>NZ_CP192023.1:7027500-7229974 GCF_050948405.1 Micromonospora sp. CA-248212 | reverse complement strand
CGCGGCAAGGTCGGTCGTACCGGCCACCGTCGTGCCACCCCCTCGCCTCTGCTCCCGGCCGCCGCTGTCTGCCAGCCGCCCGTCCCGGGCCCGCCGCGTGCACGGGTGGAACATCACCCACCCGGACAACTGACCAGCGCTCGTCCACAGGTTATCCACAGCCTGTGCACCGACCGATTGTGGCCGCCCCCGGGCGCGGGACCTGCCCCTGCCTGGACGGCCGTTGAAGCGGGTTCACCGTGCCGAACGATTCACCAGCGTGTCCGGTCTTGCCTGCGCGCGACGACCGGAGCATCCGACGCTCACCGCAATCGGGCACGGTAACAGCGTTGTCCCTGCCCCATCAACCGGCGACGCCCCAGCGACCTTGTCGGCATCAGCGAAAACGGCCCCTTCGGTCCCGGGCGCGTCCCGACCTCCTCGCTGTGGATGTTTGACGGTCATTGCACCCCTGCGTAGGCTGGAGCGGCTGCTCTCTCGCCCTCTGCTAGGGTGATGGGTGCTTGCTGCCCGCGGTCGTTTCCCCGCACCGTCGGTCCCGCTCCGCCGGGCAGCGCCGAACGGTGGCCATCGTCGAGGTGGCCTGGACCACCCCACGACCCCGGCGATCCCGTCGCGCGGGGCGCGTACGAAAACGGAGAGCCTGACGTGAGCAAGCGCACCTACCAGCCGAACAACCGCCGGCGCGCGAAGACCCACGGCTTCCGGCTGCGCATGCGCACCCGTGCCGGCCGTGCCATCCTCTCGAGCCGCCGCGCCAAGGGTCGTACCACCCTGTCGGCCTGAGCCGACCGGGCTGGTCCGGGGGACGTGGGCAGTCGTGCTGGCCGCCGCACAGCGACTGCGGCGCAGCACTGACTTCGCCGCAGCGGTTCGCGGTGGCCGACGCGTCGGCCGAGGTGCCGTCGTGGTCCACCTGACCATGCCTTCGGCCACCGACCACAGCACAACGACCTCGCCGGAGCCGGCGCGGGAGCCTGGCGCGGAGCAGCCCTCCGCTCCGGCCCGCGCCGGCTTCGTCGTCTCCAAGGCGGTCGGCAACGCGGTGGTCCGCAACAAGGTCCGGCGCCGACTTCGGGCGCTGGTCCGGGAACGGTTGGACGCGTTGCCCGACGGCAGCACCCTGGTCGTCCGAGCACTGCCCGCCGCGGCCGAGGCGTCGTACGCCCGGCTCACCACCGACCTGGACGCCGCCATCGCGGTTGCCCGGTCGCCACGGGAGAGGCGGCCCCGGTGAGTGCCGATCCGACCGCCACACGCCCGCCGTCGACAGGTGCCCGGGTGCTGATCGCGCCCATCATCGCGTACCGTCGGTGGATAAGTCCGGCACTGCCGGCACGCTGCCGGTTCTACCCGTCGTGCAGTGCGTACGCCCAGGAGGCGCTCGTGCGGCACGGCCCGTTCCGGGGAGTCGTGCTGGCGGTCCGCCGGTTGCTGCGCTGCCACCCCTTTCACCCTGGTGGACATGACCCGGTTCCGGAGCCGGGCAGCCGCCGTCGTGCTGATGTGACTGGAGCCCCGAATTGAGTCTGAGTCTCGACTGGATCTACTACGCGATTTCGTGGATCCTGCTGACCTGGCACTCGGCGTGGGACGCCATCGGGGTGCCGGTCGGCGCGGTGGTCGGCACGAACTTCGCCTGGATCCTGTCCATCATCTTCCTGGTGGTCACCGTCCGGGTGATCCTGTTCCCGGTCTTCGTCAAGCAGATCAAGTCGCAGCGGGCGATGCAGGCGCTCCAGCCCAAGGTCAAGGAGCTGCAGGAGAAGCACAAGGGTGACCGGGAGACGCTCCAGAAGGAGATGATGGAGCTCTACCGGAAGGAAAAGGCCAACCCGCTCATGGGCTGCCTTCCGATGTTCCTCCAGATCCCTGTCTTCCTCGGCCTCTTCCACGTGCTGCGGCGGCTCGACCCGTTCAAGCCCGAGGACAAGAAGACGATCTACGGCTGGACCGTCGATCAGTTCAATAGCGCCTCTCACGCGAAGCTCTTCACGGCCCCGCTCGCTGGCAAGTTCGGCTCCACCGCCGACGAACTGGCGCGGCTCAACGCCAACGGCAACACCACGAAGATCATTGCTGGTGTCCTGGTCCTGGTGATGATCGCCACCACGTATCTGACCAGCCGTCAGATGATCCTCAAGACCGGCTGGGCCGAGGACCCGCAGCAGCGGATGATCCAGCGCCTGATGCTCTACGGCATCCCGGCCTCGCTGCTGATCTCGGGGGCGATCTTCCCGATCGGCGTGATCATCTACTGGGTCACGAACAACCTCTTCACCCTCGGCCAGCAGCAGTGGGTGCTGCGGAAGTTCCCGCCGCCGGTGACCGCGAAGAAGGCCACCGCCCCCGCGGCCAGCCGCAATCCGGTGCAGCCCGCCAAGTCGGGTGGGCTCTTCGGGCGTGGCAAGGCCGCCCCGGCCGCGCCCGTCAAGGCCGCCGCGCCGAAGGTTGCCGGCCCGAAGCCGGGTGCCAAGCCCGCCAACCCGAAGAAGAGCCGCCCCGCCAAGCGGCAGGGCTGACCGCCGTGCGGCCGTCGCCGGGCAACCGGCGACGGCCCGGGCCCCGCACCGCGCAGCCGCCGTATGGCCGGCGCCGGGCGGAACCGGCCGCGCACGGCGCGGTCACGGGCGACACTGCCCGTACAGACGTGCCCGTGGGCACCGGCGACCTCCCGCCGGCCCCGGGAAACCAGCGGACCCGACGGTCCGGCCGAGCGAGTACGGAGATGAGACCGTGACCGAGACCAGCATCCCCCGCGCCGACCAGTCCCTGGACGAGGAGGAGACCGCGACGATCGAGGTGGACGGCGACGACACCGAGGCCGACGACGCCACCGAGGCCCCGGCCGGTGGTCGTGAGAAGAAGAGCGCGGGCGAGAGCGACCTGTTCCGGCAGAGCGAGATCGCGGCGGACTACGTCGAGGGACTGCTCGACATCCTCGACTACGACGGCGACATCGACGAGTTGGTGGCCAGCGGCCGTCCCGTCGTCGAGGTGGTCGGCTCCCGGCTGCAGAACCTGGTCGGCCAGCGTGGCGCCACCCTGGATGCGCTCCAGGAGCTGACCCGGCTCGCCGTCTTCCGGCAGACCGGTACGCCGAGCCGCCTGCTGCTCGACGTCGGTGGCTACCGGGCGAACCGTCGCAAGGAGCTCGCCGCCGTTGCCAAGAACGCAGTCGAGAAGGTGAAGGAGTACGGCGAGCCCGTGCGCCTGGAGGCGATGAACGCGTTCGAGCGCAAGTGCGTCCACGACGTGGTCAACGCCATGGCCGGCGTGGCGAGCGAGTCGGAGGGCGTCGAGCCGAACCGTCGCATCGTCGTACGGCCGGCGGACTGACTCCGTTGACCCACGACGACACCGCGGCTGATGCCGTGACCGGCCCGGGCGGTACGCCGTCCGGGCCGTCGGCTGTCCGGAGCGACAGCCCGGCGGGGTACGACGCGGCGAACGGGAGTCCGCCGTCGCCGGCCGATGCCGCGTTGCCGCCCGAACTGGCTCCGGCCGCGCTGACTCTCTTCGGTGACCGGCTCGACATCGCCGCCGCGTACGCCGAACTGCTGGCCACCGACGGCGTGGTCCGCGGTCTGATCGGCCCGCGGGAGGCGCCCCGGATCTGGGACCGTCACCTCCTCAACTGTGCCGCCGTGGTCGAGCGCATTCCGAGCGACGCGAGCGTGCTCGACGTTGGCTCCGGCGCCGGGCTGCCCGGTCTGGTGTTGGCCATCGCGCGTCCCGACCTGACGGTCACGCTGATCGAGCCGCTCGCGCGGCGCACGTCGTTCCTCATCGAGATCGTCGAGCGGCTCGGCCTGACCCGATCGGTGCGGGTGTTCCGTGGCCGCGCCGACGAGGCCGCCAGTGGGTCGAGCGGCCGGGACCCGATCAGCGGTGACGTGGTGACCGCCCGCGCCGTCGCGCCGTTGGACCGACTGGCCGCCTGGTGCCTACCGCTCGCCGTGCGCGGTGGACGACTGCTTGCCCTCAAGGGATCGTCCGCAGCGGCCGAGATCGAGGAGCACGCCGCCGTCGTGGAACGGCTCGGCGGCGGGGAGGCCGCCGTGCACCTCTGCGGCGTCGGCGTGATCGACCCACCCACCACGGTGGTGGAGATCGTCCGGGAGCGGATGGTCGGCCCGGCCCGACCGGCGGCGAGCAAGCGCTCGCGCGGCGGGCGGACTCGCCGCCGCTGACCATGGCGCCATCGGGCGTCCGGTCGACGGTTTGCCTCGTTGTATCGGTACGGATGGACGACGGAATGAGAACCCGACGTGGACCGGCCACGCCCGTCCGCCGTAGGCTGGCCGCGCGTCGATAATGTGGAGCGGCCGACGGACGTCGCGGACTCCGACCGCTCCCGAGGGGCCGTACGCTCCGGGGTGCGAACGCGGGTGTGGCCAAGTTGACCGGGGCGCGGACCGACCATCCGAAGCGGGCAGGGATGACAGGTGCATGACGACGGCAGGTACGACGATCCACGCGTGACCGGGTCAACCAGCGACCCTGTTTCACGTGAAACCGACTACCCGAGCTGGTCCCCCGGCGTCGCCGGAGCGTCGGTTCCGGTGGACGACGATGTGTTCTCCGCACCGGACGAGGCGGTGGCTCCGACCATCGGGCCGGAGCCGACGATCGGTCGGCGGGCGGCCGACGGACCGAGTCGACCCGCGAATGCCGCCGACGTGCGGCAGACGCCGGGCCGGCGGAACAGAGCTGCGGCGGTGCGCTTCGAGTCCGCCGTGCCCCACCAGCCCACCGCCGCAGCGGCGCGCGACGCCACGCCGGTGGTTCCCGACGTACCGGTCGCGTCGACCGAGTCGTTGGCGGCGGTCGCGACCGACCCCACGTACGTTTCACGTGAAACCCCGACGCGCGAAGAGGATGACCCACCGTTGGCTATGGAGGCGATGCGCGCCGTGCAGATCCTGAATCCCAGTGGCGAGGTGACCATGCCTCGACCGGACCGGACCCGGGTCATGTGCGTCGCCAACCAGAAGGGTGGCGTGGGTAAGACCACGACCACGGTCAACCTCGCGGTGGCGCTCGCCCTGCACGGTAACCGGGTGCTCGTGGTCGACCTGGACCCGCAGGGCAACGCGTCGACCGGTCTGAACGTGCCCCACCACACCGGCATTCCAGACGTCTACGACTGCCTGATCAACAGCGTGCCGCTGGCCGAGGTGGCGCAGGCGGTCGAGGGCATCCCCAACCTGTGGTGCGTACCGGCCACGATCGACCTCGCCGGGGCGGAGATCGAGTTGGTGTCCGTGGTGGCCCGCGAGTCGCGCCTCGACCGTGCCATCGCCGCCTACCCGGGCCAGTTCGACTACGTCTTCATCGACTGCCCGCCCTCGCTCGGCCTGCTGACGGTCAACGCCCTGGTCGCCGCGCAGGAGGTGCTGATTCCGATCCAGTGCGAGTACTACGCGCTGGAAGGCCTCAACCAGCTGATCAACAACATCAACCTGGTACGGCAACACCTCAACCCGAAGCTCGACGTCTCCACGATCCTGCTCACCATGTACGACCGTCGTACCCGCCTCGCGGACGCGGTCGAGCAGGACGTCCGGAACCACTTCGGCGACAAGGTGCTCCAGGCGGTCATCCCCCGCAACGTGCGGGTGTCGGAGGCACCCAGCTACGGCCAGTCGGTCATGACCTACGATCCCGGTTCGCGGGGCGCCACGAGCTACTTCGAGGCCGCCCAGGAGATCGCCGAGCGGGGCGTCAAGGAGCCGGTGGGCCGGAATGCGTAGTGGGGACGAGTCGCTGGGAGGCGTGGCATGAAGAACCGCCCTCGGGGCGGTCTGGGGCGGGGCCTGGGGGCTCTCATCCCGACCGGGCCCGTGCCGGGTGCCGCCGGCACCGTGACTGCCGAGCCGGAGAACGGGAGCGTCGACGCTGACGAGGGCGTGACCCCCACTGCCCTCCACACGGCCCCGGTAGGCGCCGTCGCCCACCAACCGGAGCCCGAGCTCAGCCCCGTGCCGGGCGCTCGGTTCGCGGAGATCCCGGTCGACGCGATCATGCCGAACCCGAAGCAGCCGCGCCAGGTTTTCGACGAGGAGGCGTTGGAGGAGCTGAAGACCTCCATCCGGGAGGTTGGCTTCCTGCAGCCGATCGTGGTGCGCCAGCTCGACGACGAGAAGTACGAGCTGGTGATGGGCGAGCGCCGTTGGCGCGCGGCCCAGGCGGTGGGACGGGACAATATCCCGGCCATCGTCCGGGACACCCGCGACGACGCCATGCTCCGGGACGCGCTGCTGGAGAACATCCACCGCGCCAACCTGAACCCGCTGGAAGAGGCCGCCGCGTACCAGCAGTTGCTGGAGGAGTTCGGCGCCACCCACGAGGAACTGGCCCGTCGGATCGGCCGCAGCCGGCCGCAGATCTCCAACACGATCCGGCTCCTCAACCTGCCGGCCCAGGTGCAGCGCCGGGTTGCCGCCGGCATCCTCTCCGCCGGCCATGCCCGCGCTCTGCTCAGCCTCGACGACTCCGAGGCCCAGGAACAGCTGGCGTTGCGGATCGTCGCCGAAGGGCTGTCGGTACGGGCGACCGAGGAGATCGTGGCTCTGACGCTGAACGACGGCCCGGCGAAGGGACCGGCCGCCAAGCGGCGACCGAAGCCCCACGCGCCCGCCCTGTCGGATCTCGCTGACCGTCTGTCGGACCGCTTCGACACGCGGGTGAAGGTCGACATCGGTCGGAGCAAGGGCAAGATCACCATCGAGTTCGCCACCGTGGATGATCTGGAACGGATCGTCGGCATCATCGGCGTACCGGAGGAGGGGTCGCAGGACTGACGTCCGCGACCTTCTGTCAAGGGCCGCGCCTCTCCAGGGGGGCGCGGCCCTCGCGCGTACGGCCTCGTTTCACGTGAAACCGGCGCCCGAAGCGGCTCTTGGATCTCGACCCGGCGTCGCCGAGGTGCCGGCCGAACGCGTTCACCCGCCACGGCCCACGAGGGCGTCCCAGACGGCCGGGTGAGCCGGGAGGTCCCCTCTGCCGCCCGAGGGCGGCAGCGACCCGCTCAGGCGGCGCGCGGGCCACCGCTTGCGGGGCCCGGGTCGCGGCGTCCGGCTCCGCGGGTAAGTCATCGCGTTTCACGTGAAACGCCCCTCGGCGGGCGAGGGCACCCACGCATGCCGGCACCGCCGGGAGTGGTGGTCCGGAGCGCGACCGGCCGGCGCGCGGGCAACGATCGAGGGGCCGAAAAGTTATCCACACCCGTTGTCCACAGGCACCCCCCGTTTCACGTGAAACGCCGCGTGAAAGCGGGTGACAGCCTGTGGATGACCGCATGTATGGACGCCCTCGGCAGCCTGTGGATATCGACTCGCCGGCCGACGACGACGGGCCCCGGCGATCGACGTCGGACGCTGATCATGGCGGTTGGAACCGGTCGAACAGGTAGGGACAGCGGTGCCAGACTCGGTTAGGGTCAGCGTCGTGCGCGACACCCCTCCCTCAGTCCCGGACTTCACCCAGTGGCCCTCGTTTCCCTTCGAGGGCGAGCTGCGGGTGAAGCAGCTCGAAGAACCGGTCCCGGTCGAACCGCCCCGCAAGGGCGAGGGTCTCCGGGAATGCACCGCCTGCAACGCACCCGACGACGCCTACATCTGGGTGGGAGAGCGGTGGCGGGTCCGTGCCATGGACCGGCCGACCGGCCTGCCGATGGTGCTCATCCTCGAATCGCGGAGCCACCTGGACCTGGGTGACCTGCCGAACCTGCTCGCCGCCGAGCTGGGGGTGATGACGGTTCGTCTCGAGCGGGCCATCCGGTCGCTGGACGGCGTGGCGCGGGTGCACGTGAACCGGTGGGGCGACGGCTCCGCCCACCTGCACATGTGGTTCCTCGCCCGGCCGTACGGTCGGCTCCAACTACGGGGAACCTTCCTGTCCCTGTGGGACTCCATCCTGCCGCCGATCTCCGAGGAGCAGTGGCGGGAGAATCTGGCGCTCGTCGCCGCCTGGCTCGCCGAGTTCGGTGGCCGACCGTTGGCCGAGCCGCCCCGCATCCAGTGGCAGGCCCCGTCGAGTCTGCTGGCCCAGTCCGCGGCGGCGGCCGCGCATGCCGCAGCCGCTCAGGATGACGCCGTGTCTGTCATCGAGGCGGCCGAGGAGATCCCCGAGCCAGTCGAGGACGCAGACGGCAACGTCGATGGCGACCTCGGTTCCGAGTCGCCGGCTGCGGCGGAGGACCAGTCTGTGGACAGCGACGACCCGGTAACGGCCGTCGCTGACGACGCCGACGGGTCGACAGCCGCCACAGCGTCCGAGCCGAAGTCGCCCGTCAGCCCGGTACTCGATGCCCCTGCGGTCGAGTCGGTCGCCGACGGCACGACGACCTCGGAGCCGGAACGCGACGCCGAGGATCCGGCACCGGGGATTCCGGTCGTCCCAGCCCAGCGGAGGCCCCCCGCCGACGACGCCAGCGACGGCGGAGCCACCCCGCCCGGCGTGAGCGCACCGCGCTGATCACCGGTTGCGCGTGGGGGTTGGCGGACGACAGTCCGGATGTCGAGCCACCCCCACGCTCGCCGCGGCGGGCGGCGGCAATGCCGGGTGCGGACCAACGCTCGGAAATGCCCTCGCGCGCCGAGCCCTGAGCAGATCACCGACGCTCGCATCCGGCTCGGTGCCGGACAAACCCGAGCCGCCAAGTTACGTCTCTCGCGCTGGACACTCAGCCGCCTCTCGACACCGCGCCCCGCTGACCCGTCGCGGCCGGACGGCGACGCTTGACTACAGCGTCAGACGCGCGGATCGCGGAGATCCGAATGGCCTCGGTAGTGCCGGCGGTGACTCACGACCCCCATGTCGGGACTCCGTCGAGGTGGTTGCCTGCCTAATCTGCGTGGACCGCAGCCTTGCTGCCGATGCCGAGCGCACGGGTGAGCCTCACCATGGTTCGGGCGAGTCGGGAAGGCACGGAGTCCGGGGCTGGGATGGTGACCGGTCGCACGCGGCCGTTGTGCAGCGCGGTGAACCGCCATCCCTCGGGCGTGTGGACCGCAACGAGAGTCTGGCGGGACAGGCGCCTTTTCGGTAGTTGAGAACGCCACGGCATCTGGACCGAGGCGGTGCCATGGACGATGGCGATGTCGGGGCTGAGGTAGCGAATGGATTCGATGTCACCGACGAGTGCCGAGTCGGCGAGCACGCCCCGGAAGAGCTGGTCGTGGGCGCTTTGCATCGGCTTTCGCCCGATGGCGCGGGTGCCGTCGTACGAGACGTAGTCGGAGTCTTCGGTGAAGCAGGCTGCGTAGGCGACAGCGTCGTTGTCCGTCCAGGCCTGCTTGAGGCGGTGGAAGAGAGCTGTGATCTCGTGGTCTTCGGTAGCCATGGCTACACCCCTCTAGTATTATTCGATGGTCGAACCTTACGATAGCAGGAGTCTTCGAGTGTCGAAACATGAACTGGTCGGCTTGGTGGCCGCCGAACTTCGGCTGCTGCAGCAGAGCTTCGACGCTTTCGACGAGGCCGCCGCCACCACCCTCAAGCTCAACCGAACGGACCTGCGAGCGTTGGACCTGCTTCTGGCCGGCGAGGGTTGCCTGTCGGCTGGCGAACTCAGCCAGGCCCTGAAACTCAGCCCGGCCGCCACAACCACTGTCATGGACCGACTTGAGCGCACCGGATTCGCGAACCGGATCTCCGACCCGAACAACAGACGACGCGTCCTCGTTGCCGCGACCGACGCGGCTCGCGCCGCTGAGCGAGACATATACGCACCGGTCGGTGTCGCCGGAGCGCAAGCGCTTGCCGAGTACAGCCTCGACCAGCTCGCCACGATCCTTCACTTCCTGCAGACTGCCCGCCACGTGCAGGAGGACCAGGCGACGCGGATCAGCCGACACGAACCCGACGATCTCTGACGCTGCTCACCGGTTGCTGCCTGGAGCGCGCTCGGCCGCCGCGAACGCCGCCACCAGCCGGTACCGCTCCGGCTCTCCACCAGGTGCCTGCTCACCTACCCCGTGCGCGATCGAGGACCAGGTTCACGGGCGTGCAGGGTGTCACGAGGGGTGCCCGAAGGTACCCGATCGGTCGGGTCAGGACGGGTGGCGGGCGGCGGCCCGGCTGACCAGTGAGCCGAGCAGGCGGCCGAAGTCCAGGCCGGCCGCCTGGACGGCCAGCGGCAGCAGTGAGGTCTCCGTCATGCCGGGCGAGACGTTGACCTCCAGCACGTGCGGACGGCCCTCAGCGTCCACGATCACGTCGACCCGGGAGAGGTCCCGCAGACCGAGCGCGGTGTGCGCGGCCAGCGCCACGTCGGCCACCGAGGCGGCCACCTCCGGCTCCAACCGGGCCGGAGCGTGCCAGGTGGTGCGGCCGGCGGTGTAGCGGGCGGCGTAGTCGTACACGCCGTTGCGCGGCACGATCTCCACCGGTGGCAGCGCCTGCGGACCGTCTCCCAGGTCGATCACGGAGACCGCCACGTCGATCCCGGGCACGTACCGCTCGACGAGGGCCGTCGGGTCGTACGCGAAGCAACCGACCATCGCGGCCGGGAGGGACGCGGCGTCCCGGACCACGGCGGCGCCCAGACCGGAGCCACCCTGCGCCGGCTTGACCATCAACGGCAGGCCGAGCCGGTCGGCGATGCGGTCCAGCACGGCGACCGCCCCGAGTTCGGAGAAGCGGTCGTGCGGCAGGGCCACCCAGTCGGGGGTGGGGATGCCAGCTTCGCGGAGCACCGCCTTCGCCGAGGGCTTGTCCCAGGCGAGCCGGGAGGACCGGGCGTCACAGCCGACGTACGGGATGCCGCACAGGTCCAGCACTCCTCGCAGTGAGCCGTCCTCGCCGGTCGCGCCGTGCAGAGCGATCACGACGGCGTCCGGCGGATCGGTGGTCAGGGACGGCAGGAGGGCCACGTCGGCATCCCGCAGTTCGGCGTCGACGCCGACGGCGCGCAGGGCGTCGAGCACGCGCCGACCGGAGCGCAACGACACGTCCCGCTCGTAGGAGAGTCCGCCCGCGAGGACCAGCACTCGCAGGTCGGCCGCGACGGCGGAATCGGTCACGGAGAAGCGCTCGGCAGCGGTCGTACCCATGCCGGCATCATGCCAAGTCGGGACCCGGCACGTCGGAGCCGGGCCGGCCGCGGCGGCCGGCGACACCGCCGACGGCACCGAAGACGCGCCGCGTCGCGAGTTCCTGCTCCATGACGCCCGCCAACCGGCGTACGCCCTCGCGGATGCGCTCCGGAGGCGGGAAGCTGAAGTTCAGCCGCATCGCGTCGGTGCCCGTGCCGTCGGCGTAGAAGCCGGTGCCGGGCACGTAGGCGACCCGGGCGGCGATGGCGCGCGGCATCATGGCCTTGGAGTCCAGGCCCTCGGGCAGGGTGGCCCAGACGAAGAGCCCGCCAGCCGGGGTGGTCCAGCTGGTGCCCTCGGGCATCAGATCGGCCAACGCGTCGAGCAGGGCGTCACGGCGTTCCCGGTAGACCTCGCGGTAGACCTTGAGCTGCTGCCGCCACGGCATCGTGCCCAGGTAGGTGGAGACGGCGGACTGGGCGTAGACGCTGGGGCAGAGGATCTGCGCCTCACTGGCGATGACGATCTTGTCGCGGACCGCGTGCGGCGCCAGGATCCAGCCCACCCGCAGGCCGGGAGCGAACGTCTTGGAGAAGGTGCTGATGTAGAAGACGCCGTCGCGCCGCCGGGCCCGCAGCGGCGCCGGGGCCTCACCCTCGAAACCCAGTTGGCCGTACGGGTCGTCCTCGACCACGAGCAGGCCGGCGCGTTCGCAGATGTCGAGTACGCGCTCGCGGCGTTCCTCGCTGAGCGTCACGCCAGCCGGGTTCTGGTAGGTCGGGATCGTGTAGAGGAACTTGACGCGTCGGCCGGCCCGGGCGAGGTCGGCGATGGCCGTCTCCAGCGCCTCGGGAATCAGCCCGTCGGCGTCCATCGGCACGTGCGCCACCTGTGCCTGGGCGGCCTGGAACACCCCGAGCGCGCCCACGTAGGTCGGGCCCTCGGCGAGCACCACGTCGCCTGGGTCGAGGAAGAGCCGGGCGACCAGGTCGAGCGCCTGTTGACCGCCGACCGTGACCACCACGTCCTCGGGGGAGGCGCCGCACGCGGCGTCGATGCCGGAGAGGGCCATCACCTCGCAGATCCGCTCGCGCAGCTCCAGGGTGCCCTGGCCGATGCCGTACTGGAGGGTGGTGACCCCGTGCTCGGAGCCGAGCCTGCCCAGCATCTCGCCGACCGCGTCGAGCGGCAGCGCGGCGATGTACGGGGCGCCGCCGGCGAGCGACACGACCTCCGGTCGACTGGCCACCGCGAAGAGTGCTCGGATCTCGGAGGCGGTCATCCCGCGCACGCGCCGGGCATACCGGTCGGTGTAGTCGTCGAGTGTCGTGCCGGTCATGACCTCACCTCGATCACTGCTCGGGTGGCTACCGCCCCGGGTACCCCGCCTGCTCGTGTCCATGGCGGCGGCACACCGATTGTCGATCCTAGTCCGCCGAGGCCTGGTTGCCGCCGTGCCGGAACGGATCGACCACATGGCGGACCCTGCGGCCGGGGGTGGGGATCTGCGCATCCCCTCCCGTACGGTCGATCGGCGGCGTACGATCGCTCGTCGGGGGCAGGAAGGCGGCGCTGTCGTTCCGTGCCGGTCTCACCACCGAGCCTATTGTGGGGATGCGCCATATGTCGCGACGTCTGGTCAGCCTGACCCTCGACACGCTGGAGGATCTTCCGCGCCCCTGCCGCCAGTGCGTCTACTGGGAGCTTGATCCGGTCTCCGCGGACCGGGCGTGCGCCGCCGGTGATCCGGGCCTGGAGAAGGAGGCGTGGGTCTCCCAGACCCTGCTGGAGTGGGGGTCCTGCGGCAAGCTCGCGTACGTCGACGGGATGCCGGCGGGCTTCGTGATGTACGCGCCACCCGCCTACGTTCCCCGCTCGATGGCGTTCCCGACGTCGCCGGTCTCGGCCGATGCCGCGCTGTTGATGACCGCCAACGTGGTCGCCGCGTTCGCCGGGGGCGGGTTGGGCCGGATGTTGGTGCAGGGTGTCGCACGGGACCTGACGAAGCGTGGCATCAAGGCGATCGAGGCGTTCGGCGACGCCAAGTTCGGTGACGCCGACGATCCGGCCGGCGGCTGCGTGGCACCGGCCGACTTCTTCCTCTCCGTCGGCTTCAAGACGGTACGTCCGCATCCCCGTTTTCCCCGGCTGCGCCTCGAACTGCGTACCGCGCTGAGCTGGAAGTCCGACGTCGAGTACGCGCTGGAGAAGCTGCTCGGCTCGATGAGCCCGGAGACGCTGCTCCGGCCGGTCCGGCCCGCCCCGGCCACCCGCTCCACCGGTGGCTGAGCGGGATCAGTCGACCACGGTGCCGGCGGCCACGACCGCACGCAGTTCGCTGACGTCGAGCGAGCCGGTCGGCACGTCCCGCTCGATCGGGTAGTACATCCGCTGGACGGCGGCCACGATCGCCTCCACCACCCGGTCGCGGAAGCGGGGATCGACGAGCCGGGCGCGGTCCACGGGCGAGGTGAGGTAGCCGACCTCGACCCGGACCGCCGGCATCCTCGTCAGTCGCAGCAGGTCCCACGCCTTGGCGTGCGTACGGCAGTCCCGCAGCCCGGTCCGCGCCACGATCTCCCGCTGCACCAGACCCGCCAACCGTTCACCGGTCGCCGAGGTCACCCCGTTGTCGGTGCCGTAGTGGTAGGTCGCCACCCCCTCCGCGTCCGGGTTGGCGTGCCCGTCGAGGTGCAGGGAGATGAACACGTCGGCGCCGAGCGAATTCGCCAGCAACGCCCGGTCGGTGTCCGGCAGGCACGCGTCGGGCGCCGGACCCCGGGTGAGCTGAACCCGGACCCCGGACGCTGCGAGTCGTCCCTCCAGCCGGCTCGCCAGGTCGTGCACGAGGTCGGCCTCCGTCCAGCGCAGCGGGCCGTCCGGCACCACCATCCCGGGGTCGGTGCCACCGTGGCCGGGGTCGATGACCACCGTCTTACCGACCAGCGCCGGTCCGGACTGGCGGATCGCGTCGGACTCGCGCAACCACTGGGGGCGACCGCCGACGACCTTGCGACCGATCCGGCGCAGCGCGTCCATCGTGTGCGGGCCGCAGGAGCCGTCGGGCGTGAGACCCACCTCGCGCTGGAACTGGGCCACGGCCCGGGACGTCCGGATGCCGTAGATGGCGTCGGCGCGGCCGACGTCGTACCCCATCTCCAGCAGCCGTTCCTGCAGCGACCGGACATCCTCGCCGGTGAGCGGCTCGGGGACCGCGTGGTAGAGGGTGCGGGCACCGAGTCGCCAGCGTGCGGCCTCCAGCGCGCCCCAGGTCTCCGAGCCGACCCGGCCGTCCACGCTGAGCCCCCGCGACTGCTGGAACGCGCGGACCGCGCGTTCGGTGTCCAGGTCGAACTCGTCGCTGTGCGGGCCGGCGGCGGCGAGCAGGTCGAGGCCGGTGAGGATGGTACGGATCTCCGTGACCGCAGGTCCCCGGTCTCCGGGTCGGATCGGACGCACGCACGACCCCCTCTGCACGAGTCTGGCTGGCCGGGCGGCGGCCTGAGCTTGAGGCTATGCGTTCCGGACCGGTGACGGGCTCGGGCCGGGAAAAACACCGAACCCCGCACCCGACGAGCGGGCACGGGGTTCGGTGGTGTCTGCGCTGATCAGAGGGCCGACTCGATGAGCCGGACCAGCTCACCCTTCGGCTTGGCGCCGGCGATCGACTGCACGGGCTGGCCGTTCTTGAAGACGGTGAGGGTCGGCACCGACATGACCCGGTAGGCCCGGGCGGTCTCCGGGTTCTCGTCGATGTTGAGCTTCACGATGGTGACCTGGTCGCCCATCTCGCCCGCGATCTCCTCGAGCAGCGGCGACACCTTACGGCACGGCCCGCACCACTCGGCCCAGAAGTCCACCAGCACCGGCTTGTCGGCCTGCAGCACGTCGGCGACGAAACTCGCGTCCGTGACCGCCTTGGTATTTCCCACTATTGCCCTCCTCCGGGATGTGTTTCCTGTTTCAGCTGAGCGTCGCGATGAACCGCTCGGCGTCGAGCGCGGCGGCACAGCCGGTGCCGGCCGCGGTGATCGCCTGGCGGTAGGTGTGGTCGACCACGTCACCGGCGGCGAAGACGCCGGGCACGCTCGTCCGGGTGCTGGGGGCCTGGACCTTCACGTAGCCCTCGTCGTCCAGCTCGACCTGGCCCTGGAACAGCTCACTGCGGGGGTCGTGGCCGATGGCCACGAACACGCCGGTCACGTCCAGCACCTTGGTCTCGCCGCTGTGTACGTTGCGGACCCGTACGCCGGTGACCTTGCCGTCAGCGCCCAGGACCTCCTCGACGGTGCTGTTCCACTCGACCTTGATCTTCTCGTTGCTCAGCGCCCGGTCGGCCATGATCTTGCTGGCCCGGAAGGAGTCGCGTCGGTGGATGATGGTCACCGAGTCGGCGAAGCGGGTGAGGAAGCTGGCCTCCTCCATCGCCGAGTCACCACCGCCGACGACGACGATGTGCTGGTTGCGGAAGAAAAAGCCGTCACAGGTGGCGCACGAGGAAACACCGTGGCCCAGGTACTCCTGCTCGCCCGGCACGCCCAGCGGACGCCAGGCCGAACCGGTGGAGAGGATCACGGCGCGGGCGCGGTAGGCGGTCTCGCCGACCCACACGGTGCTCGTCGCGCCCGAGCCGGCGTCGCCGGTGTCGACCAGCTCGACCCGCGTCACGTCGTCGGTCAGGAACTCGGCGCCGAACCGCTCGGCCTGCTTGCGCATGTTGTCCATCAGCTCGGGGCCGAGGATGCCGTCGGCGAAGCCGGGGAAGTTCTCCACCTCGGTCGTGGTCATCAGCGCGCCGCCGGACTGCGAGCCCTCGATGATCAGCGGCTTGAGGTTGGCGCGCGCCGCGTAGACCGCCGCCGTGTAACCGGCCGGGCCGGAGCCGATGATGATCAGGTTGCGGACCTCGTCCACTGCCGTCTCCCGAGTTGTGTGTGTTCGGCGTCGGCGCGCGCACCGATGCTGATCCGAGTGCCGACGCCTGGGGGGTGCCGGCAGCTGACTTCCAGAACGTCATCGTACGAAGCGGGGATTCCCGAACCGGGCAACCGGTGGGTCAGGTCACGTGGACGCTCATCGTGCTGCGGATTCACCCTACCCGCGCGGAATACCGGCTGTCCGAGCCGGACCCGGGTACGCCGCACTCGGCGCCGCTCACCCAGGCCCAGCGCGATCCGGTCGCGTCGGTGAACCGGATGACGAGCGCCTGCTCGCCCTGGAACCGCGCGTAGTCGATCATTTCGACGGCGAGTGGACCCGAGCCGTGCTCCGCCGCCACGGACGACAGGCACGTGCTCAACGCGGCCTCGGTGGTGAGCCGGGCGAGCTGATTCGACCCGTCGGGGGAAGGTCGTCGCTCACCTCCGGTGTCCGCCCCGGGCTGCTCACGGGGGCCACTGCCGCTCGAACCCAGCAACGGGGACGACGGGCTCGGCGTGCCGCCGAGGCTCTGCGGGGTGTAGTCGGTACCGCTGTGCAGGGTCGGGCCGGACGTGCGGACCGTCCCGCCGGCGGCGAGGTCACGAGGCGCGTTGACCGGACGCTCCATGGCACCGCTGTCCGCGGTGTTGGTCGAGAGGTGACTGAGCCCCAGACCGACCGCGACGACGGCGGCGGCCGCGACGGCCACCGGGGTGGCGGCGCGGACCCAGCGACGCCGCCGACGACCCGGGCCGGTGGGGCCGCGCCCCGACTCGGCGGGGAACGAGGTGGTGGGCCGACGTCCACCCTGCGCCGGCACGGTCACCGGTGTGGCGTCGGCCGGCGGGGTGTCCGCCGCCACCAGCGCGGCGGCGATTCGTTCGGCCACGGCGGACGGCAGCTCCGGTGCGGGCTCGGCCCACCGGGTCAGGTCGCTGCGGACCTGCGTCACCGCGGAGGCCAGCAGCGCGTACGCCTCAGCCCAGGCCGGGTCCGTGGACACCAGTTCGGCGATCCGGGCCTGCTGCGGGGTGCCGTCCAACGCTCCGCCGAGGTAGTCAGCGAGCAGGTCGGCGTCGACCTCCCGGAACTCCTCGGTCGTCACGTGTCCTCCTGATTGGCGTCCTGCCGGATGCGAACCGACCCCGATCCGACGCCCTCGGCCGGGCGTGGGTTCCCCGTCGTGACGTCGGGCACGTCCGGTTCGACCGGTCCGGGGCGCGTCGGCGGGGGGCGGAGGTGCCCGAGCAGCACCGCCAACCGGGCCCGGCCCCGGGCGCACCGGCTCTTCACCGTCCCCTCGGCGACCCCGAGGATGCGGGCCACCTCGGCCACCGGGTAGCCCTGCACATCCACCAGTACCAGGGCGGCCCGCTGCTCGACCGGAAGCGCGGCGAGCGCCGCGCGAACGACGAGCGCGGTGTCGTGGTCCTGCACGGGCGCGGCCGGCTCGACGCCGCCGGTGCCCGACCCGTCGGCCCGGTTGCCGTCGGGCAGCGGCACCGTGGGGTGCGCCTGCCGGCGGCGGATGCGGTCCAGGCAGGCGTTCACCACGATCCGGTGCAGCCACGTGGTGACGGCGGAGTCACCACGGAAGCGGGCCGCCGCGCGGTGCGCCGACAGCAGGGCGTCCTGGAGCGCGTCGGCGGCCTCCTCACGGTCGCCGAGGGTCCGCAGGGCCACCGCCCAGAGCCGATCGCGGTGCCGGTGGAACAGGGCCGCGAAGGCGTCCCGGTCGCCGGCGACGTGGGCGCGCAGCAGCTCCAGATCCGTTGCCGCGTCGCGCCCGTCCATCACCGCGTCCGGCTGATGCGGTGTCCGGGGCGTGCCGTGCGGCTCACGAACCCTGGACCGTGATCTCCTGCACTCCCAGCTTGAAGCCGCCGTCGTCGCCGTTGGGCGGCAACTCGGTGAACCAGAGCAGCAGGTACCGGTACTTCTGGTCGGCGTCGAACCCGTTGAAGGTCATCGTGGTGCCGTCGTGCTCCTTGAGGACACCGATCTCCGTCTTGTAGTTCGACACCATCGACTTGTCGCCGTTGGAGGTCGCCGGGTAGGTCGTCGTGCCGGCGAGCAGCTTCGCGGTGGCGCCTCGACCGGAGAGCACGGCCTGTACCGACTTCACCGTGTGCGGGGCGCCCAGGTCGAGCCAGACACCCATGCCGGACTTGAGGTTGCCGTACGTGGCGTTCGGGTAGCGGTCGGTCTCCCAACCCTTGTCGTTGTCGCCATCGGTCATCTTCTTGGCGCCGTCGAGCTCGTCCCGCGGGGCGCTGTCCGGGTCGATGATCCGGATGTCCTGCACCTTGAGATTGCGCACCGTGGCGGCGGCCGGGGTGGCCTCGCCGGCCGGAGCGCTGGCACTCGGCGTCGCCCCGGCGGTCTCCTGCGGGTCCTTGTCGTCACCGCCGAGCGCGCTGATGCCGATGAGCAGGCCGACCAGCGCGACCGCCAGCAGACCGGCGATGCCGATGGCGACCTTGCGACCGCCCGCGGCGGCCAGCGGCGACGGCTCTTCCCCGGTCTCGGCGGTGAACCGCAGCGGCCCGCCGTTGTCGAGGTAGTGCTCCTCCTCGGCCGGCACGTCCAGCCGGGCCAACTCGGCCGCCAGCACGTCGGACGACGGCGGCGCGATGTCGGCGTCGAGCAGGTCCATCGTCAGGTCGTCCAGGTACGCGGGCACACCGGCCCGCACCTGGCGGGGCGCCGCGAGGGCGGCTCCGGCGTCCCGGACGGCGTCGGGGATGGCGGCCCGCCCGTGACCGGCGGTGGCCCCGCGCAGCGGCGCCTCGGTGTGCGGCCAGTGACCGGTCAGCGCGAAGTAGAGGACGCCGCCGACCGCCCGGATGTCGCTCTCCTGGCTGTCGTCGCCGTCGGTGCGGGCGTCGGCCAGGACCACGCGGCCATCATCGCTGATCATGACGGTGCCGGGGTGGACGTTGCCGTGCACCATGCCGGTGGCGTGCACCGCGGCCAGCGCGCTGGCGACGGCGTTGCCGACAGCGGTGGCGCGAGCCGGGTCCAGCGGACCATCGGCGGCCAGATCGCGCAGCGACTGCCCGTCCACCCACTCGCGGACCACGTACGCCCGCTCGGCCTCGTCGATGGCGTCGTACACGCCGACGAGGTTGGGGTGGATGACCCGGCTGGCCGCGACGGCCGCCTGAAGCATCTCGGTGGCGGAGTCGCCACCCGGGTAGCGCAGCACCACCGCGACAGGGCGGCGCAGGATGACGTCGACCCCGCGCCAGACCAGCCGACCCGCGCTGTCGTTGTTGATGTGCTCGACCAGCTCGTAACGCTCGGCGAGGATCTCACCGGCCGTGGGAGCACCGAAGGTCATGATCGGAGGAGCGCTCTCGTCCGCCTCCTGACCCTCGCCGACCTGGGTCACCCGTCCTCCCTCGGTGATCGTGTCGATCGATGGACCCGTACTGCTGGGCATGTGGCTTCCCGCTCTGCCGTTGAAGGAACCGGCCAACCGGTGTCGGCGCCTGCCGTACCCGTCGAGAGCGACCTTACCCGGGTTGCCCGTCTCCCCGACATGTCATCTTCTTGCCGTACCCGGCGGGGTGCCGGGGATCGGGGAAGTCGTCCGGTTACGACCGTTGTCAGCCACGTTGCTGGCACATGTACTAGCTAATCTACGGCTTCACCACAAGTGACCGACGTCGGGGCCGGGCCGGGCGTGCCGCCCTCGTCCACCAGCCGGTTTCCCGCCGATCGGACGCCCACGCTCAGCCGTACGGCTGGTTATCCACAGGCCGATCCGGCGGCTGACCGGTGAATCGCGGAGTTATCCACAGGGACATCCCCAGGCTGGTGATCGCCGGTCACGTTCCGTGTGGCCGAGACTGTGGGTGCGGCTCAACGACCGAGACGCCGACGGACCATGCCGACAACCTCGGTGATCTCTCCGATCCGCAGCGCCATGGCGAGCCCGAGGTAGGTCCCGCCGATCACGGCGCCACCGATCACGAGCTGAAGGACGGCCTGTATCCAGCTCGGCGTGTCGCCGCCGGGCAGCAGGCTCACCACGAGCAGGCCGACCAGGGCGGCCCCCAACGCGGCCACGAGGACCCGGCCGAGCGTACGCAGGATGGCGCCCATCCCGATCCGGCCGATCCGGGGGCGCAGCAGCCACGCGGAGGCGAACGCCGCCGCCAGGTAGGACACGGCGTTACCGATCATCATCCCGGCCGCCGCGAAGTGCGCGGCGAAGGCGACGTAGAGCACCACCTGCACGCCGATCCGCAGCGCGACCACGGGAATGTTGATCAGCGCCGGGGTGCGGGTGTCCGGCAGGGCGTAGAAGGCGAAGGTGAAGAGCTGGCTGATCGCGAACGGCACCAGTGCCAGGGCCGCGAGGAGCAGCACCAGTGAGGTGTCGGCGGCGTTCTCGTCGGTGAACGCGCCGTACCGGAACAGCGTCACGGCCAGCGGGGTGGCCAGCACCGCGTAGCAGACCGCGATCGGGGCGAGCACCGCCGAGACCGTGCGGGTGCCCCGGGACAGGTCGGCGGCGACGTCGGCGTAGCGGCCGTCGGCGGCCGCCGCGCTCATCCGGGGCATCAACGCCGTGATGATCGAGACGGCGATGATGCCGTGCGCCATCATCAGCAGCAGGAACACGTTGTTGTAGATCAGCGGACCGGCGGCGTTCTCCTTGCCCGCCCTGTTCAGCAGGTTGAACAGCACGATCAGGCCGACCTGGCTGACCGCGACGTAGCAGAACATCCAGCCGCCGAGGCGGCCCAGCTCACGCAGTCCGAGGGTGCGGAAGTCGAATCGGAGCTTCCAGCGGAAGCCGACCTTGCGCAGGGCCGGCAGCAGTCCGGCGGCCTGGATGGCGACACCGACCAGGGTGCCGCCGCCGATCAGCAGGATCCGGCCGGTGGTCATCTCGTCCGGCTTGACGATCGTCGCGCCGAAGATCGCGATGTAGAGGCCCGCCGTGGCGATCACCACGATGTTGTTCAGGATCGGCGCCCACATCGGCGCGGCGAAGTGCCCCCGGGTGTTGAGCACCGCGCTGATCAGGGCGCTGAGACCGGTGAAGAAGATCATCGGCAACATCAGGTACGACAGCGCCGTGACCAGATCCCGGAAGTCCGCCCCGGTCTTCTTGCTGGCGTAGAGCGAGGTCAGCACGGAGGCGAAGGCCACCGCCACCAGCGCCGCCGCGGCCAGCGCCAGCACCGCGAGGGTCAGCAACCGCTGGGCGTACGCCTGTCCGCCGTCGCTGTCGATCTTGCGGCGGCGGACCAGCACCGGGATCAGGACACTGGTGAGGATGCCGCCGAGCAGGAACTCGTACACCATCCCGGGCAGGATCTGGGCGGTCGTGTAGGCGTCACCCACCAGCGCGCCGCCGAGCGCGGCGGTCAGCGCGAGCGTGCGCAGGAAGCCCGTACCCCGGCTGACCAGGCTCCCGATCGCCATCACCGCGCTGTTGGTCGCCGCGCTCGTCTCGCCCACCTGTTCCTGCGGCGGAGCGGTCGACTCCATGGCCGGCTGGTTCAGCGGCTCGGCGGAGATGAAGGTGGCGCCGTCGGAGGGGCGGATGTTGGCTCCCGCACCACCGTCCCGCGCGGCGTTCGCGCTGCGGTAGAGCCCGCCGCTCATCTCCAGCCTCCCAGGGGTACGTCGAGCCGGGCACCGACCCGCACGTCACAGACCTTAGTCAACCCGCACCCGTTACCCGCGCCCGGCGGATCGGATCACACCCTGGCCCGATAGGCTGGCGATCCCATGTCCGAAGCCTCCGCTCCCCACGCCGCCGACCGCCGCGACCTCACCGCCGCGCAGCGCAACGCCGTCGCCGAACTGCTCCGGGTCTCCCCGGTCGCCGACGAGCTGGGCCGCCGTTTCGTCCGTGCCGGCCACGAGCTACACCTGGTGGGCGGTTCGGTACGCGACGCGCTGCTCGGCCGACTCGGCGACGACCTCGACTTCTGCACCGACGCCCACCCCGACGAGACGCTGCGGATCGTCAAGGGCTGGGCCGAGTCGATCTGGGAGACCGGCCGTGAGTTCGGCACCATCGGGCTCCAGCGCGACGGCCTCCGGCTGGAGGTCACCACCTTCCGCGCCGAGTCGTACGACCAGGTCAGCCGCAACCCGGTGGTGGTGTACGGCACCAGCCTCGACGAGGACCTGAAGCGGCGCGACTTCACCATCAACGCGATGGCGGTCAGCCTGCCGGACCACCGCTTCACCGATCCGCACGGTGGGCTGGACGACCTCGCGGCCAAGGTCATCCGTACTCCCAGCACCCCGCGGGAATCCTTCGGCGACGACCCGCTGCGCATGCTGCGGGCCGCCCGGTTCGCCGCCCAACTGCGCTTCGCCGTCCACCCGGACGTGCACGTCGCGATGACCGAGATGGCCGCCGACCTGGACCGGATCACCGCCGAGCGGATCCGTGACGAGTTCACCAAGCTGCTCTGCGGCGCGGACCCGATCACCGGGCTGCGTCTGCTGGTCGACACCGGTCTGGCCGAACGGTTCCTGCCGGAGCTGACCGGGCTGAAGCTGGAGATCGACGAGCACGCCCAGCACAAGGACGTCTACGAGCACACGCTGACGGTGGTCGAGAACGCGGTCTCCTACGAGGAGGAGGGCTGCGACTTCGTCCTGCGGATGGCCGCCCTCATGCACGACGCGGGCAAACCGGCGACGAAGGCCGTCGGGTCCGACGGCCGGGTCAGTTTCCACCACCACGAGGTGGTCGGCGCCCGGCTGACCAAGGCCCGGATGAAGGCGATGCGGTACCCCAAGGAGATCACCGCGAAGGTGACCGCGCTGGTCGCGCTGCACCTGCGCTTCTACGGGTACGGCCGGGGCGAGTGGACCGACTCGGCGGTGCGCCGTTACGTCGCCGACGCCGGTGACCTGCTGCCCCGGCTGCACAAGCTGACCCGCTCGGACTGCACGACCCGCAACCGTCGCAAGGCGGCCCAGCTCGCCGCCGACTACGACGCGCTGGAGGAGCGGATCGCCCGGATCGCCGCCGATGAGGATCTGGCCCGGGTACGCCCCGACCTCGACGGCAACGCGATCATGGAGCTGCTCGGCGTACCTCCGGGGCCGATCGTCGGGCGGGCCTGGAAGCACCTCAAGGAACAACGCCTGGAGCACGGCCCCCTGGACCGCGACGCCGCCGAGGCGGAGCTGCTCCGCTGGGCCCGCGCCGAAGGCCTGATCCCCTAACCCTGCCCCGCCCCTGTCGCGCCGAGCCCACCGAGCGCCGGCAAAGCGAAAGGAAGGGCCCCCTATACAACGCCAGGCGATAACAGGGGGCCCTTCCTTACGCCTCAGGCGTCGAGGGTGGGCTTGGTTGCTCCGTTCGTGGATGCCGAGCCGAGGCGGGCCAGCAGGCCAGCCAGGTCGATGCCGGTGAGGTCGCTGCCGAGCTGCAGACCCTGCGCCACGTTGCCGGCCACCGACTTCGTCAGCGACGACGCGCCGTCGGTGGAGATGACCGTCATCTTGTCGATCGCCCCGATTGGAGCGCTGGCCGCCTCGACGACCTGCGGCAGGACCTTGACCAGCAGGTCCAGCACCGCGGCCTCGCCGTACGCGGCGAACGCCTCGGCCTTGCGCGCCATCGCGTCGGCCTCGGCCCCACCCCGGGCCAGGATGGCCGCCGCCTCGGCCTGACCCTCGCGCTCGACGGCCTCGGCGATCGCGGAGCGCCGCCGCTGCTCGGCCTCACCCTCCTTGGCGCCCTCGATCGCGTTCGCCTCGGCGAGGGCCGCCCGTCGGGCCCGCTCGCCCTCACCGGTGAGCCGCGCCTGCTCGGCGGAGGCCTGCGCGGCGGCGATGACGGCCTGGCGCTGCGCGTCCGCGCTGAGCACCGCCGCGTTGCGGGCCGCCTCGGCCTCCTGCTCCACCTTGTACCGGGCGGCGTCGGCCGGCTTGCGCACCTCGGTGTCCAGTTGGCGCTGCTTGAGTTCGGCGTTGCGCTCGGCCACCTTCTGCTGCTCGGAGAGGATGGCCTGGTCCCGTTCCGCCTGGGCGAGCGGCCCGGCCGCGGCCGACCTGGCCTTCGCCGCGTCGATCTCCGCCTGGATGCCGGCCTGCTTGAGGGCCAGGTTGCGGTTCGCCTCGGCGATGGCCTCCTCGGCGAGCAGCCGCTCCTGCTCGGCCTGCTGCCGGGCCCGCGCCTCGGCGATGGCCGCGTCCTTGAGCACCCGGGCGGCCTCGGGGCGGCCCAGGTCCTGCAGGTAGGAGCCCTCGGCGAGGATGTCCTGGAGTTGGAAGGTGTCGAGCACCAGACCCTGGTTGGTCATCGAGTGCTCGGCCTCCTCGGCCACGGCGCTGGCGAACGCCGCCCGGTCCCGGATGACCTCCTCGACGGTGAGCCGGCCGACGATCGAACGCAGCGCGCCCGCCAGCACCTCCCGGGTGAAATTGTCGATCTCGTCCTGTTGGTGCAGGAACCGCTGGGCGGCCGCCCGGATCGCGTCCTCGGTGCCGCCGACCTTGACGATCGCCACGCCGTGCAGGTCGGCACGGATGCCCTGCTTGCTGACCGCGCCCCGGATGCCGACGTCGATCCGTCGGCTGGACAGGTCGAGCGACTGGAGCTTCTGCACCACCGGGAGCACGAAGACCGAGGCGCCGAGCACCACCTTCTGCCCGGAGGTGTCGGTCGACCGGCCGCCGTCGGCGGTGTGCGTGGTGCGTCCCTTGCGGCCCGTGACGATGAATGCCTCATTCGGCCCGGCCACCTTGATCCGGGACAGCACGAACAACACCAGGACGAGCGCGAGGACGACCGCGCCCACGACAGCTATCAACAGGGGCATGAAGGGGGGTCCTGTCTACGAGAAGGAATCAGTACGTCTCGACGTGCACGCTTGTCTCACTCAGCGCCTGCACGACGAAGACCTGCGCGCCGAGCGGGATCGGCTGGTCGGCGCGGGCGTTGAGCTTGATCGGCTGGCCGGCGACGCGTACCCGCACCTCGCCGTACCCGTTGAGGGGCACTGGCGTGACGACCAGGCCGAGCGCGCCGACCAGGTCGTCGCGGGTGGGGGTGGCGTCGGTGCGCATGTTGCGCGCCGCCCGACTGAAGCGCGACGCCAGCCACGCGGTGGGCACGGCCGCGAGCACACCGCCGGCCGCCGCGCCCGCGATCATCCCGGGGGTACGGGCACCCAGCAACTCGTTCACGATCGCTCCGCCGAAGCCGAACGCTCCGGCGAAGCCGGCGACCGTCTCGGTGGAGATCGGGCCGTCCACGTCCGGGTGTCCGAAGTGGAGCAGCCCGCTACCGAGCAGGGCGAGCGCCAGCACCGCGACGCCGGCCCCACCGATGATCAGAAAGATGAGCGTCCCCGTGGCCACGACCTGCACGGTATCGACGCCGCGCAACGCCGATGAACGGTCGATCGGCTCAACGAGGCGCCACGCTCACCTCCAACTCGGACAGCTGTTCGGGCAGCGGCTGGCGGACGAGTTCGCGCCCCGTCGTGTCGGCCAGCACGACGTCACCCTGGTACGGCTGCCGGTAGAGCAGTCGGTCGTCTTCGACCCAGGCGGCGTCGGCGACCGGCAGCGGATTGACGACCCGCCCGGTGGCGGTCTCCACCAGCAGCGGCTCCTGTTGGCCCTGCACGACGACCAGGCGCCCGTCCGGCGACCAGGCCCACGGTCCGGCGGGATCGCCAGGTAGCGGCTCCGACCGGGTCGGTCGTCCGTCGTCGGCGGAGAACATCTGCACGCCACTTCGGGGGTGCCGGACCGCCTCGGACCGTGGCTTGCCCTGGGCGGTCTGTGGCAGTGCCACCTCCCGGCCGTCCCGGGTCCAGACGAAGGAGCACTGGTCGGTGCAGAAGTAATTCTTCCGGGACACCTCGTGGGTACGCTTCGTGCCGTCCCGCTCGACCACGACGAAGCCGAAGTGGTCCAGCGCGGTGGTGGTGAACAGGAGGCGGCGACCGTCCGGTGACCAGGTCGGGCGGTTCAGCGCACGGCCGACCTCGTGCCAGCGGGTCTTTCCCGTGGCCATGTCGACGAGGCCGACCTCGCGTGGACGGTCTTCCTCGATGACCGCCACCAGCGACCCGGCAGGTGCGGGAAAGATGGCGTCGTAGCGGTCGGTGGGCACGTAGCGGCCCCGGCTCCGGTCCAGCAGGAATCCGCCGCCCGACCCGCCGGCGAACTGTGCCCGGGTCACCACCCAGTTACCGGGCAGCACCAGCGGCGCGGCAGCCCAGTTCGCTCCCGGGGTGGGCCGGATCGAGGGCGACGCCGTGATCGAGGGTGAGGGAGTCACGGTCGGGGGCGGCGTCGCCGGGTTCGGGGCCGGTCGGGGTCGGAGCAGCACGAATGGCACGGCCGTCGCGACGATCGCGACCATTGCCGCCGCGCTGATGACCAGTCGTCGCTGACGGCGCAGCCGGCGACCCCGGCTGAGCGCCTGGCCGGCGAGGCCCGGAGCGGGTGCGGCGCCGTTGGCGAGGTCGCGGACGGCCCGGCGGAGCATCTCGTCCAGATGCGTGGTCATCGCGTCACCCCCGGGCGGTCGGTCAGCTCGTCCAACCCCGGCACCAGGCGTCGGAGCCGGGCCAGCGCCCGGGAGCTCTGGCTGGCGACCGTTCCGGCCCGGCAGCCGAGGAGTGCCGCGGTCTGCTCGACGCTCAGGTCCTCCAGGTAGCGCAGCGTCAGCACGGCCCGTTGCCGTGGCGGCAGCGCCCGCAGAGCCTCCAGCAGCAGCAGGCGCAGATCCGTTTCGCTGCCGTCGTCGTCGGCTGCCGCCAGCTCCGGCACCTGGGCCACGGGCACCTCACTGCGCCGCGCTCGTCGTCGCCAGCCGGACACCTGATCGTGGTAGAGGATGCGTTTGACGTACGGCTCGGCATCGCCCCTGATCCGCGGCCAGCGGGCGTACGCCTTCGCCAGCGCGTTCTGCAGCAGGTCCTCCGCCGCGTGCTGGTTCCCGGCCAGCGCGTACGCGACGCGCAGCAGGGCGGCACCCCGCTCCTCAACGAACGTGGTGAATTCCCCGTCGACCTCCGCCACCGCCCACCTCCGTAGTTCAGACGCCGAGCGGCAGCGGAACTTTGCCTCGTCGCGGGGGACAATGGGTTTGTGCGCTGGACTGTGCTCGACTCGCCGATCGGGGAATTCTCCGTGGCCACCGATGGCACGAGTGTGTGCGGAGCCCACTTCGGTCGGGTGGACACGGCCGTCGAGGAGCCGGGCGATCCGCTGTCCCGGCAGGTCGTGGCCGAGCTGCGTCCGTACTTCGCGGGTGCGTTGACCGCGTTCACGGTTCCCTTGTCGGCCCCGCGCGGCTCCGAGTTCGAGCGGGCGGTGTGGCGGGAGATGACCCGCATTCCGTACGGCGAGACGCTGACGTACGGCCAGGTGGCGCGGCTGGTCGGCGATCCCGGAGCGGCACGGGCGGTGGGGGTGGCCTGCAACCGCAACCCGATCCCCGTGATCGTGCCGTGTCACCGGATCGTCGGCGCGGGCGGCAAGCTGGTCGGTTTCGGCGGCGGCCTGCCCCGCAAGGTCAGGTTGCTGGAGCTGGAGGCGGGCGTGGCTCTGCGGCAGGCCTGGTCCTGACTCGTTGATCGTTGGCTGCTGAGCGACGCGACACGCCGAACAGGGTGCTGCTGGGCTGCCACCGATCGCCGCACCGGCAGTGCCCGAACGCGGCGAGGGCCGGGTCCTGTCGGACCCGACCCTCGGCCGTGCTGGTGGTTCAGCGGGTCAGCGCTCGACCTCGCCGGCGATGAACTCCTCCACGGCCTGGTGGGCGTCGTGGTCGGCGTACTGCACCGGCGGGGACTTCATGAAGTACGACGAGGCCGACAGGATCGGGCCGCCGATCTTGCGGTCCAGCGCGATCTTCGCGGCCCGGACGGCGTCGATGATGACACCGGCCGAGTTCGGCGAGTCCCACACCTCGAGCTTCAGCTCGGCGTTGAGCGGGGTGTCGCCGAAGGAGCGACCCTCCAGGCGGATGTACGCCCACTTGCGGTCGTCCAGCCACGGCACGTGGTCCGACGGGCCGATGTGCACGTCGCTCTTGCTCATCTCGTGCGGGATCTGCGAGGTCACCGACTGGGTCTTCGAGATCTTCTTCGAGACCAGGCGGTTGCGCTCCAGCATGTTCATGAAGTCCATGTTGCCGCCGAAGTTGAGCTGGTACGTGCGCAGCAGCTCGACACCGCGGTCCTCGAAGAGCTTCGCGAGCGCGCGGTGCACGATGGTCGCGCCGACCTGGCTCTTGATGTCGTCGCCGACGATCGGCAGGCCCGCGTCGGTGAACTTCTGCGCCCACTCGGGGTCGGAGGCGATGAAGACCGGCAGGGCGTTGACGAACGCGCAACCGGCGTCGATCGCGGCCTGGGCGTAGAACTTGTCGGCCTGCTCGGAGCCGACCGGCAGGTAGGAGACGACGACGTCGACCTGCGCGTCGCGCAGCGCCTGGGCCACGTCGACCGGGGTGGCGTCGGACTCCTCGACGATCTCGCGGTAGTACTGGCCCAGACCGTCGAAGGTCGGGCCGCGCTGCACGGACACGCCGGTCGGCGGCACGTCGCAGAGCTTGATGGTGTTGTTCTCGCTGGCGACGATCGCCTCCGCGAGGTCCATGCCCACCTTCTTGGCGTCGACGTCGAACGCCGCGACGAACTCAACGTCAGAGACGTGGTAGTCGCCGAAGGTGACGTGCATGAGACCCGGGACGCGGTCGTTCGGGTCGGCGTTGCGGTAGTACTCGACGCCCTGAACCAGGGACGAGGCGCAGTTACCCACACCGACGATGGCGACGCGGACGGAGCCCATAGCGTCTGCCTCCTTCTTTTCTGTCACGGCCGCTCTTTCCTGGTCTCTCCAGGCGGAGGCGGGCTGTTGTCTTCTCGTCGGCCACCGGCTGTCCCCAGGTGGGGGACCGTCGGGGCTCGGCCGGAGCGCTCGTTGGCAATGAGCTCCTCCAGCCAGCGGACCTCACGCTCACAGGCGTCCAGGCCGTGGCGCTGCAGTTCCAAGGTGTAAGCGTCGAGGCGCTCGGCCGCCCGGCCCAGCACGTCGCGAAGGCCTTCACGACGTTCCTCGATCTTGCGGCGGCGACCCTCCAGAATGCGCAGGCGGGTCGCCTGGTCGGTCCGGGCGAAGAACGCGAAGTGCACACCGAAACCCGTGTCGTCGTACGTCTCGGGCCCGGCCTGTGCGATGAGCTGGGCGAAGCGTTCCTTGCCCTCCGCGGTGATTTTGTAGACCACCCGACCTCGTCGGCTGGTCAGCGCGGGAACCTCCTCGGCGGTGGCGGGTGTCTCGGCGGCTTCGGTGATCCAGCCCGCCGCCTGCAACCTGCGCAGGGTCGGGTAGAGCGAGCCGTAGCTGATCGCCGCCCGGATCGCGCCGAGTTTGGCGGTCAACTCCTTGCGCAGCTCATAGCCGTGCATCGGAGACTCCTGCAGGAGGCCGAGGATGGCGAATTCGAGCACGGGCCACCCTCCCTTTACCCTCCGGCGCGGAGCGGTAACCGCCGCGATGTATCGGACCGATACATCGCACGTTAGCGGCTGCCGCCGGCCAGGGCAAACCCCCGTTCCGGGGTGCTTCCGTCACGCATCGTGACCGTGGTCGCCTCGTCGGGCCGGACCGCGTACCCTTCACCGCATGCGTACGCAGCGCCAGATCGTCGACTACTCGCTTCAGAAGCGAGCAGTGCTGCGTGAGCTGATGGCCAGCCGCATCGGTACGTACGACGTGTGTGACGCGTCGCCGTACCTGAAGAACGCTGCACGCTTCCACGGTGAGCCGACCGACCTGCGCTGCCCCATCTGTCGCGGCGAGAATCTGACCCTGGTCCACTACATTTACGGGGACGAACTCAAGCAGTCCGCCGGACAGGCCCGGACGCTCGCCGAGCTGCCCGTACTGGCGATGACGCTACGTGAGTTCCAGGTCTTCGTGGTGGAGGTGTGCCTCGGCTGTGACTGGAACCATCTCGTCGAGCAGTACCTGCTCGGCCGGGACGGTCTCACCGGCGACGGCGACGGTGTTGGCGCTGACGGGCAGGACGCCGCGGCCACCGAAGGCGTGGGTCGGCGGAGGCGAGAGGCGCAACGGTGATCTCAGCGGGTTGGACCGGCTCCGGGGCTGGGGACATGACCCGGGACGGCCGACCACTCGTTGGTCCGATTAGCCCGATTGATTCGGCAATGACCCTGGCGAACCGGCACCCTCGTGCCGGCGGTCCGGGTGAAGCAACTCACGGCAACCCGGTGGCGGCGCTGTCGCGCCCCACCGCGACCGGCAGGGTGTGAAGAATGAACTCGTACGGCGATCCCAGCTCCGCGCGCGGTCGGGCCCAGTACCCGGGCCCGGACGGTGACCCCGGACCGGGCGCGGACGACGCGTACCGCAGACCCGGCGGTGACTCCCGCGCGGGCGGTTGGTCCTCCGCGGAGCCCGCGGCGCCCCCCGGCCGGGCCTCGGTGACACCGAGAGCCGCCGGCGGTCGCGCGTCGGTCGGTGGCTCGGCCTCCGTGCCGCCCCCGGCGCTGCCGCCGGATCCGCGTCGGTGGGCTCGGCCACGCCCGGCCGCAGCGGTCGGGCCTCGGTGCCGGTGTCGCCGGCACCGGGTGCGGCCGCGGGTCGCGCCGGCGCCGGACGGGCCTCCGTCCCGGTGTCCCCTGCGCCGGGAGCGCCCGCCGGTCGGGCCCGGGTGGGCACCGCCGCCGTCGGCGCCGCCTCGGCGGGCCGGGCCAGTGTCGGCTCCGCGTCGGTGGGTGGCCGTGCCGCGGTCGCCCGGGCGAGCGTCTCGCCGGTCTCCGGCGGGCCGGGTGGTCCCGGCGGTCCGAATGGCCCGGGCGGACCGAACGGGCCCGGTCGCGGTGGCCGGGGCGGTCGCGGCGCGGGTGACCCCGCCGCGGCGGCGCGGGCCAAGAAGCGCAAGCGGATGAACCTGCTGATCGCCGGGTTCGCCGTCTTCATCATGCTCGCCGGTGCCGGCGTGGTCGGGTTCACCTACTACTCGACAAACGTGGTCATGCCCGAGGAACTGCCGCTGCCGCTGTCCACCACGGTGTACGCCAAGGACGGCAAGACCACACTGGCCAGGCTGGGCAGCGAGAACCGCACCTTCGTCACCATCGACCAGATTCCGGAGCACGTGCAGCACGCGGTGGCCGCAGCCGAGGACCGGAACTTCTACCGGCACTCCGGCGTCGACTACAAGGGCATCGTCCGTGCCGCCTGGAACAACGTCTCCAACGGTGACAAGCAGGGCGCGTCGACGATCACCCAGCAGTACGCCCGCAACGCGTTCGAGAATCTCCAGGACGACACGTACGGCCGCAAGGTCAAGGAGGCCATCCTCGCCTCCAAGCTGAACGACGCGTACAGCAAGCCGGAGATCATGCAGCACTACCTCAACGTCATCTACTTCGGGCGTGGCGCGTACGGCATCGAGGCGGCGGCACAGACGTACTTCGGCAAGCCGGCGATCAAGCTCACGCCCGCCGAGGGCGCGGTCCTGGCGGCGCTGATCAAGCAGCCGGTGGCGACCGACACCCACAAGGGTTACGACCCGGCGGTCAACCCGACCGACGCGAAGACCCGGTGGGACTACGTGATCGACGGGATGAAGAAGGAGAAGTGGCTGGACCCCGCCGCCCCGATCGCGTACCCGAAGGTGCTGCCACCGAAGAAGGGCGGCAACGGCTTCGGCGTCGACAGCCCTCGGGGCAACGTCATCAACTACGTCCGTCAGGAGATGGACGCGATGGGCCTCTGCTCCGACAGCGGCGCGGAGGGTAAGACGAGCTGTGTCGACGCGCTGCGCGACGGCGGCTACCGGATCACCACGACCATCGACCCGAAGCTCCAGACGGCCGCCGAGAACGTCGCCATGCAGTCGAAGAAGGGCTCGGAGCTCAACGACCAGCCCAAGAACCTGATGGCGGCGGTGGTCTCGATCGACCCGAAGAAGGGCCGGGTGCTCGCCTACTACGGCGGTGACAGTGGCGCCGACTTCGACTACGCCGGCAAGAACACCGACAAGAACGGCGACCTGGCCGGCGGTCACGCTCCGGGCTCGTCGATGAAGGTCTACACCCTGGCCGCCGCGATCGAGGCGGGCATCTCGGTGAAGTCGCACTGGGACCCCACGCCGTACAAGCCCGAGGGTTCCAAGGTCGCGATCGGTAACGCCGGCCGGACCAATCTCAAGTGCGGCAAGTACTGCACCCTCGAAGAGTCGACGATCCAGTCGTACAACGTGCCGTTCTACTGGGTCACCAAGGAGATCGGCGCCGAGAAGGTGGTCGACATGGCGCACAAGGCCGGCGTGACCACCATGTGGGGAGTCGACCCGCCGCAGGCGTTCGACCTGTCGAAGAAGGGGCCGAACCCGTTCGACAACTACACCGGTTTCGGCAAGTACCCGCTCACCGTGTTCGACCACGCGAACGCGATGGCGACGTTCGCCAATGACGGCAAGTACATCAAGGCGCACTTCGTCATCAAGGTGGAGCAGCAGGACAAGAGCAACGGTAAGTGGAAGGTCGTCGGCAGCGAGCGCATCAAGCCCGAGCAGCGGATCGACAAGAAGGTCACCGACGAGGTCACCGCGGTCCTGAAGCAGATTCCCGCGCCCAACAATCTCTCGTTGGAAGGCGGCCGCCAGGCCGCCGCCAAGACGGGCACCTGGGAGTACAACAGCAAGGACAACGCGCACGCCTGGACGGTCGGCTACACCCCGCAGATCGCCACGGCCGTCTGGGTGGGCAGTCGGGACATCAAGAAGCCCGAGATTCGTCTCGCGAGCGGTAAGCCCATCGGCGGTTCGACCCTTCCCGGCCCGATCTGGGAGAAGTACATGAACACCGCCCTCAAGGGTCAGGAGGAGATCCCCCTGCCCACCGTCACCGGTGAGGGCGACATCACCAAGGGCAACGGCAAGGAGCCGGCCGCGCCACCGCCGCCGCCCCCGGGTCAGCCCGGCCAGCCGGGGCAGCCGTGTGACCCGCTGACCAATCCGTTCTGCCCCCGCAACGACGGCAACCCCGGCGGGAACAACCCGGGTGGGCCGGGTGGTCCCGGTGGTCCCGGCGGTCCGAACGGTTAACCGCCACCCGACCTGCCACTGAGCACCCTGGAACAAGAGCCACAGCGCACCCGCCGCCGCCGGCCGGACGACCTGTCCGGCCGGCGGTTGACGTAGTGGCACCGGGCACTTGTCGCTTGTCGACGGTGCGGGTTGTGACCTCGACGGGTAGACGAGTACATGACGCACCGCTGCGAGTACGGCAGGATGCCTCTCTATGAGCACCCAGTCGACGCCCGGCATCGACGACGCCGGAACCACCGACCACCCGTCCCGCTCCGACGGGTTCGTTCGCGGCCTGTCCGGCGCCATCGGCGGACCGCTGGGCGACCACGCGACGGCACTGGACCGGCCGGCCGGGCAGGAACGACGATTCTGGACCGCCGTCCGGATCGTCCTGGCGCTGGCCTGCCTCACGCTCGCGCTGCACTGGGTGCAGAAGTCCCCGTGTCAGGACGGCGCGTGGCAGAACAACGTCCAGTACAACCGGTTCTGCTACACGGACGTCCTCGCCCTCTACTACGCCGAGGGCCTCAACGAGGGCAAGGTGCCCTACCGGGATCACCCGGTGGAGTACCCGGTGCTCACCGGCTACTTCATGGGCGCCCTCGGTCTGCCGGTGCACGCGATCGGCAAGGGGGACCCGAGCATCAACCAGGGTCAGTGGTTCTACAACCTGAACGCGCTCGTGCTGGGCGCGCTCGCCGTGGCCACCGTCGCGGTGATCCTCGCGTTGCGCCGACGACGACCCTGGGACGCCGCCCTGTTCGCGCTCGCCCCGGCGTTGCTGCTCACCGCCACCGTCAACTGGGACCTGCTCGCCATCGGGTTGGCGGCGTTCGGTCTGTTGGCCTGGGCCCGGCGACAACCGGTGGTGGCCGGCGTGCTGCTCGGGTTGGCCGGCGCGGCGAAACTCTGGCCGCTGTTCCTGCTGGGGCCGATCCTCGTCCTGGCGCTGCGGGCCAACCGGCTCCGCGCCGCGCTCACCGCGCTCGGCGCGGCGGTGGTGGCCGTGGTGCTGGTGAACCTGCCGGCCTACCGCGCCAACCCGGACAACTGGGGTCGGTTCTTCGAGCTGAACACCACTCGGCCGATCGACTGGGGCACGCTCTGGTACATCGGGCGCTACCTCGACGGCAAGGTCGGCAACGACCCCGGCGAGCAGGGCCCGTTCGAATGGTTGAACACCAACATCCCGACCCTCAACACCATCTCGTACGCCCTGTTCGGGCTGGCCTGCATCGGCGTGGCGGTGCTGGCGCTGCGGGCCCCGCGCCGGCCGCGGCTCGCCCAGCTCGCCTTCCTGGTGGTCGCCGCGTTCCTCATCTTCAGCAAGGTCTGGTCCCAGCAGTTCGTGCTCTGGATGCTGCCGCTGGTGGTGCTGGCCCGGCCGAAGTGGGGTGCCTTCCTGGCCTGGCAACTCGCCGAGGTCTGCTACTTCGTGGCCTTCTACGGTGAGCTGCTGGGCGCGGCGACCAGCCGTCCCGTCTTCCCCGAAGGGGTGTTCGTGCTGGCCTCGACGCTGCGGCTGGCGACCGTGGTGACCCTGTGCGTGCTTGTCGTGCGGGAGATCCTGCACCCGGAGCAGGACGCGGTACGCGCCACCTACGCCGACGACCCGGACGGCGGCGTACTGGACGGCGCACCGGACGCCCACTGGCTGGACCGCTGGCGCCGCCCCGCGACCAATCCCGACCTGGAGCCCGAAACCGCCGCCGCCACCGCCACCGCCACCTGATCCCCAGGACCTGACGCGCCGAACCCACGTCAGGTTTGCGGGGGAGCCCGCCCGGCGCAGGGATCAAGCCTGACCGCCCGGAGCCGGGCGGGCTCCCCCGCAAACCGCCCCAGCAGGGCGAGCGCATCAGAGCCGATACACCACTGCGTCGCCGACCTCCTGGCGGGTGATGCCGAGCGACTCGACCGGCGCGTCGATGGTGATCTCCCATGGCGTGCCGGGCACCTCGTCGCGTAGCAGCACCACCGTCCGCACGCCGTACGTTCGCAGGTAGTTGACGCTGGTCTGGTCGGGGAACGACTGGCTGGCCCGGCGGAGTTCGTCGAGCTGCCGGGGCGTGAAGCCGCTGCCGCCGTTCGCCACGTCCGGGAACCCACTCGTCGACCAGAGCATGACGTGCTGGTCGATGCCCTGGTCGCTGGGGAGCACGAGCAGCGGACCCTCCGCCGAGCGCATCGCGGCGGGCTGCCTCGGCACCACCGGATGCGGGGTGGCGTTCAACCCTTCGACGGTGACCAGCAGCAGCGGTAACAGCGTGGCGATCCGCAGCCACGGGCCGGGCCAGGACGGCACCCGCTGCGCGGCCAGCTCACGGACCCGGTCGGTGAGGGCGGTGACCGCGCCGGCCGCGAGCAGCGCGAGCAGCAACGTGATCCAGAGCATCAACCGCCCGGGGGTACGCAGCGCGTTCCAGCCCGGCGCGTGCTCGAACAGCGGCACGTAGGTGAAGGTGCCGTCGAAGAAGCGCGTGCCCATCGCGAACACCATCGTGACCAGCACACCGCCGAGCAGGAACAGGCGGTGTCGCAGCCGCCAGACCGAGAAGAACAGCCCGCCGAACGCCAGCGCGTAGAGCACGAAACCCGGCAGCAGTGTCATCTCCGCATGGAACGGCAGCGCCGCGCGGGCACCCTCGTGCAACCCACCCCAGATCCGCGACTCCGCGGGCGCGGTCACGAAGCCGGACGCGGGGGGCGAGAAGATGGAGATGTCGTCGACGGTCCGCTCGGCGTACGGGTGCAGCTCGGTCACCTGGAAGTACGGGAACGCCATCAGCGCCCCCACCCCGGCGAAGAACAACCCGCCGACCAGGTCGGCCACGAGCAGCCGGCGGCCGAACGGCAGGGTACGACCGGACCGCAGCCACTTCACTCCGAACAGCACGGCGGCGACCAGCGCGGCGGCGGCCAGGAAGTACGCGAACGGCAGGCCGATGCCGAAGCCGAGGCTGATCTGCCAGGCCGCCACCAGCCAACCGCCGTACACCCAGCCGTCGTGCCGTCGTTCGGGCCGGTAGCCGTGGCGCAGCGACCAGCCGTGTCCCCGCGCGAGCATCGCGAGGGCCAGCGGGATGCCACCGTTGGAGAGCACGTGCAGGTGCCCGGCCTGGGCGAGCAGCCACGGCGCGTAGGCGTAGCCGACCCCGGCGACGGCGGCGCCGATCCGGCCGGCCCCGAGCTGCCGGGCCAGGGCGTACGCCCCGAGCGTGGCGAGCGCGTGCGCCAGCACGAACATGATGTTGTAGCGCAGCACCGCGTCCTCGGGGCCGCTGCCGAGCATCCCGGCCGGGGCGTAGCCGAGCAGCGTGTCGGAGAACGCGAAGCTCCACAGCTCCGGGAAGAACGTGTTCGACTGCCACAGGCGGGCCGGGTCGGCCAGCAGGATGTGGCCGGACCAGGCCATCTGCCACGCCTGGAGGCTCGGGTCCCAGGTGTCCTGCGGCAGGGTGTAGCGCGGGTAGCGCAGCGTCGGCCAGGTCATCAGCACGGCCAGCGCCAACGAGGCGAGGGCCGCCAGGGTCCACTCGTGGACCAGGGAGCGGCCCACCGGGCGGGCGGCCCGGGTGAGCCAGCTGGGCCGGGGCTCCGGTGCCGAGGCGAACGCCTCCCAGCGGTCGGGGTCGACCGGCTTGGCCTCGTCGGTCGCCTCGTCGTCCTTGGCGGTGGCGTCCCTGGCGTCGTCGGCCTTCTTCTCGCCGTCGCTGGTCGTACCGACGCTCGTGGCCCGGTCGGCCTTCTTCTCGCCGTCGCTGGCTGTACCGACGGTCGTGGCCTTGTCGGCCTTCTCCGCGCCGCCCCTGGCGCGACCGTTCCTGCCGGGGGTGCCCGTCGCGGCCGTGCCGGCGGTGTTCGCGGCCTGCTCGTCGGCGGCGCTTTTCGCGGCCGTGCTGGCGCTCGTGCGAGCCTTCCCCTGCGCCGGGTCGTCGCGGGTCGCGCCGTTCGTGGTGGTTCCGGGCGAGGCGGCCGGGGTGTCACCGGTGGGCGGCGCGGCCGGTCGGATGGGTTGGTCGCCGGTGGACGCGGGCCGAGCCTTCCCCGGCTTGGACTGGCCGGTCGTCATGCTGCCGGGCGCTCCGTCGGGAGCTGCTGGCGCAGGAAGTCGATGTCGGCGGCCTGGCCCTCGACGCCGCCCGGGGTCTCGACGACCACCGGCGCCCCGGCGGCGCGGATCACCGCCACCACCAGCTCCGGGTCGATCGTCCCGCCGTCGAGGTTGTCGTGCCGGTCCTGCCCCGAGTTGAACGCGCCCTTGGAGTTGTTGGCGTGCACCAGGTCGATCCGGCCGGTGATCGCCTTGACCCGGTCGACGAGGCCGAGGAGCTCCTCACCTCCGGCGTACGCGTGGCAGGTGTCCAGGCAGAAGCCGACCTCGTAGTCGCCGACTGCGTCCCAGAGCCGGGCCAGCGCGTCCAGCCGGCGGGCGCACGCGTTGTCGCCGCCGGCCGTGTTCTCGATGAGGACCGGCACGCCGAACCCGCCGGAGTCGGCCGCGTACGCGAAGGTCTTGCGCCAGTTGTCGAAGCCGACCGCCAGGTCGTCTCCGGCGTTGACGTGCCCACCGTGGACGATCAGGCCCTTGGCGGCGATCTCGGCCGCCGCGGTCGCGTGCCCGAGCAGCAGCTTGCGACTGGGGATCCGGATGCGGTTGTTGAGGGTCGCCACGTTGATGACGTACGGCGCGTGCACGTAGAGGTCGACGTCGGTGGCCCGCAGCCGCTCGGCGTCCTCCCGAGGCTTGGGTGCCTTCCATCCCTGCGGGTCGGAGAGGAAGAACTGCACGGTGTCGGCGGACCGTGCTGCTGCCTCCGCCAGCGGGTCGGTCGAATCGACGTGGGCTCCGATACGCATGGCAGCGAGCCTACGTCGGGACCACGGCGGGTGTGCTGACGGTCGGCGCGATGTCGTCACTCCGGCCGTCGGACGATCGTTGAGGGGATGGGATCCGACGAGCGGGGCCCGGGGCTGGGCGCGACGAGGTGCCCGGGTACGGCCAGCGGGTGTTCGTCGGCCCGACAGCGAGGTCACCCCTGCGGCGCGGCCCGGCGTCGCGGGGGGAGACCCGTCGTAGTGCCAGATCGGCCCGGATCCACAATCTCGGAAATTTCTGCCTTTTCGCCCTACACGGGACGAAACCCGTTGTATCGTCAGATAACAACACGATAAAGCTCCGCGGGGCGTCTCCGGTCCAACCTCATCGGTGTGGTCGTTCCTCCCCAGGTCCCACCCAAGGAATGCGGACGGGACGCTCCGCGGCCTCGTTGACGGGGGCTCGCCACCGACCAGTGACGGTCGGGTGGCGGGCCCCCGTCGGCATGTCCGGGGCACTGGCCCGACCACCCCGGGCATGATCGTCCGGACCGGGTATCCTGGTCAGGTTGTCCGCGTCCGGCCGGGTTCCCCCGGCACGTGCGGGCAGCGACGCACGACCTCCTGCCACGGAAGGACCGTGGCCGCTTAGCCCACAGGAGGTGAGCACGTCTTGCGTCATTACGAGATCATGGTGATCCTCGACCCCAGCCTCGAGGAGCGCACCGTCGCCCCGTCGCTCGACACGTACCTGAACGTGATTCGGACCGCGGGTGGCTCGGTTGAGAAGACGGACGTGTGGGGCCGCCGGCGCCTCGCGTTCGAGATCAACAAAAAGGCCGAGGGCATCTACGCCGTCGTCGACCTGCAGGCCACGCCTGCTGCCGTGGCTGAGCTGGACCGTCAGCTCCGGCTGAACGAGTCCGTGCTGCGCACCAAGGTCATCCGGCCGGAGATGCGCTAAGCATTCTGTCCGGCATTCAACCCGGTTCGCCCGGATCAGCCTCCGCGACTCTGTCGTACGGCTCTGAGAGCCTGTACGACGAGACGCTGAGTGCGCGAGGAGATGGTCATGGCAGGAGACACCACCATCACGGTCATCGGCAATCTGACCGATGACCCCGAGTTGCGGTTCACCCCCTCCGGGGCTGCGGTCGCCAAGTTCCGTATCGCCTCGACGCCCCGATTCATGGACAAGGCGTCGGGCGAGTGGAAGGACGGCGAGCCGCTGTTCCTCGCTTGCACCGTCTGGCGGCAGGCCGCCGAGCACGTCGCCGAGTCGCTGCAGCGCGGCGCTCGGGTGATCGTCTCGGGCCGGCTGCGTCAGCGGTCATACGAGACCCGCGAGGGTGAGAAGCGCACCGTCATCGAGCTTGAGGTCGACGAGATCGGCCCGTCGCTGCGCTACGCCACGGCGAAGGTGCAGAAGATGTCCCGCTCCGGTGGCGGTGGCGGCGGCTTCGGTGGTGGCGGCGGTGGTGGTAGCCAGGGTGGCGGCGGAGGCAACTTCGACGACCCCTGGGCTTCGGCCGCACCCTCTCCCGCGCGTGCCGGTTCGGGCGGCAACTTCGACGAGGAGCCTCCGTTCTAATGGCGCCGAGCGCCCGCGATCGCAAACCAGGAGCAAGGTCAATGGCCAAGGCTGCGGCACTTCGCAAGCCTAAGAAGAAGGTGAACCCGCTCGACAAGGACGGGATCACCTACATCGATTACAAGGACACGGCGCTGCTGCGCAAGTTCATCTCCGACCGCGGCAAGATCCGCGCTCGGCGGGTCACCGGCGTGACCTCGCAGCAGCAGCGGCAGATCGCCCGCGCGGTCAAGAACGCCCGCGAGATGGCGCTCCTGCCGTACACCGCAACGGCCCGCTGAGAGGAGGCACCGATATGAAGATCATCCTGACTCAGGAAGTGTCCGGCCTCGGTGCCCCGGGCGACATCGTCGAGGTCAAGGACGGCTTCGGCCGTAACTACCTGCTGCCGCAGGGCTTCGCGATCGCCTGGACCAAGGGCGCGGAAAAGCAGGTCACGGTCATCAAGCGGGCCCGCTCGGCCCGTGAGATCCGCGACCTCGACCACGCCAACGAGGTCAAGGGCCAGCTCGAGGGTCTCAAGGTCAACCTGAAGGCCCGTGCCGGCGACGGCGGGCGGCTCTTCGGCTCGGTCACCTCGGCCGAGATCGTCGACGCCGTCAAGGGCGCCGGCGGTCCGGTCCTCGACCGTCGTCGGCTGGAGGTGCCCGGTCACATCAAGTCGACCGGCACCTACCCGGTGAAGATCAAGCTGCACCCCGAGGTCACCGCGTCGTTCAACCTGAACGTCGTTCAGGGCTGACGACCCGCTGGACCACGACGAAGGCCCGCACCGAGCGATCGGTGCGGGCCTTCGCGCATACGCCACAAGTGATCCGGCTCGCCAGCCTCAGCCGATCGGTTGACCGGTCACCGCGCTGATCAGCACCGTGGACAGACCACCACCGACCACCGCCGCGGCGAGCGCGATCGTCGCCGACCGCCACGTCGTGCCGACCCGCCGCAGCAGCGCAGCCACCACCAGGCTGCTCACCAGCGCCAACCCGAAACGCGGGGAACCGGCGAGCAACGACTCCAACGCACGGGACCGTGCGGAGTCGCAGCCACCCCCGGAGATGTCGGTGACACAACCGGCGGGCGCCTGCCCGTCCAGCGTCAGCAACCACAGGAAGATCAGCACGGCCGGCACCACGTAGCAGGCGGTGGTGTACAGCAGCGGCCGGACCGACCCACCGGGATCAGGGTCGAGGAGGTCATCCTCCAGACGCCGCGCCCAGCCGCCCGCCGCCACCGACTCGACCCGCCGCCGCACCGCCGCCGTACCGACCGGCGACCGGTCCGCCCGACGCACGGTGCCGGAAGGGGGTACGGGCGCACTACGCGGTCGCGGGGCGGTGTAACCCACCACCGGCGACCGAGGCGCCGACGTCGTCGTGGTGTCCATCCAGCGCGGATCGTCACCGGACAACCGCGTACCGGGCCAGAAACCGCTGTCCCGGCTCGGCCATCCCTCCGTCAGTCGATCCGAGCGGGGTGGCAGCGTCCGGTCCCACTGGTCGTCCTCGACCGCGGACCGCTCCCACTGGCCGGTGCGGTCCGACCGCTCCCAACCACCGACACTCTCCCCCTGCGACCACTGCCCGCTCAGGTCCGTGGTGTCCGGGCCGGGCGGCGGCCACGCGTGCACGCCCGACGCGTCCCACGGGTCCACCGCGGGCGCGTACGACGGATCCGGCTCCGCCGGCCGCTCCGACCCGCGTTCCCAGGGATCGACCGCCGGACGAGTCCACGACTCCTCCGCCGCGCGCCGGCTGCGCCGCGTCGGTCGGCTCACCTCCGGGCGGGACGTCGCCTCGGCCGGGCCGGCCTCCAGGTCCCCACCGGACCAGATCACCTGCGGACGACCGGCCGGCGCACGACGGGGACGACGGTCGGCGGCCGCGCCGGAGACCGGCTCCTCCTCCGCCGAGTCGGCGCGTCGGCGGCCCGCATAGCCCTGCTCCTGGGGACGGTCGAGCGTCCACTCCCGGGTGTGGTCCGATTCGGGGCCCGCGCCGATCGCTGGCTGCTCGCGCCGACCACCCGCCCCGATCGCCGGCTGCTCGCGCCGACCACTCGCACCGATCGCCCGCTGCTCGCGCCGACCGCTCGCGTCAGCCCGGCGTCTGCCCGTCGTCTCGGCGCTGCGCCAACCGGCGCCGGAGCTCGGACGCTCCGGCTCCACCTCGTCCTGTGCCTCGTCGGGCGCGGCGTGTCGTCCACCACCGTCGGCACGCTGGACCCCCGATTCCAGCGCCCACCGCGGCAGGTAGGCGTCGACCGGCTCGTCCTGCCCACGGTCCCGCGCACGCCGCCGACTGGAGGTGCGGTAGGGCGCGTCCTCGTCGTACGGATCGGCCGGAGCGGGCAGCGCGGGCTGACCCCACGAGGCGGTTGACGGACGCTCCCGCGGGCTGCCCTCCCCGCGTCCCCAGTCCCGGTAACTCACGGCCGGAGTGTGACCCTTCTGAACCCAAAGCGTGATCCGCTGTCCAGGTGTAGCCGTTCGCTGGAGATAGTACGGGAAGATCGTGTAAAAGAACCGACCGAAATATTCTCCTCCACAGGGTGGGGACCGCATATCGCCAGGTCAACGACCTGCGGCCGAGAATTCCCCAGCGGTTGTCCACAGGCTGTGCACACCCTGCGCACATGCTCGCCCACCGGCGTCCACAGGTTGTCCCGAGGCTCGTCCACCGTGCTTGTTGAGTCGCTGACCTCGGGGTCCGTATGGTTGGCCCTCGACCGCCGGCGCGATGGCCCCCGATCGACCGGTTCCGGTCGGGAGAACTGTCGTACCCGGGCGGTAATGCTGGGACGGATCCGACGCAGTGGAGGGGGGACCGGTGTCGGTCACCGACGACATGCGGGCGGAGGCCCGGTCCGGCAACGGCCAGCCACCCGTGCAGCGGGACGGCCAGTTCGACAAGACTCCACCCCAGGACGTCGCTGCCGAGCAGTGCGTCCTCGGCGGCATGTTGCTCTCCAAGGACGCCATCGCCGACGTCGTCGAGATCCTCAAGACCAACGACTTCTACCGGCCGGTGCACGCCACCATCTTCGACACCATCCTCGACATCTACGGCCGGGGTGAGCCGGCAGACCCGATCACCGTGGCCGCCGCCCTGACCGACTCGGGCGACCTGGCCCGCATCGGTGGCGCTCCCTATCTGCACACCCTCATCGCCAGCGTTCCCACCGCCGCCAACGCCTCGTACTACGCCCGCATCGTCAGCGAGCGTGCCGTGCTGCGTCGGCTCGTCGAGGCCGGCACCAAGATCGTGCAGCTGGGCTACGGCACCGCCAGCGGCGGCAGCCGCGACGTCGACGACGTCGTGGACCTCGCCCAGCAGGCCGTCTACGACGTCACCGAACGCCGGGTCAGCGAGGACTTCGCGATCCTGGCCGACATGCTCCAGCCGACGCTGGACGAGATCGAGGCGGTGGGCGCGCAGGGCGGCGTGATGACGGGCGTGCCGACCGGCTTCAGCGACCTGGACCGGCTGCTCAACGGCCTGCACGCGGGGCAGTTGATCATTGTGGCCGGGCGGCCCGGTTTGGGAAAATCTACGGCGAGTATGGACTTTGCCCGAAATGCCGCCATTCGCGCCAACCAGGCCGCTGCCATCTTCTCGCTGGAAATGAGCAAGGTCGAGATCGTCATGCGACTGCTCTCGGCCGAGGCGCGGGTGCCGCTGCACGTGCTGCGCAGCGGGCAGCTCTCCGACGACGACTGGACCAAGCTGGCCCGCTGCATGGGTGAGATCAGCGAAGCGCCGTTGTTCGTCGACGACACGCCCAGCATGAACCTGATGGAGATTCGCGCGAAGGCCCGCCGACTCAAGCAGCGGCACGACCTCAAGATGATCGTGGTCGACTACCTCCAGCTGATGACCTCGCCCAAACGCACCGAAAGCCGCCAGCAGGAGGTCGCCGACCTCTCCCGTGGCCTCAAGCTGCTGGCCAAGGAGGTCGAGTGCCCCGTCATCGCGGTCAGCCAGCTCAACCGTGGCCCGGAGCAGCGCACCGACAAGCGTCCACAGTTGTCCGATTTGCGTGAATCGGGTTCAATTGAGCAGGATGCAGACGTTGTCATCCTGCTGCATCGCGACGATTACTACGACAAGGAGTCACCGCGGGCGGGCGAAGCGGACTTCATCGTTGCCAAGCATCGAAATGGCCCGACCGACACGGTGACGGTCGCAGCCCAACTGCACCTCTCGCGATTCGTGGACATGGCCATCGGATGATCGGCGTCCGCGGGGCGCCGTACGGCTCGCCAATCCGCCGCCGGCCGAATCGCCCGAGGCAACGGCTGGAGACAGGCATCACCCCAGGCTGAGGTCGTGCTTCTCGAGAGCGGCCTGGATGATGTCGAGCGCCTTCGGGCCCATGCCGTGCAGTGCGGCCAGCTCCTTACGGGGCACCCCGGCCAACTCGCGCAGAGTCGTGTAACCGGCGTTGTGCAAGGCGCGGGTGGCCGGCGCACCGATCTTCGGCAGCAGGTCGGTTGAAGAATCCATGTGTCCACGGTGCATTACGTCACCCCAGCAGAGGGAACCAGCCCGCCGCCTCGCCCAACTCCAGCCGGTCCCGGTCGGTGAGCGGCAGCCGGCCGGTCGCCTTCAGCAGGAACTCCTGGTCATCCCACCCGGCAGGGCGTACGGCGTCGTCGCTCAACAGGCCATCCATTGTGGACACCGCCACGCGCACCGCCAGCGGTCCGGGCGGCGGCGCGGCCGGCAGCTCCACCGTGAGGTCCAGGTGGTGCACCACGGCCTCGGTGGTCAGGGTCGCCAGGAGATCGGGTACGCGCAGCACGTGGCCCTGTGTGGTCACGTACCCCTCGGGGTCCGCGAACCCGGCGGCGCGGACCGCCGCCGGGGCGGTCTCCCGCCACAGCCGGACGATGGCCGTCGGCCGGTCGAAGGCGGACGCCGACCGCCGGATCCACCAGGCGTGCCGGGCTGCCTGTTCGTCGCCGCCCGGGAAGCCCCGCCAGTAGGAGACGTCGTCCACGTCTGCCGGACCGTCGACCGGGCTGGCCAGGGCCACCAGTGCCCGCTGGGCGTCGCCGAGCACGTGCAGGAGCAGGTCGGCGACGAGCCAGCCCTGGCATCGGGTGGCCCGTTGCAGGTCAGCGTCGTCGAGGGCGTCGACCACTGCGGTGATGCCGTCGTACGCCTCGGCGAGGGCCTCGTCGTGCCGGGTGGCGGTCATGCGATGCAGCCTCGCACGGACCGCCGGGTCAGCCAATCACTCGCGGCGTTGCCCGGGTCGACGTGGATCGACCCGGGCAGGAAGACTCGGCTGGGCTCAGCCGAACATCTCGTCGAGGAAGCTCTTGCGCTTCTTGTGCCGGTAGTGGCCGTGGTAGCCGTAGTGCTGCTGCTGCTGGTGGCCATAGGCAGGCGCCGGCGGGTAGCCGTGCGCGGGCGGCGGGGGCGGCGGTGGCGGGACGGCGCCGTAACCGGGCTGGTGCTGGGCGGGCGGCGGCGGTGGGGGCGCGTAACCGCCCGGCTGCTGGGCCGGCGCGGTCGGCCCGGCCTGTTGGCGACTCCAGTTGGCCTCTGCCTCGAACAGCTTCTCGAGCTCGCCGCGATCGAGGAAGATGCCCCGGCACTCGCCACACTGGTCGATGACGACGCCGCTGCGCTCGTACTGGCGCATCTCGCCGCGACACTTGGGACAGATGAGGTCACTCATCACCCGACGGTACCCGGTCGACCTAAGCGATTGCTGTGAGCGCCGCGATGACTTCGTCGTCGGAGACCTCGTGGAAGTCGTCGTAGTAGGCGCTCACCGAGCCGAACTCCGGCGGGCGTTGGGCGCAGATGACCTGGTCGGCTTCGGCGGCCAGCAGCTCGTACGCCTCCTGGGCGCCGACCGGCACAGCCACCACGACGCGGCGGGCGCCGAGCCGGCGGGCGACCTCGACGGCGGCACGGGCGGTCGCGCCGGTGGCCAGACCGTCGTCGACGATCACGGCGACGCGTCCGGTGAGGTCCAGCGGTGGGCGACCGCCCCGGTAGAGCCGCTCGCGGCGCTCCAACTCGACCTGTTCGCGGTGGCTGACCTCGGCGATGTCGCTGCTGCCGAGGCGGCTGGCGATCGCGTCGTTGAGCACCTGCACGCCACCGGGGCCGAGCGCGCCGAAGGCGACCTCCCGCGCCCAGGGCATGCCGAGCTTGCGGACGACCAGCACGTCGAGGGGGACGCCGAGCCGTTCGGCGACGACCTGGGCCACCGGTACGCCGCCGCGGACCAGGCCGAGGACGACGGCGTCCGGGTCACCGACCAGGGCGGTGAGCCGTTCGGCGAGCACCCGGCCCGCCTCGGCGCGGTCGCGGTAGGTGGTCATGCCCTCAGGTGTACGCCGTGCGACGTCGTTTCGCCCGCCGGTTACGCCGATGTGGCCCGACCGGGCAGGTGCTCGGGCGTCGGGGTGGTGGGTGCGGACTCCGGGCGGTGCACCGCGGGTGCCCAGACGAGCAGCGCCACCGGGTAGAGCAGGTAACCGAACCGGGTGGAGGGCATGAGGGCGATGGCGGCGAGTAGCCCGTACCCGCAGATCGAAGCGACGGTCGCGGCGGTGCCGGGCGGGCGTCGCGCGAGCCGGACGGCGATGGCCGCGCCGGCCGCGACCAGGAGGGTGGCGGCGATCAGCCGGCCTCCCGGCAGGGTGGTGGCGATCAGGTGGCCGGGGAACGGAGACTGCGCCGGGCTGGTGACCAGGCCGTGGCCGAGGGGAAAGCGCAGCACGTTTTCGGTGAGGGCCCCGCGGTCGACGAGCAACGCCGGGAGCAGGGCGAGCACGGGTAGCCCGATCGCGCCGGCCGCGACCCGGGCGCCGGCTCGCCGGGTCAGACCCCAGACGATCAGGACCAGGGCGATCGGCCAGGCGAACAGCTTCAGCGCGCCGGCCAGGCCGACCGCGAGACCGGCCCGGCCCGGCCGTCCGGCGGCGGCGAGCGCGAGGGCGAGCAGGCAGAGCGCGAGTACGGGTAGGTCGTCGCCGCCGGTGGCCAGGGTCAGCGCGCAGACGGGCAGGACGGTGGCGGCCTGCACTCCCCGCAGCAGGGCGGCGTCCCGCCGCTGTTTCGCGTCGAGGGTGGCTTGCGCGGCGCGCAGCGCGACCACGGCCAGGGCGAGCGCCAGCGCGGTGCCCAGCGCGAACCACACCCGGGCGTCGGTCCACCAGACGTCGACGAGGGCTCGGGGCAGGCCGAACATCGCCATGCCCGGCTGGTACGGCGTGTATCCGAGCAGTTGCTCACCGGGCGGCAGGGCGGCGATCGCGTCCCGACCGAGGTACGGCGTGGCATGGTCGAGCAGTCGGATGCCGGCCTGCTCGACGACCAGCACTTCCTCCTGGGCCCGGTCGGTGCGTCCGTTGGCCCGTTCGATGCTCTGCCAGAGCACGGGTACCAGTGCGGTGGTCACCCAGGCGAAACCCGTCACCACCCAGCGGGAGGCGAGGCCGGCCAGCCGGGGGCTGCGTCGGCGCAGCACGAGTTGGACGATCACCGCCATCGTCGCGACCAGGTAGCCGACGGCGGCGACGGCACCCCAGGCCCGGTGCGGCAGGAGGGTCGACGTGCTCGCGGTGATCGCCGCGAACAGGGCCGACACGGTGTAGAGACCCAGGTCGAGGGCGAGTCCGCCGGCGGCGGTGTCGAGCGTCCGCCAGCGCTGGTGAAGGGCGGTCGGGGCGTCGGCGGTCACGGCCGCCAGTCTGGCAGATCTCGCTGCTCACCCAGCTGGCCGTCCGGCCGCAGCCTGGTCGGTGCGCAGGTGCCCGGTCAGGCCGGGAGGTGGCGGTCCGGGCGGGAGCGACCGGCCTGGCGGCGGGTCTGGTTGAGGCGGATCACCGCGCCGGTGTCGTGCAGCGGCGGCGCCAGCGTCCCGGGTTGGCCCCCCGAGCCTCGCTGCATCGTGGCGAGCAGGGTCCCGGCGGGCATCGGTCGGGCGAACAGGTGGCCCTGACCGGCCGAGCAGCCCAGCTCCCAGAGGGCCCGCCGCTGCGGTTCGCTCTCCACGCCTTCGGCGACCACCGCAAGGTTGAGGCTGCGGCCCAGGTCGAGGGTGGAGCGGATGACGGCCGCGGCCTCGGCCGAACTCTCCATGGTCGTGACGAAGCTGCGGTCGATCTTCAACTCGTGCACGGGTATCCGGGAGAGCAGCGAGAGGGAGGAGTAGCCGGTGCCGAAGTCGTCCAGCGCCAACCGGACGCCCTCGTCGCGCAGCCGGCTGAGGACCCGGTCGACCACGTCGAGTTGGCTGAGCGTCAACGTCTCGGTCAGCTCCAGCACCAGCCGCTCGGGCGGCAGGTCGTGGGCGCGCAGCCGGGCCAGTACCGAGCCGGGGAAGCGCGCGTCGAGCAGGCTGCGCGGCGAGACGTTGACCGCCACCGGCACGTCGAAGCCGGCGTCACGCCAGTCGGCGGCGGCCATCAGTGCCTGGTCGAGGATGGCCTCGGCGAAGGCTGGCAGCATTCCCGAGCGTTCCACCGCCTCCAGGAAGCGCAGCGGGTCGATCAGCCCGTGGGTGGGGTGGTGCCAGCGGGCCAGCGCCTCGGCGCTGGTCACCTCGCCGGTGCCCAGGTCGACGATGGGTTGGAAGTTGACGATGAACTCGTGGTCGGCGACCGCGCGGGGCAGGTCACCGCCGAGGGTGAGGCGGTTCAGGTCGGCGGTGTCCCGGGTCGGCGCGTACGTGGAGATCCGCTGCCCGGCCCGCTTCGCCTGGTACATCGCCACGTCCGCGCGGCGCAGCAGCTCGGCCATGCCACCGCTGGCCGGGGCCACGGAGATCCCGCCGCTGGCCTCGACGCTGATCCGCATCCCGTCCAGCTCGAACGGCTCGTGCAGGGCAGCCAGCAGCGTGTCGGCCCGGTGCGCGGCCACCGCCGGCGCCGGCAGCCCGCGCAGGAGTACGGCGAACTCGTCGCCGCCGAGGCGGGCCACCAGGTCGCTCGCCTGGGCGGCCCCGCGCAGCCGGTCGGCGACCTGGACCAGCACCTGGTCGCCGGCAGCGTGGCCGAGGGTGTCGTTGACCTCCTTGAAGTGGTTGAGGTCGATCAGCACGAGAGCGGTCACCCCGTCGGCGTGCCGGGCACTGAGCTGCTCGGTGCCCTGATCGAGCAACTGCCGCCGGTTGGCGAGGCCGGTGAGGGCGTCGTGCGCGGCGGCGTACGCGTGCTCGTCGGCCACCCGGGCCAGCTCGGCGTACGCCTGTGCGTTACGGACCGCCGTGCAGAGCGCCGAGGCGAAGGTCCGCAGCGTGTACTGCTCCCGCTCGGACAGCCGTACCGGCCCACGGAAGCGTAGGCGCAGGACGCCGATGTCGACGGAGCGGTCGTGGCCCTCCAGCGGAGTGGGCACGACGGTGCCGTCCACCTCGGTGGCTGTGTCGGTCGGCCCGTCGAAGGTGATGCCACCGGTGGCGCCCCGGACGGTGCGACCACCGTCGCGGAGCTCGATCTCGACCTCGTCGGCGGAGAACAGTTCGGCGGCCTGGGTGACGGCCGTGGTGAGGACGTTGTCCAGGTCGACCACGTTGAGCGCGTCGGTGGTGCGGGCGAGTCGCTGCCACGCCTGCTGTTCGGTGCGACCCCGGATACGTGCGGAGTAGGCGAGGTGCAGGCTCAACATCAGTGGCGGGACAGCGAGCAGCAGTCGGGGATCTTCCCGGAGGATGAGGAGCGTGCAGAAGGCGACGATGAAGCGCACGCCGAAGCCGGCGATGCGGAGGTCAAGGTTGTTCAGGAACTGCCGCGAAATGGGCGTGCTGGTGGCCAGCGCGATCACCGGGATCGCCAGCAGATCGTCGAGCAGCGCCGCTACCAGGTAGATCACACCGAGCAGGGAGGCCAGTTCGACCACGCCGGCGGACGGCCACTGCCAGTGGACGGCCACGGTGGCGACGCCCGCCCCACCGGCCACCAGGATGTTCTTGCTGACTGCGAAAGCTGCCTTGATCGTTGGCAGCTTCATGATTACCGACCCCACACCGACGCCGGCGCCCGTTGCCAGGACCACCCAGGAGGGTGGTGCGACGGCGAGCCCTATCACGATCGCCGTCTCGACCCAGGTGATGGCGTGGGTGGTGGAGCGGATACGGATAGGCGCCATGACGATTGTGCCGAGCGCAGTCATGAAGGTCAGCGCCACGAACGTCGCGCCGTCGCCCACGGAGTCGGGCGGACGGGTCGACACGTCGGCCCCGGCGACGACTGTGGGGACGATTGCCATGACGACGATGAGACCGACGAGCAGCAGAAGCTGCCGATCTGTCCTGGGACTCTGCGGTGACCCCTGGCCCATGAAGCTCCCGTCGTCGCCGACAGTTACCTGTTGACGACGGGAGCTTACCGCTCAGTGTCACCCGGATGTCAGTACCAGTCGCTGCCGCGCATTGCATGCCCCCTCCACTCGTCCGGCCGTTTCCGTATTCCGGAACCGTTCTCGTGACGGGGAGCCTAAGAGGAGCTACGCGGTTTTAGTAGCAATAAATGTCGGTATACGCAACATTAGCCAAGCTGGCGAGCTTTGTGACGGTCTGTCCATGCCGCCTGAGCGGAGCGCGGTCGTACTGCACTGGCGGTTCGCAGCTTGCGCCCTGCTGAGAGGCTATCGGCGTTGCCACCTCCTCCCTAGTCTGGCGACGGTGTGCGGACGGCCTATCCGTCAGTTCGGGTTCAGGCTCAATCCGGTCGGGCAGAATCTGGTCTTTCTTGCCTGGTCGGTGTGGGTTTGGGGGGTCTGGTCGAGGGGCTGTTCCGAATTGTGGACGCCGATAGCCTTTCCCAGTGTGATCAGCTAAACACCGATGGATGTGAATTCGGGGGAACGGTTGAAGATCAACCTGCTCGGTGACGTGGAGGTGCTGCTTGCTGACCACAAGTTGCACCTGGGCACACCGAAACAACGGGTAGTCTTCGCGATGCTCGCTGTTCAACCGGGCCAGTTGGTGACGCTGACCGATCTCATAGACGAGCTGTGGGTGGAGCGCCCTCCGCGATCCGCCGTAGCGAATGTGCGGACCTACGCGGCAAATCTTCGCCGGGAGTTCGAGACGTTGGCGCTCGCGGACGCGACTCTCGTACGGCAGGGGAACGGCTATCGACTCACCGTGCGACCGGATGTGATCGATGTCTTCCGCTTCCAGAAGGAGCTCTACGCGGGCCGGAACGCTCTGGGCGCCGGCGACCTGGCGCGGGCGTCAGAACTACTGGGCCGTGCGTTGGCCCGGTGGCAGGGCTCCATGCTCGCCGGCCTACCGCTCGGCCCCGTCCTGACGGCTCGAACCGTAGCGGTCGAGGAGGAGCGGCTACTGGCGGTGGAACTCCTCGCCGAGGTGCACCTGCGGTCCGGGCGGGACGATCTCGCGATTCCGTCGTTGCGGGAGGTGGCTGCTCGCCATCCGCTCCGGGAACCGACGTACCTCCTGCTCATGCGGGCCCTGCACGAACGCGGTGACAGCGCCGAGGCGCTTGTCGTGTACGACGAGATTCGTCGGCAACTGGTCACGGAGTTGGGCGTGAGCCCGGGAAACAACCTCGAAGACCTCCGCGGCCTGATCGTCGCCGAGACGCCGAAGTTGGCATCAGTCGTCGTCGCCGACCGCGAAGCCCGGTTGGGACGGCTGGTGACGTCCGCCCCGGGGCCGGCGGGACACCCGACGGCCCCGCCAAGACCCGTGGTCGCCACGGTGGATCATCTGCCCCGTTCGGTCACCGACTTCGTCGGTCGCGAGGCCGCGGTGGCACGATTACTGGCGGAGACGCGGCGTGTCGAGGACCGCGTCCCGGCCGTGCACCTCATCGACGGGATGGCCGGCAGCGGCAAGACGACCCTCGCCGTGCACCTGGCCCGTCGACTGAGCGCGCGGTACCCGAACGCCCGCTTATACGTCGACCTGCGCGGGCATGGCGAGAAGGAACTGGTGGGACCGGCGTCGGCCCTGGTCGTCCTGCTTCGCCAGCTCGGAGTGCCGTCCGAGCGGATACCGGTTGACCTGGACGACAGGACGGAACTCTGGCGACGCGAGCTGGCCCTCCGCAGGTCGGTGATCATTTTGGACAATGCCGCCAGCAGCGACCAGATCCTTCCCCTCCTGCCGATCGAGCCGACCGCCGTCGTCCTGGTCACGTCACGACGACGTCTCACCCATCCTGATCTCGGAACGTCTCAGTCCCTGCCGGTCATGTCGCCCGAAGAGGGCGTCGACCTGTTGGCGCTGAGCGTGGGGCGGGAACGGATCGACGCCGAGCCGGCAGCGGCCGTCGAGGTGGTCCGGCGGTGCGGCCACCTTCCGCTGGCGATTCGCCTGGCGGGAGCCCGACTGGCTCACCGGCCCGGTTGGCGGTTGGCGGATCTTGCGGCACAGATGGCCACCGCCACGTCGGTTCTTCCTCATCTGGGCGGAGAGAACACCACCGTCACCGGTGCGTTCGCCACCTCGTACGAACCTCTTCCCGAGTCGACGAAGCGGGTCTTTCGATTTCTGGGCCTGTATCCCGGTAATCGCTTCAGCTCAACGACGGTCGCGGCGCTTACCGGACTGACGGTGGCACAAGCTCATGCCGCTCTCGACGACCTCACGGACCGACACCTCGCCCAGGACCTGAAGTCGGGGCAGTACGGCTTACACGACCTGATGCGTCAGTACTCGGTCGAGCTGTGCATTCGCCTCGATTCCCCGCAGGACCGCAGGTCGGCCATGGCCCAACTGTTCGGCTTCGCCCTGGAGGCGGCACTGCGGATCGCCGAGACCATCGAGCCGGTCGTCATCAAAAGCCAGGTAGAACATCTTGCCTTCGACCGACCCGAACTGCTCGAGACCCTCGGCGAGCCGAGTGCCGAGTGGTTGGAGGCGGAACGGGCGGAGTTGGTGACGATGGTGGTGTCAGCCCATGAGTCGGGCTTTCATCAACACGCTTGGCGACTGGCCCGCGCCCTGTGGCGATTCTGCTACATCCGCGGGTACTTCGAGGACATCGTCACGACGCACCAGCATGGGCTGGCTGCGGCCGAGGCGACGGGCGACACCGAGCCGACGGCGCTGATGCACAATTACCTTGCATCCGCTTACGTCAAGACCGGCGACAATCGGAGGGCGCTCGAACATCTGACCCGCGCGGTCGAGCTTTCCAAGGAATCGCGGGACAGGCTGGGTACGGCTCGCTACCAGGCCAATCTTGCCCCCGTCTATTACTGGAGCGGTCATCTCAGCGAAGCTGTGGCGCTCGGTAAGGAACGTCTGCGTGACTACCGGGACTACGGCAATGTCGGGGCACCGATGGCGTTAGCGAATGTCGGTCTCGCCCTGATGTCACTGGGTCGTTACGAAGAGGCGCTGTGGATGCATCGCCGTCATCTGGCCTGGGCCCGGACGACTTCGAGCGAGTTCCACGTGCTCAACGCCCTCAGCCATATCGGGGCGGTACGCGCGCGTAAGGGGGACCTCCCCCAGGCGATCAGGATCCTCAGGGCTTCGCTGGCGCTTCGCGACCGTACCGGCCACCGCTACGGAGAAGCGGAGGTACGCCTGGACCTCGGTGTCGCCTATCGCGGTCTGGGTCGTTTGGCGGAGGCGCAACACGAGCACGAGTTGGCCCGCAGCCTGGCGGTCGGTTCGAGCGAACGGCACGTCGAGGCGGCGGCGTTGAACGAGCTGGGCAGCACGTTGCGGGCACGTGGGCGGGACCGCGAGGCAGCCGAGACGCACCGTGAGGCGCTGCGGTTGGCGACCCGGATCGCCCACCCGCACGAGCAGGGACGGGCGCTGGCTGGGCTGGGCGAACACTTCGCCAGCATCGATCCGGCCGAGGCTCGGCGGCACTGGGAACGGGCGCTCGCCATCTTCCGCCGGATGGGTGTGCCGGAACGCCTCGACGTGGAGCGTCGCCTCGCCGGGCTGGACGACGAGACAGGTCGCTGACCTGCCCACACGTCGCTTATCGATTTCTTATCGCCGGGCTCGGTAGCTTCTCCCACGTATCGACGAACGGGGGAGGTTCTGCCCCTGGGCAGAACCAGGTCGTCGAGACACGCCCGTCACCGGGTCACCCCCCAGCGACTCCGGTGACGGGTCGGGCCAGGAAGGGGTGACGATCCAGTGGAGGCGCCGTCGCACCCGGCGAGCCGCTGTGCCGTCACCCCTTCCGAGCGTCCGAGCGTCGTACCGCCCCGATAGGCTCAGCGCCGTGACCGAACCCGCGCAGCTCAGCCACGTCGACCGTGCCGGCGCGGCCCGCATGGTCGATGTCTCCGGCAAGGCGGTGACCGGGCGGCTGGCCGTCGCGGCGGGCCGTCTGCGCACCACCGAAGAGGTCGTCGACCTGCTACACCGGGACGGGTTGCCCAAGGGCGACGCGCTGGCGGTGGGCCGGCTCGCCGGAATCATGGGGGCCAAACGCACCCCGGAGCTGATCCCGCTCTGCCACCCGATCGCCCTGCACGGCGTCACCGTCGACCTGCGGCTGACGACCGACACCGTGGAGATCACCGCCACCGCCCGCACGGCGGATCGGACGGGAGTCGAGATGGAGGCGCTCACCGCCGTCGCGGTCGCCGGCCTCGCGCTTGTCGACATGGTCAAGGCGGTCGACCCGGCGGCCTCGGTGGAGGCGGTCCGGGTGCTGCGCAAGGAGGGCGGCAAGACCGGCGAGTGGGTGCGGCCGGAGGACCGGCCGTGATCCGGGCCCGGGTGATCGTGGCGTCCAACCGGGCGGCGGCCGGCGTCTACGCCGACACCAGCGGTCCGCTGCTCGTCGCGGGCCTGCGTGAGTTGGGCTGTCAGGTGGACGATCCGGTGGTGGTGCCCGACGGTGAGCCCGTCGGCGACGCCCTGCGGGAGGCCGTCAGCGACGGTGTCGACGTGGTGTTGACCAGCGGTGGCACCGGCGTCACGCCGTCCGACCGGACGCCGGACGTGACCCGGGCCCTGCTGGACTACGAGATCCCCGGCATCGCCGAGGCGATCCGGTCGCACAGTCGGGAGCGAGTGCCCACCTCGGTGCTGTCCCGAGGGCTGGCCGGGGTGGCCGGCCGGATGCTGGTGGTCAACCTGCCCGGTTCGACGGGCGGCGCCCGTGACGGCCTCGCCGTGCTGGGGCCGATCCTCAGCCACACCGTCGACCAACTGCGCGGCGGCGACCACTGACCGCACGCGCGGAACCGGACCAGCCAGCCGCGCCGCAGCGATCACCGAACGGCCCGCAACCCGTCTCGCGTCGTCAGAGCGCGCCGGCTGTCCGTCCGTGCCGATAGGCTCGGTCGGTGCGAACGGAAACCACACCAACGGTGGCCCAGGTCGCCGCGCCCCCGCCGGCCGGGTGGGAGGAGGCGCGGTCCCGGGTGTACGCGGTAGGCCTGGCCGCCGCGCTGCCCGCCGTCGCCCGGCCGCTGGTCGACACCGACGGACTGACCCTGGCCGAGCCCCTGACCACCCGCACCGACCTACCCGCGTTTCCGACCTCCAGCGTGGACGGCTGGGCCGTCCGGGGCGACGGGCCGTGGCGGATCGTCGGCCGGGTACTGGCCGGCAACACTCCCGGGCCGCTCACCGACGACGGCACCACCGTCGAGATCGCGACCGGAGCGATGGTCCCGGAGGGCGCCAGCGCCGTGCTGCGCGTCGAGGAGTCAACCGTCGCCGACGGTCTGGTCAGCGGAACGCCCCGGCGCACGCCGGAGTGGCGGCAGCCGGGCGAGGAGGCGTACGCCGATGAGGAGCTCCTGCCCGTCGGCACGCCGGTCGACCCGGCGGTGATCGGCCTGGCCGCCTCCTGCGGCCACGACACGCTGCGGGTCCGGCGCGCGCCGCGCGCCGCGCTGCTGGTCTTCGGCGACGAGTTGCTGACGGCGGGTCCGCCCGCGGCGGGTCGGGTGCGGGACGCGCTGGGCCCAGCGGTGCCGGCGTGGCTGCGGCGGTACGGGTGCCACGTCCGCCCCTCGGACGTGGTGGGGCCGGTGGCGGACACGCTGCCCGCGCACGTGGCGGCGCTGCGTACGGCGCTGACCACCGCCGACCTGGTCTGCACCACCGGCGGCACGATGCACGGTCCGGTGGACCATCTGCACCCCACCCTGGAGGCGCTGGGCGCCGACTACGTGGTCAACACGGTGGCGGTCCGGCCGGGCTTCCCGATGTTGTTGGCCCGGCTGGCCGATCCGGACGGGCGGGTCCGGTTCGTCGCCGGCCTGCCGGGCAATCCGCAGTCCGCCATCGTCGCGCTGGTGTCACTGGTCGCGCCGCTGCTCGCCGGCCTCGCGGGTCGCTCGATGCCGGTGTTGCCGCACGCCACGTTGGCCGAGGCGGTGCCCGGGCGCGGTGACCACACCCACCTGGCGCTGGTTCGGCTGGACCGGACCGCCGGCACGGCGTACCCGGTGCGGCACGTCGGTTCGGCGATGCTGCGCGGCCTCGCGGGCGCCGACGGGTTCGCTGTCATCCGACCGGGCACCAGCGGTGCGCAGGGTGACCGGGTGCCGATCGTGCCGCTGCCGTTGCTGCCCGGGGAGCGGGCGTCGTGACCGCGCCGGCGATCACCGTCGTCGAGGTCACCGACCGGCCCCTGGACCTCGCCGCCCACGAGGCGGCGGTCGCCGACCGTCGGGCCGGCGCGGTCGTCTCCTTCCAGGGCGTCGTCCGCGACCACGACCACGGGCGTGCGGTGGTGAGCCTGGACTACGAGGGACACCCGAGCGCCGCGCAGGTGCTGCGCGAGGTCGCCGCCGAGATCGCGGCCGACCCCGACGTCTACGCGGTGGCGGTCTCGCACCGGGTCGGCCCGTTGGCCATCGGTGACGTGGCGCTGGTCGCCGCGGTGAGCACGGCGCACCGCGCCGCCGCCTTCACCGCGTGTGCCCGACTGGTCGACGAGGCCAAGGCCCGCTTGCCCATCTGGAAGCGGCAGGTCTTCGCCGACGGCACCGAGGAGTGGGTCAACTGCCCCTGACCGGGCCAGAGCCCTAGGCCGGCCAGTTCTTCTGAAACAGACCCTAGCGGCGGCCGTTCACCACCACTGCTCGGGCGAGTCGTTCCCCGTAGAAGGCCGGCTCAGCGCCGGGCCGCCAGGGCAGGGCCGCGACCAGCACGATCAGGGCGAGAGCCAGCGAGTTCTCCATCAGCGCCCCGAACAGGCCGTCCTGGTAGTGCGACACCTCCGGCAACTGGTGCTCGTACGGCCAGATGGGGGAGATGAGGAACAGCAGGTAGAGCCCGACAGCGGCGACGCCGTGCCGGAGCCCGGTCAGCGTGGGATACCAGATCGGCGGGCGAAGGGCGTTCAGGCCGCTCAGGCCACCGAACGCCGGCCCCTGGCCGGTGCGCTGCGGGAGACCCCGGCTGGCCTCGCGGCGGCGTACGGCGGCGTCGGCCAGCACGATGATCGCCGGGATCACCCAGACGAGGTGGTGCGTCCAGGAGATCGGGCTGATCACGTTGGCGGTCAGTCCGACAAGCGTGAACGCGGTCAGCTCGTCGCCCTCGGCGCGTGAACTGGCCGCCCGGGACAGGCCCAGCGCCAGGATCAGCACCGAGAAGGCGAGCCAGAGCAGGCCGGGTGTCTCGATCGAGTCGTACAGGCGGGCCAGCAGGCCGGCGAGCGACTGGTTCGGCGTCATGTCGGCCGCGCCGACGCGCTCGGTCTGCCAGAGCACGCTGCCGAAGTAGGTACGTGATTCGTCGCCGACGATCGCGAAGGTACCGATGGTCACGCCGATCGCCGTGCCGATCGCGGTGGCCGCCACCCGCCACTGCCGAGTGATCAGCAGATAGGCGATGAACAGCGCCGGGGTGAGCTTGACGGCGGTGGCCAGGCCGATGCCGGCGCCCGCCCAGGCGCCACCGTAGACGAAGCGCAGCAGCGGACCGTCGGTCGCGGCGTAGTGGGTGCCCCGGCGGGAGCGCCACCGCAGCCCGATGAGGTCCGCCATGATCAGGGCGAAGAGCAGGAGGTTGACCTGGCCGTAGCCCAGGGTCTCGCGGCTGGGCTCGATGGCGACGGCCAGCGGGACGGCCAGGGCCACGGTGAACCACAGTGGCCACGCCAACCGGTCCACGATGGGGCGCAGCAGCCCGGCCAGCACCAGGGCCAGCGCGGCGATGCTGGCGAGCGCGTTGACCATCCCGGCCGCGCCGATCGGCAACTGTGCCATCGGCAACATGACGAGTCCGGCGAACGGCGGGTAGGTGAAACCGAGCGTGGTGCCGGGCGCGATGAACTCGTAGAGCTCGTGACCGCTCGCCCACCACACCACCGCGCCATGGTAGATCTTCATATCGAAGAAGTTGTACGGCCGCCCGAACTCGCCGATGGCGAGCCACGCGGCGTAGGCGACGGCGACCACGACGGCGCCCCGCACGACATTCCTGCGATCGATCCCCCGGGTCATGCGCTGAACTGGGGCGAGGCGGTCCGCCCGTCTACCGACAGTCGTCGGCATGGCGTGGCCACCCCCGTACCAAGGTCGTCCTACCCGTCCAGGTCCTGCACGGAGCCTAGAACGGCGCCTCACGTCAATGCCTCCCGCGTTATGCGACCGTGTCCGATCCCACACATGTTTTTGACATTTCCACCGCGTTAACGCCTACCGGGTGGTTCAGGTAATTCGCGGCCTTAGCGGGGGGTGGGGGTGACAACGAGAGGCATCGAGGCAGGTCAGCCTGGGAGTCGACGCGCGGTGGCCGCCGACCGGACGGCGATCCGCGCCTCGCGACGGGCGGTGCGCACCGCCCGCTGCATGGAACGTCGAGAGTGGCCGATGCGGTGACCCGTACGCCAGCGCACGCCGGGCTTGCCCTCGGTGTCGACGGCCGCGAGGAGGAGACCGCCGAGGAGCCCGAGGTTCTTGAGGGTGTGGATCTGGTTGTTGTTCTTGGCGATCGGGTCGTCGTTCTTCCAGAACGGATGCCCGGCGATGGTCACGGGCACCAGGGTGCCGGCGAGGACCAGCGCGGCGGGCCGGCTGAACCGCCCGGTGGCCAACATCAGCCCCGCCCCGACCTGCGTCGCCGCGTTGAGCCGGATCAACGACTCGGTGTCGGTGGGGAACTTCGGGTGCGCCTTCTGCAGCAACGGCGCGACCTTGTCGGTCACCGGCTTGGCGGTCTCCGCCAGGCGGTGCGGGTTGCGGAGGTTGCGGTATCCCTGGATCACGAAGATGCCGCTCAGCATGGCGCGGGCGAGGGAGCGTACGGGCGTCATGGATCAGTCATACCCCCTCGCGGCGTTTACTACCCGGTCAACCGGCGGATCCGGATCGATCCGCGGCCGCGCGCGCCACGCCGAATCGAGCGACCATCGCTGATGGACGGGGCGTGACGGGTAAGGTCGCGCGGGTGACGACGCTGCGGCTCCGCCCCGAGAACCCGGCCGACGCCGGCCCGGTGCGACGGGTGCTGGCCTCGGCGTTCGCCCGCCCGGACGTGCAGACGCCGCCGGAGGTGGGACTGGTCGACGACCTGCGCGGCACCGACGCCTGGCTGCCCGAACTGGCCATGGTCGCCGAGTACGGCGGGGAAATCGTCGGATACGCGCTGCTCACCCGGGTCCGGGTACGGCCCGAACGCGGTGCCGTGGTGCCGGCCCTGGCACTCGGACCGGTGGCCGTGGCGCCGCACCGACAGCGGGTCGGACACGGCAGCGCGGTGGTGCAGGCCGCCCTGGACGCCGCCACCGAACTGGGTGAGCGGGTGGTCGTGGTGCTCGGTGACCCGGCCTTCTACCGGCGCTTCGGCTTCGGGCCGGCCACCGAGCTGGGTCTCAGCAGCCCGTGGGCCGGTCTGGGTGAACCCTGGCAGGCGCTGGTGCTGCCGCCGTCCACCAGCGAGGAGGGCCCGCCGCCGCGCGGCGAGGTCGTCTTCCCCGCGCCCTGGTCCCAGGTCTGACTCGCCGGCCCGCCACCGCGCCCGTCGGGCCGACCGGTCGCGGGGTCAGGCCGGCTGGGTGCGCAGGTAGCGGCCGAAGTGTGGAACGGTGAAGGCCACCGTGCCCCGCTCGCCGGAGTAGATGAGCCCCTTCTTGATCAGCGCGTCCCGGGCCGGGGAGAGGCTGGCCGGCTTGCGGCCGAGGGCGCGGGCGATCTCGGCGGTGGGCACGGCGGCGTCCATGTCGTCGCGTACCGTCCCGCTGGCTTCGCCCTCCACCAGGGACAGCGTGGCCATCGCCCGCATGTACTCACGCTCGGCCGGGGTGGCCCGCTCGAACCGGGAGCCGAAGAACCCGACCGCCAGTTCGGCCTCGGCTTCGGGCGCGGCGACCCGGACGTCCGCCGCGGTGATCGGCGACCGCGGCGCGTGGTCCCAGGTCGCCTTTCCGTACGCCTGGACGAAGTACGGGTAGCCGCCGGACTTCTCGTAGAGCAGGTCGAGCGCCTTCTGCTCGTACTCCACCTCCTCGCGCTCGGCCGGCGCGCAGAGCGCCTGGTCGGCGGCGATCCGGTCGAGCCGGTCGATGCGCTGGTAGCGGAAGAGCCGCTCGGAGTACGACTTGGCGGCGCTGAGCACGGCCGGTAGGTGGGGCAGCCCGGCGCCGACGACGATCAGTGGGGCGCCGATCTGGGACAGCTCGTGGCAGGCGGCGCAGAGCGCCGAGACGTCCTCCGGCCCGACGTCCTGCATCTCGTCGATGAAGAGCGCGATGCCGGTGCCGACGTCGCTGGCCACGTCGGCGGCGTCGCTGAACAGCTCGACCAGGTCGATCTCGATGTCGCCGGAGTCGGCCCGGCCACTGGCGGCGGGTACGTCGATGCCGGGTTGCCACCGGTCGCGCAGCTTGGGCGTGGCCCCGCGGCCTGTCGGCGTGGACCGCTGGGCGAACGCCTTGAGCACCCCGAGGAAGGCGTCGATCCGGTCTGGGGCGCGGTGGCGTGGGGCGAGTTCGCGGACCGCCATGTGCAGCGCGGCGGCGACCGGGCGGCGCAGTGACTGGTCCGGACGAGCCTCGATCTTGCCGGTGCCCCACAGCCGGTTGATCGCCTGTGACCGCAGGGTGTTGAGCAGGACGGTCTTGCCGACGCCGCGCAGCCCGGTGAGCATGAGGCTGCGCTCGGGCCGGCCGCGGGCGATGCGTTCCAGCACGATGTCGAACACGTCCAGCTCGCGCCCCCGTCCGGCGAGTTCGGGTGGGCGCTGACCGGCGCCGGGGGCGTACGGGTTGCGGACCGGATCCACGCATCGCAGAATATCGGGCCCTCTAGCTGGGAAGCTAGATATGGATAGATGAGGCTACGGCGTGTCGGGGTCGTCGAGACAAAACTAGGGCTGTCTAGCGTCCACGCTAGACAGCCCTAGTTTCGGGAATCGTCTACTGCTTCTTCAGGCAGAGCACGTAGTCGAACAGGTCGATCGAGTTGTCGTGTACGTAGTTCGCGGTCGCCTGCGGGGCGAGCGTCTCGCACCGGTCCCCGTCGGTGGTCGCCGGGATCCGCAGCAGCACCTGGTAGGTGTTCGGGCCGCACGGCACCTTGCGCAGCTCCGCGTCGTCCTCGCTGCCGTCGTTGACCACGCAGTCGCCCTTGGCGAACTCCTCCTCCTCGTCCTGCGACGGCGCGACCTGGCTCGGCGCATCGCTGGGTAGGCCGGGAGGAACGACCGGCGCGCTCGCCGACGGCACGGGCGTGACGTCGCTGTCGGAGTCGGCGATCCGCCAGGCCGCCCAGCCGACGAGACCGAGGCAGGGGCAGAGCAGAAGCAACACGACCAACCCCACGATCAGGGCGACCTTGCGGCCGTTGCGACCGGCGGGGGCGGCGGGCGGCATCGGGTACGCGCCGGGCGGCGGCGGGCCCAACGGTGCTCCCGGCTGACCGGGGGCGGGCGGGAACGGCCCCGGCGGAGCGTTCCACTGCGTCGGCTGCTGCGGCGGAGCGTTCCACTGCGCCGGCTGGCCCGGTGGAGCGTTCCACTCCGTCGGCTGCTGCGGCGGAGCGTTCCACTGCGCCGGCTGCTGCGGCGGAGCCCACTGCGAGGGCTCAGGTGGTGGCCCCCACTGCGGGAGCGTCGGATCGACCGGTGGCGGGCCGCCGGGGCCGGTCGGCGGACGCTGGTACGGGTCGTCCGGCTGCCCGGAACCCGGTGGTCCGTAGGTCGTCATGTCATCCCCAGGGTGGGTGGTCAGCGCTGCTTGAGGCAGAGCACGAAGTCGAGAGTGTCCAGCTCGCTATCGAAGAAGTACCAGTTCGTGTAGCCCTCGACCTTGGCGCACTTGGCCTCGGCGTCGCGTTCACCGCTGGTCGCGCCGTCGACGCGGCGTAGCACCTCGTACGACTTCGGCGCGCAGCCGCTGATCAGCAGCTTGGGCTTGCCGCCCGACACGCCGTCGTTGCGTACACACTGCCCGACCTTGACGAACCGCGGATCGGCCGACGACTCCGGCGCCGCGGCGCTCGGCGCCGGCTCGTCCGGTTCGGTCACACCGGCGGTGGGCTCCGCCGCGGCGGCCGAGCCGCTTGGCGCGGCCGTGGTCGGCGCCGGATCGTCCGATCCCCGCAGGAACCAGTACGCGCCGCCGGCCACCACCAGCAGCAGAACGACCGCCAGCACCGCGATCAGCGGTCCCCGTCCGCGCCTCGGCGGCCCGGATTCGGGGCCGTCACCGTCGGGCTGGTAGGGCCCGGGGCCGTAAGCCGGGTTCCCGTCGACGGTCGGGTACGCGCCGCCGTAGGGCTCCGAGGCCCCGCCGCCGTACGGCGTCCCCGTCCCGCCCCCGTACTGGCCGCCTCCGTACTGGCCGCCCCCGTGCTGGCCGCCCCCGTGCTGGCCGCCCCCGTGCTGGCCGCCCCCGTGCTGGCCGCCTCCGTGCTGGCCGCCTCCGTACTGGCCGCCTCCGTACTGGCCGCCCTCATAGGGCGCCGCCGGTGCGCCGCCGTACGGGCCGTCGCCGTAGGGTCCGGGCCGCTGCGACGCCACCGGGTAGGGCTGGACCGCCGGCGGATAGGGCTCCGCGGCCGGCGGATAGGGCTGCTGCGGCGGCCGGTTGGGCGTCTCGTCGGGGCGTTGCCCACGCCACGGGCGTCCGTAGCCCTCACCCGGTGGTCCGTAGTTCGTCATGCCGCCCTCCTGCACAAGTGGTGAGAGGCCGGCCACCAAAGCGCGACGCCGACTCCGAGGTCACCGTAGCGTGGTCCACCGATGAGCTCACCTCCACCGAGCGCCGCCGCCGCATCCGGCCGCCGCGCCGACGCCGCGCCAAGCCTGGTCTGGACCGCGTTGATCGTGGTCTACCTGCTGTGGGGCTCCACCTATCTGGCCATCCGGATCACGGTGGAGACGCTGCCGCCGCTGCTGTCCGCCACGATGCGGTTCGCGGTGGCCGGTCTGGTGCTGGCGGTGGTGCTGCGGTTGCGCCGAGGGCCGGGCGCGCTCCGCGTGCGGCCTCGACAGCTCGGCTCGGCCGCGCTCGTCGGTGTGCTCCTGCTCGCCGGCGGCAACGGGCTGGTGGTGCTCGCCGAGTCCGGGCCGCCCGGGGTGGCGCTGCCCTCCGGCGTCGCCGCCCTGCTGGTGGCGACCGTGCCCCTGCTCGTGGTGCTGCTGCGGTCGGTCACCGGCGACCGACCGCCGCTCTGGACCTTCGCCGGGGTCACCGTGGGCTTCGTCGGTCTGGTGCTGCTGGTGCTGCCGGCCGGTACCTCGGATGCGGTGCCACTGGTCGGTGCGCTGACGGTGGTGGCGGGAGCCGCCGCCTGGTCGTTCGGGTCGTTCCTGTCGGGACGGATCGGAATGCCCGCCGACCCGTTCGTGGCGACCGTGTACGAGATGGCGGCCGGAGCGCTGGCCCTGGCCGTGGTCGCCGCCGGCCGGGGTGAACTGAGCGACTTCCACCCGTCGGCCGTCAGCGCCCGCTCCTGGTTGGCGCTGGGCTACCTCATGGTGGCCGGATCGCTGGTGGCCTTCACGGCGTACGTCTGGCTGCTGCAGAGCGCGCCCATCTCGTTGGTGTCGACGTACGCGTACGTGAACCCGGCGGTCGCGGTGGCGCTCGGCGCGTTGTTCGTGGCCGAGCCGATCACGCCGCAGGTGCTGCTCGGCGGGGCGGTCATCGTCGCCGGGGTGGCCCTGGTAGTGAGCACCGAACGTCCACGCGGCAAGGCAGCGGAACCACGATCGGGGGCGGCGCGGACGGGAGCCCGCCGGTAACGTCCGGCCCATGTCGGCCGCCACGCTGCTCGGGGTGGCGCTGCTCGGCGGTCTGGTCGGTCTGGTCGTACCCTCACTGGCCCGGCGGTTCGTCGATCCGCCGGCGCGGCGGATCGGGTCGGCCTGGCTCTGTCCACCGGTGGCGGTCGTGGTGTTCGTGGGGCTCGCCACCGTGCGGCGCGACGACCCGGCGCTGCCGGTCCTTGTCGCGGTGGCGGTGGTGGGGTTGGTGCTGGCCGTGGTCGACCTCGTGTGCCTGCGGCTGCCCGACCCACTGGTCGCTGCTGCCGGCACGCTGGCCCTCGGCGGCCTGACCGGGACGGCGTTGCTGGCCGCCACTCCGGGGCGTCTGGTCGGCGCTCTGGTCGGTGCGGTTCTCTGCGGCGCGGCGCACGTGCTGCTCGCCCTGCTGCCGAGATCCCGGCTCGGCTTCGGGGACGTCAAGCTCGCCGTGGTCCTCGGACTGCCGCTCGGCTGGCTGGGACACGACGCCCTGCTCACCGGGCTCCTGCTGGCGCACCTGCTACAGGGTGGGCTGGTGGTCGGCCTGCTCGCCACGCGACGGGTACGCCGCGACACCCTGCTCCCGCTCGGGCCGGCCCTGCTCGCTGGCGCGTGGCTCGGCGTGCTCCTCGGCTGAGATTTTGGCATGCCCGGCACGGCGCGTTCCCGCCGGCCCGCCCGAAAGAGCGTGATGCCTCTGAGTCATCTTGATGCCTCTGAGGCATCACGCTCAACGTGCCACCTGGCCTCCGCGCCCCCCGGGGCTCAGATCAGGCGGAGTTGGCGGTCCCTGGGGCGGCGGGGTTCCGTTTCGCCGAACCGTTCGAACAGGCCCGGGTCGATCGTGGCGAGGAACGGCGAGGGGGCGCAGTCGCGCTCCGCGCCGTGCCGGGTACGGCGGGCGGCGTGGCTGACGTACAGCCGGTCCTGGGCCCGGGTCAGGCCGACGAAGAAGAGTCGGCGCTCCTCGGCGACCGCGTCCTCGTCGGGCGTCGAGCCGGGCCAGCGCAGCGGCAGCAGCCCGTCCTCGGCGCCGACCAGGAAGACCACCGGGAACTCGAGGCCCTTCGCGGCGTGCAGGGTCAGCAGCGTGACCGCCTCCGCGCGCGGGTCGAGCGCGTCCACCTCGGCGCCGGTGGCCAGCTGCGACAGGAACACCTCCAGGTCGTCGCCGCAGCGGTGGGCCAGCGGGGTCAGCAGGTCCACCGCCGAGCGCACGTCCTCGGGGCGGGCCCCGCTACCCGTGCCGTCCAGGGTGGGCACCGCGAACCGCTCGGCGACCGTCTGGCCGGCCAGCCGCACCCGGGCCGCCAGCGACCCGGCCAACCCGTCGGCGTGCCGCAGCTCGCGGGCGATCGCCGCCACCCCGGGCCGGTCCCGAAGCCGGTCGTGCGAGCGCTTCTGCACGGGGATGTTGGCCCTGGTCAGGGCGTCCACGATCGGAGCGGCCTGCGCGTCGGTGCGGTACAGCACGGCGATGTCGGAGAATGACAGCGTGGTGGACCGGCCGTCGATCCGGCCCGAGTCCAGCGATCGGTGGGACAGCCCGCCGACCAGTTCGTCGACGGTCCGGACCACGAAGTCGGCCTCGTCGGCCACGGACGCCGCCGGGTATCGGCCGACCAGCGGGGCCTCCGGGTCGAGCCGGGCCGGATCCAGTCGCCGGCCCTGGACCAGCGAGGACGGCGCGATGGCCTGCACGGCGGCGGCCAGGATCGGTGCCGACGAGCGGTAGTTCCGGTTGAGCCGGACCAGCCGGGCGTCCGTGAAGTCCTGCGAGAAACGCAGGAAGTAGCCGACGTCGGCGCCCCGGAAGGAGTAGATCGCCTGGTCCGGGTCGCCGATGGCGCAGAGGTTGCCGTCGGCGGAGCTGAGCAACCGCAGCAGCTCGTACTGCACCGCGTCGACGTCCTGGTACTCGTCGACGAAGATCCACCGCCAGCGGTCCCGGTACCGCTCGACCAGCTTGCGGTCCGCGCGCAGCAGCTCCACCGGCAGGGTGACCAGTTCATCCAGGTCGACCAGGTCCTGCTTGCGCAGCCGCGCCGTGTAGCCGGCGGTGTCGTCACCCGCCTCAGACCGGGCCGCCGCCCGCTCGACGTCGTCGGCGATCCGGAAGCCGGCCGGCAGGCCCGCCGCGTCGGCGTTCTCCCGCAGAATGGTCAACCCCAGCGCGTGGAACGTGCCCACGGTGACGTCCTCGGCGACCGGACCGAGCAGCCCGTCCAGGCGGTGCCGCAGCTCCTCGGCCGCACGGCGGGTGAACGTGATCGCCAGGCAGTGCTCGGGGAAGACGTTCAGCTCCGCACAGAGGTACGCGATCCGGTGGGTCAGCGTCCGGGTCTTGCCGGTGCCCGGTCCGGCCACGATGAGCAGCGGTCCGCCGGGAGCGGACGCCGCCACCCGCTGCATCGCGTCCAAACGGTCCAGCAGGCCGGTGCCGACCTCCTCCATACCGGAGAGCATCGGCTCGAACGGTTCGTGCGGTGACGGCGGCGGCGCGATCGGTGGCGCGGGAGGCGGGGCCGGCTTGCGTTTCGACTCCGCCTTGGCCGCCGCCGGGCGCTTCGCCGTCGCGCGAGCCGCCGGCTCCGCCGGACGTCGCTGCGACGGCACCGACACGGGTACGTCGAACAGCGTCTCCTGCGCCGTGCCAGCGCCCGTGCCCAGCTCCGCCGGATCGAACAGCGTGATCACCCCGTACTCGCCGTCGTAACCCGGCACCCGGCGTACGTCGCCCCGCCGCAGCCGACCGATGCCCTCGGCGAGCAGCTCACCGCCGGCCTGCGCGATGTCGGACAGCGGCGTCGTGGTCAGAATTTCCAACTCGGGGCCGAGCGCGGCGAGCAGCTCGTTGAGCCGCCCCTCGACCTTCTTCGACCGGGCGCCCACTTTGTTGATCTCACCAAGGATCTCGGCGAGCGGCACCAGGTGGGTGACGTCCCGGGCGTGCGCCGGGCGGTGCCCGTCGGGTCGGTCGGCCAGCTCCTCGATGCGGCTGAGCACGCCCACGGTGAGCGGCTTGCCGCACTCGGGGCAGAGCCCTCCGGCGGCCCGGGTCCGCTCCGGGGACCAGTTGACGCCGCAGAGCCGGTGCCCGTCCGCGTGGTACTTGCCCTCCTCGGGGAAGAACTCGATGGTGCCGGCCAGGCCGACACCGCTGCGCAGCGCCTCCCGGACGGCGAAGTAGTCCCGCTCGCCGGTCAGCACGGTCGCCTCCCGACCGAGGGCCGGCGGCGAGTGCGCGTCCGAGTTGGAGACGAGCTGGTACCCGTCCAGGCTGCCGACCCGCCAGTTCATCGCCGGGTCGGACGACAGACCGGTCTCCACGGCGAAGATGTGCTCGGCCAGATCGGCGTAGCAGTCGGCGATCGCGTCGAAGCCGGACTTCGAGCCCAGCGCGGAGAACCACGGCGTCCAGATGTGCGCCGGCACGAGATACCCGTCCGGACTGGCTTCCAGCGTGATCTCCAACAGGTCCCGCGAGTCCAGACCGAGGATCGGCCGGCCGTCGGAGCCGAGATTGCCGATCCGCCCCAGAGCGGTGTTGAAGCGGGCCACCGCCTCCAGGTCGGGCAGGTAGACCAGGTGATGCACCTTGCGCGTCCGGTCGTCCCGCTTGTAGATGGTGGAGATCTCCACGCTCAGCATGAAACGGACCGCGTCCGCGTCGGTCGTACCGGCCAGTCGCGGCGGCAGCCGGCGGGCGATGTCGCGCTCCGTCTCCTCGCTGAGCCGGTAGAGCCCAGGCTCGGCCGGGCGCAGCGTCTCCACCAGGTGGTCGTACCAGGCGGGGTGGGTGAAGTCGCCGGTGCCGAGCAGGGCGATGCCCTTGCGCCGCGCCCACCATCCGAGGGTCGGCAGGGTCAGGTCCCGGCTGCACGCGCGCGAGTACTTCGAGTGGATGTGCAGGTCCGCGACGAAGGGCGCAAGGCCACCGGGGGGTACGTCACTGAACGGGGGCACGCCGCATCCTGTCACGCCCGCCACGCGGCCCGCCTTCCGCCACGCGCGGACGTGACCTCCGCTATGCCGAGCGCAACTCCACGAGGCTGATCTGCGGCTCGGCGCCCACCCGCACCGGCGGACCCCAGAAACCGGCGCCGTTGGTCACGTAGACCTTCGTGCCGTCGACCTCGCCGAGCCCGCTCACCACCGGCTGCTGAAGACGGACCGCCAGGTTGAACGGCATCAGCTGCCCGCCGTGCGTGTGCCCGGAAAGTTGCAGGTCGACGCCGTAGCGGGCCGCCTGCTTGGCGGCGAGCGGCTGGTGTGCGAGCAGGACGACCGGGCGGCTCGGGTCGCGGTCGCCGAGGGCGGCCTCGAAGTCCGGGCCGGCGGCCAGGCCGGTGCCCTTGGGGTCCGCGTTCAGGTCGTTGACGCCGGCCAGGTCGAGCACACCGCCCCGGGCCTGGATCTCCTGCCGGCGGTTCTGCAGAACCCGCAGGCCGAGCCGGTCCACCTCCTGGACCCACTCCTCGACCCCCGAGTAGTACTCGTGGTTGCCGGTGACGAAGAAGTTGCCGTACCGGGAGCGCAGGTCACGCAGCGGCGCGGCGGCCGGGCCCAGCTCGGCGACCGAGCCGTCGACCAGGTCGCCGACGACCGCGACCAGGTCCGCGTCGAGGCGGTTGATCGCGGCGACGATCCGTTCGGTGTGTGCCCGGCCGCGCAGCGGGCCGAGGTGGATGTCGGAGACGGTGGCGATACGCAGGCCGTCCATGCTGCGTGGAAGCTTGGCCAGGGGGATCCGCACCCGGTCGAGGCGGGGCGGGCCGAGCGCCGTGCGGACGCCGTACCCCGTGATGCCGGTGGCGGTGAGGCCGGCGAAGATGGCCGCGCCGCGCGCCAGCAGCAGGCGACGGGCCGGGTCGTGGTCCGGTGCCGCGACCGCGCCGGCGGCCGGCGGATCGGCGGGCCCGGCGGCCCCGACCAGCACCGGCTCGGGCGCGGCGGTGGTCGGCTCGGCGACGGTCACCCGGCGGCGTAGCACCAGACGCGCGATGAGCATCGGCACTTCCAGCACGACCAGCGTGACCAGCAGGTAGAACATGACGGCGAGCCACACGTAGCCCGGCCAGGCGAGCCAGTAGAGGCCGGCCTGCGTGCCGACGAGGGTGACCGGTACGAGCACCGCCAGCACTCCGGCGGCGATCCCGCCGACCCGCCGCCAGCGACCCGGCGTCGTCGTGTCCCGGACGAGACGCTTCCACAGGTAGAGGTGAATCAGCCCGGTGACCAGGGCCAGTACGCCCATGAACCCTAGAACCGCCAACATGTGCGCGCCCCCTCAGCCGCCCGCGAACGGGGGTAGGACATCGATCGTGGCCCCGCCCGGCAGGGGTGCCCGACGATCATGGCAGGTGACGCCGTCCACGAGGAAACTGGCCACCCGCAGCACGGCGGCCAGTCGGTCGCCGTGCCGCTGGGACAGCTCGGCCGTCAGGTCGTCGAGAGACCGGCCGGCAGGCGTGACCTCCTCCGAGCGGCCCGCGGCGGCCCGCGCCCCGGCGAAGTAGCGGACGGTCAACGGCCTCGGTTCCACGACTCAACCCCCGATCGCGGACATCGGCCGGGTCGGCTGGAGGAAGGTGGGGTCGTCGATGCCGTGCCCGGCCCGCTTGCCCCACATCGCGGTACGCCACCGCTGCGCCAACTCGTCGTCGGTCGCGTCGTCGCGCAGCGCCGCCCGTAGGTCGGACTCCTCGGTGGCGAACAGGCAGGCGCGCACCTGGCCGTCGGCGGTCAGCCGGGTGCGGTCGCAGTCGCCGCAGAAGGGCCGGGTGACGCTGGCGATCACGCCGACCCGGGCCGGGCCGCCGTCGACCAGCCAGGTCTCGGCGGGCGCCGCGCCGCGCTCGGCCGGGTCGGGGCTGAGGTCGAACTGGGTACGCAGGGAGGCCAGGATCTTCTCGGCGGTGACCATCGTGCTCCGGTCCCAGCCGTGCTGCGCGTCCAGCGGCATCTGCTCGATGATCCGCAGGTGGTAGCCGTGGTCGAGCGCGAAGCGGAGCAGGGCCGGCGCCTCGTCCTCGTTGACCCCACGCATCAGGACTGAGTTGATCTTTACGGGGTCGAGACCCGCGGCCGCCGCCCCGGCGAGCCCCGCCAGCACCGCGTCCAGGCGGGGACGGCGGGTGAGCTGAGCGAACCGGGCCGCGTCCAGGGTGTCCAGCGAGACGTTCACCCGGTCCAGGCCGGCCGTCCGCAGCGCGGGCGCCAGCCGGTCCAGGCCGATGCCGTTCGTGGTGAGCGAGATCCGGGGGCGCGGATCGAGCGCGGCGACCGCGCCCACGATGCCGAGCAGTCCGGGCCGGATCAATGGCTCCCCGCCGGTGAATCGCACCTCGGTCACGCCGAGCTGCTCGACGGCCACCCGGATCAGCCGGACGATCTCCTCGTCGGTGAGCAGCTCCGGGCCGGCCAACCAGGGCAGCCCTTCGGCCGGCATGCAGTACGTGCACCGCAGGTTGCACTTGTCGGTGAGAGAGACGCGCAGGTCCCGCGCGACGCGGCCGTACCGGTCGACGAGGACGCCGTCGGTACGTCGGTCGACACTCACCGGTCGACCGTAGCGCGCTCGACGCCGACCAGGGCGGCTCGGGCGACCCGGACAACCGCATCGCGGTAACCGGCGCCGAAGAGCGCGGTGTGCACGAGCAGCAGATGCAGCTGGTGCAGCGGCACCCGCTCGCGCCAACCGTCGGCCAGCGGCCAGCTCTCCCGGTAGGCGGCAAGGACCCGGTCCAGCTGCGCGACACCACCGAAGAGCGCCAGTTGGGCGAGGTCGGTCTCGCGGTGCCCGCCGTGCGCCGCCGGGTCGACCAGCCAGGCCCGCTCGTCGATGCCCCACAGCACGTTGCCCGGCCACAGGTCGCCGTGGACGCGGGCCGGCGGCTCGTCCCCGCCGAACTCACCGACGTGCCCGATCACCCGTTCGATGAGCGCGGCATCGCTGCTGGTCAGCGCACCGCCGTCGACGGACAGGCGTAGGTAGGGAACGAGTCGCCGCCGCGCGAACCACGTCGACCAGGGGCCGTCGTCGGGGGTGTTGTCCTGAGGAAGCGCACCGATGAAGCCGTCCCACGGCGCGCCGAAGGCAGGCGCGCCGGCCCGGTGCAGGGCGGCCAACTCCCGACCGAAGCGATCGGCGGCCTGCGGCGTCGGCTCGCCGGGCTCCACCCAGTCGAGCGCCAGCAGGTCGGGCAACGCCACGATCACCTCGGGTACGCCGATCGCGTCGGCCTCCCGCAGCCAGCGCAGCCCGGCGGCCTCGGCAGCGAAGAAGCCCTCGGGTGCCGGCCGGTCGGACCCCTCCGGCCAGGACTTCGCGAAGACCGAGTGACCGTCGTCCAGCGTCAGCCGGGCGGCGGCGCAGATGTCGCCTCCGGCGACCGGCGTCTCCCGGAGCCGCTGGTGGGTCCGGAACGTCGGCAGGTGTGCCGGGTGCGCGCGCAGGTACGCCAGGTCCATCAGCGCACGGTAGCGGCTGCCCATGACACCACGGTGTCCTGTGAGCACATCGAATCGCTTCTACCTCTGGGAATACGCTCCGTAGTTGTGGATAAGTCGCGTGTCATCCACAGGGTCTGGAAGGCTCCGCGGCTCGGACGCAGCCTTCCTGCATGACCTCGACCGAACGTCCGAAGCTCTCCGTCCGCTCGCCCGCAGATCTGATCGCCGCCGTGCCGTACCTGCTCGGCTTCCACCCGGCCGACAGCGTGGTCGCGGTGGCGCTGCGCGGTCGACAGATCATCTTCGCCGCCCGCGCCGACCTGCCCGAGCCGGCGACGGATCCGGTCGACCGTGCCCGGCACCTGGCCGGGGTGATCCACCGGCAGGGCGCGGACGCCGCCACCGTGGTGGGCTACGGGTCACCCGAGAGGGTGACCCCGAGCGTGGACGCGGTGCGCGCCGCCCTGACGGCGGCCGGCCTGGAGGTGCTCGACGCGCTGCGGGTGACCGACGGCCGGTGGTGGTCCTACCTGTGCACCGAGGTGGACTGCTGCCCGCCCGAGGGTCGGCGCTACGACCCGCAGGCCAATGCGGTGACCGCGTCGGCCGTGTTCGCCGGTCAGGTCGCCCTCCCCGATCGGGCGGCCCTCGTGGCGCAGGTGTCGCCGGTGGCCGGCCCGGCCCGCGAGGCGCTGCGGGCGGCCACCGTCCGGGCCGAGCGACGGCTAATCGAGCTGATCGAGCAGGCGCCCGCCAGCGACCTGCTGGGCGGGCGGGCCGTACGCTCCGCCGGGGTGACGGCGGTCCGCGACGCGCAACGACGACAGCGGCGCGGTGAGCGGCTCGACGACGACGAGGTGGCCTGGCTCAGCCTGCTCCTCGGGCACCTGCCGGTCCGCGACCACGCCTGGGAACGGACCGACGGCCGCGAGCGGGACATCGACCTCTGGACGGACGTGCTACGCCGGGCCGAGCCGGAGTTGACCGCCGCGCCCGGCGCGCTCCTGGCGTTCGCGGCGTGGCGGGCGGGTCAGGGGGCCCTGGCGGCGGTCGCGCTGGAACGGACGCTGAGCCTGCACCCCGAATACTCGCTGGCCCTGCTCCTGGACGACCTGCTCCGGCGGGGCGTACCCCCCTCCGAACTGGACGGCTGGCCCTCGGTCGGTATGCCCGGCGTGGTCCGCCCCCGCAAGCGACGTCGACGCGGCCGCCGCTGACCCGGGTCAGGTCGGCTGCTCGACGGTGATCCGTTGTGGGCCGGCGTACACGTTCATGGTCCGGCCGCGCAGGAATCCGACGAGCGTCATTCCCGCCTCCTCGGCCAGCTCGACCGCGAGGGTGCTCGGCGCGGACACTGCCGCCAGCAGCGGCAGTCCCGCCATCCAGGCCTTCTGGGTCAACTCGAAGCTCGCCCGGCCGGACACCAGCAGCAGGTGCCCGGTCAACGGCAGGTGCCGTTCCCGCACCGCCCAGCCGATGACCTTGTCGACGGCGTTGTGCCGGCCCACGTCCTCCCGCAGCGCCACCAGCTCACCGGCCGGGGTGAACAGCCCCGCCGCGTGCAGCCCGCCGGTGCGGTCGAAGGCGCGCTGGGCGGCCCGCAGCCGGTCGGGCAGCTCGGCGAGGAGCGTGGCCGGTACGGCGAGCGGGTCCTGGACGACCGGAAACAGCGAGCGGGTACGGACCGCGTCGATGCTGGCCTTGCCGCAGACCCCGCAGGAGCTGGTCGTGTAGAAGTTCCGGGACGGGTCGGTGGTTGGTTCCGGGACGCCGGGGGCCAGCACCACGTCCACCACGTTGTACGTGTTCGGAGTCTCCGCGCCGGAGCAGAGTTGAGCGGTCAGCACGTCGTCGGTGGACCGGATCAACCCCTCGGTCAGCAGGAAGCCGATCGCCAGGTCCAGGTCGTCTCCGGGGGTGCGCATGGTGACGGCGAGCGGCTTGCGTCGGTCCGGACCGGCCGGGCCGACCCGGATCTCCAACGGCTCCTCCACCGAGAGGGTGTCAGGCCGTTTGACGGCTGCGCGTCCGTCGGCCGCGTCCAGGTCGATCCGCAGTACGCGCCGTCGGTCAGTCGCCCGTCCCATCCCGCCATCCTGCACCCCGCCCCGGCCGGCCCGCACGGCCGCCGCCCATCAGGCACCCCGCAGCGCCCGGCGGCCGAGCGCCGGCACGGCTACCGTGACCGGATGGGGACGTACGCCGCCGTGGTGCTCGCGGGTGGGGCCGCCCGCCGGATGGGCGGGGTGGACAAGCCCGCGCTGCCGGTCGGTGGTCGCTCGATGCGCGACCGGGTGCTGGCCGCGGTGGGGGACGCCGCGCCGCGGGTGCTGGTCGGGCCCGCCGACGGCGTGCCGGACGACGTACGGGTGACGCGCGAGGATCCGCCCGGAGGCGGGCCGGTCGCCGCGACGGCGGCCGGGTTGGCGCTGCTCGACCCCGACACGACGCTCGTCGCGCTGCTCGCCGCCGACCTGCCGCTGCTCACCCGCGCCGCGATCGGCGACCTGCTGACCCACCTCGCCGCCGCGGGGAGGCCAGCACCAGCCGCCCCGGCGGACACCCCGGCACTCGCCGCCCCGGCGGACAGCCCGGCACTCGCCGCCCCGGCGGACAGCCCGGCACTCGCCGCCCCGGCGGACAGCCCGGCCGGCCTTCACCCTGAGGCTGTCGACGGGGTGTGCTTCGTCGACGCGGACGGACGGCGGCAGTCGCTCTGCGGAGTGTGGCGGGTCGACGCGCTGCGGGCCGGGCTGCTGCGGCTGGCCGCCGAGCGGGGCGGCAGTCCGGCCGGTGCTTCGATGCGGGCGCTGTTGGCCGGTCTGGCGATCCACGACGTGCCGTGGGCCGGTGCCGGTCCGCCGCCCTGGTTCGACTGCGACACTGACGAGGACGTACGCCGGGCGGAGGAGTGGGTGCAATGACGGTGTTGGACGACTGGGTCACGGCGGCCTGCGCCGAGGTGGGTCTGGACCCGGCCGAGGTGCCGGTTCCGGCGGTGCTGGACCTGGCCCGCGACGTCGCCCACCAGGTGGTGCGACCGGGTGCGCCGGTCAGCGCGTACCTCCTGGGGTTGGCCGTCGGTCGTGGCGCCGATCCGGCGGACGCCGCGGCCCGGCTCAGTGCCCTCGCGGCCGACTGGCCGGTCGGGCTCGACGCCGAACTCGCCGACCCCACCTCCTGACCGCCGCGCCCCGTGCGGGTGTCACGGCGCCGGGTGTCCGATCCCGGTCCGGGCTGATTCGAGCCGAGTGGACCGTGGGTAGGGTGATCGGAACGGACGGAGGCGATCATGACGGCTGACCACCCCTCGGCGTCGGATTCAGAGCCCGGCGGTACACCCGAGCCGGCGGAGTCGATCCTGCTCGACGACCCCAGCACCACCGATCTGCGGGCCAAGGTGACGGAGGCCTGGCGGGAGTTCGCCCGGATGCTCGCCCTGCGGCTACGCGAGCTACCGGCCGGCGCGCACCTCGAACTGACCCTCGATCCCACCGCCTCCGGTACGGGTGACGCCGTCTACTCGATCAGCGTCGACGCGACCGACGACGGCGGTCTCTCCGCTCGGGCGGTCGGTAACGCGGCGCTGCCGCAGGGCTACCGGCTGGACCGTGCCGCCGTGGCGGACATGGTGGCGCTCGGCTGGTCCCCGCCCGGCGTGGTGGCCGGCTCCGGCGGCGCGTTCGGGCTGGACGGCACGGTGGCGGAGGCCAACCGGATCGCCCCGCTGCTGTCCCGGACGCTGCGCGACGTGTACGGCGCACCCCACCCGGCCTTCCTCGTCTACCTGGTGCACGACGCCGACGGCGAGCCACTGGCCGTCGAGCCGTTGGGCACCGCGCGCAGCGAGTTCGGCCCGGACGCCGACGTGGAGGGGGACCTTCAGGAGGCGTTGGCCGAGGCGTCCGCCGACCGGGACGACGTGCTGGACCTGCCGGAGCGCGTCCGTACCGTCGTGTCCACGATGTTGAAGTCCGACGCCGAGCGGTTGCAGATCGACTCGGACGGCGACATCACCATCCGGGCCGGCTCGGCGATGGTCTTCGTGCGGGTGCGGGACAATCCGCCGCTGGTGGACGTCCTCTCCCCGGTCCTCACCGAGGTCGAGCCGACCGAACGGCTCTACGTCAAGCTGTCGGAGCTGACCAACCGCATGCCGATCGGTCGCCTGTACTGCGCCGACGACACGGTCTGGGCCTCCATCCCGGTCTTCGGCCGTAACTTTCAGGCGACCCATCTCATGCTGGCGGTGCAGGTGATGACCGGTCTCGCCGACGAGTTGGACGATCGCCTGCACGGTGAGTTCGGCGGTAAGCGCTTCTTCGGCGAGGGCGACAAGCCGGTCCGGAGTGACGATTCCCAGCACCGCACCGGCATGTACCTCTAGGCCACGTCCAACAGGGTCTTGCCGACCGTCGCGCGCGCCTCGATGGCGGCGTGCGCGTCGGCGGCGCGTTCGAGGGGGAAGCGCTGGCCGACCAGCGGCCGGAGCTGCCCGGCCGCCGCAGCCCCCAGGACCCCGATGGTGTACGCCCGCAGCCGCGCCGGCGGCACGTCCGGCCGGATCAGCGTGATCTGGCGTTCGGCGGCGGCCTCCGGTGTGACGGGGGACCACTCGCCGCTGGCCAGCCCGTAGCTGATCATCCGGCCGCCCGGGGTCAACAGCTCGAACGCCGCCCTGGCCACCGAGCCGCCGACGCCGTCGAACACCACGTCGACCCCGCCCACCGCGTCGCGGACGCCATCGGCCCAGCCCGGCCGTAGGTAGTCGACCGCCACGTCGGCGCCCAGCCCGGGCAGCAGGGCCACCTTGCGCGGTCCGCCGGCCACGCCGATCACGTGTGCGCCGGCCCGCCTCGCGATCTGGACGAGCATGCTCCCCACCCCACCCGCGGCGGCCTCGACCAGCACGCGGTCGCCGGCGCGGACGCCGACCGCCTCGACGAGCATGGTGGCGGTACGCCCGTCGGCGAGCAGCGCCACGGCCGCGTCCAGCGCCAGCCCGGCCGGCACGTCGATGGGCGCGGACGCGTCCACCGCGACCTGTTCGGCGTACCCGCCGGCGCCGCCGGTGGCGGTGACCACCCGTTGCCCGATGCGGGCCGGGTCGACGTCCGACCCGACGGCGGTGATGACGCCGCCGACGCCGTTGCCGGGGATCAGCGGCGGGGCGTACCGGTTCGGCCCGGGACGCCCCGAGCGCTGCTGCGTCTCGACGAAGGTGACGTTCGCGTGCGCGACGTCGATCAACACCTGGCCGGGGCCGGGCGTCGGATCCGGCGCCGGGCCGGGCGTCAGCACCTCGGGACCGCCGAACTCACGTAGCCAGATCGCCCGCATCACTTCCCCCTCGTGTCGTGCCATGCCGCCACGAGTCCAACACCTGAACCAGACTTGAGGTCAAGCCGCGCATTGCGGGCCGAGCCGGGCGGCGGACGGTCAGGCGCCGGTGGACGGCCCGACGCCGGGGGATTCGACCAGCCGGGACAGCACGATGGTGCTGCGGGTGGACGTCACGAACGACTCGGCGCGCAGCCGCTCGAGGGCCGCCTCAAGGTGGGCGATGTCGGCGGCACGCAGGTGCACCAGCGCGTCCGCCTCGCCGGAGACGGTGTACGCGCCGACCACCTCGGGGTGTCGGCGGGCGGCCACGCCGATCTGCGCCGGGGTGGTCCGGCCGGCGCAGAACAGCTCGACGAACGCCTCGGTGGTCCAGCCGACGGCGGCCGGGTCGACGACGGCCGTGAATCCCCGGATGACGCCGGTGGCGCGCAGTCGGTCGACCCGGCGCTTGACTGCCGGGGCGGAGAGTGACACCCGGGTGCCGATGTCGGCGTACGACGCGCGGGCGTCGGCGACAAGCAACGCAATGATCCGCTGGTCAACGGCGTCTATCTGCAACGTTCCGCCTCTGGGAAGCAATGGTTGTGGCTGTTACCAAAGTTCAACGATACCTACTCTTGGTGACCGTGAACCAGCAGCGAGTCCCGCGAAAGCGGACATATCTCATGTGCTCGCCCGAGCATTTCGCGGTCGAGTACGCGATCAATCCGTGGATGGACGTGACCACCCCGGTCGACCGGGAACTGGCCGTCAAGCAGTGGGACCGGCTGCGCGACACGCTCGTCGGTCTCGGCCACGAGGTGCACCTGCTCACGCCGGAGCCGGGGCTGCCCGACATGGTGTTCGCCGCCAACGGCGCCTTCGTGGTCGACGGCAGCGTCTACGGCGCGCGGTTCAAGCACGAGCAGCGGACCGCCGAGGCCGCCGCGCACCACGCGTTCTACGAGCAGCAGGGTTGGCGTTTCCTCGCCCCGAACGAGACCAACGAGGGCGAGGGCGACTTCGCGTACGTGCCGGAGGCGCACGGCGGACTCATCCTGGCCGGGCACGGCTTCCGTACCGAGATTCCGGCACACGCCGAGGCGCAGGAGGCGCTGGGTCGGCCGGTGGTGTCGTTGCGGCTGGTCGACCCGCGCTTCTACCACCTGGACGTGGCGCTCGCCGCCCTCGACGACGCGAACATCGTCTACTTCCCCGGCGCGTTCTCCGCGGCCAGTCAGCGCGTCCTCACGCAGCTCTTCCCGGACGCGGTGATCGCCGACGACGAGGACGCGTTGTCCTTCGGGCTCAACCTGGTCAGCGACGGCGCGAACGTGGTGCTCAACAGCGAGGCCACCCGACTGGCGGGCAAGCTCAAGGCCGCCGGTTACACGCCGGTGCCGGTCGACTTGGCCGAGCTGAAGAAGGGCGGCGGCAGCGTGAAGTGCTGCATCGCCGAACTGCGGCACTGACCCGAACAGCGCCGAGTACGGCAGGGGCCGGCCTCCCCACGGGAGGCCGGCCCCTGCTTCGTCCCGACAGGCTCTAGCCCAGCGTGGCCAGCTCGTTGATCAGCACGTTCGACATGACCTGACCGTCCTGCTGGACCTCCCGCAGGTACCACTTCTGCTGCGGGGTACGCGGCTGGTTGAACTGCCAGATGCCGCGCGGGCTGTCGATCTGGCCGATCTTGCCCAGCGCCAGGTTGACCTGCTGCGGGGTGGGCGTTCCGCCGGTCAGCTGGATGGCCTGGTCGAGCACCTGGGCCGCGTCGTACGACGCCATCGCGTAGGTCGTCGGCGTGCTCTGGTGCTTCTTGCGGTACGCCGAGGCGAAGACCCGGTTCGACGTGTTGTTGAGGTCGGCCGAGTAGTTCAGGGCGGTCTGGATGCCCAGCGCGTCCCGGCCCAGGCTATCCAGCACGGCGCCCTCGGTGAGGAAGCCGGGGGCGTACACGGGCCCGGAGAACTGGTCGCGGAGCTGCTTGATGAACTCGACGGCGGCCGCACCCGCGAAGAAGCAGAACACAGCGGTCGGGTTCTTGCGCAGCGCCTTCTCGATGTCCGCCACGTAGGTGGTCTTGCTCGGGTTCGGGGTGGGGCTGGTGTTGGTCACCGGGTCGGCGATGCGCGGGTCGGTGGGGCCGAACTCCTGCTTGAAGCCCCGCACGACGTCCGGGCTGCCCACGTTCTCCGGCACGATGATCGCGATCCGGCCGTTCGCCGGGAGCTGGTCGCGCAGGTAGCGGCCGAGTGCCCGCCCGGCCTCGTCCAGCACGTACGAGGTACGCCAGATGTAGACGACGCTCTGCAGGCTGCTCGGTGAGGCGTTCGACCCGATGAGCGGGATTCGGGCGTCCTCGATGGTGTCGCGGATACCCACCATCACCGACGAGTTGACCACGCCGGTGAGCGCCAGCACGTTCTGCTTGAGGAGCTGGTCGACGGCGGCCTTGCCGGTCTTGGCGGTCTCGCCCTCGTCGGCGGTGAGCAGCTCGACCGGATGCCCGCCCAGTTGCTGGTTGTGCAGGTCGAGGAAGAGCTGGAAGCCGTTGGTGATGTCGTCACCGATGGACTTGAAGCCGCCGCCCTTCGGTGCGATCAGACCAATCTTGATCGGGCTCTTGGTGGGGGTCGGCTGAGCCTCGGTGTCGGAGCCGCACGCGGTGGCGAATCCGGTCGTACCGAGCGCGGCCAGGAGTTGGAGCGCCCGCCTGCGATTCATCTGCGACACCGAGTTCCTTCCCAGGAGCGTTGCAGGGCGAACAGCGCCCCTCCGGCGTTCTACCTGCTCGGCGACGCTGCGTCAATGGCTAGTGATCATCGTGCAGGGACCGCAATGCATCGAGCACTCGGGGCCAGGCCGAGGACTCCGGATCGATCAGCCCGAAATGCTCGCATTCGGGCAGCTCGACAAGGGAAATATCGGATCCCACGGTACGAGCTGCCACCACGAAGTCCCGGCTCATCGAGACCGGCACCTGTTCGTCCAGTGAGCCGTGCATCACTACCGTGCGTGTTGGCATCGGTACCAATGATCGTGGATCGGCTGCCGCGTACCGGTCCGGCGCATCCCCCGGACCGCCGCCGAGCAGCGCGGCGACCGCACCGGAGTCCAGGTCCAGCCGGTACGCCTCGGCGAGATCGGCCACCGGGGCCAGGGCCAGCACCCCACCCACCGTCGACGGCGCGGTGGCCGCCGCGTACAACGCCAGGTGGCCACCGGCGGAATGACCGATCAGGATCGGCGGGGCCCCGCTCACCCGACCGGGCAGCGCCGGCGCGACCAGCGCCGGCAGCGCCGCGATCCCGGCGAGGGCGTCCGTCAACGTGCCCGGCCAGCCACCACTCGGTTGCCCGGTACGTCGGTACTCCAGTTGCGCCACCGGGTACCCGTCGGCCGCGAGCGCGGCGGCCAGCGGTCCGGTGTGCCGCCGGTCGTACTCGGCCCGCCAGAAGCCCCCGTGCACCACGACGACCAGCGGCCGGGCCGGCCCGGAACCGGCTGGGCGGCGAAGGTCGGCGACCTGGTCGGGGTGGTCGCCGTACGCCACCGTCCGGTCCGGCGCGGGCGCCGGCCGGGTCAGCACGGCGCGTGGGTCGGCAGACATGGCGCGACGGTAGCGCGCCCCGCCCGGGTGGTTCGGTCCAGGGGAGTCGGTCCCGGGCGGCGTGGGCCGGACCTCCTGGGTAAAAATGGACCCCATGACCGCTGAGCAGAACGACCAGCCCGGCCCCGACGACTCCGGCCACTCCGGCACCGTGGTGGTGGTCGGTCCGGACGGGCGGCCGATCGGCACCGTGCAGACCGAGGAGGGTCAGGGTGAGGATCCGACCCGCCTGGTCGAGCAGCCGGCCAAGGTGATGCGGATCGGCAGCATGATCAAGCAGCTGCTGGAGGAGGTCAAGGCCGCTCCGCTGGACGACGCCAGCCGGCACCGGATGCGGGAGATCCACGAACGCTCGATCGTCGAGCTGAAGGAAGGTCTCGCGCCCGAGCTGCGCGACGAGTTGGAGCGGATCTCGCTGCCCTTCACCGAGGACAAGGCGCCCAGCGAGAGCGAGCTGCGCATCGCGCACGCCCAGCTCGTCGGCTGGTTGGAGGGCCTGTTCCACGGCATCCAGGCCGCCCTGGTCGCCCAGCAGATGGCCGCCCGGGTTCAGCTTGAGCAGATGCGCGGCGGCCGGCAGGCGCTGCCCAGCGGCCCCGGTGGGGTCGTCCCGGGCATGCCGGGCATCGGCCAGCCCGGCGGCGGTGAGGGTCACAACACCGGCCAGTACCTCTGACCGGTCACTGGACCCCGAACACCTTCTCCAGGTACGCGGCCACGCCGTCGTCGGAGTTCGAGCCGGTCACCTCGTCGGCGACCGCGAGGACGGCGGGGTGCGCGTTGGCCACCGCCACGCCGCGCCCCGCCCAGCTCAGCATCGGTACGTCGTTCGGCATGTCGCCGAAGGCGACCACGTCCGCCGCGGCCACGCCGAGCCGGTCGCAGTACCAGTCGAGCCCGGCCGCCTTGGTCACCCCGGCCGCGGAGATCTCCACCAGCCCCGAGGACGACGAGTGCGTCGCCTCGGCCAGCCCTTGCAGCGCCCTGGCGATCAGCGCCGCGAACGCGTCCGGGTCCTGCTCGCCGGCCCGGGCGAGGAGCTTCACCGCCGGCACGGAGAGCAACTCCTCCGGCGTCTCGATCGGCCGGATGGCGTCGGCGTCGGCATCCCAGCGCAGCGGGTAGTCCGCCTCGTGACGCATCTCCCGGCTGTCCAGGATCTCCACGGCGAAGCTGATGCCGGGCACCTCGGCGCGCAGCCGCCGGGCCACCTCCACCAGATGCTGTGGCGCGAGCGGGTCGGCCCGTAACACCTCGTCGTTGACCGGGTCGTAGACCACGGCGCCGTTGGCGCAGACCGCCGGCAGAGGCTCGGTCAGCTGGTCGTACACCATCTTGAGCCAGCGGACCGGGCGGCCGGTGACCAGCACGACCGGCGTGCCTCGCGCGGAGATCCGCGCGAGCACGTCGGCGGTGTGCGGGCTGACCGTGTGGTCGTCGCGGATCAGCGTGCCGTCGATGTCCGTGGCTACCAGCCGGGGTGTCTCTCCCATCATCGGGAGAGTAGTCGGTCCAGATACACCGCCACTCCGTCGTCATCATTGCGCAGGGTCACCTCGTCGGCGGCCGCGCGGACGTCGGGGTGAGCGTTGGCGACCGCCACCCGCGACCAGCCGGCCCACTCGAACATCGGCAGGTCGTTGGGCATGTCGCCGAAGACCAGCACGTCGGCCGGGTCGACCCCGAGCGTCTGCGCCACGACGGTCAGCCCGGTCGCCTTGTCCACCCCGGGCGGGCAGATCTCGATGAAACCGAGCCCGGCCTGGGTGAGCGTGGCGACCTGCGGCTCGACGATCCGGCGGGCCACCGCCAGCAGTTCGTCCACGTGGTGGTCGGCGGTTCTGGCGAACGCCTTGAGCACGTCGCAGGAGAGGCACTCGTCGCGGGTGCGCGCCTCGAACCGGTCCTGGTAGGGCCAGCTCGGGTGGTAGTCACCCCAGAGCGGGGCGTCGTGCTCGTCGGACGCCTCGACCATCACGGTCAGCGGGCCGACCTCGGCCTCCAGGTCGGCGAGCAACCGGGCCAGCACCTCGGCGGGCAGGCGCTCGTCGCGGAGCACCACCGGGCCGGCCGGGTCGCTCTGGTCGACCACACGTCCGCCGCCGGCCATCACCAGGAAGTCGGCGGCGCGGATGTCGTTGCGGGTCAGCTCGGTCAGGCGAGGGCCGCGTCCGGTCGCGCCGACCACCGGAATACCGGCGGCCCGCACCCGGTCGAGCACCCCGTGGGTGTACGCGGAGACGGTGTCGTCGCTGCGGACGAGGGTTCCGTCGAGGTCGGTCGCGATCAGCTTGGGCAGTCCCGGGCGGGTCATCGTTCCTCCTTCGCCCACCGCCGTCGCAGCCAGCCGTGCGGTCCTGGTCGAGACCCGGCGTGACGGCGGGCAGCAACCGTACCTCGCCGAAAGGGTCGCAACCATGGCTTCCCGGCGAATCGGGCACCAACGCGCGGCACCCGCCAGGTGTCCAACCCCGCCCGCGCCTCTCGCGCCCCGTTCCCGCGCCCGCGCCTCTCGCCCCGCCCTCGCCTCGCCGATCTTGCACTTTCGGTTGCTGATTTGTCGACTTATGCGCCTTATGTGAGGACAGAAATCGCAAGATCGGCGCGGGCGCGGGCGCGGGCGCGGGGCGCGGGGACGGGGCGCGGGGGTGGGGGTGGGGTTAGGTGGGGTTTTCGGGGCGGGCGAAGGGGGTGGCCGGTTCCACCGTCAGATCGGCGGGGGCGGGTAGGCCGTCGTCGAGTGGCCCCGGGTCCGGGCGGCGACGCCAGGAGCGCATCGCGGGTACGTCGGCGGCCGGGGCATCGTCGTCAGCCGGCCCGGCGGACGCGTCGGCCGGTACGGCCCCGGCCAGTCGCAGGGCGGCGGCGAAGAGGACGCACGCGACGAACGCCAGCACGAGACCGCGGCCGTACTCGACCCGGAACTCTTCCTCGGGCGAGTAGAGAAGGGCCCGCTCCCCGGTGTCGTGGAGCGTCGCGGTAGCGGCGACCAGCAACGCCAGGAGCGCGCCGGCCAGCGTGAGCCCGACCAGCCGCGCGTTCGCACGGACCGCCGCCGTGCCCCCCAGCGCCAGGGCCACGGCGCAGGCCAGGCCGAGCAGGCCGGCGAGATAGGCGACCCCGAAGCCGCCGATCTCGGACACGCTGGCCCGCACCTCGATCGTGTTGGGCCCCTCGGCCCCGCCGCTCGGCACGGTCGTCAGCAGCCACTCGCCGATCATCGACGCGATCCCGGCGACCGCGCCGAGGCCGGCCAGCAGCAGCGGCAGACGAGGGTCACGGGTCAGGCCGACCAGGGGATTACCGAACCGGCGTGTCCGCGCGGGCTCGTCGGCGCCCCACTCGATCACAGCCGGCGCGTCGGGCGAGTCTCCCTGCCGCGGAACGGGCAGATCCTCGGGCATCGGCCATCCCTCCGCCGGTCACGGGCCTGCGTCGAATCATGGCACAGCCCTCGGTCGCGGCGCTGCCGTCGACACCGCGCGCCCGCCCACGTCCGCCGCGCCGCCGATCACGGTGACGGGAATCGCAGGGCGGTCCTCGGTGCCGGCCGGTCGCCCGCAGGTCAGGTATCCGCTAGCGTTCTCAACATGCCTATCCGTACCGCTTCCGCACAATGGCAGGGCAATCTCACCGAGGGTTCCGGCACCGTCCGCACCGGTAAGGGCGGCCTGTCCGGCAACTACTCCTTCAAGTCGCGCTTCGAGGAGGGCGAGGGCACCAACCCCGAGGAGCTGATCGCCGCCGCGCACGCGGGCTGCTTCTCGATGGCGTTCTCGAAGGCCCTCGCCGACGCCGGCACCACGCCCACCTCGGTCGAGACCACCGCCAAGGTCCACCTGGACAAGACCGACGCCGGGTTCAGCGTGACCCGGATCGACCTCGAGACCGTCGGCCAGGTGCCCGGGGTCGACGAGGCGGAGTTCCAGAAGCTCGCCGAGGCCGCCAAGGCCAACTGCCCGATCTCCCGCCTGCTCTCGCCGGGTGCCGAGATCACCCTCACCGCCCGCCTGGCCGCCTGACCCGGCGACCCGCACACACGTGGACCACGGCCCGGGTCGCCGAGCGCGACCCGGCCGATCGGTCCCGCGTCGGGCAGAATGAACGTCGTGCCGGTGGAGATGACCCGCGAGCGCTTCGAGGAGCTGGTCGCTGACGCGCTCGACGAGGTGCCCGAAGGGCTTCTCGGCCTGATGAACAACGTGGTGATCCTCGTCGAGGACGACCCACCGCCGGGTGAGTCCGACCTGCTCGGCCTCTACGAGGGGCACGCGCTCACCAACCGGGGCTGGGACTACTCCGGCGTACTGCCGGACCGGATCTTCATCTACCGCCACCCGATCCTGCGGATCTGCGACAACGACGAGGACGTCGTCGACGAGGTGGCGGTGACAGTGGTGCACGAGATCGCCCACCACTTCGGCATCGACGACGAGCGGCTGCACGCCCTGGGCTGGGGCTGACGCGCGAGCCCACCGTCCGCGCGCCGCTGAACCGATCGCCTCCGGTTGCCGTGGTCACCTACGGTCGATGCAGCGACCGCGACCATTTCAGGAGGAACCTTTCATGCGCAGCGAGCTGTTCTCGTCCGAGAATCTGGAGAAGGAGTCGGCGCAGGCGGGCATGCGTCTGCAGAACTCCAAGATGTTGAAGATCGAGCTCAACGGCGAGGCGATGGCCCGGGTCGGCTCGATGGTCGCCTACCAGGGCAACGTGCAGTTCCAGGCGCTGGGCTCGGGCGGCCTCGGCAAGTTCCTCAAGCAGAAGCTCACCGGCGAGGGCGTCCCCCTGATGAAGGTCACCGGCCAGGGTGACGTCTTCCTCGCCGAGCTGGCCAAGGACGTCCACATCATCGACCTGGAGCCGGGCGACGCGCTCTCCATCAACGGTTCCAGCGTGCTCGCCTTCGACTCGACCCTGCAGTACGACATCAGGATGGTCGGCGGCGCCGGCATGGCCTCCTCGTCCGGGCTGTTCAACTGCGTGTTCAGCGGGTACGGCCGGATCGCCATCACGACCAAGGGCACTCCCGTGGTGCTCAACGTGGACGCCCCGACGTACGTCGACCCGCAGGCGGCCGTCTGCTGGTCGGCCAACCTCCAGACCGGCTACCACCGAGCCGAGCAGCTCGGTCTCGGCACGCTGCTCGGTCGACGCACCGGCGAGTCGTTCACCATGAGCTTCGCCGGTCAGGGCTTCGTCGTGGTGCAGCCGTCCGAGGAGCCGCCCGTCATGGGCAGTGGTCAGCAGCAGCAGGAGGGTGGCCTGCTCGGCGGTCTGCTGAGCTGAGCGCCGATCCGGGTGGGGCGCGCTCCGGAGCACCCCACCCCCAGGGCCTCGGCGCTCGGCCCGGTCAGCTCATCTCGCCGGTGCGCAGCCGGGCCAGCCAGGCCGCCGCGTCGGCGTAGTCGACGTCCGACAGGCCGGCCGGCGCGGGCACCCGCCGCTCGCCGGCCTCGACCCAACGGTGTCGGGGATAGGACCCGAGGAAACGGACCTCCGCGCACACCCGGCGCAGCCCCTGCAACGCCTCACCCAGGCGTACGTCGGCCACGTGCCCGGTGCAGTCGAGGAAGAAGACGTACCGGCCCAGCGCCTCACCGGTCGGGCGGGACTCGATCCGGGTCAGGTTCACCCCGCGTACGGCCAGCTCGACCAGCACCGACAGCAGCGCGCCCACCCGGTCGTGAGCGATGTAGACGGCCAGTGAGGTGAGGTCGTCGCCACTCGGCGGTGGGGGTGGCCCGGGACGGGAGACCAGCACGAACCGGGTCACCGCGTCGGGGTGGTCGGCGATCTTCTCGGCGAGCAGCGTGAGCCGGTGCCGGGCCGCCCCGATGGGCGCGCAGATCGCCGCGTCGTACTCGCCGGACCCGGCGCCGGCCGCCGCCGCGCCGTTGGAGAGGACATCGACGACCGTCGCATCGGGCAGGTGGTCACGCAGCCAGCCGCGGCACTGGGTGGACGCCTGCGGGTGTGCCGCGATGGAGCGGACCGTCGACAGCGCGGTGCCTGTACGCGCGGCGAGCACGAACTCCACCGGCAGGACCACCTCGCGGGTGATCACCAGCGGCGCACCCTCGACGATCTCGTCGAGGGTGACGCCGACCGCCCCGCCGATCGAGTTCTCCAGCGGTACGAGCGCCGCGTCGGCCTCTGCGGCCCGGATGCTGTCGAGCGCCTCCCCGACGCTGCGAGCCGGCGTACGGGAGCCGTGTTCGGCTGCCGGGATGGTGCGCAGGGCCTGCTCGGCGAAGGTGCCCTCGGGGCCGAGGTACACGTAGCGCGTAGGCGGTGTTCCGGGCATGCCGCCCAGACTACGCACCCGGTCCGACCGCTGGAGATGGATCGCAGGCGAGCGTACGGATTCCGGCCGGCCCGGTGGCCCGGACCTCGATGGTGCACACGTCGGTGCCGGCCGTGACCAGTTGCAGAGCCGTCGGCCCGCCCTGGGTGACGACCTGAAGCTCCTCGTGCCCGGTCACCTCCAGCACGGTGTACTGCCAGTCCCCGGCGCACAACGGGCCGGTGCGGACCCGGACCCGGACGTTGTCCGGGAGCACCGAGGCCCGTCCCTGCAGCAACTGCACCACCCGCTGCCCGGTCGGCCCGTTCCGGCAGGTCGTCGCCACCAGGCCGGGCTCCGGAGTGGCCGCGTGGGTGGCGGGCGGCGGTGCGGTCGGCGCGGTCGAGGGCGTGCCGGTCGCGACGCCGGTCGGGCCCGACGGCCTGGGGCTGCCGGCCCCGGTGGGCACGCCGGTCGGGTCACGCAGTTCCGGAGGTGCTCCGCAGCCGGTCAGCGCTCCGATGGTGAGGAGCGCCAGCAGCGCCGCCCACGCGGGCGCGGTGGGGGCAGACGGGTGGCGGGGTGGGCTGAACGGCACGGGCCGGTCCTCGGGACATCGGGATACGTCGCGGCCGGGTGGCCGAGCCCATCGTAGGGCGAGCGGTCGGCCGGGTGAAGCTCAGCCGAGGACGCGGTGTCCGGCGCGCTCCAACGCGGTTGTGCCCTCGGTCAGTCGGACGGCCGGCAGCAGCACGTAGTCGGTGTCGAAGGTGGAGAAGGTGACCACGCTGACCCGGGCCGCGGCGAGTGGGTCCACGAGCGCCGCGAGCGTGCCGGTGCCGTCCATGCCCGCCGGACCGGCGACGCGAAGGCAGCGCCAGATGGTCTCCACCACGGCCTCGTCGGGCAACCGATCGGCCGGGCAGATCACCGAGATCCCGTCGGCGGTCCAGCTCACCGTGACCACGTCGGCGCGACCCAGCCCGCTCGACAACTCGTCCGGCAGGGCGGTGCCGCCACCGAGCCGGCACACGGCGTACTCCCCCGGCAGCAGAGTGATATCGAGCATGAGGGCACCCTACGGCGTGGAACCGAGCCCATCTGGGCATCGCCGCGTGCGGCGAACACCACATCGCGCCGCAGGTCAGACCTCGGAGAAGAAGGTGAGCGAGCCCGCGACGGCGCCGTCGGAGAGCACCGGCGTGGAGATCGCGTCGACCGTCGCGTCAGGCCCCCCGCCGGAGGCGGCCTGCACCCGCAGCAGGCCCCGGGCGAGCCGGCCGGAGGAGAGCGCCAGCAGGGGCGGAATCTTGTCGATCTCGGCCTCGGTCAGCTCGCCCCGGTTCGCGGTGAAGTCGAGCAGGCGAAGGCCGCCGTCGAGCAGTGGACGCCCGATCAGGCCGGCGGGCTCGCCCAGGCAGAGCAGCGCGCAGCCGGCGGTGGAGATGGCCACCACCCGGGTGTCGGCGTCGATCAGCAGGCAGGGCTCGTCCGCCCGCCCGACGGTCGAGGACCACTGGCCGACATTGTCGAACTCAGACTCTGTCGAGGCTCGGGCCGAGGGCACGAACACTTCTGAGAGCGAGAGTTCGACGTGGGCCACCGCGCCTCCTATGTACAACGACGGACTGTCCACGCTAGCCGGTCAACGACGGATTCACCGAGCGAGCCGGGTCACCGCGCCGCAGCGGAGAACTCCCGGGCGGCCGGCGACGGCGCGGGAGCCGGTGGGTAGGTGGGGGACCGGGGCCGCGTGGCGTCGCCGGTGACGTTACCGGCGGTGGGCCGCCTTGTCAGCGGCCGTTCGGCCCTCCTCGTACCACCGGTAGTCGGCCGATGGACGGTACGTGCCGTTCAGCCAGGTGCTCGGGTGCTGTGCCACCCGTGCCAGCTTCTCGGCCGTGGTCGGGCTGATCCGGTTGCCACCGGCCACGAGAAGCCGGTCCAGCTCCCGGTGGGTGGCCATCAGGCAGTCCTTCGGGAGGCCGTAGACGCTGATCACGCCGGAACCCACGAAGGTCAGCACGGGCGTCACCGGGATGGTCAGCCCCACCGCGTCGGAGAGGGCCTTGCTGGCCCGCTTGGCGTCCCGGCGGGCCTCGGTCACGTACGGGGGCCGCTTCCCGTTGATCTGTACGACGTCCCCGGCGACGAGCACCCGGGCCCGGCCGTGGTCGGCGATGGTCACCGCGAACAGGCCGCTCGGCCCGATGGCGAGGAAACCGGCGCGGTCGTCCTGCGCGCGGTCGAGCAGGACGTCCGCCACGTCGGTGCGGGGCCACTCGATGACGTGCCAGGACGGCCCGAGGTGGTCGAGTTGACCGAGTGCCCGCGCGCCGGCCGCCTCCAGCCGACGGGCGCCTCGCTCGGCACGGCGGCGTCGGGCCCACTCGAGCGGTGTGGGGCGGATCGGTTCGAGAGCCCCCGGCGCCTCGACGCGGGGGTGGGGAACCGCGATGGGCGGCAGTGCCCGTGCGGTCGGTACGGCTCGTCGTGCGGGAAAGACAGTCATCGCGACCTCCGGCAAAAGGTCCCTCGAAGTTATGTCCTCACTACCCTACGTTGCCACTGTGGGTGTTCGGCAAGCCGGAACGCCGGAGTGACTGTGGATGAATGCCATATTCATCCACAGTTCTTTTCTCGGATGCCGCCAAACCCTGCCCTACGCTGCGGGAGTGACCCACTACGTCGACAGTGAAGTCGGCCGGCTCGGCACCGTCCTGCTGCACCGGCCCGGCCCGGAGCTGGCCCGGCTCACCCCGCGCAACAACGACTCGCTCCTGTTCGACGCGATCCCCTGGGTCGGCCGCGCGCAGGAGGAGCACGACGCCTTCGCGGCGGCGCTGCGCGAGCGCGGGGTCGAGGTGCTCTACCTGGCCACCCTGCTGGCCGAGGCGCTGGCCGTCGCGGACGCCCGCGCCGAACTGACCGAGCAGGTGCTGCGCTCGCGCCGCCTCGGCGACACGCTCCGCGCCCGGGTCGCCGACCACCTCGCCTACCTGGACCCGGCCGCGCTGGCCGACGTGCTGACCGCCGGGCTGGCCCACGAGGAGCTGCGGATCAGCTCGGAGCGGCCGGGCGGGCTCGTCTACACCCTGATGGACCGGCACGACTTCGTCATCGACCCGCTGCCCAACCTGCTCTTCACCCGGGACTCGTCGCTGTGGATCGGCGACCGGGTCGGCGTCACCAGCCTCGCCATGCCGGCCCGCCGCCGGGAGACCACCCTGACCGACGCCATCTACCGGCACCACCCCCGGTTCGCCGGCACCGAGTTCGTCTACCGCCCCGACCTGGAACACCTGGAGGGCGGGGACGTGCTGCTGCTCGCACCCGGCGTGCTGGCGGTCGGCGTGGGTGAGCGGACCACCCCGGCGGGCGCGGAACGCCTCGGCCGGCAGGTCTTCGCCGCCGGCCTGGCCCACACCATCCTGGTGGTGCCGATCGCCCAGAAACGCGCCACGATGCACCTGGACACCGTCTGCACGATGGTCGACGTCGACGCCGTCCTGATGTATCCGAACATCGCCAGCACGCTCTCGGCGTACACCGTCATCGCCGGCGCGGACGGCGAGGACCCACGGGTGGACGGCCCGGCGCCCTTCCTGCGAGCCGCCGCCGACGCGATGGACCTGGACCAGCTGCGGGTCATCGACACCGGCCTGGACCCGGTGACCGCGGAACGCGAACAGTGGGACGACGGCAACAACACCCTCGCCCTCGCGCCCCGGCTGTGCGTCGGTTATGAGCGCAACACGGAGACCAACGCGCAGTTGGAGCGGGCCGGCATCGAGATCATCCCGATCGCCGGTTCAGAGTTGGGCTCCGGCCGGGGCGGCCCGCGCTGCATGTCCTGCCCGATCGTCCGCGCCCCCCTGAAGGAAGGGCCCCCTGCTAACGCCTAGTGCATAGCAAGGGGCCCTTCCTAACAACGCCTCAGCGCAGGGTGAGCTGTCGGCCGAGCAACCCCTGGCGGGCCCGCCGGCCGGCGGCGTCCAACACCTCGGTGCTGGCGAGAGCCTCCACGTACCGCTTGGCGAACTGCGCCACCGGGTCCTCCCACTCGCTCGCCGGCGTCTCCTCGGGCAGGTCCCAGACGGGTACGAGCCGGCCGTGGGCGCGGAACATCCCGGCGAACTTGGTCTGGTCGCCGAGCGTCAGCGTGCCGGCCGCGCCGAGCCGGGCCAGCGCGTCGAGGGCGGCGTCCTCGTCGTCCGGCAGCACCCAGCGCACGTGCGCCTTCTCGGGGACCCGGCACCAGTACGCGGCCTTCGCGGAGGTCATCCGCACCGTCGGGTAGATGGCGGCGTTCGCCCGCTCCAGGGACGCCTGGACGCTCGGGTCATCGGTCGCGCCGGGATCGAGCCAGAACTCGAACCCGTCGTGCATGCTGATCTCCAGCGGGCCGTCCACGAGGATGTCCTGAAGTCGCGGCCCGGGGCCGGGCAGCGGCGGCACGGAAACCTGGCCGCCCGGCTCGGTGCGCAGCGCGCTGAGGAGCGCCTCGGCCAGGTCCCGGGAGACATCGCCGGACTGCTGGTGACGCTGTAGACCGATGAGCACCTGGCCGTCCGGCTTGCTCACCGCCGGCGCGGCCATCGGCAGCACCGTGGCCAGGGTCGCCGACCGGTCGCCGAACTCCTCGACCAGGGCGGGCGCCAGGCGCAGCGGGGCGGACGCGGCGGGCACCAGCTCGCGCAGCGCGATCCACTCGGGCTCGTCGACCAGGCCCTCGAAGGGACGCGGCACGAAGACGTCCCGCACCTTGTCCCGACGGGGAGTGGTGTCGGTGGCTGCTCGCTGGCTCTTTCGACGCTTGCTCACGGCGTCACAGCCTAGAGCCCCGCCGGCCCCGGCATGACCCGGACCCACCCAACCCAGCGCGAGTTGATCATGAAGGTGTTAGCCGGCCGGCACCAGGCCGGGGGTGGGAGTGGGGTCGAACTCCGCCCAGACGCGCTGACCCATACCGTCCCGCTCGACACCCCAGCGGGTCGCCAGGCCGGCGACGATGTGCAGGCCCCGCCCGTCCGCCGCGTCGAGGCCGGCGGTGCGGATCCGTGGGCCGGTGGCCGCGCCGCCGTCGGTCACCCGCAACTGGATCCGTGGGCCGTCGGCGGACGGCCGCAGCCGCCAGGCCACCCGGACCACGCCGCCGGGCAGCGGGTGGGCGTGCCGGACCGAGTTGCCCACCAGTTCGGCGAGCACCGCGATCAGATCCGCGACGAGCGCCGGGGGCACGACGTCCGCCAGGTCGTCGGCGAGCCGATGCCGGGCCAGTCGTGCGCCGGCGGGGTGGTGGGGAACCACCACGCACCACGCCCGATCCCTCGCCGCCGTCGCCACCGTCGCCTCCACGTCGCGCCCCGCAGGTCAACCGCGCGGTAGCCGCACCTCTGCGACCGTACCGCCGTCGGTCCTCGGACGTAGGGATACCCATCCATTCTGCTGTTCAACGATCCGGCGGACGAGATAGAGGCCCAGCCCCGCCCCGGGGTAGCCGCGCCGGTCACCGGACTCGCCCTGCCAGAACCGGTCGAACGCCCGTTCCACGTGCTCCGGCCGGATGCTGATGCCGCGGTCGCTCACCCGGAACGCGACCAACTGACCGTCGACCCCGGCCGTGATCTCGATGGGGGAGCCCGGCGGCGAGTACTTGCCGGCGTTGGTCACCAGCTCGGTCAGGACGGTGGCCAAACTGGGACGGTGGCCGAGCGCCTTGGGCAGGTCGACGGGCAGGCGGAGCGTCAGCCGGTGCCGCAGCTCCGCCGGCAGGTCCACGACCGCCGCGCGCAGCGCCGCACCGAGGTCGAACGGGGTGGGCGGCTCGTCCGCGGGCCCCGTCTCGGCCGCCGAGGAGAGCAGCCGGTCGACCAACCGGGCCAGCTCGTTGGCGCGCTGCCCGATCACCCGGGCGGCCTGCCGTCGGTCGCCGTCGGTCAGCGACTCCCAGTGGTCGGTGAGGGTGTCCGCGTACCCCTTGATGACGGTGACCGGCGTGCGTAGCTCGTGGCTGGTCACCGCGACGAACAGCTCCCGGTCGTGATCGCGGCGCTGCTGGTCGGTGATGTCGCGGAAGGTGACCACCCGCAGCGCGCCCGGGCCGGGCAGGTCGCCGGAGGTGATGCGCAGCCAGCGCCCGTCCGGCAGCCGGTGGTCGCGAACCTGGCCGGCAGGCGGCAGCGGCAGCGGCAACGGCCGGTTCAGGGCCTGGCCCGTCGTGCAGCCGGTGACCTGGACGGCGGCCGGGTTCCACAGCCGGACGTGCCCGTCCCGGTCGACCACCGCCAGCCCGTCGGCGAGCGCCGCCACCACCGGCCCGTCGCCGTGCACCGGCAGTCCGCTCTGGTCGCCGTACATGTGGGCGACGCACGAGGCGAGGTACGCGATGACGCCCTGCTGCTCGGCGCCCGGCTCGTCGTCGCCCGGATAGAGGGCGTGCAGGCTGCCGACGGTGTGACCGCCGATCTCGGCCCGGGACACCACCATCCGGTGCAGGCCGCTGCCGGCGAGTTCGGCGGCGAGCTTGCCGCTCAGATCGGTCACCCGGACCTGGCTCACCCGGGGGCCGGAGAGCAGCCGGACCGTGTCCGGGTCGTCCGCCGCGAGCGGGCGGCCGAGCGCCCACTCCGCCGCGCCGGTGGCCGCGATCACCCGGCCGCCCGTCGGACCGAACTCGACGAACGCCATTCCGCTCGCGGACAGCGCCGGTTGGGCCATCCGGAGGAGTTGGGTGAGGACCGGCAGGCCCGCGTCCCCCGCATTGATCATCTCGATCACGACGGTGTGGCCGGCGAGAAGAGCGGGAAAATCGATACGCTCCGGCATGTGCCGAGTCTGCCCCGCCGGCCCGGCTTTCGGCACCCCCGGTTGTCGGGTGGGCGTAGGCGTAGGCGCTGCCGGCGGTCGACGCGCTGGACGGCCGGCTCGGCGTCGCGGCCCGTTCAGCGGTCCCGCCGGGCCAGCACGTGCGCCGGTCGGTCCGTGATGATCCCGTCCACCTCCCCGGCCAGCACCAGCTCCACGTCGGCCGGCTCGTTGACCGTCCAGACGTACACCTGGTTGCCGGCGGCGCGCAGCGCGGGCAGCAGGTGGGGGCGGGCCCGGAGCAGGCCGATGCCCGGGCCGGCGATGCGGGCGCCGAACGGCAGCCGGCCCAGCCGCAGCCAGGGTGGAAGCACCTCCAGCAGCAGCACCGTGGGCAGCGCCGGGGCCAACTCCCGGACCCGGCGTACGGCCAGCGGGGAGAACGACATGACGGTCACCTGGACCGGGTCGTCCGGTGCCGGATCGACCAGCCCGTACTGCCGCAGCAGGTCGACCAGCCGCCGCTCCACCAACGAGCCGAAGCGGGACGGATGCTTCGTCTCGACGAGCAACCGGACGGGCCGCCCGGCGGCGAGCACCGCGTCGAGCAGCCGGGCCAGGGTCAACAGCCGGGTGTGCGACTCGTCCGGCGGCAGGTCACCGCTCGGCGCGCCGGCCGGATGCCACGAGCCGAAGTCCAGCGCGTCCAACTCGGCGAGAGTTCGCGCGCTGACCAGCCCGCGACCGTTGCTCGTGCGGTCCAGCCGCCGGTCGTGTACGCAGACCAGATGACCGTCCCGGGTCAGCCGGACGTCGCACTCCAGCCCGTCGGCGCCCTCGTCGAGGGCGCGCAGGTACGCGGCGAGGGTGTGCTCCGGAAGGTCGTACGAGGCGCCGCGGTGCGCGAAGACCAGTGGCCCGCCCATCCCGGCCGCCTCAGATGACCTGGCCGGGCTGCCCGTTCGCGTCGACCACTGCTCGGCCGACCGCTGCCCACTGGCGCATCCCGCCGTCGGCGTTGCGCACCTGACCCCACCCGTTGTTGATCAGGTAGGCGACGACCTGGGCGGATCGTCCACCGGAGCGGCAGATGACGGCCACGTCCCGGTCGGTCGGCACCTCGGCCAGCCGCGCGGGCAGTTCCATCATCGGCAGGTGGTGGGCGGTGGGGGCGTGGCCGGCCGCCCATTCGTCGGCCTCCCGCACATCGAGCAGGTAGGTGTCGTCGGCGATCTCGGTCACGGGCACGGTGGGAACCTGGGGTCCGAACACAGGAAGCAACACTAGATCCTCGGGGGCCGGATCGGCACCGACCCGGCCGTCGCCACGGTCACAACCGGGTCACCCAGCGCGGGTTGGCCTGCGCCCAGTCCGGTACGCGGGTGCCCCGGACCGCCTCGAACAGCCCGTTGCCGCCGTTGTCGAGCACCACGTACGAGACCTGGTCGATGGTCTGCGGGGACGAGGGCACCTGGACGCCGCGCATTCCGTCGGGCGGCAGCGCGCGGAGCGCGAGGAGCAGATCCTCAAGGGGTACGCCGTTGGTGTCGACGGTCAACGAGCCGCCGACCGCCCGGAGCACCTGGTCCAGCTTCACCGGATTGTTGCGCAGGTCGGCGTCGCCGGCGCTGTCCAGCATCGCCCGCAGGAGTTGCTGCTGGTGGCGCTGCCGGTCGTAGTCGCCCCCGGGCAGGTCGTAGCGCTGCCGTACGTAGTCCAGCGCCTGTGCCCCGTCCATCCGCTGGCAGCCGGTCCGGAAGACCCGGTTGGTGTGGATCGAGCGCACCTCGGTGTCGACGCACATCTGCACCCCGCCCAAAAGGTCGATCACCTTCCGGAAACCGGAGAAGTCGATCAGGGCGGCGCCGTCGAACCGGATGCCGGTGAGCCGGTTCAGGGTGGTGGAGAGCAGTCGGGCGCCGGCCGATCCGCCGCCACCGTGCTCGTACGCGGCGTTGATCTTGTCGGGGCCGCCGCCGAAGCCGTTCGCCGGTGGGATGGCGACCAGCAGGTCACGCGGGATGGAGACCAGGTACGCCGCACGCCGTCCGGCGGGTACGTGCACGATGAGGATGGTGTCGGAGCGCTGGTCCGGCTCGCTGCCGCCGGCGCGTTTGTCGGTGCCGATCAGCAGGTAGTTGAGCGCCCCGTCCAGGTCGGTCCGGTCGGTTCGGGCGTTGGCGTCGAGCAACTGCTCCTTGGTGACCGTACGGTCGTACCGGTGGGTCAGTGTCTTGAGGCCCATCACCGCGAGCCCGGCCAGCAGGACTAGGGCCAGTCCGACGGCGAGCAGGAGGCGTGGCCAGCGATCGCGGCGCGACCCGGCCGGGTGTGCCCGGCCGGCCGCGTTCCGTCCCCACCTGGACGTGACCGCCTCCCCGCAGCCGATACGTGAACCTTGCTCACGTCAGGCTACGGTCAGTGACGGAACGGTCGCCGGGCTTTCCGCGACTTGGCCGTCACTTCCGGCCGGAGATCACCTCGGGGTGGGTGAAGACGAACTCGGCGAGCTTGTCCTGCTTGACCGCCTCGAACATCGCCATCGTCTCCTCGTTCAACGCCTCACGGTTGTTGCCGTTGCCGTTGAAGCTGCCGTTGTTGGTCTTCAACATGGTCAACTCGTTGGCGGTGACGCCACGCATGGTGAAGATGAAGTTCTCGATCGGCACGCCGCCGGTGTCCAGGACGAAGGCCTTGCCGGCTGCCTTGATCAACGAGTTCATCTTGGCCGGGTTGGTCAGCATGCCGCCGTCGTTGGCCTTGCGGGCCATCGCCTTGATCAGTTGCTGCTGGTTCTGCTGCCGGTCGTAGTCGCCGTTGCGGAGGGTCTTGCGCTGCCGCGAGTAGTCGAGCGCAGCCCAACCCTCCATCTCCTGGCAGCCCTTCTTGTGCACCACCGGCTTCATCGTCTTGCCGGTCTTCTTGGCGTCGGCGTTCCACATCGGCTTACCGTCGACATAACTCATGTGCAGCGACGTGACCTCCTGGGTCACGCAGATGCGCACGGTGCCCAGGGTGTCGATGACGTTCTTGAAACCCCCGAAGTTGATAATCGCCGCGCCGTCGAAGCTGATGCCGGTGAGGCGCTTGATCGTCTGCGCCATGAGCTGGGCGCCACCCTCCCAGCCGCCACCGTTGCGGGCACCGGCCTGGAAGGCGGCGTTGATCTTGTCGGTGCCACCGGTGTAGCCGCTCTTCTTGAACGGGGGGATCTGCGCCTCGGTGTCGCGGGGGATCGAGATCAGGTACGCCTGGTCGTGCGAGGCCGGGATGTGCAGGACGATGATGCTGTCCGACCGGACGTCGTCGGCGGCCCAGCGTTCCCGGGCGTCCACGCCGAGCAGCAGCATGTCGATCGGCCCGTCCAGGCTCGCGCCACCCTCGGCGTCGGTCTTGCCGGCGTCGCCGAGCAGGTTGCGCTGGGCGATGTCACCGGTGGCCTGACCGACCAGCACCTTCGTGCCGACGATCGCCACCCCGCTGCTGAGCATCAGCACCGCACCGAAGATCACGGTCAGGCGGGCCCAGAGCGGATCCTTGCGCCGGGGCCGCTTCTTCGCCGGCCCCTTGCCGCCTGTCCGGCTGTCGCCGGCACCTGGCGGACGACCGCCCGGGCCGCCGCCCGACGGGCCGGGCTGCACCGGTATGGACGCGGCGATACGACCGCTCTGCGCGGCGGATGTAGTGGACGGAGGGCGACGGCTGGCCTGAACCGGCATTCGTGCTCCAGCTCGTGATCAGGAGGGGGCGGCACCACTGTACGTACATCAATTCGACTTTGCGAGTTCATCTGGACTCAATTCGCTCGCCAGGCACCGTCAACCAGGCGATCGCCCCCACTCGATGACCAGAAAGGCGAGGCAGCGATGGCCTGATCGGCTCGAACGCCTCAATGCCCCTAATGTCCGATTCTATCTGACAAGTTGGCGCGGCACCTGGTGTGGCACGCGCGAAAAGGGGGCCCGACCCGGATGGGTCGGACCCCCGCAGGGTCTACTTGCTCGCTGGCGGAATCGGCCCGTACGCGCAGGTGGACGCCGAGTCGATGCGGATCCCGTTGGGGATCCCGTAGTACCCGACGTCGTAGAGGGTGTTGGGCTTGCCGGCGGCCATGCACTTGATCAGCCCGGTGGTGTACCGGACGTACACAACGTCGTCGTTGCGGCTGTTGGCGCCGTACACGACATCGACCCCGTTCGAGATGGACTGGAAGCCCGAGGTCACGACCTGGTACTTGTGATCGATGACCTTGTCCTGGTCGGAGAGGCACGTGTAGGGGTACGGGCACCCGAGGGCGGCAGCCTGAGCCGGTGCGGCGGTGGCTGCCAGGCCAGCCCCCGTGATGAGCGCGGCGGCGGCCGTCGCCCCTAACGCCTTGTGCAGCTTGCCTGTCATCGACTTCTCCTCGCCTTGGTGGCAGAGGGCAACGACCCGAAGCGATGCCGGGCGCCTCCCTCGATCGAGACGCCCGGCAAGCGGTTCGCCCGGCCAGGGCCCCTGCCGTGTCCGTGGTTGTCATTGATCGAGGTGCGAGGCCCAAACCTAAGACAATCCCCAATGGACGGTCAAGACACTTACGGAGTGGGGGCAGGAGAGGAGGCTCAGCCGCCGTCGTTGCTCTTCGGCGGGTTGGCCTTCACCCAGTCCGCCATCGTGTCCGCCGACATGGCCTTGTACATCGCCAGCGCCTTCTCCCGGTCCGACACCACCACCGACTCGCCGTTGATGGTGTCGCTGCCCGAGTTCGGGCTGGTCAGGAACGTGAGGTTCTCACCACGCAGGCTCCGGAACTGCACCGCCATATCGGTCAACGAGAAGCCCTGGTCGACGGTCACCGCCGCGGTCACCGACTTGAGGAAGTCGTTGAGCTTCTTCGGGTTCGCCAGGGTGCCGGTGCTGGCCGCCTTGTCCATCAGCGCCCGCAGGAAGTCCTGCTGGTGCCGCATCCGGGCGAAGTCGCCGTCCGGGAACTGCTTACGCTGCCGGATCCAGTCCAGCGCCTCCGCGCCGTCCATGTGGTTGGTGCCCTTGGTGAACGTCCGGTACGGCTTGTGGATCGAGGTGATCGTCCGCTCCACCTTCAGGTCCACCCCGCCGAGGGCGTCGGTGACCTCCTTGAACCCGCCGAAGTCGATCGCCATGACGTGGTCGATCCGGACGTCGCTGAAGCACTCGACGGTACGGACCGCCAGCGGCAGGCCACCGAAGGCGAACGCTGCGTTGATCTTCGCGCGCCGGCCGGAGCCGCAGTCCGCGCCCGCGCTCTCCGGGATCGGCACGTACAGGTCACGCGGGATGGAGACCAGGTACGCCTCCTTATGGTCGGCCGGGATGTGCATCACGATGATCGTGTCGGCCCGCCACTGGCTCTTGGTGTCGACCGGCGCGTCCGGGTCCCGGGAGTCGCTGCCGACCAGCAGGATGTTCAACGCGCCGTCGACGGGCTTCGCCGGACGGCCGCCGGTGATCTCCGCGAAGGGATCGGTGCGGGCCAGGTCGTTGTTGAGGCCGCGCGCGTACAGCCACGCGCCCAGGCCGCCGAGCAGCGCCAACACCAGCACCGCGATGCCCGCCACCAGGCCGATCCGCCCCCAGCGTGGGCGGGGACCACGCCGTCCCGACCCGCCGGCGCCACCCGGCCCGCCCGGTCCCGTCGGCCCGCCGGGGCCGACCTGCCGATCGTCGTACGACGGGTAGAAGCGCGCCTCGGCCGGACGCGCGCGTCCGGAGGCGCCCCGGTCGGGGCCGGGCACCGAGGCGCGCCCGGCGCTGCGGTGCAGGTACGGGTGGGGAACGCCGGCAGGGGTCGCTGACATGCAACTCAGAGTACGTAGCGAGGGCCACTACCGCCCTCAGGTGACACTCAGCGATCGGCGGTCCGCCGCGAGCCGGTTACCCTAGCCGCGCCCGGAAGTACTCGATCGTGCGTCGCAGGCCGTCTTCGGGCGTCACGGCCGGCTCGTATCCGAGCAGTTCACGGGCGAGGGTCAGGTCGGGGCGCCGCATCTCTGGGTCGTCCGCGCTGCGCGTGATGTACGTCACCTCCGAGTTGCTGTCGGAGAGTGACACGATCAACTCGGCGAGTTGACGCATGGACATCTCGTGCTCGGTACCGCAGTTGACCGGCCCGGTCTCGGTCGAGTCGAGCAGCAGCAGGATGCCCCGCACCAGATCCTCGACGAAGCAGATCGATCGGGTCTGGTTGCCGGTGCCGTGCACGGTGATCGGCTCGTCACGCAGCGCCTGGGAGATGAAGGTCGGGATGGCGCGACCGTCGTCCGGGCGCATCCGCGGGCCGTACGTGTTGAAGATCCGCACGATCGCGGCGTCCAGCCCCCGGTACCGGTGGTACGCCATGGTGGCCGCCTCGGAGAAGCGCTTCGCCTCGTCGTAGACGCTGCGGACGCCGATGGGGTTGACGTTGCCCCAGTAGGTCTCGCGCTGCGGGTGCTCCTTCGGGTCCCCGTACGCCTCGCTGGTGGAGGCCATCAGGAACCGGGCGCCGTCGGCGACCGCGCGGTCCAGCAGGTGCAGGGTGCCCACCGACCCGACCCGGAGGATCTCCACCGGAAGCTGGGCGAAGTCGGTGGGGCTGGCCGGCGAGGCCATGTGCAGGATCGCGTCGAAGCGCTCGGCCAGCGCCGGGTGGTGCGTCGGCAGGCCGTCGGAGAGGTCCGCCTCGACCAGGGTGAAGGTTGGCCGGTCCAGCAGGTGGGCGACGTTCTCCTTGGAACCGGTGACGAAGTTGTCCAGGGCCACCACCGTGCACCCGCGGGCGATCAGCGAGTCGACCAGGTGCGACGGAACGAAACCGGCGCCGCCGGTGACAAGAACGCGGTGACCAGACCCAAAGCGCGTAGCAACCTTCATGCCGGTCAGCCTACCGACTGAAGGAAGGGCCCCCTGCTAACGCCTGGCGTTGTACAGGGGGCCCTTCCTAACAGCTAGCGCGTCAGTGCGCACCCGCGCCGGTGAGGGCGCGGACCTCCAGCTCGGCGTACTTGTCCTCGTCGTGCTCCTTCGAGATGAGCGTGCCGACGAACCCGCAGAGGAACCCGAACGGGATGGACAGGATGCCCGGGTTGGACAGCGGGAACCACTGCCAGTCATGGTCCGGGAACATCGACGTCGCCGCGCCCGACACCACCGGTGAGAAGAACACCAGCACCACGGCCGAGATCAGACCGCCGTAGATCGCCCATACCGCTCCGGAGGTGTTGAACCGCTTCCAGAACAGGCTGTAGAGGATCGCCGGCAGGTTGCCCGAGGCGGCGACCGCGAAGGCCAACGCCACGAGGAACGCCACGTTGAGGTTCTGCGCGTAGATCGACAGCAGGATCGAGATCGCGCCGATGACCAGGGCGGAGATCCGGGCGACCCGTACCTCCTGGCGCTCGGACGTCTCGCCCTTCTTCAGGACGTTCGCGTAGAAGTCGTGGGCCAGGCTGGACGAGGAGGCCAGGGTCAATCCGGCGACCACGGCCAGGATGGTGGCGAAGGCGACCGCCGCGATGATCGCCAGCAGGGCCGCGCCACCCAGGTCACCGCCGAAGAACTCCAGGCCGAGCGCCTCGGCCAACTGCGGCGCGGCGGTGTTGCCGGCCTTGTCCTGCGCGATGATCGCCGGACCACCCACCATCGCCGCCGCGCCGAAGCCGAGGGCCAGGGTGAGCAGGTAGAAGGTGCCGATGATGCCGATGGCCCAGAGCACGCTCTTACGGGCCGCCTTGGCGGTCGGCACGGTGTAGAAGCGGATCAGGATGTGCGGCAGACCGGCCGTGCCGAGCACCAGGGCGATGCCGAGCGAGAGCAGGTCCATCTTGTTGTAGAACGTCTGCGTGGCGTTCCCGGCGACCTCCACCCCGTACCGCAGGCCCGGTTCCAGGAGTTTGTCGCCCTTGCCGGACGCGGAGGCGGCGGCGCCGAGCAGCTCGGACAGGTTGAAGTGGTACTTCGCCAGCACCAGCACGGTCATCAGCAGGGCGCCGCTCATCAGCAGGAACGCCTTGACGATCTGCACGTACGTGGTGCCCTTCATGCCACCCACGGTCACGTAGATGATCATCAGGGCGCCGACCATGATGATGGTCGCCACCTTGGCCGTGGCGGCATCCATGCCGAGGAAGGTCGTCCCGGGCTTGATGCCGAGCAGCAGCGCGACGAGCGCGCCGGCGCCGACCATCTGGGCGAGCAGATAGAAGATCGAGACGGTGATGGTGGAGACGGCAGCTGCCGTACGCACCGGACGCTGCCGCATCCGGAACGCCAGCACGTCGGCCATCGTGTACCGGCCGGAGTTGCGCAGCAGCTCCGCGACCAGCAGGAGGGCCACCAGCCAGGCGACCAGGAAGCCGATCGAGTAGAGGAAGCCGTCGTAGCCGTAGAGCGCGATGATGCCGGCGATGCCGAGGAACGAGGCGGCCGACATGTAGTCGCCACCGATCGCCATGCCGTTCTGGAAACCGGAGAAGGAGCGGCCGCCGGCGTAGAAGTCCGTGGCCGTCTTGGTCTGCCGGCTGGCCCAGATGGTGATGCCCAGGGTCACCGCCACGAACACCAGGAACAGCGTGATGGTCAGGTTGCGGGCCGTGTGGTTCGTCGCGTCGGCCGCGAGGAGCAGGTCAGCCGCGTGGACCGTCATCGTGGGTCACCTCCCCGATTTCGGCACGGATGCGGTCGGCCACCGGGTCGATCTTCCGGTCGGCGTACCGGGAGTAAAGCCAGGCGATCAGGAACGTCGAGACGAACTGGAGCAGGCCGAAGACCAGGGCAACGTTGATGTTGCTGCCGAACAGCTTCGTGCCCATGAAGTCCCGGGCGTACGCGGAGAGAATGACGTAGAGCGCGTACCACAGGAAGAACGCGACGGTCATCGGGAAGACGAAGCCGCGCAACGCGCGCCGCAACCCGGCGAACTCGTCTGACTGTTGTACGGCCAGGTACTTGTCCGGCTGGGAAGCGGTCGGCGCGGGTGTGTCCGTGGACATCTGTGGATCACCACCTTCACAGGCGTCGGGGGTAGTTGCGCGCACCGTAGGAGGCACGCTCCCCGCCGGGGAAGGTCGAGATCGACGCCGGTCGTCGAGTGCGCCGAGCGGTTGGCTGGGTGCGCCGAGTGACCTACGTCACCCCGGTGACCGGTCGCGCTCCCAGGCCCCTGGTCAGCCCGGCAGCTCGAGGTACCGCCCCCGGTAGTGCAGCAGCGGGGTGGTGTCCTCGGCCAGGTCGACGGCCTCGATGGTGGCCTCCACCAGCAGGCCCCAGCCGTACTCCCGGGCGGTGTCCAGCCGGCACCCCGCCCAGCCGCCGGCGTCGGACGGCACCGGCCCGTAGGGCGTGTCGGTCCACCCGCCGGAGGCGAAGAGCCCTCCCGGCGCGGGAAAGAGGCCGGCGAAGCGGTCGGCGAGCTGCCGGTGTGGCGGGCCGAGCGGCGCGACGGCGAACCGACCCGCCTCCTCGACGGCGGCCCAGAGGTCGGACTCCGGGTCGATCAGCCCGAGCAGCCGGTCCGGCTCCCCCTCGGCGACCAGTGTCGACGCGACCGTCAGACCCGCCGGGCCGGGCGCCGTCCAGAGGGTGACCGGCGCGGCGAGCCGACCCCGCAGCCGGCGGGCCGGCGACCGTTGCCCGGCCGGCACCGCGAACGGATCGGTGTGGTGGATCTCGGCGCCCGGCTCATGATTCACGTGAAACATTGTGCCGCCCCGGCCGCGCACCCAGCCCAGAAAGCGTGCGTGCAGGTCGGCGGGTCGCCCGCTCAGCCGGGCGAGCTGATCGCCCGCCTCCGCCATCAGCGTGCCCAGGTAGAACAGCAGCGCCGTGCGGTCGTCCCGGTACTCGGCCAGCAACGCCAGCCGCGCCGGTTGGCAGGGCCAGTGCGCGCCGCAGCCGCGACACCGCCACAGCGGTCGCATCGGCAGGTGCGGCCGACTCACTCCGCACCGCCGGCGGCTGGCGGGAGGCAACACTTCGGTGAGCGTGATGCCGGTGAGTCATCTTGATGACTGACAGGCATCACGCTCGTTGGGGTGTCAGGTGCCCGCGCGAGACGCGCCACACCGCCGTGTGCCAGCTCGATCGCGCCCGGCACGGCCGTCGCCGCCACGTTCCTCATCGAGTACGACCACCGCGCCCCGCCCCGACCAGGAATGAATCCGAGCACGGCTGACCTCCTCCCGTTCGATCAAGGGGCCGCCCCGACCGGGGGAGTGACCGGGACGGCCCCGACGCAGGACCGACCGCCGGGTCATCGCCTCCACCAGCCGGGCCGCGTGCTCTCCACCCTGGACGGCGCGGCGCGGACACGGGAGGATTCCAGGGCTTACTACGCAGCGCAGTCACGTACTTACCGGAGAGGTAAGGATGAACATCGAGATGTGGGTACGGGCGTTGAAGGCCGCCCGCGCCGGTGCCGACGTGTCCCAGGAAGCTCTGGCGACCCTGATCAGGTGGAGTCCGTCCACGGTGGCCGCCATCGAGACCGGCCGTCGCCGACCGACGATGGAATTCGCGGTGGCCGCCGACGAAGCCCTGGCCACCGGCGGCCTCCTCGCCGAACTCCTCAAGGCTGCGGACCAGGAACACGGCCCATCCTGGTTCGTCCCGTGGCGCGGCTACGAGCAGCGGGCGACGCGCCTCCGAGCCTTCGAGGCATGCCTGGTGCCCGGCCTGTTGCAGACCGAGGAGTATGCCCGCGCTGTCATCTCGGCGGGTGGATTGCAGCCGCCGGCCGTGGTCGACGAACTTGTCGCGGTTCGCCTGGAACGTCAACGGCTGTTGTCCCGGGAGGTGCCGCCGCACTGCGTCTTCGTGGTGGATGAAATGGGCCTGCATCGCCCCGTGGGGGGTCACGCCGTGCTCAATGCCCAACTCGGTCGACTGCTTGAGGTGGCGGACCTTCCGTTCGTGCGGCTGCACGTCATTCCATTGAGCGTCGGTGAGCATGTCGGGTTCGGTGGCGGCTTCGTATTCGCCGATCTGCCTGACGGGGAAGGGGTGCTCTACCTGGAGAATGCCGCTCGCGGACACGTCATGGATGAACCGCAGACGCTCCGATTGATTGATCGCAAATGGGATAGTCTGCTCGGCGAAGCACTGTCCACAGGTGCGTCAATGGACCTGATTCGGAAGCTGAAGGTGACACCGTGACGATGATTGAGCCGCGCTGGCGCACCTCTATCCGGTCGACCGACTCCGGCGGCAACTGCGTCGAGGTGGCGGACAATCTGCCGGGTGTCGTCCTGGTGCGGGACAGCAAGGATCGGTCCGGGCCGGTGCTCACGTTCAGCCCGTCGGCCTGGACCGGATTCCTCGCTGCCCACGCGTCTCGCGGCCCGGCCGCCTAGCGGCGTGGGGTGACGGTGGCGAGCAGTTCCGGCTGACGTCGGTCCAGCACGTCACCGGCCAGGTAAGCGCCGAGCAGGGCCGCACCCAGCCCGTACGCCGTGCCGACCGGAAGGGCCAGCCACAGCCAGGCCTCGCCGAGCAGCGCGGCGGCCACCACCATCGGCACCGCGACGGCCGCCGAGGTGACCATGGCCAGCAGGGTGAGCAGCCCCTTCGCCATGCCCGCACCGCTGTTCATCCCGAACGGGTTGCTCGTCTCCGGCAGCGAGTACGCCCCGAGCACCGAGACGAAACTGTTCACCGCCAATCCCGCACCGTAGGTGGCGAGCAGACTGCCCACCATCAGCCCGATCCACTCCGGTCGGCTGAGCAGCGCCGACAGCACCACTGCGATGATCGCCAGCATCGGCAGGACGTACAGCGAGAAGGCGGTCATCCGCGCGCGCAGCTCGACGCGACCCGGCACGCCAGCCACGACGTTCGCGGCGTACGCGCTGCCGTCGAAGCCGAACTGGTTGGCCAGGGTGACCGAGGCGAGTACGCCGACGAAGAGAAGCGAGATGGTGACCACGACCGGTGAGCTGTCGCTGGCGGCCGCCGTGAACCCCGCGTTCTCGGCCGCGAAGTCGCCGCCCATGACGTTGATCAGGACGGGCACGAAGATGCCGACCACCGCGATGGTGATCAGGTTGGCTCGGCGGCGGGCGTCCCGCCACCAGTAGCGGGCCTCCCGGGCGACGAGCGCGCCGAACCGGTCCCGCCGCGCCCAGGTGGCGGCCCGGGGGAAGAGTTGGGCGACCGCGCCGCCGTCGACGCCGCGTCGCGCCGGTGCCCGGCCGGCGGTCGCCGAGCCCACCATCGCCGACTCCAGCGACCGCGACCACCAGGCCAGCAGCGCGCCGATCGCCGCCAGCGTGATCAGCAGCTTGAGCGGGGCGGCCCACACCCGTCCCTGTGCCACGTCGATGCCGGCGGTCCACGGCGCCCCGAACGGCGTCCACCCGAGCACCGACGCGGCTCCGGTCAGTCGGGTCCAGTCCGTCTGGCGCAGCGCCGCCAGGCCGAACACCTGCAACGGGCCGAGTAGCGCGGCGGTCACCGCCAACAGCACGGCGGCCAGGTCGCGTACCCGACGGGACCGCAGCATGCTGGCGAAGGCGCTGGTCACCGCGCGGCTCGCGGCCACACAGAGCAACAACCCGGCGAGTACGCCGAGCACGGCCACGACACCGGCGGACCAGCCGCCCAGCGCCCAGGCGGTCAGTACCAGCCCCAGCGAGGCGATCGACGCCGCCAGCACCGGCACGCTGACCAGCGCGGCGGCGAACAGGCCGACGACAAGGGTGCGGCGCGGCAGCGGCAGCAGCGCGAACCGGGCCGGGTCCAGTGTCTCGTCCACCCCGAAGAAGACCAGCGGCAGCAGCAGCCAACCGAGCACCAGCAGGCCCCCGCCGGCCGCCGCGACCAGCACCGCGTACCGGCCGTTGCCCGTCATGCCCGGCGCGGCGAACAGGAAGAAGCCGCTGGCCGCGAGCCAGAGGCCGACCAGCGCCCCGCCGACGAACATCGCGATCCGCCAGCCCTGGCCCCGGAAGTTGTTGCCCATCACCCGGAGCTTGAGCCGTACGAAGTGCCGCGCGGAGACCCGTCGCGCCGGAGCGGCGGGTGCGGTGGCCGCGGTGGCCCGGTTCACCGAGACAGCCATGACAACTCGTCACCGGTCGCGGTGCGCCCGCCGACCACCTCGACGAAGACCTGTTCCAGCGACCGGTCGCCCCGGACGTCCGCGATCGTGCCGACCCGCTTGATGGTGCCCTGGGCCAGGATCGCCACGTGCGAGCACAGCCGCTCGACGACCTCCATCACGTGACTGGAGAAGACCACCGTGCCGCCGCCGGCCGCGTACCGGGTGAGAATGTCGCGGATCAGCGCCGCCGACACCGGGTCGACCGCCTCGAACGGCTCGTCCAGCACCAGCACCCGGGGCGCGTGCAGCAACGCGCAGGCCAGGCCGATCTTCTTCTTCATGCCCGCCGAGTAGTCCACCACCAGCGTCCGGCCGGCGTCGCCGAGCGCCAGGACGTCCAGCAGCTCCGCAGCCCGCTGGTCGACCACCGCCGGGTCCATCCCCCGCAGCAGCCCGTGGTACGCCAGCAGTTCCGCGCCGCTGAGCCGGTCGAACAGCCGGACACCGTCGGGCATCACGCCGAGCAACTGCTTGGCCGTGACCGGGTCGCGCCACACGTCCTGGCCGAGCACCCACGCCGAGCCGGCGTCCGGCCGTAGCAGGCCGACCGCCATCGACAGGGTGGTGGTCTTGCCGGCCCCGTTCGGGCCGAGCAGCCCGTAGAAGGACCCGGCCGGTACGTCCAGGTCGACACCGGCGACCGCGACCGTGCCGTCGAACCGTTTAGCCAGACCACGCAGCACGAGCGCGGGATGTTCACCAGTCATGGCCCGACGTTATCCGCCGACCGCCAGATCCGCCGTCCGGCGACAGGCGGACGCACGATCATTCCGGAGGCGTAGCCGCCCGGCTTGATCCACTCGTGTTTCGTGATGCTGCGGTATCCCCTCGCCCGGACACCCCTATTTCAGTGATCCCGAGTGGATCAACGCCCTCGCGGCGCCGATCTTGCAGTTTCGGTTGTCCATAAGCGTGAGATGTCGTCTTTGTCGCCACAGAAACTGCAAGATCGCGGGGCGCGGGGCGCGGGGCGCGGGGCGCGGGGCCGGGGCGCGGGGGGCGGGGGGCGGAGGGGGCGGGGGCGCGGGGGGCTACAGGCGGAGGGCTTCGGGGGTGTGGAGGCGGAGCATGGTGGCCGCTACGTCGGCCGGTGCTCGGCGGCGGGTCGCCATCGACACCGCGACCATCACGGTGAAGGCCAGCGGCACCGTCCAGGCGGCCGGCTGCGCGGTGAGGGTGGCGGGCCAGCCGGACAGCGGCGGGCCGAGGACGGTCACCAGCACCGCGCCGATCGCCGCCCCGCCGCCGGCCAGCACCCCGGCGGCCGCGCCCAGGTCGGTCAGACCGCGCCACCAGATGCCCAGCACCAGCAGCGGGCAGAAGCTCGACGCGGCGACGGCGAAGGCCAACCCGACCACCTGTGAGACGTCCAGGCCGGAGACGTGCAGGGCCAGCACCGCCGGTACGCCCCCGGCGATGACGGTCGCCCAGCGGAAGCCGCGTACCGAGCCGCGGCCGAGCACGTCCGTCGAGATCACCCCGGCGACGCTGGTCAGCAGGCCCGACGAGGTGGACAGGAAGGCGGCGAACGCTCCCGCCGAGACCAGCGCGGCGAGCAGCCGCCCGGTGAGCCCGTCACCGAGGACCGCGCCGGGCAGCAGGACCACCACCGCGTCTGTCTGCCCGCTAACGAGCAGTTGCGGGGTGTAGATCCGGCCCAGCACCCCGTACAGGGTGGGTAGCAGGTAGAAGACGCCGACCAGGGCCAGCACCACGAGCGTCGTGCGGCGTGCCGCCGCGCCGTCGGGGTTGGTGTAGAAGCGGACCAGCACGTGCGGGAGACCCATCGTGCCCAGGAAGGTGGCCAGGATCAGCGAGTACGTGCCGAACAGGCCCCGGTCGTCGGCGCCGGCGGCGCTGGGCAGCAACCAGTCCGCCGCGTCGGTGGCCACCCCGGACACCTCCGGCACCGGGTCACCGGCGGCGAACGACAGCTCGTCGCCGGGGCGTACCTCCCGAATCTCACCGTCGGCCAGGGTGAGGGTCGCGCGGTGCTCGACCACGACGGTGGTCGCGGCCCGGAACGTCGGCCCGTCCGGCGGTGTCACCGCCGGGCGGGCATCGGCCTGCCACTGCAGCGCCAAGAAGATCACGGGTACGGCGAGAGCGGTCAACTTGAGCCAGTACTGGAACGCCTGGACGAAGGTGATGGCCCGCATCCCGCCGAGCGCCACGTTCGCGGTGACCACGGCCGCGACCAGAAGGGCACCCACCGGGTACGGGGAGCCGGCCACCGTGGCCAGCGTGAGCCCGGCACCCTGTAACTGCGGCACCAGGTAGAGCCAGCCGATGAAGATCACGAAGGCGGTGGCGAGGATGCGCAGGCGGCGTGACCCGAGCCGTAGTTCACAGAAGTCGGGCAGCGTGAACGCGCCGGAGCGGCGCAGCGGCGCGGCCACGAACAGCAGGAGAGCCAGGTAGCCGGCGGCGAAGCCGACCGGGTACCAGAGCACGTCCACGCCGTACTTGAGGACCAGGCCGGCGATGCCGAGGAAGCTCGCGGCCGACAGGTACTCCCCACCGATGGCGGCAGCGTTCCAGGTCGGACTGATCGCCCGCGAGGCGACCAGGAAATCTGACGTGGTCCGGGCCAGTCGCAGCCCGTAGAAGCCGATGCCGACGGTGACCAGGGTGACCGCGACGATGGCCGGAACCACGTAGTCGTTGCCCACCTCAGTGCTCCGGCCGCTGCACCAGGTCGGTGAAGTCCTGCTCGTTGCGCTCGGCCAGCCGCACGTACGCCCAGCCCACCGCGATCAGGAACGGGAACGACGCCACCCCGAGCAGCAGCCAGGGCAGGTTGACGCCGGCCACGGTGGTCCGGCCGAGCGACGGCGCGATGGCGAACAGCCAGGGCAACCCGCCCAGCCCAATGACGACCACCAGCGACAACCGCAACGCCAGCGCGAGCTGGGCCCGGACCAGGCCACGGACCAGCGCCTCGCCGACCTGGGTCTGCTGGGCCAGCTCGGCGCGGGTCCGCTCGGAGCGCGTGTCGCGCCGGGTGATGTCGGCCAACACGATCCGGGCCCGGCGGGGCGGCGGAACCGCACCGCCCGACCCCACGTCAGGGAGTTGCTTGGCCACCCCGGCAGTCTTGCCCGCCTCGCCGGATTGTCAAGCGTCGACGCTCACCAGCCACGCGGGACGAGGCAGTGCGAGGCCGGGCCGATCACCGGGATCCGGTCCAGCTCGGGGCGGGCGCGCTCCCGTCCGAGGTTCGTCGCCCAGACACCGTCCCGTGGCAGTTCGACGGCGAGCCGGGACAGAGCGCAGATCCGCATCGGCTCGGGCAGCCGGGCCAGGGCGGGTACGGCGTCCGCCGAGAGACCGGACACGTAGTCGACGTCCAACCGGCCGGTCTGCAGATACCTGTCGACGTTCCGGTCGGCGATCAGCCGATCGGGGTTGACCAGGGCCAGCCCGAGCAGCGCCAGTACCGCCGTGCCGATCACCAGTCGGGGCAGCCAGGTGGCCCGCAGCCGTACCACGGCTACGCCGACCAGCACGAACAGCAGCCCGAGCCACAGTTCGACGGTTGCCACGACGAGCCGCAGGCGGGTGGCGCCGTACGCGTCGGCGTAGACCTGCATCCGGTAGAGCGCCGAGGCGACGATCACCAGGCTGAGCGCGGTCAGCGCCCCGAGCAGCGCGCGGACGAGCAGCCGGTCGGTCCGTGTGGCCTTCGGTGCCCGACGGGCCGCGACGGCGATCACCAGCAGGGTGAGCCCGGTGACGGCGAGCAGTTGCCAGAAGCCGCCGCGCGCGTACTGCGCGTAGGTGAGCCCTGCCGTGCGCAGCACGTGCCCCGAGCCACCGAACAGCACCGTCAACTGGACCAGTACGAACGCCGCGAACAGGGCGTCGAGCAGCACCAGCGGAAGCGTCCACTCGAGCCGGTGCGCCGGCCGCGCCGGCCCAGGCCGCAGGCCGTCGAGGTTGGGCGGTCGACTGACCAGGTACGCGGCACCCAGCAGACCGCCACCGATCAGCAGCAGACGGAACGTCCACCCGATGGTGCCGGGAACCGAGATGTCGGGCAACAAGCCGCTGACCAGGTCGGCGAAGACCGCGTCGGCGGAGGAGAAGAGCAGGCCGAACAGCATCAGCAGACCGGCGGAGATCGCCACGCTGGTCAGGACCCGTCCGACGGCGATCCCCGAGCCGGCCGGTCGGGTGTCGCGCAGCCCGCGTACCGCCCAGGGGAGCGCCCGTACCGTCGCGGCCGGCGGCAGGGTCGCGGCCAGCAGCATCCCGAGCGGGCTCCGCCCGCCGGTCACCGCGAGCGTCCCGGTCACCACGGCGGCGAGCAGGCAGAGCGCGAAGAGCCAGCCGGCTGCCCGGAGGGTACCCACGCCCACCAACGCGACGGTCGCGGCGGCCCAGACGACCTGCGCCGCCCGCCCCGATGCCCCCGTGGCATCGGGACGGGCGATGGCCGCCGGGGTTACCCCGTCCGTCGGCGTGGCCCGGTCCGCCGGCGTGGTGGGGGTGGTTGGCGTGGCCTGGGCCGTCGGCGTGGCCTGGGCCGTCGGCGTGGCCTGGGCCGTCGGCGTGGCCTGGGCTGCCGGCGTGGTCGGAGCGGCCGGACCGGCCGGACCGGCCGCCGTGGCCGGCGTGGTCGAGGTGACCTGGGCCGTCGGGGCGGCCGGGGTAGCCGGGCTGGGCTGGCCGGTTGCGCTGGGCTGGGTCGCCGGACTCGTCGGACTGGGTGAGGTGGTCGGTGGCGTCGGTGTCGCCGACGCGGGTGGAGTGGTCGACGGCTTCCCCCGAACGACGGCGGCGACGGCCAGCGCGGCGGTGCCGGCCAGCACGGCCACCAGCCAGCCGAGTCCGGGACGAACCATCGTGATCGTCGACGCGCCGAGGACGGCAGCCGCCGTGAGGGCCGCCAGGACGAGCGGGCGCGCGGCACCCGATGGCCCTGGCCAGCGCCGCTCGATCAGCGACGGTGGCCGGGGTACAGCCGCCATCGGCTGGGGCCAGGCCGGAAGCGGCCGTCCGGCGGGGCCGGTCGGCGGTGCCGCTGGGCGACCGGTCGGCGGTGCCGCTGGGCCTCCGGTCGGCGGTGCCGACGGGTTGGCGGTCGGCCGTGCCGGTGCTTCGGCGACTCGCGTCGCCGGGCCGCTGGTCGGCGGCGGAGTGCTGCCAGGGGTGGTCATGCGACCTCTCCTCGGTCTGGGCCGTTGTTCGGGATGGTGACCTGGATGCGGCAGCCCGGACGGGCGCCCTTGGCGGCGCTGACCGGGTCGAGGACCGCGATCCGGCCGCCGTGGAGTTCGACGACCCAGCGGGCGATGGCGAGGCCGAGGCCGGTTCCACCCCCGGCGGCGCGGTCGCCGCGGGTGAATCGTTCGAACACCCGCGACCGCTCGGCCGTCGGGATGCCCGGTCCCTCGTCGCTGACCTCGAAGTGGAGCTGGCCGGCGTGTTCCTCGGCGCTCACCCGCACGGTGCCGCCCGGCGGACTGTGTCGCGCCGCGTTGTCGAGCAGGTTGGTGAAGACCTGGTGCAACCGCCACGGGTCGGCGTGCACGGTCAACGGCGTCGCCAACTCGTGCAGCCGGAAGTCCACGTCCAGCCCCGCGCCGGCCGCGCTGGCGGTGGCGTGCTCCACCGCCTCGTCGAGGAAGTCCCCCACGTCGATGGTGACCCGGCGCAGTGGCACCACCCCGGCGTCGAGACGGGACAGGTCGAGCAGGTCGGCGACGAGATGACCGAGCCGCTCGGTCTGGGACAACGCCGCGCGCAGTGCCGCCGGCTCCGGCTCGGCCACCCCGTCCACCATGTTCTCCAGTACGCCCTGCAACGCGGTGATCGGCGTCCGCAGCTCGTGGGAGACGTTGGCGATCAGCTCACGCCGCCGCTGGTCCGCCGCGTGCAGGTCCTCGGCCATCTTGTTGAACGCCTGGGCCAGCTCGCCCACCTCGTCCCGGGAGGTGGCGCGTACCCGACGGGTGTAGTCGCCGCGGGCCATCACCCCGGCGGCGGCCGTCATCTCGCGCAGCGGCGAGGTCATCCCGTGGGCGAGCACCTGCGAGGTGACCAGCGCGATGCAGATGGCGGTGATCGCCGTGCCCGGTGGGAGCCAGCCGATGCCGTACCAGAAGTAGCCGATGGCCACCGCCCAGGAGGCGACCAGCAGGACACCGAGCTTCATCTTGATCGAGCGGACCGGGTCGAGGGGGCGGGGAAGCACCCGGTTCAGCCAGTCCACCTGCCGGCCGGTCACGCGGGAACCTCCAGGGCGTATCCGACGCCGTGGACGGTCCGGATCAGGTCGGCGCCGAGTTTGCGGCGCAAGGCCTTCACGTGGCTGTCCACCGTGCGGGTGCCGGTGCCGTCGGCCCAGCCCCAGACGTCGGCGAGCAGTCGTTCCCGGGGAAGCACCGTCCGGGGTCGGCCGGCGAGGTGCAGCAGGAGGTCGAACTCGGTCGGCGTGAGGTGCACGTCCGCGCCGGCCCGGCGAACCCGCCGTTCGGCTTCGTTGATCTCGATGTCGCCGAGGCGGATGGCGGGTGGCGCGGGGGTCGCGGCCCGTTCCATCCGGCGCAGCAGCACGTGGACGCGGGCAGCCAGCTCGCGCATCGAGAACGGCTTGGTGAGGTAGTCGTCCGCGCCGACGGCGAGCCCGACCAGCAGATCGGTCTCGTCGTCGCGGGCGGTGAGCATCAGCACCGGAACCGGCCGGACGGCCTGGATACGCCGGCACACCTCCAGACCGTCGAACCCGGGCAGCATCACGTCGAGGACGACAAGGTCCGGCTGCCCGGTCCGGAACCGCTCAACCGCGCTGGGGCCGTCCGTGGCGATCTCCACCGCGAAACCCTCGGCGCGGAGTCGGGCGGCGACCGACTCGGCGATGGTGCGTTCGTCCTCGACGACCAGGACGCGGCGTTCCTTCATGGGGTCTGACTGTAGGGAGCCACCGTGGAGATCAGTGGGTGGCGTTGTGAACAACCTGTGGAGAACCGGTCAGCCCTGTGGATAACTCGGCGGCAATGGCCGCCGGCCTCCCCGAACGTCCGAGGCTCGTTGTGGACGACCAACCGAGCTGTCAGGGTGGACCGGTAGAGAGGAGGTGTGACGGTGACCAACCCTGCCCGGCCCGGCCGAGGTGACGCCTGGACGGTGGACGACCTCCAGGCCCTCCCCGAGGACAACCAGGTCTACGAGATCTTCGACGGGAGCCTGCTCGTGTCCCCCCATGCGGACGTCTTCCACGGCGCGGTCGCCAACCGCCTCCGCCGAATCCTCGACCGGCAGGCACCGGCTGGTCTGCTTGTCGGGCAGGACATCGGCGTCAGTGCGAAGCGCTCGTCGTACTTCGTTCCGGATCTGTTCGTCGCGCGCGAGAGCGCGATGGATCGGGGTGGCGCCGCGCTCGACCCGGTCGACGTGCTCCTCGTCGTCGAGGTGATCTCGCCGAGCAACGCCGGCCGCGACCTGGTGCTCAACCGGCACGAGTACGCGGCGGCCGGCATTCCCCGCTACTGGCTGGTGGAGCCCCGCAAGCAGACCGTGACGGTGCTCGTGAACGCGCCCGGCGGTTACCGGGAGCAGGTCGCCATGCCAGCGGGCGAGGTCTACCGCAGTGAGCAGCCGTTCCCGCTCACGCTTGCGCTCGCCGACATCTTCTGACCTGGCCTCTGCTCGGTGGTTGCCGGGTTCAGTCCAGGCCGACGCGCTCGGGGCGGGCCGAGGCGGAGCCGAGCCAGGTGTGCGGGTTGCCGTACCAGCACCAGCCGAGCTTCGGCGCGCCCTGGCTGATCCACAGCGCCGGCACCCGCCTGTCGCCGCACCGTGATCCGACCAGCGAGAAGCACCTGTTGCTGGCCAGCGCCTCGGGGTACAGCGTGATGAAGGCGAGCCCCTCGTCGATGGTGAGCGGAAGCCGATCCTGGGCGGTCATACCCTCCATGGCCGCCGCCGGGGCGAGGTTGCGGAACTCCTCACCACGGTCGACGTCGAAGAGGAGGTACGCCGGCCCGGCGGGTGCCTCCAGCTCCTTGATGGGGTCGAAGCGCGGCAGGTCGTCCTCGGCGTAGTGCCGGTCGAGGAACCCGGGCTTGCGCTTGCCGGCCAGGGTGGTGAGTTCGAGTCGGGGCTCCACGCCGATCAGGTCGCGCGTGACGACCAGCAGGAACGGCACCCGGGCGTCGGTGGGCGCGGGCAGGCCGGCGGCACCGTCGACCGCTCGCGCCCGCAGGGGCGCGACCAGGTCGCGGAAGGCGCTCTCGGTCATCCCGGCCAGGGTCGGGTAACCCAACTCCAGCAGGCGGTCGAGCTGGCTGTCGAACTCGGTCTCGGCGTTGAACGGAGTTTCGTGCACGGCGGCCTCCCGGGTTGTCGTACGGCCTAGCGTACAACGTACGGGATGGTCGGGCGCATTCCCGGTTCAGCGACTCCAATCCTGCTTCGCCGCCCTGACCAGCTTGTCCTTCAGCTCGCGGGTGTGCCGCCGGCTCACCGGCAGCTCGGTGGAGTCGACCACCACCACGTAGCCGGAGTTCACCAGACGCAGTTCCGCGATCAACTTCAACTGCACCAGGTACGACCGGTGCACCCGCACGAAACCCGCGTCCGCCCAACGCTCGGCAAGCGTGGCGAGCGAAACCCGTACCAGGTGCGACCCCTCGGCGGTGTGCAGCCGCGCGTAATCGCCCTGCGCCTCCACCCACCGCACCGCCGAGCGCGGCAGCATCCGGGTCGTCCCGGCCAGCTCGATCGGGATGGTCGGATCCTCCTCGGCGCGGGCCAGCGCCGCCGGGTGTGACGGCACCACCCGCGAACCGATCACCCGCCGCAGCGACTCGGCCAGCCGTTCGGCGCGTACCGGTTTGCGGACATAGTCCGTGGCGCCCAGGTCGAAGGCGTCCACCGCGCCGTCGTCGTACGCGGTGACGAAGACGATCGCCGGTGGCCGGGCGAACCGCCGCAGCACCCGGGCCAGCTCCATGCCGTCCAGGCCGGGCATCCGGATGTCCAGGAAGACCACGTCCACGTCGCCGTCGCGCAGCAGCCGCAGCGCCTCCGTGGCGTCCCCGGCCGTGTGCAGGCGGGCCACCCGGGGATCGGCCCGCAGGTGGTACGCCAACTCGTCGAGTGCCGGCGGCTCGTCGTCCACCGCCAACACCCGCAGGAACCCGGTGGTCACGAGCCGGCCCTTACGCCCGGGTGGAACTTCGGCACCCGCACGCTCACCCGCGTGCCCGAGCCCAGCCCGGTCTCGACGACCAGCCCGAAACGATCACCGAAGACCGAGCGCAGCCGCTCGTCGACGTTCGAGAGGCCGACGTGCTGGCCCGTGTCGTCACCCGGGTCGCCGGTGCTGCGGGCCAGCTCGGCGATGCCGGCGGTCAGCGCGGTCGGATCCATACCCACCCCGTCGTCCTCCACCGTGATGTGGCATTCGGCGCCCGCGTCCCGGGCCTCGATGCTCACCATGCCCGTGCCCGGCTTGCGGGACAACCCGTGCCGGACGGCGTTCTCCACCAGCGGCTGGAGGCACAGGAACGGCAGCGTCACCGGCAGCACCTCCGGCGCGATCTGCAACCGCACCTGCAACCGGTCGCCGAAGCGGGCCCGCTCGATCGTCAGGTACCGGTCGATCGACCGCAGCTCCTCGGCGAGGGTGGTGAACTCCCCGTGCGCCCGGAACGAGTACCTGGTGAACTCCGCGAACTCCAGGATCAACTCCCGGGCGCGCTCCGGGTCGGTGCGGACGAACGAGCCGATCGCGGTCAACGCGTTGTAGATGAAGTGTGGGCTGATCTGCGCCCGCAGCGCCCGGATCTCGGCCCGCGCCAGCCGCTCCCGGGACGAGTCCAGCTCGGCCAGGGCGAGCTGGTTGCCGGCCCAGTGCGCGGTCTCCAGGGTCGCCTGCACCAGCCCCGGCGCCGGCGCGTTGTCGGCGATCGCCACCAGCGCCCCGACCACCCGGGCGTCGGCGCCGTGCAGGGGCGCGACCACCGCACCCCGGATCGGGCAGTCCACCCGGTCGCAGCGCAGGTCGGACTCCCCGAGCACCGTCGACCGCCCGGAGCTGATCGACCGCTGGGCCGCCGCCAGCAGCTGCTCGCCGTGGTGCGTGCCGCGTCCGTCGAGGGCGAGCACCTTGTCGGCGTCCGTGAGCGCCAGCCCGACCGCGCCCACCAGGGCCCGCAGATGGCGTACGGCCTTCGCCGCGCCGGCCGCGCTCAGCCCCGCCCGGAGCGGTTCGGCGGCCAGCCCGGCGGTGTGCAGCACCTCGTAGGTGGCCCGCTGGGTGGCGGTGGCGATGCCGCGCCGGGCGCGCAGTCGCAGCACCGCCAGCAGAGCCGCGGTCAGCGCGGTGACCAGCGAGACGACGCCGACGACGGCGGAGAGGTTGCCACCCACGCAGCGATCCTGACGGCTCGCCGCCGCCCGCGCTAGTAGGCGCCCTTGCGGGCGAGCACCACACCGACCGTCCGCCACAGGATGCTGAGGTCGTACGCCAGCGACCAGTTGTCGACGTAGTAGAGGTCGAGCCGGACGGCCTCGTCCCACGACAGGTCGGAGCGGCCGGAGACCTGCCACAGCCCGGTCATGCCGGGGCGCACCAGCAGCCGGCGTCGCACGTCGCCCAGGAAGTCGCCGTCGTCGGCGGGCAGCGGGCGCGGTCCGACCAGCGACATCTCACCCCAGAGCACGTTGATCAACTGCGGCAGCTCGTCCAGCGACGAGGCCCGCAGGAAGCGACCCACCGGGAAGACCCGGGGGTCCTGCTTCATCTTGAACAGCATGCCGTCGGTCTCGTTCTGGTCGGTGAGGCTGGCCAGCCGGTCCTCGGCGTCGACGTACATCGTCCGGAACTTCCACACCCGGAACGTGCGTCCCTCGTGCCCCACCCGGGGCTGGCGGAAGAAGACCGGCCCGCGGTCGGAGATTCGGATCGCCACCGCGATCGAGATGAAGAGCGGGATCAGCAGCAGCAGGCCCAGGCCGGCGGCGACCCGGTCCATCAGGTTCTTGGCCAGCAGCGCCGGCCCGGAGAGCGTCGGCTCCTCGACGTGCAGCAGCGGCAGACCCTCGATCGGCCGGATGTGCACACGCGGGCCGGCGATGTCGGTCAACTGCGGGGCGACCACGAGATCGACCCCGGAGCCTTCGAGCTGCCAGGCCAGTCGGCGCAGCTCGCCCGGCTCGGCGCTGGCCGACCCGCACACGGCGATGGTGTCCCCGCCGACCTCGCGGACCAGGGCCAGGACGTCCCGGCCCGAGTGCACCGGCACCGGTGTCGGCACCCCGCGGGCCGCCGCGTAGCCGTCGGTGATGTGGATGGCGACCGGCATCAGGCCGGCGGCCGGGCTACGGGTGACCGCCGCGTAGACCTCCAGGCACTCCGGCAGGGTGCCGACCAGCACCATCCGGTGCGCGGCCTGACCGGCCCGCCGACGGATGTAGTGCAGCGCCCAGCGGGCCACGAAACGGCCCCACAGGATCAGCAGCAGCGCCCCGAGCAGCGCCGTGCCCACCGTCCACCGCGACAGCGCGGTCTTGGTGGCGAAGGCGAGGAAGGAGACGCTGGCCGCCACCGTGACCGCGGCCCTGATGACCCGCTTGAACTCGTCCGGGCCGAGCCCCAGATAGCGCCGGTCGTACGCCCGGTTGCTCCAGAGGATGACCACCCAGCCCAGCGGCAGCAGGAGGTAGGAGATGGTGTGGAACCAGGTCGGGTCCTGGTTGGTGCCCGAGAAACCCGAGGCGGCCTGGTCGAAGAGTTGGATCGCGATCCAACTGGCGAACGCCGCCGCGCCGAAGTCGAGCAGCAGCAGGATCGCGGTGTAGGGGCGGTGCCAACGGGAGACACGTCGTCGCGCCCTGGCCCACGCCGACCGAGGGACGCCGTTGTGTGACGGCGGCGTCGGCGGCTGGATCTCGAAGCTGTCGACGTGCCGCACGAGTCTGCTCCGGCCTTCGTTGGATACCGGGCGCTGGAGGCTTGCCGTCACCTCACCCATGTCCTCCCGCATGACACGTGCCGCTCACTCGCCGTGAGGGCCCGGGTCGCCCACCGTCCCAGTCTCCCACGCGGGCTCCGGCCGGTCGCCGCCCCGCAGGAGATTGGCGACCGATGGTGTCGGCGGGATCTGGCCGGCTCCGCACCATTTCAGAAGCCGGGGACCGGGCCACTATACCGATGGATACGCCTGTGGCGAGAACGGTGGACCGGAGGTTCGGCTCACTCGGGTCGATTCCGCTCTGTAGTCGCCTCGTGGGATTACTCACCGTACGAGACGGGACAACCGTCGGTCAGCCAGCGGCTTGCCGCCGGTCTGACAGGTGGCGCAGTACTGCAGGCTCGAGTCGGCGAACGAGACTTCCCGGACGGTGTCGCCACAGACCGGGCAGGGCAGGCCGGTACGGGCGTGCACCTTCAACCCGGATCGCTTCTCGCCCTTGAGTTCGGCGGCACGCTGACCGAGGGACCGCTCGACGGCGTCCCCGAGCACCTGCCGTGTCGCCGCGTGCAGGGTGGCGAGCTGGGCGTCCGTGAGCCGATCGGTGATCGCGAACGGAGACAGCTTCGCGGCGTGCAGGATCTCGTCGGAGTACGCGTTGCCCACCCCGGACAGCACCGACTGGTCGGTCAGCACCCCCTTGACCTGCCCGCGTCGGCTGCGCAGCCGCTCGGCGAAGGTGGGCAGGTCGGCGGCGAGCGCGTCCGGCCCCAGCTTGGCCACCCCGGGTACCGCCGCCGGGTCGGTGACCAGGTAGGCGGCCAGCTTCTTCTGCGTACCGGCCTCGGTGAGGTCGAAGCCGGAGCCGTCGTCGAGCCGGACCCGCACGGCGATCGGGCCCTTGCCGGGGCGCAACGGGGTGGTGGCCGGGAACGCCTCCCGGTAGTGCAGCCAGCCTGCCCGGGCCAGATGAACCACGAGATGCAGGTCACCCTCGATCACCACGTCGAGGAACTTGCCGTGCCGACGGGCGTCGACCACCGCCTTGCCGGCGACGGCGGTGGGTGCCGGATCGTACGTCTTCAGGGCGCTGATCGCGGCGATCTCCAGCCGGTCGACACGCCGCCCCACCGCGCGCTGCCGCAGGTAACCCGCGAGCGCTTCAACCTCCGGTAGTTCGGGCACCAGCCAACGGTAGCCTTCTTTCCCGTGAGAATCGTGGTGGCGCACAACCGGTACCGGGAAGCTCAGCCCTCCGGCGAGAACACCATCGTCGACGCGGAGATCGCCCAGCTCACCGCCGCCGGTGTCGAGGTGCTGCCCTTCATCCGCAGCTCGGACGAGATCCCCTCGATGTCGAAGGCCGCCAAGGCGCTGCTGCCGATCTCACCGATCTGGGCGCCCCGCGCACAGCAGGACCTGAGCCGGCTGCTCACCGAGCACCGACCGGACGTCCTGCACCTGCACAACCCGTACCCTCTGATCTCGCCCTGGGTGGTGCGGACCGCGCACCGGCACGGCGTGCCGGTGGTGCAGACGGTGCACAACTACCGGCAGGTCTGCTCCTCGGGGATCTACTTCCGCGACGGGGTGATCTGCCAGGACTGCAAGGGCCGGGCGCTGGGCGTGCCGGCGATCAGGCACCGGTGCTACCGCGACTCGGCGGCGCAGAGCGCGCTGATGGCGACCACCCTGGCCGTGCACCGGGGCACCTGGCGCTCCGTGGACCGGTACATCGCGCTCACCACGGCCATCGCCGACCACCTCCGCGACTACGGCATCCCGGACGACCGGATCGTCGTGAAGCCGAACGCGATCCCCGACCCGGGCCGACCGTCGCCGCTGGGTGACGGGTTCCTCTACCTGGCCCGGCTCTCCCCCGAGAAGGGCGTCGACCTGCTGCTGGACGCTTGGCGGCGGCATCCGGTGGGTTCGCTGGGCACGCTGCGGGTGGCCGGTGACGGCGAGCTGCGCCCGCTCGTGGAGGCAGCCGCCGCCGAACGACCCGACGTGGTCTACCTCGGTCAGCTCGACCGGGCCGGCGTGCAGGCCGCAGTCGAGGCGAGCGCGGTGGTGATCGCCGCCGCGATGTGGCACGACGTGCTGCCCACCGTGATCATCGAGGCGTTGGCGAGCGGCCGGCCGGTGCTGGGGACGGCGCTGGGCGGCATTCCGTACCTGGTCGGGGCCGACGCCCCGCACGAGCCCGCCGGCACCGGGCCCGCCGAGATCGCCTCCGCCGTCGCCGGCCATTCCCCGCCGCCGGCAGGTCCGCCTGCGGTGCCGGCCGGCCTGGTCACCGGCACCGCCGGCTGGGTGGTCCCGCCGGACCCGGCCGCGTTGGCCGCAGCGCTCCCGGTCGCGCGGGCTGGCGCCGCCGCGCTCGCCGCACCGGCCCGGCTGCGGTACGAGCAGACGTTTCACCCCGACGTGGTCATCAAGCGCCACCTGGACATCTACGCCGACGTGGCCCGCCGCCGTTGACCCCGAACCTGCCGAAAGGTTGATCACCGCTCAGGTGTTGGGCAGGGAGCGTTGTTGGCGGAGTTGTTCGAGGAGGGCGGTGTCGGCTTCGAGGTCGGGGCGGTCGACCTGCCGGTCCAGGTCGACGACGTGTTCGAGTTCCCGGATCGCCTGGTCGAGGTCACCCCCCGCCCCGTGGGCCATCGCGATGTTGTACCGAGTGACGGCTTCGCCGGCCCGGTCGCCGACCTCCCGCTGGATAAAGAGGGCTTGGTGGTAGTGGTCGAGGGCCTGTTGCCGATCCCCCAACCGGTTGTGAACGCTGCCGATGTTGTTGAGGGTGACGGCTTCGCCGGCCCGGTTGCCGACGTTCCGCTGGATGGGGAGGGCCTGCTGGTAGTGGTCGAGGGCCTGCTGCCGATCCCCTAAACCGTCGTACACGTGGCCGATGTTGTTGAGGATGGTGGCTTCGCCGGCCCGGTCGCCGACTTCCCGCGCAATGCCGAAAGCCTGGTGGTAGTGGTCGAGGGCCTGCTGCCGATCCCCCAAACTGTTGTGGACGCTGCCGATGTTGTTGAGGGTGGCGGCTTCACCGGCCCGGTTGCCGACGTTCCGCTGGATGGGGAGGGCTTGCTGGTAGTGGTCGAGGGCCTGCTGCCGATCCCCTAAACCGTGGTACGCGAGGCCGATGTTGTTGAGGGTGGCGGCTTCGCCGGCCCGGTCGCCGACCTCCCTACCAATGGGGAGGGCTTGGTGGTAGTGGTCGAGAGCCTGCCGCCGATCCCCCAACCGGTTGTACACGTGGCCGATGTTGTTGAGGGTGGCGGCCTCGCCGGCCCGGTTGCCGACCTCCCTCAGGATGGGGAGGGCTTGGTGGTAGTGGTCGAGAGCCAGCCGCCGATCCCCCAGCTTGTCGTACACGCTGCCGATGTTGTTGAGGGCGGCGGCTTCGCCGGCCCGGTTGCCGGCCTGCTGGTACAAGGTCAGGGCCTGCTGGTAGTCCTCCAGTGCCGGCCAGGGCCGACCGGTTGACGCCCGCGCCCAGCCACGCCGATAGAGGGCGTCGGCGTCCGGGCCGAGGGTCAGGGTCGCGGTGGCCATGGCCTCGACCGCCGCGAACCGCGACGTATCCAGCCACACCTGACACACCCGGGCACCGACATCCCCGGCGATCGCCGGCTGCCGCCCGACGACAGCAAGCCGATGCACCTCGACCCATCGGGCGAGGTCCCTCGGGTCAGTGGCCATCGGAAGGGGCGACGCTGTCGTTCGGCCCCACGGCCCCGACCAGCGCGGCCCGCAGCTCCGCCGCCCAGCTCGCGGCTTGCGCCCCGGACACCTGCACCGTGGCGTTTCCCATCGCCCGCGCCCTCCCCCGGTACGCCCGGTCAAGCCGGCCCAGGACCGCCCACGTCCGGCCTCGGCTAAGTGATCGACGGGCGGACCTTGGCGGCTACTGTACGTTTCATCCGCTTCCCGGGACCGCTCGATGAGTCCGCCTCAGGTGACGGGTTTCCGACGCGCTTAGCGCATCCCGGCCATCGTGGGAAGAACAATGACGGCCGATGCCACCGCCGCATGCCGGTGGTGTCGCGGTCCGACCCTCGGCAACCGCCGCGTCGGCAACCGGTAGCAGCAGGAGGAGCGAGGTGGGTCGGGCATGGCGGGTCGGGGAACGCCGCGACCGCGCCCCGTCGCCCCCGCTGCGGCGACCACCGTCGCCCGACACGTGGAGGTGCATCGGCTTGCTGTCGCTGGTCGGCTGCCGGCGATCGCCCGGGACCTCGGTGCCCGCGTGTGTCAGGTGTGGCTGGATACGTCGCGGTTCGCCGCGGTCGAGGCCATGGCTACCGCGACCCTGACCCTCGGCCCGGACGCCGATGCCCTCTATCAGCGTGGCTGGGCCCGGTCGTCGACCGGTCGGCCCTGGCCGGCACTGGAGGACTACCAGCAGGCCCTGACCTTGTACCAGCAGGCCGGCGACCGGGTCGGCGAAGCCGCCGCCCTCAACAACATCGGCAGCGTCTACAACCGGTTGGGGGATCGGCAGCGGGCCCTCGACCACTACCACCAGGCCTTGCCCATCCTGAGGGAGGTCGGCGCCCGGGCCGGCGAAGCTACCGCCCTCAACAACATCGGCCACGTGTACAGCCGGTTGGGGGATCGGCAGCGGGCCTTCGACTACTACCACCAGGCACTCCCCATTACGCGGGAGGTCGGCGACCGGGCCGTCGAAGCCACCACCCTCAGCAACATCGGCCACGCGTACGCCGGTTCAGGGGATCGGCAGCAGGCCCTGGACCACTATCACCAGGCCCTCCCCATTACGCGGGAGGTCGGCGACCAGGCCGGCGAAGCCACCACCCTCAGCAACATCGGCCACGTGTACGCCGGTTCAGGGGATCGGCAGCGGGCTCTGGACCACTATCACCAGGCCCTGCCCATCCAGCGGGAGGTGGGCGACCGGGCCGGCGAAGCCGTCACCCGGTACAACATCGCGATGGCCCACCGGGCGGGGGGTGACCTCGACCAGGCGATCCGGGAACTCGAACAGGTCGTCGACCTCGACCGGCAGGTCGACCACCCCGACCTCGAAGCCGACACCGCCATCCTCGAACAACTCCGCCAACAACGCGCGGAAGACCGCGGTTCTGAACCGCCTGCGGGACCGTGAGGGCAGCGCTGCCGACGGCGAAGACGAGACGCCCCGATGCCAACGGGTTGCCTTCCCTCAACCCACACGCCGACACCCCGCGCCCCCGCGAGATCGTGCTTGATCCAGGATCTAGTGGCCTCGGGGCGGCCGGATGGCACTGTTTCCTGGTTCGAGCACGATCTTGTCGGCGGGCGTCGGGTCAGGACACCACTGCGGTCGTTTCGGGCGCACGGGCGCGGCAAGATCTACACGACATCAGGGAAACTGCTGCCTCCCACATCCAGGAGGCAGCAGTTTCGGGGAAGTTGTGCGGATCTTGTGAAACGCAGCCGCGGGCGGGTCAGCGCAGGGAGGCTGCGGATCTTGCGGAACGCGGCGGGGGTGGGGTCAGCGCAGCGAGGCGCGGGCGGAGAAGGCGATGCTCGCCAGCAGGAAGCCGCCGTTGACGATGGTGAACGCGACAAGCACCCAGAGCGCCAGCGCGGGCGCTGCGGCGAGGACCAGGGCGGCCACGAAGACGACCGCGCCGTAGTCGCGGACCAGCTTCACGAGGCGTACGGGCAGCGAGGTCGAGGTGACCATGCTGGCGGCGTTCGGGCCGGCCTGCATCACCGAGGTGACCAGGTTGACCATCCAGGTGCCCGCGAAGGTGGCCACCAGCCAGGTCGGGGTGGACGGCTCCTGCGCGACGGCGGTGGCGGCCAGCGCGGCCACCAGGGCGATCTGCGCGGCCACGTCGCAGAGCACGTCGATCCGGGCCCCGGCCGCGCTGCCCCGGCCGGTCACCCGGGCGAGCTGCCCGTCGGCGCAGTCCAGGGAGTACGCCACCTGCCAGCCGACCAGGGCGATCAGGCCGACGACCCAGGCCGGTACGTCCCCGTCGGCGACCGGACCGGCGAGCGCGACCACGGAGATCGAGGTGGCCAGCCCGAGCACCAGGTTGGTGAGGGTCAGCGCGGTCGGGCGCAGCCCGAGGCGTTGCGCGACCAGCGCGAACACCGCGCCGAGCCACTGGCTGATCGACTCGCTGAACAGGCCGCCGCCCCGGTTGACCCGGTGGAAGTCGGCGACGGTGGGACGGGGGTCAGCCAAGCTGGTCGCGGATTGCACCGGCGTAGTCTGCCAGCCGCTCCCGCGTCTCGGTAGGCGACAGGGCCAGGTGCTCGAGGATGGTGTACCGGTCCGGGCGGGTACGCGGCGCGAACTGCACCGCCTCCACGAACTGGTCGTCGGTGAGCGCCACCTCGGCGGGGAGCCGGGGCAGACCGTGCCGGGCGAGGCAGGCGGACATCTCCGCGAAGCGGCGTTGGTCACCGCGCAGCCAGGTACAGAACAACGCCCCCAGCCCGGCCAGCTCGCCGTGCGAGGCGGTGCCGGGGAAGAGGGAGTCGACCGCGTGCATGATCTCGTGGCAGCCGCCGCTGGACGGACGGCTGGTGCCGCAGACCGCCATCGCCAGGCCGCTGGAGATCAACGCCTCGGCGAGGACGGTCACGAAGGAGTCGTCGCTCATGTCGCCGGGGTGGTTGAGCACCGCTTCGGCGCCCGCCCGGGAGAGCGAGGCGGCCAGTCCATCGACCGGCTCACCGCGTACCTGCCGGGCCAGCTCCCAGTCGGCCAGCGCGCTGATGTTGCTGACCACGTCGCCGATGCCGGCCCGGTTGTGCCGGTCCGGGCCGCTCTCCACGAAGTCCAGGTCAACGATCACCGCGATCGGGATGTGCACCCCGTAGGAGCCCTTGATCCCGTCCGTGATGAGGCTGGCCACCGGGGAGCCGATCCCGTCGTTGGCGAGGCTGGTCGCCACCGACACCATCGGCAGCCCTCGGCGGGTGGCGGCGTACTTGGCGACGTCTATCGTCTTGCCACCGCCGATGCCGACGACCGCGTCGTACGAGCGGGTGCGGAGCTTGCCGCCCAGGTCGTCGGCGGCCTCGAGGGTCCCGCCGGAGACGGTGAAGACGTCCGCCGAGCGCAGCGACGGTTGGATCAGCTCGGCGATCTGGGCGCCCTGACCCGGGCCGAGCACCACCGCGACGTCGCCGCCGGAGGAGATCCGCCCGTCGGCCAGGATCGCGGCCAGGTCGGCGACCGCCCCGCGTCGCACGTCGATGTGCAGCGGGGTGAGGACGCTCCGGGCTAGTAGCGGCACGCGATCTCCCGCGCGCGGGCCAGGTCGGCGTGGTTGTCGACCTCGACCCACGGGACGTCACCGATCGGCGCGGCCCGGACCTCGCCACCACGGTCGGCGAACTCCTGGTAGCCGTCCTCGTAGTAGAGGTTCGGGTCCCGCCGCCAGGTCGCCTCGAGGGCGTCGGCGAGCGCGTCGGCGACCTGCGGCTCGATCAGCGTCGCGCCGATGTACTCCCCGTACGCCTCGCCCGGATCCATGATCTTGGTGATCCGGGTGAGCTGGCCGGCGGCGTCGAAGGTGGTCTTCATCTCCTCCTCGGCCAGCGGCTTGAGGGTGTCCACCGCGAGCAGGATGCCCGGTCCGCGCTCGGCCAGCAGGGTCTTCTCCACGCTCACTGGGTGCACGGTGTCGCCGTTGACCAGCAGCACGCCGCGCGCGAAGTGCTCCCGGGCCAGCCAGAGGGAGTACGCGTTGTTCCACTCCTCGGCCTTGTCGTTGTGCACCAGGGTGAGCGTGACCCCGTACTTCTTCTCCAGCTCGGCCTGCCGTACGCGGACCGCGTCCGCCGCGTAGCCGACCACGATCACGATGTCGGTGAGCCCGACCTCGGCGAGGTTGCCCAACGCGATGTCCAGGATCGTGATCTCGCCGTCCACCGGCACCAGCGCCTTCGGCAGCGTGTCGGTGTACGGGCGCAGCCGGCGCCCCGCCCCGGCCGCGAGCACCATTCCGATCATCGCGACATCCTCCCTCGTCCTGCTGCCGTCACCGGTGGAGGATAGCCCCGGGGAGCCCGGCGACTCCGGCCAACCGGTCAGCCGGGCAGCGCCGCGAGGTCGGCCAGCATGGTCAGCCGCTCCTCGGCGGCGAGCACGGCGTACGGCCCGGCGGCCCGGCGGTCGGTCTCCAGCTCGATGGCGAGCCGCTCCGGGCCGGGTGGCAGGGCGGTGACGCTGGACGCGGTGTGCCCGGCGGCGGTCCAGGCGGCGGCGTGCGCGTCCGCCCGGTGGTAGCGCAGCGCGCCGAGGCGGTTGAGCAGCAGCACACCGGGCGGGGTGCCGTCCGGCTCGTGCGGGGGCGCGAGCGCGGCGAAGGCGGAGCCGCTCCGGGTCCCCTCCTCGTCGGCCAGCACGAGGGCGTACGCCACCAGCCGTCCGAGCACGGCGACCAGTCGCGCCACCCGCTCGTCGTGCCCGGACCACAGTTCCTCGGTGACCTCGGCGTGCACCTGGTACAGCTCGCCGAGGAAGGCGGCACCGCGCTCGGTGGCGGAGAGGGCGCCGTCCGGGCTCCGGTGGATCATCGCGTGGGCCACCTGCTTGTCCACGGCTCGTCGGCAGGCGATCGGATCCCGGTACCTGGTGATCGCCGCGAACCCCGCCCCGTCGACAGCGCCACCGGGCGCGGCCAGTCGGGTGCGCAGGTCGACGAGGAAACCGCTCGCCGCCGCCCCGCCGTAACGCTGGGACAACTCGGCCCCACCGCCGTGGTGGCCGGCGAGCATGGTGGCGCGGAAGGTGCGGTCCACGGCCGGGGCGAGCAGTCCGGCGATCCGGTGCGGCGGCAGCGCGACGCTGTTCACCGGCCGATCGACCGCAGGAGCGCGAAGCCCTCCTCCGTGATCCGCCGGATCAGGCCGCCGACGATGTCCCACCAGTCGGGAAACAGGCGTCGGTGTGGTGAGCGGCGCTGGAAGAAGATGCGCCCGTCGCGGTCGACGATCAACGCGCCGGCGCAGCGCAGGGGCTGGGTGGACACGCGTCGACAGTAGCGAGCGTCGCCGCATCCCGACGATGTCCGGTCTTGTCCTGGAAACATCCACGGACGACCATGTCCGTACCGAATGCCACGGTCCCAAAGGGGTGATGCGTGATGCAGGTACGGGAAGCAATGTCCAGCCAGGTCCTCGTCGTCGGTCCGGAGCACACGCTCCGTCAGGCGGCCCGGATGATGTCGGCCCGCGGTGTCGGGTCGGCGGTCGTGATCGATCCCGAGTCCGAGGGGGTCGGCATCATGACCGAACGCGACGTGTTGAAGGCCATCGGCGCGGGTCTCGACTGCGACACCGAACGCACCGGCGCCCACCTCACCTGGGACGTCGTGTACGCGGCGCCGGAGTGGACGGTCGCCGAGGCGGCCGCCGCGATGGCCCGGGGTGGTTTCCGGCACCTCGTGGTGCTCGACGGCGGGGAGGTGGCCGGGGTGATCTCGGTGCGGGACATCATGCGTGTCTGGGCCCGGAGCGAGGTGGCCGCCACGACCTGAACCGCGCAGGTGTGCCGGGTCGGATCGACGGGTAAGGATCCCTCGCGGGCGCGGAGATGCCGTGGCCCGTGGGGGAGGGCCCGATGCGTGACGCGGAGCGCCTGGTCGAGCAGCAGTACGCGATGCTCCTGCGGCGGGACGTGGCCCGACTGCCGGACCTGTACGCCCCGGAGGCGTTCTACTCCATGCCGGGTCTCACGGTCCGACCGATCGAGCTGCCGGCGCTGCTGCGTACCTGGACGGGGGCCTTTCCGGACCTGCTGGTCGACCCGCTGGGCACGGTGCGCACGTCCAGCGGCGCGGCCGTGGAGCTGCGTCTCAGTGGCACCCACACCGGCACGTTGCACTCGCCGTACGGCACCGTCGCCCCGACCGGTCGCTCGGTGAGTTGGGAGGTCGCCGACGTGGTCCGGGCACGCCGGGGTCGGATCGTCGCGTGGCGCTCCTACTTCGACTGGAGCCAGCTCCTCGACTCGCTCGGCGTGCAGTTTGACGGCCTCTCCCGGGCGGCGCAGCACGACTCGCTCGCACTTCCGGTCTGATCTGTCGCCGTCCGGCCCGGCCGGGTCACCCGTCCCGGTGGCTCAGGATGCGGACATCGCCGTGCCGTCGGCGCGTCCCCCGCCGCCGCCCGTACGCTCAATATCCATGACCGCCGAGCAGCTGATCTCCTTTGCCCGTGGGGCCCCCTCGCTGGACATCGTCGATGTCGAAGGGCTCAAGGCCGCCGCCGTACGCGCCTTCGACGCCGATCCCGCGGGGGTCACGGCGTACGGCACCTCCGTCGGCTACGTGCCGCTGCGCAAGTGGATCGCCGAGAAGCACGGCGTCGCGGCCGACCAGGTGCTGGTTACCAACGGGTCGCTGCAGGCCGACGCGTTCCTCTTCGATCACCTGATCCGCCCCGGCGACGCGGTGGTCGTCGAGCGCCCCACGTACGACCGCACGCTGCTCAACCTCCAGCGGATGGGCGGCGAGCTGCACGGTGTGACGGTCCAGCCGGACGGCCTGGACACCGCCGAGCTGCGCAAGCTGCTGGAGTCCGGGGTGCGCCCCCGGCTGGCGCACGTCATCCCGAACTACCAGAACCCGGCCGGCGTGACGCTGTCGCTGGAGAAGCGCCGCGAGCTGCTCGACCTGGCCGCTGAATACCACTTCACGATCTTCGAGGACGACCCGTACGCGGACATCCGCTTCCGGGGCGAGGCGCTGCCGTCGATGCTCTCGATGGACACCCGCAACGTCGTCGTGCACGCGTCGAGCTTCACGAAGACGGTCTGCCCGGGCGTACGCGTCGGCTACCTGGTCGGTCCGGCGGATCTGATCGCCGACATCGCCAAGAACGCGACGAGCCTCTACATCTCGCCCGGCATGGTGTCGCAGGCGATCGTGCACCAGTTCTGCGTCTCCGGCGACATCGACCGCTCGATCGAGACCGTCCGGGCGGCGCTCGGCGAGCGGGCCCAGGTGCTGGCCGAGTCGCTGCGCCGGCACCTGCCGCAGGCGCGGTTCGTCGAGCCCGACGGCGGCTACTTCCTGTGGGTGGAGTTCCCCGAGGACGTGCTGGTGGACCGGCTCGCCCCGGCGGCGGCCGAGCGTGGCGTCGCCGTCGTCAAGGGCAGTGACTTCGTCCTCGACGGCGGGCGGCACGCCCTGCGGCTGGCCTTCTCCGCGGTGACGGCCGACCGGATCGACGAGGGCGTCCGCCGGCTCGCCGAGGCCGTCGAGGCCAGCCGAAGCTGAAAATCTGTCGGGTTTCCGACAAAAGGACGATGCCGGCCGTCTCAGGTCTCCCCAGCGGGCGGCCGGCGGCCCACAATGCTGCGAGCGTCATCCGTCAGGTGTAGCGGAGATCACCGCCCGCCCACCTCGGATCACGCGTGCAGCACAACCCCCGCCCCCACGGGCGCCGGGTGGGCCGTGTCGTCCCTTCACCCCCCGATGCGGCCCGGCCCGCCCGGCGCCGCACCCGCGACCGCCGTCACACCTGCCGATGGCCACCATCGGCGTAGCCTGCAAGCCGCAGGCGAGCGCGGGGAGGTGTCGCGATGACGGATCGGGCGGAGCGGGGCCGGACGGCGCCGTTGAACACATCTCGGGTGCTGCGACCCCGAGCCTGGCCGTCCCCGGTCCGGGCGATGACCCGGATGCTCAACGCCGACGGCTCACCACCCACCCCGGCGCCCAGCGGCGCCGGGCGCAGCGGAGTGGTCGACTGCGCGCTGTACATCGACGGCAGGCGGCAGCCCGGCGACTGGTCGTACGCCGAGGCGCTGGAGGCCGCACGTCGCGAGGAGCACGGCTTCGTCTGGATCGGGCTGCACCAGCCCGAGCTGGCCGAGATGAGCGCCATCGCGGAGACGTACGGCCTGCACGAGCTGGCCGTCGAGGACGCCGTGAAGGCCGAGCAGCGGCCCAAGCTGGAGCGCTTCGGCGACGTCAGCTTCCTGGTGCTGCGCACTGCCCGATACTGCGAGCACACCGAGCTGACCGAGACCTCCGAGGTGGTCGAGACCGGCCAGGTGATGCTCTTCATCGGCCCGAACTTCCTGATCAGCGTCCGGCACGGTGACGCCTGCCGGCTCTCCCCGGTCCGGGCGGATCTGGAGACCAAAGAGGAACTGCTGCTCCAGGGCCCGTGGGCGGTGGCGTACGGGGTGACCGACCGGGTGGTCGACCTCTACCTCGAGGTGGCCGAGCAGCTCGAGGACGACCTGGACCAGTTGGAGGCCGAGGTCTTCGACCGCAACAGCCACGGGCGCATCCAGCGGATCTACCAGATGAAGCGGGAGCTGGTGGAGTTCAAGCGGGCGGTGGTCCCCTTGCAGCGGCCGCTGATGAACCTGACCTCGCAGGTCAACCGGGACGTACCCAAGGAGATCCGCAAGTACTTCCGGGACGTGCAGGACCACCTGAGTCGTACGGTCGAGCAGGTGAACTCGTACGACGACCTGCTGAACTCGATCCTCCAGGCGCGGCTGGCCCAGGTGTCCGTCGACCAGAACAACGACATGCGCAAGATCGCCGCGTGGGCGGCCATCGCCGCCGTCTGGACCTCCATCGCCGGGGTCGAGGGCATGAACTTCGAGAACATGCCCGAGCTGAAGATGACCTACGGCTATCCGGTGGCCCTGGCCCTCATGCTCGGCGTCTCGCTGGCCCTCTACCGCTGGTTCCGCCGCAACGGCTGGCTCTGACCGGCCCGGCAGACGCGCGAAGCGCCGGTGCGCGGGGGCAAGCCCGCGTCGCCGGCGCTCGTCGCGCTGCTGTCAGGGGTCAGCGGCGGCCGTTGGTGCGGGCGGTGTCCTTGCCCAGCGCCTTGGTGAGGTCGTCGGCCGGGCGTCCCGAAACGTCCTTGGCGCCCTCGGCGACCGACGGAACCTTGTCGGTCGGGCGGACAGCGGTCGGCTTGGCCGTGGCGGTGGTGCTGGCGCTGTCGCCGCCGGTCACCGCCGAGCTGCCCGCGCCGGTCATCCCGGAGATGGCGGACCCGTCGGAGCCCTTGGTCGCGGCCGGGGTACGCACCTCGATCGAGTCGACCTCGTCGCGCATCGGCTCCAGGGTGTGGGTCGGGTCGTACTCGGCCCACTCCTGCTGCTCGCGGCGGCGGCGCAGGGCCACCGCACCGACCAGGCCGACGACGGCGCCCGCGGCCAGCAGGCCGGTCATCTTCGAACCGCGACGGCGCGGCTGCTTCTTCTTCCCCGTGATCCGCATGGTCTTCGACTTGGCCTTCCTGGTCAGCGGCCCTGCCTGCGCGGCGCCGTCCCGAGCCGCCGCGGCCAGCGGTGCCAGCGTGGTGAGTGTCGTACCCCAACCGGTCGACGCGCGGTCGCGCACCTTCACCGCGGCCGGCCCGACGTAGCCCCGGGCCACCTGGACCCGCGGGCCGACCGAGGAGCCGGCGCCCTTGGCGGCGTGGTTGGCTGCCTGCATCAGGTGGCTGATGCTCTGGTTCAGCTCTGCCTTCGCGAGCTGGCCCTGGGACTTACGCCGCCCGATTCCAAACACGGTCCTACCTCCTGGGAGTTGTTCCTTCGTCATCCTCCACCTTCGGATGCCTCCGCGATGCCAGATCGGGCACATGGGAGGATCCGCATGGAACTGACCAACAAGTGAGGAGTACCCGTGGCCGAGGCTGTCTACGCCACCCTGCACACCAACGCTGGCCCGATCCGGCTGGAGCTCTTCCCGAACCACGCGCCGAAGACCGTCCGCAACTTCGTCGACCTGGCTGAGGGCAACCGGGAGTACACCGACCCGCGCACCGGTCAGCCGGGCAACGGGCCGTACTACGACGGCACCATTTCGCACCGTGTGATCAGCGGTTTCATGGTCCAGATGGGCGACCCGACCGGCACCGGCCGGGGCGGGCCGGGCTACAAGTTCGCCGACGAGTTCCACCCGGAGCTGCGGTTCGACCGTCCCTACCTGCTGGCGATGGCGAATGCCGGACCGGGCACCAACGGTTCGCAGTTCTTCATCACCGTGTCCCCGACGCCGCACCTCAACAACCGGCACACCATCTTCGGCCAGGTCGCCGACGAGGAGTCGGTGAAGATCGTCGACTCGATCGCGAACACCCCGACCGGCCCGAGCGACCGTCCGCTGCAGGACGTCGTCATCGAGCGGGTCGAGATCGAGCGATCCGCTTCCTGACGACATCGCGAGGTACCTTTGCTCGCATGATTGAGCGCTCCGGAGCATCACGCCGGCCGGCGTCGGTGCCTCGCGCGGTGGCGGACGGAGGGTCGGCCCGGTGAGCGAGTCTCCGCCGACCACCCCGGTCTGCTACCGGCACCCCGGTCGGGAGACCTACGTCCGGTGCACCCGCTGCGACCGGCCGATCTGTCCGGAGTGCATGCGGGAGGCGTCCGTCGGGCACCAGTGCCCGGAGTGCGTCAACGAGGGTCGTCGTAGTGTCCGGCCGGCGCGTACCGCCTTCGGTGGCGGTGCCGCCGGCCGGCACGGCTACGTCACCAAGGCGCTCATCGCCCTGAACGTGTTGTTCTTCCTGCTCTCCGTCGCCTCCGCCCGGTCCTTTACCGCGGTGCTGGGCGGCTCCGGCTTCGGCGGGCTGGCCGGCGACGGAACGCCGCTGACCCGTTGGGGTGGCGTGCTCGGCTACGCCTCGTACGTTGCCTTCGGCCCGGTGCACGGTGTCGCGGCCGGTGAGTGGTACCGCCTGGTCACCGCCATGTTCCTGCACTACGGCGTGTTCCACCTGCTGCTGAACATGTGGGCGCTGTGGGTGCTCGGGCGGGAGTTGGAGGGCGCGCTCGGGCGGGTGCGTTTCCTCGCCCTCTACCTGATCGCGGGGATCGGGGGCAATGTCGCCGTCTTCCTGACCAGTGCTCCCAACGAAGGTCTGACTGTCGGCGCGTCGACGGCCACCTTCGGGCTCTTCGCCGCGATCTTCGTGATCATGCGTCGTCTCGGCCTGAACACCTCGGCGATCGTTCCGCTCCTCGTCATCAACCTGGTATTCACCTTCGCCGTGCCGGGCATCTCGAAAGCCGGGCACATCGGTGGCCTGGTGGTCGGCGGGGCGATGGCGGCGGTGCTCGCGTACGCGCCACGGGAGCGGCGCACGCTGGTGCAGGTCGTCGGCGGCTCGGTCATCGTGCTGATCCTGCTCGCCGCGGTGATCTTCCGAACCGTGCAACTGCTCAGCTGACCGGGCGGGCGGCCCGCAGCGCCGTGGCCACCTCTTCCGGGGTGGCTCCCAGGTCGTACCTGCCGAACAGGTGCAGCGACTCGTCCGCGTCGATCTCCAGGACCTCGCCGGTCAATCCGAGCCGTTGCCGGCGGTCCACGCTGATCGCCTCGACCGTCGACCAGGGCAGCAGTCGCCGGCCGGCGAAGCCGTGGATGACGGTGAGCCCCGCCGGGTCGACCGCCAGCCGGACCGGCGCCACCAGGTCGCGTACCGCCCAGACGGCCAGCGCGGCGGCGGCCACGCCGGCCACGACCAGCCGCACCGGGTCACCGTCGGCGAACAGCAACCCGAGTGCGATCAGCAGAACGGCACCGGCGAGCTTCGCCGTGGGCAGGGTCGACGGCACCCGCCACTGCCGAGTTCCGGGAATGTCATCCACCCGCCCAGCATGCCAGCGGTCATGGCCTCCCGCTTCTGCCCACCACCACTCCATGATCGACGCCGGAGAGGGGCGGGCGGCGGCCCGCCGCGTCAGCGTAGGATCGGGACAGCCCAAGTTACCGGGGAGTAAACATGAGTGACGCGGTCATCGTCGGCGCGGTACGCACCCCGGTCGGGCGGCGCAAGGGCGGTCTCGCCGGTGTCCACCCGGTCGACCTGTCGGCGCACGTGCTGCGCGCCCTCGCCGAGCGTACGGGGCTCGACCCAGCGCAGGTCGACGACGTCTTCTGGGGCTGCGTGTCCCAGGTCGGCGAGCAGTCGTGGAACATCGCCCGCAACGCCGTCCTCGCCGCCGGCTGGCCGGAGGCGGTGCCCGGCACCACGCTCGACCGGCAGTGCGGTTCCAGCCAGCAGGCCCTGCACTTCGCCGCCGCGACGGTGCTCTCCGGCCAGGCCGACCTGGTGGTCGCCGGTGGGGTGGAGTCGATGACCCGGGTGCCGATGGGTTCCAGCGTGGCGGACGGCCTGCCGTTCAGCGACCAGCTCCGCGCCCGCTACCGGGGTGTGGAGGGCTTCGCGGACGACGCGCCGCTCCCCTTCAACCAGGGCGTCGGGGCCGAGCTGATCGCCCGGCGCTGGCGCTTCTCCCGTACCCAGCTCGACGAGTTCGCCCTGGCCAGCCACGAGAAGGCCGCCGCCGCGCAGGACGCCGGCGCGTTCGACCCGGAGCTGGCGGCGGTGCCCCTCGACGACGGTGGCACGGTCGCGGCCGACGAGGGCATCCGCCGGGACACCTCGCTGGACCGGCTCGCCGAGCTGCCCACCCCGTTCCGCGCCGACGGTGTGGTCACCGCCGGTTCCGCGTCGCAGATCTCCGACGGCGCCGCCGCGCTCGCGGTGACCACGTCCGACTGGGCCAGCCGGCACGGCCTGCGCCCGCTGGCCCGCATCCACACCGCGGTGGTCGCCGCCGACGACCCGGTCACCATGCTCACCGCGCCCATCCCGGCCACCGCGAAGGCGCTGCGCCGCGCGGGGCTGGGCATCGAGGAGATCGGGGTGTACGAGGTGAACGAGGCGTTCGCCCCCGTACCGCTCGCCTGGTTGGCGGAGACCGAGGCGGACCCGGAGCGGCTGAACCCGCGTGGCGGGGCGATCGCCCTCGGGCATCCGCTCGGTGGCTCCGGCGCCCGGATCATGACGACGATGTTGGCGCACATGCGGGACAACGGAATCCGCTACGGCCTGCAGACCATGTGCGAGGGCGGCGGCATGGCCAACGCCACGATCGTCGAGCTGGTCTGATCCGCCCCGGAAATGCTCTCGCCGAGGTCGGGCACGCCGCCTAGGGTGCCCATCGTGACGACGATCGCCGACGAGCGCGCTCCCGACTGGTCCAGCGTGCAGTGGCAGGAGCAGGCCCGGTCCTGGGTCGACGAGCGACTCGCGGGCACCGGCCGGCGGGTCAGTGGGCCGGTCGAGCCCCGGGTCCGGCCGTGGTCGCTGGTCTGGCGGGTGCCGACCGACGACGGACCGGTCTGGTTCAAGGCCAACAACTCCGGCACGACGCACGAGGCGGTCCTGATCGCGACGCTGGCCGCGCTGACGCCCGAGCGGGTGCTGGCCCCGATCGGGGTGGACCGGGAGCGGGGCTGGTCGCTGCTCCCCGACGGCGGGGAGACGCTGCGCGACGTGCTGGGCCGCGACCCCGACCTGACGCACTGGGAGCGGGCCCTGCCCGGGTACGCGGCGCTGCAACTCGCCACCGCGTCGCGCGCCGATGAACTGGTCGCCCTCGGCGTGCCGGACCACCGTCCGGAGGCGCTGGCCGGGCTGCTCGCCGACCTGCTCGACGATGCCGAGTCGCTGCGCGTCGGCGCGGAGGGCGGACTGACCGTCGAGACGTACGAGCGGTTGCGGGCGGAGGTTCCGGCGTACGCGCGGCGGTGCCGTCGGCTCGCGGACATCGGCATTGAGCCAACCGTGCAGCACGACGACCTGCACGACGGCAACGTCTTCGCCGGGCCGGCCGGGTACCGCTACTTCGACTGGGGCGACGCCTCGGTGGCGCACCCCTTCGGCACGCTGCTGGTGACCCTGCGCTCCATTCGGTACGCCACCGCGCTGTCCGCCGACGACGCCAGCCTGGCCCGGCTGCGCGACGCCTACCTGGAGGCGTGGACCGACCGTTACGACCGCCGCACCCTCGTCGAGGCCGCCGGCCTGGCGATGAACCTGGGCGCGGTGAGCCGGTCGCTCTCCTGGCGGCGGGCCCTCGACACGACCGACCCGGCCCGCGCTGAGTACGCCGAGGCGGTGCCCGGGTGGCTCGCCGAGCTGTTCGCCGCTACCCCGCTTCAGCCCGAAAGCTGACCGGCATCCGTCCAGGTCGGAAATCGGACAGGCAGTGCGACGGGCCGGCGTGGAACTTCCAAAAATTCGCCGTGACCCACGTCACCCCGCCGGGCAGGTCGTTGGGCAGGTCATGGACGTCTTCTCCCGAACGTTCCTCCCGGCCGCCACCGAGGCCGGCCTCGCCGTGCAGACCGTGAGCCGGCACATGCCGGTGTTCCGCCGCTGCGTCGGCTCCGGTGACGCGACCATCCTCGTCACCCGTTGTAGCCGCCCCGACCGTCCGGTCACCGGCGACTACCTGCTGCTGCTCACGCACCGCCGACTGGTGGTGACCCAGCAGACCCGACTCCTGCACCGACTGCGCCTGCACCTCAACACCGAGCTGCGAGAGCTGAGCAACGTCACGTGGAGCCCCGACCCGCGGCTGCACTCGGTCGAGCTGGCCGCCACCGCGATCGACGGGATCCGCGAGCGGTTCCTCATCCGCACCACCCACCCGAAGCAGGTGTGGCAGCTCGACGCGCTGCTCAACCACGCCTTTCGGACCCGTCTGCGGGCACCCCGCGAACGGGTTCTCGCCACCATCGGCGACACGCCCGCCCCCGTACGGCCCAGCGTGTTCCGTCCCGCCGTCGCACGCTGACGCCGTACGACGAGCGCCTTTACCGAACTCGAACACGTACCGATCGCGCCGAGCCACCGGGTCGGGAATCATGGGCCGGTGACTTCGGAACCGCCGCACCGCGGACTCGTCCTCGTGGTCGAGGACGAGCCGGCCATCGCCGACCTGGTACGGCTCTACCTGGGCCGCGACGGGTTCGGCGTCCACCTCGAACGCGACGGTGAGGCCGGCCTGAACGCGGCCCGCCGGCTGCGCCCGGTGGCCTGCGTCCTGGACATCGCCCTGCCCGGCCTTCCCGGCACCGAGATCTGCCGACGGCTGCGCGAGGCCGGCGACTGGACGCCGGTCATCTTTCTCACCGCTCGCGACGACGAGGTCGACCGGATCGTCGGGCTGGAGTTGGGCGCCGACGACTACGTGACGAAACCGTTCAGCCCGCGCGAGCTGGTCGCCCGGGTACGCGCCGTGCTGCGTCGCACCGCCGGTGGCCCCGAGGGCGCGGAACGCCCGCGCGTCGTCGGCCCGGTGACCCTCGACCCGGCCCGCCGGACGGTCACCGCCGGGGGGCTGCCGGTGCAGCTCACCTCGACCGAATTCGACCTGCTGGCCCATCTCATGGCCCGGCCGGGGCGGGTCTTCACCCGCGAGGAGTTGCTGGCCGGGGTCTGGGGATACGCCGCGCACGCCGGCACCCGCACCGTGGACGTGCACGTCGCGCAGGTACGCGCGAAGCTCGGCCCGGCCAGCGTCATCCGCACCCACCGCGGCGTGGGGTACGCGGTCGATGCCTGAGCAGCCGGTACGCGTCGAGTCGCCGACCATGGCGCTGCCAGTGGTCGGCGACCGCCAGTCGGCCGCCCCCCGGCGTAACCGGCTCGGCCGGACCCTGACCGCCCGCGCGGTGCTGGTCACCTGTGCGGTGGCACTGGTGTCGGTGCTCGTCACGGCGATCGTCGCCGTGCCGCTGGCGATCCGGGGCGCGGAGCGACGCGATCAGGACGCCCTCGCCGCCCAGGCGCGACTCGCCGCCGAGGTGCTGCGGACCCGGCTGGACCGGGGACGCGCCGCCGACGAGGAGAAGCTCATCCAGCAACTCCGTGACCAGGGCATCGACGCGTACCTGATCCGGCGCGGGACCGTCGACCGGGCGGGCCTGCCGCCGCGCGTGGTGCAGCGGATCGGGCAGGGCCGCAACGTGTCGGCCCGCCGGTCGGTCAACGGGCACCGCGCCCTGGTGGAGGGCCGGGCGCTGCCCGACGGCAACGGGGTCGTGCTCTCCCGCGCCACGTCGGACGGGCTGTGGGCGCAGGTGCTGCTCAGCCTGTGGCTGCCGCTGCTGGCCGGCCTGGCCGCCGGTGTGGTGGCCGGTCTCCTGTTGGCCCGCCGCCTGGCCCGACCGATCCGCGTTGCGGCCACCGCCGCCGCCCGGTTGCGCGCCGGCGACCGCGCCGTGCGGGTGCCGGTCGAGTCGCCGGACGAGGTCGCCGACCTGGCCGAGGCGTTGAACGGCCTGGCCGCCGCGCTGACCACCAGCGAGGGCCGGCAGCGGGAGTTCCTGCTGTCCGTCTCGCACGAGCTGCGCACCCCGCTGACCGCGATCCGGGGGTACGCCGAGGCGCTGGCCGACGGGGTCATCGACGCGGACGGCACCGCCGACACCGGCCGGACCATGCTGGCCGAGGCCCAGCACCTCGACCGGCTGATCGGCGACCTGCTGGCGCTGGCCCGGTTGGAGGCCGCCGACTTCCCGCTGGAGCCGGTACCCGTCGACCTCACCCGACTGGCCGCCGACGCGGAGCCCACCTGGTCCGGCCGCTGCGCTGCGGTCGGGGTGCCGTTCCACCTCCAGACGCCCGGCGCGCCGGTGTCCGCGTACACCGATCCGGGTCGGATCCGGCAGGTGCTGGACGGGCTGTTGGAGAACGCGCTGCGGGTCGTACCCCCGGGTGCGCCCGTGGTGCTCGCGGTCCGGCCGGTCGGTCCGGACCCGGCGGCCGGCGGTGTGCTGGAGGTCCGCGACGGCGGGCCCGGCTTCACCGACGACGACCTGGCGGTGGCGTTCGAGCGGGGGGCGCTGCACGAGCGGTACCGGGGGGTGCGCAAGGTGGGCAGCGGTCTCGGGCTGGCGCTCGCGGCCGGGCTGGTGCGCCGGCTCGGCGGGGAGATTGTCGCGGGTCACGCGCCCGAGGGTGGCGCTGCCTTCACGGTCCGGCTGCCCGGTGATCCTTACCGGACCCGTACATCGGCCTGACGGTCCGCTCGTCCTCGCGGGGAAGGCTGAAGGCTCCACGGACGAGAGGGAGAGTCATGCCACGTTGGGGATTCGTCACCGGCACCACGGCACTGTTCGCAGCGGTGGCGCTCGGCGTCAGCGGATGCGGCGCGGCCGAGGTGGCCAGCCAGCCCGCGCGGGACGCGGCTGTCGAGGTCGCCGCCGCGATGGGTGTGGAGGGCCAGGCGCTCACCGCGATGGGCTTCGACGCCAACGACCTGGACGTGCAGACCCTCGCCGCCCCGGCGACGCCCGCACCTTCTCCCACGGCGGCCGAGAAGGGTAAGCAGAAGCGCGGCGAGGAGTTGCGCAAGCGCCACCAGGCCCGCGTGCTGCTGCGGAAGAACACCCTGCACGGCGAGGCGGTGGTGCAGACCAAGGAGAACGGTACGCAGACCGTCGCCGTCCAGCGTGGCGCGGTGACCGCCGTCGACGGCGACTCGATGACCGTCAAGTCCACCGACGGTTTCACGATGACGTGGACCTTCGGCGAGGACCTGCGCGTCGTCGAGAAGCGGTCGACGGTGCAGCCCAGCGAGGTGAAGGTCGGCACGACGGTCGGCGTCGCCGGCACCAAGGACGGGGACAAGGGCGTCGCCCGGCTCGTCCTCATCCCTCGCGCCAAGTAGCCGAAAGCGAGGGCCCCGCACGTCGTACGTGCGGGGCCCTCGCCTGCCGTAGTTGTCAGCGTCCCGGGGGCAGGGCGTAACCGACGTAGTCGCGGAACTCCAACCGCCACCCGGCCGGGATCAGCTCGGCGCAGGCCGGCTGGCTACCGGTGCAGACGATCGCGTCCACCGAGGCCGGGTCGGCGGGCGGTCGCTCCGGCAGGACCGACTGCAACGACACCAGATCCGGGGAGCTGCCGTCCGGCTGGCGCAGCAGCAGCCACCACGGGTACTCCCAGTCGTCGTTCCGCTCGACCAGACCGATCCGGCGCGCGCCGCTCTCGCGGACCGCCGCCGCGGCCCAGCGGAACTCGTCGGCCCACTCGGGTCGGCGCAGGAACCGGGTGTCCCAGTCCGAGGTCGTGAAGACCGAGCCCGAGCCGACGAGCCGGCGCGGAAAGCCGTACGACAGCGCGAGCACTCCGGCCAGCGCCGAGGTGGCGAGCACGACGACGACCGCCACGGCGGCCACCGAGCGTCGCCTCCGATCCGGGTCGGCGGGCTCCGGCGTCCGGTCGGCGTGGCGGCGCAGGAGCGCGTCGAGCCAGAGGCCGGCGAGCGGGACGGCGAGCACCAGGGCGTAGAGGATCAGTCGGTTGCCCCACGGCTGCCACTTGATCATTGAGGTGTGCAGCAGCACGGCGGCCAGCACCACCACGGCGTACGCCCGCAGCGGCCCCGCCTGCGCCGGATCGATCCGGCGCGGGCGGACGAGGGCGACCAGCGCGCCGAGCAGCGCCACCGACCCGGCGATCGGGAACGCCACCCGATCCTCGTCCGGGTACCAGGCCGGCACCGGGAACACCTCCCGGCCGAAGGTGATCGCCCGGTCCTGCGGGTCGACGCCGATCGCCTCCGCGCCGCCGATGATCGCGTCCGCGCCGGCGGTGCGCAGCGGCGCGACCGGCGTGTCGAAGGCCGTGTGCCCGATGCGCAGCGCGTTGACCAGGATCGACGCCGGGTCGTGCCGCTCCATCGGGATCGACTCACGCAGCCGGGGCGGGCCCAACGGGTGCCCGAACTCGGCCGTCACCCGGGCCAGGAACGGGCCGACGACAAGCGCCGCCACCGCCAGGATCAGCACCGAACCGGTGACGACGCGGAACACCGGCCGCGCCCGCCCCGCCGACGCCCCGGCGGTCGCCGCCCGACCCGCCGCTCCGGCGGTCGCCGCCCGACCCGACGGTTCGGCGGCTGATGGCCGAGCCGCCAGGGCCAGCCGGAGCTGGGCCAGACCCCAGAGCACCAGCAGCGGGCCCACCGCGATCAGACCACTGGTCTTGGTCACCGCGGTCAACCCGGTGGCCGCCCCCAGGCCGAGCACGGTTCCCCAGCCGGTGCGTCGGCGCAGACCGTCCAGAGCGAGGGTCGCCGCGCACGCCACCCACGCCGCGCAGACCAGGTCGGTCTGCGTGCTGGTGGCCTGTAGCGCGACCATCGGGGTGCTGGCCAGCACGAACGCGGTGATCAACTGGGCTCGCCGGCCGCCGCCGAGCTGCGCCGTGATCCGCGCGGCCACCAGGAGGCAGAGCACCCCGGCGGCCCACTGCACCAGGTTGTGCAGCGCGTCGCCGCCGGTGAGTAGGCGCAGGTGCAGCAGCAGGTACTCCGCGCCGGGCGGGATGGTCACCTGCCGGTGGATGGCGGTGGGCCAGAAGTCGAGGTCGCCCTGGGCCACCCAGTGCTCGACCTTCGGCAGGTGGTACGTCTGCGAGTCGAAGTTGTTCGGCTCGGCCAAGAGCGCGATCAGCAGCTCCAGCAGCACCAGGCCGCCGATGCCGCCCGCGAGCAGCCGTTCGCCCCGACCCGCCGTACGCCAACTCTCGGTCGCCCGGGTGAGCAGTCTGGCGCGTACTCCCTTGGGCTGGATCGGTGCGGCCGTGCGCCCGCCCACCGGGCCGTGGTCGACGGCCGGGGCGGGTGTGTCCGGGGCGGCGCCGGCGGGCACCGCCGCGCCCACCGGCACCGGCTGCGGCGTCGCGGCGGCGGCCGGTGTGGCCGGGGTGTCGCGTCGCCGGCGCAGAGCCACCGCCGTCGCGGCGGCGAGGAGAAAGAGCAGCCAGGCGGCGACGAACGCCGGCCGGGTCAGGGCGTGCAGCGCGCCGAGCACCTCGACGACGAGCACCGCGTACGCGCCGGTGAGCAGCGCGGCGCGCACCGCGGCGAGCCGGGACGGGGCCACCGCAGACGTCCCGCGCGGCTTCGACGCGATCGTGAGCAGGAGCACCGAGGCGGCGGGGAGCACCGCGAGCAGGGGGCCGGCAGCCGACATGGCGGGAAGTAAACACCATCGGGCTGAAACCGCCACGCCGGCTGTCCGACGGTGGCGGCCACCGTTGGGCTGACCAGCCAGGCTAGGCTAGGCCCGACGTGTTGTCGCCACCGTGGAGATTCCCGTGAAGCTCTCGATCCTCATGCCGGTCTACAACGAGGAAGAACGCATCGCGGATGCCCTCAAGCAGGCGTTGGCGGTGGACTACCCCTGCGAGATCGAGCTGGTCGTGGTCGACGACGGCAGCCGTGACGGCACCGGCGAGGTCCTCGGTCGCGCCGACGACGCGCGCCTGCGGGTGATCACCCACCAGCGCAACGCGGGCAAGGGCGCGGCCATCAAGACGGCGGTCGACAGCGCCGAGGGCGAATACATGGTCATCCTCGACGCCGATCTGGAGTACGACCCGCAGGACATCCCGAAGCTGCTCGCCCCGGTGCTCGACGGGCGGGCCACGGTCGTCTACGGCAATCGCACGTTCGGCAGCCACAGCGCCTACAGCTTCTGGTACGTGATGGGCAACAAGGGCGTCACGATGGCGGCGAACGTCCTCTTCAACTCGTACATCGGTGACCTGGAGACCTGCTTCAAGCTGATGCCGGTGGAGCTGTACCGGTCGCTGGAGGTGCGCTCGCGGGGCTTCGGCATGGAGGCCGAGGTGACCGGCAAGCTGCTGCGCCGCCGGATCCGCCCGTACGAGGTGCCGATCAGCTACCGGGCCCGGGGCCGCGAAGAGGGCAAGAAGATCACCTGGAAGGACGGCGTCGAGGCGATCTGGATCCTCGGTCGCGAGCGCGCCCGCCGTCGCCCGGCGGTCTCCTCCGCGCGTTGATCGCCGGTAACCTTGAGTTGAAGTCCACTTCAACTCAAGGACCCGGTGATGCAGGACGCGTTGACGATCGGTGAGCTGTCCGTCCGCTCCGGCGTGGCACCGTCCGCGCTGCGCTACTACGAGCGCCTCGGCCTGATCCGCGCCGACCGCACCGGCGGCAACCAGCGCCGCTACGCCCGCGCCGAGCTGCGGCGGGTCGCCTTCATCCGGATCTCCCAGCAGGTCGGCGTCTCGCTCGACGAGATCCGCGACGCGCTGGAATCGCTGCCCGAGCGCCGTACCCCCAGCCCGCAGGACTGGGAGCGCCTCTCCGCGAGCTGGCGCGGCCGGCTGGACGAGAAGATCCGGCTGCTCACCAAGCTCCGCGACGACCTCGACGGCTGCATCGGCTGCGGCTGCCTGTCCCTGCAACGCTGCATGCTCTACAACCCCGGCGACACCCTCGCCGCCCAGGGCCCCGGCGCCCGCCTCATGCTGCCGCCCGCCTCACCCGAGGGTGAGTAGCACCTTCCCGACGTGGTCGCTCGACTCGACCAGCCGATGCGCCTCGGCCGCCTCGGCCATCGGCAGCCGCCGGTCCACCACCGGGCGGACCGCGCCAGCCGCGACCAACGGCCACACCTCATCGCGTACGCCCCGCACGATCCCCGCCTTCTCGGCCAGCGGCCGGGAGCGCAGCGCGGTCGCCGACACGCTGGCCCGCTTGGTCAGCAACGCGCCAAGATCCAGCTCGGCCTTGCGGCCACCCTGCATCCCGATCACCACGAGCCGGCCGCCGGTGGCCAGCGCCTCCACGTTCCGCCCCAGGTAGGAAGCGCCCAGAATGTCGAGGATGACGTCCGCGCCGTGGCCGTCGGTGGCCTCACGGACCTCCTCGACGAAATCCTGGTCCCGGTAGTCGATCGTGTGCGCCGCGCCCAGTTCGCGCAGCCGGGCGTGCTTCGTCGTCCGGGCGGTCGCCAGGACCGTGGCGCCGAGCGCCGCCCCGAACTGGATCGCGAACGTGCCGATCCCACTGCCCCCGCCGTGCACCAGCAGCGTGTCGCCGGCGGTGAGTCGACCCACCCCCACCACGTTCGACCACACCGTGCAGGCCACCTCCGGCAGCGCCGCAGCGTCGACCAGGTCCACGCCGGCCGGCACCGGCAGCAGTTGGCCGGCGGGCACCGCCACGCGCTCGGCGTACCCGCCACCGGCCAGCAGCGCGCAGACCTCCTGGCCGACCGCCCACCCGGTCACCTCCGGGCCGACCGCGTCGATCACCCCGGAACACTCCAGACCGAGGTACGCGGGCGCGCCCGGCGGCGGCGGATAGTGCCCCTGCCGTTGCAGCAGGTCCGCGCGGTTGACCCCGCTGGCCCGCACCCGGACGATCACCTCACCCGGGCCGGGCTCGGGATCGGGCACCTCGGCCCAGACCAGCGCGTCGGGTCCACCAGGCTGCGGAACGGTGATGGCTCGCATATCCCCAGTCTCACCCGCCGCGCTCGCCGCCGCAGACGCACCCCTCGCGGCGACGCGGTCCCTGTCGGCTTGGTCCCCCCGGCTTGCGGGAAACCAGTCGGTCCGCGGGCTTGGTTCCCCGGCTTCCGTGAAACCGGGCGGCCCGCGGGCTTGGTTCCCCGGCTTGCGGGAAACCGGGCGGTCCGCGGGCTTGGTCAACTCGGCTTCCGTGAAACCGGGGCATCCGGGCGCGCGGGACGCCCCGGTTTCCGGGGACCCGAGTCGATCAGCGCCACAGTGGACGCTGGAGCTGCCGCCTGGCCGGCGCTTTTCGGGGAGGGACGCCGAGCCGGCCGCCGGGTGCCGTGGCAGACTGTTCACGGCCGCGCACCCACGGGTGCCGGTCCGGGAGGGTTCGCCTAGTGGCCGATGGCGCTGGTCTTGAAAACCGGTAAGGCAGCGATGTCTTCGTGGGTTCGAATCCCACACCCTCCGCCCATCTGGACAGCAAAAATGCCCCCTGACCAGCGCGAACGCCGGTCAGGGGGCATGTCTATAGATCGTGAGTAAGTCTCACTTCGTCTCGCTTGGGACTGCCGTGTCTCACTGGTTGTGTCGTCTACGTGTCGGCGCTCTCCGGCCCTTCGGTCGGCTCGGTGCCTAGCGCTCCCTCGATCCGCCTACGTGCGGCCTCGTCCTGTCCGTCGATGCACGACGCGTAGACCTTGAGCAGCACATGCACGCTGTGCCCGGCCCATTGGGCGTGGAGGATGCGCTCTGCGCGGCCGAACGCAGGGCCGTCGAGACCGCCGAGCCCACGCCGTACGGCAGGGAAGTTATTGTGGCTGCCCGCCAGGCGGGGATGCAGGTGGCGGCGGTCAGCAACAACTCGGCCGGCGCGGTGGCGGCCTACCTGACAGCGCACCGGATTGCGGGGTACGTCTCGCCGGTGGTCGGGCGGGCGTACGCCGAGCCAGGCCGCATGAAGCCGAATCCGGAACCGATTCTGCAAGCCGTGCGCGCTCTCGGCGAGCCACCGGCTCGGTGCGTGCTGATCGGTGACTCCCTCTCCGACATCGAGGGAGCGCGAGCCGCCGGGGTCGCGGTGGTCGGCTACGCGAATCGACCGGCGAAGGTCGAAGTTTTCCGGCTCGCCGGGGCGGGCGCGGTGGTCACCAGCATGGGAGAGATAGCCGCTGTGCTGATCGGCCGGGAAAGCGGCTGAATGCCGGGCTTTATCGCAGATATGTCATCGCGTCGGGAGTGGCCGAGCTAAAAGTGGGTGACTCCGTTTTTCTTTGCCCACGCCCGCAGGGTCTTTGCGATGTGGTGAGTGCCGTGCTCTGAGATCATCAGAGCACTGAAATACACTTCAAGGTCAAGGATCTGGGTCAGTGGTTCCTGTGGCACGCCCTTATAGTCGCCAAACGAAATCTCTACTGCATACTGGCGTGGCATCTTGGGATTCGCGAATCGATCCGGCATCTTGTCAAAGAGAATCCGGTACTCTCTGCCTGGCGGAATTGAAGCGATCCCATTTGTAAATACGGAAAGGTCGGATAGCTTGGTTGGCGCGCTTGGATCTTCGTACAGCGTGCTCAGCAGTTCTGGCGAGAACTTGAAGCGTACATCGCGGGCCATTGTCTGGCCCACGTTCTTGATCACCAAGTCCATGAAGGGGTGCCCCACCCCTCGCGTGGGCTCAAAGTCTATGACTACGAAGGGCTGCGCCTGAGCTTCCCGAAGATTTCGAGCCTCTTTCACTTGATGGAAAGCAGCTTTCGCGGCGTAGCCAGCAATGCCTAATGCGCTGACGGTGGATAAGGCACTTATCCATCCCGGCACGTCACCTAGGTCTGGAGTAAAGGTCATCAAATCCCTCCATGGGATCAAGGGCTTGGCATCCTTCTCGATTAGTTTGTCTGACGGCGCGACTTGCGCACCCTCTGACTGCTCCATGAATCGAAAGCTTTGTCAGGGAGGTGCTTCTCCGTCAGTCCCGTCCATAGCTCGATATTGCGCCAGTGTCCGACGGCCTCATCGGCGCTGGTAGGGGATATCTTATTGGCGAGACTGCCTAGGCGTTCCCGGAACTCCTCATCACTCAGGAGGCTCGCGCCTGGCATGTATGCCTTCAAGTCCTGAAACTGTGCCGGGTCTGTAAGCGCCCGGTCGATTTTGTTGCGGATCTCCTGCCGGTTCTTGTCGGCTTCCGCCGTGTCCGCGAATCTTTCGAAGAATTCGGTTATCCCATTTCGGACCGCTTTAACCAAGAAATCTTCGGTAACTCCGACACGCAGCACTTCGCCAAGCCTCCGCCGCAACACTGAGAGGTTCAATGCCGGATCGTGGTTGCGATCGAATTCCTCGCCGAAATAGAAGGCAAGAGCCAGCGGTGCAGTTGCGTTGTATAGCCATTCCCGACTCACATCCCCGCCTTCTGCAAGGGCTGCGATGAGAGCCTCTACTAGTTCGCCGTCCCGTCCCTCTGCGTAGCCTGTCGACATGCGATTAACCACCTTTGACAATTCAGTTAGATGGAAGTCGGGGCTCCTGTTATCGAGTCTTGAAGTGCCTCGGACGGTCGTCGTCTCGCCTGCCGATCTCACTGATGGTTGGGTCCGGCTTAATGACGACGGGAGGATCCGCAGGCTTCGGCGAGTCGTTGGTGCCGCTCCCACCCTGTTGATCTTGTCTTTCATTGGACATCTCTTTCCCCCTTCTCATCTGAGGATCACAGCTAAGAGTGCCAACACCACCAGGGTGATGGCGAGGACTAGGAGCCGGACTGCCCAATCCAAGCGGTTGAGTTTTATGTCCAACTGGTCCTTGTTGCTCTCGTAATCTGCGATCCGTGTATCGAGGACCACGCGCTTCGTGCAGTCTGGCTTCTTGTTGATGTAGCCCAGGTAGAGGCCCCGTGGGTATATCCCTGCCTGCATTCGTGGCCGGAGGATCGAAGCCGCCAAGGTCGCTGCAGCGGCTGCGACCACCGCGCCGGGCAGCGCCCATCCTGACTTGCTGTTGAGTGCCAGTCCGGCCAACACGCCGGCGAATCCAAGAACTTGGCCGGCTCGGCTGTCGACAGTCTCGGCGCGCTTCTCCTGCGCAGTCCGTTCAACGTCGAGCTCCGCGCGGACGATGTCTAAGGATTCGAATTCTCGATCGCCCCCGTTGGTCATCTTTCCGTCCTTTTGCCCGAAACGCCTTTACCGGCTTGGGGTCTTAGGAGTGCCGCCCATGCAGCAGTGTCCAACCCGCCTTCTGAGAGTGGCAGGAGGGTGCGACAAGGCTGCTCCGCGAGCGCGACGCCAGCGCCCTGGCCGAGCGATCCCTGTGCCGCATCTGTGTCGTTGGGCGGTCGATGGCTTGGATAGTGTTCTGCCTGGCCATGGCCGCATTGGCCAGATCTTGAGGCCGATAAGGTGGCGATGTTGTCCTGGGCTAGTAACCCGCATCCTCGGGCCATCGACGGACACCTCATTGCGGCGTACGGTCGGGGGTACGCGATGTACCCAATGCTGCGAGGTGCCTCCATGTCCGATCAGCAACTCACTCCCGGCCAGCGCGTCGAGCGGCTTCGTCGCGCTGCTGGCCTGTCCCGCGAACAACTCGCCGGCCTTGCCGGGCTCTCTCCGACCACCGTCAAGTTCGTGGAGAACGGGCGTCGAAGCCTGACGTTGCGGGCCGCTCAGCAGCTTGCTCCACACCTTGGCGTGCGGGACCTCGGCGACCTGTTCGGCCCGCAGGTGACCCTCTCGCTCGACGGACGCCCAAGCCATCCCGCCATCGGCGACGTTCGTCGCGCACTGACCGCTTGGCAGATCACCGTCTCCGGTACGCCAGACTCCCCTGACTATTTGCGAGGTGCCGTGGATGCCGCGTGGCAGACCTGGCACACCTCGCGGCATCAGCGCACGGAGGTCAGCGTCATCCTGCCCGGCCTACTCGACGCCACCCAGCGCGCCGCTCGGCTGCACACCGGCGACGACCGGCGCGCAAGCCTCGCGCTGCTCGCCCAGGCGCATCATCTCGCACAGGCATACCTCGCCTGGCACGGTGACCGTGAGCTGTGCTGGCTGACCGTTGATCGAGGCATGGCTGCGGCCCTTGACGCCGACGACCCTCTCGCCATCGCTCAGTCGACCTGGTACGCGGCACACCTGTTGCGGGCGGTCGGCCGCGGTGACGAAGCGTTGGAGCGTTTGCGGGAGGCTCGCGCCTTGATCGAACCCCGGGTCGCCGATGGGGGCACCGAGTGGGCGGAGATGTTAGCGGACCTGTTCCTCTGTACCGCCTTGACGAGGGCCCGCACCGGTGACCAGGGCGCGTGGTCGGATCTAGATGCCGCCCGTCGGGTGGTCGAGCAGGCGCTACCAGCGAAGTTCATCGGCCTTCGCACCCGGGTGTCGCGGCCCTTGGTCGACGTGTACGCCGTGATGTGCGCAGTGGACCTAGGGGATCCGGATGAGGCCCAAAGGCGTGCGCATTCGCTCGATCCGGCGTCGATCCCGTCGACTGAGCGGCGCGGCCGACACTATGTCGAGCTTGCCCGATCCGCTGATCTTGAGGGAGCGCAGGAGGCGACACTTCACTTGCTGGGTCTCGCCGAGACCACGTCTCCGGAGACCGTTCGATACTCGCCAGCCGCCCAGGAACTGGCGGGGAGGCTGGCTCGGGAGGCGCCAGCGGCGATTCGGGCTGAGGCGATTCAGTTGGAGAGCCGGATAGCGGTGCCGGAACTCTAGGGGTACGTCCTGTCGCTGGGTACGTCTCGTACCCTCAGCGGTTCTCCCAACTCCATAGCGTGTCCTCGCGATTGCAGTAGGTGTTGCGGGCAGCCGTCGACCCGGAGGGGCAGCGGCCAGGCCGCCACGCCCTGAGGCGGGAGGACGCCACGATGGTTTGGCCTTTTAGTTCGCTGCGCCGGAGATTCCGGTGGCTGTCGCTCGCCGCACCACGGACGGCCATTGGGCCGGCGATCCAACGGGCGGAGCAGGAGGCGGCGCGGGCGCGGCTGCTGGCTCAGGCTCGTGACCAGTCCGCCGATAGGCCGGAAACCGGTGCGGGTCGATGATCGGGGAGGTGCCGACCACCGTCACGGCGGCGGTGCGAGCCCGAGCGGCCCAGGGCGAGCGGGCCGCCGCTGCGCTGGATGGCCGGCTCGCCGATTTCCACGTGCCACGCCGCCCGGAATGGACCTGCCGGAGCTGTGAACAGGACACGCCCTGGCCGTGTGCGCCGGCCCGAGTCCGCCTGGCCGAGGCCTACGGGCGGGACCGGATCGGCCTGTCCATGTACGTCGGCAGCCTGCACGCGGTGGCGGTGATTGAACTGCCTGCCATCCCGGCGGGCGAGCTGTACGAGCGCTTCGTTTCCTGGGCCCGTTGACACGGCGACGACTACTTTCCCTCGGGCTCGTCCCGTCGGGCTTCGCGGATCGTGGTGTCGGCGAGTTTTTCGACGGCGCGTCGACGCTCCTCGGCGAGCGCCCGCTCGTCCGGTTTGCGCAGGACGCCGACGACGGCGACCAGAAAGTCCCGCCAGATGCTGAGCAAGAAATTCCCCCCGTGGAACGCTTCAGGGGCCTCACCCTAGCCCGCTCCCGTGATCCGGCACACCCCGACCAATCGGTCGTTCCATGCCGTGGAAAGGGGTATGAAGGGGCTGGTATCTGCCCACTCCGGAAGGACGCGTCCCGATGACCCTGGAACGACCGATCGCCCCGGACCCGTACGAGCTGCTGCCGACCGTTCCCTCGTTCACCCTGACCAGTGACGACGTGCAGAACGGCGAGCCGATGGACGTCCGGCACGCGCACGGCAGCGCCGGCGGTGAGAACGTCTCGCCGCAGCTCACCTGGTCGGACTTCCCCGCCGAGACCAAGAGCTTCACCGTCACCTGCTACGACCCGGACGCGCCGACCGGCAGCGGCTTCTGGCACTGGGTGCTGGTGAACGTGCCGGCCGATGTCACGCAGCTCCCTACCGGTGCCGGGGGCGCGGCGGGCACCGATCTCGGCGGAGCGTTCTCCGTCCGCAATGACTACGGCGAGCAGGGGTACGGGGGCGCGGCGCCGCCGCCCGGTGACCGCCCCCACCGGTACGTCTTCGCGGTGCACGCCCTCGACGTCGACCGCCTGGACCTGACCCCCGACGCGAGCCCCGCCTACGTCGGCTTCAACCTGACCTTCCACACCCTGGCGCGGGCGGTAATCCGCCCCACCCACCAGACCAAGGAGTAACCCCACCGCGCCGATCTTGCACTTTCTGTGCCGACATACCCCCGCAAAGGGGACGTTACGGCAACAGGAAGTGCAAGATCGGCGCGGGTAGGAAGGGTCAGGCGGGGACGCGGGCCACGGCGAAGACGGACTGGCCGAACGGGGGGCGGACGACCTGCTCGGCGGCCTTGGTGGCGGGGAGGACCAGGGTGTCGTACACCTTGACCATGGGGCCCTCCTTCGGCATCAGCCGGAAGACCTTGGTGGCCATGAAGTAGCCGATCAACCCGAGCGCGTTCGCGTAGTGGATCTTCTCTACGGTCAGGCCGGCCTCGGTCATCGCCGTACCGAGCGTCTTCTTCGTGTAGCGGCGGACGTGGCCGGTGGCGATGTCGGCCGGGCTCATGGCGAATTCGAACGCCGGCACGATGATGATCACCGCGCCGCCGGGTCGGACCAGGTCACGCATGCTGCGCAGCGCGCCCACGTGGTCGTCGATGTGCTCCAGCACGTTGTACGAGACCGCGGCGCTGTAGTTTCCCCGATCGTTGTGCGGCAGCAGCATCTGCCGGACGTCGACGCCCGCCTGGCTGGCGAGCCGCTCCTTGAGCTGCACGAGCCGGTCGGGGTCGGCCTCCGTGGCGGTGAACCGGGGCAGCCGCTGCGACCATTCCAACGCGTAGTCGCCGAGGCCGCTGCCGATCTCGATCGGGTCGTCACCGAGGTACGGCACCGCCAGTTCGACGAACCAGCGACGGTGGTTGACGGCCATCGCCAGGCCCTCAAGCACCTCGGACTGGACGCGCTGGTCCCCAGTGATTTCTGCCATGCGTCGATTCCTCACGATATGAACTCGACCCGTGCCTGGACCGACAGAGTGAATCATCCGCTTGGATGGCAGCGGAATCGGGGGAGCTGTTGGCCGAATTGCGGGTCGGGGGGGTGGGCACGTGATCGGCGGTCGGCGAACCCGGCACATAGTACGGCAGTACCTCGAAACATGTCACGGCACCGTCATACGCTGACTACCCTATGAATTGTCATGACTACTCCCGAATCGGACGCTCCCGGCGACGGTCCGTCCACCGCGTCGCGGGTGGAGGAGCCCGGCGACGGCGATCGGTTGCGCCGTAACGGGAAGTGGGCCGATCTCGCCGCCGTGCTGAGCTTCGTGGTGCTCGCCTTCTGGATCACCGGGCGTCTCTGGTGGGACCCGGGCAGTGGAGTGCGCGACAACCGTTCGGACCAGTCGCAGTTCGAATGGATGATGGCGCACGGTGCGCGGGTGGTCACGCAATTCGCGTACCCGTTCCACTCGGACCAGATGAACGTGCCGGACGGCGTCAACCTCATGGCAAATACGTCCGTATTATCCATTTCATTGCCAATAACGCCGATCACCCTGTTGTTCGGGCCACGTGTGTCATTCCTGCTCTTTCTCACTCTCGGAATGATCGCCACGGCCACGGCCTGGTACTTCCTGCTCTCCCGCGTCCTGGTCAAGAGCCGGGGGCCGGCCTGGCTGGGCGCCGGCTTCTGCGCGTTCGCGCCGGCCATGGTGTCGCACGCCAACGGCCACCCGAACATCGTGTCGCAGTTCGTCGTCCCGCTGATCATCTGGCGTACGCTGCGGCTCGCCGACCCCGGCCGCTGGCTGCGTAACGGCGTGCTGCTCGCCCTGGTGATCGTCTGGCAGGCGTTTCTCAACCTGGAGATCCTGCTGATGACCGCGATCGGGCTCGGCGTGGTCGTCGGCGCGCTGGCCCTCGCTCGCCCCGCCCTGCGGTCACGGACCCGAGGCTTCCTCGCCGGCCTGGCCGTCGCCGCCGTGGTCGCCGGTGCGCTGCTCGCGTACCCGCTGTACGTGCAGTTCTTCGGCCCCGGCGCCTACTCCGGGTTGTCCAGCCTGATCCGTGGCTACTCCAGTGACCTGGCCTCGTTCGTCGCGTACTCCCGGGAGTCGCTGGCCGGCAGCCCGCGCACCGCCGCCGGCCTGGCCAAGAACCCGACCGAGGAGAACAGCTTCTTCGGCTGGTCGCTGCTGGTGCTGGTGGTCGCCCTCGTCTGGTGGCTGCGGCACTCGGCGGTGGTGCTCGCGCTGGCCGGGCTCGGGCTGCTCTTCGCGGTGCTCTCGCTCGGCCGGGAGATCCGCTTCAACAATCGCGGCACCGGGGTGCCGGGGCCCTGGGCGGCGCTGGAGAACCTGCCGATCCTGCACTCGGTGGTGCCGACCCGGTGGGCGCTGGCGATCACCCCGATCATCGGGGTGTTGCTCGCCTACGGTGCCGAGCGCGCCCGCGAGCTGGCCCGCGCCCGACCGGCGGCCCGGCTGCAGATCCGCTTCGCCACCGCGACCGTGCTGACGATGGCCCTGCTGCCGATCCTGCCCACCCCGCTGCCGGTGGTCCAACTGGATCCGGTGCCCACCTTCGTGACCAGTGGGGCCTGGCGGCCGTACGTGGCTGGTGGGCGCAGTGTGGTGACCCTGCCGCTGCCGGACACCACCTACGCGGAGCCGCTGCGCTGGGCTGCCGTCACCCGGCTCGACATGCCGCTGGCCCGGGGCTACTTCCTCGGCCCGGACACCCGCCCGAGCGCCCAGCCGCCGAAGGTCGCGCTGTTCACCGCGCCGCCGCGACCCACGAGCAGCTTCTTCGCCACCATCCGCCGTACCGGCGCGGTGCCGCCGATCACCCCGCAGAGTCGGGTCAAGGCGGTCGACGACCTGCGCTACTGGCGGGCCGGCGTGGTGATCCTCGGACCGCACGAGCATGAGATGGAGCTACGTCGCGGTATGACCGAGCTGACCGGTATCCAGCCGACCTTCACCGGCGGCGTGTGGGTGTGGGACGTCCGGTCGCTGACCGACTGAAAAGCGGGTCAGCCCTGGCGGACGCAGCAGCCCTGGCAGACCTTGGGGCTGGGCAGCGTGAAGGCCAGGCAGCAGGTGCGGCGCTGGACGCTGGGCTCGCCGGCCGGGCCGGGGACCAGCTCGACCAGGTCGGCCAGGTCGAGCGCGCCGAGCAGGGTGTCGATGCTCTGCACCGTCGAGCCGGGCAGCGCGTCGGCACCCCGCAGGATGCCGTGCGCGATGCCGGAGGCGACCGAGCCGAGCAGCGTCCGGGTGCCCACCCGCACCTCGGCCTGGATCGCCGCGATCAGCGGGGCCAGGTGGGCGTCGAGCAGGGAGGCCCGCAGCTCGGCGAGCAACTCCGCCTCACCCGCGACGACGCGTACCTCCGGCAGGCCGGACAGCGCCAGCGGGTCGCTCGGCAGGACCGCCACGGTGGTGCCGCGGCGCAGACCCAGCGTGATCAGGGGCCGGTGGTCCTCGAAGTGGATCAGCACGTCGGACGGGTGGAGCAGCGGGACCCGGCGGGCCGAGGCCCAACCGAGCACGACCGGCAGCGCCGTCCAGTAGCTGTACGACTTCCAGGCCAGCGCGGCGCAGGCGTGCGGGGTGCCGCCCCAGCGGACACTCGCGGCGCGCAGCAGCTCCGGCAGGCGGGTGCCGTCGACCAGGGTCGTGGCGGGCGCCCAGCCCAGCTCGTCGTCGACCAGCAGCCCTCGGGCGAGCCCGGGGAGGTCGTCGGTGCCGAACATGGTCCGCAGCGCGGCCGTGACGGGGGCGAGCGGCGTGGCGGTCACGTCCCGCCTCGGCATCACCGCAGTCACCTGAGCCGTCCCCCGTCCGGATGGCCGAGGAGCCTCCCCCGGCGGACGGTCAGATGCCGTCCTGAGCTAAGGCTAGCCTAACCATGCTCGCCGGCATACCCGAGTGTTCTGTAATCCGGGCGACAGCGGCTGCCGTGTTCGGGCAGGCCGAGAGGCCCCGGACCGCGTACCGCGATCCGGGGCCTCGTAAACGCGACTTGAGGGCCTGTTTCACAAGAGCCGGCCCTTATGAAAGAGCCCTAATCGTTCAAGCCGCAGTCCTTGGCCGGCGTGGGCGTGCACGGCAGCTTCCGGTAGTCGGCCGGAGGAGTCACCGTGACCTTCGCCAGGTTCTCCTTCGTGCGGGGCAGCCACTCGTAGTCGCTGGTGGTGGTGCCGGTGAACACCTTGTTGACGACCCGGACCGGCTGGTAGGACTTCGCGTCGACCCAGATCTGCATGGACTCCTCGGCGGTCTTCGCCGTGTCCATGGCGCTGTCCGGGCCGCCCAGCCACTGCAGGTGCACGGTCTGCCTGCCGTCCAGCCGCTCCTTCCCGACGAGCGTCACCTTCCCGCTGTCGACGGCGCGCTTGAGGTCCTTGGGGTTGAGCGACGGCGGTAGGTATTGGACCTGGTTCGTGTCGGCCGGCTTGAGCGAGGAGACCTGGTAGGTCCACCACTTCTTCTTGTCATGGTTCAGCTCGACGGCGGTGGAGCCGTCCAGCGCCACGGTGTACGAGCGGACGTCGCCGTAGTAGATCTTGTTGTCCTGCCGTTCGCGGCTGGTGGTGCGGTCGGCCCAGAGCTCGATCAGGCTCGCCTGCTTGCCGTCCCGGCCCTGGTGCTTGGCGGTCTCGTGCTGGACGTACCCCGGTAGTTGGCCCAGGGCGGTGGCCGTCTGCTCGGCGACGTAGCCGACGGTGAGCATCTCCGGCGCCTCCTTCGGGGCGCCGCCGCCTCCCACGCCTCCGGGAGTGAACGCCAGCGAGGCGCCCACGGCCACGGCGGCGACCACCGGCGCGGCCACGGCCAGACCCAGTGCCCGGGTACGACGGCGGTTCTTACGGTGCAGGGTCTCGGTGAGATTCGATGGTGCGGTCATGGTGTACGTCTCCTCGTGGAGCCGGTCGCCCAGTAGGCGGCCCAGCTGTTCGTCGTCGAGAGCGGTCATCGCAGGGTCCTTGCCTCTTCGGTTTCGTGAAGGTCGCCGAGTAGTTCGCGCAGCCGCGTCAGCGCCCGGGAGGTGTACGACTTGACCGTTCCGATTGAGCAGCCGATCAGCTCCGCCGTCTGCTCGATGGAGAGGTCTTCGAAGTACCGGAGCACGATCACCTGTCGCTGCCGTACGGGAAGTTGGGCGAGCGCCGTGGCGACCGTCTGCCGCTCCCCGACGCCGTCGAATCCGGGATCGGTGGAGCGGAAGGCGTCGGGGTTGTCCGGCAGCGCCGTCTCGCGTGGGCGTCGCAGCAGGTCCCTGATCCGGTCCCGGGACAGGTTGACCATGACCTGCCGGACGTACGGCTCAGGGGCCTCGCGGGCCTTCGACCAGCGACGCATCGTGCGCAGCAGGGCCGTCTGCAGCAGATCCTCCGCGTGGCCCCGATCCCCGGTGAGGAGGAACGCGAGCCGCAGCAGCGCCGCCGACCGTTGCTCGACGAAGCTGTCGAAACTCGGATCAACTCTCACGGGGATAAGGACTCCAGCCGCCCGGCGGGGGTTGCCACCGCCGGCCGCCGTCACAGGCGGCAAGACATGAGCTGTCAAGCGGTGTGTCGGGAACATGCCAGATGAGTGTGCGCTCGGCCACGGAACGTGAAACTGATACTCCCGGCCGCGAGGAAGCCGATGACGACCTCACCCCTCGAGCGGGCTGCCGAGTCCTTTGCGGCCGAGCTTGCCCGCCAGCGCGCCGGGCGGGGCCTCTCCAAGAAACAACTGGCCGTGCTGATGGGTTTCGACCCGTCCTACGTGAGCCACGTCGAAGGGCGCCGACACCGCCCGACCGAGGACTTCGCCCGCCGCGCCGAGGCCGTCCTGGAGGCCAGCGGCGCGATCTGGCAGCGTTTCCGCGAGTACGACGACCTCCGGCACGCCCGCTCCGGCCAACCGCAGCGCGAACCCCCGCTGTCCAGCCAGTGGCTGCCCCCCGGCACCGGCCTCGTGGTGGAGCGGGAGTTGGCCACCCTCACCCACACCGATGACGGCTACCGGTGCGTCATCCGCCGCGAGCTGTACAACGCGGGCACCGAGCCGGTCACCCGCTACCTCGTCCGCGTCGCGGTGGACCGCTACCCGAACGATCCCGGTCGCTCCAACCGGCACCACCGGGAACACCCGCTCACCTTCGCCGAGCTGCAACTACAGGCCCGACGCGACGACGGCACCGGCGACTCCGAGCCGATGCACTGGCGGGCGAAACACGACCGGGACGCGTTCAAGGAGATCTGGCTCCTCTTCGAGAACGGCGAACGCCGCTTTCCGCTGTACCCCGGCGACCGGACCACCATCGAGTACGCGTACAGCGTCGGCCACGACAAGTGGGGCCCCTGGTTCCAGCGGGCCGTCCGGCTGCCCACCCGGCGTCTCGCCGTACGCCTGGATCTGCCGGCGGCGTTCGATCCGCAGATCTGGGGCGTGGAGACCTCGCTCTCGGCGGAGGAGGGCCCGCTGCGGACGGCCCCGCAGCGGCACGACGAGGGTGACCGGGCGATCGTCGACTGGCAGACCGACGACCCGCCGCTCAACGCCCGCTACCGGATGCAGTGGCGCTTCCGGGCTCGGCCGGACACCGAGCCGGACGCCGGCCCCGGCGCCACCCGGGTCCGCCCCAGCGACCGCATGCGCGGGATCGGCATCGTGCAGCGCGGCGACGACCTGCTCCGACAGCCGGTGCGACAGTTCGACCTCCCCGGCGAGGAGCAGGCGGCCCGCGAGATCGTGGACCGCCTCATCATGGCGCTGGCCCGACTCGACGAGCTGCACCCGTTCAGCAAGGGGGTCGGTATCGCCGCCCCACAGCTCGCCATCGGCCGTGCCGCGGCCGTCGTCCGACCCCCCGACCGCTCGGCGGAACCGGTCGTCCTGCTCAACCCCCGGGTGGTCGACGCCGACCCGGAGACCGACGAGCAGTACGAGGGGTGCCTCTCCTTCTTCGACCACCGCGGTCTGGTGCCCCGGCCGCTGCGGCTCGACGTCGAACACGCCCAGTGGGACGGCAGCCGGATCATCACGTCGTTCGAGTTCGGCATGGCCCGGCTCGTCGCGCACGAGATCGACCATCTTCAGGGCCGGCTCTACGTGGACCGGATGGCGCCGGGCGTGCCGCTGGTGCCGGTCGAGGAGTACCGGGAGACCGGGCGACCCTGGCGCTACTGAGACAGCGAGGGGACCGGGGCGCGCGCCCCAGGGGGCAGGGGCACGCGCCCCGGTGTGGGGGGAGGAACGTCTAGAGATCGCCGAACGTGTCGTAGCGGACGGTCGACGGCGGCACCTCGTCGGCGGCCAGCACCCGCAGCGTCGACCGGACCATCTGCGCCGATCCGGAGACATAACAGTCGTGCGTGGTCCACGGGCCGTACCGGGACACCACGTCCGGGATGTCGCCCTGCTCGCCGTCGAAGCCCGGGTCATCGCTGCACGCGGCGGTGACCGACAACCACGGATGTGCGGCCACCAGATCCTGCAACCCGGCCAGCCCGTACAGGTCCGTCGCCTGCCGGGCGCCGTAGAAGACGTGCACCCACCGCGTCCGGTTGTAGGTGGCCAACTCCTCCACCAGCGCCTTGATCGGCGCGAGCCCGACGCCACCGGCCACGCAGAGGATGTCCCGCTCGGAGGAGCGGTCCAGGGTCATCGACCCCATCGGCGCCGCCAGCCGCAGCAGGTGTCCGGGCCGCACCCGGCGGACCAGCGCCCCGGACACCCAGCCCGCGCCGGGGCTCCGGACGTGGAACTCCAGCACGTTGTCGTCGTTCGGGGCGTTCGCCACCGAGTAGTTCCGCCACACCCTCGGGTGGAAGCGGGGCAGCTCCAGGCTGACGTACTGGCCCGCCCGCCAGGGCAGCGGGTGTTGCAGGGCCCGGCAGGTCAGCACGGCGATGTCGGGGCCGTGGCGCTCGTGGGTCAGCACCTCGGCGTGCCAGAACGGCGGGTTGTCGTCGTCGGCCGCCCCGGCCACCATCTTGGCGGCGATCGCCGCGTACGCGTCCCGCCACGCCTGGTCGTACTCCAGGTTCCAGCCGTCGCCGGCGGTGCTGCGCAGCGCGTCGAGCAGCGCGACGCCCATCGTGGCGTAGTGCCGGTCGTCGACGTGATACTTGCGGTGGTCGCGGCCCAGCGCGCGCAGGAACTCGTCGAAGCTCTCCGGGTCGTCCACGGTGTGGATCGCCGTGATGATCGCCTCCAGCAGGCGGTCACCCTGGCCGGCCATCTGCACCGGGAAGAGCTGGCGCAGGGCGGGATCGAGCAGGAACACCCGAGCGTAGAAGTGCCCGGTCAGCCGCTCCCGGTCCTCCTCGACCAGGGTCCAGCTCTCCTTCAGCAACCGTGCGACATCGTCCACCGGTGCTCCTTCTCCAGACGGCAGCGGATCGGGCACCCATAGAATCTCCACGGAGCGTGTGCACCGGTCGCACAGAATGTGCGATCGGTTCATGCCGGCCGGTCGGCCCTGCCCGCTGGCCGGTCCGTCGGGCAGAGTGGTGCGGTGACCGTTGAGCTGACCCGCCCGGTGTCCCGCCGGCTGCTGGGGACCGAAACGTTGCTGGTCCTGGGCCTGTCCCTGGGCCAGTCCGCCGTCTACGCGGTGGTCTCGATCATCGCGAAGCTGACCGCCGAGGGCCCGCTCTCCAAGCAGACCGCCGCCCTGAACACCTCCGCGTCGGCCCGCCCCTGGCTGGACCTGACGTACCAGCTCCTCGGCATCGTGTTCGCGCTGCTTCCGGTGCTGCTCGCCGTACACCTGATCAGCCGGGACCCCGGCGACCCGGCGCGGACCCTCGGCCTGGACGCGCGGCGGCCCGGCCAGGATCTGGCCCGGGGCGCCGGCCTGGCCGCGCTGATCGGCCTGCCCGGCCTGGCCCTGTTCTGGGTGGCGGCGCACCTCGGCCTCAACGCGACGCTGGTGCCGGCGGCGCTACCGAAGGTCTGGTGGGCGGTCCCGGTGCTGATCCTCGCCGCCGTGCAGAACGCCGTGCTGGAGGAGGTGATCGTGGTCGGTTACCTGGTCACCCGGCTGCGCCAACTCCAGTGGCGGCTCGCCGCGATCATCGCGGCCAGCGCGCTGCTGCGCGGCAGCTACCACCTCTACCAGGGCTTCGGCGCGTTCGTCGGCAACGCGGTGATGGGCGTCGTGTTCAGCCTCTTCTACCTGCGTACCCGCCGGGTGATGCCCCTGGTCATCGCGCACACCGTGCTCGACGTGGTCGCCTTCGTCGGCTACGCGTCGCTGCCCCGCGAGTGGTTCGACTGGTTGTGACCGCTCAGCGTCGGTGCGGCCGGTAGGCGGCCACCGCCCGCGCCGCCAGCCGATCGGCCGCCGCCGCGTCGCCGAGCGTGGCGGCGACCACCGCCGCCCCCGGCACCAGTCTTGACGCCAACCGCAACGCCACCCACCCGCCGGCCTGCGCGGTCAGCGGCGCGGCGAGCCGCCAGGCGGCCTCCGCCGCCTTCGGCCACGTCCCCTCCACCGGATCACCGGCCTCCCGCGCACCGAGCAGCGCGGCCCGCGCGCTCGCCGCGTCGGGATGCACCTGGGTCAACACCAGCAGCTCCTCGGCCCGATCGGGATGCGCCGGGTCGCGTCCGTACGCCGCCGCGAGGTGCAGCACCAGGTTCGCCTGGGTCCAGAGCACCGACACCAGCTCCGCCAGCGGCGCGAACAGACCGGCCAGCGCCGCCGCCGCCCCTCCCGCGCCCGCCGCCCGCACGTACCGCCGGGTCGCCAGCCGGGCCAGACCGTCCGCCGGAGCGTCCGGGTAGCGGTCCCGCAGCCGCCGCGTCCACTCGGCCGCGCCGGGTCCGAGCGTCCGCACCGCCTCCATCGCCAGGAACTCCGGAGCGAAACCGGGATGGTCGCGCAGGCGCGCGACCACCGCCGGCAATTCGGGGGTACGCGTCGAAGCCGCCTCGGGGTTGCCCGGGGGGACCGCCGCTGCGGCCGGCTCGGGGGTGATCGCGGAAGCCGCTTCCGGCGCGGGTGCCGGTGCGACTGCGGGTGCGCCCGCCTTCGCCGTGGCGGCTCTACGGGTGGGCGTGGCGCGCTTGCGAGGGGTTGGCGTGATCTCGGTCGGCTCTGGTGTGACGGGCGTCGCATCCGGGATGACCGGCGCTGGCGGAGGTGGTGTCGGTGCGACGGCCGCCGTGCTGGTGGCGGTCTTCCGGGGCCGGGGCGCCCGCGCCCTCGGTGGCTGGCCCGTCGGCTCTCCCGCCGCGCCGGGAAGCGCCTCGTCCTGGGCGGGTCGAGCTGCGCCCTGGGCGGGTTGAGCTGCCTTCTTGGCGGACTTCCTGGTGGGGTGCGCCCCGGTGCCGGCGGGTTCCTCGGTGGGGTGTGCCGTGTCGTCGGCGGGTTCCCTGGTGGGGTGCGCCGCGGTGCCGGCGGGTTCCCTGGTGGGGTGCGGCGCGTCGCTGGCGGCAGCGGGCGGCTTGACCGGGGTGCTCTCCGGGTGGGCGGGGGCGGGCTCTGTCTGCCGGGGCAGGGGACGGTCCGGATCCGGCGGTTGGAAGATCACCGGCGCCGCCTTGGCCCGGCGGGGACGCGGGCTCGCCGGTGCCGCCGGTGCCGTTTCGGCAGGCTGATCGGTCGCCTGCGGCGGCGTGAACGTGGCCCGCGCCGGGCGCCGACGCGGGCGCTCAGCAGGCTCCTGGCGGGTCGGTTCGCTGGGCGGCTGCTCCTGCATATCGATGGAGCGTAGTCCCGATCACGCCCCCGCACAGCGGTGAAATACCGGGGCGCGCTGCCCGGGTCGGCGTACCCCGGAAGTCGTTTTGCCCCCGGTGGGTGCCGACCTGTATCCTCGGGCGCGGTGGTCTGCGGGCCACCAGGGAGACTTCGCCTAGTCTGGTCTATGGCGCCGCACTGCTAATGCGGTTGGGGTCTTAAAGCCCCTCCCGGGTTCGAATCCCGGAGTCTCCGCGCGAAAGCCGGGTGTGTACACTGGCTGAGCACGAGCGCCCGTAGCTCAATGGATAGAGCATCTGACTACGGATCAGAAGGTTAGGGGTTCGAGTCCCTTCGGGCGCACAAGATCAGGGCCGTTTCGGGAAACCGAGACGGCCCTTTCCGTTCCCGCACAGCGGCGAAGTACCGCAACGTTCTAATCCGCCTCGGTGCCGCTCATCCGCTCGCCCTGGCGCTTCAACGCGGCATGGAGTAAGGCAGGGACAACGCGGCCGCCGTTGTGGCCGCGTTGCGGGCGAGGGCCTCGCGGGCGCCGTCCGGGCCGAGGGCGATCACCGCACGAACGCGTTCGAGGATCTCATCCTCCCAGGCGATCGGGTGCGGGCGGGAACGGTTCAGTTCGCCGGCCTCCTCAGCCAGCGCCGCAGCCGCCAGCGCGGCGTCCCAGTCACCGCGGATCACATGCAGGTAGGCCAGTTCCTCGGCTGCACGTATGTCGGGGTCGGTCAGGCCACGCTCCGCGTCCTGGGCTTCCCACTCCAGTCGGTAAGCGAGCAAGCCCTCGACATCTCCGTAGCGGTCCAGGAACGGGATGCCCTCCCGGAGTACGACGTCCCGGATGTCGGCCATCACCGGTTCGTAGCCGGCCAGGGCGTCCGGCTCCGGGAACACTCCCTCCAGCCGCCGTGAGCACGTGTGGCCGTCGGCCGCTGGCACCGCGAGCAACCAGACGATCACCTCGACCTGGAAGTTGGGCCGCCGGCGCAGTGGTGGTACTGGTTGCACCGTCTGGGCGGTCCAGCCGACCGGCCCCCGCACCAGTCGGCCCTCCGCAGCACGCCAGCCATCACCCAGAGCGGGCAGCAGGTACGCGTCGACGGCCTTTTCCCACCTGCCGACATCCACGTGATCATCCCCTTCTCAGCATCGAACGGTGATCGCCGGAACGTTCCGATACCTTGCCGGGAGCTGGTTCTGTAGGTCCCCGTACCACTTGGTTTCGAGCCCCTTGGCGCCGGTCTTCAGGTCGAGGATGAGTTCCGGTCGCAGTTCGTCCACGCCGAGCACGACATCCGGCGCCTTGGCGCCCTTCTCCCAGCCCTCTCGTGCGGTGACCGGATTCTTCCACCTCCTGGCGAGCAGACCGTTGCGGTAGCCGACCTCCGCGAACAGGTTGGCCGATGCCGGTTCCGCACCGACGAGCTCGGCGAGTCGTTTGTGCACCCGGTCGCCCCAGTGCTGCGGGGACTCTCCGGGCCACCGCTGCACGTCTTTGCAAGCCTGCTTCGCGAGCTGTTCGACGCGGGTCCTCGCCTGCTGCTGACGGGTGTTCAGCGCCGGCGGGTTCGCGCCGGTCGGCAGGTACTCATGAGGCTTGTCCGCCGGCTTGACGCCCAACGTGCCGTTGCGTTTGATCTCGTCGGCGAGGTCAGCGGCCATCTTCTTGGCATCCGCCGTGGTGACCGCCCGGGCGACCGCCGTGTACGCGGCATACACCTGGTGGGTCTTGGGTTTCCGGGCCGGCGGGATGTAGTACGACGCGCGGCACCGTACCGTTTTGGTGTCCTTCGGCTTCATGATCAGGACTTCCGGGCAGGTCTGCACCGGCCTGCCGTCCAACGTCATGGTGATGTTCACCTCGACGGTGACCTGCTTGTCGATCGTCACGTACTTGGATGCCGACGTCACCCTGCTGCGGAGCTTCAGGTTCGCGGTGCAGCCGTTGGTGGTGCAGGGGCTGAGGCTCGCGTCGCCGGTGAGCGACACCTGGACGATGCTGTCGAGGGACTGCGCCAGTACGCCCATCTGACGTTTCACCTCGTCGAACAGCAACTGCCGCTGGTCGTCGGTGAGAACCTGCAGCTTGGCGCGCAACTCGACGTCACTCACCCGGTGCGCGATCGTCTGAAAGCCGCTCCCCGACTCGGCCACCGGGGTGGTGCTCATACCCAACAGCCGTTTCGGTTCGGCCGTACTGATCAGGTACGTGACACCGTCGAGGACCACCGCTCGTGCCTCGACGCCATCCACCGAGGTGACCACGCCGAGTCCGAGTGACTCCTCCTGCTGCGGATAGCCGTTTTCCTCAATGCTCGGCACCATGCCGGTGGCGAGCAGAGCCGGCGCCAGGACGTCACCGAAGTCGAATCCAAAGAGGTCGCCCGCGACCCGCACCCACCGGTTGGCAAACTTTTTCTCGCGCCCGTCGGTGATCCCGGCCTTACGCCAGAACGCCTCGCCGACCTTGAGGAACGTACGATCGCCAAGGTCCAGGATCTCGGCGGTCTGGCCGTCAGTGATCAGCTTGCCCCGCACCGTGCCTTCGTTTGTCACCTGGGCGTCCATGCTGATGCGGTCGCCGTCCGGTCCGGAGAACGACCCCTGGTAGCGGACCGCCGGCGTGGTGAGCAGCCGCTCAGCCGCCTGCCTCAACTCCTGATCGGCGGTATTCACCGCCACCTGCGCCTCAGTGGCCCGTTCCTTTTTGCCACCCGGGTTGCCGGTGAAGCGGGGCACCACGACAAGCGCGCCGATCGTGCAGATCAGCAGGAACGCCAGGGCCAGGCCACCAAACAGCAGCAAAAGCCGTCGCGGCCGTGCCGGTTGCGGCGGCAGTGGCGGTGGCGGTGGCGGTGGGGGCAGAAGAGGCGGTGGCGGCGGGGGAAACGGTGGCGGCGTCGGGTAGTTCATGGCGTCTCGATCCATCGACAGCAAACCGGCGCTGGTCAATGTATACGTTTCGGCCAAGCCCGCGTGGTGCCGCTGTGCACGGCGGACGCGCAAGCGAAATCGGGTTCACCTTCTGCCGCGATCAGTGCGCCGAGGTGTGGCAGATCAGCTGGCGGACATGTGGCGCGCGGCAGTCGGCGGCGGACAATCGCCACCGGTGATTGTCTGGTCCGACCACCCGCTTGACGAATACGTCCCAGGACATGCTTGACGTTCGGTCTGGAACTCTGTTCTGAGGAGGGTTATCGGGCGGTCATATATCGATGCGCCGCTCGACGGCGGTCGGGTCGTCTGGCTCGCCGAAGCGGAGGGTGGCGTGGGCTGGCTTGGTCGGGAAGGCCCGCAGCAGCGGCTCTACAAACCCCAGGCCGCCGAACTGCTGACCGCACGCGGGCGGCGAGTCGGAGGATCGCCGACGGTTACGGCCACTCGGGTATGACGCAAGTCACAAAATGGCCGTCCGTGGGGCTTACCAAGTGCCTGGCTTTCGTCATCTGGGTTGCGTCCTTGACCAGGCTGACATTGCCCAGGAGGGCGGCACGGCACCTTCTGGTTGCTGTCGAAGCACATGGACTATATGGAGCTGGATCGCCTTCTGGGCATGATCAATTCTGGTAAGACGCGGCTCGCCCGGCGGTCCGGCTCTTAATAACGTGACCTCATGCCCGAGTTGATTCTGCCGACTGTCCGCCTGCACGCCGCGTTCTTGAAATGCCGCGACGACTGGGGCCCTGGCCTTCACGAGGACGGCTTCGGCCTGAGGGCTGACGACGATGTGGACTCGCCCGAAGGCTTCGCCGCTTGGGTGCACGCGCGGGTCCGAATGGTCCATCCGGCCGGCGATCCGTGTCCGGACGAACAGCACGGCTCACCCCGGTGGATCGTCGAGAACGGCCACGTACTCGGGGGTATCGCCCTCCGGCACAAGTTCGATGACGAGATCGGCCAGATCGGCTACGGCGTCCGGCCGTCCGCGCGCCGCCGAGGACTGGCGAGTTGGGCACTCGGCGAGATGCTCACAGAGGCTCGCGTCGTCCTGGGCCTAGATCGCGTCCTCATCCCTTGCCTGGCCGACAACATCGCGTCGGCCCGGACGATCGAACACCACGGCGGCGTCCTCGAGGGCATCCGCGACACCGAGCACGGTCCAGTAAGGCGCTACTGGATCGCCTTGGATCGGTGAGGTCACCCGGCCGAAGCCGTAACTAGGAACTACCCGTATTAGGCAAGGGCGGCCCGGGAGGTGCGGACCGTGTTGGATGTGAAGCCGTACCGGGACGCGCTCGCGCTGCCAGGGTTGCGGCCGCTGCTGCTGGTAGCGATCCTGGCCCGAGTGCCAGTGGCGGCCACCGCCGTGGTGATGACGCTGCACGTCCTCGATCTGGGCCGCGGCTTCTTCGCAGCCGGGCTGGTCGGGGCCGCGATGACGGTCGGTTCGGCGCTCGGCGCGCCATTGCTCGGCCGGCTGGTCGACCGACGTGGCCTGCGGCCGATGCTGCTGCTGACCACAGCGGTCTCGGCGTTGTTCTGGGCTACGGCACCGGTTCTGCCGTACCCGGTGCTGCTCGGTGCCGCGTTCGTCGGCGGGCTGCTCACCCTCCCGGTCTTCTCCGTGGTCCGGCAGTCGATCGCCGCGCTGGTCCCGCCAACCCAACGCCGTCAGGCGTACGCGCTGGACTCGATGTCGGTCGAACTCAGCTTCATGATCGGGCCAGCCGGGGCGGTGGCCTTGGCCACCAGGGTCTCGCCCACCCTGACCATGTACGCCGTCGGCGCAGGGATCGTGCTGGCCGGACTCACCCTGCTGGTGCTGAACCCGCCGACCCGGGCGCGTGACGAGGCGACGACGCCGGCACCGGCACTGCCGCGCCGGCAGTGGCTGACCCCACGGCTGATCGGACTGCTCGCCGGCGGCGCGGCGGGCACGTTGGTGATCGCCGGCATCGATGTGTCGGTGGTGGCGGTGCTGCGTGATGCTGGCCAGCTCGACTGGACCGGTGTGGTGCTGGCGCTCTGGGCGTCGTGCTCGTTGATCGGTGGCTTCACCTACGGCGCGCTGTCCCGCCCGGTGCCGTCGCTGATCCTCACCCTGGTCCTCGGTCTGGTCACCGTTCCGGTCGGCCTGGGCAGCGGCCAGTGGTGGCTGTTGGCCCTGATGCTGCTGCCGTCCGCAGCCTTCACCGCGCCGACCGTGGCGGCCACCGCCGACGCCGTGAGCAGGCTGGTGCCGGCGAGCGTACGGGGTGAGGCGATGGGCCTGCACGGCTCAGCGATGGTGGTAGGGGTTGCGCTCGGCGCCCCGCTGGCCGGGGCGGTGATCGATGCCACCGTGCCAGCCTGGGGCTTCGCCGCGACGGGCCTACTCGGCGCGCTGATCGCGCTGGCGGTACTGCCGACCCGGTCGAGTCACCAACACCCCGAATCCGCGGCCGGACCCACCACCATCCCCACCGTCGCTCCCTGCTCGATTCCGCCCCCGCTCGACCGTGCTGTCTCACCATCCGCCCTGTCCGCAACCCGCCGGCGACGCGCGAGAAGTTGACCACCACAAGTGCGGTGACCACCGCGGCGTACGCAGCGGACGGCCCGACCAGCCCCAGCGGAGGCGGCCCCGACCATCGCCGCGATGGTGGCCGACCTTCGCGCGGTGGTCGCGGTGACCGCGCTGGGCGCGGCGACGTTCGTCGGTTTCCTGGCGCACCGCTACGGCGAGCTGACCGGTCCCGGCGATGCCTGGTCCTACACCGTGCTCATCGGCTTCGCCGCCGTGCTGGGGACCGCTTACCGGTACGCCCGATCGGTGACCGCGCACCTGGCTGACGCCTCGGTGAGTGATGGTGGTGCTGGCTACGGCTTCTCGGCGACGAACGTCCCGCGCGCTGGAAGCGTCACGACGAGACCCCGTTCCCGCAGCAGGCGGATAGCCGCTCGGACCGTGCCGCGAGCCACGCCGTACTCCTGCTGGAGGTGGGCCTCGGAGGGGAGCGGCTGACGGGGCTTGAGCTTTCCGGACTCGATCTTCTTGGCGAGGAGATCCGCGAGCTGGATGTAGAGCGCTACCGGACTCATCTCGTCGATCATGATCGACACCTTATGGACGCCTAGCACGGGCGGGCCGTTGGGTACCTACCAAACGTTCTGTACTTATAGAAACAGCTATACGAACTGTACAAGTTGAACTAGATTGAGGTCAGACCTTCGCCCAGGTAGGAGGCACCTCGTGAAGCTCTGGCCGTTCGCCCGTCCTGCTCCACCCCACCCGGAGCGGGAGGGGTCGCGGTGAGCGCGGTGCCGTTCGAGGTCGAGCTTTCCTGGACGGTGATCGATTACCACCGCATGCAGAGATGTAGCCGCTGCCACCCGGACGGCTGGTGTCCGAGGGTCGCGGTGGCCCGAGCGCGGATCGGGGCGTGGCGACGGGCGGTGGGGCGTGCGCCCGTTCAAGGGTGGTGACCTGCTGCACCTCACGCAGGCGGCCAGCGTCCAGTTCTCCCGGCCGTTCTACTTCCGGCTCATCCGCGTACTGGAAGACCGGATCACGTACGACGGGTGGGCCTGGATCGAGGGGTACGAGCTGGACACCCGGGGAGATGCGGTAGCCCGGCGGCAACTCTTCGTCCAGCCCGCCGGTCTCCGGAAGCTCGCTCCGTCGCCCCGTCCGGCGGCCTCCCCGGTCCGTAGGGAGCCTGCGCCCGTCCGGAAGGGCTCGGGGAAGACCTCGGCCCGCAGGGTGAAGGGATCTCTGTAGTTCAGATCCGTACAGGGTCTCGGGTGGGGTCGGTTCAGACCCGCTAATCCCGGCGGGTTTTGGTGCTCTCGATCATGTGTTTCCGCTGGTCAGTAGAACTTGTCCACAGGGGACGCCTACGGATCGGCTGGCACCGGTCTATCACCCTGGCCATGCTCGCCTTGGCCGTCCTTACCGTCCTCGCCGTGGCGCTCCCCATCAGAGCGCACCCTGCCCCTGGTCGATCTGGCGACGAAGATCCTCAAGCCGCGCCCGACGAACCCACCACAAGTACAGGCAGGGGAGGTGACGTTGGAGTAGTAGGCGATAATGGCGACCCTTCCGGATCGCGCCCGCAACGGCGGGCAGGCGCCTCGGGTCAGGCGAACAATGCGATCACGGCGAGGATGAGGCCGAGTGCTGCCATCACCATTCCGGCGGTGCGGTACTCGGTAGTTCTTGCGGGGTCGAATTTTACCATGCCGAAGTGGCCGACCAGGCGTGCCATCCCGATCGGGCGCCATGCCAGAAGGGCGCCAGCCACCAGTGAGAACAATCCAACGATAAGGACGATCGTCATCGTCCAAGGGTATCGCGGATTCCGACACTGCGCTGCCCGCAGAAGGGCAGGCCGGCGGTCAGCGGCGCCGTCGGCGGTGTCGGGTGATCACGTTGGCCAGCATCGTTGCCAAGGCCGCCACTGCGGCCACCCCCAGTACGATCCCTGCTCCGGCAAGTCCCATAGGGACGATCCTACGTCGCGCCCCGCTTGCTCGCACGCGAGGCCGGATCTGTGGGCGCCTCGTTCGGAATGAGGGCCGGATCCGCTCTGTCAAGAATTGTTTGACAAGGTGTCCAGAGGCGTCCGTCAATGCCAATTTGACAGACGGTCGAGCGGATGCCGAGTAATTCACAAAGGGGTGTTGCCCGTCACTGTTGTGGATATCTTGGGGTCTCCGTTGTTCGCACGAACGAAAGGGAGGACGAGCAATGATCATCAAGGGTATGACGGACGCCTGGCAGAACCGAGGGTCCGAGGAGGCCACGATGCCGGCCGTTCCGGCGGGTGCTTCTCCGCTGGACGAGATGTACCTGGAGTCGATCGTCGGTGGCGCCGCCGACAGCCTCGACTTCTTCACCTTCGTCTGCAGCAGCAGCGTCCCGCCGACGGTCGTCTGCCCGACGACGTCGAACCTCTGCGCCTGATCGCGCGGAAGCGCTGCGCCGAGTAGTCCGGTGCACCGGCCGCCCGTCCCGGCCCGACCGGGGCGGGCGGCCGTCCTCATCCATGACGCGGGGAGGCTCCATGTCGACTGACCTGATGCGGCGCTGGTCCACGGTGCCGCCGTTCCGGACGCTGCCGGAGGACGCACTGCGTACCCGACTCTCCCTTCCCGTCGGCGGCAGCCCACCACCTGCGGGTGACGCGCCTGGATCCGGGCCTGCGGAGCTGCCGCATACGCTGGCGGAGTCGCCGGTCGGCTGGATGACCGAGGAGCCGGTTCTCTGGCCACTGCTGCCGTTGTGGCCCCGGCTCGCCGACCTGCACAGGGCCCTCACCGAGGCGGGACGCGCCGAGGGTCAGGGGGCGGCGGCCACGGTGGCCGATCGCTACCTCCGCAGTCTGCTGGGCGACGTTCGCCGGCTCGCGTGTCGCGCGGCCGCAGAAGATCTCGACGCCCCAGTCGACGAAGCCGGGAAGGCCGGAGAAGCGCCGACTGCCCGGCGGACCGAGGCGGAAGCGGCGAAGACGCTGGCCGTCCGGTACGCGGCCCGCCCCGCCGCAGCCGAATTCGCCGACCGTTACGCCCCTCTGCTTCGCCAGGTGAAGCACATCCTCGACGGATACCTGCGCACGTTCACCGAGATGCTGCAAAGGCTGCGCGCGGACGGTCCGCTCATCACGCCGCTGCTCGGCGGGGTCGAGGCCGGGCAGATGCGAGCCGTACGCGCCGTGGGCGACCTGCACGAGCCGGGCGCGGTGCTGCTGCTCACCTTCGCCGACGACACCCAGCTCCTCTACAAGCCTCGCAGCCTCGCCCTGGAAGTCCAGCTCACCACGGTTCTGCAGTGGCTGGACAGCCACGAGCCGGGACTCGCCCCCCGGGTTCCCCGATCGGTGGACCGCGGTCGCTACGGGTGGCAGGAGTTCGTCGCGTGGTCGCCGGCTCGCTCGGCCGACGAGGTGCGGGCCTTCTATCGCCGCTCGGGAGCGCTCGTTGCGCTGGCGTACCTGATGCGGGCGACCGATCTGCACTACGAGAACGTGCTGTGTGACGGCCGGTCGCCCGTCCTGGTCGATCCCGAGTGCCTGTTCACCACCTCCTTCCGCACCCGTGGCGACGGTGTCGAGGAGATGGGTGGGGTGAAGGCCACCACCGTCCTGGACTCCGGTCTGCTGCCGGAACCCGGCCACCGCGGCGACCTGCCGACGGCCCTGGACCTCTCGATGCTCGGCGCCGTCGGCGAACGGCGGCAGCCCCGGCAGATCCGCGAGCTGCGCGTCGACGAGCACGGCCGGTCCGAGTTCGTGATGCGGTCCCTGCCGGCGGAGGACGCGACGCACATGCCGGTGCTCGACGGCCGCGTGGTGCCGGTGGTCGGGTACGAGGACACGGTCGCCGACGGTTTCGTCGCTGCGTACCGAATGTTCCTGGCCGACCGTGATCACCTCGACCAGCTCCTGGCCGGGTTCGCCGGGGCCCGCGTGCGGCACATCGTGCGACCGAGCTGGCAGTACGGCAAGTTGCTGTACGAGCTGGGCCATCCCGATGCCGCCCGGTCGGCACTCAAGCAAGAGGAAGTCGTCAACACGATCTGGCCGGCGAACGCCCACGAGCGGCAGCTCGCCCTCCATCTGTTCGGCAGCGAACGCCGCGGATTACTGCACGGTTGCATACCGACGTTCGAGCGCCGCGCGGGTGATGTCGACCTGCTCTCCAACGGCGAACTGGTGCACTCGTCGGCTCTGCTGGTCAGCGGGCTGGACCTGGTCCGCCAGCGGCTGCGCTCGCTGTCCGCCGAGGATCTGCGGGTGCAGACCGGGATCATCCGAGCCACCCTGTCACTGTTGCGCATCCCGGCCGATGCACGGCACCGGCAGTCGTACTCCCCGGTCCGCGCTGCAACGCCGGACAGCGACACCGTCCTTCGCGCGGCGACCGACATCAGGGACGCCCTGACCGCCGACATGGCCGACAATCGCGGCCGAGCCTGGTGGCTGGGCGGTGTCGAGGTGTCCAGCGGAATGTTCGGCGTGCGACCGAGCCCCTTCGGTCTCTACGACGGCGTCGCCGGGATCGCCCTGTTCGCGGGGTACCTGGACCTGATCACCGGATCACGCAGCCGGCTGGCCACCTCCGCCCGGTCGGCGATGCTGGTCGATGCCGAGTCCGTGCTGCAGCACAGCACGCTGGAGCAGCTGGCCCGCAACCGTCAGCTTGGCGTGCTGAACGGGCTCTGGGGAACGGTGTACGTGGCGGCGTGCCTCGGCCACTCCGCCGGGGATCCCGGCCTGGCTCGCTGGGCCCGCGACGTCGCTGGCCGGCTGGCACCGGCCCCGCTGCCGACCGACTGCTGGGACCTGCTCGGTGGTTCCGCCGGAATCGCCGCCACGGCGGCCGAGCTTGCCACGGCCTTCGGCCCGGAGGTGTACGCGGCGGCCGCCGACCGGTTCCTCCGATCGACCGCGATGCAGCTGGAATCCGTCCTGCGTGCCGAGGAGATCCCGGCGGGCGTGGCACATGGCATGTCCGGCGCGGCCCTCGCCTTCGGTCGGGGAGCCGGCCTGTTTCCCGGCGCCGGATGGGACACCGCCGCCCGGGTGTGCATCGACGCCGAGCGTTCGCAGCGCCGTCCCGACGCGGGTGGCTGGCACGACGCCCTGCTGGCGCGCGAGGGAGTGCCGCAGGAGGGCAAGCGGCAGAGCTGGTGCCGTGGCGGGGCCGGGATCGGACTGGTCCGACTGGCACTCGGCGAGGAGGCGGCCGGCGGTGGCGCACTGATCGACAGCGAGGAGAAGCGCGACATCGACCTGGCGGTCCGGCTGACCGTCGAGCACGGTTTCGGGTACGACCAGAGCCTCTGCCACGGCGCCATGGGAGCACTGGAGCTGCTGCGAGCCGCCGGATGCGAGCAGGAGTACGGCGTCCACCTCGGTGGACTCCTCGCGGCCGCTGAGCGGCACGGCTGGCGGACGGGCCTGCCGCGGCCGCTGCCGGATCCGGGCCTGTTCACGGGCGTCGCGGGCGTCGGCTTTGGTCTGCTGCGGCATCTGGAACCACGCGCCGTTCCGCGCGTCGTGACGCTCAGCCTGCCGGCCGGCTGCCGGTCGCCGGAGGGGCCCGTCGAGGAAGGAGCGCGGGGCGATGCGTGACAGCGTCACCGATCCGTACGAAGGCGTCGAGGCGTCCGCCGCCGGGGTGGAACGTGCGGCGCTGTGTGGGCTGGCCGCGCAGCGCTCGATCACCCGCCTGTGGGTGGCGCTCGCGGTGTGGATCCTGCTCGCGCTCGGAGTGCTGGTGCTGGTCGTGGACCGGATCGGGAGGTAGCGGCAGCGATGGCGAAACGGGTTCAGACGATCCTGCAGATGTCCCAGTCGGACTGCGCCGCGGCCTGTCTGGCGATGGTCGGCAGCGCTCTCGGCCGCAGCGCCTCGACCGGCTTCTGGCAGCGCGCTCTCGGTAGCGGCCGGGACGGTACGTCCGTCGCCCGGATCTTAGCGACGGCCACCGCCCATGGACTGACCGCGCGGGCGTACGCCGTGCAGGATCTGCGCGCCGCGGTCACCTCGACCGCGATGCCGGCAGTCCTGCACGTGGACGGCAACCACTTCGTGGTGCTCACCCGTGTGCGGGGTGGCCAGGTCGAGATGGTCGATCCGGGGCAGGGCCGGCAACGCTGCGATGCGGAGGCCCTTGCGCGGCGGATGTCCGGGCCGCTGATCGTCTTCGGCGTTGCCGGTGACGGGCGGCAGCATTCGTCGCCGGACGTCGCGTCGCGGTTGTCCCTGCGGGGAGTGATCACGCGGAGTTCTCGCGGGTTGCGCGGTCAGTTGATCGCCGCCACCGCGATCATGGTCGCCGCCACTCTCGGCCCGGCGTTGCTCACCCGCGAGGCGGTCAACGCCGCCGTGGCCCGCGAGGGGCACCTGTCGCCCTGGCTGGTCGGCGTCGCGGCGGCCGGCTGTCTGGGCCTGCAGTTCCTGGGCACTCTGCTGCAGTCGGGACTGGTCCTGCGCCTACGGGCCCGGATCGACGCGCGGTTGATGACCGCCTTCGTCCACCACCTCCTCGGCAAGGACCTGGAATTCCTCGAGCAGCGTGCGGCGGGGGACATCCTCTCCCGGATCTCCGCCAACGCCGCCCTCCGGGATTCCCTGACCCTGCTGCTTCTCGCCGCCGGCCTGCACCTGCCCCTGACCCTGATCTATCTGGCCGCCCTGGTGGCCGTCTCGCCGGCCCTGTCGGTGATCGCGCTGCTGGGCGCCGCGTTGCAGATGGGCGCCGCAGTCGCCTTCGGTCGGCGGGTGGAGGCTGCCCAGCGGGAGGCACTCCGCGCCGATGCCGAGCTTCAGATCAACTCGGTCGACGCGGTGAACAACTACGCGGTGATCAAGGCGATGCGGCTGGAAGCCGGGGTGACCGGACGCTGGCTGCGGACCTTCGCGGCGTCGGCCGCCCGGGGCCTCAAGCGCGACTCCGAACTGCAGACCCTGCAAGCCTTCACCGGCCTCGTGCAGTTCGCCGTCCCCATCACCATCGTGCTAACCGGCGTCTGGCTGGCGGCCGACGGCACCGTACGGCTCGGCTCCGTCCTGGCCATGCTGACCGTTGCGGGCATGTTCCTGGCTACCCTCGGGCGCCTGGTGACCGGGGCGCAGGGCATCTTCCTGGTCCGCGGCCAGCTGGAGCGGCTGGAGGACATCATCGACGGCGCAGCGCCGGCGCCGGTCGCGCATGCCGGCGATACGGCTACCGGCCAGGACACCGCTGACGTCACCGGCGCCGACCGGCAGCCGGCCCGAGCGGCGATCCGGCTGGAGCGGGTCAGCTATCGCTATCACCAGGACGGCGCCGATGTGGTCGACGACGTGTCACTGGAGGTGCGCCCCGGCGAACTGCTCGGCATCGGTGGGGCCACCGGTGGGGGCAAGACCACCCTCATCCACCTTCTCCTCGGCCTGTACCAGCCGCGATCGGGCACCGTGACCCGGGTGCGCGTCGACGCAGGCGGCCGGCGGACGCCCGGCGAATTGTCCTATGCCTACGTACCGCAGGACCCGGAGTTGTTCTCTGGCACTATCCGCGACAACGTGCTGGCGTGGCGCGCTGGCGTGCCCGACCGGGCGGTATGGGAGGCGCTGGAGCTCGCCGCTGTCGAGGAGGACGTCGCGGCGATGCCGCTGCGGCTCGACACTCCGATCGGCAGCCGAGGCATGCACCTCTCCGGCGGGCAGCGGCAACGCCTCGCCCTGGCCCGCGCCTTCCTGGCCCGGCCGGACCTGCTGGTGGCCGACGAGCCCACCAGCCACCTGGACCCGGGCACCGAGCAGACCGTGCTCACCGCGCTGCAGATGATGCCCGGTACCCGGATCGTGGTCGCCCATTCGGCGCCGGTCCTCGGCGCCTGCGATCGGGCGCTGCGGATGACCGCGGGTGATCTCACCCCGCTCACGGTCGTCCCGGGTGGCCCGCGGTCCCTCACCGACGTCAGCGCCGTCAACTGATCAGACTGGAGGTAACGCCATGACGAGCGAGCCGCGCACCAGCACCGACGGCCCGGTCTTCATCCTGTGCTTCGCCCGGTCAGGGTCGACCCTGTTGCGGGTTCTGCTGGACGCCCATCCGGAGCTGGCGAGCCCACCCGAGACGAGCGTGGCCCGGGTGTGCGAGACCACCGAACGAGCCTGGCGGCAGGTCTGCCTCTCCGGTGGTCGAGGTCCGCTGCCGACCGAGGTGATCGACGAGATCCGCACGGCGGTGGACCGGCCGATGCGCGCGTACGCCCGGGCCCGCGACAAGCGCCTCTGGTGCGACAAGTCGCTCGATAACCTCTGGCTGGCACCGCTGCTCTCCGACGTCTTTCCGCAGGCCCGCTTCGTCGCCCTGCACCGGCACTGCCTCGACTTCGTGATGTCCGGCCTGGACGCGAGCCGCTGGGGCTTCGCCGCGTACGGTTTCGAGAAGTACGTCCAGAAGTCCCCCGGCAACACCGTGCACGCGCTCGTGCGGTACTGGTGCGATCACACCGAGGCGCTGCTGAGCTACGAGCGACGCAACCCGGACCGCACGGTGCGCGTCCGGTACGAGGACCTCGCCCGCGACCCGGACCGCGAGCTGCGCCGGCTGACCGGATTCCTGGGCGTCGAGGACGTCCCCGGCCTGTCCCGGTCGGCTTTCGCCGGACAGCACGACATCGGCGCCGGCGACCACAAGCTGCCGTTCACCGACCGGGTCTCCGCCGACAGCGTGGGTACGGGACGACGCGTACCGATCCACCTGATCCCGCCCGACCTCATGCAGCGGATGAACGAGTGCCTGCGACAGCTGGACCACCCGGAGGTCGGACCCGACTGGAATGCCCTGCCGTCCGAAGGGCCGGCGGGCGAAAGCCCGGACCGGTCTGCCGTCACTGCGCTGGCCGACGTGCTGGGCGGCGACGATCCGGCCCCGCGGCTCTGCTCCCACGAGCAGGACCGCCTGCGGGACCACGTGCTGGTGACGATCGAGGACCGGCAGTCCTCCTGGCTGATCGACCCCGCGACCGGCGAGGCGTCGTTCTGCGACCGGCCGTGCCTGCCGCGGGCCCGCATCCTGACCGACTCGGCCACCCTGCGGGGCGTCGTCACCGGGGAGGCCAACATCGGTGGTGTGCTGCGCACGGGGGCGCTGCGTGCGGTCGGCGGCGTCTCCCGCGTGGCCGACGTCGTGGCCGGGTTGCGCGACCGGCACCAGGCCACCGGCCCACGGGCCCTGGCGGACACGGTCGGTGCGCGATGATCGGTCACCTCCTGGCGTGGTGCTTCCTGCTGCTGTTCTCCGCCTACACCGCGGCCGCGATCATCAGCTTCGTGCCGGCGGTGGACCGCCGGATGCGACAGGTCCGGATCGGGGTCGCAACGCTGCGGTCGATCCTGCCGTTCTGGGGGCTGTTCGCTCAGCGCTTCGGCATGTTCGACCTCGACCTGTCCTACCGGATGCACAGCAGATCGGCGGCGGCCACCTCGGCCGACGCGGACGAGCACCCCTGGACACCGCTGACGAGCAACCGCTGGCGCTGGTGGTCCGCGATGTGGCGGCCCAGCCAGCGCGCCGATCAGAGCGCGCAGATCCTGGCGTACCGGCTGATCAGCGGGGGTGCGGCCGACGGCCGCGACATGCGTGACGACCCCGCATACCGGCGGGTCATGGCGTCGGTACGCCGCTCAGCGCTGCAGACCGCCGACCCCACAACTGCGGACCGGGCCGAGTTCCGGCTGGTGCTGACCCGTGGGTACTGGACCACATCGCCGCCTCGCACGATCTTCGTGTCCGCCCGCGAACCCGTCCTCCCCGCAGCAAGCAGCCGATCGGAGGTCCGTCATGACAGCTGAATGGTTCCCGAGCGGTCTTTTCGCCGACGACCTGTTCCCGCTGGCCGCCCGGGTGGCCGGCATCGCCCTGCTGGTGACCGGCGCCGAGCTGACCGCCGCGCTCCCCGGGCTGGCCCGCTGGCGGCGCCCGGACGCCGCCGCCGGCCCGCGGTGGGTGCTCGCGCACCGGATGATCGCCCTGCTGCCGGCCCTGCTCGGCGGCTGGTTCCTCGTCGACCCGCGAGCGTGCCTGTCCGGTGGAGGGCTGGCGGCCGTTCTGATCCTCGGTTACCTGATGGTCGCACTCCAACCGCTCGGTGACGGCGCGGACATCATGCTCATGATCGTGCTGGCCGGCCTCGGCGTGCTCTGGCTGGTGCCGTCGACCGCCCTGACCGACTGGGCGGCGTGGCTGGTCGCCCTGAACGTCTGCCTCGCCTACCTGTGGAGCGGCGTGGCGAAGCTCCGGGTGCCGGCGTGGCGGCACGGACGTCAGGTCGCTCTGGCGGTCAACTCGCCGCGGTTCGGCTCGGCGCAGATCGCCTGGCACATGCTCAACCGGCCCACGATCACGCGGCTCACCGCCTGGAGCGTGATCCTGATCGAGGTCTCCTGCCCGATCTTCCTCATTCTCGGTGGATGGCCGCTCATCGCCTGGATGGTCTGCGCGATCCTCATGCACGTGTCGGTCGCCATCATCATGGGCCTCGGACGGTTCCTGTGGTCGTTCGGCGCCGGCCTGTTCGCCATGGCCGGCGCACGCCTGCTGGTCTGATCACGTGGGACACCGGTGCTGCTGCACGATGTTGCTGAAATGGGCGTGAGCTGCTTGTCGGCTCACGCCCAGCAGATCCCCGATCTGCCGCCACTTGACGCCTCGGTAGCGGGCGTGCGCGACGGCGCATTCCACCATGGTGACCGAGCGCGTCTGCAGCGTCAGCACCTTGGTGATCAGCTCAACCGCATCGGACTCGGTATCTTGCTGGCTGACATCCGCGCACTGGTCGAGGATCGCCTCGGCCAATTGTTCCAGGTCCTGCGAAAGCTGAGCCAGCCGATCGATGGCGACTTCCGGCGCCTGCGGTGAGCCCGCGACCGAGCCGGCCTGAGCGCCTTCTTGCGTGAACTGCTGCCCTGGCGTGTGCGACTGCACGTCCTGTCGTCCCCCGCAACTCATGGAGACACCGGGCCTGATCATCATCTCACCCGGCATTGCGGCGCGGCGGTGGCCGGGCGGCACTGACTCGGCCGCTGAGCCGATCCCCCGTACCACTATCCCCCGTGGATAGTCGAACGTGATTGAAGTATCCCCCGGCCGGGTGACCAAACATGACAGTCTCATGACACTCGCCCAAAACCTCCACAGTGGACCCGTGGTCAACAGGTCGCTCTCCAGGAGCGGAGCTTGTCGGGATTGAGTACGGCCCAGATGTGGTGGATGTGGTCGTCGCTGACGTCGAACGCCATCACCGACACCGGGACGCCGTACCGCCGAGCCACCAGACCGGGCTGGCCGTTGACCGTGCAGTCCTGAAGTGTCACGCCGGCCGCCGCCGTGGGCCGGTCGACGAAGAAGCGGGCTACCTGCTCGGCTCCCTCGATCGGGCGGAGCGCGGCGGTGACGTGCCCCCCGCCGTCGCCGGTCGCCGTGGCGTCGGACGCCAGCAGGCCGATGAGCGCGTCGATGTCCTTGGCCTCCCACGCGCGTTTGAAGGCCCGGACGAGATCGGCACGTCGTGCCGACGAGCCCGCATCGGGCCGCGGCACGTGAATGCGGCGGCGGGCCGACGTGGCGAGCTGACGGCAGGCTCCGGGGGTACGGCCGACGATCGCGGCCACCTCGGCGAAGGGGTAGCCGAAGACGTCGTGCAGGATGAACGCGACCCGCTCGGCAGGGGTCATCGCGTCGAGGACGACCAGGAAGGCCATGCTGACCGACTCGTCGAGGGTGACCCGGTCGGCGGGGTCGGCGTCGCCGCTTGACCGGCCGCTGATCCATTCGGCCCGGTCGGGGAGCGGCTCCGGGATCCATTCGCCCACGTAACGCTCGCGCCTGACCCGCGCCGAGCGGAGCAGGTCCAGGCAGATGCGGCTGGCAACTGTGGTCAGCCAGCCGCCGGGAGCGTCGATGCCCTCCTGCTGTCGGGGGGACATGGCGTACCAGCGGGCGTAGGTCTCCTGCACGACGTCCTCCGCGTCGCCCAGGGAGCCCAGCAGTCGGTACGCCAGGTTGGTCAGCTGACGGCGCTCGCTGATGATCGCGCTGAGGCTCGGATCGGGCCGGTCGTGCAGCCGCTCGGGTGGGTGGGCCATGGGTTCACCGACTCCTTCGAACGATCTGGCTCACCCCTTACGACGAACCGTCGCCGCGAATTGTGCGGTCGCAGGTCGCCTCACATCTTCTCGCGCTGTCTCGTCGTACCGGTCAGAACCGCAGAGGGAGGAGATCGACCGTGGAACCCGTGCATGTCGCGATCATCTACTACAGCTCCACCGGCACCATCCACACGCTGGCGCAGGCCGCCGCCGAGGGCGCCGAGAAGGCCGGCGCCACCGTGCGACTGCGCAAGGTGCTCGAAACCGCACCGGCGGCGGCGGTCAGCGCCAGGCCGGAGTGGGACCGGCACCTGCAGGAGACGGCGGACATCGCCGAGGCCAGCCACGACGATCTGGACTGGGCCGACGCGGTGCTCTTCGGCACCCCGACCCGCTTCGGCAACCCGGCCAGCCAGCTACGCGCATTCATCGACACGACGGGCCCGCTGTGGTTTCAGGGCAAGCTCGCCGACAAGGTGTACTCGGCGTTCACCTCATCCAACACGGCGCACGGCGGCCAGGAGTCCACTCTCCTGGCGCTGGCGAACACCTTCTGCCACTGGGGCGGCATCATCGTGCCCCCCGGCTACACCGACCCCGTCCAGTTCCAGGCCGGCAACCCCTACGGCACCTCCCACGTGGTCGGCGACGGCCCGCCCGGCGAGGTGGTCCTCCAGGCGGCCCGCCATCAGGCCCGACGGGTCGTCGACATCACCGCCCGCCTCAAGGCGGGCGCTGCCGCCTGATCACTCGCGACGACGTACCGGACCTGGTCGTGATAGCGCGCCGTCGGGACCGGTGCGGGGTTGGAACCGGTGGCGTACGGCGAGCGTCTGCGGGGCTCTCCGGGCCTTGCACGACCGGGACGTTCCCGTGGGGCGAGCCGTTCGAGCCCGGGGCCTTTCGGGCTCTTGCCGGAGCCCTGGAGCAGAACGCCGCAGCTCGTCTGAACGGGATGTTCAGAAGGAATCAAGAACTGGCCCGTAGGTTCGTGGCAAATTTCTGCCGGCTATTTCTTGTTGGAGATGACGTGAAGAAGCGCAAAGCTCTCGCGGCTACGTTCGCTACCACCGCGGCCGTCGTGGTCTCGGTGACGGTCGCCCCGACGGCCGCACAGGCGGTGTACAGGTGCGCCGAGAAGTATGTGGAGGTCTGCTTCTACGAGAACTTTGGCTGGACGGGTTCGACCATGGCGTTCCGGACCGTCGATGCCGGTGCCAGCTTCGCCGATTTCCGCTGGTACCAGTACACCAACGGAAAAAACCTGAACGATTCAGCGTCCTCCGTGTGGAACGGCAGTAATCACACGATCGGTGTCTTCGAGCACGGCTTCGCCGCCGGCAGTGGCGGCGGCAGGATCACGTTCGTTCCCGCGCACAGTGGAGTGGATTTCAGGGGTGGCGGAGACGAGATCCCGAACGACTCCGCATCAGCGTTCATCGTGTTCTACGACTGAGCGGAAGCCGGTCTCCGTGGTCCGGACGCCTCGGGTGGTGACGCCAAAGGGCGGCGGTATGTCGTACCGGCCCCGATGGGCCGCCGAAGGTGGTATCAATTCCCAACAGGTGAAGAATCCGGGCAAGGTCGGGCGGCGGGATGTCGACAGGCGCAGCAACGCTGCTTCGCAAGCCGGAGCAGCCGCAGCGGCCGAGCCTCCTGGAGCTCTTCTTCGACCTGGTGTTCGTCTTCGCGCTCAACCGGGTCTCCCATCGGCTCGTCGAGGACCTGACCGAGGGGCGAATGGTCCTCGCCGAGGTCGGCGAGACGTTCCTGTTGCTGATGGCCTTCATGTCGCTCTGGTTCGTCACGGCGTGGGTCACCGATCTCTACAACTCCGAGCGGCCGCAGGTCCAGTTCGTGGTCTACACGGCCATGCTCGGCGCCCTGATGATGGCGGTCGCGGTGCCGGAGGCGTTCGGTGCCGGGGGTCTGGTCTTCGCCGGCTCGTACGTGGCGGTGCACATCGTCCGTGGCCTCGTCATCGTGCCGGCGTTGCGCGGTCTGAAGGCGCAGAGTCGAGCGGCGGGGGTGCTCCTGTGGTTCTCGATGTCCGCCGTCCCGTGGATCGTCGGAGCGCTGCTGCCGGGTGCGGCGCGGACGGTGCTGTGGGCGCTCGCCCTCGCCATCGACGGTACGGCGCTGCTGCTCTTCTACCCCGCGCCGTGGAACATCTCCAGCCGACCGGGCTGGCCGGTGTCGGCGGAGTACATCTCCGAGCGGTACCGACAGTTCTTCATCATCGCGCTCGGTGAGCTGATCCTGACCACCGGATCGGCCTACAGCGACACGTCGTTCCAGGAGGGCGGCGCCGCTGCGGCGTTCGCCGTCTCGTTCGCCACGACCGTGCTGTTGTTCCGGGTGTACCTCTTCAAGGCGGGCCAGTTGCTGCCCGGGGCGCTCACGGCCGCCCGTGACCCGGCGCACCTCATCCGGGAGGCGTTCATCGCCCACATGCTCATGGTCGTCGGCACCGTCGCGATCGCCGTCGGCTACGAAATCGTGATCACCCATCCGTTCGGGCCCACCGGTGCCTCCTGGATCATCGCCATCCTCGGCGGACCGGTGCTGTTCCTGGCTGGACGCATGCTGGTCGAGCACGCGGTGTTCGCGCGGGTGTCCCGCTCCCGGCTGATCGGCGCCCTCCTGCTGGTCGCCGTCGCGCCCGCGATGATCCTCGTGCCGCCGCTGGCCGTGGCCGGCACCGCCGTCGCCGTCCTGGCCGGCATCGCCATCTCGGACGCGATGCGCGCGATGGGTAAACCCCCCGAGCAGCCCTCTCCACCCGACGTCGGAGGTTGACGGGACGATTTCCCGACTATGCTCCAATCTATGGCTTTTTGTCCGTTCGGCCGGGCAGGCTGATGGCCAGGCGGTGGCGCTTCCGGCGGCGGACACGACCGGGGGATGAGGCTGCGCTACAGGACAGCGCTCTCCGGGACCCCAGCCGGACCGTGTTCTTCAGCGACGGCGTCTTCGCCATCTCCATCACGCTCCTGGTGCTGGAGATCCACCCGCCCGAGGACACCTCCAACCTCGGTCGGGGTCTGGTCGAGCTGTGGCCCTCGTTCCTGGCGTACGTGCTGAGCTTCTTCCTGATCGCGTCGATCTGGACCAACCACCATGTCATGTTCGACCAGGTCGTCGCCGCTGATCGAGGGGTGCTCCTGCTCAACACCGTGCTGCTGATGACCGTTGCGTTCCTGCCGTTCGCGGCCTCCGTACTCGCGGCGGCCTTTCGCAACGGGTCGGGTGAGCCGCTCGCCGTGTTGTTCTTCGGCGGCTCCTTCGGCCTGGGCGCGATCTTCTTCAACGCCCTCTGGTGGTACGCGATGCGCGCGCCGAGGCTGTTGAATCCGCGGGTCAGCGCGCACGCGGGCAGGCTCGTGGGGAGACGCTTCCTGGCGGGACCGGTGCTGACTCTCCTCGGTGCGGCGGTCGGTACGGTCGCCCCCGCCGCCGGGCTGGTCATCTACGCCCTGATGATCCCCGTCTTCTGGCTGCCCCTGCCCGCGCTCGAACCGGTTCCGCTCGACGACGAGGATCGCTGACCGCGCCGCTGGGCATGACGGCGCTGACCGGGCAACTGCTCGGACCCGCGTGGCGGTCGTCAGCGGACTCCAGGCCGACGACCGCCACGCGGCTGTTCACGGGCTGGTGCAGGTTGGCGACGGGTTGGTCGGCGTACCGGTGGCGAGGAAGCCGAACGTGGCCGTGCCGCCGGGGGCGAGCGAGCCGTTGTAGGTGGCGTTGCGGACGGTCACTGTCGAGCTGCTGGTGCTCAGCGTGCCGTTCCAGACCTGGCTGATGCTCTGCCCGTTGCCCAGCGTCCAGCGGACGGTCCACCCGTTGACGGCGGTCGTGCCCGCGGTCACCGTGACCTCACCCTGGAAGCCGCCCGACCACGAGTTGACCGTGTGGTAGGCCGCGGTGCAGGCAGCGTCGGAGGGTGGCGGCGTGGTGGGTGGGGGCGTCGTCGGAGGCGGCGTCGTGGGCGGCGGTGTAGTGGGCGGCGGTGTGGTGGGCGTACCCGTGGTGGGTGGTGGTGTCGGTTCACCCGGCGGCACCAGGGGGCAGGTGGCGCTGTACCGCGACACGCCCCGGCTGTCCGCCAGCGGGCAGAGGAACTGGGTGTAGCGGGTGTCGTTGTCGAGGAACGTCTTCAGCCAGGGGATCAGGAGCCGCATCTCGGTCGGGTTCGACCTGGTGAAGGAGAGATGGTCGTTGCCGGCCAGCTCGGCCCAGGCGTGTTCGACGCTTGCCGGCAGGCTGTTGTAGATGCCCTGGACGTACGAGGGCGTGACCGTCCCGTCGTTCTGGCCGGAGATGAGCATGGTCGGCACCTGCGTGCTGGACATGTTCAGGTTGTTGCCGGGGGTGCCGGGCGCGAGACCGACCGCCGTCTTCAGGGTGGGCCGCCGCAGCGAGGCGAGCAGGGTGCCCGCGCCGCCCGCCGAGTGGCCCATGACGCCCAGCCGGTTCGGGTCGACCCGGTTGCGGACCGGGCTCGTCCGGGTGAGGTAGTCCAGCGCGGCGAGCAGTTGGGTGGCCCGCGCGTCGGCGCCGTCGGTACGGCTGTTGGTCTCGATGCCGATCACCACGAATCCGAAGGACGCCAGCCAGGGGCCCATCCAGGCCTCCTCGTTGGCGAACAGCGCGGAGTAACCGGGAACGATCGCGACCGCGCCCCAGGTGCCCAGGCTGGTGTCGGTGGGGTAGTAGACGTACCCGCCGTTGAAGCCGTTTCCGGCCGGCACGGTCGCCTGCGTCGTGGCGAACGGACCTCGGGTGGCGGCCACGCTGGCCAGGGTGGGGTCCGGGCCTCGCTGGTACGGGCTGTCCGCGACCGCCGCGTCCCGGGTCGTCGTGGCGAGCGCCAGGCCGAGGACCACCGCGAGCCCGGCCGTCAGCCATCGTGTCGGCTGCTTCATCGACGGCTCCACTGCTGGTTGGTCTGGCCCGTGCACGTCCAGAGGACGAGCTTGGTGCCGTTGGCGGTGCCCTGGTTGTAGGGGTCCAGGCAGAGGCCGGACTGCACGCCGGTGATGGTGCCGTTGGCGTTGACGTTCCACTGCTGGTTCGTTCCGCCGTGGCAGTCGTAGATGGTGACCAGGGTGCCCGGCGAGGTGCCGTAGCCGGCGGCGTCGAGGCACTTGTTGCCGTACACCGTCAGGGTTTTGGTGGACGTGTAGGTCCACTGCTGGTTGGTGCGGCCGTGGCAGTCCCACAGCTGCACCTGGGTGCCGTTGGTGGTGGAGGAGCCGGGGACGTCGACGCACCGGCCGGACAGCGTACCCACGAGGGTGGTGGTGGTGGTGGTCGGGTCGCCGCCGCTGCTCGGGTTGCCGATGCTGCCGGGGACCGACTGCAACGCGCTGTACCAGCGGGCGGCCATCTTGTCGTATCCGCCGGAGGTGGGGTGGATGCCGTCGATCAGGTCGGCGGTGGTGAGGGCGCTGTGCATGTCGACCAGGTGTACGCGCTTACCGGCGTTGACCTTGCTCTGCACGATGCCGGGGATGGCCGCGTTGAAGGTCCGGGCGGCGTTCTCCTGGTTGCTGTTGGAGAGCGGGATGAGCTGCGCCACGAAGACCTCGGCGGTGGGCGCGGTGGTGGTGATCTTGTCGATCAGCGTGGAGAGCCGGTTCGGCGCGGTGCTCACGTTGTAGTTCTGCAGGATGTCGTTGGTGCCGATGTGCAGCAGGACGGTCGCCGGCCGCTGGGTGTTGAGCCAGTTGACGATGTTCGCGTCGATCTGGTCGATCCGCCAGCCGGGATGCCCCTGGTGGTCGTGGTCGCCTAGGCTGGCTGGCCCGTTGAACTGCGATCCGACGAAGTCCACCGTGTACCGGCCGGCGGCGAGCCGCTGCCAGAGCCCGATGCGGTATCCGCCGGGCACCTGCGTGCCCTCGGTGATGGAGTCACCGAGCGGCATCACGCGTACCCCACCGTTGGACTCTGCGCTGGCGGGACTGGTGGGTGCCACCACCCCGGCGATCACGACACCGAGCGCGGCGAGTGTCGCGAGCCATCGTGCCCTCGTTCGCATGGATCTCCCCTTGGTTGGTAGAGCTGGCCGAGGGCGTTGGCCGATCGGTAGGGCCGCCCGGGGCAGTCGACATCCGAGAGGGGGCCGGCCGGACCGAGCAGCCGCCGGCTGCCGGGCGTGGCCCGGCTCGCGCCGATCGTCGGATCGGCACGGCGTTCTGCCTCAGCACTGGGACGAGTGTGAGCGCTAACAGAGATGAGTGTAGATTCATTGGCCCGATCTGGTCTACCTCGACGGCAGCCGCGCCCTCAGCTCGCCAGGGCGCGGGCGCGAAGCCGCCAGGTGTCGCTGAGCGTGATGCCGACCAGGACGCCCGCCGCGGCGACCGTGACGAGGACGGGGTCGAGCAGCATCAACACGGGCGTCGCGCCCACCAGCAGCGCCAGCCAGGCCAGGCGCGACTTCGGTAGCTGGCCCAGGAGTACGTACTCGGAGTTCATCCGCCCGATCACGAACAGGACCGGCCCACCGGCGATGAGGACCACCCAGCTCGCCGGGGTGGTCCGCAGCGGCTCGTGGAGTACGAGGTCCACCCCCGCCGACGTGGCGATGACCCCGGTCACCACCAGGGCGTAGACGTACGGCGCGAGGTACACCGAGTGGCGTGGGCGCGAGTGCGCCGAGCGGTCGACGAGCTTGTTGCTCTGCAACACGTAGATCTGCCAGAACAACAGCGCCGTGAGGATCGCGGCGGCGAACGCGACGGCGCGGGCCGGGGTGTACGGGGTGCTGCCGAACGTCAGCGTGGTCATCAGGGTCAGCTCGCCGAGCGCCAGGATCGCGATCTGCTGATAGCGCTCGCCGAAATGGACGCTCAACTGGCTGTACTGCTCCAGCGGTATCCGTCCGCGCAGTGGCGTCGGATAGCGCAGCGCCGCCGCCAGGTAGTCGATCGCGAGCGCGCCGATCCAGAGGCCGGTACGCCAACCCGGCTCGGCGAGGCCGCCAGCGACCCACAGCACGCCGGACACGACGAACCAGAAGAGGAAGCGCTCCTCCCGCGCGTGCGCCCGGCGTGGACGCAGCGCGACGATCAGCATGATTCCCCGGGCCAGGTGGAGGCCGACGTACGCGGCGGCGAAGAGGAGGCCCCGCCCGTCGTAGGCCCCCGGTAGGGCGACCGCGAGCAGAGACACGCCGACCATCGTGCCGACGACCACACCCTGGACCGCCCGGAGCTGCGGCTCGTAGAACTCGGTGGTGTTCACCGTCACCGACCAGGTCCACCAGGCGGCCAACAGCAGGACGAGTCGCTGCCCGAGCCCCGCCCAGGTCGGATCATTGGCCAACTGCATCGACAACTGCGCGAACACGGCCACGTAGAAGACGTCGAAGAACAACTCCAGGAGGGTGGCCCGAGCCGACGAGCTGGGTTTGCGTCGTGGCCCGGTCGGGTCCGCCCTCGTCATGGCTTCGCCGCCCCCGCTGCCGTCGTTGGCCCACACCGCCGCGACGACGCCGGACATCCGGACCGAATGGCGCGCGGCACACGGCTACCAACGAGTGAGCCCGTCGAGGGATACCGCCGATGGGGCGCGTACGACGGCGGTGGCCCTGGTCACTGACCCGTACGACCGGTCTGTGGCACGGTGCAGGGCAACCGTCGCCGTACCGATAGAGGGCCCATGCTCCCCAGGACCGCCGAGCCCCACCCGCCGTCTCCCGTCGTCGAACTGTGCGACGTGACGTTCCGGCGGAACGGCAAGCAGATCCTGCACGGCATCGACCTCACCGTGGGCGAAGGCGAGCACTGGGCGCTGCTCGGCCCGAACGGGGCGGGCAAGAGCACGCTGCTGGGATTCTGCGGTGCGCTGACCCACCCGACCTCGGGGACCGTACGGATCCTCGGTCAACGACTCGGCCGCGTCGACCTGCAGCAGCTCCGCAGGGCGATCGGTCACGTGAACCCCCGTCATCCGCTGCGGTCACCTTTGACGATCCGGGAGGTCGTCCTGACCGGGCTCGTCGGGTCGATCGACCTGCCGCCGCGTTGGCAGCCGACCCGGGACGACCGTGACCGGGCGGATTCCCTGCTGGGCATGTTCGGGTTGGTCGACCGGGCCGACGAGCGCTGGCCGACTCTCTCGCAGGGCGAGCGCGGCCGTGCCCTGATCGTCCGGGCGCTCATCAGCCAGCCGCGACTACTGCTGCTGGACGAACCCTCGACCGGTCTCGACGTCGCGGCCCGCGAACAGTTGCTCGAGACCATCGACCTGCTCCGCGAGACCCACCCCAGCCTCGCCTCGATCATGGTCACCCACCACCTCGAGGAACTTCCGGCGACGACCACCCACGCCATGCTGATCAACGGCGGCAGCGTGGTCGCCGCCGGCCCGGCCGACGAGACGGTCACGACCGCGCAGGTCTCGGCGGCCTTCGCGCACCCCATCGAGGTACGCCACGAGGACGGGCGCTGGGCGGCCCGCGCCGGGTCCGTCCGACGGGCGGCGGTCGCCACCGGCTAGAACCAATTCGGGTACGCCTTCGGCGTGAACGGCCGATCAGATCTGGCGGGATGGCGGCGAAGCGGTAACCCACGGCGACGATCCCCCCAGCTCGACAACCGCTGGTACAGCAGGCTGCACTTTCCGCCGCGGACGCTGCCGAGGGTGCCCACCGTGACCTATGTTGGCGCGGGAGGTGGGCGGCGATGGCGTACGTGCGAGGCCGGTTCCGGGCATCCGTCGACGCCCTCGAACACCTCGTCGGCGGGCTCGGCACCGCCCTGCTCGCGTTGGGCGCGCTGCTGTGGGCGGCGGTCGTGGCGCTTGTCTGCCTGACCGGACTGGGCCGAGGATTGGTGCCCGGCGCACTGCGCGCGGTGCGTTCGGTGGCCGATCGGGAGCGCGCCCGGCTGTCCCGCTGGGGCGCGCCGATCCCGGCACCGGGGCCGGTGCAGGAGGGGCTGCGGGAGGCGGCACGTGATCCGTTCGTCCGCCGGGAAGTCGGCTGGATCATGCTGCACTCGGTCATCGGACTGCTGTCGGGGCTGGTCGGCCTCGCCCTGCCGCTCAACGCCCTCCAGGAAATCACCTTTCCGCTCTGGTACCGGCTGGTCGCACCCGAGGACGGCGCTCCGGGGATCGTCTGGTGGCGCGTGGACGAGCTGTCCGAAGCGCTCCTGGTGGGCCTGCTCGGGGTGGGCTGGCTGGTCGCCGCGATCGGGTTCGGTCCGGCGCTGGCCCGGGTCCAGGCCTGGCCCGGCCGGTTGCTGCTGCCTCCGCCGCCGGGGATCGACCTGTCGCTGCGGGTGGCCGCGCTGACCGCCACCCGGGCCGCCGCGCTGGACGCCCACGCGCTGGAGCTGCGCCGCATCGAGCGGTCGCTGCACGACGGGACGCAGAATCGGCTGGTCGCGGTCAACGTGCTGCTGGGGGCGGCGCGGCGGGCCGTGCGGCGTGACCCCGACCGCGCCGACGAGATCCTCGGGCAGGCGCAGGACGCGGCGGAACAGGCCCTCGGCGAACTCCGTACGGTGGTGCGGGGCATCCTGCCGCCGGTGCTTGACGATCGAGGTCTTGCCGGTGCGCTGGCGGGCCTGGCCGCGAGTTGCGCGGTGCCCTGCCGGCTCACGGTTGACGTTGCCGTCCGCTGCGCGGCATCGGTCGAGGCCACCGCGTACTTCGTGGTGGCCGAGGCGCTGACCAACGTCGTCCGGCACAGCGGCGCGAGCCGGGTGGACGTCGCCGTCCGTCGTGAGCAGGGCCAGCTACTGGTGACCGTCGAGGACGACGGGCGCGGCGGCGCCGCCGAGGCGCGTGGCTCCGGGCTCACCGGCATCCGCCGGCGGGTCGAGGCGTACGACGGGCGGATGGCACTGACCAGCCCACCGGGAGGACCGACGAGGATGCGTGTGGAGCTGCCGTGCGGATCGTGATCGCGGAGGACGACCCGCTGCTGCGCGAGGGGTTGGCGCTGCTGCTGCGGGCGGAGGAGTTGGACGTGGTGGCCACGGCGGGTACGCCGGGCGAGTTCCTGGTCGCCGTCGACGAGCACGCGCCGGACGTGGCGATCGTGGACGTACGGATGCCGCCGACCCACACCGATGAGGGCATCGTGGCCGCGGTGGAGGCCCGGCGACGTCGCCCGGGCCTCGCGGTGCTGGTCCTCTCGGCGTACGTGGAGCAGGCGTTCGCCACCGAACTGTTCTCGGTGGGCGCCGTCGGCCTCGGCTACCTGTTGAAGGAACGGGTGGGCCGGGTCGAGGAGTTCCTCAGCGTGCTGCGCCGGGTCGCCGACGGCGGCAGCGTTATCGACCCGGAGGTGGTGGCCCAACTGCTCGCCCGCAACCGGCGGACGGACACGGCGCTGGGCGAGCTGTCGCCCCGCGAGCGCGAGGTGCTGGGACTGATGGCCGAAGGGCTCGGTAACACCGCGATCGCCGAGCGGCTGTTCGTCACCGACGGCGCGGTGCACAAGCACATCCGGAGCATCTTCGCCAAACTCCAGCTGCCGCCGGACGACCGCGCCGACCGTCGGGTCACCGCGGTGCTGCGTTACCTCGACGGCGGGCAGCGGTAGCCCCGGAACCGCCTGCCCGGCGCCCCCGCGATCAGGGCACCGGGCAGGCGGCGGCGATCAGAGGGAGATCCGGTCGAACTTCTCCCAGCTGCTGATCGACGTCCGGTTGGCGATGAGGGGCTTGGTGCCCTTGCTCTCCGCCACCACATATCTGCCGTTGGCCGCGGCGCGCAGGCTGATCGTGCCGTCCGAGTTGTTGACGATGGTGAACTTCTCCCACGTGCTGACCTTGGTCCGGTTGGCGATGAGAGGCTTCGTTCCCTTGCTCTCCGCGCTCACGTACCGACCGTTGGACCGCGAGCGGAGCGCGACGTAACCGCCGCCGGCACTGATCACGTCGAACTGCTCCCACCGGGCAACGGTGGTGCGGTTGGCGATCAGCGGCTTGGTGCCGGCGCTCTCGGCCACCACGTAGCGCTTGTTCGCCCGCGAGCGGAGGGCGACGGGAGGCGCGGCCACCGGCGTGCTGGTGAGCTTGGTGAGCGCCGCGTAGGTGCCGTTGAAGACGTTCTGGCTGTAGTTGCCGGGCTGGCTCGGGTTGCCGGCGGCGTACTGCCAGATGGCCTCCGTGGTCCAACCCGCCGGCAGCGGCGGACGAGCCGTGGTGTAGCCGGCGATGTCCAACGGGTTCGCGCCGAACAACGCGTTCTTGCCGGTGCAGGGGTTCCAGTAGTTGGTGTTCGTGTAGATCATCGGGGGCCGGCCAATGCGGGCCTTGACCTGGTCGGTGAAGGACTTGATCCAGTTCGACATCTCGGTCGGGGTGAGCCCGTAACAGGTGGGCGCTCCGCTCCAGTACGGCCACTCGATGTCGACCATCGGCACGAGGGTCTGACCGTCCTTGGCGAACTTCGCATTGTCGACGAAGAAGTTGGCCTCGTTGATCGGGTCGCGCTTGTCCGGCCGGGTGAAGTGGTACGCGCCGACGAGAAGCCCGGCGTCCTTGGCCGCCGCGTAGTCCTCGGCGAAATACGGATTGAGGTACGTCCGACCTTCCGTAGCCTTGACGTAGGCGAACTTGACGCCGCTTGCCGCGACGGCCGGCCAATTGATCGGGCCGAGGTTGTGGTCGTGGCTGGAGACGTCGATTCCCCGGACCGTGTAACCCGCTGGGATGGCGGCGCTCTTGGCCATCGCGGAGCTGCGCGCGCCCGGGGCGATGCCGGCGTTCGCCCGGCCACCACCGTCGACGGAGGGATCGGCGGCCTGCGCCGGCTGTGTCACGCCGAGCGCCGTACCAACGGCGAGACTGGCGGACATCAGCACGCAGAGCAGTCTTCTAGGCATGGTGAGGTGGGGTTCTCCTTGCTCGCGAGGTCAATTGACCATCGGCGTGGGCCCGGAGAGTATCCCTTGTCGACGATGGGTCGCGCTGTCCTGCGCACCGAATTCAGATCATCGGCACCTGCGTCGAGCCGTACGGTGGACATTTGGTTTCGCCTTTCCCCATTCGATTCGCAGGTGATCACCCTGTTCGCGGCACGGGTGCGACAGGACGAGGGCATGCTCGTCATTACCGCGAAGCGAACCAGGGGGAACTCTCTTGACGGAGAACACGGCTGACGGGGAGCACAAACCCGGTGAGCTCAGCACGGTGCTGACCGTCGTGGCCGTCGGGATCGCGCTGGCCGTGGCCTTCGTGGCCTCGTACACCCTGGCGTTGGACCGACCGCCGCCGAACCGCATCCCGACGGCGCTCGTCGGGGACGCGACTGCCGACGCGGGGGTCGCGCAGGAGCTGCGGTCGCGCATGCGCGGCGCGCTGCGGTACCAGAGCTACCCGACCGCCGGAGAAGCCCAGCGCGCCATCGAGCGACAACGGGTCTACGCGGCGCTGGTGGTGGAACCCGGCCGGTCGCGGCTGCTGGTCGCCAGCGCCGCCGGCAACACACTCGCCCAGGTGCTGCGCAACGCCGCTCTACAGCTCAACGAGCAGGGTGGTCGGGAACTGCTCGTGACGGACGTCCGGCCGCTGCCCGACACCGACCGTTCGGGTCTGGCCGCGTTCTACGTGATGATCGCCGCGACCCTGCTCGGCTTCCTGACGGCCCTGCAACTGCGGATCAACGTCGGCCGGGTGCCGCTGCGGACCTGGCTCGCCATTCTCGCCGGCCTCTCCGTCGTGGGCGGGATCGCGCTGGCGGTCACCGTGGGTCCGATCCTCGGGGCGCTTCCGGCGCCCCTGCCGGCCCTCTGGGGTACGTTGGCCGCCCAGATCGCCGTCACCGGCCTGTTCAGCACGCTGATGGTGATCCTGATCGGCCGGTGGGCGGTGGTCCCGACGTGGCTGATCTTCATCGCGATCGGCAACGCGGCCTCGGGCGGTGCCGTGGCGACCGCTCTCCTCCCGCAGCCGTACCGGACCATCAGCGTCATCCACCCGAACGGGAGCGTCATCGCGCTGTTGCAGACCACGTCGTACTTCCCCGAGGCGGTGGGCGTACGACCCGCGCTCGTCGAGGCGGCGTGGCTCGTCGGCCTGCTCGGACTCGTCCTGCTCAGCGCCAGATTGGTGCGCGACGGCCCGCGCTGGAAGTCGTCCTCGTGAGCTGCGCCGCCACGAGGGCGGGCCCGGCTGTGCCGGGCCCGCCCCGCGGGTGGTGGATCAGGTCAGCGTTGCAGGGTGAGCAGGCCGGGGCGGTACGGCAGCAGGCCGTAGTCGACGCCGTTGGAGGAGGGCGATCGGCCCTGGTAGAGCAGTTGGAGGTTGCAGGGGTCGACGGTGAAGGTCTGGTCGGCGCTGGTGCGGATCAACTCGCCGTGGCTGATGTCGTTGGTCCAGGTGGCGCCGCTGTTGGCCTTGCCGGCGAAGGGGTTGCTCTCGGTGGCGGCCTGGGGGGTCCAGCTGCCGTTGAGGCTGGTGGCGGTGAAGGAGCGGAAGTAGCGGCCCTGGCCGCCGATGGCCTCGACGATCATGAGGTACTTGTTCTGGCCGCGGAGCTTGTAGACCTGGGGCGCTTCGAAGAGGTTGTTGGTGGAGTCGCTCATGATGGTCGTGTAGCTGGAGCCGAAGCTGCTGGGGAAGTTCCCGATCGGCATGCTGGCGCGGTAGATCTTGCCGTTGTCGCCGGCGAAGAAGAGGTACATGTTCTGGTCGTCGGCGATCAGGGTCTGGTCGATCGGGCCGGTGCCGGAGCCGGTGATGCTGCCGGTGAACAGGGTCTGGGCAGCGGACCAGCCGTTGGCGTTGGTGGGGTCGGTGGAGGTGCGGTAGGAGAACGCGGTGCCACCCCACTGGTAGGCCAGGACCCAGATGTTCTTGGGCGCGAAGTAGAACAGGGTCGGCGCGACGGTGCCGCTGTTCATGGTGTTCTGGCTGGCCGAGCCCATCTCCGACCAGTTGGTGAACAGACCGAAGTTCATCGAGCCCCAGCGGGTGCCGAAGTCGTGGGTGGTGGCGTAGACGAGCTGGCGGCCGTTGTAGGGGGCGACGGTGAAGTCCTTGAGTGACACCCAGCCCGACTTCGGCTGCGCCAACGCCCCGGTCGACGACCACCGGTACGACGACGGCAGGTTGCACGTGTTCGGCGGCGGCGTCGTCGGTGGCGGCGTGGTGGGTGGCGGCGTGGTGGGCGGCGGGGTCGTCGGCGGCGGAGTGGTCGGTGGCGGCGTGGTGGGCGGCGGCGTGGTGGGTGTGGTGCCGCCGTTGCAGGTCACGCCGTTGAGCGCGAAGCTCGTCGGTGCCGGGTTGCTGCCCGTCGTGGAGCCGTTGAACCCGAACGACGCCGTGCCGTTGGTCGCGATCGAACCGTTGTAGCTCACGTTCCGCGCGGTCACCGCCGCCCCGCTCTGCGTCAGGGTGGTGTTCCACGATTGCGTGATCGTCTGCCCGGCGCTGTACGACCACGTCAGCGTCCAACTGCTCACGGGATCGCCGAGGTTCGTGATCGTGACGTTGGCGCCGAAGCCACCCGGCCAGTCGGACGACACGGCGTAGTTCACCGAGCAGCCCGCCGCGGCCGCGCCGGCCGGCAGCGCCACGGCAACCGTCGCCGACGCCAGTAACGCGACACCGGCCGAGACGACCCCGAGATTGGTCGGTCTGAATATGGTCATCGAGCACCCTCCTGACGGGACGGCGGCCTCCACATTCGTGGGAGTGATTGTTAGGTGAGCGTTAACAGCCGCTTCGAGTATGTTACGGGAGCGCTCCCAAACCATCAACCTCGATGTCTCGCCGACACGTAAACGACCTCATCACCTCGCTGACCAGGGCTTCAGCAGGTGGCTACGGTTGCCGGCCGGGCAGGGTGCGGGCACCGGCCACTGCGGACCGGGTGGTCGGCAGAGCGGATGACGGGGTGCCGTCGCTGTTATCGATAACATCTGCTCGTCACGCCACCTCAACAACCGGTCGCAGCGAAAACAACCTGCCGCGGCGAGCACAGCGGGAGGTCAGAGCCAGACGACGATGCCGGTCAGGCCGTTGAGCACGGCGGCCACGCCGGCCCGGATGGCGGCCGCGCAGCGCTCGGCGGTGAACGAGCCCGCGTCGTACGTCGAGGACATGCCGAGCCCTTCACCGCGGAACGACGCGCCCTCCCAGTCGACGGCGGTGACGTTGTGGGTGGGCTCGGCCAGCTCGGCGCCCACGACCAGGAACCTCTCGTCCAGGTGGTTCGGTGTGACCAACGCCAGCGGGTCGATCAGGTCGTTGCCCGCGGTGACGATGAGGTCGGCGTTCATGCCGATCGCCTTGCTGATGCCCGCGACGGCCTCGTGCGGATCGCCGACGACGACCGTGCGCAGGTCGAGGTGCTCGTCGTCGGCCCAACTCCGTACCGCCGTCACGAGGGCCTTGGTGGGCGCGTCCGTGCCGGCGGTCAGCAGCACCACCCGGTAGTCCTTCGACGGGTGCACGTCGGCCCACGAACCGGGCTTCGGCGTGATGGTCGCCTCCGGCGCGGGCGTCGCGGCGGTGTCGACGAATCCCGGGCCGAGCGTGCCGAGCGCGCTCGGCGTGGGACGGGGTTGGGACCAGTCGTCGCCGGAGCCGCAGCCGGCGAGGAGTACGGCGGTCGTGGCCAGCAGGGCGACGGCCCGAAACGGGGGGCGCAAGGTGATCGTCCTTCTCCGATGACTGAGGCAGGTGCGGGTACGACTCGTATTCCTATCCCAGATCCGGCGGCCCGCGATCCGCGAGCGGCCGCTGCGGATATTTGTTCGCCATCGGTTCGTCGGCGGGCGGGTTCTTGTTCACCCGCGACGTGCAGCGTGCACTGGCCAACCGAGGGGAACCGCATGCTGGGGCATATCCGTCGTACCGTCGTCGTCGCCGTTGTCGCATTCGCGGCGACGGTGCTTCCGTTCTTCAGCGGTGGAGCGGCGTTCGCGCACGGCTTTTCGTCGACCGTGTACGCGAAAATCTCCGCCGGAGACGAGGGTCACATCCGCGCCGAATTGGGCCTCGAATACGACCTCCTCGTGGTGTCGGCCGCCGACTCCGGCGACGATGACCCACTCTTTCGGGTCGGAACCGCCGCCTTCGAGGCGGGGGACCCGGACGCTCAGGCCGCCGCGCTGAAGGCCCACGCTCCGACGGTCCTGCGCTACGTCGCCGACCGGCTCTCGGTGACCGCCCGTGGCGCGGCCTGTCGGCCCACCCAGGTGGGCGACGCCACGGTGAGCGTTCGGGACGGCGTGCCGTACGCGAACCTGCTGCTCGACTGGACCTGTTCCGAGCGGGTCGCCGAGCACGAGGTGCGCAGTGGTCTCTTCCCGGACGACGAGGCGTACGTCAAGGGCACCAAGACGATCGTCACCTACCAGATCGACGGCCGGTCGGGCAGTGCCGCGCTCGACGCCGCCAACCCGTCCTTCTCGACAGCCCAGACCGCCTACCAGCGGTTCGGCGAGTTCTTCCTGTTGGGGGCCGAGCATCTGCTGTCCGGGATTGATCACATCCTGTTCCTACTGGCGCTGATCGCCGGATCGCGGCGTCTGCGGGAGATCGTGCTCGCGGCCACCAGCTTCACCCTGGCGCACTCGGTGACGTTCCTGCTCGCCGCCCTCGGCCTGGTCGACGTGCCGGCGAGGGTCGTGGAGCCGGTCATCGCGCTGTCGATCGCCGTCGTGGCCGGCTGGCACCTGTGGGGGATCTGGCGGCGTGGTGACCACGCGACGGATCTGGAGACGACCGGACGCGGTCACCTCAGCCTGGACCGCCGGGGGTGGATCCGCCTCGGTGTCGTCTTCTGCTTCGGCCTCGTGCACGGGCTGGGCTTCGCGGGCGCACTCGGCATCGACGAGGCGTGGTCCTGGACGCTGCTGTGGTCGCTGCTGGTGTTCAACGTGGGTATCGAAGTCGTCCAGTTGGCGATTATCGCCGCCGTCTTCCCGCTGTTGTTCGTGCTGCGCCGCCGTGCGCCGAAAGCGGGTCTCTGGGCGACCGGTGTGGTTTCCGCAGGGGTGTCCATCATGGGCCTGATCTGGTTTGTTCAGCGCGTCACCGGCTCGTGAGTACGGCTAACCAGTTCGTGAAGTGCAGCCGCTCGCAAGATCACGTTAATGATCGGTTCACCGGCCGACGAAAGCTTTGGATTCGCTTCCCCGTGCTCGGGGAGGAACAATCCATTTCTCTATTCGAAAAGGGAACAATGTCGATGACATTGAGCACCTCGACACGGGCCGCCGGGCTCGTGCGGCGGCGCGTTGTCGCCGGGGTCGTGGCCGGATTCCTGGGAGTGGGCGTGGCCCTCGGCAGCGGTGTGCTGACCGCCGCCAGCGCCGCCGACCCCACCACGGTGTCCGGCATCGTCCTCGGCGTCGGCGCCAACGAGACCCAGCGCATCGTGTCCTGGTACTCCTCGGCCGACACCGCCCAGAAGATCCAGCTCGCCCCGACCGCCGAGATCGTCAACGGGGAGTTCCCGGCCAGCGCGATCAGCTTCGACGCCGTCGGCGCCGCGAACACCTCCACGACCGGCTACAACCGGCACGCCACGATCAGCAACCTGCGTGAGAACACGGCGTACTCGTACCGGGTCGGCGCCGAGGGAAGCTGGTCGCCCACCTACGCCTTCAAGACGCGGGACTTCGAGGGCGACTTCGACTTCCTGTTCTTCGGCGACCCGCAGATCGGCGCCTCCGGCGACGTCGCGCGGGACCAGGCCGGTTGGGCCGAGACCCTGAAGGTCGCCACCGCGGCGAACCCGAACACCGAGCTGCTGGTCTCCGGCGGTGACCACGTCGAGTCCGCCAACGACGAGTCCCAGTGGAACGCGTACCTCTCCCCGGACCAGCTCCGGCAGTACCCGACGGCCGCCACCATCGGAAACCACGATGTCGGCGGCAAGTCCTGGGAGCAGCACCACTTCACCCCGAACACGGACCGCTCGGCCCAGTACTACAACGGGGACCAGTCGACCCGCTCCGGCGGTGACTTCTGGTACGTCTACAAGGACGTGCTGTTCATCGACCTGAACAGCAACAGCTACGTCAACCCGGCCGACGGCTCGCTCGGCGGCGACGCGGCACACGTCGCGTACGTCTCGGACATCGTGAAGAAGCACGGCTCCGAGGCGAAGTGGAAGGTTCTCGTCTACCACCACTCCATCTACTCGGCGGCGAGCCACTCCACCGACGCGGACAACAAGAACCGCCGCAAGGACTTCACGACCGCGTTCTCCGATCTCGGCATCGACATGGTGCTGCAGGGTCACGACCACGTGTACACCCGCAGCTACTCGATCAAGAACGGCCAGAAGGAGAACCCGGCTGAGAAGCCGGGGGCCGCCGACGTGTTCCCCGGCCCGGGTGGCGTCCTCTACGTGACGGCGAACTCGGCCTCCGGCTCGAAGTACTACGACATCAAGAAGCCGGACGGCTCCGGCACCGGCGTCGAGGGACTCGGCCCGGACCCGCTGAACCCGAGCAACTACTGGTTCAACTCGGTGGAGAACCAGGAGCACGTCCGCAGCTACGTCAAGGTCGGGGTCAAGGCCGACAAGCTGGTGCTCCAGAACATCCGCAGCGGCACCTGCGCGGCCCCGAACGCGGCCGTCGAGAAGGGTCTGTCCTGCGGCAACACCGCCGAGGGGCAGCCGGTCGGCTCGATCGTCGACAGCACCACGATCCACCCGTACCACGGTGACGGTCAGGCCATCCAGGTCAACGTGCCCAACCCGGCGCCGGGTGAGTTCGGCTGGACCATCGACGGCTACAACGGCCTGGTCGACCTGGGCACCGCGCAGGAGCGCAACGGCAGCTACTTCGAGGCGACCGGCAAGATCAACCCGATCCTCGTGTCGGACAGCCGTCGTTCGCTCGCCCCGTGGTCGATCTCGGCCAGCGTCGGCGACTTCTCCGACGCCGACAAGACGTTCTCCGGCTCGTACCTGGGCTGGACCCCGTACGTCCTCGACGCCGGCGCGGGCGCGGCGGCCGGCACTCCGGTCCTGTCGTCCCTCGACGACCAGGGCAAGGGCCTCTCGGTCTCCAGCGGTCTGGGCGCGGCTGTGCAGGGTCACCCGCGCGGCGGGGCCAAGCTCGGTGCCGACCTGGACCTGAAGATCCCGGACAGCATCGCGAAGGGCAGCTACCGCACCACCCTCACGATCACTGCCCTGAGCAGCTGATCGAGCCTGTTCCACCGGGCGGGGTAGGCACCTTTCGGGGCCTACCCCGCCGCCGGTTCACCCACCACCAAGATCACTTCGAGGACCTGAGATGCGACCGTCCGTAACGCGCTGGAAGACACTTCTTCGTACGACCGTGCTGTCCCTGCTCGCCGCCGTCGCGGCGGCCGGCGTCGGCGGCGGCCCCGCCCTCGCGGCCGACGGCAACGTCGCCTGGACGGTCCGGACGGCCTCCAACAGCTACGGCGAAGCCCGGTCCAGCTACAGCTACAACGTCAACCCCGGCGGAACCGTCGAGGACGCCATGGTGGTGGCCAACCGCGGCCCGGTGCCCCTGACCCTCGCCGTGTACGCCGCCGACGGCTTCACCACCGACGCGGGGCAGCTCGACCTGCTGACCAGGGACAAGAAGTCGGCGGCGGTCGGCGCCTGGGTCAAGCCGAGCGCCGGCAGCGTCGTGATCCAACCCGGGAAGACCGCCCAGGTGCCCTTCACGATCGCCGTTCCGACCAACGCCACGCCCGGCGACCACGTCGGCGGCATCCTGACCACGCTGACCCAGACCGACCAGGCCGAGGGCATCAACGTGGACCGTCGCCTCGGCATTCGGATCACATTGCGGGTGGGCGGCGAGCTGAAGCCGACCCTCGCGGTCGAGAACTTCCACGTCAGGTACGACGGATCGGCCAACCCGATCGGCAAGGGCGACGCGACCGTCTCCTACACGATCCACAACACCGGTAACGCCGCCCTCTCCGCCAAGCAGTCGGTGTCCGTGTCGGGGCCGTTCGGCGTCCTGCGCGCGCGGGCCGGTGACATCGCCGCGCCGCCGCAGTTGCTCCCGGGCGAGAGCTGGGACGTCACGGTGCCGGTGCACGGTGTCGCGCCCGCCGTCCGGCTCGCGGCGACCGCCACCGTCACCCCGCTGCTCACCGACGCGTCGGGCTCCACCACCCCGCTCAAGCCCATCGAGGCGACGGCACACGGCTGGGCCCTGCCGTGGACGCTGGTGTTGGCGCTCGTCGTGCTGATCGCCGCCGTCGTCGGCGCGTACCTGTACCGCCGCCGCGCCCGGTCGCGGCGCAAGGCCCGCGAGGACGCCCGGGTGCGCGACGCCGTCGAGCAGGCACTCCGTGGCCCGCAGCCACAGACGTCCTGAGCACCCGGCGCGGACGGCCGGGCGTCGCAGGACGCGGCGCGGCAGGCCGTGAGCCGGAGGCAACCGGCCCGGTCGCCCTTGTGGGTGAACGGCACTCGGCACCGGCTCGGATTCGTCCGCGAGGCGGCATGCTGCGACGGTGACGCCGGCCCGGAGAGGAAGCCCCCATGGTTGACGCGGACGTGCCAGAGCGGATGCAGGCCGCGGCCCTCGACGAGTTCGGCGGGCCGGAGGTGATCACCCTGCGCAAGCTCCCGGTGCCCGAGGTCGCCGCCGACGAGGTGCTGATCAGGGTCCTGAGCGCCGGCGTCGGGGTGTGGGACGCGTACGAACGGCAGGGCCTGTTGGTGCCGGAGGGCTCGTCCCTCCCGATCGTCCCGGGCTCGGACGGCGCGGGGACCATCATCGCGGCCGGCGACCGGGTGACCGGCCTCGCGGTCGGCGACCAGGTCTACGCCTCCGCCACCACCCGGCCCAAGGGCGGCTTCTACGCCGAGTACGCGGTCGTCAAAGCCGAGTACGTCGCGAAGCTGCCCGACGGCGTACCCGCCGAACACGCCGGTGCCATGCCCACCGACGCGCTGACCGCGCTGGCCGGGTTGGACACCGTCACCCTGCCGGCCGGCGCCTGGCTCCTGATCTTCGGCGCGAGCGGCGGTCAGGGACACCTGGCCGTGCAGTTGGCCAAGCGGCAGGGCCTCAACGTGATCGCGGTGGCCTCCGGCGCGGACGGCGTGGCGCTGGTGACCCGGCTCGGCGCCGACGTGTCCCTGGACGGCCACGGCGACCTCGCCGAGGTGCTCACGACGATCCGGGACTCCGCCCCGGAGGGAGTGGCCGGCATCCTGGCGATGGCCGGCGGCGAGACGCTGGACCGGTTGACCGAGACGCTGTCCGACAGCGGAGTCGTGGCGTACGCCCACGGGGTGCGGCCGGAGCCGAGCGAGCGCCCCGGGATGACGGTTCGCGCGTACGACGGCGTGTCCAACCCCGGGCAGTTGCGGCGTCTCAACGAACTCGTCGAGGCCGGCCCGTTCGTGGTGCACGTGGCCGAGAAGTTCCCGTTGGGCAAGGTGCGGGAGGCGCACCAGCGCCTGACGACGTCGTACTCCGGCAAGCTCCTGCTGACGATCGCCTGAGGGTCAGGCGGCGCGCTGCTGCGGCACGCGTACCGACGCCATGCCGGCCGCCGTCGCGGCCTGGATGCCCAGGTCGGTGTCCTCGAAGACCAGACAGGCCTCCGGGGGTACGCCGAGCTGCCGGGCGGCGAGCAGGAACGCCTCCGGGTCGGGCTTGGCCCGCGTGTAGTCCTCGGCGCAGACCAGCACGTCGAACCGGTCCAGCAGGTCGAGCGCCTCCAGGGACGCGGTGACCGCGGCCCGGGTGCTGCCGGAGACGACGGCGAACGGCACCCGCCGGTGCGCCTCGTGGATGTGCGCCACCACCTCGGGCACGGCGGCGACCTGCGGCAACAGCTCCTGGTAGATGCGCTCGCGGTTCTCCACGACGGTCGCCACCGGCATCGCCAGGCCGTGCCGCTCGTTCAACGCGATGATGATGTCGGCGGTCGGCCGGCCACCCCAGGCGTAGAAGAGGTCCTCCGGAAACTCGCAGCCCCACTCGTCGAGGGCTCGCTGCCAGGCCACGTAGTGCAGCGGCATCGAGTCGACGATGGTGCCGTCGCAGTCGAACAGGTACGCGGCGAACTCACCGGGCGGCAGAGGCAGAGTCACCGGGGAAGGGTAACCGTCAGGGACGGGTCGCCCGCGCCGGGTCGGCCCGTTCGTCTCGCCGGTCGAACCGCCGTTCGTACCAGGTGACCGCGATCAGGAGGACGGTCAGCACGGCGAGCGCCGCCAACGGCGCGAGGGTACGACCGACCGGCAGCATGGCCAGCGGCAGCAGCGCCGCGACGACCTGCGCCGGATGGACGGCACGTACGGTCAGTCGACGGAGCACCAGCCTGCTGAGCAGGTAGACGGTGACACCCCCGTAGAGGGCGCCCGTGGCTGCCCAGCCCAGCGGGCCCGAGTCGGAGGGGTCCGCGGCGAGCCGGTCGATCACCTCCTCGATGCCGAGCGCGAAGTAGATGGCGCCGACGATCAGCGGGGTGTGCCCGATGCCGTAGGCGTCGCCGGCCACGTCGGCCCGTCGGTCGGGTGGCACGTCGCTGACGGCCGCCCGTGCGGCGGGAGCCAGCCGATCGAAGTAGAGCCACCACAGGCAGACCGTGCTGACGAGGCCGAGCAGCGCGGCCGCCACCGCCGTACCGACCGGCGTCATCGTCCGTGGCCCCGCGCCGGCGGAGATCAGCGACTCGCCGAGGGCGATGATGAGCACCAACCCGAACCGCTCGGTGAAGTGGTCCACGCTGCGCAGCTGCCACGGGTGGAAGGTGGACGCGAGCCGCGAGCCACCGATGTCCACCAGCAGCGCGGCCGTCCAGAGCACCGTCTGGGCTGTCCCGCCGAGCAGCGCCCCGCCCACCAGCGGAAACCACGCCAGCACCACGGGCACGCGGAAGTAGCGCAGCGTCGGGCGCAGCGACGGGATCGGCACGCTCACCCAGGCGAGGATCACGAGCTGGACCGCCCGGACGACCACGTACGCGAGCGCGAGGGTCAGCGGCGCGTCGACGAGCCCCGGACCCTGTCGCCACGCGTCCGGCAACACCAGGGCGGCCACGAAGATCGCCGCCATCGCGACCAGGGTCGCTCCGCGGACCAGGCCGACGTCCGCGCGGACGAGGTTGCCCACCCAGGTGTACGGCCCCCACGAGTAGAGCAGCAGCAGGAGCAGGAGCAGTCCCTGGGCCAGGGTGAGCAGCGCGGTCGGCGGCTGCGCCATGAAGGCGATGACCCGGGTGAGCGCGAAGACGAAGACCAGGTCGAAGAAGATCTCGAACATCGTCGTCCGGTGCGTGGCACCCACCACGACCGGACGAATTCCCCTCATCCTGGCATTCTGCGCCCTCGGTGGACCGTCTCGGGTCTCCCCGTCACAACGGGAAGACCCGAGACGTCCGCGTCAGGCCGGCGCGTCCGTCCGGCGCCGGCTCCGCTCGGCCCGCCGGCGCACCTGTTGGTACGTCCCGGTCAGGCCCATCGCCCGGCGTACCTCCGTCAGGGTCTGGCGTACCTCCTGCCGGGTGCGCTCGGTGCCCTCGACGATCAGTCGGTCGACCAGCCCTCGGTCGGCCTCGATCGCCGCCCGGCGTTCCCGGATCGGGCTCAGGAAAGCCTCCAGTACCTCGACCAGGCGCTCCTTGACCGCCACGTCACCGACCTGCCCGGCCCGGTAACGCCGGGCCAGGTCGTCCACCTCCGTACGGTCCGGGTTGAACACCTCGTGGTACGCGAAGACCGGGTTGCCCTCCACCGTTCCCGGCACGTCGGCCCGTACCCGGTTCGGGTCGGTGTACATCCCGCGCACCTTGCGGCGCACCGTGGCCGTGTCATCGGACAGCGCGATGCTGTTACCCCGGCTCTTGCTCATCTTGGCGACGCCGTCGGTGCCCACCAGGCTGGGGTTGTCGGCCGGGATCAGCTCGGGCACCGGAAAGACCGGCCCGTAGAGGTGGTTGAACCGCCTGGCGATCTCCCGGGTCACCTCCACATGCGCGGCGTTGTCCCGGCCGACCGGCACGACCTCGCCCTTGACGCAGAGGATG
>NZ_CP192023.1:2765000-7022500 GCF_050948405.1 Micromonospora sp. CA-248212 | reverse complement strand
GGTTCTCCCCGAAATGCATTTAGGTGCAGCGTCGCGTGTTTCTTGCCGGAGGTAGAGCACTGGATGGTCTAGGGGGCCCACAAGCTTACCGAAATCAGCCAAACTCCGAATGCCGGTAAGTGAGAGCGCGGCAGTGAGACTGCGGGGGATAAGCTTCGTAGTCGAGAGGGAAACAGCCCAGATCACCAGCTAAGGCCCCTAAGCGTGTGCTAAGTGGAAAAGGATGTGGGGTCGCATAGACAACCAGGAGGTTGGCTTAGAAGCAGCCACCCTTTAAAGAGTGCGTAATAGCTCACTGGTCAAGTGGTTCCGCGCCGACAATGTAGCGGGGCTCAAGCACACCGCCGAAGCTGTGGCATTCACATTTTAACCTCGCTTGGACTTGATTCCTTGTGCAGGTGTGTGGATGGGTAGGGGAGCGTCGTGCCGCGAGTGAAGCAGCGGGGTGACCCAGTTGTGGACGCGGCACGAGTGAGAATGCAGGCATGAGTAGCGAAAGAAGGGTGAGAAACCCTTCCGCCGGATGACCAAGGGTTCCAGGGCCAGGCTAATCCGCCCTGGGTGAGTCGGGACCTAAGGCGAGGCCGAGAGGCGTAGTCGATGGACAACGGGTTGATATTCCCGTACCCGCGAAAGAGCGTCCCTGATGAACCTCGTTGTGCTAACCACCCGAACTTGGTGAGGTCTTCGGACTGATCTGAGGGAGCGTGGGAACCTGGCGGGTAGTAGTCAAGCGATGGGGTGACGCAGGAAGGTAGCTGAGCCCGGCCGGTGGTTGTGCCGGGGTAAGCGTGTAGGCCGTGTCGTAGGCAAATCCGCGACGCATGAAGGCTGAGACGTGATGCCGAGCCGATTCAGGTGAAGTCAGTGATCCTATGCTGCCGAGAAAAGCCTCTAGCGAGTTCTTAGCGGCCCGTACCCCAAACCGACACAGGTGGTCAGGTAGAGAATACCGAGGCGATCGGGCGAACTGTGGTTAAGGAACTCGGCAAATTGCCCCCGTAACTTAGGGAGAAGGGGGGCCGGAGACGTGAAGCCCCGCGCGGGTGGAGCGTTGTATGGCCGCAGAGAGCAGGGGGAAGCGACTGTTTACTAAAAACACAGGTCCATGCGAAGAAGTAATTCGATGTATATGGACTGACGCCTGCCCGGTGCTGGAACGTTAAGGGGACCTGTTAGCTCTTCGGGGCGAAGCGGAGAACTTAAGCGCCAGTAAACGGCGGTGGTAACTATAACCATCCTAAGGTAGCGAAATTCCTTGTCGGGTAAGTTCCGACCTGCACGAATGGCGTAACGACTTCCCCACTGTCTCAACCACAGGCCCGGCGAAATTGCAGTACGAGTAAAGATGCTCGTTACGCGCGGCAGGACGGAAAGACCCCGGGACCTTTACTATAGCTTGACATTGGTACTTGAGTTAGCTTGTGTAGGATAGGTGGGAGCCGGTGAAGTCCATACGCCAGTATGGGTGGAGGCAATCTTGAAATACCACTCTGGTTGATTTGGGTATCTAACTTCGGACCGTTATCCGGTTCAGGGACAGTGTCTGGTGGGTAGTTTAACTGGGGCGGTTGCCTCCTAAAAGGTAACGGAGGCGCCCAAAGGTTCCCTCAGCCTGGTTGGCAATCAGGTGTTGAGTGCAAGTACACAAGGGAGCTTGACTGTGAGACTGACAGGTCGAGCAGGGACGAAAGTCGGGACTAGTGATCCGGCACTTGCGAGTGGAAGCGGTGTCGCTCAACGGATAAAAGGTACCCCGGGGATAACAGGCTGATCTTCCCCAAGAGTCCATATCGACGGGATGGTTTGGCACCTCGATGTCGGCTCGTCGCATCCTGGGGCTGTAGCAGGTCCCAAGGGTTGGGCTGTTCGCCCATTAAAGCGGTACGCGAGCTGGGTTTAGAACGTCGTGAGACAGTTCGGTCCCTATCCGCCGTGCGCGTAGGATACTTGAGAAGGGCTGTCCCTAGTACGAGAGGACCGGGACGGACGAACCTCTGGTGTGCCAGTTGTCCTGCCAAGGGCACGGCTGGTTAGCTACGTTCGGAAGGGATAACCGCTGAAAGCATCTAAGCGGGAAGCCTGCTTCAAGATGAGGTATCCCACCCACCTTTGGTGGGGTAAGGCCCCCAGCTAGACGACTGGGTTGATAGGCCGGAAATGTAAGCCCGGTAACGGGTTCAGTTGACCGGTACTAATAGGCCGAGGACTTGACTACTAAGCTGCTACGCGTCCACTGTGCAACTCTGAACAAACACCCACCCGTGTTGGTGATGGTTGATATGTTCATAGAGTTACGGCGGTCATGGCGGAGGGGAAACGCCCGGTCACATTCCGAACCCGGAAGCTAAGCCCTCCAGCGCCGATGGTACTGCACTCGTGAGGGTGTGGGAGAGTAGGACACCGCCGGACAATCTTTCAGGAATGGCCACCCCTATCGGGGTGGCCATTCCTGCATTCCCCCAAGAAGAACCCCACCCCTTGTCCCGCGCCCCCGGCCCCCATTCGGCGCCGGTGATCATGAAGTTATTGCGATGACACGCCGATGACAGTGGCAACGGGAGGGGCGCCGGGGCACGTGGAGGGGTCGGCGGGGCTTCGGTGGGTGGCTACTGGACTTAGGGTCGGTCTGTGGGGGACGTGCTGATTCTTCTCGTCTTTGGCTGTTGCGTGGCTGTCGTGCTGGCCGGGCTGTGGTGGCTGGGCGTACGCGGTCGCCGCCGCGGTGTCGGTGGCGAGGTCATGGGGCCGTTCGAGGAGATGTGGCATCCGGCGGCGACGCGCTACCGCGCGGAGATCCGCGTACAGGAGCAGCGTATGACGCCGAGGTCGGCTGCCGACGACTCCGACGGGCGGGCTCAGGAGGGCTTGGGGCCGCAGACGTAGCGCGGCTCGGCGTCGTAGCGCCAGGTGAACTTCTCCCGCTTGACCACCACGCCGTCCTTCTTGATGACCCGGAAGGCGTCCTGGGTGAAGCCGTTGATGCCGTTGCTGGGAATGCACTTCGGGCCGGGCTCGAGGTGGATGAGCTTCGGCGTGGTGGTGTTGCGGCGCGGGCCGTACTCCGTCTTGACGCTGTCGTAGATCTTCGTGCTCCAGATGGAGACGGTCACCGAGCTCGACGTGTACGACGTGTCGATGAGCAGGCCGTACTCGGTGTTGTTGCGGAACTTGAAGTCCAGGTTCGGCCAGAAGATTGTCGACTCGATGACGGCCGGGTACCTGTCGAACCAGTACGAGTGGGGTTTGTGCTCCACGTCCTGGAGGCCGGCGTAGTAGGTGGCGTTGAAGAGGGTGGTCGTGAACTGCGACGTGCCACCCCCGACGCCGGGCACCAGCTTGCCGTCCAGGATGACCGGCGCGTCCTGGTAGCCCTGGGCGTAACCCCGCTCGCCGGTGTGCCCGTTGAGGGAGAACATCTTGCCGGGCAGCACGACCGTGCCGTCCACCTTCTTGGCGATGGTGGCGATGTTCTGGCTGCGCGGCGACGCCATTCCGCCGGTGAAGCGCGTGGTGAAGGTGGACACCCGTTCCTTGATGCCCAGAGCGGCCAGCTTCTCCGTAGTCACCTCCGGCGGCGTCTCCCTCAGCTCTCCGGTCACCTCGCGTCCGTCGGGCTTCGGTAGCACCGCCAACAGGTCGCGGCTCAGTGTGGCGGTGTCGAGCTGCTGCCCGGCGCGCCCGTCCACGACCGTGGGACGGCCGCCGGCGATGGTCATCGTGGCGTCCTTCGGCGGCACCTCGATCGCGTTCAGCTTGTCGCCGAGGGCCGTCCGCAGTCGCTTGACGTCCACCGCCGGAGTGAGCTTGCCGGTCTTGTCGGCGGTGAAGCGGAGGCTCTTCGCGATGACCGCCGGTGGCACCTGCACCGAGCCCCGGTCGGTGCGCAGGGTGACCGGTGCGGAGACGGCCGGCTTGGCCAGTTCGGCGACCAGCCGGTCCACCTCCTCGGCGGTGGTCGCCGGCTGGCTCTCCACCAGTGGCACGGTGACCGGCGTGCCGGCGAGCCAGCCGGCCCGGACGGCGTCGACCGAGCGCTGCGGGTCGAAGGCGAGACCGGGCTTGGGGCGTACGACCTTGGGTGTGGTGCCCTGGTAGGAGATGGCCGGCATCGTCATCGGACGGACCTGGTCGCCGAGCGCCGTGCGCAGGGCCGCGTCCAGGCGGGGCGCGTCGACGGTGACGACCGGTTCGACGGTACGGGAACCGACCAGCCGACTGACCGGGTGCGCTTGGGCCTCGGCCGCTGCCGCAACCGTGGCCGCCACATCGACCGCCAGTCCCACGTCGGCCGGATTGATCTCGGCGGTGCGCTCCCCGACCGTGATCCGCAGGGGCGCGGCGAGGGCTGCGGCCCGCCGCTCCAGCTCTGCCCGCAACTCCCGGTCGGCCGCGCTGCGGCTCCGACCGCCCAGCTCGGTGCCGAGCACGCTGGTGCCCCGGGGCACGTCACCGGCGTACGCCCAGGCGCCGGCACCCGCGACGGCGGCGAGGACGCCGCCGGTGATGCCCGCGCCGAGCAGCATCCGTACGCGGCGTGGACGGCGGCCGCTGTTGTCCGGCTCGCCCGTGGCGGTGGCCGTCGCCGGTGTGACAACGTCCGGCTCGTCGTCCGGCCAGGTGACTGCCGTGACCTGCACGGTCGGCCGGTCGTCGACGGGTGGACGTTTGTCGCCGTACAGCGTCACTGCAACCTCGATCGCCAGGTGCCGCGGGAGGTCCCCCCTCCCGGAGGACACCACGGTAACCAATGGCCGGCCGTCCGCGCGGGCTGTGCCCGTTCGGTGCTGCCACCGCGTGTCGCCCGGCGTGTCGCGGGGGCGTGGGGTCGGTGCCCGCGCCGGGGGACGGGCGTGGCACGGTGGCGGGGTGGACGCTGCGGAGCGGGTGTTGGCGTACGGCGGGGGTTGGTTGGACCGGGCGGGCGCGTTACGCACCGACCCGGCTCGGCTGGACGCGTTGCTCGACGACCCGGCGACGGTGGTGCTGCCGCTGTGGCGGGACCGTTGTCTCGTCGACGGAGACGGTCCGGTCCGGCTGACGGCCGACCGCGCGTCACTCGTCCGGTCGGCTGCCGCGGAGACCGTGTTCCTGGGGCTCGACGGGGACGTCGCGGTGTTCGCCGTGGACCTCTCCGGTCTCGGTGAGGCCGCCGCCGTCGAGATGGCGGGGGCGGCGCGGGCCGTCGACGTACGGGCGCTGGTCGGGCGACTCGACCCGGCGGGCGCGGCGACCCAGGCGTACGCGCGGGGGTTGCTGCACTGGCACCGGCAGCAGCGTCACTGCGGCACGTGCGGCGCGGTGGCCGTCGCCGGTGGTGGCGGCCACGTGCGGACCTGTTCCGGCGCGGAGTGCGGTCGGTTGCTGTTCCCCCGCATCGAACCGGCGATCATCGTGCTGGTCGAGGCGCCCGGCTCGGCCGGCCGTTGCCTGCTCGCCCGGCACGCGGGGGCGGCCGAGGACTCCTACTCGACGTTGGCGGGCTTCGTGGAGGTGGGTGAGAGCCTGGAGGACGCGGTCCGCCGGGAGATGGCCGAGGAGGCCGGGATCACCGTCACCGACGTGACCTACCAGGGGTCGCAGGCGTGGCCGTTCCCCGCCGGGCTGATGGTGGGCTTCCGGGCCACGGCGACGTCCGACGAGGTACGCGTGGACGGCGTGGAGTTGCTCCAGGCGCGCTGGTTCACCCGGGAGGAGCTACGGGAGCGGGTCGCGGCAGGTCGCCGGCTCGGCCGGGTGGACTCGATCGACCACCGGCTGCTGACGGACTGGCTCGCCGAGGCGCGCTGACCTTGCGGGCTCAGCCGTACGGATGAGTTCGGGGTCGTCTTCAGCGGCTTTTCAGCCCGGCGTTACGTAAATGTAACAATGCTGTGCAGCAACTACCGCTGGTGAAGATTCTGGAGTCATCCGCCCCAATTTTGATGGTTTGTCGCGGGAGCGGGTCGGCGTAGACCTGACTGACGGTGACGGTCAGAAATCTTGACGCCGAGCGCGGGTTACCGGCCAGTAGCAGCGCCCTTGTGAGGTACGTCGCTTCGCGAGAGCATCCAATCCGCACACTGCGCGATCCGCCGACCCATCCCCCGGAGCGGGACGCAGCGGCCACGTGCTTTCCCGTAGTCCCGAGTCGCGACTGCGATCGGTGACCCCCGGTTCGAGGAGGACCCGTGAAGGATTCGGAAACCCGTCAGGCGCAGGGTGGCACCCGCTGGCGTCGCTTCGCCGCCATGATGGTTCCCGCTGCGGTCGCCGTCGGCGGCATCGTCTTCGGTATGGCCAACGGCGCCATCGCCGCCAACATCACCGTCGCCGGCAAGCCGTTCAAGATCTCCGCCTCCGAGCTCGACGGGAAGGGCTTCAAGCAGTACGGCGGCATCGTGACCACCAAGGACGGCAAGATCGTCCCGGTGGCCATGTCGGAGATCGGCGAGGCCCACCTGACCAAGCTGTGCCAGTCGGTCGACGCCTCCATTCCTGGCCTGCCCAAGATCGTGCTGACCATCAACGCCGGCGACGCCCCCGGCAAGGAGGCCGTGGCCAAGAACCTGCTGATCGCGATGGAGTCGCTCGAGGGTGACGCCGAGTTCACCGACATCAACATCGGTAAGGACGCCAGTGACCTCGGCCCGGCTCCGGCCGGCTCGTTCGGCCAGGACGCCACGCACGTGAACATCAAGGACCTTGAGCAGGTTGCCCGCTATACCACCGCCGGCACCTTCACGCTGACCGGACTCAAGTTGAAGGTCAACGTCGGCGCTGAGGCCAAGGAATGCTTCTGAGCTGACGCCGCCGAGGCTCGCGAGGGGCGCCCCTCGCGAGCCTCGGTCCTGCCCACCCCTTTCACCCCAGGAGGACGTACGTGTCGACCGCCACTCATCGCGCGCAGCCCGGCCGTGTCGGTCAGGCCTGGCGCGGTTTCCGCCGCTGGCGGCGGTCCCGGCCATTCTGGGGCGGCCTCTTCACCATCCTGGCCGGAGTGGAGATCCTCGGCACCACCAAGGTCAGCCTGGCCGGGCTGACCCTGCAGATGGGCCCGACCGGCTTCCTGTCCTGGTTGATCCCCACCATCCTGGTCACCTGCGGCCTCCTGATGTGGCTCAGCCCCGCGCAGCGGATCTTCTATGCCATCGTCGGCGCGGTGACCGCGGTCTACTCGCTGATCGGAGTCAACCTCGGCGGGTTCTTCATCGGCATGCTGCTGGGCATGGTCGGTAGCGCGCTCGGCTTCGCCTGGGTGCCGGTGAAGAAGTCCGCGGCGGTGCCCCTGGCCGCCGAGGAGCCGGACGACGAGCGGGCCGAGGACGGCGCCACCGCCGACGAAGCGCCGCTCGTCGACGAGCTGCTGCCGGAGCGCGAGCGGGAGGACGAGGTCACCGGGCCGCTCACCGACATCCTCCCGCAGCCGCGTGCCGTGTTGCGCGAACCAGCACCGGCTGAGCGGGCGAGCGCGGGCGACACCACGGAGATGCCGCCCTTCGCCGCCGAGCCGGAGGCGTCCCAGACCAGGTCGACGGTGGCCCGCGACCCGAAGACGTACGTGGTGACGCTGCTCCTGATGAGCCTCGCCAGCGCGGGTCTGACGACGGTCGACTGGGCGTCGCCGGTGCGAGCGGCGGCGCCCTCCTGCCCAACCCCGACCTCGTCGGTCCGGCCCAGCACCCCCGCCACCTCTCCGGCCAGCCCGAGCCCGAGTGCGAGCCCCACCGCCACGTCGGATAAGTCGGACGGAAATCTGCTGACCGACATCGTCGACGGCATCGGTGACCTGTTCACCGGCGGCGACGACGACGAGGCGGAACCGACAGGTGGATCGGCCGAGCCCACCGGCAGCGCCGCGCGAGCCGGCGCGTCGGCCACTCCGAGCGCCACTCCCACCGCCAGCGTCAGCGCCACACCCAGCCCGACCCGGACGGCGACCCCCACCCGCGCCCCCGACGATTCGTGTGCCAGCCCGAAGCCGACCAAGCCCGCGCCCGTCGAGCCCGGCAAGCCGCTGCCCAAGCTGGCCGCGGACCCGGACATGCCCAAGGTCTCGGCCACCCCCGCGAAACTGACCGGGTCCAAGGTGGAGATGACGAACCTGCGGTTTCGCGGAGTCGAGCCGTTGCGCACCGCCAACGGCGAGATGCGGGCGCTGAAGTTCACCATGAGCAAGGCGGTGACAAGCGACTTCGCGTTGCTGGTCGCGGGGCCTTCGGGCGGCTCGCTGTTGAGCGAGACCGACCAACTGACGATCGACGGTGACGTGACCTTCTACGCGACCCGGTTCGTCGGCCGGTTCCTGGGCATCAAGGTCACCCTGACTCCGGACCTGCCCTTCCCCGACGGCATCCCGGTCACCTCGCCGCTGCCGCTCACGTTCACCGACCCGCAGATCGACCTGGCCTTCATCTCCTGCGACACGTTGACCGGCCGACCCACCCTCAAGCAGACGTTGCAGTGACCGCAGCGTGGGGCGGCGTCCGGACCGGACGCCGCCCCACGAGCTGAACACCGGTCAGAGTCGGGCCAGCGCCTTGCGCAGCGGGTCGAGGCCCAGCGCGCCCAGGTCCAACGCCTGCCGGTGGAACTCCCGCAGGTCGAAGTCGGCGCCCTTGCGAGCCATCGCGTCCTCGCGTGCCTGCAACCAGATCCGCTCACCCACCTTGTACGACGGCGCCTGTCCCGGCCAACCCAGGTAGCGGTTCAGCTCGAAGCGCAGGTTCTCGTCCGGCACCCGGCAGTGCGCCCGCATGAACTCCCAACCCAGCTCGGGCGTCCACCGCTCGCCCGGGTGGAAGCCGAACGGGTTGTCCTTCGGGATCTCCAGCTCCAGGTGCATGCCGATGTCGACGATCACCCGTGCGGCGCGCATCGCCTGACCGTCGAGCATGCCCAGCTTGTCGCCCGGGTCCTGGAGGTAACCCAGCTCGTCCATCAGCCGCTCCGAGTACAGCGCCCAGCCCTCGCCGTGCCCGGAGACCCAGCAGAGCAGCCGCTGCCAGCGGTTGAGCAGGTCGGCCCGGACGGCCGTCTGGGCCACCTGAAGGTGGTGCCCCGGCACGCCCTCGTGGTAGACCGTCGTCACCTCGCGCCAGGTGGAGAAGTCGGTGATGCCCTGCGGCACCGCCCACCACATCCGACCAGGCCGCGAGAAGTCCTCGCTCGGCCCGGTGTAGTAGATGGCCCCGTCGCTGGTGGGCGCGAGGCAGCACTCGATCCGGCGGACCTGCTCCGGGATGTCGAAGTGGGTGCCGTGCAACTCGGCGATGGCCTTGTCGGCGAGCGCCTGCATCCAGTCGCGGAACGCCTCCTTGCCCTGGATCGTGCGCGCCGGGTCGGCGTCGAGCCGCGCCACCGCCTCGTCGACCGTCGCACCCGAACCGGCGATGCGCCCGGCGACGACCCGCATCTCCGCCTCCAGGCGGGCCAGCTCCGCGAAACCCCAGGCGTACGTCTCGTCGAGGTCGATCTTCGCGCCGAGGAAGTACTGCGAGGCGAGTTCGTAGCGCTCCCGGCCGGCGGCCTGCTTGTCGCGCCCGTGCGGGGCCAGCTCGGCCCGCAGGAACTGACCGAACTCGGCGGTGGCCGCGGTGGCCGCCGCCGCGCCCCTGCGCAGCTCGGCGCCGAGGGTGCCGTCCGCGCCCAGCCGCTCGACCAGACCGTGGAAGAAGTTGTCCCCGGTCGGGTCGGTCCAGATGTCGCACTGCTTGGCCACCTCGACGAGCTGCACCTTCGAGCTGACCTGCCCGTCGGCGAGCGCCTCACGCAGCGTGGTCTTGTAGCCCTCCAGCGCGCCGGCGAGGCCGTTGAGCCGGGTGGCGATGTTGGCCTGCTCGTCGGCCGTCGCAGTTGGCATCAGGTCGAACACCATGCGGATCTCGTGCAGCCCGCTGGTGATCACGCTGACCTCGCTGGTCGTCTCGCCGGCCTCGTAGCGGGCCAGGTCCAGACCGAGCCGTTCCTGCATGGCCTCCTTGGCGGTGCGCTCCGCCTCGGTGTCCGGCTCGGCCGTCTCCAGCTCGGTGAGCGTCTCGCGGGTCAGGTCGGCGCGCGCCCGGTATCCGTCCGGTGAGAGGTCGTCGAGCTTGTTGTCATGGCCGGCGATGCCGACGTAGGTCGCGCCGGTCGGGCTCAACGGCGCCCACTTGTCCACGTAGCGGTTGGCGATTTCATCAATTCGTCCCACGCTGCGACACTACGTGACCGCCCGGTCAGGATGTCGATGTCAATTGTCGTGTCCAAGCAGCGGAAAAGCGGACGACTCTGTCGCACCCCTCCGGCAGAGTGTCAGGGGTGACAACCGATATCGCTCCTGACAGGGTCCCGCTGCGGGCCTGGTTACCGGGCTTCTTCGCCCTCGCCGCCATCTGGGGCTCCAGCTTCCTGTTCATCAAGGTCGGCGTGGCCGAGCTGCACCCCGTGCAGCTGACCCTCTACCGCGTCGGCGCCGGCGCGCTGACCCTGTTGGTCGTCCTTGCGGTGCTGCGCGACCGGCTGCCCCGTGAGCCCCGGGTGTGGGCGCACCTGGCCGTCGTCGCCGCGTTCGGCGTGGCCGTGCCGTTCACCCTCTTCGGTTACGGCGAGCAACGGGTCGAGTCGATGCTCGCCGGCATCTGGAACGCGACGACGCCGTTGATCGTGCTGCCGCTCGCGGTGCTGGTGTTCCGGACCGAGCGGTTGACCGTACGCCGGGCGATCGGCCTCGGGCTGGGCTTCGTCGGCGTACTCGTCGTGCTCGGGGTCTGGGAGGGCATCGGAGGGGCGCACTTCGTCGGGCAGGTGATGTGCTTCGGGGCGGCCGCCTGCTACGGCGTCGCCATCCCGTACCAGAAGCGGTTCATCGCCGGCAGCACGCACTCCGGGCTGTCCCTGTCCACGGCGCAGCTGCTGCTCGCCACCGTGCAGCTCGCCATCGTCACCCCGTTCGTCGCGGGCGCGCCGCCGCTGCCCACCGAGCTGTCGGCGAAGGTCGTGGCGAGCGTCCTGGCCCTCGGCGCGCTCGGCACCGGGCTCGCCTTCGTCATCAACATGCGCAACATCCGGTTGGCCGGCGCGAGCACGGCGTCCACCGTCACGTACCTGATTCCGATCTTCGCGGTGCTGATCGGCGCCGTGGTGCTGGACGAGCGGCTCAACTGGCACCAGCCGGTCGGTGCGCTCATCGTGCTGCTGGGCGTCGCGGTCGCGCAGGGCGTGTTCGGCCGTCGGACGCCCCGACCGGTCGTCGGCGTGAGCGCGCCCGCCGCGCCGGCCGTCGAGCCCGCCGCGCCGGCCGTCGAGCCCGCCGCGCCCGCCGTCGAGCCCGCCCGCCGCTGACCCGCCGCCATGCCTCGACCAGTCCGGACCGCCGGTCAGGCTCGGTTGCGGGTCCACTCCACGAGCTGCTCGGCCGACCAGGTGTTGACCACCCGGTCGGCCGGGACGCCGCAGCGCGCGGCCCGCTCGCAGCCGAACCGCTGCCAGTCGAGCTGGCCGGGCGCGTGCGCGTCCGTGTCGATCGCGAAGCGGCAGCCCGCCTCCAGGGCGCGTCGGATCAGTCGCTTCGGCGGGTCCTGCCGCTCCGGCCGGGAGTTGATCTCGACTGCGGTGTCGTGTTCCGCGCAGGCGGCGAAGACGGCGTCCGCGTCGAAGTCGCTCTCCGCGCGGGTCCGGGCCCGGTGCCCCTTGTCACCCGGGCCGGTCACCCCGGCCGGCCGGGACGACACCATCCGGCCGGTGACGTGACCGAGGATGTCCAGGTGCGGGTTGGCAACGGCCCGCACCATGCGCCGGGTCATCTTCGACCGCTCGTCCTTCAGGCCGCTGTGCACCGAGCCGACCACCACGTCGAGTCGGGCCAGCAACTCCTCGTCCTGGTCGAGCGACCCGTCGGCGAGGATGTCCACCTCGATGCCGGTGAGGATCCGGAAACCCTCCGGCAGCGCCGCGTTGACCTGCGCCACGTGGTCGAGCTGACGGCGCAGCCGCGCCGCGGTCAGCCCCCGGGCCACGGTCAGCCGCGGCGAGTGGTCGGTCAACACCAGGTACTCGTGACCCAACTCGACGGCGGCCAGCGCCATCTCCTCGATGGGCGAGCCGCCGTCGGACCAGTCCGAGTGGGTGTGGCAGTCGCCCCGCAGGGCGGCGCGCAGCGCCGCGGCCTCGGCATCGAGGTCGCTGCCCTCGGTCGCCACCAGCCGGCGCAGATAGACCGGTTCCTCACCGGCCAGGGACTCCGCCACGCAGCGAGCCGTCACGTCGCCGACACCGGCCAGCTCGGTGAGGGTGCCGTTGCCGGCCCGTTCGGCTACCTCGGCCGCCGGCAGGCCAGCCAGCGCCGTGGCCGCCGAACGGAACGCCCGCACCCGGTAGGTGGCCTCGTTCGCCCGCTCCAACAGGAACGCGATCCGGCGCAGGTCGGCGATGGGGTCCCGGGCGGCCATGTCAGGGAGCCTTCGGGCAGCCGTGTTGGCGCTGCCACGCGGTCACCTCGGCGGCCGGTTCCCGGTTGCCGTCGCGCCGCCACGAGTCCAGGTAGCGCGCCGGCCAGATCACGCCGCGCCGGATCCACCACCCGTCCTTACCGGCGCACGGCGGCGAGATCCCGAAGTGCACGTGACAGACGTTGTTGGCGTTGCCGGTCCGGCCCACCTTGCCGAGTTGCTGGCCGGCACGCACCCGGACCCCCGCCTCGACGCCGGACGAGACGACGCTCAGGTGCGAGCCGTAGTAACGCACCCCGTCGTCACCGAGCAGCGACACCGACAGGCCGCCGTTGTCCGGGCCCTGCGGCCCGCTCTTGGAGTACCTGTCGACGCGACTCACCTCCAGCACCTTGCCGTCGGTCACCGCCACGAACGGCTGACCGCAGTTCGCGAACACGTCCGTCGCAGGGTACGCCCCGTGCGTCGGGTGGTAGTCCACGTTGTCGGCGCGTACCGGAAAGACATGCCGGACCCCGGCGCGGGGCGCGCTCGGCGACGGCGTGGCCGACGACGGCGTCGGGCTGGCCGGGGCGTTCGTGGTCGGCGCGACCGGCGGGGCCGCCGGCTGCTCCCCGGTCGCCCAGACCGCCGACGGCGACGGCGCGGCGACGCCGTCCGGCGGCACCCCGGGCCGGGTGGTCGCGCAACCGGCGGCGAGCATCGGGGCGAGCAGCAACAGGATCGGGTACGCCGGACGCACGCGGCGACCGATCGTCGGCGAGGGCATTCGGCCATCCTGACAGACCGGTACCGTGGGGACGAGCGACGCGCGTGAGGGAGGGCAGCCGGTGAGCATCGCCCGAGAAGGCCCCATCCCGGACCCGGCCGCCGCGCGCCCGGCGTCGCGTACCCCGTCGGGGCTCTTCCCGGCCGGGCCACCGACCAGACCGACCTACCGCGAACCGCACCCGGTGACCGGCGCTGGGGTCGCCTCCGGCGGCGGTGCGGCGGCTGCCTGGCTGCTGCTGTTCGGGCTCCTCGGCACCGACGTGGTCGGTTACGCGTGGTGGACGGTGGTGGCCGGCCTGCTCGCCTGGGCCACCGCGCTGGTGCTGGTGCGGTACGGCGACCGTGGAGTGGCCACCGGAGTGGCCATCGTGACCGCCGGCGGCTGGAGCATCGCCGCCGCCGTGGTGGCCGTGCGCTGGGCGACGAGCGGTGACTGGCCGCTGTGGTGAGCGAGGCCGGACCGACCCGGATCAGGGCGTGGGCGACTGCGTCGCGTGCCCGGTTGGCTGCGGAGCGAACGCCGTCTTGACGTGGCCGCCGAGACTCGGCACTCTCGGCACTATGGCCTGGACCACCCCGCGGCAGGACCCGGATCGCAACCGCCGCCGCCTCCAGTTGCTCGCCGAGTTGGCGGGCGCACGGGCGGTACGCCAGCGCAGCCGGCCGCAGCGAGAGCGCACCGAGCGTCTACGCCAACTCATCGCCACCCGCCGTCGGGTAGCTGGCTGATCGGACTTTGTCAGGTTTGGCCGGCGTCTCGGGGCGTTGACCGGTCGCCTGCCGACCCGACCGGCTAACGTGCACCCTTGACGAGTCGGCGCTGTGCCGAGGGCTTTTGGGGGAACCGTGTCGTACTTCGCTGCGGCCGTGGTGCGTGATGACAGTGGCTGGACCGCGACCGAGGTCAACCTTCGGGGTGCCACGGACATCGACGAGGTCGCCGACCGGCTGCGCGACGTCGACCAGGAAGCCGACGTGTCGCTGCTCTTTGTCGAGGCCGACGACGCGTACCTGGTGATCCTGCGTCTCGACGAGGGCGAGGACCTGCGGGTCTTCGGATCGGACTCGGCGTACGCCGAGGAGTCCCGGCTGGGTCAACTGCTGGTCGGTGACCTGAAGACGTCGGTGACCGGGCTCGACGGCGACGACGAGCCGCGCCCCGCCGCCAGCGGCGACGAGGAGAGCGAGCAGCCCGCCGTCGACCCGGAGGCCGATCCGGTGGGCGACGCCGACCTGCTCGCCAACCTGGGCATCTCCGCGCAGAAGCTGCTGACGCTCTGCGGCACCGAGGGAATGCTGCCGGCGGACGTCACCGCCGAGATCTGCGAGGCGCTCGGCTGCGCCGACGAGGTCGAGGAGTTGCGTGAGGTCTGAGCCGGCCGACGCCACCGACCCGTCGTTGGAGATGATCCGGCCGGGCCAGCCGACGCCCGGCGCGGTGGGCCGAGCCGGGCCGGGCGCGCACGAGGGCCTGGCCGACCCCGGTGGGATCGGGCGACGGCAACGGCACGAGCGGTGGATGCGCCGAGCCCTGGAGGTCGCCGTCACCGACCCGGCGATCCCCAGCGGTGGCGTCGACGACATTCCCGTGGGCGCGGTGCTCTACGGCCCGGACGGCGGCGAGCTGGCGATCGGGCGCAACGAGCGGGAACTGACCGGCGACCCCACCGCCCACGCCGAGGTGCTGGCCCTGCGCCGGGGGGCCGAACGGACCGGCGAGTGGCGGCTGGACGGCTGCACGCTGGTGGTGACGTTGGAGCCGTGCACCATGTGCGCGGGCGCGCTGGTGCTCGCCCGGGTCTCCACGGTCGTCTTCGGCGCGTGGGAACCCAAGACCGGTGCGGCCGGCTCGCTCTGGGACGTGCTGCGCGACCGCCGGCTCAACCACCGTCCCGAGGTGTACGGCGGTGTGCTGGAAGCCGAGACCGCCGCCGTGCTGCGCGCCTTCTTCCGCTGAGGCCCCGCGCTCTCGCTGGCCCCGCGCGGGGGAGGCGGGTGGTCAGGTTGCGGGCAGGGTGACCGTGACGACCAGGCCGCCACCCGGGCGGGGGTGCGCCTCGGCGGTGCCGCCGTGGGCCCGGGCAACCGCACGGACGATCGACAAGCCCAGTCCGAAACCACGCGTACCGGCCACCCGCTCGCGCGACAGCCGGCGAAACGGCTGGAACATCGTCTCGACGTCGTAGCCGGCGATCAGCGGGCCGGTGTTGGTCACCGTCAGGGTGGGTCGTCCGTCCACCAGGGCGGTGCGCACCTCGACCCATCCGTCGGCGGCCAGGTTGTGCCGTAGCGCGTTCTCCACCAGGTTGAATGTCAGCCGTTCCAACAGCACCGGGTCGCCATTGGTCGGGGCCGGGGCGAGCGACCGGTGTACGGGCAGGTCGGGCGCCTGCTTGCCGGCCTGGTCGATCACGTGCGCGCAGACCTCCGCCAGGTCGACCGCCGTCCGCTCGGTCAGCTCGTTCTCCGAGTCGGCGAGGGTCAGCAGCCCGTCGATGAGCCGTTCGTGCCGCTCGTTGACCGCCAGCAGCGACTCGCCCAACCTGCGCGTCTCCTCCGGCGCGTCCGGCCGCGTCACGGCCAACTCCACCAGCGCGCGGTTCAGCGCCAACGGCGTCCGCAGCTCGTGCGAGGCGTTCGCCACGAACCGGCGCTGCCCGTCGAAGGAACGGTCCAACCGTTCCAGCATCTCGTCGAACGTGTCGGCGAGTTCGCGTACCTCGTCGCGGGGACCGGCGAGCGCGATCCGCTCGTGCAGCCCGCGACCGGCGGTGTCCGCCCCGGCGATCCGCCGCGCGGTGTCGGTGACCTGCTGCAACGGCTGCAACGCCCGCCCGGCGAGCAGCCAGCCGAACGCGATGGCCACCGCCGACACCACGATCAGCGCGATGCCGCCCTGGGTGAGCAGCGACTCCAACGCGTTGCGCCTCGCCTCGCTCTGCGCCTCCTCGACGAGGGCGCGCAGCGTCTCGATGTTCTGCCCGTTGCCCGGCTTGGGTGGCGTCGCGGTGGTCTTCGGCAGGTCGCTCAGTTTCACCCCGAACGGCTGGGGCGTCCGTTGGTCCACCAGCACGTACGTGACGGCGAGCAGGACCACGCCGGCCAGCAGGAAGAGCCCACCGTAGATCAGGGTGAGGCGACCGCGGATGGTGAGCCGCTTCATCGGATGCGGTACCCCGCTCCCGGCACCGTCTCGATCACCGGTGGGTCGCCGAGCTTACGGCGCAGCTTCACCATGGTGACCCGGACCACGTTGGTGAACGGGTCGATGTGCTCGTCCCAGGCGCGTTCCAGCAGCTCCTCGGCGGAGACCACGGCGCCGTCGGCGCGTAGCAACTCGGCGAGCACCGCGAACTCCTTGCGGGACAGCGCCACGTGCCGGTCGTCGCGGCGTACCTCGTGGCGGGCCGGGTCGAGCTGGATCCCGGCGCGGCGCAACGTCGGCGGTGCGGCCGGGCGGGCGCGACGGGTCAACGCGTGCACCCGCGCCGACAACTCCACCAGGGCGAACGGCTTGGTGAGGTAGTCGTCCGCGCCGATCGCCAGGCCCGCCACGCGCTCGCGTACCGCCGCGGCGGCGGTCAGCATCAACACCCGGGTCTCCCCGCCCGCGTCCACGATCGCCCGGCACACGTCGTCGCCGTGCACCACCGGCAGGTCCCGGTCCAGGACCACCACGGCGTACTCGTTGACGCCGAGCCGTTCCAGCGCGGCGTCCCCGTCGTACGCCACGTCGACCGCGAACGACTCACGGCGCAGCCACTCGGCGATGGCGTCCGCCAGCAGGTTCTCGTCCTCGACCACCAGCACTCTCACCCGTCCATGGTCCCCGTTGGCGGGTAACGGCGGCGTAACCGTGCACGGTTACGCCCCGGATACGTCCGCTGCCGTGAACTGGGCGGCAACGTCCGGCGATCCGCGCCGGAGGAGGAAACGGAGGCGGACACCATGCGGCGACAGATACTCGCGATCCCCGCCCTGCTCGTGCTGGCACTGGCCGGGTGCGGCCCAGCGGACGACGGCGGTGGAGTCGCGACCGCCGGCGGGGCGAAGGACGGCGTGACGGCGAGCGCCACACCGGCGGACGACTCGGAACGGCAGCTCGCGTTCGCCCGGTGCATGCGGGAGAACGGGGTGGAGATGCCCGACCCGGAGGCGGGCGGCCGGCCGGCGTTCCGGTTCGGCGAGAACGTCGACCCGCAGAAGGTGCAGTCCGCCATGGAGAAGTGCCGCGACAAACTGCCCAACGGCGGGCAGGGTCCCCAGCTCAACCCGGAGCAGGCCGAGCAGATGCGCACCATGGCCAAGTGCATGCGGGAGAACGGCGTGCCGAACTTCCCGGACCCGGACGCCGACGGACGGATCCAGATCACCAAGGGCGACAGCGGGCTCGACCTCGGTGACCCGGCGCTGCGCGCCGCCATGGAGAAGTGCCGGCAGTACGCGCCGCAGTTCGGCGGTGGCCGGTGACCGGCACCACCCGACGCGTACCGCTGCGGGCTGCCCTCGTCGGTGGCGTCGTGCTGCTGGTCGCGGCCGTGGGCGTGATCGCCGCGGTCGGCTTCGGCGGCCGGAGCGGCGGCGACGCCGCCCAGGCCGGCGCTTCGGCGGCCACCGCCGCCATCACCCGGCAGACCCTCGCCGACTCCCAGACGGCCGACGGCGAGCTGGGGTACGGCACGACGCGTACCGCCACGGCGAGGCTGAGCGGCACGCTCACCGGACTGCCGGCGACGGGGTCGACGGTACGGCGGGGCAAGGCGCTCTACCTGGTCGACAACGCGGAGGTGGTGCTCCTGTACGGCGGACTGCCCGCGTACCGGACGCTCGCCCCCGGGGTGGAGGGCCCCGACGTCGCGCAGTTCGAGCGGAACCTCGTGGCGCTCGGCTACGACGGATTCACGGTCGATGACGAGTACACCGGGGCGACCGCCGACGCGGTCCGCGAGTGGCAGGACGACCTCGGCCTGGCGGAGACGGGCCGGGTCGAGCCCGCGCGCGTCGTGTACGCCGACGGGGAGGTGCGGGTGGAGAGCCACCAGCTCGACGTCGGCGCGGTCACCCAGCCCGGTCAGGCGGTGCTCACCTACACCGGCACCAGCCGGGTGGTCACCGTCGAGTTGGACGTGGACGACCAGCGGCTGGCCAAGCGCGACGCGAAGGTCGCGGTCAAGCTGCCGGACGGCCGGGCGGTGAACGGCACGATCAGCACGGTCGAGACGGTCATCCAGACCGGTTCCGCCGGCGCCAACGGCCAGGCGGCGGAGGCGGAGACGAAGATCGAGGTGACCGTAACGGTGACCGATCCGAAGGCCCTCGCCGGCTTCGACCAGGCCAGCGTCGACGTCACCTTCACCGCCTCGGAACGCGCGGACGTGCTCACTGTGCCGGTGGCGGCGCTGCTGGCCCTCGCCGAGGGCGGCTACGGCGTCGAGGTCGTCGACGGCGGCGCCCGCCGGATCGTGGCGGTGACCACGGGCCTGTTCGCCGACGGGCGGGTGGAGGTCACCGGCGAGGGAATCGCCGAGGGAACGACGGTGGTGGTGCCGGCGTGACGGGCGACGTGATCGTGCTGGACCGGGTCAGCAAGCGGTATCCCGGCGGCGTCGTCGCGTTGGACGACGTGTCGTTGCGGATCGGCTACGGCGAGCTGGTGGCCATCGTCGGCCCGTCCGGGTCGGGCAAGTCGACGATGCTGCACCTCATCGGCACCCTCGACCGGCCCTCGTCGGGCAGCGTCCTCATCGACGGGTACGACGCGGCGAAGCTCACCGACCGGGAGCTGTCGGCGCTGCGGGCCACCCGCATCGGCTTCGTGTTCCAGCAGTTCCACCTGGCCCCCGGCGTTCCGGTGGTGGACAACGTGGCCGACGGGTTGCTCTACTCCGGCGTACCCCTGCGGAGGCGGCGCGACCGTGCGGAGGCCGCGCTGGTCCGGGTCGGCCTGGGCCACCGGCTGGGGCACCGGCCGCACGAACTCTCCGGCGGGGAGCGGCAGCGGGTGGCCGTGGCCCGGGCGGTGGTGGGTGAGCCGGCCGTGCTGCTCGCCGACGAGCCGACCGGGAACCTCGACTCGACGTCCGGCGCCGGAGTGCTGGAACTGCTGCACGAGCTGCACCGGGCCGGCACCACCGTCGTGGTGATCACCCATGATCGGGAGATCGCCGACAGCCTGCCCCGACAGGTACGGATGCGGGACGGCGCGGTGCGGCACGATTCGGTCCTCGCGGCGGGCGGGGTCGGCTGATGGCGGTGCTCACCCCGGCTCGGATGGGCCCCGGGGACGTCCTGCGCGTCGGTGGCGTGGGCCTGCGGACCCGACCCCTGCGGGCGTTCCTGTCCGCGCTGGGCATCGCGATCGGCATCGCCGCGATGATCGCGGTCGTCGGCATCTCCTCGTCGTCCCGGGCCGAGTTGGACCGGGCGCTCGACGCGCTCGGCACCAACCTGCTCACCGTGGAACCGGGCAACACCCTGTTCGGCGCGGACGCCCAGCTCCCCGAGGAGTCGGTGTCCATGATCGGCCGAATCGGTCCGGTGACCGAGGTGTCCGCGACCGGGCAGGTGTCCGACGCCAAGGTCTACCGCTCGGACCGGATTCCGGCCGCCGAGACGGGCGGGATCGCCACCCGGGCGGCCCGCCTGGACCTGCTCGGCACCGTCGGGGCCGAGGTGACCAGCGGAACGTGGCTCAACGAGGCCACCGCCCGCTACCCAGCGGTGGTCCTCGGCGCGACCGCCGCCGACCGGCTGGGGGTCGGCGAGGCGGATCCGCAGGTACAGGTGTGGCTGGGCGGGCGGTGGTTCACCGTGGTCGGTGTCCTCGCTCCCGTGCCGCTCGCCCCGGAGCTGGACACGTCGGCGTTGGTCGGCTGGTCGGCGGCGACCGACTATCTGGGCTTCGACGGGCATCCGAGCACCGTCTACACCCGGGCCGAGGAGTCACAGGTCGAGGCCGTCCGGTCGGTGCTCGGCGCGACCGCCAACCCGGAGGCGCCCAACGAGGTGGAGGTGTCCCGCCCGTCCGACGCGCTGGCCGCCGCCGAGGCGACCGACGCCGCCTTCACCGGGCTGCTGCTCGGGCTGGGCGCGGTCGCCCTGCTCGTCGGTGGCGTCGGCGTCGCCAACACCATGGTCATCTCGGTGCTGGAACGCCGGGCCGAGATCGGCCTACGCCGGTCGCTCGGGGCCACCCGAGGTCAGGTACGCACCCAGTTCCTCGCCGAATCGCTGCTGCTCTCGGCGCTCGGCGGGGTCGGCGGGGTGCTGCTGGGAATCCTGGTCACCACCGGATACGCGCTGTCCCAGGACTGGCCGACCGTGGTGCCGGCGTGGGCGATGCTCGGCGGGGTGGGTGCGACCCTGGTCATCGGCGGCTTCGCCGGCCTCTACCCGGCGGTCCGCGCCGCCCGGCTCGCCCCGACGGAGGCGCTCACCGCTGTCTGAGCGGCGTGGCCCGGCGTGTCGTGGCGTGGCGTGGCCTGGCCCGGCGTGGGCGAAAGAGCGTGATGACTGTGAGGCATCAAGATGCCTGTGAGTCATCACGCTCTCCGCGGTGCGCCGTCCCCGGAAGGTCAGGCGATGATCGTGTCGAGCGCGATCTCGACCATCTGGCTGAAGGTCTGCTCCCGCTCCTCCGACGTGGTCTTCTCGCCGGTCTTGATGTGGTCGCTGACGGTCAGCACGGTCAGCGCCCGAGCCTTGAACCGGGCCGCGATCGTGTAGAGCGCCGCCGACTCCATCTCCACCGCCAGCACGCCGTAGTCGGCGAGCGTGTCGTAGAGGTCCGGCCGGTCGGTGTAGAAGGCGTCCGCCGCCAGGATCGGTCCGACGTGCATCGCGATGCCGCGCCGCTCGGCCACCTCGACCGAGGTACGCAGCAGCCCGAAGTCGGCCACCGGGGCGTAGTCGATCAGACCGTCGAAGCGCATCCGGTTCATGTTCGAGTCGGTGGACGACCCGATCGCCGCCACCACGTCACGCAGTTGCAGGTCGGTGCTGAGAGCGCCGCAGGAGCCGACCCGGATCAGCGTCTTCACGCCGTACTCGTTGATCAGCTCGTGGGCGTAGATGGAGGCGGACGGCATGCCCATGCCGGAGCCCTGGACGGAGACGTCGACGCCGTTCCAGCGGCCGGTGAAGCCCAGCATGCCCCGGACCGTCGAGTAGCAGGTCGCGCCCTCGAGGTAGGTCTCCGCGATCCACTTGGCCCGCAGGGGGTCACCTGGCATCAGGACCCGCTCGGCGATCTCGCCCGGCTTCGCGCCGATGTGCGTACTCATGGCAAAGATCCTGCCAGGCCGGCTCGGGCGATACCGGTTCGGCGTCCGAACCCGCGGTCCTGTACCCTCGTCGGCGGTGGCGTGTCCGAGTGGCCTAAGGAGCACGCCTCGAAAGCGTGTGAGGGTTTACGCCCTCCGCGGGTTCAAATCCCGCCGCCACCGCTCGTGCGTAGCAGCGCGCCGGGGACCGTACGGTCCCCGGCGCGCTGCTTGTTCTCCGCCGTCAAGGTCTGCGTGAGACTTTGCAGAAGAGACGAAATTTCTACTGGTTGCGATCATCACATTAACTGTGGTAACTCTATGAGCTTCCGGTGTCCAGGCGGTTCCGCACACTTGAATTCCATCGACTCGGCCGTTTCGGGGAGTGGCGATGAAGAGGCTTCTGAGGTTCTTGGACGCGGCATTCATCACGCTTCAGGCGATATTCGCGCTGACTGCGGTGGTCGTCACCGAGGTCCTCAATCAACGAAATCTGCATCTCACATTCATTGAAGCACTCCTGGCGATGATCGTCATTGACTTCTTCATTCTCTTCAGCAGTCGCTGGAAAGTGCTGACCAGGAGTACCGAGGAAATTGCGAGGACGCTCGCCCATCGGGGAATAGGTGTCGAGTTCGTCGAACGCCACACCTTCGACTGGAGAACCGCTGTGGCGTCGGCGCGTCACGACGTCTTCATCAGTGGTACCACGTTGACCGGCTTCGTGGCCGCGAAGGATCTGTTCGCCGGGCTCAACAGACGTGTGCAGGTGCGCTTCCTGGTGCTCAACGTGGGCGACCTCGACGTCCTCGAGGGGTTTCGGCGGATGAGGTACTCGGACTCCGAGCGCCACAGTCAGCAGCGGTACCTGAATCAGGCGAACCTCTTCAAGGATCTCTACATCCGTTTGCGGGGCAGCGGAAATATTCAGTTCGCCGTGTCGGACCGCATCATGCCCATGGCCTTCATCGCGATCGACGTGAACCGGCTGTCGGAGAATTCCCTCATTCGCGTCCAGCACTACCTGCACGAGAACGAGGCCGACCAGGCGACGGTTTCCTACGTGGTGCGACCCGGCAATCCCACCTATACCCTGTACGCGTCGCAGATCAAGATCCTCTGGGATGCGGCTCTCAAGCAGAACACCTACCTCGACGCGCCATGACAGCGGCTACTTTTCGGCGATCCAGACCGTCCAGGTGTCGCGTTCGACCGCCGGCCAACGAGGAATCCGCTCGACGACGTAGTCGGCTAGTTGACGGATACGCCGGTCGTTGAGCGCGTGGAGCAGGGACCGGCCGCGCCGCAGGACGATCTCCTCGTACAACTCGCCCGGTTCGCGGAACACTTTGCGCAGCTCACAGACTTTGCTGCTGTTGACAAGCCGGAATCCTGCCTCCAGGAGAGCGGCCGTGACATCCGGCTCTCGTCGCCGGCGTTCGATCTCGGTTGCCCTCAGCCGTTCGTCGAAGGCGAGGTAGTAGCCACGGATGTGCTCCGCCGAAGGCGGTAGGAGGACGTCGTCCACCGTGCGGTCCTGGACCCAGAGCAGGCCGGCGGGTTTCAGGATGCGGCGGGCCTCCCGGAAATTGCGGTGCAACGTCGTGAAGTGGTGGATGAGAGCTCTCTCGACGACTCCGTCGAAGACGTCGTCCTCCGCGCCCACGGCCTCCGCGTCGGTCAGCAGAAATGACACGCGGTCGACTCCCTGGCAGTAGCTCCGGGCCGACTCCAATGACAGGTGCGACGAGTCCATCCCGACGACCAGCTGCGGTGCCATGCCCGCGATCGCCTTGGTGTAGATGCCACCGCCGCATCCCAGGTCGGCGACCAACCGACCCTCCGGGCGCATGAGTCGCGCGAAGAGCGTCGACCAGGCGGGGTCCGCGGACCGCCCGACGTAGGTGTCCCGATTGTGAGGATCGTGGAAGTCGATGTACTTGCTCATTTGATCATCGCCTGATCCAGGCTCGCAGCATCAGTCTCCCCGCGCCCTCGGACGCGTCGACGAAGGCATGACGCCCGTGCAGGTAACGCCGGTTGTCGCTGATCACGATCTGCCCCCGGAGCAGCCGCCCCTCGATGTGTAGAGCCTCGCTGGCCATCACGGCGTCGAGGAGATCCATGGCCCTCGTCTCGGCCGGAGTCAGCGGCCGCACCCCCGGCATCGCATGCCCGGACTCGATATAGTCCCGCAGATATGTTAAGTGGTGCGCGCGGTCGTCGGCCCCCGAGCGCTCGACGACCCGCCGTACGATCGTGGCACCGGGTGCGTCCTTGCGCCGCTGGTCGAAGTGGAACTGGTTACCCAGGACGTCGAGGATGTCCGGCATCTGTGCCGACGCCAGCCGCAGGATCTCCTGCGAGTCTATGAAGACGAGTTCACCGCCGGCCGCCGCCTGACGCAGGCAGAGAAGGGCGATGAGATCCGGCACCTCGCCGGGAACGGGTACGCCGTCGGTATGGAAGCTTCCGCCGTCCCGGCTGTCGGAGTAGCGGAGCGTGCGATCCGACAGGTCGTTCCCCCGGTACGTCACCTCTCTCAGCAACTGTGCCGAAGGGCCGACGCTTTGTGGGATCAACGTCCCGAGCGCCTCGCAGATCAGGGGGAAGACGACCCGCAACTGCGGGCCGGGGAGATCGTCGAGCCCGGACAACACCGCGATGCCGCGCGTGGTGAGCACCTCACCGATGCCGCAGGCGTCAACCAACCGGCTCACCTGCCGGCGCCATGTCCCGCGCGGCTGTCGCTCCAGGCGCGCCACGTCGGCGGGATCCATGAACACCTGGTACGGGGTGAAATTCACGACTCATACCTCCTCGGAGTCCTACCGGAACCGATGGGACGTCGTCCTCGTCCGCACGAACGGCGGCCGGGGCCGAGCAGGTGGGCCGACGCCTGCGGGGCGCGTCAGCATCTCGACCAGCACCGGGCCGGTCGCGTTCAGCAGTCGGGCCAGCGCGGTGAGGACATCAGGCGTGGTCGGGCCGCGGAACACTCCCGTGGGCCAGCCGAGGTCGTGCCCGAGGGCCGAGAAGCTGAAGCGGGATCCGAGCGTGTCGCCGCCACCGACCGACTCGTGGCTGCCGTTGTTGACGATCACGTGCCGGTAGTTCGGGACGGTGAGCGCGGTGGGCAGGAGCACCGCTCCCAGATGCATCAGGGCCGAGCCGTCGCCGTCGACGCAGATGACCGGCACGTCCGGGCGGGCCACCGCCAGACCCTGAGCGACGGAGCACGCGTGACCCATGGCGCCGACGCAGTACACGAACTCGTCGAACCGGCCGGGATGGTCCGTGCGGTACTCGTGCACGAGTCTGCTGTTGAAGCCGGTTGAGCCGACGACGATGCTTCCGGACGGGGCAGTGTCCAGGACCAGTCGTACGGCGTCGCGACTGGTCCAGTCCTCCAGTGCACGGCCTCCCGTCGCCGGAGGTGTGGGCGGACGCGCGGCGCCGGCCTCGACCAGGACCGCGGTCACCGTGTTGCTGGCAACCGCCTGCTGGTGGGCCAGGCCCAGCGTGGAGACGACGTCCGACAGGTCGGACGCGCAGGTGGTGCGGAACGGGATGTCCGCCGCGCGGAGCAGGCTCGTCGTGGCGCGGCCCACCGCCTCATGTTGAGGCTCGTCGCCGGCCCAGCCCCGCATTCCGATGAGGAGGACCAGGGGGACGGACTGGACGGAGGCGTGCGTCAGCGAGGTGAGGGGATTCAAGGCGTTCAGCAGTCCCGAGTTCTGCATGCAGACCAGCGCGCATCTGCCGCCGCCGAGCGCCCAGCCGGCGGCCAGCGCCACGGCGGAGCCCTCGTTGGTGCACACGGACGCGTCCTCGCCCGGCTGCTGCCAGATCGGACCCAGGAACGTCAGAGAGGAGTCCGGCACACCGACGACCAGGCCGAAGGTCTCTCTGATTCGTTTGGCTGCGCCTGCCGCCTCCACGCTCACCCGTCCCTTATCGAGTCAGCTTCCGTGCGTTCGGAATGAACTCCTCGTGGCGTCGGATGAATGGCCGTTCCTCGACCTCGCCTATCCATACGCCCTCGAGATTCTTGTACCCGCTGTCCGAGCCGCCGAGAACGCGGACCACCGCGCTCATGAAACCGCCGTGGGTCACGGCTACGAGCGGCGTCGCCGAACCGTCGTGGGTGACTGAGTCGCGCCATTCCAGGAAGCGGCGGAAGACGGATTCGTCATGTTCGTATCCGTCCGGCTTCCGGCCCGCTGCCCGCCAACCCGGCCACTTCTGGTCGACGTCCTCCGGCAGCATGCCTTCCCAGGCCCCCCAGCTTCGTTCGATCAGCCGTTCGTCGACCCGGCACGGGATGTCCTGCGATTCCGCGATCGCCTCGGCGGTCAGGCGGGCCCGTTGCAGCGGGCTGGTCCATACCTGCGAGAACGGGGGGAGGGAGGCGAGCGCCTGGTGAGCCTGGTCGATGCCGGCCCGGGTCAGACGGGTGTCGCTGAGTCCCTGCATCCGGCCCGTGAGATTCCACTCCGTCTCACCGTGGCGCAGGAGGAGAAGCTCCATCTCAATTCCACCCTGATTCCGACTGCAACTTCAGGACCTCCTCCATCGAGGCGAGCGCCAGATCCGCCGGTTGACGTCCGCCCGCTCCGAGGATGGACTGGTACGTGTCGTCCATGGCTCTGACCGCGGCACGCAGCCCCTGATTGGCGTAGATGGCCAGGGCGAAGCCGGCGCGTTGCATCTCCTCGAAGCCTGTCTGGCGGATGGAGGTGGCCAGCACCCCGAGGGGCGCCCTCCCGCGCCAGCCGTCGGCGAACGCCTCCAGCGCGTGCATGTCACTGGATCGGTGCTGGATGATGATCGCGTCGGCGCCGGCCTCGACGTAAGCGTTCGCTCGTTCGAGTGCGTGGTCCACGGAGAACCCCTGGGAGAGCGCTTCGGTGCGAGCCACCACCAGGCAGTCATCAGCGGTCCGGGATCCGGCGGCGGCCGTGATCTTCGAACAGAAGCGATGGACATCGTCGAGCTGGTGTTCACCATCCAGGAACGTGTTCCTCTTGGGGAAGGCCTGATCCTCGAGGCATATCGCATCGATGCCCCGGTCCACCGCCTCTCGGGCCAGCCGCCGTACGTTGATCACGTCTCCGTAGCCGGTGTCGCAGTCCACGATGACCGGGTGGGAGGTGGAGCGCTTGATGCGCCAGGCGGCATCCAGCATCTCGTTCAGAGTGATGACACCCTCGTCGACGAGGCCAAGTGAATTCGTGACGCCGAAGCTGCTCACCCAGATGGCGTCGAAACCCCGGTGCTCGGCCAGCCGGGCTGAGAGGGCGTCGTGGGCGCCGGCGACCGCCGCGATTCTGTCCCCTGTCAGCAGGTCGGAAAGACGTCTTGCGGGCCTCTCTCGACGTACCGTCACGCTGCGGCTCCTCCGACTAGGGATCCTTGGGCAGGTTGGCACCTCTTCCCGTGATACTGCCGACGATCTCAGTGCTTGTCGAGCGGGCCCGGAAGCGGCTCCGTCGGTATTCGAGGATGATGCCAATCGATGCGTCGGCCAACCTGTCAGTATCGGCAGGTCAGCCCCTCCATTGAATCCCCCAGGCCTCAACGGGGTCGGGGCGAAGAGGTTGCTGGTGCGGCCGCCACCGCTCGGGAAAAACGGGAACGCCCGGTGCGACCCCTTGCGGATCGACCGGGCGTTCTCCCGTCAGAGCTGCGTTTCGCCGCCGTCGACGAACAGTTCGCTGCCGGTCATGAAGCTGCTCTGGTCGGAGGCGAGGAAGAGCACCGCGTTGGCGATCTCGTCCGGGTGGGCCAGGCGGCCCATGGGCACGGTGGACGCGATCGTCTTGAGCAGGGCGGGCGACTCCCCGGGGCTGGGAGCCAGGCCCGCGAGTCCGGGAGTCTCGGTGGAGCCGGGCACGAGTGTGTTGACCCGGATCTTCCGGTCCATCAGCTCGGCGGCCCAGGAGCGGCCGAACGAGCGGATGGCGGCCTTGGACGCGGCGTAGACGCTGAACGCCGGAATGCCGCTGACCGCCGACGTCGAGCCCGTCAGCACGACCGAGGCGCCCTCGTTGAGCAGGGGCAGGGCCTTCTGGACGGTGAAGATGGTGCCGTAGACGTTGGTGTCGAAGGTGGTGGCGACGTGCTCGACCGTGATCGAGTCGAGCGGCCGGAACTCGCCGCCGCCGGCGTTGGCGAACAGCACGTCGAGCCCCGCGCCGCGCTCCTCGACGGCCCGCATCACCCGGTCCAGGTCGTCGAGGTTGCCGACGTCGCTGACGATGCCCGTCGCGTTGACGCCGATGCTGCTCACCGCCTCGTCCAGCGGGCCCTTGCGCCGGCCCGTGACGAAGACGTACGCGCCTTCGGCGGCGAAGCGGCGGGCGGCGGCCAGGCCGATGCCGGTGGTGCCCCCGGTGACGAGGGCGGTCTTGCCGTCGAGCTGTCCCACGATCGGTCTCCTTCGAAAATTGTGTACCGAGCGGTACTGATCCGACCGTAGCAACCCCTGGGCCGTGCGACAAATTTCTGTACCGATCGGTTTCATCGCGGCTAGGATGGGTGCCGGAGGTGATCGACCGTGCCGGTACGAGGGCGTCCTCGGGGCTTCGACGTCGACGAGGCGTTGGAGCGCGCGCTTGAGGTGTTCTGGCGTCAGGGGTACGAAGGCGCCTCGATGACCGACCTCACCGCGGCCATGGGCATCAACAAGCCCAGCCTCTATGCCGCCTTCGGCGGCAAGGAGGAGCTGTTCCGCAAGGCCGTGGCCCGCTACGCCGAACAGGACATGGGGTACGCGCGGCACGCGATCGCCCAGGGCACCACGTACGAGGTCGTCGCCACTCTCCTGCGCGAGAACGTGCTCGCCGTCACCCGACCCGACCGCCCGGCCGGCTGCCTGTCGATCCAGGGCGGCACCGCCTGTTCCAGCGAGAACGGGGGGGTCGCGGAATTCCTCGCCGCCAGCCGTCTGGCCGGTGAGCGGGCCCTCGCCGACCGGTTCGCCCGTGCCGTCTCCGAGGGTGACCTGCCGACCGACGCCGACCCGGCCGCGCTGGCCCGATTCGTCATGAGCGTCACCGAGGGGCAGGCGATCCACGCCGCCGCCGGGGTCCCTCGCGACGAGCTGCGGCAGACGGCGGAGATCGCGCTCGCCGGGTTCGCCGCCGTGTCCGGGGCGCGCCGCCCCGCGACTGCGGACAACCCGGCCTGAGCGCTCACGCTCGAACGAGCGCCGCCACCCCGTCGAGGAGCCGTTGCAGCCCGAACTCGAAGAGGCTGTCGGCGCTGAGGTCGATTGCCGACCGGGAGAGCCGGGCCAGGTGCGGGAACTCGCCGGCCGCGAGTAGCCGGCCCAACGCGTCGGCCTGGGCCACCATCCATTCGTCATCGGTCAGGCCGGTGTCCTGTTCCGCCTCGGCCCCCTGCTGGAGGTTCACCGCCGTACCCCGCACGTGGTTGGCGAGGGCGACCACCAGGTGCAGCCGGGTGTGCCGGTCCAGCCCGCATCCGGCGAGGGCGCGCAGGGCGCATTCCGTGTGCGCGACGGCGTGCGGGGCCATCAGCGGACGGGTCAACGAGACGACCTGGGCCAGCCAGGGGTGTCGACAGTAGATCGACCACTGCAGCCGGCAGAGCAGCTCCAGTTGGGCCCGCCACCCGGGCGGGAGCGTGCCGGGCAGCCGATACGCGGCGAACGCGGCGTCCGCCATCAGCAGCAGCAGGTGCTCCTTGCCGTGGACCTGCCGGTACAGCGACATGGTCGGCACGTCCAGCTCGGTCGCGATGCGCCGCATGCTGAGCCCGGCCAGCCCTTCGGCGTCGGCGATGCCGATGGCCGTACGCACCACCTGGTCGCGGGTCACCCCGTGCAGGGGTCCGCGCCGCACCTCGGCCCGTCCGCCCCGACCGGGCGTCGCGGGCTCCGAGCCGGCGACCACCATGCCCACGCCGGGCACCGCCCGGATCAGGTTCTCCTGCCGGAGCGCGGTGAGGGCGCGGCTCGCGGTTGCCATCGCGACGCCCCGTTCCCGGACGAGCTGGCGGGTGGACGGCACCCGGTCGCCGGGGCCCAGCTCGCCGGACGCGATGCGCCGCCGTAGCTCCGCGACGATGCGCAGGTACGGGGGTGTGGACTCGTCGATCTCCGGCACGGTCGCCCTTCCGCCGGCCGAAGCCTAGCGCACTAGAGCACCCGAACCCGTCCGTCAACGTTTCCAGCCGGCCGCTCGTGGGTGCACTAGAGCTACCTGGTCGACCCGTCGCCGAATCGACATGCTCGCCGCAGACGGCCGGTACGCCGTACCGGGTTCGATGATCGGAGACTGTGATGACCAGCATCCCGTACCGTCGGTGGGTCGTCGCGATGGGCGCGACCGCGCTCCTCGCGACGGCAACGACGGCGGTCGGCCCGGCCGCCGAGGCTGCCGATCGCCAGGGCGCGGCCGTGGTGCGGACCGACCAGGGCGCCCTCCGGGGGACCGTCGCGCCGGACCACCTGACGTTCGAGGGCATCCCGTACGCGCGTCCGCCGCTGGGCGCGCTGCGCTGGGCCCCACCGCGACCCGGGCCACAGTGGACGGGCGTACGCGACGCGACCCGGCCCGGCCCCGCCTGCGCTCAACTGAAGGGGCTGCCGATGGACGACCCGTCGGCGTCCGAGGACTGCCTCTACCTCAACGTCACCACGCCCCGCACCCCCGCTCGGACGCCACGACCGGTGCTGGTGTGGCTGCACGGCGGCGACTTCCGCTTCGGCCAGGGTGACGCCTACGGCGGGGAGCGGCTGGCCGCCGACGGCGACGTCATCGTCGTCACGGTGAACTACCGGCTCGGTGCGCTCGGCTTCCTGGCGCATCCGGCGCTGGCCGGGCCGGACGGGTCCACCGGCAACTACGGGTTGCAGGACCAGCAGGCGGCGCTGCGCTGGGTGCGCCGCAACGCGACGGCCTTCGGCGGGGACCCGGGCAGCGTCACCCTGGCCGGCCAGTCGGCCGGCGCGACAAGTGTCTGCGCCCACCTCGCCGCGCCCGGCTCCGCCGGCCTGTTCCACCGCGCGATCATGCAGAGCAATTCGTGCGCCAACCCCGTTCAGACCCGGGCGGAGGCGGTCGAGGCGGCGCGGGAGTTGGCCGGGCGGGTGGGTTGCACCGACCCTGGCGTGCTCGCCGCCTGCCTTCGGGGGCGGGACGCCGCAACGCTCGTCGACGCGGTCGGCTACCCGGGCGCGGGCGTCGACCTGGGCCCGGTGGTCGACGGCCGTACCCTGCCGGTGGATCCGGCGGACGCGCTGGTCAGCGGCCGGTTGCACCCGGTGCCGGTGTTGACCGGGACGAACCGCGACGAGTCCACGCTCCAGGTGTGGGGGATGGAACGCAGCGGGATGAACTGCCCCCAGCCGCCCGTCCCGGGGCAGCCGCCCGAGTCGTGCCCGCTCACCGACGACCAGTACCGCGAGCAGGTACGCGCCATGTTCGGCGACCGGGCGCAGGAGGTGCTGGCCCGCTATCCGAGCGACGACACGCGCTCCGCCAGCGAGGCGTTGGGGGCCGTGTGGACCGACCAGGCGTACGCGGAGCCGATCTACTCGGCCGCGCTGGCGTTCGCCCGGACCGTGCCGACGTACCTGTACGAGTTCGCCGACGAGGATGCGCCGTTCTTCGCCGAAGGGCCGACGCCGACCTTCCCGACCGGCGCGTACCACTGCGCCGAACTGCCGTACCTGTTCGACGTCGACTACGCCGAGGCCTTCACGCCCACCCAGCGGCGGCTCTCCGGCGAGATGGTCCGCGCCTGGAGCAACTTCGCCCGGACGGGTCGGCCCGGGTGGCCCCGACTGCGCGACCGTTCCGGGTACGTGCGGGTGCTGGCCGGTGGCGGCGGGTCGGGCACGACGGACTTCGCGGCCGAGCACTCGTACGACTTCTGGCGGTCGTTGCGCGGCTGACATCTGAGCGGGCGGTCGTTCCGAACGTGGACCGGCCGCCCGCCGTGCCGAGGCGGGTCAGCAGGGACCGGCGCCCTCGTCGAAGAGGCGGCGCGCCCACTCGGCGTACCCGGCGATGGTTTTTCGGACCGTGCGCCCGTCGTGCAGGAACAGGTACGCGCGGTCGCCGCTGCGGGCGAGCAGCCCGTCGAGCCGGTGTGTCCCCTGTGGAGCGGGCAGCCGGGTGACCGACGGGTAGCGGTCCCAGACCTCCTCGACCGGTGAGCCGGCCGTTATGCCCTCCGGTGTGCGCATCGGGTCGCCGACCCACAGCAGCACCAGTTTGTCCTCGACGAAGACGGGACTGGCCGTGTCGTGGCCGGCGAGGACCGGTCCGCAGGCGTCCAGGTCGGTACGCAGGACGCCCCGGCGGGTCAGCTCGGCCTCGGTGTCACCGAACTCGATGTCGCGCAGGCCGTTCAGGTCGATGATCTCGACTACGCCGGCGGGCCGGTTCGCGGGCATCGGCCCAGCGGACGGCGCACCGCTGCCCGCGATCGAGGCGGCAGTCAGCAGCATGGCAATAAACGTGAATTGTCGCAATTTCATGGAATCCCCCAGTCCCCAACGGGGCTGGGCCGTTCAGGTTGCTGCCCGCCGACGGATTACTGGTTTTCCCACTGTTCGATCAGATCGTCCCAGTGGTCGGCGCTGAGCCGACGCCGCCCGTGCGCCAGCCACCCGGCGGTGTTGCGTTCCAGATGCAACCCCAGCTCGGCGAACGGATCAATCCATGCCCCACGCTCGACGCCGAGTCGGACGAGTGCCGCATTGATCGGCCACTCCTCCCGTGGGGCTTCCAGCACGTCGTCGAAGCGCGGGCCCCAGGACAGCGCCCCGCCGAGCCACACCACGGCCGACTGGTGGCCGACGCCGCCGCCGAACTCCGCCTCCAGGTACGCCACCGGCCCCGAACGTGACCACACGGCCAGCAACTCGACCAGCGGCGGCGACAACACGAGGTCGAACGGCTGCTCGGCGCTGCGGTCGTCCGCCACGTAGTCCGGTAGCGATCCGGTCAGCTCGGCCACCAACTGCGGGGTGACCGGCAGCAGCGCGAAATCCTGACGCAGCTCACCGAGGACGGCGTGGTCCAGCTCGGCGGTGTGCTCGCGGAGCAGGTCCGCGTCCGCGACCACCGCGCTGAGCTGGTACGCCATCACACCCCCGCCGTCGTCCACAACCTGTGGATAGAACATGTGTACGACGGTCGTCCTCGCCGCCGTCCGTGCCTGGCACGGTACGCGGCGCTGCGGAACCGGGCGGCCCGGCGGGTGCGTGGTCGGGGACTCAGGCGCGGTCGCCGAGATCGGCCAGGAACGCGCGCCAGGCCGTCGGCGTGAAGGCGAGCGCCGGACCGGTCGGGTCCTTGGAATCCCGCACGCCGACCACGCCGGGCAGGTTGTCGGCGACCTCGACGCACGCGCCGCCGTTGCCGCTGCTGCGGGTGCTCTTGCGCCACCGCGCGCCATTCAACTCCATGATTCCGCCACTTCCGTCATCAGCTCGACCGACTGTGAGTGCGACAGCGCCTCGCCGCGCACGTTCTCCCATGCCGCCATCATGGCCGCGATGTCGTCGGGGTCGCTAGCCACTTGTCCCTGAAGCTGGTTGTCCAGGTAGCCGGCGACCCGATGATCGTGGCTGTGCGCGATCACGAACGGCCCGTTCAGTCCGGCGTACGCGCCGACCGAGGCCGGCACGACGTGCACCCGGATGTGCGGCTCGGCGCAGGCCGCGACGAGGGCCAGCATCTGCTCGCGCATGGTCGACCGGCCGCCCACCGGCCGGCGCAGGATCGCCTCGTCGATGACCGCCGTGAACTGCGGCGGGTCGTCCCGCTTGAGCACACCCTGCCGGTTGAGTCGAACGGCGAGGTGCCGCTCGACCTCGCTCCGGGGATCAGGCCCGCGCCGCCGAGGACCGCTCGGGCGTACGCCTCGGTCTGCAACAGCCCCGGCAGAACGGTCGACTCGTACCACCGCAGGGACACCGCCTCGCGCTCGATTTCCTGCCAGGGACGGAACCAAATGGGGTCACGACGTCTCGCAGTGTCCGGCCAGATGTCCGACACGTTCTTGTGGAGGGCTTCCGCTGCCGCCAGGCGGTGCCGAGGATGCGGGATGCGCCCCTCGGTCAACCAGCGCGCGACGGTCTTCGGGTCGACGCCGACGTTCTCGGCGAGGGATTCGGTGGTGTGCCCGGTGTCGTTCAGTGCTACCCGCAACGCGTCGTTCACGGCCCCTCCATCGGATGTCTCGAATATCTGAGAACCATATAGCTACGCCCTGTAGGTGCCCGGTGACGCGCCGCACTGTGGTCCACAGAAGACGGCGTGGCCGGTGGAGGCGCAGCAGCCCGGCGGTCGGCGTCAGTCCCGGGGTCGCCCCGACGCGGAGGCGGGGTGACCCCTTCCACCAGGGAAGGAGGTCCACCCATGCCGCGCCGTCGCCACCGGAACCACCTGCCGACCCGACCCACCTGGCGCTGTCAGGCGTGCGGTATCGCCTGGCCCTGCTCGGCGGCGAAGCTCCGGCTGCTCGGCGAGTACCGGGGCGATCGGGTCGCGCTGACGATCTACCTCGCGACGCTGCTGAGCGAGGCCAGCGAACACCTCGGGGACGTCGATCCGGCCCGGCTCACCGACCGCTTCCTGGCCTGGACCCGCGCCCGAGGGTGAGCGTTCTGGGCTGCACTGCGGTTCTGGGGCTGTGCGGGAGCTGACCGCCCGAGTGCGGCGGCGTCAGGGTCGCCAGATGACGATGCTCACGTCGCGCCGGCGCTCGGCGAAGAAGCCGTCCCGCGCCGCCGTCGTCAACAGCTCGCGCAGGTCCGCCTCGAAGGCGGGCAGCCGATCGCCGAACAGGTGCGGCGTCGAACTGGACAGTGAGAACACCGCCGACGTCAGCTCGTCCACCGACCGCTGCACGACCATCCCCTGCTCGACGGTCAGCCGGGTGGGGCCGGAGAAGCCGGCGGCGAGCATGATCTCTCCCTCGCCACTGGGGGTGCCGGTGGGCAGCGAGCCCTGTCCGGCCCGGCGGACCGGCCCCAGGTAGCGCGCGACCAGTTCGTTGATCCGCGGCCAGGGCGGACGGGGGTACGGCAGTGGGTCGTCGTCGGCCATGCCCTGGTGGGTGGTGGCGCCGACGTGAACCCAGGCCCCGTCGGGCGCGAGCATGTCGCGGACCCGGCGGGCCACCAGCGGCCGATCCATCCAGTGGTACGACTGGGCGAACGTGGCGACCCGGAACGTACCCAGGTCGGCGGGCAGTTCCTCGGCCCGCAGGTGTCGCCACTCGACGTTGGTCACCTCGGCCTCGCTGGCCAGGCGTCGCGCCTCGGTGAGCATGTCCCGGTCGGCGTCCACCCCGACCGCCGCCTCGAACAGGGGCGCGAGCAGCAGCGTCAACGAACCGGGACCGCAGCCCACGTCCAGGAGCCGGCCGGTGCCGTCCAGGTCGAGCGCCGTGCCGACGGCCTCGGCGACTTCGGGCGGGTACGGCCACCGGCCGACGCTGTAGTGCCGGGCGCTGCCGGCGTACAACGTCTCGTCCCACTGCCAGGTCGAGTCAGCCATGGCATCGATGAGACCACAACGACAACGCCCGGCCGACCTGTTATCGGTCTGCCGGGCGTCGATCATGCTCCGCGAGCGGAGGATACGAGATTCGAACTCGTGAGGGTGTAAACCCAACACGCTTTCCAAGCGTGCGCCCTAGGCCTCTAGGCGAATCCTCCGCGAGCCAGGATACAGGCCGCCGTCGACCGGGACACCCCACCACCCCCCGAAGATCGACGAGCCGTCGGGTAGGGTTGGCGTCACCTCCCGTGCGGCGGTATCTCGTGAACCTCCCCAGGGCCGGAAGGCAGCAAGGATAAGCGAGCTCTGCCGGGTGCACGGGAGGCCTTTTCGTTCCCGGGGCCTTGATCCACACCGACGTGCATGATGTCGGGCTGTCAGAGGCGCGCGGACACCCCGGTTTCCAAGAAGCCGAGTCGATCAAGCGCGACGGTCCAGGCGACCCGGCGGGGTGGGTGGTCACCCGCGCCCGACCGGCGCAGAATGGCTCGGTCGAGAGGAGGCGGGACGAGTGACGCTGGCGCTGTACCGCAAGTACCGGCCACGTACCTTCGCCGAGGTCATCGGGCAGGAGCACGTCACCGAGCCGTTGTCGCAGGCGCTGCGTAGCGGCCGGCTCAACCACGCCTACCTCTTCTCCGGCCCGCGCGGCTGCGGCAAGACCACCAGCGCCCGGATCATGGCCCGCTCGCTCAACTGTGAGCAGGGCCCCACCCCCGAACCGTGCGGCAAGTGTGCGTCCTGCCGCTCGCTGGCCGCCGACGGCACCGGCTCCATCGACGTGATCGAGATCGACGCGGCCAGCCACGGTGGCGTCGACGACGCCCGCGAGCTGCGCGAGCGCGCCTTCTTCGCGCCGGCCAGCAGCCGCTTCAAGATCTACATCATCGACGAGGCGCACATGGTCTCGACCCAGGGCTTCAACGCCCTGCTCAAGCTGGTCGAGGAGCCCCCGGAGTACGTCAAGTTCATCTTCGCCACCACCGAGCCGGAGAAGGTCCTCGGCACGATCCGGTCGCGCACCCACCACTACCCGTTCCGGCTGTTCCCGCCGAAGGTGGTCCGCCCGTACCTGGAGCAGCTCACCCAGGCCGAGGGCGTCACCGTCGAGCCGGCGGTCTTCCCGCTCGTGGTGCGCGCCGGTGGCGGCAGCATGCGGGACAGCCTCTCCGTGCTCGACCAGCTCATCGCCGGCGCCGGCCCGGAGGGCGTCAGCTACGCCCGGGCCGTCTCCCTGCTCGGGGTCACCGACTCCGCGCTGATCGACGAGATGTGCGACGCGCTGGCCGCCGGTGACGGTGCCGCCGCCTACGCCACCGTCGACCGGGTCGCCGAGGCCGGGCACGACATGCGCCGGTTCGCCTCCGACCTGCTGGAACGGCTCCGCGACCTGATCGTGATCCAGCAGGTGCCGGACGCCGCAGCGAAGGGTCTGATCGACGGCCCGGGCGACCAGATCGAGCGGATGGCCGCCCAGGCTTCGCAACTCGGCTCGGCCACGCTCTCCCGCTGCGCCGACATCGTGCATGACGGCCTGGTCGAGATGCGCGGCACCACCGCACCCCGCCTACTGCTTGAGTTGATCTGCGCCCGGATGCTGCTGCCCGGCGTGGACGACTCCACCGGCGGCCTGCTCCAGCGCCTCGAACGGATGGAACGCCGCCTCACCCTGGGTGGCGCCGACCCCGCCGGGTCCGCGCCGGCCACCACCCCAGGGGTACGCCCACAGCACGCCCCTCCGGTCCCGGCTGCCGCAGCCCCCACACCCGCCGCCGCCCCGACGTCCGCCCCGCCGTGGGATGTCGACCCGACGGCGTCCCCGGCTCCGCGAACCGCAGCTGCCTCGGCTTCCACCGCCCCGACCGCCGCCGGCTCGGCCGCCCCGACCGCTACCGCCGCCGGCTCGGCCGCCGGAATCGCTGGCTCGGCAGATGCCACCTCGGCGGCCGGTGGCGCTGCTGGCAGGCCGGATGCCGCCTCGGGTGCCGGTGGCGCTGCTGGCTCGGCCGATGTCGCCTCGGGCAGCCGAGGTGTGCACGCGCCCTCGGGAGCGGACTCCCCGATTCCGGTGTCGCCCGGCGCGTCGGCCGCCGCCCCGACGGCCGCGCCCGTGTCGCCCGCCGGACCGGGCACCGGCTCGACCCCGCGTCGCGCGGTACCGCCGTCGGCTGTACTGCCCGACCCGGCGACGCCCGCTCCGCCCCGCCCCGGTACGCCGGCCCCGCCACTGGACGCGGTAGCGGTGCGGCGGGTCTGGCCCGACGTGGTCGGCAAGGTCAACCGGACCAACAAGCGGATCGCCGCCCTGATGCGCGACGCGGTGGTCCGCGAACTCGACGGCGACATGCTGGTCCTGACCGTGAAGTCCTCCGTGCTGGCCAAGATGATGGCCGACCACGCGGCGGTGCTCACCGACGCGCTCTACGAGGAGTTGGGCGGGCGCTGGCAGATCCGCTGCGAGGTGGCCGGCGAGCGGGGTGCCGCGTCGCTGTCCGGCCCGCGTCCCCAGGCGGCCGCGCCGACCCGACCCGCCACACCGAACGCGGCCGCCGCCAGTCCGACGAGCGCGCCGCCCGTCGAGCCCGGCCAGAGCGCCGCGCCGACTGTGGCTGCCCTTTCCGGCCCGTCGAGTGCGCCGCCTGCGGCATCCCGTCCGAGTGCGGTGCCCGCTGCGGCTGCCGCTTCGGGCCCGACGAGCACCCCACCGGCCGTGCCGACCTCGACCGCCGCCGGCCTGGAGGACGACTGGCCGGAGGCAGCGCTCCCCGGCGGCGGAGCGCCGGCCGCCGAGGCGGCCGATGACGAGGCCTGGCCGGAGGCTGCCCGCCCCGGCGGCGCGTCAGCCGAAGGCACCGCACGCTCCGACGCCACGTCGGGCGACCCCGCATCGACCGGCACGAACGGTGCAAGGACGAACGGCAGTATCGCCAACGGCGGCGGACCCGGTGTTGCGGGTGGCCCCGGCGCGCTGGCCGGTGGCGGTAAGCCGGGCGGGCGGGACAACCCGACACCGGCGACCCGGCAGCCGGCGTCAGCCGGTGGCGCACCGGTGAGCAGCGCCATCGCCGCGGCTCGCGCGGCGGCGGCGGGGCGCGGTGCGCGTACCCCATCGGCGAGCCGGCCCACCGCGGACGCGGAATGGGCGGGCGAACCTCCCTACGACCCGGACTACGACGGACCGTTGCGCGGCGGACGGCCGGGCGGCGCGGCCCCGGCGGCGAAACCCACCTACGAGGGGTTCGACCCGGGCGACGAGCCGTTGGACGAGGTCATCGACGAGAAGACGGCCCGGGAGTCGAGCGAGGAGCAGGCGGTACGGCTGCTGCGGGAGACCTTCGGCGCTGAGAAGATCGACGAGGTGGATGCTCGGTAGCGGGCGCTTCGCCCAGCAGGACGCCGAGGCAGCAGGCCCACAGCGGGAAGGGCAGTACGGCGACGCGTTCCATGCCGCCCACCCCGATGCCGGTGCCCTGCTGGGCGACGAACAGGACGGTCCCGATCAACGCGGTGAGCCCGGCGGCGAGGGAGAGTCGTCGCCATCGGCCGAGCACCGTGGAGTCGGGCGCGAAACCGGCGAGCAGGAGGCCGACGTTGCCCACACCCATGATCAGGAACGCGCCCAGCACGTGTCGGTTCTCGTCGACGTCGGCCGGATAGCGCGCGGCGAGGGCGTACCCACCGGCGGCCAGCAGCAGGAGGATCTGCGCCGAGCGCACCACCGTGCCCCGGCCGAACAGTCGCCAGGTCAGCAGCAGTCCGGTGGCGAGCAGTACGGCGGTGGCCAGCATCGCCGCGTTCATCAGTGGATGCCAGGGCGAGCAGACCAGACGGGGACGGGTGGTGTCCCAGATCCCGCAGTGCACGTTGCCGAGGTCGCTGATGTTGTGGGTGGCCCAACTGTAGGTCGGCTCGCGCCACCGCAGGCCGGTGATCAGACTGGCCACGAGGAAGATCGGCGCGGCCACCGCCCAGCAGAGCGCGGCGACGCGGCCACTGCGGTTGAGATTCATACGTCGAGCAGACCAGTACGGCGGGTAGCGGCGCACTACCGGCAGACGGCCGGTTCGGGGTAGTGGTAGCCGTACCTGTGCTGTCAGGATGTGCGCCGTGAAGATCACCTCTGCCAGAGAGGGGGCGGCCGATACCGGCAGTCGTCGCGTCAAGTCCGCGGTGGCTACCGTCGTCGGTCTGTTCATCCTGGTTCAGGCATGGACCGTGCCATGGGTCTCCGTGCGTCCGGGTCTGACCACGCTTGACCAACTGATCGGTAGTCCGCCCTCGACCGAGGTGCGGACCTTCGCGCTGACCGAGCTACCCGGCTACTGGCAACCGCTGTGCGTCGGATGGGTGGCCCTGCTGGCGCTGCCGGTGGTGGCCTGGGTGCGCCCGCCGTGGCGGTTCGGTCTGCGGCTGGCGGCCATGCTGCTCGGCATGGTGCTGGGAATCGGCACCCTCCTGCCCGCCACGGCAGCCATCGACGTCAGCGGCTTCCCATTGGAGGACCGCCCCAGCACGACCCTCCTCGGTGGCGTGTGGCTCGGCCTGGTGGGGGTGGTGCTGCTCGTGCGCGCCGTCACCACGCTGCCGGAGCTGCCGGCCCCCGCCGCGGTTCCGGCAGTGGACGCCGCGCTTCCGGCAGTGGACGCCGCGCTTCCGGCAGTGGACGCCGCGCTTCCGGCTGCGGACGCCACGCTTGACGACGAACGGGCCGCGACGATCCCGCCGGCGGTGCCGGAGTCGACACCCTTCGTCTGGCAGGGATCACGCCCGAACGTCCGAACGATGGCCCCGTGGTGGCGGCGTCCGGCACCGATCGTCGGGGTGGTGGCGGTTCTCGGTGTGGCCGGCCTCCTGGTCACCGTCACCTGGCACGCGATCGGATCGGCGCAGGAGCAGCAGCTCGATGCGCTCGACACCCTGGTGGTGGCGGCACCGGTCGGCTCGACGACCGTCGCGCCCGCCGCGGGCGACGACCAGGTCGACCTGGGCCGGGTGCTGCCGCTCTCCCGGGAGCGGACCTTCCTGCTCGCCGAGCAGGCGGACGCCGACGTCGTCCACGTGGCCGGATCGGCCTGGACACAACCGGACGGCACCTCGATCTCGATCACCCTGCTCGAGTTCAACTCGACCGAGTCGGCCAACCAGTTCCGGCGTTCCTATGCCGACCTCCAGCAGGTCACTCCCGGGGAGTTGGCCGAGTTGGCCAGCGTCCCGGGGTCGACGGTCTTCATCGGTGCCGAACGGCCCGGCGTGTGGGCGGTCGCCGGGCGCGACCAGCTCATCGTGATCGCCAGCGCGGCGGGCGGCTCGGCGGGGTCGGTGCCGATCGTCGAGTCGCTGGTCCGCGCGCAGCTCGATCGGTTCTGACCAGCCACCGCGTACCCGCCGGGTGGGGCACGCGATGTCGCTGATACCGGGTCGGTCCGCCGAGCCGGGTGGTGAGGTCGGCGGCTCGATCTCCCCAGCCCGGCTCATCGCCGACGACCGGATCTGCCAGCCGTGGCGCTCCCGGCGTGGGCGGACGCACCGGGCACGGCGACGTCGGTCCCAGCGGCTAGGCTGGTCGGCGGCCGAGCAGACGAGTGCGAGAAGGAGCCATCCGTGCGCCCAGGTGGACAGCCGAACATGCAGCAGATGCTGAAGCAGGCGCAGAAGATGCAGCAGCAGATCGCCGTCGCTCAGGCCGAGCTGGCCGAGGCCGAGCTGACCGGCACGGCCGGCGGCGGGCTGGTCACCGCGACCGTGTCCGGTGCCGGCGAGCTGAAGGCCGTCAAGATCGACCCTAAGGCCGTCGACCCGGACGATGTGGAGACGCTGGAAGACCTGGTGGTGGCGGCCGTGCACAACGCCGCCGAGGCGGCGCGTGAGCTGACCGAGCGCAAGATGGGCCCGGTCACCGGCGGCATGGGCGGCCTCGGCCTGCCCGGTTTCTGAGCCGGCAGATGTACGAAGGCGCCATCCAGGATCTGATCGACGAGCTGGGGCGACTGCCGGGCGTGGGCCCGAAGAGCGCCCAGCGGATCGCGTTCCACGTCCTCTCGGCCGATCCCGCCGACGTGAACCGGCTGGCCGGCGCGCTGCGCAAGGTCAAGGAGCTGGTGCGCTTCTGCACGACCTGTTACAACGTGGCCGAGTCCGAGCAGTGCCGGATCTGCCGCGACCCGCGCCGCACCGACGAGGTGCTGTGCGTGGTGGAGGAGCCGAAGGACGTGGTGGCCATTGAGCGGACCGGTGAGTTCCGGGGCCGCTACCACGTGCTGGGTGGAGCGATCAATCCGCTGGAAGGGATCGGCCCGGACAATCTGCGCATCCGGGAGCTGTTGACCCGGTTGAGCGGCGGCGCGGTGCGGGAGCTGATCCTCGCCACCGACCCCAACACCGAGGGCGAGGCGACCGCCACCTACCTGGCGCTGATGGTGAAGCCGATGGGGATCGCGGTGACCCGGCTGGCCAGCGGTCTGCCGGTCGGCGGCGACCTCGAGTACGCCGACGAGATCACCCTGGGTCGTGCCTTCGAGGGCCGCCGGGCTGTCTGACCCCCACAGATCGTCACCGGTGGGCTACAACTGACTGGGTCCGCGCGATGAGCGCGGGCCCATCGGCGTACCTGGGGAGGTGGCGTGTGGCGACGCGGCGTTCGGAAAAGCGGTCCTGGGCTCCGGCGGTGCTGACGGCCGTGCTGGCGTTGGCCTTCGCCGGCGTCCTTGTGACGATCGAGGTGGGGAGCCGGAGACTCGCGGCGAAGAGTCGCGCGAGTGAGGCCGCGGCCGACGCCACCGTGATCCGGAACGCCCGGTCGTTCGGCGACGCCGTGGTCGCCACCGACGACCCGACGCCAACCGACGAACGCCTGGCGGTGGTCGCGGAGGGCACCCAGGTCGAGGTGCGGGAAGTCCGCCGGGCACCTGACCTGGTGGTGACCGTGTACGGTTCCGCCCCCTACGGCACGATGTTCGGCAGGGTCAGCGTCGACGCGTGCCACCGTGTGACGTTCCACGACCTGGGCGCGGCCCGGGCCGGTGCGGACGTCGAGCGGTTGGAGGTCTGCCCACCGCCCGTTTCCTGATCGACCGCTCCGGATGCCGTCTGTGGCCCGCGTCATCCGGTGGCCGACGGTGGCCTCGTCGCGTCCCAGAGCAACGCGGTCGATGTGTCGCTCGATGCGTTCGTCCTGCCGATGACTGTTAGACGTCTGCGCAAGGTGTCGGGTTGGTAGCGATTGCCTGACGGCCGTTCCGCTTCCGGTGTTACATGTCATAGCCTCCCGCACACGGACCGAGCCACAGCTCGGCGTGGTCATGCGCATGACAGAGGTGAGAGATGCAGGCGAGAAGGCTTAAAACGGCCATGGCCATCGCGGCCGTTGCCGCTCTGGCGGTCGGCGCGGCCGGCTGCGCGGAGAGCGAGCGCGACGGCGACAGTGGCGAGGCCAAGACTGGCGGCACCTTCATCTTCGCGGGTGCCGGTGACCCGAAGAACTTCGATCCGATCTTCAACGACGACGGCGAGTCGTTCCGGCCGGTCCGGCAGATGTTCGACACCCTGGTGAGCCACAAGCCGGGCACGGCTGAGCTGACCGGTGGCCTGGCCGAGAGCTGGGAGCACGACCCGACGGGCAAGGTCTGGACCTTCAAGCTGCGGCAGGGCGTGAAGTTCCACGACGGCACCCCCTTCAACGCCGCGGCGGTCTGCTACAACTTCGACCGCTGGTACAACATGCAGGGCGCCGCGGCCCAGGCGAACATGATCTATTACATGGACGTCTTCGGCGGCTTCGCCAAGAACGAGGCCGAGGGCGCCGGCGAGTCGATCTACGACAAGTGCGAGGCCAAGGACGACGGAACCGCCGTCCTCTCGCTCAAGAAGTACAAGGGTGCCTTCCCGGGCGCCTTCGCGCTGACCTCGCTTTCGATCGCGAGCCCCGAGGCGCTGAAGAAGTACGACGCCAACACGGTGAAGCAGAACGGCGACTCGTTCGAGTACAGCGCCTTCGCCAACGAGCACCCGGTCGGTACCGGCCCGTTCACCTTCGGTGGCTGGGACAAGACCAAGGGCGAGATCACGCTCAACCGGAACCCGGACTACTTCGGTGACAAGGCCAAGGTCGACAAGATGATCATCAAGATCATCAAGGACGAGAACACCCGCAAGCAGGAGCTGCGTGCCGGTACCGTCCAGGGCATCGACTTCCCGGCCCCGGCCGACACCAAGGCGCTCGGCGACGAGGGCTTCCAGGTCATCGCCCGCCCTGCGTTCAACATCCTCTACCTGGGCATCAACCAGAAGAACCCGAAGCTCAAGGACCTGCGGGTGCGGCAGGCGATCGCCTACGCGCTCAACCGCCAGCAGCTCGCGCAGACCAAGGGCCCGACCGGCGCCAAGGTCGCCGACGAGTTCATGCCGGACACCGTGCTCGGCTACGCCCCGGACGTGCAGAAGTACGAGTACAACCCGGACAAGGCCAAGCAGCTCCTCAAGGAGGCCGGCGCCGAGGGTCTGACGCTGAACTTCTACTACCCGCCGGACGTCTCCCGGCCGTACATGCCGAACCCGCAGGAGATCTTCACGATCCTCGCCAACGACCTCCAGGCCGTGGGGATCAAGGTCAACGGCGTTCCTCGCCCGTGGAACGGCGGCTTCAAGGACGACGTGCAGACGTTCGGCAAGCAGGACCTGCACATCCTCGGCTGGACCGGTGACTACAACGACCCGGGCAACTTCGTCGGCACCTTCTTCGGCCGGGGCAAGGCCGAGTTCGGCGACCAGGGCATGACCGAGATGTTCGACGCCATCGCCAAGGCCGACGGCACCGTCGACGACGCCGGCAAGAAGGCCGCCTGGGAGCAGGTCAACCGGGACATCGCGGCCAAGTGGCTGCCGGCCGTGCCGGTCTGGCACGCGCCGCCGGCGATCGTCGTCACCAAGGACGTCGAGGGCCTGAAGGCCAGCCCGCTGACCGACGAGCGGTTCAACACCGTCAGCGTCAAGAAGTGACGTCAATCGGCTGATGCCGTAGGCGGAATCGGCCCGGGTTGGGGGTTTCCCCCGCCCGGGCCGATTCCGCGACCATCGAGAGTCTGGTGTGTGAGAGATGTTGCGAGTCATAGTCCGCCGCCTGCTACAGCTGGTGGTGACGCTGATAGCCCTGTCGGCGCTGATCTTCGTCTGGTTGCGGAACCTGCCCGGCGGCCCGGTCGACGCGCTGCTCGGTGAACGGGCGACCCCCGAGACCAGGGCTCTGCTGACCAAGGCGCTCGGTTACGACCAGCCGATCCTCGTGCAGTACGGCAAGTTCATGCAGCGGATCCTCACCGGTGACCTCGGCAACTCGATCCGTACCGGTGACCCGGTCACCGAGGTCATCGGCCGGGCCTTCCCGGCCACCGTGGAGCTCGCCCTCACGGCGATGCTCATCGCGGTTGGGCTGGGCGTCCCACTGGGTTATCTCGCCGCCCGCTGGCGCGGCCGGATCCTCGACCACCTGACGGTGGTGGGCACGCTGCTCGGCGTCTCGATCCCGATCTTCTTCCTGGGCTATCTGCTCAAGGACGTCTTCACCCAGAACATCCACTGGTTCCCGCCGTCCGGCCGGGTCAGCATCGGGTTGGACAACACCAACATCACCGGCTTCTTCGTCCTGGACAGCCTGCTCACCCGGGAGTTCGACGCCACCGCCGACGCGCTCTGGCACCTGATCCTCCCGGCGTTCACGCTCGCCACGATCCCGCTGGCGGTCATCGTCCGGATGACCCGGGCCAGCGTGCTGGACGTGCTCAACGAGGACTACGTACGCACGGCGGAAGCCAAGGGCCTGCGGAACCGCACCGTCCGTGGCCGGCACATCCTGCGCAACGCGCTCCTGCCGGTGGTCACCACCATCGGTCTCCAGACCGGCGCGCTGTTGTCCGGCGCGGTCCTCACCGAGAAGGTCTACAACTGGGGTGGTCTCGGCACGCTGATCACCGACTCGATCACCGGCAGCCGCGACTACCCGATTCTCCAGGCGCTGATCCTGCTGTCCGCGCTGGTCTTCGTGGTGGTCAATCTCCTGGTGGACCTCTCCTACGCCTTCATCGACCCCAGGGTGCGTGTGCGATGACCGAACCAAACACGCAGGCCGGCATCCCTGCTCCCCGTAGCGACAAGGAGCAGGCGTCCGACGCGGGCCGCACCCGTCTCAGTGACCGCAAGAAGGCCCGCCTCGACGAACTGGCCCAGTCCACCGCCGCCCCCGGCGGCGTGAGCCTGCTCCGCGACGCGTTCCGTCGGCTGCGCCGCAACCCGGCGGCCATCGTGGGCGCCGCCATCATCGCGCTCTTCGTGTTGGTGGCGATCTTCGCGCCGTTGATCGCCCCGCACGACCCGGTGCAGCGCTTCGATGAGCTGACCGACGTCCTTACGCCCAACAACATCGCCGGGCCCATGGACGGCTTCCCCCTCGGTTCGGACGAGCTGGGCCGGGACCTGCTGTCCCGCCTGGTCTACGGCAGCCGGCAGACCCTCTTCGTCGGCGTCCTCGCCACCCTCATCGGGCTCGCCATCGGCGTGCTGTTCGGTGCGATCGCCGGCGCCGTCGGCGGTTGGGTGGACAACATCCTCATGCGGATCACCGACGTGATGCTGGCCCTGCCCGCCCTGCTGCTGGCGATCACCCTGGTCGCCCTGGCCAGCAAGTCGAGCCAGTGGACGGTCATCATGGCGGTGGCCATCGTCAACGTGCCGATCTTCGCCCGGCTGCTGCGCGGCTCGATGCTCGCCCAGCGCGAGAGCGACCACGTGCTGGCCGCGCGGGCGTTGGGCGTCAAGCAGCGCAGCATCGTGCTGCGGCACATGCTGCCCAACGCCATGACCGCGGTGATCGTGCAGGCGACGCTGACGCTCTCCGTCGCGATCATCGAGGCCGCGTCGCTCTCGTTCCTCGGCCTCGGCGACCCCGATCGGGACCGGGCCGAGTGGGGCGCGATGCTCGGCGACGCCGGTGTGCGCTACTTCGAGGTACGCCCGGAACTGGCCTACTACCCGGCGTTGGCGATCATCGTGGTCGCGCTCGGCTTCACCCTGTTCGGTGAGGCGATGCGCGAGGCCATCGACCCGAAGAACCGGCGGTGATCGCGGTGTGCCCGATCAGCAAGGACCACAGCAGTAAGGAAGTGACCCGATGAGCCTGCTCGACGTGCGTGACCTGAGCGTCGTGTTCCAGCGGCGCGGCGAGCGACCCTTCAACGCCGTCGACAAGGTCAGCTTCACGGTGGAGCCGGGGCAGACCGTCGGCCTGGTCGGCGAGTCCGGCTGCGGCAAGAGCGTGACCAGCCTCGCCATCATGGGTCTGCTGCCCAAGCGCGGCAACAGGGTCAGTGGAGAGGTGCTGTTCGACGGCGCGGACCTGCTGAAGCTGCGACCGGGCGACATGCGTGACCGGCGCGGCCGGGACATCGGCATGATCTTCCAGGACCCGCTGTCGTCGCTGAACCCGGTCATCCCGATCGGTGTGCAGGTGGCCGAGGTGCTGGAACGCCACCAGGGCCGGGACCGTAAGCAGGCGCTGCGGGAGGCACGGGACCTGCTCGACGCGGTCGGCATCCCCGACCCGCAGCGGCGGCTCAGCGAGTACCCGCACCAGATCTCCGGCGGCATGCGCCAGCGCGCCCTGATCGCCATCGCGTTGGCCTGCAAGCCCCGGTTGCTGATCGCCGACGAGCCCACCACCGCGCTCGACGTGACCATCCAGGCGCAGATCCTCACGCTGCTCAAGCAGTTGGTGGACGAGAGCGGCACCGCGCTGATCATGATCACGCACGACCTGGGCGTGGTGGCCGGGCTCTGCGACACGGTCAACGTGCTCTACGGGGGCAAGGTGATCGAGCGGGCGCGGCGGCACGAGCTGTTCGCGCACGCCCGGCACCCGTACACCCACGGGCTGCTCAACTCGGTGCCGCGGCTGGACTCCCCGCGCGGCGAGCGACTGCACGCGATCCGCGGGTCGGTCGCCGACAACATCCCGTGGACCGAGGGGTGTGCGTTCGCGCCGCGCTGCGACCACGTCGTGGACGCGTGCCTGGAAGGGCCCCCGCCGCTCGAACCCACCGCCACCGGCGGCGACCTGCGCTGCAACAACCCCGTCTCTGAGGAGGTGGCGGTCCGATGACCGACGAGACCCCTGCGCTGATCGAGCTGCGCGATGTCAAGGTCCACTTCCCGATCAAGAGCGGCCTGCTCTTCGACCGGACCGTCGGGTACGTCTACGCGGTCGACGGCGTGTCGCTGAGCATCCGCAAGGGCCAGACGTACGGGCTGGTGGGCGAGTCCGGCTGCGGCAAGTCGACCCTCGGCCGTGGCCTGCTGCGGCTCGTCGAGCCCACCGACGGCGAGATCGTGTTCGACGGCACCGACGTACGCGCCCTCGAGGGCGAGGCCATGCGGCGGGCCCGTCGCCGCATGCAGATGATCTTCCAGGACCCGCTGTCCAGCCTCGACCCCCGGCAGTCGGTGGAGTCGCTGCTGGTGGAGGGCCTGAAGGCGCACGGGTTGGCCGGCGACAAGGCCGAGACGAACCGGCGACTGCGCGAGACGCTGGAGGCGGTGGGCCTGCCCGCGTCCGCCCTCAGCAAGTACCCGCACGAGTTCTCCGGCGGTCAGCGCCAGCGCATCGGCATCGCTCGGGCCCTGGTGCTCAACCCGGACCTGATCGTCGCCGACGAGCCGGTCTCCGCACTCGACGTGTCGATCCAGGCGCAGGTGCTCAACCTGCTCGAGGATCTGCAGAACGAGCGCGGCCTGACGTACCTGATCATCGCGCACGACCTGGCGGTGGTCCGGCACATCGCCGACACCGTGGGCGTCATGTACCTCGGCGGTCTGGTCGAGGAGGCGTCCAGCGACGACCTGTACCGCGAGCCGATGCACCCTTACACCCGGGCGCTGATGTCCGCGGTGCCGGTGCCCGACCCGGTCGTCGAGGACCGCCGCGAGCGCATCCTGCTCGCCGGTGACCTGCCCTCGCCCAGCAACCCGCCGGCGGGCTGCCGGTTCCACACCCGGTGCCCGTGGGCGCAGCCGACCCGCTGCGCGAGCGAGCGACCGGAGCTGCGGGACGTGGTCGGCGGGCACCGGGTGGCCTGCCACTTCGCCGAGGACATCGCCGCCGGTCGGATCCGCCCGCACGAGGTCGAGGTGGAGTTGGTCCGCCCGACCGACGGCACCGGCCCGGTCGACCCGCCCGGCGAGCTGATCCCCACCCCGTGACGCGGTCAGGGGCCGTCCGTGACGGACGGCCCCTGACCGGCGTACGGGCTGTCAGCCCTCGGGGCGGTTCAGCAGGGCAACCGCCACGGCGTGCACCGCGTCCAGCCCTGCCGGATCGGGCAGCGCGACCAGCCCGCCGGTCACCACGTACCACTCGTCCGCGTCCTTGTACTGCACCCGCAGCGTGACCTTGCCGTCCGCGTACTCGGTGCGCAGGGTCAGCTCCCCGGTGACGACGCCGACCTCGTCGGTCATCACCCCACCCGGGCCGGGCACGATGTCGGCGGTCCGGCTCTGCGGGGCACTGGCGCCGGTCGAGTCCGCGACCATGCCGGCCCCCGGCACCGCGGCCGGGGTGTCGCCGGTGCCGTCCGCGGTCATCCCGGCCGCGGACGGGGCCGTGTCCGCGGTCGCCTTGGCCTCTGTCGCAGGTTCCTCGCTCATCAGCAGCCCTCCAGCATGTCGGTCAGCGCGGATTTCTCGGCACTGGTCACCGTCAGCTTCCAGTAGTGCTTCACCGTCACCCAGTCCTTGGCGTACTGGCACCAGTACGACCGGTTCGCCGGCTTCCACTGGGACGGATCCTGGTCACCCTTTGCCCGATTGGAGGACGCGGAAACCGCGATGAGCTGCGGACGTGTGGTGTCGTTGGCGAAGTCGCCACGCTTGGCGTTGTCCCACTCGTCGGCGCCGGAGCGCCACGCGTTGGCCAACGGCACCGTGTGGTCGATGTCCACCTGGGAGGGATCGGTCGCGCTGCGGCCGTCGTACACGCTCTCCCAGCGACCCCCGACCACGTTGCAGCCGGAGAGTTTCACGTCCTTGCCGTCGCGTTGCAGGATCGAGTCCCGCACGTCGCAGTTCTTGCCGGTGTCCCGCCAGTGTGGGAAGCGCTCCCGGCTGTAGCCCTTCATCGAGCCAGCGGTGGCGACGGTCAACTGGCCCAACTGTTCGACGGCGTTACCGCCGCCACCCGGCGTCGGCGTGGTCTCCGCCTCCTCGGGTGGGACGCAGCCGGCCATGACGAGCGCCAGCGCCGCGACGAGCGCGGCCATCGACGCACGCGGTCCTGATCTGGTACGCACAGACGACACCTCTCCAGCTTGCGGGCTCCCGGCGCTTGCGCACAGTACCCGGGGACGGTTTCGGCGTTTCGTGGCGTCTCCCACAATGTGCAAGCAAGATTGGTGGGATGACCTCCTCCGTACCGTCGCCCGCACTGCGGATGGGCACCGCCGCCGGCCGGGGAACCCTGCTCGCCGCGGTGCTCGCCTCCGGCATGGTCTTCCTGGACACCACGGTCGTCAACGTGGCGTTGCCGAAACTCGGCCAGGACCTCGGGGCCAACGTCGCCGATCTTCAGTGGACCATCAACGGGTATCTGTTGACGCTCGCGGCGTTCGTGCTGCTCGGCGGGTCGCTCGGGGACCGCTTCGGTCGGCGGCGGGTGTTCCTCATTGGCGTGTTCTGGTTCACCGCCGCGTCGGTGCTGTGCGGGCTCGCCCAGGGCACCGGCACCCTCATCGCGGCCCGGATCGTGCAGGGCGCGGGCGGAGCGCTCCTCACGCCCGGTTCGCTCTCGGTGCTCCAGGCCAGCTTCCACCCCGACGACCGGGGTCGGGCGATCGGCGCGTGGGCCGGACTGTCCGGAGTGTCCACGGCGTTGGGGCCGTTCATCGGCGGCTGGCTGATCGACACCCTCTCGTGGCGGTGGATCTTCTTCCTCAACCTGCCGATCGCCGTCCTGGTCGTGCTGGCCGCGCTGCGTTGGGTGCCGGAGAGTCGCGACGAGAACGCCTCCCGCACCCACGGGCCGGGCCGTACGCGCCGCCGCTTCGACGTGGCCGGGGCGGTGCTCGGCGCACTGGCGCTCGCCGGCGTCACGTACGCCCTGATCGACGCGCCCGCTCGCGGCTTCGCCTCGGCGCCGGTGGTGATCGCCGCGCTGGTCGGTGTGGTGGCCGCGGTGACCTTCGTGCTGCTGGAACGGCGGCGCGGGGACACCGCGATGCTGCCCACCGGGCTGTTCAGCAGCCGGCTCTTCGCCGTCCTGAACGTCTTCACCGTGGTGGTCTACGCCGCGCTCGGCGGGTTCACCTTCTTCTTCGCCGTCTACCTGCAGAACGTCGTCGAGTGGTCGGCGTTCCGGACCGGGATCGCGCTGCTGCCGATGACGGTGCTGCTGCTCGTCGGCTCGGCCCGGGCCGGTGCGATGTCGGCCCGGATCGGTCCCCGGCTGCCACTGGCCGTGGGCCCGGTGATCGCCGCCATCGGCCTGCTGCTGCTGCGCGGCGTCGGCCCCGGCGCGTCCTACTGGACCGACGTGCTGCCCGGGGTGCTGCTCTTCGGCCTCGGACTGACCCTGGTGGTGGCGCCGCTGACCGCGTCGGTGCTCGCGGCCGTGCAGGATCGGTTCTCCGGGGTTGCGAGCGGCTTCAACAACGCCGCGTCCCGGGCCGGTGGTCTGCTCGCCGTGGCCGCGCTGCCGCTGCTGGTGGGCCTGTCCGGTGGCGGCTACGAGCAGAAGGCCGAGCTGACCGACGCGTTCCGGGCGGCGCTGGCCTGGTGCGCGGGGCTACTGCTGGCCGGCGCGGTGCTGGCCCTCGTGCTGGTGCACCGGCCACCCCGGGAGGCCCCACCGTCGCAGCCCTGCCACTCGATGCCCGCCGCCACGCCCCCGCGATGAGCAACGCCCCGATGTAAGGAAGGGCCCCTTGTTAGCGCCTAGGCGCTAACAAGGGGCCCTTCCTTACATCTCAGCGGCGGGCGCGGTTGACGGCGCTGGTGACCGCCTTGATCGAGGCCGTCACGATGTTGGCATCGGTGCCGACACCCCAGACCGTCCGACCGTCCACCTCACACTCCACGTACGCGGCGGCCTGCGCGTCACCGCCGGAGGACAGCGCGTGCTCGTGGTAGTCGAGCACCCGGACGCCCACGCCGACCGCCTGGAGCGCGTTGACGTACGCGTCGATGGGGCCGTTGCCGATCGCGGTGAGCGACCGCCGCTCGCCACCGACACCGACCTGGGCCTCGATCTCGACCTTGCCGTCGGCGGTGCCGATCGTGTAGCCGGTGAACCGGACCGCCGGATCCGGCTGGTGGTCGAGCAGGTAGTGCGTCGCGAAGATCTCCCACATGGCGGCCGGGTCGACCTCGCCGCCGTCGTGGTCGGTGACCTGCTGCACGACGCCGGAGAACTCGATCTGGAGCCGGCGCGGCAGGTCGAGCTGGTGCTCGCTCTTCATGATGTACGCGACGCCGCCCTTGCCGGACTGCGAGTTGACCCGGATGACCGCCTCGTAGGTGCGGCCCAGGTCCTTCGGGTCGATGGGCAGGTACGGGACCGCCCAGGTGTGCTCGTCGACCGGTACACCGGCGGCCTTCGCGTCGGCGGCCAGGGCCTCGAAGCCCTTCTTGATGGCGTCCTGGTGGGAGCCGGAGAACGCCGTGTAGACCAGGTCACCCGCGTACGGGTGGCGCTCGTGCACCGGCAGTTGGTTGCAGTACTCGACCGCCCGGCGGATCTCGTCGATGTGCGAGAAGTCGATCATCGGGTCGATGCCCTGGGAGAAGAGGTTGAGCCCCAGCGTCACCAGGTCCACGTTGCCGGTGCGCTCGCCGTTGCCGAACAGGCAGCCCTCGATGCGGTCCGCGCCCGCCAGCAGGCCCAGCTCGGCGGCGGCCACACCGGTGCCCCGGTCGTTGTGCGGGTGCAGGCTCAGCACGACGCTGTCGCGGCGCGGCAGGTGCCGGTGCATCCACTCGATCGAGTCCGCGTACACGTTCGGGGTGGCCATCTCGACGGTGGCCGGCAGGTTGATGATCAGCGGGCGGTCGGGCGTCGGGTCGATCACGTCGATGACCTTGCTGCAGACCTCCAGCGCGTACTCCAGCTCGGTGCCCGTGTACGACTCCGGCGAGTACTCGTAGAAGATCTCGGTGTCCGGGGTGTGGATCTCCGCGTACTTCTGGCAGAGCCGCGCGCCAGTGGTGGCGATGTCGGCGATGCCGTCGCGGTCCAGACCGAAGACCACCCGCCGCTGGAGCGTGGAGGTCGAGTTGTAGAAGTGCACGATGGCCCGCTTCGCGCCGCGCAGCGACTCGAAGGTCCGTTCGATCAGGTGCTCCCGGCACTGGGTGAGCACCTGGATGGTGACGTCGTCCGGGATCATGTCCTGCTCGATGAGCTGCCGGACGAAGTCGAAGTCGGTCTGGCTGGCCGACGGGAAGCCGACCTCGATCTCCTTGTAGCCCATCTGCACCAGCAGCTGGAACATCCGCCGCTTGCGCTCGGGCGACATCGGGTCGATCAGCGCCTGGTTGCCGTCGCGCAGGTCCACCGCGCACCAGCGCGGCGCGGCGTCGACGGTGCGGGTGGGCCAGCTGCGGTCCGGCAGGTCGACCCGGAACTGCTCCCGGTACGGCTGGTAGCGGTGGTACGGCATCCGGCTGGGGCGTTGCCGGGCGATCGGATCGGTCTCGGCGTCGGTGACAGGTTGAGCCATCTCGGAGTGCTCCCTGGGAACATGTGGCGTCAGCAGATCGGAAGGTGTCGGCGGATTGCCGGGCGGCGGTGCGCGGCGGTGCCGAGAGGAAACTCAGATGTGCTGGACGGCGCGATGCGACTCCGCGACGAGGTGCCGGCCGGTCAGGCCTCGTCGCGGCGGCTAAGAAGAAGAAGCGCCCGCCACATGACCAGGTCACCCTACGTGATGGAACGGGGGGTGCAAAGGCTGGTCCGGACTATGGGATCGATGTCATGGTCGGCTCCGGGGCCTGGGAACCCAGCCTGGGCGTCCGTTCGGTCCAGGTCACGGCGGGCACGATCGCCACTGCGAGCAGCACGAAGATCGCTGCCGTCGGTAACCAACCCCACCCGCCGGTGCTGACCGCGAGCGCGGTCAACCCGGCCGGGGCGATCAGGTACTGCACCTGCTCGCCGAGCCGCAGCGCCCCCACGTACGCGCCGCGTTGGTCGGTTGGCGGCAGGGTGGCGGTGAACCCCCAGGCGCCCGCCGACTGGATCAGCTCGGCCAGGATCAGCAGGATCGCGGCGGCCACCAGCACCACGACGGTGAGCAGCCCCCGGGTGATCCCGGAGATCGGCAGGACCAGGCAGGAGACGGCGATCAGCAGACCCCCACGACGGGAGGCCCGCGCCGCGCCGCCAGCGGTGTCGGCGCCCCGGCTGACGCGTACCTGGAGCAGCACGATCAGGAGCGTGTTGAGCAGAACCAGGGCGGCGATCACCGTCTTCGGGGCGTCGGTGTGGGTGAGGATCCAGAGCGGCAGCACGGTCAGATAGAGCACCCCGTGCGCGGTGAGCAGCCCGGACAGCAGGGACACCGCCATGAACGGCCGGTCCCGCAGCACCGCCAGCCGACCCATCGGCTCGGTCGGGCGGGCCACCGGCGGCAGCTTGGGCAGTCGCCGCACGAACAGGGCCGTGACCAGGAAGACCGCCGAGATGAACCAGACCATCCCCCGGTACGCCTCGATCGTGTCCACCGCCAGCACCAGGCCGCTGATCACCGCGCCCAGCCCGAAACCCACGTTCAACGACGACCGCTGGTACGCCATCGCGGTGACCCGTTCGGCCGGCGGGAGCGCGTTGATTGAGTAGACCTGGCGGGCCACGCCGGTCGACGCGTCCACCATTGCCAGCGCCACCACCACGGCGAGAAAGCTCGCGAAGCCGCCCACGAACGGGTACGACGCGAAGAGCGCCGCGTCCAGCACCAGCCCGACCACCCAGACCCGCTGCGGCCCGAACCGGTCGGTGAGCCCGCCCAGCGGCACCGTGCCGAGTAGCGACACCCCCGCCGAGATGGACAGGCCCAGGCCGACCTGGGCGGCGCTGAGCCCCAGCGCGCGGGTGAAGAAGACGGCGCTGCCGGCGTGGAACAGGCCGCTGCCGACGGCGTAGACCATGGCCTGCACGGCCAACGCGCGGGTCAACCCGGCCGGCGGTACGACGTTCACGACGGCGGTACGAATGCTCTCTCTGGCCCCCATGGGCGGGAAGTGAACCGGGTGCCCACAACGGCGGTCGAGCCTTTTAGGCTGAACCGAATCCTGCTCCCGGGGGAGGGCGTGTGTCCGAGCTGCGGTTCAGTCTGGCCGACGTGGCGGGCGTGCGGCTCGCCGTGTCGCCGGCCAACGAGACGGTCATGAGCATGTGGGCGCTGGCCAGCCCGGTCCGCTATGCGGTGCACCTGCCCTGGATCGACCGTGCTCGGGTGACCCTGCGTCGTCCCGAGGTCGCCGCCCGGGTCCGACCCCTGACGGAGCTGACCTGGCGCGGTTGCCCGTTGCCCGACTTCATCACCCCGGCCGCCCGGCCGAACGTGGAGGTGGCCGACCAGCTCGACCAGATCGCCGCGACGCCGCCGGCCGTGGTCGTCCAGGACCTGCTGTCGACCATCGGGCGACGACCGCTGAGCTCGTTCGGGCAGGCGCTGCTCGCCGACCCCCGCGGGCTGTTGCCGCAGCTCGTCGACGCGATGCGGGTCTGGTACGACGAGGCGATCGCCCCGGACTGGTCGCGGATGCGGGCGCTGCTCGACGCCGACGTGGCGTACCGCGCCGCCCAGCTCGCCGAGAGCGGCGCCGGTCGGTTCTTCGAGCAGCTCCACCCGAGCCTGCGTTGGCTCGGCGACCGGGTGGTCAGCGACGACCCGTTCGAGCGCGACTTCGACCTGCGGGACCGGGGGTTGGCGCTGAACCCGACGGTGTTCTCCGAGCGGCGGGTGCTGTGGAACCTGCTGGAGGACTCGCTGCCGGCGGCCGCGTATCCGGTCCGGGCGGTCGGGACGCTCTGGGAGACGGCCGCGCCGCCGCCCGGCGACCCGTTGGCCCGGGTGGTCGGCTCCGGCCGGGCCGCGCTGCTGTACCTGCTCGACACCGCGTCCACCACCACCGACCTGGCCCGACGTACCGGGATGTCCGCCGGGAACGTCTCGGCGCACCTGACCGCGCTGCACGCCGCCGGCCTGGTCGACCGCGCTCGACAGGGTCGGCACGTCCTCTACCGCAACACCGACGCGGCTGCGGTGCTGCTCCGCGCCAGTCGGGGCGGCTGACGTCAGGGTCGGCCCGCCTCGGCTCGGCCGCCCTCCGGGAACAGCGCTAGGCGAGCAACAGATCGACGACCGGGCGGCGGTGCCGCAGGCCGGTCTCGCTGGCGCGCAGCTCCGCCGGCAGGGCGAACGGGTCGCCGAGTCGCCCGACGGCGGCGACCACCAGCGGTCGGATGCCGCCGGGCAGGTCGAGTTCGGTGGCGAGGCCGGCCCGGTCGAACCGGGTGAGCTGGCGTACGTGCAGGCCCAGGGCGGTGGCCTGCAGAGTCAGGTGGGCGATCGCCTGACCGAGGTCGTACGCGGCCCGCTCGGTGTCGCCGCCGGTGTGCGCGCCGACGACCAGGGTCGCGGCGTGCCGGGCCCAGCACTGGTCGCCGTCCGGGAGGTTGATCAGGATGCGCTTGAAGTTGTCGTCGTCCCGGTGCCCGAGGGCGAACCGCCAGGGCTGCCCGTTGTCCGTCGACGGTGCCCACCGCGCGGCCTCCAGCAGCGATGCCGCCTCCTGCGGCGTCAGGGTGGCGCTCGGGTCGAAGGCCCTGGGGCTCCAGCGGAAGGCGAGGAGAGGGGTCAGGTCAGCCATGCCGGCAATCGTCCCGTATGGGCGTTTAGCGGCGGAAAGTGGGCTGCGGAGATGTGGGCAAGAGCACCCGTAACGGTACGAAGATCAGGACGTTCCCGCGCTCGGGCTGACTGACGGATCGGGAGTCGGCGGGGCCGCGGTGTCCAACGGTTCCGCGTCGACGACCGGCCCCGCCAACTGCACGGTGGCGGGTGCCGCGCCCGGCGGGGCGGCCAGTCGCAGCGTTCCGGCATCGGTCCGGGCACCGGTCGGCGTGCCGTCCGGGTCGTAGCAGTAGATGCCGACGTCCAGCGGCGCGTTCAGCGAGGCCGAGGTGGAGTCGACCGAGTAGCAGGCACCGGTCAGGCCGTTCGGCGTGGTGGCAGCGGCCACCGCGAGCGGCGCGCGTCGGTCCGTCAACACGTCCAACCAGTCGGTGAGCGGATGCTGGATCCGGGGATCCAACCGGCGTGGGATGGCGTCGTCGCGGTCGCCGAGGCGTACGCAGCGCGCCGGCTCCGGGTGGCCCGTCGAGGGCAGGGCGCACTGGAACAGCCCGTCGGAGGTGGCGGCGAGCGAGACGTCGGCGGTGCCGCCGAGCGCCCCACCCGGCACGTCGACCCGCCAACTGCCGTCGTTCGCGCTGGTGAACACGATGGTGCGGTCGGGCTGACCACTCCGGCTGAACACGTACCGCGCCACCAGGTGGCGATCCTGGGCGGCGGCGGCCAGGGCGGCCAACTCGTCACGGGTGCCCTCCACCTGGACCGGGCCGGGATCGGCCGGCGGTGGAGGCGGGGGCTGGGCGCTGTCGCAGGCGACCAGGGCTACCGGCAGAGCGAGCACGAGCGGTCCGAGCACGCGGCCGGCCGGGCGGAGGAGGACGGGCACCGGCCCATTCTGGTGGGTGCGGGGCACCTGCGGGCAACGGCGCACAGTGGCCGCCTCCCGGCGTGTCGGAGCAGTTTGTCCGCGTACCCCTGGCCTCTTGCGGACCTGGCCAAGCGCGTCGGCCGGACGGCCGCGCGGGCCGGATGGTGGGATCACCCGACCCGCCGCCGTGACCCGCCGGATACGCTCAGGGGGTCTGACACGCGCCGCCGGCCCCGGTTCCGGCGGCGTCGGCACGCTCAGGGTCGCTGGGAGGGAGTGCACCGTCGTGGCACTCGTGGTGCAGAAGTACGGCGGGTCCTCCGTCGCCAACGCCGAGCGGATCAAGCGGGTGGCGGAGCGCATCGTCGCCGCCCGCAAGGCCGGCGACGACGTCGTGGTGGTGGTCTCCGCGATGGGGGACACCACCGACGAGCTGCTCGACCTGGCCAACCAGGTCAGCCCGCTGCCGCCGGGCCGCGAGCTGGACATGCTGCTCACCGCCGGGGAGCGGATCTCCATGGCCCTGCTGGCCATGGCCATCCACAACCTGGGGTACGAGGCCCGCTCGTTCACCGGCTCGCAGGCCGGCGTGATCACCACCTCGGTGCACGGCCGCGCCCGGATCATCGACGTCACGCCGGGGCGGCTCAAGGGCGCGCTCGACGAGGGCTCGGTGGTCATCGTGGCCGGCTTCCAGGGCGTCTCGCAAGACACCAAGGACGTCACCACGCTGGGCCGGGGCGGTTCGGACACCACCGCCGTGGCGCTCGCCGCCGCCCTGCACGCCGACGTCTGCGAGATCTACACCGACGTGGACGGCGTCTTCACCGCCGACCCGCGGATCGTGCCCAACGCCCGGCACATCCGGGACATCACCTACGAGGAGATGTTGGAGCTGGCCGCGTGCGGCGCGAAGGTGCTGCACCTGCGTAGCGTGGAATACGCCCGCCGGGCGGGGTTGCCGATCCACGTCCGTTCGTCATACTCGACCAACACCGGCACGATGGTCACCGGATCGATGGAGGACCTTTCCGTGGAGCAGGCACTGATCACCGGGGTCGCGCACGACCGCAGCGAGGCCAAGATCACGATCGTCGGCGTACCCGACGAGCCGGGTGCCGCCGCGCGGATCTTCGACACCGTCGCCGACGCCGAGATCAACATCGACATGATCGTGCAGAACGTCTCCACCGAGGGCACCGGCCGTACGGACATCTCGTTCACCCTGCCCAAGGCCGACGGTCCGACCGCGATGGCCGCCCTCAGCAAGATCCAGGAGCCGGTCAAGTTCAAGGGCCTGCTCTACGACGACCACGTCGGCAAGGTCTCGCTGATCGGCGCCGGCATGCGCTCGCACCCCGGCGTGGCCGCCGGTTTCTTCGCCGCGCTCGGCGCCGCCGGGGTCAACATCGAGATGATCTCCACTTCCGAGATCCGGGTCTCCGTGGTCTGCCGGGACACCGACCTCGACGCCGCCGTCCGCGCCATCCACGACCAGTTCGAGCTGGGTGGCGACACCGAAGCCGTGGTCTACGCCGGGACGGGTAGGTAGCGCCGATGACGGCGCTGCCCACCCTCGCCGTGGTCGGAGCGACAGGTGCCGTCGGCACCGTGATGTGCGAGCTGCTCACCGGGCGTCGCAACGTCTGGGGCGAGATCCGACTCCTCGCCTCCGAGCGGTCGGTCGGCAAGCGGGTGCGCTGCCGGGGCGAGGAGATGGTCGTCCAGGCGCTGACCCCGGAGGCGTTCGACGGGGTCCACGTGGCGATGTTCGACGTGCCCGACGAGGTCTCCGCCGAATGGGCCCCGATCGCGGTCGAGCGAGGCGCGATCGCGGTGGACAACTCCGGCGCGTTCCGGATGGACCGGGACGTCCCGCTGGTCGTCCCGGAGATCAACCCCGAACAGGTCCGCAACCGGCCCCGGGGCATCATCGCCAACGCCAACTGCACCACCCTCGCGATGATCATCGCGATCGCGCCGCTGCACCGCGAGTACGGCCTGCGGGAGCTGGTGCTCGCCTCCTACCAGGCGGTCTCCGGGGCCGGCCAGGCCGGTGTGGACATCCTGCACGACCAGCTCGCCAAGGTCGCCGGCGATCGGGCGCTCGGCTCACGCACCGGCGACGTCCGCCAGGCGGTCGGCGACGACCTCGGCCCGTTCCCGGCGCCGCTGGCGCTCAACGTGGTGCCCTGGGCGGGCTCGTCGGCCGACGGCGGCTGGTCCTCGGAGGAGATGAAGATCCGCAACGAGTCGCGGAAGATCCTCGGCCTGCCCGATCTCAAGGTCAGCTCCACCTGCGTCCGGGTGCCGGTGGTCACCGCCCACTCGGTGGCCGTACACGCCGTCTTCGCCACCGAGGTCGACGCCGAGGGTGCCCGCGAGGCGCTGCGCAACGCGCCCGGCGTGATCGTGGTCGACGACCCCGCAGCGGGCGAGTTCCCGATGCCGATCGACGCGGTCGGCACCGACCCGAGCTGGGTCGGCCGGATCCGCCGTGCCCTGGACGACCCCCGCGCCCTCGACTTCTTCGTCACCGGCGACAACCTCCGCAAGGGCGCAGCCCTCAACACCGCCCAGATAGCCGAACTCCTAGCCAAAGAACTCCGCACCCCCTAACCCCCGCGCTCCGCGCTGCCCCGGCCCCGCGCTCCCCGCCGCGTCGATCTTGCACTTTCTGTCGCCGCATAAGGCGTGAAGGTGACAGAACGGCAACCGAGAGTGCAAGATCGACGCACTCCAGCGGGGCCTGGGGGTGGGGGTTAGGCCGCCGCTAGGTGGACTCCGTCTCGGCCTTGGCGTTTCACCGCGTAGAGGGCCTGGTCGGCTCTTTTCAGGGTGCGGTCGGGGGTTTCGCCGGGGCGGGGGAGCGCGACGCCCACACTGATCGTGCGGCCGGTACGGCGGGCCGCCTCGGCCAACCGCTCGGCGATCCGGACCGCCTCCTCCGGGCGACTCACCTCGATCACCGCGACGAACTCGTCACCGCCGATCCGGTACAGCTCGTCGCCGTGCCGCAGCGCGCCCTCCAGCGCCCGCGCCAACCCGACCAGCACCTGGTCGCCGGCCTGGTGCCCGTACGTGTCGTTGACCGTCTTGAAGCCGTCCACGTCGATCGCCAGCAGGGCCGTACGCCCCGGGGTGGCCGCCGCGATCCGTTGCCCGAACGGGCCGGTGTGCCGCAGCCCGGTGAGCGGGTCGGAGCTGGCCTGCTCCCGCAGTCGGACGAGCGTACGCAGGCGGTCCAGGCTGGTCCAGGCCTGCCCGGCGAGCAGCTCCATGAGGCTGACCGTGGTGGGGTCCGGGTGCAGGGCGCGGCCGTCGGCGACCAGCAGCACTCCGTCGGCGTCCGCCGGCCCGACCGGCACGGCGACAAGCGTGCGTACCCCCGCCCGGGTCAGCGGTCGATAGTCCTCGGTCGGGGGATGCCCGGCCTCGCCCAGCGTGTATCCGGCGCCGTAGCGGTGTGCCCGTTCGACGATCCGGTCCAGGGCGGCCGGGCCCGCGCCGGCCAGCTCGGCACGGATCCGGGTCTCCAGTTCACCCGGGGTCGCCGGGGACGGGCCGAGCTGGCCGCCGATCACCAGCACCGCGGTGGAGAGGGTGGACACCTCCCGGGCGGCCTCGGTCGCCGCGCTGATCACGGCCGCCTCGGTGGGGGCGGCGGACAGCGCTGCGGCGTGCCGGAGCAGCTTCTCGCTGCGGCTCTCGGACGGCGGGCCGCCCAGCGTGGCGATCCGCGCGCCGAGCCGGGCCGCCAGCCGCTGCGCGGTCTCCCGCCAGGGCCGCAGGTCGACCGGGTCACTCCACTGCAGGTCCAGTACGCCGATCACCCGGCCGCCCGGGTCGCGTACCGGAACGCACAGCTCGGTCGTGACGTCGGGGCGTACCGGTAGGTAGTCCGGGTCGACGGTGACGTCCGGGACCGCGGCGGCGGTGCCGGTGGCGTACACCCGGCCGACGATCCCGGTGCGCGCCGGTACGGTCGCGAAGACCTGCCACGCGCCGGTCGCCGCCACGCACCGCAGCCGGTCGTGGGCCTCGAGCAGCACCGAGATGGTGGCCGGGGTGTGGTGGGACAGTGCGCTGACCGTCCACCGACAGGCTTCCGGCGCGCTGGACGCCATCGACAGGCGGACGCTGACGTCACGGATGACTCGCTGATGATCCACTCGCACGTCGTTCCAGGTAGGGGAGGGGCTGGAGCAAGCGTACTCACGTTTTCCGGAAGGGCTTCCGGCTTCGTACACATGTGCTATCCACAGGCTGTGGACGGGCCTGTGGGTAAGGTGCCGGGCGATAGCGTGGGGGTCCCGACGTCCTGGAGGCGAGCCGATGCTCATCGCGCACATCAGCGACCCGCACCTGACCACCGGTCTGCTCGCCGCCGAGCCCGCCGCCGGGCTGCACCGGGCGCTCGGCCGCGTGCTCGCCCTGAACCCGCGACCGGACTGCGTGGTCATCACCGGCGACCTGGCCGACCACGGCCGACCCGACGAGTACGCGGCGCTGCGGGAGTTGATCGGGCGGTTCCCACTGCCGATCTACCTGACCACCGGCAACCACGACGACCGCGAGTCGCTGCTCGACGCGTTCGGCGGCACGCCCTGGCTCGGGAACGGGTTCTCCGCGTACTACCACGTCGACCACGAGGCGGTGACCATCGTGGTGCTCGACTCGCTCGTCCCCGGCAGCGACGCCGGCCAGCTCGGCGAGGAGCAGCTCGGCTGGCTCGACGGGGTCCTCGCGGGCCGTCCGGAGGTGCCCGCCATCCTCTGCCTGCACCACCCGCCGGTCGCGGTCGGCATCCCCGCGGCCGACGCCATCCGGCTCGCCGACGGGCCCGCGCTGGCCGAGGTGATCGGCCGGCACCGGCACGTCGTGCGGGTCGCCGCCGGGCACCTGCACCGCACGGTCACCACCGGGTACGCGGGCATCGTGCTCACCGTGGCGCCCAGCACCTGGAAGCAGAGCACCCTCACCATGGCCACGGACGAGGTGATCGGCTGGGTCGCCGAGCCGAGCGCCTTCCTGCTGCACCGGATCGAGCCGGACGGCTGCGTGACGCACACCGTCCAGGTCAGCCACTCGGCCGGGCAGACCTGCGGCTTCTGAGGTCGCCGCCATGCCCGTCTGGTACGTCGCGTACGGGTCGAACATGCACGCCGCCAGGCTGGCCTGGTACATCGGCGGCGGCTGTCCACCCGGCGGCCGACGGACGTACCCGGGTTGCCGCGACACCCGTCCTCCGAGCCGGTCGGCGCCGGTCTGGATGCCCGGCGGGATCTACTTCGCCGGTGAGTCCGGCGCGTGGACCGGCGGCATGGCGTTCTACGACCCGCGGCTGCCGGGCGAGGCTGCCGCGCGGGCCTACCTGGTGACCATCGACCAGTTCACCGACATCGCCGCGCAGGAGATGTACCGCCCGCCGGGCGACACCGCCGACCTGCTCCCGGCGACCGGCGCGGCCATCGACGCGGCCGTCGCCCACGGCCAGGCGACGCTCGGTCCGGGGCGCTACGAAACCCTCGTCTGCCCCGGTCGGCGTGCCGGCATCCCGATGCTCACCTTCACCGCGCCCGAACCGGCGTCCGCCGTGCCGCACCGGCCACCGGCACCCGCCTACCTGCGGATGATCGCCCAAGGGCTGCACGAGTCACACGGTTGGCCGGCTGAGCGGATCGTCGACTACCTGGCGCGGCGACCCGGGGTCGTCGACGGCTGGCGGCCCGAGGCGGTCGCCACAGTGGTCGCCGAAGCGCTCACCGCGGTCGGCTGATCCCGTCCCCTCTGGACCTTCGACCGACGTTGTTCCGCCACCGGTCATCGATTGTTCGACACGTGGGCCTGGTCCGACGATGGGCATTTCCGCAGCTCTCACGCTCAGCCCGACGCGTCGGTCGCGATCCGTCGCTCGACTCGACCGGCCGGCGTCCGGATGAGAGGCTGTCCGGGCGGGAGGCGATTCCCAACCGTGACCGACCCTCTCCGACGGTGTCGGTCGGCGGCCCGGTCGACCCACCGGCCGGGTACCGCACGCGTCGATTCTCACGAGGAGTTCCATGTCCGTACCCGGGATGCGTCGGGCCGCTGTCGGCCTGACCGCGCTCGCGGTGGCAGCGCTCGGCGCGGTCGCCACCACCCCCGAGCAGGCCGACGCGCGACCGAAGCCGGTCGACGTCACCCTGCTGGCCCTCAACGACTTCCACGGCAACCTCGAACCCCCGAGCGGCTCCAGCGGCACCATCGCCGGACAGACCGCGGGCGGCGTCGAATACCTCGCGACCCACCTGGCCGACCTGCGCGCCGCCGCGAAGAAGAAGAACACCATCACCGTCGCCGCCGGCGACCTGATCGGCGCGTCGCCGCTGCTCTCCGCCGCGTTCCACGACGAGCCGACCATCGAGGCGCTGAGCATGGCCGGTCTGGACTACGCCAGCGTCGGCAACCACGAGTTCGACGAGGGCGCCGCCGAGCTGCTGCGTATCCAGAACGGTGGCTGCCACCCGGTGGACGGCTGCGCCGACGGCACGCCGTACCGGGGTGCCGGCTTCACGTACCTCTCCGCCAACGCCTTCAAGACCGCCACCGGCAAGCCGCTCATGGCGCCGTACGCGATCCACAAGGTGCAGGGCGTCAAGGTCGGCTTCATCGGGATGACCCTGGAGGGCACCCCGCAGATCGTCAGCCAGCAGGGCGTCGCCGGCCTCACCTTCGCCGACGAGGCGGAGACCGCCAACCGGTACGCCCGTGAGCTGCGCCGTAAGGGCGTTCAGACCATCGTCGTGCTCCTGCACGAGGGGGGCGCCCAGGCGGCGACCGGTGGCATCAACGACTGCGTCGGCATGACCGGGCCCATCGTGGACATCGCCAACCGGATGGATCCGTCGATCGACGTGGTGGTCAGCGGTCACACCCACCAGGCGTACAACTGCAACATCAACGGCAAGCTGGTCACCAGCGCCAGCTCCTTCGGCCGCCTCGTCACCGACATCGACCTCAAGATCGACCGGCGCAGCGGTGACGTGATCTCCGCCGCCGCGAACAACGTGGTCGTCACCCGGGACGTCGCCAAGGACCCGAAGCAGACCGCCCTGATCGACCGCTACAAGACCGTGCTCGGCCCGGTCGCGGACCGCCAGGTCGGCGAGACCACCGAAGCCATCACCAAGACCCAGGAAACCCTCTTCGGTACGACCCTGGGCGAATCCCCGCTGGGTAACCTGGTCGCCGACGCGCAGCTCGCCGCCACCGACGACGAACAGAACGCGGTGGCCGCCTTCATGAACCCCGGTGGTGTCCGGGCCGACCTCAACGCCGGGCCGGTCACCTACGAGGAGGCGTTCACGGTGCAGCCGTTCGCCAACAACCTGGTGACCCTCGACCTGACCGGGGCGCAGCTCTACTGCGTACTGGAGCAGCAGTTCGTCACCGGTCGGACGCTGTACCCGTCGTCGACCGTCGGCTACGTGGTCGACCCGGCCGGCGCCACCGGCACCGCGGCCGACCCGTGCGCCGGCACCCGTGTGGTCCGGGGCAGCCTCACCATCGGCGGCACCGCCGTCGACCCGGCCGCCACCTACCGGGTGACGGTGAACAACTTCCTGGCCGGCGGCGGCGACGGCTTCAGCGCCCTCACCGGCGGCACCAACCAGGTCACCGGCCTGATTGACCTGGACGCGCTGGTGGCGTACCTGACCGCGCAGTCGCCGGTCTCCGCCCCGGCGCTCGACCGAATCCGCACCACCGCCGAGGTCCCCGCCGCCTGACGGCCGACCCCGCGACATCGGGCCCCGGAGCGGACGCTCCGGGGCCCGACCCGTCCCCGGCGGCCCCGCGCTGCCTGTGCGGCCCCGCGCTGCCTGTGCCGCAAGATCACGCTCGATCATGGAGGTAGTGGCCTGCGAGTGCCGGGATGCCACTACATCCAGGATCGAGCACGATCAAGCGCGGAGTGCGACCAAGATCCGCGCACTATCGGGGATGTTGCCGTCTCCGACGCGGCGGAGGCAGCAGCATCGGTGAAGCTGCGGGGGCGGCCGAAGGGGTCTCACCGGGCGCGGGGACTCCGGGTTGCTCGCCGGGTCGGGGGGTGCTTGCGGAGGCGAGCGGCGCGGCCCGCCGGGCGAGGAGGCCCGGGGCGCCCACGGGTGCGGGTCAGGCGGAGGCGGGTGCCGGGATGGGCGTGGGCGGAACGATCGTCACGCGGCCGTCCTGCTCGACGGTGAGCAGCCGGCGTAGCGAGAGCGCGATGAGTGAAGCGGCCAGGCAGCCGCCGACGACGACCGCCACCCAGACCATGCCGTTCGCCGCGCCGATGAGCGGGCCGGCGGTCACCGGACCGATCACCCCGCTGATGCCGAAGATCATCGAACTCATGGCGTTGTACCTGCCGCGCAGTTCGTCAGTTGCCAGGGCGTTGGTGAGCGCCGGCATCACCGGCGACAGCAGCGTCTCGCCGAAACCGAAGATCGCCGAACAGGCCACCACGCACAGGGCGGCCACCAGGGCGTTGCCGGTGCTGACGACGCCGGCGACACCGAGGACCAGCCAGGCGGCGGCGAACACCGCCCCGACCACGGCGAGCGCGCCGGTGCGGCTGCGGCCCTCGATCCGGCGGATGACCAGCAGTTGGGCGAGCACGATCGTCACCGTGTTGCCCGCGAGCGCCCAGGCGACGACGCGGGGGTTCACCTCGGCGACCCGTATGGCGTACGCGGCGAATCCGACCTCGACCTGGGCGTACCCGCAGGTGGTGAGGACCAGGCCGAAGATCACGAGCCGGCGGAACGGGCGGTCCCGCAGCACCGTCAGGTAGCCCCCGCTCGACGGCCCGGCGTCGGTCGAGCGTTGACCGAGTCGGTGGCCGACGCCCGGCAGGGTCAGCAGGATCAGGGCCGGCATCAGATAGCTGACCGCGTCCAGCAGATAGATCGTCTGGAAGGTGTCGGGTCGCGCCGTGTCGACGATCGCCCCGGAGGTCATCCCGCCGATGCCGATGCCGAGGTTGAGCAGCGCGAAGTTCAGCCCGAAGACGCGTTGCCGTTCGCCGTCGTCGGTGAGCGACGCGAGGATCGTGTTCCCGCCGGACCAGATCGCCGAGCTGCCGATGGCGATCACCGTCATCACGAGCAGCGCCGAGCCGGTCGAGTGGACCAGCGCCAGCGAACCGGTGCCGATCGCCTCGATCACCAGGCACGGCACCACCACCCGGCGCGCCCCGATCCGGTCGATCAGCGTCCCGCCCAGCGGTGACAGCGCCAGGGTGACGACGCCGTACCAGCCGATCACCAGTCCGGCGCGGGTGTCGGTGAGCCCCCGCACGTCGGTCAGGTAGATGAACAGGAACGGCAGGGTCAGGCCACGCCCGATCGCCGACAGCAGGGTGCCGAGGAGCATACGGCGGGCTTCTGGACGGCGAGGCAGGGCGCGGCGCAACATGTCCGGCATTCTGTTCGGTGGGTGTGACGCACGCGAACCGTTTTGGACCAACGTCGCGCTGCCCCGGCGCGGCGTGACCAATGCCACGACGTCCGCCGGTGTCGGCCCGGTCTGCGATGCTGGCCCGATGACCGGCACCTGGCGACACCTGCCCGCGTCCGCCCGCGCCATCGCGGTGACCGCCACGGCAGCCGTCGCCGCCGCCCAGGCCCGCGACGACCAGGCGTACGACGAGACGGTGGACGACCTGGCGGCCGACGAGCGGTCCGGGCTGGTGCTCGGCACGGTGGTCCGGCTCCTGCTGGAGGAGAGCCACCCGGACGGCTTGGACGGCGACGACATCCGCCAGGTTCTGGCACGCTGCGTGCAGGACGCGGCGCGCTGGCGTTCGGATGTGGACCCGCACGTGGTGCTCGTACTGTTGGCTGGCGCGTTGGGGGTGTACGACCCCGAGGGCGACGACTCGCCTCCCGGCGCGTCCGCCCTGGCGCGGCATGCTCCGCTGCTCGTGGCCGATCTGTTGGCGGTGACGGGTGCGCCGCTGGCCGACTACCTGGCCGCCGCGTTCAGCGAGATCGAGCGCACTGAGCGACACGACTGACGGTGTCCGTCTCCCGACTCGGGGTGCTGTCGGTCACGGTGCTGGCCGTACGCTCCGGCCGTCTGACGACCACAGTTTCCGTCAGGGGTGGGCGTGCGACCTCGACAGAACCGATCTCCGATCTCGTGGCGGGCGGCCAGCCCAACGGTCCGGTTGCTCGCGCTCGTGTCCTGGGCTGTCGGCGTGGTGGTGCTGGCCGCGGGATGGCTCGGGGATCGGGAGGGCTTCTGGTCCGACCGGCCGTTCCTGACGAACGTCGCCTCGTCGCTGGCGACCGCCGCACTCGGGTTGCCGATCGCGCTGGTCGTGATCCAACAGTTGGTCGCCGGTGAGGAGTCGTACCGGCAGGAGTGGTTGGCCAGCGAGGAGCTGATCGAGGCCGTACGGGAGGCCCGTGGGTACGCCGAGGCGCTCACCGCCACCGCACCGGCGGCGGGCCCTGCCGTGCAGGGCATGCACGACGTCAATCTCCAACACGTGATCCTCGGGGCTCAGATGCTGCCGCTCGTGCCCGATCACGCGACGGCGCTGGCCGGGCAGTTGCAACTGCTCGCCGCCACGTGGCCGCTCTACTCGGTGGTCCTCGGGCACCTGCCGGCAACCGTGTCCGGCCTGCGGGACGCTTGGGCGACGGCCGGGACCGCCCTGACCGCTCTGCCGGCCGCGCGGAGGCCAGGGCTGGCCGACCAGATGTTGACCGAGACACACGAACTGGTCGATCGGACGGCCGCCGCCTTCGACCAACTCACATTGGGCGACCTCGACATGGCCTTCCTGCACCGCCTTGTCCGGGAACTGACGCGGGACCGGCCGATTCAGAAGTCCCGGGTGCTGCGGGACGTGCAAAAGCTCGCCCAACTCGGTCCGCCATTGGCGTCCGCGCAGTCGGCGGCAGCGGAACTGGCCGAACGACTGCGGGGTATCGAGGCGTTGATACGTCGATAGTCGCGGCCTGACGACATACGCAGAGGGCACATCCGATCGATCGGATGTGCCCTCTTACCTCTGGTCGGGGTGGCCGGATTCGAACCGACGACCTCTTCGTCCCGAACGAAGCGCGCTACCAAGCTGCGCCACACCCCGAGGCGTGCCGACAAATAGTAGCCCACCCGCTCCGATGGTCAAACTCGGTACCCCCGCCGCCCCAGCCCGGTCACGAGGGTGATCGACACGCCTTCTTTGAAAGCGCGGTGTCCGGTCCGGGCGGATGGGCCGGTTTGCGGGAAGTCGAGTCGATCAAGCCTAGCGGGGGATCAGGGTCAGGATGCTCGCCTCCGGTGGGCAGGCGAAGCGGACCGGGGCCGTCGGGTGGGTGCCGAGGCCGGCGGAGACGTGCAGCCACGAGTCCGAGCCCGGCCATCGGTGCAGACCGCGCGCCATCGAGCGGGGCAGGCCGCAGTTGGTGACCAGCGCCCCGTACCCCGGGACGCAGACCTGCCCGCCGTGGGTGTGCCCGGCCAACAGGAGGCCGAAGCCGTCGGCGGCCATCTGGTCGAGCACCCGCGGCTCGGGGGAGTGCGTCACGGCGATGGACAGATCGGCGGAGGACGCCACCCGACCCGACACGGCCGGGTAGTCGTCCCGGTCGATGTGCGGGTCGTCGACGCCGACGAGGTCCAGCTCGCGACCGCCGGCCTTGAGGCTCGTCCGGGCGTTGTTCAGGTCTGCCCAGCCGGCGCCGGTGAAGACCTGGCGTAGCTCCTCGTAGGGCAACTCGACGCCCTCGGTGTACTCCCGCTCGGGCAGGAAGTAGCTGAAGGGGTTCTTCAGCACCGGACCGGTGTAGTCGTTGGAGCCGAACACGAACGCCCCCGGATAGTCCAGCAGCGGTTGTAGCGCCCGCAGCACGCCCGGCACCGCCCCGGGGTGCGCCATGTTGTCGCCGGTCACCACCACCAGGTCGGGGTCCAGGGCGGCCAGCGACGCCACCCAGCGCTGTTTGCGGGCCTGGTTGGGCATCATGTGCAGATCCGACAGGTGCAGCACGCGCAGCGGCTCCGCGTCGGCCGGGAGCATCGGCACGTCGTACCGCCGCAGGGTGAACAGGTTGCGCTCGACGAGCGACGCGTACGCGAGGGTGGTCGCTCCAACCGCTGCGGTTCCGGCGGCGAGGCGGAATAGTGTGCGCTTTCGCATGGCGTTCAGGGTAGTTTGACCGTCCATGAGCACGCTGAAGGACCGCCTCACCGCCGACATGCGTTCCGCGCTCAAGGCGCGCGACGAGCTGACGACCTCCACGCTGCGGATGGCCCTGGCCGCCGTCGGCACCGCCGAGGTGGCCGGCAAGGCCAAGCGCGAGCTCACCGACGACGAGGTGCTCGCGGTGTTGACCAAGGAGGCCAAGAAGCGCCGGGAGGCGGCCACCGCCTTCGCCGACGCGGGCCGCACCGAGCAGGCCGCCAAGGAGACCGCCGAGGGCGAGGTGCTGGACCGCTACCTGCCCAAGCAGCTCTCGGATGCCGAGCTGACCGACCTGGTCGCGGGGGCGCTCGCCGCGGGCGGCTTCACCGGGAAGGCCCAGATGGGCCCGGCCATGAAGGCGGCCCAGGCCGCGGTGGCCGGCCAGGCCGAGGGGGGTCGGGTGGCCGCCGAGGTACGGCGACAGCTCGGCCTCTGATCCGCCACGCGGCTCCGGTTCGACCCAACGCAACGGGCGGGCACCCCCGAGAGAGGGTGCCCGCCCGTTCGCAGGTGTCGCCGGGCCTCAGCCGCCCGGACGGTTACCGGGGCGGCCGGGCGGGTTGCCGGGCTGCCCGGGCTTGTTGCTGTCCGGCGGAGTGCCGCCGGCGCCGGTGCTGATCTGGATGGTGACCACGCCGCCCTTGATGGTGCGCCCGTCCGGACTGGTGCCGGCGGCGGTGCCCGCCGGGCAGGACGACGCCACCTTCGTTTCGGACACGACCGGCTCGAAGCCGGCGCCCTTGATCCGGGACTTCGCGGTGTCGACCGGCTGGCACTTCACGTCGGGGATGCTGCGCTGGTCACCCTCGGAGATCTTCTGGCCCGGGGGTTCGAAGTTGATGCGCGGCTTGCCCTTCATGGCGTCCCGCAGCGTCTCGTACACCGGCGGGTTGATGCCGTCCTTCTCGGAGTGCTTCATCTTGACGTTCGTCTGCGGCCAGTCCGGGTCGGCCATGATGCCGGCCACCGCGTACTGCTTGGTCATCGCGACCAGCGCGGCCGTCTTCTCCGAGTCGGTGGTGCCGGACTTGCCGGCCACCGGCGCGTCGACGATGCCCTTCACCGCGGCGGCCGTACGGCTGCTGCCGCACTTGCTGGTCTTGGAGTTGTCGCCGACCGGGCAGCGGGCGGCGTCGACGGCGGCGCGGGCCACCTCGGTGCTGAACCGCTTCTCACAGCGCGGGTTGGCGATGTCCAGCTTCTTGCCCTCCGGGTCGCGGATCTCCTGCACCGGGATCGGCTCGCAGTACTTGCCGTCCGCCGCGAGGGTCGCGTACGCGTTGGCCAGGTCCAGCGGCGTGGTGGAGGAGACGCCCAGGGTGAATGCGCCCCACTGGTGGGCCGCGTCCTTGGTGGCGGCGAACTTGGCGTCGTTGCTGGCCCGGAACTGGATGCCGGCCCGCTTGGCGACGTCGACCACGTTCTCCGCGCCGACCTGCTGCTGCAGCGGCACGAAGTACGTGTTGACCGACTGGGCGAACGCGGTCCACATGTTCTGCACGCCACCGGCCTTTTTGCCGGAGTTGGTCGGGCAGTAGAAGTGGGTGCCGGGGCAGGCCGCTTCGCTGCTGCTGTCGATGATGTATTCCGACTTGAACTGCTGCGGCGCGTTCATCGAGTAGCTGAGCGGGACGCCCTTCTCCAGGGCCGCCACGATCGTGAAGATCTTGAACGTCGAGCCGGCCTGGTAGCCGGCGATGCCGTCACCGCCGGTGAGCAGCGGGTTGACCGTCGCCGGGTAGTTGCCCTTGATGCCCCGCTTGCTCTTCGCCGGATCGCTGGAGATCTTGTTCTTCGGGTGCTTCGGGTCGTCCAGCTTGAACTGCCGGTTGACCGCGAGCGCCCGCACCCGGCCGGTGCCCGGCTCGACCACGGCGACCATGGCGGCTTCCTTGCTGTTCTCGCTCTTGGACTTGCGGACCGCCTTGTCCGCGCCCTTCTGCGCCTGCACGTCGATCGACGTCACGACGGTGTAGCCGCCGCTCTTGAGCCGGCGCTCACGGTCGTACGGCGTCGAGCCGAACGTCGGCTGCTGCATCCACCAGCGGTAGAAGTAGTCGCAGAAGAAGCCCCAGCTGTTGACGTTGGTGGCGACGCAGCCGTTCGGGGTGCGCTTGTCCTGGACCTTCAGCTTGACCGCCTTGGCGGCGTCGGCCTCCTGCTGGGTGATGGCCTTGGTGTCGACCATGTTCTGGATGACGTAGTTACGACGGTCCAGCGCCAGCGGGTAACCGCTCTTGGTGGTCGGGTCGTTCGTCGTCGGGGCCTTGACCATGCCGGCCAGCAGCGCCGCTTCCTCGATCTTCAGCTTGCTCGGCGGCTTGCCGAAGTAGACCTGGCTGGCCGCGTAGATGCCGTACGCGCCATTGCCGAACGAGGCGAGGTTGAGGTAGCGGGTCAGGATCTCGTCCTTGGAGAACTCCTTGTCGACCTGCAGGGCGAGGCGCATCTCGCGGAGCTTGCGGGCGCTGGTGTCCTCGGTCGCCGCCACCACGTCGGCCGGGTGGGTGGCCGAGTAGGCGATCGCCAGCCGGACGTACTGCATGGTCAGCGTCGAGGCGCCCTGGCGGCCGGCGCTCTCGTTCTGGTTGTTGACGAACGCGCGGGCGACACCGTTGATGTCGACGCCGTTGTGCTTGTAGAAGTCGTGGTCCTCGGCCGCGATGATGGCCTTGATCATGTACGGCGAGATGTCGGCGTGCTTCACGTCGCGGCGGTTCTCGTCATACATCGTCGCAAGCGGTGTCTTGCCGTCCGAGGCCAACAGATAGCTGATCTGTGGCGCGCGGGCCACCGTCAGCTCCGTTGGCAGGTTGCCGAATGTCTCAGCGCCGGCCTTCGCGGCCAGTCCGGACATCGCCACCGCGGGGAAGGCCGCCGCAGCGACCACCACGCCGGCCAACAGGCCGCAGATGGCCAGCGATGCGGCGTTGGTCAGCACATTGTGGTCACGTTTCCGCATCCAGGTCACCTCGGCATGGTACGCGAGTAGGGAACGAGGGGCGCCTGGGCGTCTTTCCCCATTTCCTGCGCGCGCTGCCCTCGTTGTGCTAAACGCATGACCCCCGGTACGAGGTTGCGTGTGATCGGCGTGAGTCTCCTCCGTTTGGTGAAGGCGGCGCAGCGTTTTCGTGGACCTCGGCGGGGTAACCGGCGGTCGAGAGCCCGGGAAGCCGGGAGTGTCCGGAATGATGGATTTCGCCGACAACGTTGCGTAATCAGTCGACTACAGAGCATGATGATGGCGGCGACAGCGCCACATGTCGTCCGCGCCGCCTTGGGGAAGGTGAGCCGGGCGATCGGGGGGAAATTGCCGGCTGCCGTGCAACGAGGTCGGTAGGTACTGCAAGGGGGGACGAGTACACATGGGCATGATCACTGACTGGCCGTCGCTGGCGGCGTGTCAGAACGGGGACCCGGACGCGTTGTTCGTACAGGGCGCCGAACAGAACGTGGCCAAGCGGATCTGCCGAAGCTGCCCAGTTCGGTACGAGTGCCTGGCCGACGCGCTGGACAACCGGATCGAGTTCGGTGTGTGGGGCGGTATGACCGAACGGGAACGCCGAGCGTTGCTGCGTCGTCACCCGCAGGTGACGAGCTGGCGCAAGATGTTCGAGGCAGCGATGAAGAAGAACAGCAAGGACCAGGCCGGCAAGGACAAGATCCTGGTCACCGCGGCAACCTGACGCCGCTCACGACCGGCTGATCGCCGCGCCGATCGTCCGTAGCCCGTCGACGTCGTGCACGTCGGCGGGCTGCGCCGTCACCGACACCGCCGGCACCGCCGGGAACGCCTCGGTGAACCGCGCGGCGACCTGCTGCTCGCGTACCGCCTGACGCGCCAGCGCCGCGTGCGCCCGCAGCACGTCGGCGGTGCCCTCGTGTCCACCCAGCTCCGCCAACCGCTCCGCGGCGGCGCGACTCCGCTCGGCGTCCAGCTTCGGAACCACCGGGCGGTGCACCCGGTTGAGCACCAGGCCGGCGAGCGGCATCTTCTCCTCGCGCAGGCGGCCCGCGAAGTAGGCGGCCTCCCGGACCGCGTCCGGCTCCGGCGTCGCGACCAGCAGGAAGGCCGTCTCCCCCGCCTGGAGGATCCGGTACGTCTGCTCGGCCCGCTGCCGGAAGCCCCCGAACATCGAGTCGAGTGCGGCCACGAAGCCGGACAGGTCGGTGAGCAGCTGCGCGCCGAGGACCTTCTGCACCACCTTCGAGAACATCCCGAACGACGCCGTGACCAGGCTGAACATGCTCCGCCCGCCGCTGCGCGCCGGTGCCAGCAGCAGGCGCAGCATCCGACCGTCGAGGAAGCGGGAGAGTCGGGCCGGCGCGTCCAGGAAGTCCAGCGCCGAGCGGGACGGCGGGGTGTCCACCACGATCAGGTCCCACTCGCCGCGCGCGTGCAACTGGCCCAGCTTCTCCATCGCCATGTATTCCTGGGTGCCGGCGAACGTCGAGCTCATGGCCTGGTAGAACGGGTTCGCGAAGATCTCCGCGGCCTTCGTCGGGTCGGTGTGCGCAAGGACCACGTCGTCGAAGGTGCGCTTCATGTCCAGCATCATGGCGTGCAACTCACCGCCGCTGGCCTCGACGTCGATGCCCTTGACCTGCCGGGGCGTGTTGTCCAGCTCGGTCAGGCCCAGCGACTGGGCGAGCCGGCGGGCCGGGTCGATGGTGAGCACCACCGTGCGGCGGCCGTGCTGCTCGGCGGCCCGCAGCGCCAGCGCGGCGGCCGTGGTCGTCTTTCCCACCCCGCCGGCACCGCAGCACACGACGATCCGCACGCCCGGGTCGGCGAGGATCTGGTCGACGTCCAGCTGCGGCGCCGCGTCTTCGGAAGGCACCAATCGAGCGTATCGGGCCGCGTCGGTCCATGCGCCCGTGCTGCGCTCAGGTGTGAGTCAATCGGCGTGGACGAGGGCCTGGGCCAGGGTCGCGAGGCCCGTCCGGTCCACCCCGTCCGGCAGCAACGGCAGCTCGACCATCGGCAGCCCCAGCTCCACCAGGTCGGCGCGGAGGGAATCCTCCAGTTCGCGCCGGATGAGCTGGTCCCGTGCCTCGTCGTGCAATCCGGCCACGATGTCCTGATCGGCCGGCAGTCCAGCGGCGACCAGACCCCGGCGCAGGTCCGCCGCGGTGACCGCCGGTCCGGCCGGCAACGAGGGCCGGGCGCCGTTGACGATCACCTTCCCGATGCCGAAGCCGAGGGAGGTCAGGTCGGCGATGGCGTCGACCGTCTCCTGCACCGGCATCTCCTCCAGGAGCGTGACCACGTGCACGGCCGTCATCGGGGAGCGCAGCAGGGCGGAGACCCCCTCGCTCTGGGTCTTGATCGGGCCGACCTTGGCGAGCCGGGCCGTCTCGGCCGTCACGTTGAGGAAACGACCGATCCGACCGGTGGGCGGCGCGTCCAGCACCACGGCGTCGTACGCGCGCCGCTGCCCCGAGGTACGGGTGGTGGCCTCCTTCACCTTGCCGGTGAGCAGCACGTCCCGCAGGCCCGGGGCGATGGTGGTGGCGAAGTCGATGGCCCCCAGCTTGCGCAGCGCCCGCCCCGCCGCGCCCAGCTTGTAGAACATGTCGAGGTATTCGAGCAGGGCCTCCTCGGCGTCCACCGCGAGCGCGCGCACCTCACCGCCGTCCGGCGCGTCGGCGAGGTGTCGCTCCTCGTACGGCATCGGGTCGAGGCCGAAGAGTTGGGCGATGCCCTGTCGGCCCTCGACCTCCACCAGCAGGGTGCGCCGGCCACCGGCGGCCAGCGCCAGGGCCAGCGCCGCCGCCACGCTGGTCTTGCCGGTGCCGCCCTTGCCGGTCACGACGTGGAGGCGGGCCGACCATCCGCTACCGGCCGGGTCGGACGGCCGCTCAGGTGCACGCACCTGTCGAGCCTATCCAGGGCGACGGGTCACGCGACCTCGCAGACCCACCAACCCGTCTTCTGCACCACGGTGAAGCGCAGGTCCTGGTCGGCAACCTTCTCGTCGGCCGTGGTCATGGTGACCCGGGTGGAGACGGTGGCCCGGTCGCCGGTCTGGTTGTCGACCTTCGGGGTGGTCCACTTGAATCGGGGGTTCTGGTACGTGGCGGCGTACTTCTCCACCTCGGCCACCTTGGCGGCGATCTTCTTGTCGTCGCGCGAGGCGGCGCAGACGTGCTCGGCGGCCTTGCCGGCGTCCCGATCCTTGTAGACGGCGGTGAGGAACTCGTCGACGGCGACCGCCGGCTCCTTCGCGCCCTCGCCGGACTCGGCGTTGCGCAGGGTCAGGAACGTCACGACGCCACCACCGACGCAGAGCACCATGATCACGGCCAGCGCGATGACCGCGATCAGCAGACCGCGCTTCTTCTTCGGCTCGGCGGTACCGGCGTACGGCGGGTAGCCGGGCGGGGGCGGCGGAATCGCGCCCGGGGAGACGGGCAGCGCCGACGTGTCGGCCGGGCCCCCGTTCTGCGGGACGCCACCGGGCGGGGCGGGCGCGGCCGACGCTCCGGGCTGCGCGGGAAACGCCCCTGCCCCGAGCTGACCGGACGAGAGTGGCTGGCCGGAGACGGGCTGGCCGGAGAGTGGCTGGCCGGAGAGTGGCTGGCCGGAGAGTGGCTGGCCGGAGACGGGCTGGCCGGAGAGGGGCTGACCGGGGACTGGCTGACCGGAGAGTGGCTGGCCGGGGAGGGCGAGCTGCCCGCCGGGGGCGGATGGGCCGGACCCGGCGCTCTGAGCGGGGAACGCCGGCGGGCTGGCCCCGGCGGGCTGGCCGGGCTGGGCCGACGGGCCGGGCTGGGCCGGGATAGCGGGCTGGGCCGGTGTGGTCGGCGAGCCGGACTCGCCGGTGGAGGTCGTCGGGTCGGACTGTCCGGGGCTGGTCGCCGCGTCGGGCTGGCCGGTGGGGTCCGGGTGGGCCGGCGGAAGAGCGCGCGGGCCGGCCTGGTCGCCGCTGGGCGGTTGGGTCATCTCGTTCCCCCGGGGGTGCGGCGCCCGGCCGCCACCCCGGGCGCCGAGCGAGATCGAGCGGGCGGCCGGGCGCTGCGCGACCGTCCGACCGAGAGGGTAGCGGCCGACCGCCGGTTCGGTGTCGCCCCTACCGCGCCGTACGTCACTTCTCGAGCCGGAGAAGCGGATGGTGACATCCGACGCAGTCGGGATTCCTGCCCCCGGTCTGTCACATATGTGACTCTGGGTGACTGATCGTGCGCGTCCTGTTGGCGAGACCGCCCCCCTGGACCTACCTTCGTCCCGGTGCGGGGGACCGGAACGGTTGGTTGAACCCGACCGGAAGCGTGATCCGAGAGGTACGACCGGAGGCAGTTCATGCGCGACGCGGACAACATCCCTCGCACCCAGTTCCCGACGAACGATCGGCAACGGCGGCTCGGGTCCACGGGTGAGGTGGCCGGCGGGCTGGTCGGCAACCTGCCCATCAACGAGCGGTCGTACCGCCGGGTTTCGGAGCCGCCGGAGATCGCCCGAGCGTCGAACCGACCGGTCGAGCGGTCGCGGGACGACGACGAGCCGGGTTTCGTCATCCATCTGCCGATCCGGGTGCCCGATCTGGCGGCGGCGACCCTGCTGGCCGGGCGGGTCGCGGTGTCGCTGGGCTTCCTGCCGGAACTGGACGCGGGTGAGACGACCGTGTCCAACGCGGACGACCAGAACAACCGGCACCGGGTCTTCTGCGACCTGTTGCTGCCCGACCGCTCGCGTTGCCCGCAGGGGTACGGGCACGAGGGGCCCTGTGGAGAGCTGCCGGCCACGCCGGAGCAACGTCCCGCGCCCCGCCCGGCCAGCGGACCGTAGGCTGTGCCTCGACGAAGTCCGCACCACGAGGGAGCCCTCCAGCGATGCAGAAGTGGGAATACTCCACGGTCCCTCTGCTGGTCCACGCGACCAAGCAGATCCTCGACAACTGGGGTGAGGACGGGTGGGAACTCGTCGCCGTGGTCCCCGGCCCGAATCCGGACCAGCTCGTGGCGTACCTGAAGCGGCCCAAGGCGTGAGCGCCGGGACTCCGGCGCGGCGACGCTCCGCGATCGCGAACGGCGAGGTGACGCGATGAGCAACGGCCCCCACGCGAAGCTCGCCGAGTTGGGCCTCGAGCTGCCCGACGTGGTGCCGCCGGTGGCCAGCTACGTGCCGGCCGTGCAGTCCGGGCAGCACGTGTACGTCTCGGGCCAGCTGCCCATCGCCGAGGGCAAGCTCCTGGCGACCGGCAAGGTCGGCGCGGGGATCTCCGCCGAGCAGGCCAAGGATCTGGCCCAGCGGTGCGCGCTCAACGCGCTGGCGGCGGTCGACTCGCTGGTCGGCCTGGAGAACGTGGTCAAGGTGGTTAAGGTGACCGGTTTCGTGGCCTCGGCCCCCGGGTTCATCGGCCAGCCCGCCGTGATCAACGGTGCCTCCGACCTGTTCGGCACCGTTTTCGGCGAGGCCGGCCGGCACGCGAGAAGCGCGGTAGGCGTGGCCGAACTCCCCCTGGACGCCCCGGTGGAGATCGAACTGATCGTCGAGGTCGCCTGACCCCACCGCGATCTTGCACTTCCTGTCCCGACGAATGCCGTGAACAGGCATGAAGTAGCAGCAGGAAGTGCAAGATCGCGGGGAGTGTCGGGCGGGGTCGTACGATCGCAGCCATGAGCGGGCACGTGACGGGGGCCGTGGCGGCATTGGCTGGCGAGCTGCCGGCGTGGGTTTCGCTGCTGCGCGCGCCGAACCCGGGGCCGATGACCCTCGACGGGACCAACACCTGGGTGCTGCGCGCGCCCGACGCCGACCACGCCGTGGTGGTCGACCCCGGGCCGGCCGACGAGGGGCACCTGAGGCGGATCGCGGAGCACGGCCCGATCGGCCTGATCCTCATCACCCACGGCCACCCGGACCACACCGAGGGCGCCGCCCGCCTGCGCGAGCTGGTCGGTGCGCCGGTCCTCGCCGCCGACCCGGCGCACACCATCGGCGGTACCCCACTGAGCGCCGAGACCACGCTCGACGACACCCTCGGCATCCGCCTGCTGAACACTCCCGGACACACCGCCGACTCGGTCTGCTTCCTCATCGAGTGCGGCGACGAGCGGGTGGTGCTCACCGGTGACACCATCCTGGGCCGGGGTACCACCGTGGTGGCCCACCCGGACGGGAACCTCGGCGACTACCTGGGCAGCCTCGAGCTGCTGTCCGCGTACACCGGGATCGCGGCGCTGCCGGGCCACGGCCCGGCACTGGCCGACTGCGCCGCCGCCGCCGAGTTCTACCTCGCCCACCGGCGGGCCCGGCTCGACCAGGTCCGGTCGGCGGTCGACGCCGGCGCCCGGACGCCCGCCGACGTGGTCGCGGCGGTCTACGCGGACGTGGACCGCTCGCTCTGGTGGGCGGCGGAATGGTCGGTCCGTGCCCAGCTCGAATATCTGGGCGTCGACAGCGGGGAATCCGCGCCGGGGGTCAGTGGGTTGGAGCACACGTGACCTGCCCGGTGTGCGGAACTGTCGCCGTCCCCGGCGCACGGTTCTGCCACAACTGCGGCGCCGCGCTACCGGCGGCCGCCACGTTGCCGGCGGCCGAGCGCCGGGTCGTCACCGTTCTCTTCGGTGACCTCTCCGAATTCACCTCCTGGTCGGAGGACCTCGACCCGGAACGCGTCGGCGCGGTCACCGACCGCGTGCTCGCCGCCCTGGCCGGTGCCGTCAAGACCTTCGGCGGGCACGTCGACAAGCTGACCGGCGACGGGATCATGGCGGTCTTCGGGGCCCCGGTGGCGCACGAGGACGACGCCGAGCGGGCCGTCCGGGCCGCCCTGTCGATGCAGCGGGCGGTGCGCCGGGTGCTCGACGACGAGCGGGGCGGCGGCGCGCCGCTCGGTCTGCGGGTCGGCCTGAACACGGGCGACGTCATCGCGGGTATCCAGGCCGCCATCGAGTACACGGTCATCGGCGACACGGTGAACACCGCCGCCCGGCTGGCCGACGCCGCTGCCGTCGGCGCGGTCTACGCCGGCGGGCGCACCGCCGCCGCCACCCGGCACGTCGCCTCCTGGCGGGCGCTGCGCCCGCTGCGGCTCAAGGGCAAGCGGGAACCGGTCGAGGCGTACGAGCTGCTGGGCCTGTTGGACGCGCCGGGCACCCGCTCGGGTCTCGGCGACGAGGCGCCCTACGTGGGCCGGGAGACCGAGATCGGGCGGGTCGCCGGCCGACTCGCCGAGGTGATCGACCAGGGTGACCCGCGGGTGCTGCTGATGACCGCCGAGGCGGGCATCGGCAAGTCCCGGTTCGCCGCCGAGGTGGAGCGCCTCGCGGCCGGGTACGACGTGGGCGCCGGCCGGTACGCGGCGCACACCGGCGCGCGGGTGCTGTCGGTACGCTGCGCCGCCTTCGGCGAGCGGCGTCGGCTCGCGCCCCTGGCCGACCTGGTCCGTGCCGCCGTCGGTCTCCCCAGCGACGCCGCCACCGCGCTGACCCGGCCGGCCGTGGAGGAGCGGCTACGCCGACTCGGCCAGCGTCTCGCCCGCTCGGGTGAGACGGCTCCGATCGCCAACGACCAACTGCTCGCCCTGCTCGGCTACGCCGAACTGCCCGCGCACTCCGGCACCGACAACGGCGAGTGGGGCGCCGCGGGTGCGGCGGCCGCCGACGCCGAGGCGGTGCCGAACGCCGTGGCCGACCTGCTCAGCGGGCTCGCCTCGGAAGCGCCGCTGGTGATCGTGGTGGACGACCTGCACGACGCGACCGCCGAGACCATCAGCGCCCTCGGGTCGACCCTCTCCCGACTCACCGGCCCGGTGCTCGTCCTGCTGCTCGGCCGCCCCGAACTGGTCCGTACCGCCGGTGCGTTGACCCGTGTCGCGGACGCCGAGGTGCACTCCCTGCCGCCGCTGCGGGGCGCCGACGCGGCCCGCCTGCTGACCAGCTATCTCGGCGGCGGGAAGTTGCCGCCGGCCGACGCCGACCGGCTGCTCGCCACCGCCCAGGGCAACCCGTTCTACCTGGCCGAGTTGGTCACCCTGCTGATCGAGCGCGGTGCGCTGACCACCGCCGCCGGCACGCGGGACCAGGACTCGTCCGGCTGGCGGTTGGTGCCCGGCTCGCTGGGCAGCCGGCTGCTCTCGCGGGACCTCGCGGCCGTCCTCGCCGCCCGGATCGACGCGCTGCCTCCGGACGCCCGTTCCGTGCTGCGCGACGCCGCCGTCGTCGGCGACACCGTGGCGACGGGCGCGCTGGAAGCGCTCCGCGAGCAGCGCCGGGACGGGAGGCCGTCGGCGGTGGTCGCCGTCGAGTTCGACCGCGCCGTCGAGGAGTTGCTGCAACGCCGCATGCTGCACCGCACCCGCTCCGGGTACGCGTTCGCCACCCCGCTCATGCGGGAGGCCGCGTACGCCGGGGTGAGCAAGGCGGAGTTGGCCGAGCGGCACGCCGCGTTGGCCCGCTGGGCCGCGCCGGCCGAGGGTGTCACCGCGGGCGGCTTCTCGGAGGAGGCCCGCGACGACTTCGTCGCCGCACACGTGCAGCGGGCGGCCACGCTCGCCGACGCGGTGAAACTGCGACCGGACGCGCCGGCCCGCGCCGTGGTCCCGCTCGGGATCGCCGCACTCGGCCGGGCCGCCCGCCGCTCACTGTCCGCCGGGGAGCCCGCCCTCGCCGTCGAGTACGCCGAACGCGCCAGCGAACTGGCTCGCGACGGGGTGCCGGCGACCGACCGGGTGGTGCACGCCCGCGCGCTGCTGCAGATCGGTCGGGTGGTGGACGCGCTCGCCTTCGCCGAGAAGATCGCCGCGAACGCGGGGGACGACGCCACCCGGGCCAGCGCCCTGCTGCTCGCCGGGCAGGCCCAGCAGACCCTCGGTGAGCAGGGCCGGGCGGAGGCCGCCTGGCAGGAGGCGTTGCAGGTGGCCACCGCCGAAGGGCTGCCCACGCTGCGCGCGTCCGCCATGCGCCGGCTCGGCATGGCCGACTTCGTGGCCGGTCGGCTGAGCCAGGCGAGCAGCCGGCTGGCCGCCGCGTACCAGGTCAGCCTCGCCGCGCAGGATCGGCGCGGGCAGGCCTGGTCGCTGCAGAACCTGGCGTGGGTGACCACCACCCGGGGTGACTTCGCCGGCACCGACGCCGTGCTCGGTCGGGCCGCACGGCTCTTCGCCGAGCTGAAGGACCCGTACGGTCGGGCGTGGCTGCGGGGCACCACCGCGTTCGCCCGGCTGCTCGCCGGTCGGCTGCGGGAGGCGTGCCGCCTGGCGCAGGTCTTCCTGCCCTTCGGCGAGCGGGTGGGCGAGGCGTGGGCGGTGGGTACGCTGCGCGCGGTCGCGGCGTACGCCACCGCGGAGCTGGGCGACCTGGCCGAGGCGGACCGGGAGGCCCGCCGCGCGTACCGCGAGTTCGCGGCCGCCTCCGATGACTGGGGGCGCGGGTTCGCGCTGGTGGTCCGGGCCGTCGTGGCGCGTGGGCTGGGCGAGCCGGAACACGCGGCCGACCTGCTCACCGACGCCCTGGTGTACGCCGAGCAGACCTCCCACCCGCTGCTCACCGGAATGGCCGGCACGCTGCGCGGCTCCGTGGCGCTGGACATGGGCGACCACGAGACCGCAGAGCAGGCCGCACGGGCGGTGTTGACGGCCGTCGAGCCGCACAACCCGCAGGCGCCGGCGCAGGTCGCGCCCCGGGTGCTGCTGGCCACCGCCCGACTGGCGGCCGGCGATCCGGCGACTGCGGTCGGGCTGCTCGCCCCCGTGGCGACGGCCGCCGCCACCACGCCCTCCCTGCTCCTGTCCCGCCGCCAGACCATGGCCCGGTACGCGTCGGCGCTGCTCGCCCACGGTCAGCGGGAGCAGGCGCTGGACTGGGCCCGACGGGCGGTCGCCGCACCCGCCGAGGACGTACGCAGTCAGGTGATCGCGGCGAGCGTGCTCGCCGAGGCGTTGGCGGCCTGCGGCCACCCGGAGGAGGCCCGGTCCTGCGCCGACGAGGCGGTCCGCCTGGCGTACGCGACGGAACAGCGCAGCGAACGACGGGCCGCCAAAGCCCTCCAGGAACGCCTGACCCCCACGAACCCCCCGCCCGGTGATCATGAAGTTGTTGCCACCGACGCCGGCGTGTCGACGCAATAACGTCATGATCGTCGCCCGCGGGTGGGTAGGGGTTCGGTGGGTTTTGGCGGTTCTGGGGATGTGGTTGTCCCGGGGAGCGGCTAGCGTGTCACCACCGCGCGGTGCTCCACAGTGGTGACCGTCGCCGTGCCTGGGGGAGGCCCACCATGAAGCTGCCGCGTTCCGTCGCCGGCTGGACCATCGCGGTCTTCGGCGTCCTGGCGCTCGTGATGGGCGGCGTCGGTCTGCTCTGGCCGGAGGCGCAGTTGCGCATGCTCGGGTTCGAGGTGCCGGCGATGCGTTCCGCCGGCGACTACACCGGCACCTTCCTGCTGGCGTCCTCGATGGCGGCGTTCAACATGGGCGTCTACTACCTGCTCGCGACGGTCACCGAGTGGCGGTCGTTCTACCGGTTCACGGTGGTGTTCCGGTTGGTCACCTTCACCGTGTTCACCATCGCCGTGCTGGCCGACATCGCTCCCGACAGGTTCTTCGGCGTGGCCGCGTGGGAAGGGCTCGGTGCGGTGGCGACCGCGGTCGGCCTGCGGATGGACGCTCGCCGGGGCACGCCGCCCGCCTCTGCCGCTTCAGCGCCGGCCGCTTCGGCGGACGCGGTGCGCTGAGCCACCGGCAGGGTTGGGTATTTTCGAGCGGTGACCGACACCCCGACCGGCGGCCTGCCGGTGCCGATCGTGCCCGGTCTGACTGATTTGCGGGTCTTTGCCCGAGGTGGTTACGCCACCGTCTACCAGGCCACCCAGATCTCCGTCGACCGCGAGGTCGCCGTCAAGGTCGAAAATCGCACGCTGGACAGCGAACGCGACCAGGCCCGCTTCCTGCGCGAGGCGCGGGCGGCCGGACGGATGTCGTCGCACCCGCACGTCGTGGATCTCTTCGACGTCGGCGTGACCGTCGACCAGCACCCGTACCTGATCATGGAACTCTGCGACGGGTCGTACGCCGAGCGGATGCGCAACTCGCCGCTCGGGCCGGTGGAGGCCCGCGACCTCGGCATCAAGATCGCCGACGCGTTGGCCCATTCGCACGGCGCCGGGGTGCTGCACCGGGACGTCAAGCCCGCGAACATCCTCTACTCACACTTCAACTCGGCGGTGCTTGCCGACTTCGGGCTGGCCGTACTGGCCGAGGCCCGGGACGCCTCGGTCACCCTGGAGGTGCTCACCCCGGCGTACGCGCCACCGGAGATGTTCAGCCACAGCCCGCCATCGCCGGCCGTCGACGTGTACGCGCTCTGCGCCACCCTCTACGCGGTGATGCACGGCCGACCGCCGCGGTGGCAGTCCGAGCGCAACCCCAGTCTGGTGACCGTGCTGGAGATGTTCAACCAGCCGATCCCCGCCCTGCCCGGCGTGCCGGACGAGCTGATCGACGTGCTGCGGCTCGGCATGGCCAACGATCCGGGCGAGCGGCCGTCCGCGCTCGAACTGCACGACCTGCTCACCACCCTGCCGTTCGGCGGGCCGGCCGCCCCGGTGAGTGGCGCCCCCCTCAGCGGCGGCGCCTCGATCGGCGGTGGCTCGCCCCGATCCGGCCTGTACGGCACGGGCCAGCCCGGTCCCCGTCCACCGGTCGAGGACACCCGCCCCGGCGTGCCCGGCGGGCGGCGCTGGCGGCGACGCTGGTTCCTCGGCGGCGCCGGCGTGCTGGCGCTCGCCGCCTCCGCCACCACCGGCGCCTGGGTGGCCAGCAGTGACGGGCCGCCCAGCCCGTCCCCCTCGGTGACCCGGGTCGCGGCCCCGGCAACCGGGCCGCTGCCCGGTTGCGCCGGCGTGCCGACCGCACTGCCCAGTGGCGCCCGCTGTCTGCCCGAACTGGAGTGCTTCGGCCCGGTGCGCATCCGCGGCGAACGTGCGGAGGCGGCCCGGGTCCCCTGCGACGGCCGGCACACCTGGGAGGCGTACGCCGAGGGCATCCTGCCGGTGCCGCTGGTGGGCGCGGACCACGACGAGGTGGTCGCCGCCGAGCAGGTACGACAGGTGTGCAGCGCCACGACGTTCCGGCTGACCACCGAGATCACCGAGCCGGCCGGCTGGCACCTGGAGGTGTTGCCGCCCGTCGACGGCAACGTCGACCGGGTCTACCGCTGCCTGGCCGGCCGGGGCGTCGACGCGCTCACCGCCCCCACTCTCACCGGTCGCTGAACCCGCCGCGCGTCCGTCCCCGGTCACGCACCGCACGCAACGCGTCCCGGCTGTCCAGCGCGTCGAGGGTGTCCGCGTCGATGCCGTACGGCATCAGGTCCGGTGGGGCGGTGGGGTTCGGCTGCTCCGCCGGCTCCGGTTCGTCACGCTGGCGGGCGGCCGACACGGCGACGGTGGCGACCGTCGCCAGCAGCACGCACAACAGCGCGAGAACGACCCCGACAAGGTCCTGCCGGCGCAGGACGACCAGCAGGATCAGCAGCGCGAGGGCACCCGGGGCCGCGACCGCCGCCACCATCCGCGCATCGATCCTGGAGAGTCGATTCACCCTTCCAGCATGTCGTGGCCCGGCTCGCTGTCAACCGCAGAGGCGATCCGCCACGCCGAGCGGCGTCGATCAAACGGTTGGGTCGACCTGACCGATCGGATCGCGTACGCAGTGGACTCGCCTCGCTACTCTCGGTGTTCCGCAGGCTGCTCCGTCAGCGAGGTCGCCCATGAACGTACGCCCACCCCGGTCCCGGCTCCGCTCGGTCGCGACGACGCTGGCGGTCGCTTTGACCCTCACCCTGGCCGCTGCGGCCGGATGCGACAGCCGCAAGGAGCCGGACCTGCCGTCGGTCCAGCAGAAACTGCGGGAGTCGCACACCTTCGGTCAGTCGACGCTGCGCATCGGCGTCGCCACCAAGGAGCCGCTGATGGGCGACCTGCGTAACGGCCAGCACGTCGGCTTCGACGTCGAGATCGGCAAGTACATCGCGGCCTCGCTGGGCTACCAGGGCGAGCAGCGGCTGGAGTTCGTGTCGGTGGCCACCGAGAACCGCATCCCGGCGCTGCAGGGCGGCACGGTGGATCTTGTGGTGTCCAGCTTCTCGATGACCGAGGAGCGCGAGAAGCTGGTCAGCTTCGCCGGCCCGTACTTCGTCACCACCCAGGAGGTGATGGTGCCGGTCCGGCTCAAGGACAAGATCCGCACCATTGAGGACCTGCGTGACCCGGCCTACAAGGTCTGCACCAGCGGTGGGTCCACCACTGAGGCCGAGCTGGAGAAGCACCAGGTCAGAACGTTCGTGGTGAAGGACGTGGGGGACTGCGTCGACGGTATCCGGCGCGGCCGGTACGACGCGGTCAGCTCCGACGAGACGATCCTCGCCGGCTTCCTGTCCATCTACCCGAGGGAGTTCGAGGTCGTCGACATGCCGTTCGGCACCAGCGAACTGCTGGGCATCGGCGTGCCCATCGGCGACCCCGCGCTGCGTGACCTCGTCGCGTACTTCCTGCAGAAGAGCTACCAGATGGGCCGCAACGGGGAGGCGAGCCCCTGGCAGATCGCGTACAACAGCACCCTCGGGCCGTGGTTGCACGTCGAGAAGCGTCAGCCGCAGCCGCTGAACGTGCCGAAACTGGTGGACTTCGACGACAAGTCGCCCTCGTCGTGAGCACGACGCCGACCGCCACCGACGGCCCGGTTCCACCGCCCCGTGCGGCGGTGCCGGTCGAGCCGACCGCCCAGGTCGAGCCCGGGCGTGTGCCCTGGGACCCGTCGGAACGGCGGGCGCGGGCCAGCCAGTCGTTCTGGACCGCGGTCGTGGGCGTGCCGGCGATCTTCTCGGTGCTCCGGCTCGGCGTGGAGGCGGGCGGCGAGCTACAGACCACCCTGTTGCTGGTCGCCAACGTCGGGACGGTCAACCTGCTCGCGGGTTTCCTCACCACCGCGGCCCGACTGCTCTCCACCGGGCTGGTCGCCGTCTTCGCGCTCGGCGCGGTGCTGGCCGTGAGCGTGGAGCGCCTGCCACCCGGCACCCGACGTCGTCCACTCTTCGCCCGCTGGGCGGACCTCACCCCGGCCTGGTTCGTGCTGGCCAGCTTTCTGCTCGCCCTGCTCACCTGGCCGCTGCTCTACCTGCCGCTGCTGCTGCCCGCGTTCGCGGCCGCGTTCCAGCTCCGGCCGGAGCGGTTGCACGAATGGGTCGTACCCCGGTTCCTGGCGATCATCGCGCTGTTCGCCGGGTACGGGTGGCTGATGGTGCCCACCCTGCGCGCCGCCGGCGCGGAGGGTGACCTGCTGGTGCTGGCGCTGCTGACGGTCCCGCCGGTGCTGGCGCTGTTCATCGCCGGGCCGCTGCCCGGCGTGGTCATCCGTCCGCTGGCGTCGGTGACCGAGGTGGCGGTGCTGGCCATGCTGCTCTGGGCCGCGCTGCCGGTGATCAGCACACCGGTCCTACCGCTCACCGTCACCACGGTGGGCGCCGAGAACGGCCCGACCGAGGACGTACGAGGGCACGTGGTGACCACCGACGATGTCAACATGGTGATCCTGCAGGAGCGGGGTGGGGTCCGGTACGTGCCCGTCGGCCTCGTCCGGGCGCAGGTGCTCTGCCCGAGCGAGGAGGAGTTGCCCCGGCACCGGCTGCGCATCCACGACTTCCACGTCGAGGACTCGCTGCTGGAAGGGCTGGGCCGCCGCGTCCGCCCGGTGCACCGCATCGACGCCGCCTGCCGCGCCCCCGGGCCGCCCGCCGCGCCTCAGTAGGACTTCTCCTGACCCAGGACGTGCTGGGCGACGAAGTTGAGGATCATCTCCCGGCTGACCGGGGCTATCCGACCCGCCCGCACCGCGCCCAACAGCGTCGCCACCCCGTACTCGGTGGTCATGCCGGCCCCGCCGAGGGCCTGCACGGCGGTGTCCACGGCGAGCGCGGCGGCCTCGCCGGCCGCGTACTTGGCCATGTTGCCGGCCACCCCGGCCTCCAGGTCACGGCCGGCGTCGTACAGCGTGGCCGCCTTCTGGATCATCAGGCGGGCCAGCTCCACCTGCACGGCCGCGTGCGCCAGCGGATGCGACACCCCCTGGTGCGAGCCGATGCTCCGGCCACCCCAGACCTTGCGGGTGGCGGTGTACTCGCTGGCGCGCTCGATGGCGTACCGGCCGGTGCCGGCACCCATCGCGGCCACCGTGATCCGCTCGGGGTTGAGCCCGCTGAACAGGGCCGGCAACCCGGCGTCGAGGGACTCGCCGACCAGCGCGTCGGCGGGCACCCGCACGTCGTCCAGGTAGAGCAGGAACTGGTTCTCCGGGGACACGATCTCCATGTCCAGCTTGGACCGGGTCAGCCCGGCCGCGTCGGTCGGCACGATGAAGAGCGCGGGCTTGAGCTTCCCGGTGGCGGAGTCCTCCGTCCTCGCGACGACGAGCACGTGACCCGCCTCGTCGACCCCGGAGATGTAGCACTTGCGGCCGTTGAGCACCCAGTCGTCGCCGTCGCGGCGGGCCACCGTGCCGAGGCGGTGGAAGTTGGATCCGGCCTCCGGCTCGGTGATCGCGAAGACGATCTTCGCCGAGCCGTCGGCGAGACCGGGCAGGTGCCGTTTGCGCTGTTCCTCGGTGCCATGTCGGGCGATCACGGTGGCCGCGATGGCGGGGGACACCACCAACAGCAGCAGCGGGCAGCCGGCCGCCGCCAACTCCTCGCAGACGATTGCCAGTTCGGTGATGCCGCCGCCCCCACCGCCGTACTCGGTGGGGATGTTGACCCCCAGGTAGCCGAGCCGGCCCGCCTCGGCCCACAGCTCGGTGGTGTGCTCACCGGCCTTCGCCTTCTCGACGAAGTAGCCGTGCCCGTACCGGCGGCCGAGCGCCCGTACCGCGTCGCGCAACTGGTCCTGTTCGGAAGTGAGGTCGAAGTTCATCAGTGGTCCTTTCCGATAACGGCCAGCACGTCGCCCGTCCGTACCTGACCACCGGCGGACACCGGCAGTTCGGCGACCACGCCGTCGGTCGGGGCGAGCACGGGATGTTCCAGCTTCATCGCTTCGAGGGTGAGCAGAAGGTCGCCGGCCGCGACGCGCTGGCCGACCTCGACGTGCACCCGGGTCACCGCGCCGGGCAGTGGCGCGAGCAGCGACCCGGCGGCCAGCTCCGCGGTCGGCAGGGGCAGACGCGGCAGCTCGGCCAGGCTCGCCGCCCCGTCCGGGCCGTCCACGAAGACCTCCGACCCCACCCGGTGTACGCGGTACGACCGCCGCACCCCGTCGACGTCGAGGACCACGCGGTCCGGGTTGGCCTCGACCAGCTCGACCACCTGCCGCTCGGCGCTCCCGTCAGGGGCGCCCGGTTGGCCGGCGGCGCGGCACCCGTCGGGGTCGTCCGGGTCGGCGTGCTGCGCGACGGACCAATCGACCAGGCCGCCGGTGCGGTCGAGCCGGTAGTGGACCTCGATCTCGCCGTCCGGACCGGTGAAGCGGGTGACCTGTCCGACGGCCGGCACGTTGCGCCAACCGGAGGGGAGGCCGGCGAGCACCGGTGCGGTCGATCGGCGGTGTGCGGCGCCGGCCAACGCGGCGGCGAGCGCGGTGACCGGGAGCTGGTCGGCGGGGAGCAGCGGCGCGAAGACCTCCGGGTGCCGGTCCAGAAAGCCGGTGTCGATCTCGCCGGCCGTGAACTCCGGGCTGCGCAGCACCCGGACCAGCAGATCCCGGTTGGTGGCGACGCCGTGAATCTCGGCCCGCGCCAGCGCGCCCGCGAGCGCGCGGATGGCCTCGGACCGGGTCGGGGCCACGGCGATCACCTTGGCCAGCAGCGAGTCGTAGTGCACGCTTACCACCGAGCCGGCCACCACGCCGGAGTCAAGTCGCAGGCCCGCTCGCTGGATCGAGCCGAACTCGCGGTCCACGCCCGGCACCTGGAAGCGGTGCAGGGTGCCGGTGGCGGGCCGCCAACCCTGCGTCGGCTCCTCGGCGCAGAGCCGCACCTCGATCGCGTGGCCACGGGTGTCGGGATCGTGGTGCTGCGCCGGCAGCGGCTCACCCTCGGCCACCAGCACCTGCATCCGGACCAGGTCCAGCCCGTCCGCAGTGGTCAGTTCGGTGACCGGATGCTCCACCTGGAGTCGGGTGTTCATCTCGAGGAAGTAGACCGCCCCGTCGGGCGTCAGCAGGAACTCGACAGTGCCCGCGCCCACGTAGTCGACAGCTCGTCCGGCGGCCTCGGCGGCCTCGTGCAGACGCTCCCGCACCTCGGCTGGCACCAGACCGGGCGCCTCTTCGATGATCTTCTGGTGCCGGCGCTGGATCGAGCACTCCCGGACGCCGAGCACCTGCACGGTCCCGTGGGTGTCGCCGAGGATCTGCACCTCGACGTGCCGGCCGCGCTCGACGTACCGCTCGATGAAGACCGTGCCGTCACCGAACGCCGAAGCCGCCTCGCGCCGCGCGGAGGCGACGGCCTCGGCCAGCTCGGCGGCGTCCCGGACGATCCGCATGCCCCGGCCACCGCCACCGGCGGACGCCTTCACCAGCACCGGGAAGTCGGTGACCTGGTCGACGTCGGTCCAGCTCGGCAGCATCGGCACGCCCGCCTCGGCGAGCAGCGCCTTCGCCGCCAGCTTGTCACCCATCGCGGCGATGACCTTGGCCGGCGGACCGACCCAGGTCAGGCCCGCGTCGGCCACCGCCGCCGCGAACTCGGCGTTCTCGGCGAGGAACCCGTAACCCGGGTGGACGGCGTCCGCGCCGCTGCACCGCGCCGCGTCCAGGATGAGATCCACCCGCAGGTACGTCTCGGCCGGCGTGGCGCCCGGCAGCCGGACCGCCTGGTCGGCCTCGGCGACGAAGGGCGCGTCGGCGTCCGCGTCCGAGTGCACGGCGACGGTCTGCACGCCCATCGCCCGGCAGGTGGCGAAGACCCGGCGGGCGATCTCGCCCCGGTTGGCCACGAGCAGTCTGGTGATCATTGGCGACTCCCTCTACATCCGGAAGACGCCGAAGCCGTCGGCGCCCCTGACCGGTCCGTTGTGGATCGCCGATAGACAGAGGCCGAGGACGGTACGCGTGTCCCGAGGGTCGATCACCCCGTCGTCGTAGAGCCGGCCGGAGAGGAACAGCGCGCCCGACTGCGACTCGATCTGCTGCTCGACCATCATCCGCATCGCCGCGTCGGACTCCTCGTCGTAGTCACGTCCACGGGCGGCGGCGGCCTGCCGGGCCACGATCGACAGCACGCCGGCGAGCTGTGCCGGACCCATCACCGCCGACTTGGCGTTCGGCCAGGTGAACAGGAACCTCGGCTCGTACGCCCGACCGCACATGCCGTAGTTGCCGGCCCCGTACGAGGCCCCGAGGTTCACCGTGAGGTGCGGCACCGTCGAGTTGGACACGGCATTGATCATCAATGCGCCGTGCTTGATGATCCCGCGCTGCTCGTACTCGGTGCCGACCATGTAGCCGGTGGTGTTCTGCAGGAAGATCAACGGGGTGTCGGAGGCGTTGGCGAGCTGGATGAACTGGGCCGCCTTCTGCGCCTCCGCGCTGAACAGCACCCCTCGCGCGTTGGCCAGCACGCCCACCGGATATCCGTGCAGCTCGCCCCAGCCGGTGACCAGCGAGTCCCCGTACGCCGGCTTGAACTCGTCGAAGTCACTGCCGTCCAGGATGCGGGCCAGCACCTCACGCGGGTCGAACGGCACCTTCAGATCGGAGCTGACGATGCCCAGCAGCTCCTCCGGGTCGTACTTCGGCGGCCGGGGCACCGCCGTCCGCGGCGCGGGACCCCGCTTGCGCCAGTTCAGTCGGCGTATGCACTGGCGGGCCAGGCGGATGCCGTCGCGCTCGTCCTCGGCCAGGTAGTCGGCCAACCCGGACGTGCCGGCGTGCATCGCCGCGCCGCCCAGCGACTCGTCGTCGGTGACCTCTCCGGTCGCCATCTTCACCAGTGGTGGCCCGGCCAGGTAGACCTGTGACCGGTCCCGAATCATGATCACGTGATCCGACATCCCCGGCACGTACGCGCCGCCGGCCGTCGCGTTGCCGAACACCACGCTGACCGTGGGGATGCCCGCCGCCGAGAGGCGGGTCAGGTCACGGAACACCCGACCGCCGGGGATGAAGATCTCCGCCTGCGTGGGCAGGTCCGCCCCGGCCGACTCGACCAGGTTGACCATGGGCAGCCGGTTGGCCAGGGCGATCTCACCGGCCCGCCGGGTCTTGGCGAGGGACCATGGATTGACCGCGCCGCCGCGTACCGTCGGGTCGTTGGCGACGATCAGGCACTCCACGCCCTCGACGACCCCGATGCCGGTGACCACGCTGGCCCCCACCGGGAAGTCCGTGCCGTACGCGGCGACCGGCGACAGTTCGAGGAACGGACTGTCGGCGTCGACCAGCAACTCGATCCGCTCCCGGGGCAGCAGCTTGCCGCGTGCGTGGTGCCGCGACACGTACTTCTCGCCGCCGCCCGCGCGCGCCTGGTCGAGCGCGGCGTCCAACTCGGCCAGCCGCTCCACCAGGGCCGCCCGGTTCGCCGCGGATCCGGGCGCGGCCGGGTCGATCGCGCTGTCCAGAATGGTCACAAGCCCATGCCCTTCGCGATGATCTCGTTCATGATCTCGGTGGTGCCGCCGCCGATGCCGAGGATCCGCGCGTCGCGGTAGTGCCGCTCCACCTCGGCGTCGCGCAGGTAGCCGAAGCCACCGTGCAGTTGCAACGCCTGGTCGACGACGTGGTCGCAGGCGGCCACGGCCACGTTCTTCGCCATCGCCACCTCGGTCACCACGGGCTCGCCCGCAGCCACCCGGGCGGCCACCTCGTGGACGTACGACCGGGCCGCCTCGGCCCGCGTGTGCATCTCGGCCAACCGGTGCCGGACCACCTGCCGGCCGACCAGCGGACGCCCGAAGGTCTGCCGGTCCCGGCACCAGCGCACCGCCAGCTCCACACAGCGTTGCGCGGTCGCGTACGCCTGCGTCGCCAGCGAGAGCCGCTCCGCCGCGAAGTGCTGCATGATCGCCAGGAAGCCGGTGTTCTCCGCGCCGATCCGGTTGGTCACCGGCACCCGTACATCCACGAAGGACAGCTCAGCGGTGTCCGAGCAGTGCCAACCCAACTTCTCCAACCGGCGTCCCACGGTGAACCCGGGCGAATCCTTGTCGATCACGAGCAGGGTCAGGTTGCCGCTTCCCGGGAAGTCCGTGCACACCGCCGTGGTCACGAAGTCGGCCCGGTGACCGCTGGTGATGTAGGTCTTCGACCCGTTCACCACGTAGCGGTCGCCGTCCCGGCGGGCGGTCGTGCGGATGCCGGCCACGTCCGAACCGCCGTCCGGCTCGGTGATGGCCAGGGCGCCGATCATCGTGCCGGCCAGGGTGGGTCGGACGTACCGCTCGATTAGGCCGTCGTCACCCGGGGACGGGACGCCGGTGAGGCGACCGCCAAACGATCCGCCGGTGCGGGCACCGGCGGCGGCGACCATGTGCGGCAGCGCGATGCCGTGCGTGAACAGGGCCGCGACCAGCCCGGACGATCCGCCGGAACGGATCAGCTCCTCGGTCACGATGATCGAGTCGAGCAGGTCGCCGCCGCTGCCACCGACCGACTCGGGAAAGCCGATGCCGAGCAGGCCCAGCTTCGCGGCCGTGGCGTGCAGGGCCCGGGGGACCTCGCCGGCCCGCTCCCAGTCGTCCAGGTGCGGCAGCACCTCCCGGGTGACGAACGCCCGGGTCAACTCACGGAGCTGTCGACGCTCCGGCGTGTCCACGATGCTCATCGGGCGACCTCCGCCGGTAGGTCGACGATTCGCGCGCGGAGCAACTCACCGAGCGCCTTGGCCTGCGGGTCGAACCGGGTGGACGCGGCGACCCCGGCCCCGAGCAGGCCCTCGATCACGAAGTTCACCGCGCGCAGGTTCGGCAGCTCGTAGCGCCGGACGGCCAGCGGCGCCGTCTCCGGCAGCAGCCCGGCCAGCCGCTCGACGGTCAACCAGGCGCGCAGCCACGCGTACCCGGCATCGGAGCGCGCCCAGACGCCGAGGTTGGCGTCCCCGCCCTTGTCGCCCGAGCGCGCGCCGACCAGCTCACCCAGCGCTCCGCGCCGGGTCGGGCCGGTGACCGCCGCGTCGCCAGCCGACGCCGCCTCGTCCGGCGCGATCGGGGCCGTGCGGACCGGCGGGGCGATCGACACCCGTTCGCCGCCGGGCAGGACCGCCACCTGCGCTACCTCGTCCTGCGGCACGGTGTCGGCGGTGAAGACGCCGTACGGGGTCGCGTCGCCCGGCAGGGTGGTCAGCGTGCAACCCGGGTACGAGGCCAGTGCCAGCTCCACGGCGGCGGCCGAGAAGACCCGCCCGGCCCGCGTCCGGTCACTGTCGCGCAGGTGTACGTGCAGCAGGGCGCTGGCCGCCTCGGTGTCGGCGGCGTCGGGGTGGTCGGTGCGGGCGAGGGTGAACTCCAGCCCGGCGCTGCCGACCGCCTCGGCGATCTGCCCCCGTACCAGGGCCGCCTTCGCCTCGATGTCGAGGCCGCACAGGACGAACGTCATCGAGTTCCGGAAGCCGCCGAGGTTGTTGACGCCCACCTTGAGCGTGGGCGGCGGCGGGGTACCCCGTACGCCGGTGACGCGCACCCGGTCCGGTCCGTCGGGGTGCAGGGTCACCGTGTCCAGCCGGGTGACCACGTCCGGCCCCAGGTACGCCGGCCCGCCGACCTCGTACAACAGTTGGGCGGTGACGGTCTCCACGGTGACCGCGCCACCGGTGCCCGGATGCTTGGTGAGCACAGCGGAACCGTCGGGGCGCACCTCGGCGATCGGGAAGCCGGGCCGGTGCCCGCCGTCGGGCAGCTCGGTGAAGAAGCTGAAGTTGCCGCCGGTGACCTGTGCGCCGCATTCGAGGAGGTGCCCCGCGACGGTGGCCCCGGCCAGCTCGTCGAGATCGTCGCGACTCCACCCGTACCGCGCGATGGCCGGGCCCACCACCAGCGACGCGTCGGTGACCCGACCCGTCACGACCACGTCGGCCCCGGCGTCGAGGCAGGCGGCGATCCCGAACGCGCCCAGGTACGCGTTCGCGGTGAGCGCGTCGGCCCGTTGGAGGGCGTCGCCCTCGACGTACCCGACCCGCACCGCCAGGCCCAGGCGGCCGGCGAGCGCCTCGATGGCGGCGGCCAGTCCGGCCGGGTTCAACCCGCCCGCGTTGGTCACGACCCGCACCCCCCGGTCGAGGGCCGTGCCGAGGCACGTCTCCGCCTGGCGCAGGAACGTCTTCGCGTAGCCGAGGTCGGGGTCGCGGAGCCGGTCCCGACCGAGGATCAGCATGGTCAACTCGGCCAGGTAGTCGCCGGTCAGCACGTCCAGCTCGCCGCCGTCGAGCATCTCCCGCCAGGCGGTGAACCGGTCACCGTAGAAGCCGGAGGCGTTGCCGATACGGGTCACGGGCGTACCCCGTCTCCGCTGGCTGGCGTCCGGCCGTCGCCCGGCGGTCCGGCGAAGGCCTGGGCCACGTCGAGCCATTCGTCGGCGACCGGGCCGGTGGGCCGTAGGGCGAGATCCGCCCGGTGCCGGCGCTGGGTGACCAGGAGACAGAAGTCCCGGGCCGGACCGCTCACCCGGTCGGCGGCGTCCGCCGGCCCCCAGACCCAGGTGTCGCCGCCGGGCGCGGCCAGCTCGACCCGGACCGGCGACGCTGGTACGGCACGGCCGTGGGCGGTGAACCCGTGCCCGAGGGTACGCACACCGAGGTGCGCCACGTGGCGGAGGCGGTCGGTGGCCGGCCGGACGACACCGAGGGCGTCGGCCACGTCCTCACCGTGCGCCCACGTCTCCATGATCCGCGCGGTCGCCATCGAGGTGGCCGACATCCGGGTGCCGTACCAGGGCAGTTTGTCGCCGGCCGGAACGGCGGCCAGTGCGTCGACGAGCGCGGCCCGGCCGGCCCGCCAGCGGGCCAGCAGGTCGGCGGGGGGTGCCAGGAACTCGTCGACCCCGGCGTCCACCAGCCGGGTCACGTCCGGCGCTCCGGTCACCGTCGCGTAGAACGCCTCGGCGTCGGTGGCGGCCAGCAGCGCCACGTGGTCGGTCCAGGCCAGGTGGGCGATCTGGTGCGAGATGGTCCAGCCTGCCGCCGGGGTCGGGCGGGCCCAGCCGGCCACGGACAGCGGCGCGACCAGCGCGTCCAGGTCGGCGCACTCGTCGGTCAGATCCGTGAGCAGGTCACTGAGGTCGACCATGGTGCCTCCGGTCGGTGCGGGCCCCGATGGCCGGGGTCAGGGCGTGAGCAGGGTGGCGAGCTGACGTTTCCAGGTGACGAGCAGGGCGGTACGACGGGCCGAGTCGTCGCTGAGCAGGTTGGCCACTCCGAGCCCGCGCATCAGGTCGAGGGTGGCCTGCACCGCCTCGCGGACGCCAGGTCGGCGCTCGTCGACCCCGAGCAGCGCGACGGTGAGCCGGTGCATCTCCCGGCCGACCGTCGCCTCCAGCGGCACGAGGGCGTCGCGAAGCTCGCGGTCGGTGCGGGCCGCCACCCACAGTTCGAGCGCGGCGACGAAGAGCGGCCCGGTGAAGGCCACCCCGAGCAGATCGATCACCCGGTCCAGTCGCTGCGGGCCGGCCGGCAACGCCTCGGCCTCGGTGCGCAGCTCGTCGGCGCGGCGTTCGGCCAGGTGCGCCACGGCGGCCGTGACCAGCGCGGCCTTCGTGGGGTAGTGGTGCAACTGGGCACCCCGCGAGACGCCGGCCCGGGCGGCCACGACGGTGGTCGTGGTGCCGGACCAGCCGTGCTCGATGAGGCAGTCGACTGTGGCCTCCAGCAGGCGGGCCCGGGTGGCGCGACTGCGCTCCTGCTGGGGAACACGTGTCGATGCGGGAGGCATGCGAACAGCCTGTGGCCTGGGAAACAAACAGTCAAGACTGACTTTTTGTGGCGCCAGGCGACGAGCGGTGGCCCGGGGCGGCTCCCACCGGGTGTCTGCGGGCTCTGTCGGGCGGCTCTCACCTGGTGTTCTTGCGGTCTGTCGAGTGGCCCCACCGCTCTCCTTGGGCCCTGTCGGGCGGCTCTCACCTGGTGTTCTCGCGGTCTGTCGGGCGGCCCCACCGCTCTCCTTGGGCCCTGTCGAGCTGCCCCAGGAATGGGGCAGGCGGGTCGCGTCGCCTCCCGAATCGCCTGCCCCAGATTCGGGGCAGCTCGACAGGGCCCAACCACCTACTCCGCGGTCCTGCTCGCCACCGATCACCCGGCCGTGCCGGGGCGAGGGCTGGCTGGTCGAACGTGTACGCGTCGGGCGGATCCGTGCGGTTCAGCGGCCGTCGCGGGGGCCGAAGACGGCGAGCGCGTCGGCGTCGCTGTGGCGGGAGCGCAGGTACTCGTCGGCCCACGCGGCGGCGTCCGGATAGCCCGACTCCGTCGTCACCCGGGCGCAGGCCGCGTCCACGTCGAACGCGGTACGGCGGAGCTGGACGCCCGGCCCGAGCAGGGCCCACCACGCGCCCGCGCCCCCGTACGGCATGCCGACGCTGCCCGCGTTGACGACCAGCCGTCGGTCGACCAGCCGGGTGAAGGGCATGTGGGTGTGACCGCAGACGACCGTGGAGACCTCGGCCGGCAGACCGGCGAACACCTCCGCCCAGCGCGCCATCCGGGAGTCGACGAGCACCATCTCCTCGTCGTCGCGGGGCGTCGCGTGGCAGAACAGCGTCGGGCCCAGGCCGTCGACCTCCAGCGTCACGGTCGCGGGCAGCGCGGCCAGCCGGGCTACCTGATCGTCCCGAAGCTGGCCGGCGGCCCAGTTCGACACCTCTATCGAGGCGGGGCGGCCCGCACGCGCCTCGACCAGCTCACGTTCGCAGTTGCCGCCCACCCAGCAGGCCCGGTCACCGAGCCCGGCGAGCACGTCCAGCACCTCGACCGGCTGCGGACCGGCCGCGATGTCGCCGGTCAGCACGATGAGGTCGGCGGCGGCGACGTCCGGCTCGGCCAGCACCGCCTCCAGCGCGGGCAGCACACCATGGATGTCGGAGAGCACGGCGACCCGGTTCAGCATGGCCCCACACTTCACCCCGCCAGCCGTCCCGACCCAGCGATTCTGCGCCGGGCAGACAAACGGGCAGACAGATACGTCCCCGCCTTGCCGTCGGGGACGGAAGGCGGGGACGTACCGATGTCTCAGACGCGGGCGCGGCGGGCCAGACGCTCCGGGTCCAGGATGATGATGCTCTTGCCGTCCAGCCGCAGCCAGCCGCGCGAGGCGAAGTCGGCCAGCGCCTTGTTGACCGTCTCCCGGGAGGCGCCGACGAGCTGGGCGATCTCCTCCTGGGTGAGGTCGTGGGTCACGCGCAGGACGCCGCCGTCGCGGGTGCCGAAGCGGCCGGCCATCTGGAGCAGGTTCTTCGCCACCCGGCCCGGCACGTCCGTAAAGATCAGGTCGGCGAGCGAGTCGTTGGTCCGGCGCAGCCGCCGGGCGAGCACCCGGAGCAGCTGCTCGGCGATCTCCGGGCGGTTGTTGAGCCACGGCCGCAGCGCCTGCTTGCGCAGCCGTACCAGCCGGGTGTCGGTCACCGCGGTGGCGGTCGCCGTACGCGGACCCGGGTCGAAGAGCGACAGCTCGCCGACCATGTCCGACGGGCCCATCACCGCGATCAGGTTCTGCCGGCCGTCCGCCGCCCGGCGGCCGACCTTGATCTTCCCGGACAGCAGGATGTAGAGGCTGTCACCGGGCTCGCCCTCATTGAAGACGATCTCGCCCTTGCGGACCTCGATCGTCTCCATCTCCTTGGCGAGCGCCTCGGCAGCTTCCGGGTCGACACCCTGGAAGATCCCGCTGCGGGCCAGTACCTCGTCCATTGCGCACCTCCGGTTGCGCGTGCCGTCCGTCGGCCGGGGCCGCCGTCCGCTGATCCCCTCGCGCGCCGCCAAGTCTAGGCGCACGTGAGCACGAATCAGAGGTCGCCCCTGGAATCTTGATCGGTGGGCGTAACCTGCCCGACGTGCTGAGGGACCCGATTCTGACCAGCCGCGTCGAGGGCGGGCGAAACGTACCGCTGCTCGTCTGGCGGGCCGACGGGCCCCTGCGGGCGGTCAGCAGCGGCCCGCTGGGTGGTGGCGTCGGCATCCGGCGGTGGGTGCTGAACGCGACCGTGCCCATGTCGTACGACCGGGAAGACCCCGCCGCGCACCTGGCCGCACTCGCCGCGGACCTGGCCCTGGACGGGCCCGGGGTGGGTCTGCTGACCGGCGTCGACGTGACCGAGGTGGTGACCCGGACGGACACCGGGGTGCGGGCGTGGGCGACCGTCGGGCTCGGCACACCGGTGCCCGCCGCCGCGCCGGCCACGGGAGCGCTCAGCCAGCGGGTGGGCACGGTCAACATCGTGGTGTACGTGCCGGCCCGGCTCGCCGACTCGGCGCTGGTCAACGCCGTCGCCACCGCCACCGAGGCGAAGACCCAGGCGATCGGGGAGCTGGGACTGCCCGGGACGGGTACCCCCACCGACGCGGTCACCGTGCTCTGCCCGGTGGACGGGCCGGAGGCCGCGTACGGGGGGCCACGTTCGACGTGGGGCGCCCCGTTGGCCCGAGCCGTCCACGCCGCCGTGCGCGCGGGCGGCGAACGGCCGGTCGTGCCCTGGTCAGACCGGCTGACCGGCTGAACTTCCGACCGATCGGCCCTCGTCGGCGCGTTCCGAGGTCGGTAGGGTCGCGGGCGATGTACGCTACCGCCCCTTTCGCGTCCCGCCCGTTCCGCCGCGTCACCGCCGGCCTCGCGGCGCTGCTGGCCGCCCTGCTCGTCGCCGGCTGCGCCGACAGCGGGGACGCCCCGGTGTGGCAGCCCGGCGCCGGTGGCGGTGGCACGGGCGCGCCGCTGAACACGGCCGGCCCGAAGGCCAGCGGCGGCGCGACGGCCGCCAACGGGGGCGGCGTCATCTCGCTCTCCGCGACCGGCGACATCATCATGGGCAACGCGCCCGGTCGGCTGCCCGCCGCCGGTGGCAAGGGATTCTTCGACTCGGTCACCGGGGCGCTCAAGGCCGACCTGGTCATGGGCAACCTGGAGGAGCCGCTGACGGTGGACACCGGCGCCGGCAAGTGCGGGGCCAACTCCACCCGCTGCTTCCAGTTCCGTGCGCCGCCCGAGTACGCGGCGCACCTGCGTGACGCCGGGTTCCGGGTGCTCAACCAGGCCAACAACCACGGTTACGACTACGGGCCGAAGGGCTACCAGAACACGCAGCAGGCGCTGGAGAAGTACGACCTGGAGCACACCGGCGCGCCGGACGAGATCACCGTGGTCGACGTCAAGGGCGTCAAGGTCGCCGTGGCCGGCTTCTCCTCGTACGTCTGGTCCAACAGCCTGGTCGACATCGCCAAGGCCAAGACGGTGGTCGCGAAGGCGGCCACCCTCGCCGATCTGGTCGTGGTGCAGGTGCACATGGGTGGCGAGGGAGCGGACAAGACCCGGGTCAAGCCGGGCACCGAGCTGTTCCTGGGCGAGAACCGGGGCGATCCGGTCAAATTCTCCCACGCCATGATCGACGCGGGCGCGGACCTGATCGTCGGGCACGGGCCGCACGTGCTGCGGGGCATGGAGTTCTACCAGGGGCGGCTGATCGCGTACAGCCTGGGCAACTTCGCCGGCGGCGGCAACTCGCTGAGCAACGCCGGCCGGCTGGGCTGGGGCGGTGTGCTGAAGGTGTCGCTCAAACCCGACGGGAGCTGGAGCGGCGGCTCGTTCACCTCCACGTACATGAACTCGGCCGGCAAGCCGACGATGGACCCGGACGACCGGGGCCTGGGGCTCGTCACCGAGCTGAGCCGAACCGACTTCCCCAGGAGCGGGGCCCGGCTCGACGGGCAGGGCAGGATCACCGCGCCGACCGGCGGTTGACCCGGGAGGAACGTCCGGGGCGCGACGTAGGCTGACCGTCGTGACCAGTAGCCCTCCCGGCGCCAGCGAGACCGACCTCGGGCGCACCCGCCGCGCCCGCAAGATCGGCCGGGTGCTGACCGAGACGCACCCCGACGCGCACTGCGAGCTGGACCACTCCAACGCGCTGGAGCTGTCCGTCGCCACCATCCTGTCCGCCCAGTGCACCGACAAGAAGGTCAACGAGGTCACCCCGAAGCTCTTCGCCCGCTACCCGGACGCCGCCGCGTACGCCGGCGCCGACCGGGGCGAGATGGAGGAGCTGATCCGGCCCACCGGGTTCTACCGCAACAAGACGGACTCGCTGCTCAAACTCGGGCAGGCCCTCGTCGACAGGTACGACGGCCAGGTTCCCGGCCGGCTCGCCGACCTGGTGACGCTCCCCGGGATCGGCCGCAAGACCGCCAACGTCATCCTCGGCAACGCCTTCGACGTGCCCGGTATCACCGTCGACACGCACTTCCAGCGGCTGGTGCATCGGTGGCGACTGACCACCGAGACCGACCCGGTCAAGATCGAGCACGCGATCGGCGCGCTGTACCCCAAGCGCGACTGGACGATGCTGTCGCACCGGATCATCTTCCACGGGCGGCGGGTCTGCCACGCCCGCAAACCGGCCTGCGGGGCGTGCACGCTCGCGAAGCTCTGCCCCTCGTACGGCACCGGCCCGACCGAGCCGGCCGCCGCCGCCAAGCTGCTCAAGGGCCCCCGGGCGCGTGACCTGGCCGTGGCGGCCGGGGTCGACCCGGATCTGGTGCCGCCGCAGGCGGTCGCCGCGGAGGTGCCGTGAACCGCCTGCTCACGGGCGCGGCCACCCGGCGGCTCGCGCTGCTCGCCGTGCCGCTCGCGCTGTTCGTCGGCGGTTGCACCGCCAGCCCGGCCGACGACCCCGCACCCAAGTCGGCCGCCGCCGCCGCCGAACGACCGTCGCCCTTCCGGGACTGCGGCACGTTGAATGCGGCACCGACACCCAGCCCCGGGGCTGTCTCCACCCCGCCGGCCGCGACCACTGCGGCTGCGGACGGGCAGGAGTTGCCGGCGCTGACCCTGGCCTGCTTCACCGGCGGCGCGCCGGTCGCGCTGCGGGACGTGGCCGGGCCAGCCGTGATCAACGTGTGGGCCTCCTGGTGCGGGCCGTGCCGCAAGGAACTGCCGGCCTTCCAGCGGCTCAGCGAGCGGACCGCCGGTCGGCTCCAGGTCGTCGGGGTCAACACCCGCGACAGCCGGAGCGGCGCCCAGTCCATCGGCGAGGACTTCGGCGTACGGTTTCCGATCCTCGTCGACCAGGGTGACGCGCTGCAACGGGAACTGAGGCGCAACGCCTTCCCGCTGACCCTCTTCGTCGACGCGGGGGGTCGGATCCGGCACATCGACGCCACCGGAGCCCTCGACGACGCCTCGCTCACCACGCTGGTACGCCAGCACCTGGGCGTGGCGGCGTGACCCGTCGACCGCCCGGCTGGATCGACCCGCTGCTGAGTCGACTGGGCACGGCCCGCGTCGAGGACTTCACCCGCCTCACCACCCCCGCCGAGGGTGGCCGGGAGAGCGCCGTGCTGGTGCTGCTCGGTGAGCAGCCCGACACCGGACCGGACGTGCTGATCCTGCAACGGGCCGCGACCCTGCGTAACCATGCCGGCCAGCCAGCCTTTCCCGGCGGGGCGGCCGACCCGGAGGACGCGGACGCCCGCGCCACCGCGCTTCGCGAGGCCAACGAGGAGGTCGGGCTCGACCCGGCCAGCGTGACCGTGCTGGCCGAGCTGCCGAAGCTGTGGATTCCGGTCAGCGACTTCGTGGTCACCCCGGTGCTGGCCTGGTGGCACGACCCGCATCCGGTGCACCCCCGGGAGCCCGCCGAGGTGGCCCACGTGGCACGACTGCCGATCCGCGAACTGGTCGACCCGGCCAACCGGCTGCGGGTCCGCCATCCCAGCGGCTGGGTGGGGCCGGCGTTCTCGTCGCGCGGCATGCTCGTCTGGGGCTTCACCGCCGGGGTGTTGGCGGCCCTGCTCGAAATGGGCGGCTGGGCCCGCCCGTGGTCGCCCGGCCGGCTCGTCGACCTGCCGCCCACGGGCGCCACTCCCGCGCCGTCGGCCGGCACCGACGAGGTCGACGAGACCGCCCTGCGCTGACCACCCGGTCACCTTCCGCAAGCGATGGTCATCAGGTGGGCGCGGTGCCCGTACGCTGGACCCCGTGTCCGTCGTGGATCTCGTCCTGCTGCTGCTCATGCTCGTGTTCGCGATCAGCGGATACCGTCAGGGTTTTGTCATCGGCATCACCTCGCTGTCCGGCTTCTTCCTGGGTCTCCTGCTCGGCCTGCAACTCGGGCCGCTGTTCGCCCGGCAGTTCGTCGACGCCGGCACCCGGGTGCTGATCTCACTGGTGGCGATCTTCGGATTGGCGGTGATCGGGCAGGCGCTCGCCGGCTGGCTCGGCTCGCACCTGCGCAAGACGATCACCAGCGACGTGGGTCGGCGCATCGACGACGTCGGTGGGGCCTTCGTCTCGCTGTTCGCGGTGCTCCTGCTGGCCTGGCTGGTCGCTGTACCGCTCGGATCGTCGTCGGTGCCCTGGCTCGCCGCCTCGGTACGCAACAGCGCGCTGATCAGCGTGGTGAACGGGATCCTGCCGGAGGAGGCACACCGGCTCTCGACCGCGTTGGAGGACACCGTCGACACCGACGGTTTCCCGGACGTCTTCGGTGGCCTCGCGCCCACCCGGGCCCGGCAGGTCGAGCCGCCCGACCCGGCGCTCGCGGGCTCCCAGGTGGTGGTCAACGGTCAGCGTTCGGTGGTCAAGGTGCTCGGCTCCGCGCCGAGCTGCTCGCGTCGGATCGAGGGCTCCGGCTTCGTGTACGCCGACGACCGGGTCATGACCAACGCGCACGTGGTCGCCGGCACCCGTTCGGTGGCCGTGGAGCTGGGCGGCGAGCGGTACGACGGCCAGGTGGTGGTGTACGACCCCAACCGGGACCTGGCCGTGCTGTTGGTGCCGGGGCTTCCCGGCCCGTCGCTGCGGTTCGCCGCCGGCAACGCGGGCAGCGGCTCGGACGCCATCGTGCTCGGCTTCCCGCTCGACGGGCCGTACAACGCGCAGTCCGCCCGGGTCCGTGACGTCGACCGGATCAAGGGCCCGGACATCTACTCCTCCGGGGACGTCACCCGGGAGATCTACACGATTCGGGCCCTGGTGCGCAGCGGCAACTCGGGCGGCCCGCTGCTGTCGGCCAACGGCCTGGTGCTCGGTGTCATCTTCGCGGCGGCGGCCGACGACCCCAACACCGGTTTCGCAGTGACCGCCGCCGAGGCCCGCCCGGTGGCGTTGGCCGGTGCCGAGCGCAACCGGGCCGTCGCCACCGGCGAGTGCACCTGAGCGCCGTACCGGATCAGGTGCGGGCCGGCTCGGCGAGCGGCAGCTTCGCGCGTCCCCAGCGCAGTCCCCGGTCCAGGATCGCCCGCGCCATGATCGCGACGCAGGCGCCGCCGTTGAGGAAGGACGCCGTCACGTCGCTCGGGTGGTGCATCCCCCGGTACATGCGGGTCAGCGCCACGCCCACCGGCACCATCAGCAGCAGCGTCCACCAGGCGACCTTCGCGCCGGTGCTGCGCGCCCGCAGGGCCATCAGCACCGCGATGCCGACGTAGAGGGCGACCGCCGCCGAGGTGTGCCCGGAGGGGAAGCTCGACGTGGGCGGTGAGGTGTCCATGTGCTCCACCGCGGGCCGCTGCCGGTCGATCACCATCGTGGTCAGCAGGAACACCAGCGCCTGGGCGGTCACGGCCGCGCACAGGAACAAGGGCTCCCGCCAGCGCTTCAGCCAGAGCCGCAGCGCCAGCGCCGCCAGCACGGTGACCACGACGATCATCTGAGTGCTGGCGAGGGTGCTGAACACCAGCGAGACGTCGTTCCAGCCGCCGGTGCGGTCACCGGCGAACTCCCGGTTGACCGCGTCCTCGACGGTGAACGGCCAGGTTCGGTTCAAGACACGGGTGACCAGCACCCCGAGCAGCACCATGACGCCGAACAGGAGGGACACCGGCAGCAGCACCCGCCGGACGATCTGGACCACGGTGTCGGACATGAGCCGGCCAATACCCGGTCGGCGTCCTCGTCACGCCTCACGTCGCGTCGGGCTGCCGCTCGACCTCCGGCGCGACGCCGTCACGGGTCGGCCGCACCGGCCGGAGGCCCGTGTGCGCCCGCCAACTGGTGAACGCGGCGGTGGTCGCCGCGACCACCGCCACGCCGAGCAGCCAACCGCCGAGCACGTCGCTGGCGAAGTGCACGCCGAGCACCACCCTGCTCAGCCCGGTCACCAGCGTGACCAGCAACGCGGCGACCCAGAGCGCGACCTGCGCGGCCCCGCGCCGGACGTACGGCAGGAACACCAGCAGCAGCACGCCGGCGGCCAGGGTGGCGTTCAGCGCGTGCCCGGAGGGGAACGAGTAGCCGGCGGCCCGCGCCACCGGGTCGAGCAGTTCGGGCCGGTCCCGGCCGACGAGCAGCTTGAGCAGCGGGCCCATCAGTCCGCCGACGACCATGGTGGTGGTCGCCCAGAGGGCCAACCGGCGGGCCTGTCGGCGCACCAGCCAGATCACCACCAGCAGTACGACGACCCGCAGCGGCATCGGCGCGAACACCTCGCTCCACACCCGCATCAGCACGACCCAGGCCGGATGGTCCACCGCGTGCTCGTGCAGCGCGTCGGTGACCGTCGAGTCCAGCCGGTGCAGCGGCGCCCACGCTCCGAGCACCAGCAGCGCGAGCAGGGCGAACGGCACCAGCACCAGGAACGCCGCCGTCGCCGCCAGGGTCAGCCGCAGCCCCAACGAGTGGTCCGGGTCGAGGCGACGCCGCCCCCAGGACGGGCGTCGGTCGGTGGCGAGGGTACGGGTGGCGGGCGTACTCATGCGGTCGGTTCTACCCCACCCGCCGGGCAATCAGGCCTGCCCGGTGCGTCGTTCAGCGAGCGCGCTGGCGGAACCGGCGCACCATCAGCGCCGCGCCGGTGACCAGAGCGGCGAAGAGCACGGCGCCGGTCCACAGTCGCTCCGGCGCGGATTCGGCCGGCACGCCCGCCGGTCGTGCCGTCCACCCCGTCTGCTGCCGGGGAGCGGTGAAGCCGAGCGGGTCGCTGCCGGCGCCGCTCACCGGGTCGTCGTCGCCCGAACCGGGCGCCGGCCCGAAGCCGACCACGCCGGGCGAGGTCTGATCGTCCAGCGGGTTGGCGGCGACGGGCGGGACATCCGCGGTCAGCGCGGCCACCGGGTCGACCACCCCGTACCCGAACCGGTCGTCCCGGCCGGTCGGGCCGATGTCCCGGGCGGTGACCACGAGCCGGTTGACCACCTGGCCGGCGGGCATGTCCGGGTAGCGGGACCGGACCAGCGCGGCGGTGGCGGCCACCAGCGGCGCGGCGAAGCTGGTGCCCTGCACCCGCCAGTACCCGTCGGTCGGACGGGCGCCGACCAGGCCGGTGGCCGGAGCGGTGAGCACCGTCGCCCGACCGGTGATCGACCCGGACCACAGGTTGTCGCTGTTGCGCTCCAACCCGGCGACCGCGATGACGCCCGGCTCGCGAGACGGATACCAGGGCTTGGAGTCGGTCGACGTGGCCAGGTTGCCGGTGCAGGCGACCACCACCACGTCGCGGACGAACGCGTAGTCCAGGGCCGCGGCCAGGGCCGGGCTGTCGCCACTGCCGCCCAGCGACAGGTTGATCACCCGGGCGCCGTGGTCGACCGCCCACCGGACGCCCTTGGCGACGATCAGCGCGTCGTCGTACTTGTTACGTTCGTCCAGCACGCGTACCGGCAGGATCCGGGCATCCGGTGCCAGGCCGACCACGCCCCGCTTGTCGTCGTTGCGCCCGGCGATCAGACCGGCGACCGTGGTGCCGTGGCCCACCGGATCGGGACCGGCTCCGCCGGCCGGTCCGACCAGGTCGAGCCCGGGCAGCACCTGACCGGCCAGGTCGGGATGGTTCGCGTCCACGCCGGAGTCGACCACGGCGACGGTCACGCCCCGACCGGTCGAGGTGCGCCAGGCCGTGTCGGCCCGCAGCTCGTCGAGCTGCCACTGCTCGTCACGAACCTGGTCGGTGCGCGAGACGCTGTCACCGGGGGCGAACGCGGCCGACGCGCCGGCGAGCTGCCCGCCGCTGCTCGGCGCGGCGACGGGTGCGGCGCTCGGAACCGCGACAGCGGCCAGCGCCGCCATGCCGAGCAGCGCCCGGCCGGCCCGCCGGGCCACCGCCGGAGCGCTGTGCCGAACCCCAGTCACATCCACTGCCATTCATCCCGACGGAACCATGACGATCGGAGATTACCGGTTTCCCCACGCGTCACGGGGGGAACCGCGGAGACAGGTCACGGTGGCGGCAAATGTGCGAGCTGAACGAGGCGTACGCCCTCTCGCCGGGTGACCAACCGACCACGGCCCGCTGGCAGCGGCCCGGGTCGTACCGGCCCGACGAGCGCGCCCTCCTCCGGACTGCCCGCCATCACCAGTCCGGCGGTGGAGAGTTCCCGCAGCCGCTGCACGATCGGCTCGTACTGGGCCCGACCCGCGCCGCCGGAACGGCGGGCCAGCACCAGGTGCAGGCCGACGTCGCGGGCGTGCGGCAGATGCTCCTCCAGCGCCCGCAACGGGTTCGCCGGCCCGGTCGCCACCAGGTCGTAGTCGTCGACCAGCACGAACAGTTCCGGCCCCGACCACCACGAGCGATCGCGCAACTGCTGCGGCGTGACCTCCGGCCCCGGCGCCCGCCGCTGCAGGTAACCGGCGGCCGACTCGACCAGGTCCGCGGTGTGCGCGGCCGCGGTGCCGTAGCCGATGAGGTGCGGTGTCTCGATCGCGCCGAGCAGGCTGCGCCGGTAGTCCACCAGGATGACCCGGGCCTCCTCCGGCGTGAACCGGGTGGTGATCGACGTGGCGAGCGCCCGCAGGAACGACGACTTGCCGCACTCGGCGTCCCCGAAGACCACGAAGTGCGGCTCGGCCGCGAAGTCGAGGTGCACCGGCCGGAGGTCGGCCTCGGCGACACCGATCGGCAGCCGCAGCCCGGTGGTGGCGGTGAGATCCAGATCGGCGTACGGCAGCACCGGCGGGAGGAGTCGGACCGGAGGCGCCACCGGTCCGGGCCAGCTGTCGGTGATCCGCTCGACCAGCTCGGCGGTGCCCCCGCTCGGCCCCGCCAGTCGCGGGAGCGCGGTCAGGAAGTGCAGGCTCTGGGCCGTCACCCCCCGGCCGGGACGCTCCGGCACGTTCGCCGCGGCCCGCCGGGCGACCAGGGAGTCGGCCGGGTCGCCGAGGCGTAACTCCAGCCGGGAGCCGAACAGGTCCCGGATCGCCGGGCGGAAGTCCAGCCAGCGCAGGGCCGTGGCGACCACGTGCAGCCCGTACGACAGACCACGGGTCGCCAGGTCGGTGACCAGCGGTTCCAGGTCGTCGTACTCGCCGCGCAGCGTGCTCCATCCGTCCACCACCAGGAAGACGTCGCCGTACGGGTCGGCATCCGGCTGATCGGTCGTCGCCGTCGCGGCCCGACGTCGCCGGTACGTGGCCATCGACTCCACGCCCAACTCGGCGAAGCGGCGCTCCCGGTCGGCCAGGAGTGTGGTCAGCTCGCCGACGGTGCGTCGTACGGCGGTCGGGTCGGCGCGACCGGTCACCCCGCCCACGTGCGGCAGGTCGCGTAGCGCCGCGAGGCCGCCACCGCCGAAGTCGAGGCAGTAGACCTGCGCCTCGGCCGGGGTGTGGGTGAGCGCCAACGCGCAGATCAGCGTCCGCAGCGCCGTGGACTTGCCGCTCTGCGGAGCGCCGACCACCGCCACGTGCCCGGCCGCACCGTCCAGGGCCAGCCAGAGCAGGTCCCGGCGCTGCTCCAACGGCCGGTCCACGACGGCCACCGGCACGCCCAGCGCTCCGTGCAGCTCGGGGTTTGCCACGGTGAGCCCGCGGGCCGGGTCCACCTCGACCGTGCCGACCAACTCGTCCAGGGGCGGCGGATCACCGAGCGGCGCGAGCCACACCTGGTGCGCGGGCGGGCCCTGCCCGACGAGCCGGTCGACCAGCAGGTCGAGCAGGGTTTCCCGGCCGGGCTCGTCCTCGGCCACCATGGGCAGGGCCGGTGTCGTCGGCGCGGGCAGCGGTACGGCGTGGGTGGTGAACGTGAGCAGGCGGGCTTCGTCGTCGGCCGGGACGCCGGCCGTGGCGGCCCGGCGGCGCACGGCGCCCGAGACGTACGCGGCCTTGAACCGGGCCAACGGATCGGTGCCGGCGCGCAGGTAGCCGTGGCCCGGCGAGCGGGGCAGCTCGTGGGCGTCCGGCACGCCGAGCACCGTGCGGGACTCCAGCGCGGAGAAGGTGCGCAACCCGATCCGGTACGACAGGTGCGTGTCCAACCCGCGCAACCGGCCCTCCTCCAGGCGCTGGCTGGCGAGCAGCAGGTGCACGCCGAGCGACCGACCCAGCCGACCGATCTGCACGAACAGGTCGATGAAGTCGGGCTTGGCGGAGAGCAGTTCGGAGAACTCGTCGCAGATCAGCAGCAGCGACGGCAGTGGGGCGAGCGGGCTGCCGGCGGCTCGCGCCCGCTCGTAGTCGCGCACGCTGGCGAAGTTGCCGGCCCGGCGCAGCAGCTCCTGCCGGCGGACCAGCTCGCCGTTGATCGCGTCGACCATCCGGTCCACCAGGGGCAACGCGTCGGCCAGGTTGGTGATCACGGCGGCGGTGTGCGGCAGCCGGTCGAACGGCGCGAAGGTCGCCCCGCCCTTGAAGTCGACCAGGACGAAGTTGAGCTGCTCGGAGCTGTGCGTCGCGGCCAGCCCCAGCACGAGGGTGCGGAGCAGCTCGGACTTGCCCGACCCGGTGGCCCCGATGAGTAGACCGTGCGGGCCCATCCCGTCCTGGGCGGACTCCTTGAGGTCCAGTTCGATGGCGCCACCGTCGACGCCCACCCCGATCGGCACCCGCAGCCGGTCCCGGGGCGCGCGCGGCGTCCAACCCTGCTCGGCGGTGAAGCTCTCCGGGTCGCCGAGGCCGAGCAGCTCCGGAAGGCCCAACTCGATCTCCAGTGGGGCGTCCGGGCCGCGGGCCGTGCCGGCCAGCCGCAGTGGCGCGAGCCGTCGGGCGACGGCCTCGGCGTCGGCGAGGTCGAGGTGGTCGGCGCTGCCCACCTCGGCGTGCCCCTCGACCGACCACGAGTGCAGCCGCCGGCCGCGCAGCTCGAGCAGCAGCGCGTACCGGTCGAGCAGGCGCGGCGGTGGCGTCTCCAGGTCGAGCACGGTGACCGCGTCGATGCCACCGTCGCCGGTCAGGTCGGTGGCGCCGGTCAGGTCACCGCCGTCGAGGACCACCACCACGTGCGGGCCGTCGGTGGCCGGACCGGCCGGGCTGAACCGGGAGCGGCTGGCCACCACGTCGGCGAGCAGCCGCTCCAGTTCCGCGCCCGACGAGGTCACCAGCCGGGCGGGTCCGAGCGCGTCCGTGCGTCCGGGGTGGTGCGCGTGTGGAAGCCACTTCACCCACTCCCAGGCGGCACGGCGTTCGGGGCCGGCGCAGACCGCGATCAGCAGCTCGTCGGGCGCGTGGAAGACGGCCAGCTGGATCAGCACGGCCCGGGTCAGGGCCTGCGCCGCCGGGTCGCCGGTGGGCGTGGGTGGCCCGCCGGTGGTCGGGCCGCTGCCGGCGGCGCTGCGCACGTGCACCCGGGCGAAGCTGCGCAGGGACAGCGCCACCGGCAGCTCCGGCACCACCGAGTACGCGTCCAGGAAGCGGCGCAGCGCGCCGGCCGTCATCGGCTCCAGCTCCTCGAGCGGCCGGGTGACCGGCGGCACCAGCGGGGTGGCCAGCGTCTGCGGCCCGACGGCGACGCGAACCACGGCGAAGTCCGGGTCGCCGGGGCGGCGTTCCCAGACCCGGCGGCTGTCCACGGTCGACCACAGTCGGCCCGGGTCGGGGTGGCGGTAGTACAGACCCGCGCGCTGCTGTCCGGCGGTCTGCCGGACCCGACGGCGCAGCGTCGCCAGGTGGCGCAGGTACTCGCGGCGAGCCGCCATCATCTCGGACTTCTTCGGGGTGCCCGAGGCGCTGCCCCAGGTGGTCACCAGCATCGCGAGCGAGGAGAGCCCGAACATGCCGCCCACGACGTACGAGTACGCGCCGCCGCCCCGCCCGAACATCATCGCCATCGCCACCGTGCCGCCGAGCATGGGCAGCACCATCAGTGCCTGCTGCCACCGGCCGCCGGCCACCGCCGGGATCTCCGGCGGCGCGTCGACGGGCAGCTCGCCGACGGGGATCTCCGGCGCTGGCCGACGCGGTGGGCGCTTGATGACGACGGTGGACACTCGGCCTCCTGACTGCGCTGGGTAACCCGAGCCTGGCTCATGGTAGGTAAAGTCCTGTCGTCCCCGCAGCCTCCGATGCCGTTCGATATGGAGACCGGTCGATGACAACCGGACTGGCCCGCGTCACCATCAGCGCCCCCCAGCGGCGGGTGGACGTCGCCCTGCCGGAGCAGGTCCCCCTGGCCGAGCTGCTGCCCGACGTGCTCCGGCACGCCGGCGAGGGACTGGCCGACGACGGGGAACGGCACGGCGGCTGGGTGCTGCGCCGCACCGACGGGGCGCTGCTGGCGACCGCGCAGGCGCTGCTGCCGCAGGGCGTCCGCGACGGCGAGGTGCTGCACCTGGTGCCGGCCCGCGCCCACTGGCCCGAGCTGGAGTACGACGACGTCGTGGAGGCGATCGCCGACGGCGCCCGGCGACGTGGCGGAGCCTGGTCACCCGCCGCCACCCGGGTCGCCGGTCTGGCCGGCGCCGCCGTACCGCTCGCCGTCGGGCTGCTCGCCCTGCTCGCCAGCGGCCCGACGTCGAGCAGCGGCTGGGTCGCGGCGGCGGCGGTGGCGCTGCTGCTCACCGTGGCCGGTACGGTCGCCAGCCGTGCCAACGGCGACGGCGCGGCCGGCGCGACGCTCGGCGGGTACGCGCTTCCGTACGCCTTCGTAGCCGGTGCCCTCGCGGTCGGCTCGGGTGACCCGGTCGGCCCGCTCGTACCGGTGCGCTGGGTCGGCGCGGCCGAACTGCTGGCCGGCTCGGTGGCGCTGCTGCTCGTGGCGCTGGTCGGGCTGCTCGGGGTGGCGAGCCGACAGCGGATCTTCGTGGCCGGCGTCACGGTCGGCCTGCTCGGTGCCGCCGCGGCGCTCGGCGCGCTGCCGCTGACCCCCGCCGGCACGGCGGCGGTGCTGCTCAGCGCACTGGTCTTCGCCATCGGGGCGATCCCGCTGCTGGCCATCCGGCTCGGCAAGCTGCCACTGCCGCCGATCACCCTGCCGGCCACCCCGTCCGCGGCCGAGCCGGAGCGGCCCGGGGACCTACCGGACCGGGGTCGGGTGCAGGCGGCGGTCATCCGCACCGAGGAGATGCTCACCGGGATGCTGCTCGGGCACGCGGTGCTGGCGGTCGGGGCCGCTGTCGTACTCGGGGTGGCTGGTGGGACGGCCGGCCCGGCGCTGGTGGCGGTGGTCTCGGCCGTGCTGCTGCTGCGCTCGCGGCTGTTCGTGGCGCTGCGGCACCGGGTGCCGACGGTGCTCGCCGGGCTCGTCGGCTACGCGGTGCTGGGCGCGGTGCTGGTCGACCGGGCCGACGACACCGGCCGCCTGGCGCTGGTCCTCGGCGGGGCGGCGCTGGGCCTGGTGACCGTGGCCGCCGGCACCGGGTACGCCCGGCGACCGGTCTCGCCGTACCTCGGGCGGGTCGCGGACCTCACCGACACGGCCCTGGTGGTCGCCGTGGTGCCGGTCGCCTGCGCGGTGCTCGACCTGTACGACAAGGCCCGGGGACTGCTCGGGTGAGCAGCTCCCGGGCCCGGCCGGTCGTCGTACGTCAGTGGGTGGACTCGCCGCGCGCCTCGGCGTCGCGCGCCCGCTGGTAGGAGGCGCGGATCTCGGCCTCGGCCTCGGTGCGGCCGACCCAGGTCGCGCCCTCGACCGACTTGCCGGGCTCCAGGTCCTTGTACACCTCGAAGAAGTGCTGGATCTCCAGGCGGTCGAACTCGCCCAGGTGGTGGATGTCGCGCAGGTGCTCCTGACGAGGGTCCTCGTAGGGGACGCAGAGGACCTTGTCGTCGCCGCCCTTCTCGTCGGTCATCCGGAACATGCCGATGGTCCGGCAGCGGATGAGGCAGCCCGGGAAGGTCGGCTCGGGGACCAGCACGAGCGCGTCCAGCGGGTCGCCGTCCTCGCCCAGCGTGTCCTCGATGAAGCCGTAGTCGGCCGGGTACTGGGTGGACGTGAACAGGGTGCGGTCCAGCCGGATCCGGCCGGTCTTGTGGTCCACCTCGTACTTGTTGCGGTGACCTTTCGGGATCTCAACCGTCACGTCGAAATCCATCTGCACGCTCCCTCGTCTGCCCACGCTGGCTAACGGAACCACTGGCGGCCCTCCGGACAGGTGAATGCCCACCCGCCGACTCCGGCCGCCGCATAGTCTTCGGACCGAAGTAGTGTCACCCAAGCCGATTTTCGTTGGGGGAGGAGGGGGTCGTGGGGAGGGAAGATTCACACTACCGTCCGGACGAGGGCGTCAGAGGCGGTACCGGACGATCCGGCTCCGGTGGCGCGACCGGAAGGGTCCCGGTGCCGGACGCGCACTTCCCCCGAGTCCCCGAGGAGTCGGTTCCCGAGCGGCCACCGCCGCTGCCGTGGCGTCCGTCCGGCTCGGCCCCGGCGGGACCGAACAACGGTCGCTTCCCGGTCCTCGGCCCGGACCGCCCCGCGAGCGGCGCGCACCCCCCGGGTCGCGCGTCGGTCCGACCCGCCCCGAGCGGCCCCACCTGGGGCGGCCCGATGCCCGGCGAGCGGCCGGCCGGCGGCGATCCGTACGGCGTACCGCCGCTGGGTCCGCCGATCTCCGCGTTGCCCTCGACGGCCGACGTCGAACCGCCGGTGACGCCGCCGACCACGCCGCGCCGTCGCGGGCGACTGGTGACCGTGCTGGCCGTCGTGGTGCTGCTGGTGCTGGCCGGTGTGGGTGTCGTGGTGACCCGTCCCGGCCCGGTCGCGGGCTGGCTGGGCGACGACGGGGCGTCCGCGCCGACCGCCGCCGGCGCCAGCGCCGAACCGGACCCGTCGGACGTGTTGAACGGACCCGACCCGAACGCGCCGCTGCCCAGCGCCGACGCGGTACGGGCCGTGCTCGACCCGTTGGTCGACGTACCCGCCCTGGGTGACCGGGTGAACGTCTCGGTGGCCGACGTGACCACCGGTCAGACGCTGTACGGCAAGGGCGCGGACGACGGCACGGTGCCCGCCTCCGTCACCAAACTGGCGACGGCGGTGACCGTGCTGGCCGCCCGCGGCCCCGGATTCCGCATCCCGACCCGGGCGGTGGCCGGCACCAAGCCGGGCGAGGTGGTGATCGTCGGCGGCGGTGACCCCACGCTCGCGGTGAACAAGAAGGGCTACTACCCCGGCGCGGCACGCCTGGACGACCTGGCCGCGCAGGTACGTACCGCCCTCGGCGGCACCGCCCCGACCAGCGTCACCGTCGACGGCACGGTCTACTCCGGCCCGCTGTACGGCCCCGGCTGGGACGACGACATCCCGACCGGCGGGTACGGCGGCGCGGTGACCGCGCTGATGACCGACGGGGCACGCAAGGACCCGGGTGCCGAGCCCGGCGGCGCCGAGCGGGTCCCCGAGCCCGACCTGGCCGCCGGCCGGTCGTTCGCCCGGCTGCTCGGTGTACCGACCAGCGCCGTCAAGCGGGGTACGGCCCCGGCTCTGGCGACCGCCGCCGGTGGCACCCCGCCGGCCGGTACGGAGCTGGGTGTGGTGCAGTCCCCACCGCTGATCCGGTTGGTCGACATCATGATCAGCGAGAGTGACAACCTGCTGGCCGAGGCGCTGGCCCGCCAGGTGGCCCTGGCACGAAACCAGAAGGCGTCCTTCGACGGCGGCGCTGCCGCGATGGACGCCGAGGTGGCGGAGCTGGGCCTGCCCGCCGAGGAGATCACCCTCTCCGACGGCAGTGGGCTGTCGCGTCGCAACCGGATCAGCCCGTCGCTGCTCACCGACCTGATCCGACTGGCCGCGAGTCCGGATCATCCGGAACTGGCCGGCGTCTTCGGAGGCCTGCCGGTGGGCGGCTGGTCCGGCACGCTGGGCGAGCGCTACCGGGGTGCCCCGGGGACCGCCGCCGGCGCCGGTGCCGTACGCGCGAAGACCGGCACCCTGACCGGGGTGCACGCCATCGCGGGCCTGGTCACCACGGCCGACGGCCGACTGCTCACCTTCGCGGTGCTCACCGACAAGGTGCCCGGCGGGACGGACACCGCCCAACCGGCGCTGGACCGCATCGCCTCCGCACTGGCCGGCTGCGGCTGCCGCTGACCGTCCGCACGGGCGGGCTCCGGCTGCCGCTGACCAGCTCCGGGGCCCGGCCCGGGTCGGCACGCGGGGCCGCGACCGGCGTCGATCGCCGACGCGAGCCCGGCCCGGGGTGTCGCGACGCGGGTACGGTGGGTTCATGGCGCAGTTCGTGGACTGGGATCTGGCCGCCGCCACCGCGGGGGCGTTGAGCAAGTCGGGCCCCCGGGTGTCGTACACCGAGGCCACCGACGTGGTCGGCGACCTGCGTCGGCTGACCGACGAGGCCGCCGGGCACGTGGCCGACTACACCGGCCTGCGGGCGCAGGTGGCGCACCCGCCGGTGCGGGTGGTCGACCGGCGGGACTGGGCGGCCACCAACATCGCCGGGCTGCGTGAGGTGATCACCCCACTGGTCAGCCGGCTGTCCGGCGACAAGCAGCCCGGCGCGCTCACCGAGGCGATCGGGTCGCGGCTGACCGGGGTGCAGGCCGGCACCGTCCTGGCCTACCTGTCCGGCCGGGTCCTCGGCCAGTACGAGGTCTTCTCCGCCGACCCGGGGCAGTTGCTTCTGGTGGCGCCGAACATCGTCGAGGTGGAGCGCAAGCTCGAAGCCGACTCCCGGGACTTCCGGCTGTGGGTCTGCCTGCACGAGGTCACCCACCGCACCCAGTTCACCGCCGTGCCCTGGATGCGGGCCTACTTCCTCGGCGAGGTCCAGGCGTTCGTGGACGCGTCGTCCAGCGGCGGCGAACATCTCGTCGAGCGGCTGCGGCGCGGTGTCGCGACGCTGTCCGAGGCGGTCCGCGACCCGGAGAGCCGGACGAGCGTGCTGGACATCGTGCAGACCCCGGCGCAGCGGGCCGTCCTCGACCGCCTCACCGCGCTGATGACCCTGTTGGAGGGGCACGCCGAGTTCGTGATGGATGGCGTCGGCCCGCAGGTGATCCCGAGCGTGGAGCGGATCCGGGCCTCGTTCAACCGTCGCCGCGAGGCGGGCAACCCGTTGGAGAAGGCGATCCGTCGGCTGCTCGGGGTGGACGTCAAGATGCGCCAGTACGCCGAGGGTCGCAAGTTCGTGCACGGCGTGGTCGAGCGCGTCGGCATGGACGGCTTCAACCAGATCTTCAACTCACCGCTCACCCTGCCCCGGCTGTCGGAGCTGGGCGACCCGGACGCCTGGGTGGCACGCGTGCACGGCCCGGCCGGCACCGTTCCGTCCGCCGGCTGACCGTCCGCCGGTGGCCGCGCTCGCCCCACCGGTGGCCGCGATCCGGGTGGCGGTCCGTCGCGCGCTGACCCACCTGCCGTCCGGCGGGCCGGTGCTGGTCGCCTGCTCCGGTGGGGCCGACTCGCTGGCCCTGGCGGCGGCGGCCGTGTTCGTGGCGCCCCGGCTGGGTCTTCCCGCCGGCCTGGTGACCGTGGACCACGGACTGCAGGACGGTTCGGCACGGCGCGCGGAGGCGGTGGCCGCCTGGGCCCGAGAGGCCGGGTTCGCGCCGGTCGTGGCGGTGCGGGTGGACGTGGCCGGCCGTCCGGGCGGGCCGGAGGCGGCGGCCCGCCAGGCCCGCTACGAGGCGTTGGCCGAGGCCGCGCGGCAGCACGAGGCGGTCGCGGTGCTCACCGGCCACACGCGCGACGACCAAGCGGAGACGGTGCTGCTCGCACTCGCCCGGGGGGCCGGGCCGCGTGGGCTGGCCGGGATGCCCGATCGGCGGGAGCTGGCCGGGGTTCCGCTGCTGCGTCCGCTGCTCGAGATCGGCCGGGAGCAGACCCGCGCCGCCTGTGCCGTCCTCGGGCTCAGCCCCTGGCAGGACCCGCACAACACCGACCCCTCGTACGCCCGCTCCCGGGTGCGGGCCGACGTGCTGCCGGCGTTGGTACGGGCGCTCGGGCCGGGTGTGGTGGCCAACCTGGCGCGCACCGCCCGGCTGGTGGCGGCGGACAACACCGCCCTCGACGAGATCGCGGCGAGGGCGCTGGTGACATCCCGGCATCCCGCCGGTGGGCTCGCGGTGCCGGAGCTGGCCGGCCTCACCGCCGCCGTACGCGGTCGGGTGCTGCACGCCTGGGCCCTCGAGTTGGGCGCGGTCGGGGGCGCCCTGTCGCACCGGCACGTCGGGGCGCTGGACGCCCTGGTCACCGACTGGCACGGTCAGGGTCCGACCGACCTGCCCGGGGGTGTTCGCGTACTTCGTCGGGGCGACCGACTGGCGGTCCTCAGCTCGGGCTGAGGGCCGCCGCGCCGTCGCTCCGGTCCCGGAAGGTCGTCCGGTAGCTGTGCGGGGTGGCGCCGACCCGGCGGCTGAAGTGGTGGCGCAGCGCGGCGGCGTCACCGAAACCGGCCTGGTCGGCGACGGCCTCCACGCTCAGCGGCGTCTCCTCGAGCAGTCGTCGGGCGAGTAGCACCCGCTGGTTGGTGAGCCAGTCGTGCGGGGTGGTGCCGGTCTCGGCCCGGAACCGCCGGGCGAACGTCCGGGGGGCCATGCCGGCGCGGGCGGCCAGCTCCTCCACCGTGATCGTCCGGTCCAGGTGCCCCATCAGCCACTCCAGCACCGGTTCCAGGGTGGGCGCCTCGGGGGCCTTCGGGATGGGCGCCTCGACGTACTGCGACTGGCCGCCGTCGCGGTGCGGCGGGACCACCATCCGCCGGGCCAGCCGGGTTGCGGTGGCCGAGCCGTGCACCTGGCGGACGAGGTGCAGGCAGGCGTCGATACCGGCCGCGGTGCCGGCGCTGGTGAGCAGCCGACCGTCCTGGACGTACAGGGAGTTGCACCGCACCCGGGCGCGGGGATGCCGGCGTTGCAGCTCGTCCACGTACCGCCAGTGGGTGGTGCACTCCCGGTCGTCGAGCAGTCCGGCCTCGCCGAGCAGGAAGGCCCCGGAGCAGACGCTGATGAGGTGGGCCCCGCGCGCGTCGGCGCGGCGCAACGCGTCGAGCACACAGTCGGGTACGACGGTGCCCTGACCGTGTGCCGGAACGGCCACCAGGTCGGCCTCCTCGAGCGGGGCCAGGTCGGCGTTCGGCGTGAGGTGAAAGCCCGCCGAGGTGCGTACGGCAACGCCGTCGGGACTGCACACGTCGAAGCGGTACGCGGGGAAGCCGTCGGCCGTCCGGTCGGTGCCGAAGACCTCCGCGAGCACCCCGAGCTCGAAGGGAGCGACCTGGTCCAGGGCGAGGACGGCGACGGATCGGAGCATGTGACGAGGGTAACCCGAGAGATGGCAGTAAATCGATGCCCAATGGCATCTCTGCCACTGTCCGGGCGGCGCGCGTCGGCGCAGACTGGTCTCAGTCCGGTGCGCACCGGCGGCGAAACCGACAGCAATCATGCGAAAGTGAGCGCCGCCATGGAGTTCCTGTTCTTCCTCCTGTTCCTCGTCCTGCTCGTCGCCGCCTCGGCGGCGAACCTCACCGTGGACAGCCACGACTCGGCCGACTGGAAGCCCAGCGAGGACGGCCGCCGCTGGCGGTCCCGTACCAGCTGATGCCTTTTAGCACCCTTCGCGGTAAAAATCCTGGGCGGGACCGTGCCGAAAGGTGCGGCCCCGCCGACGGAGGCCATCCGACGTACGGCAGGCTAGGAGTCATGGCTGACGGCTCCTGGTACGACGCCGACATCGACCACGTGATCATCTCCGAGGCGCAGATCCGCGAGAAGACAGCGGAACTGGCCAAGCAGGTCTCCGCCGACTACGCCCACGTGGGCGACGGACTGCTGCTGGTCTGCGTGCTCAAGGGCGCGGTGATGTTCATGGCGGACTTCGCCCGGGCGCTGGGCCGAAGCGGCCCCCCGGCCGAACTCGACTTCATGGCCATCTCCTCCTACGGCCAGGGCACGACCTCCTCCGGGGTGGTCCGCATCCTCAAGGACCTCGACCGCGACATCGCCGGCCGGCACGTCGTGGTCGTCGAGGACATCGTCGACTCCGGGCTGACGCTCTCCTGGCTGCTGCGCTACCTGGAGTCGCGCTCGGCGGCGAGCGTCGAGGTGGTCGCGCTCTTCCGTAAGCCGGACGCGGTCAAGGTGCCGGTGCCGGTGAAGTACGTCGGCTTCGACATCCCCACCGAGTTCGTGGTCGGCTACGGCCTCGACTTCGGCGAGCGCTACCGGGAACTGCCCTACGTCGGGGTGCTCAAGCCCGAGGTCTACGCCCGCTCCTGAACCCGGTCGCCGGCCCGCCGCCGACCCGGGTGAAGGCGATTCGTATCGGCGTTCATCAAGCAGACGTTCAGCGGGCTCTCAGCTCTTGCGGTTACGGTGGACCCCGGTGGCGTGGAGGTAACTCCGCGTCCGGCCCCTCGACCGCGTGACCGAACGTTCGGGTGGCCGGGCCGGACTCCCCGCCACGCCGGTTACCACCCGGACCCGATTCGATGGTGCACGACCGCGGGGCTCACCAGCTCGCTCCTCGCGTACACCGCTGTGATTGTGTACGACTGCGGGGCTCGCAAGCTCACTCCTCGCGTACACGGTGTACCGTCGAATGACCGCGGCGCGGCAGTTTCGGTGCCTCGGGGTCGAGCCGGCCCGCACGGCGGCTCCGGCCGCCGCTCACCGCGGCGACACCATCAGACGGTCAGGACGTCGATCAGGAGGATGCGGGCGCTCCGGCGCTCGACAACAGTATGGAACGTACGCGTTTCTTCCGCCGACCGGTGGTCTGGATCATCCTGGTCATCCTCGGCGCCGTTGTGCTCAGTCAGCTGTTCACCGCTGGTCCCAGCTACCACCGCGTGGACACTTCCGTTGCGCTCGACCAGCTCCACACCGCACAGATCAACAAGGTCATCTTTCAGGACAAGGAGCAGACGCTCCAGCTCGACCTGAAGAACAAGACCAAGTTCGGTGAGACCACCACTGACCGGATCGAAGCCCAGTTCCCGTACCAGGTGGGCGACGAGGTCTGGAACGAGGTGCTCGCGGCCAAGGCGGCCAACCGGGTGACCGGCCCGGCCGACGCCAAGGTCTCCTCGGACAGCATCTGGGTGAGCCTGCTGGTCAACCTGCTGCCGATCGCGCTGCTCGTGCTCCTGCTGCTGTTCTTCATGTCGCAGATGCAGGGCGGCGGCTCCCGGGTGCTCAACTTCGGCAAGTCCAAGGCGAAGATGATCACCAAGGACACCCCCAAGACGACCTTCGCGGACGTCGCGGGTGCCGAGGAGGCCGTCGAAGAGCTGTACGAGATCAAGGACTTCCTGCAGAACCCGGCCAAGTACCAGGCCCTGGGCGCCAAGATCCCGAAGGGCGTGCTGCTGTTCGGCCCGCCCGGAACGGGTAAGACGCTGCTGGCCCGCGCAGTCGCCGGCGAGGCCGGGGTGCCCTTCTACTCGATCTCCGGCTCCGACTTCGTGGAGATGTTCGTCGGCGTCGGCGCCAGCCGGGTCCGTGACCTGTTCGAGCAGGCCAAGACGAACGCCCCGGCGATCGTCTTCGTCGACGAGATCGACGCCGTCGGCCGGCACCGTGGCGCCGGCATGGGCGGCGGCCACGACGAGCGGGAGCAGACGCTCAACCAACTGCTCGTCGAGATGGACGGCTTCGACACCAAGGGCGGGGTCATCCTGATCGCGGCCACCAACCGGCCGGACATCCTCGACCCGGCGCTGCTGCGCCCGGGCCGGTTCGACCGGCAGATCCCGGTGGACGCCCCCGACATGGAGGGCCGTAAGGCCATCCTGCGGGTGCACGCCAAGGGCAAGCCGTTCACGCCGGACGTCGACCTCGACGCGGTGGCCCGTCGCACGCCGGGCTTCAGCGGCGCCGACCTGGCCAATGTGATCAACGAGTCGGCCCTGCTCACCGCTCGCAAGGAGCAGCGCGCGATCTCCAACGACTCACTCGAAGAGTCGATCGACCGCGTCGTCGCCGGTCCGCAGCGGCGGACCCGGGTGATGAGCGACCAGGAAAAGAAGATCACCGCGTACCACGAGGGTGGCCACGCGCTGGTCGCCTGGGCGCTGCCGCACGCCGCGCCGGTGCACAAGGTGACGATCCTGTCCCGTGGCCGCTCGCTGGGCCACACCCTGGTGCTGCCGACCGAGGACAAGTACACCCAGACCCGCGCCGAAATGATCGACACCCTGGCGTACGCGCTGGGCGGCCGGGCCGCCGAGGAACTGGTCTTCCACGAGCCGACCACCGGTGCCGGCAACGACATCGAGAAGGCCACCCAGCTGGCCCGCGCGATGATCACCCAGTACGGCATGAGCTCCAAGCTCGGCGCGATCAAGTACGGCACCAGCGGGGACGAGCCGTTCCTCGGCCGCAACATGGGCCACGAGCGGGACTACTCGGACTCGGTGGCCGCCGAGATCGACGGCGAGATGCGGGCCCTGATCGAGCTGGCGCACGACGAGGCGTGGGAGATCCTGGTCGAGTACCGGGACGTCCTGGACAACATCGTGCTCGAGCTGATGGAGAAGGAGACCCTCTCCACGGCCGACATGGCGCGGATCTGCTCCCGGGTGGTCAAGCGCCCGCCGCTCGCCCCGTACAACGGGTTCGGCAAGCGCCAGCCGTCCACCGAGCCGCCCGTGCTCACCCCCGCGGAGAAGGACAAGCTCAAGGCGCAGGCCGAAGCCGACGGCGCGCAGGCGTCCGTCGGCGGCGGGTCGCCGTCCAGCAACAACTCGGACGGTACGCACTGAGCAACGACCCGACGGCCAGCTCCCCCCACGGGGAGCTGGCCGTTTCCGCGACCGAACCCGACGGGGACGACGAGCTGGACTACGTCGCCGCCCGGTTGATCAGCGGCAAGCTGACCGGTCGTCCCGTCGAGGACGCGGTCGACCTCGGCCGGATCGAGAGAGCCGTCCGCGAGATCCTGATCGCGGTCGGCGAGGACCCGGACCGGGACGGCCTCCAACAGACCCCGGCCCGGGTCGCCCGCGCGTACGCCGAACTCTTCGCTGGCCTGCGCGTCGACCCGGCGCAGGTGCTCAGCACCACCTTCGAGGCCAACCACGAAGAGCTGGTGATCGTCCGCGACATCGACGTGATGAGCCTCTGCGAGCACCACCTGCTGCCGTTCCGGGGTAGCGCGCACATCGGCTACATCCCCGGCCCGGACGGGCGGATCACCGGCCTGTCCAAGCTGGCCCGCCTCGTCGAGGTGTTCGCCCGCCGACCCCAGGTGCAGGAGCGGCTCACCTCGCAGGTGGCCGACCTGCTGATGAGCAGGCTGGCCCCGCGCGGCGTCGTCGTCGTGCTGGAATGCGAGCACATGTGCATGGCGATGCGCGGCATCCAGAAGTCCGGCGCCAAGACCATCACGTCGGCGGTGCGCGGCATCCTGCAGACGGACTCGAAGTCGCGGGCCGAGGCGATGGCCCTGATCCTTCCCCGTTGACCCACCCGCGCGACCGCCGGCTGGGTAGCCGGTGGGTCAGCCGGCCAGCAGAGCCAGCAGCAGGCCGGTCGTGACCAGGACCGCCGGCACCAGGCAGACCAGCACGCCGAAGCGCACCGTGCGGTCCACCTGGTCGTCGGGGGCGGCACGGAACACCCGGCCGACACACACCCAGCCGACGACGAAGGCGGCCGCCGGCATCGGCAGCCCGCCGACCAGGGCCAGCACGCTGGCCGGGCCCGACCCGGTCGTCGCGTACACGATGATCTGGATCAGCGGCACCAGCAGCGCCAGCGGCCCGTACACCAGGAGGTTTCGGGCCCGCGCGGGCCAGGAGGTCGGTCGGAGGCCGCGGCGCGCGGCCAACGCCGCGTCCGCCGCCTCGGCCCGACCCCGTGCGGTCCGCAGCGCCGCCAGGACGGCGGCCGGGCCGCCGGCCATCGACCGGGCGGCCTCCGTCAGCTCCGGTGGCGACGGCACCAGCGAGATCGCCGGTACGCCCCGCTCCCGCAACCGCTCCTGCTGGGTCGCCAACCCGGCGCGCACCACCGTCAGCTCCTCCCGGGCGGCTTCCGCCGAGCGGGCCTGCTCACCGGCGGCGGTCGCCGCGCCGCGCCGGACCGCATCGAGCTGACGGGCCGCCGCCAGGTACTCGGCCCAGGCGTCGACAGGCGCCGTGCCAGCGTCCGGACCGGCGGTCCGCTGCGGACCCGGACCGGTCGCCGTCGCCCTCACCTCGGCACCCTCCCTACGCATCGCCGGCTCAACCCGCATCGCCCGCGCGCCCCGTCTCGTCCGGTAGCCCTGCCTCGTCTGGTCGCCCCGTCTCGTCCGGTCTCCTCGTTTCGTCCGGTCTCCTCGTCTCCTCCGCGAACGGCACCAGGATCGTGCCCCGCTCGTCGGGACCATCCCACAGCGCCGCCCGGTCCGGACGCGCCCGCCACTGGACCGGCCTGCCGAACACGGCGGCGAGCTGCGCGGCCGGCACGTCCAGCGCCACGACGGCGGCCAGTTTGTCGACCTCGCCGTCCGGCTCCAGCAGCGCGGCGAACGGCGGCACCGCCCGCCACCAACCCAGCAGGTGCCGGCCCGCCGGTGGCCCGTCCCGCAGCAGCGCCCGCAACCGATCCGCCGGCAGATCCCGGGGACCGGGCCGATCCAACCCGAAGACCACCAGGTACGTCGGCAGCTCGTCGTCGGCGTCCGCCAACAGCGTTGGCAGGTCCACCAGTCGGGCCGGATGACGGGCGGCCAGCTCGGCCGTCAACGCCTCCGCCAGCGGGCGAGCCCCCTGGTCGGGTGCGGCCACCACGAACCGGGCGGTGCCCGCCGCATGGTGGCTCGCGGTGCTCCGGGCCGCCGTCGCCAGCAGGCCACCCGCCGCCGCGCCCGAGCCCAGCACCGCGAGGTTACGTCCAGGAGCAGGCCCCATCGGTACGGCGACCGGCGTGCGGGCCACGTCCACCGCACGGCCCAGCAAGGCCGCCGGGCCACCTGCCTGCCCCGCCAGGGCCGCCCGGTGACGCGGATCGTTGCCCAGCAGCGGACGGGCGTACCCGGCGAACACCACGGGCGGCACCGCCTCCGACGGTCGGGCCGCCCACAGCTCGTGTCGCAGCCGTTCGACCACCGCCGGATCGTCGAGCGGATCGGGGTGGCGGATCAACCGCTCGTGACCACGGATCGCGCCACGTGGGCCGCCCAACCCTCCGGCGGTGTTCACCACCGCGCTGCCCACCGGCAGACCGGCGGCCGAATCGTTTGTCGGCTCCAACACCGGGCCGCCACCCGGCAACGCCACCCGTACCGGAAACTGCCCGAGCGCCGAATCCCGGTGCCCGGCGTCCGAGCGGGCACTCAACCCCAGCTCACCCGCGCCGGCCAGCACCAGGTGCACGCCGTACGCCCGACCGGACCGGGCCAACGCGTCCACCTGCGCGGCCAGCTCGGTGGCCAGCCGATCCCGCTCGGCGAAGAGCAACGGCATATTGTCCACCACACAGACGATGCGAGGCAGCGGGCGGTGCTGGCGCAGCTCCGCGAAGCGCTGCCCGCCGGCCCGCTCCGCCGCCTCCGCGCGGCGCCGCACCTCGGCCGTCAGCTGGTCGAACAGGTCCCGGACGTACTCCCGGTCGGCAGCCATGGCCGCCGCCCGCACGTGCGGAACCCAGGAGCGGTCCCGCTCGGTCTGCAGAAACTCCACGAACGACTCGCCGTCGCCCAGGTCGGCCAGGTAGAGCGTCAGATCGTCCGGACCGTACCGGGCGACCAGCCCCAGCAGGGCGGTGGTCAGGAACGCGGCACGACCCGCGTCGGACCGGCCACTCACCAACCAGTGCGGCGTCAGCTCCGTGAAGCCCAGCTGCACCGGCCGACCGCCCGCGTCACCCACCATCGTGGTGAGGCTGTCCGAGGCATCCGCCGTCCACCGGCCGTCACCCGTCTCCGGCAACAGATCCGCCAACGCCAACCGGGAGCCCGCCTCCACCTGGGCGGCCAGCCGCCGACAGACCGCGTCGACGAGATCCGCCGGTGGGTCCGTCTCCACGAAGACCGGTGAGTTCATCCCACCCGGCGCCTCGGCCCCGGGGCTGGCGAACGATGCGCCCGGCGGGTCGCCGAGCAGCGCGTACGCGTTGCGCAACACCAGCGAGGTGGCCCGGGGCAACGGATCCCGGGACGCGTACGGGCCGGACGGCGGCCACCCCGCCACCACCAGGTGCAGCCCCGCCGCCGGCCCCTGCTCGGCCAGCGTCTCGATCCGCGCCAGATCGGTCGGGCCGGTCAACTCCGGCAGCGCGGCGACCACCAGCAGCAGCGTACGGTCGTGACGACGCCGTCCGCTCGCCCCCGGCGTCACCCACTGCTCCGCCTCCGTCAACACCGCGCGCAGACCCGCCACGTCCACCGCCGGCGGGGGTAGCAGCCCGGCGTCGGCCAGCGCGCCGAACGGCGTCAGCACGGCACCCGTGGCGTCCACCGCGCGTACCAACAGCGCGCCCGCGGGCGCGGCACCCAGCAGCCGCAGCACCACGGCCCGCAGCAGGCCCGCCACCCGAGGCTCCCGCCCGTCGGCATCCACGCTCAGATGCCCCGTACCGACCAGCGGCACCAGAGCGGGAAACCGGGCGTCGTCCAGGGGCGCCGCCGTGCCGACCCGTACGAACGGTGGTGGGCCGTCACCCGCCGGAGAGCCCACGTCGAGTGAGTCCAGAGCGGCTCCCGACCAGCCCGGGGCCAGCCGCGCGGCAACCAGCTGAAGCCGCTCGGCCAACTCGTACTGGCGGCGCTGATCAGCAGGGGCCGGGCGCACCTCGTCGAGGATCCCGGCGGCGGCGGTGACGACAGCGGCAGCCCGGCGGTGCAGCGCCGCGGCGCGGTTCGTGCGTGCCTTCGGACCGGCCACCGTGTCCACCCCCTCACCCGAGGTCGGCAACCCCTCCCCGAGCAGTGACGGTATCCCAGCCAGAGCCCCACCTCCGGGAGGTACCGCGGCGGTGCGCCGGTGTTGTCGCGGATGTCACCGGTGGGGAGTGGTCCGTCACGATCCGCTGGATCTGAGGCATTGGCTCCGCGCCGTCCAGCCGTTAACGTCAGGAGGTGGAATCAGTGCAGCCCCCCGCCGGTTCCCAGGTCTCCCGCGTACCGGCCCAGCGGACTCCGTCCGAACAGCTGCCGCCGGCCCCGCCAACGCCGGCACCACAGCCGCGACGTCGCCGGCTGCGCACCGTGCTCATCGTTGTCGGTGGTGTGCTCGCGCTGCTCCTGCTCGGCGGGGTGGCGACAGGTTTCGTGCTCTACAACCGCGCCGCCGCCCCGGACCGCAGCGCCCCCGACGTGGTCGTCGACAACTACCTGCGGGCCTTCCTCGTAGACCGCAACGATGCTCGAGCCAATTTGTATACGTGCGAAGGTCCAACGCAGCTGGATTCAGTTCGCTCGCTAAGAACCGACCTCGTTGCTCGTGAGCAGCAACTGGACGTCACCATCATGGTCAGTTGGGGGAGCCTTGCTGTAGAGAAGCACGGTAAGGATGCCTCCGTCGTAACAACAATCCGCCGCAGCGCTACTGTCGATGGCGCCCAGCAGAGCCTGACTGACATGTGGCAGTTCGAGGTCAGCGAGCAGGATGGTTGGCGGGTTTGCAGCGCAGCTGAGGTTAGTTAACGGCTACTCGATCCACAGCAGATGGACGGGTACCTCGAGCGTGGTGGGTGACTGGCCACGCCAGGCCCAGCGGTACCACTCCACCTCGGGCGTGATCCGCACGCAGATGTCGCCCTCGGCGCCCGAGTAGGTTTCGGTCACCGCCCGCATGTCCCGGTGTTCGCGTCCGTCCTCAACGTGCACCACCCGGCGTCCGGTGACCGCGTCCGCTTCGAACACGGGGGTGGGAGCGCGGTGGGAGGGGCCGTCGAGCGAGACCAAGCGGATGCCGGTGTCCCGTACGCCCTCCGTTGCGGGCCGTTCACCGACCGTCTCCACCCACACCCGCTCCACCGGCACCAGCGGCGCGAACACCTCGACCTGGTCGGCCTCGGCCCGGTACCACTCGTGTTCGGGGATGACCGGCACGTAGGTTCGGGCACCCTGCACGACCCGGTCGTCCGCGCGCAGGTCTCCACGCCAGCCCAGCCCGGGCAGACCCACGAGCACCCGCTGCCCGCGCAGCTCCACGCGCCCGGTGGCGGGCACGATGGTCAGGGGGCGGGGTGGCCGGGGCGCCCAGTCGGGTTGGTCGGCGAACGGGTCCGGCAGCGGTCCGGTCATGCCAGTGACCGCCTCACTCCGCGGCGCGCAGCGGAGCGCCCCGCTGGCGCATGAAGGGGATCGGGTCGGTCGCGCCCCGGCTGGACCGGTCGCTGCGCAGGTGCACCTCGAAGTGCAGGTGCGGTCCGGACGAATTCCCGCTGCTGCCGACCTGTCCGATCACCTCGCCGGCGGGGACGATCTGGTCCGGCGAAACGCGCGGCTGGACCACCATGTGGCAGTAACGGGTGATGTAACCACCGGCGTGCAGGATGTCGACGAACCAACCACAGCCACCCTTGCCCGGATAACCGTCCACGTCGCAACTCCGGCGCCCCTTGTTGTCCGGGTCGCAGCGGGCAACGAGCACTCGGCCGGTGGCCGCGGCACGGATCTCGGTGCCCTTCGCCGCTCCGATGTCGACACCGTTGTGGCTGGGTCGATCGGCGGTCCGGAAACCGGAGCCGACGTCGCCGGAGATCGGCGCCGTCCAGCCGGAGGCGGCGATCTCGCCGCGCTCGGCCGCGTCGCACACCGCCTTGCCGTTGATCTGAACGGTGCGAGCCGCACCACCGGCGAGTGCGTCCACGATCTTGCCGGCCAGCTCCTCGTGCTTGGCATACGCGTCCGGATAGGCGCTGACCTGGACCTGCTGTGCCACGACGGTCAGCGGTCGACGTTGCCAGCTGCGCACCTTGACGAGTTTCTCGTAGAACTTCCGGGCGGTGTACGCGGGTGTCATCCGCTCGGCGATCGAGCCCCAACCCGGACGCTGCTGAAAGAGGCCCAACGAGTCGTGGTCGGCACCGACGCCCTCGTGTGGCAGGGACAGCGACTCGGGCACGCCACTGTTGGCCAGGTTGCGCAGGGCGGACTCCTGCATCGCCGTGGCGAGGGCGATCACCCAACCACGCGAGGGAACCCCCATGTCCTGACCGACCTTGATAATGATCGCCGCGTTGCGGACCTGCGCGTCACCGTACTCGCTGAACCGGGGTAGCTCGCCGGTGATGTCGACGGGACGCACCGGCCCGCAGCCCCAGCCGGCCAGGGCGTCCCCATTCTCCTCGTCGCCGCCGAGACCACTGAGGAAGAATGCCGCCGTCCCCCCGGTGCAGCAGAGCAGGAGCAGTACGCCGGTGAGTACCGAGGCGATCACGCCGGCCCGGACCGGCCGACGAAGAGCGCGGCCTGCTCTGCCGGCGGTCACTGTCGCTCCCAGTCGATGACGTCGACCAGCCAACTCTTGTCCGCCATCACCAGCTCCAAACGGAGACGGCCGGTGTTGAGCGGTAGCAGCACCTCGACGAAGGTCTCGGTGCGTGACCGCACCGTCGGCGGGCCGGTCACCTCCTCGGCCGGCACCCCGCCGGGCTCGGCGCCGGCCAGCTTCTCGGTGAGCGCCGGCGTCGACATCGGCCGTAGCCCGGCCTGCCACTGGTCGGCAGTCATGCCGGGCCGGCCGATCCAGGCCGAGGCGAACCGGTCGGCGATCTGCTCGGGCGAACGAGCACCGGGTGGAGTGACCGGCGATGGAGGTGCCTCGGTGGCGATCAGACCATCGTCACCAGCCGTCGGGTCGACCGTGGTGATCGGCCGGTTCGGCCGGTTGCTCAACCCGTCCGTCGGGTCGGTCGGACCGGACACCAGGCGCGCCGCTCCGATCACCCCGAAGATGAGGACCGCGATCAGCGCGGCCATCCCCAGCCGGGATCGCAGTGCCCGGGTGAAGAGAAACTCCAGCGCCCGTCGCATCGCTGTCACCGAGCCTCGGAACGCACCCGCGGTCCGGTGCGATCCGGCGCACGTTCGGTGGAGCCCGGCCGATAGACCACGAACGACGGGTTCTCGGCCGGAACGTCGGGTTCGGTCCACGTCGCCGGTTGCCGGCGACGAGGCTGCGGCGGCACGGGACGGTCTCGACCGCCGGTCTCCCCGATCGGTGCCTCGTCGGCGCGTTCGTGACCATCGGGCCGAACGTCGTCGGTGCGTCGGCTGCCGGCCGGGGTGGGCGTCGGCGTCGGGCCCGCGTCTTCCCGGCGGGCCTCCGGGCGCAGCCGGGTCTGCTCGGCGTCTGGTGACCGGCGGCGCCCGCCCACCGGTTCCACCGTGCCGCCGGGCTCCACGACATCGAGTCGCGCCGCGACCCGCATGTCACGGAAGAAGCGGCGGTGCCAGGAGCCGGCCGAACTGACCGCCTCGCTGCTGTCCTTACCGCCAAGCTGGGTGATCCGCCGGTACGGCCGTAGCAGTAGCCAACCGACCACTCCGCACAACCACACCAGGACCACCTGGAGCCATCCGGGAAGGGTGGGCGTACTCATGATCAAATCGACCGCGAACAGGTAGATGGCGGCCCCGGTGCCGAAGATGGCGATGTTGAAGATCGCGGCGACGACGGCGTTCGCCAGCCGTCGCAGACCGGCGCTGGCCGGTCGGAGCAGCCCCACGGTGCCCAGGATGGGCGCCGCGATCACCGCCCACCTGAAGATGAGGAACCCCAGCAGGACCAGAAGCGACGCCGTCAGGTCGAACATGGCGAACAGCACCGAGGCCAGCACCGCGATGAACCCCGCCCCGACCCGGTCCATGTCCCGGACGCCCTGGAGGTATTCGTACGCCTCCGGGTCCTCGGTCTGGATCTGCTGGGCCACCCGCGCCCACTGCTGCTGCTTCGCCTTGATCGTCGCCTCCCGGGTGGCCGGGTTGGCGCGCAACTTCTCAACCTCGTCCCACGACAGCGCCTTGGCGTCGTACAGCGCCGGTCCGTACTTGCGAGCCGTCTCGCTGTCGGCCGACCCGAGGACACCTCGGACCCAGTTTCGGTAGAGCATCGTCTCGGTAGCGGTGTCGCTCGCGCGAACGGCCGGCGTGCGCAGGTCTTTACAGCGGTCTGGATCAATGCATCGCCCTGGGTCGGGCTCTTTTGCTTGCGGGCCTACCGCGTCGTGGACCACACCGAGGCTGGTGATCAGCGTGCCGTCCGCGATGTTCGCCGACTTCACCGGCCAGGCGGCCAGCGCGGTGACGGCGACCATCACGAGGAGAGCCCAACCCGCGGTGGTCATCGCGTTGCTCATGTCCGACTGGCGGGAGCGCCAGAGTAGGTAGAGGCCCACCACGCACAGCGTGACGATCCCGAAGACGCTGAACACCTTCTCGTAGACGGACTTCGTCGCCTTCTCGACCAGCGGGTCCGCCCAGCCCCACATGGAACGGGGATCCCAGGCACGCTCGCGCAACGCGTTCGATGCGCCGATGACCGCCGTGGCGACCATGAACTCCCCGTTGGCCACCGTCGTCGTGAACTTGTAATCCGGATGCAGGACGCTCGATGCGCAGCCACCGTCGATGTCGTAAGTGTTGTAGCTGTAACCCGCGTACCCATAGAGGCTGTAGCGACCGGCTATGCCGTTCGCCGCCTCAGCCGGTGGTGCTGCGGCGAACCAGCCGGCGAGGCCGGAGTCGGGTGTGCCCGGGGTCGGCGCGTTGCGGCACTTGACCTCGTCCTCGCTGACCGCCTGGAGCTTCCCCACGCAGGCCCGGAAGTCGGCCTGCCACTCGGCGGTGGTGCAGAGTTCGGCTCGGGCCTGGGTGACGGGTGGGGCGGCTGCGGCCGCTTCCGCGCCGAGCAGCGGCCAACTGAGGGTGGCCCCTGCCAGGACGCCGAGCGCGAGCAGGAACGACGTGATCCGAACCCGGGCCCCAGCCATGTCACGCCTCCAGATCGGGCAGGGAGATGCTCGGTAGGACTCCGGCCGCCGCGGCGATCGCGGCGGGTGTCGTGTCGAGGTGGTCCAGCAGGCCGTCGACGTACGAGACGTCGACCCGGACCTTCTGCACCCGGCCGTCGACGTCGCGCATCACGAACTCCCGGAAGCCGAGGCGGGAGGCCGAGTTGCTGTCGGCGGCGGAGAGCGAGGCCAGGGTGGCCTCGTACCCGTCGTTGACCGGTACCCGCAGCAGTCGCAGCGCCTCGGAGGCGATCTCGGCGTCTTCGGCGATCCGGCCGACGAAGACGGTGGAGACGAGGTTCTGCACGTCGAGGCCGAGGATGTCGCGGGGGTTCTGCGAGGCGACCAGCGCGGCGAGGTTCCACTTCCGGGAGTCGCGGGCGAGCCGGACCAGGAACGAACGCCCGGACCGCCAGCCCTCCATGAAGTGCGCCTCGTCGAGGCCGACCAGCTTGCGGGACGACATCGACCCGCCGTAGCAGCGGCGGACGGCGAGCCGGTGCGCGGTGTGCAGCATCGGCAGGGCGAGGGCCTCCTCGGCCGACCAGTACTCACGTTCGATCTTGAGGTCGGGCAGCCGGAGCCCGGCCATGGTGATCACGGTGAGCGCCGCGTCCGCGCCCAGCAGCCCTTCGGGCGGCCGGCCGAAGAACAGCATGGCGAGCGGCATCTCGGCGGTGTCCAGGAGGAGGTTCGCCAACTCCTTGCCGGCGTCGTCGTCGAGCCGCCCGAGGCAGCTCACCACGTCGTCCAGGGTGGACGTCTCCTCGGCGGGTACCTGCCGGACGGCGTGCCGGAACAGGGTGGCGGTCGACGCCTCCCGGGCCACCTGCGGCGGCACGAGCATCATGCAGATGTCCTGGACCAGCATGCGGCGTTCGGCCCGCGCGTTGGAGACGGCGATCTCGAACTCACGGTCGCCGGCGGCCCCGCTGGCGAACTCGCTGCGCAGGGGCGTGGGGATGAGCGAGTAGGGCGCCAGGGTGCCGTGCTCGGAGCCGGTCAGGTTCAACACCCGGGAGTACGGGCGCAGCTCGGGCATGGCACAGAGCCGGGCCAGCGGCCCGGACGGGTCGAGGAGGGTCACCTGCACACCCCGTCGGGCGGCGAGGTAGCCCAGCGCGCCGAGCAGGGTCGACTTGCCGCCACCCGGCTCGGCGACGAACACCGCGAGCCCGGAGCGTTCGCGTACCTCCATGGGGAAGTGCAGGTCGAGGAAGACCGGACGACGGCAGGTGCCGGCGGTACGCCCGATCAGGTCGCCCCGGCGGTCGCCGACGGTGGAGGCGGCCTGCGGGAGCGCGGCGGCGAGCAGCGGGACGGGCATCCGGCGGACGTAGCCGGTGTTGGCGATCGGTTCGCCGGGGATGAACTCGCGGGCCAGCCAGTCCTGGTTCTTCGGGTGCTGCAGCGAGATGCGCAGCTCGCGGGAGTAGAGCTGGATGAGCCGGCGGGCCCGCTCCAGGCACTCCTCCCTGGTCCGGCCGCCGACGGCGATGCGGTGCCAGCCGTGTGCGCGCGCCGAGTCGACGGGCAGGCCGGTGGTCATCTCGTCGCCGATCACCAGCGCCCGCTTGGCGAGGCGTTCCAGCTCCGGGGGAGCGTCGATGCCGTGCTCGGCGTAGTCGAGCTGCTGGGAGCGGATCATGCGGAGCCGGTGCTCGAGGTTACGGAACGAGTCACCGGAGCCGAGGATGTCGACCCGGGTGGAGATCTCCATCGGCCAGGGCAGTCGTTCGTGGAAGTGCAGCCACGGCTCGTGCCGTTCCGGGATCTCCAGCGGTTCCATCCGGCCGACGGCGAGCACGGCCACGTGCCGTTCCTCGCCGGTCATCCGGTTGACCAGCTTGACGGTCGAGCCGTACGGGGTGCGGTAGCGCTCGACCTGTTCGGTCAGGGCGAGCAGGTCACCGCGCTCCCACTGCCCGTCGGTCACCGGCGAGAGGCGACCCGGGGGCGCCATGCACAGCGCGACCGAGCGGTAGAGCAGCCATTCCAGCTCCTGCGCGGTGACCCGTCGGCCACGCATGCCGAACGCGCCGAGCACCTCGTCGAACTGCTCGACCGTGCGACCCAGCTTGCGACGCTCGCCCTCCGCCGTGCCCCGGCCGAAGGTGCGGAGCAGCCGTTCGGTCATGGAGTCGCCGAGGGAACGCCGGGCGAAGGTGACGCCCAGGTAGGTCTGCCCCTCGGCGTGGTTGACCGCCATCAGGTGCCGTTGGGCGGCGACCAGGTGGTCCGCCCAGCCGGTCGTTCCAGGCACGTCGGGCAGCGGCGCGGCCGTGTGGGTGTCGATGGTGCGTGCCCACTCGTCGGCCGGGAACGGCCGGGTGGTCCGGCGCAGGTGCAGCCGGAAGCCGGCGAGGCCCGCGTACTGCTCGGAGATCGCCGACAGCAGCGCCTCGCGTTCGGCGTCGGGGCGGAAGGCCCAGCGCACCTCGGGCAGCCAGTACCAGGCGGTCACCGTGTTCGGCGTGAAGGTCAGGTGGCCGGCGATCTCGGTGATGGCCAGCTCGACCGATGGGTCCCGGTCACCGAACTTGATTTTCGGAGCGCGGACCCGGACCGGCTTGATCGGCCGGTCCTGACGGTTCGCGGCCCGCTGGCGGGGCGTGGTGACCTCTCTGCCGGCGCCGGTGGGTCGCTCCGTCCGGGTGGTCCGGTGCGGCCCGCGTTCCAGGGCCGGCCGGTCGACCGGCGCGGTCGGCTGCTCTGCCGGGGCGCTCGGACGCTGCACCGGCGCCGCCGTCTGCCCGGCCGATGTGCTGCTGGACACCCGGCTCGCCGGGCCGCTGGACGGCGGCGCGGGCGCGGCTGGGGCGGTCTGCTCGACCTCGACCGTGGGCTGCGGCATCGGCCGTCGGTCGCCCGCCTGGTGTGGCAACCGGGGCTCGACGGTCGGACGGGTGTCGATCCGGTGGCCACTGCTGGAGGGGTCGTCCGGTGTCCACGGTGGCTCCAGCTCGGGAGCCGGCCGGGTCGGCGTCGGCGGTTGCTGCGGGATCGCCGGCTGGGGCCGGCTGGCGGGAGCCGCCGTCACGGCCCGGGGCCGCGCGCCACCGAACAGGTCCAGGAAGGGCGAGTCGATGTCGGCGTTGTCGCCGGCCGAGACCGTGCTCGGCTCGGTGGGAGGCGTCCGGCGGGTGACCGGCCGGGGTGCCTGGAACACGCCGACCGCGCCGTGACCGGGCGAGGTCACCAGCGCGGGATCGAGTGCGACGTCATCCTCGGTCTCGGGGTAGTCAAACGACTGCGAACGGTGACTGGCCGGCACGGCCGGGCGGCCGGCCGGGGAGCCCGGCGTGGAAGAGCGACTCATGCGACCGCCTCACCCGCGTGAAACAGACCGATCGACGTGCCCCCGGTCATGCCAGCTCCTCCCGGATCCTGATCCGGCTGCCGACCAGGCGCGGGTCGCGCTGCTCGATCGCCGGCTCCCGGGTGCGTCGCCAGTCGGTCAGCGCGGTGCGGATGACCACCCGCGCCGGCCGGTCTGGATCAACGTGCCGGAAGATGAACGACGTGGTCACGATGGCGAGCGCGATCTCCCAGGCAGGGAAGAGGTCGACCGTCAACGTGAACAGCCAGTGGATGAACATGTAGAGGGGGACGAGCAGGATGAAGAGCCCGTACTGGGCGTAGGGCAGGTGGACCGGAAGGGTGTAGCCGGGCGGCCCGAGGTAGACCAGGCGGGCCCGGTAGATGTCGTCGTCGGTGCGCAGCCGCATCTGGTGACCGCGCCTATTCGAAGATCAGGTCGATCAGGTAATCGCCGACGAAGAAGAGTGTTGCCGCGCCGGCGATGAAGGCCAGCCCGACGATGGCGATCGCCGAGCTCGTCAGGACCTTGGAAATCTCGCCCCGACTGGCGCGACCGATGAAGATGACGCCCAGGACCGCGAGCAGGATCGGCGCGATCTTGCTGGCGAAGAAGGTGACCACACCGTTGGTGTCGATCCCCTTCGGTGCCGGCTCCGCGAGCGGAGCCGAGGCCAGGGTGGAGAGCGCGTGGGCGACGCCGGACGACGCCGTCTCCATGAGCTCGAAGGCGATCACTGGAACCTCCCCATATCGCGGCCGGCGGAGCCGCGGCGGTGCAGTAGGCAAGCCTGGCGGGAAATCTGCTCACAGGGCGGAGCGATTTCGACCCTGTGTTCGTTACTCACCACGGAGGGTGGCGAGCTTTGGGCGGTTTTTACCCGCTTCGGCCCTCCCTCCAGACTTCGCCATCTCCATGCTGGCCAATTCCAAAGCGTACGGGCCGCCCCGGATTGCGACAAGCCGCGAAGGGACTGCCTGTTGCTGCCCGGACGACCGATCGTACACCTGTTCCAATGCGCACGTCAGGGATGGTCGACCCGGGTGGCCGAGCTCCGTCGTCATGACCGGTACGGTCTAGTCGTGACCGATCTGGTACGGGCTCCGGGCCCGGTGGTGATGGGCGTCCTCAACGTCACGCCGGACTCCTTCTCCGACGGCGGACGGTACGCCGACCTCGACGCGGCCGTCGGACACGGCGTCCGTCTGCGCGAGGCCGGGGCGGACCTGGTCGACATCGGCGGCGAGTCGACCCGCCCGGGCGCCGACCGGGTCGACGCGGCGACCGAGGCCGAACGCGTACTGCCGGTCATCCGCGAGCTGAGCGCCGCCGGGGTGCCGGTCAGCATCGACACCAGCCGCGCGCGGGTGGCCGAGGCGGCGCTGGACGCCGGCGCCGTGGTGGTCAACGACGTCTCCGGCGGACTGGCCGACCCCGACATGGCCCGCGTCGTGCGGGACGCCGGCTGCCCCTGGGTCCTCATGCACTGGCGTGGCCACTCCCGGCAGATGCGTGACCTGGCCAGCTACACCGATGTGGTGACCGACGTACGCGTGGAGCTCGGGCAGCGCGTCGACGCGGCGCTGGCCGCCGGGGTGGCCGCCGACCGCATCGTCGTCGACCCCGGCCTCGGTTTCGCCAAGACGGCCGCCCACAACTGGGAACTCAGCGCGCGCCTACCGGAGCTGCTGGACCTCGGATACCCGCTGCTCTTCGGCGCCAGCCGCAAGTCCTACCTCGGTCGCCTGCTCGCCGCCGCCGACGGCACACCGCGGCCAACCGCCCAACGCGAGGCCGCCACCGTGGCCACCAGCGTGCTGGCCGTCGCGGCCGGTGCGTGGGGCGTACGCGTGCACGACGTGCGGGCCACCGCGGACGCGCTTGCCGTCTGGACCGCCACCGGCCGGCCGCGCCTCACGCCCGTCCGTCCCGACGGCCGGCCGGTCGGCCGTGCGGAGGCCATCCGATGAATGACCGGATCCAGCTGACCGGCCTGCGGGCCCACGGCCGGCACGGGGTGTACGACTTCGAGCGGGAGCAGGGGCAGGATTTCGTGGTCGACGCCGTCCTCGAACTGGACCTCGGCCCGGCCGCCGCCAGCGACGACGTCACCGCCACGGTCCACTACGGCGAACTGGCCGAGCGGCTGGTGGCGGTGGTGACCGGAGAACCGGTCAACCTGATCGAGACCCTGGCCGACCGGCTGCTCACGGTCTGTCTGGCCGACGAGCGGGTCGTCACCGCGACGGTCACCGTGCACAAGCCGGAGGCGCCGGTGCCGCACACGTTCACCGACGTGGCCGTCACGATGACCCGGACGCGTACCCGATGACCCGGGCCGTGCTGTCGCTCGGCAGCAACCTCGGCGATCGCCTGGACCACCTCCGGACGGCCGTCGCGACGCTGGGTGACGCCGTGCTGGTGGTCTCCGGGGTGTACGAGACTCCACCGTGGGGAGACGCCAACCAGCCCGCGTACCTCAATGCGGTGGTGCTCGCCCAGGACGGGAGCGCGACCCCGCGCGACTGGCTGGCGCGGGCCCACGACGCGGAGCGCGCGGCCGGTCGGGTCCGTGACCCGGGGCGGCGGTTCGGGCCGCGCACCCTCGACGTGGACGTGATCGCGGTGTGGGGCGACGACGACGAGCCGGTGCTCAGCGACGAGGAGGAGCTGACCCTGCCGCATCCCCGCGCACACCTGCGCGCGTTCGTGCTGCGGCCGTGGATCGACATCCAACCGTACGGGCGGTTGCCCGGCCATGGCTGGCTGACCGACCTGCTCACCTCCGGCCCGGCCGCCGACGACGCGCTGGAACTGCGTTCCCGGCCGGAACTGACGTTAGAGTCGACGACATGACCCAGTGGAGCCGGCCGGCATGAGTCAGGCGAAGTCCCCACCGCCGGGCCCCGACGGGTCGCGGATGGGCCCCACCCGGATCTCGACGCTGGTCGTGGCGGCCCTGGCCGCGGCGGCGGTGGCCTGGCTGCTGATCAGCGCGCTCTACTACAGCGGCATCCCCCGCCTGCCGTGGCTGCCGGTGGTGACGCTGGCCGCGCTCGCGGTCCTGGAGGCGTACGCGGCCGTCAACACGCGCGGCCGCATCGACCGGAAGCCCGGTCGGGATCCGGTCAATCCGCTGCTGGTCGCCCGGTTCGTGGTGCTGGCCAAGGCGTCGGCGCTGGCGGGCTCCATCTTCGCCGGTTTCTACGCCGGGCTCAGCGGGTGGCTCTTCGTGGAGACAACCCGGGCGGCCACCGAGGACCGGCCGGCCGCCGGAGGCGGGTTGCTGGCGTCGCTGGCGCTGGTGGGCGCCGCGTTGTGGTTGGAACGTTCCTGCCGCGTCCCGGAGCGCCCGGACGACGAGCACGAGCAGGACCAGCGCGAGAGCCGCCCCGGCCAGCGCTGAGCAGGGGGTTACGTCCGGCTCCCACCGCGGGTACGGTGCCTCCGATCGGAGAGCAACGGCCGCCCCGGTCCATCCGGGTGCCGGGACGGAAGCGGCCGGCCACTGGGGAGGCGGTGCCATGGGGTACGAAGACACGGGCCGGGAGCGGTCGGTCGACCCCACGCCCGCGGTTCCCGCCGCCGTCCTGGAGAACGTCTTCGACGATCCCACCCACGGCGAGCCGGGCCGCGACCGCGTCGGCGTGCACGTGTTCTGGGAGTTCCTGCTGCTGGCCGGTCTGGCTGCCCTGGGCTGGCTGCTCTGGCGGGCCGACCCGGACGCGCTGCGCGGTGCCGACCTGCGCACGTTGCTGGTCGACGCGGTCGGCCTGGGGCTGCTCGCTCTCGCCGCCGGGCTGAGTCTGCGCACCGCCGCCCCCAACCTGGCCATCGGGCCGGTGGCGGTCGCCGCCGCGCTGCACTACGCGGAGCAGGGTGACCGGGGCCTGGCCGCGTCCGTGGGGTCGGCGGTCGTGGTCGCCGCGGTGGGTGGTCTCGTGCTGGCGCTCGCCGTGGTGGCACTGCAGGTGCCCGCGTGGGCGGCGAGCCTGGCCGGTGCCGCCGGCGTGGTGGTGTACATCGAACGCCGGTCTGCGCCGGTGCTGGTGCAGGGGGACTACGACCCGAGGCGGACGGCCGGCTACCTCTTCGCCGGGTTCGCCGCCGTCGCGGTCCTCGGCGGTCTGTTCGGCGCGATCCGCGCGATCCGCCGGTTGGTGGGCCGGTACCGGCCGGTTGCCGATCCGGCCCGGCGCCGGGGCGCGCTGGCCGCCGTGGTCACCGCGCTGGCGCTCGTCGGCTCCACCGTGCTGGCCGCGCTCGCCGGGGTCCTGCTCGCCGCCAACCCTCCCGGCGTCGTCACGCCCACTTCCGGGCTGGACTGGACCGTGCTGGCCATCGGTGTGTCCCTGCTCGGCGGCACCAGCGCGTACGGCCGGCGCGGCGGCGTGTTCGGCACGGTGCTGGCGGTCGGCCTGGTCACCGTCTTCGAGGCGTACGCGCCGGAGCGCGACTGGTCGGTGAGCCGCTGGGCGGTGGGCGGGGTGGCGCTCGGTGTCGGGCTGTTGGCGACCCGACTGGTCGAGACGTTCGGGCGGCCCCGGCCGGGTGTGGTGGAGAAGCCGGAGCCCGTCGGCGACGGCACGATCAGCTCGGGTTGGAGCGTGCCCCGGCCCCAGTCGGCCGACAACTGGCCGCCGACCCTGCCGACGCCGCCCGCGCCGGAACCGGCCGACCCGTGGCGGGATCCCCGCTGGGAGGACGGCCCGCGGCGCTGGGATGTCGGCGACCGGTGAGCCGTGTGGCGTCCGCCGAGCCGGCGGTGATCTCGACCGTTAGGCTCGCCGCATGACCGACACACCACCCGCCGCGCCCGGCGGAACCTCGTTCGAGGAACTCGACGCGCTGTCCACGGAGGAGTTGCGGGAGCGGGCGTTCGCCCTGGCCCGGGAGCGCCGCGACGTGGGCTTCTACTGGTCGGTGCTGCGCCATCTGCCGAACGCGGACGAGGCCACGGTGCTGGACGGCGCGCCGAACTCGATCGGCCCGACCATCGACGAGGCGAACGCGTTGTGGCGGGAGTTGACCGGGCACGGCTACGAGGAGTCGGCACCGCTGCTGCGGGCCGCCTTCATCGACTATCTGTTGAAGCACTGAGCCGCCCGACGCAGCCCAGGTCCGCCCGGTCGGCCGGCAGGGGCCCTGGGCGGATCATGGGATTGGTCCGTACGGGCCCGGTCAGCGGCTACGGGACGGCCGCCGGCACCGGCGCGCTCGCCGTACTGCTGCTGGTCGGCATCTGTGGCAGCCCGGCGTACACCGGTTGGGCCGCCGCGACGCTTACCGACCCGACCTCGGCGGGCGGCTTCTACCTGCGCCTGCTCGCCTGGCCGGCCTGGCGACTGGACGCGGACGGGCAGGCCGGCGGCCTGTTCGCCGCCGACCTGCGGGCCGTCGCGCTGGTGCTCCTGGCGGTGGCGCTGCTCTACCTGCTGCCCGCCGCGCAGGTGGCCCGGGTACCCGGGCCGGTCAGCCAGTTCTTCTCCGGCTGGGCCGCGTACGTGTTGGCCGGCGGGCTCGCCGCCGTGCTGGCGGCGCTCCTCGGCCCGGACCCGTCGCTGCTGAAGGCGCTGCAGGATGCGAGCAGCGGCGCCGGCTACGGCTTCCTCACCGGCTGGATCATCGGCACCGCGAGCCTCGGCGGCCGGGCCTAGCCGCCAGCCCAGCAGACCGGACCCAGCGGACCGGACCGCCAGCCGGCCAGCCCAGCGGACCGGGTCCAGCCGCCACGCCGAGCGGACTCAGCCAGGGGCCGGGTGGGCCGGCCGCTAGCGACCCGGGTCGAGCAGGCTCTGGCGGCTGAGCGCGCCCACCGGGCGGCCGTCGTCGGTCACCAGGAGGCGATCCTGTCCCGACGTCAGCAGTGCCGCCAGGGCGTCGTACGCCGTGCCGTCGAGCCCCACGGTGGGCAGGTCGGCGGGGGCGTCGCCGGGCACGGGCTCCAGGGAATCCCGGTCGAGCGGGGTGACCGCCAACCGGCGGATGCCCCGGTCGGCGCCGACGAACTCCCGGACGAACGCGGTGGCGGGGGCGCCGAGCAGCGCGGCCGGCGTGTCGTACTGCTCGAGATGCCCGCCCTCGGACAGCACCGCGATCCGGTCGCCGAGCCGGACGGCCTCGTCGAGGTCGTGGGTGACCAGGACGATCGTCTTGCGGACCTCGGCCTGCAGGCGAAGGAACTCCTCCTGCAGGCGGGCCCGGACGATCGGGTCCACGGCCGAGAACGGCTCGTCCATCAGCAGCACCACCGGGTCGGCGGCGAGCGCGCGGGCCACGCCGACCCGCTGCCGCTGACCGCCCGACAGCTCGTGCGGATAGCGGCGGCCGAACTGGTTCGGGTCCAGTCCCACCAGGTCGAGCAGCTCGTCCACCCGGGCGCGGGTCCGCTGGCGGGACCAGCCGAGCAGGCCCGGGACGGTGGCCACGTTGGCCCGGACCGTCTGGTGGGGGAAGAGGCCGACGTTCTGGATCACGTAGCCGATCCGGCGGCGTAGCCGCACCGGGTCGGCGTCCGTGACGTCCTCGTCACCGAGCATGATCCGACCGGCCGTCGGCTCGATCAAGCGGTTGATCATGCGGAGCACGGTCGACTTGCCGCAGCCCGACGGGCCGATCAGCACCACCAACTCACCGGCCCGGACGTCCAGGCTCAGCTCCTTAACGGCCTCGGTGCCGTTCGGGTAGCGCTTCTGGATGCCCTGCAGGGAGATCGACGCCGCGCGAGGGGATTCGGCCGCGCCGGGGGCCTCCGGGGTAACGTCCACGTATGTCCTTCCGCCTGAGCTACCGGGCCGACCCGGGTAACCCCTGGTTCTCCTGGCAGTACGTGCGGGACAACTCTGACACGATCCTTGCCGCCGTGCGCGAACACGCCTCCCTCACCGGGCGCGCGGTGCTGATCGCGGTGCTCATCGCCCTGCCGTTGTCCGTGCTCGCGTACTGGTTCCGTCCGTTGGCCGGCCCGATCCTCGGCGTCACCGGAGTGATCTACACCATTCCGTCGCTGGCGCTGTTCGCCTTCATCGCGCCGTACCTGGGTACCGGCGCCACCACCGTACTGGTCGGGCTGGTCCTGTACGCGCTGCTGCTGATCGTCCGCAACGTGGTGGCGGGGCTCAACCAGGTGCCGCCGGAGGTCGGCGAGGCCGCCGAGGGCATGGGCTACGGCCGGTGGCGGCGGCTGTTCCGGATCGACCTTCCGCTGGCCATCCCCGGCATCCTGACCGGGCTGCGGCTGGCCACCGTGTCGACCGTCGCGCTGGTCACGGTCGGGGTGCTGGTCGGGCACGGCGGCCTCGGGCAACTGATCTTCGCGGGCTTCCAGAACAACCTCTACAAGGCCGAGATCATGACCGGGACGGTGCTCTGCGTGGCGTTGGCGGTGCTGCTGGACCTGCTGCTGGTGCTCGTCGGCCGGCTGGTCACTCCCTGGGCCGCCCGGGGCGTCCGGTGAGCGCCGCCGCGAACCCCCTGCAGCAGGGGGTGCTCTGGCTCAACGACCCGCTGAACTGGACCAACCCCGGCGGCATCCTGGAGCGCCTCGGCGAGCACCTGACGATCTCTGCCCTGGCGGTGGCGCTCGGCTGCCTGGTGGCCTGGCCGGTCGGGCTCTGGCTCGGGCACGCCGGTCGGGGCGGCGGCCTGGTGGTGCTCGTGTCCAACGCCACGCTGGCCATCCCCACCCTGGCGCTGCTGACCATCCTGCCGCTGACGTTCCTCGGTTTCGGGCGTACGCCGGTGGTGGTGGCGCTCGCCGTCTTCGCCGTACCGCCGCTGCTGGCCAACGCCTACACCGGCGTACGCCAGGTGGACCCGGAGGCGCGCGACGCGGCCCGGGGGATGGGCCTGTCCGGCGGGCAGTTGCTGCGGCGGGTGGAGCTGCCGTTGGCGGTGCCGTACCTGGCCGCCGGCTTCCGGACGGCGGCCGTGCAGGTCATCGCCACGGCGGCGCTGGCCTCGTTCGTCAACGGCGGCGGGCTCGGCGAGATCATCCGTACCGGGTTCGGTCTGAGCATCGCCGTCGGCGGTGGGCAGATCGTGGCCGGCGGTGTGCTGGTGGCCGGGCTGGCGTTGCTGGCCGAGCTGCTGCTCGGGATCGTCGAACGCATGGTCACCCCGCGTCCGCTGCGCCAGGGCCGGCGGCGCGCGGGCCGTCCGCGACCCGCCGACGCCACCGGCCGCGCCTGACAGGTCACCGGGCGTGCTCCGTCCGGGTGAGTGGACGCCGAAGCGGCGACCAGCGGCGGGCCGGTCGGTGACGATGCGGTGACGAAGCCCATCCCGAGTTGTCGGTCGGCCGTGGACCATGTTGGGTGGGAATTGCGGGCGACCAACATCCAGGATCGCCCGTCGGACACGCGGCCGGCCCGGGACGGGTCGCGCCGGGACACGGAAGGCGGGCGGCACATATGCGCGCACGTACACGTCTCGCGATCGGCGCCGTCGGCGTCGTGGCCGGGGCAGCACTTCTCACCGGGTGTGGCGACGCCGGCTCGTCCGGCACCGACGCTCCCCAGACCAGCGCCTCGGGCGCCGGGTGCGCACCGGTCGCCGGCAAGCAGCTCATCGCGCTGACCGACGACAAGAAGCTCCAGAACTCCGACAACGTCCTCCCGGCGATCAACAGCAAGGTGGCCAACCCACAGCTGATCGCCGCGCTCGACAAGGTCTCCGCGACGCTCGACACGCCGAAGCTGGTCCAGCTCAACAAGGCGGTCGACGTCGACCGCAAGACCCCCAAGGTCGCGGCCGAGGAGTTCGCCAGCGCCAACAACCTCACCGCGGGCATCGCCAAGGGCCCGGGTGGCGAGATCGTGGTCGGCGCCGCGAACTTCAGCGAGAGCCAGATCCTGGGCGAGCTGTACCGCATCGCGCTCACCGGCGCCGGCTACCAGGTCAAGGTGCAGCAGATCGGCAACCGGGAGCTGTACGAGCCGGCGTTGGAGAAGGGCGAGGTCCAGGTCGTCCCGGAGTACGCGTCGACGATGGCCGAGTTCCTCAACACCAAGGCCAACGGCCAGAACCCCCCGCCCGTCTCCTCGCCCGACATCAACACCACGGTGACGGCGCTCAAGGCCGAGGGCGACAAGGTGGGCATCACCTTCGGTGCCCCGGCCGCCGCGCAGGACCAGAACGCCTTCGCGGTGACCCAGGAGTTCGCCGACAAGTACGGCGTACGGACCCTCTCCGAGCTGGCCGCGAAGTGCTCCGGCAGCGCCACCGTGCTGGGCGGCCCGCCGGAGTGCCAGCAGCGGCCGTTCTGCAAGCCGGGCCTGGAGAAGACCTACGGCCTCTCGGTGGGTTCGTTCTCCTCCCTGGACCAGGGTGGACCGCTGACCAAGAACGGTCTGCGTGAGGGCAAGATCAGTGTGGGCCTGGTCTTCTCCTCGGACAGTGCGTTCGCCACGAGCTGACGCTCTGCTACGGCGTGTGACGGACGCCCCCGCCCCGCAGGGGCGGGGGCGTCCGTCCGTCCGGGAACCGTTCCCTCCGGTGCGGATCGTCGGTAGGCTGCACTCCCATGCCAGCCCCGGTCACCTCCGACGCCCGGCGTCAACCGCTTCTGCTGACCGTGCTCTTCTGGGGCGGCGTGGCGCTGGCGCCCGTCGCGGCGTTGATTCTCCTGGTGGCTGACGGTAACGGTCCGCTGCGTCTCGCGGCGGTGCTCGCCATCGTGGCGGTGGTCCTGATCGGCCTCTCCATCGCGCTGCGCCCCGATGGGGACGGCACATCGGCGCGGGCCGACGAGCTGCTGGAGGAGATCGAGGAGTTGCGCCGGGAGTTGCGCGCCGAGATCGTGGCCGCCGCGCAGCGCGGTAACCAGGCGCTCGACCAGGCGCAGCGCGCCCAGGAGGGGATCGCCGCGGTCCGTCGCCGCCTCGACGCCACCGGTGCGGCCCTCGCTGGCGCCGCCCCGGCCGCCGAGCCGGCGGCGGCCAGCCGGGCCCGCGTGCCGTCCGTCGAGCCGGTGGACGACACCCCACCCGCCCGCAGCCGGGTACCGGTCCCCGGCGACACCCCACCCGCCCGCAGCCGGGTACCGGTCCCCGGCGACATCCCGGCCGCCCGGGTGCGGGTACCGGCTCCGGGCGAGGCCGCCGGTCGGATTCCGGCCCCGGCCACGGACGAGGACGCCCCTCGGGTGCGGGTGCCGGCACCGGACGAGGCGGCCGGTCGGTGGGGACGCGACGACCGTGCCGACGACGAACCGGCGTACCGCCACCGCGCCGCGGATGCTCCCGAGCCCACCGCCGGCAGCGTGTACGGCGCCACTGCGCGCCCGCCGGAGCACGACCGGGCGCGGGAGTACAACCCGCCGCGCGAGTACGACCGCCCGCGTGAGCGCGACCGCCCGGAGTCGACGCACCGGCCGGTCGGCGTGGTCCGGCACACCGAGACCGTGCACGTCACGACCCGGCACACCGTCGTCGACGGCGGTCCCGCCGAGTCGGGTGGGCGCTACGGCGCCGGGTACGGCGGCCAGTGGACCCCGCCGGCCCAGGAATGGACCCGGGGCGGCGGCGCCCAGGGGCGTGCCCGTTCCTGGGACGACGCGCAGGAGCCCCGGTCCGAGTACGCCGACGACGACCGCGAGCGCCGCGCCGACGACCGGTCCTGGGGTACGCAGCACGCCTCTCGGGGGGAGCCGGCCCCGGTTGGCCCCCGCGACGGTTCGGGATGGGGCGGGCCCGATCGTGGCGACGAGGTGCCCCGCAGGACGGCTCGCGCCGACGAGCCGGAGTGGACCGACCAGCGCGACGCCTACGCGCCGGCCGACGAGTCCGCGTGGGACGGTCGTTCGCAGCGCCGTGGCTGGTCGGAACAGGCCGAGCCGGAGCGCGCCGGCGCCCCGCAGCCCGGTCCCGCCCTGCGCGCGGACGACACCGGCGAGTACTGGTCCCAGCTTCGGGCCGGCGACCGGTGGGCGGCCGTCCGCGACGACGACAACGGCCGTGAGCTGCACGTCGGGGAACGCCGGGCCGAGGTGCACGCCGACGCCACGGGCACCGAGTACCGGATGGCGGACCGTTGGGCGTCCGTCCGCCACGAGGACGCCCGCCGCCACGAGGATCCGCGCCGGCAGGAGGACGCCCGCCGGCACGAGGATCCGCGCCGGCACGAGGATCCGCGCCGGCAGGAGGACGCCCGCCGCCACGAGGATCCGCGCCGGCAGGACGAACCTCGGCCGGCGTTGCCGGTCGGTGGCGTGGCCGTACCGGACGAGTGGCGTCCGCCGCGTCAGCGCGGCCACGAGCCGGAACCCGCCCCCGAGCGGGGTGGCCGCCGCCGGGTCGAGGAACGGTACGGCTACCCGCCGCAGGACGACGCGCCCCGTGCCGGCGGCGCCCCGATCACCGACCGCTGGCGCTGATCCCGGTCACTTGTCGATGTCGCCGACCACGAAGAACATCGAGCCGAGGATGGCGATCAGGTCCGGTACGAGGCAGCCGGGCAGCAGGGTGGCCAACGCCTGCACGTTCGCGTAAGACGCGGTGCGCAACTTCAACCGCCACGGCGTCTTCTCACCCCGCGACACCAGGTAGTAGCCGTTGATGCCGAGCGGGTTCTCCGTCCAGGCGTACGTGTGGCCCTCCGGCGCCTTGAGCACCTTCGGCAGGCGGGTGTTGATCGGCCCGGTGAGCCGGTCCACCCGGTCCAGGCACTGCTCGGCGAGGTCCAGCGACGCGTACACCTGGTCGAGCAGCACCTCGAAGCGGGCGTGGCAGTCCCCGGCGGTCTTGGTGACCACCGGGACGTCCAGCTCGTCGTACGCCAGGTAGGGGTCGTCGCGGCGCAGGTCCAGGTCGAGGCCGGAGGCGCGGGCGACGGGCCCGGACGCGCCGAACGCGGCGGCGTCGGCGGCGGACAGCACGCCCACTCCGACGGTACGGGCCAGGAAGATCTCGTTGCGCCGGATCAGGTGGTCCAGGTCGGGCAGCCGTCCGCGTACCTCGCCGATGGCCGCACGGGCTCGTCCCGTCCAGCCGTACGGAACCTCTTCCTTGAGGCCGCCCACCCGGTTGAACATGTAGTGGATCCGGCCCCCGGAGACCTCCTCCATCACCGCCTGGATGGTCTCCCGTTCCCGGAACGCGTAGAAGACCGGTGTGATCGCGCCGATCTCCAGCGGGTACGAGCCGAGGAACATCAGGTGGTTGAGCACCCGGTTCAGCTCGGCGAGGGCCATCCGCAGCCAGGTGGCCCGCTCGGGCACCTCCATGCCCATCAGGCGTTCCACGGCGAGCACCACGCCCAGCTCGTTGGAGAACGCCGACAGCCAGTCGTGCCGGTTGGCCAGCACGATGATCTGCCGGTAGTCGCGTACCTCGAAGAGCTTCTCCGCACCCCGGTGCATGTAGCCGACGATCGGTTCGCAGGCGACCACCCGTTCGCCGTCGAGCACGAGCTTCAGTCGCAGCACGCCGTGCGTCGACGGGTGCTGCGGGCCGATGTTGAGCACCATGTCGGTGCCGAGCTGCTGACCGCCGGTGCCGGCGACCAGCCCGGCCCCGGTGCCGACGGTCAGTTCACGGAGGTCCCCGGCGTCGGTGCTCATGCCCGTCATCGTGCCACGGCCGTCGGTAGCCCGATGCCGACCGGTTGGCGCAGCCACCAGTGCCCGCCGAGCCCGGCCGGGTCGGTCAGCTCGGCCACCGCCGACGCCGCGGCCAGCGCCCGCACGTAGCCGGCCGGGTCGGTGCCGGCCAGGCTGAGCGGCGGTCGACCGCCGTCGGCCCCGAGCGCCCGCAGCGCCTCGGTCTGCAAGCTCAGGGAGTACGCGCACCGGGCGACCGCTGCGCCGGCGGAGGCGACCGAGTCCATGGCCACGTGCGCGGTGACATCGCTCGACGCGTCCGGCACCGGAGGCACCTGCCGCCCACCCCGGTAACCCGTCAACGTCCCATCCACCGGCCGCCCCTCCCGCAGGTGCCCATAGTCGACCGCCACCGCCAACCCGCGCCTGATCCTGCCCACCGCGTACCCCCAGGCTTCGTCGCGTGGTCTGCCGATTTCTGCGCGGTGGTCGGTGTGTGGGGTTTCCGGGCAGCCCGGCCAGCTCCGGGCGGTCAGGCTTGATCCCTGCGCCGGCCGGGCTGCCCCGAAGCCCGACCCGCTTCCGCTCGTCGCGTCCGTCGAGGCCGGACCACCGGTCACGTCACGGTCCGCACCGCGAGGGCTCGCCGGACTGGGCCACCAGGTGGTCAGCCAATCAAGATCAGCAGTGCTGACCGGCCCACCAACCGTCTCCACCCCGGTTGACGGTTCGACCAGCACATACCGCCAGCCACCGTCGGCGTGCACCGCAACGTCGAGCGGCACGTTGTCCAGCCACTCGGTCGCCAGCAACAGTCCGGTGATGCCGTCGGGGATCTCGGTGGTCCAGTGGATCTCCTTGGGCAGGTTCTCCGGGCGGCTGGCGTACTCGACTGCGGTGAAGCGGATCCGTTCCGCGAGCGACCGACGACCGGCGACCCACGACGGCCCATCGGGTGACCGACGGACGGCGGCCGCAGGAGTCAGGGTTTCCGGGGAGCCCGCCCACGCAGGGATCAAGCCTGACCGCCCGGAGTGGGCGGGCTCCCCGGAAACCCCGACCGCGCCCCCGGCGGAGTGGGCGGGCTCCCCGGAAGCCCCGGTGGCGTCTTCGGACGCGACAAGGCGGCGCAGGGCTAGCAGCAGCTCCCCGCGCCCAGCCCCGACGTCGACCACGTCCAGCCGTGGTGGATGGCCGAGGGCGGAGTCGACCTGCGCGAGGAGGCGCAGCAGCGCGGTGGCGAAGGCGGGGGAGGCGTGCACGCTGGTCCGGAAGTGGTCGGCCGGTCCGGTGCCGGCCACGAAGAAGCCGTCCGGCCCGTAGAGGGCCTGGCTCATCGCGTCCCGCCACGGGATCGGCATCAGCGAGTGCGGAGTGCGGAGGGCGTCACCGTGCCGACCCTACGGCCACCGGTCCGGTGCCGGCTTGCGATCCCCGTCGCGCGGCCGTGCGGGTTCACGCCCGGAAGTAGTGCCCCTCGTCGAGGTCGGCGATCAGCCCGGGGTGGGTCGGGGTCCAGCCCAGCAGGTCGCGGGTGACGGTGGACGAGGTCGGGTTGTCCATCTGCGCGAATCGCTCCAGGAAGCCGAAGTACTCGCCCGCCTCGTCGGCGTCGATGCTCCGGACCGGGATGTCGAGGTTGCGGCCGATCGTCTCGGCGAGCTGCCGGAAGGAGACTCCTTCATCGGCGGTGCCGTGCAGGCGTGCGCCGGCCGGCGCCTTCTCCAGGGCGAGTCGGTACAGCACGGCCGCGTCCAGCGTGTGCACGGCCGGCCACCGGTTGGCCCCGTCGCCGACGTACGCGGCGTACCCGTGCTGTCGGGCGCTCGCGATGATGGCGGCGATGAAGCCGTACCGGTCGAGTGAGCTGTGCACCGTGGGCGCGAGGCGGACGACGCAGGAGCGCACTCCACGGGAGGCGAGGCCGACCACGAAGTTTTCCGCGTCGATCCGGTAGCCGCCGCCGGGGAAGGTGTCCCGCTCGGTGCCGGGGCGACCGACGATGCCGCCCATCACCAGCATGGCGGTGCCACTCGTGCCGACCAGGGGCTTGCCGGAGTCGGCCAGGCCGTCGGCGAGTGCGGTGAGGGCGTCCAGGTCGACCGAGGCCGCGCCGGCGAGGTCGCCGTTGAGCATGAGGTCGTGGCGGAACGCCAGGTGGATCACTCCGTCGGAGGCGGCCGCCTCGTCGCGGAGCACGTCGAGGTCGGACAGGTCGCCCCGGCGGGCCTCACCACCGAGCTTCTCGATGGCGGCGGCGGAGGTGTCCGAGCGGGCCAGGCCGACGACGTGGTGCCCGGCGGAGAGCAGTTCCGGTACGACCGCCGAGCCGAGGTGGCCGGAGGCGCCGGTGACGAATACGCGCATGGTGGGTCCTTCGTGAGTGCCGATGTCACATTGCGACATCACCGTACCGCGTCTGATGTCATCGTGCGACATCGCCAAGCGCAGCAATGTCGCAATGTGACATCGGATACCATCGGGGCATGGCTCGCTGGCAACCCGACGCCCGTGGCCGCCTGGAGGCGGCCGCCTTCGAGCTGTTCCGGGAGCGCGGCTTCGACCAGACCACCGTCGCCGACATCGCCGAGCGGGCCGGTCTCGACAAGCGCACCTTCTACCGACTCTTCGGCGACAAACGCGAAGCCCTGTTCAGCGGCAGCGGGCACCTGGAAGAGGTGCTGGTCAAGGCGGTGGCAGAGCTGGACGCCGGCCCCTTCGACGCAGTGGTGGCGGCCTTCGGTCGGGTGGCCGAGGAGGTCTTCGCCGACCGCCTGGAACTCGTCCGGGCCCGACAGGCCATCATCGAGAGCAGTCCGGAGCTCCGGGAGCGCGAACTGCGCAAGACGGATTCGCTGGTTGCCGCGGTCACCGCCGCCCTCCGCGCCAAGGGCTTCGCCGAGACCACGGCCACCCTGGCCACCGTGTCGGGTGCCACGGTCTTCCGGGTCGCGTACGCCCGCTGGATCGCGCCCGGCAGCGACGCCTCGCTCAGCGACCTGATCGCCGAGGTGGCCGCCGAACTGCGTGCGATCACGTCACCCTCGGGCTCGGTTCAACAGATCGTGGACGGTTTCCGTTAGCCGCTAACGGAGCTGCCCACGATCTGCCCGCCGTGCCGGGGTGGTGAAGGTTTTCACACATGCTTGTCCCGGTTCGGCGAGCCGGGCGCATACTTGCGATCGACCGGTACCCCTTCTCGAGGACTGGATCGTCGTCATGAGCGCACCGTTGCGCCCGCGTCCGGCCGCCCCCTACGGGCCTGCCGGGTCGTGGGATCGCGCCGACACCGGCGTCCGCGCCACCTCCCGCCCACTCACCGTCGGTGTCGTCGGCGCGGGCCGCGTCGGGGCCGTGCTGGGCGCGGCGCTCGCCGCCGCCGGGCATCACGTGGCCGCCGTCGCCGGTGAATCCGGGGCCAGTCGCGCCCGCCTCGCGCTGCTGCTGCCCGACGTGCCCCGCCGCCCGGTCACCTCCGTCGCCCGCGTCGCCGCCGACCTGCTGCTGATCGCCGTGCCGGACGACGCGCTGGCCGAGGTGGTCGCCGATCTCGCCCAGCGTGGCGCCCTGCACCCGGGTCAGGTGGTCGCGCACACCTCCGGCGCGCACGGTCTGGCCGTGCTGGCGCCGGCCGCCGCGCTCGGCGTCCGGCCGCTGGCCCTGCACCCCGCCATGACCTTCACCGGTACGCCGGACGACCTGGCCCGCCTCGACGGAATCTCGTACGGGGTCACGGCCCCGGCCGACCTGCGCCCGCTGGCCGCCCGGCTCGTCACCGACCTGGGCGGCGTCCCCGAGTGGGTGGCCGAGGCGGACCGCCCGCTGTACCACGCCGCGCTCGCGCACGGTGCGAACCACCTGGTGACCCTGGTGAACGAGGCGACCGACCGGCTGCGTGACGCCGGGGTGGCCCGTCCGGAGAAGGTGCTCGCTCCGCTGCTGCGGGCCGCTCTGGAGAACGCGCTACGCCTCGGCGACGACGCGCTGACCGGTCCGGTCTCCCGGGGCGACGCGGGCACGGTCGAGCGGCACCTGGCCCGGCTGACCGCCACCGCGCCGGAGTCGGTCCCCGCCTACCTGGCGCTGGCCCGGCGTACGGCCGACCGGGCGATCGCCGCCGGCCGGCTCCGACCGGTGGACGCGCAGTCGCTGCTCGGGGTGCTCGCCGGGACGGATCGGGAGGTGGCGGCATGACGCAGGTGGTGCACACCCGTGCCGAGCTGGACGAGGCCCGGGGCGCGCTGAAGGGCACCGTCGGCGTGGTGATGACCATGGGTGCCCTGCACGAGGGGCACGAGACGCTGCTGCGCGCGGCCCGGGAACAGGCCGACCACGTCCTGGTGACGATCTTCGTGAACCCGTTGCAGTTCGGGCCGAACGAGGACTTCGACCGCTATCCGCGCACCCTCGACGCCGACCTGGAGGTGTGCCGGCGGGCCGGCGCCGACCTGGTCTTCGCTCCGTCGGTGGCCGACATGTATCCGGACGGCCAGCCCCGGGTACGGCTGGACCCGGGGCAGCTCGGCGCCGAGTTGGAGGGCGCGAGCCGTCCCGGCTTCTTCCACGGTGTCCTCACGGTGGTCCTGAAGCTGCTCCAGCTCACGCGCCCCCACCTGGCGTTCTTCGGCGAGAAGGACTACCAGCAGCTCACCCTGGTCCGGCGGATGACCCGGGACCTGGACGTCCCGGTCGAGGTGATCGGCGTACCGACGGTCCGGGAGCCGGACGGGTTGGCGCTGTCCAGTCGCAACCGCTACCTGAGCGAGCCCGAGCGCGCGGCGGCGCTGAGCCTGTCCGCCGCGCTGCGGGCGGGGGCCCGGGCCGCCGACGACGGCCTGGACGCGGGCGAGGTGCTGACCGCCGCGCACGCCGCGTTCGGCGCCGGTACGCCCGGGGCCCAGCTCGACTACCTGGTGCTCACCGATCCCGAGCTGGAGCCCGGGCCGGTGTCCGGGCCGGCCCGCCTGGTGATCGCCGCCTGGGTGGGCACCACCCGGTTGATCGACAACGCGGCGATCCGTCTCGCTCCTCGTCCCTGACCTCGTCCGTACCCCCACCACCACCTTTGCGAAAGGCCAGTCCGATGCTGCGGACCATGCTCAAGTCGAAGATCCACCGCGCCACGGTGACCCAGGCCGACCTGCACTACGTCGGTTCGGTGACGGTGGACGAGGACCTGCTCGACGCCGCCGACCTGCTTCCCGGCGAGCAGGTCGCGATCGTGGACATCACTAACGGCGCCCGACTGGAGACGTACGTCATCCCGGGTGCGCGGGGCAGCGGCGTGATCGGCATCAACGGTGCTGCCGCGCACCTCGTACACCCCGGTGACCTGGTCATCCTGATCTCGTACGCGCAGATGGACGACGCCGAGGCCCGGTCGTACCGGCCGCGGGTGGTGCACGTGGACGCCGACAACCGGGTGGTCGAGCTGGGCACCGATCCGGCGACGGCAGCGCCGGGCACGGCCGGTGACCCGGTACCCAACCCGCTCGCGCTGTCCGGAGTCTGATCTCGCGCGCGGAGATTCCGGTCTGTCACCGGAAGGTCATTTCCGGTTACCCTGGGCACGCTGGCGGAAGCCGGTAGGTGGCTGGGGGAGGCCGCGATGCGCCGTGCCATGACGACCCTGTTCGCCACTGCCGTCACGGCAGTGTTGCTGGTGGGCTGTGCCACCTCCGGTGGGCTCGACGGCGACCTGACCGACGACTGGGCCGCGTTGCCGCCCGCCACGGCCTTCACGCCGGCCGCCGGGGTGTGCCAGGCCGCCGACTTCGTCGAGGTGGTCACGCTGGCCGCGTACCAGCCGATCGACTGCGCCGGCCCGCACCGGGTGGAGACCGTGCACGTGGGGGCGTTCCCCACCGAACGGCCCGCCGCGCCGGCCACCGGCTCGGTGGAGTTGCGCGGCGCGTTCGCCGAGTGCGACACCCGGGCCTCTGCGTACGTGGGCGACGACTGGCGGGCCGGGCGACTGCGGCTGTCGGTGGCGCTGCCCTCCGGGCCGGGTTGGACGGCCGGCGCCCGCTGGTACCGGTGCGACCTCACCGAGTTGACCACGGTCGAGACGGCGGCCACGGTGGTGGTTCGCTCGGGCAGCCTGCGGAACGCGTTGAAGGGGGCCAGCGGGCTGCGGTTGGGCTGTCAGCAGACCCGCGCCGGGGCGGGACGCGGTGTGCAGACGCTGGTCCCGGTGGAGTGCGCCGGCCGGCACGACGCCGAGTTCGTCGGGGTGTGGCGCGCGCCGGACAAGCCGTACCCGGCCAAGAACGCCGACTGGGCGCCCCTCTACGACGGCTGTCGCAGCGTGCTCGGCCGCTACGTGGGTGTGCCGGACGACTCCGACCTGCGGTTCCGCAGCGGGGTCGTGGTGCGCCCGCCCGGCGCGGGGCGCTGGCGTGTCGGTGACCGGGGGGTCCGCTGTTACCTGTGGTTGAGCGACCGTACGGTCACCGCGTCGTTGAAGGGCGCGGGTCCGGCCGGCCTGCCGGTGCGGACGAAGTGAGCGGCTCGGCGCGGTCCCGATCGGACGGGGTTGCCCAAACCACTCGTTGAGCCCCCGCCGCCCCGGGCGAGGATCGTTCGGGTTGACTGGTGGGATGGACCTTCCGACCGTCGACCTGCCGGCCCTGCCCAGACTGCTGGCCGCGCCCGAGCCCGGCTGGGTGGAGACCACCGACGTGATCGTGGTCGGGTCCGGGGTGGCGGGGCTGACCGCCGCGCTGCACCTGCGGGAGGCGGGCCTGCACGTCACCGTCGTCACCAAGGTCAACATCGATGACGGCTCGACCCGGTGGGCGCAGGGCGGCATCGCGGCGGTGCTCGACCCGGCGGACACGCCGGCGGCGCACGCGCGGGACACCGAGATCGCCGGTGTGGGGCTCTGCGACCCGGCGGCCGTACGGGTCCTCGTCGAGGAGGGACCGACCCGGCTGCGGGAGCTGATGCGGATCGGCGCCGAGTTCGACCGCCATCCGGACGGCTCGTTGATGTTGACCCGCGAGGGTGGGCACCGGGCGGACCGGATCGTGCACGCGGGCGGCGACGCGACGGGCGCGGAGGTGCAGCGGGCCCTGCACGCCGCGGTGCAACGCGACCCGTGGATCCGGCTGGTCGAGCACGCCCTCGTGCTGGATCTGCTGCGCGCGCCCGGTGACGGCCCGGACGGCCTCGGCCCGGCCTGCGGGATCACCCTGCACGTGCTCGGTGAGGGCAGCGAGGACGGCGTGGGCGCGTTGCTGGCCCGGGCGGTGGTGCTGGCCACCGGCGGGATGGGGCAGGTCTTCGCGGCCACCACCAACCCGGCGGTCTCCACGGGCGACGGGGTGGCGCTGGCGCTGCGGGCCGGCGCGGCGGTGACCGACGTCGAGTTCGTGCAGTTCCATCCGACCGCGCTGATCACCCCCTCCGGCGGCGGGGTGCCCGGCGCGGGGCACGCGCAGCAGCCGCTCGTCAGCGAGGCGCTGCGCGGCGAGGGCGCGTACCTGGTGGACGGCGACGGCAAGCGGTTCATGGTGGGCCAGCACGAGCTGGCCGAGCTGGCCCCCCGGGACGTGGTGGCCAAGGGCATCCACCGGGTGCTGCTGGCCAGCGGCGCGGACCATGTCTTCCTCGACGCCCGGCACCTGGGCGGCGACTTCCTGGCCGCGCGCTTCCCGACCATCGTGGCGTCCTGCCTGGCGATCGGCGTGGACCCGGCCACCGACCTCATCCCGGTCGCTCCGGCCGCCCACTACGCCTCCGGCGGGGTCCGCACCGACCTGCGGGGCCGCACGTCGATCCCCGGTCTGTACGCCTGCGGCGAGGTCGCCTGCACGGGCGTGCACGGCGCGAACCGGCTGGCCAGCAACTCGCTGCTGGAGGGGCTGGTGTTCTCCCGGCGGATCGCCGACGACATCGCGGCCGGCCTGCCCGAGCAGGCCCAGCCGGCGGACGTCGGCGCGTGGCGCGGCGGTGCGGGCTGGGTGGTGCCGGCCGAGGCGACGCCGACCCTGCAGCGGGCGATGACGCGTGGCGCCGGGGTGCTGCGCTCGGCCGCGACGCTGGCCGGGACGGCTGCGACGCTCACCGAGCTGGGCGCGGCGCGGGGTCGACCCCGGACCGCCGACTGGGAGGCGACGAACCTGCTCACGGTGGCGTCGACGCTGGTCACGGCGGCGTACGCGCGCGCCGAGACGCGAGGGTGCCACTGGCGGGAGGACTTCCCGACGGCCGACGAGCGGTGGCGGGGCCACCTCGTCGGGTCGGTCGGGGCGCAGGGCGCGGTGACGCAGCAGTGGGAGGAAAATTCATGATCGAGTCGACTCGGGTGGCGTTGCGGACGGCCGGACTGGACCCGGACCAGGTACGTCGGGTGGTCGAGACCGCACTGGTCGAGGATCTGGGGCCGGATTTCCTGGACGTGACCAGCGTGGCGACCATCCCGGCCGAGCAGACCGACACCGCCGACCTGGTGGCCCGCGCCGACGGTGTGGTGGCCGGGCTGGCGGTGGCCGCCGCCGTGTTCGAGCTGGTGGGCGAGGTGACGGGCTTCGGTCGTACCGTCGAGGTGTCGATGTCGGCCCGCGACGGCGAGCGGGTGGCCCGCGGCGACGTGCTGGCGACGGTGGCCGGCCCGACCCGGTTGCTGCTGACGGCCGAGCGGACGGCGCTGAACCTGCTCTGCCGGATGTCCGGGGTGGCCACCCACACCCGGGCCTGGGCGGACGCGCTGGCCGGCACGAAGGCGATGGTGCTGGACACCCGCAAGACGACGCCGGGCCTACGGGCGCTGGAGAAGTACGCGGTGCGGGCCGGCGGCGGCACCAACAAGCGGATGGGCCTCTACGACGTGGCCATGATCAAGGACAACCACAAGCTGGCGGCCGGGGGCATCACGGCGGCGTACCGGCGGGTCCGGGAGTCGTTCCCGGAGGTGCCGGTGCAGGTCGAGGTGACCACCGTCGCCGAGGCCGTGGAGGCGGTGGAGGCGGGGGCCGACTTCCTGCTCTGCGACAACATGACTCCGGAGTTGCTGGCCGAGGCGGTGGCCGCGGTGGGCGACCGGGCGGAGCTGGAGGCCACCGGCGGGCTGACCCTGGAGGTGGCGGCCCGCTACGCGGCCACCGGCGTCGACTTCCTCTCGGTGGGCGCGTTGACCCACTCGTCGCCGATCCTGGACATCGCGATGGACCTGCGCACCGAGTAGTTGTCTAGGCTGCGACAGTGCTGCTCTGCATCGACATCGGAAACACCAACACCGTGCTGGCGACCTTCGACGGCGACAAGCTGGTGCACTCCTGGCGGATCAAGACCGACGCCCGCTCGACGGCGGACGAGCTGGGCCTGATGTTCCGGGGCCTGCTCGCCGGGGACAACGTCGAGATCACCGGCGTGGCCGCCTGCTCCACGGTGCCGGCGGCGCTGCGCTCGCTGCGGACCATGCTCGGCCGCTACTACGCCGACCTGCCGAGCGTGATCGTCGAGCCGGGCGTGCGGACCGGGGTGCAGTTGGCGATCGACAACCCGAAGGAGGTGGGCGCCGACCGGGTGGTGAACACGCTTGCGGCGTTCACCCTCTACGGCGGGCCGTCGATCGTTGTGGACTTCGGCACCACCACCAACTTCGACGTGATCAGCGGCCGGGGCGAGTTCCTGGGCGGGGCGTTCGCCCCGGGCATCGAGATCTCCTTCGACGCGCTGGCCGCCCGTGCTGCCCAGCTCCGCAAGGTCGAGGCCACCAAGCCCCGCTCGGTGATCGGCAAGAACACCGTGGAGTGCCTCCAGTCCGGCCTGTACTTCGGCTTCGCCGGTCAGGTGGACCGGATCGTCGAGCGGATGACCGAGGAGTTGGGCGAGGTGCGGGCGGTGATCGCCACCGGCGGCCTCGCCTCCCTGGTGATGAACGAATGTCGCAGCCTCACCCACCACGAGCCGATGATCACGCTGATCGGCCTGCGGATGGTCTACGAGCGCAACCTCTGACCGGTCAGCGGCGTCGGGCGCGCAGCACCAACGTCCGGTACGGCAGCTCGACGGTTTCCCGGCCGGCCAGGGCGGGGTGGCTGTCCAGCAGGTCGGCCAGCTCGCGCGCGACCCGCCGCTGATCGTCGGCCGAGGCGGTGAGCCAGTACGAACGGGTGCGGATCATGCCCAGCACCTCGTCCGGGGTGAGGACCGTGCGGTGCCCGAACTCGCGCGCCTCGACGGCCGTGAACCCGTTTCCGAAGTCGGTGTTGTGCTGGACCAGCTCGGCCGACTTGTCGTCGAGGTGGGCGATCCTGCCCAGCTCCGCCACCCATTCGACGCTGTCGTCCCGGATGTTCCAGATGGGGGCGAAGAGGCCGCCGGGGCGCAGCACCCGGGCGATCTCGGCGTGCGCGGGCTCCCGGTCGAACCAGTGGTACGCCGTCCCCACCAGCACCGCGTCCGCCACGCCGTCGGGCAGCGGCACGGCCTCCGCGCTGCCCGCCAGCGCCGTCGTGCCCGGCGTGGAGACCGCGAGTTGCGTCCGCATCCCCGGATCAGGCTCCACGGGTACGACGTGGAAGCCCAGAGCCTGCACGGCGCGCGTCAGGATGCCGGTGCCGGCCCCCAGGTCGACAACCTGCCCGCCCTCGCCCAGGCCGTCGAGGGCCCACCGGAGCGCCGCGGCGGGATAGGTGGGTCGGAACCGGTCGTAATCGCTCGCCGCGGCACCGAAGGAGAGGGCGTGAGTGGGATCGACCATGACGGGCAGTATCCGGTAACGGCCCCCGGAGCGCTTGAGTACGCTCGGGCCTGACCCCCTGTATCTCCCGTGACGAGGAAGCGTGCCGTGAGCGAGCAGAACGCCGTGCCAGTGGACCCCGCCGACGACCTTCCCGAGCAGATGAAGGTCCGCCGGGAGAAGCGGGACCGGATGCTCGCCGAGGGCGTCGAGCCCTACCCGGTCGGTTTCCCGCGGACCACCACGCTGGCCGAGATCCGTACCCGCTACGCCGAGCTGCCCACCGACACCGCCACCGGCGACGAGGTCTCGGTCACCGGCCGGGTGATCTTCGTACGCAACACGGGGAAGCTCTGCTTCGCGACCCTGCGGGACGGCGACGGCACGGAGTTGCAGGCGATGCTCTCCCTCGACCGGGTCGGCGCGGAGCGGCTGGAGGCCTGGAAGCGCCTCGTCGACCTGGGTGACCACGTCGGCGTGACCGGCGAGGTGATCACCAGCCGCCGGGGCGAGCTGTCGGTGCTGGCGCAGCGCTGGGAGATGACCGCCAAGGCGCTGCGGCCGTTGCCGGTGGCGCACAAGCCGCTCTCCGAGGAGGCGCGGGTCCGGCAGCGCTACGTGGACCTGATCGTCCGCCCGCAGGCCCGGCAGATGGTCCGTACCCGCGCGGCGGCGGTACGCAGCCTGCGCGATTCACTGCACGGTCAGGGTTTCATCGAGGTGGAAACTCCGATGCTGCAACTCCTGCATGGTGGTGCGGCGGCCCGACCGTTCGTGACCCACAGCAATGCGTTGAGCACCGATCTGTATCTGCGAATCGCGCCGGAACTGTTTTTGAAGCGCGCCGTCGTCGGTGGCGTGGATCGCGTCTTCGAGATCAACCGCAACTTCCGTAATGAGGGTGTCGACTCTTCGCACTCGCCGGAGTTCGCGATGCTGGAGACCTACCAGGCGTACGGGGACTACGACACGATCGGCGAGTTGACCCGCAATCTCGTGCAACAGGCGGCGATCGCGGTGAGCGGCTCGACGGTGGTGACCCACGCCGACGGGCGGGAGTTCGACCTGGGCGGCGAGTGGCGATCGGTGTCGCTGTTCGGGGTCCTTTCCGAGGCGCTCGGCGAGGAGGTCACGGTCCGTACCGAACACGCTCGGCTGGTCGAGTACGCGGACAAGGTGGGATTGGCCGTGGACCCGAAGTGGGGCCCAGGCAAGCTGGCCGAGGAGTTGTTCGAGGAACTGGTCGTCCCCGGCCTGCAGGCGCCCACCTTCGTACGCGACTACCCGGAGGAGACCAGCCCGCTCACCCGGGCGCACCGCAGCGAGCCGGGGTTGGCCGAGAAGTGGGACCTCTACGTCCTCGGTTTCGAGCTGGGCACCGGGTACTCCGAGCTGGTCGACCCCGTGGTGCAGCGGGAACGGCTGGTCGCCCAGGCGCAGCTCGCGGCCCGGGGCGACGACGAGGCGATGCGTCTCGACGAGGACTTTCTCCGGGCCATGGAGTACGGAATGCCGCCCGCCGGGGGTATGGGAATGGGAATCGACCGCCTGTTGATGGCCCTGACCGGCCTCGGAATTCGGGAAACGATCCTCTTCCCGTTGGTCCGCCCGGAGTAGTCGTCCGCCGACTCCCAGCGAGTCGTAACGGCATCCTATTGACGGGGCGAGCAGCACGGGGGTTATTGTGCTCTCATTAGCAGGAGCGCCCTGCTCGAAAGGAATGTGGGACGTGGCCAAGCAGATCATTCACAAGCTGGTCGATGACCTGGACGGCGGGGACGCGGACGAGACCGTCAAGTTCGCGCTCGACGGCGTTCAGTACGAGATCGACCTGTCCGGCGCCAACGCCGCGAAATTGCGCGACGTATTCGCGCCGTACGTGGGTGCCGGCACCAAGGTTGGTCGGGGTGGCGTGGTGATCGGTGGGCGGGCCGCCCGCGGTCGCGGTGGCGCCACCGCCGACCGGGAGCAGAACAAGGCGATCCGGGACTGGGCCAAGAAGGCCGGCAAGGACATCTCGGACCGCGGTCGTATTCCGCAGGAGATCGTCGACGAGTTCCACGCCAAGCGCTGATCTCGTTCAGCGCAGCGGTGGCGGCGGCCACCGCGGGGCGACACCGACGCCGGGCCGGAGCTTCCTCCGGGCCGGCGTCGCCGTCTTTCCACCCCGTCGGGGCCGCGTGCGGTGGTCGGGTCGCGGGCGGGAATGTCGGGCGGACCGGGCGACGTTGTCCACAGGCGGTGGAGAAGTTTTCCACAACCTGTGGATGACCGCCGAGACGCCCCGCTGGGCCTCTCCGGGCCTCTCTGGGCCGCTCCGGAGGCGGCGGAGGGCTTCTCCGTGGCCCACCGGATTTCGCTCTACGCGTAGCGACAGGGGTACCGGAACACCTCCTGAGCGCGGACGGTTGTGCAAAACGACGTGGAACTGACCCGGACCGGAGAGACACGACCTCAGCCGAGTCGGTCAGCGACGATAGAGTAAGGAGGCACGGACGCCCGTCCCGGACGTTCGTGCACCGGCCCCGCCAAGATCTTGACCATCAAGGCGCACGGCATGTGAGGAGCACGAGGGCATGTTCGAGCGGTTCACCGACCGAGCGCGACGGGTTGTCGTCCTGGCCCAAGAAGAGGCCCGGATGCTCAACCACAACTACATCGGTACGGAACACATCCTGCTGGGCCTGATCCACGAAGGTGAAGGCGTCGCGGCAAAGGCCCTGGAGAGCCTCGGCATCTCCCTGGAGGGCGTCCGTCAGCAGGTCGAGGAGATCATCGGCCAGGGCCAGCAGGCGCCGAGCGGGCACATCCCGTTCACGCCGCGGGCCAAGAAGGTGCTGGAGCTGTCGCTGCGCGAGGCGCTGCAGCTCGGCCACAACTACATCGGCACCGAGCACATCCTGCTCGGGCTGATCCGTGAGGGCGAGGGCGTCGCCGCCCAGGTGCTGGTCAAGCTCGGCGCCGACCTCAACCGGGTCCGCCAGCAGGTGATCCAGCTCCTCTCCGGCTACCAGGGCAAGGAGCCCGCCGCGGCGGGTGCCGCGCCGGGTGAGGCCGCGCCGTCGACCAGCCTGGTGCTGGACCAGTTCGGCCGCAACCTGACCCAGGCCGCCCGCGAGGGCAAGCTCGACCCGGTCATCGGGCGCGAGAAGGAAATCGAGCGGGTCATGCAGGTGCTCTCCCGCCGTACCAAGAACAACCCGGTCCTGATCGGTGAGCCCGGCGTCGGTAAGACCGCCGTGGTGGAGGGGCTTTCCCAGAAGATCATCAAGGGCGAGGTGCCCGAGACTCTGAAGGACAAGCAGCTTTACACGCTCGACCTGGGTGCGCTGGTCGCGGGCTCCCGCTACCGCGGTGACTTCGAGGAGCGCCTCAAGAAGGTGCTCAAGGAGATCCGCACGCGGGGCGACATCATCCTGTTCATCGACGAGATCCACACCCTCGTGGGCGCGGGTGCCGCCGAGGGCGCGATCGACGCCGCCAGCATCCTCAAGCCGATGCTGGCCCGTGGTGAGCTGCAGACCATCGGCGCCACCACGCTCGACGAATACCGCAAGCACCTGGAGAAGGACGCCGCTCTCGAGCGCCGGTTCCAGCCGATCCAGGTGGGTGAGCCGTCGCTGGCGCACACCATCGAGATCCTCAAGGGCCTGCGGGACCGTTACGAGGCGCACCACCGGGTCTCGATCACGGATGCAGCCTTGGTGGCTGCCGCAACTCTGGCCGACAGATACATCTCGGACCGCTTCCTGCCGGACAAGGCGATCGACCTGATCGACGAGGCCGGCGCCCGGATGCGGATCCGTCGGATGACCGCGCCGCCAGACCTGCGTGACTTCGACGAGCGCATCGCCCAGGTGCGTCGCGACAAGGAGTCCGCGATCGACGCGCAGGACTTCGAGCGCGCCGCCCAGCTGCGCGACAAGGAGAAGCAGCTCCTCGGTCAGAAGGCGCAGCGGGAGAAGGAGTGGAAGGCCGGTGACCTGGACGTCGTCAGCGAGGTCGACGACGAGCAGATCGCCGAGGTACTCGGCAACTGGACCGGTATCCCGGTCTACAAGCTGACCGAGGAGGAGACCTCGCGCCTGCTGCGCATGGAGGACGAGCTGCACAAGCGCGTCATCGGCCAGGAGGACGCGGTCAAGGCGGTCTCGAAGGCGATCCGGCGTACCCGGGCCGGCCTGAAGGACCCGAAGCGCCCGTCCGGCTCGTTCATCTTCGCCGGCCCGTCCGGTGTCGGTAAGACCGAGCTGTCCAAGGCGCTCGCCGAGTTCCTCTTCGGCAGCGAGGACGCCCTCATCCAGCTGGACATGTCCGAGTTCCACGACCGGTACACGGTGTCCCGCCTCGTGGGTGCCCCTCCCGGCTACGTCGGTTACGACGAGGGCGGGCAGCTGACCGAGAAGGTGCGTCGTCGTCCGTTCTCGGTGGTCCTGTTCGACGAGATCGAGAAGGCCCACCCGGACGTGTTCAACACGCTCCTGCAGATCCTCGAAGACGGTCGGCTCACCGACGGTCAGGGCCGGATCGTGGACTTCAAGAACACGGTCATCATCCTGACCACCAACCTGGGCACCCGCGACGTCGCCAAGGCGGTGTCGCTGGGCTTCCAGGCCTCGGAGGACTCCGAGTCGAACTACGACCGGATGAAGCAGAAGGTCAACGACGAGCTCAAGCAGCACTTCCGGCCTGAGTTCCTCAACCGGATCGACGACACCATCGTCTTCCACCAGCTGCGCCAGAGCGAGATCCTCTCGATCGTGGACATCATGATCCAGCGGATCGAGGGCCAGCTGCGCAACAAGGACATGGGTCTGGAGCTGACCGACAACGCCAAGAAGTACCTGGCGGCGAAGGGCTTCGACCCGGTGCTCGGTGCCCGTCCGCTTCGTCGCACGATCCAGCGCGACATCGAGGACAACCTCTCCGAGCGGATTCTGTTCAACGAGCTGACCCCCGGTCAGATCGTGGTGGTGGACTGCGAGGGCGACCCGAACGACATCGACAAGTCCAAGCTCGTCTTCCGGGGTGCGGAGAAGCCGGTCGAGGTTCCGGACGCCGTTCCGGCCGACCTCGGTGGCACCGCCGCCGGCACCGCGGCAGCGGCGACGGACGAGGTGGCATAACCAGCAGCACAGGGGGCGGGGCTCCGGCGGCGTAAGCCACCGGGGCCCCGCCCCTTTCTGCGCGCTGCCCCACTCCGTCGGCGGCGTTCCCACACCCGCGTCGGGCCGGCCGGGAGCGCTGGATCGAGGGTGATCTGGCGTCCGAGCGTAGGGCCCGGCGGGTCAGGTGATCAGGTTGGCGGCGGGGGTCGACGGGCCGTCGCCGGCGAGCCGGAACGAGTCGGCCCCGACGGGCTCCACGAGTCCGTCCTGCACCAGGCCGGCCAGTGCGCGGGCGCGCTGCACGTCGTCGGTCCACACCTGGTCGAGGCGCTGGTGCGGGACCGGCCCGGTGGTCTCCCGGAGCACCCCGAGCAGCAGTCCACGTACCTGTCGGTCGGTGCCCGCGTACCGCTGGGGACGGCGGGTGGGGCCGGTCGGTGGCGCCTGCCCGGAGGCCCGCCAGGCGCAGACCGACTCGACCGGGCAGGCCGTGCAGCGCGGCGCGCGGGCGGTGCAGAGCACCGCGCCCAGCTCCATGAAGGCGGCGCTGGCCAGCGCGGCGGCGGCGGGCTCCGGGGGCAGCAGCTCCTCGGTGGCGACCAGGTCGGCCGGGCGGGTGACCGGGCCGGCGTCCGGCTCACCGGCCACGGCTCGACAGACCACCCGTCGGACGTTGGTGTCGACGACCGGGTGTCGCTGCCCGAACGCGAACGCGGCCACCGCGCGTGCCGTGTACGTGCCCACGCCGGGCAGCGCCAGTAGCTGTTCCAGTCGGTCGGGCACCTGGCCGCCGTGTCGGTCCACGATGGCCACCGCACACTCCCGCAGTCGGACGGCGCGGCGCGGATAGCCGAGCCGCCCCCACATGCGGATCGCCTCGGCCGGGGTGTCCGCCGCCAGCGCCGCCGGGTCGGGCCAGCGGGCCAGCCAGGCGTGCCAGGCCGGCACCACCCGGACCACCGGCGTCTGCTGGAGCATGACCTCGCTGACCAGGATGGCCCACGGGGTCACGTCGGGTTCCCGCCACGGCAGGTCACGGGCGTGCTGCTGGAACCATCGGCTGACCAGCGCGGCGAAATCGGGTTGAGTCATGGCGTCGTCGATGATGTCACGCGGTCCGGTCCCGCTGGTTGGGCGGCTCGGGCAGGGTGTCGCCGTGCTGGTGGACGGATCGGGCAGAATGCGCGGATGAACGAGCTCGCGATCACCGTCATCGGCCGGGACCGGCCGGGCATCGTGGCCGACGTCGCCGAGGTGCTGGCCCGGCTGGGGGCGAACCTCACCGACAGCACGATGACCCGCCTGCGGGGGCATTTCGCGATGACCCTCATCTGCACCGGCCCGGCCGCCGCCGAAGTGGAGGCGGCGTTGGCGCCGCTGGCGACCGAGGGGCAACTTCTGGCGACCGTACGCGCGGTGACGCCGGACGGTGAGGTGGCGCCGGCCGGCGAGCCGTACGTGCTGGCGGTGCACGGGTCGGACCGGATGGGCATCGTGGCGGCGATGACCCGGGTGCTGGTGGACGCCGGTGGCAACGTCACCGACCTGAGCACCCGGCTGGCCGGTTCGCTCTACGTGGTGTTGGCCGAGGTCGAGCTGCCGGCGGGGGTCGTCGAGGCGCTTACCGAACGGCTGCACCGGACGGCCGCCGAGGTGGGGGTCGAGGTCACCCTCCGGCCGGCAGACCCGGATCTGCTGTGAGCGACGAGCGGGGCGAGGCGTACGCCGGTCTGGGGGATTGGACGCCGGAGTCGCTGGCGGTGGCGGGTGAGGTGCGGGCCGTCGTGTCGGCCCCGCACCCGGTGCTGAGCCGGGCCGGAGGCGACGTCGATCCCACCGCCGAGGAGATCATCCGGTTGGCCGCCGACCTGGTGGCCACGATGCGGGTCTCGCCGGGCTGCGTGGGTCTGGCGGCGCCGCAGGTCGGCGTGGGCGCCCGGGTCTTCGCCGTCGACGTGACGGGCCACCCGAAGGCGGTCACCGTGCACGGCACCTTCGTGCTGTGTAACGCCCGGGTGGTCGAGGCGACCCGATGGAAGCCGGGTCGGGAGGGCTGCATGTCCGTGCCGGACCTGACCGGGGACGTGAAGCGGGCGAGTCGGCTCGTCGTGGAGGGTGACCTGCCGGGCACGGGGGCGGCGGTCCGACTGGTGACGGACGGCTTCGAGGCGCGGGCGTTGCAGCACGAGATCGACCACTGTGAAGGGCTGCTCTTTCTGGACCGGGTGGCCGGCGCGCACGCCGTCTACCAGCGCAAGGTCTATCTCTGACCGGGCGGCCGGACGCCGGCCCGTCCGTCCTCAGTGGATGTTCTTCGCGCTGCCCCGCTGACGCTCCGGCGCGTCGTGACCCGCCGGTGGGTGCGGCGCGACTACGGTGGGGGGCATCATGCGTCTGACGGTCGGCCCCCTGCCACCCGCCGTGTACTGGCGGCGTCGCGCCGTCGTATTCGGAGCGGTGCTGCTTTTCCTGATTGTCGTGCTCTACTCCTGCACCGGCTCGGGTCGCTCCGGCGGTCACCCACGGGCCGGCTCGACGCCGACTCCGACGTCAAGCCCGGGGGCGGTGGGGCCGGTGCTGACCCCGCAGTCGGGGGCTCCCTCAGCGTCCGGGTCGGCGGCGCCGAGTGCCACGGAGCAATCCGCCGGTCCGGATGCCACGAACGCCACGGACCCCGGCCGCGGAGCCACCACCAATGACCCACCGCCGGACTCGGCCGCCGGGTCGGTCGACGACGGCACCTGCACCGACGCGGAGATCAGCGTGACGTCGGCGGCGCGGCCCAGTTCGGCACAGCGCGGCGCGGTGGTCGACCTCCAACTGAAGATCAAGAACACCTCGCAGCGTACGTGCAGCCGTAACGTCGGCGCCGACCTCCAGGAGATCTTCATCAAGGCGGGCGCCGAGAAGGTGTGGTCGTCCGACACCTGCGGCAAGGTCCAGGGCTCGGATGTGCAGTCGTTCACGCCCGGGTTCGAGCGCTCCTACCAGGTGGGCTGGAACGGACGGGACACCAGCCGGTGCGACGGCGCGGGTCTGGCCGCGGGGCCGTTCGCGCCGGCGGGGACGTACCAGGTGTTCGCCCGGGTCGGCACCAAGTACAGCGAGCCCGCGAAGATCACGATCACCGGCTGAGTCGGCACTCCGGCCAGCCGGATCGGCGGCGGATCAGACGTACCGCTCAAGGATGGATGCCTCGGCGAGCCGGGACAGGCCCTCGCGGACGCCCCGGGCGCGGGCGTCGCCCACACCCTCGACGGCCTGCAGGTCCTCCACGGTCGCGCCCAGCAGCCGCTGCAGGCTGCCGAAGTGCAGCACCAGACGGTCGACCACGGCCACCGGCAGGCGCGGAACCTTGGCCAGCAGCCGGAAGCCCCGCGGGCTGACGGCGGCATCCAGCGCGTCCGATGCGGCCGGGTAGCCGATCGCCTTGGCGACCGACACCAGGTCGATCAGCTCGGTGGCGCCCAGCAGATCCAGCTCCACCAGCGCCTCGTCCAGGGTGCGGGGCTTACGGCCGACGGGCAGGTAGTCCCGGATGACAAGCGTGCGGTCGGCGTCGACGCCGGCCATCAGCTCGTCGAGCTGGAGAGCGAGCAGTCGACCGTCGGTGCCCAGCTCGACGACGTAACCGGCGATCTCGTCGGCGATCCGGCGGACCATCTCCAGCCGCTGCACCACCGCCACCGCGTCCCGCACCGTGACCAGGTCTTCGATCTCGAGCGCGGAGAGCGTGCCGGAGACCTCGTCCAGCCGCAGCTTGTAGCGCTCAAGGGTGGCCAGCGCCTGGTTGGCCCGGGAGAGGATCGCGGCCGAGTCGTCGAGGACGTGCCGCTGACCGTTGACGTAGAGGCTGATGATCCGCATCGACTGGCTGACCGAGATCACCGGGTAGCCGGTCTGCCGGGCGACCCGTTCGGCGGTGCGGTGCCGGGTGCCCGATTCCTCCGTCGGGATGGACGGGTCGGGCATCAGGTGCACGGCCGCCCGGACGATGCGGGTGCCGTCACTGGACAGCACCACGGCGCCGTCCATCTTGCACAGCTCGCGGACCCGGGTCGCGGAGAACTCGACGTCCAGCGGGAAGCCGCCGGTGCAGAGGCCCTCGACGACCTTGTCGTAGCCGAGCACGATGAGCGCGCCGGTGCGACCCCGCAGGATGCGCTCCAACCCGTCGCGCAGCGCGGTGCCGGGTGCCATCAGGGCGAGATTCGCCCGCAGCGGATCGCCGGCACCCCCGGCAGCGGCGGTCACGCTCACGCTGATCGGGCGGGCCGGCGAGCCCACGGTGCCGGTGCGGGCCTGGGGCGGCGCTCCGGCAGGCTTGGTGGTATCGCGGTCGATCGGCACGGGCACAGTCTACGGACTGCCGTGCGGTGGGTGCTGTCGTGGTTACTGTGATGTGTCACGATGCCGCCCTTCGAACCGTTTCCACTTGCGGCGATGCTGTCCGTTATCGCCGTTGGCGTCGGCACGCTGAGTCACTCGGCGGACGCGCGGGCCGCATGGTGCAGGGCTGAGCGCACGTCAGTGACCTCGGTCACCCGCATCTGATCCGGCCCCGCACCGGTGCTCGCCGGGCCACAACCCGGCGGAACCAGCGCCACCTTGAACCCCAGGCGGGCGGCCTCCGCCAGCCGGCGCGGCACCGCACCGACCCGGCGCACCTCGCCGGTCAACCCCACCTCGCCGATCGCGACGAGATGCGGCGCGATCGCCAGGTTGAGCCCGCCGGAGGCGACCGCCAACGCGACGGCCAGGTCGGCTGCCGGCTCCACCACCCGGATGCCGCCGACGGTGGCCGCGAACACCTCCCGGTCGTGCAGGGTCAACCGCTCCGTACGCCGTTGCAGGACCGCGAGCACCATGGCCAGGCGGGCCGAGTCGAGGCCCGAGACGGTACGGCGGGGAGAGCCGGCCACCGTCGCGCCGATCAGGGCCTGTACCTCCGTGACCAGTGCCCGCCGCCCCTCCATCGCCACGGTCACGCAGGTGCCGGGCACCGGTTCGGAGTAGCGGGTGAGGAACAGCCCGGACGGGTCGGCCAGGCTGCTGATGCCGCCCTCGTGCATCTCGAAGCAGCCCACCTCGTCGGCCGCCCCGAACCGGTTCTTGACGCCGCGCACGAGCCGTAGCGAGGAGTGTTTGTCGCCCTCGAAGTGCAGCACCACGTCGACCAGGTGCTCCAGCACGCGCGGCCCGGCCACCTGACCGTCCTTGGTGACGTGCCCGACCAGCACGGTCGCGATGCCCCGCTCCTTGGCGACCGAGACCAGTGCGGCGGTGACCGCCCGGACCTGGGTCACGCCGCCCGGCACACCCTCGGTGCCGGTGGTCGAGATGGTCTGCACCGAGTCGAGCACCAGCAGGCCCGGCTTGACCGCGTCGAGGTGCCCGAGCACCGACGCCAGGTCGCTCTCGGCCGCCAGGTAGAGCTGCTCGTGCAGGGTGCCCATCCGCTCGGCGCGCAGCCGGACCTGACTGACCGATTCTTCCCCGCTGACCACCAGGGACGGGCTGCCGGCGCCCACCGCCCACTGCTGCGCCACGTCGAGCAGGAGGGTCGACTTGCCCACGCCGGGCTCGCCGGCGAGCAGCACGACCGCCCCGGGGACCAGGCCGCCACCGAGCACCCGGTCCAGCTCGCTCACCCCGGTCGGCCGGGCGCGGGCCGGAGCCGCGCTGATGGTGGCGATCGGCCGGGCCGGCTCGGCCGGCATCCGCGAACTGACCACCCGACCGGAGACGGTCGGCCCGGTCACCGTCGACTCGACCACCGAGCCCCACTCGCCGCACTCCGGGCAGCGACCCACCCACTTGGGCGGCTGGTGCCCGCAGGCGTCGCACTCGTACGCCGGGCGCGGTTCGCGGGTGGCGGACCGGGCGCGGGGCGCACCTGCCGCGCCGCCACGGCCGGAGGTCGATCGGGAGGTGGTCACATCAGGACGCTAGCCGCCTCGTACGACGAAAACACCCCGGCGTGGTGGTTCCCACGCCGGGGTGTTCCGTAGTTGAGGATCGGGCTCACTCGTGGGTGGTGCCACCCTCGTTGCCCTCGTAGCCGCCCTCGCGCTCGATGATCGGCGAGGCGGGGGCCGCCGGGGTGAGCGGCACCGCGATCGGCGCGGGGCCGGTGACCGTGTTGCCGTTGCCGAAGTCGAAGGTCACGACGACGTTCTGGCCGGAGCGCAGCGCCTCGGTCAGACCGACCAGCCGCAGCTGCGAGGTGGACTCCGAGTTGAGCTGGAGGTAGCTCAGCGGGGCCAGTTCGATGCGGGCGGGCTGGCCCGGCGCGGCAGCGCTGGCCGAACCCGACGCCCGCGCCGACTCCGGTGCGGACGGGGTCGCCGACGACGAACCGGTCTCGGACGGGGTCGCGGACGGGCTGGCCGAGCCGGACTCGGTGGTCGACGGGCTGGCCGAGCCCGACGGGGTGGCCGAGCCCGACGGGCTGGCCGAGGCCGACTCCGAGGCGGACGGCGTCGGGCTGGCCGAGCCACCCGAGATCAGCACCTCGCGGGCGCTCTGCGTGGTGACGGTGACCGTCACGGTGCTCTTCGAGTCGTTGTAGATCACCGCGTTGAGCGGGGCGTCCTGGCCGGCCCGGTAACCCTCGGTGCCGGGGTAGGTGACCAGCAGGCCACGCACCGAGTAGGCGCCGTTGGGGGTCGTGAGGTTGACGCCCTGGACGGACGGCTCCTTCAAAGCCGTCTCGGCGATCTGGCCAGCGCCGCATCCGGACGCGAGCAGGCTGGTGGCCGCCGCGACTCCGGACAGCAGCAGGGCCGCCCGCCGGGATCGGTTGATCGAGCGCGTCACGTCGGTCCTCCTCGTTACGATCCCCACCCGGGCGCACGCCGGGGGAGGTGGCCATACCCGCGCAGACCGCGCTCCAGGGTAGTTGGAGCTGATCGAGGCCCGCACGGGGACCCGGCAATGCCACCCCGCCGGGTGCCGTCACACCACCCGACCGCTCGCCACCAGCAGCGCGACGTCGATGAGGGCCACCAGCATCACCGCCCGGAAGGCAGCCACCGGCCGCCGGCCCGCGCGGGCCGCCGAGCGCCCGGCGTACCAACTCAGTGGCGGCACGACGGCGGCCGTGCCGACCGCCGCGAGCCCGAGGACCGACGGCGGTCCGGGTGGTCCCAGGACCAGGACGGCGGTCGCGGCGAGGAGCAGTCCGGCCGCGGCCGCCCGACTGCCCGCCGCGCCGAGGCGGTGCGGCAGGCCGCGTACACCCGTGCGGGCGTCGTCGGCGAGGTCGGGCAGCACGTTGGCGAAGTGCGCGCCGGCGCCGAGGCAGGCCGCCGCCGTCAGCAGCCAGAGCGGTGGGGTCGGTTCGCCGGGCAGCGCCAGCACCACGAAGCCGGGCAGCGCGCCGAAGGAGACGGCGTACGGCAGGACCGAGAAGACGGTGGCCTTGAGCGGCCAGTCGTAGAGCAGCGCGGAGACCAGGGCGACCGTGAGCCAGAGCGCCGCCCGGGGGTTCGTGGTCAGCGCCAGCAGCGGGCAGGCCACCGCGGCCACCGCGGCGGCCCAGGCCGTGACACGCCGGCCCACCGCGCCGGCGGCGACCGGCTTGTCGGTACGCCCCACCGTGGCATCCCGCTCGGCGTCCAACGCGTCGTTGGTCCAGCCAACCGCGAGTTGGCTGGCGAGTACGGCGAGCACCACGGAGGCGATTCCCCAGGGCCGGTGGCCCACTCCCCAGGCCAGCAGACCGGACACTGTGGTCACCGCGGCGGCCGGTTCCGGATGGCTCGCCCTGACCAGCCCTAACACCCTCGACGACATAAGGGAAGTCTGGTCGTTACCGAGCAGTCGTGCCACGCTCGGAGCCATGCGAGACGTGGCGTCGACCGCCCAGCGGGTGCTGCCGCGCAACGATCCGCGCCAGTACGACGACCTGGCCGGTGAGTGGTGGCGGCCGGATGGCGCGTTCGCGATGCTGCACTGGCTGGCCGAGGCCCGCGCGGCGCTCGTACCGCCGACGAGGAGTCCGGGCGCGGTCCTGGTCGATCTGGGCTGCGGCGCCGGTCTGCTCGCGCCGCACCTGGCCGGCAAGGGCTACCGGCACGTCGGGGTGGACCTGACCCGTTCGGCGCTGGTCCAGGCCGCCGGGCACGGCGTACGGGTGGTGCAGGGTGACGCCACGGCGGTGCCGCTGCCCGACGGGTGCGCCGACGTGGTCTCCGCCGGCGAGCTGCTGGAACACGTGCCGGACTGGCCGCGGGCGGTGGCCGAGGCGTGCCGCCTGCTGCGCCCGGGCGGCCTGCTCGTGCTGGACACGCTCAACGACACGGCGCTGGCCCGGCTGGTCGCGGTGCGGATCGCCGAGCGGCTGCCGACGGTGCCGCGTGGCATCCACGATCCACGGTTGTTCGTGGACGCGCGGGCGCTGGTGGCCGAGTGCGCCCGGCACGGCGTCGAGCTGCGCCTACGTGGGATCCGACCGCAGGTCGGGGGGCTGCTCGCCTGGCTGGTGCGGCGGGCCCGCGCGGCACGGACGCCGGGTGTGCCGTTGACCGGTCGTGCCCCGCGCATCGTGCCGACCCGGTCCACCGCCGTGCTCTACCAGGGCCAGGGGGTCCGCAGAGGATAGTCGGCTCGTGGCGGGGTATGGGACGCCGAGGAGGGAGCGATATGACGGTGCACGCGCTTGAGGCGGCCCGCCGATTGACGCCGCGGTTCGCCGCGCGGGCGGCGGAGCACGACCGGGACGGCTCCTTCCCGGCCGAGGACTTCCGTGACCTGCGGGAGGCCGGCCTCTTCGGGTTGATGGTGCCGCGCGCTCTCGGTGGCCTGGGCGCGAGCTTCGCGGATTACACCGCGGTCGCCACCGAGCTGGCCCGGGGCAACGGCGCGACGGCGCTGGTGTTCAACATGCACGCGTCGGTGACCGGCGCGCTGGGCGCGGTCACCGAGGAGTTGGCCGAGGCTCTGGGCGTGTCGGACGAGGCGCTGGCCGCCCGGGACCGGCTGCTCACCGCCGCTGCCCAGGGCGCCTGGTACGGCGTCGCGATGAGCGAGCGGGGCACCGGCGCGCGCCTCTCGCAGTTGAGCACGGTCTACGAGCCGACCGACGGCGGTTGGCACCTCAAGGGCAGCAAGACCTTCTGTTCCGGGGCCGGGCACGCCGACGGCTACCTGGTGGCCGCGCGCAGCGCCACCGACCAGTCGACGGTGTCGCAGTTCCTGGTGCCGGCCGGCGACGGTTTGAGCGTCGAGCCGACCTGGGACGCCCTCGGCATGCGGGCCACCTCGTCGCACGACCTGCATCTGGACGTCACCGTGCCGGGCGACCGGCTGCTCGGTGGGGTGGAGGGGTTGGCCCTCGTGATCGCCCAGCTCATGCCGCACTGGCTGGTGGCCAGCTACGCGGCCGTCTACGTGGGGGTGGCGCGGGCCGCCATCGACGCGGCGGCCGAGCACCTCAACGCCCGCAACCTGGCCGGTCTGCCGGCGGTGCGCTCGCGGCTGGGCCGGGCGGACGCGGCGACGGCTGCCGCCGAGCTGGCGGTGGCCGAGGCGGCCCGCCGGGTGGACGACGCGCCGGGTGACGCGGAGACCAACCGCTGGGTGTGGCGGGCGAAGCTGCTGGCCGGGACGACGGCCGCCGAGGTGGCGGCGTCGATGCTGGAGGCGGCCGGCACGTCGGCGACCCGACGTGGCCACCCGTTGGAGCGGCTCTACCGGGATGCCCGTTGCGGCTCACTGCACCCGGCCACGTCGGACGTCTGCGCCGACTGGCTGGGCATCGCCGCGCTGGGCGGGGACCCGGACCGCGACGGATCGGCACCGCGTTGGTGAGCGGGTGTCGCGGGAAACGTACGAGGGTGCGGCCGGCCGAGGTGGCCGGAGGGACGGCCAGGGGGAGGACAGCGTTTGACGAGAGGTGGGGATCGTGTCCGTACCAGTGATCGCGGGGCTCGGGACAGCGCAGCCGCCGTCCGCTTCGCAGGACGAGCTGTGGGAGGGCTTCTTCTCCCGGCACTTCTCCGGCAGCACCCGGGCGTTGGCCGAACGGATCTTCGCGAACTCGGGGGTGACCCGACGGCAGGCCGCGGTCAACCCGTTGCTCGAGGACGTCTCGGACTGGCCGACCGAGCGCCGGATGCGTCGCTACCAGGTGGAGGCGCTGCCGCTGGGCAAGGAGGCGGTGGGGCGCGCGTTGACCGCCGCCGGTCTGGACGCCGGCGACGTCGGGATGTTCATCGTCTGCTCCTGCACCGGGTACGCCACCCCGGGGCTGGACATCCTGCTCGCCCGTGACCTGGGCATGGCGGCGGACACCCAGCGCATGTTCGTCGGCCACATGGGCTGCTACGCGGCGCTTCCGGGGTTGGGCGCGGCGAGTGACTTCGTCACCGCCCGGGGCCGGCCGGCGTTGCTGCTCTGCGCGGAGCTGACCAGCCTGCACATCCAGCCGTCCACGGCCCGGGTCGACACCCAGCAGATCATCTCGCACGCGCTCTTCTCGGACGCCGCCGTCGCCGCCGTGGTGGTGCCCGGCGGCCGGGGGTACGCGTTGCGCGAGGTCGCCTCGGTCACCGACACCTCGACGGCCGACCACATGACCTGGGACGTCACGGACGCGGGCTTTCGGATGGGGCTGTCGTCGAAGGTGCCGCAGGTCCTCTCCCGGCACGTGCGCGGCCTGGTCGACGACCTGCTGGCCCGGCACGGCGGCACCATCTCCGACGTGGACGGTTGGGCCGTGCACCCGGGCGGGCCGCGGATCCTCAACGTGGTCGAGCGGGAGTTGGCCCTGCCGCCGGAGGCGTTGGCGGCGTCCCGGGCGACGCTGGACGAGCACGGCAACTGCTCCTCGCCGACGGTGCTGCTGATCCTGGACCGGTTGGGTCGGTCCACGCCGCCGCCCCGGCGGGTGGTCATGCTGGCGTTCGGTCCCGGCCTCACCCTGTACGCCGTCCTGCTCGATCGACAGGAGTGAACGCCAGCGACCCGACCGGTACGCTCGTTCCATGGATGCGGGGGCGGACGACCGGTTGCGGTCGGCGGTGCTGGTCGGTGCGGCCCTGGCCGCGCTCGCGGTGGGCGGCTGGTGGTGGCATGCCGCCGCGCCCGCCCCGGTGGCCGGGCCGGTGAGCTCACCGGTGGTCGCGCCCAGCGTCAGCACCGAACTGGAGCGCATCCTGACCCGCATCGAACCCGGGGAACGGGGCGTGACGGTTCGGATCGACCCGGAGACCGGCGAGGCCGTCCGGGTGGGCGGCAACTCGCGAATCGCGATCGACGCGGAGACGGGCGCGACCGCCGACGTCGACGGCGATGTGGGGATTCTCGTCCCCGGGAGTGACCTGCCCTCGTTCCGCAACACGATCTGGCGGGAGCAGCGGGAGTTGGCGCCCGGCGAGGAGCGGACCCGGCAGGCGTCCGACGACGGTTCCCGCTTCCTGCTCCAGTACCGGTGCACCCGACCGGGCACGCTGGCGGTGACGAGCACCGGGGCCGAGATCGCCGGCCCGCCGCGCATCGACTGCGACGGCACGCTCGCGTCCGCCCGGCTGCTGCCCGGCGGCGGGCCGTTCCGGGTGTCGCTGTCGGCCGTCGGCGACCAGCCCATCGACGTCGAGGCGCAGCTCGTCGCGCTGCCCCCGTCGTAGGCCGTTCAGCGGGCCAGGGCGGTCAGGTCGTCCTGGTACGCGTCGACGGGCCCGACGCCGGGCAGCACCCGGGTCACCACGCCGGTGCGGCCGACCAGCAGCGCGTTGGCGGCACCGGGGCCCAGGAACGAGCGCAGACCGCCGGCGGGGTCGGCCAGCGCGCGGACGCCGTCGACGGGTGGTGCGGTGGCGACAGCCCGGCCCTCGGTCACGGTGACCACCGTGACGCCGGTGGGCGCCGCCGCCACGGCCTCGGTGACGACGTCGGGGCAGCCACAGTCGTCCACGAGGATGATCATGGCGGGTAACAGGCCGCGGAGCGGAACGGGCGCCTGCCCGGCGTCGACCAGGTCCAGCGCGGGCAGCGCCTGACCGGTGAGCGAAACGGGTGGTGGGGAGGGCGCCGGAGTGGGCCGGTCGGTGCTCCGGCCGGCGCGGGGCCAGGTCACGGCGAGCAGGCCGGTCAGAGTGGTGAGCACCGCCACCACCAGGACGAGCAGCGGCAGGGCGAGTGCCCGGCGTCCGGCGTACCGGCCGGTGGCCCGGCGCAGCTCACGACGTACCTGGGCGGCCTCGCTGGCGAGGGCGGAGGCGTCGTCGGGGACGACGATGCGGCCCCACTCGGGTGGTAGGTCGGGCAGGCCGTCGGATGGCCCGTGGCCCTCTGCGTCCGGCTTGCCCATCGGACCCCCCAGGAAGCGTCTCGAGAGCGGAGTGTGGCTCGGACTCCAGGGTCCCGCACCGGGGGCACGTCCCGCTACATCTGGGCGCGGTCCCGCACGCCGGGATACCATGGGAGGAGCGCATAGCCCTTGATCTCGACGTTCTGTTCACTCGTATCGGGAAGTCATCCGATCGTCACGGAGCGTGTTTGAACCATCGGTTTGACCGCCTGTCAAGCTGAAGAAAGACCTCTCACAGGGCCCCTGAGCTGCGCCAACGGTCAGGACATCGGTGAGACATCGTTGCCTGAGCGTGTTACCCTAGACACAGCGAAAGGGGTTTCGAACCTATGGTTTTCAGTGTCGGCGAGACCGTTGTTTACCCCCACCACGGGGCCGCACTCATCGAGGCAATCGAGACTCGGGTCATCAAGGGCGAGCCCAAGCAATATCTCGTCCTGAGGGTCGCGCAGGGTGACCTGACGGTCCGGGTGCCGGCTGAGAACGCCGAGATCGTGGGCGTTCGCGAGGTGGTCGGCGAAGAGGGCCTCGGTAAGGTCTTCGACGTTCTCCGGGCTCCGCACACCGAGGAGCCGACCAACTGGTCGCGGCGTTACAAGGCCAACCTGGAAAAGCTGGCCTCCGGCAACCCGCTGAAGGTCGCCGAGGTCGTGCGTGACCTGTGGCGTCGGGAGCGGGAGCGGGGCCTCTCCGCAGGCGAGAAGCGGATGCTGGCCAAGGCCCGCGACATTCTCGTCGGCGAGGTCGCGCTGGCTGAGAAGAGCACCAAGGACGAGGCGGAGACGCTGCTCGACAAGGTCCTCACCGAGGCCTAGTCCGCACAGCATCGTCGTACCCACTTCGTAGCGAAGAAACCACCGAGGACCGCGACGTGACCGCGCAGCTCAACCCGCGCGGTGACGTCGCGGTCCTCGTGCCTGCGGCCGGTGCCGGCGTACGCCTCGGTCCCGGTCGACCCAAGGCGTTGCGCCTGCTCGCCGGAGAACCGCTGCTGGTGCACGCCGTGCGCCGGCTCGCCGCCGCACCGTCGGTCCACACGATCGTGGTGGCCGCACCGGCGGCCGAGGTGGCGGGTGTCCGTGAGTTGCTGGCCTCGGTGGCGCCGGTGACCGTGGTGGCCGGTGGCGCCGAACGACAGGCCTCCGTCGCCGCCGCGCTCGCGGCCGTGCCGGCCGGCCCGACAATCGTCCTGGTGCACGACGCCGCCCGCGCGTTGACCCCACCCGAGCTGGTCGAATCGGTCGCCGCCGCGGTCCGGGGCGGCCAGCCGGCGGTGATCCCGGTCCTGCCGGTCGTCGACACCATCAAGGAGGTCGGCCCCGACGAGGTGGTGCTGGGCACCGTCGACCGGTCCGCCCTGCGCGCCGTGCAGACCCCGCAGGGCTTCCGCCGGTCCGTGCTGGCCGCCGCGCACGCCGCCGCGGGTGATCCGCTCACCGACGACGCCGGCCTGGTCGAGAAGCAGGGTGTGGCGGTGGCCTGCGTGCCCGGCTCGGAGTACGCGCTGAAGATCACCCGTCCGTTCGACCTGGCACTGGCGGAGCACCTGCTCGCCGCCAGCGACTGACGCCTCGCGACCGCACGGCGGGACCGCACCTTCGTTCTACGCGTAGTCTCGGATCATGATCGTTCCTCGGGTGGCCATCGGCACCGATGTGCACGCGTTCGAGCCCGGCCGACCCTGCTGGGTTGCCGGCCTGCTCTGGCCCGACCAGGACGGTCTCGCCGGGCACTCGGACGCGGACGTCGCCGCCCACGCCGCCTGCAACGCGCTGCTCTCCGCCGCCGGGCTCGGTGATCTCGGCTCGGCCTTCGGGGTGGACCAGCCCGAGTGGGCGGGGGCGTCCGGCGTGGCGCTGCTGGCCGAGACGGCCCGCCGGGTGCGGTCCGCCGGCCTGGCGATCGGCAACGTGTCCGTGCAGGTCATCGGCAACCGGCCCAAGATCGGCCGTCGGCGGGATGAGGCTCAGCGGGTGCTCTCCGAGGCCGTCGGCGCACCCGTGACCGTCTCCGCCGCGACCACCGACGGGCTCGGCTTCGCCGGCCGTGAGGAAGGTCTGGCGGGCGTCGCCGTCGCGCTGGTGTACGACGCCCCGGCCGCCTAGGCTCGCCGCGATGTCCACCGATCCCGCCCCCGACCGGTTCGCCGCCGACGGCTACCTCGAACGCGCCCAGCTCCTCGCCGAGTTGGGCCGGCACGACGAGGCGGCCGGCGAGTTGACCGAGGGGCTCGCGCTGAAGCCCGCCGACCCGGACGCCCTCACCATGCTGGCCCGGGTGCATCTCGCCGCCGACCGGCCGGCCGACGCGCTCGCCGCCGCCGACTCGGCCGTTGCCGCCGCACCGGACGCCCCGCCGGCGCTCGTCGTGCGGGCGATGGCGCTGGCCGATCTGGGGCGGTACGCCGACGCGGCCGCCACCGCCGACCGGCTGCTGGCGCTCGGGCCGGCCGACGCGTACGCCCAGCGCAGCGCCGCGGCGATCCTGGCCGACGCGCGCAACGGCCAGCCGGCGCTGAACGCGGCCTGGCGTGGGGTCGAGCTGGCCCCCCAGGAGCCGCCGGCGCACCTGGTGCTCAGCCTGGTCGCGGCCCGGCTGGAGCTGTTCGACCTGGCCGAGCGGGCCTACCGGGAGGCGCTGCGGCTCGATCCCCGCCTCGCCGAGGTCGGGCACGACGTCGGCGTTCTGCGCCTGGAGCAGCGCCGCTGGTCTGCGGCGCTGGAGCAGATGGCCGAGATGGTGACGTTCGGCCCGAGCCGGATCGACTCCCCACGGACCCTCGCGTACGGCCTGCACCGCCTGGTGTTCTACGGCGCGGGCTGGTCACTGGTCGCCGCGGTGGTGGTCGCGTTCGCGGCGTCGGCGAACGACGGGTTCTCCCGGGTCCTGGCGGTGCTCGCCGCCCTGACCGGCGGTGTCGTGGTGTGGCAGCTCGCGGCCCGGCTTCCGGGGTTCACCCGGACCGTCCTGCCGGCCATGCTGCACGCCGACCGGACGATGGCCCTGGCGATCTACGCGGTGGCGGCCGCGCCGCTGCTGCTACTCGTGTACGCCATGGTCGGCTCGCCGTGGCCGCTGGTGCTCGCCATCCTCGCCACGGTGATAGCCGAGTTCGCCGCCTTCACCAGAACAACCGTCCGCTAGGGGCGGCGCGCCCACGTCCAGGCGTACCCCTCGTCTTCGCAGGCGCGTGCCGCGTCGCAGAGGTCGAGGGGGCGGAAGGTGTCGACCATGACGGCCAGCTCGTCGAAGTAGTCCGCGCCGATGGAGCGTTCGGCGGCGCCCGGCTGGGGCCCGTGGGTGAACCCGGAGGGGTGCAGCGAGATCGAGCCCTGCTCGATGCCGGAGCCGCGCCGGGCCTCGTAGTTGCCGCCGGTGTAGAAGAGCATCTCGTCGGAGTCGACGTTGTGGTGGTTGTACGGCACCGGGATCGACTGCGGGTGGTAGTCGACCTTGCGGGGCACGAAGGAGCAGATGACGAAGTTCGGGCCCTGGAAGGTCTGGTGCACCGGCGGGGGCTGGTGGATGCGGCCGGTGATCGGCTCGAAGTCGTGGATGGAGAACGCCCACGGGTAGAGGTGCCCGTCCCAGCCGACCACGTCGAACGGGTGGTTGGCGTAGACGTGGCGGGTCCAGCCGCGACGGTGCCGGACCAGAACCTCGACCTCCTCGCCGTCCACGAGTAGGGGCATGTCGGGGCCGCGGACGTCTCGTTCGCAGTACGGCGAGTGCTCCAGGAACTGCCCGCGTACGGAGAGGTAGCGCTTGGGCGGACCGATGTGCCCGGACGCCTCGACGGCGAGCAGCCGGACGGGCACGTCACCGGTGGGGACCAGCCGGTGGATGGTCGAGGTGGGGATGACGACGTAGTCGCCGGCGACCGCGTCCAGGGCCCCGAACGGCGACTCGACCCGCATCGTGCCGGCCTCGACGTACAGGCAGTGGTCGCCGGTGGCGTCGCGGAACAGCGGGGAGGGCCGGTCGGCGAGGACGTACCCGATGCGGACGTCGTCGTTGGCGAGCAGGTACTGCCGGCCGAGGATCGGGTCGGCATCGCCGGCGTCGAGCTTGTGGGTGCGCAGGTGGCGGGGCTTGAGCGGCAGGTTCGCCGTCCGGGTGAACGCGGGCGGGGTGAACACGTCGGCGGCCAGGATCGCGGTGGGCGCGTGCCGGTGGTAGAGCAGGGACGAGTCGGAGGAGAAGCCCTCCTGCCCCATCAGCTCTTCGGCGTAGAGGCTGCCGTCGGGCTGGCGGAACTGGGTGTGGCGCTTGCGCGGCACCTCGCCGACGCTGCGGTAGTACGGCATCTCGCCTCCCGATATATCCCGTTCACCGGCCGAAGGCGTCCGATAATCGGACGCTGTTGTCCGTTCCTTGTAGCGTCCCGTAGATTCTTGTTCCGTGTCAACGCAGGTGCCCGCGCTCCTCGACGGCCTGGTGGACGACGCCGCCGTCTTCCCTCCGGGCAGCGCCACGCTGCCCGACGCTCTGAAGGCGCACCGCCAGCACCGCGCCGCCTGGTACGCGGATCTGGTCGGCCCGCTGCTCGTCCCCGCCTCGACCGTCGTGACCGGCAACCTGAGCGGTCTCGTCGACCAGCGTGAGGGCCTGGTAATCGGGCTGATCGGTGACACCGGGATCGCCCGCCTGCCCTTCGCGCTCTCGTTCCTGCCACCCGACGGCGTCACGGCCCGCCAGGTGGAGGTGGCCGTCGCCAAGCGGGGCGAGGACCCGCTACCCGGCGTCGCCGAACTGCTGCGGCTGACCGAGACCCTGCCGGGCGTCGAGGCCGTCTACGCCGAGCTGCCGCTGACCTTCGGCCTGATGGGCGCCCTGGACGCCCTCGCCACCGCCCGCGCCGACGGCGTGCCGATCGCCGCCAAGTTCCGCACCGGCGGCCTCGCCGCCGAACTGTTCCCCACCCCGGCCGAGCTGGCGGCGGTGCTCTGCGCCTGCCGCGACCGCGCGCTGCCGTTCAAGCTCACCGCCGGACTGCACCAGGCGGTGCGGCACCTCGACCCGGAGACCGGGTTCACCCACCACGGCTACGCCAACGTGCTGGCCGCGACGCTCGCCGCCGCCGACGGGGAGAGCGTGCGCGTGATCGCCGAGCTGCTGGCCGCCCTCGATCCACGTCCGCTGCTCGAACGCGTCAACGGACGGCTGGACGCGCCGCGCCCGCTCTGGGTCGGCTTCGGCTCGTGCAGCATCCTGGAACCACTTACCGATCTGATCCGGCTGGGGCTGGTGAACGGGGGCTACGACGCATGACCTGGGTGAGCGGCGTTGACGGTTCGCCGTACGGCGTGACGAACCTGCCGTACGGGGTGTTCTCCTCCGGCGGGGACGGGCCGCGGATCGGCGTACGCATCTCCTCGTGGGTGTTCGACCTGACCGGGGCGGAGGCCGCCGGGCTGGTGCTGGCCGCCGGCGCGCTGGGCCGGCCCACCCTCAACGACTTCATGGCGCTCGGGCGTCCGCAGTGGACGGCGGTCCGCCAGCGGATCGTGGAGCTGCTCACCGACCCGGCGCACCGGCCGGCGGTCGAGCCGCTGCTGGTGCCCCTGGCCGACGTGGAGATGCTGCTCCCCTTCGAGGTGGCCGACTACGTCGACTTCTACTCCTCGGAGCACCACGCGTCGAACGTCGGGCAGATCTTCCGCCCGGGTCAGCCGCCGCTGCTGCCGAACTGGAAGCACCTGCCGATCGGCTACCACGGCCGCGCCGGGACCGTCGTGGTCTCCGGCACGCCGGTGGTCCGGCCCACCGGGCAGCGGGCGTCCGCCGAGGGTCCGGTGACCGGCCCGTCGGTACGCCTCGACATCGAGGCCGAGGTCGGCTTCGTGGTGGGTGTGCCCAGCGCATTGGGCGACCGGGTCCCGGTGGCGGACTTCGCCGATCACGTCTTCGGGGTGGTGCTGGTCAACGACTGGTCGGCCCGCGATATCCAGGCCTGGGAGTATCAGCCGCTCGGCCCGTTCCTCGGCAAGTCCTTCGCCACCTCGGTCTCGGCCTGGGTGACGCCGTTGGAAGCGTTGGCCGACGCCTTCGTGCCGGCTCCGGATCAGGACCCGCCGGTCGTCGACTACCTGCGCGACGTCCCGCACCTGGGGCTCGACCTGCGGCTGTCGGTCGAGTGGAACGGCGAACGGGTCAGCGAACCGCCGTTCGCCGGCATGTACTGGACGCCGGCCCAGCAGTTGGCGCACCTGACCGTCAACGGCGCGTCCCTGCGCACCGGCGACCTGTACGCCTCGGGCACCGTCTCCGGCCCCGAGCGCTCCCAGGTCGGCTCGTTCCTGGAACTGACCTGGGGCGGGGCCGAGCCGGCCAAGGTCGGCGCCGAGAGCCGTACCTTCCTCGCCGACGGCGACACCGTCACCATCACCGCCACCGCGCCCGGGTTGGACGGCACCACCATCGCCCTGGGCGAGGTCACCGGAACGGTCCAGCCGGCCCGCTGAGGCACCCGCCGCCGGGCCGTCTCATCGACGAGACTCATGGTCGCACCGTCTGTGCGATAACCACCCCCCGGTTACCCCGTTGATCACGCGGATCAGTCGCCCCGCCACCCCCTGTCCAGTGGTGGGGCGTCCCGACGCACACGGAGGTAACAACGATGCACGATCTCAACGGAGCGCTCTGGCGCACCAGCAGCCGGTCCAACGACCAGGGACTCTGCGTGGAGGTGGCGGACAACCTGGTCGACGTGATCGGCCTGGTCGCGGTCCGCGACTCCAAGGACCAGAGCGGCCCCACACTGGCCGTCAGCCCGCCGGGATGGACAGCGTTCGTCGGGGCGATCAGGTCCGGTCGCTTCGAACGCTGAGCGGTGTCGCACCGGCGGAACGGACAACGTGGCCTCCGGGTGGTGGAAATTCCGTCCGGGGGCCTCGTCCGGCCCGCACCGCGCGTACCGTCGGTGGCACGGGAGGGTGGCATGTCGACGGTCGCGGTTACCGGTTTCATCGAGGCGGACGCCGTCGATGTCTGGTGCCTGCTGACCGACCTGTCCGACCGGGCCGCCCGACTGACCGGGGCCGGCCCGGTCGAGGTGCTGACCCCGGGCCCGTTCGGGCCGGGCACCGCCTGGCGTGCCGAGCGCGCCCAGCCGGGCGGCGGCACCCTCACCGAGGAGTTCCTGGTGGTGGAGGCGCTCGCACCCCAGCGGCTGGTGCTCTGCTCCTCCGGCGCCGGTGCGGACTACCGGATCACCTGGCGTCTGCGTCCGGCCCGGCGACGTCGCGGCCCGCGCACCGCGGTCACCGTCACCCAGGAGGCGGTGCCGACCGATCCGTACGGGCGGGTGGTGGCCCTGCTGCTCGGTGGCCTCGCCGCCCGTGCGGTCGAGGTGGCGCTCCGGCGTGACCTCGCCGACCTGGCCGTCGCTGCTCGCGCCGCCGGCTCGCTCGAAGCGGCCTGAGCGCACGTGCCCGGAGCTTGACCCGTACAACCTGACCGGGCTCCGACCCAGTGCGCTGGGTAGGGTGCCGGGCGGAGGTGCGGCATGGGGTTCCCGAGGGGCCGGCGACGGCTCGTGCTGGCGGTGGCGGTGCTACTCGCCGTGGCGGCCGTCGCGGTCGTCGTCCACCGGGTGCTCGCGCCGGCCGAGGTGAGTACGCCCGCCCGAGCGGACTATCCGGCGACGCCCCAACCCGCGGCCGGTGTGATCGGCCGTCTCCCGGTCGCCCCGTTGATCGTGGACGGGCGGCTGCGGGTGTACGCCGCCCACCGCCAGGTCTACGCCGACCGGCCGGTCGACTGGCGGCACCGCACCACCCCCTACTGGTCGTACCGGCGGTGGCCGGCGGAGCTGACCGGGGTGGTGGCGAGCGGCGCCATCGTGGTCAGCCGCTGGTCGGACGGCCGGCTGGTCGCGCTCGACGCGTCCACCGGGCGGGTCCGCTGGCGGGCCGACGGGCCGGTGCCCGTTGCGAGCACGGCGGTGGTCCGGCGCACCGGTGCCGCCATCGTCTGGAACCCCAGCGGGCTCCTTTTCACCGACCTCCCGGACGGCCGGACCGTGCTGACGGTCACCGGGAACGGGCGGGCGAGCGGGGTGGAGGTGTCCAGCGGTCGGGAGCTGTGGCGGACCGACCTGCCCGGCGACTGCCGCAGCGACGTCGGCACCACGGCGACCGGGCAGTTGATCGGACTGGACACCTGCTCCGGCCCGGCCACGATCGAGTTCCGGGACGCCGCGACGGGCCTGGTGGGCGAGCGCTGGCGACCCCCGGGCGACCCGGATCACCTGGTGGTCACCCCGCTCGGATGTCGTACCGGCCGGTCGGGGTGTCTGGCCCTACGCACGGCGGGTCCGGGTGACGCCGGTGGCCGGGGTTGGGCGTTGGGCGGTGGCGAGCCGGTGGCCGCGCCCGCGTTGGACCCGGCCGGCGTCGTCGTGGTCGGCGAACAGGCTGTCGGTGTCGTCGACGGGGTAGCGGTGGGTCGGTCGGCGCGTACGGGTGCCGAGCTGTGGCGTTCTGCGGGCCTGGGCCCGGCGCGGGTGCTCGCCGCCCAGCCCGGCCGGGTGCATCTGCTGACCGAGGGGAACGACCTGGTGACGCTCGACCCGGCGACCGGGCGTCTGCTGTCCCGCAGCACGCTCAACGTCGGCTCGGACGGCACGGGCTGGACGCCCGGGGCGGTCTGGGCCGAGGCCGGCTACGTCGCGATGGAGCGGCTGCGCGAGCCGGTCGATCCGGACGGCGACGACCAGCGCTACTACCTGACCTCGGAGGCGGTGATCCTGGCCGCCACCTGATCGGGGCACCGGGTTCCGAATCTTTCACCACATCTGTCCGGAAAAGGTACTTTTCTCACGGTTCAGGTTTCTGGGTGGGAGGGGTCGACATGGCCAGCAGGGCAACCAGGTGGTTGGTCGGTGGTGTGCTCGCCGCTGCCACCGGACTCGTGAGCACGGTGCCATCGGCGCTCCTGCCGGGCGGGCCGCCGGCAGGCGCGGTTGCCGCGGTGCGGGTGGCGCCGTCGGACGACACCGGTGTCACCTTCGAGGTGGTGCCGGCATCGCCGACCATCACCCCAACCACGCCCCCGCCGACCCGGCAGCCCACCCCGACGCCCAGCCACGGTGGGAACCTGCCGGTCACCGGCCCGAACGGGTCGATTCTGCTCCTCGTCGCCGTGGGGATGACGCTGGTGGTCATCGGTTGGCTGGCCGCCCGTCGCCGCCGACCGAGCTGACGTGGCCCGCCTGCCGGTCGGCCGGAACGTGTTCGCGGTGCGCGGCGGCAGGGGTCCGGCGGGAGCGGCGGCGCACGAGCACGGCGAGACCGGTCGTCAGCAGCAGCGCCGCGACGACAACTCCCACCGCCCAGGGAGAGCGCAGGCGGGACACGACGCTGCCCTTGCGGCCGGCCGCAGCGGGGTCGGGGAACTCGATCTGCGCGGTCAGGCTCCGCTTCACCAGCCCGCTCTCCAGGTTCACCTCGGCCTTCCAGCGGCCGTTGGGCAGCTCGGTGGGGAACTGGGCGACGACCAGTCCCGAGCCGCCCGGGGGCAGCGTGACGCCCTTCCCGACCGGGAACGGCCCGGCTCGACTGCCGGCCGGCCCGTCGCTCAGGCTGACCGTGCCGGTCAGGTCGATGGCCCGGCCGCCGGTGTTGGTGACCTGGACCGTCACCGTGGGCACGCCCTCAGGACCGCGGGCCGGGCGCACGTCGCCGATCGTGAAGTCCGAGGCCGGTTCGCCACCCGGGCCGATGTCGAGGTACATCCGAACACCGACCCGGTGGATCTGGGTGACTTGGCCGCTCGCCCGGGGCTTTGAGGTGGTGGACGCCCAGATGACGCCGTACCGCTCGCCCCGGGGGGCGGCCGTCGGCACGGTGACGGTCGCCCGGACCCGTGCCTCGCCCCACGGCTCCAACTCCACGGTGTCGCGGTCGACCGTGGTCCAGGACGTCAGCTCGCTGGCCGCCCTGCCCTCCCCGAATGTGAAGGCCGAACCCTCCAGGGTCGCTGCCGCGGGGTACACGTCGACGCGGCGCGGCTCGCCGGTCCGGTTCACGATCAGCAGTTGCCGGTTGATGGTGGTGCCCGGCGGTAGGTGGTCGACGATGTAGCGCAGTGCCCGCGGGTCGTCGCGGCGGTCGGTCGGGGCCTCCAGCAACCGGATCCCGATGCTGCCCTCGTCCGACCCCGCGTCCGGCTCGGCCGCGCCGGCCCGGGTCGACAGACCCGGACCGGCGAGGCAGAACAGGGCGAGCGCGACCGCGATGGTCGACCGCCCCCGGCGGTCACGCCACCGAATGTGTCACCGTGCCGGTGTAGACGCCCGCGATGCTGTCCAGCGGGACGTTGACCACCAGGGTGGGGTTCCAGGCGGCGGTGTTGCCGCCCGTGCCACCCGTGTGGGTGAAGGCCGTGAGTGGGGTGGTGCTGTCCAGTGGCGCGGCGTCCCCGGCGGTGACCTGCCCCGGGGTGAAGGTGCCGTCGCCGGTGGTCGCGGTCGCCGGACCGGACCAGTAGTCGATCTCGGACGGCAGAACCGTCTCGGGCGGCGAGCCGCCGCCGGTCTGGAAGACCGTCGCCGTCACCGAGGCGACCCAGGAGGCGTCGGCGGAGCCCCGGGAGTCGGTGACGGTCACCGTGCCGAGCTGGCCGGTGATGGTGCCACCGGGTGCGCCGGTGCCCAGGTCGGCGGTGGCCGGCGCGTCGATGTCGAGGGTGCCGGCGAGCACCTCGAAGGTGGTGGTCGTGGTGTCGGTGGGTGCCGCGGCGGCGGGTGCCGCGAGGAAGCCGACCGCCGCCACCGCGGCTGCTCCGGCGAGGCAGATCTTGGCAGTACGCACTGTTCGTTACCCCGTTTTCTCGAAGTGAGCCGGCACGGGTCCGCGCCGCGCCGGCTACTTCGGAAGATAGGGCAAATACCGTGCAAAACCAGACAAACAGCTCTTATGTCACCGGTTGGTCATACCGCGTTCGCTCAGGTCAGCGCCGCCTCCGCGGCGGCCAGGAACGCGTCGTTCTCGGTCGGGGTGCCGATGGTGACCCGGACGCCGTCCCCGGCGAACGGCCGCACGATCACCCCGCGCGACTCGCACGCCTTGCCGAACGCCACGGCCCGGTCGCCCAGCGGCAGCCAGACGAAGTTCGCCTGGCTGGTCGGAACGTCGGGCACGAACTTGCGCAGCGCCTCGGTGACCCGGTCCCGCTCGGCGACGACCAGCGCGCACCGGCGCTCCATCTCGTCGGCCTGCGCCAGCGCCGCGAGCGCGCCGGCCTGGGCCGCAGTGCTCGTGGAGAACGGCGTCACCACCTTGCGGACCGCCGCCGCCACCGCCGGCTGCGCGACCAGCCAGCCGATCCGCAGCCCGGCGAGGCCCCACGCCTTGGACAGGGTGCGCAGCACCGCCACGTTCGGCCGACCGAGGTAGTCCAGGCCGTCCGGCACCTCGGGGTCCGTGACGAACTCCCGGTACGCCTCGTCGATGACCACCAGCACGTCGTCCGGCACCGAGTCGAGGAACCGGTCCAGCTCGGCCCGGCGGACGGCCGTGCCGGTCGGGTTGTTCGGGTTGCAGACCAGGATCATCCGGGTCCGGTCGGTCACGGCCGCCGCCATGGCCGCCAGGTCGTGCCCGTGCCCGGCGTCGTTGGCGACCCGCACGCTGGTCGCGCCGCTGGTCGCCGCGATGATCGGGTACGCCTCGAACGACCGCCACGCGTACAGCACCTCGTCACCCGGCAGGCAGGTGGCCCGCACCAGGTGCTCGGCGAGCGCCACCGACCCGCAGCCCGTGGCGATCCGGTCGGCGTCCACGCCGTACCGCTGGGCCAACGCGTCGCGCAGCGCGACAACGCCCATGTCCGGGTACCGGTGCGAGCCGCTGACCGCCTCGGTGACCGCCTCGACCACGCCCGGCAGCGGCCCGTACGGCACCTCGTTGCTGGCGAGCTTGATGGCCTCCGGCAGACCCAGTTCGCGGGCCAGGTCGGCGGGGCTGCGCCCGGGGACGTAGCTGGGCAGCGCGTCCAGGTCGGCGCGGGTCAGTCGCACCGCCGGCTGGTGACGTCCGGAGTCGGTCATGGGGTGTCTCCCGAGGGCTGAGGGTGATCGTCGGAGGCGGGGGGACCGGTGGTGGCGGGAACCTCGACGACCACCGTCAGCGCGCCCCGGTCGTGCAACGCGCGGCGCAGCGGGTGGTCGACGAGCGGCGACACGGAGTCGATGAGCTGGACCAGCAGACCGATCCCGAAGCAGGGCCAGAGCAGGGTGGACATGCCCAGCGTCGTCCATCGGCGCAGCGCCCGGCCGAAGCCCAACGGCTGGTCGGCCTCGATGGGGACGGCGCGGATACGCATCACCCGCTTGCCGATGGTCTGCCCGTTGCCGGCCATGGCGGGCACCTCGTACGCCAGCCACAGCGCGGTGGCGATCACCACGATCGCCACCTGGAGGAGCCCGGCCTGTTCGCTGATCGGCGGCAGTCCCTCGCGGGAGGTGTTGCCCTCCATCCCACGCCGGAACGCCTCCCGCCAGTACGGCGTCAGCTCTTCCAGCCACCGCCAGACGAACCAGCCGTTGACGAGCACGTTCAGCGCGAAGACGACAGCGAAGTCGATCAAACGGGCGACCAGCCGCCGGCCGTAACCGGCCAACCTGAGCCCGTGCGGGCGCGGCTCCGGTGGACGGCCGGGCCAGCCGGGACCCCAGCCGGGCAGCACGCTCTGCGGGCTCCAACCGGGCGGGGTGCCCTGCGGGCTCCAACCGGCGGGACCGCCCTGTGGGCCCCAGCCGGGAGGCGGACCGCCCTGCGGACCCCAGCCGGGAGGCGGACCGCCCTGCGGACCCCAACCCGGAGGCGGGACGGACTGCGGGCCGGGTCCCGGGTGCGCTGGCTGGCCGGATTGCGGCGGCCAGCCCGGCGGGGTCTCCGCCGAGGGAGAGCCGGCCGGGGTGACCGGTACGGGCGGCGGCTCGGGTGGGGGCGGTCCGTCGGGCGGGGTCGCGTCGACAGGGATGGCCGCGCCGAGCCAACCCTCGCCGTCCCAGTAACGACGGGTCTCGCGGTCGGCGGGGTCGACGTACCAGCCGGGCTCCACACTCACGCCGACGCTCCGCTGCCGTACCTGCTGGTTCGCTCGCTCACGAGGCAACCTTAACGACGACCGTCGCGGCGAACTTGTCGTGGAGGCACTGCTGCCAGGGCTTGTCCCAGAGCTGCCAGAAGCCGTCGACGTAGCTCAGGCCGGGGACCAGCGAGCAGGCCAGGTACTGCACGAGCCACCGGCGGCCGGCCATCCGCCGGTCCAGCGTGCGGTTCGGATCGAGCGGCACCACGCGCAGCTTCATGATCTTCTTGCCGAGCGTCTGGCCGCCACGCTTGAGGTACTCCACGTGGTAGAGCCAGTAGAGCCCGAGCAGCACGACGAAGACGCCGAGCTCCGCCAGCAGGAGCGGCAGGAAGAAGTCGGTGAAGACGGTGGCCGGGTCGGGCTCCACGAGAGTGCCGTCCGGGTTGGTCCGGGTCATCTCGCTGAACATCTGCCACCAGAGGACCAGGAAGACCGGCAGGAACAGCACCATCGACACGACACTCGCCAGTGCCCCGTCGATGAGCCAGGCCAGCAGCCGGTCACCGAAGCTGGCCAGCGGCTGGCCGGCCGGGCTGAGCGCGGGCTGGGCGACCGGCCAGTGCGGCACGCCGTACCCGGGTGGGGCGTACTGCGGCGGCACGCCGTACCCGGGTGGGGGCTGGTGCGGCGGCACGCCGTACCCGGGTGGGGCGTACTGCGGCGGCACGCCGTACCCGGGTGGGGGCTGGTGCGGCGGCACGCCGTACCCGGGTGGGGGCTGGTGCGGCGGCACGCCGTACCCCTGGGGGTGTGGGCCGGGCGATGGCGCGACGCCGCCGGCGGCGGGCGGAGGCCCACCGGCCGGCGGCGTCGGGTACGACGGAGGCTGCGTCACGTTCGACAGTGTTACAGGTTGCCGCGCGCTTCCTGCTCCCGCTCGATGGCCTGGAAGAGCGCCTTGAAGTTGCCCTTGCCGAAGCCCAGCGAGCCGTGCCGCTCGATCAGCTCGAAGAAGACGGTCGGGCGGTCCTGCACCGGCTTGGTGAAGATCTGGAGCAGGTAGCCGTCCTCGTCCCGGTCGACCAGGATCTTGCGCTCCTTGAGCTGCTCGATCGGCACCCGCACGTTGCCGATCCGCTCCCGCAGCTCCGGGTCGTCGTAGTACGAGTCGGGGGTGTCCAGGAACTCCACGCCGGCGGCGCGCATGGCGTCGACGCTGGCCACGATGTCGTTGGTGGCGACGGCGATGTGCTGGGCGCCGGGGCCCTGGTAGAACTCCAGGTACTCGTCGATCTGCGACTTCTTGCGGGCGATGGCCGGCTCGTTGAGCGGGAACTTCACCTTGCGGGTGCCGTTCGCGACGACCTTGCTCATCAGCGCCGAGTAGTCGGTGGCGATGTCGTCGCCGACGAACTCCGCCATGTTGGAGAAGCCCATCACCCGCTTGTAGAACTCCACCCACTCGTCCATCCGGCCCAGCTCCACGTTGCCGACCACGTGGTCGACGGCCTGGAAGAACCGCTTCGGCTGGATGCCGGCGTCGATCATGGGCTGCCGGTCGACGATCGGGCCGCGCGCCACGAAGCCGGGCAGGAACGGGCCGCGGTAGCGGGACCGGTCGACGAGCGTGTGCCGGGTGTCGCCGTACGCGGCGATGGAGGCCATCCGGACGGTGCCGTTCTCGTCGGTCACGTCGTGCGGCTCGACGACGCCGGTGGCGCCCTGGCCGACGGCGTGCGCGTACGCGGCGTCGACGTTCGGCACCTCGAGCGCGATGTCGCTGATGCCGTCGCTGTGCTTCGCCACGTGCTCCGCGCCGTCGGCGTCCGGGCGCACCGCGCCGGTCAGCACGAACCGGGCCGAGCCGCTGGTCAGCACGTACTGGGCGTGGTCGCGGTAACCCTGCTCCGGGCCCCGGTACGCGACGCAGGTCATCCCGAACGCGGTGGAGTAGTAGTGCGCGGCCTGCTTGGCGTTGCCGACCAGGAAGTGCACGTGGTCGAGCCCACGGACGGGGAACGGGTCGTGGCTGATGTCGTGGTCGACAGCGCCGACGAGCCGGTCGATGTCGACGTCCTCGGTCGACTGGGGTCGGTCGATCGCCTGGGTCATGGTGGCCTCCCTCGCGTACCGGCCGGCCTCGTGGGCCGGTTCTTGACCGAAGGATCGCGGGACGGGCATCGAGTGGGCAACTGTCAACGTAAAGGCTGGTCAGGTTGCGCATTCGGTATGGTCTGAACCCATGAATGGTGGGCAGGCTGTACAGCTCGACGCGCTCGATGTCCGGTTGGTCGAACTGCTCGCCGAGGAGCCGCGGATCGGGGTGCTGGAGTGCTCGCGGCGGCTCGGCGTGGCCCGGGGCACCGTGCAGGCCCGGCTGGACAAGCTCATCGAGCGGGGTGTCATCCGGGGCTTCGGTCCGGAGATCTCGCCGGCCGCGATCGGCTTCGGCGTGACCAGCTTCGTCACGTTGGAGATCAGCCAACGGCAGGGCCACGACCCGGTCACCGCCCACCTGGCGGCGATCCCCGAGGTGTTGGAGGCGCACACCATCACCGGCTCCAGCGACCTGCTCTGCCGGATCGTGGCCCGCTCCAACACGGACCTGCAACGAGTGATCGACCAGATCGTCTCGTTCGCCGGCATCACCCGCGCGTCGACGATCATCGCGTTGGCGGAGCAGATCCCCTACCGCACGCTGCCGTTGATCCGCAGCGCCGTCCGAGCTGAAGGAAGGGCACCTTCCTAACGCTTGCGGTAGAGGAAGGGCACCCCGTTAACACCTTCCGCCGCAGAAAGCGCGGCGACACGGCGGCGCGGGCGTACGGAAGATCCGTGATCGTGGCTACGGTGTGCGGGTGGCGAAGGGGAGCGTGCGCGTCGGGCTGCTGGCCGGCCTCGCCGTGGTCGTCGCCCTCGCCGCCACCGGCGTCTGGAACCCGTTCCCCGGTATCTGGGACTGGGTGGACCGCAGCGAGCCCATCTCCGAGCCGGACGTGGTCTGGCAGCAGCGGGTCGGCGGCACCCCGCGCAGCGTGACCATCGCCGGCGACACCGTCGTGGTCGAGCAGCGTACCCGGGTGGAGGCCCGCAGCCTGGCCACCGGCGCCCAGCTCTGGGAACGCAAAGCGGACTGGTCGGCGGTCGCGGGTGGCGACCGCGATCCGGTCGTCGCCGTGGGCAAGCTCCTGGTCAAGGGGTACGAACTGCTCGACCCGACCACCGGGGCGGTCCGACGGCGCGACGACGACGCGGTGGCCGTCTGGACGTACCGGAACCTGCTGCTGGACGCCCGCTGCACGGACGCCACCGACTGCACGCTGAGCGCGTGGGACCCGCGCGGTACCAAGCCACTGTGGACGGCCTTCCTGCCCGGGGTGCACAGCGGCCTGCTCGCCGACAACCCCGGCCTGCGCGGCACACGCCGGCTCGCCGCCACCCGCATCGACGACGGAGTGGCCGGGGCCGAGGCGGCACCTCCGCTGCTCGGCTTCCCGGTCGACGGCCGGGTGCACGTCGTCGACACCGCCACCGGTCGCGTGCTGCAGAACGTCGAGCCCGGCCGGGACGAGCGGCTGTCGGTGGTGGGCGGCCGGATGCTGCGGATCGCCGCCCGCTCCCAGGACGGCACCTGCTACTTCGCCATCTCCGCGCGGGACCCGGCGACCGGGCAGGAGGCGTGGCAGCGGGCCGGGGTCAACCTGCGCACCGCCGACACCGCCGGCTGCGTCCAGCGCGAGGACCCGCAGGGCGCGCGGAACGTGCTGATCGGCGTCGGCCCGGACGGCCGCGAGGCGGTCATCGACGGGTACGACGGACGGCTGCTCTGGGTCGGCGAGGCCAGCACCAAGCTCGTCGCCGTCGACGACCGCTACGCGGTGTTCCGCTCCGCCGACAAGCGCTCGGTGGTGTCCCGGGAACTCGGCGCCGACAAGGTGCGGTGGACCAGGCCGGCCAGCGCCAAGGCGGGCGCGGCGCTCACCCCGTACGCGGCGGTGCTCGCGGACGAGAAGCCGTCGCGGCTGGTCGCCCTCGACCCGCGCACCGGGCGGGAGCTGGCCGTCCTGCGTACCTCGGCGAACGCACTCGCCGTCGGCTCGCAGGGCATGATCATCGGCGAGGGTCGGGAGATCGGGTACGTCCGTTTCGGCGCCACGCCCGGCGCCCCCGTCCCGCAGCCCGGCGACGGCGGCAACCCCGGCCCGGGCGGCACCCGCCCGGGGTCGGGTGACGGCAACGGCGACTGCGGTCCCAAGGGTGAGTTGTGCACCGAACCGGACGGCGGCAAGGACGGCTGAGCGGGTGGGATTTCGGGGCGCTGAGCGCTGCCGACCTCGGCGGATGAGAGCGGCGTCCCAGACCCAGCCCGGCGGGTGGGAATGATCGACCGGTCTGCCCTAGGCTTGCCGCTCATGAGCAGTGCCGCCGCATTCTCGTACGCCCCCCTGCTGCCGACCGGCCCCGACCAGACGGAATATCGCCTGGTCACCGACGAGGGCGTGGACGTCGTGCACGGCCCGGGGGGTCGTCGTTTCCTCACCGTGGAGCCGGCCGCGCTGACCGCGCTGACCGCCGAGGCGATGCACGACATCGCACACTTCCTGCGCCCCGGGCACCTGGCGCAGCTCCGGGCGATCATCGACGACCCGGCCGCGTCGTCGAACGACCGGTTCGTCGCGCTGGACCTGCTGCGCAACGCCAACATCGCCGCCGGCGGGGTGCTGCCGATGTGCCAGGACACCGGCACGGCGATCGTGATGGGCAAGCGTGGCCGGCACGTGCTGACCGATGGCGCGGACGCCGAGGCCATCTCCCGGGGCGTCTACCAGGCGTACACGAGGCTCAACCTGCGCTACTCCCAGCTCGCCCCGCTGACCATGTGGGACGAGCGGAACACCGGCAGCAACCTGCCGGCCCAGGTGGAGCTGTACGCCGAGGACCCGGACGGGCACCCGGACGCGTACAAGTTCCTCTTCATGGCCAAGGGCGGCGGCTCGGCCAACAAGTCGTACCTCTACCAGGAGACGAAGGCGCTGCTCAATCCGACGCGGATGATGCAGTTCCTGGAGGAGAAGCTGCGGCTGATCGGCACCGCGGCCTGCCCGCCGTACCACCTGGCCATCGTCATCGGCGGCACCTCCGCCGAGTACGCGTTGAAGACCGCGAAGTACGCCTCCGCGAAGTACCTGGACGCCCTGCCGACGCAGGGCTCGATGAGCGCCCACGGCTTCCGCGACCTGGAGCTGGAGGCCCAGGTGCTGGAGCTGACCCGCAACTTCGGCATCGGCGCGCAGTTCGGTGGGCGCTACTTCTGCCACGACGTACGGGTGGTGCGGCTGCCCCGGCACGGCGCGTCGTGCCCGGTGGCGATCGCGGTCTCCTGCTCGGCGGACCGACAGGCGGTCGCCAAGATCACCCCGTCGGGCGTGTGGCTGGAGCGCCTCGAAACCGACCCGGCGCGGTTCCTGCCCGAGGTCACCGACGATGCGCTCGACGCCGAGATGGTCGTCCGGGTCGACCTCAACCGGCCGATGGACGAGATCCGCGCCGAGCTGTCCAAGTACCCGGTGAAGACCCGCCTGTCGTTGTCCGGCCCGCTCGTCGTGGCCCGGGACATCGCCCACGCCAAGATCGCCGAGCGGCTGGACGCCGGTGAACCGATGCCGCAGTACCTGCGCGACCACGCCGTCTACTACGCCGGCCCGGCGAAGACGCCCGAGGGGTACGCGTCGGGCTCGTTCGGCCCGACCACGGCCGGCCGGATGGACGCGTACGTGGAGAAGTTCCAGGCCGCCGGCGGCTCGCAGGTGATGCTGGCCAAGGGCAACCGGTCGGGTCAGGTGACCCGCGCCTGCCAGCAGTACGGCGGCTTCTACCTCGGCTCGATCGGCGGTCCGGCGGCCCGCCTCGCCCAGGACTGCATCAAGCACGTCGAGGTGCTCGAATACCCCGAGCTGGGCATGGAGGCCGTCTGGAAGATCGAGGTGGAGGACTTCCCCGCCTTCATCGTGGTCGACGACAAGGGCAACGACTTCTTCGCCGAGGTCACCAAGCCGGTGCTCACCATCGGCCGCCGCTGACCGCTCCGTCCCGCGAGGAGGCGCCTCTCACGTCGGTGGTCGGCCTGCGTCGAGCTGTGATCGTCGGACTACTCTGCTGGTTGGTTGTGTGATCGACGCGGGGGAGTAGATGCGGTTCGGGATCCTGGGGTCTCTGCGTGTCGGTGGTGGATCCACCGTCACGGCAGGTCGGGACCGGGTCGTGCTCGCGATGCTGCTGCTGCGTGCGGGCCGGCTGGTGCCGGTCGACGAGTTGGTCGACGCGGTCTGGGAGGAAAATCCTCCGGCTACCGCCCGTGCCCAGTTGCAGACGTGTGTGTCGCGGCTGCGGCGTCGCCTCACCGAGCTGGGATTCACCCCGGGGACCATCGTCACCGATCCCGCCGGTTACGGCGTGCGTATCGAGCCCGCCGACCTGGACGCGAACCTGTTCACCCGGGGGGTGGAGGTGGCTCGGGCGGCGGGCGCGGCCGGTCGTCTGGTCGACGCCCGTACGCACTACCGGGCGGCGCTGGCGCTGTGGCGGGGCCCGGCGCTGGCTGGCATCGCCAGCCGTAGTGTCCGTCGCCGGGCGCAGACGCTGGACGAGCAGCGCCTCACGGTGCTGGAGGAGTGCGTCGACGTCGAGCTGCGCCTCGGGGGGGCCGCCGAGCTGATTGAGGAGTTGACCGAGAGCGTCGAGGTGTATCCGTCGCGGGATCGGCTGCGGGGGCAACTGATGCTCGCGCTCTCGTCGGTGGGTCGGCAGGCCGACGCGCTGGCGGTCTACCGGGAGGGCCGTCGGTTCTACGCCGACGAGTTGGGCCTCGAACCGGGTGTCGCTCTGCAGGAGTTGCACCAGCGGGTGCTGGCCGGTGACCTCGCGCTGGCCGGCCGGGAGGTCCGGTCGGTGGCGCCGGTGCGCTCGCTGCCCCGGGCGATCGGCGACTTCACCGGCCGGCAGCAGACGCTGGCGCGTCTGCTGAAGGATGTGGAGGCCGGTGCGCGGATCCAGCTCATCGACGGCATGGCGGGCAGCGGCAAGACCACGCTGGCGGTGCACGTCGCGACTGTCCTCGCGGAGAGCTATCCGGACGCTCAGCTCTACATCGACCTGCACGGGCACAGCGAGCGCACCCCGTTGACGCCGTCGGCGGCGGTGGCAACCCTGCTACGGCAGCTCGGTGTTCCCGCCGACCGGGTGCCGACGAGCCAGGACGACCGGTTGGCGCTGTGGCGCACCGAGCTGGCCGGTCGGCGGGCCCTGCTGGTGCTGGACAACGCCGCCACCGCTGGCCAGGTGACACCGCTGCTGCCCAACGGCTCGCACTGCCTGGTCCTGGTCACCAGCCGTCGCCGGCTGGTCGGCGTGGACGAGGGACGGCCCTTGTCGTTGCCGGTGCTCGACCGGGACGAGGCGGTCGAACTGCTCGGGCATGTGGTCGGCTCCGACCGGGTTGCCGCCGAGCCGGAGGCGGCAGCCGAGATGGTGCGGCGCTGCGGTCACCTGCCACTGGCGATCCGGCTGGCCGGCGCTCGCCTGGCGCATCGGCCCCGCTGGCGCATCGCCGACCTCGCGGAGCGGCTGTCGAGTCGACCCGACCCGCTGGCCGAGCTCGAGGCGGGCGAACGGTCCGTGGGCCGGGCCTTCGCTCTGTCGTACGCCCAGGTGTCGCCGTCGGCGCAGCGTGCGTTCCGGCTGCTGGGCCTGCACCCGGGGGTACGGTTCGACACCTCGGTCGCCGCCGTCCTCGCCGAGTTGTCCCTTCCCGGCGCGCAGGATCTGCTGGACGAGCTGGTCGACGCGCACCTGGTGGAGGAGGTGCAGCCGGGTCGGTACCGGTTGCACGACCTCGTCCGCGAGTACGCCCGGACCTTGATGGCCGATCCGGACCGGGCGGTGGAGCGCCGGGATGGCGTCGAGCGACTCCTCGATCACCATCTGCAGGTCGCCCTCGCGATCGCCCGCAAGCGGGAACTCTCCGCCTCTCGTCCGCAGCTCGTGGTGGCCGAGCCGCTCCGCGCCGACCTGGCCGCGATCGTCGCCGAGCAGGGCGGAGCCTGGGTCGACGAGAACGTGTCCCTGTGGCCGGCCCTGGTCCGCCTGGCCGAGACGGAGGGGTTCCCGCACTACTGCTGGCAGTTGACCAGGGCGTGCTGGTACGCCCAGTTCGAGAGCGGCCGTCTCGACGAGCTGATCGAGACGCACTCCGTCGGACTGCGCGCCGCGGAGGAGTTGGGGGACGAGCGGGCGGAGGCGACGCTGCTCAACTATCTCGCCTCGGCCCACTACCGGCTGGGTGACTTTCCCGAGTCGATCCGGGTGATGGAGATGTCGCTCGACATCTTCCGCCGGCTCGGTCTGCGTCGCGAAGTCCGCAACACCCTGGTCAATCTGGGCACCTCGTACGCCGCCAACTTCGAGTTCCAGCGGGCCCGGGATGCCTACGAGGCTTCCCGAGCGATGGCGACGCGGATGCCCGACAACGACGCGCTGGCGAACGAACTCAACAACCTGTCGATGAGCCTGCTGCTGTGGGGTCGGCTCGACGAGGCGGTGTTCACGGCCCGCAAGCACCTGATCGTCGCCCGTGAGATCGGCGAGCCGCGCCGCATCGCCAACGCCGTCGGGCACCTCGGGATGGCCCGGCACCGGATGGGCGACGTGGGGCCGGCCGGCCGGCTGCTGCGGGCGGCGCTGCGCCTGAAGCGGCAGGTGGGTGCCCGGTTCGGTGAGGGTGAGGTGTTGAACGAGATCGGGATGATGGAGCGCGAGGCCGGCCGTCCGGAGCGGGCCGCCGACCTGCACCGTTCGGCGCTCGTCGCGATGACCGAGGTGGGTGACCGCGTCGCCCAGTGCGGCTCGCGCAACCTGTTGGCCCGGGCCATCCTGGCTCAGGGGGACGTGACCAGTGCCCTCGATCTGTACCGCCGGGTGCTCGCCGACGCGACCGGGTTGGGCGCCCGCTACGAGCAGGGCCGGGCGCTGGAGGGCATCGGCCGGTGCCTGCTGACGACCGATCCGGCGGCGGCCCGCGCACACCTGACCCGGGCGCTGTCCCTGTACCAGCAGATCGACGTGCCGGACCGGCACGAGGTGGAGCGACTGCTCGCCATCGACCCACACTGATCGGTGGGTGACGCGACGAGGCGCCAGGCTTCCGCCTGGCGCCTCGCCCGTCGGTAGCACCTCCACCGACATCGGTACGCCCGCCCGCTGGGGGGTGGGACGGTCGCACCGCCCCCGTCGGATGTCGTCACCGCCAACCTGGAACAAGTCTGCGGTGCACCACACTCGATCCGCTCTCAGATCACTATCACCGGACCGCGTCGTGCTCCCGATGCTGCTGCTGCGTGCCGGTCGGCTGGTGCCGGTCGCCGAGTTGGGCTGACGGATCATCTGCGGTTCGGCCACGGGCGCGGCAGGATGGTACGCGTGACGACTCCAGAGGCGACCGGTTACCGGATCGAACGCGACTCGATGGGCGAGGTGGAGGTGCCCGCCGAGGCGCTGTGGCGGGCGCAGACCCAGCGCGCGGTGCGGAACTTTCCGATCTCCGGCCGGGGCATCGAACCCGCCCAGATCAAGGCCCTGGCCCAGATCAAGGGCGCGGCGGCCGAGGTCAACGGCGAGCTGGGCGTGATCGACGCCAACGTGGCCGCCGCGATCGCCGCCGCCGCCGCGCACGTGGCCGACGGTGGGTACGACGACCAGTTCCCGGTCGACGTCTTCCAGACCGGCTCCGGAACGTCGTCCAACATGAACGCCAACGAGGTGATCGCGACCCTGGCGAGCCGGGAGCTGGGCTCACCGGTGCACCCGAACGACCACGTCAACGCGTCCCAGTCCAGCAACGACGTGTTCCCGTCGTCGATCCACCTGGCGGCCACCCAGTTCATCGCCGAGGACCTGCTGCCGTCGCTGACCCACCTCGCCGAGGCGTTGGAGGGCAAGGCGGCCGAGTTCGAGACGGTGGTGAAGGCGGGGCGTACGCACCTGATGGACGCCACGCCGGTCACCCTCGGGCAGGAGTTCGGCGGTTACGCCGCCCAGGTCCGCTACGGCATCGAGCGGTTGCAGGGCTCGCTGCCCCGGCTGGCCGAACTGCCGTTGGGCGGTACCGCCGTGGGCACCGGGATCAACACGCCGCTCGGCTTCGCCGCCGCCGTGATCGGCAAGCTGCGCGAGTCGACCGGGCTGCCACTGTCGGAGGCCCGTAACCACTTCGAGGCGCAGGGCGCCCGCGACGCCCTGGTGGAGACCTCCGGGCAGCTCCGCACCATCGCGGTGGGCCTCTACAAGGTCGCGAACGACATCCGCTGGATGGGCTCCGGCCCCCGGGCCGGCCTGCGGGAGCTGCGCATCCCCGACCTTCAGCCCGGCTCGTCGATCATGCCGGGCAAGGTCAACCCGGTGGTCGCCGAGGCGATGCGGCAGGTCTGCGCCCAGGTCATCGGCAACGACGCGACAGTCGGGTTCGCCGGCTCGCAGGGCGACTTCGAGCTGAACGTCATGCTCCCGGTGATGGGCCGCAACCTGCTGGAGTCGATCCGGCTGCTGGCCGCCGCGAGTCGGCTGTTCGCCGACCGTCTGGTGGCCGGCCTGGTCGCGGACGCCGAGGTCTGTCTGGCGTACGCCGAGGGCTCGCCGTCGATCGTCACCCCGCTGAACCGCTACCTCGGGTACGACGAGGCCGCCTCGATCGCCAAGGAGGCGCTGGCCAAGCAGGCGTCCATCCGGGAGGTCGTGATCGCCCGAGGCCACGTCGACTCGGGCAAGCTCACCGAGACCCAGCTCGACGAGGTGCTCGACCTGCTCCGGATGACCCACCCCTGACCAGCGCCGCCCTCTGCTCACGCCCGGCGAAGCGCGGCGCGATCGCTCACGCCCGGAGCAGTGCGGCGCGGCCCGCGAAGCGCGCCGAGTCGCCCAGCTCCTCTTCGATCCGGATCAGCTGGTTGTACTTCGCCGTCCGGTCGGAGCGGGAGAGCGAGCCGGTCTTGAGCTGACCGCAGCCGGTGGCGACCGCCAGATCCGCGATGGTGGTGTCCTCCGTCTCGCCGGAGCGGTGCGACATGACGACGGTCCAGCCCGCCCGCTGGGCCGTGGCCACCGTGGCCAGCGCCTCGGTCAGGGTGCCGATCTGGTTGACCTTGACCAGGACCGAGTTGCCGACGCCGGTGCGGATGCCCTCGCTCAGCAGCGTCTCGTTGGTGCAGAACACGTCGTCACCGGTGAGCTGGCAGCGGTCACCGACACGGGCGGTCAGCTCGCGCCAGCCGTCCAGGTCGTTCTCGGCCATCGGGTCCTCGATGGAGACGACCGGGTAGGCGTCGATGAGCCTGGCGAGGTAGTCGGCGTGCTCGGCGGGCGTGCGGCGTACTCCCTCGCCCGTGTAGTCGTACACGCCGTCGCGGAAGAACTCGGATGACGCCGGGTCCATGACGAGGCCGATGTCCGTGCCGGGGCGGTAGCCCGCGCCCTCGACGGCAGTCAGCACGAAGTCGAGCGCTTCCTCGGCGGTACGCAGCTCGGGCGCGAAGCCACCCTCGTCGCCCACGCCCGTGGAGTGCCCGGCGGCCAGCAGATCGCGGCGCAGGGTGTGGAAGACCTCGCTGCCCATGCGGACGGCTTCGGCGAAGGTGTCCGCGCCCACGGGCACGATCATGAACTCCTGGAAATCGAGTGGGTTGTCGGCGTGGGCGCCGCCGTTGACGATGTTCATCATCGGCAGCGGCAGGAGGTGGGCGTCGGCGCCGCCCAGGTAGCGGTAGAGGGGCTGGCGGTGGGCCGCCGCGGCGGCCTTGGCGACGGCGAGGGAGACGCCGAGAATCGCGTTGGCGCCGAGCCGGGACTTCGTGGCGGTGCCGTCGAGGGCGATCAGTGCGGCGTCCAGACCCGCCTGGTCTGCCGCGTCGCTGCCGCGCACGGCCGCCGCGATCTCCCCGTTGACGTTGGCCACCGCGCGGTCGACGCCCTTGCCGTGCCAGCGCGTCGGGTCTCCGTCGCGCAGCTCCACGGCCTCCCGGGCCCCGGTGGAGGCGCCGGAGGGGACGGCGGCCCGGCCGAACGAGCCGTCCGCCAGCGTGACGTCGACCTCGACCGTGGGGTTGCCCCGGCTGTCGATGATGCGGCGGGCGGTGACGGTCTCGATGGTGGTGGTGACGGTTCCGGCTGCCGGTGCGGACATGGGAGGTCCCTTTCGTTGTCGCCTGCCGTGGCCCCAGCTGCGACAACGCTGGCGCTGGGCCCGACAGCGGCAAACCCTACAGCAATGCTGACCAGTTATGCTGAACAGCTCCGCTGAACAGTATTGCTGTGCAGGTCAGCTGCCCAACAGCGCTGACGAGCGGGGTAAAGTGCCCTGTGCCCACCTCGGAAGCCGCCGCCATCGCCGCCGAACTGCGTACCGCGATGGGCAAGCTCACCCGGCGCGTCAAGCACGAGGACCGCATTCCGCTGGGTCAGATCGCCGTGCTGGGCGCGTTGGACCGCGACGGTGCCATGACCACCAGCGACCTCGCCGCCGACCAGCGCGTACGCCCCCAGTCGATGGCGCGGGCGGTGGGGCTGCTCATGGAACAGAAGCTGATCACGCGACGGGCGCACCCCACGGACGGCCGCAAGTCGCTCGTCGAGCTGTCGGACGCGGGTCGGGCCGCCCTGGAGGCGGAGCGCAGCCGCAGAGCCGGTTGGCTCGCCCAGGCCATCGAGGCGGAACTCACGGATGAGGAGCGGGCACTGCTGGCACGCAGCGCCGCCCTGCTGGAACGGCTCGCCATGCGTTAGACGCTCCCGTCGACGGCAGGGCCGCCGTCGACGAACGTCAGGGTTCGGGCAGTGCCGCCCAGCCGAGGAACCGGACGTAGAGCGCCGCCGGAGCCGGGCCGTCGTGCGGGTTGAGCCGGTACAGGTCGGCCGCCGCGTCGTGCAGGACCGTGCACAGGTAGATGCTCAGCGCGATCCGGTCGTGCGCGTACTCCTGGCGGAGGGTGAGTCGGGCCAGCGCGCACGGCCACGGCGCGGCGCAGACCCGGCAGAGCCACAACGGCCGCAACGGCAGGTGCGGTCGACGGGGTACGGCCGCGCGGTCGTCCGAGACGGTCCGGGTCATGGTGTGGGAGTCCTTTCGAGCTGAATCGCTGGCGACATCACCCCCGCACCCGATCAAGATCGTGCTCGATCCTGGATGTAGTGGCCTCGGCACGTGCGGAGGCCACTGTTTCCACGATCGAGCACGATCTTGCGGGGTGGGACCGCCCGGCACGGGGGTTCGGGCGGTCCCGGGCGATGTCGCTGGCCCGGGGGACGGGGAGCGGCGTCGCACTTCACAGTCTGGTGATCGGACGACTACGGTCGGAAGGGTTCGGCCGACCTGTCGTGGCTGCCCTGTTTCCGGGCGGTGCCGGCTCTGTTGGCCGGCTGGAATTGATCGCCGGCGGGTTGGAGAGTGGTCGGGCATGGCCGATGGGCAGATGACGGCGGCGGCGTTCCTGGTCGCGGAGCTGCGCCGGGCGCGGGCTCGCCGAGGCTGGAGCCAGGACGAGTTGGCCAAGGCGGTCAACTACTCGCCGTCGATGGTCAGCGCGGTCGAGTTGGGCCAGCAGCCGCCCACCGCGAAGTACCTGGAACTCCTCGACCGCGCCCTGGACACCGGCGGCCTCTTCAGCCGCATGTCCACCGAGTTGGTCAGCCTGGACCGGGCGCAGGTCTGGCTGCGGGGTTGGCGTGCGATCCTCGCGGAAGCACGAGCGTTGCGGTGGTTCGACCCGCTGCACATTCCGGGACTGCTGCAAACCGAGGGCTATGCCAGGGCGATCTTCGAGTCCGATCGGCTGCTCGATGCCGAGGAAGTGGAGCGGCGGCTGGCAGACAGGCTGGACAGCCAGCAGGTTCTTTACCAGGACCGGCCGCCGCATCTGGTCGCGATAGTTGATGAGGCGGTTCTGCGGCGGCGCGTCGGCGGCCGAAAGGTGATGTGTGAGCAGGCCCTGCACCTGGCTCGGTTGGGGACCGAGCATCCCCGGGTGCAGCTACATGTGGTGCCGCGCAGCGCGGAGGAATATCCCGGCCTGAACGGCCCGTTCATACTCGCCACGCTTGCCGACCACAGCGACCTTGCCTACCTTGGGGGTCAGATCGGCGGCCAGGAACTCGATCTGCCGGCAGATCTGCTCCGCCTACAGTGGACCTGGGAAGCGACCCTCGGGCAGGCGTTACCTCCGCAGGAGTCGATCGAGTTGCTGAGAGAAGTGGCGGAGTCGTGGAGCTGACCCGAGCCCGGTGGCGGAAGAGTAGCCGCAGTGGTTCCAACGACCAGTGCGTCGAGGTGGCTACGGATCTGGGGGGCGTGGTCGGGGTGCGGGACAGTAAGGACCCGGACGGACCCGTGTTGGTGGTCGACGCGTACTCCTGGCGGCTCTTCGTGGTCGCGCCCCCGCGCTGACCCGACCGCCCTCCCCGCGACGGTGGTCGCGGGGTTTCCTGCGCAACTTCAGGGATACTGCTGCTTCCGCGCGGCGTGAGGCAGCAGTATCCCCGAAGTTGCGTGGATCTTGCGGCGGCCGGCGTCGGGCTGCGGGTAATCGGCTCGACGGTGTCCGCGAGTGGCGGGATGATGCGGGCATGTGGGACGGCGATGGCGAGAGCGTGTCGACCGAGCGGCTGCGGATGCGCCGGTTGACGATGGCCGACGTGGACGCGTTCGTCGAGCTTGACGGCGATCCCGAGGTGATGCGGTTCCTCACCGGCGGCGTCGCGACCCCGATGGAGACGATCCGGGACGAGGAGTTGCCGAGGCTGATCGCCCAGTACGAGCGGCATCCCGGCCTGGGGCGTTGGGCGGCGCTCGACCGGGCGTCCGGTGAGTTCCTGGGGTGGTTCGCGCTCGACCCGTCGGCGGACGGCACGGAGGCCGAGTTGGGCTACCGGCTGCGCCGCGCGGCGTGGGGGCGTGGCCTGGCGACGGAGGGGTCCCGGGCGCTGGTCCAGTACGCGCTCGACGTCGTGGGCGTACGCCGGGTGTGGGCGCAGACGATGGCGGTGAACGAGCGGTCCCGCCGGGTGATGGAGAAGGCGGGGCTGCGTTACGTGCGGACGTTCCACCTGGACTTCGACGACCCGATCCCGGGGACCGAGCAGGGTGAGGTGGAGTACGAGCTGCTGGCCGCCGACGTCGCTCAGGACCGGCCGGCCGCCTTGCGGGCCCGGTAGGCGGCCACGGCGGCGCGGTTGCCGCAGCCGGCCTCGCAGAACCGCCGCGACCGGTTGCGGGACAGGTCGACGACGACGTTGTCGCAGTCCGGGTGCTCGCAGATGCGCAGCCGGCTCAGCTCGCTCGACCGGACCAGGTCGGCGATCGCCATGGCCGCCTCCACCGCCATGCGGGTGGCCAGCGGCGCGTCGCGGGGCACGGCGTGCAGGTGGTACGGCTCGTCGTCGTGCTCGATGAGCTGCGGCAACGCCCGGTGTTCGCGGAGCAGGCCGTTGATGATGTCGACGACCTCGGGCGGTTCGGCGTCCCAGATGCGGCGCAGGCGGGGGCGCAACTGTCGTACGGCGCGTAGTTCCGCGTCGGTGTGCTCGTGCCGTCCGCTGTAGGTGTGCCGGACGAAGAAGGCGTCCAGCGCGGCGACGTCGGGTAGCAGCTCGCCGTCGCGGCCTCCGGTGTTGACCAGGGCGGTGGCGGCGATCAGCGAGCATTCGGTGTCATGAGCGAACAGCAACTTGACTCCTGTCACGATGGCCGCCTAGCGTCATGGGCACAAGGATAGTTTGCCCATGACACACGTGTCGCAGCGAGGAGCGCGAGATGCCGCAACGACCCGCCGTCGGCGCCGCCTTGGCGCTGCTCTCCGCCGTCACGTTCGCCACCTCGGGCACCTTCGCGCGCTCGCTCATCGAGGCCGGGTGGTCGGCCGAGGCCGCTGTCGTCGCCCGGGTCGGGGTGGCCGCCCTGGTGCTCGCGATCCCCGCCCTGCTGGCGCTGCGCGGCAGGTGGCACGTGCTGCGCGACAACAGCTCCGCAGTCGTGATGTTCGGGCTGCTCGGGGTCGCCCTGGCGCAGGTGTGCTTCTTCAACGCCGTGCGCTACCTGCCGGTTGGCATCGCGCTCCTGCTGGAATACCTGGGCATCATCCTCGTCGTGGGCTGGATGTGGCTGCGGCACGGCCAGCGCCCCCGGCGGCTCACCGTGGCCGGCTCCGCCGCCGCGCTGTGCGGGTTGGTGTTCGTCCTGGACCTCACCGGCAACGCCGCCTTCGACCCGGTCGGCGTGCTCTGGGGGCTGGGCGCCGCGTTCGGCCTGGCCGGCTACTTCGTACTCGCCGGCCGGGTCGACCCCCGACTGCCCTCGGTCGCCATGGCCAGCGGCGGGATGGCCGTCGGCGCGGCCGTGCTGCTGCTCATCGGGGTGACCGGGCTGCTGCCGCTGCGTGCCACGTTCGGTGAGGTCACCTTCGCCGGGCAGCGCACCACCTGGCTGCTGCCCATCGTCGGGCTCACCCTCGTCGCCGCGGTGATCGCGTACCTGGCCGGCATCGCCGGCAACCGGATCCTCGGCCCCCGGCTGTCGTCGTTCGTCGGGCTGACCGAGGTGCTGTTCGCCGTACTCATCGCCTGGCTGTTCCTTGACGAACTGCCCACCGCCTGGCAACTCCTCGGTGGCCTGCTGATCGTCGCCGGGGTCGCCCTGGTACGCCTCGACGAGCTGCGCGGCGTGCCCGCGCCCGCCGCGCCCGAGCCCGCGCTGGCGGCCGGCACCCGGTGAGGTCGCTGTCGCGGTGTGGTCGTCGTGCGGTGGGAGAGTGGGTGCCGTGCTGACCACTGTCGTGTTCGACGCTGACGAGACCCTGCTCGACCTGCGGCCCGCGGTGACCGGCGGGCTGGCGGCCGTCCTCGACGAGATGCGGCGTCGCGCACCCGACGCGGCCGGCGTGACGCTCGCCGAGCTGGAATCCGACTGGGGAGCGGTCTTTGGTGAGCTGAGCGCCGCCCCGGTCATGGAGATCCGCCGCGCCGCGCTGGCCCGGTCGCTGGCCCGCGCCGGCCTCGGCGACCACCTCGACGAGATCGCCGACCTCTTCTTTGCCCGCCGGTTCGCCCTCACCCGGCCGTTCCCGGACGTCCCACCGGCGCTGGTGGCGCTGCGCCGCCGGTACACCCTGGGCTTCGCCACGAACGGCAACAGCCGCGCCGAACGCTGCGGGCTCGCCGGCGAGTTCGCCTTCGAGCTGTACGCGCACGAGAACGGCCTGCCCAAGAAGCCCGCCCCGGAGTTCTACGCGGCGGTGGTCGAGGCTGCCGGGGTGCCCGCCGAGCAGATCGTGTACGTCGGCGACTCGTGGGAGCACGACGTGGTGGCGCCCCGACGGGCCGGCCTGCGGTCGGTGTGGCTGAACCGGCACGGGCTACCCCGCCCGGCGGGTCTCATCCCCGACGCGGAGGTGTCCACCCTGGCCGAACTGCCCACGGTCCTGCCGAATCTGCCGGCGGCATCGTCCGACCGGGTGGATCTGGGCGTCGGCCAGGGCGGATGAAGAACAGATTCACCGGCATAACGGACGTTCATCTGGCGGGAACCCGCCAGGTGTTGTGTGATGACGCCACGTCCCTCAACGAGAGGATTCGATGTGGTGAGCAAGCGCTTCACCGTCGGTGCCGTCGCGACCGCGGCGGTACTGGCACTTACGGCAGCGGGCCTGGGTGTACCGGCCAGCGCCGCGCCGAGCACGTCCCGCACCTTCACGGTGGTCGCCGAGGACGGGGTCGCCGTCGACACGGCGGTCGCCGCCATCCGGGCCGCCGGCGGCACGGTGGTGTCCTCGTCCGACGAGGTCGGCATGTTCCAGGTCACCAGTGACCGGGCCGACTTCGCGTCCCGGGCCGCCGCCGCGCCGACCCTGGTCGGCGCCGCCGAGCAGAAGGCCATCGGCCGCAAGCCGAAGCTGGACCGGGTCGAGCAGGAGCACCTGACGGCCGCCACCAAGGCCGCCGCCGGCGCTGCCGCCCGGCGCGGGGCCAAAATGGACCCGCTCGACGACAAGCTCTGGGGCCTGGAGATGATCCAGGCCGACAAGGCCCGCAAGATCGAGCCCGGTGACCGTCGGGTGACCGTCGGCGTACTGGACACCGGCGTCGACGCCAGCAACCCGGACATCGCGCCCAACTTCAACTGGGCGTTGTCGCGCAACTTCGCACCCGACCGGATCGACGTGGACGGCCCCTGCGAGGTGCCGAGCTGCCTCGACGCGGTGGGCACCGACGACGGCGGGCACGGCACCCACGTGGCCGGCACCATCGGCGCCGCCGCCAACGGCTTCGGCCTCTCCGGTGTCGCCCCGAACGTGTCGCTGGTCGAGCTCAAGGGTGGCCAGGACTCCGGCTACTTCTTCCTCGACCCGGTCGTCAACGCCCTGGTCTACGCCGGCCGCAACGGGATCGACGTGGTCAACATGTCGTTCTACGTCGACCCGTGGCTCTACAACTGCACCGCCAACCCGGCCGACTCCCCCGAGGCGCAGGCCGAGCAGCGGGCCATCATCAAGGCCATGAAGCGGGCGCTGGAATTCGCCCACAACAAGGGCGTCACCCTGGTCGGCGCGCTCGGCAACAACAACGAGGACCTGGGCGCGCCGCGTACCGACACGTCCAGCCCGGACTACGGCGCCGACCCGTACCCGCGCCCGATCGACAACAACAGCTGCTGGGACCTGCCCACCGAGGGCCCGCACGTCATCGGTGTGTCGTCGGTCGGCCCGTCCGGCAAGAAGTCGGACTTCTCCAACTACGGCACCGAGCAGATCTCGGTCGCCGCGCCGGGCGGCTGGTTCCGCGACGGCTTCGGCACGGACACGTACCGCACCGACGCCAACATGATCCTGTCGTCCTACCCGAAGCACGTGCTCCAGGAGGAGGGCTCGGTCGACGCCGACGGCAACATCGTCGCCGGTTTCGAGGAGTCCGTCTTCAAGCAGTGCAAGGCCAACGGTGAGTGCGGCTACTACACCTACCTGCAGGGCACCTCGATGGCGTCCCCGCACGCCGCCGGGGTGGCCGCGCTGATCGTCAGCCGGTACGGCAAGCCGCAGGCCCGGGGTGGCTTCGGCATGTCCCCGGACCAGGTGGAGCAGCACCTCTACCGCACGGCGGCCGAGCACGCCTGCCCGGAGCCGCGCCTGCAGCAGTACCGCAACGAGGGCCGTGACGAGACCTACGACGCGTACTGCGCCGGTGGGCTCAACTTCAACGGCTTCTACGGGTACGGGATCGTCGACGCGTACGCGGCGGTGAAGACCCCGCTCAAGCTCAACGCCCGCCCGTAACGCACCGCCCGCGGGGCCCGGTCGACACTGGTCGGCCGGGCCCTGCCGCGTGCGGCGGTCGGGCGCGATGATCGACCCCGGTTTCTTGGAAGGCGGGGTGTCGCGGTGCCCCGGACAGCCCGGTCTCCAAGAAGCCGAGTGGATCACGGCCGCTCACCGCCGCGGCGCGGGCGTTCATCGCCGCCAGCCGCGGGCGTTCAGGGCGGCGCGCACTTCGCGCAGCACCGCCGGGAACTCGGACCCCATCCGTCGACTGGTCACATGGAGCACCAACCAACCCGCGCCGACGAGCAGATTGAGCCGTCGGCGATCACGGTGCAACTGGTCGATGTCGGAGTGCCACTGCCCGTCGTACTCCACCGCCACCCGGTAGGTGGGCCACGCCAGGTCGGGGTGCAGGACCACGCCGTTGGGCAGGCGCACCGGATGTTGGACGACGGGGCGTGGCAGGCCGCCCAACACCAACCGCGCCCGTAGCTGGGACTCCGGCGGGGACTGGGCCCGCCCGTCGGCCAGGTCGAAGAGCCAATCCGCCCGACGAGCCCCGGGTCGGTCCGTGTTGAGGGCGGCCTCCTTGGCCAGCGCGGCGCTGTCGGTCAGTCCCCGCCCGAGCAACGTGTCGATGATGGGGAGCGCGCGGACCGGGTCGAGCCAGACCGCCGTCTCCCAGGCGGACCGCGCCGGACCCGAGCAGGGGAGCGGGCTGCGCGCCAGGCGATCCGGTCCCGGTGGGCGGGTCGCGCCGGTTGGGCGTCTCGCTTTCGAGGGACCGCTCGCCGGTGGATAGGGGACCGCCCGTTCAGGCCTCGGACCGCTTACGCGCGGGCCGGTGGCGGCGTGTTCGGACGCGGTGTGGACATGCACCCGAAGGCCGCGTTGAGCGCCGACCCGCAACGGTCGGGGCGCGAGGATGTGCACGTCGTCGGTGAAGGCGGCGGCGTGCTCGATGCCGTGCAGGAAGGCGGCCGACGGACCACCCACGACCACCCCGGGCGGCAGCCGCAGGAGCGCGGCGCGGCAGGCCAGGGCGTGGTCCCGGTCCAGTCGGGCGTCGGCGTAGATGTCGTGGCGAAGTCGTACCCAGGCGCTGCTGCGTAGCTGGTGCTCGCTGAGCAGGCCATCCCGGACGACGTCGGAGCCGCGGAAAACCTGCCAGGTCAGGGCGTCGGGTCGGTACGGACGTGGTGGCATGCCGAGCAGCGTGCCGCCCGCCGGTCGCCGCCCGGTACCCCTGTGGACAACCCCGCGGAGGGCCCCGCCACCGCCTGTGGAAAACCACGAAGCGCCTTGGGGATCTTGCTATGGGTTGATCGACTCGGCTTTCCAGAAATCGGGGCGTCGCGGGCTCAAGGAGAGCCCGACTTCCAGGAAGCCGAGTCGACCAAGCGTCGGCGAGTGGATCAAGGGGTCAGCGGAGGGTTGCCGCCACGGCCGTCGCGGCGGCCTGCACCTGGGGGCCGACCAGGGCGACGTCCAGCGGGGCGAGCGCGACCACGCCGACGCTGGCCTCCAGGCCCGGTACGCCGAGCACCGGCGCGGCCACCCCGTACGCCCCGGACTCCAACTCGCCGCTGCTGCTCACCGGGTCGGCCGTGCCGCTGCGGCCGGCCAGGATGGCCCGACCCGCCGCGCCCCGGTCCAGGGGGTGTCGCGCGCCCGTCCGGTACGCGACGTGGAACGACGTCCAACTCGGCTCGACCACCGCCAGGGCGACACCCTCGCCGCCGTCCACCACGGTCAGGTGGGCGGTCGCGCCGGCCTGTTCGGCGAGTCGGCGCAGCGCCGGCAACGCGCCCTCGGCGAGCAGCGGCTGGGCGCGTCGGGCCAGCTGCAGCACGCCCGCGCCGATCCGGAGTCGGCCGTCGCTGCCCCGGCGCAGCATGCCGTGCCCGGTCAGCGGGCCGACCAGCCGGTAGACGGCCGCCCGGCCGACGCCGAGCCGGTTCGCCGCCTCGCTGACGGTCAGCCCGGTCGGCGTATCGGCCACCAGGTGCAGAAGCCGTAGACCCCGGTCGAGCGTCTGGGACGTCTCCCCGGTCCGGCTGGACCCTGCCGTCGCATCCACAGCACGCAGCGTACGACCCGGCACCGGCGGACCCGGACAGGCGCGGACGGCTACCCTTGTACGGTGACGCTACGCCTGTATGACACCGCCACCCGATCGGTGCGGGACTTCGTCCCGCGGGAAGCCGGCAAGGTGGGGGTCTACCTGTGTGGTCTCACCCTTCAGGCGCCGCCGCACATCGGTCACCTTCGTTCCGGCGTCAACTACGACGTGCTGCGCCGCTGGTTGCTCGCGGCCGGCTACGAGGTCACGTTCATCCGCAACCTGACCGACATCGACGACAAGATCCTCGTCAAGGCGGGTGAGCAGGGTCTGCCGTTCTGGTCGATCGCGTACGCCAACGAGTTGATCCTCGCCGAGTCGTACCGGGCGTTGAACGTGCTGTCGCCCACCTACGAGCCGCGCGCCACCGGGCACATCCCGGAGATGCACGAGCTGATCACCAAGCTGATCACGGACGGGCACGCGTACCCGGCCACCGACGGCTCCGGCGACGTCTACTTCGATGTGGCGTCCTGGCCGGCGTACGGGTCGCTGTCGGGTCAGTCGCCGGACGCGATGCAGTCGGCCGGGGACGCGCCGGACCGGGGTAAGCGGGACCCGCGCGACTTCGCCCTCTGGAAGGGCGCCAAGCCGAACGAGCCGGCGGACGCGTACTGGCCGTCCCCGTGGGGGCTGGGCCGTCCGGGCTGGCACATCGAGTGCTCGGCGATGTGCTGGCGCTACCTGGGCCCGGAGTTCGACATCCACGGCGGTGGTCTGGACCTGACGTTCCCGCACCACGAGAACGAGATCGCCCAGTCCCAGGCGGCCGGGCTGCCGTTCGCCCGCTACTGGGTGCACCACGGCCTGCTCAACATCGGCGGGGCGAAAATGGGCAAGTCGGCGGGTAACGCCCTGGGCCTCGCGTACGTCGACTCGCTCGGTGTGCGGCCGGTGGAGCTGCGTTACTACTACGCCGCCGCGCACTACCGCTCGGTGATCGACTACTCGGAGGACTCGCTTCGCGAGGCGGCCACCGCGTACCGCCGGATCGAGGGTTTCGTCCAGCGGGCCGTCGAGCGGGTGGGCGCCGGGCAGCTCGGCGAGCTGCCGGCCGGTTTCGTCGCGGCGATGGACGACGACCTCAACACGTCCGCCGCGCTGGCGGTGCTGCAACAGCACCTCCGGGACGGCAACACCGCGCTGAGCGCGGGCGACGATGTGACTGTCCGCACCACCCTGGCCGTCGTACGCGCGATGCTGGATATCCTCGGGATCGACCCCCTCGACGAGGCGTGGACCGGCGGCGGTCGTTCGGACGATCTGCGCGCCGTGGTGGACTCCCTGATCGCGCTGGCCCTGGAGCAGCGCGCGCAGGCCCGGGGCCGCAAGGACTGGGCTGCCGCCGACGCGGTACGTGACCAGCTCAAGCTGGCCGGCGTGGTGGTCGAGGACACCCCCCAGGGCCCCCGTTGGACTATTGGAGAGCAGGACTGATGGCCGGCAACTCGCAGCGCCGTGGCCGGCGACTGACGTCGAAGGCGGGTGCCCCCAAGGGCTCCGGCGGCAAGAACAAGGACTCCCTCGCCGGGCGGGGTCGCACCCTGCCCGCTGACGAGCGGCCGTGGCACAAGGGCTACTCGGGCACCGAGAAGCTGCCGCAGCGCACCGCCTGGAAGCAGGACAAGGAGCGCCGGGTGGCGGCCGAGGAGGGGCGCGCCCCGAAGATCGGTCAGCCGGGCAGCAAGGACACCACCTGGGGCAAGGGTGGCGGTCGGGGCGTACCGGTCGGTCGTGGCGCGACCGGCGGTCGGGGTGGCAAGCCCACCTCGCGCTCCGGTCCCCGGGTCTCCCCGGGGCGCAAGTCCAACCCGTCGAAGGACTCCCCGGAGCTGTTGGTCGGACGCAACCCGGTGCTGGAGGCGCTGCGCGCCCAGGTGCCGGCGACGGCGCTCTACACGGCCCAGGGCATCGACGTGGACGAGCGGACCAAGGAGATCATCCGGACCGCCGCCGACCGGGGCATCGCCAACCTGGAGATCAGCCGGGCCGAACTGGACCGGATGACCGGTGGGGTGCTGCACCAGGGCGTCGGCTTGCAGGTGCCGCCGTTCGCGTACGAGCCCTTCGAGGACCTGGTGGCCGCGTCGCTGGAGCAGCAGGCTCCGCTGCTGGTCGCGCTGGACGGGGTCACCGACCCGCGCAACCTGGGCGCCGTGATCCGGTCGGCCGCCGCATTCGGCGCGCAGGGTGTCTTCGTACCCGAGCGTCGTGCCGCCGGGATCACCGCGACCGCCTGGCGGACCAGTGCCGGCGCGGCGGCGCGGGTGCCGGTGGCCCAGGTCACCAACCTGACCCGGTCGCTGAAGGCGTGCCGGGACGCCGGCTTCATGGTGGTCGGCCTGGACGCCGACGGCGACACCGACCTGTACGACCTGGAGGCCGCCGTCGGCCCGCTGGTGGTGGTCGTCGGCTCCGAGGGGCGCGGGTTGTCCCGGCTGGTCGGGGAGACCTGCGACCTGACCGTCAGCATCCCGATGATCTCCGAGGTGGAGTCGCTCAACGCGAGCGTGGCCGCCGCGGTCACCCTGGCCGAGGTCGCCCGCCGCCGCTCGGTCGAGCTGTAACGACGTCGACGAGGCCCCCTACCGCCCGAAAGCGGTAGGGGGCCTCGCCGTCAGATCTGGTGGAGCCAGGCGACGAAGAAGATCGCACCGGCCACCGCCGTCAGCAGCGTGGCCGGCAGCAGCCAGGCCGGACCCCGCTCCCCGTCGAGGCGTCGGGTCAGTCGTTGGTGCACGGCGGCGATGCCGATCAGCGCGGCCAGCCCGCCGGCCGCCAGTGGCAGGCCGACGAGGAAGTGCGCCAGCCACGCGCCGGCCCGGCTCGGACCGCCCCAGGAGTGGTCGTACGGGCCGGGATCGACCACCCCGTACAGGACGCCGCGCAGCACCATCAACAGCTCGACGCCGATCGGCAGCAGGGCCACGAGGCCGAGCAGCAGGCTGAGCAGCGCGTGACCGAGCACCGCGAGCGTTCCGGGTCGCCGGCCGGGCACGGCCGTCGGGGATGCGCCGAGCAGGCCGGTCCGCAGGCCCCGCCACCGCGCGACGGCGGCGTCGGCCCCGCCCACCGGGGTGGTAGCCAAGGTGAACAGGGCGACCGGTACCAGCGTCGCGCAGTAGGCGAGGCTACGGCCGGCCCGGCGGATGATCTGGTTCCGGTGGGCGGTGGCGGTGGCGGTGGCGGACACGGCGTCTCCTCGGGCTCGGTGTGCCGCGAACGCTAGGGATACGGCACACCCCGCCGCGTCACCCCGGGGAGCCACGCTCGCGCTGGCTCCCGGGGATGACGACCCTTTCCGGGTACGACGAAAGGGGCGGCCCGCCGCAGCGGACCGCCCCTTTTCGGTACGGCGTTACGTCAGATCCGGCTGCCCGTGGTGGCGTGGAAGACGTGGCTGCGGCCGGCGCGCGGCTTGACGAACACGGTGTCGCCCATGTTCGGCATGCTGCGGCGGTCGGTACGGACGACGAAGCGCTCCGAGTTGCCACCCAGGGCGGCGTGGCCGTAGACGTTCGCGTCCGAGCCCAGGTCCTCGACCAGCTCGACGACGACCGGCATACCGCCCTCGGTCGGGCTGACCAGGTCGCAGTCCTCCGGTCGGAAGCCGACGGTGACCTTGCCGTCGCCACCCTCGGCACGGGCCGCCTCGACCTGCTCGCGGGTCAGCGGGATACGCAGCTCGGCGAACTCGGCGCCCTGCTCGTGCAGCGGGACGGTCTTGATGTTCATGGCGGGAGAGCCCATGAAACCGGCGACGAACACGTTCGCCGGGGTGTCGTAGAGCGCCCGCGGGGTGTCCACCTGCTGGAGCACACCGTCGAGCAGCACGGCGACCCGGTGGCCCATGGTCATGGCCTCGACCTGGTCGTGCGTCACGTAGACGGTGGTGACGCCCAGCTTGGCCTGGAGCGACGCGATCTGCGTACGGGTCTGCACACGCAGCTTGGCGTCGAGGTTCGACAGCGGCTCGTCCATGAGGAAGACCTGCGGCTCGCGGACGATCGCCCGGCCCATGGCCACCCGCTGACGCTGACCACCGGAGAGCGCCTTCGGCTTGCGGCTCAGGTACTCCTCGAGCTGGAGCAGCCCGGCCGCCTCCTTGACCCGCCGGTCGATCTCCGACTTGGAGGTCTTGCGCAGCTTCAGGGCGAACGCCATGTTCTCGTACACCGTCATGTGCGGGTAGAGGGCGTAGTTCTGGAAGACCATCGCGATGTCGCGGGCCTTCGGGGGAAGGTGGGTGACGTCCCGCTGGTCGATGTAGATCGAGCCGGCGTCGACGTCCTCCAGACCGGCGAGCATCCGCAGGCTGGTGGACTTGCCGCAACCCGACGGGCCGACGAGAACGAGGAACTCGCCGTCGCCGATCTCGAGGTTCAGCTCGTTGACGGCGGGACGCTCGGTGCCCGGGTAGATCCGGGACGCCTTGGAATAGGTGACCGTAGCCATGGTGGTGCGCTTCCTTTCACCGGCAGGAACGTGCCGGACGATCCGAGTGAAGGAGCAACCGGCACGAGCCCGTGCCGGTCAGCGGACGGCGGTCGGTCGCGGGGGCGGCCGGGTCGTCGTCCGTGTCACTGCACCGTAATTGGCTTTGCCCGCGCTGCCAAGGCGAGGGACCCTCGGAAGTGACCCAATGCCTACGCATTCCGGGCAGTCGGGCACGGCAAGGCATCAATCGACGTCGCGGTGCGGCGTCGGGCGTCGGGTTGTTGACGTTTCCCGTGCTCGGGAGCACTCGCGAGCGGGATATCCGGACGTCAGTCGCTATGCTGGCGTCGACACATGCGCCCCTGTAGCTCAGCTGGCCAGAGCACTCGCCTTGTAAGCGAGATGTCGCCGGTTCGATCCCGGCCGGGGGCTCCATATCCATCATGCGCTTCCCCGGACCGCAGGGCCGGGAGCGCGGTGATTGACAGCAGCGCTGAGAGCAAACGGGCGTCCGGCGGCCGCCCGTGCCCGCCGTTGTCGGTCACCTACGCCAAGCGTAGTCATCACAGACCTGGGGACCACTCTCTTCCAGGCCCACAGCCAGATGCACGACGTCGGTCGATTCGTCGGAGTAGGCCAGGGTGACAGGGAAGGCCAGGTAGGTGCCGTCGATGCCGGTGGATTCCACCGGATCACCGATTGAGAACGATATGCCAGGTGAAGACTTCCCAGCACACCAACAAGAAGGCCGCTGACACGAGCGCGACAAGCAGGCAGCGTCGAGTGCGCCCAGCCGACAGGAGCATGGAACGGAGACTATCGGTCATCAGATCAGGTTGCCGCCAGGTCGTATAGGCGGACACCGGGCAGCTTGGCGGTCTCGCGGAGCCGGGCGAACGAGCGACAGCCGCACCAGATCCTTCGGCGAGCATCAGGGAAGCCGCGGCCCTTTGACCGGGCCGGCCGGACTGCCGGCGATGTCGGGTCTCAGGACCTGGGTGACAGATCGGTCTGGGGGACGTGGGTGACACGTCCAGCTAGACGGCTTCATTTGCCCGCTACTACGGTCTGGACGTGTGACCGACCGGTTCGATCCAATACGTCTTACCGATGCTGCGGCTCGTGGACAGTTTGCCGTGGAACGCTTCATCACTCAGTTCGCCTCGGTCTGGGTGGCGTCGTCGGAGGCCGGGGACGGCTACACCGAAGCGGAGTTGGCTGCGGCTGAGACAGCACTCGGAGTGCGGTTGCCCGCTGCCCTGCGTACCGCCTACCGCCTGTTCGGTCGCCGAGATGACCTGACACGAACCCAGGACTACTTGCGGGAACCCCCGCGGCTGTATCTCGACGACGAGGACCGGGTCCTGGTCTTCCGGACGGAAAACCAGAATGTCACCTGGTGGGGTGTGCCGGTCCACAGTCTCCACCTGGACGACCCGCCGGTGGTCTTCCGCCTAGACAGGCTGGGAGGCGCAGCACACGGCTGGGGTCGGTGGTTTGATCGGCTCTCACTGGCCTGTATCGAGATGGTGCTCTCGGAGAGCCTCATGTCCGGCGAGGTCGACCTGTGTGACAACAGGGGCCTTGACGACGCCGCCGTGACGGTGCTGGAGCGCCGATTCAGTCGCATTGGGCTGCCGGACTACCCGCTCTGGTCGATACCAGACGGCCCGCCCGTGCGGTGGTTCGTTGACACGGACGTGCTCCTGCGCGACGACGGCCGACAATGGCTGTGGGTACGAGCGAGGACGCACGAGGCCCTGGAGCGAGTACGGCGGGCATTGTCAGGCGACTGGCTCATGGACGCGGAGTAGACCATTCGCCCTCTCGGCACCTCCACGGACCGGCGGACACAGGCAGTAAGCATTCGGTAGAAGTGTCACGCAAGTCCTGATACCGATCCGTCACCCAGGTCCTGAGACCGGACATCGGACTGCCGGCGTGTCTAGTCCCACCTGAAGCTTGACGGAGCCGCCCCAGGTGGCTTGACGGTTGGTCTAGGTTTGCGCTTCGGACGTTGTAGATCCATGCGTTCCTCGACGGCCGTTGGGTCGTCGGCCTCGCCGAAGCGCAGCACGGCGTGTGCACCGGGTCCGCTATCGTTCCTCGGTCCCGCTACCAGCCGGCGGTCCACGGAGGTACCACCATGAAACAGCGCGCCACCCTGCTCGCGCTCGTCGTGACCGGCAGCCTCCTTTTTGCCGCCGGCTGTACCGGCGAGGCGGAGCCCACACGCGCCGAGAAGCCGCTCCAGGGCGCGAGCGCCGTGCCGTCTCCGACGCCCGATGTCCGTGGCGAACTGGTGGCGGCATTGCAACGGTCGCAGCAGGCTGCCCACCGGTTCGTGGTGCGAGGCGGCCTGCCCGAGGGGCAGAAGATCAGCGGCACGGGCGCCTTCGATCCGCAGAAGCGCCGTTTCGAGACCACGGTTTCGATCAGTGGAGGGAAGTACCCGTCGGCGGGAAGCCGCATTGTGATCGGCACCGAGAGTTATGGACGATCGTCGGCCAAGGGTCACTGGGTACACGTCGATCTGAAGCGGATAGAACCCGACCACCCCTTCCTGCGCTTCGACTGGGCCGACCCGACCGGTCTGAAGAAGTTCACCTCGTCGATCGTCTCCGTCGACCGCACCGGCCCGCGTACCTACACCGGCCGTTTCGACCCTGACAGCAAAGGCGCCACGCCATTCCTCCCCGTGGGCGCACCGACGATCGTCTCGATCGGCACGCCCCTGTCACCGTTCGTGATCACCACCGACGATCAGGGCTGGATCAACTCGATCAAAGTTGATTTGAGCCCCAGCAAGGGTCCGAAGCTGACGATCACCACCACGATGAGTGATCACGGCAAAACATTGAAGATCAACACGCCGGCCGGGGCCGTCGAGGCCGCGGAATCCACTTACCGCAACTGACAGCCCGGCCGGGAGCGGCCAGTTCGTCAGAACGACCAGCGGGTCCCGACAGGGCTCCTGGCGTACGCGATCGATGGTCGCCCACTCCTATAGTTCGGGTATCACCCGACCGTCGAGGAGTCGCATGAGCCCGCTCGTCGCGATCGCCGGCAGCGCCCAGGTCAACCGCTCCTACTCGCCGGCCGTACGCGATCCGGAGGCTGCCCCCGCCGCGGCGGCCGAGCTGGGCGCGGAGCTCGCGAGGCAGGGTTGCCGGATCGTCGTGTACTCCAGCGATCCCGACTACCTGGAACGCGATGTCGTACGCGGCTACGTGGGCTCCGGCCGGGCGGCGCCCGGGTCGATCCTGGTCCGTGGCCGGTACCAGCAGGACGTGGACTTCGAGGAGGCCCAGCGGTATCCGGAGTTGTTCGCCGTGGTGCCCGAGTCGACGGACGACTGGGAGGTCAGTTTCTACCGGTCGCTGCTGACGGCCGACGCGCTGCTGCTGGTGGGCGGCGGACGCTCCACGTTCATCGCCGGGCTCATCGGCCTGTCCCGTCGTATCCCGGTCGCTGCGGTCGCGGTGTTCGGCGGTGGCGCGGAGAAGGCGTGGCAGCGGCTCAACAACGAGCGCGGTGTCGCCAGCGAGGAGGAGGTGGCGTTGCTGGCCCGACCCTGGCAGTCGGCGGCGGCCGGCCCGATCGTCACCGCGCTCCGCGCCCAGGTGCGGCGCCGCGCGGAGGAGGAACGCGCTGCGGGCGCCGCTGGTCGGCGTACGGTGGCGGGCCTGGTGACCGCGCTGGTCCTGCTGCTGCTCGCCCTGGCGACGATCCCGTTGGCGTACGCCGCGCCGGCCGGCGGGTGGCAGAACGTGGCGATCCTGGTGGCCGCGCCGATGATCGCGTCGGTGTGGGGCGCGATCGTGCGCAACGCGTACGACGGCAACGGCAACTGGCTGCGGGCCGCGGCGTTGGGGTCGGCGGCCGGTGTCATCGCCTTCCTGCTGTTCGTGGCGGCGCAGCTCTCCACCAACCCGGGCCTGCTCGACGGTGACGCGGCGCGGAGGTTGGTCTTCTTCGTGCTGGCCATCGGGTTCATCGGCGGGTTCACCTCCGAGGTCGTCTACGCCAAGCTGCGCGATCAGGACGTGACGCAGACACCGGTCCTGCCCCCGGGCGGCCCGCGGTGAGTCGGGCCGTGGAGGAGTCCAACCGGGCGATGCTGCGCGCCCGCGACGCGATGGACCGGTCGTACGCGGAACCGCTGGACATCCCGGCGCTGGCCCGGATCGCGTACGTCTCCGAGGCGCACTTCATCCGGACGTTCCGGGCGACCTTCGGCGAGACGCCGCACCGCTACCTGCAACGTCGCCGGGTGGAGCGGGCCATGACGCTGTTGGTGGAGACCGACCGGGACGTGACGGACATCTGCTACGCGGTCGGCTTCGGCAGTCTGGGCACGTTCAGTCGGACGTTCCGGCAGATCGTCGGTGAGTCGCCCTCGGAGTTCCGGCGTCGCCGCGTCGCCGCCGGCAACGTGCCGTCCTGCTTCACGAAGGCCTGGACGCGTCCCAGCAGTTTTGGATAAGCAGCAGGTCAGGGGCATCCTCTACGGTCGTTGGTATGACGATGAACGCGATCAGCCGCTCTCAGATCTACGTCCTCGACCAGGACGAGGCGCTTGACTTTTACGTCAACAAGCTCGGCATGGAGGTCAACACCGACCAGGATCTCGGCTTCATGCGCTGGCTGACGGTGAACCTGCCCGGCGACCCGGAGCGCGAGATCCTGCTGGAGAAGCCGGGCCCGCCGGCGCTGGACCCGGCGACCGCCGAGCAGGTGCGGGAGCTGCTCAGCAAGGGTGCCCTGGGTGGGTACCTCTTCATGACCACCGACGACGCCCACAAGACCCACGACGATCTCGTGGCGAAGGGCGTCGAGATCATCGACGAGCCGACCGAGCGCCCGTACGGGATCGACTTCGGCATCCGGGACCCGTTCGGCAACAAGATCCGTATCGGCCAGATGTTCCCCCGGGCCTAGTCAGAAGATCAAGAAACCGGAGGGCGCGGGCCGGCACCGCGCCTTCCGGTGTGTTGGGGTGTACGCATGCGAACGCGGCTGCTGTACCTGACCCGACACGGCGAGCAGGACCTCACCGGGCACGCCGACACGGGCTCGACCGAGCCGGACACCGGCCTGTCCGAGCGCGGCCGGCGGCAGGCGGCGCTGCTCGGCGAGCGCCTGCGGGGCCGGCCGTTCGCCGCCGTCCACCACGGGCCGCTGCGCCGGGCCGCGCAGACCGCCGAGGTGGTCGCCGCGGCACTGTCCGGGGTTCCGGTGTACGCCACCGAGTTGGCCGGTGACCACCTCCCGCACGACACGGACCCGACCGGCCTGCCGTCGGCGTACGCCGAGTTCCTGGCCGGATTCTCGGCGGCCGAGCGGGCCGACGGGCCGCGCGTGACGGCGGAGGCCGTGCGGCGCTTCACGGGGCCGGCGGAGGTCGACGAGGCGGCGGCCGTGGGGGAGCCGGTACGCGAGCTGGTGGTGACGCACACCTTCCTGATCGCCTGGCTGGTCCGGCACGCCCTCGAGGCACCTGAGCGGCGGTGGCTGGGCTTGAACCACCACAACGCCGGGTTGACCGTCATCCGGTACGGCCCGGCCGGGCCACCGAACCTGATCGCCGTCAACGACGTGGCGCACCTGCCGGCCGAGCTGCGCGGCACCGGTCTTCCCCCGGACTACCTCGTGTGACCCGCCGTCAGGCGGTGACCCGCAGCAGCAACTCGACAAGTGCCCGGGTGGCGGGCGGCGGCGCGGGATCCGCGGGGCAGTCGACGTACCCGGTCTCGACGGTCCCGACGGTGACGCGGTAGCTGAACGCGTCGGCGCAGCTCGACGTGGTGGCCGTGCGACGGGCCTCGGCGCTCAGCCGTGGGTCGGCGGCCAGTCCGTGCAGCTGGCCCAGGTCGGCGGTGCCGAGCTTGCCGGTACGACGGCCGCCGGCCCGGTCGACCACGGTCCACCGCCCGTCCGGCTCGACGGTGATGTTGTCGCCGCGCCCGGCGAAACCACCGGAGCGGAACAGCGCGACCCGAGCCCGGTCGTCCGCTCTCGGGCCGCTCGGGGCGGGGCCGCTCGGGACGGCCCCGCTCGGGGCGGGGCCGCCTGGGACGAGGCCGCTCGGCGCGGGGATGTTCGTGAGGTCCGGGCCTGCGGTCGCGCCGGTCACCGGGGGCAGGTCGGTGGGGTCGGCGGCCCGGTCGGTGCCGGTGCAGCCGGCCAGCAGGGCGGCCAGGAGCGCGATCGTGACGCCGGTCGTGGAGGCGGGTCTCATGTCCGTCGGACGCGCCGATGCCCGCGTTGGTTCCCTTGTCAAGGCCCTCATCCGTTCGGCCAATCTCAATGTCTGGGAGCGGTCCAAGGCTTCTCTTTTCTTCTACACATAGCTATATCTACATGCGTGACTACCCCCGTCACACCCTTTCTCCTTCCAGGAGGGCACGTGAAACGACCCCTCGCGGCCGTCAGCGCAGCGCTGCTCACCAGCGGCCTGTTGACCTGCGTCGCCACCGCGGCGCACGCTGCCGCACCTCCCGCTCCCGCGCCGGACGCCTCCGCCGCGGCCCGAGCGGCGACCGTCCTGCAAACGAACCCCGGCGCGGTCCAGGGTTCCAGCGCCGAGTCCTACCAGGTGCAGAGCACCCGGGTGGACGCCTCCGGCGCGGCGCACACCCGCTACACCCGCACCTACCAGGGACTGCGGGTGTACGGCGGTGACTTCGTCATCCACACCGCGCCGAACGGCACCTACGCCGGCAGTTCGGTCGGACTCGCCGCACCGCTGACCCTCCTCACCACGGCCAAGGTCAGCGCCGACACGGCGAAGAAGACGGCCCGCGCCGGGTTCACCGGCAAGGCCGAGAACGTGGGCGCACCGGAACTGTTCGTCGACGCCAGCTCGGGCGTGGGCCGGCTGGCCTGGGAGACGGTGGTCAGTGGCTGGCAGCCGGACGGGCAGACGCCGTCGCGGCTGCACGTCGTCACCGACGCGACCTCCGGCGCGACCGTCGGATCGTACGACGAGATCGAATCGGTCACCGGCAGCGGCCAGGGCATCTACACCGGCACGGTCAGCATCGACACGACGCTCTCCGGCAGCACGTACCAGATGATCGACCCGGTGCGCGGCAACGGCCGTACCTGCGACATGAACAACGGCACGTCGTCCTGCACCACGTTCACCGACGCCGACAACGCGTGGGGCACCGGCGCCAACTCGAATCGGCAGTCGGCCGGAGTGGACGCGCACTTCGGCGCCGCCAAGACGTTCGACTACTTCAAGAACGTGCACGGCCGTAACGGCATCTTCGGCAACGGCAGTGGTGTGCCGAGCCGGGTCCACTACGGCAACAACTACGTCAACGCCTTCTGGGACGGCGCCCAGATGACCTACGGCGACGGCTCGGGCAACTCCCGCCCGCTGGTCGCGCTGGACGTGGCCGGGCACGAGATGAGCCACGGCGTCACCGAGGCGCTGGCCGGGCTGGTCTACTCCGGCGAGTCCGGTGGCCTGAACGAGTCCACCAGCGACATCTTCGGCAACATGGTGGAGTTCTACGCCGCCGCGCCGAGCGACCCGGGTGACTACCAGGTCGGTGAGAAGATCAACATCAACGGCAACAACACGCCGTTGCGCTACATGTACAACCCGTCGCTGGACGGCGCGTCCGACTCCTGCTGGTCCACCAGCACGAAGAACAAGGACGTGCACTACTCCTCCGGCGTCGGCAACCACTTCTACTTCAACCTCGCCGAGGGCACCGGCTCCACCTCGTACGGCACCTCGCCGGTCTGCGGCTCCGCCCCGGCGGTGACCGGCATCGGCCGTACCAAGGCGGAGAAGATCTGGTACCGGGCGCTGGACGTCTACTTCACCTCCAACACGTCGTACGTCAACACCAGCAACCCGGCGAACACCGCCCGCGCGTACAGCCTGCGGGCGGCCACCGACCTGTACGGCAGCTGCTCGACCGAGTACAAGGCCGTGCAGGCCGCCTGGACGGCGGTCAACGTCGCCGGCAACGACGCCACCTGCTCCACCGGCAACGACTTCTCCGTGTCGCTGTCGCCGACCGCCGGCTCGGTGAACCCGGGCAGCGCGGTCTCCACCACCGTCTCGACCGCCACCACGAGCGGCTCGGCGCAGACCGTGACGTTCTCCGCGTCCGGCCTGCCCAGTGGCGCGAGCGCCGCGTTCAGCCCCGCCTCGGTGACCTCGGGCGGCTCGTCCACCCTCACCATCAGCACCTCGTCCAGCACCTCGCCGGGCACCTACTCGGTCACCGTGAACGGGGCGGGGTCGGTCACCCGCAGCGCCACCTACACGTTGACCGTGAACGGCTCCGGCGGCGGCTGCACCTCGCCCGGCCAGAAGCTGGCCAACCCGGGCTTCGAGTCCGGCTCGACCGGCTGGACGGCCAGCTCCGGGGTGATCACCAGCTCCAGCGGCCAGGCGGCCCACGGTGGGTCGTACAAGGCCTGGCTGGACGGGTACGGCAGCACCCACACCGACACGCTCGCCCAGTCGGTGGCCCTCCCGGCGGGTTGCTCGTCGTACACGCTGAGCTTCTGGCTGCACATCGACTCGGCCGAGACCACCACCAGCACCGCGTACGACAAGCTCAACGTGCAGGTGCTCAACTCGGGCGGGACGGTGCTGGCCACGCTGGCGACCTACTCCAACCTGAACAAGGCCTCCGGCTACAGCCAGAAGTCCTTCTCCCTGGCCGGGTACGCCGGCCAGACCGTCACCCTGAAGTTCACCGGCACCGAGGACTCCTCGCTCCAGACGTCCTTCGTGGTCGACGACACGGCGGTCAACGTCTCCTGACCTGACCGACACCCGGACCCGGCGGCCACCGCAACGGTGGTCGCCGGGTTCGCGTCCGGGCCGTTCTGGCAATCTTGGGTCGGCTCGGATGGCGTGGGAAGAGGGGGTTTGCGTGTCGGACGCGGAGTTGACTGTCGCGGTGGCCGGACCGGTGGCAACCGTCGTGATCCACAACCCGGCTCGCCGGAACGCGATGACGGCGGCCATGTGGCGGCAGCTCCCCGAACTGCTCGACCGGCTGGAACCCGACCCCGAGGTGCGGGCCCTGGTGCTCACCGGCGCGGGCGACGCCTTCTGCGCGGGCGCGGACCTCGGTGACCTGGCCGAGTTGCTGGACGCCGGTGACACCAGTATCGCGGTCGCCGCCGAGGAGCGGCTGGCAAGCTTCGCCAAGCCGACGATCGCGGCGATCCGGGGCGCCTGCGTCGGGGGTGGCGCGCAGCTCGCGGTCGCCTGTGACCTGCGGATCGCCTCGGACGACGCCCGATTCGGCGTACCTCCGGCCCGCCTCGGGCTGGTCTACCCGGCCCCGACGACACGCCGGCTGGCGCGGCTGGTCGGCCCGTCGGCGGCGAAGCACCTGCTCTTCACCGCCGAGTTGATCGACGCCGAGCGGGCCCTGCGGATCGGCCTGGTCGACGAGGTGCTGCCGGGCGACCGCCTCGCCGAGCGGCTGGACGACCTCACCACGACGATCGCCCAACGGTCACCGCTGAGCGTCACCGCCGCCAAGGAGATCGTCGACGACCGCGCCGGGCCGGCCCGGATCGCCTGGTGGCACCGGAAGGTCGCGGACAGCGGCGAGGCCCGCGAGGGCGTGGCGGCCATGGCCGAGCGCCGGGCTCCCCGCTTCGCCTGGCGAGCGCCGACCGAGCGCTGAAGCTCGCGGCCTGATCCACTCGGTTTCCAGGAAGGCGGGGTGTCCCGTGCGCTGGGACACGCCGATGTCATGCAACCCGAGTCGATCTCCCACCCATTGCGAAACCTCGATCCCGGGTGGTGCCGAACGTGAGTCGTACGGCAGTCTGTCGGTCGTGCAGCGTGATCAGTTGCTTGCGGGCCGCTACCGGCTCCTGGAGCGTCTCGGCAGCGGCGGCATGTCGGCGGTCTACCGGGCGTACGACGAGGTGCTCGAACGGGACGTGGCGGTGAAGGTGCTCGTCGCCTCGGACCCCAGCGCCCGTCAGCGGATTCGGGCCGAGGCCAAGGCGGCGGCCCGGTTGTCGCACCCGCACGTCACCAACGTCTACGACTTCGGCGAGTCGCGTCTCGACGGAGTTCAGGTGCCGTTCGTGGTGCTGGAACTGCTCAACGGCGACACCCTCGAAAGCCGGCTGGTCGCCGGGCCGTTGCCACCCCGCGCCGCGCTGCGGGTCTGCGCCGAGGTGGCGTCGGCCATCTCGGCGGCGCACGGCCAGGGGTTGGTGCACCGGGACGTGAAGCCGGGCAACGTGATGCTCACCCCCACCGGCGCGAAGGTGCTCGACTTCGGTATCGCGGCGGCCGCCGGTGATTCCGAGATCGACTTCGACGGCCGGCTGCTCGGTACGCCCGCGTACCTCGCGCCGGAGCGGCTGGCGGCCGGCGAGGTCCTGCCGGCCTCCGACGTGTACGCGCTCGGCCTGCTCCTGCACCGGACGCTCACCGGCCGGCTGCCGTGGGCGGCCGAGACGCAGACCGGGATGCTCCGCGCCCACGTGCACGTCGATCCGGACCCGCTACCCGAGATCGACCGGGTGCCCGCCGAGATCCACCGGCTCTACCACTGGTGTCTCGCCCGCAACCCCGACGACCGTCCCCCGGCAGCCGAGGTGGCCCGCATCCTGCTCACCGTCGTCTCCGGGCTGGCCGGCGGAAACGCCGCCTCCGGGCTGGCCGCCGCCTCCGGGCTGGCCGCCGCCTCCGGGTCGAGCGCCGCTTCCGGGCTGGCCGCCGCTTCCGGATCGGCCGCTGATTCCGGGTCGAGCGCCGCGAACAGGTCGAGCGCCGCGAACAGGTCGAGCGCCGCGAACAGGTCGAGCGCCGCGAACAGGTCGAGCGCCGCGAACAGGTCGAGCGCCGCGGACCGGTCGAGCGCCGCGGACCGGTCGAGCGCCGCGAACAGATCGGCCGCCGCGGACCGGGCGGTCGCCGCTGGCTCGCCCGCTGCCCACCCGGCCAAGGATGGTGACGCCGGGCCGAACGAGGCGCGCAAGGCCGCAGCGGGTGGGGACGCGGAGGCGGCCGATGGCGTGAACCGGACTGCTTCCGAAGCGCCCCGGCGACAGGCCTGGCGTCGCCGACGGGTGGCGCTGGTGGTCGGCGGCGCGGTGATCGCAGCGGTGGCGGTGGCCGGGTCGCTCGGCGACTACGGCGCGCGGCGGCACGACGGAACCACCCCACGAACCGGGATCGGCACGGGTGGCACCACCACGGTCGGCCTGCCGGAGACCGTCGCGCAGCCCGAACCGTCCACTGTGCGTGCGCCCGCCGAACCGTCGGCCGGTCCCACGTCGGCCGCTCCCCGCCCCGGCCCCGCAGTGGGGCCGGGCCGGCCGTCGGCCCCGGGTCAGCCGCCGCCGACGGTCGCGCCGACGGTCACGCCCACGGGCGCGTCTCCGCCCGCCGAATCCCCGGGGCTCCCGGTGCGCGCCCAGGGCGGGACGGTCACCGTCCGCTGTGTCGGGGGATTGGCCGAACTGCTCACGGTCACCCCCGCGTCGGGTTACCAGGTGCCGCCGTACGACGCGGGGCCGGCGAAGCAGGTCACGGTCGAGCTGACCGCACCCGAGCACAGCAGCGAGATCCGGGTGCACTGCGCCGCCGGGCGGCCGAAGGCGAAGGTCACCGAGCGCGCCGCGTGACCGGGGCCGACGGGTGCCGCGCCGGAGGCGTACCCCCGGGCGCGGCCCCCCGTTCCCGCCGGCCGGTCGGTCACCGCCGGGCCAGCGATGCCCAGCCGGGGTTCACCGGCTCGCGGCGTAGCGGCATGCCCGCCTCCGCCGGGGTCCGGTCACCCTTGCGCTGGTTGCAGCCGTAGCAGGCGGCGGTGGTGTTTCGCCACGTGTTCCGGCCACCCCGGGAACGCGGCAGGATGTGGTCGATGGTCGACGCCGGGCCATCGCAGTACGCGCAGCAGTGGTCGTCGCGGCGCAGCACCCCGGCCCGGGACCAGGCCGGCCCGGAGTTGAACCGCCACCGGGTGACCACGTAACGGACCAGCCGCACCACCCGGGGCAGCGGGAAGACGCCGATCAGCCGATCGGGCTCCGCCTCGTGGATCTCGGCCACCCGTCGGCAGAGCATCCGGACGGCGTGCTGGACGGTGACCCGGTGCAACGGGCCGAGGTCGGCGTTGACGACGAGGACGGCATCCACCGGGACTCCTTTCTACAGTGGCGGCGGACAGCGAAGAGCCGCCCGGTCCGGCGTTCGGACGGGCGGCTCGGCACGTACGGGTACGCGTCAGTCGGGCCGGCCCGCCCGGGGGTGTTCCGCCGGCCAACCGCCGCAGGACAGCAGTGACGACAGCACGGTGGTGGCGTGCGACCTCGTCATGACCTGCTCCCACTGTGGTGGCTGACCTTGCGCGATCACGGTAGGTCCGCACGGGAGAGGGGGGCAACGTATTTCGATCGGCCACCCGGCTCCTCGGGAGCGCGCTGGCGCCGGGTGCGAGGAGCGCTCCCCGCCGTGCGGCGGGCGTTCGTCAGCGGTTTGTCCAGCCGCAGTGCCATCCGCGCGGTGAGTTCGCTGTCCAGCAGCGGCCGGTTGACCTCGCCGGCGACCGCCAGCGCGGGTCCCGAGACGGAGCGCCAGATGGCGGCCAGCCCGGCGCCCAGACCGAGCAGGGCCACGGCGGCCCGGGTGGTCGGCGAGCCGGCCGCCGCTGCCGCGCTCACGCCGACCAGCGCGAAGAGCACCACCAGCAGCGGCACCAGCACCGGCCAGAAGATGCCCCGGGCGGCCTGGGCGACCAGCCGGCGGTCCCGGATGATCAGGTTCCGGGCGACCACCGCGTAGTCCTCCTCGTCGAGCAGGTCACGCGGGTGCAGGCCGCCGGTGAGCACGCCGCGCCACAGGTCGCCCTGGTTGCGCAGTTCGCGGCTCAGTTCGGCGGGCTCCGGTTCGGTCGGGTCACCCCGGCCGGCCCGTTCCACGGCCACCGCCCAGGCGGCCAGCGAGCGGCGCACCACCGCGGCCGAGTACGGCGGCAGCACGCTGGCCAACTCGTCCAACCACCGGCTGATCTGGACTTGTCGGCCGTCGAAGCGGCGCAGGAGTTGGGCGGCGTCGCCGGGCCGGACCGTGTCGGCCAGGGACCGGCCCAGCCGGTAGGCCAGTCCGACCCGGAGGTTGGTGGCCATCGCCCAGCGCAGCACGTCCACGTTGAGGTCGTCCAGGGCGAGCAGCAGCGGCTCGGTGTCGACCAGGTCCGGCCGCTCCAGATCGGGTAGGCGGTCCAGGTCGGGCAGCCGCGTGCGGGCGGCGGACGTGTCGGGCAGCGACCCGGTGTGCCGGGTGAGCGCCGAGATCTGGGCCAGCGCGACGTCGACGCCGTCGAGGTACATCCGCATCCGGCGGGGGAGTGACATCTCGGTCAGGTTGGAGAGCTTGGCCGGTGGGTGGATCGGCGTGGTCGGCCCCGGTTCGGCGTGTTGCCCGTGGTGGTAGGCGTCCGCCATCCACCAGCCCAGCCGCAGGGCGGTGACGACACAGGCGCGCTCGTCACGGATGAGTGGGTACGCATCGTCGCGGACGGCCTCCTCGGCCGGCCGGCCGTCCGCTGCGCCGGCGCGGTGCAGTGGTGACATCGCCGCTGCCCTCCCGCCCGGTCGATCGACGGATGATCAATCGAGCGTACGGCAGCGTACCGTCGCTTATGTCGCTTTTGATCGTTTTGGGGCTGCTCGCCCGGCCAGCAGGCCGCGCGGGCGGACCGAGCGCACCGGCTCGGTCGCGGCACCCTGTGCCCGCAGGATGTGGTTCGCCGCGATGATCCCGGTGGCCGCCGAACGTTCCATCAGCGCGCTCGGAAAGTTCGTCGCGATCCCGTCGCCGGCCAGGTAGACACCCGCGGCCTCGGTGCGGACCCCCGGACGCCAGGCGTGGCTGCCCGGCGTGAACGCCGGGGCCTGCGCCTCCACCCGGGCGCGCAGTTCCCGGACCCGCAGGTCAGCGGCCTCCGGCCAGAGCGTCACCAGCTCGCGGCGCATCCGTTCGGCCAACTCGTCGGCCGGCACGCCGGGCGCACAGGCGTACGCGTGCAGCTCCACGACCGAACCGCCGGTGCGGTGCGCCCAGCGCCGCGACTCGTTCTCCAACCGGTGGTACAGCGTCACCGAGTCCAGAGTGGGCTGCCGGGACACCCCGCTGAACACCGCCCGGTCGGCGGCGACGTCGCCGTCGCACCAGTACCGCGCCACCGCGTACGGCGGGCCGGGCCGGCCGAAGCGGGGCATCCGTGCCGCCAACTCCGGTGCCCGCGCGACCAGGTCGGGGGAGGCCGCCACCAGCGCGGCGAGCGCGGGCGGATCGACGGCCAGCACCACGTGCTCCGCCCGGTGGTCGCCGCCGTCGGTGGTCGTCACCCGCCAGCCGGCACCGTCACGGTGCACCCCCGTCGCGCCGGAGCGGGTGAGCACCCGACCGCCGTGCTTCTCCACGTGCCGGGTCAGCGGCTGCCAGATCGCCGTCGCATAGTCCTCGTCCGGGCAGTCGAAGGCCAGCCCCTCCGGATTGCCCAGCAGGTAGAAGTGGAACTGGGCGACCATCTCGGCCGCCGACATCTCCGCCTCGTGGTTGAAGAACGAGTGGGAGAAGACCTCGAACAGCATCGCCCGCGCCCGGTCCGGCAGCCGCAGCGACGCCAGCAACTCGTCGGCCGTGGTGTCGTCCAGTTCGGCGTAGGTGCGGACCGGATCGTAGGTGAGCAGCGGCAACGCCGCGTCCCGGTCCATCGACCGCAGGTCCGCCAGGCGCAGGCTGGGACTGCGCAGCAGCAGCGCGAGCAGGTTCGCCGGAGGCGCGGGGGGCAGCCGGCCGAACTCCTCGGTCGGCCACTGCGCGCTCAGGATCGGATAGCCCGGGATCGGTTTGAGAAAGCCCAGGCCGGGCTCGACGCGCCGGAGGATGGACCGCCAGTTGTAGTACTGCCGGAAAAACGCGTGGAAGCCGTGCTCGTTCTGCTGCTCCCCGTCGGGCAGGGCCTCCGGCCAGGCGCCCAGCCGTCCACCGATGGTCGGCGCGGCCTCCAGCACGGTCACGTCCACGCCGCGTTCGGCGAGCACCACGGCCGCCGACATGCCGGCGATGCCCGCGCCGACCACGACCGCCGCGACCGGTCGCGGCACGCGGGCGGCGCCACCGCCGCCGGGGTCCACCTCATGCTGGCGTACGCCGATGAGCCGACCCACCACACGCGACAGCGCCATGGGCACCTCCCTCGTCTGCCGCCAGTCTCCTATGCCAGGCAGCGCCGCGCCCGGTCGGACGCGGGCCAGACGTACTCCAGGTCGTCGGGCGTGTCGGTGCCGAAGATCGGGGCGTAGTGCGTCGGGTCCTTGCGCAGCAGCGAGGAGCGGTGGCTCAGGTGCAGGTCGTCACGGCCGAGCCAGGGTGGCAGGTCACCGGCGCGGGCCAGCTCGTCCTGGGTGCGTACGACACCCGCCCCGCAGGCGGCGGCGAGGTCGACGGTCAGCGTGGAGGCGCAGGTGTCCGCCCGGCCCGGCTCGGTCCACACGGCGCACATGTCCAGCCCGTACCGGGTCAGCGCCTCCTCGTACCCGGCCCACATCTTCACGGCCGGGTGGTTGCGCCACCCGTACCCCGGCCAGGTGAGCCCGCGCAACACCTGGATGGCCTCCACCCGCTGCTTGCCCAGCCGCTTCTGGTCCAGCGCGCGGGCGCTGGCCAGAAAGTCCGGGTACGGGAGGAAGGTCTGCATGGCAGGTGCTCTACCCACGGCCCGGGTCGGCATGCCTGCCCGGGACGATCCGGGTGGGGTCGCCCAGGGTGATCGTGCTGGTTACGATCCGGGCATGGCGGAGCCGTGGCGGGACCGGGCGCGACGGGCGGTCGAGTGGAACTGGCGGCTCCGCTCCGCCGGTGACCCGCGTCCGCACTACGTGATCTGTGGCCGGGACGCCCTGGCCTACTACGTGGCCCGCGCGCTGCTCGAATCCGACCTGCCCGTGGGCGGCGCACGGGTCACCGTCGTGGTGCCGGAGCGCTACCGCAGCACCGGTCCCGACGTGGCGAGCCTGCGCGGCGTCCGCGTGATCCGCTCGGAACGCCTGGACGTGGCGACCTTCGAGGCCGCCGGCCTGGCCGGTGCGACCGGGTTGGCCCTGCTGCACCAGGACGACGTGGGCAACCTGCACGCCGCGCTCTGTGCCCAGGCCGTCGACCAGCGCGTCCGGCAGGTGCTGCGGATGTTCAACGGCACCCTGGCCGACGGCGTCCGCAAGCTGATCAGGGCGCCCGTCGAGGTGCTCTCCGACGCCGAGATGGCCGCCCCGGCGTTCGTGGCCGCCGCGCTCGGCGAGGTCGATCCCAGCTCCTTCCAACACCGGGACAAGACGTTGCGGGTGGCGCGGCGTGCCGACGTCCGGACGCAGGACGTGGTGTGCGCGCTGGCCCGCCCCGACGGGCGGCAGGGGATGGAGTTGCTGCCGGCCGAGCAGGCCGGCGCGGACCTGGTGCTCGCCGAGGCGACCGGTCTGCCGCCGGGCACCGAGGTCGCCGCGCGCCGGTTGGTCCGGGCCCGGCGGCGACGCCGGCCGGTCACGATGCTGGTGCGGGCCGTACGCGGCTTCGCCACCCGCAAGATCGGCATCGCGGTGATGCTGGTGCTCGCCGTGATCGCGGTGCTGGGCGCGCTGATCTCCCGCACCGAGGGCGTTTCTCCGCTGGAGGCGCTGTACCTGACGCTGGTCACCACCCTCAGCGGCGCCGATCCGGACACCGGCAAGGCCGCCGATGCGCAGATCATGCAGGTGGTGCTCAACCTGGCCGGGCTCGCGCTGATCCCGTTGATCACCGCCGTCGTCGTGGACGGCATCGTCAACGCCCGTCTCGCCCTGCACACCGGTCTGCTGCAACCGGCCCGCGCCGGGCACGTCGTGGTGATCGGCCTCGGTAACGTCGGCACGCGGGTGATGGCCCAACTGCGCGAGTACGACGTCGAGGTCGTGGCGATCGACAAGGACCCGGCGCCACGTGGCGCGGCCCTGGCCCGCCAGTTGGAGGTGCCACTGGTCGTCGGCGACGCCGCGCTGCCCGAGACCCTGGCCGCCGCATCGGTGGCGGACTGTCAGGCGCTGGTGGTGGCGTCCACCGACGACGTCGCCAACCTGGAGGCGGCGCTGGCCGCCCGCGACCTCCGCGACGACCTGCGGGTGGTGCTGCGGCTCTTCGACGGTGACTTCGCCGAGCGGGTAGAGGAGACCTTCGCGCTCGGGGTGTCCCGATCGGTCTCCTACCTGGCCGCCCCGGCCTTCATCGGCGCGCTCACCGAACGCGCGGTCATCACCACCATTCCGGTCGACCGGCACGCGCTCCCGGTCGCCGAGGTGCCGGTCGCCGCCGGCTCCGAGCTGGACGGCCGGCCGCTGGACACCGTCAACCGGGACGGGCAGGTCCGGCTGATCGCCCGGACCCCGGCCGGCGCGGCGAAGACCATCTGGTGGAAGGACCTCGACCCCCGCCAGGTGATCTTCGCGGGCGACCGGCTCACCGTGGTCGCCCGCCGACGTGGCCTGGACTGGCTGACCCGGCAGTGCGCCCCGCCCGCGACGACCAGCCCGGTGCCGCGCGCGACGGACCTCTCAGCGATCCCGCTGCCGCAGGCCGTGCCACACCGCCCCGGCGGCGAGTACGCCGACGCCGGCGAGGACGCTGCCCAGCGGCAGGTTGAGCGCGAGCAGCAGGCAGCCGACCAGCCCGAGCCCGGCGAGCACCTGCACCGGTAGCCGTCGCCCCCGGTCCCGGCCCAACGTGAGCGCCGCCGCGTTGGTGATCGCGTAGTAGACCAGCACCGTGCAGCTGGAGAAGCCGATCGCCTGCCGTACGTCGCCGAGCAGCACCACCACGATCACCACGGCGGCCACCGCCACCTCGGCGCGGTGCGGTACCCGGCGCACGGGGTGCACGGCGGCCAGCGCGCCGGGCAGGTCGTGGCGGCGGGCCATCGCGAGCGTGGTCCGGCCCACCCCGGCGACCAGGGAGAGCAGCACCCCGACGACGGCGATGGTCGCCCCGGCCCGGACCACCCAGGCCAGGTCGGGCAGCCCGGCGGCGGTCACCACGTCGACCAGGGGCGCGGCGGACCCGGCCAGCCGGTCGGCGCCCAGCACGCCGAGCGTGATCACGGCCAGGACCAGGTAGACCGCCAGCACCGCCCCCAGCGCCAGTGGCACCGCCCGGGGGATGGTCCGCTCCGGGTCGCGCACCTCCTCGCCGAGCGTGGCGATCCGCGCATACCCGGCGAAGGCGAAGAACAGCAGCCCGGCGGCGGTGAGCACACCGCGCGCGGAGCCGCCGGTATCGGTCAGCCGGTCCAGGTGCACCGGCCCGCCCACCAGGCCGACGGCCGCGACGAGGGCCAGCACGGCGAGCACCAGCGCCACGAGCGCCTTCGTGGCGGTGGCCGTCTTACCGATGCCGCGCAGGTTCACGGCGGTCACCGCGACGACCGCGCCGACGGCGACCAGCCGGGTCTGCCCCGGCCAGAGGTACGCCCCGATGGTCAGCGCCATCGCCGCGCAGCTCGCCGTCTTGCCGACCACGAACCCCCAACCCGCCACGAATCCCGCCAGCGGGCCGAGGCGTTCCCGGCCGTAGACGTAGGTGCCGCCGGACTCCGGGTAACGGGCCGCCAGCCGCGCGGAGCTGGTCGCGTTGCAGAAGGCGACGAAACCGGCGAGCAGCAGCGCGGGCAGCAGGCCGGCGCCGCCGGCCGCCGCCGCGGCCGGGGCGAAGACCACAAAGACGCCCGCGCCGAGCATCGAGCCCAACCCGATGACAACCGCATCGGGTACGCCCAGCCGCCGCGCCAGTCGATCCACGAGCCGAAACCCTAGGGGTACGACGTGAGCGGGCGGTCCCACTCACGTAACCGGCCGGGGAGCGGCAGATCGTCCCACGGCACCCGGTGCAGCAGCCGGTCCAGGAAGAGGCCGAGCAGCAGTGCCGCGACGCCGTCGGTGAGCCAGTGGAAGTTCAGGTATGTCGTGGTGACCAGCAGGATCGCCGGGGGTGCGAAACGGATCAGGCGGTACCCGCTCGGGTGCAGTCGCCCGGCCGTCAGCGCGGTCAGCAGCACGGCGATCACCCCGTACCAGACGATCGCGTTGGCGACGTGCCCCGACGGATAGGAGAGGTCGTACTCGGTGGGCGGCAGGTCGTTGAAGATCCGGACGGACTCACCCGGCGGCAGATCCGAGCTGGGCGCTGCCCGATCGGTCAGGATCTTGAGCGGGCCGACCGTCAGGTACAGCAGCACGAACGCCGCCGCCAGCAGCAGCAGTGGCCGAACCGTGCGGGAACGCCACGCGACCGCCAGCCCGAGCGCCCCGGCGATCGGCATCAGCAGCCAGCCGCCCTGCCCGAGGAAGTTCAACACCCGCGCCGTCCAGTAGATCGGCGCCGGGTGATGGGCGTAGGCCCATTCGCGGACCGCGAGGTCCAGCCCGAGCAGCGCCCCGTTGGCCAGCGCCAGGGTCACCGCCCCGAAACCGGCCAGCAGCAGGGCGTCGAACCACCAGCCGGCCGGGCGGACGGGCCGAAGCCGCAGGTCACGTCGTACACCCGTGGGTTTGAGCACGCGACCACGCTACCGGCCCGGCGCGAGACCGGGAGGTGCGGCGCTGTGGGCCCAACCACGATGTGCGGCGGAGGCGGGGGGTTACCCGTCATGCTTGTCCCCGTGCGGATCACGTCTGCCCTCGTCGACCCGGCGCTGCTCGACCTGCCCTGGTCGACACCGCTGGAAGAGTGGCCTGCCCAGCACCTGGTGGCCCTGCCGCAGGGCATCTCCCGGCACATCGTCCGGTTCGTCCGGTTGGGCGACTACGTGTACGCCTTCAAGGAGACCCGCGAGCGGATCGCCGAGCGGGAGTACGACCTGCTGCGCGCGTTGGAGCGGATCGACTTTCCCTCGGTCGAGGCGGTGGCGGTCGTCGCCGACCGGCAGGCCGACGACGGGGAGCCCCTCGAATCGGTGCTGATCACCCGGCACCTCCAGTTCTCCCTGCCGTACCGGGCGCTCTTCTCGCACACCCTTCGGCCGGAGACGATGAGCCGGCTGCTCGACGCGCTCGCGGCGCTGATCGTGCGGATGCACCTGACCGGCTTCTTCTGGGGAGACTGCTCGCTGTCGAACACGCTGTTCCGCCGGGACGCGGGGGCCTTCGCCGCCTACCTGGTCGACGCGGAGACGGGTGCGCTGCACAATTCGCTCTCCAACGGGCAGCGCGGCGAGGACCTGGAGATCGCCCGGGTGAACATCTTCGGCGAGGCGTTGGACCTGCAGGCCGCCGGCCTGCTGCACGAGTCCATCGACCCGGAGCTGGTCTGTGAGGAGGTCGTGCAGCGGTACGAGCGGCTGTGGCACGAGATCACCTACGAGCAGGCGATCGAGCGACAGGCGCGGCACGACATCGAGGGCCGGATCCGTCGCCTCAACGACCTGGGGTTCGACGTGGCCGAGGTGGCCATGTCGAGCGCTGCGGACGGGCGTTACCTGGTCCGGCCGAAGGTCGTCGACGCCGGCTACCACACGCGGCGGCTGCTGCGGCTCACCGGTCTGGACGCCGAGGAGAACCAGGCCCGCAAGCTGCTCAACGACCTGGACGCCTACCGCGCGGAGAGCGATCTGACCGACGAGCAGCAGGCGGCGCACCGCTGGCTCACCGAGGTCTTCGAGCCGGTGGTCCGGGCCGTGCCCGCGCACCTGCGGCGCAAGCTTGAGCCGCAGGAGCTGTTCGCGCAGATCATCGAGCACAAGTGGCTGCTCTCCGAGCAGGCCGGCCGGGACGTGGGGATGCGACACGCGGTCCAGTCGTACCTGGCCGACGTGCTGGTGCATCGCCCCGACGAACAGGCCATCCTCGGCGTCGACGTCCCCAGCCTGAGCTGATCGCCAGCGCGCGCGTCCATCGGGGCTGACGTCACGGCCGATGGGCTGACGTCACGGTCGGGCTGCGCCGCGAGAGGTACCAGGCCCCTTCCTCATGCCCTGTCGAGCTGCCCCGGATGTGGGGCGCGATGTGTCGGGTCGAGCTGCCCCGGATGTGGGGTGGGGCGTGTCGGGTCGAGTTGGCTGCTGCTGCCGGGTTCGATTTCGGTGCCCTCCCGTCCCGTATCTGGGGCAGCTCGACAGGCTCTCCGACAGGCATGCGCAGGCGCTCGCCGGAGGGCACGATCCGCGTCACTCCACCCAGGAACCGCCGCGCAGCACCCGTACCACGTTGAGGTCGTCGTCGAGCACGACCAGGTCGGAGCGGAGACCCACCTGGAGGGCGCCGACGCGGTCACCCAGGCCGATCGCGCGGGCCGGGGTGGTCGCCGCCATCCGGGCGGCGTCGGCCATCGGGATGCCGGCATGCACGGCGTGCCGCAGCGCCGCGTCCATGGTCAGCGTGCTGCCGGCGATCGCGCCGTCGCGGGCGAGCCGGGCCACCCCGTCGGCGACGGTCACCGCCTGCCCGCCCAGCTCGTACTCGCCGTCGGCCATTCCGGCGGCGGCCATCGCGTCGGTGATCAGCGCGGCCCGGTCGGGGCCGGCGGTCGTGGTGGTGAAGGCCAGCATGCCGTCGTGCAGGTGTACGCCGTCGGCGACCAGTTCACAGACCACGGTGGACGCGTCCAGCAGGGCCACCACCGGGCCCGGTTCGCGGTGGTGCACCGGACGCATGCCGTTGAACAGGTGCGTACCCACGCTCGCCCCGGCGGCGATCGCGGCCTGGGTCTGCTCGTAGGTGGCGTCGGTGTGACCCACGGCGGCCACCACGCGCTGCGCGGTGAGCAGCTTGATCGCCTCCAGCGCGCCGTCGCGCTCCGGCGCGAGGGTGACCATCCGGACCGCGCCGTGGCCCAGCTCGATCAGCTCGGACAGCTCCTCGGTGGAAGGGTCCCGGAGGTACTCGGGGTTCTGCGCGCCGCAGCGGGCGGCGGAGAGATAGGGACCCTCGAAGTGGACCCCCGCCAGCACACCCTCGTCGACCAGCGGCGCGAACGCCTCGGTGGCCGAGCGCATCACGGAGAAGGGCGCGCTGACCAGACTGGCCAGCAGCGTGGTGGTGCCGTGTCCCAGGTGGAAGGCGGCCGCGGCGCGGGCCTGGTCGGCGTCCCCTGTGGTGAAGGTGTGGCCCCCGCCGCCGTGCGTGTGCATGTCGACGAAGCCCGGCAGGATCCAGTGCCCGTCGCGGACCGACGGGTACTCGGCCACCGCGGTGATCCGTTCACCGTCCCACTCGACGCAGCCCTGCCGGATGACACCGGTCGGGGTCACCACTCGGCCGTTCACCCGTTCGGTCATCGTTCCTCCTGTTGGTCAAGCACGGTCGGCGGCCAGGGTGTCGAGCGCGAGCAGGGCGGCCCCCAGGCAGCCGGCCTCGTCGCCGAGGGCGGCCGCGACGAGCTGCGGCTCACGGTGGAAGGTCATCCGCTCGTGCAGCGCCGCCCGGAGGGGGACGAGCAGCAGGTCGCCCGCCTGGGCGAGACCGCCGCCGAGCACGATCGTCGTCACGTCGAACAGTGCCTGCCCGGTGGCCAGGCCGTCGGCGAGCGCCTCGACGGCCGACCGCCAGACCTCGGCGGCGAGCGGTTCGCCGGCCGCCGCCCGTTCGGCCACGGCGGCAGCCGTCACCGGAGCGTCGGGCCGGCCGTCGGCCAGCTCCGCGTAGCGCCGGCCGATCGCGGACGCCGACGCGACCGCCTCCAGGCAGCCGGGCCGCCCGCATCCGCAACGCGGACCGTCGGGTCGGACCATGATGTGGCCGATCTCGCCGGCCGCGCCGTGCGCGCCGACGGCGGCCAGGCCGCCGACGACGTGCGCGGCGGCGATGCCGGTGCCGATCGCCACGAAGAGCACGTGGTCGGCGCCGCGTCCGGCCCCGAGCCGGGCCTCGGCGAGACCACCGACGCGCACGTCGTGGCCGAGCGCGGTGGGCAGCCCGAGCCGTCGCACCGCCAGGTCCCGCAGCGGTACGGCCCGGAAGCCCACGTTCGCCGACCACACCGCCACCCCGCGCGCCTCGTCCACCACCCCGGGGACCGCGATGCCGATGGCGACCGGGGTGAAGCCGTCGGCGCGGGCCTTGGCGGCCAGCCCTTCGGCCACGCCGAGGATGGTGTCGACCACGGCGGCCGGCCCGCGCGCGGCGTCGGTGGGGTGTCGTTCGGCGCGTACCGCCACGCCGTCCGGCCGGACCAGGGCGCACTTCATGCCGGTGCCGCCGACGTCCAACGCCACGACCACCCGGTCGTCGCGCCCAGCACCGCTCACGCCAGTACCACTGACCGGGACAGGTGTCGTGGCGCGTCCGGGTCGAGGCCACGGCTGGTCGCCAGGGCGACCGCGAATCGCTGCGCCAGGATCAGGTCGGCCATCGGGTCGACCGGGGTACGACCGGCCGACCAGCTCCCGAGCACCGTGCGCCAACCGTGCGTGCGGCTGTGCACGAAGGCGGCGCCGGTGGCGGCGACGTCCTCGGGCAGCCCGTCGGGCAACTCGCCGAACGCCCAGACCAGCCGGCCCGGCGCGGCGACCGAGATGGGACCGTGCCGGTAGTCCATCGCCGGGTACGCCTCGGCCCAGAAGGTGGCCGCCTCCCGGCACTTGAGCGCGGCCTCCTGGGCGAGGCCGACCGTCCAGCCGCGACCGAGGAAGGTGGCCTGCTCGATGGTGGCCGGGTCGATCGGCAGCGGGGAACGCACCGCCACCTCGGCGTCGGCGGCGAGCGCGGTCACCGGGTCGCCGAGGTTCGCCCGGAGCAGGGCCAGCGCGGTCGTCGCGAAACGGGTCTGCACCACCGAGCGCTCGTCGGCGAAGGCCATGGTCACCGCGGCGGCGGCCAGGTCGACGGCGGGCGCCGCCGGGTCACCGACGATGACGGTGGTGGGCGTACGCCCCCGCAGCGCGGCGAGCAGTTCCAGCACCTCGGTGGTCGTGCCGGAGCGGGTGATCGCGATGAGCCGGTCGTACTGGCGGCCGGCGGGGAACTCGGACGCCTGGAACGCGTCGGTCTCGCCCTGGCCGGCCTGCTCGCGGCGGGCCGCGTACGCCATCGCCATGAACCACGACGTGCCGCAACCGACGACGGCGACCCGCTCGCCGGGGCGCGGAAGGTCGTCACGTACGGCGTTGGACAGCGACGCGGCCTCCCGCCAACAGTCGGGTTGGCTCGCGATCTCCGCGTCCACGTACGCCATGAGTAACTCCTCGCAGGGCCGACCTGTCTGCGCAATACGGCTCGTAAGGGCCGTATTTCGCGCGTTATTCTGCGCGAACCGAGGTGGTCGTGGCAACCGGCCGGCCGATCGCGCAGGCCAGCCTTTTGCGCAAGCCTAGTTTCGCGCACTAGTGTGCACGCAATCAATCACCGACCGTGCAGTTACTGGGAGGGGCCCCCGAGGTGGACCGGTACGCCAGATGGAACGCCCTGCTGGAGATGCTGACCGACAACGGTCGGGTCAGCGTCGAGGCGGCCGCCGAGCGGCTGGACGTCTCCCAGGCGACCATCCGGCGTGACTTCGACCAGCTCGCCCAGCAGCAGATGATCACCAGAACCCGGGGTGGCGCGGTCGCCAACGGTGTCTCGTACGACCTGCCGCTGCGCTACAAGACGGCCAAGCACTCGGCCGAGAAGCAGCGGATCGGCGCTGCCGCCGCGGCGCTCGTCACGCCCGGAACCGTGGTCGGCCTCAACGGCGGCACCACCAGCACGGAGGTTGCTCGGGCGCTGGCCGTCCGGCCGGATCTCAACACCAGTGCCGAGGGCGCCCAGCTCACCGTGGTGACCAACGCGCTGAACATCGCCAACGAGCTTCTCGTGCGGTCCCGGATGAAGGTGGTCGTGGCCGGCGGGGTGGTGCGTCCGAAGTCGTTCGAGCTGGTCGGCCCGCTCGGCGGCGCGTTGCTGCGGGAGGTCACCCTGGACGTCGCCCTGCTCGGCGTGGACGCGATCGACCCGCAGCTCGGCGCCGCCGCCCACCACGAGGGAGAGGCGGCCATGAACAACCTGATGGTCGCGCGCGCCAAGCGGGTCGTGATCATAGCGGACTCGTCCAAGCTGGGCGGTCACGCCTTCGCCCGGATCTGCCCGGTCGAGCGGGTCGAGACGCTGGTGACCGACTCCGGGGCCGCGCCCGAGGTGGTGGACGCCTTCCGGGCGGCCGGCGTGCAGGTCGTCTGCGCCTGAACGGTCACGCTCCGTCGATGAAACGCATCGACCGGCGTGTCACTGCATACCGGGTATTGCGCACCGCTGCATACCGCGTATGGTGTCGGCTGTCACGCCCACCATCGGGGGAGGTGCAGCTTGCCAGCTGTCCTGGAGATCGAAGGTCTACGTAAGACGTACAAGAGTCGTCGACGCGGCACCCGCAACGCGCTCGACGGCTTCGACATGCAGGTCGACGCGGGGCAGGTGCATGGCTTCCTGGGTCCCAACGGGTCCGGCAAGACCACCACGCTGCGTACGCTTCTCGGCCTGATCCGGCCCGACGGCGGACGGATGGCGCTGCTCGGGCACGAGGTGCCCGCCGCGCTGCCCACCGTCGCCGGTCAGGTCGGCGCGATCGTCGAGAGCCCGCAGTTCTTCCCGCACTTCACCGCACGGGACACGCTGTCCCTGCTGGCCGGGGCGGGCGAGGTGCCCGCCACGCGGGTCGACGAGGTGCTGGAGTTGGTCGGGCTCCGCGACCGGTCCGGCGAGCGGGTCAAGACGTACTCGCTGGGCATGAAGCAGCGGCTCGCCGTCGCGTCCGCCCTACTCAAGAACCCGAGGCTGCTGATCCTCGACGAGCCGGCCAACGGCCTCGACCCGGGCGGCATCCGCGAGATGCGCACGCTGATGCGCAATCTCGCCGAGTCCGGGATGACCGTGGTGCTGTCCAGCCACATCCTCGGCGAGATCCAGCTCATCTGCGACTCGGTCACCATCATCTCGCTCGGTCGACGGGTCGCCTTCGGCCCGGTCGACGAGGTGCTCGCCCAGCACTCGTCCGGCGCGGTCCGGGTACGCCTGGAGGCGGTCAGTGACCTGCCGACGGCCACCGAGGCCCTTACCCGGGCCGGCATCCGGGTCACCGGGCACCCGGACCACCTGATGCTGACCGGCGTCGACAAGCCGGCGTCGGTGACCCGGCTGCTAGCCGAGCAGAACCTGTACGTCAGCGAGTTGGCCCCGATCGCGGTCGACCTGGAGAGTGTCTTCCTCGAACTGACCGCCACCGCGCCGGTCCCCGGCCAGCACCGGCAGGTCGACGAGTCCATGAAGGTCGGTGGGACGGGTCAGCCCGGCGCCACCGGAGGAGGGTGGGGCGCGTGAGCCTCTATCGGACGGAGCTGCGCCGGCTGGCCAAGCGGCGCTTCACCCGCTACATGACGCTGCTCGGCCTGCTGGTGCTGGCCGCCGTGGTGGTCGGCGTCTTCTTCACCAACCAGAAGATCGACGCCGGCCAGCTCGCCAAGGCCGAGCGGCAGGCCGACCAGCAGTACCAGGATCAGGTCCGCTGGAGCGAGCAGGAGCGGGTCAACTGCGAGCAGGCCAAGAAGGCCGGCACCTCGAGCGACGGCCGCTACCCCGACGACTGTTCGATGATCACTCCGCCGCCGCGCGAGGAGATCAAGGCGGAGTGGTTCCTGCCGTCGACGTTCAACTTCCGCAAGACGTTCGACGAGACACTGGTCCCGTTCGCGGCGATCCTCGCCCTGGTCGGGTTCGTGATCGGCGCGTCCTTCGTCGGAGCCGAGTGGAGCACCGGCGGCATGATGAACCTGCTGCTCTGGCGGCCGAAGCGGCTCACCGTACTGCTCACCAAGCTGGCCGCGCTGCTCACCGGCATCCTGGCGGTGACACTGCCCGCCGCGGTGCTGTGGTTCGCCGGCTTCTGGGCCGTCGCCAGCTTCCGGGGCAGCACCGAGAAGATGACCTCGGGGGCCTGGCAGTCGTTCGCCCTGACCGGGCTGCGCGGTGTGGCGCTGGTGCTGGTGATCACCACCATCGGCTTCGCGCTGGCCTCGCTGGGCCGGCACACCGCGATGGCCCTCGGCGGTGTCGTGGCGCTGATGGTTGTCGGCCAGTTCGGCCTCGGCATCCTGCTGTCGATGGCGAGCGTCAAGTTCGCCGAGGCGTGGCTGCTGCCCACGTACGCGCTGGCCTGGATGACGAAGACCGTCACCCTGGAGAACTGGCAGTCCTGCAACGCGACCTACTTCGGCGAGTGCAAGCCGGAGACGATGGACATCACCTGGCAGCAGTCCTCCGCCATCTTCTCGGTCGGGCTCGTGGTGATCCTCGGCGCGGCGATCTGGGCGATGCGGCGCCGCGACATCTCCTGATCGACACGTCAACGGCGTAACGTGGCCGGCTCCGACCGTCGGGGTGTCCCGACGTGCGGGGCCGGCCGCGCCGGCTACTGCGACCATGGCCGTCGCTGACTAGGCTGAACGTCATGTCCGCCGACGCCACCCCGGTCGCCCCCGAGCCGTCCACCGACGCTCGTCCGGCCGAGGCGGCCGGCGGCGTCGCGCCGAGCGTGCCGACTCCCCGGGCCGCGCCTTCCGTCGAGAGCACCGACGAGGGCGAGCCGGCCGGAACCGCGTCGTCGGACGAGGCGACGCCTGCCCCGCCCGTCCCCGCACAGGCGGGCCTGACCACCCGCGAACTGGCCATCCTCGCCTTCGAGCAGCAGTGGTGGCGGCACGCCGGCGCCAAGGAACAGGCCGTGCGGGACACCTTCGGCGTCTCCTCGACCCGGTACTACCAACTGCTCAACGGTCTCCTGGACAATCCGGCGGCGCTCGCCGCCGATCCCGTGCTGATCGGCCGGCTCCGCCGGCTGCGCTCGTCGCGGGCCCGCAACCGCCGCCGCTGACGGTGTCGGTGGCGCCGGCTGGACGACGGTACCGCTGGGCCGCCGCGACACCCGGCAGCGCAGGAATGGAGCTCGCGCGCGCGGGTACGCGACGCCCGTCTCGTCACCGTGGCACGGGTCAACGGAGGGAGCGGGCCATGAGGGGTACGACCGCGGCAGGGTCCTGCTGATGATGCGGGTACGCTCCGCGTCCGCGCCGGCCCCTGGTCGGCCCGTCAACGAGGACATGGTCTTCCAGTTCGGTCCGCTGGTCGGTGTCCTGGACGGCGCCACCGTCCCGGACGGCTTCGACACGGGCTGCGTCCACGGCCCGGAGTGGTACGTCCGACACCTGGCCGCCCGGCTCGCGGTGGCCGAGGCGGCCCGCCCGGCGGCCCGCCTGACCAGCAACCTGGCCGCGGCCATTCTCGCCGTCCGCGCCGACCACGGCGGGCAGTGCGACCTCGACCACCCGGGCACCCCGTCCAGCACCGTCTGCCTGCTGCGCGACTGCGGCGACCAGGTCGACTACCTGGTGCTCTGCGACAGTCCGCTGGTGCTCGATGTGGACGGCCAGGTCACCGTGGTGACCGACGACCGGCTGGACAGCGCGATGGCCGAGCTGCGGCAGACCCTCGCCACCGTGCCGGCGGGCGCGTCGGACCCGGTCACGCGCTTCCGGCACGCGGTAAGCATCCAGCGGGAGCGGATGAACCGTACGCACGGCTACTGGGTCGCGGCGGCCGACCCGGACGCGGCCTTCCACGCGGTGACCGGGACGCTGCCCCGGCACGGTTCGGCGGCCCTGCGCCGGGCGGCGCTGCTCAGCGACGGCGCGTCCAGCGCGGTCGAGCAGTTCGGGCTGACCGACTGGGCGGGACTGCTCGACCTGCTGAGCGCCGAAGGCCCGGCCGCGCTGCTCGGTCGGGTCCGGGACGCCGAGCGCGATCATCCCGATCGGCTCCGCCGGCACAAGCCCACCGACGACGCCTCGGTGGTGTTCTGCGAGTTCGGGCCATAGGCCAAATAACGACGGAGCGTGAGGAGAAACACGCGAACCGCCCGACCGGCCGGTACCCGTGGCCGGACCGCCATCCGCTGCCCAATGGGGTGGACTTCGGCCGATGGGGCCGGCAGACTGCGGCACGTGGCGAGTGCGGTCCGGCTGGAGCCGGTGGACGAGCGGAATCTGGAGCCGTTGCTCTCCGTAGCGGCTGCCGAGGCCGAGCCGGGTGAGGTGATGCCTCCCGTGGAGGCGCCCGCCGGCTGGTCGCTCGCCCGCCGGGAGGCCTTTCGCGAGTTCCACCGGGCGAGCTTCGCCGGCCTGGACGGCCCGACCGGCTCGCAGATGTACGCGATCCTCGTCGGCGGCGAGGTGGTGGGCATGATCCGGATGACGCGCTGTGATGAACCGGGCACGGTGGAGACCGGCATGTGGCTCGGCCTCTCGGCGCGGGGCCAGGGCATCGGCGCGGCCGCCCTGCGTGAGTTGCTCAACGTCGCCGCCCGCGCCGGAATGCGTGCGGTCGTCGCGGAGACGACGCCGGACAATGTCGGCGCGCTCGCCATCCTCGAGAAATGCGGTGCGAAACTGCGCTCAGATGGTGGAAAGGTGCACGCCGAAATCTGCCTGGATTCGACGCCGCCGGCTCGCTGAGCGGAACGGATCGGCGGCGACCCCGCCGGGGCCACCGCCGACCGTCCGATCAGGCGGGCAGTCGTACGACGTCGTAGTCGACGGTCGGGCCGGGCTCGACGTCGAACCGGCCGTTGACCACGTAGAGCGCCGAGCCGAGCAGGTCGCCGGTGGCCGGCGACCGCAGCGCCGGGCTGGTGATCTCCCGCCGGACCACCCCGGCGGTGCCGGCGGCGTTCAGCTCGACGACCGCGACGACGTTGCTCAGGTTCCGGATCACGTAGAGGGTGCGACCGCGCAGCACCAGCCCGTCCGCCCGGTCCACCGAGTAGCCGCCGAGGTCGACGACACGGCTGGCGCCGGTGCGCGCGTCGACGCGGACCAGCCGACCGGTCAACATCTGGTCGACCAGCAGGTCCCCGTCGGGAAGCGCCACGATCCCGTTGTTGAACGCGTCTGGCGTGGCGGCCGGGCCGGTGAGCGGCAGTACCCGGGCGGCGGTGGCGGCGGGCAGCCGACCACCCGCAAGCAGCGGTACGACGTACAGCACCGGCCGGGCCGAGTCGGTGAAGTAGACGGCGTGCCGGGTGACCACGAGGTCGTTGACGATGCTGCCCGGCTCGTCGGTGAACCGGTAGTTGGCCAGTTGCCCGCCGGTCGCACCGTCGTAGACGCTCGCCGTGCCGGCGGAGAAGTCGGCGGTCCACAGCCGGCCCTGCGGGTCGAGCTTGAGACCGGCCTTCTCCCGCCCCGGAGCGCCCGCGATGAACACCGAACCGTGTCCGGTACGGAGGTCGCCCCGCCAGACGGCCCCGTTGCCGACCGAGCCCACGTAGACGGTGGTGCCCCGGCCGATCGTCAGCCCTTCGGGGGAGTAGCCGTCGGGCAGGGCGATCCGGGACGGGAACGACGTCCTCGGTTGGGCGTTCGCGCCCGGACCGACCGTGGCGAGGGTTGTCGCCGCCATCAGCGGGACGACGATAAGAGAGAGCAGCCTGCGCAAGAGGGTCACCGCCAGTCGTCGAGTGGATTTCTCCACTGAGGAATGTGCTGCCCTGGTAACGCTCCGCGTACCCCAGAAGGTTGGAGCGATGCTCAGTCCCGCTCGGCGGCGTACGCGGCCAGCCAGGCGACCTGGGCCGGGTCCAGCGACGGGCGGACGCGGTCGCGGGCGGTAGCGACGTGCGCGGCGGTGACCGTGGCGGCGGCCAGCGACTCCCGCATCGCGGCGAGCGCCGCCTCCCGGATCACGGCGGCGCAGTCCGCGGCCGAGAAGCCGCCCAGGTCCGCGCCGAGGGCGGCCAGGTCGACGTCGGATGCCAGCGGCACGTTCCGGGACGCGGCCCGCAGGATCTCCGCGCGGGCCGCACCGTCCGGTGGTGGCACGTAGACGAGCCGCCCCAGCCGGCCGGGCCGCAGCAGCGCCGGGTCGACCAGGTCCGGCCGGTTCGTGGCGCCGACGACCACCACGTTGCGCAGCGCCTCCACCCCGTCCAGTTCGGTGAGCAGCGCCGCGACCACCCGATCCGTGGTGCCGCCGTCGGTGGCCTGCCCGCGTACCGGGGCCAACGCGTCGACCTCGTCCAGGAAGATCAGCGTCGGCGCGGCCTCCCGGGCCCGGCGGAACAGCTCGCGTACGGCGCGTTCGCTCTCGCCCACCCACTTGGAGAGCAGTTCCGCGCCCTTGACCGAGAGCACGTTCGCCCGGCCCGACCCGGCGAGCGCGGTGACCAGGTACGTCTTGCCGCAACCGGGCGGTCCGTAGAGCAGCACGCCGCGCGGTGGCTGCACGCCGAGGCGGGCGAAGGTGTCCGGGTAGGTCAACGGCCACAGCACCGACTCGGTCAACGTCTGCTTGACCTCGTCCAGTCCGCCGACGTCGTCAAGCGTCACCGACGCCAACTCCAACGTCGACGCGGCCATCGTCGTCGGCCGGACCACCTCCAGGGCGGCGGTGAAGTCGGCCATCGACACCGTGGGCGTCGACGCGGACTTCTGCCGCAGCGCCGCGCGTACCCCGGCCTCCCGGACCAGCGCGGCCAGGTCCGCCGCGACGAACCCGGGGGTACGGCCGGCCACCTCGTCCAGCCGCACGTCGTCGGCGAGCGGGACCTGCCGGGTCAGCACGGTGAGCTGTTCGCGGCGCAGGGGCGCGTCGGGCAGCGGCACGCTGATCCGCAGCGACAGCAGGTCCGGGGCGCGCAGCGCCACGTCGACGGCCTCCGGTCGGCTGGTGGTGCAGACCACGGCGACCCCCGCCCGGACGACCTCCGCGAGCACCTGCCGGAACACCGTGGCCAGCGGACCGGGCTCGTCCGCCGGGGCCACCGCCTCCACGTCGGTGATCAGCAGCACCGCGGGCCCGGCGGTACGGGCCGCCGTCGCGGCGGCGCGCAGCCGGTCGGCGGCGGCCTGGTCGGCCAGCGCGACCACCTCGGGCGCCCACAGCGGGTGTACGCGGGCACCCACCCGGGCCGCGACCGCCCGGACCAGCGCCGACTTCCCGGAGCCGGCCGGTCCGGAGAGCAGCACGCCCAGCGAGATGGTGGTGCCCAGCCGGCCCAGCACCTCCCGGTGGTGGAAGCCGAGGTCGAGGAGTTCGGTCAACTCGTCCGCCTGGGCGCGCAACCCCGGCAGCTCGTCCACGTCGGGCGCGTCCGTCTCGTCGACGGCGTCGACCGTCCCGGGCCGCCCGGCCGGTGGTGGCGCGCCGAGGGTGGCCGGACCGTGTTCCCAGGCGACCACCGTGTCCATGGTGACCAGCGACCCGGCGGACTCCTCGACGGTGACCACGGTGAGCAGGGTGCTCGTCCAGGCGAAGCCGACGCTGGTGGCGAGGCTGCGCCGGGCCGCCTCGACGAGACCGCGCGTCGACGCGTCCGGCAGCACGTCCTGCGGCAGCAGCGACACGTCGTCGCCGGCCGTGACCACCTTGCCGAGCAGGGCGAGCCGGAGCATCTCCGGGCTGACCGCCGCGATCACCTCCACCGGCCCGGCCAGGGTGACCCGGGCCGCCGGGGTCAGCGGCAGCGGCGAGACGCGCACCGACGCGCCGTCCCGTACGCCCAGGTTGCCGAGCGTGAGGTCGTCGGCGTAGAGCAGGGCGCTGCTCGCGCCCGCCCCGGCCGCCGCCACGATCCCGGCGGTCTCCCGGCGACCCGTCAGCCGCACCGGCGAGCCCGGTCGCAGACCCAGCGCGGTCAGCGCCTCCGGGTGCAGCCGCACGATGCCCCGTCGGGCGTCCAGCGCGGCCGGTCGAAGGCTCGCCGTCAGGGTCAGGTCGGGTGGGGCCACCGCCCGACCGTAGTACCCGTCAGCCGGTCACGCCGTTCAGCGCCGCGGATCCAACTCGTCCAGCAGCGACGGGTCGCTTCGGATCAACTCGGCCAGGCGGGCCGCCGGGTCCGGCGTCAACCCGTCCGGGCCGGACGCCCACGACGGGACCGTCCGCCCGGAGAGCGGCCAGGACGGCGGGGGTTCCACCGGGGCCGCCGGCGGCTCCGGGCCGACCGTCACGTCCGGGCCGTCCCAGGAGATCCGCAGCGGGTACGTCCGACCGTCGTGCTCCACCCGGACGGTCACCGCCAGCCCGGGGTACGCGCCGACGACCTGGCGTACCGCCTCGGTCACCTCCTCGACCGGCCCCCACCCGGCGTCGTCGGCGGGGTCGTGCCGTTCCGCGTGCCGGGCTGGCCCGGCGTTGCGGGCCGGCGCGGTGACGCCCGGCGCGGCGGTCGGGCCCGGTGGTGGCGTGGTGCCGTCACGGTCGTCGGCCCGCCGGCGCAGCGCCTCCTCGCGCCGGGCCAGCCGGGCCAGCGTCTCGTCCAGGTCGCCCCTCACCAGATCACCCCTTCCCGCCACGGCCGGAGCCGGTCGGCTCAGGCCTTCCTGTCCCGGGTGGCCCGGTCCAACGCGCGGTCCAGGACGACCAGCAGGGCGTCCCGCACGGAGAGTCGGTCCCGGGCGTCGAACTGCACCAGGGGTACATGGTCGCCGATGGCCAGCGCCCAGCGGATCTCGCCGAGTTCCAGGGCCAGTCGCCCGTCGAACGCGTTGACCCCCACCACGAACGGCAGACCGGCCCGCTCGAAGAAGTCGATCGCCGGGAAGCAGTCGTCCAGTCGGGCGCTGTCGACGACCACCAGCGCGCCGAGCGCGCCCCGGGCGAGGTCTTCCCACATGAAGCCGAAGCGGGACTGCCCCGGGGTGCCGAACAGGTAGAGCTTGAGGCTGCGGTCGATGGTCACACAACCGAAGTCCATCGCCACCGTGGTCGTGGTCTTGTTCGACCGTACGCCCGGGTCGTCCACGCCGATGCCGGCGCTGGTCATCTCGGCCTCGGTGGTCAGCGGCGCGATCTCGGAGATCGCGCCGACCGTGGTGGTCTTGCCCACCCCGAACCCACCGGCGACGAGGATCTTGACCGGTACGGGTGGCGCGGTCGACGGACGGCTGGTCGGTCCCGTGTCGGCCGGCGGCCGGTACGGAGGTGGCGGCCCGGTCGGCGGTGGCGCGCTGGCCCGTCCGGACGCCGGAGGAGTGCCCGGGGCCGCGCCGTAGCGGGCGGTGGCGCTGTTGCCGGCGAGACCCCCGATCGGGACGACCGGCCATTCAGGAGATCGCACGAAGTCCATCAATCACTCGCAGGATGAGGTCGGGGTCGTAGGCGTCGTTGGCGTCGGTGACGTGCACGTCCAGGTGCCCGGCGGCCCGCAGGTCGCCCACCAGCACCCGGGTCACGCCGAACTGCAGCCGGGCCCGGGCGGAGATCTCGGCTACCGAGATGGGTTCGGCGCAGAGCGCGATGATCGCCTGAAGCTCCGGCGCCAGCAGGCTGACCGGCGTGCCCGTCCAGCGGGCGACGTCGGAGCGGGTCACCTGCGTCTCGAGTCCGATCGCCGGATCGGCGCCGGCCACCCGCCCGGCGGTGAGCACGAACGGCCGCAGACCGGCCGGGCCACTGTCGTCCGGAGCCGGCCCCGGCGCCGGCTCCGGCGCCGCCGACGCGCCGCCCCCACCCGGGTGCGGCGTGCGCAGGTAGGGGCGGATCCGTGCCCCGGGCTCCGGGTCCGGATCCTCGCCGGCGACGTCGGGAGTCACTGCTGAACGGCGTTCTTCAGCTCGGCGATCAGGCGCGGGGTGAGCGCGCCGCCGGCCCGGCCGGCGAAGAGCGTCATCTCGTACGCGACGGTGCCCAGGTTCGCCGAGCGGTCGGCGACGACACCCAACACGGAACCGCTGCTGATAGCGCTGATCAACAGGTATCCGTCGGCCATGTCGACGATCACCCGGTTGAGGCCGCCGAGCGCGTACCAACTGGCCGCGCCCCCGGCGAGGCTGGTCATGCCGGAGACCACGGCGGCCAGACGCTCGGCGTTGGAGCGGTCCTTGATGGCCGACATGGCCATCAGCAGCCCGTCCGAGGAGACCGCGATCGCCTCCAACACCCCGGCGGTGCTGGAGGTGAAGGAGTCCAGCAGCCAGTTGAACGTGCGGGCCTCGGGGCTGAGGTCCCCGGCGGCGGCCGGCTGGGTCTGGTCGACGTTGTCGTGCAGGAAGGGGCTGGTCACCGTGATGATCCTTCTTCGTTCCGACGATCTGGGCTGACTTCGCGGAGAGCGCGGGCGACGCCCGCCTCGAAATCGGTGATGAGGCTGCGCACCTCGGCCGGGTCGCCGAGCTGCGGGCTGGCTGGTGGGTTGGGCGGTGAGACCGTCAGGTTCGCGCCGGGCACGCGCCGACTCAGCCGGGGACGGCCCCGGTTGGTGCCGCCGGTGTCCGCCACGGTCGGGCCGAAGCCGCCCGGGGTGGTGGGCAGGTCGACGGTAGCGCCGGAATCCGCCGCCGTGGGCCCCGCGCTGGTCGGCGGGTCGGTGACCGTCCGCATTGACCAGTTCCCGCCGGGACCATCGGCGGGCGGGGCGCTCGACTCGGCCCGGCGTACGCCGGACTGGAACGCCTCGACCAGCGCGCGGGCGGCGTCCGGGTCGGCGCTGGCGGCGTCGACCGGCCGGCTGGGTGCGGCGGCCGCGGAGAGGCTCGCGCCGGGCACCCGCTGCCGGATCCGGGGGCCGGCGGACGTTCCCGCCGTGGTGGCGCTCTGCGCGACGGCGGCGGGTTGCGGTGTCGTACGGGCGGTCGCGGCGGCGTCCGCCGACTCCCGAGCGCCGAAGGCGTCCCAGGACTCGCCGGACTCCAGGCTGCGGGTGGCCCGGCTGAGCAGGTCCGTGTCGAAGCCGGACGCTGGCCCAGCGGCGGCTGCGGCGACGGCCGGCGCGGCGGTGGCCGGCGCGGCAGCGGCCCCCGGGCACGAGCGCCCCGGGCGGGGTCGAGAGCCAGCCGTCGTCCCCGGTCCGGTACGGCGGCCCGCGCGACCGTCGCCCCGGCCCGGTCGGCGCGGCGCAGCACCAGTGACGCCTGGGGAATCTCCACCTGGGCGGTCACGCCGCCGCCGACGGTGGCGGCGAGACGCACCTCCCAGCCGTGGCGGCGAGCCAGCCGGCCCACCACGAAGAGGCCGAGCACCTCGGTCGGCGCGAGGTCGAGACGTTCCCGCCGGGTGAGCCGGGCGTTCTCCTCGGCGAGCCGTTGCTCGCTCATGCCGATGCCGTGGTCCACCACGGTGATCCGGGCGCCCGGACCGGAGGTCTCGCCGGTCACCACGACCCGGGTGTGCGGCGGGGAGAAGACCGTCGCGTTCTCCATCAGCTCGGCCAGTGCCAGGACGAGGTCGCCGATGACGGCCGGCGCGGCGGCGACACCCGCCGGCACCTGCACGTCGACGCGGGTGTAGTCCTCGATCTCGCCGAGCGCCAACCGGACCACGTCGGCCAGCGGAACCGGCGCGGTGTGCGCGTCGGCGCCCGCCGAGCCGGAGAGCACCACGAGGCTGCCGGCGTTGCGGCGCAGCCGGCTGGAGATGTGGTCGAGCCGGTACAGGTGCTCCAACCGGCCCGCGTCGGCCTCCTGCTGCTCCAGCCGGTCGATCAGCGCGAGCTGCCGGCTCACCAGGTTCTGGGTACGCCGTCCGACGTGTCCGAACATCTGCGCCACGTTGCGCCGGCCGGCGATCTGCCGCTCGACCAACTGGGCGGCGGTGTTCTGCACCCGGTCGAACGCCCGGGCCAGGTCACCGATCTCGTCGCTGGAGGAGATGACCACCGGCTGCAACCGGACCGACTGGGCGCTCTCCGCCTCGTCGTCGGTGACCCGGACCAGCTCCGCCTCCGCGACCCGGGCGACCCGGTCGGCGGAGCGGGTGAGCTGGGTCAGCGGTCGGGCCACCGTACGCGCCACCGCCGCGCTGAGCAGCACCACCAGCGCCAGGATCAGCGCCGCCGCGCCGGCCACCAGGTAGGCGGCGGTGAGCGCGCGCCGCTGGTCGGCCTTCACCTCGGCGAGAACGTCGGCGACGATCTTCTTCTCGACGAACTGACCGAGCCGGATCATCGTGCGGACGGCGGGGAACAGCGCCTCCATCGGCACGTCGCGGACCGCCCCGGCCGGGTCCCGGGCGCTGGTGATCAGGAAGTCGGGGCTGGTACGCGCGGCCACGGCGGCGTCGTTGAGCTGGGCCACCTTGAGCTGCTCGGGCGTGATCAGGCTGCGGAAGCGCGCGTTGTCGACCTGGAGGGCCGCGATGCACGCCACGTAGCCGGCGGTGGTGTCCGGAGTGCCGATCGCCTTGACGAGGATGCTCAGCGTGGCGCAGGCGCCGATGCCCTCGTCGGCGCGGAGCAGCCCGTCCAGGGCGAGCACCTGGCGGCCGGGCAACGTCTCGGTGTCCACACTGAAGACCAGCCGGAGCGATCCGATCAACTCCCGGTTGACCGGGCCGAAGGCGTCCATCACCTGGCCGGGGTTCGCGCTCCGGGCCAGTACCGCCCTGCGCAGGTCGCCCAGCCGGGAAATCCCGTTGAGCGCGTGGTCGACCTGCTCGGTCAGCGCGTCTCCGCCGTCGGCCCGCAGGTCGGCCACCCGGTCGTCCACGTCGGCCGCCTTGCGGATCACCTCGGAGCGTTCGACCCGGCCGAGGAGGAAGCCGATCGACAGGATGCGCTCCTGCTGGAGGTCCTGGACGAGGCTGCCGACCCGGCTGGCGAGCCGTACCTGGTCGGTGATGTCGGCGGCGCGTTGGGCGGCGGCCACCCGGTCGAGCACCACGGGCACCGCGAGGCCGACCATGCTCAGCAGGGGAATTACCACGAGCAGCGCGAGCTTCCCGCGGATCCGGAGCCTAGCGAGCAGCATCGAACGGCCCCCACTGTTCGGCGACCGGCTCGTGGGCCGCGCCCACCGGTTGCAGCGGTCGGAGGTCGGTCGCGGCCGGTGGTTGCCAGGGGTCGCCGGTCGTCGCGGTGGCCGGGGTCGTGGCGTCCGGTGCGGCGGCCCGCCGGCGTGTCCGCCGGTCGGCGGCGATCAGTAGTACGGCGAGCCAGATCAGCACCAGCGCGGCCACCCCGGCCGCCCCGGCGGCCAGCCACCGGTCCCGGGCCAACCCGTCGATCCGTTCGGTGAGCAGGGTGTCCAGCTCGCCGAGGATGACGGGCTGAAGTTGCCGGGCGGCGTTGCGCGAGTTGAGCGCGGTGGCGGCCAGTTGGCCCTGGTCCACCGTTCCGGAGGCGCTGGGCGTCGAGTACAGGGCCATCGCCTCCACCGACCGCTGGTAGGCGTCGAGCGGGGTCAGCACGTTGGCGCCCAGGTCGGTGCTCTCCGAGTTGTCCACGGCGGAGCGCAGGTTGTCGACCGCGTCGGTCGCGGGCGCCAGGGCGGCCACCCGCAGGCCGGTCATCTCCATCAGGCTCCGGGGTCGTTCGGCGGCCGGTCGTCGAGCGGCGAGCACACCCAGGTCGGCGAGCCGGCCGGCGCCCACCACCGCCTCGGGCAGCTTCTGGCCGGCGCTGTCCTGCAGGAAGAAGGAGTCGGCGCCCGGGTCACGGCCCAGCCCCGAGCTCTCCCGGACCTTGCGGTGCAGGGCGAGCAGCAGGTCGGTGACCTCGCCGTACGCGGTGTAGGCGGCGTCCGGGTCGGCGGGGCTGCGGTCGCGCAGCGCCTCCAGTTTGGCGCGTAGCCCGGCCCACCGTTCCTGCGTGCGCAGTTCTCCGCCGATGCGGGCGTCCACCGCGGCGGCCTGCTCGACGGCACGGGTCAGGGGCTCGCCGGGGACGGGACGGCCGGCGACGGCGGTGGTCTGGGCCTCCACCAGTGTCTCGGTGACCGGGGCCAGCGCGCGGAGGTACTCCACGCCGAGTCGTTCCCGGTCGGCCAGGCTCCGATCGTCGCCGGTGTGTCGCCAGGTGGACGCGAAGAGCGTGCCGACCGGCGCGAGCAGCGCGACGATGAGCAGCAACGGCAGCGAACGGCCGAGCATGGACGTTCGTCGACGGGCCCGCGGCGCGGGGACTGTCATGGGGTGTCTCCTCCGGCGTCGGGCGGGGGATCGGCGCGGTGTCGGGTTCGCCGACAAGTCCCGTCCACCGGACCGGAAAACTAATCGAACCCCAGGCGAGCTGGCCGGTTGCGACGAGTCAGGTTTGCGTCAGTTCGAGCGATGTCACCGTTCGTCAGGGTTCCGGGCACGCTCTGTCCGGTTCGTTGGTGTGACATGAAGGCATCGAGGGTGATATCCGCGAAAGATCGGAATTCACAGGATCCGAAGTCAACTCACTGGCCCGCCACGCCTGATGCTCGGTCGCACCAGACCGGTTCACCGATCGGGGCAACCGGACGGACGTACGGCGGATCTCAGCCAATGCTCAGGCTGCGCGCCGTACCGTGTGCCGCATGAGATCGCCGTCGCCGGCCGCGTGGTTCCGGCGTGCCCTGCCCACCCGCCGCCGCACGATCGCCGCAGCAGCGGTCGTCGTGCTGCTGGCTGCCGCCGTGACCTGGGCGGTGTGGCCGCAGGGATCGGACGTCCGCACGCAGAGCGCGATGCTCACCGTCCGCTCCGGACCGTCCGGCGACGCCCCCGTGGACCTGGACACCACCCTGTACCTCCCGTCCGGCGCGTCGTCCGGCCGGAAGGTCCCCGCGGTCCTGCTGGCGCACGGCTTCGGCGGCACGAAGGAGTCGGTGCGCTCGGACGCCGAAGAGTTCGCCGGACGCGGCTACGCGGTGCTCACCTGGACCGCGCGGGGCTTCGGCCGCAGCGGCGGCGAGATCCACCTGGACAACCCGGACTACGAGGTGCGCGACGCCCAGCGGCTGCTGGACTGGCTGGCCGCCCGGCCCGAGGTGCGGACCGACGCCCCCGGCGACCCGAAGGTCGGCGTGGTCGGCGGCTCGTACGGCGGCGGCCTGGCGCTGCTGCTGGCCGCCCAGGACCGCCGGGTGGACGCGATCGTCCCCATGATCACCTGGAACGACCTGTCCCGCGCCTTCCTGCCGGAGAGCACCGGCGGGGCGCCGACCGAGGGCGTGTTCAAGAAGGGCTGGGCCGGCCTCTTCTTCGGCGGCGGCGGCAACGTGGGCAGCGGCCCGGCCGGGCTCGCCGGTACGACCGCCGCCCAGCCCGAAGGAGCGCCGGCGTCCGCCGGTCCACCGAGCCCGGGGCCGGGCGCGGGTCCCGGAACCGCGTCCGGTGGCCTACCGGCCGGTGCCGCCGACCCGTCCTTCGGGCGGTTCGCGGCCGACGTGTGCGCCGCGTACCTGCGGATCGCCACCGCGGGCCGGGCCGACCAGGCGGCCGTCGACCTGCTGCGCCGGTCCAGCCCGGCCGGTGTGCTGGACCGGATCAAGGCGCCCACCCTGCTGGTGCAGGGCGAGGCGGACACGCTCTTTCCGCTCGGCGAGGCGGACGCGAACGCCCGGGGGATCGCCGCCGCCGGCACCCCGGTGCGGGTCGCCTGGTTCACCGGCGGGCACGACGGCGGCAGTGGACCGCGCTCGGACTCCGACCGGGTGAAGTTCCTGACCGTCCAGTGGCTCGACCACTACGTCAAGGGCGACGGCGACGCGCCCGGCGACGACTTCACCTGGTCCCGGATCGCCGGGTTCGACGCGCTCGACCGGGGTCTGGTCGCCACCGGCTTCCGCCGCGCCGACTACCCCGGCCTGGCCGGCAACGCCCGCCGGGAGGTGGCGGTCGCCGGTCCGGCGCAGCCGATCGCGAACCCGCCGAACGGCAACCCGGCCGCCATCTCCTCGATTCCGTTCGCTGGCGGCCTCGCCTCGCTGCTCGACGGGGTGGCCGGCGACGTGCCCGGCCAGCACGCGCGTTTCGAGTCGACGCCGCTCACCGAGGCGGTCGACGTGGCCGGCGCGCCCACCGTGACCGTGCGGGCCGCCTCGCCCACCGGCGAAGCGGTGCTCTTCGTCAAGCTCTACGACGTCGACAAGGACGGCGCGGCGACCCTGCCGAACGGCCTGGTCGCGCCGATCCGCCTCACCGGCCTGCCGCAGCGGGTGCAGGACGCCCGCCCGGTCACCGTGACGCTGCCCGGGATCGTCCGCCGGATCGAGGCGGGGCACCGGCTGCGCCTGGTGGTCGCCAGCTCCGACCAGGCGTACACCACCCCCGCCGCGCCCACCGTCTACACGGTTGCCGCGGACGGCGCGGTCAGCCTGCCCACGGTCGACGGTGAGCCGATCCCCACCGCGGCGACCGTCTGGCGCTGGGTGCTCGCCGGCCTGCTCGCCGCCATCGTGATCGGGCTCGTCGTGGTCGTCGCCGTCGTCCGCCGCCGGCATCGCCGCCAGGACCGCTCGGTGCATCCGGAGTACGCGGACACGCCGCTGGCCGTGCGCGCGCTGCGCAAGGAGTACGCGGACGGGTTCGTGGCGGTGTCGAACGTGGACTTCGAGGTGCACCCGGGTCAGGTGGTGGGCCTGCTGGGGCCCAACGGCGCGGGCAAGACCACCACTCTGCGGGTGCTGATGGGGCTGACCCAGCCGACCGCCGGGGAGATCTACGTGTTCGGTCGTCGGCTGGTGCCCGGCTCGCCGGTGCTGTCCCGCATCGGGGCGCTGGTGGAGGGGCCGGGATTCCTGCCGCACCTCTCCGGCCTGGCGAACCTGCGGGCGTACTGGCGGGCCACCGGGCGACCGGCCGAGGACGCGCACTTCGACGAGGCGTTGGAGATCGCCGGGCTGGGCGACTCGGTGCACCGGAAGATCAAGAACTACAGCCACGGCATGCGCCAGCGGCTCGCCATCGCCCAGGCCATGCTGGGCCTACCGGAGCTGTTGGTGCTGGACGAGCCGACCGACGGGCTCGACCCGCCGCAGATCGCCGAGATGCGCCGGGTCCTGCAGCGGTACGCCACCGACGGGCGGGCGGTGCTGGTCTCCAGTCACCTGCTGGCCGAGGTGGAGCAGACCTGCACGCACGCGGTGGTGGTCAACAAGGGCCGGATCGTGGCCTCCGGGCCGGTCCAGGAGATCGTGGGCGAGTCGCCGAGCGTGCTGTTCGACGTCACCGATCCGGAGGCGGCGCGGGCCGTGCTGGACCGGCTGCACGGCGTACGGGTGTTGCCGGAGAGCGACGGGCAGTTGGTGGTGGACACCAACGGCACGGCCCGCAGCGAGGTGGTGGCCGAGCTGGTGCGCGCCGGCATCGGGGTGGACCGGGTGGTGCCCCGGCGACGCCTGGAAGACGCGTTCCTCGCCCTGGTGGGCGAGAACTCTCGGGGAAGCGGTGACCGGTGATGGCTGTTGTCGACGCGGGTGAGGCCCGGGGCTACCGGCCGTCGGCCACCCTGCCCTTCGCGGCGGAGTTCCGCCGGCAGGCGTCCCGGCGGCGGACCCAGCTTGCGCTCGGGTTCATGGTGCTGCTGCCGCTGATCATCCTGATCGCCTTCCAGTTCAACTCCGGCGGCGACGACGACAACGGCAACAACGAGTTCGCCAGCCTTGTCGACCTGGCCACCTCCGGCGGGCTCAACTTCACCCTCTTCTCGATCTTCGTGTCGGCGTCGTTCCTGCTGGTGGTGGTCGTCGCGCTGTTCTGCGGCGACACGGTGGCCAGCGAGGCGAGCTGGGGGAGCCTGCGCTACCTGCTGGCGATCCCGGTACCCCGGGCCCGGCTGCTGACGGTGAAGCTGGTGGTCGCGCTCGCGTACTCGGGTCTGGCCCTGGTGTTGTTGGCCGGCACCGCCCTGCTCGCGGGGACCCTGCGCTACGGCTGGTCGCCGCTGCGCAGCACGGTGGCCGCCGAGCTGGAGCCGGGGGAGGGGCTGCTCCGGTTGCTGGCCGTACTCGGCTACCTGGCGGTCGTACTCCTGGTGGTGGCCGGCCTGGCGTTCCTGCTGTCGGTGACGACGGACGCCGCGCTGGGCGCGGTCGGCGGAGCGGTCCTGCTGTGGATCCTGTCCAGCATCCTGGACCAGATCACCGCCCTGGGCGGGCTGCGGGACTTTCTGCCCACCCACTTCAGCACCGCCTGGCTGGGGTTGCTCTCCACACCGGTGCAGACCGACGACGTGGTACGCGGCACCATCTCGGCGATCAGCTACGCGACGCTGTTCTGGGGGTTGGCGTTCTGGCGCTTCACCCGCAAGGACATCACGTCGTAGGCGTCCGCCAGACGCTGACGCCGATCCGCCCGGTGTTGCCCACGTCGACCGGGCCGTCCGGGTCGACCTCCTCGGCCGGCTGACCGGCGGCGGGCGCCACCGTCAGGTACGCCCCGTCGGTGGCGACCACCGTCGAGTCGGTGACCAGGTTGCGCCAGAGGACGCTGGCGATGGCCCGTTCGCCCTTTTGCAGCGTGATCGGCTGCGGTGGCTGGTCGTAGCCGGACGTGATGTCCTTCGCCCCGTTCTGCACCGCCAGGATGATCGGCTTGCGCTGCTCGTCGAGGACCCACACGCTCGGGTACCCGTTGAGCCGGTACGGGCGGTCACCGCAGTTGACCAGCTCCAGGCCGAGGGCGCGCAGCCCCATCGCGGCGTCCCCGCCGGTCGAGCGGATCCGGACACCGGATGCCGGGCACTCGGCCACCGGGGCGACACTCGCCGACGGGGTCGGACTCGTCGTGGAGGTGGCCTTGGGCGGCGGACCGGTGGGGTCGCCGCCCTGCCCGGCGTGATCGCGCGGCACGCAGGCGCTGAGCGTGACCAGCAGAGCGGCCCCCGCGCCGATTCGTCGCCCCCAGGCGTTGCGGAAGATCATCTCCTGATCCTCGCGCACCGACGCCCCCGGCCGCTGCCCGGGCGGTCGTCGTTCGCGCTAGATCGCCGCTGTGGGCCTGTCGATGCCAAGATCCGCGCAACTTCCCTGTTGTTGCTGCTTGCGGCGCGCGGGAGGCAGCAACAACCCTGATGTTGTGCGGATCTTCGGGCGCTGAGGGGGTTGGGGTGTGGTTACCCGGTAGCCGATGCCACGTCGTCGTCCGGCTCGCACAGCCTGTCGGGGTGGTCGGTGGGCAGGGCGCAGCGGGCACCGCCGGGCAGTCGGTGGTCGCACCAGACGCGGGTACGCACGAACTGGCGGTCCTCCTCGCTCAACGTCGTCTCACCGAAGTCGATCGCGGTGACGTGCCCGAGCGAGTCACGCAGCGCCTCGGCCAGCGCCCGCGCGCCGTCGACGCTGGTCAGGGTGGTGGGCAGGTGAACGATCCAGCGTGGCGGTACCTCGTACTCCGTCATGGTTCTTCCCCTGGTTCGGGCAGCGCCGGTCCTGGGTCCGGCGTCAGGTGGTCGCTCCGGACAACCCTTCGGTGTACGACGTGAGCGCCTCCACGGCCGCTGTAAGGCTCTCGGCCATGAGGTCGAGCTGTTCGGCGGCCCGGGACCACTGCCCGCTCGCCGCCTCGGCGGCCAGGTCGGGCTGGCCGGCTTCGGCGAGTTGCTGCCGAGCCGTGGTGATCCGCGCCGGAAGCTGACCGACCCGCGCGGCGGCGGCACCAAACTGGTCGCGGGCGGTGTCCAGCACCTCGACCAGGTCGCCGATGCTGGGCTGGCCGGCCGCCGTGCGCAGCCGGCGCAGACCGTCGCTGAGCTGCCGTTCGGCGTCAGCGGCCAGGTCGAGCGCGTCGTCCCCGCGACGCCGCGCGTGCCGGATCGCCGGGTGGGCACAGCCGGCGCTGGTCCGCTCCAACAGGACGGTCGCAGCGGCTACCGCGAGGTACGTCTCGCGCAGCTCGCCGGCCACCTGCTCGACTTCCCAGGCGGCGCTCGCCTCGGTCACGGTCACGGGGGCCTCCTCTCGCATTGATGGGTGCCGGAGCAGCGCGACAACCAGCTCAGATGGGGGACATCCGAGCCGCTTTGCGCGCTGCCCCGGCAGGGGGAACCGCCCAGTGCCTAGCTGGAAGTTCCTCTTCCCAGCTTTACCGGTAATGCCGGTAAAGTCAACGATGCGCTTGAGGTGACTCGCGTCGTCGTGATCAGATGGGCATGCCTAGCTGGGAGTACCTTGCATGCCCACACCACGGAAGTTCGAGCCGCACTACCGGCGGATCATCGCCGACATCAGAAGGCGTATCGCCGACGGTGAGTGGCCGCCTGGGCACAAGCTGCCGTCCACCAAAGAGTTGGCAGACCTGTACAACGTCGGTAGCCAGTCGACTGTCCGGCAAGCCATCACGATCTTGATTGAGACCGGTGAGTTGTACGGCCACCAAGGACTGGGCGTCTTCGTGGCTGAATAGTCCTCAGCTCGGGGACTGCGATACACGTCGATACTCGATACCGTCACCAGGTGTATTTCAACCAAGGGCGGATTGCCCGATGAGCATCGCCGAGCTGAAGGCGACCCTTGGTGCCGCCATCGAGTCGGCCCGCCAAGGCCGCCGAACCCTCGATCAGGCGATTGCTGAGGCCGAATCAGCGACCAGCGAAGCGGCCCGAGTCCTCCGAGGCAGTCGGCATGCTGAGGTGACGCGGGCGCACAGTGCACTCCGTTCCGCCCAAGCCGAGATAGAACCGACTCGCCGCCGTTTCGATGCCATTGCCGAGAAGGTGGGCGACTACCGCTCGCGGCTCGGATGACCAGCGTAGGCGAGGTGGTCGCGCAGCTCGTGGCGATACGAGCAAGCCTCGACAGCGCTGCGGTGACAGCGTCGCGCGCGCGGGCGGACGCCGAACAGGCGCTCGCTCACCTGACTGAAGCTCTCCGGAATGGCACCAATCAACGGCTGGCAGCCGCTGCCGCAGATGCGGAAGTCGCCAGGGACAAAGCAGGTCGCTACGCGCGGCTGCTGGCCGACGCTGCCCGGCACATCAGCGCCTACGTAAACGTCATCGCTCCCGGCGCCGCACCAGTAGACCCGTCCGTCGACGCCTCCACGCCCTCCGGCGAGCGTCTGGTCACCGAGGCCGAAGCCCGCGGCAGCAAAGCCGACGTCCTGTGGCGACGGCAGGTCCAGAAGGCGGACGACACCGAAGACGCTTTGAAGAAGAGCGAGAGTGGCGCGAAGGAGTTCTACAAGTTCCTGAGGCAGGACAATGGCGGCGGATCGAGTACTGGCACTGCCTCGCCGGGACCGGCTCAAGCTTCTCCCCAAATCGACAACCCCGTGACGGCGCTGGTGATGGCGGCCGGTGCGGTGGCGGTCATGGCCAAAGCGATGTGGAACTATGGCCACACTCGACGAGCGAGGAGACGGGACAGCGATGATCAAGTCCGACCTGATCGAGTACGTCCGGACGATGATCCGGAGTGACTACGCTGCCAACGAGTCCGTCGGTGCCCGGCTCGATGCCGAAGGCTGGGACGGTTTCCCACGGTTCCTTGCCGCTCTGTTCTTTGTGGCAGTCGACCGACGATTTGGCGAGACCGCAGACCGGGTCGGAGTGATCAAGTTTGTCGCAGAGTTGCGAGCCCAGTACGAGGGCGGCCCTGAGATCCGAGCCGACGACGCTGAGTCGTTGATCCTGGCAACCATCGACCCCTCGCTTGACTACACGGTCAGCCCCGAAATGATCGGGCGGATCCAGGCGGCGACGGTCCAGAAGATCTTCACGGAAGAAGGTCTCGTCGACTCTGCGCTGGACACCCTGCTCTCAGAGGCAGCCGACCTCGCATCGCGGGACTAGCGCCTGAGCCCGCGCCCGGTGTGTGATCGGCGCGCACAACCGGCTCGAGATGCTGTAGCCCTCGTCTACCCGAGGACGCTCATGTAGTTTCGGGCGGCCTGCGAGCTGCCCTGGAGCAGCGTCATCGCCTCCACGAGGCGTTGCTTGCCCTGCTCGGCGCGGGCAATCGCTTCGGCCAGCGTTGGGTGTCCGGTGCCGGCGGCCACAGCCCGAAGTCTTGCCATGGTCTGCTCGGTTGCCTCGACGGCGGCGCGAATCTGCTGCTGGGTGGCATTTCCTTGATCCGCAGCCTGTGCGAGCGCCGCCTTGACTTCCTCGATGCTCGCCATGCGCGCCTCCCGACCTTCGATGCGAAGCGATGTCGCGCCGCGTGTCGAAGCGGACACTATCCGACATCTGCGCGCTGCCGCAGTCCCGGCTGCCAGGTCGAGGCGCTGCCCCCGCGCCCCTCGGCGGCAGCGCTTGCCCCATTTTCAGGGCAGCTCGACAGGGTGTACGGACACCACGCCAGCCGGTACGTTGAGGGCTCGGGAGCGCTCCCAGCGTCGGTGACGGCCATCGTGGTGGGCGGTCAAAACAGGGCAAATCGCAGCTTCGGCCTCGCGCGCTTCAGGTTCTTCCGCCGGGGATTTTCCCACTAGCAAGGAATTTATTAACATCGATGGCTTGAGGCCCCACCATGGAAGAGGTCTGTTCCCTTCGATGGAGGTCTCCATGAACGTCTCTCGGCTCGGCGGGCCGACCCTGTCCCTCTTCCGCATCGTGATCGGCCTGCTGTTCACCCTGCACGGCCTCGCGTCGGTCTTCGGGTTGTTCGGCGGCAACTCGACGACCGGCAAGGCCATACCGCTCGGCACCTGGCCGGGCTGGTGGGCCGCCCTGATCCAGCTCATCTGCGGCGCGCTGGTGCTGGTCGGACTCTTCGCCCGACCCGCCGCGCTGCTCGCGTCCGGCTCGATGGCGTACGCCTACTTCGTCGTGCACCAGCCGGACGACCTGCTGCCGCTGCGCAACGGCGGTGAGCTGGCAGCCCTCTTCTGCTGGTCGTTCCTGCTGGTCGCGACGCTCGGCGCGGGCCCGTGGGCGCTCGACTCGGTGCTCTTCAAGCGGCGTGCCGAGGTGCCGTCGATGGCCGAGCCCAGCCCGGTCAACGCCTGACCGACCCGTAACGCGCGTCGCCGGAGCCTCGGCGTGTCGGCTCCGGCGACGCGTGCGCGGACGGGTCAGCCAAAGGGCGTGGACAGGTCAGTCAAGGGCGTGGACGGGTCAGGCCGCAGGGCGGGGAGTGAGGACCGCGTCCAGGAGGCCGGGGTAGAGCTTGTCCACCTCGTCGCGGCGCAGCCGGACCAGGCGGCTCGTGCCGGCGGCCCGGGTACGCGTCAGGCCGGCCTCGCGCAGCACCTTCAGATGGTGGCTCCGGGTCGCCTTCGAGACGCCGAAGTCGAAGCTGCCGCAGGCCGCCTCGCCGCCCTCGGCGAGCGCCCGGACGATCTGCAACCGCACGTCATCGGCGAGCGCGGCCAGTACGGCGGTGACCGGTACGGCGGTCAGGTCGGGTTCGTGCAGCTCCATGTGACCAGCCTAACCCTTGTTCGACAACGATCGAACAACACCCTAAGGTCGGTGTTGTTGGTTCGAAGATACTCGAACATTGGAGCTGACGATGCGATCCCGCGCCGCCGCCTACCCGCTGCTCGCCGCGCTCGCCTGGGGTGCGATGTTCCCGATCCTGGCCACCGCGCTGGCGAGGGTCGACCCGCTCAACCTGACCACCGCCCGCTATCTGTTCGCCGCCGTCATCCTGGTCGGCATCCTGCTGTTCCGCGAGGGGTCTGCCGCGCTGCGCCTCGGCGGTCGGGGAGTCGAGGTGGTGGTGCTGGGTGTCGTCGGCTTCGCCGGCTTCAACCTGCTCACCAACCTGGCCCTCGAACACGCGGCCCCGCAGCAGATCTCCCTGTTCGTGGCGACCACCCCGATCATCACCCAACTGGTCCGGTGGGCCCGGGACGGCGTACGGCCGAAGCCTGCCCTGCTGACCCTCTCCCTGGTGGCGCTCCTCGGCGTCGGCCTGGTGATCACCCGCGGAAGCCTGGCCGGGCTCGGCCAGTTCGGTCTCGGCGGCCTCATGATGATCGGCGCGGTGCTCGGCTGGGCCATCTACACCCACGGCGCGACCCGGTTCGGCGCGTGGTCACCGCTGCGCTTCACCACGCTGACCGCGCTCGCCGGCACGGCCGCCATGGTGGTCGCGAGCATCGGCGCCGACGCCGTCGGGTGGCAGCACGCGCCGGCCGCCGCCGACCTGGTGGCGGTCACCCCCCAACTGGCGTACGCGGTGCTCGTCGCCGCCGTCGTCGCGGTGCTGGCCTGGAACACCGGCGTGCAGCGGCTGGGCGCGGCCAACGCCGCCCTGTTCATGAACCTCGTCCCGGTGACCACGTTCGTCGTGCAGATCGCCCGTGGCTACCGGCCGGAGGGGGTCGAACTGGTCGGCGCGGCGATCACCATCGCCGCCCTGGTCGCCGCGAACCTCGCGGCGCGCACCCGCACCCGGCCCTCGTCGTCGCCCCGGTCGACGGCGGTCACCGATCCCGTCGCGGTAGTCGACCCGGTGGCGGTGGCGGCCCGCTGACCCACTGGCTGGGATGCCCGGTGGAGGCGCCGGGCAACGTTGCCTAGACTTGACGGCACAACTACATACCTCATCCAGAGGGGCTGAGGGATACGGCCCGACGACGCCCCGGCAACCACCCCGCGCGCTCACCGCTGAGCGACCCGCGGGGCAGGTGCCAATTCCGTCCCCGCCGCACCGTGCGATGCGGGGAAAGATGAGAGGACTCTCGACATGACGTCGACGCTCGCCGCCTCCGGCATCGACACCTCCGCCAGCCCCGCCCGCGCCCTCGTCTGCCGCGCCTGTTCGGCCCGCTACCCGCTCGCCGCCCAGCACGCCTGTTACGAGTGTTTCGGTCCGCTGGAAGTCGACTACGACACCGCGGCCCTCGCCACGGTCACCCGCGAGCAGATCGAGGCCGGCCCGGACAACATCTGGCGGTACGCCGCGCTGCTGCCCGCCGGGCAGGACCCGGCCACCCGGGTCACCCTCGACCCGGGGCTGACCCCGCTGGTGGCGGCCCCGCACCTCGCCGCCGAGCTGGGCATCACCGCGCCGCTCTGGGTCAAGGACGACAGCGCCAACCCGACCCACTCGTTCAAGGACCGGGTCGTCTCGGTGGCGCTGACCGCCGCGAAGGCGCTCGGGTTCACCCGGTTCGCCTGCGCCTCCACCGGCAACCTGGCCAACTCGGTGGCCGCGCACGCCGCCCGCGCCGGCGTGCCCTCGATCGTCTTCATCCCCAGCGACCTGGAGCAGGGCAAGGTCATCACCACCGCTGTGTACGGCGGCGAACTGGTCGCCATCGACGGCTCGTACGACGACGTCAACCGGCTCTGCGGCGAGCTGGTGGAGACCGACGAGTTCGAGGACACGGCGTTCGTCAACGTGAACGTCCGGCCGTACTACGCGGAAGGCTCCAAGACCCTCGGGTACGAGGTGGCCGAGCAGCTCGGCTGGCGGATCCCCGCCCAGGTGGTCATCCCGATGGCCAGCGGCGAGCTGCTCACCAAGATTGACAAGGCCTTCTCCGAGCTGGTCGAGATCGGCCTGGTCGAGGCCCCGGCGGGCGGCTGGAAGGTGTTCGGGGCGCAGTCGGCCGGCTGCAACCCGATCGCGACGGCCCTGCACGCCGACACCGACACGATCATCCCGGTCAAGCCCACCGGCATCGCCAAGTCGCTCAACATCGGCGACCCGGCCGCCGGCCTCTACGCCCTGGAGGCGGTGCGCCGCACCGGCGGGTGGATGGAGTACGCCGACGACGACGAGATCCGCGCCGGCATCCGCGACCTGGCCCGTACCACCGGGGTGTTCGCCGAGACGGCGGGCGGCGTCACCGCGGCGGTGCTGCGCAAGCTGGTCGAGTCCGGCCGGCTCGACCCCACGGCGGAGACGGTCATCTTCAACACCGGCGAAGGACTGAAGACGATCGACGCGGTGGCCGCCCAGGTCGGCCCGACCCACCAGATCAAGCCGTCCCTGCGTGCCGCCCGCGACGCCGGCCTGCTCGGCTGAATCCACCGGGTGACTGGATTTTCGCTGTGAGTGTGGAAAACCCGCCGCGCAGGACTTGACGGCAGGAACCGGACGGCGCAAGATGCTCCGTGCGGGAGGGCATTTCGCCGAAGACTTTTGAAGTTCTTGCGACCCAACGCCGGAGGCGTTGTGCGAGTGTCCCTCCCGACCACGTCCGACAGGGCCAGCGAAAATTCGCTGGCCCTGTCGCTTTTGCACCTGCCAGGCTCGCCCACATGAGCATCACGATCGCGCCGTTCGACGGCACCGACCGGACCGCGGTCGACGAGGCGTACCGGATCGGAGCGGCGGCCACCGAGGCCGACCTGCCCGACTTCCCGCCGTCCTGCCGGCAACGCTTCGACGCCCAATTTCACACCCCGATGCCCGGCACCCGCTCCCTCTGGGCGCTGGCCCGGCTGGACGGGGTGCCCGCCGGTTACCTTCAGCTCGACCTGCCGCAGCTCGACAACACCGACAACGCCACCGCCGAGCTGACGGTCCGTCCGGACCTGCGTCGCCGGGGCGTCGGCCGGGCCCTGCACGAGTACGGGGTACGCCTGCTCCGCGAGCACGACCGCAAACGGGTAGTCGTGATGGCTGTCGCCGCGCTGCCCGGCGGTCCGGCCCGACCGGCGGCGGGCGCGGCGTTCGCCACCGCGATGGGCGCGCACTCCGCGCTGGCCGAGGTGCGCCGCCGGCTGGCCATCGCCGACATCGACCGGGTCGCGCTGCGAGCGGCCCTGGCCGAGGCCCAGCCCCGCGCCGAGGGCTACCGGTCCGTCTCCTGGCAGGGCACCACCCCGCCGGAGTACCTGGCGGACATCGCCTACCTGGACGGCCGGCTCATGACGGACGCGCCCATGGGCGACGTGCAGTGGGAACCCGAGCAGGTCGACGCCGAGCGCATCCGGGGCAACGAACGCGCCCTGGACGCCCGGGGTCGGCGGCGCTACCACCTCGCGATGCGACACGAGGCGTCCGGCCGGCTGGTCGCCTGGACCCTGCTCGACGTGGGCGCCTCCGTCGACTGGCACGCGTACCAGCAGATCACCCTCGTCGACCCGGCCCACCGTGGTCACCGGCTGGGCCTCATCGCCAAGGCCGAGAACCTGCACCACCTGCTCACCCACGAGCCCGCCGTACGCGTCATCGACACCTGGAACGCGGCGAGCAACAGCTACATGGTGGCGATCAACGAGCAGCTCGGGTTCCACCCGGTGGACGCCTGGGACAACTGGCAGCTCACTCTCTGACGGGTATCCGCCGCTACTGCTCGCGGACCTTGCTCAGGCATGATGGCGGCATGACGGAGACCCCGCATCCCCTGTACGACAGGCACGCCGACACCCTCAACCGTGCGCTGACCGCGATCACGGAGCGGGGCTACTGGTCCGCCTATCCCGAGTCCCCCAGCCCCCGGGTGTACGGCGAGACCGCCGCCGCCGACGGCAAGGCCGCCTTCGAGGCGTACCTCGGTGCTGACTTTCCCCTCGACCAGCCCGCCGCTGGCGAGCGGATCGCCACCGAGACGAGCCCGTTCGGCGTCGACCTGGCGGTGCGGTACCCGCACGCCGGCACCGACGAGTTGGTCGCCGCCGCGTCCGCCGCGCTGCCGGCCTGGCGCGACGCCGGCCCGCAGGCCCGGGTGGGCGTCTGCCTGGAGATCCTCGACCGGCTGCACAAGCACATCTTCGAGCTGGCCAACGCGGTGCAGTTCACCAGCGGGCAGGCGTTCGTGATGGCCTTCCAGGCCGGTGGCGCGCACGCGCTGGACCGGGCGCTGGAGGCGCTGGCGTACGCGTACGCCGAGATGACCCGGCACCCGGGCACGGCCGGCTGGGAGAAGGCCGCCGGCAAGGGCGACCCGCTGCGGATGATCAAGACGTTCCACGTGGTCCCGCGTGGCGTGGCGCTGGTGATCGGGTGCAACACCTTCCCGACCTGGAACTCGTACCCCGGGCTGTTCGCGTCGCTGGTCACCGGTAACCCGGTGATCGTGAAGCCGCACCCGCGCGCGGTGCTGCCGCTGGCGATCACCGTGAAGTACGCCCGGGAGGTGCTGGCCGAGGCCGGCTTCGACCCGAACCTGGTCCTGCTGGCGGCCGAGGCCCCCGGTGAGAAGCTCGCCAGCGACCTGGCCCTGCACCAGGCCGTCAAGATCGTCGACTTCACCGGTTCCACCGAGTACGGCGACTGGCTGGAGACGCACGCCCGGCAGGCGTCGGTCTACACCGAGAAGGCCGGCCTGAACACGGTCGTCATCGACTCCACCGACGACTTCGCCGGCATGTGCCGCAACCTCGGTTTCACGCTGACCCTCTACAGCGGGCAGATGTGCACCACGTCGCAGAACATCCTCATCCCGGCCGGCGGCATCGAGACCGACCAGGGGCACAAGAGCTTCGACGAGGTGGCCGGCGGGATCGCGGCGGCGATCGGCAAGCTGACCGCCGACCCGGCCCGGGGGGTCGAGCTGACCGGCGCCATCGTCAACGACGGGGTGCTGGAGCGGCTGGCCGAGGTCACCAAGGTTGGCGAGCCGGTGCTGGAGTCGCGGACGGTGGCGCACCCGTCGTACGCCGACGCGGTGGTGCGTACCCCGACGGTCGTGAAGCTGACCGCGGACGACGCCCAGACGTACGGCCGGGAGTGGTTCGGGCCGATCTCGTTCGCCATCGCGACCGACTCCACCGCGCACAGTCTGGAGCTGATGCGCCGGACCATCGGCGAGAAGGGCGCGCTGACCGCCGGGGTCTACTCGACCGACGAGGCGGTGCTGGACGCCGCCGAGGCGGTCGCGGTCGAGGTCGGTGTGCACCTGTCCGCCAACCTCACCGGCGGTGTCTTCGTGAACCAGTCGGCGGCCTTCTCCGACTTCCACGGCAGCGGCGCCAACGCGGCGGCCAACTCCGCCCTGACCGACGGCGCCTACGTGGCCAACCGGTTCCGGATCGTGCAGTCCCGCCGCCACGCCTGACCTCTCGTGGTGATCAAGAGGTTCGCGTCAGAAATCACGCTGTTCTTGACGCGAACCTCTTGATCACCGGGGTCGGTGGGGGGAGGGGGGGTTAGGCTGTTCGGCGCATTTGTAGTTCGGTTAGGGCGGGGATGGTGGGGTGGGGGACCCGTACGCCGGTGTCCTTGAAGCCGAGGCGCTGGTAGGCCCGGTAGGCGCGGTCGTTGCCGACCACCACCTCCAACATCAGCTCCGGCCGGCCGCAGTCCCGCGACCAGGCGGCCACCCCGTCGATCAGCTCGCCGAGCAGCCCGCTGCCCCGCCAGGCCGGCGTGACGTACACGGCGTAGATCACGGTGAGGCCCGGCTCGTTCGGGGCGGCCGTTCCACCGGCGTGCCCGACTAGCCGGCCGCCCGGATCCGCGACGAACTGCGCGGTGTGCGGACCGGTCGACGTGAACGCCACCCGGGCGGCGAAATCGTCGTGCGGTCGGGCCGCGGCGTCGGCCAGGGTCTCCAGGAAGGCCAACGGCGCGTCGGCGAGCATCTCCAGGCGCAGCGCCCGCATCCGGGCGGCGTCCTGCGGTCGTACCCGGTGGATCCGCGCCTGCCGCAGGGCCGCGGAGCCCGTGTCGGTGCTCATGCCCGCATGCCTACCACAGGGGCGGACGCGCACCGGTGACCCGTGCCGCCAGACCCCCTCCATCCGGTCCAAACGCAACCATCGTCATGAATCCGACGGACCCTCGGATCGCTACGAACTATGCCCGATTTGTGGTCGTGCGCTCCCGTCACTCCTCGTGTAGCGTGCGATTTCGATCACCTCTTTCAACGGTCGCCGTCGATCGCTGAGGTGGTGGTTCGTGGGTGTCCGGCGGTGCCGGACGGCCGGGCAGGCAACGCCGCGCAGAGTGAGGGAAGTGCACCGTGGCACAGGGTTCCGTGAAGTGGTTCAACGCCGAGAAGGGCTACGGCTTCATCGCCGTCGACGGCGGTCAGGACGTGTTCGTCCACTTCTCCGCGATCGAGATGGACGGTTACAAGGCGCTCGACGACGGTCAGCGGGTCGAGTTCGAGATCGCCCAGGGCCAGAAGGGCCCGCAGGCGGAGCACGTCCGCGTCATCGGCTGACCGATCCCGATCTGCTCGCCGGCTGTTGCGCGACCGGCTGGCGAGCCGGGGCTGCGGCGCGGACGCCGGCCCGGGAAGATCGTGAACCGTTCCAGCCGATGCTGAGGAGGGTTCATGACCGACCAGTCGCCGCCACCCGCCACGCCCTCCGGGCCGGGTGAGCCGAGCCGGCCCGACCCGACGTCAGCCGGCGACGGCTCCGGCGCGTCACCAGTTTCGGGCACCCCGCCCGTCCCGGACGCTGGCCTGCCGCACGCGGGCCCGCCGCCGCAGAGCTGGGACCCGGCGCAGGCGTGGGGTCAGCCCGCCGGTCCGCCGCCGGGCTGGGGTCCCGCCCAGGGTGCATGGGGTCAGCCCGGTGGTCCGCCGCCGCAGGGCTGGGCCTTTCCGCCCACCGGCGGCTACCCGCCGGGGGCCGGTCCCTACGGCGGTCAGCCGTGGTATCCGGGGGCGCCGGTCGGCTGGTACCCGCCGGGTTACGGCCTCGACCCGAACGACGCCCTGGTCACTCCGCCCGGTGCCGGTATCGGGGGCTGGTTCGACCGGTTCTGGGGCGCGCTGCGCCGGGGCTGGCGGCAGTTGGTGCCGATCATGCTGCTCACCCAGGTCCTGCCGGCGGCGGTGCTGTCGGTCATCTCGTTCGGTCTGGACCCGTCGCCCACCTGGGCGGCGCAGGCCGAGACGGACCCGTCGGCCGGGCTGCCGGACAACTTCGCCACCAGCCTGTTGACCCTCGTCGTCGTGCTGGTCGGCGGCAGCCTGCTGATCGGCCTGGTGCAGGCGCTGGGCTGGGCCGCGGGCAGTTGGGTGATCACCCAGCAGGCGGCCGGCCGGCCCGCCCGGCTCGACGCGGCGCTGCGGTACGGGCTGCGCCGGGCCGTCGGCCTGTGGGGTTGGACGCTGCTGGTCAGCCTGCTCATCGGCATCGGAGTCTGCTTCTGCGTGCTGCCGGGGATCTACCTGGCGTTCGCGTTGAGCATGGCCGGCCCGGTCTACCTGTTCGAGCGGGACAACCCGATCGGCCGGTCGTTCCGGATGTTCCACGACCGGCTCGGAATGCTGCTCGGCCGGGTGGCCCTGGTGGGCGCGGCGGTGATCATCGGAACCGTGGTGCCCGGCATCCTGGAGTCCGCCGGCACCGGCGCGTTCGGCGAGGATCCGTTCGCGTCCCCGGGCCCCGCGGTCGGGGTGGTGGTGGTCATCGCCGTCACGGCGGTGCTGGCCCTGCCGGCCCACCTCGCCCAGTTGGTCGGTCTGCTGATCACGTACGCCGAGCAACGGGCTCATGAGGGGCCCGTGAACGGGGCCACACTGGCTGCGGAACTCGACTGACCGGGCTCATCGTGCTTGCACTCGGCAGGTGAGAGTGCTAAACAAGTCATTGGCACTCGCATACCGTGAGTGCCAATGGTCGGGACGGTGGGGCCTGGTTGCGCCGGTGTGGAGACACCGGGGCAGCACATGGCCGGTCGTCGCGGGCTATCCGGCCCGGCCGAAGGACGTCGTCGTCGCCAGGTGGCGACGTCCCAAGGTGCGTACACCAGGCGGCCCATCCGGGGCACACATCTCGGGTGGCCCGTGAGTGTCCAGGAGGACAACGCCGTATGGCCAAGATGATCGCGTTCGACGAAGAGGCGCGCCGCGGCCTCGAGCGGGGCATGAACCAGCTCGCCGACGCCGTAAAGGTGACCCTCGGCCCCAAGGGCCGCAACGTCGTGCTCGAGAAGAAGTGGGGTGCCCCCACCATCACCAACGATGGTGTGAGCATCGCCAAGGAGATCGAGCTCGAGGACCCGTACGAGAAGATCGGCGCTGAGCTGGTCAAGGAGGTCGCCAAGAAGACCGACGACGTTGCCGGTGACGGCACGACGACGGCGACCGTCCTGGCCCAGGCCCTGGTTCGCGAGGGCCTGCGCAACGTGGCCGCCGGCGCCAACCCGATGGCCCTGAAGCGGGGCATCGAGGCCGCGGTCGCGAGCGTCTCGGAGGAGCTGTCCAAGCTCGCCAAGGACGTCGAGACCAAGGAGCAGATCGCCTCCACCGCCTCCATCTCCGCTGGCGACAGCACTGTCGGCGAGATCATCGCCGAGGCGATGGACAAGGTCGGCAAGGAAGGCGTCATCACCGTCGAGGAGAGCAACACCTTCGGGCTGGAGCTGGAGCTCACCGAGGGTATGCGCTTCGACAAGGGCTACATCTCGGCCTACTTCATGACCGACCCGGAGCGTATGGAGGCCGTCTTCGACGACCCGTACATCCTGATCGTCAACAGCAAGATCTCGTCGGTGAAGGACCTGCTCCCGATCCTGGAGAAGGTCATGCAGGGCGGCAAGCCGCTGCTGATCATCGCCGAGGACATCGAGGGCGAGGCCCTGGCCACCCTGGTCGTCAACAAGGTCCGGGGCACCTTCAAGTCGGTCGCCGTCAAGGCGCCGGGCTTCGGTGACCGCCGCAAGGCCATGCTGGGCGACATCGCCATCCTCACCGGCGGCCAGGTCATCAGCGAGGAGGTCGGCCTCAAGCTCGACGCCGTCAGCGTCGACATGCTGGGCCACGCCCGCAAGGTCGTCGTCACCAAGGACGAGACCACCATCGTCGACGGTGCCGGTGACGCCGAGCAGATCCAGGGCCGGGTCAACCAGATCCGGGCCGAGATCGACAAGAGCGACTCCGACTACGACCGCGAGAAGCTGCAGGAGCGGCTGGCCAAGCTGGCCGGTGGCGTTGCGGTCATCAAGGTCGGCGCGGCCACCGAGGTCGAGCTGAAGGAGCGCAAGCACCGCATCGAGGACGCCGTTCGCAACGCGAAGGCGGCCGTCGAGGAGGGCATCGTCCCCGGTGGTGGCGTCGCGCTGGTGCAGGCCGGCAAGACCGCCTTCGACAAGCTGGACCTGGTCGGCGACGAGGCGACCGGTGCCAACATCGTCAAGGTCGCGCTGGACGCCCCGCTGCGGCAGATCGCCGTCAACGCCGGCCTCGAGGGCGGCGTCGTGGTGGAGAAGGTCCGTAACCTCGAAGCGGGTCACGGCCTCAACGCCGCCAACGGCGAGTACGTCGACCTGCTGGCCGCGGGCATCATCGACCCGGCCAAGGTGACGCGTTCGGCGCTGCAGAACGCGTCGTCGATCGCCGCGCTGTTCCTCACCACCGAGGCCGTCGTCGCGGACAAGCCGGAGAAGACCCCGGCTGCCCCGGCTGGCCCGGGTGGCGGGGACATGGACTTCTGAGTCCAGTTCCGACACACCGAACGGGGCGGGCCGCTGACGCGGTCCGCCCCGTTCGTCGTCAGGTGGGCAGTGGACGCTGGTTGCGGCGCTTCTGCGCCCGGTCGTACGGCGGCAGCGACCGGATCGGCGCGTCCACCATCTCCTGCGGTTCCTCGGTCGCCGGTCGGCCGTCGGTGCTCATCTCGGCCAGTTGTTCGGCGTCGCCGTAATCCAACCGGTCGAACGGCAGTTGGCCGGGCAGTTCGTCGGCCGGCTTCCAGGTGATCGGCGGGCCGTCCTCGGTCTGGTCGTCATCCGTGGTCATGGCTGCCTCCTCTACCGAAACGGTAGGGGGCGTCGATGCCCGACGCGGACGAATGGGTCAATGTCCCATTTGACCGCTATTCGGCCCCAAGCCGTCGCCGGTACAGGAAGAAGACCCGCTCGATCCGCGCACCCGCGCTGCCCGAGTAGAACGGCACCGGCCCCACCCAGCCGATCTCCGCCCGGTCCAGTCCCGCCGCACGCTGATCCCGCAGGCAGCGTCGCAGCAGCACTCCGCCGATGCCCGAGCCCTCGGCGGCCGGGGCGGTGCCCATCGGCCCGAACCAGCTCGGCCGGGACGATCCGTAGGCGGCGAAGCCCAGCACCTCGCCGGCCCGCTCCGCCAGGTGGCAGCCGGCCCCCTCGCGGCCCACCGATCCGGCCAGCTCACCGTCCCAGGCGCCGCCGAAGGTGGACCGGGCGAACGCGGTCAGCGCCGGCAGGTCAGCGGGCTCGGCCCGCCGTACCGTGATGCCCTGCCCGGCCAGCCGCCGCTCGGCGGCCTCCGTCGACCGCAGCGCCGGGGACTCGTCGTACGACAGGTCCGCCGTCATGTTCCAGGCGGTCCGGTCCTGCTGGTAGCCGAGCGCGAGGGCCGCGCACACCGCCGGCGTGTACCGCACGTCGATGCCCGGCCAGGCGTAGTACGGCGGGTTTCCGGCCAGCAGCACCTCGGTCACGCCGTGCTCGGCGAGCGCCCGCTCGGCCCGGGCGAGCAGCGCGCGGCCCACACCCCGGCGACGCTGCTCCGGCAGTACGGCGACCAGGTCCACGTGCCCGATGCCCGGCTCCGTCGGCGACACCGAGCAGAGCAGCACCCCGACCAGGTCGCCGGCCCGGTACGCCCCCAGCCCGATCACCGTCCGGTCGACGGCGGCCCGCGGCCAGAGGACGTCCACGACGGCGTCCGCCTCGGCGGCGTCCTCGGGCAGGTCGAGGGCCTGCGCGCAGAGCCGCGCCACGGTGGGCGCGAGATCGAGGGCCAGCTCGGTGACGGTGATCTCGGCGTCCATGGGTGCCGACCCTAGATCACCCGCCGCCTCCCGCCCTGCTCACCCCCGGGCGGCGCGGACGGCGGCGTACGCGTCGACCTGCCCGGCGCCGGTGACGTTCGCCGGGGTGCCGCAGGCGTCACTCGGATTGCGTGAGCGGTACGTCGGCTCGGCCGGTGTGGCGGTGTCCCGCAGGATCTGCCGGGTCCGGGTCAGATCGCCGATCAGCGCCGGGTTCGCCGACCACATGAGCGCGACCACTCCCGCCACCTGCGGGGTCGCCATCGACGTGCCGTCCAGCGCCGCGTACCCGCCGCCGGGCATGGCCGAGACGACCCCCACCCCGGGGGCCAGCACGTCCGGCTTGCCCGCGCCGCCCTCCACCGGCCCACGCGAGGAGAACTCCGCGACGCGTCGCTGCGCGTCCACCGCGCCCACGGTCAGCACGTTCGCGTACGGCGCGGGTGGTTCGTCGATCGACGCGCACCACGGGCCGCTGTTCCCGGCGGCGGCGACCACGAAGATCCCGGCCGCGTCCAGCGCCGTGGTGGCCGGCAGCAACGCGCCCCGGTCGCAACCCTCGATCGAGGGGCAGCTCCACGAGTTGGTCAGCACCTGCGGGGCGCGCTCCGGCCGGCCGTCGGTGAACGGGTCACCCCCCGCGGGGAACGGCGCCAGCATGAACTGGAGGCAGTCCAGGTAGTGCCCCGGGCTGCCCAGGTTGCGGTCCAGGTTGACGCAGCCCACCCACTGCGCGTCCGGGGCCACGCCGATGCCGTTGCGCCCGACTGCGCTGCCCACCGTGTGGGTGCCGTGCCCGCCCTGGTCGTTCGGTGCCCGGGTGCCGTCCCACGGGTCGTACCAGGAGTCGTCACCGCCCCGGAACCCGGGCCGCAGCGCTGGATGGCTGCCGTCCACGCCGGAATCGGAACTGCCGACCACGATCCCCGCGCCGGTCGCCCCGAGCTGGGACCAGACCCGGTCCGCGCCGAGCTGACGGATGTTCCACTCCGGGCCGGTCGGTGCCGGCGCGGTGCCCCGGGTCTGCCCCGCCGGGGCGGGCAGGGGCCGTAGACGCTGGCTGATCAGCACCCGGGCCACCTCGGGCCGACGGGCGAGCCAGGCGCGCACGGCCGGACCACCGTCCACCTCGACCGCGTTGACCAGGTAGTACGGCACCGGGTCGAGCCGTAGCCGCCCCGCCGTGCGGCGCAGGTCGGCCTGCGTACGGTCGGCGGTCGCCACCAGCCGCCGGTAGACCTCCGTTGCCCGGGTATCCCGCCCGGCCTGTCCTGGGGCGCCGGCCGGGATGCCGCTCAGGTCGGCCTGCTCGCGCAGCACCACCAGCAGCCGCTCGCCGTACAGGCCGGGCTGACCGGGCCCGACGTCGACCACGCCCGCCGTCACCAGCAGGACCGCCGCCGCCAGCGCGGCCACCCGGCGACTCGGGGTACGTGCCGCCGGGCGGGCCAGCAGCACCGCGTACCCGATGGCGAGGACGACCGCGACGGCGAGGCCGACGCCGGCGGCGGCCGCAACCCAGAACGGCACGTCGCGGGTGCCGACCAGCAGCAGAGTGATCTCTTCCGGATCGGTGAAGGCCAGCGGCCCGAGGGCGGCCAGGCCCACCAGCCAGCCGGTCGCGACCCGGCCCACGCGGGCCGGATCGGTCGTGTCGACGCCGGGCTGCGAGGCCGCGACCAGTCTCCCGGTGGCCGGCCGCCAGGTCGCGGCCCAGAGCGCGGCGAGCACGAAACCGGTCGGCGGCAGCGTCAGCAGGGCGGGCAGCTGCGCGCCGGACTGGCCCGTCCCGGCCGCGAGCAGCAGCAGCGCCAACCCGGCGACGAGGCCACCGACCAGCACCAGGCGGGCCGGTCGGGGTGGCCGGCCGACCGCGAACCGGGACCAGAAGGTGGCGTCCAGCAGCATGGCGGCCAGCCCGCCCAGCGAGGCGGCTGCCAGGACCGCGAGGACGGTCTCCAGCAGGCCGCCGAGCGCGCCCAGCCAGGCCCACGGCAGCAACAGCGCCAACCCGGCGGCGACCGCCAGCAGCGGCACCGCGCCCGGCCGCCGCGAGCCGCGCCCCGCCAGCTCCGCGTCACCGGTGGCCCCCGTCCGCGCGGCGTCGGCCCGCCCCGGGTCGGATTCGGTCCGCGCGGCGTCGGTCGGGGCGGCGTCGGTCCGCGCGGCGTCGCCTTCGCCGCCGGGCGCCGGGCCGTCGACCAGGCCAGCCGGCCCGGGGTACGTCCGCCGACGTTCCGACCACCTGACGGCGAGCGCGCCGAGCAGCGCCGTCGCGGCCAGCGCGGCGAGGTAGGCCTCGTGGTGCACGGGCGGCACCACCCGCAGCAGGGTGAGCACACCGAGGGTCAGCGCACCGAGCAGCCACACCCGTCCGGTGGCCCGGACAGCGGCCGAGCGGGGCAGGACAGCCAGCAGCAGGGCGGGCGTGCCGGCCAGCACGACGGCGGCCAGGCCGAGCACCGGCCAGAGCCAGCCCACCCGGTCCCGTCCGAAGCCCAGCAGCACCTGATCGGTCAGCCAGCCACCGGTCTGGGTGGCCACCGTGACCGCGACGGTCCAGCAGCCGACGAAGACGGCCGCGACCACCGGCCACGGGGAGCTGCGGTCGTCGACTCCAGGATGACCATGCATCCAGGAACCCTACGGCCACCCGGAAAATCTTTGGACACTTCCCGGTGGCCGTCAACGGGAACTGTCCGAGATCTGCGGCCGGTCGAGGTGGAACGCGGGCGGGGCGGAGCTGGCGGCACGTGTCGACCGGCTGGTACGGCGGTTACGGTGGATGAGTGCGTGATCCCAATGTCTCCCGGTCCGTCGCCGGGCAGCTCTCGCCGATCCGTCGTGCGGCAGACCTGCGCCGACTCCGCGCCGAACGCTTCGACGTCCTGGTCATCGGGGGTGGGGTGACCGGTGCCGGTGCCGCCCTGGACGCGGCGTCCCGGGGCCTGAAGGTGGCCCTGGTCGAGGCGCGCGACCTCGCGTCGGGCACGTCGAGCCGATCCAGCAAGCTGATCCACGGCGGGCTGCGTTACCTGGAGCAGTTGGAGTTCCATCTGGTCCACGAGGCGCTGACCGAGCGCGGTCTGCTGGCGACCCGGCTCGCGCCGCACCTGGTCCGTCCGGTGCCGTTCCTCGTGCCGCTGCCCGCCGGCCGGGGTCTGCGGGACCTGCCGGCGCGCGTCTTCCGCCGTTCGTACTACGGCGCGGGCGTGGCCGCGTACGACGCCTTCGCCGGTCTCTTCGGCGGTGGCCGGGGCATGCCACTGCACCGGCACCTCACCCGGGAGGGCGCCCGGCGGATCTTCCCGAGCCTGCGTGCCGACGCCCTGGCCGGCGCGATCCGCTACTACGACGGGCAGGTCGACGACGCCCGGTTGGTCGTCACCCTGGCCCGCACCGCGGCCAGCCTCGGCGCCACGGTGGTGAGCAGCGCCCGTGCCGTCGGGTTGATCCGCCAGGCGCGGGAGGTCACCGGTGTCCGGGTCCGCGACCTGGAGGCCCCGCCCGGCTCGCCGGACGCGGAGTTCGAGGTGCAGGCCCGCACCGTCATCGCGGCCACCGGCGTGTGGAGCGACGACATGTCCCGGATGCTCAACGACGTGGGCCTGCGGCCCGGCATCCGGGTGCGTGCCTCGAAGGGCGTGCACCTGGTGGTGCCCCGCTCGGCGATCACCGGGGAGACGGGGCTGATCCTGCGTACGGCGACGTCGGTGCTCTTCGTCATCCCGTGGGGCGGGCACTGGATCATCGGTACGACGGACACCGACTGGCGGTTGGACCGGTCCCACCCGGCCGCTTCGGCACGCGACATCGACTACCTGTTGCAGCAGGTCAACACCGTCTTGGACCGGCCGCTGACGACCGCCGACATCGAGGGCGTCTACGCCGGGCTGCGCCCGCTGCTGGCCGGGGAGGCCGACTCCACCTCGAAGCTGTCCCGGGAACACGCGGTGTTCGAGCCGATGCTCGGGCTGCTGCTGGTGGCCGGTGGCAAGTACACGACGTACCGGGTGATGGCCTCCGACGTGGTCGACCGGGCCGTACGCCGGTTGGGGGGCGGCCGGGCGTCGCGGACGGCCGACCTGCCGCTGCTGGGCGCGGACGGGTACGCGGCGCTGTGGCGGGACCGGGCCGACCTGGCCCGGCGGCACGGCGTTCCGGTGGGGGTGGTGGAGCACCTGCTGGAGCGGTACGGCAGCCTCACCCTCGACCTGCTGGCGCTTGTCGACGCCGAGCCGCTGCTCGCGTCGCCGCTGGCCGGCGCTCCGGAGTACCTGGCGGCCGAGGTCGCCTACGCGGCGCGGGCCGAGGGGGCGCTGCACCTGGAGGACGTGCTGACCCGACGTACCCGGATCTCGTTCGAGACCAGTCACCGTGGCCTGGAGTCGGCGGAGCACGCGGCCGAGTTGATGGGCTCGGTGCTGGGGTGGGACGCGGCCACCCGGGCCGCCGAGGTCGAGCACTACCGCGCGCGGGTCGAGGCGGAGCGCCGGTCCCAGCTCATGCCGGATGACGCCGGGGCGGACGCCGCGCGACTCGGCGTGCCGGACGCCCGGGGGTACGCCGCGGACCGGGGTGGCGACGATCAGGCGGAGCTGCGACCCACGGCGAGATGACCGGTATGTAACGCTACCGATGGGTAACTAGCTATAGCGGCCCGGATGGTGGTTTCGAACGCTACCTACGGTGGGGTAGGTTTCCGCGCGTGCTGTACCGCGCGCGCCCCCTTCTGCTCGCCCCCGTTCTCGCCGTGGTGCTCGTCGGTGCCCTGGCCGGGTGTTCGCTACTCGGTCGCGACGACGCCGAGACGCCGGCCGCCCCTCCGCCGGCCGGCTCGGCGGCCGGCCAATCGACCCCCGAGGTCCCCACGACGGTCGCCCAGGGGCAGGTCAGTCTGCTCCAACGCCTCGGAGCGGACGCTCCGCTGCGCACCCTGAGCGTCGAGCGGGACGGCTCGTGGCAGTGCCTCGACTGCGCCGGTGACGGGGTCACCTCCCGCGGCCGGCTGGCGCCGGAGCAGACCGAGCGGCTGCAGGTGCTGCTCGCCGACCCCCGGCTCGCCGAGGAGACCGACCAGGCCCGGCGGTACCGGACCACCTGCATCGACGCGCTCACGTCGAGCCTGCTCACCTCGTCCGGGCTGATCTCCTCGCAGGACTGCCCGGGTGAGGAGCGCCCGCCGGTGGCCGGCGAGATCCTGTTGCTGCTCACCCAGGCCACGCCCGCCGAGGTCAAGGGCTGAGCACAGCCCGTCAGAGCACCTTGCCGGGGTTGAGCAGACCGGCCGGGTCCAGCGCCGACTTGATCGCCTGGTGCACCCGGACGCCGACCGGGCCGATCTCCCGCGCCAACCACTCCCGCTTGAGCAGGCCCACGCCGTGCTCGCCGGTGCAGGTGCCGCCCAGGTCCAGACCGAGGCGCATGATCTCGTCGAACGCCCGCCGACCTCGCTGCACGCTCTCCGGGTCGGCCCGGTCGACGACGATGTTCGGATGCATGTTGCCGTCCCCGGCGTGCCCCACCACGCCGATCGGCACCTCGCACTCCGCCGCGATCCGGGCCACCCCGTCGAGCAGCGCGGCGAGCGCACCGCGCGGCACGGCCACGTCGTCGATCACCAGGCCGCCGCTGCCTCCGGGGTGGGTGTCGGCGGCGAACTTCTCCATCGCGGGATGGGCCAGTCGACGGGCCTGCAACAACGCCGCCGCCTCCAGCGCGTCGGTGGCCGCGTAGACCTCCTCGGCGCCGGCCGCCTCGCACACCTGCGCCACGGCGGCCAGGTCGTCGGCGGCCCGGTCACCGGTGTCGGCGGCGGCCAGCAGCAGGGCCTGCGCGTCGGTCCGCAGGCCCATCGGCCGGTACGCCTCGATCGCCCGCAGGTGGGTCTGGTCCAGCAACTCCAACAGGCTGGGGGTGAGGCCCCGCGCGGCGATCTGGGCCACCGCCGTGCCCGCCGCCGCGGTGGATCCGAAGACCGCCACCAGGGTCAACGAGTCGGCCGGGGCGGGCCGTAGCGCCACGGTCACCTCGGTGATCACGCCGAGGGTGCCCTCCGAGCCGACGAAGAGCCGCGTCAGGTCGTAGCCCGCCACCCCCTTGGCGGTACGCCGGCCGGTGCGCAGCACCTCCCCGGAGGCGAGCACCACCTCCAGGCCCAGCACGTACTCGGTGGTCACGCCGTACTTCACGCAGCACATGCCGCCCGCGTTGGTGGCCACGTTGCCGCCGATCGTGGACGACTCCCAGGAGCCGGGATCCGGCGGGTACCAGAGGCCCTGCTTCGCGACCGCCGCCGCGAGCGCGGCGTTGACGACGCCCGGCTGGACGACCGCGATGCGGCTCACCGGGTCGATCTCCCGGATCTCGTCCATCGCGACGGTGCTGAGCACCACCGAGCCGTCCACCGCGTTCGCCGCGCCGGCCAGCCCGGTTCGCGCGCCCTGCGGCACGACCGGTACGCCGTGGCGGGCCGCCGCGCGGACCACCGCGACCACCTGCTCGGTGGTCCGGGGACGGGTCACCACGAGGGGTACGCCGGCGGCGCAGAGGTCGGCCTCGTCGCGCTGGTGCCCGCGCAGCAGGTCCGGGTCGGTGAGCACGGCGTTCTCGCCCAGGGCGGCGCGCAGGTCGTCGAGGAGTCCGGTGGGGGCCATGCCGCCGAGGCTAAGCCGTGTGTCAGCGGTCATCAACGCGGGTTAGCTTTGGCGACATGCTCTACCTGGACCGGCCTGCCTGGCCGTGGCGCGGTCGGCTCTGGTCGCACCTGATCAGCGATGTCTCCTACGCCGAGTTGCACGCCTTCGCGGAGGCCTTGGGCGCACCCCGACGCGCTTTCGACCGGGACCACTACGACATTCCGGCCGATCGGTTCGCGGCGGCGGTGTGGCTCGGTGCCCGGGTGGTGCCGAGCCGGGAACTGGTCCGGCTGCTGCGCGACGCCGGGCTGCGCCGCCCGAAGCACCTCAGCGGTTCGCCGGCCCGGTGAGAGTTACCAGCTCACGACGAAGATTGTCGCGGGCCGAAGCCTCCCACCGTTGCGCCAGCGGCGGCAGCCGGAACAGCGCGGGCAGTTCCAGCAGCCCGGTGAGGACGCGGGCCCGACCGGTGCGGAAGGCCGGGTCGGGCACGTGCGCGTACTCCCGTCGGATGGCCGCCGCGTAGCGGTCGTAGGCGGCCGGCGGGCCGGCCAGCACGGCGAGGTCGGCGTCGCAGAGCAGCGCGCCGTCGTCGTCGTCCGCCGTCACCCGGTGCCCGGCGGTGAGCAGGACCAGCCGGCGGACCTCGGCCACCGCGGGTTCGGGCACCCCGAGCCCGGTGAGCAGGCTCCCGGCCAGTTCCGCGCTGTCCCGTTCGTTGGCGTCACCGGCGGCCCGGGGGTCGTAGACCGCGTCGTGGCACCAGGCTGCCAACCGGACCAGGTCCGGCCGTTCGGCCAGCCCGGCATGGCGGTCCACCACATCGAGTACGGCGGCCAGGTGCGTGACGGTGTGGTACTGCCGGTGCGGCTCCCGCCAGCGGGCGAGCAGCCGCTCACCGGCCAGAGTCGCGTGCTCGTCGGTTTCCGCGCCGGCGGCGCGGACCGCCGCCCGCCACCGTTCCAGCAGATCGGCCACCGTCCGAGTCTGCCGCATTCGTCCGCACCGCGCGCCGGCGGGAGGATTCAGCGGGTCTGCCACGGGTAGTCGCGCCCATGGCGGTGGCCCGGGACAAGAGACCTCCGACGGTGCGGCGTGTGCCGCTGCGCGACGGACTGGTGGACGTCGACGGAGCGCGTATCGCCGAGGCCACCGAGCAACTCAAGCACCGCAGCCGGGCCACCCTGCACGACCGGCTGCACCGGGTGCGGATGGCCGGTGGGCTCGCCGTCCAGGCCGGGTTGGCGGCCGGCCTGGCGTACCTCGTCTCGCACAAGGTGCTCGGCAACCCGCAGCCGGTCTTCGCGCCGATCTCCGCGGTCGGCACCCTGGCCGCGTCGGTGGGTCAGCGGTTCCGCCGGACCGTGGAGCTGATCGTCGGGGTGGGCGTCGGGGTGGCCGTCGGCGACCTGCTGATCTACTTCCTCGGCACCGGCGCGTGGCAGCTCGGTCTGGTGGTCACCGTGGCGATCCTGCTCACCATCTTCGCCGGGGCGAGCGTGGCCATCGTCATCCAGGCGGCGGCCACGGCGGTGCTGATCGTGACGCTGAGCCCGTCCACCCAGAATCTGGAGATCCCCCGCTTCGTCGACGCGTTCCTCGGCGGCGGCGTCGCGTTGCTGGTGACGGCGGTGCTGCTGCCGCTGAACCCGCTCCGGGTGATCAACCGGGCCGCCCGGCCGGCGCTGGACCTGCTCGCGGCGCAGCTCGACGCCACCGCCGACGGCCTGCGCTCCGGGGACCGCGCCACCATCCAGCGGGCGCTGGAACGGCTGCGCAACAACAAGGACGAGCTGGCCACCCTGAGCGAGGCGATCGAGGGCGCCAAGGAGACCGCCACCCTGTCGCCGGCCCGCTGGCACCGCCGGGACGAACTCGTCCACTACGCGGAGGCGGCCGACCCGATCGACCGGGCGATGCGCAACTCCGGCACCCTGATCCGCCGGTCCGTCACCCTGATCGAGGACGACGAGCCGGTGCCCGACCCCATGCCGGACGCGATCGGCCACCTCGCCGAGTCGGTCCGGCTGCTCAAACACGAGTTCGCGGCGGGGGAGGAGCCGCAGAAGGCGCGGGAGCGGTCGCTGCGGGCCGTCAGCGAGGCCGGCCGCGCGTACGGGGAGGGGGTGGGCTTCTCCGGCAGCGTCGTGATCGCCCAGATCCGCACCACGGCCAGTGACCTGCTGGTGGCCTCCGGCATCGAGCAGGAGGAGGCGAACCGCTGCATCCGCACCTCCTTCGGGGACCAGGAGCGGCCGGTGGGTGAGCCCGCCGAGCCGGGCGACGCGCCGAAGCCACCCACCGCCCCGCCAGTCGGCTGAGAACGCGCCTCAGGCCAGCTCGGCGAGCGCCGCGAGCAGCCGGTCCACCTGGGCGGCGGTGCTGCCCAGACCGATGCTGGCACGCAGCGCGGTCGGCGGCAGATCCCTCCGGCCGGTACGCGTGGCAGCCTCGTCGAGCAGCCGCCGGGCCAGCGGGTGGGCGCAGAACAACCCGTCCCGTACGCCGATGTGGTGCTCGGCGGCGAGCCGGGCGGCCACCGTGGCCGAGTCCTGGCCGGCGACCACGAACGACACGATGCCGACCCGGGGCGCGTCCGGGCCGAAGGTCCGCAACTCCACGACGTGCGGCAGGGCCGCGAGGCCGGCGCGGAGCCGGGCCAGCAACGCCTGCTCGCGGGCGGCGAGCGCGACCCGGTCGGCGTCGGTCAACGCCGCGCACACCGCCGCCAGCGCCACCGCGCCGAGCAGGTTGGGGGTGCCGCCCTCGTGCCGGGCCGGACCGGTCGCCCAGGTCACGTCGTGGGTGGCCGGCCCGACGTGGCTGGTGGCCCCTCCACCGGCGAGGTACGGCGGGGCCGCGTCCAGCCAGTCCGCCCGGCCGACGAGCACACCCGCGCCGAACGGGGCGTACAGCTTGTGGCCGGAGACGGCCAGGTAGTCCACGTCGAGCGTGCGCCTGTCGACCGGGACGTGCGGGGCGAGCTGCGCCGCGTCGAGGACGATCCGGGCGCCGTGCCGGTGGGCCACCCGGGCCAGTTCGGCGACCGGCCACAGCTCACCGGTCACGTTGCTCGCCCCGGTCACCGCGACCAGCACCGGCAGCGCGGGGTTGCTGTCGCGGCGCAGTTCGGTCAGCGCGGCGGCGAGATCGCGTACCGCCCCGGCCGGGTTGGCGGGTACCGGCAGGCGTACCGAGCCGCGCGGCCAGGGCAGCAGGTTCGCGTGGTGCTCACCGGCGAAGGTGACCACCGTCGTGCCGGCCGGCAACGACCGGGCCAGCAGGTTGAGCGCGTCCGTGGTGTTGCGGGTGAAGACCACGTGGTCATCGGCGCCCGCGCCGAGGAAGTCGCCGACGGTCTGCCGGGCCCGCTCGTAGGCCAGCGTGCAGCGCCGCGACAGCGCTCCCGCGCCCCGGTGCACGCTGGCGTACCAGGGCAGCAGTTCGGTGACCGCGTCGGCCGCGGCCCGCGCGCACGGCGCGGTGGCCGCGTAGTCGAGGTTGATCTCGCCGGGCACGCCCAGCACGTCGAGCGCCGCCGACGGCGGGGACGCGAGAGCGGGCAGGCTGGGCAGCGAGGGTACGAGGGTGACGGACACGCCGGAACCTCCGGGGTCAGGGACCCCGGGTATGGCATCGGGACGGGGTCCGCGCTTGCCCAGCACGCCGATCGGGCTGGGCCCGGTCATCACCCGGGGCACCCCACCGCGAACTCGACGAGGGTTGCCGGCCAGCAAGCCGGGGCTTGACGCTGGCGCTCGTGACCTGCCGGCAGCATAGCGGCTGTGGATGCGACCGGACCAGCCGGCGGGGGATGGCTACGCTGACCGCATGGCCGACACCCCGCCCGGTGCACCCCTGCCGTCGCCGCCGCACCCGCCCGCGGTTCCGCCCGCCGGCACGTCACCCGGGATGCCGCCGCGCCGCTTCGGCTGGCTGCGGTTCCTGGTGCTGGCCGGGGTGGTGCTGCTCATCGCCGCGTGCGCGGTCTTCATGGTCGTCCGCCTCGGTCAGTCGCTCGGCCTCGACGCGCTGCTCATCGGGGTGGGCGCCGCGATCCTGCCGGTGCCGGTGCTGGTCGCCTGCTTCCTCTGGCTCGACCGGTACGAACCGGAACCCCTGAAATACCTGGTCTTCTGCTTCGCCTGGGGGGCGTTCGTCTCCACCGCCGCCTCGCTGAACGTCAACGAGTTCGCCGCCGGACGATTCGCCGACTGGGGGCTGCCGGACGCGCTGACCGGCGTACTGGTGGCGCCGTTCATCGAGGAGTTGACCAAGGCGCTCGGCCCGATCCTGCTGCTGGTGTTCCGCCGCCGGGAGTGGTCCGGGATCACCGACGGCCTGGTCTACTGCGGGCTCTCCGCGGTCGGCTTCGCCATGGTGGAGAACATCCTCTACCTGGGCGGGTACGGCTACGCGGCCGGTGCCGACCGGTACGGCCCGGCGACCGGCACCCAACAGGTGATCGCCATCTTCATCGTGCGGATCCTCCTGTTCGGGTTCGCCCATCCCCTCTTCACCTCGATGACCGGCGTGGGGCTCGGCGTGGCCTCCCGGAGCGCCGACCGGCGGGTCCGGGTGCTGGCCCCGATCGCCGGCCTGCTGCTCGCGATGATGCTGCACGGCACGTGGAACCTGCTGCCGACGCTCACCCAGGCCACCGGCGAGGCCGTGATCATGCTGTACGGCTTCCTGGGCCTGATGGTGCCGGTGTTCTTCGGCGTGGTCGGGCTGGCCGTGTGGCTGCGCGCCTGGGAAGGGCGGCTCACCGAACGGACGCTGCCGGACTACGTACGCGCCGGCTGGTTGAGCCCACCGGAGGTGGCCGCCCTGAGCAGCCTGGGTCGTCGGCACGCCGCCCGGAGCTGGGCACGCCGCGTCGGCGGCGACGCCGGTGCGCGTGCCATGCGCGGGTACCAGCTCGCCGCGACCCGGCTGGCCCTGCTGCGGGACGGGACGCTGCGCGGTCTGGACCGTAAGCCGTCCGACCGGGAACGGACCGCCGTCGAGGAGCGGCAGCTCCTGGAGGCGATCACCGCGTACCGGTCGTACTTCGTGGGCCGCGACCCGCAGGCCCCGGTCGGTGTCTGGGACGGTAGCCAGTACCACCTGCGCTTTCCGGACGGCACGCAGCGATCGGTGTCCGCGCCCGACGAGCCGGTGGTGCCCATTCCGGTGGTGCTCGCCCCGCCGCCCCCGGTCGGCAACTATCCGCCGCCCGGTTGGCACGGCCTGCGCCCCGCCGCGCCGTGGCCGCCCGGTAACGCCTGAGCGCGGGCGGGCGGTCTCGCGGCGCGGCCGGCGGGGTCAGGTCATCAGGGTGGTGAGGAAGTCGCCGAGTCCCTGGGCCATGGCGATCAACGCCGCCCCGATCCCCTTGAACAACTGCGCCGCGCCGTCCGGCCGGAACGCCATGAAGTAGATCAGGAACGCGACGCTGCCCCAGGTCAGCAGTTTCTTCACGAATACCGGCATCGTCCCTCCCCAGGGCAACGGTCGCCGGCTGGCTTCCCGTCGTACGGTCCGACAAACGAAGCGGTCGGGCCCGGGGCGGGGCGGCTACAGGTAGAGGCCGGTGGGGTCGTTCTCGATCCGCTCGGCGGCCACGGCGTGCACGTCGCGCTCGCGCAGCAGCACGTACCCGCGGCCGTGCAGCTCGACCTCGGAGCGGTCGTCGGGGTCGAAGAGCACCCGGTCGCCGGAGACGATGGCGCGGACGTTCGGCCCCACACCCACGGCGGTGGCCCACGCGAGGCGCTTGCCGACCGCTGCGGTCGCCGGGATGACGATTCCTGCGGTGGAGCGACGCTCGCCCTCGCTGCCCTCCATCCGCACCAGCACGCGGTCGTGCAGCAGGCGGATCGGCAGGCCGGAGTCGAGATCCTGGTCGGCGGTCACGGGGCAGACGCTACCGTGTCGCAGCTGACCGGCCGCCGGTGGTTACGCCCATGGTCGTGCGGGCATTGTGTGGCGGAACTGCCCTACGGTGTCGGGAACGGACGTATGCTGTCCGACCTGTCGCCGTGGGCGGACGACTCTTCTGCCAGGAGGTGCGCTTGAGCCGCTTCGAGCGGGTACGCGGGCGGCTGCGCCGCGCCTACCAGTCAGAAAAGAAGTCGGTACGCGCCGCCCAGGAGACCCCGAGCGACGCGCCGGAGACGCCCGGCATCGCCTCGCCGGCCGTCCCCGGGCCGGCCGCCCCGGCGCAGGCCACGGTCGTCGGCGCGGAGCCCCCGGTGGACCTGCACAGCTCGACGTCCAGCCGGGACGACGCCGACGTGCCGCACGGCCTGCGGATCGCCGCCGCCTGGTGCTGGCGGCTGATCGTGATCGGTGTGGTGGCCTGGGCGCTGCTCCGGATCGTCGGCACGGTCCGGATCGTGATCATCCCGTTGGCCATCGCGTTGCTGCTCTCGGCGTTGCTCGCGCCGGCCGTGGGTTGGCTGCTGCGGGCCCGGCTGCCCCGTTCGCTGGCGACGGCCGTGGTGCTGGTCGGCGGTCTGGCGGCGGTCATCGGCACGCTCACCCTGGTGGTCAACGAGTTCATCCGGGGCGTTCCGGAGCTGAGCGAGAAGTCGTCGCAGGGCGTCCGGCAGATTCAGAACTGGCTCAAGACGGGCCCGTTGCACCTGTCCGACACCCAGCTCGACCGGTACATCGACGAGGCGCAGGGCTGGATCAACGACAACACCTCGAAGTTCACCAGCGGCGCGCTGAGCACCGCGGCGACGCTGGCGGAGGTGCTGACCGGCACGCTGTTGGTGCTGTTCGCGACGTTCTTCTTCCTGCGCGACGGCAACAAGATCTGGCGTTTCGTCGTCCGGCTGCTGCCGGTGGCCGCCCGCTGGAAGGTCGACGACGCCGGGCGGGCCGCCTGGCAGACCCTCGTCGCGTATGTCCGCGCGACCGTGCTGGTCGCCTTCATCGACGCCGTCGGCATCGGCATCTTCCTGGTCATCTTCGACGTGCCGTTCGCCTTCCCGCTGGCCGCCCTGGTGTTCCTCGGCGCGTTCATCCCGATCGTCGGTGCGGCGCTCTCCGGCGGTGTCGCCGTGCTGGTGGCGCTTGTCGACAGCGGCCCGGTCACCGCGCTGATCATCCTGGGCGCCGTGATCGGCGTGCAGCAGGTCGAGGGGCACGTGCTCCAGCCCATCATCATGGGCCGGGCGGTGGCCATCCACCCGCTCGCGGTGATCATCGGGATCGCGGCCGGCGTGGTGCTCGCGGGCATCACCGGCGCGCTGGTCTCCGTCCCGCTGATCGCGGTGCTGAACACCGCGGTACGCCGCCTCGTCGCCCGGACGGTCCCCGACACCCCGCCCGACGCCGTGGTCGTCGCCTCGCAGGCCCCCTGACCGTCCGCCCCCACCCCCGGACTCCGCGATCTTGCACTTTCGGTGGTGACAATAGGGCCCAAAAGCACCATATCGGCAACCGAAACTGCAAGATCGGCGCGGAGTTCGGGGCCCGAGTCCGGGGCGCGGGCTTTTACGTGGTGGCTAGGCGTTTCAGGGCGCCGCGGGCCACCTCGGGGCGGGTCGTGTACCAGAACGGGGGCAGGGAACGGCGCAGGAAGGGTCCGTAGCCTCGGGCGGTCTCCAGGCGTGAGTCGAGCACCGCGACGACCCCCTTGTCGCCGGTGGCTCGGATCAGCCGGCCCACGCCCTGCGCGAGGCGTACCGCGGCGATCGGCACGCTGACGGCGGCGAACCCGGAGCCGCCGCCCGCGTCCACGGCGGCGGCGCGGGCCGCCGCGAGCGGCTCGTCGGGCCGGGGGAAGGGCAGCCGGTCGATGACCACGAGCTGGCAGGCGTCGCCCGGCACGTCCACCCCCTGCCAGAGCGACATCACCCCGAACAGGCAGCTCGACCGCTCCTCGCGGAACCGGCGGACCAGCAGCGGCAGCGCCTCCTCGCCCTGCAACAACACCGGCAGGTCGGTCCGCGCGCGCAGCAGCTCCGCCGCCTGCGTCGCGGCCCGTCGGGAGGAGAAAAGCCCCAGAGTACGACCACCGAGCGCCTCGACGAGCCCGAGCAGCTCCTCACCGGCCGCGTCGGGCAGCCCGGAGACGCTGGGCCGGGGCAGGCGCGCGGCGACGTACAGGATGCCCTGCCGTGCGTAGTCGAACGGCGAGCCCACGTCCAGCGAGCGCCAGCCCGGTCCCTCGGTCGCCGGGATGGTGGTGGCGTCGGCCAGCCGGCGGCCCGGTGTCTCGGCGGCCGGGCGGCCCGCGCCGGTGCGGGCGGCCTGCGCGGCGGCGGCGGGCGACGCCGGAACCGGCGGCGCGTCCAGGCCGAGGGCGCGGGCCACCGTGTCGAACCGGCCGCCGAGCGCCAGGGTGGCCGAGGTGGCGACCACGGTGCGTTCGTCGTACAGGTGGGCGGCGAGGGTGCCGGCGACCGACAGCGGTGCGACCACCAGTGCCCGTCGGTTGCCGCTGTCGTTCTTCTCCACCCAGGCCACGTCGTGGTCGGCCTCTTCGAGGAGCCGTTGGGCGGTGGTGGACAGGTCGTCCATCGCGGCCTTGGCCTGCTGCTTGCGCACCGGATCCGGGTCGTCGGACTTGATGTCGCCGATGGCGTCCAGGGCGGCGCGGGTGGCCGAGTCGAGCAGGGTGCACGCCTCGCGCAACGGTGTCGGCAGACCGGCGGTGAGGCGACCGGCCGGCGCCTCGGCCAGCCCGACGGCGAGGGCGTCACCGGCGGCGACGAGCGCGTCGGCCGTCTCCGGGCGCAGCAGCGGGCGGGCCCGCCGGGTGGACCGGTCGATCATCTCCGGCACCAGTTCGGCCTGGGCGGCGGAGGAGACGCGGTCGGCCAGTTCGTGCGCCTCGTCGACGATCAGCAGCTTGTGCGGCGGGACGATGTGCCGCTCGGCCAGCATGTCCACCGCGAGGAGGCTGTGGTTGGTCACCACGATGTCGGCCTCGCGGGCGCGGGCCCGGGACGCCTCGGCGAAGCACTCCGCGCCGAACGGGCAGCGGGTCGCGCCGACGCACTCCCGCGACGGCATGGAGACCAGCCGCCACGCCTGGTCGTCGACGCCCGGGTCCAGCTCGTCGCGGTCGCCGGTGTCGGTCTTCTCGGCCCAGTCACGCAGGCGCTCGATCTGCTTGCCCAGCCGGCCGGCCTCGCCGAGCCACTTGGTGCCGCCACCGGGGCGGGTGGCCGGGGCGTCGAAGAGGGTGTCCTCCGGCTCGTCGGCGGTGGAGTTGTCCAGTCGGGCCAGGCAGAGATAGTGGTGGCGACCCTTGAGCACCGCGAACGTGGGCCGGCGGCCGAGCAGCGGCTCGACCGCGTCAGCCAGTCGGGGAAGGTCGTGGTCGACGAGTTGGGACTGCAACGCCAGCGTGGCCGTGGAGACCACCACCGGGCCGTCCACGGTGAGGGCCGGCGCAAGATAGGCCAGTGACTTGCCGGTGCCGGTGCCGGCCTGCACGAGCAGGTGCTCGCCGCTGGTCACGCAATCCTCGATGGCGGTGGTCATCTGCTGCTGGCCGGGCCGCGCGGTGCCGCCGGGGACCGCGCCGACCGCCGCCGCGAGCAGCTCCGTGCCGCTGGGCCGGGCGCCCCGCCGCCGGCCCGCGCCACGGGCCGAGGGGGTGGCGGAACCGGTGGCGGTGCGGGGCGGAGTCACCGTGCGACGGTACCCGTCGCCGCCGACACCGACCGCGCCCATCCGCCCGCGTGGCGCGTACCCGCCGTCGGCTCCGCCGGCCGGCGCCGTCCGGTTACGGCGGCACTACGACGTGTGGGCGCTATCGGTTAGGGTGCGAATCATGCCGAGCGACGTGGTCCGAGTGATCTACCGCAAGTACGACGGCAGCGCCCACCGCGACTACCCGGCCCGCCGCCTCGCCGAGGACGATCTCGGCGTCTGGCTCGGCGTCCCGTTCGGCACCGAGTCGGTCTACCACGGCCGGCCGTCGGTGGAGAAGATCCCCTTCGTCCTGCTGGTGCCGCACCACGCCTGGTGGACGTGCATGTTCAACCCCCCGCCGCGCACCAGCGAGGTCTACTGCGACATCGCCACTCCGGCCCGTTGGGAGTCCGACGACACGGTCCACCTGATCGATCTCGACCTGGACGTGGTCCGCCGGCGGGCCACCGGCGTGGTGGAGCTGCTGGACGAGGACGAGTTCGCCGAGCACCGGGCCCGCTTCGGCTACCCGGACGACGTGGTGGTCGAGGCCGAGGCGGCGGCCCGGTGGTTGTACGGCGCTCTCGGCGACGGCACCGAGCCGTTCGCCACCTCGTACCGCAAGTGGTTGGCCCTGGTGGTCTGAGCCGGCGCGTCGGGCTCGCCGGGCGGATGGCGCGCGGGTGGGCGATGATCCTCAGATGAGCGAATCCCGGCAGGAGCAGGGCGGTCGGATCGTGACGCCGCGCGGTGGGTCCGTGCGGGATCTGTTGCGGGTCACCGCTCCGGTGGATCTCGCCGCGATCGATCCCCGGTCCACGCCCGGTCTGCCGGCCGCCGAGGAGATGGGCGAACGCCGCAAGACCTGGGCCCGCGCGCAGGTGGAGCTGATCGGCGAGGAGTTGGGCCGCCAGCAGGAGATGCTGTTCGCGATGGCGAAGGCCGGGTCGACGCGCCCCGCGCACCGGGTGCTGCTGGTGCTCCAGGCGATGGACTGCGGTGGCAAGGACGGCACGATCAAGCGGGTGGCGGGCGCGATGAACCCGCTGGGCCTGCACATCCGCTCGTTCGGGCCGCCGACCGAGGAGGAGTTGCAACACGACTTCCTGTGGCGGATCCGCCGGGAGTTGCCGCCTGCGGGGTACGTGGGCATGTTCAACCGGTCGCACTACGAGGACGTGCTGATCGCCCGGGTCGGCGCGTTGGTGCCGGAGGCGATCTGGCGGGCCCGGTACGACGAGATCAACTCCTTCGAGCGGGAGTTGACCGAGGATGGCGTGACCGTGATCAAGGTGATGCTGCACATCTCGTACGCCGAGCAGGGCGAGCGGCTGCTGGAACGGCTCACGGACCCGCGTAAGCACTGGAAGTACAACCCGTCGGACGTCGACTCCCGGTCGCACTGGGACGACTACCAGGCCGCGTACGCCGAGGCCCTGAGCCGGTGTGGCACGGACGCCGCGCCGTGGTTCGTGGTGCCGGCGGACCGTAAGTGGTACCGGGACTGGGCGGTGGCCCATCTGCTGAAGGAGACGTTCGACACGCTCCGGCTGGGGTATCCGCCTGCCGATTTCGACGTGGCGCACGAGCGCGAGCGGTTGGCTGCTGGGGGAGCGGGGACGGCTGGGACGCCCGAGATGAACACTAGGTGAACGAGCGGTGAATGTGGTCCGACCAGGGGTGGGCCGGCGAATTTGCGGATCTGGCGTTTCCTAGCATTCACCGAGCGGACGCCCACGGACGCCGCCACCCTTCCACCGACGCGACGAGGTCTGTGCTGTGAAGTTTTCCTTCCGCCCCACCGAGGGCGCCTTCTACGAGCTCTTCACCAGGGCCGCGCAGAACCTGGTCCGGGGCACCGCGCTGCTGAACGAACTGGCCCTGCCCGGTGTCGACGTGCAGTCGGTCAGCGAGCGACTGACCGAGGTCGAGCACGACAGCGACCAGATCACGCATGATCTTTACAAGAAGATCAACTCGACCTTCATCACGCCCTTCGACCGGGAGGACATCTACCGGCTCGGCTCGCTGCTCGACGACGTGATGGACCACCTGGAGGCGGTCGGCGACCTGCTCTACCTGTACGGGCTCACCGAGCTGCCGGCGCTGCCCCGCGAACTGCACGAGATGGTCAACGTGCTCGACCAGCAGGCCAAGCTGACGGCCGAGGCGATGCCCCGGCTGCAGTCGATGAAGGATCTCGAGGACTACTGGATCGAGTGCAACCGGCTGGAGAACGAGGGCGACCGGATCAACCGGCAGCTCCTCGTCCGGCTCTTCTCCGGCGAGTACGACGCGTTGACGGTGCTGAAGATGAAGGAGGTCGCCGACGAGTTGGAAGCCGCCTGCGACGCCTTCGAGCACGTGGCCAACACGGTCGAGACCATCGCGGTCAAGGAGTCCTGAACCGGTGTCTACCGAACTCATCGCCGTCCTGGCGGTGATCGCGGTGGCCCTGGCGTTCGACTACACCAACGGCTTCCACGACGCCGCCAACGCGATCGCGACAAGCGTCTCCACCCGCGCGCTGACACCCCGGATCGCCCTCGGCCTCGCCGCGGTCGGCAACTTCATCGGCGCCCACTTCGGCGCCGGCGTCGCGAAGACCGTCGGCGACGGCCTGGTCACCCTCCCCACGGGGGTGAGCAGCCTCGGGGTGGTCTTCGCCGGGGTGCTGGGCGCCATCGCCTGGAACCTGATCACCTGGTACTTCGGCCTGCCGTCGTCGTCCTCGCACGCGCTCTTCGGCGGCCTGGTCGGCGCGACCCTGCTGTCCAGCGGCGGCATCGTGCAGTGGGGCAACATCGGCGAGAAGGTCATCCTGCCGATGGTGCTCTCGCCGATCGTCGGCCTCACCCTCGGTTACCTGCTGATGCTGGCGATCCTCTGGCTGTTCCGTAAGGGTCAGCCGGGCAAGCTCAACCGGGGTTTCCGCCACGCGCAGACCGTCTCCGCGGCCGCCATGTCGGTCGGCCACGGCATGCAGGACGCCGCCAAGACGATGGGCATCGTGGTGCTGGCGCTCTACACCGGCGGCTTCCAGGAGAGCAAGACCCACATCCCGGGCTGGGTCTTCTGGACCTCGGCCACCATGCTGGCCCTCGGCACGTACGCCGGTGGTTGGCGGATCATCCGCACCCTCGGTCGTAAGATCATCGACCTCGGGCCGCCGGAGGGCTTCGCCGCCGAGACGGTGGCCAGCGCGGTGCTCTACTTCAACGCCCTGGTGCTCAAGGCCCCGATCTCCACGACCCACACGATCACCTCGGCGATCATGGGCGTGGGCGCGACCAAGCGACTCTCCGCGGTCCGCTGGAACGTCGCCGGCAACATCGTGATCGCCTGGATCATCACGTTCCCGGCGGCCGCGCTGATCGCCTGCGTCACCTACCTGCTGGTCCGGCCGCTCTTCGGCTGACCGGTCCGCGTGCCCGAAATGGCCCCCGGCTGTCCGGGGGCCGTTTCGCGTTCACTCGTAACGCACGCCGATCTGCTCCCGGACCGTGTCCAGCAGGGTCATCACCTCGAGGGTCGTGGTGTGCGGCACCAGCGGGCTCTCGGTCAGCCCGGCGGCCAGGCAGCGCCCCACCTCGATCGCCTCGTACTGGTAGCCGTTGCCGGCCTCCTCGGCGGTGATCGTCTCGGGCTCGGCGCCGTCCCGGTACAGGGTCAGCGAGGCCGGCCGGAAGAACGGCTCCGGCAGGTCGATACGGCCGGCGCTGCCGGTGATCGAGGCGGCCAACGAACTCGCGCCGACCATGCCGCAGCTCAGCGTGGCCACTGCCCCGCTGTCGTACCCGAGGAGGATGCCGGTGTTCTCGTCGGTCCCCTCCGGGCCCAGGTGCGCCCAGGAGCGGATGTGCTGCGGCACGCCCAGCAGCAGGTGCGCCAGGCTGATCGGGTAGATCCCCAGGTCGAGCAGCGCGCCCCCACCCAGCGCCGGGTTGCGCATCCGGTGCTCCGGCGGGAACGGCCCGGCCACCCCGAAGTCGGCCCGCACGTTGCGCACCGTGCCGATGGCGCCCTCGGCGATCAGCTCGACCGCGCGGAGGATGAGCGGGTTAGTCCGCATCCACATGGCCTCCATGAGGAAGACCCCGGCGGCGCGGGCGGTGTCCACCAGCTCGGTGCTGGTGGCCAGGTCGAGGGTGAACGGCTTCTCCAGCAGCACCGCGCGGCCGGCGGTCAGGCAGGTCAGCGCCGCCTCGTGGTGCGCGGCGTGCGGAGTGGCCACGTAGATCACGTCGACCTCAGGGTCGGCGGCCAGCTCCACCCAGGAGCCGTACGCCCGCTGCGCGCCGTACGTGTCCGCGAACCGCCGCGCGCTGTCGGCGGAGCGGGAGCCGACCGCGACCAGTTCGGCGTCCGGCACCAGCCGGAGGTCTTCGGCGAAACGGCTGGCGATGTGGCCGGTGGCCAGGATGCCCCAACGAGTCATGCGTCGAACGCTAGCCGAGCCAGCTGAACGGCCCGCTGCTGCCCAGCCCGTCTCTGCCCGGCCAGCGGTGCGGTGGTCCCGGGCCTGACGCCGCGATGAGCGTGATGACTGTGCGGCATATTGATGCCACACAGTCATCACGCTCGCGGCGGCGACCGGTCGCACCGAGCCGGCTGCCTCGTCGCCTGACGCTCGCCCGGCGACAGCGGGGCCGGACACTAGGCTCGCGGGCATGACGATCGACAGCGACGGCTTCGCCGCGCCGGCCGCCCTGGTCGAGCACGCCCGCCGGTTCCAGGCCGAGGGCGGCAGCCCGGCGACGCCGCGGGTCGCGGCCACCGTGCTGCTGCTGCGTCCGACCGACACCGACTTCGAGGTGTACGTCATCCGCCGGGTCGCCGCCATGACCTTCGGCGGGATGTACGCCTTCCCCGGCGGCGGGGTGGACCGCTCCGACTCCGACGCGCACCTGGACTGGGCTGGGCCGACGCCGACCGACTGGGCGGGGCGGCTCGGAGTGGGCGCGGACGCCGCCCAGGCGGTGGTCTGCGCTGCCGCCCGGGAGGTCTTCGAGGAGGCGGGTGTGCTGCTCGCCGGGCCCGGCCCGGCGACGGTGGTGGGTGACGTCAGCGGAGACGACTGGGAGACGGCCCGGCAGGACCTGGAGGGGCGTCGGCTGGGCTTCGCCGCACTGCTCGCCGACCGCCGACTCACCCTGCGGTCTGATCTGCTGTTGCCCTGGAGCCGGTGGATCACTCCGGAGTTCGAGCCGCGCCGCTTCGACACGTACTTCTTCGTGGCCCTGCTGCCGGCCGGACAGCGGACCCGCGACGTCTCCGGCGAGGCCGACCACACGCTGTGGATCCGGCCGGCGGACGCGCTGGCCCGGGCCCAGGCCGGGGAGCTGACCATGCTGCCACCGACCCTGGTAACGCTGGCCCAGATTGCGGCGGCCGGCGACCTGGCGGGAGTGGCAAGCGCGGCGGCGGATCGCGACGCCGCCACCCCCGTCACCCCACGCCTGGACCTGCCGCCGAACGGCGAGCCCCGCTTCGTCCTGAGCTGAGCCCGCCGCCAGCGTCGTCGAGTGCAGTCCGGCGGCTCAGCCGAAGCGGCCGGTGATGTAGTCCTCGGTCTTCTTCACGCTCGGGTTGCTGAAGATCTTCTGGGTGTTGTCGTACTCGATCAGCCGGCCCGGGTCGCCGGTCTTCTCGATCGAGAAGAAGGCGGTGCGGTCCGACACCCGGGCGGCCTGCTGCATGTTGTGGGTCACGATGATGATCGTGAACTTGTCCTTGAGCTGGAACATCAGGTCCTCGATGGCCAGCGTGGAGATCGGGTCCAGGGCCGAGCAGGGCTCGTCCATCAGCACGACCTGCGGCTCGACCGCGATGGTCCGGGCGATGCAGAGCCGCTGCTGCTGACCGCCGGAGAGGCCCGCGCCCGGCTTGCCGAGGCGGTCCTTGACCTCGTCCCACAGGTTCGCCGAACGCAGGGCCTTCTCGGCCGCGTCCTCCAGGATCGACTTCTTGCGGACCCCGTTGAGCTTCAGCCCGGCCACCACGTTCTCGAAGATGCTCATGGTCGGGAACGGGTTCGGCCGCTGGAAGACCATGCCGATCGTGCGCCGGACCGCGGTGACGTCCACGTCCCGGTCGTAGATGTCCTGGTCGTCGATGGTCAGGCTGCCCTCGACGCGGGCCCCCGGCAGCACCTCGTGCATCCGGTTGATCGACCGCAGGAACGTCGACTTGCCGCAACCGGACGGCCCGATGAGAGCGGTGACGGTCTTCGGCTCGACGGTCAGGTTGATGTTCTCGATCGCCTTGAAGCCGCCGTAGTACGCGGTGACGTTCGAGGCGGAGACGCGCTTGGCCATGGTGGTACCTCCGGGGTTCATCGGCTGAGCCTGTTGCGACGGGCCAGCAGCTTCGCCGCGATCGTCAGGATGAGCACGAGGGCGACCAGGGTGAGTGCCGCGGTCCACGCCCGTGCCGGCGAATACTTCGACGCCTCGCCGGCCTGCTGGTAGACGAAGAGGGCCAGCGACGACTGGTTGTTCTCGAAGGGGTTGAAGTTGATCGCGGCGCCGCCGCCGGCGACCAGGAGCACCGGCGCGGTCTCGCCGGCCGCGCGGGCGATGGCGAGCATGACGCCCGTGACGATGCCGGGCAGCGCCGTCGGCAGGACCACCCGCAGGATCGTCTTCCATTTGGGTACGCCGAGCGCGTATGCGCCCTCGCGCAGTGGGGCCGGCACGAGGCGGAGCATCTCCTCGGTGGACCGGACGATCGTGGGCAGCATCAGTACGGCAAGGGCCAGCGCGGCGGCGAAGCCGGAGAAGCTCGGCCGGCCGTCGTTGAACCAGGGCGACACGATCAGCACCCAGAACGCCAGCACGAAGAGGCCGGTGACGATCGACGGGATGCCCGTCATGACGTCCACGAAGAACCGGATCGCGAAGGCGAACCGACCCCGCCCGTACTCGACGATGTAGATGGCGCAGAGGATGCCGAGCGGGACGGTGATCAGGGTGGCGATGCCGACCTGCTCCAGCGTGCCGATGATCGCGTGGTACGCGCCGCCGTTGGCGTCCCGGGCCCCGATGTTGTTCATCGAGGTCTGGAAGAAGTTGCCGTCCAGCCGCTCGGTGCCCTTGCTGACCAGCGTCCAGACGACCGAGATGAGCGGCAGCACCGCCAGCACGAACGCGGAGTGGATCAGCGCGCTCCAGGTACGGTTGCGGGCCGATCGACGCCCCTCGACCACGTTGGCCGCAGCGAAGAGCCCGGCCAGGTAGAGGATCGCGCCGAGGACGACGACGAGGACCGGGCCGCCGATGTCTCCGCCGTAAACGATCACGGCGGAGAGTGCGAGGGCCGCCACGGCGATGACCGGTGCGGCGTACCAGGGCAGCCGCCGGGCCCGCAGTGAAGCCGGCTGGGCCGGCGGCCGGGTGCGGTGGGAGGTGACGGTTGTGGTCATGCGGCGGACTCCGTGAACTCCCGGCGGCGGTAGATGATCGCCCGCGCGATGATGTTGACGATCAAGGTGATCGCGAACAACACGAGGCCGGAGGCGATCAGGGCGCCCCGACCGGTCTCGTTCGCCTCGGCGAATCGGTTGGCGATGTTGGCCGCGATGGTGTTACCACCGGACTCGAGCAGGTTGAACGAGATGGCGTAGGTGGAGCCGAGGGTCAACGCCAGCGCGATGGTCTCGCCCAGCGCTCGGCCCAGGCCGAGCATGACCGCGGCGATGATGCCGGGACGGCCGTACGGCAGCACCGCAGTGCGGAGCATCTCCCAACGGGTGGCGCCCAGGGCGATGGCGGCTTCCTCGTTGGCCTTCGGCGTCTGGAGGAACACCTCGCGGGTGAGCGAGGTGACGATCGGCAGGATCATGATGGCCAGTACCAGAGAACCGAGCAGGATCGAGTTGCCGTAGGGGCCGTCGCCGCCGAAGATCGGGATCCAGCTGAAGTACTTGTTGAGCCAGACAGAGAGGTCCGACACCGGGCCGATGAGGTAGTCGCGACCCCAGAGGCCGAACACCACGCTGGGTACGGCAGCCAGCAGGTCGATCAGGAAGCCGAGGCTGTTGCCAAGCCTGCGCGGAGCGTAGTGGGAGAGGTAGAGCGCGATGCCCATTGCCACAGGTACGGCCATGAGCAGCGCCAGGGTGGCGGTGAGCACGGTGCCGAAGGCGAGAGCGCCGATGCCGAACGTGGGCGGGTTGTCGTTCGGAAACCAGCCTTCGAAGGTCCAGAAGTTCGCGGAGTTGGCGCGTAGGGCCGGGATCGCCTTCGCGATCAGGAAGACCGCGATGGCCACGATGATGACCAACACTGTCGTTCCGGCAGCCAGGGTGAGGCCACGGAAGGCCCGCTCGGCCCCGAACTTCCGGTTTCGGGGCAGCGTGTCGCCGCCGCCGCCCAGCCCGGTGCCGCCCGGGAAACGGGTGCTGACTGGTGCCTCGGCCACACGCGCCGAGGCACCGGCGGGCCACTCGTGACTCTGGGTCACGCGCGTCCCACCGGTGCCGGCGTCGGCCGAGCGGTGAGGGGTTTCACCCATCTGCTCGCTCGATTCGGTTGCGGAGGTGTGGTGGTCTCGGATCAGGAGAGGTTCTTGACCGCGGTCTCGACCTTGGTGCGGACCGTCTCGGGCAGCGGGGCGTAGCCGAGGTCGGTCAGGGAGTTCTGGCCCTCAGCGCTGGCGGCGTGGCTCAGCAGACCCTTGACCAGCTTCAGCTTGTCGGCCGCGAGGCCCTTGCTGCAGACGACCTCGTACGTCGCCAGGACGATCGGGTAGGCCCCGGCCTCCTTGGTGTTGTAGTCGATCGACAGCTTGAGGTCGTCGCCCTGGCCCTCGATCTTCGCCCCGGCGATGGTCTTGCCGGCCGACTCAGCGGTCAGCGGGGCCCACTCGCCGGCACCGTTCTGCACCTTGGCCATGTTCAGGCTGGAGTTCTCGGCGTACGACCACTCGACGTAGCTGATCGTGCCGACCGTGCTCTTGACCTTGCTGGCCACACCGTCGGACTTGGCGGCACCAATACCACCCGGGGCCTTCCACGCCTTGGCGTTGCTGAAGGTCCAGTCCGACTCGGCGGTCTTCGACAGGTACTTGGTGAAGTTGTCGGTGGTGCCCGACTCGTCCGAGCGGTGGACCGTCTGGATGGCGGCGGACGGAAGCTTTGCGTCCGGGTTGTCCGCCTTGATGGCCGGGTCGTCCCACTTGGTGACCTTGCCGGCGAAGATCTTCGCCAGGGTGGCCGGCTTGAACTGCAGGTTGTCCACGCCGCTGCCGGCGTTGTAAACGACCGCGACCGGGCCGATCACCATGGGCAGGTTGAGAGCCTTGCCGCCGGCGCACTTGGCGTCGGCCTGCGGCTGCTCCTCCGGCTTGAGCGCGGAGTCGGAGCCGGCGAAGTCGGCGGTCCCGGCGATGAACGCCTGGATGCCGGCGCCCGAACCGGAAGCCTCGTAGTTGATGGTGGTGCCGGCGCACTTCTGCTGGTACGCCTTGATCCACTCGGCCATGGCGTTCTTCTGGGCCGACGAGCCCTGTGCGTTCACCGTGCCGGTACCGCAGTCGACCGCGGCGGCGGAGCCCGAGGCGCTGGCGCCGGAAGTGGGCTCGTTGTTGTCCGAGCCGCATGCACTGAGGCCGAGCGTCGCGGCAAGAGCGAGGCAGGCAATAGTGCCGTACCGCTGGAGCTTCACCTGAGGGGTTTCCCTTCGCGTCTGACTTGGCGCCCCGATCCCGGGGCCCGAGGACCGGCACTGACCGGCTGACACGAAAGTTAGAAGTGCCAGGTAGCCGGTTCGCCGGTCGCAAGTGAACGCAGGGTGAACAGGTCCGGCCCCCGAGGTGACCGCTCGCTGAGGGTGAGTTGTCCGTTAAGTGAACCGGGGCACTTCAGTGCCCGTTGCCGCTCAGCCGAGGTGGTAGTTGATGTGCGCGGACCACCGGGCGAAGCCCAGCCGCTCGTACAGCGCGACCGCCCCGGTGTTCGAGTCGTCGACGTAGAGCATCACCCGGTCCAGGCCCCGCCTGTCCCGCAGGTACGCGAGCCCCGCCGTGGTCAGCGCCCGACCCAGGCCGCCGCCGTGCGCGGTCGGCTCCACCCCGAGCACGTACACCTCGCCGATCCGGGCCGACCCGGGCCGTTCGTGCACCTTCGTCCAGTGAAAGCCGAGCAGTCGACCGGTCGAGGTCTCCTCGGCGAGCAGGAAGCCGGCCGGGTCGAACCACGGCTCGGCGAGCCGGAGCCGCAGGTCGTCCGGGGTCCACCGGCCCTGCTCGGGGTGCTCGGCGAAGGCCCGCGCGTTCAGGGCCAGCCACGCCGTGTCGTCCGCCCCCGGCCGGAACGCGCGCAGCGCCACCCCGTCAGGCAGGCGCGGCTCGCCCAGTGGAGCCGCCAACGGTCGGCGGAGCTGCCAGAGCACCCGCGCACGGGCGAACCCCAGGTCCACGGCGAGCGCCGCCGCCGACGGGTGGTCGCCGTGCGCCCACGCCCGCAGCGGTCCGGTCGCCGACGCGAGCACACCCCGGGCCAGCGCGCGGCCGGTGCCGCGCCGCCGGTACGCCGGGTGCACCACCAACTCGACACCGATCCCGTCCACCGGGTCGGTGGTGTCCAGGTGCGCGTACCCGGTCAGCGTGCCGTCGTCGGCGCGGGCGAGCAGGTGTACGGCCGGAGCGTCCGCGTCACGCAGGCGGAGCAGGACGTGCTCGTCCAGCGGGTCCGCGCCGTCGGTGTCGCCCGCCGTTCGGGCCAGGGCCAGTACGCCGGCGATCTCCGCGGGGGACAGTCGGTCGGTCCGGGTGACCTGGTCGCTGGTCGGTTCCGCGCTGCTCATCCCGTCACCGTAGCCGTTGCGTCAGGCGCGTCCCGGACTGTCGCCCGAGTAGCGTCCCGGACCCGTCGCCCGAGGAAGGTGGCCGCCTCACGTGGGGTCGGTGGGCAGCGCCTCCAGCTCGTACCGTGCGGTGAGTTCGGGCAGGATCCGGCGCAGCGCGTCGACCGTGCCCTGCCGGTCGCCGCCCGCGTCGTGCATGAGGACGACCGCCCCGGGTTGCGCCTGCGTGAGCACCGTGGTGGCGATCTTGTTGGCTCCGGGCGCCTGCCAGTCTGACGGGTCCACCGACCAGTGCAGCGGGGTCATGCCGAGTTGCCGGGACACCGACACCACCGGGTAGGTCCAGGCGCCGCCGGGTTGGCGGTACCAGACGACCGGGACGTCCGGCACGGCTGCCCGGATGGCCTCGTTGGTGCGGATCAGGTCGGTGCGGATCTGGTCGGCGGACCGGTTGCCCAGCGAGACGTCGTGGTGCCAGGAGTGGTTGCAGAGCGTGTGGCCGTCCGCCACGATCGCCTGGATCAGGTCGGGGTGGTCCTGGGCGTTCTCGCCCACCACGCAGAACGTGGCCTTGACGTCGTACTCGCGCAGCAGCGCGAGGACCTGGGGGGTGTAGCGCGGGTCCGGCCCGTCGTCGAAGGTCAGCGCGAGGCGGGCGGTGCCGGTGTCCGTGTGGGCGCCGAACAGCTTGTCGCCCCCGGCGTCCCGGCCCGTGCCGTCCTGGCTGGCCTCGGCGGGACCGGCGGCGCTCTGGCTGGTGCTCGGGTGTTCGGTCGACGGCTGCTCGGGAGGCTGGTCGGCGTAGTGGGGCCCGGTGGCGTCGGTGGTGACGCCCGTGGCGTGCTGCCGGGTCTGGTCCGGGACGAGGCTACGGCCCAGCACGTACGCGGAGCCGAGCAGCGCCGCCACCACCACTGTCACGATCCCTGCCACGCGCGCGGTCGAGCTGACCCGCGTCACGGCTTCCACCCGGTCGGCCGGAGCCCCCGGCCCGTCGCCCCCGTGTTACCTGCGCGCACCCTTGCCCCCTTTTGCGACAAACCCGGCAGTCAGAATAGGACTGCCAAGCTGCGCAAAAGGGGCATATGGGGAATCGGGCGAAGCTAGACGGGCAACGGCGCGTGCTCCGTCTCCGGCAGCGAACGCGACGGGGGTACGACGAACTTGTAGCCCACCTGGCGGACCGTGCCGATCATCGACTCGTACTCCGAGCCGAGCTTGGCGCGCAGCCGTCGGACGTGCACGTCCACCGTCCGGGTGCCGCCGAAGTAGTCGTATCCCCAGACCTCGCGCAGCAGCTGGTCGCGCGTGAACACCCGGCCCGGGTGCTGGGCCAGGAACTTCAGCAGCTCGAACTCCTTGTAGGTGAGGTCGAGCGGGCGGCCCTTGAGCTTCGCCGCGTACGTGTCCGGGTCGATGGTGAGTTCCCCGGCCCGGATCGAGCCGCCGGCGCCGGCCGTCGCGTTGCTCAGGCGGCCGACCGCGAGCCGCAGCCGGGCCTCCACCTCGGCGGGACCGGCCGAGGCGAGGATGACGTCATCGACGCCCCAGTCCGCGTTCAGCGCGATCAGGCCGGCCTCGGTGACGACCGCGACCAGCGGCACCCCGAGCCCGGTGGCGTGCAACATCCGGGAGGTCGCCCGAGCTTCGCTCAACTCCGACCGGGCGTCCACCAGCACCGCGTCGGGGCTGGGCCCGGCAACAAGGGTGCGGACGTCGCGCGGCGCGGTGCGCACCGAGTGTGGCAGCAGGTCGAGAGCCGGCAACACAGCCGACGGTTCGCCTGCGCGCGCAGTCACCAGCAGCAGGATTTCCACGATCACCTCCGTCCCGGCGGCGCATCGCCGCACGCGACCAGACACACTCGTGAGGGAGTGCGCTGAGAAATTGCGTGGTCCCGGCGTCGCTGACGGGCGGGTAACGCGTTGAGCGTAGCCGATCGCCTCGGCTGCACCGTCAGGCCATTTCCCGTTTGTCTAGCTTGCCCCTGATCGTGGCACAGGTTTTAACGTTACTGAAACCCGCGACCACTGCACCGGGCGGTCGATCTGGCACGATCGGGGCGTGTTTCCCTCCACCTCGCCGGACGCCGGCCGCGACTCGTGGACCGACGGACCCCGTCCGGGTCCGGCCGCTCCGACCCGTGGCCACCCACCCGCGCCGCGCACCGGGCCGGCTGTCGCCGACGGCGAGCGCCGTGGAGGTGGACCGCGCCGGGCCCGCCGCGCCGGTGAGCCGGCCCGTCGTACCGAGGAAGAGACCGACGAGCCGGAGGAGGAGGTCGTCCCTCCGGTCGAGGTGCACCGCCCGCTGGCGCTGACCATCGCCGGCTTCGCCGCGCTGCTCGGCGTGGGCTTGGTGCTCGGCGCGCAGACGTCGGGCCCGGGTCACCGCCTGCCGTTCGCCGTCATCGTCTTCGGCGTCCAACTGCTGTTTGTGCTCGCCTGGACGATGGCCATGCGCCCACCGGCGCTGCTGCTGGTGGGCGGGATCAGCGCCGCCGTCGCCGCGGCCGCCGACGTCGCCGCCGTCCGGAGCGACATCGCCGGCCTGGCGCCGCTGGGCTACCTGGCCGTCGGTGGCTTCCTCGCCGCCGTGCTCGGCCAACTGGTCCGCCGCGTCGACCGGGTCCGGGTCACCGACTCCCTCGGCGCCACCCTGCTCATCGTGGTCGGCGTCGTGGCCTTCGGCACCCTGATCGTGCTCAGCCGCATCCCCGCCGGCACCCAGGCGATCACCGTCTGCCTGACCGCGAGCGGGGTCGCGCTCACCGTCGCCCGGCTCACCGACGCGGTGCTGCCGTGGCCCCGGCTGGCCCCGCAGGTGCCCCGGGGCGCGGCCGGCGTCGTCGGCGGCGCGATGGTGGGCACGCTGGTCAGCGCGCTGCTCGGCGGCTATCTGGTAGCACCCTTCACCCCGACCAGGGCCGCGGTGATCGGCCTGGTCGCGGCCGTCACCGCCGTCCTCACCGACCTCGCGGTGGGGTACGCGGAGGCAGGTCGCCTCATGGCCGGAGAGCCGCCCACCATGTGGGTCGCCCGGCACATGCAGGGGCCGCTCGGCGGGTTCGCCCTGGCTGCGCCCGCCGCGTACGCCATGTGCATGCTCTTCCTCTGAGCCCACGGTTGAGGTCGGTGCCGCTCGGGTACCTACGGGTGCGCCGCGCAGCGGCACCGGTTCGGACGACCCGCCGTGTCGCGGCGGGCGGAGACAGGAGGCGGCGTGGCCCAGGAGTATCCGGTCGACGACCAGCAGCAGGCCCGGCCCCGACGGCGCGGACGCAAGCTGCTCATCGGCCTGGTCGTCCTGCTCCTCGTGGTGGCGGGCCTGCTGGTGGTCGCCGACCGGGTGGCGGTCGGGGTGGCCGAGCGGCTCATCGCCGAACGGGTCAGCCAGGAGATCAGCAACCAGGGCGCGCAGTCCGCGGCGCCCGACGTCGAGGTCGGTGGAATGCCGTTCCTCACGCAGGTGCTCGACGGGCGGTACGAGCGGATCTCCATCTCGCTGCGGGACGTGCAGGCCTCGGTCGACGGTGACGCCGTACGGCTGCCGGTGCTGGACGTCGACGCCCGCAACGTGCGGGCGTCGCTGGACACGCTGCGGACCGGGCAGGGCGACGTCGTGGCCGACACGGTCGACGGCACCGGCACGATCAGCTACGAGAGCCTCGCCGCGCTGCTGAAGCGACCCGGCCTCACCCTCGGCGAGCAGGGCGGCAAGCTGGCCGTCAGCGCCCCGGTCGACATCCTCGGCACGAAGTTCACCGTCGCCGGCACCGCCGACGTCACCGTCGCCAAGAACGGCGCGGTCGCCCTGCGCTTCAACAACCTGGACGCCGCCGGGCTCCCGAACCTGCCGCTGGCCCGCACGATCCTCAGCAACTACGCCAAGAGCATCTCCATCGACGTGCCGCTGCCCGACCTGCCGTTCCAACTCACGGTCCGCAAGGTCCAGCCGCTGCCCGAAGGGCTGGCCGTCACCGCCGACGCGAAGAACGTACCGATCAACTCGGTCAGCTGAGTCGTGCGTCGACAGCCCGGTCCGCTGGGACGCCACAGCGGCCCTGCAGCCGGACGATTCCCGGATGGTGGTCGGCACGGTGGCAGCCCTCCGGATCGCTGGTAGGCTGCCTGACCATGGGGACCCACCTCACCAAACGGCGCGCGGTCGACCTGTGCCGCGTGGCCACCTGCCTGTGTCGCCCTGTCATCTGACGGCGGGGCTGTTTTCGGCCGCCTGACGGCGGCCACCGGCACGCAGGGTCCTCGACCCTTTCCGGTGATCCCACCGAACGCCCGGCAGCGGCGCCGTCGCACGAACCCGTGATCCCGTCCTTCCGCTGGGTCCCGCGCGCGGTGCGACAGTTCAACCCATCGATATTCGCGCGTTGGCTCACCATCCATCCTCACCAGGGAGTGAATCGATGAGTCGCGACACCGCACTCGTCTCGGCCGAGTGGGCCGAGAAGAACCTCGACGCCCCGGGCGTCGTCTTCGTCGAGGTCGACGAAGACACCTCGGCCTACGAGACCGGCCACATCGCCGGCGCTATCAAGGTCGACTGGAAGACCGACCTCCAGGACCCGGTCCGCCGGGACTTCGTCAACAAGGCCCAGTTCGAGGCGCTGCTGTCCGAGCGGGGCATCAGCAACGACGACACCGTGATCCTCTACGGCGGCAACAACAACTGGTTCGCGGCGTACGCCTACTGGTACTTCAAGCTCTACGGCCACCGCGACGTCAAGCTGCTCGACGGTGGTCGCAAGAAGTGGGAGTTGGACGCCCGCCCGCTCGTCACCGAGACGACGCCCCGCCCGGCGACCCAGTACGTCGCGCAGGAGCCGGACACCTCCATCCGGGCCTTCCGCGACGAGGTCGTCGCCGCGATCGGCACCAAGAACCTGGTCGACGTGCGCAGCCCCGACGAGTTCGCTGGCCGGCTGCTGGCCCCCGCCCACCTGCCGCAGGAGCAGGCGCAGCGGGCCGGTCACATCCCGACGGCGATCAGCGTCCCGTGGTCCAAGGCGGCCAACGAGGACGGCACCTTCCGGTCCGACGACGAGCTGCGCAAGATCTACGGCGACGCGGGGCTGGACGACAGCAAGGAGACCATCGCGTACTGCCGGATCGGCGAGCGCTCCTCGCACACCTGGTTCGTGCTGCAGGAGCTGCTCGGTCACCGCAACGTGAAGAACTACGACGGCTCCTGGACCGAGTACGGCTCGCTGGTCGGCGTGCCGGTCGCGCTCGGCGACGAGCCAGGGGAGGCCTGACGATGACCGCTCCCACCGCTGCGGGCTGCGCCGCACCTGACCAGGCCGCGCCCCTGCCGGCCAGCCTGGACCTTGAGAAGGAGACCGTCATCACCGGCGTCGTCCGGTCGGCGGCGGACGAGGTCGTGCCGGGCGCGTACGTCCGGCTGCTCGACTCGACCGGCGAGTTCACCGCCGAGGTGGTCACCTCGGCCGCCGGCCAGTTCCGGTTCTTCGCCGCACCCGGCGCCTGGACGCTGCGGGCGCTGTCCCGGCACGGCAACGGCGACACCGCCGTCACCGCCGGCCGGGGCATCAACGAGGTGTCCGTCACCGTCGCCTGACCCACCGCTCTGATCGACCGGGGCCGGTCATCCTCCTGGGTGGCCGGCCCCGGTCGTCGTGGAGCGGTCAGTAGGCGCGCATCCTGCCCGGGTTGTCGGCTGGTACCGAGTCGGGCGGAGCGATCTTGTAGTCCAGCTCATCGAGTGCCTGCACCGCGACGCCGGGGGCGTCGCGGACCGCGGCGAGCAGTTGTAGCCGGCGCCACTCCTCGCGGCCCTCGTCCACTGCGTCCCGCCATCCGGGCACGGTGTCGACGCAGAACTCCTCCACGACGGCCTGGAGAACGTCCTCGACGCAGGGCCGGAAGCGGTGTCCGCCGAGCGGGAAGTGAAACTTCGCCAGCCGGGGCACTTCGTGCCGTCTTTTGCGCGCCTTGGGGCGTCCTCGTGCCCCGTCCTGCATCACGAAGGCGAACTCGTCGCGGTGGCCGTGTACGTGCAGGTGGGCGCAGGGCACCCCGCTCTGGGCCTCTCGGACGTACTCGTAGCGGAACAGCGGTGCCTTGTCGCCCTTCACGGTGACATGGAGCCAGGACGAATCCGTGGCCAGATGCTTGCCACTCGAATCCAGGCAGCAGTTGAACTTGACCAGCAAATCGAGGCGGTGCCGGTTGTCGATGTACAGGGGGAAGGTGCCGAAGTTGTCCCCCTCGACGATGCCCACCATGACCCGGCCGCCGTTTCGGCCGGGCATCAGCAGTGCCGACAGGCTCTTCTCCGTCCTGACCACCCGGTGCACTCGGGCGGTGATGTCGTCGGCGAAGGCGCTGGCTCTGGCGATGAGATCGGGAGGGACGGCAAGGCCGTCAGTCGTCATCGCCGAGCAGGTAGTCGATAGAGCGAACCATCTCGTAGATGCCGCGTTCGTCGGCTCGAAGCTCGAAGTTGCGCCCCAGGTCGTACAGCGTTTCCTTGGTCATGTGGACGCGTTCCAGGAGACGCTCTCGCCACTCGCGTAGCTCCTGCGGGGTCTTGACGATGGCGGTGCCCATTGCTGGTCCTCTCGCCGCCGACGACGTCGCTGTTGGCGTCACCCTACTGCCTCCCTCCGACGACGCGGACCACCTCGTGGATGCTCGCGTCACTAGTCCACTACCCACCATTCATCGATGGCATTGGCTTTGTGGATGTGTCGGTGTCGGTTAGATGACAGTGTGCCGGGGGAGAGTCCGACAGGACGACCGGTGCGGGGTGACCGGCGGCCTGGTAGCCGCCGGTCACCCGTAGGCACGGTCAGATGCCGGTGGCTCTCGTGCAGGACGAGACCGGGGCGAGGACGACGTCGACGGTCTCGACGAGGCCCGCCCTGATGCGAATGCGCCGCGTCTGCGGTATCCACCCGTCCTTGGCGACGATCACCTCGTAGCGGCCCTTGGGCAGCCACCAGACGTACCGGCCCTGCGGATTCGCGGTCAGGGTCCAGCCGGTCGTCCTGCCCACCCGGTTGACCCGTACCGTCGCCGCGACCCCGACGGTCGCGCCGGTGCAGGTGACCCCGGTGACGCTGCCCTGGATCCGGCCCCAGCTCGCCGGCGGCGAGACGGTCATCCGCGCCGGCACCGCCGGAACCCGGTACGGCGTGTCGGACGCGATACCCAGCTCGCCGGAGTAGGTGCCCGGCTGGGCCACATCGGCGGCGGCCGTGGCACGCATCTTGACGGTGACCGTCCGGGAGGCCCCCGGCGCGAGGGTGAACGTGCCCGGCTTGGTGGTCAGCCAGGGTAGGTCCGCCTCCCCGGCGCACAGCTCCAGGCCGCTGAGCCGTTCGGCGTCCGGGGAGCCGACGAAGGGGGACGGCGAACCGCCGATCCGGTACGCGCCGCAGGCGGCAGCGCCCCGGTACCGACCGGACTGGACGTTGGGCAGGTCGCGCCAACTCCCCGCCACCGGGTCGTACGCGATGGTCCGGTTGGTGACCGTGGTGGACGCCGCCGTGACTCCACCGGCCAGGACCAGGAGGTCACCGGCCGCCGCGTACTGGGCGCCCCAGAGGTCCACCGGCAGGTCGGGCAGGGGATGCCACGCGTCGGCCGCCGGGTCGTACCGGTAGGCGTCGGTGTAGTCGGCGTCGCCGGTGCCACCGGCGCAGTAGACCGCGCTGCCGATCCCGCCGCAGGAGAGCCAGGACACCGGGTGCGGGTACGCCGCGCCGGTGCGGAACGTGCCGGTGGTCGGGTCGAGGACGACGAGCCGGTCCGATTCGGCGCAGTCGTTGTCCTGGCAGCCACCGACCAGGTAGATCTTCCCGCCGGTGACCGCCCCGCCGGCCGCCGCCACGGGGAACGGGTTGCCCGGCCCGGCCAGCGTGCTCCACGTGTCGGTGGCCGGGTCGAACACGTCCACGGAGGCGACGGTGTCGTCGTCGACGCCCCAGCCACCGAGGACGTACAGCTTGCCGCCGACGGCCGCCGCGACCGGCTTCGCCCGGCCGCTCGGCAGGTCGGGCAGCGCCGCCCAGGTGTCCGTGTCGGGGTCGTAGCGCCAGGCCTTGCGCTCCAGCCCGCTGCCGCCACCGCCGCCGACGGAGTACACCTTGCCGTCGAGGGTGGCCGCCGCGTTGTCGTAGACCGCCGCCGGAAGGGTGGCGATACCGGTCCAGGCGTCCTGCGTCCCGGTCCCGGTCCCGGACGCGCCGTACGCGGTGCCCGTACGGGTCTTGCTGATCCCCTTGATCCGCTGCTCCCGCAGGGGCGCTCCGGCTCTGGACGGCGCATCGAACCGCCCGTTGCGCTCCACCAGGTTGACGGCGGCCGGCGCGCTGCCGGTGTTGCGTACCGTCAGCTTCGCGGTCCGGGTGCTGCCGTACGGCTGGGACGACCGGACGGTCGTCGGTGTGACGGTGAGGCGACCGGCCGCCAGCGCGACGTCCAGGCGGCGGACACCGTCGGCCGGCACGCTCGCCGTCTCGGCGGCCACCTGGTACGGCGTCCGGCTGGCGGTGAACCGGTGTGCCCCGGTCAGCCCGGAGAACAGCCAGTAGAAGCCGTCCGGCATCGTCGGGTCGTCCGGCGTCGGCGCCGACCTGCCCCGGTCCTGCGGGCGGTCGGCGCTGACCACGGTGACCCCGTCGAGCGGCGTGTCGGTGTTGCGGTCGGTGGTCACCCCGAGCACCAGCCCGCCCGGGGCGGGTACGCAGTCGCGGTTGACCACCTGCACGTCGTCCACCTGCCACCACCAGGCGAAGCTGCCGTGGAAGCGGAACCGGACCCGTACCGTGGCGGCCCCGGCCGCCGGGTCGAGTGGCACCTCCTCGACGACCGGCCCGCGCCGGCTGGTGGTCTGGTGCCAGACCGTGGTCCAGGTGGCGCCGCCGTCGGTGGAGACGTCCACGTCGGCGGTGTCGCTCACGCCGACCGCCCGCCAGTCGCTGTGGAAACGCAGCACCGGCGCCGGCGTGCCGCGCAGGTCGACGCTCGGGGTCACCAGGTCGGTGTCCTGGGTCCGGCCGGAGCCGAGACGGTCGCTGTCGGCGATGGCGAAGGCGCCGCTGCCGCCGGTGAGGTTGCCCCGCTCGCCCGCGTCGGTGAAGGTCCAGCCGCCGTCGTCGGTGCGGTCCCGTACCGACCAGCCGTCCGGCGTCGCGGCGCTGTCGAAGCTCTCCCGCAGCAGGGGGGTGCCGAAACTGCCGGTGTAGCCGGCCGCCGTGCATCCGGTCTCGACCGGTACGGCGAGGTCGGCCGTCACGGGGTCGCCGCCGGTGACCACGTCCCGGGTGACCGTGCGGTAGCCGGGATAGCGGGCGGTGACGGTGAGCCGGTACGTGGCGTTGCCGGGCACGGTGAACGAGTACCGGCCGGTGGCCGGGTCGGTGAACACCGGTCCACCGGGACGGCCGGTGACCTCGATCCGGGCGTAGAGCGGCCAGCCGTGCCCGGAGGCGTCGGTGACCTGGCCGGCCACGGTGACCGTCGGGTTGGCCGTCAGGGCGAAGTCCCGGGTGACCGCCCCGCCCTCGGTGACGGTGACGGTGGCGCTCTGTCCGGCGTACCCGTAGGCGCTGACGGTGACCGTCGCCTCGCCGGCCGGCACGGTCAGCGCGTACCGGCCGTCCGCGCCGGTGGTGACGCTGCGGGCGCCGTCGCCGACGGTCGCGCCGGCGATCGGGTCGCCGCCGCCGGCCGTGGTGACCGTGCCGGTGATCCGTCCGACGGCGCCGCGCGGCGCGGCCCGCGTCGCCGCGTACGCGTCCAGCCGACCTTCGCCGAACACGTTGTTGTCGGCGGCGGTGCCTCCGCAGGCGGTGGCGTCGACGTCGCGGGCGGTGCGGTCCAGCAGCTCCTCGGTTCCGGCGACGTCGCCCCGGAGGGTCGGCGCGGCCGACCAGAGCAGCGCCACCGTGCCGGAGACGTGCGGCGCGGCCATCGAGGTGCCGTCGTACGCGGCGTAGGAGTCGCCGGGAACACTGGAGCGCACGTTGCTGCCGGGCGCGGCCACGTTCGGCTTGTACGACCGTCCTTCGGTGCCGGCGCCCCGCCCGGAGAAGTCGGAGATGGTGTTCTGCACGTCGTACGAGCCGACGGCGTACGCGTTGGCGTTGTCTCCGGGTGAGCCGGCGCTGCCGCAGGCCGGGCCGTCGTTGCCGGCGGAGAAGACCCCGAAGATGCCGGCAGCGCGCCAGGCCGCGATGGTCTGCTCGAACCACGGGTCGCCGCCGGCGCCGCCCCACGAGTTGTTGACCACGTCGGGGCGCAGGTCGGGGCGGGGGTTCTGCCCGTTCAGGTCGGTCGGGGCCAGCACCCACTGGCCGGCGGCGAGCAGCGAGGCGTCGGTGCAGGAGTCGGTCTCGCAGCCCTTCGCGGCGATCCACTTCGCGCCGGGAGCGACGCCGATCTGGTTGCCCGCGCCGTCGTCGCCGACCATCGTGCCGGTGGTGTGTGTGCCGTGGCCGACGTTGTCGCAGGGCGCGGCGCTGGGGCACCCGCCGGCCGGGTCGTACCAGTTGTGGTCGTGGTTGAAGACGCCACCGCCGAGGTTGCCGCGGTACGCCCCGACCAGCGCCGGGTGGTCGTACTGGACGCCGCTGTCGATCGTGGCGACGACCACGCCGTCGCCCCGGTCGCCGAGTTCGCTCCACACCTGCGGGGCGTTGATGTTGGTGAGCCCCCACTCCGGGCCGTTCGCGTCCGCGTGGCTGCCGGTGGCCGGGGTGGGCCGCAGCAGGGGATAACTGCGGCTCGGCTCGATCCTCGCCACGTCCGGCCGCTTGGCGATCTCGTCGAGCAGCGCGCGATTCCCGGTGACACGGACCGCGTTGGCGATCCAGTACGGGGTGTATGCCGCCTTGCGGTTCCTGAGCAGCGTGCGTAGGCCCTTCTGGGTGCGCGTGGCGGTCGTGGTGAGCAGCCGGTGCACCTCGCGGGCCCGGTCGTCCGGGTCACGCAGCTTGGCGGTCCGCGCCACCGGTGCGGTGCTGCGCAGGTAGACGAGGAAGCTGCCGGTGCCCGTCGCGCCGAGCTGGCGGAGCAGCCGCTGGTCGACGCGGGCGGGCGTGGGCGCGGGTCGGGCGGCGACGGCGGGTTGGGCGGTGAGGGCCAGCAGGGCCGCGACGCATGCCACGGCCGTTCGCCAGCGGACGGATCTCGCATTCGGTGGTGGTTGGAGCACTGTTCCTCCCCACATCGGGTCCCGTTGGGTCCGGGACCTGCTCGGACGGTGCTCAATGCCTAACGATCGGCCGGTGACCTGGCGTTATGCCGGCCGAAAGGCGGGCTGTCGGGTCGTCGACCACTGCCTTTCGAGAGCGGAGGACGGCTCGTGACACCATGGCCGGGTGAGCGGTGCTGTCCAGACGGGTTGGCCCTCGTCGAGCGACCCCGCCCCGCCGGCGCCCGCCCGGCGCGGGCGGCGCTGGCTGCTGGTCGCGACCGTCCTCTGGGCCCTCCTGCTGGCCGGGCTCACCTGGATGTCGGTCCGCGACGACCCACCGACGGTGCGCGAGCAGCGCACCCTCGCCGAGGCCGCTCCGGTGGTCGACAGGGCGGTCGGCGAGCTGGCCCGGGCCGCCGGCACGACCGGGCTGCTGGAGCTGGGACCGGCGCGGGTCAGCGCGGGCTGCCGCGTCACCCCACTCGCCGACGGCGCGCGGCTGCGTCGCGAGATCGCCGTGTTGGCGCCCGCCGACACCGGGCGGGCCGTACTGACCGGCATCGCCGACCGGCTGCCCGCGAGCTGGCGGGCCGGCGTCGGCCCCGGCCTGGACGGTCCGGAACTACGCGCCGACGCCGGAGAGTTCGTCGCCGTCGCGGGGCGGCCGACCGGGGACGGCCGGCTGCGGTTGACCGTCGACACGGGGTGCCGGCCGCCGGGCGCCGGCTACGACCCGCCGCCGGCCACCGCCGTCGGCCCGGAGGCGGCGGCGCTCACGGCCGCCCTGACCGCGCTGGGACGGCCGACCGGCAGCGCGCCGGACCTGGTCACCGCGCCCTGCCCGGACGGCACCCTGGCCCGTACCGCACGGTCCGCCGCCGGTCCCGGCCCGGCCGAGACCAGCGCCCTCGCCGCGCTGGCCGGCGGCACCCCACTGCTGGACAACCCGCCGGTGTACGCGTACCGCGCGGGTGACGTGACCGTGCTGGCCGAACTCGGTCCGGCCGCCGCACGCGTGGCCGCCACCGTCGGCTGCCCCGACTGAGGAGGCGGGTCAGCCGCCCGTGCCTCGATCGTCCGGATCGCGGCTGCGCCCCAACGCGTCGATGTGGCCCCAGCGACCCGGGATGTCCAGCAGCTCCACCCGGCCCATGCCCGGCGGCACGGCCGGGTCGATGATCAGATGTTCACCCTGCGGTTCCAGGCCGAGCATCACGCGTAGCAACAGCAGCGGCGTGCCGCTCGACCAGGCCTGCGGGCTGCACGCGGTGGGGTACTCCACGGGGTAGCCGGTGCGGCTGCGGGTGTAGCCCGCGAACGCCTCCGGCAGCCGCCCGCCGAAGTACTCCGACGCGGCCAGCATGGCGTCGCAGATTCGCCCGGCCTCCTCCCGGTAGCCGTACCGGGTCAACCCCCAGGCGATGATCGAGTTGTCGAACGGCCAGACGGTGCCCACGTGGTAGCCGATGGGGTTGTACCGGCCCTCGCCCTCGGCCAGGGTCCGCACCCCCCAGCCGGAGAAGAGCCGCGGCCCGAGGAGGTGTTCGGCCACCTTGCCGGCCCGTGGCTCGTCCACGATCCCGCTCCACAGCAGGTGCCCGATGTTCGACGTCAGCGCGTCGACCTGCTGACCGTCGGCGTCCAGGGCGAGCGCGTAGTACCCGCGGTCGGCGATCCAGAAGTCGCGGTTGAACCGCTGCTTGAGCTCCGCCGCCTCCCGTTCCAGCCGGTCGGCGTACGCCGGGTCGTCCCAGACCTCGCGGGCGAGCCGGGCGGCGCGGACCTTCGCGTCGTACGCGTAGCCCTGCAACTCGCAGGTGGCCCGGGGGAAGCCGGGCAGCCGGCCGTCGGCGTACGAGATGCCGTCCCAGGAGTCCTTCCAGCACTGGTTCTGCAGGCCGGTCTCCGGGTTGCGGGTGCGGTACGACAGGTAACCGGTGCCGAGCAGGTCGCCGTAGGTGTCGATCCAGTCCAGCGCGGCGCGGACCTGCGGCTCCAACCGCTGGACCAGCGCGGTGTCGCCGGTCCAGCGCTCGTACTCGTCGACCAGGATGACGAACAGCGGGGTGGAGTCGGCCGAGCCGTAGTACGGCGAGTGGGGCTGCTCCTCGAAGCCGGCGGTCTCGCCGTACCGCAGCTCGTGCAGGATCTTGCCCGGCTCCTCGTCCCGGAAGTCGTCCACCCGGTGCCCCTGAAGGCCGCCCAGCATCTGCGCGGTCGGCGGGATCAGCTCCGGCAGGAACGGCAGCACCTGCAACGAGGTGATGATGCTGTCCCGACCGAAGAGGGTCATGAACCACGGCAGCCCGGCGGCGATCAGCCGTACGCCCAGGGCGATCGACTCGTAGCGCAGCGCGGCCAGGTCGTTGAGACTGCGCCGGTACGCCCCGGCCAGCGGCTCGCAGTCGCAGCCGAGCTTCGGCGCCCGGTCGATCAGCTCCCGGTGCTCGGCGCGGATGGCGTCCCCGCCGCGGCCGCCCGCGTACGGCAGGGTCGTGCGGATGTCCTCGCCCCGCGCGCCGAAGACGGTGGTGGAGATGCGCAGCCGGGTCGTCCATTCGCCGTTGCTGTCGACCCGGACGCGGAACGTCATCCCGGCGGGGTCGACCTGTGCCGGTGCCGTGGAGCGGATCCGGGTCTCCCGGTGGAAGGCCTCCCGCCGGTACGTCAGGCGCAGCTCGTTGTCGGTCACCGCGACCGTCGTCCGGCCCACCTTCTGTTGGGCGTGTTTGATCTCGAACAGGTCGGCGAAGTCGCTGCCCATCTCGACCCGGACGATGAAATCGGCCTCCTCGCCGGAGTGGTTGAGGACGGTCAGCTCCTCGTCGAAGCCACCCCCGATCTCGCGGCTGCGGATCACCGACGCCTTGGCGTCCAGGTAGTGGGTGGGTTCGCCGGGCGCGAGGAAGAACGTGGTCCGGTACGACTCACTGGTGTCCACGGAGAGAGCGTGCAACCGCTGCCCGTCGAGGGTGAGCACCCAGCTCGACAGGAAGCGGGTGTCGAACGAGAACAGTCCCGTCGGGAAGTCGAAGGACGGCTCGATGTCCCCACGGTGGTCGGTGACCAGGAAGGTGTTGCCGTCCAGGATGCTGACGAGATCCTTCACGAACGCCGCCCGACTGCCTCGCGGGCGACCTCGCGCGGGTCCCTCGTGCCCGGCGGGTCCGGAAAGAAGCGGCGGAAGGCCAGGAAGAGCACCACGTCGCCGCTGAAGGTGCTCTCGTTGCGCAGCACGGCGGCGAGGGCCTGGGCTTCACCGGCGATCAATCTGTCGAACAGGGCCGAGCTGCTGTACCAGATGGCGTCGGCCGGGCCTCGCTCGCGGGTGGCCCGCACCTCGCCCGGCCGCATCCGGACCAGCCAGTGCTCGGTCTGGTGGTTGATGCCGAGGTCGATCTGGAGGGTTCCGGCGGCCAGGCCGCGCAGGACCCTCGGTGCCCGCGCCGGCAGGGATTCGAAGAACCGCTGGGTCGCCTCGGTCACATCCGAATCGTAGGCAGCGCTTCGGGTTGCCGGGTCGGTATTCGCACTCCGCCATCCGGCTGAGTCAGGGGTCAGTACACGAGTGCCTGCGCGCCCTCGGCCAACGCCTCCTCGACGAAGACCGCGGCGCCCGCGATCCGCACACCGGGCAGTACGTCCTCCGGGCCGATCTCCCGCCGGGCCGCGCACTGGGTGCAGGCGGTCACCCGAGCGCTGGTCAGGATGACGTGCAGCAGCTCGGCCAGCGGCGCGGAGTGCGGCAGCTCGAATTCCTGGGCGCGGCCGGGCAGCGCGAACCAGGTCGACTCCCCGGTCAGCCAGAGCGAGACGTCCACGCCGGCCGCGACCGCCGTGGCGGCGACCGTGAACGCCTGCGCGCACCGCTCCGGGGCGTCCGCACCGGCGGTGACCTTGACGACGAGAGAGCGGGCCATGGGGCCCAGCATAGGATGGTCGGGATGGTTACCGAGATCGGGTTCGTCAGCCTGCTGGTCGCCGGCCTGGGCGCGCTCGCCGGTGGCCTGGTCTATCTGGCGGTAAGGATTTCAAGGGGACGTTGGTGAGCGCACAGTGAGCGACGAGAATCCGCTGCAACCGCCGTGGCTCAACGCGCCGCCGGTCGAGGAGTACCCGTACGAGGAGAGCCACGACCTGCGCGTCGGGCCGAAGCTGCACCCGGCGCTGGACGGCCTGCTGCCGTACATCGGTCTGTGGCGGGGCCGGGGCAAGGGCGGCTTCCCCACCATCGAGGACTTCGACTACGCGCAGGAGATCCGGATCAGCCACGACGGCCGGCCGTTCCTGCACTACGAGTCGCGGGCCTGGATCCTCGACGAGCAGAGCCGGCCCGTCCGCCCGGCCGGGCGTGAGGTCGGCTGGTGGCGGCCGGTGCTGGTGGACGGCCGGGCCACCGACGAGTTGGAGGCCCTGCTGACGACTCCGACCGGTGTCATGGAGCTGCATCTCGGCAAGCGCACCGGCACCCAGGTCGAGTTCGCCACCGACGCGGTGGTGCGGACGGCGACCGCCAAGGAGGTCACCGGGGGTCACCGGCTCTTCGGCATCGTCGAGGGCGCGCTGCTGTACGCACAGGAGATGGCCGCGATGGGTCACCCGCTCAGCCCGCACCTGTCGGCGCGGCTCGTCCGGGTCGGCGGCTGACGGCTCAGTCGACGGGGAAACCCAGCAGTTCGTGCAGGGCGGGGGTACGCGGGCAGGGGTCCCGGCGTACCCCGTCCAGCATCCGCACCTCGGCGAGTCCGCGTACCGAGGAGCTGAACCAGAGCCCGTCGGCGGCGTGCAGCTCCGCCGGCGTCACCATCCGTTCGGCACCGTCCAGGCCCAGCTCGTGCGCGTGGGCGAGCAGCCAGGCGACGGTCGTGCCGGGCAGGATGCCGGTGGTGGCGGCGGGCACCGTGCAGATCGTGTCACCGGTGAGCCACACCACGTTGGCGATCGGCCCCTCCAGGGCGTACCCGTCGGACGAGACCCAGAGCACGTCGTCCACCCCGGCCCGTCGGGCCCAGCGGCGGGCGGCGCTGTTGACCGCGTACGAGGTGGATTTGATGCCCGCCGGTAGCCAGTCCAGCCCGGTACGCGCGTCGGCGGGCACCCCCAGCGGCAGGACGGCCACGGTTATCCCGTTCCGTCGCGCCGCCAGCGACGACGCCGGCACGGCGGTCAGCGTGGCGTAGACGGTCGGCGGACCGCCGGCCTCCGAGCCCCGGGTGCAGACCAGCCGTAACGCGCCCTCCACCTCCGCCGGCCAGCCCACGAGCACGGAGTCGAGCAGATCGGTCAGCGCGTCGGTCGGCGGCAGGTCCAGCTCGACGGCTGCCGCCGCGGTGATCAGCCGGGCCAGGTGCTCGTCGCGGAGCCACGGTCGCCCGTGGCGCAGGTGCATCGACTCGAAGAGGCCGTCGCCGCGCAGGACGCCCAGGTCGTCGCCGCGGAGCACGGGTTCGTCCGCCGGGATCGGGCCCCGACCCAGCACGGCGATCCGCGCGCTCGGCGTGGCCGGGACATTGCCGACGGACGACGTCACCATGACCGTCGAGCGTAGCGGGGGACAACCGCGCGTAGGGAGTCGGCGCGTTCGTCGAACTATGATCGGACGGTGTCCGAATCCTCCCTCGCGGAAATGCTCCGGGCCCGTGGGCTGCGGCTGACGGCGCAACGGCAGCTCGTCCTGCAGGCGGTGCTCGATCTGGGCCACGCCACCCCGGAGCGGGTGCACGCCGCCGTGCGGGAGGTCGCCGCCGGGGTCAACATCACCACCATCTACCGCACGCTGGAGCTGCTGGAACGGCTCGGCCTGGTGACGCACACCCACCTGTCGCACGGTTCGCCCACGTACCACGCGGCGGGTGAGCACCAACACGTCCACCTGGTCTGCCGGGAGTGCGGCGCGATCGACGAGATCGATCCGGAGCTGCTCCGCCCGCTCGCCGACCAGTTGGTCGCGCAGCGGGGCTTCCGGGTGGACATCGGGCACGTGTCACTCTTCGGCGTCTGCGGCCGGTGCGAGAACGGGGACCACAAATGATCGACATCGCGGGCGCGGTGGCCGTCGAGAGCATCGACGAGGCCAGCCGCGATCAGCCGGACCCGGCGCACGTCGCCGCCGGGGTGCGGGGCGTGGCCGCGCACTACGGCGATCCGCTGCGCGAGCAGCGCGTACTTGACACCGAGGTCGGCCTGGTCGACAGGTCGCACCGGGGGATCGTCGCGGTGCCCGGCGAGGAGCGTGCCGGTTGGCTGCACACGATCACCTCGCAGCACCTGTCGACGCTCTCCGCCGGTGAGGGCACCGAACTGCTGGTGCTCTCCCCGCACGGGCACGTCGAGCAGCACGCCCTGGTCGCCGAGGACGGCGAGACCACCTGGCTGGACACCGAGCCGGGAGCGACCGACGGCCTGCTGGCGTACCTGGAGAAGATGCGGTTCTTCAGCAAGGTCGACCCCCGCGACGCCACCGCCGAACGGGCGCTGCTGTCGCTGGTCGGTCCGGCGGCGGCGGAGGCCGTCGGGACGCTCGGCGTGACCGGGCTGGCCGCACCGGACCTGATCCCGGTGCCGGGTCCGAAGTTCGCCGCCGGGGCCGTGCCGCCCCGGGCGGGCATCCGGTACGACGTCCGACCATTGTCGATCGGCGGTTGGGCGCGACGCGGCCTCCTCGGGGTGGACCTGCTGGTGCCCCGCTCGGCGATGGAGCAGGTCGTCGCGGAGCTACGCGGCGCGGGCGTGCCGGTCGCCGGCCTCTGGGCGTACGAGGCGATCCGGGTGGCCGCCCGGCAGCCCCGGGTGGGGGTGGACACCGACCACCGGACGATCCCGGCCGAGGTGGACCTGATCGGCCCGGCCGTGCACCTGGACAAGGGCTGCTACCGGGGTCAGGAGACGGTCGCCCGCGTGCACAACCTGGGCCGGCCACCCCGCCGCCTGGTGCTGCTGCACCTCGACGGGGTGACCACCGACCAGCCGCCGACCGCCGGTACGCCGGTGACCCTCGACGGACGGGCGGTGGGTTTCGTCGGCACCGCCGTGCTGCACCACGAACTGGGTCAGGTCGCGCTCGCCGTCCTGAAGCGGAACGTCCCGGACGACGCCGCTCTGATGATCGGTGAGACCGCGGCGGCGATCGACCCGTCCTGACCGGCACGTCTAGGATCGCCGGCATGACGACAGGGACGTTGATCACGGTGGCCCCGACGGGCGCGGAGTCGGCCAAGGCGGAGGTGCCGGCACTGCCGGTGACGCTGGACGAGCTGCTGCGCACCGCCAAGGAGTGCGAGGCGCTCGGCGCCGCCGTGATCCACGTCCACATCCGCGACGACGAGGCCCGGCCGACCCTAGACCCGGCCCGCCTGGCCGAGACGGTGGCGGCGCTGCGCGAGAACACCGACCTGATCGTGCAGCTCTCGTCCGGCGGCGCGGTGACCGACCCGGAGGCGTCCCGGCTCGCCGTGCTCGACGCCCGTCCCGACATGGCCTCCTGCACCATGGGCACGGTCAACTTCGGCGACGACGTCTTCCTCAACCGTTGGGAGTTCATCGTCGACCTGCACACCCGGATGCAGGAGCGCGGGATCGTGCCGGAGTACGAGATCTTCGACCTCGGTCACCTGTCCGCGTTGCAGCGGCTGCTCGGCAGGTACGGGCTGCCGGCGGGCGGGCACGTACACGTCGACTTCGTCATGGGGGTGCCGGGCGGCATGCCGGGCACCACCGAGACGCTCGTCGCCGCCCACCGGATGCTGCGGGACCTGCCCGAGGGCACCACGTTCTCGGCCACCGGCATCGGCCGCAGCACCATTGCGGTGCTGCTGGCCTCGCTCTCGACGGGCGGGCACCTGCGGGTCGGCATGGAGGACACGGTGACGTACGCCAAGGGTCGTCCGGTCGAGTCCAACATGCAGCTGGTCGCCCGCGCGGTCGGCTTCGCCCAACTCGCCCAGCGGCCGCCGCTGAGCACCACCGAGGCTCGCGCGCTGCTCGGGCTGTAAGGCCACGGGCTTCCCCCGCCCCTGTCACCCGCGCGGTTGACGACCTGGTCACCCCGCCGACGGGCGGCCCGATCCCCTGGGTACCGTCCAGCACGTGGGAAAGACGTACGAGGGCGGCGTGCCGCTCGCCGAGGTGGTCCGGTCCGGGTTCGTGGAGGGTGGGCACCGCGGTTCGGTGGTGGTGCTGGACGCGACCGGGGCGACCCTGGCCGCCGCCGGGGACGTGACCGCGCCGATCTTTCCGCGCTCGGCCAGCAAGCCGATGCAGACGATCGGGATGCTCCGCGCCGGCCTTGCGCTCAGCGACCCGGCCGACCTGGCGCTGGTGTCGGCGAGCCACGCGGGGGAGGACTTCCACCTGGCCCGGGTCGGCGCGCTGCTCGACCGGGCCGGGTTGGACGCCTCGGCGCTGCACTGCCCGCCCGACCTGCCGGCGGGCGTGGCGGCCCGGGAGGCGGTGCTACGCGCCGGGGGTGGGCCGAGCCGGGTCCAGATGAACTGCTCCGGCAAGCACAGCGGGATGCTGCTGACCTGCGGGGCCGCCGGCTGGCCCCGGGACGGCTACTGGCGGCCGGAGCACCCGTTGCAGCAGCGGTTGCGGGCGACCGTCGAGGAGTTCACCGGCGAGCCGACCGCGGCGGTGGGCGTGGACGGCTGCGGCGCACCGGTACTCGCGGTGTCGCTGACCGGCCTGGCCGGGGCGTACCTCCGGCTCGTCGACGCCGAGCCCGGCTCGGCGCCGCGCCGGGTGGCCGACGCGATGCGGGCCCACCCGGAGATCGTGGGCGGTACCCAGGCCGACGACACCCGGCTGATGCGCGGTGTTCCGGGCCTCCTGGCCAAGATCGGCGCCGAGGGTGTGTTCGCGGTCGGACTGCCGGGCGTCGGCGCGGTGGCCCTCAAGATCGACGACGGGGCCGACCGGGCGCGCATGCCGGTCCTGGTCTCGGCGCTGCGGCGGCTCGGCGTGGACGCTCCCGTGCTGACCGAGTACGCCGAGGTGCCGCTCTTCGGCGGCGGCGTCCCGGTAGGCGCAATCCGCCCCCTCTGGTAACCCCCACCTCCCAGTCTCGCCCCCACCGGGTGGGCGGGGGTGTGTGGCTGGGGTGGGACGGTCGCCAGTGGTCGTGATGCCTCAGAGTCATCAAGATGACTCTGAGGCATCACGCTTGTCCGGGTGCCGGGTGCCGGGTGCCGGGTGCCGGGTGCCGGGTGCTGGGTGCTGGGTGCTGGAGGTCGGGTGCGGGGTGCCGGGTGGCGGGTGTGGGGTGGCGGGTGTGGGGTGGCGGGTGCGGGGTGGCGGGTGCTGGAGGTCGGGTGGGTGCTCAGGTTAGGAAGTTCAGGAGGGCGGCGTTGACGGCCTCGGGGCGCTCCAGGGGGAGCAGGTGCGCGGCGTCCGGGACGTCCGGCAATCGTGTCGCGTTCGGGACCTCGGCGGCGATCCGGTCGGCGAGTTGGCGGATGTCCGGTACGTCCGCCGCGCCGGCGGTGACCAGGACGGGGATCTTCAGCTCGCCGAGACGGCCGATCGCCGGTGGCGTCAGCTCTCCCACCTCGACCGCGCCGAGCGCCAACTCGGCGGCCAGGGCGCGCTGATCCATCTCCTGCGCGAACGCCAGCAGTTCGGGGTCGACGTCGGCGGGCTGACGCGCCGGACCGACCACCCAGAAGCGCACCTCGCCGGCCGCGCCCGCCACGAAGTCGTCCGGGTCGACCTCGCCGACCAGGTCGTCCCAGAGCTCGTTGGCCTCGTCGGACCACTCGTTGCCGGAGACCGCCGTGTCGAGCAGGGCGAGCGCGCTCACCCGGTCCGGATGGGCCAGGGCGGTGTCGACGGCGACCGACCCGCCGAAGGAGCAGCCGACCAGGGCGGCCTGTGGCAGGTCCAGAGCGTCCAGCAGGCCGGCCACGTCGTCGTGGTGTGCGAACGGCGTCGGCGGCAGTTCGGAGTCGCCGTACCCGCGCAGGTCCGGGACGATCACCCGGTGTCGGGCGGCGAGCGCGGGTACGACGCCCCGCCACATGCGCCGGTCCGCGATGCCGGCGTGCAGCAGGACGACGGGCGAACCGCTGCCGGCCTCGTCGTACGCGAGAACTGCTCCATTGACTGTGATCTTGTGCACCAACGGACCGTACGGACCGGTTGGGGTGGGGCGCAAACGGGACGCTGAGACCTTGCTAACTTTGGCTAGCGTTTTGCTTGCAGGAGTTAGCGGATCCGGTTAGCGTCGGCACCATGGCGACCCCAAAGGACCTCCCCGACGTCGGCGGGTTCATCCGCGATCTGCGCCGTAACGCCAAGATCTCGCTGCGCCAGCTCGCCGAGCAGGCGGGGGTCAGCAACCCGTACCTGAGCCAGATCGAGCGCGGCCTACGCCGGCCGAGCGCCGAGGTGCTCCAGCAGTTGGCCAGCGCGCTGCGGGTGTCGACCCCGGCCATGTACCTGCGGGCCGGGCTGCTCGACGACAAGGAGGGCCACGGCGTGCTCGCCGCCATCGCGGTGGACCCCGACCTGACGATGGCCCAGAAGCAGTCGCTCAGCCAGATCTACGAGACCTTCCGCCGGGAGAACGCCCGGCTGTCCGAGGCCCAGGCCGCAGCCGGGGCGACCACCCCGACCGATGTCGCCGACGGGCCCGCCGACGTGGCCAACCTGGCCGCGACCGGCCCCACCACCGAGGGCGGCACCCCGACCGAGGCCGTGCTCGAGTCGGTCGCCGTGACCGAGGCGGGCCCCGCACCCGCCCCGAGCAGCACCCCCGGGACGAACGCCCCGAGCAGCACCCCCGAGAAGAAGAAGGCCGCCGAGACGGCCGAGGAGGAGACGTCATGACCGAGCCGAAGACCAATCGCATCCCCGCTCCCATCTACGCCGCCGCCGGGGCGGCCGAGCTGGCCATCGAGCAGCTCCGCAAGCTGCCCATGGCCGTCGGTCTGCACGGCACCCGGGTCGTCGCCGACCTGGGCGGCCGGGCGGTGCTGACGGGCTTCGAGCTGCGTCAGAAGGCCACCGAGACGCTGCGGACGGCCAACGAGACCGCCGGCACCCTGCGCGACCGCGCACAGGCCGAGCTGGACCTGGCCAAGTTGCGCGAGTCGGCCGACCTGGCCAAGCTGCGCGAGGTCGCCGACATCGAGAAGCTGCGCGCCGCCGCCACCCGCAACGCGGCCGTGGTGGTCACCGCGGCCCAGGCGGCCCAGGAGCGGGCGTTCGCCGCGTACGGCGCGCTGGTGGCTCGCGGCGAGCGGGTCGTCGGCGTCGGCGTGCTGGAGGCCGCCGAGACGGTCAACGCGGACATCGAGGCCACCGAGGCGGCCACGGCCACGGCCGAGACCGCCACCACGGCCACGGCCACGGCTCAGACCGCCACCACGGCCACGGCTCAGACCGCTACGACGGCGCAGGCGACGCCCGCCCCGGCGGAGGCGCCGAGCCCGACCGAGGTCGCCGAGATCGCAGAGGCCAAGCCGGCCGCCGTCAAGAAGGCGACCCGGGCGAAGGCCGCGAAGCCGGCCGAGACCCCGTCGGCCAAGCTGCCTCGGGCCACCAAGCGGACCCGCCCGGCGGCCGAGTAGTTCACACCTGTCGGCGATCCCGACGGCGTCCTTGTCGGACGTAGTCGGGGTCGTCGACATAAACTTGCCGGCATGGCCACCGCCGCGCCGATCTTCGCGTTCGAAGTCCGTTACGTGATCGAGCTGATCCTGCTCGTCTTCGCGTTGATCATTCAGGGTGTCGCGCTGGTGCATGCCATCACGCAGCGGTCCGACGCCTTCGCCGCCATCGGGACGCTGCCCAAGGGCGGCTGGATCGCGATCCTCGCGGTCTGCCTCGTCCTGATCCTGCTCAGCCGCGGTCCGATCAGCCTCTTCGGACTGATCGGCATCGCCGCCGCGCTCATCTACCTGCTCGACGTGCGGGTCGGTCTCCGCGACCTCAGCGACGGCAACGGCAAAGGGTTCTGGTGAGAGGTTTCCGCTGGCCTCCTCCACCGGACAGCGGCCCCCGCACCTTCGGTCCGGGCCCGGGTGGGCCGCGCACCGGCCGTCCCGCGATCCCCGATCCGGAGACCGAGCTCGTCGACACGCCGCACGGCGTGCGGTTGGAACGCCTGGTCACCGGCGTCGGTGACCCGGTCACCGTCTTCGCGCACGGGCTGGGCAACGGGATCGCCACCACGCGACCGTTCGGCAGCGGGGTGGCCGGTCGTCGGCTGTTCTTCCAGTTCCGGGGGCACGGCCGCTCGGACGCGCCGCCCGGCTCGTGGACCTACCTCGACCTCGCCCGTGACCTGCGGGCCATCGCGGATCTCGGCGGCGCCAGCCGGGCGTTCGGGGCGAGCCTCGGCGCGGGGGCGCTCTGCCGCCTGCTCGCGGAGAGTCCGGAGCGCTTCGAGAAGCTGGTGTTCTTCCTGCCGGCGGCGCTCGACCAGCCGCGCGGTCCGGCCGCCTGGGACCGCGTCGGCGCCCTGGTGGATGCCGTGGCCAGCGGTGACGCGGGGGCCGTCGCGGACGTCGTCTCGCTGGAGCTGCCGGCGGCGGTGCGCAACACGCCGGCCGGCTGGGCGTACCTGCGGCAGCGACTGGACCAGTTGCTCCGCGACGGCCTGGACGAGGGCCTGGCCACCCTGGCGGGGCAGGTGCCGCTCGACGACGCCGGCGTGCTGTCGGCGGTCACCGCGCCGGCCCTGGTGATCGGGTGCGCGGGCGACGACCTGCACCCGGTCGAGGTCGCCGAGCAGCTCGCCGCCGCGCTGCCCCGGGCCACTCTGCACGTGTACGACCGCCCCGGGTTCCTCTGGTCGGAACGCGCCGACCTGCGGGAGCGCATCTCCGGCTTCCTCAACGAGTAACGTGCCCTGTCATGGGCGTCACACAGCATGGCCGGACGCACCGGCTGGATCTCGCGGACCCGACCCTGCGCGAGTGGACCTGCACGGTCCTGCACGCCGACCCGGAGCAGGGCATCGTGCTCGACCGCTCGGCGTTCTACCCGGGTGGTGGCGGTCAACCGCCGGACCACGGCGTACTGCTCTGGCAGGGCGTGCAGACCCGGATCGTCGGCACCCGCAAGGGCGACGACCCGTACCTGATCCCCGCCGAGGGTGACCCGTTGCCGCCGGTCGGCACCGAGGTCGTCGGCGCGGTGGAGGACGAGCGCCGCACCCGTCTGATGCGTACCCATTCGGGGTTGCACGTGCTCTGCGGCGTGGTGTTCCGCGACTTCGGCGCGCTCGTCACGGGCAACTCGATGGAACCGGGCGAGGCTCGGATGGACTTCAACCTGCCCGAGGTGCCGCCGGACTTCAAGAGCCGCATCGAGGAGCTGGTCAACGCCGAGGTGGCCGCCGACCGCTCGGTCGCCACCCGGGTGCTGCCGCGTACCGAGGCGTTGGCTCTGCCGGACATCATCCGCACCCAGTCCAACCTCATCCCGCCGGACGAGCAGGAGGTGCGGATCGTCGACATCGTCGGTCTGGACGTCCAGGCGGACGGCGGCACCCACGTCGCGTCCACCGCCCAGATCGGCAAGGTGCAGGTCGTCAAGGTGGAGAGCAAGGGTCGGGCCAACCGGCGGGTCCGCGTCCGGCTGGTGGATTGACGAATTCGGACGTCGGCTGTCAGGTATCGCTGGCAGCCTCGCAGGCATGACACCACCGCTCGCAGGAAAGATCGCGCTCGTCGCCGGCGCCACCCGGGGCGCCGGCCGACAGATCGCGGTCCAGTTGGGCGCCGCCGGCGCCACCGTGTACGCCACCGGTCGCAGCAGCCGCGCCGGCCGTTCGGAGATGGACCGGCCGGAAACCATCGAGGAGACCGCCGAACTGGTCACCGCGGCCGGCGGCACCGGCATCGCCGTGCAGGTCGACCATCTGGTGCCGGAGCAGGTCCGCGACCTGGTCGCCCGGATCGACGCCGAGCAGGGCGGCCTCGACGTGCTGGTCAACGACATCTGGGGCGGCGACCCCCTGGTCACCTGGGACAAGCCGGTCTGGGAGCAGCCTCTCGACAAGGGGTTTCGCACCCTGCGGCTGGCCGTCGACACGCACATCATCACCAGCCACTTCGCCCTGCCGCTGCTGATCCGCAAGCCCGGTGGCCTGGTCGTCGAGATCGGTGACGGCACCAAGGCGTACAACGACGAGAACTACCGCCTCTCGGTCTTCTACGACCTGGCCAAGACCTCGGTCAACCGGCTCGCCTTCAGTCAGGCGCACGAGCTGAAACCGCACGGCGGCACAGCCGTCGCACTCACCCCCGGCTGGCTACGCTCCGAGGCGATGCTGGAGCACTTCGGGGTCACCGAGGAGAACTGGCGCGACGGGGCCGCCACCGACCCGCACTTCCTGATCTCCGAGACGCCCGCCTTCGTGGGCCGCGCGGTGGCCGCGCTCGCCGCCGACGAGGACAAGGCCCGCTGGACCGGCCAGTCCGTCGACGCGGGCACGCTGTCCAAGGTGTACGGCTTCACCGACGTCGACGGGAGCCAACCGGAGGCCATCCGGTACATCGTCGAGGTGGTCGAGGCGGGTAAGCCGGCCGACGTCACCGGCTACCGCTGACGTCGTCCGCCACCGCCGGGCCGTCGTAACGTGCGGCGGCCCGGCGTGCCGCGTCCGCCAGGCGTCCACGCAGCTCCGGCGGGTCGAGCGCCTCCACCTCCGGGCCCAGCGCCAGCAACTGGGCGTACGCGACGTCGACGGTCTCCACCGGCAGTCGCGCCACCACCCAGCCCTGCCCGTCCGGTTCGCTGATGGTGGTGACGACCTCGTCGTACACCTCGGGAGCGTCGACCACGTGCCGGAGCTGGCGCAGGCCGGCGGGGCTCAGCCGGACGGTGACCTTGGCCCGCAGTATGGTCCGCAGGAACGACCCGGCCTGCTCGCGCCAATGCCCGGCCAGGTCGAAGCCCTCGTTGCGCGCGAACCGCTCGTCGTCCACCTCGACGCCGGTCACCCGGTCCACCCGGTAGGTGCGCATGTCGTCGCCGACCCGACCGACCAGATACCAGGTCGCGTTCTTGAGCACGAGTCCGTACGGCTGAAGGTGCCGGGTCACCTCGTCGCCGCCCCGCCGGTAGCGCAGCCGTACCACCCGGTCACCCCAGACCGCCCGCGCCAGCTCGGTGAGCCAGGGCGGTGGCGGCGTCTCCTGGAACCATCCCGGCACGTCCAGGTGGAACCGCTGACCCGTGCGTACGGGCGCGTCGCGCAGGGCCGGTGGCAGTGCGGCGAGCACCTTCAACTCGGCGGCGGCGACCGCGTCGGCCAGACCCATGTCGCCGGCCGGGCCGGGCAGACCGGCCAGGAACAGGGCCTCCGCCTCGTCGCGGTTCAGCCCGGTCAGCCGGGTCCGGTAGCCACCGAGCAGCCGGTACCCGCCGGCCCGGCCCCGGTCCGCGTAGACCGGAACACCGGCGGCGGACAGCGCCAACACGTCCCGGTAGACGGTCCGCTCGGAGACCTCCAGCTCGTGTGCCAGCTCGCCGGCCGTCATCGACCCGCGCGCCTGCAACAGCAGCAGCAACGAGATCAGTCGGGAGGCACGCACCCGCCCATCCTGCCCCGTGCCGCTTCGATCAACTGTCGTTAGGCTGCTCGATCGTGGACGCCAGCAGAATCGCCAGCCCGGTCACCGGGGCCGTCGGACGCTTCCTCCTCGGGGTGCGGCTGCTCCTGCGCGGACTGGGCCTCTACGTGCGCAGCCCGAAGCTCATGCTGCTCGGTATCGTGCCGGCGCTGATCTCCGGCGTGCTCTTCGTGGCCGCGTACGCCACCCTCGTCTACTTCGTGGACGACCTCGCCGCCCTGGTCACCCCGTTCGCCGACGACTGGTCGAGCACCGGCCGCAGCCTGGTCCGGGTGATCGCCGGCCTGGCCTTCCTGGGGATCGGCGGTCTGCTCGCGGTGATCAGCTTCACGGCGGTCACCCTGGTCATCGGCGACCCGTTCTACGAGAAGATCTCCGAGAAGGTGGAGGAGCGGCTCGGCGGCACCTCGGACGCCGTGGACGTGCCGTTCTGGTCCTCGCTGCGCCGCAGCACCGCCGACTCCGTACGCCTGGTGGCCCTCACCGCGCTCGTCGGCATCCCGCTCTTCCTCGCCGGGTTCATCCCGGTGGTGGGCCAGACGGTGGTACCGGTGATCGGGGCGGCCGTGGGTGGCTGGTTCCTCGCCGTCGAGCTGGTCGGAGCGCCGTTCTACCGACGCGGCATGCGGCTGCCGCAGCGCCGGACCATCCTCAAGGCGGACCGGCCGACCGCGCTCGGCTTCGGAGTCGCGGTCTTCCTGTGTTTCCTCATCCCGCTCGGAGCGGTGCTGGTCATGCCGGCCGCCGTCGCCGGCGCGACCCTGCTGGCCCGCCGGTCGTTGGGCCAGTCGATCGAGGAGAGCTGACGTGGAGATCACCCTGATTCAGGGCGACATCACCGACCAGCGGGTCGACGCCATCGTGAACGCCGCGAACTCGTCCCTGCTCGGCGGCGGTGGAGTGGACGGCGCGATCCACCGACGCGGCGGCCCGGCCATCCTGGCCGACTGTCGGGCGCTGCGTGCGTCCAAGTACGGCAAAGGGCTCCGCACCGGGCAGGCGGTGGCGACCACCGCCGGAAACCTGCCGGCCCGCTGGGTCATCCACACGGTCGGCCCGGTCTTCTCGGCCGCCGAGGACCGGTCGGGGCTGCTGCGCGACTGCTACGCCAACAGCCTGCGGGTGGCCGACGAACTGGGCGCGGCCACGGTGGCGTTCCCGCTGATCTCCGCCGGCATCTACGGCTGGCCGGTCGACGACGCGGTCCGCCAGGCGCTGACGGTGCTCCGCTCAGCCACTCCGGCCACGGTCACGGAGGCCCGCCTGGTGCTCTTCGGCGCGGACACCCACGCGACAGCCCGCGACGTCTTCGAGGCGGCGTAGGCCACGTGGCTTGATCACTTGATGGTGACCAGTTGGAAATCGCTTCTGGCAACTGGTCACCATCAAGTGATCACCGTGGGCCAGTCGGAGCCGCGTCATTCCACAGCGACTCGAAGTGCTCCACGTAACGATCGAACGGGCCACCCGCCTCGCGGCGTCGGAGGTGCATGGTCACCGAATCCTGCCCTAGTCCTGCGCCGATGTGGGTAGCCACGATCGCCTCGTCGTCAAAGACCCAGACGGACATGGCAACGTGCCGGTCCGACAGTCGGACGGCAAGGGGTTCCGGAGACTTCGCGATCTCCGCCTGGGTCATGGCTATGCGGGTCGCAAGCGTGAGCGGAGTCGCCTCGATGCCTTCTCGTGCCACGGCGATCTCACTGCCGGGGTCACCGAGCAGGAAACGTACATCGCCGCCGCCCTGCGCCTTCGCTCCGAGCGTCGCGGAGGCATTGGGTGACTGATCAGGTGAGGTCGGCCAGGCAGGTCCACTGCGACGCCACCGGGCGGTAGCCCAGCCGGGCGTTGATCGCCAGCATCGGCGCGTTCGACTCGTCGTTCGAGGTGTACGCGATCCGTACGCCAGCAGCGGCGGCCCGGTGCAGCGCCGCCGTCTTGGCCAGCCGGGCCAGTCCCCGACCCCGGTACGCCGGGACTGAGCAGGTGTAATCCGACCACATCCGCTCGCCGTCGCGCTTGACCAGGCTGAACGCGGCCACCTCGCCGTCGACTTCGGCTGCGGTGCTGGCCGTCTTGTCCAGGCCAAGTTCGTCCCAGACGTCGTACCGCCAACTCTTGAAGCTGACCGTGTCGACGGGCACGTCACCGGGTTCGTCGACGGCCGAGGCGACGTCGGCTTCGTAGAGCAGGTGCGGGTCCATCTCGGCGATCGGCCGCAGCCGTACGCCCGGCGGCGGCTCGGGCAGCGCGGGCGGCGGGGTCAAATCCAGCGCCGAGTAGCGCACCTCGCGGCTCGGTTCGAACCCGTGGTGGCGGGCGAACGGCAGCGAGTCCGTCGCGGCCGTGGCGCGTACGCGGCGAATCCCGAGAGGGCGGAGGTGATCGGTCGCGGCGGTCAATAGCGCCGTCCCGATGCCGCGCCGTCGATGATCCGGGTGTACGTGCAGCGTGTTGACGTTGCCGAAGCCCTGCACCGAGGTCGAGGTGTTGGGCTCGGCGGACGTCCAGCCGACCACCTGGCCGTCGACCTCGGCCACGAACGCGATCCAACCCTCGTGCGGCGGCGGTTCGGCCAGCATCTTGCGGGTCGACTCGACCCCGCGTACCAGGTACGGGTGGACGATCGTCCGCAGCGCCACCACGGCTGCGGCGTCGTCCGGCCGGGCTTCGCGGATGCGCATGTCAGGCCCCCGTCCGTACGGCGGCGACGGCCTCGACCTCGACGAGCTGGTCGGTGTAGCCGAGCACGGCCACACCGAGCAGGGTGCTGGGCGGATCGTGGTCGCCGAAGAAGTCCCGGACCACCTCCCAGACGGTCACCAGGTCGGCCTGCCGCGACGATGCCACGTACACGGTGGTCTTGACGACGTCGGTGAGTCGCGCGCCGGCCGCGCCGAGCGCGGTCTCCAGGTTCGTCATCACCTGCCGGGCTTGTGCGGCATGGTCGCCCGGCGCGACGGTACGGCCCTCGGCGTCGAGCGGGCACGCGCCGGCCGTGAACACCAGCCGAGCGGGCGGTTCGACGGTCGCCGCGTAGGCGTACTCGGCGACGTCGGAGAGGGCGGGCACGTGCAGCAGCGCGACAGGATCCGGCATGCCGGCGAGGCTAACGACGATCGCCCGCCGTAGCGACGGATTAACCGCCCCCTGCACCTCGATGCCTGGTCACTACTTCCGGGAAATAGTGGCATCCCGGCGTCGTGAGGCCACTATTTCCCGGAAGTTGCGCGGATCTAGGAGCGCGGGAGCGGTCAGGCCGAGGCGCGGATGATCAGCTCGGTGTCGAGCATGATCGCCGGTTCGATCGCCTCGCCGGCCGCCAGCCTCAGCAGTTGGCGGGTCATGCGTCGGCCGAGTTCGACGATCGGCTGGCGGACGGTGGTCAGCGGCGGCTCGGTGTACGCGGCGGTCTCGATGTCGTCGAAGCCGACCACCGCCACGTCCTCGGGCACCCGCCGACCGGCCGCACGCAGCGTTCGCAGGGCGGCGTGCGCCATCAGGTCGGAGGCGGCGAACACCCCGTCCAGGTCGGGGTGGTCGTTGAGGAGCTGGTGCATCGCCGCCGCGCCGGACTCCCGGGTGAAGTCGCCGACGGCGACCAGTTCGGGTAGCCCGGCGGCGGCGACCGCGTCCCGGTAGCCGTTCAGCCGCTCGATGCCGGCGACCATGTCCTGCGGGCCGGCGATGGTGGCGATCCGCCGCCGACCGCTGTCGATCATGTGTCGGACGGCGGCGGTGACGCCGCCGACGTGGTCGACGTCCACGTACGGCACGGGTACGTCGCCGAGCGGCCGGCCGCTGACCACCACCGGGATGCCGAGGCGGGCCAGCGTGCCGGGCAGCGGGTCGGCGCCGTGCAGCGAGGCGAAGAGCACCCCGTCGACGTGGCGGCCGGTCGTGTACCGCTCGACCCGCTGGTGCCCGGCCGGTGAGCCGGCCAGCATCAGCACCAACTGCTTGTCGGCGGCCTCCAACTCCTGACTGACGCCCCGAATGATGCCGGGGAAGACCTGGTCGTCGGAGAAGACCCGGGTGGCCGCCTCCGGCATGACCAGGGCGATCGAGTCGGTGCGCTGGGTGACGAGGCTGCGGGCGGCGAGGTTGGGCACGTACCCCAACTCGGCGACCGCCCGCTTGACGGCCTCCCGGATCGGCTCGGCGACGGTGGTGGAGCCGTTGACCACCCGGGACACGGTGGCCCTGGACACCCCGGCCCGTGCCGCCACCGCCTCCAACGTCGGCCGGTGCGCCGTCGTCATCGTGACTGTCCCCCGCTCGTCACAGCCCGTTCCGGGAGATCACCTCCTGGTACCACCGGGCGCTGGCCTTCGGTGTGCGCCGCTGGGTCAGGTAGTCGACGTGCACGATCCCGAACCGCTTGCGGTAACCCTCCGCCCACTCGAAGTTGTCCAACAATGACCATACGAGATACCCGCGCAGATCAACGCCCCGGGAGATCGCCTCGTGGGCGGCCCGCAGGTGCCCGTCGAGGTAGGCGATCCGGTCGTTGTCGATCACCTGCCCCAGCCCTTCGGGCGACTCGGTGCCCGCCTTGTCGGGGAACGCCGCGCCGTTCTCGGTGATCAGCAGTGGCACGCCGGGATAGTCGGCGGCGATCCGTTCCAGCAGCCGCGTCAGCCCGGCCGGCTCGATCATCCAGCCCATGTCGGTGAGGGGTCCGCTCGGCGGGAGGAAGTGCACGGCGCCCTCGGTGCCCGGGTACGCGCCGTTGCCGTCGCCGTCGGGCCGCCCCGCCACGTAGGTGGGCGCGTAGTAGTTGAGCCCGAGCAGGTCGATCGGGGCGGCGATCACCTTCTCGTCGCCGTCGTGGATGAACGTCGGCTCGACGATGCGCGCCACGTGCTCGCGTACGTCGTCGGGGTAGCCGCCGGTCAGCAGCGGGTCCAGGAAGATCCGGTTGTGCAGGCCGTCGACCAGGCGGACGGCGGCGGCGTCGGCCGCGCTCTGCGGGTCGGCCGGTCGTACATCTGCCGGGTTGATGGTGATGCCGACGCTGCGTGCGCCGGCCGCGCGCAGCGCCCGCGCGGCCAGGCCGTGCGCCAACAGCAGATGGTGTACGGCGGTGAAGGCGGCTGCCCCGTCCTGTGCACCCGGGGCGTGCACCCCGTTGGCGTACCCGAGGTAGGCCGAGCACCACGGCTCGTTGAGGGTGGTCCAGGTGTCGATCCGGTCGCCGAGGCGGGCGTGGACGGCGGTGGCGTACGTGGCGAAGTGTTCGGCGGTCTCCCGGTTGGTCCAGCCGCCCCGGTCCTCAAGGCTCTGCGGCAGGTCCCAGTGGTAGAGGGTGACGATCGGGTCGATGCCCCGGGCGAGCAGGGTGTCGGTGAGGCGGTCGTAGAAGTCGAGCCCGCGCGGGTTGACCGGACCGCTGCCGTCCGGCTGGACCCGGGGCCAGGCGACCGAGAACCGGTACGCCGCCAGGCCCAGCTCGGCCATCAGCGCCACGTCGTCGGCGTACCGGTGGTAGTGGTCGCAGGCGACGTCGCCGGTGTGGCCCTGGTAGACCTTTCCGGGCGTACGACAGAAGGTGTCCCAGATGGACGGACCGCGACCGTCGTCGCGGGCCGCGCCCTCGATCTGGTACGCGGCGGTGGCCGCTCCCCAGAGGAAGTGTTCGGGAAATCGGATCTCGTTCACGCCTTGACCGCACCTTCCATGATCCCGCCGATGATCTGGCGACCGAACAGCACGAAGACCAGCAACAGGGGCAGCGTCGCGATGGCCGTGCCGGTGAACACCTGTGACATGTCCTGGTAGTACCCGTCGGACAGCGCCCGCAGGGAGAGCTGAACGGTCGGATTGGCCGGGTCGTTCAACACAGCGTACGGCCACAGGAAGTCGTTCCAGGTGGTCATGAACGTGAGCAGACCGAGCACGGCGGCGGCCGGGCGCAGCGCCGGCAGCACCACGTGCCACCAGATCCGCGCGGTGCCGCAGCCGTCCATCCGGGCGGCCTCGATCAGCTCGTCGCTGATGGCCTGGCCGGCGTACTGCCGCATCATGAACACCCCGAACCCGGTGACCAGCACCGGGACGATCACCGCGGGCAGCCGGTCGTTCCACTGCAACTTCGTCATGAGCAGGTAGAGCGGGATCACCCCGAGCTGGGTCGGCACCATCATGGTCGCGATGATCACCAACAGCAGCGCGTTGCGGCCCCGGAAGCGCAGCTTCGCGAAGGCGAACCCCGCCAGGCTGGAGAAGAAGACCACCGAGACGGTGACGGTGGTCGCCACGATCACCGAGTTGATCAGGCCGGTCAGGAAGTACGCGTCGGTGTTGTCGAACAGCCGGGCGATGTTCGCGCCCAGGTTGTTGCCCGGCGTGATCGGCGGCGGCAGTTGGCCCATCGCGTCGCTGGTACGACTGGCCACGACGAACATCCACCAGATCGGGAAGATCGACAGGACGGCGGCGCCGACCAGGGCGAAGTAGGTGAGCGGGCTGGCCCGCCAGAGCCGACTCATCGGGTTTCCTTCCCGCCGAGGCGGCGCAGGACCAGCACGTTGACGGCCGCGACGAGTGCGATCAGCGCGAAGAGCAGCCACGCCACCGCCGAGCCGTAGCCGAAGTTGTAGTGCGGCGCGAAGGCGTTCTCGAACATGTACATGGTCAGGGTCTGCGACTCGCGCAGCGGTCCGCCGCGGATCGGGTTGGTGCCGGAGTGGAACATCCGGGGCTCGGTGAAGAGCTGAAGGCCGCCGATGGTGGCGATGATGGTGCAGAAGATGATCGTCGGTTTGAGCAGCGGCACGGTGACCGACCAGAACTGTCGGGCCCGGCTCGCGCCGTCGATCGCCGCCGCCTCGTAGAGGTCCCGGGGGATGGCCTGCATCGCGGCCAGGAGGATCAACGCGTTGTAGCCGGTCCACCGCCAGTCGACCATCGCGGAGATCGCGACCCAGGAGGCGATCCGGTTGGACTTCCACTCGATCGCGTCCAGCCCGATGAGGTCGAGCAGCCAGTTGACCATGCCGAACTCGCGGCCGAAGAGCACCCCGAAGACGATCGCCACGGCGGCCGTGGAGGTCACGTTGGGGACGAGCACCGCCATCCGCCAGCCCGTACGCCCCCGCAGGCCTCGGTTCAGCAGGTTGGCCAACCAGAGCGCGGCGAGCAACTGTGGCACGGTCGAGATGACGAAGATGCCGAGCGTGTTGACCAGCGCGTGCCAGAAGTCCACGTCGGCGAGGAGCCGGGTGTAGTTCTCCGCGCCCACGAACGGATGGTCGGTGCCGAGCAGGTCCCAGTCGTGCAGCGAGACCCAGAAGGTGTACGCCAGCGGGTAGACCCCGAACACCGCGAAGAGCAGGAAGAACGGGGCGATGTAGAGGTACGGCGAGTAGCGGGTGTCGAGGTGGCTGAGCCGACCCGACAATCGGCGGTGGGGTCCGGCCGACGGTGCGACCGGTGGGCGGGCGTCGAGCTGAACGGTCATGCCCGGTGACTCCTTTCCGTCGTGCGGGCGGGAACCGGGGTCCGGCGCCCGCCCGCACGCTGGCTCGGGCTACTTGGCGGCGGCCTTCTTGGCGTTGGTCACCGCGTCCGTCCAGCCCTGCGCGGGGCTGCGCTGGCCCAGCTCCACGGTGCGTACGGCGTTCTCCACCTCGGTACGCACGGCCTGGTTCTTGGGGCCCATGTAGACCGGCTTCAGGCTCTTCGCGCCGGTGCCGAAGATGGACCCGACGGGCGCACCGGAGAAGTACGCGTTCGTCGACTGGGCGATCGCCGGGTCGTCGAGCGCCTGCGGCGACGACGGCAGCGGCCCCTTGGCCTTGAACGCGCCGATCTGGCCCTTGGCGCTGGTCAGGAACTTGGCCAGCTCGATGGCCTCGGCCTGGTGCTTGCTCTGCTTCGGTACGGCGAGGTGCGACCCACCCCAGTTGCCGCCGTTGCCGGGCACCCGGGCGATGTCCCACTTGCCCTTGGCGGCCGGGCCGGCGTTGCCCTCGATGACCCCGGTCATCCACGCGGGGCAGGCGATGGTGGCGAACTTCGTCTGCTTGAAGGCGGACACCCACTCCTCGGACCACGAGCCGTACTTACCGGAGAGGCCCGAGTCGATGATGTCCATCGTGGTGTCCCAGGCCTGTCGTACGGCCGGGTTGCTGTCGACCACGACGTTGCCGCTGGTGTCGTAGTAGCTGTAGCCGGTGCTGTTGCCGGCGGTCTGCAACAGGATCGTGTTGAAGGTGTTGGTGGCCGCGTCGAGGAAGGACGCCCCGGTCTTGGCGGCGACGAACTTCTCCCCGGTGGCGATGTAGTCCTGCCAGGTGGGCCAGAGCTTCGACACCTCGTCCCGCTCGGTGGGCAGGCCGGCCTTTTCGAAGAGGTCCTTGCGGTAGCACATGGCGATGCCGCCGACGTCGGTGCCGAGGCCGATGAGCTGCTTGCCGTCGGCGGTCAGGCCGGCGTTCCACTTCCACTCCAGGAAGTTGCCCTTGAGGTCGGCGGCGCCGTGGTCCAGCAGGTTGACGAAGTTGTTCGGATTCGCCTTGTACTCGACGAGCAGACCCTCCTCGATGGCCACGATGTCGCCGGCCCCCCGGCCGGCGGCGAGCCACTGGGTCAGCTTCGGTGAGTACTCGTCGAGGTTGCTGCCGGTGCCCCGCTCGACGATCTTCACGTCGGAGTGCGCGGCCATGTACTCCTGGTAGAGCTGGTCGTAGCCGAACTGGCCGAAGACGTCGACGGTCAGCGTGATCGGCCCGTCCGCCTCGGCGTCGTCACCGCCGCCGCAGCCGGCGGTGACGAGCAGGGCGGCTGTTGCGGCGAGGGCCACCGCGGCGAGGCGGCGGCGCGGAAGGACAGCCATCGTATGGACCTCTCTCAGGGTGATGAGGTGGTGGTAGAAGACCAAGAGAGCGCTCTCACGTCAGGGTGGTGGGTCGCTCGCACCCTGTCAAGAGAGCGCTCTCACGAATTCGGGCGGCAGGCGAACGAGGGCGTCACCCCACCAGGGGTGACGCCCTCGTCACGCGCGGCTGTCGCTGGGATCAGCCGGTACGCAGACCCTCCAGCAGCGCGCGGTCGCCCGTCACGTCGAGCGTCTCGAAGCTGACCCGGCCCCAGAGCGCCAGCAGCAGGTCGCTCGCGGTGCCGCTGACCTGCGCGCGGGCGTGGTGGTCGTCGTGGTCGAAGATGGTCGCCGTGTCGAGCAGCGCCACCCCCTCGCCGCGCAGCCGCAGATACCACTCCTGATCCGCGTCGGTCGCCGCGAGCTGGACCACCCCGCGCCAGTCGCCCTTCACCTGCCGCCGGCCGGCCGGCAACCAGGTGTCCAGCACCTCGCTCACCCCGTCGGCGGCCAGCTTCGCCTCGACCGGCTCACCGGCCGCGATGGCGAGCTGGGCGTCCCAGCGGTGCACCGCCGTCTCGTGCGCCATCCGGCGGGGCCAGAAACCGGCCTTCTTCGGCTGCGGGGCCCAGTTCCAGGCCGGCGCCTCCGGGTCGAGCCCGTCGAACAGGGTCATCAACTGGTCGTACCCGTGCTGCCAGAGCTGGAGGGCGCTCACGCCGGACGGCACTTCGGACGCGTCCCGGCGGGGCGGCGCCTCGGTGCTGCCCGACCCGGCGAACGAATAAACCCAGTGGTAGAGGCCCGCAAGGTGCAGAGTGAGATCATTGACCGTCCAGCCGGGACAGGACAGCACGGGTGTCTCCGGCGGTGCCTCGGCAACCGCCGCGGCGAACGCCGGACCCTCGGCCCGGAGTGCCCCAATCCAGAAATCCTTGCTGCCCTGCACTCTGCTCATCGCCATCCTCCCGGGGGTGCCGGGCCACCAGTAGGTGCCACGGCTGCCCATCAGCCTAAGGTGAAAGACGTGTCAGACGCCTACGCCCAGCCGACAACCGAAGCCGATCGTGCCATTCCGGGTCCACTGGCCGGCTACACCACGCTACGGATGGGCGGGCCCGCCGGGCGGATCGTGGCCGCGACCAGTGCCGACGAGATCATCCAGGCGGTCCAGGCCACGGACGAGCCGATCCTCGTCCTGGCCGGCGGCAGCAACGTGGTGATCGGCGACGATGGCTTCCCCGGGACGGTCGTGCTGGTGCGCTCGGGCGGCCTGCGGGTACTCGCCGAGGACGCCGAGTCCGTCACCGTCCGTGTCGAGGCCGGCGAGCCGTGGGACGACCTGGTGGCCGCCACTGTCCGTAACGGCTGGGCCGGCCTGGAGTGCCTCTCCGGCATTCCCGGCTCGACCGGCGCGACCCCGATCCAGAACGTCGGCGCGTACGGCCAGGAGGTCGCCGAGACGATTACCGCCGTCGAGGTGTACGACCGCCTCGACGGCACCCGCCAGCTCGTTCCCGCCGCCGAGTGCGGTTTTGCCTACCGGGGCAGCATCTTCAAGTACCAGGACCGCTGGATCGTGCTCTCGGTCGACTTCCGGCTCGCCCGCTCGCCGCTGTCCGGTCCGGTGCGCTACGCCGAACTGGCCCGGGCGCTCGGCGTCGAGGTCGGCGACCAGGTGCCGCTGGCCGAGGCTCGGGCGGCGGTGCTGCGCCTACGCGCCGGCAAGGGCATGGTGCTCGAAGCCACCGATCCCGACACCCGCTCGGTCGGCTCCTTCTTCACCAACCCGGTCCTGGACCGGGCGACGTACGAACAACTCCTGGAACGCTCCGCCGAGGTGGGCGACCCGCCCTCCTGGCCCGGGGCGGACGGGCTGGTCAAGGTGAGCGCGGCCTGGCTGATCGACAAGGCGGGCTTCACCAAGGGCCACCCCGGTCCCGGCGGCGTCGCCATCTCCAGCAAGCACACCCTCGCCCTGACCAACCGCAGCGGTACCGCCAGCACCGGCGACCTGCTGACGCTGGCCAACACCATCCGCGACGAGGTCCACGCCCGCTTCGGCGTGACCCTGCACCCCGAACCAGTCCTCGTTAACTGCGCCCTCTAACCCTCCGGGGGCCAGGGGAGGGTCAGCTCGCCCTGACGCCAGCGTTGCGGAGTGGACAGCACGGGCCAGCCCTCAGCCTTGAGCTGGGACACCGCGCGCACCCAGCGTTGGCGGGGGCCGAACGTGGCATAGGGAGCCGCACTCCGCCAGGCGTCCTCCAACGCCTGGATCAGATCGTGGATCGCCTCGCCCGGAACGTTGCGGTGGATCAGCGCCTTGGGTAGCCGCTCGGCCAGCTCGGCGGGGCTGCCCAGCGTGGTGAGCTTCGCGGCCAGGGTCAACGTCCGAGGGCCGTCCGCGTCGAGGAGCAGCCAGCTCGCCAGCCGGCCCAGCTCGTCACAGGTGCCCTCCACGAGCACCCCACCCGGGGCGAGCGCGGCGGTCATCGTGCGCCAGGCGTCCTGCACGTCACTCTCGTCGTACTGTCGCAGGACGTTGAACGCGCGGACCAGCACCGGCCGGAGCCCGGCCAGCTCGAAGCCACCCCGGGCGAAGGTCAGGCCCGGCGGGTCGGCGGCCGGCGTCGCGGCGGCCACCCGCGCCTGGTCGATCTCCAGCCCGACCAGGCGTACGTCCCGACGGACCCCCGCCGCCAGCCGCGCCCGCAGCTCCACGGCGGTGACCGGCGTCGCGCCGTAGCCCAGGTCCACCACCAGCGGATCGGTCGCATCCCGCAGCCGGTCGGCGCAGGTCGCCACGATCCAGTTGTCCACCCGGCGGAGCCGGTTCGGGTTGGTGGTGCCCCGGGTGACCACCCCGAGGGGCCGGCGTCGTGGAGCCCCGCTCATGCGTCCGGTCCCGGGGTCAGGAGACCCGGTGCACCTTGTGCTGTGCGGCCTGCGCACGAGGCCGGACCACCAGCCGGTCGACGTTCACGTGCTCGGGGCGGGTGGCGCACCAGGCGATGCAGTCGGCCACGTCCTCGGCGACCAGCGGCCCGGGGACCCCGGCGTAGACGGCGGCGGCCCGCTCGGCGTCCCCGCCGAAGCGGACCAGCCCGAACTCCTCGGTCTGCACCATCCCCGGGTCGATCTCGATGACCCGCAGCGGCCGGCCGCACAGCTCCAGCCGGAGCGTGCCGGCGATGGCCGTCTGCGCGTGCTTCGCCGCCGTGTAGCCGCCGCCACCCTCGTACACGGTCAGCCCGGCCGTGGAGGAGACCACCACGATGGTCCCCGAGCCGGACGCCTCCAGCGCCGGCAGCAGCGCCTGGGTCACCCGCAGCGTGCCGAGCACGTTCACGTCGTACATCCACTGCCAGTCGTCGAGCGAGCCGGACTCCACCGGGTCCAGGCCGCGTGCGCCGCCGGCGTTGTTGACCAGCAGGGTGACCGGCCCGGACGCCTGGGCGGCGGCCTCGGCGAGCCCGGCCACCGACTCGTCCGAGGTGACGTCGCAGGTCACCGCGGTTGCCTGCCCGCCAGCGGCGGTGATCTCGGCGACGAGATCGGTGAGACGGTCGGCGCGGCGGGCGGCGGCGAGTACGTGGAAGCCCTCGGCGGCGAGCCGGCGGGCGGTGGCCGCGCCGATCCCGCTGGACGCTCCGGTGACGATGGCGACAGAGGTCATCGGGTCATTGTCACCCGCGCCGCACCGCCGATCCCGACCGGGCGTCGGGCTGTGTCGGCGGCCGTTCGTGATGAGGTCCGTCACGCCGGGCGGCCGCGCCGACGCATTTCCGTTGCCCGATGGGGAAGATGACATCCGGCGTACAGGTTGACCGAGAAGCGCCGGTCGTGCGTGACGGCATTAACCGTGACAGAAGGAGCGGACGTGGCGGAACTGCACACCGGTGTCGGTCGTCAGCGAGGTGCGCGACCGTGGCCGCGACCCCGGCGCATCGCCACCCTCTCCGTCCACACATCCCCCCTGCACCAGCCCGGAACGGGCGATGCCGGGGGGATGAACGTGTACATCCTGGAAGTCGCCCGGCGGCTCGCCGAGGCCGACGTCGAGGTGGAAATCTTCACCCGGGCCACCTCGGGCGACCTTCCGCCGGTGGTCGAGATGGCCCCCGGCGTGCAGGTGCGGCATATCATGTCCGGCCCGCTCGAGGGGCTGACCAAGGAGGAGCTGCCCGGCCAGCTCTGCGCCTTCACGGCCGGGGTGCTGCGTGCCGAGGCGTCCCGCCCGCCCGGGCACTACGACCTCATCCACTCCCACTACTGGCTCTCCGGCCAGGTCGGCTGGCTGGCCAAGGAACGCTGGGGCGTGCCGCTCGTGCACACCGCGCACACCCTCGCGAAGGTCAAGAACGCCCAGCTCGCGGCCGACGACCGGCCCGAACCGAAGGCCCGGGTGATCGGCGAGGAGCAGGTGGTCGCCGAGGCGGACCAACTGGTCGCCAACACCCGCGTGGAGGCCCGCGACCTGGTCGAGCGGTACGACGCCGACCCCGCCCACGTCACGGTCGTGCAGCCGGGCGTCGACCTGGCCCGGTTCCGCCCCGCACCGGGCGACCGCCACCTGGCCGCCCGTGCCGCCCGCCGCCGGCTGGGGCTGCCGGTCGACGGGTACGTGGTGGCCTTCGTCGGTCGGATCCAACCACTCAAGGCGCCGGACGTGCTGATCCGCGCCGTCGCCGCGTTGCGCGAGCGTGACCCCGCCCTGGCCGACGAGGTGACCGTGGTGATCTGCGGCGGGCCCAGCGGCAGCGGCCTGGACCGGCCGACCGCCCTGATCGAGCTGGCCGCCACGCTCGGCGTCACCGACCGGGTCGTGTTCCTGCCGCCGCGCACCGGCGACGACCTGCCGGCTCTGTACCGGGCCGCCGATCTGGTCGCGGTGCCGTCGCACAACGAATCCTTCGGGCTCGTCGCCCTGGAGGCCCAGGCCTGCGGTACGCCGGTGCTGGCCGCTGCCGTCGGCGGCCTGGTGACCGCCGTGCGGGACCACGTCAGCGGGGTGCTGATCGACGGGCACGACCCGGTGGACTGGGCTCGCGCGCTGAGTCGCCTGCTGCCGGACAGCGCCCTGCGGGCCACGCTGTCCCGGGGCGCGGCGCAGCACGCGCAGCACTTCTCCTGGGACCGTACGGTGTCGGGGCTGCTCGACGTGTACGGCGAGGCGATCGCCGCCCGCCGGGCCCGGCTCGCCGCCGACCTGGCCTGCGACCCGGCGCTCTCCTGCTCCTGGTGACCACGGGCGCTCGCCACCCGAGTGCGTGCGCCGGGTCGGTCGTAGAGTGGGCCCGGTGAGCCCGAAAAGCGACCTCGCGACCCTCATCGAGTCGGTCTGCGCCGACCGTGACCTGGCCTGGGAGTCGACCGGTCCCGGCGCGTACGCGGTGACCCTGCCGGGCACCCACAAGCTCAAGACGGTCTGCAACCTGATCGTCGGCGAGCACGCGCTACGGATCGAGGCCTTCGTGATGCGCCAGCCCGACGAGCGCCGCGAGGAGCTGTGGGCGTGGCTGTTGCAGCGCAACGCCCGGATGTACGGCGTCTCCTTCTCCATCGACGCGGCCGGCGACGTCTACCTGACCGGCCGGGTCAACCCGGCCGGCGTGGACGCCGACGAGCTCGACCGGCTGCTCGGCTCGGTGCTCACCTACTCCGACGAGTCCTTCGACACGATGCTGGAGATCGGCTTCGGCAGTTCGATCCGGCGCGAGTACGAGTGGCGCGTCAAGCGCGGCGAGTCGACCGCGAACCTGGCCGCCTTCGCCCACCTCTTCGAGCCCGCCAACCCCACCCAGCCCTGACCCCACCCTCCGATTTCCGCGATCTTGCACTTTCGGTGGTCGTTTTGGGCTGCCATGCCCCTTGTGCCGCCACCGAAAGTGCAAGATCGACGCGGTTGGGTTCTCTCCGGCGGGGTATGCCGCGGCGCGCGGTGCGGCACAGGGACCCCCGCGCGCCGAGGACGGAGTGTCGAGGAGCGGAGCGTCCCATGGCTCAGCGGAACAGCTCAGGTCGCGGCGGGACTGCGACCCGGACCAAACGGCAGGCCGGCAATCAGACTCCGGGCACGCCCGGGGTCTCCGAGTCGGCGATCTCGCAGATGCGGGTGGACGACATCCGCGGGCAACTGCGCAAGCGCGGAGTTTCCGGTATCTCCGCCATGCGCAAGCCCGACCTGGTGAAACAGTTGGTGCGCTCGATGCGTTCGGATGCCGGTCGGCGCAGCACCGGGCCGGCCGGCCGGGCGTCCGGCAGCAGGGCGTCGGCGGGTCGGGCCGCCGCGACGAAGAAGTCGGCGGCGCGGGCGGTGCCGAGTCGCGCGAAGGCCGTGCCCGCGAACAAGAGCGCCCCGGCGAAGCGAGCCGCCGCGAAGAAGACGGCCGCTGCGAAGAGAGCTACCCCGGCGCGGAAGACGGCGGCGGCGAAGAAGACGACGACCGCACGGACGTCGACGGCGGCCCGTAAGTCGGCCACCGCGAAGAAGACGACGGCGGCGAAGTCGACGGCGGCGCGTCGGACCTCCGCGACCGCCCGTACCGCGCCGGCGCGCAAGGCGCCCGCGAAGAAGGCGCCGGCCCGACCGGCCGCCAAGCGTACGGCCCCCGCGAAGCGGGCCACGGCGAGCCGGTCGACGGGCATGGCGGCCGGTGGCATCCGGACCGGGCGGGGCAGCGGACGGTCGGTCCGCAGCTCGCAGGTGATCGCGTCGATCGCCGACCGGCCGGAGCGACCGGGTCGGAGTCTGATCACCGCGAATCACGAGGTGATCCAGCGCTGGGCGCGAGCGCGAGGCGCGAAGCCGGCGACCATCGCGGGTACCGAACGGGAGGGTCGGGCGGGCGTTCTGACCTTCAACATTCCCGGATACCGGGAAAGCAGCCGGATTCGCGAGATCACCTGGGATGAGTGGTTCCACACCTTCGATCTGCGCCGGCTCAATCTGATCTACCAGGAGCAGATGCGCGACGGTCGGCAGAGCAACTTCTTCCGCACCGAGTCACCCGATCGTGAGGACGGATGAGGTGTTTGCGGGAATGCTCGACGGGTACCCGGCTGTTGCCAGAGACCGAGGCCGGAGCTGGGGATACTCGTCAGTTGTGACCGGCGAGACATCCCATTCGGGTTGAATTCAGAATCCGGCCGAACTAGCTTTATTGCGCCGCACCACGCTTGGAAACGTTCGGGGGAGCGGCGGATCGATCAGATCCGCGCACCAGGCGAGGTGCGAGGGGACGGGTGGACCAACCGTTGGGGGACGGTGCCCACCTGTTTGGACCGGCGGCGCGAGCGGGCGATGCTTACGGGGGTGAGTGTTGCCCGCCGCCGCCGGCCCCACACCGGCGAGCGCCCACCAATGACCTTCGGGCCATGGTGGGCGCTTTGCCGTCGTACGGTCAGCTTGTCGGGACCCGGTCTGCCGGCTCCCGGTCGGCGGCCCGGCGCAGCGCGTCGACGTGCCGCTCGCGGGGCGGCCCGGCCAGCAGGTGGCCGACGGCGGCCAGGACGCCCAACCCGGCGACGATCAGCCAGTGCCGGTCGCCGAGGTACTGCAGGCTCACCCCGCCCAGCATGGGTGCGACGAAGGCCGCGGCGGGGAACGTCAGATAGAAGACCGACTGGTACCGCGCGCGTAGGTCCGGCGGCGCGAGATCCGCGTTGATCTGGGCGTTGGGCGGGGCGGCGAGCATCGAGCCGACCGTCCAGACCACCGCCGCGCCCAGGTAGACGGCCAGGTGGTCGGCGACCGCGAGCACTCCGAAGCCGACCGCCAGCAGGGCGGTGGAGGCGGCCAGGACGACGGCCTTGCGGCGTCGGTCGATCAGGCGGGGCACGAACAGTTGCCCCAGCACGATCAGCGCGCCGCCGAGGGCCACGACCAGGCCGTACGCCGACGGTCCCAGGCCGTCCGCGCGCATCGCCAGCGGCATGATCGTCGAGGTCTGCAGGGTGAGGACGGCCAGCACGAAGGTGAGCCCGACGAAGACCAGGAAGATCCGGTCGCTGAGGACGGTGAGCAGTCCCGGCCGGCGCGGCCGGGCGGGAGTCGGGTGGCTGGTCTGGGCGACAGGAGCGGTTCGCCGCAGGGTCTCCGGAACCTTCCAGCCGATGACGGCGGCGGCGGTCAGCGTGGCGCCCGCGTCGACCAGGAACAGCGCGGTGAAGCTCGCCTCGGCCACCAGCCCGGCGAGCAGCGAGGCGACCGCCATCCCGAGGTTCAACGCCCAGAACTCCAGGTTGAACGCGCGCGAGCGCCGGTCGGCGGGCACCACGTCGACGATCGCCGCCACGAGCGCCGGGCCGGGCATGGAGTGGGCGACGCCGACCAGCGCGGCGAGCGCCGCGATCAGCGGCAGCGGACGGCTGAAGGCCAGCGCCGCCATCAGGGTGGCGGTGACCAGGTGGGCGGCGAGCAGTGTCGATCGGCGCCCCCACCGGTCGGCCAGCACCCCACCGAACAGCACGCCGACCGCCCCACCGGCCCCGTACGCCCCGACGACGACGCCGGCCACCGCCGCGCTGGCGCCCCGGGCGTCGGTCAGGTAGAGCGACAGGAAGAGCATGGCGAACGCGCCCGCCCGGTTGATCAGCAGCCCTGCCCAGAGGTACCAGAATGCGTCGGGGAGCCCGCCTGCGGTGTCCTGCCACCAGCGCCGCAGGGCGTGCATGCGACCTCCCGACAGTTCAGTTTGTTAACCGTTTCTCCTGAACGGTAGTCGGGCCTGCGCGCGGTGGTCGTACCGGACTCAGGCCGCGGCCTCGGCGGGCTGCGGCGAACGGGTGCCCACCGGCGCCGCGACCTCGGCGGCGTGCCGCAGCGCGGTGGCCCGCCGCTCGCGGGCCGGGCCGGACGCCAGGTGGGCCACCGCCGTCAGCACGCCGATCGCGGCGCAGCCGAGCCACAGCGCCGCATTGCCGACGTGCTCACGCACCAGACCGCCCAGGATCGGCGCGCTCGCACCGGCGATCTGCCAGGAGAGGCCGAACACGCCCTGGTACCGACCGCGCAGTTCGGCCGGGGAGAGCTCGGCGATCAGCGTGGAGTTCGACGGCGAGTTCAGCATCTCGCCGACCGTCCAGATCAACACGGTCAGCCCGTAGAACCAGGCGCTACCCGCGAACGCGGTCAGCCCGAACCCGACGCCCATCACCACGGCGGCGACGGCGAGCACCTGCGAGCGGTTGCGCCCCCGGATCAGCCGGGGCACGAAAAGCTGGCCGACGACGATGAGGAGACCGTTGAGGGCGATCACCGAGCCGTACGTGGCCGGGCTCAGGCCGGAGTCGCCCATGGCGATCGGCAGCATCGAGATGTGCTGGAGGAACACCAGCGCAGCGAACAGGTTCAGCGTCACGAAGCCGAGAAAGACCCGGTCGGCGAGGATCGTGCGCAGGGCGCCGCGCGGGGCGGTGGTCGCGGCGACGGGAAATCCGCCGTGGCTCGTCTCCGGCACCCGGACGAAGATGATCAGCGCGGTGATCAGCATCGTGCCCGCGTCGACCACGAACAGCAGCAGGTAGTCGGCCTGCGCGGCGAGACCGGCGAGGATGGCGGCGCAGGCGAAGCCGAGGTTGATGGCCCAGTAGTTGAGCGAGAAGGCGCGCAGCCGGTCCTTCGCCGGTACCACGTCGATCATCATGGCCCCGAACGCCGGGCGGGCGGCCTCGGCGAACATGCCGAGCAGCAGGGCGCCCAGCGCGACCGCCCAGAGTTCCCGGGCCAGCCCGAGGGCGAGCATCATGGTCGCCGCGCCCACATGCGCGGTGAGCAGCGTCGGCCGGCGGCCCCACCGGTCCGCGAGGGCCCCGCCGGCGGTGGTGCCGACCGCGCCGCCGACGCCCCAGAGACCGAGCACCAGGCCAGCCTGAGACGGCGAGAAGCCACGTTCCTGGGTCAGGTAGATGGCGAGGAACACGAGGACGAACGAGCCGAGCCGGTTGATCAGGGTGCCGGACCACAGGTACCAGAAGGTCCTGGGTAGGCCCCCGGTGGTGTCCGTGAACCAGCTCCGCATCGTCCGCACGTGGTGCCCCCGCTTACAAGTAATGACCGATCTGACTGCCGTGCCTTACCAACCCTAGTGCCGGCCGGAATCGCAGGTCACCCGCTTTTTCACGTGGTGGTCGTCACGACGGGTGCCCGCGTGTCCGCAACCGGGTTGAGGCAGGATGATCCGCATGACTGCGAGCGAGGGGCCCACCGTCGGGACGCTGGTCCTGTTGCGGCACGGCGAGAGTGACTGGAACGCCAAGAACCTCTTCACCGGCTGGGTGGACGTCGACCTGACCGAGAAGGGCGAGGGCGAGGCACGGCGGGGCGGCGAGCTGCTGCGCGAGCACAGCCTGCTGCCGGACGTCGTGCACACCAGCGTTATGCGCCGGGCTATCCGCACCGCCGAGCTGGCGCTCAACGCCGCCGACCGGAACTGGATCGCCGTGCGCCGGTCCTGGCGGCTCAACGAGCGCCACTACGGCGCCCTACAGGGCAAGAACAAGAAGCAGACCCTTGACGAGTACGGCGAGGAGCAGTTCATGCTCTGGCGCCGGTCGTACGACACCCCGCCGCCGCCCATCGCGGACGACGACGAGTGGTCGCAGGTGGGTGACCCGCGGTACGCGCTGCTGCCGACCGAGCTGATGCCGCGTACCGAGTGCCTCAAGGACGTCGTCGAGCGGATGCTTCCGTACTGGTACGACTCGATCGTGCCCGACATCCTGGCCGGCCGTACGGTGCTGGTGGCCGCGCACGGCAACTCGCTGCGCGCCCTGGTGAAGCACCTCGACCAGATCTCCGACGAGGCGATCGCCAAGCTCAACATCCCGACCGGTATCCCGCTGCGCTACGACCTCGACCCGCAGCTGCGCCCGCTCACCCTGGGCGGCACCTACCTCGACCCGACGGCAGCGAAGGAAGCCGCCGCCGCGGTCGCCAACCAGGGCCGCTAAGTGCAAGGAAGGGCCCCTTGTTATGCAAAAAGCGATAACAAGGGGCCCTTCCTTGCACTTCAGCTGGCGGTGGTTGTGTTCTCGCCGGTGATCAGGTAGATCACGTGCTCGCCGGCGTTCACCGCGTGGTCGGCGAAGCGCTCGTAGAACCGGCCCAGCAGGGTGGCGTCGATCGCGGTCTCCACCCCGTACGGCCAGTCGTCGCCGAGCAGCACCGCGAACAGGCTCTTGTGCAGCTCGTCCATGGCGTCGTCGTCGCGGTCCAACTCGGCGGCGAGGTCGACGTCGGGCTTAGCCAGCACGGAACCGATCTTCGCGGCCATCCGGTCGGCGATGTCGGACATCTCGGTGAAGACCGTCCGCAGCTCGGCCGGAACAGCCGGGGAGGGGTGCCGGCGCAGCGCGGTCTTCGCCACGTGCTCGGCGAGGTCACCCATCCGCTCCAGATCGGCCGCCACGTGCAGCGCGGTGATCATTGCCCGGAGGTCGGAGGCGACCGGCGCCTGCCGGGCGAGCAGGTCACACACCCGCTCCTCGACGTGCCGGTAGAGGTCGTCGATCTCGGCGTCCCGCTCGATGACCGTCTCGGCGGCCTGCCGGTCGGCCGTGAGCAGGGCCCGGGTGGCCTGGCGCATGGCGGCGCGGATGCCCTCCGCCATGTCCACCAGCAGTTGGCTGACGATCTGAAGGTCGGCCCGGAACTCGTCGCGCATCATCACGTCCTGTGGTCGGTCGCCGCCGACGGGTGCCGGCGCAGGGGTTGAGCAGGTGCGACGCCAACGGTAGGGGGCGTTGACGGACCCCGGATGAACCAGGGTGAACGACGCCAGACGTGGGGGTGAACACTTTCGGAAGTGAGGGTGATTCGTCCCGTTCTGTGTGGTAGCCAGGTTAACAATGACCCTACGATCGCCGGGTGGAGTGGGCAGTGGCGGTCGTGGTGGCCGTGGCGTTGGCGGCCGGAGTGGTCGTCGGTGTCCTGCTGCCCCGGTTCCTGCCGGCGCGCGGCGGCTCCACGTCGACGGGTAGCGCGAGCTCCCGCTGGAGCACAGGGAGGCCCGCGATAGCCGACTCGCAGCAGGCCGGGCTCGGCCGTCGGACGATCGACTCGCTCCGCGCCGGTGTCGTGGTACTGGACGACGACGACGTCCCCGTCCTGATCAACCCGGCCGCCCGCGCCATGGGGCTCCTACGGACCGGCAGCACACCGGGTTCGATCGCCGCGCACCCGTTGATCCGTACCCTCGCGGGTCAGGTGCGGCGCACCGGCGTGCGGCGCGAGATCGAGCTGGATCTGCCCCGAGGCCGCGACAGCGCGGGGGAGAACCCGCTGGGCGTGCACCTGCGGGCCATGGGTCTCGGAAACGGCTTCATCGCCGTCGAGGCTGTCGACGTGACCGAGTCACACCGGCTGACCCGGGTCCGGCGCGACTTCGTGGCGAACGTCAGCCACGAGCTGAAGACCCCGATCGGGGCGCTGCAACTGCTCGCCGAGGCGCTGCTGGACGCCACCGAGCCGGCCGACGCCACGGCGCCCGACCTCTCCGAGGACCTGGTCGCCGCCCGCCGGTTCGCCGAACGGATCCAGCACGAGTCGACCCGGCTGGGCCGGCTGGTGCAGGAGTTGCTGGAGCTGACCCGGCTCCAGGGCGCCGAGCCGCAGCCGCCGCCGGAGCCGGTCGCGCTCGACTGGGTGATCGCCGAGGTGGTCGACCGCACCCGGACCACGGCTGCCGCGCGGGGCGTCGAGGTGGCGGTCGACGGTGCGCGTGGCCTCACCGCCTACGGCAGCGACAGCCAGCTCGCCACGGCCGTGGCGAACCTGGTCGAGAACGCCATCAACTACTCCGGCGAGGACACCACCGTGCGGGTCACCCTCCGCGGTGACGACGAGCGTGTCGAGATCGCGGTCGCCGACCAGGGCATCGGCATCGCCCCGACGGACGTGGACCGGATCTTCGAGCGGTTCTACCGGGCCGACCAGGCCCGCTCACGTGCCACCGGTGGCACCGGGCTCGGCCTGGCCATCGTGAAACACATCGCGAGCAACCATGGCGGTCGGGTGGAGGTGTCGAGCACTCTTGGCGGTGGGTCGACGTTCACCCTCCGGTTGCCCGCCAGCCCACCGGACGATCTCCTGGCGACACTGCCGCCGGCTGGGATCGAGGCCGGTCCGGCCGAGCTACGGCAGGTCTGACAGCAATGGAAAGGAAATCCCCCTTGAGCCGCGTTCTGGTGGTCGAGGACGAGGAGTCGTTCTCCGACGCCCTGTCGTACATGCTCCGTAAGGAGGGCTTTGAGGTTTCGGTCGCCGCGACCGGAACCGACGCCCTCACCGAGTTCGACCGAACCGGCGCCGACATCGTGCTGCTCGACCTGATGTTGCCCGAGATGTCGGGGACCGAGGTGTGCCGGCAGCTTCGGCAGCGCTCGGCCGTGCCGATCATCATGGTCACCGCGCGGGACAGCGAGATCGACAAGGTGGTCGGCCTGGAGATCGGCGCCGACGACTACGTCACCAAGCCGTACTCCCCTCGGGAGTTGGTCGCCCGCATCCGGGCGGTGCTGCGGCGGCAGAGCCCGGAGGTCGCCGAGGCGGGCGCTCCGACGCTGGCCGCCGGCCCGGTGCGGATGGACATCGAGCGGCACGTCGTGACGGTCGAGGGCGGTGCCGTGCAGCTGCCGCTCAAGGAGTTCGAGTTGCTGGAACTGCTGCTCCGCAACGCGGGCCGGGTGTTGACCCGGGGCCAGCTCATCGACCGGGTGTGGGGCGCCGACTACGTCGGTGACACCAAGACGCTGGACGTGCACGTGAAGCGGCTGCGCTCCAAGATCGAGCCAGAGCCGTCGGCGCCGCGTTTCATCGTCACCGTGCGGGGTCTGGGCTACAAGTTCGAGCCGTGATCGGCCGATCCGAAGGGGGTCCGCGCCCGGCGTGGACCCCCTTCGGGCTGTCGGCGTCCGCTCAGCGGACGACCTTGACGTTGAAGATGGCGGTGTCGAGCCGGCCGTAGAGCCGCAGCCAGAGTGGCATCAGCATCTCGGTGCCCCGGGCCGTGGAGAGGTCACCGAGGTCGATGACGTCGGTGTGCCCGAAGCTGACGAGCAGGTCGGTGACGATGCGCTTCGCCTCCGCGTCGTCGCCGGAGACGAAGACGCTGTGGTCGCCGTCGGCGAGCTGGCGCGGACGCACCATCAGCTCCGCGGTGAGCGTGTTGAGCGACTTGACGACCTTGGCCTGCGGGAACTCCCGCTGGATCCGTTCGGCCAGGGAGTCGGTGTCATTGACCGTCAGAACGGGCGGGAAACCCGCGCTGAAGTCGAGCGGGTTGGCGATGTCGAGCAGGACCTTGCCGGCCAGGTTCGCCGCGCCGGCCGCGGTTAGTGCCGGCAGGGATCCGGTGCCACTGGTGGCGTTGACGACCAGTTCGGCGTCGGCCGCCGCCACGGCCATGGTCTCCAGGCCGACCTCGGGGTGCTCGGCGGCCCAGGCGGCGTAGGCGCCGGCCCGCGTGGCCGCGACGTCCCGGGTGCCGATGGTGACCTGGTGGCCCAGCTCCGCCGTGCGGGCCGCGATGGTCTGTCCCACCGAGCCGGTGCCGAGAACTGCGATGCGCATGTCGATCGATCCTCCACTCGGGCGCGGTGGCCTCGCGCCGACTGTCCGTAGGCTAACAGACAGGTCTGTCTACCGCTGTCCCTCATGGACGCTGGCATCGCGCCCGTCCCTTCCCCCGTGTCGAGTTGCCCCCGGGGATGGGGCTGCGGGGTCCGGGCTGCGGCGCGGCGCCTATCCCTCGCCCCGTGACGAGTTGCCCTGAAGATGTGGCGGCGGGGGGTTGGGCTGCGGTGCGGCGGGGGAGGGGGCAGTTATCCCTCGTGCCGTGTCGAGCTGCCCGAAAAATGGGGCGGCGCGGGTTCGGCGCGGTAGGGCGCTTATCCCTTGTGCCGTGTCGAGCTGCCCCGGATATGGGGCGGCGGTCGAGCGCGCTGCGGCTGAAAAGGTTTCAGCCTCGACGGCTTGGCCTCGACGGCTTGGCCTCGACGGCTCAGCCCCATATCTGGGGCAGCTCGACAGGAGTCGAGGACACCGTCAGCCCCGGCGGCGGACCGACGAGCGGCAGCAGACCGAGCGGCAGCAGACCGAGCGGCAGCAGACGGAGCTGTCTGTAGACCGAGCTGTCTGTAAAATCGTGCCCGTCACCAGCAACGATGAGGGAGTGCCGATGCCCGTGCACCGCACGCCGGCCGGCTCGGCCCGGGACCGGATCCTGGACACCGCGTTCCGGCTGTTCTACGCGCACGGGCCACGCGGCGTCGGGGTCGACACGGTCATCGCCGAGTCGGGCGTGGCCAAGGCGACGCTCTACAAGCACTTCCCGCGCAAGGACGACCTCGTGCTGGCGTACCTGGACCGGGTCGACCAGGCGTGGTTCGGCGCGCTGCGGGCGGCGGCCCGCGAGGCCGGCGACGAGCCGCGCGACCAGCTCGTCGGGATGTTCGACGCCCTCGTCAGTGCCTGTCGTCGGGACGGCTACCACGGTTGCGCCTTCATCAACACGGCCGCCGAGTCACCCGCCGGCGGTCCGGTGCACGCCCGGACGGTGGAGCACAAGACGGTCGTCCGGGCCTGGGTGACCGAGCTGGCCCGCAAGGCCGGGGCGGCCGACTCGGAACTGCTCGCCCGGCAGCTCACCCTGCTGCTCGACGGTGGGCTCGCCGGCGGCGTGCTGGACGGCGATCCGGCGATCGCCGAGGCCGCGAAGCAGACCGCCCGCACACTCGTCGATGCCGCCCTCGACTGACTTCGTGCGCTCAGAACAGTTTGCGCAGGGCGGCGGCGATTTCGGAGACTTCCGTCAGGCGACTCTCCGCCACGCCGATGACGAGGTCGTACGCGACGTCCTGATCGGTCTCGTCGAGCTGGTCGATGCTGACGGTGCGGTTCTGCAACAGGAAGGCGACAGTCACGATCCAGCTAATCCGTTTGTTGCCGTCCACGAACGGGTGGTTGTTCGCCAGTGAGTGCAGCAGCGCTGCCGCTTTGGTCCAGAGATCGGGGTAGGCGTCTTCGCCGAAGACGCTCGTTCTCGGCCGAGCCACCGCCGACTCCACGAGGCCGGCGTCCCTGATCCCCACGCCGAGCTTGCGAGCGATGCCGGCCACATCGGCGAGCGTGGGGTATCGAACCTCTGCCATCACTCGGCCAGGCGCGCGAGCAGGGTGGCGTGTCGTTCGATGATCTCGTCGGCGAGGTCGCCGAACTCCTTGGCGTTCCGTCGCGCCAAGTAGTCGTCGATGGCGGTGACCACGACGGCGTGCATGGATCGGTCCTCCTCGTCCGCGACGAGACGGAGTCGCCGTTCGCGTTCGTCATCCAGCCGGAGGGTCATTGCCATCCGAATATGGTAGCAACAGTGCTACCAAGATCGGCTAGAGATCGTCGGCGGGGTGGGGGGCGACCAGGCCCTGTCGTACCCGGGCCGCGCACAGCTCGGCCAGCCGCTCGTACGCCGCCGCGCCGATCAGCGCGGTCAGCTCCGGGCCGTACGACAGGTACATCGGCTCGGCCCCGACGTGCGCGTCGGTCGACGAGGTGCACCACCAGTCGAGGTCGTGCCCACCGGCGCCCCAGCCCCGCCGGTCGAACTCGGACAGGGTGGAGACCAACACCTTGGTGTTGTCCGGACGCTTCACCCAGTCCTGGTCACGCCGGATGGGGAGCTGCCAGCAGACGTCCGGCTTGTATTCGAGCGGGTGCACCCCGTCGCGCAGCGCCTGGGCGTGCAGCGCGCAACCACCCCCGCCGACGAAGTCGGCGTCGTTGAGGAAGACGCACGGCCCGTCGGCGCCCTGGGTGGCGGTGCGGCGAGCGGGGTTCTTGCCGTCGATCGTGTCCTCGTCGGTCCAGTTCTTGAACCCGCGCTGGAAGTGCTGCCAGGTCGACGGGGTGAGCAGCTTGACGGCGCGGCGGACCCGCTTCTCGTCGTCCGGGTCGGTGAAGAACGCCCCGTGCGAGCAGCAGCCATCGGCGGCCCGGCCGGCGATGATGCCGTGGCAGCCCTGGCCGAAGATGCAGGTCCAGCGGGAGAGCAGCCAGGTCAGGTCGGCCCGGATCAGGTGGGTCTCGTCCGCCGGGTCGGCGAACTCGATCCACTCCCGGGGAAAGTCCAGCGGCACCTCACGGCTGCGCGGGTCCCCCGGGTCGTCCACCAGCACGCGGAGCTCCATCGTCACCCGGACCAGCGTACGCGTGGTGCCGTCCGCGGGCCGACGAGCCGCACGAACGTGTTGCACCTAGGGTCTTCACCATGCGACTGGGTGTCCTCGACGTCGGATCCAACACGGTGCACCTGCTGGTGGTCGACGCGCATCACGGCGCGCACCCCTGGCCGGCCCACTCGGAGAAGGTCGTCCTGCGTCTCGCCGAACAGATCGGTCCGGACGGGGCGTTGACCGAGGTGGGTGCGGACAGCCTGGTCAAGGCGGTCGGCATGGCCAGGGCGGCGGCGACCGGGCTGGAGGCCGACGACCTGATCGCGTTCGCCACCTCCGCGGTCCGCGACGCCACCAACGCGGCCGACGTGCTCGCCCGGGTCCGTGACGAGACCGGCGTACGCCTGGAGGTGCTCTCCGGCGCGGACGAGGCACGGATGACGTTCCTGGCGGTACGGCGCTGGTTCGGCTGGTCGGCGGGGCGTCTGCTGGTGCTCGACATCGGTGGCGGCTCCCTGGAGATCGCTGCCGGAATCGACGAGGACCCGGACGTGGCGGTCTCGCTGCCGCTGGGCGCCGGGCGTCTCACCCGCGAGCAACTGCGGGTCGACCCGGCCAGCACCACGCCGTCGTCCGCCGAGGCCGTCGCCAAGCTACGGGAGTACGTCGACAGCCGGCTGGACAAGGTGGTCGACCAGATGACCGAGGTGGGCTGGGACCGGGTGGCCGCCACCTCGAAGACGTTCCGCACCCTGGCGCGACTGGCCGGCGCGGCACCGTCCGGCGCCGGCCTCTGGGTGCACCGCAGGCTGACCCGTGCCGGCCTGCGGCAGATCATCGGCTTCATCCGGCACATGACGCCCGCGCAGTTGATGGAGTTGGAGGGCGTCGGCGCGGGCCGGGCCCACCAACTGTTGGCGGGCGCGGTGGTCGCCGAGGCGGTGATGCGCCGGCTCGACCTGGATGCCATGGACATCTGCCCGTGGGCCCTGCGCGAGGGGGTCATCCTCCGTCGGCTCGATCAACTCGAACCGATGTGACCGCCCCTGGGCCGCCGACGGGTTTGCCGATGCTCGTCCTGATGACCCCGTGACAGCCGGGCTAGGCTGGCAGGTGTGACGTCCCGAGTCCCCGTGCTCCTGTCCAGCTCGTCGGTCTTCCCCGAGCCGACCGCTGCGGCGTTTCAGCTGGCCGCGGCGCTCGGCTACGACGGCGTCGAGGTGATGGTGTGGACCGACGTCGTCAGCCAGGACGCGGGCGCGTTGCGCGGCCTGTCGGCGCACTACGGCGTTCCGGTGCTCTCGGTGCACGCGCCCTGTCTCCTGGTGACGCAGCGGGTGTGGAGCCCGGACCCGTGGCAGCGGTTGCGCAAGGCCGCCGAGCTGGCCGAGACGCTCGGTGCGCCGACGGTGGTGGTGCACCCGCCGTTCACCTGGCAGCGCGACTACGCGCGCGGGTTCGCCGAGGGGCTGGCCAGAGTCGAGGAGCGGTTCTCCGGGCTCCGCTTCGCCGTGGAGAACATGTACCCGGTGCGCATGGCGGGCCGGCAGTTCGTCCCGTACGTCCCCGGATGGGATCCCACCGACACCGGCTACCCGTCGTACACCCTGGATCTTTCCCACTGCGCGGCCTCGCACAGTGACCCCCTCGCGATGGCCGACCGGATGGGCGCGGGGCTCGCCCACGTGCACCTGGGCGACGGCACCGGCGAGGGCCGTGACGAGCACCTGGTGCCCGGACGCGGCACCCAGCCCTGCGGGGAGCTGCTCTCCTCGCTGGCCGGCCGGGGCTTCACCGGCGCGGTGGCCGTCGAGGTGGCGACCCGGGGCGCGAAGAGCCGCGCGGTGCGCGAGGCGGACCTGCGGACTTCGCTCGAGTTCGCCCGCGAGCACCTCACCGCGCCGTCACCGGTCGACGTCTGACCGGTGGCCCCGGTCAACTGACCGGGGTCAGCGACTCAGCGGTCGAGGTCGGCTGCGGGGCGACCGGCGCCTGCTCGCCGACCGCGGCCCGCTTGCGGGCCCGGTGCGCCGCCACATGCGAGCGGGTGGCGCAGCGCTCAGAGCAGAACCGCCGGCAGCAGTTGGACGACGTGTCCAGGTAGACGTTGCCGCACCGCTCGTCGGCGCAGACCCCGAAGCGGGCGCTGCCGTACTCGCAGAGCCACACCGAGAGCCCCCAGACCGCGCCGGCCAGGTATTCGGCGCTGACCGAGGCACCCCGGCTGGTCACGTGCATGTGCCAGTCACTGGAGTCGTGCCCGGAGATGCGCGGCTGGACCGGGAACGCCTCCAACAGCGCGTTCAGCTCGGTCACCGCCTGGGCGTCGCGCCCCGAGGTGCCGTACTCGAAGACATCGCGCAACCGCTTCTGAGCCCGTCGGAAGATGGCGACGTCCCGGTCGGCGACCTCGTCGCGCATCCAGGCGTTGTCGTCGGGGAACAGGGCCCGCAGGTCGTCGAGGTCGTCCAGGCGGGCGTTGACCAGGTCAACGCCGGTCCGGGCGTACGCGTCGAAGTTCACACCCCAACGGTAGACGACTCACGGGGCGCGTGGCGCGTCGATGTAGTGCGGTAGGAACCGCGCGTAGCCGTCGGTGATCAGACTCGCGCTCTCGCGGACTCCCAACCCGGCCGACTCGCCGTCGACGATCCAGCTACCCAACACCGTCCGGTTGCCGTCGAACTGCGGCAGCGCCCGAAACTCCTGGTAGCACCAGCCCTCGTCGCCGTAGATCCCCGGGTTGGTGATCTCCTCGGCGGCGGTGACGATGCGTACCGAGCCGCCCTCGCGGCCGAGCAGGGGCTTGGCCACGTACTCGGGCATGCCGCGCGGCGAGTCGAGGTACGCCGGAAGCAGGAACTCGTGACCCGGGTACAGCTCCCAGAGGATGGCGAGCAGCGCCTTGTTGGACAGCAGCAGCTTCCAGGCCGGCTCGATCCAGGTGGTCGGGGTGCCCGGGGCCAGCGCCGGCGGCCCGTACGGCTCGGCGAGCATCCACTCCCACGGGTAGAGCTTGAAGCAGGTGGTCACCGGGCGGTCGGCGGCGTCGACGAAGCGCCGGCCGTCCCAGCCGATCTCCTGAATGGGTTGCAGCGCGACGTCCAGGCCGGCCTGCCGGGCGGTCTCGGCGAGGTAGCCGGCGGTCATGTGGTCCTCGCCCGACTCCTCCTCGTTCGACCAGAGCACGTGCACCCGGGGGTCGTGCAGCCCGGCGCCGATCTTGGCCCAGGCGCCGACCAGCCGCTCGTGCAGGCTGTTCCACTGGTCCAGGTCCGGGCGGGTCTGCTCCAGCCAGTACCACTGGACGATGCTCGCCTCGACGAGCGCCGTCGGGGTGTCCGCGTTGTACTCCAGCATCTTCGGCGGCCAGGTGCCGTCGTACGCCAGGTCGAATCGCCCGTAAAGGGTGGGCGGCGCCTCGCGCAGGGACCGGGCCACCGCCTCCGCGGCCCACTCGGGGATGCCGAACTCGGCGTACCGGCGCTGGGCCACCACGTACTCAGCGGCGGCCACCGACATCCGGTGCAGCTCCTCGGTGGCCTCCTCCAGCCGCAGCACCTCGTCCAGGTCGAAGGCGTACGCGGCGGTCTCGTCCCAGTACGACATGATCCCGCCGTCGGGCAGTTCGGTGTCGACGTACACCAGGCCCTGGGCCCGGATGGTGGCGTCCCAGTCGGGCCGGGGCGTCACGGCCTCGCGCCGCACGTCAGCCGCCGCAGGAGGCGAGGTGGGTGCCGAACCCGCCGCGCTCGGGCAGGGCGGCGGTCGTCGGCTCGCCGCCGGTCCGCCCCGCGGTGGGGGCGGACACCCGCATCCCCAGCGCGACCGTGCCACCGCCACCGACCGGCCCGAGGGCGCAGTCGTCATCGTCGTCGTCGGAGGTCATGTTGCAGCCGGAGAGGGCGAGCGCGAGAGCGGTGAGCGCGCCGAGCTGCACGGAGGCCGACCGGAGCCGGCGGTGGGGGCTTTGGTTCACGGCATCGTTGTAGCCGATCGACGCCAGCGCCGCAGCCCCAGGCAAGGAAGGGCACCTTGTTAACGGAATCTGTTGTACAAGGGGCCCTTCCTTACACAAGCGCCGCAGGCGCAGCCGCCGCCGGGCGGGGCTCCTGGCAGGGGCGATACGCTCGGCTCATGCTCCGTTCCGTCATCCTCGCCGCCTCCCGGTCATCCCAGGTCGAGCGGCTCGTCGCGACCGCCCCGTACACCCGGGACGTCGTCCGCCGGTTCGTCGCCGGCGCCGCCACCGACGACGCGTTGCGCGCGACCCGCGGGCTCGTCGACGACGGGCTGGCCGTCACCCTCGACCACCTGGGCGAGGACACCGTCACCCCCGAGCAGGCCACGGCCACCCGGGACGAGTACCTGAAGCTGCTGTCGATGCTCTCCGGGGCCGGGCTCACGCCGGCCGCCGAGGTGAGCGTGAAGCTTTCCGCGCTGGGCCAGATGTTCGACGAACAGTTGGCGTACGACAACGTGCGGGCGATCTGCGCTGCCGCCGACAAGGCGGGCACCACCGTCACGCTGGACATGGAGGACCACACCACCACCGACTCGACGTTGGAGGTGCTGGCGAAGCTGCGCAAGGACTTCCCGTCGACGGGGGCGGTGCTCCAGGCGTACCTGCGGCGGACCGAGTCGGACTGCCGGGAGCTGTCCTCGGCCGGGTCGCGGGTGCGCCTGTGCAAGGGCGCCTACAAGGAGCCGGAGTCGGTGGCCTACCAGTCGGCCCGCGAGGTGGACAAGTCCTACGTCCGCTGCATGAACATCCTGATGTCCGGCGACGGGTACCCGATGCTGGCGACGCACGACCCGCGGATGATCTCGATCGGCGAGGACCGGGCGCGCTGGTTCGACCGGGGGCCGGAGCGCTTCGAGTTCCAGATGCTCTACGGCATCCGTCCCGAGGAGCAGGCCCGGCTGGCCGGCGAGGGCTACACGGTGCGCACGTACGTCCCGTACGGCGACGAGTGGTACGGCTACCTGATGCGTCGGCTCGCCGAGCGCCCGGCGAACCTGGTCTTCTTCGGCCGCGCCCTGATCTCCAAGAAGTAACCGTCGCTTGACGCGCCCGGCTAGCGGAGTTAGCTTTCAGGCTATGACAGCTAGCCGGGTGTGTGTCGGTGCCTAGGGCCGGGCTCAACCAGCAGGCCGTGGTGCGCGAGGCCGCCCGGCTCGCCGACGAGGTCGGCTACGAACAGCTCACCCTCGCCGCGCTCGCCAGCCGACTCGGCGTCGCGCTGCCCAGCCTCTACAAGCACATCCGTGGGGCCGACGCGCTCAACCAGAAGCTCGCCGCGCTCGCCACCGCCGAGCTGGCGACCGAGCTGACCACTGCCGCCGCCGGCCGGGCCGGGGGGGACGCCCTGCGCGCGATGGCCGACGCCTACCGCGCGTACGCCCGCCGGCACCCCGGGCGCTACCCAACCACCCAGCGGGTGCCCGACCCGTCCGACCCGGAGCACGTCGAGGCCGGCGAACGCGCGGTGGGCGCCATCTTCGCGGTGCTGCGCGGCTACGGGCTCACCGGCGACGACGCGGTGGACGCGACCCGCGCCCTGCGCAGCGCCCTGCACGGCTTCATCGCCCTGGAGGCCGCCGGCGGCTTCGGTCTGCCCCGCGAGGTCGACCGGTCGTACCACCAGTTGGTCGCCGGGCTGGACACCGCGTTCCGCTCGTGGCCGGCTCGCGGGGCCTGACCCGACCGATCGGACCGGGTCGGCCTCGCCCGATTCGCCGAATGGTCGTACCCTTCGGCGGGTGACTGACGGGGTGCAGCAGCCAGCACCGCGGCGGCTCTGGCCGCTGTGGACCGTACTCGTCGTTGTCGTCCTGCTGCTGGGCTGCGGTCTTCCGGCGGTGCTGGTGGTCGGGGCCATCCGGGAGGCTGCCGGCCGGGCCACGCTCAGCCGGGCCGGGGTCACCGCCACCGACGACCCGGCCACCGCCGTCGCACGGGGGTTGTCCGACCGGATGACCGCGCAGCTCCGGCAGCAGTCCACGGCGTTGCTCGGCGGCGACCGCACCGCCTTCCTCTCCATCGCCGATCCGGCCGCGCACGCCGACCTGCGCCGCCGATTCGCCGCCCTGCGGGCCCTCAAGGTGACCGTTTGGCGGGCCGAGCCGAGTGGTCTGCCCACGCCGGTCGTCGGCAGGCCGGGGGAGTGGCGGCTACTGGTGCGCTTCCAGTACTGCTTCGTCGTGGCGGACTGCCGACCGAGTCCGGTGCTGATCGGCACCCGCTGGCGGGAGAACGGCGACACGCCCCGACTGGTCGCCGTCGAGGAGTCCAAGTCCGTCGAGACCGGCACCCGGCCGTGGGAGATCAGCGACCTGGTCGTGGCGGTCGGCGCGCGGACCATCGTCGCCACCACACCCGCGCTGCGCGGCAAGCTGCCCGCCCTGCTCACCCAGGCCGAGGCGGCGGCGAAGGTCGCCGACACGTACGTCGTGACGGGCTCGCCCCCGGACCGCTACCGGATCTTCTACGCCGGCCGCACCGAGTGGCAGCGCTGGTACGGCGGCGGGCGACCACAGTGGACCGGCGGTTACGCGGTGACGGTCGGTGGCGGCCACCACGAGGTGGTGCTCAACGCCGACGGGCTGCCCGGCAGCGGCGCCGATGACCTGCTCCGGCACGAGCTGACCCACGCCGCGTCGCTGCCCGAGCGCGGATACCCGGGCAAGACGACGTGGTGGCTCGTCGAAGGGCTGGCCGAGTTCTCGGGTTCCGGCGGTCGGCCGGTCGACCGGTACGAAGGGCTCGCTGAGGTGCGCAAACTGGTCCAGGGCGGTTGGGACGGCCGGTTGGAGGGCGTCACGCCGACCGACGACGCGCCCGCCGACCGGGTCGGCGGCAGCTACGGCGTTGGTTACCTCGCCGTCCGCCACCTCGTCGACCGGTTCGGGCCGGAGCGGCTGTTGACGTTCTTCAAGGCCGTGGTGCACGACCGTGCGACGCTCGCGGCCGCCGCCGACGAGGCGTTCGGCGAGGACTGGTCGACGTTGCACGACGAGTGCGTGGCGTACGTCCGCGCGACCGCCGGCTAGCTGCTCGATCCACGGTGCGGCGGGGGCATCCGACCCGCCGCTGTTGTTCACCAGTCGGTGGCGAGCGAGACCCGAGGAGCGAGGGAACCATTGGAGGCTCCCGGGTGCATCCAGAGGATCCCGGTCGAGTTCGTCGTCCGGCGGACGTGGGTACGTCCGGGTGGGCGGCAGCAGTGAACCAGCCTGGCCGCCTGCGCGGAACGACGTGTGTCACGCAGAGATGCCCTTTGGAACTCACTGCGTTGGATTTGCCGGTCCGACCCAGGTCATTCGTTACCGTTCCGTGACCATTGGTGCGGAGCCGACGTGAAACATTGATCGCGCCACGGGGGTGCGCGACGTAACACCCTGCGTGTTTTTCCGGATCTCGCAGAGGTGAGGGTGCAATGGTCGGGCACGGGGGATTACGTTTGGTCACAGGGCCCAGACGTCTGGTGGCGCTTACTGCGGCGACGTCGCTGATGGCCAGCCTGCTGACCGGGACGCCAGCGGTCGCGAAGCCCGATGACGGCGGCCTGTCCAAGCTGCCGCCCATGTCGCCCGGGCGATCCGTGACCGGCGTCAAGCCGTTGCCCACGCACTTCGTTACCCCACCTGACCAGGCGAAGTCGACCCATCGACCGTCGCGGACGGCATGGCCGAAGGCCGCGTCGGCCACGGTGGAGCTGGTCGGCTCGGCTTCGGCGACCCGCACCGCGGCACCGGGGAGCACCCGTGCCGCGGGCACCCCGGTCTGGGTGGCGCCGGTCGCGAAGGGTGGTCGTTACGCCGGACCCCGGCAGATGCGGGTCCAGATCGCGGACCGGGCGACCACCGAGGCCGCCGGCGTGGACGGCGTATTGCTGTCGCTGACTCCGACGGACAGTGAACGCGCCAGCGGCTCCGTGCATGTCGGCGTCGACTATGCCGAGTTCACCGAGGCGTACGGCGGCAACTACGGGTCCCGTCTTCGGCTCGTGCAACTGCCGGCGTGTGCGCTCACCACTCCCTCGCTCGCCGCCTGCCGGACGCCGACCCGGGTGCCTTCCACGAACGATCAGGCGGCCAAGTCGGTGTCGGCCGAGGTGCCGCTGACGACTGTCGGCGGCGACAGTCGCTCGGCCGCCCCGGCGATGGTCCTCGCCGCCGTCGCCGGTGTTGGCGAGCAGGGCGGCACGGGCGGCAACTACGCGGCGACCGACCTGAAGCCGTCCGGCTCGTGGAGCGCGGGTGGCAGTACCGGCTCCTTCACCTACTCGTACCCGTTGACCGTGCCGCCGACCCGGTCGAAGCTCGTGCCGCAACTGGCTCTCTCCTACGACTCCGCAAGTGTCGACGGCCAGACCGTGGCCACCAACGCGCAGGCGTCGTGGGTCGGCGACGGTTGGACCACCCCGAAGTCGTACGTCGAGCAGACCTTCGTCTCCTGCTCGGACGACCCGGGTGGCAGCCCGTCGCCGGTCAAGACGAACGACCGGTGCTACGCCGGCCCGATCCTCACCATCGCGTTGAACGGATCGTCGAGTTCGCTCATCTGGGACTCCGCCAACGACACCTGGAAGGTGCAGAACGACACCGGTGCCGTGGTCACCCGGGTAATGAACTCGGGCAACGGCAGCGGTACCGAGGACACCGACTACTGGCGGGTGACCGAACGGGACGGCACGGTCTACGAGTTCGGCCGCAACCGCCTGCCCGGGTGGACCACCAACAAGCCCGAGACCAAGTCGGTCGACTACGTCCCGGTCTACTCGGCGCACTCCGGCGACCCCTGTTACGACTCGGCAGGCTTCAGCTCGTCGGTCTGCACCATGGCGTACCGGTGGAACCTCGACTACGTCAAGGACGTCCACGGCAACGCGATGGCCTACTACTACAACCAGGCCACCAACTACTACGGGCGCAACGAGGGCGCCACGGACGTGATGTACATCCGGGACAGCAACCTGGCCCGGATCGACTACGGCTTCCGTGACAACGGCGCGTACGGCATCGTCCCCAACCAGGTGGTGTTCAACACCGACGACCGTTGCCTGTCGGGCACTTGCAAGCCGTTGAACGAGGCGAACAAGGCGAACTGGCCGGACGTCCCGTTCGACCTCGTCTGCAACTCCGGCACCGACTGCAAGGCGTGGAGCCCGTCCTTCTTCTCCACCGTTCGGTTGGCCTCGATCGAGACCCAGCAGTACGACACCAGCACCACTCCGTACAAGAAGGTCGATTCCTACGCCCTCGCGCACACGATGCCGGCGACAGGTGACGGCACCGCGCCGACGCTGTGGCTGACGTCGATCACCCGTACCGGGCGTGACACCACCTCCGGCGGCTCGACCAGCGCCATCACCCTGCCCTCGGTGTCGTTCACCGGCATTAAGCTCCCCAACCGCGTGGAGGTCAGGAGCGGCTACCCCTCGTTCTACCGGCAGCGCATCGCGACGATCACCACCGAGACCGGCTCGGTCGTCTCGCCCAGCTACGAGCTGCCCGAACCCTGCACGACGCCGGTGACGATCAGTCCCGCCACCAACACCAAGTCCTGCTACCCGGTCTACTGGACCCCGGAGGGGTTGCCGGACCAGATCCGCGACTGGTTCAACAAGTACGCCGTCACCCGGGTCACCTCGACCGACCCGACCGGCGGTGCGCCAGCCACCTCCACCAGTTACCAATACCTCGACGGCGCTGCCTGGCACTACGACGACAACGAGGTGGTCAAGGCCAAGTACCGCACCTACGGCCAGTTCCGTGGGTACGGCAAGGTCCGGGTACGCAACGGTGACGGCGTGAACGACCCCCGCACGTTGGCCGAGACCACCTACTACCGGGGCATGAGCAAGAACAACAGCACCGCGGTCGCCACCGTCACCGACAGCGCGGGAGGGGTCCACGAGGACGTCGACCAGCTCGCTGGTCGTGCTCTGGAGACCACCTCGTACCTGGGCGACGGCGGCCCGGTCGACAGCTCGACGGTCACCTCGTACTGGGTTTCGGACGCGACCGCGACCCGGAGCCGCACCGGACTCCCGGACCTGACCGCGACGTTCACCGCGCCGGTGCAGACGTGGCGGCGGCAGGCCGTCACCTCCGGCGCCAGCACCACCTGGCGGTACAGCCAGTCCGACATGTCGTACGACTCGTCGATCAGCTCGCCGACCTTCGGGCTGTTGCAACACTCGTACGACCACACTGTGCCGGCGAATCCCACCTACGACCGGTGTACGAGCACGACGTACGCCGCGGCCAACACCGGTCTCAACCTGGTCGGCCTGACCAGCCAGATCGAGACGGTGTCGGTGGCCTGCGCCGGCTTCCGCGCCGGCTCGCCGGCCTCGGTGCCGGGCAGCACCAACACGCTGGCCGCCCCGACCACGGTCAGCCGGCCGGCGCAGGTCGTCTCGCACGTTCGGACCTACTACGACGACACGCAGTTCGCGGAGGCGTTTCCGCAGGCCGCCCCGACGCGGGGCAACGTCACGATGGTTCGCAAGGCGTCCGACTGGGTCTCCGGTGCGTACGTCTACCAGACCACCGACAAGGCCGAGTTCGACGCGTACGGGCGGGTGACCGGAAGCTGGGACGGTAACGGCAACAAGACCATCACCACCTACACCGACAACACGGCCGGTCTGACCACCGGCATGAAGTTGGAGAACGCGGAGGGTCACGCCACCTCCACGACCATCACCACGCTGCGCAATCTGCCCACGAGCAGCACCGACGCCAACGGGGTGGTCACCAGCACCCAGTACGACGCGCTCGGTCGGTTGACGGCGGTCTGGCTGGCGTCCCGGCCCACGAGCGCGCTGGCGAACGTGAAGCACAGCTACGCGGTGTCGAACACCGGGGTGACCGCCACGACGACCGAAACCCTCAACAAGAACAACTCGTACCGGACCTCGACCACCATCTACGACGCCCTCTACCGGGTGCGGCAGACCCAGTCGGACACGAACCCGGGTGGTCGGATGATCTCCGACTCGTTCTACGACAGTCGGGGTTGGGTGCGGGCGACCTACAACGGCTGGTGGGACGCCTCCACCGGGCCGAACACCACGCCGTCGTACACGGACTCGTTGGTCAAGAAGGCCCTGAACCAGACCTACAACACCTACGACGGGCTCGGCCGGGTCATCCTGGCCGAGAGCGCACGCGACGGCGTGGTGAAATCGTCGACCAGGACCGTGTACAACGGGGACCGCACGACGGTCATCCCGCCGACCGGCGGCACCGTCACCGCGACCGTCAACGACCCGATGGGCCGGCTGGAGAAGCAACTCCAGTACACGGCCGCGCCGGCGCTGGTGTCGCCGAGTAACTCCTTCACCGGCCTGTACCGCTTGACCGGCGGTACCACGGTAGACAGCAGCTACGGGTACGACGGCCACGGCAACCAGTCGACCCTGACCGACAGTGCCGGCAACGTGTGGACCACCACGTACAACCTGCTGGGTCGGGTGATCGGCAAGGACGACCCGGACGCCGGCACCAGCAGCATGCGCTATGACGGCGCCGGCAACGTCATCGAGTCGACGGACGGCCGTGGCAAGACCACCTCGGCCACCTTCGACAAGATCAACCGTCGCACGGCGAGCTTCGCCGCGCCGACGTCGGCGCAGTCGGCCAGCAACAAGCTGGCCGCCTGGGTGTACGACAACGACAACAACGCGGCGTCGATCACGAACGCGATCGGCAAGCTGACCACCGCGACCGCCTTCCGCAACGGCGCCGAGTACAGCACCCAGTGGATCAACTTCGACTCCTTCGGCAACTCGAAGGGCGAGACGATCACCATTCCCGCCGTCGAGGGGGCGCTCGGCAACACGTACGCGTTCGGGCACACCTACTCGGCAACGATCGGAATCCCCCTCACCGACACCTATCCGGCGCGCGGCAACCTGCCTGCCGAAACCGTTATCCGTAGCTACAGCGGAATCCTGGACCTGCCGACCGTCACCGCGGGGCTGGCCGGCTACAGCGCGTCCGCGGACTACGACGCCTGGGGTCGGATCACCCGCAACGTGGTCGGCCTCCCGCCGAGCGTGGCCTCCATCGTCAACATCTACGACGATCACAACGGGCGGCTGAATCAGCAACTGGTGACCAAGACGACGACCACGACCACGGACGTCGACAAGCAGAGCTACGAGTACGACACGTACGGCAACATCACGAAGACGGTCAACACCCGTTACGAGCCGACGACGGTCTCCGAGACGGAGTGCTACCGGTACGACGCACTGCGGCGGCTCACCAAGGCGTGGACGGCGACCGACGGTTGCGCCGTCGCGCCGACCGTCGGTAACCGGGCCATGGTCGGCAGCGGCATCGGCGCCACCAGCGCCTACTGGACCGAGTGGAGCGTCGACCCGCTCGGCAACCGGAGCAGCCAGACCCAGTACTCACTGACCGGGGGTAACGACACCACCACCGGCTACACCTACGACGGCAACGCCAAGGGCCAGCCGCACACGTTGACGAGCACCACCACCACCGGTGGGCTCACCGGCAGCACGTCGTACGGCTACGACGACGCGGGCAACATGACCACCCGCAAGGCCGGACAGGGCACCCAGACCCTGAACTGGGACGACGCGGGTGAGTTGGCGTCGGTGACCGGCGGCACGGACGGCAACAGCTCTTTCCTGTACGACGCCGACGGCAACCTGCTGATCCAGAAGGACCCGGGGGTCACCACCCTCTACCTGCCCGGTCAGCAGATCACCCTCAACACCAATACCCAGGCGCTCAGCGGCACCCGCTACTACCCGCTGCCGAGCGGCGCGATGGCCTACCGCACGGGTAGTGGCAACGCGTACGGGTTCACCATCCCCGACCACCAGGGCACGCCCAGCCTCTACCTGAACAACACGGCCCAGGTGCCGACCTGGCGGCAGTACACCCCGTACGGCGCGCCGCGCGGCTCCACCGTCACGGCACCGGACAACCGCGGCTTCCTCAACCAGCCACTCAACACGAACACCGGCCTGACCCAGGTCAGCGCCCGCAACTACGACCCGACAATTGGTCGGTTCGTCTCGGTGGACCCGTTGCAGGACCCGGCCGATCCGCAGCAGTGGAATGGTTACTCCTACGCCAACAACTCCCCGGTCACGATGAGCGACCCGGACGGTCTGATCCCCGCCGACTGCCGGGAGTACGACTGCCGCGGTTACGACCCGCGTCCGCTGAAGGAGGGCGACGGTCGGGGTGCCGGCGGCTGCCCGGGTGGCTGCGGCACTGAGGCGAACATCGCGTGGGGCGACGCGAACGGCAAGACGAGCACCAGGGACCGGAAGCGGGAGCATCCCCGAGTCCTCGGAAAAGTGATCGTGGTGCCCGAAACGGTGCCGCTGGAGGAGTTCGCCCGCCGGTGGAACGATCAGCGTGCCGAGTGGCTTTCGGCGTCGGCCTTCAGCAACGACCTACTCGAGGCGCAGGACGAGCGCGCGCTCGCCATGAACATCTGCCACGACATGGGACGGCCGGGCGGCTGCCAGGAGTGGATCGAGCAGCTCTACAGCCCGTACGTCGACATCTTGGCAGCGACCTTGCCAGCAGACGAGATGTTCCAGAGCGGTGCGATCGGCGCGGCCAACGCCGCGGCCCGTACGGGACTACAGGGTGGGCGTCCTGGTCGCGGCGGTGGCTGTAACTGCGGCTGCATGAGCTTCAGCGGTGAAACCGAAGTCCTGATGGCCGATGGCGCCACCAAGCGACTGGATGAGTTGGAGGCCGGAGACGAGGTGATGGCGGCGGACCCGGAGACCGGTGAGCAGGGTCCCCGAGTCATCACTCATGTCTGGGTCCACCAGGACGATCTCATCGAGCTCCAGCTGGTTGGCGCGGTGATCACCACGACCGAGGATCATCCGTTCTGGAACCAGACAGACCGGGAGTGGCAGCGGGCTGACGAGCTCGACGCGGGCGACCTCGTGTTGTCATCGGACGGCCGAACCCGATTGGCGGTGGGCCTCCGCCCCGACACTGTCCACGCCGCCCTCGCTTACAACCTAACCGTTGATGGCATCCACACGTACTATGTGCTCGCCGGCAAAACCCCGGTCCTCGTGCACAACACAGGACCATGCACTCCGGACCTGACTGCGCTGTCGCAAAGCGGGCAGCGGGCCGCTAAGGGTGGTAGGACGGCGGCAGGTCGGGCGTATCAAAAGCACATGGATCGTGGTGAATTGGATGCCGTTCCTGGTGCGCAGTTGGATGAGGCAGGCCAGAATCTCTTGGACGACATTCTGACAAACCCGGCGACGACAAGCTCTCCAGTCACTAGCGGAGGTTTTCGGGGCGGGACGAGGTACACAATGCCGGGGCCAACAGGCCAGCGAGGTTTTGGTGCTACCTTTGATCAGAATGGCGCATTCCAATACTTTGGGCGGTATTAATGGACAAGATCATCCTCCCGTGGGATCTTGCTGCTGGGCAGCCAAGAGCTTTCGATGTGCTCGCTGCAAAGGTGGTCGGCCAAAATGTTTCGGCCGTCGGCTATCAGCCTGTATCTGGTGGCGAGTGGCCGAATGGGCATCGTCACGACACTGTTCATGAGATTGACATGGCGCTCAAGTTCTCCCTGGAGGGGGGAGGGTCACTCGTGGTGCGCTGGGAAATGCAAGGGCTAAACGAAGGGCTGGGCGTTGGTCTCTTGACGGATTCTCTTGCCGGGGAGTTTGGCGGCGTCGACTTCCTCGACGTAAGCGCAACGCCGGAGTGGCGGCCGTTGCTTGGAGAGACAATCGCGAATATAGTGGGCGCTTTTCACGTTCCTAACGAAGGATGCCCGGAAGCGCTTTGGTCAATGCGCTTCGACTTTTCCCATGGTCGGTCGGCTGTCGTCGCGCTCGGCGAAATGAGTGGTGATGACCTCGGGTATCTGCCAGATGGCCTGGTGGCAATATTTGACGAAACGGAAGCCAGGGCATTCACAGTTGGATCTAGCGCTCAATCGGCGTGGGGTGAGTTTTAAGGAGGGGATTTCACAAAGTCTGGTCCTCCATCTGACGCGATTTCCAAGATCAAGGGCAGGCTTCTCCAGCGTTGTTGATGCACCCGCTCGTAACATGATCTGGTAGTCAGCGCGAAGGTGGCCGGGCTGGCGTTTGCCGCGAACGTGTGCCGGTGGTTGACGGCGTCTGCGTCGGTTGCTGTCGACGTTGATGTCAACGGATCATTGATATACATGGACATTGCTATAGTGACGGACTGTAACGTCTGAGCGCCTGTTGAACATGGCTGGCGCTGCCCCTTCATTTCGATCGGTACGGCGGTCGATTTCGAAGCCAGAGCCTCAGTCAGTTGAGTCGGCTGCACCTGCTGCTCGGCCGCTAAGGTTGCCACGGCCAGCCCCATAGGATGAGTGGATGCGCAGCCCCGACCTGCCGAGGCCCGCAAGCGCCACGCGGCCCCGCCTGCTCATCGCCCTGACCGCCGTCGCCGTCCTCACCGCCACCACCGCCGCGTCCTGCGGTGACGACCAACCGCCGGTCGCGCTCGCCGCGGCCGCCCGTAGCCCGGTCAGCGAGGTGATCGACGCTCCGGCGACGGTGACGGCCCGCGCCGCCGCCAGCCTCACCTCGCCCGCCGGCGGCACCCTGGCCAGCCTGCGGGTCCAGCCTGGACAGCGGGTGAAGCGCGGTCAGGTGCTCGCGGTGGTCGCGTCCCCGTCGGCCCAGGCCCGGCTGCGCCAGGCGAAGGAGGCGCTGGACGCCGCGAAGCGCGCCGGCCGGGGTGTCTCCACCGGCAACCTGACCAGCAGCCGGCGGGGCACCGACAAGGCCGCCGACGAGGCGTTCGACGCCGCTCGCAAGGCCGCCGAGAAGATTGCCGACCAGCAGTTGCGGGACGCGCTGCTGGCCCAGGTGACGTCCGCCCAGCGGCAGTACGCCGCCGCCGCGCAGAGCGCCGACGAGGCCGTCCGCGCGGTGCAGCGGGGGATCAGCGGGTTGAACTCCGCCGTCGGCTCGCTGTCCGCGGCGCAACGGCTACAGGCCCAGCAGGCGTACGACCTGGCCAAGGCGACCGTCGACGCGTTGACCCTGCGCGCCCCCATCGGCGGGGTGGTGCAGCCGGGCGGCACCCGGGCCGGCGGTGGCCCGAGCGGCGGCCTGGCCGGGCTGTTGGAACAGGCCGGTGGGGCCGGGATCGACCCGTCGGCCCTGTCACCGGCGCAGGGCGGCCCGCCGGCCGGCGTCGACGACGCCGTCGTGGTCGGCGGTCAGGTCACCGCCGGCACGCCCGTGCTGACCATCGTGGACACCGGGCAGCTCGGACTGCTCGCCGACGTCGACGAGACCGACGTGCTGCTGGTCAAGCCCGGCGTGACCGCCACCGTCGAGCTGGACGCCGTGACCGGAGCCAGCTACGACGCCACGGTCCGCTCGGTCGACGTGCTCCCCACCAGCTCCGCGCAGGGCGGGGTCACCTATCGGGTACGCCTCGCGCTGGGCGCGGGAAAGCTGGCCGAGGACGAGCCCGCCCCCACGCCCCGTCCCGGCATGAACGCGATCGTGCACCTGCGCGTACGGGAGGCGGCCGACGCGGTGACCGTCCCCGCCTCGGCCGTCTTCTCCGCCGACGGTCGGGACGCCGTGTGGGTGGTCCGCGACGGAAAGGCCGACCGCGCGCCGGTGACCGTGGGCGTCCAGGGGTCCGACCTGGTGCAGATCCTCAACGGCGTCCAGGCCGGCGACCGCATCGTGGTGCGCGGCACCGACCAGGTGCGCGACGGTCAGGAGGTGCGGTGAGCGACACCCCGCCGGCAATCGAGGCGGTGGACGTGTCGCGCACGTACCAGCTCGACGGGGTGTCGGTCGAGGCGCTGCGCGGGGTCTCGCTGACCGTGCAGCCGGGGGACTACGTGGCGCTGGTGGGGCCGTCCGGCTCCGGCAAGTCCACGCTCATGCACCTGCTGGGCGGTCTCGACCGGCCGACCGGTGGACGGTTGGTGATCGGCGGGCGGGACGTCAACACCCTCTCGCCGCCGGAGATGGCCGCCCTGCGCAACGAGACGATCGGCTTCGTGTTCCAGGCGTTCCACCTGCTGCCGCGTACGTCGGCGGTGGAGAACGTGGCGTTGCCGCTGGTCTATCGGGGGGTGTCGGCCCGGCAGCGCCGGGAGCGGGCGGCGGCGATGCTGGGCCGGGTCGGTCTCGGGCACCGGCTGGACCACCGGCCCAACCAGATGTCCGGTGGCGAGCAGCAGCGGGTCGCCATCGCCCGCGCGCTGGTCACCGAGCCGACGGTGCTGCTGGCCGACGAGCCGACCGGCAACCTGGACAGTGTGACCGGCGCGGCCGTCCTGGAACTGTTGGAGCGGTTGAACGCGGAGTCCGGGGTGGCGCTGGTGATGGTCACCCACGACCAGGAGGTGGCGGCGCGGGCCGCCCGCCGGATCACCATGCGCGACGGTGTGGTGGTGGCGGACAGCGCCGACGTCCTTCATGATCGACCGCCGTCCGTCGATCACGGTCGACCTGAGACACTGGTGCCCGCTCCCAGCGCGGAGCCCCGGTCCGTGTCCGGAAACGGCCCGGGGCACCCGTCCGGTGGCTCCGGTGGCGCCGCCGGAGCCACCGGACGCCTTCCGCTCGACCCCGGCCCAAACCGCGACGAGCCCGAGGACGGTGCGGCGTGAGGGTCGCCGAGGCGTGGCGGGTCGCGCTGGACGCGTTGCGCGCCAATCGGCTGCGCAGCTCGCTCACCATGCTCGGCGTGATCATCGGTGTCGCGTCGGTGGTGTTGCTGGTCGCCATCGGCACCGGCACCAAGCAGAAGGTGGAGCAGCAGGTCGAGGGGCTCGGCTCCAACCTGCTGCTGGTGGTCCCCGGCAAGATCGAGGTGGGCACCGCGCCGGTGGTCTCGCCGTTGACGCTCAAGGACGCCGAGGCGGTCTCCCGCGTCGTCGGCGATCCCCAGCGGGTCGCGGTCACCGTCGCCTCGGGGGCGACCGCGCGGGCCGGCGCGCGCTCGGACTTCACCACCGTCCAGGGCGTGCTGGAGACCACGCCGACGGTGTTCACCCGCTCGTTGGCCCGGGGCCGCTATCTCACCGGCACGGACGTGGACACCAGCCGGCGGGTCGCGGTGCTCGGCGACTCGGTGGCCCGCGCGTTGTTCCCCGACCGCGATCCGCTGGGCCAGCAGGTGACCCTCGCCGGCGTACGGTTCCGGGTCATCGGCGTGTTCGCGCCCCTCGGGCAGAGTCTCGGCGTCGACCGGGACGACGAGGTGCACGTACCGGTGACCGCCGCGCAGCGCCTCTGGGGCACCCAGCGGGTGGACGGCATCGCCGTCAAGGCGCCCGACCGGGAACGGATCGACGAGCTGGGCGAACGCATCGTCGCGGAGCTGAACCGCCGGCACCCGGACACCGAGTTCAGCGCGGTCACGCAGCAGCAGATCCTCGGTGTGCTCGGCGACATCCTCGGCGTACTCACCGGTGTGCTCGCCGCCATCGCCGGCATCTCGCTGCTCGTCGGCGGCGTCGGCGTCTCCAACATCATGCTGGTCAGCGTCCGCGAGCGGACCCGGGAGATCGGGCTGCGCAAGGCCGTCGGCGCCCGACCCCGCGACATCGGCGTGCAGTTCCTGCTGGAGGCGGTGCTGCTCACCACCATCGGCGGGCTGACCGGGATGGCGCTGGGCGTGGGTACCGCCCTGCTGGTGGACGCGTTGTCACCGATCCCCGCCGCGATCACGTGGTGGTCGCTGGCGCTGGCCTTCGGTGTGTCGGCGGCGGTGGGGATCGTCTTCGGCGTGGTTCCCGCGCAGCGCGCCGGCCGGCTCGACCCGGTGGTGGCGCTGCGCGCCGAGTGAGCAACCGTGGTGGCGCTGCGCGCCGAGTGAGCAACCGTGGTGGCGCTGCGCGCCGAGTGAGCAACCGGACGACGGACGCAGCCGGGGAGATAACGGCCGGCCGGATCGGGTGAACCGACCACCGAAACATGATCAGTTGTACGAAGGGATCGCGCCGGTCACAGCCGCCCCGCTACCGTACTGGTAACACGCGCGTCGCCGCCCGGCCCGGAGCATCCGTCGGGTTGGCCCGCGCCGGGCATGGGATGGGTCGGTGAGCCATGGCCGGGTCGCAGTCCGACGGACGGCTGTCGGAGGTCAAGTTCCTGACCGTCGCGGAGGTGGCGACGGTCATGCGGGTGTCGAAGATGACGGTCTATCGCCTCGTGCACAGCGGTGAGCTGACCGCGGTCCGGGTGGGCCGGTCGTTCCGGGTGCCCGAGCACGCGGTGCACGAATACCTGCGAGGCGCCTTTCAGGAAACCGCCTGAGCCACCGGACGGCCGATTGAGCGCCCCCTAGGCGTCATGGACGGGGGCGCGTTGGTCCTGCTGAGGCTCTGCGGCTACCCTGGAGCGCGACCGAGACCCTGCCGGTGCGCCCCGCCGCCCAGACTGGTCCGGTCCGTTGTCCGCATGCGGTCTCCGTCGTCACCTGCGTGGTGTCATCCGGTCCGCCCCGCACGTTGTATCGAAAGGCTGTCGTATGGGCTCGGTGGTCAAGAAGCGCCGTAAGCGCATGGCTAAGAAGAAGCACCGCAAGCTGCTGCGTAAGACCCGCGTCCAGCGTCGCCGTCTCGGCAAGTGACCGGCGCCGGGCTCTGCCCGGCAGCGTCGCTTGCCAAACTGTCGACCTCCGGAGGCTCAGGTGATCAGGCCGTGGTCGTCCCGGCTCGATCCCGCCTGTCGGGGTAGGTGCGTCAGATGACCCCCGGTAGCACCCCAGGTGCTCCGGGGGTCGTCGTCGTGACCGGGGTCGGTCGTTACCTGGGCGCCCACGTGGCGGCCCGACTGGCCGCCGATCCGCGTATCGAGCGGGTCATCGGTGTGGACGCGCCGGAGCCGGCCGCCGAGTTCACCGATCTGCTGGACCGGGTCGAGCGGATCCGTGTCGACCCGGCTTCGCTCGGTGGGCTCCTCGCCGATCTGGACGTCGACGCGGTGGTCCACCTCGCGTTGGTCAGCTCTCCCGACCGGCAGCACGGTGGCCGGTCGGCCATGAAGGACCAGAACGTCATCGGGACCATGCAGCTCCTCGCCGCCTGCCAGCGGGCGCCCCGCCTCCGCAAGCTCGTGGTCCGGTCGTCGACCGCCGCGTACGGGGTGTCGTTCCGCGACCCGGCGGTGTTCACCGAGGAGACCGAGCCGCGCGAGGTGCCGCGCGGCGGTTTCGGCCGCGACATCCTCGACGTCGAGGGGTACGTCCGAGGTTTCCGTCGCCGTCGGGCCGACGTGACCGCGACGGTGCTGCGTTTCGCCCCGTTCATCGGTTCGACCGCCGACACGACCCTGACGCGCTACTTCGCGCAGCCGTTCGTGCCGACCGTGTTCGGCCGCGATCCCCGGCTGCAGTTCCTGCACTTCGACGACGCGTTGGAGGTGCTGCACCGGTCGATCGTGGAAGACCATCCGGGCACCTACAACGTCGCCGGTCCGGGGGTGCTGTCGCTGTCCCAGGCGATCCGGCGGGCCGGGCGGGTGGCCGTGCCGGTGCTCGAGCCGGGGCTGTCCGGCGCGGCGGCGCTGGCCCGCACCATGGGGGTCGGCCGCTACGGCCTCGACCAGGTCGATCTCTTCGTGCACGGCCGGGTCGTCGACACCACGCGCCTTGAGCAGGAGTACGGCTTCACGCCGCGCTCCACGGCCGAGGCGTTCGAGGACTTCATCCGCGCCCACCACGGTAGGGCGGTGCTCAGCCGGGGGCAGTTGGCCGCCGCCGAACAGTTGGTTCTGGACGGCATCCGGCAGGTCCGTGCCGCGGTTCGGGAGCGCACATCTTGACCGGGCAGGGGCAGGACCCGCAGGGGATCGGGCGGTTCGACGTACCGCTGGTTCCGCCCGTGCCGGACGCGGAGCCGGCGCGGCGCAACGGCCACCGCCCGGCGGCCCGGCTCGCGCCCACCGCGACACCCGCTGACGAGGTCGACACGCCGACCGACGGCCCGGCGGGTACGTCCGCCGACGAGGTCGACACCGGCGCCACCGACGAGCCGGCCAGCGGAAGCCCGCCCGCCTCCGGTGGCACCGCGCCGACGCCCGGCGGCACAAGCCTGCCGGCTTCCGGCGGTGGCACAAGCGCGCCGGCTTCCGGCGGTGGCACCGCGCCAGCGGTGGCGGATCGGCCCGGGGACCAGTGGGACCGCCGGGTCGCCAACGGCCTGGCGTTCCTGCGTCGACGGTTGGCCGGGGACTACGAGGTCGACGAGTTCGGCTTCGACCCGGAGTTGACGGACGCGGTCTTTCACCCGTTGCTGCGGCTGCTCTACCGGGACTGGTTCCGTACCGAGGTCAGCGGGGTGGAGCACGTACCCGGCGACGGGCCCGCCCTGGTGGTCGGCAACCACTCCGGCACCGTGGCGTTGGACGCGTTGATCCTGTCGGCGGCCCTGCACGACAAGCATCCGGCCCGCCGCTACCTGCGCCTGCTCGGCGCCGACCTGGTGTTTCGGATGCCGGTGGTGTCGGAGATCGCCCGCAAGACCGGCGGCACGGTGGCCTGCAACCCGGACGCCGAGCGGCTACTCGGCGGTGGCGACCTGGTCGGCGTGTTCCCCGAGGGGTTCAAGGGCATCGGCAAGCTCTACGCGGACCGGTACAAGCTGCAACGGTTCGGTCGGGGCGGCTTCGTCTCGGCCGCGCTGCGCACCGGCACCCCGATCGTTCCGGTCGCCATCGTCGGCGGCGAGGAGATCTATCCGATGCTCGCCGACATCAAACCCCTCGCGCGACTGCTCAAGCTCCCGTACTTCCCGGTCACGCCGACCTTTCCGTGGCTCGGGCCGCTGGGGATGGTGCCGCTGCCCAGCAAGTGGCTGATCGAGTTCTGCCCGCCGATCCCCACCGCCCACCTGACCGATTCGGCGGACGATCCGCTGGTCGTCTTCAACCTCGCCGACCAGGTGCGGGAGACCATCCAGCAGACCCTGCACACGCTGCTGGAACGGCGACCCGATCCGTTCGGCCCCTGACGCTCAGCCGGCGCGACGGCGACGCTGGAGGGCCAGGCCGGCGGTGACCGCGCCAGCGACCAGCCCGGCCGCCGCCGTCGACGGTACGGCGATCTTGACGGCTCGGCGGCCGGTACGGAAGTCCCGTACCTCCCAGCCGCGCTGGCGGGCCTGCCGCAGCAGCGCGCCGTCCGGGTTGACCGCGACCGCCCGGCCCACCGCGGAGAGCATCGGCAGGTCGTTGGCCGAGTCGCTGTACGCCGCGCAGCGGCTCAGGTCCAGCCCTTCCACGGCGGCGAGCTGGGCGACCGCCTCGGCCTTCGCCGGCCCGTGCATGAGATCGCCCACCAACCGCCCGGTGTACGCCCCGGCCCGCACCTCGGCCACCGTGCCGATCGCACCGGTCAGGCCGAGTCGGGCGGCGATCACCCGGCCGATCTCGACCGGGGCGGCGCTGACCAGCCACACGCGCTGGCCGGCGTCCAGGTGGCGTTGGGCGAGCTGGCGGGTACCGGCCCAGATCCGGGGGGCCATCAGCTCGTCGAAGATCTCCTCCGAGAGGCGTTCCACGTCGTCGACCCGCCACCCCTCGACGAAGGCCAGCGCGGCCTCCTTCGCCTGGGACATGTCGCCCGCGTGCTCGCGGGCGAGCAACCGGAACCGGAGCTGCTGCCAGGCGAAGCGGGCCAGGTCGGCGGTCGTGAAGTAGTTCCGGGCGGCGAGCCCCCGGGCGAACCAGTAGATCGACGCGCCCTGCATCATCGTGTTGTCGACGTCGAAGAAGGCGGCGGCGGTCGGGTCCGGTGCGGGCGGGGTGACCGACGCCAGGTCGGTCTCCGCCCAACCGGCGGTGTGTCCCTGAACGTCGGTGCTGACCGTCATCCTGCGGCTGCGCGCCACGCGACTTCCCCTCCTTCCGCAGCTACGACGATGCCTCCAGCGAGGGTATCCGGAACGCACGACCGACCGGCCGGGCACAGAAAACCGTGCCGCGACCGGTCGGTCGTGCGCTCTCGCGCAGCGGGTCCGTGGGCCTGGTTCCGCCGTACGGGTCAGTGGGCCCGGTCTCGTCGTGGGCTCAGCGCGTGCCGGGGCAGGTGCTCGGGGTGGGCCCGAGGGTGTCGCTGCCGGTCGGCGCCGGCAGGCCGCACGCGATGGCGGCGCGGACCGCGTCCGACCGCTCCCGGATGCTGTCCAGCAGGGCCAGCGACCGCCGGGTCCGTTCCCGGTCGGCCCGGCCGGCCCCGTCGAGCAGGTTGTTCACCGCCCGCCGCTGGCTGGCAACGAACGTGTTGACGGCGTCCAGGCTGGCCGGCTCGGCGCGCTGCACAGCGGCGGCGGTGAGCAGGCGGATGCCCTGCCGGGTGTCGGCGTCCATGTCGTCGAGGACAGCGCTGTAGCCGATGCGGTCGCCGCGCAGCTCGGCCGCCTCGCCGAGCCGGGTCCGGGCGAAGTCCAGGAAGAGCTGGCCACGGCTGATGTCCGAGCTGGCCAGGGCGAGTTGCGCTCGCTCGGTGGACCGCTTCATTCCGTAGAGCGCGTCGCCGGGAACGGCGTTCTCGCTGGCGGCGGAGATGCCGGAGACGGCGATGGCGCCGGCGGCGATGCCGACCAGGATCGCTCCCCGGGCACGGGCCCGCCGGGCGGTGACCGCCGGCAGCAACGAGCCACGGCTCGTGGTAGCGGCACGCGGGGCGGCCGGCTCGGCGGTCGCCGGGGTCGTGCCGATCCCCTCACGCTCGGCGGTGGCGAGCAGCATCGCCCGCAGGCCGGTGCGGAAGTCGGGATCCACCTCGACGGTCGGAGGATCGGCGTTGATCCGATGGCCCACCGCGACGAGCGGCGCCAGCTGGCTGTCCACCCGGGACCGCACGTGGTGCCGCCGGCCGCCGTTGGCCTCGTCGAGAAGTTGCGCGAAGCGCTCGGCACGCCGGCGGGAGAAGAGGTCGTTATCCACCGCAGGCACCTCCTCTCGCTGGTCACGGCCGGTCGGCCGCCGTGTTTACGGCGACCGGGCGGCGTTTGTGACACCACGGAGGTGAGGCGCCGTCCGGCCTGCCGGGCGGACCTCGGTGCCCCGGCCCTGCCGGGACATCCACCGGTCGCACCCGGAGAAACGCGGCGGACCGGGCACGGGTTACGGGCCGGGCGGGGCGGAAATCACAGAAAGTGATCGGCGTCACCGAGTGAGACCCGCCCTGAGCTGCGCAGACAGTGATCGACGCTCGTCGGTGCGGCTAGCGAATCACGGTTGGAAACCGTCGGGCAGCAGTCGGGCCAGCGCACGGACGGCCCGGTACTGCAGAGCCTTGATGGCACCCTCGTTCTTGCCCATGGCGCGGGCCGTCTCGGCCACCGAGAAGCCCTGTAGGAACCGGAGCACGATGCACTCCTGCTGCTCCGGGTTGAGCTGTTTGACGGCGGTGAGCAGGGCGACATTGGTGATGTGTTCGACCACCGCCGCTTCCGGGCTGCCCTCGGGGCCGCGATCCTCGCGGTCGGCGTCGAGCACGTCGCCCGTGGTGACCTCCAGCCGGTACCGGCCGGACTTGAAATGGTCCGCGACCAGGTTGCGGGCGATGGTCACCAGCCAGGCGCCGAGATCGCGGCCCTGCCAGGTGAAGCTCCCGATCCGCTTGAGGGCACGCAGGAACGTGTCCGACGTCAGGTCCTCGGCGAGCTGACGGTTGCCCACCCGGAAGTAGACGAACCGGAAGACGGTGTCCACGTACCTGTCGTAGATGAGACCGAACGCCGCTGACTCGCCGGCCTGTGCGCGCTCGACCAGCGTCCAGACCTCGGTGGCCGGGTCGGACGGGTCCGGACGGCTCGGGAAACCGGTCGGCGTGGTCGGCGCGGCGGCCGGAACCGCCGGGATCACCGCCGTCTCGCCCGCGGCCGGGTCGGTGGCCGGCGCCGGGGCGTCGCCGGCCCGGCGGCCCTGCGACGGCATGGTCGGTCGGGTCGGCGCGGCGACCCGACCGCCGGTCGGCATCGCGTTGCCACCGGGGACCGCCGGTCTCGGTGGAGGCTCGTTGGTGTGGGGGCGGTTGCGGGTCCGCTGCGCGGGGCTCTCGCCCCGCAGCGCGGCGTGCGGGTCGCCCAGCGGCGCGCGGGTTGCCGGCCGTTCGTTGACCTGCGAGCGGGGCGTCTGGCCGGTCAGGCCGACGGGACGTTCCGCGTATCCGAAGGTGGTCATCGCGCCGCCCCCGTCCCCTTGGTGGCCGGACGGGCCGGTTTGCGGGTCGTCGGTGCGGACCGACCGGGTAGCCGGTCGGGCAGGACTGTTCCGGGGTGTGCCGACGGGCGGCAGTTCCCCTTGAGGTGCTGGTCCAATGCGCTCACAGGCACGGGGGCCTCCTCGGGCTGAGGGGTGTCGACTCACGGCAAATGGGGTGAGCCGACCCGAGTGATAATAGGGCCAACGTCACCCGCGCGTGGCAAGTCCGTTACACAAGGCGGAAGTATTTCCCGCTGTGTCGCACCGGCGGCGGACCGGTTGTCCGTCGTGTGCGTTTGACTTTCGACCGACCGGTTGTTCCAGCATGGATCCCCAGGTCGGACGGCACATTGGCCGATCAGCTGAGCGGTACCCGCCACCCGCCGTACCGGCTGGGCCGAACCGTTGACCGGGTGCGTCGCCCGTCCCATCAGCCGGACTCGATCGGTGCGTCGGTGGCACGGTGGGCGTCCCGTTGACGGGACGATCTGCGGCCGTCGCCGCGCGGCCGTCGAGGCGTGGCCCGTCGACCCGTCGAGGCGTGGCCCGTCGACCGCGGCTGTGCCAGACTCGATGACCGTGCAGGACTTCCCGCCGAACCTCGCCGACCGCGTCCGCCGGGCGGCTCTCGACCACGGCGACCGGCCCGCGCTGCACTGGCGGGATCAGCAGGTGAGCTGGTCCGAACTGGACGCCGCCGTGACCGCCGCCGCGTACGGCCTGGCTTCCGCCGTTCCGGCCACCGAGCCGGGCGACACACCGCCCCGGGTGGCGATCGCGCTGACCAACACCCCCGACTTCGTTCTCGGGTGGCTCGGCGCGCTGCGGGCCGGACTGGTCGCGGTGCCGGTCAACCCCGGCTTCACCGCCCCGGAGCTGCGACACGTGCTGTCCGACTCCGGCGCGTCGCTGCTGATCGGCACCGAGCGGGTCCGCGGCCTGGTCGCCGAGGTGGCCGCCGATCTGCCGGCGCTCACCGCCGTGCACGACACCCCGCCGACCGCCGGGCAGCCCGGGCCGCGTCCCCGGGCCCGCCGCGGCGGGGACGACCTCGCCGTACTGCTCTATACGTCGGGCACCGCCGGCCGTCCGAAGGGCGCGATGCTCTCCCACCGCGCGCTGCTGGCCAACCTCGACCAGGTCGACGCCATCGAGCCGCCGGTGGTCGGCCCGGACGACACGGTGCTGCTGGCCCTGCCGCTGTTCCACGCGTACGGCCTCAATGCGGGGCTCGGCGCCGTCGTCCACCATGGTGCCGCCGGCGTGCTGCTCGACGAGCCGGACCCGACGGCGGGACTCGCCGAGATCGCCCGGCACCGGGTCAGCGTGCTGGTCGGCGTACCGTCGATGTTCCTGGCCTGGGCCGACGCCGACACGGTCCGCGCGGCGACCGCGTCGGTACGGATGGCGGTGTGCGGCGCGGCGCCCCTGGAACCCGCGGTCGCGGCGCGCTTCACCGCGGCGACCGGCCACCCGGTGCACATCGGCTACGGCCTCACCGAGACCGCGCCGGTGCTCACCTCCACCCTGGTCGGCAAGGTGGCGAAGGCCGGCTCGATCGGGCGGCCGCTGCCCGGCGTCCAGCTACGCCTGGTCGGGCCGGACTCGGTGGACCTGTGGCGCGACGGCCAGGCCGTCCCGGACGACGACACGGACGAGCTGGACATCTCCGACGCCGCCCCCGGCACCGACCCGGGGCAGATCGTCGTACGCGGCCCCAACCTCTTCGACGGCTACTGGCCGGACGGCCGCGACGGTCCGGACGCCGACGGCTGGTGGGGCACCGGCGACATCGCGTACGCCGACTCCGACGGCGACCTGCACCTGGTGGACCGACTCGGCGACCTGATCCTGGTCAACGGCTTCAACGTCTATCCGCACGAGGTCGAGTTGGTGCTCGCCGGGCACCCCGGGGTGGCCGAGTCGGCGGTACTGGGTGTGCCGCACCCGCGAACCGGCGAGACTGTGCGGGCGTACGTGGTGCCGGCGTCGGGGCGGCCGGTCAGCGGCGAGGAGTTGCTCGCACACTGCGCACGGAACCTGGCCCGGTTCAAGTGCCCGACCGCCGTCGAGTTCGTCGACGCACTGCCCCACTCGGCGATCGGCAAGGTACGAAAGACCCAGCTCCGGTCGGCGGCCCCGGCCGGATCGCCCGCATCCGCCGACGACGCCCGCACGGAGGTACCCGATGGCCACTGACGCCCGGCTCGCCCTGATCACCCGACCCGGCTGCCACCTGTGCGACGACGCCAAGGCCGCGCTCGACCGGGTGGTGGCGGTCACCGGCGACAAGTGGGTCGAGTGGGACGTCACCGGCGACGAGGAGCTGGAACGGGAGTACGGGGACCGGCTGCCGGTGGTGATGCTCGACGGCAAGGAGCACGGCTACTGGCGGGTGGAGGAGGATCGGCTGCTGCGGGACCTGACCACGCCGCAGCTCTGAGGGCCTAGGGTGCTCGGATGACCCCTGCGCACCCCCACCTGGTCTGGGACTGGAACGGCACCCTGCTCAACGACCTCAGCCTGGTGGTGGCCGCCACCAACGCCGCGTTCGCCAGCGTGGGCGGGCCGACCGTCACCTCCGACGAGCACCGGACGCGCTTCCGTCGGCCGATCGCCGACTACTACGCCGAGGTGCTCGGGCAGGCCGTGGACGACGAGGCGTTCGGTCGGCTGGACCGGATCTTCCACGACGCGTACCGCGACGGGCTGACCACCTGCGAGCTGGCCGCCGACGCGCGGACCGCGATGGCCGCCTGGGACGGCAGCCAGAGCCTGCTCTCCATGTGGTTCCACGAGGAGCTGGTGCCCACGGTGCACACGTACGGGCTGACCGGCCACTTCACCCGGGTCGACGGTCTGCGGGCGACGGTCGGCGGCGACCGCAAGGCCGAGTCGCTGCGGCGGCACCTGGCCGAGCTGGAGGTGGACGGCAGCGCGGTCGTCCTCATCGGCGACTCCATCGACGACGCGGACGCGGCCCTCGCGGTCGGCGGTCGCGCGGTGCTCTACACCGGCGGGTTCACCGACCCGGCCCGGCTGCGCGACTCCGGTCACCCGGTGGCCGACACCCTCACCGACGCGGTGGCTCTGGCCGCCCGGGTGGTCAGTTCCGCAGGTAGGTGAGGACGGCCAGCACCCGCCGATGCTGCTCGGTGTCCGGCGGGAGGGTGAGCTTGGTGAAGATGTTGCGGACGTGCTTCTCCACCGCGCCGTCGCTGACCACCAGGGCGCGGGCGATGGCCGTGTTCGACCGACCTTCGGCCATCAGCGCGAGCACCTCCCGCTCGCGCGGGGTCAACTCGCGCAGCGGGTCGTCGCGGCGGCGTCGGGCGAAGAGCTGGCCGACCACCTCCGGGTCGAGCACCGTGCCGCCGGCCGCCACCCGGCGCAGCGCGTCCAGGAACTCGTCGATCGCCGCCACCCGGTCCTTGAGCAGGTAGCCGATCCCGCCGCCGCCGGCGCCGCCGGTGGTGGCGAGCAGATCATCGGCGTACGACACCTCGACGTACTGGGAGAGCACCAGGATCGGCGTACGCGGCACCAGTTGGCGTGCCCGCACCGCCGCCCGCAGCCCCTCGTCGGTGTGGGTCGGCGGCATCCGGACGTCGACGATCGACACGTCGGGCCGGTGCTCGACCACCGCCTCGACGAGCGCGTCGCCGTCCCCGACGGCGGCCACCACCTGGTGCCCGCTCTCGGTCAGCAGTCGTACCAGCCCCTCCCGGAGCAGGACGGCGTCGTCGGCGATCACAATGCGCATGGGTGTGGTGTCTACCACGTCGGGACCGCCATCGCGTTGGTTCACAGCGGCAGTTCGGCGCGGATCTCGGTGGGGCCGCCGTTCGGGCTGACCACGGCCAGCTCACCGCCGGCCGCCCGCACCCGGTCGGCGATACCGGCCAGCCCGTGCCCCTTCGCCAGGTGCGCGCCGCCCTGCCCGTCGTCGCCCACCCGTACCTGGAGGTGGGTGCCCTGGCGGGCCACGGCGACCGTGGCCTCGGTGGCCCGACTGTGCTTGGCGATGTTGGTCAGCGCCTCGGCCACCACGAAGTACGCGGTGTTCTCCACCGCCGGGTCGAGTCGGCCGTCCCGCGTGCCCAACTGCTGGTCGACCTGGAGCTCGATGGGGATGAGCCCGCGACCGGCGAGCGCGGCGAGCGCGCTGGGCAGACCCCGGTCGACCAAAATCGGTGGAGCGATGCCGCGCGACAGCGCCCGCAACTCGGCAAGGGTTTCCCGGGTCTGGGTCACCGCCTCGTCGATGGTCCGGCCGGCCTCCTCCGGGTCGGAGGCGAGCTGCATCCGGGCCCGGCTCAGGTCCATCGCGAGTCGGACCAGGCGCTGCTGCGGGCCGTCGTGGATGTCACGTTCCAGCCGGCGCAGCGCGGACGCCTCGGCGGACACCGCCGCCCGCTTCTGCTCCTCCAGCACGGTGATCCGGTCCCGCATCTCGGCCACCCCGGTCAACAGGGCCCGAGCGAAGCTGGCCTGGAGCAGCGCGCAGCCCCGCACCACGATCGGCAGGGTGATCAGGAAGAACACGCCGACCGCGGTGTTCAGCCCGATCCGGGCGGTGGTCGAGTCACCCAGGCCGAGGAGTTGCGCCAGATCCTGGTCGTCTCCGGACGGCCGGGGCAGGGCCCAGTCGTACGCCCAGTAGAAGGAGTTGGCGATCGCGACGACCCACCAGGAGACGGTGACCACGAAGGTGGCCAGGGCCACGATCAACCGCAGGATTCCGTGCGCCAGGTCGAGCCAGGATTGCGCGTCGCGCATCGGCAGGAAGATCCGCCGCCAGGCGCTCGCGCCCGCCTCCGGCAGTCGGTAGCGCGGTCGGATCCGGGGCTGCCGGAGTACGGCGGGCAGCCGCAGCCGCTCGATGTCGGCCAGCCCGCGTGCGGCGTACAGCGTGCCGCTGAGGATCGGCAGGCCGATCACGGTGACCATCAGGCCGAGGCCCGCCGAGAGGCCGACGATGAGGACGACGAAGCTGGCCACTGCCAGTGGCAGGCCGAGAAGCACGTACCCGGAGTCGACGAAGAGTTGGCGGGGGATGCTCCGTGCCAGCGGCTGCCGGTCGCTGGTGGCGGCAAGGGCGGTCATGGCTCAAAGGCTAGGCAGCCGCGGCCCCGCCCCCCATCCCGAAGCCTGGTCTCTCCCCGGTAGTGCTGCCCCCACCCCGCGGTCCTCCGAACCCACGCTCCCGCCCATTCCCGCGCCGATCTTGCAGTTGCTGTCGATGATTTGCGTAGCTGCGGACGTTATGGAACGACCGAAAGTGCAAGATCGCGAGGTCGGGGGTGGGGGCGGGGGCGGGGACGGGGGTGGGGCGCGGGATTGGTCAGAGAAGTCGGGATTGAGTAATAATCGCGCGGGTGGTGAGCGCTCAATCGATCTTGTGGAATGGAGGGGCGGGTGGGGTCGCGGGCTGGAGCGGCAAGATCGCGATTTGTGCACGTCTTCACAAGCGCCTACTCTGTAGTTCCGACGCGCCCTGCTAGCACAGCCGGAAACCACGGTCGCCAGCGGGAGTCCATAAGCGGCCGACCAGCAGAGTTGGCCGAGGATCGCACCGCACGGAGTCTCATGAGTCAGCACCGTCAGCCAGGTGCGCCCGGCCGCGCCGGTGCCGTACCGGCGCTTCCGGACCTTCCCGAGGCGACCGTCGCTCGGCTCCCGGAATACCTGCGCGCGCTGCACAACCTCGCCGACGTCGGCCACGAAACGATCTCCAGTGAGGGTCTCTCGGCGGCCGCCGGAGTCAACTCCGCGAAGCTCCGCAAGGACCTCTCCCACCTCGGCTCGTACGGCACCCGGGGCGTCGGCTACGACGTCGCGTTGCTGATCGAGCAGATCGAGTACGTGCTCGGGCTCACACAGCGTCGCGCTGTCGCCCTGGTCGGCGTGGGTAATCTCGGTCACGCCCTGGCCGGCTACGACGGGTTCGCCAGCCGGGGCTTCCGGATCGCCGCACTGTTCGACGCCGATCCCTCGCGGGTCGGCGAGGAGATCAACGGGCTGGTGGTCCGGCATGTCGACGACCTGCCCGCGGTCGCCGCCCAGGAGTCCATCGCGATCGGCGTGATCGCCACCCCCGCCCCGGCCGCCCAGCGGGTCGCCGATCAGCTGGTCGCGGTCGGCGTGACGAGCATCCTCAACTTCGCGCCGTGCGTACTCTCTGTTCCGGAGGGGGTCGACGTGCGCAAGGTCGACCTCGCCATCGAGCTGCAGATTCTGTCCTTCCACGAGCACCGTAAGGCGTCGCTGACCGCGCTGCCCGCCACCGGCGGGTCCGCTCTCACCGCCCTGCCCGGCGGTCTCGCGGCCACCGACACCCAGGAGGCGATCGGCACGTGAAACTGCTCGTCGTCGGCGCGTCCTACCGGACCGCCCCGGTCGCCACGCTGGAGCAGCTGGCCGTGCCCCCCGCCGACCTCACCCGCACCCTGGACCGCCTGGTCGCTCAGCCGTACGTGAGCGAGGCGGTGCTCGTCTCCACCTGCAACCGGGTGGAGGTGTACGCCGCCGTGTCCGGTTTCCACGGCGGGCTCGGCGACATCTGCGCCGTCCTGGGCGAGCAGGCCGGCAGCACCCCGGCGGCGCTCGCCAACCACCTGTACGTCCACTACGACACCGCCGCCGTGGACCACGTCTTCCGCGTCGCCACGGGGCTGGACTCCATGGTCGTGGGCGAGGCGCAGATCCTCGGCCAGTTGCGCGACGCGTACCACTGGGCCACCGGCGCCGACTCGGCCGGCCGGCTGCTGCACGAGCTGATGCAGCAGGCGCTGCGCGTCGGCAAGCGGGCCCACGCCGAGACCGGCATCGACCGGGCCGGCCAGAGCGTCGTCACCGCCGCGCTGGAGTTGGCGGCCGGGCACCTCGACGGTGATCTCGCCGGCCACCCGGCTCTGGTGATCGGGGCCGGTGCGATGGGCTCGCTCGGGGTGGCCACGCTGTCCCGGCTGGGCGCCGGGCCACTCACGGTCACCAACCGGGGCATCGACCGGGCCGTCCGGCTCGCCGAGTCGTACGGTGCGGGCGCCGCGCCGATGACCGAACTGGCCGCCACGCTCTCCACAGTGGACATCGTAGTGGCCGCCACCGCGTCCACCGAACCGGTCCTCACCCGGACGGTCGTCGGGGCCGCGCTCGCCGAGCGCGACCCGGCCCGGGGCCCGCTGGTCCTGCTCGACCTGGCCGTTCCGCGCGACGTCGAGGAGGGCGTCGCCGACCTGGCCGGCGTCGAGGTGATCGACATCGACCGGATGGCGGCGCTGCTCGCCGACGGTCCGGCCGCGGCGGACGCCGCCGCCGTCGAAGGAATCGTGACCGGCGAGGTGGAGGGCTTCCTCACCTGGCTGCGCGGCGCCGACGTGGCGCCCACCGTGGCGGCGCTGCGGGGTCGCGCCGACGACGTCGTCGCCACCGAGCTGCGTCGGCTGGCCCAGCGCCGTCCCGACCTCGGCGACGACCTGCGCGCCGAGGTGGCCCGTACGGTGCACCGCGTGGTGCAGCGGCTGCTGCACCAGCCCACCGTCAAGGTCCGCCAGCTCGCCGCCGAGCCCGGTGGCGACCAGTACGCCGCCCTGCTGCGTGAGCTGTTCGACCTGCAGGTGCCGCAGACCTCACCGGTGGACACCGTCCCCGACGTGCTGAGCCCCGAGATCGGCAGGCCGGCCGCCGACGACGACCCGGCGCCCGGCTCGGACGCCACCGACCCCGTCCCGCCCACCGGAGGTGCGCGATGACCGCCCCCCTGCGCCTCGGTACCCGGGGCAGCACCCTGGCGATGGCCCAGTCCGGCCAGGTCGCCGAGGCCGTGACCGCCGCCACCGGCCGCCCGGTCGAGCTGGTCGAGGTGGTCACCGCGGGCGACCGCTCCAGCGCGCCGGTGCACCGGCTCGGCGTCGGAGTGTTCGTCTCCGCGCTGCGCGACGCGCTGACCGCCGGGACGATCGACTTCGCGGTGCACTCGTACAAGGACCTGCCCACGGCCGCCGCCGGCGGGCTGCACATCGCGGCGGTGCCGCCCCGGCAGGACCCGCGCGACGCACTGATCGCCCGCGGTGGCCAGACGCTCGCCGAACTGCCGCCCGGCGCCACGGTGGGCACCGGCGCGCTGCGCCGGATCGCCCAGTTGCACGCGCTCGGCCTGCAACTGGAGGTCACCCCGATCCGCGGCAACATCGACACCCGCCTGGCGCGGGTGCTCGGCCCCGATGCCGACCTCGACGCGGTCGTCCTGGCCCGGGCCGGCCTGGCCCGGATCGGTCGGGCCGACGTGATCACCGAGACGCTGGACCCGATGCTGATGCTGCCCGCGCCCGCCCAGGGCGCGCTGGCAGTGGAGTGCCGGGTCGACGACCAGGATCTGGTCGAGCTGCTCGGAACGCTCGACCACGCACCGTCGCACGCCGCGGTCATCGCGGAACGCGCGATGCTGGCCACCCTGGAGGCCGGGTGCAGCGCACCCGTCGCCGCCTACGCCGAACTCGCCGAAGGCGAGAACGGTGACGAGATCTACCTGCGCGGGGCGGTGATCAGCCCGGACGGCACTCGTGACATCCGGCTGTCCCGCACCGGAACGCCCGCCGACGCTGCGGAGATCGGTAAGGCACTCGCCGCCGAACTCCTCGACCTCGGCGCCGACTCGATCCTCGGCCACGAAGGACACACCGGCCCGGGGACCCAGCAATTTGGGAGCACAGAATGACCCGCACCCGTAAGCCCGTCGGCCGTATCGCGTTCGTCGGGGCGGGCCCCGGCGACCCAGGTCTGCTGACCCGCCGGGCGCACGACGCCCTGGTCGACGCCGACCAGGTGATCTACGACCGGGGAGTCCCGGAGTCGCTGCTCGCCGCCGTGCGCGCCGAGGCCCGGGACGACGCCGAGTTCACCCCGGCCGAAGGCGCCCCGGGGGACGTGGCGAAGGTGCTGATCTCCGCCGCCCGGTCCGGGCTGAACGCGGTGCACCTGGTCGCCGGTGACCCGTTCGGCCACGACTCGGTGGTCAAGGAGGTGCAGGCCGTCGCCCGTACCGCCGCCCACTTCGAGGTGGTGCCCGGCGTCGGTCAGGCCGAGGGTGTGGCCACCTACGCGGGTGTTCCGCTGCCGGGTGTGCGTACTGCCGCCGACGTCGAGGACGTCAGCGCGCTGGACTTCGAGGCGCTGGCCGCCGCCGTCGGCCGGGGTTCGCTCGCGCTCGCGGTGGACGCCGGTGACCTCGCGGCCGTCCGGGACGGGCTGCTGGCCGCCGGGGTCGACGGCACCACCGGTGTCGGGGTGACCGGTGACGGCACCGGCGAGACCCAGTACACGACCACGTCGACCGTGGACAGCTTCGTGGCCGCCGCGCTCGGCTTCACCGGCCGGGTGGTGCTCACCGTCGGTGTCGGGGTGGGGCAGCGCGACAAGCTGAGCTGGTGGGAGAACCGCCCGCTGTACGGCTGGAAGGTGCTGGTTCCCCGGACCAAGGAGCAGGCCGGCGTGATGAGCGCACGGCTGCGCGCGTACGGGGCGATCCCGTGCGAGGTGCCGACCATCGCGGTCGAGCCGCCGCGTACCCCGGCGCAGATGGAGCGGGCGGTCAAGGGCCTGGTCGACGGCCGGTACGCCTGGGTGATCTTCACTTCGGTGAACGCGGTCCGCGCGGTCTGGGAGAAGTTCGCCGAGCACGGCCTGGACGCCCGGCACTTCGGTGGCGTCAAGATCGCCTGTATCGGCGAGGCGACCGCCGACGCGGTGCGCGCGTTCGGTATCCAGCCGGAGCTGATCCCCGCCGGGGAGCAGTCCTCCGAAGGGCTGCTGGCCGAGTTCTCGCCGCACGACGAGATCCTCGACCCGGTCGGTCGGGTGCTGCTGCCGCGCGCCGACATCGCCACCGAGACGCTCGCCGCCGGGCTCACCGAGCGCGGCTGGGAGGTCGACGACGTGACCGCGTACCGGACGGTGCGGGCTGCGCCGCCGCCGGCCGAGATCCGGGACGCGATCAAGTCGGGCGGGTTCGACGCGGTGCTCTTCACGTCTTCTTCGACCGTGCGGAACCTCGTCGGCATCGCCGGGAAGCCGCACGCGCGCACGGTTGTTGCCGTGATCGGGCCCAAGACGGCGGAGACCGCGACGGAGTTCGGCCTTCGGGTGGACGTCCAGCCGCCGCACGCCTCGGTGCCCGACCTGGTGGAGGCGCTCGCCGCCTACGCCGTCGAGTTGCGCGAGAAGCTGGCCGCCATGCCGGCCAAGCAGCGCCGCGGCTCGAAGGTGCAGGGGCCGACCGCTCTGCGCTTCCGGTAGTCGTCGTTCAGGAGGACCCTTCCATGTCGTACCCCGAGATCCGGCCCCGCCGTCTGCGCCGCACCCCCGCGATCCGCCGGCTGGTGTCCGAGACCCGGGTCGACCCGGCCGAGTTGGTCGTGCCGATGTTCGTCAAGGAAGGGTTGACCGAGCCACGGGCGATCGCGTCGCTCCCGGGGGTGCTTCAGCACTCCCGGGACTCGCTGCGCAAGGCGGCGGCCGAGGCCGTGCAGGCCGGCGTCGGCGGGATCATGCTCTTCGGGGTCCCCGAGCAGCGGGACCCCACCGGGTCCGGCGGCATCGACCCGAACGGCATCCTGAACGTCGCCATCCGCGACGTGGTGGCCGAGGTCGGTGACGCCACCGTCGTGATGAGTGACCTGTGCCTGGACGAGTTCACCTCGCACGGGCACTGCGGGGTGCTCGCCCCCGACGGCGACGTCGACAACGACGCCACCCTGGCCGCCTACGCCGAGATGGCGGTGGCCCAGGCCGCCGCCGGGGTCGACGTGGTCGGGCCGTCCGGGATGATGGACGGCCAGGTCGGGGTGGTACGCCGGGCGCTCGACGCCGCCGGGCACCAGGACGTGGCGGTGCTGGCGTACGCCGTGAAGTACGCCTCGGCGTTCTTCGGCCCGTTCCGCGACGCCGTGGAGTCGGCGCTGGAGGGTGACCGGCGCAGCTACCAGCAGGACCCGGCGAACGTGCGTGAGTCGCTGCGCGAGGTGGCTCTCGACATCGCCGAGGGCGCCGACATGGTGATGGTCAAGCCGGCGCTGCCCTACCTCGACGTGGTGTCGGCGGTCCGGGCCGCGGTGGACGTTCCGGTCGCCGCCTACCAGGTCTCCGGCGAGTACGCGACTGTCGAGGCCGCCGCCGCGAACGGCTGGATCGACCGGGAGCGGGTGATGATGGAGACCCTCACCTCGATCAAGCGGGCCGGCGCGCAGATCATCCTCACCTACTGGGCGGTCGAGGCCGCCGGTCTGCTCCGCCAGCGTTACTGAGCGGCTCCCCGGCTCCGCCCGGGCCAACCGCCTCGTCGGCGCCCGCGACGGTGGTCGGAAGTCGCCGGCTGGTCAGCCAGGCGAGCGCCAACAGCACGGCCGAGACCGCCAGCGCGAGCCGGGTGGCCAGCGCCAGTTCCGGCGCGAGGTCGAGCCGTCCGGCCGGGTCGAGCCGGCCGGCCGCCGTGATGCCCCCGCCGCCCAGGCTCGGGGCCACCCGGTCGGTGAGGAAGGACAGGACGGCGGCGATCAGCGCGGTGCCGGCCGCGACCGAGGTGTGTGACACCGTGGTGAGCAGGGTGGAGCCGGACGGCACGTCGTCGGGCGGAAGCGACCGGCTGGCCGCCGTCATCGTCGGCATCAGCGTGGCACCCATGCCCAGGCCGATGACCGCGCCCAGCGCGGCCAGCAATGGGTACGACGTGTCGGCGTCGAGCACCAGCACCCGGACCACCGTGCCGGCCACGGCGGTGCAGATGCCCAGCCCGACCACCCGCCGCGCCGAGACGCGATCGACGAGCCGGGTCGCGACCTGGAGCGTCAGCCCGGTGGTCAGCGCCTGCGGGATGCCGATCACCCCGGCCAGGGTGGCCGAGTCACCGCGTACCACCTGCACGTAGGCCGGGAGGATCAGGAACGAGCCGAAGTATCCGGCGGCGAAGAGGGCCACCGTCGCGGCGCCGGGGGTCATCCCCGGCGCGCGCAGCACCGCCAGGCGCAGCAGTGGCTGCCGGACCCGGCCGGCCCGCACGGCGAAGGCGACCACCAGCAGGACGCCGAACGCGAACGGCAGCAGCACGGAGGCGGTGCCGACCCCACCCCGCTCGCCGGTGACGCTGAGGCCGTACACCGCCAGCGCCAGCCCGGGGCAGAGCAGCAGCAGCCCGACGACGTCCAGCCGGACCGGTGCTCGTCCCGCATCGGCGACCGGCAGCACCGACCGGCCGAGCACCATCGCCACCAGCCCCACCGGCAGGTTGATCCAGAAGATCCACCGCCAGGACGCGTGATCGAGCAGCAGCCCACCCAGCACCGGCCCGATGAGCGGCCCGACCAGTACCGGAAGACCGAGCAGGCTCATCATCCGCCCGCGCCGTCCCGGCGGAACCGCGGCGAGCGCGACGGCCATCCCGACCGGGTTGAGCAGTCCGCCCCCCAGCCCCTGCAGCACCCGGAACGCGATCAGCGACCCGACGCTCCAGGCGGCCCCGGCCAACACGGAACCGGCGGTGAACAGCAGCAGCGCGGTCAGGTAGGTGCGGCGGGCGCCGAAGCGACTGATCGCCCAGGCCGCCGTGGGCATCACCGCGACCAGGGCGAGCGCGTAGCCGCTGGTGACCCAGCCGATCGTGGTGAGGTTGGTGTCGAGGTCGTCGACCAGCCTCGGCAGGGCTACCACGGTGACCGTGGTGTCGATCACCGCGAGCAGGCCACCCAGGGTCAGGTACCAGCCGAGCCGTCGCGCAGACGTGTCCATGTCGTCTGTTCAGGGCCGGACCCGGCGGGCGGTGCGCAGCGCCTCGGCCCACCAGGCCAGCTCGCTGAGCGTGGCGTCGGCCGCCTGCCGCAGCGGCTCGTCGTCGACCAGCCGCCCGTCGGCGTCGAGTCGTTCCCAGGGCGCCCGGAGCACCACCCCGGAGCGGGTCGTGGCGGCCTGCACCTCGGCGAAGACCAGCCGGAGCTGCTCCACCGCGCGGATGCCGCCGGAGCTGGCGCCGTACGACACGAAGGCCACCGGCTTGCGGGCCCACTCCCGGTAGTGCCAGTCGATGGCGTTCTTCAGGGCGGCCGGGAAGCTGTGGTTGTACTCGGGCGTCACCACCACGAACGCGTCGGCGGCGGCCAGGCGGGCACTGATGGGGCTGGTCGAATTGCCGCCGGGAGGGGTGTCGGCGAACGGTAGCGCCACCTCGGCGAGGTCGACGAGGTCCAGGTCCAGGTCCGCGCGGCGGCTCCCGTGCGCGACGAACCAGTCGGCGATCGAGCGGCCCACCCGAGGTTGCCGGACGCTCCCGACGAGCACGGCGACGGTCGGTGCGGTGTTCTCTTGCGTAGTCATGCCTCGGACGCTAGGACTTGAAGTAATGATGAAGTCAATGGCGGCGGGGGAATGACGATGGGCGCGTTGACGGTCGGCGAGGTGGCCCGGGAGAGCGGCGTCAGCGGCTCCGCCGTGCGGTTCTACGAGCGGCAGGGACTCATCACGGCTGCCCGTACGGGCGGCAACCAGCGGCGCTTCGACGTCGACGCGGCCTGCCGGATCAGGGTGGCCCGGGTGGCCCAGCGCATCGGTCTGACCGTCAACGAGATCCGCGAACTGCTCGCGGCCCTGCCCCCCGACCCCCAGCCGGCCGACTGGCAGGGCCTGCACGATCGGCTGACCGCCGAGGCCGAGCGGCGCATCCGCGACCTGCACGCGGCGCTCGACGACATCGGCTCCGGTCGCCGCCTCTGCGACCTCTGACTCCGTCCGGTCCGCAGTCCGCTGGTCGCCCGCGCGCCATGACGATCAGGGCAGGCGTCCCGGCCGCTCGACCACCGCGATCCGGGTGACGGCGGTGCTCGTGTAGGGCATCTCCCGGCCGTCGCGCACCAGAAGACGGCGGCTGCCGAGGTAGGCGTGGGTTTCCCGGTCGAAGATCAGGTCGAGGTGCGCGCCGATCACGCCCGGCGTCCGCAACGCCACCCCCCGCCGGCCGGCCGCGTCCCGAACCTCGCCGGACAGCACGGTGGCCCCGGGCACCTGGGCCATCGCCTCGAACAGCGCGCCGCGTGATTGGGGCGGCACGTAGCCCTCCAGCATCCAGGTGCCGTCGCCGAAGATCGCCGTGGGGTTGTTCCTGATGGCCTCCAGGTCCGCCCCGGCGGGCAGGTCCACGGGGACCGGATGGTCCCGCAGGTAGCGGACCATCTGCTCCGGCTCCGTGGGCAGGCCCTGGAAGTAGCCGGGCGGCGGTGACATGTCCGAGACGTCGTCGGTACGCCACTCGTCGGGGCGGCTCTCCAGCCGCCGTCGCTGCTGCCAGGTCGTGCCGTCACCGACCGGCACCCAGCGTTGGAGCCGCTCGACGACGTACGGGCCGGCGGTCGGCCGCTCCCGGTAGGTGAGTCGCAGTTCGACGAAGAGGTACTGGCCGGGGCGGGCCACCAGGTCGGGCTGCTGACGGGCCGAACCCGCCGCTGCGGTCAGGACCTCCGCCGCGCTCGCCGTCGGCGGGGCGTCGCCGAGCGTCTGGGTCAGCAGCCCGCCGGCGGTCAGCAGGGCGACCAGCCCGCCGATGCCCGCCAGCCGCCAGCCCGGTGCGCGCCACCGGAGGTTCCGGCGGGGCGTACGGACCGCAGGCGCGATCGAGGCCGTGTCGGGGGACCGGGTGGCGATGTGCTCCCGCAGTTCGGTGAGGAGTCGTTCCTCGAAGGTGCCCAGTGGCTTCTCGGTGTGGGTCATGGCGCTCATTCCTCCGGGTCAGACCAGCGCGGATTCGGACGTGGCGAGCGCGAGGCGGATCGCCCGGCGGGCCCGGTGCACGCGGACCCGGGCGGCGACCGGGGAGATCCCGAGCGCACCGGCCGCGTCGGTAAGGGACAGACCATCCACGGCGACGAGTTCCAGCAGGGCGCGGGTGTGCTCCGGCAGCCCTCCGAGGGCCCGGTAGGTGCGCCGGGCCAGCGATTCCGCGTCGATGCGCTCCTCGATCCGGGCGATGTCGTCCGCGTCCAACAGCCGTCGTCCCGCCAGCCGACCGCCGGCCCGCATAAGTCGGGTCGCCCGGCGGTGCTCGGCGGCGATGACGTTCCGCGCCACACCGAAGAGCCAGGCCAGTTCGTTGCCGCGCTCGGGCCGGTAACCGGCTGCGGAGTCGATCACCGCCAGGAACACCTCAGCGGTGAGGTCTGCGGCGGTGTGTGGGTCGTCGACGCGGCGGGCCACGAACCGGCCGATCGTCTCGACGTGCCGACGGTAGAAGCGTTCGAAAGCGGCCGGATCCGTACCGATGATGGTCAGGTCGTCCCCGCCGGGGCTCGGGCTGTTCACAGGCCGTCCTCTCGTTGGCCGTCCTTACACCCCTTCATTGGCTCGGCGACGACGTGGCGTTACATCCGACCGCCCCTCGTCCCGTCGCCACCGCGTCCGCGCGGCAACTCCTGCGAAAACAAGGATGTAGTGGCCTCCTTGATCGGCGGAGGCCACTACATCCTGGATCGAGCGCGCTGGCGCGTGGGTCGTCAGTCGTCGTTGGTGATGGTTCCGGTCGCCAGCGGGTCGGCCAGTCGCAGGCCGGGCACGCCGGCCACCAGCAGCGTCAGCTTCTCGTCCGACTCGCGTCGCCGGTCACCCCGCACGCTGACCGGGAAGGTCACCGAGGTGTCCCCGGCGGCCAACACCTTGCAGCCGGCGTACGCGTCGAAGTCCGAGCCCGCCTGCGCCGTGAGACCGAGGGTCGCGGCGCACAGCAGCACGGGCTGCGACAGCGGCCGTGAGACGGTGGCGGTGAACACCAGCTGCCGGGTGCCCTGGTCGCCCTCGACCACCGTGGTGTCGGCGACGGTCAACGCCGCCCGCGAGCGGAACCTCGCCACCTGCGGATCGTGGTCGCTGGAACCCCGTGAGCCGTCACCGGTGAACTCCGCCGGCCAGTCGGCGTTGACGTGCGCCGCCCGCACCTGCACCAGGTCGCCGTAGAGCGCGTCGTTGACGAACAGGTGGTCGAGCGTCTGCGCCTGCCCCTCGAAGCTGTACGAGTACGCCGAGGCCGGCACGTCCGCCACCAGGTTGTCCCACAGGTTGTGCAGGCCCGCCTCGTACAGCGGAGCGAGCTGGTCCGACGGAGTGGGCTGGGCGGCGGTGGCGATGGGATCGTCCGGGCGGGGGAAGACGTTCAGGTCACCGCCGTACACGACCCGCGCGTCCTGGTCGGCCGCCTCGATGGCGGTGACGATCGCCGCTCCGTACGCCGCCTGCTCCCGCCGCTGCCCGATCCGGCTGTCCGGACCGGAGGAGTAGTGGTTGCTGAGCGCCCACAGGGTGAACCGCTCGGTCGAGCCCGGCGCCGCGGCCACGTTGAACCTGCCCAGCTGGGGTGCCCTGGTGAAGACGTTGTTCCCGTCCTTGCCCGTCGACGTGTCCACGTCGGACGGCAGCACCGCGTTGAGCGCCTTGGGGTTCTGCACGTCGGCGTTGCCCGGCAGGCCGGCGGCGCGGTACTGGACGGTCGGCGTCGCGCCCAACAGCGGATCGCCCGCCGTCGCCGCCGCCAGCGACAGCCGGTCGGTGCGGTACAGGAACGCGGCGGTGATCCCGCGGGCGTCCGCCCCGGTCCGGTCGTAGGCAGCGGCGTACGCCGGCCCGCCGGCCGCCGCCACCGCGAGCGCCAACTCCTGGATGCTGTCCGGAGCGCCGTCGGCGTTGTTGGTGTCGCCGCAGGCCAGCGCCGTCCCGGAGACCGTGCAGATGTCCTGGTCCTCGGCCTCCTGCACCAGGATCAGATCCGGTGCGTGCAGATCCTTGACGATCTGGTCGGCGAGCGACGTCAGGTGCTGGCGGTAGTCGGCTTCGCTGCTCGGCACGTAGTCGAACGGCGGGCTGACACCGGTACAGCCGGCGTTGCCGGTGAAGTCGCAGCCGTCGAACGGATCGTCGCGGTAGTCGTACAGGTTCTCCACGTTGTAGGTCGCGACCGCGACCTCCTGGGAGCGGTCGGCGGGCTTCGGCGGGTTGCTCTTCGACGGGTCGGCCCCGGCGTCGAACTCGGCCCGCTCGACCTGCACGCCGTACTTCTCGAACGAGTAGTAGACGCCGCCCACCGCGTCGGCGCGCAGCGTGTCGAAGGTGTGCGCCGGCGGGAGCAGCGCGGTGCTGTCACCGGCGGTGGCCTTCACGCCCATGCTGCCGAGCAGCACCCGCTGCCCGTTGCCGTCGTCGAAGCGCCGGGTCGGGTCATTGTCCAGCGGGTGCGAGTCCCGGAAGACCCGCCGGGCGTACGGGTCGGCGCGGTCCAGCAGCGGATCGTCCCGGTCGACGACCCACAGCTCCGCGTCGGCGGTGGACGAGAAGACGTCGCGGCCGCTCGCCGCGCCGCTGCCCGCGCGGACCCGCAGCCGGGCACCCTCGTGCCGCTCCCACCAGCGCTGCGCCTCGGTCAACTCGACCGGAGGCACCGCGTCGGCCACCGAGACCGCCGTGTCCACGTCCAGGCCGGTGGCGATCCGACGGACCAGCGACGCACCGGAGAGCTGGGTGAAGTTGTAGTACTCCGACACCCGCGCCCGCAGCACCACCTCGTCGCCGACCGTCGGCACGTAGCCGCCGACCAGCGAGGTGAACGTGCCCATGAAGACGAAGATGCCGTCGGAGCTGGTCGGGTCGCCGTCGGTGTCGCCGCTGCGGCTCTGCAGGAAGAACCCGTTCTGCTCCGCCCCGGCCGCCGTACGGGCCAGCGTCCGCTGGGTGATCACGCCACGGACGTCGTACATCGTGCTGCTCGTGCCGTTGCCGCTCGCCGGTGCGAGCGGTGACCGGTCGGCGGCGGACTCGGCGTCGGTGGTCGGACCCTGCACCTCCCCGACGGTCAGCTCCCGGGTCACCTGCACGGCCAGCGCGCAGCTCGCGGTGCCACCGCCCGCATCGGTCGCGGTCACGGTGACGGTGTACGCCCCGGCCGTGAGGTCGGCGCTCGCGCCGACCGTGGCGCGGGCCGTGCCGCCCACCGCGTCGGCGGGGGTGAACGCGGTACGGGTGATCGAGCCGCTGGCCGGCGTCGGGCTGACAGCGGTAACCGCCAGGTCGACGATCTCATCGTCCGGGTCGGTGGCGGTGACCTCCCGGCTCGCCGCCGTCCCCGATGCGGTGACCAGTGGGCCGCCGCAGGTCACCGTCGCCGGGACGTCGACCGGCCCACCGCCGTCCACGCTGTGCGAGCCGAGCCCGTCGAAGGTGTCGACCGGGAAGCCAGCCCACTGGGCGGCGGGATCGAACGCGTCCGACGGGTCGGTGTCGCCCGCGGTCACCGACGGCAGCCGGCGCAGCGTGTTGTCCGCCGTGCTGGTCGTGCCGCTGCCCCACTCGGTGCCCGGGTCGACGCCCACCTGCCCGATCGAGTCGAGCACGGTCGTGCCCCGGCGCAGCACGATCGCGTCGTCGCCGTTGAACAGGCTCGCCCCGGTGCTCTGGTCCGCCTGGGCGAGGATGGCCGCCCCGGCCGAGGCGCTGGCGAACACGAAGGCGTCCCCGGCGGCGACCGTCCCGGTCAGCGCGATCGTGGTCGCCGTCGTGGAGCCGTTGAAGTAGAGCTGGAGCTGGTAGCCGCCAGCGGTGAGGTCGACAGGAGCGCCGGTGCCGTTGAACAGCTCGATCGCCTTGTTGTTCGACGAGCCTTCGACGTACTCGGAGATGAACAGGTCGGTGGGCGCGGCGCTGGCCGCGCCGGGGGTGACGCCGAGGGCCGTGACGGTCACTGCGGCGGTGGCGATCGCGAGCGCGGCTGTTGTGCGGCGCGGGCGCATAGGGCCTCCACGATGGGTGGACGGGGTCACCGCACGTTAAGGTGCCCCACTGTCCACCGTCCATCCCCTAGTGGACACTTTCGTGAATTCCTCAGCGTGGCTGATCGAGGCGGTGCACCAGCTCGGCCACGTCGACGCTGTACTCGCACCAGTCCCGGTCGGGCCGGTAACCCAGCTCCGCGTTGACCTTGAGCATCGCCTCGTTGGCCTGCGCGTTCCAGGTCTGCACCTCGGCCAACTCCGGCTCGGCGGAGCGCAGCTCCAGCAGCATCCGCGCCTTGATCGCCCGGTCGATGCCGTAACCCCGGTGGTCCTGCCCGACGATGGTGTCGTACTGGTCGGCGCGGGTCGGGTGCTGCGCGGGCACCACGACCTCGGTCAGCCCGGCCACCTCATCGCTCTGCTCGTGCCGGGCCAGCACGATGTACGGCTTCATGCCGCGCCGGTGCAGGGTGTCGAGGCTGTCCCGCAGGCGCTCCGGGTCGTAGGAGCTGGGACGTAGCTCGCCGTCCTCGACGTCGCGCACCTCGGCCTTGGCCCGCGCGTACGACTCGATCAGGTCGTCCGGTGGACCGCCCGGATAGAACTCCAGGTGGTAGCCCGCGCCAATCCCGGTGGCCATCTCGGTCAACTCGGCCCAGTCCACCGACGTCAGGTCGAGCACGCTGCGCGTCTCCACGTACTCACGGGTGAAACCGAGCGACTCGTAGAAGGCCACGGCCGGCGTGTCGCCGACCACCTCGACGCCGATCGACTGGAAGCCCTCCTGGTAGACCCGCCGGGCCGCGCGCAGAACCAGGTCACGACCGAGGCCGCCGCGTCGTACAGAGGGGTGGACCAGCACCTCGAGCACACCGATGTCACCGAGCAGCAGCACGTGGACCTGGCCGAGGACGGCACCGACCTCGCCGGGAGCGCTCGGTTCGGCCTGGGCGAGCCAGGAGATCCGCCGCTCACCCGGCATCACCTCGCCGAGATACTCCCGTAGGGAGGTCTCCCGCCACGGCGGGTCCTGCGGCAGATCGGCCGCGAGCACCGCGTTCAACGTGGTCAACAGCGACGCGATCTCGGCGGACGAGGCGGTCCTGGGGTCCCACTCGCGCACCATCACCCGTCTAGCTTGCCGCTAACGGCTGCCCGGGGGAAGTGTCCGGTCCTCCAATGTGCGTGGACGATCACATCACAGGCGGCTGGCCCGTCCGTACCGGTCAGCGGTGTCGTAGACGGCCTGGGCGTACCGCCGTACGTCGTTGTACGACAGGATCGCGTTCCACCAGTCTCCCGGGATGCTGAGGTTGCGGCCACCCTTGCAGAGGTAGTTGCCGGCCGCCAGCGCCGCGTCGTCCAGGTCGTGCGGGTCCTTGACCCCGTCCCCGTCGGCGTCGGCCCCGATCTCCTGCCAGGTCGTCGGGATGAACTGCATCGGCCCGATCGCCCGGTCGTAGATCTTGTCCTTGTCGAGCGCGCCGCGGTCGGTGTCGATGATCCGCATCCGGCCGCCCGTGCCGTCCAGCCGCAATCCGATGATCTCCGGAAGCGCCTTGCCGTCGGCACCCAACTGCGCGCGGTTGGCCGAGCCGTGCCCGGACTCGACCTGACCGATCGCGGCCAACGTCGTCCAGCTCAACGCGCAGCTACGGTTGGTCTGAGCAAGCATCTGCTCCGCGTACCCGTACGCCCGCATGGCGGTCGGCGGGATGCCGACCTTGGGCCCGACCTGCTGCGCCCAAGCGGCCAGGGCGTCCGACGGGCGACCGCCGATCGTCGGGGCGACGGCCGGCCCGGTCGGCACCACGCCGGTGGGGAACGCCCCGGTCGGCACCGCCCCGGTGGGCAGCGGGCCGGTCGGCCGTGGGTCGAGTGGCAGTGCCGGCGGCACGGCCACGGTCGGTGCGGCCGAGGCGTCGACGGCCACCGGCTTGGACCCGCCGATGGTCGCCGGGACGAGCAGCGCTCCCGCTGCGGCGGTCGCCGCGACCAGGGCCAGCAGGAACACCCCCGGAACGGTGAGTCGACCGCTGGGCCGGCGCGACCACTCCCGGGTCGCCCGAGCGGCGGTCACCGCGGCCTGGCGCGGCGGTGGCAGCCGGACGGCGTGCGCGAACGGCACGCGCCGCCGCCGACCAGGCGTGACCGCCGGTACGACGGCGACGCCCTCCACCTTGGTCGCCGTCAGGTCGGTCGCGCCCGCCGCGACCGTCCCGTCGCCGGTCGTGGCGGTATCGGCGTTGGCGTCGCCCGCCTTCGCCTTCGCCGGGTCGGCGGCCGTGGCACCGGTCTTCACCAGGTCGGCGTCGGTGGTGCCGGTCTTCGCCGGGTCGGCGGTCGTGGTGTTGGCGGTCGCCGGGTCGGTCTTCGCCGGGTCGTCGCCGTCGGTGTTGTCGCGCGCCGGGATGTCGGTGCCTCCGTCGGCCCGATCCGCGGCGGCAGTGTCCGTACCGGCGGTGTCCGCGTCGGCGGCGGGGGCCGCCGTCGCGGCAGTGTCATCGTCGGCGGCGTGCTCGCCCCGGTCGTCGGCGGGGGCGTCGACTGTCGAGGCAGGAGCAGCGTCGGTCGTGCCGCTGCCCAGCCAGGGGCGGCGCGGGCGAGGCACGGCCGGAGGCGCCGGATCCGGCGCGGCGCCCGACTCCGCCAGAGGCCCGTCCAGCGGCGCGGCCGGTCGAAGCGGTTGCACACGCGTCTTGTCCTCGCCGTCCACCACCCGTCGAGTATCACTCATGTCCCGACGGGCGTCAGGTCCACGTACCCTTGGTGGCATGCCCCGGTACGAGTTCCGATGCCGCGCCTGCGGCGACAACTTCGAGGTCAACCGTCCGATGGCGGCGGCCGGAGCGCCGGCCACCTGCCCGCAGGGCCATGCCGACACGGTCAAGTTGCTCTCGGCGGTGTCGGTCACCGGTCGCGGCGCCGCGCCGGCGGCCGGTGGTGGCGGCTGCTGCGGTGGCGCCTGCGGCTGCTGACCCGGCGGTTTCGGCGGCAGACTCGTGAACCGCCCTTGCCGGGACCGGGTTCGAGTGGCACCTTGAGGCGGCACCTGCCCGGCCGTTCTCACGATGCGTGACCGCTCGGACTCAGGCAGCATGAACCCGACGTCACGGGCGGAGGTTCCACGCATGTCGCCACGGATCCAGCTCCCGAGCGGTTGGGTGACCTTCGTGTTCACCGACATCGAGGGCTCGACCCGGCTGGCCCAGTTGCTCGGCGCGGACTACCGCCCGGTGCTCGCCGAGCATCGACGGTTGCTGCGGCGCACTCTGGCCGCCACCGGTGGTGCCGAACTGTTGACCGAAGGCGACTCGTTCTTCCTGGCCTTCGACGACGCGGCGGCGGCGTTGACGGCCTGCCTGACCGCCCAGCGGGCCCTGGCGAACCACGACTGGCCGACCGCGGAGGCCGCGCCCCGGGTACGGATGGGTCTGCACACCGGCTACGCCGAGCCCCGCGACGGGGAGTACGCCAGCCCCGAGGTGCACCGGGCAGCCCGGGTGGCCGCGGCGGCCCACGGCGGTCAGGTGCTCTGCTCGGCGTCCACGGCCCGCCGGGCCGACCCACTGCCACCCGGCGCCACCCTGCTGGACCTGGGCCTGCACCGGCTACGTGGCTTCGACGACCGGGAGCGGCTGTTCCAACTGGTCGCTCCCGGGCTGGAACGGCAGTTCCCCCGCCCGCGTACCGCCGAGGCGGTGGCGCACAACCTACCGACCCAGGTGACGTCGTTCGTCGGGCGGCAGGTCGAGCGCGCCGAGCTGAGCGGGCTGGTGGAGCGGCACCGGTTGGTCACGGTGCTGGGCGCGGGCGGCGCGGGGAAGACCCGACTCGCCGTGGAGCTGGCCGGTGGCGTGGTCGAGGCGTACCCCGACGGGGTCTGGTTCGTCGACATCGCCGCGGTGACCGACCCGGGGTTGGTGGCGTTCGCGATCGCCGCGGTGCTCGGGCTGCGGCCCGAGCCGGGCCGCCCGATGCTGGACACGCTCGTCGAGTACGCGGCGGCCCGCCGGATGCTTGTCGTGCTCGACACCTGCGACACGCAACCGGCCGCCTGCGGCGAGGTCATCTCACGGCTGCTCTCCGGCGGGGGCGGCGTGCGGGTGCTGGCGACCAGCCGCGAGTCGTTCAGCCTGCCCGGCGAGGTGGTCTGGCGGATCCCGCCGCTCTCGGTCGACCCACGTGCCGACGGCACGGAGAGCGACGCGGTCGCGCTGCTGTTGGACCGTACCGCTGCGGCCCGTGGCGGCCGGCAGCCGGAGCAGGCCGAGTCGGCCGATCTTCGCCGGGTGGTGCAGCGGTTGGACGGGCTGCCGCTCGCCATCGAGCTGGCGGCCGCCCGGCTGCGGGTGCTCTCCGTCGGTCAGCTCGCCGAGCGGCTGGACGACGTCCTCGGCACCCTGGACGCCGGCCGGGAGGACCCGGAGCCGCCGCCGGTGGAGCGGGGCTGGTCCGGCAACCAACAGGACACCGTGGACCTGGTGGCCGCGGCGATCGGTACGCCGCCGCCCACCGCGGCGAGCCGGGCCGTGCAGCGGTCAGCCACCGAACGGCACCTGACCATGCAGGCCACCGTGACCTGGTCGTACCGGACGTTGGGGCCGCGGGCCGCGCGGCTGCTGCGCTGGATGGCCGTCTTCGCCGGGCCGGTGGACCTGCCGACGGTGGAGTGGCTGCTCGGCGACGACCCGCTGGATCCGCTGTCGGTGCTGGTGGACAAGTCGATGGTGTTGGCCGAGCCGCGGGCCGCCGGCAGCTCCTACCGGATGCTCGACCCGATCCGGGCGTACGCGGCGCGGCGGCTGGCCGAGGCGGGCGAGGAGCAGGCCGCCCGCGACCGGCACGTGGCCTGGTCGGCGCACGCTCTGGATCGGGCCCACCTCGGCCCGGACGGGCGACCCGTGACGCTGTCCCTCTACACCCTCGACCCGCTGGCTGACGAGCTGCGGGCCGCGCTGCGCTGGTGTGCCACCGGTGGCAGCGCCCGCGCCGGTCTGCGCCTCACGGGCGGGCTGGACCAGTGGTGGCGCGAGCGCGGGCTGGCGCGGGAGGGTCGACTCTGGCTGTTCCGGCTGTACGGACGGATCGCCGAGACGGGCGAGCGGATCCCGGACGCGGAGCTGGCGGCGGCGTACCACATGCACTCGCTGCACGCCGGCGCCGACGGGGAGTTCGCGGAGGAGCTGCGCTACTCGCAGCGGGCGGAGGCCGCCGCCCGGCAGGCCGGTGACGCCGGTCTGCTCGCCCGGGTGCTCGCCGGCCGGGCCGCGCCGCTCGTGGACATGGGCCAGTTCTTCGAGGCCGAGCGGGTCTGCCGGGAGGTCATCGACTGGGCGCACGGGCAGGACGTGGTGGGCGAGGCGCTGTTCGCGGTGTTCAGCCTGGCCGAGCTGCTCTGGCGGCGGGGGGCGCTGGCGGAGGCGGCGGACCTGCTGGGCGCGGCGCGTCCGGTCGAGGCCGCCCGCCCGGTCGAGCGCGGCCGGCGTTCGGTGGACATGCTGCTCGGGATGGTCGCGCTGGCCCGGGGCGACGTGATCGCCGCGCACGAGCACCTGCTGGTGGCACTGCGCTCACGGATGGGGCACGGCTACCACGGCCGGGCCTGCGACACCCTGCACGCGATCGCGGTTCGGTGCGCGCTCGGCGGGGACCCGACGACCGCCGCGCGGCTGTTCGGCGCGGCGCAGGCCACCCGGGCGAGCATGCGGGCGACACCGGGCATCTACGGCGGCTACTGGGCCGACCAGCAGTCGGAGCTGCGGGCGATGATGGGCGACGTCGCGTTCGACGACGCGTACTCGGAGGGCGTCGAGTTGAGCCTCGACGAGGCGGTAGCGCTCGCCCTCGACGTGGAACACCCGGACCTGGCGGCGGACTCGACCCGCTTCAGCACCGAACTCTCCCACCCCGCCCCACCCCAACACCCCGCCACAAAAACCGAACACGCCTAACCCCCCCACCCCAACCCCACCCCCCTCCACCCCCTCTTGAACCTTGTTGATCAAGAGGTTTGCGTCAGAAATCGTGCCTCCGCTGACGCAAACCTCTTGATGGGGCTGTCTCGCTAACGGTGTTTCCGGCGATCTTGGTTAGTAGGTTTCAGCGGCTGGGAAGCGGTCGCTGAAGGTGATGGCGAAGGCGTTCAACGCGGGTTTCCAGCGCATCGTCCATCGGGTTCTGCCTGTTCCGGTGGGGTCCAGGGATCGGGTCACCAGGTACAGACACTTCAACGCGGCCTGCTCGTTGGGGAAGTGGCCGCGGGTTTTGATCGCCCGTCGGTAGCGGGCGTTCAACGACTCGATCGCGTTGGTCGAGCAGATCACCCGCCGGATCTCGACGTCGTAGTCGAGGAACGGGATGAACTCCGCCCAGGCGTTGTCCCACAGCCGGATCACCGCCGGATACCGCTCGCCCCACTTCTCTGCCAGGTCCTCGAACGCGGCCCTGGCCGCCGCCGCGTTGACGGCGGTGTAGATCGGTTTGATGTCGTGCTTGAGCGCGTCCCAGTACTTGCGGGAGGTGAGCCGGAACGTGTTGCGGATCAGATGGATGATGCACGTCTGCACGATCGTGCGGGGCCACACGTTCGTGACCACCTCGGGAAGACCTTTCAGGCCGTCGCAGACGAGGAAGAACACGTCCTTCACGCCCCGGTTACGCAGGTCGGTCAGCACGCTCATCCAGAACTTCGCACCCTCACCACCCGAGCCGGCCCATAACCCGAGGATGTCCTTCTCCCCGTCGAGCGTGACCCCGATAGCGGCGTAGAAGGGCCGGTTCGCGACCTGCCCGTCGCGGACCTTGACCACGATCGCGTCGATGAACACGGCGGCGTAAATCTCATCCAACGGGCGGTGCGACCAGTCGGTCATCTCCTCGATCACCTTGTCGGTGATCCGCGAGATCGTCTCCTTCGACACCGAAGCCCCGTAGATCTCCGCGAAATGCGCCGAGATCTCCCCGGTGGTCAAACCCTTGGCATACAACGACAACACGACTTCGTCGACCCCGGACAGGCGCCGCTGCCTCTTCTTGACGATTTGGGGCTCGAAGGTGCCGGCCCGGTCCCGGGGCACATCGATCTGGACCGGCCCCGTGCTATCGGTCAGCACCGTCTTCGCCCTGGTGCCGTTGCGGACGTTGCCCGACTCCACCCCAGCCGACTCATGTTTCTCATAGCCCAGATGCTCGGTCATCTCCTCCTTCAGCGCCGTCTCCAGGACCGTTTTGGTCAGCTGCTTGAGCAGCCCGTCCGGGCCGGTCAGCGACAGCCCTTGTTCCTTCGCGGCCCGGACCAGCTCGGCGGCGGCCTTCGCCTCAGCCGACGGCTCGGGCCGCTTCTTACGTCCGGTCTGGTCGTTCAGTGTCGCGGTCATCACGGCACCCTCCTCACCAGGCACAACGCCCGATGGGTCAGGCCGGAAACACCCTTAGATGCACAGACCCCTCTTGATCACCGGGGCGAGGGGAGGGGGTGGGGAGGGGGGTGGGGGTGGGGGTGGGGGGTGGGGTGGGGTGGGGGTTAGGGGCGGGTGTGGGCGTTGGATTCGGCTTGGGCCTTTAGCTGGGCGGCTCGGTCGAGGTCGGCCTGTTGGACTGCGGCTACCGAGCCGAAGATGTGGACCGCCTGGTAGTAGGTCCAGGCCAGGCTGTAGCAGGCCGGGCGGACGATTGTGTTGTACGTGGCGCAGACCCGCTTCAGATCCGCGTAGAAGGCGCTGTCGAGGCGGGCCTTGTTGGCGGAGAACTGACCGACCGCCTTGTAGTTGCGGTAGCCGAAGTCGTGCCGGTAGCAGCCCAGGTTGAAGGTGAAGCCGAGCGGGTTGTCCGGGCTGGACGAGCAGTAGTCGGTGGACCAGACGAAGTTGTACTCGGCCCAGGGGGCCCGGTTGAGGCGGGCGCTGTTCCAGGAGTTGTAGCTGGACGCGCTGGTCTGGGTCCAGCTCGACAGCACGGACAGCTTCTCGGCGGGGGTGACGGCGGCGGCGGGGGAGGCGATGGCGAGGGTGGCGAGCAGCGCGAGCGCGCCCGAGGCGAACAGGGTGGCGAGACGTCGGGGCACGGTTTACCTCCGCGGGGTGTGCGGTGGGACGGAAGTTACCGGCTGGTCACCGGATGTCGACAAGTTTCGATCAACTGATCAGCCTGCCGGTATGCGCCTCGCCAACTATCTGTGACATGCGTTGAAACAGACGAATGCCCCGGACGCGGGTGCGTCCGGGGCACTCATCGGACCTGGTCAGCGCAGCAGGAACGCCGGTGGGCTGACGTGGCTCTCGTTGGCCGTCCGGTCCAGCGCGGTCACCAGGTAGGTGTAGCGCCGGCCCGGCTCGGCCGACGTGTCCACCCAGGACTGGACGCCGCCCGGGGTGGCCCGGACGGTGTCGACCAGTCCGGTGGCGTCGGCGGTGGCGCACTGTCCGGGCAGCGTGGTCCCGTCGAACCGGTAGATCGCGTACGAGGTGGCCGTGCCCAGGGGGCCCCTGCCATCGGCCGGCTGACGCCAGGTCAGCCGTACCCCGTCGGTGTCCCGCGCGACCCGGGTGACCACCGGCGGGAGCAGCGGCTTCGCCGGCAGGTGCGGCATGGCCGGTACGACGGCCGGGCGCGAGTAGTGCTCGGCCGCGTAGATGTCGGTGGCGTCGAGCCGGTTGGCCCGTACCTGGACGGCGGAGAAGTGCACGTTGCCCTGCACCTCGGGGTACGACCGGTTGAGCGTCAGGTGGTCGGACAGCTCACGCGGGTTCTGCCAGTACGGCCCGTACGCGGGGTCGCCGCTCTTGTAGTCGGCCTGGCCGATGTAGAGCTGCACCCGGGTCCCACGTACCGTCTCGGCCCACCACGGCACGAGTCGCGCGTAGTCGGCCGCCGGGTACTGGCCGATGTACCAGTAGAGCTGCGGCACGACGTAGTCGATCCACTCCTGCTTGATCCACTTTCGGGTGTCGGCGGAGATGATGTCGTACGACTGGCTGCCGGTGGTGTCCGAGCCGAGCGGGTCGACGCTGGCGTTGCGCCAGATGCCGAACGGGCTGACCCCGAACTTCACCCACGGCTTCGCCGCTTTGATCTTGCCGTTCATCTCCTGGATCAGCAGGTTGATGTTGTCCCGCCGCCAGTCGGCCCGATCGGTGAAGCCCCGGTTGTACGCCGCGAAGGTGGCATCGTCGGGCACCTGGTAGCTGCCGCTGGGGTAGGGGTAGAAGTAGTCGTCGAAGTGGACGCCGTCGATGTCGTACCGCTGGACCGCGTCCATCATCGCGGTCTGGACGAACTCGCGGACCTCGGGGATCCCGGGGTTGTAGTAGAGCCGGCTGCTGGCGACGCCGGCCGGCGGATAGGCGAAGGTCCAGTCGGGGTGCTGCCGGGCCGGGTGGCCGGGCGCGAGCTGGCCGGGGTCGGCGCCGGCGCCGCCGGGGGCCGGCATGGAGACCCGGTACGGGTTGAACCAGGCGTGGAATTCGAGGTTGCGCTTGTGCGACTCCTCGACGAGGAAGGCCAGCGGGTCCCAGCCGGGGTCCTGGCCGCGCACCCCGGTCAGGTACTCCGACCACGGCTCGTACGGCGAGGGCCAGAGCGCGTCGGCGGTGGGCCGGACCTGTACGACCACGGCGTTGTGGTGCAGTCGTTCGGCGAGGTCCAGCAGGCCGCGGTACTCGGCCTGCTGGGCGGCGATCCGGTCCGGGCTGGTCTGGGAGGCCTTGCTGGGCCAGTCGATGTTGACCACCGACGAGATCCACATGGCCCGGAACTGGCGCTTGGGGGTGGCCGGGTTGGTGACACAGGCGGCGGTGGTGGGGGTGGTGGCGCTGGCGGGGGTCGCGGCCGCGAGTGAGCCGAGCAGAATCGCGGTCAGGCCGGCGGCGGTGACGCGGAGTGCTTTCATGCGGTATGTCCCTTCGTTGGGGCTCCCGGCGCAGTCGGTATGCGGCAAGATTCGCCGCTGCCTATCTGCGTACAGAAGGAAATTTTCACAATCGCGTCGCCGCCGCAAGTGTTCGTGGTTGACCATTCGCCCCGCTGGGTAGCAACGCCGGTCACCGGCCGCCACGGTGGTGGTCGCGCGGTGTGAAGGGGTGAGCGCATGTCCGTGCTGCGAACCAAACCGATCAAGGACGTCATAGCCCAGGGCGAGGCCGACGGCAGCGACGGCGGAGTCGGACTCAAGCGGCGACTCGGCGCCCTCGACCTCACCGGCTTCGGCATCGGCATCGTGATCGGCACCGGCATCTTCACGCTCACCGGCATCGAGGCCCGCGACAGCGCCGGCCCCGGCGTGGTGATCTCCTTCGGGATCGCCGGCGTGGTGGCCCTGCTCGCCGCCCTCTGCTACGCCGAGCTGGCGTCCAGCGTGCCGACCGCCGGCAGCGCCTACACCTACGCGTACGCCACGATGGGCGAGATCGTCGCCTGGATCATCGGCTGGGACCTGCTCCTGGAGTTCGCGCTCGGCGCGGCGGTGGTGGCCCGCGGCTGGTCCGGCTACCTGGCCGAACTGCTCGACCTGCCGACCCGGTGGTTCGGCGAGGAGGGCAGCGTCGTCAACGTGGGCGCCATCGCCATCGTGCTGATCCTCGGCATCGTCGCGATCGTCGGCATCCGGGAATCCGCCCGGATCACCAACCTGCTGGTGCTGGTCAAGGTGGCGATCTGCGTCTTCGTGGTGGTCGCCGGCCTGTTCTTCGTCAAGGCCGCCAACCTCACCCCGTTCATCCCGCCGGCCGAGCCCGCCGGCAGTGGCGACGACGGCATCAAGCAGCCGGTGACGCAGGCGCTGTTCGGGTTGGAGCCGTCGGTCTTCGGCTTCGTCGGGGTGCTCAGCGCCGCCGCGGTGGTCTTCTTCGCGTACACCGGCTTCGAGGCCGTCGCGAACCTGGGCGAGGAGACCCGCAAGCCCAAGCGGGACCTCACCCTGGGTCTGCTCGGTACGCTGCTGATCTCCACCGTGCTCTACATCGGCGTCTCGCTGGTGGTCGTCGGCATGGTGCCGTACACCGAGATCGACCGGGGCGCCCCGATCGCGTCGGCGTTCGAGTCGGTGGGCGCCGGCTGGGCGGCGACGCTCGTCTCCATCGCGGCGGTCGCCGGTCTGACCAGCGTCATCCTGGTCGACCTGGTGGCGATGGGTCGGATCGGCTTCGCCATCGCCCGGGACGGGCTCATCCCGCCCTCGATCGCGGCCGTGCACCCGCGCTGGGGCACCCCGTACCGGATCTCGGCGATCATGACGGTGGCGGTCGCGCTGCTGGCCGGTTTCCTGCCGCTCTCCGCCCTGGCCGACCTGGTCAGCATCGGCGCGCTCTGCGCGTTCGTACTGGTCTCGCTCGCCGTACCGATCCTGCGCCGCAAGCGTCCGGACCTGGACCGGCCGTTCCGGGTGCCGTTCTCGCCGGTGCTGCCGATCGTCTCGGCGGTCGCCTGCCTCTACCTGATGCTCAACCTGTCCGTGGAGACCTGGCTGCGGTTCCTGGCCTGGATGCTGCTCGGCGCGGTGATCTACTTCGGCTACGGCTACCGCCGCAACCGCCTCGCCCGCCACGAACCGGCCGTCGCGCCGGAGCAGCGCGAGCCGAGCGCCTGACCCCTCCGGCACACCACAAGGGCCCCCGCCACGCGGGGGTCCTTCGTGCGTGCCGGACCCCTTCTACAACGTTGTAGAGCGGGTATCGTGCGCGGGGCTACATCGGGGAGGTTGCGGGGTGCGACACAGGCTCAAGGACGTGGCCGAGCGGGCCGGCGTCTCGGTGAAGACCGTCTCCAACGTGGTGAACGGCTACCTGCACGTACGTCCGGACACCCGGGCCCGGGTTGAGGAGGCCATCGCCGAGCTGAACTACCGGCCCAACCTCTCCGCCCGTCACCTGCGCAAGGGGCGGACCGGGGTGATCGCCCTGGCGGTGCCGGAACTGGACATCCCGTACTTCGCCGAACTCGCCCGGCACGTCGTCACCGCCGCCGCCGAGTACGGCTGGACCGTGCTCGTCGACCAGCAGGCCGGCGGCCGGCGTGAGCAGGAGCGGGTCGTTGCCGCCGGCATCACCGACCACCTGATCGACGGGCTCATCTTCAGCCCGCTGGCGCTCACGGCGGAGGATCTGGCCAGCCTCGACGGCACCCCGATGGTGCTGCTCGGCGAGCGCGTCGACCACGGCCCCGCCGATCGCGTGGTGATCGACAACGTCACCGCCGCCCGGGAGATCACCGACCACCTGATCCGGCTCGGCCGCCGCCGGATCGCGGCGATCGGCGCGCAGCGCACCGACGAGGGCGCCAGCGCCCGCCTCCGCCTGGCCGGCTACACCGAGGCGCTGCGCGCTGCCGGCCTGGCCTACGACGAAACCCTCGTGGCGTCCGCGGCGGCCTGGCACCGCGCCGACGGCGCGGCCGCGATGCGCGGCCTGCTCACCACGGGAGTACGCCCCGACGCCGTGTTCTGCTTCAACGACACGCTCGCCCTGGGCACCCTGCGCGCCCTGCACGAGGCCGGCCTGCGCGTGCCCGAGGACGTGGCGGTGGTCGGCTTCGACGACATCGAGGACGGGCGTTTCTCGGTCCCCACCTTGAGCACCGTCGCTCCCGACAAGGAGCAGATCGCCCGGCTGGCCGTCGAACTCCTCGCCAATCGCCTCGACGGCGACCGCGCTGCCCCCGCCCGCGCGCTCAAGGCCCCGTACCGGCTGGAACTGCGCGAATCCACCAGGTCCTAGTCGAAGAAGCGGGCCAGGTGGAAGTTCGGAGCGGGCTCGGCGTCGGCGGGCAGGGGCGTCAGGTCGGCGAAGATCGACGCGCCGTCGCACCCGGCGTGCAGCGGATACCAACGCGGCGTGCCCGGCGGTCGGAGCTGGCAGATCCCCTTGAAGGTCTGCACGTCCATCAGCCGGACGTGGGTGGGGTCGGCCACCGCGTTGACGTGCCCCCACCACGGGCTCATCACGTGCAGGACGCCACCCGGGCGCAGCACCCGGTGACACTCGTCCACCAGGGGCAGGAAGTCGATCAGGTGCTCCAGGATGTGCACCGCGAACAGGACGTCCACCGAGTTGTCGGCCAGCGGCAGCGAGCCGGAGAGGTCCGCCACCGCGTCCACCCCCGGCGCGGGATAGATGTCCAGCCCGAGGTTGCCCGACCACTGCTTGGTCGGGCCGCAGCCGAGATCCACCACCACCGGCGCGCGTCCGCCGACCCCGACCCTGCACCAGACGCCGTAGACGCCGGCCAACCGTCCCACCAGGTCCCGCACCAGCCGTAGGTCGGCCGGCTCGGCCACCTCTCCGCTGAGGTGGGCGACCCCGCGGTCGAACCGCACCTCGACGGCCAGGCCCCGGAGCCGGTCGTCGTTCCGGACCTGGTCCGCCCACGCCTGCGCGAGGAATTCGTCGATCAACCGCAGCCGGTCGGCCGAGGGCGGAGTCTGTGCCAAAGCGACCATTCGGGCCACCTCCCGCCGCGCGTTACCCGCCTACGCGCCCGGTATTCCCGTTTCGCCGTCGCGCGACCGCCGACGGGCGTGTCGGGGCGTCCCGAGCACCTACCTGTCGAGCCTGATGACTGTGCGGCATCAAGATGCCCCATAGTCATCACGCCCGTCGGAGTGCCCGCGCTCCGGGCGCAAGGCCCGCGCTCCGGGCGCAAGGCCCGCGCTCCGGGCGCAAGGCCCGCGCTCCGGGCGCAAGGCCCGCGCTCCGGGTCCAGGGCCCGCGCTCCGGGTCCAGGGCCTGCGCTCCGGGCCCAAGGCCCGCCCCGGCCCGGCAGCGTCGAGGGTCAGCCCGACAGCGTCCGGCGACCCCCGCGCATCCGCTGGCGGGGTGGGGGAGTGGCGGGCTTTGGCCGCTTGAGGTGGTAGCGGTGCAGTTCGTGGTTGCCGGGCAGCGACGGGTCCTCACTCATCGCGACCAGCTCCCAGCCCTGGTCGCCGGCCCGGTTGAGGTGGGCCAGCGACGTGTCGCCGTACGGCGTGACGTCGACCATCGAGCCGTCCGGGCCGTACCAGACGAAGACGACCTCCCAGCCGAGGTCGTTGGTCGCGGCCTGGCGGCGGCGGACCAGCAGGGCGTACTCCCACTTGAGCATGGCGTCATTCTCACCCCACGCCGGCCCGCCGGCACGGATCAATCCTCGGCGATCCGCCCGGCGTCGACCCGCAGCCGCCGGTTGGTCTCGACGGCGGCCAGCATCCGCCGGTCGTGCGTGACCAGCAGCAGCGTTCCGGGGTAGCTGGCCAGCGCCGATTCCAACTGCTCGATGGCGGGCAGGTCCAGGTGGTTGGTGGGCTCGTCCAACACGAGCAGGTTGACCCCACGGCCCTGGAGCAGAGCCAGCGCCGCCCGGGTGCGCTCGCCGGGGGAGAGGGTCGCCGCCGGTCGGGGGACGTGCGCCGCGCGCAGCCCGAACTTCGCCAGCAGGGTCCGCGCGTCCGCGGGCGACATGTGGGGTACGGCCGCCTGGAACGCGTCGATCAGCGGCGCGTCGCCGAGGAACAACCCCCGGGCCTGGTCCACCTCACCGACCACCACGCCCGGCCCGAGCGAGGCGGTGCCCTCGTCCACCGGCAGCCGCCCCAGCAGCGCGGCCAGCAGGGTGGACTTGCCGGAGCCGTTCGCCCCGGTAACCGCGACCCGGTCCGCCCAGTCGATCTGGAGGTTGACCGGCCCGAGGGTGAAAGCTCCCCGGCGTACCACCGCGTTGCGCAGCGTGGCCACGACCGCGCCGGCGCGGGGCGCGGCGGCGATCTCCATCCGCAGCTCCCACTCCTTGCGGGGCTCCTCGACCACGTCGAGCCGTTCGATCAGCCGCTCGGTCTGCTTGACCTTGCCGGCCTGCTTCTCGGTGGCCTCGCTCCGGAACTTGCGGCCGATCTTGTCGTTGTCGGTGGCCTTGCGGCGGGCGTTCTTCACGCCCTTCTCCATCCAGCCGCGCTGGGTACGGGCGCGCGCCTCCAGACCGGCCTTCGTGTCGGCGTACTCCTCGAAGTCGGCGCGGGCGTGCCGCCGCGCCACCTCGCGCTCCTCCAGATAGGCCCCGTAGCCGCCGCCGTAGTGGTTGACCTGCTGCTGCGGCAGGTCCAGCTCCAGCACCCGGGTCACCGTGCGGGTCAGGAACTCCCGATCGTGGCTGACCAGCACCGTGCCGGCCCGCAGCCCGGTAACGAACTCCTCCAGCCGCTCCAACCCGGCCAGGTCCAGGTCGTTGGTCGGCTCGTCGAGCAGGAACACGTCGTACCGGCTGAGCAGCAGCGACGCCAACCCCGCCCGGGCCGCCTGACCGCCGGACAGCCCGGTCATCAGGTGGTCCAGGTCGACCGTGAGCCCCAGATCGGCGCTCACCTGGTCGGCGCGTTCGTCGAGGTCCGCGCCGCCGAGGGCCAGCCAGCGCTCCAGCGCGTCGCCGTACGCGTCGTCGGCGCCCGCCGACCCGGCCGTCAACGCCTCGGTCGCGGCGTCCAGCGCCGCCTGCGCGCCGGTCACCCCGGTCCGGCGGGCCAGGAACTCCCGTACCGTCTCGCCCGGCCGCCGCTCCGGCTCCTGCGGCAGGTGCCCGACGCTCGCGGTGGGCGGGCTGAGTCGCACGCTGCCGGCCTCTACCGGCAACAACCCGGCGAGGGTACGCAGCAGCGTCGACTTCCCGGCCCCGTTCGGCCCGACCAGGCCGACCACGTCGCCCGGGGCGACCACCAGGTCCAACCCGGCGAAGAGGGGGCGGTCGCCGTGCCCGGCGGCCAGGTCCTTGACGATCATCGTGGCGCTCATCAGGACGGCAGCCTATCGGGCCGCCCGCATGAGACCGGCCGCGAGCGGGCAGACTCCATGACGTGGTGACCACACTGGCGATCGACTGCGGTGGTGGCGGCATCAAGGCGTCGGTGCTCGACGAGGCCGGCACGATGCGCGCCCGACCGCTGCGGGTGCCGACCCCGTACCCGCTGCCGCCCGATCTGTTCGTGCGGACCCTGGTGGACCTCGGTGGGCGACTGCCCACGGCCGACCGGCTGACCGTCGGCGTCCCCGGGATGATCCGGCACGGCGTCGTGGTGGCCACCCCCCACTACGTCACCCGCAGCGGACCCCGGTCCCGGGTCGACCCGGAACTGCTGGCCGAGTGGTCCGGCTGGGACGCGCGCGGAGCGCTCGCCGACGCGTTCGGGGTGCCGGCGCTGGTGCTCAACGACGCCGAGGTGCACGGGGCCGGTGTGGTGGCCGGTACCGGCTGTGAACTGGTGTTGACGTTGGGAACGGGGTTGGGCAGCGCTCTCTTCGACGGCGGCGTCCTCGCGCCGCACCTGGAGCTGTCGCACGCGCCCGTGCGGTGGGGCACCACCTACGACACGTATGTGGGCGAGCCGGAGCGGCGGCGACTCGGGGACGCCTTCTGGTCCCGCCGGATCCGGCAGGTCGTGGACGGGCTGCGCCCGGTGTTCCGGTGGGACCGGCTCTACCTGGGCGGGGGCAACTCGCGGCTGATCCGACCGGAGCAGCTCGCCCGGATGGGCGACGACGTGGTGGTGGTGCCGAACACGGCGGGGATCGTCGGCGGCGTACGGGCCTGGGAGCTGTCCGCCGGCCGCCGGGACGCCCGAACCTGACCCTATTTCGACCCGGGGAACAGTCGCCAAACGCCGAGTGTTGTGCCAGCGTCGGAACAGGTGACGGCGCGACCCGAGGAGGTGGGCAGATGGATCTCCTGGCGGACTACCGACGGGCGACCATGTTCTTCGAGACCGGTGACCCGAGCGGAGCGGCCCGACTGCTGGAGCCGATCGTGGACGCCGAGCCCGGCAACGCGGCCGTCCGGCAGTTGCTGGCCCGGGCGTACTTCCAGTCGGCCCAGCTCAACCGGGCCGAGGAGCAGTTGCGGGAACTTGTCGACCGGGACCCGAGCGACCACTACGCGCACCACGTGCTGGGTCGGACGCTGGAGCGGCTGAACCGACACACCGACGCGCTGCGGCACCTGCGGATCGCCGCCGCGATGTACGCGGCCAACGACGACTACCGGATCGCGCTCCAGCGGGTGGAGACCCGCGTGGGCGGCACGCGCTGAGCACGGAGCAGGCGGTGTACGAAGGGGCGGTCCCACGGGACCGCCCCTTCGTCGTCGGGCCGTGGGGTGGGCCGACGGGCGTGCCTAGGATGGCGGACATGGGACCTGACCGGCCGGGGGCTGCGGCATGAAGCTCAAGCTGGACCTGCACGACATCTTCAACAAGGGCCAGGACATCGACCGCGCGCTGCGCGGGATCATGGACGAGGCGGTCGCGAAGAAGGCCACCCTCGTCGAGATCATCCCGGGTAAGGGGTCGGGGCAGCTCAAAAAGCGGGTGCTGCGGTTCCTCGACCAGAAGGACGTCAAGCAGCTCTACCACCGGGTCGAGAAGGACTCGAAGAACTTCGGCCGCCTCTTCGTCCACTTCCGTTGGAAGTAGCAGCGTGATGGCCTCTGACCGACGCTTCCGTACGCCCCGGGCCGTCGAACCGTGACACCTTAACCACGGTCACGACTCTCAGGGCTGAGCTTCCCTCAGTGGGCCGAGCAACCAGCGATTGGCGGCGGCGTGACTGCGGAGGTGAACCACGGGAAGGTCCGGACGCCGGGCCGACAGGGCCTCGATACGTGTGGCCGTCTGAGGATGCGTGTTCCACGCCCAGCGAACGATGTGCTCGGAGTCGGTGAACAGGGTCCAGAGCGGCGGTTCCACGTTGCCGTTCCAGAGCTGTTGGCGTCGAAGGCGGCGTACGACGGTCCGCCGGACGACCTGGCGCATCACGGTGATCTTCGGCAGATCCAGCCACACCAGCAGGTCCGCGAGATCGGCGAGGTGAGTGCGTACCGCCCTGTACTGCCACTCGGTCACCCAGGAGGGACCTGCGCTGAAGCGGCGTACGTCGTCTTCGAAGGACGGCCGTCTGGTCCACGACGGTCCGTGGAACAGGCCGTCGATCTCAATGTGCGGCGCTTGCAACGACGTGGCGATGCGGGAGGCGAGGGTCGTCTTTCCGGCGCCCGAGGTGCCGGCGACCAGCACGCGGCGGGGACGCCACGGCAGGGGATCGGCGGCGTGCAGGTGCGGCATGGCAATGAGGGTAGTTCGACCGGATCGGCTTGGTACCTACCGCGACTCTAGAGTGCCCGCATGCTCGTATCCCAGTACGCGTACCTCGCGCTGTCCTCCGTCCGGGTGTCAGCGGCCGAGATCACGAGCAGGTTGGGCATCAAGCCCGACGAGGTGCTCGTTCGTGGCAGTCGCCAGGGCGATCCGGTTCGGCCCACCGCTAATCGGTGGAAGATCGTCTGTCGCAAGCCCGGACTTACCGTGGACGAACAGCTTGCGGAGATCGTGGATCGCCTGTTCGACCACGCCGAGCGGATCGGGGAACTTGCCGCTGAGCTGGACCGCGTCGATGACGTGCCCGGTGCGAGTGTCCTGCAAGTCGTCCGGGTGTTCGAGCACCCGGACGGCGAGGAGGAAAACCTGACCAGTCCCGTCGACGGCATGCAGAAACTCGCGGGGCAACACCAGTTGCTGGGCTGGCACCTGAATGCCCAGGTGCTGGAATTCCTCCGGCTCACGCGGGCGGAACTGGACGTGGACGAGTACCTGTACGGATGAAGAGCCCAGGCCGGCGATAGGGCGGAGATGACGTCAGCGCTTGCGGATGTGGCTACCGAATGGCGTTCAGCGCGTCTCGGAAGTCGGCGGTGGCCTGCTCGTGGGGGTAGCGACGGTGAAGTTCGACGTCAACTTCACCGGCGACGAGCAGCAGCGAGGGCAGGGACCGCCGAGTAGCGGCGAACGCCGTCACCCCCTCCTCGACGGCCCGGTCCAGCTCGCCAGCGCGCAGGGCTGTGGCGGCGAGCGTGAGTCGGGCTTCGGCCATCCGCATGGGTGACCGCTCGGTGCCGTCCGATCCGGTGCCGAGACGCAGAACCTCGTTGGCGTAGTGCTTGGCGAGAGTGTCGTGTTCGGCGAGGCGGTAGGCGTCCATCGCGTAGAACAGCCATTTGCCGGGATCGACCTCGAAGTGGTTGTCGGGTCGGTCGGGCGCACCGAGGTCGTCGAGGAGCCGCCGACCTCGATCGAGCGCCGTCCGCGCGCCCTCAAGGTCGCCTAGTCGTGCCAGCGATTTGGCTTCCTGTGCGATCAGTTGCACCCCCACCCGCTGTCGACCGGCGGCTTCCTGCCCAGCTCGGGCGGCGGTCAACGCTGCCTCGTGCCGGGACTGGGTGAGTGCGAACCACGCCGTCATCTCCCACGCCCAGCCGGTGATGCCGGCGTGCCCGGCTTCCTCGCCGAGCTGACGGGCGGCAGTGCGGGTGGCCTCGGCACTGGCGCGTTTGCCGAGGTCGTATTCGACACAGCCGATCAGCAGCGCCAGCCAGCCTGCGCACACCAGCAGTTCGCGGTGCTGCCGCAGCCCGGTGGGTCGCTGTAGCAGTCGGGCGACCTCGCGCAGCCAACCCTGACCTTCGGCGCGGAGTTCCCCGGCGTCGCGCCACCCGTACTGGCAGCACAGCTCGGTCACGGTCGCCTGCAACGTCTCGATGGTGGCGGGGGCGGTGTCGCTGGCGTGCATTCGATGTAGCAGCTCGACGGTCTCCGACGGCCGGATGTCGGAGGCAGCGGCGATGTCCAGGGCGGCGCAGGCGATCAGCTCCCCACGAGCGGCCAGGACGTCGTCGATCCGGCGGGCCAGATCCTCACCCGGTCGACGACGGCCGTTCTCAAGCCGTGAGAGGTGACCCTTGTCGGCGGGCAGCAGCTCGGCGAGAGCGGCCAGGCTGAGCCCGCGCGCTTCCCGCGCTGTCCGCATTCGGGCGCCGAATGTTGGCATGTCTCGCGCCTCCCACCGGAGTTGCCAGGTTGCCGGTGCGCATTGGCAACGCGCAACCCGTCGACCGATGTGAGCGTACCGCCGCACGGTGTATCGGACGAGCACACGCAGTGATCGGCGGGAGGCGTGGTGGCGATTCGGGAGCGGTTCAAGCGCTGGTGGAGCAGGCGGAGGCAGGTCCAACTGGACGTGACCGGAGCAGCGACCTGTTACCCACAGCGGTTCGGCGCGTACGGGATCACGGTGCGGGACGGCAACCGCGACGGTGGGCGGGCGGCTCGGTGACGGCTGGAGAACGGCAGACTGTACGGGCCAATCGGGCTGAACGGTCGGTGTCAGCGCTCGATCGCCGGATGGACGGGGAGCACCTGCCGCGCCGCCCGCAGTGGCACTGCCAGACGTGTGTGGCAGACACGCCCTGGCCGTGCCATCCCGCGCGGGTGCGCCTCGCCGAGGCGTACGGGCGCGACCGCATCGGCCTTTCCATCTACGTCAGTGGGCTGCTCTTCGTCGTCGTCGTGGAGCTGCCCGAGGTGGCGCCGGCCGAGTTGTACGAGCGGTTCGTGGCCTGGACGCGCTGATGGGCAGCGTCCACCCAGGCGACGGGGTCATGTCCTACTCCGACTGGGCGCACGGTCACAGGCTGGCCGTGAGGAGGCCGCGCACCGCCAGCGGTAGCACCGCGCTCAGGTTGCCCACCAGGGCTTGTCCCATTCGGACTACTCGCGTCAGCCGCCGGGCTTACCGGTCGGGAGCGGCGGACCCGCGGTGACGAACCGGATCGTCGGTTTCAGCTTGGCGCAGAGCTTGCGGGGAAAGGCCGGCGCCGCCTTGATGATCGCACCGCACCCGCCCGACGTGGTGCGGGTGACGGTCGACCAACCGGCCGGCTCGTTACGCAGGAAGTAGCGCCGTACGGCGGTGTCCACCTCGCACCCGGGGCGCGGCTCGACGCCGCACGACGTCGGGTCGTCCGGCACCGTCATGATCAGCCAGTTCCCGTCGCAGGCCTCGACGTGGCCCTGCGAGTGGCGGGACACGTCCATCCCCCGTACGGCCGCACGCGTCCAGGTCGGGTCGCAGCGGTCCTCCGGTGGCTTGCAGCCAAGGTGCTCGTCACACCGGCTGTACGCGCCGTTCTTCAGCGCCCACGTCTTCTGGTTGAGCGACAGCGGGCGGTCGCCGATGGGCTCCGCCGACGTGAGGGTCACCTGGGCGGGCTCGGAGGTCGGGCAGGCGCCCACGGTGGCGGACCCGGCCGATTCCTCCACGATGTCGGCGAAGATGACGCCGTTCTCCTCGGTCTGGTTGTCGACCCGGACGTTGCGGGAGCAACCATCGCCACCAGCGAGCGCCTTGACCTGCACGGTCACCGCCCGGACACCCGGACCGGGCGTCACGCCGCTCACCTCGGCCTGGTAGGTGTCCCACGCGGCGGACGCGCTCGGTGCGGCGTCTTCGGGCCGGGTCTGCGGCGCCGCGCAGGCAGCCACTCCCGGCACGACGACAGTCAGCAGGCAGAGAACGGTTGCGAGCCGGCGCATGGATGACATCCTGCCCGTCCGCGCCGCGTTTCGTGGTCCCGCTCGGGTGATCCACTCCAGTTTGGCGAACTGGGACTATCCCCGCAGCAAGACGCCCCCAGTTCGCCGATCTGGAGTCGATCATCCACGCGCGGAGGACGGCGCGACCAGCGGCCGAGGTGCGGGCCGGCGTGGGAGTCAGGCGTCGGTGCGGGAGGTGTGCGCGACCGGTCGTCGGGACCAGCACTGCGGGCGCTGGCGAACGGCCAGCTCCAGCGCGAGGTGGTCGGACTCGATCATTTCCCGGGCTATTCGACGCGCCATCTCGAGGCGGTCGACGTACGCGTCAAGATCGGTCGGGCCGGCGCCAGCCATAATCGAACTCCTCGTCCCATTCGAACTAGTCGCATCATGCACCGTGCCGGCGAGCCGCCACCATTCTCCGATCGGTGGAATCGATCCGCCGTACGGCTCTGGGTGTCGTACCCCCGGCTGGGCCGATGGTAACGGCGCGTCCACCACCTCGCCCGCGAACTGCCAAAAGTGTCCACCAGATACGTCGCGATCAATGGTGACGGGTGGATTTGCCGGTGCTCGCTACATTGCACGGTGCACGGTGCGCGGATCCGCAGGGCGCGACGTGTCCGGTGAGGGATCTTCGATACGAGAGGACCGCCGTGCGACAACCGAGCAGAACCGACCCGTTGTTCGTGGCCGTCGAGTCCGAAGCGATCACCCGCGCGGACGTCGCCGGTCTGGTCGCCGGGCGGATCGCCGCCGTCCGGGTGCCGGGGCTGCTGCCGGCGGCCTGCTGCCACGCCATCACCACCGCGCTCGCCGGCGCGGAGATGGACCGCTACGACGAGAGTCGCGTGTTTCCCGTCGTCGCGAAGTTCGGCCCTGCCATCAACGACCACCGCGATGGTGGGGAGCTGCGCGAGGACTACTGGGCGGCGGCCGACGCCGCGGAGAAGGGCTGGTCCACGTTGGGCCTGCCGGACTCGCCCCGCGAGCTGTGCCTGGCCGCGTTCCGGGCGGCCTGGCCGGACGTGTCGTCGGGGCGGCGGCAGGACCGGCAGATGCATGTCGGCATCGTCCGTGAGATCAACGCCGGCCTTCAGGTGCACTTCGATGACGCGGTCCGGGAGTACGCCGGCCGGCTGCTCGACAGCGAGGTGGTGGCCCAGTTGGCGTTCAACATCTACGTCCAGGTGCCGCCCAGGGGCGGGGAGACGGTGCTGTGGCGTCGCCGGTGGCAGCCGGACGACGAGGACCTGCGGATCCCCGGCGGGTACGGCTACCGGGAGTCGGTGGCCGACGGTACGCAGTCGTTGACGTTGCGGCCGACGTTGGGAGAGGGATTCCTCTTCGACCCGCGCCACTATCACACGGTGCGTCCGGCGACGGATGGCCGGCGAATCTCCATAGGATGTTTCGTCGGGCTCACCGACGACGGTCGACTGGCTCTCTGGTCGTAGTGAAGGGCGTTTCCCCATGGTGGAAAGAAGCGACGTCGAGGCGGCTGCGGCGCGGGTCGAGGGGCGAGTCCGGGAGACGCCGGTCATCACGGTCGACGGCGCCGACCTGGGCGTCCCCGGGTTGCTCAGCCTCAAGCTGGAGCTGCACCAGCACACCGGTTCGTTCAAGCCGCGGGGAGCGTTCAACCGGATGCTCCAGGGGCCGCTGCCGTCGGCCGGGGTGATCGCCGCCTCGGGGGGCAACCACGGCCTCGCCGTCGCGTACGCGGCCCGTTCGCTGGGCGTGCCGGCGGAGGTCTTCGTGCCGGTCACCGCCTCGCCGGTCAAGGTGCAGCGGCTGGCCGGCCTGGGCGCGCAGGTACGGCAGGTGGGTCAGCACTACGCCGAGGCGTTGGCGGCCAGCACCGAGCGGGCCGCCGAGACCGGCGCGCTCGTGGTGCACGCCTACGACCAGCCGGAGGTGGTGGCCGGGCAGGGGACCGTGGGCCGGGAGTTGGAACGCCAGCTCGGCGGGGTCGACACCGTGCTGGTCGCGGTCGGTGGCGGTGGGCTGGTGTCCGGCATCGCCACCTGGTTCGACGGGTCGGTGCGTGTCGTCGCCGTCGAGCCGGAGCAGATCCCCACCCTGAACGCCGCCCTGAAGGCGGGCCGGCCCGTCGACATCGAGGTGGGCGGTATCGCCACGGACTCGCTGGGCGCCCGCCGGATCGGCGAGATCGCCTTCGACACGGCCCGTCGTACCGGTGTGGTCTCGGTGCTGGTACGCGACGACGACCTGACTCGCGCGCGTCGTCTGCTCTGGTCGGAGCTGCGGGTCGCCGCCGAGTTGGGCGGCTCCGCCGCGTTGGCCGCGCTGGTCGGCGGGGCGTACGTGCCCCGGGCGGGGGAGCGGGTCGCGGTGATCGTCTGCGGTGGCAACACCGACCCGAGCGACCTGGGCCCGTCAGCGCCCCACTGACTCCTCACCCGCCGTTGCGCAGGCGGCGCAGCGCATGTTCCACCTGGAGGGTGTCCAGGTGGAAGTCCCCGAGCAGCCGCCGTCGGTCGGCCAACAGGCGCTCGTACACGTCGATCGCCTCGTCGACCCTCCCGTCGAGCAGGAGCACCACGGCGAGGGTGGCCCGGATGGCGAGCACCTCGCTGCGGTCGGCGTGCCGGGGATCCACGGTGGCCAGGGTCGCCCGCAGCTCGGCCTCCGCCTCGGCGAGGCGGCCCTGCTCCTGCAGGCATCGGGCCAGCGTGTGCCGGGCCTGCCACGTTTCCGGCTGGTTCGACGGCCACCGCCGGTACCGAACCTCCAGGACCGCGTGCAGCATCTCCTCCGCCTCGGGGGCGCGGTGCTGGGCGAGGACGGCCAGCGCGAGGCTGTGCCGCACGACCATGGTCTCCCAGTGCTCGGGGCCGCGTACCTGTTGCTCCGCGGCGACGATCTGTCGTAGTTCCGACTCGGCCTCCGGCCACTGACGCTGCGCCATGATCGCCTTGGCGAGTTTGTGCCGGCTGGCGAGGGTGTCGGGGTCGCCGCTGCCCAGCACCCGGGTGCGGTCGGCGATCACGTCGCGCAGCACCCGGTCGGCCATCTCCGGCTGGTTACGCTCCAGCCAGGTGCGGCCCAGCTCGTGGCGCAGCGCCAGCACCTCGGGCCGGTCCAGCTCATGGTCGTACGCGGCGCAGCCGCGCACGATCGGGTCGAGGATGTCGAAGGCCGAACCGGGCAGGCCGACGGCGATGAGGTAGCGGGCGGTGAGCCGGGTCAGTTCCAGCGCCCGGCGTACCGTCTCGGGGTCGTGCTTGTGTTTCGGCGCCAGATATTCACGCACAGCCTCGACCAGGTGCGGCACGAGTACGTCCCAGTTCGACCAGACGGTCGGATCGTCCGGATTCTGGCCCTCGGTGGCGGCGAGCAGCAGCTTCATCACCACGCCGTGGTACTCGGCGATCTGCTCGCGGACCTCGTCGCGGTCGCGGAACATCGCGTGCACCAGCGGGTGCAGCGACAGCACGTGCGCGAACGCCGGGTCGGTGACGTCCTCCTGGACGTCGAAGTCGACCAGGGCGAGGTCGCCGATGCCCTCCAGCACCTTCACCCGCTGCCGGGCGGTCAGCCCTTCGAACAGGGGCGATCCGGCCAGGATGGCCGGCTTGAGGACCACCTCGTAGGGCACCGGGGAGATGCTCAGGCAGGCCAGCACGTTGAGCAGCGGCCGGCTCTGCTCGAGCCCGCGGCGGGCCAGCAGGTCCAGGGAGATGTCGTCGACCTCGCGGACGATCTCCAGGCCGAGTGATTCGTCGAGGTCGACGTCGGGGGCGTCGAGCGGCGCGCGGAAACGGCGTTCCACCGCCCGGCGGTAGTCGGCGAAGGTGGTGATGGTGGAGGAGCCGCGCCAGACCGGGCTGGCGTTGACCGACCGCAGGTAGTTGCCGGCGGCCCGCAGGGCCAGTGGCAACCCGCCCAGGTCGCGCGCCAGTTCACGGGCGTCGTCGAGGCCGCCGGCCTGCGCGCCGGCGCGGTCGATGAGCACCTGCGCCCCGGCATCGGCGTCGAGTGGACGCACCTGGTGCAGGGTCGACCAGGTGCCCCAGGTGGCCCGGTTGCCGTCCCGGGTGGTCACCAGGACCATGCCGTCCTCGGCTTCCGGCCTGCGCAGCCAACCGGTGCCGTCGGCGAGCACGCCGTCGGTGGGGCCGAGCGTGGCGGGCTCGTCCGCGCTGTCGAAGATCAGCAGCCACGGCTGTCGAGCGTGGTTGAGGTAGCGCCAGACCAGGTCGGTGGCGCTGATCATGCCGGACCAGGCCTGGTCGACCTGGCTCTCCGACGCGCCGAGCTGGCTGACCACCTCGCGCATCCCGGAGTTCAGCCGGCCGGCCTGCACCCACCAGACGGTACGGCCGTCCGCGCGGGCCCGACGCGCTATCTCCAGGGCCACGTGACTCTTGCCGGAGCCGCCCATGCCGCACAGGATGTGCACCGACGGCTCTTCCCCGTCGGTGTCCGCCGGATGCATGATCTCGTCGATCAGGTCGTCGCGGCCGTGCAGTGGGCTGTCCAGGCGCCCGAGTGGCGGGTCGACGGAGACGCGGCTCGGTCGGTCGTAGGCCGGCCGGCGCACGCCCGCATCCTCGGGTGGAACGTCCGCAGTCAATGCGGTCCCCCTTCGGTGGCGAAATTGCGGCGCGGCGGGTGGCAGAAGAGATCATGTCCACTGGATGGACATTCGGAGGGGTCGTCACCCGCCCTACGTCAACCGCAAGGGTATCCACCGCCGTACTGGGTTGCACACTCTCCGTTTAGGTCACCCGACCGACCGGAATCGACACCGCCATTTACAATTCGTCGGCCATTCGAACCGATCCGCCGTCCTCGGCGTTCGCGCGGGGCATCCACGATGGACGCATGAACTGGTTGCCGTACGACGATGTGGCCGACTGGGGTTCGGTGCCGGACTGGTTCGGCGCGCTCGGCTCGATCGCGAGTGTGCTCTTCGTGTACCTCGGTCTGCGTCGGGAGATCCGCGCCCGTCGCGTCGACGAGATGCGGGTCCGGGCCACCCAGGCCCGGCTGGTCTCCACGGTCACCGAGATCCGGGGCAACGCGGTGCTGCGGGTGACCGTGACCAACGAGAGTGACGCGCCGGTGCTCGATGTGACGGTACTGCCGCGACTGGTGCCGTCCGAGGATCCGGACGGCCCGCCCGTCGACCTCGCCGGCGCGAAACAGGTCGGACGCATTCACGGCCGGAAAAGCGCGGAACTGTTCGTCACGGTCGCTGCCGCGCGTCGGCTGCACGCGGCGACCGACAGCGTTCTGGTGGAGCTGACCTTCACCGATCACGACGGAAACCGGTGGCGGCGTATCGGCTCCGGTCAACCCGAACCGGTGAACTGACGGAAACACGATTCACAAACCGGTGGTTCGGCGACACGCATCGGCCGCCGAACCACCGGTTTGTCTTTCTCAGATCGGATATGTGCGGGCGACGGCCAGCATCTCGGAGCTGTGCGACCCCACGACACCGACGGCCGGCGGCCGGGGCCGGAAGCCGGGCAGCGCGTCCAGCCCGTCGCTGGCGTCCATCGCCCGCAGCGCCACCTGCGCGGCGATCGGTCGCAGCGTCAGCGTGACCTCGACGCCCTCCGGTGGCGGGGCGTGGAAGACCAGACCGAACCCCCACCTGCCCGCGCGCGGCTCCACCGGCGCCGCGCGCCCGGCGACCTCGGCGCGCAGCACGGTGGCGGTCGTCGTGTCGACGTGCAGGGTGGCGAGGCGGACCGCCCGCTGCGGAGTGAGGCGCAGCCGCAGCGTGCGTTCACCGCCGGCACTGGTGTCGGCCAGCACGTCGAGCTTCGGCGCCGGCAGGCTGGCCGCCTGGGCCGGGCCGACCCGCAGCTCACCGTCGCCGAGGCCGGGGAAGTCGTCCGCCACGCTGGCCACCCCGTCGACGTAGCCGTCCGTCCACGGCTGCGGGTCGGTCTCGTGGCTCAGCCAGCGGGCCTGCCCGGTGCCGGCGTCCATGGCGTACATCAGGTGGGTGGGCGCGGGATGGGCGGCGTCGAAGCGGTCCACGACCAGCCCGACCCCGGCGAGCACCACCGCCGCCACGGCGGCGGCGCCGGCCGGCAGCGCGGCGCGTCGCCGGGCCCGCAGCGCCAGTAGGCCGCGCTGCCCGCCGGCCTGCGGATGCAGCAGGTCGACCACCGGTAGCGCGGTCAGGCCGAGCAGCACCGCGACAAGCGCGGCCACCCCGCCCATCGCCATCCCCAGCGCGGGGAAGAGCAGTACCACCGTCGGCAGGAGGATCACGACGCCGACCGCGGCGGCGGCCGTCACCGCCACCACCGGCCACGGCCCGGTCTGCCGGGTGCGCAGCGCGACCAGGCCGCCGAGGGCGCCGGCCAGGGCCGGCAGGGTGGTCAGGTACGCCCCGCCGGGTACCGCCACGGCGAGCAGCACCCCGAGCAGGGCCAGCCAGGCCAGACCGCCCACGGCCAGCGCGGCCGGGCCGATCCGGCGGCGGGTCAGCGCGTACCAGGTGAAGACGATCGCGGTGGCGAGCGCCAGCAGGGCCAGCCGGTACCAGATCGGGCGGTACGGGTCGAGCAGCTCCGCGTAGCCCGGCCGGATCGTGGTGATCGCCAACCAGAGCAGTTGGGCGGCGACCGGCGCGGCCACGATCGGTACGAGGGCGAGGCCGAAACCGGCGACCAGTCGGCCGGTGCTGGCCCGTCCGCTGCGGCGGGTCAACCAACCCAGCGCCGCTACCGCGAGCACCGCGAGCAGGGCCAGCGGCAGGACGAGCCAGCCCGGGTAGCGGGCCAACCCGCCCGGCAGTGGGAAGTAGGTGGCGTCGTGCCCGGAGCGCAGGTCGGTCAGGTCGACCGCGCCGAACTCCCGGGCCAGGCCCAGCGCGTTGTCCCCGTGCTGCTGGAGGCTGCCCCGGTCCATGGCGGCCGGCGTGTCCAGCGGCGTGTGGTAGATCGCGCCGCCGTCGATGTAGGCCGAGTTCAACCCGACGAACTTCTGATCGAGGAAGGCGGTGAAGTCGGTGTCGTTGGGCAGCGCCCGATAGATCTCCACCGCGAACGAGGTGCCCACCGGGTGGGGTGCGGCCCGACCGAAGACGTCCACCAGCTTCGCGTTGTTCTTCGAGGTCTCGAACATGATCACCGGACCGGTGGAACCGCGCGCCTCAAGGTTGAGCACCACGCCGCCGTCGGCGGCGAGCGGGTTGCTCGCGGCGAACGCCGCCGCGCCGCAGAGGCACGCCTCCTCGGCGTCCGTCAGCACGAAGACGACGTCGTTGCGGGGCCGTGGGCCGGTGGACAGCGCGCGGGCCACCTCAAGGATGGCCGAGGTGCCGGCCGCGTCGTCGTTGCCGCCCGGTCCGGTCTGCACCGAGTCGTAGTGGGCGACCAGGAACACCCGGCCCGTCGGATCCGTCCCGGGCAGCCGGGCCACCACGTTGCGGACCCGGGCGAAGGTCGCGCCGCCGGCCGCCCCACTGAGCTGGCCGGCCTCCGGCGCGACGGTGTCCTGCACCTGCGTCTCCAGGCCCAGGCCGCGCAGCTTCTGCTCGACGTGCGCGCGAACCTGCTCGTTGGCGGGGCTGCCGGCGACGTGCGACCGGGCCGCGATCACCTGGACGTCCGCGTACGCCCGGGCGGCGCTGAACTCGCCCGTCGGCGCGTCCGCCGGCCGTGGCGCCGGGGTCCGCAGGTCGAGCAGGCTGCCGGCGCCGACGGCCGCCAGCGCGACCAGCGCCGCCGCGGCGGCCGCAAGGCGCCGTCGCGGTCGGGTCAGCGCGCGGTCGGCAGGGGGTACGCGCGGAGGTGCCTTGAGCGGTACGTCCGCCGTGACGGGGGTGGGGGGTGCGCCCATCCGAACTCCTCGAAGGTGGTGGGGCCTGGGGGTGGCACCATCCTGCCGGTCGGCGGGTGGGAGGGGGATGGCCGGGCGTACCCGGATCGTCGCGTCCGCTCGGTCCCCGATTCCCCCCGACGGCAGTGATCCTGCCCATCCCCGCCCCGTGCCGCGGCCATCGTGTTGTGTGCGACCGTTGTCTAATACAGGATCAGCAGGGCACTCGGAAGGAGCCCGACATCACCAGCGAACTCCCGCGTCTCGCGGCGGTGACCCGGCCCCACCGGGGAGGCGGCCTGGCCGGCTCCCCTGTCGTGCCGTACCCGCACGGCGGGCTGGCGCGGCACGGCAACCTGCCGCCCGGCGAGCGGCTGCGGGTGCTGCTGGTGGAGGACGACGAGGGCGACGCCTTCCTGGTCGGTGAGCTGCTCGCCGAGACGAACTCGATGATCGACCTGCTGGTCGCCACCAGCCTCCGGGAGGCACGGCAGCGGATCGGCGACGTGGACTGCGTCCTGCTCGACCTGGGCCTGCCGGACGCCCAGGGGCTGGACGGGCTGCGTCAGGTGCTGGAGATGTCCAGCGGCGCGGCGGTCTGCGTCCTGACCGGCCGTTCGGACGAGCACCTGGGCGTCGTGGCGGTCGCCGAGGGCGCACAGGACTACCTGGTCAAGGGCCAGGTGGACGGGGTGCTGCTGACCCGGGCGCTGCGCTACGCGGTCGAGCGTAAGCGCGCCGACGAGAACGCCCGCCGGCTGCGCGAGGTCGAGCTGCGCCAGGCCGAGTCGGCCCGCCTCGAACGCGGCCTGCTGCCGCAGCCGCTGATGACGACCGACCAGGTGGCGGTACACACCTTCTACCGGCCGGGCCGGCACGCCGCGCTGATCGGCGGGGACTTCTTCGACGTGGTGCAGACCCGTCCGGACCGGCTCGACCTGATCGTCGGGGACGTCTGCGGGCACGGGGTGGACGAGGCCGCGCTCGGTGTGGAACTGCGGGTGGCCTGGCGGGCCCTCGTGCTCGCCGGGGTGCCGGACGACGAGGTGCTGCCCGCCCTGGAACAGGTGCTGATGAGTGAGCGCCGCCTTCAGGAGATCTTCGCGACGGTGGCCACCACCCGACTCGACCTGGACGCCAACCGGGCCACCGTCCGACTCGCCGGGCACCCGCCGCCGCTGCTGCTCTCCGGCGGCCGGGTCGTCCCGGTGCCCGCCCCCGGCGGCCTGCTGCTGGGCGTACGACCCCGCCGGCCGATCGCCTTCGACCTGGAGTTCGACACCGATGACTGGTCCCTGCTGATGTACACGGACGGCCTGATCGAGGGACGGGTGGGCACGGGCAACGAACGGCTCGACGTGCCGGGCCTGAGTGGGCTGCTCGACGAGCCCGCCAACCGGGAGGTGTCGCTGCCCGAGCTGCCCGCCTGGCTGGTGGGCCGGGCCGAGCAGATCAACGGTGGTCCGCTCGCCGACGACGTGGCGATGCTGCTGGTCAGCCGCGGTGGTGGCCGGTGACGCCGATGGTCGGCGGCTGGAGTCTGCGCCGCCGGGTCATCACGCTGCTCACCGTTGTGGGTGTGCTGCTGATCGGTCTGGCCGTCGCGGAGGCGGCCATGGCCGCCCGCAACCGCACCCAGATCGACGCGATCCTGAACCAGACCGGGCCGCTGCGGGTGCAGTCGCAGGAACTGCTCAACGCGGTGCTCGACCAGGAGACGGCGGTGCGCGGGTACGCGGTCAGCGGTGACCCGGCCGACCTGGGTCCGTACGACGCGGGCCTCGAACAGGAGAAGGTCACCGTCGCCGGGATGCGGGCCCTGCTGCACGACTACCCGCAGATCGGTCAGGAGCTGCGGACCGTTGAGGAGCGTTCGGCGCAGTGGCGGGAGACCGTCGCCGAGCCGGTGATCACCACGACGGAGCGCGAGGGCACCCGGGCCGGTCAGGCGCTCGTCACCGAGCAGGCCCGGCAGCGGTTCGACCAGGTCAGGTCGGCCGTCGACGACCTGCAGAAGGAGATCCTGGACGCTCGGGAGCAGTCCGCCGCGGACGTCCGCAACAGCAGCAACGTGCTCGTCGTACTGCTGATCATTGCGGCCCTGGTGGTCGTCGTGGCCGGCGCGGTGCTGCTGCTCTCGCTGGACCGGATGGTGGTCCGGCCCCTGACCGGCCTCGCCGACCAGGTTCGCGAGGTCGCCGCGGGCGACTACCAGCACCGCGTCGCCACCGTCGGCCCACCGGAGTTCATCCAGCTCGGCGACGACGTGGACGCGATGCGCCAGAAGATCGCCTCCGACCTGGCCGAGGTGCGGGAGGCCCGCGAACGCATCGAGTGGGTCAACAGCCAGCTCCAGAAGCAGGCCGAGGAGCTGACCCGGTCCAACCGTGACCTGGAGCAGTTCGCGTACGTGGCGTCCCACGACCTGCAGGAGCCGCTGCGCAAGGTGGCCAGCTTCTGCCAGTTGCTCCAGCGCCGCTACGCCGGGCAGCTCGACGAGCGGGCCGACCAGTACATCGCCTTCGCGGTGGACGGCGCGCAGCGGATGCAGCGACTGATCAACGACCTGCTCGCGTTCTCCCGGATCGGCCGGCTCACCACCGGCTTCGTGGACGTCGACCTGAACAAGGTGATGGGCGACGTGGCCGGCCAGACCGAGGCTGCCCGGCAGTACGCGGACGCGGAGCTGACCTGGACCGGGTTGCCGGTGATCCGTGGCGAGGAGCCGCTGCTCACGAACCTGCTGGCCAACCTGGTCAGCAACTCGATCAAGTTCCGCCGTCCGGACCTGCCGCCGAAGGTGCACATCTCGGCTCGGTTGGTCGACGCCGAGTGGGAGATCAGCTGCCAGGACAACGGCATCGGCATCGAGCCCGAGTTCGCCGACAAGATCTTCGTGATCTTCCAGCGGCTGCACTCGAAGGACGCGTACCCGGGCACCGGCATCGGGTTGGCGATCGTCAAGAAGATCGTGGAATATCACGGCGGGCGGGTGTGGGTGGACACCGACGTGCCGGAGGGCACCGCCATCCGGTTCACGCTCCCGGCGCGTCCGGAGGACGTGGAGGCGGCTGCCGCCGGCGAACCGGTCGAGGAACCGCAGGACGGCTCGGCGGGCGACGTGACGCCCGCGGACGGGGCTTCTCCCGCGCTGTCGGAGCACTCCGCCGGGGCGGACCAGCCGGACCGGGCCGACGGGCCGCCGGAAGGCGGTAGAACGGGTGACATGAGGGAGACGGTGGGATGACCGCGCCGGCGGACGGCAAGAGCCCGATCGAGGTCCTGCTGGTCGAGGACGACCCGGGTGACGTGTTGATGACCCAGGAGGCGTTCGAGGAGCACAAGCTGCGCAACCGGCTGACCGTCGTCTCCGACGGTGCCGAGGCGCTGGCCTACCTGCGGCGCGAGGGTCAGTACGCGGACGCCGTGGCGCCCGACCTGATCCTGCTCGACCTCAACCTGCCGCGCCGGGACGGGCGGGAGGTGCTGGAAGAGATCAAAAAGGACGAGGAACTGCGCCGGATCCCGGTGGTCGTCCTCACCACCTCCCAGGCCGACGAGGACATCCTGCGCAGCTACCAGCTGCACGCCAACGCCTACGTGACCAAGCCGGTCGACTTCGAGCGCTTCATCTCGGTGGTCCGGCAGATCGACGAGTTCTTCGTCAGCGTGGTCAAGTTGCCGCCGCGTGGCTGACACCCTGCTCGACGACGTCGGCGACCTCCTCTCGGAGGCCGCCGACCAGGTCGTGCTGCCGCTGTTCCGCAAGCTCGACGACGACGACGTGTCGGAGAAGGCGCCCGGCGAGGTGGTCACCGTCGCCGACCGTCGCGCCGAGGAGCTGATCTCCGCCGGGCTGCGTCGGCTTCGGCCGGGCTCGGTGGTGGTGGGTGAGGAGGGCGTCGCCGACGACCCGGAGCTGCTGGGCCACCTGCGCGACACCGGGGACGTGTGGCTGGTCGACCCGGTCGACGGCACGGCCAACTTCGCCGCCGGCCGCCGACCGTTCGCCCTGATGGTCGCCCTGCTGACCGACGGGCGGCCGAAGGCGGGCTGGATCCTCGACCCGATGGCGGGGACGCTTGCCGCCGGCCTTGCCGACGAGGGCACCCTGCTCAACGGCCAGCCGGTCGGCACCGCCGACGTCGTGCCGTCCCTGGGCGACATTCGCGGCGTGGCGATGACGCATTTCCTGCCGCCGGAGGCCCGCGACCGGGTCCGTGCCGGTGGTCGACGGCTCGGCGAGCTGCTGCCCGGCCAGCACTGCGCCGGCCGGGAGTACCTGGACATCCTCACCGGCGAGCAGCAGTTCGCCCTCTTCTGGCGCACCCTGCCCTGGGACCATGCCCCGGGCAGCCTGCTGGTGCGCGCGGCCGGTGGCGTGGCGCGCCGGTTCGACGGCGTGGACTACCACCCGGCCGACGAGGGTCGCGGGTTGCTCGTCGCGGCCAACGAACAGGTCTGGGCCCAGGTCCACGAGGCGTTGCTCAGCTCCTGAACCGGAGCCCTCGCGTGCGGCGCGCTACGACGCCGGCACGCTGCGTCGACACCGGGGCCGGTGGGCGGTCGCGGGACTGGTCACCGGCGCGCGTTCCGGTATCGTGACCGGCGGTCTCCGCCAGCAGGCCGCCGCCCGGCGCCGGCGGGGACGCCGCCGCGCAGAGTTCACCGGGGGCCGGCGGTCGACGGAAGGACGCTTTCGTGCCCACCACCAGGCTCAGTCAGCCGCGCGTTCGCCGCGTACTGCTCCCTCTGCTCGCCGCCCTGGCACTGGTGCTCGCTCCAGGTGTGCCCGCATCGGCGGAGCCGGACGAGGGCGGCACCAAGAAGTTGCGGGACGCGCTGGAACTGACCGCCAAGGGCCACATCGAGGCCAAGGCCAAGCTGGACAACTCCAAGCGGCGGCAGACGGCGTTGAACGGCGAGCTGAAGGCCGTCGAGGTTCGCCTGGTCGGGTTGACCGCCCAGGTCGGCGAGGTGGCCGCGCAGTCGTACCGGGCGGGTCGGCTCACCCCGACGGCGATGCTGCTCAACACGGCGACTCCGCAGGCGTTCCTGCAACGGGCGGCCGACCTGGACCTGATGGCCCAGCGGGACAGCAAGCGGTTGCGTGATCTCACCGAGGCCCGGCAGCAGGCCCAACAGGCCAAGATCGCCATCGACACCGAGGTCCGTGAGCAGCAGAAGCAACTCGCCGTCATGGCCAAGAAGAAGAAGGAGGCCGAGGCGGCGCTGGCCGAGGTCAGCTCGGGCGGCAGCAGCGGGTTCAGCGGCGGCAGCTCGTCCTCGGCAAAGCCGGCGCCACGGAACTCCGACGGCTCGTGGCCGTCGGAGTCCTGCTCGGTGAAGGACCCGACGACCTCGGGATGCATCACCCCGCGCACCCTGCACGCGCTCAAGGAGACCCAGGCGGCCGGCTACAAGCGGCACGTCTCCTGCAAGCGCAGCGGTGGCGGTGGCGAGCATCCGAAGGGTCGGGCCTGCGACTTCTCGGCCGCCACGAACGGCTTCGAGGACAAGAACGCGACCGGCGGCGACAAGGCGTACGGGGACAGCCTGGCCGCCTGGCACGTCCGCAACGCCGAGCGTCTGGGTGTGCTCTACGTGATCTGGTACCGGCAGATCTGGCATCCCGGCACCGGGTGGCGTGCCTACAGTGGCAGCGGCAGTCCCGCCGCATCGCACACGAACCATGTTCATCTCTCGATGTACTGACCCGGAGCGGCAGCTTCGCTGCGTACCATCGCGACGATGAGTTTCCCATCGTCCGACGTAGCGGCTCCCGAAGCTCCGCCCGTGCCGGTCACCGGCGGGGCGCTGCCCAACGGCCTGGCCGCCTTCCTGGTCTTCTTCGCCAGCGGTGCTGTGCTGGTGCTGGAGACGGTCGCGCTGCGCCTGGTCGGCCCGTACGTCGGAGTGACCCTCCAGGTGACCAGTTCGGTCATCGGCATCGCGCTCGCCGCGATCGCCTACGGCGCGTGGTCCGGCGGCTGGTTGGCCGACCGGCGCGACCCGCGCGGCCTGCTGGCACCCGCCCTGGTGCTGGCCGGGATCGCCACCGCGATCACCCTGCCCGTGGTGCGCTACGCCGGCGAGGTGCTCCGTGGCGGGGCGGCCAGCGCCATCCTGCTGCTCGTGGCACTCGCCGTGTTCGTGCCGGCGGCGCTGCTGGCGGCGGTCACCCCGCTGGTGGTGAAGCTCCAGCTCGCCGACCTGCGCCGGACCGGCCAGGTGGTCGGCCGGCTGTCCGGCATCGGCACCCTGGGCGGCATCACCGCCACCCTGCTCACCGGCTTCGTGCTGGTCGCCGCGCTGCCCAGCACGGTCATCCTGCTGGCGCTGGCGATCTCCCTCGGCCTGGTCGGTATCGGTCTCGGCTGGTACCTGCGCCGTCAGACGCGTACCGACCTGCCGGGTCGGGCCCGGGCCCGCGCAGCGCTGGCCGTCCTCGGCCTGCTCGGGGCGGGACTGAGCACCATCGCGCCGAACCCGTGCGACATCGAGACGGCGTACCACTGCGCCCGTGTCACCACCGACCCGAACCGGCCCAGCGGCCGGATGCTGCTGCTCAACTCCGCCCAGCACTCGTACGTCGATCTGGCCGACCCGAGGCACCTGGAGTACGCGTACACGAAGTGGATCGGCGCGGTCGCCGACGTGGCCGCGCCGGCCGGGCAGCGGTTGGACGCCCTGCACCTGGGCGGCGGCGGCTTCACCGTGCCGACGTACCTGACCGCCACCCGGCCGGGCACCGACAACGTGGTGTTCGAGATCGACGGTGGCCTGGTCGAGCTGGGCGAACGGGAACTCGGCGTACGCCCGGGCCCAGGGCTGCGGACGGTCGTGGGCGACGCCCGGATGCTGGTCGCCGACGAGCCGGCGGACAGCCGCGACCTCGTCGTCGGCGACGCGTTCGGCCACCTGGTGGTGCCCTGGCACCTGGCGACCCGGGAGATGGCCGCCGAGATCCGGCGGGTGACCCGCCCCGGCGGGGTGTACGTGCAGAACGTCATCGACTACCCGCCGCTGCGGTTCATCCGCGCCGAGCTGGCGACGGTCGCCGCCGAGTTCACGAACATCGCGCTGATCGCCCCGCCGGAGGCGCTCGCCGAACAGCGGGGCAGCAACTTCCTCATCGTCGCCTCCGACGCGCCGCTGCCGCTGGCCGCCGTCCGCGCCCGCCTCGACGTGGTCGACGCGAGCGTCAGCCTGCTCTCCGGCGCGGACCTCACGGATTTCGTCGGCACGGCGATGGTGCTGACCGACGACTACGCGCCGGTGGACCAACTGCTGGCGACCGCCTGATCGGGTGATATTCCTGACCGATTCCGATCCTTCAGGTGTAGAGCGGTCCGTGGTGGGCAACAACGGCCACCATGGGCGGTGGGGACCGTAACGGCGCGCAACTCCTCGACGAGCGGTATCGGCTCGTCGAGCAGCTCGGCGCGGGTGGCATGTCGGTGGTCTGGCGCGGTTACGACGAGGTGCTGGGTCGCCAGGTCGCGGTGAAGGTGTTGGCGTCACGGCTGGCCACCGACCGGGCCTTCCGGCACCGCATCCGCGTCGAGGCGCAGGCCGCCGCGCGGCTCTGCCATCCCAACATCACCAACGTGTACGACTACGGCGAGTCCCACCAGGTCGGCCTGACCGTGCCGTACGTCGTGATGGAACTGGTCGACGGCGGTTCGCTGGCGACCCGGCTCGGCCGCGAACTGCGGCTGCCGTGGCGTGAGGCGGTGACGATCGGCGCGGAGGTCAGCTCCGCGCTGGCCACCGCGCACAGCCGTGGGGTCGTGCACCGCGACGTCACCCCGGGCAACGTCATGCTCACCCCGACCGGGGTGAAGGTGGTCGACTTCGGGATCTCCGCGCTGGTGGGCGAGAGCGAGAAGGGGCCGGACGGCGCGTTGCTGGGCACGCCCGCGTACCTCGCGCCGGAGCGGCTGGACAACGGCCAGGTGTCCCCGGCCACCGACGTGTACGCCGTGGGGCTGCTGCTCTACCGGATGCTCACCGGTCGGTTGCCGTGGGAGGCGACCACGACCACCCAGATGCTGCGGGCACACATGTACAACGACCCGGAGCCGATGCCGCCGGTGCCCGGGCTGCCCGACGAGGTGACCGACCTGGTCCGGCGCTGCCTCGCCAAGCGTCCCGCCGACCGGCCGGCCACCGCCGAGCTGGCCCGGACCCTCGCCGAGGCGGCCGGAATGCTGGCGGCGGTACCGGTCTCACCGGCGGGCGGTCCGCTGGACCCCGCCGCGCTGGCCAACGCGGGCACCACGATCCTGCCCTGGTCGGCGGAGACGGACGCTCTTCCGCTGTCGCGGACCCGGCGAGGCCGCATCCGGCAGGCGAACCGGCGTCGGCGGGTGGAGGCCGGGGTAGCAGCCGTCGGGTTGATCGCGGTCACCGGGGCGATGTGGGGGCTCACCTCCCGCAGCCCGGCCAGCGGCCAGGACCGGCCCACCACCGAGGCGCGGATGGGTCTGCCGGAGAAGGCGCCCTGCGAGGTGGCGTACGCGCTGCGCACCGACTCCGGCAAGGACTTCACCGCGGAACTGACCCTGACCAACACCGGCGACCGGGCGCTGAGCGACTGGACGATGAGCTTCACGTTCCCCGGCCAGCAGAAGGTGACCAAGGCCGAGCCCGCCCCGGCGCAGCAGCAGGGCGGCGCGGTGCAGATTCGCCCCGCGGCGCAGGGCAAGACGCTGGCGCCCGGCGCGGCCGAGAAGCTGACCCTGGCCGGTACGTACACCGGGGCGAACCCGCTGCCGGTGGAGTTCCGGCTCGGCGACGCGACCTGCGGGGTACGCGTCTCCGGGGTGGCCGGGTCGGTCCCGTCCACCGCCCCGGCCGTCAAGGTCGCCCCGACCAAGGCCGCACCGAAGAAGACGACGAAGACCACCACCAAGGTCGCTCCGAAGGCACCCGCGCCACCGAAGGCACCCGAGCAGCCGAAGGCGCCGAAGGCGAACAAGGGCAAGGGGCCGGGTGGTCCGGGAAAAGGGTGACAGCGCCTGAGGGGCACGCGCGCCACCCGAAGTGAGGTGTCAGCGCCGCCCCGCGAACCGCTGCACCTGGTCTATCCCGCCCTCCACGACAAGTACTCCGCCGTCCACGAGCGCCGTGTCGTCCGAGGCGTACCGGAAACGCTCGCCCGGCACCTTCGCGCCGATCACCCGGACCCCGTCGCGCTCGTGCGGACGCAGGTCGTGCAGTGTCCGACCGACCAGGGACGGCGGAACCCGGACGGTGGCGATCGCGAAGTCGTCGTCGAACTCGATGAAATCGAGCAGCCGACTGACGATCAGGTGCGCCACCCGGTCACCGGTCTCCGCCTCCGGGAAGATCACATGGTGCGCGCCGACGGACGACAGGATCTTGGCGTGCTTCTGCGACGTGGCGCGGGCCCAGATCTGCGGCAGACCCAGCTCGACAAGCGCCAGCACGGTGAGCACGCTCGCCTCCACCGACGCCCCGATGGCCACCACGGCCCGACCGAAACTCGCGACGCCGAGCTGCCGCAACGCCCCCTCCTCCGTCGCGTCCGCCTGCACCACCCGGTCGAGCTGGGCCGAGAAGCGCTGCACCTGGTCCGGATTGCGGTCGACGGCCAACACCTCGCGTTCCATCCGGGCGAGGGACCCGGCCAGGTGACAGCCGAACCGGCCCAGCCCGATCACGACGACGCCACCGCCGTCCGCTCGTCTCGTCGACACCTCGACCTCCTCGTCGCTAGCCGACAATCGGCTGTTCCTGGGGATAGCGGTAGAGCCGGCGTCGGGTGTTCAAGGCGATCGCCGACCCGAGGGTGAGCGGCCCGACCCGACCGATGAACATCAACACCGTCAGCACCACCTGACCACTGCTCGGCAGTTCGCCGGCCAGGCCGATGGTCAGCCCGGTGGTGCTGAACGCGGACGTGACCTCGAACAGCACCGCGACGAACCGCACGCCCTCGGTGAGCAGCAGCAGGAGCATCGTCCCGGCGGTGACCAGCGCGACGCTCAGCAGAGCGACGGTGACGGCCTGCCGTTGGCTGGCGGTGGCCACCCGGCGGTGCCCGACCGTCACATCGGGCTCCCCGCGCAGCTCCGCCCAGATGGTGAACGCCAGCAGGAAGAACGTGGACACCTTGATGCCGCCGGCCGTGCTGGCGCTCCCGCCACCGATGAACATCAGGACGATGAGCAGCGGGTAGCTCTCCTCCTGCAGGTCGGCGATGTGCAGGACACTGAACCCGCCCGTCCGGCTCAACGCGATCTGCGTGAACGACGCGAGCGTCTTCCCGGCGGCGTCGTACGGGCCGATGGTGCTGGCGTTGGTCCACTCGGCGGCGAGCAGACCGACGAAGCCGAGCAGCAGCAGCGCCACGCTGCCCCAGATCGTCAGCTTGGTCGCGACCGCCCAGCCCGCCGGCCTGCGCCACTCGCGCACCGCCTCGAACAGGGCGGGGAACCCGAGACCGCCGACGATGGCGCCGAACGCCAACGGCAGCGACACCCACGGATCACGGTCGAAGGCCAGCAGGCCGTCCGAGTAGAGCGCGAACCCACCGTTGTTGAACGCCTGGACGGAGTGGAACACCCCCGACCAGAGGGCCCGGCCGGGCGGGTAGTCGTACGCCCACCAGAGGCGGCCGGCGACCAGCGCCGTCATCACCGCCTCGCAGGCGAAGACGGTCGCCGCGATCCGGCTCAGCAGCCGGGTCACGTCTCCAACGCCGAACTCCGCCGTCTCGGCCTGCACCAGCAGCCGGTTGCGCAGGCCGAGCTGACGGGAGACCACCAGGATGACAAGCGCCGCGACGGTGAGGATGCCGAGACCGCCGAGCTGCGTGAGCAGGGTGATCACCAACAGGCCGCCGCCGGACCAGTAGTTCGGGGTGTCGGTGACCACCATGCCGGTGACGGACACCGCCGAGGTGGCGGTGAACAGCGCGGTGACCAGGGGCGGTCGCTGGTGCTGGACGGTCGACCAGCGCGTCATCAGCAGCCCGGTGCCGAGCAGGATCGGCACCAGGAACCCCAACGGCACGAGCCGCACGGGGTTGCGGAGTAACCGACGCACCAGACAATCTTCCTTTTCCGTACGACCGCCGGAGTCGGAACGCCCATTCCGGAGGTTCACCTGCCGGCCAGACATCGACCAACTCCCGGCCAATCGCACCGGGTCTGCTGTCTGCGACACCCTCGATGACAGGAGACGGCGTTGCGACGTACCCTCTCGACCCTCGGTGTGGCCGGCGCGCTGCTCGCCGCCGCCGTGGCCGTGCCCACCATGGCCGCCGCCGGCCCCTCGTCCGACGCGGACCGCGCCCGGCCCACCGACCGGCCGATCGTCATCGGTCACCGTGGGGCCAGCGGTTACCGGCCGGAGCACACCCTTGAGGCGTACCGGCTGGCGATCCGGATGGGGGCCGACTACATCGAGCCGGACCTGGTGTCCACCTCCGACGGCGTGCTGGTCGCCCGGCACGAGAACGAAATCTCCGGCACCACCGACGTCGCGGCCCACCCGGAGTTCGCGGCCCGCAAGGCGACGAAGACCATCGACGGCGTCGCCGTGACCGGCTGGTTCACCGAGGACTTCACCCTCGCCGAGCTGAAGACGCTGCGAGCCAAGGAGCGGCTGCCGCAGGTACGCGTGGCGAACACCGCCTTCGACGGCCGATTCGAGGTGCCCACCCTCCAGGAGGTCATCGACCTCGCCCGGACCGAGGGGCGGGCACGGGGCCGCACCATCGGCATCTACCCGGAGACCAAGCACCCGAGCTACTTCACGTCCATCGGCAAGCCGCTGGAGGAGCCGCTGCTGGCGGTGCTGCGGCAGAACAAGCTGGACCGGAAGAACTCGCCGGTCTTCATCCAGTCGTTCGAGACGGCCAACCTGCGCCGCCTGAGCCGGCTGACCGAGGTGAAGCTGATCCAGCTCCTCGACGCGACCGGCCGCCCGTACGACTTCACCGCCGCCGGTGACACCCGCACCTACCAGGACCTCGCCACAGCCGCCGGCCTGAAGTGGATCGCCGGGTACGCCGACGGCATCGGCGCGAACAAGAACCTGATCGTGCCCCGCGACGCCGCCGGCAACCTGCTCGCCCCGACGAACATGGTCCGGGACGCGCACCGCGAACGGCTGCTCGTGCACTCGTGGACGTTCCGCGCGGAGAACCAGTTCCTCCCCGTCGACTTCCGCATCGGCACCGACCCGAACGCGCGCGGCGACATCACGGCCGAGTACGAACTGTTCTTCGGCCTCGGGTTGGACGGCGTCTTCAGCGACCACCCGGACACGGCGGTCGCCGCCCGCGCCGGCCGCTGACCCCGCCGACACCGCCCCGGGCCGCTGATCCACCGCTGGTCCTCGGCCCGCCCGTTGGCCCGCCGCTGGTCCTCGGCCCGCCCGTTGGCCCGCCGCTGGTCCTCGGCCCGGAGCTGGCCCACCGCTGGTCCTCGGCCCGCCCGCTGGCCCGCCGCTGGTCCTCGGCCCGCCCGCTGACCCGCCGCTGGTCCTCGGCCCGGAGCTGACCCGCTCCGAGTCGACCACCGGGCCGATCACGCCCGGCCCACACGCTGGCCCGTCGTCCGTCACCTCGGACGCCGGGCCAGCGGCGTCCCGGGCGCGGGCGCAAGATCGTGCTCGATCCAGGAAGTAGTGGCATCGCCGCGCCCCCGAAGCCACTACTTCAACGATCGAGCACGATCTTGATGGGGTGAGGCGGCATGGGGGCAGCAACTTCCCTGTTGTTGCTGCTTCCGCCGGCCCTGAAGCAGCAACAACAGGGAAGTTGCGCGGATCTTCGCCGCTCGACCTCGCCAGCCGCAGCGCCGGCCTCGGCGACGGCGGCCGGGGCGGGAGGGGCGACGCGGGAGGAGTGCGGAGGGTGGGCGGGGCGACGCCGGGGGAGTGCGGAGGGCGGGAGAGGCGGAGGGTGGAGCGTCAGCGGTCGGGGTGCTCGGCGACGTAGGTGCCGCGCCCAGGCTGGCCGGTGATCAGCTCGCGGTCGTGCAGCAGGGAGAGCGCCCGCGACGCCGTGTTCATGTGCACGGCGTAGCTCTCGGCGAGTTCCCGAGTGGAGGGCAGCTTCTCGCCCGGCTTCAAGTCGCCGCTCTTGATCTTCGCGGCGATCGCCGCTGACCTACCGGCGGCGTTGCGGTTCGCGCGGGCGATCACGCCGCGCTGGGTTTCCTCGCCGACGTGGACCGGGCGGAGACGACGGTGTCGGAGGAGGATGCTCAGTGCGTACGACATCGGGTGTTCTGTGACCACCTGCTCGGCGGCCGGCGGCGGTGCCCGCGCCCGGCGGACCACGCCGGGCCGTGCGGTTGACGGCGGATGGCTCGGGGCGACACACCTGTCGATCCGTCCGTGGCGCTGCGGGCCATCGGGGGATCCGGGTCGGGGGTGGTAGTGCGGCCGGTTGTAACCCCGGGCCACCCCCCTGGCGTTACTTGTGTGTTTCCGCCACATAGCCCGTGGGTGACGTCACTTCTAGCGTGAGCCGACAACCAAGCATCCTGTCCTCACCTGGAGTCGCGATGACGGTCCGGCACACGCGGCGGGCGTTCCTCTCCGCCGCCACGATGATGGCCGCGGCGCTGGCCGCCACGGCCTGCGGTAGCCCGCAGGACACCGCCACCGGCGGCGGCGACAGTGCCGCCCCGGTCAAGGTCGGCCTGGTGTACTCCCAATCGGGAGCCCTGGCCAGCTACGGCAAGCAGTACATCGAGGGTTTCAAGGCGGGGCTCGACTTCGCCACCAAGGGCACCGGCAAGGTCGGTGACCGGAAGATCGAGTTGACCGAGGTCGACGACGCCGGTGACCCGGCCAAGGCGGTCTCCGCCGCGAAGGACCTGATCGGCAAGGGCACGAAGATCATTGCCGGCTCGACCGCGTCCGGGGTGGCGTTGCAGGTCGCGCCGATCGCGGCGCAGAACAAGGTTCTCTTCATCTCCGGCCCGGCCGCGACCGACGCGGTGACCGGGGCGAACAAGTACACGTTCCGGTCCGGTCGGCAGTCCTACCAGGACGTGGTGACGGCCAAGTCCTTCATCGGCGACCCGACCGGCAAGAAGGTCGTGGTCTTCGCCCAGGACGGCGCGTTCGGCGACGCCAACGAGGCGGCCGTCAAGACCGTCATCGGCGGCGCGGGCGCCACCGTGAGCAGTGTGCGGGCACCGGCCAGCGCCACCGAGTTCACGCCGTTCGCCAGCCAGATCAAGGCCGCCAAGCCGGACCTGCTCTTCGTCGCCTGGGCCGGCACGACCGCCCCGGCCATGTGGCAGACCCTCGACCAGCAGGGCGTGCTGTCGTCCACCACGGTCGTCACCGGCCTGGACATCCGCGCCTCCTGGCCCACCTTCGGGGCGGCCGGCGCGAAGATCTCCTTCCTGTCGCACTACTTCGACGGCGCGTCCGACACCGAGGCCAGCAAGGCGCTCAAGGCCAAGGTGAACACCATCGACCTGTTCCACCCGGACGGCTTCGCCGCCGCCCAGATGGTGGTGCGGGCCGTGCAGGAGGGTGGCGACGACGTCGAAAAGATGGTCAAGGCTCTCGAGGACTGGAGCTTCGACGGGGTCAAGGGCAAGATGACCATCCGCGCCGCCGACCACGCGCTGCTGCAGCCGATGTTCCAGGCCAAGCTCACCGGCAGCGGCACCGACTTCACGGCCACCGCGCAGAAGAGCCTCACCGGCGACGAGACCGCGCCACCGGCCGTGGCCATGAAGGGCTGAGAAATGCTCGCCACCCGCGGTCTGACCTGGCGGATCGGTGAGGTCGCCATCGTCGACAGCGTCTACCTCGACCTGGCGCCGGGAGAGTTCCTGGGCGTGATCGGGCCGAACGGCGCCGGCAAGACCTCACTGTTCAACCTGATCACCGGCCTGCGCCGGGCCACGGAGGGCCGGATCACCCTGGACGGGCAGGACATCGGAGGGCTCCCGCCGCACCGGCGGGCCCGCCTCGGTCTGGGCCGTACCTTCCAGGCGTCCTCGGTCTTCGGCTCGCTCAGCGTGCGGGAGAACGTCCGGCTCGCCGTGCAGGCGCACCGCGGGGGCTCGATGGCGTTGTGGCGGCGGGCGGCGGCCGACCGGGAGGTCGCCGCCGCCGCCGACGCGGCGCTCGACCGGGTCGGCCTCGCCCACCGGGGTACGGCGCTCGCCGGCACCCTGGCCCACGGCGAGAAGCGCAAGTTGGAGATCGCCCTGCTGCTCGCCGGTGAGCCACGGGTGATGCTGCTCGACGAGCCGATGGCCGGGGTCAGCGCCGAGGACGTGCCCGAGCTGGTGACGGTCATCAAGTCGTTGACCGGCGACAGCGGCCGGTCGGTGCTGATGGTCGAGCACCACATGGACGTCATCCTGGAGCTGGCCGACCGGATCGCCGTCATGCACCACGGCGCTCTGCTGGCCTGCGACACCCCGGAGACGGTGATGGCCAACCCCACCGTGCAAGAGGCCTACCTGGGGGAGTCGCTCTAGTGGAACCGATCCTCACTGTGGAGGACCTGTCGGTCCGGATCTCCGGGCTGCACATCCTTCAGGGCGTGTCCTTCACGGTCGCCCCGACCGGCGTGACCGTCCTGCTTGGCCGCAACGGCGTCGGCAAGACCACCACGCTGCGCGCGATCGTCGGCCTCACCCCACCCGCCGGGGAGGTGCGCGGCACCATCCGGATGGGCGCGCAGAGCCTGCTGGCCCGGCCCACCCACCGGCTGGTCCGCGGTGGGCTCGGCTACGTACCGGAGGACCGGTGCGTGTTCGCCGGCCTCACCGTCGCCGAGAACCTGCGGCTCGCCGAACGGCGCGGCACCACCCCGGCGTACGACAAGGTCTTCGCTCTCTTCCCGGAGCTGGACCGGCGCGGACGCCAACGGGCGGGCTCGCTCTCCGGCGGGCAGCAGCAGATGCTCGCGATCGGGCGGGTGCTGCTCAACGACAACCGGCTGCTGCTGGTCGACGAGCCGACCAAGGGGTTGGCGCCGAAGGTGGTGACCGAGGTGGCCGAGGTGTTGGAGCGGGTCGCGGAGTCGGTGCCGGTGCTGCTGGTCGAGCAGAACCTGGCCGTCGTACGCCGACTGGCCCGCGACGCCGTGGTGCTCTCCGCCGGCCGGGTCGCCTGGACGGGCGACGCCCAGGACCTGCTGCTGGAGACCGCGCTGACCAAGTCGCTGCTGGGTGTGGGTGCGGAGGTCAAGGCATGAGCACGGTAATCCTCCTGGCGCTGACCGGGCTGGGCCTGGCGGCGCTGTACTTCCTGGTCGCGTCGGGCCTGTCGCTGGTCTTCGGCCTCGCTGACGTGCTCAACTTCGCGCACGGGCTGTTCCTCGGCGTCGGCGCGTACGGCACCTGGTGGGCGGCGGGCAACCTGCCGGGCGCTGGCCCGGACGGGTTCGGCTTCGTGCTCGCGGTCGCCTTCGGGGTGGCCGCCGGCACGCTCGTCGCGGTCCTGGTCGAGCTGGTGCTGATCCGGCCGCTCTACTCCCGCACCATCGAGCAGGTGCTGGTCACCGTCGGACTGTCGCTGGCCGGGGTGGCGCTGCTCCAGGCCACCTGGGGTGCCGACGCCCGGCCGTTCCCGCGCCCCGACTGGACCCGACAGGTGACCGGGATCCTCGGCGCGCAGGTGCCGAACGGCGGCCTGCTGCTGATCATCGCGGCGGTGCTGGTGCTCGGCGCGATCCTGGCCTTCCTGCGCTGGACCCGGTACGGCCTGGTGATCCGGGCCGGGGTGGAGAACCGGGAGATGGTGACCGCGCTCGGCATCGACGTCCGCAAGGCGTTCACGCTGGTCTTCGCGATCGGTGGGGCGGCTGCCGCGCTCGCCGGAGCACTGGGCGGGGTCTACTTCGGCACCGTCTCACCCGGGCAGGGCGGCTCGTTGCTGATCTTCGCGTTCATCGTGGTGGTGATCGGCGGGATGGGCTCGGTGGTCGGCTCCGCGTACGCGGCGGTCGTGGTCGGGCTGGTACAGCAGTTCGTCAACTACTACGGCACGTCCGGGCTGGGCGACATCTGCGTGGTCGGGCTGCTGGCCGTGGTGCTGCTGCTGCGCCCGCAGGGCATCGCCGGAAAGGTGGCAACGGCATGACGCTCCTCGAGGCAACACCGGCACCGGCGCCCACCTCGCCGCGACCGGGCCGCGCGCACCGGGTCCGCCCGTTCCTGCCGCTGGTCGCGCTGGCGGTGATGGCGATCCTGCCGTACTCGACGATCTCGCTGCCGGGGATCTTCGAGGGACCGGTCAACTCACCGGGCACCTTGCAGATCCTCGCCATCTGCCTGATCTTCGGCGGGCTGGCGGCCGGCTACGACCTGCTCTTCGGCCGGACCGGGATGCTCTCGTTCGGGCACGCGCTCTACTTCGCGGCCGGCGTGTACGGCACCGACATCCTCGTCACCCGCGCCGGTCTGCCGCTGTGGCAGGCGGCGCTGCTGACCATCACCGGTGGCACGATCCTCGCGGCGCTGCTCGGCGCGGTGGCCCTGCGGACCGTGGGCATCGCGTTCGCCATGGTCACGTTGGCGTTCGCCCAGGTCGGGGCGATCCTGGTGGCCCGGGACTTCGGCGGGCTCACCGGCGGCGAGGAGGGTCTACCGCTGGACGTGTCCGGGCTGCCGGCCGGACTGGTCGGGGTGACCAACACGGTCAACCTGTACTGGCTGGCGCTCGCCTACCTGACCCTCGTGGTCTTCGTGGTGCACCGGGTCAGTGGGTCACCGACCGGTCGGGTGCTCGCCGGGCTGCGGGACGACGAGCGGCGGATCGGCGTGCTCGGGCTGGACCCGTACCGCTACAAGCTGGTGGCGTTCACCCTGGCCGGTGGGCTGGCGTCGGCCGGCGGGGTGGTCTACGTCCTGATCGTCGGCGGCGCGTCGCCGCACATCACGTCCTCCGAGCTGACCCTCTCGCTGCTGGTCATGGTGGTGCTCGGCGGACCGGGCACCCGGTGGGGACCGGTGCTCGGCGGCGTCCTCTACATGTACCTGGACCACCGGCTCACCGCGTTCGGCACGAGCGACGCGGTCGACAACCTGCCGGCCGTCCTCAGTCACCCGCTGAGCCAGCCCCTGTTCGTCCTCGGCACGGTCTTCATCCTGGCGGTGTACTTCTTCCCCGGCGGCCTGACCAGCCTGGCCCCCCGCCTGACCGCCCTGACCAAATCCCTCCGCCGCCCCCGCTAAGCCCTCCCCGGTCTCACCGTCCCCCGGGTCTCACCGTCGCGGGGTCTCACCGCCCCCGGGTCTCGCCGTCCCCGGTGATCATGAAGTTATTGTCACGACACGCCGTGCCGGATGGCGATAACTTCATGATCGACGGGGTTCGGCGACGGGGTTCTCCGATGGGTTCGGGGATGGGGAGGTAGGTCGAGATGGGATCGCGGCTTGCGGTGGTTAGCGGGGGTGGGACCGGGATCGGGGCGGCCATCGCGGGGTCGCTCGCTCGGGACGGGTACGACGTTCTTGTCGCCGGGCGGCGGGCGGACGTGTTGGCGGCGGCCGCCGAGCGCATCGGCGTCGACTGTGGACGGCCGGACGCGGTCACCCCGGTGACCGCGGACCTGACCGACCCGGAGCAGCTCGACCGGGTCCTGGCTGCGGTCGACGGTCGGGCGGTCGACGCGGTGGTCAACAACGCGGGCGGCTACCTGGGCGGGGAGACCGACACGCTGGCCGGGACCGCCGCACACTGGCGGGCCAACCTGGACGCCAACGTGCTCACCGCGGTGCTGTTGACCGAGGCGTTGCGGCCGGCGCTGCGTCGACCCGGTGGGCGGGTGATCCTGGTCAGCTCGATCTCCGCCCAGCGGGGTGGCGGTGGCCCCTACTCAGCGGGCAAGGCGGCCCTGCACGGTTGGGCGTACGACCTGGCGGCGCAGCTCGGTCCGGAGCAGATCACGGTCAACGTGGTGAGCCCGGGCTACGTGGCCGAGACCGAGTTCTTCGGCGACCGAATGACCCCCGAGGGGCACGCGAAGCGGGTCGCGGAGACGCTCGTCAAGCGTCCCGGACTGCCGGACGACATCGCCGAGGCGGTCCGCTACCTCGCCAGCCCCGCCGCCGGCTACGTAACCGGCCAGGTCCTCGGCGTCAACGGCGGCTCAGTCCTAGGCCGCTAACCCCACCCCCCCAACCCCCACCCCACCCCCCACCACCAACCGCGTTGATCAAGAGGTTCGCGTCAGAATCCGGCCGGATCCTGACGCGAACCTCTTGATCAACAGGGTTGGGGGTGGGGGTGGGGGAGGGGGACAGGGTGGGGTGGCGGCCCCCCGTGTGGCCGCCGCCCGTTGTGGATCAGCCGTTCAGTAGGTCGTACGCCATTGCCGGTGCCTTCACGGCGGCGGCGCCGGTCGGCGCGGTGATCTTCGGCGCGCTGCCGTAGTCGGCGTACTTGACGACGTAGTCGTACGCCTTGGTCTTACCGGCGGCCGGCATCTTGAGCGTCAGCGACGCCAGGTGCTTGTCCGCACCGACCACGGCCGTGAACGGCACCTTCTTGCCCGCCTCGCCGAGGGCCGCCGCCTCGCCGTCCTCCAGCGCCTTCGCCGCCTCCCCGGCGCTCACGTCGATGAAACCGACGTACTGGCCGGGGCTCTTCTCCTGCACCTCGGTGGCCGCCTGGATCAGCGGACCCGCGTTGCCCTGGTCCACACCGTCGAACGTCGGGATGCTCGCGGCGTCGGTCAGCTTCGCGCGGTCCAGCTTCATCCACTTGTCGGGGAACTTCGGCAGGCCGGGACGGCCACTGAACTTCGCCTTCACCCAGTTCTGGTCCTTGATCACCAGGAACGACATCTTCACCACGACGCCGTCGTCCGGCGGCATGACCATGTTGATTTCGAATCCCTCGGACGCCGGGTCGATCCGACCGTCGATCGTGCTCGACGCGTCCTTGCCGCTGAACCGGAACGCCCCCTCGGTGCCGTCCGGGACGGCGGCGAGGAGCGCGTCCTTCGGACTGACGCTCGGGCTGGCGGACGGGCTGCTCGGTGGCGTCGCGGTGGGTTCGCTCTCCGCTCCGCAACCTGCGAGCAGGGTGGTCGCGGCCAGCACGGCGGCGACCGTACCGACCGTCCGTCGGATGGTGCCGGCGGTGCCCGTTGCCTGTGTCATCGCTTGTCTCTTTCTCGCTGCGTGGCTTCTGCCGACGAGGATGCTGCCGGCCGGCACGGCGGTTCGGCTGCCGATATGCTGCCGTCCGGCTGCCGGGCACTGCCGTCCGGCGGTCCCGGGGGTGTCAGGAGCGAGAACGCGCATGTCAGGCCAACTGCGTTTCGAGATTCTCGGGCCTCAGCGGGCCTGGTACGCCGACCGGGAGATCGACCTCGGTCCGGCCAAGCAGCGGGCGGTGCTCGCCGTACTGCTGCTCGCCGCCGGCCGCCCGGTGTCCACCGGGCAGATCGTCGACGCGGTCTGGCCGGAGGACCCGCCCGCGAACGGTCCCAACGTCGTGCAGAAGTACGTGGCCGGGCTGCGCCGGGTGCTGGAACCGGACCGGTCTCCCCGTACGCCGGGACAGGTGCTCAGCCTGACCGACGCCGGCTATTCGCTGCGGGTGGACCCCGAGGCGGTCGACGCGGTCCGCTTCGAACGGGGCGTACAGGCCGCCCGCCAGCGACACACGAGCGGGCGTACGGACGAGGCGCTCGCCGAACTGGCCGCCGCCCTGGACCTGTGGCAGGGGGAGCCGTTCACCGGCTTCGCCGGGCCGATCTTCGAGGCGGCCCGGCAGCGGCTGGTGGAGTTACGCGCCGTGGCGTTGGAGACCCGGTCCGAGTTGACGCTGGACCTCGGACGGCACCGCGAGACGATCGGTGAGCTGGTGGAGTTGGTGGCCGAGTTCCCTGTCCGGGAGCGGCTGCGACACCAACTCGTGCTCGCGCTCTATCGCAGCGGGCGGCAGGCGGAGGCGCTCGCCGCCTACCGGGAGTTCGGCGACCTGCTCCGCGAGGAGTACGGCATCGAGCCGGGCGAGGCGTTGCAGGAACTGCACCGGCGCATCCTGCGCTCCGACCCGACCCTGGCGGCGACCCCCCACACCGCCGAACCCCAGGCGCAACGCCCCGCCGAACCAGAGGCGCAGCGCACCGCCGCACCGGGGCCGCAGCGCACCGTCCAACCACAGGCGCAGCGCATCGCCGCACCGGAGACACCGCAGCCGGCGAACACGGCGCCCGCACCGGAGACACCGCAGCCGGCAGCCCCGGTGCCCGGACCGGAGGCTTCGCGGCCGGCGGCCACGCTGCCCGGACCGGCAACGTCGGTGGTCGCCCCCGTCGGTCTCCTCCCCTCCCCGCCGGGCCCGGCATCGCCGTCCGCCCTGTCTGTGCCGCCTCCCCCCGCGCTCATGCCCCTGCCACCTCCGGCGGCCCCCACGAAGCCCGCTCGGCGGGAGACACCGCGTTGGGCGAGCAGGACGGTGACGATCCTCGGGACGGTGCTCGTCCTGCTCTCGTTCGGCTGCCTGACCTGGCTGGTGATCCTGGCCTACGCGGGGTGGCGGCGGAGTTGGCGGCTCGCGCTCGCGGGCCTCGGTTACCTGGCACTGCTCGTCGTCGAGGTGGTCATGCTCGACGTCGAGAGTCCGGAAGCCGAGGTGCCCGGACCGCAGGCGGTGACCTTCCTCGGCCTGGCCCTCATCACCTGGCTCGCGGGGGCCGTGCACGTGGTGCTGCTCAGCCGTGGACTCTGGGCGGCGATCACCGGACGACCGGACAGTGCCCGCGGTCGTGCCGACGAGGAGCGGCGCATCCGCCGGGAGCACGCCCGCTACCTGCTCTACCACTACCCGGCGGCCCGTGCCGAGTTGGGACTCGGGCGACCCGACCTGCCCGGCACCTTCGACGACGGCGGTCTGGTCGACGTCAACGGGGTCCCGGAGCAGGTGCTCACGGCCCTGCCCGGTCTGACGGCCGAGCAGGGCCGGCAGATCGTGGTGGACCGCTGGCTGCGCGGCCCGTACGCCTCGATGGAAGAGTTCGCGTCGCGCTGCCTGCTGCCTCCCAGCGCGACCGAGCCGCTGCGCGACCTGTTGCTCTTTCTGCCCCCGGCGTCCCGGCCCGATGAGGCGCGAACGCGCGGATCGTGACCGGCACCTCCCGCGCGGGCGGGGTTCTGACGTACGACGCTGGTAGAAATGCCGGATGGGCGACGAACGGGCGGCGGTACGGGAGCGGGCCGAGGCGGTGCTGCGTCGGCTGGCCGGTGAGCACGCCCGGCTGCGCGAGGACCAGTGGCGGGCCATCGAGGCGCTGGTCGTCGACCGACGCCGGGTGCTGTGCGTGCAGCGCACCGGTTGGGGCAAGTCGGCGGTCTACTTCGTGGCCACCGCGCTGCTCCGCGCCCGCGAGCAGAGTGGCGGGAGCGGCGAGCACGGTCCGACCGTCATCGTGTCGCCGCTGCTGGCTCTCATGCGCAACCAGGTGGAGGCGGCGGCCCGCGCCGGCATCCGGGCGCGCACGATCAACTCGGCGAACCTCGACGAGTGGGACGAGATCACCGCCGAAATCCAGGCCGGATCGGTGGACGTCCTGTTGATCAGTCCGGAACGCCTCAACAACCCGGACTTCCGCGACGGCGTGCTGCCGAAGCTGGCCGCGACGACCGGTCTGCTGGTGGTCGACGAGGCGCACTGCGTCTCCGACTGGGGGCACGACTTCCGGCCGGACTACCGGCGGCTGCGTACCTTCCTGGCCGAACTACCCGAGCGCACGCCGGTGCTGGCCACCACGGCCACCGCCAACGCGCGGGTCACCCAGGACGTCGCCGAGCAGTTGGGTGACGCGCTCGTCCTGCGCGGGACGCTGGACCGCGAGTCGCTGCGGCTCGGCGTCCTCGACCTGCCCAGCCCGGCGCACCGACTGGCGTGGCTCGCCGACCACCTGGACGAGTTGCCCGGCTCCGGCATCGTCTACACGCTGACCGTCGCGGCGGCGGGGGAGACCACCGAGTTCCTGCGCTCGCGGGGCTACCCGGTGGCGTCGTACACCGGCCAGGCCGAGGACGCCGACCGGCGCGCCGCCGAACAGGACCTGCTCGACAACAAGATCAAGGCGTTGGTCGCCACCAGCGCGCTCGGCATGGGCTTCGACAAACCCGACCTGGGCTTCGTCGTCCACCTCGGCGCACCGCCGTCGCCGATCGCGTACTACCAGCAGGTCGGCCGTGCCGGCCGCGCCGTCGAACACGCCGAGGTGCTGCTGCTGCCCGGCGTCGAGGACGCCGCCATCTGGCGCTACTTCGCCTCGCTGGCGTTCCCGCCGGAACAGCAGGTCCGTGCGGTGCTGGCCGCCCTGCACACCGACCGGCCGCTCTCCACCCAGGCCCTCGAACCCCTCGTCGACCTGCGCCGGGCCCGCCTGGAGCTGATGCTCAAGGTGCTCGACGTGGACGGCGCGGTTCGCCGGGTGCGCGGTGGCTGGCTCGCCACGGGCGAGCCCTGGGTCTACGACGAGGCCCGGTTGCGCCGCGTCGCCCAGGCGCGCACCGTCGAACAACAGGCCATGCGGGAGTACGCGTCGACGGGCGACTGCCGGATGCGATACCTACGGGAGCGCCTGGACGACACCGGGGCGACCGACTGCGGCCGGTGCGACAGGTGTGCCGGCCCGCTGTTCGCGGCGGACGTGTCGACGGCCGCGCTCGCCGCCGCGCAGACGTTCCTGGGCCGGCCCGGCGTCCAGATCGCGCCCAAAAAACTCTGGCCGACCGGGTTGGACGCGGTGGGCGTACCCCTCAAGGGCCGGATCGTCCCGGCGGACCAGGCGCTGCCCGGCCGCGCGGTCGGCCGCCTCTCCGACCTGGGGTGGGGCGGTCGGCTGCGGGACCTGGTCGGCCCGGAGTCGCCCGACGCGCCGGTGCCCGACGACGTGGCCGGCGCGGTGGTCGACGTGCTGAAGGCCTGGGCGCACGGCGACGACCCGTGGCCCCGCCGGCCGGTGGCGGTGGTCGCCGTCTCGTCCCGCCGGCGGCCCCGGCTGGTCGGCTCCCTGGCCGAGCGGATCGCCGCCGTGGGCCGGCTGCCGCTGCTCGGCGCGGTCACGGCGACCGGCCCGGACGGCCCCGGCGGGCCGCGCGGCAACAGCGCCCAGCGGGTACGCGCGCTGCACGACGCCTTCTCCGTACCGCCCGAACTTGCCGACGCGCTGGCCGCGCTGGACGGGCCGGTGCTGCTCGTCGACGACCTGGTCGACTCGGGCTGGACGATGGCGATGGTCGCCCGGGAACTCCGGCGGGCCGGCGCTCCCGACGTGCTCCCGCTCGCGCTCGCCGTGGCCGGCTGAGTCGTCCGCGAGCGCCGGTCAACGGCGGCGGGCGGAAAGTTCCCGGGCCGGGCGGATTGCGACGGCCGCCACGCTGCCCCGGCGTCGGCCGGAACCCACCGGGCACGGCGGTACGGTGTCGGGATGAGCTGGACGCCGGCGGTGCCTGACCAGGCGGGCGCGTCCCCGTCGGACGCGAGCGCCGTCGCCGCCGACCGGGCTGGCGCGCCCTCGTCGGACGGGAGCCCTGTCGCCGCCGACCGGGCGGGCGAGGCGTTGTCGGGCGGGTCGGCCGTCTCGGCTCCGGGTGTTGCCGGTGTGGCCGACCGGAGCACGGTCCGGTTGGCGCTGGTGGTGGGTGGTCTGGTGCTCGCCGTCCTGCTCGGCTTCGGCCTCGGTCGCCTGAACGGCGGCACCAACGTCAACGGCGGCACCGGCCTCGGCGGCGGCACCACCGGCGGTACGGCGCTGACCCCCGACCACACCCACCCGGCGGGCACCGCGGCCCACGACCACGGATCCGTCACGGGCGCCGGCCAGGGCGCTGCCACCGAGCCGGGCGGTCTGTCGGTCAGCTCGGGCGGATACACGCTCGTGCCACTGGGCACCGAATTTCGCGTCGGCCGCACCGGGCAACTGCGCTTCGAGGTACGCGACGCGCAACGTCGACCGGTCACCCGCTTCGCCGTCGTACACGACAAGCCGATGCACGTCATCGTGGTACGCCGGGACCTGACCGGCTACCAGCACCTGCACCCGACCATGACGCCGGACGGCATCTGGTCGGTGCCGGTGACCCTCCCGCAGCCCGGCGTCTGGCGGGCGTACGCGGACTTCACCGTGGTCGCCGACAACGGCGGCCAGAGCGCCGTGACCCTCGGCGTGGACCTGGTGGCGCCGGGCGCGTACCAGCCGCGTCCGCTGCCCGCGCCGGCCACCTCGACGACGGTTGACGGGTTCACGGTCGGCTACCAGGGCAGTCCGCAGGCCGGGGTGACGGTGCCGCTGACCTTCCGGATCGACGGTCCGAGCGGTGGCGCGGCCCTGGAGCGCTACCTCGGCGCGTACGGGCACCTGGTGGCGCTGCGCGAAGGCGACCTCGGCTACCTGCACGTGCATCCCGAACCGGAGTTGGCCGACGGCCAGGTCAAGTTCTGGCTGACCATCCCGAACCCCGGCCGTTACCGCCTCTACCTGGACTTCCAGGTAGCCACCAAGGTCCACACCGCCGAACTAACCCTGACCATCCCCTAACCCCCCGGCCCTCCTGGCCCCCTCCCGTCCCCGGCCCTCGCTGCGTCGATCATGAAGTTATTGCCACTCGCATCGGCGTGTCGTGGCAATAACTTCATGATCAACGCGGGGATCGGGGGGTTAGCCGGCTCGGCGGGTGGGGCGGCGGGCCAGGTAGCGGAGGAGGTCGCGGATGTGGTGCTTCTCCTCGGCCGGGACGGTGGGGTCGGCCAGCCGGTCCAGGATGGCGCGGACGTCGGCGTCGACCGGGCCGTCGTCGCTGCGGCGTCGGGGCGTCGGGCCCGCGTCAGGCAGTCCGAGGGCCCGGAACGCGGCCGCCACCGGTAGATCCAGAGCGGCACAGAAGCCGCGTACCTTCGCCAGTTCCGGATAGTCCTGCCAGTCACCGGCGAGCCAACGGAACACGGTGGAGCGGCCCACGCCCGTGTGCGCGGCGAGATCGGTCACGGTCCACCCGCGCTCTTCGCGGGCGTCGTCGATGGCCCGCCGGACGAAGCGGGCGAACGCCATCTGCGGTGTTACGTCTGCGGAACCCATCCGGTATGTCTTTCCCTCCCGGCCGAGCACTGGGAAGATGCGCCTCCGAGCGTAGTACGCCGAGGATCGGAAACCACTGACTGACCGCACAAACTGTCCCACGGATGAGACTCCACCTCGTGCAGTATTCGGACCGGTACCGAGCGATCATCATCGTTCTTCTACTAAGCTCGGTGCCCGTCCCGGCATGGCGCACGCGCGCCTGCCGCGTTCGCCCGGACCACCGCCGAGGAGCACCATGGCCGAATCGCGCCGTCCGCAGCCGTACCAGCCTGGTGCGGTGAGCCTCTTCTTCGTCGTCAAGGCCGGCGTCTTCGCCGCCGGGTGCTGGATCTGGCTGCTGGTCCTGGTGCTCCGCACCGACGCGGCGACCGGTGCCCACGTGCTGGCCGCCACCGGCGCGATCACCACCACGCTGGTCGCCGTGGTGCTGGGCGCCCGGATGGCGCTACAGCAGAACGCGGCCGTCCGGCACGCCGAGACGAAGAAGCTGCTCGTCGACATCTCCTGGAACGCGTTCACGGCCGCCGGCAACGCCGAGAGCTCGGGGAAGGTGGTGCCCTTCCCGAGCAGCCCGGTCGACGACGACCGCTCGACGCGCAACGGCGGAGACCGGGTGGCGGTCTTCGACCGATCCGGCAGCCGGGACCGGGGCGGCAACGCCGACCGCCGACGCTGACGCCGCTGCGAAGTCCCGGGCCTGCGGCAGGTCCAGCCGGCGAACCTAGCTGGCGGACCCCGTGTCGCCGGCCAGCAGGACCTCCAGCCGGGGCGTGACCTGCCACTGGTCGACCAGCTCGCGGTACTCCGTGTGCCGTGGGTCCGCGACACCGGTGTGGCGGGCGCGGATCAGCAGGTTGCGGGGGGTGTGCTGGGAGTCGACGAACTCCACCACCTCGGCCCGGTAACCGTGCGTCCGCAGCAACCCGGCGCGCAGCGCGTCGGTGAGCACGTCGGCGAAGCGCTCGCGCAGGATGCCCTGCCGGGTCAGCAACTCGTACGGCGCCGGGGTGGGCTGCGCGCGCAGCTGCTTGGCGAGGTCGTGGTGACAGCAGGGCGCGGCGAGTACCCAGCGGGCCTGCCAGCGCACCGCGCGGGCCAGCGCCTCGTCGGTGGCGGTGTCGCAGGCGTGCAGCGCCAGCACCAGGTCCGGGGCGGGTTCGACGACGGCCTCGGCGATCGTGCCGGCGACGAAGCTGACCTTGTCGGCCCAGCCCAGTCGCTGCGCCAGCTCGGTGTTGCGCCGGCGCTGGTCCTCCCGGACGTCCACGCCGACCAGCTCGACATCGAGCCCCCGACCCGTCAGGTAGCGGTAGGCGGCGAACGTCAGGTAGGCGTTGCCGCAGCCGAGGTCGACCACCCGCAGCGGACCGGTCAGGTCGTCGGGCAGGGTCGCGGCCAGGGCCCGCAGGAACGCGTCGACCTGGCGTCGTTTCGCCGCCGAGCCGCCGATCTCGGCGAAGATCGGGTCGCCGGGATCGAGCAGGTACTCCTTCGCCCGGTCGTTCCCAGCCGGTGTCGTCGCCGGTCGGGCCGTCGCCGCACGGTGTACCTGCGCCTCGCCGGACTTGGTCACCCGGAGCTGGAGGGTCGCGTCGGCGGTCTCCACGTGCCAGTTGCCGAAGGGCTCGGCCAGGAGCTCATCGACCGCCGCGTCGGCCTCGGGACCGGGAGCGACATTGCGGGTGTACGGGCGTACGCCGTCGGAGGTGGTGACCTGAAGTCGGGGCCCGGCCTTGAGCGTCACCGGCCGCAGTTCGGCCCGCTCGACCGTGGGGCGACGGCCGCGACGGCGTCCGGCGGCGACCGCCCGGGTCAGCGCGGGGTCGAGCAGCAGCGCCCGAACCTCGGTCAGGGCAGCGTCCAGTGGTTGCGGCATCGTTCCATCTTCAGCAGGTGGGGTGGGAAGAAGGGAACATCCCCCGCACCGCGTGAGGCGGTCCGGGGGATGTCGGATGGATCTCGCTGCGTCAGTCCGCGGTCGCCTCGGCCGGCGTACCCTCGCCGGAACCGCCACCACGACGGCGTCGGCGGCGGCGGGGCTTGGCGGCCTCGCCCTCGGCGGCGTCGACGGACTCGGCCGGCGCCGCGTCGGCCGCGATCACCGCGGTCGGCTCACCGGTCACCGTCTCGCCGGCCCGGCGGCGACGCCGGCGGCGCGGGGTGCGGGTGGCCTCGTCGCCAGCGGCGTCCGCAGGTGCTTCGGCGGCCGGCGGGCCGGCGTCGGCGCGGTCGCGGCGACCGTCACCCCGACCACGGCGCTCGCCCCGGGCCTCGCCACGACTCTCACCGCGTCGGCCGCCCCGGCCAGCGCTGTCGCCCCGGCGCGAGCGGGTGGTGCCGCCGAGGTCTTCCTCGATCTCGGCGGACAGCCCGGCGCGCGTCCGCTCGGCCGTGGGCAGCGTGCCGCTGACCTCGGTCGAGATGTGCAGGTCGGTGTAGAGGTGCGGGGAGGTGTGGTACGTCTCCGGCGGCTCGGGCATCTCCAGACCGAGGGTCTTGTCGATGATCCGCCAGCGCGGCATGTCGTCCCAGTCGACGAAGGTCACCGCGACGCCGGTCGCCCCGGCCCGACCGGTACGACCGATGCGGTGGGTGTAGGTGTCCTGATCTTCCGGGCAGTCGTAGTTGATGACGTGGGTGACACCGGTGACGTCCAGGCCCCGGGCCGCGACGTCGGTGGCGACCAGGATGTCGATCTTGCCGGCGCGGAAGGCCCGCAGGGCCCGCTCCCGGGCGCCCTGGCCGAGGTCACCGTGCACCGCGGCGACCGCGAACCCACGGAAGTCGAGATCCTCGGCGACCCGGTCGGCGGCCCGCTTGGTACGCGTGAAGATCATGGTCAGCCCACGACCCTCGGCCTGGAGGATGCGGGCCACCACCTCGACCTTGTTCATCGAGTGGGTGCGGTAGACCAGTTGCTGGGTCTGCGGCGACGGCCCGGTCTCGGCGGTGTGCCCGGCGTGGATCGTCATCGGCTGGCGCAGGAAGCGCCGGGACAGGGTGACGATCGGGTCCGGCATGGTCGCCGAGAAGAGCATCGTCTGCCGGTCTTCCGGAAGCATCGCCAGGATCTTCTCGACGTCGTCGAGGAAGCCCAGGTCGAGCATGCGGTCGGCCTCGTCCAGGACGAGCGCGCGTACCCGGTCGAGGCGGAGGTGCTTCTGCTTCTGCAGGTCCATCAGTCGACCCGGCGTGCCGACGAGGATCTCGACGCCCTTGCGCAGCGCGTCGATCTGCGGTTCGTACGCCACGCCGCCGTAGATCGGCAGCACCCGGACGCCGCGCGTCCGGCCGGCGGCGGCCAGGTCCTTGGCGACCTGGATGCCCAGCTCACGGGTCGGGACGACGACAAGCGCCTGGGGGACGCCGTCGCCACCCTCGCTCGGCGCGAAGACCCGCTCCAGCAACGGCACGCCGAAGCCGAGGGTCTTGCCGGTACCGGTGGGCGCCTGGCCGATGAGGTCGACGCCGCGCAGCGCGATCGGGATCGCGTACTCCTGAATGGCGAACGCGCGGGTGATGCCGGCCGCGGCCAGCGCCTCGACGGTCTCGTCGCGGGCGCCGAGGGCGGCGAAGGTGGGTGCCTCCGGTCGGACCGGGGCGGTGGGGGCCAGTTCCTGGCCGTCCATCACATCTTGAGTCAGCTCGCTCATGTGGATGTGGGGGTGCCCTCTCGTGGGTGCGCCCCGTCATGTCCTCAGGGCGCGGTCGGTATGACGCGGGCCACACGGTCGGGGGCAGACTGCCGAGCCAGACCGGGCCGCACGCGCACCGCAGGCTGGACTTCGATCAGATCGGCGCCCACGGCAACTGCTCTATGCTACCCGAACAGGCAAGCTCACGTCCCGATTCCCGGTCGGCCAGCCGCCACGCGGGGGGATTGAATGTGAACTGCATCACACGCGGTAGCCTGCGCTCGTGTCCACCGCCGGTTCCGCCGTCCCCGACCTGCTCGGCCTGGTCGCCTTCGGTGAACTGCTCGCCTTCGAACGCATGGCCGCCGACGCGCGACTCGCGCCGGACCTGCGCCGGCGCGTCGAGCTGGACCAGATGGCCGCGGCCGAGATCGACAACTACCGCCGGCTCGCCGACCGGCTCGCCGCACTCGGTGTGCAACCGGAGGAGGCGATGGCGCCCTACGTGCGGCCGTTGCAGGCGTACCACGACTCCACCGAGCCGCGGGACTGGGCCGAGGCCGTCACCAAGGCGTACGTGGGCGACACCATCACCGACGACTTCATCAGGGAGATCGGCCACGCGCTGGACGGACCCGACCGGGCGCTGGTGCTCGACGTGCTGCACGACTCCCGGTACGCGGAATTCGCCGCCGCCGAGATCCGGCTGGCCGTCGCCGACGACCCACGGGTGGCCGGCCGGCTCTCCATGTGGGCCCGGCGACTGGTCGGCGAGGCCCTGTCCCAAGCCGGCCGCGTCGCCGCCGAACGCGCCACGCTCACCGTACTCATCATGCGGGCCGAGCGGATCGACGTGCCGGAACTCTTCGCGCGGCTCACCGCCGCGCACACCGCGCGAATGGCCGCCGTCGGACTGAACAACTGAGCGCCACTGGTCGGGCGCGTTCACGCGGTACCGGCCCGCGGCAGGTGGCGCGACGCCGACCTGCCGCGACGGCCGGACCGGTCAGCGGACGGTGAAACCGACCGCCCGGGGCGACGCCTCGGCGATCTCGACGTAGGCGACCTTCTCGACCGGAACGATGACCCGCCGGCCCTTCTCGTCGGTCAGGGAGAGCGTGCCGCCGTTGCCGGCGAAGGCGTCGGTCACGATCTGCTCGATCTCGGCCGGCGACTGCGCGCTGTCCACTACCAGCTCGCGTGGCGCGTACTGCACGCCGATCTTGACCTCCACTGTGCCTCCTCAACTGGGGCGAGAGAACCGCCCTGCGAAGGCTATCCGATCACGGGCCCGGCGGTCAGGCTGACTCACCTTGCAGCGGGAAGCTCGCGATGCCCCGCCACGACAGCGCGGCCACCAACGCCTCAGCTTCGGCCTTCGGCACCTGTCGGCCGCCGGCCAGCCAGAACTGCGCGGCCGTCTCCGCCGCGCCGACCAGCCCGGAGGCGAGCAACTCGGCATGCGACCGGCTCACGCCCGTGTCGGAGATGATGGTGTCGGTGATCGCCGCGATGCAGCCCTGCTCGACCCGCTCCACCCGCTGCCGCACCGCCGGGTCGTTACGCAGGTCCGACTCGAAGACGAGGCGGAACGCCTCGCTCTCGTGATCGACGAAGTCGAAGTACGCCCGGACCGACGCGCTGACCCGTTCCTTGTTGTCGCTGGTCCCCCGCATCGCCTCCTGCACCTGAGCGACGATGGCGTCACAGTGGGTGTCCAACAGCGCCAGGTAGAGGTCCATCTTCCCGGGGAAGTGTTGGTAGAGCACCGGCTTGGAGACCCCGGCCCGCTCGGCGATGTCGTCCATCGCCGCAGCGTGGTAGCCCTGCGCGACGAACACCTCCTGGGCCGCCGCGAGCAGCTGCTTACGACGCGCGGAGCGGGGCAGGCGCGTGGGCCTACCAGCGGTCTGTGCGCCGTTCCCCACAGCCGTCATGGGATCCTCCGAGTTCTTCGTACGAGCCGCCATTTTCCCCCCAGACCGGGGCGGCCCCCGACCGCGTCGTGGAATTGGCCCGCCGCTGTAACTTATCGCCACTCTCCCCACACGGTAGCCTCAGCGAGGGCGACCAAGGAGCGCGCGGTGAGTGAAACAGGGCAACCCGGAGCCGCCACCCCGGGAGAGCACGGTGACGGAGCGGGTCAGCACGACGACCCGGGTCGTTCCGGCAACGGGTGGGCGCCCTCGACGGGCGGGTGGTCACCGTCCGGCGAGAGCGAAGCGGCCGGGGAGCAGGCGCCACGATGGCAGCCCGACCCCGCGTCCGGCTGGCGCAGCACCTCGACGAGGCACGGTGACCTGCCCGCGCCTCTGCCCGGGCTGCCCGGCGCCGCCGAACGGCCGGCCCGGGTCAACGGCCACCACCTGAACGGCGTCCACCAGGCCGAGGCCGAGGGTGACGGCGTGGCCGACGGCACCAACCACGGGGACGCCGAGATCAACGGCGTGGGTGCGTCGTCCGGTCGGCAGACACCGGTCAGCGCGCCACCCGGACGGACCGCCGAAGACCGGCCCGACCTGGGTGCCGGCCGCCTGGCGGTGCCCGCCCAGCGCCCCGCGCCCCCGCCGACCAGGGGTCGGGCGAGGCCGACAGCGGTAGTGCCCGGCACCTGACCGCCGACCCCACCGCGCCGCGTGCCGCCCGCTGGGCCGAACCCGGTGTGCCCGGCACCGCGCCCATCCAGGTGCCGCCCGTCGGTACGGCCGCCTCGGGCTTCGAGGTACCACCCGGACTCCACGCGCCGACCGGCGACCGCTCGACCGCCGACGACCGGGAGGCCGGGTCGCGCGCCCGCCGGGAAGCGCTCGCGCCGGAGTCGTCGGCCGGGTCGGGACGCGGCGACGAGTCCGAGCCGGAACGCCCCGCCGCCGACACCCGGCGCGTGGGCGAGCCCTCCTCCGTCGAGCCGGACTGGTCCGGGCCCAGCTGGAACCGCCCGAGCTGGGGCAGCGGGTGGGCGCCACCCTGGTCCCGGCCGGACGGCGAACCCTCCGACCAGCCGACGCGAGACGAGTCCGCGCCGGGTTGGGTCGCCGAGCCCAGCGTGCCGTACGAGCCGGTGCGGGCCGAGCCGACGCGTCCGTATGAGCCACTGGCCGCCGAGCCGCCCCGCGCGTACGACGTCGCCACCGAGGCGGAGGCGGCCTCCGATCGCGGCCGGCCGTCGCGCCCGTCCTGGGCCGGCGAACGTCCGGCCACGACCCCGGCCAGCGTGCCGCCGGAGGCCCCCGCTCCGAGCCGACCGAGCGCCCGGCCTGGGCCGGCGGGCCCACGTCCGAGCCGGCCGGTACGCCCGCCGTGCCTCGTCCGTCCTGGGCCGCGCCGATATCGAGCAGCGTGTCGACCGACCCGCCACCCCGCGCGAATGCCTCGGACCCCACCCCGACCAGCGGGCCCGGTGCGCCCGCGCCCGCCGCGTCGGCGGCTGCCGAGCGTCCGTCGTGGGGTGGCGGTTCCGTGCCGACCAGCGGTCCGCCGGCTGCCGAGCGTCCGTCGTGGGGCGGGGGTCCCGTGCCGACCAGCGGTCCGCCGGCTGCCGAGCGTCCGTCGTGGGGTGGCGGTTCCGTGCCGACCAGCGGTCCGCCGGCTGCCGAGCGTCCGTCCTGGGCCGGGGGTTCCGTGCCGACCAGCGCCGCTCAGGTGGAGCCGGCCAGCGGTCCGCCGGCTGCTGACCGTCCGTCCTGGGCCGGTCCGGCATCGGCCCTCCCGCCGCCGCGTCCCTCGTGGGCCGGCGAGTCGGACCCGGCTCCGACCAGCTTCGGGGCGTCCCGCCCGTCCTGGGCCGGTGCTCAGGCCTCCGACGGCACGCCCGCGCGCCCAACCTGGGCCGGCCCCGCGCCGGTGGACCCGCCAGCGCCGGTCGACCCGCCACCGGCGCCCGCCGGCCCACCGGCGACGGTGGTGGATGCGCCGTCGCAGAGCACGCCGTCACCGACGACGCCCGTCCGTCCGGCGGCCGAGCGTCCGTCCTGGGCAGGAAACTCGCCGACACCCGTGGCGAACGCGGCCGCCGAACGACCGGACTGGTCCGAGGGGCGCATCCCGGCGGCCTCGCCGGGCGATCGTCCGTCCTGGCCGGCCAGCCGGCCGGCGAGCCCCGCTCGTGGCAGCGACGCGGGCGAGGCGGCCCAGCCGGTCCGACCAACCGGGCCGTTCCGGCTTCGGCCGGCGAGCCCCGAGCCACCCGACCCATCGACCGTCGGGCCGGCCCCCACCGCCCCGACGGCAACCGGTCCGGCCGCGGCGACCGCCGGGTCGGGGCGACACGACCGGCCATCCGCGTCCGCCGCTTCCTACGCGGCCCGCCGATCCGCCCCGGAACCGGCGTCGCCGGCCGACGCCGCCGCCAGCGGTCGACGGCCCGACACGCCGGCGGTACTGCCGCAGCGCGTCCCCGCGCAACCGGACGTGCCCGTCGTGCCGGAGCCGCCAGCCGTGGAACCACCCGCCGAAACCCCCGAACTCGCGCGCATCGCCACCCACCTGCGCCGTGACGACGAGCCCGCTCCGTTGCGGGAACGTCCCGAGGGATTCGACGTCAACGCCATCCTGGACGCCGTCCGGGAGGTAGCCGGTGTCCGGGACGCGGCGCTGCGTCGTACCCCGGCGGGTGCGCACAGCCTCCGGCTGGACCTGGCCGACGGCGCGGATCCGGCCGAGGTGAGCCGACAGGTCGCCCGGCTGCTCCAGGAACGGATGGGCCTCGCCGCCGCACCGCAGAACGTGCCCGGCCTGCCCACCACGCCGCCCCCACCGGTACGCCGCCGCGCCGCCGAGACACGACCTGCCGAGCCCCGCTCGGGTGGCGCGAAACCCGCCAACACGCGATCCGCCGAGGCCCGTCCCGCCGAGCCACGCAACAACGGCGCGGAAGCGCGTATCGCCGAGGGCGGCGGCCCGGCGGCGGCCGCGCCGACGAGCCCCGAGCAGCGGACCGGCCCGGACGCCGCGCTCCGGCGGCGGACGGGCGCCCCGCACCGGGGCCGCGCCACGGTCGAGGAGCCCGGCTCGGTCTCGGGTGTGCCCGCCGGCGGAGCCACCGGCAGCCCGGCGACGCTCGGTACGTCGTACTCCGGTGGTCAGGTGACCACGACGGAGTCGGCGCCCTCCCGCCCGCTGGACACCGGCGGCGCGCCGGGGCCGCGCGTGGTCATCGACCACGTGCAGGTCAGCACCTTCGGCCTGGACGCCAATGTGGAGGTACGGCTGCTCGCCGGCGACGGCACCGCGGCCGGGTACGCGACCGGGCCGGCGGTGGACGGCTACGTGCTGCGGCTCTGCGCGGTGGCCGCCGCCGCGGCCGTCGACGAGCTGCTGCGCGGCACCGAGAACGCCGAGCGTGGCCGCTGCTTCGTCGAGCACGCGGCGGTGGTGCCGTTCGGCAACTGCGAGGTGGCCACCGTGGTGGTGCTGCTGGTCTGCGACGGCTGGGTCGAGCAGCTCGCCGGCTCGGCTCTGGTGGCCGGCGATCCGCGGCAGGCGGTGGTCCGAGCCACGCTGGCGGCGGTCAACCGCCGGCTGGAGGCACTACTCTCCTGAATGGTGCGAGGCAGACTGGAGGGATGAAGCGTGCCACCCTCTGGCCGGACCATCTCCTTGCCGACGCCGGTGTGCCGCCACCGTGGCCGGGCCGGGAGGTGCGCCTCGACGGCCAGGTCATGTACGTGCGGGACACCCCCGCGACGAGCGCGGACGCGGAGCCGGCGCTGTTCGTGCACGGGCTCGGCGGCTCGTCGCAGAACTGGACCGACCTGGCCGGGCTGCTCACCGACCGGTTGGACGGCCAGGCCATCGACCTGCCCGGGTTCGGTCGCAGCGAGCCGGGACGGCGCTACACGATTCCGGCCTTCGCCGACCTGGTCATCAGGTGGATCGAGCACTCCGGTCGGGGACCGGTGCACCTGTTCGGCAACTCGCTGGGCGGCGCGGTCTCGGTCCAGGTGGCGGGGCTGCGGCCGGACCTGGTCCGCACCCTCACCCTGATCTCTCCGGCGCTGCCGTTCCTGGATTTCCGACGGTCGTTGCAGGGCAGGATGCTGCCGGTGCTGGCCATTCCGGGGGGTGAGCGGCTGGTCGCCCGGCGGTTGACCCAGCTCGCCCCGGAGATCATGGCCGAGCAGGTGCTTGAGGCGTGTGTCGCCGATCTGAGCCGCATCTGTGTGCAGCGCCGGGAGGAGGCGTTGGAGGAGATCCGGGTGCGGTACGAGGCGGCGCACTACGCGGCCGCGTACGTCCGGACGTTCCGGGGTCTGGTCTCCAGCTTCCTGCGGGCGTACCTGCCGGGGTCCGGGTCGCTGTGGCGGCTCGCCGGGGCGGTCCGCGCGCCGACGCTCGTGGTGGCGGGTCGGCAGGACCGGCTGGTCGACGTCCGGGTCGCGCCGCAGACCGCACGGGCCATCCCGGACAGCCGCCTGTTGATGCTCGACGGGGTCGGCCACGTGGCGCAGCTCGAGGTGCCCCGGCTGGTCGCCCGCGCGGTGGTGGGTCTGCTCACCGAAAAGGGGGACGCCGTCCGGCCGTCCGATCTGGCAGGCTGACCGGAATGTTCAGGTCCGCTCACCGTCATCGACGCTTCGCGCTGATCGCCCAGTTGGTGGCGGTGGTGCTGGCGATCGGCGCGGCAGTGACCGTGGTCGCCGAGGAGCGGGGCGAGCCGTCCGACCGGCTGACCGCCGAGGAGGCCGCCGCCCCGCCGCTGGTGGCGAGGCCGCTGCCGGGGTCGGTGAGCCCGTCGCCGAGCGCCACGGTGGCGGCGTCGCCGAGCGCGTCGCCGGTGCTGCGGATGCCCGGAGCGGTCCCGAGCGCCGGGACGGGCCGCTTCGAACACGACGACCGCTCCGGCCCGGTCCTGGGCCGCGCGGGTGAGCTGCGTCGTTACCGGGTGGCGGTCGAGTCGGGCAGCGACGAGGACGTGGCCGCGTTCGCGCAGGCCGTCCAGGTGGCGCTCACCGGACCGGGCAGCTGGGTCGACAGCGGTCGGCTGCGGTTGCAGCAGGTGCCGGGGGACGCTCCCCGGGACTTCACCGTCTACCTGGCGACGGCCCGTACGGCGGGCCGGATGTGCGCCGCGGGTGGGGTGGACATCCGGATCGACGGGCGGCCGTACACCTCCTGCCGCGCGCCCGGTCAGGTGATCGTCAACCTGGACCGGTGGCGGTTGTCGGTGCCGCACTACGTCTCGGCGCGCGTGCCGCTGTCGGTGTACCGGACGTACGTGGTCAACCACGAGGTCGGTCACCAGCTCGGGCACCATCACGAGCGCTGCCCGGGCTCGGGGCGTCCGGCGCCGGTGATGATGCAGCAGACCCTCTTCCTCAACGGGTGCCGGGCCAATCCGTGGCCGTACGTCGACGGTCGGCGCTACGCCGGGCCGGCACTCTGAGACGTATTGCGGCAATAGCAGCCAAAAGCGGAGAATTGCCCGAATAATCTGGCAGGCTTGGCGTCATGACGCCGTCGTCCCCTTACGGCCCGCCCGAGCCGCCCGACCCGCTGGCAGGGTCGGCGTACGAGGGCGCGCGTCCCAGTCTCGTGCGAATGCGCCGTCGCCGACGGCGCACTCTGCTGCTCGGTGTGCTCGTCCTCGCCACCGCCGGCGCCATCGGCGTGACCGTGGCGGGTGGCGGTGAGCCGCCGGCCGACGCGCCGCCCATCCCGACACCGGGCGGCATGGGCGTGGGCGGCGGGGAGGCCCATCCGGCGCCCAGCGACTACCCGTCGGTCGGCGCGGGACGGTTCACCGCCGCCGACTCCGAAACCGCGGTGCACGGCGAGGACGGACCGCTGCGCCGGTACCGCGTCGTGGTCGAGCGCGACAGCGGCCAGGACGCCGGCACGTTCGCGGCGCGGGTCGACGAGGTGCTGGCCGACCCGCGCAGCTGGATCGCCTCCGGCGAGCTGCGCGTGCAGCGGGTCGCCGACGCCCGGGCCGCCGACTTCACCATCTACCTCGCCACCCCGGTCACGTCAGAGCGGATGTGCGCCGAGGGCGGCCTGTCCACCGAGCGCTACACGTCCTGCCGGCTACCCGGCCGGGTGATCATCAACCTGGCCCGCTGGCAGGAGGCGGTGCCCGACTACGGCGCACCGCTGGAGACGTACCGCACCTACGTGATCAACCACGAGGTCGGCCACGAGCTCGGTGCCGAGCACGAGGCGTGCCCCGGTCCGGGCGAGCCCGCCCCGGTGATGCAGCAGCAGACGTACGGGCTGGAGGGCTGCGTGGCCAACGCCTGGCCCTACCTCGACGGCCGTCGCTACGCCGGCGACGCCATCCCCTGAGTTATTCCCGCTCCCGCATCGCGGACCACGTGTCCTCCCTCATGGCCGAGCGGGGCCCCGGCGAGCAACAATGGCGCGGTTCACACCGCCGATCCCGGGGAGTCCACCGTGTCGTTGCCCCCGCTCGTCGAGCCCGCCGGCGAGCTGACCGTTGACGAGATCCGCCGCTACTCACGCCACCTGATCATCCCGGACGTCGGGGTGGCCGGTCAGAAGCGGCTGAAGAACGCCCGGGTGCTCTGTGTCGGCGCCGGTGGCCTCGGCTCGCCGGCCCTGTTGTACCTGGCCGCTGCCGGGGTCGGCACGCTCGGCATCATCGACTTCGACACCGTCGACGAGTCCAACCTCCAGCGCCAGGTCATCCACGGCGTGTCCGATGTCGGCCGCTCGAAGGCCGAGTCCGCCGCCGCGTCGATCCGCGAGATCAACCCGCTGGTCAACGTGGAGATCCACAACACCGCGTTGGACCGGGAGAACGTCCGCGAGATCTTCGCCCAGTACGACCTGATCGTCGACGGCACCGACAACTTCGCCACCCGTTACATGGTCAACGACGCCGCGGTGCTGCTCGGCAAGCCGTACGTCTGGGGTTCGATCTACCGGTTCGACGGGCAGGCGTCGGTGTTCTGGGCCGAGCACGGCCCCTGCTACCGCTGCCTCTACCCGGAGCCGCCGCCGCCCGGCATGGTCCCCTCCTGCGCCGAGGGTGGCGTGCTCGGCGTGCTCTGCGCGTCGATCGGGTCGATCCAGGTGAACGAGGCGATCAAGCTGCTCACCGGCATCGGCGAGCCGCTGGTGGGCCGGCTCATGGTCTACGACGCCCTGGAGATGGAGTACCGCAAAATCAAGGTTCGGAAGGACCCGAACTGCGTGCTCTGCGGCGAGAACCCGACCGTCACCGACCTGCTGGAAGACTACGAGGACTTCTGCGGCGCGGTCTCGGTCGAGGCCCAGGAGGCGACGCTCGACTCGACCATCACCGCCCTGGAGCTCAAGGAGTGGCAGGACGCCGGCAAGGACATCTTCCTCGTCGACGTGCGGGAGCCGGCCGAGTACGAGATCGTGCGGATTCCCGGCGCCACCCTGATCCCCAAGGGCGACATCATCTCCGGTGAGGCCCTCGCGAAGCTGCCGCAGGACAAGCAGATCGTGCTGCACTGCAAGTCCGGTGTGCGCTCCGCCGAGGCGCTGGCCGCGCTCAAGGCCGCCGGCTTCAAGGACGCCGTCCACGTGCAGGGCGGCGTGCTCTCCTGGATCAAGCAGATCGACCCGTCACTGCCCGCGTACTGACCGGTGGAGCCGGGACGGCCCTGTCGTCCCGGCTCCGACCCGTCGCGTCAATCGACGCAGATAGCTCCGACCAGACCCGCGCACCGAGCGACGCAGCCATTTCCGGCTGGCCGATTCCCCGAGGCGGGATCGTGTCTGCGCAGGTAGCGTCTCCGCCGTGGTCGACTTGGAAGCCGCGATCGGGTTCGTCGTGGCGCACGGGGACGCGGTGGAACGCGCCCGCCTCTCCTGGCTGCGCAACGGCACGCCCGCCCCGCCGGAGCTGCTGGACGCGGCCGAGGTCGGCCAGTCACCCGACGGCGGCTGGCCGGCGACCTGGGGCGGTGAGGTGGCCTCGGTCGACGCCACCTGTTTCCGGCTCGGCGAGCTGGACGACCTCGGTGCGCTGGGTCGTCCCGCCGCCCGCCGGGCGCTCGACTGGTTGGCGTCCCGGCAGCAGCCCGACGGCGGTTGGGACGAGGACCTCTCCCTGGCCGGCTCGGCGCCCGAGTGGGCCCGACCCGGTGACCCCGAGGCCAAACTCTTCCTCACCGCCAACGCCGGCTTCTGGCTCACCGTCGCCGGCCTGGACGCCCGCGCCTCAGGTCCGCTCGATCACCGGGTCGGTGGGGCGTACGCCGGTGTGGTGCAGGCCGCGGCGCAGTCGATCGTCGCGCGGCTGCGCCCGGACGGGACCTGGCCGTCGTTCCTCGCCGCCGGCTGGCTGAGCGCGGCAGTACTGCACCGCCAGGACATGTTCCAGGAGTCGGCGCGGATCCAGGTGGTGCTCGCCGAACGGATGGCCACGATGTCAGCGGGCGACGTGGCATGGCTGGCGGCCACGCTGCGCCGCGTCGGCATCGACTCCCACGACTGGGTCATGGTGCGCGCCCTGCGGCGGCTCGGCGAGACCCAGCGCAGCGACGGTGGGTGGGAGAGCGACGACGGTCACCAGTTCGACGTGCACTCCACGCTGTCCGCGATCCGGGCCTGCCGGCCGGGCGATCAGCGCACGTGACCGTCGCCGGTGACGACGTACTTGGTGCTGGTCAACTCGGGCAGGCCCATCGGCCCCCGGGCGTGCAGCTTCTGCGTGGAGATGCCGATCTCCGCGCCGAAGCCGAACTCGCCCCCGTCGGTGAACCGGGTCGACGCGTTCACCATCACCGCCGCCGCGTCCACCCGGGCGACGAACTCGCGGGCGGCGGTCGTCGAGTCGGTGATGATCGCCTCGGTGTGTCCGGTGCCGAAGCGGCGGATGTGCGCGACCGCCGCGTCCAGCGAGTCGACCACCGCCACCGAGATGTCGGCCGACAGGTACTCCGTGGCGTGGTCCTCCTCGGTGGCCGGGACGACGGCCGCCGAGTGGGCGACCACCTCGGGGGAGCCGTGCACGGTCACGCCGGCCTCAGCGAACGCGGCCAGCATCGGCGGTAGGAACGCGTCGGCGACGTCCACGTGCACCAGCAGCGACTCGGCGGTGTTGCAGGTGGACAGGCGCTGCGTCTTGGCGTTCAACGTCACCGCGACGGCCTTGCCCAGGTCGGCGGCGGCGTCGACGTAGACGTGGCAGTTGCCCACCCCGGTCTCGATCACCGGCACTGTCGACTCCTCGACCACGGTGCGGATCAGCGACGCGCCACCGCGCGGGATGAGCACGTCGACCAGCCCGCGAGCCCGCATCAGCTCCTTGACCGAGTCGCGCGAACTGGCGTCGAGCAACTGCACCGCGTCCGCCGGCAGACCGGCCCCGGCGACCGCGTCGCGCAGCACCGCTACCAGCGCGGCGTTCGAGTGCGCGGCCGACGACGACCCGCGCAGCAGCGCCGCGTTACCGGACTTGAGGCAGATCCCGGCGGCGTCCACCGTTACGTTGGGCCGCGCCTCGTAGATGATGCCGACCACCCCGAACGGCACCCGGATCTGGCGCAGTTCCAGCCCGTTGGGCAGGGTCGATCCGCGGACCACCTCGCCGACCGGGTCGGGCAGCGCGGCCATCTCACGCAGCGCTCCGGCGATGCCGGCCACCCGGCCCTCGTCGAGGGCGAGCCGGTCCAGCACGGCCGCGCTCAGCCCGGCTTCGCGCCCGGCCGCCAGGTCCGCCTCGTTGGCGGCGAGGATCTCCGGGGTACGCGTCACCAGCGCGTCGGCCATCGCGACCAGCGCGGCATCCTTGACGGTACGGGTGGCCACGGCCAGTTCGGCAGCGGCGTCCCGCGCCCGCTTCGCCTGCTCGACGACGCTCATCGGTCACTCCTCGCGTTAGGAAGGGCCCCTTGTACAACGCTAGGCGTTAACAAGGTGCCCTTGCTTACAGCAGTACGAGGTCGTCGCGGTGGACGACCTCCCGTTCGTACGCCGGGCCGAGCGCCGCGGCGAGTTCGGAGGTGGAACGGCCGAGTAGGCCGGGCAGCTCCACCGCGTCGTAGTTGACCAGGCCACGGGCTACCGGCGCACCGGCGTCGTCGACCAGGTCCACGGGGTCGCCAGCGGTGAAGGTGCCGTCCACGGCGGTGATGCCGGCCGGCAGGAGCGACTTGCGCCGCTCCACGACGGCGGCCACCGCGCCCGGGTCCAGGTGCAGGCGTCCCCGGGGCGAGGTGGCGTGGGCCAGCCAGAACAGCCGGGCCGTCGGCCGTTGCCGCTGCGGGTGGAACAGCGTGCCGACCGGCTCGCCGGCCAGCGCCGGGGCGGCCAGGTCGGCGGAGGTGAGCACCACGGGGATGCCGAAGCCGGTGGCGATCCGGGCCGCCTCGACCTTTGTCACCATGCCGCCGGTGCCGACTCCGGACCGGCCGGCGCCGCCGATGGAGATTCCGGCGAGGTCCTCCTCGTTACGGACCTCGGCGATCCGCACCGACTGTGGACGGGTCGGGTCGCCGGTCCAGAGCGCGTCCACGTCGGAGAGGAGCACCAGCAGGTCGGCGTGCACCAGGGCGGCCACCAGGGCGGCCAACCGGTCGTTGTCGCCGAACCGGATCTCCTCGGTGGCGACCGTGTCGTTCTCGTTGACGATCGGCACGGCCCGCAGGTCGAGGAGTTTGCGCAGGGTGCGGTACGCGTTGCGGTAGTGCGCCCGCCGGGTCACGTCGTCGACGGTGAGCAGCACCTGCCCGACGGTGCGGTCGTGCCGGGCGAAGCTGGCCGCGTACCTGCCGATCAGCAGGCCCTGGCCGACGCTGGCGGCGGCCTGCTGGGTGGCCAGGTCGCGCGGACGTCGGGTCAGACCGAGCGGGGCGAGGCCGGCGGCGATCGCGCCGGAGGAGACCAGCACGACCTCGCGTCCCTCGGCGCCGAGCCGACCCAGGGTGTCGACGAGCGCGTCGACCCGCTCGTCGGCGAGACCGCCGGTGGCGGTGGTCAACGAGGAGGACCCGATCTTGACGACGATCCGCCGAGCGGCCGTGACTGCGTCGCGCACCCGCCCATTCTGCGTGGTCACGCCCGCGTGGCCCGGTGGCGTTCCCATATGGTGGCGGATTGTGACTCCTGACGAGTACGTCGAGGCCGTGCTGGACCTCGTGGAGCGGATTCCCGAGGGCCGGGTGATGTCGTACGGCGCGGTCGCCGACGCGCTGGCCGAACGCTCGGGTCGCTCCTCCGCGCGCCTGGTGGGCGCCATCATGGCCCGGCACGGTGGCTCGGTGCCCTGGCATCGAGTGGTGACCGCGGGCGGCCGGTTGCCACCGGGGCACGAGCGCGAGGCGCGGGCCCGGCTGCGGGCCGAAGGGACGCCGTTGCGCGGCGCGGGGGTGGACATCGCGGCGGCGGGTTGGTCGCCCGGGGAGGGGATGTGACCCCCGCCATAACGTGAGTAACATTCGGCCCCATGAACCAGCCGCCGGGTGCTGCCGGCCTGCCCGCCACCGGACGGCTGCCCCGACCGGTGCACGTCGGATACGCGCTCGGCTCGCTGGCCACCGGCGCGTTCGGCACCGTGCCCGGCCTGCTGTTGCTGCCCTACCTGACCGACACGCTCGGCGTCGCCGCCGGGGTAGCCGCCCTGCTGGTGCTGCTGCCGAAGGCGTGGGACGTGCTGGTGAACCCGGTCGCCGGCCGGATCTCCGATCGCACCCGGTCACGCTGGGGCGCACGCCGCCCGTACCTGCTCGTCGCCGGTTTCGCGCTCGCCGCGCTCTTCGCGGCCATCTTCGCGGCGCCGTTCGACAAGGGGCCGGCCGCCGCGACGTACGTGGCGCTCGCCTTCCTGGCCACGGCCACCGCGTTCGCTTTCTTCCAGGTGCCGTACATGGCGATGCCCGCCGAGATGACCGACGACCACACCGAACGCACCCGGCTGATGACCTGGCGGATCGCTGTGCTGGCGCTGGCCATCCTGATCTCCGGCGCGGTCGCCCCGTTGGTGGTGACGGCCGGCGGCGACGGCGTGCCCGGACACCGCTGGATGGGCCTGTTCGTGGCGGCGCTCATCGGCGTCGGCGCGCTCGGCGCGTTTCTCGGCACCCGGTCCGCACCCGCTGGTGTGGTCGACGTCAGCGAACCGACGCTGCGTGCGCAGCTCGCCGTGGCCGGGGCCAACCGGCCGTTCCGGGCGCTGCTGATCTGCTTCGTGGTGCAGTCCGTGGGGGTGGCGACCATCCTCGCCGGGGTCAACTACTTCGCGGGGCAGATCCTGCGCGACGACCGGAACGGGCCGACGCTGCTCTTCGCCTGTTTCGTCGGGCCGGCGCTGCTGGTGATGCCGCTCTGGGCCCGGGTCGGCGCCCGGCTGGGCAAGCGGGCCGCCCTGGTCGTCGCCGGGCTGATCCTGGCCGCCGGGGCGTTCGCCCTGGTCGCCGCCCCGGTGCTGCCGTCGGTCGCCGTCTACCTGGTGGTCGCGGTGCTCGGCGTCGGGTACGCCGGGCAACAGGTGTTCGCGCTGGCCATGCTCCCCGACTGCATCGCGTACGAGACGGCACGCACCGGTCGACGGCAGGCGGGCGTCTTCACCGGCCTGTGGACCGCCGGGGAGACCTTCGGCCTGGCGCTCGGCCCCGGCATCTACGGCCTGGTGCTGCAGGTCTCCGGCTACGTCTCCTCCGACACCGGAACCGCCGCCGCCCAGTCCGACACGGCGAGGCTCGGCGTCCTGCTCGGCTTCACCCTGATCCCAGCCCTGCTGATAGCTCCCCCCATCCTCCTGCTCCGCCACTACACCCTCCCCACCCCTGCCCCCACCCTCGGGGTCGATCATGAAGTTGTGGTGGGAGACAAAAGCCGTTAGCCGTTACTAGAAGGGCACCATGACTCCATGATCGACGAGAACACGCTCGGGGCGGGCGCGTTGTCCCGCGACGGGGTCAGCGCGGAACAGGCGCTGGACGAGGTTCGGCGGCTGCGCGCCGGTGACCGGCCCACCCACGGTGGACGGCTGTTCGCCTACGTCTACGACCCGGCGGTGCCGGGACTCGACGACCTCACCGCCGCCGCGCACTCCGAGAGCGCCCACGTCAACGGTCTCGACCCGACCGCGTTCCCGTCCCTGCTGGCCATGGAGAACGCGCTCGTCGGCGCGGCCGGCCGGGTGCTCGGCGGCGGCCCGGGGACGACCGCGCCGGACGTGGTCGGCAGCGTCACCAGCGGCGGCACCGAGTCGCTGATCCTCGCCGTCAAGGCGGCCCGGGACGCGCACCCGGAGATCGCCGCGCCCCGGATCGTGGTGCCGTCGACCGCGCATGCCGCGTTCGCGAAGGCGGCGCACTATCTGCGGGTGGCGCTGGACGTGGTGCCGGTCTCGCCGGACACGCTGCGTCCCGAACCCGCCGCGATGGCCGCCGCGATCGGGCCGGACACGGTACTTGTCGCCTGCTCCGCGCCCTCGTACGCGCACGGGGTGGTGGACCCGGTCGCCGAGATCGCCGCCGTCGCCGCCGAGGCCGGAGTGCGCTGCCACGTCGACGCCTGCTTCGGTGGCTGGTCCCTGCCGTACCTGCGTCGCCTCGGCGAGCCGGTGCCGGCGTTCGACTTCACGGTTCCCGGCGTCACGTCCATCTCGGTCGACCTGCACAAGTACGCGTACGCGCCGAAGGGCGTGTCGGTGCTGCTGCACCGGGACGCCACCGGACGCGCGCCGCAGTACTTCGCGTACGCCGACTGGCCCGGCTACACGATGATCAACCCGGTGATCGCCTCGACCCGCTCGGGCGGGCCGATCGCCGCCGCGTACGCCACCCTGCGACACCTCGGCGACGCCGGCTACCTGCGGTTGGCCGCCACCACCCGGGACGCGGTCGCTGCCCTGGCCGACGCGGTCCGCGCCGTCGACGGGCTACGGCTGATGGCCGAGCCGGAGTCCACGGTGGTCTGCTTCACCGCCACCGAGGGCGGCCCCGACCTGTTCGTCCTGGTCGACGAGTTGACCGCCCGTGGCTGGCACACCCAGCCCCAGCTGTCGTACGTCGATCTGCCGGCCAGTGTGCACCTCACGGTGACCGCCTCGGTCGCGCCCCGGGTGGCCGAGTTCGGCCCGGATCTGGCCGCCGCGGTGGCGGCGACCCAGGCGAGCGGCCCGGTGCGGCTGCCCGCCGAGGTGGCTTCCCTGGTCGGCGTCCTCACCCCCGAGGCGCTGACGCCGGAGGTGGTGGCCGGCCTGGCGGCCGGGCTGGGCCTGGGCGGCGGCGACAGTTCCGGTCCGCTGCCGGATCGGATGGCGGTCGTGAACACGCTGCTCGACGCCGCCCCGTCGGCGCTGCGCGAGAGGTTGCTGGTCGAGTTCGTGGGCCTCCTGCAACGCCCCGACTGGAGTTCGGGCGAGTGAACCCCGGTGCCCCACCCCGACGGGATGGGGCACCGGACATCCTCCTCGTCAGAACACGCCGGGGAGTTGCACCTTGTTGTCCTTCTCGTTGCGGTCGCGCCACTGCCGGTCCTGCGCGTCGTAGTGGGTCACGAAGAAGAACCGGGTGGTCGCATCGGTGCCCGAGCGGCTCGGCACCCGCTGGACGAACGTGTAGCGTCGCGACTCGCCGGCCGGCACCCCCGGCACCAGACACGTCCGGTGGTCGTCGGCCGCCGCGGCCGCCGGGTCACACCTGGACCAGTCACCTGTCGTCGGCGCACCCACGTCGAGGCCCCTGAACTGGACCTGGGCCGCGTCGACCGATCCCGCGTTGGTGACGGTGAGGACGATGGTCAGCTCGCGACCACCGGTGACGTTTACCAGTGTGTGCGTCATGGACAGGCGCAGGTCGGTGAGCCGGGGATCCTTCCCGAACTTCGTGGGGACGCCTGTCTGCACGAACCGGCCACCCTTGAACCGGTAGGTACGCGTCTGTTCCTGCTTCCAGTACGTCGGGGTGTCGCAGCACGGCTGCAGGTCGGCCACCCGCACGTCGACCGTGCCGGCCGCGGTGAGGGTCACCCCGAGGATGTCCTCGACACCGTCGGTGGTCCGGACGACCCGGCCGAGCGTCACGATGCGCCCGTCGTCATCCCGGTCGAAGGCGACGACCTGCTTCGCCAACGCCTCCCCGTACCGGCAGGCGACGACGGCAACCGTCTCCTGAGCGCCGTCACCGTCCAGGTCGGCGTGGTCCACGGACAGGTCGGTGAGCAACGGGACGAAGCTCTTGTTCGAGGTGGTCGCCAGCCGCACGTTCGTCGTGATGCAGGTGGACGGCGCGGTCTGCGGCCACGTCGGCAGGTCGACACGGGCGGCGAGCAACTGGGCCCGGCTGATCCGGCCGTCCGGGGCGCCCGGGTCGGCAGTGGGTGTGGAATCTGGTGATTGGCTGACCGACGGTGTGGGTGGTGGCGGGGTCGTCGTCGGCGGGGGTGTCGGGTCGACGGACTCCGCCGGTACCGGTGGCGTCCGGTCGCCCTTCAGCGCGGCGTTGGCGACGACCGGCGCCAACACCAGCACGACCGCAGCCGCCGCGACCGCCACGACCCTCGTCCGCCGGCGACGGCGCAGGGTACGTCGGGCCTGGTCGGGACCGGGGCCGACGGCCCGGGCGGTGACGTCCGCACGGTACGCGGTCAACCGTTCGCGCAGCCGCGGGTCGAGATCAGACATCGGACACCCCCTCGGTGTTCTCGTCCAGCAGTCCGGCCAGGGCGGTCCGGCCCCGGTGCAGCCAGGACTTCACGGTGCCCTCGGCCACTCCTTCCTGCAGGGCGATCTGACTGACCGACAGGTCGGCCAGGTAGTGCAGGATGACGGCCGTCGATGGTTGGGCGGCAGTTGCGTGAGCGCCGCGTCGATGGCCACCCGATCCGGCGTGGGGCCGTCCACCTCGGCTTCGACGCGTCGCTGCCGCAGGAGGTGGTTGCGTGCCGTGCGGAGCCGACGCCAGCGGCTGCGGGCCAGGTTCCAGGCGACCCGGCGGACCCAGGCCACCGGATCGTCGTAGCGGACCAGGCGGTCCCAGCGTGCCAGCGCCCGGCAGAACGCCTCCTGGGCGAGGTCCTGCGCGTGGCCCAGATCCCCGGTGTACGCACACAGTTGGGCCGTGACGCTCCGGAAGTGCGCGTGGTAGAAGTCGTCGAAGGCGATCGCCGCCGCGTTCGACCCTCCGGACGTCAGCACCGCCGGCGGTTCGTTGGCGCGGGCCCCCATCGTTGCTGTCACTGCCCCTCCCCGTTTGCCCGCTGGGCCGGTGCCCCTGGGCGCCGGTAACACTCCGCCGCGAGGCACCTGGTTGCGGTCCGCCCAGCCGCGAATCCGACAGTCGACGAGCGGGCCGCGGCGGACGGGCAGGCCGACGACGGCCGCGCTCGGGTGAGCGCGGCCGCCTCGTCCAGTCGATCCGTGTCCGTGTCCGGGAAGGGTCAGCGATAGCCGAAGGTCGACTCGTTGTCATCGCTGTTGTTGTCCAGCCACGGGTCCATGTCCGGGTCCCGGGACCAGGTCCAGAGTGTCGCTTTTCCCGGGGCCAGGCTGGTACCGGCGGCGACCCGCAGTTCCAGGGTCCGCCGCATCTCGCCGTGCGCAGGCACGGCGCTTATCTGGCAGGACACCAGCACGGTGCTCCCCGTCCCGATGTCGCAGCCCGACCAGCCGTCCCCGACGGGCCGCAGCGCCTTCGGCAGCTCGATGGTGAAGAGCACCCCGGGCGGCGTCCGATCCGCGTCGTTGCGGATCCGCACGGTGACCGTGCCCGATCGGGAGTCGTCCGCCGCAGGGGTCAACACCAGGTCGGTGGCGGTGATCGACAGGTCGGCCGATCGCGGGTTGGGGCCGAAGGTGCTCGGCCCGGACACCTGGTCGAACGCGTCACCGGTCCAGCGGTAGCCGCGCCACTGCCGTTGGGAGTTCTTCATCGGCCAGCCGCCGCCGGGCGCGACGTCGAGCACCTCGACCCGAACCTCGCCGTCGTCGCGTACGTCCAGGGCGGTCACCCAACCCGGCGTGGGCGAAGCGGTGCCGGCCACGCGGCCGAGGGTGACGACCCGGCCGGACGCGTCCCGATCGAAGGCGACCACCTGGAACGGCCCGCGGGTGCCGAACAGGCAGCGCACGAGGGCGACCGTCTCCGTCGCCCCGTCGCCGTCCAGGTCGCCGTAGTCGAGCGCGACCAGCTCGTTGACGCCTTCGCGGGCCGGTTCGGCACCCAGCCGCACCCGCCCAGTGGGGCATTCCGCCGGGGTGGTCCAGGCGGGCAGCGACACCGTCGCGGCGAGCAACTGGGCCCGGCCGATGCGGCCGTTCGGGGCGGCGACGGTCGGGCTGGCGCCGCCGTTCGACGCCGTGGCAGACGGGCTCGCCGTCGCACTGGCGGTCGCGGTCGCCGACGGGCTGGCGGACGGCGCGGACGTGGGATCCACGGGCCCCGGCTCGCGATCGGGGCCGTTCATCGTCGCGTACCCGACGGCGGCCCCGCCGAACAGCGCGAGCACCGTCGCGGTGGTGGTGGCGAACCGGCGACGGCCGCGGCCTCGCGCCGTCCGCCGCACGGCGGCCGGCCCGGGCACCTCGACCTCCTCCAGCACGGTACGGCGGTAGTGGGCGAACTCTTCGGCGAGGTCGAGGATCTCCTGATCAGACATCTCGCACCTCCTCGGTGGTGTCGCGCAGGTGCGTCGCGAGGGCCGCCCGTCCCCGGTGCAGCCAGGACTTGACGGTTCCCTCGGCGACCCGTTCCTGGGCGGCGATCTCGGCGACCGTCAGGTCGGCGAGGTAGTGCAGTACGACAGCCCGGCGCTGCTTCGGCGGCAACTTGGCCAAGGCGGTGTCGAGGGCGACCCGGTCCGGGCTCGGCTCGGCGACGTGTGTCTCCCGTTGCCGCAGCAGCCAGGCCTGCGCGGTCCGCAGCCGCCGCCAGCGGTTGTGGCCGAGGTTCCAGGCGACCCGGCGTACCCAGGCCAGCGGATCGTCGTACCGGGCGAGCCGACCCCAGTGGGCGTACGCCCGGCAGAACGCCTCCTGAACCAGGTCCTGCGCCTGCCCACGGTCACCCGTGTACGCGGTGAGCTGCACCACCAGCGAGCGGAAGTGAGCGTGGTAGAAGTCGTCGAAGACCAGTTCGGCGGTCGCGGGGAGAGGACTTCCCGGCGGGTCGGGGGGCGGTCCGCCCACCCGTACTTCTCCTGTCACAAGCACTCGTCCTCCCCGTGGTGGCCGCAGGCGGCGTGTTCGCCAGCACCGGTCACACACTCTGCTGCGCCCGCCGGTTGCGGTCGGACCCGGTGGGGTTGCCTGTCCGGTCCGTGACAGCCGGCTGTGATTCACTGTGGGGTGAGGAGAGGGGACGTCCGTGCAGCTACCGGCAGTGCTCGGTGAGCCGATCCGGTTCGTGCTGAACTGGGGGCGCCGCTACTCGCTCTGGGTGTTCAACTTCGGCCTGGCCTGCTGTGCGATCGAGTTCATCGCCACCAGCATGGGCCGGCACGACTTCATCCGGCTCGGCGTGATCCCGTTCGCCCACGGCCCCCGACAGGCCGACCTCATGGTGGTCTCCGGCACGGTGACCGACAAGATGGCCCCGGCCATCAAGCGGCTCTACGACCAGATGCCCGAGCCGAAGTACGTCATCTCGTTCGGCGCGTGCTCGAACTGCGGTGGCCCCTACTGGGACTCGTACTCGGTGACCAAGGGCGTCGACCAGCTCATCCCGGTCGACGTCTACGTGCCCGGCTGCCCGCCCCGCCCGGAGGCGCTGCTGCACGGCATCCTGCGCCTTCAGGAGAAGATCGCCGCCGAGCAGTCCGGGATCGGCGGAGTGCCGCAGCGGGACCTGCTCGCCGCGCCCGCCGAGGCCAGCGCCCCACGCTCGGTCGACTCCCTCACCGCCCCACCCGTACGCCCACCCGACGCGGGCTGACGAACGCCGGGGCCGCCGCCCGGACGAGTCCGAGCGACGGCCCTGCCGTGTGGTGATCAGCTGGTGGCCGCGATGGCCAGCGTGGTCTGGGCGGTGTTGTCGCTGGGGTCGGCGTCCGGGCCCGACGGGAACCAGTTGGTCGTCAACGCCAGGGTGATGACGTCCTGAGCGTCGGCCGGGTCGGTCGGCGGGGTGATCACCAATCCGAAGCTACGCACCTCGCCGGGCATCATCCGTTGCCCCGGTACCCAGGAATGGTCCGTCAGGACCGGCCCTTCCGACGGGATGGTGTATTCGATGCGCGACCCGGCGGGCAGCGGACTGGCCTTGATGTCGAGGCCGACGTGCGGCGCGTCCCCCTTGTACCGCACGGTCACCGGCAGGTAGAGGCGGCCGGTGCCCTCCGGGTCGAGGGTCACCGGGCCCACCGAGTCGATGGCGGCGTCCGGCTGGGCGTCCTGGACGTACGGCCGGGGGCGGATCAGCGACCCGGTCGTGGACCGGAACAGCGCGGTGAGCGACCTCTCCGCGATCAGGCCACCGTTGATCGAGGAGACCGCGATCCGGCCTCCGGTCATGCTCATCGGGTACGCCCGCGGGGTGGTCAGCACGTGGAAGTCCAGCGTGACCGTGCGGCTCTCGCCCGGGGCGAGGTAGGCCCAGTTGTTCGAGAGGGAGCAGTCGAACAGCCGCCGGTTCTCCTCCATCGCGCCGAACCAGTCGCAGCGGCTGTCCGTGTCCTGGAACGCGCCCGGGACCGGCTCGCGCAGCGTCAGGTAGAAGTAGTCGGTCTCGCTGCCGGTGTTGGTGACGGTCACCGGGAGGCTGTCCAGGTAGCCCCGCTCGGTCGGCTCCAGGATCAGTCTGCCCACCGACACGGTGCCGCCGGCGGCGTCCGCCGGTGCCGCGGCGGCCGGTCCGGCCCCACCGATCGTGGCGGTCAGGCCGAGCAGTGCGGCGGTGAGCAGGGTCCCCGTTTTGCGGAACATGTGTGTCCGGTCCTCCGTGGTCGACGCCCGGCGAGGGACCTGCTGCCGCCCATGGCAGCAGCGATCGGCCGACGTGACCGTGGTGTCCGGGCCCCCGCGCGTGACGCAGACAGCATGATCGATGGGTTCCTGTTCCGCCACCCCGTTCTGCCAGCCCGTGGTGGACCCGGCCGGCTAGCCTGCGGACCATGACCAGCTCAGGGGACCGGCGCTCGGACCACATCACCGAGGTGCTCAGCGCGGAGTTCGGCGCGTCGATGGCGATCGATCCGGCGGCCTTCCGGCGCAAGTTCCGCAAGATGGCCGCGTCGCCGTTCGCCTTCTACCGGGGCAGCGCCGCGCTGTTCTACGCCGACCAGCGCGGTGACTTCGCCGACGACCGTTTCCTCGACGAGCGGACCGGCCGGGTGTGGATCCACGGCGACCTGCACGCGGAGAACTTCGGCACGTACATGAACGCGTCCGGGCAACTGGTGTTCAACGTCAACGACTTCGACGAGGCGTACGTCGGCCCGTTCACCTGGGACCTGCGGCGGTTCGTGGCCAGCGTGGCGCTGCTCGGCTACAGCAAGGCCCTCTCCGACACGGTGATCGACGAGCTGGTGACCGGCTTCGCCCGCGCCTACCTGACCGAGTTGCGGGCCATCGCCGCCGGCGGGGACGACGCCATCGGGTCGATCACCCTGGACAACGCCGACGGGGTGCTGCGTCGGGTGCTCCAACAGGCCCGCCTCAACACGAGGGTCGACCTGCTCGCCGCGCAGACCACCGTCGACAACTACGAGCGGCGGTTCTCCGTCACCGACGGCGTCTTCGAGGTCGACGCCACGACCCGGGACCGGGTGCTCGCCGCCTTCGAGGACTACCTGGAGACCCTGCCCGCGGCCACCGCCCGGCTGCGTCCAGGGGCCGCCCGGATCAAGGACGTGGTGCTGCGCAAGGGCGTGGGCATCGGCTCGGCCGGGCTGCCGTCGTACAACCTGCTGCTGGAGGGGCACACGCAGGCGCTGGAGAACGACGTGCTGATCTACATGAAGCAGGCGCAGGTCCCGGCGGTGGCCCGCTACAGCACCGACGAGTCGGTGGCCGGCTACTTCCGGCACCAGGGCCACCGGACCGCCGAGTCGCAGCGAGCGTTGCAGGCGCACGCCGACCCGTGGCTGGGCTACACCGAGCTGGACGGGGCGGGTCAACTGGTCGCCGAGGTCTCCCCGTACGCCGGCGATCTGGACTGGGCCGACGTGAACGAGCCGGACGAGCTGACCGGGGTGCTGGCCGACCTCGGCCGGGCGGTGGCCCGGATGCACTCGGTCGCCGACGACGAGTCCAGCCACGACCTCGTGGACTACTCCACCGAGGAGGCGATCGTCGCTGCCGTGGACGCCGACGAGTCGGGGTTCGTCACCCATCTGGTGGACTTCGCGCACGCGTACGGGGTGCGCGCCCGGCAGGACCACCAACTCTTCGTGGACCTGTTCCGCAACGGCCGGCTACCGGGGATCTGACCGGTTCACGAGGCGAACTCGAGCACGACCTTGATGTCGTCCGGCCCGGCGGTGTACGCGTCGGCGTACCTGTTCACCGGCACCCGCCGGGTGATCAGGGAGGAGAGCCAGACCTGGTCGGCGCGCGAAAGAGCCTGCGCTGCCGAGTTCCAGTGCCGCCGGTTGGCGTTCACCGAGCCGAACACCACGTTGTTCTCCAGCACCAGCGCCCGGTTGAGCGCCCCGGCGTCGAAGTCGATGCTCCGGCCGCCGCTGGACACCCCGGCCAGGCAGACGATCCCGTTCGGCGCGGCCTTGCACATGACGTCCAGGACCACCGTGGGCGCGCCGGTGCACTCGATCACCACGTCCGGCTCGAAGGGCAGGTCGTTGACCGGCACCGCGTGGTAGGTGGCGCCCAGCCCGGCGACCAACTCCGGCTTCGGCCCGTCGGTGGCCCGGTCCAGCACGTGGACGGTGAGCCCGCGCTGGGCGCCGAGCAGCGCCGCCAGCAGCCCGATAGGCCCGGCCCCGGTCACCAGCACGGTCTGCGGCTGCCACTCGGCCCGGTGCCCGATCCGTTCGATGTGGTCCCATGCCTTGGCCACCACGCTGGTCGGCTCCAACAGCACGCCGACCTGGGCCAGCGCGGGGTCGAGCTTGACCGCGAACTCCGGTTCGATCCGCCAACGGTCCCGGGCGAAACCGGGCAGCGCCTTGATGCCGTGCTCGGTGTACTGACCGTTGCGGCACATGTCCCACTCGCCGACCGCGCAGTTGGGGCAGGGCACCGGGTCGGGATGCCGGACGATGCCGGCCACCAGGTCGCCGGCTTGCAGGGTGCCGGTCGGGTCGTCGAGCACCCGGCCCAGCGACTCGTGCCCGATCACGAGCCGATCGGCGCCCGGCGGCGCCTCGCCGTAGTCGCCCGCGATGATCTCGTGGTCGGTGCCGCAGATGCCCACGGCCAGGGCCTCGACCAGGACAGCGCCCTCCTCGGACGCCGGCTCCGGCTGATCCTCGACGAGGCTCAGCGAGTTGGCTTGCCCGGGTTTCACCGTCACAGCGCGCACGCCCTCATCTTTCCCCGTGGGCGGGACAACCGCCGGTAAAGCCACCAGATCACCGGAGGCCGGTCGCCGCCCGGACCTCGCCTCGGCTCGACCGCCCTCCTGAAACAGACCCTAGGATCAGCGGCATGACGTCAGAAGAGGTCGGCGCTCGGCTGGTCGAGTTGCTCGCGCCGGTCGAGGCGACCGCGTCGGTCTCCGGCGGGCAGCGGTTCGCCCGGGCCACCGTCGACGTACCGCCGGCGAGCTGGTCGACCGCCGTCCGCGCCGCCCGCGACGACACCGAGCTGGCCTGCGACTTCTTCGACTGGCTGTCGGCGGTCGACGAGTTGGCCGGGGGCTTCGACGTGGTCGCGCACCTCTGGTCGACGCGACTGCGGCACGGCGTGCTGCTGCGTACCCGGGTGCCCCGCGACGCGCCCTCGGTGGCCTCGGTGGTGGACCTCTACCCCGGTGCCGCCTGGCACGAGCGGGAGACCCACGAGATGTTCGGCATCGACTTCGCCGGGCACGGTGAGCTGCGACCGCTGCTGCTGCCCCCGGAGTTCGAGGGCAACCCGCTGCGCAAGGAGTTCGTGCTCGCATCGAGGGTGGCGAAGCCCTGGCCGGGCGCGAAGGAACCGGGTGAGTCGGAGGCCGGCGGTGGCCGCCGGCCGATCCGCCCGCCGGGCGTGCCCGCTCCGGGCGAGTGGGGGACGACGCCCACCCCGGCCGGCGCGGGTGGTGTGGGGAGGGGCCGCGCGGCGGCACCCCGGCCCGACCGGCCGGTGACCGTCCGGCGCGGCCCGCGCCGGGGCCCGTCCGGCGCGTACTCCCCGGGTTGCCGACGCCGCCGACGGCCCGGCGGGGTCCGCGCGGCCCGAGCCGGTCGCGGACCCGGCGGCGCGCGACGACGGCGACGACGACGGGGGTACGCGCTGATGCCGCTCTGGGTGGAGCTGGTGCTCCGGATCGGCGGCGTGGTGGTCGCGTTCCTCACCCTGCCGCTGCTGGTCGGTCAGGCCGAGCACAAGGTGATGGCGCACATGCAGGGCCGGCTCGGCCCGATGTACGCGGGCGGCTTCCACGGTTGGGCGCAGCTCGTGGCGGACGGTGTGAAGTTCGTGCAGAAGGAGGACATCACCCCGCGCGAGGCGGACCGGGCGGTGTTCCGGCTGGCCCCCGCTGTGGCGCTGGTGCCCTACCTGCTGGTGCTGCTGGTCATTCCGCTCGGCCCGAACGACCTGGTCGGGCAGCCGTTGGACATCGGCCTGTTCTTCGTGCTGGCCGTCGTCGGCATCGGTGTGGTGGCGGTGCTCATGTCGGCGTGGGCGTCGGCCAACAAGTACAGCCTGCTCGGCGGGCTGCGCGGGGCCGCCCAGCTCCTCGGCTACGAGCTGCCGCTGGTGTTGGCCGCCGCGTCGGTGGCGATGGCGGCGGGCACGCTCAGCCTGTCCGGCATCGTCGAGGCGTGGCAGCCCTGGTGGCTGCTCTGGCAGGCGCCCGCGATGATCATCTTTTTCGTCGCTGGGCTGGCCGAGATCCGCCGCCCGCCGTTCGACATGCCGGTGGCCGACTCGGAGCTGGTGTTCGGCTACATGACCGAGTACACGGGTCTGCGGTTCGCGTTCTTCCTGCTGGCCGAGTACGTCGGCATCGTGGTGATCGCCGCGCTGACCACGGTGCTGTTCCTGGGCGGCTGGCAGGGACCGTTCGCCGACGACCAGCTCGGCTGGCTCTGGACCCTGCTCAAGATCGCCGCCGTGGCCTTCGTGATCATCTGGCTTCGGGTCTCCTACCCCCGCCTGCGCGAGGACCAACTCCAACGCCTCTGCTGGCTGGTCCTGGTCCCCGCCTCCCTGGCCCAACTGGTCCTGACCGCAGCAGTCCGAGTAGCCCTCTAACCCCGCCTCTGCCCAGCCCTGCCCCCGCCCCGCCCCGCCCGCCCTCGCCCCGCCTCGCCCCGCCTTGCCCTCGCCCCGGCCCCGCCCTCGCCCTCGCCCCGCCCTCGCCCGTCGATCATGGAGTTGTGGTGGGTGACAAAGCGCCCGGCAACCCCCAAAACCGGCACCACAACTCCATGATCGATGAGGCCGGGCGATGGTCACCCGCGATCTTGCACTTACTGCGGCGGCATAAGGGGCATCCCACTCACATCGACGACAGAAAGTGCAAGATCGGCGGGGCGCGGGGCGCGGGGCGCGGGGCGCGGGCGCGGGGCGCGGGCGCGGGCGGGCGGGGGGTTAGCGGAGGGGGGTGTGGGTGGGGTCTACTGGTTCGGCCGGGGGTGGGGGTGGGGTGCCGTCGCCGAAGGGGCGGCCGCCCAGGGCGTCCCGGCCGTGCGGGGTGAGCCAGTTCGACAGGTCGGGGCCGAGCGGAACGATCCCCGTCGGGTTGATGTCGCGGTGCACCTGGTAGTAGTGCCGCTTGATGTGGTCGAAGTCGATGGTGTCGCCGAACCCGGGGGTCTGGAACAGATCCCGGGCGTACGCCCACAGCACCGGCATCTCGCTCAGCTTCTGCCGGTTGCACTTGAAGTGTCCGTGGTAGACGGGGTCGAAACGGGCCAGCGTGGTGAACAGCCGCACGTCGGCCTCGGTGATGGTGTCGCCGACCAGGTACCGCTGATTGGTCAGCCGCTCGGTCAACCAGTCCAGCCGGTCGAACAGCCGGTGGTACGCCTTGTCGTACGCCTCCTGGCTGCCGGCGAACCCGCACCGGTACACGCCGTTGTTGACGTCGCGGAACACCACGTCGTTGACCTCGTCGATCTGCTGGCGTAGGTGTTCGGGGTAGAGCTGCGGGGCGCCCTCGCGGTGGTACGGCTTCCACTCGGTGGACAGGTCCAGGCTCATCTGCGCGTAGTCGTTGGTCACCACCTGCCCGGTGGGCACGTCCACCATTGCCGGTACGGTGATGCCCCGTTCGTAGTCGGGGAAGCGCGCGAAGAACGCCTCCTGGAGGCGCTCGATGCCGAGCACCGGGTCGCGCCCACCCGGGTCGAGGTCGAAGGTCCAGCTCCGGGCGTCGTGCGTCGGGCCGGCGATCGCCATCGAGATGGCGTCCTCCAGGCCGAGCAGCCGTCGCACGATGACGAGGCGGTTGGCCCACGGGCAGGCTCGGCTGACCGCCAGCCGGTACCGGCCGGGCTCCACCGGGTAACCGTCCCGCCCGTCCGCGGTGATCCGCGTGGCGATGTACCGCTGATCCCGGGTGAACTCGCCACCCGGCTCGACGTACTTCCCGCCTGTCTGCGCCACGTCGTCCGCCCTCCGGCTCCGGTTGCCCTCACTGCCCATCCTCGCCGAAATCCGGGCCCTCGGCGCGGTACGGGCCAACCTCGGCTGCTCCCGGCGCTGGGCCGCATCTTTTCTGGCTACCCTGCCGTCATGACGGATGTGGAGACGGCGGCCCGGCGGCTCATCGCCGACGTGTGGAACGCGCGTCGGGAGGAGTCGGCGTACGAGCTGATCGCCGGGGAGTGTCCGGGGCTGGGCGGGACGGGGCCGGATGCGACGCTGGCCTGGCACCGCGAGCGCCGGGAGGCCTTCCCGGACCTCCGCTACAAGATCGTCGACGTGGTCGCCGCGGGTGGGCGGGTGGCCGTGCACTGGCGGGCGGCGGGCACCCACGCCGGGCAGTTCGGGCCGGTGCCGCCGACCGGGCAGGTGGTCAGCTACTCGGGGGCGACGTTCCTGCGCTTCGACACCGCTGGCCGGATCATCGACGTGTGGAGCTGCAACGAGCTGCTCCAGCTCCTTCAGCAGCTCGGCGTCGAGATGGTGCCGCCGGCCGGCGGCCTCAGCGGCTCCGCGGCGTGATCCGGCTGATCGGCAGGTTGATCGGGAACGGCTCGCCGGTGTCGACGAACTTCGTCCACCGCCCGGTCTCGGCGTAGACCTCGTTCACCGCGTCGATCCGGTACGTCACGACCTCCAGGTCGCCGTCCAGGGTCTCGATCCGCCAGTAGTAGGGGATGCCGGCCTGGGCGTACAGCGCCGGCTTCAACACCCGGTCGATCGAGCGGGTGCTCGGCGAGACGATCTCGATGGCGACGACCACCTCGTGCGGCTCGTACCTCGACGGCTCGCGAGCTGCCGCGGCAGCCGTGGTGATCAGCACGTCGGGGATGAAGGAGCGGGTGCGGTTGATCCGTACCTCGACCGCCTGGGTCACGTCGTAGCCGTCGGGGCAGTCCTCGTCGAGCGCGGCCATGAGCCGGCCGGCGATGCTCTGGTGGGTGCGGGTGGGGTGAGGGGACATCAGTAGCATTCCATCGAGCAGTTCCCGGCGACGGCCATCCTCGGGCAGCGCGTCCAGATCGTCAGTCGTCCATCCGCTCTCGGGCGGGTAGTCGAACTGCAGCGCGGCGGTCATGGCGGGTCCTTCCAGGTGCGGTCGTCCTCCCCGCGGCCACGGTACCGCCGCGGACCTGTGGGTGGTGGTCGCGCGCGCCGGGGCCACAGGGCAGGATGGTCCACATGACCGATTCCAGCGAGCGCGGCGATCCGGCCGGCGGCGCCAGCGAGCGCGGCCTGCCCGGCGCCGGTCTGGTGAAGGGGCTGGCGGTCACCCTCAAGACGATGACCAGCCGCTCGACCACGCAGCAGTACCCGGACGTCGCTCCCGAGCTGCCGCCGCGCTCGCGTGGCGTGATCGCGCTGTCCGAGGAGAACTGCACGGTCTGCATGCTCTGCGCCCGCGAGTGCCCGGACTGGTGCATCTACATCGACTCGCACAAGGAGGAGGTGGCGGTGCCGGGCGCCGCCCGTCCCCGTCAGCGCAACGTGCTCGACCGGTTCGACATCGACTTCTCGCTCTGCATGTACTGCGGCATCTGCATCGAGGTCTGCCCGTTCGACGCGCTCTACTGGTCGCCGGAGTTCGAGTACGCCGAGTACGACATCAAGGACCTGCTGCACGACAAGGACCACCTGGGCCAGTGGATGGCGACGGTGCCGCCGCCGCCCGCGCACGATCCCAACGGCGAGCCGGCCAAGGAGGAGACCGCCGCCGCGCGCAAGGCCGCGCGGTCGATCGCACCGGCGGTACGCCCCGGCGACGAGGGCCCGACGTCGTGACCGCCCGAGCCGTGGGGACGGCCCGGTGACCGGCGCGGACCTGCTGCTGCTCGCGCTGGGCGCGGTGGCGGTCGGCGCCGGTGTGCTGGTGGTGACCACCAAGCATCTGGTCCGGGCGGGGCTCTACCTGGTGGTCTGCCTGGGCGCGCTGGCCGGTGACTATCTGGTGCTCGGCGCGGAGCTGGTCGCCTGGGTCCAGGTGCTGATCTACGTGGGCGCGGTGGTGGTGCTGCTGCTGTTCGCGGTGATGTTGACGCGGGCCCCGATCGGGGCGTCCGACGATCTGGACCGGCCCGGCTGGCCCGCCGCGCTGATCGGTGGCGGGGCCGGGCTGGGGCTGAGCGTGCTGTTGATCGACGCGTACCGGTGGAGCGCCGTCGCGCTGCCCGGCGCGGGTACGGCGGAGCGGCTGGGGGAGCAGATCTTCTCCTCCTGGGTGCTGCCATTCGAGGTGCTCTCCGTCCTGTTGCTGTCCGCCCTGGTCGGCGCGGTCGTGCTGTCCCGGCCCGACATCGGCCGCCGTACCGAGGACAAGCCCGCGCCGGCAGCGGAACTGGCCTCCGGGGGGCGTCGGTGAGGCCGGTCATCCCGTACGTCACCGCCGCGCTGCTGTTCGGCCTCGGCGTGTACGGCGTGCTGCGTCGACGCAACGCCGTGCTGGTGCTCATGTCGGTCGAGTTGATGCTCAACGCGGTGAACCTGATCCTGGTCACCGCGGACGCCACGGTGCGCGCGGTTCTGCCGCACTCCGGGCAGGTGTTCGCGCTGTTCGTCATCGTGCTCGCCGCCGCCGAGATCGGGGTGGGGTTGGCGATCGTGCTCCAGCTCTACCGCCTGCGGTCCACGGTGGCGGTGGACGACGTGGCGTTGACCGAACCGGCCGGGGCCGTCGGGCGGGACGCGGAGGCGACCCGGTGACCGGGCTGCTCGGGGCGGCGCTGCCCGCCGTACCGCTGCTCGCCGGTCTGGCCGGTCTGCTGCTGCCGCCGGCCCCACGGCATCCCGGGGGCGCGGTCGGCGGTGGCCGGGCCCGAACGGCGGCCGTGACGATCGGTGTGGCCGGCGCCGCCGGCGCGCTGGCGCTGGCCGTGGCCCTGTTGGTGACTGTCGACGGTCCGACGGAGACGTCGACGACGTGGGTCGACTTCGGCGGGTTGGCGGTGACCCTGGGGGTACGCCTGGACGGCGCCGCCGCGCTGGTCGCGGTGGCGGTCGCCGCGGTGGCCCTGGCCGTGCAGGTCTACTCGGTCGGCTACCTGCGGCGCGGCCCGCACGACGACGTCGACGTCGACCACCGCTATCCGCCGTACGCCGCCCAGATCAGTCTCTTCACGGGGGCGATGCTGCTGGTGGTGGTCGCCGGCGACCTGATCATGCTGCTGGTGGGGTGGGAGGTGATGGGCCTCTGCTCGTACCTGCTCATCGCCCATGACCGCCGGCTCGCGGGCGCGCCGGCCGCCGCCATGAAGGCGTTCCTGGTGACCCGGGTCGGTGACGTCGGCTTCCTGCTCGGCATCGCGTTGCTCGGGGTGTCGACGGGCAGTTTCCGGATCGCCGACGTGCTCGCGCACGATCATTCCGGCGCGACCCTGACCGCCGCCGGTCTGCTGCTGCTCGCCGGTGTGGCCGGTAAGAGCGCGCAGTTCCCGCTGCACACCTGGTTGCCGGACGCCATGGCCGGCCCGACGCCGATCTCCGCGCTGATCCACGCCGCGACGATGGTCGCCGCCGGGGTGTACGCGGTGACCCGGCTCTACCCGCTGTTCACTGCCGCTCCGGTGACGTTGACGGTGCTCGGGGTGCTCGCCGCGATCACCCTGCTGCTCGGGGCGCTCGCCGCCACCGCGCAGGACGACATCAAGCGGGTGCTGGCCTGGTCGACCGTCTCCCAACTGGGTTACATGACCGGCGCGCTGGCCGTCGGCTCGCCGTCGGCGGCGCTGTTCCACCTGCTCACCCACGCCGCGTTCAAGGCGCTGTTGTTCCTCGCCGCCGGTGCGGTGATCCACGCGGTGGGCACCACGCTGATGTCGGAGATGGGTGGGCTGCGCCGGGCCATGCCGGTGACGTTCTGGTGCACGGTGATCGGCCTCGGCGCGCTGGCCGGGGTGCCTCCGCTGGCCGGCTTCTGGAGCAAGGACGGCGTGCTGACGGTCGCCGAGTCGGCCGCGCTGGAGGGTACCGGCCCCGCGCCGTCGTGGGTGGGCTGGCTGGTCTGGCTGGCGGGGCTGCTCGGTGTGGCGATCACCGCCTGGTACGCCGGGCGACTGCTGCTGCGGGCCTTCTTCGGCGAGCCCCGGCTGCCGCTGGTCCACCCGCACGACCCGCCGGCGGTGTTGCGCTGGCCGGTGCTGCTGCTGGCCGTGCCGGCCGCGCTGCTGGGCCTGGCCGGGTTCGTCGGCGCGTTCGCCGACCGGCTGCGGTTCGCCACCGTGCCGGTCGCGGGCGCGGAGGACGGCCTGGTCCACGTGGGTCCGGGGCTGCTGCTGCCGCTGGCGTTGCTGCTGGTGGGGGCGGGGCTGGTGTGGGCGCGCTGGCGTCGGGACGCGGCCGCCGATCCGGCGACCGCGCTGGGTCCGCTGCGGCCGGTCTTCGCCCGCGCGTTCCGGCTCGACGATGTTCAGCACACCCTTGTCGTACGCCCCGTCCGGGCGCTGGCCCGCCTCGCGCGTACCGGCGACGAGGTGGTGGTGGACGGGGTCGTGGAGGGCAGCGGCCGGGCCGCCACGGGCCTGGGGGTCGGGCTGGCCGCGTTGCACCGGGCGGCGCTGCCCCGGGCCGCCGCCGGTGTGCTGGCCGGCGCGCTGCTGATCGGCCTGGCGGCGGCCGTCCTGGAGGCGGTCCGGTGAGCGCGAGGAGTGAGCCGGTTTTGCGAGCCCCGCAGTCGCGAAGAGAGGCGGTCCGATGACGTTCGGACAGGTGCTGCTCGTCGCCGTGCTGGTGGTGCCGGCGCTCGGCACGGTCGCGGTGGCGGCGACACCCCGGGACCGGGTGGCGCGGATCGTCGGTACGGTCGCGGCGGCGCTGACCCTGCTGGCCGCCGTGGCGTTGGTGTCCGGTGGACGGGGCTGGTTCGCCTGGTCGGCCGGCACGCCGGCGGTGCGCCCCTGGCACGACGTGGACCTGCCCTGGGCGTCCGGCCTGGATCTGCGTTTCCACCTCGGCGTCGACGGCATCTCCTGGCCGCTGGTGGTGCTGACGGCGCTGCTCACGCTGCTCTGCTGCGCGTACTCGCTGTGGCGGGTGCCCGAGGGCGGCAGCGGCCGGGCGTTGGTGGCGCTGCTGCTGGTCGTGGAGGTGGGCATCCTCGGCACGTTCCTCGCGCTGAATCTGGTGCTGTTCTTCCTGTTCTTCGAGGTCGTCCTGCTGCCGATGTACGCGATCATCGCCGGCTGGGGCGGCGTCGACCGGCGTCGGGCGGCCCGCAAGTTCGTGCTGTACACCCTCGTCGGCTCGGTGCTGCTGCTGGTCGGCGTGTACGTCGTGGTCGCCGCCGCGGGCACCGCCGACATCGTGGCCCTGACCGGCGGGGCCGGGCTGTCCCGGAGCACCCAGTTGGCCGCGTTCACGCTGTTCGCGCTCGCGTTCGCGGTGAAGAGTCCACTCTGGCCGCTGCACTCCTGGCTACCCGACGCGCACACGCAGGCCCCGACGGTGGGCAGCGTGGTGCTGGCGGGGGTGCTGCTCAAGATGGGCACGTACGGGCTGATCCGGGTCGCGGTGGGGGTGGCCCCGGAGGGCGCCCGCTGGGCCGCCCCGGTGCTCGGGGTGCTGGCGGTCGCCGCGATCCTGGTCGGCTCGCTGGTCTGCCTGGCCCAGGTCGAGGTGAAGCGGCTCATCGCGTACTCGAGCGTGGGGCACATGGGCTTCGTCCTGCTGGGCGTCGCCACGTTGACCGCCACCGGCGTCCAGGCGGCCCTGATCGGCAACGTGGCCCACGGGGTGATCACCGGCCTGCTGTTCTTCCTGGCCGGGGCCGTGAAGGACCGCACCGGCACGGGCGCGCTCGCCGAGCTGTCCGGGCTTCGGGAGACCGCGCCCCGCCTCGCCGGTCTGCTGGCGTTCGCGGCCGTCGCGTCGCTGGGCCTACCCGGGCTGGCCGGCTTCTGGGGGGAGGCGTTCGCGGTGGTCGCGGCGATTCAGGTGGGCGGCCCGCTGTGGCTGACCCTCGGGGTGCTCGCGGCGGTCGGTGGCGCGCTCACGGCCGCGTACTTCCTGCGGTTGCTGCGCCAGGTCACCCACGGCCGGCCAAGCCCCGCGGTGGGCGGCGTCGGCGCGGGTCTGGCCGGCGCGGAGTTGACCGCGTGGGCGCCGCTGGTGCTGCTCGCGTTGGCGATCGGTCTGGTTCCGGCGCTGGTCCTCGGCGTCGCCGAGGCGCCCGTCGACGCCCTCATCGAGGTGATCCACAGGTGAGCACGAGAAGCGCGCCGCGACCGGAGGCGGCCCGATGAGCGTCGTGCAGAGCGTGGACAGCATCGCGTTGCTCCCGGCGTACCTGGCCGCCGGCACCGCCGTACTCGTGTTGGTGGTCGACCTCGTGCTGGCGCGGCCCCGCGCCACGGTCGCGGTGGCCGCGCTCGGGGCGCTCGGCACGGCCGTCTTCTCGGCGCTGGTGGGCGCGGGCGGCGAGCGGCGGACGTTCTGTGTCGGCGCGGACTGCTCGTGGGTCTTCGGTGGCCGGGCGGCCCTGGTCGGCGCGGTGGTGGCGTTGCTCACCCTGGGCGTGCTCGGGCTGTCCGTGCCGGCGCTGCGGGACGGTCGGTCACCGGTGGGGGAGTACGCCTTCCTGCTCGCCTGTTCGATGACCGGCGGCGTGGTGCTCGGCGCGGCCGGCGACCTGATCACCCTGATCGTGGCGTTGGAGACGCTGACCCTGCCGCTGTACGTGCTGGTGGGCCTGCGCCGGGGCAGCCTGGCCAGCGCCGAGGCGGCGGTGACGTTCTTCGTGGTCAGCGTGGTCGCCACCACGCTGACGCTGCTCGGCGCGGCGTTGCTGTACGCGGTGACCGGCGGGCTGCACCTCGATCGGGTGGGCGCGCTGCTGGCCGAGCGGCCGGAGTTGCGCGACCTGCCGCTGACCACCGCCGCCGTGACGCTGCTGCTGCTCGGGCTGGCCTTCAAGGTGGCGGCGGTGCCGTTCCACGCCTGGGCGCCGGCCACCTACGACGGAGCTCCGCTGCCGGTGGCCGCGTACCTGTCGACGGCGTCGAAACTGGGCGGCCTGGTGGCGGTGCTGGCCGTGGTGCAGCGGGCGCTGCCGGCGGACCGGACCGGACCGGTGCTCGCCCTGTTGGCGGTGCTCACGATGACCGTCGGCAATCTGGTGGCGCTGCGTCAGCGGCGTACCGTCCGCCTGCTCGCCTGGTCGTCGGTCGCGCAGGCCGGATACATCCTCGCCCCGCTGGGCGCGCTTGCGCTGGCCGCCGGCCGCACGGGCGAGGCGCGGTCGGCCGCGTACGCCGCCGCCGTGGCGTACGCCGTGTTCTTCGTGGTGCTGGAGTTGGCGGCGTTCGCCGGGGTGACCGCGCTGCGCCCGGCGGGGGCGGACGGCGGCACGCTTGACGACCTGCGCGGGGCCGCGCGCCGGCACCCGTGGCGCGGCGCTGCCCTCGGCCTCGCGCTGGTGGGTCTCGCGGGACTGCCACCGGGCCTGGCCGGGTTGTTCGCGAAGGTGACGGTGGTCCGGTCGCTGCTGGACGGCGGCGCGGCCTGGTTGGCGCTGGTGGTGGCGCTGAACGCGGTACTCGGGCTCGCCTACTACCTGCGGGTGACGGCCGGCCTGTGGACGCCGCGCCCCGCGCCGGGCGGAGACGGCGTGGTGGCCGTACCCCTGGTGGGTGTGGTGGCGGTGGTGCTGGCGGTGGCCACGGTGGCCGCCGTGGTGCTCGGCGTCGCCCCGCAGCTCGTGCTGGATCTCGCCGCCCGCTGAGCGGGTCTCAGTCAACTCTCAGCGTTCCGACGGATGGTTGACGGGTATCGGGTTGTTGTACCGGTCAGCGGATCGAGGCGATCCGCGCACCGAAGGAGAGATCGTGCACCACAACCGTCTGAAGACCGCCGCGCTGCTCGGCCTGCTCACCGCGCTGATCCTCGCGGTGGGCTACGGGTTCGGTGGCAGTGGCGGCCTGGTCATCGCCGTCCTCATCTCACTGGTCATGAACGGCATTTCCTACTTCTACTCCGACAAGATCGCGCTGCGCTCGATGCGGGCGCAACCGGTCAGCGAGGCACAGTTCCCCGAGCTGTACCGAATGGTGCGCGAACTGGCGACCGAGGCCCAACAGCCGATGCCGCGCCTGTACGTCAGCCCGACCGCCCAGCCGAACGCGTTCGCGACCGGGCGTAACCCGCAGCACGCGGCGGTCTGCGTGACCCAGGGCATCACCGAGATCCTGGACTACCGGGAGCTGCGCGGTGTGATCGGGCACGAGCTGTCCCACGTCTACAACCGGGACATCCTGATCTCCAGCGTCGCGGCCGGCCTGGCCGGCATCATCACGTTCCTGGCGAACATCGCCTGGTTCATCCCGCTGGGTGGCGGGGACGACGAGGACTCGCCGAACCCGGCCGTCCTGCTGCTGACCCTGATCCTCGGGCCGATCGCGGCCACCGTGATCCAGTTGGCGATCAGCCGCAGCCGCGAGTTCCAGGCAGACCAGTCCGGCGCCGAGCTGAGCCGCGACCCGCTGGCCCTGGCCAGCGCCCTGCGCAAGATCGATGCCGTGGCCCGGCGACGTCCGCTGCCGGCTCAGGGCACGCTCACCAGCAGCGCCCACCTGATGATCGCCAACCCGTTCGCCGGTGGCGCGGTGGCTGCCCTCTTCTCCACCCACCCGAAGATGGAGGACCGGGTCGCCCGCCTGGAGCGGATGGCCGCCAACTCGGGGCCGGTGCAGTTCCAGCGCTGACCCGCCGAACCCCGTACTCCGCCCGCGTCCGCTCACGGACGCGGGCGGAGTCGTTTCCAGGTCACTCCGGCGCGGGCGGCCGATCCAGACGGGTCAGCAGCACGACGGCGAGCAGGACGACGCCCGCCGTCAGGTACGACGCGCCGGGCGAGAGCACGGCGGCCACGCCACCCAGCAGGAAGATGCCGATCCCCGAGGTGACGATGTTCGCCGCGACGATCGTCGCCTCGACCTGCCCCATCCGTTCCGGTGGGGCCAACCGGGCGAACGTGGCCTGCGCCCCGATCAACCAACCGCCGCCCGCGCCGATCAACGCGTTGCCGACCGTCAGCGCCCCCAGCGGCGCGTCGACGGCGACCAGGACACCGGTCAGCAACAGCGCGCCGGCCAGCGCCGCGGCGACGGCCACCTGTCCGGCCAACCGGCCCAACCACCGCGACCGGCCCACCACCAGCACGAAGACGGCACCTCCCAACGCCGACGCCGCCAGCACGGCGGGACGCCAGGCCCCGCCGGCCAGATCCGGGGCGAGGGTCTCCGGGAGCGCGCCGGACAGCACCGTGGCCAGGGTGAGCAGGGCGACGCCCCGCAGCACCGGATGGCGGGCGATGATGCGCACGCCTGCGGTCGCCGGTGGACGCGGCCCGCGTACCTGGTGGGGGCGCTTCGGCAGTCCGGCCAGGACGACCGCGGCGATCAGGAACGACCCGAGGTCGATCAGGAGCGCCACCCGGGAGCCGAGAGCCACCGTCAGACTGGCCCCCGCGAGCAGGCCGACCACCTGGCCCGCCTGGTTGGCGAAGGCGCTGAGGCCGAACAGCGGCAGCCGCAGCGGAGCGTCCACCGCCTCGGCGGCGACGGCCACGTTGACGCTCGCGTAGGCGGCCCGTACCGCGCCCAGCAGGCCCGCCGCCACGATCGCCGGCAGCGGCTCGGGGACCGCCGCGGGGACGGCGATCAGCGCGGCGCCGGCCACCGACAGCCAGACCAGCAGGGTGCGGCGGGCCGGCACGTCCAGCCAGCCGCTGAACACCGTGGCGACCAGCAGGGCCGGCAGGGTACGCGCGGCGTAGACCGCGGCCGGGCCGAGGACGGAGTTCGTCTGGTCGTACGCGAGCAGCAGCAGAGCGGCCAGGCCCACGAAGTCACCCAGCTCCGAGATGCCCCGGGCGATGACCAGACGGGAAGCGACCGGATGCCGGAACAGCGCTCGGTAACCGGGCGACGGCGTGAGCTGTGCGTCGGTGTCGGGCATCAGGTCGGCTGGTCCGCTTCCGCTACCCCGATCGGCTGGTAGGCGGCGTTCTCCCGGACCCGGCGGGCCTGTTCCCGGCGGTAGCTGCTGCGGATCTCCGGATCCTGGCGGCGGCGGCGCAGCGCCACGAAGTCCGACCAGACGTCCTCCGGCCACGCCGGCAGCCCTTCCCCGGTGACCAGTTCGGCCTGCCGGAAGGCCTCCAGTGTCGACCGGTGCACCGGTTGCAGGCACATGAGAGGGATGTTCCGGTAGAAGCGCACCACCTGCCCCACCTCGGTGAGCCGCAGGATGGTGGGCAGCAACGAGGTGTACCAGTCGGTCTCGACCACGCCCTCGTAGAGCTGCACGCCGCGCTGAGCGGGCCAGTTCGGCACGCCCCGGGCCATCAGGCACCAGCCCGGGGACGTACGCGCCACCACGCCGGCGACCAGCTCGACCGTGTTGGCGGCGCGCGGGTCGGCGTCGAGGAACGGGATGCTCGCGCCGTACCTGTCGAAGATGTCCAGGTCACCGTGGAACTGCTCGGGCGCCGCCTGCAACTGGCCGGCCGCGTCCGGCAGCTTTCCGTCGTAACCGCCGGCGAGCGAACGCCACTGGGCCGGCTCGTTCTCCGCCAGCAGCGCCCACTCGGTGTCCTGCCCGTCCCAGCGCAGCGCGAAGTCGGTTGGCGGGTAGACGTACCAGCCGAACCCCGAGGCGATGGCGACCGGCGGGCACTGTTGGACAGCCCGGGCGGGCAGGGAGCCGCGCAGGCTGGGCGAGGCGGCCTCACTGGGCTTCGCGTCGCCGTACAGCGAATAGATCTCGACTCGCAGAGGTGCGGTGGTAGTCCCGGACATCGGACCTCCTGCCTCATCGTGCGGTGCCGGCGTATGGACCCAATTCGATCAGCAACCTACCCCCTTTGTGACCGCTCGGTCAGTCCCGGCCTCCGCGCTGCTGTGAGCGGATCGACCATCCATGGCCTGACCTCGGACGTTAGGGTCGACAGGGCTTCTACCCGTTACCTGTCCCAGCGGAGGTACACCTCGTGGCCGCACTGCGCCAGTACCTGGGTGTCTGGCGGATCCCCGGTGCGCCGATCCTGCTGGTCACCGGCATCATCGGCCGGCTCGGCATCGGCATGACGCCGCTGGCGCTGCTGCTCGTGGTCGAGCAGGTGACCGGGCGCTACTCCCTGGCCGCCATCGCGGGCGGCATCTACGCCGTCGCCGGCGCCGCGCTCAGCCCGGTGGCCGGACGCATCGCCGACCGGGTCGGTCCGAGCCCGGTGCTGCTGGTCACCGCCGTGGCCCACCCGTTGGCGCTCACCGGGCTGCTGCTGGCCAGCCGCTCCGGCGACGACGCCCTCGCCGCCATCTACCTGACGGCCGGCGTCGCCGGCGCGACGTACCCGCCGCTGACCGCCGCCATCCGCGGCGCCTGGAACGAACTGACCAGCCCCGCCTCCGGCCGGTACGCCCTGCGCAACACCGCCCTCGCGGCGGAGACCTCGCTGTTCGAGATCGTGTTCGTGCTGGGCCCGCTGCTCGTGGCAGGGTTCGTGCTGGTCGCCGACGCGGCGGCCGCGCTGATCGGGGCGGCGGTCGTCACCCTGGTCGGCACCACCGCCGTCGCCCTCGGCCGGGTGATGCGCGACTGGCGGCCCCACCCGCGCGAACACCACGCCCGGGGACTCGGTCCGCTACGGGTCGCCGGCTTCCCGGCACTGCTGCTCTGCGTCGCCGGACTGGGCATCGCGTTCGGCGCCGCCGGTGTCATCGTCCCCGCGTACGCCGGCAACGCCACCACCGACGACCCGGAGAGCCTCGCCGGGCTGCTGCTGGCGGTCTGGGGGGTCGGCAGCGCCATCGGCGGCTTCTGGTTCGGCGTCCGCCGCCCCCCGCCGAACATGACCCGCCAGTTCGCCCTGCTGCTCGCCGCGCTGGCCGGCACGTTCGTGGTGTTCGCGCTCATGCCCACGCCGCTGGCGTTGGGCGTCGCGCTGGTCGTCGGTGGGGCCGTCATCGCTCCGGCGCTGACCCTGGAGAACACCCTGGTCGGCCGGATCGCCCCGGCGGGCATGTTGAACGAGGCGTACACCTGGGTGGTCACGGTGGCCGTGGCGGCGAGCGCCGCCGGCGGCGCGGTGGCCGGCCTGATCGTGGACCACGCCGGCGGCGTGCCGTGGGCCTTCGTCTTCGCGGGCGCGGCGGTGGCCGTCGCGGCCGCGGTCGCCGCGCTGCCCGCCGGGCCCATCGCCCGAGCGGAAAACCAGGCGGTACGCGCCGACGCGCCCGTCCCGATCTGACCTTCTCCGACGTTTTCCGGCGATGTCGGTGGGGTGCGCCAGACTGAGCGTCGACGAGAGGGGAACCATGGCCAAGCTGCTCTACTCGGCAACCGCGTCACTCGACGGCTACATCGCCGGCCCCGGCGGTGACATGTCCTGGCTCACCGAACACCTCAGCGGTGAAAACCCGACCGCCGACCGTCTGCTGGCCAACATCGGCGCGATCCTCGCCGGCAACCGCACCTTCGGCGGCGACGACCCGAACCGTGGCACCGACAGCGAAGGCGCCTTCGGCGGCCGGTACCACGGGCCGGTGATCGTCCTGACCCACCGTCCACCCACCGAGCCGTCCGAAGGCGTCACCTTCGCCGACGACCTACACGTTGCCGTCGCGCAGGCCAAGGAGGCCGCCGGCGACAAGTACGTCAACGTGCTCGGCGCGGACGTCGCCAAGCAGTGCCTGCGGGCCGGTCTGCTCGACGAGATCCTGATCTTCTTCGCGCCGGTGCTGCTCGGCGACGGCGTACCCATGTTCGACGACCCGGGTGGCGCGCGGGTCCGGTTGACGCCGATTCCCGGTGAGACCGCCCACTGGTACCGCGTCGACCGCTGACGGATCGGCGCGGGTACGGGCGTTGCGGCCTCGCCACCGACCTTCGGTCGGTCACGGCCGACGTCGAGGGCTACGGCCTTCGGTCGGTGATCGCCGCCTCGATCCGTAGGCCGATGCCGGTCAGCACGAGGAGGAACGCGACGAAGTGCGGCGCCCGGCCGTCGTAGCCCGCTGACAGGGTGAGTAGCGAGGTCAGAAAGCCAACGACGAGCGACAGCGTGCCCAGTATTCGTCCGGTGTCCGCGCGCCGAGATCGAGGATCCACGATGCGACCGTAGCGGATGCGGGCCAGGCCGCCGCCCGCCCGTCGGGCGCTGAACAGCAGCGACCAAGGACGACCGTTGGCGACGACGTCCACCGAGGTCACAACAAGTGATCCACGATGGCACCGGCAGACGTGATCGGGTCTTACCGGTAGTTCGTGAACTGAAGGGCGACGCCGAAGTCCTCACCCTTGAGCAGCGAGATGACCGCCTGGAGGTCGTCCCGCTTCTTGCCGGTGACGCGCAGCTGGTCGCCCTGGATCTGCGCCTGAACGCCCTTCGGGCCCTCGTCGCGGATCTTCTTGCTGATCGCCTTGGCCTTGTCCGTCTCGATGCCCTGGATCACCTTGCAGTCGATCTTGAACACCTTGCCGGATGCGCGCGCCTCACCCGCGTCCAACGACTTCAACGAGATGTTCCGCTTGACCAACTTCTCCTTGAAGACGTCCAGAGCGGCGCGGACCCGCTCCTCGGTCTCCGCCTGAAGGCCGATCGCCTCCTCACCCGACCAGGAGATCTCCGCGCCCGTACCGCGGAAGTCGAACCGCGTCGCGAGCTCCTTCTCCGCCTGCCGGAGGGCGTTGTCGACCTCCTGGCGGTCGACCTTGCTCACGATGTCGAAAGACGGGTTCGCTGGCATGCTTCTGCTCCTGCTGTCCGGCGGTCTGGGACGTGCAGTCGGCCGCCCACCAGCGGCACGACCCCCTGACCGTACCCGGTTGCACCGGTCCCGGGGTGAGCCGCTATCCTTGCTTCCGCCGCCGCGTTGCGACGCGGTGGGGTGCCCTGGCGGGTTGCCCGAGCGGCCAATGGGAGCGGACTGTAAATCCGTCGCGAAAGCTACAGAGGTTCGAATCCTCTACCCGCCACCAGGTGCAGACACGGCCCCTGACCAGCAGAGATGCTGATCAGGGGCCGTTGTCGTTGATCTAGCCGAGTCCAGCCGATGACGACTGGTTGTGGGCAGATGGTGCGCAGGTCGATCTTGCCTGCTGAGGGTCCTCCTGGGGCTCTAAACGCTGCGGCTGGCGTCTGGTCCTCGCCTGGCGGAGTCCGTGCATGTGGCGATCGGCTGAGGGGTCTGCGGTGAGGTGTCGCCGGCGGCGGGAGAGGGACCGGGGGCAAGCCAGTCCCGGGGTTGGGCTGGCGCGGCAGTCGGAAGCCCTGATCTTCGACGAGGCCGACCCGCTCGGCTTCCGTACCGCCTGGCCGTGATCGTGTCGTCGGGCGGATCGACAGACTCGGGGCGGCGGTCCGGCGGCAGTCGGTGGCTTGCCGCCCCGGCGCCGGAGGCGGCCGGGGCGGCTTGCCGCCGGCCGGGTTACCGCCCCCGCGCCGTGCGGAGCCTTGATCCAATACAGAAGGAATCGGCAGCAGCGTTGGGGGGCGGATCACACGCGGGACGAGACATCTCGCTTAGTCAAGTGTCAGCCGGTCGGCGCATCGATGCGCCAGGCCAGAGCAGGCCGATCAAGGTGCCGACCAGAGCGCCCCACGCTCGCCCAGTATCACTCCCAAACCAAGAAACTGACCTCTAAAACGCATATATCTCCCGCGAAGCGCTCGCGGTCCTTCTCCGACTCGAGGAATTTCTCGCACATGCTCAACTTCGTTACCACTAGCTTGCCGTGGCGGCCCTCGCTGCTGCGTACGCAGAATGAGGAGCCTGCTCGTAGCTGCGATGCCGTAGCTAGAGATGACCATGCGTTGTTGTCGATTTGAGCGCATTCTTGCAATGTCGGTTGCCCACTCGGCGGTGATGCGAAGATGGTTCCGTTGACTCCACCAAGGGAGCCTTCGTTAAGCGCGAGATCCGTGGTGCCGGCTGCGTTGTAGCGAATCTCGTTATCGTCCATATCCCAGTAGTCGGCATTCTGGAAATCATCATCTCCGTACTCGTTAAGGGTCTGGAGGCGGGGGCTGCCGCTGCTATGCACCACCTCTCGTTTCGGCTCCCCCGTTGAAGTGGGCGATGCATCACCGCTGCCCAGAGTCGCAGGAGGCGTGGGTGTTCCCGTATTCGTGCTGTGAGTGGAGGAGGGGATCAGGCTGTTGGTTGGCATGGCGGATAGATTGGGAAGCGATGAGGCTCTCGGGTCATCCTTTACGGGGAACAGCCATGCAAGCAGGGCGACAAGAGCGCTAAGAAGCCCAACGACAGCTCCGATCCCGGCCCATTCCCCTCTGCCGAGATGCTGACGAAGGCGGTCCTGGGACGGCTTCTCACGATCGCTCACGTTCAACCTCACTCCACACACGACAGATCACACAACTTAGCGTCGCGCGGCCGTTACCGGCGCCCCTCGCGGACCCGGGTTCGAGTCGGACCGACGCATGAACCTGTTGGGTGCTGATCCTGCTCGCCATCGGCACCATGGCCGGCGCTGCGGCCTTCACCCATGTCCATGGCCTGACCGTCGCTCACGGCCAACCTGACTGGATCGGCTGGGCCAACGCCGTAGCCGTCGAGCTGATGGCCATCTACCTCGGCCTGGAGATCCGCGCCCGCCGCCAAGATGGCCGACCCGTCGGCCTGGTCGGCGTCCTCCTGATCGCGTTCGCACTGCTCTCCCTCGCCGCCCAGGTCGCCGAAGCCGAACCGCCCATCTGGGGCTGGATCGTCGCGGCCGTGCCGTCGCTGGCCTTCCTCGCCCTGGTCAAGGTCGTCCTGTCCAGCGCACCCACCACCCCGCCGGCCCCCGAGCCCGATCAGCCGCAGGGCGATTGGGACGACGAGCCGGAGACCGCCGAACCCGTGCCGCCGGCGCCGGTGATGCCGCCGGCATCAGTCGCGGTGCTGCCTCCAGCCGCTGTCGTCCAGCCCAATCGGCCCGAAGTCGTCGGGATCATCCGATGACGGCCACCCTCGCCGCCAGCTGGCGGCTAGCGGAACTCGTGCACGACCTCGATGAGTCCGACGATGTGAGCGTTGAACTCGTCCAGCTCCTCGGCCGGCACCCACAGCTCCAGAATGGTCTTTCCGCCGGCCTGGCGGACCGGGTACCGACTCAGGAACTCCGACTCGACCCGGAAGCGGGTCACGTAGCCGACGCCGGACGCGGGCACGTTCCAGTCCCGGGCGATCATGACCGCGTAGTCCTCGTTCAGGACCGGGTAGAAGATCGGCTGATCCGGCAGGCGCGGCGGCCACTTCAGCCATCCGGACTCGCGGACGAGATCCAGCTCTTTCGGCCCGGTTGGGCGCCACAGCACCGTCGTACCGTCATCGCTGTTCATCTCGACCTCGCCGTTCGGATTCTTGGTGACCCCGGGACAGTACCGGCGGACCTGCGCCCGGGACCACCGCATTCGCCTCGCTGTGGGGGTGGGCCGATGACGGCTCCCACCCTGCCCGGTCTCGAATCCGCCCCGACCCCGGCTGCTCCTCGGCCGGGGTTGCCGTAGCCGGCGGTTCATCTTGGCGCACGGCGGGCACTTGTCTTCGCGGGTCGCCGAACGGGCAGCTTCGGGTCGGCCGCTCGGCGCTCGGTCGGTGGCTCGGTGACCTGGAGCAGGACGCCGCGTGAAGAGCTACGAGGTCCAGATCTGGGAGATCGCCAAGCGCCGACCGGAAGGCTCGGCCCTGGCGGGTCCGCTGGGCGGTGAGCGGCCAACGCTTCGAGGACATGTTCCGTACCAAAGCCCTGGCGCACTCGTTCCGCGCCGAGCTGGTCCAGGCGGCCAACGCGGGGGAGCCCTTCGACCCGGCCACCGGCCGCCCGGTCTCCGAGGCCAGAACCAAGAGCCCCACCACCTGGTACGCGCACAGCCGCGCGTACGTCGAGATGAAGTGGCCCCGGGCGGCGGCCAAGACCCGGCGCTCGATCGTCGAAGCGCTGACCTCGATCACGGTGACCCTGACCCGCCCGACCAAGCGGGGTCGACCGACTGACGCTCTGCTCCGCGAGGCGCTGTACCTCTACGGCCTCAACCCGCGCCGCTGGTCCGACGAGATCCCGGCCGACCACGCGGCGGCGCTGGCCTGGCTGGAAACCGCGTCGCTCCCGGTCGTCGAGCTGGACTCGCCCGCCATGGTCCGCCGAGTCCTGGACAGCCTGTGCGTACGCCTCGACGGCAAGCCCGCGGCTGCCTCCACCGTCCAGCGGAAGCGGGCCACCTTCTACAACGTCCTTGGGTACGCCGTCGAGCTGGAGCTGATCGCCTCCAACCCGGTCGACCGGGTCCAGTGGACCGCCCCCGAGGTCGCGCAATCCATCGACCGGCGGGTGGTGGCGAACCCGGCCCAGGTCGCCACGCTGCTGGAGGCGGTGAAATCTCTCGGCAAACGCGCCGACAAGGTCACCGCCTTCTTCGGCTGCCTCTACTACGCGGGGATGCGTCCATCGGAAGCCGCGGACCTACGACGGGAAGACTGTGACCTTGCCGGCCCGGTGCGCCGACTGCGGGGCCGACTTCGACGACCTGGCGGCGGTCAAGCCTTCCCGGTCCTGCGACCACGAGAAGATCGAATACCGCTGGGGCCGCCTGGTGCTCGCCGGCACCTCCCCGCGGGCCGGCTCGCACTGGACGATGACGGCGGCTCCCACGAGCGGCGCGGACTCAAGCACCGGGGGAGGGCGGAGACTCGGACGGTCCCGATCCCGCCTCGGCTCGTCGAGCTGCTGTGCGCGCACGTCGAGAATCACGGGGTTGGCCCGGACGGTCGGTTCTTCCGGGGCCTGCACGGTGGGCCGCTCTCCGAGTCGGTCTACGACCGGTGGTGGAAGCTCGCCCGCGAGAAGGCGCTGACCGAATCGCAGGTGGCCTCGCCGCTCGTCCGGCGTCCCTACGACCTGCGGCACGCGGCGGCCTCGCTCTGGCTGAATGCCGGCGTCCCGTCGACCGAGGTAGCCCGGCGCCTGGGTCACGGCGTCGCCGTCCTGCTCCGCGTCTACGCCAACTGCATCGACGGCGGCGACGACACCATGAACGACAAGATCGGGGACGCACTCGGATGAGCGTCCGTGCTTCAGTCCGTCTCGGCGGTCGTTGCGTGGCCGAGAAGGCGCCGAGCTTCGTCGACGACGTCCGCGTCGATATCCCTGGTTGCGGTGCTGGTGTGCGGTTGCCAGTCGTGGATGGCGGCTACGAGGTCGTAGGCGTTGTCCAACGCGATCAGTTCGGCTGCCAGCGGAGTGCCGTCATAGGAGATGAATCGGTATGCCCAAGAGGTGAGATCACGGGGCGCGATGGTCTGTGCGAGCAGTCGCCGGGCCATGATTCGGAGGGCTTCCTCCCCGCTCTCTCGGCTTCCCTCACCGTAGTAATCCAGAGAGAGTTCCGACAGTGCGCCTTCGAGCCAACGCCGCAGATCGTCATTCTCCTCGCCCTTCACAGGCGAGATGCCGGCGAGGATCCCGAGAGTCGGGCTGTCTATACCCGCGGTGAGGCAGTCGCAGGCGGCTTCGATCACCTGGGCCGCGGTGCCGGAACCGACGCTCCAGAAGACAGCGGCGTCCTGGAGTCGGGCGAGAGCGTCCTCTTTAAGCATCGGGACATGGTCCGCCGTCGAGTTGGCGTTGTCTCAGAGTTATCCAGCCGCGGGGATCGATGTACTCAGCGTCCGACTCCTTGGATGAGTGAGGGACTGGTGGAGGATGACGCGATGAGTACCGAGTCCGGCGAGGCGCTGGCCAGGACCCAACGTCTCGTGCTGCGGGAGGTCCGATCGTCTGACCTGCCGGTGCTTGAGCGGATGTGGCAGGACCCGGTGATGCGGCGCTACCTCGGCGGCCCGGTGTCTGACGAGGTGGCGGCCGACCGGCGAATGGGTGACCACACGGGCGGGCTGATGGTGACGAGGAGTTCCGGAGAGATCGTCGGTTGGTGCCACCTCGGCCGGTACCGGACGGGGGATCTGGAACTGTCCTACGTCTTCCTGCCGGAGTGGTGGGGACGTGGCTACGCCCGAGAAGGGTGCGCTGCGGCCGTCGGCCTTGCCTTCGACCGGTTCCCGGACGCACCCCGGCTGGTCGCCGTCACACAGGAGGTGAACCTTCGATCGGTCCGGCTCCTGGAAGCCCTTGGCATGGTGCGGGTCGACACGTTCGAGGAGTTCGCCGCACGTCAGGTGATGTTCGCAGTCGACCGTCCGCAGGCAGCAAGCATGAACCTCAATTGTCCGACGGTGCCCGAATGACGGAGTTGAGGACCGTCGGCAGACGGTCGGTACGGCGTGAGGTGCTTCCCCCGGTCTTCGCGGGAGTCGCCCTGGGGGTGGCGGCGTTTGCTGCCGACCTCGTGCCGGAAGCTGTGGGCAGGGTCCTCGTGCCAGCCTTCAGCTCGGGATTCGCCTGGGGTGTGGTGGCCCTCGTCGTGAGCTACTACGCCCCGACTTTCAGATCAGCTCTTGTCGCTGGGGTCGGCACACTCGCCCTGTCGACCCTGACCTACTACGGCCTCGTTGCCTCGCTGAGTCGGCAATGGCTCAGCGATTCGGCGCCACCACCGGACGGGCTCGGCTCCATCATGCGCGCGTCGGCCTTCTGGCTGGTTGGTTCGTTGGTTGGCGGATTGGTGCTTGGCTACCTCGCCCACGTCTTCAGGACGGGCACTACCCGCAACGCCGGCATCGCTCTCGGCGTAGCGCTCGGGCTGCTCGCCGGGGAGGCGGCCTACACCGTCCTCTTCATCGCGTTCGTCTGGGTCGGCCCCATGGATTTCTTCGTGTGGACGAGGCTGGGAGCGGCAGCGGTGCAAATTCTCCTTGCGGCTGCGGCCGCCCTCGTGGCGTTACGGCTCCGCCGGCCACCGGTCTCACCGCGGGTCTTCATGATGGCCGCTGCGGTGTCGACGGTGGCGAGCATCGCGAGTTGGCATCTCATCGAGTCGGTTCGGATGACGCTGTAGCCGCGAGGGGCGTCCTGGGGGCAAGTTCCATCCGTGGGCAGATGGTGGGCGGCTCTCTCCCGGACAGGCGATTGGACGGCAGAAACGGCAGCTCAGTGACTATGCCCAAGCCAAGATCGCGGACGCCCTGTAAATCCGTCGCGAAAGCTACAGAGGTTCGAATCCTCTACCCGCCACCAGGTGCAGACACGGCCCCTGACCAGCAGAGATGCTGATCAGGGGCCGTTGTCGTTGATCTAGCCGAGTCCGGCTGAGTCCAGCCATGTCGACAACGACAGGGTCGGCCCGGATGCGCGCTTCTTCCGGGGGCCTGCACGGCGGGCCGCCCTCCGAGTCGGTCTACGACCGGTGGTGGAAGCTCGCCCGCGAGAAGGCGCTGACCGAATCGCAGGTCCGCCGTCCTTACGACCTGCGCCACGCGGCGGCATCGCTCTGGCTGCATGCCGGCGCCTCGCCGACCGAGGTCGCCGGCGTCTGGGCCACGGCGTCGCCGTTCTGCTCCTCGTCTACGCCAACTGCGTCGACGAGGAGGCGACACCAGGAACGACAAGATCAGCCACGGTGCCCGTCGTGGCGCTCGGCTGGTCAGAATGTTCGAGTGATGACAGGAATGGTCGGCCTCGTGCTGCTGTTGGCGCTGGCCGCCGCTGCGCTCTTCGCCCTGGTGTACGTGGCGGCGCTGCTGTGGCGGGCGTTGAGGCGTGGGGTTACCTCTCTGCCGCGTGCTCTGAAGTCCCTGACGGTCGAGCCACCTCCGGGAGGGGCCCTGAACGACTCCCGGGATGTGTGGCCGATGCCGAAGGACGACTGATCGGAGACGCTGCCAAGCCTGGCGTCGTCTTTCGAGATACCGGCTCGCCGGGCGGAGGTGCCCGGTGGTTCGCCGACCGAGTTTGTCCGGCGGTGGTGTGTGGTGGGAGCGCCACCCTTCCAGAGAATGATGCGGGCGTGTCCTCGCCAGCACCGGACCGTGACCCACCTGCCGGAGACCACCTCATCAAGGTCTGGTTCAGGTTCGTGCCGCAGGAGGGCTGCCGGCGGCCGCGGATTTCCCGGCCATCAAGGCGACCCTGCGACTCGGCGAGGCGGAGGGTTGGTGGAGCTTCGAGGTCGGTTGCGCGAGCGACAAGTGGGAAGCGGCCTGAACCCGCGGAGCCCGCGACTCCCCACGTCCTTTCTCTCGGACGTGCAGGACCCCTGGTTGTTGCTTCCTGGCCGGCTTGAGCTGCGGAAACGCGTCGCTTGAGGCGCTCGGACGTGCGTCGGGTCACCAGGATGGAATCCGACTCGGGGGCTGGCCTATTGGCGAAGACCCGGTATGGTGGTCGATGGCTGGACGCCGAACGCACGACGCGAACGCATCTCCTGGAGGCGTCACTCACAGTGACCAAGATGTCGGATCTGGTGCTCTGACGCGACAGCGCCGAATTTGTGGTGAAGGTCGTATTCGACGCTGTGTGAAGCGCTGACCTGCCCTGCACGGCCGTGATCTGCTCCGGTGCGGTGGGGGCGGTGGGCCGAACGGCGGGAAGTTACAGACGGTGGGGCCCATCGGGCTGTCCACCACTTCTCTGGCTGCCCGCACTGTGGCACGATCGTGGAACCTCCACCACCCCCACGACATTTTCCGACAGGAGCAATCATGTCTGGTCTTAGGTTGGGCCGGCTGCTTGGCTCACTTCTCACCCTCGCCGCACTCGTGAGCGGCATCGCCAGTGTTGATCTCGGCAGCAGCTCAGGGGGCGGCGCTCAGGCTGGCGACATCGTTTGGCAGACCGTGTCCACCGCCGACAAGCCCGTGCCGACGGCGCAGGCAGCTGACATCGTCTGGCAGTGAGGCGGTTGCCTCGGGGTGATCATCCTGTTTGCCCGTTCGGGTGGAAGGCACCATCGACGTAGTGACGGTATCGTGACCGCTCGGCGTCAATCCGAAGGAGCGCCATGAGCGGTCATGGTCAACCCCGGCGACGGTCATCCGAGGACGCGTGGATCATCACCGCGCCCCTCGCGCTGATCGCGGTCGTCTGTGCCACCGCCACCGGGTTGATCGCGAAGGAGCCCTTCGGCGACTGGCCCGAGGCAATGCTCCTTCTCGTCATCATGATCGTGGCGGGGTTGCCGCTGCTCAGTCTGGTGGTGCGGCGGCAGACGATCGGTGTCACGCTCACCGAGCTGCCGATGGTTCTCGCGCTGTACTTTCTGCCACCGCTGACGGTGGTGGTCATCTACACGTTGAGCTCCCTGATCACCCACACCAGGCAGCGGTTCTCGGCGCCGAAGGTGTGGTTCAACGTGGCGCGCGCCGCCGCGGGAACGTCGCTGGCTGTCCTGGTCCTCCAGGCGTTCCCTCCCATGGAGGGCGTCGGTCCGAGCACCTGGGGCAGCATCTTCGCCGCCGTGAGCATGGTGATCCTGATCAGCTACGCCAGCGTGGCGGCGGTACACACGTTGCTGCACGGTTGGCAGACCGGGCGCGGGACGTTGCGTACCGCCACGCCGGCGGTGCTCACCGCGGCGATCAACGTGTCGGTCGGCCTGATCGTGCTGATTCTGGTCCGTAGCACGTGGTGGTCGCTGCTCCTACTGGCAGCCCTCGGTGCCGGCCTTGCTCTGGTCTACCGGGCCTACGCCCAGTTCTTCCGCCAGCACCGCACCCTGACCGACCTGTACGACCTGACCCGCGCCGTGGTCGGCAGCGGGCACAGCGGCACACTCGCCGACGCGCTGCTCGGCCGGGTCCGCGCGCTGATGCAGGTGGAGTACGCGACGCTGTGGCTGCCCGCCCAGGGAAGGCACCCCGAGACCCTGTTGACCGCGCGGGTGGACGACCCGGGCCTGCTCGACCTGGCGCTCACCCCGGCGATGATCCGCGAACGGGTCCAGGAGACCGGACGTACCGTTGCGGTGGGCCGTGGGGTGACGACCGACGGAGAGTTCCGCGCGGAGCTGGCCGAGCGGCGGATCAAGGACGCGGTGGTGGTGCCGCTGCGGTCGGGTGAGGTCGTCATCGGGACCCTCGAGGTTGCCAACCGGCTCGGCGACGGCAACAACTTCAGTTCTGCGGATATCGCGGTCTTCGAGACGGTGGCCGCGCATGCCGCGGTGGCGCTCGAGAATTCGCGTCTTGTCGACCGCCTGCGGCACGACGCGTACCACGACACCCTGACGCGGCTGCCCAACCGGCGGCGCATCACCGCCGCCCTGGACGAGTCAGTCAAGATCGGCGCGCCCGACGAGGTGGTGGCGTTGCTGCTGTTCGACGTCGACGGGTTGCAGCAGGTCAACGAGTCCCTCGGCCACGCTGCGGGGGACAAGGTGCTCGTCGAGGTCGCCAACCGACTGCGGGCGAGCGCTCCGTCGTCGGCTCTGGTCGGTCGTGCGGGCGGCGACGAGTTCCTGGTGACTCTTCGGTTGGAGAGCGCCGAGGCGGCACTCGAACTGGCCGAACAGCTGCGCGACCAGATCCGTGACGAGATGGTCTTCGACGCGCTCACCCTCGACGTGAACACCGCCGTGGGTGTGGCCGTACACCCGGAACATGGCAGCGATGCCGCGACCCTGCTGCTCCGGGTCGACCTGGCGGCGAACGCCGCCAAGTCGGTGCCGGGCAGCGTGCAGTTGTTCAACCCGGGCCTGGAGTCCCGGTCGTTGCGCCGGCTGGGTCTCGCCGGTGACCTGCGCCAGGCGTTGGACCAGGGCGAGCTGGAGGTCTACTTCCAGCCGAAGGTGACCTTGCGGGACCGGCGTCTGGTCGGTGTCGAGTGTCTGGCCCGCTGGGAGCATCCGACGCACGGCACCGTCGCTCCCGAGGACTTCGTGGCGGTGGCCGCGCACACCGGCCAGTTGAGTCGGCTCACCGAGGTGGTGCTCCGCGAAGGGCTGCGGCGCAGCCGGGACTGGGCCGAGGCGGACCAGCCGCTGCCCATCGCCGTGAACCTCGCCGCCCGCACGCTCACCGACCAGCACTTCCCGGACCGGGTGCAGGAGCTGCTGACCGAGTACCGGGTCCCGGCGCAACGCCTCACCCTGGAGATCACCGAGTCGGGGGTGCTGGACGGCACGGACCGGCCCATCCCGACGCTGCGTCGGCTCCGCGACCTCGGCGTCCGGCTGTCGGTGGACGACTTCGGCACCGGCGACTCCTCGCTGGCCCACCTGCGCCGGTTGCCGGTGCACGAGGTGAAGGTGGACCGCTCCTTCGTGCAGGGCATGGCCACCGACCCGGGGGACCTGGCGATCGTCAACGCGGTGGTGACGCTCTCCCAGCAGTTCGGTCTGGCCGTGGTCGCCGAGGGTGTGGAGAGCGAACTGACCCTGGAGCTTCTTCAGGACATCGGGTGCGAGATCGGTCAGGGCTTCCTGTTCAGTCGGCCGCTGCCGTACGAGCGACTGGCCGCCTGGTTCGGCGCTCAGGTGGACCCGGAGACGATCTCCGGCGGAGAGCTTCCACGCCTGCGTGTGGTGCCCTGAGCTGCGCAGATCCGGCCGCCGGGGATCCGATTTCACCTGCCGACCCCTGCCGTGTATTCTACTTCTGCGCGCCCCACGGGGAGATCGCGCAGGCCCCCTTAGCTCAGTCGGCAGAGCGTCTCCATGGTAAGGAGAAGGTCTACGGTTCGATTCCGTAAGGGGGCTCGAGGGTTCAGCTGGACCCACCGCGGCGGTGTAGCTCAGATGGCAGAGCAAGCGGCTCATAATCGCTGTGTCGCCGGTTCAAGTCCGGCCACCGCTACTCTCGTCTTCCGGGCTGGTTCCCGGTGGTCGTTGAGATGGGCGCCACTGGCGCCCACTTTGCATGTCCGCGCAGTCAGCGTCTAGGCTGACGCGTCGTAGTTGTTTCCGTTAGCGAGGAAGGCACTCCGCCGTGGCGAAGGCTACCGATGTCCGGCCGAAGATCACTTTGGCGTGTGTGGAGTGCAAGGAGCGCAACTACATCACGCGCAAGAATCGCCGGAACGACCCCGACCGCATTGAGATGAAGAAGTTCTGCCCGCGCGACGGCCGGCACACGGTTCACCGCGAGACCCGCTGACCGCCGGCCGGCACCGCCGGCCGTCGTCGAAGCCTTTCCAACCGCCGATCTGACCGGTCGGGCGCGGCATCGCCGCAGCCTGCCGACCAGATCGGCGGTTGTGCTTTCCGTGTAGGTTCGCGGCATGTCCCTGGACCCTTCCTTCGTCGGCCGCACGTACCCGCCGACCGCCCCCTACCAGGTGGGCCGAGAAAAGATCCGTGAGTTCGCCACGGCCATCGGCGCCACGGACGCGGCTCACCACGACCCGGCCGCGGCGCAGGCCCTGGGCCACCCGGACGTGGTCGCCCCGCCGACCTTCCCGGTGATCGTCACCATGGCCGCGACCCGTCAGATCATCGAGGACCCGGACCTGGGCGTCGACTACAGCCGGCTGGTCCACGGCGACCAGCGGTTCGCGTACAACCGGCCGGTGGTCGCGGGCGACGAGCTGGTCTGCGTCAACACCATCGAAGAGGTCAGCAACCGGGGCGGGCACGGCCTGCTCACCACCCGCACGGACGTGAGCACCGTCGCCGGGGAGCAGGTGGTCGCCGTCTGGGCCCGGTACGTCATCCGTGGAGAGGCCTGAGATGGAACTGCCAACCAAGACGTTCCGGGTGACCCGGGCGGACCTGATCCGCTACGCCGGCGCCTCGGGCGACTTCAACCCGATCCACTGGAGCGACCGGGTCGCCACGAAGGTGGGACTGCCCGGGGTCATCGCGCACGGCATGTTCACGATGGCGCTGGTCGGTCGGGCGGTCACCGAGTGGGCCGGCGCGCCCGACGCGGTGGTCGAGTACGGCGTCCGGTTCACCCGGCCGGTGGTGGTCCCCGACGACGACCAGGGGACCGAGATCGAGGTGACCGCGCGGGTCCGCGAGGTGACCGAGGACGGCCTCACCCGGCTGGACGTGACCGCGACCTGCCTGGGCGACAAGGTGCTGTCGCAGGCGCGCGCGCTCATCCGCACAGCGCGCTGAACCGAGGCCGGACACACGCGAGAGCACGGCGGCCCGGCCCGCTGAACCGGGGGCCGCGCGGCGCGCTGGATCGGCTTCGCCACGCGTGGCGGGGAGACCGGTTGGGAAAGTCGGGCACCTACCCGTACACTGGTCCGCCGTGGGGCAAGTGACCCCTGCACGGTCGTCTGTGACCGCGTGGGGCGAGTGTTGCCGCACAGGGGTGTAGCTCAATTGGCAGAGCAGCGGTCTCCAAAACCGCAGGCTGCAGGTTCAAGTCCTGTCACCCCTGCGCCTCAGGCCTGACCGTTCCCGTGGGTCGCGCCGCCGACAAGGCGGCGTCCGGCCCGTGGTGGTGGCATCGGCGGGGTGGTTCCGAGGCAATCGGGGCTCCCGGTCGGACCACCGGCCGCGGCCCGTCGCGGGACGGTTGGGTTCGGCCGGCGTGACCAGCGCCGCGTACGCCGCCCGGCGTGCGACCCGAGATTCCGCGACGGAGGGCGAAGTGGCCGACAACAAGCGGCGCGGCGAGGACGCCGGCGACGATCGTCTCGACGATGAGATCGTCGACGACGTAGCCGACGACGACGCCACCGGCGCGGACGAGCCGGTCTCCCGGGGCGGCACCGCGACGCGGGCCCGCGCCCGGGCGGAATCGGCCGACAGCCGGCCGACCACGAGGTCGGAAACCGGTCGGGTGGGCGTGTTCGGCCGCATCGCCCGGTTCTTCCGCGAGGTCGTAGCCGAACTGCGTAAGGTCATCTGGCCGACCCGCAAGGAGTTGCTGACGTACACCGCCGTGGTGGTCACGTTCGTCGCGGTGATGCTGACGATCGTGGGCGTGCTGGACTACGGCTTCGCCAAGGCCGTGTTGTTCGTCTTCGGCAACTCGGACTGACCGGCTGTCTCCAGCCGATAGTGACGGAAGTGAGCGAGCGTGCCTGAGTACGACGAGACCGCCGGAGAAGTGGACGAGCAGTCCACGGTCGCGACGGCGGCTGGTGACGAGTCGGTTGAGGCCGCCAGCGAGCCGGAGTTCCCCACCACCGAGCCCGCGCCGGACGAGGACTACGACCCGGTCGCCGAGCTGCGGCAGAAGCTGCGTTACGCGCCGGGCGACTGGTACGTGGTGCACTCGTACGCCGGTTACGAGAACAAGGTGAAGACCAACCTCGAGACCCGGATCACGAGCCTCGACATGGAGGACTTCATCTACCAGGTCGAGGTGCCGACCCGGGAAGAGGTCGAGGTCAAGAACGGTAAGCGTTCGCAGGTCCAGGCCAAGGTCTTCCCCGGTTACATCCTGGTCCGGATGGAGCTGACCGCCGAGTCCTACTCGTGTGTCCGCAACACCCCGGGTGTGACCGGCTTCGTCGGTGCGACCGACCGGGCCGACCGGCCCGCGCCGCTGTCGCTCGACGAGGTGCTGAAGTGGCTGGCGCCGGCCGTCGAGACCGAGCAGAAGAAGGCGAAGCCGGAGATCAAGGTCCTCGACTTCGAGGTCGGCGACTCCGTTACCGTCACCGACGGCGCGTTCGCCTCGCTGCCGGCCACGATCAGTGAGATCAACGCCGACCAGCAGAAGCTCAAGGTGCTGGTGTCGATCTTCGGCCGGGAGACCCCGGTGGAGCTCAACTTCAACCAGGTCGCCAAGATCTGATGGTCGTCGGCGGCGGGCTCAGCCCGCCGCCGACGTCGGCGTACGCCCTCCCGCTCGACCTCGGCGGACGAGCGGGCTGCGGCGTGCGCTACTCTTGAACGTCGCCGCTGTCGCATCGCGCTGACCGTGCGCGCCCAGCCGCGGCGGCGACGGCCGCATTTTCCCAGCTCCAAGCCCCAGGAAGTGACATGCCTCCGAAGAAGAAGCTCGTCAAGACGTTCACGCTTCAGCTGCCGGCGGGCCAGGCCACGCCGGCGCCGCCGGTCGGCCCCGCGCTCGGTCAGCACGGCGTGAACATCATGGAGTTCTGCAAGTCCTACAACGCGCAGACCGAGTCCCAGCGGGGCGACATCGTCCCCGCCGAGATCAGCGTGTACGAGGACCGGTCCTTCACCTTCGTGCTGAAGACCCCGCCCGCCGCCCGGCTGCTGATCAAGGCCGCCGGTGTGCAGAAGGGCTCGGGCGTTCCGCAGGCGACCAAGGTCGGCTCGGTCAGCCGCGCCCAGCTGCGTGAGATCGCCGAGAAGAAGATGGCCGACCTCAACGCCAACGACCTGGACCAGGCCGAGAAGATCATCGCCGGCACCGCCCGGTCGATGGGCATCACCGTCAACGACTGACGTCGGCCTCCGCCGACGACCCGATCGTGGGAGGGCTCGCGCCGAGCGGCCCGCCAGAGACCACAGGAGTAATCAGCAATGCAGCGCAGCAAGAGCTACCGCAAGGCCGCCGACGTCATCGACCGGTCGAAGCTCTACACCCCCGCCGAGGCCGTGAAGCTGGCCAAGGAGACCACCAACGTCAAGTTCGACGCCACGGTCGAGGTCGCCATGCGCCTCGGCGTCGACCCCCGCAAGGCGGACCAGATGGTCCGCGGTGTGGTCAACCTGCCGCACGGCACCGGTAAGACCGCCCGCGTGATCGTCTTCGCCAGCGGCGCGAAGGCCGAGGAGGCCGCCGCGGCGGGTGCGGACGAGGTGGGCACCGACGAGCTGGTCGCCCGTATCCAGGGTGGTTGGCTCGACTTCGACGCGGCGATCGCCACGCCGGACCAGATGGCCAAGATCGGCCGGATCGCGCGGATCCTGGGCCCGCGCGGTCTCATGCCGAACCCGAAGACCGGCACGGTGACCATGGACGTCACCAAGGCGGTGCAGGACATCAAGGGCGGCAAGATCACCTTCCGGGTGGACAAGCACTCCAACCTGCACCTGATCATCGGCAAGGCCTCCTTCTCGGAGAGCCAGCTGGTGGACAACTACGCCGCGGTGCTCGACGAGGTGCTGCGGGCCAAGCCGTCCGCCGCCAAGGGCAAGTACCTCCGCAAGGTCATCCTCACCACCACGATGGGCCCGGGCGTTCCGGTCGACCCGAACCTGGTGAAGAACCTGACCGAGGACTCGGCCGACGCCTGAGCCGACTCATCGCTCCACCGGGGCGCCGCCACGATCGTGGCGGCGCCCCGGCGCGTTCCGGGTGTGGCAAGCTCGTCCGCATGCGGCTGGAGAACGTCTGGTTGCGGTACCACCGGCGGGGTCCGTGGGTGCTGCGGAGCGTGGACGCGCAGATCGGCCCGGGTGAGGTTGCGGTCGTCCTGGGCCGCAACGGGGTGGGCAAGTCCACCCTGCTCCAGGTGGCCGCCGGGGTGTTGCGGCCGGGCCGGGGTCGGGTCGTCGACCGGCCGGCCCGGGTGGGCTGGGTGCCCGAGCGCTTCCCGGCCGATCAGCCCTTCACCGTGTCCCGCTATCTGACCGGCATGGCCCGCGCGGCTGGGCTGGGACGCTCGGCCGCCGACGAGGCGGTGACGACCTGGACGCGGCGGCTCGGGCTGGACGCGTTCCGCTCGGTGCGCCTCGCGGAGCTGTCCAAGGGCACCGCGCAGAAGGTCGGCCTCGCCCAGGCCATGCTGCGGGCGCCGGGCCTGCTGGTGCTCGACGAGCCGTGGGAGGGCCTGGACGCCGCGACCCGCGAGCTGGTTCCCGAGCTGATCGACGAGGTGCTGGCCGACGGTGGCACGGTCCTGGTCAGCGACCACCGGGGGGAGACGGTCCGGTTGCCGGCCGCGCGCCGTTGGTCGGTGGCCGCGGGCGTGCTGACCGAGGAGACCGCGCCCGCCGACGAGGAGGCCATCGCGGTGGTCGAGGTCGCGGTGCCGGCCGCGCGGGTCGCCGGCACCGTCGCCCGCCTGCGCGCCGAGGGCCATCAGATCCTCCGAGTACGCGCCGACGCCTCCACCACCCCACCCCAGGCGCATCCGCCCACCCCGTCGGCCACGTCGGCGCGGCTCGGGGCGGCCGACGCGATGGTCGAGCCCGACACGGGGGAGGGCCGATGAACGCGCTGGTGCGGATGCGGCTGGCGGGTTTCCTGCGTACCGGACGGGCGTTGGCGCCCCTGCTCGCCGGCCTCGTCGTCCTCGGCACGCTCTACGGCGGCGGCCGGTCCCAGCCGGCGGAGGCGTACGGCGTCTCGGCGGTGGTGCTCTTCCCGGTGCTCGCCTGGCAGACCAAGATCCTGCTGGACATCGAGCCGGACGTGCAGCGTCGGCTGGCCCAGGTGACCGTCGGGGTGGCCCGGGAGCGTCTCGCCGGACTCCTGGCGGCCGGCGCGGCGGCGCTGGTCGCGGTGGCCGTCGCGCTGCTCTTTCCGTGGCTGGTGGGTGGGGTCACCGGCCCGGTCGAGCCGGGTGACCGGTCGGTGCCGGTCGGCATCGCGCTGGGGCTGTGGGCGCACCTGCTGGCCGTACCCGCCGCGGTTGCCCTCGGCGCGCTGGCCAGCCGGGCGTCGGTGGGCGGTGCCGCGTACGGCGTCGCGGTGCTGGCCCTCGGCGGTGTCGGCGCGGTGGCGCTCGGCCTGCGTGGTTCCGTCGCGCCCTGGCTGGTACCGCCGATCATGGCTACCGCCCGGACGACGGCGGGTGACGCCGCCGCGCTGACCCTGCTCGGGCTCACGGCCTGGGCCCTGGCGTGGAGCGTGGCGGTCACCGCCGGCTACCTGTGGCGGCGGCGGGCCCAGGGCTGAGTGGCCCGGCGGCGTGACCCGGCTCACCGGGGGCGATTTGGCGCTGGTCCCGGCGGCACGTACTCTTAACCTCATCCGTGTTATTGCGGATAAGGAACCACCCAGAGACCGCTGGTCACCGTGCTTCGGCACGGTCGAAGGCCCCGCGACGACGGGCGACCCGCGTAGGGCGGCAAGCGTAATTCGGCAGTGAGCATGGTCCGCCGACCGTGACTTCCCGCCGGCCCTCGCCCCGTGCGCCCTGCGCCGGGGCTTTTCGTTGTCGTGCTGCCTTCGTCCCCGCTCCGGCTTCGGCCGTGCCCGGGGACCAGCCTCGAGCAACGAGAGAGGAGGGACATGGCGGACAAGCCGATCCGAGCCGACAAGGCCACGGCCGTCGCTGAGCTGACCGAGAGCTTCCGCAGCGCGGGCGCTACCGTGCTGACCGAGTACCGCGGTCTGACGGTTTCCCAGCTCACCCAGCTGCGGCGATCGCTCGGTGCCGAGACCAGCTACACGGTCGCGAAGAACACGCTGGCGAAGCGTGCCGCGACGGACGCGGGCATCACCGGCCTCGACGAGCTGTTCACCGGTCCTACCGCGCTGACTTTCGTTTCGGGCGACGTCGTCGAGGCGGCGAAGGGGCTTCGCGACTTCGCGAAGGCCAACCCGAAGCTCGTCATCAAGGGCGGTGTCTTCGAGGGCAAGGCCATTTCCGCGGCCGAGGTCACGAAGCTCGCCGACCTGGAGTCCCGTGAGGTGCTGCTGGCCAAGCTGGCCGGCGCGATGAAGGGCAACCTGAGCAAGGCCGCGGCCCTGTTCCAGGCTCCGCTCTCCAAGGCCGCCCGCGCGGCGGCCGCCCTGGCGGACAAGAAGCGCGAGCAGGAGGGCGCCGAGGCGGCCTGAGGCCGCGCGGCGCACCCACGTTCTTTAACAACCTTTAGAAAGGACGCCAGACATGGCGAAGCTCAGCACCGACGAGCTGCTCGACGCGTTCAAGGAGATGACGCTGATCGAGCTCTCTGAGTTCGTGAAGCAGTTCGAGGACACCTTCGAGGTCACCGCCGCCGCTCCGGTCGCGGTTGCCGCCGCCGGTGGCGCTCCGGCCGCCGCCGAGGCCGAGCCGGAGAAGGACGAGTTCGACGTCGTCCTCGAGGCTGACGGTGGCAAGAAGATCCAGGTCATCAAGGTCGTGCGTGAGCTGACCGGCCTGGGCCTCAAGGAGGCCAAGGACGCGGTCGAGTCCGCGCCGAAGGCCATCCTGGAGAAGGTCAACAAGGAGACCGCCGAGAAGGCGAAGGCCAAGCTCGAGGGTGAGGGCGCCAAGGTCACCCTCAAGTGACCTGAGCTCCAACCTGCGCGTACCCGGCTCGGTGAGCTGGGACACGGTCGCGTCGCGGCGGGCGGTGATCCGACACGGATCACCGCCCGCCGTGTTTCGTGGACCGGGCGACAACCGTGCTGAGCTGGGCGCCGATGGTCGGCGCGGGATCATCCGCACGAACGACCGGATCCTCCTGAGGTGGGAAAGAACCGACGACCCGGATACCGGCCCTTGACGCGGCCCCGGCCTGACAGGCACCCTGACACCAGCAAGACACCGCGCTTGCGACGGCCACGATGTGGGTAATGACAGCGACGGCACCATCGGTCGCGGTCACCCGAGCGGCCCAGTGGGGAGTTGCGTTCTGAGCGGCCCGGCAGACCCCGGTGAACGGGGGCCGAGGAGCGTTCCGCAAACGACCTGCGGGGTGGGCTGGACAGCGGTTAGCCTCTCGGCTACACTGCTAGTTTGCGCTGCCTTCCGACTTGACCCCTGCTCGGAAATGTCCGTTTACGGATAATTCTGGTGGGGTCATTGGAGTGCACGCGTACCAGCCGTTCTGCAGCACCGGTCCTCGGAAGGACGCATCTTGGCAGCTTCCCGCCCTGCGAAGACCAGTCGTACGTCGAGCGCATTCGCTCCCCGCCGAGTTTCATTCGGCAGGATCACCGAACACCTCGAGGTCCCCAACCTCCTTGCCATCCAGAACGAGTCCTTCGACTGGCTCGTCGGCAACGAGGCTTGGCAGGGCCGGTCGGCGGACGACCCGCACGCACGCTCGGGTCTCGCGGAGATCCTTGAAGAGATCAGTCCCATTGAGGACTTCTCCGGCACCATGTCGCTCTCCTTCTCGGCGCCGCGCTTCGACGAGGTCAAGGCCTCGATCGAGGAGTGCAAGGAGAAGGACCTGACCTACTGCGCTCCGCTCTTCGTGACCGCGGAGTTCACCAACAACACCACTGGCGAGATCAAGAGCCAGACGGTGTTCATGGGTGACTTCCCGATGATGACGCCCAAGGGCACCTTCGTCATCAACGGCACCGAGCGCGTCGTGGTCAGCCAGCTCGTCCGGTCTCCGGGCGTGTACTTCGACAAGCAGCCGGACAAGACCTCCGACCGCGACCTCTCCAGCGTCAAGGTCATCCCGAGTCGGGGTGCCTGGCTGGAGTTCGACATCGACAAGCGCGACACGGTCGGCGTACGTATCGACCGCAAGCGCCGGCAGGCCGTCACGGTCCTGCTCAAGGCCATCGGATGGTCGGCCGAGCGGATCCGTGAGAAGTTCGGCTGGTCCGAGCTGATGATGACCACGCTCGAGAAGGACCACATCGCCGGCGCCGACGAGGCCCTGCTAGACATCTACCGCAAGCTGCGCCCTGGCGAGCCGCCGACGCGCGAGAACGCCCAGACCCTGCTCGACAACCTCTTCTTCAACCCGAAGAGGTACGACGTGGCCAAGGTCGGGCGCTACAAGTTCAACAAGAAGCTCGAAGTCGACGTGCCGATCACCACCGGCACGCTGACCGAGGACGACATCGTCGCCACCGTGGAGTACCTGTGCCGGCTGCACGCCGGTGAGGACGGCTACGAGGCCGACGACATCGACCACTTCGGCAACCGGCGCCTCCGTACCGTGGGCGAGCTGATCCAGAACCAGGTTCGGGTCGGCCTCTCCCGGATGGAGCGGGTCGTCCGCGAGCGGATGACCACGCAGGACGTCGAGGCGATCACGCCGCAGACCCTGATCAACATCCGCCCGGTGGTGGCGGCGATCAAGGAGTTCTTCGGTACGTCGCAGCTGTCCCAGTTCATGGACCAGACCAACCCGCTGGCGGGCCTGACCCACCGGCGTCGGCTGAGCGCGCTCGGCCCGGGTGGTCTGTCCCGGGAGCGGGCCGGCTTCGAGGTCCGCGACGTGCACCCGTCCCACTACGGCCGGATGTGCCCGATCGAGACGCCGGAAGGCCCGAACATCGGCCTGATCGGCGCGCTGTCCACCTTCGCCCGGGTCAACCCGTTCGGCTTCATCGAGACGCCGTACCGGAAGGTCGTCGAGGGTCGGGTCACCGACCAGATCGACTACCTGACCGCGGACGAGGAGGACCGGTTCGTCAAGGCCCAGGCCAACGCGCGCCTGAAGGCTGACGGCACGTTCGCCGAGGACCGGGTGCTCTGCCGTCGTAAGGGCGGCGAGACCGAGGACGTCGTCCCCGGTGCCGTCGACTACATGGACGTCTCGCCCCGGCAGATGACCTCGGTCGCGACCGCCATGATCCCGTTCCTCGAGCACGACGACGCCAACCGGGCACTGATGGGCGCGAACATGCAGCGCCAGGCGGTGCCGCTGGTCAAGGCCGAGGCGCCGCTCGTGGGTACGGGCATGGAGTACCGGGCCGCGGTCGACGCTGGCGACGTGGTGGTCGCCGAGGTCGGCGGTGTGATCGAGGATCTCTGCGCCGACTACGTCACCATCCACCAGGATGACGGCCACCGCCGGACGTACCTGCTGCACAAGTTCCGCCGCTCCAACGCCGGCTCCTGCGTCAACCAGAAGCCGGTCGTCTTCGAGGGCGACCGCGTCGAGGCCGGTCAGGTCATCGCCGACGGTCCCTGCACCGACGAGGGCGAGATGGCACTCGGACGCAACCTGCTGGTGGCGTTCATGTGCTGGGAGGGCCACAACTACGAGGACGCGATCATCCTGTCGCAGCGCCTCGTGCAGCAGGACGTGCTCACCTCGATCCACATCGAGGAGCACGAGGTCGACGCCCGGGACACCAAGCTCGGTCCGGAGGAGATCACCCGCGACATCCCGAACGTCAGCGAGGAAATGCTCGCCGACCTCGACGAGCGCGGCATCATCCGGATCGGCGCCGAGGTCGTTCCCGGCGACATCCTGGTCGGCAAGGTCACGCCCAAGGGTGAGACCGAGCTGACCCCGGAGGAGCGACTGCTCCGCGCGATCTTCGGTGAGAAGGCGCGTGAGGTTCGGGACACCTCGCTGAAGGTGCCGCACGGCGAGACCGGCACGGTCATCGGTGTGCGCACGTTCTCCCGCGAGGACGGCGACGAGTTGCCGCCGGGCGTCAACGAGCTGGTCCGGGTCTACGTCGCCCAGAAGCGCAAGATCCAGGACGGCGACAAGCTCGCCGGCCGGCACGGCAACAAGGGCGTCATCTCCAAGATCCTCCCGGTCGAGGACATGCCGTTCCTCGAGGACGGCACCCCGGTCGACATCGTGCTCAACCCGCTCGGTGTGCCGAGCCGGATGAACATCGGCCAGGTTCTGGAGACCCACCTCGGGTGGGTGGCCAAGACCGGTTGGAAGGTCGAGGGTGACGACGCCGAGTGGAAGCGCCAGCTCCGCTCGATCGACGCGCACGAGTCCGAGGGTGACACCAACGTGGCCACCCCGGTCTTCGACGGTGCCCGCGAGGAGGAGATCTCCGGTCTGCTCGAGTCGACCCTGCCCAACCGGGACGGCAAGCAGCTGATCGGGCGCACCGGTAAGGCGCAGCTGTTCGACGGTCGTTCCGGTGAGCCTCTGCCGGACCCGATCGCGGTCGGCTACGTCTACATCCTGAAGCTCAACCACCTGGTCGACGACAAGATCCACGCTCGGTCGACCGGTCCGTACTCGATGATCACTCAGCAGCCGCTGGGTGGTAAGGCGCAGTTCGGTGGTCAGCGCTTCGGTGAGATGGAGTGCTGGGCGATGCAGGCGTACGGCGCCGCGTACGCCCTGCAGGAGCTGCTCACGATCAAGTCCGACGACGTGCTCGGCCGGGTGAAGGTCTACGAGGCCATCGTCAAGGGCGAGAACATCCCGGAGCCGGGCATCCCGGAGTCGTTCAAGGTGCTGCTCAAGGAGCTGCAGTCGCTGTGCCTCAACGTCGAGGTGCTGTCCAGCGACGGTGTGGCCCTGGAGATGCGCGAGACCGACGACGAGGTGTTCCGGGCCGCGGAGGAGCTGGGCATCGACCTGTCCCGGCGCGAGCCGAGCTCGGTCGAAGAGGTGTAAGTGGTGCGGGTCGGGGGCCTTCGGGCTCCCGACCCCCGCCCGTGATCTAGCTGTAAAGACGACGACATAGGGGACATAGTGCTCGACGTCAACTTCTTCGACGAGCTGCGCATTGGTCTCGCCACCGCCGACGACATCCGTCAGTGGTCGCACGGCGAGGTCAAGAAGCCTGAGACCATCAACTACCGCACCCTGAAGCCGGAGAAGGACGGGCTCTTCTGCGAGAAGATCTTCGGTCCGCAGCGGGACTGGGAGTGCTACTGCGGTAAGTACAAGCGCGTTCGGTTCAAGGGCATCATCTGCGAGCGCTGCGGCGTCGAGGTGACCCGCTCCAAGGTTCGTCGTGAGCGGATGGGGCACATCGAGCTCGCCGCTCCGGTGACCCACATCTGGTACTTCAAGGGCGTTCCGAGTCGGCTGGGTTACCTGCTGGACCTCGCCCCCAAGGACCTCGAAAAGATCATCTACTTCGCCTCGTACGTCGTGACGAGCGTGGACGCGGAGTCGCGTCACCGTGACCTCTCGACGATCGAGAACGAGATCCTGGCCGAGAAGCGGCAGTCCGAGAACAGCCGCGACTCGGAGATCGAGAAGCGGGCCGCCAAGCTCGAGGCCGACCTGGCCGAGCTGGAGGCCGAGGGTGCCAAGGCGGACGTCCGGCGCAAGGTCAAGGAGGGCGGAGAGCGCGAGATGCGCCAGATCCGCGACCGGGCCCAGCGCGAGATCGACCGCCTGGACGAGGTGCTGGACACCTTCCGCAAGCTGGAGCCGAAGCAGCTTGTCACCGACGAGCTGCTCTACCGCGAGCTGCGCGACCGGTTCGGTGAGTACTTCACCGGCTCGATGGGCGCGGAGGCCATCAAGGCGCTGGTCCAGAACATGGACCTCGACGCCGAGGCCGAGAGCCTGCGCGAGACCATCCGGTCCGGCAAGGGCCAGCGGAAGATCCGGGCGCTCAAGCGGCTCAAGGTCGTCGCGGCGTTCCTGAACACCCGCAACTCGCCGCTCGGCATGGTGCTGGACTGCGTCCCGGTCATCCCGCCGGACCTGCGCCCGATGGTGCAGCTCGACGGTGGTCGGTTCGCGACCTCGGACCTCAACGACCTGTACCGCCGCGTGATCAACCGGAACAACCGCCTCAAGCGGCTGATCGACCTCGGCGCGCCCGAGATCATCGTCAACAACGAGAAGCGGATGCTCCAGGAGGCCGTCGACGCGCTGTTCGACAACGGTCGTCGTGGCCGGCCGGTCACCGGTCCGGGTAACCGCCCGCTCAAGTCGCTGTCCGACATGCTCAAGGGCAAGCAGGGCCGGTTCCGCCAGAACCTGCTGGGCAAGCGCGTCGACTACTCCGGCCGTTCGGTCATCGTGGTCGGCCCGAAGCTCAAGCTGCACCAGTGCGGCCTGCCCAAGCAGATGGCCCTGGAGCTGTTCAAGCCGTTCGTCATGAAGCGGCTGGTCGACCTCAACCACGCGCAGAACATCAAGTCCGCCAAGCGGATGGTCGAGCGTCAGCGCCCGGTCGTGTGGGACGTGCTGGAAGAGGTCATCGGCGAGCACCCGGTGCTGCTCAACCGGGCGCCGACCCTGCACCGTCTGGGCATCCAGGCGTTCGAGCCGCAGCTGGTCGAGGGCAAGGCCATCCAGATCCACCCGCTGGTCTGCACCGCGTTCAACGCGGACTTCGACGGTGACCAGATGGCGGTGCACGTGCCGCTGTCCGCCGAGGCCCAGGCCGAGGCGCGGATCCTGATGCTGTCGTCGAACAACATCCTCAAGCCGGCCGACGGCAAGCCGGTCACCATGCCCACCCAGGACATGGTCATCGGCCTGTACCACCTCACCCACCTCACCGCCGGTGAGAAGGGCGAGGGCCGGGCGTTCAGCTCGGACGCCGAGGCGCGGATGGCGTTCGACAACGGTGAGCTGCACCTGCAGGCTCCGGTGAAGATCCGCCTGCGGAACGTGATCGGTGTCGACAACGGCGCCGGCGCCGAGGCGTGGACCGCTCCGGAGGGCTGGGTCGAGGGTGAGCCGCTGACCGTGGAGACCACCCTCGGTCGGGTGCTGTTCAACGAGACGCTGCCGCAGGGCTACCGCTTCGTGAACTACGAGATCCGCAAGGGTCAGCTCTCCGCGATCGTCAACGACCTCGCCGAGCGCTTCCCCAAGGTGGCTCTCGCGGCCACCCTGGACGGGCTCAAGGAGGCCGGCTTCCACTGGGCCACCTGGTCCGGCGTGACGATCGGCATGGAGGACGTCATCGCCCCGCCGCGCAAGGCGGAGATCCTGGCGAAGTACGAGAAGGAAGCCGACCGGATCGACAAGCAGTACCAGCGTGGTCTGATGACCGCCGAGGAGCGTCGCGGCGAACTCATCGAGATCTGGACCAAGGCGACCAACGAGGTCGCCAAGGAGATGGACACCGCGCTGCCGCAGGAGAACCCACTGTGGAAGATGATCAACTCGGGTGCTCGCGGTAACCTGCTCCAGCTCCGGCAGATCGCGGCGATCCGTGGTCTGGTGGCCAACCCGAAGGGCGAGATCATCCCGCGGCCGATCAAGGCCAGCTACCGGGAGGGTCTGTCCGTGCTGGAGTACTTCATCTCCACGCACGGTGCCCGTAAGGGTCTCGCCGACACCGCGCTGCGGACCGCCGACTCGGGTTACCTGACCCGTCGTCTGGTGGACGTCTCCCAGGACGTCATCATCCGCGAGGAGGACTGCGGCACCGACCGGGCGATCCCGATGCAGATCGGCGAGAAGCTCGACGGCAAGCTCGTCGTCCACACCCACGCCGAGACCAGCGTGCACGCCCGGACCCTGGCCGACGACATCAAGGGGCCGGACGGCACCGTGGTGGCCGAGCGCGGCCAGGACATCAACTCCATCGGGGTCGACAAGATCGTCGCCGCTGGTGTGGAGACGGTCCGGGTGCGCAGCGTGCTCACCTGCGAGTCGAAGCTGGGCGTCTGCGCGGCCTGCTACGGCCGTTCGCTGCCGACCGGCAAGTCGGTCGACATCGGTGAGGCCGTCGGCATCATCGCCGCCCAGTCCATCGGTGAGCCGGGTACGCAGCTGACGATGCGTACCTTCCACACCGGTGGTGTCGCGGGTGAGGACATCACCCAGGGTCTGCCGCGTGTGCAGGAAATCTTCGAGGCCCGGGTCCCGAAGGGTAAGGCGCCCATCGCCGACACCCCCGGTCGGATCCGCATCGAGGACGGCGAGCGCTCGCGGAAGATCATCGTGGTGCCGGACGACGGCAGCGAAGAGATCGTCTACGACAAGATCTCGAAGCGCGTCAAGCTCCGGACCCACGACGGCGGCCACGTCGCGGTCGGCGAGAAGCTGACCGAGGGCACCATCGACCCGCACGAGCTTCTGCGGATCATGGGTCCGCGTGCGGTCCAGGTCCACCTGACCAGTGAGGTCCAGGAGGTCTACCGCTCGCAGGGTGTGCTCATCCACGACAAGCACATCGAGATCATCATCCGCCAGATGCTCAAGCGGGTGACGGTCATCGACTCCGGCTCGACCGAGTTCCTGCCGGGCGTGCTCGTCGACCGGGCGCTGTTCGAGTCGGAGAACCGCCGACTCGTGTCGGAGGGTGGCGAGCCCGCCGCCGGCCGTCCGGTGCTGATGGGTATCACCAAGGCCTCGCTGGCCACCGACTCCTGGCTCTCCGCGGCCTCCTTCCAGGAGACCACGCGGGTGCTGACCGACGCTGCGATCAACTCGCGCAGCGACTCGCTGGTCGGCCTCAAGGAGAACGTGATCATCGGTAAGCTCATCCCGGCCGGTACGGGCATCAGCAAGTACCGCAACGTCCGGGTCGAGCCGACCGAGGAGGCCAAGGCCAAGGTCTACTCGATGACCGGTTACCCGGAGACCGACTACGGTTTCGGGCCGGCCAGTGGGCAGGCTGTGCCGCTGGACGACTTCGATTTCGGGTCGTACCGCTAAGCACCAGACAACGACGAGGCCCCCGGCATCCGCCCGGGGGCCTCGTCGTTCCCGGACCGCCCTGCCAGCGGACCGGGTTGGGCATGATGGAGGCATGACGACCGCATCCGGGCAGGTGTCCGTCGCCTCTTCAGGCCTGCGCCACCCGCTCGACCCGGATCCGGCCCGCGCCACCAAGGCGCGGGCGGTCTTCGCGCTGGGTCTGCTCGGCATGCTGACCGGGCTGTTCATCGGCGGGGTGGTGCCCGCGACGGTGGCGCTCCAGCTGGCCCGGCAGGCCCGCCGGGAGGCGTACGCCTCGGGGGGTTTCCTCACCGGAAGCGTCTGGCTGCGGCGGGGGGAGCGGATGGCCTGGACCGGTCTGGCGTTGGTCGCGGTCAGCGTGGTCGTCGTCGTGGTGATCGGCGTGGTCCGGCTGGCGGGCACGCCGTTCGGCCACGACTACCCCTCGAACATGGACTGAGGCATGCGGCGACCGCGCCCGGCGCGGACGGCGCCGCCTCCGGCGGTAGCCTGGCCGGTGTCCGCCGCGCGCGCTGGCGGCCCTGTCGACAGGAGGACTTCGTGACGGAACCGGCGCGGCCCCCGGCGGACGAACCAGCCGGGCATCCTGACGTGCCGGCTCCGGGCGCGCCTCCCGGCTCGCCGGGTCCGGACGCGGCTCCCGGCTCGCCGGCTCCGGACGCGGCTCCCGGCTCGCCGGCTCCCGGCGTGGCCTCCTCCGCGCCGGCTCCGGACGCGGCTCCCTCGAAACCAGCTGTCGATGCCACCTCCGGCCCGAATCCGACCGCGGCGTCTTCCCCGGGGGTCGGCTCACCTGCCTCCTCCGATTCCGGTTCCACCGCGCCGGCGTCGAGCGCGTCGTCCGCACCGGTTTCGGATTTCGGGCCGATGCCCTCGGCGCGGAGTGAGTGGGCGCAACCCGAAGCGGGCGGACAGCCGGCGCCGACGACTGGCGCCCCTGCTGCGGGTACGCCCTCGTCGGCGGGCTGGGGTCCGCCGCCCTCGCCCGCCTGGGGTCCGCCCACGGCCGAGTGGGGCGGGGTCTTCCCGCCCGGTTACCACCAGCCCCACCCTGCCGCCGGTACGCCGGTGCCGTACGGCTGGGCCCAACCGCCGTCGGGGCCCGCCGCCGCACACGGGTGGGGGCAGCCACCGTCCGGACCGGGCACGCCGGCCGGTTGGGGCCACCCATCGTCGGGACCGCCCGGCTGGGGGCAGCCCTCGTCCGGGCCGGGCCCCTGGGGGCAGCCGGCGCCGGGGCACTTCCCCGCCTGGGGTACGGCCCCCGCCCGGCCGGTGCCGCCACCCACCGATGAGCAGCGGAGGCCGCCGAAGCGGGTGGAGGCGGTGCCCGGCACCCCGTTCGGGGTGGTGCACCTGGACGTGCCGCCGGTGACCGCCGGGCTGGCGACCGGGTCGCTGGTGGCCGGCATCGCGTCGATCCTGGTCTCGCTGCTGGTGATCTGCGTCGGTGTGGCCTTCGGGGCCCGTGGGGGAGTGTGGGTCTCGGGCGCCTTCACGGTGCTGGGGGTGCTGGCGGGGTTGGCAGCGGTCGTCACCGGCCTGCTGGGCCAGCGACAGATCCGCCGGGCGGCGGCGCCGTCGGCGGTGCGGTTCACCGGTCGGGGGCTCGCGGTGGCCGGCGTCAGCTGCGGCGCGGCGGGCGCCCTGCTGAGCCTGTTGGGTCTGGGGCTGGGGTTGCTGATCAGTCTGACGTGACAGGGGCGCGGGGACGGGTCCGTGGATCAGGTGGTGCCTGGGGGCCTGCCCGGGGGCGACGGGTGCTTCGGCGGGGAAGCCGGTACACTTATGTTTGTAGGTGCCCATCGCGGGTGCCGAGGCGGGACGCGATCCGGCCGGCGAGGGGTGAGACGTTCGCCGACCCATTCCGTTTTGACCTGGGCGGCTGTGGTAGGTACTCTTTCCCCTTGTGCCCGGGCGTGCCCGGGCAACTCGTGCGTGCGCTGGTTCCGGAGTCCGGACGGCGGCACGACAAGCCAAAGATCCGGAGCGGGGCGATCCGCGTGCCGGTGACAGAAAACCCGGTACGTCCGCGACAGCGTCCGCACCGGGACCGTGAGCTGGGCGACACGCCCGACCGCGGGTGCCGGGGCCTCCGCAAGGTGACCCTGGTCGGAATGTAGGAGAGCCGGTCATCAGGCTGGCTAACGAGCAGACGGCGCGGCCGCAGACAGCGGCCGAAGGGAGCGGAGAAACCCGGTGCCCACCATTCAGCAGCTGGTCCGAAAGGGCCGTCAGGCCAAGACGACCAAGACCAAGACCCCTGCGCTCAAGGGGTCTCCCCAGCGGCGCGGCGTGTGCACCCGCGTGTACACCACCACCCCGAAGAAGCCGAACTCGGCGCTGCGCAAGGTCGCTCGTGTCAAGCTCAGCAGCCAGATCGAGGTAACCGCGTACATCCCGGGTGTCGGCCACAACCTGCAGGAGCACTCGATCGTGCTCGTGCGTGGCGGTCGTGTGAAGGACCTCCCCGGCGTGCGTTACAAGATCGTCCGCGGCTCGCTGGACACCCAGGGTGTCCGCAACCGCAAGCAGGCGCGCAGCCGTTACGGCGCGAAGAAGGAGAAGAGCTGACATGCCGCGTAAGGGACCCGCTCCGCGGCGGCCGCTGGTCGCTGACCCGGTGTACAACTCGCCGCTGGTCACCCAGCTGGTGAACAAGATCCTGCTGCGCGGCAAGCGCCAGCTCGCCGAGTCGATCGTGTACGCGGCCCTCGAGGGCTGCCGCGAGAAGTCCGGCACCGACCCGGTCGTCACCCTCAAGCGGGCGATGGACAACGTCAAGCCGACCCTCGAGGTGCGCAGCCGTCGTGTCGGTGGCGCCACCTACCAGGTGCCGGTCGAGGTCCGCCCCACCCGGGCGACCACGCTGGGCCTGCGCTGGCTGGTGACCTACTCCCGTGCCCGGCGCGAGAAGACCATGGTCGAGCGGCTGATGAACGAGCTGCTGGACGCGAGCAACGGCCTCGGTGCCGCCGTCAAGCGGCGCGAGGACACGCACAAGATGGCCGAGTCCAACAAGGCCTTCGCGCACTACCGCTGGTAACACCTGAGGTTCCGGCGCCCACCGGGCGCCGGAACCGCCACCAGTTGAGTCGAGACGACGATAAGTAGGGATTGAAGTGGCCGCCGCAGACGCGCTCGCCAACGTACGCAACATCGGCATCATGGCGCACATCGATGCCGGTAAGACCACGACCACCGAGCGAATCCTGTTCTACACCGGCATCACGTACAAGATCGGTGAGGTCCACGAGGGCGCCGCCGTCATGGACTGGATGGAGCAGGAGCAGGAGCGTGGTATCACCATCACCTCCGCTGCCACCAAGTGTGAGTGGAAGGGCCACACGATCCAGATCATCGACACGCCTGGCCACGTCGACTTCACGGTCGAGGTCGAGCGGTCGCTGCGGGTCCTGGATGGTGCGGTCGCGGTCTACGACGGTGTCGCCGGCGTCGAGCCGCAGACGGAGAACGTCTGGCGGCAGGCCGACAAGTACAACGTCCCGCGGATGTGCTTCGTCAACAAGCTCGACCGGACCGGTGCCGACTTCTTCCGCTGCGTGCAGATGATGATCGACCGGCTCAACGCCACCCCGCTGGTGCTCCAGATCCCGATCGGGCTCGAGGGCGACCACATCGGTGTCGTCGACCTGGTCGGCATGCGCGCCCTCACCTGGCGCGGGGAGACCCAGAAGGGTGAGGACTACGCGATCGAGGAGATCCCGGCCGAGCTGGCCGACTCCGCGGCCGAGTGGCGCGAGAAGCTGATGGAGACCCTCGCCGACGTCGACGACTCGGTGATGGAGAAGTACCTGGAAGGCGAGGAGGTCTCCATCGAGGAGATCAAGGCCGCCATCCGGCGTGCCACCATCGCCGGCAAGGCCAACCCGGTGCTGTGCGGCTCGGCGTTCAAGAACAAGGGCGTCCAGCCCATGCTCGACGCCGTGGTCGACTTCCTGCCGTCGCCGCTGGACGTTCCGGCGATCGAGGGTACGGCCACCGACGGTGAGACCCCGCTGCTGCGCAAGCCGTCCAACTCGGAGCCCTTCTCCGGTCTGGCCTTCAAGATCCAGACGGACAAGCACCTGGGCAAGCTTACCTACGTGCGCGTCTACTCCGGCACGCTCGACTCCGGCTCCCAGGTGGTCAACTCCACCAAGGACCGCAAGGAGCGGATCGGCAAGATCTACCAGATGCATGCCAACAAGCGGGAAGAGCGTCCGTCGGCGCAGGCCGGCGACATCATCGCCGTGCAGGGTCTCAAGCAGACCACCACCGGCGACACGCTCTCCGACCCGGCGAACCCGGTCATCCTGGAGTCGATGACCTTCCCGGAGCCGGTCATCTCGGTGGCGATCGAGCCGAAGACCAAGTCTGACCAGGAGAAGCTGGGCACGGCCATCCAGCGCCTGGCCGAGGAGGACCCGACCTTCCGCGTCCAGCTGGACGAGGAGACCGGTCAGACGGTCATCTCCGGCATGGGCGAGCTGCACCTGGACATCCTGGTCGACCGGATGCGCCGCGAGTTCAACGTCGAGGCCAACGTCGGCAAGCCGCAGGTGGCGTACCGCGAGACCATCCGCCGCAAGGTGGAGAAGGTCGAGTACACCCACAAGAAGCAGACCGGTGGCTCCGGCCAGTACGCCCGCGTCATCGTGAGCGTCGAGCCGCTGCCGCTGGACAACGACTCGCCGACCTACGAGTTCGCCAACGCCGTCAGCGGCGGTCGCATCCCGCGGGAGTTCATCCCGTCGGTCGACGCCGGTGCGCAGGACGCCATGCAGTACGGCATCCTCGCGGGCTTCCCGCTCGTCGGTGTGAAGCTGACGCTGCTGGACGGTCAGTACCACGAGGTCGACTCGTCGGAAATGGCATTCAAGATCGCCGGCTCGATGGTGATGAAGGACGCGGCCCGCAAGGCCGATCCCGCGTTGCTTGAGCCGATGATGGCCGTTGAGGTCACCACTCCTGAGGAGAACATGGGTGACGTCATCGGTGACCTCAACTCCCGCCGCGGCATCATCCAGGCGATGGAGGAGCGCAGCGGCGCCCGCATCGTGAGGGCTCTGGTGCCGTTGTCGGAGATGTTCGGCTACGTCGGCGACCTGCGGTCGAAGACCCAGGGCCGGGCTAGCTACAGCATGCAGTTCGACTCCTACGCGGAGGTTCCGCAGAGCGTCGCGAAGGAGATCATCGCGAAGGCAACGGGCGAGTAACTGCCCCGAGCAGGTGATTCGTGGTCGGTCGCGGGTGACTCAACCCGCCCGCGGCCACCACGATCGGATCGCGTGAGACCGGGCCTGTAGGCTTCATCGCCGCAGAACCCACAAAGGCTCTCCGGCCGTCAGGCCGGAAAGGCTGTCGACAGAGTCCTAAGCGCCGACCGGCGCGCCGGGCGTACGAACCAAGAAGTCCACAGGAGGACACCAGTGGCGAAGGCTAAGTTCGAGCGGACTAAGCCGCACGTCAACATCGGCACCATTGGTCACATCGACCACGGTAAGACGACGCTGACGGCGGCCATCACCAAGGTCCTGCACGACCAGTACCCGGACCTGAACCCGTACACGCCGTTCGACGAGATCGACAAGGCGCCGGAGGAGAAGGCCCGCGGCATCACGATCTCGATCGCGCACGTCGAGTACCAGACCGAGTCGCGGCACTACGCGCACGTGGACTGCCCCGGCCACGCGGACTACATCAAGAACATGATCACCGGTGCCGCGCAGATGGACGGCGCGATCCTGGTGGTCGCGGCGACCGACGGCCCGATGCCGCAGACCCGTGAGCACGTGCTGCTCGCGCGTCAGGTTGGCGTGCCGTACATCGTCGTGGCGCTCAACAAGAGCGACATGGTCGACGACGAGGAGCTCCTGGAGCTCGTCGAGCTCGAGGTCCGTGAGCTGCTCTCCTCGCAGGAGTACCCGGGTGACGACCTGCCGGTCGTGCGGGTTTCGGCGCTGAAGGCCCTCGAGGGTGACCCCGAGTGGACCGGCAAGCTCCTGGACCTGATGACCGCGGTCGACACCGCGATCCCGCAGCCGGAGCGCGAGACCGAGAAGCCGTTCCTCATGCCCATCGAGGACGTCTTCACGATCACCGGTCGTGGCACCGTCGTCACCGGTCGCGCCGAGCGCGGCATCCTCAAGCCGAACGAGGAGGTGGAGATCGTCGGTATCCGCGAGAAGTCGCAGAAGACGGTCTGCACCGGTATCGAGATGTTCCGCAAGCTGCTCGACGAGGCCCGCGCGGGCGAGAACGTCGGTCTGCTGCTGCGTGGCATCAAGCGCGAGGACGTCGAGCGCGGCATGGTGGTCGTCAAGCCGGGCACCACGACCCCGCACACGGAGTTCGAGGCGACGGTCTACATCCTCTCCAAGGAGGAGGGCGGCCGGCACACCCCGTTCTTCCAGAACTACCGCCCGCAGTTCTACTTCCGGACCACGGACGTCACCGGTGTCGTCACCCTCCCCGAGGGCACCGAGATGGTCATGCCGGGTGACAACACCACCATGTCGGTGAAGCTGATCCAGCCCATCGCCATGGAGGAGAACCTCAAGTTCGCGATCCGCGAGGGTGGCCGCACCGTCGGCGCCGGGTTCGTCACCAAGATCCAGAAGTGACCTGGGTAACCCCGATTAGACCCGCCGCCGGTCGTGCGGCATACTAGTCAGGTTGCGTAACGACAGTTCGTCGCCTGTGTTCGGCTTTCGCTGAACCTCCGGGTGGCGAGGCAGTCGAGCGTAGGGTGGTTGGCGGCCCAGTCGCCAACCACCCTCGCACGGCGTTCAGGTCGCGGTAGTGCGATCGGCGCCTTGACCCACCGCGCGGTCAGCACCACTCCGGAACCCCGGGGCGGAGCCTGGCCCGAGGGCGCGACACGCCCGACCGCGGGGGTCGGCGAAGTGGGCCTGTGCCAGCCGGTACAGGCGCCCGCAACACAGCGGCATCGAGAGAAGGAACAGAAGCCACCATGGCGGGACAGAAGATCCGCATCCGGCTCAAGGCCTATGACCACGAGGTCGTCGACTCCTCGGCTCGGAAGATCGTCGAGACGGTGACGCGTACCGGGGCGCAGGTCGCGGGCCCGGTGCCGCTGCCCACGGAGATCAACCGTTTCTGCGTTATCCGCTCGCCGCACAAGTACAAGGACTCGCGCGAGCACTTCGAGATGCGCACGCACAAGCGGCTGATCGACATCATCGACCCGACCCCGAAGACGGTCGACTCGCTCATGCGCCTCGACCTGCCGGCTGGCGTCGACATCGAGATCAAGCTGTAGGGACCGGACAAATGGACAGGCAAGTCAAGGGGATCCTGGGCGCCAAGCTCGGCATGACCCAGGTCTGGGACAACAACAAGGTTGTTCCCGTGACCGTGGTCGAGGCCGGCCCGTGCGTCATCAGCCAGGTTCGTAGCGCCGAGAAGGACGGTTACTCCGCGGTCCAGCTGGCGTACGGCACGATCGACCCGCGCAAGGTGAAGAAGCCGGTCAGCGGGCACTACGCGAAGGCGGACGTGGCGCCGCGCCGGCACATCGTCGAGCTGCGCACCACGGACGCGTCGGAGTACTCGCTCGGCCAGGAGGTCACGGTCGAGGAGTTCCCGGCGGGCGTCACGATCGACGTCACCGGCAAGACCAAGGGCAAGGGCTACGCCGGCCCGATGAAGCGGCACGGCTTCCACGGTCTGCGCGCCAGCCACGGTGTCGAGCGCAAGCACCGCTCGCCCGGCTCCATCGGCGCCTGCGCCACCCCGGGTCGTGTCTTCAAGGGCACCCGGATGGCCGGCCGCATGGGTGGCGTGCGCTACACCGTGCAGAACCTCACCGTCCAGGCGGTCGACACCGAGAACAACCTGCTGCTCGTCCGGGGTGCCATTCCTGGTCCGAAGGGCGCGCTCGTTCTGGTCCGTACCGCGGCCAAGAGCAAGGTGAAGAAGGGCGGTGCGGCCAAGTGACCACCGTTGACGTGCGCACCGTCGAAGGCACCACCAGCGGCTCGGTCGAGCTGCCGGCGGACATCTTCGACGTGCAGGCCAACGTCGCGCTGATGCACCAGGTCGTGGTGGCCCAGCTCGCGGCGGCCCGACAGGGCACGCACAAGGCCAAGACCCGCGGCGAGGTCGCCGGTGGCGGCAAGAAGCCGTACAAGCAGAAGGGCACCGGTCGCGCCCGGCAGGGCTCGATCCGCGCGCCGCAGTTCGCCGGCGGTGGCGTGGTGCACGGTCCCGTGCCGCGCGACTACAGCCAGCGGACCCCGAAGAAGATGAAGGCCGCCGCGCTGCGGGGTGCCCTCTCCGACCGGGCCCGCGCCGGGCAGGTGCACGTCGTCGAGGCGTTCGTCTCGGGCGAGAAGCCGTCGACCAAGGCCGCTCTGGCCACGCTTGCCAAGCTCACCGAGGCCCGTCGGGTCCTGGTCGTGCTGAGCAGCACCGACGAGCTGAACTGGGTGTCGCTGCGCAACGAGCCGCGGGTGCACCTGATCGAGTCCGGCCAGCTGAACACGTACGACGTGCTGGTGGCCGACGACGTGGTCTTCACCAAGGACGCCCTGGACGAGTTCCTGGGCGTGCCCGCCGAGACCACCGAGGAGGGTGGCAAGTGAGCACGATCGCCGACCCGCGCGACATCATCGTGGCGCCGGTCGTCTCGGAGAAGAGCTACAGCGAGCTGAACCGGAACTGGTACACCTTCCTGGTGCACCCGGACGCGAACAAGACCGAGATCAAGATCGCTATCCAGCAGATCTTCGACGTCCGCGTCCTGACGGTCAACACGCTCAACCGCCAGGGTAAGCGCAAGCGCACCAAGACCGGCTTCGGTCAGCGCAAGGCGACCAAGCGGGCGATCGTGAAGCTGGCTGACGGTGACCGTATCGAGGCCTTCGGCGGCCCGGTCAGCTGAGGGGTGTAGACAATGGCTATCCGTAAGTACAAGCCGACGACGCCGGGCCGTCGTGGCTCCAGCGTCGCCGACTTCGCCGAGATCACCCGGTCTACGCCGGAGAAGTCGCTGCTGGCTCCGTTGCCGAAGAAGGGCGGGCGTAACGCCCACGGCCGGATCACCACGCGGCACCACGGTGGCGGTCACAAGCGCCAGTACCGTCTGATCGACTTCAAGCGGGTCGACAAGGACGGCGTGCCGGCGAAGGTCGCCCACATCGAGTACGACCCGAACCGCACCGCGCGCATCGCGCTGCTGCACTACGCCGACGGCGAGAAGCGGTACATCATCGCGCCGAAGGACATGAAGCAGGGCGACCGCGTCGAGTCCGGTCCGGGCGCCGACATCAAGCCGGGTAACAACCTGCCGCTGCGCAACATCCCGGTCGGTACCACGATCCACAACGTGGAGCTGCGTCCGGGCGGTGGGGCCAAGCTCGCCCGCTCCGCCGGCGTCGGCATCCAGCTGCTCGGCCGCGAGGGCGTGTACGCGACCCTGCGTATGCCGTCCGGCGAGATCCGGCGGGTGGACGTGCGTTGCCGCGCCAGCATCGGCGAGATCGGCAACGCCGACCAGTCGAACATCAACTGGGGTAAGGCCGGCCGGATGCGGTGGAAGGGCAAGCGCCCGACCGTCCGTGGTGTCGCCATGAACCCGGTCGACCACCCGCACGGTGGTGGTGAGGGTAAGACCTCCGGTGGTCGCCACCCGGTCAACCCGCAGGGTAAGCCCGAGGGCCGCACCCGCCGTAAGGGCCAGGCGAGCGACAAGCTGATTGTCCGCCGCCGCTACGCCACGCGTAAGCGCGGCTGAGGGAGATAAGACATGCCTCGCAGCCTGAAGAAGGGCCCGTTCGTCGACGACCACCTGCTCAAGAAGGTGGAAGTTCAGAACGACAAGGGCTCCAAGAACGTGATCAAGACCTGGTCGCGGCGCTCGACGATCATCCCCGAGATGCTCGGGCACACGATCGCCGTGCACGACGGACGCAAGCACGTCCCGGTGTTCGTGACTGAGGCGATGGTCGGGCACAAGCTCGGCGAGTTCGCGCTGACCCGCACCTTCAAGGGTCACGAGAAGGACGACCGGAAGAGCCGTCGGCGCTGACGCCGCCAGGCATACGGATAGAGGGAACAAGGGGTTACAGCGATGCCAGGAAAGGGCGACGCTCCGGTGCTTCCGGGCGCGCGGGCGGTTGCGCGGCACGTGCGCATCTCGCCGATGAAGGCGCGCCGGGTGGTCAACCTCGTCCGCGGCCTGCCCGCGAAGGAGGCGCTCACGGTGCTGCAGTTCGCGCCGCAGGCTGCGAGCGAGCAGGTGTACAAGGTGCTCGCTAGCGCGATCGCCAACGCGGAGAACAACGAGCGGCTGGACCCCGACGCGCTGCTCGTCAGCGAGGCGTTCGTGGACGAGGGCCCGACGATGAAGCGGTTCCAGCCGCGGGCGCAGGGTCGGGCGTACCGGATCCGCAAGCGCACCTGTCACATCACCGTGGCGGTCGAGGCGGTCGCGCCGGCAGCGCCGAGGAAGGCCGCGGCGAAGAAGGCCGCCCCGGCCACGCAGGCCGCACCGGCCGAAGCGCAGAGCAAGACGGAGGACGCCGAGTAATGGGTCAGAAGGTTCACCCCACTGGGTTCCGGCTCGGCATCTCGACCGACTGGAAGTCCCGTTGGTTCGCGGACAAGCTCTACAAGGACTACATCGGCGAGGATGTCAAGATCCGCCGCATGATGTCCAAGGGCCTCGAGCGTGCCGGGATCTCCAAGGTCGACATCGAGCGCACCCGCGACCGCGTCCGCGTCGACATCCACACCGCCCGGCCGGGCATCGTCATCGGCCGTAAGGGTGCGGAGGCCGACCGGATCCGCGGCGAGCTGGAGAAGCTCACCGGCAAGCAGGTCCAGCTGAACATCATCGAGGTGAAGAACCCCGAGTCGGACGCTCAGCTCGTCGCGCAGGGCGTGGCCGAGCAGCTGTCCAGCCGGGTCAGCTTCCGTCGGGCGATGCGCAAGGCCATGCAGTCGGCCATGAAGAACCCGGTCTGCAAGGGCATCCGGGTTCAGGTTTCGGGTCGCCTCGGCGGCGCCGAGATGAGCCGGACCGAGTTCTACCGTGAGGGCCGGGTTCCGCTGCACACGCTGCGGGCCAACATCGAGTACGGCTTCTTCGAGGCCCGTACCACGTTCGGCCGGATCGGCGTGAAGGTCTGGATCTACAAGGGCGACGCCGTCCCGGGCCGGGAGGCTCCGGCCGAGGCCGGTCCGTCCCGCCCGCGTCGTGGTGAGCGCGGCGACCGTCCCGAGCGTCCGCGCCGTGGCCGGTCGGGTTCGTCCGGCACCACGGCTGGTGGCACCGAGGCCGGTCGGGCTGCTGCGACCACCATCGCGCAGCAGGCCGAGACGCCGAGCGGCGAGCCGGTCGACAGCGCTGCTGTCGCCGCCACTGCTGCTCCGGCTGAAACGCAGCAGGAGGGCTGACAGATGCTGATGCCGCGCAAGCCCCCGAAGGGCTTCCGCAAGCCGCACCACCCGGACCGCCACGGCGCGTCCAAGGGTGGTAACCGGGTGGTGTTCGGCGAGTTCGGGATCCAGGCTCTCGAGCCGGCGTACGTGACCAACCGCCAGATCGAGTCGGCGCGTATCGCGATGACCCGTCACATCAAGCGTGGCGGCAAGGTCTGGATCACGATCTTCCCGGACCAGGCCCTCACCAAGAAGCCTGCCGAGACCCGGATGGGTTCCGGTAAGGGTTCGCCCGAGTGGTGGGTCGCCAACGTCAAGCCGGGACGGGTTCTCTTCGAGATGTCGTTCCCCAACGAGCAGATCGCGCGTGAGGCCATGCGTCGCGCGATCCACAAGCTCCCGATGAAGTGCCGCATTGTTACGCGCGAAGTGGGTGAATCCTGATGGCAGCGGGCGTTAAGGCGACCGAGCTGCGTGAGCTCTCCGAGGAGGAGCTGGTCACGAAGCTGCGGGAGGCCAAGGCGGAGCTGTTCAACCTCCGCGTGCAGGCCGCAACCGGGCAGCTGGACAACAACCGGCGGCTGCAGGTCATCCGTCGGGAGATCGCCCGGATCTACACGATCATGCGCGAGCGCGAGCTGGGGCTCTCGGCCGCGCCGACTGAGGTGACTGCATCATGACCGAGAACACCACCGCTGACGCCACCCGCGCGCGCCGCAAGGTCCGCGAGGGCCTGGTGGTCAGCGACAAGATGGACAAGACCGTCGTGGTCGAGGTCGAGGACCGGGTTCGGCACGCGCTGTACGGCAAGATCATGCGTCGTACGAGCAAGCTGAAGGTGCACGACGAGCAGAACGCCGCTGGCACCGGCGACCGGGTCCTGATCATGGAGACCCGGCCGCTGAGCGCCACCAAGCGTTGGCGGATCGTGGAGATCCTGGAAAAGGCCAAGTAGCGAAGGCTCGAGCTCGCCCGGCGTTGCGTCGGGCGTAGGTTCCGCCAGGCTCCGGCCGCCACGGCGGCCGGAGAACCGGCAGACATAGGAGATAGACGTGATTCAGCAGGAGTCGCGACTGCGCGTCGCCGACAACACGGGTGCTCGGGAGATCCTGTGCATCCGGGTTCTCGGTGGCTCCGGTCGGCGCTACGCGAGCATCGGCGACGTCATCGTGGCCACGGTCAAGGACGCGATCCCGGGTGCCGGTGTGAAGAAGGGCGACGTCGTCAAGGCGGTCGTCGTTCGCACGGCCAAGGAGAAGCGGCGGCCGGACGGCTCGTACATCCGCTTCGACGAGAACGCCGCCGTCATCATCAAGGACGGTGGGGACCCGCGTGGAACCCGTATCTTCGGCCCGGTGGGCCGGGAGCTGCGGGACAAGCGGTTCATGAAGATTATTTCCCTCGCGCCGGAGGTGTTGTGACCGTGAAGGTCAAGAAGGGCGACACGGTCGTCGTCATCGCCGGCAAGGACAAGGGCGCCAAGGGCAAGGTCATCGCGGCCTACCCGCGGCAGGACAAGGTCCTGGTCGAGGGCGTGAACCGGGTCAAGAAGCACACCCGCATCAGCACCACCCAGCGTGGCGCCAAGACCGGCGGCATCGTCACCCAGGAGGCCCCGATCCACGTCTCGAACGTGCAGGTCCTGGACTCCGACGGCAAGCCGACCCGCGTCGGTTACCGGATCGACGACAACGGCCAGAAGGTCCGCATCGCGCGTAGCACCGGTAAGGACCTGTGATGACCACGGCTACCGAAAAGACCATGCCGCGCCTCAAGGAGCGGTACCGCAACGAGATCGTGGCCCAGCTGCGTGAGCAGAACAGCTACGGCAACCCCATGCAGGTGCCGCGGCTGGTCAAGATCGTCGTCAACATGGGTGTCGGCGAGGCCGCTCGCGACGCCAAGCTGATCGACGGCGCGGTCCGCGACCTCGCCACGATCACCGGCCAGAAGCCGCAGGTGCGGCGGGCGACCAAGTCCATCGCGCAGTTCAAGCTCCGCGAGGGCATGCCGATCGGCGCGAAGGTGACCCTCCGCGGCGACCGCATGTGGGAGTTCCTGGACCGGCTGCTCTCCATCGCGCTGCCGCGTATCCGCGACTTCCGCGGTCTGGACGGGCGCAAGCTGGACGGGCACGGCAACTACACGTTCGGTCTGACCGAGCAGTCGGTGTTCCACGAGATCGACCAGGACCGGATCGATCGCCAGCGGGGCATGGACATCACGGTGGTCACCACCGCCACGACCGACGACGAGGGCCGGGCGCTGCTCAAGCTCCTGGGCTTCCCGTTCAAGGAGAACTGAGATGGCCAAGAAGGCGCTGATCCTCAAGGCGGCCGCGAAGCCGAAGTTCTCGGTTCGCGCGTACACCCGCTGCCAGCGGTGCGGGCGTCCGAAGGCGGTCTACCGCAAGTTCGGGCTCTGCCGGGTCTGCATCCGGGAGATGGCCCACCGCGGTGAACTGCCGGGTGTGTCCAAGGCTTCCTGGTAAGGGCGACCGCGTCCCGGCTCCGGCCGGGAACTCCTGCACCGATTAGGTATTGCTCTTCGCCGTAGGCCCGGGGCTGGTGCCCCGGGAACCCCGGCGAGAAAGGCTGACGAAATCCATGACGATGACCGACCCGATCGCAGACATGCTCACGCGTCTGCGTAACGCCAACCAGGCGTACCACGATCAGGTGAAGATGCCCTACTCCAAGATCAAGGCGAACATCGCCGAGGTCCTGAAGGCCGAGGGTTACATCGCCACCTGGTCGGTCGAGGAGCCCGAGGAGGGCGCCGTCGGCAAGCGACTGGTCGTCGAGCTGAAGTACGGCCAGAACCGCGAGCGGAGCCTGGCCGGCATCAAGCGCGTGTCCAAGCCCGGTCTCCGGGTGTACGCCAAGTCGGACGGGCTCCCGCGGGTGCTCGGTGGGCTGGGCGTGGCGATCATTTCGACGTCCCAGGGACTGCTGACCGACCGGCAGGCCCGCAAGCGGAGTGTTGGCGGGGAAGTCCTCGCCTTCGTCTGGTAACGGGAGACTGGTAGAAATGTCGCGAATTGGACGTAAGTCGATCCCGGTGCCATCCGGCGTCGACATCACGATCGACGGGCAGACCGTCAAGGTCAAGGGCCCGAAGGGCGAGCTCCAGCACACCATCGCGGAGCCGATCACGATCGAGCGCGCGGAGGACGGGCAGCTGAACGTCAGCCGCCCGAACGACGAGCGCAAGGCCAAGGAACTGCACGGCCTGAGCCGTACCCTGGTCGCCAACATGATCGTCGGCGTGACCGAGGGTTACCGTAAGAGCCTGGAGATCGCGGGCACCGGTTACCGGGTCACCGCCAAGGGTTCGGACCTCGAGTTCGCGCTCGGGTTCTCGCACCCGGTGGTCGTCCCCGCCCCGGCGGGCATCACCTTCACGGTGGAGCGGCCGACCCTGTTCCACGTGGCCGGCATCGACAAGCAGCAGGTCGGTGAGGTCGCCGCCAACATCCGGAAGATCCGTCCGCCGGAGCCCTACAAGGGCAAGGGCGTGAAGTACCAGGGCGAGGTCATCCGCCGCAAGGCTGGAAAGGCAGGTAAGAAGTGAGCGCCACGCTGCTCAAGCGCCGCCGCGGCGTCGCCGCCAAGCGCGCCGTTGGGCGTGCGCGTCGGCACTTCCGCGTCCGCAAGAACGTCACCGGTACGGCCGAGCGTCCGCGCCTGGTCGTCACCCGTTCGCTGCGGCACATGGTCGCCCAGATCGTCGACGACACCAAGGGCCACACCCTGGCGTCGGCGTCGACCCTGGACGCCTCGCTGCGCGGTACGGAGGGCGACAAGAGCGCCCTCGCCGGCAAGGTGGGCGCCCTGCTCGCCGAGCGGGCCAAGGCCGCTGGCGTCTCCAAGGTCGTCTTCGACCGCGGTGGCAACCGGTACGCGGGCCGAGTCGCCGCGCTTGCCGACGCCGCCCGCGAAGCCGGGCTCGAGTTCTAACAACCCCGTCACGAGAGATAAGGAAGGCTGCTGATGCCAGGTCAACAGCGCCGTGGCGGCGGGTCCGGTGGCAACGAGGGTGGTCGCCGCGACAACCGCCGTGAGGGCGGCCGCGGAAACGCGCCCGTCGAGAAGACCCCGCACCTTGAGCGGGTCGTCGCGATCAACCGCGTCGCCAAGGTCGTGAAGGGTGGTCGTCGCTTCAGCTTCACCGCCCTGGTGATCGTGGGCGACGGCGACGGCACGGTCGGCGTGGGCTACGGAAAGGCCAAGGAGGTGCCCGCGGCCATCGCCAAGGGTGTCGAGGAGGCCAAGAAGCACTTCTTCAAGGTGCCGCGGATCGGTCAGTCGATCCCGCACCCGGTGACGGGTGAGGACGCGGCCGGTGTGGTGCTGCTCAAGCCGGCCTCGGCCGGTACGGGTGTCATCGCCGGTGGTCCGGTGCGTGCCGTGCTGGAGTGCGCCGGTATCCACGACGTGCTCTCCAAGAGCCTCGGTTCGTCGAACCCGATCAACATCGTGCACGCCACCGTGGCGGCCCTGAAGGGGCTCGAGTCCCCCGAGCAGGTCGCAGCGCGTCGTGGTCTGCCGGTGGAGGACGTCGCGCCGGCCGCCATGCTGGCGTCGCGGGCGGGGGTGGCGCGCTGATGGCACGCCTGAAGGTCACCCAGCTCCGGTCCGGTATCGGGACCAAGCAGAACCAGCGTGACTCGCTGCGTTCGCTCGGTCTCAAGCGGATCAACGACGTGGTGGTCAAGGAGGACCGGCCCGAGATTCGCGGCATGATCTTCACGGTCAACCACCTCGTGAAGGTCGAGGAGGTCGAGTAATGACGATCAAGGTGCACCACCTGCGCCCGGCGCCCGGTTCCAAGACCGCGAAGACCCGTGTGGGTCGCGGTGAGGGTTCCAAGGGCAAGACCGCCGGTCGCGGTACCAAGGGCTCCAAGGCCCGCAAGAACATCTCGGCGGCGTTCGAGGGTGGGCAGATGCCCATCCACATGCGCCTGCCGAAGATGAAGGGCTTCAAGAACAGGTTCAAGGTGGTCTTCCAGGTGGTCAACCTGGACCGGCTCGCCGAGCTGTTCCCGAACGGCGGCCAGGTCGGCCCGATCGAGCTGGTCGAGGCCGGCGCGGTCCGCAAGGGCCAGCCGGTCAAGGTCCTCGGCACCGGGGATCTCGGCGGGGTGGCGCTCCAGGTGTCGGCGCACGCGTTCAGCGCGTCGGCCAAGGAGAAGATCGCCGCCGCCGGTGGCTCTGCCACCGAGCTGTAAGGCGTACGACCTCGGCGCCCGTCCAGTTGCGAGCAACTGGCGGGCGCCTAGGTCTGCCTGGGGCCTGAGCGCCCGGTAATATCGGAATCGGTTTATGTAGCCGGGCACACCTGCCCGGAGTGGGACAGGGCTGTTAGAGTCCCATCCCAGCCATGGATTCCGGGCACTCGCCCGGGATTCACCCCGACCCGCCAGGGATCACCGGCGGCCCGCCTCGCGCAGGAGGAAGAAGTTGCTGTCCGCCTTTCTCAGTGCGTTCCGTACGCCTGACCTGCGCAAGAAGCTGCTGTTCACAGTAGGCATCATCGCGGTCTACCGGCTGGGTGCCACGCTGCCCAGCCCCGGCGTCTCGTACGGCAACGTGCAGAAGTGCCTCGACTCCATCTCGGGCGACACGACGGGCCCGCTGAATCTGCTCAACCTATTCTCCGGCGGAGCGCTGCTCCAGCTCTCGGTCTTCGCGCTGGGCATCATGCCCTACATCACGGCGTCGATCATCCTGCAGCTGCTGACCGTCGTGATCCCGCGCCTTGAGCAGCTCCGCAAGGAGGGCCAGGCCGGCCAGGCGAAGATCACGCAGTACACCCGCTACCTGACCCTGGGTCTGGGTGTCCTGCAGGCGTCGGCGTTCGTGGCCCTGGCCCGCTCCGGGCAGCTGTTCCAGAACCGCTGCGACCAGTTCCCGATCATCCCCGAGGGCACCGGCATCCCGGACTGGCTGACGCTGTCCATCCTGGTGATCACGATGACCGCCGGCACCGGCATGGTCATGTGGCTCGGCGAGCTGATCACGGACCGCGGCGTCGGCAACGGCATGTCCGTCCTGATCTTCACCTCGATCGCGGCCCGCCTGCCCAGCGAGGGCTGGCAGATCAAGACCAGCAAGGGCTGGGACATGTTCGCCCTGGTCATCGCGCTGGTCCTGGTGGTCATCACGGCGGTCACCTTCATCGAGCAGGCACAGCGCCGGATTCCGGTGCAGTACGCCAAGCGGATGATCGGCCGGCGCATGTACGGCGGCACCTCGACCTACATCCCGCTCAAGGTCAACCAGGCGGGCGTCATCCCGGTCATCTTCGGGTCGTCGCTGCTCTACCTGCCGCAGCTGGCTCTCCAGTTCTTCGACCAGAACGACCCGGGCAAGGTCCAGGCCTGGATCCAGAACAACCTGGTCGCCCCGGACAGCCCGATCTACATCACGGTCTACTTCCTGTTGATCATCTTCTTCACGTACTTCTACGTGTCGATCACGTTCAACCCGACCGAGGTCGCGGACAACATGAAGAAGTACGGCGGTTTCGTGCCGGGCATCCGTCCGGGCAAGCCGACCGCCGACTACCTGGACTTCATCCTCAGCCGGATCACCCTGCCGGGCGCGCTCTACCTGGGCGTCATCTCGATCCTGCCGAACTTCTTCTTCATCTGGCTGGACAACCAGCAGTACCAGAACTTCCCGTTCGGTGGCACCGCTGTGCTCATCATGGTCGGCGTCGGTCTGGAGACCGTGAAGCAGATCGAGAGCCAACTCATGCAGCGGAACTACGAAGGGTTCCTGCGGTAGATGAGACTCGTTCTGGTTGGCCCGCCGGGCGCGGGCAAAGGCACGCAGGCCGAGTTCATCGCCGCGCACCTCTCGGTGCCCAAGATCTCGACCGGGGACATCTTCCGGTCGAACGTCACCCAGGGCACGCCACTGGGCGTCGAGGCGAAGCGCTACATGGACGCGGGCGAGCTGGTTCCGGACGAGGTCACCATCAACATGGTCCGGGATCGGCTCGCCGAGCCCGACGCCAGCGAGGGCTTTCTCCTCGACGGCTTCCCGCGGACCACTCCGCAGGCAGCCGCTCTGGACAAGCTCCTCGCCGACCTGGGCACCGCTCTGGACCTGGTCCTGGAGCTGGTGGTCGACGACGACGAGGTGATCCGGCGGCTCTCCGGCCGGCGTACCTGCCGCGGCTGCGGCAAGATCTGGCACGTCGAGTTCGACGCCACCACCCGTCCGGGCATCTGTGACCGGTGCGGCGCCGAGCTGTTCCAGCGCGACGACGACAAGCCGGAGACCATCGCCACCCGCCTGCGGGAGTACAGCGAGAAGACCGCCCCCCTGGTCGACTACTACGGCGCCCAGGGCAAGCTCGTCGGGATCGACGCCACCGGCCCGGTGGAGGACGTCACGACCCGGGCCATCGACGCCCTGCGGTCGTACGGCGGCTGAGGCCCGGCCGCACCGCGGCGGATAGAGTGCGAACAGCGGGGTACGCGAGACGTGCCCCGCTGTTTCGGCAACGAAAGGTAACCGCTCCATGCGTCGTCCCCAGCTGGACATCCAGCTGAAGACCCCTGACCAGATCGAGAAGATGCGCGCGGCCGGGCTCGTGGTCGCCGAGGCGCTCCGCCGGATGCGCGAGGCTGTTGCGCCCGGTGTGAGCACCGCCGATCTGGACGCCATCGCCGAGTCGACGATCCGCGAGGCGGGCGCCGTCCCGTCGTTCAAGGGGTACCACGGCTTCCCGGCGTCGATCTGCTCCTCGGTGAACGAGCAGATCGTGCACGCCATCCCATCGTCGAACCAGGTGCTCGCCGAGGGCGATCTGATCTCGATCGACTGCGGTGCCGTGTTGAACGGGTGGCACGGCGACTCGGCGATCACCGTCGGGGTCGGCGAGGTCGATCCGGCGCTGTTGAAGATGGCTGAGGTGGCCGAGGACGCCATGTGGGCCGGTATCGCCGCCGCGGCCCGTGGTGCGGCCAGCGGCAAGGGCCGGCTCACCGACATCTCGCACGCCGTGGAGACCGCGGTCCGCAAGGGCGGCCGGTACGGCATCGTCGACGGTTACGGCGGGCACGGCATCGGCACCGAGATGCACCAGGATCCGCACGTGCTCAACCACGGCCGGCCGGGCAAGGGGCCGCGTCTGGTCCCGGGCATGGCCCTGGCGATCGAGCCGATGATCACCATGGCCTCGCCCCGTACGGTCGAACTGGCCGACGGCTGGACGGTGGTCACCCGGGACGGGTCGATCGCGGCGCACGTCGAGCACTCGATGGCGCTCCTGCCCGACGGCGTCTGGGTGCTCACCGCCTTCGACGGGGGCCGGGCCCGACTCGGCGACCTCGTGACGGCCCGCCAGCCCGCCGCCTCCACCACCCCCTGACGGCCCGCCGCCTCCACCACCCCCTGACGGTCCCGACCGGGCGGGCCAGTCGGTTGATCGACTCGGGTTCCGGAAGGTCGCCCTGTCCCACCGCCATGGAAACCCCGATTGCCCTGATGTCGGGTCGATCGAGGGCAGGGCAACCGGGCGGGACGGATTGGTGGGGCGGTGGCATGCTTGCCGGCATGGACGGGCGCGACGGGATGCGAGCGGCGGACGCGGACCGGGAAGCGGTGGCCGAACGGTTGCGGGCCGCCCTCAACGAGGGTCGGTTGGACCTGCACGAGTACGACGAGCGGTTGCAGCGGGCCTACGCTGCGCGGACGTACGCGGAACTGGATCCGCTGCTGTCGGACCTGCCGCCGATGTCGCCTGCGGCGCAGCCGGCCCCGCAGTCGCCTGGCCCGGTGGCCCAGCCGTCCAGCGGCCGACTCGCCTCGTTCGCGATCGGTGACACCAATCGTTGGCTGGGCGAGGTGTGGTTCCCGTACCTGAAGGTGCTTGCCATCGTGGTGACCATCTGGGGCGTGACCTCGCTGCTGAGTCAGGATCTGCTCTACTTCTGGCCGGTCTGGGTGGCCGGGCCGTGGGGTGTGGTGCTGGTGCTTCGGACGGTGGGTGGGCTGGCCGCGGGAGAGCCCCGGCGGCAGGCGATCGAGCGGGAGCGTCGTCGCCAGCGCAAGCGCGCCAAGCGAGAGCGCAGACGCCAACTCCGCTCCACCGAACCAGACAAAACCCCACCCCCCACCTGACTCACAAACCCCACCCAGATCCCCGTCGATCATGAAGTTACTGCCCTCGGGGCCCGGCGTGTCATGGCAATAACTTCATGATCAACCAGAGGCTGCGGGTCGTGGTGGGTGGGTGGTTTGGCGGTGGGCGGCAGGCGGGCGTACACTTTCTGATCGGCGCACAGCGTCCACTCCGGCATGCCCACCCTGCGCTTCGGTGGGTCCCGGAGCCGCGGCTGGCGCGGTCTTCTGATTCTGGTCAGATTTCCGTGTAAGACGTTGTGGGTCGCCCGGAGCAATCGACGTCAGGACAGCGGAGGACATGCCGAAAAAAGACGGAGCCATTGAGATCGAGGGTCGGGTCATCGAGCCCCTGCCGAACGCCATGTTCCGCGTGGAGCTCGCGAACGGCCACAAGGTGTTGGCTCACATCAGCGGCAAGATGCGGCAGCACTACATCCGCATCCTGCCGGAGGACCGGGTCGTCGTCGAACTCTCGCCGTACGACCTGACCCGCGGGCGCATCGTCTACCGCTACAAGTAGTCCTGACGGCGGCCGGGAAGTCCCGTGTCCGTCTTCGACGTCCGGTCTCGCGCATGGCGCGTTGCCGGGCCAGATGGGAAGTAAGGCAACCGTGAAGGTCAAGCCGAGCGTCAAGAGGATCTGCAACAAGTGCCGGGTTATCCGCCGGCACGGCCGGGTCATGGTCATCTGCACCGACCCGCGCCACAAGCAGCGCCAGGGCTGACTCAGCCCGTCCGGCCGAACACGGCCGGGTGGTGTTGGTCCGGGCAGTTCCTCAGCGACACACACATCACACATGCTCGTCCCAGCCGCGAGCGGTACGCGAGGCGTACTCCTTTCGTGGCTGACCCCCGGTCGGAGGCCGGGGCCCGCTTGGGCAGCGACCGATCCCGGTCGCCGGCGCTGATGGCGTCGGAAAGACGGGACGGCCGGTAGCGGGGTGGGACGGGTCCACACCTCCGCCACACATCACGAGGAGTACGCCCGCACATGGCACGTCTAGTCGGCGTGGATCTCCCCCGCGAGAAGCGGATGGAGATCGCGCTCACCTACATCTTCGGGGTCGGTCGAACCCGCGCCCTGGAGACGCTCGCCGCTACCGGCATCTCGCCGGACAAGCGCGCTCGGGACCTCACGGACGAGGAGCTCGTGCAGCTCCGCGACCACATCGAGGGCAACTACAAGGTTGAAGGCGACCTGCGCCGCGAGGTCGCCGCTGACATCCGCCGCAAGGTTGAGATCGGCTGCTACGCCGGCATCCGGCACCGCCGGGGCCTGCCCGTGCGTGGCCAGCGGACCAAGACCAACGCGCGGACCCGCAAGGGCCCGAAGCGGACCGTCGCCGGCAAGAAGAAGCCCGGCAAGAAGTAATAGGAGCGCACAGACTTATGCCACCGAAGGCTCGTGCCGGAGCCGCTGTCAAGAAGGTCCGGCGCAAGGAACGCAAGAACGTCGCCCACGGGCAGGCGCACATCAAGAGCACTTTCAACAACACCATCGTGTCCATCACGGACCCGACCGGTGCGGTCATCTCCTGGGCCTCCGCGGGCCAGGTGGGCTTCAAGGGCTCCCGCAAGTCGACTCCGTTCGCCGCGCAGCTGGCCGCCGAGGCCGCCGCGCGTCGCGCCATGGAGCACGGCATGCGCAAGGTCGACGTGTTCGTCAAGGGCCCCGGCTCCGGCCGGGAGACCGCTATCCGTTCGCTGCAGGCCGTCGGGCTGGAGGTCGGCCAGATCGCCGACGTCACCCCGCAGCCGCACAACGGGTGCCGTCCGCCTAAGCGTCGTCGGGTCTGAGAGGTAGAGAGAGATGGCTCGTTACACCGGTGCTGACTGCCGCCGTTGCCGGCGGGAGAAGATGAAGCTGTTCCTCAAGGGCAGCAAGTGCGATGGTCCGAAGTGCCCGTTCGAGTCCCGGCCGTTCCCGCCCGGGCAGCACGGCCGCGGCCGCACCAAGGAGACGGAGTACCTGCTCCAGCTCCGCGAGAAGCAGAAGGCCCGTCGCGTCTACGGCGTGCTGGAGAAGCAGTTCCGTGGCTACTACGAGGAAGCCGTCGGCAAGCAGGCCAAGACCGGTGAGGTCCTCCTGCAGATCCTCGAGTCGCGGCTGGACAACGTCGTTTACCGGGCCGGCTACGCCCACTCGCGGGACATGGCCCGCCAGCTGGTCAAGCACGGTCACTTCACGGTGAACGGCAAGAAGGTCGACATCCCGTCGTACCGCGTCAAGGAGCACGACATCATCGAGGTTCGGGGCAAGAGCAAGGAGCTCACCCCGTTCGTGGTGGCGCAGGCTCAGGCCGGTTCGAAGACGGTTCCGGCGTGGCTTGAGGCCATTCCGAGCCAGATGAAGGTGCTCGTGCACTCCCTCCCGGCCCGGCAGGTCATCGACACGCAGGTCCAGGAGCAGCTGATCGTCGAGCTCTACTCCAAGTAGTCGGGCTCGTTGCGGTGGCCTGCCCTTCGGGGCGGGCCACCGGAACAGTTTGTGTCGTGGGCGTCAAATAGCGGGCGTCCCGGAAGAGAAGAGACAAGATGCTCATCAGTCAGCGACCCTCCCTCTCCGAGGAGTCGATCAACGAGACCCGGTCGCGGTTCGCCATCGAGCCGCTCGAGCCGGGCTTCGGCTACACCCTGGGCAACTCGCTGCGGCGTACGCTGCTGTCGTCGATCCCGGGTGCGGCGGTCACCTCGATCAAGATCGACGGCGTGCTGCACGAGTTCACCACGATCCCCGGTGTCAAGGAGGACGTGGTCGAGCTCGTCATGAACATCAAGGAGCTGTGCGTCAGCTCCGAGCACGACGAGCCGGTCAGCATGTACCTGCGTAAGCAGGGCCCGGGCGACGTGACGGCGGGCGACATCCAGCCCCCGGCCGGCGTCTCGGTGCACAACCCGGACCTCAAGCTCGCGACCCTGAACGGCAAGGGCCGGCTCGACATGGAGCTGACCGTCGAGCGGGGCCGGGGCTACGTGACGGCCGCTCAGAACAAGCAGTCCGGCGCCGAGATCGGCCGGATCCCGGTCGACTCGATCTACTCGCCGGTGCTGAAGGTGACCTACCGCGTCGAGGCGACCCGCGTCGAGCAGCGCACCGACTTCGACCGGCTCATCATCGACGTCGAGACCAAGCCGTCGATGGGCCCGCGTACCGCGCTGGCCTCCGCCGGTTCGACGCTGGTGGAGCTGTTCGGTCTGGCTCGTGAGCTGGACGAGACGGCTGAGGGCATCGACATCGGGCCGTCCCCGCAGGACGCCCAGCTGGCGGCGGACCTCGCTCTGCCGATCGAGGAGCTGGACCTGACCGTCCGCTCCTACAACTGCCTCAAGCGCGAGGGCATCAACTCCGTTGGTGAGCTCATCGGGCGTACCGAGGCCGACCTCCTCGACATCCGCAACTTCGGTCAGAAGTCGATCGACGAGGTCAAGATGAAGCTCGCCGGGATGGGTCTCGGGCTGAAGGACTCGGCTCCGAACTTCGACCCGGCGCACGTCGTGGACACCTTCGGCGAGGCCGACTACGACACCGACGACTACCGCGAGACCGAGCAGCTCTAGTCCGCGCTGCCGCCACAACTGAGGAGCACCAAAAATGCCCACGCCCACCAAGGGCCCCCGCCTCGGCGGCAGCCCCTCGCACGAGCGGCTGATGCTCGCCAACCTGGCGACCGCGCTGTTCCAGCACGGCAAGATCCAGACCACCGAGACGAAGGCCCGGCGGCTCCGTCCGCTGGCCGAGCAGCTCATCACCAAGGCCAAGCGCGGTGACCTCGCCTCGCGGCGTCGGGTGCTGGGTGTCGTCAAGGACAAGGACGTCGTCTACGCCCTGTTCGACCAGATCGCGCCCCGGTACTCCAACCGCCCCGGCGGTTACACCCGGATCGTGAAGACCGGTCCGCGCAAGGGTGACAACGCGCCGATGGCGATCATCGAGCTGGTGGAGGAGCTTCAGGTCGCCGAGCCGAAGGCGAACAAGAAGACCGCCGCCCGCAAGGCCGCGCAGCAGGACAAGGTCGAGGCGCTCGCCCCGGCCGAGGACGCTCCGAAGTCGGCCGACGCCGACCAGGACTCCGAGGCGCCGGTGTCGGCCTCCGGCGACACCGCCGAGGCCCGCGAGGACAGCGACCTCGCCACCGAGGAGAACAAGGCCTGACCTCGGGCATCAGTGCGGGCCCGGCACCCCTTTCGGGGTGTCGGGCCCGACCCGTAACAGGAGGTACGAGGTGGACGAGCGGATCCGGCTGCGGCTGGACGTCTCGTACGACGGCGCGGACTTCTCCGGGTGGGCGCCCCAGCCGACGCGGCGGACCGTCGCCGGGGTGCTCGTCGAGACCCTGGACCTGGTCCTGGGCGCGGGTACGGCGACCGGTCTGACCGTCGCGGGCCGGACCGACGCGGGGGTGCACGCCCGCGGGCAGGTCTGTCACCTGGACCTACCCGTCGAGGTGTGGCGGGAGCACGAGGGGCGGCTGCTGCGCCGGCTGGCCCGGCTGCTCCCCACCGACGTGCGGGTACGGGCGATGACCGAGGTGCCCACCGACTTCGACGCCCGCTTCTCGGCCACCTACCGGCGCTACGAGTACCGGGTGACCGACGCCCCGTACGGCGCGGAGCCGCTCCGTCGGCACGAGGTGTTGGCCTGGCCGCGGGCGCTGGACCTGGCGGCCCTGAACGCCGCGGCCGAGGGCCTGGTGGGAGAGCACGACTTCGCCGCGTACTGCCGACGCAAGGAGAACGCGACGACGCTGCGCGAGGTGACCCGGTTGGACTGGCGGCGGGACCCGGACGGCATCCTGGTCGCCACCGTACAGGCGGACGCGTTCTGTCAGGCGATGGTGCGCAGCCTCGTGGGGGCGATGCTCGCGGCCGGCGACGGCCGCCGGCCGGTGCGGTGGCCGGGCAGCCTGCTGACCCGGCAGGAGCGGTCCAGCGAGGTGACGGTGGCGCCGGCGCACGGGTTGACCCTGGTCGCGGTCGGCTACCCGGACGATCCGGTGGACTACGCGCGCCGTGCCGACCTGACGCGCCGGCTGCGCGTGCCGGTCGAGGGCTGACGGGCGAACCCGGTACGGACGACGACGGGTGTGCCACCTCGGCGGCCCACCCGTCGGACGCGGTCGCGGTCAGTCGCCGTCCTCGCCGCCGCTCTGGCTGCCGCTGCCGTCGGTGGACGCCCCCGTTGGCTGCCCGGCCGTGCCGATGTCGGCCCGCCGTTGGAGGACGCCCTTGCTGAGGTGGGCCTCGAGCATGTCGAACAGGACTTCCCGGATCTTGGTGTCGCCGGGCTTGACCGCGGTTCCGTCGGCACGGACCACCAGCGCGTACGCCAGGTAGTGGCCGCGGACCTGCCAGCCGACCCGGGCCGGGGCGCTGGTCAGCGCATCGGTGTCGTCGCCGGCGGTGAGCCCGAGGAACCGGCCCTGCCGTTCGTCGAGGATCTGCCGGATCCGGTCCCGGGCCCGCTCGGCGTTGGCCCTGTCGGTCAGGTTGAACAGGCCGGTGGTGACCAGGTGCTCGCCGCCGGGGCTCCGCAGGGTGGCCCGGACGACCTGGTTGCAGCCGAGCCGGACCAGCAGGTCCGCGACCTCGTCCGTGGCGGCGACGGCGCAACTGCCGCTGGACTGGGTCTTGAGCACCTGGTAGGCGGGCTGGCCTTCGGCGAGCTTCAGATCCTTGCCGGGGAAGAGTTCCTTCGCGGTGAGCGGCGCCTGGTCGGTGTCCCGCGAGTCGAGATCCTGCGGCTGCTGGACGCTGGCGGACGGCGCGGCGTTCGGCTGGTACGTCGGGGTGGACTGTGGTGTCGCGTCGCGATCCAGCAGCAGTGCGGCGGCGCCCAGGCCGCAGAGCGCGAGCAGGACGAGGACGGCGGCACCGCCGATCACCACCTGCCAGAGCCGCCCACCGCCACGCCGGGCGGACGGCTCCACCGGCTGGGCCGAGGTGTAGACCTGGCTGCGGGGAGCCGCCACCGACGGGGTGACGCGGGGGGCCGGCGGCGGCTGGTTCGACGGCAGCACCAACTGGTTGGGTCGGGGCAGCGACGGCGCGGGGAAACGCGACGGTGAGGGGCCGGCCGGTGGAGGGGGACCTGCGCCGACCACGTCCAGGTCGGAGCCGGGCTCGGGGTCCTCGAATGCGTCCTCTTCGGACTGGTACCGATACACCATGTCGCCCAGAGTAGGAGTGATTGTCCCTTTAGGGGGTAATATCAGGGAAATGTGGGTGTGGGCAGTGTCGTGAGCCGCCCGAGCCGATGCGAGAATTGCCGACGTGACCGGCGACCACTACTTCACCGCGCAGCCCGCCAGCGACGCACCGGCGCGCGAGGTCGAATTCTCCGTCGCCGACCGCGACTACCGACTCGCCTCGGCCGGCGGTGTCTTCTCCGCCAGCCGTCTCGATCCCGGCACCGCCGTACTCCTGCGCAAGGCCGACCTGCCCGCCGCCGACACCACGGGTGACCTGCTCGACCTCGGCTGCGGGTTCGGACCCATCGCGTGCGTCCTGGCCGACCTCGCGCCGACGAGCACCGTCTGGGCCGTCGACGTCAACTCCCGCGCCCGCGACCTCACCGCCGCCAACGCGGCGAGGATCGGCGCCGGTGACCGGGTCCGGGTGAGCGCGCCGGACGACGTACCGGCGGAGGTGACCTTCGCCCAGCTCTGGTCCAACCCGCCCATCCGCGTCGGCAAGGACGAGCTGCACGAGCTGCTGCGGCGCTGGCTGCCCCGGCTCGCCCCGGACGGCGTCGGCTGGTTGGTCGTCGCCCGGCACCTGGGTGGCGACTCGCTGCAGCGCTGGCTCGTCGAACAGGGCTGGCAGGTCGAGCGGCACGCCAGCCAGAAGGGCTTCCGGGTGCTGCGGGTCACCCGGTAATTGGATGTCCCTACCGGTCCCGGTTGGGGCAGGATCCCGGCGTGGGATACGTGGACGTGGCAGCGGTCGGGCACACCCTGCCCGACGGTCGGGAACTCTTCGCCGACGTGTCGTTCCGAGTCGGTGAGGGCGCCAAGGTCGCCCTGGTCGGGCCGAACGGCGCCGGCAAGACGACACTGCTGAGGATGGTCGCCGGTGACCTTCCGGTACGCGCGGGCAGCATCGCGCGGGCCGGCGGGCTGGGCGTGATGAGGCAGTTCATCGGCATGATCGGCGACGAGACGACGCTCGCCGACCTGGCCCTGTCGCTGGCCCCGCCGGCACTTCGCGACGCCGGCCGCCGGCTCGGCGAGACCGAGGCGGCCATGCGGGCGGCCGAGACCCACGGCAAGTTCAGCAACGCCGCGGGCAAGGCGCAGTTGGCGTACGCGGACGCGCTCGGCGCCTGGGGCGAGACCGGCGGGTACGACGCCGAGGTGCTCTTCGACACCGTCGCCACCATCGTGCTCGACCAGCCGTGGGACGCCGTACGGGACCGACCGGTACGGACGCTCTCGGGCGGGCAGCAGAAGCGGTTCGCCCTGGAGTTGCTGCTGCGCGGCCCGGACGAGGTGCTGCTACTCGACGAGCCGGACAACTTCCTCGACGTGCCCGGCAAGCGCTGGCTGGAGGGGCGGCTGCGGGAGTCGACGAAGTCGGTGCTCTACGTCTCGCACGACCGTGAGCTGTTGGCGCAGAGCGCCGACCGGGTGGTCGCCGTCGAGGGCGGCAGCGCCTGGGTGCACCCGGGTGGTTTCGCCAGTTGGCACGAGGCCCGGGTGGCCCGGCACGCCCGCCTCGACGAGCTGCGTCGACGCTGGGACGAGGAGCACCAGAAGCTGCGCGAGCTGATGCTGATGTACAAGCAGAAGGCCGCGTACAACGACGGGTTGGCCTCGCGGTACCAGGCCGCGCAGACCCGGCTGCGCAAGTTCGAGGAGGCCGGGCCTCCGCCCGTACCCCCCAAGGACCAGGACATCCGGATGCGGCTGACCGGCGGGCGGACCGGCAAGCGCGCGGTCGTCTGCGACCAGCTTGAGCTGGACGGCCTGACCTTCCCCTTCGACCTGGAGATCTGGTACGGCGACCGGTTGGCGGTCCTCGGCGCCAACGGCACCGGCAAGTCGCACTTCCTGCGTCTGCTGGCGCGCGGCGGCACCGATCCCGACCCGGCGAACGGGCCGGTCGACGGCGCGGGCGCGCTCGCGCCGGTGGTGCACGACGGCGTGGCCCGGCTCGGCGCGCGGGTCCGCCCCGGGCACTTCTCCCAGACGCACGACCGACCGGAGCTGATGGGAAGGACGCTTGTCGAGATCCTGTGGCGGGGCGACGAGCACCGCCAGGGGATGGACCGGCACGCGGCGATGGGGGTGCTCAGTCGGTACGAGCTGGCCGGGCAGGGTGATCAGCGCTTCGGCACCCTCTCCGGAGGGCAGCAGGCCCGCTTCCTGGTGCTCCTGCTGGAGCTGTCCGGGGCGACCCTGTTACTGCTCGACGAACCCACCGACAACCTCGACCTGGCCAGCGCGGAAGCCCTGGAGGCCGGCCTGAACGCCTTCGAGGGAACGGTGATCGCGGTCACCCACGACCGCTGGTTCACCCGCTCCTTCGACCGTTTCGTACTGTTCCGCGGCGACAACGAGGTGGTGGAAACCCCCGAGCCGGTCTGGGACGTCGGCTGACGCGAAAGGAAGGGCCCCTTATTAGACACCAGGCGTTAGTAAGGGGCCCTTCCTTCACGGGGCATAGGGTGGAACTCGTGACTGAGATGACCTATCGCCGGCTGGGCGACTCCGGGCTCGTGGTGTCCGTCGTCGGAATCGGCTGCAACAACTTCGGCCGCAAGCTGGACCTCGACGGCACGCGAGCGGTGGTGGACGCCGCCCTGGACGCCGGGATCAACCTGTTCGACACCGCCGACATCTACGGCGAGCCGCAGGGTGGCTCGGAGGAGCTGCTCGGGCAGGCGCTCAAGGGCCGCCGCGACGACGTGGTGGTGGCCACCAAGTTCGGTATGGACATGAACGGCCTGAACGGTCCGGACTTCGGGGCCCGTGGCGCGCGCCGGTACATCGCCCGCGCGGTCGAGGCGTCGCTGCGCCGGCTCGGCACCGACCACATCGACCTGTACCAGATGCACGAGCCCGACCCGGGTACGCCGATCGACGAGACCCTCGCCGCGCTGGACGACCTGGTCCGTGACGGCAAGGTGCGCTACCTGGGCAACTCCAACTTCGCCGGCTGGCAGATCGCCGACGCGGACTGGGTCGCGTCGTCCAACGGCCGGGCCCGCTTCATCAGCGCGCAGAACCACTACAGCCTGCTGGAGCGCTCGGTCCAGGCCGAGGTGATCCCGGCGTGTGAGCGGTTCGGCCTCGGCATGCTGCCGTTCTTCCCGCTCGCCAACGGTCTGCTCACCGGCAAGTACAAGCGCAGCGAGCAGCCTCCGGCCGGCAGTCGGCTCTCCGGCGGCGGCCGGTACGCCGACCGGCTCGCGGCGGCCGACTGGGACACCATCGAGGCCATCGAGGCGTACGCGAACGAGCGGGGTCTTAGCATGCTCCAGGTGGCGATCGGTGGCCTGGCCGCCCAGCCCGCGGTGACCTCGGTGATCGCCGGTGCCACCAGCGCCGAGCAGGTGCACGCCAATGCCGCCGCCGGCACCTGGGAGCCCACCGACGAGGACCTGACGGCCCTGCGCGACATCCTCTGAGCGCGGGCGCCGCGTGCCGCGTCGTGATCCACTCGCGTTCCTTGAATGCGGGGTGACCTGCGGTCGGGGATGCCCCGACTTCAAGGAACACGAGTCGATCACCAGCCGGCCGGACGGAACCGGGCCGGGCCGCTCGTCGCGGCCCGGCCCGGTCGTCGGAGTGGCGCTGGAGCGCCGACAGGTCAGTCGTTCGGCGTGGCGGAGCGGCGGCGGCCGAACAGCATGGCCACCCCCATCGCGGCGGCGATGAGCACCAGCCCGGCCGCCGCGAACGGCCACCAGCCGGCAGCCGCCCCGCGTCCGTCGGCCCGGTCCGCGGTCACCGCGACCGGCGTGGGCACCGGCGGAGACTGTGCCGCCTTCGCCTGCACCGTCGCGGTGGCCTTGCTCTGCAGCGGAGCGGGGGAGTTCACCGTCACCTTCCACGTGCCGGTGGAGAGCACCGGGCCGCTGCTGTAGAAGCCCTGCCCCTCGGGCTGCGGTTCCAGCTGCACCGGGCCGACCTTCTGCCCGTCCGGGCCGGTGGCGGTGAGCACCAGTCGTACCACCCGGTCCAGCCGACGACCGTCGGCGTAGGTGGCCTGGATGGTGACGCCCTCGGCTCCGTCGCCGGCCACCGTCAGCTTGAGTTTGTCGGCCTGCGCGGCCGCCGGGGTCGCGGCGAGCAGGGTCAGAGCCAGTCCGGCGAACACGGCGGCCAGCACCTTGCGGATACGCGTCACGGACGTCTCCTCCCTAATGAGGGAGGCCCCTCCCCGACGCCGGAGCGTGGGGGAGGGGCCTCGATCGGATCAGAGCTGGCGACCGGGTGCCAGCCGGGTGGCGTCGCCACCGAGCCGTCCCGTGCCCTTGACCGGCTCGCCGTCATTGGCCTTGACGCCGGCCTTGCTGGCCGTACCGCCGAGCCGCACGATCATCGCGTCGGCGTCCCGGGTGAGGGTGTCCCGGATCTCGGCCTCGGCCACCAGGGTGGCGTCGGTGGCGAGGTCCCGGAACTGGGTCAGCTGCTTGATCGCCTTGCTGTCGTTGCCGGCCGCCTCGGCCTGGCGGGCCGCGTCGAGCTTGGCGGTCAACTGCTTGTGCGCCTTGGCCGACAACCGCCCCGTCGCCTTGAACCGGTCCAGCAGGAACTGCATGTCCCGGAACGAGGTGGTGACGAAGAACCGGACGTTCGAGGTCGTCTTGTTGCCGGCCTTGTCGGTCGCGGTGACGGTCAGCTCGTGCAGGCCGAGCGACAGCTCGTACATGGCCTGCAGGGTGCCGCTGGCGTACGTGTTGCCGTCGAGCTGGCCGACCACGGACGCGATGCCCGAGGTCGGGTCCACGGCCTGCCAGGACACGCGGACGTCCTGGCTGTCGCCGTAGAGCTGGCCGTCGGCGATGCCGGAGACCAGCAGCGTCGGCTTGGTGCCGTCGATCTTCAGGATCGCCGACTTGAGCGTCTCGACGTTGCCCGCCTTGTCGGTGGAGCGGTACAGCAGCTCGTGCTGCCCGTCACCGGTCACCTCGACCGGCTCCGTGTACGGCGTCCACGCGCCACCGTCCAGCGACCACTCGACCGTCTTGACCCCGGAACCGGCGTCGGTCGCGGCGAGCACCACCGGGATGGTCCCGTTGTGCCAGCCCGCGTCGTTCGCCGGAGCGAACGTCGCCGTGGTGACCGGAGCGGTGGCGTCGATCTTGACCGCGACGGTCTTCGTCGACTCCACGTTGCCGGCCTTGTCGGTCGAGCGGAACCGCAGCTCGTGCTCGCCGTCACCGCTGATCGCCACCGGCGCGGTGTACGCCGTCCACGCGGTGGCCCCGTCGAGCTGGTACTCCGTGCTGGCGAGCCCGCTGCCGCCGGCCTCGTCGGCGGCGGTCAGGGTGACCGTCACCGGGCCGGTGTACCAGCCGTCGGTGGGGGTGCCGGACACCGCCGCGGTGGTGACCGGCGCCTTGTCGTCGGCCACCTTCGTGCTCAACCGGAAGTAGTCGAACGCGGCCGTCTTCGACGCCGTCTGGTTGGCGCCGAGGGTGAACAGACCCACCTTCGGGGTGGCGCCCACCGCGCTGTTGGTCAGTGCCTCCAGCGTGGTCCAGGTCGTCCCGTCGGCCGAGTACGACGCGGTGAAGGTGTCGCCCACCCGGGCCAGGCGCAGGTACCACACCGCCGAGGTGAGGCTCGTCGCCTCCGGCTGCGGGCTCTGCACCGTCCCGGCGATCTCGCTGCGGAACTCGATCCGCCGCGTCACCGCCGAGCCGGCCGTGTTGTCGGCGATGAAGTCGAACTTCAGGTAGTTGTCGTCGTCGGCCTGCACGAGCAGACCGGCCTGCTGGTACTGCTCGTTCAGCAGACTGCCGTCGACCTTGGTCTCCAGGGTCCAGTCGCCCGAGGGCGCGGTCTGGAGGATGAAGTTCTTCGGACCGGTGTTGTCGGTGCCGTAGATGTCACCGTTCGGCACGTCGATCCGCAGCGCGCCGTCGGTCACCCGGTAGCCGTTCGGGTCCTCCCGAACGATGGCGTCCCACCGGCACTTGTCCAGCGTGCTGCCGGTGAACTCGTCCGACGGCTCGACCGGGCCGGCCGGAGCGTCCGGCGTGACCACGAACGAGTCGAACGCGGCGTCCACCACCGGAGCCTCGGTGCCGCCGTTGAGGGCGAACACCCCGATCCGCGGGTTGGTGATGCCAGCCAGCGCGGCCGAGCGGCCGACCGTGGTGAACGTCTGCCCGTCGCCCGAGGTCGCCGCGGTCAGGTTCGTCCCGTCGCTGGTGATCCGCAGGTACACGGTGTCACCGGCCGGCGCGTTGGTGGCGTCGGCAGCGTCGTTGCGCGGCGTGGCCGCCGTCTCCCGGATGAACTCCACCCGACGGCTGCCGTTGTAGAGCAGGTCCACCTTGGCGTAGTTGTCGTCGTCGCCGTACACCAGCAGGCCGGCCTGCTGGTAGTTGGCCGTCACCGGGAGGGTGACCTTGGTGGTCATCTCCCAGGCGCCGGTCGGCGCCGGCTGGAGCACCAGGTTGGTGGCGTCGTTGCGGGCGCCGTAGAGGTCACCCACGGCGGTGGGCAGCTTCAGCGCGCCGCCGCTGAGGGAGTAGAGCTGGTTCTCCCGGACCACGGTGGTCCACCGGCTCTTGTCCAGCGTGTTGCCGTTGAAGTCGTCCGAACGCGCCCCGAGGCAGGACGTGTCCGGAGCGTTGACCCGCACCGGCACCGTGGCGTACGACTTGGCACCCTTGCTGTCGGTCACCGTGAGGGTGGCCGTGAAGGCGCCGACGCTGGTGTACGTGTGGCTGGCGTCCAGGGTGGACGCCGTACCGCCGTCACCGAAGTCCCAGGCGTACGTCAGCGGGGTGTCACCCTCGGCGTCGGTGGCCGTGCCGTCGAAGGCGACGGTGACCGGCGCGGTGCCCGTGGTCGGGGTCGCGGTGGCGGTGACCACCGGCGGCCCGTTCTCGGTGACGCCGCGACCGACGAAGTCCATCCAGTTGACGTTGAACAGCGAACCCGTTCCGCCGTTCGGGTCGCGGGCCACGAAGTACAGCCCGCCGCTCGCGGCACCGGTCACCGGCGCGCTCACGTCCGTGTACGTCTGCCACCCGCCGGTCGCCGGAACGGTGGCCGTGGCCACGACCGGTCCGTCGACCGCACCGGCGTGGACCTCGATCCGACCGCCAGCGGCGGCCGAGGCGGCCCGGAACCGGATCTCGGTGATGTTGGTGAGGTTCGCCGGAACGACCGACCACCAGTCGCCGTCCTCGATGAACGCGATGCTCTGACCGCCACCGGCGGTGTCGGTCGCGGCCTCGCGCTGCACGCCGGCGTCGCCGCCGCCCGTGCTCACCGGGGTACGCCCGGTGGCGGTGAAGTACTCGGCCTGCTTCTGCTTGGGCTGCAGGATCTCGATCTGCCGGCCGGTGAGCGCGCCGGAACCGCCCGCGCCACCCTTGTCGGTGTAGGTGGCCTCGAAGACCGCGAACACGTTCGCCTCGGCGCCGTGCCCGGAGGCGAGCGACGTCTGGACCGTGCCGGTGCAGCCGGTGTGCTGCTCCAGCGGGTGGGCGTGCTCGTCGTGACCGAGCAGCACCTGGAGGTTCACCTTGGTGCAGTCGATCTGCCCGTCCTCGGGGTCGGTCACCTTGACCGTGTAGCGGACCTGGTCACCCCAGTTGAAGAAGCCACCGTCCGGCGGGAACTCGATGGTTACCGTCGGCGCGGTGTTGCCCACGGTGACCGGTACGTTGGCCACCGCCGTGCGGCCCTTCGGGTTGGTCACGGTGAGCTGCGCCGTGTAGTTGCCCGCCGTGGCGTAGGTGTGCGTCGGGTTGGCCTCGGTGGAGGTCTGCCCGTCACCGAACGCCCAGGCGTAGGTGAGCGTTCCACCGTCCGGGTCCCGGGAGCCGGCGCTGGAGAACTCCACCGTCAACGGGGCCGGACCCGAGGTCGGGTTGGCGGCCGCCGCCGCGATCGGCGCACGGTCACCGGCGGTGTAGTCGATCCGGTAGACCCCGGAGTTGTCGTTGTTGCCGCCGAAGCCGCTGCCCCACTCGATCAGGTACAGCGCGCCGTCCGGACCGAACTCGAAGTCCATCGGCCGGATCATCGACATGCCGGGCAGCAACTGGTTGATGTCCACCAACGACTTGCCGTCGGCGGTCATCTGCATCGTGTACATCTTGTTCTGGTTCCACTCGCCCAGCAGCGCCTTGCCGTCGAAGTAGGCCGGCCACTTGCGGGTCGAGTTGAGGTTGGCGTCGTACCGGTAGGCCGGGCCGCCCATCGGGGCGCCACCGCCACCGATCTCCGGGTACCGCGCGTCACCGGCGTAGCCGTAGTCGACGGTGGCCGGGACGACCGGCGGGAGGTTGGTCAGGCCGGTGTTGTTGGGCGAGTTGTTGACCGGCGCGGCGCAGTCGAACTTCGGACCGCTCGGGCCGGACGGGAACGTGTAGTCGTTGTACGCCTCGTTCGTGCCCGTGCAGTACGGCCAGCCGTAGTTGCCGGGGGTCACGACGTTCCACTCGACCAGACCCCGCGGGCCCCGGTCCGGGTTGTTCGAGTTGGCGTCCGGCCCGTAGTCACCGACGTACAGCGTGTCGGTCTTCGGGTCGGTGCCGATCCGGAACGGGTTGCGGAAGCCCATCGCGTAGATCTCGGGACGGGTCTTCTCGGTGCCGGCCGGGAAGAGGTTGCCGGACGGGACGGTGTACGTCCCGTTGTCCTCCGGGTGGATCCGGAGCACCTTGCCGCGCAGGTCGTTCGTGTTGGCCGACGTGCGCTGCGAGTCGTAGTCCTGGCGACCCGGACGCTCGTCGAGCGGCGCGTACGCGTTCGACTCGAACGGGTTGGTGTTGTCACCGGTGGCCAGGTACAGGTTGCCGGCGCTGTCGAAGGTCATGCTGCCGCCCGCGTGGCAGCAGGTGTTGCGCTGGGTGTCGACCCGCAGCACCTGCTTCTCGCTCGCCAGGTCGATGGTGTCGCCGGTCACGGTGAACCGGGACAGCAGGTTGCGCGTGACGTTGTCGTTCGGGGCGTAGTAGAGATACACCCACTTGTTGGTGGCGAAGTCCGGGTCGAGCCGGATGCCGATCAGGCCGTCCTCGTTGCCGGTGAAGACGTCCAGGTCGACGGCGGTGACGGTGTTGCCGGTGTCCGGCTTGATGATCTGCACCCGACCGTCGCGCTCGATGTAGAAGACCCGCCCGTCGGGGGCGATGTCCAGCTCCATCGGGTTGCTGGTGTTGCTGTCCAGCGTGACCTTCTCGAAGTTGGAGGTCTTCGACGCGCCGCAGTCGGCGTCGACCACGCCGGCCGCCGTCTGGATGCCGCCGAGCAGGTGCTTGAGGAACTCGGGCTCGGCGTACGACTCACGGGTGTGCCCGCCGCCGGTGTACCAGGAGCGGCCACCGTCGAAGTCCTGGCACCACGCCGTCGGGTGGTCGGCGCCCATCGCGCCGGCGCCCGGGGTGTAGCTCTTCTCGTCCAGGCTGGCCAGGACGTGCACGTCCGACCGGGGGTTGGTCTGGAAGTTGTACCACTCGTCGAACCGGGACCAGCGTTCCGGCAGTCCGGCGGTGGACGGGTGGGCCGGGTCCTCCACCTTGACGGTGGCCTGCTGGTTCTGCGGGTGGTTGGCGAAGTACGCGCCGACCAGGTCGCCGTACCAGGCCCAGCTGTACTCGGTGTCCGAGGCGGCGTGGACGCCGACGTAACCGCCGCCGGCCTTCACGTACCGCTCGAAGGCCGCCTGCTGGTCGGCGTTGAGAACGTCACCGGTGGTGGAGAGCCAGATCACGGCCTTGTACTTGGCGAGGTTGGCGTCGCTGAACGCGGCACCGTCCTCGGTGGTGTCCACCGTGAAGCCGTTGGTGGCGCCGAGCTGCTGGATGGCGGCGATGCCGGTGGGGATGGCGTCGTGCCGGAAGCCGGCGGTCTTCGAGAAGATCAGGACGGAGTAGGGGTCGGCCGCTGCGGCCTTCGGCGCGTTCGGCGCCGCCTGGGAGAGCGGAGCCGCGACAGGCACGTCTCGCGCGGGGATCTGTGCTCCGGTCGGAGCCGCCTGCGCCGGGGACCCGATGAGGGCCGTCGACGTCAGGGCGAGGGACAACAGGGTAGCGGTGAGTGGTAAACGGGCACGACGAGAACGGGACACGCCGCCTCCAATGTCGCGGTGGACAGGGATCGCGGGGCCGGCTCGCCGAAGACCGTCCCAGATGGAGCCGGTGGGGACGCCGTGCCAGGGCGTCCACGCCGGCATTTTGTCGAATCGCTGAACAAATTAGTTCTGCTGCATCGATGTCCGGCAAGATGCCGGCGGGTAACGGTTCTGCAACGGCGGGCGACATTCCGAACAGGACAGGAGAAAGCACCCCGATCGATACGCCGCCTCGGGTCGATGACCCACCCTTGGCAGCGGAGGCCGAACTGTCGTACGGTGACACGCAAGTAACCCACGGGAGCCCGGTGTACCGGGCTGAGAGGGGGGCTGACAGCCCCCGACCGTCGAACCTGATCCGGGTAATGCCGGCGCAGGGAGGAGCGTTGCCGTGCCGTCCCTTGGACGACTGCATCTGATCACCGACACCCGACCCGGGCGCGATCCCCTCACCGTGGTCCGGGCCGCCCTCGCGGCGGCCCGCGCCGACCTCGTCGTGCAGGTCCGGGTCCAGGACTCCGCCACCGACCGCGAGGCGTACGACCTGGCCGCCCGGGTGCTCGCGCTGTGCGCGCCGTACGGGGCGACGTGCCTGGTCAACGACCGACTGCACGTGGCGCTGGCGGTCGACGCCGCCGGTGGACACGTCGGCGCCGACGACCTGCCGGTCGCCGCGGCCCGGCACGTGCTCGGCCCCACCGGCGTGCTGGGCGTCACCGCCCGCGAGCCGCGCGGCGCGGTCGAGGCGGTCGTCGCCGGGGCCACCTACCTCGGCGTCGGCCCGTGCCACGCCACCAGCACCAAGGCCGGCCTGCCCGACCCCATCGGGGCCGTCGGGGTACGCGACGTCGTCGACGCCGTCGACGTGCCGGTCATCGCGATCGGGGGAGTGACCGCCGACCGGGTGCCGGCGCTGCGCGCCGCCGGGGCGTACGGGGTGGCCGTGGTCGGGGCGGTCTCCTCGGCCGCCGATCCGGGACGGGCTACCACCGACCTGCTGCGGGCGCTGGCGTGACCCGCGCCGACGTGGCGGTGGTGGGCGCGGGCCCGATCGGGCTGGCGATCGCGTGGCGCTGTGCCACCCGTGGTCTGCGCGTCGAGGTGTACGACCCGACGCCCGGGTCGGGGGCGTCGGCCGTCGCCGCCGGGATGCTCTCCCCGGTCGCCGAGGCGTACTTCGGGGAACGGCGACTGACCGAGCTGCTGGTGGCCTCCGCCGCGCGTTGGCCCGCGTTCGCCGCCGAACTGACCGACGCCAGCGACGCCACGATCGGCTACCGGACCGAGGGCACCCTGATGGTCGGGCTGACCGGCGACGACCTGGCCGAGGCCCGCCGGCTGTGGGCGTACCAACAGGGTCTGGATCTGCCGGTGACGGCGCTGCGCCCCACTGAGCTGCGCGACCGCGAGCCGGCGCTCGCGCCCCGGGTTCGCGGCGGCGCGTTCGCGCCCACCGACCACCAGGTCGATCCCCGGCGGCTGGTGCCGGCGCTGCGCACGGCCGCGCGGCGGGCCGGCGCGGCGTTCGTGCCGCGGCCGGTCCGGCGATTGTCCGAGGTGGAGGCCGGAGTCACGGTGGTCGCGGCCGGTTGCGGCGCCGCCGCCCTCACCGGCCTGCCGGTTCGGCCGGTGAAGGGCCAGATCCTCCGGCTGCGCGCGCCCGGCGGCGTCGCGCCGGGCTTCCGGCACGTGATCCGGGGGTACGCCGACGGCGAGCACGTCTACCTGGTGCCCCGCGCCGACGGCGAGGTGGTGCTCGGCGCGACGGTCGAGGAGCGGTCGGACACCACCGTCACCGCCGGCGCGGTGCAGCGGCTGCTGCGCGCCGGGGTCGACCTGCTGCCCGAACTGACCGAGTACGACCTGGTGGAGGCCGTCGCCGGGCTGCGGCCCGGCACCCCGGACAACGCGCCGATCCTCGGGCCGCTGCCCGGCCGGCCGGACGTGCTGGCCGCCACCGGGCACCACCGGCACGGCATCGTCCTGACCCCGGTCACCGCCGAGGCGATCACCGAACTGGTGCTCACCGGAACGCCCGACCCGCTGCTCACCGGCTTCGGCGCCGACCGGTTCGCCGGCCCGAGAAGCAGTTTCGAGGAGGAGTGATGGAGCTGACGGTGAACGGAGCCGGGCGCAGCGTCCCCGGCGGTGTGTCGGTGGCCGACCTGGTCCAAGACGTCGCGCCGCACCAGCGTGGCGTCGCGGTCGCGGTCAACGGCGAGGTGGTGCCCCGGGCCGGCTGGCCGGCCACGGAGCTGCGCGACGGCGACCAGGTCGAGGTGCTCACCGCCGCGCAGGGCGGGTGAGCGGCGTGCCGTTCGAACTGGGTGGGGAGAGGTTCGGCTCGCGGTTGATCCTCGGCACCGGCGGGGCCGCGAACCTGCACGTGCTGGAGCAGGCGATCCGGGCGTCCGGCACGGAACTCGTCACGCTGGCACTGCGCCGGGTGGACACCGCCCCGGGCACCGGAGGCGGGCTGCTGGACCTGCTGGACCGGTGCGGCGTACGGCTGCTGCCGAACACCGCCGGCTGCCACACCGCGACCGAGGCGGTGAAGGTGGCCCGGCTGGCGCGCGACGCGTTCGATACCGACTGGGTGAAGCTGGAGGTGATCGGCGACGAGCGGACGCTGCTGCCCGACGGGGTGGAGCTGCTCCGCGCCGCCGAGGAACTCGTCGCCGACGGTTTCACGGTGCTGCCGTACACCAGCGACGACCCGGTGCTCGCCCGCCGCCTCGCCGACGTGGGCTGCGCCGCGGTGATGCCCGCCGGGGCGCCGATCGGCTCGGGACTCGGCATCGGCAACCCGCACCACATCCGGCTGATCCGGCAGAGCGTGGACGTGCCGGTGATCCTCGACGCCGGCATCGGCACCGCCTCCGACGCGGCGCTCGCCATGGAGCTGGGCTGCGACGCCGTCCTGCTGGCCAGCGCGGTCACCCGGGCCGCCGACCCGGTGGCGATGGCGACGGCGATGCGGTACGCCGTCGCGGCCGGCCGCCTGGCGGCGGGCGCGGGCCGGATCGCCCGGCGCTTCCACGCCCTCGCGTCCACCCCCGACGAGGGAAGACCGAACCTGTGACGGGGTCGCCGCCGGCCGGGGTGGTCCTGTTGACCGATCGGCTGATCGCCAGGAGCGGTCTCGAACGGGTCGTGGCGGGGGCGGTCGCCGGGGGAGTGCGCTGGGTCGTGCTGCGGGAGAAGGACCTGCCCCGCGCCGAGCGCGCCGCCCTCGCCGTCGAGCTACGCGCGATCCTCGCCGACGCCGGCGGGACCCTCATCGTGGCCGGCCCCGACCCGCTGGGCGGCGACGTCGTCCACCTGCCGGCCGCCGGCCCGTACCCGCCGCCACGCCACGGTCTGGTCGGCCGCTCCTGCCACAACGAGACCGAACTGAACCGCCTCACCACCGAGCACTACGCCACCCTCTCCCCGATCTGGCCCACCACCACCAAACCCGGCTACGGCCCACCCCTACAAGCAACGGGCCTGCGAAAGCTGATCGAGGTCAGCCCGGTGCCCCTGTTGGCGCTGGGTGGCATCGAAACCCCGGAACAGGTAACCGCCTGCGTGCAGGCAGGAGCCGCCGGAGTGGCAGTACTCGGCGCACTCATGCGCGCAAGAAACCCCGAAGAGGCAGCGGCAAACCTGACCAGCGCCTTCGAAGAGGCGGTCACCCAGAAGGTCCTAAAAGGCCGGCACGGGCGCACGGAGGTCCCCCGGTCAGGGCTGCGGCCGACCGTGCCCACGCAGGGATCAAGCCTGACCGCCCGGAGTGGGCACGGTCGGCCGCAGCCCCAAACCGCGACCACGAAGGAAAGCCAGTGACCCCGAAAACCACGCTAACCATCGCCGGCTCCGACTCCGGCGGTGGCGCGGGCATCCAGGCGGACCTCAAGGTCTTCGCGGCGCTCGGCGCGTACGGCACGAGTGTCCTCACGGCGGTCACCGCGCAGAACACCCGGGGGGTCGACGCCGTCCTGCCGTTGCCACCGCGCACGGTCGCGGAGCAGTTGGACAGCGTGCTCGCTGACTTCACCGTGGGCGCGGTCAAGACGGGGATGCTCGGCACCCCGGCCGTCGCCGACGTGGTGGCTCAGGCGGCCCGGGACGGTCGGTTGCCCCAGCTCGTCGTCGATCCGGTGCTGGTCGCGACGAGCGGTCACCGGCTGGGCGTGGTGGGCGCGGTGGAGCGGCTGCTTCCGTACGCCCGGGTGGCGACGCCGAACTGCGCGGAGGCCGCGGCCATCACCGGACGCGGCGTGGACGACGTGGCGGGGATGGTCGTGGCCGCCGAGGCGCTTGCGGCCGGCGGCCCGGAGTACGTGGTGGTCACCGGCGGCGACGTCGCTGGGGACGAGGCGGTCGACGTGCTGTGCGGCGCTGGCGTCACCACTCTGCTGCGCGGTCCCCGGGTGGACACCCGACACACCCATGGCACCGGCTGTTCGTTCTCGGCGGCCGTCGCCGTGCGGCTGGCGCTGGGGGATCCGGTGCCGGCGGCGGTGCAGGTCGCCAAGGAGTACGTGTTCCGCGCGCTGACCGGCGGGCGGGGCTGGGAGCTGGGCACGGGGCGCGGGCCGCTGGATCACTTCGGCTGGTCCGCCTGATCACCAGGGAGGTTGTCATGCAGGCACGAGGCAAGGTGTACGTCGAGGGGTCGCGGCCGGATGTGCGGGTGCCGTTCGCGGAGGTGACGCTGACCGGTGACCATCCGCCGGTACGGCTTTACGACACGTCCGGCCCGGGGTCGGACCCGGCGGTGGGGTTGCCGGCGCTGCGTGGTCCGTGGATCGCCGAGCGCGGTGACGTGGCCCCGGTGCGGGGCGCGGGCACGCCGCTGGCCGGCGCGGAGGGTCGTCGGCCCACGCAGTTCGCGTACGCGCGGGCGGGTGTGGTGACGCCGGAGATGGAGTTCGTGGCGATCCGGGAGAACGTCGACCCGGAGCTGGTCCGGACCGAGATCGCCGCCGGTCGGGCGGTGCTGCCGCTGAACGTGAACCACCCGGAGTGCGAGCCGGCGATCATCGGTAAGGCGTTCCTGGTCAAGGTGAACGCCAACATCGGCACGTCGGCGGTCAGCTCGTCGGTGGCCGAGGAGGTGGAGAAGCTGACCTGGGCGACCCGGTGGGGCGCGGACACCGTGATGGACCTGTCCACGGGCAAGCGGATCCACGAGACCCGTGAGGCGATCGTGCGCAACTCCCCGGTGCCGATCGGGACGGTGCCGATCTATCAGGCGTTGGAGAAGGTCGGCGGCGACCCGGTGAAGTTGAGCTGGGAGGTGTTCGCCGAGACCGTCATCGAGCAGGCCGAGCAGGGCGTGGACTACATGACGGTGCACGCCGGGGTGCTGCTGCCGTACGTGCCGCTGGCCGTGGACCGGGTGACCGGGATCGTCTCCCGGGGCGGCTCGATCATGGCGGCCTGGTGCCTGGCGCACCACGAGGAGAACTTCCTGTACACCAACTTCGCGGAGCTGTGCGCGATCCTCGCGCGCTACGACGTGACGTTCTCGCTCGGTGACGGGCTGCGGCCCGGTTCGATCGCGGACGCCAACGACGAGGCGCAGTTCGCCGAGCTGCGCACCCTCGGTGAGCTGACGAAGGTCGCCTGGGAGCACGACGTGCAGGTGATGATCGAGGGCCCGGGTCACGTGCCGATGCACAAGATCAAGGAGAACGTGGACCTCCAGCAGGAGTGGTGCCACGAGGCGCCCTTCTACACGCTCGGTCCACTGACCACCGACATCGCGCCCGCGTACGACCACATCACCTCGGCGATCGGCGCGGCGATGATCGGCATGTTCGGGACCGCCATGCTCTGCTACGTCACCCCGAAGGAGCACCTCGGCCTGCCGGACCGGGACGACGTGAAGGCCGGCGTGATCGCGTACAAGATCGCCGCCCATGCTGCCGACCTGGCCAAGGGGCACCCCGGCGCGCAGGCGTGGGACGACGCGCTGTCGAAGGCACGGTTCGAGTTCCGCTGGGAGGACCAGTTCAACCTCTCGCTGGACCCGGAGACCGCTCGGTCGTACCACGACGCGACGCTGCCGGCCGAGCCCGCGAAGACCGCCCACTTCTGCTCGATGTGCGGCCCGAAGTTCTGCTCCATGAAGATCACCCAGGAGCTGAAGGAGTACGCCGCCCGCGGCATGAAGGACAAGTCGGAGGAGTTCGTCTCCGGCGGCGGGAAGGTCTACCTGCCCCTGGCCTGACGGTTTGGCGCGGTCGACCCCGAGTTCCGGGAAGTCGGGGCGTCCTGGCCGGCAGGAAGGCCCGAATTCACGGAACCCGGGGTCGGTCGGTTCAGTCGCGGTGGTGGCGGCCGGTGGAGCGCAGCGAGCGACGGCCGCTCTCCTGCTCGGGCTCGTTGTCGGTGACCGGCTTGCTCAGGCCGGCGACCCAGTCGACGAACTCCTCGTCCTGCGAGGGCAGCGGCTCCGCCGCATCGGGCGCGGGCCGGCTCTCCTCGTCGGCCCGCACCCGGTTACGCCGGAACAGCCCGCCGAGCCGCCCTCGCCGGGAGGACCGCCCGTCGTCCGTGGACGTCCGCGCGGGGTCGTTCGCCGGCTCGGCCCTGCCGGCGGTGGTGGACGCGTCGCCCTGCTCCGGTACGACCGGAGTGATCGACGGCGGCACGATGGACCTCGCCAGGGCGGCCATCGCCCTGGCCTGGTCGGTCGTACCGGCGGGGGTCTGGACCGGCGTGCTGACAGCAGGTCCGGCGGTGCCGGCCTCGGCCGCGCTGGTGTTCTGGTCCGGCGTACCGGTGCTCTGATCCGATGCTCTGGTGCGGCGGGTGGTGTCGAAGGCGTCCCAGGTGGGCACCCGGCTCAGGTCGGGCAGGGGTGCCCGGTGCCGGAAGCGGGGCGTCCAGTCGGTCGACTCCTCGGCGCTCACGGGCGCATCCGCCGGTTCCGGGTCGGTCGACGTCGTGTTCCACGACGGGGTGGCCGACCAGGCCGGCGCTGCCGGCGTCCACCGGTCGGCCCCCGCGTCGCCCGCAGTCGGCTCGCCGAACAGCGAAGCGCCGGTGCCACCCTCCGCCGTCGCCGGTCCGGTGCGGCGGCCCGCCCCGGGCTCCGCGACCGGGATGGAGCCGTCGGCGGGCAGGACCGCACCCTCTTCGGCGGCCAGGGCGTCGGGTTCCGCTCCAGCGGTCCGTGCCGCTTCGCCGGGCTCGACGCCTTCACCCTCGGGGGAGGGGCGCGGCGCGTCCTGGCCGAGCGGCTGGTCGGCGCTTGTCACGTCGGCGCCCTTGCCGGCGCGGGCCGTCCGCTTGGCGCGTCCGCCGGTCGTCGCTTCGGTGCTCGTACCGGTGGGCGCCGCTCCGGCGGTTGCCGTCGCGTTGGTGTTCGTCCCGGTGGCCGCTGCCGTGCCGTCCTCGGCCGCGGTCGTCGAGGTGGCGGTCGTCGAGGTGGCGGCCGGTACGGACTTCGGCTTGCGTGAGCGACGCGGCTTGGGCGCGGACACGTCGGCGGCGCTGCCCGCGTCGGCGGCGCTGCCCGCGTCGGCGGCGCTGTCCGTGTCGGCGGCGCTGTCCGTGCTCGTGGTGCCGGCGACCTCCACGACCTGCGGACCCGTGCTCGGCCCAGCCACGTCCACGACCTGCGGGCCTGTGCTCGGCGTGCCGGCATCGGCCACGACCTGCGGATTCGTGCCCTGCGTGCTCGGGGTGCCGGAATTGGTCGCGACCGGCTCGCCGGTGTCGCCCGCGCTCGGCGTGCCCGCGCCGCCCCTGGCCCGCGTGCCTGCCCTACGGGCGACCGGAGTGACGGTGGCGCCCGCAAGCGGAGTGCTCGTGTCACCGGAGCCGTCCGTGCCGACCGGGGCTTCCATGTCGGGCGGCGCTTGCGTGGCGCTGATCGTCGTGCGGTCGCTGCCCGGCTTGTCCCAGCCGGTCGTCGCGCTGTCTGTCGCGCCGTCGCCGCCCGCGTCGGGCGTCGGGCTGACGGCTGCCGATGCGGGCGTGGTGGGCGTCGGGCTGACGGCTGCCGATGCGGGCGTGGTGGACGTCGCAGCGGTACGGGCCGGGTCGGCGGCACCGCCGGTCGCGTCCTCGTCGCGGCTCGACGGCTGCCGCCCGGCGGTGAACTCGCCGGTCGGGTCGGTCAGCCAGGAGGCGCGGGCCGGTGTGCGGTCGTGCCGTGCGCCGGTGGCGAACGGGTCCGGAGTCGCGGCGTCCGCTGCCGACCCGGCGGCGTCGGACCGCTGGCGGGGGCCGGCGGGTCGAGGGGTCTCGCCCGCGCGCGTCGCGTCGGCGGGGACCGGGCCGTGCTGGCCGCTCACCGTGGCAGACGGCCAGTCCCAGTGGGCGGGGACGGTGCGTACACCGGTGGTGTCGTCACCGGCACGCGGACCCGCAGCCGTCTCGACCAGCTGTCGGCCGGCGGGCCCGGGGTGGTCCTCGGCCTGGTCCGCCGGCGTCGCCTGGTCACCGCCCGGCAGCGTCGGGCCGGTGGGCAGCGGACGCAGGATGTCGGTGGGCGCGATCGCCTCGGAGTCGGCGGCGCGGACGCCGACGGGCCAGCGCAGCAGGGCGGCCGCCGCAGCCCCGAGGGCGCCGGCGAGGACGGCGATCAGCGCGCCGTAGTAGGGGGTCGTCTGGTAGCGGTCGACGGCGTCGCCGGGGCCGGCGGTCAGGTAGGCGAACGCCACCAGCACCGGACCCGCCACCCCGGTCGCCGCGCTGATCAGCGGTATCTGGCCGCGCCACCGGGCCAGTCCGGCGGTCGCCGCGCCCGCGAGCAACGCCACCAGGGGCAGCACGAGCAGCGCCAGGCGCTGCGCGGCCGCGTCGTTGAGCCAGTTCGGTTCGAGTACGCCGAGTCGGACCGTGGGCAGCGGGCCGGCCGTGCCGAGCGACGGCAGAACGGAGACCAGCGCCAGCAGCCAGATCGTCCCGGCAACGGCCGCCATGTTCCAGCCCAGCACCGGCCGGAGCAGTACGGCGATGGCCGCGCCCGCTCCGATGACCGCGCCGAGGATGGCGCAGATGCCGACCGCCCAGACCGGGTCCACCGAGATCAACTCGGCGGCTCGGGCGGGCTGCATACAGAGCGGGGCGACGGCGGTGGCGCCGAGCGCGGCAGCGCCAGCGATGGCGAGGTGCCGGCCGGTGCTGGCCGGCGGGGTGTCCCGGCGGGCCAGTCGTCCGGTCAGGACGGCGCCGGCCACGGCGGCGTTCGCGGCGAACCAGCCCACCCAGACGAGCTGGGCCGGCCACTGGTTTACCGTCGAGCCGGTGAAGGCGCCGGTGAGCCGGACGATGCCGAAGCCGTACGCGACGCCGAGTTGGCCGGCTCCGGCCAGCACACTCACCCCGAGCGCCGTGAGCAGCAGTCTGCCCCAGGTCCGATAGGCCATGTCGGGCACGTTACGCACCTGGTACACCCGATCGCCACCGGCGCGCCGCGCGGCGCGCCGGGGCACGCCGGGCGGGTCTACTTGAGTTCGACCAGTCGGGCCAGGTATGTCGTGTCCCCGACATTGGTGAGCATGTGTACCGCGCCGGGGTCGCGATAGACGACACCGCCGGTGGGCTCGTCGGCGTCGATCCGGGTCCCGTCGATCGTCTGCACGACGTTCTTCGCGCCCTGGATCGCCACCACCAGGTAGGGGTGGTCGTGCCGGTGCAGGGGCTGACGCTCACCCGGTTCGAGCCGGATGTGCCAGACCCGGACCCGGTCGTTCTCGTACACGACCTCCTGGCCCACGGGCCCGAGTTCGGTGCCGTCGATCACGTCGGTCATCGTCCACCGTCCAGTTGGGGAAGCACCTCGGCGGCGATCAGCTCGAGGTGGTCGAGGTCGTCGAGATCGGTGAGGCGCAGGTGCACCCGGCTCGCGCCGATCTCGGCGAACTCGCCGATCCGCTGCACCAGCTGTGCCGGCGAGCCGACCACCGGGTCCTCCGGCGGCAGCGCGCTCTTCTCGTGCAGGGGCGCGGCCCGTCGGGCGGCCTCCGCGTCGGTACGCCCGATGGCCACCACGATGCCGGCGGAGAGCACCAGCGGCGCTCGCCCGGTCTCGGCCCGACCGGTACGGTCGCACGCCTCCCGAACGCGGTCGTACGCCCCGGCGGTCTCGGCCACGGACTTGAACGGCATGTTGAACTCGTCGGCGTACCGGGCGGCCAGCTCGGGGGTCCGCTTGGGGCCGCGTCCGCCCACGATGATCGGCGGGCCGGGCACCTGCGCCGGCTTGGGCAGCGCGGGCGCGTCCACCAGCCGGTAGTGGTCACCGGTGAAGCTGTACGTCTCGCCCACCGGGGTGGACCACAGCCCGGTGATCACCTCAAGCTGCTCGGCCAGCCGGTCGAAGCGTTCGCCGACGGCCGGGAACGGGATGCCGTACGACGTGTGCTCCCGCTGGTACCAGCCGGCGCCGATGCCGAGGTCGACCCGGCCGCCGCTCATCTGGTCGACCTGCGCGACCAGCACGGCGAGGGGGCCGGGCAGGCGGAAGGTGGCCGACGTCACCAGGGTGCCGAGCCGGATCCGTTCGGTCTCCCGGGCCAGCGCGGCGAGGGTCAGCCAGGCGTCCGTCGGGCCGGGCAGGCCCGGGTCGTCGCCCATCGACTGGTAGTGGTCGGCCCGCAGAAATCCCTCGAAGCCACCGGCCTCGGCCAGTCGGGCGAACCGGAGCTGGGTGTCGTAGTCGGCACCCCGGTGCGGCTCGGTGAACACCGACACCCGCATGGTCATCGTCCCTCCGCGCCGGCCGTGGCCGGCTGGTCGCGTTCCATCAACAGTTCGTGCAGGTCGGCGCTGACCCGGGCGACGTCGGCGAGGTGGGCGTTGCGGCCCAGGGTGCGTGGACGGGGAATGGCCACCTCGACCACCTTGCGGATCCGGCCGGGCCGGGGGCTCAGCACGATCACCCGGTCGGCGAGCAGCACCGCCTCGTCGATCGAGTGGGTGACGAAGACGATGGTGGGCTTGTTCTCCATGTGCACGCGCTGGAGTTCGCCGGACAGCTCCTCGCGGGTGAGCGCGTCGAGCGCGGAGAACGGCTCGTCCATCAGCATCACCCGGGGTTCGCCGATCAGCGACCGGCACAGCGACACCCGCTGCTGCATGCCGCCGGAGAGTTCGTGCGGCAGCCGCTTCTCGAACCCGGCCAGGCCGGCCACGTCGAGCAGTTGCCGGGCCCGTTCGCGGTGCTTGGCGCGACTCCAGCCGAAGATCTCCACCGGCAGCAGGACGTTGTCCAGCACGCTGCGCCAGGGCAGCAGCGCCGGCTTCTGGAACAGCATGGCGATGTCGCGGCGGGGTCGGGTAATCGGCGTACCGGCCACAGTGATCTCGCCGGAGGTCAGCGGGAGCAGCCCGGCGATCAGCCGCAGCAGGGTGGACTTGCCGCAGCCCGAGCGCCCGAGGACGGCGACGAACTCGCCCTCGGCGACGTCGAGGTCGATGCCGCGTAGGGCTTCGACCTGGCCGGACCGGCCCTCGAAGGTACGCGACACCCCGGACAGTCGGATCATCTGCGGCGGACCTCCGCTGAGTGGACGGTCAGGAATCCGACAAAGGCTAGCCGCCCTGTTGACATGTCGCACCGTCCGGGGTCGTCGTCAGGTTGTTTCCGATCCGCAACCCGGTACGCCTGGCGTCGCAACTGTGGGTTTCTCGTACGCTGTGCCCGCGAAGAGTCCCCTCACGATGGCGGTGCCCGGCTTGCCCCTCCCGCCGGTACCGCCGCGACAACCCCCTCCGGTGGCCTGCGGCCCCGGTCGGAAAGGACATGGTGCTACTGATGAGAAGGCTGACCCGTACGGTCGCTACGGCCGCGCTGGCCACTGCCCTCGCCCTCGTCTCCGCCTGCAGCAGCGGGTCGGACTCGTCCGACGACGCCAAGGGTGGCAAAGACGGAGCACTGGAGAAGGTGACCTACCTCACCTCCTTCGGCAACTTCGGCCGTGACTCCTACGCCTGGGTGGCGAAGGACAAGGGCTTCTTCAAGGAGGCCGGCTTCGACGTCGAGATCAAGGCCGGCCAGGGCACCGGCGGCGTGATCCAGACGGTCGTCGGCGGTCAGGCGGACTTCGGGCCGATCGACCTCACCGGTGGTCTGCTCCAGCTCGGCAACGGTCAGGCGAAGGACTTCACCGCCGTGGCCGCGATCCAGCAGCGCACGATGGCGGGCATCGCCACCGTCGAGGGCAAGAACATCAACTCGCCCAAGGACCTGGAGGGCAAGAAGCTCGCCGACACCCCCGGCTCCGTGGTGCGCAACCTGTTCCCGACGTACGCCCGGCTCGCCGGTGTGGACGCCAGCAAGGTGACCTGGGTCAACGGTGAGGCGCAGGCGCTGATCGGCACGCTGGCCTCCGGCTCGGTGGACGGCATCGGCCAGTTCGTCGTCGGTCAGCCGACGATCGAGGCGGTGTCCAAGAAGAAGGCCGTCATGCTGCCGTACAGCAACGTGATGCAGGACCTCTACGGCAACGTGCTGATCACCTCCAGCAAGATCGCCAAGGAGAAGCCCGAGATGGTGAAGCGGTTCACCGCAGCGCTGCTCAAGGGCCTCGAGTACAGCCTGGCGAACTCCAAGGAGGCCGGCGAGATCCTGAAGAAGAACGTCGACGCCGCCAACCCGGTGGCCGCCGCCGCCGAGCTGGACCTGATGGCCGCGTACGTGCGCTCCGGCAACTCCGGCACCGCGATCGGCACGCTGGACAGCGGCCGGGTGGCGAAGAGCATCGCGATCCTGCAGGGCGCGGGCGCGCTCAAGCAGAACATCACCCCCGAGCAGATCATCGACTTCAGCCTCGCGCCGAAGGCCTGATCGTCCGGTCGTCACCAGGGGGTACGTTCCACCGGTCTCCGGTGGGGCGTACCCCCGTCGCTTGTCGGCCCTCGGGGCCGGCGAATCCTGTCGGCCCTTGCGGGCCGGCGAACAACGAGGAGGACAAGATGACCGACGTCCGCTCAGCCGAGCCGGTGGTGACGGGGCCCGCACCCTCGGGCGCCGGCCGCCAGGCGCGTCGGGCGGGTCGGGGCGCCGGCCTGCGGGCGGGGACCGGGGCGGCGCTGCTGCCCGCGGCCGGTCTCGTGGTCGCCCTGGCCGTGTGGTGGCTGGTCGCCCGGCTGGAGCTGGTCCACCCGGCCGCCCTGCCGCCGCCGGGGGACGTGCTCAGCGCGTTCGTCGACAAGCCCGCCCAGATGCTGGAGCACACCTGGGCCACCCTGCTGGAGATCCTGATCGGGTTCGTCCTGTCGGCCGCCGCCGGTGTCCTGATCGGACTCTCCCTGGCCAGCTCCCACACGGTCGAGCGGATGTTCACGCCGCTGCTGGTCGCGGTGAACGCCGTGCCGAAGATCACCCTGGGCCCGCTGCTGGTGGTGGCGCTGGGCTGGGGGCAGAAGCCGATCCTGACCATGGTGTTCCTGCTCTGCTTCTTCCCCATCGTGCTGTCCACCGCGACGGGGTTGACCACCACGCCGGCCGACCTGGCCGAGCTGGTCCGGTCCTGGAACGCCTCCCGTTGGCAGGCGTTCCGCAAGGTGCGGTTCCCGGCGGCGCTGCCGCAGATCTTCGTCGGGCTCAAGGTGGCCATGCCGCTGGCGGCCATCGGCGCGGTGATCGGCGAGTTCCAGGCCGGGGAGAAGGGCCTGGGCTACGTGATCACCCAGTACGCGGGCGTCGGCGACACCGCCACCGCCTGGGCGGCGATCATGCTGGTGGCGCTGGTCAGCATCCTGCTCTACTCCGCGCTGGTGCTCGTCGAGCGGATCGCGCTGCCCTGGGTACGAGAGACCACCAGCAGCCGCTGACCCGGTGAGGCGGGAGGCCAGGGTAGATCTTGGGCAGCCCGGCACGGTCGTCTACCAGTCACAACTTCGGTGATACTGCTGCTTCCCGAGTGGCGGAGGCAGCAGTATCACCGAAGTTGCGTGGATCTTGGCGGGTTACCCCGCGAGCCGCCAGCGCCCGTTGCGCGCGACGAGCGTGGTGAGCGCCTGCGGCATGAGCCCCGAGTGGTTGTCGGGCGTCATGCGGATCGGGCCGGAGAGGCCGTCGATCTGGGACGTCTCCAACACGTCCCGGATGCCGTCCCGGTCGACCTTCCCCGCCGGGCCGCCGGCCCGCAGTTCGGCGTCGGCGATCAGCTGGATCGCGTCGGCGGCGAAGGAGGACGAGCCGTTGTAGCCGCCGAAGCGGGCCGTGTAGTCCTGGAACCACTGCCGCCGGGCCGCCTTCGCCGGCGTGGTGGCGATCACGTCGTCGATGACCATGGTCTGGGTGAAGACCATCGTGGCCTTCTCGGTGGCCCGGGCCGCCGCGCCGAGGAAGAGGTCGCCGGCCGCTCCCGCGTCGAAGAAGAGCGACCCGCGGAACGCGGCCTGCTGGGCGCTGGTCGCGGCGAGCGCGGCCTGCTCCGGCGGGGTCCAGACGACCAGCGCGTCGGGCTTGAGCTTGACGAGCTTGCCGATCTGCTGGCCGACCTCGGTGTCGGTGGTCTTCACCGATTCCTCGCCGGCCACCTTGATGGTGGTCTTGCCCAGTTCGCGGCGCAGCGCGAGGACGCCCTCGCGGCCGTAGTCGTCGTTACTGGCGAGCAGGGCGACCTTGCGGACGTTCTTGCGACGCAGTTCGGTGGTGAGCGCCGAGGCGCTGTCGGCCGCGTTCGGGCCCAGCTTGAACACGTAGCGCCGGTCGGCGACCGGGCTCGAGATCGCCCCGGAAGCGGCCAGCGCAATGGTGGGAATCCGCTTCTCGTTGATGACGCCGACCGCGCCGACCGCGCATTCGCTACAACCGCCCATGACGATCGCGCTGACCCGGGAATCGCTGCTGAAGTCCGCGATGTTGCGCAGTGACTCGGCAGCGTCGGAACGGTTGTCCTTGATCCTAAGGTCGATCTTCCGGCCGTTCAGTGCTCCGGAGGAGTTCAACTGGTCTCTCTTGAGTTCCAGCGCGCGCTGGTATGCCCGGCCCATTGGTGCCGCGGCACCGGAGAGCTCGAGGTCGGCGGCGATCACGATCGGACTCGTGTCCTGCTCCGCTTCGCCGAACTGGCAGCCGGTGAGCGTGGTGGCCACGAGGGCCGATGCGAGCGCCGCGATGGTCGCGGAGCGGATGGGGCTCAACTCAGTCCTCCAGGTGCGGGCGCGGGCGCTGCCCGGTCACCGCCGCTAATCCGTCCTCAGTGGAGGACGGGATCTCCTCTGCCGTACGGTGTGTGCGCGAAGCCTGCAAAACCTTGCCAATGGCCGGCGCTGTGGTCAAGCGCGGACCCCGGTTGCATTTTCGGGACGGTCATCCCACATGCTGGGGTAACGCAATGTTTGCAAAACCTCACTTTGCATACACGCGTGACCACTCTGGAGTTACATGCCCTGATCAGGGGCTTGCGGAAATGAAGGTATCAGTTGACCGGATCAAGGGTTCCGCGCCGTCCGACCGTTTCCTACCTCACTGCGGCTTCCCAAACACGATCTTCTCTGATGAAATCGCGGCCGTGCCGCGCGTGGTCCCCTCCGCTCCCGGCACGGCTCGGCGGGTCAGGCGGGGAAGAAACGACGGAGGCGATGTCGTGAGCACCGGACCGACGACCCTGCCCGCGATCGGCGGCGATACCGGGCGTACGCGCCGGCGCATGCCGAGGCTGCGGGACGCCCGGATCCGGTCCAAACTGGCGCTGATCCTGGTCGTTCCGGTGGCCGCGGTGATCGCGCTCGCCACCGTCCGACTCATCTCGATCGGCGAGGGCGCCTACGACGCCACCCGGGCCCGGTCGCTCACCGCGCTCGCCATCGACGTCAGCGCGCTGACCCAGGATCTGCAGGCCGAGCGGATGGCGGCGGCGGCCTACCTGGCCACTCCGCAGCAGCCGGCCGACGCGTACAACCTGCGGGTACGCCAGACGCAGCAGCGGGTGGACGAGTACCGCGCCGAGCGTGACCGGATCGGCGAGGTGCCGACGGCGGTGCGGGACCGGCTGGCGGCGATCGACGACCACCTGGCCACCCTGGACGGCACCCGCCAGGAGGTGCTGGACCGCCGGCAGATGGCGGTCGCCGAGGCGGTCCTGCGCTACGGCGTCATCCTCACCGATCTGATCAGCTACGGCGACGGGCTGGCCCAGCTACCCGGCGACGAGAGCCTGGCGGACAGTCGCCGCGCCGTCGCCGCCTTCGCCCGCGCCAAGGCGTCCGTCGCCGAGGAGGAGGCGGTCGCCTTCACCGCGCTGACCGCCGGCCAGCTCGACCCGGAGCAGTTCTCCTCCTTCGTGGCCACGCTGACCAGCCAGCAGGAGGCGCTCGTCGCCTTCTCGCTCGCCGCCGACCCCGTGCAGCGGGCCCTGGTCGACAGCACCGTCTCCGGTGACGCCGTCGGCCTCTCCGACCGGGTCGCCACCGACATCACTCGCTCCGTCGGGCAGCGCGCGCTGGTGAGCGCGCAGGACGCCACCGCGGCCATCGGCGCGGTGAACGACCTGATGCGTTGGGCCGAGATCCAACTGCAGGACCGGCTGCTCGACCAGGCCGACGAGGCACGCTCGGACGTCATCCGGCAGGCCGTGGTCGAGTCGATCCTGGTGCTGCTCACCCTGATCATCGCCGTGTCGCTGGCTGTGGTGCTGGCCCGGTCGCTGAACCACTCGCTGCGCCGCCTGCGCGAGGGCGCGCTCTCGGTGGCCAACCACGACCTGCCGGACGCCGTGCAGCGACTGCAGAACATGGGCAGCGTCGGCGACGGCGGTGTGGACGAGATCGTCCGGCAGGTCCGGGATCCGATCCAGCTCAACAGCCGCGACGAGGTCGGCCAGGTGGCGTCGGCCTTCAACGTCGTCCACCGGGAGGCGGTCCGGGTTGCGGCCGAACAGGCCGCGCTGCGTACCAGCGTCTCGGCGATGTTCCTCAACCTGGCCCGCCGTAGTCAGACCCTGGTCGACCGGATGATCGGCGAGCTGGACGCGATCGAGCGCGGCGAGGAGGACCCGAAGCGGCTGGCCCAGCTCTTCGAGTTGGACCACCTGGCCACCCGAATGCGCCGCAACGACGAGAACCTGCTGGTCCTGGCCGGCGCGGACTCGGCCGTACCGCGCCGCGACGACGCGCTCGTCGTCGACGTGCTGCGCGCCGCCCAGTCCGAGGTCGAGCTGTACAACCGCATCGAGTTCGGCACCGTCGACACCGACATCTCGGTGGCCGCGCACGCGGTCAACGACGTCGTACGCCTCGTCGCCGAACTGCTCGACAACGCCACCCGGTTCTCGCCGCCGAACACGACGGTCGTCGCCGACGGTCGCCGCATCCGCGACTACGTGCTGATCCAGATCGAGGATCGCGGCCTCGGCCTCACCGACGAGCAGCTCGACTCGCTCAACCGTCGGCTGGCCGCCCCGCCGAGCGTGGACGTCGCCGCGTTCCGGCTGATGGGCCTGGCCGTGGTGAGCCGGCTCGCGTCCCGCTACGGCATCCGGGTGGAGCTGCGCCGCAACGTCGAGGGCGGCACGGTCGCCCAGGTGACGCTGCCCGCCGCCACCGTGATCCTGCCCAGCAGCCGGGGACGCGAGCAGGTGCTCACCCGCCCGCGTCAGCCGATGGCCGTCGAGCAGACGCCGCTCACCCCGGTCGGCCACGCCGAGTCGTACGCCGGCGCGACCACCACGGCGGCCACGCTGCCGGACCAGTGGCGGAGCAACGCCCCGGCGCCCGCGCAGTGGCAGTCCCCACTCGACACGCGGGACACCACCCCGGCCGTGCAGGCCGGCGGATACACCGGTGCGCGTCCGACGGTGCCGCCCGCCGCCGCGCCGGCCGCGCCGGCACCGCCCGCGCGACCGTCGTACGGCAACGGCAACGGCACCTCGGCGGGCAGCCCCACCGTGGCGTACCCGACCATCGACGCGCTGCCCCGGCGGGGCGCGGCGGCCGACACCACGGACGCCCGGAGCGCGTCGGTGCTGCCGGTCGGTCCGGTCGCCGGGCCGGGCGCGGTCGCCCCGCCGGCGCCGCCCGCGCCGCCGCTCCCGCCCGTGCAGCCCGCCACGCCGTCGCTCCCGCCCGTGCGGCCCGCCGCGCCGGTCGCGCCGCCGACGCCGGCCGCGCCGGTCAGCAACCGGCCGGAGTTCCCCGCCGAAGCGCCGATCTTCCGGGAGATGGAGGCGGTCTGGTTCCGGTCGCACGGCGACGACGCCACCGCGATCTTCACCCGGCCGCAGTTCGACACGCCGCCCCCGCCGGCCGACGCCGGCACGCGGGTCACCAACGGTGGCCCGTCGAGCGCCGCGAAAGCGCCGGCCCGACCGCCGCTGCCCACCCGGACCCCGGGCAGTTCCGAGGGCACCGGAGCGCAGAGCATGGGAAGCATGGACGGATTCGGCACCGCGAAGGCCGGCGGTCGTACCGCCTCGACGCCGACGCCACCACCGTCCTACGCCCCGGCGCCGGCCGCTCCGGCGGCCCCCGTCGCGGCTCCCGCGCCGGCCGCCGCGCCGCCGGCCCCGGACCCGGACGCCTGGCGCACGGCGGCCGACGAGGGGTGGACGCTGGCCAGCCGGGCCGCCGAGCCGGCCCCCGCCGGCACCACCCGCTCGGGTCTGCCGAAGCGGGTGCCGCAGGCGCAGCTCGTGCCGGGCGGTATCGAACCGAAGGGTGGCCGGGACCGCAGCCGGCGGACCCCCGACGAAGTACGCGGCCTGTTGTCGGCCTACCACCGTGGCGTGCAGCGCGGTAGGTCGGCTGGTACGGACCTGAACAGCACCTCGACCAAGGAGAGCCGATGAACAGGCCAGCTGCCATGCAGGACATGGGTTGGCTGCTCACCAACTTCGCCGACAGCGTGGCCGGTATCGCCCACGTGGTGGCGGTGTCCGCCGACGGGCTGCTGCTCGCGTCCTCCCGGGACCTGCCGGGGGACCGGGCCGACCAGCTCGCCGCGATCACCTCCGGCGTGGTGAGCCTGACCGAGGGTGCGGCCCGGATGTTCAGCGCGGGCGGTGTGTTGCAGACCGTCATCGAGATGGACAGCGGTTACCTGTTCCTCATGTCGATCAGCGACGGTTCGTCGATGGCCGTGCTGGCCGCGCGGAGCTGTGACGTGGGCCAGGTGGGCTACGAGATGGCGCTGCTGGTGGAACGGGTGGGCGCGGCGCTGGTGCCGCTGCCCCGGGACGCGGTGCGTTCGTAGCGCCACAGTCCGGCGCGCGGACCGCGCGCCGGAGCAGGGAGGGGAGGCGGTCTCTACCGGCTCCGCGGGAGACGAGGAGGTGATCGGGGATGGACCAACGACGCGTTGACCCGCGTGGCGCGTTGGTGCGTCCGTACGCGGTCACCCGTGGTCGTACCGAGCCCCGGCAGGACATCGCCCTCGAGGCGGTCCTCACCTCCTCTCCCACCCAGGTTGCCGAGTCCCGTTTCGCGGGGCACGACAAGCACCGAATCGCCACGGTCTGCGAGGGCCGTGCACAGTCGCTGGCGGAGATCGCCGCGTACACCCGGATGCCGCTGGGCGTCGCCCGGGTGCTGGTCGCCGACATGGTGGCCGAGAGCCTGCTGACGTTACACACTGCTGCTCCCGCCGAGGGGTTCGAGGAGCGGATGGAACTGCTTGGAAGGGTGCTAAGTGGACTTCGCAGGCTATGACCCCGCTGGGGGCGGCAGCCGAGCCGGGGAATCGTCTCCGCGAAGATCGTCGTCGCGGGCGGTTTCGGCGTCGGTAAGACGACCCTGGTCGGCGCGATCTCCGAGATCACGCCGTTGACGACCGAGGCGGTGATGACCGCGGCCGGTGTCGGCATCGACGACCCGTCCAAGGTGCCCGGCAAGGAGACCACCACGGTCGCCATGGACTTCGGTCGTATCACCATGGCCCAGGACCTGATCCTGTACCTGTTCGGTACGCCGGGTCAGACCCGCTTCTGGTTCATGTGGGATGAGATCATCCGAGGGGCGGTGGGTGCCGCCGTCCTGGTGGACACCCGTCGGATCACGGACGCGTTCGCCCCGCTGGACTACTTCGAGAACCGGAACCTGCCGTACGTGGTGGCGCTGAACAACTTCGACGGCGCTCCCCAGTACGAGCTGGAGGAGATCCGCGAGGCGCTGGCCATCTCGCCGCAGGTGCCGCTGGTCATGACCGACGCCCGGCAGCGGGACTCGGTCAAGCAGGTGCTGGTGACGGTGGTCGAGCACGCCATGCTCCGCCTCCAGGCGGAGCACGGCCGGGGCTTCCCCACGCCGGTCGGCTGAACCCACGGTCACGGCCGGCTGGATCCACGGTCACGGCCGACTGAACCCACGGCCACGGCCGGCTGGCGACAGCCGGCCGTGGCGCGTTTCAGTCGACCCGGAGCCGGTAGCCGCGCTTCACCACGGTCTGCACCACCCGGGGCGCGCGCAGACCGGCACGCAGCCGGGCCACCGCCATCTCCACGGCGTGCTCGTCCGCGCCCCGGGGCAGGGTCCGCAGCAGGGCGGTACGCGACAGCACCCGGCCCGGGGACTGCGCCAGCGCCCGCAGCACGGCCATCGGCGCGGGAGCGAGGGGCCGCAAGTCGCCGTCGATCACCGCGGCGTGCCCGCGCAACGTGAGCAGGTGGCCGCCGGCCTTGAAGGTCACGGTCCGCCGGGGCAGCTCGTCGACGATGGTGCGAACCAGGGCACCCAGCCGGGCGCGGCCGGGCGCGCTCACCGGCACCCCGAGCCGGAGCAACGGCTCGGCGGTCACCGCGCCGACGCAACAAGCCAGCACGTCGGTGCGGAACGCGGACACCACCGCGTCGGTACGGTCGCCGGCCGCCCGCAGCAGCGCCTCGACCGCCGGCGCGGAGGTGAATGTCACCGCGTCCACCAGCCGGCCGGCGATCAGGTCGATCAGCCGGTGCAGCGGAGCAGGGTCCGTCGGTGGCGCCCAGCGGTAGACCGGCACCTCGATCACCGTCGCGCCGGCCGCCTCCAGCGCGAGGGTGCACTCGGGCTGCCGCTCACCGTGTAACTGCATGGCGATCACCTGCCCGGCCACCCCCCGCCGACGCAGGTGGTCGACCACCTCGTCGCAGCTCTCCGACGCCGGTGACCACTGGTCGTGCAGGCCGGCCGCACGGATCGCGCCGCGCGCCTTGGGACCCCGGGCGACGACGTACGAGCTGGCGAGCACCGAACGCAGCGGCTCGGCCAGCCCCCAGCCCTCGGCCGCCTCCAGCCACCCGCGCATCCCGATGCCGGTGTTGGCCATCAGGATGTCGGGTGGCTGGTCGAGGCAGGCGCGGGTCGCTTCGCGCAGTTCGCTGTCGTCGGACAGCGGCACGATCCGCAGCGCCGGGGCGAGCACCACGCGTGCGCCCCGGCGTTCGAGCAGCGCGGCCAACTCGTCGCGCCGCCGGTCGGCGGTCACCCCGATGGTGAAGCCGGCCAGTTCTTCCCGCATCAGTCCTCCCGTCGCAACCGCACTTCGACGATCCCGTCGTGGCAGCGCGTGTCGTGCCGGGCCACGGTCACCCCGGGCAGGTCGAGGCACTCGCCGGTGCGCAGGTCGTACACCTGCTTGTGCAGCGGCGACGCGACCGTCGGCACTCCGCCACGGCTGCCCACGATGCCCCGGGACAGCACGTACGCGCCGGTGACCGGGTCACGGTTGTCGATCGCGAACAGCCCGTCCACGGTGTGGAAGAGAGCCACCTGCACGCCGTCGACCAGGGCGGCGACACCCCGCTCCGGTTCCAGCCGGTCGAGGGGGCAGACCGCCGTCCAGCCGAGGGTGGTCCTGGTGGTCATCGTGATGCTCATCGCCGTACCTCCGGAAGGCCGAGCGTGACGGGACGACGGCCGTGGCCGTCGGGTGGGGTGCCGCCGCGCGCCGGCACCGGCTGGCCGCGCTCCACGGCGAAGGTGATGGACGGGTCGGGCACGTCGGGGGCGTTGACGAAGGAGGTGTAGCGGCGCAACCGCTCCGGATCGTCCAGCACGTCGCGCCACTCGTCCGAGTACGACGCCACGTGCTGTGCCATGGCCGCGTCGAGGTCGGCGCAGATGCCGAGCGAGTCGTCCACGATCACGGCCCGCAGGTGGTCCAGGCCGCCGTCCATGGCCTCGATCCAGCCGGCCGTGCGTTGCAGCCGGTCGGCGGTGCGGATGTAATACATCAAAAATCTATCGATTAGTCGAATCAGGGTTTCTGTTGACAAATCAGTGGCGAACAGGTCGGCGTGCCGGGGCCGGAAGCCGCCGTTGCCGCCGACGTAGAGGTTCCAGCCGGTCTCGGTGGCGATGATGCCGAAGTCCTTGCTGCGGGCCTCGGCGCACTCGCGGGCGCAGCCGGAGACCGCCGACTTGAGCTTGTGCGGGGCGCGCAGCCCGCGATAGCGCAGCTCCAGCGCCACGGCCAACCCCACCGAGTCCTGTACGCCGTACCGGCACCAGGTCTCGCCGACGCAGGACTTCACCGTGCGCAGCGCCTTGCCGTACGCGTGGCCGGACTCGAAGCCGGCGTCGACCAGGCGTCGCCAGATCTGCGGTAGCTGCTCCACCCGGGCCCCGAACAGGTCGATCCGCTGCCCACCGGTGATCTTCGTGTAGAGCTGGAAGTCCCGGGCCACCTCGCCGATCACGATCAGCTTTTCCGGGGTGATCTCGCCGCCGGGGATGCGGGGCACCACCGAGTAGCTGCCGTCGCGTTGCAGGTTGGCCAGGAAGTGGTCGTTGGTGTCCTGCAACGACGCCTGCTCGCCGTCGAGCACGTGCCCGTTGCCCAGCGAGGCCAGGATCGAGGCCACCACGGGCTTGCAGATGTCGCAGCCGCGTCCCCGGCCGTGCTCGGCGACCAGCCGGGAGAAGGTGCGGATGCCGCGTACGCGCACGATCTCGAACAGCTCGCGGCGGCTCACGTCGAAGTGCTCGCACAGCGCCGTGGACTGTGCCACCCCGGCCGCGTCGAGAAGCTGCTTGAGCATCGGCACGCAGGAGCCGCAGCTCGTGCCCGCCCTGGTGCACGCCTTCAGCGCCGGCACGTCCGAACAGCCGCCGGCGATCGCGGCGTCCACGTCGCCCCGGGTCACCGCGTTGCAGGAGCAGACCTGCGCGGCGGCGGGGAGCGTCCCGGCGTCCGCGCCGCCGCCGTCGGGGGCGAGCAGGGCCAGCGGCGCGGCCGGCAGCGGGCCACCCACGCTGGCCCGCAGCGTCGGGTACGCGCTGGCGTCGCCCACCAGCACCCCACCGAGCAGGGTGTGCGCGTCGTCGGAGAGGACCAGCTTGGCGTACACGCGGGTGGCCGGGTCGGTGAACGTGACGTCCAGGCAGCCCTCGGTGGTGCCGTGGGCGTCGCCGAACGACGCCACGTCCACCCCGAGCAGCTTCAGCTTCGTGGCGGTGTCCGCGCCCGGGAACGTCGCCGCGCCGCCGACCAGCCGGTCGGCGACCACCTCGGCCGTCGCGTACCCCGGTGCCACCAGGCCGTGACAGGTGCCGTCGACCGCCGCGCACTCGCCGACGGCCCAGACCCGCTCGTCGGCCGTGCGGCAGGTCTCGTCGACCAGCACCCCACCGCGCGGACCCAACGGCAGCCCGGCGGCCCGCGCCAGCTCGTCGCGGGGTCGGATGCCGGCGGCCACCACGACCAGTTCGGCGTCGACCACCCGGCCGTCGGACAGCTCCAACGCGGCCACCGTGCCGTCGGCGCCCGCGCGGATCGCCGTGGTGGCGACCCCGAGGTGGGTACGCACACCCAGGTCGTGGACGTAGCGGCGCAGCATCGCGCCGCCGGCCTGGTCCACCTGCACCGGCATCAGCCGGGGCGCGAACTCGACCACGTCGGTGCTCAGGCCGAGCAGGCGCAGGGCGTTCGCCGCCTCCAGCCCGAGCAGCCCGCCGCCGATCACCGCGCCGACCCGCCGACCGGCGGCGTACGTGCGGATCGCCGCCAGGTCGTCGAGCGTCCGGTAGACGAAGACGCCGGGCAGGTCGGCCCCGGGCACCGGCGGCACGAACGGGTACGACCCGGTGGCCAGCACCAGCGCGTCGTAGTGGTAGTCGCCCTCGGCGGTGCTCACCACCTGCCGTTCCCGGTCGATGGCGGTGGCCGGCTCACCGAGGTGCAGCCGCACCCCGTCGTCCGGGGTGTGCACGTTCAGTTCCTCTTCGCTCACCCCGTCGAAGTACGCCGAGAGACGCACCCGGTCGTACGCCGGACGCCTCTCCTCGGCCAGTACCGTGACCCGCCAGTGGCCCTGCGGGTCACGGGCGCGCAGTGCGTCGACGAAGCGTTGCCCCACCATGCCGTTGCCGACGACGACCAGGTCCGCGCCGCTCATCGCGTCACCTCCACAGATTCCGCTTCGGACAACCAGTCGACGATGCCGCCGACCGCGTCGCGGCATCCGCCGCATCCCGTGCCGGCCCGGGTGCCCGCCACCACCGCGTCGACCGTCCGCGCGCCGGAGCGCCAGCAGCGCACCAGCGCTCCCTTGGTCACGTTGTTGCACTGGCAGACGACGGCCGCGTCCGGCATCAGCGCCGGTGACGCGCTCGGCGTCGAGACGGCCCCGCCGAGCGCCCGGCCGAGCAGCAGGGCCCGCCGGTCGGCCGGTACCGGGTGACCCCGGTCGAAAAGTTGGATCACCGTGCCGATCGCCGGGTTGTCGCCGAGCAGGATCGCGCCGATCAACCGCTCGTCATGGATGCGCAGCCGGGCGTACGTGCCCCGGGTCGGGTCGGTGAACGTCAGCTCCTCGCCCGGCGGGCCGCCGACCGCCTCGCCCATCGCGGCCAGGTCGATCCCGGCCGCCTTGAGCCGGGTCACCACCGGGCGGGGCCGGTACCGGGCGAGCGGGTCCGTGCCGGTCAACACGTCGGCGAGCACCCGCGCCTGGGCCCACGCGGGCGCGACCAGTCCGGTGAGCGTCCCGTCGTGCTCGGCGCAGTCGCCGAGCGCCGAGATGGACCGGTCGCTGGTGCGCAGCCGGTCGTCCACCACCACGCCGCGCCGCACGGCCAGCCCGGCGGCCTGCGCGAGGGCGGTGTCCGGGCGTACCCCGCAGGAGAGCACCAGCAGGTCGGCGTGCAGCGACCGGCCGTCGGCCAGGTCGAGTCGGACGCCGCTGTCGTCCGCCGCCACCCCGGTGGCGGGCACCCCGAGCTGGATCGTGACGCCGAGCCCGGCGAGCGTGCCGGCCAGCACCGTGCCGGCCGCCGGATCGAGTTGCCGTTCCATGAGGTGGTTGGTCGGGTGCACCACGGTGGTGGCCAGCCCGCGCGTGGCCAGGCCCCGGGCGGCCTCCAGCCCGAGCAGCCCGCCGCCGAGCACGATCGCGGCGCGTGCGTCGCGCGCCACGGCCAGGATGCGGCGGCAGTCGTCCAGGGTGCGGAAGGGGACGACCCGCCGGGGCAGGTCGGCCGGGTCGAGGCCGGGCAGGGGCGGCACCACCGCCCGCGCGCCGGTGGCCAGCACCAGATGGTCGTAGGCGATCCGTTCGCCGTCGGCCGTGCGGACCTCGCGGGCGGACCGGTCCACGGCGGCGACCGTCACGCCCGAGCGCAGGTCGATGCCGTGCCCGGCGGCCTCGGTCAGCTCCACGTCCGGTTCGTCGATGCGGCCCGCCAGCAGCGTGGACAACATGATCCGGTTGTACGCGCGGTGCGGTTCCGCCCCGAGGACGGTGACCTTGCGCTCGTCCCCGCGGGCGTGCAGCTCGGTCGCGAGCCGGGCGCCGGCCATGCCGTTGCCCACGATGACCACCCGGGCGGTCATGCCTTCTCCACCCGGACCGCGCAGATCTTGAACTCGGGCATCCCGGAGATCGGGTCAACCGCGTCGTTGGTCACCGAGTTGGCCCGCCCGGCGCCCGGCCAGTGGAATGGCGCGAAGACCGTGTCCGGCCGGATACCCGGGCTGAGCCGGGCCGGGGCGCGCAGCTCGCCCCGGCGGGACGTGACCCGCACCGGGTCGCCGTCGTCGATGCCCAACCGGGCGGCCAGGTCGGGGTGCAGCTCGACGAACGCCTCGGCCGCCACGCGACGCAGCGCCGGTACCCGGCGGGTCTGCGTGCCGGACTGGTACTGGGCCAGCACCCGGCCGGTGGTGAAGTGCAGCGGATACGTGGCGCACACCTCCTCGGCGGCCGGCCGGTGGTCGACGGGGTGGAACCGGGCCCGGCCGTCCGGGGTGGCGAACCTGTCGGCGAAGAGTCGTGGCGTGTCCGGCCCGTCCGCGCTGGGACACGGCCAGTGGACGCCGTCGGTGGCGTCGATGCGCTCCCAGGTGATGCCGGCGTAGTCGGCGATGCCGCCCGCGGAGGCGCGGCGCAGCTCGCCGAAGACGGTGGCCGGGTCGGTCGGGAACCGCGCCGCCGCCGTCTCGGCGTCGCCCAAGCGTCCCGCCAGGTCGGCGAGGATGGCCAGGTCGGTGCGGACGTCCGGCGGCGGTGGGCGCAGCGCGCGCCGACGCAGCACCCGACCCTCCAGGTTGGTCATCGTGCCGTCCTCCTCGGCCCACTGGGCGGTGGGCAGCACCACGTCGGCCAGCGCCGCCGTCTCGGAGAGCAGTAGGTCGGCGACGACCAGCAGGTCGAGGTCGCGTAGCCGGCCCTCGATCCGGGCGGCCCGGGGAGCGGAGACCACCGGGTTCGAGCCGAACACCAGCAGCGCCCGGGGACCGTCGGCGGTGCCGAGCGAGTCGAGGAGCTGGTACGCCGGCACACCGGGACCGGGCAGCTCGTCGGCCGGTACGCCCCAGACGCCCGCGACGTGTTCCCGGGCCGCCGGATCATCGATCCTGCGGTAGCCGGGGAGCTGGTCGGCCTTCTGCCCGTGCTCCCGCCCGCCCTGACCGTTGCCCTGGCCGGTGAGGCAGCCGTACCCGGAGCCCGGTCGGCCCGGCAGGCCCAGGGCGAGTGCCAGGTTGACGTACGCGGTGACGGTGTCGACGCCCTTGGCGTGCTGCTCGGCTCCGCGCGCGGTCAGGGTGATCACCCGGCCGCCGGTGCCCAGCGCGCGGGCGGTCGCCTCGAGATCGGCCACCGGCACCCCGGAGAGCTGTTCCGCGCGGGCCGGCCACCAGGCGGCAACGCTGCGGCGGACCGCGTCGAAGCCGGTGGTGCGCTCGGCCACGTACGCCTGGTCGACCCAGCCCTCGGTGAGCGCGATGTGCAGCAGCGCGTTGGCCACGGCGAGGTCGGTGCCGGGCAGCGGTTGCAGGTGCAGGTCGGCCTGGCGGGCGGTGGCGGTGACGCGGGGGTCGACGACGATGAGCTTCCCGCCGCGTTGGCGCTGCTCGGTGAGCCAGCGCACCAGCGGCGGCATGGTCTCCGCCGGGTTGGCGCCGACCAGCAGCAGCGTGTCGGCCTGACCCAGGTCGGACAGGGGGAACGGCAACCCTCGGTCGATGCCGAAGGCGCGCATCCCGGCGGCGGCCGCCGAGGACATGCAGAACCGCCCGTTGTAGTCGATGTTGCGGGTACGCAGTGCGACCCGGGCGAACTTCCCCAGCGCGTACGCCTTCTCGTTGGTCAGCCCGCCGCCGCCGAAGACGGCGACCGCGTCCCGCCCGGAGCTGTTCTGGATGGCGCGTACGCCGGTGGCGACCCGGTCCAGCGCGGCGTCCCAGGTCGTCGGGCGCAGCTCGCCGCTGACGGTGTCACGCACCAGCGGGCTGGTCAGCCGGTCCGGGTGGTCGAGCAGCTCCGCCGAGGTCCAGCCCTTCTGGCACAGCCCACCCCGGTTGGTCGGGAACTGGCGGGGGAGCACGCTCACCCCTGCCTCGTCCTCGCGCAGGGTCATGCCGCACTGGAGAGCGCAGTACGGGCAGTGCGTCGCCACCTCCCGGGGCGTACGCCCCGATCGAGTTGCCGGCCGTGCACCGTCTGTCATGTCGGCAAAGCGTGCCGCCGGGCAGTTTCCAGTCCGGGTCCCTTCTGTTTCGGTCCTGTCAAGTGGGCCTCACACCGCACGGGAGCAACGGGCGTGACGGGTAGGTGGCGGCGGACCGACAGTCACCCCTCCAGGTCGGCGCGGTTCGGTCGGCGGGACAGCGAAAGCCAGCCCAGAAACCGGGCGTGAAGTGCCCGCAGGTCAGGATCAAGACCCAGGGCGTACCGGTCGGCAACCGCGTCCTGCATGTTTGCTGCCAGGTAGAACGCCAGGGCGATCGAATGGCCGTGGAACTCGGTCGCGAGGTGAAGCTGTGCCGGCGGGCACGGCCAGGGAGCGGCACAGTTGCCGCAGAGCCACGCCGGGCGCATCGGATGGTGCGGGCGAGGACGACGGGTCATCGAACACGCGCCGGACCGCGCCTGACGGGAGTGCGGGTGGTCGAGCGACGGGCCGCCGGGGCGGACGTGCCCGCCCAGATCAGGCCCACCGGCATCACGAACAGGGATCGGCGCGCGACCGCGTCGCCATTCGGGGCCAGCTCGTAAGCGTCAATCCACAGCCACCCGTCGTACGTCGGCCAGTCGAGCACGCGAATCACGCGGACGAAGATCGGGTGCAGGAACTGCACACTCGCGGCACGCGTCAGGTGCAGCACGTCACCCGTGTGTGGCTTCCGAGGTGTGGGCTTCGGTGTGGGTCTCCGATCCGGCGGCTTGTCCGGCACGGTGCTCTCCCCCTGGTCGTCACTGTGGGAAGGGGCCGCCCCGCGATGCCCACGGGCCAGGGGCGGCCCCGATACGAACGCGTCCGCCGGGTTCTGCTCCCTACCGGCCGCGCCGCCTGATCTCACCTTGCGGGCAGTAACAGGACAAGAACAGCCCGTAGCGATATGGTCGCGAGACATTCCGCGCATCCGAGGGGGGAAGTCGTGAACGATGCGCTACGCGCCGCGCTAGCAGAGACGGGTCATTCGATTGAGTCCCTGGCAGGGCTGGTCGGGGTCGATCGGAAGACGGTCGCGCGCTGGCTGAACCACGACCACATTCCCCACCCCCGACACCGGGAGGCGGCGGCGAGTGCGCTCCGACGGCCCATAGGGGACATCTGGCCGGACACTTCAAGACGCCGCGAGCCAATTTGGTTCCGACCATGGCAGGAGATTGAGCGCGAGGCGATCTCGCTGCGGTCGTTTCAGTCGACCGTCCTCCCCGGCCTCCTCCAGACCGAGGCATATGCCCGCGCCGTGCTCGCCGGAGCCGACGTCATCGCCCGCAGCGACGTCGAGCGACACCTGGCCTCACGGCTCGCCCGGCAAAGCATCCTGACCCGTGAAGACCCGCCACACTTCACCGCCGTTGTCGACGAAGCCGTGTTGCGGCGGCCGGTCGGTGGACGCGCCGTCATGCGTGAGCAGGTACGGGCCCTCGTCGCCGCGTGCGGGGCCCCGCACGTCCGCGTGCACATCGTCCCCTCCACCGTCGGCGCGTACGCTGGCCTGAATGGACCCTTCGTGATCGCCGTGGGGCCTGAGCATCGGATTGCCGGTTACCTCGACAATCAGCTTCAGGGGCAGGTCGTCACCGGTGCTGAGGACATAGCGGCGATGCTGGCCGCGTGGGAGAACGTGCGCGGTGAGGCGTTGTCCCACTGGCAATCCGTCGAGCTACTTACGGAGATGGCGAAGACATGGAACTGACCGGCGCGCAGTGGCGTAAGAGCACCCGCAGCAGCGGCAATGGCGGCGACTGCGTCGAGGTTGCGGACAACCTGCCTGGCATCGTCGGTGTGCGGGACTCGAAGGACCCGGCAGGGCCGGTGTTGGCCTTCGGGTCAGCGGCTTGGCAGGCGTTCGTCGGTATGGCGAAGGCACACGACCCGGCCTGAACAGCTAGACGTAGCGGCCCCCGGCTCCTGAAACCCACGAAGGGTGCCGGGGGCTTTCGCGTGTCCGGGGTCGGCGGCGTTGGCCCATCGGCGCTTATAATGTGGGAAATCTGTCTCACTAAATGGGAGTGCGCGCGATGAGTGTGGTGGACGTTTTCGACGCGGTGGCCGGCACCTACGACGAGGCGCGGCGGCGGCTGGTGCCCTGCTTCGACGCCTTCTACGGCACGGCCGTCGAGGTGGCCACACCACCGCTGCGTGCCGCGCTGGCGGCGGGGCGTACCCCCGAGGTGCTGGACCTGGGCGCGGGCACCGGGCTGCTCTCGCTCCTGCTGGCCGCGGCGGTGCCCGGGGTCCGGCTGACCCTTGTGGACGCCGCGCCGGCGATGCTGGCCCGCGCCACCGACGAGCTGTCGGCGCGTTCGGTGCCGCACCGGACCGTCCAGGCGGACCTGTCCGACGAGCTGCCCCCCGGCCGCTACGACGCGGTGGTCAGCGCGCTCGCGATCCACCACCTGGACGACGACGGCAAGCGGGCGCTCTACCGGCGGGCCGCCGCCGCCCTGACGCCCGGTGGGGTGTTCGTCAACGCCGAGCAGGTCGCGGGGCCGACTCCCGCGCTCGACCAGCGCTACGACGAGGTGTGGATGGCGCGGATCGCCGAGTTGGGGTCGTCGCCGGAGGAGATCGCCGCCTCTCGGGGCCGCATGCGCTACGACCTTCCGGCGACCGTCGCCGACCAGTGCCGATGGCTCGACGAGGCCGGCCTGGTCGACGTCGACTGCTACTTCAAGGAGTGGCGTTTCGCGGTGTTCGGCGGACGTGCCCGCTGACGATATGCACGTTTCGACACCCGGGAGCGAGCCGGCCACCGCGTGGATGACTGACAGTCATACCGATGGGTAGTCTCACCGGCATGACTGCCAAGGTGACGCTGTCGTTCACGGACGAGACGATCGAGGAGGCCCGACGCTTCGCCAAGCGCGAAGGGCTGTCCCTCTCGGCGTGGATGGACCAGGCCGCCCGGGAGAAGGCGCTGCGCGAGGTCTTCACCGCGCACGCCGCCGCCGTGGGACGCGCCGGCCTCGACCTGGAGTCCGCCGCCCTCGCCGACGCCCGCGAGGTGGGCATGGTCAACGACCTCTTCTCCGGTGAACCGCCGCGTGCTGCGCAGGGGTGAGGTCTGGCGCATCGAGGGCGCCCGGGAACGCCTCGGTCTGGTGATCAGCTCGGATGTCTACAACTCCACCGACGTGCCCATCGTGATCGTCGTCGAGGTGGTCGAGGAGTCGCTGCTGCGCGACTCGCCCCTGGCCGTGCCGATGGGCGCGTACGTGGTGATGCCCGACCGGATCTCCTCGCCCATGAAGAAGTGGTTCACCGAGTGCGTGGACGTCGCCGACACCGACACGATGCTCCGGGTCGGCCGCGCGCTGCGCATCCTCCAACAGCTCTGAATCGACGGACCTCACCAACGCCCCCGGCCCGTGGTGCGGCAGGCGTTTCCGGGCCGACCCACGACAGGCACTGCCAGGTAACTCCACCTTCCTAGCGTTTTTCCTCGTCAGATCGACGAGGAGGAGCCGCCGTGAGCACGCTCACCAGCACCGCAGTCACCGCCGACCCACCTGCCGTCACCGGGCGTCGACGCCCGCTGGACGACTGGCGGCCCGAGGACCCGGACTTCTGGCGTACGACGGGCGCGCCGATCGCCCGCCGCAACCTCTGGGTGTCGATCTTCGCCGAGCACGTCGGCTTCTCCGTGTGGAGTCTCTGGTCGGTGACCGTGCTCTTCCTCGGCCCCGCGTACGGCATCGACCCGGCCGGAAAGTTCCTGCTCACCGCCGTGCCGGCCGCGCTGGGCGCGGTGCTGCGGCTGCCGTACACCCTGGCGGTGGCCCGCTTCGGCGGGCGGCGCTGGACGATGATCAGCGCGCTTCTGCTGCTGCTCCCGACGGTGCCGATGACGATCCTGCTGGAGCCGGGGGTGTCCTACTCCACCCTCATGGTGCTCGCCTGCCTCACCGGCGTCGGCGGCGGCAACTTCGCCTCCTCGATGGCGAACATCAACCTGTTCTACCCGCAGCACCTCAAGGGACGCGCCCTCGGGCTCAACGCCGGTGGCGGCAACCTGGGCGTACCGGCCGTGCAGCTCGTCGGGCTGGCGGTGCTGGCCACCGCCGGCGCCGCGTACCCCCGGTTGGTGCCTGCGGTGTATCTGCCGCTGATCGTGCTGGCCGCGCTGGCGGCGGCCCGCTGGCTGGACACCGTGCCCGGGGCGCGCAACGAACCGGGAGCGCTGCGCGAGGCGGCCCGGGACCCGCACACCTGGGTGATGTCGTTGCTCTACATCGGCACCTTCGGGTCGTTCATCGGGTTCGGTTTCGCCTTCGGCCAGGTGCTCCAGCTCCAGTTCGCCGACCGGTTCCCCACCCCCGTCGACGCCGCCTGGCTGACCTTCCTCGGGCCGCTGATCGGTTCGCTGGTCCGGCCGCTGGGCGGGCACTTCGCCGACCGGCTCGGCGGGGCACGGGTGACCTTCTGGAACTTCGTGGCGATGGCGCTCGGCGCCGGCATGGTCCTGTACGCGGCCCGCGAGCGCTCGTTCGGGCTCTACCTGGCCGGGTTCCTGGCCCTCTTCGTCTTCTCCGGGATCGGTAACGGCTCCACGTACAAGATGATCCCGGCGATCTTCCGGGCCCGGGCGGCGGACGCGGTGGCCGACGGCACGCGCGACCCGGAGGCCGCCGCCCGGTGGGCGCGACGGATGACCGGCGCGTTGATCGGGATCGCCGGCGCGATCGGGGCCTCCGGCGGGGTGCTGGTCAACATCGCCTTCCGCCAGTCGTTCCTCAGCTCCGGCAACGCGGACGCCGCCTACCTGGCGTTCATCGGCTGGTACGCGCTGTGCTTCGCGGTCACCTGGGTCGCCTACCGTCGTCCGGGGTCGCCCCAGCGGCTCGCCGGCGTGTGAACCGGGTCACGGCCGCCGCGCCCGAGCGCGGCGGCCCACCCCCGTTTTGACCTGCCGATGGGGCGCCGGGTATCGTTGCCTGCTGTTGTACGACATCCAGAGGCGTGCCCTATCAGGTACGCTTGGTCGTTCGTGCGCGCTGGTCCGGCCTGCTAGCTCTGGTCACCTCGGCGCGCGACCCCAGACCGACGACGAGACAAGGTAGACCTGTGCGTACGTACAGCCCGAAGCCGGGTGAGATCGAGCGTCAGTGGCACGTCATCGACGCCTCTGATGTCGTGCTGGGCCGCCTGGCCACCCACGCCGCCACGTTGCTGCGTGGTAAGCACAAGCCGACTTTCGCGCCGCACGTCGACACGGGCGACTTCGTCGTCATCGTGAACGCGGGCAAGGTCGCGCTGACCGGCAACAAGCGCCAGACCAAGGTCGCTTACCGCCACTCGGGTTACCCGGGTGGTCTGAAGCAGGTTGGCTACGACGAGCTGCTGACCAAGCGCCCCGAGCGGGCCATCGAGCTGGCTGTGAAGGGGATGCTCCCGCACAACAAGCTCGGCCGTCAGCTGATCAAGAAGCTGAAGGTCTACGCCGGTGCCGAGCACCCGCACCTCGCGCAGCAGCCGGTGCCGTTCGAGATCAAGCAGATCGCGCAGTGAGCGCGGGCGAAGGAAGCAGCATGACCGACATCACCGAGACCGAGGTTGCCCCCGAGGCCACCGAGGCGCCGGCGCCCGTCGCCCGCGCGCCGCGTGGTGACCGCCCGATCCAGACCGTGGGTCGGCGCAAGGAGGCCATCGTCCGGGTCCGTATCGTTCCGGGCACCGGCAAGATCACCTGCAACGGCCGCGACCTTGAGGCCTACTTCCCGAGCAAGGTGCACCAGCAGCTCATCAAGGACCCGCTGGTCACCGCCGAGAAGCCCGAGGCGTTCGACGTCATCGCCAACCTGCGTGGCGGCGGCACCACCGGCCAGGCCGGTGCGCTGCGGCTGGCCATCGCCCGCGCGCTGATCGTCAACGAGCCGGACGACCGCCCGGCCCTCAAGAAGGCCGGCTTCCTCACCCGGGACGCCCGGGTCAAGGAGAGCAAGAAGTACGGCCTCAAGAAGGCCCGTAAGGCTCCCCAGTACTCGAAGCGCTGATCTTCTCCAGCGCGTTGTACTTCTGACGGACGGCCGGTCCGCCTCCCCCGACCGGGGAGGTGGACCGGCCGTTCCGCTTTCTCCTCATCGGCAGTTGCTCATCGGAGGTTGGCGGGTATGGGTCGGTTGTTCGGCACGGACGGCGTACGCGGGCGCGCGAACGCGGATCTCACGCCCGAGTTGGCGCTGGCGCTGGCCGTGGCCGCCGCGCACACACTCGCCGAGACGGACCGCAGTCACCCGCCGCTCGCCGTTGTCGGCCGGGACACCCGGGCCAGCGGCGAGATGCTGGAGGCCGCCGTCGTGGCCGGGCTGACCAGCGCCGGCGCGAACGTCGTACGCGTCGGTGTGCTGCCCACCCCGGCCGTGGCCTTCCTCACCGCCGAAGCCAAGGCCGACCTCGGCGTGGTGCTCTCCGCGTCACACAACCCCATGCCGGACAACGGCATCAAGCTCTTCGCCGCCGGTGGTCACAAGCTGCCCGACGAGATCGAGATGAAGATCGAGGCCGCGGTGGAGGCGAACGCCACCACCGCCTGGGACCGCCCGATCGGTGCCGGCGTCGGCCGGGTGCACGACCTGCTCGACGGCGCGGACCACTACGTGCAGCACCTGGTCGGCGCACTGCCGCACCGGCTGGACGGGATCAAGGTCGTCGTCGACTGCGCCAACGGCGCGGCGAGTGAGGTGGCTCCGGTCGCCTACCGGGAGGCCGGCGCCGAGGTCGTCGCGATCCACGCCGAGCCCGACGGCCTGAACATCAACGACGACTGCGGCTCCAACCACATCGAGGCCCTGCGTGAGGCCGTGGTGCAGCACGGCGCCCACCTGGGCATCGCCCACGACGGCGACGCCGACCGGATCGTGGCGGTCAGCGCCGACGGCGACGAGGTCGACGGCGACCAGGTCATGGCGATCCTGGCGCTGGCCATGCGGGAGGCCGGGACCCTCACCCAGGACACCCTGGTGGCGACCGTGATGAGCAACCTCGGTCTGCGGCTGGCGATGTCCGCGCAGGGCATCCGGCTGATCGAAACCAAGGTCGGCGACCGGTACGTCCTGGAGGAGCTGCGCGCGTCCGGCCTCGCGCTCGGCGGCGAGCAGAGCGGTCACATCGTCATGCCGGCCCACGCCACAACCGGCGACGGGGTCCTCACCGGTCTGCACCTGATGGCCCGGATGGCCGCCACCGGCCGGTCGCTCGCCGAGCTGGCCTCGGTGGTCACCAAGCTGCCGCAGGTGCTGATCAACGTGCCGGTCGGCGACCGGACCGTCGGGGCCAACGCACCGGCCGTCCGCGCCGAGGTCGAGCGGGCCGAGGCGGAACTGGGGGAGACCGGTCGGGTGCTGCTGCGCCCGTCGGGCACCGAGCCCCTGGTCCGGGTGATGGTCGAGGCCGCCACCGAGGCGATCGCCCGCGACGTCGCCGAGCGGATCGCCGCCCTGGTGCGTACGGCCAGCCCGGCCGCCTGAGACCATCCCGGGGCGATCTCACAACCGCAGTTGGCTCGCCCGCCCGTAGGTGTCGGCGGGGTCCTCGCCGTCGGTGAGATCGAGATCCTCGGTGACACGGCCGTCGGTCAGTCGGACCAGTCGGTCACAGCGCGCGGCGATGGCCTGATCATGGGTCGCCAGCAGGATGGTCATGCCGTGCCGGTCACGGAGGTCGAGCAGTAGGTCGAGGATCTGGCCGCCGGTGGTGGAGTCGAGGTTGCCGGTGGGCTCGTCCGCCAGCAGCAGGCCCGGTGCGCCCATGAGCGCCCGAGCGATGGCGACCCGTTGCTGCTGTCCGCCGGAGAGCTGGGCGGGCAGGGCGCGTTCCCGCCCGGCCAGGCCGACCGCGTCGAGCAGTTCCCGGGCACGTGCCGCGTGATCGGTCCGACCACGGCGGGGCAGGACCGGCGCGATCACGTTGTCCAGCACGGTGAGCGCGGGCAGCAGGTGGTAGCGCTGAAAGACGAACCCGACCCGCTGCCGGTAGCGGGCCAGCGCGGCACGCCGCAGCTCGCTCACCACCACACCGTCGGTGGTGATGCTGCCCTCGTCTGGCTGCTCGATCGCGCCGATGAGGTGCAGCAGCGTCGACTTCCCCGACCCGCTCGGCCCGGTCAGCGCCACCACCGAGCCCGCCGCGATGCTCAGCGACACGTCGTCGACCGCCGTGAGTCGGTCCGCGCCGACGCCGAACCGTCGGACCAGGTGGTCGACCGAGATCACGCTGCCGCTCTGCTCGCTCATTAGCTACTCCTCTGCCAGAAGTCGGGCGGGCCGTAGGCGCGGCAACAGAGCGGCGGGCACCAGCGCGGCGAGAGCGCTCACCAGCGCGCCCGCCAGCGCGACCAGCGCGGCCACCAGGATCAGCGCGCCGGGCAGGGCGCCGATCAGCCACGCCGCGCTGGCCAGGCCGACCGCCGCGCCGGTCGTCGACCCGACGAGCCCCAGCGTCAGCCCCTCGTAACCGACCAGCCGGCCCAGTTCGGCGTCGGTCCAGCCGATTGCCCGCAGGGTGGCCAGCTCGGCCGCCCGGTCGCGGATGTTCAGGTAGAGCACGTCCGCGACCGCCGCCGCGCCGAGCAGCACGGTGGCCACCGCGGCCACGGTGTCCGCGCCGCGCACGCTCAGGGAGACCACGTCGCCGAGCAGACTGCCGACGATCGCGCCCCGGAACGCCCAGGCAGCGGCGGTGACCAACGTCAGCGCGGCCACCCCGATGGCCAGCGCGCCGGCGCCGAGGAAGGTGCGTCCGGGGGTGCGGGCCAGATTCGCCAGCGCCATCCCGAGCAGGGTGCGGGGCCGGCGTACCCAACCGGCGGGAGCGACCATCGGGCGCAGGGCGGCGGCGGGGTGGGCGCGCGCGGCCCGCAGCGCCGGCACCAGGCCCGCGGCCAGCGCGAGCAGCAGGGCGATGGGTACGGCCAGAGCCGACCGTCGCCAGTCGACATCGATGCCGAGGGCTGTTCCGAGCGGCACCGCGAGGGTCAGCGACAGCAGGCCGGCGATGAGCCCGAGGAGGGCCACCTCGCCCAGGATCAGCGCCGCGATGCGGCGGACCGGCCAGCCGAGGCAGGAGAGCACCGCCAGTTCGGAGCGTCGGTCCCGGACTGCGGCGCTGACCGCGTTGCCGAGGAACAGGACGCAGACCACCAGCACCAGGAGGAAGAGCACCAGGCTCTTGCGGTCCACCGCCTGGGTGATGATCGAGGCGACGCCGAGCGCCGACCAGTTCTCGGTCAGCCGTAGCGTCGGCCGACCGAACGTGCCGGCGGGCAGCTCCACCGTCTGCGGCGCGGCCGACGAGCCGAGGGTGATGTCGACGTCCAGTCCGGTGCGCGCCGCGATCTGCTCGGCGACCAACCGGACCCGCTCGGCCGAACGTTCGGTGTACCCGCCCACGTCGGCCACCCGTACCCGGATCGCGCTGATCGGGGCCTTGGCCTGTGGGCTGCCGGTGCCCGCGAGGAGGGTCGGCAGGCTGCCGAGGTTGGTGATCAGCAGCGGTGGGGCGGAGAGGTATCCGGCCGGGTTGCCGCTGGGCGCGAGTGGCTGACCGCCCAGCGCCGCGCGGCTGCGCTCGTCGGCGCCCTGCGCGACGGGCGCCTGATAGGTCTGCAGCGGCAGGTGGCCGAGGTCGGCGAAGCCGGTCAGCCGACTCGGGTCGAAGACACCCGTGGCCCGCCAGTACCGGAAGGTGGTGTTCCCGGCGGCGGCCAGCAGCAGCGGCCGTACCGACCGCGAACCGCTGTCGTCGGCGAGCCAGGGGCGGGGCATCGGGTTGTACGCCGTCTCCCGGCCGTACGCCGTGGGTGCGCCGGGTGGCTGCGGACGGGCCCGCAGGCTGCCGTCGGCAAGACGGTCGTACTGCACGTCGGCCGACTGCACGATGGCCTGCAACTGGCCCACGCAACACCCGGTCGGGGACAGCTCCTCGGTGAGCATCGTCTGGTGGCCGGCGGTGAGGTCGGTTCGGGCGGACCCGGCTGGCGCCCCGACCGGGCGGCTCAGGGTCTTCTCCAGGTCGATCGCCGGCACGCCCACCGGACTGGCCGAGAGCCGGGTGAAGGTGGCCGACAGTGCCTCGTCGATGAAGGGCCGGTTGGTGACGAGGACCGGCACCTGCAGGTTCTCCGTGCTGCCGGCCCGTTCGACGGCGACGGTGTCGTCCGGGCGGACGGCCCGGCCGGTGACCACGGCGTCGTCGAGGCCGACCAGACGTTCCTCGGCGACCGGGTCGACAGCGGCCAGGAGGAACGGCACGGTCAGGTCGTACGCCATCACCAGCCGGTCGGCGGGCGCCGAGGTGCCGTCCCGATCGCTCGCCAACGCGTAGGGCTGGCCCCGGAACCGGCCGTCGGGCAACAGTTGCACGGCGTGCAGCGACCACGCCTCCCGCTCGGAGTAGGTGCCGGGGTTGCCGAGCAGGGCGTACTGGGGATCGCAGATGGGCAGGCTGCGGCCGTCCGGCTGCACCTCCCGGGGGGCCGGTCCGCAGGCCTCCGGCCAGGGGTAGGAGTTCCCGTCGGAGTAGGGGACCGATTCGCTGCCGAGTCCCCCGTCGAGCCGGGGGAAGATCAACGGTTTCTTGGTCACGTAGACGTACCGGGGCTTGCCCCGCGCGCTGGAGAGACCGCGTTCGGCGTGGAAGGTGGGGTCGACCCGGATGACCTGATGATCGAGTGAGCGGTCGACGGCCCCGGTGAGGTCGATCGGCGTCGGCAGCAGCGTGGTGGAATAGCCCAGCATCGCGATCGGGGCCGCCACCTCGATGCCGGGGACGGCCGCCACCTGCTCGTACTGCTGGGTGGTGATGCCGCCGAAGAGCCCGGAGAGATAGTTGGGGCGGACCAGCCCGCGCTCGGCTTCCAGCGGGGTGCGGGTGCCCTTCGGGCGCACCAGGATCTCGTAGGCGACCTGGGTGTTGCGCTCGACCGTGCCGTTGACATCCAGGCGGGAGGTGGTGGTGGCACCGGTCAGGACCACAAAACCGGTGGTGGCCACCAGCACTCCGACCAGCAGTGCCACCGACCGCCCCGCACGGCCGCGTAGCTGTCGCCAGATGAAGCCGAGCATCGCGCCTCCCCGTGTGCCGTCTCCCACTCTGCGCGATACATTGTGACAATGCAAGACCGGTACCGGAGGTGACATGGCGATCCAGCACGCCGTCCTCGCCCTGCTCGCTGGTGGCCCCAGCCACGGCTACCAGCTCAAGGGAGCGTTCGAGGCCGCCGTCGGCCCGCAGTGGGGGCCGCTGAACATCGGCCACCTCTACCAGATCCTCGACCGGCTCTCCCGGGACGAACTGGTCGTCGCCGAACGGCAGCCCCAGCCGATCAAGCCGGACCGGGTCGTCTACGAGATCACCCCGGCCGGGCGCGCGGAGCTGGCGCGGTGGCTGGGCGAGCCGAGCCCGCGCAGCGGCGGATTCCGGGACGACTTCTTCCTCAAGGTCACCGCCGCCGCCCGGTCCGGGTCCGCGGTCACCGTTCGTGCCGTGCTGAGCAACCAGCGCGGGCACCTGCTGCGCGAGTTGCGCAATCTGGACGGCCTCCGGCGGACCGCCGAGGATCCGGTGGTCGGGTTGCTGCTCACCGCGGCGAGCCGGCACGTGACCGCCGACCTGTCCTTCGTGGACGACGCCGAGGCGGCGCTGCTCGGCGATGAGGGCCAGTTGCTCACCCGACTGGCGTCGCCCACCCCGGATCAGTCGGCGACCGATCCGGACGCGACCGGCTCCGGGCCGGTCAGCGGGTCAGCGCGCGCAGCCGGGTGACCGCCTCGGCCAGCACCTCCGGGCGCTTGCAGAACGCGAACCGGACCAGCCGCCGGCCGGCCTCAACGTCGTCGTAGAAGACCTGGGTGGGCACCGCCACCACGCCGCAGCGCTCCGGCAGCGACCGGCAGAACTCCATCCCGTCGGTGCCGCCGAGCGCGGTGACGTCGGCGGTCACGAAGTACGTGCCCTCCGGCGTCAGCACGTCGAACCCGGCGTCCGTGAGGCCGCCGATGAGCTGGTCGCGCCGCTGCTGGAGCCCGTCGCGGAAGCCCGTGTAGTAGTCGTCGGTCAGGGCCAGCGCCACGGCGACCGCCGGTTGCAGCGGCGCGGCGTTGACGTAGGTGAGGAACTGCTTCACCCGCAGCACCGCCGAGACCAGCGCCGCCGGGCCGCTCACCCAGCCGATCTTCCAGCCCGTGCAGGAGAACGTCTTGCCGGCCGACGAGATGCGCAGCGTCCGCTCCCGCATCCCGGGCAGCGACGCCAGCGGCACGTGCGCGCTGGACGCGTCCGTGAACACCAGGTGCTCGTACACCTCGTCGGTGACCGCGTACGCGCCGAACTCCTGGCACAACTCGGCCACCAGCGCCAGCTCGGCCGGCGTGAACACCTTGCCGGTCGGGTTGTGCGGCGAGTTCAGCAGCACCAGTCGGGTACGCGGCCCGAACGCCGCCCGCAGCGCCGCCGGATCGAAGGCGTACCGGCCGTCCGCGCCGGGACGCAGCGTGACCGGCCGCCGGACCGCGCCGGCCAGCGCGATCGAAGCGGCGTACGAGTCGTAGTACGGCTCGAAGCAGACCACCTCGTCGCCCGGTTCGCAGAGAGCGAGGATGCTGGCCGCCACCGCCTCGGTCGCGCCCGCCGTGATCACGATCTCGCCGTCCGGGTCGTACGCCAGGTCGTAGAACCGACGCTGGTGCGCCGCGACGGCCGCGCGCAGGGCGGGGATCCCCGGACCGGGCGGGTACTGGTTCTGCCCGCCGCGCAGCGCCTCGACGGCGGCGGCCAGCATCTCCGGCGGGCCGTCCGTGTCCGGGAAGCCCTGGCCGAGGTTGACCGCCCCGGTCCGGACGGCGAGGGCGGACATCTCGGCGAAGATCGTCGTACCGAACGGCCGCATCCGGGCCACCAGCGGGTCGACATCGGTGCTCGTCGTCACCTGCGCCAGCCTACGGTCACCCGCTGACCCGACTCCAGCCTCACTCGGGCTCACAACTGGTGGCCCAGGTCCCCTGGGTCTTGTTCGTCACGGGCTTTCCGGCGCCGGTGACCGTGACGGTGCAGCCGATCGGCCTCTCACCGTCATCGGTCCACCTGGCCTCGACCATGACCCGACTCTGGCCGTTGGTGCGGATGGTCATGCGCCAGGGCAGTTTCGCGCCGTCGATGTGGATGAGATCGCTCTCGGCGTCGAAGTACGCGATGTCCGCCCGGCCCACTCCGGTGACCTCGTAGACCACCGTCACGGGGGCCGGACCCGACGTCGGGCGCGTGATCGGCTTCTTGGTGGGCCCCGTCGTGGGGGTGTCGGGCACGGTGGGCGGCTCGGGCGCGATGCTCGGCGGCCAGGTGTCGTCGCCGAAGGGGTCGCTGTCGTACGGGTCCTCGGCGACCGTGTCCGGGACAAGCCGGCTGAGCAGTGACCCGGACACGCAGAAGCATCCGCACCCGAGGAGGGCGAGCGCCACGACGACCGCGACGACGATCCCGACGACCCGGCCGGCCCCGCCGCCCGGCCGGGCGGGCGGCGGATAGCCGGGATAGAGGTACGGCGGTGGGTAGCCGGGCGGTGGATAGCCGGGCGGTGGATAGCCGGGCGGTGGATAGCCGGGCGGTGGGTAGCCGGGCGGCGGGTAGCCGGGTGCCGGGTAACCCGGCGGGTAGCCGGCCGACGGCTGTTCCGGGGGCGGCGGCCAGGCGCCGGTTCCGGCGGCGTCGGGCGTACCCGGAACGCCGGTGGGATCGGGCGTCCACGGCGCGGACGGGGGCGGCGGGGTCCAGGCCGGTGGGGGCGCCCAGGGCTGGCCCGGTGTCAACGGATCCGGCGTCGGGAAGGCGTCCGGCGCGGACCAACCGGACGGCGGGTTCGTCGTCGGCGGCGCAGCCGTCGGGTCCGGCGGCGGCGGGGCGGGGTCCGGAGGTGGCGTCGGGGACGACTCGGGGGGCGGCGCGTCGGACATGGCTGCTCCGGGCGGGAGTGGGTAAGGGGTCGAGGAGTCAGCGGAGCGTGCGCCGAACCCGCCGGAAGACTGTCGTACGCGCCGGTCGTCCCGCAACCCCGTCCGGTCCCGCGCACGCCGGCCCGGCTCGTGAAGCTCGTCCCATTGCGGCCCACCAACCACCGATCGCTCAAATTCGGTGCTTGTTTAGCCGTCTTTCGAGCACCCATGATGAGCGAAACTGGGTTAGGCTGCGGGCCATGTGTGGAATCGTGGGATACGCCGGCGCGCGCCCGGCGCTGAGCATCGTGCTCGACGGGCTGCGACGGCTGGAATATCGGGGCTACGACTCGGCCGGCGTCGCCATCGTCTGCGACGACCAGCTCCTGACCGAGAAGAAGGCCGGCAAGCTCGCCAACCTCGAAAAGGTGCTCTCCGAGCGTGCCGCCGACGACCCGACCTCCTGCGCGGCCAGTCCGATCGGCATCGGTGACGGCACCACCGGCATCGGGCACACCCGGTGGGCCACCCACGGCGGGCCGACCGACCGCAACGCCCACCCGCACGTCGCGCCCGACGGCCGCGTCGCGGTGATCCACAACGGCATCATCGAGAACTTCGCCAGGCTCCGCGCCGAGTTGGAGGCCGACGGCGTCCAGTTCACCAGCGACACCGACACCGAGTGCGCCGCGCACCTGCTCTCCGCCGCCCTGGCCGACCTGCGCGCCGCCGGCCAGCCGGACGGCCCGCAGCTGCTCGCCGCCGGCATGCGTGTCGTGTGCCAGCGACTGGAGGGCGCGTTCACCCTGCTCGCGGTCGACGCCTCCGTGCCCGGTGCCGTCGTCGGCGCCCGGCGCAACTCGCCGCTGGTCGTCGGGCGCGGCGACGGCGAGAACTACCTGGCCAGCGATGTGGCCGCGTTCATCGAGCACACCCGCGAGGCGGTGGAGCTGGGTCAGGACCAGATCGTCCTGATCACCGGCGACAGCATCGAGATCACCGATTTCGACGGTCAGCCCGCCAGCGGCAAGGACTTCCACATCGACTGGGACTCGTCCGCCGCCGAGAAGGGCGGTTACGACTGGTTCATGCTCAAGGAGATCGAGGAGCAGCCGCAGGCGATCGCCGACACCCTGCTCGGCCGACTCACCGAGAGCGGCGAGATCGCCCTGGACGAGGTCCGCCTCAGCGACCAGGATCTGCGCGACGTCGACAAGATCTTCATCGTGGCCTGCGGCACCGCGTACCACGCCGGCCTGGTCGCCAAGTACGCCATCGAGCACTGGACCCGGATCCCGTGCGAGGTGGAGCTGGCCAGCGAGTTCCGCTACCGCGACCCGGTGCTCGACCGGTCCACGCTCATCGTGGTGATCTCGCAGTCCGGCGAGACGATGGACACCCTGATGGCCCTGCGGCACGCCAAGGAGCAGAAGGCCCGGGTGCTCGCCATCTGCAACACCAACGGCTCCACCATCCCCCGCGAGTCCGACGCCGTGCTCTACACCCACGGTGGGCCGGAGATCGCCGTCGCCTCCACCAAGGCGTTCCTCACCCAGGTCGTCGCCTGTTACCTGATCGGCCTGCACCTGGCCCAGGTACGCGGCATCAAGTTCGCCGACGAGGTCGGCGCGGTCGTGGCCCAGCTCCAGGAGATGCCGGGCAAGCTGCGCGAGCTGCTGGACCGCATCGAGCCGGTCCGCGAGCTGGCCCGCGAGCTGAAGTCCGAGCCGACGGTGCTGTTCATCGGCCGGCACGTCGGCTACCCGGTGGCCCTCGAAGGCGCGCTCAAGCTCAAGGAGCTGGCGTACATGCACGCCGAGGGCTTCGCTGCCGGCGAGCTGAAGCACGGCCCCATTGCCCTGATCGACAAGGGCACCCCGGTGATCTGCGTGGTGCCCTCCCCGGTGGGGCGCGGGATGCTGCACGACAAGGTCGTCTCCAACATCCAGGAGGTCCGGGCGCGTGGCGCGCGGACCATCGTGATCGCGGAGGAGGGCGACGAGGCCGTCGTCCGGTACGCCGACCACCTGATCTACGTGCCGCGTACGCCCACCCTGCTCGCCCCGCTCGTCACCACCGTGCCGCTGCAGGTGTTCGCCGCCGAGATCGCCGCGGCTCGGGGGCACGACGTGGACCAACCCCGCAACCTGGCCAAGTCGGTCACCGTCGAGTAGTCGCCAGCCACGCCCCGGAGCCCCGGCCGCGCCGCACCCGCGGTGGCCGGGGCTCCGTCGTCGGCGTCGCGTCCGGTGGCTCGTCGGCGGCCCAGTCCCGTCACCGGCCCAGTACGACGCGGGCCATCCCGTCCAGCGCCGGGTTGTCCGGCTCCCAGTAGCCGGCGTGCCCACCCCGGCCGCTGCGGAACACCCGGCCGCCGAACCCGGCATCGGCCGGGTCGTGACCGAACCACAGCTCGTGACCGGTGCGATCCGGCCAACCCAGCACCGCGGCGAGCGGAGCCGCGCCCAACAGCGCCGGGCGACCCAGCTCGTCCACCGGCCGGGCCAGGCGGATCACGTCGTCGGGTGCCCTGCTGGCCCACACCTGCCCGGCCGGGACGCCCAGTTCGTCGGCGTGCGCCACGCCCACCCCGGGCGAACCGACGAACATCAGCGCGTCGGCCGCCAGCCCGTGCTCCCGGGCGGCCACCCCCACCACCAGCGACCCGTAGCTGTGCCCGAGCACCGTCTGCCGGGCCGGCGACCCCTCGTGGGTGGCGCGCAGCCCCTCCTGGAAACGGTGCAGCGCCGGCCCGGCGTCCCGGGCCTGGCCGGCGGACGCCGCCTCGGTCAGGAAGTCCGGAGCGTCGTAGTCCAGCCACAGCACGGCCGCGCTGCGCTGACCCGGCGCGAGCGCCGCGCAGCGCTCCAGCACCCGGGCGGCCCGACCCAGCTCGCCGGGGGCGTCGTCCAGCCCGGCGGTCATCCCCGGCACGTACGTCAGCACCCGATCGGCGTGGTCCGGGTCGTCGAGCGCCACCACCACCCGCCCCTCACCGGTCGGGTCCAGCCCCAGCAGGTACGCCCGCGGCGTCCCGCCGGCCAGCCGCTCGGTGAGCGCGTCCAGGCCGGCCAACCGTGCGGCCAGCGCGCGCAGTCGCACCGACACCAGCGGTCCCGGCGGCACCCGGACCGACAATCGCCGCCGCTCGGCCAGCAACTCGTCGCGCCGCGCGCCGAGCAGCAGGCGGTTGGCCTGGTCGCGGGCCGCCACCGGTACCCCGTCCAGGGCGCCGACCAGCGCCGGTTCGTGCCCGACCAGCCAGCGCCGCTGGGCCGGCGTCAACCCGGACCACCAGGCGCGTACAACCGACGGCGACGCCCCGGTGGCCGGCCGGCCGGGCGGTGCCGGGGACGCCCAGCCGGTGCCGGCCGCACGGGCCAGCTCCGCCAACCGGTCGGCGGCGGCCCGATCCGCCGCGTCGGCCCGCTCGACCGCCGCGCGTACGGCCGCCGCCACTCCCGCCACCGCGACTCCGACCGCCGACCCCGCCGCCGTGCCGGCTGCCGACCCCGCCGCCGTGCCGGCTGCCGACCCCGCCGCCGTGCCGGCTGCCGACCCCGCCGCCGTGCCGGCCCTCGTACCCGCCGGTGGCCCGGCTGCCGCCGTGCCGGCTCCGACGGGATGCGCGGGGTCCACCGGAGCCGCCCGCACACCACCGGCTCGGTCCACGGTCAGGCCGGCCGCCTCGGCCCGGGTGACCGCCTCGGCGAGCTGGGCCCTCGCCACGGCGAGCTGCCGGGCCAACTCGGCCAGCGTCTGGTCGGCCTCGATCAGCGCCGGCGCCACCGACGTCAGCTCGTCGGCAAGACCGGCGAGCCGGGCGTCGGCTGCCGTGGCCGCCGCACCGGACCAGCCACCGCGCAGCCGCCCGGCCGTCCCGGCCAGCTCGTCGGCGTGCCGGTGGACCGGGCCGGTCAGCCCGGCCCAGGCCGATCCGGCCGCCCGCCAGCCGGCCGGATCGGCGGCCCAGAGCTGCCGGTAGCCGACCCCGCTCACCGGGGCACGGTGACGAACCGGCCGGCGGCCCGGTCGTCCACCGTCTCGTACGCCTCGGCCGCCCCACGGATGCCATCGGCGGTCACCGCCACGGCTGTGCCCAGCCGGCAGAACCAGGCGTGTCCGGCCGCCTCCAGCCCCGCCAGCGCCGTGGCCGTCCGCCAGCCCGGGGCCGGCACCAGCAGCCCGGGCACCCGCGCCAGACCCCACGCCAACCGGTACGCCTCGTCGTCGAGCGCGCCGGCCTCCGCGCGCAGCTCCTGCGGCCGGACGGCGAACGGCTCCTCGGTCATGACCCCACCCCCGTGTCGGATCGGCATCGACGCGGTGAACGCTAGGCAGAGCCGGGCCGCGCCGAGGTGCCCTGTGGACGGCGGACTGCGGTCGTACCCCGGTCTGTCCACAGGCGTTGCCCACCGCGGGCCCGACGGCTAATCTGCCGCCCCCGCCGCCGGTAGGGTGGTCTGGTGATCGTCGCTGTCGGCCTCGACGTCGTCCTGGTGGACCGGTTCACCCGGTCCCTGGCGCGGACGCCGCTGCTCGCCGACCGGCTCTTCACCGGGCCGGAGCGGGTCACCCGTTCCGGCGGTCCCCGCTCGCCGGAGTCGTTGGCCGCCCGCTTCGCCGCGAAGGAGGCCGTCGCCAAGGCCCTCGGCGCTCCCGCCGGCCTGCGGTGGCACGACTGCGAGATCGTGCCCGACACCGATGGCCGGCCGTGGCTGAGCGTCTCGGGAACCGTCGCGGCGGTGGCCGCCGAGCGTGGTATCAACCACTGGCACCTGTCGCTCTCGCACGACGGTGGCATCGCCTCGGCGATGGTGGTCGCGGAACGGTGACGTCGGCCGGGTGGGCCGTGCCGGCCAGCCCGCGGAACGGATGGGACACGGTGACATGAGACCGGTGTGGCGGGTGGGCGACGTACGGGCCGCCGAGGCGGGGCTGATGGGCACGCTGCCGGAGGGGACGCTGATGCAGCGCGCCGCCGCCGGGCTGGCCCGCCGGGCCGCCCTGCTGCTCGCCGAGCGCGGCGGCGTGTACGGCGGCCGGGTGCTGCTGCTCGTGGGCTCGGGCGACAACGGCGGTGACGCGCTCTACGCCGGAGAGCGGCTGGCCCGCCGGGGCGTCGAGGTCTTCGCCCTGCTGCTCACCCCCGGCCGGGCGCACGTGGCCGGGTTGGCCGCGCTGCGGGCCGCCGGTGGCCGGCTGGTCGACCGCCCCGCCGGCCCCGTCGACCTGGTCCTCGACGGCATCGTCGGGATCGGCGGCACGGGTGGGTTGCGGGCGAACGCGGACGAGGTCGTCCAGGGGCTGGGCGACCTGCGCGGGCGCGACGGCCAGCGGGCCACCGTTTTGGCCGTGGACGTGCCGAGCGGGGTCGCGGTGGACACCGGGCACGTGCCGCTGTCCGCGTCCGGCCGGCCCACCGCCGTCCGCGCCGACGTGACCGTCGCCTTCGGCGCGCTCAAGCCCGCCCTGGTGGTCGGGCCGGCCGCCGCGTTGGCGGGGCAGGTCGAGCTGGTCGACATCGGGTTGGAGCCCTGGCTGCGGGGCACCCCCGCGCTGAACGTCACCGACTGGTCCGACCTTCAGCGGTGGTGGCCCGAGCTGGGCGCCGCGTCGGAGAAGTACACCCGGGGTGTGGTGGGGGTGGCGACCGGCTCGGCGACGTACCCGGGCGCGGCGGTGCTCTCCGTCGGCGGTGCGCTCGCCGGGCCGACCGGCCTGGTCCGGTACGCCGGTGGGGCCCGCGACGAGGTGCTGCGCCAGCACCCCTCGGTGATCGCCACGCCCCGGGTGGCCGATGCCGGCCGCGTGCAGGCGTGGGTGTGCGGCTCGGGGTTGGGCACCGGAGACGAGGCGGCGGCCGAGCTGCGGGCCGTCCTGGCGACACCGGTGCCGGTGGTGCTCGACGCGGACGCGTTGACCCTGCTGGTCGACGGTTCACTCGCCGACCGGCTGCGCGGCCGGGACGCGCCGATCGTCGTCACCCCGCACGACCGGGAGTTCACCCGGCTGTGCGGGGAGGAGCCGGGCGCCGACCGCGTCGGGTCCGCGCTGCGACTGGCCGCCTGGATGAACGCGGTGGTGCTGCTCAAGGGGGACCGCACGGTGATCGGCACGCCGGACGGCCGGGCGTACGTCAACCCCACCGGCACCCCGGCGCTGGCCACCGGCGGCACCGGCGACGTGCTGGCCGGGCTGCTCGGCTCGCTGCTGGCGGCCGGGGTGCCGGCGGATCGGGCGGCGGCCGGGGCCGCGTACCTGCACGGGCTGGCCGGTCGGGAGGCGGCCCGCGGCGGCCCGGTGACCGCGCCCGACGTGGTGACCGCGCTGCGCCCGGTCGTCGCCCGGCTGGGCTGATCGTCCCGAACCGACCCGACCGGTGCGGCGGGCCGAGCGTCGCCGCCCACGGTGATCAGGCTGGAAAGTAGGCTGGGCGCATGTGGCAGGCCGAGGTACGTGTCGATCTTGACGCGATCCGCGAGAACGTGAGCCGGCTCCGCTCCGGCACCACCGCCGAGCTGATGGCGGTGGTGAAGGCCGACGGGTACGGCCACGGCATGCTCCCGGCCGCCCGCGCGGCGCTCGACGCGGGGGCCGACTGGCTCGGCGTCTGCACCCTCGACGAGGCGCTCACGCTGCGCCGGAACGGAATCACCGCGCCCGTGCTGGCGTGGCTGCTCGCGCCCGGGCTGCCGCTGCACGAGGGTGTCAGCGCCGGGGTCGATCTCGGTGCCGCCAGCGTGCCGCAGCTCGACGAGATGATCGAGGCGAGCCGGCGTGCCGAGCGCCCCGCCCGCCTGCACCTGAAGATCGACACCGGGTTGTCGCGGGGCGGCGCCACCGTCGCCGACTGGCCGGCCCTGCTCGACGCCGCCGCGAAGGCCCAGGCCGACGGCCTGGTCGAGGTGGTCGGTGTGTGGAGCCACTTCGTGTACGCCGACCTGCCCGGCCACCCGACCACCGACCGGCAGCTCGCCGTCTTCCACGAGGGACTGGCCATGGTCGAGCGGGCCGGGCTGCGCCCCCGGTGGCGGCACCTGGCCAACTCGGCGGCCACCCTGACCCGCCCCGACACGCACTTCGACCTGGTCCGTCCCGGGCTGGCTATCTACGGCCTGTCCCCGGTGGCCGGCGAGACGTACGGGCTGCGTCCGGCGATGACCGCTCGGGCCCGGGTGATGCTCACCAAGCGGGTGCCCGCCGGGACCGGCGTCTCCTACGGCCACACCTACACCACCGAGTCGGACGCGAACCTGGCCGTGGTGCCGCTCGGGTACGCCGACGGTGTGCCCCGGCACGCCTCCAACACCGGCCCCGTACAGCTCGCCGGCGCGCGGCGGACGATCTCCGGACGCGTCTGCATGGACCAGTTCGTGCTCGACTGCGGCGACGACCCGGTGGCCGACGGTGACGTGGCGACCCTCTTCGGCAGCGGCGCCGACGGCGAGCCGACGGCCGACGACTGGGCCGAGGCGGTCGGCACGATCAACTACGAGATCGTCACCCGGTTCGGCAGCACCCGGGTGCCGCGCGTCTACGACGGTGAGCGCCCCTGATGGCGTACCGCATCCCGCGCCCGCGGACCGCGGCCGGCCGCGTCGCCGGCCTGGTCGGGGCTGCGGTCGGGGTGGCGGCGGCCGGTCTGGCCGCTGGCGTCGCGACCGAACGCACCCTGGTCCGCCGGCTGAAGACCGACCCGACCGACCGCTACGCCCAGGAGACGTTCGGCGAACAGAGGTACGACGAGGCGTTCCGGCTGGAGCTGCCGGACGGCACCGACATCCACGTCGAGGTGGTCGAGCCGACCCGTCCGGTGCCGGGGCACCCGACGGTGGTGCTGGTGCACGGGTTCTGCCTGGACATGGGCACCTTCCACTTCCAGCGCGAGATGTTGGCCGCGCGTGGCGACTATCGGATCGTGGCGTACGACCAGCCCGGTCACGGCCAGTCCGGTCGCTTGGAGACCGGCGAGTACGACCTGGCCGTGCTCGGCCGGACACTGCGCCGGGTGATCGACCGGGTCGCCCCGGAGGGGCCACTGGTGCTGGTCGGCCACTCGATGGGCGGCATGACCATCATGGCGTTCGCCGAACTGTTCCCGGAGCTGTTCGGTGACCGGGTGGTGGGCACGGTGCTGATGGCCACGTCGGGCGGTCTCGTCGCGGAGACCAAGTTGGTCGCCCCGGCGCTGCTGGGCCGGGTCGGTGGTCCGGTGCTCTACATGGTCAGCAACGCCACGCGGTACGGCGGCCCGGTGATCGACCGGGCCCGCAAGTCGACCTCGAACGTGGCCTGGTTGCTGACCCGCAAGTACGGCTTCGGCACCCGCAAGCCCAGCCCTCGGCTGGTGTCCTACGTGGAGACCATGAACTCCCGGACCTCGGCCGACACGGTGACCCGCTACCTGCGGACCCTCGCCACACACTCGCGCTTCCCGGCGCTGGCAGCGCTGGCGAACGCGCCGGTGCTGGTGGTCGTCGGCGACAAGGACATGATCACGCCGGTGACCCACTCCGAGGAGATCGTTCGGCGGCTGCCGCACGCCGAGTTCATCAAGATCAAAGACAGTGGTCACGTGGTGATGCTGGAGCACGCCGACGAGGTCAACGCCGCGCTGGAGCGGTTCCTCGAATCACTGGAGAGCATGGAGGACCGGTGAGTTTCGTCGTCAAACTGCCGACCGTCGAGGACACTCGGGAGTTCGGCCGCCGGTTGGCCGGGCTGCTGCGGGCCGGTGACCTGGTGCTGTTGACCGGCCCGCTGGGCGCCGGCAAGACCGCGCTCACCCAGGGCATCGGTGCCGGGCTCAACGTCCTCGGGGACGTGACCTCGCCGACGTTCGTGATCGCCCGGGTCCACCGGCCCGATCCGGCCCGGGGCGGCCGGGTGGCCCTCGTGCACGCCGACGCGTACCGGCTGGGCGCCGCCAGCGACCCGCGCGCCGAGATCGACGACCTGGACCTGGATGCCTCGGTGGACGCGTCGGTGACCGTCGTGGAGTGGGGCGAGGGCCTGGTGGAGCAGTTGGTCGACGCGCACCTGCGGGTCCGTATCGACCGCCGCGACGACGACACCCGAGTCGTCGAGCTGGATCCGGTCGGTGGTGACTGGGCTCGGCGGTTGGCCGAGCTGGGTTAGGGCGCGGCGCTGTCGGACGTGATGCTTAGAGTGCGGGGGACCGACCCGCGCTGGAAGAGGTTTCTGATGCCCGACGATGCCCCCGCCCTGGATCTGCTGGCGCTGCTGCCGGAGCAGTGGCGTGCCGTGCTCACCCCGCACCTCGACCCGGCCCGCACGGCCGCGCTGGCCGAGTTCGTCGCCCGGGAGTACGCGACGCAGACCGTCTTCCCGCCGCTGGAGGACCTCTTCTCGGCGTACCGACTCTGCCCGCCGGAGGCCACCCGGGTGCTGATCCTCGGGCAGGACCCCTACCACCGGGCCGGTCAGGCGCACGGGCTGAGCTTCAGCGTCCGCGAGGGCGTGTCGGTGCCGCCCTCGCTGCGCAACGTCTTCAAGGAGCTGGGCGAGGACGTGGGGGTGCCCAAGCCGCGCAGCGGCAACCTCGACGGTTGGGCGGCGCAGGGCGTGCTGCTGCTCAACGCGGTGCTGACCGTCCGTCAGGCCACCCCCGGCTCGCATGCGAACGCCGGCTGGGAGGAGTTCACCGACGCCACCATCCGGGCGCTGGACGCCCTGCCGGACCGGGTGGTCTTCCTGCTCTGGGGCGGCTACGCCCGCAAGAAGGCCGGCCTGGTCACCAACTCTCGGCACGTCGTGCTGGAGGCCGGCCACCCGAGCCCGATGAACCCGCGCGGCTTCCTGGGCAGCCGCCCGTTCAGCGCGGCCAACAAGGCCCTCGCCGACGCCGGCCGTCCCACCATCGACTGGGAGCGCACCGCCGACTGACCTCAGCCTGGCCTGGCCTGGCCCGGGTTCGGCGCCGGCTGGCCTGCTCCGGGTCCGGCGCCGGCTGGCCTGCTCCGGGTCCGGCGCCGGCTGGCCGGGTCCGGTCAGCTTTCCGGGGCGCGGCGCCGGGCCCGGTAGCGGCGCAGCAGGTCGGCGGCCCGCGGCTCGGTCAACTCCAGCTCGACCAGCGGCACCACCTGATAATCGCGGCCACCGTGGCGTACCTCGATCGTCTCGGGCAACTCGTCGCACATGGTCGCCCTGATCTCGCCGTACCGGGTCGACCAGCGGTGTTCGCCCGGCTCTTCCGGCTCCAACCACACCCCGCCGAACTCGCCCCACCGGGCGTTCCACCGCTGGCCGTAGTTTGCCTCCAGCCAGCCGGTGAACCGTTTCGAGTCCTGCCAGCGGAGGGCGATCTCGACGGCGTCCACCGGCACCGGCGCGCCCTGCAACAGCGCCGCCGTGCTACCGGTGAGCACCTGCGGAAAGTCGATCAGTCGGTCCAGCGTCTCGTTGAGGCCCAGTTCGTCGATGCGTTCGCCGATCGGGCGGGCGGCCAGTTCGTCGATGCGAGCGTCGAGATGCGCGTCCAGCGGTTCGACCCCGACCACCAGCTGCACGTCCATCGCGGTGAACAACCGCTCCAGCACCGGGACGCTCGGCGCGCGTTCGCCGCGTTCGATCCGCGCCACGGCCGCCTGGCTGACCTCGGCGAGTCCCGCGAGCTGGCGCTGGCTCAGCTCGCGTCGCTGGCGTTGTTGTCGCAGCACGGCGCCGAGGAGGGTGACGAGGCGAGTCGATGGCATCCCGGCATGCTGGCCCAGCATCAGACGGTCGCGGTAGCTCTGCGGCGGATTCACGACTCGCGGTCTTGCAGGCCGGGATCAGCACGGTCGGGGCCGCGTCGCTGAGCGGCGGCGGTATTGCTGATGAGAGTGATGCCTGTGAGTCATCTTGATGACTCACAGGCATCAGGCTCATCAGGATGGTGTCGCCGTCGCCGTCGCCGTCGCCGTCGCCGTCGCCGTCGCCGTCGCCGTCGCCGTCGCCGTCGCCGTCGCCGTCGCCGTCGCCGTCGCCGTCGCCGTCGCCGTCGCCGTCGCCGTCGCCGTCGCCGTCGCCGTCGCCGTCGCCGTCGCCGTCGCCGTCGCCGTCGCCGTCGCCGTCGCCGTCGCCGTCGCCGTCGCCGTCGCCGTCGCCGTCGCCGTCGCCGCGGTCGGGAAGACGCGTGGCGTGGCGTCGCGGTCGGGAAGACGCGTGGCGTGGCGTCGCGGTCGGGAAGACGCGTGGCGTGGCGTCGCGGTCGGGAAGACGCGTGGCGTGGCGTCGCGGTCGGGAAGACGCGTGGCGTGGCGTCGCGGTCGGGAAGACGCGTGGCGTGGCGTGGCGGTCGGGAAGACGCGTGGCGTGGCGTGGCGGTCGGGAAGGCGCACGGCCGGCGGGGTGGCGTGGCGAGGGGTGGAGTCGCGGCGCTGCTCGTCCGCCGGTAGGCCCGGTGGTGGCCGAGGGGCGGGGCGTCACGGGCGGGCGGTGGCGGGGCCGCTAGGCTGGCTAACCGTGCTCGTACTCGTGGTGGACAGCTCGACCCCCGCGGTGACCGCAGCGTTGGTGGAGATCTCGGCGGACGGCGTCACGTCCCGGGCGCACCGGTGCACGGTCGATGCCCGCGCGCACGGTGAACTGCTCGCGCCTCAGGTGGACGCGGTCCTTGCCGACGCCGGCGCGCGCCCGCGTGACCTGGGCGCGATAGTCGCCGGGCTCGGCCCCGGGCCGTTCACCGGGCTGCGGGTCGGCCTGGTCACCGCCGCCACGATGGGGCAGGTGCTCGGCATTCCGACGTACGGCGTCTGTTCCCTGGACGCCATCGGCCACCCGGCGGCTGCCGGCGAGCCGGTGCTGGCAGCCAGCGACGCCCGCCGCAAGGAGCTGTACTGGGCTGTCTACGACGGGGCCGGCCAGCGGGTCGTCGGGCCCGAGGTGTCCTCGCCGGCGGTGGCCGCCGCCCGCGCCCGTGAGCTGGGCGCTACGGTCGCGGTCGGCGACGGAGCACACCGGTACGCCGAGGCTCTGGACCTGCCGGTCCGGGTCGAACCGCGCTACCCGGAGGCCACCGTGCTGGCGCTGCTCGCCGCCGAGCGGATCCGGGCCGGCGCGCCCGGCGAGCGACTCACCCCGCTCTACCTGCGCCGTCCCGACGCCGTGGCGGCCACCGGCCGCAAACCGGTCCTCCCGTGACGTCGGTACGGCTGGAACGGTTCCGCTGGTGGCACGTCGACGAGGCGATGCCGATCGAGGCGGACCTGTTCGGCGCCGGGCAGTGGTCGCCCTCCATGTTCTGGAACGAGCTGGCCAACGGGCACCACTACCGGGTCGCGACCGACAGCGACGGAGCGGTGCTCGGCTACGCCGGGCTCGCCGGCGCCCCACCGGACGAGGTGTGGGTGCAGGTCATCGCCGTCCGGCGGGACGTCCAGCGACGTGGCGTCGGCCGCGTCCTGTTGGAGGAACTGCTCGCCGAGGCGAACCGTCGGGGCGCCCGCAGCACCCTGCTGGAGGTGGCCGTGGACAACGCCCCCGCCCAGCGCCTCTACGCGACGTACGGGTTCGAGCCGATCGGGGTGCGTCGCGGCTACTACCAACCGAGCAACACCGACGCGCTGGTCATGCGGCGCGACGCCGAGCCGACCGGGGACGGACCACACGACCATGGCTGACGAACCGCTGATCCTGGGCATCGAGACCTCGTGCGACGAGACCGGCGTCGGCATCGTACGCGGGCACACCCTGCTGGCTGACGCGCTCGCGTCCAGCGTCGAGGAGCACGCCCGTTTCGGGGGCGTGGTGCCGGAGGTGGCCAGCCGGGCCCACCTCGAAGCCATCGTGCCGACCATGCAGCGGGCGCTCACCGACGCTGGCGTCACCCTCGCCGACATCGACGCCATCGCGGTCACCTCCGGGCCGGGTCTGGCCGGCGCGCTGCTCGTCGGCGTCGCCGCCGCCAAGGGGTACGCCCTCGCCGCCGAGAAGCCGGTGTACGGCGTCAACCACCTCGCCGCGCACGTGGCGGTGGACACCCTGGAACACGGCCCACTGCCCGAACCGGCCATCGCCCTGCTGGTCTCCGGCGGGCACTCGTCCCTGTTGCTGGTCGACGACCTGGCCCGGGGTGTCACCCCGCTCGGCGCCACCATCGACGACGCGGCCGGTGAGGCGTTCGACAAGGTGGCCCGGCTGCTCGGGTTGCCGTTCCCGGGCGGTCCGCCCATCGACCGTGAGGCCCGGGCGGGTGACGCCGCCTCCATCGCCTTCCCGCGTGGCCTGACCGCCGCGAAGGACCTGGCGGCCCACCGGTACGACTTCTCGTTCTCCGGTCTGAAGACGGCCGTGGCCCGCTGGGTGGAGGCACGGCAACGCGCCGGTGAGCCGGTGCCGGTCGCCGACGTGGCCGCGTCCTTCCAGGAGGCGGTCTGCGACGTGCTGACCAACAAGGCCATCGCCGCCTGCCGGGCGCAGGGCATCGACACCCTGGTGATCGGTGGGGGAGTGGCCGCGAACTCCCGGCTGCGGGCGTTGGCCGAGGAGCGGGCCGAGAAGTACGGCATCCGGGTCCGGGTGCCGCGGCCGAAGCTGTGCACCGACAACGGGGCGATGGTGGCCGCGCTCGGATCGCACCTGGTTGCCGCCGGGGTCGCGCCGAGCCGGCTGGATCTGCCGGCCGACTCGGCGCTGCCGTTGACCACGGTCAGCGTGTGACGGGGACGCCGGAGATGATCGTGCGGATGTGGGAGGCGCGCGCCGAGGCGTACGGCGTCGCCGACCTGATCACCTGGGTGTGCGACACCGCCCTGCCCGAGCTGGAGCACGACCCGCTGCACGTGTCGAGCGAGGTCTTCTCGTCCACCGACCACCGCGTCGTGGTCATCTCGAAGTGGCGCAGCAACCCGCGTCCGCTGCCCGATCCGCCCGCCCTGCTGGTGGCCCGCGCCCCGCACTCCTGGGACTTCACCCAGGTCGACCGCTGACTCCGGGCCACCTCAATCGTCGGTCAGCTCCGGCGCAGCATCCGGTAGGTGGCGATCCCGCCGGTACCGAGCGCGGCGAGGAAGACCAGCCAGACGACGGTGCTGCTCACCCCGACCTGCGGCCCCGCGTTCGCCCCGGCGGCGGCGAGCAGACCGTCCTTGCCGGGCGCGGGCAGCGCGGCCGGCGGCAGTTCGGGCCAGCGGACCAGTCCGGTGGACTCCAGCATCTGCATGTGGTGCTGTACGAAGGCGTTGGCGTCCTCGCAGAGCTTGCGGACGGTGGCGTCGCGGGTGCTGGCCCGTACCGCGCCGATCACCGGGAAGATCTTGCCGTGGGCCACCCGGAGCCGGGTCACGAAGATCTGGTCGAACCGAGCGCCGGACGCGTTCTGCATCTCGGCCAGCCAGCCCTTCTGTTCGGCCGTCGGCTCGGTGGGGATGGACGCGCCGAGCTTGTTGGCGGCGTCCACGACGAGCTGGTCGAGCTTCTGGTGCTCGCCGGCGATGCCGGCCCCGATCTCCCGTACCTTCGGCGACTGTCCCTTCTCGGCGGCCATCTGGCCGGCCGGCATCTCCCACAGCCCGGCCAGGCGCACCCCGTTGAGCAGCGTCATGTCGGCGGCGTTGAGCTGCTGCCCACCCGCGGGGGCGGCGATGGCCACGCCCGGCAGGACACCGACCCCCGCGATGATCGCGATGAGCAACATCGCCGCGCGGTGCGTCCGGTTGCCCGGCCGGCGACGGGCCAATCTGAGCGGTGCCATGTCTGCGGTGCCTCCTCGGTCCGGACCGAAACGCGTCTGGACCGGGCAGCCGCACCCTGCCGGCCGCCCGTCCGCCCACTGGTACGGACTGATCGTCCGATCAGTTCATCCGCTCGGGCCGTGGAAATGCGGAGCCCGTCGGGCGTGCCACACGGATCAGCGGGTGACGGCCAGGAAGCCACCGAGCAGCAGCAGGGTGAGCGCGGCGACGGCGAAGAGCACCAGCAGCTCCCGGCGGCCGTGCCCGATCCCGTCGTCGCCCTTCGCCGCGGCTGCGGGATCGGGCAGGGCGGGCAGGTCCCGGGTCAGCGTGGCGAGGTCGCCGAGGGTGCGGGAGGTCCACACCGCGCCGACCCGTTCGGAGAACTCGTCCAGGGTGAGTCGGCCCACCGTGGTGTGCCGGTGCAGCTCGGCGACCACCCGGTGACGGTCGTCGTCGGAGGCGCGCAACTCGACGTCCACGCCGGACAGCGTACGCGGGTCAGCCCACGTCGAGGGGGTCGGCGAGCAGTCGTTCGAAGGCCAGCTCGGCGGCCCCGATCAGGGGTGCGTCCTCGCCCAGCGTCGGCGTACGCAGCCGGACGTGCTCCAGGCACGCGCCGAGTGCGTTCGAGTTGAGCCGGCTGCGGATCTGGGCCGCCGCCGCGAGGTAGAGGTCGCGCATGGTGCCGCCGAAGATGACCATCTCGGGGTTGAAGACGTTGACCAGGTTGGCGACCCCGAAGCCGAGCCAGTCACCCGCCTGGCGTACCGCCGTCTGGGCGCGGGCGTCCCCCCGGTCGGCGGCGTCGAAGACGGCCAGCAGGGCGTCGCGTCCCCGCGCATCGGAGCGTCCGGCGGCGCGCAGCAGGCCGTGCTCGCCGATCTCGGTCTCCCAGCAACCCCGGGCGCCGCACTCGCAGGGCCTGCCGTCGCGCACCACCTTCATGTGGCCGACCTCGCCGCCGTACCCGCCGTGTCCGGTGAGCCGACGCCCACCGGCGATGATCCCGGCGCCCACGCCGACGTCGCCGTACAGGTAGATGACGTTGTCGCAGCCGGCCGCGACGCCCCTGGTGTGCTCGGCGAACGCCGCCACGTCCGCCACGTTGCCGACCGTGACCGGCACGTCCAGGCCCATCTCGGCCCCGAGCGCCGCGCCGATCGGCTCGTCCACCCAGCCGGTGGTGGGGCCGAGCCGCACCAGGCCGTCCTCCCGGCGGACCATGCCGCAGACCGCGACGCCGGTGCCGACGCAGATCGCGCCGCCCGGGACCGCCTGCTGCATCTCCTTGACGGCGCCGGCCAGCATCGGCGCGGCCTCCGCGGCCAGCAGGCCACGTGGCCGGTCCAGCTCGCGGCGGTCCAGCACCGCGCCGCCCAGACCGACCCGCGCGGCCCGCAGCCGGTCCACCTCCACGGAGTACGCGTACGCGTACACCCGGGCCGACTCGGGCCGGACGACAATGGACGGTCGTCCGGCCCGGCCGGTCTCCTTCGGCGTTCCCTCACTGACCAGCCCGACGCCGGCCAGGTCGGCGGTGAGCGCGCCGATGGTGCTCCGGTTCAACCCCAGTGCCGTGGTGAGTTCGGCACGGGTGGTCGGCCCGTGGACGTGCACGTACCGCAGCAGGGCCCCGAGGTTCTGCCGGCGAACCTCTTCCTGGCTAGGTGCCGGGCGCATGCTGGTGCTACCTCCCGCGCGGTCAGCGGGAGCCGGTGGCTGCCGCGCGGCGGCGGGAGAGGGCGTCGACGCTGGCGGCGAGCAGCAGCACGACGCCGGTCACCACGTACTTGACTCCCGCGCTGTACCCCATCAGGCCCATTCCGTTTTCGATGACCGCGACCACCGCGCCTCCCAGCACGGCATCGAATACCCGGCCCTTGCCGCCGAAGAGGCTGGTGCCGCCGATCACCGCCGCGCCGACCGCGTAGAGCAGTACGTTACTGCCCCCCGTGTTCGGGTCGACCGAGTTGGCCCGGCTGGCGGCCACGATGCCACCGACGGCGGCCATGGACGAGCAGATCACGAAGACGGAGATCCGGATCCGGTCGACTCCGATGCCGGCCCGGCGGGCCGCTTCCCGGTTGCCGCCGACGGCGTAGATGTGCCGGCCGTAGCTGGTGCGTTGGAGCACGAAGGTCCAGATGACCAGCAGCACCGCGATGATCGGCACCACGATCGGCACACCCTTGAGCGAGACGATGAGGACGTTGCGGCTGCGCTCCAGGTTGAGCACGTACACGGCGGTGCCGAGGATGACGGCGAGCCCGCCGATCCGCAGCGCCACCACCGCGATCGGGTCGGTGATCAGGCCGCGGGCCGCCCGGTTGCGGTGGCGTAGCAGTTGCACCGCCGCGTAGCCGACGACGGCGACGGCGGTCAGCGCCCAGCCCAGCGCGGGGGCGAGGTTGCGGTTGGCGATGGCGACCAGCACCTCGTCGCGGACGGAGATGTTGGTGCCCTCCTGCACGAGCAGCAACACGACGCCCTGGAAGGCGAGGAAGCCGGCGAGAGTGACCACGAAGGACGGAATGCCGATCTTCGCGACGAGCATGCCGAGCGTGGTGCCGATGATGACACCGGTGGCGATCGCGGCGAGGACGGCGACCCACCATGGGTAGCCGAGCACGGTGACCACGTTTGCCAGTACCGCCGCGCAGACACCGCTGGCGAAGCCGGCGGAGAGGTCGATCTCGCCGAGCAGCAGCACGAAGACCAGGCCCATCGCGATCAGCGTGACCGCCGCGCCCTGGGTGAAGAGGTTGGCGAAGTTGCCGGCCGACAGGAACGACGACGGCCGCATGACCGCGAAGACGGTGCAGAGCACGATCAGGCCGAGCACGGCTGGTAGCGCGCCGACGTCGCCACCGCGTACCCGGCTCACGTAGTTGCGGACGTGGCTCCCGACGGTCGGCGGCGGTGTGACGGCCGCCGGGCCGTCCTTGCGCACGGCGGTGGTGGTCATCGGACGCCTCCTGAGATCGAGTCGGCCGGCTGCGGGCCGTCGCCGTTGCCGCCCGGGTCGGTGGCGAGGCCGAGGCCGCCCGAGCGCCCGGCGGTGATCAACTCAACCACCTGGGCGTGAGTGATGTCGGTGGTCTTCACCTGGGCGACCATCTGGCCGAGGTACAGCGCGGCGATCCGGTCGGAGACGGCGAAGACGTCGTTCATGTTGTGCGAGATGAGCACCACGGCCAGGCCGTTGTCGGCGAGGCGGCGAACGAGTTCGAGGACCTGGGCGGTCTGTGCCACGCCCAGGGCTGCGGTCGGCTCGTCCAGGATGACGAGCTTGCTGTTCCAGAGCACCGCCTTGGCGATGGCCACGGTCTGGCGCTGACCGCCGGAGAGGCTGGAGACGTGCTGGCGAAGCGAGGTGACGGTGCGGATGGAGAGCCCCGCCAGGGTCTCGGCGGCGAGCTGTTCCATGGTCGGCTCGTCCAGGACGATGCCGCTGTGCTTCTCCCGGCCGAGGAACATGTTCTGCACGATGTCCAGGTTGTCGCAGAGCGCGAGGTCCTGGTAGACGACCTCGATGCCGAGCGTTGCGGCGTCGCGGGGACTGCCGATGTGCACCTGTTCGCCGTTGAACAGGACCTCACCGGCGTCGGTGGGGTAGATGCCGCTGATGCACTTCACCAGGGTCGACTTGCCGGCGCCGTTGTCGCCGACAAGTGCGGTCACTTCGCCCGGGTGGACGCTCAGGGCGACGTCGCGGAGCACCTGGACGGGACCGAAGCTCTTGTCGATCCCGCGGAGTTCCAGCAGGGGAGTCGCGGACACGGGGTCTCCTTCTTAAGGGAGGGTCGGGGCCCGTCCGGCGGGCGCCGCCCGGCACGGGAGGGTGCTCCCGTGCCGGGCGGCGATGGTCGTCCCGGCGGGTACTGCGGCGTCGGTCAGCTGATGCCGGCTTCGGCGCAGAACTTGGCGTACGCCGCGGTGCAGACCTGCTCCTTGGTCGCGTAGCCGTCGGCGATGACGTCCTTGACGTTGTCCTTGTAGATGGCCTTCGGGGTGAGCAGCACCGAGGGGACGTCGCGGTCACCGTCCTTCACCGACTGGCCGGTGTCCTTCTTCTCGCCCTTGGCCAGCGCGATGGCCAGGTCTGCGGCGGCCTTGGCCTCTTCCCGGACTGCCTTGTAGACGGTCATGCACTGGTCACCGGCGAGGATGTTCTGCAGGCCCTCCACGCTGGCGTCCTGCCCGGTCACCGGCACCTTGCCGTTGATCTTGTTCTTCTTCAGGATCGAGATGGCGGCGTTGCCGAGAGTGTCGTTGGCGGCCAGCACGCCGTCGATCTTGCCCTTGGTCGCGGTGAGCTGCTGCTCGAAGATGGTCGCGGCGGTAGGGCCGTCCCAGCCCGGCACGGCGTCGTCCGGGCCCTTGGTGTATTCCTTGGAGTCGAACTTCGGCTTGAGCACCGAGTCGTAGCCGGCCTTGAACAGGGTGGCGTTGTTGTCGGTGGGCGAGCCGTTCAGGTACGACACGACAGGGTTCTTGGCACCCTTCTCGGTCAGGCACTTCGACAGGCCCTCGCCCTGGAGCTTGCCGACGACCTCGTTGTCGAAGCTGACGTAGTACTGGGCCGAGCCGCCCAGGGTGAGCCGGTCGTAGTCGATGGTGGCGACGCCCTGCGACTTGGCCTTGTCGAGCACGGCCTTGCCGGTGCCGGAGTCCAGGTTGACGATCATCAGGGCGGTGACGCCGCCGGTGATCATCTGGTCGGCGATGGTCTGGAAGGCGGCCTTGTCGTTCTGGGCGTTCTGGATGTCGGACTGGACGCCGGCGGCCTTGAACGCCTCCTCCAGGAAGCGACGGTCCGCCGTCTCCCAGCGGGGGGAGGACTTGCTGTCCGGAAGGATCACGCCGATCTTGGGAGTCTTCTTGGAGTCGGCCGAGCCGTTGCCGGAGTCGTCGCCGCAGGCGGTCAAACCGCCGGTCGCGAGCAGGCCCACGGCGGCGATGGTGAGGATCCCCTTACGCATGTGCAGGGTCCTTTCGGAGGTGGGGAGGTGTTGTTTTGTTGTGTCCGGCAACGTATTCCGCGTCACACTCGCACCACAAGACCACCCAGGTCCCAAGTTTGTTGGAAGCGATAACAATTCAGCAACGCGACTGTTACTCGCCGAACATCCGCCGAAAAGAGCGATGTAACGACAGGTCAGCGGGCCTGCAAGGGCGCGGTGCGGGCCGCCGTGAGCGCCACCAGGTCCACCGCCGCCAGTTCGAGTTGCAGCCCGCGCCGACCAGCGGAGACGTGGATCGTCGGCAGGTCCAGCGCGGAGTCGTCGAGCACGGTGGGCAGTCGCCGCCGCTGCCCGAGTGGGCTGATCCCGCCTCGCACGTAGCCGGTGGCCCGCTCGGCGACCGTCCGCTCGGCGAGCGCCGCCCGCTTGCCGCCGACCGCCGCCGCGAGCGCCTTGAGGTCCAGCTCACCGGTCACCGGTACGACCGCCACGGTGAGGACGCCGTCCACCTCGGTCACCAGCGACTTGAACACCCGCTCCGGCGCCACGCCGAGGGCCGCCGCCACCAGGGCGCCGTAGTTCGGAGCGTCGGGTGCCACCCGGTACGGGTGGGTGCGGTGCGCGATCCCGCGCTTGGCCAGTAGTGCCGTTGCCGGAGTGCCCTGTCCCGCCACGCCCCGAACCTAATCCACCGGCCGGCCGATCAGCACGGTCGGCGCTCCGGCGACCCGGGTCAGCACCAGGCTCGCCGCCTGGTCGCCGGCCAGGCGCAGGTCCCGCCGCAACTGCTCCGGCGTCAGCGCCGAACCCCGCTTGAGGATCTCCACCCGACCCACCCGACGCTCGCGCAGCAATGCCCGCAGGCGCTTGAGCGAGAACGGCAGCACGTCGGTGATCTCCAGACAGCGCGCGTACGGGGTGCGGGTCGGCTGGTCGGCGTAGAGGTACGCGATGCTCGGGTCGGCAAGGGTGGCGTCCAGCTCCGCGGCCAGCTCGGCGACGAGGTGCGCCCGGACCACCGCCGGGTCCGGGTCGTACAGGTAGCGGCGCGGGGGTCCGACCGGCGCCTCCGTGTCGCCCGAGCCGGTGAGCTGGTGGATCTCCCTCCGGTACACGCTGGCGCGGCGGGGCACCTCGGCCAGTTCGCCGCACCAGAGCGCCGCCTCGACCAGGTCGCCGTCCACGCCGACCCACTCCGCCTCCGCGCCAGCCGGGATGAGCGCGTGATCCAGGCCCGGCGCCACCTTCACCACCGTGCGGGGCACCCGCTCGGCGAGGCCGGTGACGAAGTCCCAGGGCGGCGAGTAGGCGCGCGGGTCGAAGATCCGTCGGCCGGTGCCGGTGGCCCGTCGGGCCGGGTCGCAGAAGACGCCGTCCACCCGCGACACGTCGAACGCGGTCGCGTCGCCGCACTCGACCGTGAACAGGTCGGCCAGCCCGGCGGCGGCGGCGTTGGCGGCGGCCATCGCCGCGGTCACCGGGTCGGCCTCGACCCCGTACACCCGGATGCCGGCACGGGCGGCGGCCAGCGCGTCCGCGCCGAGGCCGCACCCGAGATCGGCCAGGGTGCGCACGCCGGCCGCGTGCAGCCGGGCGGCCCGCCGGTCGGCGACCACCCGGCGGGTGGCCTGTTCCAGGCCGGGGCGGGTGAGGAACATCCCGGCGGCGGCCGGGCCGAACTTGCCCACCGCCCGGTGGCGCAGCTCGGCCTGGGTGAGGGCCGCCGCCGCCAGCGTCGGCGGCACCCCGGCCGCGCGGAGCGCCGACGCCGCGGCCAGTGGATCGCCGCCGGCCAGCTCGGCCGCCGCCGTGAGGGCGGCCGACCCCTCGGGGGTACGCAGTGCCGCCAACTGATCGAGATCCACCTGCCCATTCTCCCGACCGAGGGGAAAATACCGCTGGCGGGGCGCGACGCGCTGGCACTCTCCTTGACGGAGTGCTAGCCACGGAATAACCTGCGATTAGCACTCTCACCCTGAGGGTGCCAGCTTCCGGGTCTCGCGACCCGGGTGCGCACGCCAGGCGGACCGGCACCCGCGACGACGGCCCCGCCCGGTGGCATGAGGCAGATTGACGCTGGTCAGCCCCGCTGGCCAGCAACGAAACCAGTACCCCAGGAGGGTATGCCCGTGACTACCGCGACCAAGGTTGCGATCAAGCCGCTCGAGGACCGCATCGTGGTCCAGGCGAACGAGGCTGAGACCACCACGGCGTCGGGCATCGTGATCCCCGACACCGCCAAGGAGAAGCCGCAGGAGGGCACCGTCCTCGCTGTCGGTCCGGGGCGCGTCGACGACAACGGCAACCGGGTTCCGGTTGACGTGCAGGTCGGCGACACCGTCCTCTACTCGAAGTACGGCGGCACCGAGGTCAAGTACGCCGGCGAGGAGTACCTGGTGCTCTCCGCCCGCGACGTCCTCGCGGTCATCGAGAAGTAAGCAACCGATCAGTGTCGCTGCCCCGGTCCGGCTCGCCGGGCCGGGGCAGCGGCGCTTCGAAGGGACATTCATGGCGAAGATCCTCAGCTTCTCGGACGACGCCCGACACCTGCTGGAGCACGGTGTCAACGCCCTCGCTGACGCGGTCAAGGTCACCCTCGGCCCGCGCGGGCGCAACGTCGTCCTGGACAAGAAGTTCGGTGCGCCGACGATCACCAACGATGGCGTGACCATCGCGAAGGAGATCGAGCTCACCAACCCCTACGAGAACCTCGGCGCGCAGCTGGTCAAGGAGGTGGCGACCAAGACCAACGACGTCGCCGGCGACGGGACCACCACCGCGACCGTGCTGGCGCAGGCGATGGTCCGTGAGGGCCTGCGCAACGTGACCGCCGGGACCAACCCGGCCGGCCTCAAGCGGGGCATCGACGCGGCGGCCGCCAAGGTCTCCGAGGCGCTGCTCGGCAAGGCCGTCGAGGTCGCCGGCAAGGAGTCGATCGCGAACGTGGCGACGATCTCCGCGCAGGACGCCACCATCGGCGAGCTGATCGCCGAGGCGATGGAGCGGGTCGGCCGCGACGGTGTCATCACCGTCGAGGAGGGCTCGATGCTCACCACCGAGCTGGACGTGACCGAGGGTCTCCAGTTCGACAAGGGCTTCATCTCGCCGAACTTCGTCACCGACCTGGAGGGTCAGGAGTCCGTCCTCGAGGACGCGTACATCCTGGTCACCACCCAGAAGATCTCGGCGATCGAGGAGCTGCTGCCGCTGCTGGAGAAGGTCCTGCAGAACAGCAAGCCCCTGCTGATCATCGCCGAGGACGTGGACGGCCAGGCGCTCTCCACCCTGGTGGTCAACTCGCTGCGCAAGACCCTCAAGGTCTGCGCGGTCAAGGCCCCGGGCTTCGGCGACCGGCGCAAGGCCATGCTCCAGGACATCGCGATCTCCACGGGCGCCGAGCTGGTCGCCCCGGAGCTGGGCTACAAGCTCGACCAGGTCGGCCTGGAGGTGCTCGGCACCGCCCGGCGCGTCGTGGTCGACAAGGAGAACACCACGATCGTCGACGGCGGCGGCCAGAAGACCGAGGTCGACGACCGGGTGGCCCAGATCCGCAAGGAGATCGAGGCCTCCGACTCCGACTGGGACCGGGAGAAGCTGGCCGAGCGGCTGGCCAAGCTCTCCGGCGGCATCGCCGTGATCAAGGTGGGTGCGGCGACCGAGGTCGAGATGAAGGAGCGCAAGCACCGCATCGAGGACGCCATCGCGGCGACCAAGGCCGCGGTCGAGGAGGGCACCGTGCCCGGCGGCGGCGCCGCCCTGGTGCAGATCCTCCCCGTGCTCGACGACGACCTGGGCTTCACCGGCGAGGAGAAGGTCGGCGTCTCGATCGTGCGCAAGGCGCTGGTCGAGCCGCTGCGCTGGATCGCGCAGAACGCCGGCCACGACGGCTACGTCGTGACCCAGAAGGTCGCCGGCATGCAGTGGGGCAACGGCCTCGACGCGGCCACCGGCGAGTACGGCGACCTGGTCAAGTCCGGCATCATCGACCCGGTGAAGGTGACCCGCAACGCCGTCACCAACGCCGCGTCGATCGCCGGCCTGCTACTCACCACGGAGAGCCTCGTGGTGGAGAAGCCGGAGCAGCCCGAGCCGGCCGCCGCCGGTGGCGGGCACGGCCACGGCCACGGCCACCAGCACGGCCCGGGCTTCTGACCCGGTAGCGACACCCGTTCCGGGGCACACCGCCGTACGGCGGTGTGCCCCGGTTTCGTCGGGCGAGCATTACCAAGCGATGACGTCGTTGGCGATCGGCCGAGATGATCGCGCACACTGGGCCGATGAGCACGACGTCGCGGCGGTACGCCGCGCTGGCCGGAGTCACCGCCGCCGCCGTCGCGATCGGCACCGCGGAGCCGGTGGCGGTGCTGACCGGCCCCCGGTCGGCGCCACTGGTCGCGGTCGGCGGGGTGGTCGTCGACGCCGTTCCCGAGCCGATCAAGCAGTTCGCCATCGACGTCTTCGGCACCGCCGACAAGATCGCCCTGCTGACCGGAACGGCCCTGCTGCTGGGTGGGTTCGCGGCCCTGTTCGGAATGCTGGCGATCCGGCGGCTGGCCCTGGGCCTGGCCGGTATCGCGGCGTTCGGCGCCGTCGGTGTGGCCGCCGCGCTGACCCGCCCCGGCGCGGACGTCTTCGACGCGCTGCCGTCGCTGGTCGGCGGCGGGCTCGGCGCCCTGGTGCTCTGGCTGTTCATCGCCGGCCCGTTCGAGCTGGAACCCTGGCCGTGGGACCCACCCACGCCGGTGACGCCGGCCGCGCCGGTCGAGGGTGTCGACCCGGAGTCGCGCCGACGGTTCCTCACCGGCACCGGAGTGCTGCTCGGTACGGCGGCCGTGGCCGGTCTCGGCGGCCGTTGGCTGGCCGGGCGGCGGGGCGTCTCGGCCGCCCGGGACGCGATCCGGCTCCCCGCCCCGGCCGTCCCCGCGCCGGCCGTGCCCGCGGGAGCGGACCTGTCCCTGGCCCAGCTCGCGCCGTACGTCACCCCGAACTCCGGGTTCTACCGGATCGACACCGCCCTGGTGGTGCCGCAGGTGAACCCGGACACCTGGCGGCTGCGCATTCACGGCCGGGTGGGTACCGAGCGCACCTACAGCTACGCGGACCTGCTGGCCCGGCCGCTGGTCGAGCGGTACGTCACGCTGGCCTGCGTCTCCAACGAGGTCGGCGGGGACCTGATCGGCAACGCGCGCTGGCTCGGCGTACCGCTGCGGGAACTGCTGGACGAGGCCCAGCCGGACGAGGACGCCGACCAGGTCGTCGGCCGGTCGGTCGACGGCTGGACCTGCGGCACCCCCACCGCCGCCCTGCGCGACGGGCGGGACGCGCTGCTGGCGATCGGCATGAACGGCGAACCGCTGCCGGTCCAGCACGGCTTCCCGGTGCGGATGGTGGTGCCCGGTCTCTACGGCTACGTGTCGGCCTGCAAGTGGGTGACCGAGCTGGAGTTGACGCGCTTCGCCGACTTCGACGCGTACTGGGTGCCACGCGGTTGGTCGGCCCAGGGGCCGATCAAGACCCAGTCGCGGATCGACGCGCCACGACGGCGCAACAAGCTGACCGCCGGCCCGGTGACGGTGGCCGGTGTGGCCTGGGCGCAGCACCGGGGCATCAGCCGGGTCGAGGTACGCGTCGACGACGGCCCCTGGCAGGAGGCGGCGCTGGCCCCGACGGTGTCGGTGGACACCTGGGTCCAGTGGTCCTGGCGCTGGGACGCCACGCCGGGCGAGCACCGCCTTCAGGTCCGGGCCACGGACGCGACCGGCGAGACCCAGACCGAGCGCACCCAGAGCGTCGCCCCCGACGGCGCCACCGGCTGGCACACCGTCCCGGTAAACGTCCACTAACCCCACCCACCCCCACCCCTCGGCCCGGTGATCATGAGGTTGTTGCCACCCTGACGGCGTGTCGGGGGCAACAACTTCATGATCACCGGGGTCGGGGTTGGGTGGGGTGGGTACGCGGGAACCGCGCTCCCGCTGGGCGGGGGCGCGGTTCGCGGTGTCGGGGTGGTGTGTGGGGTCAGGCGACGTTGCGCTGGGCGGGGACCGTCGACTTGTGCGGGCGACCCAGGCGCGCCTCCAGGCGGGCCACGTCGACCCGGATCTGCCGGCGGTCCGCCAGGTCCTCCCAGCCGACGGCGAGCAGGCGCAGCCGCTCCGACTCGCTGAAGCCGCCCCACACGCCGTACGGCTCGCGGACCGACAGCGCGTGTGCGGCGCACTCGGCGCGGACCGGGCAGGCGCGGCAGACCGACTTGGCCGAGGACTCCCGCCGCAGCCGCGAGGATCCGCGCTCCCCGTCCGGGTGGAAGAACTGCGCGCTGTCCCGGCCCCGGCAGGCACCGAGCCGCTGCCAGTCCCAGAGGTCGACGATGGGTCCGGGCAGTCTACGTACGTTCGACATCAGCACCCCTCCTCCCGCGCGGCACCGCGAGAATGCTTGTGGCCGGCTTCCGGGCGGCGGGCCGCGCAGGCGCACCGTTCCCGGCCTGGACCCCCCGGTACCCGGGTCGTTGCCGGCTCACACTTCTGTGATCGAAAACCCCCGACAACTTGCGGCTTTTGCCCCATCTGTCGGAAAAGTTCAGATGATTGCCGGGAACCTCCTCCCCAGCCGACCTCGTCATGGTCTGCTCGTGTGCGGAGAGGAGACCATCACAGTGCGTACCGTTCTTGTGTGCGTTCGGACACCGCTCGCGGCTCAGCACCTCACTTCTGCTGCCGCGCGGCTGGGTCTGTCCGCGATCGTTCGTACCGCCGTCTCCGATCCCGAGGTGATGCTGCGACTGGCCGAACGACCGGCCGACGTGGTTCTGGCCGACACGGCCCTCACCCGGCCGGACAGCGCGGGCTTCGTCCGTCGGGTGCTGGCCCGCGCGCCGCAGGCCGCGGTCGTGCTGCTCGGCGCCGAGGAATCCGAGGCGGCGGCCGCCACCATCAGCGCCGGCGCCCGTGGGCTGATCCAGAACGCCGACCACGACCTCACCAGCGCGGTGGCGAAGGCCCTGCTCCTGTTGACCGCGCCCGGCCGGGCCTCCCGGCAGCGGGTCACCGACCCGGCGCGGGATGCGGCGGCGGTCGGCGGCTCGGCCCGTTCCACTCCGTCGGTACGCGGCGCCGCAGAGCCCGGCTGGACCGCCGCGACCGGCGACGGGCCGGCGGGCGTCGCCTCGGTACCCGTGCAGCGGGGCGACGACGAGGTCGAGGCGGCGACCGACGGGACCGCCACCGGGCAGTCCGACGCCATCCGGCCCGGCGCGGGCGTTCGTGGCGGCCGGTCGTCGATCGGGCTCACCGAACGGGAACTCCAGGTGCTGCTGGGCATGGCCGAGGGCAAGAGCAACGCGGAGATCGGCCGGGAACTGTTCGTCTCGGAGGACACCGTCAAGACACACGCGCGCCGGCTGTTCCGCAAGCTCGGCGCCCGGGACCGCGCCCACGCGGTCGCCGCCGGCTTCCGGGCCGGCCTGGTCTCCTGACGCCGCAGCCCGCCGCAGCCCGCCGCAGCCCGCCGCAGCCCGCCGCGACCCGCCGCAGCCCGCCGCGACCCGCTCAAGATCGTGCTCGAACCGGAAAGTAGTGGCCTCCCGGCGCGGCGGGGCCACTACTTCCTTGTTCCAGCACGATCTTGAGCGGTCTTCGGGAGCGCCCGGGGCCGGCGGAACCTCAGTCGGTGGGGGCGGCGCCCGGGTCCGGCTCGTCCTCGGTGCCCTCGGTCAGGGTGTCGTGCACCCCGTCGGCGTACCCACGGGCGTAGTCCCAGGTCACGTAGTGGTCCGGATCCGGGTCGTACGCCGGCTCGTGCACGCGGGGCCGCCCCGAGTTGAGCAGGTGCCGCAGGTTGCCCCGCAGCAGGTCCCAGTCGAAGTAGTGCGGCTCCCGGCAGTCCTCGCATTCGATGACCAGCCCGCGCACCCCGATGGGCGCCAGCAGGGCCTGGTAGATCTCCAGATCGGCGAGGTCCTCCAGCACGTCCTGTCGCTCGACGTCGGTCAGTGGATCCGGCGTCGCGTCGTCGCCCGGATCGTCCAGCCCCGCGGTCGGGTCGGCCGGGTCGCCGTTGAACGGGTCGATGGGCTCGTCGTGCACCCCCTCACCGTAGACCCAACGCGGCGGGAACGTCCGCCCCCGGGCACCGCGCCGAGGCAACCGCCGCCGATCCAGGTCGCGCAGGTCACTGGGTACGATGGGACGACGTGCCGGCACCGTGGCGTGTTCCGGTGCCCGCCCGCGCCACCTCGCTGAAGCCCATCCGAGCAGCTCAGGGGAGCAATCGTGGAAAATTCGCCCAGCACCGATCTTCCGGCCGGCGTCGAGCACGCCGACCTGGGCGGCCACCTGCCCGAGCTGCCCGCCGGCTCGGCCCGGGTCGTTCCGCTCGGGCTCACCTTCGACGACGTGCTGCTCCAGCCGGGCGAGTCGGACGTGGTGCCCAGCCGGGTCAACACCCGGACGAAGCTCACCCGCAACGTCGAACTGACCGTCCCGCTGCTCTCCAGCGCCATGGACACGGTCACCGAGGCGCGGATGGCGATCGCCATGGCCCGCCAGGGTGGCATCGGCGTGCTGCACCGCAACCTGTCCCTGGAGGACCAGGCGCTCCAGGTCGACCTGGTGAAGCGCTCCGAGTCCGGCATGATCACCAACCCGGTGACCGCCAGCCCGGACGACACGCTGCGCGAGGTCGACGAGCTGTGCGGGCGGTACCGCATCTCCGGCGTTCCGGTGGTGGACGGCAACGGCCAGTTGGTCGGCATCGTGACCAACCGCGACATGCGCTTCGTCACCGAGCCGGACACCCCGGTCCGCGAGATCATGACCCGGACTCCGCTGGTCACCGCCCGGGTCGGGGTGAGCAAGGACGACGCGCTGGCGCTGCTGCGCCAGCACAAGGTCGAGAAGCTGCCGATCGTGGACGACTCCGGCCGGCTGCGCGGCCTGATCACGGTGAAGGACTTCACCAAGAGCGAGCAGTACCCGAACGCCACCAAGGACGACGCCGGCCGGCTGCGGGTGGCCGCCGCCGTGGGTGTGGGCGAGGACGCGTACAAGCGGGCGCGCACGCTGGTCGACGCCGGTGTCGACGTGCTGATCGTGGACACGGCGCACGGGCACCAGCGGGCCGTGCTGGACATGGTCCGCCGGCTCAAGAAGGACGTGACGATCGACATCGTGGGCGGCAACGTGGCCACGTACGCCGGCGCGAGGGCGCTGGTCGAGGCCGGCGCCGACGGCATCAAGGTGGGTGTGGGCCCGGGCGCGATCTGCACCACCCGGATCGTCGCCGGCGTTGGCGTCCCGCAGATCACCGCGATCATGGAGGCGGCCCGTGCCGCCCGCCCGGCCGGCGTGCCGGTGATCGGTGACGGTGGCATCCAGTACTCGGGCGACATCGCCAAGGCCCTGGTCGCCGGCGCGGACACGGTGATGCTCGGCAGCCTGCTGGCCGGCTGCGAGGAGAGCCCCGGCGAGCTGATCTTCATCAACGGCAAGCAGTACAAGGCGTACCGCGGGATGGGCTCGCTCGGCGCGATGCAGTCCCGGGGGCAGGCCAAGTCGTACTCCAAGGACCGGTACTTCCAGCAGGACGTTCTCGCCGAGGACAAGCTGGTCCCCGAGGGCGTCGAGGGCCAGGTGCCCTACCGGGGCCCGCTGTCCGCGGTCGCCCACCAGCTCATCGGCGGGCTGCGGGCCGCCATGGGGTACGTCGGCGCGGAGAGCATCCCCGAGCTGCACCGGCGCGGCCAGCTGATCCGGATCACCGCGGCCGGGCTCAAGGAGAGCCACCCGCACGACATCCAGATGACCGTCGAGGCGCCCAACTACCACTCCCGCTGACCCCACCACCCCCAACCACCTGGAGTCCCCCATGCGTGACGTGGTCGAGATCGGGCTGGGCAAGACCGCGCAGCGCGGCTACCACCTGGACGACATCGCCATCGTGCCGAGCCGCCGGACCCGGGACGTCGACGACGTCTCGACCGCGTGGCAGCTCGACGCGTACCCGTTCGGCATCCCCTGTGTCGGGCACCCCTCGGACGCCACGATGAGTCCGTCGTCGGCGGTCCGGTTGGGCCAGCTCGGCGGTCTCGGCGTGCTCAACGTCGAGGGTCTGTGGACCCGCTACGAAAACCCGACGAAGGTGCTGGACGAGCTGGCCGGCCTGGACGAGGACGCCCGTGCCACCAAGCGACTCCAGGAGGTCTACGCGGAGCCGATCCGTCCCGACCTGATCGCCGAGCGGGTGCGCGAGCTGCGTGCCGGCGGCGGCACGGTGGCGGTGCGGGTCTCCCCGCAGCACACCCTCGCGCTGGCGCCGGTGATCCTGGACGCCGGGGTGGACATCCTGGTCATCCAGGGCACCATCGTCTCGGCCGAGCACGTGTCGACGACCGACGAGCCGCTGAACCTCAAGGAGTTCATCGCCGACCTCGACCTGCCGGTGATCGTCGGCGGCTGCACGGACTACAAGACGGCGCTGCACCTGATGCGGACCGGCGCGGCCGGCGTGATCGTGGGTATCGGCGGCGACGAGTGGTCGACGACCGAGTCGGTGCTGGGCATCCGGGTGCCGATGGCCACCGCCATCGCGGACGCCGCGGCGGCCCGTCGTGACTACCTGGACGAGACCGGTGGCCGGTACGTGCACCTGATCGCCGATGGTGACATCCAGACCTCCGGTGACATCGCCAAGGCGCTCGGCTGCGGCGCGGACGCGGTGATGCTCGGTGAGCCGCTGTCGCTCTGCGACGAGGCCCCCGCCGGTGGCGCCTGGTGGCACTCGGCGGCCAGCCACCCGTCGCTGCCCCGGGGCGCCTTCGAGGTGTCCGGTGACCCGATCGGCTCAATGGAGCAGCTGCTCTTCGGGCCGGCGGACGAGGCGGACGGCCAGCTCAACCTGTTCGGTGGGCTGCGTCGGGCCATGGCCAAGTGCGGCTACCGCGACCTCAAGGAGTTCCAGAAGGTCGGGCTGGTCCTCGACCGCTGATCGCTCGCGTCGCCGAAGGGCCGGCTCCGCCACCGGGCGGGGCCGGCCCTTCGCCGTCACCGTCGACGCCCTCGCCGTCGATTCGGGCATCCGTCGGCGGGTCGGTGGCTACGCTCGGTCCTGACCCCGGGTGGCGCGGAAGGAGTGGTGCATGGTCCGGAGCGGACTGACGCCGCCGCGCCGTCGGCTGGTCGCCACTCTCACGGCTCTGAGCTGCGCCGTCGTGCTGACCACGGCCGGCTGCACGGGCGACGACGACGGCTTCCGGCCCGGTGCGGTGGACGCCGGTGACCCGTACGTGCCGGGCCGGGGTAACGGGGGCTACGACGTCACGCACTACGGGCTGGACGTCCGCTACGACCCGAGGACGGACCGGCTCACCGGTCGGGCCACCATCACGGCGACCGCCACCCAGAAGCTGTCCCGGTTCAACCTGGACCTGGTCGGCCTGAACGTCGACGGGGTCACCGTCGCCGGCAAGCGCGCCCAGCACCGACGCGACGACGGCGAGCTGGTGGTGACCCCACGCGCCGGGCTCGCGCGCGGTCGGTCGTTCACGGTGACTGTCGACTACGCGGGCGTGCCCACCCCCGTCGACGACGGCGTGCTGGGCAGCGGCGGTTTCCTGCACACCGCCGACGGGGCCATCGCGCTCGGGCAGCCCGAATCGGCGGCCACCTGGTTCCCGGTCAACGACCACCCGTCGGACAAGGCCAGCTACGACATCGCGGTGACCGTCCCGGACGGACTGTCCGCGTTGAGCAACGGGGTGCCCGGCCCCCGGAGCAGCGCCGACGGGTGGACGACCTGGCGCTGGTCGGAGCGCACCCCGATGGCCAGCTACCTGAGCACCCTCGTGATCGGGAACTACCGGGTGGTCTCCGGCACCCACGCCGGAAGGCCGCTGGTCACCGCGGTCGCGGCGAGCCTGCCGGCGAACGGTGGCGCGGCCGGCTCGGTGGCCCGCACCGGGGAGATAGTCGACTTCCTGGCCAGCCGCTTCGGTCCGTACCCCTTCGACTCGTACGGCGGGATCGTGGTCGCCGACGAGCGGATCGGGTACGCGTTGGAGACGCAGTCCCGGCCGGTCTACGGGCCGGCCTTCTTCACCGGCGACCACCCGAACCCCGGGGTGGTGGCGCACGAGCTGGCCCACCAGTGGTTCGGCGACAGCGTGTCCCTGCGCAGGTGGAGCGACATCTGGCTCAACGAGGGCTTCGCCAGTTACGCCGAGTGGCTGTGGGAGGAGCACGACGGCGGCCGGACCGCGCAGCGCAACTTCGAGCTGCAGTACGCGTCGACCGACTGGTCGGAGCCGTCGGTCGAGCCGGGCCGGGAGCGGATGTTCGGCACCGCCGTCTACAAGCGCGGCGCGCTCGCCGTGCACGCGCTGCGCCGGACGGTCGGTGACGACACCTTCTTCCGCATCCTGCGCACCTGGACGTCGGAGCGGGCGTCCGGCACCGCCACCACCTCGGACTTCGTGGCGCTGGCCGAGCGGGTGGCCGACCGGCAGCTCCGGCCGCTCTTCGACGCCTGGCTGGTGGGCGGCGCGGCACCGACCCTGCCGTGACGGCCTTGTGATCATCTATCGATAGGCTGCCGCCTGCGATCGGGCAGGAGCGCCGGTCGCGCGGGGGTGGCGCGGCCCTCCCGCACCGGGTGTACGGGGAGGTTCGTGATGCGGGGTAGGCGGCACAGGCTGCGGGCGGGCGTCGGTCTGCTGGTGACCGGGGCGCTCGTGTTGTCCGGATGCGACTCGTCCACACCGGAGGCGGCACCGCCGTCGCCGAGCGCGTCCCCGACGCCGTCGCGGAACTTCACTCCGGGTGCGGCCGGAGTCGGCGACGCCTACTTCCCCAGCTACGGCAACGGCGGGTACGACGTCGGGAAGTACACCGTCAAGGTGCGCTACGACCCGGCGAAGGACCGGTTGACGGGTGCGACCACCGTGCAGGCCACGGCGACGGCGGACCTGTCGACCTTCAACCTCGACCTGGCGGGCCTGACGGTCACGACGGTCACCGTGGACGCCGCGCCGGCCACCCACACGCGGAACAAGAACGAGCTGGTCATCACGCCGGCGGCCGGCCTCATCACGGGCAACGGATTCGTGGTGGAGATCGCGTACGAGGGTGTGCCGAAGCCGCTGAAGAACGAACTGCTCGGCGAGGGCGGTTTCCTGCACACCGCCGACGGCGCCATCGCCCTGGGTCAGCCCGAGTCGGCGAGCACCTGGTTCCCGGTCAACGACCACCCGTCGGACAAGGCGGCGTACGACTTCGAGATCACCGTCCCGCAGGGCATCACCGCGGTCAGCAACGGCGTGCCGGGCGGTAGCACCACCACGGATGGCTGGACCACCTGGAAGTGGTCGGAGAAGTCGCCGATGGCCAGCTACCTGAGCAACGTGGTGATCGGCAAGTTCCGGATCACCACGGGCCAGCACAAGGGCAAGCCGGTGTACAGCGCGGTCACCACGAAGGTGGCCAAGGGCGCCTCCGACGCGTCGATCGCGAAGACCGTCAAGGTGGCCGACTACCTGGAGACCGTCTTCGGGCCGTACCCGTTCGACGCGTACGGCGGCGTGGTGGTCTCGGACAGCCGGATCGCGTACGCGCTGGAGACGCAGAGCCGCCCGGTCTACTCGGCCGGCTTCTTCCGGCGGGGCGAGAACACCGAGGTGGTCGCCCACGAGCTGGCCCACCAGTGGTTCGGCGACAGCGTGGCGCTGGCCAAGTGGGAGGACATCTGGCTCAACGAGGGCTTCGCGACGTACGCGGAGTGGCTGTGGGCGGAGCACACCAAGGAGTACACCGCCAAGCAGGCCTTCGACATCCGGTACCAGCGGGTGCCCGCCACGGTGTGGAAGACCCCGCCGGGCAAGCCGGGCGTGAAGGACCTGTTCAGCGAGTCGGTCTACCAGCGCGGCGGAATGACCCTGCACGCGCTGCGGGTGGCCGTCGGTGACAAGGCGTTCTTCGAGATCGTCAAGACGTGGGCGGCGGAGAAGCGCAACGGTGTCGCCACCACCGCCGAGTTCGTGGCCCTCGCCGAGCGGATCTCCGGCAAGCAGCTCGACGCGCTCTTCGACGCGTGGCTCTTCGGCACCAAGAAGCCCGCCCAGCCCAAGAAGCTCTGACCCCGCCCACGCCCCCGCCCGCCCCACCGGGCGGGGCGGGGGCCGGGCTCAGTTCTTGACCACCAGTTTGGGGTGGGCCTTCAGGTACGCGTCGGCGCGACCGGCCCGGAGTTCGGTGATGAACGTCCGCCCCTCGCTGGTGAGCTGTTCGCCCCGGTAGGCGCTGCCCTTGCCGACGCCGGAGCCGGGCAGCCCGACCAGGGTGAACTGGTTCTCCGGCACCCCGCTGAGGGCGTACGCCAGGTCGACGATCCGGTCGCCGCCCACGTACACCAGGGTGTCGCCCAGGGCGGCGACCACCTGGTCGACCCGCTCGGGCTGCCGGGCCAGGCCCTCGTCGAGGATCTTGCGGGTCAGGGCCTTGACGAGTTGCTGCTGGTGACGCTGGCGGGCGTAGTCGCCGCCGGTGATGTAGCGCTGCCGGGCGTAGTCCAGTGCCTGCCAGCCATTGAGGTGCTGTTCGCCCTTCTCGTAGACCTTCTGCGGGCCGGTGTAGCCGCCGGGGGCGCTGTCCCGGTACTTGCCGTCCGGCTTGCGGTGCAGGGACGCGACCCGCTGGTCGACGTAGATGTCCACCCCGCCGAGGGCGTTCACCAGCTTGTCGAACCCGCCGAAGGTGAGCACGGCGCCCGCGTCGATCCGCAGCCCGGTGTAGCCGCTGACCGTGCTGCGCAGCAGTTCGTACCCCTGGGCCGTGCTCGGCTGCTTGGGCTTGCCCGGCACCCGGCTGCCGAAGCTCATCGAGTGGGTGAGCTTGGTCTTGCCGCCCTTGTAGCCGGCCTTGGGGAACGGCGGGATGTCCACCAGCAGGTCGCGGGGGAGCGAGAAGAGGTACGCCCGGCCCAGGCCCTTCGGCACGTGCAGCACCAGGACGGCGTCGGAGTGCGGCTCCCAGCCCGGCACGCTGACCCGGGTGTCCACGCCGACCAGCAGCAGCGTCAACGGGCCGCTGATGTTCGCGCCCGGCGGCGGGCCGGTCGGGCTCGGGGTGGGTGGGGCGGCCGGCGACGGGCTCGGCGAGCCGGCCAGCGGGGTGCTGGCGGGCTTGTCGTCGCCGCTCAGCCGCATGATCACCGTCGCTCCGCCGACGACCAACGCCACGACGGCGAGCGCCGCCAGCCCGAGCAGCAGCCAGCGTCGGCGCGGCTCCATCGACCCCAGGATCATCGTGTGCTTCCTTCCACCCGTATCCGGAACAACGCTCCGACGGGTGCTCCGGGTTGTGGCCGGGAGGCGACGGGTCGGTCGGCCGGTGCATGATCGCGCGAAAACGGGCGCTGGCGCGAGCGCTACTCGCGAGTAATGATGCGTCCATGCGGTACGACGTGGTCGTCATCGGGTCCGGCTTCGGCGGCGGCGTCACCGCCCTGCGGCTGGCGGAGAAGGGCTATTCGGTCGGTGTCGTCGAGGCGGGCCGCCGCTTCGCCGACGACGAGTTCCCGCAGACGTCGTGGCGTCTGCGCCGGTTCCTCTGGGCGCCGAAGCTGGGCTGCTACGGCATCCAGCGGCTCACCCTGCTCCGCTCGGCCGCCGGCCGGTCCGGCGGCGGCGTGCTGGTGCTCTCCGGAGCGGGGGTGGGCGGCGGGTCACTGGTCTACGCGAACACCCTCTACGAGCCGCTCGACGCCTTCTACCGCGATCCACAGTGGCGCGACGTCACGGACTGGCGTGACGAGCTGGCCCGCCACTACGACCAGGCGAAGCGGATGCTCGGCGTCACCACGTACCCCGTCCACACGGGCGCGGACCGCGCCATGCGGGCGGTGGCCGACCGGATGGGGGTGGGGCACACCTTCCACGCCACCCCGGTCGGCGTGCACATCGGTCGTCCGGGTGAACGCGTCGCCGACCCCTACTTCGGTGGCGTCGGCCCGCAGCGCACCGGCTGTCTGCACTGCGGCTCGTGCATGACCGGCTGCCGGCACGGCGCCAAGAACACGTTGGCCAAGAACTACCTCTGGCTCGCCGAGCGGCTGGGCGCCACCGTGCACCCGCTGACCACGGTGACGGCCGTCCGGCCGGCCGCCGGTGGCGGGTACGAGGTGCACACCGAGCGCACCGGGGCGTGGTTGCGCCGACGGCGGCAGGTCATCCACGCCGACCAGGTGGTCTTCGCGGCCGGGGCGCTCGGCACGCAGCGGCTGCTGCACGAGATGAAGGCCACCGGGGCGTTGCCGCGCCTGTCGGACCGGCTGGGCGCGTTGACCCGGACCAACTCCGAGGCGATCCTCGGCGCGTCGATCCCCCGGCGACGGGCCCGACGGGAGCGGACCGACTTCACCGAGGGGGTGGCGATCACCAGTTCGTTCCACCCCGATCCGCAGACCCATATCGAACCGGTCCGCTACGGCCGCGGCTCGAATGCCATGGGCCTGCTCCAGTCGCTGCTGGTCGACGGCGGGCCGCACCGGGTCCGGCGCTGGCTGGGCAGCATCGTCCGGCAGCCGCGCCTGGCCGCGCGGATGCTGACCGTGCGCGGCTGGTCGGAGCGGACGGTGATCGCCCTGGTGATGCAGTCGGTGGACAACTCGTTGACCACCCGCTGGCGGCGCGGTCCGTGGGGCCGCCGCCTGGTCGCGGGGCCGGGGCACGGTACCCCGAGCCCGACGTGGATCCCGGCCGGCAACACCGCCACCCGACTGCTCGCCGAGGAGATCGGCGGTACGCCCGGCGGCTCGCTCACCGAGCCGTTCGACATCCCGGTCACCGCGCACATCCTGGGCGGGGCGGTGATCGGCGCCACCCCGGCCGACGGGGTGGTCGACCCCTGGCACCGCGTGTACGGCCATCCGGGCCTGCACGTGGTCGACGGCGCGGCCGTCTCCGCCAACCTCGGGGTCAACCCGTCGCTGACGATCACCGCGCAGGCGGAGCGGGCGATGTCCTTCTGGCCCAACCGGGGCGACGAGGACCCCCGGCCCCCACTCGGAGATCCGTACCGACGGCTGCCGGCCGTACCCCCGCGCACGCCGGCCGTGCCCGCGGACGCCCCGGCCGCCCTACGCCCCTGACAGGGGCCGGCGGAGGATGTGGTTGACGCCGAACACGGTGTCGCTGACGCGGACGTCGGTGTAGCCGAGCCGGTGGTAGAACCCGTGCCCGGTGTGGCTGGCGCCCGTTTCCATGAACGCGTGCCCCTCGGCCCGGGCCAGCTCCTCGACGTGCCGCATCAACCGGCGGCCGACGCCGCGGCCGTGCGCGTCCGGGTCGACGAACATGGTGTAGACCTTGTTGCCGTCGCGGGACACCGTGCCGACCGGGCGTCCGTCCTGCTCGGCGACGTAGATCCGCCGCTCGGCACTGAGGTCGCGGAACCGGTCGGCGGTGAAGTGGTCGCACATCCGGTCGATCAGCTCGGCCGGGTAGTCACGGCTGTTCACCTCCCGCAGGCAGCGGACGACCAGGGCCGACAGTGCCTCGCCGTCCTCGGGGCGGAACGCTCGGATGGTCAGCTCGGTCATCGGCACGCCTCCGTCCGGTCCGCACGGGGATCGTCGCGCACCGTATCGGGACGCGGGACGCCGTCGCCACCCCGCCGGACATCACGGGGCATACCGCCGACGGTGCGGCCGCCGCGCCGAGTGCGTGGGGCGCGGGTCGGGCCGGGGGTGACTGTCGGTAGGCTTTGTGCACATGAGCCTGCCTCGCCCCGTCCTCGTGGTGGACTTCGGAGCCCAGTACGCCCAGCTCATCGCGCGCCGGGTCCGCGAGGCGAAGGTCTACTCCGAGATCGTGCCGCACTCCATGCCGGTCGCCGAGATGCTGGCGAAGAACCCGGCCGCGATCATCCTCTCCGGCGGTCCGGCCAGCGTGTACGCGCCGGACGCCCCGCAGATCGACGCCGGCCTGTTCACGGCCGACGTGCCGGTCTTCGGCATCTGCTACGGCTTCCAGGCGATGGCCCAGGCGCTCGGCGGCACCGTCGCGCACACGGGCAGCCGGGAGTACGGCGGTACCCCGCTGCGTCCCCGCCTCACCGAGCCGGGTGTGCTGCTGCGTGACCTGCCGGCTGATCTGCCGGTCTGGATGAGCCACGGCGACTGCGTCACGGAGGCCCCCGAGGGCTTCACGGTGACGGCCGAGTCGGCGGGTGCGCCCGTGGCGGCCTTCGAGGACATCGTCGGCCGCCGGGCCGGCGTGCAGTTCCACCCGGAGGTCGGGCACACGGCGCACGGCCAGGAGATGCTGACCCGCTTCCTGTACGACATCGCCGGCATCGAGCCGACCTGGACGCCCGAGAACATCATCGACGAGCAGGTCGCCCGCATTCGGGCGCAGGTCGGCGACAAGGAGGTCATCTGCGGCCTCTCCGGCGGGGTGGACTCGGCGGTCGCCGCCGCGCTGGTGCACCGGGCGGTCGGTGACCAGCTCACCTGCGTCTTCGTCGACCACGGCCTGCTGCGCGCCGGTGAGGCCGAGCAGGTCGAGAAGGACTACGTCGCCGCCACCGGCATCAAGCTGAAGGTGGTCGACGCGGCGGAGAGGTTCCTCGGCGCGCTGGCCGGGGTGACCGACCCCGAGCAGAAGCGCAAGATCATCGGCCGGGAGTTCATCCGGGTCTTCGAGGCCGCCGCCCGGGAGATCGCCTCGCACGGTGACGTGGAGTTCCTCGTCCAGGGCACCCTCTACCCGGACGTGGTCGAGTCCGGCGGCGGCACCGGCACCGCCAACATCAAGAGTCACCACAACGTCGGCGGCCTGCCGGAGGACCTGAAGTTCGCGCTCGTCGAGCCGCTGCGCACGCTCTTCAAGGACGAGGTCCGGGCGCTCGGCCTCCAGCTCGGCCTGCCCGAGGCGATGGTCTGGCGGCACCCGTTCCCCGGCCCCGGTCTGGCCATCCGGATCATCGGCGCCGTCGACCGGGAGCGCCTCGACCTGCTGCGTCAGGCCGACCTGATCGCCCGTGCGGAGCTGACCGCCGCCGGCCTGGACCGGGGCGTCTGGCAGTTCCCCGTGGTGCTGCTCGCCGACGTGCGCAGCGTCGGGGTGCAGGGTGACGGGCGCAGCTACGGGCATCCCGTGGTGCTGCGCCCGGTCTCCAGCGAGGACGCGATGACCGCCGACTGGTCCCGGCTGCCCTACGAGGTCGTCGCCCGGATCTCCACCCGGATCACCAACGAGGTCGCCGAGGTCAACCGCGTGGTGCTGGACGTGACCAGCAAGCCGCCGGGCACCATCGAGTGGGAGTGAGCGGGCCTCACGCGGCCGGCGGGGTCGTCGGCGGGTAGGGCGGCGTCGGGGCGTACCCCGGCGGTGGACCGCCCGGCGCGGACCCGGCGGTCGGCGCGACGCCCGCCGGGTGCGGCCAGGCGGGCGCGCCGGTGGGCTCCTCGGGCATCAGGAACCACATGATCGGGTACGCGAGCAGCGCGACCCCGCCGGTGAGCAGGCCGGTGACCGCGAAGGCCACGCGGATCAGGGTGGGGTCGACGTCGAAGTAGCGGCCGAGGCCACTGGCGACCCCCGCCACCATGCGGTCGGTGGTGGGTCGCCGGAGCTGCTTGTACGGGGCCTGGGGAGCGGCGGTAGGTGTCATGCCTCCACGGTCCTCGTCGACGCCCGGCCTGCCCTCGGTGACCGCCCGGATCCCTACCCTGATCGATCCCTGAGCGGGAAGCGAGAAGTCAGGAATCCGACTCTTTTCCGTTCCGGTAACGCGGCCCGGGGAGAATTTGGACCCGTGACCACCATGCTGGAGCCGCTCCGCAGGATCGCGGCATACGCAGTTTGTGCTGATTCAGACGGCCGAGTGTTGCTGGTCCGCGCATCGGAGCGCTCCGGCACCCCCGGCACCTGGTCGCTGCCCGGAGGGGCGGTCGACCACGGCGAGGACCCCCATCACACGGTGGTCCGCGAGACCGCCGCCGAGACGGGCCTCTCGGTCGCCGTCTCCGGCCTGGCCGACGTGCTCGCCGACATGCGGGCGCTGCCCGAGCGCGGCATCACCATCCACACCGATCGCCTGATCTACCGGGTGGCGGTGCGCGGCGGCACGCTGGCCGACCGGGCCGGCGAGCGTCCCACCGACCTGGCCCGGTGGTACACGCTTGACGAGGCGCGTCAGTTGCCGCTGCGCTCCTTCACCGCCCGCACTCTCGGCCTCCCCTCCTCCTCGGCCGACGTGGTGCCCGAGGAGGCCCCCGAGTTCCCCTCCTTCTACGCGGTCCCCGGCCCGGACGGGCTGCACCGGGCGCAGCGCTTCGCCGCGTACGCGGTGTGCACCGACCCGGCCGGCCGGGTGCTGCTCACCCGCATCTCCGACGGCTACCCGGGCGCCGGCTGCTGGCACCTGCCCGGCGGCGGCACCGACTACGGCGAGCAGCCCGGCGCGGCGCTCATCCGGGAGCTGGTCGAGGAGACCGGCCAGGCCGGACGCCTCGTCGAGCTGCTCGGTGTGGCGAGCCACCGCGACGCCGCCTCGCTCGGTCCGGAGGGTTATCCGATCGACTGGCACGGCGTACGCGCCTTCTACCGCGTGGTGGTCGACCAGCCCAACCCGCTGATCATCGGCGACGTCGGCGGCTCCACCTGCGAGGCCCGTTGGTTCGCCCGCGAGGAGTTGGGCGCCCTGCCCACCGACCGCCTGACCGAGGTGACAGCCGAAGCAGTCCAAGCAGCCCAACTAACCTGACCCCCACCCCCACCCTGGCCCCCGCCCACCGGCCTCGCGGTGATCATGAAGTTATTGTCAGGACACGCCGAGATGGACGGCGATAACTTCATGATCACCGGGTGCTGTTGGGGACGGGGGTAGGGGCGTGGGCGGGGTGGAGTCGGTGCGGCGGGTTGGTTCCTATGGTCTGTTGGGGGATCTGGGGCGGTTTCTGGTTGTCCGGGATAGCGGGGCGCGGGCCTGGTCGCTGCCGGGAGGGCTTGTCGCGCACGCGGAGCACCCGGAGCGGGCCGTGGTGCGCGCGTTCACCGAGCAGACCGGTTCGAGCGCGTCGGTGGGTCGGTTGCGGGCTGTCGTCGCGGACGTGAACGCCGACGCGGGTGGCGGTACGTCGGTGCACACCGACCGCTTGCTGTTCGACCTCGCCGTACCTGACGGTGTGCCGGAGGTCACCGGCGGTGGCGTGGAGACCCGTTGGGTCGACCCCGGGGCCGTGGCCGAGCTGCCGTTGACGCCGTTCAGCGCCGAACTGCTCGGCCTGCCCGCCGTTTCGCTTCCGGTCGACGCGTACCCGTCCGCCGAGCCGCCCGCGCCGTCGCATCCGGATCGCCGGCTGCGCTTCGGGGCGTACGGGCTGGTCACCGACCCGGCGGGGCGGATCCTGCTGACCCAGATCGCCGACGGCTACCCCGGTGCCGGCAAGTGGCACCTACCCGGCGGCGGCACCGATCACGGTGAGCAGCCGACCACCGGGCTGCTCCGGGAACTGGTGGAGGAGGGCGGTCAGGTGGGCCGCGTGGTGGAGCTGCTCGGCGTGGACAACCTGCACAACCCGGCCGCGCTCGGCCCGGAGGGTCGTCCGTTGGACTGGCACGGCGTCCGGGTGGTCTACCGGGTGCTGGTGGACGCCCCCACCGACGCCGTGGTGACCGAGTCCGCCGGTGGCTCGACCGCGCGGGCGGGCTGGTTCACCGTCGCGCAGACCGCTGAGCTGCCGCTGACCGGCATCGCTGCCTCGGCAATCGGACAGCTGGCCGCATAGCACTCGGCTCAGCGAGCCGAGTTGGCTACCCTCCGGTAGAGTCAGAGGCGGGAATGGTGGAGGAAACGGGCGATGAAGCCCGGGATGGGGAATAACAAGCGGTTCGCGTGGTTTGTACCAGATGAGTACCGCCGGCAGCTATCGCCAAGCCCCGTTCCCCTGTGCGATGGTGTACTCCGCCAAAACGGCTGCCGGGCCACGTAAGGTCCGGCACGAGACAGCCGGACACCCGCCCCCCGAGGGCGGCAAGCCGATCCGGTGATGGAGGAAACGTGCCGAGAGCCCTTTGGCGCCGGCGTCGTACGACTGACAGTCCGCGCCCCGCAGGGCGTCGCTGGGCGGGCCAGTTGCGCCGCAGCAGCACGTTCGCCCGCCAGGTGTTGCTGGTCCGGGTGGGCCGCCGTGACGGTGACCTGCGGACCACCGACCTGACACTGCCCGAGCACCGGTACGCCGACCGCCAGCGCCGTCGCTACGGCCTGGACCGGCTCAGCCGGCCTGCCGGCGTCAGCCGCGCCGGCATCGAAGCGGTCATGCCGGTCAGCCCGGCGCTGCCGATGGCGCACACCGACGAGGCCACCGCCGGGTCGATCCCCCTGCTCCCCGGCGAGCGCACGATGGCCCGCCGGATGAAGTTCGCCCTGGTCAACGCCTGCACCCTGGCCAGCCTGATGCTCGGCATGCTGGCGATCTTCCTGGCCATGCAGGGCGAGGTGCGCATCGCCGCCCTCTGCCTGATCGCCTGCGTCATCTTCGACGGCCTGGACGGTGCGTTGGCGCGTCGGCTCGGCGTCGCCAGCCCGTTCGGCGCTCAGATGGACTCGCTCGCCGACATGTGCTCGTTCGGCCTCGCCGCGCCGGTGGTGGTCTACGCGTCGCTCGCCGGCTCCGTGTCGACGGCCGCGGCTGCGGTCGCCTGTGCGCTGGTCGCGGCGTGCGCGGCGATCCGGCTGGCCCGCTTCAACGTCTCACCGAAGGACGGCCGCTTCTTCTGCGGTGTCCCCACCACCATGGCCGCCGCCGTGCTCGCCGTGACCGTGGCGATCGGTCTGCCGGTGCCCGGCTTCGTGCTCGTGGCCGGCGTGGCGCTGCTCGCCTTCGCGATGGTGTCCAGCTTCCCGTACGCCAAGCTCGCGCGCCTGGTGAAGCTGCCGCCGTGGCTCTGGCTCGCCCCGGTGCTCGGCGCGCTCGTCGACATCCGGCTCACGTTCGCCCTGATCGTGGTCGGTTACCTGATCAGCGGGCCGGTGCTCTGGCTGCGCCAGCGTCGTACCGCCTGACCCGACGTACGAGAACGGGGCGCCGCGGACAGCGGCGCCCCGTTCTTCGTCTCAGCGCCAGCGGGCGATCACCGTGGCGCCGCCGACGACCTTGTCGCCCGGCCCCACCAGCGGTTCCGCGGCGTCGGCCGGCAGGTAGACGTCGGTCCGCGAGCCGAACCGGATGAGCCCGAACCGCTCGCCCTTGGCCAGCAGCGCGCCGATCGGCGCGCGCTGCACGATGCGGCGGGCGATCAGACCGGTCCGCTGCGCGACCACCACCGTGCCGCGGCTGGTGTCCAGCACCGTGTACGCGGCGACGTTGTGCTCGGCGTCCGGCTTCATCGCGTTGACGAAACCACCGTCGGCGACGAAGTAGTCCACCACCTTGCCGGCGACCGGGGCCCGGTTGACGTGCACGTCCAGCACGGACAGGAAGACCGCGACGCGCAGCCACTCGCCGTCACCGAACCGCTCGTCGTGCAGCCGCTGCACCGACAGGACCTTGCCGTCCGCGCTGGCGACCACGGCGTTCGGGTCCTCCGGCACGTCCCGCTGCGGATCCCGGAAGAACGCGGCGACCGGGCCGGCCGCCAGCGCCGGCAGCAGCCACAGCTTGGACGACGGACGCGCCACCCGGGCCAGCGCCGCCAGACCCAGCGTGATGCCCGCCGCCGCCACCCCGTTGGAGTCGATGTGCATGCCCCTGGTCAGCGGCACGCTGGACGGCCGGTACGCCGGGGCCAGCCGGTCGGCCGCCGCCGGACTGGCCGGCGTGAACCGCAGTCGGTGGACCCGTATCGGCGGCGAGTTGCGCAGCACCAGGTCGCTGCCGACGCCGTACAGGGCGTCCTGGCGGCCCAGCTCGCCGGCCGCGCCGGTGGTCCGGCCCGGCGTCGCGGTGGTGGCGACGGTCAGCACCGCGCCGTCGGCGAGGTACTTCGACAACCCCTGGATGTCGTGACGGGCCTCCTCGGCGGTGCCGACGAACGCCTCACCGGCGACGACCACCGCCGCGGGCTCGGCGTCGGAGAGCGCGTCGACCACGTGTACCCGGTCGGCGACCCACCGGCCCTGGGCGGTGACGTGCTCACGGAGCGCGGCGGCGGTGGACGACTCGGCGGGCACCACGGTGAGCCGGTCGCCGGGGAGCAGCGCCTCGATCGCCGCGGCCAGCACCGCGGACTCCGGGCTCACGCCGACCAGCAGGGCGACCTTCGGGTCGTTCATCCGGGCCAGCTCGGAGACGAGCGTACGGGCGGCTCGCTCGCCGATGCGGACCGGACCGGACCGGCCGGTGGTACGCACGGCGGGGGACTGCGTCATGACGGGCGGGCTCCTGACGGGGTAGAGACGGGAATCGCGGCGGGGGCGCCATGGCGGGACGGGCCGGCCGGCGGAGGCGAGATCTCCACCGGCCAGCATATGCGCCTGTCCGCCCCGGCCGCAGCGGCGAGCCCTCCGGCCCGGGGCGACCGCCGGGGTCAGGAATCCTCTCGCCGCCCCGCCCGCTCGTCAGCGCCCGCCGGATCGTCGCCGGTGGCGGGGCCGGCGCTGGCCGCCGGATCCTTGTCGCCGGCCGACGTCTCGGCCGACGGATCGGCCGCCCGGGTCTCGCCGACCGGGGTGAGCGGGTGGTCGACCCGGGTCGGTTCGGCGGCCTGCGCCGTGGCCGGCGAGGTCTCCGGCTCGGCCGGGGCGTGCGCCAGCCAGGCGGGATGGACCATGCCGGCCGTCGCCGCGTCCGCCGTGCTCAGCTCGGCCGTGGGCGGCTCCGGTGTGCCCAGCTCGGCCATGGGCGGCTCCGGTGTCCGTAGTTCGGCCGTGGGCGGCTCCGGCGTGCGTAGCTCCGCCGTGGGCGCAGGGTCGGGCATGGACTCGAACATGGTCGGCGCGGGCGGCTCGTACCCGGTCGGCTCGAACGAGGCGGTCCGCGGCGTGCCCTGCTCGGCTGCGACGGGCGCGGGCGCGCCCGTCGCAGCGGAGGCCGTCGCACCCGGTCCGGTGGTCTCGATCGGCTCCGGGCGGCCGGACCGGCCGGAGCGCAGCGCGCCGACCAGACCGAAGACTCCGATCAGGATCAGCGCGCCGGCCAGGAACCAGCCGACCGGCGGCAGCGCGAGCCCGAGCAGTTGGGCGAGCAGCCACCAGGCCGACAGCGCCAGGAACACCAGCCCGAAGGCGAACGAGAGCAGGTCCGTACGGTGAGCCTTCACCGGGTCACCTCCAGGTTGCCGGCATTGACGTGGATGTACAGCCGCAGCTTCCCGCCGCCGGGGCCGTCCGCGCCCAGGTCGGTGGACTCCCGCAGCCGGCCGTCGATTCCGCCGGATCGGTTGCCGAAGACGGTGGCGTCGCCGGCGTTGACGTCGGCCACCGTGGTGACGTCCACGTTGGGCGGTACGACCACGGTCGCCTGACCGAAGTTGATCGCCACGGTCACCTGGGTGTCCTGCTTCGTGAAGTCGATGCCGCGCAGGTCGAGGACGGCGTCACCGAAACTGTTCTCGTACCGGTCGGCGAGGTCGCGGTAGTCGGTGGGCGCCCAGGTGACCGCGCCGTCCACGCCCCGGATCCGGTCGTAGGACTCGGCGACGGTCGCCGTGCCCAACGCGGCGGCCGTCACCAGCCCCAGCGCGATCAACCAGCGCGCCCGGCCGAACCAGGTGCCGACCAGCAGTCCCAGCCCGATAGTGGCCAACGCGGCCGCGAAGTACGCCGAGGCGCCGACGTCGAAGACGTCCAACAGGTCGAGCAGGGCGACCACGCCGAGCGCCAGGAAGATCAGCGAGAAGGTCACCGGACCGAGCGGCGAACGCTCCCGGGGTCGCTTCGGTGGCTTCGGTGGCTTGGGCGGGGGGTACGCGACCGGCGCCGGTGCCGCGTACGGGCCGTGTGGAGCGAACGGAGGGCGGTATCCGCCCGGCGTCGTCGCCCCGGGGAGGGTGGACGGGCCGGCGGCGGGTACGGCGGTCACCGGCGCCGACGGCCAGCCGCTGGTGGGCGAGTCGCCGCCCGGCCATCCGGGATCGGGGGCCGGCCAACCGGTGCCCTGCGACGTGGCCGTCGCGGCGGCCGGCTGCGCGGACACCGGACCTGCCCCGGACACCAGCGTCGCCGGGGATGCCGGCTGCGCGCCGACGGGCGGCTGCGCCGTCGCGGGCGGCTGACCACCCGGGACAGGCGGGTACGCGCTCTGCGGCGCGGTGGCGTACGACAGGGTGTCGCCCGCCAGCGGCGCGGTCGCCAGCGGACCGCCGGGCGGCACCGTGCCGTACGCGGGAGCGGGCCAGGCGACCGGCGGAACCGGCCCGGGTGGCGTGCCCGCCGGGGCGGGCGGCACCGGTCCACCCGAGGGCTGTGGCCCACGGTTGTCCCGGTTGAGGAGCAACGCGCCGCCGATCAGGATGGCCGCGCCGAGCAGGACCGCGCGGAAGGCGTCGGTGACGATGTAGCCGAAGCTCGCGGCCACCAGGATGCCCAGGATGATCACGGTTACCGGGGACATGCTGGAACGGCCCCGCCCCAGCATGGACTCCACCGGAGAGGCCGTGTCGCCCTCGTTGGGGATGATCAGCCAGGCGGCGACGTACACCAGGATGCCGATGCCGCCGAAGAACCCGAGCACGGCGAGGAGCACCCGCCACAGCACCGGGTCGGTGTTGGTGGCTCGTCCGATCGCCGCGCAGACCCCGGCGAGGTAACGGCCGTCGCGGGGCCGGACCAGCCCGTACCGCGAGGTGAAGCCGGTGCCGCCCAGCGGGCCCCCGGACGGTCCGGCCGTGCCGGGCCCTCCAGGCGTACCCGCGCCACCGCCGGGCCCGTAGCCCGTGCCGGTCGTACCCCCGCCGGGCCCGTAGCCCGTGCCGGCCGCGTAGCCGGCACCCGGCGCGTAGCCGGCACCCGGGGCGTAGCCGGCGCCCGGCGGCTCGTGCTGGGCGTCAGTCGGCGGTGTGGCGGGTGGGCCGAACGTGGTCGGCTCGGTCCAGCCGGCGGGTGTCGTGGGCGGTGCGGGCGGTACTGAACCGCCCGACTGTGCCGGCCCGGGGCGGGGCGGCGGGGCAGCTTCCTCGGTCATGCCTCGATCCTGCGACCCACCTCGCCCGAACGACCTCAGGACCCGACCCTGACACCACCCTGAGATCTCCAAGGCCGGAATGTCGGGGGCGTCCCCGTGGTCGTGGGACGCCGCAGCGTGTGACGATCGAACTCACCGACCCGCACCAAGCCCCACCACCGTGACCAGGGAGCCTGTGATCAGCACCGTGACCCCGCCTCCGCGCCTGTACCGGGCCCCCGAGCATCGGATGGCCGCCGGCGTGGCCGCCGGTATCGCCGATCACCTCGGCATCTCGGTGCTGCGCGTGCGCGTCGCGTTCATGGTGCTGCTCGGGCTCAGTGGGCTCGGCCTGCTGCTGTACGCGGCGTTCTGGGCGGTGGTGCCGCTGCGGCCCGGTGACACCGCCGTGCCGCCCCGGCGGGACGTGGCCCAGCTCCTGCCGTTCGTCGCGATCGGGCTCGGCGTCCTGTTGATCCAGGTGATGGTCTTCGACTCGGTCGGCGCGGCGGGCACCGCCGGGTGGCTGGTGGCCATCATCGCGGTCGGCGCGGGCGTGATCTGGCACCAGTCGGCGCCCGAGCGGCGGCGGCGCTGGGGCGAGACGATGCCGGTCCCGTGGCTTGGGGCGGTCGTCGAGGAGAGCGACCGGCGGGCCTTCGTGCTCCGGTTCATCGGCGGCGGGGTACTGGTCGCGGTCGGCATCATCGGTGTCGCGGCGGTCTACTCGCCGGCACAGAACTTCGACGCGGTGATCAACGGGGTGATCTTCGCGCTGGTCGGGTTGGCCGGGGTCGGCGTGGTCGCCGCGCCGGTGCTCTGGCGGACGTACAACCAGCTCCGCGCGGAGCGTGAGGGTCGCATCCGGGAGCAGGAGCGGGCCGAGCTGGCCGCGATGGTGCACGACCAGGTGCTGCACACCCTGGCGCTGATCCAGCGCAACGCGGGCGACGTCAAGACGGTGCAGCGGTTGGCGCGGGGGCAGGAACGCTCGCTGCGCAACTGGCTCTACAAGCCCACGGCCTCGCCGAACGAGCGCTTCGCGGCGGCCCTGGAGCAGGCTGCCGCCGAGGTCGAGGACACGTTCGCGATCACCGTGGAGGCGGTGGTGGTGGGTGACCGCGAGACCGACGAGAAGGTCGGCGCGCTGGTCGCCGCCGCCCGGGAGGCGCTGGTGAACGCGGCACGGCACGCCGGCGTGCAGACCGTGTCGCTCTACGCCGAGGTGGAACCGGAACAGGTAAGTGTCTTCGTCCGGGACCGGGGCAAGGGCTTCGATCCGGATACGGTGGAGGACCACCGGCACGGCGTACGCGGTTCGATCATCGGACGGATGAAGCGGCACGGCGGACGGGCCGAGATCCGGTCCGGCCCGGGGGAGGGGACTGAGGTCCGGTTGATCCTGCCGATCTCCCGGGACTCGTCCGCGGCGGAGAGGAACAAATGACCATGGCCGAGCAGCCGACGGAGCACCCGGTTCAGAGCCGCCCGGAACGCCTGCGGGTCTTCCTGGTGGACGACCACGCGATGTTCCGCGCCGGGGTACGTGCCGAGCTGGGCGCCCACGTCGAGGTGGTGGGCGAGGCGAGCACGGTGGCCGAGGCGGTGGCCCGGATCGCCGTCACGGTGCCCGACGTGGTGCTGCTCGACGTGCACATGCCCGACGGTGGCGGCCGCGCGGTGCTGGAGGCGATGCGGCGCAGTCACCCGCAGGTCAAGTTCCTGGCCCTGAGCGTCTCCGACGCGGCCGAGGACGTGATCGGGCTGATCCGGGCCGGCGCGCGGGGGTACGTCACCAAGACCATCTCGCCGGACGAGTTGGCCGCCGCGATCCGCCGGGTGGCCGACGGTGACGCCGTGTTCAGCCCTCGGCTGGCCGGGTTCGTGCTGGACGCGTTCGCGGCGCGGCCGGACGCGCCGGTCGCCGACCCGGAGCTGGACCAGCTCACCAACCGTGAGCGGGAGGTGCTGCGCCTGCTCGCCCGGGGGTACGCGTACAAGGAGATCGCCAAGGAATTGTTCATCTCCATCAAGACGGTGGAGACGCACGTGTCGAACGTGCTGCGCAAGCTCCAGATGTCCAACCGGTACGAGCTTTCCCGCTGGGCGGCGGACCGCCGGCTCGTGTGATTAATTCCTCCGCCCCGGCAATTCGGACACATGCCACGGATGCCGCCGGGCGGGGCTGACAAAAGATCAACCGTGGTTCCATACTGCCCCGGTCCCGTTTCCGCGCGTGGGTGTCGCATCCCGCGGAAACGACGGCTCACGCGCGTGCCCGCGGATCGCGGGTCACCCCTGGGGGAGAGGTACCACTTCTGATGTTCGGACAACGAGGACAACGCTGGGCGCGGGTCGCCCTGGCCGCTGTCGCGGGCAGTGCCCTGGCGTTCGGCGTGGCTGGCGCCGCCGCCGCCGCTCCGGCCACCGGTGTGGCCAAGGCGGTCGAGGGCAGCCAGGTCAAGCTCAAGCTCGACGGCAAGCCGATCCAGACGTCCGCGCTCGCTCTGAAGATCGACGGCAAGCTGGTGCCGGCGTTCTGCATCGACTACCACACCAACGTGAAGCTCGACGGCAAGTACGAGGAGGGCACCTGGGACGAGTCCCAGGTGAAGAACCTCGGCAAGGTGCAGTGGGTGCTCACCCACGGTTACCCGAACGCCGACTCGACCAAGCTCCTCGCCGCCGCCGGCGTGGAGACCAAGATCGGCAAGAAGCAGCTCGACAACCTGCTCTACTTCGGCACCCAGACCGCCATCTGGCACTTCAGCGACGGCATCGAGCTGGGCGCCTGGGAGAAGGACCTGCAGCCGCGCAACCAGTACGAGGTGATCACGAAGGTTCGTGACTACCTCGTCAAGAACGCCACCGACCAGCCGGAGCCGCGTGCCGAGCTGTCCGTCGACCCGGCCAGCGCCACCGCGACGGTCGGCGGCAAGGCCGGTCCGTTCACGGTGAAGGGCCCGGCGGGCGCCATCACCGTCGCGGCCACCGGCGGCACCGCCGTCGACGCCGAGGGCAAGCCGGTCACCACGACCACCAACGGCGGGCAGTTCTGGCTCGCCGCCGAGGCCGCCGGCACGGTCAACGTGACCCTGACCGCGCAGGACTCGGTCTCCTTCGGCCGGGTGTTCCTGTTCACCGGCCCCAAGAAGGCGCAGAAGCTGATCCTCGGTGGCAGCACCGGCGCGACGGTCACCGCCCAGGCGGCGGCCACCTTCACGGCCGTCCCCACGACGCCGCCGGCCACCCCGTCGGCGACCCCGAGCGCGTCGCCGTCGCCGACCACCCCGTCGGCCACGCCGTCGGACTCGGCGCAGCCGGCCAGCCCGGCCCCGTCCACCTCGCCGGCGAGCAACGGTGGCGGCCTGCCGCTGACCGGTTCGCCGATCGCGGCGGCGGCGACCGCGGGTCTGCTGCTGCTCGCCGCGGGCGCGGTGGCCGTCCTGGTGGTGCGTCGCCGTAAGGTCCGCTTCACCGCCTGATCCATTTCGCCGCACCATCGGCCCCGGAACCGCGCGAGCGGTGCCGGGGCCGATGTCATCTCGGCCGTAGGTGGTGTGCAGAAGTCCGTCCGCGGCGCCCTCGTCCACCCAGTTGGTGCTGGTGCCCGTGTAGCGGACGAGGACATCATCCGGACGGGTAAAGAACACTGAGTGCGCGAGCGGTCACCGATCGACGGCCCCGGGTGCGGGGTGACTCACAAAGACCGGGATCTGAGCGCCGCACGGGTCTCCTGGCAGGTCGGAGCGTTGAAGCCGGGGAGCTACACACCGACCGTTTTATGATCATTTTTCAAGTATCGGCTACGTGGCGGGCAACTAACGGCTTGATAACGGCACCTTCACGGAAGAGGCCGGTGGGTGTCACAGTGGCAGCACCTCACCCTCGGTGTGTGGCACTCCGTACGGCCCACGACCATGATCTCCGCTGCTTCCCGGCGGGTTCGTGGTCGCGACGCCTGCGTAGCGTCGTGCCCCGTCGGGTGGGGAGCCCGGCGGATCGGAACATCAGGGGTGTCTCCAAACTTCCCTGTGGTCCCGGCGACCTCCGCCCCGAGGTAGCCGGGCGGTGTCACCCCCAAACGTGCGTGAAACCCACGACGGACCAGGTTAGAAAGAGGAGGCCCCTCGGAATGAGAGTCTCGAAGCGGGCGACGAGCGCGATCGCGCTCAGCGCGGCTGCCGCGCTTGTCGCGAGCGGTTGCTCGAGCGGTGACGGCGACGGCGACGCCGCCGCCAGCAAGGACGGCGCCATCGTCATCCACGGCGTCCAGCCGGAGAACCCGCTGGTTCCGTCGAACACCACGGAGACCGGCGGTGGCAAGGTCATCGACTGGCTGTTCACCGGCCTGGTTGAGTACCCGAACGACGGTGGGGCCCCGCGCAACGCGCTGGCCGAGTCCATCGACACCAAGGACTCCAAGGTCTTCACGATCAAGATCAAGAAGGGTACCAAGTTCCACGACGGTACCGAGGTGAAGGCGAAGAACTTCGTCGACGCCTGGAACTGGGCCGCGTACTCGCCGAACGGCGCGCAGAACGGCTCCTTCTTCTCGGACATCGAGGGCTTCGACAAGACCTACACCGAGGACCCGGACGGCGCGGACGGCCCGCAGAAGGCCCCGACCCCGTCGGCCAAGGAGCTCTCCGGCCTGAAGGTCGTCGACGACCAGACCTTCGAGGTCACCCTCGCCGCGCCGACCGCGGTCTTCCCGACCAAGCTCGGCTACAGCGCCTTCATGCCGCTGCCGGACGCGTTCTTCACCATGAAGCCCGAGGACTTCGGTAAGAAGCCGATCGGCAACGGCCCGGTGAAGTTCGTCTCGTGGCAGGACAACGTCGTCATCAAGCTCACGCGCTTCGACGACTACAACCTGCGTGACAAGATGAAGATCAAGGACGTCGACGTCAAGCTCTACCAGGACGAGACGGCCGCGTACGCCGACCTGCTGAGCAACAACCTCGACTTCATGGAGGTTGTCCCCACCTCGGCGCTCGCCGGCGACAAGTGGAAGGCCGACCTCGGCGAGCGGGGCCTGAACACGGTCACCCCGTCGACCGCGTTCATCGCGTTCCCGATCTACGACAAGCGCTTCCAGAACCCGAAGCTGCGTCGCGCGGTCTCGCTGTCGATCAACCGGCAGGAGATCTCGGACAAGATCTTCTTCGGTACCCGCAAGCCGGCCGACAGCTGGGCGAACCCGCTGACCCCGGGCGCCAAGCCGGGCAACTGCACCGCCTGCAAGTTCGACCCGACCACGGCCAAGCAGCTGCTGACCGAGGCCGGCGGCTTCACCGGTGAGATGGTGTTCTACTACAACGCCGACTCCAGCCACAAGGACTGGATGGACGCCGTTGCGCAGCAGGTCAAGACCAACCTCGGCATCGAGGCCCGCGCCGAGGGCGTCCCGACCTTCGCGGTCTTCCGGCAGAACATCAACGCGCACAAGATGAACGGCCCGTACCGTGCCGCCTGGCAGCAGGACTACCCGGACGTGGAGAACTGGGTCAACCCGCTCTACGTCAAGGGTGGCTCCTCCAACGACGGCCTGTACAGCAACCCGCAGGTCGACACCCTGGCCAAGCAGGCCAGCGCCGCGCCGAGCCTGGAGGCCTCGCACGAGGCGTTCGCCAAGGCCGTCGAGGTTGTCGACCAGGACGTCCCGAGCATCCCGATCTACTTCTACGGCCAGCAGTCCGGCCACTCGGAGAAGATCAAGAAGCTCGAGCTGAACAACGTCGGCGAACTCGACATCACCTCGGTCGAGCTCTGATCCGTACGGTCTGACCCCGGGTCGGGCTCGCCACATCCGGTGAGCCCGACCCGGGGCCGTTCCGCGAGTGGGTGCTACAACATGCCACTCGCCACGTTGTCGCCACCGTGTCGGCCGTCCGACGCGCCCCCTGTCTGGAGGACCACCCCATGGGCCGTTATCTGTTGAGACGGCTGCTCCAACTCGTGCCGGTCTTCATCGGCTCGACTTTCCTGATCTACTGGCTCGTCTGGTCGGTCCCGGGCGACCCGTTCGCCGGCAAGTGCGGCGAGCGCCGCTGCCCGGATCAGTACATCGCGTACATGACCGAGAAGTACCACCTGGACCAGAACGTCTTCGTGCAGTACGGCAACTACATGAAGAACCTCCTTCAGGGCGACTTCGGGCAGACGTTCTCGCAGCGCGAAATCGGCGACATCATCGCCACGGCGTACCCCAACACGCTGAAGCTGGCCCTGGTCGCGCTCGCCATCGAGGCCATCGTCGGCCTCGGCGCCGGCATCCTGACCGGTCTGCGCCGCAACGGCTTCCTGGACAACCTGGTCCTGGTCTCGACCCTCTTCCTGCTCGCGCTGCCGGTGTTCGTCGTCGGCTTCGTGCTGCAGTGGCTGCTGGGCGTGCAGTGGGGCCTCGTCAAGCCGACCGTCTCGTCGGAGATGCGGCTGTCCGAACTGATCGTCCCGGGCTTCGTGCTCGGTAGCGCGTCGGTGGCGTACATCGCCCGGGTGGCCCGCACGAGCATCGCGGAGAACCGCCGAGCGGACTACGTGCGCACCGCCATCGCCAAGGGCCTGCCGATGCGCCGGGTCGTGGGTGTGCACCTGCTGCGCAACTCGCTCATTCCGGTGGTCACCCTGCTCGGCACCGACCTTGGCGCGCTGATGGGCGGCGCGATCGTCACCGAGGGCATCTTCGGCATCAACGGAATCGGCCGCGAGGTCTACCGCGCGATCATCACCAAGGAGAGCGCTACGGTGGTCGGCATCGTGGTCGTACTGGTGGTCGTCTATCTGTTGATGAACCTGTTGGTCGACCTGCTCTACGCCGCCCTGGACCCGAGGATCCGTTATGAGTGACCCAAGCACCGCATCGATCGTCAGCACCCCCACCCCGCAGGCGACGGACACCCCGGCCGCCCCGGGGCCCCAGAGCAACGAGAAGCCGCGCGGTCTGCTCGGTGACGCCTGGCGCGACCTGCGCCGCAAGCCGCTGTTCTGGATCTCGGCGACGTTCATCGTCATCTTCCTGTTGATGGCGGCCTTCCCGTCGCTGTTCGCCCCGGGCGACGCGGTCAACGGCTCCCTGTCGCGCAGCCTCAACAAGGCGTCCGGGAACGCCTGGTTCGGGTACGACCTACAGGGCCGGGACGTCTACGCCCGGGTCATCTACGGTGCCCGCGCCTCCGTCGTGGTCGCCGTGCTCTCCGTGGTCGGCACCCTGCTGGTTGGTGGGACCATGGGCATCATCTCCGGCTACCTCGGTGGTTGGGTCGACACGCTGCTCAGCCGGATCGCCGACGTGTTCTTCGGGGTTCCGTTCGTGCTCGGCGCGATCGTCATCCTGACCACGTTCAACGGCTCGGGCACCAGCAACAGCAAGGCCGAGATCATGGGCCTGGTGACCGTCTCGCTGATCGTGCTGAGCTGGCCGGTCGTGATGCGGCTGATGCGCTCCTCGGTGCTCGCCACCCGGGAGGCCGACTACATCGTCGCGGCCCGCGCGCTGGGTGCCGGTAGCGGTCGGATCATCCTCAAGCACCTGCTGCCGAACTGTCTGGCCCCGCTGCTGGTCTACGGCACGATCATGGTCGGCTCGTTCATCGGCGCCGAGGCCACCCTCTCGTTCCTGGGCGTCGGCCTGAAGTCGCCGGTGGTGTCCTGGGGCATCATGATCAGCGAGGGCAAGGATTTCATCCGGGTCGCGCCGGGGCTGGTGTTCTTCCCCGCCGCCTTCCTCGTCGCCGCGGTGCTGAGCTTCGTGATGCTCGGCGAGGCGGTCCGCGAGGCCCTCGATCCGAAACTCCGCTAGGGGAGATCCAGTGTCCGACATTCTCGTGTCCGAGCAGTCCGCGCCGGGATCCGGCGGGTCCGGGCGTCCCTCCGGCCGGCTGCTCGAGGTCGACGACCTGCGGGTGGAGTTCCGTACCCGGGACGGCGTCGCAAAGGTCATCAACGGGGTCACGTACCACGTCGACGCGGGGGAGACCCTCGCCGTGCTCGGCGAGTCCGGCTCCGGCAAGAGCGTCACGGCGCAGACCATCATGGGCATCCTCGACACGCCCCCGGGTTTCGTCACCGGTGGGCAGGTCCGCTTCCACGGCAAGGACATGCTCCGCATGTCCGGCGAGGAGCGCCGCCGCATCCGCGGCGAGGGCATCGCGATGATCTTCCAGGACGCGCTCTCCGCCCTGAACCCGGTCTTCACCGTCGGGTTCCAGATCGCCGAGCAGTTCCGGGTCCGGCGGGGCATGGGTCGCGCCGACGCCAAGAAGCGCGCGATCGAAATGCTCGACCAGGTCAAGATCCCGAACGCCAAGGGCCGGTTCAACAACTATCCGCACCAGTTCTCCGGTGGTATGCGGCAGCGCGCGATGATCGCGATGTCGCTGGCGCTCGACCCCGAGGTGCTGATCGCCGACGAGCCGACCACCGCGCTCGACGTGACCGTGCAGGCCCAGATCATGGACCTGCTCGCGGAGCTTCAGCGTGAGCGGCAGATGGGCATGATCCTGATCACCCACGACCTCGGCGTGGTCGCCGACGTCGCGGACCGGATCGCCGTCATGTACGCGGGCCGCATCGTCGAGGAAGCCGACGTGTACGACCTGTACGCCAAGCCGGCGCACCCGTACACGATGGGTCTGATCGACTCGATCCCGCGTCTCGACGAGAAGGGGCAGCAGCTCCGGACGATCAAGGGCCTCCCGCCGAACCTGATGAACATCCCGCCGGGCTGCCCGTTCAACCCGCGCTGCCCCATGGCTCAGCCGGTGTGCCGGGAGAAGGTCCCCCCGCTGCTTCAGGTGGGCCACGCCCGGGCCAGCGCCTGCCACTTCGCCGAGGAGCTGGTGAACCGTGTCTGAGAACATCCTCGAGGTCCGTGACCTGGTCAAGCACTACCCCGTCACCCAGGGTGTGGTGTTCAAGAAGACCGTCGGTCAGGTCAAGGCCGTCGACGGGGTCTCGTTCGGTCTTCGGGCCGGCGAGACGCTCGGTGTCGTCGGCGAGTCCGGCTGCGGCAAGTCGACCCTCGCCCGGGTTCTGATGAACCTGGAGAAGCCGACCGCAGGCAGCGTGGTCTACAAGGGCCAGGACATCTCCAAGCTCTCCGGTGGGGCGCTGCGCCGGCTGCGTCGGCAGATCCAGCTGGTCATGCAGGACCCGTACACCTCGCTGAACCCGCGGATGACGGTCGGCGACCTGATCGGTGAGCCGTTCGAGATCCACCCGGAGGTGGCGCCCCGGGGCAGCCGCCGGGCCAAGGTCCGCGAGCTGCTCGACCTGGTCGGGCTGAACCCGGAGCACATCAACCGGTACCCGCACCAGTTCTCCGGCGGTCAGCGGCAGCGCATCGGCATCGCCCGGGCGCTCGCGCTGCGGCCCGAGGTGATCGTCTGCGACGAGCCCGTCTCGGCGCTGGACGTCTCCATCCAGGCCCAGGTGATGAACCTGCTGGAGAAGCTGCAGGGTGAGCTGGGCCTGTCGTACATCTTCATTGCCCACGACCTGTCGGTGGTCCGCCACCTGTCGGACCGCGTGGCGGTGATGTACCTCGGCAAGATCGTCGAGATCGGCACCGAGGACGAGATCTACGAGCGGCCGACCCACCCGTACACCCAGGCGCTGCTCTCGGCGGTGCCGGTGCCGGACCCGACCCAGCGGAACAACAAGACGATCATCCGGCTCACGGGTGACGTGCCGTCGCCGATCAGCCCGCCCTCGGGCTGCCGGTTCCGGACCCGCTGCTGGAAGGCGCAGGATGTCTGCGCCGAGCAGGTCCCGCTGCTGGAGATCCGCCGCGACTCGGACCACCCGAGCGCCTGCCACTTCGCGGAGCGGCGCGAGATCGTCGCCACCCACGAGGCGTGATCCATCGGAACCGCCTGCCGACGTCACCACGACGACGGCAGGCGGTTCTGTCTTTCCCGGCCCGCTGAGCGCCTCAGAGCGGGCCGCGGCCCGCTCGCAGCAGCAACAGCGCCAGTTGCGTACCGTCGGCGCCGAGCGCGAGCCGGAAGCGTTCCAGGATGTCCCGTTCCCGGGAGAGCACCAGCCGGGTGCCGCCGGAGGCCATCCGGGTCGCGCCGACCTCCCGCGACAGCGCGGCCCGCTCCTGCCAGAGCGTGATCAAGGCGTGGTCGATCTCGTCGATCCGCTCCCTGATCTGCACGATCCGCGCGGCGGCGGTCGGCTCCACCGTGCCGGTCCGCGCGTCGGCCGGTTCGCCGGACTCCATCGGAGGGCCCGCCTCCGGCACGCTCCCGTCGACCGGGGCCTGTGCCGGGTCCGGCCGTGCCGGGCCGCCGTTCTGCTCCACCACGTCTGTCATCATCGGGTACCTCTCGCGCTCTGGTGCCCCGTGCCCGCAACCCGGGACGAAAAAGCCCCGGACTCCAGGAGCCCGGGGCTTTTCGCAGGTCTGATCGATCAGGCGCGACCTACGGCAGCCGGACTCCCGGTGCCGTAGTAAAAGTAGTAGCGCGCTCCGATCACGCCGTCGAGTATGCCCACGCGGATGGCCGGCGCGCAAGGATTCGACGCGGTTCGTGACGCAGGGCCCGGCTGGCGGACGGGCCCCGCACCGGTCGGGAAGTGTCCGGCTGGCGGCATAGACTTGGCGCGCGATGCATCCTCTCTTCGACATCCCCGCGTCCCCGCCCGCGCCGGAGTCCGCGCCGGCCCGTCCGCACCGGCCCGGGCCGGCCGCCGCCCGCCTCGATCCGGGGCAACTGCTCGACGGGTTGAACGGGCCGCAGCGCGACGCGGTCAGCCACGCCGGCTCCCCGTTGCTGATCGTGGCCGGCGCCGGTTCCGGCAAGACCCGGGTGCTCACCCACCGGATCGCCTACCTGCTCGCCGCACGGGACGTCCACCCCGGCGAGATCATCGCCATCACGTTCACCAACAAGGCGGCGGGCGAGATGAAGGAGCGCGTCGCCGCGCTGGTCGGTCCCCGGGCCCGGCTGATGTGGGTGTCGACGTTCCACTCCGCGTGCGTCCGCATCCTGCGCGCCGAGCACGAGCACGCCGGCCTCAAATCGACGTTCTCGATCTACGACGCGGATGACTCCCGCCGCCTGATGCAGTTGGTCACCCGGGAGTTGGATCTCGACCCGAAGCGCTACCCGGCGCGTGGGCTGGCCGCCCAGGTCTCCAACCTCAAGAACGAGCTGGTCGACCCGGAGCAGTTCGCCGCGCGGGCCAGCGGGCCCAACGAGCGGGCGCTCGCCGAGGCGTACACGCTCTACCAGCGCCGGCTGCGCGAGGCGCACGCGCTGGACTTCGACGACCTGATCATGACGACGGTGCACCTGCTCCAGTCCCACCCGCACGTGGCCGAGAGCTATCGGCGGCGGTTCCGGCACGTGCTCGTCGACGAATACCAGGACACCAACCACGCCCAGTACGTCCTGATCAAGGAGCTGGTCTCCGGCACCGACGGGCTGGACCCGGCCGAGCTGTGCGTGGTCGGTGACGCCGACCAGTCGATCTACGCGTTCCGGGGCGCGACGATCCGCAACATCCTGGAGTTCGAGCGGGACTTCAGCGACGCGCGGACGATCCTGCTGGAACAGAACTACCGCTCCACGCAGACCATCCTCAACGCGGCCAACGCGGTGATCGACCGCAACACGTCCCGCAAGCCGAAGCGGCTGTGGAGCGAGGCCGGCGACGGCGAGCGGATCGTCGGGTACGTGGCGGACACCGAGCACTCCGAGGCCGACTGGGTGGGCCGGGAGATCGACCGACTCGTCGACGCCGACGAGACCCGCCCCGGTGACGTCGCCGTCTTCTACCGCACCAACGCCCAGTCCCGCGTCTTCGAGGAGGTGTTCATCCGCGCCGGCCTGCCGTACAAGGTGGTCGGCGGGGTGCGCTTCTACGAGCGCAAGGAGGTCCGCGACGCGCTGGCGTACCTGCGCTCGGTGGTCAACGACGACGACACCGTGAGCCTGCGGCGGGTGCTGAACACCCCACGCCGGGGCATCGGCGACCGTGCGGAGGCGTGCGTCGAGGCGCTGTCCAGCCGCGACCGGATCTCGTTCGGCGCGGCGCTGCGCCGGGCCCGTGAGGCGCCCGGCATCTCCACCCGGGCGGCCAACGGCATCGCCGACTTCGTGGCGCTGCTCGACGGCGCACGGGAGCTGGCCGAGACCGGCACCCCGGAGGAGGTGCTGGAGGCCCTGCTGACCCGCTCGGGCTACCTCACCGAGCTGGAGGAGAGCCTCGACCCGCAGGACGCCGGTCGGGTGGACAACCTCCAGGAGTTGGTCAGCGTCGCCCGGGAGTACACCGAGCGGATCGAGGCCCTGGGCGAGGACGGGGAGCGGGCCACCCTGGCCGGGTTCCTGGAGCAGGTCGCGCTGGTGGCCGACGCCGACCAGATCCCCTCCGACGACCCCGACCACCAGGGCGTCGTCACCCTGATGACGTTGCACACCGCCAAGGGCCTCGAGTTTCCGGTGGTCTTCCTGACCGGCCTGGAGGACGGCGTCTTCCCGCACCTGCGCTCGCTGGGCGACACCCGCGAGTTGGAGGAGGAGCGCCGACTGGCGTACGTGGGGATCACCCGTGCCCGACAGCGGCTCTACCTGTCCCGTGCGGTCACCCGTTCGGCGTGGGGGCAGCCGTCCTACAACCCCCCGTCACGCTTCCTGGAGGAGCTGCCGCCGGAGCTGGTGCGCTGGGAGCGCACCGAGGGGTCGTACACCTCGTGGGCTGGCGGGGGCGGCGGCGTCGGTGGCCGCGCGGACCGCGCGCCCGGCGGGCGCGGCACCTTCACCGGGGGTACGCCCAAGGCGGCTCAGCTCGCCCAGCGGCTCGGCGTGGACGGCAGTCGCCTGACCACGGCCAGCGAGCTGCCGCAGGGGCCGAAGGTGGCGGCCGGCGACCGGGTCAACCACCAGCGCTACGGCCTGGGCCGGGTGCTGGCCGTCGAGGGCCACGGCCCGGGTGCCCGCGCGCAGATCGACTTCGGCGACCAGATCATGTGGCTGGTCCTGCGCCACGCCCCGGTCGACAAGCTCTAACCCGCGCCGATCTTGCACTTTCGGTCGTCGACATCGGGGCTCATGCCCTTTTTGTCGCCACAGAAAGTGCAAGATCGGCGCAGGTACGGGGTCAGCAGCCCAGGTCCACGCCTCGGGCGCGCATGAACGGGGCCGGGTCGATCTGGTTCCACATGCCCTGGTGCACCTCGAAGTGCAGGTGTGGGCCGGTGGCGTCGCCGGTGGCGCCCTCGTAACCGATCACCTGGCCGGCTTTGACCTTCTGGCCGACGGTGACCGCGATGCGGCTCTGGTGGGCGTAGTGGGTCAGGTAGCCGTTGCCGTGGTCGATGAAGACGGAGTTCCCGTACCCGTCGGCGGCGTCGCCGGCCTGGGTGACAGTGCCGGCCGCCGCGGCGCGGATGGGGGTGCCCGAGGGCAGCGCCAGGTCGATCCCGGCGTGCAGGGTGCCCCAGCGCTCGCCGTAGCAGGAGGTGACCGCGGCCCCGGGCATCGGGTCGACCCAGGCGGCCGTCGGCTTGGTGGTCTTCTTCGGCTTCGGCTTCGGCTTGGCGGTGGCCGTCTTCGTGGGCAACGGGCTGGCGGCGACGGCCGAGGGGCTCGTGGTCGGGCTGGCCGACGGGGAGGCGGGCGGGCTCGCCTCGCGGGCCGAACGGTCGGCCCGGCTGGCGGCCTCGGCCCGGGACTGCGCGTCGAGCGAGACGGCGGTGGGCGCGGGCCGGTCGGGTCCGGTGGTGGCGACGGCGACCCCGCCCAGGCCGAGGGCGACCAGGCTGGCCGCGCCGAGCACGATGAGGCGGTTCCGCCGGCGGGCACGCCGAGGCTGCTCACCGGTGGTGTCGGGGGTGTTCTCGTTCTGGACGGGGCTGTCTTCCGGCACGGCGGACCTTCACAGTCGAGGGGCACTTGACCTCGAAATACTGGTGCCGGGCCGAGTCGGGCGATGGCCGGGACCGGACGCCCGGCCCGCCGGCCGCAGCCGGGACGGCCCGTTATGCGGCGTCCTGAGGCGTTCCGTCCGGATAAGTGATCATGCGGCCCGTGTGCTGGGCCACAGTCGACGCTGTGACCCAGGGAACATCAGCGCACGCAGAACCGCCCGGATCGACAGATCCGGGCGGTCAACGGTCAGTACCCAGCGTCAGGACGCGGCTACATCGCTGTAGATTGCCTCGACTTGCAGCTTGATGTCCACTCCGCGCTCCTGCAGGTACGGAACGGGGTCGATCGGTGCGCCCTTGACATGGAGTTCGAGGTGCAGGTGGGTGCCGTAGGCGTGACCGGTCTGGCCCACCAGGCCGAGCTGGTCGCCCGCCTTGACCTGCTGGCCCTCCTTGACGCTGAGCGCGGAGGAGTGGCCGTAGATGGCCTCGCTGCCGTCGGCGTGCTGCACGATCACGGCGTAGCCGTAGCCGCCGAACCAGCCGGCCTTGGTGACCAGCCCGTCGTGGACGGCCACGTAGGGCGTGCCCTCGGGGACGACCAGGTCGACACCGGTGTGCAGCTTGCCCCACCGCATCCCGTACGGCGAGTTGAAGTCGTAGCCCTGCAGCGGCAGCATCCAGACCTCGGGCTCGGCCGCTTCCTTGCCGCGGCTGTCCCGGGAGGCGCGCTCGGCGTTGTCCGCGCGGGCTGCGGCGTCCTGGCTGGTGACCGACGCCTGCTTGAGCTCGTCGAGCACCGACGGGCTGACGTCCTTGGCGTCCGGCAGGGCCGACGCGCCCAGCGCGACGATGCCCGCGCCGACGAACGCGGTGGTGACGACCGCCGCGTAACGGCTACGCGGGGGGGTGGGTACGCGGCGGCGGCCGCGATATCGATCGGGCTCAGACGACAGGCGCTGGCGCACGCACACCCTCCGTTGTCGGGGTTCCGAGGCGACCGGTGGACGTCCGTGAAGCTCGGATGAACGTCTGCCGACCGCGTCGTCACCCGTCCATGGACCTGATGACAACCGTGGACACGTTAGCCAACCACCAGGCGAGTCACAAGCCAGACCGCTGAATTGGCGTGTCGACTTGTCCGTTTGCGTCCGTGATTGTCATGCATCGTGCCGTCGAACGGTGCCCCCGTAACCACCCGTTCGTCGCCGAGCGTGACCGATCCGGCGGAATCGTCCGGCTTGACGCCACGGCCGGGCGAGGGCGCTTGCCGCCGGGCGCGTCCGTGGTCGCCGGGATGACGGACGTGTTTCCAGCCCGGATTTCCCGGCCCCGGCCGGGCGGGTTACCGTTCGTTCAGGTGAAGGCCGTGGAGCCGGTGAAAGGTGTGCGCTGATGAGCTCTCGAATTCGGGTCGTCGTCGCGAAGCCAGGTCTGGACGGCCACGACCGCGGCGCGAAGGTCGTCGCCCGCGCCCTGCGGGACGCCGGGATGGAGGTCGTCTACACCGGCCTGCACCAGACGCCCGAGCAGATCGTGGAGACGGCCATCCAGGAGGACGCCGACGCGGTCGGACTCTCCGTGCTCTCCGGCGCGCACATGACGCTGTTCCGTCGGGTGCTGGAGTTGCTCACCGAGCGCGACGCGCGGGACATCGTCGTCTTCGGTGGCGGCATCATCCCGAACGACGACATCCCGGAGTTGGAGAAGCTGGGCGTCGCGAAGATCTTCACGCCGGGCGCCACCACCCAGGCGATCGTCGAGTGGGTCCGCGAGAACGTGGCGCAGCCGGTCTCCTGAGCGGCGGCGCGGTATCCGGGCACGGGGGAGGGGCCGGACGCACCCCTCACACGTCCGGCCCCTCTATGCACGATGCCCCGCCGCCACCCCTCGACCGACAGGGCATCGGCCGTCTCCCGTCATCGCGCTGTGCAGCGCTCCGACACCTGACTCAACGACGACCCCACGGCCGGGTTACGCACCCCGGCCAACATCGCCCGGACGGCTGACACCGACCCTGGCCTGGTCGGAACGGGTCGTGTCCCGACCGCCTCTGTGCATTACGGCACACCGCGCACCCGCTCGGTTGCCGGCCGTGCCCACCTCGCTAGGCTGCGGCCAATGGCCTGTTTCAACTGATGACAGGCGTCAAACTGTTTTCTGAACGCTGGTGGCGGCGCGACGGCGCGCCGCGGAGACGGGACGGGACGCGCAATCGTGGACCTGTACGAGTACCAGGGGCGGGACCTGTTCGAGCGGCACGGCTTGCCCGTGCTGGCCGGCGGCGTTGCCACGACCCCGGAAGAGGCCCGCGCGATCGCCGAACGCCTCGGCGGTCGAGTGGTCGTCAAGGCGCAGGTGAAGGTCGGCGGCCGAGGCAAGGCCGGTGGCGTCAAGCTCGCCGAGGGCCCGGATGAGGCGGTGGCCAGGGCCACCGACATCCTGGGCATGGACATCAAGGGTCACACCGTCCACAAGGTCATGATCACCGTGACGGCGGACGTGGCCGAGGAGTACTACTTCTCGTACCTGCTCGACCGGGCGAACCGCACCTTCCTCTGCATCGCCAGCGTGGCCGGCGGTATGGACATCGAGCAGGTCGCCGCCGAGACCCCGGACCGCGTGGTGAAGGCGCCGATCGACGCCAACACCGGTGTCGACGAGGCCAAGGCGCGGGAGATCGTCACCGCGGCCGGCTTCCCGGCCGAGGTCGCCGACCAGGTCGTCGAGGTGGCCGTCGGCCTGTGGCAGGCGTTCGTCGCCGAGGACGCCACCCTGGTCGAGGTGAACCCTCTCGCCAAGAACGGCGACGGGCGGCTGCTGCTGCTCGACGCCAAGATCACCCTGGACGAGAACGCCGCGTTCCGGCACCCGGACCACGAGGCCCTGGTCGACCAGGCCAGCGTGGACCCGTTGGAGCAGGCCGCCAAGGCCAAGGACCTCAACTACGTCAAGCTCGACGGCGAGGTCGGCATCATCGGCAACGGCGCGGGCCTGGTCATGTCGACCCTCGACGTGGTCGCGTACGCCGGTGAGCGGCACGGCAACGTCAAGCCGGCCAACTTCCTCGACATCGGCGGTGGCGCGAGCGCCGCGGTGATGGCGAACGGGCTGGAGATCGTGCTCTCCGACCCGGCCGTGAAGAGCGTCTTCGTCAACGTCTTCGGCGGCATCACCGCCTGCGACGAGGTCGCCAACGGCATCATCCAGGCGCTGGCCCTGCTCGAGCAGCGTGGCGAGAAGGTCACCAAGCCGCTCGTCGTCCGTCTCGACGGCAACAACGCCGAGGCTGGCCGGGCGATCCTGGACGGCGCGAACAACCCGCTCGTGCAGCGGGTGGACACCATGGACGGTGCGGCCGAGCGGGCCGCTGAGCTGGCAGCTGCGGGGGTCTGATCATGGCTATCTGGCTGACCAAGGAATCGAAGGTCATCGTCCAGGGGATGACCGGCTCCGAGGGCTCCAAGCACACCCGGCGGATGCTCGCCGCCGGCACCAACGTGGTGGGCGGCGTCAACCCGCGCAAGGCGGGCCAGAAGGTCGACTTCGACGGCACCGAGCTGCCGGTGTTCGCGTCCGTGGCGGACGCCATGGCCGAGACCGGTGCCGACGTCACCGTCATCTTCGTGCCGCCGCAGTTCACCAAGGCCGCCGTGGTCGAGGCGATCGACGCCGCGATTCCGCTGGCCGTGGTGATCACCGAGGGCGTGCCGGTGCACGACACCGCCGCGTTCTGGGCGTACAACCTCGCCCAGGGCGAGCGCACCCGAATCATCGGGCCGAACTGCCCGGGGATCGCCTCCCCGGGCGCGTCCAACGCCGGCATCATCCCGGCCGACATCACCGGCTCCGGCCGGATCGGCCTGGTCAGCAAGAGCGGCACGCTGACCTACCAGATGATGTACGAGCTGCGCGACATCGGCTTCTCCACCTGCGTCGGCATCGGTGGCGACCCGATCATCGGCACCACGCACATCGACGCCCTCAAGGCGTTCGAGGCCGACCCGGAGACCGACGCCATCGTGATGATCGGTGAGATCGGCGGCGACGCCGAGGAGCGGGCCGCCGAGTTCATCAAGGCCAACGTCACCAAGCCGGTGGTGGGCTACATCGCCGGATTCACCGCGCCCCCCGGCAAGACCATGGGCCACGCCGGCGCGATCATCTCCGGCTCGGCCGGCACCGCCGAGGCGAAGCAGGCGGCGCTCGAGGCCGTCGGGGTGAAGGTCGGCAAGACGCCGACCGAGACCGCGAAGCTGATGCGGGAGATCATGTCCGGCAACTGAGCCGGCAGGGCAACAGCGAAGGGGTCGACCGGAACCGGTCGGCCCCTTCGTCGTACCGCCGGCTCAGTCGTTGTTCCAGAACGGGTAGTTGCCGGTGAGACGCAGGATCGACCCGCCGATGATGTTGATCACGCCGAACGCGATGGCGAGGTAGCCGAGCACCGGCGACTGGCCGTTACGCCGCGCGTCCCGCAGTGACAGGTAACCGAAGATGATGCCGAGGATGCCGCAACAGATCAGGCCGAGGACGATGCCCAGCACGCCCCAGAGCGTGGTGCGGTCCCGGCCCCGGGCCGGCGGTGGCGGCGGGTATGCGGTCGTCACGACTACCTCCGGTCGGTCCTGGGCGGCGGGCGGACCCGGGCCGCGACCGGCGGATGAGACCCGATGGCGGCGACGGCCACCCCCCTCTGGGCCGAGGCTAGACCCGCGCGGGCCGTCCGGAACCCGGTTCGCCCAACTCGCCGCCCCTGAGGGCGCGTTAACGGACTGCCACAGCCCGCGCGACGTGCCAGAGTAGAGCGGATGTCCCCCGTCACCCCTGACCGTCCCAGCCGTGCCGGCGGCGTACGCGCCGACGACCGGCCGGTCGACCGCGCCCCGCCGCGCCGACGGGTGCCCGCGCCCCGCGCCGGTGGGTCGCCGCGCGGACGGGCGCCGTTGCCCGTCGCCGCCGGGGTGGCCGCCGGCGGGGCCGCCCTCACCTCGTACCTGCCGGTGGCCATCGTGCTCGGCCTGGTCCAGTTGGGCGCGGACTCCACCACGCTGGGCGGCACCCTGCGCACCGCGTTGGCCGGTTGGCTGGTGGGGCACGGCGTTCCGCTGCACACCGAGGCGGGCCCGTTCGGGCTCGCCCCGCTGGCGCTGACCGTGCTCGCGCTGTGGCGACTCACCCGGGCCGGCGTGCACGTGAGTCGCGCGATCGGCGCCCGCGACAGCCGCTCACCGCGCCGGGCGCTGATCGCGGCCGGAGCGGTCGGTCTGGCGTACGCCCTGCTCGGCGCTCTCGCCGCGGTGCTGATCGGCGCGCACGGTCCACAGGTGTCCCCGGTGCGGGCGGCGGCCACGTTCGCGGTGGTCGGCACGCTCGGCGCGCTGGTCGGCGCGATCCGGATCACCGCCGTGACCCGGCTGCTCGTCGCCCGGATACCCGGCCCGCTGCGCGACGGCGTCCGCACCGGCCTGGTGGCCGCGCTCCTGCTGCTCGGCGCGGGGGCCGGCGCGGCCGGCCTGGCCGTGGCCACCGGTGGCGGCGACGCGGCGGACATGATCGGCGCGTACCGGACCGGCGTGGCCGGGCAGGCCGGGATCACCCTGGTCAGCATGGCGTACGCGCCGAACGCGGCGGTCTGGTCGACGAGCTATCTGCTCGGGCCGGGCTTCGCGGTCGGCGTCGACACGGCGGTGCGTACCAGCGAGGTGTCCGTCGGCGCGCTGCCGGCCGTACCCCTGCTCGCCGGCCTGCCGCGCGGCCCGGTGGACGGCCTCGGCGCCCTGCTGCTCGCGGTGCCGGTGCTGGCCGGGATGGTCGCCGGCTGGCTGCTCGCCCGCCGGCTGGCCCGCGTCGCCGGGCCGGAGCGCGCCCCGCGACGGTGGGCGGAGTTGCTGGCGCCGGCCGCGTTGGCCGGCCCGGTGGCCGGCGTGCTGCTCGGCGTCGCCGCCGCGGCCTCCGCTGGACCACTCGGATCGGGGCGGCTGGCGCAGCTCGGGCCGGTGGCCTGGCAGGTCGGCGCCGTGGCGGCCGGCGTCGTCGCGGTAGGCGCGCTACTCGGCGCCGCCGCCACCCGCGTACTGGCCCGCACCCCCCCCCCCACCCCCTGACCACCCCCGCCCTTCGGCTGATCAGGAAGTTGTTGTCACGACACGCCGAGGTGCGGGGCGATAACTTCATGATCAACGCGTGGGGGATCGAGGGTGGGAACGCCGCGGGGCGCCCCGGAGGAGATCCGGAGCGCCCCGACGAGAGGGTTGCCGATCAGGGCTCGGTCGGCAGGCTGAAGCTCCCGATGACGTTCAGCAGGAGCAGCAGGATGCCCAGGCCGACGCCGACCGCGCCGCAGATCAGACCGGCCTTGGCCTGGCCCGCGTTGCTGGCCTGGCCCTGGGCGACCTTCTGCTTGGCGAGGTAGCCGGTCACCACGGCGGCGATGCCCACCGGGATACCCAGGAAGACGCAGCAGACCAGCGGGATCGACGCGATGCCGAGGATCATCGACACCAGACCGAGGGTGTTGTTCTGCCCCTGGGCCTGCGGGTACCCGGCGTTCGGGTACGTCGGAGCGCCGTAGGGCGCCTGCGGCTGCTGCCCGTACGGGGCCTGCGGCGCGCCGTACGGGTCCTGCGGCGGCTGGCCGTAGGGCTGCCCCGGAGCGGGCTGGCCGTACGGCTGGCCCGAGGTGGGCTGCTGGCCGTACGGGGCGGCCGGCGGCGGGGCGTACGGGTCGTGCGGCGGCTGGGGTGCGGTCGGGTCGTTCGGCTGCTGGCCGTACGGGTCGTTCGGCTGCTGGCCGTACGGGTCCTGACCGGGATTACCGGGCTGCATTCGAGAGAACTCCTTGGTTGGATCCGTCAGTTGGTGCTGCTGTTCCCACTCATGATCGCGCCCAGGCCGCCCAACGCACAGCACAGCAACACGATGACAAGCCACGCGATGCCCACGATGAGGGCCCACTTCGACCACTTCCGCGACTCCGCGGCGGCGGCCTGGGCACCGGCGTAGTCACCCTGCTGCAGCAGCGGGTTGACCTTCGACGCGTTGATGATCGCCGGGATGGCCAGGGGCCAGAACAGGAAAATGGCGACGATCGACATCGTCATGTTGTTGTTGATCGGCGGCTGCTGCTGGGGGTGGGCGCCGGGGTGCATGGGGGTGCTCCTCATTCGATCGGCACGCTCGCCGTGCCGGATTACTGACAGGGGTGCGGGCCGGCGCGGTGTCCAGCCCGAGCGACCGGCAGCGTACCGGTTCGATGCTCGTCCGCACCGGCACAGAATCGGCGCGCCGCCCGGTCGAAGGTCGTTCGTGACCTGCCCGATAGGGTGTTGCGGTGACCGAGCCCGCGTCCGTCGCCCGCATCGTCGTCCTCGTCTCCGGCTCCGGGAGCAACCTCCAGGCCCTGCTGGACGCCGCGGTCGATCCCGCGTACGGCGCCCAGGTGGTGGCGGTCGGCGCGGACCGCGACGGCATCGCGGGCCTGGACCGGGCCGAGGCCGCCGGGGTGCCGACGTTCGTCGAGCGGGTCCCGGATCACGACAGCCGGGAAGACTGGGACCGGGCGCTCACCGCGCACGTCGCCAAGCACCAACCGGACCTGGTCATCTCCGCCGGGTTCCTCAAGCTGGTCGGCCCGCACTTCCTCGCCGCCTTCGGCGACCGCTACCTGAACACCCACAACACCCTGCTGCCGGCGTTTCCCGGCATCCACGGCCCGCGCGACGCTCTCGCCTACGGCGTGAAGCTCACCGGGGCCACGCTGTTCTTCGTCGACGCCGGCATGGACACCGGGCCGATCGTGGCGCAGGTCGCAGTGCCGGTGCTGGACGACGACGACGTGGACACCCTCACCGAACGCATCAAGGAAGCCGAGCGCCGCCAGCTCGTCGAGCAGGTCGGTCGGCTGGTCCGCGAAGGCTGGACCATCACCGGAAGGAAGGTCACGGTTCCGTGAGTCCCACTCAGGACGGGCGTCGCCCGATTCGGCGGGCGCTGGTCAGCGTCTACGACAAGACCGGGTTGGTCGAGCTGGCCCAGGCCCTGCACGCGGCCGGTGTGGAGATCGTGTCCACCGGCAGCACGGCGGGCACCATCGCCGCCGTCGGGGTGCCGGTGACGCCGGTGGAGACGGTGACCGGGTTCCCCGAGGTGCTCGACGGCCGGGTGAAGACCCTGCACCCGAAGGTGCACGCGGGCCTGCTCGCCGACCTGCGCAAGGACACCCACGTGGCCCAGCTCGACGAGCTGGGGGTGGCCGCGTTCGACCTGCTGGTCTCCAACCTCTATCCGTTCCAGGCGACCGTCGCCTCCGGGGCCGGCGTCGAGGAGTGCGTGGAGCAGATCGACATCGGCGGCCCGGCCATGGTGCGCGCCGCCGCCAAGAACCACGCCTCGGTCGCCGTGCTCACCGACCCGGCCGGCTACCCGGCGCTGCTCGGCGCGCTCGACGAGGGCGGCTTCACGCTGGCCCAGCGTCGCGCGCTCGCGGCCCGCGCGTTCGCCGACATCGCCGAGTACGACGTGGCGGTCGCCCAGTGGTGTGCCCGTGAGCTGGCTCCCGCCGACGACACCTGGCCGGCGTTCGCCGGTTCGGCGCTGCGCAAGTCGACGGTGCTGCGGTACGGCGAGAACCCGCACCAGCCGGCCGCTCTCTACGTCGACCCGGACGCCCCGGCAGGGCTGGCTCAGGCCGAGCAGTTGCACGGCAAGGAGATGTCGTACAACAACTACGTGGACGCGGACGCCGCCTGGCGGGCCGCGAACGACTTCGCCGACCAGCCGGCCGTGGCGATCATCAAGCACGCCAACCCGTGCGGCATCGCGGTGGGCGTGGACGTGGCCGAGGCGCACCGCCGGGCGCACGCCTGCGACCCGGTGTCGGCGTTCGGCGGTGTCATCGCCGTCAACCGGCCGGTCTCGGTCGAGATGGCCCGGCAGGTCGCGGACATCTTCACCGAGGTGGTGGTCGCCCCCGGCTTCGACGAGGGCGCGGTCGAGGTGTTGCAGGGCAAGAAGAACATCCGGCTGCTGCGCGCGCCCGCGTGGACTCCGGCTGCCGTCGAGTGGCGGTCGGTGACCGGCGGCGTGTTGACCCAGGCCGCCGACCGGGTGGACGCCCCCGGCGACGACCCGGCGAGCTGGCAGTTGGCGACCGGTGAGCCCGCCGACGAGGAGCTGCTGCGCGACCTGGCGTTCGCCTGGCGGGCGGTCCGCGCGGTGAAGAGCAACGCGATCCTGCTCGCCAAGGACGGCGCGACCGTCGGGGTGGGCATGGGTCAGGTCAACCGCGTCGACTCGGCGCAGCTCGCGGTCAGCCGCGCCGGCGCCGACCGGGCCCGTGGCTCGGTGGCCGCCTCGGACGCGTTCTTCCCGTTCGCCGACGGCCCGCAGATCCTCATCGACGCGGGCGTCCGCGCCATCGTCCAGCCCGGCGGCTCCATCCGCGACGAAGAGGTAATCGAAGCGGCGAAGAAGGCCAACGTAACGATGTACCTGACGAAGACCCGCCACTTCTTCCACTGACCCACCCCACCCCGCCCCACCCCGCCCCGCCCCACCCCGCCCCGCCCCGCCCTGCCCCGCCCTGCCCGCGTCGATCATGGAGTTGTGGTGCCCCGCAAAAGGGGCGCCGGCGGAGGGTTCGCCCACCGCAACTTCATGATCGACGAGGGCGGGCGGAAGGGCGGGGGCGGGCGGGCGGAAGGGCGGGGGCGGGGTCAGGCTGTGGTGGGGGAGCGGAGTTCGGCGAAGTGGCAGGCGGAGGGGTGGGGGTCTGCCGCTCTCGGGACGGTCTGCGGGTCCTCGATCGCGCAGATCTCCTGGGCCTTCCAGCAGCGGGTCCGGAAGTGGCAGCCGCTCGGCGGGTCGGCCGGGCTCGGCACGTCGCCGACCAGCCGGATCATGCTGCGCTGGTCGCGTACCTCCGGGTCCGGCACCGGCACGGCCGAGAGCAGGGCCTGGGTGTACGGGTGGGTCGGCCGCTCGTAGATCTCGTCCTCGGTGCCGATCTCGACGATCCGCCCGAGGTACATGACGGCGACCCGGTCGGCGATGTGCCGCACCACGGACAGGTCGTGGGCGATGAAGATGTACGAGAGCCCGAACTCGTCCTGGAGCTGCTCCAGCAGGTTGATCACCTGGGCCTGGATGGAGACGTCCAGCGCCGAGACGGGCTCGTCGCAGACGATCACCTCGGGCCGCAGCGCGAGCGCCCGGGCGATGCCGATGCGCTGCCGCTGACCGCCGGAGAACTGGTGCGGGTACCGGTTGATGTGCTCCGGGTTCAGCCCCACCAGGTCGAGCAGCTCCTGGACCCGCTTGGCCTTGCTGCCCTTGGGCGCGGCGTCCGGGTGGATCTCGAACGGCTCGCCGATGATGTCGCCGACCGTCATCCGCGGGTTCAACGACGTGTACGGGTCCTGCATGACCATCTGCATGTTCCGGCGTAGCCGGCGCAGTTCGGACCCGGAGGCCTTGAACAGGTCCCTGCCCTCCAGGGTGGCGCTTCCGGAGGTGGGCGTCTCCAGCCGCATGAGCAGTCGGGCGAGGGTGGACTTGCCGCACCCGGACTCGCCGACCACGCCCAGCGTCTCGCCCCGGCGCAGCTCGAAGCTCACGCCGTCGACGGCCTTGACGGCGCCGATCTGCCGTTGGAACAGCACACCCTGACTGATCGGGAAGTGCTTCACCAGGTTGTCGACGGAGAGGATCGTCTCGCCCCGGACCTTGGCGGAGCTAGCGGGCGCTGTCATCACGGACCTCCTGCGCGAAGTGGCAAGCGCTGGTTCGGCCGTCGCCGAGGACCAGGTCGTGCGGCACCACGTCCACGCAGACCTGCTGTGCGTACGGGCACCGGGGGTGGAAGGGGCATCCGGAGGGGATGCGCATCAGGTTCGGGGGCAACCCCTTGATCGTCGACAGTTCCTGGCCGCGGACGTCCAGGCGGGGGATCGATTCCAACAACCCCTTGGTGTACGGGTGGGCCGGCGCCTTGTAGAGCGAGCGGACGTCGGCGTGCTCGACGATCCGGCCCGCGTACATGACCGCGATCCGGTCCGCGACGCCGGCGACCACGCCCAGGTCGTGGGTGATCAGGATCATCGCCATGTTGAGGTCCCGGCGCAGGTCGGCGAGCAGGTCCATGATCTGGGCCTGCACGGTGACGTCGAGCGCGGTGGTCGGCTCGTCGGCGATGAGCACCTTCGGGTCCAGCGCCAACGCCATCGCGATCATGACGCGCTGCCGCATGCCGCCGGAGAACTGGTGCGGGTAGTCACCGACCCGCTTGGCGGCCCCGGGGATCTTGACCAGGTCCATCAGCTCGATCGCGCGACGGCGGGCGTCACCCCGGGACATCCCGGCGCGCTGGCGCAACGTCTCACCGATCTGCCAGCCGACGGGGAACACCGGGTTGAGGGCGGACAGCGCGTCCTGGAAGATCATCGCGATCTCTTTGCCGCGTACCTGCCGACGCTGCTCCTCGGAGCGGGTGAGCAGGTCCTGACCCTGGTAGAGGATCTGGCCGGAGCGGACGAACGCGGGCGGCGAGTCCAGGATGCCCATGATCGCTTGAGCGGTGACCGACTTGCCGGAGCCGGACTCACCGAGCACGGCGAGGGTCTCCCCGGCGTCCAGGTGGTACGACACGCCGTTGATCACCCGGGCCACACCCTCGTTGGTGCGGAACTCGACGTGCAGGTCCCGCAGCTCCAGCAGGTGACCGCCCTCGGGCGTGGCGGAGGCGGGCGTGGGTTCGACGGTCATGAGTGAATCACCGCAGCTTCGGGTCGAAGGCGTCACGGATCGCGTCGCCGAGCATGATGAACGCCAGGACGGTGAGCGCGAGGAAGGCCGACGGAACGAGGAGCGGGGTGGCCGCCTCGCGCATGTGGATCCGGCCGGTGTCGATGTCCTGGCCCCACGAGATGGTCGGCGCCTTGAGGCCGATGCCGAGGAAGGACAGCGTCGCCTCGGCGGCGATGAACGAGCCGAGCGCGATCGTCAGCACCACGATGGCCGGAGCCAGCGAGTTCGGCAGGATGTGCCGCCACATGATCCGGCTGTTGCCGGCGCCGAGCATCCGGGCCGCCGCGACGTAGTCCTGTTCCTTGGCGGTGATCACCGAGGAACGGACCACGCGGGCGGCGGTGGTCCATCCGAGGAGGGCCAGCACGAAGACGACAGCGCCGATCCGGGCCCACTGGCTGTCGCTGGACACCCGCTTGAGCAGCACGATCGCGGCCAGCAGCAGCGGGATACCGAGCACCACGTCGATTACCCGGGAGAGCACCGCGTCGACCCAGCGGCCGAAGTAACCGGCGAGCATGCCGACCACGAGCGCGATGATCCCGGTGCCGAGGGTGGCGAGCGCACCGACCAGCAGCGAGGCCCGGGTGCCGTAGACCGCCCGGGAGTACGTGTCGCAGCCCTGGAAGTCGTACCCGAAGATAGCTCCGCCGGACGGCCCGGCGTGCTGTCGGGAGAGCAGGCAGTCGTTCGGATTGTTCGTGGTGAACACCCCGGGGAGCAGTGCCATCAGGGTGAAGATGGTGACCAGCGCCAGCGAGATCCAGAAGATCGGGTTGCGGCGCAGGTCCCGCCAGGCGTCTCCGGCCAGGCTGCGGGGCTTCTGCGGAACGCCCACCTGGTTGGGTGCGCCCGGTTCGCCCGAAGGGCCCCGCCGCGCGGCCTGGTTCTCGCTGGCCGCGACAGTCTCAAAGTCACTCATGCCGGCACCTCGCTGCGCTCACTCATAGCGGATCCTCGGGTCGAGTACGGCGTACAGGACGTCCACCACCAGGTTCGAGACCAGGTAGACCACGACCAGCACGCTGACGATGCCCACCACCAGGGGGCCGTCCTCGGTGCGGATGCCGCGGAAGAGGTTGAAGCCGACGCCGGGGATGTTGAAGACGCCCTCGGTGATGATCGCGCCGCTCATCAGGTTGCCCAGTTCCACACCGAGGAAGGTGACCACCGGGATCAGTGAGTTGCGCAGCACGTGGACGACGACGATGCGCCGCTTGACCAGGCCCTTGGACCGAGCGGTCCGGACGTAGTCCGCGCGCAGGTTCTCCGCCACCGAGGCCCGGGTGAGTCGCAGGGCGGTGGCCAGCGAGAGCGAGCCGAGCACGATGCCCGGCAGCAGCAGCGCGTAGAAGGTCGGGTCGGAGCCGGCGGTGGGCGGGAAGAGCTGCCACTTGACGCCCAGCAGGTACTGCGCCAGGGGCGCCAGCACGATCGTCGGGATGCCGAGCACCAGGAGGGTCAGCACGAGCGTCGAGTTGTCGAAGATGCTGGCCCGGCGGATGCCGGCGAGCACCCCGGCGGTGACGCCGAAGATGATCGCCACGGCGAGTGCGATGAGCGCGAGCCGCACGGTGACCGGCCAGGCCGACTGGAGGATGTCACCGATGTTCCGACCGGTGAGTGACTCGCCCAGGTTGCCCTGGAGCAGGTTCTTGACGTAGTCGAAGTAGCGGTAGAAGAACCCGCCGACGCCGGTGGCGTCGAGGTGGTACTTCTCGGTCAGGTAGGCCCGTTGCGCTGGCGTCACCGGCCGTTCGCCGGCGAGCGCCTGGATCGGGTCGCCCTGCCCGGCGAATGTCAGCGCGTAGACGATCAGGGTGGTCCCGAAGAAGGCGAGGACCATCTGCAGTAGGCGCCGCAGGATGTAGCGGAACATGCTTAGCAGTCTCTCCGGAAATGTGCGAAAGGGTCGCAGGACGGCATCTCTGGTCGTACCCGAAATATCCGGAACGTGCCGTCCGGCCCGGGGGAGCCGGCGCCACCGACGCCGGGTCCGCTGCTGCGGCCCGGCCCCGGTGGTGCAGACCGGGCCACCCGGGCTTCGTCGCCCGGGTGGCCCGCACCCTGCTCAGCTCAGTTGGCTGCTTCGATCTTGACGAGGTTGACCCGCTGGAACAGGTCCATCTGCACGTTCTTGACCTTGGACGAGTAGCCGAACACGTTCTGGCCGAAGCGCAGCGGGATCACCGGCATGTCCTTGGCCAGGATGTCCTCCGCCTGCTGGTACTTGGCGATCGCCTCGTCCTGCGTCTTGGCGGCGGCACCCTCCTTGACCAGCCTGTCGAAATCCTTGTTGCTGTAGCCGTAGTAGTTCGACGAGCCGTTCGTGCTGTACAGCGGGCCGAGGTAGTCCTCCATGGTCGGGTAGTCCATGACCCAACCCATCCGGAAGGCACCCACCGGCGTCTTCTTCTCGACCTTGGTCAGCAGGTCGGCGAACTTCGGCTCGGCCACGCCGACCGCGTCCACACCCAGGTTGGCCTTGAGCTGGTTGACCGTGGCGTCGACCCAGTCCTTGTGACCGCCGTCGCCGTTGTACGAGATGACGATCTTCGCGGGACCGCCGGCGGCCTGGTAGAGCTTCTTGGCCTCGGTCGGGTTGAACTCGCCCGCCGTGCCGGTGGTGTTCTCGCGGTAGCCCGGCAGGACCGGCGAGACGAAGGAGCGCGCCGACGTCTGCGAGCCCTTGAAGACCGACTTGGTGATCTCGTCACGGTCGATCGCCATCGAGATGGCCTTGCGGACGTCCGGGTTGCTGTAGTCCTTGTCGAACGTCGGGAACGCCAGGAACTGGAACGACGACATCGGGCTGGTCTGGTACCGGTCGCCCAGGTCGGTCGGCGCGGTGCTCAGGCTCTCGGTCGGGATCGTCGGCAGCACGTCCAGGTTGTCCGCCAGGACGTCCGCGTACGCCGCGGTGAGCTGCTGGTAGATCCGGAACTCCACGTTCTTGACCTTGGGCTTCTCGCCCGGGAACGCGTCGTACCGCTCGACCTCGATCTTGCTGTCGTGCTGCCAGGTGCCCTTCATCTTGAAGGGGCCCTGCCCGATCGGAGCCTGCTCGTAGGAGTCCTTGAGCACGCCCGGCGCCGAGAACGCGGCGTCCGGCATCGGGAAGAACGCGTTGTAGCCCAGCGTCGTGCGGAAGTCGATGTACGGGTCGGAGAGCGTCACGGTGAAGGTGAGGTCGTCGACCTTCTTCAGGCCGGACATCTCCTTGGCCTTCGGCTCCTTGCCCTGCAGGTCGGCGTAACCAGCGATCTTCTCGAAGAAGGGGTTGGTGTCCTGGCCGTTGGGGGCGTACGCGCCGTAGTTCCACGCGTTGATGTAGTTCTGGGACGTGACCTTCTCACCGTTGTGGAAGGTGTAGCCGTCCTTGAGCTTGATCGTCCAGACCTTGTTGTCGGACGAGGTGATCGACTGGGCAGCCACCTCGTACGGCTTGTTCTGGGCGTCATAGTCGACGAGCGGGCTGAACAGGCCGGCGATGACCTGAGAGCCGGACGTCTCCGTGGTGTTGGTGGGAACCAGGTGCTTCGGCTCGCCGATCTGGATGCTGACGGCCGAACTGCCGTTGCCACCGGATCCGCCGTCTCCGCCGCTGCCGCAGGCCGCGAGGCCCAGCGTCACCGCGAGCGGGAGGGCGGTCCAGGCAGCGAGTCTACGAACTCGCATTGAGCCTCCTCATCTCCTCACGCTGCGCAGTCATGCCCGACGCTGGGTTTACGCTGCGCAACAGGCGGTAACGGTAGGTCGGCTTACCGCCTGTCGACAACGGCTGGGTCGCGGGCGGGTAACGGTTCCAGTCGTACCTGCTTGCGTGCGGACCTAGCGCGTGCTACCCCAGACCGGACAGGCGGCCATGAACTGGGAATTCGCCGGTGAAGCGGAGATCTTCCGTGCTCTGGTGAAACGGATTCGGCGCTCCGTGGCGAGTCGTCCGGTGTCGCCCACGCGCACCGCCGCCGCCCGTTTCGACGGTGACCAGTTCCACAGGCAGTCACTGATAGTGATGAACGGCACGTGACTCTTCGTTACCGATGGGTGTGTGATCGGGGCCTCGGCGGTCGGCCGGAGCGAGGTCCCGGGAACGGCGGGTGCCGGACATGAGACGATCTGGTCGTGACGGCGACGGTTCTGGACGGCAAGGCGACCGCAGCGGAGATCAAGGACGAGCTGCGGACACGGGTGAAGGCGCTCGCGGAGCGCGGCATCATCCCCGGGCTGGGCACGGTCCTGGTCGGGGCCGACCCGGGAAGCCAGGCGTACGTCAACGGCAAGCACCGCGACTGCGCCGAGGTGGGCATCGCCTCGATCCGCCGGGAGCTGCCGGCCGACGCCACCCAGCAGCAGGTCGACGACGTGATCGCCGAGCTGAACGCCGACCCGGCGTGCCACGGCTACATCGTCCAGCTGCCGCTGCCCGCCCACCTGGACACCCAGCGGGTGCTGGAGCTGATCGACCCGGACAAGGACGCCGACGGCCTGCACCCGGTCAACCTGGGTCGCCTGGTCCTCGGCTACGACGGTCCGCTGCCTTGCACCCCGCGTGGCATCGTCGAGCTGCTCCGCCGCCACGACGTGGCGCTACGGGGCGCCACCGTGGCCGTGGTCGGCCGGGGCAACACCGTCGGCCGCCCGCTCGGCCTGCTGCTCACCCGTCGTAGCGAGAACGCCACCGTGACCCTCTGCCACACCGGCACCCTCGACCTCGCCTCGCACACCCGCGCCGCCGACATCGTCATCGTCGCGGCCGGCGTACCCGGACTGCTGACCGCCGACATGATCAACCCCGGCGCGGTGGTCGTGGACGTCGGCATCACGCGGGTGATCGGCCCGGACGGCAAGGGCCGCTACACCGGGGATGTCGACCCGGAGGTGGCCGAGACGGCCGGCGCGCTCGTCCCGATGCCCGGCGGTGTCGGCCCGATGACCCGCGCCATGTTGCTGACCAACGTGGTGGAGCGCGCCGAACGCGGCTGAGGTGTAAGGAAGGGCACCTTATTAACGCCTGGTGCATGTAAAGGGGCCCTTCCTAACCCGACAAGGCGGTAACCCTCCGCCCCTGGCCCGATCGGTGCCAGGATGGCTGATACGGTCCGGAAAACCGACTGGTATCAGGGAGTGGGACGACCATGGGTAAGAAGGTCACTGTCGTCGGGGCTGGTTTCTACGGCTCCACCACCGCACAGCGCCTGGCCGAGTACGACGTCTTCGACACCGTAGTGATCACCGACATCGTGGAGGGCAAGCCCGCGGGCCTCGCGCTCGACCTCAACCAGTCGCGGGCCATCGAGGGCTTCGAGACCAAGGTCGTCGGCGTGACCACCGGCCCGAACGGTGAGGGCTACGAGGCCATCGAGGGCTCTGACGTCGTCGTCATCACCGCCGGTCTGCCCCGCAAGCCGGGCATGAGCCGAATGGACCTCCTGGAGACCAACGCCAAGATCGTCCGCCAGGTCGCCGAGAACGTCGCCAAGTACGCCCCGAGCGCCGTTGTCATCGTCGTCTCCAACCCGCTGGACGAGATGACCGCCCTGGCGCAGATCGCCACCCAGTTCCCCAAGAACCGGGTCCTCGGCCAGGCCGGCATGCTCGACACCGCGCGGTTCAGCAACTTCGTCGCCGAGGCGTTGAACGTGCCCGTGGCGTCCGTACGCACCCTCACCCTTGGCTCGCACGGCGACACCATGGTGCCGGTGCCGTCGCAGAGCACCGTCAACGGCAAGCCGCTGCGCGACGCGATGCCGGCCGAGCAGATCGAGGAGCTGGTCGTCAAGACCCGCAACGGTGGGGCCGAGGTCGTCGCGCTGCTCAAGACGGGTTCGGCGTACTACGCTCCGTCCGCCGCCGCGGCCCGCATGGCGAAGGCCGTGGCCGAGGACTCCGGCGACGTCATGCCGGTCTGCGCCTGGGTCGACGGCGAGTACGGCATCTCCGGCGTCTACCTGGGCGTCGAGGCCGAAATCGGCGCCGAGGGTGTCCGTCGGGTCGTCGAGACCGACCTGGACGCCGACGAGCGCGCGAGCCTCCTCGAGGCGGCCGAGGCCGTCCGCGCGAAGCAGGGCGACATCTCCAGCATGTGATCCACCAGCAGCACAACGAAGGGCGCGCCGGCCAAGCCGGCGCGCCCTTCTCGCACTCCCTCCCACCCCCGCGCCACCCCCACCCGGCCGCCCGCGCCACATCCCGGCCTGCGCCCACCTAACCCGGTGATCAAGAGGTTCGCGTCACCAAAACCCCGATTCCTGACGCAAACCTCTTGATCACGGGGGTGCCGCCGGGGTCCGTAGGGTCTGTGCATCTAAGGGTGTTTCCGGCCTGACCCATCGGGCGTTGTGCCTGGTGAGGAGGGTGCCGTGATGACCGCGACACTGAACGACCAGACCGGACGTAAGAAGCGGCCCGAGCCGTCGGCTGAGGCGAAGGCCGCCGCCGAGCTGGTCCGGGCCGCGAAGGAACAAGGGCTGTCGCTGACCGGCCCGGACGGGCTGCTCAAGCAGCTGACCAAAACGGTCCTGGAGACGGCGCTGAAGGAGGAGATGACCGAGCATCTGGGCTATGAGAAACATGAGTCGGCTGGGGTGGAGTCGGGCAACGTCCGCAACGGCACCAGGGCGAAGACGGTGCTGACCGATAGCACGGGGCCGGTCCAGATCGATGTGCCCCGGGACCGGGCCGGCACCTTCGAGCCCCAAATCGTCAAGAAGAGGCAGCGGCGCCTGTCCGGGGTCGACGAAGTCGTGTTGTCGTTGTATGCCAAGGGTTTGACCACCGGGGAGATCTCGGCGCATTTCGCGGAGATCTACGGGGCTTCGGTGTCGAAGGAGACGATCTCGCGGATCACCGACAAGGTGATCGAGGAGATGACCGACTGGTCGCACCGCCCGTTGGATGAGATTTACGCCGCCGTGTTCATCGACGCGATCGTGGTCAAGGTCCGCGACGGGCAGGTCGCGAACCGGCCCTTCTACGCCGCTATCGGGGTCACGCTCGACGGGGAGAAGGACATCCTCGGGTTATGGGCCGGCTCGGGTGGTGAGGGTGCGAAGTTCTGGATGAGCGTGCTGACCGACCTGCGTAACCGGGGCGTGAAGGACGTGTTCTTCCTCGTCTGCGACGGCCTGAAAGGTCTTCCCGAGGTGGTCACGAACGTGTGGCCCCGCACGATCGTGCAGACGTGCATCATCCATCTGATCCGCAACACGTTCCGGCTCACCTCCCGCAAGTACTGGGACGCGCTCAAGCACGACATCAAACCGATCTACACCGCCGTCAACGCGGCGGCGGCCAGGGCCGCGTTCGAGGACCTGGCAGAGAAGTGGGGCGAGCGGTATCCGGCGGTGATCCGGCTGTGGGACAACGCCTGGGCGGAGTTCATCCCGTTCCTCGACTACGACGTCGAGATCCGGCGGGTGATCTGCTCGACCAACGCGATCGAGTCGTTGAACGCCCGCTACCGACGGGCGATCAAAACCCGCGGCCACTTCCCCAACGAGCAGGCCGCGTTGAAGTGTCTGTACCTGGTGACCCGATCCCTGGACCCCACCGGAACAGGCAGAACCCGATGGACGATGCGCTGGAAACCCGCGTTGAACGCCTTCGCCATCACCTTCAGCGACCGCTTCCCAGCCGCTGAAACCTACTAACCAAGATCGCCGGAAACACCGTTAGCGAGACAGCCCCGGTCCGTACCTCGATCCACGCGTCGATCATGGAGTTATTGCCCGGACACGCCGAGTGGGAAGGCAATGATTTCGTGATCGACGGGGGCGGGCCGGGCAGTCGCCGGGCGGGTAGGAGGGCGGGCCGGGCAGGCGGAGAGTGGGCCGGGCAGTCGCCGGCCGGGTAGGCGGAGATCGGGCCGGAGGCCGGGTGGGCCGGGCAGGCGGGGGCGGGGCGGGCGGGGTCGGGGTGCGGGGTACGGGGGGCTGGCTGGGCGGGGTTAGGGGTGGGGGGTGAAGGGGGTGGTTAGGTGGGGGGTGGCCAGCAGGGTGGGGTTTGCCGTGGTCAGGGTGGTTTCCCGGGAACGGCGGGCTTCGTCGGGGTCTTCCTCGTGGGCGTACGCCAGGGTGGGGTCGACCAGTTGCACCGTGTGGACCAGGAGGTCGCCGGTGATCAGCAGGCGCTCGTCGGCCACCGTCACGAGCACCGACTGGTGGCCGGGGGTGTGTCCGGGGGTGGACAGCAGTCGTACCCCCGGGGTGAGGTCTGTCTCGCCGTCGACCACCCGGAGCTGGCCGGCGGCGCGCAACGGCGCGATCAGGCCGGCCGGCAGGCCCGGGTTGAGCGTCCGGGCCGCGTCCACCTCGGCGCGCTGCAGCAGGTAGCTCGCGTTCGGGAAGTACGGCCGGCCGGGTGTGCCGGTGACCGCCCAGCCGATGTGGTCGCTGTGCAGGTGGGTCAGTACGACCGTGTCGACGTCGGTGGGGTCGATGCCGGCGGCGGCCAGTTCGGCGGGTAGCCGGCCGGGCACCGGCGCCCAGCTCGCGGCGGGCGCGTCGGTCGGGCCGATTCCGGCGTCGACCAGGGTCACCGGTCCGTCGCCGGAGCGGATCGCGAAGCTGCGGAACGGCAGCCACCACTGCCCGTCTGCGGTGACCGAACCAGGGTCGCGGCGGTCGGCCTCCGCCCAGTGTGCGGCCGTGGCGTGCGGAAATACCTCGTCGCGGGGCTGGAAGAACGCGCCCTCTCCGTCGGTGAGCGCGGTGATCGTGATAGACCCGAGAGTGCGGCTCAGTGGCATCGCGCGATCGTGTCAGGGAACTGCTGTGCCGTGCAGCCCCGGTTTCACCGGTCGGCCGAGGCCGGCTGGGGGCTGCCGGCCCAATTGCAGTACGCTCGTACTGCTTGAGCACGTGTCCCCCGAGAGGAGCGCCGGCCGATGGCGAAGATCAAGGTAAACAACCCGGTCGTGGAGCTCGACGGCGACGAGATGACCCGGATCATCTGGAAGCAGATCCGCGAGCAGCTGATCCTGCCCTACCTCGACGTCGACCTGCACTACTACGACCTGTCGATCCAGTACCGCGACGAGACCGACGACCAGGTCACCATTGACGCCGCCAACGCCATCAAGGAGCACGGCGTCGGCGTCAAGTGCGCCACCATCACCCCGGACGAGGCCCGGGTCGAGGAGTTCGGCCTGAAGAAGATGTGGCGGTCGCCCAACGGCACCATCCGCAACATCCTCGGCGGCGTCGTCTTCCGTGAGCCGATCATCATGTCCAACGTGCCGCGGCTGGTCCCCGGCTGGACCAAGCCGATCATCATCGGCCGGCACGCCCACGGTGACCAGTACAAGGCCACCGACTTCGTCGTCCCCGGCCCGGGCACGGTGACCATCACCTACACGCCGGCCGACGGCGGCACGCCGATGGAGATGGAGGTCGCCAACTTCCCCGGCGGCGGCATCGCCATGGGCATGTACAACTACGACGAGTCGATCCGGGACTTCGCCCGCGCCTCCTTCCGGTACGGCCTGGACCGCAACTACCCGGTCTACATGTCGACCAAGAACACCATCCTCAAGGCGTACGACGGCCGGTTCAAGGACATCTTCGCCGAGGTGTTCGAGTCCGAGTTCAAGGCGGAGTTCGACGCCGCCGGACTGACCTACGAGCACCGGCTCATCGACGACATGGTCGCCGCCGCGCTCAAGTGGGAGGGCGGGTACGTGTGGGCCTGCAAGAACTACGACGGTGACGTGCAGTCCGACACTGTCGCGCAGGGCTTCGGCTCGCTGGGCCTGATGACCTCGGTGCTGCTCTCCCCGGACGGTCGTACCGTCGAGGCCGAGGCGGCGCACGGCACGGTCACCCGGCACTACCGGCAGTACCAGAAGGGCGAGAAGACCTCGACCAACCCGATCGCGTCGATCTACGCCTGGACCCGGGGCCTGGCCCACCGGGGCAAGCTGGACGGCACCCCGGCGGTCACCGAGTTCGCCAACACCCTGGAGCAGGTCATCATCGACACCGTCGAAGGCGGCCAGATGACCAAGGACCTCGCGCTGCTCATCTCGCGCGACGCCCCGTGGCTGACCACCGACGAGTTCATGAACGCGCTCGACGAGAACTTGGCCCGCCGGCTCTCCGCCTGATTCGACAGCACCAGCACCGGAGCCCGTCGGCACCCGCCGGCGGGCTCCGCTGTGTCCGGCGGGTGACACGCGTGCGGCGTCACCCCGGCCCGGCACGTCTCGTTGACCAGGGTGGACGAGATGCCAGTCGCGTCCAGAAGGTTGACCGAGGTCGACCGCGGTCTGCGTGCCGATCTGCCAGCCTTCCCGGCTGTGTCGCGCACAGCCAGCCGTCCCTTCCCTGCGGGGGGCCCTGTCCCGGGCCCCCCGCGCCCTGTTCTCCAGCAGGCGGCCGGCGCGCTGGCAGGTGTTAGGAAGGGCCCCCTCCTATACACGAGGCGTTAATAAGGTGCCCTTCCTTCAGGCGGCGCGTAGTAGTTCGGCGGCGCGTTCGGGGGAGATGTCGTTGATGAAGACGCCCATCCCCGACTCGGAACCGGCCAGGTACTTCAGCTTGTCCTTGGCCCGCCGGATGCTGAACAGCTGAAGGTGCAGGTGGCCCAGTTCGCGGTCGATGCGCACCGGCGCCTGGTGCCATGCCGCGATGTAGGGCATCGGCATGTCGAACAGCCCGTCGAAGCGGCGCAGCAGATCCAGGTAGAGCGGCCCGAAGGCGTCCCGCTCGCCGTCGTCGAGGGCCGGGATGTCCGGCACCACGCGCCGTGGTGCGACGTGCACCTCGAACGGCCAGCGGGCCGCCGCCGGCACGAACGCCGTCCAGTGCTCGTTCTCGGTGACGACGCGGTCGCCGGCCGCGCGTTCGGCGGCCAGCACGTCCGCGTACAGGTTGCCTCCGCCGGTGCGCTCGGCGTGCCGGCGGGCCGCGGCCAGCAACGCCCGGGTGCGCGGCGTCACGAAGGGGTACGCGTAGATCTGCCCGTGCGGGTGGTGCAGCGTGACGCCGATCTCGACACCCCGGTTCTCGAAGCAGAAGATCTGCTCCACCCCGGGCAGTTCGCCGAGCACCTCGGTCCGGTCGGCGAGCGCGTCCAGCACGGTGCGGACGCGGCGCGGCGGGAGGCTGGCGAAGGAGGCGTTGTGGTCGGAGGTGAAGCAGACCACCTCACACCGCCCCTGGCCCGGTCGGACCGGTGTGAACGGGGTGATCTCGCCGGGCTCGTCGGCGACCCGGCCGCTCAACGAGGGGAACCGGTTCTCGAAGACCACGACGTCGTAGTCCGGTGCGGGGATCTCGGTCAGCCGGTCGCCCTCGGACGGGTCGAGCGGGCACTCGTTCGCGGGCGGCAGGAACGTACGGGTCTGCCGGTGCACGGCCACCGCCACCCACTCGTCGGTCAGCGGGTCGTAGCGCAGTTGCGACGCGGGTGGCGGCGGCGGCAGGTCACGGCGGTCCGGCTGGTCGCGGACGGCGTCGTCGTTCTCGTCGAAGTAGATCAGTTCCCGGCCGTCGGCCAGGTTGATCGCGGTGCGCTTCACGGCGCCGTCCCCTCACTCGTCGGCGTGCGCGTCGCGCGGCCCGCCCTCGTCGCCTTAACCATGATCAGTTGGCCCACCTGTTCGCCGAGTACCCGTCGCGCGGTCGGAGGCAACGCCTCGTCGCTGACCAGTACGTGGGCTGCCGCCAGCTCGACGATGGAGGAGATGCCGACCGTGCCCCACTTCGTGTGGTCGGCGAGCACCACCAGCTGGTCCGCCGCGGCGACCAGCGCCCGGTCGATCTCGGCTTCCATCAGGTTCGGGGTGGTGAAGCCGGCCCGCTCGGTGATGCCGTGGACGCCCAGGAAGAGCAGATCGAGGTGCAGCCGGCGGACGGCCCCGACCGCGAGCGGTCCGACCAGCGCGTCCGACGGCGTTCGGACGCCGCCGGTGAGCACCACCGTCTGGTCGGATCGACCGCCGGCGTGCAGGATCTCGGCTACCGGCAGTGAGTTGGTCACCACGGTCAGGCCGGGAACCTCCACCAGCCGGCGGGCCAGTTCGGCGGTGGTGGTACCGGCGGAGAGGGCGACCGCCGCGCCGGGCCGGACCAGCGCCGCGGCCCGGTCCGCGATGGCGGCCTTCTCCGGTAGTTGCCGGACGGACTTGGCGTGGAAGCCCGGCTCGTCGGTCGAGCTGGTGCCGGCCGCGGTCGCTCCGCCGTGCACCTTGGCCAGCAGGCCGCGCTCGTGCAGCGCCTCCAGATCGCGCCGGATGGTCATGTCGGAGACGCCGAACTCGGTCGCCAGGTCGCTCACCCGGACACCGCCGGTGGCACGGACCCGATCGAGGATGGCCGACTGCCGCTGCCGTGCGAGCATCCGCCGTGCCTCCCAGGGTCCACGTACTCTCACGCGGTCGAACGTGTTCCAACAAAGATGAACACTAGCGCGTGCCCGGAACCGGCGGAAGGAAAGGGGGCGGGGCGAACGGTCAGGCGGACTGGATCTTCAACTCCACCCAGCCGGTCTCGGTCAGGTGATCCAGTACGGCCTGCACCGCCTCCGCGACGCTCACGCGGGAGGTGTCCAGCACCAGGTCCGCGTCCGTCGGCTCCTCGTACGGGTCGTCGATGCCGGTCATCCCGGTCAGCAGACCCGCGCGGGCCCGCGCGTACAGGCCCTTGCGGTCCCGTTGCTCGCACACCTCGAGCGGTGTCGCGACGTGCACCAGCACGAAGCCCGCCCCGGCGGCCAGGGCCATCTCCCGTGCCGTCGCACGGGCCGCCGCGTACGGAGCGATCGGGCAACAGATACCCATGCCGTGGTGCCGGGCGATCTCGGCCGCCACCCACCCGATCCGACGGACGTTGAGATCCCGGTCGGTCTTGCTGAAGCTCAACCCGGCGGAGAGTTCGCGGCGTACCACGTCGCCGTCGAGGAGGGTCACCGACCGGTCGCCGTTCTCCCGCAACGCGTCCGCCAGCCCTCGGGCGACGGTGGACTTGCCGGAGCCGGAGAGGCCGGTCAGGAACACCACGAGCCCCCGGTGCCGGCGCGGCGGCCGAGCCCGGGCCAACTCCTTCGCCACCGCCGGAGGGGTGTGCCACTCGGGCAGGGGGAAGCCGCGGTCGAGCAGGTCCTCGATCTCCTCCTGGGTGAGCGCGAGACGCCGGTTACGTGGCGGAATGTCCTCCCGCCAGCGCCACTGCCCGTCCCGGTTGTCGTACGCCAGCTCGCGCGGCACCAACACCCGCAGGCCCGCCCCGGAGAGCATCTCCCCGGTGGAGAGCAGGTGGGTGACCCCGTACGCGGCGGAGACACGGGCCCGCAGCAGCGCGTCGCTGATCTCGTCGCGGCGGTGCGACAGCGGCACGGCAACCAGGGTGGCCGGGGGCATCCGGTCGCGGGCGGCGAAGATCGTACGCACCAGCGCCTCCGGTGCGAGCCCACCGACACCGCCCTCGCCGACCGGGATCATCACCAGCAGGTGGGCGGCCAGGGTACGGGCAGCGTGCGCGATCTGGGCCAGCTGTGGCCGGTGCAGCGGACGGTCGGCGATGACTCCGAGCACGCGGCCCGGGGGAAGTAGCGCCCGAACCTCCTCGGGGCTGCGTCGCAACCGCTGAAACGGGCCCTGGGCGCCGTCGCCGAGCCGCCGGAGCGGGCCACCCAGGCCCGCGACGCCGTCGCGCACCGGCCAGACGTCCGTCACCTGAAGGGCGGCGGCCGGCGCGCCCTCGGCGTCGGTCAGCACCAGCGCCCGGCGGGCCTCATCACGCGGATCGAAGCCCTGTGCCAGCGCGGCCGGCACCTGCAGGGTCACCGGCACCTGCCACGGTGTGCCGTCGGCCAGCCGGCCGCGTCGACTCACCGACACCAGGTCGGCACGGGTCATGAAGCCGGTCAGGGGGGCGTACGCGCCGGTCAGCAGCAGCTCCAGATCCGCGAGCTCACCGGGACGCGGCGTGTACGCCGGCGCGTCCCGGAGCACCTCGTCGGGCAGCACCCAGCCGTTGCTCATCCACACCCCCCACTCGCTGACGGCACACAGTTTCGCAGCCGACCGCCGATCGGTCGAGGCCGCCACTCCACGACCTGAGCGGTCGGGTCAGCGACGGACCCGGCGCCCCACCGCCGACCGCAGCCAGTTCCAAGCCTTCCGCTCGTCCCGGATCCTCGGCGTCGCGCCGTCGGCCGGGCAGATGAAGAGCAGCGGCAGCCGCGCGTCCTCGGTCCATCCGGCGTTGGTGATCCGTGCCTTGAGGAGCCAGCTACCCCGCGTACGACCGCCGTTGAGGGCTCGGAAGTCGATCGTGGTGGTGGCGCGGTGCACCAGATGGACGGTGTCGGCGCCGCCGGGCGTGGCGACCCGCTCGACCTGGAACTTCACCGGCAGGAAGATCTCGTCACCGGTCTCCCGGCGGCGGGCGACCACGTCCAGTCGAGCCTTGCGGACCTGCGCGGTGGAGTCGAGCACGTCGGAGGGGATCTCGTCCACCGGGAGCACCAGCACGTCGCGTTCGCCGTCGGAGCGGAAGCCGATCGGCTGGTCCGCGGAGCGCAGCTCGGCGGCCACGCCCACGGTGACGGCGTGCTCGTCCGGCTCCAGGGCGTCGATCCTGGCTCTCCCGGCGATGCCCGACTCCCACTTGGCCAGCCGCCGCAGGTCCGCGACCCGCCCCCGCTCGACCAGGTACGCCACGGCTCGTTGCAGCGGCGGCAGGCCAGCCGCGACCCCGGGGGCGAACCGCTCCTGGATGATCTTCTGGGCCTCGGCGGCGACCTGCTCCACCCAGTCCTCGGGAGCGTCCAGGAGCCGCTTGCCGCGCAGCCGGTTGAGCATTTCGTTGCGCAGCCACCGCCGGTGCAACCGGTCGCGCAGCGGCCCCGGCTCGGTGTGGGCGGTGACGACGTCGAGCGCGTCGCGCACGCTCGCGAAGTAGCTCGCCGGCTCCAGCCGGGCCGCGGTGACGTTCTTGGCATCGGGCCGCTGGGTGTGGTGGTAGCAGGTGTAGTCGGACAGCACGCAGGTGCGGCGGGACGCGAAGTAGGCGCGTACGACGAGCGAATGGTCCTCGAGCCGCCGCTTACCGCCCTCCGGGAACCGCAGCTTGTGCTCGTCGAGGAAGGCGCGGCGGAACAGCTTGTGGCAGGTCAGGCTGTCGATCAGCGGCGCGTTCTCCAGGGTGGCGTCGAAGCGGTTCTTGCGGAACAGTTCCCGGGGCACACCGCGCCCGTGCCCGGCCATCTTCCCGATCACCAGGTCCGCGTCGTACTTCTTCGCGCAGTCGTAGAGCCGTTCCAGCGCCTGGTCGGCGAACCAGTCGTCGTCGTCGGCGAAGAACACGTACTCGCCTCGGGCCCGCTCGATCCCGATGTTGCGCGGGCGCGACGGCCAGCCGGAGTTCTCGATGTGCACCACCTGGATGTGCGGGTGCTTGGCGGCCAGCCGGTCCAGCCGCGCGCCCGTGCCATCGGTGGACCCGTCGTCGACGAAGATCGCCTCGAACTCGTCGGCTGGTAGCGACTGGCTCAGCAGCGAGGCCACCAGCTTCTCGATGTGCGGGCCGCAGTTGTACGCGGGCACCACGACACTGACCTTGGGGACGCCAACCTCGACCATCACGATCCTTCCCGCGTCGGCGGTCGAATATCCCCCGGAACACTGCCCGGTGAACGGGAAGTGAATCGTGCCACCCCGGAGCGGACTTTCCGGCGGCGGGGTCTGGGTGAGCGCGGGACCGGCGCAAACGTTCGCCTCGGCCCGACCGCCCGCACGAAACAGACCCTAGGGGTACGGCGCCGCGAGGATCAGGGGAGCGCCGGGGGCGCGCCGGTGTCGACCTGGGGCATCGACTCCCTACGCTGGCCTGGTGACACTGATCGCGACCCAGTCGCTCACCAAGACGTACGGAGGTCGGGTCACCGCGCTCACCGACCTCACCGTCGCCGTCGAGCCCGGGATCATCGGCCTGGTGGGGGCGAACGGCGCCGGCAAATCCACCTTGATCAAGATTCTGCTCGGCCTGATCGCTCCGACGAGCGGGCAGGTCTCGGTGCTCGGCATCGACCCGACCACCGAACCGGCGGCGGTCCGCGCCCGCGTCGGCTACATGCCCGAGCACGACTGCCTCCCACCCGACCTGTCCGCCGCCGAGTTGGTCACCCACCTCGGGCGGATCAGTGGCCTGCCGCGCACGGTGGCCCGCGAGCGCGCCTCCGAGGCGTTGCGTCACGTCGGGCTCTACGAGGAGCGCTACCGGCCGGTGGGCGGCTACTCCACCGGCATGAAGCAGCGGGTCAAGCTGGCCCAGGCGCTGGTGCACGACCCCGACCTGCTGTTGCTGGACGAGCCGACCAACGGTCTGGACCCGGCCGGGCGGGACGCCATGCTGGCGTTGGTGCACCGGATCGGCACCGAGTTCGGCATCTCCGTGCTGGTGTGCTCGCACCTGCTGGGCGAGGTGGAGCGGATCTGCGACACGCTGATCGCCATCGACGGTGGCCGGCTGCTGCGCGCCGACCACATCTCCGCCATGACCTCGGCCACCGACGTGCTGGCCGTCGAGGTCAGCGAGGGCACCGAGGAGCTGGCGGCCCGACTCACCGCGCTCGACCTGCCGGTGGCGCGCGACGGCCGGCTGCTGCTCGTACCGCTCGCCGACGACAGCACCTACGACCTGATCCTCGGCGCGGTCGCCGAACTGGACCTGCCGCTGCACCGGCTGGACCAGCGCCGGCACCGGGTGGCCGAACTCTTCGCCACGAGGGAGCTCACCCATGCCTGAGCCGTCATCCGCCGTCCGGTCCGCGCCGGCCGGTGTCATCCACGACATCGGCTACCAGCGCTACGAAGGCCCCCGCCTGGGCCGCCGGCACGTCTTCGGCGCGCTCTACCTGCACGGGCTGCGCACCATCTTCGGGCTCGGTCGCAGCGCCAAGGCCAAGATCTTTCCGTGGTTGGTGATCGGCATCGTCACCCTGGTCGCGGTGGCCCTGGCCGCCGTGCGCAGCCAACTCGGTGAGCCGGTCGCCACGTACGCCCAGTTCGCCGACGCGATGAGCTGGCTGGTCCTGTTCTTCGTCGCGGTGGCCGCCCCGGAGCTGGTCTCGCGCGACCTGCGCAGTGGTGTGCTGCCGCTCTACTTCTCCCGCCCACTGCCGCGCGCCGACTACGCGATCGCCAAGCTGCTGGCGCTCGTCACCGGCCTCTGGCTGCTGCTCGGTGGACCGCAACTGATCATGTTCCTGGGTGCCGCGTTCACCACCAAGGACGGCCTGAAGGGCGTCTGGAACGAGCTGCTCGACCTGCTCCCCGGTCTGCTCTACGCCGGGCTGTGGGCGGTGGTCTTCGCCTCGGTGGGGCTGCTCGTCGCGTCGCTGACCGGCAAGCGCGCGTTCGCCGCCGGTGGGGTGGTCGCCGTCTTCCTGATGACCACCCCGATCGTGGGCGTGCTGAGCATCCTGCCGTCGAACACGGCCAACGAACTGGCCGGCATGGCCTCGCCCTCCACCCTCGTGCAGGGGGTCGGCATCTGGTCGCTGGGTGACCTGCTGGTCGAGGGCGATCCGGGCGAGATGATGATCGGCCGATTCGGCCCGGTCTACGCCCTGGTGGCGGTGCTGCTGGTCGCCGGGGCGACCACCCTCCTGCTGGCCCGCTACCGGAAGGTCGCCTCCTGATGAGCAGCACCCTGAGCCTGACCGGGGTGTCCCGGTGGTACGGCAACGTGGTGGCCGTCAACGACATCAGCATGATCCTCGGCCCCGGGGTGACCGGTCTGCTCGGCCCGAACGGCGCCGGCAAGACCACGCTGCTGCACATGATGGCCGGATTCCTCGCCCCGTCGCGCGGCACGGTGACCCTCGACGACGAGCCGACCTGGCGGAATCCCGCCGTCTACCGCCGGCTGGGCCTGGTCAGCGAGCGGGAGGCGGTGCAGAGCTTCCTCACCGCGTACGAGTTCGTGCTCGCCAGCGCCAAGCTGCACCGACTGGCCGACCCGGCGGCGGCGGCCCGACGCGCCATCGACCTGGTGGAGTTGGAGTCGGCGCAGGACCGCCGGATCGGCACGTACTCCAAGGGCATGCGACAGCGCGCGCGGGTGGCCGCGGCGCTGGTGCACGACCCGCAGGTGCTGCTGCTCGACGAGCCGTTCAACGGGATGGACCCGCGTCAGCGGCTGCACATGATGGATCTGCTGCACTCCCTCGGCGACTCCGGCCGGACGATCCTGTTCAGCTCGCACATCCTGGAAGAGGTCGAACAGGTCTCCGGCACGGTGCAGGTGATGGTGGCGGGCCGGCTGGCCGCCTCCGGCGACTTCCGGACCATCCGCCGGCTCATGACCAACCGGCCGCACGTCTTCGCGGTGCGCTCCACCGACGACCGGGCGCTGGCCGTCGCACTGATCGCCGAGCCGTCGGTGAGCGGTGTCGAGCTGGACCGCACCGGCCTGACCGTGCGCGCCGGCGACTACGGCGCCTTCACCCGGGCGCTGCCCCGGATCGCCCTGCGCCAGGGCATCCGGGTGCGTCAGTTGGTGCCGTCCGACGAGTCCCTGGAGAGCGTCTTCTCCTACCTGGTGGAGGCCTGAGAACATGTCCACGATTACCTGGATCACCGCGCGTGGGCTGTTCGGCCGGCGGCGGTTCCTCCTGCTGCTGCCCCTGCCGCTGGTGCTGCTCGGCCTGGCCGTCCTCTGCCGGTCCCTGGGCGTGGACCCGGGCGAGTGGGGCCCGCCGGTGCTGGTCGGCCTCGGCCTGGCGGTGGTGCTGCCGGTGGTGGCCCTGATCATCGGAACGGGCGTGCTGGGCGCCGAGATCGACGACGGCACGGTCGTGCACATCCTCACCAAGCCGCTGCCGCGCTGGCAGATCGTGCTGCCGAAGCTCGCGGTCGCCACCGGGGTCACCGCGGCCACCGTCGCGGTGCCGCTCTACGTCGCGGGCGTGCTTGCCGATTCGGTACGCCTCGGACTGGCGCTCGCCGCCGCGTCCGCGTTCGGCGCGCTCGCGTACTCGGCGCTGTTCCTCGCGCTCAGCCTCATCACCCGGCGTCCGGTGCTGCTCGGCCTCGTCTACGTGCTGATCTGGGAGGGGCTGCTGGGCAACTTCGTCAGCGGCACGAAGGTGCTCTCCATCCAGCAGTACGTGATCGCGCTCGCCGACCGGCTCGCCCCCAGCGGGCTGCTGGAGACCAGCGTGTCGGTGCCGGTGGCCGGCGTGATGACCGCGCTGGTGAGCGTCGGCTTCACCGTGCTGGCGATCGACCGCCTGCGCTCGTTCAGCGTGGCCGGCGAGACGAGCTGAGGCGTGCGGAGTCCGGCCAGCCCTCCGGCCACGGGTAGGGCTGGCCGGATGGACCGGGCGGGCCCCACCCACGAGGCTGGTGGACGTGACTGTCGAAGCGGAGCGCAGACCCTTGGCTGACCCGTACTCCCGCCGTAGCCGGGCGTGGCTGATCAGCCTCGCCGCTGCCGGCCTCGCGTCCGCGACGGTCGCGACGGCCGCCCAGGGCAGCGGCCGGTTCCACTGGTGGGCCGGCTTCATCCTGATCCCGGCCGCGCTGATCGCGGCCAGCGGCGGCCCGCTGCTGGCCCGCGGCGGTGGTCGCGCCTTCGCGGGTTACGTCGTCGCCTGCGTCGGGGCACTGGCGTTCGTGGTGGGCGCGCTGCTGATGTTCGGCGCGATGGGTGAGGGCTGGCCACTGCTGGTGGTGCTGCCCTGCCTGGCGGTGGCCGGCACGTACGGCTGGCATGCGGGTCACCCGCTGGCCCGTGGTCTGCACCGCGCGGTGGCGCTGCTCGCGCTGACCGGCGCGCTGGTCGGTGTGACCCTGCAACTGCTCCACGCCCGGGTGATCCACCTGGAGACGGGTTGGTGGGGCGCGTTCATGATGCTCGCCGGGGTCATCGTGCTGGGCAACGCGGCTGAGCTGGCCCGGCACCGGATGCCGTACCGGCTCCAGGCGATCACCCTGCTGGTCGGGCCCTCCGTGGTGGCCTTCCTGCTCGGCCTGCGCTTCCTGCGCGGCTGGTGACGGCCGGTCCGCCGCCGCCCCCGGGGGGTGGGCGGCGGCGGACCCGGTCAGAAGGCGCAGGCGATGACGAGTTCCGGGGTGCGGTCCGGCAGCAGGTCGAGCTTGCCGATCCGGCCCGCCGCCCGCAGGTCGTCGGCGACCAGGGTGAGCTGCTCCAGCATCGCCGCCGGGCCGAGCGCCTCGGCCAGCGGCACCTCCGCCTTCATCGACAGTTTCCGCTCCGACTTGGCCCGTCGCACCTGGCCCAACGCGTCCCCGGCCAGCCGCAGCAGCGCGGGCTCGCCCGTCCCCTCGATCGCGCGGGCCACCTCGTAGGTGGTGGGCCAGGGCGCGCGGTGCACCGACCCGTACCGCCACCACGACCAGATCTCCTCGGTGACGTACGGCAGCACGGGCGCGAACAGCCGCAACTGCACCGACAGCGCCGAGGCCAGCGCCGCCCGCGCCGAGTCGGCCGCCGCTCCGGTGCCGTACGCCCGTTCCTTGACCAACTCGATGTAGTCGTCGCAGAACCGCCAGAAGAACGCCTCGGTCACCTGGAGGGCGGCCGTGTGGTCGTACCCGTCGAAGGCCGTGCTCGCGGCGCTCACCACCGTGCCCAGTTCGGCGAGCATGGCGCGGTCCAGCGGGGTCGTCGCGGTCGCGCGCAGCGCGTCCGCGGCGCCCAGGCCGAGCGCGAACTTCGACGCGTTGAGCAGTTTGGTGGCCAGCCGGCGGCCGACCTTGATCTGCGCCGGGTCGAAGGCCAGGTCCATGCCGGGTTTGCCGCTGGCCGCCCAGTAGCGCACCGCGTCCGAACCGTGCTGCTCCAGCAGCGCGAGCGGGGTGACCACGTTCCCCTTGGACTTGGCCATCTTCTTGTGGTCCGGGTCGAGGATCCAGCCGGACAGCACGGTGTCCCGCCAGGGCAGCACCCCGTGCTCGAAGTGCGAACGGACCACGCTGTCGAAGAGCCAGGTTCGGATGATCTCCTGCCCCTGCGGGCGCAGGTCCATCGGGAAGACCTGCGCGAACAGCTCCGGGTCGGTCTCCCAGCCGCCGACGATCTGCGGCGTCAACGACGAGGTCGCCCAGGTGTCCAGCACGTCCGGGTCGCCGATGAAGCCGCCCGGCCGCCCGCGCTGCGACTCGTCGAAACCGGGCGCCGGGTCACTGGACGGGTCGACCGGCAGCGTCGACTCGTCCGGCGTGAGAGGGTGGGACCAGTCCGGCTCGCCAGTGTCGTCGAGCCGGTACCACACCGGCACCGGCACTCCGAAGAAGCGCTGCCGGCTCACCAGCCAGTCGCCGGTCAGGCCGCCCACCCAGTTGTCGTAGCGGTGTTTCATGTGCGCCGGCACCCAGTGCAGCTCCGCGCCCCGGGCCAGCAGCGTCGCCCGCAGTTCGGCGTCCCGTCCGCCGTTGCGCAGGTACCACTGGCGCGTGGAGACGATCTCCAGTGGCCGGTCGCCACGCTCGTAGAACTTCACCGGGTGGGTCACCGGACGCGGCTCTCCGATCAGGTCACCCGCGTCGGCCAGCATCCCGACGATCTCCCGGCGGGCGCCGTTGACGGTCTGCCCGGCCAGCCCCGCGTACGGCGCCGCGGGCACCCCGGCCGGCGGCTCCGGCAGCAGACGGCCGTCCCGGCCGATCACCACCCGGGTGTCCAGCTGTAGCTCACGCCACCAGGTCACATCGGCGAGGTCGCCGAACGTGCAGACCATGGCGATGCCGGTGCCCTTCGCGGGATCGGCGAGCGGGTGGGCGCGCACCGGCACCTCGACGTCGAACAGCGGGCTGCGCACGGTCGCGCCCACCAGGTCGGCGTACCGCTCGTCGTCGGGGTGGCAGACCAGCGCGACGCAGGCCGGCAGGAGCTCCGGCCGGGTGGTGTCGATGAGCACCTCGCGCCCGCCGGGCCCGGCGAACCGCAGCCGGTGGTACGCGCCGGGACGTTCCCGGTCCTCCAGCTCGGCCTGGGCCACCGCGGTGGCGAAGCCGACGTCCCACAGCGTCGGCGCCTCCGCCTGGTACGCCTCACCCCGGCGCAGGTTGCGCACGAACGCCCGCTGGCTGGTGGCGCGGGCCACCCGGCCGATCGTCGTGTACGTCAGGGACCAGTCCACCGAGAGCCCGAGCCGCCGCCAGAGGGCCTCGAAGACCTGCTCGTCGGCGACCGTCAGCCGCTCGCACAGCTCGATGAAGTTGCGCCGCGAGATCGGCGTCGGGTCGCGTCGGGCGGCGTCGTCGACCGGGGTGGCCGGCGGCCGCCACACCGGGTCGTACGCCAACGCCGGGTCGCAGCGCACCCCGTACACGTTCTGCACGCGACGCTCGGTGGGCAGCCCGTTGTCGTCCCAGCCGATCGGGTAGAAGACCGCCTTGCCCCGCATCCGCTGGTAGCGGGCGACGGTGTCGGTGTGCGTGTACGAGAAGACGTGCCCCATGTGCAACTCGCCCGATACGGTCGGCGGCGGGGTGTCGATGGAGTACACGTCTTTCCGCTCCCGGGAACGGTCGAACGCGTACGTGCCCTCCTCCTGCCAATGCTGCGCCCAACGCTCCTCGAGCCCGTCCAGACTGGGACGCTCGGGAACGCCGGCGCGGGCGGTCCTCGCCGTATCGGTCATCTGCCGATCGTAGGCATCAGCCGGGTGCCGAGCCACGCAGTTGCGTATCGCCGGTCCTACCCGAGCGAGTCGCGCCACTGCCGGTGCAGGGCCGCGTACCGGCCGCCGGACCCGACCAGCACGGCCGGCGGGCCGTCCTCGACGACCTTCCCGCCGTCGACGACGAGCACCCGGTCGGCCGTCTCCACTGTGGAGAGGCGGTGTGCGATCACCAGCGCCGTCCGGTCCCGCAGGATGGTGCCGAGCGCGCGTTGCACCAGCCGTTCCGTCGGCACGTCCAGCGACGACGTCGCCTCGTCGAGGATCAGCACGGTCGGGTCGGCGAGGAACGCCCGGGCGAACGCGACCAGTTGTCGCTGGCCGGCGGAGAGCCGCCCGCCGCGCCGGTGCACCTGGGTGGCGTACCCGTCGGGCAACGCGGCGATGAACTCGTGCGCGCCGATCGCCTGGGCGGCGGCCCGCACCTCGGCGTCGTCGGCGCCCGGCCGGCCGAACCGGATGTTCTCCGCCACCGTGCCGCTGAACAGGTGGTTCTCCTGCGTCACGAGCACCACGGCGCGGCGCAGGTCGGCGTCGCACACCGCGCGCAGGTCGATGCCGTCCAGCAGGACCGTGCCGGCGTCCGGGTCGTGGAACCGGGCCACGAGCTTGGCGATGGTCGACTTGCCCGCGCCGGTCGGCCCGATCAGCGCGACCGTCTGCCCGGCCGGCACCCGCAGGTCCAGTCCGGCGAGGATGGGGGTGTTCGCGCGGTAGCCGAACGAGACGCCCCGGAAGGTCAGCTCGCCGTGACCGGGGCCGCGCGGCAGCGGCACCGGCCGGGCCGGCTCGGCGACGCCGGGCCGTTCGTCGAGCACCCCGGCCAGCTTCTCGAGCGCCGCCGTCGCCGACTGCAACGAGTTGTAGAACTGGCTCAGCTCCTGCATCGGCTCGAAGAAGCGTCGCAGGTAGAGCAGGAACGCGGCGAGCACGCCGACCTCGGTCCGCCCGCCGAGCACCCGCCACCCGCCGTAACAGAGCACGACCGCGACCGTGAGGTTGCCGATCAACTTGATCGCCGGCGAGTACGTGGCGATCAGCCGGAACGCGTGCAGGCTCGCCCGCCGGTAGTCGTCCCCGAGCGTCACGAAGATCCGCTGGTTGCGCGGCTCCCGACGGAACGTCTGCACCGCCCGGATGCCCCGCATCGACTCGACGAAGTGCACGATGACCAGCGCGACGGCCTCCCTCGTCCGCCGGTAGGCGGTGGCCGAAGCCCGGGCGAACCAGCGGGAGAGCCAGAACAGGAACGGGAACGCGAGCAGCGTCACCGCGGCCAGTGGCAGGTCCAGCCAGAGCAGGATGGCGGCCACCGACAGGATCGACAGCGCGGCGAGCACCAGGCTGTCGATTCCCCCGTCGACCAACTCGGCGATGCTGTCCAGGTCGCTGGTGAGGCGGGACACCATCCGACCCGAGGTGTACCGCTCGTGGAAGCCCACCGACAGTCGTAGGAAGTGCCCGAACACCCGCTGTCGCAGGTCCAGCAGGACGGCCTGGCCGATGCGGGCGGAGAGGGTCAGGAAGCCTCGGCGGGCCGCGTACTCCGTCACGGCGGCGGCGGCGAACGCCCCGGCCACGGCGACCAGCGGGGTGGCGTTCCCGGCGCGCAGCGGGGCGATGGCGCGATCGATGCCGATCATGACCAGGTACGGGCCGGCCATCGCGGCGGCGTTCTGCGCGAGCAGCAGACCGACGGCGGCGGCGAGTCGTCCCCGATGCGGGCGCAGCAGGTCGGCCAGCAGGGCCCGGCTGTGCCGGCGCAGCCGGGCGACGGCCTCCGGGGTGTCCTCCTCGGCCCGACTCCGGTCGGCCTCCGGGTCGGTGGCCGTCCCCCGCCAGCGGGCCAGCTCCGGCTCCCCCTCGGGAGACGGATCGGCCTGCTCCGGGGTTGTCACGAGCGCACCAGGCCCCAGCCGTCCGAGGTGGACGCGCCGGGCCCCGGCGGCCCGACACCCCCGGGCCCGGTTCCGGCTGGGTGGACGGCGGCGGCCGGTTGCGCGGGTGGTGGCTCGGCGGCTCCGGGGTGAGCCGGTTGCGCGGGTGGTGGCTCGGCGGCGAGCAGCGCCCGGTAGGCGGGCACGGTGGCGAGCAGTTCCGAGTGCCGGCCGATCGCGGCGATCCGTCCACCGTCGAGCAGGGCGACGCGGTCGGCCAGCGCGATCGTCGATGGTCGGTGCACCACCAGCAGGGCGGTGCTGGCCCGCAGCACCTGCCGTAGCGCCGCCTCCACCAGCGCTTCGGTGTGCACGTCGAGGGCGGAAAGCGGGTCGTCGAGCACCAGCAGCGCCGGGCGACCGAGCACCGCCCGCGCCAGGGCCAACCGCTGCCGCTGGCCCCCGGAGAGGGACAACCCCTGCTCACCCACGCGGGTGGCCAGGCCCCACGGCAGGTCGTACGCGAAATCGGCCTGTGCCAGCGCGAGGGCCGCGCGGACCTCGTCGTCGCCGGCGTCCGGGCGGCCCAGGGTGAGGTTCTCCCACACCGACATGGAGAAGAGGGTGGGCTCCTCGAACGCCACCCCGACCAGCCGGCGCAGCGAGGCCAGCCGCAGGTCGCGCAGGTCGTGCCCGTCGAGGGTGATCCGGCCGCCGGTCACCTCGTGCAGTCGGGGCACCAGCGAGAGCAGGGTGCTCTTGCCGCAGCCGGTGGCACCGACCAGGGCCAGCGTCTCGCCGGGCTCGATGGTCAGGTCGATCTCGTCCAGGACGCCGGTGGCCGCGCCCGGGTAGCGGAAGGCGACCCGTTCGAAGCGGAGCCGACCCTGGACCGCGTCGCGGCTGAGCGTGAGCGCGTCGGGAGCGTCCACGATCTGCGGTGGAGTGTCCAGCACCTCCTGGACCCGGTCGGCGGCGGTGGCGGCCTCCTGCCCGTTGGCGATGATCCAGCCCAGCGACTGCACCGGCCAGATGAGCATCAGTTGGAGGCTGGCGAACGCCACCAGCTCCCCGATCGTGAGCACTCCCCGCGCGGCGGCGGCGGCACCGGCGACCAGCACCACGCCCAGCGTCAGGTTGGGCACCAGGTCGAGCAGCGCCGCCGTGTTCGCCAGCAGCCGGCCCTTGCCCACGCCGGTGTCGTGCAGCGCCCGGGCCCCGTCGGCGAAGCGGGCGGCCAGCTCGGGCCCTCGCCCGTACGCCTTCATGGTGCGCAGGCCCTGCGCGGTCTCCTCGACCAGCGTCGCCACGTCGCCCTGCTGGTCCTGCATCCGCCGGGACGCGGTGTGGTAGTGCCGACCGAATCGGCGGGTGATCAGCAGCAGGGGCACGGCGCTGGCCGCGACCAGCAACCCGAGCGCCGCGTGCAGGTGGATCAGCAGCAGCACCACCACCACGTAGGTGGTCAGGTTGAGCACCAGGAAGAAGACACCGAAGGACAGGAACCGGCGGATCACCGACAGGTCGCTGGTGATCCGGGAGAGCAGTTGGCCGGACTGCCAGCGGTCGTGGAAACTGGCCGGCAGCCGTTGCAGGTGCGCGTAGACGTCGGCGCGCAGTGCCGCCTCCATGCCCACCGCCGAGGACGACTGCACCCACCGACGGATGAAGATGAGCACCGCCTCGACCACGCCGAGCAGCAGCGCCAGACCACCGAGTTGAAGCAGGCCTGCGGGCTCGTGGCGGGCCACCGGCCCGTCCACCACGCGCTGCACCACCAGGGGTACGGCGATCCCGGCGGCCGTGCCGGCGAGCCCGGCGACCAGCAACCAGGCGAACTCGGTGGCGTACGGGCGCAGGTAGCGGCGCAGCCGCCAGAGGTTGTGCACGGGGTGGCGGCCCGCGGCGACCGGGGCGGCCCGGTCGCCGTCGCTCTCCACAGGCACTACCCGACGGTAGCGTCATTGGGTGCCCGTGTAGTTGTCAGCTTGCCGTCAACCGCCGCTCATGACCGAGAAGCCACTTCTTCACGTCCAGCCCCCAGCGGTAGCCACCGAGGCTCCCGTCGGTACGCAGCACCCGGTGGCACGGCACGAAGAGCGCCGCGGCGTTACGCGCGCAGGCGGCGGCGGCGGCCCGCACCGCGGGTGGCCGCCCGGCCAGCGCCGCGTATCCCGTGTAGGTGACCGGCGCGCCCGGAGGCACGTCCCGCAGCACCTGCCAGGCGTACGCCATGAACTCGCCGCCGGTGTGCTGCCGTACCGGCACCGAGTCGATGGCGGTGAGATCCCCGTCCAGGTAGGACCGAACGGCCACGGTGGTCGGCCCGAGATCGGCGCGTGGTCGTACCGGCGCTCGCAGACTCGGGTGGATCAGGGGCGGCAGCGCCTCCGGGTCGGGGGTGAAGCCGGCCGCCAGGACCTGACCGTCGCGGTCGGCGAGGATGCTCAGCGGACCGGTCGGGGTGGTCAGGACGGTGCTGTCGATGCTCATGCGGCTCTCCAGAGTCTGATCGTGGCGTAGGACCGCCAGGGGCGCCACCGTTCGGCGTGCGCGTCGAGGGTCGTGTGGGGTAGGCCGAGCGCCGTCGCGCCGCGGCGGATCGCGAGGTCGCTGTCGAGGAGGACGTCGGGGTCGCCGAGGGCGCGCATGGCGAGGTAGTCGGCGGTCCACGGCCCTATCCCGGGCAGCGCGAGCAGCCGCCGCCTGGTCTCCTGACGGTCACCCCCGGGCGCCAGGTCCACGGATCCGTCCACCAGGGCACGGGCCAGCCCTCGAATGGCGTCCCGCCGCCGCCCCGGCATCCCGAACTCCCCGTCGGAGATCCCCAAAACCTCCTCCGGCGTGAGGAACCCCCGCAGGTCACCCCGTTGATCATGAAGTTGTTGTCGCGACACGCCGTCGTCGGTGGCAACAACTTCATGATCGACGCGGGTGGCCAGCAGGCGGGTCAGGGTGGTGCGGGCGGAGCGCACCGAGACCTGTTGGCCCACTATCGCGCGTACGGCCATTTCGAAACCGTCGACCGCGCGGGGGACGCGGATCCCGGGCTCGGCCGTCACCGCCGGGGCCAGGGCCGGGTCGGCCGCCAGCGTGGCGTCGACCGCCTCCGGGTCCGCGTCGAGGTCGAGCAGACGCCGGCAGCGGGCCACCGCCGGCGCGAGGTCGCGCAGGTCGGCCAGGCGCAGCGTCGCCGCCACGTGCCCGTCCGCCGGGGTCAGGGCCACCTGGCCGAGGCCGTGTGGCAACCGCAACCCGCGGCGGTACGTCCCGTCGCGTACCTCCTCGACACCTGGCAGCGCGCGCAGCGCGAGGAAGTCCAGCAGCGCGTGGGCGTGCAGCGGCGGACGGTACGCCAGCCGGAGCGTGATCGTCCCCGCCCCGATTGCCGCCAGGTGTCGGCCGCGAGCGGTCCGCAGCTCCGAGGGGGCGCTCGCGTACACCTCGCGGACCGTGTCGTTGAACTGCCGCACGCTGCCGAAGCCGGCGGCGAACGCGATCTCGGCCATCCCCAGCCCGGTCGTCTCGATGAGGATCCGCGCGGTCTGCGCACGCTGGGCCCGGGCCAGCGCGAGCGGCCCGGCCCCCATCTCGGCGCGCAGCATCCGGTGCAGGTGCCGTTCGGTGTAGCCCAGCCGCGCGGCCAGCCCCGGTACGCCGTCCCGGTCGACCACCCCGTCGGCGATCAGCCGCATCGCCCGGCCCACCACGTCGGCGCGGACGTCCCACTGCGGCGAGCCGGGCGCGGCGTCCGGCCGGCAGCGGCGGCAGGCGCGCAGCCCGGCGCCCTGGGCGGCAGCGGCCGACGGGAAGAACCGGACGTTCTGCCGCTTCGGCGTGATCGCCGGGCAGGATGGCCGGCAGTAGATCCCGGTCGACGTCACGCCGGTGTAGAACCAGCCGTCGAACCTCTGGTCGCGACTGTCCACCGCCCGGTAGCACCGTTCGAAGTCCATCTCCACGCCACCGATGATGCCCCGCTGCTCAAGCCGTCGGCTGGCGGAAATCAGACCCGACCATCACCACCCCCCAAACCCACCCCCGCTTTTCCCGGTGATCAAGAGGTTCGCGTCACGACACGCCGTACCCCGTGACGCGAACTTCTTGATCACCGAGGCGGAGAGGTGGGGGTGGGGGATTTCCGCCCGGGAGTGTCGGTCGTCCCGGGTAACGTCTCGCCACCAACTCAAGAAGGGGGGCGGCGATGGCGAGCGTTGCGGGTTGGGTGGCGGCGTCTACACACGGCTCGATTCCGCCGTTGCCCCGCGCCGTGGTGCAGTCCTTCTACCGCCGGATGCGGGCCGTCGCGCCGGCCGCCGTCGGCGCCATCGAACGGGACCGGTCCGCCGACCAGGCGGAGCCGTTCGCCGACACCGCCTGCGGCCGGCTGGTCCGGTCGCTCGACGAGGCCGGCCTGCGGGCGCTCGGCATGTGGACGCATCACCGGTGCATGCGTTTCTACGACGACGACACGACCGTCGGCCGGCGGCTGATCGCGGAGATCGCGGCCCGGCCCAGCCTCGGCTGGACGGCGGACGAGGTGCGCTGGATGCTGCGCGAGTCGAATTCCGCAGGCCCGGCGGCAGCGGACCGGTTCACCCTGCCCCGCGCCGCGTGCGCGCAACTGCCCGCGTCCGAGCGGCCGTGCGACGACCTGCCCGCCGAGATCGAGCCTCCCGCCGGAGGTGCGGCGGCGAGACACCGGCCCGATCCGCAGGCGACTCCGTCGGCCGCGTCGAGCGGCACCGCCGACCCGGCCAACGCGCGGCCCGCTCTCATTCCCCGGCAACGCCGCGCCGGCTGAGCGGGTTGGGCCGACGGCCCGCCGGCTGAGCGGGTTGGGCCGACGGCCCGCCGGCTGAGCGGGTTGGGCCGACGGCCCGCCGGCTGAGCGGGTTGGGCCGACGGCCCGCCGGCTGAGCGGGTTGGGCCGACGGCCCGCCGGCTGAGCGGGTTGGGCCGACGGCCCGCCGGCTGAGCGGGTTGGGCCGACGCCGTGTCGGAAGATCGACGGAGGTCGGGCAGGTCGACGCGCCCGAATGCTGATAGCCCCTGGACAATGATCGACTACGGCAGGATGGAGGGCAGAGCACACCGACGGAAGGATCGCTCATGCCCGCCAGCGAACCCACCATCCTCGCCACCAGCATGGGCTTCTTCCGTGGTGACCGGGGGCCGTCCGACCTGCGTCCCGGCCCGATCTTCGAGCTGGCCGCCGAGTTGGCCGAGGCCGGTCCGCAGCCACGGATCTGCTACCTCGGGCAGGCCGTCGGTGACCAGCCGACCTCGTTCACCGCTGTCTACGGTGCGTTCGCCGACACGCGGTTCCGTCTGTCGCACCTGGCGCTGTTCCCGATGCCGAACGTCGACGACGTCCGAACCCACCTGCTCGCCCAGGATGCGATCTGGGTGGGCGGCGGCAGCGTCGCCAATCTCGTCGCGGTCTGGCGGGTACACGGGCTGGACGAGATCCTGCACGAGTGCTGGCAGGCCGGCGTGGTGTTGGCCGGCGTCTCGGCCGGTTCGATCTGCTGGCACGTGGGCGGCGCCACCGACAGCTTCGGACCCCGTCTGCGGGGCTACACGGAGGCGTTGGGTTGGCTGCCGTACGGCAATGGCGTGCACTACGACAGCGAGAGTGAGCGCCGGCCGCTGATGCACGAGCTGGTCGGCGACGGGACGTTGCCGACCAGTCACTGCACCGACGACGGTGTCGGCCTGGTCTACCGGGGGACCCGCCTGGTCGAGGCGGTCGCCGACCGCGAGGGCGTCTCGGCGTACGAGGTGAGTCGTCGCGCGGACGGCAGTGTGCGGGAAGAGGTCATCGCGCCCCGCCTGCTCCGGTGAGCGCGGGTCAGACCCGATCCTCGAACGCGGCGCACACGGTCGCCCGCACCTGCTGCCCCTCGATCGCCCGCAGCAGCTCCCGGGCCAGGGCGATCTGCTGCGCCTCGTCGACCGACGGGTCCATCGGCGTCACCTCCACCCGCCACTGGAAATAGAGATAGCCGTCCTCGTCGGTGGCGGCGAGCCTCGGGTCGGCGCCCTCGTTGGTGTTGATCTCCAGCAGGTTGGCCCGGACGTCGACCGAGTCCCGGCGGTAGGGCTTCGCGTCGGGCAGCCGGGCGCGGATCAGGTCGAGCAGCTCCGCCGCCGTCAGCGGGCCGTCGACCATGATGAGGAACCGCAACGTCGGCACGTCTGCCACCTTGGCAGACGCGCTGAGGGGCGACCAGGGCCGCGTCCGGCCCGGTGGATTCGGAGCCGCGTGGACCGGTCCGCTCGGCACCGGCGTAAGCTGGCTCGTCGTGAGTCTCACCATCGGCATCGTCGGCCTGCCCAACGTCGGCAAGAGCACGCTTTTCAACGCGTTGACCAAGAACGACGTGCTGGCGGCGAACTACCCGTTCGCCACCATCGAGCCCAACGTCGGCGTGGTCGGGCTGCCCGACGAGCGGCTGGGCAAGCTCGCCGAGATCTTCTCCTCGCAGAAGGTGCTGCCGGCTCCGGTGTCGTTCGTCGACATCGCCGGCCTCGTGCGCGGCGCGTCGAAGGGGCAGGGGCGGGGCAACGCGTTCCTGGCCAACATCCGGGACGCCTCGGCGATCTGCCAGGTGGTCCGGGCCTTCTCCGACCCGAACGTGGTGCACGTCGACGGCAAGGTCTCCCCGGCCGACGACATCGAGACGATCAACACCGAGCTGATCCTCGCCGACCTGCAGACCCTGGACAAGGCGCTGCCCCGGTTGGAGAAGGAGGCCAAGCTCCGCAAGGACCGGGCCGCCGCGGTCGCCGCCGCGAAGCAGGCCATCGAGGTGCTCGACGGCGGCACCACCCTCTACTCCGGGGCCGCCGCCGCGAAGATCGAGCTGGAGCACCTTCGCGAGCTGCACCTGCTCACCACCAAGCCGTTCCTGTACGTCTTCAACGTCGACGAGGCCGAACTCGCCAACGAGGCGTTCCTCGACGAGCTGCGGGCCCTGGTCGCCCCCGCCGAGGCTGTCTTCATGGACGCCAAGATCGAATCCGAGCTGGTGGACCTGCCCGAGGAGGAGGCTCGCGAGCTGCTGGAGTCGATCGGCCAGAACGAGCCCGGCCTCAACCAGCTCGTCCGCGTCGGCTTCCGTACGCTCGGGCTCCAGACGTACCTCACGGCCGGCCCCAAGGAGGCCCGGGCCTGGACCGTCCCGGTCGGCGCGACCGCGCCGGAGGCTGCGGGTGTCATCCACAGCGACTTCCAGCGCGGCTTCATCAAGGCCGAGGTGGTCTCCTACGGCGACCTGGTCGAGGCCGGCTCGATGGCGGCGGCCAAGGCGGCGGGCAGGGTCCGCATCGAGGGCAAGGAGTACGTCATGCAGGACGGCGACGTCGTGGAGTTCCGCTTCAACGTCTAGGTGGGCCGCGTTCGCGCAGTTCACGGGCTACGTCACGCCTCCTTGGTCCGCAGGGAGTCCGCAGGCCGTTCGGCGAGACCCAGCGTTTCGGTCATCAGAGCGGCCGTCGCTTCGCGGGTCCGATCCTCGACCGTCGGCCACAGGTGGCTGTCTAGTGGCGTAGGTCGTGCAGTGTGAAGCCGGTGACCCCGGCGTCGACGGTGGTGCCGACCGGCCTTTCATCCTATCTTTGCTGCGGCTTTTGTCGGCATTGATGGAATTACAGGCTTCGGCACAAGATAGATGAGTCCAAATCCTTGACTCAGTGCCCATGTTGCCGGTTAATCACATCTACGTGTCGGCCGTGTTCACCCTCCCGGGTGACCGACGCCCCTGGCGGACCGTCGAATCGATTCGACTACTGCCAGCAGCGAAGCCTTGACCCGGAGTTGTAAGGCTGCTGGGTGAGTCACAGGAGGTTGCCGTGCATCGTACGAACGTCCGCTGGGGTGGCCGATTGTCGGCGTCGGCCAGAGGGCTGGCCGCGGCCGTGGCGCTCGCCCTGCCCCTGACGCTGGGTGGCCTGACCCTGGCGACTCCCGGGTCGGCCCTGGCCGTGCCGGTCGCGACGCAGAGTGTCGCGGCCGCCGGAGTTGACGGTGTGGCGGCCGGTAGCGCTGCGATCGCCTCGGTCGATCTGAGCGGGACGTGGAGCTTCACGCCCTCGGGTCGGGGAACGACGTCGATCGCGGTGCCCGGTGGCGGCTGGTACAAGCAGGGCTTCACCGACGTGAACGAGGCGGTGTACTCGCGCAGCATCACCGTGCCGGACTCGGGGCAGCCGCAGTCGACCTGGATCGAGTTCGGCGCCGTCAACCACCAGGCGACACTGTCGGTCGACGGCCGGGTGGTGGCGACCCAGACGACGGCGTTCACCCCGTCGAACTTCGACATCAGTAGCTACGCCGCACCGGGCACCACCCACACGATCAGCGTGCAGGTGAAGGGCCGCGGTGCGTTGCGGTCGTCCGACGGCAAGTACCTGGTCCCGATCGCGGCCGACTGGTCCGAGGCGGTACCGCAGGGCATCTACCGGTCCGCGTCCCTGCGGGTGTACCCGGCGGTGTACGTCAGCGACGCGTTCGTCCGTACCTCGGTGGCGAACCGCACCCTCAGCTACGACGTGTCGGTGACCAACTCCTCGGCCGCGACCAGAACGGTCACCCTGGGCGGGTCGATCACGTCCGACGGCGCGGGCTCTTTCAGCTACCCACAGTTGCCGCAGCAGAGCGTGACGGTGGCGGCCCGTTCGACGGCGAAGGTCACGGTGGGCCCCGTGGCGTGGGACCTCGGCGTCACCTCGTACTGGTGGCCCAACGTGCCGTACCGGTCCGGGTACCGGGCCCAACTGCACCGCCTGGCGATCCACGCCACCGCTGACGACGGCCGCACCAGTGACGCCACGTACCGCTTCGGGTTCCGGGAGAGCACGCAGAACAGCGAGTACTACTACCTCAACGGCGTGCGGGTGAACTTCCGCGGCGACAGCCTGCAGGGCGCCGACTACGACCGGGTCAACAACGGCGGGAAGGGCGACGCGTACGACACCCTGCCCGGCTTCCTGCCGCCGTCGTCTGGCAACGGCGGCTGGCCGCAGGCGGTGGACAACTACCAGCGTCTCAACTACAACGTGGTACGCATGCACATGGAACCGGCCAGCCCGTACATGCTCGACGTGGCCGACGAGATGGGCCTGATGGTCATCGACGAGACGGCCATCCGCAGTGGTTCCCAGGACTTCGTGTCCGGACGCACCAACATGGTGGCCCACGCTCGTGCGCTGACCCTGCGCGACCGCAACCATCCGGCGATCATCCGCTGGAGTCAGATCAACGAGCCCAGCTCCAACAGCAACGACTCGCAGCAGTTCCAACAGGACCTGTACGCGGCGATGAACGGCAACGACGGCACCCGGCCGATCAGCATCGACGCCGGCATTGGCGCGGACTCGCCCAGCCGGTACCCGGCCATGACCTACCCCAACTTCACCATCTTCGCGCACTACCTGGACGGCGTCGGCCGCTACGGCGAGGCCCTGAATCGCCACACCGGGCGCCCGGACGGCGAAGGCGAGTACATCTGGCCCGCCTGCAGCACCAAGCAGGGCTTCACATGGTTCGCCACCGCGACTGCCGCCAAGCGCGGCAAGGACGCCAGCGACCTACGCCCGTACACGCTGCTCTCCGCCTGGGCCAGCGTCGTACCCGGCGTGCGAACCACCGACTTCACCACGGAGGAGAACACTCGCCCGGTCTACGGCGCGGACAACCTGCCCGACCCGTGGAGCAACGCGCAGATCCAGCGTGTGCAGGCGGCGTTCAACCCGGTGGCCGCGATCGACCTCCCGTACTGGTCCGCCTCCGGCAATTCGGACTCCAACGGCAACTTCCCGCTGGCGCAGGCGGTGCCCAGCTACGCCCGCAACGCCACGGTGACCCGCAACATCACCGTGTTCAACGACGACCTCACCAACACCTCGGTGAACTTCACCTGGACCGCCCGGCTCGACAGCCCGACCGGCGCGGTCGTCGCGTCCGGCAACAGCACCCTGACCGTCCCACTCGGCTCGCGGGTCACCCAACCGGTGTCCTTCACCGCCCCCGCCACCGGCAGCCGCGTGTACCTGCAACTGTCGACCGCCAAGTCCGGCAGCACCGTCTTCACCGACTCCGCCGAATACCTCAACCTCGGCGGAAGCGGTGGAACCGGGCCGGCAGCAGGCACCTACCGCATCGTCAACCGCAACAGCGGCAAGCCCCTCGCCATCGCCGGCAACTCCACCGCCGACGGCGCCAAGGCGGTCCAGCAGAGCGGCACCCCCACCTGGACGATCAGCACCACCCAGGACGCGTACACCCTGCGCTACACCGCCTCCGGAAAGATGCTCGACGTCAACGCCGGCAGCACCACGACGGGCCTGCAACTGCAACAGTGGTCGGCCAACGGCGGCACCAACCAGTCGTGGTACCTGCGGCCTACCGGCGACGGCTACTACACCATCGTCAACCAGGCCAGCGGCCTGGCAGCCGACGTCTACGCCGCAGCGACCAGTGACGGCGCGCAGGTCGTACAGTGGACCGCCAACAACGGGACCAACCAACAGTGGCAGTTCGTGCGCGCCTGACCAGCGCCAGAGGCGGTTGACAAGTCCGACCGCCGGTGACCAGCTGACGATGTGGTGACGTCTACTCGGGCACGGATTCCCGTGCCCGAGTAGACCACGACCCGCTCTCGATAGAATAGACAAATCAGTACCGCACGGCCGCCTGCATCGGGCCCTCGCCTCACTCGGCTGAAGGACCCCGCCGGCGTCTACAGCAACCTCCGGAAGATCATCGGCAACAACCTGGGCTTCCGGTCGCTGATGAAAGCGCGTTTCGGCGCTCACCAGGCAATCGCGGTAGTCGGTGCTGCCGCGTAGTGCTACAGCACCGACTACGAGCGCCATAACGCACACCTGTGGCACATGGACCTGCTCGCCCGCGCCGGGCGTCACGTCGAGCTGGCGGCACTCGGCCAACGCGATGTGCACGTTCGGCAGGTGGCAAGGGTGTGTTGGTTGCCTGGGGGTCAAGGGGTCGGGGTTGATATCCATAGGCGGATCGAGATGGAGCGTCACTCGGGCGGCAAGTAACTAGAGGCGAGATCTTCACGCTCTTCCGGGGTCATCTTCTGATAGGCGTTCCAGAAGGTCTGGAAGGGTGTTGTTAGCTCAGCGCTGTAGGCCGGGCTCGTGGCTGCTTGGCGCAGGGTGAGTTGACCGGATTGGACGGCGGTGGCCATCTCGCTGAGTAGGGGATTCTCACTGCGCGCCAGGTGGTCGAGGATGCGGCGGAGGGCATGGGCTTGTTTCTCGTCGCCGCTGCCGATGTCGTCTAGGTTGTCCACGAAGTCTTATGCCTTCACGCCTGCGAGGGGGTGGTCATAGCGGCCGCCGTCGGGGAGCGCGGGGAGGGCGACGGCGTCGAGGTCGCTGAGTTCGCGGCTGAGTATGGCGCGGAACGTGAGGACGGCGGCGGCGATCTGCTGGGAGAGTTTGGTTGCTTCGCCCCAGAGTCGGAACATGTCGGCGACTTCTGCGGCCGCGACGCCGTAACCGACGATCGCGCCGACCCCGCTTGCTGCGGTGGCGGTGCCGGCGGCAGCGCTGACGCCAATGATGATGGCGCCGTCGATGAAACTTTTGACAATGCCGCCGAGGGCTTCCCCGGCGGACCAGACGGCGTCGGCCATGCCCCGGTACGCCTTGCTGATTGCGGACAGGGGAGTGCGGAGGTCAGCGGTGGCGTTGGCAGTGGTCGTGAAGTAGCGGAAAGCTCCGTCGCCTGCGACGCCCTGCCACAAGGGACGCAGGGTCGTGGTACCGGACTGGAGGTTGTAGGCGAGGTCATGCAGGGCGGCCCCGATGTTGTCGACAACCGGGCCCATCTTGGCCAGGGCTTCCCAGTCCCCGGAGACCTGGCTTTGGAGCCTACCGATGGGGTCGAAGCCGAAGATGTTGTTGAACACTTCGTTGAGCCAGTTCGACGGGCTGACGTAGTCCATCCAACCCAGCGCGTTCGGGGGCTTGTCCGGGTCGCCCGGCGTGTCAAGGTGGCCGCGCACGTCGCGCACGTCGACGAAGTTTGCGGGAGCGCAGGGGTTGTTCGCCAATTCCAGTTCAAGGGCAGTGATGCACCGGTCGCCCGCTGGCGGCAGGGTGAGCTCAAGGCGGTCGGCGTTGGCCAGGTCAGTTGCGCGGTAGTAGCCAGCGGCAGCCCGCAGCTCGGGGGCGGAGTTCTCCAGAAGGCAGGCGAGTCGCTTGAGAGTGCTGTCTATGACCTCGACCGCTTGCTCATGTGCGGCTTTGGCGATCTTCAGATGCTCGCCTCCCGTGGCCACGTCGGCATGGCGGTTGAGGTAGCTGCGCACCTCCCACACATCGGCGGCACCACGATCGACCTGGCGGGCGAAGCTGACCAAAGCTTCCGGCTCGACGGACAACGTCATAGTTAGCGCCTAGTCCGTAACGAAGACGCCGGTCACGCCCACAACAGCGAAGACGACAGCGGCGGCGAGCACGTAGAGCCGCGGACGCGGTTCACTGATGACGTAGCTAGACAGGCCCAATGCGCCGCTGAGGATCGCGATCGCGTACCACGGGAAAGTAGCCGGCGTGGGCTGGCCGATGAACACCATCCACGTGGCCATGACCGCGACAAAGATCGTCGCGTAGGCGACGACCTGCCGCATGTTCCGATAGGCGGTGTGCTGCAACCGGGCGACCGACTCCTTGTAAGCCTCCACCGCCGCAGCGCGCTCATCCTCGCTGACCTGCCGTCGCCTACTACGGCTACCAGGCTTCCGGCCTCCACCCATGCCGCCGAAGATACATCGACGGTCACACCCTCGCTGCCCTGCGTAAGCAGCACCTGTGGCCCCGGTCTTACCAGTCGCGTGCCCGTGAGGTGCCCCGATACGAGGGTCGGCGAGGGGCAACGACGGTGAAGGACGCGAGGCGCTGACGCCGCTACGAGCGCTCGCCGACGGTCAAGACACCGCCTGAGAAGCGGATCCGAGGATTCCTCAGTTGAAGGGCAGGTCTGGCGACAGGGACCGGTACCAGAGGCAGGGGGCGCAACAGAGGAGCACGATGAGCGCCACGATGGCGATCAGAGCGATCCCGCTGAGACCGCCGATCGCGAACAGGTTCCTGAGCGCGTTCCTGCCGCGGCCCGCACCATCGTCGTTCCTGGCCAAGACGCCCCCATGATCGGCAGTGTTGGTGGCGACAATGTAGCTGTCGGGCCTTCCCTGCGCGGTGGCGGCGTCAGGGGCGTAGCTCTCGTAGCAGGGCGTCGACGCGACCCTTGATGTCGTCGCGGACCTCGCGGACGACGTCGATGGATTGCCCGGCCGGGTCGGTGAGTTTCCAGTCTTCGTAGCGTTTGCCGGGGAAGACGGGGCAGGCGTCGCCGCAGCCCATGGTGACGATGACGTCGCTGGCTTCGGCGGCGTCCCAGGTGAGTCGGACCGGGGTCTGGTCGGTGATGTCGATGCCGACCTCGCGCATGGCGTCGACGGCGACCGGGTTGATCGTCTCGGCGGGTTCGCTGCCGGCGCTGCGGACCTCGACGGTGTCCCCGGCGAGGTGGCGGAGCCAGCCGGCGGCCATCTGTGAGCGGCCGGCGTTGTGCACGCACACGAACAGGACGCTGGGCTTGTCGCTCATCGGGCTTCTGTCTCCTCGGTGAGGTGGGGTACGAGGACGTCGCCAGCGACGTCTCCGGCGTGGGGGTACCAGGCGGCGAGCGCGGCGACGCCGACCAGGCCGCCGACGAGCTGGGCGGCCACGAAGCCGGGCACCGAGGTGGGGGCGATTCCGGCGAAGGTGTCGGTGAAGGCCCGGCCGATGGTGACGGCGGGGTTCGCGAACGACGTGGACGAGGTGAACCAGTAGGCCGCCCCGATGTAGGCGCCGACGGCGGCGGGCGCGGTGGCGGTCCGGCCGCTGCGGGCGAGGGCGAAGACCAGGACGACCAGGCCGGCGGTGGCGACGATCTCGGCGAGCCACAGGTTCGCGCCGGTGCGCTCGGTGTGTGACCAGGTGACCGCCGGCAGGTCGAACATCAGGTTCGCCAGCACGGATCCGGCGACCGCGCCGGTGACCTGCGCGGCGGTGTAGGCGACGAGGTCGGGGACGGTCAGGCCGGTGCCGGCGCGGCGGCCGAGCCACCAGTCGACGGCGGACACGACGGGGTTGAGGTGCGCGCCGGACACCGGCCCGAACACGAGGATCAGCGCGCCCAGCGCGAACGCGGTGGCGATCGCGTTCTCCAGTAGTTGGAGCCCGACGTCACCGGGGGAGAGGCGAGCCGCGGCGATCCCGGACCCGACGACGGCGGCGACGAGGAGTGCGGTGCCGGCGAACTCGGCCGAGGCCCGGCGGGTGAGGTTGCGGCTCACGCGGTGGCAGGAGTGGTCGGCAGATCGAGCAGTACGCCGAGCTGACGGAACGCCTCGGGCTCCACCCTGTACCACACCCAGGTGCCGCGACGTTCGGAGTCGACGAGGCCGGCTTCCCGCAGCACCTTGAGGTGGTGGGAGATGGTCGGCCCGGACAGGTCGAACGCCGGGGTCAGGTCGCACACGCAGATCTCCGGCACCGACGCGATCATCGACATCAATCGCAGTCGGACCGGGTCACCGAGGGCCTTGAACATCGGCGCGACCACCGCCGCCTGTTCGGCGTCCATCGGGCGGGCCGCCAGCGGCGCACAGCAGGCTACCGCTTGCAGGTCCACGACCGGCAAATTCTGTTTCGGCACTCATCTACCTTGACAGACATCGAATCAGGCTGCAACGGTGGGGTTGCTTCGAAATCCGTCTAGACAGCAGTTCGCCCCAGCAGGAGGATTCCCATGTCCCGTGTTCAGCTCGCTCTGCGCGTGTCCGACCTCGACGGCTCGATCGCGTTCTACTCGAAGCTGTTCGGCGTCGACCCGGCCAAGCGTCGGCCCGGCTACGCCAACTTCGCCGTCGAGAACCCGCCGCTGAAGCTCGTCCTCATCGAGGGCGAGGCCGACCAGCCCACCGCGCTGGATCACCTGGGTGTCGAGGTGTTCAGCACCGACGACGTCACCGCCGCCACCAGGCGCCTCACCGACTCCGGCCTGATCACGCTGGAGGAGAACGACACCGAATGCTGCTACGCGCTGCAGGACAAGGTCTGGGTCCGCGGCCCCGGTGCCGAGCGCTGGGAGGTCTACACCGTCAAGGCCGACGCCGACACGCTCACCAAGGCCACCGACACCGAACCGGTGGCCAGCGGAGTCGGCTCACACTGCTGCTGACCACGGCAGATCTGCGCCTCCGGCGTCTTGGATGTCGGGGTGTCCGGTCGATCGGGACACCCCGACATCCAGGATCCGAGGGATGATGCGGACACCGACAATCGAAGGACGTGAAATCGATGGTGCTCAGCTCGTCGTTCGGTACGGCGGCGTCCGCGTACGCCCGGCATCGCCCGGACTACGCGCAGGCCGCGGCGCGGTGGGCGCTCGAGGTCGCGCCCGGCTCGCGAGTCCTCGATCTCGGCGCCGGCACCGGCAAGCTGTCCGCCACGCTGATCGCGCTCGGTGTCGACGTCGTGGCGGTGGAGCCCGACCCGGCGATGCTCACCGAGCTGGGCCGGGCGTTGCCGACCGTACGGGCCCTCCCCGGTAGCGCGGAGGCGATCCCCCTGCCGGACGCGTCCGTCGACGCGGTGCTGGCCGGCAACGCCCTGCACTGGTTCGACATGACCGTCGCGGGGCCGGAGATCGCCCGGGTCCTGACGCCCGGCGGCATCCTGGCCGGTCTGTGGAACGTGATGGACGACCGGGTGGACTGGGTGGCAGCCCTCGAACGGGTCAGCGGGAGCGCGGCCATCGGCCCGCGTGACACCTTAAGCAGTTGGCGCGCGGCGACGGCAGGCCTGCTCAGGCCGGGCAACGGAACTGCCGACCGATTCGGTACGCCCGAGCAGGCCGAGTTTCCCCACGGGCAGCGCCGGAGCGCCGACTCCCTGGTCGCGACGCTCGCCACCCGGGCCGGGTTGCTGGTCATGCCGGAACCGGAGCGGACGGCCACGCTCGACCGGATCCGCGAGTTCCTGGGCGGAATGGCCGAGACCGCCGAGGGCGACTTCACCCTGCCGATGCTGACCGGTGTCCTTCGCGCCCGCCGACTCTGACGGTCGCCGACGGCCTCCGTCAGGGCTGCACGGGTTTCTCGATCCGGCGCCGCCGTGTCAGTGCTGGTCGGTCTCGGCCTCGCGCTCGCCTTGTGAGCGCCAGGGCCGCGAGCTGGACCGGCGGGGCACTCTGACGGGACTCGGCGTACTCTGCCGCAGCATGGCGAACCCTGCCGCGGCCAGCCCGAGCGCCAGAATCGCCGTACTGCTGAGGAGCAGCGTCGGGCGGGGACCGATGGCGCCGACCAGCGGGCCGCCGAGCATGGTGCCCAGAGGCACCGCGAGAACAAGCACGGCGCTGTTCGCGGCAAGTACGGCGGGGAGTTGCCCGGTCGACGCGCTGCGCTGGTATAGCGCCATCGACATGGACATGTACGGCGCCCAGATCAGGCCCGCCAGCGCGAAGGCCGGCAGGGACAATCCGACGGGCGCCCCCACGCCGAGTGGCAGCATGGCGACGCCGAACCCGATGACGATCCCGATGATCGTCGCGCGCAGCGGCCAGTGCCGGAGGTGGCCGGCGACCACACCGCCGAGGAGGCCACCGATGCCGAAAGCGGTGTAGTACGCGCCGAGTAGCGTCGCGGAACCTCGCAGGTCGTCGGTGACGTGCAACGGCATCGCGACGTACACCGGGCCGAACAGGAAGAAGAATGCGACGCTCAGCACCAGCAGGCCCAGCAGCGTGGGCTGGCGGCGGATGAACGCGAAACCTGCGGTGCGCGGGGCGCTGTGCTCGTACCGACGGATTGTTCCGGTGGCGGGCAGCGCGAGCCGATAGGTGAGCGCCAGCACCGCGAACGTGGCGGCGTCGGCGGCGATGACCCACGCCGGCCCCACCCAGCCGATCAGGAGGCCGGCCAGCGGTGGGCCGACGACGGTGGCGAAGCCGGAGATGGTGGTGAGGACCGCGTTCGCCGGCAGATGGTGTCGCTGCGGCAGCAACTCGGCGATCAGGGTGAACCGTCCGGCCGAACCCCACGAGTGCAGGAGGGCGGAGGCGGCGAGCAGGACGGCGTACAGCCCGATCGTCAGCGTGCCGGTCAGGTACGCGATCGGGATCGCGGCGAGCGCGGCAGCCCGCAGGATCGCGTCCCACCCGGCGAGCCGGGCGCCGCCGCGCCCGCGCAGCAGCCGACCGAACGCCAGCGTTCCGACAGCGCTGGGAAGGGTGTACGCGGCCACCGCGACCGCGATCCAGAGACCGTGCTGACCGGTTGGTGCGAGCTGCCTGGCCAGCCAGGGCACCGCGACCACCGCCATGCCGTCGCCGAGAGCGGACACGGCCAACCCGGGTAGTACGCGCCGCAGCAGGGGATGACTGACCACCGGCCAGTACGGCGAGGTACGCGGAAAACGAGGCATGAGAGCAGTCGACCGGGCATCGACGCCATCCGCCAGCAGGTACTGCTGCCAGCAGAATCAGCCCAGCGCGCAAGGCGCTCGGCGGGATCGACTCGGGTCCCCCGTGGACGTCCACGGGGGACCCGAGTCGACCGACCGCTACCGCGCCCGGTAGACCGAGATGTGTGACGGACTCTCCGCCGTGAACGGCTGCCGGTGCCAGTCGGCGTACCGCTCGGTGAGCGCAAGGCCCGCCTGCCGGGCCATCTCGTCGATCTGGTGCGGCCAGGCGTATCGCATCGCGAACGGCTTCAGGTGCACACCGTTGCCGTCGAAGGTGATGGTCTGCCGGATGAACCGCTGCGCCGGCCGGTCGTACCGGTGCACCCGGATCGTCACGGAGTCCTCGGTCACCTCGCGGACCTGTAACTGCTCGTCCGCGTCGAAACCGCTCGGGTCGGGGACGAACGTCTCGATGACGAACGCCCCGCCCGGCGACAGCACCCGGGCGACGTTGCGGAACAGGTCCGCCTGCCGCTCGGCGTCCACCAGGTTGAACAGCGTGTTGAAGACCAGGTACGCCAGGCGGAACGGGCCCTCTACGCCCACGTCCGCCATGTCACCGACGACCGTCGGGATCTGGTCGCCACCGGGCTTGGCCCGCATCAGCGCCAGCATCTCGTCGGACGCCTCGATGCCGTGCACGGTGAGGCCGCGCTCGGCCAGTGGCAGTGCGACCCGGCCGGTGCCGATCGCCAGTTCCAGGACCGGACCGCCGTCGGCCAGATCGGCCAGGAAGTCCACGGCGGGCGCCGGGTCGGGGTTGCCGGGGCTGTCGTATCCGGCAGCCCACAGCCGGCCGAAGAGGCCCGGATCGTCGAAGACCGACATCAGCGGCCTCCGGGGTTGTGCTCAGTGACGGGTGTCCTCTGCGGAGCAGTTCTGCTCACGAAGCCTCGTTTCCTCAAGTCGGATGACGTTCGGTCGGGGGGACTTCGTCGTGTTGGGCATGGCACTGCTCCCTTCGGGCGGCTGTGCACCGAGGACACCAGAGACGCCGGGAGCCCGGCAAGGCATTTACGCCCGCCGGGCTCCCGGTCGAAGGATCGTCAGGAGATGTGGTGCAGGATCACGTTGTGCACGTGGTGGCTCTTCTGCGCGCCGCGGAACTCCACCTCGTAGGTGTGCGTGCCGACGTGGATCGCGATCGCGCCGGTGGAGAAGAACGACCCACCCCAGGACTTGTTGCTGACCACGCTCACGCTGGTGATCTTCGAGTACGGGATGCTGGTGATCGCATACCGCTTACCGACGAAGGAGCGGTCCTGGATGATCACGCGCCGGTCGGTCAGCCCGATGAACCCGGTGCCGGTGCCGACGGCGTCGTAGACGGCGATGATCTGCTCGCCGTCGAGCAGCCCACTTTCGATCTGCTGGACCTGCTCCTTGCGGTCGTACGCGATGTTCGCCATGCGATCCAGGTTAGGAAACCGGCGCCACCGCGCCGGCTCGTCAGGACTCGGTGACCGCCCGGTAGGCGTCCTCGATACGGGCGGCCAGCAGGACCTCACCCTCGGTCAGGGGGTCACCGTTGCCGTGCCCCACCCGGATCAGGGTGCTGTCGGACCGGCGGCTTATCTCGGGACGTAGATGCAGGGCGTCCGCCACGACCTTGACCCGTTCAGTCAGGGCCGCGTGTTGGGTATCGTCGATCACCAGCGTGCGCCGGATCTGCTCACCGTCCCGCGTCCAACCAGATAGCAAGGTCAACGCGTCGGAAAGGTAGTCGTGTTTGGCTCGGCTGCTGAACAGCACGCGCATTACCGCACCCCCCAAGCGCCGTTGCCGGCTTGTGGCCAAATCGTCGCCATCCCGTGTCTTGTCGGTGCCTTCTAGTCTGTCGTCGCTCGGTAGGGGTGTCCACGCCCACACTTCCGTGTTCTATTGGCCTAGCGGACGGTGTCGGTACCCAAACCGCCGATTGATCTGGCACCCTGGACGCCCGTGCAGACCGAACGGGCTAATGGTGGCGGGCAGGCCCAGCGACGGGACCTGAAGGTGATCGTGGGAGCGGCGATCATCCGGGACGGACGGGTGCTCGCCTGTGCGCGCTCCGCCCCGCCGGAGGTGGCCGGCATGTGGGAGTTCCCTGGTGGGAAGGTTGAGCCCGGTGAGGCCGAGACCGACGCGCTGATCCGGGAGTGCGCCGAGGAGTTGGCCGTACGCGTCGAGGTCGGCGCCCGGGTCGGCCGCAACGTCCGGATGGCCCACGGCCGGTCGGTGCTCAAGGTGTACGCCGCCCGCCTGCTCCACGGTGACGAACCGCAGGCACTGGAGCACCAGGCGCTGCGCTGGTTGACCATTGACGAACTGGACTCGGTCACCTGGCTCCCCGCCGACGCCCCCATCGTGGCCGCCCTACACCCCCACCTGAAAACCCCCTACCCCCCCGCCCCACCCCGTTGATCATGAGGTTATTGCCCTTCCCGCCGGCGTGTCGGGGCAATAACTTCATGATCAACCGGGGCAAGGGCGGGGGTGGGGTTGAGGGTCGGCCGGTTGGGTGGGGGAATGGGGCGGGGGCTGTCGGCGATGCCGACAGCCCCCTCATCCGGTGGTCCTGCTAGTGCTTGTCGTCCTGGTCCGGGTGCGCGAAGTTGAGGTGCTCCGGAGGCAGCGGGAAGGTCACGTCGTCGCCGAAGGGCGACGGCGCGGCGGGCCGGTCGAAGGTGAGCTCGGTCAGCGGCAGCCGGCCCCGGTCGTCGACCGCCGGAGCGGTCGGGTGGGGCACCTCCCGGTCCCAGTTGACGCCGGCCTGCGCCTGCGCCTCGGCCCGCTGGTCGTGCGAGCCACCCGCGTGCGAGTGCAACCCGCCCCGAGTCGCACCCGACGACGTCGCCGAGCCCTGACGGGCGGTGGTCACGCTGGTCTGGGGCGTCTCGCCCCGACGGAAGATCTTGCTACCAAGCCACACAAGGGGATCGTACCTGCGGTCGACGACGCGTTCCTTCATGGGGATGATCCCGTTGTCGGTGATCTTGATGTGCTCGGGGCAGACCTCGGTGCAGCACTTGGTGATGTTGCAGAAACCGAGGCCCTGTTCGGCCTGTGCGTACTCCTTGCGGTCGGTCCGGGCGTCCAGCGGGTGCATGTCCAGCTCGGCCGCCCGGATGAAGTACCGCGGACCGGAGAACGCCTGCTTGTTCTCCTCGTGGTCACGGATCACGTGGCAGACCGTCTGGCACAGGAAGCACTCGATGCACTTGCGGAACTCCTGCGAGCGCTCGACGTCGACCTGCTGCATCCGGTAGTCGCCCGGGGCGACGTCCGCCGGCGGGGCGAACGCCGGGGTCTCCCGCGCCTTCTCGTAGTTGAACGAGACGTCGGTGACCAGATCCCGGATGACCGGGAAGGTCCGCAGCGGGGTGACCGTGACGGTCTCGTCGTCGCCGAAGGTCGACATCCGGGTCATGCAGCCCAGTCGCGGCTTGCCGTTGATCTCCATGGAGCAGGAGCCGCACTTGCCGGCCTTGCAGTTCCACCGGCAGGCCAGGTCGGGCGCGTCGGTGGCCTGCAGGCGGTGGATGACGTCGAGGACGACCTCGCCCTCGTTCACCTCGACCATGTAGTCCTGCAGGTCGCCGCCGGTCTCGTCGCCCCGCCAGATCCGGAACTGACGCTTCGCGCTCATCGGTTGTCCGCCTCTCCAGCGTCGGCGACGAGAGCGTCGAAGTCGGTGAGCTCCTCGTCGGTGAGGTACTTGGCCAGCTCGGCCCGGTCGAAGAGGCCGATCAGCTCCGGCCGCATCGTCGGCAGCGGCTTACGGGTCAGCTGCACGGTGTCGCCGTCCAGGGAGCAGACGAGGTTCACCTGCCGCCACTTCGGCTCCATCGCCGGATAGTCCTCGCGGGTGTGCCCGCCGCGCGACTCCTGCCGCTCCAACGCCGCCTTCGCGGTGCACTCCGAGACCACCAGCATGTTGCGCAGGTCCAGGGCCAGGTGCCACCCCGGGTTGTAGCGCCGGCCGCCGGCCGCGCTCACCTTGGCGACCCGCTCGCGCAGCTCGGCCAGTCGCACCAGCGCGTCGGCCAGCTCGCCCTCGCGCCGGATGATGCCGACCAGATCCCCCATGACCGCCTGGAGGTCCTGCTGAAGGGTGTACGGGCTCTCGCCGGTGTCCCGCTGCAACGGGGCGAGGGCGGTCTCCACGGCCGCCTCGACGGCGTCCACGGCCACCTTCGGCCGGGCGGACAGCCCGTCGGCGTAGCTGGCCGCGTGCCCGCCCGCCCGCTTGCCGAACACCAGCAGGTCGGACAGGGAGTTGCCGCCGAGGCGGTTGGAGCCGTGCATGCCGCCGGAGACCTCACCGGCGGCGAACAGACCGCGTACGTGGCCGAAGGCGGCACCCGAATCCGGGTCCACCTCGACGCCGCCCATCACGTAGTGGCAGGTCGGCCCGACCTCCATCGGTTCGGCGGTGATGTCGACGTCGGCCAGCTCCTTGAACTGGTGGTACATCGAGGGCAGCCGTCGGCGGATCTCGTCGGCGGAGCGCCGGCTCGCGATGTCCAGGAAGACCCCGCCGGCGGGGGAGCCCCGACCGGCCTTGACCTCGCTGTTGATCGCGCGGGCCACCTCGTCGCGGGGCAGCAGCTCCGGTGGACGCCGGTTGTTGTCCGGGTCGGTGTACCAGCGGTCCGCCTCCTCCTCGGTCTCCGCGTACTGCTTGCGGAAGACGTCGGGGACGTAGTCGAACATGAACCGCTTGCCCTCGGAGTTCTTGAGGACACCACCGTCGCCACGGACCGACTCGGTGACCAGGATGCCCTTCACCGAGGGCGGCCAGACCATGCCGGTCGGGTGGAACTGGAGGAACTCCATGTTGATCAGCGTCGCCCCGGCGCGCAACGCCAGCGCGTGGCCGTCCCCGGTGTACTCCCAGGAGTTCGAGGTGACCTTGTAGGAGCGTCCGACACCGCCGGTGGCCAGCACCACCGCCGGCGCCTCGAAGAGGATGAACTCGCCGGACTCGCGGTAGTAGCCGAACGCGCCCGCTACCCGGTCGCCGTCGAGCACCAACTCGGTGATGGTCGTCTCGGAGAAGACCCTGATCCGGGCGTCGTACGAGCCGAACTCGCGCTTGTCCTCCTGTTGCAGCGAGACGATCTTCTGCTGGAGGGTGCGGATCAGCTCCAGGCCGGTCCGGTCGCCCACGTGCGCCAGTCGGGGGTACTCGTGCCCACCGAAGTTGCGCTGGGAGATCTTGCCGTCCTTCGTACGGTCGAAGAGCGCGCCGTACGTCTCCAGCTCCCAGATCCGCTGCGGCGACTCCTTCGCGTGCAGCTCGGCCATCCGGAAGTTGTTGAGGAACTTGCCGCCGCGCATGGTGTCGCGGAAGTGCACCTGCCAGTTGTCACGGCTGTTCACGTTGCCCATCGCGGCGGCGGCGCCGCCCTCGGCCATCACCGTGTGCGCCTTGCCGAACAGCGACTTCGAGATGATCGCCGTCTTCTTGCCGGCGAGGCGGGCCTCGATGGCCGCGCGCAGACCGGCGCCGCCGGCCCCGATGACGACGACGTCGTAGTGGTGTCGTTCGATGCGAGTGGTAGTGGTCATGTCAGGGGCCCTTTAGTTGATGAACCGCAGGTCGTTGAACCAGCCGGCCGACAGCGCCAGCACGTAGAAGTCGGTCAGCGCGAGGGTGCCGAGGGTGATCCAGGCGAGCTGCATGTGCCGGACGTTCAACGCCGAGACGACGGTCCACGCGCGGTAGCGCACCGGGTGCTTGGAGAAGTGCTTGAGCCGGCCGCCGATGATGTGCCGGCAGGAGTGGCAGGAGATCGTGTACGCCCAGAGCATCACCACGTTGAGCAGCAGGACGAGGTTGCCCAGCCCGAAGCCGAAGCCCTTGGGTGAGTGGAACGCGAGGATGGCGTCCCACGTGTTGATCAGCGAGATGATCGCGGCGGCGTAGAAGAAGTAACGGTGCAGGTTCTGGCCGAGCAGCGGGAAACGGGTCTCCCCGCCGTACTCCTTGTGACCGTCCGGGACGGCGCAGGCCGGCGGCGACAGCCAGAAGGACCGGTAGTACGCCTTGCGGTAGTAGTAGCAGGTGAGCCGGAACAGCAGCAGGAACGGCAGGGTCAGCGCGGCGTCCGGGATGATCCACCAGCCGGGCAGGAACCGGCCGAAGTGTGAGGCCTGCTCGACACACCGGTCGGTCACACACGGGGAGTAGAACGGGGTCAGGTAGTGGTAGGCGTCGACCCAGTAGTGGTCGTGCATGAACACCCGGACCGTCGCGTACGCCACCCAGGCGCCGAGCCCGATCACCGTGATCAGCGGGGCGAACCACCATCGGTCGGTACGCAACGTCTTCGCCGTGATGGCGGCGCGCGCCCGCGCCCCCCGCGGCCTCGTTGCCGTTGAAGTCATTCGAGTCGTCTCCTCGACGGGCCCGTACGGGCGGGCTGCTGTCTCCGGTCGGCACGCGGACCGGCGAACCCGCACCCGCTGCCACGTCATGCGCACACCAACGACCACGCCGGATCGACCGACGCAGCTAAGTGACACACGTTACGCCGATCTTTGCGGGCCGTCCGCGCAAGGGAGCGTCCCGTGTGTCTGGCCTGGTGAAACGCCGAGGCGCGCGGACCGTCGCGCTCCTCAGCCCGACGCGCCTCCGGTGAAGTGCCAGGACGCCAGCCGCACCGAGGGCGCCGCCCACCAGGCACCGTCCACCCGGTCCGGTTGGCGCACCGTCCGAGAACCCAGCCCGAGCACCGCGCCCGGCCCGAGCGCCCGGGGGTACGACTCGGTGAACCGCAGGTCGCGGACCGCCCGGACGACCATGCCGTCCTCGATCAGCCACACCCCGTTGCGGGTCAACCCGGTGACGACCAGGCTCTTCGGGTCGAGCACACGGGTGTACCAGAGGTCGCTGACCAGCAGCCCCCGTCGTACTCCGGCGACCAGCGCGGCCGTGTCCGCGTCGACCACCGCGCCGGCGGCCGTGCCCGTGGTGTTCCGGCCCACCGCGCTGGCCGGGCCGGCCGCCGCAGGCGAGAGTCGGAGGTTGCGGGCCATCGGGCCCCAGGTGGCGCCGCCCGCGATCGCGTGTCCGGTGGACTCCGCGCCCGCGTCGGCGGCGGTCCGCCGGTCGTGTGCGACGGCCCGCGTGGTGCCCGCCTCGACCAGGGTCACCGCCCGCCGGCCGGTGCCCTCGGCGTCGAACGGCAGGCCGGACGCGCCGAGCGGATCGTCCACCAGGGTCACCAGCGGGTCGAACTGGGCCGCCCCCGGCTCGGCGAAGGACTGCCGCTCGGCGTACCGCTTGCCGTTGAAGCCGTACCAGGACAGGTTCTGCAACAGGTCCGCCACGGCGGCCGGTTCGAACACCACCTCGTAGCGCCCCGGCGGCAACTCGACCGGATCCGCTGCCGCCTGTGCCTTCGCTGCCGCCTGCGCGCCCAACTCGGCCCCGTCGAGGTCAGACAGTCGGTCCGCGCTGTGCCGCGCGACGCCGTCCGCGCCGTCGCGGCGGGCGATGCCGTCCATCGCCGCCTCCGCCGACCGGCCGTCCGCGCTGTGCCCCGCCGAGTTCGCGAACGCCGACGAGCGGTGCGCGGTACGGCAGTACCCCGCCGTGGTGAGCGGCCCGGCGGCGGCCACGAACGCGGCCACCCGGTCGGCCCGCTGGTCCGGCTCGGCGTGGGCGGTCGCCTCGTCGACGGGCGGCGCGGCCGGCGCGGGCGTGGGCGGCACCAGGCCGGGCCATCCCGGGTCGAGCGGACCCAGGCGGGTCGCGGCCAGGGTCCGCTCGACAAGCGCGTGCAGCCCGTCAGGGGTGACGATGCTCCCGCTGCCGGCGACGGTGCGTCCGTCGAGGTGCACCCGCAGCCGGACGCCGACCGTCGACTCGGAGACGTTCTGGTGGATGGCCGAGTTGGCGAAGCGGGTGAGCGCCAGATCCGCCCGCGTCGCCACCACCTCGGCCTGCACGTCCGGGCCACCGAGCCGCCGGACCAACTCGACGACCTGCCCCGCCAGCTCCAACTCGTTCATGCTGGGCCGCCTTTCGTTCGCGACTGCGGGGCTCGCAAAACCGGCTCACTCCTCGCGCTCACGCTGGGCCGCCTTTCGTTCGCGACTGCGGGGCTCGCAAAACCGGCTCACTCCTCGCGCTCACGCGGACACCCCCACCCGGACGTTGCGGAAGCGGGCCGGCGCGGCCGGGTGGCCGGTGTGCCCGATCTGGCCCGGCTGGCCCTTGCCGCAGTTGGGGGTCCCCCAGGGCACCGTCTCGCCGGAGAGCATGTCCATCGAACGCCAGAACAGCGGGCCGATCCCGGTGTACGTCGGATTGCGCAGCATCCGCCCCCGCCGACCGTTCTTGATCTCCCACCCGATCTCGCAACCGAACTGGAAGTTGAGCCGCTTGTCGTCGATCGACCACGAGCGGTTGAGGTCCATCAGCACGCCGTCGTCGGTGGCCGCGATGATCTCCTCCAGGGTGTGCGGACCGGGTTCCAGGCCCACGTTGGTCATTCGCACCATCGGCAGCCGGGCCCACCCGTCGGCGCGTACGCTGCCGCCGTAGCCGAGACCGGCCACAGCCGCGGAGTCGCGACCCGCGAGCACCCCCACCCACCGGCCGTCGCGTACCGCGTCCCGCTTGACGGCGGGGGAGCCCTCGTCGTCGAAACCGAAGCTGCCCAGCGCGCCGGGGATCGTCGGGTCGATGGTGATGTTCATCAGCTCGGAGCCGTAGCGCAGCGAGCCGAGCTGGGCCAGGTCCAGCCAGGACGTGCCGGCGAAAGCGGCCTCCCAGCCGAGGATCCGGTCCAGTTCGATGGCGTGGCCCACCGACTCGTGGATCTGCAGGGCCAGTTGCTCGCTGCCGAGGATCAGATCCGTCTCGCCGGCCGGGCAGGGTGGCGCGGTGAGCAGCGCCCGTGACTCCTCGGCGATCTGCGCGGCGTGCGCGGCCAGGTCGAGCGATTCGACCAGCTCCCAGCCGGTGGTGCCGTACTGCCCCCGGTAACTGGGCCAGGACCGCCGCTGCGTCTCGCCGTCGCCGATCGAGGTGGCCGAGATACCGCCACCGCACTCGCGGATGCGCTGGTCGATGCGGTGACCCTCGCTGGAGACGAACCACTTGGCGGTGTCCCAGATCTGGTAGAGCCCCTCGGCCAGGTCCGCGCCGTGCTCGGCCATGGTGCGGGTCGCGCCGACGAGCAGGTCGCCCTTGTCGGACAGCGGAACCGCGAGCGGGTCGATCCGGCAGTCCGAGGACCAGCTCGCCGTCACGGCCTCGACCGCGACCAGGTCGACCGCGGGGCCGGGCACCCGGGCACTGGCCATCGCGGTCCGGGTCGCGCGCCGGCCGGCGTCGCGGGCGGCGGCGTCCGACAGATCGGGTACGGCGTGAAAGCCCCAGCTGGCGCCGACCAGCGCCCGGACGCCGAGCCCGATGCTCTCGTCCTGGGTCAGCTCCTCCACGTCGCCGTTGCGTGCGGTCATCGACTCGTAGCGGCGGTGCATCACCCGCGCGTCGGCGTACCGGGCGCCCGCGTCGAGAGCGGCCTGGACGGCGGCGGTGGCCGCGTCGAACTCGGTCATGCGACGACCCTAGGGCAGCGGACCGACGCCCGTCAGGGAAGAAGTTCTTCCGGCCGGATGGTGGCCTTGACCGGCTCGGTCAGTTCCAGAACCTCGCCGCGCTTCGCGGCCCCTACTTCGACGTAGTGGCCGCCTTGGCGACGGTAGAGGCGCAGCGCGCCGGTTTCCTGTTCCACCAACAGATACCACCCGATCCCGGCGGCGGCGTAGTAGTGCATCTTCAACACCTTGTCGGTGGATGCATTGCTCGGTGAGATGATCTCGCATACCAGCCGCACGTCACCCGCTTCGACGTTGAGTTCGTCGAAGTCGATCGGACCGGTGATCACGAGGTCGGGGATCGGGATCCGACCGGGCCGGAGTCGGACGTTGACCGCCTCCAGCAATTCGAGGCCGGCGGGCCCGGTGGCTGCTTCGAGGATGTTGCCGAGCCTGCGGGAGATGCGCTGGTGTCGGGGGGTGGGGGCTGGGGTCACGTGGAGGCTCCCGTCGAAAAGTTCGACGCGTTGCTGCGTCTCGCCGAGGGCGAGGTAATCCTCTTCGGTCCACGGGCCTTCGTGGTTGAACACCGCCGCGGTCATCGTCACCTCCACCTCGTGCCGGGTGCATCCTCTGCTGGTCGCTCGCCCCATGGTCGCACCTGACGTGCGTCCGAGGCCATGAACGCCGTAGGTGACGGGCGTGCGGGGCTGATGCGGAGTCGTTACGCTCGGGCCCGCTGACACGTGCCGAACTTGTAGCTTATTTTCACCCTCTGGACATTGTTGTAAGTTCTCTTCGTCACTGAGGGAGGTGCCGTGGACAGCTCGGATCCCTACCTGCGGGTGAGTGACCTGCGGGTCCGCTTCGACACCTCGGACGGCGTCGTGCGCGCGGTCGACGGGGTGTCTTTCGCCGTCGAGCGGGGCCGCACGCTCGGCATCGTCGGTGAGTCCGGCTCCGGAAAGAGCGTCACGTCGCTGGCCATCCTCGGTCTGCACGACCCCAAGCGGGCCACGATCACCGGAGAGATCTCCGTCGGCGGCCGGCAGCTCGTCGGTCTGCCCGAGGAGGAGGTACGCCAACTGCGCGGCCAGGAGATGGCGATGATCTTCCAGGATCCGCTGTCCGCGCTGCACCCGTACTACACCGTCGGCCGGCAGATCGCCGAGGCGTACCGGGTGCACCACCCGAAGGTCGGTCGGCGGGCGGCCCGCCAGCGGGCGGTGGACATGCTGGACCGGGTCGGCATCCCGCAGCCCGCCCGCCGCTTCGATGCGTACCCGCACGAGTTCTCCGGCGGCATGCGCCAGCGGGCGATGATCGCCATGGCGCTGGTCAACGACCCGGCGTTGCTGATCGCCGACGAGCCGACCACCGCGCTGGACGTCACGGTGCAGGCGCAGATCCTCGACCTGCTCGCCGACCTCCAGGCCGAGTTCCACTCCGCGATCATCCTGATCACCCACGACCTCGGTGTGGTCGGCCAGGTCGCCGACGAGGTGCTGGTCATGTACGGCGGGCGGGCCGTGGAGCGCGGCAGCGTGGAGCAGGTGCTCCGCTCGCCGCAGCATCCGTACACCTGGGGGTTGCTCTCCAGCGTGCCGTCGCTGCACGGCGACGCGGACGCGGACCTGGTGCCGATCCCCGGCAATCCGCCGAGCCTCATCAACCTGCCGTCCGGGTGCGCCTTCCACCCGCGCTGCCGGTACGACGACCGGGTCGGCGACCGGTCCCGTGTCGAGGTGCCCGAGTTGCGGCCGGCGGGCGGCGACGGCCACCTGGTCGCCTGCCACCTGAGCGCCGAGGAGCGTGCGGCGATCTACGCCGAGAACGTGGCATCCGTGGGGGTGGCCCGATGAGCGACGAACCACTGCTGCGGGTCCGTGGGCTGACCAAGCACTTTCCGGTACGGCAGGGACTGCGCGCCACCGGCACCGTGCGGGCGGTCGACGGGCTCGACTTCGACGTGCGCCCTGGCGAGACGCTCGGCCTGGTGGGGGAGTCGGGCTGCGGCAAGACGACCACCGGCCGGATGCTGGTGCGGCTGCTGGAGCCGACGAGTGGCAGCATCGAGTTCGCCGGGCGGGACATCACCCACGCCGGCCGGCGCGAGCTGCGCCCGCTGCGGCAGGAACTCCAGATCATCTTCCAGGACCCGTACGCGTCGTTGAACCCCCGGCACACGGTGGGCCGGATCGTGGCGATGCCGTTGCAGGTCAACGGCATCAAGCCGCCCGGCGGAATCAAGGCGCGGGTGCAGGAGCTGCTGGAGCTGGTCGGGCTGAACCCGGAGCACTACAACCGGTACCCGCACGAGTTCTCCGGCGGGCAGCGCCAGCGCATCGGGATCGCCCGCGCGTTGGCGCTGCGGCCGAAGCTGATCGTCGCCGACGAGCCGGTGAGCGCGCTGGACGTCTCGATCCAGGCGCAGGTCGTCAACCTGCTGCGCGACCTGCAACGAGAACTCGGGCTGGCGTTCGTGTTCATCGCGCACGACCTGGCCGTGGTCCGGCACTTCTGTCAGCGGGTCGCGGTCATGTACCTGGGCCGGATCGTGGAGATCGGCGACCGGGACGACATCTACGAGCGCCCGCAGCATCCGTACACCCGGGCGCTGCTCTCGGCGATCCCGGACGTCACGCAGCTCGGCCCGGCGGGCCGGATCCGGCTGACCGGTGACGTGCCCACACCGCTCGACCCGCCGTCGGGCTGTCGGTTCCGTACCCGCTGCTGGAAGGCGCAGGACGTCTGCGCCACCGAGCAGCCCGCGCTGACGCCGCGCGACGGAGGCCGGCAGGCCACCGCGTGCCACTTCCCCGAAGGGGAAGCAGGCAGCACCGGCCCCGAAGGGGAAGCAGGCAGCACCGGCCCCGAAGGGGAAGCAGGCAGCACCGGCCCCGAAGGGGAAGCAGGCAGCACCGGCCCCGAAGGGGAAGCAGGCGGCACCGGCCCGGAGAGTGGGGCGGCTGTCGGGGCCGGGACGACAGACGCGATCGTCGAGGAGGTGTCGTCGTGAGCCTGTCCCCGGTGGAGGGTGTGGCGCTGGCCGAGATCGAGGCCGGCTCGGAGGCGAGCGGGCCGGCGACGAAGGGTGTCGTCGGGCGCTCACCCGGCCAGCTCGCCTGGATGCGGCTGCGCCGCGACCGTACGGCTGTGGTCAGCGGCGTACTCCTGGTGTTCTTCATGCTGTTGGGGTTGTCCGCCCCGCTGATCGAGATGGTCTACGGCGTCGGGCCGCGCGAGCAGTTCCAGAGCCTGCTGGACGGCTTCGGCATGCCGCTCGGTTACGTCGGCGGGGTCACCGGGGAGCACTGGTTCGGCCTGGAACCGGGGCTGGGCCGGGACATCTTCATCCGGTTGATCTACGGGCTGCGCACGTCACTGTTCATCGCGTTCGCCGCGGCCCTGATCACGGCCGCGATCGGCATCGCGCTCGGCGCGCTGGCCGGCTACCTCGGCGGCTGGCTGGACGCGGTGATCAACTGGATCACCGACCTGACGCTGGCCATGCCGTTCCTGATCATCGCGTTGGCGCTCACCCCCACGATCACGCTGCGCTTCTACGGCGAGCGGGGGCAGGTGTCGTCCGCGTTCGGGGTGGGGGTGCTGATCGCCGTCTTCGCGATCTTCGGCTGGACCGGCACGGCCCGCCTGGTACGTGGGCAGGTGATCGCGCTGCGCGAGCGGGAGTTCGTGGAGGCCGCCAAGGCCAGTGGCGCCGGGTTGGGGCACATCATCTTCCGACAGCTTCTGCCGAACATCTGGGCGCCGATCCTGGTGTCGTTCTCCCTGGCGGTGCCGCAGTTCATCACCAGCGAGGCGGCGTTGTCGTTCATCGGCGTCGGTCTCAGCGACGAGACGCCGAGCTTCGGCCGGATGATCTACCGGAGTCTGGACTTCCTCCAGACCGACCCGGCGTACGTGTTCTTCCCGGGCATCACGATCTTCGCGCTGGTGTTCGCCTTCAACCTCTTCGGCGACGCGTTGCGGGACGCGCTCGACCCGAAGTCGTCCCGGTAGGGGGTTCGCCATGACGCGATTCCTGCTCAAGCGCGTGTTCTCCGCCGTGCTCACCCTGTTCGCGGTGAGCGTGCTGACGTTCCTGATGTTCTTCGCCCTGCCACGTGATCCCGTGAGCAGCATCTGCTCCAAGAACTGCAACCCGGAGCGGCTGGAACGGGTCCGCGACGACCTGGGCCTCAACGACCCGCTGATCAGCCAGTACGCGGGCTACATGAAGGGCATCGTCACCGGTCGGGACCTGGGCAGCGCCCAGGGTGGCCGGTGCGACGCGCCCTGCCTGGGCTGGTCGTACGTCACCAACGAGGCCGTCTCGGACACCATCGCCCGGGTGCTGCCGGTGACGCTGAGCATCGTCATCCCGGCGGCGATCCTCTGGCTGCTGCTCGGGGTGGGGCTGGGCATGGTCTCGGCGCTGCGTCGGGGTACCTGGCTGGACCGGGCGGCCATCGGCTTCTCGCTCACCGGCGCGTCGTTGCAGCTCTACTTCGTGGGCGCGGTGCTGCTGCTGGTGTTCGTCTACAACCTGCGGTGGCTGCCGGTGCCCAGCTACACGTCCCTGTTCGACAATCCGGTGAAGTGGGCCAGTGGGCTGGTGCTCGCCTGGGTGTCGTTGGCGTTCCTGTTCTCGGCGATCTACGCCCGGCTGTCGCGGGCGCAGATGCTGGAGACGCTGTCCGAGGACTTCGTCCGGACCGCGCGGGCCAAGGGCCTGGCCAAACCCACGGTGTACGGGCGACACGCGCTGCGCGCGGCGATCACCCCGGTGGTGACCATCGCGGGGCTGGACGTGGGCGGGGCGCTGGGCGGCACGGTGATCACCGAGACGACGTTCGGCATCCAGGGGTTGGGGCGTACGGCGGTGGACGCCGTGCGCTCGGGTGACCTGCCCACCATCATGGCCACCGTGCTGATCGCCGCCGTCTTCGTGGTGCTGGCGAACGTGCTGGTGGACCTGCTGTACGCGGCCATCGACCCACGGGTGCGGCTGCGCTGAGCCGTGCGCCGTGCCGCGCGTGGCTGCTGGCGGAATTTATCGACAACTGTTACACAACTTGTAGGTTTTCTTCCTTACGATCCTCGGGACGTCGGCGGTTCCCGCCCCGACGGAACCGCACGACACATGGGTGAAGGAGGTACTTCATGCGACCACGCGTGGCGGTTGCCGCAGGCGGCGCGATCGCTCTGGTTGTGACGTTGGGTGCGTGCTCGAAGAACACGGGCGAGGGCACCACGGTGGACAACAACCGGCAGCAGACCGGGGTCATCGCGACCGACCCCAAGGACTCGCAGGGGCCGGCGGCCGAGGTGAGCGGCGCCGCGAAGGGCGGCACCTTCACCATCATCCGGGAGTCGCCGATCTCCCACCTCGACCCGCAGCGGACGTACTCGTTCGCCGGCCTCATGACCAACCCGCTCTTCGCCCGCTACCTGACCACCTGGAAGGACGACGGCAAGGGCGGCCTGGTCCTCGTCGGCGACCTCGCCGAGACGCCGGGCAAGAACGTCAACAACGACTGCAAGGTCTGGGAATTCACCATCAAGGACGGGGTGAAGTTCGAGGACGGCCGGCCGATCACCTCCAAGGAGATCGCGTACGGCATCGCCCGCTCCTTCGACCCCGACCTCTCCGGCGGCCCGACCTATATCCAGGAGTGGCTGGCCGACACCCCGCAGTTCGACACCAAGTGGGACTTCAAGAAGAACAAGACGTCCCTGCCGCCCGGCCTCACCACGCCGGACGCGAAGACGCTGCGGTTCGAGTTCGCCAAGCCGCGCTGTGACCTGCCGTTCGCCGTGTCGCTGCCGACCACCGCGCCGCTGCCCCCGGACAAGGACACCGGCATCGACCTGGACAAGCAGCCGTTCTCGTCCGGCCCCTACAAGGTCGCCAAGAACCAGGTCGGCGTCCAGATCACGCTCGACCGCAACACCAACTGGGACCCGAACACCGACCCGGTCCGGCACCAGTACCCGGACCAGTTCGTCTGGAGCTTCGGCCCGACCGCGGACGCCGCCAACAACCGGGTCATCGCCGACAACGGCACCGACCAGAGCGCGCTCGCCTTCAACGCCGTACCCGCCTCGCTGGTCGCCAAGGTGGCCGGGGACGCCACGCTGAAGTCGCGCAGCATCCTCTCGCCGACGCCGAGCGCCAACCAGCTCGTCATCAACAACCAGCGGGTCAAGGACCTCAAGATCCGGCAGGCGCTCAACTACGCCATCGACCGGGAGGGCATGGTCAAGGCGCTCGGCGGCCAGAACGTCGCCGCCCCGCTGACCACGCTGATGCCGCCGGCCACGATCGGCTACAAGGCGTACGAGGCGTACCCGGCGGGCCCCAACGGCGACGTCGCCAAGGCCAAGGAGCTGCTCGGCGGGCAGACTCCGGAGCTGGTCCTCGGTGTCGCCGACAACTCGACCGAGCAGCAGCAGGGCGCCCAGCTCAAGGCCAACCTGGAGCGCGCCGGCTTCAAGATCACGTTGCGGAACATCTCCGACGACGCGAAGCTCGACGAGATCAAGAAGAAGGACAACCCGTGGGACCTGTACATCGGTAACTGGGCGGCGGACTGGCCGAGCGGCGCGGCGATCCTGCCGGTGCTGTACGACGGCCGCAGCATCAAGGCCGAGGGCAACAGCAACCAGTCCTACTTCAACGACCCGACGATCAACGCCGAGATGGACCGGATCCTGGCGCTCGCCCCGTCCGAGCAGGGCCCGGAGTGGGCCAAGCTGGACGAGCGGATCATGAAGGAGCACGCGCCGGTGGTGCCGATGTACGTCGACGTGGCGTACCACGTGCACGGCTCCAAGGCCGGCGGCGTCTTCGTCTCCAGCGTGTTCGGCTACCCGGCGTTCGTCAACGCGTACGTCAAGCCGTAGCTCGTCGTAGGAGGGCCCCCTACCGACAATGCCGTCGGGAGGGGGCCTCTCCGTTTCCGCTGATCGGGTCACCGTCCGGTCGCAATCTGCGGACCTGTTCCCGCAGTGACGGCTGGCGGCGCGGCTGTGCCGCGTAGGAATGGCAATTCCCACTCGCGCACCGCCGTCGGCGGGTCGACGGACGTCCTGGTGCGGGCATGACGGCAACCGCCGGCGTCGTGGGTCGGCGTGGTCGCGGGTTGGTCGGTGCGGCAGCAGGAGTTGCGGCTGGGCCGCCAGGATGGTCCTTTCCGCGCGATGATGGCTATGTGAAGCCCATCTACCCGAATGACGGCAACGCCGATCCGGAGGCTGTGCCCAGCCTGTACCCCGATCCTGAAGATGCCGCCGACGCCGCGTCACTCACGGTTGACGTCGACGGAGAGTTGTTCGCTCTCCGCCCGAACGAGTGCAACGGCACCCACTACACGTGGCTCAGCGGGCCGAGGCCCGGCTACGGATTCGGCGTGGGTTCGGCTCCGGACCTGTCGCTGGAGGAGCACCGGAAGAACATCCGGGATTTCCTGGCCATGGTCGATCCCACCACCGGGCGCATCGAGGACGACTGACGTGAGGCTGTGGCTGCAGATCCGAGATTGCGAGTTGCGGTGAGTGGGGTACGGCCGGGGCCGCGCCGGGTGGAGCTGCTCGGCCGTCTCGCCGAGGCGGTCGGGTCCGTTGATGTCGCACACCCGGTACGGGTTGCCGTCGACGGTCCACCAGCCACCGGCAAGACCACCCTCGCCGACGAACTCGCCGCCGTCCTGCGGAGTCAGGGCCGCCAGGTCATCCGCGCGACGGTCGACGACTTCCTCTTTCCGCGGGCGCGACGCTATCCGCGCGGCGAGTACTCGGCCGAAGGCTGCTACTTCGACACCCACGACTGGGCGGCGCTGAACCGGGTTCTGCTCGATGCCCTCGGACCGGGCGGCGATCGGGGCTTCCAACCCGCGGTGTACGACCGCGCAACGGATACCGTGCTGTCCCCGCCGAGCAGGACGGCCCCCGCCGACGCCGTGCTGGTGTTCGACGGCGTCTTCCTCATGCGCCCGGAGCTGATCGATCGGTGGGAGCTGCGCATTCTCGTCTCCACGGCGATCGAGACGACGGTGGACCGTGCCGTGATCCGTGAGCGGCGGGTGTCATCCCGGGCGGAGGTCGAACGGCGCTGGCGGGAGCGTTACATCCCCGCCCAACAGCTCTACTTCGACACCGTGCGCCCGACCGATCACGTCGACTTTCTCGTGCACAATGACGAGCCGCAGAAGCCGGTCTGGGAGACCCGGGCACGCTGACCGGTTGGGAGCCGTGCTGACGCGACCGACACTGTTCCTGACGGTGGGGCTCCCGTGTACCGGATCGAGCGTGCTGGGCATCCGTACACCGGGAATCCGGTTCGACGCGGTGCCGGGGCCTGCGGTTGGTTCAGTGGAAGGGCGTTGCCGGCCGGCTCAGTCGCTCGCCGTCGACGAAGAGATCGACCTTTTCGTTGTAGAAGGCGATCAGGCCGGCGATCGGCAGGAGTGCGGCGGTCGGGAAGTCGTACGACCAGGCCAGGTCCGGGTGGGTCTGGTCATCGAGACGGACGGACCAGTAGTCGCTGGTCTGGCCCTTGTACGGGCAGGCGGTCCTCGTCGCCGACGCCACGAGGTGTGTGAAGTTCACGTCGGTCCGGTTGAGGTAATAGCGGGGCGGTAGACCGGTTTCGAAGACCATCACGGGCGATGTCGACTCGGCCAGGACGACCCCTTCCAGTTCCACCCTGACGCTGCGGGTGGAACGCACCGCGTCCACCCGCGAGAACGGGTTCCGGGGGTGCACGAAGACCTCTTCGTCCTCCTCGAACCAGGCATCCATGGCTGCCCAGTCGAACCGGATCGTGTTCGCCAACCCGGCCAGCGCGTCATCTCCGTACAACCGCCCGCACGAAGGACGGATCGTCTCGCCAACCTGCAGCCCGAGCAGCCGCGCGGTCCCGCGCCGGGACGCCTCGGTGTGCTGGCCCTCGATCAACAGGTTGCGATCCACGTCGTCGACGGGGATGTAGTACTGCGGGAAGAACGGCCATTCCCACACGTACAACGCCCGCGTGGTTTCGAGTACCTGCTCGCCGCCGAGGAACGCCCGGATCCGGCGAGGCACCGGCTCAATGTGGTCGACCGGGACGATCATCTTCGGATAATCCGACACGTTGTCCTCCCGTGATGTGACGGCCGGCTCGGCAGGCGCCGGTTCAACGGTCAGGGTGGCCCCCGCGTCGTCACATGCGTTTGTTGCAGAGACCGTAACCGATCTCGCCATTCGTGACGAGCCCTTCGCGGCAGAGGTTGTGGGGAGGGGCCCTTTGCCGTCTCGGCCCCTTGATCGACTCGATTTCCAGAAAATCGGGGTGTTCCGGCCGCCCCGACAGCCCACTTTCCTGAACCCGAGGTGAGCCGGCGCGAGTCCTGTCGTAGCCGGGATCTAGGTTTGGCGGCGTGAGCATGAACGGCAACTGGTTGCGCGTCTCGCCAGACGAATTGGAGCGGGCCAAGGGGGACCTCGGCTGGGCCTACGAGCACGCCATGAGCGCGCGGGACGACAACTCCGGACGCTGGGCCGGCACCGACAAGGCGTGGCACGGGCTCGACTTCCTCCTCGACCGGCTCGGCTTCGAGGTTCCGCTGGTCCTCGGCGCGGAGAGCTTTGTGGAGCTGCCGGACGTCGAACCCGACAGCGACGAGATGTTCGACTTCCTGGAAAACCTCGAAGACGACTGGGGCTACGGGCCGCCCTCCTACCTCACCCCGTCGCAGGTGACGGTCGCGGCCTCGCACCTGGCCGCGCTCACCCAGGAGAACCTGATCGGGGGTGTCGACCCCCAGGAGTTGAAGTTGGCCGAGGTCTACCCACACACCTGGGAAGAGCCCGGCGAACTGGCGTGGGTGGCCCACTATCTGCCCGGCGTCCAGACCTTCTTCGCCGCGGCCGCCAGTGACGGCGACGCGGTGATCTGCTGGCTTGACTGAATTGTGCTCGGCTCTCCGGCGGACTTGTGCGAACCTGGCCTGAGGTCGACAGTCGGCGATGGCCCGGCCGGGGGACTCGGGTATGAGCGAGCAGGTGGAGCTTGAACAGCAGCACGCCGACGTCATCGTGCACAACGACGATGCCCGCTGCCAACCTGGCAGATCCGGGCATGCTGACCGGATGGCATCCGTGCTGACGCGACCGACACTGTTCCTGACGGTGGGGCTCCCGTGTACCGGAAAGACCACTGCCGCGCGCCGGATCGAGGTCGAGCAGAAGGCGCTTCGGCTGACCAAGGACGAGTGGGTGAAGGCCCTCTACGGGGTCGAGAATCCGCCTGCGGCCTCGGACGTGATCGAGGGACGACTCATCGAGATCGGGCTGCGCGCCCTCGAACTCGGCACCAATGTGGTGATCGACTTCGGCCTCTGGAGTCGGGACGAGCGTTCCGCCCTGCGGCAGGCCGCGGCCGACCTCGGCGCGCGGGTGGAGCTGCGCTACTTCGAACTCACCCCGGCCGAGCAGCGTGTGCGGCTGGATCAGCGCCAGGCGGACGCACCCCACACGACATGGCCGATGTCCAACGAGGAACTCGCCGACTGGGCCGCCCGCATGGACATCCCGACGCCAGGCGAACTCGACGGCTCCGAACCTGTCGACGACCCACCGGCCGGTTTCGCGACCTGGGACGACTGGCGCGCCGACCGCTGGCCGCCGAGTCGGCGCGATCTTCCCTGATCGCCCCAGCAACGACGCCGACGGTGGTGCCTGCAGAGCCCCTGAGGCAGCAACAACCCTGATGTTGCTGTGTGCCGAGCCTCTGAAGCAGCAACAGCGGTGATGTTGCTGTGTGCCGAGCCTCTGAAGCAGCAACAACCCTGATGTTGCTGCCTGCGGAGACCCTGAGGCAGCAACATCGGGGATGTTGTGAGGATCTTGGCGCGGCGCGGCGCGGCGCGGCGCGGCGCGGGGCGGGGCGGGGCGCGGGGCATCGCTGAGCCGCGACAGGCGGCACGATATGGCCGTGTCGAACACCGTGGACAGCTCTGCCAAGGCACGTATCGTCGCCGGCCTGTTGCGCGACGGGAACCGGGTGCTGCTGTGTCACCGCTCTCCGCGGCGTCGGTGGTACCCCGACGTCTGGGACATGCCCGGCGGGCATGTCGAGCCCGGGGAACTACCGGGCGAGGCGCTCGCCCGGGAGCTTCGGGAGGAGGTGGGCATCGACATCACGGCACCCTCGGCGTCTCCGATGCACGAGGTGCACACCGACACGTTCGACATGCAGATCTGGCTGGTCGAGGCGTGGCAGGGGTCCCCGGTCAACGCCGCGCCCGACGAACACGACGCCATCGGCTGGTTCACCGAAGACGAGCTCGGCGGACTGTGCCTGGCCCACGACAGCTACCTCGCCCTGTTCAGCAGAGCGCTCGCCAAGCCTCGCGCCTGACCACAAGAGGGCAGCCCTATTCGGGTGACGTGTTGTACCGGTCGAGCGTCGCCTTCGAGGTGGAGGCATCGCGAAAGGTCAGTTCCCATGGGCCGGTGTTGACGTCCATGTCCTTGCCGAATCCGACCCATTTTCCGGCCATCCGCCTGCCCGTCGGTTCCACCAGAAGCTGGATAGCGCCGTGGTAACGGGCTCCGCGGTAGTAGCCGGCGGGATCGGTCTGTTCCACGGTCACCGCGTTAGGCACTACAGTGCTCGGCTGTGCGCTCGACCGACATCCTCGAACAGCTCGACGCCGCAGCCGAAGAGTTCCGGTTTCCGGACCTCGACAATGGCTACTCCTACGCCGTCGACGCTCGGCTGCACGGATATCGGGACGCGGGGCGATGGGCTCTCATCGTCGAGACGATCGGCTACTCGCCACGGGCCGGCAACCTCACCGACGTGCTCTTCGTGTTCGGCAACTGCCTGACCAGCGGCGAACCTGGCGCCGACAACGGCGACTTTCTCGATCGGGTCGACAACTGGGACGAGATAGAGGATCCGGAGGAGCCGGAGACGTACCGGGGAGGGCCCTTGGTGCTTCGCGGTCAGGACATCGCCGTTGCCGCCGAATCAGGTGAGGATCTCATCGACGTACTGCGTCGGCTTGTTCCGCGTCACCGCGAGCTTCTCCTGGCGGACGAACGCGAACTGCGACGCCGAATTTCCGTCGACCTGCCTGAGATCCTGCGGCTGGACGAATGGCACCACCCTGACCTGGCCGGTGGCTCACGTCCGAGCCAGTCCGAAACGTTCCGCCAGATCGCCGATGTCCTGGCGACCGGCGATCGCACGCTCTACGCGCCGAGAGCGCACCCGAACACACACTGGTCCCACTGGCCGGAGTCGGGGAGCCTGTAGCCGCCGATACCGCCGACAGTCAGGCGCTGTAGCTACCGCTATCCGGCCGCTCGGCCGTTGCCCCCGCCAGATCGATCTGCTTGGCTGCCTCCGCGTTGAGCTTGCAAGCCCCTCACCCAACGGGAGATAGCTGTGTCCTTCAATGCCGCGATCAAATCGGTTCTCAGTCAGTACGTCGGCTTCGCGGGTCGGGCCCGCCGGTCCGAGTACTGGTGGTTCGCCCTGTTCACTGTCCTTGTCAGCATTGTCACCTCCGTCCTGGACAGCGCGCTGGGACTGAACTTCGTGGACGGTTCGTCGAGCGGCTTCATCGGCCTCGTCGTCTCCCTGGCGCTGCTGCTGCCGACGCTGGCCGTCGCGGTACGACGCCTGCACGACACCGACAAGACGGGGCGGTGGCTGCTGATCGCCCTGATCCCGCTCATCGGCGCCATCGTCCTGATCGTGTTCTTCGTGCAGGACAGCACGCCGGGTGCGAACCGTTTCGGCCCCAGCCCCAAGGGCTGACCGCAGTCCGCGCCACCACCCGCGCGGATCCAGTGTTGAGCGGGCAGGGCCCCTTTCAGACAGCGCTGTCTGAAAGGGGCCCTGCGGCGTCGTCGCCGCTCCGGGTCAGGAGCGACCGATCGAGCGGTCGAGGAAGTCGTGGATCATCGGCGCGGCGACGTCGAGCTTGTCCTCCAGCAGGAAGTGGCCGGTGTCGATCAGGTGGAACTCGGCCGACGGCAGGTCACGCTGATAGGGGTGGGCGCCATCGGGCGGGAAGACGATGTCGTTCTTGCCCCAGATCACCAGCGTCGGTGGCTGGTGGTCGCGGAAGAAGGCCTGGAACTCGGGGTACAGCGCGACGTTGCTGCCGTAGTCGTAGAACAGGTCGAGTTGGATGTCCGCGTTCCCGGGGCGGGCGAGCTGCGTCTCGTCGTGGATCCACCGGTCGGGGTCGAGCCGGCTGAGGTCCCGCACCCCCTGGGTGTACTGCGACCGCACCGCGTCGGAACTGAGGATGAACGCGATCGCCTGTCGGCGTTCGTCGGTCTTCTCCGCCCAGTAGGCCTTGATCGGATTCCAGAATTCGCTCAGGCCCTCCTCGTACGCGTTGCCGTTCTGCACGATGAGCGCGCTGATCCGCTCGGGCCCTTTGAGGGCCAGCCGGTATCCGGTCGGCGCTCCGTAGTCGAAACAGTAGAGCGCGTAACGGTCCACGCCGAGCTGGTCGATCAGGCCGTGCATCAGGTCGGCGAAGTTGGCGAACGTGTAGTCGAACGTCGACCGGTCCGGGCTGGCGCTGTGGCCGAAACCCGGGAGGTCCGGCGCGATCACCCGGTACCGGTCCGCGAGCAGGGGAATCAGGTGGCGGAACTGCGAGGACGCCGTGGGAAAGCCGTGTAGCAGCAGGACCGCGGGACCGTCGGCCGGCCCGGCCTCGCGGTAGAAGATGTCGATCCCGTTCACGGTCGCGGTTCGGAAGTGCGTGACGGGAAATTCGCCCTCCTGGACGGCGGCGACCGAGGGTTTCTGGGCGATGCCAACCATCCTGGATTCCTTTCGGGATAGCGAAACGCGGTATCACCCCGGAAATTGCGCCGTCGGGTCCCGCCTTCGATCAGCATGGCATGCGGCCGTGGGCTCGATGTGCGGAATGCCGCTCAGCGCAGATGCGTACGCAGGAATTCCAGTTCCAGCGGGAGCAGCCGCTCGGCGGTGCCGTTCGCGGCCATGTGGGTGGCGCCGGTCAGCGGCAGCACGGCGTGCGGCCGGCCGGTGGACAGCAGCGCCGCCGACAGTCGCAGCGTGTGCGCGGCCACCACGTTGTCGTCGACCAGACCGTGCACCAGCAGCAACGGGCGGGCCTGGTCCGGGCCGGTGACCGGCTCGGCGGCCAACTCGATGAGCGAGTGGTGCGCGTACACGTCCATGCCGTCCTCCGGCAGGCCGAGATACCGCTCGGTGTACGCGGTGTCGTACAACGCCCAGTCGGTCACCGGGGCGCCGGCGATGCCGCACTTGAACAGCTCCGGGTGACGCAGCACCGCCAACCCGGCCAGCCACCCGCCGAACGACCAGCCGCGGATGGCCACCCGACCGAGGTCCAGGTCCGGGTGCTTGCCGGCGAGCGCGGTCAGCGCGTCGATCTGGTCGGTCAGGATCACGTCGGCCAGCCGTCGGTGGATCGCCTTCTCGAACGAGGGGGCCACTCCCGGCGTACCCCGGTTGTCGATCGTGACCACGGCGAACCCGGCGTCGGCCCACCACTGCCGCTCCAACCACGCGGCCCGCGCCGCCACCACCTCCTGGTGCCCCGGGCCGCCGTAGATGTCGAGCAGCACCGGTAGCCGCCGGCCGGTCACGTGGTTGTCCGGGTAGAGCACCGCCGCCGGCAACCGCCGGTCGGTCACCCGTTCCAGCAGCGGCAGCGGCGAGTACGGCGGCTCGGCGGCCAACGACCGCAGCTCGGTCAGCTCCTGGCCGCCGCGCGACACGGTCCAGCGCACCCCGGCGTGGTCCAGCGACGCCGTCCCGACCACCAGCACGTCCCCGCCGACAGCAGCGGTGTGCCAGCCCGAGTCGGTGGTGATACGCCGGGCGTCCACCCCGCCGCCAATCGTCGTACGGACCCGGAACAGGTGCCGCTCGCTGGGCTCGCCGTCGCTCGCCTCCACCAGCAGGTCGGCGGGACCGCTGACGGCCGGCAGTCGACCGACGACCCGCCGCACGTACAGCGAGGGTGGGGTGAGCAGCGTGCCGTCGGCGAACAGGCACCGCGCGTCGTACCCGTCGTGGGCCAACTCGCCCCCGACCAGCACCCGGCCGTCGGGCAGGTGCGCCGGGGTACCCGCGATCGGCTCCACCCAGCGCGGGTCGGCCAGCTCGGCGTGCACCTGCGTCTCACCGGTACGAGGATCCACCGCGAGGACCAGCCCGTGCTGCTGCGAGCGGCGCAGCACGGTGATCAGCGGACTGCCCTCACCCCAGCTCACCCCGGTCAGGTACGGGTAGGTCTCCCGGTCCCAGTGCACGTCGACCCAGCCGTCGTCGAGGTCCAGCAGGTGCAGGCTCACTTCGGCGTTGGGGCCGCCGGCCCGGGGGTACGCGACGGCGGTCGGCGGACTGCCCGGCTCGGCCGGGTCGTGCAGGTGCCAGCGGTCCAGCCGGGACTCGTCCACGCGGGCGGCAAGCACCATGCGCCCGTCCGGGGCCCACCAGTAGCCCCGGTACCGGCCGAACTCCTCGGCCGCGATGTGCTCGGCCAACCCCCAGCTCACGCCCGCGTCCTCGCCGGCCAGCAGCGCGTCGGCGCCGTCGGCGTCGATCACCCGCAGCTCACCCCGGCGTACCCCCTCGGCCGCGTCGGTCACGTAGGCCAGGCGCTCGCCGGTCGGATCGGGTCGAGGGTCCAGCACCGGACCGACGGTGGCCACCTCCACCACGTCGCCGTGCACCAGATCCGCCCGGAACAGGCGGCCGGCCAGCGCGAACACGGCCACCCGGCCGACGGCGTCCAACGCGTACGAGCCGATGCCGGCGGCGCTGAGCCGGAGCCGTTCCCGCAGCGCCCGCTCGCCGGGGGTGAGCGCCCGGACGTCGCCGTCGTCGCCCAGCAGGGCCGCCGGGTCGGCCACGAGCTGTTCCTCGCCGGTCGCCACGTCCAGCAGCCAGAGCGCGTCCGCCGGATCCTCCGGACCGGCCGAGCGCAGGAAGATCACCCGGGAGCCGTCCGCGGCCACGGAGACAGCCCGGGGCGCGCCGTGGCTGAACCGGCGGGTACGGGCGGCCAGCTCCGGAAAGTCCACAGGCCAAATCGTAGAGCCGCGCCGGGCGTGATGTGGCCGACCTGGGCGGACGCGTCCAACGACTCCCGGACCGTACCGCCGGTTAGAGTGACCGTCGTGACGACGCTGCCCGACCGCCGCCTGCTGCTGGTCCACGCGCACCCTGACGACGAGTCGATCGGCACCGGCTCGACCATGGCCCACTACGCCGCCGCCGGCGCGCACGTCACGTTGGTGACCTGCACGCTCGGCGAGGAGGGCGAGATCCACGTACCGGCGCTCGCGCAGCTCGCCGCCGCCGAGGCCGACCAGCTCGGCGGGTACCGGATCGCGGAGCTGGCGGCCGCCTGCGCGGCGCTCGGCGTCGCCGACCACCGTTTCCTGGGCGGCGCCGGTCGTTACCGCGACTCGGGGATGATGGGCCTCGCGACGAACGAGCACCCCCGGGCCTTCTGGCAGGCCGACCTCGACGAGGCCGCCGGGCACCTGGTGGAGATCATGCGAGAGGTACGTCCGCAGGTGCTGGTCACCTACGACCCGAACGGCTTCTACGGCCACCCCGACCACATCCAGGCGCACCGGGTGGCGATGCGCGCCGTCGAGCTGGCCGCTCTCGAGGGCTGCGCCCCGGCCAAGGTCTACTGGACGGCGATGCCGCTCAGCGTGCTGGAGGCCGGCATGTCGCACTTCGCCGAATCTTCGGACAATCCGTTCGCCGGCATCCAGGACCTGGCCGAGCTGCCCTTCGGCACTCCGGACGAGCAGATCGCCGCCCGGATCGACGGCACCGACCAGCACGCGGCCAAGGAGGCGGCGATGCGGGCACACGGCACCCAGATCCCGGCCACCTCGTGGCTCTACTCGATCGCGGGCAACTTCGGCGGCGAGTTCATGGGTGTGGAGTTCTTCACCCTCGCCGTCGGCGCGAAGGGGCCGGGTTTCGGCCCGTACGGCTGGGAGGACGACCTCTTCGCCGGGCTGCCGGACGTGGCCGACGCGGACCGCTCCCCGGTCGCGGCGGCCGGTCTCCGGTGACGTTGCCCGCCGCGCCGATGTCGGTCGTGAACGATGAGGACGCCCCGCCACCGGCGGGGCCGCCGCCGCGTCTGCTGGACCTGGGCCTACGGGTGGCCGGCGCGATCGTCGTGGTGGTGGCCGGTGTGGTGACGGGGGTGTTGGAGCTGCTACTCGCCACCGTCCGGGTCGGCGGGCAGCTCATCGGCCTCTCGGCGCTGCTCGCCGTCGGCGCGAACATCCTGCTGAGCTGGTTCGCGCACGAGACGGTCGGCCGTCGCTGGGCGGTGGCGCTGCCGGCGGTGCCGTGGTTCGCCCTGATGGCGGTGGCGGCCATCCGCACCACCGAGGGCGACCTGCTGCTGGCCGGCGACAACTGGGTCGGCCTGGCGATGATCGTGGCCGGCGCGATGACGTTCGCCGTGATGGGCTTCCGGCAGGTCCTCGCCCCGCCGTCCACCCTCGGCGGCTGGTGACGTCACACAGCTACGAGTGGTAGATATTCCTGCCAGGGAAGCGGCCCCGCGACGAGGGGCGTACGGCAGGAGGTCGTGCGATGGACAGACGGTGGCGTGATGTCGGGGTGCTCGCGGGAGCGTTGTTCGCGGTCAACGTGGTTGCCCGGCTGATCACCCGATTCGGTTTCGACGGCGACGACGCTGCGGCCGACCGGGTCACACTGGTGATGTTCGTGGTGATCGGGTTGACCCTGGCCGTGGTCGCCTTTCGCTGGGGACGCGCCCGGCCGCTGGCCGTCTGGGCGGGCGACGTGACGGTCGTGGTGTTGATCGCCATGGCCCTGACCGTGTTGGTCGGGCCGCTGCTCGTCGGCCACAGCCCGTTCGCCGGTGGCGCGGGGACGTTTTTCGCCCAGATCTGGCTCTACCTGCTCGCCACCGGCCTCGGCGCGCTGGGCGGCTACCTGGTGGCGACCGCCCTCGGTCTCGACCACCGCTCGCAGCAGCTCAAGCGGTACGCCGAGGTCAAGGCCGCCAAGCCCCGCCGGGTAGTCCGCCGCTGACGCCCTCGCGCCTCGCGCCAGCCAGAACCTCGCGCCGATCTTGCACTTTCGGTTGTCGATATGAGGGCAGATGCCCTTTATGTCGCCGCAGAAAGTGCAAGATCGACGAGCGGGGGTCAGCTCGGGGCGACGCGCGTCAGGTAGGTGTGGTGGGTGGTGAAGCCCAGCGTTCGGTAGAGGGCGATGGCTGGCGTGTTGCGCTGCTCCACCTGGAGGAACGCGTGGGTCGCGCCCGCCGATCCGCCCCAGGCGGCCAGCGCGCCGATCACGTGGCGGGCCAGCCCCTGCCGGCGGGCGGCCGGCACCACCTCGATCAGGCTGAGGCCCAGCCATCGGCCCTGGCCGGTCACCGTTGCCCGGCCGATGGCCGCCAGCGCGCCGTCGACGTACCCGTGGGCGAAGCGGACCTGGTCCACGGCGGTGAGCACGTGCCGGGCGGCATCCGGTAGGCCGCCCTTGCGGCCGGCCGCGATGGCGAGCCAGTCCTCGCTCGGCGCGGTCACCACCTCGACGACCGCGGCGCCCGGCCCACCGAGCGCGAGGGCGTCGAGGGGCAGGGGCGTGGTCTGGACGAGGGTCGGTGGGCGGGTGGTCCAACCGCGCTCGTCCAGCTCGGCGCCGACCGGCGCGGCGAGCGGCAGCGGCGTGTTGATCATCGCGGGCTGACCCCGTTCGGCGTACCAGCGCTCGACCGCGTCCACGGCCGCCGGCAACGGCCGGTCGGGATCGCCGATGGGCAGGGCCGAGTTGGCCCGGCCGGTCCAGCCCTCGGCCGAGCGCAGCAGCCAGTCACCGAGTCGGCCTCGGGTCGGGGCGGGCCACGCCTCGTTGGCGGCCCGTTCCAGCGCCACCACCGCCGCGGCCGTCGGCCGGCGGGTCGGCGGTACCCGCTTCGCCCGGTGCACCTGCGCCACCGGGACGCGCAGCGGACCTTGCGCCGTGGCGAGGGTGAGATGAGTCTCGCTCAGCTCGACCAGCTCGCCGAGGGCGTCGCTGAACAGCGGGCGGCCTTCGCGAATCCCCACAATCCGCCGGACTACGATCCGATGTCCCACATCCTGCTGTCGGAGCACGATCGACCCCCTCCCCGGCGAGATACTAGGCTCTTACCGTCGCGGGAGATCGCGGCGCGTCTTGCGGAGGAGAAGACCGGTGACCTACATCATCGCCGAGCCGTGCGTGGATGTGCTCGACAAGGCATGCATCGAGGAATGCCCGGTCGACTGCATTTACGAGGGCAACCGGATGCTCTACATCCACCCCGACGAGTGCGTCGACTGTGGTGCCTGTGAGCCCGTCTGCCCGGTGGAGGCGATCTTCTACGAGGACGACGTCCCGGAGCAGTGGAAGGACTACACCGGCGCGAACTACGAGTTCTTCGAGGACCTGGGCTCGCCCGGAGGCGCCTCGAAGATTGGCAAGGTGGAGAAGGACGCGACCTTCGTCGCCGCGCAGCCGCCGCGCGGCGAGGGCCACTGAACCGGCCCGCGCCGGTCTCGGCACGGCTACCCGAGTTCACCTGGGACACCCTGGACGCCGCGGCCACCCTGGCCGCGGCGCATCCGGAGGGCCTGATCAACCTCTCCATGGGTACGCCGGTCGATCCGGTCCCGGCGGCGATCCGTCAGGCACTGGCTGACGCGTCCGACGCGCCGGGCTACCCGCTGACCGCCGGCACCCCGGCGCTCCGCGACGCGATCGCCGCATGGGTGGCCCGGGCCTGTGGCGCGGGCGTCGACGGTCTCGGTGTGCTGCCGACCATCGGCTCCAAGGAGCTGGTCGCCTGGCTGCCCACCCTGCTCGGCATCGGCCCGGGCGACGTGGTCGTCGTGCCGTCGATCGCCTACCCGACGTACGAGGACGGTGCCCGGCTGGCCGGCGCCACCGTGGTCCGCGCCGACTCGCTCACCTCGGTCGGGCCGACCTCGCGGGTCCGGTTGGTCTGGATCAACTCGCCCGGTAACCCGACCGGCCGGGTACTGCCCGCCGCGCACCTGCGCAAGGTCGTCGACTGGGCCCGGGAGCGTGGCGCGGTGGTCGCCAGCGACGAGTGTTACCTGCCGCTGGGCTGGTCGGCCGAGCCGGTCTCGGTGCTGTCCCCGCAGGTCTGCGGTGGCGACCACACCGGTGTGCTGGCCGTGCACTCGCTCTCCAAGCGGTCCAACCTCGCCGGTTACCGAGCCGGGTTCGTGGCCGGCGATCCGGCCCTCGTCGCCGAGCTGCTGAAGGTCCGTAAGCACGCCGGAATGATCGTGCCCGCCCCGGTGCAGGCCGCGATGGTGGCCGCCCTGCAGGACGAGGGGCACGCCGTCGAGCAGCGGGAGCGCTACCGTGCCCGGCGCGAGGTGCTGAGCGCCGCGTTCACCGAGGCCGGTTTCACGATCGAGCACTCGGAGGCGGGCCTCTACCTCTGGCTCACCCGCGACGAGGACTGCTGGCAGACCGTCGACTGGCTGGCCCGGCGCGGCATCCTGGTCGCGGCCGGCGCGTTCTACGGCCCCGCCGCTCAGCGGTACGTGCGGGTGGCGTTCACCGAGTCCGACGAGCACGTCGCCGCGGTCGCCGGTCGGCTGCGGGCCTGACCGGGGCGTCCGGCGATGACCGACGGCAGGACCGTCCCGACGCCGGACGCCGGTACCGCCATGCCACCGGGTGACCAGCGCCGCGAGACGGGCGACCAGCGCCGCGAGGCCGCCGGGTCAGGCCCGGAGGTGGACGACCGGAAACCCGCGGCCGGCGGGGCGTACGCCCGGACGCGGGTGGCGGTCGTCGGCACCGGTCTGATCGGCGGTTCGGTGCTGTTGCGGCTGCGCGACGCGGGCCTCGACGTGGCGGGCTGGGATCCCGATCCGGCCACCCGGGAGCGCATGCGGTCGTGCGGTGTGTCGGCACCGGACGCCGTCGAGGAGGCGGTCGCCGGTCGGGATCTGGTCTTCCTCTGCGGTCCGTTGCCCACCCTTGCCCGGACGTTGGCGCAGGTGGCCGAGCTGACCGCGCCGGGTTGTGTGCTCACCGACGTGGGCAGCACCAAGGTCGAGGTGGCCGAGGCTGCCGACCGGCTCGGGCTCACCGAGCGTTTCGTACCCGGGCATCCGATGGCGGGCGCGGAGTCCGCCGGCCTGGCGGCGGCCTCCTCGACGCTGCTCGCCGGCGCCGCCTGGGTGCTCTGCCCGGCGCCGGGCGCGGCGACGCTCGCCTTCCGCTGGCTCGCCGGGCTCCTGGTGGAGTTGTTCGGCGCCCGGGTGGTGCCGATGTCCCCGGCCGCGCACGACTCGGTGGCCGCGCTCGCCTCGCACGTTCCACACCTGCTGGCCGGCGCGTTGGCCGGTGCGACGCAGCGGTCGCCGCTGCGTGACGCGGTGTTGGCGCTGGCCGCGGGCAGCTTCTCCGATGGCACCCGGGTCGCCGGGACGCCGGCCGAGCGGACGGCCAACATGCTGCTCGGCAACCGGGCGCGGGTGCTGGACGAGTTGGCCGAGGTGCGCGTACTCCTGGATGAGCTGGCGGACGCGTTGCGGTCCGCCGACGCGACGGGGTTGACCGCCCGGTACGCGCAGGCCGGTGCGGCGCGGTCGGCGCTGCGGAATCGGCGGTTCGCCGCGGCGGACCGGGAGTTCCCGGCCGACGGCGACCACACCGTCGAGGTGGCCTGGCTGCGCGAACTGGGTGTTGCCGGCGGCCATCTGACCGGCTGCCGGGTCGGTCCGGACGTCGTCTCCTACCCGGCACTGCTGCCGCTGGCTGATTAGGGCCTGTTTCATCAGGGCGGTCGAGCTGCGGCGGGCCCGGACGGCACCCGGCGGCGTTGCGGTGACGTCCGGATACAACACCGGTATCCGGACGTCACCGCGCCTTGCCGGATCGCCGCCCGGACTCCGCCTCGGCTCGACCGCCCTCATGAAACAGGCCCTAAGCTGACAGGCATGGCGACGGACGGCCCGGTGGTGCAGGTGCGCGGCGAGGCGACCCGGGAGGTGCCGCCCGAACTGGCCCGGTTCGCGGTGACCGTGACGGCCCGCGGCCGGGACCGGGAGGCGACGCTCACCCAGCTGGCCGAGGGGGCAGCCGCCGTCCGGGTGCTGCTGGACGGCTCCGAGCCGGCGGTGGCCCGACGGGAGACCGGCGACCTGTGGGTCCGGCCGCAGACCAAGCGCTCGGGTGAGCGTGTGGTGGGCTGGCTCGGCAGCGTCACCACCAACGTGACGGTCACCGACTTCACCGCGCTCGGTGAGCTGATGCTCCGGCTCGCCGACCAGGATCAGGTCCAGGTGTCCGGCCCCTGGTGGGAGCTGCGCCCGGACAGTCCGGCGTACCGCGAGGCGCGACACGCCGCGATCGGCGACGCGTTGCTGCGTGCCCGGGAGTACGCCGAGGCGTTGGGCGCCCGGGTCACCGCGCTCATCGAGCTGGCCGACTCCGGTCCGGCCGACCGGCCGATGTTCGCCCGCGCGGCGTTCGACGTCGGAGGCGGTGCCGGCGGTGGTGTTCCCGAGCTGGAGTTGGACCCGCAACCGCAGACCGTGCAGGCGGCGGTGCAGGCGCGGTTCACGATCAGCGAACCGGTGCTCGACTGATGCCGCCGGCCCGGGTGCTGGCCATCGACGAGCTGGTGGCGCGGGCACGGTCACTGGCCGACGCCGGCCCGCGGCAACTGCTCGGCATCACCGGGGCGCCCGGTGCGGGAAAGTCCACCCTGGCGGAGCGGATCGTCGCCGAGGTCGGGGCGAGCGCGCGGCTGGTGCCCATGGACGGCTTCCACCTGGCGCAGACGCAGCTGGAACGGTTGGGCCGCGCCGACCGCAAGGGCGCGATCGACACCTTCGACGCCAACGGGTACGTCTCGCTGCTGCGCCGGTTGCGCCGGCTGGAGCCGACCTCGGTGTACGCGCCGGAGTTCCGCCGAGAGGTGGAGGAGCCGGTGGCCGGGGCCATCGAGGTGCCGCCGTCGGTTCGCCTCGTGGTGACCGAGGGCAACTATCTGCTGGTGCCGGACTTTCCGTGGCAGGAGGTCCGGACGTTGCTGCACGAGGTGTGGTTCCTCGACCTGGACGCCGAGCTGCGCCAGGGCCGGTTGACCGCCCGGCACGAGGCGTACGGGCGTTCGCCGGAGGAGGCCCGGACCTGGGCGCTGGGCAGCGACGAGGCCAACGCGGCTCTCATCACCCCGACGGCCGTGCACGCCGACCTGGTGGTCCGCCTGCGGGACTAGGGCGTGTGTCGAAGCCCTTGGCCGGCCTGCGGCGGGCCCAGCCGACGGCCGGCGGCGTTGGAGATGGGCCCGGATACAACACCGGTATCCGTGCCCATCTCCGCCTTGCCGGACCGCCGCCTGGACTCCGCCTCGGCTCGACCCAAGACTTCGACACACGCCCTAGTCGAGGTCGCGGACCGGTCGGGCCGGGTTGCCGACGGCGACGACGTTGGCGGGCAGGTCCCGGGTGACCACGGCGCCCGCGCCGACCACGGTGTTCGCGCCGACCGCGACCCCGGCCAGGACGATCGCGCCGCCGCCGAGCCAGGCGTTGTCGCCGATGGTGATCGGCTTCGCGGCCTCCCACTTGTCGCGGCGTGGGCCGGGCTGCACCGGGTGGGTCGGGGTGAGCAGTTGCACGTTCGGTCCGACCTGGACGTCCGCGCCGAGGGTGATCGGGGCGACGTCGAGGAAGACCGCGTGGTAGTTGACGAAGCTGCGCGGCCCGATCCGGATGTTCCAGCCGTAGTCGCAGTAGAACGGCGGCCGGACCCAGGTGTCGTCGCCCAGGTCGCCGAGCAGGTCGCGCAGCGCCGCGAGCCGGGCCGCCGGGTCGGCCGCTGAACTGGTGTTGAAGCGTTCCATCAGGCGGGCGGCCCGGTCCAGGTCGGCGACGAGTTCGGGATCGTCGGCGAGGTAGGGCTCACCCGCCAGCATCCGGTCCTTCATGGAGGTCACCCGGTCGATGATGCCGGCGGGGAGCGGTGTCCCGTGGCAGGTTCGTCGTATTTTCGACTTCTTTTTGCATACTCGGTATGCAATTCTGGGTTGTCAATGCGACTCCTATCAATCACGACGCATGACCAGGAGGAAACGTTGCACCAGGGAAGAAGAATGGCCGCTCTCGGTCTCGTGTCGGTGCTGGCGCTCGCCGCGCCGGCTCCCGCCTCAGCCGCGCCCGCCGCGCCTGCCCCACCTGGCGGCGCCGACCGACAGTCCACAGCGCCCGGAGCCAGTCCCGAGCGCTCGAACACCGTCACGCTGATCACCGGTGACCGCGTCACCGTCACCGCATCCGGGGCCTCGGCCCAGCCCGGCCCCGGCCGTAAAGACGTGCAGTTCCTGGTCCAGCGCGAGAGAGGACGCCTCTCGGTGCTGCCGACGGACGCGCTGCCGTTGCTGCGCTCGGGTCGGGTGGACCGGCGGCTCTTCGACGTCACCGGGCTGATCGAGGCGGGTTACGACGACGCCCACCGCAAGACGCTGCCGCTGCTGGTGTCGTACGGCTCGACGGACGCCGCCCGGCGAGCGCCGGCCACGCTGCCCGGCACCCGGGTGGTCCGCGACCTACCGGCGATCGACGGCGCCGCCCTCACCAGCGACAAGTCCTCCCTCGGCGCGGTCTGGGCGGCGGTCAGCACCGGCTCCAGCGCGGCTCGGCTCGGCGCGGCGGGGGGCGTCGAGCGGATCTGGTTGGACGGCCGTCGACGGGTGGCCCTCGACCACAGCGTGCCGCAGATCGGGGCGCCCGCCGCCTGGTCGGCCGGGTTCACCGGCAAGGGCGTGTCCGTGGCCGTGCTGGACACCGGCGTCGACGCGACCCACCCGGACCTGGCCGGCAAGGTGGCCGAGGCGCGCAACTTCACCGAGGTCGCCGACGCCCGGGACACCGTCGGCCACGGCACGCACGTGGCCTCGACCATCGCCGGTTCCGGCGCGGCCTCCGACGGCCGCTACCGGGGTGTGGCACCGGACGCGACGCTGCTGGACGGCAAGGTCTGTGAGGACCAGGGCTGCCCCGACTCGGCGATCCTCGCCGGCATGCAGTGGGCCGCCGTGGAGAAGAAGGCCGCCGTCATCAACATGAGCCTCGGCGGCTGGGACACGCCGGAGGTCGACCCGCTCGAAGAGGCGGTGCAGACCCTGACCGCGCAGACCGGCACGCTGTTCGTCCTCGCCGCGGGGAACGACGGCTCGGACGGCTCGGTCGGCTCCCCGGCCAGCGCCGACGCCGGGCTCGCCGTGGGCGCGGTGGATCGCGACGACGAGTTGGCTGACTTCTCCAGCCGGGGTCCCCGGGTCGGTGACGACGCGCTGAAGCCCGACATCACCGCACCCGGCGTCGACATCGTCGCCGCGAAGTCCGCCAACGGCGTCATCGGTGATCCGGTGGGGGACCGGTACGTCACGCTCTCCGGCACCTCGATGGCCACCCCGCACGTCGCCGGGTCGGCCGCGTTGCTGGCCCAGCAGCACCCGGGATGGCGGGCCGACCGGCTCAAGGCCACCCTGATGGCCGCCGCCAAGCCGCACCCGGAGCAGACCGCCTACCAGCAGGGCGCCGGGCGCGTCGATGTCGCCCACGCGATCACCCAGCAGATCACCACCGACCCGGTGAGCGTCTCGTTCGGGCGTACGCTCTGGCCGCACAACGACGACACCCCGGTCACCCGTACGGTGACCTGGCGTAACGACGGTCCGGCCCCGGTCACCGTGGACCTGAGCGTCGAGGGCGCCGGCCCGGGGGGTCGAGCGCTGCCGGCCGGTCTCTTCCAGTTGGGCGCCAGCCAGCTCACCGTACCGGCGGGTGGCACGGCCGCCACGACCGTCACCACGGACACCCGGATCGGCGACGCCGACGGCTACTGGACCGGCCGGATCGTGGCCCGCGCGGGGTCGGCCGTCGCCGTGACGCCGCTGGCCGTGAACCGGGAGGTGGAGAGCTACACGCTGACCGTGGAACACCTGAACCGCGCGGGCGCGCGTACCGCCGACCACTGGAGCACGCTGGTCGGGATGGACACCTTCGGCGCCTGGGACCTCTTCAGTTCCGATGGGGTGGCCACCGTGCGGGTGCCCAAGGGGCACTACGGCCTCAGCGGCCTGGTCTTCGAGCCGGGGCCGGAGGACGAGCAACGCGGGATGTCGTTGTTGATGCAGCCCGTGTTGACGATCGAGCGGGACACCCGGATCGTCGTGGATGCCCGCCGGGCCAAACCGGTCCGGACCACCATTCCGGACCGTAACGCCGCCCCGGAACTGATCGACGTCAGCGGCAACTTCACGGCTGCCGACGGCAGTGGGTACGGGATCGGACTCTGGGCGGACACCTTCACCGGTCTGACCAGCGGTCAGCTCGGCAAGACGGTCTCCGCCGACCAGTTCGTCTCCACCGTCAGCAGCCAGTGGATCAAGCCTGGCACGCCCGACAGCCCGTACCTGTACGCGCTGGCCGAAGCGATCCCCGGTCGGATGCCCACCGGGTTCGTCCGTGACTACCGCCGGAGCGACCTGGCCGCCGTCGTGCACCGGTTCCTCGGTGCCTACGCGGGCATGGACGCTGAGCGCTCCGTGTACCCCGTGTTGGAGTACAACGTCGGTGGCTCCACGCTGGTCCTGCCCACGAGCGTGCCCGGTCAGCGGGTCGAGTACTACAACACCCGGGGCGTGCAGTGGGAGTCGGACATCTACTTCGGCACCCGGGGCGAGGACGGCTGGCTGAACCCGCAGGCCGTGCTCCTTTCCGTCCCCACCGCGTACCGGGCCGGGCGGACGGTCCAGGAGATCTGGAACCAGGCGCCGTTCGGGCCGTCCTTCCCGAACCCGCGCTGGCCGTACCAGAGCCTCACCCGGGCCGGCGACACCATCGCGGTCGACCTGCCGATCTTCAGCGACGCGGCCGGTCACCCGGGCGGCTCGTTGAACGACAGCGAGCACACCAAGCTCTGGCGCGACGGCAAGCTGGTCGGCGAGAGCGAGTACGCCGGCTACGGGGAGTTCACCGTGCCGCCGGCCGCGGCGGACTACCGGCTCGTCACGTCATCGAAGCGGAGCTTCACCGACCTGAGCACCGAGGTGGAATCGAGCTGGACCTTCCGGTCCCGGCACGTCGCCGGTGACACGCCGGCCCGCCTGCCGCTGATGGCGGTGCGCTTCGCGCCGCCGCTGCGCGTCGACGGCAGCGCTCCGGCCGGGCGGAGCTTCGTCGTACCGGTGCGGGTGCAGCGCCAGCCGGGCGCTCCGGCCTCCCCGGTGGAGGGGCTCACCGTCGACGTCTCGTACGACGGCGGGAAGACCTGGGACAAGGCGAAGCTGGTCCGTACCTCGGCCGATGGTTGGTCGGCACTGTTGCGGCATCCGGCCGGCAAGGGCCACGTGTCGCTGCGGGCCACCGCCCGGGACGCCGCCGGTAACACGGTGACGCAGCGGATCATCCAGGCCTACCGGTTGCGCTGAGGCGTACCCCCGTCGGGTCCGCGGCCGAGCGCCGCGGACCCGGCGGGTACGTCAGTCGTTGGCGTGCAGGGCGGCGTTCAACTCGATGCCGCGGCCGGTGCGCGGGCGGGCCTCCAGCGCGCCCGTCACCGAGTTGCGCCAGAACAGCAGGCCGTCGACGCCGGACAGCTCCCGGCCCTTGACCACCCGGCCGTCCGGCAGCGTGATCTTGGAGGCGGCGGTGATGTAGCAGCCGGCCTCGACCACGCAGTCGTCGCCGAGGGAGATGCCCACGCCCGCGTTCGCGCCGATCAGACTCCGCTCGCCGATGGTCACCTTCTCGGTGCCGCCGCCGGAGAGGGTGCCCATGATCGAGGCGCCACCGCCGATGTCGGAGCCGTCGCCGACCAGCACCCCCTGCACGATCCGCCCCTCCACCATCGAGGTGCCCACCGTGCCGGCGTTGAAGTTGACGAAGCCCTCGTGCATCACCGTCGTGCCGGCGGCCAGGTGGGCGCCGAGGCGCACCCGGTCGGCGTCGGCGATCCGCACACCCGAGGGCACCACGTAGTCGGTCATCCGGGGGAACTTGTCCACCCCGTACACCGACAGGTGGCGGCCCGCGGCCCGCTCGATCACCCGCAGCTCGTCCACCCGCTCCGGGGGGCACGGCCCGGCGGACGTCCAGGCCACGTTCGCCAGCTTGCCGAAGACGCCGTCGAGGTTGAGCTGGTTGGGCCGCACCAGGCGGTGGGAGAGCAGGTGCAACCGGAGGTACGCGTCGGAGGCGTCCTTGATGGGCTCGTCCAGCGAGCCGATCACGGTGACCACCTGCACGGTACGCAGACCGGGCAGCGGCCGGTCGCCCAACGCACCCGGCGGCAGGTCCAGCACGTCCGACTTGTCCTCGCCGGCGATCAGCGGCAGCTCACCCAGGCCCAGCTTGCCGGTCGGGTACCAGGTGTCGAGCACCTGCCCGTCGGCGGTGACGGTGGCCAGGCCGATGCCCCACGCGGAATCTGCGGACGTCACTGTTAACCCTCTCGGTCGCGGCCACGCCGGCCTCGGCTCGCTCCTCGCGCTGACAGACCTGAAGGTACCGTGCGAACCATGGAGAACCCGCTGACCCCCGAGGTCCTCGCCGATCCGGTGCAGCTGACCCGCGTACTGGTCGACATAGAGTCCGTGTCCCTCAACGAGAAGGCGATCGCCGACTGCGTCGAGGAGGTGCTGCGGGGCGTACCGCACCTGTCCACGCACCGGCACGGCAACACGGTGATGGCCCGTACCGACCTGGGCCGCTCGCAGCGCGTCGTGCTGGCCGGGCACCTCGACACGGTGCCGCTGAACAACAACTTCCCGTCGACCATGCGCGGCGACCTGATGTACGGCTGCGGAACCTCCGACATGAAGTCCGGCACCGCCTACGCGCTGCACCTGGCGGTGACGCTGCCCGAGCCGCGCTACGACGTGACGTACTTCTTCTACGAGGCCGAGGAGATCGAGTCCCGCTACAACGGGCTGAACCTGGTCGCCCAGGCGTTCCCGGAGTGGCTGGAGGCGGACTTCGCGGTGCTGCTGGAGCCGACGTACGGCATCGTCGAGGCGGGCTGCCAGGGCACCATGCGCTCAGTGGTCACCACCACCGGCGTACGCGCCCACTCGGCGCGCTCCTGGCACGGGGTCAACGCCATCCACGGCGCTGGGGAGGTGCTGCGCCGCCTCCAGACGTACGAGGCACGACGGGTCACCATCGACGGCTGCGACTACCGCGAGGGCATGAACGCGGTACGCATCAACGGTGGGGTGGCCGGCAACGTCATCCCGGACCTGTGCGAGGTCGAGGTCAACTACCGCTTCGCCCCCGACCGGACCCCGGCCGAGGCGGAGGCACACCTGCGTGAGGTGTTCGCCGGTTTCGAGGTGCGGGTCACCGACTCGATCGCGGGCGCCCCGCCCGGGCTCAGCGCCGCCCCGGCGAAGGAGTTCCTGGCGGCGGTCGGCGCCGCCCCGATCGGCAAGCTGGGTTGGACGGACGTGGCCCGGTTCGCGGCCATGGGGATTCCCGCGCTGAACTTCGGCCCGGGCGATCCGAACCTCGCCCACCACCCGGACGAGCACGTCGAGATCAGCAAGATCCGGGACGGCGCGGCGACGCTGCACCGCTGGCTCGCGCCGGCCTGACCCGGTCGGAATCGCTCAGGTCGGGCCGGTCGGCCCCGTTTCCGGCGATCAAGAGGTTCGCGTCAGCCTGGCCCGTTGTCGGCGGCGCGAACCTCTTGATCGGCTCCGGATCCCGTGGTGGTGGCGGCGGCGGGCGACAGGGCGGGGTCGAGATCGCGGGTGCGGCGGCGCTCGGCCACCACATCGTGGATCCGTCGCTGCATCTGTCGACGGATCCGGATCATCTCGCTGTTGCTGATCACGCTGTCTCCTCCCCCGAAGGCGCGCGCCGGGGCATACCCGGTATGTGAATAGTAAGACGTACGGGGAAGCCAAATAGTTGCCCTTGATCGCGAACTATTTCCCGGCGTCGGTAGCCCGCGCCCCCGAGGTGTGCGGCTCCACTACGGTTGCTGCATGAGCCAGAACAACGGGCGGGAGGCCGGCCGCAGCCCGGGGCGGGAGCGGCACCGGGGCGCCGTCACGCTGCGCCGGGGGGCGATCCCGAGCAGCACCGCCGACCAGCGGCTGCTGGACTCGCGCGGGCGCGAGGACTGGAAGACCAGGGACGCCTGGCGGGCGCTGCGGATCCTCTCCGAGTTCGTCGAGGGCTTCGACACCCTCGCCGACCTGCCGCCGGCCGTCAGCGTGTTCGGCTCGGCGCGCAGCGGTCCGGACACCGCCGAGTGCCGGCTGGCCGAGGAGGTGGGCGGCGCGCTGGCCCGCGCGGGCTACGCGGTGATCACCGGCGGCGGGCCGGGCGTGATGGAGGCCGCCAACCGGGGCGCCACCGAGGCCGGCGGGCTCTCCGTCGGGCTCGGCATCGAGCTTCCGTTCGAGCAGGGCATCAACGACTGGGTCGACCTGGCCATCGACTTCCGCTACTTCTTCGCCCGCAAGACCATGTTCGTCAAGTACGCCCAGGCGTTCGTGGTGCTGCCCGGTGGGTTCGGCACCATGGACGAGCTCTTCGAGGCGCTGACCCTGGTGCAGACCGGCAAGGTCACCCGGTTCCCGGTCGTGCTGATGGGGGTGGCCTACTGGCAGGGGCTGCTCGACTGGCTGCGCGACACGATGGCCGCCAGCGGCAAGATCGGCCCGGTGGACCTGGACCTGATCTGCCTCACCGACGACGTCAACGCCGCCGTCCGCCACATCGTCGAGGCCGAGGCGGCGCTCTCGGTCGAGCAGGACGCGGTCCGCGACGAGGCCGTGGCGCGTACCGGCGCCGACCAGCAGGCCGCCGCCGAGCAGGCCGCCGACCGGCCCCGGGAGAACTGATGGCGGCCGTCTGTGTCTTCTGCGCCTCCTCCCGTACCCTCGACCAACGCTGGCTCGACCTCGCCACCGAGACCGGTGCGGAGCTGGCCCGGCGCGGGCACACCCTGGTCAGCGGCGGTGGCTGCGTCGGCATGATGGGCGCGGTGGTCGACGGCGCCCGGTCCGCCGGTGGACGCACGGTGGGTGTCATCCCGCAGGCGCTCGTCGACCTGGAGGTCGCCGACCTGGCCTCGGACGAACTGCTGGTCACCGACTCGATGGCCGATCGCAAGACCCTGATGATCGACAGGTCGGACGCGTTCCTCGCCCTGCCCGGCGGCCTCGGCACGCTGGACGAGCTGTTCGAGGTCTGGACCACCGCCACCCTGGTGCTGCACGCCAAGCCGATGGTGCTGATCGACGCGGACGGCTTCTACCGCCCCCTGCTGGACTGGCTGCACACCATCACCGACCAGCACTTCCTCAAACCGGCCGGCCTCGACCTGCTGACCGTGGTCACCACGGTCCCCGAGGCCCTGAAGGCGCTGGAGTCCCACCTACCCTGACTCCGGGCCACCTCGTCGGTCGTGAGGGTGGCGGCAGGGCCGTCGGCGTGTCGTGCCTTCACCTTCACGATCGGCGTGGCGGCGTGGGATGGGGTTGCTGTCGTAGGGGGGTGATGGGATTTGGTGATGCAGTCGTACCGGTTGGTGCGGCGGCCCGGGGGGCCGGCGCTGGGGGACGGGGACGCGCCGGGTGACGGTGGCGTCCTCGCCGTCGCGGCCGACCCGACCCGGTCGGCGGGCCCGCGCTGGCACGCCGATCCCGTCCAGGCCGAGATCGTCGGGCACACCGACGGGCCGATGCTTGTCGTCGGTGGCCCCGGCACCGGCAAGACCAGCACCCTCGTCGAGGCGGTCGCCGCCCGGATCGCCGAGGGCGTCGACCCCGAACGGATCCTCGTGCTGACCTTCGGCCGCCGCGGCGCCACCGCACTGCGCCAGCGCATCGAGGCCCGGGTCGCGCAGGACGGCTACCGGGTGCTGCGGGAGCCGCTGGTGCGTACCTTCCCGGCGTACGCCTTCGGGCTGCTGCGTCGCGCCGCCGCCGAGCGCGGCGAGCCGTCACCCCGCCTGCTGACCGGCCCCGAGCAGGATCTGATCATCCGTGAGCTGCTCGACGTGGTGGGCGAGGCGCCCGAGGACGACCCGGTCGGCTGGCCCACCGACCTGCGGCCGGCACTGCGCACCCGGGCCTTCGCCGGTCAACTGCGTGACCTGCTCATGCGCGCCGCCGAACGCGGTGTGGGTCCGGGCGACCTGGCCCGGCTGGGCGAGAAGCTCGGCCGCGCCGACTGGCCGGCCGCCGCGCGCTTCCTGCGGGAGTACGTCGAGGTGCTCGCGCTGCGCGACGTCAGCAACCGGGGTTCGATCGCGTACGACCCCGCCGAACTGGTCCGGGCCGCCACCGGTCTGCTGCGCGACGACGAGGAGTTGCTGGCCGCCGAGCGCCACCGCCTCGCCCACGTGTACGTCGACGAGCTGGCCGACACCGACCCCGCCCAACTCGAACTGCTCTCGGTCATCGCCGGCGGTGGCAAGCCGCTCGTGGCCTTCGCCGACCCCGACTCCTCCACGTACGCCTTCCGGGGCGCCGACCCGGCCGGAGTGTCCACCTTCCGGCACCGTTTCCGGACTGCCTCCGGAGCGCCGGCCGCGCAGGTGCTGCTGAGCACGTCGTACCGGGCCGGGCCGGTTCTGCTCGACGCGGTGGCCCGGCTGGGCCGCCGTCTCCGTGGTCCGACGGCGCACCGCCGGCTGCGTCCGCTGCCGGACGCCCCGGCCGGCGTGGTCGAGGTGCACACCTTCCGGTCGGCGACCAGCGAGGCCGCCTGGCTGGCCCACATGCTGCGCTCGGCCCACCTGCTGGACGGCGTGCCGTGGTCGCGGATGGCGGTGCTGGTGCGGTCCACCGCCCTGCAACTGCCGACCCTGCGACGCGCGCTGCACGCCGCCGGCGTCCCGACCGTGGTGCACGGCGAGGACCTTCCGCTGCACCTGCAACCCGCGGTGGCGCCGCTGTTGCTGCTGCTGCGGTGCGCCCTCGAACCGGACCGGCTCGACGAGGAGGCCGCGGTCGCGCTACTGCACTCGCCGCTGGGCGGCGCTGACCCGCTGGCCGAACGACGGCTGCGGCAGGGGCTGCGCGCCCTGGCGTTGGCCGGGGGCGACCGCCGCCCGTCCGGCGAGCTGATCGTCGAGGCGTTGCGTGACCCGACGGAGCTGGCCACCATCGACCGGCGGTGGGCGGAGCCGGCCCAGGCGGTGGCCGGGCTGCTCGCCACCGCCCGGGACGCCGCCGCCCAACCGGGCGCCACCGCCGAGACCGTCCTCTGGGAGGTGTGGGACGCCAGCGGCCTGGCCGAACGCTGGGCCGGCGCGATCGCCCAGGGGCGGCCGGTGGCCGGCGAGGGCGACCTGGCCCGGCGTCGGCGGGCCGAGGCGGCCGACCGCGACCTGGACGCCGTGCTCGTGCTCTTCGACGCGGCGGCCCGCTTCACCGACCGGCTACCGGGCGCGCGCACCGAGGTCTTCCTCGACCACGTGCTCGCCCAGGACCTGCCGGCGGACACCATCGCGCCGACCGCCGACCGGGGCGCGGCGGTACGACTGCTCACCGCGCACGCCGCCAAGGGCCTGGAGTGGGACCTGGTGGCGATCGCCGGCGTGCAGGAGGGCATCTGGCCGGACCTGCGCCTGCGTGGCAGCCTGCTCGGGTCGGAACGGCTGGTCGACGTCCTGGCCGGCCGGTCCGTCGGCGGCGCCCGCGCCGCCAACGTCGTGGGTCAGACCTCGGCGCTGCTCGACGAGGAGCGCCGGCTGTTCCACGTCGCCATCAGCCGGGCCCGACACCGCCTGCTGGTCAGCGCGGTGGCGTCGGCGGCGGTCGGCGGCGACGACCACGAGGAGCAGCCCAGCCGGTTCCTGCACGAGCTGGGCCCGATCGCACCGCCGAGTCCGCCGAGCGCGCCACCGGACAGGCCGGGCCCGCCCGACCCGCCGACCGTGCCGCCGAGCCCGCCCGGCCCGCGAACCGGCCCGGCCGGCGACGGCGCTGCCGTGAGCGACGAAGACGACGAGCCGGACCAGCCCGGTGCGCTGCCGGTCACCCGGCCGCCACGGGCGCTCACCCTGCCGGCGCTGGTCGCCGAGCTGCGTACCGCCGTCATCGACCCGGCCGCGTCGGCGGCCCGGCGGCGCGCCGCGGCGACCGAGTTGGCGCGGCTCGCCGCCGCCGGAGTGCCCGGCGCGCACCCCGACGACTGGTGGGGGCTGCGGGCGCTCTCCGACGACCGGCCGTTGGTCGACGACGGGGACCCGGTGCGGGTCACGCCCTCGGCGATGGAGAGCGCGCTGCGGTGCAGCCTGCGCTGGCTGCTCGAACGGCACGGCGGCAGCGGCCCGACCAGCACCGCGCAGGGCGTCGGCAACCTGGTGCACGCCGCCGCGATGCTCGCCGAGGACGCGAGCGCCGACCGGGGCGCCCTGCTCGACTACGTGGCCGCCCGGTTCGACGCGATCGAGCTGGCCGCGCGGTGGATGGCCGGCCCCGAGCGGGAGCGCGCCGAGGCGATGGTCGACAAGCTGCTGCGTTGGCTGGCCACCAATCCGCGTCGGCTGCTCGCCATCGAACACGAGTTCGCGGTCCGGCTGGACGATCCGCAGCGCCCGGTCGACCTGACCGGGCGGGTCGACCGGCTTGAGGTCGACGAGGCCGGCCGGCTGGTGGTGATCGACCTCAAGACCGGCAAGTCGACCGCGGTCACCGGCAGCGAACTGGCCGAGCACCCGCAGCTCGGCGCGTACCAGGCTGCGGTGGAGGCGGGGGCGTTCGCCGAGTTCGGCGACGAGTCCGGTGGCGCGGCGCTGGTGCAGCTCGGCACCTCCGCCAAGGACGCCCGGGAGCAGAACCAGCCCGCCGCGGGGGAGGGACCGGCGGCCGGCTGGGCGACGGCGCTGGTCCGGCGGACCGCCGATACGATGGCAGCCGCCACGTTCGCCGCGGTGGCCAACTCGAAGTGCCGGGTCTGCCCGGTGCGGACCAGCTGTCCGGTCTCCGGGCAGGGACGGCAGGTGGTCGAGCCGCCGACCGTCCGTCCCCCGGAGAATTCATGAGCCAGCCCACCCTGTTCGGCGCGGGTCCCGCGCCGACGCCCCGGCTCGCGGACTCCGGCCCCCGGTACACGCCGGTGGAGCTGGCCAAGTTGCTGCGGCTGCCGGCGCCCACCCGGGAACAGGCCGCGATCATCGCCGCCCCGGTGGAGCCGCTGCTGGTGGTCGCGGGCGCCGGGTCCGGCAAGACCGAGACGATGGCCGCGCGGGTGGTCTGGCTGGTGGCCAACTCGTACGTGCGCCCGGAGCAGATCCTGGGGCTGACCTTCACCCGCAAGGCGGCCGGTGAGCTGGCGCACCGGGTCCGTACCCGGCTCGACCAACTGATCCGGCGGGTCGGCCGGCAGGAGCGCGACCCGCTCGACGATCCGCTCGCCGGTGAGCCCACCGTCTCCACGTACCACTCGTACGCCGGGCGGATCGTCACCGAGCACGGTCTGCGGGCCGGCTACGAGCCGTCGACCCGGCTGCTCACCGAGGCGTCCCGCTGGCAGTTGGTCGACCTGCTGGTGCGCAACTACGACGGCGACATGTCCGAGGTGGACCGGATGCCGAGCACCATCACCGACGCGGTGCTGGCGCTCGCCGGGGAGTTGGACGAGCACCTGGTCGCCCCGGACGAGCTGGCCGCCTGGACCGGCCGGTTCTTCGCCGAGGTGCAGTCGCGACCGGGCCGGGTCTACGCCGACGTACGCAAGGCGCTCACCCTGCAACAGACCCGGCTGCGCCTGCTGCCGCTGGTGCGGGCGTACGCCCGGCGCAAGCTGGACTTCGAGGCGATGGACTTCGCCGACCAGCTCGCCCGGGCGGCCCGGGTGGCGCGGGATCACCCGGCGGTCGGCGAGATCGAGCGGGACCGCTTCCGGGTGGTGCTGCTCGACGAGTACCAGGACACCAGCCACGCGCAGGTGGTGCTGCTCAACGCGCTGTTCGGTGGCGGTCACCCGGTCACCGCGGTGGGCGATCCGTGCCAGTCCATCTACGGCTGGCGGGGAGCCAGCGCCGGCACCCTCGACCGGTTTCCGGCCGAGTTCGCGCGGTCCGACGGCGAGCCGGCGCGGGCGTTGGGGCTGACCACCAGTTGGCGCAACCGCCCGGAGATCCTGCGGGTGGCGAACGCGCTGTCCACGCCGTTGCGTGCGGCCGGCGCGCGGGTTCCGGAGCTGCGTTCCGCGCTGACCGTCCGGGACCCGATTCCGCACCGCAGCCCCGGTGGGGCGGCCGGTGGCACGGTGCACTGCGCGCTGCTGCACACGTATGCCGACGAGGCCGCGTGGATCGCCGACAGTGTGCTCGCCGCGTGGCGTGGCGCCGCCCGGATGCCCGGTGCGGCACCGGAGCACATCCCGGTGGCGCAGCGTCCGACGACGGCCGTGCTGGTCCGCGTCCGCAGCCAGATCCCGGCGATCGAGTCGGCGTTGCGCGAGCGTGGCCTCCCGGTCGAGGTGGTCGGGCTGGGTGGCCTGCTGGACACTCCCGAGGTCCGGGACGTGGTGTGCACGCTGCGGGTGCTGGCCGACCCGACCGACGGTGCCGCCCTGCTGCGGTTGCTCACCGGCGCCCGGTGGCGGATCGGGCCGCGGGACCTGGTGGCGCTGCACCGACGGGCGCGGGGCATCGCGAACGCCCGCCGGCAGGTGGCCGCCGACGAGGACTCGGACATCAGCCCCGACCTGCTGGACGAGGCGACCCTGGTGGAGGCGTTGGCCGATCTCGGGCCGGCGCAGGCGTACTCGGCGGAGGGGTTCGCGCGGCTGCGGGCGTACGGCACCGAGCTGGCGTTGCTGCGTTACCGCCTGGACCAGGCGCTGCCGGATCTGATCGCGGACATCGAGCGGACCATTGGCCTGGACGTGGAGGTCGCGGTGCGGGCCGGCCGCGACGGCGCGGGCGACGCCGGCCTGGCGCGGGGCCATCTGGACGCCCTGGCCGACGTGGCGGCCCGCTTCAGCGGTGAGACGCCCGGCGCGACGCTCTCCGGCTTCCTGTCCTACCTGGCCGCCGCCGAGGACGAGGAGCGCGGCCTCGCCCCGGGCGAGGTCGAGGTCGTGGAGGGCGCGGTGCAGGTGGTCACCGCACACGCCGCCAAGGGCCTGGAGTGGGACGTGGTGGCGGTGGCCGGTCTGTGCCGTGGCTCGTGGCCCGGTCCGGTCCGCAACTCCGACCACTGGCTGGGCGGCCTGGGCGTGCTGCCGTTCCCGCTGCGGGGGGACGCCGACGGGCTGCCCGAGCTGGCGCTCGACGAGGCGGCCGACCAGCGTGCCGTGGCCCGGGCGGTGGCCGACTTCACCGACGCGTGGCGGGCCCACGACGAGCGGGAGGAGCGCCGGCTGACGTACGTCGCGGTCACCCGGCCGCGCCGGCTGCTGCTGTGCTCCGGGTACTGGTGGGGCGAGGGCACGAAGCGACCGCGAGGTCCGTCGATCTTCCTGCGCGAGGTGTACGACGCCTGCCTGGACGGCGGCACCGGGCACCTGGTCGACACGTGGACGCCGGAGCCCACCCCGGACGCCACGAACCCGACGGCCGAGGTGGTGCTCCGCGCGGAGTGGCCGGCCGACCCGCTGGGTGGCCGCCGGCCGGCGTTGGCCGAGGCGGCCGGACTGGTCCGCCGGCTGATGACCGACGGTCCGGCGTCGGCGCTGCCGGGGCCGGTCGGGCCGGCGCTCGCCGGTGCGCTGCCGTCGACCGGGTCGAACGCCGAGACGGCCGAGACAGCAGACCCGGAGGTGGCGCGCTGGCGGCAGGAGGCGGACCTGCTGCTGGCCGAGCGGGCCGAGCTGACCCGGCTCTCCGGCGCGGTCGAGGTGGCCCTGCCGGGACAGCTCAGCGTCACCCAGTTGGTGGCGTTGCGGCGTGACCCGGCGGCGCTGGCCCGTACGCTGCGCCGCCCGGTGCCCACCGAGCCGAATCCGTACGCCCGCCGGGGCACCGCCTTCCACGCGTGGCTGGAGCAGCGTTTCGGCGCCGACCGGTTGCTCGACGTGGACGAGCTGCCCGGCGCGGCGGATGCGGACGCCGCCCCGGATGAGGCCCTGGTCGAGCTTCAGGAGCGCTTCCTGGCCAGCGAGTGGGCTGACCGGGTGCCGGTCGAGGTGGAGGTGCCGTTCGCCACGGTGATCGCGGGTGTGGTGGTCCGGGGGCGGATGGACGCGGTCTTTGCCCGCCCGGGCGGGCGGTTCGACGTGGTCGACTGGAAGACCGGCGCGCGTCCCACCGGCCCGGCGGCGGATGTGGCGGCGGTCCAGTTGGCCGTGTACCGGCTGGCCTGGGCCGAGCTGGCCGGTGTCGACGTCGAGCGGGTGGGCGCGGCGTTCCACTATGTGCGGGACGGGGCGACCGTCCGTCCGACCGACTTGCTGGACGTGACCGGGCTCACCGCCATGATCGCTCACTTGCCCGTGGATTCCGGCCAAGTTTGACCACGACGGGGAAATCCGTGGTAGGTTGACCGGGTTGCAGTTTTGGTTACCAGAGACTCTGTGTGCGCCTGGCGGGATTGTGGCCCCAGGCGCTCTTTGTTGTGTCCGGAGTTCTCCGGGCGGGGCGACCAGAAGCGACAGGCGATTCGCGCATCCCCGCGCGGAGCGCTCCTCTTCGGGCGCGCAACAAGTGCGCGTCCGACGTTCCGTCAAGGAGACGAAACACATGGCTATTGGCACCGTGAAGTGGTTCAACGCTGACAAGGGCTTCGGCTTCATCACCCCGGACGGCGGCGGCGCTGACGTCTTCGCCCACTTCTCGGCGATCCAGTCCTCCGGCTACCGGAGCCTGGACGAGAACCAGCGGGTCGAGTTCGAGGTGACCCAGGGCCAGAAGGGCCCGCAGGCGGAGAACATCCGTCCGCTCTGATCTTCGGATCGGTTCGTAGTACCCGTCGCGCCCTCCGGGTGTGACGGTGACGGGACCGGCCCGCCCCGCCGTCGACCCGCGTAACGCGGGCGGCGGCTCGGCGGCGGGCCGGCCCGTACCCTAATCGGTTCGTGCTTGTGAGTCCTGGCGGCCTTGTTTCGCCGGTGACAGCGCCGAGTTCGGCGCCCTCCCTCGACACGTGCCGCGTCGAGGAAGGCTTCTGCGTGACCACAGTTATTCCGTCTTTTGCCCATACCGGTCTGGCGCCGGCGCTGTTGAGCGCCCTGACCGCGCAGGGCATCACCGAGCCGTTCCCGATCCAGTCGGCCACGCTGCCCGACTCGCTCGCCGGTCGGGACGTGCTCGGCCGGGGTCGTACCGGCTCCGGTAAGACGCTCGCCTTCGGGCTTCCCCTGCTCTCGCGTACCGCCGGCCGTAAGGCCCGGCCGGGTCGCCCGCTGGCTCTGGTGCTGGTGCCGACCCGTGAGCTGGCCCAGCAGGTGACCACCGCGCTGGCCCCGTACGCCCGCGCCGTCGGTCTGCGCTGCGCCACCGTCGTCGGCGGACTGTCGTTGCAGCGCCAGGCCGACGCGCTGCGCGCCGGCGCCGAGGTGGTCGTGGCGACCCCCGGTCGGCTGCACGACCTGATCAACCGCGGCGACGCCCGGCTCGACCAGGTCGAGATCACCGTGCTGGACGAGGCCGACCAGATGGCCGACATGGGCTTCCTGCCGCAGGTGACCAAGCTCCTGGAGCAGGTCGCCCCGCAGGGTCAGCGGATGCTCTTCTCCGCCACCCTGGACGGCGGCGTGGACCGGCTGGTCCGCCGCTTCCTCAGCAGTCCGGTCACCCACTCGGTCGACCCGGGTACCGCCACGGTCACCGCGATGACCCACCACGTGCTGCACGTCGACGCGCTCGACAAGCCCGACGCGTTGACCCGGATCGCCGCTCGCGAGGGCCGCACCATCCTGTTCATGGGCACCAAGCACCGCGCCGACCGGCTCGCGCGCCAGTTGCTCTCCAAGGGTGTACGCGCCGCCGCGCTGCACGGCGGCAAGTCCCAGCCGCAGCGCACCCGCATCCTGGAGCAGTTCCGCAACGGCCAGGTGACCGCCCTGGTCGCCACGGATGTGGCGGCGCGCGGCATCCACGTGGACGGCCTCGACATGGTCGTCAACGTGGACCCGCCGACCGAGGCGAAGGACTACCTGCACCGGGGCGGGCGGACGGCGCGCGCCGGCGAGTCCGGCTCGGTGGTGACGCTGGTCCTGCCGGAGCAGCGCCGCGACGTGTCCCGGCTGATGGCCACTGCCGGCATCCGGCCGCAGTCGGTCCAGGTGCGCTCGGGTGACGAGGCGCTGGCCCGGGTCACCGGGGCGCGTGAGCCCTCCGGTGTGCCGGTCACCATCGCCGCGCCGCCGGTGGCGGCCAACCGGGGACGGGCCGCAGGTGGCTCGGCAGCCACGGACGGCGCGCCCCGCTCCGCGCACCGCGCGTCGGGCCGGTCCCGCCGCCCGCGCCGCCCGCGTACGGTCTGATCCTTTCCGCACGACACCGACCCGTCCCGCTTCGGCTGGGCGGGTCGGTTCGTTCCGTGCCGCTGCCCGCCATCTGACCGTTCGGTTGAATCGGTAATCAGCCTCCGTTGGGTCGGCTGGCCGACTGTGCCCTGCTCCCGGGTGGTCGAAGCTGACCAGCGGGGGAACTGGGCGGGGGCCCGGCACGGGGGAGGAGCGGCAATGGTGGGTGAAGCCGGCTCGGGAGCGCTGCGTGAACTGATCCTGGTGGTCGCGGTCGGGCTCGCCGGGTTGCTCCTCGCCATGGTCGCGGCCTTCGGCCCCTGGCATGCCACCACGGCGGGCAACGCTCCCGCCGGTCTGGTGGAGCTGCGCAGTCCCGGCGACCCGGGCCCCGGCCCGACGGTCGAGCACCGGGGCTGAGCAGCGACCGGCCGACCGGCGCCGGCGGAGGGGCAGGCCCGGTCAGGATCGGTACGAGGTGTGGTCGGGCCGGCGGGGCACCGGCCCGACCACACCGCCTACGTGCACGGGTCCGCCAGCGCGTCGATCTTGCAGTTTCGGTCGTCGATCTGCCGTGATACGCCCCCTTTGTCGCCGCAGAAAGTGCAAGATCGCGGGGCAGTGCGCGCAGGGCAGGGTCAGGGGGCGGTTGGGGTTTGGTTGTGGGCCAGCAGCAGGTCGGCCAGGGTGGTGCTGTCGACGACGGTGGCGATCGCCCCGTGCACCGCCAGCCAGACGTCGGTGAGCCCGGCGGCCACCCCGTGGTAGCCGGCCCGCTCGGCCGGTAGGCCGCGCACTGTGGTCAGCGACCCACCCACCGCGCGCAGCACGTCCCCGACCGTGATCGCGGTGGCCGGCCTGGTCAGCGCGTACCCACCATCGGTGCCGCGATGGCTGTGCAGCAGGCCGGCGCGGCGCAGGTCGAGCAGGATGCCCTGGAGGAAGCTGAGCGGGATCTCCTGCACCTCGGCCAGGCTGCCCGCCTTCACCAGCTCGCCGACACCGTCGCCGCCCGGCGCGGCGGCGGCGACGGCGAGCATCGCCCGGAGCGCGTAGTCGCTGCGCGCGGAGACGTACACCGCTCAGTTGCCCGCCTGGTCGAGCACGCCCCAGCGACGTCGGATCGCCTTGTCCGCCGCGCCGAACGCGGCGTCCACGACCAGGCCGAGCACCAGGATGACGATCATCGTGGAGAGCAGCCACGGCGCGTCGGACAGCTCCCGGGAGTAGGTGAGCTGCGCGCCGAGCGAAGTCTGCGAGATGCCGACCACGATCAGCTCACCGGCCATCAGACTCCGCCAGGAGAACGCCCAGCCCTGTTTGAGGCCCGCGACGATCGCCGGCAGCGCGGCCGGCGCGATCACGTACCGGTAGAGGTTGAGCCCACGGGCCCCCAGGTTGCGTCCGGCGCGCAGGAGCAGCGGTGGGACGTAGTCCACTCCGGAGATCACGCCGTTGGCGATGGACGGCGCCGCGCCGAGTACCACCACGAAGAAGATGGCCTTCTCGCTCAGCTCGAACAGCAGGATGGCCAGCGGGAACCAGGCGATCGACGGCATGGTCTGCAACGCGGTGATCATCGAGCCGATGGCGGCGCGCAGCACCGTGGACCGGGCCACCGCGAGGCCCAGGAGCAGGCCGACCGCGACCGAGAAGACGTACCCGACGGCCGCTCGGCGCAGCGTCGTGAGCAGGCCCTCCCAGAGCTGCGGGCCCTGGGCCTGGGTGATCAGCTCACGGCCCACGACCAACGGGCCGGGCAGGGAGTACGGCGGCTTCCAGCCCGACCAGACCACCACCTGCCAGGCCAGGATGGCGATCGCCAGCGCGGCGAGCTTGGGCCAGGTGGCCGCCCAGAGCCGGGTGCCCCGGGAGACCTCCTTCTCCCGGCCGGCGATCTCCAGCGCGTCCAGTCCGGTGATCTCCGCGTCGCTACGCGCCGAGCTGGTGAGGGTGTCACTGGCCATGGCGGCCCACCTCCGTACGGAGTCGTTCGGTGACCTCGGCGGCGATGGCGGCGACCTCGGGGGAGTCGATCCGTCGTGGCCGTGGGATGTCCACCTCGGTGGAGTAGATGATCCGGCCGGGGCGGCTGGAGAGCAGGATGATGCGGTCGGCCAGCCGGGCGGCCTCGCGCACGTTGTGCGTGACGAACAGGACCGAGAGTCGGCGCTCGGACCAGATGCGTTCCAACTCGTCGTGCAGGATGTCGCGGGTCATGGCGTCCAGCGCGCCGAACGGCTCGTCCATCAGCAGCACCGGCGTGTCCAGGGCCAGGGTGCGGGCCAGCGCGACCCGCTGGCGCATCCCGCCGGACAGTTCGTGCGGGCGTTTGCGGCCGAACTCGGCCAGGTGCACCGTGCGCAGCAGCTCGGCGACCCGGTCGCGGCGTTCGGCACGGGAGAGGCCCCGCAGCTTCAGCGGCACCTCCACGTTGGCCTCGACGGTCAGCCACGGGAACAGCGCCGGCTCCTGGAACATCAGCCCCGGGCTGGCGTCTCCGGCGATGCCGATCGTGCCGCCGCTCGGCCGGTCCAGGCCGGCGACCAGGTTGAGCAGGGTGCTCTTGCCGCAGCCGGACGCGCCGACCAGGCAGACGAACTCGCCCGGCGCGACGTCGAGGGAGACCCCGTCCAGGGCCAGTACGGCGTTCGCCCCGCGCCCGTACACCTTGGTTACCCCGGAGAGCGCGACCGCGGTGGTCGCGCTCTGCGGCGTCGTCGTGGTCGACGTCATGGCTGGGTGACCTCGGGCTTGCCGGCGGCCTTGAGCGACTTGTTGAGGTACGTCAGGTCGTACAGGCCCTTGAGGTCGACCGGCTCGGTGAGCTTGACCTCGACGGCGTGGTCGAGCCCGGCCTTGAGCGAGGTGGCGATCGGGTCGTTGGTGAACTCCAACGTCGGCCATGCCTGCTTGATCAGCTTGAGGTCCAGCGGCTTGCCGGTGATCTTGCCGATCGCGTCGGAGATGGCCTGCTGGGCCTCGTCCGGCTTGCTGTTGACGAACTCGTTAGCGGCGACCTGGCCGTCGACCAGCTTCTGCACGACGTCCGGGTGCGCCTTGAGGAACTTCGTGCTGACCAGCAGGTTGGTGATGACGAACTTCTTGTCCGGCCACAGGTCCCGCTCGTCGACGAGCACCTTGCCGCCGGCGTTGACCAGCCGGGACACGAACGGCTCGGGCACCCAGGCGGCGTCGATCGCGCCGCTGGTGAACGTCTCCACCGTCTGGGCGTTCTCCTGCGGCACGATCTTCACGTCGCCGCCGCCCTCCTTGGTGGTGGTCAGCCCCTGCTGCTTGAGCCAGTAGCGGACGGCCACGTCCTGGGTGTTGCCGAGCTGCGGGGTGGCGACCTTCTTGCCCTTGAGGTCCTGCGGGCCGTTGATGCCGGGCTTGACCACCAGCGCCACGCCTCCGGAGGCCGCGCCCGAGACGACCCGAACCGCCTCACCCTTGGACTTGGAGAACGCGTTGACGGTGGGGTTCGGGCCGATGTAGGTCGCGTCCAGCGCACCGGAGAAGACGGCCTCGATGGCGGCCGGGCCGGCGTTGAAGGTCTTCGGCTCCAGCTTGACGTCGGCGCCGAGCTTCTCGGCGAAGATGCCCTTCTCCACGCCGACGACGGCCGGCGCGTGGGTGATGTTGGGGAAGTAGCCGAGCCGCAGGGTCACCGGGCCGGAGCCGCCCCCCGCGCCCTCGCTGTCGTCGCCGCACGCGGCGGTGCTGCCCAGGGTCGCCGCGCCGAGAGCGGTGAGGGTGGCCAGGGTGACCAACCGGCGCAGGGGGAGGCGTCTCATCGTCCATCCAATCCGCAGTATTCCTACTTAGTTGGTAGGAAGACTGGGCCAGGCTGCGAGCAGCGTCAAGAGGCATCCACATGCCGGGAAGGGGCGTCTCAGTTATGTCGGCATTTCCTACTGTCTTGCTGTGGTAGGTGGTCGACCTCTCAAGCCGGTGGCAGCGGCTGCGCGAAGGTCGCCGGTGGCGGGGGTGCCGACGCGCTAGGGTCGATCCCGTGGCGGCGCGGAGATCCAGAATTCCAGCGACGAAGTATCCGGTCGAGCGGTTCACCCTCGACAACGGCCTGCGGGTGGTCCTGACCCCCGATCGCAGCGCCCCGGTGATCGGGGTGGCGGTGGTCTACGACGTCGGCATCCGCTCCGAGCCCCAGGGGCGTACCGGCTTCGCCCACCTCTTCGAGCATCTGATGTTCCAGGGCTCGGAGAACCTGGAGAAGCTGGCTCACTTCCGGCACGTGCAGGGCGCCGGCGGCACGTTCAACGGCTCCACCCACCTGGACTACACCGACTACTTCGAGACGCTGCCCAGCAACGCCCTGGAACGCGCCCTGTTCCTCGAAGCGGACCGGATGCGGGCGCCCCGACTGACCGAGGAGAACCTGCGCAACCAGGTCGACGTCGTAAAGGAGGAGATCCGGGTCAACGTGCTCAGCCGGCCGTACGGTGGTTTTCCCTGGCTGACCCTGCCGCCGGTCATGTTCGACACCTTTGCGAACGCGCACGACGGCTACGGCTCCTTCGACGACCTGGAGTCGGCCACCGTCGCCGACGCCGCCGACTTTTTCCGTCGCTACTACGCCAGCGGCAACGCGGTCCTGGCCGTCAGCGGTGACATCGACGTGGCCGAGGCGACCGAGCTGGTGACCCGGCACTTCGGGGACGTGCCGGCCCGTCCCGCGCCACGACGACCCGACTTCACCGAGCCCGACCTGACCGCCGAGCGGCGCAGCTCGTACACCGACGCTTTGGCGCCGTTGCCGGCGGTGGCCGGCGCGTGGCGGGTGCCCGACCCGGTCGGCGACTTCGCCGCCTACCTGCCGTACGTGGTGCTGGCCGAGGTGCTCACCGACGGCGAAGCGTCCCGCCTGGTCGAACGCCTGGTGCAGCGCGACCGCACGGTGACCAGCCTGGGTGGCTACCTCGGCTTCATGGGCGACCCGTTCGACGTGCGCGACCCGACGGCGCTGCTGTTGCAGGCGCACCTGCCGCCCGGCGGCGACGTGGACAAGGTGCTGCGCACCATCGACGAGGAGCTGGACCGGCTGGCCACCGACGGGCTGACCGACGGCGAGCTGGCCCGCACCCAGGCGCGGATGGCCACCCACCTGCTGCGCGACACCGACGCGGTGCTCGGCCGGGCGCTGCGGATGGCCGTCCTGGAGCAGCAACGCGGCGAGCCGGGCCTGCTCAACGACCTGCCCCGACTGGTCGGCGACGTCACCGAGGAACAGGTCCGGGCCGCCGCGGCCACCCTGCGCCCGGAACGCCGCGCGACGGTCGAGGTCATCCCCGGAGGCACCCGATGACGACCACGACCACCGCCACCGTCGGGCCGCGTACGCTCCCCCCGCTCGGGCCCACCCGCAAGCTGAAGGTGCCCAAGGCGGCCGAGCGGACGCTGGGCAACGGGCTCACCGTCATCGCGGTACGCCGGCCCGCCGTGCCCCTGGTCGAACTCCGGCTCTGGGTGCCGTTCGGCCGCGCCCACCTCGCGCGCGGGGCGATGCTCTCCCAGACCATGCTCTCCGGCACCGAGTCGATGACCAGCGTGCAGCTCGCCGCCGAGCTGCAGAAGGTGGGCGGCGGCCTATCCGCGGGAGTCGACCCCGACCGGCTGATGATCTCCGGCGCGGGGCTGGTCACCGGCCTGGACCGGATGCTGGAGTTGCTGGCCGAGGTGCTGACCGGCGCCAGCTACCCGAACGACGAGGTGGCCGCCGAGCGGGACCGGCTCATCGACCGGATCCAGGTCGCGCAGAGCCAGCCGTCGCACCTGGCCCGCGAGGCGCTCCTGAAGAGGATCTACGGGCGGCATCCGTACGCCACGCAGACCCCGGAGCCGGGCCAGCTCCGTGCCGTACGACCGGCGGCGCTGCGCAGCCTGCACACCGAGCGGGTGCACCCCGCCGGGGCGCAGCTGGTGGTGGTCGGCGACGTGCAGCCGGAGAAGGCCCTGGACGCGGCCGAGCGGGCGCTGTCCAGTTGGGCCGGGGCCGGGCGTACGGCCACCCTGCCGGCCACCCCGCCGCTGACGCCGGGGCCGCTGCTGCTGGTCGACCGGCCCGGCTCGGTGCAGTCCTCGCTGCGTGTCGCGTTGCCGGCCGTGCCGCGTACCGACCCTGACCACGCCCCGCTGCAACTGGCCAACCTGATCTTCGGTGGCTACTTCTCGTCCCGCTGGGTGGAGAACATCCGCGAGGACAAGGGCTACACGTACGGCCCGCACTCGGTGATCGAGCACTCGGTGGCCGGATCGGTGCTGGTCGCGGGCGCTGAGGTGGCCACCGAGGTCACCGGCCCGGCGCTGCTGGAGACCACGTACGAGCTGGGTCGGCTGGCCTCGCTGCCGCCGAAGCCCGAGGAATTGGAGCAGGCCCGCCAGTACGCCCTGGGCACGCTCCAGCTCGGAATGTCCACCCAGGCCGGTCTGGCGGCGCTGACCAGCGCGTACGCCGGCAATGGCCTGCGCCTGGACTTCCTGGCCGAGTACGCGTCCCGCCTCGCGAAGGCGACCGTCGACGACGTCGCCCGGGTCGCCGCCCACTACCTCGCGCCCGCCCGGGCGGTGGTCGTCGTGCTCGGCGACGCCGAGCGGATCACCCCGGGGCTGACCGCGCTGACGCCCGTGCACACCGAGCCGGTGCAGCCGTGAGCGGCGAGGGCGCGCCACCGCTGGCGCGCTCGACGCTGGATCGGGCCGCGCACCGCCGGGGTGACGCGCAGTGGTTGACCGAGGCGTGGCTGCGCGGCCGGGTGCTGCTGCTCGATTCGACCAACGATGGGCGGACGCTCGCGCGTACCGACGTGTCGCCTCCGACGCTGGTGCTGTTCGGCGCGGCCGACGCGCCGGCCGGCGCGGAGTCGACGGCGATGTTCCTCGGTGTCGAACCGGACGGGGTGCCGGTGTTCGCGGTCGACGCCCCGTTGCCGGCGCTGCCGGGCACCCGCGCGGTCAATCTGCGGGAGGTGGGCCACCTGCTGGGTGACCGGGAGGCCGGCCTCTTCACGACCGCGCTCGCGCTGCTGAACTGGCACACCCGGCACGGCTACTCGTCGGCGACCGGCGCTCCCACCGTCATGGACGAGGCCGGTTGGTCGCGGGTGGATCGCAACGGCGGGCGGATCTGGCCGCGTACCGATCCGGCGATGATCGTGCTGGTGCACGACGGCGTCGACGGCCCCGAAGGCCGCTGCCTGCTCGGCAACAACGCCGGCTGGCCGGGCACCCCGGGCGGCCGGCGCTACTCCTGCCTGGCCGGTTACGTCGAGCCGGGGGAGTCGGCGGAGGCCGCGGTACTGCGCGAGGTCCGCGAGGAGGTGGGCGTCGCAGTCGAGCGGATCGGGTACGTCGGCAGCCAGGCCTGGCCGTTCCCGGGCTCGCTGATGTTGGGCTTCCTGGCCACCGCCGACCCGTCCGACCCGGTGCGGGTCGACCCGTCCGAGATCGCGTACGCCCGGTGGTTCACCCGGGATGAGATCGGGGCGGCGTGCGCGGGGCGGGCCGTGGACGTGGGGGACGGGGCCCAGCTGATCCTGCCGCCGCCGTCGTCGATCGCGTTGTTCCTCATCCACCGCTGGTTGGACGGGTGGGTGGACGCCGCCCGGTGAGCACGGTCCCGGCCCGTGGCCGCCGTTGCCGCGACGGTCACGGGCCGGGAACACGGGCCGCCGTGGTCGGTGGGAGCGGTATGACGCGGCGGGGGAGCCGAGCCGACCACGGCGGACGTCTGGTGGGTCAGGTGCCGGTGCGGCCGGGTCTGCGCCGGAAGGCGGGCTGCGGCTCGTTGAGCGGCAGGACCTTGACCCGTTGCTTGCCGGCCCGTACCGCGCCGACGGTGGACAGGGCCCGGGCCAGCACCAGCGCGGCGTCCCGGTCCTCGGCGTGCACGGTCTGCCGGCGCGGCTCGGGCGTGGTGGTCTCGTCACGGAGGCGGTGGCCGTCCGCCCAGGCGGCGGCGATGTCACCGTCGGCGACGGTGCGGATGTCGGTGCGAACGATCAGGAACCGCATGTGGGTCTCCGGATGAACCGCGACGGATGAGCCGGTGTGTGGAAGTTCCACGTTTCTCGTGGGTCATGTTACGCCCCGTGTTCATCCCAGCAAGTGAAACGCGCCTATTGGTTTTGAGCCTCGTCCGATCGGCGGATGCCTGGTCAGCGGGGGCGTCGGCGGATACGACGACGGGGCCGCCGGCACTGTGCCGACGGCCCCGCCCCACATTGGAGGATCAGTTCAGATCGAACTGGCCCGTCTTCGCTCCAGCGATGAAGCCGAGCCAACCGGCCCGGTTGAACAGCAGCACCGGGCCGCCCCGGTCCTTGCTGTCGCGCAGCGCGACCGCCGACGGGCCGGTGCCCAGCGGCGCGACCTCCACGCAGTTGGAGGTCTGGCTACGTGTGCTGGTACGCCACGGGGCGTCCGCCAGGGAGCTGGCGGAGACGGACGGCGTGTGGTGGATGTCGTTCATGGTTCTGCTCCTGATGTGAACCGCTCCGATGGGACGAGTGGTGCCGCACGCCCCGACGGAGGGTCCCCCGTGGATCACCGGTCCGTCAGTCGTCCCGAATCACGGCGACGTTGGGTCGGCGCCGTTGCCGGCCCGAACGCCACTGTGGATACGGGTGCCGCCCCGGTCGGCCGTCCCGTCGCCTCGATCAGCCAGGAGAGGGTGTCCGAAGCGTCTAGTGCCGCCGTGCATAGCCACTCGAACACTACTTTATAGCGATTTAGCGTGATTGACTCGGTCGACATGACGTCGACGAACCCCCCTTCGATGGCCAATGTCTCCGGATCGAGCGGATCGGCGAACCGATAGAGGGAGAAGGCGGTCGGCGGAAGGTACCAATCGCCCACCTGAGTGTCCCGCGGAAGCACGTGCAGCGTCACGTTCGGTAGCAGAGCAAGTTCGCAGAGTTGGTGCAACTGCTCCTGCAGCACCTCGGGCGGCCCGGACCGACGGCCGAGGGCGGCCTCCTCCAGCACGGCCGTGTAGGTCGGCGCGTGCGGCTCGCGCGTCAGCAGCGTCTGACGGGCCAGCCGCGCCTTGACCTCGGTCTCCAACTCGTCGGCCGGCTCCGGCTCGCCGGCCCGCTCGCTCACCCGACGGGCCGACTGGAGTCGGACCCGCGCGTATCCGGCGGTCTGCAGCAGGCCCGGCACCAGCACCGGGTTGTACTCGGAGATCTCCGCGCAGCCGGCCTCCAACTCGGCCCAGCTCCGCTGTTGCTGCGTCATCACCGGGAAGTTCTTCAACCAGCCGCGCATGTCGCCGGCCTCGCCGGCGATCCCGAGCAACTCCTCGCGCGCGGCGGCGTCGGCGCCGTACAGGTCCAGCAGGACGCTGACGTCCTGCGGGTCCGGTCTACTGCGGCCGTTCTCCAGGCGGGACAGTTTGGACGCGGACGCCCAGCCGATCCGCTCGATGACCTGGTCGCCGGTGAGGCCTGCGATCTCACGCAGACTGCGCAGTTCGATGCCCAACCGCCGGCGGCGCATGATTGGGCTGGGTGCGGCAGGAGGCACAGTGTCCTCTTTCCCGTCGTCCGCCGCAGACGCGACGGTAACTGTATGAAATTCGCCCCCCACGGTCAGTATGGACGGCGCGACCGGTGTCGGAGGTTCCGGCGGGGGCGTGTCTTGCCAAAAATGGACCACGGGTACGCCGGACGATGACGGACCCGCGGTCCCAGCCTCGTCGACCGCGCCCAGCCGGGCACGCCACCTTGCCGGAGGGACCCATGCGCACCGTCCTGCGCCGACCCGACTTCCGCCTCCTGTTCGGCGGCCTACTGGCCAGCATGACCGCCGAGTCGATCCTGCTACTCGCGCTCGCCATCTGGGTCAAGGACCTGACGGGCTCCGACGGGCTGGCCGGCGGCATCATCTTCGCCGTTGTCGCCCCGATGACGATGGCACCGCTGGTCGGGTGGTTCGTCGACAGGTACCCACGCCGACCCTTCTTCGTGGCCGCGAACGCGGTCACCGCGGTGCTGCTCGTACCGCTGTTCACCGTCCGCGACGCGGGCGACGTGTGGCGCGTCTACCTGGTCGCCGCCCTGTACGGCCTGTCCTCCATCACGCTCGGCGCGGCGCTCAGCGGGCTGATCCGGCAACTGGTGCCCGTGGAACTGCTGGCCGAGGCGAACGGCGTGCTGCAGACCGTACGCCAGGGGTTGCGGTTGGTCGGCCCCCTGGCCGGCGCGGCGCTCTACGCGGCGCTCGGCGGGTGGGCGCTGGCCGGCATCGGGATGGTCGGCTTCATGACCGCCGCCGTGGTGGTGACCGCGGTGCCGAGCCCGGCACAGCCGCCGCCCACCGTACGGCTGCGGTGGCCCGCCGAGCTGGGCGCCGGCCTGCGACACCTGACCGGTGAGCCGGCGCTGCGCCGGGCCCTCGTCGGCTACGGGCTCGGGTCGCTGGTGATGGGCTTCAGCGAGTCGCTGATCTTCGCGTACGTCGACCAGGGGTTGGGCCGGGACGCCGCGTTCGTGGGCGTGCTGGTGATGGTGCAGGGCGTCGGCGGACTGTGCGGCGGGATCTGCTCACCGGTCCTGGTCCGGCGACTCGGCGAGGTCGCCACCCTGGCCGCCGGGGTGGCGTTCTTCGCTCCGGCGGCGCTCGCGCTCGCGTACCCCGACCTGCCGCTCGGGTTCGGGGCGGTGCTGCTGGCCGGCGTCTCGCTGCCGCTGACGATGGTGGGTCTGCAAACGCTGATCCAGCGGCGCACGCCGCCCGCCCTGGTCGGACGGGTGGCAGCGGCCACCCAGGCGCTGGTCAGCGGGCCGCAGGCGCTCTCCATCGGCGCGGGCGCCCTGCTGGTCGGCGTCCTGGACTACCGTGCCCTGTTCGTGCTGGTCGGGGTGGCGACGCTGGCTGCCGGCGGCTACCTGTGGCGGGGCCGACACCTCAGCGCGCCGTCCGGCGGCGCGAAGACCACGCCGCCGACCCTTCCGGGGCCACGCCGCCCACTCGACGCCGGCATCGACAGCTCGGTGACCGTGTCCACCCGGCGGCCGTTCCGGCGTTGACGGGAGGCCGGACACGACGAACGGCCACCCGCGGGGGTGGCCGTTCGTCGAGGTCGTTACGCCTGCAGTCAGGCGCCCAACGTCGCCAGGTGCTGCTTGACCTGCGCGATCGACGGGTTGGTCAGGGCGCTGCCGTCATCGAAACGCAGCGTCGGCACCGTCTGGTTGCCGCCGTTGACGCTCATCACGAAGTCCGCGGCCTTCGGGTCCTGCTCGATGTCGACCACCTCATACCCGATGCCTTCCCGGTCGAGCTGCGACTTCAGCCGGTGGCAGTAGCCGCACCAGGGAGTGGAATACATCGTCAGCATGATCGGATCCTCCAACCGCTCTGGCCGCCGGCTTGCCGATCAAGCCGAGGCTGTCCGCTACAACACCCGGGGGAGCTGAGATGATTCCTGGTTGTGGGGGTTCACTCAGCGTCGGAAGGCGTACTCGCCGGGCTGGACCCGGAGCAGCGCTCCGCGGTGACCGCGCCGGCGGGCCCGGTGTGCATCCTGGCCGGAGCCGGCACCGGCAAGACCCGTGCGATCACCTCCCGGATCGCCCACCGGGCGCTCTCCGGCGAGATCTCCCCCCGGCACGTGCTCGCCGTCACGTTCACCGCCCGTGCGGCCGCCGAGATGCGTCACCGTCTCACGCTGCTCGGGGCCCAGGGCGTCCAGGCACGGACATTCCACGCGGCCGCGCTGCGTCAGGTGCGCTATTTCGCGCCCCGCCTGCTGGCCGGCCGCGCCATGCCCGAGCTGCTGGACAGCAAGGTGCGGCTGGTCACCCTCGCCGCCGCGCGGGTCGGTCTGCGTGCCGACCGAGCCGCTGCGCGGGACCTGGCCGGCGAGATCGAGTGGGCCAAGACGTCGCTGGTCGAGCCGGGGGAGTACGTCGTCGCGGCGGCCCGCGCGCTGCGGGACACGCCGCACGAGCCGGCGAAGGTCGCCGATGTGTTCACCGCGTACGAGCAGCTCAAGCGCTCCAACGGCGTGATCGACTTCGAGGACATGCTGCGGGCTGCGGTGTGGGGCATCGAGGAGCATCCGGACGTCGGCGAGCAGATCCGCAGCCAGTACCGGCACTTCGTGGTCGACGAGTACCAGGACGTCAACCCACTCCAGCAGCGGTTGTTGGACGCCTGGTTGGCCGGCCGCAACGACCTGACCGTGGTCGGCGACGCCAGCCAGACGATCTACTCGTTCACCGGGGCGACCTCGGCGTACCTGGTCGATTTTCCCCGCCGGCACCGCAACGCCACGGTGGTCCGGCTGGTCCGGGACTACCGCTCCACCCCGCAGGTCGTCGGGCTCGCCAACGCCGTGATCTCCCAGGCTCGCGGGACCGAGGCGCGGCTGCGACTGGAGTTGAGCGGACAGCGCCCTCCGGGCCCGGAACCCGACCTGCGGATCTTCACCGACGAGCCGGCCGAGGCGAACGCGGTGGCCGCGCGCTGTCGGGCGCTGATCGACGCCGGCACCCCGGCGAAGGAGATCGCCATCCTGTTCCGGACCAACGCGCAGTCCGAGGCGTACGAGAAGGCGCTGACCGAGGCCGCCGTGCCGTACGTGGTGCAGGGTGCCGAGCGCTTCTTCGAGCGCGTCGAGGTCCGTCAGGCGATGGTCGCCCTGCGCTCGGCCACCCGGTCCATCCCGGGGGAGACCCCGCTGCCGACCGCCGTCGTCGAGGCGCTCACCGCCGTGGGCTGGGCGCCGGACGCGCCCCCGGCCGGCGGCGCGGCACGAGAACGTTGGGAGGCGCTGGCCGCGCTGGTCCAGCTCGCCGAGGAGTACGCGGCCACGCCCGAGCTGGTGCCGATCGGCGAGGCCGCGTCGGTGGAGCGTCCGGTCACCCTCACCGACTTCACCGAGGAGTTGGCCCGTCGGGCCGCCCAGCAGCACGTGCCGACGGTGGACGGGGTCACGCTGGCGTCCCTGCACTCGGCCAAGGGGCTGGAGTGGGACGCGGTGTTCCTGGTCGGCCTCGCCGAGGGCACGCTGCCCACCACGTACGCCAAGACCGTCGAGCAGGTGGAGGAGGAACGCCGGCTGCTGTACGTCGGGATCACCCGGGCCCGGCAGTGGCTCTGGCTGTCGTACGCCGCCGCTCGGTCGCCGGGCGGACGGGCCCGGCGGCCCTCGCGGTTCCTGCCCCAGTTGGACCGCTCCGGCGGCACCGAGCGGGCCGGCGCCTCGACGGGCGGGGCCCGGCGACCCGAGCGGCGTCGGACGCAGATCGTCTCCTGCCGGATCTGCGGCGCCACCCTGCTCGCCGGCCCGGACCGCAAACTCGGCCGCTGCCCCACCTGCCCGTCCGACATCGACGACGAGCTGCACGAACGCCTGCGCGAGTGGCGGCAGCGGGTGGCCGGCGCGCAGAAGGTCCCGGCGTACGTGGTGTTCACCGACGCCACGTTGACCGCGTTGGCGGAGCGGCGACCCGGCCGGCCGGAGGAGTTGATCGCGATCGCCGGCATCGGCCCCCGCAAACTCGGCCTCTACGGTGAGTCGGTGCTGGCGCTCGTGGGGGGCGCGGGGGTGGACGACGTCTGCCCGGAGAAAACTTTCGAAATCTCGTCGTAAATTCGTTTGCCCTCGCGCCCAGGCGAGGAATAACCTCAGGACACACCACGCGAGCGGCGCCATTCCGGCTGCTCACGGGGGTTGGTCCAGTCGATCCGAGGAACGTGAGGGAGGTGGCACCCGTGAAGATCTTCACCTATGAGCGTCTGACGGCGATGCCGTCTGTCTGCGCTCCGCTGTCGACTGTCCGGGTGGCTCTTGTGGCTACCCGACCGTGGGCTTCGCAGGTGCACCAGGTTCAGACCGAGCTGAATCTGACCGTTGCGCCGAATGCCGGAGTCCAGGGGACCAGTGGCTTCACGGGCATGGGCATCGATGGCGCCAAGAAGCGTACGGATGTCCGCGGCGTTCCACCTCGAGGTAGACCGGTCTGAATCTCAGACACCGGCTCACCTCGAGGCCGCGGAACCCGATTACCGGGATCCGCGGCCTCAGTTTTTTGCCCCGCCGTAAGTACGTCGGAATGCGATCCACGAGATCGAAGTGAGAGAGAGGTGACCGGGAGATGAGTCTGGCGTTGGCCCCCATCGACGTGAGCGTCGAGTTGGAGGCGAACCTGCCCTGCCGGAAGTTCGACCCCGACCTGTGGTTCTCCGACTCGCCTGCCGAGCTCGAGCTGGCCAAGTCGCTCTGCGGGGACTGCCCGCTGCGCGTCGAGTGCCTGGCCGGGGCGGTGGAGCGAGCGGAGCCGTGGGGCGTGTGGGGCGGCGAGATCTTCGAGCGTGGCGCGGTCGTCCCGCGCAAGCGGCCCCGTGGCCGTCCGCGCAAGGAGGACGTCGCTCGTGACGCCGCGCTCCGGGTCGAGGCCGAGGCTCGCCTGGCGGCCAGTGGGCTGTCCGAGGTGCGAGGCGCGGTCCGGCTGGCAGCCTGACATGTTCCCGACCCGTTCCAACGACGCCGGTGTCACACCGGCAGTGAGTGAGAAGACGATGTTGAACGTTCCGAGTGGCGCCTACGAGATGCAACTACTCCACGAAGCGCTGACCAGGGCTCGAATGCGCCGGCCTCAGGCCGGTCGTACCACCACGAGCACTGAGGCAACCCGATCCGCCCGTACCGTCGCCATGAACAGCCGTCGCCAGTCGGCGCGCGACCTGGGCGTTCTCTAGTACCACCCCACGCAGAAGGGCGGGTGCCGACCGGCACCCGCCCTTCCCTTACGTCCTCAGGCGACCGGCGCGAAGCCGGGCAGCCAGCGTTCCAGGATGCTCCGGTACGGGGCCTTGGCCTCCAACTGGCAGAGCACCCCGATCGACCCGAGCGTCACCCGGTGGATGAGCAGGTACGACGGTGGCAGGTTGAGCTTCCGGCTCAACTGGTACGTGGGGGATCGGGGGCTGGCCAGCCGGGCCGCCTCGGCGCGTAGCCAGGCCCGGGTGAACCGGAACCCGTCGGCGGCGATGGGCTCCAGCATCGGGCGGAGGAAGTCGAGGACCCCCTCGGCGTCGATCTCGTCGGTGGCCCCGATGAACCCCTCGTCCCGCAGCCCCGCCACCACGCCGTCCGCGTCCCCGCGCAACGCCCGACCGGCGATGAAGCCGATCGGCTCCGGTGTGCCCTCCGGCATTCGGGCCACCGCGCCGAAGTCGATCACCCCGAGCCGTCCGTCGGGCAGGAGCCGGAAGTTGCCGGGGTGCGGGTCGGCGTGCAGCAGACCAGCCCGCTGGGGTGCGGACAGGTGCAGCGTGGCCATCAGTCGGCCGGCCTCGTCCCGCTGCTCCTCGCTGCCGTCCCGGATGATGTCGGCGAGCGGTGTGCCCGTCACCCACTCGGTGACCAGCACCCGGGGCGACGCGGAGACGACGCCCGGGATGTAGATCTCCTCGTCGTCGGCGTACGCGGCGGCGAAGGCCCGCTGCGACTCGGCCTCCAGTTCGTAGTCCAACTCCTCGGTGATCCGCTCGCGCAGCTCGACGAGGAGCGGCTTGACGTCGAGGCCGGGCTGAATCGCCCGGAACATTCCGCCGAGGCGGGAGAGCTGCTTGAGGTCGCCGAGCAGCGCGTCGCCGGCACCCGGATACTGGATCTTGACCGCCACGTCGCGGCTGTTCGGCTCGCCGGACGGGCCGTACCCCGGCTCCCGCCACCGTGCCCGGTGCACCTGCCCGATGCTCGCCGCGGCGGCCGGGGTGTCGTTGAACTCGACGAACCGGTCGCGCCAGTCCGGACCGAGCTGCTCGGCCAGCACCTTGTGCACGCTCGCGGCGGGCAACGGCGGCGCGGCCTCCTGAAGCTTGGTCAGCGCCTGTCGGTAGGGGGCGGCGATCTCCTCCGGCAGGGCCGCCTCGAAGACCGACAACGCCTGGCCGAACTTCATCGCCCCGCCCTTGAGCTGCCCCAACACGCTGAACAACTGCTCGGCGGTGCGCTGCTGGATCTCCGCCGAGATGACGTCGGAGGCGAGCCCGGTGACGCGCTTACCCATGCCGAGGACGGTCCGACCGGCGAAGCCGAGCGGCAGAGCGGCGAGCTTGGCGGTCCGGGACACGGCCCGGCGCGGGATGTCGGTCACTTCGCCATTGTTACCGACTTCAGGGGTCCGATGCTGCCGTGCGGCCGGGCTGGTGCGTACGCCCGGCGCCGCGAACACTCGCACGCCGGGTGCGGCGGCCAGCCCCGCCGCCGGAACCGGCCCGCGCCGGAAATCTCCACGGCGCCCCCCAGCGTCTCGGGCTGCCCGCCGTCGAGGTGGGCCAGGGCCTCCGCCACCGCGTATCCGATCGCCGCGAACAGTGTGCCGGTCGCGCCGGCGGTCACCGGCCGCGCCGCGGCCAGTTGAGCGGCGAGCCCTGGCCAGGCCGGGTCGCGGTCGGCCCGGTGCAGCTCGACGCAGCGCAGACACGGCCCGGCGGGCGGACGGACCAGCGGCCCGATCACCGGTACGCCCTCGCGGACGGTCACCATGAGGTGCGGCTGGCGGCGCTGGGCGAGACCGGCGGCGAGCAGCGCGGGCGGACGGTCCGCGCCGAACTGGATCACCAGATCCGTCCGGGCGGCCCGGACCGGGTGGGTGCCGGTGCCCGGCGCGACACGGTCGACCGCCGCCCGGATCGCCGGGGCCAGTGGCCGGCCCAACTCGGCAGCGGGAATGCCCGTCCCGATCAGGTCGATCGGTCGTACCGGGCCGCTGAGGTGCGGGATCACCTGGCCGACGCCGGCCTGGGCCAGCGCCAGCGCCAGCGGTCCGCCGAGGGCCCCGCCGCCGGTGAGCAGCACCCGGGCCGCCCGCCGACGGCGCAGGACCTGCGCCGGGGTGCCGGGTAACCGGGCTGCCGCCAGCGCCAACGCTCCGGCCTCGGCGGCGAGCCGGGCCCGGACCGGCCCGGCCAGGTCGCGGGGGAGCAGGGTGTGCGCCGGCACCAGCAGGCCCGCCGCGCGCAGGGCGTCCAGCAGCGTACGAGCGTCGTCGGCGGCAACCTGGGCGGCGCCGGCCTCGGTCAGTACGTCCCGCTCGCTGCGGGTGCCGTCCAGCAGATCGAGCAGGTGAGCGGTGCGCGGATTGGTCAGCTCCACCAGTACGGCGAGCCCGGGGCCAAGGCCGATCTGCAGGGTGTGCCGATCCCGCCAGAGCCGGCTCAGGCCGGGCAGCAGGGTGGGGCGAGGCAGCGGCGTACGACTCATGGTGACGAATCGTGACCGCATCCGTGCGCTCGGTCGATCGTTGTCCACAGGCGTCCAAGGCCGTATCCAGCCTTGTCCACAGGATCTGCGGGGTTATCCACAGGCCACTGCGCGTGCTGTCGGCCACCCGACAGAGTCACCTACGGGCGGAACGGCAACGGGGGCGGGACGGCCACTCCGCCGTCCCGCCCCCGCAGATCCGTACGGGTCAGACCTTCGCCTTGCCGAGAATCCGGTTCACTGTTGTGCCGCATACCGGACACTTGCCCTTGGCCATGTTCATGCCGGTCTTCGAGACCTCCACGTGCCCCTCGAAGTCCCGCTTCTCCTTGCACTTCACGCAGTAACCGTTGTAGGTCTGGGCCTGGTCGGCCACGGTGCCCTCCTCGTCTCGTCCGCCGGTCAATACGGTTCCGGCGGAATGCCCGGCGGCGGACCTCACGGGGCGCCGGCGCTGGGGCTTACTCCACGGCCACCTTCGTGACCGCTGGTTCGCGGACCCTACCCAGGTCTGGGCAGTTCCATGTCAGCTGTGCATCGTCACTGTGAGCAAGTCGACGTCGAGAGTGTGCATGGCGAATTAGGTCGGATAAGTCAGTTTGGCGGGGACACGCCGACCAAACCCTCACAGCCACCCCTGCGGGTGCCCCCGCGGCGGCGTCGAGCGCGGTGATCACCTACGGTGGAGGGGCGGACCGCGCGATGCCGCCGCCGGCGTACACGGTGGGTGACGAGACGGCGTGATGGCACCTCGGCGGTGGTCCGGTCAAGAAATTTTCGGGACGCCGGGCGACCAATCACCATTTTTTGGGCGCGTGTCGCGCGGTTGACTCTTGCGGACCCCTGGTCAGTACGCATTAGCTTTCCCTCGTGACACGTAGCCGAGGCTGCGCGGCCCAGTGATGGCGGGGACGCGTAAGCCGGTCGTCGAGGTACGGCGCAGCCAGCGTCGGCGACGCACGGTGTCTGCGTACCGTGACGGTGAGCGGGTGGTCGTCCTCATCCCGGACCAGTTCTCCCGGGCCGAGGAGAGCGAGTGGGTCGACCGCATGTTGGCACGGCTCGCCGCCCGCGAGGGTCGACTGGCCCGCTCCGACGACGAACTCGTCGCCCGGGCCAACCGGCTGATCGACCTCTACCTGGGCGGTTACGGCGAGAAGGCCGTGCCGGCCAGCGTCCGATGGGTCACCAACCAGAACGGCCGCTGGGGCTCCTGCACCCCCGCCGACCGCAGCATTCGCATCTCGCATCGCGTCCAGGACATGCCCGACTGGGTGATCGACTACGTGCTGCTGCACGAGTTGACCCACCTCATCGTGCCCAGCCACAACGCCCGTTTCTGGGGGCTCGTCGGCCGGTACCCCAAGTCGGAGCGTGCGCGCGGCTACCTGGAGGGCGTCGCCGCCGCATCCTGCGCCCCCGTCCCCACCTGACCCGCCCCTGGGCTCAGCCCAGCCGGTGACCTTGCCCGGCCTGACGCGCCTAGGGCCCTGTCCGGCTTGCGTGCCTGCCCGGCCTGCGTGCCTGCCCGGCCTGCGTGCCTGTCCGGCTTGCGTGCCTGTCCGGCTTGATCGACTCCGGTTCGCCGATGTTGGGGTGTCCTGGCGTCGGGATGCCCCGACTTCACCGGTGTGGAGTCGATCACCGGGCCCATCGGCCGACTAGGCCCGTCTGGGCCGGCGCGGTGCGGCGGGCCGAGTCGTTGGGCTCGGCGAGGCGGGCTCGGCGCGCGTTGGGCTCGGCGGGGTGGGCGTCGGTGGGGTGAGTGAGGCGGTGGGTCGGGGCGTTAGGGTCGGGTCATGGCGCGGCGGGTGGTGGTGGTCATGTTCGGGCCGGTGCGGTGGTCGCCGCCGGGGATCGACCTGGCGGAGTGGCGGGCGGCGCTCGCCGAGGATGTCATCGACCTGGTCGCGACCCTCAATGAGGTGGACGTGGCCGTCGCCGTGACCCCGGCAGACCGTCCGCTGGCGGACGCGCTGGTCTGGCCCGGCACCGCGGTCCACGAGGTACCCGAGCCGACGCCGAACGCGGTGTTTGCCACGCTGGACGGCTACGACCAGGCGGCAGTGCTCGCGGGTGACGTGCCCGACCTGCCCGCGCTGACCGTCGGCAAGCTGTTGCGCCCGCTCACCACCCGGTCGGTCGCCGTCGCCCCGGCCGAGGGCGGCGGCCCGGGTCTGCTCGGAGTGGCCGTACGGCTGCCCGTGCCGCAGTGGTTGCCCCCGCTCGACTTTGACACCGCAATGCCGGCCGACGCCCGGGTCGGCGCCCCCCAGCCAGGGGACGTCGCCGTCACGGCCGGCTGGCGACGCCAGCGTGGCCCGGCCGACCTCGCCGCGCTGGACCCGGCCTTCGAAGGCTGGGAGGCCACCCGCTCGCTGCTGTCGGGCTCAAGCCGCCCCGCCTGATCGGCCCGCCTGATCGGCCCGCCGTCGCCGTGCCCGGTTGCCCCGCCTGGCCGCCGCGCCGTCGAGGCGTCGGCCGCCCCGCGCGGGGTTGTCGCGGGCGTGATCCAAGCGGATTCCCGGAAAGCGCGGCGTCCAGGCCGCGCGGACAACCCGCTTTCCAGGAAGCCGAGTGGATCATCAAGCCGCGCCGGGCGTGTGTCGGACGCCCGAGGCGCGCCGGGCGTGTGTCGGACGCCCGAGCTGCGCCGGGCGTGTGTCGGACGCCCGAGCTGCGCCGGGCGTGTGCCGGACGCCCGACTCGCGGGCGCCCGGCCTGGCCGCGTCAGCTCTTGGTGCCGCCGTCCGTGCCGCTGTCGCTGTCGTCGTTGTCGCCCTCGTCGTCGGACTCGCCCGGCGCCTTCTCGTGCGCGCCGCCCGGGGCGGTGAAGTCGAAGCTGTCCAGCTCGCTCAGGTCCATGTCGTTCATCGCGAACGCCACCGGGTCGGCGAAGTCGTCGTCCGAGGGGAGCAGATCCGGGTGGCCCCAGACGGCGTCCCGGCCCTCGATGCCGCGGTGCTGGGTGAGCGCCGCCCACAGGGCCGCCGCCTCGCGCAGCCGGCGCGGGCGCAGCTCCAGGCCGACGAGCGCCGCGAAGGTCTGCTCGGCGGGGCCACCGGCGGCCCGGCGGCGGCGGAACGCCTCGCCCAGCCGTACGACGTTGGGCAGCCGGTCGCCGGCGGCGCTGTCCACCACGTGGCACACCCAGCCCTCCACCAGGGCCAACGCGGTCTCCAGGCGGGCCAGCGAGGCCTTTTGCGCCGGAGTGTCCTCGGGGGTGAAGATGCCTTCCAGGGCGATCGCCTGCATCGACTCCGGGTCGGTCGGGTCGACCCGGCCCATCGCCTCCTCGATCGCCTCACGGTTGACCCGGATGCCAGCGGCGTACATCTCCACGGCGCTGAACACGTGCCCGCGCAGCCACGGAACGTGCTGGAAAAGCCGCTGGTGGGCGGCCTCGCGCAGCGCCACGTAGAGGCGTACCTCGTCCTCGGGAAGTTCCAGGCCCTCGCCGTACGCGCGGATGTTGGCCGGAATCAGCGCGGCCGTGCCGGCCGGGCCGAGCGGCAGCCCGATGTCACCGGCGGAGAGCACCTCCGCGGCGAGCGAGCCGAGGGCCTGCCCGAGCTGGCCGCCGAAGAGCGCGCCGCCGAGGGTGGCCACCATCGACTGCATCGGGCCGAGCTGGGCGCGCGCCTCCGGCGGCACCAGGTCACCCATCGCGCCGACCATCCGGCTGGCCACCGGGTCGCAGAGCTTGCGCCACACGTCGAGCGTCTTGAAGATCCACTCGTTGCGGTTCCAGGCGACCGGGGACTGGATGCCGGACGGCCACGACGTGGCCGGCTCCAACCACAGGTCGGCCAGGCGCAACGCCTCCTCGACGGCGTTGCGCTCGTACGGTGACACGGCCGGATCACCGGCGGCGGCGAGCTGGCTGGCCGCTACCTGCCGGGCCAGGTCCCAGTTGACCGGCCCGCTGCCCGGCGCCGAGAGCAGGTGCTGCAACTGCGACATGAACTGCTGCATCTGCGCGGGATCGTTGGGGTCTGGTGGTTGCCCACCCGGGAGCGCGAAACCGAACGGAATATCAGGCACGACCTCTACGGTACGCGCGCCGCGCCCCAGGTAGTCGCCGCTGGCGTTGCGCTGAGGGCGAAGTCGTGTGACGCATCCGTCGGACCGGCCGGTGGCGATCGGTACGCTCTGGCGCATGAGACGTCGTGGCCTGACGGTCCTGCTCGGTGCCCTGTTCACCGCCCTGCTGAGTATCGGGGTGCTCCGGGTGCCGATTCCGTACGTGGTGCTCGGCCCGGGCCCGACGGTCAACACGCTCGGGACGACCGACGGTAAGGAGGTCATCCAGGTCACCGGCCGGGAGACCTCCACGTCGGCGGGCCAGCTGCGGCTGACGACGGTGGGGGTGCAGCCGACGGTTCGGCTCCGCTCGGCGATCGCCGGCTGGTTCTCCGACGACGAGGCGGTGGTGCCGCGCGAACTGGTCTACCCGCCGGGGGAGTCGACCGAGCAGGTCGAGCAGCGCAACGCCGAGGACTTCAAGGTGTCGCAGACCAGCGCCGAGACCGCCGCGCTGCGGGAACTGGGCTTCCCGGTGCAGGTGGTGATCAAGACGGTCGCGGCGGACGGCCCGTCCGCCGGGACGCTCAAGGTCGGCGACGTGGTCACCTCGGTCGACGGTCAGCCGGTGCCGGTGGCTGCCAAGGTCACCGAGTTGATCCGGGCCAAGCCGGCGGGTACGGCGTTGACCATCGGTTACACGCGCGACGGCACGCCGGCCACCGCGACGGTGACCAGCCGGGAGCAGGACGGTCGACCGCGCATCGGCGTCGAGATCGACCAGCAGCAGCCGCACCCGTTCACGCTCGGCATCGACCTGGAGGACATCGGCGGGCCGAGCGCCGGTCTGATGTTCGCCCTGGGCATCGTGGACAAGCTGACCCCGGCCGACCTCACCGGCGGAAAGGTCATCGCGGGCACCGGCACCATCGACGACGAGGGCACCGTCGGTCCGATCGGCGGAATCGCCCAGAAGCTGGTCGGCGCGAAGCGGGCCGGGGCCAAGGTCTTCCTGGTGCCGGCCGACAACTGTGCCGAGGCGGTCCGTAACCCGCAGCCCGACCTGCCGTTGCTGAAGGTGGGTTCGCTGGACGAGGCGCTGACCGCGTTGGAGACGCTGCGCGCCGGTGGTCAGCCGACCCGCTGCTGACCCGTGTGACCGTGCCCCGACACGCTCAGGAACAACCCGTACTCTGGGTGCCTGATCGGAGCCGATCACATCGAGCGTGCGGAGCCAACAGTGGTAATGCGTAGCAGCAGCCCTCTGCCGAGGATGAGCCGGCGCGGCCGGGTCACCATCGCCGTCCTGGTCGGGGTGTTCGTGCTCTTCACCCTGCTCGGTTGGGGTGTCCAGGCCTGGACCGACTGGCTCTGGTTCGACGAGGTGCGCTACACCGAGGTCTTCACCGGTGTGCTCGTCACCCGACTGCTGCTCTTCGCAGTCATCGGCCTCGGCATGGCGGTGGTCATCGGCGGCAACCTGTGGCTGGCGTACCGGCTGCGGCCGCGACTGCGACCGCACTCGGCGGAGCAGGCCACGCTGGAGCGCTACCGGATGGCGCTTAGCCCGCGTCTCGGCACCTGGATCGCGTTGATCGCCGCCGTGATCGGCCTCTTCGCCGGGCTGTCCGCCCAGAGTCGGTGGGACCAGTGGCTGCTGTTCCGCAACGGCGGTGACTTCGGTGCCGTCGATCCGGAGTTCGGGGTGGACATCGGCTTCTACGTCTTCCAGCTCCCGTTCTGGCGCTACCTGCTCGGGGTCGGCTTCACCGCCGTGGTGCTGGCGCTGATCGGCGCGCTGGCGGTGCACTACCTCTTCGGCGGGGTCCGCCTCCAGGGCGTCGGGGACCGGATGAGCAACGCAGCGCGCGCGCACCTGAGCAGTCTCGTCGCGGTTTTCGTCCTGCTCAAGGCCCTCGCGTACGTGCTGGACCGGCGGGCGATGCTGCTCGAGTACAACGAGGGCGCCAAGCTGTACGGCGCCGGCTACGCGGACGTCAACGCGCTGCTGACGGCGAAGGAGATCCTGGCGTACATCTCGGTCGTCGTGGCCATCGCGATCGTCGTGTTCTCCAACGCCTGGATGCGGAACCTGGTGTGGCCGGGCATCTCGCTCGCCCTGCTGGGCGTCTCCGCGGTGGCGATCGGCGGCATCTACCCCTGGGCGGTGCAGACCTTCGAGGTGAAGCCGAGTGCCAAGGACAAGGAGGCGCCGTACATCCAGCGCAGCATCGACGCGACGCGGGCGGCGTTCGGGTTGGGCAACACCGAGACCACCCCGTACGCGGCGAGCAACCTCACCCCACCGGCGAACCTGGCCACCGACACGTCCGTCGTGTCCAACGTGCGCCTGCTCGACCCGCAGTTGGTCAGCGAGACGTACACCCAGCTCCAGCAGGTCCGGGGCTTCTACGACTTCGGCCCCAAGCTGGACATCGACCGGTACGGGGTGAACGGCAAGACGTCCGACTACGTCGTCGGTGTTCGCGAGATCAACTACGGCGAGTTGACCGACCAGCAGAACACCTGGATCAACCGGCACACCGTCTACACCCACGGGTACGGCCTGGTGGCCGCCCCGGCGAACCAGGTGGTGTGCGGCGGGCAGCCGTTCTTCGTCTCCGGCTTCCTCGGCGAGCGGACCCAGGAGGCGTGCTCCTCGCAGACCGAGCAGATCCCCGCCAAGCAGCCGCGCATCTACTACGGCGAGCGGATGGCCGCCGACGACTACGCGATCGTCGGGCAGTCCGACCCGAACAAGAAGGCCGAGTTCGACAGGCCCGTCGGTGAGGGCGGCGGCGAGTCCTACACCTACACCGGCGAGGGCGGCGTCAAGCTCGATTCCTTCTCGCGACGGCTCCTCTACGCCATCAAGGAGCAGGAGTCGAACTTCCTGCTCTCCGAGGCGGTCAACAAGGACTCCAAGCTGCTGTACGTGCGCAACCCGCGGGACCGGGTCGAGAAGGTCGCGCCCTTCCTCACGCTGGACGGTGACCCGTACCCGGCGGTGGTCGACGGTCGGGTGCAGTGGATCGTCGACGGCTACACGACGGCCGCCACCTTCCCGTACGCCGAGCGCGTCAACCTCCAGGTCGAGACGACCGACGAGCTGACCAACCGGGGCACCTTCCAACTGGCCCGGGAGAACGTCAACTACATGCGCAACTCGGTGAAGGCCACCGTCGACGCGTACGACGGCACCGTGACGCTCTACGAGTACGACGACACCGACCCGGTGCTCAAGGCGTGGAACAAGGCGTTCGGCGGTGACCTGATCAAGCCGAAGGCGGACATCCCGGTCGAGTTGAACGAGCACTTCCGCTACCCGGCGGACATGTTCAAGGTGCAGCGGAACCTGCTCACCAAGTTCCACGTGACCAACCCGGGTGACTTCTACTCCGCGCAGGACTTCTGGCAGGTGCCGAACGTGCCGGACGCGCCGGACAGCGGGCAGAAGCAGCCGCCGTACTACCTGTTCACCCAGTTCCCCGGGCAGGAGAGCCCTCGGTTCCAGCTCACCTCGGCGGTCACCCCGAACGGCCGGCAGAACCTGGCCGCGCTGATCTCCGGGTCGTACGTCGACGGCAAGCCCCGGCTGGAGGTGCTGGAGCTGCCGGACCAGACCCGGATCTCCGGGCCGGTGCAGGTGCACCAGCAGATGACCAACAACGCGAACATCCGTCAGCAGCTCAACCTGCTCTCCAGCAACCAGGCGCAGGTGCAGTACGGCAACCTGCTGTCACTGCCCTTCGCCGACGGGATGCTCTACGTCGAGCCGGTCTACGTGAAGAGCAACCAGCAGGACGCGTACCCGCTGTTGCAGAAGGTGCTGCTCTCCTACGGTGACGGCGGCTCGTTCGTGGCGCTCGCCGACAACATCAACGACGGCATCAAGCAGTTGGTCGATCAGGGTAAGAAGGCCGGGCAGGGCACCTCGCCGCCGCCCACCACGGGTGGCAACCCGACCAGCCCGTCGCCGGGCGCGACGCCGAGCGCGACCCCGAGCGCGACCCCGACGCCGGGCGGCACCGCCCCGCCGGCCGGCGATCTGGCCGTCGCCGCGGACCGGGTGCAGTCCGCCATCACGGAGGTTCGCGCCGCGCAGACCTCCGGGGACTTCGAACGGTACGGCCGCGCGCTGAAGGCGCTGGACGAGGCGTTGACCGCGTTCCAGCAGGCGCAGCAGGCGAGCGGCGGCGCGCCCCCGCCGTCCGGCACCCCGAGCGCCACGCCGGGCGGCTGACCAGCCGCTCGTCAGGCACACCGGAGCCCTCGACGTCGGACCCCCGGGTCCGGACGTCGGGGGCTCCGTCGCATCCGTACGGTATGCCGGCCTGTCGCCTCTCCGACACGCTTTGTCCAGCCGAGCCGCAACCCCGGCCGGCCCCCTGCCGTCCTTGATGCATCGGGGGCGGACAAGGGGGCAGTCGTGAGGGACGCACAGAGCTTCGACGATTTCTACCGGGGCACCGTCCGGCGGATGATCCGGTACGGCTACGCGGTGACCGGTGACCACACCGAGGCGCAGGACGTCGTGCAGGAGGCGTTCGCGCGGGCCTGGCGGCAGTGGGGGCGGCTCGCCGAGCACCCGGCGCCCGAGGCATGGCTGCGACTGGTGGTCTCCCGGTTGGCGAACGACCGTTGGCGGCACCTGCACCGTCGGCGGGTCCTGCTGAGCCGCAGCGGTCCGCCGCCGACCGCGCCCCCACCGGGTGAGGACGGGGTGCTGCTCGTGAGCGCGCTCCGTCAACTGCCGGCCGCGCAGCGACAGGCGCTGGCTCTGCACTACCTCTTCGACATGTCGGTCGAGGAGATCGCCCGGGAGGCCGACGTGCCGGTCGGCACCGTCAAGTCCTGGTTGTCCCGCGGCCGGTGCCGGCTGGCCGTACTGCTGCCCGACGTCCACATCGACGAACTGGAGGCGAACGATGTCCGCTGAACTCTCCGACCTGTACCGATCGCTCACCGTCGCCGTGGACGACGTGACGGTGGCACCTCCCGAGGTGGTCCGGCGGCACGCCGACCGGCGGGCCCTGGTCCGAGCGGCGGGTAGCGCGCTGGCGGTGGCGGTGCTGCTCGGTGGGGTCGCCGTCGGCGGACGCCTGGCGTTCCCCGTGGACGGGTCCGTGCCGCTGCCGCCACCGGCTGACACGCCGGCCCCGCCGTCGGTCGCGGGCAGTTCCACGCCCACCCCGTCGGCGTCCGCGCCGCCCACGCCGCAATCGTCGTCCCCGACGCCGTCGCACACCACCGCAGGGGGTACGCGGTCGGGCGCGCCCACCGTCCAGGCCACCGCCCACGCGCCCACCTCGATCCCGGACCGGGCCTTCTTCGTCCTGGCGGCCGCCAACCGGACCGGTCTGGAGTCGACCGCCGCGGGGCCGGTCCTGCCGACGCTGTGCGGCGCCCGGTACGCCAGCGAGTCGGCGGTGGTGCAGCGCCGTGCCCGGTCGATCGCCTACAAGCGGCCGGAGACCCCGGCCGGGAATGTGCCGGACGGCAGTTACCGGCACAGCATCACCATCTACCGTCCGGGCCGCGCCGACGACGCGCTGCGGGAGCTGCGGCAGGCCGTGCGCGCCTGCCCCGAGCAGAAGATGCCCGACGACACCAGGGTCTGGCGGCAGCGAATCCTGGACCCGGGGGCGTACGGCGACGAGTCGGTGCTGTTCGAGCTGCGGGCCCCGTACCCGGCGGGCATGGGCGACCCGGGCGCGTACGAGGTGCGGCTGGTCCGGGCGGTCCGGGTCGACGACGTGGTGACGGTGCTCTGGGAGCAGGGCTGGGAGTACACCGCCGCCGAGCGCGCGCAGGTGGACGCCGACAGTCGGCGTGCGGTGGCGGCGATCGAGAACTGGCTGGGCTGACGGCGGTATCGGAGTCGCTTTGCGGTGCCCCGGGTCGGTGCGCTACGGTTAGCGAGCCGACGCGGGGTGGAGCAGCTCGGTAGCTCGCTGGGCTCATAACCCAGAGGTCGCAGGTTCAAATCCTGTCCCCGCTACGAGAGAAAGCCCGTCTCCGATCTTCCGGAGGCGGGCTTTCGTCATTGGCGCGTCCGCTCGCGCGGTTGCCCGGTGGGGCGACCCCCCGCTGATCATCGCCGGGACGAGTGGGTTAAGCTTTAACAGCCGACGCGGGGTGGAGCAGCTCGGTAGCTCGCTGGGCTCATAACCCAGAGGTCGCAGGTTCAAATCCTGTCCCCGCTACCACGAGGTACGACAAGAACCCGGTTCCCGCACAGGGACCGGGTTCTGTCGTTCCGGTCGACGTCGCCGCCGTCGCGGGCGGGGGCCGGCGCGAACCGGCCCCCGCGCACATGTCACCGCAGGCCGAAGGCCCGCATGACGGTCTGGGTGACGCCACCGCCGTTACGCTGCTTGGCGGTGACCCGGATCGACACGTACCCGGCCCGGCCCGGCGCGTTCAGGGCCGCCGTCCAGGTGCCCCCGCGCTCCTTGAGGCTCTGCCGTTGCCAGGTGCGTCCGTCGTCGTACGACACCTCGAGGCCGAGCGAGGAGACGCCGTCCTTCGCGGCCGTGCTGCCCACCACCACCGGGGTGATGGTGAGGTCGTTCCGGCGCGGCGCGCGGCCCGCCAGGTCCACGTCCGTGCCGTAGTCCAACTGGATCAGCGGCATCGCCTGCACGTCCGTGCCAGCGACGGCGGCGGAGAAGAAGGTCCAGTCGGTACGCGTGCTCGACGAGTACGGGCTGAACTCCGGCTTGGTCTCCGTCTCGACGACCAGCCGGTACGGTGACCGCTGCGCCGGCAGTTCACCGGCGAACAGCTCCGGCCAGTTCTCGAACTGCACCAGTTGCCGGTCGCCCTGGTAGAACGAGATTCGTTGCAGCATCGCGGCCCCGCCGCTGTGCGCGGATCCCCCGTCGCCGAACCCCTGGATGTAGGCGCTGATCCCGAACTCGCCCCGGAACGGGATGTCGTACGTCAGCAGGCGTGGCCGCGTGATGGGCCCGAACCAACGGTCCTTCTGGACGCTGCCCGGCCGGTAGGCGATCTCATCCGTGTACGACCGCCCCCAGTTGAGGACGTCGGCGAACTGCTTCCACCGGACGCCGTCGCCGGCGGAGACCCAGTCGGTACGTGGTCCCGGGGCCACCGGCTGGAAGCGGAACCCGCGAGCGGCCGCCCACTCGTACGGCGGGAAGTCCGTCCGGGTCTCGGCGGCCTGCTGGCCGGGTGGTGGGGCGAACACCAGGTCGATCCGGGCGAGGTGCTTCGGGTCGGTCCTGGGCGACGGGTCGACGGGTACGCCGCCACGGTGGTAGTCGACCAGGTCGTACAGGTACCGCGACGAGGGGTGGGCGGTGACGGTGAGGCGTACCCCCTTGCGGCCGGCGGCGGTGATCTTGCCGATCAGGCTCTCGCCGTCGCCCGCGATCAGTGACGCGACCGGGAGCGGCCCGTTCGTCGTACCGTCGGATTCTCCATACCACTCGCTGGCGCGGCCCTCGCCGTCGTTGACGACCAGGAGCAGCGCCGCGCCGGCGGCGGTCGCCGCCTTGACCCGGTCCGACGGGGACACGGCGTCGTCGCGTCGGACGACGACCGCCTTGCCGCGGGCCGGGACCCCGGCGTAGTCCGCCGTCGCGCCGGTGCCGGCGAAGACGGCGTCCAGGCGCGTGGTGCCGTCGGTCAGCGGGCGGGCGCCCGGCTGTGCGAGTGGGTCACCGGTACGACGGCCGTCGTGACTGATCTCCAGTGGCGTCTGCTCCGCCCGGATCCGGGTGGTGAAGACGAAGCTGCCCTCCCGCACCGTGCCCCTGGTGGGGAGCGCCCACAGACTGTCGTAGGTGGCGCCGGGCCAGAACGTCTCGCGCAGGGCGCTCGCGTCGCTGGGCGTCGGCTCGCGCGAGGTGAACGAGCGGTAGACGTCGATGCGGCTGTTGGTGACGGCGGTCGGCTGCGCTGTCGCCACCTTCACCTGACGGGCCGCCGAGGCGTCGAGTACGACGACCCGGTTGGTCGTCAGCTCGACCTCGGGCACGGTCAGCATCGCGAGGCCGAGGGAGCCGTCGCCGTGCAGGCCCTCGACGTCGACCGCGCCGACCACGGTGTAGGAGCCGGGGGCCCATCGGCTGACGAGTTTTCCATCCCGTACCCACATGAAGGTGGAGACGCCGTCGGCGCTGACGATCTCGACCTCACCGCTCATCGGCCGGCCGCCGCGGTCCCTCAGGTGGATCGTGAGGTCGTACTTCCTGGACTCCACCGCGATCCCGACGGCCGTGTGCACGGCACCGGCCGCGTGGCGGGCGGTGATCCGGGCGGAGTACCGGCCGGGGGTCAGCGCCTTCGGGTCCACCACGACGTCGACTGTCGAGGTGCCCCCCGCCGGTACCGTCACCTGGCTGGCACCGACCGCGAACGTCGTGGCGGGGGCGTCGGCGCCCTCGACAGCGAGCGCCAAGGTGATGGCGCTGCCCGTGGTGTTGGTGTAGGTGATCTTCCGAGTGATCGGCTTCGGCTGCGCGCCGGGCGACCACGGGACGAGTCCGGCGTCGACCGATCCGGTGGCGATGATCTGGTCCTGGTGGTAGGCGGCGGCCACGTTCACCCGACCACTACCGGCCCGGTAGGCGCTGTAGTCGGGCGTGGGCACGCTGGTGCCCATGAGGGCGTCCTTGATCTGGCTGGCGCTCCAGGTGGGGTGCTTCTGCGCCAGCAGGGCGGCGGCTCCGGCGACGTGCGGCGCCGCCATCGAGGTGCCGCTGTCCAGACGGTAGAACCCCTCGCCCCACTCGATGTGCTGCGAGCGCGCCGCCAGCACGTCGACGCCGGGGGCGGTCAGGTCGGGCTTGAGGCCGTCGTCGATCATCCGGGGCCCGGCGCTGGAGAAGTCGGCCAGGTGGTCGGTGGCGTCCACCGCGCCGATGGTGAGCGCGGCGTCCGCAGTCCCGGGCGCGCCCAGGGTGTACGGGTCGGGACCGCTGTTGCCGGCCGAGACGACGAAGAGCGCGCCGGTCTCGGCGGTCAGTTGGTTGACGGACTGGCTCAGTGGATCGTCCTGGCTGTGCCAGGCGCTGACGCCCAGGCTCATGTTGATCACCTTGGCGTGTTCGGTCCGTGCCGCCCACTCCATGCCGGCGATGATCCCGGAGATCGAGCCGCTTCCGAAGTCGTCGAGGACCTTGCCGATCACCAGGTCGGCGTCGGGGGCGACACCCCGCTCCCGACCGTCCGACGCGGCGCCCGTCCCGGCGACCGTGGAGGCCGTGTGGGTGCCGTGCCCGTTGCGGTCGATGACGTCCTGGCCGGGGATGAAGCTTCGGGACGCCACGATCCGGTTCACCAGGTCCGGGTGGGTCGTGTCCACTCCGGTGTCCAGCACGGCCACCCGTACGCCGCTGCCCGTCCCACCGGCGGCCCAGGCCGCCGGCGCGCCGATCTGAGCGGTGGTGTCGGCGAGGGCGGCCTTCGCCCTGCCATCGAGCCACACCTTGTCGATGCCGGCCGTGAAGGAGGGCGTCGCGGTGTCGGCGGCGCGGGCCGTCGACGCCGTCCCGCCGGGCTGGCGGCCGCCGGTGAGGGCCGACCAGAATTCGGCGGCCCGTGGGCGGTGGGCGCGGATCGCCTGGCCACGGACCGACGGCAGGTCCAGCGTGGTCTCCGCGCCCGGCAGGTCGGTGCGGCTCCGCAGCGCCGCCGAGCCCGCGGTGCGGGTGACGACCAGGGGGAGCGCGTCGGCCCGCGCGTCGTCGAAGCCCTGGGCGACGAGCTGGGTGACGTCGAAGAGTTGCTTGTCGAGGCGACCGGTGGCCAGGTACGGCAACGCCTCGTCCGGATACACGTAGGTGTCGCGGCCCTCGGTGGCGATGCGTACGGCGCCGGTGGCGCCCGGGGCGCGGACGACGTCCACGGTGGGCGTCGTGCCGTTGCGCCCGGGGGTCACCGTGACCCGGTCGCCGGTGACGAGCGTGACCGTCACGGGTGTGGCCGCGGCGTCAGCCGCCCGGCCCGGCGGCGCCGTCGGGGGTGGGGACGCCGGAGCGCCGTGGGCCGTCGTTGGGGTGACGAGAGCGGTGACGAGGGTGACGCCCACCGCTGCTGCCGCAGATCTTCGGGTGAGAGAGAGCCGCACAGTGCCTCCTGAGATGACCAGTTGCCGAATCCGATCATCTGGATGGATCGATGTAAAGATCATCTCTTTTACCGTGTGGTTGCGGGCGCATTGCGCGGCCCGCCGTGCCCGGTCCCGTGAATTTGGCGTCTACCGCCGTGCCGAGGTTGCGCCCTTCGGCGAGGATGGGCGCATGTCTTCCTTCGGCAAGTGGTGGGGCCGGCTCAGCGCGGTCCTCGGTGCGGTGGTCCTGGCGGTCTTCGTGCCGGTCGCGGCCTGGGCGTCCACGGGGGCCGGCGAGGTGGTGGTGGAGGCCGCGCGGCGGCGCTCCCGTGGTGGCGGCTTCGGCTTCCTCGGTCTGCTCTGCTGCCTCGTGGTGGTCGCGATCATCGTGTTCCTGGTGCTGCGCCTCACGCGTAACCGTCGCGGCGGCCCGCCGCGCTGATCCGTCGCGCTCGTGGGCTGAGCCCGACCCGTCGCGCTGACGACCCGGGCTCAGCCCGCCAGGGCGCCGATGGCCTGGGACAGGAAGCGGGCGGTGGCCTCTCGGGTACCGTCCCGTCGGACCCGGACCCGCTCGGCGGCGGTGACCAGCAGGGTGCGTACCTTGGCGTGGCCCTTCGGTGGCGGTGACGGCGCTGGCCCGAGCTGATCGGCCAGGCTGTCCCCGAGAGCGGCGGCGCGCTGCTGGGCCGGGTCGGTGATGCTGCCCTGGGTGTACCGGCGAACGGCGAGACTGGGGTTGAGGCCCCGCTCGTGGCCGAGGACCGTGCCGGCCTCGCCGTTGGTGGTCAAAAAGTTGATCACGTCGGCCACGGTGTCCGGGTGGCGGGTGCCCCGGAAGCCGGCCCAGTACATCGACGCGCGTGCCCACTGGGCGCCCGGCGGCCCCGGGAAGCCCACCACGCCCAGCTCGGAGTCGGTGAGTCGTTGCAGCTCCGGCAGTTGGTGGGACCAGGCGAAGGACGCGGCCGTCAACCCGGTGACCACCGGCTGCCGGGACGGCTCCCCGCTGTCGGCCTGCTCGACGAGGGCCGCGCCCGGCGTCGCCCGGCCGGCGCGGGCCCGCTGCCACAGCTCGAACCAGGCGATCAGCTCGTCGGCGCCGAAGCCCAGCTCCCGACCCCGGTAGAATTCGCCGCCCTGGGACCGGAGCCAGAGCCAGAGGGCGCGGTAGTCGCCGGACGCGTCCATCGTGCCGGCCACCTGGTCGTCGCTGGCCTCGGTGACCAGCTGCGCCCAGGCGATGTAGTCCGCCCAGGACATTCCGCCACGCGGTTCGGGCACCTGTAGCTCGCGCAGCAGGTCCCGGTTGAAGACCACGGCGGCGAGTGTCTGCCCGGCCGCGACCCCCGTCGTCCGCCCGTCCACCGTGCCGTACCGGACCAGACCCTCCGGCAGGCCACGCAGGTCCAGTCGGTGATCGGCGATCGGCTGGCTCAGGTCGAGCGTGATCTGGCGTTGGGTGTACTCGGCCAGCATCGAGTCGTCGAGCTGGATCAGGTCCGGGACGTTCCCGCCGGCCGCCTGGGTGGCGAGCCGCTCGTAGTAGCCGTCGACGCCCTGCCAGGTCACCCGGAAGGTGACCCCCGGGTTGCGCTCGGAGTACAGCCGGAGGACCTTCTCCGTCAGCTCGGCCCGCTTCGCCCCGCCCCACCAGAAGACCGACAGCTCGACCGGGCCGTTCCCGGTCGAGGTGTCGGGGCCGTCGCTGCACCCGGCCAGGCCGCCGGTGGCCAGCAGGGGAGCGCCGAACAGCGCGGTGAGCACCCGGCGTCGGCCCGGGTCGGCGGCAAACCGGTTGATCGGGGGACGAACAGCGGACACGGGGTCTCCTGGCACCGACGGACGGGGGTCGGACCATTCACGCAGGCGGCGCAGGAGGGTGTCAACGTCCGTCCGGTCACCCCGGTCGGCCCGTGGGCCCAGGGGTGGCCGGACGGACCCGGCGGCGTCACGTGGTGTACTAGGGCACGTGGAACTTCTGCACTCGGGCAAGGTCCGGGACGTGTACGCCGACGGCGACGACCTGATCCTGGTCGCGTCGGATCGCATCTCGATCTACGACGTGCCGTTGCCGACACCGATCCCGGACAAGGGTCGACTGCTCACCGCGCTCTCGTTGTGGTGGTTCGAACAGCTCGCCGACCTGGTGCCGAACCACGTCATCTCGGCCACCGATGTGCCGGCCGAGTTCGCCGGCCGGGCGATCCGCTGCCAGCGGCTCGACATGGTCCCCGTCGAGTGTGTCGCCCGCGGCTACCTGACCGGCGGCGGCCTGCGCGAGTACGAGCGCACCGGAACGGTCTCCGGCGTACCGCTGCCCCGAGGGCTCGGCGAGGCGTCGATCCTGCCCGAGCCGATCTTCACCCCGTCGAGCAAGGCGCCGGCCGGCGAGCACGACGAGCCGATCACGTACGACGACGTGGTGGCCAAGGTGGGCCAGGAGACCGCCGAGCGGCTGCGGCAGATCACCCTCGACATCTACCGGCGCGGGGCCGAACTGGCCGCCGACCGGGGCATCCTGATCGCCGACACCAAGATTGAACTGGGTTGGGCGTCGGACGGCACCCTGGTGCTCGCCGACGAACTGCTGACCTCTGACTCGTCGCGGTTCTGGCCCGCCGAGTCGTACCAGCCGGGCCGTGTGCAGTTCTCCTACGACAAGCAGTACGTGCGGGACTGGGCCACCGGTAGCGGCTGGAACAAGCTGCCGCCCGCGCCGGACGTACCCGCCGAGGTCGTCGAGGCGACCCGGGCCCGCTACGTCGAGGTGTACGAGAAGCTCACCGGCAACCGCTGGGAGTGACCGCGCCGGCCTGGGACCCTCAGTGGTTCCAGGCGTCGTTCCCGAACAACCTCGACCACAGGTTGTCGACCACGCCCGAGGTGCCGTAGACGGTGTCTCCGTCGCCGTCCGTGCCGGCCGGCGCGACCTGGGTGCCGCCTCCGTACACCAGGTAGCCGGGGCCGGTCGGGGAACCGACCGCGTGTCGGGCGCCGCTGTGGATGCCGTACCCCACGAAGTCGCGCTCCCACTTGGACAGGAACCCGGCGGCGACATTGTCGAGCCCGTCGACGGTGGCCTGGACCAGATCCTTGAGCACCCCGACGTCGCCGCTGCCCAGGTGGGTGCCGACGTCGAACGAGGCGGCACCCGCGATGGCCGCCGCCCCGCCGGTGGCGATCGCCTCGGCCATCGTCTCGATCCCCTTGAGGAAGCTGAGCGCCGAGGCGGCGAACGAGTTCGCCGTCGCCAGGGCGGACGCCGCAGCCGGTGCGCCGACGACGGTTGCCCCGGCCGCCGCGATGAAGGCGGCGAAGACCGCCAGGATGGTGGACACCACCGCGTACGCCACGACGAGGCAGAGTAGGGCGGCTCCGACGCAGAGCATGGTGACGCCCACGGTGACCGTGAGGACCTGGGTGCCGACGATCTGCGTTCCGTACGCGTTGATGTGCACCCCGAACGCTTCGCGGTCCTTGCCGCTCCACTGGGCCGCGGTCAGGGTCGCGAGGGCGTCGTCGAGGTTGCCGTGGGCGGTGCCGAGTTGGTCGTACATGGCCAACCAGTCGCCGCCCTTGCGCATGATCGTCTCGGGGTCGCACTGGTTGAAGTAGACGATCTGGGCGATCGGCCAGGCGGCGGGGATGACCGCGGCGGCCAGGCTGATCTCCGTCATCGCGAGTTTCGCGGCGGCTGCGGGGTAGGTGGGGTCTGCCATGTCGGTCTCCGGCGTCCTCAGCGGGGAGCGATGGTGCTGGCGGTCTCGGCGGCCTCCCAGTTGTCCGCCGTACGGCCCAGCCGGGACCGGACCTCAGCGAGGTGCTCGCGCTTGGTGCGCAACTGCTCCTCGACGAACTCGATCGCGCCGACGTAGGCGACCGCGAGCTGCGGCACCACCGAGGTGAAGTTGCTGTGTTCGATGGCGCGGGCGGACTCCAGCAGTTCGGCGCAGGCGTCGAGGGGCGGCCCGACCTGACGCTCGATCGTGTCGCCGAGCGCGCGGATCGCCGGCGGGTCAACCTCGATCATCGACTCTCCCCGTGTACGTGATCGATGTTCATGGTGCCGGAGCGCGGACAGCCTAACAGGATCATGGATGGGCGTGAGTGCCCGTCGCTGGTAGCCTGCGAACCATGGCAGCCGGACGTTCCGCGTCGACGCCCCCCGAGGACTACCTGACCCGGATGGCCCGCCGACCGCGCTGGCAGCGGGTTATGGTGCCGATCCTCATGCTCCTGGTCCTGCTGGTGCTGCCCATCGGCCTCGGCCGCAACCTGATCGGCGCCGAGCGGGTGAGCATCCAGGTCGAGTCCTGTGACAACGGTGGTCCCAAGGGGACCCAGCGGTGCCGGGGCACCTGGAACATGTCCGACGGAAGGGTGGTCAGCGGCCCGGTGGGCGGCGGCTCGTTTCACACCGGCGACCGGGTCGACGGCTGGGCCAACGGCGACCGGGCCACCGCCAGCCTGATGGCCTGGCTCATCGCCCCGCTGATGGTGGGCGCGGTCCTGTTGGCGGTGACGGTGGCGCTCGCCGTCGTCTTCCTGCGGGCGGGCGTGCAGCGGGTGCGGCGCGGCCGCTGACCCGCTCCCGGGCTGGCGCCCTCAGACCCCCAGTTGACGCCGCAGCCGTTCCAGCATCTCCGTGCTCTCCCGGAGCGGCCCGCTGACCATGTCGTTGAGCTGCGCCAGCTTCGCCTGCGCTGCCGCCGGGTCGTGGAGCACCGCCGCAGGGCCGGCCGGGCCACCCAACTCACGCATCACCTCGTTGGTCGCCCGCGCCAGGTCGGCCCGCGCCTCGCGCAGGAGGCCGGCGACCAGCTCCGACAATTCGGCGGCGGGCAGTCTCAGGGCCCGTGGGTCGAGGTGTAGTTCCCGCGCCGGGTCGTCGGCGGTGCAGGTGACGCGCACCAACCCGTTCTCGCTCTCGGCGTGACCGGTCAACCCGGTCAACCGTTCGCGCAGCTCCTCGCCGCGGCTCAACTGCTCGCGCATCCGCGCCGACAGTTGCGCCATCACGTCCGGATTCGGTGTGCCGCCGATCGGCCCGCTCATCGTGTCCCTCCCGCTGTCGTCGATGTGACCGGCCGACGGTACCCACCACGGTCCACCCATGGGGGATCGGACCACTGTGGAGCGCGAATCAGCCCAGGCTCACAAAGATCCCGACGCCGACCAGCAGCACGGTCACGCTGACGGTGAGCAGCGAGACGAACGGGACCAGCACCGAGGACCTTCCGACGATGCTCGGTGACTCGACGAGGATCCGGTTCGGACGCTCGGGTTCGTACACCACGGTGACCGGCCCGGGCGCGGCCGAGAGCGGGGTCTGCCGGAAGCGCCCCGGCGTCGCGGTCACCTCGGTCCCGTCGGCCAGTCGGTACCGCACCACCGGGTAGTAGGTGCGGGGACCGTTCCCCCGGGTCACCGGACGCAGTTCCACCACCTCACCCGGCGTTCGTACGCCCCGGCGCAGCAGACCGAGGTCGCGCCGGAACCGGACGAGGGCGTACGCGCTTCCGGCCAGGCCGAGGCCCGCCAGGATCGCCAGGACCACCTGCGGCATGACTCACTCCTCCCAGTCGAGCGTGCGCTGGACGGCCTTGCGCCACTGACGCAACTCCCGCTCACGCAGCTCGGCGGCCATCGTCGATTCCCACCGCGCGTCGGAGCGCCACTGCGCGCGCAGGGTGGCGAGGTCGGGCCAGAAGCCCACCGCCAGGCCGGCGGCGTACGCGGCGCCCAGGCAGGTGGTCTCGGTGATCCGGGAGCGGACCACCGGGACGTCGAGCACGTCGGCGAGGAACTGCATGAGCAGCGTGTTGGCGGTCATCCCGCCGTCCACCCGGAGTCGGCGCAGCGCCACGTCGGAGTCGGCGTCCATCGCGTCGACCACCTCGCGGGTCTGCCACGCCGACGCCTCCAGCGCCGCCCGGGCCAGGTGCCCCTTCGTGATGTAGCCGGTCAGGCCGGCGATCACCCCCCGCGCGTCGCTGCGCCAATGCGGGGCGAACAGGCCCGAGAACGCCGGCACGACGTAGCAGCCGCCGTTGTCGTCCACGGTGCGGGCCAGGTCCTCCACCTCGGCCGCGGAGGAGATCAACCCGAGGTTGTCCCGCAGCCACTGCACCAGCGATCCGGTGACCGCGATGGCGCCCTCCAGGGCGTACGCCGGTGGTTGGTCCTTGATCCGGTAGGCGACCGTGGTGAGCAGGCCGTGCGTGGACGGCACCGGGGTGGCGCCCGTGTTGAGCAGGAGGAAGCTGCCGGTGCCGTAGGTGCACTTGGCCTCGCCGGGCTGGAAGCAGGTCTGCCCGAACAGGGCGGCCTGCTGGTCGCCGAGCGCGCTGGCCACCGGCACCCCGGCGAGCACGCCGGTGGCCGTCCCGTACACCTCGGCCGAGCAGCGGATCTCGGGCAGCATCGCGGCGGGCACGCCCAGCGCGTCGAGCAGCTCCGGAGCCCAGTCGAGGGTGGTGAGGTCCATCAGCAGGGTCCGGCTGGCGTTGGTCACGTCGGTGACGTGCTCACCGGTGAGCTTCCAGATCAACCAACTGTCCATCGTGCCGAACAGCACCTCGCCGCGCTCCGCGCGCTCGCGTAGGCCGTCGACCTCGTCGAGCAGCCATCGCAGCTTCGGGCCGGCGAAGTAGGTGGCCAGTGGAAGACCCGTGCGGGCCCGGAACCAGTCCTCGCCGTACGCCGAGGCGAGCTCGCGTAGCAGCGGGCCGGTGCGGGTGTCCTGCCAGACCACGGCGTTGGCTATCGGCCGGCCGGTGGCCCGGTCCCAGACGACGGTGGTCTCCCGCTGGTTGGTGATGCCCACGGCGGCGAGCCCTGACGGATCGACGCCGGCGGACCGCAGCGCCTCGGCGACCACCCGCTGGACGTTGTCCCAGATCTCCTCGGCGTCGTGCTCCACCCACCCGGGGCGGGGAAAGATCTGCCGGTGCTCGCGCTGGGCCGCGGTGACGATCTCCCCGGCGGCGTCGAACACGATGCACCGCGAGGAGGTGGTGCCCTGGTCGATGGCGGCGACGTACTGGGGGGTCACGGCAGCACCGTACCCGCAGTGGCGGCGTGGTGCGACACGCGTCACGTCGGCCCCGCGTCGCCTACGATGTGCGAACGTGCGCGACATCGCCGTTTTCAGTGGAACTGCCCATCCCGACCTCGCCGCCGAGATCTGCGCCCACCTGGGGGTGCCGCTGCATCCGGTACGGGTCTCCCGGTTCGCCAACGACTGTCTCGAGGTGCAGTTGCAGGCCAACTGCCGGGAGCGGGACGTCTTCCTGATCCAGCCGCTGGTGCCGCCAGTGCAGGAAAATCTGGTCGAGCTGCTGCTGATGATCGACGCGGCGCGGGGCGCGTCCGCCGGCCGGATCACCGTGGTGCTTCCGCACTACGCGTACGCCCGCTCGGACAAGAAGGACGCGCCACGGATCTCGATCGGCGCCCGGCTCGTCGCCGACCTGCTGACCTCGGCGGGAGCGGACCGGGTGCTGGCGCTGACCCTGCACTCGCCGCAGGTGCACGGCTTCTTCAGCGTCCCCGTCGACCACCTGCACGCGCTGCGGGAGCTGGCCACGCACTTCCGGCGGTACGACCTGAGCAACACCGTGGTGGTCTCGCCCGACCTGGGCAACGCCAAGGAGGCAGCCGCCTTCGCCCGGCTGCTCGGCACGCCCGTCGCGGCCGGCGCGAAGCAGCGGTTCAGCGACGACCTCGTCAAGATCAGCGCGGTGATCGGTGAGGTCGCCGACCGGGACGTCATCGTGCTGGACGACGAGATCGCCAAGGGCAGCACCGTGATCGAGCTGATGGAGCACCTGCGCGACCTGAAGGTCCGCTCGATCCGGCTGGCCTGTACGCACGGCCTGTTCTCCGGCGACGCGCTGCGCCGGCTCAGCGACCAGGACGGCGTGTTGGAGATCGTCTGCACCAACACGGTCCCCATCCCGGCCGAGAAGCGGGTGGCGAAGCTTCAGGTCCTCTCGGTCGCCCCGGCTCTGGCCGAGGCGATGCGCCGAATCCACAACGGCGAGTCAGTCTCCGCCCTCTTCGGCTGACCGCCCCGCCCCGGCCCTCCCCGCCCCCCGCCCTCGCCCCGCCCGCCCCCTCGCCCCGCCCGCCCCCTCGCCCCGCCCGCCCCCTCGCCTCGCCCCGCTTCGGCTCGCCGATCTTGCACTTTGTGCCTCCCAAATGTCGCCTTGGGACCGCTTCGTCGCCACCGAAAGTGCAAGATCGGCGCGGCGCGGCGCGGCGGGGCGGGGCGCGGCGGGGCGCGGCGGGGGCGGGGTGGGGTGGGGTGGGGTGGGGTGGGGGCGGGGTGGGGTGGGGTGGGGTGGGGGCGGGGTGGGGTGGGGTGGGGTTAGGGGGTGGGGAGGGTGGTGGTGATTCGGACGGTGGTGCCGGCGGAGCTGGTGGCGATCTCCATCGCGTCGGTCAGCTCGCGGGCCAGCCAGAGGCCCCATCCGCCGGCTGTCTCCGCGGCGGGACGACTCCGGTCGCCGAGGCGCTGCGGGGTGATGCCGTGCCCGTGGTCCGCCACCTCGCAGAGCAGCTCGCCGGGCTCCTGCCAGAGCCGGAGCCACCCGCGCCCGCCGCCGTGCCGCACCGCGTTGGTGATCAGTTCGTTGACGGCGAGCACGAAGTCGTCAAGCCGTTGGCCGTCGAGGCCGCAGGCGTGCGCGCAGGAGGTGACCGAGTGTCGAATCTCGGTCACCTGGGCCTGGTCGAAGGCCTCGGCGATCAGGAGGGCGGGTTCGATGGGCACAACCGTACGCGGTGCGTGCGGATCTGCATTCGTCATGGCCCTGTCCCGGCGGCGGATCTCGGAATATTTCGCGGCTTTTCAACCGTACGTCAGGGTTTCCTGGACCGCACCACGTGGCCCCCGCGTCACCGACCCGGCTGTGGCATCCTGACCGCCATGCCGTCGCCGCCGGGTGGTTTCGAGGTGCCGCTCTGGCGGGCGCTCACCGTCTTCCGGCTGGCCTCCCTCGGGTACGTCGGCGTGCTCGCCGTACGCGACGCCGACCGGTACGCCCACCCGATCATCGTCGGCGCCCTGGTGCTGGTGATGGTCATCTGGACCGGGCTGGCCGCCGTCGCGTACGCCCGACCGGCCTGGCGTCGCTGGCCACTGCTGCTGGTCGACCTCGGCGTGGTGATCGCCATCGTGCTGTCCAGCCCGTGGGTGGTGGGGCGGCAGGCGCTCGGGCACGGCGTACCCACTCTCGGGGTGGCCTGGATGGCCGGCCCGGTGCTGGCCTGGGCCGTCTCCGGCGGCCGGCGGCGCGGCACGGTGGCCGCGCTGCTGGTGGCCGGCGCGGACCTGGCCACCCGGGAGCGGATCGGCCAGTCCTCCTTCACCGGGGTGATCCTGCTGCTGCTCGCCGGGGTGGTGGTCGGGCACGTCGCCCGGCTCGCCGTGCGCGCCGAGGAACGCCTGCAGCACGCGGTGGAGCTGGAGGCGGCCACCCGGGAGCGGGAGCGGTTGGCCCGCGGCATCCACGACTCGGTCCTGCAGGTGCTGGCGTTGGTGCAGCGGCGCGGCGCGCACCTGCCCGGTGAGGCCGGGGAGTTGGCCCGGCTCGCCGGTGAGCAGGAGGCCGCGCTGCGCGCTCTGATCGCCGGCACCACGCCCGCCGGAATCACCGGGACGGACGCGGTGGACCTGCGGGACCTGCTCGGCCGGTACGCCTCGACGGCGGTGTCGCTCTCGGCGCCCGCCACCCCGGTGACCCTGCCCCGGCAGGTGGCCGGCGAGTTGGCGGCCGCCACCGGCGCGGCCCTGGACAATGTCGGCCGCCACGCCGGGGGACGGGCCTGGGTGCTGGTCGAGGACGAGGGGGAGACCGTGACCGTGTCGATCCGTGACGAGGGGCCGGGCATCGAAGAGAGCCGACTGGCCGAGGCCGCCGCGCAGGGGCGGCTCGGTGTCACCCAGTCGATCCGCGGCCGGGTGACCGACCTGGGCGGGACGGTCCGGATCATGTCGAGCCCCGACGCCGGCACCGAGATCGAGCTGACCGTGCCGAGGACGCGGCCGTGAACGCCGTGCGGGTGATGGTGATCGACGACCATCCGATGTGGCGTGAGGGCGTGGCCCGGGACCTGGCGGAGGCCGGCTTCCTGGTGGTGGCGACCAGCGGCGAGGGGCGGCAGGCCATCCGGATCGGCGCCGCCGCCCGACCCGACGTGGTCGTGCTCGACCTGCAACTACCGGACATCTCCGGGGTCGAGGTCGTCGTCGGGCTGCGCGCCGCCCTGCCCGCCGTGCGGGTGCTCATGCTCAGTGCCAGTGGCGAGGAGCAGAGCGTGCTCGACGCGGTCAAGGCGGGCGCCACCGGCTACCTGGTGAAGTCGACGGCGCCCGGCGAGTTCCTCGACGCGGTACGTCGCACCGCCAACGGCGACCCGGTCTTCACGCCCGGCCTGGCCGGGCTGGTGCTGGGGGAGTACCGCCGGTTGGCCGCCGGGCCGGAGGCCGGCACGGCCGACGACGGTGAGCCGGGGACGCCCCGGCTCACCGCCCGGGAGACGGAGGTGCTGCGTCTGGTGGCGAAGGGGATGTCGTACAAGCAGATCGCCGAGCGGCTCGGCCTTTCCCACCGTACGGTGCAGAACCACGTGCAGAACACGCTGGGCAAGCTGCACCTGCACAACCGCGTCGAGTTGACCCGCTACGCCATCGAGCGTGGGCTGGACGACTGACCGGACCTCAGACCGAGCGCGGCGGTTCGGTCTCGTGGATGGCCAGCTCCTCGGCGGTCGCCCCGCCACCGGCCGCGCCCGCGTCGTACGCCACCGAATCGGTCTCCTGGTCGGTGTGCGCCCCCTCGTCCGGTTCCACCAGCCGGCCCACGGTGGCGTCGGCGACGGTGCCGAGCTGACCGTGGTCGTAGAGGGAGACCGGCGAGTTGGGGTCCGAGGTGGGCCCCGGGTCCATCACGTCGGCGTCGAGCTGGGCCTCCGCCGCGGCGGCCTCGTTCTCCGCCTCGAAGGCGATCTTCGGGTCGACCGGGCCGGCGAGCGGGTCGTCCACCGGGCGCTCGTAGACCTCCCGGTCGAGCTTGTAGTCCAACGACTCCCCGTCCAGCTGCTCCTCGGCGGTCGTCCCGAAGCGGTCCACCGCCACCGGCGTACGGTCGCCGGGGATCTGGGCCGGCTCCGGACCGTCCGCCTCACGCCCGGTCAGGACGTCGTCGTAGGCGGTCGAGTCGTCGTCGGCGGTGTCGGGCAGACCCTCCGCCTCGGTGTCGGACACGGGGGTCGGGAACTCGTTGTCGCGCATGTCTGATCACTACCCGCTGCCCTCCCGCCGTAACCGGGGCAGGGCCCGTCATCAGCGGATCGACCGGGAGCGGCGGTTGATCGCCGCCATCGTGCCGACGGCGGTGCCCGCCGCGGCGAGACCGAACGCCGCCGTCATCCGCACCAACTGACGCCGTCGGCCGTGCCAACCGCCGTCGCGGCTGGCCTGCCCGTCGGCGTGGAACACGTTGCCCGTGCTGTCCAGCCGGACGCCCGGACCGAACTGGGTGCGGTGGGCGTACCAGCCGAGGGTCCGCTCGACCAACGCCGGCGCCAGCCGCCACTGGAGGCCGAGCAGCCGGGCGGCCCCACCGGCGTACGCCTCCCGGCGTGGCCGGCGCAGCAACCGCACGATCGTCTGGGCGACCACCTCCGGCGGGTAGATCGGCGGGGGTGGCACCAGCTCCCGACCGCTGTGGTTGGCCGCGTGCCGGAAGAACGGGGTGTCGATGGTTGCCGGCAACACGGTGCAGACGGATATCTGCCCCCGACCGGTGACCCGCAGTTCCTGCCGGACGGTGTCGGCCAGGCCGCGGATGCCGTGTTTGGCGGCGTTGTACGCCGACTGGTACGGCATCGCCACCTCGGCCAGCACCGAGGCGTTGTTGACCAGCACGCCCCCGCCGGCCGCTTCCAGGTGCGGCAGCGCGGCCTTGATGCCGTGCACCGTGCCCAGCAGGTTGACCTCCAGCACCCGCCGGAACTCGGCGACCGGGATCTCGTCGAACAGACCCACCGCGCTCACCGCGGCGTTGTTCACCCACGCGTCGACGCGGCCGAATTCGACCACCGCCCGCTCGGCCAGGCGCTGCACGGAGTCGAGGTCGGTCACGTCGGTGGGTACGGCCAGCGCGCGGCCCCCCAGTTGCCGGCAGCGCTGCGCGACCTGCTGTAGCGCCTGCTCGCTGCGGGCGGCGAGGACCACGGCGGCACCACGCCGCGCCAACGCGTACGCGGTGGCCGTGCCGATCCCGCTGGACGCGCCGGTGATCACCACGGTCGAATCGTCGAGGCTCCGGGTCAGCGGCATCTCCCAGCGGTACCCCGGGTCGGGGCCGGTCATACCACCGGCCGGTGAGGTTCCGATTCGGGGCCGCTGTGATTGCCGTGGCGCAAGTGTCGGTGGCACTCGCGGTGACTGTTCCCGATCTGCCAGGTTTCGACTCGGCGCGCGCAGGTTAATGGGACGCTCTGACCGGGACCGCCGAGGAAAAGATCGCAGGGAGGTGACCCATGCGCGTCGGCCTCGTCTGCGCGCACAGCAGTTCGTACCGGCACGCCGACGGCCCGCCGGTCGGCACTCGACAACACATCGCGCGGGTCGCCGCCGAGTTGGCGGGCAGAGGCCATGATGTCCGGATCTACGAGCGCCGGGACGACCCGGAACTGCCGGCGACGCTGGACGTCGACGGCTACCGGGTGCACCGGGTGCCAGTCGGTCCGCCGACCGCCCTGCCCACCGCCGGACTCGTCCCGCACGTCACCGAGTTCGGGCGCTGGCTGACCGACGAGTGGGGCGGCGCCTGGCGTCCCGAGGTGGTGCACGGGCACTACTGGATCGGTGGGCTGGCTGCCGCGCACGCCGTCCGGGAGACCGACATCCCGGTCGTACAGACCTTCCACTCGCTCGGTGTGGAGCAGCTTCGCCACCTCGGCGGCGGGTACGACGGCCCGGGGGAGCGCATCCCGCTGGAACGGGCGCTGACCCGGGCGGTGGACATCGCCGTGGCCCAGTCCAACGACGAGGTCGACGAGTTGACCCGGATGGGCCTGCAACGGACATCCGTGGCGATGGTGCCGGCCGGGGTGGACACCGCGCAGTTCCACCCGGACGGCGAGGCGGCTCCGCGCGAACAGCGGTCCCGGATCCTCTCCGTCGGCGGGCTGTCCCCGGGGCACGGCCAGGACGACCTGATCCGGGCGATGCGGCTGGTCGGCGACGCCGAGTTGGTGATCGCCGGTGGCCCACCCGCCGACCAACTGTCCCACCACACCGAGGCACGCCGCCTGCGCGAACTGGCCGAACGCGCCGGGGTCGCCGAGCAGGTACGCCTCGTCGGAGCCGTACCGCACGACCAGATGGCGACCTGGTACCGCTCGGCCGACGTGGTGGCCTGCACTCCGCACTACTCCTCGGCCGGCCGCGTCTCCCTGGAGGCGATGGCGTGCGGGGTACCGGTTGTCGGCTACGCGATGGGCGGCCTGGCGGACGCCGTCGTCGACGAGGTCACCGGCCGCCTCGTGCCACCCGGTGACGTCCGGACGCTGGGGCTGTCCCTGCGCCGGCTGCTCGCCGACAACGCCGGCCGGTTCGCCTACGGTCACGCCGCCGTGGACCGGGTCCGTAGCAGCTACACCTGGGAACGGACCGCGGCCGCGCTGGAACGTCTCTACGAGCGGGTGGCGAGTCGCCGCAAGCCCGTCGAGGCCTGAAGGACGGCAGAGCCCACGCCGCGTCCGCGTGACGCGGCGTGGGCTCTCGTCTCAGGCGGCGGCGTGGGCTTTCGCGTCAGGCGGCTCGGCCGGCGCCGACCATGTCCCGGTTACTGCGGCGGGCCGCCGCGCGGTGCTGCTGCGGCTGGGCGTACCGGGTCAGGCCGATCACGGCGGCCAGGGTGACCAGGAAACCGGCGGCGGCCAGCCACTCGCGCCCCGGCCAGATCTTGTCGTTGAGCAGCAGCAGGCCGACGATCGCCGCGGGCACCGCTCCGGCGGCGTCCATGGCGGCGACCGCGGCGGTCGTCGAACCGCGCTGCATGGCCAGGCCGAGCAGCAGTTGGCCGACGATCGAGTGGCCGATCAGCAGATAGAACAGCGGGTCGGCGAGGAACGCCTCGGCCGACGGCGCGGAGGCCAGCGGCCGGGCCGCGACGGCGGCCGACGAGAACGCCAGACCGGCCAGCGAGCCCAGCGCCACCGAACCGGGGGCGCCGTGCAGCCGGACGGCGAAGAAGCCGAGCACCGCGATGACCCCGAGCGCCACCAGCAGGGCTATCGAGCCGGCGGTGCCGAGCTGCTTCGACGGTGCCGGCCGCGCGGCCAGCACCAGCGCGGTGATCCCGGCGAAGAGCAGGGCCAGCAGGGCCACCTCCGCCATCGGCATCCGCCACTTCAACACCAGCACACCGATGATCGCGGTCACCCCGAGCCCGGCCGCCACGCTCGCCTGAACCAGGAACAGGGGCAGATCGCGCCGGGCCAGGAAGGCGAGCACGAAACCGCCGATCTGGCAGGTCAGCCCGATCAGGTACGTCCGGTGCCCGGCCAGTCTCAGCAGCAGACCCGGATCGAAGGTGTGGTGCACGGTGGTGCGCGCCGCGGCCACCGACTGGAGCAGGTTGGCGAAGCCGTACGCGACGATCATCGCCGCGAGGAAGCACCAGCCGGAGGAGACCACCTGGCGAGGATAGAGGTTGTCGGCAGTCAGCGCTCGGCTGGTCGATCCAGACGGGCGAGGATGTCGGCGTGCAGCACACCGTTGGTGGCCACCACGCTGCTCTCGGTGCCGGGCTCGCCCGTCGGCGCGGGTCGACCGGTCAGATCGGTGATCGTGCCGCCCGCCTCGGTGACGATCGGCACCAGCGCCGCCACGTCCCACAGGGACAGTTCCGGTTCGACCATCACCTCCAACGCGCCCTCGGCCAACAGCATGTAGCCGTAGAAGTCGCCGTACGCCCGGCTGCGCCAGCCGGCCCGCAGCAGGTCGAGCAGCGCGTCGAGCCGCCCGGCGTCCTCCCAGCCGGTCAGCGACGAGTAGCAGACGCTCGCGTCGCCGACGTCGCGTACCGCGGAGACGCCGATCCGCTCGCCCGCGTCGGGACCGGGACCGGCGTACGCGCCCGCGCCCGCGCTCGCCCACCAGCGCCGTCCCAGCGCGGGGGCGGAGACCACGCCGACCGCCGGCCGGTCACCGTCGTACAGCGCGATGAGGCTGGCCCACACCGGCACCCCACGGACGAAGTTCTTGGTGCCGTCGATCGGGTCGACGATCCACCGGCGGCCACCTGGCTCGGTGGCCGGCCGCGCGCCGTACTCCTCACCGAGCAGCCCGTCGGCGGGCCGGTGCTCGGTCAGCAGCGTCCGGATCTCCCGCTCCACGGCGGTGTCCGCGTCGGAGACCGGTGTCAGGTCCGGCTTCGTGTCCACCCGCAGGTCGAGCGCCCGGAACCGGGCCGTGGCGATGGCGTCGGCGCGGTCCGCGAGCAGATGGGCGAGGGCGAGGTCGTCGGCGTACCCGGTCATGCCGGCAACCTAGCCGACGTCCACCGGGTCACTCGTCGGGCCCGCGCCGGTCGCCCTCGCCGGGCCCGCGCTGGTCGCCCTCACCGCGCGCGTCGCCGTCGCCGGCCCGGGAGGCCAGCAACCGGCGGTACGACGCCAGCCGGCGCGGGTCCGCCTTCCCGGCGGCCACCCAGGCGTCCAGCCCGCAGTCGGCCTCGTCGGCCGTGTGCGGGCAGTTGGGCGGGCAGTCGACGGTGCCCTCCACCAGGTCGGGGAACCCGTGCAGCAGGCTGTCGGCGGAGACGTGCGCCAGCCCGAAACTACGGATGCCCGGGGTGTCGATGATCCAGCCGGGGTCGGTGTCGACGCCGGGCACCGGTGGCAGCCGCAGCGCCACCGCGCTGGTGGAGGTGTGCCGGCCGCGACCGATGGCGCTGACCACCCCGACCGCGCGCGCGGCGTCCGGGACGAGGCGGTTCACCAACGTCGACTTGCCCACCCCGGAGTGCCCGACCAGCACCGACACCCGGCCGCTGAGCAGCGCGCGCAGCGCGCCCAGGTCGGCGTCGGGACGGTTGAGCACGTACGGCAGCTCCAACTCCGTGTAGTAGCCCAGCACCTCCTCCGGGCCGGCCAGGTCGGCCTTGGTGAGGCAGAGCAGCGGCTCGACGTCCGCGTCGTACGCGGCCACCAGGCAGCGGTCGATGAACCCGGTGCGCGGCGGCGGGTCGGCCAACGCGCTGACGATCACCAACTGGTCGGCGTTTGCCACGACGACACGTTCCAACCGGCCCTCGGCGGTGGTCTCGTCGTCGTCGGCCGTGCGGCGCAGCACCGAGCGGCGCTCGGCGATCCGGACGATGCGGGCGAGAGCGCCCTGCGCGCCGGAGGTGTCGCCGACGAGGCTGACCCGGTCACCCACGACCACCGACTTGCGGCCCAGCTCCCGGGCCCGCATCGCGGTCACCGTCGGCAGCTCGGCGCCGACCGCTCCCCGTTCGGCGCCGGACAGCACACACTGGTAGCGCCCCCGGTCGACGGCGATGACGAAGCCGTCCACCGCGTCGGAGTGCTGAGGTCGGGTGCGCGTACGCGGACGCGACGACTTCCCGGGCCGCACCCGTACGTCGTCCTCGTCGTACTCCCGCCGCTTGGTCGCCAGGACCCGTCCTCTTTTCCGCGTCAGCTCTCAGTGCGCGTCCGGGACGCTCACTTGCCGGTCACCATCGCTGACCATAGCGCCGGGAACTCGGGCATGGTCTTGGAGGTACAGCCGACGTCGTCCACCTCGATGCCCGGCACGGCGAGCCCGGCCACCGCCGCGGCGTGCGCCATGCGGTGGTCGTGGTAGGTGCGGAAGATCCCGCCGCGCAGCGGCCGGGGCTGGATCGCGAGGCCGTCCGGCGTCTCGGTGACGTCGGCCCCGAGCGCGGTGAACTCCTGCGCGAGGGCGGCGAGCCGGTCGGTCTCGTGGCCGCGGATGTGCTCGACGCCGGTGAAGACCGAGGGTGAGTCGGCGAGCATGGCCAGCGCGGTCAGCACCGGGGTCAGCTCGCTGACGTCGGAGAGGTCGGCGGTCAGGCCGTGCACCACCCCGGTGCCCCGGACGGTCAGCCCGTCGGTGGAGAGGGTGACCTCGCCGCCCATCCGCTGCAGCAGGGAGCGGAGTTGCTCGACCGGCTGCGCGCTGCGGTGCGGCCAGCCCTGAAGCGTCACCTCACCGCCGGTGACCAGGGCGGCGGCGAAGAACGGCATCGCGCCGGAGAGGTCCGGCTCGATGTCCCAGCCGCGCCCGGTGAGGGGGCCGGGCTCGACGGTCCACACGTCGGGGGTGCTGTCGTCGACGGCGGCGCCGGCGGCCCGCAGCATCTGCACGGTCATCCGCAGGTGCGGCGCGGAGGGCACCGGCGGGCCGACATGGCGTACCACCACGCCCCGGTCGAAGCGCGGGGCGGCCAGCAACAACGCGGAGACGAACTGGCTGGACACGGAGGCGTCGATCGTCACCTCGCCGCCGGTGACCCCGCCGGTGCCGAGCACGGTCAGCGGCAGGCTGCCGGTGCCGGCGACGTCGATCCGGACGCCCAGCGAGCGCAGCGCGTCGACCAGCCGGCCGAGCGGCCGGGTGCGGACGTACGGGTCACCGTCGAAGGTGACCTGCCCGTCGGTCAGGCCGGCCACCGGCGGCAGGAACCGCATCACGGTGCCGGCCAGCCCCACGTCCACGTGGGCGGGGCCGACCAGCGGGTGCGGCCGGACCAGCCAGCGCTCGTCGTCACTGATCGAGACGTGCGCGCCCATCGCGCGCAGACCGGCGGACATCAGCTCGGTGTCCCGGGCGCGCAGCGGCTCGGCCAGGGTCGACGGCCCGGCGGCCAGGGCGCTGAGCACCAGGGCACGTGCGGTCATCGACTTGGAGCCGGGTAGGCGCAGCGTCGCCGCCACCGGGTCGGACGCGGTCGGTGCGGCCCACGGCTGTGGCGGCCGGGTCGCGGTTAGATTCCCCACGGTCACATTCTGCCCTGTCTGCGGGTGGGTGACGTCGGCCGGCTTGCGTACTCCCGGTTGGCGGGACAGCAGGCGGGGCCCTCGGCGGGTTAGCGTGAGCGCATGTGCGGCAGGTACGCGACGACCCGGGGCGCCGGTGAGCTGAGCGCCCTGTTCGAGTCGTCCGACGACACCGACGGGGTGCTCCGGCCGGATCACAACGTCGCGCCCACCGATCGCGTCCCGCTGGTCCGGCTCAGCCCCGAGGGGCACCGCAGCCTCTGCGTCGCCCGCTGGGGTCTGCTGCCGCACTGGTCGCGGTCCGCCGCCGGCGCCGCCCGCATGATCAACGCACGGGCCGAGACGGTGGCGACCAGCCGGGCGTACGCCGGGGCGTTCGCCCGCCGCCGGTGCCTTGTCCCGGCGGACGGCTGGTACGAGTGGGTCCGCCGGCCCGATGGCGGCCGGCAGGCGTACTTCATGACCCCGGCCGACGGCTCGGTGCTCGCCCTGGCCGGGATCTGGTCGTTCTGGGAGTCCGGGGCGGACAGCCGGCTCACCTTCAGCGTGCTGACCACCGCGGCGCTCGGCGATCTGGCCGAGGTGCACGACCGGATGCCGGTGCTGCTGGCCCCCGAGCGGTGGTCGTCGTGGCTGACGCCGTGCGACGAGCCGGAGCGTCTGCTCGCCCCCGCGTCGTCCGACCTTCTCGCCGGGTTGGAGATCCGCCCGGTCGGGCCGGCGGTGGGCGACGTGCGCAACGACGGCCCGGAGTTGACCGCTCGCGTGTCCGTTCCGTCAATGTCGTCCCCACCGGAGTTGACCCTGTTCTGAGAATGAGAGGCATCGTCGAGCGCCGATTTGCCAGGTTCTGATCGATTCGTCGCCTGGCCGTTCAGCCATGTTCTTGAAAGCCCCTTGTCCCGGTGTCCGAAAGTGCGATACAACACAGCGCCGGTAGTGGCTGTCGGTTCGCACGGGGCGGACGACTTCACCGATCCTGCCGGTCCCACGGGGGAGGTGGGTGAAATGACACGGGCGCGTATGCCCCGCCCGCACGAGGTGGCTGCGGCACGCAGAGATCCGCGGCTGCTGCGGGCTCTGCGAGAACGTCGACAGGACGAAGCGTGGCGCACCAGAGGGACGTGCCAGAGCGTCGATCCGGAGACGTTCTTTCCGGCACCTAACGAACCGGCGGACGCCGCTGTCGCACTCTGCCGCAGTTGCGACGTGCAGGGCTCCTGCCTGGCATGGGCGTTGGAGGTCGGCGACTGTCACGGCGTCTGGGGGGCGACCACCCCCCGCGAGCGGCGGGCGATGCTCGTCGCGTGGCGCGGCGAGGTCGAACCCGACCCGGACGCGGTCGACGACGCCGGCCCTCCGGTCCGCGACCGCCTGCTCACGCTGGTGCCGCTGAGCTGACCATCGCGCGCCGCTGAGCCGACCAGCGCGGCGAACCGATCCCGGTGACGGGCCCGGTCGGCGCAGAATGGGCCGGTGCTGCCCAGCGAAGAGATCGACACCCCGCGCGGTCCGGCGCGGATCGACACCGACCCACCGGTCGGTCCGACCGTTGCGCCGGGCCGGGCGGCCGGCGTCGCGACGGCTCGCGCGCCGGTCGCCCTGTTGGTGCTCGGGCACGGGGCGGGCGGCAGCGTGGACGCCCCCGACCTGCTCGCGGTTCGGGACGCGGCGGTCACGGCCGGCCTGACGGTGGTCCGGGTGACGCAGCCCTACCGTGTCGCCGGCCGTCGGGCGCCGGCCCCCGCCGGGCACCTCGACGAGGCGTGGACGGCGGTGCTGGCCGTGCTGCGCGAGCGGCACACCGACGTACCCACGCTCCTGGTCGGTGGTCGTTCCAGTGGCGCGCGGGTCGCCTGCCGAACGGCCGGCGCGGTCGGCGCGGCCGGCGTCCTCGCGCTGGCCTTTCCACTGCACCCGCCCGGCAAGCCGGAGCGGTCCCGGGCCGCCGAACTCGCCACCGGTCTGCCGACGCTCGTCGTCAACGGCGACCGGGATCCGTTCGGCGTGCCCGGGTCCGGGCCGGGCGTGCGGGTCGTGACCCGGCCGGGGGAGACGCACGACCTGCGACGTGACCCCGCCGGCACGGGCGCGGTCGTCCGGGACTGGCTGCGCTCCCACGGCTGGACAGCCGACTGACCTCAGGGACCGTTTCCGGTGCTGGGCGCGGGTCGTTGCATCCGATGGTGCCGCCCGTCCGAACCGGACAGGTGTCACCAGTCCTCCCAGGCCCTTCCTGGTCCCAGCGCCGGCGTCTCCGGGGCCGGGACCAGGAACGGGAGAGCCGGACGGAATGCCCCAGTGGTCATCTCGCGTTACTAACCCCGGACGACTTTTCTGCGAGGGGGGTGACCGGTGCCGACCGAGACACGAAGCCTGGAACGGGACGAGCGGGACGCCCGGCAGCTACGGCGGCTGCTGGATGGTCCGGACTGGCCCGTGACAGCGGGACCGGGCGGGGTGGGTGCGGTGAGCACGAGCACACCGGCCGGAAGTGAATCTGTGGGCAGGTCCGTGCGCGTATCCTCGGCGGGAAAGCATCCGACGCGAGGGGATGTGCGGTTGACCACCGAGAAGACGGACGAGCGCAGGGCCCGGTTCGAACGGGACGCGATGCCATTCGTCGATCAGCTCTACGCTGCTGGGCTGCGCATGACGCGTAACCCGGCGGATGCCGAGGACCTGGTCCAGGAGACGTACCTGAAGGCGTACGCCGCCTTCCACCAGTTCGAGCAGGGCACGAACCTGAAGGCCTGGCTCTACCGGATCCTGACCAACACCTACATCAACTCCTACCGCAAGCGGCAGCGCCAGCCGATCCAGGCGCCGACCGAGGAGATCACCGACTGGCAGCTCGCCGAGGCCGAGTCGCACACCTCCAGCGGTCTGCGTTCGGCCGAGACCGAGGCTCTGGACCGGCTGCCGGACAGCGACGTGAAGGAGGCCCTCCAGCAGTTGCCGGAGGAGTTCCGCCTGGCTGTCTACCTGACCGACGTCGAGGGCTTCTCCTACAAGGAGGTCGCCGACATCATGGGCACGCCGATCGGCACCGTGATGTCGCGTCTGCACCGCGGCCGTCGTAATCTGCGCAAGCTGCTCGAGCAGTACGCCGCGGAGCGGGGCTTCAGCCCGGCCCGGTCCGCGAAGGGCTCGACCGCTGCCGCTGCCAGCCGGGAGGTGTGACGTGAGCTGTGGAGAGCCGCACGAGACGGACTGCCGCGAGGTGCTCGCGGAGGTCTACCTCTACCTGGATCTCGAGTGCGCCGACGAGCGGCGCGCGCTGATCCGGCACCACCTCGACGAGTGCGGGCCGTGCCTGCGCGAGTACGGGCTCGAGCAGGAGGTGCGGGCGCTGGTCGCGCGTTGCTGCGGCAACGAGACCGCGCCGGACCAGCTGCGTGAGCGGCTGCGGGTGAAGCTCACCGAGCTGGTGGTCTTCGAGACGAGCGATTCCCGCGAGCTGGCCGACTGAACGTCGGCGTACCAGAGCACACACACGCCGGTGGCCCGGGTCGATAGCGACCCGGGCCACCGGTGTACCCGGCCTCGGCCGGGGTGAGCTGACCGTCGACGGGCTGTCGGCCCGTCGGCACGTTCAGGAGTTGGGGCGCTTACCGTGGTTCGCGCTGCTCTTCTTCCGGGCCTTCTTCTTCCGGGCCTTCTTCGCCATGCTGACCTCCTCGTGATGGGTCGGATCCGTCTCGCGCGCGGCCTCGCGCCGGTTGCATCCACGCCGCCGCCCGGCGTCGGGTCCGACCCGCTGATGGTAGTGCGACCGACACCCCGTCCCTGCCGCCGGGGCCGACCCGCGCCGCTGCGCACCCATGCCCCAGCCTCGCGTGATTGGATACGTCGGCAGGCACATCGCGAAAAGGGAGGGCCGTGGACATGGCCGAGGAGATCCGCGCCGAGATGGTGGCGAACGTCTGGAAGGTCGTCGCGTCGGCGGGCGACACCGTGTCCGAGGGCGACACCCTGGTGATCCTCGAGTCGATGAAGATGGAGATCCCGGTCGTCGCGGAGGCCGACGGCGTGGTCCAGCAGCTCGCCGTCCACGAGGGCGACGTGGTGCAGGACGGTGACCTGATCGCGGTGATCGGTTGACCGGCCTGCTGGTCCGGCTCGCCGATCCGGCCGACTTCCCGGCGGTCGCCCGCCTGACCGTGGCCGCGTACGAGGCGGATGGTCAGCTCAAGGGTGAGCACGGTTACGCGGCGGTACTGGCCGACGTGTCGACCCGGGCCGCCGCCGGCGAGGTGCTGGTCGCGGTGGACGAGGCGACCGGATCGGTGCTCGGCTCGGTGACCTTCGTGCTGCCGGGCACCCTGTTCGCCGAGCTGTCCGGGCCGGGCGAGGCGGAGTTCCGCATGCTGGCCGTCGACCCGGCCGCCCAGGGGCGGGGTGTCGGCGTGGCGCTGGCGCGCGCCTGCGTCGACCGGGCCGCCGAGCTGGGTTGCACGGCGGTCGTGATCTGCGTCCGCGCGGGGATGGCCGTGTCGGCCCACCGGCTCTACGAGCGTCTCGGGTTCGTGCGGACGCCGGAGAAGGACTGGTCGCCGGCGGCCGGAGTGGCTCTGCTCGGCCTGCGGCTGGAGCTGTCCCGCGGCTGACCGTCGGCCCGTCAGCCGCGAGCGTTGGCCGGGCTGGTCGGGGTGGCGTCCCCGTCTCGCGGAGTGCCGATCGCGGCCAGCAACTCGTCGGCGACCTCCAGCGCTAGCCGGCGGCGCTCGGAGTCGGTGATGCCCGGCGCCCGTACGGCGAACCAGCTCGTGTGCACGGCGAAGAGGGACAGCGCGGCGCGGAGTTGGGCGGCGGGGGAGTCGTCGCCGCGGCAGAGCGCGTTGGCGAGCTGCATCATCCGGCCGCGCATCTGCTGGCCGGAGGAGAGGCTCTTGAGCACGGTCTGGTTCTGCTCGAAGAAGCGCATCACCGAGGGCATGTCGCCGCCGAACATCGTGTCGGCGTAGCGGGAGATCAGCGTGCGCCGAGTCTCCAGGGTCGCCGGCTGTGACTCGCCCCAGGTGGTCAGCGCGTCCATCTGGTCGAGCCGATCCTCCACGAAGCTGGCGACGATGTCGTCCTTGCTCTTGAAGTGGTAGTAGAGCGCGGCCTTCGTGACGTTGAGGCGTTCGGCGATCTCCCGTAGCGAGGTCTTCTCGTACCCCTGCTCGGTGAAGAGCTCCAACGCGACGGCCTTGATCCGCTCCCGGGTGCCGCCTGTGCTCTCCCTCACCCACGCCCTCCAATTCGTTTGACCGCGTGCCGGTATCCAACTTACCGTGCGGCTAGTAAGGTGACTAGCCGGGCGGCAAGTAAGTACGACAAACCTCGGGGGGAGCTTACCCATGACTCAGGCAACCCAGACCGACGTGCGACCCAATGTACGGGTCGTGCTGTTCGGGCTGATGATCGCGATGATGCTCGCGATGCTCGACAACATGATCGTCAGCACCGCGCTGCCGCGGATCGTCGGCGAGTTCGGCGGCCTCAACCACTTCACCTGGGTGGTCACCGCGTACGTCCTGGGTACCACCGTCTCCACCCCGATCTGGGGCAAGCTCGGTGACCTCTACGGCCGCAAGTCGGTCTTCCTGACCTCGGTCGTCATCTTCCTCGTCGGCTCGGCGCTCTGCGGCATGGCCGGCTCCGGGATCTTCGGCGGGCCCGAGGACGGCATGGTGCAGCTCATCGCCTTCCGGGCCGTGCAGGGCCTGGGCGCGGGCGGCCTGATGGTCGGCGTCATGGCGATCATCGGCGACCTGGTCCCGCCCCGCGAGCGCGGGCGCTACCAGGGCATGATCGCCGGCATCATGGCCATCGCCATGGTGGCCGGCCCGCTGGTCGGTGGCTTCATCACCGACAACCTCTCCTGGCGGTGGGCGTTCTACGTCAACCTGCCGCTGGGTGGCATCGCGCTGCTCGTGCTCATCACCACCATGCACCTGCCGAAGTACCGGACCGAGCACCGGATCGACTGGCTCGGCGCCGGGCTGCTCTCGGTGGGCATCACCGCGATCGTCCTGATCACCACGTGGGGCGGCAACGAGTACGACTGGACCTCGCCGCAGATCTTCGGCCTCGCCGCGTTGGCGCTGGTGACGCTTGTGGCGTTCGGCCTGGTGGAGCGTCGGGTCCCGGAGCCGATCCTGCCGTTGACGCTCTTCGCCAACCGCAACTTCGCGCTGATCTCGGTGGTCGGCTTCCTGCTCGGCTTCGCGATGTTCGGCGCCATGAACTTCCTGCCGCTGTACCAGCAGACCGTCCAGGGGGCCTCGGCCACCAACAGCGGTCTGCTGCTGCTGCCACTGATGTTCGGCATGCTCGTCGTCTCGCTCGCCGTCGGCCGGGCGATCACCAAGAACGGCAAGTACCGCGCGTACCCGATCGTCGGTGGTGTGGTGATGGCCGGCGGCATGGCCCTGCTGTCCATGCTCGACACCAACACCAGCAAGCTGACGTCCTCGCTCTACATGGTCGTGCTCGGCGTCGGCATGGGCTTCCTCATGCAGACCTCGATGCTGATCGCGCAGAACAGCGTGGAGCAGAAGGACCTGGGCGCGGCGAGTGGCGCGGCCACGTTCTTCCGGTCGATCGGCGGCTCGTTCGGCATCTCGCTGTTCGGCGCGATCTTCGCCAACCGGCTGGCCGACTCAGCCGCCGGCGCGGCCTTCGGCGGCGAGTCCAGCGGCGGTGGGATGGACCTGGAGAAGCTCAAGCAGCTCCCCGCCCAGGCGCAGGAGCTGGTCCTCGGCGGCCTGGCCGACGCGATCTCGCACGTGTTCCTCTGGGCCGTGCTGTTCACCGTGGCGATCCCGGTGCTCGCCTGGTTCATCAAGGAGATCCCGCTGCGCACCGCCAACGAGGCGCCGGCGCAGGCGACACCGGAGGAAGACGCCGAGGTCGCCCTCGGCAAGGCCCCGGTCGCCTGATCCTCCCCCGAAGAAGCGCCCCGCCGATCCTCGGCGGGGCGCTTCTCGCGTGTGCGCGGAACACTCAGGGTCGGTGGGTCAGGCGCTGCCAGAGACGGCGTAGCGGGTTGCGGGGGCGGGGAAGGCGGGGGGCCCGCTCACCGAGCATCCGGGTGGCCAGGGCCGTGGTGACCGGATCGACGGCCGGGGCGGCCAGCGCGAGGTGGGCCAGCGAGGTCGCGATCGGCACCGGCCGCGTCTGGGCCACCGTCGCCACGTCGGCCAACCGCTCCGCCACCACCCGGGCCACGTCCGACCGCGCCTCCGGGTCCACCCAGGCGGCGGTGACCAGGGCGAACAGCGCCGCCTCGGTGACCCAGTCCTCCACGCCCCAGACCAGGTCGAGCAGCACCTGTCGTCTCGTCGAGCCGTCCCAGGGCTCGTCGGTGCGCTGGTGCAGCAGCCCCAGGCAGGCCCACACCTGGACGGCGCGTACCCAGATCGACGGATCCTGCGCGGCCAGCAACCGGCCCAGCGCGTTGGCCGGCGCGGCGGGCGGACGCACCAGCAACCCGAGCAGGTCGTCCACGTCGAGACCGGCCAGACCGACCGCCGCGTCGTAGGCGGCGGGTGGGTGCGGCCACGCCGGTTGGGCCACCTGACCGATCCGCTCGACCGCCACCGCCGAGGGCCCGGGAAGCGCCGGCGTCGGCAGGTGCCCCGTGAAGGTCCAGAGCCGCCGTGCGGACGCGCGCCGGGGCTCGCGCGGGTCCGGCTCGACCGCGCCCGCCACCTCGATGTGCAGCCCGGGCGCCACGGACGTCACCGTCCGCAGTGCGCTCGGTGGGGCTGCCGCCGTGAGGTGTACGACACCGCCGATGCCGTTGTCGTCGTCGGCGACCGCCTGGCGCAGCGCGTCCAGCAGGGGCCCGCCGGCCGGCGTCAGTTGCCCGAGCCAGGGCCGCGCCCGACAGCACTGGGCCAGGTCGCCGTGCTCGTGACTGTCGTCCGGGTGGTCACGGATGAAGTCGGCGAGCGCGACCAGGTGGGACACGTCGCCGTCGCGCAGGTGCCGCAGGCGGTGCGTCGTGTGCACCGCGCAGTCGAACGTCGGGTCCCGGGCCAGCGCCCGCTCGGTCCACTCCAGCGCGTCGTCGAGCCGGCCGATGTCGGCCAGGGTGCCGGCGATGTCCGCATAGACGGCCAGGTCGTCGGGGTCCAGGTCGACTGCCCGGTACAGGGCCGCGAGGGCGTCGCGGGTCCGGCCCGCGCTGCGGTACGCGTACCCGAGCCAGACCTCGCCCATCTTCGACGGCTGGCTCCGTACCCCTCGGCTGGCCCAGCGGATCGCCAGCGTGACCTCGCCGAGACGCCGGGCCAGCGCGGACGCCGCGCCCAGCAGCGTCCCGTTCTCCGGATGGACGGTGACAGCGTTGCGGGCCAGCGTGAGGTACGGCGTGAGGGCGGCCCGGCCGGCGCGCGGCACCGGGTCGCCGAGCGCCGCGCAGACCTGCATGAGGACGCGGGCCAGGCGGCCCGGGTCCAGCCGTTCGGCCAGTTCGGGAGCGGTCACCCAGGGCACGCCCGCCCACTCGGCGCCCGGCGCGTGGCCGGTCGCGGCGGCGAGCAGTTCCAGCCCTTCGGCGGGGCGGCCGGCGGCGGCCAGTAGGTGGGCACGGGCGACGACCGCGCCCACGAAGGTGTGGTGGTTGATCGGAAAGAGGTCGAGGCCTCCTCCGTCGGCCGCGGCGAGGTGGGCAAGCGTCTCGTGCACCTCGGGCAGGGTGGGCGCTCGTGCCAACGCGCCAGCGAGGTGGCGGGCGGCGTGGTGCAGGTCACCCTCGCCCAGTGCCAGCCGGGCCAGGGCCAGCTCCTCCGTCGCGGAGAGCGCGGGGTTGTCCCTTCCCTCGGGCACGGTGTCCTCTCGTCGCAGTTTCTCGGCGGGGCCAGCGTAGTTGATATTGAGATGATCAAGTGATCAACTGCGCACTACTGCTCGAATAATTGCTCTGGCCAGCAGAAGGGTGCAAGACTGAGCAGGAAACGCGCGGCAATCGCGCAGGAGGGGAGTGTCCGTGTCACGTGCAGGGGCGGGAATGGCCGCCGACATCGACGAGCAGCCGGCCGGTTACGCGCGCCTGCTCGACACCGCCAACGCGGCGGCGATCGCCCGGGTGGCCGCCGTCGTCGCCGAGCGTCGACCACGGCACGTCGTCTTCACCGCCCGGGGTACCTCCGACCACGCCGCCCTCTACGGGGCATACCTGACCGAGATCCGGCTCGGCCTGCCCGCCGGGCTCGCCTCGCCGAGCGTGGTCACCCTCTTCGGCGCACGCCCCGACCTGTCCGACGCCCTCGTCGTCGGGGTCAGCCAGAGCGGTGGCTCGCCCGACCTGGCCGAGGTGCTGCGCGCCGCGCGGGCCTCCGGCGCGCTCACCCTCGCGGTGACCAACGCCCCCGACTCCCCGCTTGTCGAGACGGCCGAGCTGAGCATCGACATCGCCGCCGGCCACGAGCGCGCGGTGGCGGCGACGAAGACGTACACCGCCGAGCTGCTCGCCCTGCTGATGCTGGTGGAGGGCATCCGGGCCGGCGACGGCGTACTCCCCACGGCCGAGAGCGAGGCGCTCGCCGCGCTGCCCGACCTGGCCGCCCGCACCCTCGCCGACGACACCCCGGCCCAACTCGCGCCGCGTTACCGCTTCGCCCGCCAACTCGTCACCACCGGCCGGGGGTACGCCTACCCGACCGCCCGCGAGGCGGCGCTGAAGCTGATGGAGACCTCGTACCTGCCGGCGCTCGCCTTCTCCGGCGCCGACCTGCTGCACGGCCCGCTCGCGATGACCGATCCGGAGGTCCCGGTCCTCGCCGTGGTCGGCTCCGGCCCCGGCGGCCGGTCGATGGGCGAGGTGCTGCCCCGGCTCGGCGAGCGCCGCGCCGACGTGGTGGTGGTCGGCTCCGCCGACGTGCCGGGCACCGCACGGCTCGCCGTCCCCGAGGTCGACGAGCGGTACGCCCCGCTGCTGGACATCCTGCCGTTGCAGCGCCTGGCGCTGGCGTTGGCGCTCACCCGCGGCGAGGACCCGGACGCGCCGCGCGGCCTGAAGAAGGTCACCGCGACGATGTGAGGCGCGGCGCGGCGTGGCACCCTGGTCACCGTGTCCACGCTGCGCGACCTCGCCGAGGAGCACACCCACCTCCGTCCGGCCGACATCGACCACCTGCACCGGATCGCCGGTGACTGGCAGTTGCTCTCCGACCTGTCCTTCGCCGACCTGCTGCTCTGGGTGCCGGTTGACGCCGAGGGCACGTTCCTCTGCGTCGCCCAGGTGCGCCCCACCACCGCGCCGACCGCGTACCAGGACGACCAGGTGGGCCGCATCATCGGCGGCTCGGAGGTGGCCCACCTGGCGGTCGCCTACTCCCAGGGGCGGATCTGGCGCGAAGGCGACCCGGTCTGGTACGGCGACGTGCCCGCCCGGCACGAGGCGATCCCGGTCCGGCTGCGCACCGCCGACGGTGAGGCCGGCGAGGTGATCGCCGTGGTCGGCCGGGACACCAATCTCTCCACCGCGCGAACGCCCAGCCAGCTCGAACTCAACTACCTGACCACGGCCGACGACCTCGCCCAGATGATCGCGGACGGCACCTTCCCGCCGCCCCGGCACCCGGGCGAGACAACGTCCGCGCCCCGCGTCGGTGACGGCCTGGTACGCCTCGACGCCGGGGGCAAGGTCACCTACGCGAGCCCGAACGCCCAGTCGGCGTACCGGCGGTTGGGTTACGCCTCGCACCTGGTGGGTGAGGACCTGGCGGCGTTGCACCGCCGACTGGCCGGCGACCCGCTCGACGGCACCGAGGCGGCGACCGGGATCCTGGCCGCGCTGCGGGGCGAGGCCCCGCCCCGCCGGGAGATCGACGCGCGCGGGGCCACGATGCTCACCCGGGCGCTGCCGTTGATGCCCGCCGGCGTACCGATCGGCGCGCTGGTGCTGGTGCGGGACATCACCGAGGTCCGCCGCCGGGATCGGGCGCTGATCACCAAGGACGCCACCATCCGGGAGATCCACCACCGGGTCAAGAACAACCTTCAGACGGTGGCCGCGTTGCTGCGGTTGCAGGCCCGCCGGGTGTCCATGCCGGAGGCCCGGGTGGCCCTGGAGGAGTCCGTCCGCCGGGTCGCCTCGATCGCCCTCGTGCACGAGACGCTGTCGATGTCGAGCGACGAGGCGGTCGAGTTCGACGGCATCGTCGACCGGGTCGCCAGCGCGGCGACCGAGGTCGCGGCGACCGAGGTGAGCGTCGGGATGCGCCGCCAGGGCAGCTTCGGGGTACTGCCGGCCGAGATCGCCACGTCGCTGGTGATGGTGCTCAACGAACTGCTGCTCAATGCCGTCGAGCACGGCTTCCCACCGGCGGACGAGGCGGAGGAGCCAGCCGTGAGCGCGGCTGCCTCGGGCCTGGTGCCGGTGGCCGCACCCGAGGTCGATCCGTCGCTGCGACCCGAGGTGGTCGTCTCGGCGCACCGGTTCCGCAAGATGCTGCACGTCTCGGTGACCGACAACGGACGCGGGCTGCCGCCCGAGTTCGACGCCGAACGTGGCAGCCGACTCGGCCTCCAGATCGTCCGGGCACTGGTCACGGGGGAGTTGCGCGGCACCATCGAGCTGCGCGCGGGCGTCAACGGAGGCACCGAGGCGTTGCTGGTCGTCCCCCTGGGCCGCAGCGCCTCGGACGGCCGCTCCCAGGGCTGAGCTGTCCGCTGCCCGCGGGCCCTTGCGGGGAGCGGATATGTGAATGAGCGTGATGCCGGTGAGTCATCAAGATGACTCACCGGCATCACGCTCATCGCAGTGGGCCGGCCACGCCTCGTGGGCGATGAGGCCGTCAGCCGACGCCGCGGGGGTCCGCCCGCCTCCTGCTCGGTCGGGCCCACGGTCGACCTCGCCGGCGAGCGAGCAGGCCGACGGTCGACGCGCGGGTCCGCGCGGTGGGCCGGTCGGTCAGCGGCTGGTCAGCAGGGCGACGGTCAGGCCGGGGCGCTGCCAGACCTGGGCGACGGTGAACTGCGCGCGCAGCGCGTCGCCTTTGGCGGCCGGCACGGCGGCCAGCGGCTCGGCGTGCCGCCCGGCAACCACGAGCCAGACCCGTGCCGTGCCGGCCAGGCACTGCGCCGGTCGCGAGCACTCGGCGGCCCAGAGATCGCCCCGGGCGACCTCGTCCTCGGTGACGAGCACGTCCCGTGGCGGGTCGTCGAGGTGGTATTCGATGCCCAGATCGAGGAAGAGCCAACTGTGCCGGGGGGAGTAGACCACGGCGTCCCCGGGGCGCTGGCCGTCGGCGATCACCCGGGCGACGCCCGCGTAGTCCACCGGCGCGCTGCGCGGCCACTCGTGGGTCCGCCGCAACGCGGCCTGGTCGGGGAGGCCGAGAAGCCCGGCCAGGACCACCACGGCGAGTGCGGCCGGCGCGGGCACCGACGCCAGCGCCGCGCCGGCCAGCAGGCAGGCGAACGGCACCACGAACACCAGGTAGCGGGGCACCCACAGCGGTACGACCGCCCCGGCCACGAAGAGCAGCAGGACCGGCAGCAGCACCGCGCTCAGCGGTAGCAGGGCGCGCCGTCGGAGTCGGGCCGCGCCGAGCGCCGCCACCCCGACCAGCAGGCCGCCCACCACGCTGCTCTGGGCCACGCCGCCCGGCAGCGCGCTCAGGTCGTCCGGCCGTGCCAGGCCGACCCAGTTCAACTGCTCGGAGCGTTGCGCGCGGGCATGCAGCAGCAGCGGTGTCACCACCAGCGCGACCGGCACCAGCGCGACCGCCCACCGCCACACCCGCCGATCCCGACCGCCGGTCGCGGCGATGCCGGCCACCCCGGGACCACCCCACCAGGTGACCAGCACGACCAGCGCGTGCGCGGCCAGCAGGGTGAGCGCGACCAGGTGGGTGAGCCCGAGCGCGGCCACGGCGACGCCGTACCCGGTCCAGCGGGCCCACCCCGGCCGGCGCAGCGCGGCCACCAGCAACAGGGTGGCGAGTACCGCGAGGGCGGTGGCCAGGGCGTACGGGCGGGCCTCCTGCCCGTACCGGGAGGTGCTGGGCAGCACCGCGAACAACAGCCCGGCGAGCAGACCGCCGCGCCGGTCGACGAGGTGCGCCCCGAGCACGGCCAGCAGCCCCGCGGCGACGGTCATGGCCAGCGCGGCAGGCACCCGCAGGGCGACCGTGGAGTCGCCGACGACCAGGACCCAGACGTGCATGAACAGGTAGTACGGTCCGGTGGCGGCGTCGATGGTCCCGGCCAGTCGGGCGAGTTCCTCCGGCGACCGGGTGGCGGCGCTCCAGGTCGCCAGCTCGTCGCGCCAGAGCTGCGCCGAACCGATCCCGGTCAGCGTGACCGCCAGGGTCAGCAGCGCCGGAAGAAGCCAGACCGGCACGCCCCGCGCGACCCCGATCGACTTCCCGGACCATCCGTCCACAGCCCCGAGCCTGCCACGCCGCCAAGGCCCTCGGGCCCACCCCGCGAAGTGCCGCGAGTTGGCTGGCCCGTGATGTGGGATGCCGCACGTGGACATTGGCCGGGCCCTACGCGGTGTGGCAGCATGGGCGCATGACCGCCGCTGTCGTCCGCCGCTTCGTGGCTCGTCGCCACGTCGACTACGGCCGCGTGCGCAGCGCCATCTGTCCGGCTCACTGACGACGCCCGACCAATCTGTCTCGGGCGCGCTCCGCGCCGGCTGTCTGAAGACACCGTTGTCCCGCCCGCTTCGTCGGGCCGGCCGTCGCGCCCCGCGCGTGCCCCGAGGCACAGCAGACAACGGAGGACGCCGCGATGGCGGTCAGCAGCATCCCGGCCCGGCCCGAGGACCCGACGGCCCGGCCCGCCCGGCCGCCGCGCCGGCCCCGGGGCGAGGGCCAGTGGGCGCTCGGGCACCGTGAGCCGCTCAACCCCAACGAGCGGATCAAGAAGGACGACGACCCGCTCAACGTTCGGGCCCGGATCGAGAACATCTACGCGCACCGTGGCTTCGCCTCCATCGACCCGCAGGACCTGCGCGGCCGGTTCCGCTGGTGGGGCCTCTACACCCAGCGCAAGGCGGGCATCGACGGCGGGCGCACCGCCGTGCTGGAGCCGCACGAGCTGGAGGACGAGTTCTTCATGCTCCGCGTCCGCATCGACGGCGGCCAGCTCAGCCTGGCCCAGTTGCGGGTCATCGCGGACATCTCCCGGGAGTTCGCCCGGGACACCGCCGACATCACCGACCGGCAGAACATCCAGTACCACTGGATCCGCGTCGAGGACATGCCGGAGATCTGGCGTCGGCTCGAGTCGGTCGGCCTGCAGACCACCGAGGCGTGCGGCGACTGCCCGCGCATCGTGCTCGGCAGCCCGGTCGCCGGGGTGGCCCGCGACGAGCTGCTCGACCCGACCCCGGCGGTCGACGAGATCGTCGCCCGGTACGTGGGTGACAAGCAGTACTCCAACCTGCCCCGCAAGTTCAAGACGTCGATCTCCTGGCTGGTCGACACCCCGTACGAGTCGAACGACATCGCGTTCCTCGGTGTCGACCACCCCGAGCACGGCCCCGGCTTCGACGTCTGGGTCGGTGGCGGCCTCTCCACCAACCCGATGCTCGCCCAGCGGCTCGGCGTCTGGGTGCCGCTGGCCGAGGTACCGGACGTCTGGGCCGGCGTGGTCGGCATCTTCCGTGACTACGGCTACCGCCGGCTGCGTAACCGGGCCCGGCTGAAGTTCCTGGTCGCGGACTGGGGCGTCGAGCGCTTCCGCGAGGTCCTGGAGAAGGACTACCTCGGTCGTACGCTGCTCGACGGCCCCGCGCCGACCCTGCCGTCGAAGCCGATCGACCACGTGGGTGTGCACGAGCAGGCCGATGGGCGGAACTACGTGGGTGCTGCCCCGGTGGTCGGGCGGGTCTCCGGCGCGCAGCTCAGCCAACTGGCCGACGTGGTCGAGGCGCACGGCAGCGACCGGGTGCGGCTCACTCCGTACCAGAAGCTGCTGGTGCTCGACGTGCCGACGGCGCGGACGGAGTCGCTCGTCGACGCGCTCCGCGGCATCGGCCTGGAGGCCCGGCCGTCGGCGTGGCGTCGCGGCACGATGGCGTGCACCGGCATCGAGTACTGCAAGCTCGCCATCGTCGAGACCAAGGCTCGCGGTGAGGAGCTGGTGGCCCGGCTGGAGCAGCGGCTGCGCGACTTCGACGCGGACATCTCGATCCACATCAACGGCTGCCCGAACGCCTGCGCCCGCACCCAGGTCGCCGACATCGGCCTCAAGGGTCAGCTGGTGGTCGGCCCGGACGGCCGGCAGGTGGAGGGCTTCCAGGTGCACCTGGGCGGCGGCCTCGGCATGGCGCAGGGGCAGACCGCCGGTTTCGGCCGCAAGCTGCGAGGCCTGAAGACCACCGCCGAGGAGCTTCCCGAGTACGTGGAACGGCTGGCCCGCCGCTACCTGGCCGGGCGGAACGAGGGCGAGACGTTCGCCAACTGGGTGATCAGAGTCGACGAGGAGGAACTGCGGTGAGCAGCGAGAACCGAGCGGCACCCCTGTACTGCCCGTACTGCGGCGAGGAGGACCTGCGGCCGCACGAGGCGGGGCACGGCGCCTGGGAGTGCCACGCCTGCGCCCGGGTCTTCTCGGTGAAGTTCACCGGGCTGCTCTCCCGGACGGTGACCCGATGAGCCTCGTCTCCGCCGCAAGCCTGCGCCTGGTCGGCCCGGGTGGTCCGAAGCCCGCCGACCCGTCCCTGCGCAGCCCGGACGAGCTGCGCGTGCTGGCCGAGGACGCCGGTCGGGAGCTGGAGGGCGCTCCCGCGCTGGAGATCGCCCGCTGGGCGGCGCAGACCTTCGGCGACCGGTTCTGCGTCACCAGTTCGATGGCCGACGCCGTCCTGGCCCACCTGGTGTCCCGGGTCGCCCCGGGCGTGGACGTGGTCTTCCTCGACACCGGTCTGCACTTCCCCGAGACGCTTCGCGTACGCGACGAGGTCGCCCGTACGCTGCCGGTGAACGTCCGGTCGATCCGACCCCGGCTCACCGTGGGGCAGCAGGACGGCCAGTACGGTCCGCGACTGTTCAACAAGTCGCCGGACGACTGCTGCCAGTTGCGCAAGGTGGAGCCGTTGGAGCGGGCCCTGTCCGGGTACGACGCCTGGGCCGCCGGTCTGCGTCGGGACGAGTCGCCGACCCGGGCCAACACGCCGGTGGTGACGTTCGACGGGCGGCGCGGCAAGGTCAAGGTCAACCCGATCGCGGCCTGGTCGCAGGGGGACGTGGACGCCTACATCGCCCGCTGGAACGTGCCGGTCAACGAGCTGTTCAAGCAGGGGTACGGCTCGATCGGCTGCTGGCCGTGCACCCGCCGGACGAAGGCCGGCGAGGATCCGCGCGCTGGCCGCTGGGCCATGTTCGAGAAGACCGAGTGCGGGCTGCACGTCTGACCTCGTCTTCGACGACCCCGACCGGCCCCGGTGCGGCCGGCGGGGCGGTCCCGGTGGTGCTGGTGGCGCACGGCAGCCGGGATCCACGAGCCGCCGAGGCCACCCGGGCGCTGGCCCGGGCGGTGTCGGCGGCTCGGCCCGGCCTGTCGGTGTGGGCGAGCTGGCTGGACCACACCGAGCCGGGGCCGACCGAGGTGCTGCGCACGCTGGCCCAGGCGGGGCACCGGCGTGCGGTGGTGGTGCCGCTACTGCTGACCGCCGCGTACCACCGTCGGGTGGACATCCCGGCGGCGGTGACCGCCGCGACGACGGCCGGAGCAGCGCTGACGGTACGGGTGACCGACGTGCTCGGCCCGGCGGACGGGACGGTGACGCCGGCCCTGCTGGCGGGGCTGCGTCGTCGGCTCGGGGAGGTCGCGCCGGGGCGCTTCGACGCCCTGGTGCTGGCCGCCGCGGGCACCCGGGACGCGCGTGCGCGCGGTTCCGTGGGCCGGGTGGCCGATGCGCTCGGCGTTGAGTTCGGGGTGCCCTGCCGGGTGTCGTACGCCTCGGCGGCCCCGCCGGCGACGGGTGTGGCGGTGACGCGGCTGCGGGCGGCGGGCGCGCGTCGGGTCGCGGTGTCCGCGTACTTTCTCGCGCCGGGCCTGTTCCACGACGCGGTGACCGCCTCGGCGCGGGCGGCCGGCGCGGTGGCGGTGGCGGCCCCGTTGACGGATGCGCCCGAGTTGGCAGAGCTGGTGCTGAGCCGGGTCGACGAGCCGGCCTGACCGCTCGTCCGACCCGGTCGGTTTTGGACAGCAGTACGCCCCGGCAGGCGGACCCGCCGGGGCGTACTGCTGTGTCGTTGGGAGATCAGGCGGAGTGAGCGCGCAGCACCCGGAGGCCGCCGCGCCGCTTGACAGCGCGCCGCTCCTCCTCGCTCATCCCGCCCCAGACGCCGGCGTCCTGACCCGACTCGAGCGCCCACTGAAGGCACTGGTCGGTGACGGAGCAGCGCCGGCAGACGGCCTTGGCCTGCTCGACCTGAAGGAGAGCCGGTCCGGACGTCCCAATCGGGAAGAACAGCTCCGGGTCCTCGTCGCGGCAGACAGCATGGTGACGCCAGTCCATGGCGGCAACACTCCTCATTCTGGATGGGTGGCAATTTATTGCGGGTCGTGCTTTTCCTATATGCATCCGCAGTGCCTATGGTGACCGTTCGCGTCTGACCATTCGGCAGTGCGTGAGCAGGCAGTCAGCCCCGGGGACCTGCTGGAACAGCTCAACCTGACGAGCATATCCAGGCAATGTCCCGGTAACTCAAGTTCGCTTGTGAATACTTTCACGAACGCTCGCGATGTCAAGGGTGACGCTCGGAAAAACTCCGCGCGGTGAGCAAGCCCACAACCCATTTGTCCGGGTTCCAGTGCCTTCCTGGTTACCCGCCGTGCCACAGTCGAGGATCAATATAGTACAGTCCGCGTGACATTGCTGACATTTCCGGCACCTGCCCCTCGGTGTGGCGGCGCCTGCCGAAGCGGTTGCGGCGCCGCGTCGACCAAGGGCAGTACCCGAGACCTAGCAGATTACTCTCAGTGCGGCCGGAATGGAGGTGAATCTGACCTTCTCCCGCTCGCCAAGATAGTCACCGTCGAGCTGGAACGCCTGCGGGCGGCTGGAGACCAGCGTGAACTCCGCAGTGTCATGGAGGCGTAACACCTGACGTCCGTTCGGATCTGGCTGCCGACCCATGAATTGGGTGACTGTCCGTGTTGTGCTAGCCACCCGGAGCTGTCGCAGTGCCAGCACGTCGAGGCCGAGGTCGAACGACGCCTCCGGATTCGGGTTGACCTCCCGATCACCCAGGTACGTCCACGGGGCGGTGTTCTGGATGATGACGGTGGCCAGCTCGCCCTCCGGCTCCTCACCCGGTCGCTCCAGACTGATCGCCGGATGCCGCCGGTCCGAGGCGAAGAAGTACTGGCTCATGATCGAGCGGAAGTAGAGCCCGGGCGTCGAGACCCGCCCCTTGCGCCGGGCCTGCTCCACCCGGTGGATGACGGCGGCGTCCAGCCCGAACCCGGCGCAGAAGGTGAAGTAGCGGTCGTCGGCGCGGCCCAGCCCGACCGTGCGCTGCCGGCCCAGGCGCAGCCCTTCCAGGATCATGCTGGTGGCGTCCGGCCACTCCCGGGGCAGACCCAACGCGCGGGCGAAGACGTTCGTGGAACCGCCCGGGACGGTGGCCAGCGCCGGCAGTCGCTGGGCCATCGACGCGTCACCGACACCGGCCGGCGGCTCGGCCGTCATCAGGCCGTTCACCACCTCGTTCACGGTGCCGTCACCACCCAGGGTGACGACGAGATGGACGCCCTCCGCGGCGGCCTCCCGGGCCAACGCCATGGCGTGCCCCCGGCGGCGGGTGTAGCGCACACTGAGGTCGACTTCGCTGCGCAGCGCCCGGACAAGCACGTCTCGGCTGCGTTCGCTGGTGGTGGTGGCCTTCGGATTGACCACCAGGACGGCCCGCATGGGCGGCACTGTACCTCTCGGTAGCACGGGTATCGTGGCGCGCGTGACCATCGACTCGGCCCGGATTCCCGGCACGCTTCGCTGGGCGGTGCGGCTGCTGTGGGCGGAGGCGGTCGCCGTCGGGCTGATCGCGGTCTGGTTGCTCTGGGCCGACCTGACCGCCGCCACCACCGATCTCGCGTCGGCGTTGCTGGTGACCGCCTTCGCCGTCGGGGCGGCCGTCGCGCTGTGGGCGCTGGGCCGCGCGCTGCTGCGCCGCCGGGCCGGCGCACGGGCCCCCGCGATCGTCCTTCAGCTGATGCTGCTGCCGATCGGCTGGTTCATGATCCAGGGCGGGCTGGGCTGGCTGGGCATTCCGCTGATGGCGCTCGGCCTGGGCGTCGGCTGGCTGCTCGTCAGCCCGCCCACGACGAAGGCCCTCGGCTTCGAGTGACGTCGACCGGCGGGCGCGGCTGATCCCGTCGCGGCACGCTGACGTGCACGGTGGTCCCGCCTGCCCCGCCGCGCCGCGCCGCCTGAGCCTCGCGGCCCGGCACGGCGGAGCGTTGCCGGTCAGTAGCCGCCGGAGCGGCGGGTCAGCAACGAGATGGTCGCCCGGCCGTCGGTGGCCGTGGCGGACGCCGACGTGGTCAGCGCGGTGAGCACCTTCCAGGCGAAGGACGACTCGGCGGGCAGCGTGGCGCCGCGGACGGTCGGCACGGTCACCTCGACGGTCAGCGCGTCGTTGGTGACAGCGAACCGACACTCCAACTCGGCGTCACGGGTGGCGATGGCGAGCAGCATGGCGCACGCCTCGTCGACCGCGATCCGCAGATCCTCGATCTCGTCGAGCGCGAACTGCAGCCGGGCCGCGAGGCCTGCGGTGGCGGTACGGAGCACGCCGAGGTAACCGCCGTCGGCGGGCACCGTGAGGTGCACCACGTCGTCGTCGGTCGTTGGCTGGCCGGTCAGTTGAGTCACGCTCATCCCCCCGGTCGGGGACTCTACCCGGTCAGTCGCCCGGGCGCGTGTCGGCGGCCTCCGCCTGAGCGGCCAGATCGCGTAGGGCGTCACCGCTGAGCCGGTACGGGACCCACTCGTTCATCTGCTGGGCGCCGATCGAGGCGTAGAAGCCGGCGGCCGGATTCCACTCGATCATCCACCACTCCAGCCGGCGGTAACCCCGACGTACGCAGATGTCGGCCAGCGTGGCGAGCAGTAGGCGGCCCGCGCCGGTGCCCCGGGCCGCCGGGGAGACGTACAGGTCCTCCAGGTAGATGCCGTGCACGCCGGCCCAGGTGGAGAAGTTGAGGAACCACAGGGCGAAGCCGACCGGCGCGTCGTGCTCGTCGACCGCGACGTGACCGAAGAGGGCCGGAGCGGTGGTGAACAGCGCCGAGGTGAGCTGTTCCTCGGTGAGGTGACACTGCTCGGGAGCGCGTTCGTACGCCGCCAGTTCGTGCACCATGGCGACGACGGCCGGTACGTCCGCGGGACGTACCGGCCGGATCGTCGGGGTGACCGGGTTGGTCACGCCTTCTTGGTCTCCCAGAAGATCTTCGCGATCTCGTCGATCTTCGCGAGGAGCTGGTCAGCAGTGGCCGGGTCGAGGCTGCCCTTGACGCCGCTGGCGCCGGCGAGCTTGGTGGCCTCGTTGAACAGGGTGTGCAGGTTCGGGTACTTCTCGAAGTGCGGCGCCTTGAAGTAGTCGGTCCAGAGCACCCACAGGTGGTGCTTGACCAGCTCGGCGCGCTGCTCCTTGATGATGACCGCCCGGGTGCGGAACTCCGGGTCGGTGTTCGCCTGGTACTTCTCGCAGATCATTTTGACCGATTCGGCCTCGATCCGGGCCTGGGCCGGGTCGTAGACGCCGCACGGCAGGTCGCAGTGAGCGCTCGCGGTGACGCGGGGCGCAAGGATGCGCGGAAGTCGCATCGGGATCCTCCATGGGAAGTTTGCGATGATCAAAGGCGACATTACTCCTGGGAATGCTCCCCGAACCGGGTGGAGGTGAAACCGGTGCGCGCCGATCACCCGGGTGAGCCGCCTCGTTTGCGCGGCCCGCTGACGGCGGTCGCGGTGGCCGGCCCGTCCATGGCGCCGACGCTGCGGCACGGCGACGCGGTGCTGGTCCGCTCGGGCGGGCGTCCCATCCGGCCCGGCGACGTGGTGGTCGCGGTCTTCCGAACACGGCCGGAACTGCTGGTCGTCAAGCGGGCGGTCCGGCCCCAGGATGGCGGCTGGTGGCTGCGCGGTGACAACGAGTTGATCACCGACGACTCCCGGGCGTACGGCGTGGCCGACGTACGCGGCCGGGTGGTGGCTCGCTACTGGCCGCGCCCCGGACGGGTGCCTCGTCGGGATATATGACCCTGCTCACATCCGAGGGGCAGGGTCGACACTATGCTCGGAAAGTGCCGGGTGACCCCCCGCGCCGCGTGCCATCGCTCGCCGCCCACCTCGCGGCCGGGCCCGCCGCCTCACATCTGCTCGACAGATCCTGGAGTCACCGCCATGTCTTCATCCACCGTGGACCCCGCTGATCCCGTCTTCCAACTGCACGTCGGCGGCAAGATGGCCGTCGCCTCGACGGTGCCGCTCACCAGCCGCGAGGACCTCTCCCTGGCGTACACCCCGGGGGTGGCCCGGGTGTGCGAGGCGATCGCCGCCGACCCCGCCCTGGCCGACGAGTACACCTGGGCGTCGCACGCTGTCGCGGTGGTGACCGACGGCTCGGCCGTGTTGGGGCTCGGCAACATCGGCCCGCGCGCCGCCCTGCCGGTGATGGAGGGCAAGGCGGTGCTGTTCAAGCAGTTCGCCGGGGTGGACGCGGTGCCGATCTGCCTGGACACCCAGGACGTGGACGAGATCGTCGCGGTGGTGCGGGCGCTGGCCCCCTCGTTCGGCGGGATCAACCTGGAGGACATCAGCGCGCCGCGCTGCTTCGAGATCGAGCGTCGCCTCGACGAGGCGCTGGACATCCCGGTCTTCCACGACGACCAGCACGGCACCGCCATCGTGGTGCTCGCGGCGCTGCGTAACGCCGCCACCCTGCTCAACCGCAAGCTCGGCGACCTGCGGGTCGCGGTGAGCGGCGCGGGCGCGGCCGGGGTGGCCGTGACGAAGATGCTCATCGCCGGTGGCGTCAACCCCGACCAGGTCGTCGTCTGCGACTCGAAGGGGATCATCGGCCGGCACCGCACCGAGCTGACCGGTGGCAAGGCCGAGTTGGCGGCGAGCACCAACGCGGACGGCCGCCACGGCGACATCACCGAGGCGCTGCGCGACGCGGACGTGCTGATCGGCGTCTCCGGAGGCGAGATCCCGGAGGCCGCCATCGCCGGTATGGCACCCGGTGGGATCGTGTTCGCGCTGGCCAATCCCACCCCGGAGGTGCACCCGGAGGTGGCCGCCCGGCACGTCGCGGTGGTCGCCACGGGCCGCAGCGACTACCCCAACCAGATCAACAACGTGCTGGCGTTCCCCGGGGTGTTCCGGGGCGCGCTGGACGCCGGCGCCACCCGGATCACCGACGCGATGAAGGTCGCCGCGGCGGACGCCATCGCCGGGGTGGTGGCCGAGTCGCTGACTCCCGAGGCGATCGTCCCGTCGCCGCTGGACCCGCGTGTCGCTCCGGCCGTCGCCGAGGCGGTGGCCGAGGCCGCCCGCCGTGACGGCGTGGCCCGGCGGTGACCGGAACGCCGTGACCGGCGTGGTGACCGGAACGCCGTGACCGGCGTGGTGACCGCGACGGCGTGACCGGCGTGCGGCGTGGCCCGGCGGCCGGCCCTTCTTAACGAGCGCTCAGCTTGTTACGGTGCCGATCATGCGTGCTGCCTTCGTCTCCCGCTTCGACGACGCCGATCCGCTCACCGCCCTCACCGTCGGTGAGCGACCCGAGCCGACCCACCCGGAGGACGACTGGGTGACCGTGCGGGTGCGCGCCACCTCGCTCAACCACCACGACCTGTGGTCGCTGCGCGGGGTGGGGCTCACCGAGGCGCAGTTGCCGATGATCCTCGGCTGCGACGCGGTGGGTGTGGACCCCGAGGGCAACAACGTGGTCGTCTACCCGGTCGTCGTCACTCCCGGTGACCCACGCGGCGTCTCCATCCTCTCCGAGCACTTCGCCGGGACCCTCGCCGAGCAGGTCGCCGTACCCCGGTCGAACCTGGTCCCGCTGCCCGACGGCATGGCCGCGACCGACGCCGCGTGCCTGCCCACGGCCTGGCTGACCGCGTGGCGGATGCTGACCACCAAGGGTCGCGTCGCGGACGCCGACAGCGTGCTGGTGCAGGGCGCGGGCGGCGGCGTTGCGACGGCGGCCGTCGCGCTCGCCGTCGCGATGGGCAAGCGGGTGTACGCGACCAGTCGCGACGCCGCCAAGCGCGAGCGGATCTCCGCTCTCGGGGCCACCGCTGTGGAGCCCGGCGCCCGGCTGCCGGAGCGGGTCGACGTGGTGATCGAGACGGTCGGCGCGGCGACCTTCGAGCACTCGATGAAGTCGGCCGCCCCGATGGCCCGAATCGTGGTCTCCGGCGCCACCGCCGGCCACCAGCCGACGGTCAACCTGCGCCGGGTCTTCGCCATGCAGTTGGAGATCCTGGGCACGTCGATGGGCACCCCGGGGGAGCTGTACGAGCTGCTGGCGTTCTGCGCCGAGAACGAGGTCCGCCCGGTGGTGGACAGCGTGGTCCCGTTCAGCCGGGTCGAGGACGCCTTCGCCCGCCTGCACTCCGGCGACGCCTTCGGCAAGGTCGTCATCGACCACACCGCCTGACCCCCGCGCCCGGCCCCCACACCTCCACACCCCCGCGATCTTGCACTTTCTGTTGCCGTCTCGCGAAAAATGTCCCGCTATGACGCGACAGAAAGTGCAAGATCGCGCGGGGGAGGGGCGACGCTCAGAGGTGATCGTCGAAGGTTGCGATGTCGTTGCGGGTCGCGTCCTTGGCGATGCGCTTCTTGGCCGCCGGGTCGCCGTACAGCGACCAGCGCAGGAACTCGACGGACGTGTCCGAGACGACCCGCAGTGACGCGGCGTCGCCGAGCAGCGCTCGGCCGTGGTCACCCTTGGGCAGGCTCAGCAGCGCCTTCGGCCACGGCACCTTGTCGTACGCCGCCTTGCCCGCCGCGTAGTCGACCACCTCGTCCAACTCGCCGTGCACGAACAACTGCGGCGCGGTCGCGCCCGCGAACGCCGTACCGACGCCGACGGCCGTACCGGCGAACACCACCCCGGCGTCCAGCCGTTCGTCCCGGCCCGCGGTGAACAGGCCGATGGTGGTCACCCCGCCGGCCGAGTGCCCCGCCGCGGCCACCCGGTCGGTCGCCAACCGGCCGCGCAGCCCGTCGCCGGCCCTGCCGTCGAGCGCCAGCACCTGGGTCAGCGCGTACGACACGTCGGCCGGTTGGTTGAGGACGTCGAGGACGTTGCCGTCACCGCCCTTGGAGGTGTGCGGGAAGGTCGGCGCGGCCACCACGAAGCCGGCCGCGGCCCAGCGGGTCAGCAGCGCGGCGTAGTCCTCCGGCCGCCCGCCGAGGCCGTGGCTGAACATCACCACCGGAAACCGGCCGTCCGCCGCCGCCGCGGACCGCCTGGCCGCGCCGCCGGCCTTCCCGGCCGCCGGATACCAGAGGGTCACCGGCAGCGCACGGCCGTCCCGGTTCAGCTTGAGCTGTCGTACGCCGACGCCGAAGGCGCTCTCGGGCGCGGACCCGGCGGGTACCCGCGGTGTCGGCGTGGCGGCCGGCGGCGGCTCGACGGCGACCGGCGCGGTCTCCTTCCTCGGGGCGTCCGTGGAGCAGCCGACCAGACCGGTCAGGAGCAGGGCGCTGGCCAGCAGCGTGGGGGTGACACGACGCGACATGGCCTCAATTGTGCCGTGCCGCGCCGGTGGCTCGGGGCGGTCCGGCGCGCTGCGGCCACGCTGTCACCGGTCGTCTCAGGCCGCGGCGCGTTCGGAGAGCGGACGCCGCCGCCGCGCCGGGTCGGTCAGGGAGCGGGGGCGGAAGGCGGCGTTGGGCTCGTACCGGTTCGTGCCGGGTGGCACGATCTCGTCGATCCGGTCGAGGGTCGCGTCGTCCAGGGCGAGGCTCGCGCCCTTGAGCAGGTCCTCCAGGTGCTGCATGGTCCGTGGTCCGATGATCGCCGAGGTGACCGCCGGATGGGCCACGGTGAAGGCGATGGCGAGTTGTGGCAGCGTGCACCCGATGTCCGCCGCGAGGTCGACGAGCCGCTCGACGATGTCGAGCTTGGCCGCGTTCTCCGCGATCGCGGGATCGAACTGCGCCGGCCGGAGAACCGCCCGCCCGGTCGACAGGTCGACGGCCCGATCCTTGCGGTACCTGCCGCTGAGGAAGCCGAAGGCGAGCGGGCTCCAGACCAGCACCCCCATGCCGTAGCGCTGGCAGACCGGGAGGACCGAGGTCTCCACCCCGCGGGCGAGGATCGAGTACGGCGGCTGCTCGGTGCGCAGCCGGCCGAGGCCGCGACGCTCGGACACCTGGTGTGCCTCGACGATCTCCTCAGCGGGGAACGTCGAACATCCGAAGGCGCGGATCTTTCCCTGGCTCACCAGGTCGGTGAGCACCGAAAGCGTCTCCTCGATGTCAGTCGAGGGGTCCCGGCGGTGGACCTGGTAGAGGTCGATCCAGTCGGTACCCAGACGTTGGAGGCTCCCCTCGACCGCCTTGAGGATCCACCGCCGCGAGTTGCCACCCTGGTTGGGCCCCTCGCCCATCGGAAAGTGGACCTTGGTGGCGAGGACGACGTCGTCGCGACGCCCCCGCAGCGCCTTCCCCACGATCTGCTCGGACTCACCCCGGCCGTACATGTCGGCGGTGTCGATGGCGTTGATGCCGCTGTCGATCGCGGTGTGGATGATGCGGACGCACTCGTCGTGGTCCGGGTTTCCGACGGCACCGAACATCATGGTTCCGAGGCAGTGGGTGCTCACCTCGATGCCGGTCCCGCCGAGGGTGCGATAGCGCATGCCGATGCTCCTCTGGCGATGTCGTGACGATCACGGGGGACCCTAGGAGCTGGAGTCGGCTCTAGGTCAAGCCTCGCTACCCTGCTCGGCATGGCCGACGACATCGCGAGTCTGAGCATCGGGCAGGTCGCCGAACGCACCGGCCTGAGCGTGCACGCCCTGCGCTTCTACGAGCAGGAGGGCGTCTTCGTCGATCCGGTACGCCGTGGGCCCGGCGGGCGTCGCGTCTACAGCCAGGACGACGTGGACTGGTTGACCGTCTGCATCATTCTCCGTGCCTCGGGCATGCCGTTGCCCGCGCTGCGCCGGTACGCCGACCTCGTCCGGGCGGGTGCCGGCAACGAGGAGGAACGTCTTGCCCTGATGCGCGAGCACCGCGAGCGCGTCACCGGCCAGATCGGCAAACTCACGCAGTGCCTGGACCTGATCGGTTTCAAGATCGGGGTGTACGAGGACCTGCTCGACGAGGCCCAGCGAGCAGTCGAGCCAGGTCGTCCGCGTCCTTCGGACGGCGGGGACGCTCCGGCATCCACACCGGGTACATCTGCTTGAACTCGATCTGGGCCGCCACCGAGATCGTCGGCACGGTCAACGAGCCGATCCGGCCGGGCGGCGCGTCCAGCATCCCGGCCGGCAGAGGGGTGCCCGCCCAGGGGCCGGCGCCCACGGTCGGCCGACCGCTGTCGTCCCGGCCCAGGTACGCCACGCTGACCTCGACGTCTCCCGCGAACAGGTCGAGCTGTCGCTCCGCCGGCATCCTCGGGTCGGGACGCCAGCCCCGGGCCAGCAGCAGTGCGGCGAGTCGCGGCGCGTCCTCGTGCCAGCAGTACCAGTCGACGTCGACGTGCGGGCGGGTCACCGCGCCGAGGTGGAAGTCCATCGCCCAGCCGCCGCGCAACCACACCGGGACACCAGCCGACGTGCTCACCTCGACCAGCTCGGCGATGCTCGCCAACTGACGCTGCGCGAGGTCGTCCATCGGGCCACGGTACCGTCGGGAGGCGTGCGCGTCCGACCCCCGCCCCGAGCCGACAAGGCCGCTGACGTCGGCGTTCAAACAGGCTAGACTAATCCCTTAGCTAAGCGAGAGGGCTGCGCCATGTCGGCTGAGGCCGTGCACTACAACATGCATGATGCCAAGACCCATCTGTCGCGCATCATCGAACGGGTGGAACGCGGCGAGGAGATCATCATCGACCGGGCGGGCACCCCGGTGGCGAAGGTCGTACCCCTGGTCCGGCGGGCCAACCGCACCGCGATCGGCTCGCTCGCCGGCCAAGTGGACCTCTCGGGTGACTGGGACTCACCACGGACCAACGCCGAGATCGCCGAGGACTTCGGCCTCGGCGCATGAACCTGCTGCTGGACACTCACGTCGCCCTCTGGGCCATCGCCGGCGACCCGGACCTCGGCCCCGAGTTGCTCGACCAACTACGCCACGAGCCAGACATCTTCCTCTCCCCGGTCACCCTGTGGGAGATCACCATCAAGCAGAGCACCGGGAAACTCGCCGGACCGCCTGACCTTGCGGAGCGGGTTCGAGACATGGGCTTCCGGGACCTCCCGGTGACCCATGCCCACGCCATCGCCGCTGGCCGCCTGCCACCACATCACCGCGACCCCTTCGACCGCATGCTGGTGGCGCAGGCGATCACCGAAGGGTTGACCCTCGCTTCGCGCGACGCGTCGATAGCCCTGTACGACGTGGACGTCCTCAAGGTGTGACCGGACGGCTCGGCCGGGTGCCGGGTGGGGAGTTGCTAGCGGGCCGGGCGTGACTCGTAGCGGGTCAGCGCCGTGCGGGCGTCGAGGGGGAGGCGCGCGCCGGCCGTGCTGTCGCCGTAGAGGGTCCAGCGCAGGAAGTCGGTCGTCGTGGCCAGCACCGGTGTGAACCCGGGACGGTCCGGCGTGAGGTACTCGCCGTGCCCCTGCCCCACGACGCTGAGGAAGGCCGCCGGACCCCGGGTGCGCGCGTACGCCGCCCGCCCGACCGTCACCGGCACCACCGGGTCGGCCGTGCCGTGCACGAACAGCACCGGGGCGCTCGGCCCCGCGAAGCTACCGGGCAGTCCGCCGCCGGCGATCACGATGCCGGCGCGCAGCCGGGTCGGGTGGCCCTCGGTGAACATGCCGGAGGTGGTGAAGCCACCCGCCGAGTGACCGGCGGCGGCGACCGACGCGAGATCCAGGTGGCCGGCGAGCGGATCACCCGGGTCGCGGTCGAGGCGTCCCAGGTGCCGGATCAGCCGCCAACCGTCGGCGGGCTGGTTGCGGACGTCGGCCCGGGTGAAGTGCGCGGCGTCCGAGCGGGTGTGCGGGTACGCCGGCGCGGCCACCACGAATCCGGCCGCCGCCCACCGGGTGGTCAACCCGGCGTGCAGTTCGGGCCGGCTGTGCAGCCCGTGGCTGTAGACGACCACCGGGAACCGCCCGGCGGCCACACCGTCGGTGCCCACCGGATACCAGAGGGTCACCGGCAGGGGGCGCGCCGAGCGCGGATCGAGGGTGAGCGTACGCACGCCGACGGTGTACGACCCCTCGGGCGCTCGGCGCGCGGCCGGTGCCCCGGTGGACCCGCCGGCCACGGCGGAGGCCGGCGCGCACCCCGCCAGCAGCGCTGTCACCAGTACGGCGACCAGCCGTCCCGCCCCCACTGTCTCACCGTAGGCGTCGGGACCTGCGCGACGACCCCGCCGTCCGGCCTGCGTCTGCCCGCCACCCGGTCGGGTCGCTCCGCCGCCCGGCCCGACCCGACGCGACCACGGGAGGTGGGGGCGGTGCGTCGGCCACGGCTTCGCTAGGGTCACCGGCATGGCTGAGAACTACACCGACCCCAGTGGCAACACCGAGGCGTTCCGTGCCTTCACCCAGACGCCGGAGGCCACCGCCCCGGCCGACGCGCCGTCCCGGCTGCCCCTCATCGTCGGCGCGGCGGTGGTCGTGGTGCTGCTGGTGGCCCTGGTCGTCTGGCTCGCCTAGAGCTTCCCCACCACGTCCCGGGTCTGCCGGGCGATCTCCCGTTCCTCGTCGGTGCGGATGACGCACACGCTCACCTCGGCGCCGTCGGGTGAGATCACCCGGTCACCCTGGCCGTCGTTGCGGGTGTCGTCCACGCTGATGCCGAGCCGGTCCAGGCCGGCCAGCGCGGCAGCCCGCACTCCGGCGGCGTGCTCGCCCACCCCGGCGGTGAACGCGATCGCGTCGACGCGGCCGAGCAGCGCGTAGTACGCCCCGACGTACCCGGTGATCCGCCGGCAGTAGACGTCGAAGGCCAGCGCGGCGGCCCGGTCGCCGGCGGCCCGGCGTTGCAGTACCTCGCGCATGTCGTTGACGCCGCTCAGGCCGAGCAGGCCGCTGCGGTGGTTGAGCAGGTCGTCGATCTCGTCCACCGACAGGCCGCCCTCGCGTCGCAGGTGGAAGATCACGGTCGGGTCCAGGTCGCCGCTGCGGGTGCCCATCACCAGCCCTTGCAGGGGTGACATCCCCATCGAGGTGGCGACGCTGCGACCACCGGCCACCGCGCAGGCGCTCGCCCCGTTGCCCAGGTGCAGGGTGATCGTGTTGAGCTGCCCGTACGGGCGGTCCAACAGCTCGGCGGTACGCCGGGAGACGTACGCGTGCGAGGTGCCGTGGAAGCCGTACCGGCGGATGTCGTACCGCTCGGCGGTGTCCCGGTCGATCGCGTAGGTCGCGGCGGCCTCGGGCAGGGTGTGGTGGAACGCCGTGTCGAAGACGGCGACCTGCGGTACGTCCGGCAGGGCCGCCCGTGCCATCTCGATGCCGGCCAGGTTGGCCGGGTTGTGCAGCGGGGCGAGCGGGACCAGGTCGCGGATCGCGGCCAGCACCGCGTCGTCGACGAGCGTCGGGGCGGTGAACGTCCGGCCGCCGTGCACCACGCGGTGCCCGACGGCTGTCAACCCGGTCAGGTCCAGCCCGTCCAGGATCTGCCGGACCGCGCTGGCGTGGTCCGCCGGGCCGCCACCGGCCTCGCCGACCCGCTCGACGGTGCCCTGCCCGAGCGTGCGGTCCCCGTCGTAGAGCCGCCACTTCACCGACGACGACCCGCAGTTGAGCACCAGGACCCGACTCATGACGCCTCCCCGGCGGCCGCCTGGATGGCGGTGATCGCCACCGTGTTCACGATGTCCGGCACCAGCGCGCCCCGGGACAGGTCGTTCACCGGCCGGCGCAGGCCCTGCATCACCGGCCCGACGGCGACCGCCCCGGCCGAGCGCTGCACCGCCTTGTACGTGTTGTTGCCCGTGTTGAGGTCCGGGAAGATGAAGACCGTGGCGTGCCCGGCGACCTTGCTCTCCGGCAGTTTGGTCGCCGCCACCGCCGGATCGATCGCCGCGTCGTACTGGATCGGCCCCTCGACCAGCAGGTCGGGCCGGCGTTCCCGGACGAGCGCGGTGGCCGCGGCGACCTTCTCCACGTCGGCGCCCGCGCCGGAGCTGCCGGTGGAGTACGACAGCATGGCCACCCGGGGCTCGATGCCGAACCGTGCGGCGGTGTCGGCCGACGAGATCGCGATGTCGGCGAGCTGGGCGGCGTCCGGGTCGCGGTTCACCGCGCAGTCGCCGTAGACCAGCACCCGGTCGCGCAACAGCATGAAGAAGACGCTGGAGGCCACCGAGACGTCCGGGACGGTACGGATGATCTCGAAGGCGGGTCGGATGGTGGCGGCGGTCGTGTGCGTGGCGCCGGAGACCATGCCGTCGGCGTGCCCGGTGGCCACCATGAGCGTGCCGAAGTAGTTGGGCTGGGCCACGATGTCGTACGCCAGCTCGGCGGTGACGCCCCGGTGGGCGCGCAGGCGCGCGTACTCGGCGGCGAACTCGTCGTGCCACCCACTGCTCGTCGGGTCGACGAGCCGCGCGTCGCCAAGGTCGATGCCCAGCTCGCGGGTGCGCCGGGCGATGTCGTCGGGACGGCCCAGCAGCGTCAGGTCGGCCACGCCCCGGCGTAGCAGGATTTCCGCCGCCCGCAGGATCCGGTCGTCGGTGCCCTCGGGAAGCACCAGGTGGCGGCGCTGCGAGCGGGCCCGGTCGATCAGCTCGTTCTCGAACATCAGCGGGGTGACCCGCGTCGAGCGGCTCACCCGGAGCCGGCGGGCCAGGTCGTCGGTGTCCACGCAGCGTTCGAACGCGCCCAGCGCGGCCTCCACCTTGCGCGGGTTGGCCACGCTGGGCCGCCCCTCGATTCGGCTGGACGCCTCGACCGTGTCGTAGCTGTCGCTGCCCACGGACAGCACCGCCAGCCCGGTGTTCAACCCCTCCACCAGCCGCATGACCCGGGGATCGGGCTGCTCGCCCAGGGTGAGCACCAACCCGGCCACCGACACCTGCCCGGCCACGTGGGCCGCGCTGGCGGCGACGAGCAGGTCGGCCCGGTCGCCCGGGGTGATCACCAGCGCGCCCTCGGTGAGGTGGCCCAACAGGGTCGGCACGTGCGCCGCGCCGACCACGAAGTCCAGCACGTCCCGCCCGAGCGCGGCGTCGTCCCCGGCCAGCAGGGTGGCGCCGAGCGCCGCCGCCACCTCGGCCACCGTCGGCGCCGACACGCTCGGCACCTCCGGGATGGCGTACGCGGGCACCGGCAGCTCCGGCAGCGTCATCGGTCCGGGCACCCGGTTGGCGATCACCGCGAGCACTGTCGCGCCCAGGTCGGCCAGATCGTGGTACGCCCCGCGCATGGCCGCCGCGACGGCCGCCGGCTCCTGCTCGTAGCCGTCCACGACCGGTACCACCACGCTGCCGAACTCGGTGGCCAGCCGGGCGTTGAAGGCCAGCTCGCGAGGGTGCGCGGGGTCACCCGGCTCGTCGAAGTCGCTGCCCACCACGACCACCGCCGGGCACTGCCGCTCGACCGCCCGGTAGCGCTCCACGATCGCGGAGATCAGCTCTTCGCGCCGGCCGTCGGCGACCAGCGCGGCCGCCTCGGCGTAGGTGGCCCCGGCCAGCTCGGCGACCGGCACCTCGACCCGGTACCGCTCGCTGAGCAGGGCGAGGATCGAATCGGGGCCGGTGTCGGCGACCAGCGGCCGGAACACGCCAATCCGCCCCACCTGCCGCGACAGCAGTTCGGCCAGTCCGAGAGCGATGGTCGACTTACCCCCGCCCGAACCCACGCTGGTCAGGTACACGCTGCGAGCCACGCCCCCACCCTAGAAGATCGCCGGCCCCACGCCGCTCCCTCCCGAGCACCCCGCCCCCTCCCGAGCACCCCGCCCTCGTGATCAAGAGGTTTGCGTCACGATCGGGGCCAGAAGTGACGCGAACCTCTTGATCACCGGGTCAAAGGGGTTAGGCGTCTTCGTCGTCGGGGTCGTCCAGGCGGGCCAGGTAGGTTGCCAGGCGTTCGATGGGGGTTTCGAACTCCGGGTTGAGGTCGACGAAGTCGCGCAGGCGCTCGCCCAGCCACTCCAGGGTCACCTGCTCGTCGCCCCGGCGTTCGACCAGCTCCTCGATGCCACGGTCGGTGAAGTACACGTCGTACGTCCTCGTGCTCGGCCCGGCGCGGACCGGGCGGGTCGGTGATCGGATGGACCGACGCGAGCCGGGGCAGGACCGCGGTCGACGGCCCTGCCCCGGCTCGCGTGGCGCGGTCAGTTCACGGGCGGGGAAGTGCCGCCTCGATGAGCGCGGTCTGCTCGACCTCGTGGGTCTTGGCCGAGCCGACCGCCGGGGCCGCCGCGGCCGGGCGGGAGATCCGCCGCAGCCGGACGTCGGTGAGGTGCTCCAGCAGGTTGAGCGCCACGAACGACCAGGCGCCCTGGTTGGCCGGCTCCTCCTGCACCCAGGCGAAGTCCTCCGCGTTCGGGTACTGCGCCAGGGCGGCGCGGATCTCCTCGACCGGCAGCGGATAGAGCTGCTCGATCCGGAGGATCGCGGTGTCGGTGACGCCGCGCTCCTGCCGGGCCTGGAACAGGTCGTAGTAGACCTTGCCGGAGCAGAGCAGCACCCGCTTCACCGCCTCCGGCGCCGGGGCGGCCGTGTCGCGCAGCACCGGCTGGAAGGTGCCGGTGGTGAAGTCCTCCACGGAGGAGACGCAGAGCTTGTGCCGCAGCAGCGACTTGGGCGTGAACACCACCAGCGGCTTGCGCTTGGGCGACAGGGCCTGGCGGCGCAGCAGGTGGAAGTAGTTCGCCGGGGTCGTCGGGATGGCGACCCGCATGTTGTCCTCGGCGCACATCTGCAGGAACCGCTCCGGGCGACCGGAGGTGTGGTCCGGGCCCTGGCCCTCGTGGCCGTGCGGCAGCAGCAGGGTGACAGCCGAACGCTGACCCCACTTCACCTCACCGGACGAGATGAACTCGTCGATCACCGACTGGGCGCCGTTGACGAAGTCGCCGAACTGGGCCTCCCAGGCGACCAGCGCGTTGATGTTCTCCACCGAGTAGCCGTACTCGAAGCCCATCGCCGCGTACTCGCTGAGCAGCGAGTCGTGCACGAAGAACCGGGAGCGCTCGCCGTCGCCGGTGAGCGACTTGAGCGGCAGGTAGTCGTCCCCGGTACGGGAGTCGACCACCGACGCGTGCCGCTGGACGAAGGTGCCGCGACGCGAGTCCTGACCGGCGAGCCGGACGGTCACCCCGTCGTGCAGCAGCGCCCCGAACGCGATGATCTCGCCGTACCCCCAGTCGATGTTGCCCTCGACGGACATCTTGGCCCGCCGGTCGAGCAGCTGCTGGATGCGCTTGTGCGGGGTGAAGCCCTCCGGCAGGTTGACGTGCGCCTCGCCGATCGCCTTGACGACGGCGGCGTCGGTGGCGGTGTCGACGGCCGGCTCCGGCTCCTCCTCGCGGCGCGGCCGGTTGAGCTGGCGCGGCGCGGCGGCGGCGTCCCGGGTGGCCTTGAAGACCTTCTCCAGTTGGGCCTGGTAGTCGCGCAGCAGCTCCTCCGCGTCCTCCACGGTGATGTCGCCGCGACCGATCAGCTCCTCGGTGTAGAGCTTGCGCACCGAGCGCTTCGAGTCGATGATCTTGTACATCTGAGGGTTGGACATCGACGGGTCGTCGCCCTCGTTGTGGCCGCGCCGGCGGTAGCAGACCATGTCGATCACGACGTCCTTGTTGAACGTCTGCCGGTACTCGAAGGCCAGCCGGGCCACCCGGACCACGGCCTCCGGGTCGTCGCCGTTGACGTGGAAGATCGGCGCCTGGATCATCCGGGCCACATCGGTGCTGTAGAGGCTGGACCGGCTGTACTCCGGGGCGGTGGTGAAGCCGACCTGGTTGTTGACCACCACGTGCACGGTGCCGCCCGTGCGGTAACCGCGCAGCTGCGACAGGTTGAGCGTCTCGGCGACCACGCCCTGCCCGGCGAACGCGGCGTCACCGTGCACCGCCAGCGGCAGCACGGTGTAGCCCTCCAGCTTGAGGTCGATCCGGTCCTGCTTGGCCCGGACGATGCCCTCCAGCACCGGGTCGACGGCCTCCAGGTGCGACGGGTTCGCCACCACCGACACCTTGACCGCGTGCTCGCCGTCCGGGGTGGTGAACTTGCCGTTCTGGCCCAGGTGGTACTTCACGTCGCCGGAGCCCTGCGTGGAGCGCGGGTCCAGGTGGCCCTCGAACTCCGAGAAGATCTTCTCGTACGGCTTGCCGACGATGTTGGCCAGCACGTTGAGGCGGCCCCGGTGGGCCATGCCGATGACGACCTCGTCCAGGCCGTTCTCGGCGGAGGACTCCAGCACCTCGCCGAGCAGCGGGATCAACGACTCGCCGCCCTCCAGCGAGAAGCGCTTCTGGCCCACGTACTTGGTCTGCAGGAAGGTCTCGAACGCCTCGGCCGCGTTGAGCCGGTTGAGCACGTGCTTCTGCTCGTCGGCGGACGGCTTCTCGTACTTGCGCTCGATCCGCTCCTGGATCCAGCGCCGCTCCTCCGGGTCCTGGATGTGCATGTACTCGATGCCGACCCGGCGGCAGTACGAGTCACGCAGCACGCCGAGGATCTCGCGCAGCTTCATCCGCTGCCGGCCGGCGAAGCCGTTGACCGGGAACTCGCGGTCCAGGTCCCACAGGGTCAGCCCGTGCTGGAGAACGTCCAGGTCGGGGTGCTTGCGGATCTTGAACTCGAGCGGGTCGGTGTCGGCCATCAGGTGACCGCGCACGCGGTACGCGTGGATCAGCTCGTGCACCCGGGCGGTCTTGTTGATCTGACCCTCGGAGTTGACGGCGACGTCCCGCATCCAGCGGACCGGCTCGTACGGGATCCGCAGCGAGGTGAAGATCTGGTCGTAGAAGCCGCGCTCGCCCAGGATCAGCTCGTGCATCACCTTGAGGAACTCGCCGGACTGCGCGCCCTGGATGATCCGGTGGTCGTACGTGCTGGTCAGCGTGATGACCTTGCTGACCGCCAGCTCGGCGAGGGTGGCCTCGGACATGCCCTGGTAGGGGGCCGGGTACTCCATCGCGCCGACGCCGATGATCGCGCTCTGCCCCTGCATGAGCCGCGGCATCGAGTGCACGGTGCCGATGCCGCCCGGGTTGGTCAGCGAGATCGTGGTGCCGGCGTAGTCCTCCATGGTCAGCTCGTTGCGCCGCGCCCGCCGGACGACGTCCTCGTACGCCTGCCAGAACTGCCGGAAGTCCATCTGCTCGCAGCCCTTGATGGAGGGGACCACCAGGTTGCGGGTGCCGTCCGGCTTGGCCAGGTCGATGGCGATGCCGAGGTTGACGTGCGCCGGGCGGACCACGGCCGGCTTGCCGTTGGCCTCGGCGAACGAGTTGTTCATCTCGGGGTGCTCGACCAGCGCGCGGACCATCGCGTAGCCGACGAGGTGGGTGAAGCTGACCTTGCCGCCCCGCCCCCGGGCGAGGTGGTTGTTGATCACGATCCGGTTGTCGACCAGCAGCTTCGCCGGGACCGCACGCACGCTGGTCGCGGTCGGCACGCTCAGCGAGGCGTCCATGTTCTGGACGATCTTCGCGGCGACACCCCGTAGCGGCGTGGTCTGCGGGCCGTCGGCGGTCGGCGCGGGCGCCTTCGCGGCCGGCTTGGCCGGGGCCTCCTTCGCCGGCGCCGGGGCGCTCTTGGCCGGGGCGGGCGCGGCGGCGGCCGGCTTGGCCGGAGCGGCGGCGGCCGGCTTCGTGGCGGGCTGGGTCACCTTGGCCGCGGCCTCCGGCTGGCCGTCCGGCTCGGGGGCGGCGGCCGGCTTGCCAGCGCTCTCCGTCGGGCGCGGTGTGGCGGCGCCGGGCGCTGGTCGATAGTCGGCGAAGAAGTCGTGCCAGGCTGAATCGACGCTCGTGGGGTCGGCGAGGTAACGCTGGTACATCTCCTCGACGATCCACTCGTTCGGGCCGAAACCCGCCAGTGGGTTCTCCTGCGAAGTCTGCTGGGTCGACACGGCCGGTAATCGCCTCTTTCACGCGGGTTTGTGTGTCACGCGGTGTCCGTCACGCCGATCAAGGAGAACGGACAGACGACTCCCAGGCTACGCCGTACGGATCGCCCCGGCATTTCCGCCTCGGTCGGGTGGCCCGATTCACAGAACATGCCAGAAGTTCGGCAACCCCTGCGGCGATCGTCGCCGGCTGGTACGGCGAGATTGAGTATCCCGACGGATGTCTCAGCCGGCCCTCCTCCGCCACGATCGGGCGCATGGATGGACACGGGGTACGGGGGCGCTACGGCAGGAGCATGGGGGTGGCGGCCGGTTGGTACGTCACCACCGTCGCGGCTGTGGCGGTGGGCACCACGAGCGTGCCGAGCACGCCGTCGGACGGCGACTGCGCGGCCTGGTTCAGTTGTCTGTCGCCGGGGGAGTCGCTGGCGTTCGTCGCGTTGGTGTGGGGAGCACCGATATTCGTCGGGGTGATGTTCGTGACGGCGCTGGTGGCCGCGCTGGCCGCCCGGCTCGTTCCGTCGGCCGTGATCGCCGGGACCCTGGCCGCGGTGGTCAGCCTCACGCTCTGCGGCGCCGTCCTCGCGGGGCTGGTATGAAGCGCCTCGGCCTCGGAGGGCTCTTCTTCGCCTGGCTCTACGGGGTGCCGTTCCTGCTGATGGTGGGGCTCATCCGCCGCGTCTCTGCGCCCTACACGCCGACGTACGCCGAAGCCAAGGCCTTCGGCGCCACCACCGACGCCCTGTTGACGACCGGGCTCCTGCTCAACGCGGTGCTTCCGGTGATCGGTCTGCTCCTGGCCGGGCTGGCCGGGGACGAACGGTGGCGTCGCCACTTCGCCGGGGCGTTCGGCGGGATGGCGCTGATCTACGTGGCGGTCGCGCTGGTGGGCGGCATGGCGACCAGCGCCCTGATCGGGCACGTCCCCGACGACCAGGAGCCGGCCCCGCAGATCACCCAGTGCATACCCATCAGCGGTGGCCGGGGCTGCCCCGGCGGCTGACGCCCGTGCGGCCGTGCCGCCACCACCCCCGATTGTGAAAGGAAGGGCCCCTTACTAGACACCAGGCGTTAGTAAGGGGCCCTTCCTTCGGGAGAACCCTTGGTTAGGAGATGTCGCGCCGGCGGATCAGCAGGGAGCCGGCCACACCGGTCACCACCGCGTATCCGATCAGCACGGCCGCGCCGGCCCAGCGCGGCGGGTTGCCAGGGATGTCCGCCCCGGTGACCATCAGCGACGACGCCAGCGACGGCACCAGCAGTTGCAGGTTGTTGATCCAATCGCCCCAACGATCCGCCAGGATGGCGATGACGAAGATGGCGCCGATCGAGCCGCCCAGGTAGAGCAGGATGCCGGTCACGGTGGCGCCGATCTGGCTGCGGATCAGCACGCCGATGCCGACGCCGAACACCGCCCAGAGCAGGTACGCGAGCAGGTTCAACCCGATGGCCCGCCAGGCCGCGTCGTTACCCAGTTGCCCGTCCACCCCGACCGCGCTCAGCACGGCCGACCCGGCGATCAGGTTGAACACGGTGGTGACCAGCCAGAACAGCAGAGCCAGCACCCCCGCCGCGACCAACTTGGCGAGCATCACCGCGGTGCGGTGCGGGCTCGTGAGGAACGTGGTGGTGACCGTCTGGTGGAAGAACTCGCTGGTCACCACGATGATGCCGAGCAGCATGACGATGAGCAGGCCGAAGAACTGCCCGGTGGTGAACAGGTTCGACGAGAGCGCGTCCGGGGTGGCCGCCGCGGCGAACTGGTCCGCCTGATCGCCCACCTGGGCGGGGTCGGTGCTGGTGAGGGCGTCGGCCTGCAACCAGTTGATGAGCAGCGTGAGCGCCCACAGCGGCAGGCTGATCAGCGCGAAGATCCACCAGGTGTTGGTGGTACGGATCTTGAGCAGCTCGGATCGGACCAGGTTCATCGGATGCCCGCCTTTCCGGCCGTCAGCTCCAGGAAGACCCGTTCCAGGTCGGGTCGTTCGGTGGACAGTTCGTGCAGTTCCACGCCGGCGGCCAGGGCGGCCCGGCCGATCGTCGGGGCGTCCACCCCGGAGACCAGCAGCACGCCGTGCTCGTCGGTGGTGACGGTGGCCGACTGCGCCTTCAGCGCGGTGGTCAGCGCCTCGGCCTGCGGGGTGCGGACCCGGACCTGGGCGCCCTGCGCCATCGACCCGAGCACCTGCTCGACCGGCCCCTGCCGGACGAGCTGCCCGGCCGCGATGATCACCACGTCGTCGGCGAGGAGCTGCATCTCGGACAGCAGGTGACTGGAGACCAGCACCGTACGGCCCTCGTGGGCGAGGTTCTTGAGGAACCCGCGCATCCACCGGATGCCCTCCGGGTCGAGGCCGTTGGCCGGCTCGTCGAGGATCAGCACCCGTGGGTTGCCGAGCATCGCGGCGGCGATACCGAGCCGCTGCTTCATGCCCAGCGAGTAGCCCTTGAACTTGCGCTTGGCGGCCGGGGTCAGCCCGACCAGTTCCAGCACCTCGTCGGCCCGACTGCGGGGCAGACCGGCCGCCGCGCAGATCACCCGCAGGTGGTTGATGCCGGTGCGGCCCTTGTGCGCGCTGGACGCCTCCAGGATCGCGCCGACGTGCCGCAGCGGGTCGGTCAGGTCGGCGTAGCGGTGGCCGCTGATGGTGGCCGTGCCGCCCGTGGGCGTGACCAGGTTCAGCAGCATGCGCAGCGTGGTGGTCTTGCCGGCGCCGTTCGGGCCGAGGAAGCCGGTCACCCGCCCCGGTGCCACGGTGAAGGACAGGTTGTTCACCGCCCGCACGTTCTTGTACTGCTTTGTCAGACCGGACACCACGATCTGACCGTCGCTGGTGGGGCTTCGCTGCCCGTCAGTCATCGTTCTCCTCCCGTGTGGCGTCGAGGTACGCCGTGGCACAGCGTGACGGTACCGAGCAACAAGGTCAATCAGCCCGAGTACCTACGGCGTGGTCCTCCTTGGGAAGGACGCCCGGAACGGCGACGGGCCTCAGCGGGCGATCCAGGTGGCGCGGGCAGCGCCGAGCAGCGTGCCGTCCGGGCCGTACAGGCTGGTGTGCACCAGCGCCTTGCGGCCGTCGACACCGATCAGCGCGCCGGTCACCACGCACTCGTCGCCGGGCGCCGGCCGGGCCGCGACCACGGCGGCGATCCGGCCGAGCAGGTACGGGCGGTCCGGCGTGAGCACCGTCCAGCCGCCGGGGCAGTCCAGCGCGGCCCAGACGGTGGCGTCGTCGACCTGCTCGGGCGCGCGGAACGGCGCGGCGGTCCGGCCGTCCGGCAGTCGTCCGGGGAAGATCCGCAAGCCGTCGGTCCGGCCCGGACCACAGACGAAACACCGGGGGTACGGGTGCGCGACGAACCCGGGGTAGCGGGTCGCCGCCTCCGCCGCCGTCCCGGCGTCGACAGGTGGTACGACGGCGTCCACGACACCGGCCGGGCGGACCTCGGCCACCAGGTCGCCGGCCGGGTCCCGGACCTCGCCGTCGACGAGGGTCAGCTCCGTCTCCAGCGGCGGTGGGCGACGCAGCGTCACCTCGACCGGTCCGGGCCCCGCCGCGGTGGCGAAGAGGCCGGCGCTCCACCCGCCGTTGCCGGAGCCGGTGGGCCCGTTGTAGCGGGACTCGACGCGCATGGGTGACCTCCGTGAAGCGTGGACCGGCATCGTCGCCGATCCGTCCCGCAGCCTTGCACGAAGGCACCCCGCAGGCATCCGCCGGCCGGCGTTCACCCGTCCGACACCAGCGGTGCCCGCCGATGGCACCCGGGGCCCTTACACAGATCCCATGGCCGTTCTGCATGTCGCTGGCACGCCACTGACGACCAGCGGATACACCCTGCTGATCGCCGACGACCCCACCCAGGTCGCGGCCGCGCAACGCCTGCGCCACGAGGTGTTCGCCACCGAGTTGGGCGCCACCCTCGCACCCGGTCGGGCCGGGTTGGACGTGGACCCCTTCGACGCCCACTGCGACCACCTCATCGTCCGGGAGGACAGCACCGGGCAGGTGGTCGGCACGTACCGGCTGCTGCCGCCGGGGCGTACCGACCGGCGGTACGCCGAGAGCGAGTTCGACCTCGCCGCGCTGGACCCACTGCGCGACGACCTCGTCGAGACGGGCCGGTCCTGCGTGCACCCGGACCACCGCTCCGGCGCGGTGATCAACCTGATGTGGGCGGGGCTCACCCGCTACCTGCACCTGCGCGGCTCGCGCTGGCTCGGCGGCTGCGCCTCGGTGCCGGTCGACGACGGCGGTCGTACCGTCGCCGGGGTGTGGGCCCAGGCCCAGGCCCGGCACCTGTCGCCGCCGCCGCTGCGGGTCCGGCCGCTGCGTCCGTGGTTCGCCGAGCCGGCCGCCGCCCTGGCCGCCCCGGCCCCCGATCCGGGCGCTCGGGTGGCGGTCCCGCCGCTGCTGCGCGGTTACCTGCGACTCGGCGCGTGGATCTGCGGTGAGCCGTCGTACGACCCCGACTTCGGGTGCGCCGACTTCTACGTGCTCTTCTCCCTCGACCGGATGAACCCGCGCTACCTGCGGCACTTCCTCGGCGGAGACGAGCGGTGAGCGTCGCGGCGCAGGACCTGTGGCGGCCCTCGTCGGGCTGCGACGACGAGTGCCTACCGGCGACCGGCGAGGTGCCCACGGTGTCGGTGGCCCGCCGGGTGCTCCGGCTGGTCGGGGCGGGAGTCATGCTGTTGGCCGGGGTGGGCGTGGTGGTGCTGCTGCCCGTGCTGCCAGCGCCGGAGCGGCAGGCCCTGCTGCGTGGCTGGGCCCGTGGCACGGTGCGCGCCTTCGGCGTCCGGCTGGTGATCAAGGGGCGGCTGCCCCGGCGGCGCGCGCTGCTGGTCGCCAACCACGTGTCCTGGCTGGACATCCTCGCCGTGCTGGCGGTCGCGCCCACCCGGATGGTGGCGAAGCGGGAGATCCGGTCATGGCCGGTGGTCGGGCTGCTGGCCGCCGCCGCGGGCACCGTCTTCGTGGACCGGTCGCGCCCGCGCGCGCTGCCGGCCACCGTGCGCCGGCTCGCCGACACGCTGCGCGCCGGTCGGTCGGTCGCGGTCTTTCCCGAGGGTACGACCTGGTGTGCCGGGAACGGCGCGGCCGAGTGTCGCCCCGGGGGCGGCTTCCGTCCGGCCATGTTCCAGGCGGCGATCGACGCGGGCGCTCCGGTGGTGCCGCTGCGGCTCGGGTACCGGATCGCGGACACCGGGGCGTGCACCACGGTCGCCGCGTTCCTCGGCGCGGACACCCTGCTGCGCTCGGTGGCCCGGGTGGTCGCGGCCCGGCACCTGGTGGTGTCGGTGACGATCGCCGCCGCGCTGCATCCGGGGCAGGACACCGACCGGCGGTTGCTGGCCCGGGCCGCCGAGTCGGCCGTACACCTGGTGGCGGCCGCCCCGGCGCGGACCCGGCTGCGGCCGGTGCCCACGGCGACCCCGGCGGTCCCGGCGCCAACGCCCAACCCCGGTCGGGAGCTGGACCTGGCCGCCTGAACCGGCCCCCGCCCGCTGTCCCGACCCCCCGACCCCGCCCCCGCCCGCTGTCCCGGCCGGCCCCCGCGCGCCGCGTGCCCTCGCGGGGGAACGCCGGTCAAGATCCGCGCAACAACCGGGTTGTTGCTGCCTCCCGTGTGCCGGAGGCAGCAACATCCGGGAAACTGCGCGGGTCTTGGCGGACGCCGCCGGACAACGTCTCGCGACAGTCTTGTCGTATCGCGATGTATCGCGTTACTGTCTTCTCGGGAGGCGCGCCACGGCGTGCCGTCGAGAGGAGCACACCCATGGCCGGATGGACGGTCGAGACGCCGCAGCGGCTCACCCTGGACGGTCCGGTCACCCGGCTGGACGTCCGCCTCGTCAGCGGACGGCTCAACGTGGTCGCCGCCGACGGGCCGGCCCGGATCGACATCACCGAGGTCGGCCGTCGACCCGTCCTGATCGACCACTCCGACGGTCGCCTCAGCATCCGCCAGGAGCGCGACTGGGGCTGGCCGAACTTCCTGCGCGGCCTCCGGGCGATCCACCGCTTCCCCCGGGTGGACGTCTCGGTTGCCGTACCGGCCGACGTCCTCGCCGACCTGGGATTGGGCGCCGGCTCGGTGGTCGTCTCCGGGCTGCGCAAGCAGACCACCGTCGACCTCGCCGCCGGCCAGATCACTCTCATGGGGCTGCGCGGCACCACCTTCGCGAAGCTCACCTCGGGGCCGGTGGAGGCGCTCGGGGTGCGCGGTGATCTCACCCTGGAGACCGTCTCCGGGGAGGTGATCCTCGCCGACAGCGCCGCCGAGCGGGTGCGGGCGCAGACCGTCTCCGGCGCGATCACCTGCGACCTGGACAACCCCCGACGCAGCGACATCCGGCTCGCCACGATCTCCGGCAGCATCACCGTCCGGGTCCGCGAGGACAGCGACCTCTCCGTCCGGCTGAACACCGCCGCCGGCCGGATCACCAGCGGTTTCCCGCAGGTACGCAGCTCGACATATCCGCTGCCGAGCAGCGAGGGGGTGCTCGGCAGCGGTGACGGTAAGCTCTGGGCCTCCGCGACCTCGGGCAGCATCGCCCTGCTCGCCCGAGCGGTCGACGACGATTCCGAGGAGCTGCCGTGACCGCCGTGTTCAGCCACGGACGGCTCCGGCTCTACCTGCTCAAGCTCCTGGACGACGGTCCCAAGCACGGCTACGAGCTGATCCGCCTCCTGGAGGACCGGTTCCTCGGGCTCTACGCGCCCAGCGCCGGCACCATCTATCCCCGGCTGCAACGGTTGGAGGCCGAAGGGCTGGTCAGCCACACCGCCGCCGGCGGGCGCAAGACGTACGCCATCACCGACGCCGGCCTCGACGAGCTGCGCCAACGTGCCGGTGAGCTGGCCGCGTTGGAGGCGGACATCGCGGCCTCGGTGGCGGACCTCTCCACCCTGGCCGGCGAGATCCGCAGCGAGGTGCGTGGCTCGACGCGTGACCTCAAGCGGGAGCTGAGCGAGGCCACCCGGCAGACCCGGCGGGCGCGGTGGGCACCCTCCGCGTCGTCGCACCGACCGCCGCCGTCCGACGCGCCACGCGCCGCCCTGCTCGACGAGTTCGACGAGCGGCTGGCCTCGTTCACCGGTGAGGTGAGCCGCCTGGCGCGCGGGCGGCAGTTCAGCGACACTCAACTGCGCACGGCGATCCGGCTGCTCGACGGGGCCCTGGACGGGCTGCGGCGGCTGCTGCGCTGACCGTTCGGCGACTCACAGGATTTTTCCAGCAAGCGTCCAGCGCCGGCGCAGTGAGTTCACCGATGATTGGGCCCATGGCCGCTACCCAGACCGAGGCGCGACTTCTCGTCGTCGAGGACGACCCCAACATCCTCGAACTGCTCTCCGCGAGCCTGCGCTTCGCGGGCTTCGACGTGGCAACCGCGACCAGCGGCAGCGCGGCCCTCAACGCCGCCAAGGACCACCGGCCCGACCTCGTCGTGCTCGACGTGATGCTGCCCGACCTCGACGGCTTCGAGGTCATCCGGATGCTGCGCGAGGGCGGTACGCGTACCCCGGTGGTCTTCCTGACCGCGCGGGACGCCACCGACGACAAGATCCGCGGGCTCACCCTGGGCGGCGACGACTACGTCACCAAGCCGTTCAGCCTGGAGGAGTTGACCGCCCGGATCCGCGCCGTGCTGCGTCGCACCTCCACCGGCGAGCAGACCCCGTCCCGGCTCACCTTCGCCGATCTGGAGCTGGACGAGGAGACCCACGAGGTGCACCGCGCCGGGCAGCGGGTGCAGCTCTCGCCGACCGAGTTCAAGCTGCTGCGCTACCTGATGCTCAACGCCAACCGGGTGCTGTCCAAGGCGCAGATCCTCGACCACGTCTGGAACTACGACTTCCGGGGCGACGACAACATCGTCGAGTCCTACATCTCCTACCTGCGGCGCAAGGTGGACACCGGGCAGCCCCGGCTGATCCACACCCTCCGCGGCGTGGGGTACGTGCTGCGCAAGCCGGCGGCGTGAACCCGGTCCACCAGGCGAAGGTGCGGGTCCGCGGCGTGCCGCTGCGGCTCAAGCTGGTCACCTCGGTGCTCACGCTGGTCGCCGTCGCGCTGCTGGTGATCAGCTCGCTGACCGCCTACTTCCTGCGCAACTACCTCCAGGGCCAGGTCGACGGGCAGGTGAGGTCGACCGCCCAGGGCCTCGGCCAGTTGCTCCCGAAGCTGCGCAGCGGTGAGGTCGGCGCGATGCTGCCCAGCGACTACGTCGTCATCGTGGCCGACGAGCAGCAGGTGTACCAGCCCAAATACGACCGTCTCAGCTACGGCCCCGACCAACTGCCCGCGTTCCCCACCAGCCGCGCGGGTTTCGAGGCGGCGGAGGGCGAGCCGCAGACCGTCCTGGCCCACAACGGCTACACCCGCTGGCGGGTGTACTACGCTCCCCAGCCGGACGGCTCGGTGCTGGCCGTGGGTCAGCCGCTGACCGACGTGGACCGGGCGGTGAAGCAGCTCGTCTGGATCGACCTGCTGGTCGGTGGCGCGGTGCTGATCATGCTGGCGTCGGTCGGCGCGGCGATCGTCCGGACCAGCCTCAAGCCTCTCGTCGAGATCGAACAGACCGCCGCCGCCATCGCCGGTGGCGACCTCAGCCGCCGGGTGCCCGACCCCGAACAGGGCCAGGAGCATCCCACCTCCGAGCTGGGGCGGTTGTCCCGCGCTTTGAACGCGATGCTCACCCAGATCGAGGCGGCGTTCACCGCTCGCGCGGCGTCCGAGACGGCCGCCCGTTCGGCGGAGAGCAGTGCCCGGGACGCCGCCGCCGCCGCCCAGACGTCCGAGGCGCGGGCCCGGCGCTCCGAGGAGCGGATGCGGCAGTTCGTGGCGGACGCCTCGCATGAGCTGCGGACCCCGCTGACCACCATCCGCGGCTTCGCCGAGCTGTACCGGCAGGGCGCGGCCCGCGCGCCGGAGCAGACCGCCGGCCTGCTGCGCCGGATCGAGGACGAGGCGGCCCGGATGGGTCTGCTGGTGGAGGACCTGCTGCTGCTGGCCCGGTTGGACCGGGAACGCCCGCTCTCGCTGGCCCCGGTGGAGCTGCCGGTGCTCGCCTCCGACGCGGTGCAGGCGGCCCGCGCGATGGCCCCGGACCGGCGGATCGACCTGGACATCGAGCCCGGATCGGGTCCGCTCGTCGTCTTCGCCGACGACGCGCGCCTGCGCCAGGTCATCGGCAACCTCGTCACCAACGCCCTCACCCACACCCCACCGGACGCCGAGATCCGCCTGCGACTGCGCGCCGAGACGGGCAACCTCGCCGTCATCGAGGTGGCGGACACCGGCCCGGGGCTCTCCCGGGAGCAGGCGGAGCGGGTGTTCGAGCGGTTCTACCGCGCCGACGCGGCGCGGACCCGACGCGCCGACGGCAACACCGGTACGGGCCTCGGCCTGGCCATCGTGGCGGCCCTGGTGACCGCCCACCACGGTTCGGTCGAGGTGGTGGAGACGCCGGGTGGTGGCGCGACCTTCCGGGTCCGGCTGCCGCTGCTGCCGTCGACCGAGGAGAGCGGCGAGTGACTTTCAGCCAACTTCCAGGACGGTTCCAGCTTGATCGCAGTGCCGGGGGAGAAGGTAGGGGCATGACCGAGTTCGAGTCCGACCCGCAGCGCCGGCCGGCCCCCACCGACGCCGAGCCGTCGCACCCCACCGCCGAGCTGCCGCGCGACGAGCGCGCGCAGTCCGACTCTCCGACCACCTCCCTTGCGACCCACGGGGACGCGACGCCGACCGCCGCCATGCCGGCCGCCGACGACGCGCCGACCGCGCCCGTCGCGCCCGTCGGCCAGCCCGCCGGGTACGAGCCACCGACCGGCACGCAGCCCGCCGGGTACGAGCCACCGACCGGCACGCAGCCCGCCGGGTACGAGCCACCGACCGCCGCGCAGCCCGCCGGGTACGAGCCGCCGACCGCCGGGTACCAGCCGGCTGCCGGCCAGCCCACCGGGTACGAGCCGCCGACCGCCGGCGCGTCCGCGCCGCCGTACCCGGTCTCCGGCCACCCGACGCCCGGCCAGCACGGCTACCCGCAGCCGTCCGACGGTCGCTACCCGGGTGCCCCCTGGTACGCGGGCCAGCAGTCCGGCTGGGCCGGCGGGGGCCAGCCGGGCGGGACCTACCCGCAGCACCCCGGACAGCACCCGCAGCACCCGGGACAGCACGCGCAGCACCCCGGACAGCCCGTGCCGCCCTGGGGTCCGCAGGCCACGCCGCCCGGTTCCGGGCCCCGACCGGGCCGGATCGCCAAGTTCGCCGGCGCCGGCGTCGCGGTGTTCGCCCTGATGCTCGGCTCCGGCGTGGCCGGTGGGGCGCTCGCGCTCGCCCTCGACGGCGACCGTGGCGGCGTCACCCGCACCTACACGGCAGCGCCGGTGCTCAACAGCGCGGACCTGCCGAAGATCGCCGCCGCCGTACAGGACAGCGTCGTCTCCATCGCCACCGACAGCGGTGAGGGCTCCGGCGTGGTGCTCACCGCCGACGGCTACGTGCTCACCAACAACCACGTGGTCGCCTCCGCGAGCGGGGACACCGTGCAGGTCGTCTTCGCCGACGGCAGGAACGTCCAGGCGAAGATCGTCGGCACCGACCCGAAGACCGACCTGGCCGTGGTCAAGGCCAACGGGGTGAGCGACCTCAAGCCGGCAAAGTTCGGCGACAGCGACGCCATGCAGGTCGGCGATCAGGTCCTCGCCCTGGGTAGCCCGCTCGGCCTCCAGGGCTCGGTGACCGCCGGCATCCTCAGCGCCCGGGACCGCACCATCCGGGCCGGCGAGGGCCAGCAGCAGGACCCGAGGCAGCAGGGCCAGGCCGTCAGCTCGATCTCCGGGCTGCTGCAGACCGACGCGCCGATCAACCCCGGCAACTCCGGTGGCGCGCTGGTCAACACCCGGGGTGAGGTCATCGGCGTCAACACCGCCATCGCCACCTCCGGGCAGAGCACCGGCAACATCGGCGTCGGCTTCGCCATCCCGAGCAACAAGGCCAAGGACGTCGCGGGCAAGCTCCAGCGCGGCGAGAAGGTCAGCCACCCGTCGCTCGGGGTCGGCGTCAACCAGGCCGAGGGCGGCGGCGCGCTGGTCGCCTCGGTTACCCCGGGCAGCCCCGCCGAGAAGGCCGGCCTCCAGCAGGGCGACGTGGTCACCCGCTTCGGCGACAAGCCGATCAACGACTCCGACGACCTGGTCGGCGCGGTGCAGGCCGGCAAGGTCGGCGACCGGGTCGAGCTGCACTTCAAGCGCAACGGGGCCGAGAAGACCGCGACGGTGACGCTCACCGAGACGTCCTGACCGACACCACAGAACCTGCCTCCCTCCGGCGGCGGGTGGCGGAGCCAAGGGGGTTGGCTCCGTCACCCGCCGCTTTTCCACGGCGGTTCACCCGGTTCGGGTGAACCGCCGTCACCCGTGTGCCCGGAAGGCTCGGCGGGCGAGCCGGCGAGCGTACGGGGGTGGGCCGATGAGCACGGTGGATGTCGAGGACGACCAGCGGATCCAGCGGGACGTCCTGGCCGAGCTGGCCTGGGATCCGCAGGTGCTGCCGAACGAGATCGGGGTGACCGTCGACCGGGGGGTGGTCACCCTCACCGGGTACGTCGACGGCGCTGCCCGTGGCTGGGCGGCCACCCGGTGCGCCCAGCGGGTCCGGGGCGTACGCGCGGTGGCCGACGAGATCGAGGTACGGCTACCGGGGACGCCGGGGCGTACCGACGGTGACATCGCCCTCGCGGCGTCCCGCGCCCTCGAATGGGACAGTTTCGTACCCGCCGAGCGGCTGGACGTCAGCGTGGCCAACGGCTGGCTGATGCTGCGCGGCGAGGTCGAGTTCGGCTGGCAGCGCCGCGCCGCCGAGGGGGAGCTGCGCCGCCTGGACGGCGTACGGGGTGTCACGAACCTCGTCGAGGTGCGACCGTCGACGCCGCCGCCGGACGAGCGGACCCGGCAGGACGTCCAGCGCGCGCTGGCGCGGACGCTCGGCGGCGAACGAGTGACGGTGGAGGTGGACGGTGACACGCTGGTCCTCGCCGGGGTGGTCCGCTCGTGGTGGGAACGGGACCAGGTGGAGCGGGTGGCGTGGTCCACGCCGGGTGTGCGGGTCGTGCACGACCAACTCCTGGTCGGCGGGTGAGCGTCCGTCGTGTCCGGTTTATCGGTGGTCGCGGGGGGAACCCGCCGCGAACCATGCCGACCGGGGGACCAACGGGGAGGACTCGTGGCCGTGAACCACCCGCCCGCCGACCGCCCGCCGGAGCGGTCGTTGCGCATCGCGATGGTGGTCCCGCCCTGGCTGTCCGTGCCGCCGCCCGGCTACGGCGGCCTGGAACAGGTGGTGGCCGGCCTGGTGGACGCGTTGACCGCGCACGGTCACGCGCTGACGCTGTTCGGCGCCGGCGATCACCATGGCACCGCCGCCAGCGGTTTCGTCTCCACCGTGGCGGAGGTGCAGTACGAACGACTCGGCGAGTCCCTGCCGGAGCTGGCGCACCTGGCCCGGGTGAACCGCCTGATCACGCCGGCCGATTTCGACGTGATCCACGACCACAGCACGATCGGCCCGCTGGTGGCCGGCCGTCGGTCGGTGCCGACGGTGGCGACCGTGCACGGCAACCCGGTGGGGGAGTACGGCGACGTGCTCGGCGACGCCGACGAGAACGTCGCCCTGGTGGCCATCTCGCACGCTCAGCGTCGACTCAACACGGGCCTGCCCTGGGCCGGCACCGTGCACAACGCGCTGGACCTGCGGGGCTTTCCGCGCAAGACCGAGCCGGGCCCGGGGCCGGTGCTGTGGCTGGCCCGGTTCAGCCCGGACAAGGGTCCGGACGTCGCCATCCGCGCCTGCCGGGAGGCGGGCCTACCGCTGCTGCTGGCCGGCAAGTGCAACGAGCCGGCCGAGCGGCGCTACTACGAGCAGGTCGTCGAGCCGCTTCTCGACGAGGACGTGACAGTCGTCCTGAACGCCGACCGTGCCGAGACCCTGCGGATGCTCGTCGACGCCCGCTGTCTGATCATGCCGATCCAGTGGGACGAGCCGTTCGGGATGGTGATGCTGGAGGCGATGGCGACCGGTACGCCGGTGGTCGCGCTGGATCGGGGCGCGGTGCCGGAACTGGTGCGACCGGGACGAACCGGGCTGATCTGCCGAGGGCCTGAGGAGTTGCCCGCCGCGCTGCTGGCCGCGCGAGGGTTGGACCCGCGCGACTGCGTGGCGCACGTCGCCGAGAACTTCTCGGTCGAGCGGATGGCGTACGGCTACGAGGAGGTCTACCAGCGCTTCGCCCTCGGCCGGCCCGACGTGCGGCGCACCGCCACCGTCGCGGTGCGCTGACCGCCTCGCCCCGGATCAGACACGTGCCGCGCCCAGTTCGGCGATCGCGGCGTCGAGCCGCTGCGCGTACGCCGGGCTGATCGCTCCCTCGCCGAGCCGGACGGCGACCTTCGCCCGCAGCCGCGCCACCGATGGTGCCAGCTCGTCCCGGCCGGAGCTGACGGCGACGAGCAGGTTGCCCAGCGACTGGCGCAGGTCGAGGCCGACATCGCTACGGATCTCCCCGTCGCGCACCCCGGCGTCGACAAGCCCGTTGACGCGGAGGCCAGCTTCGGCGAGGGTGCCCGGCCCGGCGGTGGACGCGACGCTGGGCGGCGCCGACGATTTCGCCGGCGCCGGTTGGAGCGGTTGGGTGGCGGGCGGATCGGTCGGCGGCTCGCTGGTCGCGGGCGTCGTCGGGCCGGCCGTGGGCTGGACCTGACGACGCGGCTGGTCGTCGGGGAGCAGGGCCACCCCGGCCAGCGCCACGGCGACGGCCAGGACCACCGGGATCAGGAGCAGCGCCGGACGTCGGAACGACCGGCCGGTACCGTCGCCGGGCGAGGTCAGCGGCCGGGCCACGTCGTCGGCGCGTACCACCGTCACGACGCCCGCCCGCGCGGCCGGAGCAACGGCCGGCTGCGGCAACGAACCCGACAGGGTCGGAACCGGCACCGCGATCGTGGCGGTCGGCGGTTCGGGCGTCAGCAGGTGCCCGCGCAGCACGGTGGCGACCTGCCGGGCCGTCGGCCGGTCGGCCGGGTCGCGGGCGAGGCTGCGCAGGCAGATCCGGGCGACCTCGGTGGGCAGCTCCGGCACGCCGGCCAGCGTCGGCGCGGGGCCGCCGGCGAGCGCGGCGCTGAGCTGTTCCCAGGTGTCCGCCGGGTACGGCACCCGCCCGGTCAACGCCTCGTACAGCAGGACGCCGAGCGAGTAGACGTCGGTGGCCGGCTGGGCGGGCGCGCCGTCGAGGCGTTCCGGGGCGACGTACGCCGGGGTGCCGAAGGTGCCGCCGTCCTCGTCCTCGTCCGGTGCGCCGATCCGGGTGGCGATGCCGAAGTCGAGGACCTTCACCCCCATCGCCGTCATCATGACGTTGGCCGGGGTGATGTCCCGGTGCACGATGCCCAGCCGGTGCGCGGCGGCCAGCGCATCCGCGACCTGGGCCCCCACCTCGACGGCCTCGGGCCATGGCAGCGGCCCCTCGGTGAGCCGTAGCTCCAGCTCCTCGCCGCTGAGCAGCTCCATCACGACGAACGAGGTGATGGAGCCGTCCGGGTCGACCGTCTCGCCGTAGTCGTGCACCGACGTCACGTGCGGGTGCACCAACTGGGCGGCGGCGCGCGCCTCCTCCCGCACCATGTCGCGGAACCGCGCGTCGGCGGCCAGCGAGGCGGCGAGCACCTTGAGCGCCACGAAGCGGTCGAGCACCTCGTCCCGCGCGCGCCAGATGACCGACATGCCGCCGGCACCGATCTGGTCGATGAGTCGGTACCTGCGGGCCAGCAAGCGGCCCGGATGCAATGCTGCCTTCACGGATCGCACCTGCCCTCGGGGTGGGAGCGGTATCAGGTTGCGCGAATGTGTCCACCCTGTCAACGCCGACGGTACGGATCGTCGGCGGACGGTGGCTGGGGTGCGCCGACCGTCCGCTGGCGGCGGGCCGTGGGTGGGCGGCGGGCCCGTGCCAGGATGAGGACATGGCTCCGGGACCGGTGGCGTTCGTACTCGGCGGCGGCGGGGTGCTCGGCGCCGTCGAGGTGGGCATGCTGCGCGCGCTGTTCCGCGCCGGCATCCAGCCCGACATGGTGCTCGGCACGTCGATCGGCGCGGTCAACGGCGCGCTGGTCGCCGCCGACCCGTCCGAGGCGGTGACCGACCGGCTGGTCCGGCTCTGGGCGTCACCCGAGGCCAGCGAGGTGTACGGCGACTCGGTCGCCCGACAACTGCGCCGCTTCGCCGCCCGTACCCATCTGCACTCGCCCCGGCCGCTGCGCCGGCTGCTCGAATCCGAGCTGGGCGTGGACACCACCTTCGCCGACCTGCGGGTGCCGTTCCGCTGCTGCGCCGCCCACATCGAGCGGGCCGCCGAGCACTGGTTCACCAGCGGCCCGGTCGTTCCGGCGGTGTTGGCGTCGGCGTCGGTGCCGGGCCTGCTCCCGCCCACGGAGATCGACGGCGCGCACTACATCGACGGCGGCATCGTCAACTCGATCCCGATCGGCGAGGCGGTGGCTGCGGGCGCGAGTCAGGTCTTCGTCCTTCAGGTGGGCCGGATCGAACGGGAGCTGACGCCGCCCCGGCGGCCGTGGGAGATCGCGCAGGTGGCGTTCGAGATCTCCCGCCGGCACCGTTTCTTCCGGGAGATGGCCGCGCTGCCCGAGGGGGTGGAGGTGCACGTCCTCCCGACCGGTGGGCTGAATCCGCGCGACGACACGCCGTGGGCGTACCGGGACATGGCGGCGGTGGGCCGCCGGATCAGCCGGGCGTACACCGCTTCCCGCCGCTACCTCGCCACTCACGTGGAACGCTGATGCCGCTTCCTCCCAGGTGGTTGCGGCGGCTGCTGATCGCTCCCGGCGTGGTGCTGCTCGCGGTGGTCGTGGTGACCACGCTGCCGGTCTGGGCGCTGCTGGCCGCGGCTGCCTCACAGCTGGTCCCGGGCCGGCTGCGTCCGTTGCGACTGCTCTGGATCGGCTGTGTCTACCTGGTCTGGGACGCCGCCGCGCTGCTCGCCCTGTTCGTCCTCTGGCTCGCCTCGGGCTTCGGTTGGCGCAGCCGGTCGCCGGCCTTCCAGCGCGCGCACTACGTGCTGGCCGGCTGGTTCCTGCGGGTGCTGTTCTGGCAGGCCCGCTGGTCGCTGCGGCTGAGCATCGACGTGGTCGGCACCGACCCGGACACTGCCCTGCCCGGGCGGCCCGAGCTGGTGCTGTGCCGGCACGCCGGGCCGGGCGACTCGTTCATCCTGATCCACGGGCTGGTCAACTGGTTCAAGCGGGAGCCGCGGATCGTCCTCAAGGACAGCCTCCAGTGGGACCCGGCGATCGACGTGCTGCTCAACAGGTTGCCCAACCGGTTCATCGCGCCCACGGCGGAGCGTGGCGAGGAGACCGTACGCCAGGTCGGGCACCTGGCCACCGGCCTGGACGACAACGACGCCTTCGTGATCTTCCCGGAGGGCGGCAACTTCACCCCGAGGCGGCGACTGCGCGCCATCGCCCGGCTCCGCTCGCTCGGTATGGAACGCATGGCGAGGCGTGCCGAACGCATGCGCCACGTGCTCGCCCCGCAGCCCGGTGGGGTGCTCGCCGCGTTGGACGCCGCACCGGACGCCGGGGTCATCTTCGTCGCCCACACCGGCCTGGACCAGCTGGTCAGCATCGGCGACGTGTGGCGGGAACTGCCCATGGACAAGCGGATCGTGATGCGGTTCTGGTCGGTGCCGCCGGAGGAGGTGCCGACCGGGCGGCAGCAGCGCATCGACTGGCTCTTCGACTGGTGGGCGCAGATCGACACGTGGATCGCCGCCAACCGTGAGGTCTCCGCGTAGGGTGCGCTCGTGGAGCAGATCTGCGTGGTGACGACGGTGGTGGATGCGCGTTCGGTCGCGGACGTGTTGGCGGCCGCGGCCGTCGCCGGGCGGCTCGCCGCCTGTGCCCAGGTCGGCGGTCAGGTGGACAGCACCTACTGGTGGCGCTCCGGAGTGGAGACCAGCACCGAGTGGTCCGTGCTGTTCAAGACCGCGCCGGACCGGTTGGCCGCGCTGGTGGACCAGATCCGGGCCAGCCATCCGTACGAGGTTCCGGAGATCCTCGTGTCCAGGGTGGAGAGCGGGGACCCCGCCTACGCGGCCTGGGTGCACGACCACACCCGCCCCTAGGTACGCCTACTCTGGGCCGTACCCCACCGGCTTGTCGATGATGACCGGGTGGACGACACCCGCTATCCCTGCCCCGCCTGCGGCGGCCCGGCCGACCTGAGCGCCGGTTGCGCCGGTTGCCACCGCCCACCGGACCCGACGGCGGCCGAGGTGGTCCGACTCGGCCGGGAGGTGGCTCGGCTCGAACCCGAGGTTGAGCGGGCCCGCCGGACGTACGCCGAGTTGGCGGGCCTGCTGGCGGCGACCTCGCGGCGGCGTGCCGAGCTGGCTGCCGTCGTGCGGGCACAGCGGGCGGCGGGGACTCCGGTCGTGCCGGCGACGTCGCTCGCCGCGTCGACGCCAGCGGTGGGTACGCCGGCACCCGGTGTGGCGGAGACCTCGACGCGGACCGTCCAGGGGCTGCTGTTCGTCCTGGGTGGACTGCTGCTCGGCACGGCGGCGGTGGTCTTCACGGCGGTGGCCTGGGCGGCTGTGGGGGTCGGTGGCCGGGCGTTGATCCTGGCGGCGGTCACGGCCCTGGTCCTGGCCGTCCCGCTGCTGGTGGTCCGGCGGGGTCTACGGGGGACGGCGGAGACGTTCGCCGCGGTGGGCCTGCTGCTGGTGTTGCTCGACGGGTACGCCGCCTGGTCGGTGGACCTGGCCGGGGTGTCCGGTTGGCCGGGCACCCGGTACGCCGCGCTGGTCGGGGGGGTCAGCGCGGTGGTCGCCGTCGCGTACGGGCGGCTCAGCGGGTTGGCCGGGCCCTGGTTCACCGCGCTGGTGGCGGCCCAGCCGGTGCTGCCGCTGCTCGCGGTGGAGGCCGAGGTCGGCGCGGACGGCTGGGCGCTGGTGTTGCTCGGGGTGGCCCTGCTCGACCTGGGGGTGCTGGTCGCGCTGCGCGACGGGGTGGCGGGCGGCCGGCTCGCCGGTCGGGTGCTCGCCGGGGTGGGTCACGTCGGCGCGCTGGTCGCCGCCGCCGCGGGTGCGCTGGTGCCGTTGCTGCTGGGGCGGGCGGCGGGTACGCCGCTGCTGGCCGGGGCGCCGTTGCTGCTGGTCGCGGTGACGGGGGTCGGCGCGGCGTGGCTGGTCGGCGGCGCGGCGCTGCGGGCGGTGACCGCGGGGCTGCTGGTTCCGGTGCTCGCCGCCGCGCTGCTGCGCCCGGTGGGCGAGCTGCGTCCGTCGCTGCTGCTGCTCGCGGCGTCGGCGGTGGCGCTCGTCCTGGCGGGGGTGGTGCGGTTGCTGCCCACCGGTTGGCGTGCCGGGCCGCGTGCCGGCGCGCTGCTGGTCGCCGCCGGCACGGCGCAGATCACGGTGCTGATCACCGGCGCGTTGGCGGTGGCCGCCGCCGCCCGGTCGCTGCCACCGTGGCACGGGGCCGATTGGGGGCCGGACCTGAGTTGGGGGTGGCAGCTGGCGCCCGCCGTGGCACTGGCGCTGGCCGCGACCGTGTCGCTGCTGCCCCGACGCCTGTGGGCGGTGCTCGCCTCGGCCGGCGCGGTGGCGGTGCTGCTCGCCGTTCCGGCCGGCTGGACGGCGTCGTGGGCGACGGTGGTGGCCGTGGACCTGGTGGGTGCGTCCATGCTGCTGCTCGCCGTGCTCGCCCGTCCGGCGACCCGACCGGCGATTCTGCTCGGCTGGGCGTCCGGCGGCGCGGTCCTGCTCGGGCACGCGCTGCTGGTGGCGCTTGCCGATCCGGTCGGCGTGGCGGTGGCGTTGGGCACCGCCGGGGTGCTCGGGGTGGCGGTGGCGTCGCGGCGGGGGTCGGGGCGTACCGCCGGGTGGCGGGTGTGGGTGTGCTGGTCGCGCAGCTCGCGCTGCCCGGCGTCGCCGCGACGGCGGTGTTCGCGGCCGGCTCGCCGCCGTGGTGGCAGGCCCGCGCGGCCCTGGCCGCCGCCGGGCTCTCGCTGGTCGCGGTGCTCGCGGTGCGTCGCCGCCGGACCGACCTCATCGGGTACGCGGTGCAGGGCTCGGTGGTCGCCGCGCTGGCGGCCGGGGTCGCGCCGCTGCTGGCGGCGGGGGACGAGCCGGTGACGTTGTACGCCGCGCTGGCGGCGCTCGGCGTCGTGCTCGTCGCCCGTTGGGGCGGCCTGTCGGCGACCGGTGACGAGCCCGCCGGGCCGGGGGAACAGCCGGCGGTCGGGGGGCCGTCGATGGTCGGCGCGTCGGGTGTGCTGGTGGCGGCGGGTGCGGTGCTGGCGGGGGTCTCGGCGCTGGCCGCGTTGCCGGCGGTGTGGGGGCGCTGTTCACGCCGTACGGCATCCCCGGGCCGGTCTGGTCCGGCGCGCCGACCGTCGTCGCCGACCGTGGGCTGCTCCCCGCGGGGCTGGCGCTCGGCACGCTGGCGGTGGCGGCGGTGCTGGCCGGTTGGCGGGTACGCCCACCCGTGCTGGCGGCCGTGCCGTTCGCCGGTGCCGCGCTGCCGGTGCTGCTCGTCGCGGTGGGCGCGCCCTGGCCGGTGCTGCCGGCGGCCACCCTGCTCGCCGGGGTGTCCGCGCTGCTGCTCGCCGCGCTGCTGACGCCCCGGTGGGCGCTCGCGTCGCTCGTCGCACCGACGGGGGCGGTGCTGGCCGTGTCTGGAGTGACGGGGTTCCTGGCCACCCGGTCCGGCACGCTCGTGGCCGAGGGCACGCTCGTCGTGGCCGCCGTGGTCATCGGCGTCGGGGCGCGGCTGGCCGGGGTACGCGTCGCCGGCAGCGTCGCGGCGGTGGGGGCGGCGTGCGCGTTGGCGGTGTCGGCGACGCTCGCCGGCGGGCTGCCGGTGCGGGCGGCGGCGTACCCGCTGCTGGGGGTGGCCGTGCTGGTCCTCGCCGTTGCCGCCGCGAGCGGCCGGCGGCTGGTCGTCGGCCGGGTGCTGGATGCCGCCGCGCAGGCGGTGGCGCTGGTGGCGGCGGTGCTCGCCGTCGAGTCGGCCCGGCATCTCGCGACCGTCTGCGTGCTGTGGGGGTGGCCGTGGCGCTGCGGCTGCTGCGGCGGGGCGAGCCGGCCGGTCGACGGTGGCGGTTCGCGGCCGTCGCCGCCGGCAGTGAGCTGCTCGGGGCGTGGGTGCTGCTGGCGGCGGGCGGGGTGACCGTGCTGGAGGCGTACACCCTGCCGGCGGCGGCGCTCGCCGTCGGGGCGGGGCTGCTGGCGATGCGGAGCCGGCCGGGGCTGACCAGTTGGCCGGCGCTCGGTCCGGGGCTGGTCGCGGCGCTGGTGCCGAGCCTGGTGTCGGTGCTGGCCGGGCCGGACCCGCAGCCGTGGCGGCGGCTGCTGCTCGGAGCGGCGGCACTGGGCATCGTGTTGGCCGGGGCCCGCCGTCGCTGGCAGGCGCCGGTGCTGGTCGGGGGCGCGGTGTTGGCGGCCCTGGCGCTGCACGAGCTGGCCCGTGGCTGGGACCTGCTACCCCGGTGGATCTACCTGGGCGTCGGCGGGTTGGCGTTGATCGGGTTGGCCGCGAGCTACGAGCGGCGGCGGCGTGACCTGGCCCGACTGCGCGCCGTGGTGGCCCGGCTGGGCTGAGTCGAGGTCGGGGGGTAGGGCTCGCCCTACCCCCCGTACGGGGGTTCCCAGGGTTACTCAGCGCAACTTTTTTGGGCAGGGTTGACGGTGAGCCCGGACCGTCCGGTCCGATCCACATGAAGCGGGGAGCAGCGATGGCGCTCGGAGCGGTGGCGGAACGGCCCGCACGACGGCGGGGTAGTGACTACGCACAGTTGTCCCGACGGGTCAGTCAGGCCGGTCTGCTGGAGCGGCGGCCCGCCTCGTACGTCGCCCGGATCGTGCTCACCCTCGGCGCGTTCGTGGCCGGCTGGGTCGCCGTGGTCCTCGTCGGCGACTCCTGGTGGCAGGTGGCGCTGGCCGTCGTGCTGGCGGTCGCCACCACCCAGGTCGCGTTCCTGGGCCACGACGCGGGACACCGCCAGATGTTCCGTCGTCGCCTTCCCAGCGAGCTGGTCGGGTTGGTCGCCGGCAACGCGGCGGTCGGGCTCAGCTACGGCTGGTGGGTCGACAAGCACAACCGGCACCACGCCAACCCGAACCACGAGGACGAGGACCCGGACGTCGGGGCGGGCGCCCTGGTGTGGACGTACGAGCAGGCACTGGGTACGCGAGGGTTCGGTCGGTGGCTGGCGCGGCGGCAGGCGTACCTGTTCTTTCCGATGCTGCTGTTGGAGGGTCTGAACCTGCACGCGGCGAGCATCCGGGCGATCGTCGGCCGGGGGCCGGACGGCCGGTACGCCACCCCGATGCGGCACCGCGCGGCCGAGGCGGCGCTGCTCGTGGCACACACCGTCGGCTACGTGGCGCTGCTGCTGGCGGTCATGTCGCCGGGCAAGGCGCTGCTCTTCGCCGCCGTGCACCAGGCGCTGTGGGGCCTCTACATGGGCTGCGCGTTCGCGCCGAACCACAAGGGCATGCCGATGCCGACCGCCGCGGACGAGTTGGACTTCCTCCGCAAGCAGGTGCTGACCTCGCGCAACGTGCGGGGCAGCCGGCTGGTCGACACCGCGCTGGGCGGGCTCAACTACCAGATCGAGCACCACCTGTTCCCGAACATGCCCCGGGCCAACCTGCGTCGGGCGCAGCCGATCGTGCGCGCCTACTGCGCCGAGCAGGGCATCTCGTACGCGGAAACGGGTCTGGTCGAGTCGTACCGGCAGGCGCTCGCTCACCTGCACGAGGTGGGCCGGCCGTTGCGCGGCTGACGCGTCCCGCTGTGCCGTCCACCGGTGGCGCGTCGGACGCGGCGGGTGCGCCACCGGTAGGGTCTGGTCATGGCAGACCTGCTCACCGCGGACGCGGTGCGGAGAGAGCTGGGCGGGTTGTCCGACTGGTCGGGCGACCCGACCGGTATCGGCCGTACCGCCCAGCTCGGCAGTTTCCCGGACGCCATCGCGGTGGTGGACCGGGTGGCGGCGGTGGCCGAGGAGATCGACCACCATCCCGACATCGATATCCGATGGCGGACCCTGACCTTCCGCTGTGTCACGCACTCGGCCGGCGGGGTCACCCACCGGGACATCGAGCTGGCCAGGCGGATTGACGACATCGTCCGGAGCGCGGCATGAGATTTGAGATCAGCAAGGTGCTGGACGCCATCGAGGGGCGGGTCTGCACCGACCCGTCGCTGGTCCGGGCGGTGCTCGACCTGGCCGAGATCATTCGCTACCAGGACATCGACGGCGGTCGGCCGGCGAGTCTGCTGCGCCTCGGCATGGTCATCGACGCGCTCTCCCGCGAGTTGGAGGAGGACAGCGTCCAGGTGTACGCGGTGGTGCATCGCGCGCTGCTCTCCGACGCCGACCTGACCTCCAACGAGCGGATGGTGGTCCGCCGCTGGGCGGACGACGGGCTGGTCGAGGTGCTCGACAATCCCGGTGACCGGATGCTGGAGGTGGCCGACCTGCTGGGCGTGCCGGTGCTCACCCGGGTCCGTTTCGACGGGCTGCGTGGGCGGTTCCCGTGGCTGGTCGAGCAGCCCGGTCGGGTGGTCGCCCCGGTGCCGGGCGCGGGTGGTCCGGTGTTCATCGCGCACGTCGGCGGCGGGCACGCCCCGGTCGCCGGCAAGCGCTCGCCCACCGGTGCGAAGCTGCTGGCCCGCCAGTGGCGGTGCCCGGAGTCGGGGTGCGCGCTGTTCGGCGGCGGTGGTGGGGGTGGCGCGTTCGCCGACCTCGCCGGCGGCGCCGACCGTAGTCCGGCCGCGCAGCCGCCGCCCTCGCTGCGCAACGGCGTACCGACCTGCCCCCGACACGGCGCGCGGCTCGGTGACGTGGGCCCGCGTCCGCGTACGGAGGTGCTCGCGGTGCGCGTCGGCGGCCTGGTCCGGCGGCGGTTCGTGCTCAGTGAGGAGCAGCCGGTGGTGGCCGGCCGGGCACCCGAGCAGGAGGGCGGGATCATGCTCGGGCAGTGGCTCAACGACGAGGCCCGGCGGTGGATCAGCCGTGGTCACGTCCACTTCGAGCTGCGGGTCGGCGAGGTCATCGTGACCGACATCAGCACCAACGGCTCGGGCATCCGACCGGCCGGCTCGATGGCCGAGTCGGACCGGATTCCGCTGGCCCCGCAGCAGTCCCGGGTCCTCGGCGAGAACGACATGATCGAGCTGTACCCCGGCGTGCAGATCGGCCGCGCCGAGGAGTTGCCCACCGGCGCCCCGTTCACCCCCACCTCGGTAATGGCCGAGGCTCCCACCATGGCGATGCGCCTACCCCGTCCGTGACGCGAGTGGCGGGCGCCGACGTCGGCGCCCGCCACTCACACGTTCCGGGTCAGGCAGCCAACACCTCGGCCAGCGTCGTGATGGCCTGGTCGATCTCCTCTTCGGTGATCACCAGGGGCGGGGCTAGCCGGATCGTGGAGCCGTGGGTGTCCTTGGCGAGGATGCCGCGCTCCATCAGGCGCTCGCACGCCTCGCGTCCGCTCATCAGCGCCGGGTCGATGTCCAGCCCAGCCCAGAGGCCCCGGACGCGTACGCCGACGAGGCCCTTGCCGACCAGCCCGTCCAGGCCGGCCCGCAGCCGCTCGCCCAGCTCGGCCGAGCGGCGCTGGAACTCGCCCGTCGCCAGCAGCCGTACGACCTCGGTGGCCACCGCGCAGGCCAGCGGGTTGCCGCCGAAGGTGGAGCCGTGCTGACCGGGCTTGAGCACGCCCAGCACGTCGGTGTTCGCGGCCACCGCGGAGACCGGCACGATGCCGCCGCCGAGCGCCTTGCCCAGCAGGTACATGTCCGGCACCACGCCCTCGTGGTCACAGGCGAAGGTCCGGCCGGTACGCCCCAGACCCGACTGGATCTCGTCGGCGATGAACAGCACGTTCCGCTCGGTGCAGACCCGGCGTACGCCCGGCAGGTAACCCTCCGGCGGCACCACCACGCCCTGCTCGCCCTGGATCGGCTCGAGCAGCACGGCGACGGTGTTCTCGTCGATCGCGGCGGTGAGGGCGTCCAGGTCGCCGTACGGCACGACCGTGAACCCCGGGGTGTACGGCCCGAAGTCGGCGCGGGCGTCCTCGTCGGTGGAGAAGCTGACGATGGTGGTCGTCCGGCCGTGGAAGTTGCCCTCGGCCACCACGATGTTCGCCTGACCGGCCGGTACGCCCTTGACCTGGTAGCCCCACTTGCGGGCCACCTTGATCCCGGTCTCCACGGCCTCGGCGCCGGTGTTCATCGGCAGCACCAGGTCCTTGTCGCACAGCTCGGCCAGCTCCCGGCAGAAGTCGGCGAACTGGTCGTGGATGAACGCTCGGCTGGTCAGCGTCAGCCGGTCGAGTTGGGCGTGCGCGGCGGCGATGAGCTGCGGGTGCCGGTGGCCGAAGTTCAGCGCCGAGTAGCCGGCCAGGCAGTCCAGGTAGCGCTTGCCGTCCACGTCGGTGAGCCACGCGCCCTCGGCCGACGAGATGACCACCGGCAGCGGGTGGTAGTTGTGCGCCGTCCAGCGCTCGGCGTCCCGGACCGCTCCCGGCGTACGCAGCTTGTCGTCCACGATCACTTGGTTGCCTTTCCCTGACGGAGTCGCAGCGTGCAGCACTTCGGTCCGCCGCCGGCCTTACGCAGCTCGGACAGGTCGACACCGATGGTCTCGTAACCCCGGTCGCGCAGCTTGGCGGCCAGGTCGGTGGCCTGCGCGGGCAGCACGACGTGCCGTCCGTCGCTGACCGCGTTCAGGCCCAGCACCTCGGCGTCGGCCATGGTGGCGTGCACGGCGTCGGGGAAGAGCCGGCGCAGCACGGCCTGGCTGCCGGGGGAGAAGGCCTCCGGCAGGTACGCCACGGTCCGCTCGTCGAGGACGGTCAGCGCGGTGTCCAGGTGGTAGAAGCGCGGGTCGACGAGCTGCATGGTGATCACCGGGTAGCCGAAGACCTCCTGCAACTGGGCGTGCGCGGCGTGGGCGGTCCGGAAGCCGGTGCCGGCCAGCAGGTGGTCGCCGGCCAGCAGGACGTCGCCCTCACCCTCGTTGACGTGCTTCGGGTCGTACATCTCGAACCCGGCGGCCTCGAACCAGGCCCGGTAGGCCGGCGCCTCGTCGGCGCGCTGCGGGTCGCGGAACTGCACGGCCATCGCCTTGTCGTCGATCACGGTGCCGCCGTTGGCGGCGAAGACCATGTCGGGCAGGCCGGGCACCGGAGTGATCTCCTCGACGGTGTGGCCCAGGTCAAGGTACGTCTGGCGAAGCTGCTCCCACTGCCGGACGGCCAGCGCGGGGTCGACCGGCGCGCTCGGGTCCATCCAGGGGTTGATGGCGTAGTCGACGGCGAAGTACGTCGGCCGGCACATCAAGAGGCGCTGGCTGGTGGCGTCCATCGTCATTGTCCTGCTCCCAGGGGTCGGGCGCGCCCGGCCACCGTGGCCCACGGGCTGGCGCCGTTGCTCAACGTTATGCGGCGTCAGCGGAAGGATCCACCACCGAGACTTGCGCAGACCGTAGATCCGTTGCGTGTAACGCACAGCAACCAACGATCCGTTGCGCAGGAGGGCCAGCTCACCCCTCCAACAGTGATCAAGAGGTTTGCGTCACCAGACCGGCTTCTGGTGACGCAAACCTCTTGATCAACTGTTCTGGGGGGTGGGGTGGGGTGGGGTGGGGGTGGGGGTGGGGGGTCTGGATGCACTTCAGGGGCGGCGAATCGCCGCCCCTGAAAGGGTGTCGCCCTGCTGGTGAACCACCGTCGGGCTGCCGGCGAACCGCCGGCTCTTCGCCGGTGCACCACCGGCGAGCGGAACAGTGCCCGCTAGAAACGATCCACAAACTGTGAGTCAAGCCACTCCCGGAGGCGCTGCACCCAGTCGCCGTCCGTGGTCGGCCAGGCGAACTGACCGGTCATCGCGAGCACGCCGACCACCACCGCCGCCAGGCCGATGAGGATGCCGAACAGCGCGTCGGTCTTGCCGGCGACGTGCCGGCGGCGGGTCGCCATCAGGCCGAGCACCGACAGCACCGCGCCGACCGCGCCGAGCCCGATGCCGTACCCGGCCAGGGTGCCGCTCAGCACGAACAGCGCGCCGACGACGGAGACGATCAGGCCGAGGGTGGCGAGCAGGCTGGCCCGCGGCTTCGGGCCGCGCGTCACCGGCTCCGGCTCGGTGTCGCGAGCGGGGGTCGTGTCGACCGGACGGTCGGTCACGTCGGGCCGGCGGGTCGTCGTCCGGTCGAGGTCCGGGTCGCGCTCCGGCCGTCGGGTCGTACCGTCGAGGTCGTTGTCGCGCTCGATGGTCGGGACGGCGGCCGTGCCCGTCTTGGCGGCGAGCGGCCGGGCCTCGCCCTCCGTCGGGCGGGCGGTGTCGGTCTCCACCGGCCGGGCGGTGGCGGCGCGGGCCACGGCCGCGCGCTCCGCGGCCCGTCGCTCGGCCTCGCCGGTGCGCCCGGTCGTCGCGGTGGCGTCGCCGGTCGCCGTGGCGCTGCGGTACGTCGTCTGGTCGGCGTCCCGGTCGGTGACAACCGGTCGGCCGTCGTCGGTCCGGCCCGTCTCGGTGACCGGGGTATCGGGACCGTCAAGGTTCTCGTCCCGCGTCGGCGTCTGCTCGGACCGCCGGGACAGCGAAGGAATCCTGACCACTACACACCTCCTGTTGAATGCGTGGTGGCCGACGTTCAGGGGTGGCACCCACGCGCTACGACCCCGAAATACCCACCTCGGCGTTTCCTGACACCGATTCCGGGTACGGCCCGCGGATCAGGGGCGGATCCACCCGGCGTTCGGCGTGAAGGAGCAGCGTCACCCGGTGGCCCCGGTGCGACTGGCTATCCTTGGCACCCGTGCCAGAGGGACACACGATCCACCGCCTGGCGGCCCGGCACGCCGAGCTGTTCGCCGGTGACAAGCTGCACGCCGACAGCCCGCAGGGCCGCTTCGCCGATGGCGCCGCGCGGCTCTCCGGGACCGTCCTGGACAGCACCGAGGCGTACGGAAAGCACCTGCTGCACCACTTCGCCGACGAGGTGACCCTGCACGTGCACCTCGGGCTGTACGGCAAATTCACCGACGGATCAGGGACGCCCCCCGAGCCCGTCGGCCAGGTGCGGCTGCGGCTGACCAGTGACCGGCACTGGTTGGATCTGCGCGGTCCGGCCGCCTGCGAACTGCTCACCCCGCCCGAGGTCGACGCCCTGCGGGCCCGCCTCGGCCCGGATCCGCTGCGCGCCGACGCCGACCCCGAGCGGGCGTACGCCCGGATCTCCCGCAGCCCGACGCCCCTCGCGGCCCTGCTGCTGGACCAGTCGGTGGTGGCCGGCACCGGCCTGATCTTCGTGACCGAGGCGCTGTTCCGGGCCGGGCTGCCGCCCACGATGCCCGGTCGGGCGCTGACCCGGGCCGGGTGGGACGCCCTCTGGTTCGACCTGGTCGCGTTGATGCGGCTCGCCCTGGAACACGGTCGGATCGACACCGTCCGCGACGCCCACCTGCCCGAGGCGATGGGTCGACCGGCGCGCGTCGACCGGCACGGCGGCGAGGTGTACGTCTACCGCCGCGCCGGCGCCCCCTGCCACATCTGCGGCACCGAGGTCAGTCGCGGCGAGCTGGTCGGCCGCAACCTCTACTGGTGCCGTACCTGCCAGGCCCGCTGACCCTCGGCGTCAGTCGGTGCCGAGCAGCCAGCGGACCACCTCGACCTGGTGCGTGAAGACGACCTGGTCGGCGATGCTCCAGGCCAGGCAGTGGCCGATCGCCCAGCCCCGCACCCGCTCGACGTCCAGCCCGAGGTCGGTGCTGAGCCGGTCGAGTCGGTGCCGGACGGCCGCCGGCGAGTGACCCAGCTCCGGACCGCGTACGAGTGGCACCACCGAGAACTCCCGCTCGCCGATCAGCGGCTTGGGGTCGATCGCCAGCCAGGGGGCGCGCTCGGCGGCGAGCACGTTGCCGGCGTGCAGGTCCTGGTTGACGAGCACCTGCTCGCCCTGGCTCGCCGACAGGTCGACCAGCAGGGCGCGCGCCGCGTCGAGGAGCCGCCGCTCGTACGGCCGGCCGGCCCGTTCCCAACTGCGCGGCATCCGGTCGAGCCAGCCGGCGGCCTCCTCGGCGAGCGGGGTGAACGGCGCGCCGGCCGGTCGCCAGAGCCGGGGCAGCAGGTCGACCGCCGCGTCCAGCGCCCGGTCCATCGGTAGCTCGTGCAGGGGCGTACCGGGTCGGCAGCGCTCCACCAGCAGCGCGCGCCGTTCGGGGTCGTGAGCGAGCAGCCGGATCGCGCCCTCGCCGGCCCAGTGGCCGAGCGCGTGGGCCTCGTACCGGCTGTCCTCGTCCGGGAACTGGACCTTGAGCACCGCCGCCGTACCGTCGGGCAGATCAGCGGGGAGCGCCAGCGAGGCGTACGCGTACCGGAACGGCGGACCGAGCCGCAGCGACCACCGCTCGGCACACTCCGACACCAGCGTCGGCAGCGCGGTCAGCCAGGCCCGGCCCACCGCTGACGCTCGTACCCAACCAAGCCCCTCGGGCAGTTCCATCCCGCCATCCTGCCCGCGCCGGGGCGGGTGGCATACCGGGTCGACAGCGGATCGGACATCCGGGAGCCTGTCGTGATGCGACCGGGGCCGTTCTTACGGGAAAGCCTGCTGCGCGCCGGAATGCGTGATGTCGTCGCCGTCGAACCGGCGGCGGGCGGGCTCGCGGCGCTCGCGGGTATCGCCACCCGCCGGGACGCGCCGTCGGTGTTCGTCAAGGCGTTCGCCGAGACGCCGGCCGACGACGTCTTCCCCGCCGAGGCAGACGGGTTGGCCGCGCTGCGCGACCTGGGCGGCGTGCCGACGCCCGAGGTGATCCTCGCGGACCGGGACGTGCTGGTGCTGTCGCTGCTGCGGCCGAGGCCGAGCAGTGCGGCGTTCTGGGAGCGGTTCGCGCAACAGTTGGCCCACCTGCACCTGAGCACGACCCATCCGCGCTTCGGTTGGCACCGGGACAACTGGCTGGGGCGTCGCCGACAGGTCAACACCTGGAACGACGACGGGTTCGCGTTCTTCGCGCAGCACCGGCTGCTCCGCTGGCTCGGCGAGCCCCGTGTCGACGCCGCGCTCGACCGGCAGGACCGGGCGGCACTGGAACGGCTCTGTTCGCGGCTGCCCGAGTTGCTGCCGGAACGGCCCGCGTGCCTCACGCACGGCGACCTGTGGGCGCAGAACATCCTGGCCACACCGGACGGGGAGCCGGCGCTGATCGACCCGGCGGTGTCCTACCTGTGGGCCGAGGTCGACCTCGCCCACGTCTGGACGACGTCGCCCCCGCCTGAGGCGCGGCGGTTCTTCGACGTCTACGCCGAGCTGACGTCGCTCGACGATGATTGGCGGGCCCGGATGCCGATCGTCCAATTGCGACAGCACCTCGCGGTGCTGGCCCAGTTCGACGACGATTGGGGCGCGGGCGACCAGATCCGGGCCACGCTCGCCCCGTTCCGCAGCAGGACGTGACCAGGAGGCCGTGTGACACCCGACGACGAGAAGTTCCTCCGCCGCGCCGTGGAGATCGCCAGCCAGGCCGGGGCGTCCGGCGAACGGCCGTTCGGCTCGTTGCTGGTCGACGCGGACGGTGTCGTCCTGGTCGAGGACCACAACACCGTGGTCTCGGATTCGGACATCACCGCCCATCCGGAGTTGAAGTTGGCCCGCTGGGCCGCCCGGGAGCTGTCCGCCGAGGTGGCCGCCGGCACCACCATGTTCACGAGTTGCCAGCCCTGCCCGATGTGCGCGACGGCGATCGACCGCTCCGGCCTCGGCCGGGTGGTGTACGCGCTCTCCAGCGAGCAGTTCGAGGAGGTCAAGCCGGCCACCCCGGCGCTGCCTCCGGTGCGCTACGAGGGGCCGGCGCTGTTCGAGGAGGCGCGTCGGCCGATCGACGAGCACTACTAGGGCCTGTTTCATAAGAACTGGCCGGCCTGCGGCGGGCCCGGACGACGACCGGCGGCGTTGCGGTGGTGTCCGGATACAACACCGGTATCCGGACGACACCGCGCCTTGCCGGATCGCCGCCCGGACTCCGCCTCGGCTCGACCGCCCTTATGAAACAGGCCCTGGGCACGGGACGGAATTGACAGTGAGCCGGCGGTCGGAGCAGGGTTGAGGGGGTGACAACGATGTCAACGGGCAAACGGGATGATGTTCCTCATGATCCTTCTTGCGCCGTACCCCTTCGGTCGACCAGCTCCGGGCGTACCGTTAGCGGGTTTGCCGGCGCGGACCCGGTCCGTCCGCCGATCCTTGCCGTATGCCCCTTCGCTCCTCGACGGTGACCAGCTGAGATGACCGACGCGCCCCGCTCCGACGCCGAACCGACCCCTGCCCCGGCAGGGGTGCCCGACCTGCCCGACCTGGACGGGTTCCTCGCCGACCAGACCCGCACGCTGCTCGACACGGCCCGCCGCTCGGTCCGACCCGAGGGCGGCTTCTGGTGGCTGACCGACGACCGCACCCCGGACCGGGGCGAAGCCGTCTACACCTGGATCACCTGCCGGATGACCCACGTGGCCGCGCTCGCCCACCGCAACGGCGACCCGGATGCCGCCACCATCGTCGACCACGGCATCGCCGCGCTCGACACGCTGCTGCGCGACGACCGGGACGGCGGCTGGTTCAACGCGGTGGACCAGCAGGGCACCCCGATCGACGAGCGCAAGGCCGGGTACGACCACGCGTTCGTGCTGCTCGCCGCGTCGAGCGCCGCGCGGGCTGGGCGCCCCGGCGCGGACCGCCTGCTCGCCGACGCGCTCAGCGTGGTCCTGAACCGGTTCTGGGACGACGAGGCGGGCGCGGTCCGCGAGTCGTGGAACCGCGACTGGACGGTCACCGAGGACTACCGGGGCGCGAACAGCAGCATGCACATGGTCGAGGCGTTCCTCGCCGCTGCCGCCGCCACCGGGGACACGAGCTGGACCGACCGGGCGCTGCGGATCGCCACCCACCTGGTGCACACCGAGGCCGCCCGGCACGACTGGCGGCTGCCCGAGCACTTCACGACCGACTGGACGCCGCTGCTCGACTACAACCGCGACCAGCCCGCCGACCCGTTCCGGCCGTACGGCTCGACGATGGGCCACTGGCTGGAATGGGCCCGTCTGCTGCTCGAACTGGAAGCCGTCCTGCCGCAGCCGCCGGGCTGGCTGCTCGCCGACGCCCGTACCCTCTTCGCCGCCGCCCTGCGACGTGGCTGGGCGGTCGACGGCGCGGACGGCTTCGTCTACACGATCGACTGGGACGACCGGCCCGTGGTCCGCTCCCGGATGCACTGGGTGCTGGCCGAGGCCATCGGCGCGGCGGTCACCCTGCACCGCCGCACCGGGGACGCCGTCTACGCCGACTGGTACCGGGTCTTCTGGGCGTACGCGCGCCGCTACCTGATCGACGGCACCGGCTGGCGGCACGAGCTGGACCCGCGGAACCTGCCCGCCGACACGGTCTGGCACGGTCGACCCGACGTGTACCACGCGTACCAGGCGGTGCTGCTGTCCCGCTCGGCCGACGGCCTCGGTGGCCCCGGCCCGCTCGCCCCCGGCACGGTGACCGCATGATCGTCGTGGCGGGGGAGGCCCTCATCGACCTGGTGGTGACCGCCGACGGGCAACGGGCGGTCCCGGGCGGGTCGCCGGCGAACGTGGCGGTCACCCTGGCCCGGCTCGACCAGCCGGTACGGCTGCTGGCCCGCCTCGGCCCCGACGAGTACGGCCGGCAGATCGCCGACTACCTGGCGGCCAACCAGGTGGACCTGCGCTGGGCCGTCCACGCGTCCGAGCCCACTTCGGTGGCGGTCGCCACCCTGGACGCCACCGGCCAGGCCAGTTACGAGTTCCGGCTCGACGGTGCCGCGGACTGGCAGTGGACGCCGGAGGAACTGCCCGACCTCGCCGGCTCCTCGGCGACGGCCCTGCACACCGGGTCGCTCGCCCTCGCGCTCGCCCCCGGCGCGCAGGCGCTGGAGGGGCTGCTCGCCCGCGAACGTGACCGTGGCGGGCTGACCCTCTCGATCGATCTCAACCTGCGACCGAGCATCGTCACCGACCGGACCGCCGAGCAGGAGCGGGTACGCCGGCAGGTGCCCCTCGCGCACCTGGTCAAGGCCAGCGACGAGGACCTGGCCTGGCTCTATCCGGACCGGTCGATCGCCGACGTGATGGCCGAGTGGCGCGAGGCCGGAGTGTCCTGCGCGGTGGTGACCCGCGGTGGTGAGGGCGTGTGGCTGCTCGCCCCGAACGGGGTGCTACACGAGCAGCCGGCCGTACGCACCACGGTGGTGGACACCGTCGGCGCGGGCGACTCGTTCACCGGTGGCCTGCTCGCCGCCCTGGCCGACATCGATGCGCTCGGCGACCGGCCGACCGAACGGCTCGCCGCGGTGACCGAGCAGCAGTGGACGACAGTGCTGCGCCAAGCGGCGACCGTCGCGGCCCTGACCTGCGCCCGCCGAGGCGCCAACCCCCCAACCCAAGCCGAACTAAAAGCCCGCCTAACCACAACAACCTGACCCACCCCCGCCCCCCGCCCCCCGCCCCGCCCCGCCCCGCGCCGCCCCGCCCCCGCCCGGGTCGATCATGGACTTGTGGTGGGCGTTCCGTGGTTGTTTGCGGCATACGCGAGGCACCACAAGTCCATGATCGCCGTGGACACCACCCCTGAACCTGCGCGATCTTGCACTTGCTGTCCCGGCGAAACGGTCGAATCCGCGCAAGGCGGCGACAGAAAGTGCAAGATCGGCGGGCGCGGGCGCGGGCGCGGGCGCGGGCGTGGGCGTGGGCGCGGCGCGGGGTTGGGGAGGCCTGGGTGTTGGAGCGGGTGGGCGGGACTGTCGTTGACGGTGGGGAGTCGTCGCCGGCGCTGCGTTCGAAGAGGCGCTCGGTGGCCAGGCGGGCCAGCGCGCGGCAGCCCGCGTACTCCGTTCAAGCGGCGCCGCTCCTACCAAACCTGGTGACCGCGGGTGAGCAGGACCTGGTGACCGCGGGTGAGCAGGCGCAGTGGCGCCGTGTGCGGAGCTGCGGCGGGCACTGATTCGGGTGGGCCCGTTTCGTGTTGAACCTTCGTTGTGGACGCGCCGTTGGGGAGCTAGACAGCGACCGCCCGCACGAGAGGACCAGAAGCATGCCCCGACGACCCGGACCCGCCCCCGCCTATACGCCGATGGCCTACCAGCAGATCATCGACAACCCGGGCCTCGCCGATACCAGCCTCGCGCTGAGCTGGGCACACAGGTCGGGCCGACTTGCGCGTGGTACCAGTAGCCCCGGTCAGTTGAGCCGGGGAGTGTTGGGGGAATTTGCCCAGTCGCACGGGCTCCCCGCCGGCTACTACACACTCGAGTGGGATGGCGCGAAGTATTTCCTGGGGAAGCATCCTGATCTTGCCCCCGGCGGTGCCGACCCGAGGGCCGCGGCAGCTCAGCGAATTGACCCGCCCGCCCGCTGGACGCGAGTGTTCACCCCGGCGGCTTATCAGGCGGTCATCGACAACCCGGGCATCGCCGACGCCCGCATCGTGGTGGCCTGGACCCATGCGACAGGCCGGTTGGGGCGTACCGCCACCAGCCTCGCTGGCATGAGCCCGGGAGTGTTGGATGACTTTGCCCGGTCGCACGGGCTTCCCGCCGGCTATTACACGTCTGAGCAGCTTGGTAGGAGCTGTTTCCTGGCGAACCATCCTGATCTTGCCCCCGGCGGTGCCGACCCGAGGGCCGCGGCAGCTCAGCGAATCGACCCGCCCGCCGGCTGGCCCCCGCGACTGTTCGTACCGGTGGCCTACCAGGAGGTCATCGACAACCCCGCCATCGTCGATCACTCACTCATCGCGGCCTGGGCTGGCGCCACCGGCCGACTCGCCAATCCCAACGCCAGCGTTCTGAGCCTGGCGGTGGTGAACGATTTCACCGATGCCCACGGACTGCCCAGACGTTCGTTCATCCTGAACGTATACGGCAACAGCTCCGTCCTGCACCCGAACCCCGACCGCTTGCCCGCCGTGGGCGACCCGGAGATCGCGGCACCCGGCAGGATCCCACTGCCCCAGGGATGGCGACCGAGGGTACCCGTCGAGGCGCACCAGAACGAACAGGTCATCCACCCGCCACAGCGGCTGCCCGCCCCAGGCAGCCCCGCCCGTTCCTACTCGACGCCCTCCGCGCAGTACGCCCACGACGCAGCACCCCCGTACTACGCAGGTCCACCCGCCACCGGATCAGACCTGATATTCCAGAACACCAACCTTTATTCGGTCGCGGCTCAGTCATCATTCACACCCCAGGACCCCTACTCGTACCCCTCGCCCGAGGTCAGTCAGTACCCGGCTCAATACGACACGACCGCGTCCTACGGCGTCAACCAGCCGACCCTTTACGCGCCCAATTACGGGTCCACCTATGCGCCCAATTACGGGTCCACCTACACCCAATACGCCGACAGCGCAGGTCCCGCCTACAACCCCGCCGGCCCGAGCTACGCCCCCACCGCCGCCACACCGACCATCCAGTACGGCAACAGCAACGTCGACCAGCAAGCCATCAGCTACACAACGGCACAGATGAACTCCATGAGTATCACCACCAGTTGGCAACCCGACGCGGCACGCATCCCATCGTCAGGAGCCCCGACGTACTACCAGGCCGACAACAGCGTCATCGAAAGCAGATCACCGACTCCTGAGCCGCGTCCCAGGAAACAGCGCCGACGCGCTTGACGGCCTGTCTTCATCGGGTTCTGCGTGCTCCGGTGGGTCAGGGACCGGGTCGCCACAGACACTCATGCGGAACTTCGTGCCCTCACCAACCGTGCCGGCCCACACCCTAAAGTCCATGATCGCCGTGGCCGTCACCCCGAGACCTCCGCGATCTTGCACTTCCTGTCACGACGAAACGGTCGGACCCGCGCAAAACGACAACAGAAACTGCAAGATCGGCGGGCAGGGGTCTGTGCATCTAAGGGTGTTTCCGGCCTGACCCATCGGGCGTTGTGCCTGGTGAGGAGGGTGCCGTGATGACCGCGACACTGAACGACCAGACCGGACGTAAGAAGCGGCCCGAGCCGTCGGCTGAGGCGAAGGCCGCCGCCGAGCTGGTCCGGGCCGCGAAGGAACAAGGGCTGTCGCTGACCGGCCCGGACGGGCTGCTCAAGCAGCTGACCAAAACGGTCCTGGAGACGGCGCTGAAGGAGGAGATGACCGAGCATCTGGGCTATGAGAAACATGAGTCGGCTGGGGTGGAGTCGGGCAACGTCCGCAACGGCACCAGGGCGAAGACGGTGCTGACCGATAGCACGGGGCCGGTCCAGATCGATGTGCCCCGGGACCGGGCCGGCACCTTCGAGCCCCAAATCGTCAAGAAGAGGCAGCGGCGCCTGTCCGGGGTCGACGAAGTCGTGTTGTCGTTGTATGCCAAGGGTTTGACCACCGGGGAGATCTCGGCGCATTTCGCGGAGATCTACGGGGCTTCGGTGTCGAAGGAGACGATCTCGCGGATCACCGACAAGGTGATCGAGGAGATGACCGACTGGTCGCACCGCCCGTTGGATGAGATTTACGCCGCCGTGTTCATCGACGCGATCGTGGTCAAGGTCCGCGACGGGCAGGTCGCGAACCGGCCCTTCTACGCCGCTATCGGGGTCACGCTCGACGGGGAGAAGGACATCCTCGGGTTATGGGCCGGCTCGGGTGGTGAGGGTGCGAAGTTCTGGATGAGCGTGCTGACCGACCTGCGTAACCGGGGCGTGAAGGACGTGTTCTTCCTCGTCTGCGACGGCCTGAAAGGTCTTCCCGAGGTGGTCACGAACGTGTGGCCCCGCACGATCGTGCAGACGTGCATCATCCATCTGATCCGCAACACGTTCCGGCTCACCTCCCGCAAGTACTGGGACGCGCTCAAGCACGACATCAAACCGATCTACACCGCCGTCAACGCGGCGGCGGCCAGGGCCGCGTTCGAGGACCTGGCAGAGAAGTGGGGCGAGCGGTATCCGGCGGTGATCCGGCTGTGGGACAACGCCTGGGCGGAGTTCATCCCGTTCCTCGACTACGACGTCGAGATCCGGCGGGTGATCTGCTCGACCAACGCGATCGAGTCGTTGAACGCCCGCTACCGACGGGCGATCAAAACCCGCGGCCACTTCCCCAACGAGCAGGCCGCGTTGAAGTGTCTGTACCTGGTGACCCGATCCCTGGACCCCACCGGAACAGGCAGAACCCGATGGACGATGCGCTGGAAACCCGCGTTGAACGCCTTCGCCATCACCTTCAGCGACCGCTTCCCAGCCGCTGAAACCTACTAACCAAGATCGCCGGAAACACCGTTAGCGAGACAGCCCCGCGGGCAGGGGGCAGGGGGCAGGGGGCAGGGGGCAGGGGGCAGGGGGGCGGCCCGAGAACTAGAGGAGGCCTCGGGGTAGGAGGCGGGTGGGGAGGACTGTCGTTGTTGGTGGGGAGTCGTCGCCGGCGATGCGGTGGAACAGGCGCTCGGTGGCTACCCGGGCCAGTTCCCGGGTGTCGTAGGCGACGACCGTGAACGGCCTGGGCATGAGGTGGGCCAACTCGAAGTCGTCGAACCCGACGAGCGACGCGTCGCTGCCCCGGCGGTGCAACTCCTGCAACGCGCCGACCGTCAGCCGGTTGTTGCCGCAGAAGAAGGCGGTGGGCGGGTTCGGGGAGTCGAGCAGCGCGGCGACCGCCCGCCCGGCGTCCTCGGGGGCGATCAGGTGGTCGCGTACCAGGGAGTCGTCCGGCTCGACCCCGGCGGCCGCCAGCGCCGTCCGCGCGCCGACCAGCCGCTCGCGCATGGTGGGCACGCTCGGCGCGCCGAGCAGGAGAGCCACCCTCCGGTGCCCCTCGTCGAGCAGGGACTCGACCCCGGACCGGCCGCCGCCGGAGTTGTCCAACAGCACGGTGTCGGCGAGCAGACCCTGCGGTGGCCGGTCCACGAAGACCACCGGCATGCCCAGCTCGACCTCGCGGCGCAGGAACGAGTGGTCCGGGCCGGCCGGCACGACCAGCAGCCCGTCGACGCGGCGCTGGGTGAAGTCCTGCAGGACGGCGCGTTCGCGCTCCGGGTCCTCCTCGGAGGAGGCGGTGATCAGCATCGTGCCGTGCGCGGCGGCGATCTCGGCGGCCACGCTCGCGATCGTGGCGTAGAACGGGTTGGCGATCTCCTCGATCAACAGCCCGACGGTGGCGTTGAGCTGTCGCGAGCGCAGGTTGCGCGCGATGTCGTTGCGCCGGAAGCCCAATTCGGTGATGGCGGCCAGCACCCGGCCGAGCAGTTCCTGACCCACCGGCTCGTCGTTGACCACCCGGGAGACCGTCTTCAGGCTTACTCCGGCGTGCCGCGCGACATCGACCATGGTCGGTCGTCGGCGCGCGGCGGACCTGGTCGGGGTCTGGGTCACGGGGTGGACCTCCACGGCGGGCGCGGGTCAGCGATCGAGAGCGGCGAGCGCGTCGACCGCCTTGCGGGCGGCGATCAGCACCGGATCCCAGACCGGCGCGTACGGCGGAGCGTAGCCCAGGTCCAGTGCGGTCATGTCGTCCACGGTCATGCCATTCCACAACGCGACGGCCAGAGTGTCGATCCGCTTGGCCGCCTCGGACCAGCCGACGATCTGCGCGCCGAGCAGACGGCCGCTGGGTCGTTCCGCGATCAGCTTGACGGTCATCGGCCGGGCACCCGGGTAGTAGCCGGCCCGGCTGGTCGATTCTGCGATCACCGAGACGAAGTCGAAGCCGGCCGCCGAGGCGTCCCGCTCCCGCAGGCCCGTGCGACCGACCTCCAGTTCGCAGACCTTGGTCACGGCCGTGCCGATCACGCCGGTGAAGGTGGCGTACCCGCCGCCGATGTTGATGCCGGCCACCCGGCCCTGCTTGTTGGCGTGGGTACCCAACGGGATGTACACCGGCATCCCGCTGACCCGGTGCAGGGTCTCCACGCAGTCGCCGGCCGCCCAGACCCCCGGGAAGCCGGGGACCCGCATCCGCCGGTCCACCCGGATCGCGCCGGTCGGCCCGAGCGGCAGCCCGGCGGCCTCCGCGAGCCCGATGTTGGGGCGTACCCCGAGACCCAGGACCACGACGTCGGTCGGAATCGGCCCCTCGGCGGTGACCACGGCGGACACCCGGCCGTCCCGCTGTTCGAGGCCGGTCACCGGCAGGCCGGCGCGGATGGTGATGCCGAGGCCACGCATGGCATCGGCGACGAGTTCGGCCATGTCGGCGTCGACCGTCGACATGGGTTGCTCGGCCTGCTCGACGAGCGTCACCGACAGGCCGCGCTGGATCATCGCCTCGGCCATCTCGACGCCGATGTAGCCGCCGCCCACCACCACCGCCCGGCGCGGCTGCGGCTCGGCGTCCAGCCAGTCGCGCAGCGCCGCGCCGTCGTCGAGGGTCTGCACCCCGAACACGCCGGCCACGTCCGACTGCGCCCACGGGGGCTTGGTCGGTGTCGCGCCGGCGGCGTACATCAGTTCGTCGAAGCGTTCGGTGACCTCGCGGCCGTGGTCCAGGTCCCGGGCGACCACCTCGCGCCGTTCGAGGTCGATGGCCGTCACCTCGTGGCGCAACCGCACGTCGATGTCGAACTTCGTGCGGAACGTCTCCGGCGCGCGGGCGATCAGATCCTCCGGGCCGGGCACCAGCCCCGAGATCCAGTACGGGATGCCGCAGGCCGAGTAGGAGGTGAAATGTCCCCGCTCGAAGACCACGATCTCCAGGTCGTCCCGGTCGCGGCGGCGGCGTGCCTGGGACGCCGCCGACATGCCGGCGGCGTCCCCGCCGATGACGATCAGTCGTTGCGCCACAGGATCATCCTGTCATGCGGGCGCTCAACCGCGGGTCTGTCGCGCCACGTCCTGCACGACGTCGACGAGCCGTCCGGTACGGGCGTACACGGCGCGCTGCCGGGCCGCGCCGGTGCCGTGGCGGCGTAGCCCACCCAGCAGGTCGGACACCTCGGCCCAGTCGCCGTGCCGCTCCAGCGCCGGCCGCAGCCGTTCCACGAACTCGTCCAGCAACTCCCACGCGGGACGCAACTCGCCGGTGGTGACGTCGACGCCCTCGCCCTCCAGGCCGTCGTGGGCGGCCCGCCAGTGCGCGCCGACCAGCAGGTGGTGGTCGGTCCGCAACGCGGGGCGGCCGGCCTCGACGTCGTCCATGGCGGTGGCCACCAGGGCCCGGACCAGCGCGGCGACCAGCACCGCGTCGTCCACGGTCGGGCAGACGTCGCCGATGCGCAGCTCGACGGTCGGGTACTTCGCCGACAGCCGGGCGTACCAGTAGAGCATCCCCTCGTCGAGCATCACCCCGCTGGCGATCAACTGGCGGATGAGCCGCTGGTAGTGCTCGTGCGACTCCAGGAAGGGCGTCGGCGCGACCGACGGCCAGCGCTCCCACTCCACCGACCGCCAGCTCGCGTAGCCGGTGTCCTCGCCACGGGAGAACGGCGAGTTGGTGGTGACGGCGTGCAGCGTCGGCAGCCACGGCCGGACGTGGTTGAGCACCTGCACGCCGGTCTCCGGATCGGGGACACCCACGTGCACGTGCATGCCGTTGTTACCGGGACCGGGTACGAGCAGCCGGAACCGTTCGATCATCCGGTCGAAACGGGGCTTGTCGACGACCGGGGGCACCGGGCCGTCCACCGGACCGGTGCCGATGGCGAGCAGCCGTACGCCGGCCCGCTCGGCCGCGTCGGCAAGGGCCTTACGGAGTACGCCGAGGGAGTGCCGGATCGAGGACAGCTCCAGCCCGGGCGGCGAGCCGATCTCGATCTGGCTGGTCTGGAACTCGCGCTCGACCTGACCGCGTAGCTCCGCCGGGACCTGTTCCAGCACGAGGTCCACGGCGGGCACCGCGGCGCCGGTGTGTGGGTCGACGAGCAGGAACTCCTCCTCGACGCCAACGGTGAGCACCTCGGTCCCCGCGGTCGTCCCGTGCGCCTCCGCCACCTGCCCGGTCATCGCGCACCACCGTCCGTTTCTGCCGCCCGCGGTCCGTCCGCGCCGGTCGGACGTTTGGTTACCCAGGGTGGTAACGCCCGGAAACGTGGTGACGGCACGGCGTCTCCGGCGTGTCGCCGGACCATCGGCGATCCGGCCGGGGGACGTGACACCGGGTCCTATGCTGAGCCCGTGCCGGTGCTGCTGGGATTCCTCTGGGCCACGTGGATGTCCGCGTTCGCCCAGCTCGGCATGCTCGCCGACCGTCCGGCCGACCTGCTCGCCGGGGCCGCGCTGACCGCCCTGGTCCTCGTCGCCGCGCTGCTCGCCGCGCGCCCGCTCGGCCCGTCCCGCGCACCCGGTGTCGCGCGACGCTGGGCCGGGCTGCGTGCCCGGGCCCGCAGCCGCCGGACACCCCGCCAGATCGATCCGGACGCCGCCGGACGACCCCGCCCCCGCGCACCCGGACGCCCCCGCGCCGCGTAGCAACACCTCGCCGCGCGGCCGATCCCACCGTCATTGGTCCTAGGTGCCGTCCACGACGGCTCCAGGACCCACCGGAATCGGACCGAGGGGTTTCCCATGCTCTCCTTCGCACCGCTGCACACCGTCGTCGGCGTCGCCGGCAGCGCTTTGTCCTGGCTCACCGACCTGCTCGAACCGCTGGCCGACGGCACGGCGACCGTCGCCGCCATCGTGCTGCTCACCGTCGCCGTCCGGCTGCTGATCACACCGTTGACCGTCGCGCAGGTCCGCGGGGAGCGACGCCGCGCCGCGCTCGCCCCGCAGGTCCGCGAGCTACAGCAGCGGTACGCCGACGACCCGGCGACCCTCCAGCGCGAGGTGTTCGCGCTGTACCGCACGGCCGGGGCGAACCCGGTCGCCGGCTGCCTGCCGCTGCTGATCCAGGCGCCGTTCCTGCTGGTCCTGTACCGGCTGTTCGCCACCGACGAGGGCGGCACGGGACTGCTCGACGAGCGGCTGGCCGGCGTACCGCTGGGTCACCACCTCAGCGACGGGTTGGCCGGCGCGGCCGGACCGCTCTTCGCCGGCCTGCTGGTCCTGCTGCTGGCGCTGGCCTGGTGGTCGTCACGCCGGGCGCGACGTGCGTCGGCGGCGGTCGGCACGGTGGCCGGTACGCCCACCGAGGGGCCGGGGGCGGCCACCCTCGGTCGGCTGCTGCCTCTGCTGCCGTTCACGACCGTGGTGGTGGCGTTGGTGCTGCCGCTCGCCGCCGTGATCTACCTGGTGACGACGACGGCCTGGTCGGCGCTGGAGCAGGTGGTGCTGCGCCGGCCGCAGGCAGCGCCGGCACCCGCCGCAGGGCATCAGGTGCCCTGATCGCGGCGCGGACGCGGATCAGCGACCGGCGGTCACCGACCGCCGGTCGTCGCGTTGCCGGCGGCGGCGGATCTTGCGGGCCACCCAGCTGACTACCATGACGACGAAGACCGCGCCGATTGCGTAGTTGAACCAGTCGCTGTACCGCTCGACGTTCTGCCACCGGCTGCCCAGCGCGTAACCGGACCCGACGATGAGGGCGTTCCACACGCCGCTGCCGATGGTGGTGAGCAGGACGAACTCGCCCAGCGGCATCCGGTTGGCCCCGGCCGGGACGGAGACCAGGCTGCGGACCACCGGCACCACCCGGCCGATCAGCACCGCCCACCGGCCGTGCCGCTCGAACCAGCGGTCGGCCCTCTCCAGGTCGTCGCGGTCCACCAGCGGGATGCGGTCCAGCCAGCGCTTGAGCCGTTCCTCGCCGAGCGCCGCGCCGAGCCAGTAGAGCACCAGCGCGCCGACCAGTGAGCCGACCGTCGCGGCGACAATGACGAGGACGACGTTGAACCGACCCTCGTGGGCGAGGAAACCCGCCATCGCCAGCACGATCTCGCTGGGGATCGGCGGGACGATGCTCTCCAACGCGACCAGCAGGGCCACGCCGACCGGACCCATCGCCTCGATGACGGACGCCACCCACCCGGTCAGGCCGGTGAACTCGGAGGGGTCACCAGTCTGGGCGTACGCCATTGGTCATCCTTCCGACGGGCCTACGGGGGGATCGGGTTGTCATACCCAATGATCGGCGCGGCACACCTGCGGGTGATCCGCGCCACGGACGGGCTCAGCCCTCCGGGTGCAGCGCGGTGTCGGCCGGGCCCTGCCGCCAGGCGGTGAACGCCACCGTGAGGCCGCCGCGCGTCGGCGCGCAGCAGAACGGGCCGGCCATCGCCTCGGCCTCCGGGTCCAGCGGGGCGAGTCGGACCAGCCGCCACGGCGCGTCGGTCACCCGCGCCCGTACGGTCAGCGCGTCACCGGCCCGACTGACCCGGACCGTCACCTCCTGACCCGCCCAGCCCGGCACCGGGGCCACCGACCAGTCGGAGAACTCCCGGGTCACCACGGCACCGAGCTGCGACTCGCCGTCGCTCACCTCGACACCCGCCTTGACCCACGTCCGCTCGTCCACCCGGACCAGCACGCCGGCCTGGTCGAACTGCGCGGAGAAGTCGAGCCGGAAGCTCACCTCCATGGCCGCGCCGACGGGTAGCGGCGCGAGCAGCGCCGGCCCGTTGTCGTGGACGAAGCCGTAGCTGGTCCGCCGCCAGAAGTCGGTCTCCGCCCCGGCTTCGACGACCAGCTCACCGGTCGGACCGTGTCCGGCGCGCACCGGCGGGTGCAGCCACCGGCCCCGGGACCAGTCCAACTCATCGCTCGGCGGTACGAGGTCGGTCTCCATGCCGGGCAGGGTACCGACCGCAGCCGCCCCGGCAGGTTTGCCGCGGAGATCAACTGGAGAGATTTTCGCGGCATGGGTGACCGTTGGTACTCCGAAGCCGTCGTCTACTGCCTCGACATCGACACGTACGCCGACTCCGACGGCGACGGTGTGGGCGACATCCGTGGTCTGATCGGCCGGTTGGACTACCTGGCCCGGCTGGGCGTGACGTGCCTGTGGCTGCACCCGATCCACCCGTCGCCGAACCGCGACGACGGGTACGACGTCACCGACTTCTACAACGTCGACCCCCGCTTCGGCACCCTCGGTGACTTCGCCGAACTGCTGCACCAGGCGCAGAACCGGGGCATCCGCGTGATCATCGACCTGGTGGTCAACCACACCTCGGACGAGCACCCCTGGTTCCAGTCCGCCCGTTCCTCGCCCGACTCGCCGTACCGGGACTGGTTCGTCTGGTCCGACACCGAGCCGGACGACCGCCACCAGGGCATGGTCTTCCCCGGGGAGCAGAAGGAGACGTGGAGCTACGACCGCACCGCGAAGGCGTGGTTCTACCACCGCTTCTACAAGTTCCAGCCGGACCTGAACTTCGCCAACCCGGAGGTCCGGGCCGAGGTTAAGAAGATCATGTCGTTCTGGCTCCAGCTCGGAGTCTCCGGCTTCCGGATGGACGCGGTGCCGTTCATCATCGAGCTGACCGAGCCGGGCAACCCGGACTCCCCAAAGGACTTCGAGTTCCTCACCGAGATGCGCCAGCACGTGCAGTGGCGGCGCGGGGACGCCGTCCTGCTCGCCGAGGCGAACGTCGAACCGGACCAGCTTCCGACGTTCTTCGGCGACGCCGGCGGATCCGGCAACCGCATCCACATGCTCTTCGACTTCATGCTCAACGGCCGGCTCATGCTCGCCCTCGCGCGGCAGGACCCGGAGTCGCTGATCGAGGCGTTGCGTGACACGCCGAAGCTCCCGGTCGGTGGGCAGTGGGCCACCTTCCTGCGCAACCACGACGAGATCGACCTGTCCCGGTTGACGACCGAACAGCGCAACCAGGTGTACGCCGAGTTCGGCCCGGACGAGAACATGCGCATCTACGACCGGGGCATCCGCCGTCGGCTCGCCCCGATGCTCGGCAACGACCGGCGGCGCATCGAGCTGGCGTACGCCCTGCAGTTCTCCCTGCGCGGCACTCCGGTGCTGCGCTACGGCGAGGAGATCGGGATGGGCGAGGACCTGTCGCTGCCCGGTCGGGAGGCGATCCGTACGCCGATGCAGTGGTCGTACAAGCCGAATGCCGGCTTCTCCACCGCGGATACGGAGAAGCTGGTCCGCCCGGTGATCGACAAGGGTGAGTTCGGTTACCAGAACGTCAACGTCACCGCCCAGCGTGGCGACCCGAAGTCGCTGCTCGCCTGGTTCGAGCGCATGATCCGTACCCTTCGGGAGGCCCCCGAGATCGGCTCCGGCTCCACCACACACATCGACGTGGCGATGCCGCCCGGGGTGCTGGCGCACCGCGCGGACGGGCCGACCGGCACGATGGTCTTCCTGCACAACCTGGGTACCGACGACGTCGAGGTGGACCTGAGCAGCCTCGAGGCGGAAGCCGACCTGCCGATCGACGTGCTCACTGACCGTGGTTACGGCGAGCTGGGCAAGCTCGGCGCGGTGAAGGTCTCCGGGTACGGATACCGGTGGATTCGCCTATGCCGGGGTCGGGGGTTCTGAGGCTAAGCTCCTTCGATCACCCCAAAGTTACCCGGAGGTAATCATGTCGGAGGAGCACCGCGTCGCCATCGTCACCGGAGCCGCACGCGGTATCGGTGCCGCCACCGCCCGGCGGCTGGCCGCCGACGGGATGGCAGTGGCGGTCGTCGACATCGACGAGGCGGCCACCAAGGAGACGGTGGACGCCATCTCCGGCGCGGGTGGCCGTGCGCTCGGCGTGGGTGCCGACGTGTCCGACCGCGACCAGGTCGGGGCCGCCGTGGAGCGGGTCGCCGCCGAACTGGGCGCCCCCACCGTCCTGGTCAACAACGCTGGCGTGCTGCGCGACAACCTGCTGTTCAAGATGACCAACACCGACTGGGACACGGTCATGGGCGTACACCTGCGCGGGGCGTTCCTGTTCAGCCAGGCCGCTCAGAAGCACATGGTGGACCGCAAGTGGGGGCGGATCGTCAACCTGTCCAGCACCTCCGCGCTGGGCAACCGGGGGCAGGCGAACTACGCCGCCGCCAAGGCGGGCCTCCAGGGCTTCACCAAGACGCTCGCCATCGAGCTGGGGCCGTTCGGGGTGACCGTCAACGCCGTCGCGCCCGGCTTCATCGTCACCGACATGACGGCGGCCACCGCCGCCCGCATGAAGGTCGACTTCGAGGACCTCCAGAAGCACGCCGCCGCCGAGATCCCGGTCCGTCGCCCGGGTCGCCCGGAGGACGTCGCCCACACCATCTCGTTCCTGGCCAGCGAGGGCGCCGGCTTCGTCTCCGGTCAGGTCATCTACGTGGCGGGCGGACCACGGGCCTGACCCGCGCCGCTTCCGTTCTCCGCGGCCCGGTCGGTCAGGCCGGGTCGCGGCGGGTGCGCCAGAGCCAGAAAAGGCCCAGCACCGGCAGGACGAGCGGGATGTAGCCGTACCCGCTACCGAACTGCGACCACACCGTCTCGTCGGGGAAGAGGGCCTTGTCGGCCAGGCTCAGGATGCCGACCGCGACGACACCGACCAACTCCACCGAACAGCACACCAGCGCCACCCGTCGACCGGTGTGTCCCGCTCGGGCCAGACCTACCGCGGCCACGATGTAGATGAGCGCGGCCAGGGCGGAGAGCAGGTACGCCACCGGCGCCTCGTCGAACTTCGTGGCGATCTGTAGGCCCGCCCGACTCGTCGCCGCGATGGCGAACAGCAGGTAGACCGCGATCAACAGACGGCCGGGCCCGGAGTTCGTGCGCTGTCGGGCCGGACGAGTCTCAACCACCGAGGACCTCCCAGGTCTGCTGCAACCGCACCACCACGACCGGCGTCACCAGGCAGACCGCGCAGACGATCGCCGACCCCCACCGGGTCGGTTCCATCCGGGCCAGCACCCAGGCCAGCGGTGGCAGGCAGACCAGCGTGACCAGGTAGCCGAAGAACGCGCCGGGCTCGCCCGGCCGGTCGCCGCCGCCGACCGCCACCAGGGCCAGCACACCCAACGCGAGCAACACCAACTCGAGTACGGCCAGACCGGCGAACTGCACCCGGTCCGGCGGCCGGTGGCGTACCGCCGCGACCAGCGCCCACACGGCGACGAGCAGCGACAGCACGATCGACACCGTCGCGAGGGGCCCGTCTACCGGCGAGCCGGCCGCCGCGCTGGTCATCGGCCCCACCCGGTCGTCGCCTCGGTCACCGGCACAGCCTACTAACCGTCGTAGTACCCGCCGCGCGCTGCCTGGCCATCGCGCCCCGCCGCGTCCGCGAACGCGGCGGGTGTGTCGGGGCGGGCGGCCGGTGCGTCCGGCCGCGCGGCGGGTGTGTCGGGGCGGGCGGCCGGTGCGTTCGGCCGCGCGGCAGCCCAAGAGGGTATGCAGGCGCTGTCGAGCTGCCCCAGATTTGGGGCAAGGCCATCTCGGATCTCTGCGCCAGCAGTGGGGCGAGCGTCGGAAGTCGGATGGGGCTCTGCAGGACGGTGTGGGGCGCCCCGGATCTGGGGCAGCTCGACAGGCACTCGTCGGACCACGGTCACCCCCGGTCGGCAGTACGCGTGCTGCTCCGGTTGGCGACCCGCCGCCGACGGACCTGCTGGGGCGACTAGCGTGGATCACGTCCGTGGCGTCGCCACGGTCGGGGGAAACGGCGGAGGTACACGTGCTGCGGTTCGGCTTGTTCGGCACCGGTCACTGGGCGATCGAGACGCACGGGAAGGCGCTGCACGCACACCCGGACGCGGAACTGGTCGGGGTGTGGGGGCGTAACCCGGAGCGGGCCTCCGCGCTGGCCGAGCGGTACGGCGTGCCCGCGTACGCCGACGTCGACGCCCTCATTGAGCAGTGCGAGGCCATCGCCGTCGCGCTGCCGCCGGACGTCCAGGCCGACATCGCGGTCCGTGCCGCGAACGCCGGCCGGCACCTGCTGCTGGACAAGCCGTTGGCGCTCAGCGTGGACGACGCCGACCGGGTGGTCGCCGCCGCCCAGGCGTCGGGAGTGGCCTCGGTGGTGTTCTTCACCCAGCGGTTCCAGCCGAACGTCACCGCGTTCCTCGCGTCGACCGCCGCCGCCGGTGGCTGGCAGCACGGCCGCACCACGGCCTTCGCGTCGATCTTCCAGGACGGCAGCCCGTACGGCGGCTCGCTGTGGCGTCGCGAGCACGGCGCGCTCTGGGACATCGCCCCGCACGCGCTCTCGATCCTTCTGCCGGTGCTGGGGCGGGTCACCCAGGTGGCCGCGATGGACGGCCCGAGCGGGATGGTGCACCTGCTGCTCACCCACGAGGGTGGTGCGACCAGCAGCGCCTCGCTCTCCCTGGACGCGCCGACCGAGGCGATGGCCCGCGAGTTCGTGTTCTACGGCGAGAACGGCATCGAGACCGTGCCGCACGGCGAGAACGACGCCGCGACGGCGTTCGGTGTGGCGATCGACCAGCTCGTCGAGCAGGTCCGGACCGGTGCCCACGACCACCGCTGCGACGTCCGCTTTGGCCGCGAGGTGGTCACGATCATCGCCGCCGCCGAGGAGGCCCGCCAACAATCCCGCACGATCCGCCTTCCCTGACCCTCCCTATCCCCCAAACCCCTCCCACCCCGTACAACGGGGTCTGGGGTTTAGGTGGGGGTTGTTAGGGCCTCGGTTAGTTCTTCGGGGTTGTCGAACTGTTCGGGTGGTAGGGCCTGGAGCATGTGCAGCATGCTCGTGTCGGCGCCGTTCTCCTGCGCCCAGCGGACGAGGTCCTCGCGGGAGACCGGGTAGTCGAGCCCGGCCAGGTACTCCTGCAACTGCACGCCTGACACGGTCATGTCGGTTGGCTACCCGCTCGTGTCAGGCGTACACGCTGACGGCGTGTCGGCTCGCGACGCGCCGACGGTTTGTCGGCGTGAGCGCCGGGTAGCCGCTGCCATGCTGGTTCAGCGGCTCGGCGCGCCGAGCGACTTCGACCCGTTGCTGGAGCGCGTTCGGGACGCCCGGGTGGTGATGATCGGCGAGTCCACGCACGGCAGTTACGACTACTACCGGCTCCGTGAGCAGTTGACCCGTCGACTGATCGCGGAGTGCGGCTTCTCGTTCGTGGCCGTGGAGGGCGACTGGCCGGACTGCGACCGGGTGCACCGCTCGGTCACCGCCGCGCCCGGCGGGGCCCTGGATCCGCAGAGCGCGCTGGAGCGCTTCGAGCGGTGGCCGACCTGGATGTGGGCCAACGCCGAGGTGGCGCGCTTCTGCCGGTGGCTGCGGGCGTGGAACCTGCAACGGCCGGAGGGTGAGCGGACCGGGTTCCACGGGCTCGACGTCTACAGCCTCTGGGAGTCGATGCAGGCGATCTTCGACTACCTGGGGGAGGAGGACCCGACCTCGCTGGAGGCGGCGCAGGACGCGTACCGGTGCTTCGAGCCGTACGGCAAGCGGGTCGAGGAGTACGGCGCGGCCAGCCGGTTCGTCTCCGCCCGGTGCGAGGAGGAGGTGGTCCGGCTGTTGGCGCGTACCCGGGAGCAGGCCATGTCGGACGGCCCGGACCGCTTCTCGGCCTGGCAGAACGCGGAGGTGGTGGCCGGCGCGGAGCGCTACTACCGGGCGATGGTGGCCGGCGGTCCGGACTCGTGGAACATCCGAGACACCCACATGCAGGACACTTTGGACCGGCTGCTGCACCGCTACGGCCCGGACGCCCGAGGGATCGTCTGGGCGCACAACACGCACGTGGGGGACGCGCGGGCCACCGACATGGCCGCGGACGGGATGGTCAACATTGGTCAGTTGGCCCGCGAACGGCACGGCGACGACGCGGTGGCGCTGATCGGGTTCGGCACCTACCGGGGCACGGTGATCGCCGCTCCCCGGTGGGGCTCCCCCTCGGAGGCGATGGTGGTGCCGCCGGCACGGGAGGGCTCGGTGGAGCGGCGGTTGCACGAGCTGATGCCCGAGCGGGCGGTGCTCGTCTTCGGCGGTGACGACCAGCCGGGCTGGGTCACCGAGCCGGCGGACCACCGGGCGATCGGGGTGGTCTACGACCCGTCGTTCGAGTCTTGGGGCAACTATGTGCCGACGCGCCTGGCCGCGCGCTATGACGCGCTCATCTGGTGCGACGAAACGACGGCCCTGCACCCGCTGGCGGTCCCCGCCGCCCCCGGCGAGATGGAGACGTACCCGGCCGGTGTGTGACCGGGCCCGCGCCGATCATGGAGTTGTGGTGCCGGACGAAGTGCCCGAGTCAGGGCACGACGGGCACCACAACTCCATGATCGACCAGGCTGGGACCTAGACCCTCGTGGGTTCCTGGGTCGTGAGGTGGTCGCGGAGGCCTTCGCCCTCGATGTCGACGTTGGGCAGGGCGCGGTTCAGCCAGCGGGGCAGCCACCAGGCGCGGTCACCGAGCAGGGACATCACGGCCGGGACGATGGTCATGCGGACCACGAAGGCGTCGATGGCCACGCCGATGGCGAGCGCGAAGCCCATCGACTTGATCACCGGGTCATCGAGGAAGACGAAGCCCCCGAACACCGACATCATGATCAGCGCGGCGGCGGTGACCACCCGGGCGCCGTGCCCCATGCCGCTGATCGTGGCCGCCCGGGCGCTCTCACCGTGCACGAAGTCCTCCCGCATCCGGGAGACCAGGAACACCTCGTAGTCCATGGCGAGCCCGAACAGGATGCCGATGAGCAGGATCGGCAGGAAGCTGATCAGCGGGCCGGGCGTGTCCAGGCCGACCAGGTCGGCGAGGTGCCCCTGCTGGAACACCGCCACCGTGATGCCGAACGTGGCGGCGACGGTGAGCAGGAAGCCCAGCGCGGCCTTGACCGGCACCAGCAGCGAGCGGAACACCAGCATCAGCAGCAGGACCGACAGCCCGACCACCAGCAGCAGGTAGACCGGCAGCGCGTCGGAGAGCTTCTCGGAGACGTCGATGCCGATCGCGGTGACGCCGGTGAGCAGGACGTCCGCGCCGCGAATGCCGCTGACCGAGTCGCGGATGTCGTGCACCAGCGTCTCGGTGGCCTCGTCGGTCGGGCCGGTCTTGGGCACCACGCCGAGCAGCGCCGTCCGGCCGTCCGGGCTGAGCTGCGGCGGCGCCACCGCGAGGACGTTCTCGGTACGTTGCAGCAGCGCGGTGACCTGCGGTACGGCGGCCGCGGTCGCCGGTGCGTCGTCGCCCGCGACGACCACCGCGAGCCGGCCCGTGAAGCCCGGGCCGAAGCCCTCGACGGTCAGGTCGTTCGCCACCCGGGCCGGAGAGCCGACGGCGGCCGTCGCCGCGCCCGGCAACGCCAGCCGCATGTCGGGCGTGGGCAGCGCGAGCAGCCCCAGACCGAGCAGCCCGACCAGGATCACGGGTACGCGGAAACGGGTGACGAACCGGGCCCAGCGGAAGCCGAACCGGGTGCGGTCCTCGGCCGGGGCCGGCCGGTCGAGGTCCGCGTCGGTGCCCGGCGTGCCCTCGTTGGCGAGTGCCCGCAGCCGGCGGGGGAGCACCCGGCGACCGGCGAAGCCGAGCAGCGCCGGCTGCAGGGTGATGGCGACGAGGACGGCCACGGTGACGGTGCCGGCGGCGGCGAGACCCATCACGGTGAGGAACGGGATGTCCACCACGGCCAGGCCGGCGAGCGCGATGACGACGGTGGCGCCCGCGAAGACCACGGCGGAGCCGGCGGTGCCGACGGCCCGGCCGACCGCCTCGTCCGGGGGCAGGCCGTCGAGCAGGTTCTGCCGGTGCCGGGAGGTGATGAACAGCGAGTAGTCGATGCCGACGGCGAGGCCGAGCATCAGCGCGAGGATCGGCGCCGTGCTGGTCAACTCGATGACGCCGCTCAGCGCGAACAGGCCGGCCATGCCGACGCCCACGCCGATCAGCGCGTTGAGCATGGTCATGCCGGCGGCCACCAGCGAGCCGAACGTGATGATCAGGACGATCGCGGCGACCAGGACGCCGAGCGCCTCGGTCGAGCCGATCTCCGGCTCCCCGCCCAGCACCTCACCGCCCGGGGCGACCTGCCAGCCCTTCGCCTTGGCCGCCGCGCCGACCTCCTCGTACGCGGTCTTCTGCGCGTCGGTCACCTCGTCCGCCCCGGTGGCGAACTGAACCTGCACCAGCGCGTACCGGCCGTTGGGCGAGACGGCGCCGACTTGGAGCGGGTTGACCGCGCCGACGACGCCGGGCAGCGTCCCGGCCTGCTGGACCAGCTCCTGCACCACGGCCTGGCCCTCCGGGGAGGCCAGTTGGCCGTCGCCGGGCGCCTTGAGCGTGATCGTGCCGGTGGCGCCGCTGGCTGCGGGGAACTGCTCGCTGAGCAGGTCGAGGGCGCGCTGGCTCTCGGTTCCGGGCATGGTGAAGTTGCTCGCCGTCGGGCCGCGCAGGGTCGCCGCGGCCAGGCCGGCGCCGACGAGTACGACGAGCCAGAGCGCGACGACGAGCCGTCGCCGGCGCAACGCGCCCCGGCCGAGCCGGTAGAGCAGGGTGGCCATCAGGAGTCCTTGTCCTCGGTCGTGGGTGGTTGGGGCTGGGGTGTCCCGACGGGTTCGACGGCCCGCCGGGCGAGGGTGAGCAGGGCGGGACGCAGCTCGTCGTCGGGGATGTCGACGAACTCGGCGCATGCCTCGGAGATGCCGGCCAGCAGCACCAGCGCGGCGATCCGGGCGCCGGGACGGTCGGAGTGGCCGGCCAGCGCGTCGCGCAGCCGTTCGGAGATCTGCTGGATGTGGGCGAAGGCCGGCTGGCACAGCAGCTCCGGGAACTCGCCGCGCAGGACGGCGATCTCCCGCCGGAACCGGACCGCGAGGTCGACGAAGCCGACCGCGGCGACGTCCTGGGCGGCCGCGCCGGTCAGGCCGCTGAGCTGGTCGTCGAGGTCGGTCAGCACCATGATGGCCGGTGCCATCAGCTCGGCGAGCAGGGCTTCCTTGTTGGCGAAGTGGTAGAGCACGGTGGCCTTGGAGCAGCCGACCTCGCGGGCGATGTCCTGCAACGAGGTGCCCCGGTAGCCGGTCACCGCGAACCGTCGCGCCGCCGCGGCGAGGATCTCGCCGTGCGTTTCGGACACCGCTCTGGCCATCACCGGTCCACCTCCGTGAACCAGCATGCCTGACCGATCGGTCAGACCCTGACCGATCGGTCAGACGAACCGGGTGGCGTTCCCCACACCCGATTCCTGTCTAGTCCGCGTGCTCCGCGTCGTACCGGGTCCGCGCCTCGGCGATGGCGCGGCGGTGCCGCTCGGCCCAGCTCGTCAGGGCCACCAGCGACTCGTACAGCTCCAGGGCCATCGGGGTGGCCACGTATTCGACCTTGGGCGGCACGGTCGGGTAGACGGTGCGGTGCAGCAGGCCGTCGCGTTCCAGGTTGCGCAGGGTCAGCGTGAGCATCCGCCGGCTGATGCCCTCGATGTGCCGCTCCAACTCGGTGAAGCGCACCGGGCCGTGCGAGGCCGCCACCAGGATGCCGATGCTCCACTTGCCGCCGACCCGGTCGAGCACCTCACGGACGGTGCACGCCCGCGCCTGCCCGGGGGTGAAGGGCACGTTCCCGGGTGAGCAGGTCAGCTCGGCCTCCACCAGCGCGGACACATCGCTGTTCCTCTGGGACACAACAGTGCCTCCTTCCGCTCCCGCTCATGGTCACAGACGATGGCGTCGGTAACAAACCGTGCACCAAGGAGGATTCCGTGGACCGAGCGACCCCGTCCCGCTGGCCGGCGCTGCTGGTGCTCTGCGCCGGCAGCCTCATGGTCATTCTCGATGGCAGCGTCGTGTCGGTGGCCCTGCCCGCCGTCCAACGCGACCTGGGCTTCACCGCCGCCGGGCTGGCCTGGGTGGTCAACGCCTACCTGGTGGCGTTCGGCGGGCTGTTGCTGCTCGCCGGCCGTCTCGGTGACCTGCTCGGCCGACGCCGGGTCTTCCTGGCCGGCGTCGTGCTGTTCACCGTGGCCTCGGCGGCCTGCGCGGTGGCCGGCAATCCGGCCCTGCTCGTCGGCGCGCGGTTCGGCCAGGGTGTCGGTGGCGCGCTGGCCATGGCGGTCAGCCTCGGCATGATCGTCCGGCTCTATCCCGAGCCGGCCGAGCGGGCCCGCGCGATCGCCGTCTACAGCTTCACCGGGGCGGCCGGCGCGTCGATCGGCACGGTGGCCGGGGGAGTGCTGACCGAGCTGGCTGGCTGGCGTTCGATTTTCCTGGTGAACCTCCCGATCGGGGCGGCGATCCTGCTCGCCACCGCCGGCCTGATGGCGGCCGTGCTGGGCATCGTGGGTACGGGTGAGCACGGCTGGACCAGCCGGCGCACCCTCGGCGCGGTGGCGCTCGCCGCGCTGCTGCTCGGCGGCTTCGCGCTACGCCAGCGCGTGGCGTCCACCCCGCTGCTGCCTCCCCGACTGCTGCGCGTCCCGGGGCTGCTCGCGGCGAACACCGTGCAGTTCCTCATGGTGGCCGCGTTCCTCGGCTTCCAGTTCCTGCTCGCCGTGGAGCTGCAACTGGTGCTCGGGCTGAACGCGGCGGCGACCGGCTGGGCGTTCCTGCCCACCCCCGTAGTGATCGCGGCGGTGTCGCTCGGCCTGTCGGGCAGGCTGATCGCCCGCTGGGGCGCCCGAACCGTGCTGGTGACCGGGCTCGGCCTGGCCGCCGTCGGTTTCCTGCTGCTCGCCCGGCTGTCCGCCGACGGTGGCTACCTCACCGACGTACTCCCGGCGATGTTGATCTTCGGGGTGGCCGGCGGCCTGACCCTGCCGGCGGTCACCACGCTGGCGATGGCCGGCGCGACCGACGCCGACGCCGGGCTCGCCTCCGGTCTGGCCAACACGACCCAGCAGGTCGGCGGGGCGGTCGGCCTGGCGACGCTGGCGACCCTCGCGGCGGCCCGCAGCGACGCTCTGCGGGCCTCCGGTCAGGCCGAGGCGGCCGCGCTGGCCGGCGGTTACCGGGTGGCGTTCGCGGTGGCCGCCGCCCTGGTGCTCGCCGCCCTGCTGCTGGCGCTTGCACGGTGCCGCGCCGGCCGGGCGGGGCGCGACCCGACGTCGACGGACCGGTCGACGGGCCGGCCGCCGACCGTGGTCCTCGAAATCGGCAGGCCTCCGAGCGCCGCGTCCGGTTGACCGACGACGCCGAGGCCGCGAGGGTGATCGGGTGAGTGAGGCTGACGAGACCCGCGACGGCGTGGCCCTGACCAACCTGGACCAGCCGCTGTCCGACCGTGACGACGCCACCAAGCGCGACCTTGTCGACTACCTCGACGCGGTCCGGGGGCCGATCATCGGGCAACTCCGGGACCGGCCGCTGTCGGTGATCCGGGTCCGCCCCGGCCAGCCGCCGTTCATGCAGAAGAACCTGCCCCGCTACACCCCGGACTGGGTACGCCGGACGCCGGTCTGGGCCGAGGCGTCGCACCGGGAGATCTCGTACGCCCTCTGCGACGACCGGCGGACCCTGCTCTGGCTCGCCAACCAGCGCGCGGTCGAGTACCACCCGACCCTGGCCACGGTTGCCGACCTGCACCGACCGAGCCACCTGGTGCTCGACCTGGACCCGCCGGAGGGCGACGGGTTCCGGGCGGCGGTCGACGCGGCCCTGCTGGTCCGCCAGGCGCTCGCCGACGCCGGCCTGGTCGGAGCGGTCAAGACCAGCGGCGCCAAGGGCGTGCACGTCTTCGTCCCGGTCACGGGCGACGCCACCGCCGAGGAGTTGGCGGCCGCCACCCGGGCGCTCGCCGTCCGCGCCGAACGGCTCGACCCGGCGCTCGCCACCACGGCGTACATCCGCGAGGACCGGGGCGGGAAGGTGTTCGTGGACGCCACCCGCTCCGGCGGGGCGACGGTCGTCGCCGCGTACAGCCCGCGACTACGGCCCGGGATGCCGGTGTCCTTCCCGGTCGACTGGGCCGACCTGACCGAGGTGACCCCGGCGGACTTCACCATCCGGACGGCGCCGTCGCTGCTCGCCGGGACCGACCCGTGGGTCGCGCTGCTGCCGGAACCCCAGCAGATCCCCGCAGACCTGGTCACCGAGGGTCGCGCCATCCCGGTGGCCCGCGTCCAGGCCATGCACGAGGGCAAGCGCCGGGCCCGCGCCCGCCGCGAAACCACCTGACGGTACGCCCCGACGACTGCCCCACGCGCCGCCACGCGGCTCGGCTCCGGCTCGGCCGTCCGGCGGTCCTGTCTTGTCGGTGGTCTGTGGCACGATTTGCCGGGTGACCAGCCGATCCACGGAGAGCCAGCGCCTCGCCGACCTCGCGCGGCTGCGTCGCGTCCGCGACCGCATCGACCGGGAGTACGCGCAGCCGTTGGACGTCGAGGCGCTCGCCCGGGGCGTCCACATGTCGGCGGGGCACCTCAGCCGGGAGTTCCGGCTCGCCTACGGCGAATCGCCGTACAGCTATCTCATGACCCGGCGCGTGGAGCGCGCCATGGCCCTGCTGCGTCGTGGCGACCTGAGCGTCACCGATGTCTGTTTCGCGGTCGGCTGCTCGTCGCTCGGCACCTTCAGCACCCGCTTCACCGAACTGGTCGGTATGCCCCCCAGCACGTACCGCCGGGAGGCGGCGCTGTCGACCGCCGGGCTGCCATCCTGTACGGCGAAGCAGGTCACCAGACCCATCAGGAATCGAGAAGCGCAGGTCACGCGGCCACCCCTAGCGTGACCGGGGCCCCGCCACCCCAGCAGATGGAGAGACGATGAGCAAGGCCACGGACTCGCCCGCGGCGCACGTCGCGGACCGCCACGACCTGATCCGGGTACAGGGCGCTCGCGTCAACAACCTCAAGGACGTCACGGTCGAGCTGCCGAAGCGTCGCCTCACGGTGTTCACCGGTGTCTCCGGCTCGGGCAAGAGCTCGCTGGTGTTCGGCACCATCGCCGCCGAGTCGCAGCGGATGATCAACGAGACCTACAGCGCCTTCCTCCAGGGCTTCATGCCGACGCTGACCCGGCCCGAGGTCGACGTGCTGGCCGGGCTCACCACCGCGATCATCGTCGACCAGGAGCGGATGGGGGCCAACGCCCGCTCCACCGTCGGCACCGCCACCGACGCCAACGCGATGCTGCGCATCCTGTTCAGCCGGCTCGGGCAGCCGCACATCGGCTCGCCGAACGCCTTCTCCTTCAACGTCCCGTCGGTCCGGGCCAGCGGCGCGATCACCGTGGAACGTGGCGCGGGCAAGACGAAGACCGAGAAGGCGACCTTCAACCGCCTGGGCGGCATGTGCCCGCGCTGCGAGGGGATGGGCGCGGTCACCGACTTCGACCTCTCCGCGCTGTACGACGACAGCAAGTCGCTCAACGAGGGCGCGATCACGATCCCCGGCTACAGCATGGAGGGCTGGTACGGGCGGATCTTCCGGGGCTGCGGCTACTTCGACCCGGACAAGCCCATCAGCAAGTACACGAAGCGGGAGCTGCAGGACCTGCTCCACCGGGAACCGACCAAGATCAAGGTTGAGGGCATCAACCTGACGTACTCGGGCCTGATCCCGCAGATCCAGAAGTCGTTCCTGTCCAAGGACATCGACACGTTGCAGCCGCACATCCGTGCCTTCGTGGACCGGGCGGTCACGTTCACGACCTGCCCCGACTGCGACGGCACCCGGCTCAGCGCCGAGGCCCGCTCGTCGAAGATCGCGGGCAAGAACATCGCCGACGTCTGCGCCATGCAGATCAGCGACCTCGCGGCCTGGGTCCGGGGCATCCAGGAGCCGTCGGTCGCGCCGCTGCTCAGCGGGTTGCAACACCTCCTCGACTCGTTCGAGGAGATCGGGCTGGGCTACCTGTCACTCGACCGACCGTCTGGCACGCTCTCCGGCGGCGAGGCGCAGCGCACCAAGATGATCCGCCACCTCGGGTCGTCGCTCACCGACGTCACGTACGTCTTCGACGAACCGACGATCGGGCTGCACCCGCACGACATCGCCCGGATGAACGGCCTGCTGCTGAGACTGCGCGACAAGGGCAACACCGTCCTGGTCGTGGAGCACAAGCCGGAGGCCATCGCCATCGCCGACCACGTCGTCGACCTCGGTCCGGGCGCCGGCACCGGCGGGGGTGAGGTGGTGTTCGAGGGCACCGTCGACGGGCTGCGCGCCAGCGACACCCTGACCGGGCGGCACCTGGACGACCGGGCCGCGCTGAAGTCGTCGGTGCGTACACCCTCCGGCACGCTCGCCGTGCGGGGCGCGAACACCCACAACCTGCGGGACGTCGACGTCGACATCCCGCTCGGCGTGCTCGTGGTGGTGACCGGCGTGGCCGGTTCGGGCAAGAGCTCGCTCATCCACGGCTCGGTGTCCGGCACCGACGGCGTGGTGTCGGTCGACCAGAGCGCGATCCGCGGCTCCCGACGGAGCAACCCCGCGACGTACACGGGTCTGCTCGACCCGATCCGCAAGGCGTTCGCCAAGGCCAACGGTGTGAAGCCCGCGCTGTTCAGCGCCAACTCCGAGGGTGCCTGCCCCGGCTGCAACGGCGCCGGCGTCATCTACACCGACCTGGGGATGATGGCCGGCGTCGCCGCCACCTGCGAGGAGTGCGAGGGTCGGCGGTTCCAGGCGTCCGTACTGGAATACCGGTTCGGCGGCCGGGACATCAGCGAGGTGCTCGCCATGTCGGTGACCGAGGCGGCGGCGTTCTTCGGCACGGGCGAGGCGCGTACCCCGGCGGCGCACGCCATCCTCGACCGACTCGTCGACGTCGGGCTCGGCTACCTCAGCCTCGGCCAGCCGTTGACCACCCTGTCCGGCGGCGAGCGGCAGCGGCTCAAGCTGGCCACCCGGATGGCCGAGAAGGGCGGCATCTACGTCCTCGACGAGCCGACCACCGGCCTGCACCTCGCCGACGTGGAGCAACTGCTCGGCCTGCTGGACCGGCTGGTCGACTCCGGCACGTCGGTGATCGTCGTCGAGCACCACCAGGCCGTCATGGCGCACGCCGACTGGATCATCGACCTCGGCCCGGGCGCCGGCCACGACGGCGGCCGAATCGTCTTCGAAGGCACCCCGGCCGACCTGGTAACGGCCCGCAGCACCCTAACCGGACAACACCTGGCCGAGTACGTAAACGCCTAACGCCACCCCACCCCGCGTCCCCAGGTCTCCCGCGATCTTGCACTTTCGGTGGCGACAAACGTTGCATTACTTCCCAAAACGAAAACCGAAACTGCAAGATCGCGGAGTGGAGGGGTTCGGGGCCGTTCGACGCGAGCCGGCACCGGGTACGTGGGGTCCGGGGTTCGGCCCCGGGACAGAAATGACAAGCGCCCCAGGTCCGCGCTTCTCAGCGACATGGAGCGCGAAAGCTTGTGCCCCCGGCAGGATTCGAACCTGCGCCCCCGCCTCCAGAGGGCGGCGCTAGCCACGCTCGAACCACATGCCTGACCTGGGCGAACGCTGGTAGTTGGGCTGCAGCGCGGGCAGCTTTGGCACACATGTGGCATGGAGTGCTGTCCAATGCCCGGTCGCTGCCCCACGCGCCCGTGATCCACAAGCAATCACAGGAGTTCCTCGGCACGCCGGCTCACCGAGGCCGGGAGCTGTCGGTTCGGGCACGGCCTACTAGTCTCGACACACGTGCCCTTCAACGATTGAGGATGCTTATGTCGGACACATACCAGGGTGACGGGGAAGGTGGCCTCGAGAACGAGCAGTTCGAGCCTGAGGGTGTCAGTGGTGGAGACGACCAAGACACGCCGATCCCAGACCTCGAGCCAATCTCGTACTTCGGAACGGATTTCGACGTTCACGGCCTCGTGCGACGCCTCAACAATCGTGACATTGTCGTTCCGAACTTTGACCCAGCCGTGGAGTCAGAGTCGGATCTGTCGGGCTTCCAGCGTAAGTTTGTATGGAAGAAGCCGCAGATGGACCGTTTTGTAGAGTCACTGCTGCTCGGCTTCCCCGTTCCAGGCATCTTTCTCGTCCAGCAGGCAAACAAACAACTGCTTGTACTTGATGGGCAGCAACGGCTACGCACCTTACAGCGCTTCTACGCAGGCAAGATTAATCCCAAGGTAGAGTTCAAGCTCGAACACGTCACGGACAAGTTGAAGGAATTGACGTATTCCACGCTGGATGATGAACAACGGCGACTGCTTGATAACACGTTTATTCATGCCACTGTGGTCAAGTACAACTCTCAGCTAGGCGGAGATGAGAGCGTTTACTCACTGTTCGAGCGCCTAAATACAGGCGGCACGAACCTCTACCCTCAAGAAATTCGAGTAGCCCTGTTTCATGGATCTCTGGTGGAACTCCTTCGAGAATTCAACGGCCATCCCTCTTGGCGAGCGATCTACGGTCCGATCTCGGAGCGCTTGAAAGATCAAGAGCTTATTTTGCGGTTCTTGGCCTTTCATCAGGAAGAGGGTAGCTATCGCAGACCATTGAAGGTTTTCTTGAACACCTTTCTGGCCGACCATCGCAACCTCGAGGGACTGGACGTCGCAAACCTGCGCCAAGTCTTCGCCGAAACCTGCGACGTTCTGGCTCGCACGCTGGGTCGAAAGGCTCTACGTCCAGAGAGCCAGATTAATGCTGCCTTCGCTGACGCCATTCTCATGGGTATGAGTTCAAGGCTTAGCCGTGGCCCACTTCAGGATGAGTCGCACGTGGCAGCGACCAGAGAGCAGCTTCTTCGGAAGCCGGATTTCGTGAGCGCTGTCGCTCGCGCGACCGCCGACGAGGACCGTGTCGAGCGGCGTCTTCGCATGGCTAGGGAAGCCTTTGAAGAGCTCGCATGAGGCGTCCGAATCACTCGTTGAAGGCCCGGTATGAAGTCGGCCGACTCAAAAAGGAACTAGAGGAGCTATACATACGAGCAGACCCCCGTGCGATCGATGATCCCGAACTCGCCGCAGACTTAGGCCAGTATCTTTGCCTGCGGGTCTCTGGCTATCTCGAGCAAGCAACGGCAGTGATCCTTAGAGATTTCTGCTCGAAAAACTCCTGGGGATTCGTTCAGCAATTTGCCAACTCCTGGCTTGACCGGATGCCGAATCTAAGCTCTGACGCGCTGTTGAAGATGGTCCGAAGATTCGACGGCTCCTGGGCTGACGAGCTCGAAGCCTTCCTGGCGGTGGAGGAACGAAGGAACAGTCTCAACTCCCTAGTGGGAATCCGCAATGGCGTAGCTCATGGAAAGCAGCAAGGACTATCCCGTAAGCAGGCTTGGGAGTATTTTGAAGTGGCCGAAGCGATCATTGAGTGGCTGTTGGATCGGTTTGCCAAGGCGGAGGACGCTTCTCCCGCCCAATAGCTAGCGGTAGCCGTCCACCGGTTTGCTCATCATATACGCGCCAGTTTGCGGCGCGATTTCAACCGCTGATGCCCTCGACCAGCACACTAGCTATCTCGCCCATGCTCGTGACTACTGCGCCTGCCGCAGCGGCTAGGAATGTCTCGACTTTGGTCGGCCGATTTGCGTAGCCAATTGCCCTTACTCCGGCCGCCCGTGCTCCTTCGATATCGGAGAGCGAGTCACCGACCAAAACGCACAGACTCGCCGGCTCATTGACGGCGCGCACGGCTTGCAGGATCGGTTCAGGATTGGGTTTCATACGAGCCGGGTCGGCGTACGCCCGCCCGACCACGGGCGAAACGTACCCGGCGAGCCGGTGGCGCTGCCAGGTAGGCGCTCACCTCACCGGCCGAGTTATTGCTGACCGCCGTCACCGGCAGCCCGGCTTGATGGGCACCACGATGACCTCGCGGCCGTACGGCGTCGGCTCGGCAGTCTCGACAGCCCGGCGCTCGGCTGCGCAGACGGCATCTCAGGATCTACGCCAAGTGCCTAGACGGCGGTGAGGCTGCTCTCCGGCAGCGCGTCGAACGGGCGTTTGGCCACGACTGACGCGCCCGAACTTTGGCACGGATATGGCACAGACGCCCGCCACGGGCCGCTGACGGCCCGACACACGAGTAAGACCCCTGACCGGGTTTTCCCTGGTCAGGGGTCTTACTGTGCTGGTCAAAGGTTTCTTAGCAAGTGTGCCCCCGGCAGGATTCGAACCTGCGCCCCCGCCTCCGGAGGGCGGTGCTCTATCCCCTGAGCTACGGGGGCTCAGCGACTGGAGAAGACTAGCAAACCTCCTCCGCGTACGCCGAATCGGTATCGGGTGGGCCGGTCGTGTCGGCGACCGGCCCACCCGGTACTCAGGCCGCGACCGCCCGTCCGCAACTGGGCAGCGGGTGCAGGACGATCCGCCGGGGCAGCCGGCGCGGCCACTCGTTGCGGGGCCAGGACCCGTCCACGATCAGGTGCACGGTGCGCTGTTCCTCGCCACTGAGTCGCAGTACGAAGTCGCGGGGGAGCGGCGGGTCGACCGTCGGCGTCGTGATCATGAAGCGCACCCGGCCCCGGGACGACACGGCGGAGATCACGTCGGCGGCCGGCATCGTGCCGCGCAGCCGTACCCGCCCGATCCAGTAGACCTCGGCGAGGTGCTCCTGGGCCGTCCGGGTGATCGCCGGGTACTCGCTGCGTACCCACCGTTCGACCGCGCTGACGCAGAGCCCGCAGGCACGCTCGCGCGGCTCGCGCGGACCCAACCCCCAGGCCCGCAGGTACGCCCCGACCGCGCCCACGTCCAGCGGAAGGTCGAACCGGCGCTGGATGAGCGTGGTGAGGCTCTGCCGCGTCCACAGCTCCTCGTCCAGGCCGAACTCGTCGGGGTGGACGCCCCGGAGTGTGTCGATCAGTTCGAGTTCCTGCTCGCGGCTGAGCATTCCCGGCTCGCCCTGCCGCTGTCCGCGACGGACGGCTGCCACCGCCCCGTCACCGCCGATGGTGTGGCGTCGGCACCAACTGGTGACCGAGCGCCGTGCGTCTCTGAGTGCAACCCCCACGTCTTGGGCAACGAGCACGAATCACTACTGGTCACGATATGTGTGGAGAAAACTCTCTAAGCGATGTAATCGCCTGTCTAGGGCAAAACGGCCACAAGTGACGAATAGGTATCTATGGGACGCCACGGTCGCCGGGTGGCCCGGCGGGTCCGGCGGGCGGCGTGGCTCGGGTGGCGATCCGGCATGGTCCGCCGCCAGGTCGCCGATGTGGCGGCATCCGCGCGCCTGGACACCGCCACATCGCCGATCTCGGGTGGATCATGCGCGCCCCCGCGTCGTGGACGTCATGGTCGACTCGGGTTCGTGGAAGTCGGGGCGTCCCGGCCGCGCCGACAGCCCGATTTGCAGGAATCCGAGTCGATCACCGAGACCGTGCCCCGCCCCCCGCCGCTGCCCGCCGCGCCCGCGCAGCGGCGCGGCGGGCAGCGGCGTGTCCCGCCGCGGGGCAGCGGCCGGATACGGGCCGGGCCCGCGTCCGCCGAGGTGCGGCGGTGACGCGGGCCCGGTGTGCCCGTGCGGAGTGGATCAGCCCTTGGCCTGCGCCTGGAGCTGCCGGAGGTTGTTCAGCTCGGACTGCTGGGTGGACTTCATGGTCTCGGCCACCCGTACCACCTCGGCGTTGTCGGTCTCGGCGAGCGCCGCGTCGATCATGTGGATCCCGCCCAGGTGGTGGTTGTACATGAGGGTCAGGAACTGCCGGTCGACCTCGATGCCCTTGGCGTCGCGCAGGGCGGCCATCTGCTGCGGCGTGGCCATGCCCGGCATCAGCCCGTCCTTGACGGCCGCGCCGTCGGACATCCACGACATCGGCGGCTGCGAGCCGGTCGGGCTCAGCCCCCACTCGCGCAGCCAGGTCTGCATGGCGCCGATCTCACCCTGCTGACCGGTGGCGATGTCGACGGCGATCTGCCGGACCTCGGGCAGCGTCGCCGACCGGTACGCGATCAGGCTCATCTCCACGGCCTGGGTGTGGTGGGTCGTCATGTCCCGGGCGAAACCCGCCTCGACCGAGGCGTCACCGGGGCGGGTGAGCCGGGGGGTGAGCAGACCGCCGGCGTACCCGAGCAACAGCCCCACCACCAGCAGGGTGGTAAGCGCGAGCAGCCCGTAGCGCCGTGCCGGCGCCCGGCCGCCCTCGTCCGGGCCGGCCTGGGTCTCGTCGTACTCGCTGTCGGTGGTGGTGGGGGCTGTCATCGAGGTCCTTACTGGGTGGGCGGCTGCTGCTGGAGCTCACGCGGGGTGGTGCCGGTGGCGGTGACGCCCTGGTTGCAGAGCGCCGTGGGGCCCTCGACCGAGGCGTTCACCCGCAGGTCCTTGATGAAGTCGTCGATCCGCTTGTCGTCGGCGTTGTCGACCTTGAGCTGGTAGCCCCACGCCTGGAGCGAGATCGGCTTGTCCAGGCCCTCGTACGGGCTCATCAGCATCTTCTCGACGCCACGCACCTTGCCGGCGAGCTTGTCGACCTGGTCCTTGGGCAGGTCCGGGCGGTACGTGATCCACACCGCGCCGTGCTCGAGGCTGTGCACGGCGTGCTCGCTGGCGATCGGGGCGTCGTACACGTCGCCCATGCAGTTCTGCCAGGCCGCGTTGTGCACGCCACCCACGGGCGGCGAGTACTTGTAGGTCAGCGGGCCGGCCTTGTGCGCCTCGTACTTGAGGCTCTCCGGGTCGGACTTGCGGATGTTGGTGATGCCGTCGATGGCGTTGGCCCGCTTGTCCCACGGCTTGGAGCCCTGGACCGCGGCCCAGGCGCCGTAGCCGATGATGCCGGCCGCGAGGACGCCCACGGCGACGAAGAGCGCGATCGGACCCCACGCCCGGCCCTGGCTCACCTTGACCGGTGCGACCGGCTTGCGCGGGCCCTTGCCACCGGCCCGGGGGGAGCCCGTCGGCTTGCCGGTACCGGCCTTGGCGCCAGGCGCCGGCCGGCCTGCGGCCGGCTTCTTGCCGGTGCTGACCACGGTCGGGCGGCGCTCTGGGCCACCCGGGGTGCTGATGCTCATCGTGCCTCGTCAAGTCGGTCGGTCAGGGGAGATGGCGGGCCGGTTGACGCGCAGGGTAGCCGCCGAGTGCCCGAGTCTACCCCCGATAACATGGTTGGGTGACTCCTGCAGAACTCGCCTCGGTCGTCCTCACCGCCGCCCACGCCGTCTTCACCGACCGTGGCCTGGATCACGCCGCGCTGCCGGAGCGCACGGTGGTGGAGCGACCGCGCAACCCCGAGCACGGCGACTACGCCTCCACGCTCGCTCTGCAGTTGAGCAAGAAGGTGGGCGTCCCGCCGCGTGAGCTGGCCAGCGCCCTCGCCGACGAGCTGGGTCGGGCGCCCGGGGTCAAGTCGGTGGAGATCGCCGGGCCGGGCTTTCTCAATATCCGGCTGGACGCCGCCGCCGCCGGCCAGCTCGCCCGGGTGATCGTCGAGGCCGGCGCGGAGTACGGCCGCAGCGACCGCCTCGCGGGCGAGAAGATCAACCTGGAGTTCGTGTCGGCCAACCCCACCGGTCCCGTGCACATCGGGGGCGTCCGCTGGGCGGCCGTCGGCGACGCGCTGAGCCGGCTGCTGCGGGCCACCGGCGCCGAGGTCGGCACGGAGTACTACTTCAACGACGCCGGTTCGCAGATCGACCGCTTCGCCCGGTCGCTGCTGGCCACCGCGAAGGGCGAGGCCGTGCCGGAGGACGGCTACGGCGGCGCGTACATCGCGGAGATCGCGACCGAGGTGCAGGCCCGCCGGCCCGACGTGCTCGGCCTGGACGACGCCGCCGCCCAGGAGGTGTTCCGCGTCGAGGGTGTCGCGTTGATGTTCGACGAGATCCGCTCGTCGCTGCGGGACTTCGGCGTGGAGTTCGACACCTACTTCAATGAGAAGGACCTGCACGATCGGGGCGAGCTGGACCTCGCGCTGGCGCGGCTGCGCGAGCAGGGCCACCTGTACGAGTCCGAGGGCGCGACCTGGCTGCGGACCACCGACTTCGGTGACGACAAGGACCGGGTGCTGCGCAAGTCCAACGGCGAGTGGACGTACTTCGCCGCGGACTGCGCCTACTACCTGGACAAGCGGGAGCGCGGCTTCGAGCGGGTCGTGATCATGCTGGGCGCCGACCACCACGGCTACATCGGCCGGATGAAGGCGATGTCCGCCTGCTTCGGCGACGACCCGGAGCGCAACCTGGAGATCCTCATCGGGCAGCTGGTCAACCTGCTGCGCGACGGCGCCCCGATGCGAATGAGCAAGCGGGCCGGCACGGTGATCACCCTGGAGGACCTGGTCGAGGCGATCGGCGTGGACGCCTCCCGGTACGCGTTGGCCCGTTACTCCAGCGACTCACCGATCGACATCGACATCGAGCTGTGGACGCGGGCGACCCGCGACAACCCGGTCTACTACGTGCAGTACGTGGCCGCGCGGACGGCGGGCGTGGCCCGCAACGCCGCCGAGGTGGGCCTGGTTCCGGGCGACGCCGACGCGTTCCGCCCCGAGCTGCTCGAGCACGAGAAGGAGAACGAGCTGCTCAAGGCGCTCGCCGAGTTCCCGGCGGTGGTGGCCACGGCCGCCGAGCTGCGCGAGCCGCACCGGGTGGCCCGCTACCTGGAGGAGAGCGTCGCCGCCTCCTACCACCGGTTCTACGACAACTGCCGGGTGCTGCCGTTGGGCGACGAGGAGGTCACCGACCTGCACCGCGCCCGGCTCTGGCTCAACAACGCCACCCGCACGGTGATCGCCAACGGTCTGCGCCTGCTCGGCGTCTCCGCCCCCGAGAGGATGTGACATGCGGGCTCACGAGGCTGGTGCGCTGCACGCGGACATCAGCAACCAGGGGCCGGCCTGGCTGCGTACCCCGGCCGACGTCAACGCCCTCGTGCCGGCGCTGTGGCCGCGCAGCGTGACGCGCGGCGCGGACGGCGCGGTCGCCGTCGCGGGCCTGAGCGTCCGCGACATCGCGACCGAGTTCGGCACCCCGGTGTACGTCCTCGACGAGGCCGACCTGCGCTCACGCTGCCGCGACTTCCGGGCGGCCTTCCCGACCGAGGACGTCTACTACGCGGGCAAGGCGTTCCTCTGCCGGGCGGTGGTCCGGATGATCGCCGAGGAGGGCCTGCACCTGGACGTCTGCACCGGCGGCGAGCTGGCCACCGCGCTCTCGGCCGGGATGCCGCCGGAGCGGATCGGCTTCCACGGCAACAACAAGTCGGTCGCCGAGCTGGGTCGGGCGCTGGACGCCGGGGTGGGCCGCATCATCGTCGACTCGTTCACCGAGATCGACCGGCTGACCGCGCTGGCCCGCGAGCGCGGCGTCCGCCCCCGGGTGCTGGTCCGGGTCACCGTGGGCGTCGAGGCGCACACCCACGAGTTCATCGCGACCGCCCACGAGGACCAGAAGTTCGGCTTCTCCCTGGCCGGGGGAGCGGCGGCCAACGCCGCGTTCAAGATCCTCGACGAGGACGTACTGGAGCTGCGTGGGCTGCACTCGCACATCGGGTCGCAGATCTTCGACGCCAGCGGCTTCGAGGTGTCGGCCCGTCGGGTGCTCGCCCTGCAGGCGCAGATCCGCGACGCCCGGGGGGTGGAGCTTCCCGAGTTGGACCTGGGCGGCGGCTTCGGCATCGCGTACACCACCCAGGACGACCCGGCGACCCCGCAGGACCTGGCCAAGCGGCTGCGCAAGATCGTCGACTCGGAGTGCGCGGCGGAGAACCTGGCCGTTCCCCACCTGTCGATCGAGCCGGGCCGGGCCATCGTCGGGCCGGCCGTGTTCACGCTCTACGAGGTCGGCACGGTCAAGGACCTCGACGGCATCCGGACGTACGTCAGCGTGGACGGCGGGATGAGCGACAACATCCGTACCGCCCTCTACGACGCGTCCTACTCCGCGACGCTGGCCTCGCGCGCCTCGGACGCGGCGCCGTTGCTCGCCCGCGTGGTGGGAAAGCACTGTGAGTCCGGGGACATCGTGGTGAAGGATGAATTCCTGCCCGCCGACGTGCAGCCCGGAGATCTTGTCGCGGTACCCGGCACCGGCGCGTACTGCCGGAGCATGGCCAGCAACTACAACCATGTGCCCCGGCCGCCGGTCGTCGCGGTACGTGACGGCCAGGCGCGCCTGATCGTCCGGCGGGAGACCGAAGAGGACCTGCTGGCATTGGATGTGGGATGACGTCACCTGTGCGCTTGGCTCTGCTCGGCTGCGGCACGGTCGGCCAGGAGGTGGTCCGGCTGCTGCACGAGCAGTCGGCCGACCTGGCCGCCCGCATCGGCGCTCCACTGGAGATCGCCGGCGTCGCCGTCCGTCGGCTCGGCCGCGACCGTGGTGACCTGCCGATCGACGAGAGCCTGTTCACCACCGACGCGCTCGGCCTGATCAAACGCGACGACGTGGACGTGGTCATCGAGGTGGTCGGCGGGATCGAGCCGGCCCGGAGTTGGCTGGTCGAGGCGCTGCGCGCCGGCAAGAGCGTGGTCACCGCCAACAAGGCGCTGCTCGCCGAGGACGGCGTGGCCCTGCACGAGGCAGCCGCCGAGGGTGGCGGGGACCTCTACTACGAGGCGTCCGTCGCCGGCGCCATCCCGCTGCTGCGCCCGCTGCGCGAGTCGCTGCACGGCGACCGGATCAACCGGGTCACCGGCATCGTCAACGGCACCACCAACTTCATCCTGTCCGCGATGGACGCCACCGGCGCCGGCTTCGCCGAGGCCCTGGAAGAGGCCACCGAGCTGGGGTACGCCGAGGCCGACCCCACCGCCGACGTGGAGGGCTTCGACGCCGCGGCCAAGGCCGCGATCCTCGCCTCGTTGGCGTTCCACACCCGGGTCGGCGCGGCCGACGTGCACCGCGAGGGCATCACCGAGGTGACCGCCGCGGACATGGCCAGCGCCCAGGCGATGGGCTGCACGATCAAGCTGCTCTGCATCGCGGCCCGGGGCGTCGACGCGGCCGGTCAGGAGACGGTCAGCGTCCGGGTGCACCCGGCGATGATCCCGCGTAGCCACCCGCTGGCCAGCGTCGGCGATGCGTTCAACGCGGTCTTCGTCGAGGCGGACGCGGCCGGTCAGCTCATGTTCTACGGCCGGGGCGCGGGCGGCGCGCCGACCGCCAGCGCCGTGCTCGGCGACGTGGTGGCGGTGTCCCGCAACCGGCTCGCCGGGGTCCGCGCGGCCAGCGAGAGCGCGTACGCCGACCTGTCGGTGCGGCCGATGGGCGAGGCGCTGACCCGCTACCACGTCAGCCTCGACGTGGCCGACCGCTCGGGTGTGCTGGCCGCCGTGGCGAGCGTGTTCGCCCGGCACGACGTGTCGATCGCGACCGTGCGCCAGGGCTCGGCCGGTGGCGCTCCCGGCCGCGACGGCGACGCCGAGCTGGTCATCGTCACCCACGTGGCGCCGGACGCCGCGCTCGCCGCGACCGTCGACGAGCTGCGCGGTCTGGACATCGTCCGGTCGGTGACGAGCGTGCTGCGGGTCGAGGGCGGCGCCTGAGTCGTTGGACCATCAGGGCGGCTCGGGCGTCCCGCCAGGTGGGTAACCCGGGGTGTGCCATCGATGGCTCCGGCAGGGTGGTCCAGGGTGACCTGGTGCTCGGGTCGGAGCTGCGGTAAAGCGAGGAGATTGACATGTGGCGGGGTCTGATCGAGGCGTACCGGGATCGGCTGCCCGTCACCACGGCCACGCCGGTCGTCACGTTGCACGAGGGGAACACCCCGCTGCTGCCGGCGCCCGTGCTCTCGGCCCGGCTGGGCTGTGACGTCTACCTGAAGGTGGAGGGGGCCAACCCGACCGGCTCCTTCAAGGACCGGGGGATGACCCTCGCGGTGTCGAAGGCGGTCGAGGCCGGCAACAAGGCGATCATCTGCGCCTCCACCGGCAACACCAGCGCCTCCGCCGCGGCGTACGCGGCGCGGGCCGGGCTGACCTGCGCGGTGCTGGTGCCGCAGGGCAAGATCGCGTTGGGCAAGCTGGCCCAGGCGCTGGTGCACGGGGCGAAGCTGCTCCAGGTCAGCGGCAACTTCGACGACTGCCTGGCGCTCGCCGCCAAGCTCGCCCAGGATCACCCGGTCGCCCTGGTCAACTCGGTCAACATCGACCGCCTGCACGGGCAGAAGACGGCCGCGTTCGAGATCGTGGAGGCGCTCGGCGACGCTCCGGACATCCACTGCCTGCCGGTCGGCAACGCCGGAAACATCTCCGCGTACTGGATGGGGTACTCGGAGGAGCAGGCCGCCGGCGTCACCACCCGCGCGCCCAAGATGTACGGCTTCCAGGCGTCCGGAGCGGCGCCGATCGTGACCGGCCAGGTGGTGCCGGAGCCGTCCACCATCGCCACCGCGATCCGGATCGGCAACCCGGCGAGCTGGACGAAGGCGCTCGACGCCCGGGAAGCCTCCGGCGGCCTCATCGCGGCGGTGACCGACCGGGAGATCCTGTCGGCGTACCGGCTGCTCGCCCGTGAGGTGGGCGTGTTCGTCGAGTTGGGCAGCGCGGCCAGCGTGGCCGGCCTGCTCCAGCAGGCCGCGGCGGGCGCGGTGCCGGCCGGTTCGACGGTGGTCTGCACGGTGACCGGTCACGGCCTGAAGGACCCGGAGTGGGCGATCTCCACCGCGCCCGCCCCGCTGACCATCGGCAACGATCCGTTGGCCGCGGCCCGGGCCCTCGACCTCGCCTGAGAGCGCTGGCGCGGCTGGCGGTGGGCCGCCGCCGGGGGCGGCGGGGGTTCCGGTGATCGAGTCCGGCACACTTTCAGGTATCCCCGCCCGCATTCTCTTTCAGGAGTGAGCCAGGCCGATGTCGCTGCTCGCCAGATTCAGCCTCGCCAACCGAGGGCTGGTCGCCCTCATCGCGGTGGTGACCACGGCGTTCGGAGCGTTCGCCGTGCCGTCGCTGAAGCAGCAACTGCTGCCGTCGCTCGAGTTCCCGGCCGCGTTCATCGTGGCCGCCTACCCCGGCGCCGGACCCGAGATCGTCGAGTCGCAGGTGACCGAGCCGATCGAGAACGCCCTGCAGGGCATTCCGGGGCTGGACAAGGTCACCTCCACGTCCCGCGAGGGTTCGGCCACCGTCCAGGTCGAGTACGAGTTCGGCACCGACCTGGACGACGTGGTCAACAAGATGCAGACCGCGCTGAGCCGGATCGACGCCCAGTTGCCGGACAGCGTCGACCCGCAGGTCATCGCGGGCAGCACCGACGACCTGCCGGCGGTGGTGCTGGCCGCGGCCGGCGGCGCGGACGAGCGGGCGCTCGCCGAGAAGCTGCGCGCGACGGTGGTGCCGGAGCTGGAGGGCATCGAGGGCGTTCGTACGGTCGAGGTGACCGGCACCCGCGACGACGTCGTGGTGGTCACCCCGGACCCGGCCAAGCTGGCCGCGGCGAAGCTCGCGCCGACCGCGATCGGCACCGCCCTGAAGACCAACGGCGTCTCCATCCCAGCCGGCGCGGTGACCTCGGGGGGTCTGGCCCTGCCCGTGCAGGTCGGAACGCCGGTCGCCACCGTGGACGACCTGCGCGGCATCGTCGTCGCGCCCGGCGCAGCGCCGGTGCGCCTCGGTGACGTGGCGACGGTCGAGCAGCAGCTCGCCCCGGCCACCGCGATCACCCGGACCAACGGCAAGGACAGCCTCGGTATCGCCGTCACCGCTTCGCCGGACGGCAACGCGGTGGCGATCTCCCACGAGATCCGCGACCGGCTGGCCGACCTGAAGGACGCCTCCGGCGCGGACCTGACGGTGGTGTTCGACCAGGCGCCGTTCGTGGAGAAGTCGATCGAGTCGTTGACCACCGAGGGCTTGCTGGGCCTGCTGATGGCGGTCATCGTCATCCTGGTCTTCCTGCTGTCGGTGCGCTCGACCGTGGTCACCGCGGTCTCCATCCCGCTCTCCGTGCTGGTGGCGCTGATCGCCCTCTGGATCGGCGACTACTCGCTCAACCTGCTCACCCTCGGCGCGCTGACCATCGCGGTGGGCCGGGTGGTGGATGACTCGATTGTCGTGCTGGAAAACATCAAACGGCATCTGGAGTACGGCGAGGAGAAGCAGCACGCGATCATCACCGGCGTCCGTGAGGTGGCCGGCGCGGTGACCGCGTCCACCCTCACCACGGTCGCGGTGTTCGCCCCGATCGCGCTGGTCGGCGGGTTCGTGGGGCAGCTCTTCGCGCCGTTCGCGATCACCGTGACGGTGGCCCTGCTCGCCTCGCTGCTGGTCTCGCTGACGGTGATCCCGGTGCTGGCGTACTGGTTCCTCAAGCCGCGTGGCGGCACCGTCGACGACGAGGCGGTGCGTCGTGACGCGGAGGAGAAGGAGCTGCACAACCCGTTGCAGCGGGCGTACCTGCCGGTGATCGGCTTCGCCACCCGTAAGCGGTCGACCCGCTGGATCACCGTCGGGCTCGGCCTGCTGGTGCTCTTCGCCACCTTCGGGCTGGCGCAGAAGCTGGAGACGAACTTCCTGGACGACTCCGGCCAGGACACGCTCAGCTTCCGGCAGGAGCTGCCGGCGGGCAGCGGTCTGGCCGCCACCGACGCGGCGGCCAAGCAGGTCGAGGCGGTCCTCGGCCGGATCGACGGAGTCGAGACGTACCAGGTGACGGCCGGCGGCGGCGACACGCCGTGGGCGGGTGGCGGCGGTAACAACGTCGCGAGCTGGTCATTGGCGCTCGGCGGCGACAAGGACGCCAAGCAGGTACGCGAGGAGCTGCGCCGGGAGTTCGACAAGCTCGGCACCAGCGTGGGCGAGGTCAGCTTCGGCGGTGGCCAGGACGCGTCGACCAGTCAGCTCGAGGTGATCGTCCAGGCCAGCGACCCGGAGGTGCTGACCCGCGCCGCCGAGGCGGCCCGTACGGCGATGGACGACGTCCCGGACGTCGAGGACGTCACCACGAGCCTCGCCGCGCGGGTGCCGCGGGTGGACGTGACCGTCGACCGGGTCGCTGCCGGTCGGGTCGGCCTCACCGAGGCCGCCGTGGGTCAGCTCGTGTCGCAGGCGTTCCGTGGCGCTCCGCTGGGTCAGGTGGCGCTCGACGGGCGTCAGCAGGACGTGGTGCTGCGGTTGAGCGCGACCGCTCCGGTCTCGGTGGAGGAGCTGCGCGCCCTTCCGGTCGGGCCGGTGAAGCTCGACGACATCGCGGACGTCACGCAGGCCGAGGGGCCGCAGCAGGTGACCCGGATCGACGGTGAGCGCAGTGTCTCGGTGACCGGCGCGGCGACCGGGTCCAACCTGGGCGCGACCACGAAGGAGCTGCAGAAGCGGCTCGACGGCATCGACGTCCCGGGAGCGACCCTCACCATCGGTGGAGTCAGCGCCGACCAGTCGGACGCGTTCGGCGACCTGGGCCTGGCGGTGCTCGTCGCCATCGCGATCGTGTTCCTGATCATGGTGGCCACGTTCCGCAGCCTCACCCAGGCGTTGATCCTGCTGATCTCCATCCCGTTCGCGTCCACCGGCGCGATCGGTCTGCTGCTGATCACCGGTACGCCGCTCGGCGTGCCGGCGTTGATCGGTGTGCTGATGCTGGTCGGCATCGTGGTGACCAACGCGATCGTGCTGCTCGACCTGATCAACCAGTACCGGGCGCGGGGCATGGGAGTCCAGGAGGCGGTGGTCGAGGGTGGCCGGCGTCGGCTGCGACCGATCCTGATGACCGCGGTCGCGACGATCTTCGCGCTGCTACCGATGGCCTTCGGGTTGACCGGTGAGGGTGGGTTCATCTCGCAGCCGCTGGCGGTCGTGGTGATCGGTGGCCTGCTCAGCTCGACGCTGCTGACGCTGGTCCTGGTGCCGACGCTCTACTCGATGGTGGAGCACACCAAGGAGTCGCTGCGGGAGCGGCGTCATCGGCGGCGCTCCGGCGACGCCGTGCCGAGCGGGTCGGAGAACGTCGAGCCGGACGGTCCGAACCAGGTGGCGGTGCCGACGGGCGCCCCGGCCGCGTCGGCCGAGAGCGCGCAGCCGTCGGCGACGCGCCCCGCGCCGTCCGGTGCGCTGGTGGACGGCACGGACCAGTTCGAGGTGCTGCGGTTGCCCCGCAGCCGCCGGTCGCCGCTACCCCCGTCGGAGCCGACCGAGTAGCCGACCGACATCGCGGGCAGCGCCCCCGGCAGGATCTCCTGTCGGGGGCGCTGCTCTTTGTGCCCACATCGATCGAACGACCTGACCGCAGCCTTGCGTCACTTCTTGCATACTCCTGGTAGATGTCGGCGGTGACGAGTGGGGCAGGCGGATGACCGAGGGCGCGCGCGGGTGGTCCCGGCGCGACCTGCTGCGCCGAAGCGCCCTGGTGGTGACCGGAGCGGCCGCCGGGGCGGGCGTCACGGACGTCTGGTTGACCCACCGGCGGCTGCCTCTTGCCGGCGGCCCGGCCAGCGCCACCGTCGGCAACGGGGCGCAGGACGTCGGCGCCGGCGTCCTGCCGGTCGTCTGGTCGGGGTCGACCACCCAGCGGCTGGTCGCGCTCACCTTCGACGACGGCCCGGCGCCACAGTGGACGCCCATGGTGCTGGACACCCTCGCCCAGCACCGGGTGCCCGCCACGTTCTTCCTGGTCGGCAGCCAGGTCCGTAAGCACCCCGACCTCGTACGCGACCGGCTCGGCGAGCACGAGGTGGGCAATCACAGCTGGGCGCACCGGGACCTCGCCCAGTTGGACGCCGCAGAGGCGTACGACGACCTGAGTCGCACCCACGACGTGATCACCGACGTGACGGGCCGGGCCCCCCGCCTGGTCCGTCCGCCGTACGGTCACCTGGGCGGTGCGGTGCTGCACGCGGCCGCCCGGTTGAACTACCGGCTGGTGCTCTGGTCGTTGCAGATGGTGGAGCGGGAGTTTCCCGACGATCCGGCCGGTCATGCCCGCCGGATCGTGGACGGCGTCCGGCCCGGGACGATCCTGCTCGGGCACGACGTCGGTCAGCGGCGGCGGCTGGTCGCGCTGCGCGGCCTCCCCGACATGATTCGCGGACTCCGGGAGCGCGGATACACCTTCGTCACCGTCTCGTCGCTGCTGGGAGCGGGTGTGGCCCCGACGCCCACCGGGTAGGGTGCCGGTCCGTGGCGTCCACCCTTTCGGTCCTTACCGGCAATCGGAGCTTCCGCAATCTCTTCCTCGCCGAGCTGGTGGTCTTCGGGGCCGACTGGTTCGTCATGGTGCCGCTGCTGGTGCTGCTGCCCCACCTGACGGGAAGCGGCGTCTGGGGCGCCCTGGTGCTGGCGGTGGACACCGGCATCGTGGCGCTGCTGCTGCCGTACACCGGCACCATCGCCGACCGGTTCGACCGGCGCAAGATCATGATTGTCGCGAACGTGGCCGCGCTGGCCGGTGTGTTGCTGCTGCTCGGTGTCCGTGACCGTGGCACGGCCTGGTTGGCGCTGGTGGCGATCGGGGCCGTCGCGGTCGCCAAGGCGTTCTACTCGCCCGCCGCGCAGGCGGCGCTGCCCAACGTTCTGGAGCCGCACGAGCTGGCCGCCGGCAACGCCGTGGCCGGCTCGGCCTGGGGCACCATGACGGTGGTGGGCGCCTCACTGGGTGGAGTGCTCAGCTCGGCCGCCGGCCCGTACGCCTGCTTCTGGGTGGCGGCGGCGGGTCTGGCGCTGGCCGCGGGCCTCGCCACGCGGATCCGCCGGCCGTTGCAGGTGGCCCGCGACCCGTTGTTGCCGGCGCAGCGGACCTGGTCGGCGGTCCGCGAGGCGCTCGGCTACATCGGGCACCGACCTCGGGTGCTGGCGCTGGTGACGGTCAAGTCGGCGGTCGGCCTGGGCAACGGGGTGCTGACCGTGTTTCCGCTGCTCGCCAGCGTGTACGGGGTTGGTTCGCTGGGCGCGGGTCTGCTCTTCGCGGTACGCGGCGCGGGTGCGTTGGTCGGGCCCATCCTGATGCGTCGGGTGTTGACCAACCGGTCCTGGCTGCTGCCCGGCCTCGCGCTGTCCATGTCGCTCTACGGGCTGTCCTATGTGGGCGCTTCTGTCGTCCGCTGGTTCCCGCTGGTGCTGCTGTTGGTGTTCGTGGCGCACTTCGCCGGCGGCAGCAACTGGGTGATGTCGAACTTCGCCCTTCAGGGTGAGGTGCCGGACCGGCTGCGCGGACGCGTGTTCGCCACCGACATGATGCTCGCGACACTGGCCATCTCGGTGAGTCAACTGGCGGTGGCCCTGGTCGTGGACGTGGTGGACGAGCGGGTGGTGCTGGCCGGCTGCGGGCTGGTCACCGTCGTGTACGCGGTCGGCTGGCGGATCGCCACCCGGCGTCTCTCGTTGACCGACCCGGCCGCCGAGCCCGTCTCCGACGCCGCCGGCTGACACCCGGCCGGTCCCACGGTGCGGGCGAGCGGCCGGATCGTCGGTGTCGGGCCCTAGCATGAGCGCGTGCCGACGAACTTCACCGCCGGGCCGGTCCGGGTCCGGGTTCCCGCGACGAGTGCCAACCTCGGTCCGGGCTTCGACGCGCTGGGGCTCGCCCTCGGGCTCTACGACGACCTGGCCGCCGAGGTGTCGTCCGGCGGGGTCCAGGTGACGGTGACCGGTCAGGGTGCCGGTGAGCTGCCGGCCGACGATCAGCACCTGGTGGTGCGGGCCATGCGTGCCACCTTCGACGTCCTCGGCGCGCAGCCCACGGGCCTGAGCGTGGAGTGCGTCAACCGGATACCGCAGGCGCGCGGCCTCGGCTCGTCGTCGGCTGCCATCGTGGCCGGGGTGCTGCTGGCCCGTGCCCTGGTCGCCGACGGCGTGGAGCGGCTGGACGAGCCGGCTCTCCTCCGGCTGGCCGCCGAGATCGAGGGCCATCCGGACAATGTCGCGCCGTGCCTGCTCGGCGGCTTCACGCTGGCCTGGACCGAGACGGCCGGCGCTCGTGCGGTGTCCCTGCCGGTCGCCGACGCCGTACGACCTACTGTCTTCGTGCCCTCCGAGCGCGGCCTGACCGCGACCGCGCGGGCGGCCCTGCCGGCCACCGTGCCCCACGCCGACGCCGCGTTGACCGCGGGACGGGCGGCGTTGCTGGTGCACGCGCTCACCACGGATCCGGCGCTGCTGATGCCGGCCACCGTCGACCGGCTGCACCAGGATTACCGCGCGGCCGGGATGCCGGGCACGTCGTCGCTGGTCAGCGCGCTGCGAGAGGCGGGTGTGGCGGCTGTGGTCTCCGGCGCCGGGCCGAGCGTGCTGGCGTTCGGCGAGCCGCCAGCGGGCTTCGACGCGGGAACAGACTGGCAGATTTGGAAGTTACCGATAGACGTCAGCGGCGCCCGGGTCGCCCGGGGTAGACTTGGACACGCCGAGCGGGACCCTGTTGCCGCAGGTCGGAAGAGTTGATTACGCTCTAGACCTAGCACAGCCGCGAAGCACGCGATCTCCTGCGGGGCGGCGCACCCCCGAAGCTCTCGGCGGTCAGCCCGTCACCCCTGCCAAGGCCCACGCCGCACCGCAGTTTCCACAGGTCGCCGCAGACGGCGAGACCTACCCACCGACGTTTGGTGGGTCGGGAAACCACCGGCTGCTGTGTCACAGACTCCCGCGACGCGTCCTTGCGAGGCGGGTGAACCGAGGCCGCCCGGCCACCTGAGCTCCGACTCCGGGCAGTCCCGGCCTTATCGAGGGAAGGAATCCATTGAGCGACACCACCGACGTGACGTCGGATGTTTCCAACGTCGCTGGCGATGCCACCGCTGCCGCTCCCGCCCGTCGTCGGCGCAGCGGTACCGGTCTGTCGGCGATGCTGCTGCCAGAGCTGCAGAGCCTGGCCGCGTCGCTCGGCATCTCCGGCACTGCTCGCATGCGCAAGGGTGAGCTGATCGCCGCGATCTCCGAGCGGCAGGGCGGCAACGCCGCCGGAACCCCTCGACCGCGGGCCGAGGTCGCCGCGGCGGCCGCTCCGGCGCGTGAGGAGGTGCGGGAGACCGTGGACCGCCCGACGGCCGAGGGTCGCAGCACCGACCAGGCGCCGGCCGAGCCGGCCACCGAGACCGAGAGCCGCAGTCGTTCGCGGCGCAGCCGGACCGCTGCCGCGGAGGCCCGTACCTCCGAGGTCGGCACCTCCGAGCCGCGTGGCGCCGAGGCGCGCACCGACGAGGTCGAGAGCGGCGAGCGTTCCGAGCGTGGCGAGAACCGCCGTGACCGGGTCGAGCGCAACGACCGCTCCGACCGGGGCGAGCGTGCCGAGCGCAACGACCGTGCCGACCGTACCGAGCGCAACGACCGGGGCGAGCGTGCCGAGCGGAGCGACCGTAACGATCGGGGCGAGCGTGCTGAGCGGGGCGACCGTGCTGAGCGGGGCGAGCGTGCTGAGCGGGCCGAGCGCAACGATCGGGGCGAGCGCTCCGAGCGGGGTGAGCGTGCCGAGCGCAACGACCGCAGCGACCGTGCCGAGCGGGGCGAGCGCAACGACCGCAACGATCGGGGCGACCGCAACGACCGTTCGGAGCGCGCCGACCGTAACGACCGTGGTCAGCGCGTCGAGCGCGACAGCGACGACGAGGACGGCGAGGGCGGCGGTCGGCGTGGCCGGCGCAGCCGCTTCCGGGACCGTCGGCGTGGTCGCGGCGAGCGCGGGGAGACCGGCGGGGACACCGGCGGCGGCCGTGAGCCGCAGGTCGGCGAGGACGAGGTGCTCGTCCCCGTGGCCGGCATCATCGACGTGCTCGACAACTACGCCTTCGTACGGACGACCGGCTACCTGGCCGGCCCGAACGACGTGTACGTCTCGATGTCCCAGATCAAGAAGTACGGCCTGCGTCGCGGTGACGCGATCACCGGCGCCGTGCGGGCGGCCCGCGAGGGCGGCAACAGCGGCGACCAGCGGCGGGACAAGTACAACCCGCTGATGCGGCTGGACACGATCAACGGGATGGAGCCGGAGGAGGCGCGGCGTCGGCCCGAGTTCTACAAGCTCACGCCGCTCTACCCGCAGGAGCGCCTGCGGCTGGAGACCGAGCCGCACATCCTGACCACCCGGGTCATCGACCTGGTCATGCCGATCGGCAAGGGCCAGCGGGCGCTCATCCAGTCTCCGCCCAAGGCGGGTAAGACGATGGTGCTGCAGGCGATCGCCAACGCGATCACCCGCAACAACCCGGAGTGCCACCTCATGGTGGTGCTGGTCGACGAGCGGCCCGAAGAGGTCACCGACATGCAGCGGTCGATCAAGGGCGAGGTCATCGCGGCCACGTTCGACCGTCCGCCGCAGGACCACACCACGGTGGCGGAGCTGGCCATCGAGCGGGCCAAGCGTCTGGTCGAGCTGGGGCACGACGTCGTCGTGCTGCTCGACTCGGTGACCCGGCTCGGTCGGTCGTACAACCTGGCGGCGCCGGCCAGCGGCCGGATCATGTCGGGTGGTATCGACTCCACCGCGCTCTACCCGCCGAAGCGTTTCCTCGGCGCGGCCCGCAACATCGAGAACGGCGGCTCCCTGACCATCATCGCCACGGCGCTGGTGGAGACCGGTTCGATGGCGGACACGGTCATCTTCGAGGAGTTCAAGGGCACCGGTAACGCGGAGCTGAAGCTGGACCGGAAGATCGCCGACAAGCGGACCTTCCCGGCCATCGATATCAACCCGTCCGGCACCCGTAAGGAAGAGGTCCTGCTCGCGCCCGAGGAGCTGGCCATCATCCACAAGCTCCGCAAGGTGCTGCACTCGCTGGACTCGCAGGCGGCGATGGACCTGCTGCTGGACCGCCTCAAGCAGTCCCGCACCAACATCGAGTTCCTGATGCAGATCGCGAAGTCGACGCCGGGGGAGTGATCCCGCACCGGTGACCGACGACGAAGGGGGTACGGCCGCGGCCGTACCCCCTTCGGCATGACCGGCCCGTCCGCCGTCGCGTACCCCGGGTGGGGCACGACGGCCCCGGACGAATGCCTGCCCGGACGGCGGGAATGCGGACAGGTAGGCCCGTGTTGACGATGCCGGACGAGGTGTGCGGCCCGCTTACCGGGTCGGCCCAGGCCCATGGCACACTGGTCAATCGGCCACACCGGTTCCGGTTCACGCCCGAGCCCGTCGCGTACGGCGCGACGAGTGATGACGGCGACCCGGCGACCACCAACGAGAGGACCGAGGCGAGATGAAGGCAAACATCCACCCGGAGTACACGACCACCGAGGTCAGCTGCTCCTGCGGTAACACGTTCACGACCCGTAGCACCGCCAAGGGCGGCGCGATCCACGTCGAGACCTGCAGCGCCTGCCACCCGTTCTACACCGGTAAGCAGCGCGTTCTCGACACCGCCGGCCGGGTCGCGAAGTTCCAGCAGAAGTACGCCAAGGTTCAGGCCAAGAAGGCCAAGTAACTCCCCGTTCGGCGCCCGTGTCCGGTTTTGTACCGGACACGGGCGCCGTCCGCGTTTCGCCCGCCAACACCCTTGGCCCTCCCGGTGCCGCATCCTCGAAGGAGCATCCGCAGCATGAGCAGCGAGCGTCTGGCCGGACTCCTCGACGAGTACGCGGAGCTGGAGAAGCGGCTGGCCGACCCGGCCATCCACGCCGACCAGGCCACCGCGCGCCGGGTGGGTCGCCGGTACGCCGCGCTGGTGCCGCTGCACAAGGCCGCCGGCGAGCTGGAGCAGGCTCGCGCCGACCTGGCCGCGGCCCGCGAGCTGGCCGACGAGGACCCGTCCTTCGCCGCCGAGGCGGACTCCATCGCGGCGTCCCTGCCGGCCCTGGAGGAGCGCCTCGCCGAGTTGCTCATCCCGCGCGACCCGCACGACGCCAAGGACGTGATCGTCGAGATCAAGGCCGGTGAGGGCGGCGAGGAGTCGGCGCTGTTCGCCGGCGACCTGCTGCGGATGTACACCCGGTACGCCGAGCGGCACGGGTGGATCACCGAGGTGATCGACGCGCAGGATTCCGACCTCGGCGGGGTCAAGGACGTCTCGTTGTCGATCAAGACCAAGGGTGTGCCGGACGGCGGCAACGGTGTCTGGTCGCGGCTCAAGTGGGAGGGCGGCGTGCACCGGGTGCAGCGCGTCCCGGTGACCGAGTCGCAGGGCCGGATCCACACCAGCGCGGCCGGGGTGCTGGTGCTGCCGGAGGCCGAGGACGTCGACGTCACCATCGACCAGAACGACCTGCGTATCGACGTGTTCCGCTCGTCCGGCCCGGGCGGTCAGTCGGTGAACACGACCGACTCGGCGGTACGGATCACGCATGTGCCGACCGGCATCGTCGTGTCCTGCCAGAACGAGAAGTCCCAGTTGCAGAACCGGGAGCAGGCGATGCGGATCCTGCGGGCCCGGCTGCTCGCCGCCGCCCAGGAGCAGGCCGACGCCGCCGCTTCGGACGCCCGCAAGGCGCAGGTACGCACCGTGGACCGCTCGGAGCGCATCCGCACCTACAACTTCCCGCAGAACCGGATCACCGACCACCGGATCGGCTACACCGCGTACAACCTGGACCTGGCTCTCGCCGGTGACCTCGACGGCGTCCTGGACGCCCTGGCCGAGGCCGACCGCGCCGCCCGCCTGGCCGGCGACACAGAACTAACCCGCCGCTAACCCCCCGCCCGCCCCCGCCCCCGCCCCCGCCCCCGCCCCCGCCCCTGCCCCGTCGATCATGGAGTCGTGGTGGGGAGATTGTCCCGTGGTGGGGCTTTAGCGGGGCACCACAAGTCCTTGATCGACCCCGAGAGAGGGGGAGTGGTCAGCTCGCGCGGGGGCGGGATTTCGCGCGTAGCATCTCCCGGTCGGCCTGCTCGAAGGCGACGCTGAGCGCGTCGCGCAGCCCGCTACCGCCGGAGACCTCGGCGAAGCCGATGCTCACCCCGACCGGGGTGCCGGGTACCAGCGACTCCCAGTCCTCGTTGCGTACCGCCGCCTCGATCCGGCGGGCCACCTCGGTGGCCTCGATCATGCCCGTGTCCGGGAGCACCACGACGAACTCGTCGCCGCCGTAGCGGGCCACGAAGTCTCCCCGGCGCATCACCCGGTTGATCACCCCGGCGATGCGTTGCAGCACCAGGTCACCGGAGTGGTGGCCGTGCCGGGTGTTGACCGCCTTGAAGCCGTCCAGGTCGCAGACGCCGATGACGACCCGCTCGCCCCGGGTGACGACGGCAGTGATGTACCGCTCCAGGCGACGCCGGTTGGGCAGGCCGGTGAGCGGGTCGGTCAACGCCTCACCCTCGTACCGTGCCGCCTCGCGACGCATCTCCTCGTGGTCGATCCGGGCGGCGATGCCGTCGATGTAGACGTCGCGCAGCCGGTCGTTGCGCTGGGCGGCGAGCCGGAACGCCAGCCGGTCCGCCCGGTGGGCCGCGGAATGGTCGCCGGCGCGGGCGAGCGCGATGCTGCGCAGCCGGGCCGGCTCGGCCGCCCCGAGCGTCTCGGTGGACACCCGGATGGTGTCCAGTCGGGCGACCGCCTCGATGGGCCGACCGTCCGCGACGGCCAGGCAGACCATGCCGAGTTGCCGCAGGTCCCGCGCGCGGGCGCTGTCACCGCCGTGGGTGAGCAGCCGGGACGGGCCGGCGTCGCCGGTCGGTTCCAGGGTGTCGCCGAGCGCGGCCTGCCGTGCCGCCGAGTACCCGTACGCGGCGAGGCTGCTGGGACGGAGCCGCCCGGCCCGCCCGCTCTGGACGAACTGGGCCAGGTCGGTCGCCACGTCCCGCAGCACGCGCAGGCAACCGTCGCTGTCACCGTTGTGGTCGAGCGCCACGGCGTTGCGCAGCCGGATGCCCGGCGCGGCGAACGTCTCCTCCGGGATCCCGGCGGTCAACCCGAGCTGCCGTGCGCGTTCGATCGCGCCCAGGGCGTACCCGTGGAAGCTGAGGTAGCTGTAGGCCATCGCCAGGTCGTGCCAGCCCCAGGCGGTGTCCCGGTCCGGGTCGTCCACGGCGTTCAGGGCCCGCGCTGCCTTGACGAGGTGGGTGACGCAGCGGTCCAGCGCGCCCTGGTGGTGGGCGGCGAGCGCGGCCAGCGCGTTGAGGTGCCCGTGCAGGTAGGGCTCGGCGAGGTCGCGGACGGCCGCCGACGCCTCCTCGATGGCCCGGGTGAACTCCGCCGTCCGACCGAGATTGATCAAGGCGGAGAGACGCTGGACCATGGCGTCCGCGCGGGCCGCCGGGTCCGACGTGGTGCGGATCACACGCTCCAGAAGGGTGTACGACTCCGCGGAGCGACTTGCTTCCTGCAAAGCGCGGGCGTGCGAGAGAGTGTCAACCTGGTCATGGACCCGGTCGAGCCAGCCCACCCACAACCTCCTGTCGTGTGCGCCTCGACGCACCCGTTCATGGCGTCGCCTCGCGACGCCCCATGATTATCGTGTGACCACTCTGCCGCAACACCCCCCCGAAGGGACAGGCCGCACCCGTCCGTCCGCCGCGGTGGCGCGGGCGGCCCGCGTACTCGCCGCGGCCGGCGTAGGCCCGGCGCGCGTGGAGGCCGAACTGCTGACGGCGTACGTGCTGGACGTGCCCCGGGGTCGGCTGGCCCTCGCCGACGATCTGGACGACGCCCAACTGGCCCGCCTGGACGAGCTGGTCGGGCGTCGCGCCGGCCGGGAGCCGTTGCAGCACCTGACCGGTCGGGCGGGTTTCCGGCACCTGGAACTGGCGGTCGGTCCGGGTGTCTTCGTGCCCCGGCCGGAGACGGAATTGCTGGCCGGGTGGGGTGTCGAGCAGGGCCGGGGCAGATCCGAGCCGCTGGTGGTGGACCTGTGCAGCGGCACCGGCGCGATCGCGTTGGCGGTGGCGCAGGAGCTGCCCGGGGCGCGGGTGGTCGCGGTGGAGCGGTCCTCGGCGGCGCTGGCGTGGTTACGCCGCAACGCGGCCGAGCGGGCCGCGGCGGGGGACCGGCCGATCGAGGTGGTCGAGGCCGACGTGACCGCGCCCGACCTGCTCACCGACCTGGTGGGTCGGGTGGACGTGCTGCTCTGCAATCCGCCGTACGTGCCGGTCGACGTGGTGGTGCCGCCGGAGGTGGCCGGGCACGATCCGGCGGAGGCGGTCTTCGGGGGCGTCGATGGTCTGGCGGTGATCCGACCGGTGATCGACCGGGCGGCGGCGCTGCTGCGACCCGGGGGCGTGATCGGGGTCGAGCACGACGACACGCACGGCGTGGCGGTGCCAGAGTTGTTCGCCCACGACGGCCGGTTCGACGCCGTCACGGAGCATCCGGACCTCACCGGCCGCCCCCGGTACGCCACCGCGTCCCGACGGGCGGACGGCCAGCACACCGTGCCCGGGCGGGCGTGGCAGACTGACTCCTCGTGATGCTCTACGACTGCCGATCGCCCGCCGATCGGGACCGCGGCATCGCTGCGGCCATCGAGGCGGTCAAGAACGGCGAACTGGTCGTCCTTCCGACGGACACCGTCTACGGGATCGGCGCGGACGCGTTCACGCCGTACGCGGTCAAGGCGCTGCTGGACGCGAAGGGCCGGGGTCGGCAGATGCCCCCGCCGGTGCTGATCGGTTCGCGGCACACCCTGGACGGCCTGGTCTTCTCGCTGCCCTCGGCGGCGCGGGACTTGGTGGAGGCGTTCTGGCCGGGTGCGCTGACGATCGTGGTCGAGCACTCGCCGAGCCTGCAGTGGGACCTGGGCGACAAGACCGGCACCGTCGCGGTGCGGATGCCGCTGCACCCGGTGGCCCTGGAGGTGCTGCGCGAGACCGGCCCGATGGCGGTCTCCTCGGCCAACAAGACGGGCCAGCCGGCGGCGGTGACCGCCGAGGAGGCGCGCGACCAGCTCAGCTACTCGGTGCGTGCGTACCTGGAGGCCGGGCCCTGCCCGGATCCGGTGCCGAGCACGATCGTCGACCTGACCGGCGAGGTGCCGCAGTTGCTGCGGGCCGGGGCGATCCCGCTGGAGAAGCTGCGCGACGTCGTACCGGATCTCCTCGACGTCCACCAGGGGGCCTGAGTGCCCCCGTTCACCGTCCTGCACGTCTGCATGGGCAACATCTGCCGCTCACCGATGGCCGAGCGACTGCTGGCCCTCGCGGCACGGGAGCGGTTGGTGCGGCGTTCGCAGGATCCGGCCGGCGTCGAGGAGTTGCTGCACAGCCACAGCGCCGGCACCGGCGGCTGGCACGCGGGCGAGGAGATGAACCCGCCGGCGGCGCGGCAGGTCATCGACCGTGGCGGTGACGTCGACGGGTTCGCGGCGCGCAAGCTGCGCTCGGACCACATCGACGCCGCCGACCTGGTCCTGACGGCGACGGCCGACCAGCAGGAGTACGTGGTGGCGCTCCGTCCGGACGCGGCGGCCCGTACCTTCGTGCTGGGTGAGTTCGGCCGGCTGCTGGCCGCGGTGGACGTCACCGCGCTGCCGGCGGCCGAGGCGACCCCGGAGGCGGTGTACGCGCGGGGCGTGGCCCTGGTGGCGGCGGCGCACGACAACCGGCTGGGCGCCTCGGCGCTGCCCACCGACGATCTCGACGATCCCTGGGGTCGCGGCGACCAGTGTTTCACCCGGGTCGCGGACGAGATCGAGGAGACGGTCCACCCGCTGGCCGCCGCGCTGCTGCCCTGAGCGCGGTGCGAGCCGCTGGCCGGCGCGCTGCTGCCCTGGGCGCGGTGCGAGTTTCCTCCGGGTTTGGGGAAAACCAGGGGCGAAAGGGGCGTTCCGGGTCATTCTGAACGGGTCCTAGCGTGACCGGCTCCTGCGGGGAGAGCTGATGATCCGGGCCCGACTCGACAAACTGCTGACCGTGGTGATCGCCGGCGTGCTGGCCGGACTGGTGCTGGCCGGGGCCGCCCTGCCCGCCGCCCTGGTCTTCGGGATCGGCTTCAGCGCCCTGTCCACGCCGTACTCGGAGCTGCCCAACACGCTCCGCACGCCGCCTACCGCGCAGCGCTCCAACCTCTACGCCAACGACGGCACCACCCTGATCACCTCCTTCTACCAGGAGGACCGGGTGGAGGTCCCGCTGCGCGAGGTCGCCCCGGTGATGCGCCAGGCCATCGTGGCCGCCGAGGACGTCCGGTTCTACCAGCACAGCGGGGTGGACCTGCGCGGTGTGGTGCGCGCCTTCACGGTGAACAAGCGCGACGGTAAGACCCGGCAGGGCGCCTCCACCCTGACCATGCAGTACGTCCGCAACGTGCTCAGCAGCGATCCCCGGCTGACCGAGCGGCAGCGCCAGGCGGCCACCGAGCTCACCACCGCCCGCAAGCTCCAGGAGATGCGGTACGCGCTGGCGCTGGAGCGGGAGCTCAGCAAGGAGGACATCCTCACCCGCTACCTCAACATCGCCTACTTCGGTGCCGGGGCGTACGGGATCGGGGCGGCCAGCAAGCGCTACTTCTCGGTCTCGCCGGCTGAGTTGACCCTGCCCCAGGCCGCGCTGTTGGCTGGTCTGGTCCGGTCGCCGGACAGTGACGACCCGATCAACGGGGACGCCGACAGCGCCCTGCACCGCCGGACGTACGTGTTGGAGCGCCTGGTCGAGACGGATCAGGTCCCCGCCGACGCGGCGGCGGCGGCACAGGCCGAGCCGCTGCAGCTGCGGCCCAGCGAGACGCCGAACGACTGCACGGGGGTGCCCGACGGGCATTCGGACTGGGGTTTCTTCTGCGACTGGTTCACCCGCTGGTGGAGCAGCCAGTCGGCGTTCGGGTCGAGCGCCGACGAGCGACAGCGCATGCTGCGCCGGGGCGGGTTCTCCATCGTCTCGTCGCTGGATCCGGCCGTGCAGCAGGCCACCACCGAGCAGGTCCTGCGCATCTACCGGCCCACCGAGGCGCGGGCGGTACCCACCGCCGTGGTGCAGCCCGGCACCGGCCGGGTGCTGGCGATGTCGGTGAACCGCAACTACAGCGTCGAGGACAACCCGGTCGGACAGAAGAACTATCCGAACACGGTCAACCAGCTCGTGGCCGGTGGTGGGGCCATCGACGGGTATCAGGCCGGTTCGACGTTCAAGCTCTTCACCATGCTGGCCGCGCTGGAATCCGGCATGCCGCTGTCGACCGAGTTCACGGCGCCGACGCAACTGCTCACCCGCTTCCCGGCGACCGGTGCGGGTAGCTGTGACGGCCGCTGGTGCCCGGCGAACGCCAGTCCGTCGGCGATGGACGGCCCCCGCACGATGTGGACCGGGTTCGGCCGGTCGGTGAACACCTACTTCGCCTGGCTGACCGAGCGGGTCGGCGCCGACCGGGTGGTCGAGATGGCCGAGCGGCTGGGCATCGTGCTGCGGGCCGACTCCGACGAGCGGCTGGCCCGCTACGGCGCGAAGGACTGGGGCCCGTTCACCCTGGGTGTCGCCGCGACGACCCCGCTGGACCTGGCCACGGCGTACGCCACGGTGGCCGCGGAGGGGACGTGGTGCGCGCCGCTGCCGGTGGTCTCGATCAACGACTCGGCCGGCCGGCCGGTGGATGCCGCCAAGCCGGACTGTCGGCAGGTACTCGACACCGACGTGGCCCGGGCGGCGGCGGACGCGGCCCGCTGCCCGGTGGGCGACCAGTCGATGTACGGGCGGTGCGACGGCGCCACGGCTCCCGATCTGCGATCCCGGCTGGGCCGCCCGGTGGCCGGCAAGACCGGCAGTTCCGAGCGGTACGAGACGGAGACGGTGGTGGCCTTCACCCCGCAGTTGGTGGTCGCCTCGATGGCGGCCAACCCGGACGACCCGCGCGACGCGGTCGGTCAGGCCGTGCAGGCCCGGATGGTGACCGGGGTGGGCGAGGTCCTCTCCCGTGCCCTGCATGACCAGCCGGTACGCGACTTCGTCCCGCCAAGCGAACGGGCCGCCTTCCAGGTCACCGCCGCCCGAACCACAAACTGACCCCGCCCCGCCCCGCCCCGCCCCGCCGACTCCGTTCGCGCCGATCTTGCAGTTTCTGCGGGGATTTAGGGTGCCAAGGCCGCAAAGCGACAACACAAAGTGCAAGATCGGCGTGGGCGGCGTGGGCGGCGTGGGCGGCGTGGGCGGCGTGGGCGGCGTGGGGGTGGGGTGGGTTAGGGGGATTGTTCGGCGTTGCGGGCTATGTTGCGGGCCATCCCGCCGAAGATCACGGCGTGGAACGGGGTCACCGAACTCCAGTAGGCGTGACCGCCGAGGCCGCGAGGGAGGAAGACGGCGCGTTGCTGGTAGCGGCTGTGGCCGTTCTCGGCCGGCAGCGCCCGCATCTCCAGCCAGGCGCGGCCGGGCAGCCGCATCTCCGCGCGCAGCCGCAACAACTCGCCCGGAATGATCTCCTCGACCCGCCAGAAGTCCAGCGCCTCGCCGACCTGGAGGCGGTGCGGGTCGCGCCGGCCCCGGCGCAGCCCCACACCACCGACCAGCCGGTCCAGCCAGCCGCGTACCGACCAGGCGAGGGGGAACGAGTACCAGCCGTGCTCGCCGCCCACGCCCTCGATGACCCGCCAGAGCGCGGCCGGCGACGCGTCCACCGCCCGTTCCCGTACGTCCGTGTACACCGTTCCGCCGGACCAGTCCGGGTCGCTGGGCAGCGGCTCGGCGGGCGCGTCGGTGCCGCTCGCGGTGGACCAGCGCGTCTCCACCTGGGCGTCGCGCACCTTGGCCAGCGCCAACCGCACGGCGTCGTCGAAGCCGGTGAGGCCGCCGGGCGGATCGGGCACGTACCGGGCGATGTCGTGTTCGTGGGCCACGGCCTCGTGGATCAGGCTCTCCACCAGCGGCCGGGCGATCTTGTTCGGTACCGGGGTGATGAGGCCGACCCAGTGCGACGAGAGCGACGGGGTGAGGGGCCGGACCGGCACGATGATCCGTCGTCGTAACCCGGCCACCCGGGCGTAGCGGTCCATCATGTCGCGGAAGGTCAGCACGTCCGGTCCGCCGATGTCGAAGCCGCGGTTGACCTCGGGCGGCAGGGTGGCACAGCCGGCCAGGTAGCGCAGCACGTCGCGGACCGCGATCGGCTGGATCCGGTTGCGGACCCACCGTGGCGTGACCATGGCGGGCAGCCGCTCGGTCAGGTAGCGCAGCATCTCGAACGACGCCGAGCCGGAGCCGATGATCACCGCGGCGCGGAGCACCGCCGTGGGCACGCCGCTGGCGAGCAGGATCCGGCCCACTTCGGCCCGGGACCGCAGGTGCGGCGACGGGACCTCCGCGTCGGCCGCCGGCTCCGGACCACCGAGGTAGACGATCCGGCGTACGCCGGCCGCGCGGGCCGCCGCCGCGAAGTTCGTCGCCGCCGTCCGGTCGGCCGCCTCGAAGTCCGCCCGGCCGAGCGAGTGCACCAGGAAGTACGCGACGTCCACGTCGGCGAAGGCGGCGGGCAGTGTCTCCGGCCGGCTCAGGTCACCCTCGACGATCTCGGCCGCCGCCGCCCACGGAACATCGCGCAGGCGTACGGCCTTGCGGGCGAGGCAGCGCACGGTGTGCCCGTCGGCGAGTAGCAGCGGCGTCAGTCGCCCGCCGATGTATCCGGTGGCTCCGGTGACGAGGCATCTCACGGGTCCCAGTGTGCGGCCCCGGAGGGCCTGTCGCACAGGAACTGGCCGGCCGCCCTTGTGCGACAGGCCCTAGACTCGTTCGCTGTGGAGACCGAGACGAGCACCTTCTGGGGGCCGGATTTCGCCCAGCTCAGGGCCACCGATCCGGAGATCGCCGGGGTGGTCCTCGGTGAGCTGGACCGGTTGCGGGGTGGCCTGCAACTGATCGCGAGCGAGAACCTGACCTCGCCGGCGGTGCTGGCCGCGCTCGGCTCGACGTTGACCAACAAGTACGCCGAGGGGTACCCGGGTCGGCGCTACTACGGCGGCTGCGCCGAGGTGGACCGGGCCGAGGAGATCGGCATCGCCCGGGCCAAGGAGCTGTTCGGGGCCGAGCACGCCAACCTCCAGCCGCACTCCGGGGCGAGCGCCAACCTGGCCGCGTACGCCGCGCTGGTGCAGCCGGGGGACACGGTGCTGGCGATGGACCTGCCGCACGGCGGGCACCTCACCCACGGCAGCCGGGTGAACTTCTCCGGCAAGTGGTTCCACCCGGTGGGCTACCCGGTCCGGCCGGACACCGAGCTGATCGACTACGACGAGGTACGCGATCTGGCCCGCGCGCACCGGCCCAAGCTGATCATCTGTGGGGCCACCGCGTACCCCCGGCTGATCGACTTCGCCCGGTTCCGGGAGATCGCCGACGAGGTCGGGGCGTACCTGATGGTGGACGCCGCGCACTTCATCGGCCTGGTGGCCGGTCGGGCCATCCCGTCGCCGGTGCCGTACGCCGACGTCGTCTGCACCACCACCCACAAGGTGCTGCGCGGCCCCCGGGGCGGCATGATCCTCTGCCGCGAGTCGCTGGCCCAGCGGATCGACAAGGCGGTCTTCCCGTTCACCCAGGGCGGCCCGCTGATGCACGCGGTCGCGGCCAAGGCGGTCGCGCTGCGTGAGGCGGCCCAGCCCGAGTTCCAGACGTACGCCGCCCAGGTGGTGCGCAACGCGCAGGCGCTCGCCGCCGGGCTGGCCGACGAGGGCATGCGCCCGGTGTCCGGTGGCACCGACACCCACCTCGCGCTGATCGACCTGCGGGAGCTGGGGGTGACCGGCGCGGAGGCCGAGGCCCGCTGCGACGCCGCCTCGATCACCCTGAACAAGAACGCCATTCCGTACGACCCGCAGCCGCCGTTGGTGGCCTCCGGTATCCGGGTGGGCACACCGAGCGTCACCACGCAGGGCCTGCGCGAGGGTGAGCTGCGGCAGGTGGCCGCCCTGATCGCCCGCGCGGTACGCACGAACCCGGGTGAACCGGGTGGCGCCGACGCGCTGAGCACGATCGGCGCCGAGGTGGCCGAACTGGTCGCGGCTTTCCCGGCGTACCCCCGTGGCTGAGCCCGGGGTGGTCGAGCCCGCGAGCGACGGGCGGTGGCGGCTGCGGCACCTGCCGGTGCTGCTGGCCGCGTCGGCGGCGCTGGCCGTGGTCGCGGCCGTGGTGGGCGGGGTGACCGGTGGCGCGACGGGCGCGCTCGGCGCGGCGGCCGGGGTGGGCGTGACGGTGCTCAGCTACACCCTCACGACGGTGGTGCTGGCGCGGGCCGACCAGGTCAACCCGCAGTTGCTGCTGCCGCTCGGGCTGGGGCTGTACGTGCTGAAGTTCACCCTGTTGGGTGTCGTCCTGGTGGCGGTGGCGTCGACCGGTTGGGCGGGGTTGGTCCCGCTCTGCCTCGGCATCGTCGCCGGGGTGGCAGTGTGGACAGCGGCGCACCTCTGGTGGCTGACCACGGTGCACGCCCGCCGCTCCGGCTGACCTGGTCGTCGACACGGGTGTCCCACCTAGCGGACGCGCGGCAATGTGTCGGCCTCCGGTCATTTTCCGACGGGCGGAAGGGGAGTAGCGTGCCCACAGACGACGGCGCCCACGAGAAGCCCACACAACGACGGTTGTGCGGGGGGTGAGGCACAGCCTCGTCTTCCCGGCTGATATCGTTCGCCCCGTCATGGCTGATGACCAAACCCCCCGTCCCGCCGGTCAACCGGACGACTATCCGTCCGGCGCCGGTCAGGGTTGGACCGCGCTCAGCTACCTCATCGGAGGCATGCTCGTGTGGGGTTTCATCGGCTGGCTGGTCGACCAGTGGCTCGACACCGGTGGCGTCGCCACCGGGATCGGCTTCGTGCTCGGCATGGCTGGGGGCGTCATCCTGGTCATCCGCCGACTCGGCACGCCTACTTAGGAAGGGACGCGGTGTTCGGACAGGCGAACGTCCTGGCAGCGGGCCAGGCGGCATTCCCACCCAGTGTGGAGGACTTCTACCTGCCCGCGATCGTGCCCTGGGGCGCGGAGAACGCTCCGTGGTTCACCAAGTTCACCTTGATGATCTGGATCGCGGTCGGCGCCTTGATCATCTTCTTCCTGGCGACCTACCGGAACCCGAAGCTGGTGCCGACCAAGAAGCAGTGGTTCGCCGAGTCGATCTACGGCTTCGTGCGCAACAACATCTCGGTCGACATGATCGGGCACCAGGGCGTGCGGTTCGCCCCGTACTTCACGACGCTGTTCTGCTTCGTGCTGGTGACGAACGCCTTCGCGATCATCCCGTTCTTCCAGATCTCGCCGAACTCGCACATCGCCTTCCCGGCGATCCTCGCGGTGATCAGCTACGTGCTGTTCAACTACATCGGCATCCGGCACCACGGCTTCGGCAAGTACTTCAAGCACGCCCTGATCCCGCCGGCACCCTGGTACATCCTGCCGCTGCTGATCCCGATCGAGGCGTTCTCGACCTTCATCATTCGGCCGTTCTCGCTGGCCGTTCGTCTCTTCGCGAACATGTTCGCCGGCCACATGCTCCTGCTGGTCTTCACGCTCGGCGGCTTCGCGATGCTCAACGCCAACGCCTGGTTGGCGCCGGTCTCGGTGGTCTCCTGGGTGATGACCGTGGCGCTGACCCTCCTCGAGGCGCTCGTCATCGTCCTGCAGGCCTACGTCTTCACGGTCCTGAGCGCCAGCTACATCCAGGGCGCTCTCGCCGAAGAGCACTGATCCACGCACCAACCGTTGTCGTCCCGCGTGAGAGTCACGCGTGATAACCAGGAGGAACCACACCAATGGACGTTAGCGTTCTCGCCGCGGTCAACGGCAGCACCGCCGCCATCGGCTACGGCCTCGCGGCCATCGGCCCGGGCATCGGCGTTGGCCTGGTCTTCGCCGCCTACATCCAGTCGACCGCCCGGCAGCCCGAGTCGTCGCGCATGACCCTGCCGTACGTCTGGATCGGCTTCGCCGTCATCGAGGCGCTCGCCCTGTTCGGCATCGCCTTCGGCTTCATCTGGGCCAAGTAGTACCCGCCCCTTCCGACCGGGAGGTCACCCATGTTGTTCCTCCTCGCCGCCGAGGGTGGTGAGTCAGACCACAACCCGATCATTCCGATCTGGCAGGAGATCGTGGTCGGCACGGTCGCCTTCGCCGTGCTCTGCTTCGTGCTGATGAAGTTCGTCTTCCCGCGTATGGAGCAGACGTTCCAGGCTCGGGTCGACGCGATCGAGGGCGGCATCAAGCGCGCCGAGGCCGCCCAGGCCGAGGCGAACCAGCTGCTTGAGCAGTACCGCGCCCAGCTCGCCGAGGCGCGGACCGACGCCGCCAAGATCCGTGACGACGCGCGGGCCGACGCCGAGGGCATCCGGCAGGACATCCTCGCCAAGGCGCGGGAAGAGTCCGACCGGGTCATCCAGGCCGGCAAGGACGCGCTCGCCGCCGAGCGGGCCACCATCGTGCGCGAGCTGCGCGCGGAGGTCGGCACCATCGCGGTGGACCTGGCCAGCAAGATCGTCGGCGAGTCGCTGGCCGACGAGGCGCGGCGCAAGGGCACCGTCGACCGGTTCCTGAGCGGCCTCGAGAGCACGGGGGCCCGCTGATGCAGGCCGCCAGCCGGGAGTCGTACAAGGTCGCGGCCGAGGGCCTCGACGCGTACGTCCGCGGCGCGGAGCCGTCGGCGGTGGCCTCCACCGCCGACGCCATCCTCTCCGTGGCGACCCTGCTGCGGCGTGAGCCGCGGCTGCGTCGGGCGCTGTCCGACCCGGCTCGTTCCGGCGCGGACCGCGGCGCGCTGCTCGGCGACATGCTGGGTGGGCGGATCGGCGCGGACGCGCTCGACCTGCTCGTCACGCTGGTCTCGGGCCGCTGGTCGGCACCGTCGGAGTTGCTCGACGGCACCGAGCGCCTCGGCGTGGAGGCGCTGCTGGCCAGCGCCGACTCCGCCGGTGAGCTGGGCGAGGTGGAGGACGAGCTGTTCCGCTTCGGTCAGGTCGTGTCCGGTCAGTCGGCGCTGAGCAACGCTCTCGCCGACCCGGTCGCCCCGGTCGAGCAGCGGGCCACCCTGGCTCGCGAGCTGCTCGCCGGCAAGGCCCGGCCGGTCACCGTCAGCCTCGTCGAGGCTGCGCTCGCCGGCTTCGGCGGGCGTTCCTTCACCGGAGCGCTCACCCGGCTGGTCGAGCTGGCCGCCGACCGGCGTGACCGGCAGGTGGCGTACGTGACCGTCGCGGCCCCGTTGAGTGACGAGGACGAGCGTCGACTGGGTGCGAGCCTCGCCGCGATATACGGTCGGGAGGTGTCCGTCAAGCAGACGGTCGACCCCGCCGTTCTCGGTGGCGTGAGCGTCCGGGTCGGTTCCGACCTGTACGACGGCACCATCCTGCGCCGCCTCAACGAGACACGCAACGCGCTCGCGAAGCGCTGAACGGCTCACCGCCAGCAATGCGGTGGTTCCGCCGCCTCACGTTGGGGCGGCTCCGCCGCCGCAGCGCCTGGATTGACAGACGCCATTCGGACCGGTTGGTACTAGGTATCCCGGGCCCCTGAATTTTAAGGAAGCAGAGGATGGCCGAGCTGACCATCTCGACGGAGGAGATCCGCGGCGCCCTGGAGCGCTACGTCTCCTCCTACTCGTCCGACGTCTCCCGCGAGGAGGTCGGCACCGTCGCCGACACCGGCGACGGCATCGCCCACGTCGAGGGCCTGCCCTCGACCAAGACCAACGAGCTCCTGGAGTTCGAGGACGGCACGCTCGGCGTGGCGCTGAACCTCGACGTGCGGGAGATCGGCGTGGTCGTCCTCGGTGACTCCGCCAAGCTGGAGGAGGGGCAGCGGGTCAAGCGCACCGACCGCGTGCTCTCGGTTCCGGTCGGCGACGCGTTCCTCGGCCGCGTGGTCAACGCGCTCGGCCAGCCGATCGACGGCCTCGGCGACATCGCCGACGAGGGCTACCGCGAGCTGGAGCTGCAGGCTCCGAACGTGATGTCCCGGCAGTCGGTGTTCGAGCCGCTGCAGACCGGCATCAAGGCGATCGACGCGATGACCCCGATCGGTCGGGGCCAGCGGCAGCTGATCATCGGTGACCGCAAGACCGGCAAGACCACCGTCGCCCTGGACGCCATCCTCAACCAGCGCGACAACTGGCGCACCGGCGACCCGAAGAAGCAGGTCCGCTGCATCTACGTCGCCATCGGCCAGAAGGCCTCCACCATCGCCTCGATCAAGGGGCAGCTGGAGGAGGCGGGCGCGCTGGAATACACCACCATCGTCGCCTCGCCGGCGTCCGACCCGGCCGGCTTCAAGTACCTCGCCCCGTACACCGGCTCGTCCATCGGACAGCACTGGATGTACGGCGGCAAGCACGTTCTGATCGTCTTCGACGACCTGAGCAAGCAGGCCGAGGCGTACCGTGCCGTGTCGCTGCTGCTGCGTCGCCCGCCGGGCCGTGAGGCGTACCCGGGTGACGTCTTCTACCTGCACTCCCGCCTGCTGGAGCGCTGCGCGAAGCTCTCCGACGAGCTGGGTGGCGGCTCGATGACCGGTCTGCCGATCATCGAGACGAAGGCCAACGACATCTCGGCCTTCATCCCGACCAACGTCATCTCGATCACCGACGGCCAGATCTTCCTGGAGACCGACCTGTTCAACCAGGGCGTTCGTCCGGCGATCAACGTCGGTACCTCGGTCTCCCGGGTCGGCGGCGCCGCCCAGGTGAAGCCGATGCGCAAGGTCGCCGGCTCGCTGCGGCTCAACCTGGCCCAGTACCGCGAGCTGGAGGCGTTCGCCGCCTTCGCCTCCGACCTGGACAAGGCCTCGCAGAACCAGCTGAACCGGGGTTCGCGTCTGGTGGAGCTGCTCAAGCAGCCGAACTACTCGCCGTACCCGGTGCAGGAAGAGGTCGTCTCGGTCTGGTCCGGCGTCGAGGGCAAGCTCGACGACATCCCGGTCGGCGAGGTGCGGCGCTTCGAGGCGGAGTTCCTCCAGTACCTGCGGCACAAGCACGAGGGTGTCCTCGCGTCGATCGCCGACAACCAGTGGGGCGATGACATCATCAACTCCCTGGACACCGCGATCGGCGAGTTCAAGCAGGTCTTCCTCAACAAGGAGGATGAGCGCAAGGTCAACGACGCGCCGGCCGCTCCGCTCGAGGGTGACGAGAACCGCGAGACGGTGACCCGCTTCCGCGACGGCGCGACCGACCGCCCGGCCGAGAGCTGATCTGATGGCGGCCCAGGTACGCGTTCTTCGTCAACGAATCCGCTCGGCGAAGTCGATGAAGAAGATCACCAAGGCGATGGAGCTCGTGGCGACGAGCCGGATCGCCAAGGCCCAGGCGCGGGTGCAGGCGTCCCTGCCGTACGCCGAGGCCATCACCGGTGTGCTCACGGCGCTGGCGTCCAACGCGCGGATCGACCACCCGCTGCTCACCCCGCGCGAGCGGGTGCGGCGGGCGGGCGTCCTGTTGGTCACCAGCGACCGTGGCCTGGCCGGCGGTTACAGCTCCAACGCGATCAGGATGGCCGAGTCGCTGATCGCCCGCCTCAGGGCGGACGGCAAGGAGCCGGTGCTCTACGTCATCGGACGTAAGGGTGTCGGGTTCTACCGGTTCCGCGACCGGCCGATCGAGGCGAACTGGACCGGGTTCAGCGAGCAGCCGTCGTTCGAGGACGCCCGCGCCGTGGGTGAGACGCTGATCAAGGCGTTCACGGCCGGCGCGGACGACGTCGACGGTGGCGCTGGCGCGGACGGGGTGCGGGGCGTGGACGAGTTGCACATCGTCTACACCGAGTTCCACTCACTGATGACGCAGAACCCGGTTACCAAGGTCATCGGTCCGATGCAGGTCGAGGACCGGCCGCGCTCCGAGGGGCTGCTGCCGGCGTACGAGTTCGAGCCGGAGGCGGAGGCGCTGCTCGACGCGCTCCTGCCGAGGTACATCAACACGCGGATCTACGCGGCGTTGCTGGAGTCGGCGGCGAGTGAGTCGGCGGCACGGCGGCGGGCGATGAAGAGCGCCACCGACAACGCCGAAGAGATGATCGAGAAGTACACGCGTGAGATGAACTCGGCCCGTCAGGCCGGGATCACCCAGGAGATCAGCGAGATCGTCGGCGGCGCCAACGCGCTTGCCGCGTCGGGAAGTGAAGTGTGATGACTGCACCAGTAGAGACCAAGACGGCCACGGGTCGCGTGGTCCGGGTCATCGGCCCGGTCGTCGACGCCGAGTTCCCGCGCGACGGCATGCCGGCCCTGTTCAACGCCCTGAACGTCACCGTGAGCCTGTCCGGCGGTGAGAAGACGCTGACCCTGGAGGTCGCCCAGCACCTGGGTGACAACCTGGTCCGCGCGATCTCGATGCAGCCGACGGACGGTCTGGTTCGCGGCGCCGAGGTTCGCGACTCCGGTAAGCCGATCACCGTTCCGGTGGGCGACGCGGTCAAGGGCCACGTGTTCAACGCGATCGGCGAGGTGCTCAACCTCAAGGAGGGCGAGACCCTCAACCCGGACGACCACTGGGGTATCCACCGCAAGGCCCCGGCCTTCGCGGACCTGGAGCCGAAGACCGAGATGCTGGAGACCGGCATCAAGGTCATCGACCTGCTCGCCCCGTACGTCAAGGGCGGCAAGATCGGTCTGTTCGGCGGCGCGGGCGTGGGCAAGACGGTGCTCATCCAGGAGATGATCACCCGGGTTGCCCGTAACTTCGGTGGTACCTCGGTCTTCGCCGGCGTGGGTGAGCGCACCCGTGAGGGCAACGACCTGATCGCCGAGATGACCGAGTCCGGCGTCATCGACAAGACCGCGCTGGTCTACGGCCAGATGGACGAGCCGCCGGGCACGCGTCTGCGGGTCGCGCTCTCCGCGCTCACCATGGCGGAGTACTTCCGCGACGTGAAGAAGCAGGAGGTGCTGCTCTTCATCGACAACATCTTCCGCTTCACGCAGGCGGGTTCGGAGGTCTCCACCCTGCTCGGCCGGATGCCGAGTGCCGTGGGTTACCAGCCGACCCTGGCCGACGAGATGGGCGAGCTCCAGGAGCGGATCACCTCCGTCCGGGGCCAGGCCATCACCTCGATGCAGGCGATCTACGTGCCGGCGGACGACTACACCGACCCCGCCCCGGCCACCACGTTCGCCCACCTCGACGCGACCACCAACCTGGAGCGGTCGATCTCCGACAAGGGCATCTACCCGGCCGTGGACCCGCTGGCGTCCTCGTCCCGGATCCTCGCCCCGGAGTTCGTCGGCCAGGAGCACTTCCAGGTCGCCACCGAGGTGAAGCGGATCCTGCAGCGCTACAAGGACCTGCAGGACATCATCGCCATCCTCGGTATCGAGGAGCTCTCCGAGGAAGACAAGATCACCGTGGCCCGGGCCCGGCGGATCGAGCGCTTCCTCTCGCAGAACACCTACGCGGCGGAGCAGTTCACTGGCGTGCCGGGCTCGACGGTCCCGATCAAGGAGACCATCGAGGCGTTCCGCAAGATCAGCGAGGGTGAGTACGATCACTTCCCCGAGCAGGCGTTCTTCATGTGCGGCGGTCTCGAGGACCTGGAAGCCAAGGCTGAGGAGCTGATGAAGGCCTGACAGCCCTCGTCGTACCTGTACCGCAAAAGACTGCCCCGGCAATGTCGGGGCAGTCTTTTGTTCATCTTCACGTCTTACCATCGTCGCGGTCCGTTACTCGTGGTCGTCACTCACGTGGCAGCCGAGATACGGTCGGTCCGCGCGTTCGCCATCACGAGCGCGGACGAGTGCAACCTTTCGACGACGTGAGCCCGTCTCCTCTGCGTGGGCGTAGCGAACGGAGATGAGTGTGGGTAAGGCCGGCAAGAAGGGCCGCAAGTCGTCCATGTGGCGGGGCGTGCCGCGCTGGGCCAAGGTGTGCACCGTGTTCGGCCTGGTGCTGACCATGCTCAGCGGCGGTGTGCTGGTCGGCACCGAGGTGCTGATGGCCCGCTACGAGGGCGCCGTCGGCAAGGCCGACCTCTTCGGTGACCAGGCGGCGGGCGCCAAGGAGAAGAAGAGCGACATCAAGGGCCCGCTCAACCTCCTGCTGGTCGGCATCGACCCGCGTACGCCGACGGCGGCGCCGCTGGCCGACTCGATCATGGTGCTGCACGTCCCGGCGTCGATGGACCGGGCCTACCTCTTCTCGCTGCCGCGGGACCTCTACGTCGACATTCCGGCCTTCAAGAAAGCCAACTTCAACGGCGAGTCGACGAAGATCAACGCAGCCATGTCGTTCGGCAGTCAGGTGCCCGGCAAGAACCCCGACGCGGCGCGGGGGTTCGAGCTGCTGGCCACGACGGTGCAGAACGTGACCGGCATCAAGCGGTTCGACGCCGGTGCCATCATCAACTTCACCGGCTTCCAGAAGATCGTCGACGCGATGGGCGGCGTCGACATGTACGTCGAGCGGGACGTGAAGTCGGAGCACAAGCAGCCGGACGGCAAGCCCCGGCCGGGCAACCCGCACGGCTACGGCTACATCGGCCCGCAGGCGGTCTACAAGAAGGGCAACCACCACCTCAGCGGGTGGCAGGCTCTGGACTACGTCCGGCAGCGCTACGAGCGCAACGGTGTCCCGGACGCCGACTACGGCCGGCAGCGGCACCAGCAGCAGTTCGTCAAGGCGATGGTCGGGCAGGCATTCAGCGCCGACGTGGTCGCCAACCCGATCAAGCTGGACAAGGTGCTGCGCGCCGCCGGCCAGTCCCTGATCTTCAACGGTCGGGGCAACAGCGTTGTCGACTTCGGGCTCGCCCTCAAGAACATCCGCCCGAACACCATCCAGATGATCAAGCTTCCCGGTGGCGGGCTCTTCGAGGGCAAGACCTACAAGGGTGAGCAGTTCCAGGCAGGCGTCCCGGACTTCTTCACCGCCCTGCACAATGAACAACTGGACCCGTTCCTGCTCGAGCACCCGGAATTCCAGAACAAGACCAAGTAGCCGTGGCGCAGCTCTCGCCACCCGCGTTGGGGGCGGCGCGGCGGCACGACTAGACTTTCGGCAATCCGCCGCCGCAGCAAGGAGACAGCGTGGCAAAGCAGCTTCACGTCGAGCTCGTCGCCGTCGAGGAGAAGGTCTGGTCCGGTGAGGCCGAGATGGTCGTCGCCCGGACCACCGAGGGCGAGCTCGGTGTCCTGCCGGGTCACGCGCCGCTGCTCGGCCAGCTCGCCGAGCCCGGTCAGGTCCGCATCAAGCTGGCCGGCGGCGAGCAGGTCTCGTACGAGGTGGCCGGCGGCTTCCTCTCGGTGAGCGCCGAGGGCGTCACCGTGCTGGCCGAGAGCGCGACCCCGGTTTCCGCGCAGAGCCGCTGAGTCACACCGGGGATGGAGATCGTCGAAGGGATCGGGGTCGGCGTCGCCGTCATACTCGTCGCGCTTCTCGTGCTCTTCGTCCGGCGGGCCCTCGTGACCCGCAGCGGTGGCATCATCCGGCTCAGCGTCCGGGTCACCACCGTGCTCGACGGGCGTGGCTGGTCGCCCGGCTTCGGCCGGTTCGCCGCTGACGAGCTGCGCTGGTATCGAATGTTCAGCTTCGCGATCCGCCCCAAGCGGGTTCTCTCCCGCAAGGATCTCGCGGTCGAGCGCCGACGGTTGCCCGAAGGGCAGGAACGGCTCTCCATGCCGGCCGACTGGGTGATCCTCCGCTGTACGAGTCACCACGCACCGGTGGAGATCGCCATGGCGCGATCGACCGTGACCGGTTTCCTCTCCTGGCTCGAGGCCGCCCCTCCGGGGGCGGTCTCGCCGCGTCTGGCCTCCCAGGACTGGCCGGCTGCCTGAGCCGTGCCGGCTGTCGGTGTCCCGCTCGAATGGATCCCGGAACGAAAAATTGGGCCACGGCAAGCCGTGGCCCAATTTGTTGCTGCGTGACTAGCAGCTCGAGGTCCGCCAGCGGTGCGATCGCAGGTTCTCGTAGATGTCGTTCATGAACTGGTCGTTCTGTCCGAGGCATCCGTACGTGCCGGTGTAGTTCGCGCCGGAGTAGAAGTACACGGACCGGTAGCTCGTGCTCCGGCCCCGGTTCTCGGCCGAGCGGACCACCTGGTTGTCCGCCCAGGAACACACGACGGGCGCGTTGAACCAGTCATTGTCTGCGTTGCTCCAGCTACACATCGAGCCGGTGGCGTTGCTGCCGCTCCAGACGCAGAAGTCCCCGACCGGGCACGTGGCGGCTGCCTGTGCCGGCAGGGCCATTCCGAAGACGAGTAGCGACATCATTCCGAGCGTGGCGACGAGCCTGCGTGCGATCCTCACAAATCTCCCCGTTCATCGGCAGTTCGCGGCAGCCGATCGATGCCGCCCCCCAGACCCTATACATAGGACAGTTGGACGTCGATAAATATCGAGTGACGGCGAAGCGAACCGGGCGTGATTCCACGCCTGGCCGGGTCAGGTGGGAGTGAGAGAACCGCCCCGACGTCGGCAAGTCGGCCGGCGTGCGGTCGGCGTGCCGACGACGGTGGCGGGCCGGGTGGGAGGGGGCTGGTTGGGAATTCGCCGGGACCACGCGTGGTAGCCGCGAGATCGGGAACCCCACACCCGTACGACGCAGACGGTCAGCGGTTGCCGCCCGGCACCCATAGCACATCGCCCGCCGGATTTGCCGTTCTTGACAGGATAAAGAGCAGATCGGAGAGCCGGTTGAGATACTTTGCCGGGAGCGGGCTGGTCCGGTCCGGATCGTGGCTGACCAGCGCCCACGCCGCCCGCTCGGCGCGCCGGGCGATGGTCCGCGCCACGTGCAGCAGCGCCGCGCCGGCGGTGCCGCCGGGGAGGATGAAGGAGTCGAGCTTGCTCAGGCGCGCGTTGTACTCGTCGCACCAGCCCTCCAGGCGCTCGACGTACTCCTCGGTTACCCGCAGCGGCGGGTACTTCGGCTCCGGCTCGACGGGCGTGGACAGGTCGGCGCCGACATCGAACAGGTCGTTCTGTACCGACGCCAGGACGGCCCGCAGCTCCTCGTCGAGCTGGCCCAGGGCGAGTGCGACCCCGATCGCCGCGTTGCACTCGTCGACATCCGCGTACGCGGCGATCCGTGGATCGGTCTTCGGGACCTGCTCGTTGTTGCTCAGCCTGGTCATGCCGGCGTCGCCGGCCTTGGTGTAGATGCGCGTGAGGTGGACGGCCATGACGCACAGCCTACGGATACCGGAACTGACGATCCCCGCTCGGCCGGACACGACAGCCGGCTGGCCAGCGGTGGTGGGTCCGGGCGACGCCGGTGACACGGCGGTCAACGACGTCGACGTCATCCGGGTCTGCGGTGCGGCCCGGCTGGCGGGCACCGTGCACGTCGTCGGCGCCAAGAACTCGGCACTGAAGTTGATGGCCGCCGCGCTGCTCGCTCCCGGCCGCAGCGTGATCACCAACGTTCCGCGGATCACCGATATCGCGATCATGGGGGAGGTCCTGCGGCGGCTGGGCTGTGACGTCCGGTTCGACACGGACCACCCCGTCGATCCGATGGTGGCGCGGGGCGGCGTCGCCCGGTCCCGCTCGGTCACCATCGACGTACCCGAGCAGCCGGGCGCGGAGGCCGACTACGACCTGGTCCGGCGGCTGCGCGCGTCGATCTGCGTGCTCGGCCCCCTGCTGGCCCGTCGTGGCTACGTGCGGGTGGCCCACCCGGGCGGCGACGCGATCGGCTCACGTGGCCTGGACATGCACATCTCCGGGCTGACCCGGATGGGCGCGGAGATCTCCGGTGAGCACGGGTTCGTCATCGCCGAGGCCCCGCACGGGCTGCGCGGCGCCGACATCGTGCTGGACTTCCCGAGCGTGGGGGCGACCGAGAACCTGGTCATGGCAGCGGTGCTGGCCCAGGGCGCCACGACGATCGACAACGCGGCCCGGGAGCCGGAGATCGTCGACATCTGCACGATGCTCAACCAGATGGGCGCGCGGATCTCCGGCGCCGGCACGTCCACCCTGCGGATCACCGGCGTGCCCGGCCTGCAGCCGGTGCGGCACGCCACCGTGGGGGACCGGATCGTCGCCGGCACCTGGGCGTTCGGCGCCGCGATGACGCGTGGCGACGTGACGGTCACCGGCCTGGACCCGGCCTACCTGGAGGTCGCGCTGGACAAGGTCGTCGCGGCCGGCGGCCTGGTCGAGACGCGGGGCGACGGCTTCCGGGTACGCATGGACGACCGGCCCCGCGCGGTGGACGTGGTGACCCTGCCGTACCCCGGCTTCGCCACCGATCTGCTGCCGATGGCGATCGGGCTGGCCTCGGTCAGCGACGGCGCATCCCTGATCACGGAGAACATCTTCGACGGCCGGTTCATGTTCGCCAACGAGATGATGCGGCTCGGCGCGGACATCAAGACCGACGGGCACCACGCCGTGGTCCGCGGTCGCGAGCGGCTGTCCGGGGCGCCGGTACGCGCCACCGACATCCGCGCCGGCGCCGGGCTGATCATCGCCGGACTCTGCGCGGACGGACCCACCGAGGTCTCGCACGTGCACCACGTCGACCGGGGTTACCCGGACTTCGTGGCCGACCTGCGCGCGCTCGGCGTGGCGGTGGAGCGGGGCACCGCGCCCGAGGAGCCGTCGCTGGAGATCTGAGACCCCGCTGCGCCTCTCGCGGTCTCAGGTGGCCTGCAGCGAGGCGCGCACGTGCCGTCGGGCGTCGTGGATGCGTGACTTCAGGGTGCCGACCGGGATGGAGAGGTGGTCGGCGATCTGGTCGTAGGTCAACTGGCACAGGTCGCGCAGTACGAGCGGGGCGACCAGTTCGGGTCGGTGCGCCTCCAACCGTTCCAGCGCGTCGAGCAGGTCGAGCCGGGAACCGGCGATCACGCTCGTGGTGCGGGGGTCGGCGGTGTCGAGCGGGAGCAGTGGCGTGGACTGCTCCTCGGCCCGACGCTTGAGGCTCCGATACGTCTGCCGGGCGCAGTTGGCGGTGACGATGTGCAGCCAGGTGGAGAACTTCGACCGGCCAGCGAAGCTGTCAATCTTGCGGGCGACCTGCAGAAGCGCATCCTGGCACGCCTCCTCGGCGTCCTGCCGGCAGGGGAGGAGGCGTAGACACTGCCGCATGACCTGCGGACCGATCCTGATCAGCAACGCGTCGAGGGCGGCGGCGTCCCCCTTGGCGGCACGATCAGCCAGCTCTTCGACATCAAGATCGTCTGGCATGATCGGGCCCCGTTCCTCAGCGTTTAGTCGGCCATAATACGGGCGTGTCAGTACCCGGCAAGATCGGCCGATACCGCGTTGTGGGGCGTATCGGATCCGGAGCTTTCGCCACCGTGTGGCTCGGCGCCGACGACGCTCTGGACGCCTCCGTCGCGATCAAGGTGTTGGCCGACAACTGGTCGTACCACTCCGATCTGCGGGAGCGGTTCGAGCAGGAGGCGCGGATCATGCGACGGACGGATTCGAGCCTGCTCGTGCGTGTGCTCGACGTCGGCGAGCTGCCGGACGGACGCCCGTACCTGGTGATGCCGTACGCGGCCGGTGGCACTCTCGCGGATCGACTCGCCTCGGGACCGATGCCGGTCCGGGAGGCGCTGCTCGTCGCGGCCGACATCACCCGCGCCGTCATGGTGCTGCACGAGGCCGGCGTGCTGCACCGGGATCTCAAGCCGTCCAATGTGTTGTTTCAGCCGGCGGCGGGCCGGGATCGGGTGCTCGTCGCCGATCTTGGCCTGGCCAAGGCGCTCGCCAACGCGTCCGGCTTCACGATCGCGGCCGGCACACCCGGCTACATGCCGCCCGAGCAGGCCACCGCCGGTGGCGGTCTGGACATCCGCGCGGACGTGTACGCGATCGGCGCGACGACCTACCACATGGTGACCGGCCGCCCGCCCGACCCGGCATGGTCCGCTGGCAGCCGATCGGGCCGGGCCGGACGTTCTCTCCCCCGTCCGTCCCAGCTCCGGCCCGGAGTTCCCACCGAAGTGGACGACCTGGTGCGGCGTGCGCTGCATCCCGACCCGCGGCAACGCTGGGCGTCCGCCGCGGTGATGCTCGGGGAACTCCAGCGGGTCATCGCGTCGACGGAGCGGGAGGCGGGCCGTGGTCGCCTCGTGCGGCAGATGGCGAGGGTCGTCGGCGTCGCGGTCGCCCTGAGCGCCCTGCTGGCGACGACCGGTTCCAGCTCCACACTGTCGGAACGGCCAGGGTGGGTTCGGGTACGCGATGCCTCCGGCGCTCTCTCGGTCGCGGTGCCGGCGAGCTGGGCCGGCCAGCTGAAGGACGCCGGCTGGGATCCTTCGGTGCTGCGCCTCGCGGCCGGCCAGGCGCCGGGTCTCGTGGTCGCCCCGGATCTCGCCGCCTGGTCGGACCCGGCGAGTGGGATGCCCGGTGTGTTCGTCGGGGTGAGCCGGGCACTGCTCGGCGGCGACCCGGCGCCGGCGTTACCCAGCCACGCCTCCTGTGTCCAGCAGCCCGACCGGACCGTGGATGTGGGCGGGGACCGGGCGCTGGTACGGCGGTGGACCTCGTGCGGCGCCTCGGTGTCGTTCAGCGAAATCGTGATCCCGGTGCCGCAGCGCCGCTATGGCGTCTACCTGCAGATCAAGCAGGTCGACGACGCGGACCTGACCGACGAGATCCTGGCCGGCCTGCGGTTGTCCAGCGCGCTGGCGCCACAGGCCGGCCGTTTCGAGTCGGTCTACTCGTAGCAGTCCTGGTTCGCGTACTGGAGGGTCAACTGGACGACCTTGCCCTTGATCGTCTCGATGCGGTAGACGGCCTTGCTGTTGCCGGGGGTCTTCGCGAAGCCACGACCGTTCGTCGCGTCTCCGTCGGCCGCCGTCCAGGCCGGGTAGATCCGCAGCATCTCGGCGCTCGACATGCCGATGCGTGCTCCCTCGGGCGTCTTGATCCCCTCGTACGCGTCGATGGTCGCGATACCCAGCGTCGACGAGAGAAGGACGGCCCCCTCCTCGCTGCGGGCGGCGCGCAGGTACGACGGCGTGCAGCCGCCCGTGTTGCTGGCGAACGCCCGCAGCAGTCCCGTCCCGGTGGCCTCCTGGCGGGTCATGCCGAGCTTGAGTGAACCGATGCCGTTCGGACCCAGGACGAGCGACGTGGGGCGGGTCGCGGTGCTGGACGGCCGGGCGGACGGCGTCGAGGAGGGAGAGGTCGAGGAGGGAGAGATAGGCGGCGGGATGGGGCTGCCGGTGGTGACCGCGCTGGTCGTCGGTTCGGGCGAGCCGGCCGGCGCGGCGTTGCCGTCCTGGTGTGCGGGCGACGAGCACGCCGCGACGAGCAGGAGGCAGGTGAGGGTTCCGACCATGGACGTTGCGCGCATCATGAGCTCCAGGCTGTTGCCACTTGTTGGTTGTCGTAGGGTTCGATGCACCCACTCGGGAGTTTGTTCGCTCCGGCGAGTCGCGAATTCGTCACCTGCCCTTAGTCATCGTTCAGGCTCGCCGACTAGGGTGCAGGCAGGCACTCAATCGCAGTGAGGGAGAAGCAGATGGCGGGTCGACTCGCGGTCGTCGGGGCCGGGCTGATGGGCTCCGGCATCGCCCAGGTGGCGGCGCAGGCGGGCTGGCAGGTGACGCTGCGCGACCTGGACGACGCGGCCACCACCCGGGGGCTCGGCGGCATCCGGAAGTCGCTGGAGAAGTTCGCCGAGAAGGGCAAGATCGAGGCGTCCGACGTCGAGGCGACCCTCGCGCGGATCACCCCGACCACCGACCTGGAGGCGGCGGCGGACGCGGACATCGTGGTCGAGGCGGTCTTCGAGCGGCTGGAGATCAAGCACGAGGTGTTCCGGGCGCTGGACAAGATCTGCAAGTCCGACGCGGTGCTCGCCACCAACACGTCGGCCATTCCGGTCACCCAGATCGCGGCGGTCACCGAGCGGCCGGAGGCCGTCGTCGGCACCCACTTCTTCTCCCCGGTGCCGATGATGCAGCTCTGCGAGCTGGTGCGCGGCTACAAGACCAGCGACGCCACGCTCGACACGGCGCGCGCCTTCGCCGAGGAGATCGGCAAGACCGTCGTCGTGGTCAACCGCGACATCGCCGGCTTCGTCACCACGCGGCTGATCTCCGCCCTGGTCATGGAGGCGGTCAAGCTGGTCGAGTCGGGCGTGGTGTCCGCCGAGGACCTGGACACCGCCTGCCGGCTCGGCTTCGGGCACGCCATGGGTCCGCTGGCCACCACCGACCTGACCGGCGTGGACGTGCTGCTGCATGCCTCGAAGAACATCTACACCGACACGGCCGACGAGAAGTTCTTCCCGCCGGAGCTGCTCCAGCGCATGGTCACCGCCGGTGACCTGGGCCGCAAGACCGGCAAGGGCTTCTACACGTACTGAGCGGGTGACGACCGGGGCGGGGCTGCCCGCCCCGGTCGGCCCGCTCAGCCGTCGCGCTTGGTGGTCCAGCGGAAGGTGGTCAGGCAGAGCACGAGCCCGATCACACACCACAGGGCCAGGACCAGCGCGACCCGCCCCAGCTCGAACGAGCCGCCCGGCTCCTGCGCCCCGAAGCTCTCCGGCAGGAACACCGACCGCAGGCCCTGGCACATCCACTTGAGCGGGAAGAACGCGGCGACCTGCTGCATCCAGGTGGGCAGGTCGGTGAAGACGAAGAACACCCCGGAGATGAACTGGAGCACCAGCGCGACCGGAGTCACCACCGCCGAACCGCTGCGGGCGGTGCGGGCCAGCGACGAGATGGCGATGCCGCACAGGGTGCAGGCGGTCACCCCGAGCACGGAGACCCAGCCGAAGGTGAACCACTTCCCGGCGGTGCCCGGCAGGTTCAGGTCGAACAGCGCCACCGCGACGGCCAGCAGCAGCGCGGTCTCGGCGATCCCGATCGCCACCACCATGATCACCTTGCCGGCGAACCAGACCCACTTCGGCATCGGCGTGCCCCGGTAGCGCTTGAGCACCCCCCGGTCCCGCTCGATCGGGATCCAGATGCCCAGGTTCTGGAAGCTCACCGTCATCAGGCCGGTGGCGATCATGCCGGTGATGAAGTACTGGGTGAACCGGACCCCGCCGCCGATCGTCCCGTGGAAGATCGACGCGAAGATCAGGATCATGATGATGGGGAAGCCCATCGTGAAGACCACGGACTCCCGGCTGCGCAGGAACTGGGTGATCTCCAGTCGGCCCTGGCGCAGGGCGAGCGTGCCGACGCCCGGCCGTCGGCCCGGGGTCGCGGCGACCGGCGTCGCCGGCTTCGTCGTGGTCGTCATCGCGAATGTCCGATCATCGTGAGGTAGACGTCCTCCAGGGTCGGCCGGGTCACCGTGAGCCCGGGGACCTCGCCGCCGTAGCGCGCGGCCAGGTCGGCCACGAGGGCCGTCGGCGTCGCGCTCTGCGCTCTCTCCCACGTCCCTTCCGGGGTACGCCAGGAGACCGTCGCGAGCGCATCCTGGCGGTTGCCCAGCCGGTTGGGCGCGGCTACCTCGACCAGCCGGCCGCCGGCGATCACGCCGACCCGGTCGGCGAGCGCCTCCGCCTCGTCCAGGTAGTGGGTGGTGAGCACGATCGTGGTGCCGGCTGCGGCGAGGTCGCGGATCAGCTCCCAGAACTCGCGGCGGGCCTCCGGGTCGAAGCCGGTGGTCGGCTCGTCGAGGAAGAGCAGCTCGGGGCGGCCGATGATGCCCAGCGCCACGTCGAGGCGGCGCTTCTGCCCGCCGGAGAGGGTGTGCGTACGAGCCTTCGCCTTCGCCGCCAGCCCGACCCGTTCGATCACCTTGGCGGGGTCGTCCGCGTCCGGATAGAACCCGGAGAAGTGCCGGACCACCTCGGCCACGGTCAGCTCGTCGAACTCGCCGGTGCCCTGGAGCACGATGCCGACCCGGGAGCGCCAGTCGGCGTCCGGTCGGGCCGGGTCAACGCCGAGCACGGACACCTCACCGGCGTCCCGGTGCCGGTAGCCCTCCAGGATCTCCACGGTCGTGGTCTTGCCCGCGCCGTTCGGGCCGAGCAACGCGAACACCTCGCCCCGGTGGACGTCGAGGTCCACGCCCGCCACCGCCACGTTGTCGCCGTACGCCTTGCGCAGCCCTCGGACGGAGATGGCCAGCTCGTCATCCATGCGTCCAGTGTGCGTCCTGGTGGCCACCGGTCGACGCCCGGGGTGTGGCGGTGCCGGCCACGGCGGGCGCTTCGCACCCGGCCGTCCTCGACATGGACCTGTGTGGTTTTCCACAACGTCTTCTACTGAACGGTAACTTAGACTCCGGCCATGGATGAGACGCCGACCCGGCTGCCCGAGCGGGACCGCCCGTGGGTCATGCGCACGTACGCCGGCCACTCGTCGGCCGCCGCGACCAACGCGCTCTTCCGCCGCAACCTCGCCAAGGGGCAGACCGGCCTGTCGGTCGCCTTCGACCTGCCCACCCAGACCGGCTACGACCCCGACCACGAGCTGGCCGCCGGTGAGGTGGGCCGGGTCGGCGTGCCGGTGGCCCACCTCGGCGACATGCGGGCGCTCTTCGACGGCATCCCGCTCGCCGGGACGAACACCTCGATGACCATCAACGCGCCGGCGATGTGGCTGCTCGCCCTCTACGCGGCCGTGGCCACCGAGCAGGGGTCGAGCGCCGACCTGCTCGCCGGCACCACCCAGAACGACATCATCAAGGAGTACCTGTCCCGGGGGACGTACATCTTCCCGCCGGCGGCCTCGCTGCGGCTGACGGCGGACGTCATCGCGCACACCCTGACGACGATGCCGAGGTGGAACCCGGTCAACATCTGCTCGTACCACCTTCAGGAAGCTGGCGCGACACCCGTGCAGGAGGTCGGCTTCGCGCTGGCCACCGCCGTCGCCGTCCTCGACGCGGTCCGCGACTCCGGTCAGGTGCCCGCCGAGCGGATGGGTGACGTGGTGCAGCGGGTCTCGTTCTTCGTCAACGCCGGGGTGCGTTTCGTCGAGGAGATCGCCAAGATGCGCGCGTTCGGCGTGCTGTGGGACGGGATCACCCGGGAGCGGTACGGCGTCACCGAGGCCCGGCAGCGGCGGTTCCGCTACGGCGTACAGGTCAACTCGCTCGGCCTCACCGAGGCACAGCCGGAGAACAACATCCAGCGCATCGTGCTGGAGATGCTCGGCGTGACGATGTCCCGCGACGCCCGAGCCCGTGCCGTGCAACTGCCGGCCTGGAACGAGGCGCTTGGCCTGCCCCGGCCCTGGGACCAGCAGTGGTCGCTCCGGATGCAGCAGGTTCTGGCGTACGAGTCGGACCTGCTCGAATACCCCGACCTCTTCGCCGGTTCGCACGTGATGACCGCACTCGTCGACGAGATCGTCAGCGGGGCGCGCGTGGAGCTGGACGCCGTGTTGGAGATGGGCGGTGTGGTGGCCGCCGTGGAGACGGGCTATCTCAAGAGCGCGCTGGTCGCCTCGCTGGCCGAGCGCCGTCGCCGGATGGAGTCCGGACTCGACGTGGTGGTCGGCGTCAACCGCTTCGCCGAGACCGAACCATCCCCGTTGACGGCGGCGGGCGCCGAGGCCGTCGAACAGGTCGATCCCATGGTCGAGGCGGTCGCCGTCGCCTCCGTACGCGAGTGGCGTGCCGGGCGGGACGGCGCGGCGGTCGACGCGGCACTGGCCCGGCTCCGCGCGGACGCCGCGACCACCGCCAACCTGATGCCGGCGACCCTGGAGTGTGTACGGGTCGGGGTGACCACCGGGGAGTGGGCCGGCGCGCTGCGCGACGTCTTCGGTGAGTACCGGGCGCCGACCGGCCTGTCCGGCGCCACCGGCAGCGGCGGCGACGCGGGTCTCGCGGCGGTCCGCGAGCGGGTTGCCGCCACCGCGCGCGAGCTGGGCACCGGACGGCTGCGGTTGCTGGTCGGCAAGCCCGGCCTGGACGGGCACTCGAACGGCGCCGAGCAGATCGCGGTACGCGCCCGCGACGCCGGCTTCGAGGTCGTCTACCAGGGCATCCGGCTGACCGCCGGCCAGATCGTCGCCGCCGCCGTCGAGGAGGACGTCGACCTGGTCGGGCTGTCCGTGCTGTCCGGCTCACACCTGGCGGCCGTGCCCGCGGTGCTCGACGGGCTGCGGGCCGCCGGCCGGGCGGACCTGCCCGTGGTGGTGGGCGGCATCATCCCCGTCAGTGACGCCGACACCCTGCTCGCCGCCGGGGTGGCCCGGGTCTTCACCCCGAAGGACTTCGCCCTCACCGGGATCATCGACGACCTGGTGACGGTCATCCGGCGGGCCAACGACCTGCCCTGACCCGGTCCCGTCGGAGTCAGCGACCGGCGTACGTCATGCAGTCGGCCAGGTCGTTGTCCGGCCCCACCTTGATCGACGAGGCGTGGCACTCCAACTGCTCGTTGTGCCGGCAGTCGGAACGCTGGCAGGCGCCCACCTGCGCGGTGAGGCCGTCCACCCCGCCCCGCACGGGCGACTCGACGAAGGTGTGGCAGTGCGCGTGGTCCATGCTGCCGATGGTGATGGCGAAGGCGTGGCAGTCACCGCCCTGGTTGTACGCGCATGCCGCGACGACGCATTCCTGGACTCGGGGCATCTCCATTGCAGTGGTCATGCCAACCTCCTCTAGGCTCCTGCCCCGATATTAGGCATTTGCCGGCCTGCGCTCACCCCGATACGCCCGTCTGGCCACCCCGGCGCGTGATCGGCGATGCGGGTGTGATCGGCGATGCCAGGCGTGATCGGCGATGCCCGGCGTGATCGGCGATGCGGGCGTGATCGGCGAGGTCGGCGTGATCGGCGATGCCGGCATGATCGACACGAGATCACCGATATCGCGGTGTCAATCGGCCCCGGATACCCCGACTTCGGCGATGTCGAGTCGATCATCGCTCGGATGCGCCCCCGCCGGTCCCCGTCGGCCCCGCCGCCCCCGCTGGCCGCGGCGATCGCTGGCCGCGCCGATCGCGCTGGCCCCTGCGCCCCGCCGATCGCGCTGCCGGCCGGGGTTATGTCCCGTTTTGGACTCTGCGCGAGGTGGCCTCGTGCGCAAGACCCGGATCATCGCCCCCCGGGAATGACCCCGGGCCGCAGGTCGTTGGACCCGGACTCGGCGCGACGGGCCCCGCCCGTTCGCGGGCCTGCCGGTCTGCGGGAATGGCCCCGGGCCGCAGGTCGTTACACCCGGTCCCGGCACGGCGAGCCCCGCTCCCCGCGGATCGTCAGCCCCCGGGAATGGCCCCGGACCGCGGGTCGTTACACCCGGTCCCGGCACGACGAGCCCTCGCGGATCGTCGGCCCCCGGGAATGGCCCCGCCCCCCGGGTCGTTACACACGGACCGGCCGCCACGAGCCCCCCCCGCTCGCAGGCCGCCCCCCAGACTTTGAGCGCCCGGACGAGGTGCTGACACCCCCGTCACCTGATCCCCCGAACGGTGACAGGTGGATGTTTCCTACCCCCGAAGGAGCAACCCCCATGAACACGATCTTCCGCAAGAGCATGCTGTCCATCGCTGGTCTCGCGTTCGCCGGTGGCGTCTTCGCCGGCCCCATCGCCGCCCACGCCAACCCGGTCGACGCCAAGCCCGCCGCCGCCGCGGTGCAGACCACCGCACCCAAGCCGCAGGGCGACCAGTCCCACATCGACCTCAACGGCGAGCAGACCGCCAACGCCAAGGCCATCATCGCCGCCACCAAGAAGGCCGGCCTGCCCGAACGGGCCGCGGTCATCTCCATCGCCACCAGCCTGCAGGAGTCCAAGCTGGAAAACCTGGGCCACCTCGGCGACGCCAACGACCACGACTCCCTCGGCCTGTTCCAGCAGCGCCCGACCAGCGGTTGGGGCACCCCGGAGCAGATCACCAACCCCGAGTACTCCACCACCGCGTTCCTCAAGGGCCTGCGTCAGGTTGACGGCTGGCAGGACATGCCCCTGACCGACGCCGCCCAGACCGTACAGGTCTCCGCCTACCCCGACGCCTACGCCCAGTGGGAGCAGCAGGCCACCGACCTGGTCGCCCACAACTGGAACAGCTAAGAACACGCAGATGGCCGGCACCCCGACAACGGGTGCCGGCCATCGCCGTACCTTCGGATTGCCGGTCAGACGCGGAAGCCAGCGGCGCGGGCCGCCTGACGTTCTCGGCGGCGTTCGGAGCGTCGACGCAGGAACCAGTAGACGAAGCCGACCAACCCCACCAGGAAGGCGAGTACGAGCACCGGCAGGATGACCGCGACCAGGGACATGACCACGCTCGTCGCGTCCTCGGCGGTGCTGGCCACCGGGGCGCCGAACCCGGCGGTGGTCGCGTTGATCACCGGGCGTGCGGCGGACTTGAGCAGGTGTACACCGAAGGCGAGGAGTACGCCGGTGGCGACCGGCACCCACTGGTGGCTGGAGAAGAAGCTCCCCGGGTCGCTGACGGTCACGGTCTCCGACGACGAGCCGGCCCCGAAGGCGAGGCCACCGGCGGTGGGCCGGACGACGGTCTGCACCACGTCGTTGACGTGGTCGACGACCGGCACCTTGTCCGCCACCATCTCGACGGCGAGCAGGACGGCAAGGATGACGATGACCCAGCCGTTGCCGAGCCACGTCCAGCCGCTGGGCAGGTCGATCAGGTTGGTGTAGCGGCCGAGCAGGCCGAGGACGAGCAGGGGTATGTAGGCGTTCAGCCCTGCCGAGGCGGCGAGGCCGGTGCCGGTGAGAACTTCGAACACGGTCTCAGCATCGCACCGACGCGCCAGTGCCGCTCGGTGGCGGTGGCGGACTGCTCGGCTACCCTCGTCGGGTGCGGTTGGTCATTGCGAAGTGCTCGGTGGACTACGTCGGACGGCTCTCGGCTCACCTGCCGCCGGCGACTCGGCTGTTGATGGTGAAGGCGGACGGGTCGGTGTCGATTCACGCCGACGACCGTGCGTACAAGCCGCTGAACTGGATGAGCCCGCCGTGCCGGCTGGAGGAGGCCCCCGGCGTGTGGCGGGTGGTCAACAAGGCCGGCGAGGAGTTGCGGATCACCCTGGAGGAGGTCTTCCAGGACACCTCGTACGAGCTGGGTGTCGATCCCGGCCTGCGTAAGGACGGGGTGGAGGCACACCTGCAGGAGTTGCTGGCGGCCAACCCGACCGTGCTGGGCGAGGGGTTCACGTTGGTGCGCCGCGAGTACATGACGGCGATCGGCCCGGTGGACCTGCTCTGCCGGGACGCGAACTCCGGCGCCGTGGCCGTCGAGATCAAGCGGCGTGGCGAGATCGACGGCGTGGAGCAGTTGACCCGCTACCTCGAACTCATGAACCGTGACCCGCTGCTCAGCCCGGTCACCGGCGTGTTCGCCGCGCAGGAGATCAAGCCGCAGGCCCGGGTGCTCGCCGCCGACCGGGGCATCCGGTGCGTCGTCGTCAACTACGACCGGCTGCGGGGCATCGAGAAGGACGAACTGACCCTCTTCTGACCCGGCTCACCGCCCGGTCCGTACGGCGATCAACGACTTCGGCAGGCCGAAGACCCGCTCGACGAGCATTGTCGAGTCGGGAAAGTAGTGGCGCATCTGCGAACGGTCCAGCAGTTCGGTCCAGAGCACCTGGTGGATGGCGGCTTCGTGGCTGCGGGTCGGTTTGTGGCCGAGGGGCCAACGGCGAGCGAGCGCCGTGCGCATCCGGATCGGTAGGAACTGCATGCCGGGCGCGATCCAGTGCGGCTCGATGGGAAAGTAGCGGTAGGGCGTCTGCACCCAGTGCCGATCGGCCAGCGAACGGGCCGCGGCGGCGAACCGAAGTCGGCGCTCGTGCCCACCGACGTGTTCCAGCACGGAGTTGGAGAAGACCAGGTCGTAGGCGCCCTTGGTGACACGGGGTGGCAGGTCGCAGGCGTCGGCCTGCTCGACGTGGGCCCACTCGGGTACGGCTGCGGGCGGCTGTTCCAGGTTGACCACGGTGACGCGGGCCGGCCGGACGGTGGCGCGGTGCCAGGTGCCGAGCCGGCCGCCGAGGTCGACGACGTGCATGTCGCCGATGTCGGGGAAGGTGCGCGCCAGCCACTCCGAACGACGACGCCGCTGCCGAGCGCTCCACGACTGGTCACTGTCGACAAGGCTGTGTCGCAATCGATTGTGGCCCATTTAACGCAATGTACCGCCGTGCCTACGACGTATAAACATGTGGATACGCCGATCACGGCGCAGATCGGCTATCCGACACTCACCTGCCGTACATCACCTTGATGGCTTTGACGAGACGTGCCACGTCGGTCGGGGTGCGGTCGAACGTCATCGACGGCAGCAGTGAGCGCGCTCGACGCCGGGTGATGGCCTTGGCGCGGGCGAACTCGCGGAGGCCGTCCTCGCCGTGGATCCGCCCGAAGCCGGAGTCGCCGACGCCGCCGAACGGCAGCGTGGACATCCCGGCGAAGGTCAGCGCGGAGTTGACCGAGGTCATCCCCGAGCGCAGGCGTCGCGCGATGCTCACGGCACGCTGCCGGCCGAAGACCGAACCCCCCAGGCCGTACGACACCGCGTTGGCGCGGGCGACGGCCTCGTCGGCGTCGCGGACCCGGCTGATGGTCACCGTCGGACCGAAGGTCTCCTCGCGGACGGCGGCCGACTCCTCCGGTACGTCCACCAGCACGGTCGGATGCACGTACGGTGGCTGCACCGCGTCCGGGCCGCCGACCAGGGCGCGACCGCCGGAGCTGACCGCGGCCTCGATGTGGCGGCGGATCACGTCGATCTGGCCGGGCATGGTGATCGGGCCGATGTCCGCGCCGTCGGGGCCGACGGTCAGCCGGCCGGCGCGGGCGACGACCTTGTCGACGAAGGCGTCGAAGACCGTGTCGACGGCGTAGACGCGCTCGATGCCGATGCAGGTCTGGCCGGCGTTGGTCATGGCGCCCCAGACGCACGCCTCGGCGGCGGCGTCCAGGTCGGCGTCGCTGTCGACGATCATGGCGTCCTTGCCGCCGCCCTCGATCAGCACCGGCGTCAGCGTCTCGGCGCAGGCGGACATCACCTTGCGGGCGGTCGCGGTCGAGCCGGTGAAGGCCACCTTGTCGACCCCGGAACGGCACAGCGCGGCACCGACGTCGCCGAGCCCGTGTACGGCGGTGAACACCGGCTGCTCGGGGACCACCTCCGCGAACGTGTCCACCAGCCACTGGCCGACGACGGGCGTGTACTCGCTGGGCTTGAGCACGACGGCGTTGCCGGCGGCCAGGGCGTACGCGGCGGAGCCGAGCGGGGTGAGGACCGGATAGTTCCACGGCCCGATCACACCCACCACGCCGTGCGGCTGGTATTCCAGGTGCGCGGAGAACTCGGCGAGGACGAGCCGGGACCGTACCCGGCGTGGGCCGAGCACCCGGCGCGCGTTGCGGGCGGCCCAGTCGACGTGTTCGATCGCGCTGGCGATCTCGACGATGGCGTCGGCGGCCGGTTTGCCGCCCTCGACGTGCATCAACTCGGCGAGCTGCTCGACCCGCTTGGCGAGCAGCGCCCGCCAGCGCAGCATCCGCTGGCGACGGCCGGCGAAGCCCAGACCGGCCCACCACTCGGCGGCGGAACGCGCGCGCTCGACGGCCTGCCGTACGTCCGCGTCGCTGGCGACGGGGAGGCGGCCGGCCTCGACGCCGGTGGCCGGACTGGTGGAGACCAGCTGGTGCGCCTCGATGAGGGGGGTGCCGGGGACATGCACAGCCGTCATGGCGGAAGTCTAGACCCGAAGATTACTCACCGGTAGGCCGCGATCTCGGGGTGCCGGGGCGGGAGTCGCGTCCACCCACCCGCTCGTTGATCAGTGCAGGTCAGGACCCGGTTGCCGAAGGGTGACCATCCGAATCGTCGAACAGCGGGTGACCGGGAGGTGACGAGGAGCTGACCGGCCGGTCGGTATTGACGATTACCGTCTGATGGCAGGCTGACGCGCGGAGTAACGGTGTGGGGTGGAGGGCTGACTGTCCATGGAGGAACATCCGGAACTGATGCCGTTGTTGACGGTCGCAGGTGGGCCGATGCGCGGAGCAAGCTTTCGCCTGCGGGGTGAGCCGCAGGTGATCGGTCGGGCGCCGACCGGCGACGTGGTCATCAGCGACCCGCATCTGAGTCGCCGGCACGCCGAGGTGTGGCTGGCTCCCGAGGGCGCGTCGCTGCGCGACCTGGGCTCGACCAACGGCACCTGGCTCAACGACCGCCGGATCACCGAGGTGGAGCGCCTCAGCGACGGCGACGTGATCCGGCTCGGCCGCACCGAGCTGCGCCTGTTCGATCCGGGGGTCGCCCACACGGATCCGGTTGGGCTCAGCTTCGGGGTGTCCCGACGCGATATCCGACCGACGCTGCCACTGCCGCTGGCTTCGCCACCGGGCGCCCGCCGCTGACCCCGCCGGGGCGGCCACTGGCCGTCGGCCACACTCCGGCGGTGCCGCCGGGTGGCTGTCCGACACCTGGACCCCCGTGGACCGACGTGGCAGCATGCCGCGGATGGAGACCGAGCAGCGGGTCGTGACGGCGAACGGTATACGCCAGGCGGTACGGGTGGCCGGTCCGCCGGACGGAACTCCGTTGCTGCTGGTCCACGGCAACTGCTCCTCATCGCTGTTCTGGGAGCCGTTGATCCGACGGCTGCCACCGACGCTGCGGGTCGTCGCTCCCGACCTGCGCGGGTTCGGCGACTCGGCGACCGCCCCGGTGGACGCCACCCGCGGCCTGCGGGACTTCGCCGACGACGTCGCCGCCCTGCTGGACGACCCGACGCTCTTCCCCGACGTCGACGGCAGCGGCGCTGACCGCCGCGGCGCTGACAGCCGCGGCGCTGACGGCAGCGACGTCGACGGCAGCGGCGTCGACGGCAGCGGCGTCGACGGCAGCGGCGCTGACACCGGCGGTGGGGTCCGGCCGGTCGTGGTCGGGCACTCCCTCGGTGGGGGAGTTGCCATGCGGCTGCTGGTCGACCATCCGCACCGGGTGGGGGCGCTACTGCTGGCCGCGCCCGTGTCGCCGTACGGCTTCGGTGGCACGCGCGACCTGAGCGGTACGCCGACCACGCCCGACTTCGCCGGTACCGGTGCCGGCACCGCCAACCGGGACTTCGTGGCCCGGCTCGCCGCAGGCGATCGGGGCACCGAGGGCCCGGCCAGTCCGCGTGAGGTGCTGCGGGCGACGTACGTGGCCGATTCGGCCTCGCTCGGCGTCGACGAGGAGCTGCTGCTCGACAGTGTGCTCTCCACGGCGATCGGCGAGGACAACTACCCGGGCACGTCGGCGGAGTCGGAGAACTGGCCCGGCACCGTGCCCGGGAAGCGGGGCGTGCTGAACGCGCTCGCGCCGACCTGGTTCCGGGTCGCCGACGAGCTGGTGGCCGTCGCCGAGAAACCTCCGGTCACCTGGGTACGCGGCGACGCCGACGTGATCGTCTCGGACACGTCGCTGTTGGACCTGGCGTACCTCGGTTCGCTGGGTGTCGTGGCCGGATGGCCGGGGGCGCAGGACTGCCCGCCGCAACCGATGGTCGGCCAGACCCGGGCGGTGCTGGAGCGGTACGCGGCGGCCGGCGGCGCGTACCGTGAGGTGGTGTTGCCCGGCTGCGGGCACAGCCCGCACCTGGAGCGCCCGGGGGAGTTCGTGGCGGAGCTGCTGGCGCTGACCGACGGGCAGGCCGGGTAGGGCCGCGTCGTGGGTGAAATATCCCACGGCGTCTCGACAACCCTGCGGCACGTGGCAGACTCGCGCGCATACCTTAGCGGCCGTTCAGTGGCCGTGCGGAGTGTCTGGGGAGGCCGGTCGTGGCGCGGGAGTTCAGCACCGTCGGTGTCGTGGGGCTGGGCACCATGGGTGCCGGCATCGTCGAGGTCTTCGCCCGCAACGGCATCGACGTCCTCGCGGTCGAGATCGCCGAGCCGGCGTTGGAGCGCGGTCGGGCCACCCTGAAGGGCTCCACCGACCGGGCGGTCGCCAAGGGCAAGCTCGCCGAGGCGGACCGCGACGCCCTACACGAGCGGGTGCGCTTCGCGGTCGGACTGGACGCGCTGCACTCGGTGGACCTGGTCATCGAGGCGGTGCCCGAGCACCTGGACCTCAAGCAGCGGATCTTCGCTGAGTTGGACCGGGTCTGCAAGCCGGAGGCCATCCTCGCCACCAACACCTCGTCGCTGAGCGTCACCGAGATCTCGGTGGCCACCAGCCGGCCCAACCAGGTGATCGGCATCCACTTCTTCAACCCCGCCCCGGTGATGAAGCTGGTCGAGGTGGTCCGCACGGTCGTCACCGCCCCCGAGGTCGTGGCCGACGTCGAGGCGCTGTGCGCCCGGCTCGGCAAGGTCGACGTCACCATCAACGACCGGGCCGGCTTTATCGCCAACGCGCTGCTCTTCGGCTACCTCAACCACGCGGTCGGGATGTTCGAGTCGCACTACGCGACCCGGGAGGACATCGACGCCGCGATGAAGCTCGGCTGCGGGCTGCCGATGGGCCCACTGGCGCTGATGGACCTGATCGGCCTGGACACCGCGTACGAAATCCTGGACACCATGTACCGGCGGGGCGGCCGGGACCGCCGACACGCCCCGGTGCCGCTGCTCAAGCAGATGGTCACGGCGGGGCTGCTGGGCCGCAAGTCCGGACGGGGTTTCTACACCTACGAGCGGCCCGGTTCGCCGAAGGTCGTACCCGATGAAACGACGCCGCCGGCGGCGGACGCCGCGCTCGCCGACGGCGCGCGCGCCATCACCAAGGTGGGCGTCGTGGGTTCCGGGACGATGGCCACCGGGATCGTCGAGGTGTTCGCCAGGGCCGGGTACGAGGTCGTCTCGGTGACCCGGGGCGCGGAGAAGTCCGCGTCGGTCTGCGAGGCCGTGAAGACGTCGCTGAACAAGGGCGTGGTCCGGGGCAAGCTCGCCGAGGCCGACCGGGACGCGGCGCTGGGCCGCATCACCTGGACGGCGACCCTCGACCATCTTGCCGACGTCGACCTGGTCGTCGAGGCGGTCGTCGAGGAGCTGAGCGTCAAGAAGGCGCTCTTCGCCAGCCTCGACGAGATCTGCAAGCCGGGCGTGGTGCTGGCCACCACCACCTCGTCCCTGCCCGTGATCGACGTGGCGATGGCCACCCAGCGCCCGGCCGACGTGGTGGGCCTGCACTTCTTCAACCCGGCGCCGGTCATGCCGCTGGTCGAGGTGGTCCGGACCATCCGTACCTCACCGGAGACCACCGCGACCGCGCGGGCCGTCTGCGCGGCGCTCGGCAAGACCGGCGTGGTCTGCGGCGACCGGTCCGGCTTCATCGTCAACGCGCTGCTCTTCCCGTACCTGAACGACGCGGTCAAGATGCTGGAGGCCAGCTACTCCACGGCCGACGACATCGACCACGCCATGAAGCTGGGCTGCGGCTACCCGATGGGCCCGTTCGAGCTGCTCGACGTGGTGGGGTTGGACGTCTCGCTGGCGATCCAGCGGGAGCTGTACCTGGAGCTGCGCGAGCCGGGCTTCGCGCCCGCGCCCTTGCTGGAGCACCTGGTCACCGCCGGCTACCTGGGTCGCAAGACCCGTCGCGGCTTCCGCGACCACTCGCACCGCTGACCGCGTCAACGCCGGGCACCGGCGACGGCGTCTGAGTGATGTGACCTTCGAGGAGTACGTCAGCAGTCGCGGGCCAGCGCTCGTCCGGCTGGCTCGACTGCTGACCGGTGACGAGCACCGGGCCGACGACCTTACCCAGGAGGTGCTGTCCCGGGCGTACGTGCACTGGCGGAGGATCTCCCGTGCTGACCGCCCGGACGTCTACGTGCGCCGGATGATGGTCAACGCCAACACCTCCTGGTGGCGTCGCCGATCCAGCCACGAGATGGCCACGGCGGAGTTCGCCGACCGGCCGGGGCGCGGCGACTTCAGCAGCGACTCGGCCGACCGGGACGAGATGTGGAGACTGATCCTCGGTCTGCCGGACCGGCAGCGTGCGGTGCTCGTGCTGCGGTACTACGAGGACCTCGACGACCTCACCATCGCCCAGATCCTCGGCTGTTCACCGGTCACCGTCCGCACTCATGCGATGCGGGCGCTCAGTCAGCTGCGGGAGCGCCACGGCGTTTCCACGACGAACGGGAGCCGGCCGTGACCGACCTCGACGAGTGGATCGCACGGGCACTGCGGGAGCACGCCGACGGGCCCGTGGACACCGATCGCCTGATGACGGCGGCGGTGAACGGGGGACGGGCCCGTCGACGGCGGCGACGTGCCGTCATCGGGGCCGGGCTTGGCGTCGCGGTGGTACTCGGGACCGGCGTGGCACTACGCATGCCCTCGGCCGCACCGCCACAGCCGACCGTCACGCCCAGTCCCGTCGTGGTGACGCCACCGCTGGCGCCGGGGGTCCCCGGGGCAGCGACGCGTCCTGACCTGGTTGGCACGGACCCGGGGCTGCTGCACTTCGGCATCGACCCGACGATCGCGAAGCCGGTTGCCTGGCGCTCGGCGGGCCAGGCCGAGAGCATGCGACTGGACCTGGGGGGTGGCGTGCAGGCCATGGCGATCGTGGCCGCCGACCCGCAGTCGGCCGAGATCGGCGACCCGAGCCAGCTTCATGACATCGGCCCCGACCGGACGGGCGACTCCACCAGTGACACGGATCCTGACCGGACCGGCCGGTCCGACCCCGGTTCGAGGTACAACGGGGTGATACGTCGGCTGGACCAGCCCGCGCGGGGTTGGGTCCTGCGCTGGCAGCCCGCCCCGGGCCTGTACGCCCGGGTCTCGGCACTCGGGGACACCGACGCCGAGATCCGCCGGACGGCGGCGGCGCTTCGGTTCGACGAGGCCCGTCGCTGTGTCGCGCCCATCCGGTTGACCGCTCTGCCGCAGGGCGCCCGGATCAGCGAGTGCGACGTGTCGGTACGGCGGCTGGCCTGGCCACGCACTGCGAACGTGACCGGAACCACAACTCCTACGCAGATGCCGGGAGGCGTTTCGGACCAGACCGAGGTGGCGTTGATCGTCAAGCTCGACGGCAAGGCCACCCTGCCCGTACGGCTGTACTACTCACCCCGTCCGCCCTCCGGCGACCGAGGGAAAGCCAACCGCGAGATCGCCGGCAGGCCGGTGTTCGACATGGGCGACTTCTGGCACGTCCTCGGCATCCCCAACACGCTGCTGTCGATGGGGTACGAGAACCGCTGGGAGCGGTCCCCCACGGACGCGGAGGTCAGCACGGTGATCGGTGGGCTCCGGGTGGCCGAGGACCTTGGCGAGCCGGCCAGCTGGGAGTGACCGTAACCTTGGGTGCGTGAGCCCCCGTCGCAATCGCCCTCGCCGGGACGAGAACGCCAACCTGGACGCCGACCGGGCTCGCCAGGGTGTCGCCTCGGTGCAGCAGTGGACCGACGGCGCCTGGCAGGTACGCGGGATCGGGGCGGGCGCGTCGGTCAAGACGTACCGCTGCCCCGGTTGTGACCAGGAGATCCGCCCCGGGGTGGCGCACCTGGTGGCCTGGCCGGCCGACGGCCTGGGTGACCTGACCGACCGTCGGCACTGGCACAGCGGCTGCTGGCGTGCCCGGGAACGGCGCGGGCCGGCGGTGCAGCGCGGCCGGGGCACGCCGCGCTACTGAGCGATCTGGATCACCCTGTTCGTGCCTCGGTGGGCGGCGGCGGCGACTTCGCGACAGACTTGGGCGGTGAGCACAGCGATCCGCGCGTCGTCGATCCTGCCCGGCCGCCGGGAGGACATCGAGCTACACACCGCCGACGGGCTGCGGCTGGTCGGCGAGCTGGCTCTGCCGGCCGACCGGCCCCCGGTGGGCACCCTGGTCTGCCTGCACCCGCTGCCCACGCACGGCGGGATGATGGACAGCCACGTGTTCCGCAAGGCGGCCTGGCGGCTGCCGGCGCTGGCCGACCTGGCCGTGCTGCGGTTCAACACCCGGGGCACCAGCAGCGTGCGCGGCACCAGCGAGGGCGCCTTCGACGGCGCGGTGGGCGAGCGGTACGACGTGGCCGCCGCCATCGAGTACGCGGAGTTCGCCGAACTGCCCAACATCTGGCTGGTCGGGTGGTCGTTCGGCACCGACCTGGCCCTCAAGTACGGCTGCGACCCGGCCGTGGCCGGAGCGATCCTGCTCTCCCCGCCGCTGCGCTTCTCGACGCCGGACGACCTGGCGACCTGGAGCACGTCCGGTCGGCCGCTGGTGGCGCTGGTGCCCGAGTTCGACGACTACCTGCGTCCGGTCGAGGCGCGGGAGCGGTTCGCGGCGGTGCCGCAGGCCGAGGTGGTCGGGGTGCCCGGTGCGAAGCACCTCTGGGTGGGCGACGCGGAGACGGTGCTCGACGAGATCGTCAAGCGGGTCAACCCCGGGGTCGACGTGCCCCTGCCGACGACCTGGGACGGGCCGATGGAGACCGGCGACGTCAGCGCGTACGCCGACCGGACGGTGGCCGCCTTCGCCGACACGCCCGTACCCCGCCCGGCCGACTGATTCCGCGCAGTTCCGCTTTCGGGCGGCGTCGGTCCCGCTTCGGGCGGCGTCGGTCCCGCTTCGGGCGGCGTCAGTTGCGTTCCGCTCCGGGCGGCGTCAGTTGCGTTCCGGCGGCGTCAGTTGCGCTCCTGGCGGGGGAGCACCACCTCACGCAGGATCAGTTGCAGCGCGGCCACCGTGGGAATGGCGATCAGCGCGCCCACCACGCCCAGCAGCGCCACGCCGAGCAGTGCCGCCAGCAGGGCGGCGACCTCGTTGACCTCGACCGAGCGCCGCATCACCTTCGGGTAGATCAGGTAGTTCTCGATCTGCTGGTAGATAAGGAAGAACACCGCGCAGGCGATGCCGGTGGGTAGGTCGGCGGCGAAGCCGACCAGGCTCACGATCACCGCGCCCAGGGTCGCGCCGATCTGCGGGATCAGATCGGTGACGGCGACGACCACGGCCAGCGCGAACGGGTACGGCAGGCCGACGATCAGCGCGAAGACGAACGTGGTCGCGCCGGCCAGGACCGCGATGCTCAACGCGCCGACCATGTACGCGCCCACCTTGGCCAGGATCTCGTCACCGATCAACTCCGCCCGTTCGCGGCGGGACCGGGGCAGCAGCGCGTAGCCCAGGGAACGCAGCCGGTTGAAGTAGGCCAGGAAGTAGATGGTCAGCACCAGCACGGTCAGCGTCCGGAACACCGTGCCGAAGATCAATTGGGCGCCGCCGAGGACCCCGCCGAGGGCCCGGCCGATGGTGTCGGCGTTGGCCGCGCCCTGCACCCGCTCCACCACGTCGTACCGCTCCACCAGGTCGTTGACCGTGGGATTGCGACGCAACTCGTCGAGCAGGCTCGGGATCTGGTCGATGAACTGCCCGGACTGCGTCACGATCGGCGGGACCAGCGCCACGATGCCGCCGCAGAGCAGCAGCACCACGGTCAGCGCCACCACCGCCACCGCCAAGCCGTGGGGCACACCCCAGGTGCGCAGGCGCACCACCGCCGGGTTGAGGCCCACCGCCAGGAAGAGCGCGATCACCACCAGCACCAGAATGCCGCCGGCATTCCGGATCCCCAGATAGAGGGTGTACGCCAGCAGCACGCCCAGCGCGCCGGTGAAGCCGATCAGGAAACTGCTGCGCCGTAGCGGACGCCCCGGCGTGCCGAACTTCCCCGACGGGACCGCTGGAGGCTCGTCCGGGTCGAATCCCGGGGCTGGCACCGGGACCGGCGGTGGCGTCTCCGCTGGTGGTGGCGTCTCCGCTGGTGGCGTCTCCGCTGGTGGCGTCTCCGCCGGCGGTGGCGTTCTCGCCGGTGGAGGTGTCCCCGCTGGTGGTGGCGTCTCCGCTGGTGGCGTCTCCGCCGGCGGTGGCGGTTTCGCGGACGGGGGACCAGGGGGCATGGCCGGGTCGTCGCCGGACGGGCTCTCGGCCGGCGGGCGGTATGCGCTCAGGTCCGGATCCTCGGCCGACGGATCGTGCTGCGGCACCAGGACCTCCCGGTCGGGCGGTGGGAACGGGCGACGGCAGTGGCGGTGCGGTGGTCACTGTCGACCACAACACCGTCAATGGTGCTCCACTCGTGTCGTCGGCCGCTCAGCGACCCACCCTCTTTCCGGTGAACGGCAATGGTCCACTCCAGATCCCTGATGTCGGGGTGTCTTGGGCAGCGGGACAGCCCGACATCAGCGATGTCGAGTCGATCACGAATCTGTCGGAGGCGTCCCGTCAGTCCTTCTCGATGGTGACCTTGCTGGGCTTGGCGCTGCGCTCGTCGGTGGTCGGCTTGGTGGGCCGCTTGCCGTTCTCACCCGTACTGGTGATCTTGGTTGGTTTGGCGCCCCGGCCACCCTCGCCCGGAACGGCGGCCACCGTCGGCTCGCCGTCCACCCCGGCGCTGGCCGTGCCGCCGTCGACAGTCGTCATCGGCTCGGCCACCGGTCGAGTGCCGGCCTGCCCGGCCTCATCGGCGCTGGCGTTCGCCGGCTGCCGGACGTCGGCGGGCGCGGCCTTGAGGCCACCCGCCGCATCGCTACCGCCAGCACCGTCACCCGCCGCTCCGCTACCGGCCGTACCGTCACCGGCAGTGGCGTCGTCACTGTCGCCCGGGCCGCTGCCCCCGCTGGCCGACACGGTCGCGGCCTCGGCCGGCACGGCGGAAGCGTCGCCGTCGCCCGGACCGGTCCCGCTGCCCGCCGTCACGGTCGCGGCACTGCCGTTGGCCGCCACGGTCGCGGCACTGGCCGGCGCGTCGGGGCGGTCGCCGGTCGCCGGCGACGTCGGACCGTCGACCGGGCCGGTGATGGTGCGCAGCCGCAGCTCGGCCATCTGGCGCTCGATCTCGTCGGACTCCTGCCGGGCCTTCCAGGTCTCCTGCCGCAGGTCGGCGAGCTGCTGCTGGGCCTGCGCGATCTCCAACATCACCTGAGCGAGCTGCTGCCGACCCGCCGCCGCCTCCTGCTGCGTCGCCGCCAGGTGCTGCTGCGTGGTCGCGAGATGCTGCTGGGTGGTGGCCGCGTACTCCTCGAACTGGCGGCGTGAGGCCGCGACGTGCTCGTCGGCCTTGCGCCGCTTGTCGCCTGCCTCGGTCTCGGCGCGGCTCAGCATCTCGGCGGCCTCGGTTTCGGCGCGCTGGCGCAGGGTCGCCGCGTCCGCCTCGGCCGCCTGCCGGATGGCGTCCGCGCCCTGCTCGATCTCGTTCTTGCGGCTGGTGTACTCGGTCTCCAGCTCGTCGCGGCGCGCGGTCCAGCCCGACTCCAACTCCTGCTGGCGGGACTCGTGCTGCTTGTCCAGCTCGTCGCGGCGCTTGGCGAACTCCTGCTCGGCGGTGGACCGGCGCTGGGCCAGCTCCCGATCGGCCGCCTCGCGCCGCGAGTTGACCTCCTGCTCCACGCCCGCCCGCCAGGCGCCGAGTTCCTGCTGCGTCTGCGCCCGGGACTGCTGCACGTACGCCTCGGTCTCGCCGCGCATGCGCTGCACGTACGCCTCGGTCTCGGCCCGGCTGCGCTTGGACGCCTCGGACGCCTGCGTGGTGAGCCGCTCCGCCTCCTGCTGGGCCTTGGCCCGGGTGGCCCGGCCGGCCATCGACGCGTCGTCGATGATCTGCTTGGCCTCCTGCTGGGCCTTGGCGTGGGTCGCCCGGCCCGCCTCGGTCGCGGTGTCGGTGAGCCGCTTGGCCTCCTGCTGGGCCTTGACGTGCACTTCCTTGGCCGCCTCGCGCAGCTCCGCCGCCTCCTGGCGGGCGGTGGCCAGCGCCTCGCGGGCCTCCTCGCGCAGCTTGGTGGCCTCCTGCTGGGCCCGGGTGTGAATCTCCTTGGCGGCGTCCCGCAGCTGGGTGGCCTCCTGCTGGGCCTTGGCCAGCTCGTCCTGCGCTGCCTTGCGCAGCTTTGCCGACTCGTCCTTGGCCGAGCGCAGGGTCGCGTCCGCCTCCGCGCGGCGGGAGGCGCTGTGCCGCTCCTCCTCCTGGCGCCGGGCGGCGAGAGCGATCTCGAAGTCCTTCAAGGCCCGGGCGGCCTGCTCGCGGGCTTCCTCGATGATGTGCTCGGCGGCGGCCCGACGGGCGTCGATCTCCTCGTTGGCCGCGGACAGGATCTGCTCGGCCTGCTCCTCGGCGAGGGTGAGGATCGACTCGACCCGGGGACCCAGATGCCGGAAGGAAGCCCGGTCGACCACGTTCATCTGCTTGCGGACCTGGGTCAGATCCCGCTGCAGCACCTCGACCTGGCCGGCGAGCTTGTGGATCTGTGTATAGGCCTGTTCCCGTTCGGCGGCGAGGGTCGCGATCTCGTGCTCGGCACGTGCGACGTACCGGTCAACCTGTTTCTTCTCGTACCCCCGGAGAGCGGACTCGAAGCTGGGCTCCGTGGTCACGTCCCCGCCGAGAGCGAACAGTTCCTCGCCGTGCGACATGCCCCCATCCTCACACGCATCGCCCGCGGCTGGGGCGATACGGACGCCGCTTGTGGGACCTACTTCACTCCGTGGCGAGGGCACCACACCAAGGGTTGGGAAACGCACACGGCGCGAGGTCACACCGGTTACCCGGTGTCACCTCGCGCCGTCGATGCCCCAACCTGACGCCTCGCGTCAGCCGGCGGTCTCCGCGGTGACCCGCTCCTGAGCGCCGTCGGTCTTCTTCGTCTCGGGCTTCGCCGCCGCGGCGGGCGGCGACGAGGGAACGCCGGGCACGATGCCGGCGAGCCCGGAGAGCATCTGCCCGAGCTGCGAGGTGACCGCGTCCTTCTGCCGGGTGAGGTCCTCGACCTCGCGGCGGGCGGCCTGCGTGGTCAGCTCGGCCTCGGTGCGGGCCTCGGTGAGTAGACGCTGCGACTCGGCCTTGGCCTCGTTGAGCATCTTGTCGGACTGGGCCTTGGCCTTGTCGACCGTCTCGGCGGCGTTGCGCTCCGACTCGACGCGACGGGCCTCGGCGCGCTGCTCGATCTCCTTGGCGCGCTCCTGGGCGGCGCGGGCGCGCTGCTCGGCCTCGCTGACCATCTTCTGGGTCTGCGCCACCTGGGCGGCGTGCCGCTCGGACTCCTCGCGCTCGGCCTTCTCGCGCCGCTCGGCGAGTTGCAGCTCCAGGGCCTGGAGGTCCTTGTCGCGCTTGTCCCGCGCGTCGGTCAGCAGCTTGGTGGCCTCGGCGCGCTTCTCCTCGGCCTCGCGGGCGGCCTTGGCCCGCTGCTGGGTGATCTCCCGCTCGGCGGTGGCGCGCAGGGTGGCCACCTCCCGCTCCACGGTCGACTTCAGCTCGGCCACCTCGTGTGCCGTGACCGTCCGGAGCTGCTTGGTCTCGCGGTCAGCGTCGGCGCGCAGCGTGTCGGCCTCGCGGCGGGCCTGCACCCGGACCTCGGCGGCCTCCCGCTCGGCGGCGGTACGCAGGTTGCCCGCCTCGCGTTCCGCAGTGGCCTTCATCGCGGCGGCCTCGGCGCGGGCCTTGTCCGTGATCTCCCGCGCCTCGAGGCGGGCGGCGGAGAGGATGCCCTCCGACTCGCGCTTGGCCTCGTTGCGGTGGTCGTTGGCCTGCTCCTCGGCGAGCCGGAGGATCTGCTCGACGCGGGTGCCGAGCCCGGAGAGGGTGGGCCGGCTGTTCTCTTCGAGCTGCTTGTTGGTGTCGGTGAGCTTCTGCTCCAGCGCACTCATGCGCTGCTCGGCCTGGCGGAGGCGACGCTGGGCGTCGTTCATCCGCTGCTCGGCCTCGGCACGGGCCTGCTCGGACTGGGTCAGCGCGGCGGTCATCCGGCCGATGAAGTCATCGACCTGGTGAGTGTTGTATCCGCGCAGGCCAACGGTGAAATCTGGCTGCGAGTTCGCGTTATCGAAGAACGCGAGAGGGGAGGACTGCTGCTGGGGCATTGGGACATACTGGCAGACGCCCCAGGGTGCTTCGCAAGAGCGGTACGCAGCTTTCGTCTCCTCTTTACATGGTCAACTGCCCTGGCCCCCGGGGCCGGACCAATCGGCGATCTTGGCAGGTCCCGGGCCGGGCGGACGCCACGCAGCGTGACGCGAAAAAGGGCCACGGGGTGTCTCCCGTGACCCTTTGTTCGACCCGCATGGGTTCGGGCTAATGGGGGTGGAAGAACAATGGCCGATCACCGCATTGGCCATCGGGTGCTCATCCGTCCGGCCGGTGTCCCGCTCAGTGCCCCCGGAAGTGTCCCGCTCAGTGCCCCCGGAACCGGTTGATCGCCGCTTCGTGCCGGGCCCGCAGCTCCCCGTCCCGGACACCCAGCCCGTCCGACGGCGCGAGGCAGCGCACGCCGACCTTGCCCTGGTGCGCGTTGCGGTGCACCTCGTACGCGGCCTGACCGGTCTGTTCGAGGGAGTAGGTGCGGGACACCGTCGGGTGCACCTTGCCGAGCGCGACCAGCCGGTTGGCCTGCCACGCCTCGTGGTAGTTGGCGAAGTGGCTGCCCACGATCCGCTTGAGATGCATCCAGAGGTAGCGGTTGTCGTACTGGTGCTGGAAGCCGCTCGTGGACGCGCAGGTGACGATGGTGCCGCCGCGCCGGGCCACGTAGACGCTCGCGCCGAACGTCTCCCGGCCGGGGTGCTCAAAGACGATGTCCGGGTCCTCTCCACCGGTGAGTTCGCGGATCCGCTCACCGAACCGCCGCCACTCGTCCGGGTCCTGGGTCTGGTCGTCCCTCCAGAACCGGAAGTCCTCGGCGGCCCGGTCGATGACCAGCTCCGCGCCCATGCTGCGGCACAGCTCGGCCTTCTCGGGCGAGGAGACGACGCAGACCGGGATCGCGCCGCCGTTGAGGGCCATCTGGGTGGCGTACCCGCCGAGGCCACCGGACGCGCCCCAGATCAGCACCACGTCGCCCTGCTTCATGTTGGCGCCGTGGTGGGAGACCAACTGCCGGTACGCGGTCGAGTTGACCAGCCCCGGGCTGGCGGCCTCCTCCCAGCTGAGGTGGCGCGGCTTGGGCATGAGCTGGTTGGCCTTGACCACGGCGAGTTCGGCCAGCCCGCCGAAGTTGGTCTCGAAGCCCCAGATCCGCTGCTGCGGGTCGAGCATCGTGTCGTCGTGCCCGGCGGCGTCCTCCAGTTCGACCGAGAGGCAGTGCGCGACGACCTCGTCGCCGGCCACCCACCGGGTCACCCCGGGACCGGTACGCAGCACCACGCCGGCCGCGTCCGAACCGACCACGTGGTACGGCAGGTCGTGCCGACGGGTCAGCTCGGAGACCCGGCCGTAGCGCTCGAGGAACCGGAAAGTGGATACGGGTTCGAAGATGCTGGTCCACACCGTGTTGTAGTTGATCGCGCTGGCCATCACGGCGATCAGCGCCTCGCCCGGTCCGAGTTCCGGCGTCGGCACCTCCTGCACGTGCAGCGCCTTGCGGGGGTCCTTGTCCCGGGTGGACATGCCGTCGAACATCCGGGACTCCTCGGCGCGGACGACCACGCCCCGGTAACTCTCCGGTACGGGAAGTCCGGCGACGCCGGCCAGTTCCCGGTCCGGGTCGTTCGATTCCTCCGCCGCCATGATCGCTTCGAGGATGTCCTGCACGGTGACCTCCGGTTCGTCCCACACCCGCGCGGGCCCGGGTGCTGCCATCGTCGGCGCCGGTGGGACGCGACCGCCATGTCGGCATTCGACACATCCGGCACCGGCCGCGCTCCTGTGGGGCGGGACGTTACTGAACGGTAGCTAAAGCCGGAAGTCCTCTGTGAAAAACTGCATCCGCCGATGCGTGAAGCTGCCCGACCAGCGCGAGAAGCGCGCACGGACGTGCGTGTGAGCGCGCCCTCGCCAGGCGTTAGGAAGGGCCCCCTGCTATACGCGAGGCGTTAACAAAGGGCCCTTCCTTCAAGCCGTCAATGCGTGGCGGCGGGTTGGACCAGTTCGATCAGGACGCCGCCGGCGTCCTTGGGGTGGACGAAGTTGATCCGGCTGTCCGCGGTGCCGCGTCGCGGCTCGTCGTAGAGCAGCCGCATCCCCCGCTCACGCAGCGCCGCGCAGGCCACGTCGATGTCCGCCACGGTGTACGCGACCTGCTGCACGCCCGGCCCGTTGCGATCCAGGAACTTCGCGATCGTCGACTCCGCGGTGAGCGGGGCGAGCAACTGCACGCAGCCGCCCTCGGCGGTCGGCCCGACGGCCAGCATCGCTTCCCGTACGCCCTGTTCGGCGTTGGTCTCGACGTGTACGCAGCGCATCCCGAAGGTCCGCTGGTAGAAGTCGATCGCGGCGTCCAGGTCGGCGACGGCGATGCCGACGTGGTCGATCTTGCGAAGTCCGATGTCTGTGACGTAGTCCGCACCGGGCTCGACGGGGGAGTTCTCTGTCATGGCGCTAGTCTGGCCGAACCATCGTTCAGGCGTACAGCTCGGCACCCCCCTCGGAGGCAGGCATGGCTTCGGTGATCGTCAGCGGCGCGCGGACCCCCATGGGCCGGCTGCTGGGCAACCTCAAGGATCTCCCGGCCACCAAGCTCGGCGGGATCGCCATCAAGGCGGCCCTGGAGCGGGCGGGTGTCAGCCCCGACCAGGTCCAGTACGTGATCATGGGCCAGGTTCTCCAGGCCGGCGCCGGTCAGATCCCGGCCCGGCAGGCGGCGGTCGAGGCCGGCGTGCCGATGTCGGTGCCGGCGTTGACCATCAACAAGGTCTGCCTGTCCGGCCTGGACGCGATCGCCCTCGCCGACCAGCTCATCCGGGCCGGCGAGTTCGACATCGTGGTGGCCGGCGGGATGGAGTCGATGACCAACGCGCCGCACCTGCTGATGGGTCAGCGCACCGGCTACAAGTACGGCGACGTGGTGGTCAAGGACCACATGGCGCACGACGGGCTCAGCGACGCCTGGGACTGCTGTTCGATGGGCGAGTCGACCGAGCGGCTCGGCGCGCGGCACGGCATCACCCGCGAGGAGCAGGACGCGTTCGCCGCGACCAGCCACCAGCGGGCCGCCGCCGCGCAGAAGAACGGCCACTTCGCCGAGGAGATCACCCCGGTGCTGATCCCGCAGCGCAAGGGTGACCCGTTGGTGATCAGCGACGACGAGGGCATCCGGCCGGACACCACCGCGGAGTCGCTGGCCAAGCTGCGGCCCGCCTTCGCCAAGGACGGCACCATCACCGCCGGCAGTTCCTCGCCGATCTCCGACGGCGCCGCCGCGGTGGTCGTGATGAGCAAGGCCAAGGCCACCGAGCTGGGCCTGACCTGGCTGGCGGAGGTCGGCGCGCACGGCAACGTGGCCGGCCCGGACAACTCCCTGCACTCGCAGCCGTCCAACGCGATCAACCACGCCCTCAAGAAGGGCGGCCTGAGCGTCGAGGACCTGGACCTCATCGAGATCAACGAGGCCTTCGCGCAGGTCGGCATCCAGTCCACGCGTGACCTCGGCATCAGCCCCGACAAGGTCAACGTCAACGGCGGCGCGATCGCCCTGGGCCACCCGATCGGCATGTCCGGCGCGCGTCTCGTACTCACTCTCGCCCTGGAGCTGAAGCGTCGCGGCGGTGGCACCGGCGCGGCGGCGCTGTGTGGCGGCGGTGGCCAGGGTGACGCGCTGATCATCCACGTCCCGGCACAGTGAGCGAGAAGACCGGGCACGCTCCGGCGGCGGGTGCCACGTCGGTGCGCCGTAGCCGGGACGTACCGCTGCTGGTCGAGCGGGCCCGCGCCGGTGACCCCCGGGCGGTGGCCCGCCTGATCACCCTCGTGGAGAACGGCGACGCGCTGCTGCCGGCGATCGCCGCCGCGCTGGCGCCGTACGCCGGTCAAGCCCAGGTGGTCGGGCTGACCGGCTCGCCCGGGGTGGGCAAGTCGACCACCACCAACGAGCTGGTCCGCGCGCTGCGGGCGCGGGGCCATCGGGTCGGCGTGTTGGCGGTCGATCCGTCCAGCCCGTTCACCGGCGGGGCGATCCTCGGCGACCGGGTGCGGATGCAGGACCACGCCACCGACCCGGGTGTCTACATCCGGTCGATGTCCAGTCGGGGGCATCTCGGCGGGCTGGCGGCGGCGACGCCGCAGGCGGTCCGGGTGCTGGAGGGCGCCGGCTGCGACGTGGTGCTGGTGGAGACCGTCGGCGTCGGGCAGGCCGAGGTGGAGGTGGCCTCGCTGGCCGACACCACGCTGGTGCTGCTCGCCCCGGGCATGGGCGACGCGATCCAGGCCGTCAAGGCCGGCATCCTGGAGATCGCCGACGTGTTCGTGGTCAACAAGGCCGACCGGGACGGCGTCGACGCCACGGTCCGCGACATCCAGGGCATGATCGCGCTCGGCGAGCGCGGGCCGGGGCAGTGGCGGCCGCAGGTGGTCCGCTCGGTCGCGGCCCGGGGCGAGGGCATCGACGACATCGCCGCCGCCCTCGACAAGCACCGCGGTTGGCTGGTCGAGCACGGCGAGCTGCGTCGCCGGCAGGAGGCGCGGGCCGCCGCCGAGATCGAGGCCATCGCGCTCGGCGCCCTCCGCGCCAGGATCGGCTCACTGCGCGACGGTACGGAGTTGAGCACGCTCGCCGCCTCCGTCGCTGCCGGTGACCTCGACCCGTACGCGGCTGCGGACGAGCTGCTCGCCCAACTCGCGAACTGACCCGGCGTCAACGGCCGCGCGATGCGCGCGCCTGGACGCGAAGCCCCCTCCGGTTTTAGTAGGCTCGCGGCCGGCAGCGACCTGCCACGCGGCGGACCGACGATCAGGTCGGTCCACAGTGCACCGGGACCAGGGGAGACGTGAGCATGACGGACGCGGTGGAGAACGCCGGCACGACGCAGCCGACGACGGGCGCGGCCCGGGGTGTGACGTCGGTGTCCGACGAGGTGGTGGAGAAGATCGCCGGTGCGGCCGCTCGCGCGGTTCCCGGTGTCGCCGACCTCGGCGGTGACGTGGCCCGGTTCTTCAACAGCGTGCTCGACAAGGTTGGCCTGGACGAGGTGGGCGACGCCCGCCGGGGCGTCTCGGCCGACGTGAAGGGCACCTCGGCCGTCGTCAACGTGGTTCTGGTGATCGACGCCGGTTCCGTCGTGGCCGACGTGACCGAGGCGGTGCGGGCCGCGGTCATCGAGGCGGTGGAGAAGTACGGCCTGTCGGTCACGCAGGTCAACGTCACGGTGGACGACATCGAGCTGAACCAGCCGGGCGCCGCCGGTTGATCGTGGCTCGTCTGGTTACCCGCCGGTATGGCCTGACTTAGCGATCGTTCAGGCAAGGGCTCTACACTCGGTGTGCTGGTCGAGCAACCGAGGAGGAGCCCCGCGCATGGACGCCGACGAGATCGCCGCCGGACGGGCACGCTGGCAGGCCCGGTACGACTCCGCGCGCAAGCGGGACGCCGACTTCACCACGCTTTCCGGGATGACCGTCGACCCGGTCTACGGGCCGCCCGAGGGCACCCCCTACCCGGGCTTCGAGCGCATCGGCTGGCCGGGCGAGTACCCGTACACCCGGGGTCTGTATCCCACCGGCTATCGCGGTCGGACCTGGACGATCCGGCAGTTCGCCGGCTTCGGCAACGCGCGGCAGACCAACGAGCGTTACAAGATGATCCTCGGCGCTGGCGGCGGCGGCCTCTCGGTCGCGTTCGACATGCCGACGCTGATGGGCCGCGACTCGGACGACCCGCAGTCGCTCGGCGAGGTCGGGCACTGCGGCGTCGCCATCGACACCGCCACCGACATGGAGGCGCTCTTCGACGGCATCGACCTGGCCGGCGTCACCACCTCCATGACGATCTCCGGCCCGGCCGTGCCGGTGTTCTGCATGTACCTGGTCGCCGCCGAGCGGCAGGGCGCCGACCTGTCCACGCTGGACGGCACGTTGCAGACCGACATCTTCAAGGAGTACATCGCGCAGAAGGAGTGGCTGTTCGACCCCGAGCCGCACCTGCGCCTGATCGGCGACCTGATGGAGTACTGCGCGGCCGAGATCCCGCGCTACAAGCCGCTGTCGGTCTCCGGCTACCACATCCGCGAGGCCGGCTCGACCGCCGCGCAGGAGCTGGCGTACACCCTCGCCGACGGCTTCGGCTACGTCGAGCTGGGTCTCTCGCGCGGACTCGACGTGAACGTGTTCGCGCCCGGACTGAGCTTCTTCTTCGACTCGCACCTCGACTTCTTCGAAGAGATCGCCAAGTTCCGCGCCGCCCGCCGGATCTGGGCCCGCTGGCTGCGCGACGTCTACGGCGCGACCAGCGAGAAGGCGCTCTGGCTGCGCTTTCACACCCAGACCGCCGGCGTGTCGCTGACCGCGCAGCAACCGGTCAACAACGTCGTGCGGACGGCCGTCGAGGCGCTCGCCGCGGTGCTCGGCGGCACCAACTCGCTGCACACCAACGCGCTCGACGAGACCCTCGCGCTGCCCACCGACGAGTCCGCCGAGATCGCCCTGCGGACGCAGCAGGTGCTGATGGAGGAGACCGGCGTGGTCAACGTGGCCGACCCGCTCGGCGGCTCCTGGTACGTCGAGGCGCTGACCGACAAGATCGAGGCCGAGGCGGAGGAGATCTTCGCCCGCATCCGCCAGCTCGGCGGGGAGGGGCCGCACCAGATCGGTCCGATGACCTCGGGCATCCTGCGTGGCATCGAGGACGGCTGGTTCACCGGGCACATCGCCGAGTCGGCGTTCGTCTACCAGCAGGCCCTGGAGAAGGGCGACAAGAAGATCGTCGGCGTCAACCGCCACACCGGCACGGTCGCCAAGGAACTGGAGATCCTGCGCATCTCGCACGAGGTGGAGCTGGAGCAGCGCCGGGTGCTCGCCGAGCGCAAGAGCGCGCGGGACGAGGCCGCGGTGCGCGCGGCGGTGACCCGGATGGTCGAGGTCAGCCGCACCGACGGGAACATGATCCCCGCCATGCTCGACGCCGTCCGCGCCGAGGCCACGCTCGGCGAGATCTGCGACGCCCTGCGAGCCGAGTGGGGCACCTACCGCGAACCCGCCCGCTTCTGACCCCCCGGCCCCTCAGCCCCGTCGATCTTGCGGTTTCTGTGGCGGCATAAGCCGCAAAAGTGACGTAGCGGCAACCGAAAGCGCAAGATCGACGGGGCTGGGAACGGGGGGCCGTTTCGCGTTGTCCGATAGGCGTGAGAGTTGCGACGTTGGAGTTGTGGGTGAGCCGGGAATGCGGGCCCACGTGCGAGACTAGGTAACCATGAGCGACCCACGGATCACCTCGTCGATCTTTACCCGCGGCGCGGTCGACCTCAGCACGCTGCGTGGCCCCGCACCAGCCGGTACCCGCCCCGGCGCACCCCCGCAGGGCGGCCCGTCCGCCGGCACACCGGGCGCACCGACCGCCGACAACGCCCCCATCGTCGACGTCACCGAAGCGACCATCCAGTCCGCGGTGCTCGAGCAGTCGATGGCCATGCCCGTCATCGTCTTCTTCGGCGCGGCTGGCTTCCCCGAGAGCGACGAGTTCGCCCCGGTGCTCGAGCGGCTGGCGGCCGAGGGCGGCGGCGCCTGGTTGCTGGCCCGGGTCGACGTGCAGGAAAACCCGCGGATCGCCCAGATGTTCCGGGTCCAGGGCGTCCCGACGGTCTACGCGGTCGTCGGCGGCCAGCCGATCGACGCCTTCTCCGGTGTGGTGCCCGAGGCCCAGCTCCGCCAGTGGATCCAGGCCGTTCTCAAGGCCGGCGGCGTGACCGTCGCCGAGCCGGAGGACCCGCGCCTCGACGAGGCGGACGACGCGCTCATGAGCGGCGACCTGGACGCCGCCGAGCAGGCGTACCGCAAGATTCTCGCCGACGCCCCCGCGGACGCCGCGGCCACGGCGGGCCTCGCCCAGGTCGGCGTGGCACGCCGGGTGGCGGGCGCCGACCCGGCCACCGCGCTGGCCGCCGCCGAGAGCGCCCCCGACGACGTCGCGGCCCAACTGCTGGCCGCCGACATCGAGGTGCTCAGCGGGCTGGCCGAGCAGGCGTACGCCCGCCTCGTCGGCCTGGTCCGGCGCACCGCCGGTGAGGACCGCGAGACGGTCCGCCAGCACCTGGTGTCGCTCTTCTCCATCGCCGGCCCGGACGATCCGGCGGTCGCCTCGGCCCGTAGGGCACTGGCCAGCGCCCTGTTCTGAGTCCGCAGCACGACTGTGAGTGCGTAGTACGCCAGCGCGGGCCGGCGTTCGCCGGCCCGCCCGACCACCGGGGACGGGAGCTCATGATGCGCCGGATCGCCGTCCTCGACGCGCCGACAAACCTCGGCCTGCGACCGCCGACGTCCACCTCCGTGCCGGGCTGCGCCAAGGCGCCCGGCGCGCTGCGCGACCACGACCTGCTGGCCCGGCTGCGGGCCCGCGACGCCGGGTGCCTCACCCCACCCCGGTACGACCCCGGTGACTGGCGGCCCGGGGACGGCGTGTGCCACGCCCGGGAGATCGCCGACTACTCGCTCGCGCTCGCCGAGCGGATCGGCTCGATCATCGACCGGGGTGAGTTCCCGGTGGTGCTGGGTGGCGACTGTTCCGTGCTGCTCGGTTCCGCGCTCGCCATGCACCGCCTCGGTGAGGCGGTCGGCGGGCGGATCGGACTGGTCTTCGTCGACGGGCACTCCGACTTCCGGCACCCCGGCAACGCCTCCTACGTCGGCGCGGCCGCCGGGGAGGACCTGGCCCTGGTCACCGGGCGCGGGCAGGCCGACCTGGCCGCCCTGGAGGGTCGCCGGCCCTACTTCCGCGACATCGACGTGGTGGTGCTCGGCATCCGTGCGCAGGACGAGTACCGCCTCGACCTCCAGGCCGCCGGCATCACCACCCGCCCGGTCCCCGCGCTGCGCGCCGAGGGCGCCGCCCGGACCGCCCAGTGGGCACACGAGCAGCTCGCCGACTGCGCGGGCTACTGGGTGCACATCGACGTCGACGTCCTCGACCCGGCGGTGATGCCGGCCGTCGACGCCCCCGACCCGGGCGGCATCGCCTTCGCCGAGCTGGAGATCCTGCTCGCCGGCCTGGTCGACACGCCACACTGCCTCGGCGTTGAACTGACCGTCTTCGACCCCGACTACGACCCGGACGGCTCGTACGCCGCCGAGATCGTCAACACCGTGGTCGCCGGTCTGGCTCCCGTCAGTGCCCCGGAGGCGATGCCGCCGCGGCTGCTGTCGCCCCGGCCCACGACCGCCGCGAGACGTGCCACCGAACGGACGACGGCCGCCGGCCGGTCCGACCGCGCCGAGCGCCACGGCGGGCCCGCCGGGCTTGCTCGTGCCGCGGGGGTGCCGGGCTCTGCCAGCCCTGATCGCGGTGCGGGCACCGTCGCCGACGCTGCCCGGTTCGATGAGTTCGACGGCGAGGGCCTCGACGAGGACGACACGTCCGGCGCAGCCTCTCCCGGCCTCGGCTCCTCCCGCCTCCCGGTGTCGAGGAGTGAGGCGGCCGACGAGGTCGCGGCGGAGGCCGAGCCATCCGTGATCCGCGACCGGTCCCCGTCCGAGCCTTCCGGCCTCGCGGCGCAGATCGCGGCCACGGTCGAGCCGTCGGGGCTCGCGGCGCAGATCGCGGCCACGGTCGAGCCGTCGGGCCTCGCGGCGACGGTCGAGCCGTCGGGGCTCGCGGCGCAGATCGCGGCCACGGTCGAGCGCGAACCGGTCGGTCCGCCCGCGTCGGCCGGCCCGGGTCTGCTGCGGCGGCCCTCCCCGCCGGCCCAGAACGCACCCGAACGGCCCCAGACCGACACCGCCTGACCCGCTCGCGGCCACCCGACTCGTGATCCACTCGGTATCAGCGAAACCGGGGTGTCCGGACGGCTTGGACGCCCCGGTTTCAGTGAAACCGAGTGGATCAAGGGTCGGGTGGGTCAGGGGGTAGGCAGGGCGCGGAGGAAGCGTTCGGCGATCGGGACGGCCGAGGCGGTGCTGGCGCCGCCCTTCTCCACGAACACGGCGAATGCGACGTCACCCCGCCAGCCCACGAACCAGGCGTGCGTGTGGGCCGGGTTGTCGTCGAACTCGGCGGTGCCGGTCTTGCCGTACACCTCGCCGCCCGGGACGTCCTTGAGCGCGCTGGCGGTGCCGGCGGTGACCACCTCGCGCATCATCGTGCGCAGCGCCGTGACGGACTCCGGCTTGAGCTGCCCACCGGGCGGGGCCGGCTTGGCCGGCGCCGGGTCGACCAGCAGTTTCGGCTGCTCGAAGCGGCCCCGGGCGACGGCCGCCGTGGCACCCGCCATGGCCAGGGGGCTGACCAGCGTGGTGCCCTGGCCGAACGACGCGGCGGCCTGCTCGGCGGGGCTGCCGCCGGTGGAGACCTTGCCGGTGAAGACATCCACGCCGAGGTCCCACTGCCCCTCCAGCCCCAGGGACCGGCCGGCGGCGGCCAGCCCGTCGCCGCCGAGCTTCGGCGCCAGCGAAGCGAAGGCCGTGTTGCAGGACTTCGCGAAGTCGGTGCGGAACGGCACCGAGCCCAACTCGAAGTTGTCCGAGTTCTTGAAGGACCGGCCGTCGACGGTGAAGGTCTTCTTGCACTCCACCGGGCCGTCCAGAGTGACCGCGCCCCGGTCCAGCAGGCCCAGCGCGCTCACCATCTTGAAGGTGGAGCCCGGCGGTACCTGTGCGCTGAACGCCAGGTTCTCGCCGGCCGGGCCGGGACCGTTGGCGGCGGCGAGTACCGCGCCGTCGCTGACCCGTACCGCGACCAGGGCGGAGCGGCGCGGCTCCGCGCGCAGTGCCCCGTCGGCCGCGTTCTGGGTGGCCACGTCCAGGGTGGTCTTCAGCGCCTGGCCCGGCTGGGGATCGCGGCGGAACAGCTCGGTGCCGGTGGGCGCGAGCTTGCCGTCCTCGGTGGGCCGTTCGACCAGGACGGTCAGCCCGGGGGCGCCGCGCAACCGCTCGTCGTAGCGGCCCTGCAGGCCACCGTGTCCGACGAGGTCGCCGGCGACGTACCTGTCGGGGTGGGCAGTGAGGTCGTCGGCCTGCGCCTGGTCGACACTGCCGAGTAGCGCGCGGGCGAACTCGCGGGTGGGTGCGAGGTCGAGCTTGTCGGAGATGAACTTGGTGCCGGGCAGGTCGTAGATGCGAGGTTTGATCTGCTTGTACGCGTCCTCGCGCAGGGTCACCACCTCGACGAACGCACCCGGATCGGCCTCGGCGACCCGCTTGGGAAGGTCGGCCAGGTCGACGCCGGGGACCAGAGCCGGACGGATCGCCTTGAAGGCGGCGTCGAGATCCTTGACCAGCTTCTTGATGTCGGTGACCTGGTTGGGCTGCACGCCCACCCGCACGATCGGGCGCGGTGACACGATCGGCGTGCCCGCCGCGTCCAGCACGCCGGCACGCGGGCCGGCGTCGCGGCGCAGCGCCAGCCGGTCGCCCCTGGTGAGCTGCTCGTGGAGGACCCGCGGCTCCCACATCACCCGCCACTGGTCGTCGTCGCCCTGGATGAGCCGCAGCTCCCGGTCGTACGTCCAGTGGGTCTGGCCCGGCAGCGACCAGTCCACCCGGATGGTGGTGGTCGCGATGTTCTTGGTGATCTTCGGCTCGCCCTGTCGGGTCAGCGTGGGCGGGGTGCTGGCCAGCTCGCCGGACAGCTCCTTGATCTCCTTGCTCACCTCGGCCGCCGGCGTCTTCGCGCCGGTCGAGTCGACCATGGCGACTGCCTGCAGGTCGCCGCTGCGCCAACCGGCGAGGAAGGCGTCGGCGCTGCGCTCCGGCCCGTCGTCTCCGGAGCACGCCGCCAGCACACCGGCGGTGAGCAGGGACGCGGTGAGCGCGGCCACCCGGCGCGCGCGGTTCGACCGGTTTGGGCGGGGGTAGGACAAGGTCATGAAGCGGTCCTTCCGATCTCGTGCTGCTCTGCACGGTAGTACGCGAACGCTGTCCCCAACGCCCCGGGAAGTCCTCGACGTGCGGAAAGACGGACCGAGCCGGTGTGATGAACATCGCGCGGCGGGGTATCCCGCAACCGGCCAACCTCGGACCCGCAACGGGTGAAAGGACGAAGTCCCGATCCGGACGCCCTGCCAGTGGTCCGCCGACGAAGGCGGCAAACGGCAGGCCTAGGCTGGGCGGCAGAGTGACCCACAACGCGGTGGGTCGAGGGGAGTGGCACCGATGGACCGGCGTCCGGCGATCAAACCGGAACCCGACCTCCGACCGGATAACTCCGGGCGGGACGAGGACAGCTTCGATTCGGCGACCGACGGGGACGGCTACGGCCGGCTCGACACCGGCGTCACCGGGCTGACCGGGTCGAGCATCGACACCATCTACGATCTGGGTCTGCCGAGCGAGGCGTTGGCCGACGACGTGGAGGACGCCGAGCTCGACGAACCCGTACCCAACGCGGAGCGGCTGGTGGCCCAGGCCGTCGCGCTCGCCGGGGACGACCATGACGCGGCGACCCTGGTCGGCCGTTTCTGGCGGTTCGCCCCGGACGAGGAGCTGGTCGGCTTCACGGCGGAGGAGATGCTCGACGCGGCCCGGGCGCACCGGGACCTCGCGCAGCAGCGGGTGCCCGGCGAGTTGAAGCTGCGCATCCACGAGCCGCACGCCGACCAGCACCACACCGTCGTCGAGATCGTCACCGACGACATGCCGTTCCTGGTCGACTCGGTGACCGCGCTGCTCAACTCGTACCACCTCGACGTACACCTGCTGGTGCACCCGCTGGTGGTGGTCCGGCGCGAGCCGCTGGGCCAGCTCACCGAGGTTTCGGCGGACGTGGAGCCGGACGACGCGATCGCCGGTGACATCGTCGAGAGCTGGATGCGGATCGAGATCGACCCGGTCCGGGACGCGGCCGAGCGGGACCGGTTGCGGCACGAGCTGCAACGGGTGCTCACCGACGTACGGGAGGCCGTGGAGGACTGGCCGAAGATGCGTCAGCGGGCCCTCGCGCTCGCCGACGAGCTGGCCTCGGCCCGTACCTCGGACAACCGCCCGCCGGTGCCGGAGAAGGACATCACCGACTCGGTGGAGCTGCTGCGCTGGCTCGCGCACGACCACTTCACGTTCCTCGGCTACCGCGAGTACCGCCTGGTCGACGCCCCCGACGGAAACCCCGCGGACCCGGTGGACGGCAAGGCCCTCGAAGCGGTGCTCGGCACCGGGCTGGGCATCCTGCGCTCGGACTCCCCGGACGCCCGGTCGCTGGCCTCGATGACGCCCGAGGCGCACGAGAAGGTGCTGGAGAAGCGCCTCCTCATCATCACCAAGGCCAACTCGCGGGCCACCGTGCACCGCTCGGCGTACCTGGACTACATCGGCTTCAAGATCTTCAACGAGGCCGGCGAGGTCATCGGCGAGCGGCGTTTCCTGGGGCTGTTCTCCACCGCCGCGTACCGGACCAGCGTCCGGGAGCTGCCGGTGGTGCGACGCAAGGTCGCCGAGGTGCTCGACCGTTCCGGCCTGAGCCGGCGCAGCCACTCCGGCAAGGACCTGCTCCAGATCCTGGAGACCTACCCGCGCGACGAGCTGTTCCAGATCAAGACCGACGACCTGTACCACGCGGTGATCGGCGTGCTGCGGATGGCGGGTCGCCGGCAGCTGCGGGTGTTCCTGCGCCGTGACGCGTACGGGCGGTTCATCTCCTGTCTGATCTACCTGCCCCGCGACCGGTTCACGACGCAGAACAGGCTGCGCATGCAGGACATCCTGCTGCGCGAGCTGAACGGTGTCGGGGTGGACTACACGACCCGGGTCACCGAGTCGATGCTCGCCCGGATCCACTTCATCGTCCGTACCGATCCGACCCGGCCGCCCGGCGAGATCGACGCCGACCTGTTGGCCGAGGAGCTGGCCGACGCGACCCGGCTCTGGGACGACGACTACCGGCTGGTGCTGGAGCGCAAGCTCGGCGACGAGCAGGCCAAGCACCTGTTCGCCCGGTACGCCGACGCGTTCCCGGAGGGCTACAAGGACGGGCACACGCCGTACGAGGCGATGAAGGACCTGGCCAAGCTGGAGCTGCTGGAGGAGCCCGGCCAGCTCGAGATGCACCTGTTCCGCAAGCAGCTCGCGCCCCGGCCGGGCACCCGCGTGCCGGGCGCCGACGTGCCCGACGACATGAACGTGCGGTTCAAGGTCTACCGGTACGGGGAGCCGATGATGCTCTCCGCCGTGCTGCCCGTGCTGCACTCGCTCGGCGTACGGGTGGTCGACGAGCACCCGTACGAGGTGGACCGGATCGACGGTCGGGTCTACCTGTACGACTTCGGCCTGATGCTGCCCGAGGGGCACCACGAGCTGGCCGAGGTCCGTCCGCACGTGGAGAACGCGTTCGCGGCGGCCTGGCGCGGCGAGGCCGAGGTGGACCGGTTCAACGAGCTGGTGCTGCGCGCCGGACTGACCTGGCGGCAGGTGGTGGTGCTGCGGGCGTACGCGAAGTATCTGCGGCAGGCCGGCACGGTCTTCTCGCAGGACTACATGGAGCAGACCTTCATCGCGTACCCGAAGCTCGCCAGCCTGCTGGTGGAGCTGTTCGAGACCCGGTTCGCGCCGGGTGACCTGAGCGCCGAGCAGCGGCGGCAGCGCAGCGGCGAGCTGGTGGAGACGATCCGGGGCGCGCTGGACGACGTGGCCAGCCTCGACCAGGACCGGATCCTGCGCTCGTACCTGACGCTGATCGAGGCGACCCTGCGGACCAGCTTCTACCAGAAGCCGGTCGGCGGGCGGCCGAAGGCGTACGTGGCGTTCAAGCTGGACCCGCAGGCCATTCCGGACCTGCCGGCGCCCCGGCCGAAGTTCGAGATCTTCGTGTACTCGCCCCGGTTCGAGGGTGTGCACCTGCGGTTTGGGCCGGTGGCCCGGGGCGGGTTGCGCTGGTCCGACCGTCGGGAGGACTTCCGCACCGAGGTGCTGGGCCTGGTCAAGGCGCAGATGGTGAAGAACACGGTGATCGTGCCGGTGGGCGCCAAGGGCGGCTTCGTGCTGAAGCAGAAGCCGGGGGACCGGGACGAGGCGGTCGCCTGCTACCAGGAGTTCGTCGGCGCGATGCTCGACGTCACCGACAACATCGTCAGCGGGCAGATCGTGCCGCCGGACGACGTGGTCCGGCACGACGGCGACGACCCCTACCTGGTGGTCGCCGCGGACAAGGGCACGGCCACGTTCTCGGACATCGCCAACGAGATCTCGCTGGCGCACAACTTCTGGATGGGCGACGCGTTCGCCTCCGGCGGTTCGGCCGGGTACGACCACAAGAAGATGGGCATCACCGCCCGTGGCGCCTGGGAGTCCGTGAAGCGGCACTTCCGGGAGCTGGGCCTGGACACCCAGACCCAGGACTTCACGGTGGTCGGCGTCGGCGACATGTCCGGCGACGTGTTCGGCAACGGGATGCTGCTCTCCGAGCACATCCGGCTGGTGGCCGCGTTCGACCACCGGCACATCTTCCTGGACCCGGACCCGGACGCCGCCACCTCGTACGCGGAGCGTCGGCGGCTGTTCGACCTGCCCCGCTCCTCCTGGGAGGACTACAACGAGGAGCTGATCTCGGCCGGGGGCGGCATCTTCTCGCGTACCGCGAAGTCGATTCCGATCACGCCGCAGGTCCGGGCGGCGATCGGCCTCGACGACGACGTCACGCAGATCTCGCCACAGGAGCTGATGAAGGCGATCGTCACCGCTCCGGTGGACCTGTTCTGGAACGGCGGCATCGGCACGTACGTCAAGGCCTCCACCCAGACCAACGCGGAGGTGGGCGACAAGTCCAACGACGCGATCCGGGTGGACGGGCGCAGCCTGCGCTGCCGGGTGGCGGGCGAGGGCGGCAACCTGGGCTGGACCCAGCTCGGCCGGATCGAGTACGCGTTGACCGGTGGCCGGATCTACACCGACTTCATCGACAACGCGGCCGGTGTGGACACCTCCGACCACGAGGTGAACATCAAGATCCTGCTGAACACCGCGGTGGCCGACGGCGAGCTGACCACCGCCGAGCGGGACGAGCTGTTGGCCGGGATGACCGACGAGGTCGCCGAGCTGGTGCTGCGCGACAACTACGACCAGGCTCGGGCGATCAACAACGCCCAGGCCCAGGCCGCCTCGCTGCTCCCGGTGCACCGCCGGATGATCAACGAGTTGGAACGTTCGGGCGGGTTGGACCGCGCGTTGGAGGCGCTGCCGCCGGACGAGGAGTTGGCGGTCCGGAGCGAATCCGGCCTGACCGCGCCGGAGTTCGCGGTGCTGCTCGCGTACGTGAAAATCGTCCTTGAGCGGGAGATCCTCACCGAGGGGCTGGCCGACGAGGAGTGGACGACCGACGTTCTGGTCAACTACTTCCCGACGCCCATGCGTGAGCGGTTCGCCGACCGGATGGGCCGGCACCGGCTGCGCCGGGACATCGTCACCACCGTGCTGGTCAACGAGGCGATCAACCGGGGTGGCATCTCGTTCATCTTCCGGGTGGTCGAGGAGACGGCGGCCAGCGCCGCGGACGTGATCCGTGCGTACGTGGTGGTCAGTGAGGTGTTCGGCCTGCGCGACCTGTGGGACGCGGTCGAGGCGCTGGACAACAAGGTTGCGCCGGAGTTGCAGACCAGCGTCTACCTGGACACCCGCCGGTTGCTCGACCGGGCGGTGCGTTGGCTGGTCTCCAACCGGCGCTCGCCCATCGACGTGCCGGCCGAGATCGCCCGACTGCGCGACGGGGTCACCCGGCTGCTGCCGGGTCTGGAGGAGCTGTTCTACGGCGGCGAGCGGCAGGCCATCGCGGCGCACATCGACTCGATGACCGAGCGCGGGCTGCCCCGCGAGCTGGCCGAGCGGGCGACCCGGCTGATGTACAGCTTCGGTCTGATGGACGTGGTGGAGACCGCGAACGCCAGCGGGCGGGACGTCAGCGAGGTGGCCTCGGTCTACTTCGTGCTCTCCGACCTGTTCCGGGTGGACTCGCTGCTGTCGAAGATCTCCCTGCTGCCGCGGGAGGACCGCTGGCAGACCCTCGCGCGGATGGCGCTGCGGTACGACCTGTACGCGGCGTTGGCCGCGCTCACCGCCGAGGTGCTCGACTCGACCGGGGACGAGTTGCCGCCGCACGAGCGGGTGCAGCAGTGGGAGCAGTCGAACGCCACGTCGATCCACCGGGCCCGCCAGGCGATGGGGGAGTTCGACGAGTCGCGGGCGGATCTCGCTGCCCTGTCCGTGCTGCTGCGCCAGATCCGCACCCTGGTGCGGACCTCCGCCGCCGCCTGAGTCACTACGCCGGACGCGGTCCGGCCGGTCGGGGTGACCCGACCGGCCGGACCGCTTCGTGTACGGGTTGGTCACGCCGCCAGGGTGGCGAAGACGACCACGTTGTCGGGGTAGCTGCGCACGGTCTCGTCGAACTGGCCGCCGCACGTCACCACCCGCAGGCCGGGCCGGTCGTTCGGCCCGTAGACCAACTCGGTGGGGAAGGACGTCTTCGGGTACGACTTCACCGAGTCGACCCGGAACGTCGCCGGCCGGCCATCCGCCCGCCGCACGGTGATCGTGTCACCGGGCACGAGCGCGCCGAGATCGAAGAAGACGGCCGGGCCGAGCTTCGCCGAGTCCACGTGCCCGACGATGACCGCGTTACCGGTCTCGCCGGGGCTGGCCCCCGGCTCGTACCAACCAGCCCGGTCGGCCTGCTCCAGCGGGGGGACCTGGACGGTGCCGTCCGGGTTGGTGCCCAGCGACATGATCGTCGCGTCGACGCCGATCCGGGGAATCTCGATGGTGGTCGGAGCGGACCGGGTCAGCGCGGTCGGCGCCGCTTCGCCGTCGACGGGTGGGATGTCGCTGTCGGGGACCGCCGACCCGCTGACCTCGGGGCCGGCCTGGGCCAACGGCTGTGGGGGTCGGGGAGCGGGCGTGGTCTGCATCGAGGCGCCGATCATGCCGGCGCCGATCATGGCGAGGGTGACGACGACGGCCGCACCGGCGGCACGCCACGGTCTCCCGTGACGGCCGCCGGCCGGTGTCGCCGTCACGTCAGGCGAGCGAACCATCGGTCCGCCGACGACGCATCAGCACGATCCCGCCGAGCGCGGCAGCGCCGAGCAGGCTCGCACCGCCGGTGGCCAGGCCACGGTCGGTGCCGGTGCTGACGCCGCCGTCACCACCGTCGACCCCGCCGTGCGGCAGGACGACCAGTTCGCCCTCGCCGCACGAGCCCTTGAGCTCGTAGCGACCCGGCTTGGCGTCCTTGTCGACCTTGGCCTCGCCGTAGTAGACGAACTCGCGCTCGTCGTCTCGGCCGCCCTTGTCCCAGCTCTTGTCGGAGCCGTACTCGTCGTCGGAGCCGTAGTCGCGGTCCTCGGATTCGTGGCCCTTGGACTCCCAGCTCTTGTCGGAGCCGTACTCGTCGTCGGAGCCGTAGTCGTGGCCCTCGGATTCGTGGCCCTTGGACTCCCAGCTCTTGTCGGAGCCGTACTCGTCGTCGGAGCCGTAGTCGTGGCCCTTGGACTCGTCGTCCTTGGACTCCCAGCTCTTGTCGGAGCCGTACTCGTCGTCCGAGCCGTAGTCGTGGCCCTCGGACTCGTGGCCCTTGGACTCCCAGCTCTTGTCGGAGCCGTACTCGTCGTCGGAGCCGTAGTCGTGGCCCTCGGACTCGTGGCCCTTGGACTCCCAGTCCTTCTTGTCTTCGTCCTTGGACTCCCAGTCCTTCTTGTCTTCGTCCTTGGACTCCCAGTCCTTCTTGTCTTCGTCCTTGGACTCCCAGTCCTTCTTGTCTTCGTCCTTGGAGTCCCAGTCCTTCTTGTCTTCGTCCTTGGAGTCCCAGTCCTTCTTGTCTTCGTCCTTGGAGTCCCAGTCCTTCTTGTCTTCGTCCTTGGAGTCCCAGTCCTTCTTGTCTTCGTCCTTGGACTCCCAGTCCTTCTTGTCCTCGTCCTTGGAGTCCCAGTCCTTCTTGTCTTCGTCCTTGGACTCCCAGTCCTTCTTGTCCTCGTCCTTGGAGTCCCAGTCCTTCTTGCCTTCGTCGTCCTGGGCGTCCTGGCCGTGCTCCTCGCCCTTCCAGTCCTTGCTGTCCTCGTCCTCATAGGCGTCGGCGGCAGCGCCACCGCCCTGGCCGCCGGGCTGGGCGTCGCCGTGCTCACCCTTGCCCTTGTCGTCCTTGCCCTTGTCGTCCTTGCCCTTGTCGTCCTTGCCTTCGTCGCCCTTGCCTTCGTGGTCCTTGCCCTTGTCGTCCTTGCCGTGCTCGTCCTTGCCCTTGTCGTCGTCCTTGCCGTGCTCGTCCTTGCCCTTGTCGTCGTGGTCGTAGGAGTCGTCCTCCTCGCTCCACTCGCCGCGGTCCTCGCCCCGGTCGTCGCGCGCCGGCTTGAGCTTGACCTTGCCGGTGACCTTGGACCACACGTAGGCGTGCTCCTGGCGATCCGGGCAGATCTCGAGGAGCTTGACCTCGTCGCCGGCCTTCACGATGTGCGGCTTGGCGTAGACCTTGCCGTCCTCGTCGTGGTGACCGTCAGCGAACGCGATCCCTGGCGCGAACACCAGGAGGGACGCGCCACCGAGGGCGGCGCCCGCAACGACCTTCCCGAGCATCTTCTTAGCCATGACCTGCGTCACTCCATCCCTGTTGTCCTGAGCCCGGCGACAACCGAGCTAAGACCGACGTTAGACCGTTTCATGACTTATGAAGTGAAAGATTCGCGTTTTGACCTTTGCTGGTGGTAAGAGGCGAAGGAGTGATACGCGGCTTTCTTTGCCCGCCGTGCCGCGGCGGGCGCTCACCGCCCGGCCGGGTTGGTCGCGGCATTCCCGACCCGCCGCGCGCTACCAGTGAGGCTCGACCGGTAACGGACGGCTGGCGCCGCCCGCGTCACCTCGGGGGTATCGTCCGAGTCGAGGGCGGCGGCGCATCGAGCCATTGCCATGGAAGCGCTCCCATGCAAGAATCGGCGCACGCGGTTTCGGGGGAGCCACACCGCGCAGGCGGGGCGTCGAGGGCATCCGGTTCACCGGACGACAACCGGCCGCCGATCGGTCGGCCACGCGCCGGCCAATCACCACCAACCACCACCACCGCCCGTCCGGGTCGGGCACCCCAAAGAATCCCGTGGCGCCGGAGGCCGTCCGTGCAGGACGCCCGCCGGGCCGTCTCGCCGGGCCGAACGCGGGCCCGGTCTCGCCCAAGGAGATCAGTGGCATGAATGTGTGGAGAAGGCTGTCCGGCCCCCGCCGGACCCTCGCGCTCGCCGGCGCGGGCGTTCTGGTCGCCGGCGGGCTGGTGACGATCCCGGTCACCGCGGCGCAGGCCGCGACGCAGTGCGACATCGCGTACACGACCAATGACTGGCAGGGTGGCTTCACCGCCAACATCACCATCAAGAACCTCGGCGACCCGGTCAACGGTTGGACGCTGGGCTGGACCTTCCCCAACTCCAGCCAGCGCGTGCAGCAGGGCTGGTCGGCCACGTACACCCAGTCCGGCAGCCAGGTCACGGCCCGCAGCATGTCCTACAACGGCACCCTCGCGACCGGCGCGTCGACGACCCTCGGGTTCAACGGAGCGTGGAGCGGCAGCAACCCGAAGCCGACCTCGTTCACCCTGAACGGTGTGGTCTGCAACGGTGGCACCGGCAACCCGACCACCCCGCCGCCCACCACGCCTCCGCCGACCACGCCTCCGCCCACCACGCCTCCCCCCACGACCCCGCCGCCCACGACGGGGCCGCCGCCGACCACCCCGCCCCCCGGTGTGAAGGTCGACAACCCGTACGCCGGTGTGCCCGGGTACGTGAACCCGGAGTGGAAGGCCAAGGCGGACGCCGAGCCCGGCGGTAGCCGCGTCTCGAACAACCCCACCGCCGTGTGGCTGGACCGGATCGCCGCGATCAACGGCACGCCGAACAGCAGCTCAAACGGGGCCTTCGGGGTGAAGGACCACCTGGACGAGGCGCTGCGCCAGGGCGCCGGTTACATCCAGTTCGTGATCTACAACCTGCCCGGCCGCGACTGCTCGGCGCTCTCCTCCAACGGTGAGCTGGGCCCGGACGAGCTGCCCCGGTACAAGTCCGAGTACATCGACCCGATCGCCGCGATCCAGTCCGACTCGAAGTACCGGAACATCCGGATCATCAACATCATCGAGATCGACTCGCTGCCGAACATCGTGACCAACACCTCGGGTCAGCCCGGCGGCACGGTCATGTGCGACACGGTCAAGGCCAACGGCGCGTACGTCAACGGTGTCGGCTACGCCCTCGCCAAGCTGGGCGCGATCGGTAACGTCTACAACTACATCGACGCCGGCCACCACGGCTGGCTCGGCTGGGACTCCAACTTCGGCCCGACCGCCGAGATCCTGAAGACCGCCGCTGTCGCCTCCGGCAGCACGGTCAACAACGTGCACGGCTTCATCACCAACACCGCCAACTACTCGGCGCTCACCGAGCCGTACTTCAAGGTCACCGACAACGTGAACGGCCAGACGGTGCGGCAGTCCAAGTGGATCGACTGGAACTACTACGTCGACGAGCTGTCCTTCGCCCAGGCGTTCCGGACCAAGCTGGTGTCGTTGGGCTTCAACTCCAACATCGGCATGCTGATCGACACGTCCCGCAACGGCTGGGGCGGCGCCAACCGGCCCACCGGCCCGGGCGCGACGACCAGCGTCGACACGTACGTCAACGGTGGCCGGATCGACCGTCGGGCGCACGCCGGTAACTGGTGCAACCAGGCCGGCGCGGGTCTCGGCGAGCGGCCGCGGGCGAACCCGGCTACGGGCATCGACGCCTACGTCTGGGTGAAGCCTCCGGGCGAGTCGGACGGCTCCAGCTCGGAGATCCCGAACAACGAGGGCAAGGGCTTCGACCGGATGTGCGACCCGACGTACGGCGGTAACGCCCGCAACGGCAACAACCCGAGCGGGGCGCTGGGGAACGCGCCGATCTCCGGGGCGTGGTTCTCGGCCCAGTTCCGGGAGCTGATGCAGAACGCCTACCCGGCGCTCTGATCGGGTAGCTCACGTGCCAACCCGCCTCCGGCAGTAGGTGAGGCACTGCCGGGGGCAGGTTTCCCCGGGGTCCCCGGTCCGACCATCACGGTCGGGCCGGGGACCCCCCTTTTCCGCGTCTGTCCCGGGTCAGGGCACGGTGCGTTCGATCGCCGCGCGGCCGTGTTCGGCCAGGTCGCGGCGGGCCTTGTCCAGGTTCTCCGGGGTGAGGTCCTGCCCACGGGCCATCACCAGGTCCTCCGGTTCCCAGGGCTGCTCGCCGCCGGTACGGATGTTGTCGCCGCCCGCGCCGGTGCCCGTCCCGGTCGCGCCGGTCCCGGCGGCGTACGGGTCGCCGATCAGGTCGTCGGTGTCCGGGGCAAGGTCCGGCTGCCGCTCGCGGGGTTCGGTGAAGGTCGGCGTGTCGCGGTCGGGGCCACCCCCGGTCCGCAGCTCCGGGACGGTGCTGTCGTCGTCCACCGCAGCGGCCGTTTGCGGGCTCTCCTCCAGCGGTCGGCGGTCGCGATCGGTCATGGTGCTGCCTCCTGTGTCCGACACGGTGCCTGATCCCCGCCGCGTACCCCGTGCGCGGGTGCCCATGCGCGGCACCGGCGCCGTCCCGGTGGACGGCGTCGGCGGCGGACCGGAGTTCAGTGGTCGGCTCGGGGCTCGTTCGCGGACGGCGCCTCCGCCGGCCGCAGCCACTGCCAGAGCAGCATGACCAGCCCGAAGGCGAGCATCACCAGGCCGGCCCACAGGTTGATGCGGACACCCTCGGCCTTGTCGATCTCGGCTCGACTGTCGAAGATGCCGATCAGCGTCACGATGATCCCGTACGCCACGAAGAGCCCACCGATCACGCGACGGATGTCGAACAGACGGGCGGCGGCGGAGCGGCGCTCCTCCGACTGCGTCTCGTCGATCAGCGGGTCCTGCGCCGGCTGGCCGTCGTTGCTCATCTGCCGACTCCTTTCCTAGAAGACCGGGATGTAGAAGAGTGCGGCCAGCGCGACCGCGACCAGGCCGAGCAGCACGGGGGAGCGGTACCAGACGGCGTCCCCGGCGAGCACGTCGCCCTTCAGGTCGACGCCGCCCATCCCGTAGACCAGCCCGCGCAGATCCTCGTCGCGCTTGGGCGCGGTGAGCGGGGTGAGGATGGCGGCAACCACCGCCACGGTGACGAACGCGATGCCGGCGCCCCAGAAGCTCTCCTCCAGGTCGGAGTTGAAGCCGATCACGCCGCCCTTGTAGAGCAGGTACGTCACCAGCGACGCCAGGGTGCCGAGCAGCAGCGACCAGAAGCCCGCGAGGGCGCTCATCCGCTTCCAGAACATGCCGATGATGAAGGTGGCGAACAGCGGCGCGTTGAACAGGGAGAAGAGCGCCTGGATGTAGTTCATGATGTTGCTGAACCCGGAGGCGATGAACGCCGTCCCGATGCCGATCACCACGGCCGCGACGGTCGCCCACCGGCCGATCCGCAGGTAGTAGTCGTCGGACCGGCCGCGCCGGACGTACGACTGCCAGATGTCGTAGGTGAAGACGGTGTTGAAGCCGCTCACGTTGGCCGCCATGCCGGCCATGAACGACGCGAGCAGGCCGGTGACCGCCACCCCGAGCACGCCGTTGGGCAGCAGGTCCCGCATCAGCAGCGGGATGGCGTTGTTGTACTGCAGGTCGCCGCTCTCCGCGCCGAGGCCCTTGACCGTCACCAGGGCGACCAGGCCCGGGATGATCGTGACCAGCGGGATGAACAGCTTCGGGTACGCGGCGATGATCGGCGTACGTCGGGCGGCGCTCATGTTCTTGGCCGACAGGGCCCGCTGCACCTCGGCGAAGTTCGTCGTCCAGTAGCCGAACGAGAGCACGAAACCGAGGCCGAAGACGATGCCGATCCACTGCGCGCCGAGGGGGTTGTCGGTGCTGGCGGTGTCCTGCCAGGCGTGTAGACCCGCCTCGCCGAGTTTCGAGTCGCGGACCGCGTCCATCAGCCCACTCACGCCGCCGACCTTGACCAGACCGATCACGGTGACCGGGATGAGGCCGGCCAGGATGACGAAGAACTGGAGCACCTCGTTGTAGATGGCCCCGGACAGGCCACCGATGGTGATGTACGCCAGCACGATCGCCGCGCCGACCACGATCGCCGTCCAGAGCGGCCAGCCGAGCAGCGCCTGCATGACCAGGGCCAGCGCGTAGAGGTTCACACCGGCGATCAGCACCTGGGCGACGGCGAAGCTGAGCGCGTTCAGCAGGTGGGTCGGCCGGTTGAAGCGCAACCGCAGGTACTCGGGGACGCTGCGGACCTTGGAGCCGTAGTAGAAGGGCATCATCACGATGCCCAGGAAGACCATCGCCGGCACCGCGCCGATCCAGTAGTAGTGGACCGTCATGACGCCGTACTGGGCGCCGTTGGCCGCCATACCGATGATCTCCAGTGCCCCGAGGTTCGCCGAGACGAAGGCGAGGCCGGTCACCCAGGCCGGCAGGGAACGGCCGGAGAGGAAGAAGTCGACGCTGGTCCGGATCGCCCGGCGGGCGGCGAAGCCGACTCCGAGGACGGTGACGAAGTACAGCGCGAGGATCAGATAGTCCAGCCCGTTCATGTTGAGCCGGAGGCCGCCGCCGTCCATCTCGTCACCCCTCGTCCGACGTGGGCACCGCATTCGATGCGCGCGCCCTATTACCCGCTCCGCGAGGTTTCACGCCTCTGCGTCGCCAGCGGTGTGTTCGCCCCCACTCGTGCGATGTCGGCGCGCGCGAAGGGGCGCCCCCACCCGTAGGCCGGAGCGCCCCTTGCGATCGTGTTGTTTCAGCGACCCAGAACGCGGTCCAGGAAGTCCCGGTAGTTACGGACCGCCATGCGCAGTTGCTCGGTGTCCGCCGAGCCGGCGTCCTGCCAGCCGCCCAGCGTGTTCTTCTGCGCCGCGAGCGCCGAGGCGAGTGCCTGAATGGCCTCCTCGACCAGGGCCTGCGCCTCGCCCGCCGCGGCGGAAGGATCGTCGACGAACCGTAGTTGCACGTCCCGCCAGCGGTCCCGGAAACCCTGTGCGGTGTCCCCGTCCAGGAGCGTGGCCGCGTCGGTGGCGACGGTCGAACCGGCGGGTCGCGAGGTGCCGGCCGACTCCAGTGAGGTCGAGGTGCCCTCGGTCGCGACCGGGTCGCCGTCCGCGTCCGGGTCCACCAGCTCCGGCGACGCGCTGCCGTAGCCGGCCGCGCCCGCCGTGGCCGCGTCCGGATCGCCAGCCCAGTCGGTCAGGTCGCTTCGACGCTCCGGCGCGCCCTCCGTGCTCCCCGGCACGACGACGGTTCGCGCGCTGTCGGTCCCGTCCCGTCGGTCGTCGATGTCCACGTCGGCCGCCTCGTCGGCGTCCGGTGTCGGGTCAACGTCGGTCTCCGCGAAGCCGTCGCGGCGGTGCAGTTCGGCGGTGGGGTCGGCGCGCAGGCCCTCCCGCTCGCCGTCCTCGGCGCCGTCGCCCGGCGCGGCGGTCCGCTCGGCCCGCGGGTCGGGCTGGTCCTGTGGGCGTGGGCTGGCCAGGGCGGACGCGGCCACCGCGTCGGCGACCGTGGTGGCGCCGAACGCGGTCGGCAGCGGACCCGGCTCGTGGAAGTCACCCTCGTCGTCGGCCCGGTCATGGCGAACGCTCGGATCGGTGCCATTGGCCCGCTCGTGGTCGGTGGTCGGGACGTCGTCGGCGCTCCGCTCGTCGCCGATGGTCGGATCGTCGAAGGTGCCCCGGTCGTCCAGGGAGTCCTCGGGTACGTCCGAGTGGGCGGCCCGGTCACCGGTCGGCGGGACCGGCACCGGCGCGGACCGGACGGCCTCCGGATGGTCGTTGCTCACCTGCTGCTCTTCGTGGCGCATCGGTGGCCTCCTCAGCGGCTCGTGGCGTCGTGCGGAGTGTCCGGGTGGGAACGCTGTTCGGGCGTGCGCTGACCGACGGGCTCTTCGCCGAGCAGGTCGGCGAAGAGGGCCCGGTAGTGCACGACCGCCTGACGCAGTTCCTCGGTGGTCGCCTCACCCCGCGAGTTGCGCAGGTGGATCTCGTGCGCGTCCCGGTAGTTGGTCAGGGTGCGGGCGTGCTCGACGGAGAGGTGGGCGATCTGGTCGGAGAAGTCTCCGGTCGGGTAGCCCTGCTCCTCGATGAGTCGGGTGACCAGTTCGTCCGCGTCGCCCACGGTCTCACCCGGCGAGTCGATGAAGCGGATCTGGAGCTCCTCCCAGGCGGCGGCGTACCGCGCCCGCGACTCCGGGCTGAGCGGGGTGAGCGTGAGATCGGCGTGCCGGCGCTCCCGGTCGCGTAGCTCACGCTCCGCGGCGGACCGGCTCTCCTGCTCCTGCACCACCCGGTCGTACTCCGGTCCGAACCGGCTCTGCAGCGCGCGGCGGCGACCGATCGTCCGGACGGCCACGGCGATCGCCGCGATGATCACCAGCACGACGAGCACGATGACGACTATCTGCGTGGGCGACATGGGCTCCTCCTTCGTCATCTGGTATTCCCTCCGCGTACTGATCGCCAATCCCGATCCGGGGGACTTTCCTCGCCGATCGCGGTCCGACCGTGGCGGTAGCTGACAGAAACCTGACTCATTCCAGATAGTCCGAGTGGGTGGACTGGCCCCCGTCGTACGGCATCGCCCCCGACGTCTGATCCTTTCCGGCCCAGCACCAGCGCCCGGGGGAGCGCGACAGCGGGGCGCTTCCCGTACTCGCGAGGGCGCGCTCCGCAGCCCGGATGCCGTCCGACGGCGGTAGTGCAACCGGGCGTGATTACGTATCCTGCCCAAGGCGCGCGCGCCGGTGCCCGGCCCGACGACCGGGTACGCGACCGGCGAGCGCGCTGCCCGGCGGTGCCGGCGCCCCTCCTGCCACCCTTGACGGGCGAGGTCTGATGAGAACCCGCGACTGGCCTATCCGCTCGAAGCTGACCGCATTGGTCGTCGCGCCGGTGTCCGCGCTCCTCGCGCTGTGGATCTTCGCGACGACGTTGACCTTCGGGCCCGCCCTGAACCTGCTCTCCGCGCGGACCCTCCTCTACGACCTGGGCCGCCCCGGCGAGGTGGTGGTGACCGAGCTGCAACGCGAGCGTCGTCTCTCGGTGGTGCAGCTCGCCGGCGACACCGAACTGCCCGCGTTGGCCGAGCAGCGCCTGCGTACCGACCGGGCGGTCGCCGAGCTGCGTCGCCGGGTCGACGGGGAGGCGCTGCGCTCCGCCGCCGACGACCTGCTGGAGGACCGCGTCGACCGGCTGGTCACCGCCCTGGCGGCGCTGCCGACCGGGCGGGACTTCATCGACGACGGGATGATGGACCGCGCGGGCGCGATCGGCCTCTACAGCGGCATGGTCTCGGCGGCCTTCCAGGCGTTCTCCGCCCTGGCGAGCCTGAGTGACCCCGGCATCAACCGGCAGGCGCTGGCCCTCACCACGCTGGGCCGGTCCCGCGAGCTGCTGGGCCAGACGGACGCGATGCTGGCCGGTGTGCTGACCGCCGGGAAGTTCGGCAACGGGGAGCACGCGCTGCTCGTGCAGACCATCGGCAACCAGCGATGGCTCACCGAGAGCGCGGTGGCCGACCTGCCCGAAACCGCGCGCGCCGCGTACCAGCGGCTCACCGAGAGTCCCGACTTCACCAGCCTGCGGGCCATGCAGGACGCGCTGATCGGCGCCAACCGGTCCGGTCGGCCACCGGTGGACGCCGCGGCGTGGCAGGCCAGCCACGACGCCGTACAGCAGGAGTTGCGCGACTTCGAGCTGGCCGAGGCCGACAACCTCACCGACCGCTCGGTGCCGATGGCGGTCGGGATCCTGGTCCGACTCGCCGCCGCCGGGGTGCTCGGTCTCGTCGCCGTGGTGGTCTCGGTGCTGGTGGCGCTGCGGGTCGGCCGCACCCTGGTCCGGCGGCTCAGCGGAGTCCGTACCGCGGCCCTCGAACTGGCCGAGCACCGGTTGCCCGACGTGGTGGCCCGGCTGCGTCGCGGCGAGCACGTCGACGTCGCCCGGGAGGCGCCACCCCTGGAGTACGGCCACGACGAGATCGGCGAGGTCGGGCGGGCCTTCACCGAGGTGCAGCGCACCGCCGTCCAGGCGGCCGTGGACGAGGTCACCCTGCGCCGGGGGCTCAACGAGGTGTTCCTCAACATCGCCCGCCGCAGCCAGGGCCTGGTGCACCGGCAGTTGCACCTGCTGGACCGGATGGAGCGACGCGCCGAGGACCCGGACGAGCTGGCCGAGCTGTTCCAGGTGGACCACCTGGCCACCCGGCTCCGCCGGCACGCCGAGGACCTGGTCATCCTGGCCGGCTCCGCGCCGGGCCGGGGGTGGCGCAACCCGGTCGCGATGGTCGACCTGGTCCGCGGGGCGATCAGCGAGGTCGAGGCGTACGACCGGGTGGACATCACCGTCGTACAGCCGGCCGGTGTGCTGGGCCGGGCGGTGGGCGACATCATCCACCTGCTCGCCGAGCTGGTCGAGAACGCCACCGCCTTCTCCCCGCCGGACACGCGGGTGACCATCACCGGGGAGCAGGTCGCCGACGGGTACGTCCTGTCGGTCACCGATCAGGGGCTGGGCATGTCTGCCACCGCGCTCGAGAACGCCAACACCCGGCTGACCAGCTCGCCCGAGTTCGATCCGGCGCAGAGCGCCCGCCTCGGTCTGTTCGTGGTGGCCCGGCTGGCGGCGCGGCACTCCGTACGCGTGCGACTGCGGTCCCCCGAGGACGGCGGCGTCACCGCCGTGGTGCTGATCCCCACCGACCTGGTCACCGCCGAGCCACCGGCCGGCCCCGATCCGGCGTCGCTCGACGCCGCGCCCGGTGACCGGCGACTGACCCGACCCGTACGCCGGACGACGGCGCCCCGGTCGCGCGCCGGTCGTACCACCTCGGCCCCGCTCGTCACCAGTGACCCGCCCACCCTCGTTCTGCCCACGGGCCCGGCGTCCGATCTGCCGGCCGCCACGGACGAGCCGCCCTCCGACGGGGCGGCGGACGACCTGGAGGGGCTGCCCCGGCGGGTACGGCGACGTACCCCCAACGCCCTGCCCCGGCCCACCGCCGCCGACACGCCGTCGCCCCGCTCGCCGGAGGAGGTACGCCGGGTGATGGCGTCCCTGCAGGCCGGCACCGCCCGGGGTCGGGCGACGGTGGTCGCCCCGGCGGGCCCGACCCACGCCCCCGCGCCTCCGCCCTCCGCAGCGCCGGCGATCCCGGCCGCTGCGCCGACGGCGGTCCCGGCTCAGCGATCCGTGGCGACCCCGGAGACCGGGTCCGCCGCCGATTCGGGATCCTCCGCGCCCCCGAAGGCCATCGAACCGACAGTGACTGAGAGGGACGCCTAGTGCGGGAAACGACGAAGCAGAGCGCCAGCCTCGACTGGTTGCTCGACGAGCTGGTGCAGCGGGTGCCGGCCGCCCGGGAGGCGGTCGTGCTCTCCGCCGACGGACTACTGCTCGGCTCCTCGGCCGAGTTGGAACGCGCCGACGCCGAGCACCTCTGCGCGCTCGCCGCCGGCTTCTCCAGCCTGGCTCGGGGCGCGAGCCACCACGTGGACGGTGGCCCGGTCCGGCAGACCGTGGTGGAGATGGAATCGGCGTACCTCTTCGTCACCACCGCCGGCCAGGGCGCCTGCCTGGCCGTGGTGAGCGACGCGGACGCGGACATCGGCCTGGTCGCGTACGAGATGGCGATGCTGGTCATTCGGGTGGGGGAGAACCTGACCGCGTCGGCCCGACCGCCCGCGGACGCCGGTGATGCGGGCTGAGCCGCCCGGCCCCCAGCACGAGTGGCTGGACGGCGACGCGGGCCCGGTGGTCCGCCCTTACACGCTCACCGGCGGCCGGGTGCGCTCCGCCGCCGGTGGCTTCGACCTGGTCGCGTTCGTGTTGGCCGCCGCGGACGTCGACCCGGCGGCCCAGCCGCAGTTGCCGCCGGAGCACCGGCGGTTGGTCGCGTTGGCCGGTCACCCGGTGTCGGTGGCCGAGCTGGCGGCCGAGCTGGACCTCGCGGTCGGCGTGATCCGGGTGCTGCTGGGCGACCTCCTCGCGCAGGGCCTGGTCGCGGTGCACGAGCCGCCGGCCAGCCGCGATCTTCCCAACGACGACATCCTCAAGGCGGTGGTCAGTGGACTCCGTGCGCTATGACCAGGCGGGCTCAGCCCTCACCGTTCCGCTGGCACTGAAGATCCTCATCGCGGGGGGCTTCGGCGCCGGCAAGACGACGCTGGTGAGCGCGTTGAGCGAGGTCCGGCCGTTGCAGACCGAGGAGGTGCTGACCGACGCCGGCATCGGCACCGACGACCTCTCGGGGGTGGAGGGCAAGACGACCACCACCGTGGCCATGGACTTCGGCCGGATCACCATCAACGACGACCTCCAGGTGTACCTGTTCGGCACCCCCGGCCAGGACCGGTTCTGGTTCCTCTGGGACGAGCTGGCCTTCGGCGCGCTCGGCGCGGTGGTGCTCGCCGACACCCGGCGGCTGGCCGACTGCTTCCCGTCGATCGACTACTTCGAGCAGCGTGGCATCCCGTTCGTGGTGGGGGTGAACTGTTTCGAGGACACCCGTCGCTTCGACCTGGAGACCGTACGCCGAGCGCTCGACCTGGACCCGGACGTGCCGATGGTGCTCTGCGACGCCCGGGACCGGCAGTCCGGCAAGCTGGTGTTGATCTCCTTGGTCGAGCACGTGGCCCGGCAGCGCGGCGAGCCGGTGGCGGCCTCCTGAACCGTCACCGCGGGTCCGGCGGACCGCGCCGGCGTCGAAAAGCCGGTTAGCCGGTCGGCTTCCTGGGCAGCTCTGGTTGGATCTACTCCAGGATGTCGGCAAAGGGGTGCAGCGTGACTGGTCCGGGCGAGATCGTCCACATCGGGGGTTACACCGCGCAGAGCGGCGGGCGGGCGGACGGCATCGTCGCCGCACGCCGTGACCCGGCCACCGGAGCACTGACCCCGCTCGGCACGGTGGCGGTCACGCCGTCGCCGTCGTTCCTCGCGCGGCACCCCACGCGGCCGGTGCTCTACGCGGTCAACGAGTTGACCGACGGTCTGGTCAGCGCCTGGCAGGTCTCCTCGGACGGCGCGTTGGACGCGCTCGGCAGCTTCTCGACCGGCGGCGCCGAGCCCTGCCACCTGGCGGTGCTGCCCGACGGTGGGCACCTGGTGGCGGCCAACTACGGCAGCGGAAGCGTCGCGGTCTTCCCGCTCGACGAGCAGGGCGTGCCCAGCGAGCGCACCGATCTCGTGGTGCACGAGGGCCACGGCGCCGACCCGGAACGCCAGGAGCGGGCGCACGCCCACATGGTCTCTCCGGGCCGTGACCGGGAGCCCCTGCTGGCGGTGGACCTCGGCACCGACTCGGTCTACCGGTACGACCTGGACAACGCGAGCGGGCGGCTGGTGCCGCGCGGACCGCGGATGCGTACGGCGCCGGGCGTCGGGCCCCGGCACCTGGCCCGTCACCCCGACGGCCGGCGCTGCTACCTGGTCGGCGAGTTGGATGCCACGGTCACCGCGTACGAGCTGTCCGAGGACGGGTCACTGCACCAGCGTGGCCGGGTCGACGCCAGCGGGCGGACCGGTCACGTGCAGCCCTCGGAGGTCGCTGTCGACCCGGACGGGCGTCTGCTCTACGTCGCGAACCGCGGTATCGGCACCATCGCCGTCTTCGACCTGACCGGTGAGCTGCCCGCGCTGGTGTCCGAGGTGGACACCGGCGGGGAGTGGCCGCGACACTTCGCGCTGATCGGCGAGCATCTCTACGTCGCCGACGAGCGGGCGGACCTGGTGCGGGTGTTGCGACGTGACCCGAGCACGGGCGTACCGGCTCCGGTGGGTGAGCCCGTACCGCTGGCGAGCCCGACGTGCGTCCTGCCGTGAGCGGACGGAATGACGGAAGCGAATGCGAGAGCGCGACAGGTTTGGCAACGCCGTGGGGCCGATTCATCACTCTCTGTTGCTAAATGGTGATCAACTGTTTCTCCTGCGTAACTTTAGTCCGAACGGATGTGGCAGAGACGGCACCTAATACGCAAGATGGTCAGCGTGTCTGCAGGTCGCCATCGAATGCGTTCGAAACTCCATCTAGCAGCCGCCGCCGCGACGGCGACGGTTCTCGTCGTCACCACCGGCGTCTGGTTCGGTTACAAGGAGCTGATCCAGCCAAGCTGTTCAGGGGAGATCCGACTCGCCGTGGCGGTCGCCACCGAGCTCGCGCCCGCGGTGGACGCCGCCGCCTCGCAGTGGGTGAAGGACGGCGCCGCGGTCGGCCCCACCTGCATCCGCGTCGATGTCTCGGCATCCGACCCGGTTGACGTGGCCGCCGTGGTGGCCGCCAAGCACGGTGCCGTACTCGCCGGCGTCGGCCAGGCCAGCGGCACGGCCGTCACCCCGGACGTCTGGGTGCCGGACTCCTCGACCTGGCTGCTGCGTCTCAAGAAGGACGCCACGGCGTTCGCGCCGACCAACGGCGCCTCCATCGCGCGCAGCCCCGTCGTCGTGGCGATGCCCGAGCCGGTGGCGACGCGGCTCGGCTGGCCCAACGCCAAGTTCACCTGGGCCGATCTGCTCAAGCAGGTCAACAGCAGCAAGCCGTTGCGGACCGGGATCGTCGAGCCGACCCGGGACGCGGCCGGGCTGTCCGGCCTGCTCTCGCTGACCACGGCCGCCAGTGGCGCGGGCGGCGACGCCCAGCGCAACACCGTGGGCGCGCTGCGGGCGCTGGCCACCGGTCGCTCCTCGCTCCGCAACGACCTCCTCGCCCGCTTCCCGACCGCCACGGACCCGACCTCCATCGCGAGCGCTCTCGGTGCGGCGGCGCTGTCCGAGGAAGACGTGATCGCGTACAACAGCAAGAAGCCTCCGGTGCCGCTCGCCGCGCTCTACATGGAGCCGGCGCCGATGCCGCTGGACTACCCGTACGCGGTGCTGCCCGGCATCGAGCCGACCAAGGCGGCGGCGGCGAAGGTGCTGTACGAGCTGCTCACCGCGCCGAAGTTCCGGGACCGCCTGGCGGCGCAGTCGCTGCGCGGGCCGGACGGCAACTGGGGTGCCGGCTTCAACGCCCCGCAGGGCGCGCCGAGCCCGGCCGGTGGCGCGTCGACCGCCCCGGCGGCCGGCGGCACCGCGGCGGGCGGGTTGGACCCGGCCGCGATACAGCGCGTTGTGTCCAGTTGGTCGATCGCCACCCAGTCCGGCCGGATGCTCGCCGTCATCGACGTCTCCGGCTCGATGAAGGACGAGGTGCCCAGCGCCAACAACCGCAGCCGGGAGGAGGTCACCGTCGACGCGGCCCGGCGCGGCCTCGGGCTCTTCGACGACTCCTGGTCCATCGGTCTGTGGACCTTCTCCACGAAGCTGGTCGGCAACCGCGACTACCGGGAACTGGTGCCGATCGGACCGCTCTCCGGCCAGCGGGCCCAGTTGGAGGGGGCGCTCGCCACCGTCAAGCCGTCCAACGGTGACACCGGCCTGTACGACACGATGCTGGCCGCGTACCAGGCGGTGCAGGAGGACTGGCAGCCCGGCCGGGTCAACTCGATCGTGCTGTTCACCGACGGCAAGAACGAGGACGACAACGGCATCAACCAGCAGCAGCTGCTCGCCAAGCTCAAGCAGATCGCCGATCCGGAGCGGCCGGTGCAGGTCATCATGATCGGTATCGGAGAGGGCGTCAGCAAGGCCGAACTGGAGTCGATCACGAAGGTGACCGGCGGGGACGTCTTCGTCACCAAGGACCCGAGCGAGATCGGCAGCATCTTCCTCACCGCCATCGCGCGGCGTCCGCCAGCCCCGCGCTGAGCCGCCACTGAGCAAATGGAACCCGCCGTACCGGCTCACCGGTACGGCGGGTTCCTTTTGTGGCCAGGGGATTGAAGAAAAGTGACGGCAATACGTCGGAAGCAATCGGCAGTCATAGTTGTCAGGGCAGGATGTCGACGTGTTCCGGCAATATCGGTCCGCCTTCGGCCCGACCCGTCGGCCGGGGCCGTCCTGAGCAGAGTGGGAGGGCCGGTGACGACCGCGACACTGTTGACCCCCGCGGACACCTCGGCGCCGCCGAGGGACCGTCCGAGCGGATTGGTGGCCCGTGCCGACGAACGTTCCTACATCCGGGTCCTGGTGGTGCTGGACACCACCGTCCTCATCATCGCGCTGCTCGTGGGGTACGTCGGCAGGTTCGGTGACGAGGAGCCGGTCGGCTCCAAGATCCCGTACGTGCTGGTGGCTCCCGGCCTGGTCCTGGCCTGGCTGATCTCCCTCAAGGCGCTCGGCTGCTACGACGACCGCGTCGTCGGCTACGGGGCGGACGAGTACCGACGGGTCAGCTCGGCGAGCCTGCGACTGGCCGGCGCGATCGCCATCGCCGGCTACATCGCCGACGTCGGCGTCTCCCGGGGTTTCCTCGGCATCTCCTTCGCGGTCGGTACGGTCGGTTTGGAGGTGACCCGGTTCGCGGCGCGCAAACGGCTGCACCGGGCCCGCTCGAAGGGCGCCGGCTGGTCCCGCCGGGTGCTCGTCGTCGGCGACACCGCACACGTCCTGGAACTGGTGCACACCCTGCGCCGCGAGCCGTACGCGGGCTACCAGGTGGTCGGCGCGTGCATCCCCGACGCGCTGCTGGCGCCGGTGGCGCAGCGGCTCGGTGACGTACCGGTGGTGGGGTCGTTCCGGGGCATCCCGGAGGCCGCGACCGCGATCGGCGCGGACACCGTGGCGGTGACCGCCTCCGGTGAGCTGACCGCGGCCCGACTGCGTCGACTCGGCTGGCAGTTGGAGGGGACCGGCGTCGACCTCGTCGTGGCCCCCGCGCTCACCGACGTGGCGGGTCCGCGGATCCACACCCGCCCGGTCGCCGGGCTGCCCCTGATCCACGTCGAGGCGCCGGAGTTCCGTGGCGCGCGCAAGCTGGTCAAGGGTTTCGTCGACCGGTCGATGTCGTCGGTCGCCCTGGCGCTGCTCCTGCCGCTGATCGCGGTCATCGCGTTGGCCATCAAGCTGGACAGCCGGGGGCCGGTGTTGTTCCGGCAGGTCCGGGTGGGGCGGGGCGGGCAGGAGTTCGGGGTGTTCAAGTTCCGGACGATGGTGATCAACGCCGACGCGCTGCTCGCCGAGTTGGTGGCCCGGAACGAGACCGACGGCCTGATGTTCAAGATGCGCGACGACCCTCGGGTGACCCGGGTCGGCCGGCTGCTGCGCAAGTGGTCGCTGGACGAGCTGCCACAGCTGGTCAACGTCCTGCTGGGCCAGATGAGCCTCGTCGGGCCGCGTCCGCCGCTCCCGTCCGAGGTGGCCCGCTACGACGGCGATGTGGCCCGGCGACTGCTGGTCAAGCCCGGCATGACCGGGCTGTGGCAGGTCAGTGGCCGGTCCGACCTCAGTTGGGAGGACGGCATCCGGCTCGATCTCTACTACGTGGAGAACTGGTCGCTCGCCGCCGACCTCACCATCCTCTGGAAGACCGCCGGGGCGGTGCTGAACAGTCGCGGCGCGTACTGACCGTCACGCTCACGGCTGCGGGCCGGTCCAGTCCAGGCAGACCACCACGGCGTCGTCGACGAGGTCGCCGGCCACGAAGGCGCGCAGGTCGCCGAGGAGCGACCGGACGGCGTCCAGCGGCTCCATCGGGCCCGTCCGCCGCAGGAACCGGTCCAGCGCCGACTCGCCGTAGCGGATGCTCTGCCCGGTGGCGTCCACGACGCCGTCGCTGACGACGAACAGCCGGTCACCGCGTTCCAGCGTGAACGTCTGCTCGTGGTAGTCGGTCGCCTCGAACATGCCGAGCGGGAACTGCGCCTCCAGCGGCTGTTCGGTGACCTCACCCCGACGCAGGAGGACGAGCCGTGGCGAGCCGGCGTCCACCACGGTCATCGTCCCGGAGCGCAGGTCCAGCTCCATCAGCAGCGCGGAGAGGTGCCGCTTGCCCCGGTACTCGTCGTAGATGGCCTGGTCGGCGAGGGCGGCCTGATCGCCCAGGCCGAGGCCGGCCCGGCGGGCGTTGCGCAGCGCGTGGGTGGCCAGCGACGTGAGCAGCGATGCCGCGACACCCTCACCGCTGCCGTTGACCGTGGAGAGCCAGAGCCGTTCCCCGTCGTCGGACCAGTCGAAGCTGTCACCCCGCACGGCGTACGCCGGTTCGAGCTGCCCGGCCAGGCTGAACGAGGGGCGGACCCGGCTCCGGCCGGGCAGCAGGTCCCACTGCATCTCGGCGGCCAGGGTGAGCCGCTGGCTGCGTCGGGCCACGCTGTAGACGTCGGTTCCGGGGGAGACGGCGGCCACCTCGTGCGCGAGCGAGGTGGCGATGTCGGCCAGCGCGGCGAGCACCGCCGGGTCGTCGACCACCGGCGCCAGGCGCAGGACGCCCCGGCGTTCGCCGCGCATGGTGACCGGAAACCAGGCGACGCCGTCGACCAGGACGGGCGACTGGTGGTCGAAGGCACGCCAGGCGGGGTGGCCGGCGCCCCGGAGAGAGTCACCTTCGGTGAGGGGCAGCAGCTCCGCGAGGCGGTAGTCGACCTGGTACAGCTCCGCCTCGGAAATCCCGTACGCCTCGTCGAGAACCGTGCGGATCCCACCCACGAGACGGTCGGCGGGTGTCTCGTTCAGGGTACGCCGTGCCCGATTGACCGGTTCGCTCATCAGGCCTCTTTCATCCGAGCTCGACCACCTCTGGGTTCGGAGTAGTCTCGGGCCACCATGGCCGAACACAACGGTCCACCGGACCCTGCGACGAGTATGGCTGCCGCATTGGACGCGGCGGCGGGTGCCCTGCTGGGCGTCTGGGATTCCGCCCGCGAGGCGACCGCCAGCCGGGTGTCCGGCGCCCAACTACGGGCGGTGATGGTGGTCGAGCAGTACGACGGGATCAACCTACGCCGGCTCGCCACCCATCTGGACATGTTGCTGAGTTCCGCCAGCCGCCTGTGCGACAGGTTGGTCGCGGCGGGCATGCTCGAGCGTGAGCCGGGGCGCTTCGACCGACGGGAAATCTCCCTGCACCTCACCCCGGAGGCCCATCGGCTCCTCGCGGAGCTGCGTAACGACCGTCAGGAGCGGCTGGCCGCCGTGTTGGCCGCGATGAGCCCGGCGGGTCGCGCCGCGCTGGTGAGCGGGGTGCGGGAGTTCGACGAGGTCGCCCGCCGGCAGCGGGCGCGGAGCGGGCCGGACGACGGGGACTCGCCGGGTGGGCGAGACGAATGGCCGCAGGACCCGGACCGGCCCGACGGCCCGGCGCGCAAGTCGTCGGAGCACCCGGACCGGCCCAGCCGAGGGGTGTGGCAGGGCGGGGCGGCAGGACCGGAGCGGACGGTGGGCCCGCCCCGCGACTGGTCCGCCGGCGAGCCACCGGTGGCGCGGACCGCCTGACGGTCGAACGCAGGGTTCAGGCCGGTGTCGACGCGCACACCGCCAGCATGGCGATGTCGTCAGGGGCCTGCCCGCCCACCCACTCGTCGACCACCTGGAGCAGCCTGTCGACCAGGGCCGCCGGAGGCAGACCGGCCGCCGCGGCGAGTGCGCCGCGCAGCCGGCGTTCGCCGAACTTCTCCGCGTGGGCCGGGCCGCCGCTCGCCTCGGTCACCCCGTCGGTGTACGCGAGGAGCAGATCGCCCGGATCGAGGTGCACCCGTACCTCGGTGAACCGGGCGTCGGTCAGCGCGCCGACCGGCATACCGCCGACCGGGACGTCCGTGACGGAACCGGCGGCGGTGACCAGCAGCGGCGCGGGGTGGCCGCCGCCGGCGATGCGGAGATCCACCCCCGTTGGTCCGTGCTCCATCCACCCGAGCAACAGGGTGGTGAGCTGGCTGCGCCGTGCCGCGTCGGGCGCGTCGAACAGGGTGCGGTTGAGCAGGTGGATCAGCTCCAAAGGGCGCTGCTCGACGAGCCGTAGCGTCTGTAGCGACTGACGGACCCGCCCGGTCAGCACGGCCGCGCCGACGCCCTTGCCGGACACGTCGCCCAGCGCGAACAGCGCGCCGCGCGGGTGCGGGAACACCTCGTAGAAGTCCCCACCGATGCGCAGTGTGTCGCCCGCGGACCGGTAGCCGCCGGCCATGCGTACGCCGGGCACCACCGGCAGCTCCGGCGGGAGCAGGCTGGTCTGCAACACCCGGGCCAGGTGGGCCTGCTCGCCGTACAGCTCGGCGGCGGCCAGCGCCGCGCCGGCCCGCGTGGCGAATTCACGGGCCAGCTCCCGGTCGCGGGAGTCGAAGTCGGCCCGCCCGGCACGGCGGACGAGCAGCAGGGCGCCGGCCGGGCCGCCGGGGCCGCGCATCGTGCTGACCAGCGCCGCGCCGGGCCGGCCGAAGCTGGGCGGAAGCAGGGCGGTCAGCCCGGCGACGTCGGCGTCCGGCCAGGGGGTCGGCTCGCCGAGGTCGCCGTCGAACGCCGCGCCGAGATCGGGGACGAAATCGGTCAGCTCCTCATCGGCCACCCCGGTCACCGGGGCCGGCTCGTCGTCGGCGTACCGCGTGAAGCGGGGGTGCGGCTCGGCCGGCGCGGGCGGGCGGAGCAGCGCCACGGCGGCGTCGGCCAGGTACGGCACGGCGAGGGTCACGGTGGTACGGAGTGTCTGGTCCCGGTGCAGCGAGAGTCCGAGCCGGCTGCCGGCCTGGGCGAGGAAGGCGGTGCGGGAGCGTTCGGCCAGCAGGGCGTCGGTGCGGGCGTGCTCCTCGGTGACGTCGCGGACGTACCAGGCGTACCGGTTGCCGGCGAGCTGCCGCCGGGCGCCCCGCAGGTGGCGGCCGTGGTGCTGGGCCTCGAACACGGCCGTGCCGTCGCGGACGGCTCGGGCCAGCGCCGCCACCGCGCAGCCGGACAGCTCGACGCCCGCGACGATCTCCGGGAGCAGCTCGACCGTCCGGGCGTTGACCAGGGTCACCCGGCCGGCCGCGTCGGTCGTCAGCACCGCCTCGGCGAGCCCGTCGAGCAGCTCGCGGGCCAGCGGTGGGTCGGCGGGCAGCCCCCTGCCGCCGTGCCGGGTCGGACGGCGCGACGTCTGCCCGTCTCCGCCGACCGGACCGGCCGAGCCGCCCCGTTTGGTCGTGGTCACCGCCCGACGCCGACCTGCGTCCGACGACCTGTACGCATACTGCTCCCGGGCTCCTCGTCCGCCGATCGTTGCTCGACGGCAAGGATACCGAGCGGCACCGACGCACGCCCAGACCGCGTCGTCGGTGGTCAGCCGGCGCGGTTCAGCCAGCCGGCGGGGCGGGCGACGATCCGCCGTACCACCGATCCGGCCGCGCCCACGGCGGCGGCCTCCGGCCCGAGGGTCGACGGTCGGACGGTGACCGGTGACCAGGCGGCGGTGAGCACCCGGGCCTTGATCTCGGCGAGCACCGGTGGGCAGAGCCAGGGGGCGAGCGGGGCGTACCCGCCGCCGAGGACCACGGTGTCCAGGTCCAGCAGGTTCACCACACCGGCGACCGCCACCCCGAGGGCGGTGCCGGCGTCGTTCAGGGCGCGCAGCGCGGCCGGCTCGCCGGCCTCGGCCAACTCGGCCAGGCGGGCCGTCGCGGTGTCGGCGGGTAGCTCCGCCCGCACCAGTCCGGCAGCGGCCACGATCGCCTCCTGACCGGCGTACTGCTCCAGGCAGCCGCGCCCACCGCAGCGGCAGGGCCGCCCCTGCGGGTGCACCGGCAGGTGCCCGATCTCACCGCTCCAGCCGCGTACGCCCCGGAACAGCGCGCCGTCCAGGACGATCCCCGCGCCGATGCCGACCTCGCCGGAGATGTGCAGGAAGCTGGCCGGGCCGGGCGGTCGGGAGTGCAGCTCGCCGAGCGCGGCGAGGTTGGCCTCGTTGTCCACCACCAGGGCCGGTACGTCCGGTACCCGATCGGTGAGGGGTGGGTGCGCGCTCAGCAGCTCGGGCACCGGGACGTCCCGCCAGCCGAGGTTCGGCGCGAGCCGGACCTGTCCGGAGTCGTCGATCAGGCCGGGTACGGCGAGCGCGGCCCCGGCGAGCGTGAGGCCCTGCCGGGCCGCGTCGGCGCGGGCCTGCCGGGCCAGGTCGACGAGGCGGGCCAGGGCGTCCTCGGGCGCGACGGGGCGCAGATCGGCGCGGTGCACGGTGCGGTGGCGGACCTGGCCGGCGAGGTCGACGACGCATACCGTCAGATAGTCGACGTTGACCTCGAGCCCGAGCCCGGCCGGACCCGTGTCGGCCAGGACCAGTCCGCGTGCCGGGCGGCCGGCGCCGGCCCGGGGCGCCGGCTCGGCCTCGCTGACCAGTTGGCCCGCGAGCAGGTCCTCGACGACCGCGGAGACGGTGGCCCGGGTCAGCCCGGTGGCGGTGGCCAGGTCGGCGCGGGACGGGGGTCGGTCGGCGGCGGCGATCCGGCCGAGGACCAGGGCGAGGTTGAGTTCGCGCAGGCTGCCCTGACGGGCCGCGCCGACCGGGGCGTGGGTGGGGCTCACCCCTTGACACTGCCATAGGGCGGGCAAATAATTCAATCGCTGAACAAATACCTGACACCACCATCCCGGAGGTCAACCATGGCACCTCGTCCCACCCCCGCCGACAAGTTCTCCTTCGGGCTCTGGACCGTGGGCTGGCAGGCCCGCGACCCGTTCGGCGACGCGACCCGCCCCGAGCTGGACGCCGTCGAGGCGGTGCACCGGCTCGCCGAGCTGGGCGCGTACGGCATCACCTTCCACGACGACGACCTGATCCCGTTCGGCGCGGACGCCGCGACCCGCGACCAGCACATCGCGCGGTTCCGCAAGGCCCTCGACGAGACCGGCCTGGTGGTGCCCATGGTCACCACCAACCTCTTCACCCACCCGATCTTCAAGGACGGCGGCTTCACCAGCAACGACCGCGACGTCCGCCGCTTCGCGCTGCGCAAGGTGCTGCGCCAGGTCGACCTGGCCGCCGAGCTGGGCGCGAGCACCTTCGTCATGTGGGGTGGCCGCGAGGGCTCCGAGTACGACCTCGCCAAGGACGTCCAGGCCGCCCTGGACCGCTACCGCGAGGCCGTCAACCTGCTCACCCAGTACTCCATCGACAAGGGCTACAACCTGCGCTTCGCGCTGGAGCCCAAGCCGAACGAGCCGCGCGGTGACATCCTGCTGCCGACCATCGGGCACGCGCTCGGCTTCATCTCCCAGCTGGAGCACCCGGAGCTGGTCGGCCTCAACCCGGAGGTCGGGCACGAGCAGATGGCCGGGCTGAACTACGCCCACGGCATCGCCCAGGCGCTCTGGCAGGGCAAGCTGTTCCACCTGGACCTCAACGGCCAGCGTGGCATCAAGTACGACCAGGACCTGGTCTTCGGTCACGGTGACCTGATGAACGCGTTCGCCCTGGTGGACCTCCTGGAGAACGGCGGCCCCAACGGCGGTCCGACCTACGACGGTCCCCGGCACTTCGACTACAAGCCGTCGCGTACCGAGGACATGGACGGTGTGTGGGCGTCGGCGGCGGCGAACATGAGCACGTACCTGCTGCTCAAGGAGCGTGCCGCGGCGTTCCGCGCCGACCCGGAGGTCGTCGAGGCGCTGGCCGCCAGCAAGGTTGGCGAGCTGAGCACGCCGACGCTGGGCGACGGCGAGGGCTACGAGGAGTTCCTGGCCGACCGCTCCGCGTTCGAGGACGTCGACGTGGACGCGGTGGCCGCCCGGGGCTTCGGCTTCGTCCGGCTCAACCAGCTCGCCGTCGAGCACCTGCTCGGCGCCCGCTGAGGCCCCGCCATGCCGCTGGTCGCGGGCGTTGACTCGTCCACACAGTCCTGCAAGGTGGTCATCCGGGACGCGGAGACCGGCGCCCTGCTCCGGCAGGGCCGGGCGCCGCACCCGGACGGCACCGAGGTCGACCCGGAAGCCTGGTGGCAGGCGCTGCGCGGCGCCGTCGACGAGGCCGGTGGGCTGGCCGACGTCGCGGCGGTCTCGGTCGCCGGCCAGCAGCACGGCATGGTCTGCCTCGACGAGGGCGGCCAGGTGGTCCGTCCGGCCCTGCTGTGGAACGACACCCGCTCCGCCGACGCCGCCGCCGACCTCGTCGAGGAGGCCGGCGGCGGCGCGGCGGGGCGTCGCTTCTGGGCCGACGCCACCGGCAGCGTGCCGGTGGCGAGCTTCACCATCACCAAGCTGCGGTGGCTGGCCCGGCACGAGCCGGAGCAGGCCGCCCGGGTGGCCGCCGTGTGCCTGCCGCACGACTGGCTGACCTGGCGGCTGGCCGGCGCGCCCGGCCTGTCGGCGCTGCGGACCGACCGGGGGGATGCCAGCGGCACCGGCTACTGGTCCCCAGCCACCGGCACCTACCGTCCGGACCTGCTGGAACGGGCGTTCGGCCGGCAGCTCGTGGTGCCCGAGGTGCTCGGCCCGGCCGAGTCGGCCGGTCGGCTGACCGGGGAGTGGGGTGACGCCCTGCTGGGGGCGGGCACGGGCGACAACGCCGCCGCCGCGTTCGGCGTCGGCGCCGGCCCTGGCGACGTGGTCGTCTCGATCGGCACCTCCGGCACCGTCTTCAGCGTCGCCGACGTTCCGGCCGCCGACGACAGCGGTGCCGTGGCCGGCTTCGCCGACGCGTCCGGTCGCTTCCTGCCGCTGGTGTGCACGCTCAACGCCGCGCGCGTGCTGGACGCCGCCGCCACGATGCTCGGCGTCAGCCTGGACGAGCTCGCCGAGCTGGCCCTCTCCGCCCCGGCCGGTGCGGACGGGCTGGTCATGGTGCCCTACCTGGAGGGCGAGCGGACGCCCAACCGTCCGCTGGCCACCGGTGCCGTACACGGCCTGACCCTGCGCACCTCGACCCCCGCGCACCTGGCTCGGGCCGCCGTGGAGGGCATGCTCTGCGCCCTCGCCGACGGCCTGGACGCGCTGACCGCGCAGGGGGCCACCGTCCGCCGGGTCATCCTGGTCGGCGGCGGGGCACGGTCGGCCGCGGTCCGCCGGATCGCGCCGCAGGTCTTCGGCTGCCCGGTCGTCGTGCCACCCGCCGGGGAGTACGTCGCCGACGGGGCCGCCCGCCAGGCCGCCTGGGTCGCCCTGGGCGGTCCGACGCCACCGCAGTGGGACGTCAAGGGCACCGAGGAGTACGCGGCGGAGCCCGTCCCCGCCGTCCGTGACCAGTACGCGGCGGCTCGGTCACTGGTGCTCGACCGGCGCTGAGCGTCGGGTCGACCGGGTGGGCGTCGGTCAACGGTGATCGACGCCCACCCGCGTGCCAACCTGCTCGGCCGGGTCTGATTGGCTGCGGGTCATGACGGTGACCAGTGGCGGGCGGGAGCAACGCGCGCGCGGCCGGGGCGGTGGCCCGGCGCACCGGCTGTACAGCGTCGTGGTGTTCGTGGTGCTCGCCTCGTTGGACAACGTGGCGATCGGACTGGTCCCACCGCTGTACGGGCCGATCGCCCGGACGTTCGACGTGTCGACCGGGCTGCTGGGCGTGGTGACCGCCGTCAGCTTCCTGGTCAGCGCGGTGGCCGCGGTCGGCTGGGCGTACGTCGGGGACCACGGCAACCGTAAGCCGCTGCTCATGGTGGGCACGCTGCTCTGGGCGGCGGGCACCGGCGGCAGCGCGCTCGCCGGCGGGTACCTCGCGTTCCTGGCCGCCCAGTTCGTCGCGGCGGTCGGCCTCGGCGCGGTCGGCTCGGTGGGCTTCTCGGTGGTCACCGACCTGATCTCACCGGCCCGCCGTGGGTTGGTGATGAGCTTCTGGGGGCTCTCCCAGGGCGTCGGCACGCTCGCCGGCACGCTTGTCGGTGGGCTGCTCGGCGCGACCGACTGGCGGCGGCCGTTCCTGCTGCTGACCGGGGTGGGGCTCACCGCCACCGTGGCGTACCTCTTCACGTACGACATCCGTCGCGGCCAGAGCCAACCGGAACTGGTGGACGCCCTGGACTCCGGTGCCGAGTACGACTACCGGATCAGCCGCGCCGACCTGCCGCGCATCCTCGACCGGCGGACCAACCGGTGGCTGATCCTGCAGGGGCTGACCGCGCAGGCCGCCTTCGGGTCACTGGTGTGGCTGCCGAGGCTCTTCGCCGAGCGGGCCGAGGCGCAGGGCTACTCGGAGTCGACCGCCGTGGTGGTCGGCAGCGTCTTCGCCACCCTGTTCCAACTCGGCGGGGTCCTCTCCATCGTGGGCGGCCTCGTCGGCGACGCGGCGCAGCGGCGTACCCCCCGGGGTCGGGCAGTGGTCGCGGCGGTCGGCATCCTCGCCGCGCTCCCGTTCTACCTGGTGTTGTTCTTCGTGCCGGTGACCATCGACGTGCCGGACGGCGGGAGCGGCGGCGCGGTCGTCGGCGCGGTGCTGGCCAGCGTGTTCACCGAGCCGTCGGTGGGGCTGAGTCTGCTCACCGCCGTGGTGGCGCTCGCGTTGACGTCGGCCAACTCACCGAACTGGTTCGCGCTGATCGCCGACGTGAACCCGCCGGAGCACCGGGGGACCGTCTACAGCCTCGGCAACCTGGTCAACGGTGTCGGTCGGGCGGCGGGCAACGGGCTGGTCTGGGGAGCCTTCCAGGGGCTGCGAACGGCGTTCCCGCCGCCACTGAACTTCGCCGTCGGCCTGGCCGCGTTCCAACTCTTCTTCATCCCCACCGGCGTCATGTACTGGCGAGCCTCCCGCACAGCCCCCGAGGACATCAAAAACGTCCACGGTCTCCTACAAACCCGCGCCAACCGCCTCTAACCCCCACCCCCACCCCCACGCCCCCCCCGCCCACGCGATCTTGCACTTTCGGTGGCGACAGAAGGGGCATAGCCCCTCAAGTCGACAACCAAAAGTGCAAGATCGGCGCGGGCCCGGTGCGCGGGTTCGGTGCGTGGGTTCGGTGGGCGGGGGTGGGCGCGGGTGGGGCGGGTGGGTTAGCGGAGCCAGACTGTTACGTCGGTGGGGATGGTGTCGTCGTTCAGGGGGGCGGCGCTGGTGGCTAGGACCTCGGCGTTGGGCGGGAGAGGCACGGGGGCGTCACCGAAGTTGGTCAGCACGGTCAGGTCGCCGTTGCGGAACACCAGCGTCTCGTCACCGGAGGACAGCCACTCGAGCGTGCCCCGGCCCAGACCGTGGGCGCGGCGTAGCCGCAGCGCCGCGCGGTACAGCTCGTACGTCGAGCCGGGCACGTCGCGCTGCCGGTCCAGCGCGTACTCCGCCCAGGACGGCGGCTGCGGCAGCCAACTGGCGTCGGTGGGCCCGAAGCCGTACGACGGGGCGTCGGCCTCCCACGGGATCGGCACCCGGCAGCCGTCCCGGCCCCGCTGGGTGTGGCCGCTGCGCGCCCAGGTCGGGTCCTGGCGGGCCTCGTCCGGCATGGTGGTGTGCTCGGGCAGGCCCAGCTCCTCGCCCTGGAAGAGGTACGCGGAGCCGGGCAGGGCGAGCATCAGCAGGGTGGCCGCCCGAGCCCGACGCAGGCCGAGCGCGGCGTCCGGCTGCGGGTCACCGATGCCGATGCCGTTGGGCCGGCCGCCACCGATCGCCAGGCCGAGCCGGGAAGCGTGCCGCACCACGTCGTGGTTGGACAGCACCCAGGTCGTCGGCGCGCCCACCGAATCGGTCGCTTCCAGGGACCGGGTGATCACCGCGTACTGGGCCGGCGCGGTCCACGCGGCGAGCAGGTACTCGAAGTTGAACGCCTGGTGCATCTCGTCCGGGCGAACGTAGCGGGCCAGCCGCTCGGCCGGCTCGACCCACGCCTCGGCGACCAGCACCCGTTCGCCGGGGTAGCTGTCCAGGACCTGCCGCCACTGCCGGTAGACCTCGTGCACGCCCTCCTGGTCCCACATCGGCGGCCGTGGCTTGTCGATCTCGTTGCCGGAGAGGATCTCCTGGGGCTCCTGCCAGTCGGGCAGGTTCGCCTGCTTGATGAGGCCGTGCGCCACGTCGACCCGGAAACCGTCCACCCCCCGGTCCAGCCAGAACCGCAGGACGCCCAGGAACTCCTCGTGCACCTCCGGGTTGTCCCAGTTGAGGTCCGGCTGGCCGGTGTCGAACAGGTGCAGGTACCACTGGCCGGGCTGGCCGTCCGGGTCGACCGTGCGGGTCCACGCCGGACCGCCGAAGACGCTCTGCCAGTCGTTCGGCGGCTGCTCCCCGGCCGGGCCGAGGCCGTCCCGGAAGATGTACCGGGACCGCTGAGCGCTGCCCGGGGCGGCGGCCAGGGCCTCTTGGAACCAGCGGTGCGCCGAGGAGGTGTGGTTGGGCACCAGGTCGACGATCACCCGAAGGCCGCGCGAGCGGGCCTCGGCGATCAACTTGTCCGCGTCGGCGAGAGTGCCGAACAGCGGGTCGACGTCCCGGTAGTCGGCCACGTCGTAGCCCGCGTCGGCCTGCGGCGACGGGTAGAACGGGGACAGCCACACCGCGTCCACCCCCAGCTCGACCAGGTGGTCGAGGCGGGCGGTGATGCCCGGCAGGTCACCGATCCCGTCGCCGTTGGAGTCGGCGAACGAGCGCGGGTAGATCTGGTAGATGGCGGCCTCGGTCCACCAGCCGGTGGCGGTCTGCTGCGTCGGGTCGGTGTTCAGGGTCGTCTCCCGTGTCGTGCCGTGGTTGATGGTTCAGTGTGCCCGGGGCGGTGCGGTGGACTCCCGGACGACCAGCCGAGTGGGCAGGATCACCGGCGAGTCGCCCTCGGCGGTCCGTTGACCGACGATCGGGCCCAGAGTGCGGGCCCCGAGCGGATCGAGCAGTATCCGGGCGGCCAGCCGGCCCTGTTCCGCGGCCGGCTGGGCCACGGTGCTGAGGCCCAGCACGCCGGCGAGGTCGTGGTCGTCGATGCCGACCACGCTGACGTCCTGCGGTACCCGCAGACCGGCGTCGCGCAGCGCGGTCATCGCGCCCATCGCCATCTCGTCGCAGGCCGCGACGATCGCCGTCGGCGGCTCACCGCGGGCCAGTAGTTCGGCGGCGGCCCGGTTGCCACCGTCGATGGTGAACGACGACTCGACGTCGAGGCTCGGATCGGGTCGCAGGCCGGCGGACCGCAGTTCGGCCTGGTAGCCCCGCCGTCGGTCGAGGTGGGTGGTGTAGGCCAGTTCGTCGTCGGGGTCGCCCGAGATGTGCGCGATCCGGCGGTGGCCGAGGTCGAGCAGGTGCCGGGTGGCCATCCGGGAGGCGGCCACGTCGTCGATGCGTACGCAGGGCCAGTTGGGGACCCGGCTCCCCGAGCTGATGGTCACTCCGGGCAGGTCCAGGGCGGCCAGGGCGGTCAGGTCGGCCGGGCGCAGCGGCGTGGCGACCAGCATGATGGCATCCACCCGCTTGTGCAGGTTGGCGGTACGCAGCACCCGCTGGCGGATCTGCTCCCGACCGCCGAGGTTGTAGAGCAGCAGGTCGTAGCCGGAATGGTGGAGGTGCTCCTCGACGGCCTCGACGACGGTGCTGAAGAACCAGCGGGTGATCCGGGGCACGACCACCGCGACCGTGCCGGTGCGACCACCGGCGAGCCGGGATGCGCTCGGCGACACCGCGTAGTCGAGCTGCTCGGCGGCGGCCAGCACGCGGCGTCGGGTGGCGGCCGAGACCGTCGGCAGCCCGCGCAGGGCCCGCGAGACGGTGGCCGTGGAGACCCCGGCCAGCCGGGCGACATCATCTATCTTCGTCACGGTTCCCCCGCTCGGTACCCGTCGCCCGCCGCCGCCCTCAGAGGCCGGGCGACGGCGGGCAAGCGGGTCAGCCCTTGACGCTGCCGGCGAGCAGACCTCGCACGAAGAAGCGCTGTAGGGACAGGAATACAACGAGCGGTACAACGATCGAGACGAACGCGCCAGCGGTGAGCCGTTGCCACTCGTTGCCCCGGGTGCCGGCCATCTCCGCCAACCGGACCGTGAGCGGCGCGGTCTCGTTGCCGCCACCGGCGAAGATCAGCGCGACCAGCAGGTCGTTCCAGACCCAGAGGAACTGGAAGATGCCGAACGCGGCCAGCGCCGGGGTGATCAGCGGCAGCACGATGGTGCGGAAGATCTTCGGGTGCGTGGCCCCGTCGACCCGGGCCGCCTCCATCAGGTCTCCGGGGAGCTGCGAGATGAAGTTGTGCAGCAGGAAGACCGCGAACGGAAGCGCGAAACAGGTGTGCGCGAACCACACCTGGGCGAACTTCTGTTCGTCCACCAGGTTCCACGCCGGCATCAGGGTGACGCCGCCGAGGGTGACGCCGGTGGAGAAGAACTTCAGCAGCGGCACCAGGGCCATCTGCAGCGGGACGATCTGCAACGCGAAGATCGCGATGTAGAGCCAGTCCCGCCCACGGAAGTTGATCCACGCCAGCGCGTACGCGGCCAGGGAGGCGAAGGCCAGCGGGAAGAGCACCGACGGGATGGTGATCGCCAGCGAGTTGATGAAGTAGCTGGCGAGCTGCCCCGACGACGCGGACCGCCCGAAGAGGACCTGTTGGTAGTTCTCGAAGGTGAACTGCGGGTTGGTGAACGCCGTCCACCAGCCGGTCGTCTTGATCTCGTCCTCCGGCCGGAGGGAGGAGACGAGCAGGCCGAAGGTCGGGATGGTCCAGACCACCGCGATGACGATCGAGACCAGCGTCGCGGTACGGCTGTTCAGCCGCCTGCGGACCCGGCCGGCGGTGCTGGACGTCCCGTCGGCGGTCTTCTGGGCGCCGGCGGCGACGGTGGGCGTTGCGGTGGTCATCTCAGCCCTCCCGCTGACGACGGAGGTTGCGGATCTGGTAGATCACGACCGGGATGACCAGGATGAAGAGGAAGACCGCGAGCGCGGAGCCCTGCCCGTTCTGGCCGTACCGGAAGGCCTGGTTGTACATCTCGCTGGCGATCACGCTGGTGTCGTAGTTGCCGTTGGTCGAGGTCCGGACGATGTCGAAGACCTTGAGCGTGGCGATCGTGAGCGTCACCGCCACGACGATCAGCGCCGGCCGGATGCTCGGCATGGTGATCTGCCAGAACATCTGCCACGGGCTGACGCCGTCGAGCCGGGCGGCTTCGACGATGTCGCCGGGGATGGCCTTGATCGCGGCGGAGAGCACCACCATGGCGAAGCCGGCCTGGATCCAGACCATGATGACGATCAGCAGCAGCGTGTTCAGCGGTGACTCGAGCAGCCACTGCTTCGGCTCACCGCCGAGGCTGACGACGATCTGGTTGAGCAGACCGATCTGGTCGCCGTCGCCGCGGTACGCGTAGACGAACTTCCAGATGATGCTCGCGCCGACGAACGAGATGGCCATCGGCAGGAAGATCAGTGACTTGGCGATCGCCTCGAAGCGGGCCTTGTCCACGAGTACGGCGTAGATGAGGCCGAACGCGGTGGCCACCAGCGGGACCAGGAGCACCCAGACCAGGGTGTTGATCAGGACCCGGAACATGGAGTTGTCGGAGAACATCCAGCTGTAGTTGCGCAGCCCCACCCATTCGGTGCTGCCCCCGTTCATCAGCGAGAGCAGTACGGTGCGGATGGCCGGTACGACAAGACCGATGGTGAGCAGCAGCAGCGTCGGCAGCAGGAAGAACAGGGCGAAGAGCCCTTCCCGCTGCTTGGGTCGCCGGGTCAGCGGCGTGCCGCTGATGGAGGCGGCGACGAGCTGGGCCTCCCGCCGTCGGGCGAACCAGGCAGGCACCACGTCGAGCAGCAGGAGCAGACCGCCCACCACCACCACGAAGGCGACCAGCCCGTACATCAGCATGAGGAGCTTCGGCTGCTCGTCGGCGAAGTCGAACTCCATCAACCCTCCCTCTCGGGTCCGGATCGGCCGGTGGCCCGGCTCGCGTACGCGAGCCGGGCCACCGCCGTGATCACTTCGGCCAGCTGCTCTCGATGCCCTGGAGCACCGGGGCGGTCGGCTTGCCGTTCAGCCAGTCGATCATGCCCTTCCAGAACGTCCCCGCGCCGACGGCGGCCGGCATCAGGTCGGATCCGTCGAAGCGGAAGGTGCCCGTCTTGTCCTGCAGGATCTGGACGGACAGCTTGTCGATCGGGCTGGCCACGTTGGCGATGTCCAGCTTGTTGTTCGCCGTGACCCAGTTGCCGAGCTTCGCGCGGCTGTTCACGTACTCGCCGGAGGCGAGGTAGGTCTGCACCGCCTGCACCTCGGGACGGTCGGCGTACGCGACGACGAACTCGCCAGCGCCCAGGACCGGCTTGCCCTTGGCCGGGTCGATGGTCGGGAAGTAGAACGCGAACGCGTCCCCGTTCTCGTCCACCTTGGTGCCCTCGGGGAACTGGTTGGCGTAGAACGACGCCTGCCGGTGCATCGCGCACTTGCCGGTGGTCACCGGCAGACCCGCCTCCTGGAAGGCGGTGGTGGTGATGCTCTTGACGCCGCCGAAGCCGCCGTTGACGTACTTCTCGTTCTTGAGGATGCTGCCGGCGCGGTCGACCGCGTCGACGATCCTCGGGTCGTTGAACGGGATGGCGTGGGTGGTCCACTGGTCGTAGACCTCGGGGCCCTGCGTCCGCAGGATCACGTCCTCGATCCAGTCGGTGGCCGGCCAGCCGGTGGCGTCACCGGACTCGACGCCCACGCACCACGGCTTCATGCCGCTGGCGGCGATCTTGTCGCTCAGCGCGATGAGCTGGTCCCAGGTGGTCGGAACCTCCCAGCCCTTCTCCTTGAAGGTCTTGGGGGAGTACCAGACGAAGGACTTGACGTTCGCGCCGAGCGGCACGCCGTAGAGCGTTCCGTTGACGGTGCCGTACTTCAGCCAGTCGGCCGGCATGTTCTGCTCGGCCATGGTCTTGGTGTCGGCGCCGAGGGACTTCAGCTTGCCGGCGTCCGCGAACCGCTTCACGAGGCCCGGCTGGGGCACGAACGCGATGTCGGGGGCGTTACCGCCGTCGACCCGGACGGGGAGCTGCGCCTCGAACTCGCCGCTGCCCTCGTAGGCGATCTCGATGCCGGTGCAGTCGGTGAACTGCGACCAGGAACGCTCGAGCAGGTCGGCCTCGGCGTCACGGATGGACGCGTAGATCGAGACCTTCTTGCCGTCGTTGCCCTGATACTTCTCGTACGGGGCACATTCGGCGGAACCCGCCTTGTCGCTCTTCTTGTCATTGCCGGTACCGCAAGCGGTGGCGCTGAACGCCAGCCCGAGTACACCGGCGATCACGAAGGCCTGGCGTGGTCTGGTAAAGACCGCCATGCCGTCCTCCTTCCTAGCCGGCGTGGTCTCCGCTGGTGACCCGCGCCGGTCCGATTGGGCGTGCACACATGTAAGCGCTTGCATCAGGTCTGGTCCACCCCCTGTCAGACACGAGCGAGTAACAATCCCGAAACCTCGTGTCCGCCGGCTGGGCGCGTTCCCGGGCGCAGATCCGGCCTCTTCCGGAGACTGGCGATTTCTGTCAGGCTGGAGGCACCTCATCGAAGGTTTTGCACATAGGAGGAGCTGGATGCGTAAGCGGTGGATCAGCCTGCTGGTGACCGGCCTGCTCGTCGGAGGAGCCGTCGCGCCGGCGAGCCCGGCCCTGGCCGCGCCGAGCTTCAAGGTGCCGTTCCCGTGCGGTCAAGCCTGGTCGGGACAGACCCGGTCGGACCACAGCCCGGCGTACGCCGTGGACTTCAATCGCACCGACGACCTGGGCGACCCGGTGGTGGCGAGCGCGCCCGGCACGGTCGACCGGGTCACCGACCTCGGCGGCACCAGTTACGGCAAGTACGTCCGGATCGACCACGGTGGCGGTTACACGACCTACTACGCCCACCTCAACGGCTTCAACGTCTCGGTCGGGCAGACTGTCGGGTACGGCAAGGTGATCGGCTGGGTCGGCAGCACCGGCGGGTCCACCGGCCCGCACCTGCACTACGAGCAGCGCCTCAACGGCAACGACGTGCAGGTCCGGTTCAACGGCGCCCTCGGCCTGTACTGGGGGACCAAGACCTACACCAGCGACAACGGTTGCTCGTCGGGCAGCGGTAACGGCACGGTCGACACCAGTGGCACGCCGCTGACCGTCCGCTCCGGCCCCGGCACCGGGTACGCCTCGGTGGGCACCGTCGCCGACGGCACCCGGGTGACCATCTCCTGCCAGACCAGCGGCACCACCGTCACCGGTACCTACGGCACCAGCTCGATCTGGGACCGCATCGGTAGCGGCCGCTACATCGCCGACGCGTACGTCTACACCGGTTACGACGGATACATCCCGAACGTGCCCCGCTGCTGACCTCTGGTGGTCTCCGGCGGGGTGACCCGCCGGAGACCGGTCGGGCGGTCAGGCGTTGAGCCGCCAGATCGACAGATTCAGCGCGGCGGCGAAGGTGACCCACGCCCAGTACGGCAGCAGCAGCGCGGCCGCGACCCGGGACACCCGGGCGAAGAGCACCACGGTGAGGCCGATCGCCAGCCACATCACCACGATCTCGGCGAACGCCAGCCCGTACCGACCCGCGCCGAAGAACAGCGGCGTCCAGATGGCGTTGAGCACGAGTTGGGCGGACCAGGCCCACAGGGCGGGGGAGAAGCCGACCCGACGCCAGACCAGCCAACCGGCGACCGCGATCAGCGCGTAGAGGACCGTCCAGACCGGGCCGAAGAGCCACGACGGCGGCGCCCAGTCCGGCTGGCGCAGGCTCGCGTACTCGTCGGTGGTGCCCCGCACACCGAGCCCGCCGATCGCGGCCGCGACGAAGACCGCCGCCGCGAAGGCGGCGAGCGCCCAGCGCGACCGCCGACCGGAGGCCGGCCCTGCCTCGCGAGATATCTCCATCGTCGAGATGTTTCCCCCCGGCGTCCGGTCAAACCCAAAAAAAAGCGCCGGGGCCGCTGCGGCCGGTGCTTCTGTCGGGAGGACGAAGCTCCGGTCGCGGCGACCCCGACGGGTCCCGGTGTTCGTGAGGATGTGGTTATGGGGTACGAGCGTCAATTGAAGATGCTGACACCACCCGGGCCGACGAGCAGCCCGACGACGATGAGGACGATGCCCCACAGGATCTGCCGGCGGAACAGCGCGAGGATGCCGGCGACCACGAGTACGACTGCGAGAATCCAGAGAATCAGCTCCATGACCTCTGAATACCCGACCCTCCGATCGGGGAAACCTGCTCCGTGTCGAGTTGATCCCCAACATGAAAGACGCTGTACGCCTGCTTGATCACCGGGTGCGCCACGTTGCGGACGCGTACCCCGCCCGGGGTCATGCCGCGCTCGGTTCCGGCGTGCGCGTGCCCGTGCAGGGCCAGGGCGGTCGGCGCCGAGTCGATCGCCTGCCCCAACTGGTACGACCCCAGGAACGGGTAGATCTCCAGCGGCTCGCCGACCAGCGTGTCCGGGACCGGGGCGTAGTGCGTGAGCGCGACCAGCATGTCGCACTCCAGCGAGCGCAGGGCCTCTCCCAGGCGGTCCGCGCTCTCGTTGGTGGTCCGGACGAACGCCTTCATCTCCGGCTCGCCGAAGTCGCTCGCGCACCGGCCGGCGAAACCCCCGCCGAAGCCCTTGACCCCCGCGATGCCGAGCCGACCGCCCGCACAGTCCAGGACGACGCCGTTGCCCTCCAGTACGGTGATGCCCGCGTCCTCGAGCACCTTCACCACCTGCGGCACCTGATCACACTGGTGGTCGTGGTTGCCCAGCACGGTGACCACCGGTACGGCGAGCCCACCGAACTCCTGCGCGACGCAGCGCGCCTCGGCCTCGGTGCCGTGCCGGGTCAGGTCGCCGGCCAGCAGCAGCACGTCGGCGCACTCCGGCAGCTCCTCCAGCGCCGGGCGGAACCGGCCGACCACGTCCTCGTCCAGATGCACGTCGCCCACGGCGGCGATCCGGATCACCATGAAACCTCCCTCAGGGCAGTTGCTCGATCTCCGTGGGCGCCTGGACGCGGATCACCCCGATGTCGCTGGTGATCGGCACGTCCGGGAAACGCTCCGCCACGAGACGCAGGATCTCCTCCCGCCGGTGCGGGCTCTCCACCTCGCCGTAAAGCACCAGGACGTCATCGCGTCGGATGACGGTGATCCCCTGTTCGGCGACGGCCGGATCCTCGGTGAGCGACCGTTGGATCTCCGCTTCGACGTACTCGTCGGGTGGCGCCGCGCCACCGGCCTGATCGTTCGTCACGGTGTCTCCTCTCCTGCCGGGGTGCCGGGCTCCGGCACCACCTCCAGCCGGTCCAGCAACACCAGGAACGCCTCGGCGTACGGCGAGTGCTGCGTCTCCTTGCGTACCCGTTCCCAGTCGATCTGCTCCCGTAGCGACCGGGCCAGCGGCAGGCCGCGGGCGAAGTCGCAGTAGTGCTGCGAGAAGCTGAGCAGCTTGTGCACCATGAGCTGGGTGGCGGACAGGACCGGCATGTGGATGGCGTCCACCGGCCGTACGACGGTGTCGGCGAACGTCTCCTCGGTCACCGGCGTCTCGATGGGCCGGTGGATCAGGTCCACCATCCGCTCCTCGTCGAAGACCTTGACGAGCCAGTCCTCCGGCGGTCGCTCGGCGCGGAAGCCGGCGGCGACCAGCGCCTCCAGCGACCGTTCGACGTCGGCCTCGCGAATGAGGAAGTCGACGTCGTGGTCGCTGGAGTGGCCGCCGTGGGCATAGACGGCGAAGCTGCCGCCCAGGGCGAACGGGATCTCGGACTGCTTGAGCACGGCGGCGACCTTCTTCAGGGTGTGCACCAGACTCTCGTCCCCGCGCTCAGCCATCTGGATCTCCCGTCGGTCGTGTCGTGGTGGACAGGCGGTTGGATTCGAACTCCCGTACCCGGCATTCCGGTCGCCCACACCTGCTCTGGTCGCGGGCGGGTGCCAACCGGAGCAAACGGGAACAAAGATCGCAGGAGGCGGGCATCGGTCGGATAACCTGTCGAGGGTGGCCAGACCATCGGGGACGCGACGCCGCAAGGCCCGGTTGCGCACCGTCGCTCTGATCGGCATCGACGGCTCGGGCAAGACCACTCAGGCACACCGACTGGCGGACGCGCTCAACGCGGCCGGCCGCCCCGCGACGTACCGCCGCAACGCCAGCGGGCGTCGCTGGCTCGGGCGGCTCGCCCACCGTCTCGGCCTACCGGACGCGCAACGCCTCGTCGGGCGCGACGGCGTCCTCGCGGTGGAGTCCGTACTGCGCTGGCTGGCCATCGCCGCAGCCCTGCTCGGTTGCCTGTTCACCGGTCGGACGGCCGTCATGGACCGCTACTCGGCCTGCCAGTACGCCAGCATCCGCGCCCACGGCGGGCACCGCTGGGAACGACTGGCGCGGGCCGGCTACCGGCTGTTCCCGACGCCGCAGGTGACCTTCCTGCTCGCCGTCGACCCAGCGGAGGCCTACCGGCGCATCGAGGAGCGCGGCACCGACCACGAGTCGATGGGCTGGTTGACCGCGGCGGACACCGCCTACCGAACCCTGCCCGAGTACCCGAGCTTCGTACTCGTCGACGCGGGCCGGCCCGCCGAGGAGGTGACCGAGCAGATCCAGGCCCACCTGTCGTCCTGGCTGCCGTCGGACATCCGACCCGACCCGGCGCGGCCGTCGACCGGGACGCCACCGACACCGGATCAGGCCGGGCCCGGCGACGTGCCGCTGCTGGTTCAGGCGCGTCCGTAGACCGGAACGGTGGCCCCGCTGGTCGGCGCCGAGTCCGCCGAGGCGAGGAAACGGATCACCGGCGCGATCTCGGCCGGGCTGACCCACCGCGCGTGGTCGGCGTCGGGCTGCGCGGCCCGGTTCGTCGGGGTGTCGATGACGCTGGGCAGCACGGTGTTGCAGCGGACCCCGCGCGAGCGGTACTCCACCGCGACGGCGTTGGCGAAGGCCAGCACCGCGGCCTTGGCCGTGACGTAACCGGCCGCCCCGGCGAACGGGCTGACCGCCGCGCGGGCGGAGACGCACACCACCGCGCCGCCTCCGGCCGCCACCAGGTGCGGCAGCGCGGCCTGCGTGACCAGGTACGTGGGGCGCAGGTTGACGGTGAGCATCCGCTCGAACTGCTCGACCGGTGTCTCGTGCACCAGGCCGCCGCTCGCGTACCCGCCGACCAGGTTCACCACCGCCCGCAGCGGCGCCGCCGGATCGGCCGCGGCGGCCTCGACCACCCGCGCCACGTCCGCCGGCTCGGTCAGGTCCGCGCCGAGCGAGACCAGCCCGTCCGCCGCCGGCTCCGACCCGGCGGGCCCACCCCTTCGTGGTACGACCACCCGCCAGCCCGCCTCGACAAAGGAGGCAACGACCGCGCCGCCCAACCCGCCGCCCCCACCGGTCACCACCACACTCCGCCCCACCATCCCCAAACGCTAACCCCCACCCCACCCCGGGTGGGGTGTCTGCTGAGAGCAGAGGGGGTGGGTTTTTCGGGGTGGGGCGGCGCAGGATCGGGGCATGGCGCGAATTCTGGTTCTTGGGGGTACCCGGTTTCTAGGTCGGGCGGTGGCTCGGCTCGCCGTCGCGCGGGGGCATGAGGTGACCTGCGCGGCGCGGGGCGTGTCCGGCGCCGTACCGGAGGGGGCGCGGTTCGTGTCGGTGGACCGCGACGACCCGGCGGCGCTGACGCCGCTCGCCGGTCAGGGTTTCGACGCCGTGGTGGACGTGACGCGCCAGATCAGCCACGCCCGGTACGCGCTCGCCGCGCTGGCCGACCACGTCGGCCACTGGTCGTTCGTGTCGACGATGTCGGTGTACGCGGACAACACGACCCCGGGTCTCTCCGCGGCGAACGCGCCGGTGTTGCCGCCTCCGCCGTCGGACGTGGACGGACCGGGCCCGGACTTCCGCTGGTACGGCGAGTGCAAGGTCGCCATCGAGCAGCTCGTCCGCGAGCGGATGGGCGTGGACAGGTCGTTCATCTGCCGGGCCGGGCTGATCGTCGGAGCCGAGGATTCGAGTAACCGCTTCCCGTACTGGGTGCGACGGCTGGCCCGTGGCGGCGAAATTCTCGCGCCGGGGGAGCCGACCGACCGGGTGCAGTTCGTGGACGTCGAGGACCTCGCCGGCTGGCTGCTGCACGCCGGCGACACCCGGCTCAGCGGCACGTACGACGGGAACGGGCCGACGATGTCCCGGGCGGAACTGCTGGCCGGGGTGGCCGCCGGGCTGGGCGTGGAGGATCCCCGTCTCACCTGGGTGGATCAGGACTTCCTGCGCGAGCACGACGTACGCGAGTGGTGGGGGGAGCGGGCACTGCCCCTGTGGGTACGGCTGCCGGAGTTCGCCGGCCTGATGGACCGGGACGTCTCCGCGGCGCTGGCCGCCGGGTTGGTCGTCCGTCCGCTCGCCGACACCGTTCGGGTGACGGCCGCCTGGATGAGGGCCGACCCGGGTGACGTACCGCAGGGTGGACTCGACCCGGCGGATGAGGCGGCGGTCCTGGGTGCGTGGCACGCTGTGCGAATGGCGTGATCCGGATCGTCGACACTTTCCCACCACGTACGGTGATGGTTGACGCTCACGCTTGGTGAAAGTAAGTTTCACCCGTGGCGAAGAGTCCGAAGATTTCTGCGAGTCACGAGCCTGGTGGACTGATCGTCCACATCAGCGGGCTTCTGCCGTCGTTGTCGCCCGCCGAGCAGCGGGTCGCCCGACTTGTCGTGTCCGACCCGGCCGCCGCCGCGCGGAGGACCATCACCGACCTCGCCACCGCAGCGGAGACATCGGAGGCGACCGTCATCCGGTTCTGCCGGTCGGTCGGGATGGACGGCTACCCGCAACTGCGCATCCGGCTCGCCGCCGAGGCCGCCCGTCGCGTCGAACCTCCGGACGCCCGGGTCGTCGGTGGTGACATCCCGCCCGGCGCGGATCTCGCCCAGATCATCGCCACCATCGCGTTCAACGACGCACGAGCTGTCGAGGAGACCGCCGAACAGCTCGACCCGGCCGTCTGCGAGCAGGTCGTCGAGGCGATCGCCGGCGCTGGCCGGATCGACATCTACGGCGCCGGGGCCAGTGGGTTCGTCGCCTCGGACTTCCAGCAGAAGCTGCACCGCATCGGCCGGATCGCCTTCTACTTCCCGGACGTGCACACCGCGCTGACCTCGGCCGCCCTGCTCGGTCGCGGCGACGTGGCAATCGGCATCTCGCACACCGGCACCACCTCGGACGTGATCGAGGTGCTGGAACAGGCCCGGACGCGTGGCGCGAGCACCGTGGCGCTGACCAACTTCCCGCGCTCGCCGATCACCGAGGTCGCCGACTTCGTCCTGACCACCGCGGCCCGCGAGACGACCTACCGCTCGGGTGCCACGGCCAGCCGTCTGGCGCAGCTCACCGTCGTCGACTGCCTCTTCGTCGGGGTGGCCGCCCGCAACCGGTCCCGGGCCCGCAAGGCCCTCGAGGCGACCGCCGAGGCGGTCCAGTCGCACCGGGTGGGCGCGAGCCGGAGGCGGGGATGACGCCCGGCTCGGTCGAGCCGGACAAGGACAAGGCAGCACCACCCACCCGCCCCACGGTCCGGGTGGCCGCGCCCACCGAGCGGCGTAACCCGCTCAGCGTCGACCTCGACCTGATGTCGACCCGGGACGTCCTCACCGTGATCAACGACGCCGACCGACGGGTGCCGGCGGCGGTCGCCGCGGTGCTCGACGAGATCGCCGCCACGGTCGACCTGGCCGTCGCGGCGCTGCGCGGCGGCCACCGGGTGCACTACTTCGGGGCCGGCACCTCCGGCCGGCTGGGCGTGCTCGACGCGGCCGAACTTGCGCCCACCTTCAACTCGCCCCGGGACTGGTTCTGCGCCCACCTCGCCGGCGGCCCGGACGCCATGCTGCGCGCCGTCGAGGACGCCGAGGACGACGACCGGGGCGGCGCGATCGAGGCGGCCGGCTGTGTGCGAGCCGGTGACCTCGTGGTCGGTCTGGCGGCCAGCGGACGCACCCCGTACGTCCTGGGGGCGCTCGCCGCATCCCGCTCCACGGGCGCCTCGACGGTGCTGCTCTGCGCCAATCCGGAGGCGGAGGCCGCCCGGTCGGTCGACGTGTTCATCGGGGTGGACACCGGACCCGAGGTGGTCACCGGGTCGACCCGGATGAAGGCGGGCACGGCGCAGAAGTTGGTGCTGAACGCGTTCTCGACCGCCGTCATGGTGCGCCTGGGGCGGGTCTACTCGAACCTCATGATCGATATGGTTGCCACCAACGCCAAGCTCCGGGGCCGAATGATCTCGATCCTGGTCGAGGCGACCGGGTGTTCCGAGGAGGTCTCCCGGCGGGCCCTCGGCGAGGCCGACGGCGACCTGAAGACGGCGCTCGTCACCCTGGTCTCCGGGGCCGAGGTGACCGCCGCGCGGGCCGCCCTCGCCCGCTCCGCCGACCAGGTACGCGGGGCCCTCGCGCTGCTCGCCTCCTGAGCGCGCCCCACCCGGGAAGCGAACGGGGCTCCGGATTGTTCATCGGGGCGGAGGGTAATAACACCTCGTGGATGAACCGACCGGTCCACCGCTGCGTATCTGGCAGTGACCAGGATCGCAGCGCGGTGGTGACCCGGGTCGCTGTGTCAGCGCGGCGGGCGGTGTTGCCTATGGTGCGGGCAATCGGCGATTCGTCGATCCGCCAACCCGTCCGAGGTGCCCAGCGGCGCGCCACCCGGCGGGTGCTGACAGCAAACATGGACCGTGCTCTCAGCAACTACTCAGGCATTCGTGACACTTTCGACTCACGAAATGGAACACCCGACACGTCTCATCTGTTGTGTAGGTGTCAGCACCGGTGGGCACAGCAGAAGTTACCAGGGCTGACCGGACGTGGGGAATGGCAAGGAACCGGGCAACCGGCGCGAGCGAGGGGACCGTGGGCAACGTGGACAAGAACATTGGCATGCGAACCGACGAGGTCGCCGAGGAGCGTGACCTGGTCGGCGTCTACCTGCACGAGATCTCCCGGACGCCACTGCTGGACGCCGCCAAGGAGGTCGATCTCTCCAAGGCGATCGAGGCGGGCCTCTACGCCGAGCACCTGCTCGGCGAGGATGCCGTTCCCGACGGTGTCGACCGGGCCGACCTGGATCGGCTGGTCGCCGAGGGTGAGCGCGCGAAGGACCTCTTCATCCGCGCCAACCTGCGACTGGTCGTGTCGATCGCGCGTCGTTACGTACGCTCGGGGATGCCCATGCTGGACCTGATCCAGGAGGGCAACACCGGCCTCGTCCGAGCGGTCGAGAAGTTCGACTACGAGCGTGGCTACAAGTTCTCCACCTACGCCACGTGGTGGATCCGCCAGGCCATCAGCCGGGCGATCGCCCAGCAGGAGCGCACCGTCCGGCTGCCGGTGCACCTGGTGGAGGACGTCAACCGGATGCGCAACGTGACCCGGCAACTCACCCGTGAGCTGGGCAGCGACCCGGAGCCGGAGCAGATCGCGGCATCGCTCGGGGTCACCGTCGAGCGGGTCAACGAGCTGCGCCGCTGGTCGCAGGACACGGTCTCGCTGGACACCCCGGTCGGCGACGACGGCGACACCAACCTCGGTGACCTGGTCGCCGACAGCGACGCGCCGTCCCCGGAGGACATCGTCCTGAGCGGCCTCGAGCGGCAGCGCATCGAGGGGCTGCTCAACCACCTCGACGACCGGTCCGCCGGCATCATGCGGGCCCGCTACGGCCTGGAGGACGGCCGCGAGCACTCGCTGACCGAGGTCGCGTCCCGCTTCTCGCTGTCCCGCGAGCGGATCCGGCAGCTCGAGATCCAGGCCCTCGGCCGGCTCCGCGAGCTGGCTCGGGCCGAGGGGCTGCAGGCAGCCTGACCTGGTAGTAATGACGGCGAACGGCCGGCGTCCGATAGGGGGACGCCGGCCGTTCACCGTCTAGCGGACCCTGCCGTACCCGTGGATCGACATCATGTTCATGCCGCGCTTGAGCACGTTGCGACCGGCGCTCGGCGCGTCGATCACCTGCCCGTCGCCCACGTAGAGCGCGACGTGCCCCAGACCGCTGTAGAAGATGAGGTCTCCGGGTCGCAGATCGCCTCGGCCGATGTGTGCGACCGCCCCCCACTGCATCCGCGCGCTGTGTGGCAGCGATCGTCCGGCCGCCCGCCAGGCGGCCAGGGTGAGCCCGGAGCAGTCGTAGCCGCCCGGCCCCTCACCTGCCCAGACGTACGGCTTGCCGATCGCGCCGAAGGCGTAGCGCACCGCCGCGCCGGCATCTCCGGCGACCGCCGGTACGTTTCGGGCCTCGGCCTCGGTCGCCTTGGGCGCGGGCCGCTCGGTGGCCGCCCCGTACGCCTGTCGGCGCAGCTCGTACAACTCGGCCAGGTCCTTCTCGATGCGCGTCTTGCCCGCCGCCAACTCGTGGGCCTGGGCGGCCTGCCGGGCCAGGGTGGCGTCCAGCCGATTCTTCTCGTCGAGCAGTCGCCGCTGGTTGTCGGTGAAGCCGGAGATGCGCTCCTGACGCTGTCGGGTCAGCTGGTCGAGGGTGCCGAGCCGGTCCAGCATGGCGGCGGCGCCGCCGGGCCGGAGCAGCGCGTCGGCGGTACGCAGACCGCCGCTTCGGTACGCGGTGTTGGCGAGTGCGGCGACGTCCGCCCGGCTCTGCTCGGCCTGCTGTTCGAGCGGGCCGATGCGGGCCTGTAATCGGGCCACCGCGGCTTTGTTGACCTTGATGTCCTCGGTGAGCTTGTTGTACGACTCCACGACCCGCTCCAGCTCGGCCGAGGACGTCTCGATCCGGCGGGTCAGGTCGGCGGGGGACGGCTCGGCGTGCGCCGCCGCCGTCGGGGCGATCAGGGCGGCCGACAGGCCGACCAGCGCCACGGTACGCAGCAGGGTTCTCAGGGATGACAAGAGCGAGAGGCTCCTCTCCCACGGCCGCCGACGGGGCTGCTGACGCCCTCGGCGACACCGGCCGGGGTCGTCCGGGTGGACGACACTGGGCCGGACCGGCTCGCCCAACCTAACCCGGGACGGTTGTGCTGCGCAGTTGAAGCAGGGGCGAATGTTGACCAAGTGGCAGGAAGTGCCACTGCGGAACCACAGCGTCAACGGGGCCGCCGGCACGGGGGTGAAGGCTTCTGCGGCGCTTTTGCTTGCGATTTTGACCGATATGCGACTTTCGTCGTTCCCGGCGCATGCCGTCGGTTAACAGCGCGCCATACCCGATAAAAGGTGAAATGGATGCTGTTTCGCGACGATGTCGCCCGGACGGGTGAGCCGTCCGCTGCCGTAAATGCCCAGGTGCAGTGGCGGTGCCCCAACACAATGGAGCCCGGGGCCGGGAATCCCGTCATCGGCGGCTCACGCCGGTGGTCACGGGATCCGACCCGACAGACCGCACCCGCGGGAGGATCCGTGAATCGTGAAGGCGCAACGACGCGACCGCAACGAACGGTGCCCAGTGCCAGGTCCACGCTGCTCTACGCGCGACCCGGCATCATCGTCACCGTCGACCGGTTCACCGTCGGACGCACCAGCTACCGCATCCCCGACCTGACCAACCTGCGTACCACCCGAGGGCCGCACGACCGGATCGCCGTCCGGGCCGTCGTGACCACCGCCTCCATGATCGGCGTGGTCGGCCTGCTCCTCGGCTTCAGTGGCGGCCTACAGCGGTTGACCGCCGGGGCGTACCTCATCCTCGGAGCGGTCCTTCTGCTGCCGGCCACCCTCGCCCTCGTCGGTGACCGCTGGCGGCCACCGCCGTACGAGCTGTGGGGATGGCACCGGGGCGCGGAGGTGCTGCTCTTCAGCGCCGACGACGAGCGGCAGTTCGGTCAGGTCACCCGGGCGCTGCTGCGCGCCCGGGAGGTCAACCGGTACGGCGGTTGGGTCGACCCGGTCGCCTCGGCCGACCCCTGGCGGCCGAACCGCTGACCGGACAGCCCTCAGGGCCCCCGGTCAGCCGGCGACCGGCTCCGGCGTACGGGTGGCCGGCCGGTCGAGCCAGGCGGTGACGCGACGCTCGGCGTAGAACGAGACGAACGGCACGGTGCCGGCCAGCATCACCAGGAGCATCCGCTTCAGCGGCCAGTCGGCCCGCCGACTCAGGTCGAACGCGGCCACCAGATAGATCATGTAGAGGAAGCCGTGCGCCGGGCCGACGGTCTCCACCACCGTCGGGTTGTCGAACGCGTACTTCAGCGGCATCCCGATCACGACCAGCAGGATCAGCACCACGCCCACGATCCAGGCGATCACGCGGTACCGAGTAAGGGCTGCGCCCACTTCGTCCGTCCTTCTTCAGGCCCGGCTCAGCCGGGATAGTCACCGGGCCGGGCGCCCGGATTGGCGTTCAACCATGACAGGTAGTCGTTGTACGCGGCCAGCGCCGCGTCGTCACCGAGCGTCGCGTCGACCGGTGCCCTGGTCACCCGCACCGGTCGGCGTACCGCCGGTCGGGAGTCGGCGCTCGCGGCCGGGGCCGGCTCGTCGGCCGGAGCGCCGGGAGACACCGTGCCGCCCTGCGCGCCGCGCCGGGCCAGCCGCACCTCGCGCCACCAGACGTACACCACGAAGCCGGCGAAGATCGGCCACTCGACGGCGTACCCCCAGCTGAGGTTGTTGCCGGCGGTGGCCCGGCTGATCTGCCACCAGCCCAGCCCGAGGAAGCTCCCGACCAGCACGACCATGGCCACGTGACGTGCGATCCACGCCGGGGTCCAGAGCCACCTCATGGCGTCGAGGGTACCGGGGACGGCGGCGCTCTCCGACACGGTGTCGTAGCTGGCGCGCGGACGGGATGGTTTGGTGTCACCCGGGGTGGGCATCCGTCTAGGCGCCAGCCCAAACGAGACCAGGGGGGCGATGATGACCGGATCGGTACGCGAGGACGGGTTTGCGTCCAGCGGCGGTACGGAGATGAGCCCGGAGCAGCGGGTGCCCGAGTGGGACGGCGACCACTTCGCCGACCCCGGGGGCGCCGAACTCGACGGCGACGCGGTCGGCGTCGACCCGACGGAGCTGACCGACGACGATCTGATCCGCGAGATGCACAGCCTGCACCGCACCCGGCTGGACACGCTGCGGCACGCGGCGGATTCCGCGCTCGCGAACCATCTGCGGCGCACGGCGGATCTGGAGACCGAGTACCTGGCGCGCCACCCGGGCCGGGAGGTCGACCCGAGCCGTCTGCGGGACGCCTGATGGCGGCCCGAGCCGTGCGTGGCATGTCCGCGCCGCCCGAGGTGGTCTTCAACACGGCCACCGACCCGGCCCGAGCCTCGGCCTGGTTGCCCGCGCCACTGCGATCCGACGGGAGCCCTCCGGCCGAGGTCAGCGGGGAGGAGCTGCGGGCCCGCTGGGGTGACGCCGACTGGGCAGCCGAGATCCGGGTGGATCCGGCCGACTCCGGCGGCGCGCGGATCCAGCTCGACCTGACCGACGGCTCCGGTGCCGACCCGGACCAGTTGGCCGACGAGGCGCTGGCCAACCTCGCCCGCGAGGTCGCCGACAACCTGCAGGCCGGTTGAGACACGCCGACCGTTCGGAACTTTCGTACCACGACGACATGGAAGGAGACCGGTGACTGACACTGGCCTGCGACAGAGGGTGGCGCGGCTGCGCCGGGCGTACGCGCCGCACGAGCATCGACCGCTCGGCGGCTACCTGGCGGCGATGGGCACCTACGCGGGCGTCACCGGAGCGCTCGCCGGCCTGGTCAAGGTGACCGGGCGGCCGGTACCCGAGCGTCCCGCCGTCGCCGATGTGGTGCTCCTCTCCATCGCCACGCACAAGCTCAGCCGGCTGCTGTCCAAGGACGCGGTGACCAGCCCGCTGCGGGCCCCGTTCACCCGATACGACCGGCCGATCGGCAGCGGCGAGGTGATGGAGCAGGTCCGCGACTCGGGCAGCTCCACCCGGCACGCCATCGGCGAGTTGCTGAGCTGCCCGTTCTGCCTGGCGGTCTGGGTGGCGACGGGGCTCACCGGGGGACTGGTGCTCGCCCCCCGGCTGACGCGTCTGGTGGCGACCGCGCTCACCGCCGTGGCAGCCTCCGACTTCCTCCAGATGGCGTACGCCTCGGCCCAGCAGGCCGCCGAGGGCGGACACGACGACTGACGAGCAGACGCGAGGAGGGGGCCGGCATCTGCCGGCCCCATCCTGTCGTACGCGTCACCGCTGCATGCCGGACCAGCCGTGCGGCGACTCCGGCTCGCGCTCGTCCTCGTCCGCGCCCGTGATGATGTCGCGGTCCACCGCCGTGCGGTCGTGCTCGTTGGCGAAGTCCGGCTCGGGCGTGGTGTCCGTGCCCTCCGGCGGCTGGCCCAGCGCCGGGACCTTCTCCTCGTGGTCCTCGTGGTGCGTCATGGTGTCGTCCCTTCGCGTCGCTGGGCTCGCTGGCTGCGCTCGTTCCGCTCAGGCGACGCTGCCACCCAGCAGGTCGCTGGCCTCGTCCACCGCGTACTCGCCCTCGGGCAACGCGTCGATGCGGGCGAGCAGGTCCGGCGGGAGTTCGGCGGCGACCGCCTGGCGGTAGATCTCCGCCTGCTGGATGCGCTCCTGGCCCCGGAAGATGTCGTCCAGCAGGTCGTCGAGGGCCCGGGTGTCCGGCTCGTCGGCCACGGATGCGTCGTCGGTCACGTTGGTCAGCTACCCGGGCCGGAATCGGTCAAACGTCACGCCCTGCGCCTGCCCCGTGCCTACCGACAGCGCCGCCCCCGGCCTCGTGAGCCGGGGGCGGCGCTGGTGTCGGTGTGTAGGTCGCCTCTCGGCGAGTGGCGCGACGCGGCTCCAGCCGAACGGTATTCCGCGAGGGCTATTTAGGTGAGGCCCGGGGACACTGAGCACACCGACACCTCAGTTAACCAGGCCGCACCCACTCGTGTTCCGCGCACCGCAGTGCCGGCCGTCACACCCTCAGGCGGCGGTGGGCAGGGTGGCCCGGCGCGCGCGCACGGCGGTGGCCAGTGCGGCGAGCACCTCGGCGGTGTCGTCCCAGCCGAGGCAGGCGTCCGTCACCGAACGGCCGTACACCAGCTCGCGGGTGGGATCGAGGTCCTGCCGGCCGGGCAGGAGGAACGACTCCAGCATCACGCCGGTGATTCCGCGCTGGCCGGCGGCCAGTTGGGCGGCCACGTCGGCGGCGACCAGTGGTTGGTTGCGGTGGTCCTTGCCGCTGTTGGCGTGGCTGGCGTCGATCACCAGACGCTCGGGCAGCCCGGCGGCCCGGAGCAGGTCGAGCGCCCCCGCCACCGACGCCGCGTCGTAGTTGGGTCGACCGCCGCCGCCACGGAGCACCAGGTGACCGTCGGTGTTCCCCCGCGTGTGCATGATCGCGGGGGTGCCCGAGAAGTCGATGCCCGGGAACACGTGCGGCACTCCCGCGGCGCGGATCGCGTCCACGGCCGTGCCGATGCTGCCGTCGGGGCGGTTCTTCATGCCGATCGGCATGGACAGGCCGGAGGCGAGCTGCCGGTGCACCTGGCTCTCCACGGTGCGGGCGCCGATCGCGCCCCAGCCCACCGTGTCGGCGATGTACTGCGGTGTGATCGGGTCGAGGAACTCGCAGCCCACCGGCAGGCCGAGGCGCAGGACGTCGAGCAGCAGCGCACGGGCCCGACGCAGGCCGGTGTTGACGTCGCCGCTGCCGTCCAGCCCGGGGTCGTTGATCAGGCCCTTCCAGCCGACCGTCGAGCGGGGTTTCTCGAAGTAGACCCGCATGACGATGAGCAGGTCGTCGGCGAGCCGGTCGGCGGCGGCGCGCAGGCGCTCGGCGTACTCCAGCGCGGCGGCCGGGTCGTGCACCGAGCACGGGCCGACCACCACCAGCAGGCGGTCGTCCTCGCGGTCGAGAACGCGGCTCACCGCGCGGCGGTCGTTCAACACGGCCGCGGCGAGCGGGGCGTCCAGGGGCAACTCGTGGTGCAGCAGGGCGGGTGTGGTCAGCGGCACGACGCGGTCGATCCGCTGGTCGCTGACCCGATCGGTCTCCGGGGTCGTCACGGTGGGCATCCTTTCGCCGACCGTGCCCGGGGCCGGTGCCCGGGACGAGCCGGCTGCTCGTACGCAGAGGGGCGGGAACGACAGCTCCTGCCCGGCCGGCTCGGTCCGTGGTGACGTCAGATCATGGTGAAGTCACCGGCGTGCCAGCCGGCTGCCTAAACCATGGATACGTCCTCATCACCGGGCCAGCCTACCCGACCGGGCCGGGCTCGCCCGTCCCTCGTCCCAGGATGCGGCGTGAACACCGCGTGCGAAGGTCGGGCCCGGGGTAACAGGGGTGCCATGACTGACGAGCAGAGCGATCAGGAGCGGGCGGAGTCCCGCGCCCACCACCTCCTTCCCGAGGAGGTCGCCGCGGGCAGTGACGATCCGCAGGCGCAGGCGGAGGCCATCCTCGCCGAATCGGACCTGCGCGAGGCGGACCAGAACGCGGCCCCCGACACGGTGCTGGAACGGCGTACCTCGGGTCAGACCGTGGTGGCCGTCGAGCCGCCGGACTGAACCGTCGCGCCGCGGGCCCGGCGTGACCCCCGGTAGGTCTGCTCGCGCAGCCAGCCGAGCGGACCGGCCGCCCGCAGGCCGGCCGGCAGGTTGCGCACCGGGTCGAACGCGAGCGCGGCGTCCTGGCGGGCGTCCAGCGGGACGCCGATGCCGACCTGGCCGACCGGCCGCCACGGCCCCACGGCGGACGCGACCGCGAGCACCAGGCGCGGCGCGTCCGTCCGGGCCGCGGCCGTGACGGCGGACAGGGTACGACCGAGGTCGACCGCCTCCGGGTCGGCCAACGCGGCCAACCAGAGTCGGCGACGACCCGCGCGATAGCCCATGATCGTGCTGTACGTCCCGGAGAACCCCCGGCGGGGCAGTGGCAGGTTCCGCAGCACCGGAGCCGCCCCGCTGGAGCTGACCAGCAGGTCGAACGGACGCCCCTGGCCGGAGTGCACGCGCAGGGCCAAACCCAGCACGTCCGGCCACCCGCCCGGCGTCGGCGTCCCCCGGGACAGGCGGACCGTGCCCGCGTACTCACCGGGGTCGTCCAGGAGGCCGACCCCGACGGGCGGTCCGGGCGTACCCCAGATCGTCACCAGGGCGGAGAACGACGCGCCCGCCGGATGCAGCAACCGGCCGCGGCGCAGGCGGCCGAGCGCGGCGCTCGCGCGTTCGACGGCGCGGGCGGCGCGGCGTGGGGTCGGTCGGGTCATACCCCCTGCGGTACCCCGAGCGGCGGACTCGATGCGGGCGGGTGGGTCGGCTCGCCGACGCACCGCACGTCACCTTTCCGTCCGCGAGATCGGATAGCGTCGTGCCATGCCCGACAGTGGTTACCCCTGGCCCATCGAGACGTCCCGACTGGACAACGGCCTGCGTGTGGTGGTGAGCGAGGATCGCACCGCGCCCGCGGTGGCCGTCAACCTCTGGTACGACGTCGGATCCCGGCACGAGCCGGCCGGGCAGACCGGCTTCGCCCATCTCTTCGAACACCTCATGTTCGAGGGCTCGGTGAACGTGGCGAAGACCGAACACATGAAGCTGATCCAGGGCTCCGGCGGCTCGCTGAACGCCACCACCAACCCGGACCGGACGAACTACTTCGAGACGGTCCCGGCCGAACACCTGGAGTTGGCGCTCTGGCTGGAGGCCGACCGGATGGGCGGGCTCGTCCCGGCGCTCACCCAGGAGACGCTGGACAACCAGCGCGAGGTGGTCAAGAACGAGCGCCGGCAGCGCTACGAGAACGTCCCGTACGGGGACGCCTGGCTGCGGCTGCTGCCGCTGCTCTACCCGCCGGGGCACCCGTACCACCACTCGACGATCGGTTCCATGGCCGACCTGAACGCCGCCGACCTCGCGACCTTCCAGGCGTTCCACGAGATGTACTACGCGCCGAACAACGCGGTGCTCACCGTCGTCGGCGACGCCACGGCCGCCGAGGTGTTCGCGCTGGCCGACAAGTACTTCGGCGCGTTGCCCGCCCGCTACGACATCCCCGCCGCCCCGGACGGCCGCAGCGTCCCGGCGACCGGGCAGCCCGCCGTGGAGACGGTGAGCGCCGACGTGCCCGCGCCGCGCGTCTACGTCGCGCACCGCGGCCACCCGTTTGGCACCCCCGGGTACGACGTGCTCACCGTCCTCGCCACGGTCCTCGGCAGTGGTCGGGGCAGTCGGCTCTACCAGCGGCTCGCCGACGGCGAGCGGATCGCCCAACCTGACCTGGTCGGCGCGTACGGGGTGGACCTCGCGCACGCGCCCGCGCCGCTGATCGCCACCGCCACGGCCCGGCCCGGGGTGAGCGCCGAACGGCTGACCGAAGGGCTCGCCGAGGTCGTCGACGAGCTGGCCACCGTGCCGGTCACCGCCGCCGAACTGGACCGGGCCAAGGCGCTGCTGAGCACCGCGTGGTGGCGGCAGATGTCGACGGTGGACGGCCGCGCGGACACGCTCGGCCGGTACGCCACCCAGTTCGGCGACCCTGCCCGGGCCGCCGACCGGCTGCCCGCCTGGCTCGCCGTGACCGCCGAGCAGATCGCCGAGACGGCCGCCGAGGTGCTCGGCGCCGCCGACCGGGTGACCCTGACCTACGTGCCCGAGGAGACCGCATGACGCTGATCACCGACCGTCCCGGCCCGGGTGCCGCTCGCCCGTACCGGTTCCCGCCGGTGGTCCGCCGCGCGGTAGGCGGCGGGCAGGTGGTCGCCGCGCACCTGCCCGGGCAGAACCTCGCCGTCGCGCTGCTGTTGCTCGACGCGGGCGCCGGCCGCGAGCTGGCCGGTAAGGAGGGCCTGGGCGGCGTCCTCGCCAAGGCCATGGAGGAGGGCACCGCGCAGCGGGACGCCACCGCGTACGCGCTGGCCATCGAGGCGTTGGGCACCGAACTGGTGACCGGGCTGGACTGGGACTCGTTCCAGGTCAGCGTGCAGGTCCCGGTGGACCGGTTGACCGCCGCCGTGGAACTGCTCGCCGAGGCCGTCCGGACGCCCCGGCTCGACCCGGCCGACGTGCGGCGGGTCCGCGACGACGAGGCGAACGCGCTGCGCATGGACTGGGCCAACCCCGGTCCGCGCGCCGACGCCGCGCTGCGCGCCGACCTGTTCGGCGCCGACACGCGGTGGGGACGACCGATGTACGGCGACCCGGACGCGGTGGCCGCCCTGGACGTGGAGGACATCACCGTCTTCCACTCCGAGTGGTTCCTGCGGCCCGGCACCCTGGTCGTCGCCGGTGACCTGGACCGGATCGACCTGGACGCGCTGGCGGCCGCGGCGTTCGCCGGCACCGGAGGCGGTCCGGCCGAGCGCGGCGGTCCGGTCGAGGTGCCGCTGCGCGCCGGCCGGCGGATCATCCTGGTGGACCGGCCGGGCTCGGTGCAGTCCACGCTGCGGCTCGGTCACCCGTCGCCGCACCGGGCGCACCCCGACCACGTACCGATGACCCTCGCCGGCACGGTCCTCGGCGGGGCGTTCACCTCCCGGCTCAACCACCTCATCCGCGAGGTGCGCGGATACACGTACGGCATCCGGGGCGAGTTCGCCTCGTCCCGCCGGTTCGGCCGGTTCGCGGTCAGCTCGGGCGTGCAGACCGCGGTCACCACGCCGGCCCTGGTCGAGGCGGTGGGCGAGATCGCCCGTACGCAGGCGGACGGCGTGACCGAGGACGAGCTGGCGGTGGCCCGTTCCTGGCGGGCCGGGCAGCTCTCGGTCGAGTTGCAGAGCCCTCGGGCGATCGCGTCGGCGCTGACCACGCTCGTGGTGCACGACCTGCCGGACGACTACCACGCCCGGCTGCGCGAGGAACTGCTCAACGCCGACGTGGACCAGGTGTCGGCGGCAGCGGCCACTCACCTGCACACCGACGCGCTGACCCTGGTGGTCGAGGGCGACGCGGCAGTGATCCGAGAAGACCTGGAGTCCGCAGCCCTAGGAGACCTACACCTGCTGTAGACGCGTTGATCAAGAGGTTTGCGTCGGATTGCACGCGCTTCCTGACGCAAACCTCTTGATCAACATGCCGGGCGCGGTCCGGTGTGAGGTGGGACCCGGGAGGTGGGAAAGGGGTCCCGGTTTCGGGGGTGGGGTGGGTAGCCTCCGGGGCATGAGGATCGGCATTGTGGGGGCCACCGGCCAGGTCGGTGGCGTGATGCGGCAGGTGCTGGCGGAGCGGGAGTTCCCCGCGGAGCAGGTGCGATTGTTCGCCTCGGCGCGGTCCGCGGGGCGTACGTTGCCGTGGCGCGACGAGGAGGTGACCGTCGAGGACGCCGCGACGGCGGACTACTCCGGGCTGGACATCGTGCTCTTCTCGGCCGGTAAGGGCACGGCCAGGGAGTTGGCTCCCCGGGTCGCCGAGGCCGGCGCCGTGGTGATCGACAACTCGTCGGCGTTCCGGATGGACCCGCTGGTGCCACTGGTGGTAGCCGAGGTCAACCCACACGCCGCGGCCGACCGCCCGAAGGGCATCATCGCTAACCCCAACTGCACGACGATGGCCGCGATGCCGGTGCTGCGCCCGCTGCACGCCGAGGCCGGTCTGATCGGCCTGGTCATCTCGACGTACCAGGCGGTCTCCGGCGCCGGGCTGGCCGGCGTCGCCGAACTGGACGAGCAGGTCCGCAAGGTCGCCGAGCACGCCTCGGCTCTGGCCTTCGACGGGTCGGCCGTGGAGTTCCCCGCGCCGCGCTCGTTCGCCGAGCCGATCGCCTTCAACGTGCTGCCGCTGGCCGGCTCGATCGTCGACGACGGCTCGTTCGAGACCGACGAGGAGCAGAAGCTCCGCAACGAGAGTCGCAAGATCCTGGAGATCCCCGACCTCAAGGTGTCCGGCACCTGCGTCCGGGTGCCGGTCTTCACCGGCCACTCGCTGCAGATCAACGCCCGCTTCGCGCGGCCGATCACGCCGCAGCGGGCCCACGAGCTGCTGGCCGACGCGCCCGGCGTCGCGCTCACCGCCGTGCCGACGCCGTTGCAGGCCGCCGGGCAGGACCCGACCTACGTGGGTCGCATCCGCGCCGACGAGACCGTCGAGTACGGGCTGGCGCTGTTCTGCTCCAACGACAACCTGCGCAAGGGCGCGGCGCTCAACGCCGTACAGCTCGCCGAGTTGGTCGCCGCCGAACGGCGCTGAGGATCACCGTCCCCTGCGGGCCCGGCCGGTCACGGTCCGGGCCCGCAGTCGGTGATGAGCGCCGGCACATCGGGAGCGGGACCGCGCCGGTCGTGTTTGGATGGACGAAGCCGACCGCGCCACCTGGAGGAAGTTGTGCCGGAGAATCCCAACCAGCAGGCGTTGACCGACCTGGTCGCCGGTCGTTCGATGGGCGTCCTCGCCACCATCAAACGTGACGGGCGACCGCAGCTGTCCACGGTGGTCTACTCGTTCGATCCCGCTGCCGGCCTGATCCGGGTATCCGTCACCGACGGCCGGGCCAAGACCGCCAACCTCCGTCGGGACCCGCGCGCCAGCTTCCACGTCAGCAGCGAGGACGGCTGGGCGTACACGGTCGTCGAGGGGCGTGCCGAGCTGACCGCCACGGCGGCCGACGTCGAGGACGCCACGGTCGAGGAACTGGTCGGGCTCTACCGGTCGTTGCGCGGCGAGCACCCGGACTGGGCCGAATACCGCAGCGCCATGGTTGCCGAGCAGCGGCTGGTGCTGCGCCTGCACGTGGAGCGGATGTACGGGATACCGCCCCGCTCCTGAGGGATCGCCGGCGGCTGCCGGCTCAGCCCGGCTCGACCACGGTCACCCCGGGCCAGCGATGCGCGGGCCGGTGACGGGCCAGCCGCTGTCGGGACCGCGCGACGTCCACCCGGGCCGGGTTGTGCCGCCACACCCCGCCGAGCAGGTCCGCGAGGCCGTACGGGGCGCAGACCTCCAGCTCACCACCCGCTGCCAGGCGCACGGCCACGGCTGTGGCGTACTCCGGCCAGGTGGCCACCGCCTCGGCGACGCTCCGGTACGGCGCGATCGGGTCACCGCCGAACTTCGAGGCGTACCAGGTGTGTACCGCCGCCTGGTTGCGCGCCTGCCACGGTGCAGCCGACCAGGCGGCGACCAGACGGTCGGTGGCCCGTTGGTCGTCCTCGCGGGACAACCTCGCCGGGTCGAAGAAGACCACGTCCACGTCACGGACGGTCGTCGGGTCGAACCCGTCGCCGTACCGCTCGCCCCAGACCAGGTCGCGCAGGGCGCCCGCGCCGATCCAGGCGTCGGGTAGGCCGGAGTCGCGGACCACGGTCAGTGCCCGGGTCAGCCAGGCGTTGCCGCCGATCAGCTCCCGCAGCTCACGCTCACCCGTCAGCACCTCGTCCACGGTAGGCGGCGGCGCCGAGGCTCGCTGCCCCGCGGCACCTTCCCGCTGCTGCCGATGTTCTACACCCTGACCAGCAGTGGTCTCTGCTAACTGTGCCGCCTGCGTCGGCCACCCGGATAGCCGGTCGACCGATGGTGTTACCCCCTGCGGAGCGGCGGGTAGACGGGCCGTGCCGACACCGAGAGGGGAGCACCATGACAACGGTCGGAGAGTTCATGACGACCCGGTTGGTGACGATGGACGGCAACGACACGCTGATCGCCGCCGCGCAGGAGATGCGCGACAGCGCCATTGGTGACGTGGTGGTGACCGATGGCGACAGTGTCGTCGGTATCGTCACGGACCGGGACATCACGGTCCGGGGTGTCGCGGAGAACATGGACCCGGGCTCGACCCGGCTGAACCAGATCACCAGCCGCGATGTGATCACGGTGAGCCAGTACGACGACGCGGTGTCCGCCGCCGACCTGATGCGTACCTACGCCGTACGCCGGCTGCCGGTGGTCGACGAGGGCCGCCTGATCGGCCTGGTCTCGATGGGCGACCTCGCGGTCGAGCGTGAGCCGCAGTCGGTGCTGGCCGACATCAGCGCCGACGAGCCGAACAACTGACGCACGCAGCACAAGAGCGCCGGCCCTCCCATCCCGGAAGGGCCGGCGCCCCCTACCCCCCACCCCCACCCGCCCCCTCCCCGCCCTCAGCCCGCCCCCGGCCGGCCCCCAGCCCGCCCTCGGTCCGCCTCGCCCCGGTGATCAAGAGGTTCGCGTCACGACACGCCGAGAACGGTGACGCGAACCTCTTGATCACCGGGGCGGAAGGGCAGAGGGGTGGGGAGGGGAGGAGGGGAGGGGGAGTGGGGGCGGTCACCCTATTTGGGCGAGGTTGGGTTGCTGGGGTCGGGGGACCCGTGCGGGGACGTGCATCGCGCGACGCGTGGCGCGCGGGGTGTGATCGCCGGGGCCCGGCCGACTGGGAGGAGTGGACCCGATGGTGGACGCGACCACGAGGTTCTTCGAGGAGCTGGACCGGCGGGGGTACGAGCCTCTGCTGGCGAAGACCTCCGGGACACTGCGGATCGACCTGCACGAGGGGGCACAGACCCGGCACTGGCTGCTGAAAATCGACCGTGGGCGGCTCAACGTGAGCCAGGAGGACAGCGAGGCCGACACGGTGATCGGCGCCAGCCCGATGCTGTTCGACGAGATAGCGGCCGGCCGTGAGCACGGCCTGGCGGCGCTGTTGCGTGGGGACATGACGGTGTCGGGGGACGCCCGGCTGGTGGTGCAGGTGGAGCGGATCTTCCCCGGGTCGCCGGACGCCCGTGGGCCGCGTCGCCGATTCGCGGGGGAGGTGCGGTGATGGGGCAGAGCAACACGATCCGGATCCTGGACGGCAGCACATTCGTCGTCTGCGAGGACACCGGCGACATCGAGGCGACGCCGAGCGAACCGACCGGGCTCTTCTCCCTCGACACCCGATTCCTGTCGACGTGGGTGTTGAGCGTCAACGGTGAACGCCTCAACTCGCTCTCGTACGACGACCTGCAGTACTTCGAGTCCCGGTTCTTCCTCGTGCCGGGGATGGCCACCCACTACGTGGACGCGAAGTTGTCGATCATCCGCGAGCGCGCGGTCGGCGGCAGCTTCTGCGAGCGGCTCACCATCCTCAACCACGACGAGAAGGCGGTCGATCTGGAGATCCGGATGGACGCCGCGGCCGACTTCGCCGACCTGTTCCAGGTCAAGGACGAGATCCTGAACAAGAAGGGCGAGATCTATACCGAGGTCGAGGCCGACAAGCTGCGCCTGGGCTACCGCCGGGGCAACTTCCGGCGCGAAACGATCATCTCCTCGTCGATGTCGCCGCGCTACGACAACCGGGGTTTCGCGTACACCGTCCGCCTGGAACCGAATGAGCAGTGGGAGGCGCAGATCGACGTGCAGACGCGCGCGGTCGGCCCAGGGGACCGGGACCTGCGGATGGGTCTGCGCGTGCACGGCGGCGAGCGGCTGGCCCTGCAACACGACCTGGAGCAGTGGATCGCGGACGCGCCGAAGGTCAACAGTCAGTACGGACGGGTTGCCAGCACGTACCGGCGCAGCCTGATCGACCTCGCCGCGCTGCGCTTCTCGCCGCTGTCGCTCGGGGGCGCGACCCTGCCCGCGGCCGGTCTGCCCTGGTTCATGACCATGTTCGGCCGGGACAGCATCCTCACCTGCCTCCAGACGCTGCCGTTCACGCCGCAGTTGTCGAAGACGACGCTGCGCATCCTCGCGTCCCTCCAGGGCAGCCGGTTCGACGACTTCCGGGACGAGGACCCGGGACGGATCCTGCACGAGATGCGGTACGGCGAGACCGCCGCCTTCGAGGAGCAGCCACACTCGCCGTACTACGGCTCGGTGGACGCGACTCCGCTGTTCCTCGTGCTGCTCGACGAGTACGAGCGGTGGAGCGGGGACGTGGCGCTGGTCAAGGAGTTGGAGCAGGAGTCCCGGGCCGCGCTCAAGTGGATCGACAGTTACGCCGACCTGGTCGGCAACGGCTACATCTGGTACGAGCGCCGCAACACCGAGACCGGCCTGGAGAACCAGTGCTGGAAGGATTCCTGGGATTCGATCTCCTACTCCGACGGCACCCTGCCGCCGTTTCCCCGGGCCACCTGCGAGGTGCAGGGGTACGCGTACGACGCGAAGGTCCGCGCGGCGCGGATGGCCCGTCAGTTCTGGGACGACCCGGAGTTCGCCGACCAGTTGGAGCGGGAGGCGGCGGAGCTGAAGGAGCGGTTCAACCGGGACTGGTGGGTGGCCGACGGCGAGTACTACGCGCTGGCCCTGGACCCGGACGGTCGCCAGTGCGACATCCTCAGCTCCAACATCGGTCACCTGCTGTGGAGCGGGATCGTCGATCCGGCGCGGGCCGAAAAGCTGGCGGCGCACCTGGTCGGGCCGCGACTGTTCTCCGGCTGGGGGGTGCGCACGCTCGCCGAGGGGGAGGCCCGGTACAACCCGATCGGCTACCACAACGGCACGATCTGGCCGTTCGACAACTCGTTCATCGCCTGGGGCCTGCGTCGCTACGGGTTCGCCGAGGAGGCCGCCACCATCGCCAACGGCATCCTCGACGCGGCCACCTACTTCGACGGGCGGCTACCGGAGGCGTTCGGCGGCTACCCGCGGGAGCTGACCAAGTTCCCGGTCGAGTACCCCACGGCATGCAGTCCGCAGGCCTGGTCGACGGGTACGCCGCTGCTGCTGTTGCGCACCATGCTCGGTCTCGAACCGCACGACGGGCACCTGGCGGTCGAGCCGCGTCTCCCGGTCGGGATGGGCCGGATCGAAGTCCTGGACATTCCGGGCCGTTGGGGGCGGGTGGACGCCTTCGCCCGAGGTCGGCTCGATCTGCACAGTCTCTCCGACTGAGCCGCGCCCGGCACACCGGCGGCGGCGCGCCACCCGCGTCGCCGCCGGGCCGCCACCCAGGCGCGCCACCCGCGTCGCCGCCGGGCCGCCACCCAGGCGATCCCCAGCCGGGCACGGTAGATTCTGCGGATGCCGGAGCTCGTGTACCCGCCCGTTATCGCCGCTGCCAAGACGTTGTTCCGGGTCCTCGACCTGAAGATCACCATCGAGGGCGCCCACCACGTACCCCGCACGGGCGGGGCGGTGCTGGCCAGCAACCACGTCAGCTACCTCGACTTCATCTTCGCCGGGTTGGGCGCGAACGCCTCCGGTCGGCTCGTCCGGTTCATGGCCAAGCAGTCGGTGTTCGCGCACCGGATCTCCGGTCCGCTGATGCGCGGCATGCGCCACATCCCGGTGGACCGGCAGGCGGGCGCGGCCTCGTTCCGTACGGCCGTCGACGCGCTCAAGCGCGGGGAGGTGGTGGGCGTCTTCCCCGAGGCCACGATCAGCCGGTCGTTCACCGTCAAGGAACTCAAGAGCGGCACCGTCCGGATGGCCCGTTCGGCGAAGGTGCCGGTGCTGCCGGTCGCGCTGTGGGGCACCCAGCGACTCTGGACCAAGGGCCGTCCCCGCACCCTCACCCGCCGGCACACGCCCATCACGATCCTCATCGGCGAGCCGATCCTGCCGGCGGACTTTCCGGACCCGAACGTGCTGGCCGCCGAGTTGACCACCCGGCTGAGCGCGCTCGTGGAGCGGGCCCAGCGCGAGTACCCGGACGCGCCGGCCGGCCCGGAGGACACCTGGTGGCTGCCGGCGCACCTCGGTGGGAGCGCGCCGACGCCACAGGAGGCTGCCGCGCTGGACGCCGAAGGGGAGGAGCGCGCCCCCAGCCTCTGAGGACGGCCGGCGTTCGCGTCAGTTACGCCCGGACGTGCCGTCGGCGAAGCCGTCCCAGGAGCTGGGTTCCGGCCCCGAGCGGTAGTAGTCGTCGCGGGAGCGGAACTCCACCGGCAGCGAGCCGGGCAGGGTGATCCGGGTGTCCCCGGCGAGCAGCGCGGGGCCGGCCCGCAGCAGCAGGACGTCGCGCTCCTGGGCGGAGAGGTCCACCAGTTGCGGGCGGGTCAGGCGGAACATGGCCACCGCCCGGCGGACCTGCTGGGCCAGCGCGACGACCTCACCCGGTGACCCACCCAGGGCCAGCGCCGGCTGCTGGATCGTCCGCAACGCGTCGCAGACGATCATCAGTTGTGGCGGCTCGGCGGGCAGCTCCAGCCGGGACGGCCACTGCCAGCGGATCTGGCCGGTCATCAGGCCGGTCACGCGGCCGGTCGGCCGGGGCCGGGGAGCGTCGTCGGCGACCAGCGAGAGCTGCGAGCCGGTGCCCACCCAGCAGATCCGCTGGTCGGTGACGGTCACCGAGACGGGCCCGGGGAGCTGCCAGGCACATCGTGTCTCCGTCGGCCCGAGCAGGTAGCCCGCCACGAGCAGCCGGTGCCGCCCGAGCACCTTCTCGCCGGGCAGCGGGCGCATGTCGTACCGCCGGTCGAGGGTGGGGCCGGCGTCGTCGTCCGGCGCGTCGAACCGGTGCGGGCCGATGAAGAAGGGGGACGCGTCGGCCTGCATCGTCACGACCTCCCGGTGAACTGGCTGTGCGTTGAGCTTCGCCGATCCGTCGGCCACTGTCATGACGCCCGTTAGGGGGTCGGCCGGTCGTGCGTCGCCTGTGACCGGTAGATGCCGATCTCCTCCGGGCGGACGAGGCCGTCCTCGATCGCACGGGCGAGCAGCGCCGCCTTTGTGGCTGCCGGTCGCCCCGCCCGGGTGTACTTGATCCGCGCGCGGTCAACGTACTGCTTCACGGTGTGCTCGCTGATCTGCATCCGACGCGCCACCGACGCCTTGGACATCGACTGGAACCAGAGCAGCAGGGCCTCCCGCTCCTTGTCGGACAGTGCCGGTCGGTCCGGTCTCGGGTCGCCGACCATCGCGCCGGCCAGCGCCGGAGGCACGTACGGGCGGTCACTCGCCGCGGCCAGCACGGTCGCCACGCAGTGTTCGCGGCCCTCGTGCTTGGCCAGGAACGCCACCGCCCCGGCGTCCAACGCGGCGAGCATGGTCTCCGGGTCGGTGTGCTCCGAGTAGACCACCACCCGCCGCCCGGTGGCGCTCAACTCGGCCAGCTTGTCCAGCGCCATCCGGCCGTGCAGCCGCAGATCGAGCAGGACGACGTCGGCGTCCGGCGCGGCGCGCAGTACCTCGTCCGGGTCGTCCCCGGTGGCCAGCACGGTCAGTCGCGGTTCGCTGGCGAGCCAGGCGCGTACCCCGTCGACGACCACCGGATGGTCGTCGACGATCGCCACCCCGACCGGCCGGTCACCGGTCATCCCGACCACCGGGTCTGCGCCCATCTGATGTCCCCGTCCCGTTCGTAAAGGTGCTGCACCGGCCCGTCCTGGTGTTCGGTGGGCGGGCCGGTCGCGTCCGGCCCCTCCCGGTCCGGCGTGACGAGGCTGACCACCACCTCGTCCGGGCCGGACACCACGGTCAGGCGGGCCCACTCCCGGGCGTCGGCGAGCAGGCTGGTGAGCGGGTCGGCCAGCCGGCGACGGATCTCCACCGGCAGTGGCGGCGGGTTGCCGATGGCGACCAGGTCGATCGGCAACCCGTTGCGTTCGGCCAGGTCCACGGCGGCCCGTAGCTCGTGCAGGAGCGGGTCGGGCACGTCGTCGGATTCGGCGATCAGGCGACGCAGCCGGGCCGCGGCCAGTACGCACCGGCTCTGCACCTCCGGGTCGGCCGGGTCCGCCTCCCCGGCGGCCAGCTCGCCGAGCACCCGCCCGGCCGCCGCGCCCACCAGGGCGAGCCGGTCACGACGTTCCTGCCGGCCCTGCTCGGCGGCGGCCCGTTCGGCGGCGATCGTGTGCATCGCCGCGGCTGCGGCGGCCCGGTCCCGGGCCAGACCGACGATCACCGCGCTGCCGGCGAAGACCGCCACCGGCAGCGTGAACGTGCCGTAGACGTACATCGTGTAGCGGGCCAGATCGGCCGCGCTCGGCGCGTACGCGAGGACGGCGGTGAGCGCGATCATCGCGTGCGTGGTCAGCAGCGCGACGAGACCGCCGACCCGCCGCCCCCACACGGCGAGCACGAAGAACCAGCCGAGCGTGCCCCACACCCAGTTGGCGGCGGTGAACAGGTGTGGCTCGCCGACCGCCGCGAAGACCGCCGCGTCGACGGCGACCAGCACCCCGGCGAGCGGCCACGGCGGCAGTGGCGTGCCGCGCAGCAGCCGGACGCCGGCCACCGCCCCGGTCACGGCGACCAGCACCCAGCCGCCGAGCACGACCGTCGGTGCGGAGAACTGCGCGCGGGTCGCCAGCACCGCCGGCAGTCCGATCGCGACGTGCCAGGCCAGCGCGATGGCGACGGCGACGATCCGGGCACCCCGGTCGGAGGCCTGGGCCACGGCGGCGGGCGCGGCGAGCACCGACTGCTCGGGCCCGTCGACCGGGCCGGGTCGAGGCACCGGTAGGGCACGAATGCCGGCGCGGTCCGCCGTCGCGCCGAGGTCAGCCGCCACCGGGCCACTCCAGTCGAATCCGGGTGCCGGCGCCGGGCGCGGAACACACCTCGGCCCGCCCGCCGACCGCCGCCATCCGCCCCTGGATCGACTCGCGCAGACCGTACCGGTGCGCGGGGACGGTGGCCGGGTCGAAGCCGGGGCCGTCGTCGACCACCTCGGCCACGATGGCGACCGCGTCGCGGCTCAGCCGCAGTGTGGTCCGCGCGCCCGGGGCGTGCCGGACCACGTTGGACAGCGCCGCGTAGGCACTCTCGGTGATCGCGTCGGCCACCCCGGCGGGCACCGCGCAGGCGGTCAGCTGCAGGCTCACCGGCAGCTCGGGCAGCCGGTCGGGCACCGTGCGCAGCCGCTCGTCGAGCGGCACCGGGCCGTCGCCGGGCGTCGGGCCGCGGTCGGTCAACGCGACGAGGGTACGCAGGTCGGCGGCGCACCGCTCACGGAACGTGGCCGACGGGCCGGGTACCGCGCCCAGCCCCACCATGGTCAGGGTGCCGAGCACCGTGTCGTGCAGGTCCCGGTTCTGCTGGCGCTCCGCCTCCCGGGCGGTCCGGGCGACCAGCGCCTCCCGGGTCAGCCGCTGGTGCTCGGCGAACGCGTCGTCGGCCCGGCCGATCCGGCGGCGCATCACCCCCGTCATCATCGCGGTGCAGGCCGTCTGCACGAGCAGGGTGGCGGCGTGTGCGCGGGCCTCGGTGACGTCGCCGGCCGCCTGCGCGCCCGTCACGTAGGCCGCGGTCACCAGCAGTCCGGCCGGGATCGACCAGCGGACCTTGGCGGTGGCCTGCGCGTTGATAACCGTGGTGCTGGCGAGCACCGCGATCCAACTGCCCTCGCCGGGCAACACCTCGGGCGCCACCAGGCGGGGGATGAGCAGGCAGGCCACTGCGGTGATCGCGACGTCACCGGCGACCAGCGCTGGCGTGATCCCGTGGCGCAGCGCGCGGACCGCGTACCAGAGCGACCACCCGGTCAGCGCGGCCACGCCGGGCAGCAGCAGGGCCGCGTCCACCGGCGGGGTACGCACCGACAGCGCCACGGCGGCGCCGACCAGCCCGCACGTCAGCCGCAGCAGGGCCGGCAGGGTGGTGAAGATGAAACTGAACGCCCCGCCGGCAGGATTGTCCAGGGTGGGCGGTGGCACGGTCGGGGCGGCAGTCGCCGGCATCGGGAGGTGTCCTTCCGACAACGACCCGGTCCCGGGTCCGCGCGGCGGAGATCGACATCGGAGAATAGCATGGCGGACGGTGAGCGTTCACCCACCGTGCGCGTGGTGTCGCCTTGTCGTCACTCTGCGCTGCGGGGTTGGATCAGGTCCCAGCGGTTGCCGTAGAGGTCGACGAAGACCGCCACCGACCCGTACGCCTCGTGCCGCGGCTCCTCGAGGAACCGCACGCCGGCCCCGACCATCCGGGCGTGAGCTGCGACGAAGTCCTCGGTGTGCAGGAACAGGCCGACCCGGCCGCCGGTCTGGTCGCCCACCCGTGCCCGTTGTTCGGCGTTGCCCGCCCGAGCCAGCAGCAGGGCCGTCTCCCGAGCCCCGGGAGGCCGGACGACCACCCAGCGTGAGCCGTCCGGGCGAGGCGTGTCCTCCACCAACTCGAAGCCGAGCCCGCCGACGTAGAAGTCGATCGCCTCGTCGTACTCGTTCACGAGCAGCGCGACCAGTCCCAGATGTGCCATCCGCCCATTCTGCCGAGGGAAGCTCCGACGGCGGCGGGCGGTGTCACCCGTGGTTGGCGGCGTCACGCGGGAACCCCGCCGGCCGCCCGGCCGTCTCATCCGGCGGTGGAGAGGTGGTGAGCGGGATGCGCCCGGGTGGAACGAAACTGGTGGGGACGCTGCTCGGCCTGGGGTTGTGCGGCCTGGTACTGACCGGCTGCGCCAGAGGGGTCGACACGCCGAAGGGCCCCGGCCCGGCCGAGATCGCCGAGAAGTGGACCTCCTGCGCCGAGATCGCCCCGCAGGCGGGCGTCATGCTGCCCGTACCCCCAGGATCGGCGACGTCGCCGCCGGCCGGGGTCGAGCCGCGCGTCGGACGGATCGACCCGGCGTTCACGCCGGTCGCCGCCGTGCTGTGCGGTCGGGACATCGTGCGGGGGGCCGCTGGCGGCCGGGAGCAGGTGGCCACCGAGCGCCGCGCCGACGACATCGGTGAAGTGGTCGCCGCCCTGGGCCTGGCCGACGAGGCACGCGGCCGCGGGGAGGTCGCCTGCACCGCCGACATGCTCGTCCCGCCCTGGCTGGCGCTGCTCGACGACCGGGGCCGCGGGTTGCGCCCGTACCTGCCGATGGATGTCTGCGGCAAGCCGCGCCCGGAGGTCCGCGCGGCGCTGGACGGGCTGCGGTTGACCACCGTCGACAGCCGTACCCTCGGAGTTGTCGAATCTGCGGCGGCCGAGGCCGCCGGATGCGCGCAGCGGTGGGCGGACATGGTGTGGGTAGAGGCCACCATCGGTGGTCCCGCCCGCGTCGCGCCCGGCACCGCGCCGAAGACCGGGCCGCTGCGGCTCTGCGTCTACCAGGTGCCCCCGTCCGAGCGCGGTGGCGGCAAACCGGCCGGTGACTTCGTGTACGGCCGGCCGCTGCCGCCCGAGCGGCAGGCGGCCGTGCTGCGGGCGTTGGCCGGCACGCGACCGGCGGCCGACTGCGCGACCCCGGCGTCCCGCTTCGCGGTGCTCCGGGCCGTCGACGACAACGGGCCGGAGTGGTACGTCGAACTCGACGCCTGCCGGCGCTTCCTGGTGGTGGCACCGCCCGGCGGGTCGCAGCTCGGGCAGGGCGACGCCGCGCTGGCGGCGCTGCTGGGGCCGAGCTGAGCCGCCTTACTGGTACTGGATCGGCAGCGCCTTCTTGCCGCCGCCGGCGATCGAACGCTTGACGTTGGTGCCGCCGGACCAGTAGTAGCAGCGCACGCCGCGATCACCGCGCTCCCACAGCGAGCGGTTCGGAAAGCGGTACGAGGTGCCGGTGCGGTAGATCAGGTCGCCGTCCACCGGCAATTTCGCGTACCGGGCGATGACCTTGCGGCAGGCGGCGTGGATGGAGTCCTCGTCCCGGGTCGAGTCAAACCAGGAGCGATCCGGCGCCATCCAGGTGCCGGCGTACTCGAACTGATGTCCGGCGGTGCAGGCGACCGGCCGCAGCATGTGCCACTTGTCCTCGTTCATGCACCCGTAGTGCAGCGGGGAGCGGCTGGCCAGGGCGTTGCGCAGCGATCCGCCCCGCTGGATCGCCGCGTCGCTCTCGCCGTTCGGGCCGTTGACCTCGTCCAGCTCGAAGATGTCGCACCGGTACCAGCGCGCGCCACCCGACCAGGCGGCCGGCGACGCCACCGTGACCTGCACCGAGAGTCGGGCGTCGCGCCAGTCGCCGCCCACGAACTGCTTCGCGCGCTTGTCGCAGTCGGCGAAGGTCGACCGCAACGTCGCCGACTCCGTCTTGGGTGGCGCGGTGCGGGTGGCCAGAGCGCCGGTGAAGGTGCCGACGTGGAAGGTTTCCACCTTGTGGGTCGTCGCGCAGTCGACGGGGGAGTAGCTGCTCAGGTACGACGTGGTTTCGGCGGTGGGGTGACACTCGTCGGCCTTCGGGACGAACTGCTGCGCCGCCGCCATCGGCCGCCAGTCGTCGGCCAGGTCACCATCCGTGCCGGCCGGCGTGCCGCAGCCCGTTAGCACCAACGTGAGGAACGCAGCCGTGAGCGCCGCCCAGCCGTACCGTCGCATGTGTTTCTCCCCGTGCCCCCGTGTCGAACGCGCGCAGCATATGGCACCGCCACGACGGACCGGCACCGTCTTCCGGTGCGGCCTGGTTGGCCTTACCGCCAGGTGTCGGGGCGGGCCAGGTCGCCAGTCGGCCGGTACCCGCCGAGGATCGCCAGGCCGTCCGCCTCGGTGTAACCGTTTCCCCAGCCCTTGCGGAACGCCTCGACGAAGCAGGGTTCGACGGTCATCTCCAGGACGTCGCTGCCCTGGCGACGGGCCCGGTACGGGCCCGCGACGAGGTCGGCGGACCTGACCTGCTGGCCCGGAGCGGGCTGCGCCCGGACCGTCAGCCAGCGGCCGGCGTCGTCGCCGACGACGAGCGAACCCTCGACGAAGGCGGCCTTCTCCGACCGGCCGAGGGTGACCGAGCATTCGAGCAGCCGTGCGCCGGCCGGCAGCGACTCCAGGCGGAACGGCACCACACAGCGGCGGGCACCGTCGAACCGCACCCGGCCCGCCGTGGCGATGGCCTCGTCGCTGGTGGGCGCGTACGTGTCCAACTGCGCCCAGAGCCCGTCGGCGGGCTGCCAGCGGACGAACCACAGCTTCTGGTCGCCGGACGGATCGAACCAGGCGACCCCTGGCCGGTCGCCGACCCGTACGTCGGTCCGGGGCTGCGGCCGGCCGGACGAGGACAGGGTCTGCGGCAACGCGTCCAGCGCCGCGACGCTGCGCGCCAGCGCGAAACGCGCCGCGCCGTCCGGGCCCCGGAACTCGACGCTCTCGGAGCCGCGCCCCGCCCGCCACGTCGCGTATTCGGCACCACCGACCAGCGCGTCCGCCGAGAAGTGCACGGTGGTGGGGTCGGCGCCGACGGCCAGCCCGTTCTGCACGGTTGCCTCCGGCAGCAGGAGCGTTGTGGCTGGCGGTATCGGGTCGTCGGCGCTGGGGATGGTCAGGCCCACCGCGGCGAGGGCCACACACGCCGCCGCCGCGCTCGCGGCGAGCAGCCCACGGCGACGTCGCCGCAGACGACGGCCGTTCTGGCGGGCGTGCTCGACGATGGGCGTCGGATCGATGTCGCCACCGGCGCGATGCGCGAGCGTGGCGGCGAGCCGCCGATCGAGGTCGCTGACCATCAGAGGTCTCCTGCCCGTGCGGGGGTTGGTGCTTCCTGCCGTCTGCGCAGCGTCGTCAGGGCGCGCTTCGCGTGGGTGCGTACCGTGCCGGTCGAGCAGGCGAGGATCCCGGCGATCGTCATGTCGTCGAGATCCTCGTAGTAGCGCAGGACGATCACGGTGCGCTGACGCGCCGGCAGGTCGGACACGAGCCGCCACAGCGCGTCGCGCTCGGCGACGCCGGCGGCCTCGTCCACGTCACCCGCCCGATCGAGTACGGCGGCGACGGTGACCTCCCGGCTGCTACGACGACGCCACCACGAGTGGTGGGCGTTGACGAGCATGCGCCGGACGTAGGCATCCGGCTGATCCGTCCGCGAGATACGCCCCCAGCGGGCGTACGCCCGGGCCAGGACATCCTGAACCAGGTCCTCGGCCCGATGCTCGTCGCCGGTCAGCAGCCGCGCGAGCCGCACCAGCGCCGAGGTGCGGGCGAACGCGTATTCCTCGAACGTCACGCCCTATTAACGCCGCGGGCCGGGTCGCCCGTAGACACCCGTTCCGACTACTTGTCGCTCACGTAGGTCCCGCGCTGCGGCACGGTCATGACCAGTCCGCGCTCGCGCAGCAGGCGCACTGCCGCCCGGACCGTGCCGCGGGCGACGCCGTACTCCTGCTGAAGCGTGGACTCGCTGGGGATCGGTCGCTTCGGTGGCAGCTCGCCGGTCTCGATCCGTTTGGCGATCACGTCTGCGAGCTGCACGTACATCGGCGTCGGAGACAGCGGATCGATCATGAACGCAACTTAGGGCACGTCCATGGACGTCTAGACCTCCAGTACGTCTATGGACGTACACATACGTACAGCGCTGCGGTGACGGCAGAGAGGTTGACAGTCGGTAGGAGGCCGGATGCGAAGGGTCAATTTCGATGACTATCTGCTGTCGACGGCACTGACCCTCGCCCGCCGTCACCGTCCGGCCTGGAGTTGGGAACGTTGGCGTTACGTGTGCCGCTGTGGTGTGGAGCTGCCCTGCCACTCTCGCCACCGCATCCCCATCAATCGGGGCCTCTGGCCGGGCGAGGACCAATGACGCGGCACGGGCCGACCCTGCCGCTCTGGCTCTGCGAGACGTGCGACCGGCCCTGGCCGTGCGTCGCGCGACGAGAGGAACTGCGGGGCGAGTACGCGGAAGCTTCGTGCGCGCTGAAGCTCTACCTGGGCATGTGCTTCGCCTCTGCCCGCCAGGACATGAGCTGCGCGCCACCGGAGGCCCTTCGGCTCCGCTTCCTCGGGTGGGTGCCGTGACCGCGTTCAAGGCGGGTGATGTCGTGCTGATCGGTGCGGCGTGTTCGGTGCAGTTCAGCGGAGACCGCGTGCTCCGCGTACGGCTCGTGTCGATCGGCGCGGTCGACGCATACCACGGGTGGGTGTGGTTGACCGGCTACGTCCTCGACGCGAAGGGCACGGCCACCGACAAGCGGGAGGTCTACGTGCGCAGCGTCGGCATCACGGCTTGTATCCCGTCGTCATCTTCAGCGCGGTGCGAGCGCTCGGCCGTCAGCTCGACCGGTCGTGTGAGCGGTGCCAGGCGGCCAACACCTGTGCTTCCTTCTCTCGGCTGATCCCGATTTCGGCGGCCCGCTCGTGGTTGCCGGTGTCCTCGCTGTCGACCAACCACCGCCAGGTGTCCCGCACGGTCAATTCGAGAGGTCGGGTGCGGAGGCCGGCGGTCTGTGCGGCAGCGGTGTCGACGTTCCACACGCCGTCGAAGGTGCGCCAGAGCGGCAGCTCGGACCACTGCCGGACACCCTGGGCGAGCAGAAATTCGTCGGGCAGCCAGGTAAAGGAGACATCGGCCCGCGTCGAGTGGGCGCAGTGCGCGAGTAGGTCCCCGAAGGTCGCGCTGGCCACCGGAGCGCAGACGTTGAACGAGCCGGCCACGTCGTCGGTGATGGCGCGTAGTGCGAAGGCCGCCAGGTCTCGTACGTCGATCGGCTGGATCGCCCGGTCGGGTGCGCCTGGTGCCAATACCTGGCCACCAGCGGCCACACGGCGTAGCCACCACGGCAGGCGACCGATGTACTCGCGCGGGCCGAGTACGACACCGGCGCGCAAGATTGTGGTTCGGTCCGCTCCGAACGCGACGAGTGCCGCTGCCTCACAGCCGGCCTTCTGGTAGCCGTAGCGACTCGGTCCGTCCTCGGTGTCGGTGCCGTACTCCGGGCCGGCGTCCGGCGGGCAGCTGAGCAGCTCGGCTCGCTCGCCCAGCGGCTTGACCGGCCAGTCCCGGTAGACGCTGAGTGTCGACACGAAGACGTAGCGATCGGCGACAGGCGCGAGCGCGCGAGCGACGTCGAGAACATTCCTCGGCACGTAGCCCGAGGTGTCGACAACGGCATCCCATGGCCCGGCCGACGCCAGAGCGGCGACGTCCTCAGTCCGGGTCCGGTCGCCTCGGATGTTCCTTACGGCTTCCAGAAAGGGATCTGACGTGCCGCGATTGAAAGTCGTCACCTCCCAGCCGGCACCGATGGCAGCCGTAACGACGGCATGCCCCACGAACCAGGTCCCGCCGAGCACCAGCAATCGCATGGGTCCATCTTTTCCGACTGGGCGGGTCTAGGCTGCCGCCCATGACGAGCCCGCTCAGCAACATGCCGCTCTACCGGCAGTTGGCTGACCTGCTCGCCAAGCAGATCGAGGAGGGCAAGCTCCGACCTGGACAGCCCTTGCCGAGCGAACTTCACTTGCAGCAGACGTACGGCGTGGCGCGCGGAACCGTCCGGATGGCGATGCGCGAGTTGCGCGAACGCGGCCTGGTCGTCACGGTGCACGCGCGAGGCACCTTCGTCGCCGAGCAAGGCTGACCCGCACCTGGCGCGGTGGTGTCCGACGAGGTGAGTCGGCTGCGGTCTCCGCTGGCTAAAGCGGGCTAACAGCTGATCGTCCGACTCGTGCTCGTGTGGTAGCGACGGACCACGAAGCGGATCTCCGGATACCGGCCGCCCTGGGTGCAGGCGACTAGAGGCAGATCCAGCAGTAGATGCTTTCCTCGTTCGTGCGCGCTCGGCGGGCCAGTCCAACGAACTCTCGCAAGCGAGACAGCATGACCTCCGGCCGCACGTCGCTGTAGCGGGACAACTCCTCGATGTGTGACCACTGCTCGGCCAGGCCCGGCAGGCGGTCGTCGGGGATCTCAGCAAGCACGTCGCGGGTGCGATCGCTCAGTACGACGACCCACGGCCCTTCGTACTCACGGTCCTCACCGGCGCCCTCCGGCCAGACAAGTCGTTCTCCGACAAGGTCGGCCTTCCAGGGCACGTCGAGGGCGAACGAGACGACCTGGCCGAGGACGACGGCCGGATCGATCCCTTTGCCGTCCACGGCATCCTCGACGGCAGAACCTTCGTCGCGCACCACCGGGCCGCCGTCGGTGGAGGCCATCAGCTTCACGACAGCTTCGTCGTCACGAGCGCGGAAGTAGTCGTACAGAACACCCACAGAGACCTCCCGATCGGCTGTCATGTCACCACTGCTGGGCGACCGGCAAAACGTACACACGGCCTGCGTCACTTTCCTGACCGGTTGGTGGGTGAACGCGATCTTGCGAAGGCTCGGTGATCGGCGATGGACTGTCTGCCGGGCCTCGGACGATGTCGCCAGACGACTCCACCAGTTCGACGAAGCGGCGCAGGATGGGCCAGGGGACGTCGCCGCCATCGGCAATGAACGTCACGTCGCTCGCCGGACGTGGTGTGAACGGCCTGCCGTCCGGCGTCGCGTCGGGAATCGTGACGGTGATGTACGGGCCGGTCCCGGGGTGCTCCGGTCAGTCCAACCAGCTCGTACTGCCACGCGTGGTCGGGCAGGCTGTAGTAGGAGTTGACCTCGTACAGCTTGCCATCGTGATCCCAGACCTCCATTCCAGGAGGATCACACGTCCTCAACAGGGCGCGACGAGTAGATCCTGGACGTCGGCCGCCAATCTGGGCCGGGAGCTGTGTTCAGCGTTTGACCTCGTACCTGGTCAGGAGCACGCCGCCAGGGAACGTCCGGGTCTCCACCAGGCTCAGGTTCACCCACTTGTCGAGGGCGGTGAAGAACGGTTTGCCGCCGCCGATCAGGACCGGGTGGGTGACCAGCACGTACTCGTCGATCAGCCCCTCTCGCATCGCCGTCGCCGCGAGAGTGGCGCCGGCGATGTCCAGCGGACCGCCGTCCCCGTCCTTGAGTCGGGTGATCTCAGCGACCGCGTCGCCGGTGTGCAGGCGGGCGTTCCAGTCGACCGTGTCGATCGTCGAGGAGAAGACCACTTTCGGCATGTCCCGCCAGCGGCCGGAGAACTCGATCGATGCCGGTGTGGCACCCGGCTGCTGGTCGGCGGTCGGCCAGTGGGAACTCATCGCCTCCCACAGTCTGCGCCCGTACAGCGCCGTGCCGGTCGCCGCCACCCGGTCGGACCAGAACTGGAACAGCTCGTCGCTCGGCACACCCCACCCGAGGTCGTCACCGGGCGCGGCGACGTAGCCGTCCAGGCTCACGCTCATACCGAAGGTCAGTTTCCGCATCGTGCCAGTCTTCCGTAAGCCGCTATCGCCTACAGACCAGCACATCGCGCGAGATTCGTCGGTGCGGCCACGCCGGGGGTCGATTCGTCATGACGCTCGGGGCCAGCCCAGGAAAACCCCCGCCCCACCGCCCGCACCTGCTTATTCTCATTCGGTAGGCACCGGATCCGGAGGATCCTCGCTTCCTGCCACGGGTGGGAAAGACACCTGAAAAGGTACGAAGGCGTGCTGGCGAGATCGCGCGGTCTGCCACGCCGACCTGGCGCTCCGATCCGGGTCCCCGTCACGCCCGACGGCACCGCTCTCTCACCACGACGGGGGCACGATGATCAGCTACCCCATCGCACAACGCGCCCGCCGGGGCCGCTTCCGGCCCGGGGTCGCGGTGGTGCTTCTGCTGGCCGGGCTGCTGAACGCCGCCACGCCGGCGTGGGGTGCCGACGGCGGTCCGACCAGCACCGTCGAGGTGGCCTCCGACGGGGACGTGGTCGGTGCCCCCACACCCCTGCGCAACGTCCCCTCGGTGATCGCCGAGGTGGCCGACGGCGAACTCATCGTCTACCGCATGCCCGGCATTCAGGGAGACCAGATCAACGCCACCGCGATGCTGTTCCTGCCCACGCAGGCACCCCCGGCCGGCGGGTGGCCACTCGTGGTCTGGGGGCACGGCACCGTCGGGTGGGCCCCGGAGTGCGCACCCAGCGTGCAACTCCAGGAGCACGGCAAGTGGGCCGACGGACCGAACGCCGCCCTGTTGGCGGCCATCCTGAAAATGAACATCGCCGTGGTCGCCCCGGACTACGAAGGACTCGGCCCGGTGGCCGACGGTGTTCCGGAGGGGCACGGCTACTACAACCTGGCCAGCGAGGGAAATTCGATGGTCTACGCGGCGGTGGCCGCGCAGCGACTCCTCGGCGACCGGCTGTCGGGTCAGTGGGTGCCGGCCGGATGGTCGGAAGGCGGCTTCGCCGCCCTGGCCGCGGCGTACTACTCCGGCCGGGCCGCCATGGCGGATCCCGACCTGGAGTACCGCGGCACCATCACCCTCGCCCCGGTACCGGACGTGCCCGCCATGAACCGGGTCCTGTGGAACGACATCGAGCGGGCCGCGCGCTCCGGTCTCCCGCCGACGGAACACCAGATCGAACAGCTCGTCTTCGCCAACGCGGAAACGATCTACTTCACCAGGACCGAACGCTACGCCGGCTACGACATCGACCCGACCGTCATCTACGGCCCGAACATGCTGAAGTTCTACCGCGAGAACTGGCGCACCTGCCTGGACGACCTCAACCGCCTGGTCAAGCAGGACATCCAGAACTACCTGGCCGCGTCCCCGGCGAACCGGCTGACCACCTATCCCGGCATCCGTGGCGACACACCGAACTCGTTGCCCGAGAACAGGCGGTTCTACGCGGAGAACCAGGGCAGGTTGGAGAACGCGACGCTGCCGGGCTCGATCCTCTGGCTGTACGGGACCGACGACATCACCAGCCCCGCCACGGTCACCTGGAACGTCGTCAACAAGATGCTGATCAACGACAACGACGTCAACCTCGCCGTCCTGGAAGGGGCGGGCCACTACGACGTCTCCACCGCCGGTCTACCGCTGATCCAGGCCCGGCTCAAGCAGCTCTTCACGATCACGTAAGGCCGTCCGATGCATCTGATGAGGCGGCAATGACCGAGGACGACAACCGTCCGCTGAAGCGGGTCGACAGCCTGGACGACCTGGTCACCTGGCTGCGGTGGCTAGCTGATGATGTCGCTCGCGATCCAGACGCGGTCGAGAACATGACCACAGACCGCTACCTGGAGGCGTGCGCGGCGTTCCTACAGGACCGAAGCCGCCTGCAGAGGCGTGCCGGCCAACCTCTCCCGGCGCAACCGACCTGGCAACTCCTCGCGGACGCCCTGCGCGCCGGCTGCTTCTACGAGTAGCCGCTACGGCCTGCGCCGTAGACGAATGGAGTCGTCAGAGCTGCTGGACGATCTGGATCGGATTGCCGTCCGGGTCGGCTGTCCACGCGATCAGCAGGCGGTCGAGCCAGCGGTGCGGTGCGGCCAGGGCGGGGGCGCCGTTCGCCGTGAGGGCCGCGTACGCGCCGGCGGTGTCGTCGGTCCAGAGGATCACCGCCGCCCGCTGACCCTGCGGCACGGGATCGAGTCCGTGGTCCTCGCGCGTGGAGGCGACCGAGGCGATACCGATCTTGTAGCCGTCGAGCGTCAGGTCGATGTGGATCGGCTCGCCCTCGGTCGGCACCCGGAAGGTCTCGGTGAAGCCGAGACCGCCGTAGAACTCGGCGGCGCGAGGGACGTCCTCGCTGAAGAGAATCACCTGAGGAGTTCGGAACATCGACACGCGGCGACGCTATCAGCGGACCCAGGCGCAGGGTCAGGTTTGGTGAGCGGCAGTGGGGCGCAGGTGTTCCCGTTGCGGGTCGTAGCAGACAAGCCCATGATCGGCCGCTAGTTGCGCTGCTGCCGCTGATACCTCGTCGGCCCGGTTGAAGGGGATCGTGCAGCGTTCCGCGACGGCATCGACGTAGGCGCGGATCCGGGCCCCTGGAGCAACCCCGACATCGATCGTCCCGCCTGGCGGCCGGGAAACACCTCTTCCGGTGGGGGCGGGCGCGCCTGGACGACGGATGAATCACCGGATGTCAACTGTGCAGCCTTCGGCTTCTAGAATGGCCGCCACACGTCCTGCCTCTTCGCGGCTGATGTTCTGTAGAACAGTCGCCGGAGCTGACTCAACCAAGTCTTTGGCCTCTTTGAGGCCGATTCCGGTCGTCTGGCGAACTGCTTTGATTGCCTGAATGATCCCGTTCTTTCCGTAGCTCATCAGAACGACCGAATAGCCGTCCTGCGGGCGAACTCTCAGTAGTTCCCGCACTCCTTCAAGAACTTCTCGCAGCACGTCACCAGTGTCGCGCACCTCCGGGGCGACCTGCGACTCCGGGCTCTTGGATATTGCGCCTACAGCATTCGAGAAATCGGCCCAGCTGCGATCGAACGCCTTCTGAAGCCGAGTGGTGCTGAGCGGTGCGGAGCATGTCTCGTTTATGGACGAGACAAGCCTGAGCATATCTTCGCTATCGGTGGCCATGGTGGCCTGAAACTGGGCGATAGGCCCAGTGACATCGGCTGGTTTGACGTTGAGAAGCACTGGGCGGACCCGAGCTTCGGTGAGAGATTTGGCCAGAGCGCCCGCCTCGAAGTTGAGCCATGGAGAGCTGACGTTCTCGGCGGTAACGCAGATTATTCCCTGGCTTCCCTTTTGCAACCTCGCGCCAACTTCGGCTAGCCAGCGTTGGCCTTTGGCTATGTCTTCAGTGGACATCCACGGGGTCACCTGCTGGATAACTTCCGGCAGCCAATCACGAAGAGACCGGGCCAACTGATTGCTTCTCGATCCCGACCAGCTAATAAAAACTTCCATCAGTATCCTCAGGAATGCGTTGGGCGCTCTGGCAAATATTGCCGAGTAACGATAGTCGGCCTGGCGCTACTGAGCAACACCCTTCGGATTGGTCGAACGGTTGACGACGCACCCAACCATCGGGCAGGGGCTGAACCATCTCGGTATCTCCACAGGCAGGCAGTGAGCTTGGTGAAGACTTCCGAAGATGAGGAGAACGGTGGCTCCTGATGGCCTGGCCTCCGCAACCTGTTTCCCTGCTAGTTGCCCGTCGCGCGGAGATGTGTAGATGCATTTCTCGGGTGTCACGCGTCGTGGTGTGCTACCCAGAAGACGGAGCGGTCGCCTCGGTCGTTGGGGCCAACGCGGATGACGTGACCGCCGCGCCAGCGTCCGGCATGGCCGGAACTACCTGTGCGCCCGGCAGGATTCGAACCTGCGGCCTTGGGATTAGAAGTCCCCTGCTCTATCCGCTGAGCTACGGGCGCGCGGCGTGGAAGTCGCGCCAGAAGGGTACCGCCGACCCACCGCGTGTCGGGTCGATGGGTGCCGCCTCCACGTTGCCGTGCAGAGTCTCACGAGGCGGCTCCGGTCGGCATCCGGGTTCCCGCGAGGAGGCCGGTCGTCTCCCCGTACCCTCGGCTGGTGTTGCTGGACCCCGACGCCGAGAGCAGCGTCGCCTATGAGCTGTGCCAGGTCGTCGGTCGGGCGATCCTGCCCTACCGGGCAGCCGACGCCTACGGCACCGCCTTCTTCTTCCAGGGCGGCGACGACCCGGTGGGGGAGGCGCTGCTGACGGCGGCCGACCTCGTCGGCGCGGCCGGCGGTGAGCTGGGCCTGCGGACGAGCGTCACCGAGCCGGCGGGCGTCGCGCCGGACGCTGTCGCCCAGGGCGAGATCGTGCCCGGTTGGTCCAGCTTTCCGGGTGACGGGGTCGCGGTACTGCCGACCGCTGGCCTGCACCGCTACGCCGGCGACGGCGGCTGGCGGTGGCGCGTGCAGCCGGTACCGGCGGAGATCGCCGCCGGGCCCGAGGCCGTCGCCGACCTCGGCGCCGACGCCAGTTCCGCTTTCGTGCTGGCCCATGGGGTACGCGAAGACGGCTCCCGCCCCCTGGAGGTGGCGATCGAGCGCGTGGTCCGCGACGGGGACGACGTGCGGATCACCACCGAACTGCCACCGGGGTACGTGGGTGCGCCCGTCTTCGTCGTGCAGGCCGACGCCACGGGCGACGTGTCGCTGTACTGCCTCGGCCTGGTGCTGCCCGGCGTCGGCGGGCACCCGGTGGCGACCTTCGACCGGATCGGCGCGGTCCTCTCGGCCGCGCGCGGCGACGCCTGAACCCGGCTCGACCGCTCAGTCACCGCCCACCTTCCTTCGACGCTGCTGGCCCGCCGAGCGGGACCGGTCAGTCGCACGAGCGCGCCGACGTTTCCGAGGCTGCTCGGTCGCTGAGCGCCGTCGCCCCGGGGCGGTCAGCTCGTTCGGGCCGGCGGACAGGTCGCTGACCACAGCTTGGGCGCGGGCGGTCGTCCGAGCTGGGTCGGATCAGTCGCCGACCGCTGTTGCCTCGGCGGTGTCGGTCGACGGGCGGCGGCTCTGCGGCAGCGTGGGCGCGTCGGTGTCGGCATCGTCGTCGGCCGGGGCGGTGGGGCCGGCGGCCAGGAACGCCTCGGCCCAGCGACCGACCTCGTCGAAGACCTTCGCCCGTACGACCGGGCCGGAGAGCGTGAGGTCGTGCAACCCGCCGTCGAAGCGGGCCAGGGTCACGTGCTGGCCGAGGCGGGGCGCGTACTTCACCATGTGCCCGACGTCCAGCACCGCGTCGGCCAGGGTGGCGTTGTCGTGCCACTTCTTGCCCCGGAAGGAGCGGGTCGAGCAGGCCAGCAGCACCGGCACCGGGATGTCCAGGCCGGCGCGCAGCCGACGCTGGCCGGTGCGGATCGCGTTCAGCCAGCCGGCCCGCACCGGGAACCCGGCCAGCGGCTTCCAGGCCAGGTCATAGGTCCACTCGCCGCGGTGGTCGGCGTGCAGGCTCTCGCCGTACACCGTGCCCAGGCCCAGCGGCAGCACGCGGTGCGGCGCCCTGCGGCCCAGCCGGGCGACGGCGGCCGCGAGGGGTCGACGGACCACCCAGGGAGCGTTGAGGTCGAAGAAAGGGCTGTTCAGGACCAGGCCGTCGACGATGCCGGCGTCGCGGCGGGCGTCGGCCCAGAGCGAGATGATCAGGCCGCCGGTGGAGTGGCCCATCACCAGCAGGGTGTCGTGCTCGTCCTCGCCGCGGATGATGTCGGCGGCGGCGTCCAGCTCGGGAAAGTAGTCGCTGATGTCGCGGCAGAAGTTCGGCGTCTGGTGCGCGAGCAGACTACGACCGTACTTGCGCAGGTCGAGCGCGTAGAAGTCCCAACCACGCTCGGCGAAGAAGTCGGCCAGGTGGGTCTGGAAGAAGTAGTCGACGAACCCGTGCACGTAGAGCACCGCCCGCCCGGTGGGCCGCTCGGCCCGCCGCCGGACCAGGGTCGCGACAACGGGACCTTCGTCGTCGGCGCCCAGGTCGATCGTCCGCCGCTCGTAGGGCAGCCCCAACACGTCCGGTTCCACAACCGCGACGCTACGCCCGCAGCCCTACCCAACGGTAGCCCCGCCCCGCCTGGCGCTCTCGCCCTGCCCGGCCCCCGCCCGGCCCTCGCCCTCGCCCCTGCCCGGCCTCCGCCCTCGCCCGCCCCGCCCCTGCCCGCGATCTTGCACTTTCTGTTGCGGCATAACCACTGGAAAGCCGCATATCGGCGTCCGAAAGTGCAAGATCGCGGGGCGGGGGCGGGCGCGGCGGGCGGGTCGTGGGTCAGACCGTTTCCGCGTCGGCGCGGGCCGGGTCCTCGTCGATCGGGTCGATCTCGCCCTGGGGCTGCGGGATGTCGCGCAGGTGCTTGTTGTTGCGCGGCTCCTGCTTGGTCTTGGCGTCGTTGAGCTTGCGACGCAGGTCGTCGCGGACGTCGTTGAGGGCGGCGTGCAGGTCCTCCTCGGTGGAGGTGGTGACGATCTTCTGCCGGCCGGCGATCCAGCACTCCAGCGTGACCTTCTGACCCCGCGCCTCCCGGTCCTTCACCGACACCTCCAGCTCGGTGGCGTCGGCGTGGAAACCGGCCAGCCGGGCGTCGAGGGTGGCGAACTGCTCGGCGATCCAGTTGCGGTCGCCCTGCGAGAACCCCGCGCCGACCCGCAGGCACTCGCCCACGGTCGCCGGGTTCGTTACGGCGCTCATCGCCGCACCTCGGAAACGGTCGCGGAGCCGAAAGTAGTGATCGTCATGGTGCTGACCTCTCGTCGACGTGGAGCTTGTCGGTGGTGCGTTGATCAAATCCATACCCAGTTCGGTCGGCTCCGGAACCGCCCTTGGCCGTTCGGGTGGGTCGGCCGTACTACAGCAGGGGCTTGATCAGGGCGTTGTCCACAGGTGGCCCGTTGTCCACAGGTCCGGGTGGCGGCGCTGGCGGTGGCCGTCGACATCGCACAGGCTCGATGCCGAGTCGACTCGCGCTGGCACACCCCCGATCCCCTGGAGGGACGATGTTCGACACGTACGTCACGATTGTCGGCAATATTCTGACGGCGCCCGAGTGGCGCCGGACCAAGGAGAGCAACACGCTGGTGGCCAATTTCAAGGTCGCCTCCACAGCACGCCGCCTCGACCGCGACAGCGGCCGTTGGGTCGACGGGAATTCGCTGCGTGTCCGCGTCAACTGCTGGCGCAAGCTCGCCGAGGGCGTCGCCGCGTCGGTGATGGTCGGCGACCCGGTGGTGGTCTGCGGTCGGCTCTACACCCGCGACTGGATCGACGAGGCCGGCACCCACCGCACCCTCTACGAGCTGGAGGCGGTCGCCGTCGGCCACGACCTCTCCCGGGGACGCGCCCGCTTCCTGCGTAACCGGCCGACCATGACCACCAGCATCGTCGAGGACGCCGCCACCGAGAGCCGCGTGCACGGCGAGCCCACCGAGCCGGTACCCGCCGAGGAGGCCCCGGCGCTGCCCGACGACGGTCCGCTCGACGACGACTTCGAGCTGCCCGAGTACGCCGCACCGCGTACCAGCCCCCTGGGCCACGGCCCGCTCGACGTCGCCCTGGACGACGACGGCCGCACCCTCGCGGCGGCGGCGGACGACGCCGACCCGGAGGACGACCCCGACGACGAGTTGGGGCCGGTACCCGACGAGGGTCAGCCGGATGTCCCGTCGTCCGGTCGGGGCCGGCGGGGCCGAGGCCGGGTGCCGCAGCCGGCATGAGTGTCGGGTCCCGGGGCGGCAGCGCGGCCGTGTGAGGTCCCGACGCCGTACGCGCCGGGGGCACGACGGGGGCGGGGTGGCGGCGCGGCTCGCGTCGTCACCCCGCGTGAGCAGAGCGGGTGGAGGAGACTTCGGTGGAGTACGGCAGGCGCGGCTGGCTGATGCGGTGCTCGTCTAGGCTGGCCGGCCGGGGGTGGTGAGCGTGCGACGGACAGCACCGGTGGCGAACGCGGTGGGCCTGGTGGCCGGTTACGCCCTGGACCGGTTGCTCGGCGACCCCCGCCGGTGGCACCCGGTCGCCGGGTTCGGCCAGGTGGCCGGCGCTCTGGAGCGTCGCCTGCACCGCCCGGACCGGACCGCCGGGGCGGTGTTCACGGCATTGGCGGTCGGCGGGCCCGTGGCGCTCGGGGTGGCCGCCGCGCTGGCCACCCGGCACCGGCCGGTGAGCCGCGCGGTCCTCGTCGCCGCCGGCACCTGGACCGTGCTGGGCGGCCGTACCCTGCGGCGCGAGGCCGCGATCATGGGTCGGACGCTGCGCGACGGCGACCTGCCCGCCGCGCGGGAACGCCTCGGCAACCTCTGCGGGCGGGACCCGTCGACCCTGGACGAGTCGGAGTTGGCCCGCGCCACCGTCGAGTCGGTCGCGGAGAACACCTCCGACGCGGTGGTCGCCCCGCTGCTCTGGGGCGCGGTCGCCGGCCTGCCCGGTTTGCTGGGTTACCGCGCCGCGAACACCCTGGACGCGATGGTCGGGCACCGGTCCGAGCGCTACGCGCGGTTCGGCACCCCCTCCGCCCGGCTGGACGACCTGCTCAACCTCGTGCCATCCCGGCTGACCGGGCTCCTCACCATCGCCGTCGCTCCGGTGGCGCACGGCGACCGGGAGCGCGCCTGGCGGGTGTGGCGGCGGGACCGCAACGACCACCCGAGCCCCAACGCCGGCCAGTGCGAGGCGGCGATGGCCGGCGCGCTCGGCGTCCGCCTCGGTGGCCGCAACAGGTACTTCGGACGCTCCGAGGTCCGCCCGTTCCTGGGCGACGGCCCCCGTCCCGAGGCGCGGCACCTCAAGCGGGCCGCGCGCATCTCCGGCGCTGTCGGCCTGGCAGCCCTCGGGCTGGCCGCCGCCTACCCGCTGACCGTCGGTCGCCTCGCCGGCGCGGTCGCGCGGCGGGGCCTGCGCGTCGCGACGGGTCGGGGCACCGGCCCGGTGCTGGGCCGGGAGGCGTTTTCGCGGGGCCGGTGGGCAGGCGGCCCGCCGGCCGTCCGGTCGGAGCCGAGTCGGGTCGGCGGCGTCCCGGGGTGGGGGAGCGGGCGATGAGCGGCGGGCTGCTGGTCGCCGGCACCACCTCGGACGCCGGCAAGAGCGTGCTCACCGCCGGCATCTGCCGCTGGCTGCACCGGCGGGGCGTGAAAGTGGCGCCGTTCAAGGCGCAGAACATGTCGAACAACTCGGCCGTCGTGGTCGGGCCGGACGGGCGGGGTGGGGAGATCGGCCGCGCCCAGGCCATGCAGGCCGCGGCGTGCGGGCTCGCACCGGACCTGCGCTTCAACCCGGTGCTGCTCAAGCCGGGCAGTGACCTCGCCAGTCAGGTGGTGCTCCTCGGCGAAGCGGTCGACACGATCACCGCCGGCACCTTCCGGCAGCTGCGACCCCGCCTCGCCGAGACCGCGTACGCGGCGTTGGCCGAGCTGCGCGCCGCGTACGACGTGGTGATCTGCGAGGGCGCGGGCAGTCCGGCGGAGATCAACCTGCGGGCCGGGGACTACGTCAACATGGGGCTCGCCCGGCACGCCAACCTGCCCGCCATCGTGGTCGGCGACATCGACCGGGGCGGCGTCTTCGCGTCGATGTTCGGCACGGTGGCCCTGCTCGACCCGGCCGACCAGGCTCTCGTCGCCGGCTTCGTGATCAACAAGTTCCGGGGGGACCTCGGCCTGCTCCAGCCGGGGCTGGACATGCTGCGTCGCGTGACCGGCCGTCCCACGTACGGGGTGCTGCCGTGGTCGCTCGACCTGTGGCTGGACGCGGAGGACTCCCTCGCCTACGGCCGGATACTCGGCCGTCCCGCCGCCCCACACGGCACCGAATGGCTGGACGTGGCCGTCGTCCGGCTGCCTCGCATCAGCAACGCCACCGACGTGGAGGCGCTCGCCACCGAGCCGGGTGTCCGCGTGCGTCTCACCGTCGAGCCGGCCGAACTGGCCTCCGCCGATGTGATCGTCCTGCCCGGCTCGAAGTCGACCGTCGCGGACCTGGCCTGGCTACGCGAGACCGGCCTCGCCGACGCGGTCGCCGCCCACGCGGCAGCCGGCAAGCCGCTGCTCGGCCTCTGCGGCGGGTTCCAGATGCTCGGCCGAGCCATCCACGACCCGGTCGAGAGTCGGCAGGGCAGCGTAGCCGGGCTCGGTCTGCTGCCCATCGAGATCACCTTCGATCCCCGCAAGACCGTCCGGCAGTCGGTGGGCGCCGGCCCCGGCGACGTGACGGTCCGCGGCTACGAGATCCACCACGGGTACGTCTCGCAGTCCGACCCGGACCTGCCCCCGCTGCTGACCGGGGCCGACGGCGCGGGCGAGGGAGCGGTGCTCGGCGCGGTGCACGGCACGCACTGGCACGGCGCGTTCGAGTCCGACGGGTTCCGCCGCTGGTTCCTCACCGAGGCGGCGCGGCTGGCCGGGCGTACCGGCTTCCGGGTCGCGCCGGCCACCAGCTTCGCCGCCGCCCGGGAACGCTCGCTCGACCTGCTCGGCGACCTCGTCGAGGAGCACCTCGACACCGACGCCCTCTGGCGTCTCATCGAGACCGGCGCACCCGAGGCTCTTCCCTTCATCCCGCCCGGCGCCCCGCCCACCTGAGCGCCACCCCCACGACGGACCACCGCCTCCAGCGCTGACAGCGCTACCCCCGCCACGGACCGTCGCCTCCAGCGCCGACAGCGCCACCCCGCGCCGGACCACCGCCTCCGGCGTCGATCATGGAGTCGTGGTGCCTGATATGTCGCTGATGGCCCTCTGCGTCCGCCACCACAACGTCATGATCGGCGAGGTGGGATAGCGGGCTGGTCAGAGGCGGATGTCGGCGGGGCGGTCGGTGGTGGGCAGACCGGCGGCCAGCCACGCGTCGACGCCGCCGATCATGTCGGTGGCCCGGCGCAGCCCGAGGGTCTGGAGGCTCGCGGCGGCCAGGCTGGAGCTGTAGCCCTGGCGGCACACCACGATGATCTCCCGGTCGTACGCGGTGGCCTCCGGGATGCGCCAGGCGCTGGCCGGGTCGAGCCGCCACTCCAGCACCGTGCGGTCGATGACGACCGCCCCCGGGAGGTCACCCTGTTCGCGGCGCTGCGTGTCGGTACGGGTGTCGACAAGCAGAGCGCCACCGCGGACCGCCTCGACGGTCTGCTGTGGAGTCAGTCGGTGCAGCCCGGCGCGGGCCTGTTCGAGCAGGGCGTCGATGCCGGGGCTCATCACGTCTCGGAGCACCACCGAATCATGCCGACTCGGCTACCGGCCCGCGCGGCGAACCGATCGCCCGTCACCCCTCGCCACCCCAATTCCCCCGGACGTGAGAATGGCCGCCCCAACAGGCTCAGCCAGACGTGTCACCCGGCCGGGATCGGCATGATCGACTCGATTTCCGTGAGGTCGGGGTGTCGTGGCGGGCGGGAGAGAGCGACATCCGTGAAACCGAGTCGATCACGGCCAGACCGCCGAGCCTGGCGAGCGCGGACCAGGGGAGGGGCATACTGCGCTCGTGCACCGACTCTTCGCCAGGGGACCGCTCGGACGCACGGGGCCGCCGCTGCGTGAGCCCGGCACCCTTCGACACCGAAACGACGCCGATGGGCCGACCGAGGGTTCCGCCGCGCAGGTGGCACCGGTGGCAGTCGTCGAGGCGTACGCCGAGGTGGCGCGCCGGGTGCTCGCGGGCCCGGCGCGGTTGGGACGGACCCGGCTGGTCGCCGTCGACGGGCCGAGCGGCGCGGGCAAGAGCCGGTTCGCGGCGCACCTCGCGGACGCCCTGGCGGCGCTGCCCGGCGGGCGGCCGCCCGTGGTGCACACCGACGACCTGCTCGACGGCTGGGGCGACCAGTTGACCTTCTGGCCCCGGCTCGACGGCGAGGTGCTGGCCCGGCTGCGCCAGGGGAAGCCGGGCGCGTACCGGCGGTACAACTGGGTACGGCGGTCCTTCCTGCCCCGCCCGGTGCCGGTGCCGGTGACGCCGGTGCTGATCGTGGAGGGGGTCAGCGCCGCGCGTGCCGTCGTCCGGCCGGAGCTGACTCTCGCCGTCTTCGTGACCGCGCCCGCGCCGCTGCGGCTGGCCCGCGCGGTCGAACGGGACGGGGCGGAGATCCTGCCGGAGCTGCGCCGCTGGCATGTCGGTGAGCGGGCGCACTTCAGCGCCGACGACACCGCCGCGCACGCCGACCTGGTGGTCGACGGAGCGTCGACGCTGCCGCTCGACGCGTCGCGCTACTTCGTGCGGGTCCCCGCTGCGGGTGCGGGCTCGGCCGGCCGGCCTGGGTAAGGCCGGCATACGATGCCGGTCATGACCTCACCGATCATGTCCGAGTCCGAGGTGCGGGCCGCCGTCGAGCGGGAGATGCCCGGCGTCCGGGCCGACCTCGAACGCCTCGTCCGTATCCCCGGCATCGCCTTCGACGGCTTCGACCACTCGCACGTCGAGCGTTCCGCCGAGGCGGTCGCCGAGTTGCTGCGCGGCTGCGGCCTGGACGTCGACATCGTGCGTTCCGGCGGGCAGCCGGCCGTGATCGGCCGTCGCGCGGCACCGCCCGGCGCGCCCACCGTGCTGCTCTACGCCCACCACGACGTGCAGCCGGTCGGCGACCGGTCGCTGTGGGAGTCCGACCCGTTCGAGCCGGTGGAGCGCGACGGCCGCCTGTACGGCCGGGGCGCGGCCGACGACAAGGCCGGCATCATGGCGCACGTCGCGGCCCTGCGGGCGTACGGGGACGCGCTGCCGGTCGGTGTGGTGCTGTTCATCGAGGGCGAGGAGGAGTTCGGCTCCGACTCGTTGGAGCGGCTGCTCGTCGAGCACCGCGACGAGATCGCCTCGGACGTCATCGTGATCGCTGACTCGGGCAACTGGGACATCGGCGTACCGGCGCTGACCACCTCGCTGCGCGGCATCGTCAACTGCTTCGTCGAGGTGCGCACGCTGGACCACGCCGTGCACAGCGGCATGTTCGGCGGCGCCATCCCGGACGCGTTGACCGCGCTGGTCCGGCTGCTGGCGACCCTGCACGACGACGCCGGTGACGTGGCGGTGGACGGGCTGGTCGGCCGGGTGGGCGCCGCTGTCGACTACCCGGAGGACCGGGTACGCGCCGAGGCCGGGCTGGTCGAGGGTGTGCAGTTCATCGGTACCGGCCGGCTCACCGACCGGCTCTGGACCAAGCCGGCGCTGGCGGTGCTCGGCATCGACGCCCCGGCCACCGGTGAGGCCCCGAACGCCCTGGTGCCCGCCGCGAAGGCGAAGCTCAGCGTCCGTCTCGCCCCAGGCGACGACCCCAAGCGGGCGTACGCGGCGGTGCGCGCCCACCTGGAGAAGCACGCGCCGTGGGGCGCTCAGGTCACGGTCACCTTCGAGCACGACGGCAACCCGTGCGTGATCGACGCGTCCGGGCCGATGTTCGACGCCGCCCGCTCGGCGTTCCAGGCCGCCTGGGACGGCACCGAGCCGGTGGACATCGGCGTCGGCGGCTCGATCCCGTTCATCGCCACCTTCCAGGAGATGTTCCCGCAGGCGGCGATCCTGGTGACCGGCGTGGAGGACCCGCACGCCCGCGCGCACGGTCCGAACGAGAGCCTGCACCTCGGCGAGTTCGCCAAGGTCTGCCTCGCCGAGGCGCTGCTGTTGGGCAAGGTGGCCGCTGCGGCGGAGTGATAACGGCAAGTTTGCGCCTGAACTGCGTGTTTACGGCGTGTCGTCGATGGGGTTGTTATAGGCTTTCGAACATGAGTACGAACGAGGTGATGGCCCGGTTGGGGGCCGCCGTCAGCGCACTGGGGGACGTCGACGTCTCCGCGTGGTCCGAGGACACGCTCAACGAACAGCTCGGTGAGCTCTCCGCCGCCCTGGTCGCCCTCGACTCGGTGCTCTCCCGGGTGGCCGGTGAGGTCCGCGCCCGAGGGTTGCGCATCGAGGAGCCCGTCTCCGCCTGATTCCCGCCGCCCCTTGAGTGCCTTGAGAACCAGGGCCAGCGGGCTGCGGCACCGCGCCGACACCGCCCGGGCACGGCAATGCCCGGGCGGTGTCGGAGGTGACTGGCAGGATGAGCGTCGTGCGGTTCATCGACCTGGCGGCCACCTCCGCCGCCGTGGGCGCCACCAGCGGCCGGCGGGCCAAGGTGGAGCTGCTCGCCGACGCGCTGCGCCGGCTCGACCCGGCCGAGGTGGAGCCCGGCGCCGGCTATCTCGCCGGTGAGTTGCGGCAACGCCAGACCGGCGTGGGCTACGCCAGTCTGCGTGACCTGCCCGCGCCGGCCGTCGAGCCGACGCTGACCGTGGCCGCCGTCGACGCGGCCATCGCCCAGATCGCCGCTGTGCACGGCTCGGGGCGCAGGCCCGCCGCCGCGCTCTGCTCGGCGCCCTCTACGCGGCGGCCACCGCCGACGAGCAACGGCTGCTGACCGGCCTGTTCGGTGGTGAACTGCGCCAGGGCGCGCAGGCCGGGCTGCTCGCCGATGCCGTGGCCCGGGCCGCCGAGGTGCCGGCCGCCACCGTCCGCCGTGCCCTGCTGCTCGCCGGTGACCTGCGGGCCGTGGCGGTGGCCGCGCTGCGCGGAGGGGCCGCCGAGTTGGCTGGTTTCGGCCTGCGGGTCGGCCGGCCGCTCGCGCCGATGCTCGCCCAGAGCGCCCCCTCGGTTGACGAGGCGCTGGCCGCGACCGGCACGCCGGCCGTGGTCGACGTGAAACTCGACGGCATCCGCATCCAGGTGCACCGCTCCGGCGCCGACATCGCCGTGTTCACCCGCAGCCTCGACGAGATCACCAGCCGGGTGCCCGAGGTCGTCGCGGCGGTGCGCGCCCTGCCCGGCCGCGAGCTGGTGCTCGACGGCGAGGCGATCGGCCTGGACGAGACGGGCCGCCCGCTGCCGTTCCAGCAGACCTCCAGCCGGGCCGCCCGGCGCACCACCCCGAGCACCACCGGCCGTACGCCGGTCGCCCCGGCGGTGCTCGCGGCCGCCGCCAGCACCGGCACGACGGTGCTCACCCCGTACTTCTTCGACCTGCTGCACCTCGACGGTGAGGATCTGATCGACCTGCCCGGCCACCAGCGGTGGGCCGCGCTCGCCGGCGCGGTGGACGCGTCACTGCTGGTCGGTCGGATGGAGGTCGACGGTCCGGAGCAGGCCGGGGCGGCGTTCGCCGCCGCCCTCGACGCGGGCCAGGAGGGCGTGGTGGTCAAGGCGCCGGACGCCCCCTACGACGCCGGCCGTCGTGGGGCGGCCTGGGTCAAGGTCAAACCCCGACACACCCTCGACCTGGTGGTGCTCGCCGTGGAGTGGGGCAGCGGCCGGCGCAAGGGCTGGCTCTCCAACCTGCACCTCGGCGCCCGTGACCCGCGCACCGGCGACTTCGTGATGCTCGGCAAGACGTTCAAGGGGCTCACCGACGAGCTGCTGCGGTGGCAGACCGAGCGGTTCCTCGGCCTCGCCGTCGAGCGCGGCGACGGGGTGGTCCGGGTGCGTCCCGAGCAGGTCGTGGAGATCGCGTTCGACGGGGTGCAGACGAGCACCCGCTATCCCGGTGGAATGGCGCTGCGGTTCGCCCGCGTGGTGCGCTACCGGGACGACAAGTCCGCCGCCGAGGCCGACACCATCGACGCCGTCCGCGCCATCCACGCGGGCCGGGTCACCGGCTGACGGCGGTCGGGGCCAGCCCACCGGCTGACGCCGGTTCAGGCTGTCAGGGCGGGGTCAGGCGGAGGCGCTGGGCGTCGGCTCGGCCGCCCGGTCCAGCGGTGCCGGCGCGCCACCGAGGCCGGCGGCCCGGCGTGCCTCGCGGCGGGCCACCCAGCCGTAGCCGAAGATCGCCATCGCGGCGAAGAGCCACCACTGCACGACGTAGCCGAAGTTCTGCCAGTTGTTGGTGTGCCCGACCGGGACGGCCTTGAAGAGCGGGTCGGCGGCCGGGGTCTGCTCGTCCAGCAGCAGGTAGCCGCCGTAGACCGGGTAGGGCAGCTCGCGGGCCAGCCGCGGCACGGCGATCCGCCGGGTCTCCAGCCGTCCGTCGCGGCGGTCCACCACGCCGGCGCCGCTCTCGGTCTCGTGCACCCGGCCGCTGACCGTGACGTCGCCGCCCGGCGGGGTGGGCACCGACGGTTGGGCGGTCGCGCCGCCCGGAGCCGGCGGGATCCAGCCCCGGTCCACCAGCAGCGCGGTGCCGTCGGCGAGCACGAGTGGGGTGAGCACCTCGAAGCCGACCCGGCTGTCGACCGTCCGGCCCCGGACCAGGACGGTGTTCGACGTGTCGTACCGGCCGGTGGCGGTGACGCGGGTCCAGACCCGGTCCTTCGCGGGAGCCGGACCGGCGGTGCCGGGCCCGCCGGCCGGCGGGCGGAACGCGTCGGCCAGGGGCGCCGGGGCCATCCGCTCGCCCGCGTCGATCCGCTCGTTGATCTCGGTACGACCCCGGTAGCGGTCCAGCTGCCAGTTGCCGAGCCACACCATGACGGCGGCGGCGACCAGCGTCAGCGCGAGGGCGCCCAACCAGCGTGGGCTCAGCAGGAACCGGTACACGGCACCGAGGCTACCCGTATGACCGGGGCCACTCACCGCGACCGGGCCGGGACGGTCCGCCGACCCCCGGTTGGCGGTGCTCGCCCGTCGGTGCGGGCGAGTATCGTCACGCCGACGGATCGACCCCCTCGGTTGTCCGTCGCGTACCCGCCGCCGCCCGCGAGGAGTCGATGATGACCGTCGTGCCGCGCCTGGTGCTCAGCGCGCCGTCCTCCGGGCACGGAAAGAACGCGTTGGCGATCGGGCTGCTCGCCGCCCTGGCCGAGCGGGGTGTCGACGTCGCCGGGTTCAAGCTCGGCCCGGACCACGTCGACGCCGCGTACCTCGGTCTCGCCGCCGGCCGACCGGGCCGGGTGATCGATCCCCGGCTGGTCGGCGTCGACCGGCTCGCCCCGCTGGTCGCGCACGGCGCCGCCGGTGCCGGTCTCGCGGTCGTGCAGGGCAGCATGGGCCTGTACGACTCGGTGGGCGGCCGGCCCGAGCAGGAGTCCACGGCCGCCGCCGCGGCGGCGCTGCGCAGCCCGGTGGTGCTGGTGGTCGACGTGGCCGCGATGGGTCAGTCGGTGGCCGCGCTGGTGCACGGGTTCCGCTCGTACGACGAGCAGTTGTGGTTGGGCGGGGTGATCCTCAACCGGGTGGCGTCGTCGCGGCACGAGAGCATGCTGCGCGAGGCGTTGGACGACGTGGGTGTGCCCGTCTACGGCGCGCTGCGCCGCCAGGATCTGCCGGCCGTGCTGCCGTCCCGCCGGCACGGGGTCGCGCCGGTCGTCGACTCCTCGGCCGACGCCGTCCGCGCGGTGCGTCGCCTGGGTGAGGCCGTCGCCGCCACTGTCGACCTGGAACGTCTGCTCGGGCTGGCCCGTTCCGCTCCGCCCCTGCCGGCGGTGGCCTGGTCGCCGGGGGACGCGCTCGGTGAGCTGGTCGTGCCCGCGCAGCGTCCGCTGGTCGCGGTGGCCGGTGGTCCGGGTGGCAGCTTCAGCCACCCGGAGGCCGCGGAGCTGCTGACGGCGGCCGGCGCCGAGGTGGTCACGGTCGACCCGCTGCGCGACGAGGCGTTGCCCGTCGGCACGCGGGCGCTGGTCGTCGGGGGAGCGCTGCCCGAGGCGTACGCCGAGCAACTGTCGGCCAACCGTCGGCTCTGCATCGCGGTGGCCGAGTTGGCGCGTACCGGCCGGCCGGTGGTCGCCGAGGGCGCCGGTCTGCTCTGGCTGGCCCGGGAGCTGGACGGGCTGCCGATGTGCGGTGTGCTGGACGCGGTGGGCGCGAGCCGCGACGGTCTGGTGGTGGGCTACCGGGAGGCGACCGCCGAGACCGACAGCGTGGTCGCCGCGAGCGGCACGGTGGTTGTCGGGCACAAGGAGCACCGGGCGGTGCTCACCCCGCGCGCCGGTCAGCGGCCGGCGTGGCGGTGGGAAGGTGGCACGCCGGAGGGGTTCGTCTGGCGCAACGTGCACGCCTCGCAGCTCACCCTGCACTGGGCCGGTCATCCGGCGACCGCCGCCCGGGTGGTGGCCGCGGCGGTGGGCGAGCCAGCAGCCGAGGCGGTGTCACAGCCGGTGGTGCCGGCGTGATCGGTCAGGTGGCGGTCCGCCGGTTTCCGGTGTTGACCGTCTCCACCCCGCGTACGGAGGTGCGCCGGCTCACCGCGGCCGACGCGGCGGCGGCCGGCGAGATCTTCGCCGACAAGCTGACCCGGCGTTGGCTGCCGCTGCCCGGCGACTCCGGTCCGATCGACGGGCACGCCTGGTGCACCGACCTGGCCCGGCAGCGACGCGACAGCGGCGAGGGCGACCACTACGGAGTGATCCGCCGGGAGGACGACCAGGTGGTCGGCTCCCTCTGGACCCGGCGTACCGACTGGGGTGCCCGCCTCACCGAGGTCTCCTACGCGATGGCCCCGCACGCCCGGGGCTTCGGCCTGGCCGCCGAGGCGGTGGACGCGGTGGCCATCGCGTTGATCCTGGAGCACGGTTTCCAGCGGGTCGAGCTGCGGGTCGCGCCCGGCAACCTGGCGTCCCGCCGGGTCGCCGAGAAGGCCGGCTTCAGCTACGAGGGCCTGTTGCGCAACGCCGGCTTCGTCGGCGGTGGCCGGGTCGACCTCGAAGTCTGGTCGTTCGTGGCGGCGGACCTGCGCTGAGCCCCGCCGCCCGGCGGACCTTTCGCCGACCCCCGCCGTCACCCGACGATGGCGTCCGAGGGCGGCGTGAACTGGCGGGTCGGTGTGCCCTTGAGGCCGTCGCGCAGGGTCTGTGCCACCGCCGCGATCGGGATCTGGGACTGTCCGTCACCGACCGCGTTGAACGGATTGTCCGGGTCGGAGATGAAGCTCGCCGCAGCCAGTTCCGGTGTGAACCCGACGAACCAGGCGGACCGGGTGCTGTCGGTGGTACCCGTCTTGCCGGCGACCGGGCGGCCGACCGTACCCCGGACGCTGTCGGCCGTCGACCAGCCGCCGCAGCCCCCGCGTGCCGGGGTGTCCCCGGTCGGGCAGCGGGCGGCGTCGGTGGCCGCGCGGGCGGCGTCGGCGCTGACCACCTGGCGGCAGCGGGGCTTCGCCACCTCGCGCTGGATGCCGCCCGGCGTGGTGTACGTGGCCGGTGTGCCGTCCCGGTTCATGATCGCCTGCACGGGTATCGCCTCGCAGTAGCGGCCGTCGGCCGCGATGGCCGCGTAGGCGTTCGCCATCTCCAGCGGGGTGGCGTCGGAGACGCCGAGGGTGAACGCGCCCCACTTGTTGGCCTTGCCCGGTGACGCCTGCTCCCGGTCGACGTCGGTACGCCAGCGCAGGCCGAGCTGTTCGGCGAGTCGGACCGCCTTCTCCGCGCCCACCTTCTCCTCCAGCCACACGAAGTACGTGTTGACGGATTTGCCGAAGCCCGACCACATGGTCTGCTGGCCGGTCATCGCGCCGCTGGCGTTCGACGGCGCCCAGCCGTCGTAGACGGACGACTTGTAGCGGTACGGGGCGTTGAACGAGGTGGACAACGTCATCCCGGAGTCCAGCGCGGCCAGCATCGGGAACATCTTGAACGTCGATCCGGCCTGGTAGCCGGGCAGGTCTCCGCCGCCGAGCAGCGGCGCCACCGTGTTGGGGTAGTTGGCCTTCACCTTCGGCCCGGCCTCGGGATTGGAGCTGGGTGGATTGTCGGCCAGATCCAGGGAGTAGTTCCGGTTGACCGCCATCGCCTTGACCCGCCCGGTGCCCGGTTCGGAGACCACGATGCCGTTGGCGAACGGGCTGCCGGTGCCCTCCTTCGCGCCGACGTTCTTCTCAGCCGCCTCCTGGACCTTCTGGTCGAGGCTGAGCACGATCCGGTAGCCGCCCCGGCGCAGCTTGTCCATCCGTTCGAGGCGGTTGCTGCCGAACGCCGGTTGCGCGCTCCACCAGTTCTTCACGTAGTCGCAGGCGAAGCCCCAGCTCTGGTACTTCTCGATGATCGAGGCGCAGTCGCTCGGTGGGGTGGTGAGCTTCAGCCGGATCGGCTCGGACTTCGCGGCGGCGGCCGAGTCGGGGGACAGGTAGCCGAGCTGGCTCATCCGGTCCAGGACGTAGTTGCGCCGCCCGGTGGCCTCCTTCTGGTCGGAGTCGGCCGGGTCGTACTCGGAGGGGGACTTGACGAGCCCGGCGAGGGTGGCCGCCTCGACCGGGGTGAGGTCCTTCGGGGTCTTGGAGAAGAAGATCTCGCTGGCCGCGTAGATGCCGTACGCCCGGTGACCGAAGTACGCCGAGTTCAGGTAGCGCTCCATGATGTCTTCCTTGCTCATCTCCTTCTCCAGGTCCAGCGCCATGCGCATCTCCTTGACCTTGCGCAGGCTGGTCTGCTGGGTGGCCTCCTGGACCTCCTTGGGGGTGGTGGCGCTGTCCCGCAGGGCCATCCGGACGTACTGCATGGTCAGCGTCGACGCGCCCTGGGACACCCCGCTGGAGTGGGCGTTGGCCACGAAGGCGCGGGCCACGCCCTTCGGGTCGACGCCGTGGTGCTGGTAGAAGCGGGAGTCCTCGGCGGCGACGATCGCCTGCTGGATGTTCGGCGACATGTCCGACAGCTTCGTGTACTGGCGGTACTCCTCGTAGAACATGGTCAGCACGGTCTTGCCGTCCGGGGCGTACAGGTAGGAGGTTTCGGCGGGCAGGGCTTTGGTCAGCAGCCGGGTCTTCTGCTCCGTGGCGTGCGCGGTGGCCTTCGCGCCGAGCCCGGTGAGGGCGACCAGCGGGTAGGCGGCGGCGGCGATCACGATGCCGGCGATGAGCCCGGCGCGCAGGAGAGGAACGAGACGACCAGCGGCAGCAAGGGGTCGGTTGCTCACGTCGCAAAGTTATGACATTTCCGATTCGTACATGAGAAGAACTCATAAACCCGCGAGGTGGTGACATGGCTTACGTCGACATCGACTGTCCCGCCGGCCACCTTCCCGGCAGGATCGCGGACATGCGTGATCAGCCGTGCGGGGTGTCGCCGTTCGTCGACGCCGAGCCCGACCTGGCGCACCACGGCGACGCCGAGGCCAGCGCCGGTCTGGTCGACCTCGCCGTCAACGTCCGCCGGGCGCCGCTACCGGCCTGGCTGGCCGATCCGATCGCCGCCACCCTCACCGACCTGGCCCGCTATCCGGACCCGGCCCCGGCCCGCGCCGCCGTCGCCGCCCGGCACCGGCGTCACCCGGACGAGGTACTGCTCACCGCCGGGGCCGCCGAGGGCTTCGTGCTCATCGCCCAGGCGCTGCGCGGCGTGCGCCGGCCCGTGGTGGTGCACCCGCAGTTCACCGAGCCGGAGGCGGCGCTGCGGGCCGCCGGGCACACGGTCGAGCGGGTCCTGCTGGACCCGGCCGACGGCTTCCGCCTCGACGAATCCCTCGTGCCCGCCGACGCGGACCTGGTCATGATCGGCAACCCGACGAACCCCACCTCGGTGCTGCACCCCGCCCGGACCATCGCCGCGCTCGCCCGTCCCGGCCGGGTGCTGGTCGTCGACGAGGCGTTCGCCGACACCACGGGCGGCGCGGACACCGGCGAACCCGAGTCGCTCGCCGAGCGGCGCGACCTGCCCGGGTTGCTCGTCCTGCGTAGCCTCACCAAGACCTGGGGCCTGGCCGGCCTGCGGATCGGCTACCTGCTCGGCGACGCGGCCCTGCTGTCCCGGCTGGCCGCCGTCCAGCCGCTCTGGGCCGTCTCCACGCCCGCGCTGGCCGCCGCCGAGGCCTGCGCCACGCCCGTCGCGGTCCAGGCCGAACGCGCGATCGCCGCCGAACTCGCCGCCGACCGCGACCACCTGGTCGCCTGCCTGTCCGACCTGCCGGGCGTACGCGTCGCCGGCCGCCCCGCCAGCGCGTTCGTCCTGCTGCGCCTGCCCGACGCGACCCGGGTACGGGCCGCCCTGCGCGACCGGGGCTGGGCGGTCCGCCGGGGCGACACCTTCCCCGGGCTCGGCCCGGACTGGCTGCGCGTGGCGGTACGCGACCGAGACACCACCGACGCGTTCATCGCGGTGCTGCGCGAGATCATGGAGGCATGATGCTGGAGACCACGACGTCGGCGATCCGGCCCCCGGACGAGGCGGCGATGGCCGCCGCCCGCGAGCTGCACGGCCGGCTGACCAAGCCGGCGGGCTCGCTGGGCCTGCTGGAGAACCTGTCGGTACGCCTCGCCGGACTGGCCGGGATCTGCCCGCCGCCGGTGCCCGAGCCCGCCGCCGTGGCGATCTTCGCGGGCGACCACGGGGTGCACGCCCAGGGAGTCACCCCGTGGCCGCAGGAGGTCACCGCGCAGATGATCGGCAACTTCCTGGCCGGTGGCGCGGTCGTCAACGCGTTCGCCCGGCAGGCCGGCGCGTCGGTCACCGTGATCGACGTCGGGGTGGCCCACCCGCTGCCCGCGCCCACCGGGTCGGCCGCGCCCGCGTCGGACCTGGCCGCGCCCACGGGCTCGGCCGCGCCCGTGTCGGACCTGGCCGCGCCCACGGGCTCCGCGCCCGTGTCGGACCTGGCCGCGCCGCGGCTGATCGACGCGTCCGTACGCCGCGGTACCCGCGACCTGTCGGTGACCGCAGCGCTCACCCGGGACGAGGCGCTGGCGGCGGTCCTGACCGGCGTCCGGGTCGCCGACGAGCTGATCGACGCCGGCGCCGGCATCCTGCTCACCGGGGACATGGGCATCGGCAACACCACCCCGGCCGCCGCGCTGATCGCCGCGTTCACCGGCGTCGACCCGCTCGACTCCACGGGTCGGGGCACCGGAGTGGACGATGCGACGTACGCCCACAAGGTGGCCGTGGTGCGGGCCGCGCTGGCCCGGCACACACCCGACCCGGCCGACCCGCTGGGTGTCCTCGCCGCCGTCGGCGGTTTGGAGCACGCCGCCCTGGCCGGGCTGATCCTCGGTGCCGCCGCCCGTCGTACGCCGGTCCTGCTGGACGGGGTGATCGCGGTGTCCGCCGCGCTCGCCGCCGCCGCGTTCGCGCCGGACGCGGTCGCCGCCATGATCGCCGGACACCGCTCGGCGGAGCCCGGCGCGACGGTGGCGTTGCGACACCTCGGCCTCGACCCGCTCATCGATCTGGGGCTGCGCCTCGGCGAGGGCACCGGCGCGCTGCTGGCGCTGCCGGTGGTCACCGGCGCGGTCCGGGTGCTGCACGAGGTCGCCACGTTCGACTCGGCCGGCGTGGCCGAGAAGTGACCACGTCCAGCGAGCGGTCCGGTGGTGCCGGATGAGCGCGAACCCGTACCCCCTTGGTCTGCGGCTCGACGGACGGCGGGTGGTCGTGGTGGGTGGCGGCGCGGTCGCCACCCGGCGCGTGCCGGCGCTGCTGGACGCCGGCGCGGATGTCCTGCTGGTGGCGCCGGAGCTGACCCCGGCGTTGCAGGCCCGGGTCGACGCGGGGCGGTTGCGCTGGGTGCCGCGCCGCTTCGTGCCCGAGGACCTGGACGGGGCCTGGCTGGTCCAGGTGGCGATCGACGATCCGACCGCGGCTGCCGCGGTCAGTGCCGTCGCGGACGAGCGGCGGATCTTCTGCGTACGCGCCGACGACCGGGCGGCCGCCACCGCCTGGACTCCGGCGGTGACCCGGCAGGGACCGGTCACCGTGGCGGTGCTCGGCGGTGGTGACCCCCGACGGGCGATGAGCGTCCGCGACGCCATCCGCGACCTGCTCGCTGCAAGGAAGGGCCCCCTCTTAACGCCTGGGGTAGAGGAAGGGGCCCTTCCTAACTCGACCGGCGGGCGGGTGGCTCTCGTCGGGTCCGGGCCGGGTGACCCGGAGCTGATCACCGTGAAGGGCTGGCGGCTGCTCACCGAGGCGGATGTGGTGGTCGCCGACCGGCTGGTACCCGGCCTGCTCCTGGACGAGCTGCGCCCCGACGTCGAGCTGGTCGACGCCTCGAAGATCCCCTATGGCCCGTCGCGCGCCCAGGAGGAGATCAACCAGATCCTGGTCGACCGGGCGCTGGCCGGTGCTGCCGTGGTGCGGCTCAAGGGCGGCGACCCGTACGTCTTCGGCCGGGGCGGCGAGGAGTTGCTGGCCTGCGCGGCGGCCGGTGTGCCGGTGACCGTCGTGCCGGGGGTGACCAGCTCGATCGCCGCGCCGGCTGCGGCCGGCATCCCGGTCACCCACCGGGGGGTGGCGCACGAGTTCACCGTGGTCTCCGGGCACGTGGCGCCCGACTCGCCGGCGTCGCTGGTGCGCTGGGACGCCCTGGCCGGCCTGCGCGGCACCCTGGTGATCCTGATGGGGCTGAAGAACCTCGCCGCTATCGCCGAGACGTTGATCGCGCATGGCCGGTCGCCGCAGACACCGGCCGCCGTGGTCCAGGAAGCCACCACGGGCACTCAGCGGGTGCTGCGGTCCACGCTCGAAGCGGTCGCCGCCGACGTGCACACAGCCGAGGTGCGCCCACCCGCCGTGGTCGTCGTGGGCGACGTGGTGGGTGCCCTCGACGCCTGAGCAACGGGTGCCCACCGATCTTGCGGTTTCGGCGGGCAACATGCGTGATATGTCCCTTGTGTCGGGACAGGAAGTGCAAGATCGGCGAGCAGGGTAGTCCGGATGCGGCGATCATGGAGTTGTGGTGCCCGGGTTGGTGCCTTACCGGCGTTTTGTTGCCCACCACGGCGCCATGATCGGCGAGGTGGTGCCACGTGACGACGGGGCCGGGAGCGTCAGCGCTCCCGGCCCCGTCGTACGTGCTGTCGTTACTGCTTGAGCATGTTGTCCAGCAGCAGGGCACAGCGGATCAGCCCGAGGTGGCTGTACGCCTGCGGGTGGTTGCCCAGGCCGCGCTCGGCGAGCGGGTCGTACTGCTCGGGGAGCAGGCCGGTCGGGCCGGCGGTCAGCACCATCTGCGCGAACAGCTCCTCCGCGTCGGTGCGGCGGCCGGTGCGCAGGTACGCCTCGATCAGCCACGCCGTGCAGATGTGGAAGCCGCCCTCGCGGCCGGGCAGGCCGTCGTCCCAGTGGTACCGGTAGACGACCGGGCCGCTGCGCAGGTCCGCCTCGATCTTCAGGACCGTGGACAGGAAGCGCGGGTCGTCACCCGGGAGCAGGCCGGAGAGGCCGATCCAGAGCGACGAGGCGTCCATGTCCTCGTCCCCGTACGCGACGCTGTACGCCTCGACGTCGTCGTGCCAGCCGTGCTCCAGCACGTTCGCGCCGATCCGGTCGCGCAGGTCCGTCCACTCGGGCCGGTCTTCGCCGCCGTGCTGACGCATCACGTGCAGCGCCCGGTCGACGGTCATCCAGCACATCACCTTCGAGAAGACGTGGTGCCGGGGTGGCAGCCGCGCCTCCCAGATGCCGTGGTCGGGCTCGTGCCAGCGGCGGCGGACCGCCTCGACCATGTTCTCCAGGACCCGCCACTCGTCGTCGCGGACCGAGCCGCGCGCGTCGGCGACGGCCGCGATCAGGTCGGCGATGGGGCCGAACACGTCGAGCTGGAGCTGGTGGTTGGCGAGGTTGCCGACCCGGACCGGCCGGGAGCCGGCGTACCCGGGCAGCGTGTCGATGACCGCCTCGGCGCCCAGCTCGTACCCGTCGATGGTGTAGAGCGGGTGCAGCCGCTCCGGGTGGCCGCCGGTGCGCTCGATGCAGCCGTCCACCCAGCGCAGGAACGCCTCGGCCTCGTCGATGGAGCCGAGGTCGACGAGCGCGCGGGCGGTCAGCGCGGCGTCGCGCAGCCAGCAGTAGCGGTAGTCCCAGTTGCGGACGCCGCCCAGCTCCTCCGGCAGGGAGGTGGTGGCCGCGGCGAGGATCGAGCCGGTCGTCTCGTGGCAGAGCCCGCGCAGGGTGAGGGCGCTGCGCGCGACCAGGTCACGGGAGGTGGACGGCAGCCGCAGCGAGGCCACCCAGTCCTTCCACGGCTGCTCGGCAGCGGCCTGCCGCTCGTGGATCGGCACCCGGTGGTGCTCCAGGCTGTGCGTGCCGAAGCGCAGCTCCAGCACGACCTGCCCACCAGCGGCGGAGAGGTCGACGACCGCCTTGGCGGTCTCGTACCCACCGTCGTTGTTGACCTGCCACTCGACCCCGGGGGAGTAGAGGGCGACCGGTTCGTTCGAGCCGAGCACCAGCAGGCCGTCGCCGACGGGCTGCAACTGCACGGCCACCTGGCCGAACTCGGGGCGCGGCGCGAACTCCACCCGGACCCGCCCGTTGCCGCTGAGGACCCGGACGAGGGTCGAGTCGCCGGTGACCACGGCGGGACCGTCGGGCGTCGTCTCGCGGGCCGGCTTGTCCAGCCAGTCGGTGACGGTGAGCCCGGACCACCGGGTCTCGACGGTCATCGTGCCGGAGCGGTAGCGCTGGCCCAGCGGGATGCCGCCGCGCTCCGGGGCGATGCTGAAGTGACCGGCCGGGCTGCCGCCGACCAGGTCGGCGAAGATCGCCGCCGAGTCCGGCTTGGGGTGGCAGAGCCAGCTCACCTTCGCCTCGGGGGTGAGCAGGGCGACGGTACGACCGTTGGCCAGCATCGAGTGCCGCTCGATGGGCACCGCCCGCTCGCCGAACAGCCAGTGCCGGCGGGTCTCCAGCAGCAGCCCGAGCGCGCGGGCGGCCTCGATGGGCTCGGCCACCCGGAAGTTGGCCTTGGTGTCGCCTGGGCCGATCTTGATACCGAGGTCCGGCCCATGCAGGTTGCCGAAGGCGTTCTCATCGGTGACGTCGTCGCCGATGAAGAGCACCGCGCTCGCCGAGAGCTGGGTCCGTAGCTGGTCGACGGCCGTGCCCTTGTGGGTGGCCACCACGGACAGCTCGATGACCTCCTTGCCCTGCGTCACGGTGACGCCGTCGAAGGCGGCCGGGCCGTTGCGGACGGCCTCGATGGCGGCGGCGGCGACCTGCGGGTCGACGCCCCGGGTGTGCACCGCGACGCTGGCCGGCTTGCGTTCGAGCCGGATGCCCGGGTGTTCGGCGGCGATCTCGCGCAGCGCGTTGCGCACCTGGGTGCGGACCGCGACCAGCTCGGGGGAGAGGCGCTCGACGAAGCCGATGTCGAATTCGGAGCCGTGACTGCCGACGAGGTGTACCTCGCTGGGCAGCCGGGAGAGCGCGGCCAGGTCGCGCAGGGCGCGACCGGAGACCACGGCCACGCTCGTCTGCGGCAGCGCCGCGAGCGCGCGGATCGCGGCCACCGACTCGGGCAGCGGTACGGCGGTGCTGGGATCCTCGACGATCGGCGCGAGTGTGCCGTCGTAGTCACAGGCGATCAGGAGCTGCGGAACCCGGGCGATCCGGCCGATGGCGGATCGCAGTTCGGGGTCCATCACCCCGGTGGCGATCGCCGTTCCGTCGTTGACGGCCGTGTTCACGCGGCCTCCGCCTCGGAAACTCCCAGTTCGGAGAGGAAAGACTTGGCCCAGTGCCCCACGTCGTGGGTACGCAGGTGACGTTGCATTGTCCGCATCCGGCGGCGTGCCTCGGTTTTCTCCACGTGCACGGCCCGGAGCAGGGCGTCCTTCACCGCGTCCGGGTCGTGCGGGTTACATAGGAATGCCTGGCGCAGCTCCGTTGCGGCGCCAGCGAACTCGCTGAGCACGAGCGCACCGCCCTGGTCGGCACGGGATGCGACGTACTCCTTGGCCACGAGATTCATGCCGTCTCGCAGCGGGGTCACCATCATCACGTCCGCAGCAACGTACATCGCGGCCAGTTCACTGCGACTGTACGACTGATGGAGGTAATGCACGGCCGGCACGCCGACTCGGCCGAATTCGCCATTAATCCGACCAACTTCGCGCTCCACCTTGACCCGAAGTGCCTGGTAGTGCTCGACGCGCTCGCGACTCGGCGTGGCCACCTGCACCATAACGGCGTCCGGAACTGTCAACTTTCCGTCAGCAAGCAACTCGCGGAACGCCTTCAGGCGCAACTCGATGCCCTTGGTGTAGTCGAGCCGGTCCACGCCCAGGATTATCGTCTTCGGGTCGCCCAGTTCGGCGCGGATCTGCTTGGCCCGCGCCTGGATCGCCGGGTCGGCCGCCATCCGCTCCATCTCCTGCGTGTCGATGGAGATGGGGAAGGCGCCCGCCTTCACCTGCCGACCGTCGACCTGGATCATCTGACCCTCGTACCGGAGCCCGAGCAGGTGCCGGGCCAGCCGGACGAAGTTCTGCGCGGCCAACCGCTGCTGGAAGCCCACCAGGTCCGCGCCGAGCAGACCGCGCAGCAGCTCGGTACGGAACGGCATCTGCATGAACAGCTCGATCGGCGGGAACGGGATGTGCAGGAAGAAGCCGATCCGCAGGTCGGGGCGCAGCTCGCGGAGCATGGCCGGCACCAGTTGGAGCTGGTAGTCCTGCACCCAGACCGTCGCGCCCTCGGCCGCGACGTCGGCTGCGGCCTCCGCGAACCGGGCGTTGACCAGCCGGTACGCCTCACGCCAGCGACGCTTGTACGCCGGTGTCTCCACCGCGTCGTGATAGAGCGGCCAGATCGTCGCGTTGGACTGGCCCTCGTAGTAGCGCTCCAACTCCTCTGCGCTCAACGGGACCGGGTGCAGCCGGATGCCCTCCAGGTCGAACGGCTCGGGAGCGGCACCGGTGCCGCCGGCCCAGCCCACCCAGGTGCCCTGGTGCTCGGCGAGTACGGGATGCAACGCGGTGACGAGCCCGCCGGGGCTGCGTCGCCACTGCCGGCCCTCGGGTGTGCTCACCTCGTCGACCGGCAGACGGTTCGCCACTACGACAAAGGAGCTACGGACGGTCACGATCGGCCACCTCCGGGTACTGACGGGTCCACCGCGATGAGCGTACTGAGCGTAGCTGCGGTGTCTGGGCCCCCGTGCCGGAGTCTCCTACCCGCCCAGTGTGCGGTGAATCCTGAAGGTGATCTTGTCGACAGCCCGACGGTCAGAGGTCGACGCGCTCGCCGGCGTACTCCTGGGGCGGGGTGATGTGGGCGAAGCGCGTCGTACCTGTCAGGATTGACGATGGCGTGCGCGCGGCCGGCTCCCGGCCGGCGGCGGCGGGCGGAGGTCTCAGCTCGCGCCGCGCCGCCCACTCAGGCGACAGCAAACCGACGGAGGTAGCCCGCACCGTGGCCCAGTACATCTACGTCCTGGAAAAGGCGCGCAAGGCGCACGGCGACAAGGTCGTGCTCGACAACGTCACGTTGAGCTTCCTGCCGGGGGCCAAGATCGGTGTGCTCGGCCCCAACGGCGCCGGTAAGTCCAGCCTCCTCAAGATCATGGCAGGGCTGGACAAGCCGAGCAACGGCGAGGCCCGGCTCATGCCCGGCTACACCGTCGGCATGCTCGCCCAGGAGCCCCCGCTCAACGAGGCCAAGACCGTGCTCGGCAACGTCGAGGAGGCGGTCGCCGAGACCAAGGCCAAGCTGGAGCGGTTCAACAAGATCGCCGAGCAGATGGCGACCGACTACTCCGACGAGCTGATGGAGGAGATGGGCAAGCTCCAGGAAGAGCTTGATCACCTCGACGCCTGGGACGTCGACTCCAAGCTCGAACTGGCCATGGACGCGCTGCGCTGCCCGCCGCCGGACGCCGACGTGACCCAGCTCTCCGGTGGTGAGCGCCGCCGGGTCGCGCTCTGCAAGCTGCTGCTGGAGGCGCCCGACCTGCTGCTGCTGGACGAGCCCACCAACCACCTGGACGCGGAGAGCGTCTCCTGGCTGGAGCAGCACCTGGCGAAGTACGCCGGCACCGTCATGGCGATCACGCACGACCGGTACTTCCTGGACAACGTGGCCAACTGGATCCTTGAGCTGGACCGTGGCCGGACGTACCCGTACGAGGGCAACTACTCCACCTACCTGGAGAAGAAGGCCGCCCGGCTGGCCGTCGAGGGCCGCCGCGACGCCAAGATGAAGAAGCGCCTCACCGAGGAGTTGGAGTGGGTCCGCTCCAACGCCAAGGCCCGGCAGACCAAGTCCAAGGCCCGCCTGGACCGGTACGACGAGATGGCCACCGAGGCGGAGAAGACCCGCAAGCTGGACTTCGAAGAGATCCAGATCCCGCCGGGCCCGCGCCTGGGCAGCACCGTGATCGAGGCGCAGAACCTCAGCAAGGGCTTCGGTGACCGGCTGCTGATCGACAACCTGTCGTTCTCGCTGCCGCGCAACGGCATCGTCGGCATCATCGGCCCCAACGGCGTCGGCAAGACCACGCTGTTCAAGACCATCGTCGGGCTGGAGGAGCCGACCGCCGGCTCGGTGCGCGTCGGCGAGACGGTCTCGCTGTCGTACGTCGACCAGAACCGCGAGGGCCTCAACGGCGACAAGACCGTCTGGGAGGTCGTCTCCGACGGGCTGGACTACCTGATGGTGGGCAAGGTCGAGATGCCGTCGCGGGCGTACATCGCGGCGTTCGGCTTCAAGGGGCCGGATCAGCAGAAGCCGACGAAGGTGCTCTCCGGCGGTGAGCGCAACCGGCTCAACCTGGCGCTGACCCTCAAGATCGGCGGCAACGTCATCCTGCTCGACGAGCCGACGAACGACCTGGACGTGGAGACGCTGTCCAGCCTGGAGAACGCCCTGCTGGAGTTCCCCGGCTGCGCCGTGGTCATCTCTCACGACCGGATGTTCCTGGACCGGGTCGCCACGCACATCCTGGCCTGGGAGGGCGACGACCAGGACCCGTCCAGGTGGTTCTGGTTCGAGGGCAACTTCGAGGCGTACGAGAAGAACAAGATCGACCGCCTCGGCGCGGAGGCCGCCCGACCGCACCGGGTGACCTACCGCAAGCTGACCCGTGACTGACCGGTTCGTCTACCACTGCACGCTGCGCTGGTCCGACCTGGACGCGTACGGACACGTCAACAACTCGCGCTTCCTCACGCTGTACGAGGAGGCGCGGGTGGCGTTGATGTTCGCCGGCGGCCGGGCCTGGGGAGTGGGCTCGTTCGCCGACGGGGTGGTGATCCGCCGGCACGAGGTCGACTACCTGCGCCCGGTCGACTACGCGCTCGGACGGGCCACCGCGGAGTCCGCGCCCACGGTCCGCATCGAGCTGTGGGTGGAGGAGATCAGGGCGTCCCGGTTCACCGTCGCCTACGAGCTGTACGACGGTGAGGTGCTGGCCAGTCGCGCCCGCTCGGTGCTGGTGCCGTTCGACCTGACGCGTCAGGTGCCCCGGCGGATCACCGTCGAGGAGCGGGACTTCCTGCTGACGTACGCCCCGCAGGGCGGCGGATCGTGACGCGGCCGGAACGGGTGGCGTCGTCGGCGTCCAGCCACGGCCTGGCCGGCGTGGCCGACGCGGGCGCCTTCCTGGCCCGGCTGGTCCGGCTGGACCCGGCGGCGCCGGTGCGGCTGCGGCCGGCCGGCGCTTCCGGGCGGGTCGTCCTGTGGGCCCGGCTGCCGTGGCAGGTGCTGGTCGCCTCCACGGTGGCCGGCGACGCCGCCGGGGACGTCACCGTGGGCGCGGCCGACCTGCTGGCCGAGCTGGGACGCGGCGGTACCGCGTTGCCGGAGCGCCGGGACGCGCAGTGGCGCTGGCCCCTGCCGCCGGCGCGCAGCGAGCCGGTCGAGGTGCTGCCCGGCGTCGAGGTGCGCCGGATCGCGGCCGCGGCGGCGGGCACCCTGCGTACGGCGAGCGCCGAGGGGTGGCGGGCCGCGCGGTGGGTCAGCGGGTCCTGCGCGACGCGCTGCTCGACCACGTGGCGGTGGTGGTCACGCCGGACGATCCGCCGGGCCCGCCGGTCGAGGTGCCGCAGCGACTGGTGCAGGGACTGGTCCGGATGGGCTTCCTCGGCGCGGTCGACGAGCCGGCCGTCCCTGCGGCGCGCGCCGCGGTGCGGGTAAGGGTCGCCGGCCGTTGGGTGGGCCTGGTGGGACCGTACGGAGCGGCCTGGTTGCAGAAGGCCACCGATCTCGCCGTGACTCCGCTCACTACTCGTCCGAACGGATGACCCCCCTTCATTCTTCTGGGCCGGTGGGGTCGTTGGGGGGGTGCTTCAACCCGGCTGTCCGGGTACCGTCCATCCTCGGATCCAACGCACCGTAGGCGGCTGGATCCGCTGGGGAGTGAGGTGCGACGAGCGATGCCGTGGTGGTCATGGCGCCCCGGTCCCGCCGACGGCGGTGATCCGGAAACCCGAAGCGGGATCACAGTGGAGAGCGCGGTCCGGGTCGGGCCGCCGAGTCCTCGCCAGCCGGGGGACGACTGCCCGGGCAGCGACCGACCCGTACTGGCCGAAATGGCGGCCAGCATCGAGCCGGTGAGCCTGCGCCGGGTCTGTGACGCACTCGACCTGCTCGACGTGCGTTACCTGGCCGACGGTGACGGCAACCTGCTGGCCATGTGGGAGCGCCACGCCGTGCTGGTGACCCTTGAGGGTCCGGAGGACGAGATCCTGGTGATGCGGGCCCGCCCGCACGCCACGGTCCCGCCCGACTGGGCCGACCGGGCCTACCGGGTGGTCAACGAGTGGAACCACACCCGCCGCTTCTGCAAGGCGTACATCGGTGATCCGACCGAGCGCGGCCAGCTACCGATCTACGCCGAGCTGCAGGTCCCCCTCGGCGCCGGTACGCACGACGCGCTGCTGGTCGAGATGCTCGACTGCGGCGCGGCCGTGGCCACCAGCTTCGTGGACTGGCTGCACGACGAGGGCGCGCTGCTCTGAGACGGGCCGCGGCCCGGGTGCCCGGTGCGCGCGCCGTCAGGCGCGCTCGGCCGGGTCCTCCATGGCGTTGACCATGAAGTACGCGGCCCGCTCCAGGTAGTCCCAGAGGGCGACGGCGAGCTGCGGTTCCAGGTCGAGCCGGTCCACCGCCTGGCGCATGTGCCGCAGCCAGGCGTCCCGCTCGGCCACCCCGATCCGGAACGGGGCGTGCCGCATCCGCAGCCGTGGGTGACCGCGCTGCGCGGAGTACGTGTTCGGCCCACCCCAGTACTGCATCAGGAACAGGGTCAACCGGTCGGCCGCCGGGCCCAGGTCCTCCTCCGGGTACATCGGTCGCAGCAGCGGATCGCTGGCGACGCCGACGTAGAACTCGTCCACCAGCCGGCGGAAGGTGGGTTCGCCGCCGACCGCTTCGAAGAGCGTCATCGACGCGTCGGGACGGTCGGATTCACCTGCGGGGTTCACCATTCCATCCTGCCAGGTGCGTCGGCCGTGGACCCGACCCGGAGGCCGTGCGTCGGCTCACCCCGTGGATCACGTGACCGCGTGCCGACGGTGGCCTCCGGCTGCCCGGGGGTCGGTGAGCCCCGTCGTCCCGCTGACGGCGACGTCGCCCGCCGCGCGGGCCTGCGCGACGTTGGCGGCCGTGGCTGCCGCCACCGCCTCCTCCATCGTCTGCCGGCTCGGCCAGCGCAGGGTGGCGACAGTCATCAGCAGCACTCCGGCGGCGCTCCAGAGGCCGACCACCACCGGGATGGGGAACCGTTCGGCGAGCAACCCGGTAACCAGCACGGCGATCCCCTGGATGACCTGCACACCGGTGGCCATCACGCCGAACGCGCGAGCCCGGAACCCGGCCGGCAGGGCCCGGACGAACAGCCCGTTGGCCATCGGGAGCATGCCGGCGACCGCGAATCCACACAGGGCGGCCAGCAGCGCCACCACCAGCGGTGGCGGATCGAAGAGCGCGGGCACCAGCGCCAGCGGGGCGAGCACCGCGAGCGGGCGCATCATGGCCAACCGGCGGGCCGGGCCGCACAACCGGCTCACCAGCAGCCCGCCGAGGATGAAGCCCACCGGACTGGCGACCATGATGACGGCCTGCGCGGTACCGGCGGCCATGCCGCTCCTGGCATCGTCGTTGGCCCAGGCGGCGGCCAGCCCTTCCGGGACGATCGAGAAGAGCATCGCGCTGAACACCAGCACCGCGATGGCCCGCAACACCGGCGTACGGAAGACGATCCCGAAGCCCTCGGCGGTCTCCCGCAGCAGGTGGCCCCGGTGGGCGGTGGCTATCGCGGCGGCGTGATTCCGGACGCCGAAGCGCAGCAGCAGCGCCGAGACGCCGAAGGTCGCGGCGTTGAACAGCAGCGCGACGGTCGGGTCGATCGAGGCGACGGCGGCGCCGAACAGGTACCCGACGACCTGTGCGGCCTGCCCGATACTGCCGTTCAGCGACAGTCCGACCACCAGGCGGTCTCCGGTGAGGATCTGCGGCATCAGCGCCGACTTCGCCGCCTGGCTGGGCGGGTTGGCCAGCGTGGTGGTGAAGAGGAGCACCAGCACCACCGGGACCGGCAGACCAGGGAGGGCGATGAGCACCATCAGCACCATCCGGATGACGTCACACGCCACCATCACCCGCCGGTACGGGTGCCGCTCGGCCAGCGCGGCGAGCAGCGGACCACCGAGCAGCCACGGCAGGTAGCTCACCGCGAACGCGGCGGCGGAGAGCGCGACGGACCTGGTCTGCTGGTAGACGAGGAGGGTCACGGCGGCCCTGGCGACGTAGTCACCGACCCAGGACAGCGACCCGGCGGTGAAGACAGCCCGGAACTCACGTTGGGCAAACACTTCGCGAAAAGTGGCCGGACCTTCCGCGGAAGGTCGCTCGTCGGGCACCGTCGCCTCCATCGGCCCCCGGGCACGGCTGCTTGTGGCCGCCGGGCCGGGAACACTCGTCAGATCTGTCGGATCAGCGAGGATGTGACCGCGCTCCAGCGGGAACGCGTGCTTCGGGATTCTGCCCGATCGTCCGACGACTAGCTAGGGTGAACGGATCGTTCGTCGCATCCCCGACTGAACGAACGGACGATACTCCAGGGGCCGGCTGGACCGCGACCCCTGGATTGCCGGCCATTCTCACCGGGTCAGGTGGCGCCGCCCTGACCGGTCTCACCGTCCGGCAAGGGCCGGCTCGGCACGCCGGGATAGCTGCGGGCAGCGGCGATCTGCGCGGTGATGCCCGAGTTCTCCAGCGCCTCCGCCAACCTGCGCCGCAGTTCCCGGCCCACCGCGAACTGGCCGTCGGCAGTCGTCTTGACCACCGTTCGGATCACGGCGCCCTCCACCGTCATCTGCTCGACGCCCAGCACCTCCGGCGCCTCCACGATCTCCGGCGACAGGTCCGGGTCCACCGCCACCGACGCGGCGGCCGTCCGCAGCACCGCGTTGGCCTCCTCCGTGCCGCTGAAGCCGATCGGCAGGTCCACCACCACCAGCGCCCAGCCCTGGCTCTTGTTGCCGACCCGGATGATCTCGCCGTTGCGGATGTACCACAGCACGCCACGTCCGTCCCGGACCGTGGTGACGCGCAGCCCGACCGACTCCACGACGCCCGACGCCTCGCCGAGGTCGACGTTGTCGCCCACGCCGTACTGGTCCTCGATGAGCATGAAGAGACCGGCGATCAGGTCCTTGACCAGGCTCTGCGCGCCGAAGCCCAGTGCGACGCCGGCGATGCCGGCGCTGGCCAGCAGCGGCGCCAGGTCGAAGCTGAACTCGCGCAGGATCATCAACAGCGCGATGCCGAAGACGAACGCCGTGGTCAGGCTGCGCAGCACCGAGCCGATCGCCTCGGCCCGCTGCCGCCGCCGCTCCGGCACGAACTCGGTCGGGTCGACCGCCGCGGTCGGCACCCGCTCGCGCAGCGGCCGCAGCATCGTCGGCACCGCGCCGTCGGTGGTCGTCCGGACCAGCCGGTTGATCGTCCGGTGCAGCGCCCAGCGCGCCACCATCGCCAGCGCCAGGATCAGCAGGACCCGCAGTGGCTTGAGCAGGATCCAGTAGCTGCCCTCGGCGAACCACGCCGAGCGGGTGATCCCGTAGATCCATTCGCAGGAGGTGCTGCCCTGACAGTTCACCGACACGACGTCGGGCAGGGCAAGGGGCGTCACGCTGGCGGCACTCACCCTGTCTTCGTACCGCAACACCTCGGACCGGTCGCCGCCGACCCACCAGCCGGGTGAGATGCGCCGGAGCGCCGGGTCGGACCGGGGCGAACCGGCCATCGTGACAGGTGCGGAAAAGAGCTTCACATCCGACCCCGGATTAGTACGTGCAATCCGGGGTCCGATCAGGGACTATTGGCGCAACGGACGTCGGTGATCGAACGGGCGTCGACGGTGCGGGCCCTCGTGCCCAACTCCGGTCGGCGGCAGGTTCGCAGCAGCCGCTGAACCGGGAGGGTGATCGCGATGCCTGACATACGACCCGCGGTGGGCTCCGGCGCGCTGGTTCTCAACGCCACCTACGAGCCGCTGTGTGTCGTGTCGGTGCGTCGCGCCGCGATCCTCGTCCTCTCCTCCAAGGCCGTCTGCGTCGCCGACGGCGACGGCATCCTGCACAGCGCCCGGGACGCGCTGCCGGTGCCATCGGTCGTGCGGCTGACCCGCTTCGTCCGGGTGCCCTACCGCACCCACGTCGGGCTGTCCCGCCGGGCGATCTTCGCCCGGGACGGTTGGCGGTGCGCCTACTGCCGGGGCCCGGCCGAGACCATCGACCACGTCTTCCCGCGCAGCCGGGGCGGCCGGCACGCATGGGAGAACGTGGTCGCCGCGTGCGCGCGGTGCAACCACACCAAGGGCGACAAGACTCCGGCCGAGCTGGGTTGGCGGCTGCACGCCCTGCCGGCCGCGCCGAAGGGCACCGCGTGGCGGGTCCTCGGGCACCGCGCTCCGGACCCGCGCTGGGCCGACTGGCTCGACCTGCGCGAGCCCGAAGCAGCGGCCTGACCCGTACCCGTGCGGGCCCGGCTGCACCCGCGGGCCCCGCCGTGCAGGACGGCAGGCCGGCGTCGGGCTCAGTCCCGCTGGCCGGCGGCCCGGCGCGTCGCGCGCTCGTGCCGGTCGACCGCCCGCCGGTGCGCGATGGCGAGAAGCCGGTCGACCTCGGGCAGCATCTGCGGACCCGGCATCACGATGCTGGCGAAGCCGTACAGCGCGTAGCCCGGGTGCGGCGTGAGAGTGTCCAGCCGGGCGTAGTCGAAGTCCTCCCGGTGCTCCTCGAAGGCAGCCGGCGCGAAGCCGAACGCCTTTTCGAACTCGGCCCGGCCCAGCTCCAGGTTGAGGCGGAAGACGCCGGGGCGGTCGAGCTGCCCGGCCTCGTCGAAGCCGGGCACGTCGTGCTCGACGATGGTGGCGAACGGTTGGCGGCGGTCCGGCCCGACGTGGAAGAAGCGATCGCCCCACGCGGCCTCCGGTGATCCGTTCTCCGCGCCCGCCACCACCTGTTCGACGCCGGGCAGCGCGCCGATCCGCTCGGCGAGCACGGCCGCGTCGACGCCGGTCGGGATATGCAGCACCGCCTCGGCGTTGTCGATGGTCGCCTGGTCCAGCGGGAAGTAGCGGTAGTCGTGCGTCCTGCGCTCGGCCGGCTCGATGTCGGCCGTCGGGACGTACCCGGGGAGGTCGCCCAGACGCTGGAGCCGACCCTCGTAGGTCGACGCGGCGGGCGCGTCGATGCCGAGCGCGGGGCTCGCGCCGAGGGCGCCGACCACCACCGCGTACCGCTCGCCCAGCAGCGCTCCGACGATCGCGCCAGCGCCGGCCCACGACACCGTCGCGCCACCGATCGTCATGGTGGCCGGATGGCGTCGCAGGTGCGTGTTGTGCGCGAAGACCAGCGTCGGTCCCCGGTCGGCCTCGACCGCCCGGATCGCGAGCAGGTTCTCGGCCATCAGCGCGTCCCGGACCCCGGCCAGGCGCGCGAACCGTTCCTCCGGCGCGAGGTCGGTCGCCGCGGCGGCGTGGTACCGCAGCAACGCGACCGCGGACATGGCGTGCACGTGGGCCTCCCGCCAGCCCGCGGGCCGGCGGTGCGCCTGGAGAAACAGCTCGGTCAGCAGGTCGTCGGCGAGGACCCGCAGCCGGTGGGCGTCCGTCGAGCGTCCGACGGACCGGCCCGGCTCCCACACCGCGGCCGTGTCGCTCCACCGGGCCTCGTCCCCGACCAGGTCGTCGATCTCCGCCGACCGGTCCAGGCCGAGAAAGTCGCAGACGAACGTCAGGTGCCGGCGCGGGCTCGGGGCGCCCTCGATCTCCAGCGGCGCGTCGAAACCGTGGAACCGCAGGCGCTGCGCGGCGGGTCGTCCGGCGTTCCACTCCCGCATCCGCAGCAGCAGGTCACGGTTGGCCGGGGCGGCGCCGAAGCCGTGACTGAACCCCTCGGCGAGCGCGCGGTCGAGCGGCACGGGCCCGCCGTCCACGAACTCGTCGGCGAGCAGCCCGGCGGCCCGGTCGCTCTCCAGGGCGATGGAGCGGTAACCGTGCTCGGCCAGCGTCAGGAAGGTGTCGTTGCGGATCTGGAGGAAGGCGGATTCACCGTGCGTCGGCTCGCCGATCGCGAGCAGGGTCGGTGAGCCGGCGAGCAGGTCGAGAACAGTGGTCATTGCATCGACCGTATCGTTGAACCAGCGGTTGAGACTTCAGAGCAGGAGAGCACGGTGGTCACCCCAAAACCCTCAAACCCAGGGGTACGCCGGCCGGTCGACCTCGCCCGGCGGCACGGGCTGTCGGCGCAGGCCGTCCGCAACTACGAACGCGACGGTGTGCTGCCGCCGGCCGAGCGCACCGTCAGCGGGTACCGTCGGTTCACCGAGACGCACGCCCGGGCACTTGACGCCTACCTCGCCCTCGTCGCGGGCCACGGTCACGCGGCCGGCGGTGACATCATGCGCGCCGTCAACCGGGGCGAGCTCGACACCGCGTTGCGGGCGATCGATGACGGCCACGGCCTGCTGCGACGCGACCGGGAGACCCTGGACGCGGTCGAGGTGGCGGTCGGCACGCTCACCGCCACGAAGCCCGCGCCGCAGACCCGGCGGGCCGTACCGATCAGCGTGCTCGCGCACCGGCTCGGCGTACGACCGGCGACGCTGCGCAAGTGGGAGTCGGCCGGAATCCTGCGACCGGAGCGCGACCGGGCCACCCGCCACCGCGTCTACTCGCCCGACGACGTCCGGGACGCCGAACTCGCGCACCTGCTGCGCCGGGGCGGGTACCGGCTGAGCCACATCGCCGACGTGCTGCGTCGCGTACGGGACGCCGGCGGCGCCGAACCACTGGCCGCGTCACTGACCCAGTGGCGCGGACGACTCACCGAGCGCGGCCGGGCCATGCTCACCGGGGCCGCCCGGCTCGCCGCGTACCTCGACGACGGCGCGGGAGGTCACCCGCCACGTGCCTCGACCAGCGAGGCGAAGACCACCAGGTTGTCCGAGTAGCCGGTCTCACCGCCCACCCACCGGCCGCCGCAGGTGATCAGTCGCAGGCTGGGACGGCTGAAGTCGCCGTACACCTCGTCCACCGGTAGCCGTTCCTTGCTGAACCGCTCCACCGAATCCACCTCGAAGACCGCCACCCGCCCGTCGGCGCGGGTGATGTCGACCCGGTCGCCGGAGCGCAGTTCCCGTAGCCGGTGGAAGACGGCCGGCCCGGTGGTCGTGTCCACGTGCCCGACGATCACCGCCGGCCCGTACTGCCCCGGGGTGGGGCCCTGGTCGTACCAGCCGGCCTCCTGCGCGCGGGCCACGTCGGGCACGGCGATGGTGCCGTCCGGGGCGATGCCCACGTCGTGCAGCGGCGCCCGCAGGTCGATCGTGTCGATGGCGAGGGCGGTCGGTGGGCTGGCCGGCAGCACCGGGAACTTCTTCGGCGGAGGCCGCAGGCCCGCGCTGATCCGGTCCGGCAGCAGACTCACCCCGGTCACCCGTTCGACGCCGAGCATCGCCACGATCAGCACCATCAGCGTGGCGATGACCAGGACCGGCACCCCCGGACCGGTACCGCCCAGCCGACGCCGGGCCAACGGTGACCCGCCGGGACGGCGCGGCGGCAGCGGCCGCGCGTCCGGGTCGGTGGTGGCGACACTGGCGGAGACCGCCTGCCCGGCGACCCGCCGCAGCCGGCCCGAGGCCCGGGCCACCAGCCGGCCGGCGGCGCGCAGCGTCCTCGCGGCCCGGACGCGGGCCGTGCGGTCCGACCGCGCGGAGCGGGCAGGGCCATCCGGCCGCGTACGCGCGGAGCGGGCAGGGCCATCCGGCCGCGTACGCGCGGATCTGCGGGTCATGGCAGCTCCGGGTCAGGAGCCGGCTCCGGGCCGACGCCGGCCGCCCATCATGCCGAGCGCGACCGCGGCGGCCACCAGTGCCACGCCGCCGAGGACCAGGACCGAGCCGGTTCCCCGGCCGCCGGCGGTCCCGCCGCCCCCGGTCGCCGGCCCCTTGCTGGGCGAGGCCATGTTGAGCACGGTCAGCATCGTCTGCGCGGTCTGGTTGTTCTGGCAGCGCAGGTCGACCTGGTAGTCACCGGGCTCCTTGTTGCCCGGAACGGTGACCTCCCCCTTGAGGAAGCCGTTGTCCGGCCTGAGCATGACGTGCCCGAACGCGTCGGAGCGTACGTTCGCCTGCCGATCGTTGTTGTTGTCGCAGCTCGCGCGGATCGTGACCCGGCTGCCCGCCGGGACGCTGTTCGGTGTCACTTCGACGAAGGTGTTCTCGCCCGCGTGGGCCGGCGCGACCGACAGCAGGACGAACGCCCCGATGAGTCCGACCAGTGTCAGAGCGGACGAGAGCGCGCGGTTGATCGTGCGAAGACCCTGCATGATTTCCCCCCAACCGGCGACGACCGCCGGAACCCTCCCCTGGGCACGCGCGCTGCTTTCCCCCCACCCCAAAGGCAAACCCACCCCACCCCCACCCCGCCCCCCACCCCCCCACGCGCCCGCCCCGCCCCGCCCCCTCCCGCGCGTCGATCATGGAGTTGTGGTGCCCCGCAAAAGGTGCATCTGATCACCATCTACCCACCGCAACTCCATGATCGACCCGGGAATGCGCCGAGAGTCCCGCGATCTTGCACCTTCTGTCGCCGCATACCCGGGCATTCCTCGTATTTCGACGACAGAAAGTGCAAGATCGCGAACGAGGGGGCGGGGGTGGGGAGGGGGCGGGGGGTTAGGGGTGGGGGGTTATGGGGTGCCAGGGTAGGGGGGAGGACAGGACCATGGTGCTCGATGGTTGGCCGTACGGGGCCAGGCGGTCGATGACGGCCTCGAAGTCCCCGATCGAGCCGGCGGCCACCTTGAGCATGCTGCACGCGTCACCGGTGATCCGGTGGATCTCCAGGATCTCCGGCCAGTTGGACACCTCGGGGTCGTGCAGGATGCAGCGCGCCCCGTAGCAGGACATCCGGATCAGGGCGACCACCGTACGACCGGCCCGGGTCAGGTCGACGTGGGCGTGGTAGCCGGTGATCACGCCGGTCTCCTCGAGCCGGCGGACCCGCTCGGCGACCGCCGGTGGGGACAGGTGCACCCGGCGGGACAACTCGCTGAAGGAGAGTCGGGAGTCGGCCTGCAACTCGCGCAGCAGCGCCCAGTCCATGTCGTCCACGCTCGAACCTTACTTTCGTGAACCAGATTCGCCTAGCTGCCTTCCGTTCGTCAGGTCAGGACGGCAAGTCCCGTTGATCCGGCATTCCGTACGCCGATCCCACCGCGAGATCATGACGTCGGCAGTTCGGGGAAGGGAGACGACTGGTGGAATCGACGGAGCGGCGGGCCTCGAACCGCGTCGCCACGGTGCGACCGGTGACCCCGCGACAACGGGCGGCCCGCGCCGCACGCAACGGCGGTGAGCCGACTCTCGAGTTCGCCGACCTGGTGCCGTACGACGCCTACGTGCGGGCCAGCGCGCTGCACCAGTTGCAGCAACCTCTCAGCGACGACCCCGGCGAGATGTCGTTCCTCATGGTCAGCCAGATCATGGAGCTGTACTTCGGACTGACCTGCCACGAACTGCGCGAGACCCAGCGCCTGGTGCGCGCCGACCAGATCTGGGACGCGCTGGCCCCGCTGCGCCGGGCCACCCTGCACCTGGAGGGGTTGAACGCCGCCTGGCAGGGCCTGCGCTGGATGACCCCGGCCGACTTCAACCGGTTCCGCAACCTGCTCGGCGAGGGCAGCGGCTTCCAGTCCGCGATGTACCGGCACCTCGAGTTCCTGCTCGGGCTGCGCGACCCGGCGCTGATCCGCCCGTTCCGTCGGCAGGCCGAGGTGCACGCCGCGCTCAGCGCGGCGATGGCCGCCCCGAGCCTCTGGGACGATGTCGTCGCGCTGTTGGCCCGGCGTGGATTCGACATCCCAACCGAGTTGTTGGACCGCGACGTGGCGGTCGAACACGACCCGCAGCCGCAGGTCGAGGCCGCCTGGGTGCGGATCTACGCCGACAACGGCCCCGACAATCACCTGCGGCTGCTCGGCGAGGCGCTCAGCGGTGTCGCCGAGGAGTTCGGCGACTGGCGCTGGAACCACGTCAAGGCGGTGCAGCGGACGATGGGCGCGAAGGTCGGCAGCGGCGGTTCCGCCGGCCTGGCGTGGCTGCAACGGAGCATGGCCCGGGTGGTCTTCCCGGAGCTGTGGTCGGCCCGCACCGCGATGTGACCGGAGAGCGAGACATGCACATTCCTGTTGACGAGGCGCACCGCCTCGACGAGGCCGACCCGGGTCACCGGCGCCTCTTCCACGTGCCGCCCGCCGACGGCGGTCTCCACCCCGAATCGGCGTACCTGGCCGGCAACTCGCTCGGTCTGCAGCCCCGGGCCACCCGCGACGAGCTCCTCGCCGACCTGGACGCCTGGGGGCGGCTCGGCGTCGAGGGGCACCTGGAGGCCGAGCGCGCCTGGTTGCCGTACCACGAGCTGTTGACCGGCCCGGCCGCGCGACTGGTCGGCGCCCGGCCCGCGGAGGCCGTGGTGATGAACTCGCTCACCGTCAACCTGCACCTGCTGATGGTCAGCTTCTACCGCCCGGCCGGCGCGCGTACCCGCATCGTCATCGAGGACAGCGCCTTCCCCTCGGACAGCTACGCGGTGCGCAGCCAGGCCCGGTTCCACGGCCTGGACCCGGACGACACGGTGGTCCGGCTGCGCCCCCGCCCCGGCGAGGACGCGCTGCGCACCGAGGACATCGCCGACTACCTGGCCGCCGAGGGCGACCGGGTGGCGTTGGTGCTGCTCGGCGGCGTCAACTACCTGACCGGTGAGCTGCTGGACATCCCGGCGATCACGGCCGCTGGCCGCGCGGCCGGCGCGGTGGTCGGCTGGGATCTCGCCCACGCGGTCGGTAACGTGCCCCTCGCGCTGCACGACTGGGATGTCGACTTCGCGGCCTGGTGCTCGTACAAGTACCTGAACTCCGGTCCCGGGGCGTTGGCCGGCGTCTTCGTGCACGAGCGGCACCTCGGCGATGCGGACCTGCCGCGCTTCGAGGGCTGGTGGAGCACCGCGGCGGCCACCCGGTTCGAGATGACGCCGGTGTCCCGCCCACCGTCCACCGTGGAGGCGTGGCAGATCTCCAACCCGCCGATCTTCGCGATGGGTCCGGTGCGTACCTCGCTGGAGCTGTTCGACGCGGTCGGCATGCCGGCGCTGCGCGCCCGCAGCCTGCGCCTCACCGGCTGGCTGGAGTCGCTGCTCGACGAGGTCACCGCCGACCGGCCGCTGCGGGTGGTCACCCCGCGCGAGGAGGCCCGCCGGGGCTGCCAGCTCTCGGTCCGCGTCGGCGCCGGCAACGCCGCCGAGCTGACCAAACGCCTACGGTACGAACACGGCGTCATCGCCGATGCCCGGGAGCCGGATGTGGTCCGCTTCGCCCCGGTGCCGCTCTACTCGACGTACCTCGACTGTTGGCGAGCCGCCGCCGCACTGGAGGCCACGGTGGGACGGGTGAACCCATGACCGCCCGGCGGGACGAGGTCGCGATCATCGGCGCCGGCCTGGCCGGGTGCCTGGCCGCCTGCTTCCTGGCCCGGCGGGGCTACCCGGTGGCCCTGTACGAGCGGCGGCCGGACCCGCGCACCGGAACGGCCGAGCGGGGACGCTCGATCAACCTGGCGCTCTCCGAGCGCGGGCTGGACGCGCTGCGCCGGATCGGCCTGGCCGAGCAGGTGATGGCCGACGCGCTGCCGATGCGCGGCCGGATGATCCACCCGGTCGAGGGGGAGCCGCAGTTCCAGTCGTACAGCGCGGCCGGCGACCGGGCGATCAACTCGATCAGCCGGGGCGCGCTGAACAACGCCCTGCTGGACGCCGCGACCGCGCTGCCCGGGGTACGGGTCGTCTTCGACCACCGTCTCGTCGGACTCGACCCGACCGACGGCTCGTTGAGCTTCGAGACCCCGCAGGGCCCGGTCGCGGCCAAGGCTTCCGTGGTGCTGGGCGCGGACGGCGCGGGCTCCGCCGTACGCGGGCAGCTCCTGGCGCACGGGCTGCTGAGCGAAAGCGTGGACTTCCTCGACTACGGCTACAAGGAGCTGACGATCCCGCCGCTGGGCGGGGACTTCGCCCTCGACCCGGACGCCCTGCACATCTGGCCGCGCGGCACGTCGATGATGATCGCGTTGCCGAACCCGGACCGCTCCTTCACCTGCACGCTGTTCTGGCCCAACGAGGGCGTCGGCAGCTTCGCGGCCCTGGACAACCCGGCCGCCATCCGGGCGCACTTCGCCGAGCGGTACCCGGACGTGGTTCCCCTGGCCCCGGCCCTGGTGGACGACTACCAGCACAATCCGGTGGGGGTGCTGGGCACGGTCCGCAGCACGCCCTGGCAGGTCAACGGCACCGTCGGTCTGATCGGCGACGCCGCGCACGCCATCGTGCCGTTCTACGGCCAGGGCGCGAACTGCGCCTTCGAGGACGTCGTCGAGCTGGACCGCTGCCTCGACGAGTGCGCCGACGAGTGGTCGGCGGCGCTGCCGCTGTTCCAACGTCGCCGGCAGGAGAACGCGGAGGCCATCGCGCAGATGGCGTTGACCAACTTCGTGGAGATGCGCGACAAGGTGGCGTCACCGGTGTTCCAGACCCGCAGGCGGGTGGAGCACGCGCTGGAACGGGCCCTGCCCGGCCGGTACGTTTCGCAGTACGAGCTGGTGTCCTTCTCCACCACCCCGTACGCCGAGGTGCGCCGCCGGGTGCGCCGGCAGCACCGGGTGCTCGGCGCGGTCGCCGGTGGGGCGGCGCTGCTGCTGGCCGGGACGATCACGGCGGTGCTCAACCGAGGGAGGCGCGCGTGACGAACCTCTGGGACCTGACGTTGATGACCGGCCACGCGCCGGCCGGGCCGCCGCGCCTGCGCAACTTCGTGGGCGGTGAGTTCGTCGACGCGGGGTCGACGTTCACCAAGGTCAGCCCGGTGACCGGGGAGCCGGTCTTCGAGGTGGCGGAGGCGTCGCGGTCCACCGTGGACGACGCGGTGGCCGCCGCCCGTGCGGCGCTGCGCGGGCCGTGGGGCCGGATGGGCGAGCGCGAGCGCGCCGAGGTGCTCCGGCGGGTCGCCGACGAGCTGGAACGCCGCTTCGACGACCTGGTCACCGCCGAGGTCGCCGACACCGGAAAGTCCATCGCCCAGGCCCGTACGCTGGACATTCCGCGCGGCGCGGCGAACTTCCGGGCGTTCGCCGAGATCGTGGCGACCGCACCCACCGAGTCGTTCACCACGGTCACCCCGACCGGTGGCCGGGCCCTCAACTACGCGGTCCGCAAGCCGGTCGGCGTGGTCGCGGTCATCGTGCCGTGGAACCTGCCGCTGCTGCTGCTCACCTGGAAGGTCGCCCCGGCGCTGGCCTGCGGCAACGCCGTGGTGGTCAAGCCCAGCGAGGAGACACCCGCCTCGGCGACGGTGCTGGCCGAGGTGATGGCCGCCGCCGGTGTGCCCGAGGGCGTGTTCAACCTCGTGCACGGCTTCGGTCCGGACTCGGCGGGGGAGTTCCTGACCCGCCACCCGGGCGTGGACGCGATCACCTTCACGGGCGAGTCGGCCACCGGCGGCGCGATCATGCGGGCCGCCGCCGACGGGGTGAAGGCCGTCAGCTTCGAGTTGGGCGGCAAGAACGCCGGCCTGGTCTTCGCCGACGCCGACCTGGACGCGGCGGTCGCCGGGTCGGTGCGGTCCAGCTTCACCAACGGCGGTCAGGTGTGCCTCTGCACCGAGCGCCTCTACGTGCAGCGGCCGGTCTTCGAGGAGTTCACCGCCCGGCTGGCGAAGCGGGCCGGCGAGCTGGCGTACGGCTGGCCGACCGACGAGGCCACCGCCACCATGCCGCTCATCTCCCCGCAGCACCGGGCCAAGGTGCTCGGCGCGTACGAACTGGCCCGGTCCGAGGGCGCCGAGGTGCTGACCGGCGGCGGTACGCCCACCTTCGGCGACGCCCGCGACGGCGGCTCGTACGTGCAGCCGACGGTGCTCGCCGGGCTGGGCGCGGACGCCCGCACCAACCGGGAGGAGATCTTCGGCCCGGTGGTGCACGTCGCGCCGTTCGACACCGAGGACGAGGCGTACGCCCTGGCCAACGGCACCGACTATGGCCTGGCGGCGACGGTGTGGACCCGGGACGTCGGTGTCGCGCACCGGGCCGGGGCGCGGCTGGACGCCGGCATCGTCTGGGTCAACACCTGGTTCCTGCGGGATCTGCGAACCCCGTTCGGCGGGGTGAAGGCGTCCGGCATCGGTCGGGAGGGCGGCGTGCACTCGCTGGACTTCTACTCCGAACTCACAAACGTCTGCGTGGACCTGTCGTGACCGGGGGAGTGAACGTGGAAGCCGACATTGAGGCCGCCAACCGGGAACTGGCCGAGGCCCGTAGCAGCGGCAAGCCGTGCCCGCCGCTGCGCGGCCGGTTGCTGCCGGAGGGGGACGTGGAGTCCGCGTACCGCGTGCAGCAGCTCCAGACGCGGGCCTGGCAGGGCCGGGGCGAGCGCCGCGTGGGCGCGAAGATCGGGCTGACGTCCCGGGCGGTGCAGGAGACCTTCGGGGTGTTCCAGCCGGACTTCGGGATGCTGACCGACGAGATGGCCGTCGGCGACGGGGTCGAGGTGCCCATCGACCGGCTGCTCCAGCCGCGGGTCGAGGCGGAGGTCGCGTTCGTGCTCGGCGGGGACCTCACCGACGAGCGGATCACCACGGTCGACCTGATCCGCGCGGTCGATCACCTGCTGCCCGCCATCGAGATTGTCGACTCACGGGTCGCCGGCTGGGACATCTCCATCGTGGACACGATCGCCGACAACGCCTCCAGCGGGCTGTTCGTGCTGGGCACCACGCCCCGGCGGCTCGCCGACGTCGACCTGCGACTGTGCGGGATGGTGCTGGAGCACGCCGGTGAGCCGGTCTCGGTGGGCGCGGGCGCGGCCTGCCTGGGGAACCCGCTGCACGCCCTGCACTGGCTGGCCACCACCCTCGCTCGGGCCGGTGACCCGCTGCGGGCCGGGGACGTGGTGCTCTCCGGGGCGCTCGGCCCGATGGTCCCGGTCACCCCCGGGGCCGCGTACGAGGCCCGGATCTCCGGGCTCGGCTCGGTACGCACCTGCTTCAGCAAGGAGGCTGCCGCATGACCACCGGAGTGGCGGTGCTGGGATCGGGAAACATCGGCACCGACCTGATGATCAAGGTTCTTCGGCTCAGTAGCGAGCTGCGGATGGTGGCGATGGCGGGCATCGACCCGGCCTCCGACGGCCTGGCGCGGGCCCGCCGCCTCGGCGTCGCCACCACCGCCGACGGCGTGGACGGCCTCGTCGCGATGCCCGAGTTCGCCGACGTCGAACTGGTCTTCGACGCCACCTCGGCCGGCGCGCACCGCCGCCACGACGAGGTGCTGCGGTCGCACGGCCGCACGGTGGTCGACCTGACCCCGGCCGCGATCGGCCCGTACGTGGTGCCGCCGGTCAACCTCGACGAGCACCTGCACGAGCCGAACGTCAACATGGTGACCTGCGGCGGCCAGGCGACCGTGCCGATCGTCGCCGCCGTCGGTCGGGTCACCCCGGTGGCGTACGGCGAGATCGTCGCGTCGATCGCCTCGAAGTCCGCGGGGCCGGGCACCCGCGCCAACATCGACGAGTTCACCGAGACCACGGCGCGAGCCATCGAGGTGGTCGGCGGCGCCGAGCGGGGCAAGGCCATCATCGTGCTGAACCCGGCGGACCCGCCGCTGCTGATGCGGGACACCGTCTACTGCCTCTGCCCGGACGCGGACGCCGACCGCGCCGCCATCGCCGCCTCGATCAGCGACATGGTGGCGACGGTGCAGGAGTACGTCCCCGGCTACCGGCTCAAGCAGGACGTGCAGTTCGACCGGGTGCGGGCGTACCTGCCGTCGCTCGGACGACAGCTCACCGCCCTGCAGGTGTCGGTCTTCCTGGAGGTTTCCGGCGCGGGCCACTACCTCCCGGGGTACGCCGGGAACCTGGACATCATGACGTCGGCCGCGCTGCGGACCGCCGAGCGGCTGGTGGCCCTGCGCGCGACGGGAGCGGTGGCATGACCGACCTGTACATCCAGGACGTGACCCTGCGCGACGGCATGCACGCCATCGCCCACCGCTACACCGTCGAGCAGGTGCGCACGATCGCCGCCGCGCTGGACGCCGCCGGGGTGGCCGCCATCGAGGTCGCGCACGGCGACGGGCTCGCCGGGTCCAGCGTCAACTACGGCCACGGCGCGGCCAGCGACGCCGAGTGGATCTCCGCGGCCGCCGAGGTGCTGACCACCGCGAAGCTGACCACCCTGCTGCTGCCCGGCATCGGCACCATCGCCGACCTGAAGGCCGCCCAGGCGCTCGGGGTGACGAGCGTCCGGATCGCCACCCACTGCACCGAGGCGGACATCTCCGCCCAGCACATCTCCTGGGCCCGGGAGAACGGCATGGACGTGGCCGGGTTCCTGATGATGTCGCACATGAACGATCCGGCCGGGCTGGCCGGGCAGGCCAAACTCATGGAGTCGTACGGGGCGCACTGCGTCTACGTCACCGACTCCGGCGGTCGGCTGCTGATGTCCGACGTGGCGCAGCGGGTCGACGCGTACCGGCAGGTCCTCGACCCGGAGACGCAGATCGGCATCCACGCGCACCACAACCTGTCCCTCGGGGTGGCGAACAGCGTGCTCGCCGTGGAGCACGGCCGGATCCTCGGTGACGGTCCACTCGGGTCGCCGTCGGGTCGGACCGTCCGCGTCGACGCCTCCCTGGCCGGGATGGGCGCGGGCGCCGGCAACGCGCCGCTGGAGGTCTTCGTCGCGGTCGCCGAACTGCACGGCTGGAAGCACGGCTGTGACGTGTTCGCGTTGATGGACGCCGCCGACGACATCGTCCGCCCGTTGCAGGACCGGCCCGTGCAGGTGGACCGGGAGACGCTCTCCCTCGGGTACGCCGGGGTCTACTCCAGCTTCCTGCGGCACGCCGAGCGGGCCTCGGCGAAGTACGGCGTGGACGTGCGCTCGATCCTGGTCGAGTTGGGCCGGCGTCGGATGGTCGGCGGCCAGGAGGACATGATCGTCGACGTGGCACTCGACCTGGCCGGCAAGGAGCAGCAATCATGATCGGACCGGACATCGCCGGGATCGCCGAGAAGTTGGGCGCGGCAGCGACCACCGCCACCCCGATCCCGCAGCTCGCCGCCGAGACCGGCCTCGACGTGGACGCCGCGTACGCCGTGCAGGCCGCGCTCGCGCAGCGCCGGATCGACGCCGGCGAGCGGCTGGTCGGGCTGAAGATGGGGCTCACCAGCAAGGCGAAGATGGCCCAGGTCGGCGTGGACGAGGTGATCTGGGGACGGCTCACCGACGCGATGCGGGTGCCCGACGGCGGCGCGGTCGACCCGACCGCGTACATCCATCCCCGGGTCGAACCGGAGGTGGCGTTCCTGCTGGACCGGCTGCCCGAGCCGGGGGAGCCGGTCGGCGACTTCGCCACGGCGGTGCGCGCGGTCGCTCCGGCCATCGAGCTGATCGACTCCCGGTACGCGGACTTCCGCTTCTCGCTGCCGGACGTCATCGCGGACAACACCTCGGCCGCCGCGTTCGTGATCGGCCCGTGGTCCCCGGTGCCGGCCGGCCTGGACAACCTGGGCGTGCTGCTGGAGGTCGACGGCCGGGTGGCCCAGGTCGGCTCGACGGCGGCGATCCTCGGCGATCCGCGCCGCGCGCTCGACGAGGGCATCCGACTGGCGGGCCGGCACGGGGTGCGACTGGAGTCGGGCTGGGTGTTCCTGGCCGGCGCGGCCACCGCCGCCGTCCCGCTGCGCCCGGGCGCGCACGTCCGCGCGGTCGTCGAGAAGCTCGGCACCGCGTCTCTGCGGGCGTCGTCGTGAGCGGGGTCGTCGTCGCCGGCAAGGCCGTTCCGCGGGGGGCCTTTCCGCACGTCAAGGTCGCCCGTGGGTTCGTCTTCGTCTCCGGTACGTCGTCCCGACGGCCGGACAACAGCTTCGCCGGTGTCGAGGTGGACGAGTTCGGCACCACGAGCCTCGACATCCGGGTGCAGACCCGGGCGGTCATCGAGAACATCGGCGACCTGCTGCGATCGGTCGGCGCGGACCTCACCGACCTCGTCCAGGTGACGTCGTACCTGGTCAACATGAACGACTTCGGTGGCTACAACGAGGTGTGGGCGGAGTTCTTCGACGCGTCCGGCCCGACCCGCACCACTGTTGCGGTGCACCAGTTGCCGCACCCGCACCTGCTCATCGAGATCCAGGCCGTGGCCCTTCTTCCCTCGGGAGGTCAGTCGTGAGTGAGATCGCCGAGCCGTTCAGCTTTCCGGGCTGGATCGCCGACAACCAGCACCTGTTGAAGCCGCCGGTGGGCAACAAGGAGATGTTCCCCGGCGGGGACGACTTCATCGTGATGGTGGTGGGCGGGCCCAATCAGCGCACCGACTTTCACGTGGACCCGTACGAGGAGTTCTTCTACCAGGTCAAGGGCAACATGCACATCAACCTGATGACCCCGCAGGGGCCGCGTACGGTGCACGTGCGCGAAGGTCAGATGTGGATGCTGCCGCGCAACACCCCGCACTCGCCGCAGCGGCCGGAGGCCGGCTCGATCGGTGTGGTCGTGGAGCGGGTCCGCGAGGAGGGCACGCTGGAGACGTTCCAGTGGTACTGCCCGGAGTGCGGGCACAAGGTGCACGAGGTGGAGTTGCAGGTGCGCGACATCGCGGCCGACCTGCCGCCGGTGTTCCAGGCGTTCTACGCGGACGAGTCGGCGCGTACCTGCGCGAACTGCGGCACCCTGCACCCGGGCAAGGGCTGATGCCCGCTGGTGTGGTCGACGTGCACACGCACGTCGTACCGAAGGGGTGGCCGGACCTCGGCGCGGCGTGCGGCGGGTCCGGCTGGCCCTGGTTGCGGGTGGACTCCGAGCGCGCCGCCATGATCATGGTGGGGGAGACGGAGTTCCGCCCGATCGGCGCCGAGTGCTGGGACGCGTCGCGCCGACTCGCCGACATGGACGCCGATGGCGTCGCCGTGCAGGTGGTGTCGCCGACGCCGGTCTTCTTCAGCTACGACCGCCCGGCCGACCAGGCGGTGAAGGTCGCCCGGATCTTCAACGACCTGACCCTGGAGGTCACCGCGGCCGGCGGCGACCGGCTGGTGCCGTTCTGTCAGGTGCCCCTTCAGGACCCGGACGCCGCCTGCGCCGAGCTGGACCGCAGCCTGGCCGCCGGGCACGTGGGCGTGGAGATCGGCAACCACGTGGGCGACCGGGACCTGGACGACGCCGGGGTGGTCACCTTCCTGCAGCACTGCGCCGAGGTGGGCGCCCCGGTCTTCGTCCACCCCTGGGACATGCCGGGCAGCCCCCGGCTGGACCGCTGGATGGCCCGCTGGCTCACCGGGATGCCCGCCGAGACGCACCTGTCGGTGCTCGCGATGATCCTGGGCGGCGTCTTCGACCGGGTGCCGGAGGCGCTGCGGATCTGCTTCGCGCACGGCGGGGGCAGCTTCCCGTTCTGGCTCGGCCGCGCCGACAACGCCTGGCACCGCCGTGGCGACCTGGTCCGGGGCGCGTCCGCAGCCCCGCCGAGCAGCTACGTCGATCGGTTCAGCGTCGACTCGGTGGTCTTCGCGCCGCCGGCGCTGCGGCTGCTGGTCGACACGCTGGGGGAGGACCGGGTGCTGGTCGGCAGCGACTACCCGTACCCGCTGGGGGAGCGGCCCGTCGGCGCGGTGGTCGACGCGGCCGACTTCCTCACCGATGCCCAGCGCTACAAGCTCCGGTCCACCAACGCCCTGCGCTTCCTGCACGGCTGAGCACGGCTCACGCCGCCGGCTCGACACGCCATTCGTCGGTGGGGCGTCCGATGGTCGCCCGCGCGTGTCGGCTGCGCGAAGTGCTGACGGGCGGCAGGATGGCGTAATGGCCGAGCCGCACGACCTGACCGCGCTGGAACAGGCCGCCGCCATCGCCCGCGGCGAGTTGTCCAGCGTCGAGCTGGTCGAGCACTCCCTGCGCCGGGTGGCTGCGCTCGGCGACACCGTGGGCGCGTTCGTCACCGTCACGCCGGACCTCGCCCGGCAGGCCGCGCGCGCCGCCGACGCGGTGCCCATCGAGGCGCGCGGCCCGCTGCACGGCGTACCGACCGCCATCAAGGACCTCACCCTCACCGCCGGGGTACGCACCACCTTCGGCTCGGCCGCCTTCGCCGACTTCGTCCCGCCGGTCGACGCCGACGTGGTCCGGTTCATCAAGGCCGCCGGCCTCGTCAGTCTCGGTAAGACGACCACCTCGGAGCTGGGCTGCTCGCTCTACTCGGAGGGCCGCGTCGCGCCACCGGCCCGCAATCCGTGGCAGTTGGCGTACACCGCCGGTGGTTCCAGTGGCGGCGCGGCGGCGGCGGTCGCGGCCGGCCTCGTGCCGGTGGCCCAGGGTTCCGACGGCGGCGGCTCGCTGCGCATCCCGGCGTCGCTCTGCGGCCTGGTCGGCTACAAGCCCAGCCGTGGCCTGGTCTCCGGCGGGCCGCTCGGCTCCGGCGCGTTCGGTCTGCCCACCAGCGGGCCGATCGGGCGGACGGTGGCCGACATCGCCGCGCTGCTCGACGTCATGGCCGTCCCGGTGCCCGGCGAGCCGTACCTGTCGCCGCCCGCGCCGCCCGGCGGATACCTGGCCGCCGCCCGTCGGGCCGAGCCCGGCCGCCTGCGGATCGGCCGGTTCACCACGCCGATGCTCGCCGACGAGCCGGTGCACCCCGACTGCGTCGCGGCCGTCGACTCCGCCGCCGCGCTGCTCGCCGCCGCCGGCCACGAGGTGGTCGAGGTGCCGCCGCCGCTCACGCCGGCGGTGTGGCCGCTGTTCGAGATCATCTGGTACGTCCTGGCGCTCGCCCCAGTCCCGGCGCACCGCGAGTCGGAGCTGCTGCCGCTGACCCGGCTGCTCCGCGCCCGGGGCGCCGAGGTGTCCGCGGGGACACTGTCCGCGACCCTCGGCGAACTACAGGCGCAGGTACGCCTCGGCGCGGCCCGAACCGCCGACTGCGACCTCCTGCTCTGCCCCACCCTGGCCGCCCCGCAGGCGCCCGTCGGCTGGTTCACCGCCGACGGCGATCCGGCGGCCGATTTCGACCGGCAGCGCCGCTTCTCGCCCTACTGCGCCATCTTCAACGTCACCGGCACCCCCTCGGTCTCCCTGCCCCTGGGCACCACGACCACCGACGGGCTGCCCGTCGGGGTGCTGCTCACCGGCCGGTACGGCGACGACGCGCGGCTCATCGCTACCGCTGCGCAACTGGAGCACGCCAGTGACGGGTGGGATCGGCACCCCGCAATCTGGCGGGCCGTCGACTCCGCTAACGTGAATGGCGACGGAGTTGGCCGGTTGCCATCATGATCGTCCATCCGACCCGCTTGTTCGAGGTCCTTCTTCCGCCTGGGGGCGTTGGGATTGTCTGTTACCGAGACGGTGCTGATCTTCGCCGGCATCCCGTTGGCGGCAGTGCTGGTGATCGCCGGCCTGTCGTACGCCGGTAGCCGTGGGGGTGCCACCGGCGGTGGTGGTGGCGCCAAGCGCTACCGGCCGGGCCGGCCCTTCGACTTCACTCCGGTCTGGTTCCTGGGCCGCCCGGAGCAGCTGGCCGACTCGGCCGGCACCGCGCTGACGGCGGGCGCGCAGGCGCCCGCGCTGACCAGCCACAAGCTAGAGCAGGCCAGCGTCGAGGCGCCGGCCGGTGGAACCGGAGGCGCAAGTGACCGTTGGTGAGAAGCAGACCGGGACGGAAAATCCGCCCGAGGTGCTCGACGGGCCCTTCTCGACCCGTCAGCTGCTGCGCATCGACGAGGCCCTGCGCCTGGCCGACAAGGGCACCGGCCTGGTCTTCTCGGTGTTCGTCGGCGGCCTCGACGAGCCGATCCGCGAGCACGCCCAGCGGCTGCACCGCCAGCTCGCCGACCCGGACAAGTCGGTGCTGATCGCCCTGTCGCCCAACCAGCGGCAGCTGGAGATCGTCACCGGGCGGCACGCGCGTAAGCGCATCCCCGACACGTACGCCAAGCTGGCCGCGCTCTCGATGGTCGGCGCGTTCAGCGGCGGCGACCTGGCCGGCGGCATCATCAACGGGCTCGACCAGCTCGCCAGCCACGCCGGCAAGGGCTGATCCCTCCCTCGTACGACGAAGCCCGACCCGCCGCACGGTGGGTCGGGCTTCGACGTGTCGCGGGTTGTCTCAGCGCGGCCAGGAGGACGGGTCCGGGCCGGCGCGGGTTCGCACCCACGCCGGCCCGGGCCGCGTACTCGCTGGGTCAGCTCTGCTGGGCGTCCTTCGCGCGGGCCTTGAGCGCCCGCAGCACGCCGTCACGACCCTCGGCGACCAGGCGACGCAGCGGGCCCGGGTTGCCGTCCCCGGCCAGCCACGCGTCGGTGGCCGCCACCGTGTCGTCGTCCACCAGGTACGTCGGGTACGCGAGCTGGGCGAACTCCTGCGCCGGCTCGCTGTCCCGGCTGGCCCACACCTGCCCGACCGCGGCGAAGTACCGCTCCCGGTACGGGGTGACCAGCTCCACCTGCGCCGGGTGGGCCAGGCCCTGCAACAGCGCCCGGTTCCGCCAGTTCGGCAGCGCGTCCGGGCCGGTCAGCAGCGCCCACACGGCCGCCTTGTTCTCCGCCGTCGGCACCAGCGCGTGCGCGTACGCGGCCTCCCGCTCGCCGCTGGCCGTACGGTCGCCGGCCAGCTCCGCCTCGACCTCCGCCGCGCCGGCCGCGCCGTTGGCCACCAGCGCGCCGAGCACCGTCCAGCGCAGCTCGGTGTCCACGGTCAGACCTTCCGGCGCTCCGGTGCCGTCCAGCCAGCCGCGCAACGTGGCCAGGTCCTCGTCGGAGCGGGCGGCCGAGGTGAACGCCCGGGCCCAGGCGAGCTGGAAGCCGCTGCCCGGCTCGGCGGCGGCGAGCGCGTCCTTCGCCGTGCGGGCCAGTCCCGCCCAGCCGGTGGCCGCCCACGCGGGGTCGGCGTAGAGGGTCAGCGCGGTGGTGGCCTGGCGCAGGGTGGCGGTGACCAGGTTGATGTCGGTCTCGGCGGGTAGCCCGGCCAGCACCAGCGCCACGTAGTCGCGGGTCGCCAGCTCGGCGTCGCGGGTCATGTCCCACGCGGCCGTCCAGCACAGCGCGCGGGCCAGCGACGAGTCGAAGCCGCCGATGTGCTGCACCACCGTGGCCATCGACCGGTCGTCCAGGCGCAGCTTGGTGTAGCTCAGGTCATCGTCGTTGAGCAGCAGCACGTCGGCCGCCCGGAGGCCACGCAGCTCGGCGAGGTCGGTCCGCTCACCGGTCACGTCCACCTCGTACCGTTCGCGGCGGACCAACCGGCCGTCGGCCAGGTCGTACAGGCCCACGCCGATCCGGTGGGTGCGCAGCGTCGGGTACGCCGTCGGCGCCTCCTGCCGGACGATTACCTGCTCGTACGTGCCGTCGGCGCCGATGGTCACCTCCGGGCGCAGCGTGTTCACCTGCGCGGTCTCCAGCCACTGTGCCGCGAACTTGCGCAGCTCCCGGCCCGAGGCCGCCTCCAACTCGGTGAGCAGGTCGTCGAAGGTGGCGTTGCCCCACGCGTGCTTGCCGAAGTACGCCCGCAGCCCGGCCACGAACGGCTCCTCGCCCACGTACGCGACGAGCTGCTTGAGCACGCTCGCGCCCTTGGCGTAGGTGATGCCGTCGAAGTTGACCTCGACGGCCTCCATGTCGGGCATCTCGGTGTAGACCGGGTGGGTGGAGGAGAGCTGGTCCTGTCGGTAACCCCAGTTCTTGCGGATCGACAGGAACGTCGTCCACGCCTCGGTGAACCGGGTGGCGTTGGTGTTGCACCAGTGGCTGGCCCACTCGGCGAACGACTCGTTCAGCCACAGGTCGTTCCACCAGCGCATGGTGACCAGGTCACCGAACCACATGTGCGCCAGCTCGTGCAGGATCGTGTTGGCCCGCTGCTCGTACTCGTAGTCGGTGACCTGCGAGCGGTACAGGTAGTGCGACTCGGCGTGCGTGACGCAGCCGAAGTTCTCCATCGCGCCGGCGTTGAAGTCGGGCACCCACAGCTGGTCGTACTTCGGCAGCGGGTAGCGCACGCCGAACTTCTCGTGGAAGAAGTCGAAGCCCTGCTTGGTGATGAGGAACAGGTCGTCGGAGTCCAGGTAGCGCGACATGGACGCCCGGCAGAACACGCCCAGGTCGATGCCGTCGTGGCTGTCGCGCACCTCGTGGTACGGGCCGGCGCACAGCGCGGTGATGTACGTGCTCATCCGGGGCGACTCGGTGAAGTGGAGGGTCTTGAGGTCCTCGCCGGCCGGCTCCTCGCTCTGCACCGGCATGTTGGACACGACCCGCCAGTGCGCCGGGACCGTCGCGTGCCAGGTGTAGACGCTCTTGAGGTCGGGCTGGTCGAAGCAGGCGAACACCCGCTGCGCGTCGGCCGTCTCGAACTGGCTGTAGAGGTACGTCTCGCCGTCGACCGGGTCGACCGTGCGGTGCAGCCCCTGCCCGCTGTTGGAGTAGGCGAAGTCCGCGTCGACGACCAGGGTGTTGTCGCCGGCCAGCCCGGTCAGGGTCAGGCCCTTCTCGGCCGACCAGTCGGACAGGTCCACCGGGTCGCCGTTCAGCGTGGCGGACCGCACCGACTCGGCGGCCAACTCGATGAACGTGCTCGCCCCCGGCTCGGCGCAACGGAACCTGACCTCGGTCGTCGACCGGAAGGTGCGGCCGTCGGCGGCCAGCACGGCGGTCGCCAGGTCCAGCCTGATGTCGTACCCGGTCACCTCAAGCAGGCGGGCCCGCTCGGTCGCCTCGACCTGCGTCAGGTTACGCACTCCCGGCACTGTTCGTCTCCATCCCACGTCTCGCCGTACGCCCGGCGGCGCCCGTCTGCCGACCGCTCGTGACGTTCGGCCCGGTCCGAGTCTTCCACGTACGGCCTGCCATCGGTGGTCGAGGTCACGCTCTCATTCGGGTGCCGGTCCATGCTTCGCGGGGTGAGTATCGAGGCGAGACGCCGGACTGCCGGCGCCACCCGTCGCGAAGGGACCTCACCGTGACCGATCGTGTCACCGCCGACATGTGGTTCGACCCAATCTGTCCGTGGGCGTGGATCACCTCCCGCTGGCTGCTGGAGGTCGAGCAGGTCCGCGAAGTGGACATCCGCTACCACGTGATGAGCCTTTCGGTGCTGAACGAGGGCCGGGACCTGTCCGAGCAGTACCGGGAACTGATGGACAACGGCTGGGGCCCCGTGCGGGTGTGCATCGCCGCCGAGCAGCGCTACGGCTCGGACGTGCTGCGCAAGCTCTACACCGCGCTGGGCACCCGCATCCACCTCGGTAAGGAGCAGCTCGGGCCGGAGTTGTTCGTCGCCGCGCTGACCGAGGCCGGCCTGGACCCGGCGCTGGCCGCCGCCGCCGACAGCACCGAGTACGACGAGGCGCTGCGGGCCAGCCACGAGGCTGGCATGCGCCCCGTCGGGCAGGACGTCGGCACCCCGGTCGTCCACGCGCCCGGCCCGGACGGCAGTCCGGTCGCGTTCTTCGGCCCGGTGATCACGCCGCGTCCCAAGGGCGAGGCCGCCGGTCGGCTCTGGGACGGCGTCCTCCTGGTCGCCGGCACCCCGGGCTTCTACGAGCTCAAGCGCACCCGCGAGCAGTCCCCGATCTTCGACTGACCACGACCGTCACCTGCCCCCGTCCGGACTCCTTCGGTTGTCCGGGCGGGGGTTCGTCGCGCCGGAGGCCCGGTGCGGCTGCGGGGGCCGGAAACGCTCACAGCGTCACCGCTGGGCGGGGGACGTCGTTTCCCTCGGTGTCCGCGCAGTGGCCCCGCAGGGCCGCACACCGCAGCTCGTGGAGGCAGTCCCGATGGCCAAGCACCGTGCGTCCGGTGACGATCAGCTGACCCGGCAGGGGGTGATCGAGACTCCCGGCGCGGCGTACTGGTCGGTCGACGGTTCCCGCTGGCCGACGGTCCGCCCCGACCTTCCCGCCGACGTGGCGGACCTGCTCGCGCCGCCCATCGTGGTCGGCGTGGCCCGGGTGCCGGTCACCTCGCGCCTGACACCCGCGCGGGCCGCGCTGGCGACGCCCGCACCGGTGGACCCGGCGCCCTCGACGTTGGAACCGGTCGTCGCGTCGTTGGAACCGGTCGTGGCGGCGTTGGAACCGGTCGCTGTGGTGGCGGCCGCGCCGGCCGAACCGGCTCCGCCCCCGCCGGCGCCCACCGCGCCGCGCCCCGTGCCCACTCCGCCGCTGAACCCGCGGCCCGTTCCGGCGCCGCCGCCCGAGCGTCCCGTGCCGGGGCCGCCCGCCTCGCCTCGCCGCAACGCGGTCACCGGTCCGGTCGGGGGCGGTCGGCGCGGCAACGCCGGACCGGTCGTCGCGGGGCGACACCGCCGGCACAACGGCGCGTCCGGCCGCGCCGGCTGACCGCACGCCGGCGGATGGGCGCTTTCATCTGGTGGACGCCGCGCGGGTCCCCGTCGTCCGGTCCGGCGACGCCGGTAGCGTCAGTGGGCATGACGGTCGTGCATCCGATCACCCGGGCCTGGATCACCACTGGCGGCACCGGCGCGCAGAACTACGACGAGTTCGCCGACGACGCGGAGATCACCGCGATCATCGAGGCGAACCCGCACAGTGCCCTCGGCATCGAGATGCCGCACCGCGCTCCGGACAGCCTGGGGACGTCGTTCCTCGACGCGCTGCCGGCCTCGGTGGCCCGACTCGCCGAGGCCAAGGCCGACGGCAGCTACACACCCGCCGAGCAGGTGGTCGTGCTGTACCGGATCAGCGCCCCGGGCGAGGAACCGGCGTACGGGCTGTTCGCGATGGTGGACACCGACCAGATCTCCACCAGCGCCGACGAGCCGGGCCTGGTCATCCGCAACGAGGACGTGTTCATCGCCAAGGTGCGCGAGCGCGTGGCGCTGGCCGAGGCGTTGGGTCACCTGCTCTCACCCGTACTCCTGCTGCAGACCGGAAGTGGCGACGAGCTGCACGCCGCGCTCGCGGCGGCGACCGACGCGGCCGGGGCGCCGGCCGCGACCGACACCGACCAGGCGGGCCGCACCCACGCCATCTGGCTGCTCGGCCCCGGCCCGGAGCAGGACGCGCTGACCGCCCTGGCGGGCGGCGGTGAGCTGGTCGTCGCCGACGGCAACCACCGCAGCTTGGCCGCCCAGAGCGGTGGGCTGTCGCGCTTCCTGGCCGTGGTGACCACCCCGGCGTCGGTGGCCATCCAGCCGTACAACCGGCTGGTCAGCGAGCTGACCACCACGCCGGCCGAGCTGCTCGACCGGTTGCGCGCGGCGGGGGCCGAGGTCGAGCCGATCGACGGCCCGGTCGAGGTCCCGACGGCCGGCGGCACCGTCCACCTCCGGCTGGCCGACCAGGGGTACGCGGTGCGCCTGCCCGCCACCGCCGACGCCCGCCTGGAAAACCTGGATCACGCCCTGGTCGAGCGGCTGCTGCTGCGCGACGCCCTGGGTCTGGACCCGGGCGACAAGCGGATCACCTACGTGGGCGGGGACTACCCGGCGAGCTGGCTCACCGGAGAGGTCGACGCCGGGCGTGCCGAGCTGGCCGTCCTCATCGCGCCGGTGACCGTGGCGGACTTCGTCGCGGTGAATCTGGCCCGGGAGAAGATGCCCCGCAAGAGCACCTGGTTCACCCCGAAGGCGCGCGGTGGCCTGGTGGTCGCCGAGCTGCCCCGCTGAGCGCGTACCGCCCGACCGTGTGACGTACCCGCCTCCAGAGCGCCGCCCCTGCGTCGCTCTGGAGCGCGGCCTGACAGACTGCCCGGTATGCGCGTCTACCTGGGATCCGACCACGCCGGTTTCGAGTTGAAGGTGCACCTGGCCAACCACCTGGCCAAGCAGGGGTACGACGTGGTCGACGTCGGCCCGCACAGCTACGACCCGGACGACGACTACCCGACGTTCTGCCTGCACACCGGTGACCGGGTGGTCGCCGATGAGACCTCCCTCGGGGTCGTCATCGGCGGGTCCGGCAACGGTGAGCAGATCGCCGCGAACAAGGTCGCCGGGGTTCGTGCCGCCCTGGCCTGGAGTGTCGAGACGGCTCAGCTCGCCCGGCAGCACAACGACGCGAACGTCGTCGCGGTGGGCGCCCGTCAGCACACGCTGGACGAGGCCACGGGCATCGTCGAGGCGTTCCTGAACACGCCGTTCTCCGGAAATGAGCGGCACGCCCGCCGGATCACCCAGGTCGCCGAGTACGAGCAGACCCGGGAACTGCCCGACCTGCCCTGACCCTGCCGACCCGCGTCGCCCGCCGTCAGCGCGGCGGGCGGGGCAGGTCCTCGCGGGGTACCCAGTTGCGGCGCACGACCACCACCCGGGCCTCCGCGGCGGCGAGGTCGTCGTCGCTCGGCCGGGCGGCGTCGCGGGCCCGCAGCGCCGCGCTCAGCCCCACCTGGGACGAGCCGGAGCCGACCAGCCCGCGTAGCCCCCGCTCGCCGTCGCGGTCGTCGCCGCCGGCCCCTCGACGTCGCGGTGGCGGATCTCCACCGTCGTGGACGCCGGCCGTGCTGGCCGTCGAGCCGTCGGCGCTGCGAGGGGCCGCGTCGGAGTCGGGATGGTGGCGCAGCCGTCGCCGGCGTCGGTCCGGGTCACCCATCAGCCGACCGTACCTCCCCACGCCATCAAGATCCCCACAACATCAGGGATGTTGCTGCTTCCCGAGCGTCGGAGGCAGCAACATCCCTGATGTTGTGCGGATCTTGGTCGCGCCGGACGGCGGTCTGCGACCGATTTGCCGGCTGGCTACCCTCGGGTTCGGGCGGTGCTGAGGCCGTCCGTCAGGGGGAGGAACGAGATGGCAGACCAGACGCAGCCGTGGGCGGAACGCACCGTGGAGGTCCCACCGCAGGCAGGCGTCGATGTGCCGGCGCAGCGGGACGGCTTCCGCCGAGGTGTCGCGCCGGTGGGTCAACCGCGTACCCCGCGCACCGAACCGTTCCCCGTGGTCGAGGAGCCGACCGGTACGGGTTGGCCGGGCGAACCCGTCCCGCGCCGGCCGTTGAGCTGGCGGCTGGCGCAGTTGCGTCGCGGCGGCGAGTGGAGCGCGGCGGGTGGCCTGTTCGCCTTCGTGTGCTGGGGGATCTGGGCGCTCTCCGGCGGTGGCGACCTGTCCGGCCCGCTGCTGGTGCTCGTGTTGAGCCTGCTGGTGGCGGTCGGCCTGTTCGCCCTGGCCCGCGCGGTCGGGCGGTTGGTGCTGGAGCGGCAGCTCGGACGGGTCCGGCGCAGCGCGCGGGGCGCTCACCTGGCCACTGCGGTCTTCCTCGTCGGCCTGGGCGTGGCCTGGCTCCAGCAGACCGAGTGGGTCGTCTCGGCCTGGAACTGGGTCACCTCGAACGTGTGACGAGGCGTGCACGGACGGGCCGGCAATGCGCCGCCCGCCCGTGCACCCGGTCGTCTCCCCACCAGGCAGTGTTGCTGCTTACCCGGCCGGCCACGGTTCATCCGTGGCCGGCCGGAGCGTCCGTCGTTCGGGTCAACCGGGAGCGGGTCAGCCGGTGGCGGCCTCGGCGGCGGCGTGGTCGCGGGCCACCCGGACCAGTTCGACCAGGCCGCCCGCATACTCCTGGGACTCGCCGTGCGCCTCGTCGAACGGCGGCTGGAAACCGACGCCCTCCCACTCGCCGGTGGCCGGGTTCCAGCGGTCGTTGCCGACCTCGAAGTCCCAGGCGAAGATGCCCAGCTCGTAGTAGAGCTGGTCGGCCGAGTTGCCGGCGGCGGAGTAGAGCACGTCGGCGACCGGGCCGGTCTGCGACGGCCAGGTGACCGTGCCACGCTCCTGCGCGATCGCGCCGACGATCCGCCGGGCGCTGTCGAGGAACAGCGTCGACTCGTCGATCGACGGCCGGGGCAGGGTGATCCGCCCGTCGGCCCGGTACGCGCCCGGCGGCCACATGAAGTACCCGCCGTAGGAGTGCACGTTCATCGCGAACCTGATGTTGGGATGGGCCTTGGCCAGCGCGATGACGTTGCCGCTCTCCGCCTCGGACAGCTCCGCCGTACCGGCGTAGTTGCCGGAGAGGCAGTTCGCGCTTGCGCCCACGTACCCGTCGAAGTACGACCCGACGGTGTAGTTCCGGTTCACGTCGACGCCCCAGGAGGTGCGGTACTTCGGGTCCCGTGCCGGTCCCTCGCAGTGGTTGACCAGGTTCTTGCGCTGGAAGTTGTAGTCGTTGAACGAGTAGTTCGCGCCGTCCGGGTTGACCGTCGGGATGACGAACACGTCGACCTGCTCCAGCAGCTCACGGGTCGCCGGGTCGGTACGCGCGTTCGCCAGCATGCGCTCGGCGAACTCCAGCGTCACCAGCGGCGTGGCCCACTCCCGGGCGTGTTCCTGGGAGTACGCCAGCACGCCGATCCGGGACCCGTCCCGGTGTACGCCGAGACGCAGGGCCTGCACCGTCCAGGGCTTCGCCGGCACCTCGGTGCCCTGGAGCCCGTCGTCGAGGCGGGCCGGACCGGCGACGGGCATCGGCAGCCCGGTCGAGCCGTCCTCGACGGTGGCCCGGAACCGGTTCGCCTGGCGGGCGTTCACGGCCGCCGCGACGTCGTCGGTGGTGCTCACCGTCTTGCCCGCGGCGTCGGTGGCGAGCGTGACCGTGAGGACACGGTCGCGGTAGCCGACGGTCAGCGGTCGGTTGGGTCGGCCCGGGTCGACGGTGCGCACCTGCACGCCGTTCAGGCCCTGGTCGCCGAAGCGGACCGACTCCACGACCACGGCGGCGACCGCCGGGTCGCCCAGGTACGCGACGGCGTTCCGGCGGTACCCCTGGGTCTTGTTCGGCAGGTCGATGACGTCGACCAGGTCCCGGTACTGGCGGGCCAGTCGCTTGATCCGCGCCTGGATGTCCACCGGCGTCAGGTACGCGTCGATGAAGTCCTTCTGGTAGCCGGCCGGCAGCGGCGGCGGGGTGGCGTTCGGCCACAGCGTCGGGGTGACGGCCCGACTGACGCCGCCGAGGCTGGACGTGGCGGTCAGCTGGACCGGTCGGCTCGGCACCGACTGGGGGACGTTGTAGTGGTACTGGTATTCCCCCGAGTCCTCGAACCGGTAGAGCGGGAACGAACCGGTGACGCCGTCCGCGGTCCGCCAGCTGACGGTGATCTCCACGTCCGGGTCGTCGGTGGCGGTGGTGGCCACCTGCGCCTGCAGGAACGTCTGCCCGCCGGTGGTCCACCAGTACGCCTGCTGGACCGCGAGGGTGTCGACCCCGACGGCGGCGGTCGTCCGCTGGCCGGCGGCCGGTGCGCCGAGCCCGGCGGCGGTACGCGCCCGCGCCGCGCGGACACTGTCGGCGAAGTGCCGGCTGCCGTCGCCGGCCCGCTGCACGACCTGGGTGGCGGTGGCGCCCCGCGCGGTGAGGTCGGCGAGCTGCGCGCCGGTCAACACCAGGTCGGCGATGATCCGGCCGTCCCGTGCCCGGGGCCGGTTGGCGAGGTCGACGCCGCTGGCGACCAACCTGTCGAGCTGGGCCTGATCGCGCAACTGCACCCGGACCAGAGCGGTCTCGGTGGCGGCCAGGGTGATCGGGGCGGTGTCGGCGACGGGTGCCGCCGTCGCGGTGCCGGGATGGGACAGCGCCGCGCTGATCAGGATCGCTGTGGTGGCGGCAGCCGTCCACCGTCGTCGGACGATCATGTGCCCTCCTGTGACGGACGTCGATGCGTGTGGTCCTTACACCAGTGCAACGATCGACACATGTCAAGGTCTCTGATCGGTAAGGGCGACGTAAGGTCATCCGGCCACGTCGACGGACATCATTCCCTGATCCGTTGCCAACGAGGGGACCGTCGATGAGTCGACTACGGAGAAGTCTGGCCTTCCTGATCGTGCTGACCACCGGTCTGACGACCGCGCCGGGCGTCGCGTCGGCAGCCACGGCGCTGCCCACGTACACGTTCGTGGACCTGGGAACGCTCGGTGTGCCGAGCACGGGGGAGCCGCCCACCAGCGACGGCTACGCCCTCAACGACGCCCGTACCGTGGTGGGCGTCTCCACGATCGACGGTGTCTACAACTTCCACGCGTTCGCCTCGGCCGGCGGGGTGATGAGCGACCTGGGCGCCCTGTACACCGGACCGTACGGCGCGAGTTCCGCGACGGGCATCAACGAGCGGGGCGTCGTCGTCGGGGCCACCCACGTCAACGCGACGGAGCCTCCGCACGCCTTCCGGTACGCCGACGGGGTGATGACCGACCTCGGCACCGGTCACGGCGCGGGCAGCGGAAGCTCGGCGAACGACGTCAACGACGACGGCCTGGTGGTGGGCAGCCGGTTCGAGAAGCAGGGAGCGCCCACCCGGGCGGTCGTCTGGCGCAACGGCACGGTCATCGACCTGGGCACGCTCGGCGGCCAGGCCGGCCCGTGGGGGACGGACAGCATCGCCTACGGCGTGAACTCGTCCGGGCATGTCGTCGGCGGCGCCGCTGTCCCGAGCGGCGGCCTGCACGCCTTCCTCTACTCCGGTGGGGCGCTGACGGACCTCGGCACCCTGGGCGGTGTCACGGAGTCCACGTACGCCCGGGACATCAACGACCGGGGTCAGGTCGTCGGTATCTCGCAAAACACCACCGGCGAGCTGCGGGCGACGCTCTGGCGTAACGGCACCATCCGCGACCTCGGTTCCCTCGGTGGCAACTACTCCGAGGCGCGGGCCGTGAACGAGACCGGCCAGGTGGTGGGCATCGCCCGGACCAGCAGCCCCGACTTCTACAACGAGCGGGCGTTCCTGTGGCAGGGCGGCCGGATGGTCGACCTGAACACCCGGGTGCGGAACCTTCCTCCGACGGTGACGCTGCGCTCCGCCGAGGACATCAACGACGACGGCGTCATCGTGGGTCTCGCCTGCCCCGTCGACTGCGCCGAGGGCGGTGATCGCGCGCGCCGGGCCTACCTCCTGGTGCCGACGAGCTGACCCGCGACCGGGGCGACCGGCGCCTGTCCTGCCCGCGCGGGACGGGCGCCGGTCACCGCGCCGCTGTGCCGTTGTCGTACGACTCGCGGGCGTCGAGCAGCTCGTCCCAGTGCTGCGCCACCCAGGCGCAGGCGACCGCGATCGGTTCGAGCATGCTGCGGCCCACCGGCGTCAGCTCGTACTCGACGTGCGCGGCCGCTCCGGCGTGGACGGTGCGGCTGACCAGCCCGTCCCGTTCGAGGGAGCGCAGCGACTGGGTGAGGACCTTGGGTGTGACGCGGCGCAGCGGCACGCGCAGCTCGGAGAACCGGCGAGGCCCGTCTTCCAGGCAGCGGATGATGAGCGCCGCCCACTTGTCACCGAACCGGATCGGATTGAGCGAGGAGGGGCACAGCTCGTCGAACATGTCGGCGGGCAGGGGTTGCCTCATGGCCTGACGATAGCTGGTATCCCGGCGGTAACCAGGCCCGGCGATAGCGTCGGCGAACCGGCCGGGCGTACGGGCTCCGGCCCTGGTGAGAGGCGTCCGCCATGAACATCGTGATCTTCGGCGCGGGTGGCCGGGCCGGGCGGCGGGCCGTCGCCGAGGCACGTCGACGCGGCCATCGGGTCACCGCCGTGGTGCGTGACCCGGCGGCCCACGGCGACCTGGGCGAGGCGCACGTGGTGGCGGGCGACGTCACGGACGCCGCGAGCATCGCGCGCGCCGCCGCCGGGCAGGACGCCGCGATCAGTGCCGCCGTGGACCTGTCCCGGCCACCGCGCGACTTCTTCACGACGTCGTCCCGCGCCCTGGCCGCCGGCCTGGCCGAGGCGGGCGTACGTCGCCTGGTGGTGGTGGGCCTCGCGTCGATCATGCCCGGGGCGTCCGGCGTCGCCCTGATGGACGAGCCCGGCTACCCCGACGGGTACCGCTCCTTCTACCTGGGCCACGCGGCGGGCCTCGACGAGCTGCGGACCTGCGATCTCGACTGGGCGTACGTGGCCCCGGCCGGCGACTTTGACCACGACGGCACCCGTACCGGCGGCTATCGGGTCGCCGAGCACGGTGACCCGGCCAGCCGGATCAGCTACCCGGACTTCGCGATAGCGCTGGTCGACGAAATCGAGGCGCCCCGCCACCACCGGTCCGCCCTGAGTGTCCGGGAGGTGTGATGCCCGAGGTCCACGACAGCCCGAACACCTGGGTCGCCGAGCACATCCGCCGTTTCGAGGAGACCGGAGGCAGACCACGGCCAGGCGTGCGCGACCTGCTCCTGACGACCCGTGGCCGAAGAACCGGCGAGCTGCGCCGCACCGCGCTCGTGTACGAACGCGATGGCGACGGCTACGTGCTGGCCGCCTCGAACCGTGGCGCGGAGCACCACCCGGCGTGGTATTTCAACCTGCTCGCCGACCCGTACGTCACCGTGCAGGTCGGTACGGAGACCTTCACCGCCCGGGCGCGCACCGCCACCACGCGGGAGCGTCCGCGCCTGTGGCGTCTGATGGTGTCGGCCAGGTCGGAGTACGCCACCTACCAGCAGGGGATCACCCGCGAGATTCCCGTGGTCGTCCTGGAACGCGTCGAAGACTGAACGGGGAAAAGCCCAGGCTCAGCGAAGGTGCCGCTGAGCCTGGGCTTCGTGGGTGGAGCGGGCGACGGGAATCGAACCCGCACCGTCAGTTTGGAAGACTGAAGCTCTGCCATTGAGCTACGCCCGCGCTCGGCCCCGCCGCAACGGGGCGCGCCGACAGCGTACCCAATGCCGGTCCTGGGCGCGCGACCGCGCCACCGCCCCCGTGGCGTCGGGTCGTCGCGACGCCGCGTGGCGCCTTCCAAGATCCGCACAACATCACCGAAGTCGTGGCATCCGCACCCCGGGAAGCCGCAGTTTCCCCGATGTTGCGCGGATCCTGCGGCGGGCGCGGCGGGCGGCGGGCCCCAAAGTCGCGCGGATCTTGAAGGGTCTAAGGGGTGAGATGGGCAGATCTGTCCGGGTGGCGGACGCCCCGGCACTGCCGGAGGCGCGGCGACGGCATAGACTGCACGTCGCCACGGGGTGTGGCGCAGCTTGGTAGCGCACTCGCTTTGGGAGCGAGGGGCCGTGGGTTCAAATCCCGCCACCCCGACTGTCGTCCGCGTCCGGTCTCCCCGGGCGCTGCGAGCCGGCCCCGCCGGCTCGCCTACACTCGATGGGCCAATCGAAGGCCCAGAATCAAACCCAGATCCGTCAAGGAGTACGCCTGTGAAGAGCACCGTCGAGACTCTGAGCCCGACGCGCGTGCGGCTCGCCATCGAGGTGCCGTTCGTCGAGCTCGAGCCGAGCCTCAAGAAGGCGTACCGGGAGATCGGTTCGCAGGTCCAGGTCCCGGGCTTCCGCCGGGGCAAGGTGCCGACCGCGGTGATCGACCAGCGGGTGGGCCGGGGCACCGTCCTCAACGAGGCGGTCCAGGAGGCCATCCCGGAGAACATCATGGCGGCGGTACGCGAGCACGACCTGAAGACGCTGGGGCGTCCCGAGGTCGAGATCACCGAGTTCAACGACGGTGACTCGCTGAACTTCACCGCCGAGGTCGACGTCCGTCCGGAGATCACCATCCCGGACGCGTCCACCATCGAGGTGACCGTCGACGAGCTGCAGATCGACGACAGCGAGATCGACGAGCAGGTCAAGAACCTGCGGGAGCGGTTCGCCACCCTCAAGACGGTCGAGCGGGCCGCCGCCGAGGGCGACTACGTGCAGATCGACCTGAACGCGACCGTCGACGGCGAGGACGTGCCGGGCGGTCAGGCCAGCAACATCTCCCACGAGGTGGGCAGCAAGCAGCTCCTGCCGGGCCTGGACGAGGCCGTCGTCGGCCTCGCCGCCGGCGACAGCACCACCTTCACCACCCAGCTCGTGGGCGGCGACTTCGCCGGCCGCGACGCCGACGTGGCGGTGACCGTGCGCACGGTCAAGGAGAAGGAGCTGCCGGAGCTGAACGACGAGTTCGCGCAGATGGCCAGCGAGTTCGACACGATCGAGGAGCTGCGCGGCGACCTGCGGTCCCGGGTCACCCAGGGCAAGCAGGTCGAGCAGATCTACGCCGCCCGCGACAAGGCGCTGGCGCAGCTGGTCGAGACCGCCGAGGTGCCGGCGCCGGAGGGCGTCGTGCGCGAGGAGGTCGCCAGCCGCAAGCAGGCGATGGTCGACCAGCTCGAGCGGATCGGCGCCTCCCTGGAGGAATACCTGGCGGCCGAGGAGAAGACCGAGGAGCAGATCGACGCCGAGCTGACCGAGGCGGCCACCGAGGGCGTCAAGGTGCAGCTCCTGCTCGACACGCTGGCCGACGCGGAGGACGTGCAGGTCTCCGACGACGAGTTCGGGCACGAGATCGTGCACCGGGCGCAGCGCGCCGGGATGGCCCCGCAGCAGTACTACGACCAGTTGGTGCGCTCCGGCGCCGCCGCCGCGGTCTTCGGTGACGTCCGGCGCGGCAAGGCGCTCGCGGCCGTCATGGAGCGCATCACGATCAAGGACTCGGCCGGCAACCCGGTCACCCTGGACGCGCTGCGCGCCGCCAACGAGGCCGAGCACAACCACGAGCACTGATCGTCGGGTGCGGCCGCCGTCCGCCGCTGCGCGGTGCACGGCGGCCAAACCCTTTCCGGGGACACCCGGAGTTGAGCGCTGCCGGGTACGCCCGGAGTTGAGCGCTGCCGGGGTACGCCCGGAAGGCCCGCGCCGCGGGTGCCCGACACAGCTGCGCTGAGAGCGAACAGTGCCCCGACCGGGACTCTGCCGCCCCGCACAGCGGTTAGTGTCGGGAAAGACGGTACGGAGAGCGAAGGGCTGCCATGACCGACATGCACATCCCCAAGAAGTCGCTCCGGGCGATTGACGCGCGCGGTGGCGACTCCATTGGCAACCTCGACGACTCGGTCTACAACCGGTTGCTCAAGGAACGCATCATCTTCCTGGGCAGTGAGGTGACCGACCAGGTCGCCAACCGCATCTGCGCGCAGCTGCTGCTGCTCGCCGCGGAGGACCCGGACCGCGACATCAACCTGTGGATCAACTCGCCGGGTGGCTCGGTCTACTCGGGCATGGCGATCTACGACACCATGCAGTTCATCGACAACGACGTGTCGACCGTGGCGATGGGCATGGCTGCCTCGATGGGTCAGCTGCTGCTCTGCGCGGGCACCAAGGGCAAGCGTTACGCCCTGCCGCACGCCCGGATCATGATGCACCAGCCGTCCGGTGGCCTGGGCGGCACGGCGTCCGACATCGCCATCCAGGCGGAGCAGATGCTCTACACGAAGCGGATGTTCCAGGAGCGGGTCGCGCACCACACCGGCCAAGACCAGTCGCAGATCGAGGCGGACTCGGACCGGGACCGTTGGTTCACCGCCCAGGAGGCCATGGACTACGGCTTCATCGACAAGGTGATCATCGGGGCCGCTCAGGTTCCGGATGGCGCCGGGACCCTGAGCTGAGGAGCTGACGATGACCGACCTGAGCCTGCCGCCCCAGTTCGCGGCCGTGCACAACCGTTACGTGCTGCCGTCGTTCGTCGAGCGCACGTCGTACGGGGTCAAGGAGTCGAACCCGTACAACAAGCTCTTCGAGGACCGGATCATCTTCCTCGGTGTCCAGGTGGACGACGCGTCGGCCAACGACGTGATGGCCCAGCTGCTCACGCTGGAGGGCACCGACCCGGACCGCGACATCATCATGTACATCAACTCGCCGGGTGGCTCCTTCACCGCGATGACGGCGATCTACGACACCATGCAGTACGTCCGCCCCGACATCCAGACGGTCTGCCTCGGGCAGGCGGCCAGCGCCGCGGCCGTGCTGCTGTCGGCGGGCACCCCGGGTAAGCGGATGGCGCTGCCGAACTCGCGGATCATCATCCACCAGCCGGCCACCGAGGGCGGCTACGGGCAGGGCTCGGACATCGAGATCCAGGCCCGGGAGATCCTGCGGATGCGGACGCAGTTGGAGGACATGTTGTCCCGCCACTGCAACCGCCCGATCGAGCAGGTCCGCAAGGACATCGACCGTGACAAGATCATGACGGCCGAGGAGTCCAAGGAGTACGGGCTGGTGGACACGATTCTGACCAGCCGCAAGAAGGGTCTGCTGGCGACCCACTCCGCCAGCTGAGCTGTACCGGGTCAGAGGTTGGCCGGGGCGTGAAGTTCCCGGCCGGCCTCTGACACACCCGTTTTGGGGGTCGGAGAATGCCCCGCCAGCGGGTAACGTCGGGTCCGTACCGCTTCGCCGGTCGGGCCAGCGAAGCGAACCAAGCCGGGCGGCGCGCAGCGTCCGCAGGTCAGGGCCGGGTCTCCGGCCGATGAGTGCAGGGAGAACGTAGGTGGCACGGATCGGTGACGGCGGCGACCTACTGAAATGCTCCTTCTGCGGTAAGTCGCAGAAGCAGGTCAAGAAGCTCATCGCGGGCCCAGGGGTCTACATCTGCGACGAGTGCATCGATCTCTGTAACGAGATCATCGAAGAGGAGCTGGCCGAGTCCGGCGAGGTGAAGTGGGAAGAGCTTCCCAAGCCGATGGAGATCTGCCAGTTCCTCGACAACTACGTCGTGGGGCAGGACCAGGCCAAGAAGGCGCTCGCCGTCGCGGTCTACAACCACTACAAGCGCATCCAGGCAGAGGCGGCCAACGCGCCGGGCTCCGGCAGTGACGCCGTCGAGCTGGCCAAGTCCAACATCCTGCTGCTCGGCCCGACGGGGTGCGGCAAGACCCACCTGGCGCAGACCCTCGCCCGGATGCTGAACGTCCCGTTCGCCATCGCCGACGCCACGGCGCTGACCGAGGCGGGCTACGTGGGCGAGGACGTGGAGAACATCCTCCTCAAGCTGATCCAGGCCGCCGACTACGACATCAAGCGCGCCGAGACCGGCATCATCTACATCGACGAGGTCGACAAGATCGCCCGTAAGTCGGAGAACCCGTCGATCACCCGCGACGTCTCCGGCGAGGGTGTGCAGCAGGCCCTGCTCAAGATGTTGGAGGGCACGGTCGCCAACGTCCCGCCGCAGGGCGGTCGCAAGCACCCGCACCAGGAGTTCATCCAGATCGACACCACGAACGTGCTGTTCATCTGCGGTGGCGCGTTCGCCGGCCTCGACCAGATCATCGAGTCCCGCACCGGGCAGGGTGGCACCGGCTTCGGCGCCCGGCTGCGGTCGGTGTCCGAGCGGTCGACCGACGACATCTTCAGCCAGGTCATGCCGGAGGACATGCTCAAGTTCGGGCTCATCCCCGAGTTCGTCGGGCGGCTTCCCGTGATCACCAACGTGCGCAGCCTGGACCGCAGCGCCCTGGTGCGCATCCTCACCGAGCCGCGCAACGCTCTCGTCCGGCAGTACCAGCGCCTGTTCGAGCTGGACGGCGTCGAGCTGGAGTTCGACGAGCCGGCGCTGGAGGCCATCGCCGACCAGGCGATGCTGCGGGGCACCGGCGCCCGCGGTCTGCGGGCCATCATCGAGGAGGTCCTGCTCTCCGCGATGTACGAGGTGCCGAGCAACCCGGACGCCGCCCGGGTGTTGATCACCCGCGAGGTCGTCCTGGAGAACGTCAACCCGACGATCGTTCCGCGTGAGTTCACCGGGCGTCGGGCCCGGCGGGACCGCGAGGAGAAGTCGGCCTGATCCTCCCCGCGTCACGCCGGCCGTCCGTCACTGACGCGGTCGGCGTGACCGTGTCCGGCGGTCCCACTCACCCGACGGGGTGACCGTCACCATCATCAGCCGAGCCGGTTCGTCGGCGTCGTTGCGGTAGCCGTGCTCCCGGTCGGCGTGGAACTCGATCGTGTCCCCGGCCCGTACGGCGTGATCCTGCCCGTCCACCCGGACGACCACCGCCCCGGCGAGCACGTGCAGGACCTCCCGGGTGCCCCGGGGATGGTCGGCGGAGCGGTGTCGTTCTCCGGGTTCGAGCCGCCAGTCCCACAGCTCGACGAGGTCGGGTTCGCCGAGCCCGCTGAGCAGGTGGGCGGTGCCGCCGTGCTCGCCCCGCCAGAGTACTGGCGCCTCGACCGTGGAGCTGATCCGCACGGTCTGCTCCTCGTCGGGCTCGAGCAGCCGCGCGATGTTGACGCCGAACGCGTCGGCGACCCGGCACAGCGTGCCGACGCTGGGGTTGGTGCGTGCGCTCTCGATCTGTACGAGCATCGCCTTGCTCACGCCGGACCGGCCGGCCAACTCCTCGAACGACCAGCCCCGTGCGGCGCGCAGCTCCCGTACCTGCCGGGCCACCGCGGCCGTCACCGCACTGACACGGCCACCTGCGTCGGTCATCAAACTATCCTTCACGGTTACTATTGTGGTACGACAGTGGCATGTTCCCCATTCTCCTGGCAGCGGTGTCCGCAGTCGCGTTCGGCACCGCCGACTTCTCCGGCGGCAAGGCGTCCCGCCGCGCCGACCCCATCGCGGTGACCGTGGTCTCCCAGCTGCTGAGCGTCCCGCTGCTGGTCGCTCTGGTGCTCCTGGTGCCGGGGTCACCGACGGTCGCCGACATCGCCTGGGGACTGCTCGCGGGGACGGCGGGCGCGGGCGGCGTCGTGCTGCTCTACCGAGCGCTCGCCGGCGGGATGATGGCCGTGGTGGCACCGGTCACCGCGATCACCGCCGCCGTGGTGCCGATCGTCGCCGGCCTGTTCACCACCACCTTCCCCGGCGCCCCGGCGCTCACCGGCGCCGGCCTCGCGGTGGTGGCGATCGCCCTGGTCAGCCTCGGCGAGGGCGGTGGCCGCCCGACGGTCCCGGCCCGACTGGTGGGGCTCGCCCTCGCGGCCGGCGCGCTCTTCGGCGTCTTCTTCACCCTGCTCGGTCAGGCCAGCGAGAGCGCGGGCATGTGGCCGGTGGCGGCGGTACGGGCCAGTTCGATCGCGTTCGGCCTGCTCCTCGCCGCCGGCACGGGTGTGCGACTGCGAGTCGGACGGCGGTCGCTGGGCTGGGCGGCCGTCGCCGGTCTGCTCGACAGCGCCGCCAACGCGCTCTTCCTGGCCGCTGCCGCGCGAGGGCACCTCAGCATCGTGGCGGCGATCGCCGCGCTCTACCCCGCCAGCACGGTACTGCTGGCGCTCGCCGTCGACCGCGAACGGCTGCGGCCGGTTCAGATCGCCGGCCTCGGGTTCGCGGCGGGGGCTCTCGTGCTGGCCAGCATCTGAGGCTGTCCACACCGGCCGGTCCGGTCGTACTCTTCTCTCATGCGCGTCGCCGTCTGCCAGCTCAACGCCCGGGACGACCGCAAGGCCAACCTGGCCGCCGCGGAGCTGCTGCTGGAACGCGCCGCCGACGGCGGCGCGGACCTCGCCATCCTTCCCGAGTACGTCGACTATCTCGGCCCGGAGGCCGGTCTGCCGGAGCCGGAGCCGGTCGACGGCGAGGTGGGCAGCTTCTTCGCCGGGGTGGCACGGCGGCTGGGGATGTGGGTGCTGGCCGGGTCGTTCCACGAAGCCGGCCCGGACCCCGCGCACACCTGGAACACCTCGCTGGTCTTCGACCGCGCCGGCAGCCTGGCCGCGAGCTACCGCAAAATCCACCTGTACGACGTGGAGATCCCCGGTCGGGTCTCCTACCGGGAGTCGGAGACCGTCGCGCCCGGTGCCCAACCTGTCGTGGTGGACGTGGAAGGCCTCCGGGTCGGGCTCTCGATCTGCTACGACCTGCGCTTCCCGGAGCTGTACCGACGGCTCGCCACCGAGGGCGGCGCCCAGCTCCTGGTGGTGCCGGCGGCGTTCATGATGCACACCGGGCGGGACCACTGGGAGATCCTGCTCCGGGCCAGGGCGATCGAGAACCAGTGCTTCGTGGCGGCGGCGGGTCAGACCGGTGACCACGAGCCGGGCCGCACCTGCTTCGGGCGCAGCATGGTGGTCGACCCGTGGGGGACGGTCCTGACCCAGCTGCCCGACGGGCCGGGGGTCGCCGTCGCCGATCTGGACCTTGACCGGCTCTCGATGATCCGGGCCGAGCTGCCGAGCCTCGCCAACCGCCGGCTCTGAGACTCAGCCCTCGAGCAGGACGCCGATCGTCGCAAGCCCGGCGATCACCGCGGCGGTGACCAGCAGGGCCGTGGTCATCCGGGACCTGCCGCGGCGGGCCAGTCGTCCGACCGAGAAGACCAGGACCACCAGTACGACCGCGCCGATCACCAGTTGCCAGAACGGCAGGAGGATGCCGAGCAGTGCTTCCTCGGCGAACACCGCGGTTTTCAGCCCGGACTCATCCATGACTGACACTCTGGCACGCCGACACGTGCCGCGTCGCCGACCACGGTGGAGAGCGCGCCGGTCGACGTGACCCGAACCAGTGATGAACCCTGATTTGCCTTCTCCCGGCCGGCCGCGTAACTTTCTCTCTGCACGAGGGAGGCCGGACAAACCGGCCGAGAACGGGCGCCAGGCTCGTGGCGGAGACGCCGAGCGAGACTGAGATCGGGCGGTGCGAAACACCTCGGAGACGGGGTTGCGGACGCGAAGCCGACCGGGTAGAGTTCTGAAGCCGGCAGGAGCCGGGCGGAGAGCCGCGCAGCGGCGATCGGCCGGTCTGCGGCTTCCCACGAGAGTAACGACCGCCGGATACGGCGTGCGTCAACGTGGGTCCGGACGAACCAGATTGATCGCCTCAAATACGAGGTTGACAATGAAAGTTCGACCAAGTAGGTTTGAGCGGTTGCCCCGAAACGGGGTTCCACGGATGTGGAGCTGCTGATCGGTGTGTGGTTGTTCTTTGAGAACTCAACAGGGTGCTTGTAAAGCCAGTGCCAATTATGATTTATACCCCGGACTGGCAGCCTGCTTTTGGTGGGTTGTTGGTTGGGATTCCTTTGGCAACATTTGTTTGTTGCCGGGATAGCTGTTCAACTAATTTTTTGTTGGAGAGTTTGATCCTGGCTCAGGACGAACGCTGGCGGCGTGCTTAACACATGCAAGTCGAGCGGAAAGGCCCTTCGGGGTACTCGAGCGGCGAACGGGTGAGTAACACGTGAGCAACCTGCCCCAAGCTTTGGGATAACCCTCGGAAACGGGGGCTAATACCGAATATTACTTCTGGCCGCATGGCTGGTGGTGGAAAGTTTTTCGGCTTGGGATGGGCTCGCGGCCTATCAGCTTGTTGGTGGGGTGATGGCCTACCAAGGCGACGACGGGTAGCCGGCCTGAGAGGGCGACCGGCCACACTGGGACTGAGACACGGCCCAGACTCCTACGGGAGGCAGCAGTGGGGAATATTGCACAATGGGCGGAAGCCTGATGCAGCGACGCCGCGTGAGGGATGACGGCCTTCGGGTTGTAAACCTCTTTCAGCAGGGACGAAGCGAAAGTGACGGTACCTGCAGAAGAAGCGCCGGCCAACTACGTGCCAGCAGCCGCGGTAAGACGTAGGGCGCGAGCGTTGTCCGGATTTATTGGGCGTAAAGAGCTCGTAGGCGGCTTGTCGCGTCGACCGTGAAAACTTGGGGCTCAACCCCAAGCCTGCGGTCGATACGGGCAGGCTAGAGTTCGGTAGGGGAGACTGGAATTCCTGGTGTAGCGGTGAAATGCGCAGATATCAGGAGGAACACCGGTGGCGAAGGCGGGTCTCTGGGCCGATACTGACGCTGAGGAGCGAAAGCGTGGGGAGCGAACAGGATTAGATACCCTGGTAGTCCACGCTGTAAACGTTGGGCGCTAGGTGTGGGGGGCCTCTCCGGTTCCCTGTGCCGCAGCTAACGCATTAAGCGCCCCGCCTGGGGAGTACGGCCGCAAGGCTAAAACTCAAAGGAATTGACGGGGGCCCGCACAAGCGGCGGAGCATGCGGATTAATTCGATGCAACGCGAAGAACCTTACCTGGGTTTGACATGGCCGCAAAACCTCCAGAGATGGGGGGTCCTTCGGGGGCGGTCACAGGTGGTGCATGGCTGTCGTCAGCTCGTGTCGTGAGATGTTGGGTTAAGTCCCGCAACGAGCGCAACCCTCGTTCGATGTTGCCAGCGCGTTATGGCGGGGACTCATCGAAGACTGCCGGGGTCAACTCGGAGGAAGGTGGGGATGACGTCAAGTCATCATGCCCCTTATGTCCAGGGCTTCACGCATGCTACAATGGCCGGTACAATGGGCTGCGATACCGTGAGGTGGAGCGAATCCCAAAAAGCCGGTCTCAGTTCGGATCGGGGTCTGCAACTCGACCCCGTGAAGTCGGAGTCGCTAGTAATCGCAGATCAGCAACGCTGCGGTGAATACGTTCCCGGGCCTTGTACACACCGCCCGTCACGTCACGAAAGTCGGCAACACCCGAAGCCGGTGGCCCAACCCTTGTGGAGGGAGCCGTCGAAGGTGGGGCTGGCGATTGGGACGAAGTCGTAACAAGGTAGCCGTACCGGAAGGTGCGGCTGGATCACCTCCTTTCTAAGGAGCACCTTCCACCGAAAGGTGGCAAGGAGCCCGCGGTCCACGAATGTTGGACCGGGGTGCTCAGATGGCGGAGACACTGGCAAGTTTTTGCTTGGCAACGGCCGGGACACCTAGTACAGCCACTTCGGTGGTGGGAACGGGAATGTTCTGGTGCGGCTGAGAAAGAATGTAAGCACCCTGTTGGGTCCTGAAAGAACAACCTCTGGTTGTTTCTTTCGGAGACTTGGCCAGCCCTCCTTGGTGGGGGCTGGGGGTCTGCCAGGCATGGCCTGGCCTCGCATACCGGATGGCGCCCTGTGGGGTGTGGTTGCTGGTGTGGGGCTGTTGGGTTGTGGGTTGGTTGTTTGTTGAGAATTGCACAGTGGACGCGAGCATCTTTGTGGTCAAGTTGTCAAGGGCGAACGGTGAATGCCTTGGCACCAGGAGCCGATGAAGGACGTGGGAGGCCGCGATAGGCCTGGGGGAGCTGTCAACCAAGCTGTGATCCCAGGGTGTCCGAATGGGGAAACCTGGCACCAGTCATGTGGTGTCACCCACACCTGAACACATAGGGTGTGTGGAGGGAACGCGGGGAAGTGAAACATCTCAGTACCCGTAGGAAGAGAAAACAATTTAGTGATTCCGTGAGTAGTGGCGAGCGAAAGCGGATTGAGGCTAAACCGGCTGCGTGTGATACCTGTCAGGGGTTGCGTGGTCGGGGTTGTGGGACCCTGCTCAACAGACTGACATCTGTTGGAGAAGTTACAAAGTTGATGGCTAGTCGAACAGTCTGGAATGGCTGACCGTAGACGGTGAGAGTCCGGTAGGTGAAAGCTGTTGACCTTCTGTGGGTGTTCCCGAGTAGCGGCGGACCCCTGAAATCTGCCGTGAATCTGCCAGGACCACCTGGTAAGCCTAAATACTTCCTGGTGACCGATAGCGGACGAGTACCGTGAGGGAATGGTGAAAAGTACCCCGGGAGGGGAGTGAAATAGTACCTGAAACCGTTCGCCTACAATCCGTCGGAGCCTTGCGGGGTGACGGCGTGCCTTTTGAAGAATGAGCCTGCGAGTTAGTGGCATGTGGCGAGGTTAACCCGTGTGGGGGAGCCGTAGCGAAAGCGAGTCTGAATAGGGCGCTTTAGTCGCATGCTCTAGACCCGAAGCGGAGTGATCTAGCCATGGGCAGGCTGAAGCGCGGGTAAGACCGCGTGGAGGGCCGAACCCACCAACGTTGAAAAGTTGGGGGATGACCTGTGGTTAGGGGTGAAAGGCCAATCAAACTCCGTGATAGCTGGTTCTCCCCGAAATGCATTTAGGTGCAGCGTCGCGTGTTTCTTGCCGGAGGTAGAGCACTGGATGGTCTAGGGGGCCCACAAGCTTACCGAAATCAGCCAAACTCCGAATGCCGGTAAGTGAGAGCGCGGCAGTGAGACTGCGGGGGATAAGCTTCGTAGTCGAGAGGGAAACAGCCCAGATCACCAGCTAAGGCCCCTAAGCGTGTGCTAAGTGGAAAAGGATGTGGGGTCGCATAGACAACCAGGAGGTTGGCTTAGAAGCAGCCACCCTTTAAAGAGTGCGTAATAGCTCACTGGTCAAGTGGTTCCGCGCCGACAATGTAGCGGGGCTCAAGCACACCGCCGAAGCTGTGGCATTCACATTTTAACCTCGCTTGGACTTGATTCCTTGTGCAGGTGTGTGGATGGGTAGGGGAGCGTCGTGCCGCGAGTGAAGCAGCGGGGTGACCCAGTTGTGGACGCGGCACGAGTGAGAATGCAGGCATGAGTAGCGAAAGAAGGGTGAGAAACCCTTCCGCCGGATGACCAAGGGTTCCAGGGCCAGGCTAATCCGCCCTGGGTGAGTCGGGACCTAAGGCGAGGCCGAGAGGCGTAGTCGATGGACAACGGGTTGATATTCCCGTACCCGCGAAAGAGCGTCCCTGATGAACCTCGTTGTGCTAACCACCCGAACTTGGTGAGGTCTTCGGACTGATCTGAGGGAGCGTGGGAACCTGGCGGGTAGTAGTCAAGCGATGGGGTGACGCAGGAAGGTAGCTGAGCCCGGCCGGTGGTTGTGCCGGGGTAAGCGTGTAGGCCGTGTCGTAGGCAAATCCGCGACGCATGAAGGCTGAGACGTGATGCCGAGCCGATTCAGGTGAAGTCAGTGATCCTATGCTGCCGAGAAAAGCCTCTAGCGAGTTCTTAGCGGCCCGTACCCCAAACCGACACAGGTGGTCAGGTAGAGAATACCGAGGCGATCGGGCGAACTGTGGTTAAGGAACTCGGCAAATTGCCCCCGTAACTTAGGGAGAAGGGGGGCCGGAGACGTGAAGCCCCGCGCGGGTGGAGCGTTGTATGGCCGCAGAGAGCAGGGGGAAGCGACTGTTTACTAAAAACACAGGTCCATGCGAAGAAGTAATTCGATGTATATGGACTGACGCCTGCCCGGTGCTGGAACGTTAAGGGGACCTGTTAGCTCTTCGGGGCGAAGCGGAGAACTTAAGCGCCAGTAAACGGCGGTGGTAACTATAACCATCCTAAGGTAGCGAAATTCCTTGTCGGGTAAGTTCCGACCTGCACGAATGGCGTAACGACTTCCCCACTGTCTCAACCACAGGCCCGGCGAAATTGCAGTACGAGTAAAGATGCTCGTTACGCGCGGCAGGACGGAAAGACCCCGGGACCTTTACTATAGCTTGACATTGGTACTTGAGTTAGCTTGTGTAGGATAGGTGGGAGCCGGTGAAGTCCATACGCCAGTATGGGTGGAGGCAATCTTGAAATACCACTCTGGTTGATTTGGGTATCTAACTTCGGACCGTTATCCGGTTCAGGGACAGTGTCTGGTGGGTAGTTTAACTGGGGCGGTTGCCTCCTAAAAGGTAACGGAGGCGCCCAAAGGTTCCCTCAGCCTGGTTGGCAATCAGGTGTTGAGTGCAAGTACACAAGGGAGCTTGACTGTGAGACTGACAGGTCGAGCAGGGACGAAAGTCGGGACTAGTGATCCGGCACTTGCGAGTGGAAGCGGTGTCGCTCAACGGATAAAAGGTACCCCGGGGATAACAGGCTGATCTTCCCCAAGAGTCCATATCGACGGGATGGTTTGGCACCTCGATGTCGGCTCGTCGCATCCTGGGGCTGTAGCAGGTCCCAAGGGTTGGGCTGTTCGCCCATTAAAGCGGTACGCGAGCTGGGTTTAGAACGTCGTGAGACAGTTCGGTCCCTATCCGCCGTGCGCGTAGGATACTTGAGAAGGGCTGTCCCTAGTACGAGAGGACCGGGACGGACGAACCTCTGGTGTGCCAGTTGTCCTGCCAAGGGCACGGCTGGTTAGCTACGTTCGGAAGGGATAACCGCTGAAAGCATCTAAGCGGGAAGCCTGCTTCAAGATGAGGTATCCCACCCACCTTTGGTGGGGTAAGGCCCCCAGCTAGACGACTGGGTTGATAGGCCGGAAATGTAAGCCCGGTAACGGGTTCAGTTGACCGGTACTAATAGGCCGAGGACTTGACTACTAAGCTGCTACGCGTCCACTGTGCAACTCTGAACAAACACCCACCCGTGTTGGTGATGGTTGATATGTTCATAGAGTTACGGCGGTCATGGCGGAGGGGAAACGCCCGGTCACATTCCGAACCCGGAAGCTAAGCCCTCCAGCGCCGATGGTACTGCACTCGTGAGGGTGTGGGAGAGTAGGACACCGCCGGACAATCTTTCAGGAATGGCCACCCCTATCGGGGTGGCCATTCCTGCATTCCCCCAAGAAGAACCCCACCCCTTGTCCCGCGCCCCCGGCCCCCATTCGGCACTGGTGATCATGAAGTTTTTGCGATGACACGCCGATGACAGTGGCAACAACTTCATGATCAACACGCCGCGAAGGGGGGTCTGGAGAGGGCTGGCGGGAGGGTGCGGAGGGGTTAGGTTCGGGATTGCATTTCGTTGCGGAGGTCGCCCAGGAGGGCGCCCGCGTCGGTCACCGACCTGCCGGGGAACATCGCCATCACGACGCTGCCGTGGTCGGCCCAACCGCACACCGCGAAGTCGCCGCCCTCACCGCTCGTGCTGCCGCACTTCATCACTCCACCCAGCTTGCCCGCAGGCACCTTACGCAGCCCCGTCACCGCCCCGGTCTCGTCGGACATCAGGCCGAAGAGGCTGTCCAGGTCGCGCTCGGGTTGCCAGAGCAGCGTCGTGCCGCCGAAGACCAGGACCGCGCGCTTGTCGTCGGCGGGGTCGCGGTAGACGGTGCCAAAGCTCCGGTCCAGGTCGATGTCGGCGGCCAGGCCGCTGCGCAGGTAGTCCGCCGTGCTCTTGGCGCGCTCGCTGTCGTCCCGCGTCAACCCCGCCACCCGCTCGGGCGAGGTCAGCCGGGTGTCCTTCTGCTGCGCCACACGCCACCCGCCGACCCCCAGCACACCCGCGCCCGCGAGGCCGACAACCAGGGCGACCGTCCAGCCGATCCGGCGGCGGCGGGACCAGCCACCGGACCGCTCGTCGGGATCGCCGCCGGTGTCCCGAGTGCTCAGCTGGATCGGCTCCTCGGTCAGTTCGACCGGCTCGCGGCCGTGGTCGAGTGACCGCTCGGTGAGATGTGCGTCGGACATAGCCGACACCGTACGCGAACGACAGGTGGCGCACGTCAGGTCCGCAGAAGCCCTTCGTAGACTTGTCGGGTGACCGAGAGACTGGATGCCCGACGCCCCGACGCCCCGACCCTTGCCGGCCAGTACCAGCCTGGCGAGGTAGAGCAGCGGCGGTACGAGCAGTGGGTAGCCGCTGGGCACTTCCGGGCCTCCGCCGACAGCGACAAGCCCCCCTTCACCATCGTCATTCCGCCGCCGAACGTCACCGGCTCCCTGCACATGGGCCACGCGTTCGAGCACACGCTCATGGACGCCCTGACCCGGCGCAAGCGGATGCAGGGCTTCGAGGCGCTGTGGCTGCCCGGCATGGACCACGCCGGCATCGCCACCCAGAACCTGGTCGAGCGTCAGCTCGCCGCCGAAGGGCTGTCGCGGCACGACCTCGGTCGGGAGAAGTTCGTCGAGCGGGTCTGGCAGTGGAAGGCCGAGTCCGGTGGCAAGATCCTCGGCCAGATGCGCCGCCTCGGCGACTCCGTCGACTGGGAGCGGGAGCGCTTCACCATGGACGCCGGCCTGAGTCGCGCGGTCCAGACGATCTTCAAGAAGCTCTTCGACGACGGCCTCATCTACCGGGCCAACCGGATCATCAACTGGTGTCCGCGCTGCCTGACCGCACTGTCGGACATCGAGGTCGAGCACACCGACGACGACGGTGAGCTGATCTCGATCCGCTACAGCGACGAGGTCGTGGTGGCCACCACGCGGGCCGAGACGATGCTCGGCGACACCGCCGTGGCGGTGCACCCCGACGACGAGCGCTACCAGCACCTGATCGGCACCGAGGTCGAGCTGCCGCTCACCGGCCGACGGATCCCGATCGTCGCCGACGCGCACGTCGACCCGTCCTTCGGCACCGGCATGGTCAAGGTGACCCCCGCCCACGACCCGAACGACTTCGAGATCGGCCAGCGACACGACCTGCCCGCGCTGACCGTCATGGACGAGCGCGGCGTGATCACCGTGCCCGGCCCGTTCGAAGGGCTGGACCGGTTCGAGGCGCGGCCGGCGATCGTCGCGGCGCTGCGCGAACAGCGCCGGATCGTCGCCGAGAAGCGCCCGTACGTGCACGCCGTCGGTCACTGTTCGCGTTGCAAGACGACGGTCGAGCCGCGGCTGTCGCTGCAGTGGTTCGTCAACACCGCCCCGCTCGCGCAGGCCGCCGGTGACGCGGTGCGCGACGGTCGGGTCCGTATCGAGCCGGCCGAGCTGGCGAAGCGCTACTTCGCCTGGGTCGACAACATGCACGACTGGTGCATCTCCCGCCAGCTCTGGTGGGGGCACCGCATCCCGGTCTGGTACGGCCCGGCCGGCGAGATCGTCTGCGTCGGCCCCGACGAGACGCCGCCGACCGGCGAGGGTTGGCACCAGGACGAGGACGTCCTCGACACCTGGTTCTCCAGCGGCCTGTGGCCGTTCTCCACCCTGGGTTGGCCGGAAGAGACCCCGGACCTGGCGAAGTTCTATCCGACCAGCGTGCTGGTCACCGGGTACGACATCCTGTTCTTCTGGGTCGCCCGGATGATGATGTTCGGCCTCTACGCGATGGACGGCCGGCCGCCCTTCGACGTGGTCGCGTTGCACGGCATGGTGCGCGACCAGTTCGGCAAGAAGATGTCGAAGTCGTTCGGCAACGTGGTCGACCCGCTGGACTGGATCGACAGGTACGGCGCCGACGCGACCCGGTTCACCCTGGCCCGGGGCGCGAACCCCGGCCAGGACGTGCCGGTCAGCGAGGAGTGGTGCCAGGGCTCGCGTAACTTCTGCAACAAGCTCTGGAACGCCACCCGGTTCGCGTTGATGAACGGCGCGCACACGACCGGCGACCTGCCGCCCGTCGAGCAGCTCTCCACCGTCGACCGGTGGGTCCTGTCCCGGCTGGCGCACGTCACCGCCGAGGTCGACGAGCAGTTCGAGGCGTACGAGTTCGCCAAGGTGTGTGACCTGCTCTACCACTTCGCCTGGGACGACGTCTGCGACTGGTACGTCGAGCTGAGCAAGCCGGTGCTCGCCGAGGGCGGTGAGCGGGCCGACGTGACCCGCCGGGTTCTCGGCCACGTCCTGGACCAGCTGCTGCGGCTGCTGCACCCGGTCATCCCGTTCGTCACCGAGGAGTTGTGGCTCGCGCTGACCGGCGGCGAGACGGTGCAGGCCGTCGCCTGGCCGGTGGCCGACCGGTCGCTCATCGACGACGCCGCCGAGGTCGAGCTGGCCGCCGTGCAGCGGGTGGTCACCGAGATCCGCCGGTTCCGTTCCGACCAGGGGCTACGCCCGACGCAGCGGGTCGCGGCCCGCCTGGACGGGCTGGCCGGGGCCGGCATCGCGGCCCACGAGCCGCTGATCCGGTCGCTGGTTCGGCTGGACCCCGCCGGTGACGACTTCCAGGCCAGCGCGACGTTGGCCATGCCCGGCGCGGTAGGTGTCGCGTTGGACACCCGGGGGTCGATCGACGTGGCCGCCGAGCGGGCCCGGCTGACCAAGGACCGCGCGGCCGCCCAGAAGGAGGTCGCGCAGGCCCGGGCGAAGCTCGACAACCCGGCCTTCATCGGCAAGGCCCCCGAGCCGGTCGTCGCGAAGATCCGCGACCGGCTCGCCACCGCCGAGGCCGACCTGGTCCGGATCGACGCCGCTCTGGAGACGCTTACCTCGTGACCGACCGTACCGATTTCGCCGCCGCCGAAGCCGAGCTGAACGCCCGCGGTTTCACCCGCATGGTGTTCGAGCTGGACCGCATCGAGTCGCTGCTCGACCTGCTCGGGAGTCCGCAGCGGGCGTACCCGTCGATCCACCTCACCGGCACCAACGGCAAGACGTCCACCGCACGGATGATCGACTCGCTGCTGCGGGCGTTCGGGCTGCACACCGGCCGGTACACGAGTCCGCACCTGGAGACCGTCCGGGAGCGGATCAGCCTGGACGGGGAGCCGGTGAGCGAGGAGCGCTTCGCCGCGGTGTACGGGGAGATCAAGCCGCTGGCCGAGCTGGTCGACGCGCGCTCGGACGAGCCGCTGACGTACTTCGACATGACGACCGCGTTGGCGTTCGCCACGTTCGCCGACGCGCCCGTCGACATCGCCGTGGTCGAGGTGGGTCTCGGCGGCGCCGAGGACGCCACCAACGTCATCCAGGCCGGCGTCTGCGTGATCACGCCGATCGGCCTGGACCACACCGAGTGGCTCGGCGACACGCTCCAGGACATCGCGCTGGCCAAGGCCGGCATCATCCACCCGGGCGCCACCGTGATCTCGGCGGCGCAGGAGGAGGAGGCCGCGCGTCCCCTGCTCGAACGCTGCTCCGAGGTGGGCGCCACCATCGCCCGTGAGGGCGCCGAGTTCGGCGTGCTGAGCCGGGCGGTCGCCGTCGGCGGGCAGGTGCTCAAGCTGCAGGGCCTCGGTGGCGTCTACGACGACGTGTTCATCCCCCTGCACGGCGCGCACCAGGCGCAGAACGCGGCGGTGGCGCTCGCCGCCGTGGAGGCGTTCCTCGGTGCCGGGGCCCGCCGTCAGTTGGACGTCGAGGCCGTCCGGGAGGGGTTCGCGACGGCCAGCTCCCCGGGCCGGCTGGAGCGGGTCCGCAGCGCTCCGACCGTCCTGCTGGACGGCGCGCACAACCCGCACGGTATGGCCGCGACGGTGACCGCGCTGCAGGAGGAGTTCGCGTTCAGCAAGCTGGTGGCGCTGGTGGGCGTCCTCGCCGACAAGGACGCGAGCAGCCTGCTGGAGCTGCTGGAGCCGGTGGCCGACGTCGTGGTGGTCACCCGCAACAGCTCGCCACGGGCGATGCCGACGAAGGAGCTCGCCGCGCTTGCCGTCGAGATCTTCGGCGAGGAGCGCGTCGAGGTGGCCGAGGAGGTGCCGGACGCGATCGAACTGGCGGTCGCGCTGGCCGAGGAGGACGTACCCGGTGAGCTCAGCGGCGTCGGTGTCCTGGTGACGGGTTCGGTGGTCACGGTCGCCGACGCCCGCCGGCTGCTGAAGCGATGACCGGCCCCGAGCGCGACCCCCGCGCCACCGACGCGACCGACCTGGACCGCGACCCGCGCGCCACCGACCTGGACCGCGACCCGCGCGCCACCGACGACGCGACCGGTCCGGACCGCGGTCGGAGCGCTCCGGACCAGGACACGGCCGCATCGACGGCGGGGGAGCCGGAGGCCGGGCAGGTACGGCGCTCCGGCCTGCGGAACCCGCAGGCGGCCGTACGGGGTCTCGGCGCGGGAACGCTCGGCCTGGAGGCGCTGGTGCTGCTGCTGGCCATCCAACCGATCCGGGTGGTCGGCGGTGACCTGGGCGGCGCGGCGATCGCCGTGGTGGTGGCCCTGGCGGTGGCCGCCATCCTGCTGGCCGGCATGATGCGGCGTCCCTGGGCCTGGCACGCCGGCACCGTGTTGCAGGGCCTGCTGATGCTGGCCGGGCTGCTGCACTGGTCGCTGCTCGTGCTGGGCATCATCTTCGCGCTGGTCTGGGCGTACGCGTTGCACGTCCGCCGGGTCATCCTCGGCTGACCCCCGAGGGTCGGGTCAGGCGTCGGCGCGTTCGCGCCACTGGGTCAGGGCGATGCCGTGGCCGTCCGGGTCCCGGAAGGCCGCCGCCCACACCTCCAGCCTGCTGCCCCGGTTGACCACGCGTGGGGCGTACGTGAAGCGGACACCGGATCCGCGCAGCCGTCCGTACGCCGCCTCGATGTCGTCCACCTCGAGGTTGACGTGCACGAGCCGGCGACTGATGGGCGCCGCCCCGGTCACCTCGCGCAGCACCAGCCGGGTCGAGCCGAAGGCGAGCACCGCGTTGCCGGTGCCCTGGTCGACCTCGGAGAAGCCGAGCATGTCCCGGTAGAAACCGAGCGATCGGGCCAGGTCGGTGACCAGCAGGGTCAGTCCGACGCCGCTGATGGGACCGGCCGGGTCCGCCGCCGACGCTCCGTCGTACCCGAAGATCGCCTCGTCCAGGGCCTCGGCGGTGACGGTCTCGCGGGCCGCTCCCGCCGGGGTCGGGTCGTCCAGCGGCAGGTCCAGCGGGTCCAGCGGGTCGGTAGCGAGCGGGCCGGTCCGCTGCGTCGGCGGGGCGTCGGTCGGCCGGTCCGCGCTCGGTGCGGACCGGGCCTGCGCTTCCGCGTCCACGGGGTCGTCGTCGGACTCGGCGGCACGGACGTCGTCCGGGTCGTCCGGGTCGACGCCGGGCTGGTCGAAGTGCTCCTCGGCCGGGGGCCGGGGTGCGGGCGTGGCCCGGCGGGGCAGTCCCGCGCCGGGCTGTTGCTCGACGACGACGCCTTCGAGGACCACCGGGCCGCCCGGGGCCTGGCTCACCACCACCGGCTCGCGCTCGTCGGATACGACGGACCGGTCGTCGCGCAGGGGGTCGGGACCGCGCTGGTCGCGGAACGGGTCGCCGCCGCGCGGGTCGCGGAACGGATCGGGGCCGCGCGGGTCGCCGAACGGGTCGGGGCCGAACGGGTCGCCGCCGCGCGCGTCCCGGAAGTCGTCGTCGGGCGCGCGGTCCGCCCAGGGCGGGGCGTCCTGCTCGATCAGCACCTCGTCGCCGGGGTCGAGGTCGCCGAACTCGGGCGGCAGGTCCGCGACGGCCGCGGCGGTCTCGGCGTGGGTGGGCACCTCGTCCCAGAGGACCTTGACGTGCCGCTGGTCGTCGAGCGCGACCCGGATGGGCAGGGTCTGGCCCAACGACGGCCACTTGGAGACCGGCACCCGCGGCTCGATGATCTTCTTGGATCGGGGCGGCAGGCCGGGCGCGTCGATGACCAGTTGCAGCTCGCACCGGCCGAACGCGTACTGGGTGGGTGGTTCGGAGGCGCTGTGCACGTGCGCCACGCCGACCACCCAGGTGCGCCCGCCGCCCTTCACGGTGGCCAGCGCGATCGCCAGCACCAGCAGGGCGACGCCGAGCGCGACGATGGCCCAGCTGGTCATGCCCAGCCCGAAGAGGACGACGAAGGTGGCCACGGTGCCGAGCACCGTGCCGACCAGCTTGCGTACCGGCGCGATGGGCCGGTTCCCGCCATTCGCCACAGTGGACCTCCCGGGGGTCAGGGCCAGGCTAGGCCGGATCGGCCACCGGTGGAAAGACCGGCCGCCGCGCCGGCGCCGGGACCGGGTCGCTACGCTGACCGTACCGAGCCCAAGCGTTCTGCGCGTACAGGAGGAACCCAGCGTGTCCAACGACAGCCCGGAAGAGCGCAGCCTCGTGCTGATCAAGCCCGACGCGGTCCGCCGCGGCCTGGTCGGCGAGCTCCTCTCCCGCTTCGAGCGCAAAGGGCTGCGGATCGACGCGATGGTGCACCGGACCATGGACGCCGCGCTCGCGGACGCGCACTACGCCGAGCACGTCGACAAGGCGTTCTACCCGCCGCTGAAGGACTTCATGACCGGCGGTCCGCTGGTCGCCCTGGTCCTCTCCGGCGACCAGGTCATCGACGTGGTCCGGGGGCTGGTCGGCGCGACCGACGGCCGCAAGGCCGCCGCCGGCACCATCCGGGGCGACCTGTCGCTCTCCAACCGGGAGAACCTGGTGCACGCCTCCGACTCGCCGGACAGCGCCAAGCGCGAGATCGCGCTCTGGTTCCCCGAGCTGGGCTGACGACCTCACGATTTCAGGCGGCCGGGGGTAGCTTCTCCGGATTGCCCACCACGTAGATCCCGGTGATCCGACCGGCGGCGGCGGTGACGGTCATCGTGTAGCGGCCGCCGTCGCCGCGGGTGAGCAGGATGGCGGGTTCGCCGTTCAACTCGACCCGCCGCGCCGTCCACTCGCGGCGTGGGCCGTAGATCCCGGCGTAGTACCGGGCGACCCGGTCCGCACCCCGCACCGGGTTGCGCGCGGAGCGGACGCGACCGCCACCGTCGTTCCACGCCGTGACGTCCGCGGCCATCAGACGGGTGAGCGTCGCCAGGTCCCCGTTCCGGGCGGCGGCGAGGAACGCCTCCAGCAACCGCTCACGCTCGGACCGGCTGGCGGTGAAGCGGCGGTCCTCCTGGCGTACGTGCGTGGTTGCCCGGTGGTGCAACTGCCGGCAGTCCTGCGGGGTCCGGTCCAGGATCTCCGCGATCTCGGCGTACGGCAGGTCGAACGCGGTGCGCAGGACGTACACGGCACGCTCCGGCGGCGTGAGCCGTTCCAGCACGTGCAGCAGCGCGGTGGACAGCGAGTCCCGCAGCTCCGCGCGGTCCAGCGGGCCGAACGGCGAGGGCTCGGTCGGCACCGGCTCGGGCAGCCACGGTCCGACGTACGTCTCGCGGGCCGCCTGCCGGGACCGCAGCCGGTCCAGCGCGAGCCGGGTCACCACCCGGGACAGGTAGCGGCGGGGCTCGGCCACCGTCGACCGGTCCACGCCCAGCCAGCGCAGGTACGCCTCCTGGAGCACGTCCTCCGCGTCGTGCCGGCTGCCGAGCAGCCGGTAGGCGAGCCCGAGCAGCATCGGCCGGTGCGCCTGGAGCGCACCGGCCGCCTCTGCCGCCTCGGTCGTCACACCTGTGCCGGGGGCTCCGTGTGCGTCGTCACGGCGATGCGATTCCACACGTTGATTGTGGCGATCGCGAGGACCAGATCGGCCAACTCCTTCTCCGACCAGATTTTCGCGGCGGCGTCCCACACCTCGTCCGACACCCCGTGCTCGCCGAGCCGGGTCACCGCGTCGGTGAGCGCCAGCGCGGTCTGCTCCCGCTCGTCGAAGAACGACAGCGCCTCCCGCCAGGCGGCCACCGCGAACAGCCGCCGGCTCGACTCGCCGGCGGCGAGGGCGTCGCGGCTGTGCATGTCCACGCAGTACGCGCAGCCGTTCAGTATCGACGCCCGCAGCTTGACCAGCTCCAGCACGGTGTGGTCGACGTTCGCCTGGACGTACTTCTCCAGACCTGACACGGCCTGGTATCCCTGCGGCGCGACCTCGAAAAGCTTCATCCGTTGCACGGCAACCTCCTTGATCGGTTCGACACCGCTACGACGGTCCGACCGGTCGCGCTGTGACAACCGGGGCTATGAGCCCGGTCACGTCGAGGGGGTCAGCCGCGGGTCGCGGGGACGGTGTCCGGGAGCACCTCGCGGGGGCGGGGGATCCGGACGACGCCGTCGACGTCACCGGACGGGCGGTCCTGGTCGCGGGGTACGGGTCGCGACACCCGGGCGGCCAGGTCGCGGCCCACCTTGATCATCGGTAGCTCCACCCAGCGGTAGAGCACGTCCGCGAGGACCAACGCCACCACCACGGCGGCCACGAAGATGGTGGTGTTGTGCCGACCCACCGCGGGCAGCAGCCCGACCGCCGCCCACGCCGCGATGGACTGGACCAGGTACATCGAGTACGACCGTTCGCCCACGAACACCAGCGGCCGCAGCCCCAGCACACGGGCCAGGACGCTGCGCGACAGCAGCGCCGGCAGCAGCAGCGCGGCCGCCGCCGCGTAGCAGCCGATCAGCGCCTCCTGGCCGAAGCGGGCCGGCCAGTACCGCACGGCCACCTGCACCGCGGCGAAGGCCACGATCACCACGCTGGCGGTGACCGGGTGGGTCAGCGGCCGGAACAGGGCGAAGCCGCGTGGGTGGTGCATGAGCACGGCCGTGAGGCAGCCGAGCAGGATCGCCACGTAGTGGATGGGCCAGCTCAGCCAGCCGATCTGCGGCGGGATCAGCGCGACGAGGAGCACGAGGAGCGCGAGGGTCACCGCGAGCCGGCGCCGGAAGGCGCCGGTCACCAGCACGAAGGCGATCGCCGGCCAGAGCAGGTAGAACTTCTGCTCGATCCCGATCGTCCAGGAGTGCAGGTAAGGGGTGTTCGCCGGCAGGAGTTCGTTGAGCAGCAGCAGGTAGTAGCGCATCGAGCGTTCGACCGCGTCGGCGGTGCCGTTGAGCCGGGCCAGCCCCCAGGTCAGGAACAGCACGAGCAGGTACATCGGCATGATCCGGAAGAACCGCCGCAGGTAGAAGGCGCGCAGCGAGACCCGACCGTAGCGGTGTTCCTCCCGCAACAGCAGCGTCGTGATCAGGAAGCCGGAGAGCACGAAGAAGAGGTGTACGCCGATCCAGCCGGTCAACCAGGCCCAGGACGGACCGCCGAAGTGGAAGGCGAAGACCATCACGGCCGCCACGGCCCGCAGGCCGTCGAGCGCGGGGAATCGACGCATGGCCTGAAATTCGTCATGGCTGAGCGGACGCACCGGCGAAGTCTGCGCGAGCCTCTCGCCGGGGTCAAGCCGCGCTGGCCGCCGGGTCGTGCCCTTCGGACAACAGGCGTTCGGTCGCCGGTCACCCGGACCGCCGGCCGCGGTCATCTGCGCCCGGTACACCCACGGGGTCAACCCATCACCGGGAGGAAGCATGACCGAGCTTGATCGACGTACCCTGCTGCGGGCTGGCCTGGTGGCCGGGGCCGGAGTCGCCGGCGGCGCCCTGTTGGGCGGTGCCGGCGCGAACGCCGCTCCGGCCTGGCGTCCGGCCGGACGCCCCGTGCTCACCCACGGGGTGCAGAGCGGCGACGTGACCGCGGATTCGGCGCTGGTCTGGACGCGGGCCGACCGTCCGGGCCGGATGCTTGTCGAACTGAGCCGCCGCCCCGACTTCCGTGGCGCGCGGCAGCTCCGTGGCCCGGTGCTGGGCCCGAACGCGGACTTCACCGGCAAGGTCCGGCTGCGGGGCCTGCCGGACGCCGAGCGGCTGCACTACCGGGTGCGGGTGGAGAGCCTGGACCGGCACGGGGTGGTCAGCGAGCCGTTGACCGGTTCGTTCACCACCGCGCCGGGCCGGCACCGCCGCCGGGACGTGCGGTTCGTCTGGACCGGGGACATCGTCGGGCAGGGCTGGGGGATCGATCCGAACTTCGGCGGGCTGTCGATCTTCCGGGCGATGCGCGCGGTCCGTCCGGACTTCTACCTGTGCAGCGGCGACACGGTCTACGCGGACGGCCCGCTCGTGGAGTCGGTGACGCTGCCCGACGGGCGGATCTGGCGCAACCTCATCACCCCGGAGAAGAGCAAGGTCGCCGAGACGCTGACCGAGTACCGGGGGCAGTTCGCCTACAACCTGCTCGACGAGCACCTGCGGGAGTTCGCGGCGGCGGTGCCGCAGATCAACCAGTGGGACGACCACGAGGTGCTCAACAACTGGTATCCCGGGGAGATCCTGGACGACCCGCGCTACACCGAGCAGCGGGTCGACGTGCTCGCAGCGCGGGCCAGCCAGGCGTTCCACGAGTGGCTGCCGGTGCCGGACAACGGGCCGCTGTACCGGCGGATCTCGTACGGGCCGCTGCTGGACGTCTTCGTGCTGGACATGCGGACGCACAAGGACCCCAACGACGGCAACACGTACGCCGACCCGAAGCGCGGTCTGCTCGGCCGCGAGCAGCGGGAGTGGCTGATCCGGGAGCTGAAGCGCTCCACGGCGACCTGGAAGGTGATCGCCAACGACCTGCCGATCGGGGTCGTGGTGCCAGACGGTCCGGGCGCGCAGGAGGGTGTCGCGCAGGGCGATCCGGGCGCGCCGGTCGGGCGTGAGCTGGAGTTCGCCGAGGTGCTGCGGGCGACCCACCGGGCCGGGGTGACCGGCATGGTCTTCCTCACCGCCGACGTGCACTACTCCGCCGCGCACCACTACGACCCGTCCCGTTCGGCGGTCGGTGACTTCACGCCGTTCTGGGAGTTCGTCTCCGGCCCGGCGCACGCCGGCGCGTTCGGCCCGAACGCCCTCGACGGCACGTTCGGACCGCAGGCGGTCTTCGTGCACGCCCCGCCGCGCGCGAACACCTCCCCGGCCGAGGGCTTCCAGCACTTCGGCGAGGTCCAGATCGACGGCGAATCCGGGGCCCTGACGGTGCACCTACGCGACCGCGACGGCGCCTCCCTCTGGACCACCACCCTCCCAACCCCCTGACCCCACCCACCCCCCACCCCCACCCCCGGGAGCCTCGCCCTGGTGATCAAGAGATTCGCGTCAGGATCCGGCGCGAATTTGACGCAAACCTCTTGATCACCGGGGGTGGGCGGGGGTGGGGGTGGGGTGGGGTGGGGGTGGGGTGGGGTGGGGTGGGGTGGGGGTGGGGTGGGGTGGGGTGGGGTGGGGGATTAGTCGGGGGCGGGGGGCTGGGTGGGTCTTGTATCGTTGGAGGCCGTAAGGCGATGACCCGGCCATCACCGGTGAGCCTCCGGAAGAACAGCCGGGTGACCGGCCCAGTAGAACCGGACGGGTCCGGCCCGTCACAGCCGGCCAATGAGCGGGCGGTCGATCCTGACCGCCAAGCGGGGTGGTACCGCGGGCCACCCGGGGAGCGTCGTTGTCGGCGTACCCCGGACGGTTCGTCCTCGCAGACCCACGTTGAGTGAGCTGCGAGGAGAGCGACAGGCGATGGCCTATCCACTGCACGACCCCGCCGCCGGTGTCCCGGCGAGCCCGGACCTGCCCGCGGTCGAGCGCCGGGTGCTGGAGCACTGGACGGCCGACAAGACCTTCGAGGCCAGCATCGAGGCCCGCCCCGCCGGTACCGACGGCAAGAACGAGTACGTCTTCTACGACGGCCCGCCGTTCGCCAACGGCCTGCCGCACTACGGCCACCTGTTCACCGGGTACGTCAAGGACGTGGTGCCGCGCTACCAGACCATGCGCGGGCGGCACGTGGAGCGGCGCTTCGGCTGGGACTGCCACGGCCTGCCCGCCGAGGTGGTGGCCGAGAAGCAGCTCGGCATCACCAGCAAGGCCGAGATCATCGACCTGGGCGTGGCCCGGTTCAACGAGGCCTGCCGTACGTCGGTGCTGGAGTTCACCCAGGACTGGGAGCGGTACATCAACCGGCAGGCCCGCTGGGTCGACTTCACCAACGACTACAAGACCCTCGACCTGGACTACATGGAAAGCGTCATGTGGGCCTTCAAGACCCTGCACGACAAGGGTCTGATCTACGAGGGTTTCCGGGTGCTGGCGTACTGCTGGCGCTGTGAGACGCCGCTGTCGAACACCGAGACCCGGATGGACGACGTCTACCGGGACCGGCACGACCCGACGCTGACCGTGTGGTTCGGGCTGACCGCCAACGACTCCGCCCCGGAGCTGCTGCGCGGGCCGGTCAAGCTGGGTGTCTGGACCACCACGCCGTGGACCCTGCCGTCGAACCTGGCACTCGCCGTCGGCCCGGACATCGAGTACGCCGTGCTCGAACGCGACGGGGAGCGGTTCGTCGTGGGGGCGGCACGGCTCGGCGCGTACGCCAAGGAGCTGGACGGGTACGAGCAGGTCGGCACGGTGTACGGCCGGGACCTGGTCGGACGCCGTTACACACCGCTGTTCGACTTCCTCGTCGAGCAGGCGGGCGACAACGCGTACCAGGTGCTCGGGGCGGAGTTCGTCACCACCGAGGACGGCACCGGGATCGTGCACCTCGCCCCGGCGTTCGGCGAGGACGACCAGAACGTCTGCAACGCCGCCGGCATCCCCACCATCGTCACCGTGGACGACCACACGCGGTTCACCGCGCTGGTCCCGCCGTACCAGGGTGAGCAGGTCTTCGACGTCAACAAGCCGGTGATCCGGGAGCTGAAGGAGCGGGGGGTGGTGCTGCGGCAGGACACCTACACCCACTCGTACCCGCACTGCTGGCGGTGCGACACCCCGCTGGTCTACAAGGCGGTGTCGTCGTGGTTCGTGGCGGTGACCCAGTTCCGGGACCGGATGGTCGAGCTGAACCAGGAGATCAACTGGACGCCCGGCCACATCAAGGACGGCTCGTTCGGCAAGTGGCTGGCCAACGCCCGGGACTGGTCGATCAGCCGGAACCGGTTCTGGGGCTCGCCCATCCCGGCGTGGAAGTCCGACGACCCGAACTACCCGCGCCTGGACGTCTACGGATCGCTCGCCGACATCGAGCGGGACTTCGGCGTACGCCTGACCGACCTGCACCGGCCGGCGGTGGACGACCTGGTCCGCCCCAACCCGGACGACCCGACCGGTCAGTCGATGATGCGCCGGGTGCCGGAGGTGCTGGACTGCTGGTTCGAGTCCGGGTCGATGCCGTTCGCCCAGGTGCACTACCCGTTCGAGAACGCGGACTGGTTCGAGCACCACTACCCGGGTGACTTCATCGTCGAGTACATCGGGCAGACCCGCGGCTGGTTCTACACCATGCACGTGCTGGCCACCGCGCTGTTCGACCGGCCGGCGTTCCGCAACTGCCTGAGCCACGGCATCCTGCTCGGCTCGGACGGGCGCAAGATGTCCAAGAGCCTGCGCAACTACCCGGACGTCTACCACGTCTTCGACTCGTACGGGTCGGACGCGATGCGCTGGATGCTGATGTCCTCGCCGGTGCTGCGCGGCGGGGACATGGCGGTCACCGAGACGCTGATCCGCGACGCGGTACGCCAGGTGCTGCTGCCGCTGTGGAACGTCTGGTACTTTTTCTCGCTCTACGCCAACGCGGACGGGTACCAGGCGCGGCGGCGCACCGACTCGACGCACCTGCTCGACCGGTACATCCTGGCCAAGACCAACGAGCTGGTGTCGACGGTCGGCGCGCAGATGGACGCGTACGACATCTCCGGCGCGTGCGCCACCGTCCGGTCCTACCTGGACGCGCTGACCAACTGGTACGTGCGCCGGTCCCGGGACCGGTTCTGGTCGGGTGACGCCAACGCCTTCGACACGCTGTCGACCGTGCTGGAGACGCTCTGCCGGGTGGTGGCGCCGCTCGCGCCGCTGACCGCGGAGGAGATCTGGCGTGGCCTGACGGGCGAGCGGTCGGTGCACCTGACCGACTGGCCGTCCGCCGAGGAGTTCCCGGCCGACCACGACCTGGTGGCGGCCATGGACAACGTGCGGGCGGTCGCCTCGGCGGCGCTGTCGCTGCGCAAGGCCAAGGGGCTGCGCGTACGGCTGCCGCTGTCGACGTTGACCGTGGCGTCCCCGGTGGCCGAGCAACTGCGCCCGTTCGCCGACCTGATCGCCGACGAGGTCAACGTGAAGGCGGTGGAGTTCAGCGCCGAGCTGTCCGCGTACTGCGAGCAGGTGTTGACCGTGGTGCCCCGGGCGCTCGGCCCGCGCGTCGGCAAGCAGGTCCAGCAGGTGATCAAGGCGGTCAAGGCGGGTGACTGGGAGCTGGTCGAGGGCGCGCCGGTGGCGGCCGGCATCACCCTGGCCGAGGGCGAGTACGAGCTGCGTCTCGTGGCCGCCGACGCCGAGCACTCCGCGCCGCTGCCCGGTGGCGAGGGCGTGGTGGTGCTCGACACCGAGGTCACCCCCGAGCTGGCCGCCGAGGGCCTGGCCCGCGACGTGGTGCGGGTGGTGCAGCAGGCCCGCCGCGACGCCGACCTGGACGTCTCGGACCGGATCGTGGTGGCGGTGTCGGCGTCCGACGAGGTGCGCGCCGCGGTCGGGGCGTACCTGGAGTTCGTGTCGGGTGAGGTGCTGGCCGACTCGGTCGACTTCGCCGAGGGCCTCGACGGTTTCGCCGGTGAGGTCGGCGAGGGCGAGCGGGTGACGGTCACTGTCCGTCGGGTGTAAGGAAGGGCCCCTTTCTAACGCCTGGTGTATAGGAAGGGCCCCTTCCTTACACCCAGCACTGTCGGGACGCGGACGCCTCCCACCTCCGTCGGTGGGGTGTGGGGGCGTCCGCTACCGTGACACCGCCTGCTCGCACCTCATCTGCCGGAGGACCAGTGCCCCTGCTCTACACCATCGGCAAGCTCACCGTGGCGCCCGCGCTGCGGTTGGCGTTCCGCCCGACCGTGGAGGGTCTGGAACACGTGCCGGAGACCGGCGGCGCGATCTTCGCCGGCAACCACCTCTCGGTGGCGGACGAGCTGTTCCTCGGCACGGTGGTGCCCCGGCACCTGGCGTTCTGGGCCAAGTCCGAGTACTTCACCGGCACCGGCGCGAAGGGCGCGTTCTCGAAGTTCGTCCTCACCGGTCTGGGCGCCATCCCGGTCGAACGGGCCGGTGGGCGCGCCGCGCTGTCCGCCTTCGACGCCGCCATCCCGGCGTTGCGGGGCGGTGACCTGGTGGTGGTCTACCCGGAGGGCACCCGTTCCCCGGACGGCAAGCTCTACCGGGGTCGGACCGGGGCGGCCCGGCTGGCGGTCGCCGCCGGTGTGCCGATCATCCCGGTGGGCACGGTCGGCACCGACAAGGCGCAGCCGATCGGGGCGCGGGTACCCCGCCCCGGCACTGCCAAGATCACCGTGAAGTTCGGCAAGCCGCTGGACTTCACCGGCCGCCCGGACGATCGCACCTCGCTGCGGCAGATGACCGACGAGGTGATGAGCGAGATCCAGAAGCTCACCGGCCAGGAGTACATCCCCCGGTACGCGCCGAAGCGCGCCGACACCGACCCGGCCAGCGAGGTCTGACCCCGCCCAGGCCGTCCGGATGCCCGCGAGCGGCGGCCCGGATGCGACTCAGCCCTGCTTGGGCTGGACGATCTGCGTGCGCAGGGTGTCGAGCAACGTCGCGCTGTCCGAGACGGAGAGCCGGGTGAACACCCCGGTGGCGATGCTGCCGTGGTCGACCGAGGTGCACACCACCACGTCGCCCCCGGCTGGTCGACCGATCGCGCAGCGCTCGTACCGACCCCGTACGCCGGTCCGCACCGTCTCGGGGGCCTCCAGCGCGTAGCGCTCACCGAGCCGCGTGATCTCCTCGTCCGCGTCCGCCTCGGGGGTCAGCCGGAAGCCGGTGCCGCCGAATACCGTCACCTGCTTGCCGTCCGCCGTCCGGTAGACGCCCGCGAAGGTGTCCTCGGCCAGCAGGTGCTCCTGGCGTACCTCTTTCTCCAACTGCTTGGCCGTCTCGGAGCTGCCGTCGTCCTGCCGCAGGCTCAGGTCGGCGACCTGCTCGGGCAGCGCGGCGCTGGCCGGGTACTGGGACGAGATCGGCAGGCCGTAGTAGGCGGGGCAGCCACAGCAGCAGGCCAGGCTGAGCAGCAGCAGCCACGGCCAGCGACGCCGGCGGCGCCGTGGTCGAGGGGGCGGGTACCCCTTGGCGGCCTCCCCGAGCGGCGGCGGCGCGGTCGGACCCCGCCCCCGGCGCTGCTTCGGCACCCGGGCCGGCGGCGCCGGGCGGACCGGCGCGGCGGGCCCGGCGGCGGTGGGTGGATGCGGCGGGGCAGGTCGGGCGTGCGGTGGCGGGTAGGCGACCGGCGGCAGGTAGGCCGGCGGTGGGTGGGCGGCGGGTTGGTGGTGGAGCGGCGGCGAGACGGGGTGCGTCCCGACCGGCGGCGGTGAGACGGGATGCGCGCCGACCGGCGGCCCGGACCACTGCCGGGTGGCCGGCGGGACCGGGTAGCCCAGCGTCGGCGGCAGCGGAGGCAGTTCGGCGGACGGCAGGTCCCAGCCGCCGGTGTCCACCCCGGCCCACGGGTCGACCGGGGTGCGGTGCTCGAGCGGCTGCTCCGGCAACGGCGGCGGCGGGGTCGGCTCGGCCGACTCCCCCAGGCGCGCCGACGCGGCAGCGCAGGCGGAACCGGCGCGGATCCGCTCCACCGGGGCGCGGGCGGCGCGGCGGGGGAGTCGGGGCCCTCACCCACGCGCTCGCGGGCCGTGGGTTCGGGCCCGGCAGCCGGCCTGGCCTCGGCCGCGGGCTCCGGGGAAGTCGGGTGCGGCTCGGGCTTGTCGGCCGGCTCGGGCTCGGCCGCCGGCTCCTTCGCCGTCGGGTCCGGCCCGGCTGCCGGCTTCTGCGCCGTCGGGTCCGGCTCGGCCGCCGGCTGCTGTGCCGTCGGGTCCGGCTCGGCCGCCGGCTCGGACAGCGTCGGGTCCGGCTTCGCCGCGGGCTCGGACAGCGTCGGGTCCGGCTTCGCCGCGGGCTCGGGCGTCGCCGCCTCCGCCGGGGCGGCGGCGGTCGGTTCGACCAGGGGTTCCGGGCCGTCGGGGGCGGCCGGCTGATTCGGGGGTACGGGTGGGGAGGTCGACTCGTCGGCGACCGCCGGAGCGTCGTCCGGCCTCGGGCCAGGGGTGCGCCCGTCGGCCGGCCGTGCTCCCGGCTGGGGCTCCGGCATCGCGGCAATCTCCTCTCGCGCCGGTCCGAGGTTAGTACCGTGCCGCCACCACCGCCGCCCGGGCACCGGGCGCGGGGCTCGGGTCGGCCGGCGCGGGGCTCGGGTCGGCCGGTCGGCCGGCATCGTGGCGTGCGCGCGGTCACCGTCGAGCGGGCGCGTACCCTTGGGCATCATGAGTGCCCCGTCCACGACGCCGCGCGCGGCCGCGACCAATTCGGGCGACGACTCCAGCTCGGAGCCGTCGATCTGGCCCCGGCTCGAGCCGTTGCTCCCGCAGATCTCCAAGCCGATCCAGTACGTCGGCGGTGAGCTGGGCGCGGTCGTCAAGGACTGGGACGCCGCGACGGTGCGCTGGGCGCTGATGTATCCCGACGCGTACGAGGTGGGCCTGCCCAACCAGGGTGTGCAGATCCTCTACGAGGTGCTCAACGAGCTGCCCGACACCCTCGCCGAGCGGACGTACGCGGTCTGGCCCGACCTGGAGAGCCTGATGCGCACGCACGGCGTGCCGCAGTTCACCGTCGACGCGCACCGGCCGGTGCGCAAGTTCGACGTGTTCGGCATCTCCTTCTCCACCGAGCTGGGCTACACCAACATGCTGACGGCGATCGACCTGGCCGGCATTCCGCTGCTGGCCGCCGACCGTACCGACGCCGACCCGGTGATCGTGGCTGGTGGGCACGCCGCGTTCAACCCGGAGCCGATCGCCGACTTCATCGACGCCGCGGTGCTCGGCGACGGCGAGGAGGCCGTCCTGGAGATCACCGCGATCGTCCGGGAGTGGAAGGCCGAGGGCTCCCCGGGTGGCCGCGACGAACTGCTGCTGCGGCTGGCCCGCACCGAGAGCGTCTACGTGCCGCGCTTCTACGACGTCGACTACCTGCCGGACGGGCGGATCCAGCGGGTCGTGCCGAACCGGGCGGACGTGCCGTTCCGGGTGCACAAGCGCACGACGATGGACCTGGACGCGTGGCCGTACCCGAAGAAGCCCCTCGTGCCGCTCGCCGAGACGGTGCACGAGCGGTACGCCGTGGAGATCTTCCGGGGCTGCACCCGGGGCTGCCGCTTCTGCCAGGCCGGCATGATCACCCGCCCGGTGCGGGAGCGGTCGATCACCACCGTGGGGCAGATGGTGCGTGAGGGCCTGGAGTTCTCCGGCTTCAACGAGGTGGGCCTGCTGTCGCTCTCCTCGGCCGACCACTCCGAGATCGGCGACATGTGCTCGGGCCTGGCCCAGCAGTACGAGGGCACGAACGTGTCGCTGTCGCTGCCGTCGACCCGGGTGGACGCCTTCAACATCGACCTCGCGCAGGAGCTGTCCCGCAACGGGCGGCGTACCGGTCTGACCTTCGCCCCAGAGGGCGGGTCGGAGCGGATCCGCAAGGTCATCAACAAGATGGTGTCGAAGGAAGACCTGATCCGCACGGTCGTCACCGCGTACAGCAACGGTTGGCGGCAGGTGAAGCTCTACTTCATGTGCGGCCTGCCCACCGAGACCGACGAGGACGTCCTCGAGATCGCCGAGATGGCCCACGAGGTGATCAGGGCCGGGCGGGCCGCGACCGGCTCCAAGGACATCCGCTGCACGGTCTCGATCGGCGGGTTCGTGCCGAAGCCGCACACCCCGTTCCAGTGGGCCTCGATGGACCGTCCGGAGGTCATCGACCACCGGCTCAAGATCCTCAAGCAGGCCATCAACGCCGACCGTTCGCTGGGCCGGGCGATCGGCTACCGCTACCACGACGGCGAGCCGTCGCTGATCGAGGGCCTGCTCTCCCGGGGTGACCGCCGCGTCGGCGCGGTGATCCGCCGGGTCTGGGAGAACGGCGGCCGGTTCGACGGGTGGAGCGAGCACTTCTCGTACCAGCGCTGGGTGGACGCGGCGGCCGAGACGCTGCCCGCGTTCGGGGTGGACCTCGACTGGTACACCACCCGCCAGCGCGACGAGCTGGAGGTCCTGCCCTGGGACCACCTTGACTCGGGCCTGGACAAGGACTGGCTCTGGCAGGACTGGCAGGACTCGGTCAGCGGGTTCGAGCAGGACGACTGTCGGTGGACCCCGTGCTTCGACTGCGGCGTCTGCCCCTCCATGGACACCGAGATCCAGATCGGCCCGACGGGCAAGAAACTCCTCCCCCTGACGCCGATCACCCCCCTGAAGACCCCCGCCCCCTGACCGACCCCAGTGGGTCGCTCGCGTCGATCATGAAGTTGTTGCCCGCACCACGGCGTGTCGTCGACAATAACTTCATGATCAACGAGGTGCTGAGTTTCGAGGAGCGAGACGATCAGTAAGAGAAACCAGCCGGAGGGTGGGCAGGCGCCGGTCGTCCAGCGCGCCCGCATCCGGTACGCCAAGCGCGGGCCGCTGCGGTTCACCTCGCACCGGGACTTCGCCCGGGCCTTCGAGCGCGCGCTGCGTCGCGCCGCCGTACCGATCGCGTTCTCCCAGGGCTTCACCCCGCACCCGAAGATCTCCTACGCCAGCGCCGCTCCGACCGGGGTCGCCAGCGAGGCGGAGTACCTGGAGATCGGCCTTCAGGCCCCGGTCGACCCGGAGGCGCTGCGCGCCGCGCTCGACGCCGCGCTCTCGCCCGGGCTGGACGTGTTGGAGGTGGTGATCGCCGAGGGTGGCAGCCTGGCCGACCGTATCGAGGCGTCGCACTGGCACATCGAGCTGCCCGAGGTCGACACGGCGACCCTGCGCACCGCCGTGGACGCGTTCACCGCCGCCGACGAGGTTCTGGTCGAGCGGATGACCAAGCAGGGGCGACGCACCTTCGACGCCCGCGCGGCAGTCATATCAATCGATGTCCTACCCCCGACGCAGACGCCTTCCGGGGCGCCGGCCGTACCGTGTGCGATACTCGAACTGGTCGTACGGCAGGTCACTCCGTCCGTACGGCCCGATGACGTCCTTTCCGGCCTCCGCGTGGTGGCCGACCTGGAGCCGCCGGTCTCGCCGAGGGTGACCCGGCTGGCTCAGGGCACGCTGACCGCGCAGGGTGCGATCGTGGATCCGTTGGATGCGGACCGCGGCGGGGCAGCCATCGTTGGGCACTGACCGACGGTCAGCGCTCTTGCAGGCAGACTTCGGCGGTCGCGCACCACGCGCGCCCGGCGGAAACACTTTTGCGGCGACCCTGCGTGGCAGCGCTCACCCGCGCCCGGGGCAGCCAGAACTGGAGAACGTCCATGCTCGAGAACGAGCCCGAGGGCGGCGAACGGACCGGTTCACAGCCGGCCGGGGATACCGCTGACCAGAGCAACACCGACAGCACCGCCGGCACCGAGCAAGCCACCGGCGCGCAGCAGACCGGGGCCGAGAGCGCCGAGCCCGCCGCGAAGCCGCGACGGGCCCGGGTCACCCGGCGTCGGGCCGCCCCGCTCAACCAGCCGGAGCAGGCCGAGGCGCCCGTCGAGGCGTCCACCGGTGGGATCGGCGCCGTCGAGTCGCCGCAGGCGGAGGTCTTCGCCCCGATCTCCGGTGACCTGGACGTCCCTCCGAAAACCCCCCGCCGCCGTCGCAAGGCCGCTCCGGTCGAGACGACCGCCGAGGAGCCGCTGGTCGCGGCCAGCGCGGAGCTGTCGTCCCCCGAGGTCGTTCCCCCGGTCAAGGTGACCCGCACCCGGCGGAAGAAGGCGACGCCCGCCGTCACCGAGCCGGAGCCCGCCGCTGCCGTCGAGTCGGAGCCGGCCGTCGAGTCGGAGCCGGCCGCCGTCACCGAGCCCGAGCCCGTCCCGGCCGACGAGACGCCGGCCGAGTCCGACCTGCGGGAGGCCGAAGCCGAGCTGGACGAGGCGCAGACCCCGCCGGGCGCGGCCGAGCAGGCGTTCGGGGATGTCCCGCCCGGTGTCGCCGTGGCCAACGTGACGGACGAGCCGATCGAGCCGGCCGAGGCCATCGAGGCCGAGCCGCCGAAGACCCGCCGTCGTCGCGCAGCGCTCTCCGCGCCCACCGTGCTGTTCATGGCGCCTCAGCCGGACGCCGTGCCGGTGACCCGCCCGGCCGAGCCCGAGCCGGTCGCCGAGGAGCCGGCCGTCGAGGCCGAGCCCTCCCGTCGTCGGCGGCGCGGCCGCCGCGACGCGGAGCCGGTGGAGCCGATCGAGGCCGTCGAGGCCGAGGAGGAGCCGACCGAGGAGGCCGACGAGGCCACCGAGGCGGACGAGGACGACGAGGACAGCGCCGCCGCGCGCCGTCGCCGCCGCCGTGGTCGCCGTGGTCGGGGCCGGGGCAAGGGTGGCGCCGACGACGCCGAGGACGAAGAGTCCGACGAGGCGGCGCAGGCCGAGGAGGAGACCGCCGAGGTCGAGGCCGAGGGCGAGGGCGACGAGGACGAGGAGTCCGAGGGCGGGGACGGGATGACCCGCCGTCGCCGTCGCCGTCGTCGCCGGGGCGCGGGTGACACCGAGGGGGCGGCCGCCGACGACGGCGTGCCGACCGTGGTCAAGATCCGCGAACCCCGTCGTACGGTCGACGAGGTCCAGGGCGTGTCCGGCTCGACCCGGCTGGAGGCCAAGCGCCAGCGTCGCCGGGACGGCCGGGAGCAGCGCCGTACGCGGCCGCCGATCCTCAGCGAGTCGGAGTTCCTGGCCCGCCGGGAGGCGGTGGACCGGGTGATGGCGGTCCGGCAGCGCGGCGACCGTACCCAGATCGCCGTCCTGGAGGACGGGGTGCTGGTCGAGCACTACGTCACCCGCAACTCCTCCGGCACCATGGCCGGCAACGTCTACCTGGGCAAGGTCCAGAACGTGCTGCCCAGCATGGAGGCGGCGTTCGTCGACGTCGGCCGGGGCCGCAACGCGGTGCTCTACGCGGGCGAGGTCAACTGGGACACCTCCGGGCTGGAGGGGCGGGCCCGCTCGATCGAGCAGGCGCTACGCTCCGGCGACTCGGTGCTGGTCCAGGTCACCAAGGACCCGATCGGGCACAAGGGCGCGCGGCTGACCAGCCACATCGCGCTCTCCGGTCGGCACCTGGTCTACGTGCCCAACGGCAACGCGTCCGGGATCAGCCGCAAGCTGCCGGACACCGAGCGCAAGCGGCTGCGCGACGTGCTCAAGAAGCTGGTCCCGGACGGCGCCGGCGTGATCGTCCGTACCGCCGCGGAGGGCGCCAGCGAGGACGAGCTGGCCCGCGACGTCAAGCGGTTGCAGGCGCAGTGGGAGGACATCCAGGCCAAGGCCGCCGAGGGTGGCGCCCCGGTGCTGCTCTACGAGGAGCCCGACCTGGTCATCCGGGTGGTCCGGGACCTGTTCAACGAGGACTTCCGCGAGCTGGTCATCGAGGGCGAGCAGTCGTACGGCATGGTCGAGTCGTACCTGTCGCACGTCTCCCCGGACCTGGTCGACCGGGTCCGCCGACACGTCGGCACCAACGACGTGTTCGCCGAGTACCGGATCGACGAGCAGATCATCAAGGGTCTGGACCGCAAGGTGTTCCTGCCGTCCGGCGGTTCGCTGGTGATCGACAAGACCGAGGCCATGACGGTCGTCGACGTGAACACCGGCAAGTACACCGGCTCCGGCGGCAACCTGGAGGAGACGGTCACCCGCAACAACCTGGAGGCGGCGGAGGAGATCGTCCGCCAGCTCCGGCTGCGGGACATCGGCGGCATCGTGGTGATCGACTTCATCGACATGGTGCTCGAGTCGAACCGGGAGCTGGTGCTGCGCCGGCTCACCGAGTGCCTGGGTCGGGACCGCACCAAGCACCAGGTCACCGAGATCACCTCGCTCGGTCTGGTGCAGATGACCCGCAAGCGGATCGGCGCGGGCCTCCTCGAGGCGTTCAGCGAGACGTGCGACTGCTGCAAGGGCCGGGGCGTCATCATCCACACCGAGCCGGTGCCGGAGAAGCCGCGCACCGGCGGGGCCGCGGAGAAGGTCAAGGCCGTCGCGTCGTCGGCGCCGGCCGCCGCGGCCGCCCCGGCCGCGGAGAACGGCACGCCGTCCTCCCGCCGCCGGGCGCGCAAGAGCGCCCCGGCCGAGCGCGCCGTCATCGAGGTCGTCGACACCGACAACCACGCCGAACCGCACGCCGACTACCAGGACACCATGGGGTACGACCTGTCCCGGTACGAGACGGAGACGGAGGCCGCTCCGGCGGTGTCCGACAGCCAGCGGGGTGAGTCGGCCCGGCTGGCCGCGGCGGACGACCCGGACGCTCTCGCCGACGCCGACGGCGACGAGGAGGCCGCCGAGGGTGGCACCGGACGTCGTCGTTCCCGTCGGGGTGGCGCCCGCCGACGGACCCGCCCCTGAACGGCTGACCGGCCCGCCTGTCTCTGACGGCTGACCGGCCCGCCGTCCCTGAACGGCTGACCGGCCCGCCGTCCCTGAACGGCTGACCGGCCCGCCCGTCTCTGACGGCTGACCGGCCCGGTGTTTGACGAGGTCCCTTTCCCGGCAATGTGACGGGGAGGGACCTCGCCGCTCGGGTCACCCCGACGCGGGAACGCTCGGCCCCGGTCAGGAGAAGAAGATGCGTCGCCTGCTCGCTCGTACCCTGCTGGTAGCCGTACTCCTGGCTTCGGCGGGCTGCTCCGACGACCGCTCGGGTGGTGCGGGCCCGACCGGGGGTTCCGCGCCGACGGGTCCGGCTGCTACGCCGCTGGGCGGTGGCGCGACGGGCGGTGACGCCCGGGTCTGTGCCGAGGCGCGGCGGGCCGGGACCACCGCCGTCCGGGAATACGTCGAGGAGCTGGGCCAGATGGTCGCCGCGGTGGGCGCGGGTGACACCGTGACGGCCGACGCGGCCCGGACCCGGGCGCAGGCGGCCCTGGCCGGCTGGCGGACCGCGCTGCGGGAGCAGAGGGCTCAGGCCACCGACGCGCAGCTCAGGACGTTGCTCAGTGACCTCGGCACGGAGGTCGCCGCCCTCGGCGTCGACGTCGAGTCGATCGACGAGACCGAGCTGGACCGGCTCCAGCAGCGTCTCGATCAGCTCTGCGCCCGGTAACCAGGGCGGGCCGGTTTGGGGTCCATGCCAGCGATGGCGTACTCTTGCCTACGGCCCACCTTTGGTGTGCCGAGTTCCCGCGTGCCCGCGCCGCCGTGCACTGCTACCCGGCGAGCCGCCGCGGGGACGACCAGTCAGCAGCCTCAACGACAGGGAGTCCGCCTCCGATGTACGCGATCGTCAAGACCGGCGGCAAGCAGTACAAGGTCGCCGAGGGCGACGTGATCGAGGTCGAGAAGCTCACCGGTGCCCCCGGTGACGCGGTGAAGCTCACCGCGGTGCTCCTCGTCGACGGTGACGACCTGGTGACCGACGCGGCGAAGCTTGCCGAGGTCGCGGTGTCCGGCGAGATCGCCGCGCACACCAAGGGCCCGAAGATCCGGATCCACAAGTTCAAGAACAAGACCGGCTACCACAAGCGCCAGGGTCACCGCCAGCCGTTGACCCAGGTCAAGGTGACCGGCATCTCCAGCGGGAAGTAGGTCGTCCTCCAATGGCTCACAAAAAGGGTGCGTCCAGCTCGCGTAACGGTCGTGACTCCGCGGCCCAGCGACTTGGCGTGAAGCGCTTCGGTGGTCAGGTCGTCAGCGCCGGTGAGATCCTCATCCGGCAGCGTGGCACCAAGTTCCACCCCGGTGACCTGGTCGGCCGTGGCGGCGACGACACGCTGTTCGCCCTGGCCGCCGGCTCGGTCCTGTTCGGCACCAAGCGCGGTCGCAAGACCGTCAGCATCGTTCCGCAGCAGTAGTTCTCTTCGCTGAGCGGGCCGCGGACCTCCGGGTCCCGGCCCGCTCGGCTTTTTCGACGTGCGGGGTCGACCCTCGCTGGAAGGATTGACGCCGTGGCGACGTTCGTTGACCGGGTCGTCCTGCATCTGCAGGCCGGCGATGGTGGGCACGGTTGTGTCTCGATCCACCGCGAGAAGTTCAAGCCCTTCGGGGGGCCGGACGGCGGCAACGGCGGCCACGGCGGCAGCGTGTCGCTGGTGGTCGACCCGCAGGTGACCACGCTGCTCGACTTCCACTTCCACCCGCACGTCAAGGCCGACAACGGCAAGGGCGGCGCCGGGTCGAACCGGGACGGGGCCAACGGCCACAACCTGGTGCTCAAGGTGCCCAACGGAACGGTCGTGCAGACCACCGACGGCACCGTGCTGGCCGACATGGTCGGCGCCGGCACCACCTTCGAGGTGGCCCGGGGCGGGCGCGGCGGGCGCGGCAACGCGTCGCTGGCCAACGCCAAGCGCAAGGCGCCCGGCTTCGCCGAGCTGGGCGAGCCCGGTGACCAGCTGGACATCGTGCTGGAGCTGAAGAGCGTTGCCGACGTGGGCCTGGTGGGCTTCCCGTCGGCCGGTAAGTCGTCGCTGATCTCGGTGATCTCCGCCGCGAAGCCGAAGATCGCCGACTACCCGTTCACCACCCTCGTGCCCAACCTCGGTGTGGTCCGGATGGACAACCACACCTTCACCGTCGCCGACGTGCCGGGCCTGATCCCGGGCGCGGCCACCGGCAAGGGCCTGGGTCTGGAGTTCCTGCGGCACATCGAGCGCTGCGCGGTGCTGGTGCACGTCATCGACTCGGCGACCCTGGAGCCCGGCCGCGACCCGGTCGCCGACATCGACGCCATCGAGGCCGAGCTGAGCCAGTACGGCGGCCTGACCGACCGCCCCCGGCTGGTGGCCGTGAACAAGGTCGACGTGCCGGACGGCCGGGACCTCGCCGAGATCGTCCGCCCGGACCTGGAGGAGCGCGGCTACCGCGTGTTCGAGGTCTCCGCGGCCACCCGCGAGGGGCTCAAGGAGCTGACGTACGCGATGGCCGAGCTGGTCGAGGCGGAGCGCAAGGCGGCCCCGCCGGCCGAGCCGACCCGGATCGTGATCCGGCCGATGGCGGTGGACGACGCCGGGTTCACCATCACGGCCGAGGCCGACGGCTCGTTCACCGTCCGGGGCGTACGCCCTGAGCGGTGGGTCAAGCAGACCAACTTCGACAACGACGAGGCGGTCGGCTACCTCGCCGACCGGCTGGCCCGCCTCGGTGTCGAGGACAAGCTGGCCAAGGCCGGCGCCGAACCCGGTGACCTGGTCCGGATCGGTGAGCGCGAGTTCGACTGGCAGCCGACGCTCTACGCGGGCGTGGAGTTCGTGCCCGGTAACCGGGGCACCGACGTCCGCCTGGAGGAGAAGTCGAACCGGGCGTCGGCGGCGGAGCGGCTCGCCGCGCGCAAGGCCCGCCGGGTGCGCCCGGAGGACGAGATCGACGCGGACGAGATCGGCGCCGACATGGGCGACGACGACATCGAGGATGACGCCGAGTAGCCGGTTGCGCTCCGTGATCGGGTTGATTGCCGGAAACCTCCGCGAAATCAATCCCGCTTAGCGTCGGGTGATGCTGATCGAGTCGCGGCCCGCCATCGATCCCGAAATCGCCGCCCTGGTCGTCGCCCAGCAGCGTGAGCTGCGCGTCGCTGACGGCGGTTTGGACGGGCAGGTCACCGTCACCCACGACGACATCCGCTACCTGGCCGTGGTGATGCGCGGTCGGGCGGTCGCCTGTGGCGGACTCCAGTCGCTCGACGCCGTCACCGGCGAGGTCAAGCGGATGTACGTGCGGCCGGCGTACCGGGGCAGGGGCATCGCTCGGCAACTGCTCGCCGCCCTGGAGGAGTGCGCGTTCCAGCAGGGGCACACCGTGGTCTGCCTGGAGACCGGCACGTACCTGCCGGCGGCCGTCGGGCTGTACACCTCGTGCGGCTACGAACCGATCCCGGTGTACGGCGAGTACGTGGGCAACCCGTACAGCGTCTGCTTCGCCAAACGGCTCCCGGTCGCTGCCTGACGTAAGGAAGGGCACCTTTCTAACGCCTGGTGTATAGAAAGGGGCCCTTCCTAACGGCTAATGGGCGCGCGGGCGGCGTCAGGCCCCGGCCTCGGCGTGCGCGACGGTGACCGGCTTGGACTCCGGTCGAGCCGCGCTGCACCAGGTACCGGTGAGCATCCGCGCGAAGTAGCAGCTCAGGGGCGGTCGATCGGGGTGTCGAGGCGTCCGCCGGTCCCGGCTTCGTTCGACAGCAGCAGGCCGAGGGCCAGCATGCCGAAGCCGAGGGCGAGGTGCAGCCAGTTGTCAGCGCCGTTGACCGGCAGGATGTTCGCGCCACCCTCCTCGTCGATCGCCTCGATCGCCAGGCCGTACAGCCACAGGGCGAGGTAGATCGCGCCGCCCCCGGCCAGGAAGACCCGCGCGCCGGCGACGCTGCGGGCCAACACCAGACCCACCAGCCCGAACAGCAGGTGTACGGCGTTGTGCAGGATCGAGACCTGGAACACGCCGAGCAGTTTGGCGTCCGAGTGGTGCCCGGCGAAGGCCAGATCGCCGTAGTCGGTGGTAATGCCGGGGATGTAGCCGAGGACACCGATCAGCAGGAAGACCCCGGCCACGGCCAGCGCGGCGACCTGCACCCGCGGTCGGGGCGCGGCAGGTCGGCCACCCCGCGCGTCTCGTGCCATCGGTGCCCCTTTCGTGGATCTCCCGGTCCCGCGAACGTCGCTGTCCGCAGCGGCGACGTGACGCAGCCCCGCGATCCTCCATTTTGAAGTCCCTCCCGACGCTCGCGCAGAGAAATGCACGAACAGGTATGGAAGCCAAAACGCCGGGTAGGTGAGTTGTCAGCGGCCACGGCGACACGGCCGCCTCCCCCAGAACAACCGCGACGACACTTCCGAGCGGAAGGGAAATCATGACTTACGATCTGTCACCCACCTCCACCACGTACGGCCAGGAGTCCACCAACGGCGGCGGCGTCCGCGAGCAGGCCCGGCACGTCGGGTCCGAGGCGGCGCACGCCGGTGGCGCGGTCGCCCAGACCGCCAAGGAGCAGGGCACCGAGGTCGGCCGTGAGGCCGTCCGGCAGGCCCGCAACCTCTACGGCGAGGCCCGCAGCCAGCTCGCCAGCCAGACCGGTGAGCAGCAGCGCCGCGCGGCCGGCGGACTGCGGTCGATCGCCGACGAGATGCGCTCGATGGCCGAGCAGGGTGGCCAGGCCGGTCCGGTGAGCGAGCTGGCCCGCCAGGCCGCCGACCGGGTGCACGGCGTGGCCGGCTGGCTCGAGGAGCGCCAGCCCGGCGACCTGATCAATGAGGTACGCGACTACGCGCGGCGTAATCCGGGCACCTTCCTGGTCGGCGCGGCGGTGCTCGGTGTGCTGGCCGGCCGCCTGACCAAGGGCATCTCGGCCTCCGGTGACGACTCCGGCAACGGTTCCGCGGGTTACCGCGGCGCGGGCGCGTACGACCCGGAGCGCACCGCCGTGATCCCCACCCCGCCGCCGACGCCCCGCACGGCCGCGGACGCCACCCCGGCCGGCGGTTACCTCGACCCGACCCCGGGCACCTACACCGAGCCGACCTCCGGCGGTTACGCCGACCCGACGCCGGGCGGCTACCGCGATCCGGCCCGCGAGGGCGGCTACACCGAGCCGGCGAGCACCGGTCAGCCGCTGCCGCCGGTGACCCAGACCGACCCGCTGCCGGGCGTGCCGTCCAGCGGCAGCCCCCGCCCGTGAGGTGTCGAGTCATCCGAAGGGAGGCGGCGGCATGAGCATGCCGACGCAGGGGTCCGGACTGGACTCCGGTTACCACCCCGACGCGGGTGCCCCGCACACCGCGGCCGAGGTGAAGGGCAGTTCGCTCGGTGATCTGATGCGTCAGGTCACCACCGACCTGTCGACGCTGATGCGCCAGGAGGTCGAGCTGGCCAAGGCCGAGATCCGCCAGGAGGGCAAGAAGGCCGGCAAGGCTGCGGGCCTATTCGGCGGTGCCGGCTTCGGCGGCTACATGGTGGCCCTCTTCGTTTCGATCGCCATCTGGCAGTTCTTGGACAACGTCATGGACTCCGGGCTCGCCGCGCTGATCGTGGCCGTGCTCTGGGCCGTGGTCGCCGCCGTCCTCTACTCGGCGGCGAAGAAAAACGCCCAGCACGTACGCGGGCTCAAGCAGACCAACGACAGCGTGCAGCGGATCCCCGACGCGCTCAAGCCCCACCCGGAGGGAGTCACCCGATGAGCACCGACCCCGACCAGATCCGCCGGGAGATCGAAGCCACCCGCAACAGCCTCAGCTCCGACGTGGACGCGTTGGCGTACAAGGTCAGCCCCAGCCGCATCGTCGACGACCGTAAGCAGCGGGCCCGCTCCGCGCTGCAGAATGTGAGGGACAAGGTCATGGGAACCGCTTCCGACCTCGGCCAGGGCACCGGCCACGCCGCCCACTCGGTGGGTGACCGCGCGTCGTCGGCGGCGTCCAGCGTCAGCGACGCCGCGCAGTCGGCGGCCTCCTCGGTGAGCGACGCGGCCCACAGCGCGCCCCGCGTGATCCGGGAGAAGTCGCAGGGCAACCCGCTCGCCGCCGGTCTGATCGCCTTCGGCGTGGGCTGGCTGGCCTCCTCGCTGATTCCGGCGTCCCGCCGGGAGCAGCAGGCGGCCGCGCAGGTCAAGGAGAAGGTCGGCGAGCACAGCGGAGTCGTCAAGGAGAAGCTGGGCGAGGTTGCCAGCGAACTCAAGGACGAGCTGCGTGAGCCGGCCCAGCACGCCGCCGAGTCGGTGAGGTCCACCGCCCAGGACGCGGTGCATGCGGTCAAGGACGACGGCCGCTCGGCCGCCCAGGACGTCAAGGACCAGGCACAGCAGGCCCGCCAGCAGGTCAGTTCCTGAAGCCACCGACGTCGACGACGGCTCGCGGCCACCCCGGTGGCTGCGAGCCGTCGCCGTATCTCCCCGCGATCTTGCACTTCCTGTTGCTGACCTGTCGACTAACGCGGCTTTTGTCCCAGCAGAAAGTGCAAGATCGCGGGGACTTCGTGGCGGTGGGCTGGGGTGCGGATTCTGGTGTCGCCGTAGCTGACGCCGCCTTTCAGCAGGCGCTGGGTTATCGCAAGCCAGCTGCAGATGCCGCGTTCGAGCAGCCAGAGCGGGGCGGCCAGCGTGGTGGTCGGTGGGAAGACGGTGGCACCGGCGGCGCGGCGGCGACCCGCCTCGGCCAGGGCGACGACGCTGGCCGTCATGCCGAGCAGCAGCCGGGGCCGGCGGGACGCGACCGCCGCGGCCAGCGCGGGCACGACCGCGAGCGCGGTCAGCAGGCGGACCGGCTGGGCCAGGTCGTCGTACGCCTGGCGGACCCGCTGGCCCCGGAAGTGCGCCGCGTCCGGCGGCAGCCGCCGTACGTACAGCCAGGGCGGCGCGACCTCGACGCCGCCGTAAGCCCGCACCGTACGGATCAGCTCCAGGTTCTCGAAGAGCACGTCGGGGTCGTACCCGCCCATGGCGAGGAACGTGCTGCGGCGTACCGCGAGGGTGCCGGGGTAGTCGTTTCCGAGAGCGCGGTTGAGCAGCGTCCGCCCGGTGTCCCACCAGGCGTGCCAGGGCAGGGGGTCGAAGTAGTTCTGCGGCCGGACCAGGTCGACCCGGTCCAGCAGTCGGTGCACCGCGTGGAGCCCGGCCTCGTCGTACCGGACGTCGTCGTCGGCGATCACCACGTGCTCGTGGCGTGCCGCGCCGACGCCGGTGTGCACCCCAGCCACCTTGCCGTTGAGCCCGCGCCGGGCGCGGTCGGGTGGCAGGTGCCGCACCAGCGCCCGCCAGGCCGCCGCGTGCCGGGCGAACAGCTCCGGAGGCGACCCGTCGACCACGATCACGTCGACGAGACCGCTCAGCCGGCGCAGGTAGCCGGTCAGCTCGTCCAGGCCGGCGTCGGTGTGCCAGCGCAGCGGCAGGACGTACGCCATCGGCAGGGCCGTTCCGCCGGTGTCGTGACGCGCGGCGCGCCGGGCGTCACCGGTGGCCGGAGAGGGCATCGCGCCTCCTGGGCGGTGCTGCGCGGCGGGTGTGCCGCCCGCTGCGCCTGCCCGCACGGCGGCCGCCCAAACCGGTGCGAAGCACCGACCCCCGGGACAACGACGACCTCAGGCGCGGCGGACGTTGGTGACGGTCATGCGGCCGGGTGGCAGGACGGGCATCCGGTGCAGGTCCAGGCGCAGATCCTGCGGCGGCACGTCGTAGCGCATGCCGCCGGTCAGGTGGGTGACCGCCCGCTTCATGAGGTCGATGGTGATCCACTCGCCGGCGCAGCGGTGTCCGGTGCTGTGGTCGCCGCCGCCCTGCGCGATCAGCGCGAACGGGTCCACGCGCCGGTCGGCGAACCGCTCGGGGCGGAACAGTTCCGGTTCGGGCCAGAGCGCCGGGTGGTGGTTCGTGCCGTAGAGGTCGAGCAGCACCCGCCGCCCCTGTGGGAAGTGGTGGCCCTGCCAGTCGAAGGAGCGCCGGACCCGGGCCGCGGCCATCGGGAAGAACGGGTAGTAACGGCGTACCTCCTGGACGAACTGCTCGGTGGCCCCGTCGTCGCCGTGGACCCGCTGTCGCCACGCGGGGTGGTCGCGCAGGGCGAGCGCGGCGAAGACGATGTACCGGTCCACGGCGACCGTCGGACGCAGCAGGTTGAGCAGTTCGACGGCGGCGATCCGGCGGGGGAGCAGCGCCCCGCGCGTGTCGCGGTGCTCGGCGACGACCCGTAGCGGGCTGTCGGCCGGGGCCGGGTGGATGCCGACCCGGGTCCGTTCGACGAGGTCGCCGATCCAGCGTTCGGCGCGGCGGCGGGCGAGCAGGCCCCGCCAGTGCCGTGGGCCGACGACCGCCGGGCCCTCGATCATGGCGTGCAGGTCGACGGCGCGGCGGTCGACCTGCGACGTGGCCAGCGGCACGCCGGCCCAGGCGCAGACCACCCGGGTCAGCAGCCGGCCCAGCTCGTCGTAGAGCGGCACCGCGCCGGCCGCCTCCCAGGCGGGAATCCGGGCCCGCCACTCGGCGTCGAAGAGGTGCCCGAGTCGCGCGATCGCCGTCGGCGTCATGATCGACATGAACATGGCCTTGCGGTCGGTGTGCGCGGCGCCGTCCAGCCCCTGCACGCCGCCCCGACCGGTGAGGGTCCGCTGAATCCGCAGCGGCATGGCGCTCTCGCGCTGGAAGCGCTCGTTGTCGTAGAACAGGGTGGCGGCTGGTCGACCCCGCAGGCAGATGGTCGGCGTGAGCAGGATCCGGGTTGAGAAGACGTCGCTGCCCAGGCGGTCGCAGCGTTCTCCGATGAACCGGTAGCCGGCGCGCAGCAGGGCGAGGGTGCTGTCCGGGCCGCGGTCGGCCGGCATGGTCGCCATCGGGCCTCCTCGAGGTTCCGGCGGCGGCCCGCGTCGCCGCCGGGGCACGTCTACCCTCGTGGCCGCCGCGCAATCCCCGCGTCGACAGCGCGTCCGCTGGCCCCTCCCACGGGCGGCGGAACCTGGTTGGCTTGCCGGTGGGGCCGTCGTCGGCCGGCATCGTCGGACGACGGTGACGACCCCGTCGGGCCGAGGTGTCCACGACCACGGGGAGGACGTATGAACGACAACAGGCCGCCGCGCTGGCGGCAGCGGCGGGCGGTCGAGACGCTGGGTGCGGGCCGGGCCGGGCGGCCGCTGATCGGCCCGCCGGGCCGGCCGGCCCGACCGCGCCGGTTCTTCACCGTGCACCTGGGCTTCACCGCGCCGGGCGCGGCCGACGCGCTCGAACAGGCGGTGGCGTACGCGGAGGCGCTGAGCCTGCTCCGCCCGGAGTTGGCGCTCGGTGCGGCGGCCCTGTCGCCGGCCGATGCCTGGCACCGGGCCGAACGGCTGTTCTGCGGCGCGGTCGGCCCGGACGGGGAGCGCTGCGTCGACGTCGCCGACCATCCCGGCTTCCACCACGCGCCGGGCCCGGGCGGTCTGGGCTGGGGCGACGGCGACTAGCCACGGGCTTTGACACCCGCCCTAACCCTGCTGAGAAACCCCCACCGCGCGACCGGTGCCGGTGTCCCCCTCGAAGAGGACACCGGCACGTGCCACTGCGGATCAGTCGAGGTCGAACTCGCCGTCCTGCGCGCCGGCCACGAACGCGTCCCACTCGGCCTGGGTGAAGACCAGCACCGGGCCCTGCGGCTCGGCGGAGTTGCGCATCCCGATCAGGTCGTCGACGAAGGCGACCTCGACAGCGCTCTCGGAGGTGTCCCCCTCGGCCCGTTGCCAGACCGCGCGGGAGAGGTCGAAATCGCCCTTGGGGTGCTGCGCCATGGTTCTTTCCTCCACTGCAGGGGGCCAGGTGGGGACCGCCTGCCGATCCCCATCGGGCAGGATAAGCGGATGCCGAGCCTGACCCGTGTAGAGGCGACCGCGCGTGGCGCGGCGATTACTGTCGAGTCCTATCAGGTGGACCTCGACCTGACCGGCGACGGCGATCTGTTCCGGTCCCGCGTCGAGATCCGGTTCCGGGCGACCGCCGGGGCCGCGACCTTCGCCGAGGTCAGGCCGGCGAACCTCCTCGCGGTACGCCTCAACGACCGGGCCGTCGACCCCGCCACGCTGACCGACAACCGGCTGCCGCTGGTCGATCTCGACACGACGAACACCCTCGTCGTCGAGGCGGAGATGACGTACTCCAACGCCGGGGAGGGGCTGCACCGCTTCGTCGATCCGGCGGACGGCGAGACCTACCTCTACGCGATGTCGTTCCTCGACAATGCCCAGCGCATCTTCGCCGCGTTCGACCAGCCCGACCTCAAGGCCCCGTTCACCCTCTCGGTCACCGCGCCGCCGCGGTGGACGGTCTCCGGCAACGCCGAGGTGGTCGCCACCCCGGCCCCGGGGCGCTGGGAGTTCGCCCCGACCGCGCCGCTGGCGACGTACTTCTTCTCGCTGATCGCGGGGCCGTACCACGTCCGCCGTGCCGAGCACGACGGCATACCGCTGGCGATCTACTGTCGACGCTCGCTCGCCGAGCACCTGGACGCCGACGCCGAGGAGATCTTCGACATCACCGGGCGGTGCCTGGACCGGTTCCACCAGCTCTTCGCCGAGCGCTACCCGTTCGGCAAGTACGACCAGGCGTTCGTGCCCGAGTTCAACGCCGGCGCGATGGAGAATCCGGGCATCGTCACCTTCCGCGACGACTACGTGTTCCGTTCGGCGGTCACCGACACCCAGCGCGAGGTTCGGGCCACCACCATCGCCCACGAGATGGCGCACATGTGGTTCGGTGACCTGGTCACCATGCGCTGGTGGGACGACCTGTGGCTCAACGAGTCCTTCGCCGAGTACCTGGGCACCCGGGTCACCGCCGAGGCCACCCGCTTCGACCAGGCGTGGACGACGTTCGCCATGCGCCGCAAGGCCTGGGGATACGCGGCCGACCAACGTCCCTCCACCCACCCGGTCGCGCCGCCGGAGGTGGCCGACGCCGACGAGGGTCTGCTCAACTTCGACGGCATCTCGTACGCCAAGGGCGCCGCCGTGCTGCGGCAACTGGTCGCGTGGCTCGGCGACGAGGCCTTCCTCGCCGGCCTGAACGCGCACTTCGCCGCGCACCGCTTCGGCAACGCCACCCTCGCCGACCTGCTCACCAGCCTCTCCGCCGCCAGCGGCCGGGACCTGTCCGGTTGGGCCGAGCTGTGGTTGCGCCGGCCGCAGGTCAACACGTTGCGCGCCGAGGTCCACGTCGACGCCGACGGGCGTTACACCGAGGTCGCCGTGGTGCAGACCGCCCCCGCGTCGCACCCCGTGCTGCGTCCGCACCGCATCGGGGTGGGTCGGTACGCGGCGGACGGCGTCGTCCAGCGCGCGGAGGTGGATCTCGATCCGGCCGTCGACGGCGGTCGTACCGTGCTCGGCGCGTTGACGGGCGAGCCGGCGGCCCAGGTGCTGCTGCTCAACGACGGTGACCTGACCTTCGCCAAGGTACGCCTCGACGAGGCGTCGGCGGACGCGGTCGCGGTGGTGCTGCCTTCTCTGACCGATCCGCTCGCCCGGGCGGTGCTCTGGGGCGAGGCGCTGGACGCGGCGACCGACGGCGAACGGCCCGTCGCCGGCCTGGTCGACCTGATGGTCGCGGCGCTGCCCGTCGAGACCGAGGTGATCATCGCGGAGGACGTGCTCGTCATCAGCCGGTCGCTGGTGGACCGTTACCTCGACCCGCTGGCCCGTTCGGCGGCGCTGGCCCGGGTCGCCGAGGCGTGCCGGCGTCTGCTCGATGGCGCGCCGGCGGGGGAGTCGTTGCAGCTCGCCGCCGCCCGGGGCTGGATCGCCGCGACCACCGACAGCGACCTGCTCGTCGGCTGGCTCGCCGGCCGGGACGTACCGGCCGGGCTGGCCGTCGACGCGGAGCTGCGGTGGGCGGTGCTGCGCCGGCTCGTGGTGCTGGGCGCGGCGGGCGAGGCGGAGATCGCCGAGGAGGCGCGGGCCGACGTCAGCTCCGCCGGCGCGGAACAGGCCGCGTACTGCCGGGCCGCCCGGCCCGACCCGGCGGCGAAGCAGGCGGCATGGGAGATCCTCATGCGGGACACCGAGCTGTCCAACCGGCTGCTCGAGGCCACCGCGGAGGGGTTCTGGCAGCCCGAGCAGCCCGAGCTGACCGCCGCGTACGTCGGGTGGTACTTCGCCGAGATGCCGGCCGCCGCTCGTCGTCGTACCCCCTGGACGGCCGACCGGGTGGCGAAGCTGGCGTTTCCCCGCTACGCCGTCGCGCAGCCGACCCGGGAGGCGGCCGCGGCGTTGCTGGCCCGCGACGACCTGACGGCGGGCCTGCGGCGGGTCGTCACCGACGCCGACGACGACCTGCGGCGGGCGCTCGTGGCGCGCACGGCGGTGGCCGCCGCCTCGGCCTGAGGTCGGCCGGCCGCCGTGGTGGGCGGCCCGGGTTGCGATGGTCGGAGCGCGGGGTGGCCGAGCGGCCACCCCGCGCCCGTGCTCACCGCAGGGCGGGTTCGGCCGTGACCGGGGCGTCGAAGTCGATGACGTAGCGCTGCTCGTGGGCGATGGTGCGTTCCGGGTCCATCGCCGTGCGCACCAGCAGCGGTATGAGCAGCGGCATCAGCGTCCGGGCGACCGGGCCGGGCGCCTTCGTGTGGTTGATCCGCGCGGCGCGGGCGGCGACCTTCTCGACCCGGGTGCGACGCAGCCGCACGTACGCCTCGAAGGCCGACGTCACGTCGGGTAGGTCCCGCAGGCAGCGGGCGAGCTGCACCGCGCTCTCGATGGCGAGCGAGGCGCCCTGCCCGGAGCTGTTCGACGGCGCGTGCGCGGCGTCGCCGACCAGCACCAGGCGACCCCGGTGCCAGTGCGGCACGGGCGGCATGATCTGCAACGCGCCGGCCACCTGGAGGTCGTCGGCGGAGCTGGTGGCCATCAGCTCCCGGCCCGGGTCGTCGTCGCCGTAGGTGGCGCGCAACGTGTCCAGCCACTGCCGCGCGGGCACCGTACGGGCCTCGACGAGGCTCATCGGCCGCTGCCCCGGCAGGTTGGCCCCCCAGCGGGTGCCGCCACCCGGCTCGGGCCAGTACAGGTAGTAGCCGCGCCGTCCGAAGGCGAACGTCATCGTGCCCGCCTCGGCGTCCACCTCGTGCCGGGCGACCGCCTCTAAGCCGAGCAGTCCGGTGAATCGGGGGCCGGGCGCGGCCGGGTCGATGAGGTCACGGACCGTGGAACGGATGCCGTCCGCGCCGACCAGGACGTCGGCGGTCGCCGTGGTGCCGTCCTCGAAACGCGCGGTCACGCCGTCGTCGGTCTGCGTGACGTCGACCAGTCGCCTGCCGTACGCGAAGGTGATGCCCTCGGCGACGGCCCGGTCGTGCAGCACCCGATGCAGCTCGGCCCGGTGTACCACGCGCAGCGGCGGCACTCCGGCCAGCATCGGCAGGTCGATCCGTCGGGCGCCAACGGCCATGACGCTGCGGTGGATCCCGGTGGCGATCGCCGTCACCGCCTCGTCCGCGCCGACGGCCCGCAGGGCTGCCACGCCGTTGGGCGCGAGCGCGAGGGTGCCACCGATGCCACCGGCTCCGCTGGCGGTCGCCGGGTACGCCTCGGCGACGGTGGCGGTGATGCCGGCGCGGTGGAGGGCGAGGGCCGCCACGGGCCCCGCGATGCCGCCGCCGATGACGAGTGCGGTTCGTACCGTTGTCATGCTCTTTCTCCCTGGTGTCGTCGCGTGGGTGCGGACGAACCGTCCTGGGAGGGGACCCGGTTATCCTCGTGGTTGCCGCTTCGGGCCGGGTGCCTGCTCAGGTGTCGGTTCGGGGTAGGGCTCCGGCGGGGTGTTGGCGCACCCCGCCGGAGCTGTCTTGTCAGTCGGCGGTGTCGGGGTCGCTGCTGGTCCTTGCGGCCAGCTCGGCCAGCTCGGCCGGCATCTCGCCGGTCTCGTGGAAGGCCCGCCAGGTGTCCAGCCCCGGGTAGCTTCCCGAGGTCAACTCCGCCAGCAGGGCCCGCAGCCAGGTGGCCTCGGCGTCCCGGATGGCGAGGTCGTACTCGTTCTCGACCAGGAACAGTCGCGGGACGTCCCGCAGGTGGGCGTCGAGCGTCTCGCGGTCCCGGCGGAGCGCGTCGTCCAGTCGGTCGAGTCGCTGCCGGAGCAGGTCGATCGCCTCGTCGGGGTGCAGGGCGGCGAGCACGGAGAGGCCGGCCCGGAAGCGGGGATGCTCCGCCATGGGCATGCCGACCAGCTCCCGCGCCCAGTCGACCAGCTCGGCCCGGCCCGCGTCGGTGATCCGGTAGACGGTGCGTTCCGGGCGTCGGCCCTCGCGCACGCTCTCCACGGCGGCGATCAACTGGTGTTTGTCCAGGTTGCGGATCACCGTGTAGAAGGAGCCCCACTTGAACTCCATGTCCTGGTCCTTGCCCCAGGCGCGCAGCGTGCTGGCCATCTCGTAGGGGTGCATGGGCCGCTGGACGAGGGCGGAGAGCACGGCCAGCGCCAGCAGGTTGCCGACCTTGCGCCGCTTCGGCATGACGCACCTCCCAAATACTCGTGGACGAGTATACGCACGCGAGTATCCGTGTCGCCAGTCCCTCGGGCCGATACGGGCGGTTCCGACGCCCGGCCTACGATCAACGGGTGGAGGAAGATATCCGGCGGATCGGGATCATGGGTGGCACCTTCGACCCGATCCACCACGGGCACCTCGTCGCGGCCAGCGAGGTGGCGGACCGGTTCGGCCTGGACGAGGTGGTCTTCGTCCCCACCGGGCAGCCGTGGCAGAAGGCCGACGAGCCGGTCAGCCCCGCCGAGGACCGGTACCTCATGACGGTCATCGCCACCGCCTCCAACCCCCGCTTCCAGGTCAGTCGCGTCGACATCGACCGCAGCGGCCCGACCTACACGGTCGACACGTTGCGCGACCTCCAGGCCGAGTACGGCGCCAAGGTCCAGCTCTTCTTCATCACCGGAGCGGACGCGCTGCAACGCATCCTGTCCTGGAAGGACCTGGACGAGATCTTCGAGCTGGCCCACTTCGTCGGTGTGACCCGGCCCGGTTTCGCGCTGACCGACAAGCACCTCCCGGCGGACACGGTCAGCCTGATCCAGGTGCCCGCGATGTCCATCTCGTCGACCGACTGTCGTGCCCGGGTCGCCCGGGGTGAGCCGGTCTGGTACCTGGTGCCTGACGGTGTGGTGCAGTACATCGCCAAGCGACGCCTCTATCAGTCCTGATCGCGTCCGGTATGTGCTGGTTGGTGCGTCTAACCGACCAGAACTGACGGGTCGGGACCTCGCCGGGTGTGAGACGCTTGGAGGATCGCACGCCTGATCGAAGGAGAACGGTGACAGTTTCCGAACGCGCGCACGAGCTGGCGATCGCCGCCGCCCAGGCAGCCGCCGACAAGAAGGCGCAGGACATCGCGATCATCGACGTCGGCGACCAGCTCGCCATCACGGACGCGTTCCTGCTCGCCGCCGCCCCCAACGAGCGCCAGGTGCTCGCCATCGTCGACGCCATCGAGGAGCGCCTGCTGGAGCTTCCGGAGAAGGCCAAGCCGATCCGGCGCGAAGGCGAGCGGGGTGGCCGCTGGGTGCTGCTCGACTACGTCGACATCGTGGTACACGTCCAGCACACCGAGGAGCGCGAGTTCTACGGGCTCGACCGCCTCTGGAAGGACTGCCCCACCATCCCGTTCGTCGACCGCGACCTGGTCGAGGCCGACGCCAGCGGGTCCGCCGCGGCCGAATGACCCGGCTGATCGTCTGGCGGCACGGCAACACCGACTGGAACGCCGCCAACCGCGTCCAGGGGCAGACCGACGTACCCCTCAACGAGCTGGGCCGCGACCAGGCCCGCGCCGCCGCGCCGCTGCTCGCGTCGCTGCGTCCGGACGCCATCGTCTCCAGCGACCTGGGCCGCGCCGCGGAGACCGCCGCGGCGCTGGCCGCGCTCACCGGCCTCGGGGTACGCACCGACGCCCGGCTGCGCGAGCGGCACTTCGGCCGGTGGCAGGGCCTGCACCTCACCGAGGTCGCCGAGCGCTTCCCCGGCGAGTACGCGCGCTGGCGGGCCGGCGACCCGGCGCCGGGCGCGGATCTGGAGCCGCTGCACGAACTCGGTGAGCGGGTCGCCGCCGCGTTCCTGACGGCGGCCGACGCGACGCCCGGCGGGACGGTGGTCCTCGCCACCCACGGCGGCGCCTCCCGCCAGGGCGTTGGCCACCTGCTCGGCTGGCCTCCCGAGGTGCTGCGCACCATCGGCTCCCTGGCCAACTGCCACTGGACCGAGCTGCGACACGACGACGTCCGGGGCTGGCAGCTCCGTGGCCACAACGTCGGCCTCGTCACCGCCCCGGCCGTCGTCGACGCGGTCTGAGCGCCGATCCGGCCCGGGTCGGCGCTCGCACCTCGGCGCGGCGGGTCGTGATCGGCTAGCGTGCCGGGCATGCCCGTCGCGGTCGTCATCGACTCCACCGCCTACCTCCCACCCGAGCTGGTGCTGCGGCACCGGCTGACCGTCGTCCCGCTGACCGTCGTGCTCAACGGCGCGGAGGGATTGGAGGGGGTGGAGACCCAACCCGCCGACGCCACCCGCGCGCTGGGTGAGCGGCGGGTGTCGGCCAGCACGTCCCGGCCGGCGCCCGAACAGTTCGCCCGGACGTACCGCCGTCTCCTCGACGACGGCGCCGACGGCGTCGTCTCGGTGCACATCTCCGCCGGCCTGTCCGGCACCGTCGAGGCCGCCCGCCTGGCCGCCGTCGACCTCGGCGGTCGGGTCGAGGTCGTCGACAGCCGCTCCGCCGGCATGGGCCTCGGCTTCCCGGCCATCGCCGCCGCCATCGCCGCCGAAGCCGGAGCGGACCTGGCCGGCGTACGCGACGCGGCGCTCGCCGCGGTGGCCCGGACCACCGTCTGGTTCTACGTCGACACGTTGGAGTTCCTCCGCCGGGGCGGCCGGATCAACGCCGCCGAGGCGCTGCTCGGCACCGCCCTGTCGGTCAAGCCGATCATGCACATGCCGGACGGCGCGATCGTGCTGCGGGAGAAGGTGCGTACCGCCAGTCGGGGAGTCGCCCGGCTCGTCGACCTGGCCGTCGAGGCGGCCGGCGACGACGACGTCGACCTGGGCGTACACCACCTGGCCGCGCCGCAGCGCGCCGAGGCGCTGCTCGCCGCGCTCACCGCGCGCCTGGGCGAACGGGTGCACGACACGTACGTCTCCGAGGCGGGCGCGGTGGTCGCCGCACACGCCGGGCCGGGTCTGGCCTGTGTCGTCGTGCACCGTCGGCCCGGGAGCTGAGATCGTGGCCGGCACGTGCGTGGTGACCGGTGGTGGCCGTGGCGTCGGTCGGGCCGTGACGCGACGGCTGGTGACTGCCGGCGTGACCGTCGTCGTCGTGGAGCGCGACGCCGAGGCGGTGGACTGGCTCGCCGGGCACCCGGCCGCCGATCGCCTGCTCGCGGTGGTCGGCGACGCCGGTGACGAGCGGGTGGCCGAACACGCCGCCGAGGTGGCCGAACGCGTCGCCCCGCTGACCGGCTGGGTGAACAACGCGGCGATCTCCCGGGACGCCGCCCTGCACACGGCGTCGGCCGACATCGTGCTGGACCTGATCGGGCTGAACCTGCGTCCGGCCGTGGTGGGCGCCGCCGTGGCGGTGCGCCGCTTCCTGGCCGCCGGCACGGGCGGCGCGATCGTGAATGTCTCGTCGCACCAGGCCCGCCGGCCGGTGCCGGGCGCTCTGCCGTACGCCACGGCGAAGGCCGCCGTGGAGGGGCTGACCCGGGCGCTGGCCGTCGAGTACGGACGGCACGGCATCCGCGCCAACGCCGTCGCGCTCGGCTCGATCGCCACCGAGCGGCACGCCGAGTACCTCGCCGCGCAGGAGCCCACCCGGGCCGAGTGGATCGACGCCGAGTTGACCCGGCTGCACCCGGTGGGCCGGATCGGGCGTGCCGACGAGGTGGCCGAGGCGGTCGCGTTCCTGCTGTCGCCGGCGGCCAGCTTCGTCAACGGGGTGACCCTGCCGGTGGACGGGGGACGGGCGGCGCTCGGCCTCGACCCGGAGGCCCGCTGATCCGGTGCACTCGGGCCGCCTCCCTCCGGAGACGGCCCGACTGCTGTCCGCTCAGCTTCGCAGGGACCACTGCTGGTTCTGTCCACCGTTGCAGGCCCAGAGGATCAGTTTGGTGCCGTTGGCGGTGGCGGCGCCGTTGGCGTCCAGGCAGAGCCCGGACTGGACGCCGGTGAGGGTGCCGTTGGCGTTGACGTTCCACTGCTGGTTCGCGCCGCCGTGGCAGTCCCAGATGATCACCTGGGTGCCGTTCGCGGTGCCCTGGCCGTTGGCGTCGAGGCACTTGTTGCCGTACACCTGGATCTGCTTGCCGGCCGTGTAGGTCCAGCGTTGCGCGGCGCTGTTGCTGATGCAGTCCCACAGTTGCAGCTGGGTGCCGTTGGTGGTGGCGCCGTTCGGCACGTCGACGCAGCGACCGGACTGCGCGCCCACGATCTGGGCGTTCTGCTGCGGGTTGCCGCCGCTCGCGGGGGTGTAGGCGGCAGCGGCGATGTTCGCCTGCACGGCGTCCTCGGTGGCGGCCGTCGGGTAGCCGGAGGTCAGCACGCCCTCGAAGAAGGTGCCGCGACCGGTGATGCTGTTGTCACCACCGATGCCCAGGAGGATGGCCCCCTCCTTCTTCATCGGGTTGTAGCCGTTGGGCCGCCGACCGTCGAAGTAGGTGGTCAGGCCACCCGACTGCGAGTTCCCGCCGCGGATCGCCCAGTGGTTCGGCTCGCCCTTGACCATGGCCGTGACGAAGCGGTGGTTGATGGACGCGATGTTGTTGTAGCCCGCGTTAACCCCGGAGAACAGGCCCCACTCCAGGTCGGCCATGATCCAGGGACCCGCGCCCGCTCCGTAGCCCCACTGCTTGTTCGCGCCGAAGTAGACCGTCTCCATGATCGCGCGCTCGTCGGCCTGGACGTTGGTCTGCGCGTTGCCGTAGTCGAAGCAGCACCACTGGTTGTAGTGCGTGCCGTCGACGACGGCGTAGATGCCCTCGGGCTGGTCGCCGGTCGCGACGCCGTTGGTGTTGTTGTTGCGGTAGCCGGTGCCGGGGGCGATGTAGACGCCGTACGCGTTCTGGCCGCCGATGGTGACCGGTGCCGCCTTGGCGTCGGCGAGGTTGTCGTACCCGCCGGGGGCCGGGCCGGTGAAGCCGCCGGGAGGCGCCTGCGTGAGCCGGTTGTTGCGGCCGGACTGGTCGTAGATGATCGTGATCACGCAGCTCGTGTTGGCGCAGAACGTGTCCTGGGTGGCGGCGTTGGCGACGCCACCGGCGCTGAGCACGCCGACGTCGCGGGTGGTGTTGTCCGATGATCTGCGCACCTGGTAGAGCGCTCCGTTGTACGCGCCGTACAGGGCCCGGGTGGTGCTGTGCGCGGCGACGCACGGCGTCCCGCCGGAGGCGTAGATGTCGCACGGGCCGGTGCCGGCCGCCCGGGCGACGCCGGGCGTCTCCGTGACCAGGTAGACGCCGGCCCCGGCGACGAGGACCAGCAGGGTCCCCGCTGCGGCCAGCAGGCGGTGCAGCCTTCTCTTCACGTCCATGGTTCCCCTCAGGTGGCGGTGGTGGTGGGGGGTGATGATAGCGTTAACATTAATCCTCATCCATGAACGCGCGCTACCTCCGGGCGGGTCGGTGGCCCGTGCTCCCGTAGCAGACGCGAGCATGATCAGGGCGTTGTCCACAGAGGCCCCGGTTGTCCACAGGTCGGGCCAGCGAGGCGGCCGTCGGGGCGTCCGGCGTCCTAGCGTCGCGGCGTGGCAGAGGACGAGGAGACAGCGGTACGTCAGCGTCTGCGCCGGTTGACCGCCGCGACGGGCGACGCGGCGCCGCTTCCGTCGGGGGCCGACGCGTCGGCAACGGACGTGCCCGCCGACCCACAGCGGGGATGTCTTCCAGATGGCGATCAGCCCGGCGGTATGGCGCGGCTGCCCGGCCCCGGAGCGTTCGACCCGGGCAGGCGCGGAGTACGGGCGCTGGCCGCCGTGGCCCTCGTGGTGGTGCTGGCCGCGGCCGGTTGGGCCTGGCGGTCCCGACCACACGCGGAACCGGTCACCCCACCGGTGGGCGAGGCCCCCTCGGCCGTCGTGGCCGGGCAGGCCAGCGCCTCGGCGTCCGGCGAGCTGGTGGTGACGGTCGCGGGCAAGGTGCGCAAACCCGGGCTGGTGCGGGTTCCGGCCGGGGCCCGACTCGCCGACGCCCTCTCCGAGGCCGGTGGCCCGCTGCCCGGCGTCGACGTGGCGCTGCTCAATCCCGCTCGCAAGCTGGCCGACGGTGAGTTGATCGTCGTCGGGGTGACGCCCCCGCCGGCACCCGGACCCGCCGCCGGTCCGGCCCCCGCCGGTGCGCCGGCCCCCGGCGCGGCGCTGAACCTGAACACCGCGACACCTGCCCAGCTCGACGCGCTGCCCGGGGTGGGGCCGGTGCTGGCCCAGCGCATCCTCGCCTACCGGGACCAGCACGGCGGGTTCACGGCCGTCGGTGACCTGCGCCAGGTCGAGGGCATCGGCGACGCGCGCTATGAGCAGCTCAAGGACCTGGTGACAGTGTGAACGTCGCACCCGTCGTCGGCGACCCGCCGCCACCGGACCTCCGGCTCGCCGGGCTGGCCGTGGCCGCCTGGCTCACCGCGCTCGCCGGACTGCACCTCGGCCCCCGACCGCTGCTGCTGGTGGCCGGCGGAGCAGCCGTGTCGACCGCGCTGAGCACCCTGCACCTGCTCGGTCGGCTCGGTCGCCCAGGGGCTCTCGCCCGCCGTTTCGGCTGGATCGTCGTCGCGGTCGGTCTCGGCGTCCTCTGCGGCGCGGCGGCGACCTCGGCCCGGCTGGTCGTGCGGGACGCGCCGCCGGTCCGCGCCCTTGCCGAGAAGCGCGCCCCGGTCACCGCCGACCTCGTCGTGCGGGACGATCCGCGCCCCATCCGCTCCGCCGGGCGTCCCGGCATGCTGCTGGTGTCGGGCGAGCTGATCCGGCTGACCGGTCCCGACGGCCAGCCGCTCCGAGCGTCGGTACGGGTGCTGGTCCTCGCCACCGACCCCGGCTGGCGAGGGCTGTTGCCGGGGCAGCGGCTGACCGCCGACGGGCGGCTCGGCCTGCCGCGCGGCGGTGACCTCACCGCGGCGGTCCTCGCGACCACCGGTCCACCCCAGCGGCGCGGTACGCCGTCGTGGGCGCAGCGCGCCGCCGGCACCCTGCGCGCGGGTCTGCAACGGGCCTGCGCGCCGCTGCCCGACGACCCGGGTGGTCTGCTGCCGGGACTGGTGGTGGGGGACACCAGCCGCCTGCCGCCCGCCGTCGAGGAGGACTTCCGGGCGACCGGCATGACGCACCTCAATGCCGTCTCGGGCAGCAACGTCGCGATCGTGGTGGGTGCGGTGCTGCTGGTGGCGCGCTGGGCACGCGCCGGTCCGTGGCTCGCCGGGGTGCTCTGTGGGGTGGCGCTGGTGGGCTTCGTCATCCTGGTGCGTCCGTCACCGAGCGTCGTACGGGCCGCCACGATGGGGGCGATCGGGCTCGTCGCGCTGGCCGCCGGTCGACCCCGGGCCGCGCTGCCCGCGCTGGCCGCCGCCGTCACCGTGCTGGTGCTCGTCGACCCCGAGTTGGCGGGCGACGCCGGGTTCGCGCTGTCCGTCCTGGCCACCGCGGGTCTGCTGCTGCTCGCGCCGCGTTGGCGCGACGGGCTGCGCCGTCGGGGCGTACCGGCCGGGTTGGCCGAGGCGTTGGCGGTACCGGCGGCCGCCCAGGTGGCCTGCGGGCCGGTCGTCGCCGGAATCTCCGGCACGGTCAGCCTGGTGGCGGTGCCGGCCAACCTGCTGGCGGTGCCGGCCATCGCGCCGGCGACGGTGCTGGGGGTGACGGCCGCGCTGCTGTCGCCGGTCTGGCCGGCCGGGGCCGGGTTCGTCGCGTGGCTGGCGAGCTGGCCGGCCTGGTGGCTGGTCGTCATCGCCCGCCACGGCGCCCGCCTGCCGGCCGGCACCCTGGCGTGGCCGGGTGGGGCGGCCGGTGCCCTGCTGCTGGCCGGGCTGACCGTCGCGTTTCTGGTGGCCGCGCGCCGCCCGCTGGTGCGCCGGTTGGTGGCGGTGGTCGCGGTCGCCGTCCTGGTGGGCGCTCTCGGGGTCCGGTTGCTCGCCAGCGGCTGGCCGCCGCCCGGCTGGGTGGTGGTGGCCTGCGCCGTGGGGCAGGGGGACGCCCTCGTGCTGCGCGTCGCGCCCGGCCGGGCGGTGCTGGTCGACACCGGGCCGGAGCCGGGCGCGGTGGACGCGTGTCTGCGACGGCTCGGCATCCGGGAGGTGTCGCTGCTGGTAGTCAGCCACTTCCATCTCGACCACGTGGGCGGGGTGGCCGGGGTGTTCCGGGGGCGACGGGTGGCCGCCGTGCTGACCCCGCCGTCGACGGACCCGGCGAGCGGTCGGGCGGCCGTCCGCGCGGCGGCGACCGGCGGCCGGGCCACGATGCGGGACACCACCGCCGGGGCACGTCACCGGGTCGGCGGTGTCGAGCTGCTGGTGCTCGGACCGCCGTATCCGCTGGCCGGCACCCGCTCGGACCCGAACAACAACTCGCTGGTGCTGCGCGCCACGGTCGCCGGCGTCTCGGTCCTGCTGCCCGGCGACGCCGAGACCGAGGAGCAGCACGCCGTCCTGGTCCGGACGCCGCCCGGCCAGCTACGGGCGGACGTGCTGAAGGTCGCGCACCACGGCTCGGCGTACCAGGACGAGAGCTTCCTCGCCGCCGTGCGGCCGGCCGTGGCGCTGGTGCCGGTCGGCACGGGCAACACGTACGGGCATCCGAACCCGGCGCTCCTGTCCCGGTTGAGCCGGCACGGCGCCCGGGTCCTGCGGACCGACACCGACGGCGACGTGGCGGCGATCCGGACTGCCGACGGCCTGGCGGTGGCCCGTCGAGGGGTACCGCCGGGACGGCCACCGTGAGGGGGACCGCCGGTCGCGTGGAAATTGCGCGCACTCGACCCAGAATCCGGGCCATTTGCGGATTAGGTGGTGAACCGAGATAAATGTCTGGATTTGCGCTAAGTGCGGGCTGCGCCGACCGGGTGGCGATTGAGCAGGCCCGTACCCGCCGTGGGCCGTGCGAATATGGGCGACGTGACCCCCGCCAGCCTCGCCCCCATTGTGCTCGTCCTCGGCGACGAGGAGCTGCTCGCCACGCGCGCGGTCTCCGAAGCTGTCGAACGGGCCCGCGCCACCGACCCCGAGGTGGACGTCCGCGAGTACCAGGCGGGTGCGCTCACCGTCGGCGAGATAGCCGAGATGCTCAGCCCGTCGCTGTTCGGCGGCCGGCGGCTGCTCGTCCTGCGCTCCGGCCAGGACGCCCGCAAGGACCTGGTCGCCGCGCTGCTGGCGTACGCGAAGAATCCCGACCCGGAGGTGCAGCTCCTGGTGCTGCACCTGGGCGGCGCCAAGGGCAAGGCGTTCGCCGACGGGCTGCGGTCGGCCGGCGCGACGGTGGTTCCGGCGGCCAAGCTCAAGGGCCACCGCGACCGGGTCGCCTTCGTCCGCGACGAGATCCGCCGGGCCGGCGGCCGGTGCCCCGACGACGCCGCCGAGGCGCTGATCGCGGCGGTCGGCAACGACCTGCGCGAACTGGCCGCCGCCTGTTCCCAGCTCATGGCCGACACCGACGGGCGGATCAGCGCCGAGACGGTGTCCCGTTACTACCGGGGACGGGTCGAGGTGACCGGCTTCACCGTGGCGGACGCCACCATGGTCGGCGACGTGCCGGCCGCCCTGGAAGCGCTGCGCTGGGCCCTGCACGTCGGTGTCGACCCGGTGCCCATCGCCGACGCCCTGGCCGACGGGGTGCGGACGGTGGCCCGGGTGGCGTCGGCCGGACGGGGCAACGCGTACCAGCTCGCCAGCAGCCTCGGCATGCCGGCGTGGAAGATCGAACGGGCGCAGCGACAGGGGCGCGGCTGGACCCCGGAAGGACTGGTCCGCGCCATGCAGGTCGCCGCGGAGTGCAACGCGGCCGTCAAGGGCGGCTCGGACGACCGGGCGTACGCCCTGGAACGGGCGGTCTTCTCGGTGGCGGCGGCCCGGCAGGGCAGCAGTCGGTGACGGGGCCGAACCGTACGGCGTGGGCCACCGTGTCCGCCGACGAGGAGCGGTACCGGCCGCTCTACGCCCGGCTCCTCGGCCTGCGGTTCGTCAACCCCGGTGGGGTGCTCTGCTTCCTGTTCTTCGAGGGCGCCATCGCCCTGGCCGTGCTGCTCGCCCTCGCGGAGCTGGTCACCTGGTGGGCGGTGCTGGTGCTACCCGTGGTGGTGGCGGCGATGGTCAAGCTCAACGACATGGTGGCCGCGGTGGTGGTCCGTTCCGCCGCGCTCGTACCCGAACAGGAGCGGGACCGCTTCCGCCGGCAGATGGAGCCGGTGGTCGGCCGGGCCCGGGTCGAGTGGAGCGCCGTGACTCCGGTGGTGGTCCGACCCGACCCGGTGCGGCCCAGACGCCGCAGGGACCCGCTGGACTGACGGCCGCCGAAGCGCAGGCGCGCGCCGGTTCGTGGACACACGGAAGCCCCGGACCTCGGTCCGGGGCTTTCCGAATCAGTCTGACGACGAAGCGTCAGGCGGAGAGCGTCACCACGCGCTTCGCGATCGCCGACTTGCGGTTCGCGGCCTGGTTGGCGTGGATCACGCCCTTGCTGACGGCCTTGTCCAGCTTGCGCGAGGCATCCTGCATGAGAGCGGTGGCCTTCTCGACGTCACCGGCCTCGGCGGCCTCGTGGAACTTCCGGACGGCGGTCTTCAGCGACGACTTGACCGACTTGTTGCGCAGCCGGGCCTTCTCGTTCTGCCGGTTGCGCTTGATCTGGGACTTGATGTTCGCCACGCGACAGCCTCGTCTTGATAGCTCGGGTTGGTCAGCTTGCGCACGGCATGACGACATGAGTCATCGCCGCGCGAAAAGCCAGGTTACCAGGTCGCCCGGGGACAAGCCAAAACGGCTCCACCCGACCGCGCCTGCTCGACTCCCGCGCCCAGTGGGTGCGGGAGCCGTGATCCACCCGGCTTCCTGCGAACCAGGGTATCCGCCGGCCGCTGACCGCCCGATTTCCGGAAAGCCGGGGTGGACCACGGGACGGCCCGCGCGAGGACGCCGGCGCGGTCACCGCCAGCCCTGCCGGCGGGCGAGCCAGTCGAGGGCCTGTCTTCCGCTGGACCGCTGGTGCGTGGACCGGTGCGGTGAGGCCGTCACCGATGTCGCGTCCGCCCCGGTGAGGTAGTAGCCGGCCAACGCGGCGAGGGTGGCGTCCAGCGCGTCCGGGGGAGCGCCCGCGCTCGCCGGGTGCGCGGCGAAGATCCGATCGACGTCCAGGCCGCCGTCGGATGCGGTGAGCAGCAGCGTGACCAGGTCGAACCAGGCCGGTCCGGTGCAGGCCCAGGTCCAGTCGCAGATCCAGGCCCGGCCGTCCCGGCCGATGAGCACGTTGTCCACCCGCAGGTCGCCGTGGATCACGCCGGTCGCCCCGTCCGCGTACGCGGGGAGGCGGGACTCCAGCGCCACCAGCTCGGGGAGTCTGCCCCGGGCGGCGGCGGGCAGCGCGGGGAGCGGCTCCCGGCCCGCGGCGACCTCCTCCCACCAGAGGATGTCCGAGCGGGCCAGGTCGGCCAGGCGGGGGAGGCCGAGCGCGGTCAGGCCGGTCGGTGGATCGGCGAGCACGGCGGCGACCTCGGCGTACGCGGCGAGGGTGGCGTCCAGCTCGGCCCGCGCCCAGGGCAGGCGTGGGAGGTGGCCGTCGACCGCTTCGGCGCAGAGCACGAACCAGCCGGCCTCGTCCAGCGTCCACCGCAGGCGGGGCGCGGGCAGGTCGGTCGGCAGCCGGTCGAGGATCGCCGCCTCCCGGGCGTACCCCTGAACCAGGCCCGGCTGCACGGCGGCGGGTGCCGCCTTGACGAAAGCCCGACCGCCGTCGGCGGTGTGCAGCACGGCGGCGAAGCCCCGGGTGAAGCCGGCGGTGGCAACCTGGGCGGTGACCACCGGCGCGCCGAGCCGGTCGGCGATCGCGGCCCGCAGCGCCGCCGGCAGCTCCGGCCACGACGGGCGCGACGCGCTCGCGTGGTACGGCACTGGCGGTGGCGGGGAGGACACCCCACCATGCTCCCCCGGGGTACATGCGCGGCGCGCGGCGACACTGCCAGACTGCCAACCCATGAGGACCGAGGACTTCTGGCAGCTGATCGACCAGGCCCGCGCCGGGGGCGGGGGTGAGCCCGGGCCGGTCGCCGCGCGGGCCGTGGCGCTGCTCGCCGAGCGCGATCCGCAGGACATCGTCGGGTACGCCCAGCACCAGGCCAGAGTGCTGGCCGCCTCGCACAAGGCGGACCTGTGGGGCGCGGCGTACCTGATCAACGGTGGGGCGTCGGCGGAGGGTTTCGAGCACTTCCGGGGCTGGCTGATGACCCAGGGTCGGGCGGTGTTCGCCCGCGCGGTCGGCGACCCCGACTCGCTGGCCGAGCTGCCCCAGGTGCGGGCCGCGTCGCTCAGCGGGGAGGAGTTCTCCGCCGAGCAGATGCTGGCGGTGCCGTGGGACGCGTACCGCAGGGCCACCGCGTCGGAGCTGCCGACGGACCGCGAGCCGGTCCGGACGCCGAACCTCAACGACTTCTGGGACTTCGACGACGAGTCCGAGGCCCGCCGCCGGCTGCCCCGGCTGGCCGCGCTCTTCGTGGAGCCGCCGATGGAGTGAGGCGTCCCGGGGGCCGATCCGTCGCCCGCGCAGTGGGCGTACCCCGGCGGCGTGGGAACATGGAGGGGGTCGGCGGCGCGCCGGCCTGTTCACGTCAGCCGACTAGAACGGACCGCTGTGCCACCGAAGCTCGATCCCGGCGCGAACGCCCCTGGTGCCACCGACCCCGGTCGCATCCGGAACTTCGGCATCATCGCCCACATCGACCACGGGAAGTCGACCCTGGCCGACCGGATGTTGCAGCTCACCGGCGTGGTCGACCCCCGGCAGATGCGCGCGCAGTACCTGGACCGGATGGACATCGAGCGCGAACGCGGCATCACCATCAAGAGCCAGGCCGTGCGCATGCCGTGGACCATCCGCGAGGGCGAGCGGACCGGCGAGCAGGCCGTGCTCAACATGATCGACACCCCGGGGCACGTCGACTTCACGTACGAGGTGTCCCGGTCGCTGGCCGCCTGCGAGGGCGCCGTGCTGCTGGTCGACGCCGCCCAGGGCATCGAGGCGCAGACCCTGGCCAACCTCTACCTGGCCCTCGAGAACGACCTGCGCATCATCCCGGTGCTCAACAAGATCGACCTGCCGGCCGCCCAGCCGGAGAAGTACGCCGAGGAGCTGGCCCACCTCATCGGCGGTGACCCCGCCGACTGCATCCGAGTCTCCGGCAAGACCGGCGAGGGCGTACCGCACCTGCTCGACGAGATCGTCCGGCAGTTCGTCCCGCCGGTCGGCGAGGCCGAATCGCCCGCCCGGGCGATGATCTTCGATTCGGTGTACGACGTGTACCGCGGCGTCGTCACGTACGTCCGGGTCATCGACGGCCGGATCAGCGCCCGCGACCGGATCAAGATGATGTCCACCGGCGCCGTGCACGAGCTGCTCGAGATCGGCGTCATCTCACCCGAGATGGTCAAGGCCGAGGCGCTCGGGGTCGGCGAGGTCGGCTACCTGATCACCGGTGTGAAGGACGTCCGGCAGTCCCGGGTCGGTGACACGGTCACCATCAACGCCCGGCCGGCGGCCGAGCCGCTGGGTGGCTACAAGGACCCGAAGCCGATGGTCTACTCCGGCCTCTACCCGATCGACGGGTCCGACTACCCGAACCTGCGCGAGGCCCTGGACAAGCTCAAGCTCAACGACGCCGCCCTGGACTACGAGCCGGAGACCTCCGGCGCGCTCGGCTTCGGCTTCCGCTGCGGCTTCCTCGGCCTGCTCCACCTGGAGATCATCCGGGAGCGGTTGGAGCGCGAGTACAACCTCGACCTCATCTCCACCGCGCCCAACGTCGTCTACCGGGCGATCACGGACGACGGCGAGGAGATCGTCGTCACCAACCCGAGCGAGTACCCGACCGGCAAGATCGCCGAGGTGTACGAGCCGGTGGTGCGGGCCACCGTGCTGACGCCCAACGACTACGTGGGCGCGGTCATGGAGCTGTGCCAGGGCCGGCGCGGCAGCCTGCTCGGCATGGACTACCTCTCCGCCGACCGGGTGGAGCTGCGCTACACGCTGCCCCTCGCCGAGATCATCTACGACTTCTTCGACCAGTTGAAGAGTCGTACCAAGGGGTACGCCTCGCTGGACTACGAGCCCTCCGGCGAGCAGGCGTCCGACCTGGTGAAGGTGGACATCCTGCTGCACGGCGAGCCGGTGGACGCGTTCAGCGCCATCGTGCACAAGGACAAGGCGTACAACTACGGCGTCACCATCGCCGCGAAGCTCCGTACGCTCATCCCGCGCCAGCAGTTCGAGGTGCCCATCCAGGCGGCCATCGGCAGCCGGGTGATCGCCCGGGAGACCATCCGCGCCATCCGCAAGGACGTGCTCGCCAAGTGCTACGGCGGTGACATCAGCCGTAAGCGCAAGCTGCTGGAGAAGCAGAAGGAAGGCAAGAAGCGGATGAAGATGGTCGGCCGCGTCGAGGTGCCCCAGGAGGCCTTCATCGCCGCCCTCTCCTCCGACTCCGGCGACGCCAAACCCACCGGCAAGAAGTAGCCCCCCACCCCCCACCCCCCACCCCCTCCCACCCCCCACCCCTTCCTCGCGGTGATCAAGAGGTTCGCGTCATCCGAAGCCCGGATCCTGACGCGAACCTCTTGATCACCGGGGGCGGTCGGGGGGTGGGGCGGATTTTTTTTGGGGTTGAGGTCTGGGGTGGTCGCCCTGGGCAACATGTTGCCTGAGCTGTGTGGACGTGTTTCGGTGCCAACCGACGCAGCCGACCGACATCGACGCCGGCAACTTCTTGTGCGGGTGAGTCGGTTTGGATTTTTGGTGGGTCGGGAACTTAGCGGTCACGACAGGAAGCACACATTGTGTGTCAGACATTCTTAGAAGGAGGGCGACCGTGGAGCTCACCGTGTGGGGCATCATCACTGCCATCGTTGTTGGTCTCATCGTCGGGGCGCTCGGCCGCCTGGTTGTTCCGGGCCGCCAGAACATGCCGATCTGGCTGCACCTGCTGATCGGTGTCGGTGCGGCTCTGCTGGGCACGGTGCTGGCGCGGGCGATGGGTATCGCGACCGAGACCGCTGGTATCGACTGGACCGAGCTGCTGGTGCAGGTCGTGGTGGCGGCGATCGCGGTCGCGCTGGTGGCCGGTGTGGGTGGCCGCCGCCGCGTCACCCGGTAACACCGCACACCCGTAGTACCGCAACACTTTCGAGGGGCGCTCGGCCATCAGGCCGAGCGCCCCTCGCTGTCGTGCCCGGACAGGTCGCCCGCTCCGGAAGCGCCATGTCCGAGGCGGCCGCAGTGTCGCCCGCGCCCGAGGGCGAGTGCCGACCGCGTCCCGCGCCAACATCGTGCTCGATCCTGGATGTAGTGGTCTTCGTCAGCCCGGATGCCACTACTTCATGGATGGAGCACGATCTTGGGTGCGCTACAGGACGGGCCCACTGGAGCGTGGGGGGCAAGACGCCGTTCGAGCAGTACCGCGGAGTCACGCCGGCCACGGCGCCCGCGCCGATCTTGCACTTTCTGCTGCGACATCCCGGGCATCCCACCCCCTATCGACGACCGAAAGTGCAAGATCGCGGGGCGGGGCGCGGGAGGTCCTGGTGGTCCGTGCCTGTGTTCACCAAGTCGTGACCGTCTGGGCGATCAAGTCGGTTTGGATTTTTGGTGGGTCGGGAACTTAACGGTCACGACAGGAAGCACACATTGTGTGTCAGACATTCTTAGAAGGAGGGCGACCGTGGAGCTCACCGTGTGGGGCATCATCACTGCCATCGTTGTTGGTCTCATCGTCGGGGCGCTCGGCCGCCTGGTTGTTCCGGGCCGCCAGAACATGCCGATCTGGCTGCACCTGCTGATCGGTGTCGGCGCGGCTCTGCTGGGCACGGTGCTGGCGCGGGCGATGGGTATCGCGACCGAGACCGCTGGTATCGACTGGACCGAGCTGCTGGTGCAGGTCGTGGTGGCCGCTATCGCGGTCGCGCTGGTGGCTGGTGTGGGTGGCCGCCGCCGCGTCACCCGGTAACAACCTGGCATCACCGCACCACTCGAAAGAGCGCCCGGCCAAACGGCTGGGCGCTCTTTCGTGACGTCAATGCCCGGGTTCGGCCCGGTTCCACGAGCAGCGGCACCGTCCACCTGCGGTACGGTCGCCACGCTTCGGCCTGCCCGCCCACTGTCGTAAAGGATTTCTTCGTACTAAGGTGCGGCGGAGAAGGTTAGTGCCAGGCGACGCGAGGGGAGAAGTGGCGTGAACAGGTGGAAGCGGTTGGCCCCGGTCACTGCCGTGGTGGCCTCGGTCGCCATGGTGTTGGGCGGCTGTGGGGGCTCCGGCGAGGAAGCGACCGACGACAGCAAGCTCACGGTCTGGATGATGGGCGAGGGTGGCGACGCCCAGAACGCCTTCCTCGACGGCGTGGAGACCGAGTTCCGGCAGAAGCACCCCGACACCGATGTGGTGGTGCAGTACATCCCCTGGCTGGAGGCGCCGAAGAAGTTCCAGGCCGCGCTGGCCGGCGGTGAGGGCCCGGACATCACCGAACTGGGCAACACCGAGACCCAGGGCTGGGCCGCGCAGGAGGCGCTCGCCGACGTCAGCGGTCGGATGGGTGGCTGGGCGGACGGCAAGGACCTGCTGCCCGACCTGGTACGCAACGCGCAGCTCGACGGCAAGCAGTACGGCGTCCCCTGGTACGCGGGCGTGCGGGCCATCTACTACCGCACCGACTGGTTCGCCGAGGCGGGCGTGCAGCCGCCGAAGACGTGGGACGAGTTGGTGACCGTCGCCAAGGCGGTGCAGGCCAAGAAGAAGGGCACCTACGGCATCGCGCTGCCGGGCAACTCCGAGCTGCCCTTCTACTCGTTCCTCTGGGGCGCGGGCGCGGAGATCGCCACCAACCAGGGCGGTGCGTGGAAGTCCGGCTACTCGACGCCGGAGGCGCAGCGGGCCGTCAAGTACTGGACCGACCTGGTCACGGTCCACAAGGTCGCCCCACCGGCCGCCGCCGGCTGGAACGAGATCGACGCGCGGACGCAGTTCGCCACCGGCAAGGCCGCGATGGCGTTCGCCGGTAGCTGGCAGCAGGCCGCCATCAAGAAGGACAACCCCGAGATCGAGAAGGTCTGGGGTACGTTCCCGATCCCCGGCCCGGACGGCAAGGCCGCGCCCGGTTTCGCCGGTGGCTCCGACGTGGCGATCTGGAAGGACAGCGAGCGGCAGGACCTCGCCTGGGACTACCTGACCGTGCTGCTGAACAAGAAGAACGCGCAGAGCTTCGCGAGCAGCCTCGGGTTCTTCCCCGTCTACAAGGACCTGGTCGCCAGCGACACGTACGCCAACGACAAGGTGATGGCGGCGTTCGCCACCACCATGCAGAACACCAAGCTCACGCCGCTCACCCCGAAGTGGGTGGAGGTCAGCCGGACGAAGACGGTGACCCAGGCGATGAACAGCTCGGTCATGAAGGGTCAGAAGACGGTCGAGAAGGCTACCGCCGACGCGGCCGGTGAGATGGAAAGCATCCTCAACTCCAAGTGACCACGCTGACCGAGGTGCCGGAGACGTCCGCCGCGCGGGAGAACCCTGCGCGGCGGCGTCGCCGGGTCGACCGCCTGCCCTACCTGCTGCTCCTGCCCGCCCTCGTCATCATCGGGGTGCTGCTGCTCTGGCCGCTCGGCCAGGTGGTGGCGATGTCCTTCTACCGGCTCAACAGCGTCCGGCAGTTGCGGGGCGACCGGGAGTGGCCGTGGGTGGGGCTCGGTAACTACACCGACATTCTCACGGATCCGTTCTTCCTGACCGTCCTGCGCAACACCGTGCTGTTCGCCGCGGCGAACGTGTTGCTCACAATGGTGCTGGGCACCCTGGTCGGACTGCTGCTCAACCGGCTCGGTCGCAAGATGGCGACCTTCGTGGCCAGTTGCGTGATGCTCGCCTGGGCCACCCCCGCGCTGACCGGCACGATCGTCTGGAAGTGGATCTTCGACGACACGAGTGGCCTGGTCACCTGGCTGTTCAACGCTCTGCCGGACGGACTCTCGAACGCCCTGTTCGGTCGTAGCGACTGGACCGGTTACGGCTGGTTCAACTCGCCGCTGCTGTTCTTCGCGATCCTCACGCTGGTGGTCGTGTGGCACTCGTTCCCGTTCATCGCGGTGAGCGTGCTCGCCGGCCTCAAGAGTGTGCCGAGTGAGTTGCACGAGGCGGCCCGGGTGGACGGCGCGAGCCCGTGGCGGGTCTTCTGGAAGATCACCTTCCCGCTGCTGCGCCCGGTCTTCGGGATCCTGATCGTGCTCTCCACCATCTGGGACTTCAAGGTCTTCACCCAGCAGTTCGTGCTGGCCGGTGGCACCCAGGACCGGCCGACGTTCATGCTCTCGATCTACTCGTACGCCGAGGCCTTCTCGCCGCCGCCGAAGTACGGGCTCGGCGCGGCCATCGCGGTGATCCTCACGCTGATCCTGCTCGTGGTCACCGGCTTCTACGTACGGATGGTGCTCAAGCAGGAGGACGAGTCGTGAAGAAGGTCGCCCTCAACGCCGCCGGGCTGCTGGTCGCGCTCTTCGCGGCCTTCCCGGTCTACTGGATGATCTCGACGTCGCTGAAGCCCAGCAACGAGATCTTCTCGGCCACCCCGCAGCCGGTGCCGACCCATCCGACGCTGGCGCACTACCGGGAGATCCTCACCGGCAACCTGATCCCCGGGGTGACCTTCCTCGACTTCTTCGTGAACAGCGCGATCGTCGCGGTGTCCACGGTGGTGCTCAGTGGGCTCGTCGCCCTGCTCGCGGCGACGGCGGTGGCCCGGTTCCGCTTCAAGCTCCGGACCAGCTTCCTGATCATGCTGCTGATCGTGCAGATGATCCCGTTGGAGGCGCTGGTCATCCCGCTGTTCCTGATGATCCAGCGGCTCGGGCTCTACAACACCCTGCCCAGCCTGATCCTCACGTACCTCGGCTTCTCGCTGCCGTTCGCGGTGTGGATGCTGCGCGGTTTCGTCGCGGCCGTGCCCAAGGAACTGGAGGAGGCGGCGGCCATCGACGGCGCGAGCCGGGCCCAGACGTTCCGGCGGGTGCTGTTCCCGCTCGTCGCGCCCGGCCTGGTCGCGACCAGCATCTTCTCGTTCATCACGGCGTGGAATGAGCTGATCTTCGCGTTGACGTTCATCAACGACCAGGGGCGCTACACCCTGCCGGTGGCGATGACCTTCTTCTTCGGCCGTGACGACACCAACTGGGGGCCGGTGATGGCCGCCTCCACGCTGTTCACCCTGCCGGTCATCATCTTCTTCCTGCTGGTGCAGCGGAAGATGGTCTCCGGCCTGGTGGCCGGAGCGGTCAAGGGCTGAGCGCAGGGCCGGTCGAGGGCCGCGCCGCCGCCGGTCGTCGTCCGGACCCCGCCTCGGCTCGACCGCCCGGTGAATCGGCTCGACCGCCCGGTGAATCGGCTCGACCCCCCTGCGAGGCAGACCCTAGGCTGGCCGTCATGGCAGGCAGGGTGGCAGCGGTGAACCTCGGCATCGTGACCGAGGCGGAGTGGGCCGGCGACGCGAGCGGTCGCAGCGGCATCGACAAGCGGCCTGTCGACGGGCCGGTGTCGCTGCTGACCGGCGGCCTGGCCGGTGACTTCATCGGCGAGCGGGCCCACCACGGCGGGCCGGACAAGGCCGTCTACGCGTACGCCGAGGAGGACGCCGCGTGGTGGTCGGCCGAGATGGGCCGGTCGATCCGTCCGGGCGGCTTCGGGGAGAACCTGACCACCTACGCCGTCGACGTGACCGGCGCGGTCATCGGTGAACAGTGGGCGGTGGGCACGGCGGTGCTCCAGGTGACCATGCCGCGCACCCCGTGCACCACGTTCGCCGGCTTCTGGGGCGTACCGGATCTGATCAAGCGGTTCACGGTCCGGGCCACCCCGGGGGCGTACCTGCGGGTGCTGCGCGAGGGCGAGGTGGGCGCCGGCGATCCGGTCGAGGTGGTGGAACGGCCCGCGCACGGGGTGACCATCGGCGAGGTGTTCCGGGCGACCAGCCTGGAGCCGGAGCTGCTGCCCCGCCTGCTCGACGCGGACGACCTGCCGGAGCCGATCCGGGACAACGTCCGCCGCCGCCTCGCCGCCCGTTAGCCGACGTCGAGGGCGCGAGCGCCCATCCGTCGTTCTGAACGCGGTCTTCCATTCTCATTATCGATAGTGATACCGTTCGGTCGTGGAGATGTCGAGAGAGCGCTGGGCGGACCTGGCGCTGCATCCGGTGCGGATCCGGATCCTGCGTGCGGTCGCGGGCACGCGCCTGACCACCCAAGGGCTGCTTGAGCTGCTGCCCGATGTCCCGCAGGCCACGATGTACCGGCACCTGGCGATCCTGGTCAGGGCAGGGCTGGTCGAGGTGGTTGACGAACGCAGGGTTCGCGGCACCGTCGAGCGGGTGTACGCGTTGCCCGCGCACGGCGCGACGCTCGACCCGGCGGCCCTCGCCACGGCTACGCGGGAGGACCACGCGCGTTACTTCACGGCGTTCATGTCGAGCCTGCTGTCGGAGTTCTCCCGCTATCTCGCCCGGGAGCGGATCGACTTCGCCGCCGACGGTGTGGGCTACCAGCAACTCGTGCTGCACCTGACCGACGCCGAACTGGGCGAGTTCGCCGCCGGTCTCAACGCACTGGTTGGCCCGTTGCTCGGCAACCAGCCCGGCGGTGAACGGATCCCGCGACTGTTGGCGACCGTTCTGCTGCCCACCGATCTGCCGACGACCGACAGGCGTACGCCTGCGCCGACGGACGACTCCGACACGACGAAAGGGGATGACTGATGGCATCGGTCATGGTGACCAACGATGTGATCGACATTCGGTTCACCGGATGGGAGCGGGTCTGGGTCGGGCGGGAGCAGTTCGCACTGCCCCTCACCGCGGTGCGGCACGTCGCCCTGGTGGACAACCCGCTCCGTCTGGCCCGTGGTGCCCGCCGCGGATACGTGGTGTCCGGCTTCGCCAAGATCGGAGTATGGGGCCTGTACGGCGGTCCTCGGCAGCTCGTGGCAGCCCGCCGGGCGGAACCGGGACTGCACCTCGTTCTGGACCGGGCGTCGGCAGGCGGCGAGTTCGACCAGGTGGTGCTCTCCAGCCCGGCCGCGCCAGGCCTCGTGGAGACGATCACGCGTGCCATGGCGGCCCGCGCGTGACCGGCGACCACCTCGCGATCGAGGTGTCGTGCCTGACAAAGCGCTACGGTGACGTGACCGCCGTGCAGGATCTGAGCTTCACCGTGCAGCCCGGTGTGGTCACCGGATTCCTCGGCCCGAACGGCGCCGGCAAGACCACCACGATGCGCATGATGACCGGGCTGGTGTCGCCGACCAGTGGCACCGCCACGATCGGCGGGCTGCCGTACGGCCAACTGGCCCGGCCCTCGCGCACTGTCGGCGCCGTGTTCGACGCCAACGCGTTCCACCCTGGACACACCGCCCGCGACCACCTGCGCGTCTACGCCGCGATGGGCGGATATCCGGACAGCCGGGTCACCACCCTGCTCGACCTTCTCGGCCTCGCCGAGGCCGCGCACCGTCGCACCCGAGGATTCTCCACGGGCAGCCCGGTCTGGACACCGAGGCCGGCCTCCGCGCGATCCTCGGCATTCTCGGCTACACCGCGTTCGTGCCGGCCGCCGCCGGGGCCCTGGCGGTCACCTCCGAGTACCGACACCGCACCGCCGCGGTCACCTTTCTCTTCGCTCCGCGCCGTGGGCGGGTGCTCGCCGCCAAACTCGCCACGTACGCGGTCGTCGGCCTCGCGTACGGGCTCGTTCTCGCGGGCACCGCCGCGGTGGCGCTGTTCGCTGTCGCCGCCGCCCGCGACGTCCCACTCGGTCTGCCAGCCTCCACGGTGCTGGCGCTGCTCGGCCGTATCGCCGTCGCGATGGTGGTCTACCTGCTCCTCGGGGCCGGGATGGGCGCCCTCATCCACCACCAGATCGCGGCGCTGTGCGTCGTGATCGGCTATCTGTACGTGGGGGAGCCGGTGCTGATGATGATCCCGGGCGTCAACACGCTCTACCCGATCCTGCCCGGCGGAGCCACCGCCGCGCTGACCGATTTCACCTACGTCGCCGACGCCATCTCCACGGAAGTCGGCAGCGGCACCGTCAACCTGCTCCCACCGGCGGCCGGCGCTCTCCTGCTCACCGCGTACGCGGTGGCCGCCTCGGCGATCGCCCTGTTGCTGCCCCTGCGTCGAGACGTCACGTGACCGGCTGAAGGCGACGGGGCTGACCGTGTTGCCGGGGCGACGGGCCAGCGTTGGGGTGGCCCGCGGTCGCCAAGAACCGGATGACGGGGCTGAGGGCCTGCCGTTGCCCGTATCGTCCCCCTTGAGGGCATGCGGTGGAGGCCGGGTGAAGCGCGATGTCGATGGCTACGGACGGCGGCGCCATGGCAGCGGCGCCCGATCCGGCGCTGGAGCGTCCGGCGTTCCTGGAGCTCTTCTTCGACCTCGTCTACGTCTTCGCGCTGGTCACCTTGGCGACGATCCTGGCCAACGACCTGACCTGGACCGGCGTCGCCAAGGTGTTGGTGCTGCTGCTCGCGTTCGCGATGGTCTGGGCGCTGAGCGTGTGGACCGCGGACACCATCGACCTGACCAGTCCATCCGGGCAGGGGCATCTCACCTCGGTGGCGGCGGCCAGCCTGCTGTTGGCGGCGGCCGCAGCCGAGGCGTACGGCGATCGCGCGCTGCTCTTCGCGATCACCTTCGTGTTCATCCCCCTCAGCACGACCGCCTACTACGCAGTTGTCGTCTCGAGGGGCCGGCCCCTGCGGCGGTCGAGCATCCGGATCCAGACCTGGAAGTGCGTCACCGGCGTCGGCTGGATCGCCGGAGCGCTCGTCGGCGGCTCGGGCCAGCTGTCGATCTGGGCGCTCGCGATCGTCGTCGAATACGTCGGGGCGGTGTGCGGCTGGCCGCTGCCCCGGATCGGTCGCTCACGACCGGGGGACTGGCGGCTGGTCCACGCGCGGGTGGCCGAGCGCTACCGGCAGTTCGTCATCATCGCGCTCGGGGTGTCGATCTTCGTGACCGGGACGACCTTCAGCCGGAGCGATTACACGCTGGCGAGGGCCTGGGCGCTGCTCGTGGTGTTCAGCACTGTGGTGCTGATGTGGCGGATCTACATCTACCGCGCCGGTGAGCTGCTGACCGAGGCGATCGTCAGGTCGACCGACCCGGCGTTGCTCACCCAGTCCGCCGCGATCACCCATCTGATCATGGTGGCCGGCATCGCCGGGGCGGCGGTAACCAGCGACCTTGTGGTGAATCGACCGTTGGGCGAGACCCCGCCGTCGTGGGCCGCGGTCATCCTCGGCAGCCCCGCGTTGTACCTGATCGGCCGGGGCCTGCTCGACTTCACCGTGTTCGGACGCATCTCGCGGTCCCGGCTGGCCGGCGTGCTGCTGCTGGGGTGCCTGGCGCCGGCCACGCCCGTGCTTCCGCCGATCCTGGTCGCGCTGCTCGCCATGATCGTGCTGGCCCTGATCGCCGTGGCGAACCTGGCCAGCACCCGACGACACACGCGTGCGCCGGCGCCGCCGATGCTGGGGTGAGACTCCGCGCGGTGGGTGGGGCGATCCCTCACCGGGCCGGCGCGGTGACCTCGGCCCGTCTGCGACGGGCGGCCAGCCCCTCCCCGGCCAGGGTGAGCAGCAGGACCAGGTTCGCCACCACCAGGACGGCCAACGGCGGCAGCCGGAACGTGCCGGGCGCGACAAGCGCGCACAGCAGCACGACCGCCAGCAGCACGATCGCCAGCACCCGGGACCAGAGGATCCGCGCCGTCACCACGGCGTCGAACAGCACGCTGCCGAGCAGGAACAACGCCGGTCCGCCGAGAATGGCGGCCATCACGTCCGCCGGGGCGTGACCGGCCGGCCGGGCGATGACCATCGAGGTGCCGGTCGAGACCAGCACCACCCCGGCCACCATCACCAGGTGGGTGTACGAGGTGGAGGTGCCGGAGCGGACCCGCTCCACCGTCGTGACGCTTGGTGGGGCCAGGATTCGCCGGACGCGCTGGAAGTAGAGCTGGAACACCAGCACCGCGCTGACGAACGCGACCGCGCTGGCGGTCACCTGACCGGCGGTGAACCCGCTGCCGGCCAGCCCCGTGCCGATGCTCAGGATCAACTCGCCGAGCGCGACGATGAAGATCGCCCGGTGCCGCTCGGAGAGGTGCACCCCGGTGAAGATCTGGCTGGCGAGTTCGGTACGCCCCAGCCCCGGCGTCGGCCAGCCGAACCGGGCCGAGCCGAGGTCGACCGCCACCGCGAGCGACCACAGCGCCAGCCGGGCCGTCCCGTCCACGAACACCCCGGCCACCCACGGGGTCACGGTGACGCCGAACCAGAAGAAGACCCGGATGCTCCGGGCCTGGATCGGGCGGTTGATCCGGGTGCCGGGGATCAGGACGGCGTCACGGACCAGGTGGATGCCGAAGTACGCGGCGACGAAGAGCCACCCGTACCGGCCGAAGGCGTGTGGTGTCGCGATGGCCATCAGCAGGGCGCCGAGCATGACCAGCAGGACGGTCGCCTGGATGATCGGCAGCCGGGGGTTGAACAGGTCGGTGAGCCAGGCCGTGAGCACCCAGACCCACCAGGCGGCCAGCAGCAGGACGGCGGTCTGCGCCGCGTTCCGGATGCTGAGGTCATCACCCAGGCTGGCGGAGAGTCGGGAGAGCAGGAAGATGTAGACCAGGTCGAAGAAGAGTTCCAGGAAGGTCGGATATTCCGGCTCGCCCCGACGGCGAAGGATCCGGGGGAGGGGAGCGGACGTCATCGCGGCTGCCTCCTGTGCCACCCCGCGCCCGCCCGAGCGCCGCGCCCCGGCTCTGCCTACCCCTCACGCTACCGACAGCGCGGCACCTGGTGGCCCGGAAGCGGATACGGCGACGGCCCCCCGCCGACAGTGGCGGGGGGCCGTTCTCAGCAGCGGGCGATCAGCGCAGCCAGGGGATGTTGCGGTCGAGCAGACCGCGCTCCTTGAGCTCCTTGCGCAGCGGGATCTCGTCGTCGACGTACCCGTCCCAGTTGATGCCCCAGTAGTTGGCGGTGTGGGTGCCCTCACCGATCAGCTGGCGCTGCACGGGCGTGCGGTTGCGGTACCACTCGCCGTTCACGTCGGGGTGCAGCTCGTCCAGCGGACGGATCCACCGGTAGGTGTAGCCGACGAAGAGCATCTTGCGGGTGATGGTCGACAGGTTCGTCGAGCGCGAGTGCCACTGCCGGCGGTCGAAGATGAACGCGTCGCCCGGGTTGGCGGTGATCTCCACCGTGCCCTCCGGGTCGGGGTTCTGCACCGTGAGGTCCGCCGGCCGGGACAGCGAGTTCTTCAGGTGGCTGCCCGGGATGACCTTGGTGGCGCCGCGGCCGGTCTCCGACAGGTCGGACAGCACGTACGCGACCTTCAGCGAGAACATCGGGCGGGGCAGATTCGGGTCCATCGTCTCCGGGTCGGAGTTCTGCCGGTACCCGTCCTGGTGCCAACCCCAGTACGGCTTCTCCGGCTCGGCGGCCGGCGGGGTGACGTCCAGGTGGTTGTGGTGGGTGTAGATGTTCCAGCCGGCCAGCCCCCACATGTACGGGAAGGCGATCGGGTGGGTCAGCAGCTCACCGAAGAGCTCGTCGCGCTCCAGGAAGCCCAGCAGGTGCAGGGTGCCGTCCTTCTTGGTGGTGCCCTTGGCCTGCTCCTCCGCGTAGACGCGGTCGACAGCCGCCTCCAGCGCCGCCCGGTGGTCCTCCGTCAGGACGTTGCGCAGCAGGAGGAAGCCCTGCTCGTGGAACTCCTTGCGGTCAGTGTCGCTGATCGGTTCGTAGCCGGTCCGGTCGCCGTAATCGAACACCGCGTCGTACCCCTCCCCATGAGGTGAAACCATTTCTGGCACAGGCCGCCGATCGTAACGCGAGTGCCGGGGCGGTGGGAGGGCGAGCGGCGACGGTACGGCCCGGGGTCGGACCGCGTGCAGCGGGACCGGTGCGGCGAGTCACATTTACGTGATCATCGGGTGATTCTGCGGCTGTTTGTCCGATTGTGCGGTCACTGCCGGTTAAGAGATCCGGGCTCGGTCAGCCCTCGGCGAATACCTCGGCCACCACCTGGCCGGCGGGGCCCTGTTCGCCGGTCACCTGGCCCCAGGTGCCGTTGCGAGCGGTCCACTCCAGGTTGCCGAAACGGACCCGCTTCACCCCGTGGTCCTGGGCGTGCGAGACCAGCCAGTGCGCGTACCGCCAGCCGTCGCGCTGGCCCTGCGCGGTCACCGCCAGCCCTGTCTGGCTGGCCTCTTCGGCGCTCGACACACCCCAGTCCAGCGCCAGGTTGCGGGTCAGCTGCGCGGCCGCCGCCGCGCCGTGCATCACCGGGGTACGCCCCACCGTGCAGGCCACCGCCTCGGTCGCGTCGCCGAGCAGGGCCTTGGTGAGCACCTCGGAATCGTCGGCCCACTTCTGGTACGCCTCGGGGAACGCCGAGCGCTGCACCCGCTGGGCGGCATCGGTGACCCGCATCTTCTCCCAGCCGCGCACCTTCTTGAGCGCCTTGTAGAACCTGTTCGCCGCGTACCGGGGGTCACGGATCTGCTCCGGCGTGCCCCACCCCTTGCTCGGGCGCTGCTGGAACAGCCCGAGCGAGTCGCGGTCACCGTGGTCGAGGTTGCGCAGCCCCGACTCCTGGTACGCGGTGGCCAGCGCGACCACCACGGCGCGCTCGGGCATGCCGCGCTGGACGCCGATCGCCGCGATGGTGGCCGCGTTCGCCATCTGCTCCACGTCCAGGACCACCCTGCCGTCGGCCTGGACCGTGCAGGTGCGTCCCGCCAGTGGCAGCCGCAGTTCGTCCCCAACCCGCTTCAGGACGAGCCAGATCGCGATCACGGCGACGAGGATGAGCACCACTCCGCCCGCCACGGCAGCCCGAGTTCGCACCCACACCTCCTGATCGACAGTTCGACAAGCGTACGTCCCCGCCGGCGTCATCCGGGCCGTTCGACCGGTTCGGGCTTCGCTCAGCCGTCGCGCGCCGATCGGGACGTTCCCCCTGACGCGCGGAACTCACCTGCGGAGGGAGATCGTGTCTGCCGCGTCACCCGTCGTCAACAGCCGGAAGAGAATGCCTGGCCAGGACCTTTCCCGGTTGACACGTCAATCGGACGTGCCAGCGCCGAGGAGGAATTCGATGGGAACGCTGGACGGCAAGGTGGTACTCGTGACCGGCACGGGCGGTGGTCTGGGGCGCGTCGCGGCGCTGACCTTCGCCCGCGAGGGCGCGAAGGTCGTCGGGGCCGACATCCAGGTGGACGGCAACAACGAGACGGTCGACCTCGTCCGGGCCGCCGGTGGGGAGATGACGAGCGTCGCGCCCGTCGACCTGACCGACCCGGAACAGGTCCGTCAGCTCGTCGAGGACGCCGTGGCCGCGTACGGGGGGCTCGACGTCGTCTACAACAACGCGGCCGCGCTGCGCTTCGGCCCCCTGCCGGACTTCTCGGTCGACGACTGGCGGTACACGATCGCCGGTGAACTCGACATTCCGTACCTGGTGTCGAAGTTCGCCTGGCCGTACCTCGTCCGGCGCGGGGGCGGCGTCATCATCAACGCGGCCTCGATGGCCGGGATGATCGCAGGTCACGTCCCGCCGATGGTCGGCCACACGGCGGCGAACGCCGGCATCATCGGCATGACCCGCCAGCTCGCGCTCGAAGGGGCACCGCACGGCATCCGGGCGGTGGCGGTCAGCCCCGGACCCATCCTCACCCCGGCCAGTGAACGCGACCTGGGGGACGACCAGGAGGCCCGGGACGCGATCACGGCGAAGACGCTGCTCAAGCGCTTCGCCCGCCCCGAGGAGGTCGCCGAGCTGGTGGTCTTCCTCGCCTCGGACCGGGCGTCGTACATCACCGGCGCCAACTACGCGGTCGACGGTGGCGCGACGGCGTGGTGACCCTTCGGGGCGCCGCCGCAGCCGGCCGACGTCCGCGGTCCTACCCGGCCTGGTCACCGCGTTCGGCGTCCAGAGCGGCCACCCATCGCGGCGACCTCTTCTCCCGGAACGCCGTGACCCCCTCGCGGCCCTCGTCGGAGAGGAAGTAGCCGGTCGAGAGCGCGGCGAGACGGGCCAGGTCACCGCGCAGCTCGGCGGTGCCCGGCCGGCGCAGCAGATCCTTCGCGCCGGCCAGCGCGCCGGGCGCGCCGCGGACCAGGGAGTCGCAGTAGCCCCGCACCACGTCGTCCAGCTCCTGGGCCGGCACCGAGGCCGTCACCAGGCCGACCTCGACGGCACGCCGCCCGTCGAAGGTGTTCCCGGTCAGGTACAGCTCGGCGGCGGCGCGGGGGTGCAGCCGGGGCAGCACGGTCGCCGAGATCACCGCCGGGATCACCCCGATGCGGACCTCGGTGAACGCGAACGTCGCCTCGTCGGCGCAGACCGCGAGATCGGCGGCGGCGATGAGGCCGAGTCCGCCGGCCCGCGCGGGCCCGGCGACCCGGGCCAGGATCGGCTTCGGGCACTCCCAGAGCGCCGCCAGCACGTCGCCCAGCATGCCGGCGGGCACGGTTCCGCTGGCGTACGCCGCGGCGGTCTCCTTCAGGTCCGCGCCGGAGCAGAAGACCGGCCCGGTGTGGTCGAGCACGATCACCCGGACTGCGTCGTCGGCCACCGCGTCCGTCAGCCCCGCCAGCAACTGGGTCATCAGGGCGGTGGAGAGCGCGTTGCGGTTGTGCGGGCTGTCCAGGGTGAGGGTGGTCACCCCACGGGCCGTGGCGACCCGCACGAGCACGTCGGGAGAGGTCATGCCGGGCACACTAGTGGCCATGCCCGGCGTCCTTCCAGATGGTGAGACCGTCCCCGGCGACGGATCGTTGCCCGCCACCGCCACCACGGCGGTCGGCGCGCGCGGCTTCGGCGTGTACGTCCACGTCCCGTTCTGCGCCAGTCGCTGCGGCTACTGCGACTTCAACACGTACACGGCCGCCGAGCTGGGTGGGGGCGCGAGCCGCGAGGCGTACGCCGACACCGTGCTGGCCGAGCTGGCGCTCGCCGCCCGGGTGCTCGGCGACAACCCGCCACCCCGCGTCGACACCGTCTTCGTCGGTGGCGGCACGCCCACCCTGCTCCCCGCCGACGACCTGGCCCGCATCCTCGAGGGCATCGACCGCACCTGGGGGCTCGCCGCCGACGCCGAGGTGACCACCGAGGCGAATCCGGAGTCGGTCACACCGGAGTCGCTGAAGCTCCTGCGCACGGCCGGCTACACCCGGATCTCGCTGGGCATGCAGTCCGCGTCGCCCGGTGTGCTGGCGATCCTGGACCGTAAACACAGCGCCGGCCGGGCCACCGCCGCCGCCCGCGAGGCGCGCGAGGCCGGGTTCGACCACGTCAACCTGGACCTGATCTACGGCACGCCGGGGGAACGGGCCGAGGACTTCGCCGGCACGCTGGAGCAGGTCGTCGACGCCGGGGTCGACCACGTCAGCGCGTACGCCCTCATCGTGGAGGACGGCACCCGGCTCGCCGCGCGGATGAAGCGCGGCGAGGTGCCGTACCCCAGTGACGACGTGGCGGCGGACCGCTACCTGGCCGCGGAGGCCGCCCTCGACGCGGCCGGCCTCTCCTGGTACGAGGTGTCCAACTGGGCGCGCGCCGACGAGGCCCGGTGCCGGCACAACCTGCTCTACTGGACCGGCGCCGACTGGTGGGGCCTGGGCCCGGGCGCGCACAGCCACGTCGGCGGGGTGCGCTGGTGGAACGTGAAGCACCCCACCACGTACGCCCAGCGGCTGGCGGCCGGCGCGTCACCCGGCCTGGCCCGCGAGGTGCTGACCACGGACGAGGCGCACATGGAGGACGTGATGCTCCGGCTGCGGCTCGCCAGCGGACTGCCGCTGGGGGTGCTCGACGACGCCGGCCGGGCCGGTGCCGCGCGGGCCCTCGCCGACGGTCTGCTGGACGCCGAGAGGTACGCCGCCGGACGGGCGGTCCTCACCCTGCGCGGCCGGCTGCTCGCCGACGCGGTCGTGCGGGACCTGCTGCCCTGAGCCGGACGCCCGCCCGGCCGGCGGCGGTGTGCCGGACCGGCCGGGGGAGCGGCCGGCCCGGATCACTTGATGAGGTTGGCGGAGAGCGGGTAGCGGTAGAGCTGCCCCTCGTTGGCCTTGATGCCGGCGAGGATGCCGCACACGGCTCCGAGCACGACGGCCGCCACGACGCCGATGAAGCCGATGAAGATGCAGGACAGCACCCAGCCGACCAGGCCGACGATCGACCAGACGAGCTGGAAGTTGAGCGCCGACACGGCGTGCGCCCGGACGGTCGGGGACTGGCTGCCCCGGGCCAGCAACGCCACCAGCGGGGCGATCCAGCCGAGCACGCCCGCGCTGATGATCATCCCGGCCGCGCCGCCGAAGTGGGCGACGAGCGCCCAGGTCTTGTCCTCGTTGTTGGCGTAACCGCCGCCGGGGCCGCCGTACGCGCCGCCGGTCGGATACCCGCCAGTCGTGCCACCCGGCGGGGGGTAACCCCCTGGTGGGGGGTAGCCGCCCGGCGGAGGGTAGCCGCCCGACGGCGGTTGGTCACCGGTGGGCGACGGATAGCCACCGGCTGGGGGATAGCCGCCCGGGCCGGGCGCCCCGGACAGTGGTGCGGTGGGCGGCTCGGCCGACGAGGACGAGCCGGGGAGATTCGGCTCCGGCGGGTAGTTGCCGGGGTCTCCCGCGCCGGGAGGGCGAGGTGGTTCAGTCATGGTTGTCACGGTAGGTGCCGTGAGCAACGCCGCACCAGAGCGACATCGCCCTGTCGTCCGGGCCGATCGGCCCGCGGGATGTCACGGGCCGTCGTTGATCATCGCGTCGGCGGGCACGCCGACGTAGACTGGCACTCGTTACAGTCGAGTGCCAGGACGGTCCGTCGGCCCGGGTGGGCCGGCGGCCGACGTGCGACAGGAGGTGCGGAGGATGGGTCTGGACGACCGGAAGCTCGCCGTGCTCCGCGCCATCGTCGAGGACTACGTCTCGACCCAGGAGCCGGTCGGCAGCAAGGCGCTGGTCGAGCGGCACCAGCTCGGGGTCTCCCCGGCGACGGTCCGCAACGACATGGCCGTGCTGGAGGAGGAGGGCTACATCCGGCAGCCGCACACCAGCGCCGGCCGGGTGCCCACCGACCGTGGCTACCGGCTCTTCGTCGACCGGCTGTCCCGGGTCAAGCCGCTCAGTCCGGCCGAACGCCGGGCCATCGAGCGCTTCCTCGTCGGGGCCGTCGACCTCGACGACGTGGTCCACCGCACCGTACGGCTGCTCGCCCAGTTGACCCGGCAGGTGGCCGTGGTGCAGTACCCGAGCCTCGCCCGCTCCTCGGTCCGCCACCTGGAGCTGGTGCCGATCTCCACCACCCGGCTGATGCTCGTGATGATCGCGGACACCGGCCGGGTGGAGCAGCGGCTGGTGGAGCTGCCCGGACCGGTGCCCGCCGACGACGTCACCGACCTGCGTCGCCTGGTCAACGAGAAACTCGCCGGTGAGCGCATGTCGGACACCCCACCGCTGGTGCAGGCGCTGGTGGAAGAGGCGCCGGTGCAGCTGCGCCCGGCCATGACCACGCTCTCCACCGTCCTGCTGGAGACGCTCGTCGAGCGGCACGAGGAACGCATCGCCCTGGCCGGCACCGCCAACCTGACCCGGGGTGGTCTGCTCGACTTCCAGGGTTCGCTGCGGCCCATCCTGGAGGCGTTGGAGGAGGAGGTCGTGCTCCTCAAGCTCATCGGCGAGACCGAGCCCAGCACGACCCGGGTGCTGATCGGCGACGAGAACGAGTTCGACAACCTGCGTGCCGCCTCGGTGGTCAGCACCGGGTACGGCCCGGGGGCCACCATCGTGGGCGGCCTGGGGGTGCTGGGGCCCACCCGGATGGACTACCCCGGCAATATCGCCATGGTGCGCGCCGTGGCACGCTACGTGGGCGAGCTGCTGGCCCAGAACTGACCAGTCAGGGCCGACGGCCGGCTGCGGCCGCCGGTCGGCGCAACGCGAGACGAACATGAGGACACGGAACGCAGTGGCCAGGGACTACTACGGCATCCTCGGTGTCAGCCGGGAAGCCTCCGATGACGAGATCAAGCGTGCCTACCGCAAGCTGGCACGCCAGTTCCACCCGGACGTCAATCCGGACCCGGAGGCCCAGGAGAAGTTCAAGGACATCAACGCCGCGTACGAGGTCCTCTCGGACGACCGGAAGCGGCAGATCGTCGACCTGGGTGGCGACCCGCTCGCCCCCGGCGGCGGGGGCGCGGGCGGCCCGGGTGGTCCGGGGGGAGCCGGCCCGTTCGTCGGTTTCCAGGACATCATGGACGCGTTCTTCGGTGGCGCCGCGGGCGGCGCCGGCCGCGGGCCGCGTCCACGGACCCGTCCGGGCGCGGACGCGATCCTGCGCCTCGAACTGGACCTGCACGAGACGGCGTTCGGCGTGGAGGCCCCGATCACCGTGGACACCGCCGTGCTCTGCACCACCTGCTCGGGCGCCGGCACCGCGGCCGGTACCCACCTGGCCACCTGCGAGGCGTGCGCCGGCCGGGGCGAGGTGCAGTCCGTGCAGCGCACCTTCCTCGGCCAGGTGGTCTCGGCCCGGCCGTGCACCGTCTGCCAGGGCTACGGCACCACCATCCCGCACCCCTGCCCGACCTGCGCCGGCGACGGCCGGGTACGCACCCGCCGATCGCTCACCGTCAAGATCCCGGCCGGCGTCGAGGACGGCATGCGGATCCGGCTGGCCCAGCAGGGTGAGGTGGGCCCGGGCGGTGGCACCGCCGGCGACCTCTACGTGGAGATCCACGAGCGTCCGCACGACGTCTACTCCCGCAAGGGTGACGACCTGCACTGCCGCGTCACCGTGCCGATGACCGCCGCCGCGCTGGGCACCCGGCTCACCATCAAGACGCTGGACAGCGAGGAGACCGTCGACGTCAAGGCCGGCACCCAGCCGGCCAGCACGCTGCGACTGCGCGCCCGGGGCGTACCGCACCTGCGCGGCACCGGCCGGGGCGACCTCTACGTGCACCTGGACGTCCGGACGCCCACCAAGCTCGACCCCGACCAGGAGAAGATGCTGCGCGACTTCGCCAAGACCCGGGGCGAGGAGGTCGCCGAGCTGACCAAGCAGGGCGGCTTCTTCTCCCGGATGCGCGACGCGTTCAACGGGCACGCCTGAGGTGTCGGCGCCGCTGTTCCTGGTGGAGGCGCTGCCCACCGGTGACGCGCTGACCCTGGACGGCCCGGAGGGGCACCACGCCGCAACCGTGCAGCGGCTGCGCGTCGGCGAGGAGCTGCTGCTCGCCGACGGTCGGGGCGGCACGGCCGCCGCCGTGGTCACCACCGTCGGCCGGGGCAGCCTGGAGGTCGCGGTCACCTCCCGGGGGTACGCGGACGCGCCCGTACCCCGGATCGTCACCGTGCAGGGCATCGCCAAGGGTGACCGGGGCGAGCTGGCCGTGCAGGCGATGACCGAGGTCGGGGTGGACGAGATCGTGCCCTGGGCGGCGTCGCGCTCGGTGGCCCAGTGGCGCGGCGACCGGGGCGTACGCGCACGCGAGAAATGGGTGGCCACCGCCCGCGAGGCGGCGAAACAGGCCCGCCGGCCCTGGCTGCCCGTCGTGGCCGGCGCGCCGGACGAGTCCACCGCCACGGTCGCCCGCCGGATCGCCGGCGCCGCCGCCGGGTTCGTCCTGCACGAGGAGGCCGACGAGCCGCTGACCGGCGTCGACCTGCCGTCGGCCGGGGAGATCGTCCTGGTGGTCGGCCCCGAGGGCGGCATCGACCGGGCCGAACTGACGGCCTTCCGTGAGGCCGGTGGCCGGCCGGTACGCCTCGGGCCGGAGGTGCTGCGTACCTCCACGGCCGGCGTGGCCGCGCTCAGCGTGCTCGCCACCCGCCTCGGCCGCTGGTAGTCGCCCACCCCCGACTCGCCGCCACCCTGCCGCCGCTGGCTTCGGCCGCCACCCTGCCGCCGCTGGCTTCGGCCGCCACCCTGCCGCCGCTGGCTTCGGCCGCCACCCTGCCGCCGCTGGCTTCGGCCGCCACCCTGCCGCCGCTGGCTTCGGCCGCCACCCTGCCGCCGCTGGCTTCGGCCGCCAGCCTGGGCCCGCGTTCGCTTCGGCCGCTGGTGCCTGCGGCTCGCGGGCCGGTGATGCGGGCGGATCGGAGCCGCGCACTCCATTGAGCGTGATGCCTGTCAGTCATCAAGATGACTGACAGGCATCACGCTCACAGTGTTGTCCGCCGTCCGCCCGCAGGAGGCGCAGCGCACCGCCGGTCGGTCGGTGAACGCCGCGCCGAGCGTGAATCGCGAGGTCAGCTGCGTAGGTACGAAGCGCCGTTGAGGTCGACGATCGTGCCGGAGGCCCACTCGGCCTCGGGCGAGGCCAGCCAGTGCACCGCTGCCGCGATCTCCTCCGGCCGGGCCACCCGGTCGAACGGGCTCTGCGCCCGGATCGCCGCGCCCCGCTCGCCGCGCAGGTGCTCGGTCGTCATGTCGGTCGCCACGAAACCCGGCGCCACCGTGGCGACCGTGATGCCGTACGGCGCGAGCGCCACGGCGAGGGACTGACCGAGCGCGTTCAGCCCCGCCTTGCTGGCGCCGTACGCCGGCTGCTCCGGCTCGCCCCGGAACGCGCCCCGGGAGGACACGTTGACGATCCGGCCACCCCGCTGGCGCAGGTGCTGGGCGGCGCACCAGATCACGTTCCCCGCACCGGTCAGGTTGGTCTCCAGCACCTGCCGCCAGCGCGCCTGCCACTCCTCGTACGAGGTGCCGAAGACCGGGTGCGGGACGTCCCGGTCGCCGTACGTGCCGGCGTTGTTGACCAGCACGTCCAGGCCACCGAGCTGATCGGCGGCCCGGTCGACCATGGTGCGGACCGCGGCCGGGTCGGTGAGGTCGGCGCGGACCACCACGTGCCCCGACCCGGGCAGCCCGGCGCGAAGTTCCTCGGCCGCCTCGGCGGAGTCGCGGTGGTGGATGGCCACCCGGTCCCCACTGGCGGCGAACGCCTCCACCACCGCCCGGCCGATGCCGCGCGAGGACCCCGTCACCAGAACCGCCCGATCCGTCATGCCGGCCATCCTGCCTGAGCACCCCCAGTTGTAAGGAAGGGCCCCTTCCTATACCTCAGGCGTTAGCAAGGTGCCCTTCCTTACACTGCCCCGATGGGATCCGACTGCCTGTTCTGCCGCATCGTCGCCGGGGAGATCCCGGCCACCGTCGTCCGCGAGACCGACACCACGCTCGCCTTCCGCGACATTGGCCCGAAGGCCCCCGTGCACGTCCTGGTCATTCCGAAGGAGCACTACGCCGACGTCGCCACCCTCGCCGAGGGTGACCCGGCGCTGGCCGGGGCGGTGCTGGCCACGGCTGCCGCGGTCGCCGAGGACGAGGGGCTGCTCGGCGACGGGTTCCGGCTGATGTTCAACACCGGGGCGTACGGCGGGCAGGAGGTGTTCCACGTGCACGCCCACCTGCTCGGCGGCGCGCCACTGGGCCCGATGCTCGCCCGAGACCTGACCTGACGGCCGGCCCGACGCTCTGCCAGGATCGGCGCATGGCCAACGTCTGGTCCGGTGTGACGATTGATTGCCTCGACCCCGAGCGGGTAGCCCGATTCTGGAGCGGTCTGCTCGGTCGCGAGCCCGGTCCGTCGCAGCAGGGTTGGGTCTACCTCGGTGAACGTGGTGAACCTCAGCCACGGTTGGTGTTCCAGCCGGTGTCGGAAGCCAGGACCGGCAAGGTACGGATTCACCTCGACATCTCCGTTGACCGGATCGACGAGGCCATGGCCCTGGTCATCGATCTCGGTGGTCGGTACACCGGCGAGCGGCACGACTACGACGAGGGCGTGGTTGTCGTTATGGCCGACCCGGAGGACCACGAATTCTGCCTGGTCCAGTACTACCGCTGACGGCCCGTCACGCCCTGTTGACGCTTCGGTATCCGAAGCAGTAACGTCCGAGCCGACCGATTCGATTTTCGAAGCACTCGGGGGGGCTCGTGAGGGGATTGCGCACCGCCCTGTGCGAACGGCTGGGCATCGGGCTGCCGATCATCCAGGCGCCGGTGGGTTCGGCTGCGGGACCGGACCTGGCCGCAGCCGTATCCGAGGCCGGTGGCCTCGGCATGTTGGCCTTGACCTGGCAGAGTCCCGAAGAGGCACGGCGCACCATCCGGCGAACTCGCCAACTCACCACGAGGCCGTTCGGCGCGAACCTGGTTCTCGATTTTCCGGTGGACGACCTACTGACGGTGTGCCTGGAAGAGGGAGTGCCGACCATCTCCACCTTCTGGGGAGACCCGTCGCCGGCGAATGCCCGCATCCGCAAGGCGGCCGCGCTGCATCTGCACACGGTCGGCGAGGTCGCCGAAGCGGTCCACGCGGTCGCCGACGGCGTGGACGTCGTCGTGGCACAGGGCTGGGAGGCCGGCGGTCATGTCCGCGGCAGCACGTCCACGATGGCCCTGGTGCCCGCCGTCGTCGACGCGGTCGGCCCCGTACCCGTGGTTGCCGCGGGTGGGATCGCGGACGGCCGGGGGGTCGCGGCGGCGCTGGCGCTCGGCGCCCAGGGCGTCATGCTGGGCACCCGTTTCCTGGCTGCCGCCGAGGCTGCCACGCATGAGGTGTATCGGCGGCATCTGATCACCGCCGCCGGCGTGGACGCCGTGTACACCCGGTGCTTCGACGGCGGCTGGCCGCACGCGCCGCACCGGGCGTTGCGCAACGGGACCCTCCGACGGTGGGAGGCCGCCGGCTCGCCGCAGGCACCGCATCGGCCCGGCGAGGGCGATGTCGTGGCGGTGGACGCGGCCGACGAGGACCACTATCGGTACGGGGATCTGATACCGCTGCCCGACATGACCGGGGACCTGGAAGACATGGCGCTGTACGCGGGTCAGTCGGTGCACCTTGTGCACGAGGTCCTCCCCGCCGCCCGGCTGATCCACGACATGGCCGTACAGGCGGCCACCACGGTCGGCGCCCTGCACGACCTGGCTGCGTGATGGATCAAGGGTCACATCGCCTGCACGACATCGGCGCGGGCGCTGCTGACAAGGCAGTGTTGTTCGACGTCGACGGTGTGCTCATCGATTCGTACCCTGCCTACCGCCGGATCTGGAGCCAATGGGCGACGCAACGCAACCTCGACCCTGACCTGGTCTGGTCACACACCCATGGTCGCCGGCCCGTCGACACCATCGCGGTCGTAGCGCCACAGCTCGATGCGGAAGCCGAATACCTGCTGGTCCGCGAGCTCATGGCCGATGAGGGTGACGCTTTTCCCGTGTATCCCGATGCCGCCGAGGTGTTGCGTCTGCTGACCGGCCGGCGGTGGGGCGTCGTCACCTCCGGCCGAGCTCCGACGGTGCTGCACCGTCTGCTCGCAGGCGGTTTACCCGATCCTCCCGTGCTGGTCGACAGCGGCCACGTCCGGCTGGGCAAACCCGATCCCGAGGGCTACCTGCAAGCCGCGCAGTTACTCGACCTCCCGGCGTCCGACTGCTTGGTGATCGAGGACGCCCCCGCAGGCATCGAAGCAGCCCGAGCCGCAGGCATGACAGTGATCGCCGTACGCACCACCCATCCCGACGACGAACTCGTCGGCGCACACCACCGCGTCGACACCCTCGGCGACACCATCCCCCTCATCACCGACTGGCTGGACAGGGCGCACCGGTGAACGACGTAGTCTGGCCGGAGATTACGGTTGTCGATGCGTGCGTGCGTGCGTGCGGCGCGACGGTCGGGGTGGCAGCCCCACTGCCGTCACCGACGACGACCCGGCGGCGACGGACCCCGACCGGTGTGCGGTGGCTGCCGCGGCCGGCACCTCGCACGCGGCGTTCGTCGGCCCGGGTCGGACGCGGGACGGCGGCTGGCCGGTCCGCTTCTTCACCGCCACCGGCGAGCTGTCCGGCTGCGGCCACGGCACCGTTGCCGCGCAGGCCGTCCGGTTGATGCGTACCGGGCGCGCTGAGCTCAAGGATCGCCAACACACCGGCGGGCGCACCTTCGACACCGTCGCGATCCGCCGCCCCGGCGGCATCGAGGTGTGGTTCGACCAGGGACTCGTCGCACTGCGTCACCCGGCGCCGAACGAGTGGGCCGCGATCGTCGACGCGCTCGGGCTCAGGGCGGACGATCCGCATCCTCAGGACGGGCCACGGATCGCTGCGCCCGGCGCACCGCGCATGCTGGTACCGGTCCGCGACCGGTCGGCGCTGGTCCGAGTCTGCCCACACCCCGGCAGGCTGGCTGCGGCGTGTCGGCGGTACGGGCTCCTCGGCTGTTTCGTGTACGTGCCGCCGCTGGGCGACCGACCGGGTGCGGCGCGGATGTTCGCGCCGGCCATCGGCGTCGACGAGGACGTCGCCAACGCCAACAGCACCGGCTGCCTCGCCGCCCACCTGCTCGACTCGACCGGGGCGCAGACCGTCGCGATCGAGGTGGAGCAGGGTGACACCCTCGGTCGACCCGCCAGCGTGCTCGCTTCGGCCCGACGTGGGCCGGCGGGCATCACGACCCGGGTCGGCGGGTTGGCGGTCGTCCGCGACGGAGACTGAGGCGACGAATCAACGCACTGGACACTGCTGTATCGGACATCGAGCATCAAGAGGGGCGCAACGGCGATGACGGTACCCAGGCCAGGCCAGCCGGTACGCGGATCGAGTACCGGACGACCCCTCATGGCCGCCCTCGACCTGTTTGGCCGCCGCTGGAACCTGCGCATCGTCTGGGAGTTGCAGCACGGGCCGCTCGGTTTCCGCGCGCTGCAGCAGCGCTGCGACAACATGTCCTCCAGCGTCCTGCGGCAACGGCTCACCGAACTACTTGACGCCCACCTCGTCGCCCAGCAGCCGGACACCGCCTACACGCTCACGGAGCTGGGGCGCGGCGCCTACCAGGCATTGCGCCCGCTCGTGCGCTGGTCCCACGCGTGGGCCTCGGCCCGGGGCGAGGACGCGGAAGATGAACCCCTGAATCACCGCCCCTGACGCTTCTCCACCGCAGGTCGCGAGTTGATCGCGGCCAGCGGAAATGGGCGCGATGCGGCCCGCGTTGAACCGATACGATGGGTGTAACGTCCGCACGCCGTGCCAGCTGGGCCGGCGCCGAGATTGAGAGCAGGTGCGCAGGGCCCCTCGGCCCAACCTATGACTGGCACCCCACCTCCCGGCCCGCCCCGGGTGCAGACCAGGATCACCGTGCCCGACCCCAAGATCATGGTCAATCTGCTGGGCGCGGGTGACGAGATCCTGCGCCTCGTCGAACGCTCGGTCGCCAGTGACGTGCACGTCCGCGGCAACGAGATCACCATCACCGGCGCTCCCGCCGACAACGCCCTCGCCGAGCGGGTCTTCAGTGAGCTGCTCGAACTCATCGAGAAAGGCGAGACCCTGACCACTGACGCCGTCCGGCGTACCGTCGGCATGCTCGAGCAGGGCAGCGCCGAGCGGCCCGCCGAGGTCCTGACCCTCGACATTCTCTCCCGCCGCGGGCGCACCATCCGCCCGAAGACGCTCGGGCAGAAGCGGTACGTCGACGCGATCGACTCGCACACCATCGTCTTCGGCATCGGCCCGGCCGGTACCGGCAAGACGTACCTGGCCATGGCGAAGGCCGTCCAGGCGTTGCAGGCGAAGCAGGTCAACCGGATCATCCTGACCCGGCCGGCGGTCGAGGCCGGCGAGCGGCTGGGCTTCCTGCCTGGCACGCTCAACGAGAAGATCGACCCGTACCTGCGCCCGCTCTACGACGCGCTGCACGACATGATCGACCCGGAGTCGATCCCGAAGCTGATGGCCGCCGGCACGATCGAGGTCGCCCCGCTGGCGTACATGCGCGGTAGGACCCTCAATGACGCGTTCATCATCCTGGACGAGGCGCAGAACACCACGCCCGAGCAGATGAAGATGTTCCTCACCCGGCTCGGCTTCAACTCCAAGATTGTCGTGACGGGTGACATCACCCAGGTGGACCTTCCCGGCGGGACGAGCAGCGGGCTGCGCGTCGTCCGGGAGATCCTGGGAAACGTCGACGACGTGCACTTCGCCCAGTTGTCCAGCTCCGACGTGGTGCGTCACCGGCTGGTCGGGGAGATCGTCGACGCGTACGCCCGCTGGGACGCCGAGCGGGAGAACCAGCAGGCGCAGGGCGTCCATGCCGTACCCGGGCGACCCGCCCAGGGCGGCCGGGCCGGCCGCCGCCGCTAAAGCAGAGGAAAGCAGTTGTCCATCGAGATCGCCAACGAGTCCGGTGTCGACGTCGACACCGACGCCGTGCTCGCCGTCGCCCGGCACGCCCTCGACGAGATGGGGGTAAACCCCCTCGCCGAGCTGTCCGTGCTGCTGGTCGACATCGACTACATGACCGAGCTGAACCACCGCTGGATGGGCGGGGACGGCCCCACCGACGTGCTCGCCTTCCCGATGGACGAGGGAAGCGTCGACCACGGTCCGGGCGAGACCGCACCGGCCGGCGGCGAACCGGCCCTGCTCGGCGACATTGTGCTCTGCCCCGAGGTGGCGGCCAAGCAGGCCGCGGCCGCCGGGCACGCCCCGGCCGACGAGCTGCACCTGCTCACCGTGCACGGCGTGCTGCACCTGCTCGGGTACGACCACGCGGAGCCGGAGGAGGAACGGGAGATGTTCGGCCTCCAGGCCCGACTGCTGGCGAGCTGGCGGTCGACCCGCACCCCGTGATGTCCACTCCTGTGTTACTCGCGGTCGGCCCCACGGCCGGCCTTCCCGACCTGCAACTGATCGTCTTCGCGGCCGGCCTGGTGGTGCTGGCCGGCGTGATCGCGATGACCGAGGCGGCGCTCGCCGCGGTCTCGCCGGCCCGGGCCGCCGAACTGGCCCGGGACGGCGTGCGCGGTGCCCGTACCCTCCAGGTCGTGGCCGGGGACGTCGTCCGGCACCTCAACCTGCTGCTGCTGTTGCGGCTGCTCGCCGAGCTGACCGCCACCACGCTGGTGGCGCTGGTCGCGGTGGACAGCTTCGGCGCGGGTTGGCGGGCAGCGCTGGTCACCGCGGGCGCGATGACAGTGGTCAGCTTCGTGGTGGTCGGTGTCGCCCCGCGCACCATCGGCCGGCAGCACGCGTACGCCGTGGGCCGGGCGGTCGCGCCGCTGGTCCGCTGGCTGGGTCGCGCGCTCAACCCGCTCGCGTCGCTGCTCATCCTGATCGGCAACGCGGTCACCCCGGGCCGCGGCTTCCGGGAGGGGCCGTTCGCCAGCCAGGTGGAGCTGCGTGAGCTGGTCGACCTGGCCGAGCAGCGTGGCGTCGTGGAGCACGGCGAGCGCCAGATGATCCACTCGGTCTTCGCGCTCGGCGACACCATCGCCCGCGAGGTGATGGTGCCGCGCACCGAGATGGTGTGGATCGAGGAGGGCAAGACCCTGGCCCAGGCGCTGGTGCTCTTTCTGCGCTCGGGTTTCTCCCGCATCCCGGTCATCGGCGAGAGCGTCGACGACGTACTCGGGGTGCTCTACCTCAAGGACCTGATCCGCCGGTCGCGCGGCGGCGACCCGGGCGCCGAGCAGGTGCCGGTGGCCGAGCTGATGCGCCCGGCGACCTTCGTGCCGGAGTCCAAGCCGGTCGACGACCTGCTGTCGGAGATGCAGGCGGCACGCAACCACCTGGTCATCGTGGTCGACGAGTACGGCGGCACCGGTGGCCTCGTCACCATCGAGGACATCCTGGAGGAAATCGTCGGTGAGATCACCGACGAGTACGATGTCGAACGCCCGCCGGTCGAGCGCCTCGCGGACTCCTCGGTGCGGGTCACGGCCCGCCTGCCGGTGGAGAACCTGGGCGAGCTGTTCGACACCGACCTGCCCACCGACGAGGTGGAGACGGTCGGTGGCCTGCTCGCCCAGTCGCTGGGGCGGGTGCCGATCCCCGGAGCGGAGGTCGAGGTGGCCGGTCTCCGGCTGGTCGCCGAGGGCACCACCGGTCGGCGCAACCGGATCGACACCGTCCTGGTGAGCAGGGTGGAGTCGGGCGACACGCAGGACGCCACCGGGCGCGGCGAGCACGCCGGCCCCGGCAGCGACCCGAACCACTACCGAGACGACGAGAGGCAAGCCGCCGATGCCTGAGACACCCGCCGCGCCCACCGCCCGGCCCACCCCTGGCGCACCGGCGCCGCTGAGCGCCGAGGACGGCAAGCTCGTCGTCCTGGCCCGGGGCGCCCGTGCGCGGGTCGGTGCCGTGGAGGGCGCCGCGGTCCGGGATCAGGACGGTCGGACGTACGCGGCGGCGAGCGTGGCGCTGCCCTCGCTGACCCTCACCGCGCTGCAGTTGGCGGTCGCCTCGGCGGTCGCCGCCGGGGCGAGTCGGCTGGAGGCGGCGGCGGTGGTGACCGAGGCGTCGACGCTGGACGGCGCGGGGCACGCGGTGGTGCGTGACCTCGCCCCGGACGCGCCGATCCACGTCGCCGCCCCGGACGGCACGGTCCTCGGCACGGTGACCGAGTGAGCCCGGTGCGCGACCCGGAGGCCCGCCCGTACCGGGCCGGGTTCGGCTGTTTCGTCGGCCGTCCCAACGCGGGGAAGTCCACCCTGACCAACGCGATCGTCGGCACCAAGATCGCGATCACGTCGAACAAGCCGCAGACCACCCGGCACGTCATCCGGGCGGTGCTGCACCGCCCGGAGTCGCAGCTGGTCCTGGTGGACACGCCCGGCCTGCACCGACCTCGTACGCTGCTCGGCGAGCGCCTCAACGACCTGGTCCGCTCCACCTGGACCGAGGTGGACGTCATCGGCCTGTGCATCCCGGCGGACGAGCCGGTCGGGCGCGGTGACCGGTTCATCACGGGCGAGCTGGCCGAGCTGAAGGCGACCGTGCTGGCGGTTGTCACCAAGACCGACCTGGTGGACAAGCGTCGGTTGGCCGAGCAGTTGCTCGCGGTCAGCGAGCTGGGGGAGTTCGCCGAGATCGTGCCGGTGAGCGCGGTCTCCGGGCACCAGGTGGGCACCCTCGTCGACGTGATGACGAAGTACCTGCCGCCGTCGCCGCAGCTCTACCCCGACGACATGCTGACCGACGACCCGGAGCAGGTGCTGGTCGCGGAGCTGATCCGGGAGGCGGCCCTGGAGGGGGTCCGCGACGAGCTGCCGCACTCCATCGCCGTGGTGGTGGAGGAGATGATCCCCGAGGGCCAGCTCATGAAGATCTACGCCGACGTGTACGTGGAGCGTCCCAGCCAGAAGGCGATCGTGCTCGGCCACCGGGCCAGCCGGCTCAAGGAGGTCGGCACCACCGCCCGTCGGCAGATCGAGGAGCTGCTCGGCTCGCGGGTCTACCTCGACCTGCACGTCCGGGTCGCGAAGGACTGGCAGCGCGACCCACGGCAGTTGCGCAAGCTGGGTTTCTGAGGCGTCGTTTGGCTCGTGGGTCGGGCCGGGTAGGGGAGAGGGCAACCCCCGCGCCCCCGATCCAGATGCAGGCTGATGCGCAACAGATATCTCGATCTGCTCCGTTTCCTGGCCATCGTTCGAGTCGTCGTCTACCACGTCACCGGGTGGGCGACCCTCACTCTGGTGTTCCCCGCCATGTCGGTGATGTTCGCGCTGGCCGGCTCGCTGATGGCCGCCTCGCTCGCCCGGTCCGGCCCGGCGGCGGTCGGCCGTCGGCTGCGCCGTCTGCTGCCGTCGCTGTGGGTGGTGGCGGTGGTCTTCGTGCCGGCCATGTTGTTCACCGGGTTGCCGCTGTCCCCACGGGTGCTGCTGTGGCTGTTCCCGATCGCCGACCCGCCGGCCAACAACTGGGGCGCCCTGGCGCTGAGCGTCATCTGGTACCTGCGCGACTACCTCTGGTTCGTGTTCGCCTCACCGGTCGCGTTCTGGCTGTTCCGGCGGGCCCCGCTTGCCACCCTGCTCGCCCCGTACCTGCTGCTGGTGACCATCGAGGTGGGCATCTACCCGGCGCCGCCGGTGGTGCGCGAGTTCGGGCTGTACTTCGGCGCGTGGGTGCTGGGCTTCGCCCACCACGCCGGGATGCTGCGCCGCCTCACCGGCCGGGTGCTGTACCCGCTCGCGCTGGCCCTCGCCGTCGTCGGCGGGGCCTGGATCGTCACGCATCCCGGCCCCCGGGGGTACGACCTCAACGACAACCACCTGGGCAACGCCCTCTGGTCGGCCGCGTTCATCCTGGTCGTCCTGGGCCGGGCGCCGGCCGGGGTGGCCTGGCTGTCGCGCAGCCGGCTCGCCGACCGGGCGGTGACCGTGGTCAACCGGCGGGCGCTCACCATCTACCTCTGGCACCTGCCGTTCGTGGTGGCGCTCACCCCGCTCGTCGACGTGGTCGGCTGGTCCCACCAGGACCCGGTGGGACTGGCGGTACGGGTGCTGCTGGTCTTCGCGCTGGTCGGTCTGGTCACGCTGGCCGTCGGCTGGGTCGAGGACGTCGCCGCCCGCCGCCGCCCGGAACTGGTCCCCGTCGGCTCGCCGGCCGTCCCCGGCAACGGCCGGACAGATCGGCCTGCGATCGGCGAGACCGTGGGGCGGGCCACCGTGCCGGCGCAGCGGCTGCCCGCCGAGGCGGCGACGGTCGAGATCAACGCTCGCTGATGGTGACGTCGCCGCTGCCCGCCGAGCCGTCGAGCACCAGGGACGCCACCGGGTCGTCCGCCACGGTGATCCGCGCGTCGCCGGAGCCGGTGCTGGAGCGGACCCGGTAGCTGCCCGCCGGTACGAGCAGGCTGACGTCTCCGCTGGAGGCGTGCGCCCGCGCCGAGGTCGGCGTCTCCAACTCGATGGTCACGTTGCCCGAGCCGGCCTCGGCGTCCGTCGCGCCGGCCACCCGGCGGGCGCTGACGTCGCCGGAGCCGGCCCGCAGCCGTACCGTCGAACCGGCCTCGCTCAGGTCGATGTTGCCCGAGCCGGTCTCCACGTCGAGCGAGCCCGTGACCTCGGTGATCCGTACGTCACCCGAGCCCAGCCGCAGCTTCACCGCGCCCACCTTGGTCAGCTCGACGTCGCCCGAGCCGTTGTCGCCCTGCACGCTCACGCCCGCCGGCACGGTCACCTCGTACGAGACGCTGCACCGGTCACCGCAGTCGGTGTTCAACACCAACTCGCTGTCCTTGATCTCGTACCGCGCCTTGGGTTCGCCGCCCTGGTAGCGCACCACCCGCTTGATCCGCGCCTCGCCCGCCGCGCCGGTGCCTCGGATGATCACGTCCCCGGAGCCCCCGTCCACCCGGATGGTGGTGATTTTCACCGGCTCGGTGTCGTCGTAGTCGAGCCGACGAAACGACAGGTTGTCGCACCCGGCCAGCAGGATGAGGGCGGTGGACAACCCCAACGCGACGGGCGCGGCGGCGCGGCGACGGCGGACGGCGGTGCTCTGGTGCGGTGCCATGGCAGCACGCTAACGGCGGTCGTCGGCCCGGCGCATCGGGGTTCATCCTCGCGTCCACCCCGAAGCGACCCTGATTTCACACCCCGAGGGAGAATGGTCCGATGGCCGGGTACCGCCGACAGCTCTACCGCGACGACGCGGTGGTGCTGCGCGTGCAGAAGCTCGGCGAGTCCGACCGGATCATCACCCTGCTGACCCGCCGGCACGGCCGACTGCGGGCGGTCGCCCGTGGAGTCCGGCGCACCATGAGCAAGTTCGGCGCCCGCCTGGAACCGTTCGGTCACGTCGACCTGCAACTCGCCGGTGACCCCAAGGGCAACCACGGCAGCTCGCTGCACACGGTCAGCCAGGTCGAGGGCATCGACCTGTACGGCAAGCGGTTCCTGGGCGACTACCCCCGCTACACGGCGGCCAGCGCGATCGCCGAGACCGCCGAGCGGCTGACACCCGTCGAGCGGGAACCATCGCTGCGGCTGTTCCAGCTCACCGTGGGGGCGTTGAAGGCGCTGTCCCGGGGCGAGCACGACACCACCCTCGTGCTCGACGCGTACCTGCTGCGGGGGATGGCCCTCGCCGGCTGGGCGCCGGCGCTGACCGCCTGTGCCGTCTGCGGCACCCCCGGGCGGCACCGCGCGTTCTCCGTGCCGGCCGGCGGCGCGGTCTGCCCGGACTGCCGGCCGCCGGGCGCGGCTCACCCCGCGCCGGCCACCATCGACCTGATGTCCGCGCTGACCACCGGCGACTGGGTGGTCGCCGATGCCACCGACACCGGGGTACGACGGGAGTGCAGCGGCCTGGTGGCGGCGCACCTCCAGTGGCACCTGGAACGCGCGTTACGCTCGCTGCCGCTGGTCGACCGGAGCACCACCCCGGTCGCCGGTACGGTCCCGCCGCCGGGTGGCGGTGGGGCTGGGATGCTCCGGCCGGGCGGTGACGTCGGGTCCGGGGCCGGGATGCTCCGGCCGGGCGGTGACGTCGGTTCCGGAGCGGACGGCACGAGCAAGGAGAGAGCCGAGTGATCCGATCGACGAGGTCCGGTCGGCGCGAGCCGACGCCACCGACGCCCCACCCGTCCGGCGCCCGGCCGCCGGCGCTGCCCGCGGGGGCGGTGCCGAAGCACGTGGCCATCGTGATGGACGGCAACGGCCGGTGGGCCAAGGACCGCGGGCTGCCCCGCACCAAGGGGCACGAGGCCGGCGAGCACAGCCTCTTCGACACGATCGAGGGGGCCATCGAGATGGGCATCCCCTACCTCTCGGCGTACGCCTTCTCCACCGAGAACTGGCGGCGCTCGCCCGACGAGGTCCGCTTCCTCATGGGGTTCAACCGGGACGTTATCCGTCGACGCCGCGACCAGTTGGTCGACCTGGGCGTCCGGGTGGTCTGGTCGGGGCGTCCGGGGCGGTTGTGGAAGAGCGTCATCTCCGAGCTGCAGACCGCCGAGGAGATGTCCCGTGACAACTCGACGCTCACCCTGCAGTTCTGCGTCAACTACGGCGGGCACGCCGAGATCGGTGACGCCGCCGCCGCGATCGCCCGGGACGTCGCGGCCGGTCGACTGGACCCGGCGAAGGTCACCGAGAAGACCGTCGCGAAGTACCTCTACCACCCGGAGATCCCAGAGGTTGACCTGTTCCTGCGGCCCTCCGGCGAGGAACGGATCTCCAACTTCCTGCTCTGGCAGACCGCGTACGCCGAGTTGGTCTTCCTCGACACGCTGTGGCCGGACTTCGACCGCCGCCACCTCTGGTACGCGTGCGAGCTGTACGCCCAGCGGGACCGGCGCTTCGGGGGCGCGCTGCCCAATCCGGTGGCTCCGACGGCCTGAGCGAGGCTTACCCATACGTCACGCTGGGTATCAGGAACGTCAGGAGCCACTGACGGAGGTGAACCCACATGATCCAGAAGCGCATTGCCCAGTGGGCGGTGATGGCCGTCGCGGCGCCACTGGCCGCGGCCGGCGCGCGTCGACTCAGCCACACCCTGGAGGCCCGTCGTGGCCCCTCCGGGGCGACCCGGCTGCTGACGAGGGGCGCGGACCTGATCCGCCCGCAGAAAGCCAAGCGTCGCCGGTTCTGGTAACGCAACACAGTCCTGACGCGCCGCCCCGCACAACGTGCGGGGCGGCGCGTGCGTCTAGCTCTGTCGCTCGCCTCACCCCGCCGCTCGCGTCACCCCGCCGCTCGCCTCGCCCCGCCGCTCGCCTCGCCCCGCCGCTCGCCTCGCCCCGCCGATCGCGTCACCCCGTCGCTCGCCTCGCCCCGTCGATCATGGAGTTGTGGTGTCCGGTTTGATCGTATTCACGACTTTCGTTCAGCACCACGACTCCATGATCGACGGGGTCGGGTCGGGTCGGGTCGGGTCGGGTCGGGTCGGGTCGGGTCGGGGTGGGTCGGGTCGGGGTGGATCGGGGCGGGGCGGGGTGAGCGCGGGGCGGGGGTGGGTCGGGCGGGGGTTTGGTGGGTTGTGGGTTTTGGGGCTTGGCGGGGTGGGGGTCGGTAGGGTTCGGGAGGGGGAGCGGAACTACGGGTGGGGGTGGGTGTGCGGGATCTGCGGTACAAGATGATCATGGCATTGAACGCGGCCGACCTGGGCGATCCGATCTGCGAGCAGGTCGCCGAGATCTGCGCCGAGATCGCCGAGCAGCACTGCGCCGAGTTCGGTCACACGCCCGCGCTGCGCACCGGTGAGATCGCCGAACTGGCCACCGGAGAGCCGGCCCTGACCTGGGCGCCGTCGATCCCTGACGCCGGGCAGCGTGCCTGGTGACCGCAGCCGCCCCGGCGGTCGACGTACGCCGCGCCGAGGACCGCTTCGCCACCCGGATCTCCTGGCTGGACTCGAAGCACTCCTTCTCGTTCTCCCGGCACTACGACCCGGCCAACACCCACCATGGTCTGCTGCTGGTCAACAACGACGACGTGGTCCGGCCGGGCGCCGGCTTCGAGACCCACCCGCACCAGGACATGGAGATCGTCACCTGGGTGCTGCGGGGCTCACTCGTGCACCAGGACTCCACCGGCCACTCCGGGGTGATCTATCCGGGCCTGGCGCAGCGGATGAGCGCCGGCACCGGCATCCTGCACTCGGAGAAGAACGACGCCTGGCGGCTCAACGACCAGGAGCCGCACAGCGACCCCGTGCACTTCGTGCAGATGTGGGTGCTCCCCGACGAGCAGGGTGTCGACCCCGGCTACGAGCAGTTGGAGATCGAGGACGAGTTGCTGCGCGGCGGCCTGGTGCCGATCGCCTCCGGAATGGACCGCTACGACGGCGCGTCCATCCGGATCCGCAACCGGTACGCGACCCTGCACGCCGCCCGCCTCCGCCCCGGCGACGAGGTCACCATTCCGGACGCGCCCTTCGTGCACGTGTACGTGCCCGACGGCACGGTCACCCTGGAGGACAGCGGTCCACTCGGCACCGGCGACGCGGCGAGGCTCACCATGACCGGCGGTCGACGGGTCACCGCCGACGAGCCGGCGGAGATCCTCGTGTGGGAGATGCACGCCACCGTCGCCTGAGCGCTCGCGATGCCTCGCATGATCACGCCTGAACATGGATGTAGTGGCCTCCCGGCGGCGGGAGGCCACTACATCATGGATGGAGCGCGATCATGCCCGCGTCGTCAGGCCGGGGACTCCGTCTTGTCGCCGGCCCAGGTGGTGTGGAACGAGCCGTCGCGGTCCACACGCTGGTAGGTGTGCGCGCCGAAGTTGTCCCGCAGGCCCTGGATCAGCGCGGCGGGCAGCCGCTCGGCCCGCAGCGCGTCGAAGTACGCGAGCGACGACGAGAACGCAGGCGTCGGCACACCCGCCTGCGCCGCGTCGGCCACCACCCGCCGCCAGCTCGGCACGCCCGCGCTGACCGCCTCGGCGAAGTACGGCGCCACCAGCAGCGTCGGCAGGTCGGGCTGCTCGTCGTACGCCTCGCGGATCCGGTTCAGGAAGCGGGCCCGGATGATGCAGCCACCCCGCCAGATGGTCGCCGTACCGCCCAGGTCGATGTCCCAGTTGAACTCGCTGCTGCCGGCCCGGATGTGGTCGAAACCCTGGGCGTACGCGACGATCTTGGAAGCGAGCAGCGCCCGGCGGACGTCCTCGACGAACGCGTCCCGGTCGGCGACCTGCCACTTCTCACCGGCGTCCGGGAAGGCCCGGCGGGCCGCCTCGCGCTGGTCGACGTGCCCGGACAGCGAGCGCGCGAACGTCGCCTCGGCGATCCCGGTGATCGGAATGCCCAGGTCCAGGGCGCTCTGCACGGTCCACCGGCCGGTGCCCTTCTGCTCGGCCCGGTCCTGCACGATGTCGACGAACGCCCGGCCGGTCGCCGCGTCGGTGTGCGCCAACACGTCGGCGGTGATCTCGATGAGGAACGACTCCAGCTCGCCGTTGTTCCACTCGCGGAAGATCTCGGCGATCTCCGCCGGGGTCACGTCCAGCCCGGCCCGCAGCAGGTCGTACGCCTCGGCGATGAGCTGCATGTCGGCGTACTCGATGCCGTTGTGCACCATCTTGACGAAGTGCCCGGCGCCGTCCGGCCCGACGTGCGTGCAGCACGGCACACCGTCCACCTGGGCGGCGATCTTCTCGAACATCGGCCCGAGCTTCGCGTACGACTCGGTCGAGCCACCCGGCATGATGCTCGGGCCGAGCAGCGCGCCCTCCTCGCCGCCGGAGACGCCGGTGCCGCTGAAGTGCAGCCCCTGCGCGCGCAGCGACTCCTCGCGCCGGCGGGTGTCGGCGAAGTGGGCGTTGCCACAGTCGACGATGATGTCGCCCTCATCCAGCAGCGGCACCAACTCGTCGATGACCGCGTCGGTGGGCGCACCGGCCTTGACCATCACGATCACCGCGCGGGGTCGTTCCAGCGACGCCACGAAGTCGGCCATCGACTCACCGGGCACGAAGGTGCCCTCGTCGCCGTGCTCCGCGACGAGGCTGCGGGTGCGTTCCGGGGACCGGTTGTGCACCGCCACGGTGAAGCCGTTACGGGCCAGGTTGCGGGCCAGGTTCCGGCCCATCACCGCCAGCCCGGTCACGCCGATCTGCGCTGTCGCCTGCTGAGCCATTCGTGCCGCCACCTCTCGCCGTCGAACTGTCCCTGCGACGGTATCGCGGCATCCGGCCTCACGGGCAGGTCGTCCCACGGCGGGTCACTACCTGGTCGCGGCCCGTCCGTCCACCGCGTCCACCGGCCGACCGAGGTACCCGCTCACCCCTGGGCCAGTCGTTCCTCCACACGCGCCACCTTCGCGGTGAGCGCGTCGGTGACTCCGGGCCGGACGTCGGCCTTGAGGACGACGCTCACCCGGGGCGCCTGCGCGGCCACCACGTCGACGGCTCGCTTGACCACCGCCATCACCTCGTCCCACTCGCCCTCGACGGTGGTGAACATGGCGTCGGTCCGGTTCGGCAGCCCGGACTCGCGGACCACCCGTACCGCCTCTGCCACGAGGTCGCCCACGGAGTCGCCGCCGCCCAGCGGGGTGATCGAGAACGCGATCAGCATCTGCCGATCGTGCCAGTAAATTCGGATGCGCGTCTCCCCAGTCGGTGGTTAGGGTTCCGGCATGCGTAACTGACGCCCCACTTCCGAGCCGGACCGCCGCCCCGCGTCGCGGCCCGTGCGCTCCCGGGCGTCGCGCGTCTCCATTCCCGCCGTTCGGCGGCCTCGAGCCTGCCTGACCCCCGGTGAGCAGTCCCTTCCCACTGAACCGTCGCGCCGCGGCGGTCACCAGCCGATCCGACCGACCGCCAGCGCGGGAACGGCCGGGACGGTCGGCACCGAAGGAGGCCCGGATGCCCGCCAGGCGTAACCCGAGAAAGTCCCGTACCCCGAAGACGACCCCGCCCGGAAAGATCCCGGCGGCCGACCACGGCCCGGCGGCCGACCACGGTCCAGCGGCCGGGGATGGCCCGGCGGCTGGTCGCGGCCTGTTGGCGGACCATGGCCCGGCGGCTGGTCGCGGCCCGATCCTGTCGACCCGCCCCGATGTCGCGGTCGACCCGACGCTGCCGGCGGCCCTGGTCGAGCCCGTGCGGCTGGCGGCGCTGGTCGGCCCGGCGGCTACCGGCGAGCCGCTGCCGCTGGCGGCGCTGGCCGACGCGGCGGCTACCGGCGAGCCGCTGCCGCTGGCGGCGCTGGTCGGCCCGGCGGCTACCGGCGAGCCGCTGCCGCTGGCGGCGCTGGTCGACCCGGCGGCTACCGGCGAGCCGCTCCGGCCCGGAGCTGTCCCGGCCGACGCGGCGCTGCCCGTCGATGTGCCGGCGGCTGTCGACGCGCCAGCGGTGGAGGATCTGCGCACGCCGGCCAGCCGACCCTCGGCGCCGACCGCCGGGCCGCCCACGGGCGGGGGCAACCGCTCGGCCGGCGGCCGAAGCCAGCCGGCCGGGCAGACCCGCCGCTACGCCTTCCGGCGTAGCTGACCGAGCCGTTCCGCCCGCGCGGGCCCACGATTCGGTGATAGCAACTTCAGGGATGTAGTGGCCTCGTCGGTGTGGGAGGCCACTACATCCCTGAAGTTGCGCGGATCTTGCCGCCGGCCCGGCACACCGGCCCGGCACGCCGGCGCGGGGCCCGGCGCGCGGGGGCGCAGCGCGCGAGGGCTTGGCGTGCGACCGGCCTGGCGTGCGACCGGCCTGGCGCGCGGCCGGCCGGCGTGGGCCGGTGTCAGCCGAGTAGGGGGCGGAAGGTTCCGGCCAGGATGCTCGTCGTCAGGGCCGCGCCGGCCAGCGCCGCCGCACCGACGACCAGCAGCGTGTCGGCGAGCCGGAAGCGCTGCCGGCGGGCCACGGTACGGGGTGTGCCGGCGTCGAACCCGCGCGCGTCCATCGCGACGGCCAGCCGGGTACCTCGGCGGATCGCCCCGACCAGCAGCGCGAACGCCGTGGACGCGAAGAGTCGTAGCTTGGCTACCGGGTTGCGCCCCGCGTCGACGCCGCGGGCCCGGCGGGCCATGCTGATCATCTGCCACTCCTGTCCGAGCAGCGGCACGAGCCGGAACGCGGCCAGCGCCCCGATGGCGAACCGCGCCGGCGCCTTCGCGTTCTGGATCAACGCGTCCGCCAGGTCGGTCGGGTCGGTGGTGGCGAAGACGATCACCCCGGGCAGGGCCACCGCGAAGATCCGCAGCACCAGGCCGAGCGCGGTGAGCAGCACCCCGGTGCTCACCAGCACCGGCCCGGCGTCCAGCAGGACGCGACCGGACTGGTCGGCGGCGAAGAGCACCAGGGTGACCAGGATGCCGACGGCGCTGAGCAGCAGCGGCAGGGCCCGCCGGGCCAGGACCCGGTAGCGCAGGCCGAACAGCGGCAGCACGGCGAGTTCGACGGCGATGGCGACCGCGGGTGCCACCGGGTCGAGCGTGGCCAGCAGGGTGAACGAGAAGACCAACGCGGCGGCGAGCTTCGCCACCGGATTGCGGCGGGCCAACGGCGCTCCGGGCCGGGCGACCGGCTCGATGCTGATCATCGGCGTGGCTCCTGTTCGGCGCTGCGGCGTCGGTAGCGGCGCGTCGCCGCGTTCACGATCGCTCCGAGGTGACGGTTGCGCGCCGCCGCGCTCACGACCGCTCCAGGGTGACGGTGCGGTCGGCGAGCGCGGCGACGAAGTCCGGGTCGTGGGTGACGCTGACGACGCCGTGCCCGGCGTCGCGCAGGTCGGCGAAGAGGTCGACCAGCTCGCCCCAGGTCCGCCGGTCCTGGCCGAAGGTGGGTTCGTCGCAGATCAGCAGGCGTGGCGCGGTGGCCAGGGCCGTCGCCACGCTGAGGCGTCGCGCCTCCCCACCGGAGAGGGTGTACGGGTTGGCCGCCGCGAGCCGGGTCAGTCGTAACCGCTCGAGTAGCCCGGCCACCGTCGCCTTGACCGCTGCCTCGGGTTGACCCGTCCGGCGTGGGCCGAGCGCCAGCTCGTCGAAGACGGTGCCGGTGACGAACTGGTGCTCCGGGTCCTGAAAGACCGACCCGATGCGCCGCGCCAGCGTGGGGGCGCGCCAGCGGTGCGGGGGAGTGCGATGGTCGGCGTCGGCCAGCTCGGCCGAGGCGGTGACCCGGCCGGTACCCGGTTTGAGCAGCCCGCCGAGCAGCAGCGCCAGGGTGGACTTGCCGGCGCCGTTCGGTCCTCGTACGGCGAGGGCCTCTCCGGCGCGTACCGTCAGATCGGTGGGGCCCAGCCGCGACGGCAGGCCGAGCCGGTCGGCGGTGAGCAGCGCGTCGCCGGCGGCGGTGGTGGCCCGGCGCGGCGCGATGGGGTGGCCGGGCACCCAGACGCCCTCGGCGGCGAGGGCGTCGCCGTGCGTGGCGAAGACCGCGTCGGGTGGCCCGTCCGCGCGGATGCCGCCGCCGGGCTCCAGGACGACCACCCGGTCGACCAGGGGCAACGCCTCAGCCACCCGGTGTTCGACGAGGATCAGGGTGGTGTCGGCGTCCAGCGCGCCCGACACGGCGCCCCGGACCAGGGTGGCGCCGTCCGGATCGAGGTTGGCGGTCGGCTCGTCGAGCAGCAGCAGGCTGGGCCGCAGCGCCAACGCGCCGGCCAGGGCGAGGCGCTGCTGTTCGCCGCCGGAGAGGGCGGCCGTGTTGCGGTCGCGGGGGTACGGGAAGCCGACGCGCCGCAGCGCCTCGTCGACGCGCGGCCAGATCTCGTCCGCGGGTACGCCCCGGTTCTCCAACCCGAACGCGACGTCGTCGCCGCTGCGTGCCATGACCAACTGGGACTGCGGGTCCTGAAAGACGATGCCGACCCGCTCCCGGCCCTTGCGCGGGTCGAGCCCGTCGATCTCGACGGTACCCTCCTGCTCACCGGAATCGTCCGGCAGCAGCCCGGCCAGTGCGCTGAGCAGGGTGCTCTTGCCGGCTCCCGAGGGCCCGAGCAGCAGCACCCGCTCGCCGTCCTCCACCCGGAGATCCACCCCGCGCAGCGCCCAGGCCCGCCGCCCGGCGTGCCGCCACCCAAAACCCCGCAGCAATACCCCCACAACCCCTCCTCCCGGTTCCCCACACGCTGTTGATCAAGAGGTTCGCGTCAGAATTCCGCCTCGTGGTGACGCGAACCTCTTGATCAACGAGGCCGGGTCGGACGAGGCCGGGTCGGACGAGGCCGGGTCGGACGGGACAGGGTCGGACGGGACAGCGTCAGACCAGCGCGCGGGTTCGGCCTGATGGGAGGCGGTCCAGGGCGCCGGTGTTGGCCAGGGCGCGGGTGAGCGCCCAGCCGCCGACACCTGCGATGATCGTGGCGCTGACGATGGTGAGCAGCGCGTACGGGATGCGGTAGTCGCCCAGCGCGTACTCGGCGTTCCAGACGAAGAAGTCGAACAGGGCCGCGCTGAGGCCGGTCAGCGCGCCGGCCAGCACCGCGGTCGGCAGCCGGTACGAGCGGTAGCGGAAGGCGGCGAACGCCAGTTCGGCCCCGATGCCCTGCACGATGCCCTGCGGGATGACCGTGCCGGCCCACTGGCTGCCCAGCAGCGCGGAGACGACGGCGGCCACCGTCTCGCAGTAGAGCGCCGCGCCGGGCTTGCGGATGACCAGCCCGCCGACCACGGCCGGCATCAGCCAGACGCCGTAGATCAGCGTCTGCGCCGGCGGGAAGAAGGCGAACGCGCCCTCGGTGGCGCTCCAGACCAGGCCCCAGGCCCAGAAGATGACGCCGAAGGCGACCGCGATCACCGAGGCGACCACGATGTCGATCGTGCGCCAACGGTTGGTGGTGTTGTCCATGCTGTGCTCCCAGTTCAGTGAAACGAACCAGGAGAAGACGCACGCCGCGCGTCCGGTGGCACCGGACCCACGGCGCGGCTGGAGGTCGACCGAACTCCCTGCGCTGGCATTACCCAGATCAGGTTCGAGGGTCTGCGGGCGTGCCCGCACTCTCAGCGCTGTGCGCTCCCCTGTCGGATGTGAAGTTGTCTCGCTGACGCTAGCACCGACCAGGGGTAACAGCCCAGCAGGGCGTTCCCGCGGCCGGCGCATCCGGGTCGGCGCGACGACGGCTGGGTAGGCTGACGATCATGCAGGTCGACGCGCGGGGTCTGACATTCGAGGTACGCACCGGCGGCCCGTCCGACGGCGTCCCCGTCCTGCTGCTGCACGGGTTTCCGCAGCACAGCGGCGAGTGGGACGAGGTCGTGCCGCCGTTGCACGCCGCCGGACTGCGCACGTACGCCCTCGACCAGCGGGGCTACTCGCCGGGCGCGCGCCCCGCCGAGGTGGCGGGGTACCGGATTCCCGAACTGGTCGCCGACGCGGTCGCGGTGCTCGACGCGCTCGGCCTGGACGCCGTGCACCTCGTCGGCCACGACTGGGGCGCGGTCGTGGCCTGGGCGGTGGCCGCCGCGCACCCGCAGCGGGTCCGTACGTTGACGGCGGTGTCGGTGCCGCACCCGGCGGCCATGGCACACGCACTCGCCACGGACGGCCAGCAGAAGGCCCGGTCGTCGTACATCGCGCTGTTCCGCAAGCCGGGCAAGGCCGAGAAGGTGCTGCTCGCGTGGCACGCGACGGCGCTGCGCAAGCTGCTGGGCGGGGTGGGCGACGCCACCCGGGTGAACCGCTACGCCGACCCGATGCGCGAGCCGGGCGCGCTCACCGCCGCCCTGAACTGGTACCGGGCGATGTCCCGCGCCGACCTGGCCGCCGTGGCCCCGGTCGCCGTACCGACCACCTACGTGTGGAGCGACCGGGACGTCGCGATCGGCCGGACCGCCGCCGAGGCGTGCGCCGCCAACGTCACCGGCGACTATCGCTTCGTACCCCTGGCCGGGGTGACCCACTGGATCCCGGACGCCGCGCCCGCCGCGCTGGCCGAGGCGGTCCTGGCGCGGGTCGCCGGGACGGCCTGAGCCGTGCCGGGCGGGGGAGAGCTGTGACCGTGCCCGTCGGCGGGCCGGGCACCCGTCGGTCGATCGCCGCGCAGCTCCGCCTGCTGGGCGTACGCCCCGGATCGACGGTGCTGGTGCACGCCGGGATGCGCCCGCTGGGCTACGTCTGCGGCGGACCGCAGGCGCTGGCGCTGGCGCTGCGTGACGCGCTCGGCCCGGACGGCACGATCGTGGTACCCACCCACACCCCCGACAACAGCGACCCCGCGCAGTGGCGCAACCCGCCGGTGCCGGTGGACTGGTGGCCGCTGATCCGCGCCGAGATGCCCGGCTTCGACCCGGCGGTCACGCCGAGCCGGCACATGGGCGTGTTCGCCGAGACGGTCCGCTGCTGGCCCTCGGCGATGCGTAGCACGCATCCCCACGTGTCGTTCACCGCGCTCGGGCCGACGGCCGAGCAGGTGGTGGCGGGGCACGAACTGGCCGACATGCTCGGCGAGGGCTCGCCGCTGGCCCGGCTCTACGACCTGGACGCCGACGTGCTGCTGCTCGGAGTCGACCACAGCGTCAACACCTCGCTGCACCTGGCCGAGTACCGCCGTCCCGCCCTGGTCCGCGAGCGACTGGGCGCGGCGGTGCGGACTGCCGACGGCGGCCGGGAATGGGTGTGGTGGCAGGACGTCCGGCTCGACGGAAGCGACTTCGGCGCGCTGGGCCGGGACCTCGACGCCACGACGGTGGTCCGCGTCGGCCCGGTGGGCGCCGGGACGGCGAGGCTGGTACGCCAGCGGGCGACGGTCGACTTCGCGGTGCGGTGGTTCGCCCGCAACAGACGGACGGAGGACATATGACGGTGAGCGCCGGGGACTACCTGAGGGTGGTGACCGAGACGATGTCCCGGGTGGCCGCCAGCCAGGCCGAGGCCGTGGGCCGGGCCGCCGACCTGATCGCCGAGGCGGTACGCGCCGACGGGGTGGTGCACGCCTTCGGCACCGGGCACTCGGAGGCCCTCGCCATGGAGATCGCCGGCCGGGCCGGCGGGCTGGTACCCACCAACCGGATCGCCCTGCGGGACCTGGTGCTGCTCGGCGGCGAGCCGGCCGACGTGCTCGGGCCGCTGCTGGAACGGGACCCGGCGGTGGCGCACCGGCTCTGGGCGTTGGCTCCCGTACGGCCCGCCGACATCTTCGTGCTCGCCTCGAACTCCGGGGTCAACGGCGCGATGGTCGAGTTCGCCACGCTGCTCAAGGAGCGGGGTCACCAGCTGGTGGCGATCACCTCCGCACAGCATTCCGGCCGGATGACCTCCCGCCACCCGTCCGGGCGCAAGCTGGCCGACCTCGCCGACGTGGTGCTCGACAACGGCGCCCCGTACGGCGACGCGACGCTGCCGCTGCCCGACGGGGGCGCGGTCGGCGCGGTCTCCTCGATCACGGCCGCGCTGCTGGCCCAGCAGGTCACCGTGGAGGTGGTGGCCCGGCTGCTCGCGGCGGGTGAGCGGCCTCCGGTCTACCTGTCGGCGAACATCCCGGACGGGGACGCGCACAACAATGCGCTGGAGGCCCGGTACGTGGGTCGGATCCGTCGCGGGTCCTGACATTGCCGCACGATGAACGGCAGGTGTCGTGAGCCTGTTTCACGCTCGGTCGTGTGGGGCATTGGCGTTGCTGCCGGCGGCCGGGACCGCCGGCAGTACCGTCTCACCGGAGGTAGCGCGTGTCCAAGGAGACCGAGAAGCAACGCTGGCAGCGCAACTTCGCCGACCTGCTCCAGGAGTTGCGGGTCGCCCAGACCGGCGTGCAGATCCTCTTCGCCTTCCTGCTCACCCTGCCGTTCAGCAACGGGTTCACCCGGACCAGCGAGTTCCAGCGCGACGTCTACATCGTCGCCCTGCTCGCCGCGGCCGCCGCCACCGCGATGATCATTTCGCCGGTGGCGTTCCACCGGGCGCTGTTCCGCCAGGGGCGCAAGCCGGAACTGGTGCGGTTCGCGCACCTCATGGCGACCGGCGGCCTCGCCTTCATGCTGATCGCCATGGTCAGCGCGGTGCTGCTGATCACCGACTTCGTGCTGGACCGGCCGATCGCCTTCGTGTTGAGCGCGCTGGCCGGGCTCTGGTTCCTCGTCTTCTGGGTGATCCTGCCGTTCGCCCGCCGCAACTGGGGTGACGACGACATCGACGACGAGGACGACGACCCGGACACGCTCAGCGTGGGCTGATCTTCGTCGATGTTCCCGCCACGCTACCCCTGGGTAACAACCGGGGGTAGCGTGGCGTTAGTCGCACACGTCGAGCAGCCGCACCGAGCTTCGAGGGGGCAGCCGTGACCACGACACAGGACGGCCGACCGGCACCGGACGGCCCCGAATCCGGTCCTGCCCCCGAACCCGGTGCCTCGGCCGGCACCGCCGCGCCGCTGCCCGCCGAGGCGGGCCAGGTCTCGGAGAAGGAGGCCCGCCGAGTCGCCGAGGCCGCCCGCGAGTCCACCTGGGACCGTCCCAGCTTCGGCAAGGAACTGTTCCTCGGCCGGTTCCGGCTCGACCTCATCGACCCGTGGCCGCGCTCCGACCCGGACGACGTGGCCCGCGCTGAGGAGTTCCTCGGCCAGCTGCGCTCCTTCGTCACCTCCGAGGTGGACGGCGCGGCCATCGAGCGGGACGCCTCCATCCCCGACTCCGTCTTCCACGGCCTCGCCGACCTCGGCGCGTTCGGCATGAAGATCGACCGGAAGTACGGCGGCCTTGGGCTCAGCAACCTGCACTACTGCCGGGCCCTGATGCTGGCCGGCTCGGCCAGCCCGGCGATCGGCGCGCTGCTCTCGGCCCACCAGTCGATCGGCGTGCCGCAACCGCTGAAGATGTTCGGCACCGCCGAGCAGAAGCAGCGTTTCCTGCCCCGACTCGCCGCAGGGGAGGTCTCCGCGTTCCTGCTCACCGAGCCGGACGTCGGCTCCGACCCGGCGCGCCTCGCCACCACCGCCGAACCGACCGACGACGGCACCGGTTACCGGCTCAACGGCGTGAAACTCTGGGCCACCAACGGCACCGTGGCCACCCTGCTGGTGGTGATGGCCCGGGTGCCCGCCACCGAAGGTCGACGCGGCGGCATCACCGCGTTCGTGGTGGACGGCGACAGCGCCGGCATCACCGTGGAACGGCGCAACGAGTTCGTCGGCCTGCGCGGCCTGGAAAACAGCCTGACCCGTTTCCACGACGTCTTCGTGCCCGCCGAGAACGTCATCGGCGGCGAGGGCAAGGGCCTCAAGATCGCCCTGACCACGCTGAACACCGGCCGGCTCTCCCTACCGGCCATGTGCGTGGGCGCCGGCAAGTGGGCGCTGCACGTGGCCCGGGGATGGGCCGCCGACCGCGTCCAGTGGGGACGACCGGTGGGCGAGCACGAGGCCGTCGCCCAGAAGCTCTCCTTCATCGCCGCGACCACGTACGGCATGGAGACCATGCTCGACCTGTGCTGCCTGCTCGCCGACGACGACCGCAACGACATCCGGATCGAGGCGGCGCTGGTCAAGCTCTACGCCAGTGAGATGGCCTGGAAGATCGCCGACGAGCTGGTCCAGATCCGGGGCGGGCGCGGCTACGAGACCGCCGACTCGCTGGCCGCCCGCGGCGAACGCCCGGCCAACGTTGAACAGGTGCTCCGCGACCTGCGCATCAACCGGATCTTCGAGGGCTCCACCGAGATCATGCACCTGCTGATCGCCCGGGAGGCCGTCGACGCCCACCTGTCGGTGGCCGGCGACATCATCGACCCGGAGGCGGGGCTCGGCCGCAAGGCCCGCGCCGGCGCCCGAGCGGGAGCGTTCTACGCGCGGTGGCTGCCGACCCTCACGGTCGGCAAGGGCCAGAGCCCATCGGCGTACGCCGAGTTCGGCCCCCTCGCCGGCCACCTGCGTCAAGTGGAACGCTCCTCGCGCAAGCTGGCCCGTTCGACGTTCTACGCGATGTCCCGTTGGCAGGGAAAGATGGAGCGCAAGCAGGCGTTCCTCGGGCGCATCGTGGACATCGGCGCGGAGCTGTTCGCGATGTCCGCCGTCTGCGTCCGCGCGTCCGCCGAACGTGACTCCCACCCGGAGAACGTCGAGCTGGCCGACCTGTTCTGCCGGCAGGCCCGCGTCCGGGTGGACGCGCTGTTCGCCGCCCTCTGGGACAACACCGACTCGGTCGACACCGCCGCCGCCAAGCGGATCCTCGCAGGCCGCTACGCGAGCGTGGAGGAGGGCGTCGTCACCCCGTCCGCCGAACTGCCCTGGGTGGCCCGCTGGGAGCCCGGCCCGTCCACCGCCGAGGACGTCCGCCGCCGTATCCCCCCGAAACCGTAACGCTCGCGACAGGTCCCCCGCCCCATCGGCGGGGACGATCGCGGCGTTGGCAGGGAGATCGTGCTCGATCCTGGATCCAGTGGCATCCCTCCGACCCCGAGGCCACTACTTCCTGGTTCGAGCACGATCGCGGCTCGGCTCGGCGCGGCTCGGCTCGGCGCGGCTCGGCTCGGCTCGGCTCGGCGCGGCGCGGCGCGGCGCGGCGCGGGTCGGGGCGGCGCGGGTCGGGGCGGCGCGGGGCGCGGGTCGGGTCGGGGCGGGGCACGTCAGCGGGCGACCGCCCAGGCCAACACCCCGGCCAGGATCAGACCGTTGAGCACGGCCAGCGCGAGGTACGCGGCGGGCGGGATCTTCTTGCCCCGGCGGACGAAGGAGACCAGCACGGCGGCGTAGCCGAGCAGCAGGACGGCGATGACGATCAGGAAGTAGAACACCCGACGACCTTAACGGCCTGCACCCGCCCCTCCGAGCCGCCGCCACACCCCCGCCCCCGCGCCCCCCGCCCCCGCGCCCCCCGCCCCCGCGGCCCGGGTCCGGTGTCCGCGCCGATCTTGCACTTTCGGTCGTCAACTCGGCACGGTATGCCCCTTTAGTCACCACAGAAAGTGCAAGATCGCGAGGTGGTCACCGCCCGACCTCGTCGATCATGGAGTTGTGGTGCCTGTTATGGGGGTTGACGGGTGCTTTGTCGCCCACCAGAACTCCATGATCGACGGGCGAGGGTGCGGGCGGGGTGGGGCGGACGTGGGGGTGGGGGTGAGGGCGCGCCCGTGGGCGGGGGCTTGGGCGCGGCTGGGTGAGGGTGACGGTCGGCGTGAGGGCGTGTGGCGGGGGTGAGGGTGACGGTCTCGGCGTGAGGGCACGTGGCGGGGGCGAGGGCGTGGGCGCGTGGGGAGGGCGCGGGGGGAGGGCGCGGGGGGAGGGTGCGTGGGGAGGGTGAGAGCGTGGGCGCGGGTGGGCGCGTGGCGGGGGCGTGGGCGCGTGGCGGGGGCGAGGGCGTGGGCCCGGGTGGGCCCGGGTGGGCGCGTCGAGGGTGCGTCGAGGGCGCGTGGCGAGCGCGAAGGTGGGCGTGCGGGCGTGAGGTGAGGGCTGGGGTTAGCGGGATTTGTGGCGGAGGCCTAGGTGGCGTAGTTCCAGGGCGGCCAGGGCGTCGACGGTGTCGTCGTCGCCGCGTCGCCACGCCTCGGCGACGTCGGGCGCGATCCGGGTGAGGCGGCCCAGCGGTTGGGTGGCCAGCGCGCGCAGCGCGAGCAGGTCCCGTCCGGCGGGTACGGCGGCGAGCTTGGCGGCCGAGCCGGCGCGGCGCATCCAGCGCAGCCGCAGCGGCAGCCAACCGAAGAGCACCAGACCGAGCGGGAAGATCAGCACCGCGACGGCGAGGGCGAGGGCGAGTTGGTCGACGAGGTGCTGCTGCTCCCGGCCGGCGTCGGCGAGCCCTCGGGCGGCGTCGGCGGCGCGCTGGAAGGGCGCGGTCAGCTCGTCACCGACCAGCGGTACCCGGCGTACCTTGCCGCCGGCGTCGGCGAGGTTGTCGGCGAGGCCACTGCCCGCGCCCTCCAGCTTCTGCCCGGGTACGGCGAGCTTCTGCACCAGGTCGTGCAGCCAGAGGGCGGCGCGGATCGCGGCGTACACCCAGATGACGACGAGCAGGTCGGTGAGCAACTGACGGACGGCGGTCGGAAACCGATCGGCGTAGATCTTCACGTCGGACAGCGTGCCACGAACGACGACGGCCCGGCACCCGTCGATTCGGTGGCCGGACCGGAGGGCGGGAACCAGGCGTCGATCAGGCGAGCCGCAGGTCCACGAACGCGATGGTGTCGCCCGGTAGGACGTACCGTTCGGTCTCGACGAAGCCGTGGTGGCGGGCGAACCGCAGGCCCTCGTCGTTGGACGCCAGCACGACGGTTTCGATGGTCTGCGCGCCCAGCTCACGGGCCCGGGCCAGCCCGCGCTGGTAGATCTGCTCCCCGTAGCCGTGCCGGCGGCTCTCGGGTAGCACCCGGGCGATCACGGTCGCGGCGTCGGGTGCCGGGGGACGTACGGTCGAGCAGCCCACGGCGACCCCGTCGGCGTACGCGACCTCAAGGATGTGGCGCTGGGCGCGAGCGGCGATCTCGTCGGCCGACAGGGGCGCCGTCGGGATGATCGAGTTGTGGATGTGCTGCCAGTCGCGCAGCGCCGTCTCAGCGCCCGCGGACTGGACCGGCGTGAACCGAAGGCCCGTCATCGGACACAGGTCGGGCAGGTGCCGAAGATCTCCAGGGTGTGGCTGACGTCGGCGTACCCGTGCTCGGCGGCGACTCGGTCCGCCCAGCTCTCCACCGCCGGGCCGGCGACCTCGACCGTCCGCCCGCAGGCCCGGCAGACCAGGTGGTGGTGGTGGCCCTCGCTGCACCGGCGGTAGAGGTGCTCGCCACCGGGCGGGCGCATCACGTCGATCTCGCCCGCGTCGGCCAGCCCCTGGAGGGTGCGGTAGACGGTGGTCAGGCCGACCCGCTCGCCGCGCTGCCGGAGCATCGCGTGCAGATCCTGGGCGCTGTGGAAGCCCTCCATCTCGCCCAGCAGCGCGCTCACCGCCGAGCGCTGCCGGGTGTTGCGTACGGCGGCGTTGCTCTCGCTCATGATCCCTCCCCCGCGTGACTGACCGCGTCCGCCACGATGTGCGCGACGTGCTCGTCGACCAGGCTGTAGGCGATCTCCCGACCGCGCCGCGAGCCCCGCACCACGCCCGCCCCGCGCAGCACCCGCAGGTGCTGGGAGACCAGCGGCTGCGCGGCGCCCAGCTTCTCCACCAGCTCGTGCACGCACCGCTCGCCGTCGGCGAGTTCGCTGACGATGGCCAGCCGGATGGGCGCGGACAAGGCTCGGAGCAGTTCGCTGGCTCCGTCGAAACCCTCGTAGCCCGTTGCGCTGGTCATCTTGCAACGGTAACCAATACCACCGACATCCGCCGATCCGGCACGGCTAGTCCAGCACGACCTCGTGCGGCTCCAGGGCTGGTACGAGCGCCGGCGCGGTGCGGCGGTGCCGCCTACGCCAGATCGTCCCGGCGACGGCCATCACCAGGAAGGAGGCGATCGCCAGCAGTACCACCGAGGCCCCGGGCGGGGTGTCGGCGCTGGCGGCCACCCAGACACCCGAGCCGGCGGCGAGGAACCCGAGCGCCATGGCGGCGGTCATCGTGCTGCGGAAGCCCCGGGTGACCTGCTGGGCGGCGGCCACCGGAACCACCATCAGCGCGCTGATCAGCAACACGCCGACGGCCCGCATCGCGATGGTGACCGTGACCGCGGTGGTGACCGCGATCAGCAGGTTGAGCGTGCGCACCGGGAGGCCGGAGACGCGGGCGTACTCCTCGTCGTGGCTGATCGCGAAGAGCGCCGGTCGCAGGGCGATCATGGTGATCAGGATCGCCGCACCGAGCACTCCGACGGTGATCAGGTCGTTGGTCGAGGTGGAGAGCAACGATCCGAACAGGTAGGCGTTGAGGTTGGCGCTCGTCGCGTCCGAGAGGCCGACCAGCAGGACGCCACCGGCGATGCCGCCGTAGAAGAGCAGGGCCAGGGCCAGATCGCCGGAGGTACGCCCGCGGGCGCGGACCAGCTCGATGGTGATCGCGCCGACGGTGGCGACGATCACCGCCACCAGCACCGGTGAGCGGTTCAGGAGCAGGCCTGCGCCGACACCCGTCAACGCCACGTGGCCGATGCCGTCGCCGATCAGCGTCAGTCGGCGCTGCACCAGGTAGATGCCGAGCGCCGGAGCGGCCAGGCCGATCACCAGCGCGCCGATCAGGGCACGCTGCATGTAGGGGTACTGGAAGAGTTCCATCGTTAGTTGCTCCACAGCCCGGCGGGCTCGTCGGGACCGTGCGGGTGCACGTGGTCGTGGTCGGGCTCGGCGTGGTGGCCGGCCGGGTCCGGGACCGGGCCGTCGTGACAGATGCCGCCCTGGTGGACGACGACCGCCCGGCTGATCACCGGTCGCAACGGGCCCAGCTCGTGGGCCACCAGCAGCACCGTCCCGCCGTCGGAGACGAAGTCGCGCAACGCGCCCGCGAACGCCTCCTGGCTGGCCGCGTCCACCCCGGCGGTGGGCTCGTCGAGGATCAGCAACTCCGGCTTACCGGCCAGCGCGCGGGCGATCAGGGTGCGCTGCTGTTGACCGCCGGAGAGGGTGGACACCGGATCGGTGGCCCGGTCGGCGAGCCCGACCGCCCGCAGCGCCGCGTCGACGGCGGCCCGGTCGGCGGCGCCGGGCGGGCGCAGGATGCCCCGGCGGGCCAGCCGGCCGGAGGCCACCACCTCACGGACGGTGGCGGGCACGCCCGACCCGGCGCCGAGGCGCTGCGGGACGTACCCGATGCGCTGCCACTGGCGGAACTGGCGCAACGGCCGGTCGAAGAGGGTGATCGAGCCGGAGCTGAGCGGCACCAGGCCGAGGATCGTGCGGATCAGCGTGGACTTGCCGGAGCCGTTGGCGCCGAGCACCGCGACCACCTCCCCGGCGGTCACGGTGAACGAGACGTCCCGGAGCACGGTGCGGCCGTCGTAGCCGACCGCGCCGTGTTCGACGGTGATGACAGGGGTGCTCATGAGCAGCTCAACGCCGTCCGCAGGGTCCGCAGGTTGGTACGCATCACCGAAAAGTAGTCGGCGTCGCTGCCCGCTGCGAGTCCTTCGATCGGATCGAGCACCGCGGTCTTCGCGCCGACCTGACCGGCGATGGTCTCGGCGACCTTCGGGCTGACCAGCGCCTCGAAGAAGATCGTGGTGGCGTGGTGCTCCTTCGCCTCCTCGATGACCTGGGCGAGCCGCTGTGGCGAGGGCTCGACGTCGGGGCTGAGCCCGGTGATGCCGACCTGGTCGAGGCGGTAGCGGTCGGCGAGGTAGCCGAACGCGGTGTGGCTGGTCACGATCTCGCGTCGCTGGCAGGTCGCCAGGCCCTTGGTGAACTCGCCGTCGAGGGTGGTCAGGTCGGCGCGCAGGGCCGCGGCGCGGGCGGTGTAGTCGGCGGCGTGCTTCTCATCGACCGTGCCGAGCTGTTGGGCGAGCTTGTCGCCGATGGTGGCGAGCCGGATCGGGTCGAGCCAGACGTGCGGGTCCTTGGCGTGCCCGTGCCCCTCCTCCCCCTCCTCGTCGCCCTCGTGGTTGTGGCCGCCGGCGCTCGCGTCCATCAGCGGCTGCACGCTGGCCACGTCGAACACGGGTGCGTCGTCGTCCTGCGCGATCGCCTCGTCCACCGCGGGCTGGAAGCCCTTGAGGTAGACGATCAGCTCGGCCTCGGTGATATCACCGACCTGGCGTGGGCTCAGCTCCAGGTCGTGCGGCTCGGCGCCGGGCTTGGCCAGGTTGGTGACGCGGACGGCGTCGCCGCCGACGCGCTCGGCGACGAACTGGAGTGGGTAGAACGCGGCCACCACGTCGACCCGTTGGGGATCGGCGCCGGCCGGGCCGGCGGTGGAGCAGCCGGCGGCGGCGCCCAGGGCGATCAGGGCGGTCGCGGCGGCGGCCAGGACACGGGACGTGGTGCGGTTGCTCATGCCGCCAACTGTCCGTGGTAACGACAATGATTGTCAAAAACGCATGCTTGCATGTCAGAGCAGCTTCGCCAGGCCCACCGTCACCAGCAGAGTCAGCATCAGCAGTCGGACCACCCTCGTCTGCGGCGCCTGAACCGACCACGTGGTCGCCAACAGGACGATCAGGGCGGCGGCGAGGGCCAGCGTCAGCAGGCCGCCGACCACCCCCGGCGTGAAGAACGCCACCAGCACCACCACCAGGGTGAGCAGGAACACCGACGTCGGGTTCGCCCCGGCCAACCGGGCCAGCAGAGGGCGCTGCGTACGCTGCATCCCACAGACTCTACGAGGAGGAACCCCCGGTGCTGGTGACCAACCGGTTCGTGGTCGACGTCGATGTCGCCGACGGCTTCACCGAACGGGCGCACGCCGCCCTCACCGCGCTGGCCGCCTGCCCCGGCTACCTGCGCGGCCAACTGGTCCGGGCCCTGGACGACCCCCGCTACTGGTCCCTGGTCACCGAGTGGGAGTCGGTCGGCACCTACCGGCGGGCGCTGGGCGCCTTCGAGGTCAAGGTGAGCGCGGTGCCGTTGCTCGCCGAGTCGGTCGACGAGCCGTCCGCGTACGAGGCGCTGGCCAGCGCCGCGCCGGGCGGAGCCGTGGTGGTCGCCGAGAGTGATCGGGCCGCAGGTCCTTACCGCTGAGACTCGGGCACTACCCTGCTCCTATGACCGCACCCGCCCCGCCGCCCGGTCCCGGTGTGGCTCCGCCCTTCGCCGCGCCTCCCACCGAGGGGCGTCGTACCCGGCTCTGGATCGGACTCGGCGTCGGCGCCCTCGCCGTGCTGCTCTGCTGCGGCGGGGGTGGCACGGCCATCGTGGGCCTGGCCGTGAGCGGCGTGCAGGCGGTACGCGAGCAGGGCCGCACGGTGACCGGCGACTACTACCAGGCGCTCGTCGAGCGCAACTACGGCCGGGCGTACGACCAGCTCTGCGACGACGCGCAGCGGCGCGAGTCCCGCCCCGAGTTCGAGCGGCGGGCGGCCGCCGAGCCGCAGGTCACCGCGTTCCGGGTGGGTGAGGTGGACACCACCAACCTCACCGTGCCGGTGGACGTGACCCTGGACGGCGGCGACCGGGAGCGTCAGCAGGTCAGCCTGGGTCAGGACGGTCAGACCGGTGGCATGGAGGTCTGCGGGGTGAGCTGACCCGCCCCCGGTATTCTGCTGGGCTCGGGGCGACGGTGGTCGTACCGTTGTTCCGAACCGACCGTTCCATCCACATCTCGCCCCCGCCGACCGCCAGCCGGCGTAGGAGGAAACATGCCAGCCGACCGTATCGACGCCGTCGTCAGCCTCGCCAAGCGCCGAGGCTTCGTCTTCCCCTCCAGCGAGATCTACGGAGGCACCCGGTCGGCGTGGGACTACGGTCCGCTCGGCGTGGAGCTGAAGGAGAACGTCCGCCGGCAGTGGTGGAAGACCATGGTCCAGCAGCGCGACGACGTCGTCGGCCTCGACTCCGCGGTGATCCTGGCCCGCAAGGTATGGGAGGCGTCCGGCCACATCGCCGAGTTCGTCGACCCGCTCACCGAGTGCCAGTTCTGCCACAAGCGGTTCCGGGCGGACCACATCGAGGAGGCGTACGAGGCCAAGCACGGCCACGCGCCCACCTCGCTCGCCGAGGTCAACTGCCCCAACTGCGGCAACAAGGGCACCTTCACCGAGCCGAAGATGTTCAACGGCCTCATGAAGACGTACCTGGGCCCGGTGGAGAGCGACGAGGGGATGCACTACCTGCGCCCGGAGACCGCGCAGGGCATCTTCGTCAACTACAAGAACGTCGAGACGGTCGCCCGCAAGAAGCCCCCGTTCGGCATCGCGCAGACCGGCAAGTCGTTCCGCAACGAGATCACCCCGGGCAACTTCATCTTCCGGACCCGCGAGTTCGAGCAGATGGAGATGGAGTTCTTCGTCGAGCCGGGCACCGACGAGCAGTGGCACGAGTACTGGCTCCAGGAGCGCTGGAACTGGTACCTCGACCTCGGCCTGTCGGCGGACAATCTGCGCCTGTACGAGCACCCCGCCGAGAAGCTGTCGCACTACTCGAAGCGCACCGTCGACATCGAGTACCGGTTCCAGTTCGGCGGGACCGAGTTCGCCGAGCTGGAGGGTGTCGCCAACCGCACCGACTTCGACCTCTCCACGCACAGCAAGCACTCCGGCGTCGACCTGTCGTACTTCGACCAGACCAAGAGCGAGCGCTGGATGCCGTACGTCATCGAGCCGGCCGCCGGTCTGACCCGGGCGGTGCTCGCCTTCCTGCTCGAGGCGTACGACGAGGACGAGGCCCCGAACACCAAGGGTGGCGTGGACAAGCGCACGGTGATGCGGTTCGACCCGCGCCTGGCCCCGGTCAAGGTGGCGGTGCTGCCGCTGTCGCGTAACGAGGCGCTGTCGCCCAAGGCGAAGGACCTCGCCGCGCTGCTGCGCAAGCGTTGGGTGGTGGAGTTCGACGACTCGCAGGCCATCGGCCGCCGCTACCGCCGGCAGGACGAGATCGGCACCCCGTTCTGCGTGACCGTCGACTTCGACACCCTGGACGACAACGCCGTGACGGTCCGGAACCGGGACACCATGGGTCAGGAGCGCGTCTCCCTGGACCAGGTCGAGCGGTACCTCATCGAGCGCCTCCCCGGCTGCTGACGTGTAAGGAAGGGCCCCTTCTTAACGCCTCAGGTATAGGAGGGGCCCCTTCCTAACTCTGCTGCTGCGAGCTGAACCGAGCGGAGTCGTGTCGGCCGTCGTACTCGATCAGGTCCTGGCATTTTCCGGGTCGGCCGGATCGACCCGGACCCGGAGCGTGGCTCCGACGCCCTGCCGGGACTCGTACGCGTCCTCGACAGTTCGTCGAATGCGGTCCGGATGACGTCGGAGCTGCGCTGGCGTCACGTGCAGAACTAGGACACCGTGCCGGCTCAGCTCGTTGTGCCGCTCCAGCGTCCGAGCCCAGTCACTCGGGCTGAAGTGGTACTCCTGTGAATCGACCTCCAGCGCCACCGCCGAATCGGGCAGGTACCCGTCCGGCGTCGGCAATACCGCCCCGTCGAGTGTGCGAAGGCGAGGATTCCAGCGAATCCGCGGCAGGATCGGGCTGTCTGCCAGGCACTCACGCAGCTCCGCCTCCGGAGCTGACCGGGTGCCGGCCACGACCTCCGCGTACGCCATCCTGACCAGCGCGGTGCGACTGCGCCGCGCCCGGCGGATCTCCTCGTCCAACCTGCGTAGGTCGGTGAACCCGCGCTGGATGGACTCGGCGACGACGGCCCGCACAGGGCGAAGCTGCCCAAGGTCACGGGCCGCGTCCACCACCGCCCGCGCTGGCGAACAAACGGGGTAGGGCGCGCTCGAACGCGGCCGGCTGTCCAGTGCCAAGGCTCGCCGAACAACGGCGTAGCCCGCCGACCGACGCCGCGCGTAGTGCGGCACGACCAGGTGTACGTCGGTGTTACGCGGAATCTGCCGGAACCCATACCAGGTGAGCGCGGCCAAGCTGGTCAGCTGCGCCTGCGGCCCGGCGTAGAGCGCGGCGGAGATCCGCCGTTGTTCATCGGTCAGCATGCCCGTGAACAGGGCGTACGTCGCTGGCAGGACGCGTTGCCACTGGCCGCGCCGGGCCTGGCGGTAGAGGTACATGTCGTTGTAGCCGGCGGCGAGCAACTGAGCCCGGGTGGCGATCTGCTGCTGCCGCTCGACCACTGCCGCCAGCTCGGGTGGATGTTCACGCATGAGGGGCAGCCTGACTGCGGGAAGCAGCCCGCGTCATGCCCTGCCGTACGGCCTGTGGAAACTCCGGCGGGGTGTGGATAACTCCGTTGATCATGCGGCGGTGTGATATGCGTCGTGTGAGGAAGGGGCCCTTCCTATGCGCTAGGCGGTAAGGAGGGGCCGTTCCTTACACTTGTGCGGTGACCGTGCCCGCGCTGCGCCCGCTGACCCTCGGGCCGTACCAGGTGTCACCGCCGGTGGTGCTCGCGCCGATGGCCGGGATCACCAACATCGGCTTCCGCCGGCTCTGCCGTGAGCAGGGCGGCGGCATCTACGTCTGCGAGATGATCACGACCCGGGCGCTGGTCGAGCGGAACCCGAAGACGCTGCGCATGATCGCCTTCGGCGACGACGAGCAGCCACGCAGCCTCCAGCTCTACGGCACCGACCCGGAGATCACCGCCGCCGCCGTGCGGATCGTCGTCGAGCGGAACCTGGCCGACCACATCGACCTCAACTTCGGCTGCCCCGTACCCAAGGTCACCCGGCGGGGCGGTGGCGCGGCGCTGCCGTGGCGGCGCCGGCTCTTCGCCCGCCTGGTGAAGGCCGCGGTGGACGCCGCCGCACCCTCCGGCGTGCCGGTCACGGTCAAGATGCGCAAGGGCATCGACGACGACCACCTGACGTACGTCGAGGCCGGGCTCGCCGCGCAGGAGGCCGGCGTCGCCGCGGTGGCCCTGCACGGGCGTACGGCCTCGCAGCGCTACTCGGGCACCGCCGACTGGGACGCGATTGCCACCCTCAAGCAGGCCCTGGACGTGCCGGTGCTCGGCAACGGCGACATCTGGGAGGCCGACGACGCGCTGCGGATGGTCGCCCACACCGGCGTCGACGGCGTGGTCGTGGGTCGCGGCTGCCTGGGACGGCCGTGGCTCTTCGCCGACCTGGAGGCCGCCTTCACCGGTCGGCCGGAGCGGCGGCTGCCCACCCTCGGCGAGGTGGCGGTGACCATGCGCCGGCACGCCGAGCTGCTGGTCGACCAGTTCGTGGCGGGCGCTCGCAACCCGGCCCGGGGTGAGCGGGACGGCTGCACCGACTTCCGCAAGCACGTCGCCTGGTACCTGAAGGGTTTCCCGGTCGGCGGCGACCTGCGCCGCTCGCTGGCGATGATCGAGAGCCTGGCCCAGCTCGACGACCTGCTCGGCAAGCTCGACCCGGCAGAGCCCTTCCCGCTGACCGCGCTGGGTCAGCCGCGCGGGCGTACCAACTCGCCGGGCAAGGTCGCCCTGCCGGACGGCTGGCTGGCCAGCCGGGACGACGACACCGTCCCCGAGGGCGCCGAGATGGACGACTCCGGCGGCTGACGGCCGGCGGCGGAGGCGCGCTCCGCGACCAGACCTGACGACATGCGAACAAGGGCCGGACCCCGGGTGCGGGGTCCGGCCCTTGTCGGTGGTGCGGGTCGCGGGTCAGCTGGTGGCGTAGCCGCGGGTGGCGATCCAGTCGGCGAGGTGCTCGATGGTGATCTGGTACGAGGCGGTGTCCGGGTTGGCGGAGTCGGCGATCGTGACGACGTTGCCGTTGTCGCGGTAGCCGGTCACGCTGATGTAGTGCCCGCCCTCGTAGGAGTGGGTGTTGCCGTCGGTGTCGGTGCTGGTGCCGGCGATGTTGGCGACCACGGCCCGACCGTCGTCCACGGTCTTGACCACGTCGGCGCGCAGCGTGTCGGTCTGCTTGGCGTCGGCGTCGGGGCTGCTGATCTCCACCGACCGGTAGGCGTCGGCCTTGCCGGTCTCCTTGTTCAGCACCGGGGTGATGTCGTTGATGCTGTTGGTGCCGGCCTCGGTGGTGCCCATCTCCTTGGCCATGGCGTCCACGTCGATGTTCTTACCCTGCACGCTCAGCGCGTTACGGGTAGCGGCGGGGCCGCAGTAGTAGAAGTTCGGCTGCGCCTCGTAGCGCACGCCGAGCTCCCGCTCACCGTGACCCTTGCGGTCCGACTGGGTCTGGGTGCTGGGCTTGGCGTCGGACATGGCGTAAGCGGCGGTCACCGGACCGGCGATCGCTCCACCGGTGAAGGCGAGGCCAGCGGCGGTCAGGGCGGTCTTGCGAATCAGATCGGTACGCATGATGGCGTGCTCCTCTGCTTCATCGGGGGATACGCACTCGGCACACGGGGGTGTGCCGGACGGAAGTTCTTGGGGATCGGCCCGGCGACCCGGCGGGGCCTGCTCGGGGGTGTCCCGGAGGGTGGTGCAACGGTCCGGGCCAGCGGATCATTCCCGCCGGGGAACCGGGTACGGCCGGTGGTGCTCGGCCGTGCGGGGATGTAACGACGCCGACCTGGCGGGTGTTCCCGGCGGCGGTTGCCGCGAGCCGGCGTGGTGGTGCTCGGTGGTGCGGGGGGTGTAACGACGCCGACCCGGCGGGTGTTCCCGGCGGCGGCTGCCGGCCTGGGCCGGTGCTGCTCGGTGGTGCGGGGGATGTAACGACGCCGACCCGGTGGGTGTTCCCCGGGGGCCGGACGGGCGCTGCGGCCTGTAGGTCGCGGCGGCTCGGTCCGTATAACGACCCCGCCCGACCCGCGATTCCGCCGCCCGGGGCCGTCCGCCACGGGACGATCACACCACGGCCGCCCAAATCACCCACCCGGACCGGACCTCACCCGCCAATCGGGGTGATCGACTCGACGTCAGCGATGTCGGGGTATCCGGGCGCGCGGGACACCCCGATATCGGTCAACCCGAGTCGATCATGGTCGGTTGACAACCTCGGGGGTGCCGTGTCGTCAGCGTTCGGCGGTGTCTGCCTTGGCGGCGGGGCGCTGGCCCGGGATGGTCGGAATGGCCGGCCAGGGGATCTCGGGGCTGCGGTGGAAGGTGATCCCTGCGGTGGACCAGCGCGGGCCGTGTCCGGCCAGCCGGTCCCGGAAGCCGGCCCAGTCGTGCGTCGCCCGGGGCGACCAGCCCAGCTCGGCGATGGCGGGGAGCCGGGGGAGCAGCAGGAACTCGATGTCGGCCAGCGAGGTGACCGATTCGGTCCACAGCGGGGCCTCCACGCCGAGGACGGCCGTGCTGGGCACGCCGTCGACGTGTGTGCCCGGATCCCAGTCGTACGCGCGGCGTACGTCGATGAGGCCGGCCCAGTCGTGCCCGATCGGGGTCTCGTCGGCGTACTTCATGTCCAGGTACGCGTGGTTGCCGGGGGAGACGATCAGTCGGGCGCCCCGGCGGACGGCGTCGGCGGTGGTGGGGTCGTCGGTGTCCGTACCCCACCACTGCAGGACCCGCCCGTCGACGTGGGCGGCCGGGGCGAGCTGATGCCAGCCCACCACGGTCTTGCCGGTGTCGGCGACGAGTCGCTGCGCCCTCTGCACGAAACCGGTGTAGACCGCGCCCTTGACCTTGAACGCCTCGTCGCCGCCGATGTGCAGCCACGGCCCCGGGGTGAGGGCGGCGACCTCGCCGAGTACGTCGGCGATGAAGTCGTACGTCTGCTCGTCGGCCGGGTCGACGTAGCTGAAGCCGACCTCGGTGCCGGTGTACGGCGCGGGCGCGACCTTGTCCGGCGCGAGGCGCGGGTACGCGACGAGCGCCGCGTTGGTGTGGCCCGGAAGGTCGATCTCCGGGACGACGGTGACGTGCCGGGCGGACGCGTACGAGACGATCCGCCGGTAGTCGTCCTTGGTGTAGTGCCCGCCGGGGCCGCCGCCGACCTCGCTCGCCCCGCCGACGGTGGCGAGCCTCGGCCAGGAGTCGACGGCGATGCGCCAGCCCTGATCGTCGGTGAGGTGCAGGTGCAGGTGGTTGAGCTTGTAGCGGGCCAGGTGGTCGATCACCCGCAGGACGTCCTCGACGGCGAAGAAGTGTCGGGCTACGTCGAGCATCGCGCCCCGGTACGGGAAGCGGGGGCGGTCCAGGATCGTGCCGCCGGGCAACGCCCAGCGGGCAGCCACCGGCGTCGGGCTCTCCACGGCGGCCGGGAGGAGCTGCCGGAGCGTCTGGACGCCGTAGAAGAGACCGGTGGCGGTCGCGGCGATGACGCGTACCCCGGTGGTGGTCACGTCGAGCCGGTAGCCCTCCGCCCCGAGGTCGGCGCTCTCGCCGGGGGTGGGGGGCGTCGTCGGGGTCGTGCCGGCCAGGGTGAGCGTCAGCGTGCCGGCCGGGTCCGCCGCGAGGGTGTCGGCGACGGGCAGCGGGAAACCGGTCGCCGGGCGCAGCAGCTGGGCCAGGTGGTCGGCCACCTCCCGGGCGCCCGGGTGGGCGGTGACCCGGATGGCGGTGTCCCCGTCGAGCACGAACGTCACCCCCGGGTCCGCGTCGAGGAGTTCCGGTGCCGGCACGACGTTGTCGAGGCCGACCGGCGGGGCGAGCAGGTCGTCACCGGCCGCCCGAGCGGCGAGCGCCGCCAGGTCACCGGCCTCCGGCTGGTGCGCGGGCAGCGCGATCCCGTCGGCGGCGGCGGGGTGAGCGGCGGTGCTCGGGTCCGGGGTGGGGGAGGAGATCGGGAGGGAGGACACGACGACGGCTCCGGAAGGGGTTATTTCGCGTCGGATATGGCAAAAGCGAGCTTCGGCAGATCCAGTGGCGTCAACAATACGAGGACCGGGGATATTGCGTGATTGTGCGCGTGGAAGCGTTCCCAAAAACCGGTACGAACGCGGATAGTCGTGATAGCTGTGCCTATTGTCACCGAACGGTCCCAGGCCACCCGATCTTCGCTTAACCTTCGCCCTGAACCTTCGTTAAGTGTCAATCCGGCGCGCGTGGGAGGCTCTGGTGGCAGCGCAAGAGACCGACGAACACAAGTACGTCTACGACTTCTCCGAGGGCAACAAGGACCTGAAGGACCTGCTCGGAGGCAAGGGCGCCAACCTCGCCGAGATGACCAACCTCGGCCTGCCCGTGCCGCCCGGCTTCACCATCACCACCGAGGCGTGCCAGGCGTACCTCGCGACCGGCCGGGAGCCCGACGGCCTCGCCGGTCAGATCGAGGCGCACCTGCAGGCGCTGGAGCGCGAGATGGGCAAGCGTCTCGGCGACCCGGGCGACCCGCTGCTGGTGTCCGTCCGTTCCGGCGCGAAGTTCTCCATGCCCGGCATGATGGAGACCGTCCTCAACGTCGGCCTCAACGACCAGAGCGTGGTGGGGCTCGCCGCGCAGGCGGGCCAGAACGACCGCTTCGCCTGGGACTCGTACCGCCGACTCATCCAGATGTTCGGCAAGACCGTCTGCGAGGTGCCGGGCGAGGAGTTCGAGCACGCCCTCGACGAGATCAAGAGCGCCAAGGGTACGCACAACGACCTGGACCTGGACGCGGACGATCTGCGAGGGCTCGTCGACGCGTACAAGAAGATCTTCGCCAAGCACACCGGCCGGGAGTTCCCACAGCAGCCGCGTGAGCAGCTCGACCTGGCCATCCGCGCCGTCTTCGAGTCGTGGAACGCCGAGCGCGCGGTGCTCTACCGCCGCCAGGAGCGCATCCCGGCCGACCTCGGCACCGCCGTCAACGTGGTGACCATGGTCTTCGGCAACCTCGGCCCGGACTCGGGCACCGGGGTCGCGTTCACCCGGGACCCGGGCAGCGGCGCGCAGGGCATCTACGGCGACTACCTGGCCAACGCCCAGGGCGAGGACGTGGTGGCCGGCATCCGCAACACGGTGCCGTTGCAGGAGTTGGAGCGGCTGGACAAGTCCTCCTACGACGAGCTGTTGTCGATCATGGCCCGGTTGGAGGAGCACTACCGGGACCTGTGCGACATCGAGTTCACCATCGAGCGCGGCAAGCTGTGGATGTTGCAGACGAGGGTCGGCAAGCGGACGGCCGCCGCCGCGTTCGTCATCGCCGGGCAGCTCGTCGACGAGGGCCTGATCGACGAGGACGAGGCCCTGCACCGGGTCAACGGCGCGCAGCTCGCCCAGCTCATGTTCCCCCGCTTCCAGCTCGACCACGAGTTCGAGGCGGTCGCCACGGGCATCGGCGCGTCACCCGGCGCGGCGTCCGGCAAGGTGGTCTTCACCTCCGCGCGGGCCGTCGAGCTGGCCGCCGAGGGTGAGTCGGTGATCCTGGTCCGCCGGGAGACCAACCCGGACGACCTGAACGGCATGATCGCCGCGAAGGGCATCCTCACCTCGCGCGGCGGCAAGACCAGCCACGCCGCGGTGGTGGCCCGGGGCATGGGCAAGACCTGCGTCTCCGGCGCGGACGAGATCGACGTCAACGTGCCCGCGAAGCGGTTCACCGTGGCCGGGCAGACCGTCGACGAGGGCGACGTCGTCTCCATCGACGGCACCACCGGCAAGGTGTACCTGGGCGAGGTGCCGGTCATGCCGTCGGAGGTGGTGCAGTACTTCGAGGGCAGCCTCGACGACGAACACGTCGACAACCCGCTCGTCCGGGCCGTACACCGGATCATGACGCACGCCGACGGGAAGCGGCGGCTGGCGGTCCGCACGAACGCCGACACCGGCGCGGACGCGGCCCGCGCCCGGCGCTTCGGCGCCGAGGGCATCGGGCTGTGCCGCACCGAGCACATGTTCCTCGGTGACCGGCGCGAGCTGGTGGAGCGGCTGATCCTGGCCCGCGCCGAGGGTGAGCGCGGCGAGGCGCTGGCCGCGCTGCTGCCGATGCAGCGGGCCGACTTCGAGGAGATCTTCCGCGAGATGGACGGCCTGCCGGTCACCGTCCGGCTGATCGACCCGCCGCTGCACGAGTTCCTACCGCCGCTGGAACAGCTCGCGGTCAACGTGGCGGTCGCCCAGGAGCGCGGCGAGGACGTGGCCAAGGAGGAGGCGCTGCTCGCGGCCGTCCGGCGGATGCACGAGGAGAACCCGATGCTCGGGCTGCGGGGCGTACGCCTCGGCCTGGTCATCCCCGGCCTGTTCGCGATGCAGGTCCGGGCCATCGCCGAGGCCGCCGTCGCGGTCGTCCGCGCCGGTGGCAAAGCCTGCCCCGAGATCATGGTGCCGCTGGTCGGGGCCGTGCAGGAGTTGGAGACGGTACGCGCCGAGGCCGAGAAGATCATCGCCGAGGTGGTCGGGGACAGCGGCGTCGAGGTGCTGATCGGCACCATGATCGAGGTGCCCCGGGCGGCGCTGACCGCCGGTCAGATCGCCGAGGCCGCCGAGTTCTTCTCGTTCGGCACCAACGACCTGACGCAGATGGGCTGGGGCTTCTCCCGGGACGACGTCGAGGGCGCGTTCTTCTGGCGGTACCTGGAGCTGGGCATCTTCGGCATCTCGCCGTTCGAGTCGATCGACCGTGACGGCGTCGGCCGGCTGGTGCGGATCGCCGCCGAGGAGGGGCGGGCCGCCCGCGCCGGGCTGAAGCTCGGCGTCTGTGGCGAGCACGGCGGCGACCCCGACTCGGTGCACTTCTTCCACGAGGTCGGCCTGGACTACGTGTCCTGCTCGCCGTTCCGGGTGCCGGTCGCACGCCTGGAGGCTGGCCGCGCGGCAGTGCAGACCGACGGCTCGGACAGTCGCTGACGCGTGACGCCGTGGCGGACCCGGGCGACCGGGCCGCCACGGCGCCCCACCACCCGTCGCCGCGTCGGGGGCACGTCAAGGAGCCGTGACGGGCGTAACCTTGGCTCGCTCGCAACGGCCGATTGTCTACGCCGTCGAACGGGAAGGGTGACTGAATGACAAGCGTCTGGGAGAGCCTCACCGTCGATGCCCGTGATCCGGCACGGCTGGCCCGCTGGTGGGCCGAGGCGCTCGGCTATCAGATCATTTCCGACAAGCCGAGTGGCGTGGAGATCCGCCAGTCGCCGGATCGGTCCCCCGCGATCTTCTTCGGCCCGGTCGCCGAGGGCAAGGTACGAAAGAACCGGCTCCACCTCGACCTGCGTCCCGCCGACCGGGAGGCCGAGGTCGAGCGACTGGTCGACATGGGCGCCCGGCACGTCGACATCGGTCAGGGCGACGTGGAGTGGACGGTGCTCGCCGACCCGGAGGGCAACGAGTTCTGCGTGCTGCCTGAGCGCGAGGAGTGAGCCGGTTTTGCGAGCCCCGCAGTCGCGAACAACAGCGGCTGAGTGAAAGTGAGCGTTGATCCGGCCGACCGGTTGGTGGCGGAGCCGCCCAAGGACACCGGCCACCGCCGGTCGCCGTACGAGCGTGATCGTGCCCGGGTGCTGCACTCGGCCGCGTTCCGCCGGTTGGCCACCAAGACGCAGGTGCACACCGCCGGCACCGACGACTTCCTGCGTACGCGGCTGACGCACTCGTTGGAGGTGGCCCAGATCGCCCGGGAGATGGGCGCCCGGCTGGGCTGTGACCCGGACGTCGTCGACGTCGCCGGGCTCGCCCACGACCTGGGGCACCCGCCGTTCGGGCACAACGGCGAGGCCGCGCTGGACCTGCTCGCGTCGCCCTGCGGCGGCTTCGAGGGCAACGCGCAGACGCTGCGGGTGCTGACCCGGTTGGAGGCGAAGGTGCTCGCCCCGGACGGGTCGTCCGCCGGGCTGAACCTGACCCGGGCGTCGCTCGACGCGATCGGCAAGTACCCGTGGCCGCGCCGCCCGGGGCAGCGCAAATTCGGGGTGTACGCCGACGACACGGCGGTGTTCGAGTGGCTCCGGGCCGGTGCGCCGGGAGACCGGCGCTGCCTGGAGGCGCAGGTGATGGACTGGGCCGACGACGTCGCGTACTCGGTGCACGACGTCGAGGACGGCATCCACGGCGGGTACGTCACGCTGCGTCCGCTGCTCGCCGACGCCGACGAACGGGCCGCGCTCTGTGCCGACGTGGCCGCCACGTACTCGGGGGAGTCCTCGGCCGATCTGGCCGAGGTGCTGGTCGCGTTGCTGGCCGACCCGCTGCTCGCCCCCCTCGCCGCGTACGACGGCAGCCATCGTGCCCAGGTCGCGCTGAAGGCGACCACGAGCGGGCTGACCGGCCGGTTCGTGTCGGCGGCGGTGGAGGCCACCGAGCAGCGGTACGGCCCCGGCCCGCACCGCCGGTACGCCGCCGACCTGGTGGTGCCGAGGCGGGTCCGGGCGCAGTGTGCGCTGCTCAAGGGCATCGCCCTGCGGTACGTGATGCGGCGCACCGGGTTCCGGGGTCGCTACGAGCGGCAGCGGACGATGTTGGCCGAACTGGTGGCCGCGCTGGTGCGGCGGGCGCCGGACGGGCTTGATCCGATCTTCGCCCCGCTGTGGCGGGCCGCGCCCGACGACGACGCCCGGCTGCGCGTCGTGATTGACCAGGTCGCCTCGCTCACCGATCCGGCGGCGGTGAGCTGGCACACCCGTCTGGTGGACAGCTCGACTACTTAGGTTAGCCTAACTGCATGACGGAACGCCCCAGGAACGTCACCTCGGTCCGGGTGCTGCGCACCGAACGACCCACCCCGCACCTGATCCGGCTCGTCCTCGGTGGGGACGAACTGGTCGGCCTGCCGGTGGGCGAGTTCACCGACCACTACATCAAGCTGGTCTTCCCGCAGCCCGGTGTCGCGTACCCCGAGCCGCTCGACCTCGTCGCGATCCGCCGGGACATGCCCCGCGAGCAGTGGCCCCGGCTGCGCGCGTACACCGTGCGCCGGTGGGACCCGCGCGCCGGCGAGCTGACCGTCGACGTGGTGCACCACGGCGACGAGGGCCTGGCCGGGCCGTGGGCCGCCGCGCTGCGCCCCGGTGACCCGGTGCACTTCGTCGGCCCCGGCGGGGCGTACGCGCCGGACCCGGACGCGGACTGGCACCTGCTGGTCGGCGACGAGAGCGCCCTGCCGGCGATCGCCGCCGCGCTGGAACGGCTGCCGGTGGGCGCCCCGGCACACGTCTTCGTGGAGATCGCCGACCCGGCGGACGAGCAGAAGTTGCTCAGCCCCGGAGCGGTCACGCTCAGCTGGCTGCACCGTGGCGAACGCCCGGTGGGCGAGGCGCTGGTCGACGCGGTGCGCTCACTGGAGTTCCCGGCCGGCCAGGTGCACGCCTTCGTGCACGGCGAGGCGGCCTTCGTCCGGGAGCTGCGCCGGCTGCTGCGCGGTGAGCGCGGTGTGCCGCTGGACCGGCTCTCCATCTCCGGCTACTGGCGGCGGGGCATGGACGACGAGGGCTGGCGCTCGTCGAAGCAGGAGTGGAACCGGCAGGTCGCCGCCGAGGAGCCGGCCACCGCCTGAGCGCCGGCCAGCTCAGTCCTCGGCCGTCGTGGTGAGTCGTCGGGTGAGCAGCACCGCGTACCCGACGACCGCCACCGAGAGCAGGGACAGCATCAGCTTCGGTCCGTGCACCGCCGCGGTGATCAGGATGGCCGAGCCCACGCCGTAGCCGGCGATGCCCAGCCGACCGATGCTCGGCCGGTTCCACACCCAGTGCAACGCCAGCCCGCAGAGCACCCAGACGGTGAGCGTGGCCGCCAGCAGGAGCCGCAGCTCCATCGGCAGCCGGACCACCTCGTCGTCGGCCAGCCGGACCATCTGCCCGAGTGCCCAGCCGAGCAGCAGTAGCGCGCCGCCGAGCGGAATATGCAGGTAGGCGTACGTCTGGCCGCCGCGCAGCCGGCGCTGTGACTCGCGGGTGGTGACGAAGGTGGTGTAGACCCACCAGACGGCCGCCGGCACCAGGAAGGCCAGTCCCGCCGTGACGATCATGTGTGGCCGCGGATGGTCGGGCACCGCGAAGAGGAGGCTGGCCAGCGCGCTGCCCAGCACGATGATGGTGAACTGCCCGATCCGTTCCGGCAGGTGCTGGTCGTCGACCGGAAACCGGTTCAGCCAGCGCTTGCCGACCCACGGGGTGGCCAGCTCGATGAGCATCGCGACGATCCACAACGTCGGGCGCGTGTCGGTGGGTACGGCCAGCGAGGCCAGCCAGATCAGCCAGCTCGACCCGAAGCCGCACAGGTAGATCGTGGTCACCGTACGGGCCATCGGGCTGGTCGGGCGGGCCCGCAGATACAGCAGGAGCAGCACACCCCGCACGATCAGGTAGCCGACCGGCAGGAGCACGCTCTCCGGCACCTCGTCCACTCCGAGCGTGATCGTTCCCGCGCCGACCAGCGCGACCAGCACCAGGATCCGGTGCGGTACGTCGTCCGGGTCGAAGCGGGTGTCGTAGAACACCTGGCCCAACCAGGCCCACTGGACCACGACGAAGAGCCCCAGCACGGCCAGCACGGCGCTCGGCGACGGTGTGGGGTCGTCGCCCAACCGGCGTGTCACCGCCGCCAGCGCGTACACGAAGATGAGGTCGAGGAAAAGCTCCAGCCAGGTGGCGTGCCGTTCGCCGGTCTCACTCGCGCGCGGGCCGGACCCCCGTATCCGCAGCCGGCCGGCCACCCAATCCGGCGGCCGGGGCGTGTTGGCGCGTACCCTGCGCATCTGGTCATGGTCCCCGCGCGGACCCGCCGGCCGGGCCGGAACGGGCGAGTCCGATGGCGGCCCCCGCCACACCGGCGTCCCCCGGACGGCGTCTCGTCGGCCCGGCAGGGCAGGATGTACGGCGAGGGGGTGGCGCATGGCTGGGCGGATCCGGGACGAGGACATCGCGCTGGTCCGGGAACGCACCTCGATCGGGGATGTGATCTCCGAGACGGTCACCCTGAAGTCCGCCGGGGGCGGCAACCTCAAGGGCCTGTGCCCGTTCCACGACGAGAAGAGCCCGTCGTTCAACGTCTCGCCGGCCCGCAACGTCTGGTACTGCTTCGGCTGCGGGGCCGGCGGCGACGCGATCAAGTTCCTGATGGACGCGGAGCACCTGAGCTTCGTCGAGTCCGTCGAGCGGCTGGCCGGGCGCGCCGGCATCCAGCTCCGCTACGTCGAGGACGACCGGGGCGCCCCGCGTCCGCGCCCGCAGCAGGGCCAGCGCCAGCGACTGGTCGCCGCGCACGCCGCCGCCGTCGATTTCTACCGGGCGCAGCTCAGCACCGCCGGGGCCCGACCGGCGCGCGAGTTCCTGGCCCAACGTGGATTCGACCGGGCCGCCGCCGAGCGCTACGGGTGCGGGTTCGCGCCGGAGGGCTGGGACCTGCTCACCAAGCACCTGCGTCAGCAGGGCTTCACCCACCAGGAGCTGGTCACCGCCGGGCTGTCCCGGGAGTCCCGCTCGGGCACGCTGATCGACCGGTTCCGTCGTCGGCTGCTCTGGCCGATCCGCGACCTGGCCGGCGACGTGATCGGCTTCGGGGCGCGCAAGCTCTTCGACGACGACGACGGCCCGAAGTACCTGAACACCCCCGAGACGCCGATCTACAAGAAGTCGCACGTGCTCTACGGCCTCGACCAGGCCAAGCGGGAGATCGCCAAGCAGGGCCGGGTGGTCGTCGTCGAGGGCTACACCGACGTGATGGCCTGTCACCTGGCCGACGTGCCGACGGCGGTGGCGACCTGCGGCACGGCGTTCGGCGCGGACCACATCGGGGTGCTGCGCCGGCTCCTGCTGGACACCGACTCGGTGGCCGGCGAGATCATCTTCACCTTCGACGGGGACGCCGCCGGTCAGAAGGCGGCGCTGCGCGCGTTCGGCGACGACCAGCGCTTCGTCGGGCGGACGTTCATCGCGGTCAGCCCCGACAACATGGACCCGTGTGAGCTGCGCCTGGCCAAGGGTGACCTGGCCGTGCGGGACCTGGTCGCCCGCCGTGAACCGCTCGTCGACTTCGCGCTGCGGCACGAGATCAGCCGCTTCGACCTGGACACCGTCGATGGCCGGGTGGAGGCCATGCGCCGGGCCGCGCCGCTGGTCGCGCAACTCAAAGACCGGGAAAAACGCCCAGAGTACGTCCGCAAGCTCGCCATGGACCTCGGGATGGAGATCGAGCCGGTGCAGCGGGCCGTGCTCGCCGCCGCCAACACTCCGCCGTCCGGCGGCCGGGACGCCGCGCCCGCTGCACGGCCCGCCCCGGCCCACCCCGAGCCGGCGGTGGACAGCCCACAGTCGATGGTCGAGCGCGAGGCGTTGAAACTCGCCCTGCAACAGCCCGTGCTGGCCGGGCCCATGTTCGACGCGGTCGAGGCCAGCGAGTACCGCCACCCGTTGCACGTGGCCGTGCGCGCGGCCGTGGCGGCGGCCGGCGGGGCCGCGTCGGCGACCGGCGGCGCGGTCTGGATCGAGAAGGTCCGCGACGCCAGCGAGGATCTGGCCGCCGCCGCGCTGGTCGGCGAGCTGGCCGTGGAGCCGCTCCGTATCGACGGCGAGCCCGACCCGCGCTACGTGTCGATCACCATGGCCCGGGTGCAGTTCGGGTCGGTGACGGCCCGCATCCGCGACCTCAAGTCGCGGATCCAGCGGATCAACCCGGTCAACAACAAGGACGAGTACTTCGCCGCCTTCGGGGAGCTGCTGTCGCTGGAACAGCACGCCCGGGCGCTGCGCGAGCAGGCCGCGGGAGGGCTCTAGATGGGACTGTTCAGCCGCAAGCCGAAGCTGCCCCCGGCCGACCGGCCGCCGTTGGCCGCCGACGAGCGGGTACTCGCCTGGGCGGCGGTGGGCAACGGCGAGGGCGACGGCGTGATCGTGGCCAGCAACCTCGGGCTGTGGCTGCCCGGTCGGGGGCACCGCATCGGCTGGCACGACCTGATCAAGGCGGTCTGGTCCGGTCGGGAGCTGACCGTCACGCCCGCCGAGACCGTCGTCGAGCGTGACGGCTACCTCGTGGTCGCCGACGGGCCGGCGGAGACGTACCTGCTGCTCGACCCCGGTGAGCTGCCACACCAGGTGCGCGCCCGGGTGACCCGCTCCGTCGCGTACACCGAACACCACCCGGTGCCCGGCGGCGCGGCGCGCGTCGCGGCCCGTCGCGCGGCCGGGGCCGACGGTCTGACCTGGACGGTCCGACTCGACCCCGGCACACCGGCGGACGACGAGGCGCTGCTCGCCGAGACCGACCGCCTGGTCGGCGTGGCCCGCGCCGCCACCGCGCCGACCGACCTCTGACCGACGGTCACCTCGCTCCCAGGTCGTTCAGCGCCTTCTCGGCGCCCCGGTGCAGCGGCACCGGCAGGGTCCGGCGGGCCCTCTCCAGCGTGATCCCCTTGGCCGCCGGGTTGGCCTGGGCCAGGGCGTCGCGCTTGTCGAACACCGTCCGGGTGATCACGCAGGCGACGTTGGCGTCCAGGTCCTCGCGAACCAGCAGCACGTTCGGCACGACGATGGTCGGGGTGTCGCTCGCCGTCCGGTACACGTCCCGACCGATCGTGCCGGCCTGATAGCCGGGGCCAAGCGCGGTCAGCTTCGGCAGCAGCGTCGAGATGTCGACGAACGTCACCGTGTCACCGGCGGTGGTGAACAGGTCCGTCAGGCCACTGGTGGGCAGGCCACCGGACCAGAAGAAGCCGTCGATGCTGCCGTCCTTGACGCCGTCGACCGTCTTGGCGAGGTCGAGTCGCTGCGCCCGGACGTCCTTGGCCGGGTCGAGTCCGGCGGCCTCCAGCAGCCGGTTCGCGATCACCTCCGTGCCGGACTTCGGGGAGCCCGTGGAGATCCGCTTACCGCGCATGCCGGCGACCGAGGTGATTCCGGCGTCCTTGCGGACCACCACCTGCGTGTAGTTGTCGTAGAGACGGGCCAAGGCCCGCACCGGCTGTGGGGCAGTGAAGCTGCCCTTGCCCTCGACCGCGTTGACCGCCGTGTCGAACAGCGAGAACGCCACGTCGTACTGGCCGCCGACCAACTGCTCCACGTTCTGCACCGACGCGCCGGTCTCGGCGGCGGTGCCGGTGAGCTTGCCGCCGGTCGCCCCGGACAACTGCCCGGCCAGGGCGTTGCCGACCGAGTAGTAGACGCCCGTCGAGTTGCCGGTGGCGATGCCCACGCGGGTCTCCCGGGTCACCTCGCAGGTGACCGCACTGGCCGTGTCGTCCGTGGCCGCGCCGCCCTGCTGGCCTCCGCAGCCGGTGACGCCCGCCAGGACGAGGGCGAGCGCGCCCACGCCCGCCGCGAGCCGTACGTCGGTTCGTCTCACAGTCTCTCCTCTGTTGGTGTTCGCGGTCGGCCCGCTGTTGGGGTGCGCGGTCGGCCCGTGGATCCGCGTCGGACGAGCACTCCCGCTGCCGCGATGGCGGCCAGCGCCACGCCCACCGCGACCGGCACGGGTTCGAGCCAGAGCAGGGTGACTCCGGCGACGGCGCCGAGCACCCGTTCCGGTGCGCCGGCGGGACCCACCCCGGGCAGCCAGCCACCGGCGGCGACAGCGAGCACCGCCACGCTGAGCGCCGTCACCACGGCCGCGACGGCGATCCGCGGCACGCCGCCGATGCCGAGCAGGCCCAGCCCGGTCGGGGTGATGACGAACGCGATCGGGGTGAGGTACGCCGGCAGCGCGTACCGCAGGGTCTGCCACATGGTCGGCACCAGCCGGCCCCCGGTGACGGCGGCCGCGGCCACGGCGGCGAGCGCGGTCGGCGGGGACACCTCGGACAGCACGGCGAAGTAGAAGACGAACATCGCCGCGGCGGGCGCGGCCACGCCCAGGTCGAGCAGGGCCGGGCCGACGATCACCCACCCGATCACGAACGAGGCGGTGACCGGCACGGCCAGGCCCAGCAGGCTGAGCGCGACGGCCGCGAGCAGCGCCGTGAGCACCAGGACCAGCGTCGGGTCGGCGGTGACCGCCTTCGCCCCGCCGATCAGCAACGCCGCCGTCTGCGGCCCGAGCCCGGTCTTCGTGGTGGTCGCCGTGATGATGCCGGCGGCGGCACACACGGCGGTGACGGCGAGCACCCCGCGTACGCCGGTGACCAGGGCGGTCACCAGCCGGGCCGGGGTGAGCCGGTGGGCGCGGTCCAGCCACGACAGCACGGCGGTGAGGACGATGGCGAACACCACGGCCCTCGTCGCGGAGACGCCGACCGCGAGGAACACGATGATCGCGATCAGCGAGGCGAAGTGGTAGCCGAAGCGGCCCAGCAGCCGCCACGGTGAGCCGACGTCGAGCACGACCGGACGTACGCCGGAGCGGCGGGCGTCGATCTCCACGGAGAGCAGGATGCCCAGGTAGTAGAGCACCGTCGGCACCGTCGCCCAACCCAGCACCTGAAGGTACGAAACGCCCAGGTACTCAGCGATGATGAACGCCGCCGCCCCGAGGGTGGGCGGGGACAGGATCGCGCCCACCCCGGCCGCCGCCAGCATGCCGCCGGCCCGCTCCGGTGGATAGCCGGCGCGACGCAGCAGCGGCCAGGTGACCGCGCCGATGCTCACCGTCGTCGCCGCACCCGAGCCGGAGACGGTGCCGAGCAGAAAGCCCGAGGCCACCGCCGTCCGACCGGCGGCGGTCCGGGAGCGGCGGAACGCGGCGCTCGACAGGTCGACGAAGAACCGCCCGGCCCCGGACAGCTCCAACACCGCGCCGTAGATGGTGAACAACACGATGTACGAGGCGGCCACGTCCAACGGGGTGCCGTAGAAACCGCTGTCGGAGTTGTAGAACGCGTCGATGAGTTGACGGAAGTCGAGCCCGGCGTGCGCGACCGGCCACGACTGCGGCAGCAACCCGCCGTAGTAGCCGTACCCGAGGAACAGCAGGCCGACCGCCGGCAGGATCCAACCGGTCGTACGCCGGCACGCCTCCAGCAGCAGGAGCAGCAGCACGGTGCCGAGCACCAGGTCGGTCGGCGCGAGCAGGCCCTGCCGGTCGAGGAACGCGTTGTAGCCGCCGCCACCCGTACCGATCGTGATCGGCAGGACGGGATAGAGGCAGGCCGCCACGGTCAGCGCGGCCAGCAGCCAGTCGACGAGGGTGGGCCGGGTGCTGTCGGTGTGGTCGGGGCGTGCCGTGCTGTCTGCGGGCCGGGTGCTGGCGGTGGCTTGTCGCCGCCGGCGCGGGCGGGTCCAGCGCGGCAGGTCGGCCGGGTAGGCGAGGAAGACCAGCGGGAGCACACCGGCCAAGAAGATGATCAGGTAGTACTTGCTGCCCTGTGCGAGCGGGCGGAACACCTGCCAGAGAGCGAGCGTGCCGACCGCCAGCGCCACTGTGCCGAGCAGGAGGGCCGCCGGACCGGCCAACACCCGGCCGGGCCTCTCGTCCTCGAACTGGGCCGCCACGTCCCTTGTGGCCCGCTCGGCGGCGCCGCCCGGCCCGGTCGGTTGTGCGGTCTCGGTTGGCTCTGCGGTGCGGGTCGGCTCTGCGGTCTGGGTCAGTTTCGCGGTCCGGGTCGGTTTCGCGGTCTCGGGCGGTTTCGCGGTGTCGGTCGGTTCTGGGGTCTCGGCGGTCGGCTCTGCCGTGTCGGCTGGTTCCGCGGCCTCGGCCGCTGGGCGCGGTCGAGGCGGCCTGTCGGCCGCAGTCGTGACGGGCTCGTCGGCGGGGCGCGTGTCGGGCCGGTCGGCGGGGCGCGTGTCGGGCCGGTCGGCGGGGCGCGTGTCGGGCCGGTCGGCGGGGCGCGTGTCGGGCCGGTCGGCGGGCGAGTTGGCTGGTCGGGCGGGTGACGGCGGACCATCGGGCGAGCTGGCGGGCGACACAGGGGGACGATACCTGTCGATCGGCCGATGGCGTGGGGCATTGATCGGCGTTTCGCTTCCGGCGGGTCAGGGCGCGCGGGTATTTGCCTGCAGGGATGTCGGACCCGGCGGTTAGGGTCGGGCGGTGACTACCGGGCGACCACTGATTCAGGCTCGTGGGCTGGTGAAGCGGTTCGGTGACTTCACCGCCGTGGACGGCATCGACGTCGAGGTGCAGTCGGGTGAGGCGTTCGGCTTTCTGGGACCGAACGGCGCGGGCAAGTCCTCCACCATGCGCATGGTCGGTTGCACCTCGCCGCCGAGCGCCGGTGAGCTGCGCATCCTCGGCCTGGATCCGGTGGCCGACGGGCCGGCGATCCGCGCCCGCCTCGGGGTGTGCCCGCAGCTCGACAATCTCGATCCGGAGCTGACCGTCCGGGAGAACCTGACCGTCTACGCCCGCTACTTCGGCATCTCGCGCCGGGCGGCACGGGCGCGGGCCGCCGAGTTGCTCGACTTCGTCCAGCTCACCGAGCGGGCCGACAGCAAGGTCGATCCGCTCTCCGGCGGGATGAAACGACGCCTGACCATCGCCCGTGCTCTGGTCAACGACCCGGACATCGTGCTGCTCGACGAGCCGACCACCGGGCTCGACCCGCAGGCGCGGCACCTGGTGTGGGAGCGCCTGTTCCGGCTGAAGCAGCAGGGCGTCACGCTGGTGCTCACCACTCACTACATGGACGAGGCCGAGCAGCTCTGCGACCGGCTGGTGGTGATGGACGGCGGTCGGATCGTCGCCGAGGGTTCGCCCCGGGCGCTGATCGAGCGATACTCCACCCGCGAGGTGGTCGAGCTGCGCTTCGCGGCCGAGTCGCAGGCGCCGTTCGCCGACAAGCTGGCCGGGGTGGGGGAGCGGGTCGAGGTGCTGCCCGACCGCGTTCTGCTCTATGTGCCCGACGGCGACGCGGCGGTCGCCGAGGTGACCGCGTCGGGTTTGCAGCCGGCGAATGTGCTGGTGCGCCGCAGCAGCCTGGAGGACGTCTTCCTGCACCTGACCGGCCGCACCCTCGTCGACTGACCCTGGTGCCGGTTGCCGCCGCCGGCCGATCGGTGGCGGTGCGGGGTGGGCCCGGGGGCGATCGGTGGCTGCTCAGCAACAAACCTGCCGGCGTGTCGTGCTGCTGAGCAGCCAACGACCATCGGGCTCTGGCCCAGGTGCGTGACTCGAAGGACCCGGACGGCCCGGTGCTCGTCTTCGAGCCCGACAGGTGGCGCGCCTTCATCGCGTCCGCCGCTGCCCGTCGAGCATGATCCATCACGCGAGCGGCCCCCGCTGGGGGTGATCCCCTCGATTTCCCGGATGTCGGGGCTTTCCGTGGCCGCCGACACCGCGACTTCCAGGAAGTCGAGTCGATCACGCAATCGCGGCGACGGGCACGGCGTAACGGCTCGCGGTCTGTCGTACCCCTTGGGTAGACAGGTCGTGGTCGACGCGGGTGGAGGTGGCGCGGTGAGCGTGGCGGAACGGACGCGGGCGAGACCGGGACCGCCGTGGGCGCCGGCGTCCGCGGTGTTCGGCTACTACCTGGTCGGGCTGCGGCGCACCTGGCGGGCCGGGGTGTTCTCGTCGTTCCTGCTGCCGCTGCTGACCGTGCTCGGGTTCGGCGTGGGCGTCGGGGGCTACATCGACCAGGGTGTCGGCGGGGTGCCCTACCTGGAGTGGCTGGTTCCCGGGCTGATCGCCTCGACCGCGCTCCAGGTGACCGTGGGTGACTCGACGTGGCCGGTGTTCAGCAACTTCCAGTGGGTCAAGAGCTACCAGGCGCAGAGCGCGTCGCCGCTGCGCGTGGGCGACATCCTGGCCGGGCACCTGGCCTTCGTGCTGTTCCGGGTGGTCACCACGATCGCGGTGTTCCTGCTGGTCACCGGGTTGTTCGGGGCGCTGCGGTCGCCGTGGGCGGTGGTCACCCTGCCGGTGGTGGCGTTGCTCGGTCTGGCCGTGGCCGCGCCCACCTTCGCGTACGCCGCGGCGGTGTCCAGCGACAACTGGTTGGCCATGCTGTTCCGGTTCGCGGTCATCCCGATGAGCCTGTTCGCCGGGGTGTTCTTCCCGGTCGAGTCGCTGCCCGAGGCGCTGCGCTGGCTGGCGTACGCCACGCCACTGTGGCACGCCGTCGATCTGTGCCGGGCCGCCACGCTCGGTGTCGCTCCACAGTGGTCGATCGTCGGGCACCTGCTCTACCTGGCCGCCTGGGCGGTCGCCGGGTGGCTGCTCGCGCTGCGCACCTTCCGCCGCAAGCTCGTCGTCTAGGGGGAACCCGTGGTCACGCTGGTCCTGCCCCGGCTGGTCGACGTCTCCGGCGCGTCCCGCCGGTCGGCGTCGGTGATCGGGCGCAACGTCACGGCCCTGAAGGCGGTCTACTGGCTGCTGTTGCTCTCCGGCTTCGTGGAGCCGCTGCTCTACCTGCTCTCCATCGGCCTGGGTGTGGGGACGCTGGTCGGGGACCTGCCGTTGCCCGACGGACGGCTGGTGTCGTACCCCGAGTTCGTGGCCCCGGCGATGCTGGCCTCCTCCGCGATGACCGGGGCAATCTCGGAGACCACATTCAATCTCTTCGGCAAAATGAAGTACATGAAGCTGTACGACGGGATGATCGCCACCCCGATCCGCCCGTTCGAGATCGCCCTCGGTGAGCTGGGCTGGGCGATGCTGCGCGGCAGTGCGTACTCGGCGGCGTTCCTCGGGGTCATGGTCGCGCTCGACCTGACCACCGTGACCCGGGCCGTCACCGCGCTGCCGGCGGCGGTGCTGGTCGGATTCGCGTTCGGTGGGCTCGGCATGGCGGTCGCCACCGTCATGCGCAGTTGGCAGGATTTCGACCTGGTGGGGTCGGTCCAGTTCACCCTGTTCTTCTTCTCGGGCACGTTCGTGCCGGCGCAGGCCTACCCGACCCTGCTGCGCTGGCTGGTCGAGGTCACTCCGCTGTACCGGGCGGTGCACCTGCTCCGCGGGCTCACGGTGGGCACCGGTGGCTGGCTCTGGCTGCTCGACGTGCTCTACCTGCTGGCGATGATGGCGGTCGGTCTGCTGGTGGCCTCGCGCCGGATGGGCAGGATGCTCTACAAGTAGGGGGTTATCCGCGGCCGTCGACGGGGCATGTCCGCAGGTGACACCGCCGACGACGAGGAGGGGCGATGGCCTCGGACGAGTCTTCCGCCCAGCGCGAGCGCCAGCACAGCGCCCGTGACGACACCGCCCACGACAGCCCCGCCCACGACAGCCCCGCCCACGACAGCACCCCGGGCGACCGCACGGCGCGCGATCGCAAGCACGGCCGGAGCGAGCATGACCCCCGCACGCGCGCCCGCACCGAGCGGGACCGGGCCAGCGCGCCGGTCGGGGCGGTCGGGCCGGACGCGGGCCCGGACAGCCCCACCGACCTGCCCGGCAGCGGCTGGAAGGCGGCGCTGCGTCGTACGGTCCGCGAATTTCAGGACGACAGCCTGACCGACTGGGCGGCGGCGCTGACCTACTACGGCGTGCTGTCGATCTTCCCCGGGCTGCTGGTGCTGATCTCGATCCTCGGCCTGCTGGGCACCAGCGCCACCGAGGGTGTCAAGGACACGGTCAACCAGGCGGTGCCGAACGACAGCATCCAGAAGATCATCGAGGAGGCCATCAAGCAGGCGCAGGGCAACGGTGGGCTGGCCAGCGTCGCGGCGATCATCGGTCTGCTGGCGGCCTTCTGGTCGGCGTCGGGCTACATCGCCGCGTTCATGCGCGCCTCGAACACCATCTACGACGTGCCGGAGGGCCGGCCGATCTGGAAGACCCTGCCGATCCGGGTCGGCGTGACGGCGGTGATCGGCGTACTCCTGCTGGTCAGTGCGGTGATCGTGGTCTTCACGGGCCGCCTCGCGGAGGTGGTCGGCGACGCCATCGGCGTGGGCTCGGAGGCGGTCGCGGTGTGGAACGTGGCCAAGTGGCCGGTGCTGCTGCTCCTGGTCAGCCTGATGTTCGCCATCCTCTACTGGGCCTCGCCGAACGCCCGCCACGGCGGGTTCCGCTGGATCAGCCCGGGTGGCGTGCTGGCCGTGGTGATCTGGCTGGTGATCTCGGGTCTGTTCGCCTTCTACGTGGGCAACTTCGGCTCGTACAACAAGACGTACGGGGCGTTGGCCGGTGTGATCATCTTCCTGGTCTGGCTGTGGCTGAGCAACATCGCGATCCTGCTGGGCGCCGAGTTCGACGCGGAGTTGGAGCGCGGTCGGGCGATCTCGGCCGGGCATCCCGTCGACGAAGAGCCGTACGTCGAGCTGCGCGACGACCGCAAGCTCCGCAAGAAGGACCGCACCGCCTGATCGGCACCACATCGCCGACCTGGCGGCATCCCCCGCACCGGATGGCACCACATCGCCGACCTGGAGTGGATCGAGCGCGCACCGACACGAACCCGCCCCGCCAGCACAGACCCGCTGGCGGGGCGGGTTCGTGTCGGTCGATGAAACTGCACGCGAGCGCCTGCGGGCACGCCGTTATCCTTTTCTTGATCCACTTTTAGCTTTTGTTCCTTCGGACAAAAGTTGGGAACGGAACGGCTGAAGCTCTGGACACGCGGCGCGGAGCGCTCCTACTGTGTCGGACACAACACATCGACATTGCGTCGATGTGAACGAGTCCGATGAAGAGGTGAACCGCGCGTGCGGACCGTCGACCCCCTGCACGTCCGGCTGTTGCGGTTACTCCGCGACGAGGGGGCCGTGTCCCGGGCCGAGCTGGGCGACCGGCTCCAGATGCCGCGCCCGCGACTGCTGGCCGAGCTGGACCGGCTGGTCGCGCTCGGGTACGTCGCCGAGGCCGGTTTCGCCGCCTCCCGGGGCGGGCGTCGCTCGACGCTCGTCGAGCTGAACCCGAAGCTGCGCTTCGCCGCCGTCGACCTGGGCGCCAGCTCGATGGACGTCGAGGTGGTCAACGGTCGCCTCGAACCGGTGGCCCACTACGCCGAGCCGGCCGACATCCGCAGCGGCCCGAAGGTCACCCTGCAACGGGTCAACGAGCTGCTGCACAAGGCCCGGGTCGACGGGGCGTACGAGCGGCTGGACGCGGTGGGCATCGGCGTACCCGGGCCGGTCAGCTTCCGCGACGGCGTGCCGGTGTCGCCGCCGATCATGCCGGGCTGGGACCGGTTCCCCGTCCGCGAGCTGCTCAGCCGGGAGCACGCCTGCCCGGCGGTGGTCGACAACGACGTCAACATCATGGCCATCGGGGAACGTCACGGCGGAGTCGCCCACTCGGTGGACGACTTCCTCTTCGTGAAGATCGGCACCGGTGTCGGCTGCGGCATCTACCTCTCCGGCGAGGTCTACCGGGGCACCGACGGCTGCGCCGGGGACATCGGCCACATCCAGGTCGACGCGCACGGTCCGATGTGCTCCTGCGGCAACGCGGGCTGCCTGGAGGCCCTGTTCAGCGGCGCGGCGCTGGCCAAGGACGCGTTCGTCGCGGCCCGCAGCGGAGCGTCGCCGGCCCTGGCCGAGCGGTTGAGCACGCGGGGCACGGTGACCGCGCTGGACGTCGCCGAGGGCGCCGTCGAGGGCGACGTGACCTGCATCCAGTTGATCCGCGACGGCGGACGCCGGGTCGGCGGCGTGCTCGCCGGCCTGGTCAGCTTCACCAACCCGTCGATGATCGTGATCGGCGGCGGGTTGGCCCAGCTCGGGCACATCCTGCTCGCCGAGATCCGCAGTGTGGTCTACCGCCGGTCACTGCCCCTGGCTACCGGCAACCTGCCCGTCGTGCTGTCCGAGTTGGGTGGCCGGGCCGGTGTCGCCGGCGCGGCCGTGCTCGCCAGCGACGTCGCCTTCGGGGAAGCATCATGAGCGAGGAGGAGACCGTGGCCCTGTCCGACGAGACCGCCACCACCGGGTCGGCCGACGCCGACGCCGCCGCGCCGCTGGTCGAAGCTCCGCCCGACACCGTCGCGGGCGAGGTGGTCCTGCGCCTCACCGACGTGGTCAAGACCTTCCCCGGCGTACGCGCCCTGGACGGGGTCCAGCTCGAGGTACGCGCCGGAGAGGTGCACTGCCTGCTGGGGCAGAACGGCGCTGGCAAGTCCACGCTCATCAAGGTGCTGGCCGGCGTGCACCAGCCGGATTCCGGGCTGGTGGAGTGGCGCGGCGAACCGGTCACCTTCGCCAACCCGCAGGCCGCCATGAAGTCCGGCATCGCCACCATCTACCAGGAACTCGACCTCGTCGAAGACCTCTCGGTCGCGGAGAACGCGTTCCTCGGGCACGAGTACCGCAGTTTCGGCTTCGTCCGGCGCGGCCGGATGGCCCGGCACACCCGGCAGATCCTCAGCCGGCTCGGGCACGGCGAGATCCCGCCCGGTCGGATGGTCCGCTCCCTGCCGGCGGCCGGCAAGCAGATCGTCAGCATGGCGCGGGCGCTGTCGCACGAGGCGCGACTGATCATCATGGACGAGCCGAGCGCGGTGCTGGCCCACGACGAGGTCGGCAACCTGTTCCGGATCATCCGCGAGCTGACCGCGCAGGGCATCGCCGTCATCTATATCTCCCACCGCATGGAGGAGATCCGCGAGATCGGCGACCGGGTCACCGTACTCAAGGACGGCCGGACCACGGCGGCGAACCTGCCGGCGCGCGACACCCCGACCCGCGACCTGGTCAGCCGGATGACCGGCCGGACCATCGAGTACGTCTTCCCGGACCGGCCGACCGACGACACCGCCGGCAACGAGCTGCTCCAGGTCGAGGGGTTGACCCGCACCGGCGAGTTCGCCGACGTGTCGCTGAACGTGCGGGCCGGAGAGATCGTCGGCATCGCCGGTCTGGTTGGCTCCGGCCGCTCCGAGCTGCTGGAGACGATCTACGGCGCCCGGCTGGCGGAGGCCGGCACGGTGCGGATGGACGGCAAGGCGCTGCGCCCCGGCGTCGGGGCGGCGGTACGGGCCGGCATGGGCATGGCCCCGGAGGAGCGCAAGAGTCAGGCGCTGCTGTTGGGCGAGCCGATCTACCGCAACGTCACGCTGGCCACCTTCGGCCGGTACGCGCGGCTCGGCTTCACCAACGCGGCGGCGGAACGCGCCGAGGCGGACCGGATCGCCGAGACCCTGGAGCTGCGTCCCCGGGACGTCGACCGGCCGGTACGCACCCTGTCCGGCGGCAACCAGCAGAAGGTCGTGGTCGGCCGGTGGTTGCTCGGCGGCACCAAGCTGCTGCTGCTCGACGAGCCCACCCGGGGTGTGGACGTGGGCGCTCGGGCCGAGCTGTACCAGGTCATCCGCTCACTGGCCGCGCAGGGCGTCGGCGTGCTGCTGGTCTCCAGCGAGGTACCCGAGGTGCTGGGCCTGGCCGACCGGGTGCTGGTGATGCGCGAAGGCCGGGTCGTCCGCGAGGCCGCGGCCGGCGAACTTGACGAGAACACTGTGCTTGACCTCGTGATGGCGGGGTCCTTGATGGAAGGCGCACCGGCATGAGCGACGCGACTCCCACACCCACCGCGACACCGGAGCGCCCGCAGCTTCCGGCCCAGTCGCCGCCGGTGGACCCGGCGGAGACGGCGGTGGCCAGCGAAAAGACGGCCTCCACCGGCAAGCTCTCCTGGTGGCGGGGCGACGGCGGCGACGGTGCGAAGCGCAACCTCGGCCTGATCGGCGTGCTGGCCGCGCTCGTCGTGGTCGGCGCGATCACCAAGCCGGACCTGTACGGCGACCCGACCTGGGTCTGGAACAACGTCCTGGCGATCCTCCAACTCGCCTCGGTCGTCGGCGTGGTCACGGTCGGCATGACCTTCGTGATCATCGGCGGTGGCATCGACCTGTCGGTGGGAGCGATCGTCGCGCTGGCCGGGGTCTGGTGCACCACGGTGGCCACCCAGAGCTATGGCGCCGGCGGCATGATCTTCACCGCCCTCGTGGTGGGCATCTGCGTCGGCCTGGTCAACGGCGTTCTCATCTCGTACGGCAAATTGGTGCCCTTCATCGCGACCCTGGCGATGCTGGTGGCCGCGCGCGGCCTGGCGGCCTCGATCTCCAACAAGCAGACGCAGGTGTCGAGCAGCACGTTCATCAACGACATCGCCGCCCGCAAGATCATCGGTGTCCCGATCCTGGTCTACATCCTCGGCGCGGTCGTGCTGGCCGGATGGGTCCTGCTCAACCGGACGACCTTCGGCCGGCGGACCATCGCCGTCGGCGGTAACCCGGAGGCGGCCCGACTGGCCGGCATCAACGTCCGCCGGCACACGATGCTGCTCTACGCGCTCTCCGGTCTGTGCTGCGGCATCGCGGCCATCATGCTCACCTCGCAGGCCACCTCGGCGCAGGCGGCGATGGCCAACCTGTACGAGTTGGACGCGATCGCCGCCGCGATCATCGGCGGGACGCTGCTCAGCGGTGGTCGGGGCACGATCGTCGGCTCGCTGCTCGGCGTCATCATCTTCGCCACGATCACGAACCTCTTCGCCATCAACGGCCTCTCCATCGAGGCGCAGAACATGGTCAAGGGCGGCATTATCGTCGCCGCCGTCCTGATCCAGCAGTTCAAGTTCAAGTCAGTCACCCGGCTCCTCGCGCGGAACAGGGTCACCACCACAACCTGACGCACCGCACCGTTGTCCTGGCGACGTCGAGATCTTCGACGGTGGCCGGACCTCGCACACCCTCACCCAGATGAAAACCCGCTCCCAGGAGGTCGTTCATGACCCAGAACAGTCGCGACCTGTCGCGCCGCCGGTTGCTCTTCGGTGGTGCCGCGGTTGGCGCCGCCACCCTGCTGACCGCCTGCACCAGTAACGAGACCCCGGCCGCCAGCACGCAGACCAAGGCCGCCGGCAACGCCGAGGGCAACAACGCTCCGGGCAAGAAGGTCGTCATCGGCTTCTCGGCCCCGGCCGCCGACCACGGCTGGATGGGCGCGATCCACGCCAACGCCAAGGCGCAGGCCGCGGCGTACTCGGACGTGGAGTTCAAGGAGGTCGACGGCGGGTCGAACTCGGAGGCCCAGCGCTCCACGCTCGGCACCCTGATCGCCCAGAAGCCGGACATCATCGTCGTGCTGCCGCACGACGGCAAGGAGGTCAACGCCGTTGCCCTCCAGGCCATGCAGGCCGGCATCCCGATCGTCAACCTCGACCGGGCGTTCCCCGACGCGCTGGCCTCGCGGCTGGTGATCAAGGGTGACAACTACGGCATGGGCGTCTCCGCCGGCCACTTCATCGGCAAGATGCTCAAGGACAAGGGCGTCGCCAACCCGGTCATCGGTGAGATCGCCGGCCTGGAGATCCCGCTGACGGTCGAGCGCAGCGAGGGCTTCAAGGCCGCCCTGGCGACCTACGGGTTCAAGGTGAGCAACCGGCGTTCGGCCGAGTTCACCTCGGACAGCGGCCAGCGCGAGGCGGCCCAGCTCCTCCAGGCGCTGCCGAAGATCGACGCGATCTGGAACCACGACGACGACCAGGGCATCGGTGTGCTCGCGGCCGTCAAGCAGGCCAACCGGTCGGAGTTCTTCATGGTCGGCGGCGCGGGCTCCAAGCTCGCGATCGACGCGATCAAGGCCGACAACTCGGTGCTCAAGGCGACGGTCACCTACAACCCGTCGATGGCGTCCTCGGCGATCTCGCTCGCGCGGCTCATCGCGCAGGGCCGGGGCCTGGGCGACCTGACGGAGCTGCAGGTGCCCAAGGAAGTGACCCTCGCCTCCGAGACGATCACCAAGGAGAACGCGAGCAGCTACGACAAGCTCGGGTTCTGACATACCGGGGGGAGACCCACCTTGTCCACGACAGACAGAGAACTGCGGATCGGCATGGTCGGTTACGCGTTCATGGGCGCCGCGCACTCACAGGCGTGGCGCACCGTGAACCGCGTGTACGACCTGCCGGCGCGGGCCCGGATGGCGCTGGTCTGCGGCCGGGACACCACAGCGGTGTCCGAGGCCGCCGACCGGCTCGGCTGGGACGCGTACACGACCGACTGGCGTGACCTCGTCAACCGGGACGACATCGACGTTGTCGATGTCTGCACCCCGGGCGACAGTCACGCCGAGATCGCCCTCGCCGCGTTGGCCGCCGGCAAGCACGTGCTGTGCGAGAAGCCGCTGGCCAACACGGTGGCCGAGGCACGGGCGATGACCGCCGCGGCGGACACCGCACGCGCCGCCGGGGTGCGGTCGATGTGCGGGTTCAACTACCGCCGGGTCCCCGCGGTCACGATGATGCGCCAGATGGTCGCCGAGGGACGACTCGGGGTGATCCGTCACGTCCGAGCGTCGTACCTGCAGGACTGGATCGTGGATCCGCAGTTCCCGCTGGTCTGGCGGTTGCAGAAGGACAGGGCGGGCTCCGGCGCGCTCGGTGACATCGGTGCGCACATCATCGACCTGACGCAGTTCGTCGTCGGCCAGCAGATCACCGGCGTCAGCGCGATCACCGAGACGTTCGTCAAGGAGCGGCCGTTGCCGGCCGAGTCGAGCGGGCTGGCGGCCACCGTCGACGGCGAGTCGGTCGACGGCAGCGGTCCGGCCACCGGTCCGGTCACCGTCGACGACGCCGCGGTCTTCGTGGCCCGGCTCGACGGCGGCGCCCTGGCCACGTACGAGGCGAGCCGGTTCGCCACGGGCCGCAAGAACGCCCTGCGTGTCGAGATCAACGGCTCGCTGGGCAGCGTGGTCTTCGACCTGGAGCGGCTCAACGAGTTGGAGTTCTACGACGCCACCCGGCCGACGCTGGAGCAGGGCTTCAGCCGGATCCTGGTGACCGAGGGCGACCACCCGTACATGTCGGCGTGGTGGCCTCCGGGTCACATCATCGGCTACGAGCACTCCTTCACCCACCAGATGCGCGATCTCATCGAGGCGATCGCCACCGGCACCGACCCGGCGCCCTCGTTCGCCGACGCGTTGCAGGTCCAGCTCGTGCTGGACGCGGTGACCCGTTCGGCGGAGACCGGTTCCTCGTGGACCGACGTGGAACCGGCGCTGACCGTGGTCGCCGTCTGACCCCTGACCATCCGCGACGGCGGTGCTCGCGCCGCCGTCGCCCGACCGGCTTTCCGGAGCCGACCGGCGAGGGACCGGCCGCGGTTTGCGCCCCGCGGCCGGGACGAGGTCGGCTCCGGAGAGTGTGCAGCCGGGCCCTAACGGCCCGGTGGCGCACGGATAGGACGGTCGTCCGGTGCGACCGGACCGGGATTCCCCGGCCGCACCGGAGGACCGCCACCACCACCCCCGGCGATCCGGAGGACCCGATGACATCGCCCGCCGCTGCCCCCACCCGTACCACTTCCGCCTGCCACCGCACGGCGGACCGCACCCCGGTCGAGGATCCGGTGGGCGCGGCAACCTGAGACGTCCGGTCGGGGCATGCCAACGCCCCGGCCGGCGGATGCGGGGGAGGCAGGGTCGAGACGCCGACCGACCCTGCCTGCCAGCCCCGTCTGCCCGTACCCGTGCCGAGATCCGGTCCGTCGTCGTCGCCGCCGACGCCGACGCCGGGCCGGCGTCGTACCGGTACGGGTCGGGCGGGCGGGGCCCATCCATCCGGCCCGAAACTTTTCCGAAACCGGGCCGTATCTTTCCGAAACATATTCTGATATTCCTATATTTAGCGGTACCGACGGTTCCTCGGAAATGGGGAAGGAGCACCATGCGAACAGGTGTCTGGCTGGTAGGGGCGCGCGGTTCCGTCGCGACCACCAGCATCGTCGGGGGGCTCGCGCTGCGAGCCGGCCTGGCCGGGCCCACCGGCTGTGTGACCGAGCTGCCCGACCTGCGCGGTCCCGCCCTGCCGTCCTTCGCGGACCTGGTCTTCGGCGGGCACGACGTGGCCACCACCCCGCTGTGCAAGCGCGCCGAAGCGCTCGCCGACGCCGGTGTCATTCCCGGGCGGCTGGTCGCCGCGCTCCGCGACGAGTTGGGCGTGGTCGAGCAGGAGTTGCGCCCCGCGCCGGTCGGCGACACCCAGGCCGACCGGGCCGCGGCCGTGGTCCGCGACCTGACCAGCTTCCGGGAGCGCCACGAGCTGGACCGGGTGGTCGTGGTCAACGTCTCCGCCACCGAGGCCGTGCCCCGACCGCACCCCGGGCACGCCGACCCGGCCGCGTTGCGCGCCGCCCTCGACGGTCCCGACGAGGTGCTCCCGCCCAGCTCGCTGTACGCGTACGCGGCGCTGCTGGCCGGCTGCCCCTACGTCGACTTCACGCCGTCCACCGGCCTGCGGCTGCCGGCGCTGGCCGCGCTGGCGCAGGAGCGCCGGCTGCCGTACGCCGGGCACGACGGCAAGACCGGCGAGACCCTGGTCAAGTCGGTACTCGCGCCGATGTTCGCGATGCGCAACCTCGCCGTCCGCTCCTGGTCGGGGATGAACCTGCTCGGCGGCGGCGACGGCGCCACCCTCGCCGACCCGGCCGCCAACGCGGCCAAGGTGCAGAGCAAGCAACGCGTGCTCGGCGAGACGCTCGGCTACGTGCCGCAGGGCAACACCCGCATCGAGTACGTCGAGGAGCTGGGCGACTTCAAGACCGCCTGGGATCTGATCACGTTCGCCGGCTTCCTCGGCACCGGCATGCGGATGGAGTTCACCTGGCACGGCTGCGACTCGGCGCTGGCCGCGCCGCTGGTGCTCGACCTGGCCCGCCTCACCGCCGCCGCGCACGCCGCCGGGCACGTCGGGCCGCTGGCCGACCTCGGCTTCTTCTTCAAGGACCCGCTCGGCACGCCGACCCACTCGCTGGCCGAGCAGTGGGCCCGGCTGACCGGCTTCGCCCAGCGACTGCACGCCGGCCCGGACGGTGGCCATGACCACGCTGGCTGACCTGGCCGAGCTGGTCCGCGCGCCGGCCGCGCTCTCGGTCCCCGGGGACGTCGTGGCCGGCGCGGCGGCGGCCGGTGCGCTGAGCCCACGTACTCCTGCCCTGGCGGGCGCGTCGGTGCTGCTCTACTGGGCCGGCATGGCCGCCAACGACTGGTCCGACCGGCGGCTCGACGCCGTCGAACGCCCCGAGCGGCCGATCCCCAGCGGCCGGGTCACCCCGAACGCCGCGCTGGGTCTCGCCGCCGGCCTCACCGCCGCCGGCGTGGGCCTGGCCGCCGCCGTGGGCGGTCGCCGCGCCGCCGCGCTCGCGGTGCCGCTGGCCGCCAGCATCTGGGGGTACGACCTGCTGGCCAAGAACACCGCCGCCGGCCCCGCCGTGATGGCCGCCTGCCGAGGGCTGGACGTGCTGCTGGGCGCATCCGGCGGCCGGCTGGCGCGGGCGCTGCCCTCGGCGGCCACCGTGGCGGCGCACACCTGGACGGTCACCGCGCTGTCCCGTCGCGAGGTCAGCGGCGCGGACACCGCCCTGCCGATGCGTACCCTGGCCGGCACCGCCGTGGTCGCCGCGAGCGCCGCCGTCGCCGTACCCCGGCGCGCTGGGATCGCCGCCGCGCTGCCCGCCGTGCTGGCCGGGTGGTACGCCGCCCGCTACGGCGCGGCCCAGGTGCAGGTGGTCCGGGATCCGTCGGCCGGGAAGGTCCGCGCGGCGGTGGGCGCCGGGATCACCGGCCTGCCCGCCCTCCAGGGAGCGCTCACCGCCCGTGGCGGCGCGGGCCTGCTCGGGCTGGCCGTCGCGGCGGCCGCGCCACTGGGCCGCCGGCTGGCCCGGAAGGTCTCCCCGACATGACCGTGCCCCAGTCGCGCCGGGCCCGGCGCGACACCGCCCAGCCGGACATCGCGCAGGCCGATGCGGTCCGGGCCGACGCGACGACGGTGCGTCTCGGGTACGGCACGAACGGCTTCGCCAACCACCGGCTCGACGACGCGCTCGCCGTCATCGCCGATCTCGGCTACGAGGGGGTGGCGCTCACCCTGGACCACGATCATCTGGACCCGTTCGCGCCCGGCCTCACCCGCCGGATCGCCGCGGTGGGCCGCCGGCTGTCCGAGCTGGGTCTCGCAGTGGTGATCGAGACCGGGGCCCGCTACCTGTTGGACCCGTGGCACAAGCACGCCCCGACGCTGCTGCACGACGACCCCACCCGGCGGATCGAGTTTCTGCGCCGGGCGGTACGGATCGGCGCCGACCTGGGCGCGGAGGCCGTCTCGTTCTGGGCCGGCGTACGGCCGGAGGCGGTGTCGCCGCAGTGCGCCTGGGACCGGCTCGTGTCCCGCTGCGCCACCGTGGTCGACGCCGCCGACAGCGCGGGCGTGACCCTCGGCTTCGAACCGGAACCGGGGATGCTGGTGCAGGACATCGCCGACTGGCGTCGTCTGCACGCGGCGCTCGGCGCCCCGGCCCGCCTCGGCATCACCCTCGACATCGGCCACTGCCGCTGCCTGGAGCCTCAGCCGGTGCCGCAGTGCGTCGCCGAGGTCGCCGAGCACCTGGTCAACGTGCAGATCGACGACATGCGCCGGGGCGTGCACGAGCACCTGGAGTTCGGCGCCGGCGAGATCGACTTCCCGCCGGTGCTGGCCGCCCTGGCCGCTGCCGGCTACCGCGGCCTGGTCGCGGTGGAGCTACCCCGCGACTCGCACGCCGCACCCGCCGTGGCCGCCCGGTCGATCGAGTTCCTACGCGCCGCCGCACCGGCCGGCCGTACGGGAGACGAGGTGCCCACCGGCACACCTGGGGTGCCGGCGTAGCAGCAAGGGGAGGAGACGGAATGACACCGGATTCACTGCGGGCCGCGCTGCGGGGCGTACCCGATCCCGACTGGCTGGACACGGCGCTGCGCCGGGTCGCGGCCGAGCCCACCGCGATCGCCCGGCTGTTTCCGGCCGCCGGCCGGCGCTGCGGTCGGGCCGCGCTGCCGGACGCACCCGGCTGGACCGCCGACGACGCGGCCCGGGTGCTGCTGCTCACCAGCCTGCCCGGCGAGCACGCCGCGTACGCCGAGAGCCTCTACCGGCACGGCGACGCCGCCGAACGGCGGGCCGTGCTGCGGGCTCTGCCGCTGCTGCCGATCGGCGCCGAGGCGGTGCCGCTGCTGCACGACGCGATCCGGACCAACGACACCCGGCTGGTCGCCGCCGCGCTCGGCCCGTACGCCCGGCACTTCGACGCGGCCGCCTGGCGGCAGGCGGTGCTCAAGTGCGTGTTCAGCGGAGTGCCCCTCGTCGCGGTGGCCGACCTGGACGGCCGGGCCGACGGCGAGCTGGCCGCGATGCTCGCCGCGCTCGCCGCCGAACGGCATGCCGCCGGCCGGGACCTGCCCGCCGACGCCACCGACCTGCTCCACCGGCTCACCGCCGCACTGCCCCGGGAGGCGTGACATGCGCATCTTCGACCCGCACATCCACATGACCTCGCGCACCACCGACGACTACGAACGGATGGCCGGCGCCGGCGTCCTCGCGGTGGTCGAGCCGGCGTTCTGGCTGGGCCAGCCGCGCACCAGCGCCGCGTCGTTCGTCGACTACTTCGACTCGCTGATCGGCTGGGAGCCGTTCCGGGCCGGGCAGTTCGGGGTGCGCCACTTCGCCACCATCGCGCTCAACCCGAAGGAGGCCAACGACCCGCGCTGCCGCCCGGTGCTCGACCTGTTGCCCCGCTACCTGGACAAGGACGCGGTCGTGGCGGTCGGCGAGATCGGGTACGACTCGATGACCCCCGAGGAGGACGAGGCGTTCGCCGCGCAACTCGCCCTCGCCGTGGCGTACGACCTGCCGGCGCTGGTGCACACCCCGCACCGGGACAAGGCCCGGGGCTGCGAACGCACCCTCGCCGTGGTCGCCGAGTCCGGCATCGACGCGGGTCGCGTGGTGGTCGACCACCTCAACGAGGTGACCGTCAAGCTCGTCAAGGACAGCGGCTGCTGGCTGGGCTTCTCCATCTACCCGGACACCAAGATGACCCCGTCGCGGATGGTCGAGCTGCTGCGCGAGTACGGCACCGAACGGATGCTGGTCAACTCGGCCGCCGACTGGGGACGCTCCGATCCGCTGCTGACCCGGGCCACCGGCGAGGCGATGCGTGCGGCCGGCTTCAGCGACGACGACGTCGACAAGGTGCTGTGGCGCAACCCGGTGGAGTTCTATGGGCAGTCGGGTCGGCTCGACCTTGGCGACGTGGAGGCGCCCGCCGCCGTGGACCCGCAGACCGGCAACTCGATCCTGCGCGGTGGTAGCTGATGCGGCTGCGACATTCCGGCGGCGAGACGGTCCACCTCGGCTACTGCACCAACGTGCACCCCGCCGAGGACCTGGCCGGCATCCTCGCCCAACTGGACACCTACGCCGTGCCGGTGCGTCAGGCGCTCGGCAGCGACCTGCTCGGGCTCGGCCTGTGGCTGGCCGCCCCGGTCGCCGCCGAACTGGCCGCCGACCCGGCGCTGCGCCGCCGGCTCCGCGCCGAACTGGACGCGCGCGGTCTGGAGGTGGTCACCCTCAACGGCTTCCCGTACGCGGCCTTCCAGGCCCCCGTCGTGAAGCAGGACGTGTACCACCCGGACTGGACCACCGAGCAACGACTGACGTACACCCTGGATCTGGCCCGGGTGCTCGCCGACCTGCTGCCCGACGACGCGGCCCGGGGCTCGATCTCCACCCTGCCGTTGGCCTGGCGGCGGCCGTGGAGCACCGACCTGGCCGACGCCGCCCGGCGGCGGCTCGATGCGCTCGCGGCCGGCCTGGCCGACGTGCAGCGGGACACCGGCCGTGAGGTGCGGGTGGCGTTCGAGCCGGAGCCCGGTTGCGTGGTGGAGAGCACCGGGCAGGCCGCCGCGCTGCTGTCCGGCATGGACACCGACCGGATGGGGGTCTGCCTCGACCTCGCGCACCTGGCCTGCGCGTGGGAGGAGCCGGCGGCGGCGCTGGACCGGCTGCGGGCGGCCGGACTGCCCGTGGTGAAGGTGCAGGTCTCCGCCGCCGTCGAGGCGGCTGACCCGGCCGGTGGGGCCGACGCGCTGCGCCGCTGGGTGGAGCCGCGCTTCCTGCACCAGACCCGCAGCGCCGGCTGCGCGGGCGTGGCCGACCCGGCCGACGAGGCGTACGCCGCCGACGATCTCGACGAGGCCCTGGACCGGGAGCTTCCCGGCCCGTGGCGGGTGCACTACCACGTGCCCCTGCACGCCCCGCCCGAGGAACCGCTCGGCTCGACCCTGCCGGTTCTCCGCGCGGCCCTGAGAGCGCTCTTCGAGGGGCCGGTCGCCGGCTGCGACCACCTCGACGTCGAGACGTACACCTGGGGTGTCCTGCCGGCCGCACGGCGGCCCGGCACCGACGCGGAGCTGGCCGCCGGCATCGCCGCCGAGTTGGCCTTCGCCCGCGACGAACTGGTCGGCCTCGGGCTGACCGCAGACCGAACCGTGAGCATGGAGGTGACGCGATGAGCCGGCGACTGGTGGTCCTCGACGTGGTGGGGTTGACCCCGCGACTGCTGAAGCACATGCCCCGACTGCGCGGCGTCGCCGACGGTGGCTTCCGGGCCGAGCTGGGCACGGTGCTGCCGGCGGTGACCTGCTCGGTGCAGTCCACGTTCCTCACCGGCGAGCAGCCCAGCGGGCACGGCATCGTCGGCAACGGGTGGTACTTCCGGGAGCTGGGCGAGGTGCTGCTGTGGCGGCAGCACAACGCGCTGGTCGGTGGGGACAAGCTCTGGCACGCGGCCCGCCGGGCCGAGCCGGGCTACACCGTCGCCAACGTCTGCTGGTGGTACGCCATGGGCGCCGACGTCAACTGGACCGTCACGCCCCGCCCGGTCTACTACGCCGACGGCCGCAAGGAGCCGGACTGCTACACCGACCCGCCGGAGCTGCACGACGCGCTGACCGGGCGGCTCGGCACCTTCCCGCTGTTCACCTACTGGGGGCCGACGGCCGCGCTGCCGTCGTCGAAGTGGATCTGCCAGGCGGCCGAGCAGATCCTGGCCGACGTGTCACCCGATCTGACCCTGGTCTACGTGCCCCACCTCGACTACGACCTGCAACGGTACGGCCCCTCGTCGCCGCAGGCCGCCACGGCGGCGGCCGAGCTGGACGCCGTTCTCGGGCCGCTGCTGGACGCCGCCCGCGCCCGGGACGCCACCGTGGTGGTGCTGTCGGAGTACGGCATCACCGACGTGTCCCGGCCGGTCGACGTCAACCGGCTGCTGCGCAGTGAGGGTTTGCTGCGGGTGCACACCCAGGCCGGCATGGAGTACCTCGACCCCTGGACGTCGAAGGCGTTCGCCGTCGCCGACCACCAGATCGCGCACGTCTACGTCAAGGACCCGGCCGACGTGCCGGCGGTGGCGAAGCTCTGCGCCGGCCTGCCCGGGGTGGCCGAGGTGCTCGACGCCGACGGCAAGGCCGCGCACGGGCTGGACCACCCGCGCGCCGGGGAACTGGTGCTGGTGGCCGAGCCGGACTCCTGGTTCACCTACTACTACTGGCTCGACGACGCCAACGCGCCCGATTTCGCCCGGCTGGTCGAGATCCACCGCAAGCCCGGGTACGACCCCGCCGAGCTGTTCTTCGACCCGGCCAATCCCGGTGCCGCCAAGGCCCGCGCCGGCGTGGCGCTGGCCCGCAAGAAGCTCGGCATGCGCTACCTGATGAGCGCCGTCGGCCTGGACGCCGGCGCGCGGGCGATCCGCGGCTCGCACGGGCGGCTTCCCACCGACCCGGCGGACGCCCCGGTGCTGCTCTGCTCCGACGCGTCCGCGGCCCGGGACCGGATCGCCGCCACCGAGGTCAAGGGCTTGTTACTGGAGCTGGCCGGGTTAAGCGCCGCTGGTGCGCAGGGTCCGGGAGATCGGACGTGACCGTCACCGTCGCGCCCACCGACACCAGCGGTCTGCGGGCGCGCTTCGACGCGGAGCTGGCCGCCTTCCTCGACCGGCAGGGGCCGGACTGGCCCGACGGCGCGCCCCGGGGGGTGTTCACCGCGCTGCAACGGTTCGTGCTGGCCGGGGGGAAGCGGCTGCGGCCACTGTTCTGCTACTGGGGCTGGCGCGGCGCCGGGGCGGCCGACGCCACCCCGATCGTGGTGGCCGCGGCGGCGTTGGAGCTGTTCCACGCGTTCGCGCTGATCCACGACGACATCCTGGACGGCAGCGACCGCCGCCGGGGTGAGCCGTCGGTGCACCGGCTCTTCGCCGACCTGCACGCCCGGTCGTCGTGGCGCGGCGACCCGGAGGCGTACGGGCGCAACACCGCCCTGCTCTGCGGCGACCTCTGCGCGGCCTGGTCGGATCAGATGTTCCACGAGTGTGGGCTCGGGACCGAGCAGGTGCACCGGGGGTACGCGGTGTTCGCGCTGATGCGTACCGAGGTGATCGCGGGGGAGTACCTGGACCTGGTGTCCGGCGTGGGCGACGGCTCGGTCGCCAGCGCGCTCACCGTGATACGGATGAAGGCGGCCCGGTACACGGTCACCCGGCCGTTGCAGATCGGCGCGGCGCTCGCCGGTGGGGGACCGGAGCTGATCGCCGCTCTCGGCGAGTTCGGCGACCCGTTGGGGGACGCGTTCCAGCTCCGCGACGACGTGTTGGGCGTCTTCGGTGATCCGGCGGTCACCGGCAAGTCGATCCTGGACGACCTGCGCGAGGGCAAGCCGACGGTGATGATGGCGCTGGCCCGCAGCTCTGCGGACCGGTCGCAGACCGCGCGGCTGAAGGAGCTGTTCGGCAACCCCACGCTGGACGCCGACGGCGCGGCGGAGCTGCGCGAGATCATCCAGGCCACCGGCGCGCGGGACCGGATCGAGCAGATGATCCGCGTCCGCACCGAGGCCGCGCTGACCGCGTTGCGGAGCGCGGCGGTGAACGAGGAGGCCCGGGCCGCGCTTGTCGCGTTGGCCGCGCAGGCCATCGACCGCCGCGCCTGACCTCCGACTTTCGATCAAATCGACGAAAGTTCATGCCGGTTCACCGGAAGGTATGGACACATCGACACCTGCGACTTAGTGTCGGGGCCAACACGACAATGTTTCGTCGAGGTGAACCGGCGGCGCGGTAACCCATCGACCCCACCACCCGCTACGGCATCCGGCGCGACGGCGCGCGCCCCGCCCTGGCCTCTCGTCAGGAAGGGACAGCACAGATGTCCATGAAGGACAGACCCAACCAACGGTCCCGACGATGGTTCTCCGCCGGATCGGCCCTGCTCCTCGTGGCCGCGGCCGGCACGGTCACCCTCACGGCCAGCGCGACACCGGCCCAGGCGCACACCATCAACGCCAGCGACTTCCAGCAGGTCGAACTCGCCCGCGGCGTAACCGACATGGGCGAGCCGATGTCGCTGGCCGTCCTGCCGGACCGTTCGGTCCTGCACACCGCCCGCAACGGCACCCTGCGCCGCACCGACGCGAACGGCACCACCTCGGTGATCGGCACCCTGTCGGTCTACAACCACGACGAGGAGGGCCTACAGGGCGTCGGCGTCGACCCGAACTTCGCCAGCAACCGGCAGATCTTCCTCTACTACGCGCCGCCGCTGTCCACCCCCGCCGGCGACGCCCCGGCGACCGGCACCGACTTCTCGGCCTGGCAGGGAGTGAACCGCCTCTCCCGGTTCACCCTCAACAGCGACTTCACCGTCAACCAGGCCAGCAAGGTCGACGTCCTCGACGTACCGGCCGATCGCGGCCTGTGCTGCCACGTCGGTGGTGACATCGACTTCGACGCCGCCGGCAACCTCTACCTGTCCACCGGCGACGACACCAACCCGTTCGAGTCCGCCGGCTACTCGCCGCTGGACGAGCGGACCAACCGCAACCCGGCGTACGACGCGCAGCGCAGCGCCGGCAACACCAACGACCTGCGGGGCAAGATCCTGCGGATCAAGGTGAACACCAACGGGACGTACTCCATCCCGTCGGGCAACCTGTTCGCGCCCGGCACCGCAAAGACGCGGCCGGAGATCTACGCGATGGGGTTCCGCAACCCGTTCCGGATCAGCGTCGACAAGGGAACCGGGGTCGTCTACGTCGGCGACTACGGGCCGGACGCCGGCTCCACCAGCGCCACCCGTGGCCCGTCCGGCCAGGTGGAGTTCAACCGGGTCGCGGCTCCGGGCAACTACGGCTGGCCGTACTGCACCGGCACCAACACCAGCACCGAGACGTACAACGAGTGGGACTTCGCCACCAACGCCAGCGGCGCGAAGTACAACTGCACCGGCGGGCCGACCAACAACTCGTTCCGCAACACCGGCCTGACCACCCTGCCGCCGGCCCAGCCGGCCTGGATCCGGTACGCCGGTGACGCCGGCACCCCGACCGAGTTCGGCGGCGGCTCCGAGTCGCCGATGGGCGGCCCGGTCTACCGGTACAACGCCTCGTCGACCTCCACCACGAAGTTCCCGCAGTCCTTCGACGGGCAGTTCTTCGCCACCGAGTTCGGCCGCGGCTGGATCAAGCCCATCCACGTCAACTCCGACGGCTCCCGGGGCACCATCGACACGTTCCCGTGGGTCGGCAAGCAGGTGATGGACTCGGCCTTCGGCCCGGACGGCTCGTACTACGTGCTCGACTACGGCACCGGCTACTTCAACGGTGACGCCAACTCGGCGCTGTACCGCTTCGACTACGTCGCCGGTGGCAACCGCGCGCCCAGCGCCGCGGCGAGCGCCAACAAGACGTCCGGCGCTGCCCCGCTGGCCGTGACGTTCTCCTCGGCCGGCTCGTCCGACCCCGAGGGCGGGACGCTCACCTACTCGTGGAGCTTCGGCGACGGCACCACCTCCACGGCGGCGAACCCGACGAAGACCTACAGCACCAACGGCACGTACACGGCGACGCTGACCGTACGGGACCCGCAGGGCGCCACCGGCAGCGCCAGCGTGCAGATCAACGTCGGCAACACCGCGCCCACGGTGACCATCAACAACCCCGGCAACGGGCAGCTTTTCAGCTTCGGTGACACCGTGCCGTACAGCATCACGGTGACCGACCCCGAGGACGGCACGATCGACTGCACCAAGGTCAAGATGACCTACGTGCTCGGTCACGACCAGCACGGGCACCAGATCACCTCGAAGAACGGCTGCTCCGGCTCGATCACCATCCCGGTCGACGGCGAGCACGACGACGCGGCGAACATCTTCGCCATCTTCGACGCCGAGTACACCGACGCCGGTGGCCTGACCACGCACACCCAGCACACCCTGCCGCCGCGGCACCGCCAGGCCGAGTTCTTCGGCAGCTCCTCCGGGATCAACGTGTTCAGCAAGACCCCGGCCGAGGGCGGCAAGACCGTCGGCGACATCAACAACGGCGACTGGATCGCGTTCCAGCCGTACCGGCTCGGCAACGTCACCTCGTTCACCGCCCGGGTCTCCTCGGCGGGCAGCGGCGGCACCCTCCAGGTGCGGGCCGGCTCGGCCACCGGCACGGTCCTCGGCTCCGCGACCGTACCGGTGACCGGCGGCTGGGAGACGTTCACCACCGTCACGGGGGCGATCACCAACCCGCCGACCGGCACCACCACGCTCTACCTGACCTTCGCGGGTACGGGCACCGGCGCGCTCTACGACCTGGACGCGTTCACCTTCGTCACCGGCTCGGCCCCGACCGGTGGGACCGGCCCCATCACGGGCCTGGGCGGCAAGTGCCTGGACGTCCGTAGCGCCGCCACCGCCGACGGCACGCAGATCCAGATCTACACCTGCAACGGCAGCGCGGCCCAGACCTGGGCGGTCACGCCGAACTCCACCATCAAGTCGTTGGGCAAGTGTCTCGACGTCTCCGGTGCCGGCACCGCCGACGGCACCAAGATCCAGCTCTACACCTGCAACGGCACCGGGGCGCAGAACTGGGCCGCGCAGGCCGACGGCACGCTGCGCAACGTGGCGTCCGGCAAGTGCCTGAACGTCTCCGGAAGCAGCTCCGCGGACAGCACCGTGGTGAACCTCTGGACCTGCACCGCCGCCGCGAACCAAAAGTGGACCCTGCCCTGAGTTGAAAGGAAGGGCCCCTTGTTACCGCCTAGTGTTGTACAAGGGGCCCTTCCTAACAGGTTTTAGGAGAGCGACATGCGCAGACTCCTGCGATCCACGGTCGGCCTGAGCGCCGCCGTCCTCGCCGTCATCGCCTGCACCACCCCGGCCACCCCGGCCAGCGCCGCCGACGCCCCGTACGACGTGCTGGTCTTCTCCAAGACCGCCGGCTTCCGGCACGACGCGATCCCGGTCGGCATCCAGACCATCCGTGACCTGGGCGCGGCCAACAACTTCACGGTCACCGCCACCGAGGACGCCGCCGCGTTCACCACCAGCAACCTCGCCCAGTACGAGGCGGTCGTCTTTCTCAACACCACCGGCGACGTGCTCAACGCCACCCAGCAGACCGCCTTCGAGTCGTACATCGGCTCGGGCCGCGGGTACGTGGGTGTGCACGCCGCCGCCGACACCGAGTACGACTGGCCGTTCTACGGCAACCTGGTCGGCGCGTGGTTCGCCTCGCACCCGGCCATCCAACAGGCCAACGTCAAGGTGGAGGACCGGGGGCACGCCGCGACCGGGCACCTGCCGCAGACCTGGACCCGCACCGACGAGTGGTACAACTACCGCACCAACGCCCGGTCCACCGCGCACGTGCTCGCCACGCTGGACGAGTCGTCGTACTCCGGCGGCGGGATGGGCGCCGATCACCCGCACTCCTGGTGCAAGAGCTACAGCGGGGGCCGCTCCTTCTACACCGGAAGCGGGCACACCCAGGCGTCGTACGCCGAGCCGGCGTTCCGCAACCACCTGCTCGGCGGCATCCGGTACGCGGCCGGCCGGAGCAAGGCCGACTGCCGGCCCGAGACCGGCTACACCCCGCTCTACAACGGCTCCACCACCGGCTGGTCGCAGGCCGGGCCGGGCAACTTCACCAACTCCGACGCCACCCTCACCTCGGTCGGCGGCATGGGCCTGTACTGGTACAGCGCGAAGCAGTTCACCAACTACTCGCTGAAGCTGGACTGGAAGCTGGCCGGCGACGACAACTCCGGCATCTTCATCGGCTTCCCGCCGTCGAGTAGCCCGCAGTCGGCGATCGACAACGGCTACGAGGTCCAGATCGACGCCACCGACGCGGTCGACCGCACCACCGGCGCGGTCTACACGTACAAGGCCGCCGACATCGCCGCCCGGGACGCGGCGCTGAACGCGCCGGGGGAGTGGAACACCTACGAGCTGCTGGTCGAGGGGGAGCGGTTGCAGGTCTTCCTCAACGGAGTGAAGATCAACGACTTCACCAACACCGATCCGGTACGGTCGCTGGCCGGCCACATCGGCATCCAGAACCACGGTACGGGCGACGACGCCTACTTCCGCAACATCCGGATCAAGGAGCTGGGCGGCAGCAACCCGCCGACCGGCAACACCACGGTCCAGGCGGAGGCGTTCAGCTCGGCCAACGGCGTCAGCGCGTTCACCAAGGCCGGCGCCAACGGCGGGCAGACGCTCGGCTACATCGAACCGGGCGACTGGGCCGCGTACAACGGCGTGGACCTGACCGGCGTCACCTCGTTCACCTCCCGGGTCGTCTCGGGTGGCACGGGCGGCACCATCGGAGTCCGTACCGGCTCGGCCACCGGGCCGCTGCTGGGCACGGTCACGGTGCCGAACACCGGTAGCTGGAGCACGTACGCCAACGTCACCACGACGCTGTCGAACGTCCCGTCCGGCGCCCAGAACCTGTACCTCACGTTCAACGGCAGCGGCACCGGCCTCTTCGACGTGGACGACTTCACCCTCGTCAAGGGCACCGGCGGCGGTTCCGGCGTCGGGCCGGTCAAGGGGCTCGCCGGCAAGTGCCTGGACGTCCGCAGCGGCGCCACCGCCGACGGTACCCAGATCCAGATCTACACCTGCAACGGCAGTACGGCGCAGACCTGGACCGTGACGCCGAACTCGACCATCAAGGCGCTCGGCAAGTGCCTCGACGTCTCCGGCGGCGGCACCGCCGACGGCACCAAGATCCAGCTCTGGACCTGCAACGGCAGCGGCGCGCAGAACTGGGCGGCCCAGTCCGACGGCAGCCTGCGCAACACGTCCTCGAGCAAGTGCCTCGACGTGTCCGGCAACAACTCCGCCGACAGCACCGTCGTCCACCTCTGGACCTGCAACGGCGCGGCCAACCAGAAGTGGACCCTGCCCTGACCCACCGAGCCCGCTGGGGCCGTCGGACATGACCGGCGGCCCCGGCGTACCACCCGATGACGCCGTCGGCGCGGCGGTACCTCACCGCCGCCGCGCCGACGGCGTCCCGCGCGTCGGACCGATGCCGCGGATCGACTGCCAGTCGGCTGCCGTACCTTGACCGGCATGGGGCGTTACGCGCGATGGCGCCGGATGGTCCAGGCGCAGGGACGCCGGCTGCACAACGCGCTGCGCCCGGCCGACGAGCCCGACCCGCTGACCGGGCCGGCGCCCAGCCTGAACCGCCTCGATGCCCTGGTCGAGGGCTTCGCCGCAGGCCAGCCCGTGCGCTGGAGCCTGGCCGGGGCGCCCCGGCCACTGCCCGAGGCGGTGGACGTGGCGGCGTACCGGGTCATCGAAGAGGCCCTGACCAACGCGTGCCGGCACGCGCCGGGCGCGGCCGTCGCGGTCCGCCTGCGCTACGACGACGAGGGCATCACCATCGAGGTACGCGACGACGGCGCGCCAGCGGTGCGCAGCCCGGCGCGGGTCGGTGGCGGCCTGGTCGCGGTACGCCGCCGGGTCGAGCGGGTCGGCGGCACCCTGAGCGCCGGCCCGAACCCGGGCGGTGGCTTCACCGTCCGGGCGGTCCTGCCGGCCCCCGAAGAAATGGCCGGGTGACGATCCGGGGCTTTCGCGATGCGCCCGGCGGAAATAGGGTGGGGGCGGCGACCGTGACGGTTGCCGGTGGCCCGGTGGGAGGCGCAACCCGCCGGGTTCAGGTGCGCTCGGCACCCACCGGCGTTCCGCCCCGATGCCACGTACCGATCTGACCGGTCACCCTCGCCCCGGTCCGCACAACGGAATCCCCATCACATCAGGGGAGAAGGACAATGGCGCGACCCATCACGCTCTTCACCGGCCAGTGGGCCGACCTGCCGTTCGAAGAGGTCTGCCGGCTCGCCTCCGAGTGGGGCTACGACGGTCTGGAGATCGCCTGCTGGGGCGACCACTTCGAGGTCGACAAGGCGCTCGCCGACGACTCGTACATCGAGCGCAAGAAGGAGACCCTGGCCAAGCACAACCTCCAGGTCTTCACGATCTCCAACCACCTGGTCGGTCAGGCGGTCTGCGACCACCCGATCGACGAGCGGCACCAGGACATCCTGCCCGGCCGCATCTGGGGTGACGGGGAGCCCGAGGGCGTACGCCAGCGGGCCGCCGAGGAGATCAAGGACACCGCGCGGGCGGCGGCGAAGCTCGGTGTGAACACCGTCGTCGGCTTCACCGGCTCGTCCATCTGGCACACCCTCGCGATGTTCCCGCCGGTGCCGCCGGCGATGATCGAGCGCGGCTACCAGGACTTCGCCGACCGGTGGAACCCGATCCTCGACGTCTTCGACGAGGTGGGCGTGCGGTTCGCGCACGAGGTGCACCCCAGCGAGATCGCGTACGACTACTGGACGACGAAGCGGACGCTTGAGGCGATCGGCAACCGGCCCGCGTTCGGGCTCAACTGGGACCCGTCGCACTTCGTCTGGCAGGAGCTGGACCCGGTGAACTTCATCTTCGACTTCGCCGACCGCATCTACCACGTCGACTGCAAGGACGCGAAGGTGCGTACCGGCGACGGCCGTCGCGGCCGGCTCGCCTCGCACCTGCCCTGGGCCGACCTGCGCCGCGGCTGGGACTTCGTCTCCACCGGCCACGGCGACGTGCCCTGGGAGGACTGCTTCCGGGCGTTGAACGCGATCGGCTACGACGGCCCGATCTCGGTCGAGTGGGAGGACGCCGGCATGGACCGCCTGGTCGGTGCCCCCGAGGCGCTGCAGTTCGTCCGCCGGCTCGCCTTCGACGCGCCGAGCGCCGCCTTCGACGCCGCGTTCAGCAGCAAGGACTGACGAGCCACCGCCCGGCCCGACGACCACCGCCGGGCCGGGCCGGGTTCGTCTGGCCTGGTGGCCTGGTGGCCTGGTGGCCTGGTGGCCTGGTGGCCTGGTGGCCTGGTGGCCTGGTGGCCCGGTGCCCCGGTGCCCCGGTGCCGGCGGCTAGGTGGTCTGGTGGCGGGGCAGCTAGGTGGCTCGGTTAGCGGGTGGCTAGGTGGTCCGGCGGCCGGATGGCTCAGTCGCCCGGTGGCTGGTCGGCCGGAGCACGGTCTGGACAGACCACGGGCCGGTCGCCTCGCGGCGGCCGGCCCGTCGACGTACGGGTGGGTCAGAGCGTGCTTGCGTTGGTGCCCGAGCCGGACGGCTTGGTGCGGGGGGTGGTGGCCGACGGCGACCCGGAGGTCGTGCCGACCGGGCTGCTGCCCGCCTTGGCGCCCACGGTGGCGGGCGTGCCAGCGAACGCGTCGTCGGCGGCGGTCAGCTCCTGCTTGCCGGTGCTGCCGTTGCCCAGCTTCTCGCCCAGCTTGGTCTGGCCGAGCTTGTCCTTGCCCTCGCTGTAGAGCCGGTTGGCCTGGGCCTGCGCGACCCCGGCCGCCTCCTGGACGGTCGGGTGGTCGAGCACCTTGCGGCCCCGGACCACGAGCTCTTCGTACTTCTCCCGGCCGGCACGGGCGCCCAGGACGAATCCCGCAGCCAGCCCGCCAAGAAACATGATCTTTCCGCGCATGGCGGCTCCTTCCGTACCTGACGCGCCGTCGCCCCGTCGGGTCGCCCCGCCGGACGCGACCAATTCGCGCCTGCGTCCTCTGTCCGCAGCTAACTACCCATCCTGCTCTCCGCTCAAGCCTGCTTGTGCCCGGATGGCGATTTGCCCTGATTGTGAACGCCCTCCCAGCCCTGACCTGCGAATCTGGATCATGGTGGGTTACGGGCGGGCTGCGGGTGTGCTGTGGGTGTGCTGCGGGTGGAACCCACTGGACCACCACCCGGGGATGTCCTGTACTCTTGTCCCCGTCGCACGGTGCCGGCGAGATCCGGTTACCAAGCGGTGCACGATCCCCTGTAGCTCAATTGGCAGAGCAGCCGGCTGTTAACCGGCAGGTTATTGGTTCGAGTCCAATCGGGGGAGCTTCTCCACCCAAACGCCCGTCGGCCCACGCCGACGGGCGTTCCCGTATCCAGATCCTCCCAGCCCCTCGGCCGTCCCTGCCCCCGGGCCGTCCCCGGCCCCGGCTCTCCCGGCCCCGGCTCTCCCGGCCCTGGTCCCTGAAGGCGCTCCCGCCCCGGGGCCCCTCCCCACCCTCGGCCCTGCTCCGACCCCACCCTGGGCACTGCCTCGGCCTCGCCTTGCCCCGGCCCAACCTCTGCCTCGGCCTCGCGGCCCACCCCTGCGCGCCGATCTTGCACTTGGTGCGGTGGCATATCGGGATGTAGGCGCCTTTCGACAACCGAAAGCGCAAGATCGACGTGATCATGCCGGCAAGCGCGGAGGCGCGCGGGTGTGTGGGGCAGGAGGTCGGCGTTCGGGGCAGCAACTTCACCGATGTTGCTGTTTCCCGCGTGGCGGAGGCAGCAGCATCGGGGAAGTTGTGAGGATCTTGGGCGCGGGGCGCGGGGCGCGGGGCGCGGGGCGCGGGGCACGACGGCGCGGGGCACGACGGCGCGGGGCACGACGGCGCGGGGCGCGGGGGCGCGGGGCACGAGAGCACGAGAGCACGGAATGAGAGGTTCGGCCCGCTTGGGGCTCGTGGGCCCGGCAGGATGGCGATGTCGACTTAGACTCCCGCTGCGTCGATTTATGCGTCGATTCTTGGAGTGAGCGCGAATGTCCGGACGACGGGGCTTCGGCCGGGCCACGCTGGTCGCGGTGGTGGTCGTGCTGGCCTGGTTGGTGATCGGCGCGGTGGCCGGCCCGTACGCCGGGCGGCTTGGTGAGGTCTCCACCAACGACAATGCCGCCTTCCTGCCCACCGACGCCGAGGCGACCCGCGCCCAGGATCTCGCCGGTGGGTTCGTCGACCGGCAGACCACTCCGGCGCTGGTCGTCTACGAGCGGTCGTCGGGGATCACCGACGCCGACCGGCAGCGGGTCGCCGCCGACGCGGCCCGCTTCGCCCGGGTGCCGGGCGTCGTCACTCCGCTGCCGCCGCCGATTCCCAGCGAGGACGGTCAGGCATTACAGGTCGTCGTGCCGGTGGACGATGCCGAGGGTGAGCAGATCGGCGCGGTCGTCCGACAGGTGCGCGACATCGCCGGGGGCGACCGGGACGGGCTCACCGTGGACGTCGCGGGCCCGGCCGGTCTGCTCGCCGACCTGATCGAGGTGTTCTCCGCCATCGACGGGCCGCTGCTGCTCGTCACGCTTGTCGTGGTGCTGGTTATCCTGCTGATCGTCTACCGCAGCCCGGTCCTGTGGGTCTTCCCCCTGCTCGCCGCGGGGATGTCGTACGCCCTCGCCGCGGTCTTCGTCTACCTGCTCGCCGACGCCGACATCGTCAAGCTCAACGGGCAGGCGCAGGGCATCCTCACCGTGCTGGTCTTCGGCGCGGGCACCGACTACGCGCTGCTGCTGATCGCCCGTTATCGGGAGGAGTTGCACCGGCACGACCGGCCGTGGGGCGCGATGCGTGCCGCGTGGCGGGGTGCCGCGCCGGCCATCATCGCGTCCGGCGGCACGGTCATCGTCAGCCTGCTGTGCCTGCTGCTGTCCAGCCTGAACTCCAACCGGGCGCTCGGCCCGGTCGCCGCCATCGGCATCGCCGCCACGCTGCTGGTGATGCTCACCTTCCTGCCCGCGCTGCTGGTGCTGGGCGGTCGGTGGGCGTTCTGGCCCCGGCGTCCCCGGGTGGACCAGGCCGACCCGCAGGCCGAGCATGGCATCTGGAGCCGGATCGCCGGCTTCGTGGCCCGGCACGCCCGCCCGATCTGGTTGAGCACGGCTGTCGTGCTGGCGGTGCTCACGCTCGGCCTCACCCAGCTCGGCGCGACCATTCTCGGTCAGTCCGACCTGTTCACTCAGCGCACCGACTCGGTGGACGGTCAGGAGGTGATCGCCCGGCACTACCCGGCCGGTACCGGCAGCCCGGCGGCCATCTTCACCACCGAGCAGTCCGCGCAGCGGGTGGCCGCAGTAGCGCAGGGTGTGCCCGGGGTGGCTGCCGTCCGCCCGTTCAGCGGCGGCCAGCAGGGCGGGCCGCCGGACGGCAACGCCGCCCCGAAGGTCGTCGACGGTCGGGTGCAACTGGAGGCGACCCTGACCGACCCACCGGACAGTGACGGTGCCGAGCGGACCATCCGTGACCTGCGGGAGGCCGTACACCGGGTGCCCGACGCGGACGCCGTGGTGGGCGGCTTCACCGCGATCAACGTGGACACCTCGGACGCCGCGAAGCGCGACCAGAACGTCATCATCCCGGTGGTGCTGGTGGTCATCGCGGTGATCCTGGCCCTGCTGCTGCGTGCCCTCCTCGCGCCGCTGCTGCTCATCGGCACGGTGCTGCTCAGCTTCGCGGCCACCCTCGGCCTGTGCGCGCTGCTGTTCCGCCACGTCTTCGGCTTTCCTGGCGTGGACTCGTCGTTTCCGCTGTTCGCGTTCGTCTTCCTGGTCGCGCTCGGCATCGACTACAACATCTTCCTGACGAGCCGGGTGCGCGAGGAGTCGGTCAAGCGGGGTACCCGGGCCGGTGTGCTCGCCGGTCTCTCGGTCACCGGCGGGGTGATCACGTCCGCCGGCATCGTGCTCGCGGCGACGTTCTCCGCCCTCGCCGTCCTGCCGCTGGTGGTGCTCGTCGAGTTGGGTACGGCGGTCGCGATCGGGGTACTGATCGACACGATCATCGTCCGGTCGCTGCTGGTGCCCGCGCTCGCGTACGACATCGGGCCGAAGATCTGGTGGCCGGGCCGGTTGTCCCGGACGAACGGCGAGCGGGAGGCGCGCGATGCTGGCTGAGACCGACGTGGTGGTCGTCGGCGGTGGCCTGGCGGGTCTCGCCGCCGCCCGCCGGCTGCACCGCGCGGGCGTGCCCTGGCGGCTGCTGGAGGCGGGTGGCCGGCTGGGGGGTCGGGTCGCCACCGACGTCGTCGACGGGTACCTGATCGACCGCGGTTTCCAGGTGCTCAACACCGCCTACCCGAAGCTCGGCACGCTGCTCGACACGGACCGCCTGAACCTCGGATACTTCACCTCCGGCGTGCTGGTCCGTCGGGGCGACGACCTGCTGCGGCTGGTCAACCCGCTGCGCGAGCCGACCGGCGGCCCGCGTACCGCCCTCGCCGGCGTCGGTTCGTTGCTCGACCGGATCCGCTTCGCCGCGCTCGCCACCGGCGCCGCCACCCTGCCGGCGTCCCGCCTGCTCGCCGCGTCGGAGACCACCACGGAGACGGCGCTGCGCCGGGCCGGTCTCTCCGACGCGATCATCGAGGAGTTGCTGCGGCCGTTCCTGTCCGGTGTGTTCATCGACCGGGAGTTGGCGACCTCCAGCCACGTGTTCGCGATGGTGCTGCGCTCGTTCGCCCGGGGGCGCATCGGCCTGCCCGCCGAGGGGATGGCCGCGCTGCCCCGGGCCATCGCCGAGCCGCTCCCGGTCGACCTGCTCGACCTGGACACGCCGGTAGCGCAGGTCGCGCCCGGCCTGGTCCGCACGCAGGCCGGCGACATCAGCTGCCGGGCCGTCGTGGTCGCCGTCGACCCGCCCGCCGCGGCCGCGCTGCTGCCGGCTCTGACGAGGGTACGGATGCACAGCTACACGACGTACTACCACAGCGCTCCCGAACCGCCGCTTCGCGAGCCGATCCTGCTTGTCGACGGTGACCGTCGGGAGATCGTGGCGAACACGGTGGTGCTCAGCAACGCCGTGCCGACCTACGCCCCGGCCGGCCGGCACCTCGTGGCCACCTCGGTGGTCGGCCCGACGGCCCCGCCCGAACCGACCATCCGGGCCGAGTTGACCCGGCTGTACGGACGATCCACCGCCGACTGGACGCACCTCACCACCGTGTCCGTACCGGACGCGCTGCCCGCCGCCCCACCCCCGCAGGGACGGCTGCGCAAGCCGGTCGCGCTCGGGCAGGGGCTGTTCGTGGCCGGTGACCACCGGGACAGCCCGTCGATCCAGGGCGCTCTCGCCAGCGGTTGGCGTGCCGCCGGCGCGGTCCTCGAGGCCCTGCGCGCCGGCTGACCTCGCGCCTCGAAAGGGGACACCGCAGCCGTAGTTGATCACCTATGATCGCCGCCATGCCCGCCACCCTCCCGGCGCCCACCTTCGACGTCGCCGACGCGTACCCCGAGGTCAGCGACCTGCACAAGGCGCTCGACGCCGCCGACTGGCCCGCGGTGCGGGCGGTGTTCGCGGACCGCGACCCGGACGGCCGCACGCTGCTCGTCGCCGCGGCCGGCGACAAGCCCGGGACCGAGCCGTTCCTACGCCAGGTGTACGACGCGGACCCCACCGACCCGCTCGCCGGGACCCTGCTCGGCAACCACCTCATCCGCGCCGGCTGGCGGATCCGCAGCGGCTACCGGGCCCGGTACGTCAGCCGGGAGCAGTTCGACCAGTTCCACGACCATCTGCGTCGCGCCGAGCGGGTGCTCATCGACGTCACCGCCCGGCACCCCGACGACGCGGCCGCCTGGACCCAGCGCATCACCATCGCCCGAGGTCTGCAACTGGGCCAGAACGAGGCGCGTCGCCGCTACGACCGACTCGCCCAGCACTACCCCCACCACGCGCCCGCCCAGGCGACGCTGCTTCAGCAGCTCTGCCCGAAGTGGAGCGGACCGCCACCACCGGGTACGACCCGCGCGGCGACGGCAACGCCACGCTGCGGGCGCTCGCCGACGCGCTGGCGGAGAAGCAGGACGCCGTTCTCGGCGGCTTCGTCGACGTGCTCGCCAAGCTGCGGGTAGGCCGGATCGAGCAGGCCGACCTGGACGCCACCGTGGCCAAGCGCGAGGACCTGCTCGGCACCGCCGAGGTCGATGCCGCGCGACTTCCCGGGTACGCCCTGAACGTGCTCACCGGGGAACCCAACCTCACCATCGACGAGCACCGGGCCGAGTTGAAGGCCATCAACCTCGCCGACCTGCACGAGGTCGCCGGCGAGGTGATGGGCTCCGCGCTGCTCATGGTGCCGCGAGGGCTCACCGCCGACTGGGCCGGCTTCGTCGCCGCGCCCACCCACTCGACGGAGATCCTGGAAGGCACCGGCTACTCGGCGAAGGAGGGCAACGCCGCCCTGCGGATCGGCGTCGACGGGGTGACCCTGCTCCAGAGCGACAAGCCGCTGACCGTCCGCTACGCCGACTGCGCCGCCATGCTCACCTGGCCCGACGGAGCACGGCAACTGATCGGCGCGGACGCCATCGTGCTGCACATCGAGCCGACGATGTTCCACCTGCACCCGGCGGCGCTCCCGGTCATCGACGCCCAGGTGCCGGCCGACCGGCACATCAGCATGCCGGCACGTACGCCGGACGAGATCCCGCAGCCCTCCGCGCCGGAGAAGCCGGCCCGCGCGCCCGGCGACCGCCCCTGGTGGGAGGTCGCGATGATCGTGGTCAGCGGCGTCGCCGTTCTCGTGGCGGGCGCCGTGAGCCTGCTGGTGACGTACGTCATGGTCGCCGCCGGCACCGAGCCGGGCGAAGAGTGGCTCTGGGGCGTCGTCGTGGCAGGCTGGCTGCTCACTGTTATCCTCGCGTTGCCCATCGTGCTGCTGTGGCGACGGCGGCGGTGATGGGACGGGGCCGCATCGGCGCTGGCCCGTGATCCACCGGGCGGGATAAGATCCGCGCGGTTCCGGGGCGGTAGCTCAGCCGGTTAGAGCAGGGGACTCATAATCCCTCGGTCGCGGGTTCGAGTCCCGCCCGCCCCACCACTTACCTCTGGTCGGCCATGGTTCCGACGAACCAGGCGAGCCGCATCGAGGTCCGATGCCATCAATCGAGGCAGTGGACGTGAACGGCGATGTGCTGTGGCTGAGCGCCGCCCGTGTCTCGGTGTAGGACTTCAAGTTCGACACGGCGCTGGTCCGCTGAGGCGGGCTCGTTCTCCTCGCCGACCAGGCAGGTGGGATACGTGCCGTCGTTGTGCAGTGTCCCGCGCGCGTCCTGCCAGCTTTCGGCGATCACGGAGTAGATCGTGTCGCCATCGAGAGGGTTCCGGAGCGCCCCGTCTTCGGCAAACGCGATGGACCTGGTCTCGTCGTTCGACCAGGTGACCGTCCCGACGAGCAGCTCCGCCTTGGCAGTGTGCGGTTCGTCGCCGAGCTTGGCGGCCCCGAAGCCGCCGATCAGCCCTACGGCGACCAGCGCCAGAGAGAACGCAACCGTGGGGAGGCGGCGATGTGGTGGAGTAGGGGCGGCCGCCTCCTGCATCGTGTCGGGGAATGGCACTGCCATGGGTGCAAGGTACGCGATCGGCGCCTACCGGGCTGGCCCAGAAGTTTGTCTCCTGCCGCCATCCGCGCTGACGTCGCGGTTCGGTTGGCGGACGACTGTCGCACGACAGCCGACGGAGGGCAGCCATCGACGGCTTTGTCTAGTCTCACCTGATGCTTGACGGTTGGTCTGGACAGCCAGCCCTCCGTCGATACTCTTGGTCGCCATCGACCCCCTGATGGCTGCCGAAGGCCGCACACCGGTCGACCCTGCGGATCCGGCCGGTGTGCTCAGGCGATGCGGAGGTGCTTGACGGTGGTTCGCCGGCGCTGGCTGTTCTGGGGTGCGGCCGTGGTAGTGCTGGCTGGTTGCAGCTCGGAGGTGAACGACCCGCATGAGGGTGCACTACCCAAGGGGGAAAGCTTGGGGGAGATGCGCCAGCAAGCGGGTGAGGCCCTGGCCCGCTATGAGCAGGCGGTTATCAACGCTGATGGTGCAGCCACCGTCACCGTGACGCCGCCGCCATGGAACTCCCCACCCGGCATCTCCATCGAATCAGCCACCAGTACCAGGGCCAGCACCCGGTTGACTGTCACCTTCACTGGCACTCGGGAGCCGGCAACCAGACCGTGCGGTGCCGACTACCACGCCGAGGCGGTCGAGTCTGCCAACGCCGTCGTCGTCATCGTTATCGCCCAGCCTCACGCCGCCAACGAGGTATGCACACTTGTCGGCTACCGACGAACTGCCAATCTGAACTTGGCTCAGCCTCTGCGCCAACGGGTAGTCCTCGAAGCGAGGCAAGGGCAGCCAGTTCCCCTGACCACTCCCGAGTGAGCACCGCAAGGCGGGTCGCGCCGGCACGGCCCCGGACTCATGGCGGAGATGGCTCCAAGGCCCGCAGTGTGGCCGCAGGAGCAGGCGACCGTTTCTGATGGGGAGACGAGGCTCTGGCCGAGGGCGCCGCCTGTTCGCTCGATCGCGTCCGTGGTCAGGAGGTCGTCGCGATGTGGCCCCGAGGGGCTGCTTCCCAACGCACGCCGGGCGGAACGAGGCCGAACCAGGCTCCGATGGCGGCCATCGAGGCGACGAGGTACGCCGCCCACCACCCGAGCAGCGCCCACATACCGTGGCCGACGAGGTCGGCCAGGCCGAGCGCGAGGAACACGAGAAAAAGGTAGGCCAGACGGCCGTACGAGAGGCTCCCGCTCTTCGGCAACTCATGGGCCTTGCGGAACGGAATGAGGCTGACCCCGTAGGGACGACGGAGCAGCGTGAAACTCGCGGGCCAGAGCCGCCCGTACCCGGCCACGTCGACCACGCTGACGCCGGGCCCGTGCCGGATCGTAGCCGGACGCGACCTGGTCAGCTCGCGCAACCACGGTTCCCAGACGACACGTTGGTGCAGGACGACGCCCCTGCCCCGGCCGCCCACCGTCAGCCACACGGAGTATCCCTTGGGGCTGGTGTTGATCCCGCCGGCGGAGCTTACGGTGTGCGCCGCAGCTGTGGCCAGCCCCGCGCTTCTCGGCTGCTTCCCCTGCGCCAGATGCGCGGTCACCATGACGCGCCGCGCGGGAGCACGAGCGGCGCCCCACCACTGCACCAGGCGGACGAGCCAGGTCAGCACCAGAAAGGCTCCCGGAGCCAGCGCCACGCGGATGACGCCCGCTTCGTGCCCGACCCGCGGGTCGGTGCTCAGCCGGTACCCCAGCGCGATGAGGGCGACCAACGCCACGACGCTGCCGATCACGAACATCGGCGCGCGAGCCCGCCGATTCGCCGAGCTAGCTGTACTTCCGCTGCTGGCCATGGCGTCCGTCCTGCCTGTTCGCCCTCAGACCTAGCCACGACGCTAGCAACGCCGAGCAAGGCTCACATCGAGCGTCCGTTCCAGATCTCCACCGGTGCAGTGCAATGCAGTGCGGTCGCGGACGGGCCCTGAGCCGATCGCGTCGAGCCGATGATGAGCGGGCGGTTGGCAAGGATGCCGGTCCAGATCAATCCTAGATTGGATCGGCCGGCGTGAGTACGACGCGTCGGGTGTGATCCAGGTGGCGCGTGATCGTGTACCTGCCGGTGGCGCCAACCATCGGGGCCTCGCCGGTCCATTCCAGGGCTGATGAGCAGTCTTCGAACCGCACCACGTACTCCCTGTTCGAGGTGAAGACGTGGGTGACGGTGGCGGTGACCGCAGAGCCGATCGGGAAGCGCATCTTGAGGATCAGCCACTCCTTGTTGCTCAGGCTGGCGGGGAGGTAGGTCCGGGAGCGGAGCGACGCGTCGAGTGGGAAGAGACGCACCTGGCCTGGCCGGTGCTGGAGAACCTCGAACGTCATCACTGCGCCGACCGAAGGCCACTCGGCCGGGTCATGAGGCAGGACGAGGACGTCAACGAAGCCCTCCAGCTCCTGGCCCAGGTCCACGAGCAGCCCGATCGCTCCGGGCCTCGGTACACGGACGACCTGGCCCGTGACGTGTTCACCCACGGGCAAGCGACGTCGGGCCACATCGAGCTCATCCCGCTCTGCCACGGGCGACAGCCTCCTCAGACGCCTCGGATCCATGCCTCCTACAGCCACTCCATGTCGATGTTGCCGGAGTAGACGCGCGCAACCCGATAGTCGGGACGTCCGAACAGCTCCGCTTCGCCGTTGTAGATCGCGATCAGAGAGCCTGCCCCATGCCACCAGGTGTCGACAATGCCGGCCGTCTCTGGCACGGGTCGCATATCGGAGAGGTCAAGGTCGGCAACCGCGTCGCCAGAAACCCTGGTAACCGTCTGTGCGATCTGCTCTGCCGACTGGGCGAGTGCCAGTGACTCGACCCAGCCTTCGATGCGGACGTGCAGAGGCACCCAACTGTCCATGGCGATGCCGAAGCTTCCGTCAGGTCCGATCAGGAAGGAGTACGGCAACGCCGTTCGTTGCGGTCCTGCCTCGAACCACCAGTCCGGCTCGGGGAGGTCGTTCTCCCACTCCGGTGTGTCGGCACGCAGCATTCGCGGCCCTCCGTCGTAGCTGAACGACGGAGGTAGGGCGAGTCCGCCCCAGCGAGCCTGATAGCTCTCCGCCCGGTCGACGACTTCCGACGGAATGCCGTTGGCCTCCCACTGCTCGCGCCAGTCACTGACAGAGGGCACGTCGAGCCAAACTCCATGGACCGCCACGAAGCGGCGAGCCCGGACACTCAGGTTGGACGGTGCGTCACGGACGTGTCGCGTCACGCGGGCAGCTTATTCGATCTTCCGTGCGCCGCTGGCTTGGCAGCGAACGCCTCGGATCCATGCTTGCGGCAGGCGGTGGTTTCTGCGAGCGGCCAGGCTAGGGCAGCAAGACCTCAAGGCTCTGCCCCTCCCTACTCCAGGGACGGGGGATCCACGTACTCGCCGAACGGCTCGACCGATCCGTCCCAGCCGAGCCAACCCTGCTGGGTCATCCGTCCGTCGGCGTAGGTGTAGGACCAGTGGGCACCGTCCTCACCGTCGAAGTGGACGACGCCGGAGCGAACGAACGGCGCGATCGCGACGTAGAAGGCGATGGCCTGGTGCGACCACTTGGGGTCGCCCGCGTCGTCGTGATCGAACTCGATCCAGTCCCCGTCGCGGGTGATCGAGGCCCTGGCCTCGCTCGCTATGTCGACGATCCGGTCACTCACGTCAGTCATGTCGGGCTCGTACCAACGACTCTGTTCGGCCATGGCTGCCTTGGCGGCGGCCGTTGCGGCGGCGTCGTCCGACTCCGGTAGGTGCAGACGACCGGAAGGCCACACGGAATATCCCACGGCGGGCAGTCTACGGTCGTCGATGTTCCGTACACCGACCCGAACAGCGCGCCAGCGCCGGGTCAGTCCGATGGCGGCGGCCAAGCGGGCCACGTCGGCTGTTGCCGGGGTCGACGTTCGCGATTCCACGGCACCGGATGCTGGGATGTTGAGCTTCGCGCCGGCCGCCTGGGCGGCGCTCATCAGCAGCGCCAAGCAGCCTCGCTGACTGCGGCCCGTTACCGCCCGGCCGGGGCCTCTTCGCCCTCGAGCAGTCGGCCCAGGCCGGTCAGGCCGGGGCCGATCCTCTTGATCTGGTCGTTGAAGAGCAGATAGATCGTGCCGTCCTCGTCCATGGCCAGGCTGGCGTGCCCGTCGTGTTCCTCGCCGAGCGGGTAGAGCAGACCGGCCGTGGATCCGGAGAGGCTGTCGAACCAGACCTTCTGACCGAGGCACAACAGTGGGTCGAGCCGTACACCGATGCGGGCCGAGTCCCGACCGGGACCGCTCACCGGCACGACCAGTCCACCGAACTCGGTGAGGAAGGCTCGCGCGGGAGCGTGCATGGCAAAGCCCTCCGGGGCAAGCGCCGACTCCCACTCGCCGACGTCCATCCGGCGGCGTGGTGACCAACCCGCCATCCTGAGGGCTTGCGCCGCACGGTCCGGCAGTGCGCGGTCGTCTCCCCGCATCACAGCACCTCTCTCAGGTCGAACTCGTTGCGCAACGACTTACAACTGTTGCAGCACGGGTTGTGCGCGCCGTGTCCGGGGTTACCCGGAGCGCGAATCCGTGCGGCCCCAATCGCGCCACCGCGCGGGTCGATGCCCCGGTCCAGCAGCTTTGACAACGACTGCGGTAACGCGCAGTTGCCGTGCCACGGCGCGCGAAGGTTCTGCGGCACCCGGTCGAGCGCACCGGCCACCTCGCGGTTGTGCGGATAGATCCGGTCGGGGCCGTCGCTCACCGAGACGGCGGTGTGCCGCCCATCAGCCGTGGTCACGGCCTCGGCGGTGCCATTGACCCGTCCGTTGCGCTGCTGGCGGTCGGCCTCCTGACGGGCACGGTACGAGGCCTGCCGCGAGGGAGACGCGTTTCTGGTCGGCCGTGCGTCCGGATTTCCGCGGCGTCGCCGCTTGACCTTCTTGAGGTCTCTGACCCATTCCCGGGCGAACTTGGCGGCGATCTTGCCGGTGCGGTTCCTAACCATCGGCCAACCGCCAGAGGGCTTCCTGCATCAGGTTGCCGACGATGGTGCGGGTCAGCGTCTGGAACACCGGAATCTCCAGCAGCGAGGCGCCGAACGTCGGGCCAGCGGTGGCGATTGCCTGCGCGATCTGGATCGCCAGCAGGACCAGTTGCACAATGACCGCGATCTTCAGGGCCAGTACGATCGCGGCAGCGATCATGAGTCCGGCACCGCCGACCAGCGCGCCGGTGCTGTTGCTCTGAAGGCTGTCGACCGGGCTCTCCTGTTGGCCCCACCAGGCACGGAATGCCTCGATATCGGCACCCTCGTTGCCGCTCAGCGCGGCTTTGGCGGCCGTCTCCGCCTGCTGAATGAACTCGGCCACGTCACTGCTGAATTCGCACCAGGCCTGGCCGAGCTCAAAGAGCTTCTGCTCGTCAGAAGCTGGCCAGGTGTAGCCCAGGATGTCGAGCAGGCTGCGCAGCTCGCCCGGAATCTGCAGACCCACCCGTCAGCCTTCCATTCGTTTGAGCAGCACGCGAAACAGGTCGCCGGTGTCGGCCTCGTTGGCTTCGTGGGCACGAGCCATCCCGGTCAGGTCGTCGCCAGCGAAACCGACCTCATCGAGCGCCTCGAGCAGTGACTCGAAGACGTACGCCGCCGCTTCGTCGTATGCCACGCCGAGCAGTGACCCGGTCTCGTCGTCGCCGAACGCGGGACCGATCGATGCCAGTCGGGCCTGGAAGGCGGTCAGCTTGTCGGCGAAACCGTCCGCCAACGACCGCATGGTGGTGCCGGCAGCCGAGATGCCCTCCGGGTCGATCTGCACGGCGCCGTCACCCGCCTCGGCGGCCCAGCCGGTCCTGCGCGTCGGCGAGCCCGTCGAGGAACGTGGTGAACTGCCGGGCGGCATCCCGCTGAATCTCGGTCAACTGCCGCCCGAGGTCACTCAGGTCAACCTGTTCCGTGGTGGACGTCGTCGCCTGCTGCAGGTCTGCCATGGCGTCGTTGACGGCGGTGAGGATGTGCTCGGTCAGGGTCGTGAGGTCGAGCCGCCGGAGGCCTGGGTCGACCTCCAGTGCGGTCAGCCGGCCCGGCGGCGCAGCGGTGGCCCGCACCATCCCGTCCGCCGCCTCGCCGTGACCCTCAGGCTGGGGCACGTCCGCTCCGTCCGCCCCGCCGGACTGCTGTGCGGACAGCGCACGCAGCGTGTCGGTGAGCACTTTGTCGATCCCGTTGGGGTTCGTCGATGTCACCTCAGCCCCCCCCGGATCTGCGTTCAGTGCTGCCCACGAGATTTTAGAAGACAACGCCGTCGCCCGCCGTCCCCCGGGGGCGTGCGCCGGCGACGGCGAGGGCCTCGCATCACTGTGGACATCAGAAGTACCGGATGGACCAGTCGAACATGCGTACCGGCAGGAGTACGAGGACGACGGTCGCGGCGACGGCGAGCAGCACGCGCACGGTGCGAAGACCTCGCCACCACGGGATGATCCATAGCAGCAGCCACATGGTGCCCGCGATCGCCACATGCACGCCGATCACTCTGAGGCTGGTTTCCTCGCAACTGTTGTCGGCGATTGCCTCTTTGCACAGCGTCGGCGGGCCGTTGCTGTCTCCGATGTTTCCCAACACTCCGACGATGCCAGCCAGCACCGGTGCCGCCACGAGGGTGAACAGTGGCGTCACCAACCATCCGGCAAGATCGCGGCGCCGGTCCATGAGCCGCCCCATCAGCGAGACGATACAACCGGATCGACACACACCACGCCCCGTCGCCGCGGCGGACGATTGATCGACTCGGCCTCCGGGAAATCGGGGTATCAGGACGCCGTTTTCGGACCGACTTCCAGGAACCCGAGTGGATCAGGCAGTCCTAGGCGTCGATGAACGTCGTACCGTGTTCCGATGGTCTCGGACGCGGTGCGGTACTACGACGACTTCCTCACCGGGCGGGACTGGCTCGCCGAGGGGTTGAGCTGGGCTGTGGTGCAGCCGGCGAGTACCGAGGCCACCGTCGACGGGATCATCAAGCGGCTGCGGGCCAGGCGTGTCGAGCCGGGTGACGACCAGTCGGGCGAGCTTGCCGACCTGGCCCAGATCGGCCCGGACGTGCTGGTGTTCCAGGACAATGGCTGCGCGTTGAGCCGGCCCGAGGTGCTGCGCTGGCTCAGCGACGGCACGCGGGTGCACACCGTCGAGTGGACTGTGAACGGCAACGGCGGCCTCACGTACGCGGTGTACGGCCGGGTGCTCGCCTGGATGGACCTGAACGACCCGGAGCGGCGGCACGGCGACGACCCGTCCGCGTTCGCCGACGACCTGGACGACGTACGCGCCGCGCGCGGAACCGGGTACGTGCGGTCGGCGGCGATGGCGTTCGTCGAACGGCGGACCGGGGTGCGGCTGCCGGCCGAGTGGATGAGCGACGAGGGGGTCGACCCGCAGGCCGGGCCGTGGGTGACGGTGCGGCTGCCGCACATCCCGGCCGACCCGAGGCCGCCGTCGAACTTCGGTCACTACGAGCCCGACCTGGACGCTCGGCTGCGGTCCGCGCCGGATGAGGTACGGCGGGCGGCGGTGGCGCACGCCGTACGGGCGGTGATCATGCGGCTCCGGTTCAGCGACGACGAGCTGGCGAGGCAGGCGGTCGAGGCCGTCGAGCGGGGGCTGACCGTGGACGAGGAGACCCGGTGGAGGATCGTCCGCCTCACGGCGCAGGGCGGTGATGTCCGGGCCGGCGCCGATGCCGTGCATGCCCTGCACGCGGCGCTGGGTGCGGGAATGGCCGGCGTCGACGCGCTGGGCGCCGCGCGGCACGCGCTCGGCGAGGAGTGGCTGGCGGTGCGCCAGGACCTGTACCGCCTCGTGCGGGAGACCGGCTGACGGGGTCGGATCGACGCCAAGATCTGCACAACATCCCCGATGTTGCTGCCTCAGCCGCGCCGGAGACAGCAACATCCCCGAAGTTGCTGTCACACCACACCACACCACGAACACCACGCCACGAACAGCAGATCGGCGGGCGGCGGGACTTTTTCCGGCCTGGCGTCGAATCGAGGGCTGCTCGTTCGTGGTACGGGTGGAGGCGGTCGGCGAAGGCCGCCCGGGAGACGAGGAGTTCTGAGATGGCGCGGTACCTGATCTCGTTCAACGACGGCGCGATGGACCACATCCCCGCCGAGGAGTTGCCCGAGGTGGGCAAGGCGGCGCACGCCGTGCTCCAGGAGGCCGTCGACGCGGGCGTCTGGGTGTTCGGCGGCGGCCTTCAACGGCAGCGGGCCAACATCGTGGCCACGGACGGGTCGGTCACCGACGGCCTCTACCCGGAGACCAAGGAGGTCATCGGCGGGTTCGTGGTCGTCGACGTGACCACCCGCGAGGAGGCGCTCGGATGGGCTGCCAAGTTCGCCGCCGGCTGCCGCTGCGCCCAGGAGGTCCGGGAGATCATGGCCGACCCCGAGATGGAGGAGATGCTCCGCCGCGCCGACCGTCGAGGGTGACCTTCATCGGGAAGATCCTGGTGGTCTGCGTCTCGCACCACGACGGCACGACATGGAGGTGCTCGTCCCGCCCCTGAAGCGGGTGGTTCTAGGTGTGCTGAAGTGCGGTATGCCTCAGAGGTATGAACATTCCACTGAGGTATACCGCTCACCACCGCCGCTGTGGTTGGTCGAGCAGACCCGGCCGGCCGGGTAGCGCAGGCTGTACCAGCAGGAGGGCAGCTGCGGGGATCGTCCCCGGATCGGAATTCTTGAACCCTTGATGGCGTCAAGCGTTTCCGAGACTCCAGGGAGCAGTCATGCCGCCGCACGCCGTTACGTCCACGCGCCGCCCAGCCCTGCGGGCGGTCGCCGCGACACTGGCCGCCGCCACCATCCTGACCGGGTCCGCCGCGTTCGCCGCCACCGACAGTGGTCGCCCGGCCGGGCCACCCGATGCCGTGCAGCGGCAACTGGACGGCCTGGTCAGCGAGAGTGGCTTCCCCGGCGTCCTCGCCTCCGTACGGGGGGCCGACGGCCGGGTCCGCGACTACACCGCCGGGGTCGGCGACCTCCAGACGCGTCGCCCGGTTCACCGGGACGGCCAGGTCCGCATCGGCAGCAACACCAAGACCTTCACCGCGGTGGTCGTCCTGCAGTTGGTGGGGGAGGGACGCATCGACCTGGATGCCACGGTCGAGCACTACCTGCCCGGAGTCGTGCGAGGTCACGGCAACGACGGCAACGCGATCACCGTACGTCAGCTGTTGCAGCAGACGAGCGGCCTGGCGGACTACGACGACGTGCTCTTCACCAAGGCGCAGGACCTCATCGACAAGAGCCACTCGTACTACCAGCCGAGGCGGCTGGTGGATGCCGCGCTGACGAACGCGCCGCACTTCGCGCCCGGCGCGAGGTGGGAGTACAGCAACACGAACTACGTCCTCGCCGGGCTCATCGTCGAGCAGGTCACCGAGCGTCCCATCGGCGAGGAGATCACCAACCGGATCATCAGGCCGCTCGGCCTGCGCGACACCTACTGGCCGGGAGTGGGGGAGCAGTCTCTTCGGGGTACGCACCCGCACGGCTACGTCGCAGTGGGCCCCGGCGCACCGTGGGTGGACGTCACCGACATGGACCCGTCGCTGGGCTGGGCCGCCGGCCAACTGGTCTCCACCCCGGACGAGCTGCGGACCTTCTTCCAGGCGCTCGTCGACGGCCGGCTGCTCAAGCCCGCGCAGCAGAAGGCGATGATGACCACCGTGCCCGCGCCCGGCTTCGAGCCGACCGGCGAGTACGCGTACGGGCTCGGCATCGCCAGCCACGAGTTGCCCTGCGGCGTCGAAGCCTGGGGTCACGGCGGGGACATCCAGGGGTTCGAGACCCGCAACCTGGTCACCCGCGACGGCCGCGGCGCCGTGGTCGCCGTGACCGGCCTGCCGACCGGTGAGCAGATGCTCGCCGAGGTGAACGAGAGCGTCGAGACGGCGCTGTGCGGCACCGACCACCGAGCATCGTCGGCCCGGTGACATCGCACGCGGACCTGCGCGGCTACCTTCCGGCCGCTACGGCGAGCCGACGCCGTAGGAAGGCGGCTCCCAGCGGGTACCGGTAATCCCGGCCGCCTGTTCGTGCGCGCGGTTCAGGATCGACTCCGCCTCCCGCCGCGCGGCGGTCACGATGCTCTCCGCCTCGAGTCGCGCGACGGCGCGGTGGTCCTCGGCCTGCTTCTCGGCGAGGTCGAGGATCTGCTCCACCCGGGTGCCCAGGCCGCTGAGGGTCGGCGTCTCCCGCTTGCGCCGTCGCGGAGCGGCGGCGGCCTGGTCGTCCTCCCCCCGGTCGGCCAGGCCGTCCTCGACGAGGTGGGACTCGCCGGTGCCGATCAGGGAGAGCGCGACTCCGATCGCGGCGACCGCGACACCGGACCAGACGGCGGCCGGCCCGAGGGCCGGACCGACCGCGCCGCCGACGCCGAGCCCGACGAGGACGGCTGCGGTCCTGGCTGGCTTGCGCACGGGTCCTCCAACGACGGTACGGGCGCGGGCATCGGGTTCCAGCATGACGATCGAGTCAAGCTCGCCAGCCCCGAACACTCCATCGTGGATTGAGGTCGGTCACCGTGCGGGGGGCTGGATTCCCGCCAGGGAGAGGGCCAGGAGTCGTTCCGCCTTCGTGGCGTCGGCCGGCTGGGCGGCGAGTGAGATGGCGTTGGCGAGGGTCATCACGTCCGCCATGACGACATCCGCGCGTACGGTTCCCTGCTCGCCGCGGCCCAGGGGATGGACGGCCTCTTCTCGATCCCGTTTCCCGACGTGGCGAACCTGCAGGGCGACGCCGAGCTGACTCGCGGTCGGAACGTCGTCGAGGCCGCCCGCCGGGCCGGCGTGGCACACGTCGTACACAGCAGCGTGTCCGGCGCGGGCGACTTCCACCGCAGCCAGCCCGGCTGGGCCGAGGGCCGCTGGGACCGGCACTACTGGGAGAGCAAGGCGGCGATCGACGAGATGGTCCGCACCGGTGGCTTCGCGCACTGGACCGTCCTGGCGCCCTCGACGTTCATGGAGAACCTGGTCGGCTGGTCGTACCTCTTCGGTGACTGGTCCAGCGGCACGATCATCACCGGCTTCGCGGCGGACGCCCAGCTTCCCTGGGTCGCCGTCGACGACATCGGAGAGGCCGCGGCGATCGCGTTCACGGACCCGGGACGGCTCGACGGCCTGGACGTCGAACTCGCCGGCGACCTGCTCACCATGACCGAGGTGGCCGCGATCCTCAGCGAGGTCACCGGCCGGACGATCTCCGCGCCCGTGCTCACTCCGCGGGAAGCCGTCGAACGCGGACTGCTTCCCGCCATGGTCAATTCGGTCGAGCGGATCAACGAGAACGGCAGTCCCGCCCGTCCCGAGATCACCCGGGCGCTCGGCCTGCCCACGACCGACTTCCGGACGTGGGCACGCCGCACATTCTCCTGAGGGGTCACATCGAGGCGGTGGCCCGCGTCCGGGTCGCGACGACCCGGCGGCGGCGCACCGGGTACGGGATCGGGTGGGAGATCCCCCAGGCGGCGCCCTTGCAGACGACCTCCTTGTAGCGGGCCGCCAGCCGCCCGGTCAGCTGGGACGGCTTGGCCCGGTCGTCGGCGGTCACGTACTGAATGATGCCGTCGCGGCGGCCGAGACTGATGCACTGGTTGAAGTAGCGCAGCGGGGCATTCGGCATCTTCGTCCGGCCGGTCAGGCGCGCGGCGATGGCGTCGGCCGCCTGCCAGGCCATCGGAGTTCCCGAGGCGCAGGACATCCGTAGCGGCTTGCCGCCCGGCCCGGCGGCGAGTCCGGCGTCGCCGACCGCGTACACGTCCGGGTGCGAGACGGACCGCATGGTGTCGTCGACGACGATCTGCCCGGTGGCCGCGACGGTCAGACCGGTGGCGGCGGCGATGGGGTGGACGGCGAAGCCGGCCGTCCACACGGTCACCGTGGCCGGGATCGTGCCACCGTCGGCGTTGACCACGCCGGCCGGCTCGACCCGAACGACGTCGGTGTGCTCGTGCACCGAGATGCCGAGCCGGTTCGTGACGCCCCGCAGGTGCTGTCGCGCCCTGCCGTTCAGCCAGTCACCGAGACCGCCGCGGACGGCGATCGCGACGTCGAGGTCGGGCCGGGCCTCGGCGATCTCGGTGACGGCCTCGAGGCCGGTGAGACCCCCGCCGACCACGAGCACCCGCTGCCCGGCGGCGAGGTGGGCGAGACGGTCCCGCAGCCGCAGCGCCGACGGTCGGCCCGCGAGGTCGTACGCGTGCTCGGCGACGCCGGGAACGCCGTGGTCGGCCGAGGCGCTGCCGAGGGCGTAGACGAGCGTGTCGTACGCGATCTCGTCGTTGCCGTGCGCGTCGGTGAGCGCGACGGTGCGGCGGTCGACGTCGACGGCGGTGACCCGGGCGACGCGGACCCGCACGCCGGTGCCCGCGTACACCCGGCTCAGCTCGCGGCGCGTGAGGTCCTGGCCGGCGGCGAGCTGGTGCATGCGGACCCGCTCGACGAAGTCGGCCTCGGCGTTGACAACGGTGATCTCGATGTCGTCGGGGTGCAACCGGCGGGCGAGGCGGCCGGCGGCGGTCGCTCCGGCGTAGCCGGCTCCGAGGACGACGATGCGGTGCTTCATGGCGGCGCTCCTGTCTCGGCGATGGTCGCTACCTGAACCGGGCAGCGACGCCGTTGCTGACAGGAGGCGGCTATGACCTGGGTCACCAGACGTGCAGGAGCGGCTCCGAGTGTGCGGTGACGGACCACTGGCGGGTGACGCGTTCGAGCTTGTCGGGGTTGACCTGGACGCGGATCGCCGCGACTCCCTCGGGGGTCATCTCCAGGGACATGACACCGACGACCTGCTCGCCGGTCACGACGACGACCGCGGGCCCGCCGTTGACGACCTCGGCGTAGAGGGCGGGGCTGCTGCCGCCCACCAGGTTCCGTTTCACGTCGCTGGGCCGGAAGAGGCCGCGCAGGAACTTCGCCACCGCCAGCGCGCCGACGACCGGCGTGGTGCGGGCCGGGATCTTGCCGCCGCCGTCACCGACGCTCGTCACGTCCCCGGTCAACAACTCCACCAGCCGCTGGATCTGGCCGCTGTTGGCCGCCGTGAGGAACTCGCTGACGATCTGCCGGGCGGCGGCGTCGTCCACCTCGCCGCGCGCCCGGCCGGCGGCGACGTGCTGCTTGGCACGCCGGTAGATCTGCTGGCAGTTCGACTCGGTGAGGTCGAGGATCTCGGCGATCTCGCTGTGCGGGTAGCCGAAGGCCTCGCGCAGCACGTACACCGCGCGCTCGTTGGGCGACAGCCGCTCCATGAGGGTGAGCACCGCCATCGAGACCGATTCGCGCTGCTCGACGGTGTCGACCGGCCCGAGCATCCGGTCCCCGGCGAGGACGGGCTCGGGCAGCCAGGTGCCCACGTAGGTCTCGCGCCGGGCGCGCGCCGAGGTGAGCTGGTTGAGGCACAGGTTGGTGAGTACCCTCGTCAGCCAGGCCTCGGGCGTCTCGACGCGCTCCCGGTCGGTGGCCTGCCAGCGCAGGAACGTGTCCTGGACCGCGTCCTCGGCGTCGCTGGCCGAGCCCAGCAGTCGATAGGCGATCGCCTCCAGGCGGGGCCGGGAGCGCTCGAACACCTCGATCTCGTCGGAACGCAGTGGCATGGCTCGACAGTAACCGCGCCTGTCGCGCGGCTCGGCGAGCCGGTTGCGCGGTGATTCGGCGCGCTCGGTAGGCGCAAACCGGGACGTCAGCGGCCGCAGATCCCACTACTGGCCATTAGGATGTGGGCCATGAGCGCCGAGGCCGTAGGCATGTACATGCCCGCCGTCGTGACGCTCGACGACGTCGCGGCGATGAACTCCGCCGATCCGAATGGCCACCGCTACGAGACCAGCCCCGAGGGGGTCCTGTCGGTCATGCCGCCGCCCGATTCGGAGCACGCCACGATCGCGAGTCGGCTCTTTGCCTGGCTGATTATGGCTGGTTGGCCCGCCGAGCAGGTGCTTCAAGCCGTCGGTGTGCGGATCTCCGGCCCGGGTGGTGACGGTGGCCGAATTCCCGATCTCAGCGTCTGGCGCAAGCCGCCGGGCCGCAGTGTCTGGGCGTCGGTGACCGAAATCGCGCTTGTAGTGGAGATCGTCTCGCCGGGTTCGGAGGCGATGGACTCGGTGACCAAGGTCCGTGAGTACGCGTCGGCCGGCATCTCGCAGTACTGGGTCGTGGACCGCGACGGGGCGCAGACGGTCACCCTCTACCGGCTGGGTGGAAACGGGCCGTACGAGGAGCACGCGAAGATGCCGTTGGCGTGGCTGCTCCAGTCGGTCCCCGCCGACCACCTCGACCAGAGCCTCTGACACACGTCCCTACTGGTCGACGAGCGCCGTCAGGGCCGCGCGTTGTGGCCAGGCCTCGTCGGTCATGCAGTCGGTGAGGCAGGAGAGACCGAAGGCAAGCGGCCACGAGGCGCTGTGCCGATTCTCGGCGGGCAGCAGCGCGAGAGGGTCGTCGGGATCCCACTGTGCGGTGGTCGGAACGGGTACGGCGAGCACCTCACCCACGTACGGCCGTTCCGTCCAGAGGACGGCCCGCCGCAGCACCTCGTCGGCAGTGACCTTGAGCAGGGTGACCGTGCAGAACTCCGGCACGCCGCCCCGACTGATCCACCGCCCGAAGCCGAGGACCACGCTCTCGGCTATCTCGTGTGGTTCGAGGTGGCACTCCTCGCGCAGTTCGCGCAGCGCGCCAGCGACGATGACCTCCTGAAGGCTGGGCGCGGTAACCGTCGCCGCCGCGTCCCCGGGCTCCAACGAACCGGATCCGGAGGGTGCGATGAGCCCGGGGCTGCCCACGTTGTCCCGGGTCTGTGCGACGAGCAGCAGCCGTCCGTCGAGGGTGAACGCCAGGGTGGAGATGCCCACCACGTTTGCCAGCCGACTGTCGGCGAACCGTCGCAGCCGGTCCCGGTGGTCGAGGATCAGGTCACGGCCACGCATCGGTCGGGTGTCCCGACCTGCCTCGTAGACGTCGTACGGCGCGAGCAGGTTGCTGCAGAAGAAGTCGAAGTAGTGCGCCGGCCGCAGCGTGACGACCGGGTCGTCGGCACCGGTCGGCAGGTCGTCGGCGAGGCCCAACACCGCTCCGTTGTACATGGCGGCCGTCCGGGCGTGCCGGGCCAGGAAGTCGAACGACCAGCGCCGCAGGTCCCGGCCGAGGACGTAGCTCGTCGGCGAGACGGCGCAGCGGATGCGCTGGCCCCGCAGCCGGGAACTCTCGTCGGTGGGGATGATGCCGGTGCTGTGGGCACTGGTGAGGACCCGCCTCGGGTACCGGACCTGTTCGACGATGTCCCGATAGTCGTCGCCGTCGCGGGGATGGAAGCGGAACTGTCGAGTCCGTCGACGGTTGGCGAGGATCTCCAGGGTCGAGACCAGGAGACCCGCCGTGGCCGCCGCGACGCTGAGCGCCAGCGGTGGGCTCTGGGTGGCGGTCGCCGCGCTCAGGATCGCCAGGCCGACGCCGGCGGCGGTCAGGCGGTACCGCCACAGGCCCTGCCGCCAGATGCTCATCGTCGTGCTGACTCTTCTCGCCGTCCTGAGCACTCGGCACCTTTTCGGTCGCACCTGACGGAGACGACCGCATGGTATCCGCAGTAGAAACCACCACATTTACGCCGAGTTGCCGTCCAAGTTTACGAATGTGTCAGCGCTCGCGGCGTGCGCCGCGCCGCGGTGGCCAGCGGCGGCGCAGGTGAGCAATCCGTCCGTCGAGGACAGATGTCGCTAACCGGACAAGACGGTAAAGCCCCTGGTAGAGGACCCTTAAGGCAGGCGAGAGGGCGAGGGATGTCGGGCCACATCCCCACCCGCGGGCCCGGTACGGACAGCATCGTCCGCTCCGGTGCCGCCCTCGCCGGCCCGGCCCCGCCGGTGCGGGCCCGGCACCGCCGCCGGCCCCGACGAGGCGCACGGCTCGGCCGTCCCACACCGCTGGAGGCGCCCGCAGCGGTGTCACCGTCCACCGCCGGCGACGTCGCCCACCGGCACGTCGCCCACGTGCCCTGTCGACCACACGCATCGTGGATCCCGCCCTGTTCGGCGTCGCTCACCCGCGCGCCGGGCCGGGCGACCGAATCAGAGAGGCCCTGTCATGGCGGCTCCCACCGCGACCGCAGCCCTGAACGCATCCGTCTTCTCGCCGGGTGACCAGATGCTGCTGACCGTCACGTACTCCGACGCCGACACCAAACCGCTGACCGTCACCATCGTGGTCACCGACGCGCAGGGCAACAGCAGCGCGCCGGTCAAGGTCACCGCGGTCATCGACCCGCTCACCGTGACCGTCTCCGACAACTCCGGGCGTACCTGGACCCGGGTCTCCGACAACGGCTCCGTCGCCGTGTACCGGGCGGTGGCGTGATGCCCCGGGTCACCGTCCAGGTCCGCGACGCCGCCGGACACACGGCGACGGCCGGGGTCGACTACACCGTGCGCCAACCGGTGCTCGGCGGCTACTACCTGTCCGGCGGGGCCGACCCCACCGCCGACATGGCCGGCGGCAACTTCCGCTCGTTGACCCAGTACCGCAGCTTCGCCGACGGGTACATCTTTCCCGGCTACAACCGGCCGTGGCTGGTCAACCTGGGCAAGGCCGGCGTGCAGATGAACATGGTCCTGGAGCTGAAGCACTACGGCGCCGGCGACGCCGGGCCGCAGACCTTCACCGTGGACGGCGTCACCTACACCGTGCCCGCGCCGTCGATGACGATCCAGCAGCGTCCGGGCACCAGTTGGCCGAAGGCGTACGGCTACACCCAGGTGCTCAACGGCCAGTGCGACGGGTTGTTCGCGCGGGCCCTGTCCCAGTACCGGACGCTCGGCTTCGGGGTGAACATCCAACTCGCGTCCGAGTTGGACACCGACCACGAGTTCGGTACGACCGAGGCCGGCAAGGCGTACACCTGGGCCGAGTCCGACGCGCGGGCGGTGCAGGCTGTGTCGTACATCGTCACCTGGTTCAAGGCCCGGACCTTGCCCACCGGCACGACCTTCTCCGTGGGGGTGGGCGGCTTCGACCGGGCGTGCTTCCAGCGCACCCACACCGAGGCGCTGATGTCCCGACTGGACTACCTCCAGTGGAACGCCTACGCGACCGCCTCCGGCCAGACCGCGCTGGCCCGCTTCCGCCGGACCAAGGACTGGGCGGTGGCGGACCTCGGCCCGGTGGCGCTGTCCCGGCCGGTGATCATCGCGGAGTACGGGGTGCGGTCCGCCGAGATCCCCGACCAGGCCGCCTGGATCGCCACCGTTCCGGCGGCGATCGCCCAGCTCAACGCCGAGCGGGGTCCCCTCATCGCGCGGACCAACTACTTCAACTCCGGGTGGGGCACCCTGTCGCCGAAGGCGGCCGGGCTGGCCGCGCTGCGCACCGCGTACGCCACCCGACCGTACGTCTGATCGACGCGGTCACTCCGCTTCGAGCCGCTCGGCGTACGCGTCGCGCAGTGCGGGCCAGCCGAAGTCCTTGGCCTCGGCGCCGCGGATCGGGCCGACCGGGTCTCCGTCGAGCAGCCGGTCGGCCACGTCGAGGCAGAGGTGCCAGCCCGCGGCGACCATCGGCAGCGCGCCCGGCTCGGCGACGGTGTGTCGCAGGGTGAGCCGGGTGCCGCTACCCGAGGCCGTCAGCTCCCACCGCAGCAGGTCGTCGCCCCAGGTGTACTCGAGCAGGTGAGGCGGCTCGGCTCGGCGTACGGCCGCGGTCTGCTGCACCGACGTCTCGCCGTCGACGAGGGTGAGCACGGCGGCGCCGGGGCTGCCGAGGTCCCGGTCGGCGAGGAACGGCGCCCACTGCGCGAGCTGTGCCGGATCGGTCAGCGCCGCCCAGACCGCGCCGGGTGGGTGCCGCAGGTCGCGGACGAACACCAGGGTCGCACCGCCGTCGGCGTGTTCGGCGCGCGCCTCGGCGGGTGGGCTCGGGCGGAACGTGTCGCGGTCCATGTCACTGCTCCTGACTGTCGAGGTGCCGTTGTAGGGCGTCCAGGTGACGACTCCACAGCTGGCGGTACGGGTCGAGCCAGCCGTCGACCGCTCGCAGCGGACCCGGGTCGAGGCGGTAGATCCGCCGCCGGGCGGCGACCCGGCAGGAGACGAAGCCGGCCTCGCGCAACACCCGCAGGTGTTTGGAGACGGCCGGCTGGCTGACACCGAGCCCGTCGACCAGCTCGTTCACGCTGCGGTCGGCGTCGCGGAGGGCGTCGAGGATCCGGCGTCGGGTGGGCTCGGCGAGGACGGTGAAGGCGTCGCTGGACACCCGCTCAATATGCCCCTGCCGTCATATGTCTGTCAAAGTATACGACGGTGGCGGCCGTCCCGGAGCGGCATCGGGGACGGCTACCTATGCTCGGAGCATGGAACTGCGGATCTTCACCGAACCCCAGCAGGGTGCCACCTACGACCAGTTGCTCGCGGTCGCCCGCCGCGCCGAGGACGCCGGCTTCGGCGCGTTCTTCCGCTCCGACCACTACCTGAAGATGGGCTCGGTGAGCGGCGACCCGGGCCCCACCGACGCGTGGACGACGCTGGCCGGTCTGGCCCGCGACACCAGCAGCATCCGGCTGGGCACGCTGATGACCGCCGCCACGTTCCGGCTGCCCGGCCCGCTGGCGATCACGGTGGCGCAGGTCGACCAGATGAGCGGCGGTCGGGTGGAGCTGGGCATCGGCACCGGTTGGTACGGCGACGAGCACACCGCGTACGGCATCCCGTTCCCGGCCCTGGGCGAGCGGTTCGACCGACTGGAGGAGCAGCTCGCGGTCATCACCGGCCTCTGGTCCACCCCGGCGGGCGAGACGTTCAGCCACCCGGGCCGGTACTACCCGGTCACCGACTCGCCCGCCCTGCCCAAGCCGGTGCAGCAGCCCCGCCCGCCGATCCTGCTCGGCGGGATGGGGCCGAAGCGGACGCCCCGGCTGGCCGCCCGCTACGCCGACGAGTTCAACCTGCCGTTCGCCTCGCCGACGGACTCGGCGGCGCAGTTCGAGCGCGTCCGCGCGGTGTGCGCCGAGATCGGCCGCGACCCGGCGGAACTGGTCTGGTCCAACGCCCTGGTGCTCTGCTGCGGACGCGACGACGCCGAGGTGGCCCGCCGGGCCGCCGCCATCGGCCGGGACCCGGACGAGCTGCGGGCCAACGGCATCGCCGGCACGCCCGACGAGGTCCTGAACACCATCGACCGGTACGCCAAGATCGGCAGCCAGCGGATCTACCTCCAGGTGCTGGACCTGGCCGACCTCGACCACCTCGACCTGGTCGCGAGCGAGGTGCTGGCGAACCTGTGACCCGTCAGGCGCGGTGCTGCGCGTGCCGGCCCGGCTCGCGCAGCACCGTGTCCAACCGGCCGTCACGGTCGCTGTCCACATAGGTGATGTCCGGTACGCCGTCACCGTCCACGTCGATCTGGACGACGTCGGCCACGCCGTCACCGTTGAGGTCGGTGACGATCTCGACCGACCCGTCCAGATGGCGCGTCACGATCGACCGCGACTCGCCGGCGGGCTCGCGGGGCGGTGGCCCCGGCGACGGTACGGGCGTCGGCGCGGGAGCGGGAGCGGGCGTCGGCCGGGGACCGGGTGTGGGCGCCGGGTGGTTCGGCAACCGGACGTTTGGCGGCGCACTGGCCGGCTCGACCGCGCTGCCGGTCGGGTCCAGCTCCTCCTCCGACGGGAAGACGTCGCCTCGCGCGGCCGGATCACGGTAGCTGCTCATGGGCGTAGGGTTCCCCGCCGACGGCGAGAACAACCGTGCCCGATCGTCCGGTGTCCTCGGTGCCCGGTCTGGCGGAAGATGTCGGGACCGACGCCACGGTCATGAAACGGGGGTCCACGGGTGGAATTGCGCCGGAATCGGGGGGCCCGTGCGCTCGCCCTGGCCTGCGTACTCGGTGGGGTGATCCTGCTGGCCTATCCCAGCGACCGCGCCCTGCTACGGACGATCATCGCGGTGGGTGTCATCGCGCTCGGCGCGGTGGCGCTGGTCAGCGCGTTGCGGCCGTTCCGGTTCGGGATCCACGCGGACGGGCTGAGCATCCGGCGGCCGGGCCTGCGCCGGGAGTTCCGGTGGGCCGAGGTCGACACGGTGGTCCTCGACGAGCCGCCTCGACAGGATGGCTACCCGACCCCGCCGAGGCTGTTGCTGGTGCCTGTGCAGGGTATGCCGCGTGAGCTGGTGACCTCCCGCCACCCGCTCGACGGCCGGCCGGCCATCGAGCTACTCGTTCTCGACCAGGTCCGCGAGCAACCCGAGCAGGTGTCCGAAGCGCTCACCCGGCATGCCGGAGACCGCTTCGTCGACCTGCTCGCTCTGCGGCGCGCCGCCTTCGCCGTCCCGGACATCGCGGTGGGCCTGCGCGGCTACGCCATGGACCGGGTCGATCGGCTGATCCGGCGCGGCCAGGACGCCCTGCTTTCCCGCGACGCGGCGGCCCGGGAGGCAGCCCGCGTCGAGATCGAACGCGCCAGCGCGGCCGGTCTGCCGCGCGCCCAGCGTGGTTACCACACGTTCCAGGTGGATACGGTTCTAGACGCCCTCATCGCCGCTCTGAGCGACCAGCAGTCCACCGATCGGGAGACCGCCACGTGACCACCCCGGGACCGAACGCCACGTCGACCGCAGCTTCCGAGGTGCCACGCCGCAACTGGGCCGGCAACGTCCGGTACGCGGCGCGGGCGTTCCACCGACCGACCTCCCTCGACGAGGTGCGTCGCCTCGTCGCCGGCAGTCGGCGCGTCCGCGCCCTCGGCACGGGGCACTCCTTCAACCGCTTCGGCGACACCGCCGGCGACCTCGTGAGCCTGGCCGGTCTGCCGCCGACCGTCGAGGTGGACCGCGAACGGGGCCAGGTCACCGTGAGCGGCGCGATGCGCTACGGCGACCTCGCCGGACACCTGCACACCCAGGGGTACGCGCTGGCCAACATGGCCTCGCTGCCGCACATCTCGGTCGCCGGCGCGGTGGCCACCGCAACCCACGGCTCCGGCCCCACCCACGGCAACCTGGCCAGCGCCGTCGCCGGCCTGGAGCTGGTCACCGCCGACGGCGACCTGCTGCGGGTCGACCGCGACGACGACACGTTCGCCGGCATGGTGGTGGGGCTCGGCGCGCTCGGCCTGGTCACCCGGGTCACCCTGGACCTGGTGCCGGCCTTCGAGCTGCGCCAGTACGTACGGCTCGACCTCGACCCGGCCGCGCTGGACGAGGCGCTCGACTCGGCGTACAGCGTGAGTGTCTTCACCGACTGGCGTAGGCCGCGACTGCGGGAGGTGTGGCGCAAGCAGCTCGCGGACCAGCCGCCGCCGGAGGCGGACTGGCTCGGCACCACCCCGGCCGACCAGCCACGGCACCCGGTGCTCGGCATGCCGCCGGAGAACTGCACCCCGCAACTCGGCGAGCCGGGCCCGTGGCACGAGCGCCTGCCGCACTTCAAGCTCGGCTTCACCCCGAGCAGCGGTGACGAGTTGCAGTCCGAGTACCACCTGCCACGTACCGCCGTCGCCGACGCGCTCGCCGCCCTGGCCGACGTGGCGCACCTGATCGCCCCGGTCCTGCACGTGTGCGAGCTGCGGACGGTGGCGGCCGACGAGCTGTGGCTGAGCCCCAACCACCAGCGGGACAGCTTCGTCGTCCACTTCACCTGGGTCGACGACACCGACGCGGTGCTACCCGTGCTGGCCGAGGTGGAGGCGCGACTGGCCCCGTTCGCTCCGCGCCCGCACTGGGGCAAGGTCTTCGTCACCGACCCGGAGGACCTGTCGGGCCGCTACCCGAGGTACGCCGACTTCACGTCCCTGCTGACGAAGCTGGACCCCAAAAACAAGTTCGGAACCGACCAGCTGAACCACTACTTCCCCCGCTAGCTCCCCGCGCCGCCCTACCCACGTCGATCATGGAGTTGTGGTGCCCGTTCAGGGGGCTTCGAAGACGTTTTGATCCCACCGCAACTCCATGATCGACGCGGCGTGGGCGGGCGGGAGAGGGGCGTTAGCGGGAAGGGGTGGGGGTGGGGGTGGGGGTGCGTAGGGTGGCGCGTTGGACTGCGCGGCTGATGTCGCTGGGGGAGACTATTCCGGTCAGGCGGCCGTCCTCGGCTACCACCAGGGCTCGGCCGTCGGCGCACTCGGTGAGCCGGGGGAGCAGGTCGTTGAGCTGTTCACCCGGCTGGGCGAGCACCAGCTCGTCGGCCCGGCAGGCCACCTCGGCCAGCGTGGTCGACGCGCGCCGCTCGGCCGGTACGCCCCGCACCCGGTCCACGGTGACCAGGCCGGTCGGCCGCCCCTGGTCGGTCAGCGGCAGCGCCGAGTGCCGGTACGCGAAGAGGTAGTGGTCGACGAAGTCGGCGACCGTCATGTCCGCCGACGCGGTCTGCGGCTGCGGTGTCATCACGTCGCCGACCCGGATTCCGCGCAGCGCGGTTCCGGTGCGGGCCTGTCGCTCCTCCACCCCGGCGGCCCCGATCAGGAACCAGCCGATCAGCGCCAGCCACAGCCCGCCGAAGCCGACGCCGGACAGGAACTGCCACAGCCCGAGGCCGATGAGCAGCGCGCCGAGCACCCAGCCGGCCCGCGCGGCGACCACTGACGCCCGGGTGCGGTCGCCGGTGGCCTTCCACACCGCCGCACGTAGCAGCCGACCGCCGTCCAGCGGCGCGGCCGGCAGCACGTTGAAGATCGCCAGCAGCACGTTGATGCCGGCCAGCCAGGCGATCGCCCCGAAGAGCAGCCCGCCCTGCCCGGCCAGCGCGAACAGCAGCGCGATGACGCCGAAGAACGCCCCGAGCAGCAGACTGACCAGCGGGCCGACGCCCGCGATGCGCAACTCCGCGCCCGGGTCACGCGGCTCGCCCTTCAGCTCGGCCACGCCGCCGAACAGCCACAGCGTGATGCCGTCGACCTCCAGCCCGTTGCGTTTGGCCACCACCGCGTGCGACACCTCGTGGGCGAGCAGGCCGACGAAGAAGACCACCGCCGCGGCCAGGCCGGCGAGGGTGTACGCCACGGCGGAGCGATCCGGGTACGAGCGGGGAAACTGGTTGGCGGCCAGCCCCCACGCGATCAGCGCGAAGATGACCAGCACGCTCCAGTTGACGCCGACCGGCACTCCCGCGATCCGACCGATCCGGAAACTCGCCCTCATCCCGGGCTCATACCCACGGTCAGCCGAGCCATGCGACACGCGGCGCTCAGGTCGTCGCTGCGGAAGGTGCAGCAGCTGAGATCGGGCGCGGATGCGCCTTGGTGACAGAAGGTCGATCAGGCTGTCGGCGTCACCGACCGGTGGTGGAGGTCGCGGTGCCGCCGGGGCCGCTCTTGATCTGATGCATCAACTCACGAAGCCCGGCCGTGGTGGCCTGCTCGGCGTCCTGAAGGTTGCCCTCGGTCTCGTCCGCCTTCTTCACGTGACGCCGGAGGAAGGCTTCGGCTCGGTTGCCCCTGGCTTCTGCCTCTGCGACCACCCGTTCACCCGTTGGTGATCCGCGGTCTTCGTCGAGGCGGGTGGGGGCAGATCCAGGGGCGATCACGTTGACGTAGTTGGCGAGATGTTGTGCGGCGTTGCTACTCAGTCGGCCGAGCCGGCCGGCCTTGTCGACAGCGCTGCCGCTCTTGCTGATCGCCAGGCCGAGCTTCGGATTCTCGCTTCCGCTAGCGAGTTGGTGGAGATTTCGCCGAGCCTCGGCGACGTCCTGCTGGGCGTGGCCCGCTTTAACGGCGAGGGCGTCCAACTTGTCGATCGCGGCGTTAAGCTGCGCCACGACCTGGGCCAGAAGCCCAGTCATCCGAGTGACTCCCGATAGCTGTCGGCGTTGTCCTTGACCACTGTGATCACGCGGAGGGTCAGTTCCACCTCGTGTTGGGCCGAAATGAGGTCAGCACGGACCTTGTTGGCCTCGGCGTGCTGGCTGTCATGCAGGGTGGCGAGGGCGAGGCCGGTCGCCTCGTCGAGCTGAGTGCCGATTTCCCTGACTGTGGCGGCGGCTTCGCTGAGCGAGCGGTCGGCTTCGTAGAGGATCGCTTTGATCTCGCCGATGCTCACGGTCAGCCCAGCACGCTCATTTTCTGTCGCGCTGCTTGACTGCTGCCCTGCAGGGTGGTTGCCGCTTCGACCAGCCGCTGTTTGCTCTGCTCGGCGCGAGCGATGGCTTCGGCGAGCGTCGGGTGGCCGGTGCCGGCGGCGACGGCGCGCAGCCGGACCAATGCCTGTTCGATGCTGGCCATGCTGTCCTCCCCGCTCGACCACGCGCGACGCGAGCCATCTTCGTACGTTCCGTGGAGGGACGAACACTAACCGACATCACGCGCCGTTCGCAGCCCCGGACGTAGATGCCGGCGAGCGGATTACCTCTGGCCGGGCGTCAGCGGCGGGGGGTCTCGCTGGCGATGGTCGCCTCGCGGGGCAGCGCCGCCGCCCGCATCGCCCAGTCCAGCGCGTAGTCGGCGATCTCCTCCCAGCCGGGCGCTCCGACGGTGAAGTGCGACCGGCCGGGAAACTCCTCGTACGCGGTGAGCGCGCGGGACTTCTGGTAGAGCCCCGCGTTGGCGCGGACCACCGACGCCGGCACCACGTGGTCCTGCCCGCCGGCCATCAGCAGCAGCGGCGCCCGGTCGACGCGTCCGGTGTCGACGCGGGCGGGCGAGCGCGGGTCGACGTTGGCGAACGCGCCCTCGAAGAACACCCGGCCCGCTCCGGGGACCGCGTACCGCTGCCAGGCCCGGTCGGACTCCTCACGGCTCAAGGTGTTGCCGAAGGTGTAGGCGAAGTCGTCCGGGGTGAACGGGACGGCCTTGCTCCGGTTGGCGGGGCTGCGCAGGATCGGAAAGCCGGAGCGCAACTGGCTCAACGGCACCTTGAGCACCCCCTTGATCGCCGCCGGATGTACCCCCACCACCGCCGCGCCGAGTCCCCGGTCGGCGAGGACCTGGGCGAACAGCCCACCGAACGAGTGGCCCATGATGATCGGCGGACGCGGGAGCGCCCGGATGATCCGGTCGTAGTGGGCGACGATCGTCGCCATGCTCTGCTCGGCGATCGGGCTGGGGTCGTCGCGCAACTGCTCGACGGAGCGGTCCATGCCGGGCCACGCGGGAGCGATGACGTGCATGCCGCGCTCGGTGAATCGTTGGGCCCACCCCTCCCAGCTCCGTGGGGTCATCCAGAGCCCGTGGATCAGCACGATCGTGTCGACCTGGCCCTGCGGTGTGGCACCCATCGCGTCCTCCCGGTGTCGCGGCGTCCGGCGGCGCGCTTACCCGCTGCCGGACCCGGAATGCCTGTGTCGGGGGCGGATGTGCCGGTGGGCGTGATGACTCAGGGGCATCTTGATGACTGGGTGGCATCACGCTCGTCGGGGTCCTCGCCCGCCGGCCCGTCACGCTGCGTGCCCGCCGGGCCCTGAGCCGTGCCGTCCGGCCCTGACAAATGTCACGGTCGGAACGTGACGGCCGCTTCAGGAGTCGAGGTCCGCGACACCCCAGGATCAATGCCATGACGAGTACGCATCCGGCCGTCGAGCTGAACGGCCTCACCAAGACCTTCGGTACGGTCACCGCGGTCGACGGACTGAGCCTGCGGGTGCAGCCCGGCGAGGTGGTGGCGTTCCTCGGCCCCAACGGGGCGGGTAAGACCACCACGATCGACATGCTGCTCGGCCTGGCCCGCCCGGACGCGGGCACCGTGCGCGTTCTCGGCGGCACCGCCGACGAGGCGGTTGCCCGGGGGCGGATCGCCGCCGTGCTCCAGACCGGCGGCCTGCTCAAGGACCTCACCGTGGGCGAGACGGTACGGATGACCGCGCACTTCTACCGGCGCACCCGACCGGCGGCCGAGGTGCTGGCGCGCGCCGGTATCGCCGACATCGCCGACCGGCTCGTCGGGCGGTGCTCGGGCGGTCAGCAGCAGCGGCTGCGCTTCGCGTTGGCGCTGCTGCCGGACCCGGACCTGATGGTCCTCGACGAGCCGACCACCGGCATGGACGTCGAGGGTCGGCGGGACTTCTGGCAGGCCCTGCGCCGCGACGCCCGCGACGGCAGGACCGTCATCTTCGCCACCCACTACCTGGACGAGGCGGACGCGTACGCCGACCGGATCGTGCTGGTCCGCCAGGGCCGCGTCGTCGCGGACGGCACCACCGCCGAGATCAAGAACCTGGCCGCCGGCCGTACGGTGCGGGCCACCCTGCCCGGCGCGGACCAGGCCGCGCTCGCCGCGCTGCCCGGCGTCGACGCCGTGGAGGTACGCGGCGACAGCGTGCTGGTGCGTACCGGCGACTCGGACGCGATCGCCCGGCACCTGCTCACCCGGACCGCCGCCCGGGACGTGGAGATCACCTCCCGCAACCTCGAGGACGCCTTCCTCGCCCTGACCACCGAACGTATCGGAGCCTGACCCATGACCACCCTGCCCGCACCGGCTGTCCTCGGCATCGAGCTGCGCCGGGTGCTGCGCAACCGCCGCACCCTCGCCTTCACGCTGATCATGCCGGGCGTCTTCTTCCTCATCTTCGGTCTGCCGCAGCGGGGGCAGACGCTCGACAACGGCCGGCCCGTCACGGCGTACGTCATGATCAGCCTCGCCGTGTACGCGGCGATGGTGGCGACGACCAGCGCGGGTGGCGCGGTCGCCACCGAGCGGGCGTTGGGGTGGAGCCGGCAGCTACGGCTCACTCCGCTGCGGCCGACCGCGTACGTGGCGACGAAGCTGGCCACCGCGATGACGCTCGGCCTGATCGCGGTCGTCATCGAGTTCGTGGTGGGCGCCGCGGCCGGCGTCCGCCTCCCGCTGGACGTCTGGCTGCTGTCCGGGCTGGCCGCCTGGGTCGGCTCACTGGTGTTCGCCGCGTTCGGCCTGTTCATCGGCTACCTGGTGCCGGCCGAGAACGTCATGCAGTTCATCGGGCCGATCCTGGCGGTGCTGGCCATGTTCGGCGGGCTGTTCGTGCCGGTCGACGTGCTGCCGCACGTGCTCCAGCAGGTCGCGAAGTTCACCCCGGTGTACGGCATGGGTGAGCTGGCCCGCTCGCCACTGACCGGCGACGGCGTGAGCATGGCGGCGGTGGCCAACATCGTCATCTGGACCCTGGCCTTCGGTGTCGGCGCGACCCGGCTGTTCCGCCGGGACACCGCTCGGGTCTGACCGGTCCGACCGCTAGCGTGAACCCGATGGACCTCCCGACGGGGCAGCCCCAGCCGATGAACCGCCACTGGCGGTACATCGGCTGGCTGCTGGCCGCCGTGTGGCTGTTCTTCCTCAACGTGCCGATCTCCACCGCGCTGCACCAGTCGGAGCCGTGGCGGCGGTTCGTCGGAGTGACCGCCCTCGTCGTCTTCGGACTGGGTTACGTGCTGCTGTTCCAGTGGGCCCGTCGGCTGCGTCGGCTGCTGCTGCCGATTCCGGCGGGGCGAGCACGTCTGGGCCTGCTGGTGCTGCTCGGGGTGGGCCTGGCCAGCATCCCGGGCACCGGCGGCGACTGGCTGGCGACCCTGGTCTACGTGGCCGCGGCGGGGGTGTTCCTGCTGCCGCTGTCGGAGGCGCTGGCCACCGTGGCGCTCTGCGCCGTGACCCCCGCGCTGGCGTCCCGGCTGGTGCCGGGGTGGGAGGCGGAGAACGGCATCGTCTTCGCGGTGCTGCTCGCCTCGTTCGCAATGTTCGGCGTGTCCGGGCTGGCCCAGCGCAACAGCGAGTTGCAGGCCGCGCAGCAGGAGATCGGCCGGCTCGCGGTCGCCGAGGAGCGGGCCCGCGCCGCGCGCGACCTGCACGACATCCTCGGGCACTCGCTGACCGTGGTGGCGATCAAGGCCGAGCTGGCCGGGCGGCTGATCGAGGTCGACACCGTCCGGGCGGCCGCCGAGATCGCCGAGGTGGAGAAGCTGGCGCGGGCGGCGCTGGCCGACGTGCGGCAGACCGTCGGGGCGTACCGGGAGGTCACCTTCGCCGGGGAGTTGGCCGGCGCGCGATCCGCCCTCGCCGCGGCGGGCATCGCGGCGGAGTTGCCGGCCGAGATGCCGGAGCTGCCGCCCGAGTGGGACCGGCTGTTCGGGTGGACGGTACGCGAAGGGGTGACAAATGTGGTCCGGCACAGCGGGGCGCGGTGTTGCACGATCCGGGTCCGCCCGGACGGGGTCGAGGTGAGCGACGACGGTCGGGGACCGTCCACGCCGGACGTCGACGCCGCCGGGTACGGGCTGGTGGGCCTGCGGGAGCGGGCCCGCCGGTTGGATGCCGTGGTGACCGTGGGTCGGCGGCGGGACGGCACCGGTTTCCTGCTGCGGGTGCACGCCCCGGCGGAGGCCCGGTGAGCGGCCCGTCCACGCCGATCCGGCTGCTGCTCGCCGACGACCAGGCGCTCGTGCGTGGCGCGCTGGCCGCGCTGCTGTCGCTGGAGCCGGACCTGACCGTCGTGGCCGAGGTGGGCCGGGGCGACGAGGTGGTGTCCGAGGCCCTGCGGCACACGCCCGACGTGGCCCTGCTGGACGTGGAGATGCCCGGCCTGGACGGGATCGCCGCCACCGCCGCGTTGCGGGCCGCTCTGCCGGCCTGCCGGGTGCTGGTGGTGACCACGTTCGGTCGGCCCGGCTACCTGCGTCGCGCCATGGAGGCCGGCGCGAACGGCTTCGTGGTCAAGGACACCCCGGCCCGGCAGCTCGCCGACGCCGTCCGCCGGGTGCACGCCGGACTGCGGGTGGTGGATCCGACGCTGGCCGCGGAGACCCTGGCCACCGGGACGAGCCCGTTGACCGAGCGCGAGACCGAGGTGCTGCGCGCGGCGCGGGGCGGCGGCGCGGTCGCCGAACTGGCGAAGACGCTGCACCTGTCCGAGGGGACGGTGCGTAACCACCTGTCGGCGGCGATCGGCAAGACCGGTGCCCGCAACCGCGCCGCGGCCGTGCACATCGCCGAGCAGAACGGGTGGCTGCTCGGCGACTGAGCGGCCCGGCTCAGGCGGTCGACGGCGGGGTGGGGAGCTGGTCGACGACCACCAGGCTGCTGCCGGGCCGAACCTCGGCGAGCAGTTCCCGCTGACCGCTGCGGGTCACCCGGATGCAGCCGTTGGTGGTGTTCTCGCCCAGTTCGTCGTCGTTCTGCCAGGTGTGCAGGCCGATGTGCGCGCCCCTGAGCCCGGTCGGCACCGCCTCCGGGTCGTCCGGCACCGAGCCGAGGGCGTAGATGTCCACGCCGCCGTAGACCTCCTCGGGTGGCGGGGTGCGGCCCAGGATGAAGGTGCGCCCGAGCGGCGTCTCCTGCCCCGATTGGCCGAGGCTCGTCTTCCAGGAGCGCACCGCCTTGCCGGCCCGGTACCAGGTCAGCCGGTGTGCCCTGCGCTCCACCACGATCTGGTCGCGCAGCGCCACGGTGTCGAACCCGCCCGGCGGCAGCCAGGCGAGCTGCCGGTTCGCCGACGGCAGCAGGACGGCCGTCCAGCCGGCCCGCCGCTGGGCGATCGGCACGGTCAGCTCGGCCCCCGCGAGCGTCGGCTCGACGAAGGCCAGCGGCCGGCCACCGGGAGCGTCGTACGCGGCGATCCGCCGGGTCGGGTGCACGCCCTCGGCCAGTGGCGTGGTGTCCATCGTGGCCGGGTCGGCGGGGAAGCCCCTGGGCGCGGGGTCGTAGTCGAGCACCGGCAGCCCGTCCGGAGCGGGCGCGGCCGGCGGGACCGACTCCTGGAGGCTCTGCTCGACGCTGCTCGGCGTCGGGTCGGCGATCGCCGCGTTCTGGTCGTCGGGGGCCGTCGAGCGTGGGGTGAGAGCCTGGCCGGTCAGCAGCGCGGCGACCAGCAGCACGGGTACGGCGACCGCGCCGACGATCCAGCCGGCGCGACGACGGTACGGGGACATTCGGTCAAACGGCACTAAACCACTCTAGGGCGGTGAACGGTCCGGGGCCCCCGGTTCGGCGATACCCGCCGCCTGGAGGCCCCGGGAGTCGGTCAGAGCCGCGCGCCGATGTGGATGGCCACCGCGTCGTGCGCCGGCACGTTCGCGGCGAACCAACCGTTGCCGTCCACGGTGATCACCGGGCCGCTGCACGATCCGTTCGCGTACGTGCCGTGGATGACGTCGCAGTACCGGCCGGCGGGTAGTCCGGTGTAGTACGAGCGGCCGTTCACCGCGGCGTCCTCGTCGTTGACGGTGACGTAGCCCTTACCGCTGCGGCTGAACGCGATGTGGTTGTTGCCGTTGTCGTACCAGTTGGCCACGCCGGCGCCCTCGGTGGCGTTGCGGAAGCCGACCATGTTGGCGATCACCGGCCAACGGTGCTCGCACTCCCAGCCCGAGTAGCAGGTGGTGTTGAGAGTCTTGTTGCTGCCGTCCGAGGGCGGGCCGGCGTCCCGGTCGCTGAAGGTGTAGCTGGACATGACGGTCGGCGACCCGTACGGCCAGGCCAGCATGAAGGCGTTCGCGAGGGCGTAGATCCCCCGGTCGCGGTAGGTCAGCACGCCGCTGGAGTCGCGCTGGGTGTCGTGGTTGTCCACGAACACCGAGGCCGAGCCGGAGGGCAGGTGCCCCCAGCCCTCGCCGAAGTTCTTCAGGTAGGCGAGCCGCTCGGAGCGGAACACCCGGGCCAGGTCCTTGCCGTAGCGGAACTCGTGCACGTCGCCGTTGCCGGTGTACTCGGTCGGCTGGACCGGCTCGCCGGCACCGTAGATGACCTCCTGCACGACGTACGCCGAGCGGGACAGCTTGCTCCTGATGGCGGCGATGTCGGCGGCCGGCATGTGCTTGCTGGCGTCCATCCGGAAGCCGTCCACACCGAGGGACAGCAGGTCGTTGAGGTACGACGCGATCTTCGTACGGACGTAGTCCGACTCGGTCTTGAGGTCGGACAGGTTGACCAGCTCGCAGTTCTGCACCTCGTACCGGTCGTTGTAGTTGGCGATGTCGTCGCCGCCGTTGCGTCCGCAGTGGTGGAAGTCCTGGGTCTGGTAGATGCCCGGGTAGTCGTAGTGCGCGTACGACGAGCCGGCCCAACCGGTGCCGCCGTTGTCCTGGCCGGACATGTGGTTGATGACGGCGTCGACGATCACCTTGACGCCGGCCGCGTGGCAGGTGTTCACCATCGACTGGAACTGCGCCCGGGTGCCCTTGCGGGACTCGATCCGGTAGCTGACCGGCTGGTACGCCATGTACCACTGGTTGCCCCGCACGTGCTCTTGCGGGGGCGAGACCTGCACGTAGCCGTAGCCCTTGGGGCCAAGGGTGCTCTGGCACTCGCTGGCGACCGACGGCCAGTTCCACTCGAAGAGCTGGACGATGACCTTCTTGGCGCCGGACGGGCTGGCGGCGGCCGGGGACGCCGTCGCGGTGAGGGGAACCAACAGGCTGGCGACCAGGCCGAGGGCGAGGATCGCCGAGCCGCGTCGACGTTGGCGCATCGGGACTCCTGACGGGAGCGGGGGTGGGGGTGGTGGTGCCGGGGGAGCACAGGGCTGCTCGGATCTTGCAATACGTGCTGAAAATTTGCCGAAAGGTTACAAGCGTGTTGCAAGGACTGTCAATGCATGGACCTGCGTCACTGCCTGCCACGTGCGGGGAGCGTGCACAACGCACCGGGACGTCACTTGGTTCGATGGCGGCCCAGAATTTTTTTCCCCCCGGGTGATCCGCGCGCGCCGCCGGTCCGTACTGGATGGGGGAGCAGGGGTCGGCCGGTGGTACGCCGCCGCGAGACGATCGAGGAGCAGATGGCCCGGGCAAAGCAGAACCAGAAGGCCGCCGAGGTCCGGACCAGCACCAGCAGTCGGGGGGTGCGGACGCGGTCCCGCTCGGCGACGACGATGCTGATCGCCTCGTTGCTCGCCGCCTTCTGGGCGGCGACCATGCTGACCGGCGCCGGTCAGATGGCGTACGCGTACGGCTTCTTCTTCACCGAGTTCTTCGCGGGCGTGATCGCCCTGGTGTCGCTGAGTCTCACCGTGATGCTGGGACTGCTCGCCACCGACCGGCTGGTGCTGAACATCTCGCACCGCGTGCTGATGCAGTCCGCGCACCGCGCCACCGGCGTCCTGGGTACGGCCGGACTGGTCTTCCACGTGCTCACCAAGATCGCCACCGGTCGGGCCGCGGCGACCGACTCACTCGTGCCGTTCATCGGTGGCCGAGGGCTCTACGTCGGCCTCGGCACCGTGGCCGCCCTGCTCATGGTCAGCGTGATCTGGACCGGCATCATCCGGGCCCGCTTCGCCGGCGTCGGTCCGAAGTGGCTGTGGCGCACGCTGCACTCCGCCGCCTACCTCGCCTGGCCGTTCGCGATCTTCCACGGCCTCAACGCCGGTCGGGCCGCGGCGTCCTGGGTGGTCCTCAGCTACTTCGCGTGCGTCCTGCTCGTCGTGTTGGCGCTGCTGGTGCGGCTCTCGGTCACCATCGGCCGGCGCAGTCGCGAGCAGCAGCAGGCCGCCGTGCGCAACGCGGCGATGGCCGGACGGGCCACCGACGAGGGCCGTGGACGCTCGCTGCTGGCCGGCCTGGGTCGCCGCCGCGAGAAGAGCGAGGACAAGCGTCCGGCCTGGGCGGAGGCCACCACCGCCACGTGGACGGCGCCGACCGGTCCGCGGCGGCGGGACCCCGAGCGGTTCACCGTTCCGGTGGTGCCCGAGCCCGGTTCGCTGGTCGAGCCGGTCCGGCCGAGTCGCCGTCGCCGCGACGAGGAGCCCGCCGCCCGGCAGGACCGCCGCGAAGAGATGGAGACGACGGCGACCCGCCGCTCCGCCCGCCGCAACGACGAGGAGGAGATGGAGCCCGTGACCCGGCGGCGCGCGTCGCGCAGCCGCGACCGGGACGAGGAGACCGCCCCCACCCGGCGGCGGCGGGCCGAGGAGCCGGCGGCCGAGCGGAGCGGACGACGGTCCCGCACCGAGGACGAGGGCACCCGGTACTCCGCCCCGCCCCGGCGGGCCACCGACGAGCCGGAAGAGCCGTGGGACAGCCCGCGCCGTTGGCAGGCCGCCGAGCCGATCTCGGCCGGTCCGGTCTCGGTCGAGCCGATCTCGGCCGGCCCGATCTCGAGCAGCCCGATCTCGGCCGGTCCGATCTCGGCGGCGCCGCGCAGCGGCAGCGGCCGGCACAGCGCGGAGGACGACCTGCCGGAGGAGCCGGACTACTGGCGCCCGCCGGCCCGGTACGTCCCCGACGAGGTTCCGCCGCCCGTCGACGACACCCCGACCCTGGTCGACCTGGCATCTCGTCGCGCGCGGCGGGCCGAGGGCCGGTCCGCCAAGCGCCGCAAGGCCAGCGCGGACGCCGTGGACGGGGCGTACTGGGCGGGTCTGCGGGGTGAGGCCAAGTGATGCGGACGACCGTGCCTCCGGTGGCCTGTGTCGGTGAGCCTCGACTGACCGCCGGGTTCGCCGAGTTCGGACGCCTCGACCTGGCCGCGCACGAGGAGGTGCACGGACCGATCGGCCCGATGGAGCCGGCGCAACTGCTCCGGCTCGCCGAGGGCATGCAGCTCAAGGGCAAGGGCGGCGCGGGCTTCCCGTTCGCCCGCAAGATGCGCGCCGTGCTGGAGTCGTGCGAGCGGCAGGACCTCTCCGCGGTGGTGGTGGTAAACGCCACCGAGGGCGAGCCGGCGAGCTGGAAGGACAAGGTGCTGCTGACCCGCGCCCCGCACCTGGTCCTCGACGGCGCGGCGCTGGCCGCGTACGCGCTGGACGCCGACGAGATCGTCATCGGCGTGGCGGACGACGGGGTCGGCCGGGACTCGCTGATGGAGGCCCTCGACGAGCGCCGGATGCCGGTGCCGACCACCATCGTCACCGTGCCGCACCGGTTCATCTCCGGCGAGGGCGGCGCCCTGGTCAACGGGATCAACGGGCTGCCGCACATTCCGCCCGGCACCAAGAAGCGCTCCAGCGACTCCGGGGTCAGTGGCCTGCCCACCCTGCTGTCCAACGCCGAGACGTACGCCCAGCTCGCGGTCGGCGCGCGACTCGGCCCGTACGAGTACGCGGCCCTCGGCACCGACGACGAGCCGGGCACCGTGCTGCTCACGGTGACCGGCGCGGCGGCCCGGCCGGCCGTGGTGGAGTGCACCGCCGGCATGCCGCTGCGCGACGTCCTCGACCTGTGCGAGGTCCCGGACGTTCAGGGCATCCTGATGGGCGGCTACCACGGCAAGTGGATCACCGCCGAGGCGGCCGAGAAGGCCGAGGTCTCCCGCCAGGGCCTGGCCGCGGTCGGCGGCACCCTGGGCGCGGGCATCATCATTCCGATCGGCGTGGACACCTGCCCGCTCGGGGAGGCCGCGCAGGTGGTGCGCTACCTGGCCGGCGAGTCCGCCGGCCAGTGCGGCCCGTGCAAGATGGGCCTGCCGGACCTGGCCCGCGCGGTCGACCTGGCCGTTGCCGGCAGCCAACCGGCCGACGTCGTCCGCGCGGCCGCGGGCGAGGTCAAGGGCCGGGGAGCATGCAGCCACCCCGACGGTACGGCCCGGTTCGCGCTCTCGGCGATCGAGGTCTTCGCCGAGGACCTGCGGCTGCACAGCACCGGCGACGGCTGCGGTCGGCGGGTCAAGGGCGTCATGGGGCTGCCCGGCGCACCCGACCCGAACCCGCAGAAGCTCACCCTGGACTGGTCCCGCTGCGACGGGCACGGCCTCTGCGCGCACGTGGTGCCGGACTTCATCCGGCTCGACGCCAACGGCTACCCCGCCTTCCCCGCCACGCCCGTGCCGACGTGGCTGCGCGAGGGCGCCCTCAAGGCGGTCAAGGTCTGCCCGGAACTCGCCCTGCGCCTCGCCAAGGCCGAGTAAGGAACGGCACCTTTTTACCGCCTCGTGTATAGCAAGGGGCCCTTCCTTACGACTGTGGAGGAGCACGGATGCGCAAGCGGATCGGGCCGGCGGCGGCAGCAGTACTCGTCGCCGCCCTGCTCGCCACGACGGCCTGTACCGGCACGGTGCCGCCCGACGCTGCCGCCGCCGGGACCGCGCCGGCCCCGACCAGTTCCCCGACCCCCTCGGCCGGGGCGTCGTCGGCCCCGGCGGCCCCGGTCCCGGACACCCTGCGCTTCACCGGCACGACCCTCGCCGGCAGCGCCTTCGACGCGACGCGACTGGCCGGCCGACCGGTGGTGCTCTGGTTCTGGGCGCCGTGGTGCGCCACCTGCGCCAGCCAGGCCTGGACGGTGGCCGAGATCGCCCCGAAGTATCGGGACACCGTGCCGATCGTCGGCGTCGCCGGGCTGGGCGAGCAGCGCGACATGAAGAACTTCGTCACCGAGTTCGACCTCGGCGACATGCCCCAGATCGACGACCGCAAGGGCGTGCTCTGGAAGCGGTTCAAGGTCACCGAACAGAGCATCTTCGTGATCATCGACCGCGACGGCAAGGTCGTCCACCAGGGCTTCCTTGACGGTGAGTCACTCACCGCCCGGGTTAGCGCGTTGGCCGGGGCGTGACCGGCCCGCTGCTGCTCGCGCTGACCGCCGGCATGCTCGGCGCGGTCAACCCGTGCGGATTCGCGTTGCTGCCCGCGTACCTCTCACTGTTGGTCGCCGGAGCGTCGGACGCCCGCGGCGCGGTCGGCCGCGCGCTCACCGCGGCGGCCGGGCTCACCCTGGGGTACGTGGTGGTCTTCGGCGCCTTCGGTCTGGCGCTCGCGCCGCTGGCCGGCTGGCTGCGACCCCGGCTGCCGTGGCTGACGGTGGTGCTCGGGCTGCTGCTGGTGGCGGCCGGTTGCTGGCTGCTCGCCGGCCGGCGACTGCCCGCGCCGGGCTGGACCGCTCGGGCGCCCCGGCTGACCAGGTCGTGGCCGTCGATGGCGCTGTTCGGGGCGGCGTACGCGCTGGCCTCGCTGGGGTGCGCCATCGCGCCCTTTCTGGCCATCGTGGTGACGAGCCTCCAGGCCGGCTCGACCGGGCGTGGGCTGGCGCTGTTCGGCGCGTACGCCCTCGGGATGGGTCTGGTGGTCGCGGTCGCCGCGGTCGGGGTGGCGCTGCTGCGCGATTCGCTGGTGGCCCGGCTGCGCGTCGCGGGCGCGCTGGTGCCCCGGCTCAGCGGCCTGGTTCTGCTGCTGGCGGGCGGCTACGTCGCCTGGTACGGCTGGTACGAGCTACGGCTGGCCGCCGGCCGGCGAGAAGCCCTCGAAGACCCGGTCATCCAAGCAGCCGCGCAGGTGCAGCACGCCCTGTCGAACACCGTCGACACCCTGGGCCCGGCGGTGCTCCTGGCCACCCTGGCAGCGCTGCTCCTCCTGGCAGCCCGCACCGCGCGCTCCCGCCGTCATGCCCGCGATCTTGCACTTTCTGTCGCCCCAAAAGACGCGGATCGGGGCATCGAGACGACAGCAAGTGCAAGATCGGCGGGGTGAGCTGGTCTAGCGCGCGGGGGGGTATGGGTCTTGACATCCGGAAGCGATCGTCGGAGCCTGGCTGACAACGTTGTCACCACCGAAGGGCCACCATGCGTATCTCCGAATTCGAGCTGAGCAGGCGGCGGCTGCTCATCCTCGGCGGCGCCATCGGCGCTGGACTCGCCATCGCCCGACCCGCCGCCGCCCAGGCCGCGTCGGCCGCCCCCACGCCACCGGCCGCGGCCACCGGCCCGGTTGCCCACACCTACCACTCGCTGCTGCTCGCCCACACCCGGTGGGCCGAGGAGCAGTGGGATCCGGCGATCAACGCGTACCGCCTCGCGGACTTCAGGTTCGCGGTCGTCCTCGGTAACGCCGTTCTGCTCATCTCGCCCGGGTACGACCCGGCGGCGGCCGGCGTCGACCGGGACACGCTGCACGCCCGTACCATCGCCACCATCCGCCGGTTCGCGGCCACCAACCGGCTCGCCGGCGGCACCGAGTGGGGCCGACAGCTCTTCTGGGACAGCACCTTCGAGCTGTACTTCGTCCTGGCCGCCCGACTGCTCTGGTCCGACCTGGACGAGGTGACCCGCACCAACGTCGACCGCATCGCCCGGGGACAGGCCGCGTACGCCCACTCCCTCGGCACCGGTAACGACCCACTGAGTGGCAGTTGGACGCCGAACGGCCGCACCGGTGGCTGGATCGGTGACACCAAGCTCGAGGAGATGGGGGTCTACGCACAGGCGATCGCTCCCGGCCTGGCCTGGGCGCCGGACGACCCCGCAGCCGCGGCGTGGCGCGAGCGGTTCTCGATGTGGACGCTCAACGCGACCGGACTACCGGCAGCCGACCGCGCCAACCCCGCCGTCGTCGACGGGCGGGCGATCGCGGACTGGAACACCGCCCACAACATCCACGACACGTTCCTCGTCGAGAACCACGGCTCCTTCGGCCCGCACTACCAGGAAGAACTGTGGCGCACCGGGGGTCGTACCGCGGCGCACTTCCTGACCGCCGGCCAACCGCTTCCCGAGGCACTCACCCGGCAGCCCAGCGGCGACCAACTGTGGCGGACCATGCGGCTGCTGGCCAGCGACGCCGGCGAACCCTTCATGCCGATGGTCGCGGACCGCTACCACCTGTACGGCCGTGATGTCCTACCGCTGGCCTTCCTCGCGCAGGTTCAGGGCGACCGACACGCCGCCCGGGCCGAGGCGGACCTCGCCGACCGGCTCATGCCCTACCTGAACTACCCACCCGAGAATCGGCTCACCAAGTTCAGCGGCGAGCCGAAGTACGAGCCCGAGGCCCGGGCCGAGATCGCGATCAGTTACCTGTTCCACTCCTGGCGGGCAGCCAACGGCGGCGTGGTCCAGCCGGTCGCCAGCACCACGTTCTTCGCGGCGGCTGCGGGCACCCGGGACTTCGGGGAGCAGGCCGGGCTGACCGCCCAACAAACCCCGGCCGCGTTCGCCGCGGCGGTCAGCAAGACCGGATTCGTCTCGTTCCAGTGGGCGCCCGCCCACGACAACTGGTTGTTCGACACCCGGGCCGCCTCGCTGCTGCCGAGGCAGTCCGCGCCGGTCCTCGGCCGTACCTCCGCCGCGTACACCGTGGCCCGGGACGGTGTCGACGCCACGGCGACCGTTCTGCGCGTCGCCGACGGCACCGCCGGATACGTCACGCTACCCACCGGTACGGTCGTGTACGCCACCACCGGCATCAGTGCCGACGAGGGCACGCTCACCCTGTTCAACCTGGACATGCCCGGCGTACCCGGGCTCACCGGCACCCGTACCTTCACCGGCGAACAGGGATCCGTCACCCTGGCCGGACAATCGGGCGTCGGCGACGGTGGAACCGACCAGATCAGCTTCGCGTCTCGTTCCGCCCGGTACGTGCGGATGCTCGGCCGTTCCCCCGCCACCCAGTACGGCTACTCGCTGTTCACCTTCGCCGTGCTCGACGCCGGTGGGGTCGACCGCGCCGCCGGCCGGACCGCCACGGCCTCGTCCGCCGACCCCGCCTACCCCGCGGCGCGGGCGACCGACGGCAATCCCGGCACCCGCTGGGCGGTCGCCCGGGAGGAACGCGCCCGCGTGGACAGTTGGCTCGCCGTCGACCTCGGCGAGCCGATCGACATCAGCGGCGTACGCCTGGACTGGGAGTCCGCGTACGGCACCCGCTACGTCATCCAGACCTCTCTCGACGGCTCCGACTGGAGCGACGCGGCGGCGGTGCCGGACAGCCCCACCATCGCCGGCTCCTGGCTGGACATCGACGGACGAGCGGGTCTGGTGGTCCACAACGCGCAGAACCCGATCACCGTGACCGCCACCACCGTCACCCTGTCCAGCGGGCCGGCCACCGGCAGCACCCGGCTGATCATCGAGGGGTACGCGGGCGCGAGCCGGCCGGCCCTGGCCGCCGCGGCGTCGCGAACCCTGCCCGGCGGCGGTCCGGAGGCATTGCGGGTGAGTGACGCGGACGGATACCTGAGCCTGTTCAACCTGTCCGACAGCGCCATCACGGCGGCGGCCGTCACGCTTTCGCAGCCCGCCACGCTGCGGCTGTACCACGGAAGCCAGGTCACCGGATCGGGGACCACGACCTACCAGGTCGACCTTGCCGCCGCGACCGCACGCGTCGAGCCGCCCCGCTTCACCGTGACCGCGGCACAGCCGGAGAAGGCGATTCCCGCCGGTACCCGGTTCGACGTCACCGACTCGCACCAGGTCCGAGTCACCGCGCCCGCCGGGCACATCGTGAAGGTGCAGGTGGAGTCCGCGGCCGGCGGCGCCCGCCAGCGGCTGACGGTTCCCGCCGGACACAGCAAGGACGTCGCGTTCGCGGGCGCAACGGTGACGCCGACCAGCGACCTGGCCCGGTCTCGGACGACCTACCCGACGTCACCGCTGCCGGCCGGCATGACCGACCCGTCGGCCGCCGTCGACGGCGACCCGGGGACCGCCTGGCAACCGGGCCCGAACGGCCGAATGGTGATCGACCTCGGATCGTCGCGGGAACTGGCCTCGGTCCGCCTGACCTGGACGCCCGGTCGGCGGCGGCCGATCACCGTGGCCACCTCGGCCGACGGACTCGGCTACAAGACGGTCGCCTCGGTGCCGAAGCCGAAGCCCGAGACCACCGTCACGACCACGTCCTCCGCGCGGTACCTGGCGGTCGCGGTCGCCGACTGGCAGCCCGGTGACGCCCGGCTGACCTCCGTGGAGGTGTTCGCCGCCTGAAAGTTCGAACAAACGACGGCGGGGCTGGTGCGGATCGCACCAGCCCCGCCGCCGACTGACTCAGCGCAGGGGGGTCAGCCGGTCGGTGCCCAGACGGTCCTGGAGGACCTTGGGGACCAGGACGCTGCCGTCGGCCTGCTGGTACTGCTCCAGGATGGCCGGGAAGAGGCGGCTCGTGGCCAGGGCGGAGCCGTTGAGGGTGTGCACGAAGCGGGTCTGCTTGCCACCCGGCTCGCGGTAGCGGATGGCCGCCCGACGCGCCTGGTAGTCGCCGGCCCAGGAGACCGACGAGACCTCCTTGTACTTGCCCGTGCTCGGCATCCACACCTCGATGTCGAGGGTCTTCTTCATCGAGGCGCTGGCGTCGCCGGCCGAGAGCAGCGTGCGCTGGTAGTGCAGGCCCAGCCCTTCAACCAGGCTCTCGGCGTGGGCGAGCATCTCCTCCAGCGCCGAGTCCGCCTGCTCTGGCAGGGTGAACTGGAAGATCTCCACCTTGTTGAACTGGTGCCCGCGCACCGTGCCGCGCTCGTCCGAGTGCGACCCGGCCGACTCGCGGCGGTAGCACGGCGTGTACGCGAACGCCTTCAACGGCAGCTTCGTGGTCTCCAGGATCTCGTCCTGGTACGCGCCCAGGATCGCCGTCTCCGAGGTGGGCAGCAGGAACTGCCCACGCGGCGCGGAGGCGGCGTCCAGGTGATAGACGTCGTCGTAGAACTTGGGGAACTGGCCGGCGGCGAACCCGGCCGAGTCGAGCAGCAGGTGCGGCGGGAGCAGGAACTCGTACCCGGCTTTGATGTGCTGGTCGACGAAGTAGTTGAGCAGCGCCCACTCCAGCCGGGCACCGACACCCGTGTAGATCCAGAAGCCGGAGCCGCCGAGCTTGACGCCGCGCTCGTAGTCGACCAGACCGAGCGCCCGGGACAGCTCCACGTGGTCGCGGACCTTCTCGATCACCGGTGGCTCACCGAAGGTCTTGACGACCCGGTTGGCCTCCTTGCCGCCGGGGAGGATGTCGTCGGCGGGCAGGTTCGGCAGCTCGCTCATCGCGTCGCGCAGCCGGGCCTGCACCTCGTCCAACTGGGACTCCAGGTCGGCGAGCTGCTTGCGCTCCGCCTCGGGGGCGGAGACCTGCGGCTCGGTGCCGGCGCGCTTGGCCTGCGCGTACGCCCGGGCCTCGGCCTTGCGGCGTTGCCGCTCGGCGTCGATCTCCGTGATCAGGGCGCGGCGTTCCTGGTCGAGCCGCTGGATCTCGTCCAGGGATCGGGTGACCTCGGCGGGATCCAGTCGCTTCGCCAGCGCGGTCGCCACCGCCTCGCGATCCTTCCGGATCAACTCCATGTCGAGCATGCTGCTCCGTACGCCTCCGTCCGGGGTTCACTGGTGAACCATCAGATGTTACCGTCGCGCACGTTTCCACCCGGGGACGGGGAGCGCGAGGGGTTTCTACAACCGGATCGGCATCAGGACGGAGAAGGTGTCCTCGTCGTCCGGGCGGCGTACGGCCAGCGGGGCGATCGGCCCGTCCAGCTCCAGCACCAGTTGCGGGCCGCCGGCCGCGTCCAGCGCGTCGAGCAGGTACGCGCCGTTCACCCCGAACCGCAGCTCGCCGTTCGGATCGGCGGGCAGCCCGGTCAGCTCGGTGGGGTGCAGCAGCCGCAGGCCACCCGCCTCGTCGAGGCCCAGGACGGAGACCGCCAGCGGCGTGCCCGCGTACTCGCGGGCGAGCGTGGGTGCGGCCGGGTCGCGCAGCGCGGCGCGCAGGGCCACCACGTCCACCGGGATGCGGTACGCGGCCGGCCGCGCGCCGACCGCCTCGCGCAGCAGCCGCCGGTAGTCCGGGAAGTCGTACGGCAGGGCGACGCCCGTGAGCGTCCGGCCGGCCGCCATGACCCGCAGCTCAGGCCCGGCCACCGTCATTCGTACCGGCCCGTCGTCGGTGTCCAGCAGCCGGCGCAGCCGGTCGACGAGGTCCACCGGCAGCAGCACCCGCACCGGCGGCCCGTCGACGGCGGCCCCGGCCCGGGCCAGCGCGAGGCGGTGCCGGTCGGTGGCGACCAACCGCACCGCGTCCGGCTCGACGTCGAGCAGCACCCCGGACAGGGCCGGCAGCTCCGGGTCGACGCCGACGGCGAAGCGCACCGCGTCGAGCGCGGCGGTGAGCTCGGCGGGGGAGAGCAGCAGCGTGGTCACCACGGCCGGGCCCGGATCGACCAGGGTACGCAGCCGCGTGATCTCACGGCGTGCGTCGGCGAGCCCGTCGGTCAGCCGGCGCAGGTGCGCGTCGAGCAGCCGGTGCACCTCGGCCGGCTCGGCGCGGACGGCGGCGGCGATGTCGGGCACCGGCATACCGACCCGGCGCAGCCCGGCGACCAGCCGGGCCGGGGCGACCTGCGCGTCGGTGTACCAGCGGTAGCCGGTCACCGGGTCGACCAGGGCCGGCGTCAGCACGCCCGCCGAGTCGTAGAAGCGCAGCGCGCTGACGGTCAGGCCGCTGGCGCGGGCCAACTCGCCGATGCTGTGCAGGTCGCTCACCACGTCGGGCATCCTGCCCCCTCGACCTGGTCGAGGGTCAAGCGGCCGGCCCGGTCCCACGCGCCGCCGTGTCGCGCGTCGCTCCGGCCGCCGCATCGCGCGTCGCTCCCGCCGCCGACGAGCCGGCTGCGACCTCGTCCCGTTTCAGCACCCGGAAGGTGAGCCCGGCGCGGACCAGCCGGTCGAGCAGCGCGTCGCCCATCGCGGTGACCGGGGTGAGCTGGCCGGCGGTCGGCGGCAGGTCGTCGAGCGCCAGACAGAGCGCCGACTCGGCGAGCATCTTGGCTGTCTCGTCGTAGCCCGGGTCGCCGCCGGCGACCTCGGTGACCACGCGCTGCCCGCCCCCGGTGCCGACGAACCGGACCCGGAACCAGGACGACGCCCGCTGCTGCGCGCTGGGCCCCTGCCCGGAGGCGAGCCGCCCGAGCAGCCACCGCCGGGTGGGCGGCACCTTCACCAGGCCGATCAGCGCGCCGAGCCCCACCGCGCCGACGAGCACCGTCGGCAGCCGCTTCAGCGCCGCGAAGTGCCGGTAGCGGAAGTCCGGCCCGTACTCCGGGCGGGCCGCGGCCGACCGGCGGACCACCTGCGGATCGATGGTGGGCAGCGGCACGGTCCAGCTGCCCAGCTCCGCCGAGCGGGCCAGCCGGCCGGGCACCGCGCGGACCCGGCGGTCGGTGGGACGCGGCTCGACCGCCCGGCGGGCGCGGGCGGCCCGGCTGGCCTGCCCGGTCCGGGCGAAGGCGGTGAGCGCGGAATGGTACGTGCCACCGGAGAACCGGGCGCCGGCGCGCACGTAACCGTCCACGGTGATCGGTTCGCCGGCCGGCAGGTGCTTGACGGTGAACCAGACGCCCAGGTCGTGCGGGACCGAGTCGAACCCGCAGGCGTGCACCAGGCGGGCGCCCGTGCGGGTCGCCTCGGCGTGGTGGCGGACGTACATCAGGTCGACGAACTCCGGCTCGCCGGTGATGTCCAGGTAGTCGGTGCCGGCGCGGGCGCAGGCCGCGACCAGCGGCTCGCCGTGGTGGACGTACGGCCCGACGGTGCTGGCGACCACCCGGGCGCTCTCGGCCACCACCCGCAGCGACCCGGCGTCGCCCACGTCGGCGTGCAGCAGCGGCAGGTCGACCAGCGCGGGTTCGATCGCGGCGAGCCGGTCCCGCACGGCGGCCAGGCGACCGGGGTCCCGCCCGGCCAGGGCCCAGCGCAACCCGGGCGGCGCGTGCCGGGCCAGGTACTCGGCCGTCAGCCCGCCCGTGAAGCCGGTCGCGCCGAACAGCACCACGTCGTACGCCCGCTCGCCAGTCATCCTCCGAGTCTGCCACCGGTCATCGTCGCGCGCCGATCCGGCGAGGGCGGGTCACGGCGTGAACACGACCCGGACGCAGCCGTCGGCGCGGTCGGCGAACAGCGCGTACCCCGAGGGGCCGTCCGCGAGCGGCAACCGGTGGGTGGCCAGGTGCTCGGTCCGCAGCTCGTCGCGGGCCATCCGGTGCAGCAGCATCGGTACGTCCCGCAGGTCCGGCCGGCGGGCCCCGCGCACTGTGAGCCGCTTGTCGGTGACCGTGCCCAGGGCGAACCCGTCGACGGACCCGTCGGTGCCGCCGAGCACCACCACCACGCCGTCCTTGCGGCAGGCGTGCACCGCCTCGCGCACCGGGTCCGGGCGGCCGCCGCCGGCCAACCGGTCGACGACCGAGCGGGGCGGCGGCGGACCGACCGCGACCACGCACACGTCCGGGCCCCGCCCACCGCTGCGCTCGCGCAGCTCGGCCGTCACATCGGCCCGGCGGTAGTCCAGCGGCTCCGCCCCGGCGTGCCGTTCGGCCATCCGCAGGCGCTCCGCGTACCGGTCGACGACGAGCACCCGGGCCGCGCCCCGCAGCACGGCGGCGTGGGCGGTCAACTGGCCCACCGCGCCGGCCCCCAGACCGCCACCACGTCGCCGGGTCGTACCTCACCCAGTTCGGCCGCGAGCCAACCGGTCGGCGCCGCGTCGGCGGCGAAGAGCGCCCGGTCGTCGTCGACCGCGTCCGGCACCCGGAACGCGCCGACGTCGGCGTACGGCACCCGCACGTACTCGGCGTGCCCACCGGCGAAGCCGCCCGCCGCCCGGGGCCGACCGAAGCAGCCGGCGTCCGGACGTTCCCAGCCCGGATCGACGCTCGGCACGTCGACGGCGGCGTTGTCGCAGCACGAGTGCCGCCCCTGGCGGCAGTACCAGCAGCCGCCGCACGCCACGCCCGCGCCGACCACCACCCGGTCGCCGATCCGGTGCCGCCGGATCGCCGGCCCGGCCTCGACCACCTCGCCCACGAACTCGGCCCCCAGCACGTCACCGGTGCGCAGCAGCGGGTCCCGTCCCGCCAGCAGAGGCAGGTCACCCCCGCAGGTGGCGCTGCGGCGGACGCGGAGGATGACGTCCCGCTCGTTGCGCAACTCCGGGTCGGGCACCTCGCGTACCGCCAGCTCGTCGGCGGCCACCCAGCACAGCGCCCTCACCCGGGGGCCCTCGGGCGGTCCAGCGCCGAACGGTCCGCACGCAGCACCTCGCCGGCCTCGGCGCGCTGCTTCACCTGGCGCAGGGTCCGCCGCACCAGCAGGCGCGGATCGTCGCCGACGAGGTGGGCGGCCAGGCCGGCCGTCGCGGCGGCACGGGCCAGTGGCCGGGCGGCCAACTCGGTGCCCCGGTCCCCCGGCGCCGGTCGCACCCGCACCTCCACCACGCCGTCCAGGCGGCGCAACGGCTCCGGCCACCGGCCGTCGGGAAGCACCTGCCCCGGGGGTCGATCCACGGTCACGACCTCCCACCCGGCCGCGGTGAGGTCGCGGTCCGCGCCGGACCGGCCACGCCACCGGGGTACGCGCAGCAGCCGTGCCGCCCCGGCCAACGCGCCACCGCCGAGGGCCGATCCCGCCCGTGCCAGCCGTCTCCTGCGTCCCATCGGTCCTCCCGGTCCACGTCCCCCGATCGTCGGTCGGGCCCGGGTGAAGCGGGCTCGCCCGGAAGGGGTGAACCGGCCCCCGCCGGGTAACCGCTCGCCGACCGGGGGGCGGAACGCGGGCGGTGGGGGTGGGGGCCGGGTGCCGGAACAGCAGGATTCCGCACGGGTCGGCACGGCGGCGGTGCGGCCGGGGGAGCAGCGTCCGCTGCTGTCGTCGCGGCTGACGCCGACCGTGCCGCCCGAGCCGGTGGTGGCCCGGCCGCGCCTGCTGCGCCGCCTCGACGAGGGCAGCGCCGGGCCGGTCACCCTGGTTGTCGCGCCCGCCGGGTGGGGCAAGACGACCCTGCTCGCCTCCTGGGTACGGCTGACCGAACCCGAGGACGCGCCATCGCCGGCGTGGGTCTCGGTGGAGGTCGGCGACGACGGCGACCGGCTGTGGGCGTACCTGGCGGCGGCCCTGCGCACGGCCACCGGCGCGGTGGACGACGACCTGGTCGCCCCCCTGCCGACCGGCCCGCCGCGCCCCGACCAGCTGGAACTGCTGGCGGCCGGGCTGACCGCGGCCGAACGACCCGTACTGCTGGTCCTGGACGATCTGCACCGGATCACCGACCCGGCCGCGCTGAGCGGGTTGGAGTTCCTGCTGCGGCACTCCGAGCAGCGGCTGCGCCTGGTGGTCGGCGCGCGGGCCGGGCTGCCACTGGCCCTGCACCGCCTCCGCCTCGCCGGCGAGCTGACCGAGGTCGGCACGGACGAGCTGGCCTTCACCGACGACGAGGTGGCCGACCTGCTGACCGCGCACGGTGCGCCGCTGCCGGCCGCCGCCGTACACCGGCTTCGCGAGCGCGCCGGAGGCTGGCCGGCCGCGCTGCGGATCGCCGCGCTGGCGTTGCGCGGCCAGCCCGACCCGGAACGGTGGGTGGGGCAGTTCGGCGGCGACCAGCCGGAGATCGCCGGCTACCTGCAGGAGGAGGTGCTGAACGCGATCGACCCGGCCGATCGGGACCTGCTGCGTCGTACGGTCCTCGCCGAGAGCGTCTGCGCCGAGCTGGCCGAGGCGTTGACCGGCCGCGCGGACGCCGAGCAGGCGCTGGCAAACCTGGCCGGGGCGGGCGGCCTGTTACGCCGGGAGGACAGCCGACCACCCTGGTACCGCTGCGACCCGCTGCTCGCCGACCTGCTCCGCGCCGAGCTGGCCCGGCTGCCCGGCGACGAGGTGCGGGAGCTGCACGCGCGGGCGTCCGACTGGTACGCCGGCGCGGGCCGACCCGCCGACGGCCTCCGGCACGCCCTCGCCGCCGGCCGCTGGGACCTGGCCGCCGAGCTGTTCGTCGCGCACTGGCCGGAGCTGACCCGCTACGACCACGATCCGGTCGGTGGCCCGACGCCGCCCGCTGCGCCCCCGGAGGCGGTCCAGGCCGATCCGGAGGTGGCCCTCGCCAGTGCCGCCGAGCGGGCGTACGCCGGCGACCTGAGCGCCGCCACCGGCCACCTGTGCACCGCCGCGTCGTACGCGGACGCGCTGCCGACGCCACGGCGGGACCGGTTCCTGCGGTTGGCGACCGCGCTGGAGCTGACCCTGGCCCGGCTCGCCGGTGACCTGCCGCAGACCCGTGCGGCCGCAGCCCGACTGCTGCGCACCCGCCCGAGGGCCGCCCCGACCGCCGGCTCACCCGACGGCCCGCCCGCCGGGCCGCTGACCGACGCCTCGGGGCCCGGGGACGCCGACCTGCGGGCGTTCACCGGGACCGCGCTGGGCCTGGTCGGGATGTCCGCCGGCGGGCTGCCCGACGCCCGGTTCGTCCGGGCCCGGGCGGCGGCCCGGGAGGCCGGCCGGCCGCGTACCGAGCTGGTCGCCGCCAGCCGCACCGCGCTACTGCTCGCCGTGCGCGGTGACCTGCGTGCGGCGGAGCAGGCGGCGCACGACGCGCTGGGCATGCCGCCCTGCCGGGGCTGGTCCTGCCGGCTTGACTGCGGCTACGCGTACCTGGCCCTGGCGGTGGTGGCCCTGCACCGCGACCAGCCCGAGGAGGTCGCCGCGAACCTCGCGCTGGCCGCACCGGCCACCGACGAGCCCGGCGACGAGCCGGTGGCGGCGGCGGTCCTCGCGCTGTGCCGCGCGAGTCTGGCCCGGGACGCCGGTGACCCGGCCGCCGCCCAGCGGCTGCTCGTGGGCGCGCGCGAGGCACTGCCCGACGAGCCGGCCGCCGCCGAACTGTCGAGTCTGCTCCGGGCCGCCGAGGCCGACGCCCGCGCCGAGCGGGGCGACCTGGACGCCGCCCGGGACCTGCTCGCGGACGTCGCCGGCGACCCGGCCACCCCGGCGCTCGACGTGGCCCTGGCCCGGGTCGAGCTGCGGGCCGGCGACCTCGGCGCCGCCGGGCGGGCCCTACCGGACTGGCAGGGGCCGCCGGCCGCAGCCTGGCCCCTGTCGGTACGCCTGGACGCCGGGCTGCTGGAGGCGGTGCTCGCCGAACGGGCCGGGGACGGACGACGGGCCAGGCGGGTCCTCGAACAGGTGCTCGACCTGGCCGGCCCGCAGGGCTCCCGTCGGGCGTTCACCCGGGCACAACCGTCGGTCCGGGACCTGCTGGCCGCCCACCTCGACGCGGGCACCGCGCACTTCCCGCTGGTCGGCGACCTGGTCCGGGGCGTCGAGGAGGGCGCCGCCCGGCCGGCGGTCGAGCCGGGCGGCCTGCTCGACGAGCCGCTCACCGAGCGGGAGCTGACCATCCTGCGGTACCTGCAGAGCATCCTGTCCAACGTGGAGATCGCCGGCGAGCTGTCGCTGTCGGTCAACACGGTCAAGACGCACGTGCGCAACATCTACCGCAAACTCGGCGCGACCCGCCGGCGCGAGGCGGTCCGGCGGGCGCGCGAGCTGCGGCTGATCTGAGCGGCGGAGCGGGTCAGGCGTTCGCCGCCGCGTCCACGGCGGCCAGCAGGTCGGGCAGGTCGTACCCGCCGTCGTGCCGGACGTCGTTGACGAACAGGGTCGGCGTGCCGTTGACCCCGCTGCGGATCCCGCCCACGAAGTCCCGGCGTACCCGGTCGGCGTACGTCCGGCGGTCCACCTCGCCGTTCACCTCGTCCGTCGGCAGCCCGAGCTGCTCGACGCCGAGCGAGAGGTGCACCGGGTCCAACTGGTCCTGGTGCTCGTACAGCCAGTCGTGCATCTCCCAGAACTTGCCGCGCGCCGCGGCGGCCTCCGCCGTCTCGGCGGCCCGCTCGGCGTACGGGTGGACATTGGCGATGGGGAAGTAGCGGTAGACCAGCCGTACCGTGTCGGCGCGCTGGCGCAGCAGCTCGTGCAGGTTCGGGTACGCGGCACCGCAGAACCGGCACTGGAAGTCGCCGTACTCGATGATGGTCACCGCGGCGTCGGACGGCCCGCGGACGTGGTCCTCGACGGTCAGCGGCTCGCGCAGCCGCGCGGTGACCTGCAGTGGCGTGGTCATCGGGCCATCACCTTCCGCTCGTTGGTCAGGTTGTCCAGCGCGTCGAAGATCCCGTCCGCGCCCGGGTTGACGTCGGGGGCCGACAGGTAGCTCCACGCCACCGTCCCGGCCTGGTCGAGCACCACCAGCGCGCGGGCCGACTCGCCCCGCGGGGTGTACGCGCCGTACCGGCGGGACACCTCACCCTTGGGCTCGAAGTCGGACAGCAGCGGGAAGGTGATGCCCTGGTTCTCGGCGAACGCCCGGTGCGACCAGATGCTGTCCACCGAGATGCCCAGCACCATGGCCTGGTACTGCTCGAACACCGGCGCCGCCGCCTGGTAGAGCGACATCTGGTCACCGCAGACGGGGCTCCAGTCGGCGGGATAGAAGACCAGGACTACCGGCCGACCCCGGAACTGCTCGGGGCCGGTCTGACGCCCGTCCGGAGTGCTTGCCAGGGTGAAGCCGGGGGCGGGGTGCCCGGGTTGGATCAGCCCGTTCGGATCACTCATGCCACCAGCCTGCCGCCGGGACGGGTGAGACGGACTCACCCGTCCCGGGTGGTACCCGCGCTCAGCGCAGCACCGGCGCGACCGCGATGTGGTTCTGGACCTCCCGGATGCCCGGCGCGGACCAGGCCACCTGCTCGACCTCGGCGCGTTCGGGCATGGAGTGCACCAACCCGGCGAGCACCGCCGTGTCGCCGTGCACCCGGACGGTGATCCGCTCGGCCTCGGTGGCGCCGGCCCGGGCCAGCGCGTCCACGATCTTCCCGGCCAGGTTCACGCCGTCCGGCGTCGCGTTCGGCTGGACGGTGATGCCGTTGCTGACCCCACGGACGCCGGTCAGCCGGCACACCGCTCGTTCGGCGGCCCGGCGCTGGTACTCCCACTCGACCTCACCGTGCAGCGTCACCCACCCGGCTGAGACGGTGACCTGGAGCTTCTCGATGGGTACGAACGCGTCCCACTCCAGGGCGTCGCTGGCCGCGCCGGCCAGGTCCGGGTCGGCGCGTTCGTCGCTGCCGGCCAGTTGCACGGTCAGGTCGTTGGCGACCGCCCGGACACCGGCGACGCGGTGCGCGGCCCGTTCGCCGGCCCACTTCTTCGCGTAGCTGTCCACCCGTCCGCTCAGCGTGACGACGCCTTCGGCCACGGTCACGCCGATCTCGTGTGGCTGCACCCGGGGTTCCCAGGTCAACTCGTCGAGGACGGCGGACTGGATGTCCTGGTCGGTGCGCGTGATCGTCGCGATGGCCATCTGCCCCTCCCATCCGCTCGCGTGCCTGGCGGACCGGGTGTTGGCCGTGACCGGCCCGCCGAGGTCCGATCCTGCCGGCCGGGCGGGTTACCCGTCCTCACCCGATGCGGGTGGGGCCACCCTGCGGACCTGCGTGCGTGGCGGGCTCGCCAGCAGTGTTGGGAGCGCTTCCATAGCGGCGTCGGATCGGTTAGGGTGAGTGCGTTCCTCGATCGCGGGAGCCTCGCGTCGGGTGGTTGGAGCCAGGGCAGCTCCGATCCGTCCCCCCGCGTCGTCGTCCGTCCCCCGGGCCCCGACGCGCCACTTCTGGTCGACCCGTCCCCGCGCCGCCGTGCTCGTCCCCCGGGCCGCGACGCCACCCCGGTCGATCCCGACTCCCGGGCCCCCACCCCCGGAGAGGAACGCAGATGCCCAGATCACTGACCAGCGTGGTCGTGGCGGCGCTGACCGTCGCCACGGCCGTCGTGGCGGTCCCGATCACCGCCGCGGGATCGGCGCCGGCACCGGCCGCCGCCGAGGCGTACACCTGGCGCAACGTCCCGGTCGGCGGCGGTGGCTTCGTGCCCGGCATCGTCTTCAACCCGACCGAGAAGAACCTGATCTACGCCCGGACCGACATCGGCGGGGCCTACCGCTGGGAGCAGTCCAGCCAGTCGTGGACGCCGCTGCTCGACTGGGTCGGCGCGGACCGCTGGGGCTACAACGGCGTGGTCAGCATCGCCACCGACCCGGTGCAGACCAACCGGGTGTACGCGGCGGTCGGCATGTACACCAACGGCTGGGACCCGAACAACGGCGCGATCCTGCGCTCGGCCGACAAGGGCGCCACCTGGCAGGTCACCGAGCTGCCGTTCAAGAACGGCGGCAACATGCCGGGCCGGGGCATGGGCGAGCGGCTGGCCGTGGACCCCAACCGGAACAGCACCCTCTACTACGCCGCCGAGGGCGGGAACGGGCTGTGGCGCAGCACCGACTTCGGGGCGACCTGGGCCAAGGTCACCGCCTTCCCGAACGTCGGCAACTACCGGGCCGACCCCAGCGACCCGAACGGCTACAACGGGCAGAACCAGGGCCTCACCTGGGTCAGCTTCGACAAGAGCACCGGCGCCGCCGGCACCACCACGCAGACGATCTACGTGGGTGTGGCGGACAAGGACAACCCGGTCTACCGCAGCACCGACGGTGGTGTCACCTGGGCGCGGATTCCCGGGCAACCCACCGGCTACCTGGCGCACAAGGGCGTCGTCGACCCGGTCGGCGGTCACCTCTACATCGCCACCAGCGACACCGGCGGCCCGTACGACGGCGGCAAGGGCGACGTCTGGAAGTTCACCCGGTCCACCGGGGCCTGGACGCGGATCAGCCCGATCCCCTCCACCAGCGGCGACGACTACTTCGGCTACAGCGGGCTGACCATCGACCGGCAGCACCCGAACACGCTGATGGTGGCCACCCAGGTCTCCTGGTGGCCGGACGCGATCTTCTTCCGCAGCACTGACGGCGGGGCGAGCTGGACCCGCATCTGGGACTTCACCAGCTACCCGCAGCGGTCCAAGCGCTACACCATGGACATCAGCTCGGTGCCCTGGCTGACCTTCGGCACCAACCCGGCGCCCCCCGAGGAGACCCCCAAGCTGGGCTGGATGAACGAGTCGGTGGAGATCGACCCGCACGACTCCAACCGCATGATGTACGGCACCGGGGCCACCATCTACGGCACCACCGACCTCACCAAGTGGGACACCGGCGGTCAGTTCACGATCCGGCCGATGGTCCGGGGCCTGGAGGAGACGGCCGTCCTCGACCTGGTCAGCCCACCCAGCGGCGCACCCCTGATCAGCGCGCTCGGCGACGTCGGCGGCTTCCGGCACACCGACCTGGACACCATTCCGTCGATGCTCTTCACCCAGCCGGTCTTCACCAGCACCACGAGCCTGGACTACGCCGAGAGCAAGCCCGCCGTGCTGGTGCGGGCCGGCAACTTCACCGACTCCGACCGGCCCAACGACAGCCACGTCGCCTTCTCCACCGACGGCGGGGCCACCTGGTTCCAGGGCACCGAGCCGTCCGGCGTCAACGCCGGCGGCACGGTCGCCGCGGCGGCCGACGGCAGCCGGTTCGTCTGGTCGCCCGGCGACGCGGGCCAACGCGTCGTCTACGCGGTCGGCTTCGGCAACTCGTGGGCGCCGTCCACGGGCATCCCGGCGAACGCGACGATCGAATCCGACCGGGTCGACCCCAACCGGTTCTACGGCTTCAGCGGCGGCCGGCTCTACCTGAGCACCAACGGCGGCGCGAGCTTCACCGCGACGGCGGCGACCGGCCTGCCCACCTCCGACGTGCGCTTCAAGGCGTTGCCCGGCAAGTCGGGCGAGCTGTGGCTGGCCGGTCCGGGCGGGCTCTGGCGGTCCACCGACTCCGGGGCCAGCTTCACCAAGCTGGGCGGCGTCAGCGCCTCCGGCAACGTCGGGTTCGGCAAGGCCGCGCCGGGGCGGACCAACCCCGCCGTCTTCCTCTACGGCACGGTGGACGGCCAGCCCGGTGTACACCGCTCCGACGACGGCGGCACGACGTGGGTACGCATCAACGACGACCGTCACCAGTACGGCAACCCGACCGAGGCGCTGACCGGCGATCCCCGGGTCTACGGGCGGGTCTACCTGGGCACCAACGGTCGCGGCATCCTGGTGGCCGACCGCACCGGCGGCACGCCGACGACGCCGCCTCCCACCACGCCGCCTCCGACCACGCCGCCTCCGACCACGCCCCCTCCGACCACGCCCCCTCCCACCACGCCCCCTCCGACCACGCCCCCTCCGACCACGCCCCCTCCGACGACGCCGCCTCCGGTTGGTGGGTGCGCGGCGACCTACCGGGTGACCGGCTCGTGGACGGGCGGTTTCCAGGCCGAGGTCGTGGTCAGCAACCCCGGCACCAGGCCCATCGCGGGCTGGACGCTCGGCTGGACGTTCCCCAACGGCCAGCGCGTCAGCCAGCTCTGGGGCGGCACCCACACCCAGACCGGGGCGGTCGTCTCGGTTGTGGACAGCGGCTGGAACGGCGCGCTCGCCCCCGGGGCCAGCACCACGATCGGCTTCCTCGGTTCCTGGACCGGCACCAACTCGCCGCCGGCCTCGGTGAGCTGCACGAGTCGCTGACCCGGTGGCCCGGCGTCGTCCGGGCCACCCGAGAACACCGGTCCGCCGGGGTTGCCTGAGGGGTCCGGCACCCCGGCGGACCGGGCGCACATTCCGCCCAGCACCGCCACCGGTACGCGAGCGGGCCCCGCCGACGCGATGTCGACGGGGCCCGCTCGGTGTACCGGTGGCTAGTCGTCCAGGCCGACGGGGGAGTTGGGGCGGTCGACGTCGACGAACTCGACGTCGTCCACCGCGCGGTCGTCTCGACTGCCGGCGGCGCGAGCGGCGGAGCCGACGGCCCAGCCGACCGCCGCGCCGACCAGCGCGGCGCCGATCAGCAGCGTCCACGGCAGCGCCGGCTGGCGTCCGGCGAGCGCGTCGAAGGCGCGCGCCGCGCGACGCCGTGCCTCCTCCGCCGCCGAGCCCACCAGGTCACCGGCGCCGTCGGCGAGGTCGCCGCTGCTGCGACGGGCCGACCGCGCGGTGTCCCGGACGCTGTCGCCCGCGGAGCTGACGGCGGAGAGCAGCTGCTCCCACGCCTGGTCCGCGATCCGCTCCGGCTTACTTCGCCGGTCCAGTAGGTTGGTTCCGAACATCGTGGTTACCTCCTCAGGTGCCGAAGCCGCCGGCCACTTCGGACCTCGGCGTCCGTCCAGCGCGACACGGTTCGCTGACTGCGCAGTGCCCCGGGCCGGTGGCGCGCAAACCCGGCCCCGAGTGGCGCACCCGTCGGGGGTCAGCGCACCGCCACCGCGGCCACGCCGCGTGCGAAATCGTCGTCATCGTCATCGTCGTCGTCTCCGCCGCCGAAACCGCAGGCCAGTACGAGGGCGAGCAGCAGACCGACGCCGGCCAACCCGGCCAGTCGCTTGATCATCGAAGGTCCTCTCCGTCACGGTGGGTGTTCCGGGCCGATGCTAGGAAGCGTCGGCAACCACGCTGGCGGGTCGGGCCGGGACCGCTGGCGCGACACGCCGGTCCCACGCGGGGCGGGCGTACGGGACGGCACGGATGTCGGGCCTGCCGGACCGCGACCGCTACCCTGGTCCGGCGACGCGTCGGTTCCGACCGATCGTCGACTGATCAGATAACGAAAAGTATTGAATGATCAGATGCCGAAAAGTGGGGATATGGGCGACTTTGTCCGCTCGGATCCGTGAATTGCTCATCCCGAGGGGTGGCGACCGAGGCCGTTGGAGGAATACTCTCGGTCGCGGCCCGCGTACTGATGAGGCGCCCGGGGGACGGGCGGGTGGAGGTGCTCGCGTGAGCCTGTCGATCGTGAAGTCGGTCCTGTCCGGTGGTGTCGTCGAGATCGCCCCGCGGGGTGAGATCGACGTCGACACAGCGTACGAGGTGCGAGAGGCGATTGCGGAGGTGCTGGCCAAGAGCCGTCCGCTGCGCATCGAGCTGAACATGAGGCTGGTCACCTTCATCGACTCCGTGGGCATCAGCGCCATGGTCGCCGGCTTCCAGACCGCCGAGGTCAGTGGCGTCAAGCTGGTCGTCACCGAGCCGAGCCGGTTCGTGCACCGTCAGCTCTGGGTGACCGGCCTGCTCGGTCTCTTCGGCGCACCGGAGCCCTACTTCGCCGGGGCCGCCACCCCCGAGGTGCTTCCCGGCGCCTGAGGCGCGGGCGGCCACCGTCAGGCCTGCGCGTCCGGACCGGTCAGGTCCACGTCGGTCACCTCGGTGACTGCCCGGATCGCCGTGACCGACGCGTACCCGGCGGCCAGCAACGCCACGTCGGTGCCGGGCTGCGCGGCCTGCCCGGGCTCCTGCAACGAGGCGGCGCAGAGCACCACGTCGACCCCGAGGGACAGCACCAGTCCGTCCGGCCGTTGCCAGCCCAGGGCGGCGCACGGGACGATCGTGCGACCAGCGACGTCGGGAGACGGTGTGTTCGGCAGCGATACCTTCAGCTACACCGTCCAGGCCCGCTGCTCAGTCGCCGAGGCGGCGGCGCTGTTGAGCGACCTGACCCGTCAGGGTGAACTGCATCCCCTGATCGTGCGGGTCCGCGAGGTGCCGCCCCGCCCGGGGGCCCGCGCCAGCTACACGATCAACGACAGGCTGGTCGCCGGCCCGCTGCGCTTTCGCACCACGTACCACGCGGACGTGCTGGTCAGCGAGCCCGACGAGATCGTCACCGTGGCCCGCCAGTGGCCCGCCACCACGGTTCGCAACCACACCCGGCTGCGCGCCGAGCCGGACGGTCTGGTCCGCATCGACGTCGACATCACCCTGCGCGCGCCGACACCCCTGTTCCGGTACGCCTTCGGTCAGGCCCGCGCCGCCCACCTCGCCCTGGCCGCGCGCCTCGGCGCGGCCCTCGACGACCCCGCGCCGTGAGCCCTCGGTCCCGCGCCCACTACTTCCTTATTGGTGCGTGACGTGGCGCCACGGGGCGCGCAGGGCGATCCCGCGTCGTGCCGCCGGCGGGTCGGCGTCCCCAGGGCTTGTACGTCGACAGGACCGTCGCGATGATCATGAGGCTGGTCGACACCGCGGGCGCGATCACCAGGTCGGCGCGGTCCCGCGCCGGTAGCGCGGCGCCCAGCGCGGCGGCGTGCCGCAGGTTCGGGGTGAGCAGGAACAGCACCAGCCCGACCATCACTGTGGTGATCACGAGCTTGATCACCACCCAGCGGTAGCGCAGCAGGCCCCAGGGGGTGAGCAGCGCGCTGGCGACACCGACGAGCCACACGAGCACGCTCAGCGGCGCGAAGAGCACGGTGCCGACGAGCCCGGCGACCGGGTAGACCACGGCCGGGTCGGCGCCGCGCTGTGCCGCGATGCCGAGGGTGAGTAGCACCAGGTCGGCCCCGAGCCAGCCGAGGGAGGTGACCAGGTGCAGGGTGAGCAGGGCCTTGCGCGTGCGGGGCGCGATTCGCGGCATACCCGAATGCTCCCGGCCCGACCCCGCGTGGTCGTCCGACCAGCGACGACGTCCGGGGTACGCCCGCTGACGTACCCCGGACGGCGTCGGTGGTCAGTACACCGACAGGTGCACGTGGTTGGTGTGGTCGCTGGAGGGGTCGCCGTTCCCCCCGCTGTACGACTTCCAGCCGCTGCTGGGCAGCCAGATCTGCTTGAACCAGATCACGTAGAGCACCGCGAGCCGGTCGGCGTTGCGGATGAAGTACGCGGCCAGGTTGTTGCCGTACGTCTTGTCGCCGCCGGTGGCGATGCCGCCGAAGCCACCCTTCTGCGCGGCGAAGTCGCAGGCCCGGCCCTTGGGGTGCTCGCCCGAGCCGCCGTTGCGGTGACAGGAGACGTACCGGGTGAAGCCGGCGGCCTTGGCCTGGTTGAGCGCGTGCAGGGTGCGGGGGGTGATGCAGCCGCTGGCCGGGGTGGGGTCGTTGATGCTGCACGACTCGGATGGCCAGGAGCCGTCGGAGTTGCGCGGTGCGGGCTGGGCGTTGGCGGTGGAGGTGCCACGGTTGGAGCCGGTGTCGGTGTCGGCGGCGGCGCTGGCGCGTGCCTTGTTGTTGGCGACCGTCAGGGCCCGCTCGGCCTGCTCCTTGCGCTTGGCCATCACCTCGACCTGCTTACGCTGCTCCCGGATCTCGCCGTCGAGGGCGACGCGGGTGCGGTTCGCCTCGTCCCGGGTGGCGTGCAGGTCGCGCAGCACCCGGTCCTCGTTGGCGGCCACCACGTCGAGGGCGGCCGCCCGGTCCATGAAGCCCTCGGGGGTGTTGCTGTTGAGCAGGGCCGAGACGGTGCTGAGTCGGCCGGTGCGGTACGCGACGCCGGCGATCTCGCCGACCTTGCCGTTGCGTACGGTCATCTCGGCCTCGGTGTCCTTCAGCTTGACCGCGAGCTGCTGTTGCCGCTGGATGGAGGTGTCCAGCGCGCGCTTCGCGTCCAGGTAGCCCTTGCTGGCCGCCTCGAGCTGGGCCCGTAGCGCCGGGGTGCCGCCCTCCTCGTCGCCGTCGGGCGCGGCGGCGGCCCGCAGGCCGGCGGGGGGAGCGGCGGTGGCGGCGCCGACCGGAAGCGCGACGCCGAGGGTGACCATCATGACGATCAGTGCCGCAAGCCGGGCGGCGGGTGGTCGTGCTGGTGCCACTACGCATGTCCTTCCGTCAGCCGCCGACCGGGTTAGCTGACGGGTTCGGGACGGAAGATCCCTACCGCTGACGCGGATGCACCCCAGGAACATGGTTCCCCGGTTCGCCCTGTCGGGCGATTAGGCGACGGCCGCCACCGGCGCCGGGAGGCGCCGCCGGGTGGTGGCCGGGACAGAGCCTACCGGTGCTGGTGGGGTCTGTGCAGCCGATGTGACGGAAGGTGCCGGCACCATCGCGAAGGATGACGGTCACCACTCGACGGAACCGCAGGCGCCCGGGGCGGCACCGGGTTCGGTCTGCAGCGTGGCGTGCTCGATGCGGAAGTCGTCCCGCAGGGCGGTACGCGCCGCAGTGAGCACCGCGCCGACCTCCGCGCCGGGCGCCATGGTCAGGTGCGCGGAGGCCACCTCCATGCCCGAGGTGAGCGTCCAGACGTGCAGGTCGTGCACCTCGACCACGCCGGGCACCGCGGCCAGACGGTCGTGCACGGCGGTGACCTGGAGGTGTTCCGGGGCGGCCTGCACGAGGATGCGTACGGCGGCCCGCCCCAGCCGCCAGGTGCGCGGCAGGATGAACACGCCGATCGCGACCGCGACCAGCGGATCGGCCCACCACCAGTCGGTGACGGCGATGAGCAGCGCAGCGCCGATCACGCCGAGCGAGCCGAGCAGGTCGCCCAGCACCTCCAGGTAGGCGCCCTGGAGGTTGATGCTCTCCCGGGCGCCGGCGCGCAGCAGCCCGAAGGCGACCACGTTCGCGAGCAGGCCGAGGATGGCCACCGTGAGCATCGGACCGCTGAGCACCCGGTGCGGGTCGCCGAACCGGCCGATCGCCTCGATCACCACGTAGACCGCCACGCCGGAGAGCAGGACGGCGTTGGCCAGCGCGGCGAGAACTTCGAGGCGGTAGAGCCCGAAGGTGCGTTGCGGGTCGCCGGTGGCCCGCCGCGTGGCGGTGATCGCGGCGAGCGCCATCCCGATGCCGAGTACGTCGGTGAACATGTGCCCGGCGTCGGAGAGCAGCGCCAGCGAGCCGGTGTGGAAGGCGGTCACCGCCTCGACCACCATCAGGGCAGCGAGCAGTCCGAAGGCCGCCCAGAGCCGTCCGCGATGCTGGTGGGCGGCGTTGGCGACCGACCCGTGGTGGTGGTCATGTCCTGCTCCCACGAGACCCACCCTCCGACGTCGCCCGGGACCCGGTCAAATGTATGCTCACATCGCTATGTGTGCAAGTGTAGGGCGAGGGCCGGCCCCTGGGCGCGCCAACCCGACGGTCAGCCGGTCGGGTCGACGGTGGTGAGCCGCTGGGTTGCCCGGGAGAGCGCCACGTAGAGCGTGCGTACACCCGAGCCCGGATCGGCCCGGATCTCGCTGGGGGCGACCAGCACGACTCCGTCGTACTCCATGCCCTTGGCCTCCAGGCTGGTCACCACCTGCAGGCGCGTCGCGCCGAGCGCGTCGAGCCAGCCGGCGACCTCGTCGCGGCGGGTGACCGGCGTGATCACCCCGACCGTGCCGTCGACCTCGCCCAGCAGGCCGGTGGCCGCCTGTACGGCCGCGGCCTGGAGCCCGGCGGGCGGCACCACCAGCTCGACCGGGTCGACGCCGGTGGAGCGGACGGCCCTCGGCAGGGGCAGGTCCGGATAGAGCCGGCGGATCTCCGCCGCCGCCACCGCGAAGATCTCCGCCGAGTTGCGGTAGTTGGTGGTGAGCGTGAACTCGTGCCGTTTGCGCCGGCCCAGCGCCTGGTCGCGGGAGCGGGTCAGCTCCTCGGGGTCACCGGTCCAGGCGGTCTGCGCCGGGTCGCCCACCACCGTCCACGAGGCCAACCGCCCACGCCGACCGATCATCCGCCACTGCATCGGCGAGACGTCCTGCGCCTCGTCGACGACCACGTGCGCGTACTCCCGGTAGTCCTCCGGCCGCTCCCGGGCCGCCGCGCGGGCGGCCCGCTGCCGGTCGGCCGCGGTGCTCAGCTCACGAACGCCGCCCGCGAGCTGGAACGGGTCGCGCCGGGCCCGCGCCGGTTTCACCGGCTTGCCGAGCAGCGCGTCCAGCTCGTCGAGCAGCGCCACGTCCGCGATGGTCAGGCCCGCACTGTCCAGACTCTGGTACGCCGTGCCGAGCAGCCGGATCTCCGCGCCGGAGAGGATCCCGCCGGCGTACCGGCGCAGCCGATCCGGTCGAGCCAGCCAGCCCAGCACGTGCCGGGGGTGCAGGCGCGGCCACCAGGCCTTGAGGAACTCCCGGAACTCCGGCCGCTCCGCGATCTCGTCCTCGAAGGCCCGCTGCTCGGGCAGCCGGCCGATGTTCACGCGCCGGGCCTGCGCCCACAGCGCGGCGAAGACACCGTCGAAGCCGGCGCGGCGAACCTCGTTGCGCCGGGCGCCCCGGTGCAGCGCGCGGTCCCGGATCGCGTCCAGCTCGCGGCGGTCCAACCGCAGCAGCCCGCCCCGGTAGAGCAGGCGCAGCTCGCCAGGAGCCCCCGGCACCGCGTCGCGGGCCGCCCGTTCCAGCACCCGGCGCATGCGCAGCGAGCCCTTCACCGCCGCCACCTCGGGCGGGTCGGTTCGGGTGGCCGTCATCCCCGGGAACAGGGTGCCCAGCGAGTGCAGGGTCGCGGTGTCCTCGCCGAGCGACGGCAGCACCGAGGCGATGTACTCGACGAAGACGGTCGACGGCCCGACCACCAGGATGCCGCCACCGGCGTACCGGCTGCGGTCGGAATAGAGCAGGAAGGCCGCCCGGTGCAGGGCGACCGCCGTCTTGCCGGTCCCCGGGCCGCCCGCGACGATCGTCACCCCGGAGCCGGGCGACCGGATCGCCTCGTCCTGCTCCCGCTGAATCGTCGCGACGATGTCGCGCATGCCGCGACCGGTGGCCCGGGAGAGGGTGGCCAGCAGCGCGCCGTCACCGACGACCGTCATCCCCTCCGGGGCCGCCTCCGGATCGAGCAGGTCGTCCTCGATGCGGGTGACCCGCTCCCGCTGGGACTGGATGGTGCGGCGACGCACCACGCCCAGCGGCTGCGCGGGGGTGGCCTGGTAGAACGCCGACGCGGCCGGCGCCCGCCAGTCGACGACGAGGGTGCTGGCGTCCTCGTCACGGATGCCGAGCCGCCCGACGTGCAGCACCTGCCGGTCGCGCAGGTCCAGCCGGCCGAAGACCAGGCCCTCGTGTTCGGCGTCGAGGGTGTGCCGCCGCTGAGCCGCGTGGAAGACCATCGCGTCGCGTTCGACGAGCGCGCCGAACGTGCCCACCCGCGCCATCCGGTAGCCGTCCCGCTCGGCGCGCACCGCCGACTGCCGTAGCTCGGCCAGTCGGGCGTACACCCGGTCGAGGTGCCGTTGCTCGACGGCGATCTCCTGCTCCAGGGCGGTCTGGTCGGTCAACGCACGCTCCTTCGATGTCGCCGGCAAGCGGCGCGAACCGCGCGGGCCAACCGCAGAAGGGTACGGCCCCCGACCCGACCCGCCGCGCCCGAGGTGCGCGAACGTGCTCAGCGACCCGCCGCGACGGCGCTCACGACCGGCCCGTGCGGCGGGGGTGCGCCGTTCGGGCCGGGCCCGTGCGGCGAGGGTGCGGCGCTGGGGCCGGGCCCGTGCGGCGAGGGTGCGGCGAGCACCCGGCCCAGGACGCCGGTCAGGGCCGCGTTCACCTCAATCGGACGCTCCATCATCAGCATGTGGCCGGCGCCCGGGCAGACGGTCAGCTCGGTGGCCGGCAGGACGGCGGCGATCGACTCGGCGCACGGCGGCGGGGTCAGCCGGTCCCGGTCACCGACCAGGGCGGCGGCCGGCAGGTGCGCCAGGGCGGCGAGGGTGTCCAGCCGGCGCTGAGCGCCGATCGAGGCGCGGAAACCGCCGATCGAGCGCAGCGAGGCGCGGGCCACCGCCGACGTGACCAACCGGATGTCGGAGGGATCGCAGCGGTCGCCGAAGAGCATCCACCGGATGCTCGGCTGCAGCGCGTTGAGCAGCGCCCGGGGCGCTCGCCACGAGCCGCAGCGGGCCAGCACGCCGGCGCCGGTCGTCTCGGCGAGCCGGATCAGCCGGGCGATGCGTGGCGAGAGCCCGTACACGGTGTGCGTGTGCCCCTCGGCGGTGGTCGAGACGAAGACCAGTCCGGCCGTACGCGCGGCGAAGTGCTCCCGGTGGCGGTGCGCGTACTCCATGATCGTCATTCCGCCCATCGAGTGCCCGACCAGAACCACCCGACCGCTCGGCGCGACCGCGTCGAGGACGGCGGCCAGGTCGTCGCCGAGCTGGGCCAGGGTGGCCGTGGGCAGCGCCATGCAGCTCGACCGGCCGTGACCCCGCGCGTCGTAGGTGACCACCCGCACCGAGTCGCCGAAGGACGACGTGAGCGCGTCGAGCTGCCGGTGCCAGCTGCGCCCGTCCAGCGTCCAGCCGTGCAGGAGGACCGCCGTCACCGGGGCGTGCACGGGACCGGTGGTCTCGACGTGCAGCCGTACGCCGTCGGGCATACCGACTTCGAGTCGCTCCGGCATCGCCACCTCCCAGGCTCGCCCCGGCATCACCCGTACCTCCGATACCCGGCGGTAACACCGGCTACCCGTCGGGACGCCACGCCAATCGCGGTCGGGCGAACATTCCCGACCCCGCCCCTGGCCGTGCGCCGGCGGGCCAAGCTGAACGGCATGGAGTCGGCGCGGGCGACGCCGGTTCCGCCGACGGGCGGGTCCGGGGGGCGGGGACGGCAGGCCGGCGGCACGCCCCGGGCCGCGTTGGCCGACCTGCTCGGCGGCAACCGGAGGTTCGTCAGCGGCCAGCCGATCCACGGGCACGACGTCACCGCCGCCGCGGCGGCCGCCTCCGGAGACCAGCAGCCGTACGCGGTGGTCCTCGGCTGCATCGACTCGCGGGTGCCGCTGGAGGCGATCTTCGACCAGACCTTCGGGGCGATCTGCGTGATCCGCACCGGCGGGCACGTGCTCGACCGGGCGGTGTGCGGCTCCATCGAGTACGTGGTGGGGCAGCTCGGCGTGCCGTTGGTCATGGTGCTCGGGCACGAGCGCTGCGGTGCGGTCGGCGCGACCGTGGACGCCCTGCGCACCGGCGAGCGCCCCGGTGGGTCGCTGGCCCACCTGGTCGACGAGATCGCCCCGGCGGTCGTCGAGGTGGGGCTCGACGATCCGGCGGTGCTCGCGCTCACGGTCCGCCGACACGTCCGGCGCACCGTGGACGCGCTGCGCGTCGACGACCTGTTGGCCGGGCCGGTGGCCACCGGCCGGGTGGCCGTGGTGGGCGGCCTCTACGACCTGAGCACCGGCGAGGTTGCTCTGCTCGAGGCGTCCTGACAAACGAACGACCGCCCGCCGGGAACTCCCGGCGGGCGGTCGGTGGTGCGGTGGGGGAGGGCTCAGCCCTCGAAGACGCCGGCCGCGACCAGACGCTTCTCGGTGGCCTCCCAGCCGTCGTTCGGGTGAACGGTGGCCAGGTTGTTGATCTCCGCCCGGATCTTGGCGGCGTGGCCGGCGGCGGCCAGCGCCCGGATCTCCTCGACGAACGCGTCGGAGTCGGTACGCAGGTGCGCGGTCTTGCCGTTGGTCAGGTTACGCACGTAGGCGTGCTTGCCGCCGTTGAGCGGGATGAGGTACTTGAACTCGCCCAGCACGCTGAGGGCGCCACCCTGGCCAGCCTGGCCGGCCCGGACGGACGCGCGCGCGGTCTTAGAGGTGTTGCTCGCCACGGAGGTACTCCTTGCAAGACGTACGGGAGGACTGGACGTCCGGGGGCTGTGTGCGGGTGACACTGCGTCGGCCCGCAGAGGTGGAACGCGGCAGAAGCCGCCGATGGAACTGTACATGACCACGACATCAGGCTGGTCGTCGCGGTGTCCTGAGAGGCAACGGAGACCACCCGTCCGGCTATTCCGGGTGGCGTTTTTTCCGATTCTCTGGCGCACCATCCGTCACACGAGTCATCATGTGTTGCAGCAACCACTCGGGTGGACGAGGTCGTAGGGGAAGACGCACCTCGCTCTCCGGGAGGTCACCGTGCCAACGCGTGGCGTCGTATACGTCCACTCGACCCCGCTCGCCGTGTGCTCGCACGTCGAGTGGGCGATCGCGCGCGTCCTAGCCGCGCCGGTCAACCTGCAGTGGACGGCTCAGCCCGTCGACCCCGGCGCCCGCCGGGCCGAGTGTGGGTGGACCGGCCGTCCGGGAACGGGCGCCGAGCTGGCTGCTGCCCTCCGGCAGTGGCCCATGATCCGTTTCGAGGTCACCGAGGAGCCGAGTCCCGGCGTCGACGGTGAGCGTTTCATGTACGTGCCGGCCCGTGGCCTGTTCCGGGCCACCGTCGGGGCGGCCGGTGACATCCAGCTCGGCGAGGACCGGCTGCGGACCCTGATGGCCTCCGCCCGTGCCCCGGAGGCGTTGTCGCACGCCCTTGACAAGGCGCTCGGCACCGCGTGGGACGCGGACCTGGAGCCCTACCGGTACGCCGGTGACGGCGCACCGGTGACGTTGCTCACCCGGGTCGGCTGACGGCGGGGCCGCACGCGCTGCGGACCTGGGTGTTGCGTCACCCTCACGCTGGCGACCGGTAAGGTCAAGTTGCCCCGATAAGGGGGAACTGGTGGGATGGTCGGCGTGCCGATTCGCCCGCGACACGCAGGTGTCGCCGTCGCCGCCCTGACCGCCCTGATCGTCTCCGGCTGCTCGGGTACCCCGGATCGTCCCGACCCGACGCCCGGCCCGACCGGCGCGTCGGCGGCCCCGAGCGCACCCGCCTCGCCGCCGAACGACGACCCGGCCGCGCGGGCCGCCGCGCTGGTCGCGACGCTCTCCGACGAGGACCTGGTCGGGCAGGTGCTGATGCCCTACGCGTACGGCGACTCGGCCACCAAGGTCTCCACCGGCTCGGCGGCCGGCAACCAGGCGCTCGCCGGCGTCGACACCCCCGCCGAGATGATCGCCAAGTACCGGCTCGGCGGGCTCATCCTGGTCGGCTTCAGCGCCGACGACCCGACCAAGGGCAATCAGGAGACGACAAACGTCGACAACCCGAAGCAGGTCCACGACCTGACCACCGGACTGCGGGGGGCCGCCGGACGGCTGGCCGCCGGCCCGGCGCCCTTCCTGATCGGCACCGACCAGGAGTACGGCGTGGTCACCCGCGTCACCGACGGCGTCACCATCCTGCCCAGCGCCCTCGCGGCGGGTGCCGCCGGTGACCCGAAGCTGACCGAGGCCGCCTGGCAGGCCGCCGGCGCCGAACTCGCCGCGATGGGCATCAACATCGACTTCGCCCCGGTCGCCGACGTGCTGGCCACCCGCAGCACGGTCATCGGCTCCCGGTCGTTCGGCGCCGACCCGAAGATCGCCGCCGCGCAGGTCGGCGGCGCGGTCCGGGGCCTACAGGCCAGCGGCGTCGCGGCCACCCTGAAGCACTTCCCGGGGCACGGCCACAGCGCGGACGACTCGCACAAGGACCTGCCGGTGCTCACCCAGTCCGCGGCGGCGCTGCAGAGCGGCGCGTGGCCGCCGTTCAGCGCCGGGTTTGACGCGGGCGCGATGGCCGTGATGTCCGGCCACCTGGACGTGCAGGCCATCGACCCCGGCACCCCGGCGACCTTCTCCCACAAGCTGCTCACCGACGTGCTGCGCGGTCAGCTCGGCTTCAAGGGCGTGGTGATCACCGACGGGATGAACATGCCACCGGCGAAGCGGTGGGCGCCCGGCGAGGCCGCCGTCCGCGCGCTGAACGCCGGCAACGACCTGATCCTCATGACCCCGAACGTCGGTCAGGCGTACGACGGGCTGCTCGCCGCCCTGCGTGGCGGGTCGCTGCCCCGGGCCCGGCTCGTCGACGCGGTCACCCGGATCCTGACCATGAAGTTCCGGCTGGCGGCGGGACCCGCCGAGCCGATGTCCACGCTCAACACCCCGGCGCACCGGGCGGCGGCGGACGCGCTGGCCGCCGGAGCGGTCACCGTGCTGCGCGGTGCCTGCGGCGGCGCGGTGCGCGGCCCCGTCACCGTCACCTCCTCCGGCGGCCGGGACGGCACCCGGGCGGCGCTCACCGCCGCGCTGACCGCGGCCGGCGTGACGGTGAAGCCGAGCGGCGGGACGGTGGTGCACCTGGTCGGCTACGGCGACGGGGAGAAGGACCTGAGCGCCAGTGCGGCGGTCACCGTCGCCATGGACACGCCGTACGTGCTGGCCAAGGCCAAGTCGCCGACGCTGCTGGCCACGTACTCCTCCAGCCGGGCGTCGATGACCGCGCTCGCCGCCGTACTGGCCGGCAAGGCCCGCCCGGGTGGCCGGTCACCGGTGGTGGTGCCCGGACTGCCGGCCACCACCTGCAAGAGCTGACGGCACCGGCAGGAGATCCGACCGCGACTCGGTCAGTCGATGCCCTCGACGATGCGGAAGTCGCGCTCGACGCCGTCGGAGAGTGCGGCCAGCGCCTCCTGGTAGGCCGCACTCTCGTGCGCCGCGACGGCCTGCTCGAAGCTGTCGAACTCGATCAGGACCGTACGCTCGGCGATTCCGGCGTCGTACGCGGCGATCCGACCGCCACGGACGAGGACCCGACCGCCCCCGGCCCGGACAGCGGGACCGGCCAGCTCGTTGTAGGCGGCCAGCTTCTCGGGGTCGGAAACGGTGCGGTAGGCGCTGACCCAGTAGCCCTTAAGCATGGAACCTCCTGTGGTGGGGGAGTGCGTCCGACTCACGTGTTGGTCGTGGCCGAGCGTCGCCGGGCGAGAGCGAGGCTCGTCAGCGTCGCGATCGCCATGGCGCCGATCCCGACCATCGCCGCGGTGCGGTAGGCGCGGTCGTCGGGAAAGAGGTGGCCGGGGCGGGTGCCCGCGGCGAGGACCAGGCCGCCGACAGCGCTGCCCAGGGAGTACCCGACGCTGCGGACGACGTAGTTGAAGCTCATGGCGCTCGACGTCTCGCTCCTGACAGTGGCGGCCAGGATGACACCGGGCATCGCGGCCGAGAAGCCGCCGACGCCGAAGCCGAGCACGCCCATCGCCGCGAACAGTTCGGCCAGGTCCGACCGGGCCGCCGCGAACAGGGCGAACCCGACGCCGACCACGACAGCGCTGCCGGCCAGGAGCAGGGGGTCGGCGACCCGCGTGCGGATCCGCGGCGTGAGCTTGCCGGCGACGAACCCCAGCACCGAGAACGGGATCAGGACCAGCCCGGCGACGAAGGTCGTCAGCCCGAAGCCGTAGCCGACGCCGGGCGGCGTCTGCGCGTACCGGGTGATGAGCGTGAGCAGGAGGTACATGCCGATCCCGGCGACGAACATGGCGAGGTTCGCCCCGGCGACCGCCGGGTGCCGTACCGCCCGCACATCGACCAGGGGCGTCGGGCTGCGCAGCTCGATGACGGCCCAGACGCAGAGCAGCACCACCGCGACGACGGCGAGGCCCGCCGCCACGGCGAGGTGCCTGCTCCACAGATTCCGCTCACCGGCGAGGAACAGCACCAGGAGCAGCGCAGCGCTCAGGACGACCGCGCCTGCCACGTCCACGTGGGCGGACCGGCCTTCGGGAGCTTCGGGCATGGCGCGCCACGCGGTCAGGAGGGCGGCGGCGGTGACGACCAGGCCGAGGCCGTAGGCGGCCCGTACTCCGCCGAGCTCGGCGAGCAGGGCGGCCAGCGGGTAGCCGACGCCCGCGCCGATGATCGAGACCACCGAGATCAGAGCGATCACGGCCGCGCCGCGCTCCTCGGGGAGGTGGTCCCGGGCCACGCCCATCATCAGCGCCGTGAGCCCGAGCCCGACGCCCTGGGCCGCCCGGCCGGTCAGTAGCCACGCGAATGGCAGTGGCAGCACGGTGAGCGCGCTGCCGGCGACGACGACGGCCAACGTGGCGAGGATCGTGGCCCGTCGGTGTGGACCGGCTCCGAGCCGGCCCAGGACCGGCGTGGCGACGGCGCCGCTGAGCAGCGCGACGGTCAGCGTCCACTGCGCGCTGCCGAGCGAGACGTGGAACGACGTCGCCACGCTGGTGATGAGCGGCGTCCCGAGGCTGGCGACCGCCGCCACGACCAGGGCGATGAACATCAGGGCGGGGACCAGCAGCCGCGTCTCGGAACGGGTCACCGGAAACGCCTTCGGCGCGCCCCCGCCGATCGGTTGCCCGGTCACCGCCTCGGCCCTTCGCGGTCCTGTCCTTCGAGCGCTGCCAGATGCTCCAGCGCCGGCAGGGCCGCCGCCAGCGCCTCGACCTCGTCGCCGGTGAGCCGGCCGATCAACCGCTCGAACGCGTGGATCCCCGCCTGGCGGCGCGTCCGGACATAGGAGGCGCCGGCCTCGGTCAGGCACACCAGCGTGACCCGCTTGTCGGACGCGTCGCCCCGCCGCTCGACCAGGCCGGATTCCTCCATCACCCGGACCAGGGTGGTCATCGCGGGCTGGGTGACGCCCTCGACCGCGGCCAGATCGGTGATGCGCCGCGGACCCGTCCGGTCCAGGGTCGCCAGGGTGGCGGCAGAGGTCAGGCTCATGTCCCGGGGTAGGCGTCTCGCGGCCCTGGTGGCCAGGCCGTAGAGGGCCGCCCCGATGGCGGCGGACGTGCCAGGAGGAGTGTCTGGACGACGCACGCCAAAAGCATAGCGCTTTTATATTCACAGTCTATGCAAGAGGCCGCGGGCCCGGGAATCCGGTCGCGCCGGCACGGCCACCCTGGCAGCGTGTCGCCCATGGGTCAGGCGCAGGGCTTCCGGTACGACCAGCGGGCCGACGGCACGGTGGTGATCACCCACCACGGCCGGGTGGCGGGCACGCTGCGGGGCGCCCGCGCGGCGGAGTTCCTCGCCGAGGTCGACGACGACCCGCAACTGGTGATGGCCCGCTGGACCGGCAACTACCGCCACGGCAACGAGCGCACCGCCCGGCAACACCCCCGCAACCGACGCTGAACACGCGAAAGGGCCCCCTCGCGAGAGGGGACCCTTTCGGTGATCCGCAGATCGGCCAGCTCACGGCCGCTGTCTCACGGCCGCTGTCTCACGGCCGCTGTCTCACGGCCGCTGTCTCACGGCCGCGCGAAGACCAGCGCCACGTTGTGACCGCCGAAGCCGAACGCGTTGTTCAGCGCGGCGGGGATGTCCATGTGGCGTGCCTTGTGCGCGGCGACCTCCAGGCTGAGCCCGGGCTCCGGGTCGTCCAGGTTGATCGTCGGAGGCACGACGCTGTCGCGGATCGCCAGGATCGTGGCGATCGACTCCAACGCTCCGGCCGCGCCCAGCAGGTGACCGGTCATCGACTTCGTCGCGGCCAGCACCGGGTGGTCGCCGAGCGCCTTGTGCAGCGCGCCGATCTCCAGCATGTCGCCGACCGGGGTCGACGTCGCGTGCGCGTTGACGTGCACGATGTCCTGCTTGGCGATGTCCGCGTCCGCGATCGCCTTGGCGATGGCCCGGATGGCGCCCTCACCCTCGGCGTGCGGTTGCACGATGTCGTACGCGTCGGAGGTGATGCCGGCGCCCGCCAGGCGCGCGTACACCCGGGCGCCCCGGGCCGCGGCGTGGTCGGCCCGCTCCAGCACCACGATGCCGGCACCCTCACCGAGGACGAAGCCGTCGCGGCCGGTGTCCCACGGGCGGGAGGCACGTTCCGGGTCGTCGTTGCGGGTCGACATGGCCCGCATCGAGCTGAAGCCGGCGATCGGCAGCGGGTGGATCACGGCCTCGGTGCCGCCGGCCACCACCACGTCGGCCCGGCCGGCGCGGATGATGTCCAGGCCGAGCGCGATCGCCTCCGCGCCGGTCGCGCAGGCGCTGGCCACCGTGTGCACGCCGGCCTTGGCACCCAACTCCAACCCGACCCAGGCGGCCGGCCCGTTGGGCATCAACATCGGGATCGTGTGCGGGGACACCCGCCGCGGCCCGGACGCCTCCAGGATGTCGTCCTGGGCGAGCAGGGTGGTGGCGCCACCGATGCCGGAGCCGACGCTGACGGCGAGCCGCTCGGCGTCCAGACCGGCGTCCGCCAGACCGGCGTCCGCCCAGGCCTGCTGCGCCGCGATGAGCGCGATCGCCTCGGAGCGGTCCAGGCGGCGCAGCTTCACCCGGTCCAGCACCTCGGACGGCTCCACGGCCAACTGGGCGGCGATCCGCACCGGCAGTTGCGCGGCCCACTCCTGGGTGAGGGCACTCACCCCGGAGCGGCCGGCGAGCATGGCGTCCCAGGTCGACGCGACGTCCCCGCCAAGCGGGGTCGTCGCGCCGAGCCCGGTGACGACGACGTCAGGACGACTCATGATCAGGACTGCGCCTCGATGAAGCTGACGGCGTCCCCGACGGTCTTGAGGTTCTGCACCTCGTTGTCCGGGATCTTGACGCCGAACTTCTCCTCGGCGGCCACCACGACCTCCACCATGGAGAGCGAGTCGACATCGAGGTCGTCGGTGAAGGACTTCCCCTCGGCCACGTCGTCCGGGTTCACCCCGGCAACCTCTTCGAGGATCTCGGCGAGGCCGGTGGTGATCTCGTCACGGGTCATTGCGGTTGGTTCCTCTCATAGGGGGTTCTCTGGCGGCCGGCGTCGCCGGGCGCCGCTCCTGGAGCGCGTACGCGCCTCAAGGGGGCTTCAGGGGCAGCGGACGACCTGACCGGCGTAGGTCAGGCCACCGCCGAAGCCGAACAGCAGGACCGGGGCGCCCGAGGGCACCTCCCGCCGCTCGACGAGCTTCGACAGGGCCAGCGGGACGCTCGCCGCCGAGGTGTTGCCGGACTCGACGATGTCCTTCGCGATGATCGCGTTGGGGATGTTGAGCCGCTTGGCGATGCCGTCGATGATCCGGGCGTTGGCCTGGTGCGGCACGAACGCGGCCAGCTCCGACGGGTCGACCCCGGCCCGCTCGCACGCCTGCAGGGCCAGCGGCGCGAGCGCGGTGGTGGCCCAGCGGAACACCGACTGGCCCTCCTGCTGGATGTACGGGCGCCAGCCCTCGATGCGTACCGCGTCGCTCTTCTCCGGCGCCGAGCCCCACACCACCGGGCCGATGCCGGCGGGCTCGTCGTCGGCGGTGGCGGTGACCACCGCGGCGCCGGCGCCGTCGCCGAAGATGATGCAGGTGGAGCGGTCGGTCCAGTCGGTGAAGTCGGACAGCTTCTCCGCGCCGATCACGATCGCGTTGCGCGACGCGCCGGCCCGGATGGCGTGGTCGACGGTGCCCAGCGCGTACGCGAAGCCCGAGCAGGCGGTGTTGACGTCGAACGCGCCCGGTGCGGCGATGCCCAGCTTGGCGGCGACCCGGCAGGCCACGTTGGGGCTCCGGTCGATCGAGGAGCAGGTGGCGACCACGACCAGGTCGATGTCGGCGGCGCTGAGCCCGGAGTTGGCCAGCGCCTTACCGGCGGCTGCGGCGGCCATGTCGGCCACCGTCTCGCTGTCGGCGATCCGCCGGGTGGCGATGCCCACCCGGTCGCGGATCCACTCGTCGTTGGTGTCCACCAGTTGGGCGATGTCGTCGTTGGTCACCACCCGGGAGGGCTGGTAGTGCCCCATCGAGACGATGCGACTGCCAGTCATGAGTGTCCTCCGATGGGGGCGAGCGGTTGGCCCGGCGTGGCGTGGCGGGCGATCAGGTCCCGTGCGGCCGGCAGGTCGTCCGGGGTGTTCAGGGTGACGATCTCCGGGGCGCCCTCGCCCCGGAGTTCCCGCTTGACCAGACCGGCGAGGGTGCCGGCCGGGGGCAGCTCGATCACGCCGGTCACGCCGTGCTCGGCAAGGGCGCGCATGCACAGGTCCCAGCGCACCGGCGCGGTGACCTGGCGGACCAGGCGTCGCACCAGCTCGTGCCCGTCGGTGACGGCGGTGCCGTCAAGGTTCGACAGCAGGATCCGCGCCGGGTCGACGGGGGCGATCCCGGCGGCGACGGCGGCCAGCGCGGCCTCGGCCGGGGCCATGTACGGGGTGTGGAAGGCCCCGGCCACCTGGAGGCGGATGACCCGGGTCTTCGCCGGCGGCGCGGCGGCGAACTTGTCCAGGCCGTCCAGCGAGCCGGCGGCGACGATCTGGCCGGCGCCGTTGCGGTTGGCGGGGTGCAGCCCGGCGGCGCTGATCGCGGCCAGCACCTCGTCCGGGTCGCCGCCGAGCACGGCCGCCATCCCGGTCGGCTCCAGCGCGCAGGCGGCGGCCATCTCGCGGCCACGGATGCCGGCGAGGGTGATCGCGGCCTCGGCCGACAGCACCCCGGCCACCGCCGCGGCCCCCAGCTCGCCGACGCTGTGCCCGGCGGTGAGCGCCACGCCGTCCAGCGGCAGGTGCTCGGCGGCGAGCAGCGCCGCCGCGACGAGCAGCGGCTGGGTACGGGCGGTGTCCTTGATCTCGTCCGCGTCGGCGGCGGTGCCCAGGTGCACCAGGTCCACGCCGGCCAGCGCGGACCACCAGCGCAGACGCGCCTCGGTGCCGGTCAGGTCGAGCCAGGGAGTCAGAAAGCCGGGTTTCTGGGAACCCTGGCCGGGACTAAGTACGGCGAGCACGCCTATGACTCTCCCGGATACGCGTGGGTAGCGCTGTGCCGGGGCCGACCAAACCGCACTAGAACCTTTGGAGGTTTCTTACAAAGATCGGCGGGGATCATCGCTGGTTTGGGCGGATTTCCGGGCGGCCGGGGTCAATGTCTGGGTCGGGACCGCCGAGGCCACCGGGACCACCGGGTCCAGCCGACCGACAGTCAACGCCACCTGGAGGGCGAACGCGTCCCGGGGCGACAGCGGCGAGAAACCGGTCACCTCCGCGATCCGGCGCAACCGGTACCGCACCGTGTTCGGGTGGACGAACAGCGCCCGCGCCGCGCTCTCCAGCGTGCCACCGGCGGCCAGGAACGCGTCCAGGGTCTCCAGCAGCTCGCCACCGGCGCGGACCAGCGTCGCGTACACGTCGTGCCGCAGCCGCCGGCGGGCCTCCGCGTCGCCGGCGAGGGCCCGCTCCGGCAACAGGTCGGCAGCGGCCACCGGCCGGGGGGCGGCCGGCCACGCCGGCGCCGCCCGGAAGCCGGACAGCGCCGACCGCGCCGACTCCGTCGCCTCGTCCAGACTGGGTACGGCCGGACCGACCACCACCGGGCCGTCACCGAACGCGTCCAGCAGCTTGCCGGTGGCGCTCAGCGGGTCCGCCGCGCCACCCAGCACGATCACCAACCGATCGCCGTGCACCCCGCCGATCACCTCGACACCGATCCGCCGCGCCAGCCGGTACACCACGTGCAGCACGGCGGAGACCTCCCCGCCCGGGGAGTGGCCGACCGCCACCGCGACCGGTGGCGCGTCCGCCCAGCCCAACGCGGCGGCCCGGCTCGCCAGGACGTCCGGCGAGTCACCCCGCAGCAGCGCGTCGACCAGCAGCGCCTGCAACCGGGCGTCCCACGCGCCGCGCGACTCGGCGGCCCGCGCGTACACCCGGGCGGCGGCGAACGCGATCTCCCGGGAGAAGCGCAGCACCGCCTCGCGTAGCAACTGCTCCTCGCCCTCGGCGGCGAGCTGCGACACCTGTTCCTCGACGACGTCGATGGTCACCTTGATCAGCGCCACGGTCTGCTGGAGGGTGATCGACCGGGCCAGCGCCTGGGGCGCCGCGTCGAACACGTCGTCGGAGACCTCCTGCGTGCTGTCCGCCGTGCCGCCGCCCTCGCGCAGCCACTGCACCAGCGAGCGGGCGCCGGCCTGGGCCACCAGCATCACCCAGGAGCGCTGGTCGGCCGGCAGAGCCCGGAACCACGGCAGCGTCTCGTCCATCCGGGCCACGCTGGCAGTGGCCAACGCTCCCGCCGAACGCTCGATCCGGCGCAGCGTGGCCGCCAGCTCCCCACCCTCGGCCGTGCTCACCCCTCTAGCCTGACACGTCGTGAGCAGGCCACGAACGCCGGCACCGATCAGCGGGGCGGCAGGCCGGTATTCCTGAGGGACCCGTCGAGCTGCCGGTTCGGGCTGTGCAGGAAGCAGATGGCGCTGAGTCGGCCAGCGAGCCATTCCGGCTCACTTTCCAGGACGTACGCCAACACCTCCAGCCGGCCCTCCAGGGCGGCCTCTGGCGCACCGACGTACCGGGCGACCGTCGATCGGCATCCCGCCTGCATGACCTCCTCGGTGAGCTCCTCCACCTCCGGGCCGGCCGGCCAGATGCCGGCGAACTCGGTGCCGTGCGGCCCGGTGCAGGAGGCCGGTGGCAGGTCGACCAGGTCGTCGGCGTTCTCCTCGGGCGCGGTGAAGCACGTCAGCCGCAGCGGTGAGTCACCCGTCAGGCCGGCCCGCAGGCTGTTCGCCCGGGGGTTCGGCACCCACCGGTCCAGCGCGAGCATCTCCACCAGGTCACAGCGGTACCACCGTTCGCCCGCCTGCCAACGCGCCGTCGACGGGGTCAGCGTCCGCATCGCCAGTCGTGACTCGCGCCACTCCCCGCCCAGGAAGCGGGCCGCCGCACTGTCGCAGGCATCGTGGAGACGCCACATCGCGTCGGTGTCCGCCGCCGGAGGCGCCGACGCGACACCGTCCGTGCCGCGGATGACGCCGACCAGGAACGTCTCCGCCTCGTGCTTGGAGGAGCAGGGGATCGGCGCGTACGTCTCGGGGCTGCGATCGTCGGAGGCGGTGGCATGGCACACTCCCGACGCGGGGGCGAAGGTCGAGCCCTTCGCCTCGGTGGGACCGCTGTCACAGCCGCTCACCCCCACGATCAGCGCCACCAGGACCGTCGTTTCCCACAGGCGTCGCATGTCGTCTCCGTCGGGCAGTGATCATCGGTACCGCTGGCGGGCAGCGTACGACAGGGCAGTCCGGCGGGGTGTCCCCTGTGGAGCTGCCGACTCAGGGTCGCGGCGGCGCGGACAGGCCCAGCCCCTGGGGCCAGGATCGCGGCCCGCACCCGGCTCGTAGGCTGCCGTCCGGCGATGCTGGTGGCGACGAGGGGAGCGGCCATGCTGGTCGCGGTGATCATCGGTGGTGAGATCGCGTTCCGGGTGCTGATCGCCGCCGGCTTGGTGGCCCGCTATCCGCTGCGCCGGCCACGGCTCGGCGGGGCGCTGCCGGTCCGCGTACCGCTTGTCGATCTGGCACTGCTCGCCGCGTCGGTGCTCGACCTGCGCGCGGCGCGACCGCGGACCTCGGTCACGGCCCCGCCGCCCACCTCGGCTTCTCGGTGGCCTTCGGGAACTCGATCGTCCGGTGGCCGGACCAGCGCTTCGCCCGCCGGTTCGCCGGTGGCCGGCCGCCCGTGCGGCCTCCTCGCGCCGGCTGGGCCCACGCCCGCCACGGGTGGCGGGAGTGGGCCAGGGCACTCCTCGGCTGGGCCGTCGCGTGCGGCCAGCTCGGTGCGGCGATCCTCTGGGTGAACGACGCGGAAAGAACCCGTGAACTGGGCAACTGGATCCGCAGCCTGACCACCGTGATCCTCATCTGGCTGGTCGCCTTCCCGGTCTGGGCGCCCCTGTTCCCCGGTCGCCCGAAGCGCTGACCCCGGGGTACGCCGTGCACAGGCCGTCGGTCCCGGCCAGTACGGTGACAGGGCACGTACGGGGGGAGCACCTGCGCGTGAGTGCGAGCGTGAGGAGACCGGGGATGGCGCACGGGGAGGCCGAGCACGGCTGCGCCCAGGGCGAGCCCTGCCGCCTGGGGCACCACGACCCGCAGGTGGCAGGCAAGCCTCGCCGGCCCGTCGGCCCGGCGGCTGCGCACCCGAGCGAGGCGTCCACCGGGCGGCCGGACGAGGAGATCCCGCGCCAGCGGGCCGCCGAGCCGGTGGCCCTGGGCGAGCCGGAGCCGGGTGACCCCGCTGGTTGCCTCAGTGAACTTCCTGGATGGGCGGGTGCCCACCGGCACGGCCCGGTCCGGCCACGTCAGCGGGGCACTCGACGGGAGCGCCCGCCGCGCCGCTGGTGCTGACCCCGTGGGGGCCGAGCGCTGTGGCCCGCTGAACCCGTGCCTTCTGGCGTACCCGTGCCTTCTGGCGTACCCGTGCCTTCCGGCGGCCGTCAGCGGGTCCGGCGGATGGCCGCGTCAGCGGGTCCGGCGGCGGATCAGCAGGGCGATCCCGGCGAGGCCGACCGTGATGGTCAGCATCACCCCGACGTTGAGCAGCAGCAGCCGCTGCAACTCACCGAGTGCTTCGTCGATGTCCCGCACCGGATCCATGGTGTCCTCCGGCAGCACCCGCTCGCCGCCGCCCACGCCGCCACTGACCGTGTCGAACTGTCGCTCCAGCGGCACCCCGGCGGTACGCAGCGTCTCGGACATGCTGAGCCGTCCCAGGAACCAGCCAGCGCTGGTCCGGCGACCGTCCGGCTGTTTGGCCGGGCGGTAGACGCGCGGGCCGCCGGCCGCCTTGGGGTAGAGGTCGAAGATCTGCTTCGGGGTCTCCCCGGCGAGCACCACGACCGTGTACTTCGGACCGAGGTCAGCCGCCTTGGGACCGGTCGGCATTCCGGTACGACCGAAGAAGTTGATCTGGTCGATGACCGCGAGGACGTGCGCGGGCTGGGTCTCGGACCGTAGCCGCAGCGGCTCGGTGAGCCCTTCGCCGGTGACGTCCACACCGGCGGGCGCAGGCTTGGGCGCCGCGCTCGCCGGGCCGGCCATGCCAAGCACCAGCACCGCCGCAGCCAGCGTGCCCGCCAGCACGGCGAGCCGGCGCCTCATCTGTCGGACCATCCCGCCTCCTCGCCCCGTTCGATGGATGGCTTCGCCGTGACGTCCGGGTCGGTCGGCCGGTGACGGCACCGACCGGGTCGGTCCCACTCTCACAGACTCCGCAGAACGTCGATGGATTGCAGCTTGTGGAACAGTATTTGGAACTATCTGCGATCTCTGCTCGACTAACGAGGAGCTGTTTGATCAGCGGGCGGATCGTACCCTTACGGAGGGGTTCATGGGGGGCAGGGTTACACGGATGGCACGGCTCGTGCCAGTGGTACTCGGCGTGGCGTTCGGTGTGTCGTTACTGGCCCCGGCGACGCCGGCCGCCGCGCACAACTCGCTGACCGGCAGCGATCCGCCCGACGGCGCCCGGGTGGCCACCGCGCCCACCCGGATCGAGCTACGTTTCCTGGCCAAGCCGCCGCCGGCTACGACGAAGATCACAATAACCGGACCGGACAATGTGGTCGCCGGCGGGCGGCCCACGTTCGACGGCACCCGGGTACGCGTGCCGTTCACGCCCGGCGCGGCGGGGCTCTACGCCGTCGCCTACCAGCTGCCGTCGAACGACGGCCACCCGATCAAGGGCGAGGTGCGGTTCACCCTCACCACCGGCACGGCTGCGGACCCGTCCGCCAGCCCCTCTTCAGCCCTCGGCCCGTCCGGCAGTCCGTCAGTGGCCAGCACCGGCCCGTCAGCGCCCGGCTCGCCCACGGCATCCCCCGCCGGACCCGTGTCGCCGTCGGCCGACACCGTTTCCGCCGTACCGGCCGCCGAGGAACGATCCGACTCGGGGAGCCGCTGGTGGCCCTGGGCACTCGGCGGCGCGCTACTGCTAGCCGCCCTGACGGCCGCCCTGCTGCTCCGCCGCCGAACCCGCTAACCGCCCCGCGTCCCCGCGTCCCCGCGTCCGCCGATCTTGCACTTCCTGTGGCGACGTAACGGGCATCCAACCCCATACCAACAACCGAAACTGCAAGATCGGCGCGGCGGGGTGCGAAGGCAGGGCGTGGCTCGGCGACAGCCGCTGCGTCTCGGCGCCGATCTTGCGCTTTCTGTGGCGACATAGCGTGCAACCCACTCATATCGACAACCGAAACTGCAAGATCGGCGCGGCGGAGAGCGCAGACGCGACACCGCCCAAAGCGAGCCGGACCCTCGCCGCCCCCGTCCCGCCGCCCCGTCCCCGCCGCCCGCCCAGTCTGGGTCGATCATGGACTTGTGGTGGAGGACAAAGTCGTTATAAGGGTGCCCAACCCGGCACCACAACTCCATGATCGACGGGGCGGGGCGGGGCGGGGCGGGGCCGCGAAGCGGCGGAGGCGGCGGCGGGGCGCAGGGGGTTAGGGGAGGCGGAGGCGGGCTGCGCGCATTCTGGTCAGGGTGCGTTCGCGGCCTAGTACCTCGAGGGACTCGAACAGCGGCAGGCCCACGGTGCGGCCGGTGACCGCGACGCGTACGGGCGCCTGCGTCTTGCCGAGCTTGAGGCCGCGCTCGGCGCCGACGGCCTCCAGTGTCGACTTCAGCGCCTCGGCGTCCCAGGACTCCAGCGCCTCGAAGGCCGCGACCGCGTCGTCCAGCAGTTCGGCGGAGCCGTCCTTCATCGTCTTCGTCCAGGCGGCCTCGTCGATCGTGGGCGAGGCCAGGAAGAGGAAGTCGACGTTCGGCACGATCTCGCTGAGCACCGCGATCCGGGTCTGGGCCAGCGACGCCACGGCGGCGAACGCGTCGGCGTCAAACTCCTCGGGCTGCCATGGCGGCGGCGCGATGGTCCCGGTGCCGGTCAGCCACGGCTGGCAGGCGTCGACGAACTCGGCCACCGGCAGCGCGCGGATGTACTCGCCGTTGAACGCGCGCAGCTTCTTCTCGTCGAAGAACGCGGGGGAGGGGTTGACCTCCTCCAGGCGGAACTCGTCCTCGATGACCGACCAGGGCACGATCTCCCGGTCGCCCGAGGGCGCCCAGCCGAGCAGCATGAGGTAGTTGCGCATCGCGCCGGCGAGGTAGCCCTCGTCGCGGTACGCCTCCAGGGCGACCTTGTCGCGGCGCTTGGAGAGCTTCTGCCGCTTTTCGTTGACGACCACCGGCACGTGCGCCCAGACCGGCGGCTTGACCCCGAGGGCGTCCCACAGGAGCTGCTGCTTGGGCGTGTTGGGCAGGTGCTCCTCGGCACGGATCACGTGGGTGATGCCCATGGTCATGTCGTCCACGACGTTGGCCAGCAGGAACACCGGCGATCCGTCGCCCCGGGCGATGACGAAGTCCTCGATGAGCTTGTTTTCGAAGGTGGGCTCGCCCCGGATCAGGTCGACGACCACGGTCGTGCCCTCGTCGGGCGTACGGAAGCGCAGCGCGTGGCCCGGCCCCGGCCCGAGGCCACGGTCGCGGTGGTAGCCGTCGTAGCCCTGGTACTGCGAGCCGGTGCGGGCCTGTACGTCCTCGCGGGTGCAGTCGCAGTAGTAGGCGCGGCCCGACTCGTAGAGCCGGGTGGCGGCGGCCCGGTGCTCGCCAGCGTTCTCGGACTGGAAGTACGGCCCCTCGTAGCTGCCCCGGGAGATGCCGATCCAGTCCAGCGCGGAGAGGATGCCCTCGGTCCATTCGGGCTTGTTGCGCGCCGCGTCCGTGTCCTCGATGCGGAGCACGAACACCCCGCCCTGCTGCTTGGCGTAGATCCAGTTCTGCAGCGCCGAGCGGGCGCCGCCGACGTGGAACATACCGGTCGGGGAGGGGGCGAAGCGCACACGTACCGTCACGTCCTCCAGCCTACGGCGGCCGTCGACCCGGTAAGGAAGGGCCCCTTCTTATCGCCTCGTGTTGTACAAGGTGCCCTTCCTTACACCTCAGGCGACTGAGCGGATCTTGACCACCAGGGCGCTGCCCACCACGGTGACCACGGCGGTGACCGCGTAGAGCGTCGGATAGCCGCCCAGGTGGACCACGAGCGGGGCGGAGAGCGCCGGACCGAGCACCTGCGGCGCCGAGTTGGCGATGTTGATCACGCCAAGGTCCTTGGCCCGATCGGTGGCGCGTGGCAGCACCTGCGTGATCAACGCGGCATCCACCGAGAGGTAGACGCCGTAACCCGCGCCCAGCAGCAGCGCGGCGACGATCGCCATCGGCCAGGTGGGTGCGACCGCGAGCAACAGCGCGGCCACGGCCATGATCAGCCCGGAGACGATCACGTAGATCTTGCGCCGCCCGGAGCGGTCGGACAGCCGGCCGGAGACCACGGCGGTCAGCATCATGCCCAACGTGTAGAGCAGGATCAGCACCAGCAGGCCGCCCTCGGGGTCGGGATAGTGAACCCCGTCGGTGAGGAAGTACAGCAGGTAGAGGGTGCCCAGCGCGTTGCCGAGCTGGACCAGGAACCGGGTGATCCACGCCCAGGCGAAGTCCGGGTGCCGGCGCGGGCTGATCCACATCGAGGCGAACAGCGTACGGACGCGCAGTGCCGGGCGGTTCGCGCGGGGCAGTGGGTCGTCGGGGGTGAGCAGCGCGAACGGCAGCGACAGCAGCAGGATGGCCACCGCGATCGCCAGGTAGCCGGCGGCGTTCCCGGTGACCACGGCGGTGACCAGCACCGCCCCGAGGACCAGCCCGAGCGCCTGCGGGATGCCCACCCAGCCCGAGACGCTGCCGCGCTGCGTCACCGGCACCCGGTCCGGGATGGCGGCGGTGAGGCTGGCCAGCATCGCGTTGAAGCAGACCTGCGCGGCGACCCAGCCGACGGCGACCCCGAGAATGGTCCGCTGCTGGGCCAGCAGCACCAGCGCCGCCGCGCCGAGCACCGCCCCGCCGGCGGTCCAGACGTGCCGCCGACCGAACTCCCGACCGCCGACCCGCAGGCAGGTCCGGTCGGACAACGCGCCGGCCAGGGGGTTGGCCAGCACCGCCGCCAACGCGCCCAGGCCGGTGACCACGGCCAGCATGGTCTCCTTGTCGCCGGGCGCGATCCGCTCGATCTGCTGCGGCAGCAGCACCTGGATCGGGGTGAAGAACGCCATCCACACGCCCAGGTTGGCGGCGAAGACCAGGCCGATCCAGCCGCGCCGGACCGGCACGGTCGGCTCGGCGAGCGCCGCCGGCAGCGCCGCCGCCGCCGGGTCGACGGTGGTCACCGCGCCGCCCCCGGCGCGCTGCCCGCGATCACGTCCCGCAGCCAGGTGTACGACGACTTCGGCGTACGCCTCTGCGTGGCGTAGTCGACGTGCACCAGACCGAAGCGCTTGGTGAATCCCTCGGCCCACTCCCAGTTGTCCAGCAGCGACCAGACGAAGTACCCGCGGACGTCCACCCCGTCGTCGATGGCGGCCCGGACCGCCCGCAGGTGCCCGTCGAGGTACGCGATCCGTTCCGGGTCGGCCACCTGCCCGTGCGCGTCCGGCTCGTCGTCGTACGCGCAGCCGCCCTCGGTGATCTCGATGGGTGGCAGCGCCTCGCCGTACGTGTTCCGTAGCCAGCGGAGCAGCTCGTGCAGCCCGTCCGGGGCGACCGGCCAGTCGAAGGCGGTACGCGGGTAACCGTCCAGCGGCACCAGGTCGAACGGCAGCGGCGAGCCCTCCTCGGCTGCCCGTACTCCGGTGGGGTTGTAGTAGTTGACCCCGAGCACGTCGATGGGCGCGGCGATGGTGTCCAGGTCGCCGGCGCGGATGACGGTCGGGTCGAGGCCGGGCAGGTCGGGGTACCCGCGTCCGAGCAGCGGGTCGGTGAAGAGCCGGTTGTGCAACGTCTCGTACGCGGCCCCGGCGGCCCGGTCGGCGTCGCTGTCGCCGAGCACCCGCACCGGCGAGTAGTTGTTGGCGATCGCGACGGGGCTGTCGGTGTGCGCCCGCAGCGCCTGTACCGCGAGCCCGTGGCCGAGCAGTTGGTGATGGGCGACCGGGAAGGCGCCGAAGAGGAGCATCTGGCCGGGGGCGTGCACGCCCATGCCGTAGCCGAGGCTCATCTGGATGAACGGCTCGTTGAGGGTGATCCAGAGCCGGACGCGGTCGCCGAGGCGGGCTGCGGTCCGCTCGGCGTACTCGGCGAAGTGGGCGGCGGTGTCCCGGTGCAGCCAGCCGCCGGCGTCCTCGAGGGGTTGCGGCAGGTCCCAGTGGTACAGGGTGGCCACCGGGTCGATGCCGGCGGCGAGCAGGTCGTCGACCAGCCGGTCGTAGAAGTCCAGGCCGGCGGCGTTGGTCGCGCCGCTGCCGTCCGGCTGCACGCGGGGCCAGGCGATCGAGAACCGGTACGCCCCGACGCCCAGCCCGGCCATCAGCGCGACGTCCTCGGCGTACCGGTGGTAGTGGTCGCAGGCGACCGCGCCGCTGCTGCCGTCGCTGATCCGGCCCGGCTCGCGCGCGTAGGTGTCCCAGATGGACGTTCCGCGTCCGTCGGCCGTGGTGGCGCCCTCGATCTGGTGGGCCGAGGTGGAGACGCCCCAGCGGAAGCCGTCGGGGAACTCGGGCATCGGTGCGGTCGACATGCGCTCTCCCGGTGAACGTGAAACGTGTTCGGGACTCTAGGACGCTGTCGATGAATGCGCCATAGGTCGGGCTGGCGTAATCCGCAATGGTTGATCGGCGTGTCTTTTTCCGAACCCGTCCAGGTAAGTCCGATTTGACGCATAGAGTGCCGATATCGTGGGATGTCCTCACTGGAGGCAAGACGGAAATGATCCTCGTGGAACGTAGTGCGCACGTGGCGGCGCCGATGGAAGTGGTCTGGGACGTCGTCCAGCGGGCCGAGCAGTTGCCGGCCTGGCTGGCGGGGGTTCGCGCGGCCGAAGTGCTCTCGGGGGAGGGCTTCGGGCGGCGACAACTGGTCCAGGCGGGGCGCTCGGCGCATGAGGCCGAGGTAATCGCCTATCAGGAGCCGACACTGATCGGCTGGCGGGAGCGGGCCAAGGGGGCCGGTGCCCGTGCGGAGGCGCGCACCGAAATCTACGTCCAGCTCACCGAGGACGAGGAGGAGGGCGGGACGGTCGTGCGGCTCATCGTGGTCCGCTGGCCGGCCGGCCCCGTCAAGGCGGCTCTGCTGCGCCTGGGCCTGCGCCGGGTCGGCGCCGACCTGGAGGACTCGTTGGCCCGGCTCACCGACCTGGCCGCCGTCGGCTGACCAGCCGCGTCCTCCCGGCGTCACCCGCCCCGGCGGTGGCCCGGCGTCCCCACCAGGAACGTCGGCCCACCGCCGCCCCATCCCTGCCGCCCCCGCTCCGCCCCGCTCCCGCCCCGTCGATCATGAACTCGTGGTGCCCGGAACGAGGCGACTTCACCGCTTCGTCCCCCACCACAACTCCATGATCGACGGGGCGGGGTGGGGCGGGGCGGGGCGGGGCGGGGCGGGGCGGGGTCCGGGCGGGGTCCGGGCGGGGGAGGGGACAACGCGGAAGGGCCCGGCGCGACGCGCCGGGCCCTTCTCTGGTCGTGCGGTTCTAGCTGTCGCCGCCGGTCTCGCCGACCGGGGCGGCGTTGACGTCGTCGATCGCGTACTTCTTGGCGGCCTCGGCCGGCACGGTGGCCTCGACCGCGCCGCTGCGGGCGAGCTGCCGCAGCGTGGCGACCACGATCGACTCGGCGTCGACGTGGAAGTGCCGGCGCAGCGCGTGCCGGGTGTCCGACATCCCGAAGCCGTCGGTGCCGAGCGAGGTGTAGTCGCCGGGTACCCAGCGGGCGATCAGGTCCGGTACGGCACGCATCCAGTCGCTGACCGCGACCTTCGGCCCGTCCGCGTCGGCCAGCTTCTGCGCGATGTACGGCACCTTGGCCTCGGCGCCCGGGTTGAGCAGGTTGTACTCCTCGGTCTCCACCGCGTCGCGGCGCAGCTCGGTCCAGGAGGTCACCGACCAGACGTCGGCGGCCACGCCCCAGTCCTGGGCGAGCAGCTGCTGGGCCTTGAGCGCCCACTGCATGCCCGTGCCGGAGGCGAGGACGTTGGCCTTCGGGCCGTCGACCTGCGGCGCCGGCGAGTAGCGGTAGATGCCCTTGAGCAGGCCCTCGGTGTCCACCCCTTCCGGCTCGGCCGGCTGCAGGATCGGCTCGTTGTAGACCGTCAGGTAGTAGAAGACGTTCTCCTGCGCGTCCCCGTACATCCGGTGCAGGCCGGCTTCCATGATGTGCGCGATCTCGAAGGAGAACGCCGGGTCGTACGCGACCACCGCCGGGTTGGTGGCGGCGATCAGCATCGAGTGCCCGTCCTCGTGCTGCAGGCCCTCACCGTTGAGCGTGGTGCGCCCGGCGGTCGCGCCGAGCAGGAAGCCCCGCGCCATCTGGTCGGCCGCGGCCCACAGCCCGTCGGCGGTCCGCTGGAACCCGAACATCGAGTAGAAGATGTACATCGGGATCATCGGCTCGTCGTGGGTGGCGTACGCCGAGCCCGCGGCGGTGAACGAGGCGACCGAGCCGGCCTCGTTGATGCCCTCGTGCAGGATCTGCCCGGTCGTCGACTCCTTGTACGACAGGAACAGCTCCCGGTCGACGGAGGTGTACCGCTGACCGTGCGGGGAGTAGATCTTCGCGGTCGGGAAGATCGAGTCGAGACCGAAGGTGCGTGCCTCGTCCGGGATGATCGGCACCCAGCGCTTGCCGAACTCCTTGTCCTTCATGATGTCCTTGAGCAGGCGGACGAAGGCCATCGTGGTGGCCACCTTCTGCTTGCCCGAGCCGCGCTTGACGTCGGCGAACCGCTCCGGACCGGGGATGGTCAGCCGCTTGGTGCTGGTCCGTCGCGACGGCAGGTAGCCGCCGAGCTGCTCCCGACGCTCCTGCAGGTACGCCAGCTCCTCGGACTTCTCGCCCGGGTGGTAGTACGGCGGCAGGTAGGGGTTGTCCTCCAGCGCCTTGTCCGGGATGTCCAGGTAGAGCCGGTCGCGGAAGGTCTTCAGGTCCTCCAGCGTCAGCTTCTTCATCTGGTGGGTCGCGTTGCGGCCCTCGAAGTGCGAGCCGAGCGTCCAGCCCTTGATCGTCTTGGCCAGGATGACCGTCGGCTGACCGGTGTGCTCGGTGGCCGCCTTGTAGGCCGCGTAGAGCTTGCGGTAGTCGTGCCCACCCCGCTTGAGGTTCCAGATCTCGTCGTCGCTCAGCGGATCGACCATCTTGCGGGTACGCGGGTCACGGCCGAAGAAGTGCTCCCGCACGTACGCGCCGGACTCCGCCTTGTAGGTCTGGTAGTCGCCGTCGGTCGTGGTGTTCATGAGGTTGACCAGCGCGCCGTCGGTGTCCGCGGCGAGCAGCGGGTCCCACTCGCGGCCCCAGACCACCTTGATGACGTTCCAGCCGGCGCCCCGGAAGAACGCCTCCAGCTCCTGCATGACCTTGCCGTTGCCCCGGACCGGGCCGTCCAGCCGCTGCAGGTTGCAGTTGATCACGAAGGTGAGGTTGTCCAGCTCCTCGCGGGCGGCCACACCGATCGCGCCCAGCGTCTCCGGCTCGTCCATCTCGCCGTCGCCGAGGAACGCCCACACGTGCTGCTGCGAGGTGTCCTTGATGCCGCGGTGCTGGAGGTACCGGTTGAACCGCGCCTGGTAGATCGCGTTCAGGCCGCCGAGACCCATCGAGACGGTGGGGAACTCCCAGAAGTCCGGCATGAGCCGCGGGTGCGGGTACGACGGGAGACCGCCGCCCGGGTGCGACAGCTCCTGGCGGAACCCGTCGAGTTCGTGCTCGTTGAGCCGCCCCTCCAGGAACGCCCGCGCGTACATGCCGGGCGAGGCGTGGCCCTGGTAGAAGATCTGGTCGCCGCCGCCCGGGTGGTTCTTGCCCCGGAAGAAGTGGTTGAAGCCCACCTCGTAGAGCGACGCCGAGCTGGCGAAGGTGGAGATGTGTCCGCCGACGCCGATCTCCGGGCGCTGCGCCCGGTGTACGAGCATCGCGGCGTTCCACCGCACGTACGCCCGGATGCGCCGCTCGACGTGCTCGTCTCCCGGGAACCACGGCTCGCGCTCGGACGGGATGGTGTTGATGTAGTCGGTGGTGGTCAGGGGCGGAACCCCGACCTGGCGCTCGCGGGCCCGCTCCAGCAGGCGCAGCATGACGTAGCGGGCGCGTTTGGCTCCCCGCTCGTCGATGACACCGTCAAGCGACTCGACCCATTCGCTGGTCTCTTCAGGGTCGATGTCCGGAAGCTGGCTCGGTAGGCCGTCGCTGATCACCGGGCGCTTGCGTTCCGTAGCCACAGGCGTTCCCTCGGTTGTGTGTGGGATAGGTCTCTAGCGCCATCCTGCCCCCTGGTGGCACCCGTCGTCACGTCTAGGTCCCCCGGACGCGATGCTGAACACAGGTACTCGCCGGTAACTTAGCGCTACGGCGGCCGGGCCCGCCCGCTTGCCCCGGCTCGCTACGGTCCCGAATATGAACGGGCGGCGGGTGATGAGCGGCGGCGTGATCGTCCTGGTCGGCGCGCTCGGGGCGCTGTTCTCCGTGCCGGCGCTCCGGGCCGGGGAGACCGCCGTGCTGCCGATCACGATTCTCGGCGTCGTGGCGATGGCGCTCGGCGCGGTCCAGCTCCGCGCCGGTCTGCGCGCGTCGGCGCCCCGACGGGGGCCCCGTCGGGTGCCCGGTCCGCGCCGACGGCACGCCGACACCAGCGTGCCCCTGATGTACTACGGCGACTCGGGCGGCGGGGACCGGTCCGACGGCGGCGGGGGCGGCGACTCCGGCGGTGGCGGCTTCTTCGGCGGCGACTCCGGTGGCGGCTTCTTCGGCGGCGGGGACTCCGGCGGTGGCTTCTCCGGCGGTGGTGGTGACTCCGGTGGCGGTGGCGGCGGTTCCTGATCGTCGACTGCGGCAGAATGCGATGTATGCGCAGTGACGTGATCACCGTCCAGACCGGGTCCCGGCCGGCCGTCCGGGACATCACCGCCGAGGCCCAGAGCTTCGTCTCCGGCGAGGGGGACGGTCTGCTGCACGTCTTCGTGCCGCACGCCACCGCCGGCCTGGCGATCATCGAGACCGGGTCGGGCTCCGACGACGACCTGCTCACCGCGATCGACGCGCTGCTGCCCACCGACAACCGCTGGCGACACCGGCACGGCTCGGCGGGCCACGGACGGGACCACGTCCTGCCGGCGTTCGTCCCGCCGTACGCCACGCTGCCGGTACTCGACGGCCGGCTGGCCCTGGGCACCTGGCAGTCGATCTGCCTCGTCGACACCAACGGCGACAACCCCACCCGCCAGGTCCGCTTCTCGTTCCTGCCCGCCTGACGCCCGGCCCGCCCCCGAGATCGCGCCCGGTCGTCGTCCGGCCCGCTGGGATCAGACCTCAGCCAGCATTCGACGTAGCTGCCCTGGCGGGTGGCCCAGGTGGGCGTGCAGCGTCCGGGTCAGGTGTGCCTGGTCGGCGAAGCCCAGCTCGACCGCCAGTACGGCGAGGCTCGGCACCCCTTCGGTCAGCCGGTCGAGCGCACGCCCCACCCGCAGCCGGTTGCGGTAGCGGGTCAGCGGCACACCGACCAGCGCCTGGAAGGACCGGCTCAGCCGGTACGGCGACACGCCGAGCGAGCGGGCCAGCGGGACGAGGCCGTCGGTGTGCGGCCCACCGTCGTGCAGCGCCGAGCGGGCCGCCTCCACCATCGCCCGGTCCCGGGGCGGCGCGTCGACCGCCGGACCGGTGGCGGCGCCGACCAGTCGAACCAGGCGCTCGGCGGCGGCGAAGCCCGCGTCGCCGAGGCGCGCCGCCCGCAGCAGTCGCCGGTGTGCCAGGTCGATGCGGGCGTCCAGGTGCAGCACCGACATGGCGGACCGGCCGGCGAGCAGTTCCCGCCACAGCCGGGGCGAGAGATGCACGGAGGTGCAGTCGTCGCCGCCGGCCGGGTGGGCGAACCGTTCCTCCTCGCCCGGCACCGTCAGGTAGCCCACGGTCGGGTCGACGAACTCCTCCCCGCCCCGACCGCGCCGCCGGAAGCCGCCCCGGCGGGCCAACACGATGCCGTGCGCCGTGGCGGGCTCCGGGCGCGACCAGCCGGTGTGGTCGTCCCGGCAGCGCACCGCGTGGACCACGAAGTCGGGCCGGCGCACGAGGGGGTGGCTGCTGCGCATGCCGTCAGGCTAGGCCCACCCGCCGACACGACACCCGACGTCGTACGTCGGATCCGGCGGCCGCAAGGATCGTCAAGACAGCCGCCCGCCCAGGTCGGCAGGGTGGCCGGCATGTCTTCCACCACGACCACTCAGGGACGCCGCGCCCCGCTCGTCGTCCTGCTCACCGGGCAGGCGATGGCCTCGATGGACACCTCGATCGCGGCGGTCGCCGCCCCGACGATCCGGCTCGACCTGGCTGGGCCGCCGGCACTGGCCCAGCTGGTGTTGGCCGGATACACCCTGGCCTTCGCCGTGCTGGTCGTCACCGGCGCCCGGCTCGGCTCCCGGCACGGGCCGGCCCGGGTCTTCCTGCTCGGCCTCACCGGGTTCACCGTGGCGTCGCTGGCCTGCGGCCTCGCGCCGGGTCCGGTGATGCTGGTCGGCGCGCGCGTCGTGCAGGGCGCCATGGCGGCGCTCATGGTGCCGCAGGTCCTCGCCCTCATCCAGGCCACGTACCTGGGCGCTGCCCGAGGTCGGGCGATCGGGGCGTACTCGCTGATCCTGGCGCTCGGGGTCGCGGCCGGGCAGGTGGCCGGCGGCCTGCTCGTCACCCTGGATGCCGGCGGGCTGGCCTGGCGTACCGCGTTCCTGGTCAACGTGCCGGTCGGCGCGGTGCTGCTGGTGGCCGGTCGGCGGACGCTGGCAGCCGTGCCGACGGCGGCCGTCCGGCCGGCGGCGCTCGACCTGCCGGGGGTGCTGTTGCTGGCCGCCGCGATGCTGGCCCTGGTGACGCCGGCGGTGCTCGGTCGGGACCTCGGTTGGCCGGACTGGTCGACGCCGGCGGGGGTGGCGGCGGGCGTGATCGGCGTCGGCGTGTTCCTGCGCCACGAGAACCGCGTGATCCGGGGCGGTGGCACCCCACTGTTGGACGTGGCGGTGCTGACCCGTGCCGGCGTGCCGGCCGGGCTGCTCGCCGCCTGCCTGGTGATGGGCTGCTACGCCGGCTTCCTGTTCACCCTCACCCTGCGGTTGCAGGAGGGGCTCGGATTCACCGCCCTCGCCGCCGGGCTGGCCTTCCTGCCCTACGCCGCCGGGTTCGCGCTCTGCGGCCTCGCGGTGTCCCGCCTGCCCGCGCGACTGCGCGACGCGCTGCCGCTGCTCGGCCCGCCGCTGCTGGCGGCCGTCGTGCTGCTGGTCGCGATGCTGACCCGGCATGGTTGGCCCTGGCTGCCCGGAAGCCTGTTGCTGCTCGTGGGCGGCGCCGCACACGCCGCCGGGTTCACCCCGCTGGTCGACCGGCTCGCCACCGCCCTGCCGACCGGCGCGGCGACCGCGTTCTCCGCGTTGATCTCCACCGGCACCCTGCTGGCTGCGGTGCTCGGCGTGGCCGTCATCGGTGGCCTGCACCTGGCACGGCCCGACACACCTGCCGCCGCCCTGGTGACGGCCGTCCTGCTGGCGACCGCCCCGGTGGCTGCCGGGCGGTGCGCCCGCGCCCTGCGCCAGCCCACGGGACCGTCGTGCGCCGCGACCGATCCGGGGTCATCGTCCGTCGCCGCGCCGGCCGCGGTCAGCGACCTCGAACGCTGAGCCGGCCGGGGCGGACCCGGTGCGTACGATGTCACCGTGACGCCAGCGGACGGGCAGGTGGACCGCGCCGGGTTGGCCGCCGACGTGGTGCGTCGGATGGCGCACCTGACGGCGTCCCTGCGGCATCGGCAGGGCACGGCCTTCGCCGAGTTGGGGCTCACCCCGGCGGCGGCGCGGGCGTTGCACGAGCTGGACCCGGACCGTCCCCTGCCGGCACGTGACCTCGCCGACCGGCTGAGCTGTGACCGGTCGAACGTGACCGCGTTGGTCGACAAGCTGGAGCAGGCCGGCCTGGTCGAGCGTCGGACCGATCCGGCCGACCGCCGGCAGAAGACGCTCGTGGTGACCGGGGACGGTCGCGTCGTACGGGACCGGGTGGCCGAGGTGATGTCCGACTCCCGACTCCTCGCCGGCCTGCGCGACGAAGAGCTGTCCACCCTGCGTGACCTGGTGTGGAAGGTGTCCGACGGCGGTTGTCCGGAGCCGTGCGACCCGCAGTGAGTCGAGCCGTGCTGGCCGTGTCCCACTGGGCGACGGTGGCCCGCGTCGGTAATGCTGTCGGACGTGACCACCCCGCAAGATCTCGACGACCGGTTCCGCGAGACGCTGGCGGCGCTGCCCGCCGCACCGCAACGGCGTGACCTCGCCGATCCGGTCACCGACGACGCCCCGCTGACCGGTGCCCAACTGCTCGACCTGTTCGACGCGCAGGTGGCCAGCCGGCAGCTCGACCTGGCCGGGCGCTGGCTGCGCAGCTTCGGGGAGGGCTTCTACACCATCGGCTCGTCCGGGCACGAGGGCAACGCGGCGGTCGCCGCCGCGCTGCGCCCCACCGATCCGGCGCTGCTGCACTACCGCTCCGGGGCGTTCTACTGCCTGCGGGCGGCCCAGGTCGCCGCCGCCGCTCCGGCGTCCGCCGCCGACACCCCGACGCCCGCCGTGGACGATCCGGAGCCCGCCGCCGAGGCCCCGGAGCCGGCCTCCGACGCCGAGGTGGCCGGGTCCGCGACCCCCACCGGTGGGTTCGTGGGGTACGCGGAGGCGGCCCGGGACGTGCTGCGGGGCATGGTCGCCTCCAGCGAGGAGCCGATCGCCGGTGGCCGGCACAAGGTGTTCGGCCGGGCCGACCTGGCCGTCGTGCCGACCACCTCCACCATCGCCTCGCACCTGCCCCGCGCGGTCGGGATGGGACTGGCCGTGGAGCGGCTGCGCCGGCTGGACACCGCCGGGCGGCGCACCGGGACAGGGGTACGGGTCGGCAGCGGCGCCGGTGCGGCGCACGTCCCGTGGCCGCCGGACGCCATCGTGGTCTGCTCGTTCGGCGACGCGTCGGTCAACCACGCCAGCGCCACCGCCGCCTTCAACACCGCCGGCTGGTACGACCACGCCGGCCTGCGCATCCCGGTGCTCTTCGTCTGCGAGGACAACGGGCTGGGGATCAGCGTCCGCTCGCCGGAGGGCTGGGTGGAGGCGACGCTGCGCGCGAAGCCGGGCATCCGCTACTTCAGCGCCGACGGCGCCGACCCGGTGCGCACGTACGCGGTGGCGCGGGAGGCGGCGGCCTGGGTGCGGCGGTACCGGCGGCCCGCCGTGCTGCACCTGAGCACCGTCCGGCTGATGGGGCACGCCGGGGCCGACGCGGAGTCGGCGTACCGCAGCCCGGCCGAGCTGGCCGAGGACCTGGACCGGGACCCGGTGGTCGCCACCGCGCGGCTGCTCGTCGACGCCGGCGTGGCGACCGCCGACGAGCTGCTGGCCCGGTACGACGAGACGGGCTGGCAGGTACGCCGGCTCGCCGAGGAGGTGCTGGGCGAGCCCAAGCTGGCCTCCGCGGCCGACGTGGTGTCGGCGTTGGCGCCCCGCCGCCCGGTGCGGGTCGCGCGGGCCGTGGCCGACGCGGCGGCCCGGGCCAGCGGGCCGGGCGCGGCGGCCCGGGAGGAGGCGTTCGGCGGCAAGCCGCCCGAGCTGGTCGGCCCGATGACCCTGGCGCAGAGCATCAACGCCGCGCTCGCCGACGGGCTGCTCGACCATCCCCAGATGGCCGTCTTCGGCGAGGACGTGGCCGCCAAGGGCGGGGTGTACGGCGTGACGAAGGGCCTGCGCGACCGGTTCGGGGCGGCCCGCGTCTTCGACACCCTGCTGGACGAGACGTCGGTGCTGGGCCTGGGACTCGGCGCCGGGCTGGCCGGGATGCTGCCGGTGCCGGAGATCCAGTACCTGGCGTACCTGCACAACGCCGAGGACCAGCTCCGTGGCGAGGCCGCCACCATGCAGTTCTTCTCGCGGGGCGCGTTCCGCAACCCGATGGTGGTGCGGGTGGCCGGGTTGGCGTACCAGGAGGGGTTCGGCGGGCACTTCCACAACGACAACTCGGTGGCCGTACTCCGGGATGTTCCCGGTCTGGTGGTGGCGGTGCCGGCGCGGCCGGACGACGCCGCGCCCATGCTGCGGACCTGTCTGGCGAGCGCGGCGGTGGACGGCAGCGTCTGCGTGTTCCTGGAGCCGATCGCGCTCTACCACACCCGCGACCTGTACGCCGATGGCGACGGTGAGTGGCTCGCCGGCTATCCCGAGCCGGGCTCGTGGGTGGCCGGGCACGTGCCGATCGGCCGGGCCCGGGTCTACCGGGTCGGCTCGGCCGACGACCTGACCATCATCACCTTCGGTAACGGCGTGCGGATGTCGCTGCGGGCCGCGGCCGTGCTGGCCGAGGAGGGCGTCGGCACCCGCGTGGTGGACCTGCGCTGGCTGGCGCCCCTGCCCGTGGCCGACATCATCCGGGAGTCCTCGGCGACCGGCCGGGTGCTGGTGGTGGACGAGACACGCCGGTCAGGCGGGGTTGGCGAGGGCGTCATCGCCGCGCTGGTTGACGGCGGATATGTGGGCGCAGCGCGGCGGGTGGCCGGAGTTGACTCGTTTGTACCATTAGGTCCGGCGGCACGTCATGTTCTGGTCTCCCCGGAAGCCATTACCGACGGTGCCCGTACGCTGCTGGCACGGTAAATTCCGTTCCACCCGGTGCGCCACTTGCGCGCAGACGCACAACTGTGTGGACTTTGCCTGACGGCGTCGGTCCGACGCCGCGAGCAGGGACGAGATGAGGAGGCACGCGACAGTGAGCGCGACCGCTGGTCAGGCCGCCGACGGGGTACGCAGCCTGGCGGACCGGTTCGGCATCGAACCGGGGATGGTCGTCATGGAGATGGGGTACGACGACGACGTCGACCAGGATCTCCGCGACGCCCTGACCGACCGCTGTGGAGATCTGGTCGACGAGGACACCGACGAGGTGGTCGACGCGGTGCTCGTGTGGTACCGCGACGGCGACGGTGACCTCTTCGAGCTGCTCGTCGACGCCCTCGGGCCGCTGGCCGACAACGGGGTCGTGTGGCTGCTCACCCCGAAGGCGGGGCGCGAGGGGCACGTCGAGCCGAGCGAGGTCGCGGAGTCCGCGCCCACCGCCGGCCTCCAGCAGACCTCGACCGTCAACGCCGGCCGGGACTGGAGCGGCGCCCGCCTGGTGCTGCGCCGAGGGGCCAAGGGCAAGAAGTAACCCACCCTCGTCCCCTCGCGCCCCGGCGGTCCGCCGTCGGGCGTGCTGGGCTGACCTCGTCCCCCGAGTCGACCCGAGGAGTTCGCATGCTGATCGAGGTTGGCGCCGAGGCGCCGGACTTCGCGCTCAAGGACCAGAACAACCAGCAGGTCCGGCTCTCGGACTTCCGCGGCAAGCGCGCCGTGCTGCTGGTCTTCTACCCGCTCGCGTTCACCGGCACCTGCCAGGGCGAGCTGGCCGAGGTGCGGGACAACCTCGACGAGTACGCCAACGACGACGTCCAGGTGCTGACGGTCAGCGTCGACTCGGTCTACAGCCACAAGATCTGGGCCGACCGGGAGGGCTACCAGTTCCCGCTGCTGGCCGACTTCTGGCCGCACGGTGGCGTCGCTGCGGCGTACGGGGTCTTCAACGACGTGGCCGGCATCGCCAACCGGGGCACCTTCGTCATCGACAAGGCCGGCGTGGTCCGCTTCGCCGAGATGAACGGCCCCGGCGAGGCCCGCGACCAGCAGGGCTGGCGCAAAGCCATCGCCGACCTGACGGCCTGATGCGGTCGGGCCGGCGGCGAACAGGTAGGCTTGCCAGCCACCGGCCCGCCGCACACGGGGCGTTCCGGGGCGCGTAGCTCAGCGGGAGAGCACTCGCCTTACAAGCGAGGGGTCGCAGGTTCGAAACCTGCCGCGCCCACCCATCACCAACAGCCAAAACCGCCCGGATCACGGCCCGGCGACCTTGGTTGCAGATCGGTCTCCAGGACGTCGGTGACCCCTTTGGCTAGATGATCATGTCCGCCAGGTGGCGTGCGAAAGGTGGCCTGCCACAGAACTGGAGGAAGCGACGTGGGCGCGAAGACAGCCCTTCTGGCGTTCGCCGACGGCGACATCCGTCCGGCGCTGCGCGGCGCGACGCGGTCGGAGCGAGCCGAGACCGAGGCGTTGGTACGTCAAGTCCACCCCGGCTACGTGGTCGAACCCGCTGATGACAACACCTTGCTCGAGGGCACCTACCCGCCAGATGACTTCATGTACGCCACGGTTGTGGCCGGGGCAGAGTTGTACTGCGACCGGCGGCTCATGCTCGATCGCCCGTCTGAGCTACCGGAGCACCTGCGCCGAACTGGAGCAGGCCGTCGAATCATCGTCCACGGGATGCACTCGGTCGTGGACTGGCTCGGCTTCGCGGTGTGGGAGGACGGCGTGCTGATCCGATCGCTGAGCCTGTCGCCCGATAGTGGCATCCAGGAGGACATCGGCAAGCCCTACGACTTCGAGTTGCCGTACTGGGCCGGCGAACATCCCGTCGAGCCCGTGCCAGGCTGGCACAACCAGGACCCCTACCCGCTGCCGTTCCATCCCCTCGACCTCGGCGAGGAAGCGTTACGCGCGCTGTTCGGTTTCATCATCGAGGGCCATCCTTCCCCCGACGACATCGACGCTGACGCCGTTCATCTGCACGGCTTTCGCGTGACCGACCCGTCCAACGAGGACCAGGCAGCCCGTGAGGCCGCATACGCGGGGGTACTACAGGCCATGGGACCGCCTCGGAGGTACCGCTTGGGACCAGACGGAGCGGTGCACGAGATCAGCGCCGACAGCTACTGATTTGCCTACCCGCGGACCAGCACGAGCGTCATGCAGGTTCTGATACCGATCTGTCACGCACGTCCTGAGCCCCCGACACCGGGCTACCGGCGAAGTGGACGCTCCTATTCCTGTCAGGCCTGCGGCCGGGCCACGCGGGTCGTAGTCTCGACCCACTGCCGAAACAGGTGTAGCGCCTCGCCGAGGTTGAGTGGCCCACACGCTGCCCTGAACTGGTCTTCCTCGACCCGGGTCAGCACCCAATCGTGCTCGCCTCTACGGAGTTCCTGCCGCTCGTAGGCCATTCCCGACAGTGCCGTATCGCCCAGGTCGATGCGGACCGACCACCCGGGGTTGTCGAGCGTCTCGATCCGAATGCCGTACTCGTGTTCCCACTCGCCATCGCACTGAGTCGCGTACCAGGCCTGGAGCCAGGACCAGACCCCGGGCGCTAGCTCGTCGTGATCATGCATCCCGTAGTCCTGATCTCGCTGTGGTCGTCAGCGTCAGGCAAGGGTAGGTCTCGCGGGCGATGTAGCGCAGCGTCGGGATGACGAGTCGCTCCACGCGCGAGCCGAGGATCATCCTGTGTCGGTGATTGCCCACCGGATCTGACGAGCGGCGAGGTAGAGGTGGGAGCGCTCTGCCATCTCATCGACTGTGCGCTCCTCGCCGGGGTTGTCCAAGTCGAGGTGGAGGAGTCCGGCTTCGTCCTGAACGAGCTGGGGTTTGTCGTCGAGCACCCAGGAGAAGGTGCCGAGGTCCACGACCTTCCAACGGGCAAGGCGCGAGAACTCGATGTGGAGCTGTACCCATCGAGTCTGACCGACCCGCCGGACGTCCAGAAGTGCGACCGCAGACTGCTGAGCGCCTTCCCCACAGCTTGACCTGAAGGTCAACTCTCTGAGGCAACCGTCGCCAAACTCCACCCCGTCCAGAAGATCGTCGGCCGTTGCCGGGAGGAGTGGTCGCCAATGCACCTGAACCACCCGGCGAAGATTACCTGCGTCCCATCCGAACGGGGGGTACCGGCCAGGCGGCCGCGGGTGACATTCGTGCCCGTTGCGTGCCCGATCTCGCGGTCGGTGACGAGTGCCTGGCCAGCGGTGACGGCAGGTAGCGAGGCTGCTCTCCTTGCGGCGCCGAGAATTCCTAACCGTGTGGCCATGCCACCTGGGCGTCTTAGGTGCGGCGCCGGCGCGGACAAGAACATGCCGTCTCCAGCCGTCGAAGGGCAACCTGTAGTGCCTAGTCGAGCGACGTCAGCCAGCTATCGGGGCCGCTTGTCCTCGACGTGTACGACGTCGAGCTCATGGCCGTCCTGGTCGCGCTTGTGGCGTCCATAGAGACCAACGGCCAGGTCGCTGCTGTCCTGGACTTCCTCGGGCCCCACGTAGGTCAGCACGTCGTTGTGGTGGCCGTAGACCACCCATCCGGGACCGGGATCGAGAGTGATGGTGCTGAAGTCTCCGGCAGATGAGCCGACGTGAACAGGGCCGTACTCGCGCAGGATCTCGATGGCCTGAGCGGCGAGGTCGGCGCTGGGTCCGGGAGTGGGTAGTACGACGCACGTGCCGTGGGCGAACACGACCCAGGATTTGCCATCCCCTTGGATGATGCGACGCCAAACTCCGGCCAGATCCTGTTCCGACATGACGTTGATCATCCCTGAGTTGATGCACCAGCGCTAGCCGTGAAGGGCTTCACCCGGGTGACCCGGGGGTGGGATTCCTCGCCGGAGATCGTCGACGATCGGCTCGGCCCACGCCGCTTGGACGAAATCCCAGGTCCAGGTGATGCCGTCCCACCCGCCCGTAGCCCGAGCAGGTCCTACTCACGTGCTGCTGGAGTTCTGGCCCCGCCGCCACACGTCGCCCTGTGCGCCATGTCGCTCGGCCGCGTGCCGCTCCTGGGCTGCTCTCGCATCGCGCCCCGCGGCCGAGTCGTCAGGCGACGAGAGGCGCTTCCGATCGCGCCAACCCACATAGACGAACGCCGCCACCAGCAATACGACGAGCGCTCCGAGAGACACCACCAGACTCGTCATGCCATCGAAGCTACCGGGCGCGCGCCAGAGTCCGAGCTGTTGGCCGAACAGGTCGACGACCGGCTGAGATATCGCACGCTCGGACGCTACCGTCGACGCTGGCGGTGCGTCCGGGCTGGCATGCGGGGTCCGCAACCTGCCGCGAATTGTCAGACGGCACCATCAAGAAGATGATCAGTGGGGCGATAGTTGATCTTCCAGTCGGCGTAGACGCCCATCGCGCCGTCCTGGACACGATGCAGTCCGACACTGATCCAGCGAACCTCACCGTCGGCGTACCGGGCGAAGCCGACGGCGACGTGGAAGACTTCGCCGCCACATGGGCACGCACAGTCGCCCGGCTCGGCGTCCCCCCAGTAGTCGGCGCTGTCCGCGACGAAGGCACGCGCACCGCAGGCCGTGCAGCTCACCTCGGCGCAGCCGTCTGACGGCAGCGAAGTACCGCAACCGGCCAGCCGAGCCTCGATCCCGTTGTTTGCCTAGGGTTGACAGCGGGATTCCTTCGTCTGCGCGGCTCGATCAGCCGAGCTGCGTTGGTGTGGTCGTGGCCTCCCAGGTGGTCAGGCAGAACGGGTGGCCCGCCGGGTCGGCGTAGACATAACACTGTTCGCTGTTGGGCTGGAAGTCGTACTTTGTTGCTCCGGCAGCGAGCACTCGGGCCTCGGCGGCGTCTCGGTCCACGACCATGAAGTCGAGATGCATCATGATCGACGACGTGGGGTCGGGCCAGGTGGGCGGCGTGTATCCGGGCACAGTCTGGAAGTTGATCCGCCCGGTCGGGCTCAGCACGCATGCCCAGCCGCCCCCGGCGTGTGTCAGGGTTCCACCGGTGATGCTGGCGTAGAACTCCGCCAAGGCGACGGCGTCCGGGCAGTCCAGGGTGACCGCGCTGAGCCTGATCTCGTCGGACATGCCGCCTCCTGTGGCTCGCGCCGGCCGGTTGCAAGGCGCGCCTGCACCGATACGACGACCAGCACGATGGCACGCTCGACAGATTGAACGACGTAACCTAGCGCACACGTTGGTCGAGCACACTGATCTAGCCGCGACGCGCACTCTCGGCTGACCCAGAGCACCTGGCGGACGACTGTCGCACCTCACTCGACGGAGGTCAGGCCGACTGAGGGCGTGTCTAGTCCCACCACATGCTTGACGAATCCGTCCCACGACATGCTTGACAGTTGGTCTAGGTTCTGTGAAAGCTCGGGCCGGTCGCTGTGTGGGCGTGACTGCTGGATGTGGTCCTCCGGGGTGAGTCCCTGTAGGGGCTGTGCCTCAAATCGTGCCCATGAGCGATCTATGCGTTCTCCGCGTTCGCCTGCTCTTCCTCGGTTGTTTGTGGCAGTAGGCGGGCAACCGCCTCACGGATCCTTTCATCATCTGGGTTCCCGTGCCAGGTGACGATTGTGAAAGAATCAGTTGATGCGGTAAGTTCGGCAGCTTCCTTCGTATTTGGCACCGATTCTACGACTATCAGTAATCCGATGGTTACCGGCGACTCCTAGACGTCGAGTGACAATTACATTCAGCGTTAGAGAGTCAATGACGAGGATGCCATCAATTCCCCGATCCTGCTGGAGGGGGAAGAAGCTCCAGCCAAGCCTCGCAATTGCTCGTCGTACTGCTTCCTGATAACTGCGCTCTGCAAAAGACTCTCTCTGATCGGGTAAGGTGCGATCGCTCGCCACTATCGATCGCTGCATCTCCCGTGCGCGCTCAAGCAACTCTCGCATCATGTCGTCAACGCTGCGGCTTGGCGGCTTCTCAATCGGAGTAGCCTGCGGCACTAGCGCCAACTCCTCCTCAAAGTCCGTCCAGCGGTGTCGAGAGCAGCGTCAGGACTGGGTGCGGGTCCACTGCTGGTTGGCGCCGCTTCCGCAGGTGTACTGGGTGATGTCGGTGCCGTCTGCCGTGCCGCTGCTCACCACGTCCAGGCACTTGCCGCTGTGTCGGGCGCGCAACTGGTAATAGCTGCCGGTGGCGACCCACTGCCACTGCTGGTTGGCGCCCCCGCCACAGGTGTACTGGACGACGTTGGCGTTGTTGGCGGTGGAGGCGTTGGCGACGTCGAGGCATTTGTCGCTGTTCTGGTTGACGATCCGGAAGTAGCCGCTACCGGCGTCGCGGAACTCCCACTTCTGGTTCGCGCCCCCGTTCCAGGACCATTGTCTGACTTCGGCGTTGTCGGTGACGGCATGGTCCAGCACGTCGACCACCTTGCCGCTGTTGCGGTTGGTGATGCGGTAGGAGAGTGGCGCCTCTCCGGTGACGGTGCCCGCGGCGGCGTCGATGGTGATGGTGGGATACCAGGTCAGGCTCATGGTCGTGGCGGTGGGGAAGGCGATCGGCAACCACACGTACTGGGAGTCGTTGACCGGCCCGCCCCAGGCCCCGGCCCAGCGGTCGCCGAGGTAGAGGTAGCTCGTCGTCGACGTGCCCTGGATGGGGAGCACGAAGGCCGACTGGGAGCGGAAGGTGGTCGAGTCCCCGACGTTGGTCATGCCGGTCCACGGACCGGAAATGCTGGACGCCGTGGCGTACCTGGCCTGGTTCGGGCTCCAACCGGTGAGGCCCGAGGTGAGCAGGAAGTAGGTGCTGCCGCGCTTGAACAGGGCCGGTGCCTCGCGGTTGCCGTCGTTCCAGAAGTTACCGACCAGCGTGGCCGGACTGAGGTAGTCGGCGCTGAGGCGGTAGATGAGCAGGTCGCGGTTCTCGTCGCCGGCCGAGGCCATGTAGGCGGTACCGCCGTCGTTGTAGAGCGTGATGTCCCGCGACATGTTGCCCAGCGGCCGGAAGCTGCCGTGGTAGGTGTAGGTGCCGTCCACGGTGGCCGAGGAGGCGACGGCGGCCCTGGCCTCGCCGTAGTCGGTGCCGTTCTCCTTGTGCATCCACATCACGTACCGGTTGGTGCTGGCGTTGTAGATGACCTTCGGCCGCTCGATGTTGGCCGACTGCAGTTCCGCCGCCGACGACTGGGTCAGCACGTTGTTGCGGAACTCCCAGTCGCGCAGGTTGGTGGAGCGGTAGACCGAGACCGCCCGGAACGTGTTGTTGGCGTTGCGGTTCTCACCGAACCAGTAGTAGTAGTCGCCGACCTTGAGTACCCCACCACCGTGCGCGTGCAGCAGGTTGCCGGCGGTGTCGGTGAACTGCGTGCCGTTGGGGATCGTGACCGGCGCGGCCTGGGCCGGGGCGGCGGCCAGGGTGGTGACCGCGACGATCGCCGCTCCGACCAGGGTGAGCGCCGCCACCAGGGATGGAAGCAGTCTGTTGCGTCTCACTACGTTCGTCCTTCCGTGGGCGGGCGGCGACCGTCCATCAATGTACATCGATTGTCGTTGGTGCAGGTCGAGAACGATCACCGGTAGCGTGGTGCAGGATGCAGCGGTGACGTCCATCTACCGCACCCCCGCGGGCAGGGACACCATCCGCCGGTGGTGTGCGCAGCAGCTCAACGGGTGGTCGACCCCGCACGAGCGACGCATCATCCGGGCCCACGGCCACGACACGCACCTCCTCAGCACCGGCGCGGGGACGGTGACGGTCGTCTTCGTCGCCGGTGACCGCTTCAGCACGGCGGCCTACCTGCCGCTGCTCACGGCCCTGGCCCGGCAGTACCGGGTGGTGGCCGCCGACATCCCGGGCCAGCCCGGCCTCAGCGCCGACGCGGCGGACGTCGCCGACGGCGGGCTCGCCTGGTACGGCAGGTGGCTTGCCGAGGTCGTCGAGGAGGCCACCAGCGGGCCGGTCGTGACGTTCGGGCACTCGTTCGGTGGCGCGGTGACGCTCGCCGCCGAGCACCCCCGGGTCAGCGGCACGGTCGCGGTGGCACCGGGTGGACTGTGCCGGCTCAGGGTCACCCCTGGTGTCCTGCTGGCGTTCCTGGGCTGGCTCGCGCGGCCCCGGCCGGCGTCGAGCCTCCGGTTGCTGCGCCTGCTGTCCGCGCCCGGCCGCACGCCGCGCGCCGAGCTGGTGGAGTGGATGACGCTCGTCGCCCGACACGCCCGTCCGGTGAGTACCGACGAGTTCCTGTCGGCGGCGACGCGCAGGACGCCGGTCGTGCTCGCGAGCGGCGACCACGACGTGTTCCTGCCCCCGGACCGGCTGCGCGCGGCGGCGGAACAGCGGCTACAGGCCGGCGTCGACATCGTCCCCGCCGCCGGTCACCTCGTCACCGACGAACACCCCGACACGCTCACCGCGCTGGTGGCTCGGCTGGTGGATTGACCCGGGACGGGCGTCACGCGCGATCGGCGACCATCACCCGGCTGTGTGCCAGGGACGTGGTCCGACGGATCGGCAGGGACAGCTCTCGCGCCGTCTCGAGCAGGTCGTGGTCGCCGGTGACCGTGAAGCCGTACCGGGAGAGCAACGCGGCCATGGCGGCCGGCGTCCAGGTCGAGCGCCACGGCTCGGTCGCCCAGAAGCTGCGCCGGCCGGTGGACGCCATCAGCACCCGTGCGACGAGCCGACCCAGCGTCAGGGTCGTCCCGGGTAGCTGAAAGTTGACAACGAGGCGGCTCGTCGGGGCCGAGCAGGCGGCGAGCGCGGCGACCGTCGTAGACACCTCCGTCGTGGTCAGGTACGGCACGACGCCCTCCCAGATCCACGTCGTCGGCTCGTCGGGGCGATGACCGGCGACGGCCAGCGCCTCGGCTAGCCGGTCACGGGCGAAGTCCACCGTCACGAACGTCGGGGGAGTGCCGGCCAGTACCTCGGCGCGTTCGCGTTTGTCGCGTTGGCTGCTCGGCTGGTCGACCTCGAAGATCGTCCTGCCCACGAGTTCCGGCATCCGCCAGGCCCGACCGTCGAGCCCGGCCCCGAGGATCACCACCTGCGCGCTGTGGTGGGCGCGTACGGCGTCGTCGATCGCCACCGTGCGCGGCACGATCATGTCGGCGCAGGCCCGTACCGTCTCGTAGTCGACCCGTTGCCGCCACGACTGGGGCACGGCACCGTCGCGTACCCAATCCACGGCCTCCCGCTCGGCGGCGCGGAGCAGGCGCATGGCCGTCGGGTCGGCGAACCGGCCGGGAGCGACCAGGCCATCCGCCGCCGCGCGGCCCTGGCAGACGAGAACCGCCGTACGGCTCGCGGCCGGCGTCTTCGACATCGCTCGCGCTCCTGTCCGTGTGGGCTTCGCGCACAGGCCATGCCGCCGCGCGGAGCCATTTGACCGCACCCGATAGCCTTCGCGGCTATGGGCGCGATCAAACCATGGCATCTTGCGGTCCTCAGCCTTTGTTGCCTGCTGCCGTTCACGGCCGCAGTCGCGGGCGGAGTTTGGGCCGTCCTCCGCAAGCGCAACCGACGCTGACTCCCGGTCGTACGGTGGTTCGGCCTCCCGCCGCCCAGTGCGCCGCGCGCACAATTGTCCCGTGCTGACCGAGCCCGTCTCCGCGCGCCGACTGCAACTCATCGACGACCTGGAAGGGCTGCCCGGCAGCTCAGACGGCTGTCTCCTCGCCTTGACGTTGGACGCTCCGGTTTTTGTCCAGGTCGGTGACTTCTGGTGGGTTGAGGACGACGCGCTGTGCGTCGCGCGAGGTGAAGGCGCGCCGATGTTGTATCGAGGTCGTCTCGAATGGCGCCGGAAGCGGTAATCGGCGGAACGGTCCTCGCCCTCGCCACCTGGCGCGGCGCTGAGCTGAACATACCCACGGGTGGCGCACGTACCCCGTCCGCCGTTAGCCTCGGTCCCCATGACCAGCGGCGACGAGCACGGTCACCCCGAGCCGCCGATCGCGGGCGACGAGACCGCCACCCTGCTCGGCTCTCTCGACCGGCAGCGCGCCACCCTGGCCTGGAAGACCGGCGGGCTCGACGCGGCCGGCCTGCGGGCAACGCTCGGCCCGTCGTCGATCACTCTGGGCGGGCTGCTCAAGCACCTGGCCCTGGTCGAGGACCTCTACTTCTCCTTCAAGCTGGCCGGGCGTTCACCGGGACCCCCGTGGGACACCGTCGACTGGGACGCCAACCCGGGCTGGGAGTGGCGCTCGGCCGCCGAGGACACCCCGGAACAGCTCTACACGCTGTGGCAGGGGGCAGTGGCGCGGTCCCGGGCCACCGTCGCCGAGTTGCTGGCCGACGGCGGCCCGGAGCAGTTGGCCCGGGGCGAGTGGCCCGACGGCCAGGTGCCCAGCCTGCGGCGGGTCCTGGTCGACCTCATCGAGGAGTACGCGCGGCACGCCGGGCACGCCGACCTGATCCGCGAGTCGGTGGACGGGCTCACCGGCGAGGACCCGCCCCGCTGACCGCCCCGCGTACCGCCAGAATGGGCGCGTGCAGGATACCGTCGCCGTCGCGCTGATCACGTCACTGTCCACGTTGACCGCCGCCGCCCTGACCGGGCTGATCGCCGCCCGCAGCACCCGCCGGCAGCTCGCCCACCAGCTCACCGTCGCCCGCGAGGAGAGCGCCGACCGGGCCGCGCTCCGGCGCGAGGAGCTGCGGCGCGACGCGTACGTCGGGTTCCTCGGCGCCTGCGACGCGGCGTACCGGCGGCTGGACCGGCGGTGGGTCGAGCCGGGCGCGGACGCGGTCACGCCCGGCTACGACGAGACGTACGCGGCGATGCGCGGCGTGGACGAGGCGTACAACCTGGTGTTGCTGCAGGGCCCGGCGGACGTCGCGGCGGCGGGCCGGTCGGTGGTGGCCAGCCTGACGACGGAGTACGCCGAGCAGCGCCGGCTCGCCGACGAGCCGGGCGACGCGGCGGTGTCGCTGCGCGACCGGCACCGGGAGCGGTGGCTCGCGGCCATCGAGGTACGCACGGACCGCCGCGTCGCGTTCGTCGACGTCGCGCGTCCCGCCGTCGACCGCGAGGGGTGACCGCGTCCCGCCTATGCTCGGGCGGGGAGGTGATCAGGTGGATCTGTCCGGCATCGGCGCGGTGCTCTTCGACATGGACGGCACGCTGGTGGACTCCGACGCCGCCGTCGAGCGGGCCTGGGAGCGGTGGGCTTCCGAGTACGCCGTCGAACCGGCGGCGGCCCTCGCGATCGCGCACGGCAGGCCCGCCGACCAGACGATCCGTCGGCTCCTTCCCGCCCTCGACGACACGGCGGTTGCCGTGGCGGCGGCACGGCAGTTGGCGTTGCAGTACGACGACCTGTCCGACGTGACCGCCACCCCGGGCGCCCATGAGCTGCTGTCGACGTTGGCCCGGTCGGGGGTGCCGTGGGCGGTGGTGACCAGCGCCGACGTGCGGCTGGCCGAGGCCCGGCTCGGTGCCGCCGGCATCGCGCCACCGGTGTTGGTGACGGTCCAGGACGTCCGCGAGGGCAAGCCGGCGCCGGAGGGTTACCTCCGCGCCGCCGCGCTGCTCGACGTGCCACCGGCGCGCTGCCTGGTCGTCGAGGACGCCGAGGTCGGGTTGCGGGCCGGGCGCGCGGCCGGCGCGGTGACCGCCGCGCTCAAGGGACTCGACGGCGACGTACGCCTGGACGACCTGGGGCAGTTGGCCCGCCAGTTCGAGGCGGCGACCACCGGGAGCTGACCGATCGGGCGTCAGCCGAGGCGGGCTGCCAGCCAGGGCAGCAGGGCGTCGGCCTGGGCCTGCTGGAACGCCCGTAGGGCGGGGATGCCGGGCGGTGGCGGGCGGCGGGCGCGGTCGGCCAGGAAGCCGGCCAGCCCGGCGTACACGCCGGTGATCGAGGCCGGGTCGACGTCGGCGGTGAGCGGCAGCCGGCGCAGCATCGCCTCGGTGTCGTGCCCGCCGTGCAGCCGGACGTTCACCAGCAGCAGCGCCGTGTCCAGCCAGGCGGGCCCCCGGCAGGCCCACGGCCAGTCGACCACGGTCACCGTGCCGGCGGCGTCGAACAGCAGGTTGTCGGCCCGTACGTCGACGTGGCAGAGCGTGTCCCCGGCGAGCGCGGCGACGCCCTCGTCGGCGGCCGCGCGCAGCTCGTCCAGGTGGGCGCGGGCCCACGGATCGAGTCGTGGCGGCGGGTCGGCGGCGACTCGGTGCCAGCCCGCGAAGTCGTCCGCCAGCAGCTCGGCGGCGGTCGGCACGTGCGCGACGGGGCTCGGGGTGAGCGCGACGGCCATCGCCTCCAGGGCGTCCATGACCCGGGTCAGCTCGTCGGCCCGCCACGGGGTGTGCGGGTGGTCTCCGGCCACGTCGGAGAAGACCAACGCCACCCAGTCGCCGTCGTCGTGGCAACCCAGCAGGCGGGGCGTCGGCGCGGTCGCCGGGAGCGCGCCGGCGATGCGGGCTTCGGCGCGGTGCATGACCGGACTGTCCGGGTTCAACGCCGGGTTGACCGCCTTCACGAACGCCCGCCGGCCGGTCGCGGTACGGACCCGGTCGGCGGTGCCCGGCGAGTAACCACCCGACTGGGAGACCGCCTCGACCACCCGATCGCCGATGATCTCCTCGACCGCGGACCGTACCGTTGCCGGCAGATCACCCCAGCCGATCCGCCTCGCCGCCACCTGTGCCATCCCGCCACGGTGCACCCGCCGGTCGCGACGAACAACTCAATTCCGCCGCCGGAACGAGGCGCGGCCGGAGTGGACATGATGGACTTGTCGCCGCGATTGATCGAGAAGAAGGAGGCCGCGGTGGAGTTGACTCTGACGCCGATGACCGAGCAGGAACTGGCCCGGCTGCGGGAACCCCTGGAGGTCGGGTACGCCGAGGATCTCGTCGCGCACCGCGGCCTGACCCCGCAGGCGGCCCGGGAGCGGTCGGACGAGCAGCTCCGGGAGCTGCTGCCGGCGGGCGCGGCCACCGAGCGGGCGCTGTTGCGGGTGGGGCGGGTCGACGACACCGAGGTCGGCTGGATCTGGGTCAACCTGCCGGCGAGCGCCGAGACCCGACAGGCCTGGATCTACAACATCGAGGTACATCCGGCGCACCGGGGACGGGGACACGCACGACGGATGATCCAGCTCATCGAGGCCGAACTGGCCGAACTGGGCGTACCCGAGCTGGGGTTGAACGTCTTCGGCACGAACACCGTGGCGATCGGCCTCTACCGGAGCCTGGGTTTCGAGGTCACCGCCCAGCAGATGGCGAAGCGGATCGACCCACCGAGCTGAACCGGGACTGTTCACCTGCCCAGCGGGAAACCCGCGCGGACCGCACCTGGGGAGGAGCGACGGATGACGCACGGCGCCGGACTGACCATCGGTGTGCTCGGCTCGTACGGTGGCCGGAACCTCGGCGACGAGGCGATCCTCACCGGCCTGCTCACCGATCTGCGCACGCAGGAGCCGAATGCTCGGATCATCGTCTTTTCCCGCCACCCGGAGCACACCCGGGCCGCGCACCCGGACGTCGAGGCGGTGCCGTGGGAGGGCGTCAGCCGTACCGACTCGGCGTTGGTGCTGGCCCAGCTCGACCTGCTGATCCTGGGCGGCGGCGGGATTCTCTACGACCGGGAGGCCCGCCGCTACCTGCGGGTCGTCCGGGTCGCCCAGGAACGCGGCCTACCGCTGATCACGTACGCGGTGGGGGTCGGACCGCTCAGCGACGCGGTCGACACCGGCATGGTCCGCGAGACGTTGGCCGGCGCCACCCAGGTGACCGTCCGGGACCAGGAGTCCCGGATGGTCCTGGAGGAGGCCGGACTGCTCAACCCGATCACGGTCACCGCCGACCCGGCGTTCCTGTTGCAGCCGGCCGACTTCCCCGCGCACCTGCTCAGCGAGGAGGGGGTGCCGGTCGGCAAGAGGCTGGTCGGGATCAGCGTCCGGGAGCCGGGACGGGCCGCCGAACGCCTCGACGTCGACGGCTACCACCGGCTGCTGGCCCAGATCGGTGACTTCCTGGTGCACCGCATCGACGCGTACGTGCTGTTCGTGCCGATGGAACGCGACGACATCCGGCACTCGCACGGGGTGCTGTCGCACATGGTCGCCGCGGATCGGGGGCGGATCCTGCACGGCACCTACTCGCCGGAGCAGGTGCTCGGGCTGATGCGCCACTTCGACCTGGCCGTCGGCATGCGCCTGCACTTCCTGATCTTCGCGGCGATGGTGGGTACGCCGTTCCTGCCGCTGCCGTACGCCGGAAAGGTCTTCGACCTGGCCCAACGGCTCGGTGTGCCGGCGCTGCGGGGGGTGGAACGGGAGGTGGAGGGACCGCTGTTGGCCGAGGTCGACCGTCTGTGGGACGAACGCGAGCAGCGCGCCGAGGCCACCGCCCGCCGGGTCGCCGAGGTCTGCGAGCAGGCCCGGGGCACCTCCGAGGTCACCCGTGGCGTGCTGGACCAGCTGCGCAGCCAGACCCTCACCCGGGCCTGACCGACGCTCACACCGCTGGGCCGGTCCAGCGGTAGCGCCACTCGCGGGCCTCCTCGCGGGCGGATTCCAACTCGTAGATCTGCGCCTCGGCCAGCCCACCGGACCCGAGGTGGTGGTGGGTGAGCGGCGGGCGGCCGTTGGTGTCCAGCTCGACGGTCACGGTCTGCCCGTCCGCCGCGCCGCCGACGAGAAGAATCTGCACGGATGAGGCCATGCGCCCATCCTGCCCGTCGTGCGGCCACCTCGCAGCGGGATGCGGGGCAGCGCGGAGCCGGCCGCGTGGTTAGTGTCGGCGGATGGCAGAGCAGACCATCGATCCGACGCTCGGCCCGGTGCTCGCCCGCGTCGGCGACGAGCGCGCCGTGCTGGAATCGTTCCTCGACTTCCACCGCGCGATGGTGGTGCGCAAGGTGCGCGGTCTGTCCGACGACGAGGCCGCCCGCCGGCTGGTGCCCTCCGCGACCACGCTCGCCGGGCTGGTCAAGCACCTGACCCTGGTCGAGCGGAACTGGTTCCCGGTGCTGCTGGCCCCCGAGCCCGGCGACGTCTACCTCCGCTCGGAGCAGGACGCGGTAGCGAGCTTCACCCTCGACGAGCGGGACACGGTCGACGGGCTCGTCGAGGCGTACGAGCGGGCCTGTGACCGGTCCCGGACGGTCGTCGCGCGTTTCGACCTCGACCACGTGGTGCCGCACCCACAGCTCGGTGAGGTGTCGGTGCGCTGGATCCTGGTCCACCTCATCGAGGAGACCGCCCGGCACGCCGGCCACGCGGACATCCTTCGCGAACTGACCGACGGGTCGACCGGAGCCCTCTGACCCCGGCCGTTCATCGGGGAGGTAGCCGGCCCGACGGGTATTCCATGCCGTCGTGGGTGCAGGCCGCCGCGGCGACCCGTGCCGCGTACCGGGCCGCCTCCGTCAGCGGCTCGCCCCGCAGCCGCCCGGCGATCAGCCCGGCGGCGAAGGCGTCGCCCGCCCCGTTGCTGTCCACCACCGGCGCGGGCGCTGCGGCGGCGGGCACCGGCACCCGCGTGCCGTCGCCGGGGAACAGCTCGGCGCCGTCCGCGCCCCGGGTCACGACCACGGTCCGGGGCGTCAGCGTCTCGGCGAGCGTCCCGGCCCGGTCGGCGAGCCGTACCCCGCTGACCAGGACCAAGTCGGCGATCTCGGCGAACGGCCGGTGGTACGGGTTGACGCCGTCCCAGTCGTGCAGGTCGGTGGAGAGCGACACACCCGGCGCGAGCGCGGCCCGGACGGCGGGCAGCAACGGCACCGTCCAATCCATGATCGAGAGGTGGACGTGCCGGGCGTCGGCCACCAGCTCGGCCACCTGCGTCAGGGAGAACGGCGGGCCCGCGCCCCGCCACGGGCGCGGGTCGTACAGCGAGGTGCGTGCTCCGCCCGGGTCCACCAGGTTCACCGATCGCCGGGTGCCGCCCCGGTCCTCGGCCAGCGTCGCCGGCACCCCGGCCCGGGTCAGCGCCGCCCGCACCACGTCGCCGGCCGGGTCAGCGCCGAGGGTGTCGACCACCCGCACCCGCAGCCCCAGCGCCCGAGCGGCCAACGCCACCCCGGCTCCGGTGTTGCCGATCCGCAGCTCGATCGGCTCGACGGTGTGCGAGTCGGCGGCCGGCAGCGGAAGCGCGGGCACCCGAACCCGCACGTCCACCCCCAACCCGCCCAGAACCAGGAGATCGACCACGAAGCGACGCTAGCCCTCGGCCCCGCGATCTTGCACTTTCTGTCCCGGCACAAGGGGCATTACCACCCACGTCGGCGACAGAAACCGCAAGATCGGCGCGAGCTTTCCGCGCGGGGCCGCCTATCCTGGGCGCGGGCGGCGACAAGGGGGAGTACGTGCTGGTCATCCACGGGCTGTGGCTGCCCGGCTCCGGGCTCGCCGTGTGGGCCGAGGACACCGCCGCGCCGGTACCCATCGCGCGCTCCGGCCGCCCTCCCCGGGACCGCCCGCACCCGTTCGCCGCCGGGCACGCCGATCTGGTCGCGGCCCTCACCGACGTCGCCGCGCCGGCCCGCCCGGCCACCGCGCTGCTCACCCTGCCCACCCGGGCGGGCACGCCGACCGACTCGCCCGAGCTGATCCGCACCACCGTCGCACCCCCGACCCGCGGCCGGCTCGCCCTCGCCGCGTGGCGGGTGCCCACCCTGGTGTACGCCCCGGACGACGCCCTGCCCCTGCTCCGCGCCCTGGACGACCTCCCCGTGGTGTGCGGGGCGACCCTGCGGCACCTCGGCGAGCTGGCCGACTTCGCCGCCGACCTGGTGGCCCGGGGCCGCGTCCTGCCGACCGTTGACACGCGAATCGACACGACCGCCCTGGCTGATGCCGGCCCGGCTGACGCCGCTGATGCCGGCGCGGCTGATGTCGCCCTGGCTGATGCCGCTGATGCCGGCGCGGCTGATGTCGCCCTGGCTGATGCCGCTGATGCCGGCGCGGCTGATGTCGCCCTGGCTGATGCCGGCCCGGCTGATGCCGCTGATGCCGGCGCGGCCCGCTCGACGGCGGACCGGGTGGTCGCCCGGGCGGTGTGGCGTCCGCTGCTGACCGGCACCGACGCCGGCTGGGCCCGCTCGCTGGCGCTGGCCCTACCGCCGGCCGCCCGCGCCGCCGCCGTCGACACCGAGGGCGGCGACGGCGAGCTGACCGCCACCGAGCTGGTGGCGGACGCGCTCGACGGGCTCACCGACGCCGCCGCCCGGGCCGCTCTCGCGAACACCACCCTGGCCCGGGGAGTACGCCCGGCCGGGCCCGCGCCGGCCTGGCTGGCCGCGCTGGCCGGGCCCCGCCGCGACTTCTCCGTCGACGAGGCGGCGCTGGACGTGCTGCGTACCGAGCTGGACGACTGGCAGCGCGACGCCGCCGGCGGGGCCGTGCGGGCCAGCTTCCGACTGGTCGAGCCGGCCCCCGACGAGGTCACCGAACCGATCCTGGCCACCCGCCCGTCCGGCGACAGCACACCCGTAACCTCGACCGACACCGCGCGGTGGCGGTTGGAGTTCGGGTTGCAGGCCGCCGACGAGCCGGGCCTGCACGTCGACGCCGCCGAGGTCTGGCGGGCGCACCCGGCCGGCCGTACGGGCAGCCCGCAGGAGACCCTGCTGGCCGAGTTGGGCCGGGCCAGCCGGCTCTGGCCCGACCTGGACGCCGCGCTGCGCACGGCCGCCCCCGAGGCGATGGAGTTGGACGTCGAGGGCGCGCACCGGTTCCTCAGCGAAGGCGCGCCGGTGCTGCACGCCGCCGGCTTCGGGGTGCTGCTGCCCTCGTGGTGGCAGCGCCGGTCGGCGCGGCTCGGCGCTCGGCTGCGCGCGCGCAGCCGTACCGCGCCCGGCACGGTCGCCAGCACCGAGGCCGGCGTCGGGTTGGACGCGCTCGTCGACTACCGCTGGGAGATCGCGCTGGGCGACCAGCCGTTGTCGGCCGAGGAGTTGGCGGCGCTGACCGAGCTGAAGACCCCGCTGGTACGGCTGCGCGGCCGGTGGGTGGAGCTGGACCCGGGACGGCTCGCCGCCGGTCTGCGGCTGCTCCGCTCGGCCGGCGAGCTGACCGTCGCCGACCTGCTCCGCCTGGGGCTCACCGACGGCGAGGACACCGGCGCGCTGCCGGTGCTGGAGGTGAGCGCCGATGGCGCGCTGGGCGACCTGCTGGCCGGGGCGGTCGAACACCGGCTCACCCCGCTCGACCCGCCGCCGGGATTCGTCGGGACGCTGCGGCCGTACCAGCAGCGGGGGTTGGCCTGGCTGGCCTTCCTGCGGTCGCTGGGGCTCGGCGGGGTGCTGGCCGACGACATGGGGCTGGGCAAGACCGTGCAGTTGCTCGCGCTGCTCGCCGGAGATCCGCCGGACGCCGGGCCGACGCTGCTGGTCTGTCCGATGTCGCTGGTCGGCAACTGGCAGCGGGAGGCGGCGAAGTTCACGCCGGGGCTGCGGGTGCACGTACACCATGGCGCGGAGCGCGCGCGGGGGGCGGAGTTCACCACGGCCGCGCACGGCGCGGACCTGGTCGTCACCACCTACTCGGTGGCCGCGCGCGATGCCGTCGACCTGGCCGGCATCGACTGGCACCGGGTGGTGGTGGACGAGGCGCAGGCGATCAAGAACGCCTCCACCCGGCAGGCCGAGGCGGTCCGCGCGCTGCCCGCCCGACAGCGGGTGGCGGTGACGGGTACGCCGGTGGAGAACCGGCTCGCCGACCTCTGGTCGATCATGCAGTTCGCCAATCCGGGGCTGCTCGGTCCGGCCGCGACGTTCCGGAAGCGGTTCGCCGAGCCGATCGAGCGCAACGGCGACGCCGAGGCCGCCGAGCGGCTGCGCCGGATCACCGGCCCGTTCGTGCTGCGCCGGCTCAAGACCGACTCGTCGATCATTTCGGACCTGCCGGAGAAGCTGGAGATGGAGGTGGTCTGCAACCTCACCGCGGAGCAGGCGGCCCTCTACCAGGTGGTGGTCGACGACATGCTCGCCCGGATCGAGACCAGCGACGGCATCGAGCGACGCGGGTTGGTGCTGGCCACCATGACCCGACTCAAGCAGGTCTGCAACCATCCGGCCCAGTTGCTGCGCGACGGCTCCCCGCTGGACGGGCGCTCGGGCAAGCTGGCCCGGCTCACCGAGATCCTGGAGGAGGTGCTGGCGGCGGGGGAGCGGGCGCTGCTGTTCACCCAGTACGCCGAGTTCGGCGCGATGTTGCGCGGTCACCTGTCGGCGCGGTTCGGCCGGGAGGTGCTGTTCCTGCACGGTGGGCTCGGCAAGGCCGAGCGGGACGCCCTGGTGCAGCGCTTCCAGTCCGCCGACGGTCCACCGCTGTTCGTGCTGTCCCTCAAGGCCGGCGGCACCGGCCTCACCCTGACCGCCGCCAACCACGTGGTGCACGTGGACCGGTGGTGGAACCCGGCCGTGGAGGACCAGGCGACCGACCGGGCGTTCCGGATCGGGCAGCGGCGACGCGTGCAGGTCCGCAAGTTCGTGTGCGCGGGCACCGTCGAGGAGAAGGTGGCCGCGCTGATCGCCGACAAGCGCAGCCTCGCCCAGCGCGTGGTCGGCACCGGCGAGCAGTGGATCACCGAGCTGTCCACGGGTCAGCTCCGGGACCTGTTCGCCCTGGAGGCCGGGGCGGTGGTGGAGTGACCGACCGATTCGCCGACTACGGCCGCCCCCGCAAGGTCGACGGAGGGCTGAAGGCGCGCAGCGCCCGAGGCGCGATCGGACGGTCCTGGTGGTCCCGGCGCTTCCTGGAGGTGCTGGAGTCGTTCGCGCTCGGCACCCGGCTGACCCGGGGCCGGTCGTACGCGCGGGCCGGTCAGGTGCTCCGGCTCGACGTCACGCCCGGCCGGGTCACCGCCCAGGTGCAGGGCTCCCGGCCCCGCCCGTACGAGGTCTCCATCGCGCTGGCGGCGTTCCCGGAGGCGCTCTGGTCCCGGATCGAGGACGAGTTGGCCGGTCAGGCGTTCTTCAGCGCCCGACTGCTCGCCGGGGACCTGCCCGACGAGTTGGAGGAGTTGTTCGCCACGGCGGGCGCCCCACTCTTTCCCGCCGCCGTCGACGAGCTGACGCAGCGCTGCAACTGCCCCGACTTCGCGGTCCCGTGCAAGCACCTGGCGGCCACGTTCTACCTGCTCGCCGAGGCGTTCGACGCGGACCCGTTCGAGCTGCTGCACTGGCGTGGCCGATCCCGGACGGACCTGCTGGACCGGCTGCGCGCCCGCCGCGCCGAGGCGACCGGCACACCGGCGTCGCCCGCGCCGGCCTCCATCGTGGACCCGAGCCCGTCGGCGGTCGACGTGCTGCCACCGGCCGGCGCGTCCCGGGCGCTCGCCGGGTTGGCCGACACGCCCGTCGCGGACGCGGTGGACCGTTTCTGGACGGCGCCCGTGCCGCTGCCCGACCGGCCACCCCGGCTGGCGACCGGGCCGGACCTCCTGCTGCGCCAGCTCGGTCCGCCGGCACCGGCCATCGGTGGGCCGGGCCTGCTGGAGCGGCTGCGCCGCGCGTACCGGGCCTTCGGCCCGGGGTGAGTCGTCACGTCCAGCGGCGGCGGAACCGCCACATGATCGCCGCGTTGGCGACCAGCACCACCGCGCAGATCGCGCCGGCCAGCCGGCCGGCGAACACGGCCATCGCCGGGAGCGACGCCCACAGCACGATGGTCAACAACATCAGATAACGGCCCCGACGGGCCCGGACCCGATGGTCGAGCCGGGCGAAGAACGCCGGGTCACTCTCCCGGAGCTGACGGGTGATCTGGTCGAACCTGCGCTGATCCTCTTTGCTGAGCATGGCGCTGCCTTCCCCTCACGCGTTCAGCGGTTCGGCGGCATACCCGCTGCGACGGCGGCTCACGCTCCTGCTCTTCCTACTTTTCCCCAGCGTGAGAGCACTTCACGTCCGGCTTATCCGAACCTTAAGTTTGCCTGTGGTGGTGAACAGCGGTGAACGTGGCGCGTACGGCCGCGTGGTCCGATCCGTACCCGGCTGACGCGCGTCCGCCCTGCTGGGAAGGTTGGAACCCGCCCGCGCCAACCCGTCGGCCTTGAATGCCGTGGTGAGGGCTGTCTTAAGTGCCCTCACGGGCGTGTTCGGCCCACCTTGAAGGCACCTGAGCGCTTGGTTACCTTGCCGTAGCAACCCCCTCAGGCAACAGTCGCCGCACCTGCCGCACCTGCCCGGTCGCAGCTTTCCGGCGCTCATCAGAAATCGGGATTGGTACATGGCCGACCAGAATGTGCCACCACGTCGACCGCGGGACGACCGCGGCTGGGACGGACGCCAGCACCACACCTCGGACACGTACGGCGACTCCACCGCGCCCGCGTCGTACGGATACGACTCGCCCCACCCCTACCAGGGCGGCTACCCGGCGCAGGGCGACCCGCGCGAGCAGTACGTCGACGGGTACGCGTACAACGCGCAGCCCGCCCCCGCGCCGCGTGGGCCGCAGTGGGTCGGCCCCGAGGGCCTCGGTCGGCCCGCCCCGTCCGGCCCGGCCGGCGTCGGACTGCCCACTCTGGACGACGACAGCGAGCCGGGCCGCAAGGTCGGCCGGCGTAAGGCCATGGCCGCGCTCGGTGGCACCGCCGCCGTCGTGGCCGGTGGCGCGGCGCTCGCCATGACCCCGCAGTTCCGCGACCTCTTCGGTGACGAGGCGGCGGCCGACGCGACCGGCAGCACGGTGACCGACGGGACCGCGGCGCGCCCCAGCGGCCAGCAGCCCAGCACGGTGCGTACCTACACCGAGCAGAACGAGAGCTACATGGGCTCGCGCGCCGGTGAGGCGCTGAAGAAGAACGCGCCCGCCGGTGGCCGTACCTTCTCCGGCCCGGCGGCGGCCGCCGCGGCGACCGAGGTGACCGTCAAGACGGTGCTCGCCAAGGACCCGATCCTGCACCTGGCCCGGCGGGCCACCTTCGGGGCGACGCCCGCCGTCGTCGCCGACATCAAGAAGCAGGGCATCGACGCCTGGATCCGGACGCAGCTCGACCCGGACAAGATCGAGCCGAGCAAGGCCGAGCTGAAGCTCGCCGAGCTGCCCACCCAGTCGCTCTCCGTGCAGCAGCTCCGTGACCAGCGGGACAAGCTCAACGACCAGGGCGCCCAGCCGGAGCGGGAGGTGGTCGACGCCACCCTGGCCCGGCAGATCTGGTCGAAGCGTCAGCTCTTCGAGGTGATGGTCGACTTCTGGAACGACTTCCTGCACGTCGCCGCCGACTTCGACGGCGGGGAGGTCTACCGGACCTCGTTCGACAAGGACGTCGTGCGCAAGCACGCGCTGGGCAGCTACCCCGAGATGCTGGTCGCGGCGAACAAGCACCCCGCGCTGCTGATCTACCTGAACCAGAAGGACTCCCGCAAGGACGCCATCAACGAGAACCTCGCCCGGGAGAACCTCGAGCTGTACTCGGTCGGCGTCGACGGCGGCTACAAGGAGGGTGACGTCCGGCAGGCCGCCATGCTCCAGACCGGCCGTGCCGTCGACGACAAGGGCCAGTACGTCCTGCGCGTCAACCAGCACTACATGGGCAAGGTGAAGATCCTCGGCTTCACCCACGCCAACACGTTCAGCATCAAGGACGTCAACAACCCGACGGCCAAGGAGATCGCCGCCGTCGACGCAGCGATCGACAAGTACATCACCTACATCGCGCTGCACCCCTCGACTGCGAAGTACGTGGCGCAGAGCCTGGCGACCCGGTTCGTCTCGGACACCCCGCCGAAGTCCCTCGTGGACCGGCTGGCCAAGACGTACAGCAGCAACAACGGCATGATCAAGCCGGTGCTGATGACGCTGTTCAGCTCGTCGGAGTTCTGGGCGGCCGTGGGTCAGAAGGTCCGCCGGCCCATGGAGTACCTGGTCGCCACGTACCGCACGCTGGGCGTCTCGCCCGAGGCGTCGCCGAAGAACAACAACGGCGACAACAAGCGCACCCCGTTCGCCCGGGGCCTGCGGCAGATCCACGACAAGCTGCGCGAGCTGGGCCAGTACCCGATGGGTCAGCCCACCCCGGACGGCTACCCCGACGTCTACGTCGCGTGGACCTCGGCGGGCACGATGGTCAACGGCTGGAACGAGGCCGGCGAGATCGTGGCCGGTTACCGCACCGTCTTCACGTACACCGCGCCGGAGAAGCTGGTCAAGGCGCCGGCCACCGCCGGGGCGTACGTGGACGCGCTGTCCCTGCGGCTCGTGGGCCAGAAGCTGAGCACCCGGGAGAAGAACCTGATCCTCGGCGTGGCCGGTGTGGCGGCGACCGCCAAGGTCGACGCCACGTTCAACGGGGCCATCACCGCCGTCGCGCGGGCGATCCTCGCTTCCCCCCAGCACCACCTCCGGTGAGGCACCCGATGGAGAAGACTGTGTACAACTCTTTCCCCCTGCACCCCGAATGCCCCGACGTGCGACGGCTGGCCGACAACCCGGCCGAGGCGCTGCTGCGCGCCGAGGCCGACCTCGTGGCCGCCGAGAACGCCGCCGAGGCCGACCGCTACCGCCGGCTGGAGGACCTGGAGGAGGCCCAGCAGGACGGGCGCGGCGTCACCCGACGGACGTTCGTCGCCGGCGCGGCGGCGACCGCCACCGCGCTGGCCACCTCCCAGTTCGTCACCACCTCGGCGTCGTTCGCGGCCACCAAGACCGGCACGCTGATCCACGTCTTCCTCTACGGCGGTCTCGACGGGCTGAGCCTCGTCGCGCCGGACGGCGACGCGGTGCTCGCCAAGGCCCGGCCCGACCTGCTGCTCGGCAACGACTCGCTGGCCCTGAGCCGCGGCTTCAAGCTGACCAGCGCGTTCAAGCCGCTGGAGAGCTTCCTCAAGGCCGGCCAGCTCGGCTTCATCCCGGCGGTCTCCGACGAGCGGCTGTCCCGCAGCCACTTCCAGGCCGCCGACGCCTGCAACCTGGGTGGCCTGCCCAACGAGACCGGCGGCCGGGGCTGGCTCGACGGCCTGGTCGACAACCTCGGCAAGGGCACCGCGTTCCGCAGCGTCGGCATCGGCAGCACGCTGCCCCGCTCGCTGGTCGGCAACAACGGCGCGCTCTCGCTCAACAGCGTCGGCTCGCTGCGCCTCAACGGCGACGACAAGTTCCGGGCCGCCACCGAGAAGGCCATCAAGGGGCTCTTCACCGGGATCAACCACCCGGTGGAGGAGGCCGTGCAGGAGGGCATGGGCGCGCTCGCCACCGCCCAGAAGCTCGCCGCCAAGCCGTACCAGCCCGCCGCGGGCGTCAAGTACGAGGGCGTCGGCAACGCGTTCCAGCAGCTCGCCCAGCTCATCAAGGGCGGCGCCAACGTCCGGGTCGCCACCGTCGGCATGGGCGGCTACGACACCCACGAGAACCAGGGCACCCAGAGCGGTGGTCAGCTGCACCGCCGGCTGAACGAGCTGGCCAGCGCGATGGCGGCGTTCTTCACCGACCTCGGCCCGCAGGCCGCCGACGTGACGATCATGGTGTCCAGCGAGTTCGGCCGCCGGGTCGGCTCGAACACCGGCGGCACCGACCACGGCCACGGCGGCGTGGTCACCGTGCTGTCCGGCAAGAAGCTGGCCGGTTCGCTGCTCGGCACCTGGAACGGGCTCAGCAAGTTGGACTCCGGCGACGTGCCGGAATACAACAACATGTTCAACGTCTACGGCTCCCTGGCGCAGGGCCGCTTCGGGCTCACCAACGCCGAGGTGCAGAAGGTGTTCCCGCGCATGAAGTACGCCCCCATGAAGCTGTACGCGTGACCTACCCGGGCACCCACGCCGCCGGCCGCCGCACCGGGACCTCGTCCCGGCACGGCGGCCGGTCGGCTGCTCCCGTACCCCCGCAGGTCCCGGACCGGCGCGGACCCGGCGGCCGGCGGTTGCTGGCCGTGCTGCTGCTGGTCGGGTTGCTGGCCAGCGTGCTGCCGTGGTGGCTGGGTACGCCCGCCGGTTCGCTGCGCAGCACCGCCGCGACCCTCACCGCCGGCGGCCGGATCACCGGCCTGATCGCCGGTTACCTGCTGCTCGTGCAGGTGCTGATGATGAGTCGCCTGCCGGCGCTGGAACGGTGGATCGGCGGCGAGCAGATCGGCCGCTGGCACCGCGACATCGGCGCGACGCTGCTGGTCACCGTGCTGGCGCACCTGTCATTGATCCTCGTCGGGTACGCCGACCTGCGGAACCACTCGGTGTTCGCCGAGGTGGGCACGCTGCTCGGCAGCTACGAGGACATGCTCTCGGCCTTCGTCGCCACCGGCATCATGATGGTGGTCGGGTTCAGCAGCGTCCGGGCCATCCGGCGCGCGCTGCCCTACGAGCTGTGGCACCTGCTGCACCGGTCCAGCTACCTGGTGCTGCTGCTGGGCTACGGGCACCAGTTCAGCCACGGCGCGCAGCTCTACAAGCCGGGCCCGGTACGCACCGGCTGGATCGCGCTCTACCTGCTGGTGGTCGCCGCGCTGCTCTGGGGACGGGTGATCGCGCCGCTGGCGTTCAACCTGCGCTACAAGCTGCGCGTCGCCGACGTGGTCGCCGAGAGCCCCGACACGATCTCCATCTACCTCACGGGCGAGCGGCTGGGCCGGCTAGCGATGCTCGGCGGGCAGTACTTCCGCTGGCGTTTCCTCAGCCCCGGCTGCTGGTGGCAGTCGCACCCGTTCTCCGTCTCCGCCGCCGCGAACGGCCGCTGGCTGCGGCTCACCGTCAAGGTCGTCGGCCGGCACACCGCCGACCTGCGCGACCTCGAACCGGGTACCCGGGTGTGGGCGCAGGGCCCGTCGGGCACCTTCACCGCCGCGCACCGGGTGCGCGAGCGGGCGCTGCTGATCGCCGGTGGCAGCGGCATCACGCCCATCCGGGCCATGCTCGAGGAACTACCGCCGGGCGCGGCCCTGATCTACCGGGCCCGCACCCCCGCCGACGTGCTGCTCAGCCGCGAGCTGGACTGGCTGGCCCAGGAACGCGACACGTCGATCTGGTACGTCATCGGCTCCCGCGACGACCCCGGCCCCCGCCAGCTCATGAGCCCCGACGGCCTGCGCCAACTGGTACCCGACGTGGCCCGACGGGACGTCTACCTGTGCGGACCGTCCGGGCTCGTCGAGCAGTCGGTGCGCGCGCTGCGCCGCGCCGGCGTGCCCCGCCGGCAGATCCACCTGGCCACCTTCGAACTGTAGGAAGGCATCGCATGCGTCGCGCGTTGCTCGCGATCACCGGTCTGGCCGCCAGCACCACCGCCCTGGTGGTGCTCAAGGGCTCGCCGGGCACCACCCAGGTCGCCCAGAACCTGCCGACCGCGCAACCGGTCAACCCCAGCGGACCGGGGATCGACCCGAGCGTCGCCCCGGCCGCCGATCCGTCGGGTGCGGCGCCGAAGCCGTCGGAGACCGCCGACGCGTCGGTGTCGCCGAAGCCCGGCAAGACCACCGCCAAGCCGTCCGGCACGAAGACCACCGCGAAGGCTCCGACCGCGCCGAAGACCACCACCAAGGCGCCGCAGTCGACCACCCGACGGGTCACCGGGCCGCCGGTGGACACGGCGGACGACTACGGGTACGTGCAGGTGCAGATCGTGGTCTCCGGCAACAAGATCATTGACGCGACCACCCTGGGGTTGCCGAGCGGCGGCGAGTCCGACATTCACAGCGGCGACGTCCGCAGCAAGTACAACGGCACCGGTGGCGAGGTGGTGCAGAAGCAGAGCGCCAACCTCAACACCGTCTCCGGCGCCACCGCCACCAGCAACGCGTACAAGTCGTCGCTGCGGGCCGCCATCGAGCAGGCGTTCTGACGTGCCGGCCGCGATGACCCGGCCCGGGTTGTGCCGGGTCGAGCACATCATGGGTACGACGATCACCCTGGACCTCGCCGACGACCTGTCTCCGGCGCGACTGCGGGAGCTGGCCGACGACGTCTTCACCTGGATGCACGAGGTGGACGCCCGGTTCAGCACGTACCAGTCGGACAGCGAGGTGTGCCGGTTCGACCGGGGCGAGGTGCTGCTCTCCGAGGCGTCGGCGGACCTACGCTTCGTGCTGGAGGCCTGCGCCGACCTGTGGGGCGTCACCGACGGGTTCTTCGACGCGTACGCCACCGGCGGGCTCGACCCGTCCGGGTACGTGAAGGGCTGGGCAGCGCAGGTCGCCTCCGACCGGCTCCTCGCCGCCGGGGCGGCGAACCACTGCGTCAACGCCGGCGGCGACGTCCGCGTACGCGGCTTCTCGCCCACCGGCGAGCCGTGGCGCATCGGCATCCGGCACCCGTGGGACGAGATGGCGACCTGCCTGGTGCTCGCCGGCACCGACCTGGCGGTGGCCACCTCCGGCGTCTACGAGCGGGGCCGGCACGTGCGGGACCCTCGCCGGGGCGCGCCGGCCACCGGACTGCGCTCGGTGACCGTGGTCGGCAGCGACCTGGGTGTCGCGGACGCCTACGCCACCGCCGCCCTGGCCATGGGCGCGGCCGGGATCGGCTGGCTGGACCGGCTGACCGACCACACCTACGCAGTGGTCACCGACGACGCCCGCCAGTTCCACTCCGCCGCCCTCCCGCAAACGGCCTGACCGGACCCCGCCCCGCACCACTCTCCGCGATCTTGCGCCCGCGCCCTGCCCCCGCGATCTTGCAGTTTCGGTTGCCGATCCGCCCCTTGTGATGGGGAATGCCGCGACACAAAGTGCAAGATCGACGAGGTTGGGTGGGGCGGGGGTGGGGGGGGGTGACGGGTCTAGCGGAGGGGGCGGTGGGTGGTGGCGGGGCGGGTGCCGGTGGGGCGGGGGCGGCCGGGGCGCGAGCTGGTTGGGCGGGTGCCGGCCCAGCGGTGCCCTCGTTGGCCGCGCCGGGGCGGCTCGGTGCCGCCGGGATACGGCGACCGGTCGTGTGTGGACATCGTTCCCCCGTTCGTGGCGCGCGTTCGCGCGGTCACCTGCTCAACGAGGACCGGTGGCCCGGCGACGCTGTCGGTCACCGGATCGGATCGTCGGCCGGCCCCGGCTCACCTTCCCCGGCGGGGCAGCGGCAGGTGCCCGGGGAGCAGGTCGTGGGTGAGCGTCACCCCGCTGGCGCGCAGCGCCTCGATCAGGGTGTTCTGCACCAGGTACGAGTCGGGGAGCTGCCAGCGGGCCTGCTCCGGCGCGACCGCCCAGCGGACGGTCCCCTCCGGCAGCCGGGTCGGCGGCGCGGGGATCCACGAGCCCGGCCCGTGCCGGACCACGTGGAAGCAGTGCTCCAACTCGGGCCGCAGCGGGTCACCGGGACGCACCAGGAACATCCACCGGCCGGTGGGGGTCACCAGCACGGGCCCGCGTACGCCGGTGCCGGCCGGGTGGGTCTGCACGGCGTCGAGTACGTGCCGGCCGAGGTGCGCCGGCACCTCCAGCACGTCGAAGGTCCGCCCGGTGGGCAGCAGCACACCGTGTGGGCGGGTCCGCCACCAGGTGGCCACCCGGGCCGGGTCGGTGGTGGCCGCCAGTTCCCAGTTCTCCAGCGCCGGGTGGCAACCCACGGTGGGACAGCCGGCCCGACCGCACACGAACCTGCTGCGGGCGAGGCAGGCGCCGGGCGTCACCTCCCACCCGTGTACGGCGTACCGGATGGCGACCCGGCGCAGCCGGACGCGTTCCAGCGGCGACAGTTCGGCGACGCGTGGTCCGACGTTCCCCCACATGTGTGCCATCTCCCCTCGGTCGGGCCCGGCGGACGCCAGGTCGCAGTTCGAGCGCCGTCACTGCCGTAACCCACGATCGTTGAGGTTGACGAACGGCTCATGCAACTTGCACGAAAAGTACGAGGACTGGCTGTCCGGCTGACGTACAGGCTGTGCGACCAGCGAAAACTGCAAGACGAACGACTGATCGCCGCACCCGCGGACAGCGCCCCGCCCTTCGGCGGTGGCAGGGGAGGGATGGGGAGATGGACGAGCTACCCATTGGCCGGCGAGTGGCCTACTGGCGGGGGCGACGCAAGATGTCGCAGCAGGTCTTCGCGGACCGCCTGGGCAAGTCGAAGAGCTGGGTCGACAAGGTCGAGCGGGGCGTCCGCCGGCTGGACAAGTTCTCGGTCCTCTACGAGATCGCCGACATTCTGCAGATGGACGTGCAGCTTCTGCTGGGCCGCGACCCGGAGCGGCGTACGGACGCCTTGAACTGCATCGACCAGATCGAGGTGCAGGAGATCCGGGCCGCCCTGGAGCGGTACGACTCGATGAGCGCGTACTTCGACGCCGTGCCGTACCCGCCGCCGCTGGACGACATGCGCAAGGCCGTCAACCACGCCTGGCTCACCTACCAGTACGGCCGCTACGGGATGCTCACCCGCGCGCTGCCCAAGCTGCTGCGTGACGCGCAGGCCGCCGACGCCGCCTACAGCGGGGCGCAGGCGCCGGAGGCGGCGCACCTGCTCGGGCAGGTCTACCAGATCGCCTCCTCGGTGCTGCGCAAGCTCGGCGAGTTCGAGCTGGCCTGGCTGGCCGCCGACCGGTCGATGGCGGTCGCCCAGCGCGCCGACGACCCGCTGCTGGCCGGCATCGCCACCACCCGCGTCTGCAACGCCCTGGTCGCCATGGGTCGGGCCCGGCCGGCGCTGGAGCTGAACGTCCAGATCGCCAACCGGTTGGCCCCGGGCGGCAGCAACGAGGTGTCGCCGGCCCGGCTGTCCGTGTACGGGATGCTGCTGTTGCAGGGTGCGATGGCCGCGTCCCGGATCGGCGACTCGGCCAGCGTCGACGACCTGATCAACTGTGCGCAGGAGGCCGCCACCCTGCTCGGCGGCGACCACAACCACTACTGGACGTCGTTCGGCCCGACGAACGTCGAGCTGCACCGGGCCGCCGCCGCCGTCGAGCTGGGCGACGGGGGCCGCGCCGTGGAGGTCCACCAACTGCGCATCGCCGAGCCCGACTTCAACGCGCTGCTGCCCGAACGCCGGGCCCACCACCTGCTCGACATCGCCCGCGGGTACGCCCAGATCGGCGACGTGGCCAACGCCGGCGAGATGCTGCTGCTCGGCGACCGGCTCGCGCCGTCGGAGATCCGCTGCCGGCCGATCGCCCACGAGGTGATGTCCGACGTCCTTCGTCGCACACGGGGTGCGCCGCCTTCTCCGGTAGCGGAGTTGGCTGAGCAGATGGGAGTAGGGGTATGAGCGCGGAGCCGGTGTGACGACCGGCCAACCACACACCAGCGAGCACCGTGCGGTGCTCTACGTCATCGCCTGCGGTTCGCCGTTGGCCCGTCACGTCGGCCGCCTGGTCGAGTTGGCCCAGGCCGACGGCTGGGACGTCTGCGTGGTCACCACGCCGGACGGCGCGAAGTTCGTCGACCAGGCGGCACTTCACCGACAGACCGGCCACCCGGTACGGACGCACTACAAGAACCCCGGCGACCCGGACGTGCTGCCGCCCGCCGACGCCATGGTCGTCTGCCCGGCGACCGTGAACACGGTCAACAAGTGGGCGGCCGGCATCGCCGACACCCTCGCGCTCGGCCTCCTCGTCGAGGCACAGGGCAAGGGCATCCCGATCGTCGCCGTGCCGTACACCAACGTCGCGATGGCCGCCCACCCGGCGTTCCGGGCCGGCGTGGCCCGGCTGGCGGACTGGGGGATCACCGTGCTCTTCGGTGACCACGTGGTGGCCCTGCACCCACCCGGTACGGGGGAGCAGCACATGCACGCCTTCCCCTGGGCGATGCCGCTCGCCGCGCTGCGGACCGTCGCGTACCGCGCGGCCTGAGCCGGCCCGGCGCGTTGGCGGCGGGTCGACGGCGCTGCCGCACCGGCAGCCGGCGCGGTGTCGCCCAACCGGCGGTGCGCGCCGCGCGGTCAGACCTGCGGCTCGCACGGCGTCGCCAGCTCGCGGCCGGCGAGGGGCGGCCGGACCGCTGGCCGACGCGGCCGGGGCCGGGTGTCACCGCCCGATGGCCACTACGCCGGTAAGCTGGCCCGCCGTGAGCACAAGCCGATCCGCCGCCACGGTGAGCGACGTGGCGGCCGAGTTGGAGCGCCGCTATCCGCCCGTCTGGGCGCAAGAGTGGGATCGTGTCGGCCTGGTGCTCGGTGAGCCGACCGCCCCGGTCCGCCGGGTGCTGTGCGTGGTCGACGTGGTGCCCGAGACGGTCGCCGAGGCGCTCGCCGTCGAGGCCGACATGATCGTCGCGCACCATCCGCTGCTGCTGCGCGGGGTGTCGTCGGTCGCGCCGACCACCGTCAAGGGGCGGATCGTCCACGACCTGATCCGGGCCGGCGTGGCGCTCTACGCGGCGCACACCAACGCCGACGTGGCCTCCCCGGGCGTCTCCGACGCGCTCGCCGCCCGGTTCGGCCTGACCGGGCTGCGCCCGCTGCAACGGCCCGCGCCCGGCTCTCCCGCCCACGGTGACGACCGTGGATTCGGCCGGATCGGCGACCTGCCCCACCCGATGACCCTCGCCGAGCTGACCCGGCACGCCGCCGCCGTGCTTCCCGTCACGTCCTGGGGAGTTCGCGCCGCAGGCGATCCCCGGCGTATGGTTCGTACCCTCGCCGTCAGCGGCGGGTCGGGAGACAGCTTCCTCGGCGCCGCGACCGCCGCCGGGGTGGACGCGTTTCTCACCTCCGACCTGCGGCACCACCCGGCCAGCGAGCACGTCGCCGCCGATGGTCCCGCCCTGATCGAGGCCGCCCACTGGGCGACCGAACGACCGTGGCTGGACGACCTGGCCGCCTTCCTGCGGGAGGCGCCGGGCGTCGAGACGCTGGTGTCCGACCTGGACACCGACCCGTGGACCGTGCACGCCGCCGCACCCGTTGTGGACGACAAGGAGCCCGACCGTGAAGGCTGACCCCCAGGTCCAGCGCCGCCTGCTCGACCTTCAGGCGCTCGACACCAACCTCGCCCAGCTCGCGCACCGCCGCCGGTCGCTGCCGGAGCGGGCCGAACTGGAGGCACTGGCCCGGGAACTGTCGTCGCTGGAGGACGAGCGGGTACGCGCCCAGGTGGCGGTCGACGACCTGGACCGGGACATCGCCCGCCTGGAAAAGGACGTCGAGCAGGTCCGCGCCCGCAAGGAGAAGGACCAGAACCGGCTCGCCGCCGGCACCGGTCCGGCCCGGGAACTGGAGGCGCTCCAGCACGAGCTGGCCTCACTGAACCGGCGTCAGGGTGACCTGGAGGACGCCGAGCTGGAGTTGATGGAGCAGCGGGAGACCGCCCAGGGCGTCCTCGACGGTGTGGAGCAGCGGCTGGCTGACGCCCGGGAGAAGCGGGCCGCCACCGAGCAGCGCCGGGACGACGCGCTGGCCGAGATCGCCAAGGACGAGGAGTTCAAGCGGGGCGCCCGGCAGCCGCTCGCGGCCGACCTCCCCGCCGAACTGGTCACCCTCTACGACAAGATCCGCGAGGACACCGGGCTGGGCGCGGCGCTGCTCACCGCCGGCCGCTGCGGCGGCTGCCGACTGGACCTCTCCGGCGCCGACCTGGCCCGCATCCGCAAGGCCGCCCCGGACGACGTGGTCCGCTGCGAGGACTGCCGGCGGATCATGGTCCGTACCAACGAGTCGGGCCTGTAGGTCGTGGCGCCGCGCGTGGTCGTCGTCGAGGCCGACGGCGGGTCCCGGGGCAACCCCGGGCCGGCCGGCTACGGCGCGGTGGTGCGCGACCCGGAGACCGGCGAGGTGCTCGCCGAGCGCGCCGAGTCGTTGGGTACGGCGACCAACAACGTCGCCGAGTACCAGGGCCTGATCGCCGGTCTGCGGGCCGCCGCCGAGCTGGCCGCCACCGAGGTGGACGTCCGGATGGACTCCAAGCTGGTGGTCGAGCAGATGTGCGGCCGGTGGCAGATCAAGCACCCCGGCCTGCGTCCGCTCGCCGCGCAGGCGGCCGCGCTGGTGGGCCGCTTCGGCGCGGTCCGCTTCACCTGGATCCCCCGCGAGGAGAACCGGCACGCCGACGCGCTCGCCAACGCCGCGATGGACGCCGCCGCCGGCCGACCCACCCCAACGGCGTCCCCGAGCGCACCGGCCTCGGCCAGCGCACCGGCCGGAGGCACGTCGACGGGCAGCGACCCGGCGACCGCGCCGGCCTCCTGGGAGCCCCGTCCGAGCTTCACCGCCACCCGGCTGATCCTCGTGCGGCACGGCGAGACCGCGTACACCGAGCAGGGCCGCTACTCCGGCCGCGGCGACGTGCCGCTCTCGGAGCGCGGCCGGGCCCAGGCCGCCGCCACCGGCACGCGCGTGGCCGCGCTGGCCCCGTCCGTCGCGGCCGTGCTCAGCTCACCCCTTTCCCGGTGTACGGCCACCGCGGCGGCGATCGCCGACGCGATCGGCGACGTGCCGGTCCGCACCGAGGCCGACCTGATCGAGTGCGACTTCGGGCAGTGGGAGGGGCGTACCTTCGCCGAGGTACGCCAGCAGTGGCCGGGGGAGATGGACGCCTGGCTCGCGTCGGCGCGGATCGCCCCGCCGGGCGGCGAGTCGTTCACCCAGGTGGCCGAACGGGTGCGTCGGGTCGTCGAGGCGCTGCCGAAGGCGTACCCCGGAGAGACCGTGGTGGTCGTCTCGCACGTCTCGCCGATCAAGCTGGCGCTGCGCGACGCCCTCGCCGCCACCGACGGCTTCCTGCACCGGCTCTTCCTGGACGCGGCCGGCATCTCGGTGCTCGACCTGTGGCCCGACGGCGGCATCGCCGTCCGCACGGTCAACGACACCGCGCACCTGCCCGCCGCCTGAGCAGCGCGCCCCCCGCCGTTCAGCGCAGCCGATGCGCCGTTCGGCGCAGAGCCGTCCGCGCCCTGATCGTGACGGCGGTCACAGAGTCGTAGCCTCCGGCCGTTACATCGAGTGCCTCGACTCCCCGGAGGTGTGTCAGATGGCTGCACCCGAACCGGAGGCGCCTACCACGGCGTCATCCAGGGCGAAGGACCACAGCCCCTGGAACTGGTTGCTCCTGATCCCCATCGTGGTGCCGCTGGTCCCGGCGTTCTTCAACAGTGACGCGCCCCGGATCTTCGGATTCCCGCGCTACTACTGGCTGCAACTGGCCTGGATCCTGCTCGGCGTCGCCACCACGACGCTCGTCTACCAGATGACGAAGAAGCGGGGTGTGCGGTGAGCGCGAGGAGTGAGCCGGTTTTGCGAGCCCCGCAGTCGCGAACGAAGGGGGTTTGCTGATGTGGCGCGACCATCTCACCGAGATCATCGTTTTCTCGTTGCTGTTCCTGCTGGTCAGCGCGATGGGCTTCGTGGCCGCCCGCTGGCGCGCGCCAAAGGACATGGCGCACCTCGACGAGTGGGGCCTGGGCGGGCGCAGCTTCGGCGGCTGGATCACCTGGTTCCTGGTCGGCGGTGACCTCTACACGGCGTACACCTTCGTGGCGGTGCCGGCCCTGATGTTCGGGGCCGGGGCGGCCGGGTTCTTCGCCGTGCCGTACACGATCGTCATCTACCCGCTGGTCTTCCTGGTGCTGATCCGGCTCTGGTCCGTCTCGCACCGGCACGGCTTCGTCACCCCGGCCGACTTCGTCCGCCGGCGGTTCGACTCGCCCGTGCTGGCGCTGCTCATCGCGATCACCGGGATCGTCGCCACCATGCCGTACATCGCGCTGCAACTGGTGGGCATCGAGGCCGTGCTCAAGACGATGGGCGTGACGGGTGACAGCACCCTGGCCCGGCACCTGCCGATCATCATCGCGTTCGCCATCCTCGCCGCGTACACCTACCAGTCGGGGCTGCGCGCGCCCGCGCTGATCGCGTTCGTCAAGGACAGCCTGATCTACATCGTGATCCTGGTGGCGGTCATCTACCTGCCGTACAAGCTCGGCGGTTGGGGCGACATCTTCGACGCGGCGGACGCGAAGTTCCAGGCGTCACCGAACCCGAACGACGGCATCCTGCTCAACGGCAACAACCAGTTGCAGTACGTCACGTTGGCGCTCGGTTCGGCGCTGGCCCTGTTCCTCTACCCGCACAGCATCACCGGCGTCCTGGCCAGCCGGAACCGTGACGTGATCAAGCGCAACATGTCGGCGCTGCCCGCGTACAGCCTGCTGCTCGGGTTGATCGCGCTGCTCGGCTACATGGCCATCGCGGCCGGCGTGAAGCCGCTGCCGGGGGCTTCGGCCGGCAGCGTGGACAACAACACGATCGTGCCGCTGCTGTTCGACCAGCAGTTCCCGGACTGGTTCGCCGGCGTCGCGTACGCGGCCATCGGCATCGGCGCGCTGGTGCCGGCGGCCATCATGTCGATCGCGGCGGCGAACCTGTTCACCCGCAACATCTACAAGGAGTACCTGAAGAAGGACGCCTCCCCGGCTCAGGAAGCGAACGTCTCGAAGATCACCTCACTGGTGGTCAAGGTCGGCGCGGTCGCCTGCATCGTCTTCCTCGACCCGCAGTTCTCGATCGATCTCCAGCTCATCGGCGGCGTCATCATTCTCCAGACGCTGCCGGCGGTGGCCCTGGGCCTCTACACCCGCTGGTTCCACCGGACCGCCCTGATCGCCGGCTGGGTCGCCGGCATGGGCCTCGGCATGTGGATGCTGTACCAGGTCGCCAGCCCGACGAAGAAGCACTTCGGTGGCTCGGCGTTCCCGCTGGAGAAGTTCGGCTTCGACACACCCAAGACGATCTACGTGGGCATCGTGGCGGTGCTGGTCAACCTTGCCGTCGCGGCGCTGGTGACGCTGATCCTGCGGGCTCTGAAGACGCCCGAGGGAGTCGACGGCACCGAACCGGACGACTACTTCGCCGACGAGGGCGACCCGCGCGTCACCCCCGACGCCGACCGCGACGCCGACGCCGCCCGCGAACCGGTCGCCTGACCGCGTTCCCTGTTCCCGTTCCCCGGGCGCCCGCCGCGAGGCCGGCGCCCGGGGCCGTTCAGCAGTCCCGCCCGCCGCCCGTCGCCCCTCGCCTGCCGCCCCTCGCCCGTCGCCCCTCGCCTGCCGCCCCTTGCCCGTCGCCCCTCGCCTGCCGCCCCTTGCCCGCCGCCCGCCGCCCGTCGCCCCTTGCCCGCCGCCCGTCGCCCCTTGCCCGTCGCCCCTTGCCCGCCGCCCGTCGCCCCTTGCCCGTCGCCCCTTGCCCATCGCCCCTCGCCGGTCGCGGGTCGCACTTGCCCGTCGCCTGTTGTGTGCGCCGGTCGCGCGTTACCACCATCAAGATCGTGCTCGATCCTTGTTGTAGTGGTGTCGGGTGGCGGGGATGCCACTACATCCAGGATGTTGCGCGATCTTGGCGGCGAATGGGTGCGGCGCAGCGCCCGCGGCCGGGCGGTGGCGGTGAAAGGGGCCGCGCCCCGACCTCCCGCGTCGATCATGGAGTTCTGGTGCCCGGATGATGACTAACTGCGCCGGTTCGTACTCCACCACAACTCCATGATCGACAGGGCCGGGCCGGGCCGGGGCCGGGCCGGGCCGGGGCCGGGTCGGGCCGGGCTGGGTCTGGTCGGGCCGGGTCTGGTCTGGTCTGGCCGGGTCGGGCTGGGCCGGGCGGGGCGGGGCGGGGCCGGGCTGGACCGGGCCGGGCAGGGCAGGGGCGGGCTCGGACGGGCAGGGCTGGGGCGGGCTGGGCAGGGGCGGGCCGGGCTGGGTTGGAGGGGCAGGGCAGGGAGGGGTGGGCCGGGGTCCCGCCCAGGTCAGGCCGGGGTGGGATGTGCGCAACATCAGGGATGTTGCTGCCTCAACTGCGTCGGAGACCGCAGTATCGGTGATGTTGCGCGGATCTTGGCGGGTTAGCGGGGGCGGTTGCGGTTTACCAGGGCCTGGTTGAGGCGGCCCAGCAGGGCTGCCAGGGTGGAGCGGTCCTCTTGGCTCCAGTCGGAGAGCATGTCGCCGTAGAGCCGGGTGCGGGCGGCCTGCACGGCGGCCATCCGTTGGAGGCCGGCGGTGGTGGGGGAGATGACCGTGCCGCGCCCGTCGCTGGGGTCGGGGGCGCGGGCGATGAGGCCGTCGCGTTGCAGGGCGGAGACCTGCCGGGTCACCGTCGAGCCGTCCAGGTTGAGCCGCGCGGCGAGCGCGGAGACGTTCTGCGGGCCGGCGGCGTCGAGGTGCCGCAGGATGACGTACGCCGCGCGGTCGAGCACCCGGTGCTCGGCGGACCCGGTGGCCCGCCGGGTGGCCTCGCCGAAGCGCATCAGCAGGGCCACCTCGGTCTCGATCAGTCCGAGGGTGCTCTCGTCGTCGTCGCTCATAGCTGTAGGATACAGGGTAAATACCTGTACGATACAGCTAATTGGGGAGTCGGAGTGGATCGGTCATCCGAACCAAACCGCAGTGCCATCTACGCCACCACGCTGGTGGCGTTCCTCGCCATCGCCGGCATCGCCGTCGTCGACCCGATCCTGCCCGCCATCGGCGAGGCGATCGGCGTCACCGCCTGGCAGGTCGAGTTGCTGTTCACCGCGTACATCGCGGTCATGGCCCTGGGCATGATCCCGGCGACGCTCGCCAGCGGCCGGTTCGGTTTCAAGCCGGTGCTGGTCGCCGGTGTCTCGGTGGTCGGCCTGGCCGCCATCCTCGCCTCGTTCAGCGGCAACATCGTGCAGCTCTCCGTGCTGCGCGGCGTGTGGGGCCTCGGCAACGCGATGTTCTTCGCCACCGCCATGGTGGTGCTGGTCAACCTGGCCGTCGACCGGGAGTGGGTGGTCGGCCTCTTCGAGACCGCCCTCGGCCTCGGGTTCGCCGTCGGCCCACTGATCGGTGGCCTGCTCGGCCAGGTCTCCTGGCGGCTGCCGTTCTTCGTCTGCGGCGTGTTCATGGTCCTCGCCCTCGGTGTCGCCGCCCGCAAGCTGCGCGAGCCCACCAACCGCCAGGCCCCGGTACGCGTCGGCCAGATCTTCGCCACCTACCGCCGCCCGGCGTTCATCGCGCTCTGCGTGGTCACCGCCGCGTACAACTTCGTGTTCTTCGTCGTGCTCGGCTACACGCCGCTCTTCCTCGGCCTGGACGTCGTCCCGCTGGGGCTCGCCTTCACCGGCTGGGGCCTCGGCCTGGCCACCGGCATCCTGGTGATCGGCCACCGGCTCGCCCACCGGATCGGCGCGGTGCAGACCGTCGGCGTGGCCATCGCCGGGCTGCTGGTCTGCATGGTCCTCTTCGCGACCTCGACCAGCACCGCCGAGGCGCTCGTGGTGCTGGTGCTCGCCGGCCTGTGCATGGGCCTCGCCAACGCCAACCTCACCGACCTGGCGCTCGGCCTCGGCTCCAGCGACCGCCGGCTCGCCACCGGCGCGTTCAACCTGGTCCGCTGGGGTGCCGCCGCGCCCGCCCCGATCATCTCCGGCAAGCTCGCCGAGCAGTCCCTGGCGCTGCCGTTCTGGGTCGGGTTCGGGGTGCTCGCCGTCGGCGTGCTGGTGTACCTGGCGTTCGCGCACATGATGGCCGCCGGCTACGGCGAGCGGGTCCTCTGGTCCCGCTGGAACCGCGCCGCCGTCGACACCGAGCACGCCCCCGAGGAGCCGGTGGGCGAGGCGTACTGAGGGCTGGCGTCCGGCGGGTCAGCGCAGGGCGCGGTAGAGCAGGTAGAGGCCGATCGTCGTACCGAACACCACGATCAGCGTCTTGAGCACCACCGCCGGCAGCCGGCGGACCAGCCGGGCGCCCACGTACCCCCCAAAGAGGGTGGCGGGCGCGACCACCGCGACCACCGCCCAGTTCAGCGGGCCGAACAGGGCGAAAATCACGAGTGTGGTCAACCCCACCACGGCCGAGAGCAGATTCTTGATCGCGCTCACCCGCGCCAGGGTCGCGTCGAGCACCAGCGCCAGGCCGGCGACCAGCATCACCCCGAGCGCCGCGCCGAAGTACCCGCCGTACACCGCACCGAGCGCGACCATCGTCTGGACCGCGACCGTCCGCTGGCGTGGCGACAGGTCCCGGGGGTGACCGACCAGCCGGCGTAGCGGGTCCTGGAAGGCCAGGACCGCGGTCGCGCCGAGAACCAGAAAGGGTACGACCAGCTCGAACGCACGGGCCGGGGTCGCCAGCAACAGCAGCGCCCCGACGATCGTGCCGACGATCGTGGTGGGCACCAACGTGGCGAGCGCGCGGGGGCGCGGCAGGTCCTGGCGGCTGCCCGCCACACTGGCGACGTACCCGGGAAAGACGGCGACGGAGTTGCTGACGTTCGCCGGCACCGGCGGCAACCCGACCGCGATCATCGCCGGAAACGTGATCAACGAACCACCGCCGGCCACCGCGTTGACAGTGCCCGCGGCGAGACCGGCGGCGAGCAGCAGCGCGGCGTGGGAGAGATCCATAGCCCCACGAGGCTAGCCCGGCCGACTGAACCCCCGCACGATCGGCTGGCTAATCGCCCGCTCGCCGACGCCAAACCTCACTGGGTTGGCCGTCGTGACCCCGTTCAGCAGGTCAGCCCGGCGCGCACCCCGGGCGACCGGGGTAGCGTGCCGCCGCTGTGGCACGCTTCAGCGATGATCGAACTCGCGGACATCGAGGCGGCCGCCGGCCGGATCGCCGGCCACGTGATTCACACACCCACCGTTCCCAGCCCCGGCCTGTCCGAGCTGCTCGGCGTGCCTGTCACCGCCAAGCTGGAGCTGCTGCAACGTACCGGGTCGTTCAAGGCGCGCGGCGCGGCGGCGAAGCTGCTCGTCCTGGACGATGCCGAGCGGGCGGCGGGCGTGCTGGCGGTCAGTGGTGGCAACCACGGCATCGCGGTCGCCGTGATGGCCGGCGCCCTGGGTGTGGCGGCGACCGTCGTGATGCCCCGGACGGCGCCGGCGCGTGCCATCGAGGTGGCCCGCGCGGCCGGTGCCGACGTCCATCTGACCGACGGCATGTCCGCCGCGTTCGCGCTCATGTCCCGGCTGCGGGAGGACGGACTGACCCTGCTGCACCCGTTCGACGACCCGGTGGTGCTCGCCGGGCAGGGCACGGTCGGACTGGAGTTCGCCGACGACGCCGGTGAGTTGACCGACGTGCTGGTCAGCGTCGGCGGTGGGGCGCTGATCTCCGGAGTGGCTGCTGCGCTACGGGCACGCCGACCGGGGGTACGCGTCTGGGGCGTGGAGACCGAGGGCGCGCAGGCGATGTCGCTGGCCCTGGCCAAGGGTGGGCCGGTCGAGGTGCCGCTGTCGTCGATCGTCACCACGCTCAGCGCGCCGACCGTCTCGCCGCTCACCTACGACCACGTGGTCGCCCTGGTCAGCGACGTGCTCGTGGTCTCCGACGCCGAGGCGGTACGGGGGACGGTGGAGTTGGCCGAGCATGCGAAGGTCTGGGCCGAGCCGGCCGCCGGATGCCTGCTGCCGGCCGCCCGCCAGGTACGGGAGCGGGTAGGTGACGACGCCCGGTTGGGTCTCGTGCTCTGCGGCGGCAACTCGACGGTCGCCGACGTGGTGTCATGGACGGCGCGCCTGGGGGCCTGAGCGCCGCCGTCTCGCCCTCGTCGGCCGCACCGGCCCGCCAGCGTCATCGGCTGAGCCGGGGCGGAACAGGGTATCCCCGCCACGCCGTTAGGATGGGGGCGCGACGGACGAGTCGACCGGGCGGTCGCGTCGGCGGGCTTCGGCCCGCCGCCGAGGAACGTCCGGACTCCACAGGGCAGGGTGGTTGTTAATGGCAACCCGGGGCGACCCGCGGGACAGTGCCACAGAAAACAGACCGCCGACCCCATTGGGGACGGTAAGGGTGAAACGGTGGGGTAAGAGCCCACCAGCACCCCGGGCGACCGGGGTGGCTCGGTAAACCCCACCCGGAGCAAGGCCAAGCAAGGGCCGTCACCGCAAGATGACGACCCGGCGCAGACGCTTGAGGGCTGCCCGCCCAATGTCTGCGGGTAGGCCGCTAGAGCCTGCCGGCAACGGCAGGCCGAGATGGATGGCCGCCGCCGGCGTGAAACCCCTCGGGGTACGCGCCGCGCACAAAATCCGGCGTACAGGTCGACTCGTCCGTCGCCCACCAGCTCAGAGGCCTGATCAAGGCTCTGAGCTGGTTCTATGTTCGGGCGTCGATGGTCATTCATGGTCAACATCGGGCGGCGTTTGACGCCCTGGAGACGCCCTGAGCGCGAGCTCAGTTGACCCCCTTTCGCGTTGGGCTGGCTGTGCCGCTGTGGGGCCTCGCGGGGGCGGGCCGCGCCCCTGCGGGTCGACGGCGGACGGCGCTGACGGCCGAGGGCGGACACCACATTGAGCGTGATGCCTGTGAGTCATCAAGATGACTCACAGGCATCACGCTCAATGGAGCGGGTGGCTCCGATCCGGCCGGACCACGGGCCCGCGAGCGGCGCGCCACCAGCGGCCGAAGCGGCCGGCGCTCGGTGGTCCTGAAGTTGGGGCCGGCGGCTGTGGGGGAGGGGCGGGCACGTCTTGGCGGTGGAGCCGGTGCCGCGACCCGGTGATGCGGTGGCAAGCCTGTCCCGGGGTTGGACTGGCGCGGCAGTCGGAAGCCCTGCCCCCGATGGCAGTCGAGGTGCCGGCTTCCGTACCGCTCGCTGGCAAACCGGCTACGCGAATCTCCCGGTGCCGCCCAACCGAATGTCCAGGTCTCGCAGGAGGGCGCCGAGCCGTCTGCTGGTCTCGGCGTCCATGGAGGGGATCGGTCTGCCTGCGGCCTGATGCTCGCCCAGGTCGTAGAGCGCGATGCGAAGGTCCTCGGCGGTGGCGAGGTCGAGACGCAGCTCGATCGGGTCGTCCATGCTGTGACCGTAGGACTCTGCCGGGCCACATCCGTGAGTGGGACGCGAACATGGTCGGCAAGCTGGCCCCGGCGACCCGGGCCGTGGTCTTCGCCCACCTGCGGACCATCCTTGGCGCGGCCGTCGACGACGAGCGGATCGTCAAGAATCCGTGTTCGGCAAAGTCGGTCAAGCCTCCGCGACCGGTGCAGCGCCGGGTGGTGCCGTGGACGTACGACGAGGTTTCGGCAATCCGCGGTGGCCTTGTCCAGCGGTATCGCGCGATGGTTGACCTGGGCGCCGGCTGCGGGCTGCGGCAGGGCGAGATTCTGGGGCTCGGTGTCGACGACATCGACCTCGACGCGGGATGGGTACACGTCTCACATCAGGTCAAGCGGCCGCTCCCGGCTCGTCCTCGGCCTACCCAAGAACGACCGGGACCGCCGGGTGCCGCTGCCGGACTCCGTCGCCCAGGTGCTGCGGCAGCACATCAAGGACTGCGAGCCGGTGACGCTCACCCTGCCGTGGGAGAACCCAGCCGACGACGAGCGGGTCAGCGGCCGCTTCTGTTTACCAGCACCCGGCGAGGTGCGATCAACCGGCGCACCTTCGACAACAAGAGTTGGCGCCCCGCCGTGGTGTCGGCCAGCATCACGCCGACCCGGGCCAGCGGCATGCACGCGCTACGCCTCGTCGCTGCTCGACGCAGGGGAGAGCATCAAGGCGCTCGCGTCGTACCTCGGCCACGCTGATCCCGGGTTCACCCTCCGGGTCTACACGCACCTGATGCCGGTCAGCGAGGAACGCACCCGAAACGCGATCGACACTCTGTTCGGTAAGGGATTGTGAGCAGGCGCGCTCCCGCCGGCCACTGCCACAGGATGTTCGCTGGCCGAATTTCGTCGTAGGCGTGGGCTAACCTCCCGCCGGGCGATGGACGCACATGGGGAGGACTGGATGGGGCAGAGTCGCGGAGTGATGCCCAGCCTTTACCGGGTAGCGGAGTACTGGATGTCGCGATACGAGGTCGTCTTCCCTGATCTCTACGCCACCTACATCGGTTGGGGTGAGCCGTTCTGCTTCAGGTGCAGCTGGCTAGCACCCGTTGACGACACGCAGGGGAGCCTTGCTGCGGTATGGGGTTCGGCAGGTGGATGGCTGGAGAGAGCGCATCTGCACGACTGGGCGCTCGGTGGATCAAATGAGCCGGACAACTTGGTGCCACTGTGCCGGCAATGCCACGACATCATGCCGGAGTTCTCGTGCAGGCAGTCGGCGATCTCCTATGTTCGCGATGGTGTGCGGAAGAATAGTTGGTGGCAGTTCTATACCGATGGGGCATTTGGGGCAAGCGCCGGTTTCCCTAACCCTCCCTTCAAGGCCAAGCTGATGCGTGATGCCTACGTGCGTTTTATCGAGATTGAGAGGCTGATCGCGGCGGCCACCAAGGGTGATGAGCGCGCCGTGGCGCGGGTGCGAGGGCTGCTGGGCGACGAGTCCTGGCCGGCCCTTCCCCCGGGATTGCGCGATCGTCCGGCCATCGACTCGGACGCCCTGGCCACGCCCTAACGAGGTGTCAGGCGAACGAAGCGCCTGCTCAGGGCACGTTTCGCGTTCATAAACCGGCGTACAGGGTCGACTCGTCCGTCGCCCACCAGCTCAGGGCCGTGATCGAGGCTCTGAGCTCAACGCTCCAGGGAAAAAGGTCGCCCGGCCGGTGAACCATAACGCCGCTCGTCCCGTTGGAGTGCCGACAGGCATCTGCATCGGTAGTCTCCGGGAGGGCCAGCGCTGATGAACAACTCGGGAACTGTCGGCCTTGAATACATGTCAAATGCCGACTCGTACAACGGGCCTTCTGATTTTGTTTCGAACCCCAGCACGTTCTATCGTCCCGTCGAGATGGGCGCGGCCATCCGATTCTCGGCCCCGCCCATCAAATCGCGTGAGTACCGGAAAGCCCTGAAAGAGTTGAAGGACGCGGTCAAGAGGGGTTCGGATCCAGGGCTGCAAGAATATCAACGGAATGATCTGGGCAGGCTAGTGGGAAAGATGGATGCGGGAACGCCTCCACGGAATGCTGATCATGCATTCAACATGATGTGGTACCTTCGCGTCAACGTGCGTGATTACCCGACGAGTGGGCCAACGTTCCAGAAGATTGAAGCGTTCTATAAACTGCACTCTCCACAACTCGTCCACGACAAATATCACCGACCGTCGGCGCGGCACGATATCGAGCCGTCGCGGTCGCAAGGTGAGGCTGCCGCCAGCGGAGACCTCGGCCGTAGGGTCGGCTTGCGCGAGAAGGCCAAGATCGGAACATCCGCCTTCGTGGAATTGGCCTCGATGCAAATGACTGGGACGGCCCATTTGTCCTACGACGGCGATGAAAAGTTTGGAACCCGACTCCGGGACAGGTTTAACAACAACGTCGACGAAACTAGAAGAGCACCTGGTCGGAAGTAGTGATGTCGGCGTATTCGACGTGAGGGCGGTAGCGTCCCGGGGTGAGCTTCGGCACCTACGCCCGCCGCGTGCGCGACGCTGCGCTGCCGTACCGGCACCGGGTTGGCGCGTTGAGGTCGTGCGTGCAGTTGTACCGACCGATCGGCTTCCACGCCACGCTGAGTTTTCTCGAGGAGATCGCTGGACCGTTTCACCGCGACGAGGCCGCGTTGCTGCGCGCGTTGGACGCTCTCGTGGCGAGCCGTGCGGGCTGGCATGCCGATCTCCGCGACTACACCGCCGAACGGAAGCTCGCCAAGCACCGGGGCCAGCGGAGCCTTCGTCCGACTGAGCCGAACCCGAACGGCTCTCCTCGCTGTTGGTACGGCGCCCCCGGACCGGCTGCCCTGCACGCCGTGCGGTACTGGCAACGTCATGAGGCACCTGCGCTGCTGGCAGAGCCGGATTCGACCACCTTGGAGCTGGCCGCCTGCGTCACCGCGTCCCTGGAAGCCGGCGGCGCACTGCTTCCCGCCCAACGAGAAATGTTGAGCGCAATCGTCGAAGCGCTACGGCAGCGGATGGGACCTGAGACGTGGCGCGATGACTCGCGCGCCTACTACCGGGCTTTCAACCTGCTGACGGTCGCACGGCACCTTGAGACGGCGGCCGATGCGGCGCCCACATCCGTCGGCATCGCGCGACCTGAAACGGTCGCGGGTTACGGCCGCGCGGCGACCTGAGCGACGAACGCCCGCCAAGCCGACGGACCGAAGGTCAGTGCCGGACCAGCAGGGTCTTTGCTGTCCCGTACGCCGACGATGCCAGGCAGATTTATGCGTGATCCGCGAGTTGCCCGAGCGGCACACGTACGACGGGTGGGTCTGGATCGAGGGTTACCAGCTCAACGCGGCGGGCGACGCGGTCGCGCGGCGCGAGTTGTACGTGCGACGGGCGGGCGTGTGGGCGCAGGCCCTGCCGGCCGGACATCGGCGAGGCACGGTGCGGATCGGATGAACGCCCGCCCCCGCCCGCACCTGCCGATGCGTCCGAGGCGGCTGTGCCGCAACTGCGCCGCACCCTGGCCGTGCGGCCCGGCCCAGCTCACTCTCACGGCCGAGTTCTACGGCCACTCCGTCGCCTTGGCGTTCTACCTGGCCGCGTCGATGCACGATGCGGTCGACGACGCGTACGGCCTGGGGTTGCGCCCGAACCTGCCGGCGATGCACGCCAGGTTCCTCGGGTGGTTGTCCCAGGCCCGGCGGCCTCGCCGGTCCGGTCGGGCTTGAAGTCCTGTCGGCGGCCTACACATGACGGCTCACGCGGGAACTGTCGCTCCCGCAGAGAGGTCGGTGCTGTCCGGCAGGTGGTAGACCACCAGCGTCTGTTCGGGTCGCTCGGCGACGTGGAACGCGGCGTGCGATACGGCGATCACACCCAGTCGGGGATGCCGGAGGCGTTTGCGGCCCGCGTGGCTGAACTGGATGTCGTACTGCGGCCACCACTGGCGTACCTCGGGGCTGATCTCGGTGAGTTCGGCCACGAGCCGGGTTACCCGCGGGTGACCGGGATGCTGTCCGGCGATCGCCCGCAGCCGGGCCAGGATGCTGCGCGCCTCCTGTTCCCAGTCGACCAGCACCTGGCGGGCGACGGGCTCGGTGAATACCCAGCGTACGACGTTGCCACCCGGCCCCACGCCCTGGAACAGCTCCGCTGCGGCGTGGTTGGTCGCGAGTACGTCGTAGCAGATGCCGGTGACGTACGCGGGGTTGTTGCCGAGCAACGCCGGAACACCGGCGATCTCGGGTGTCGCCTCCTCGGAGACGTCCTGCTCCGGCGCGGCTCCTGCGCCGGCGAGGTGGTGCAGGTGTTCCTGCTCGGCGTCGGTCAACCGCAGCGCTCGGGCGAGGGCGTCGAGCACCTGGCCGGAGGGGCGGACATCGCGGCCCTGCTCGAGATAGGTGAGCCAGGTGGCACTGATACCGGCCAGCAGGGCCAGTTCCTCCCGGCGTAACCCTGGTGTGCGGCGGCGCCGCGTGACCGGCAGACCCGCATCGGCTGGGGCTATCCGCTCGCGCCGGCTGCGAAGGAACGTGCCCAGCTCCTTGCTCACCCTGGGACCTCCAATACCAGAATAAAGCGGCTCTGGATACCACTCTAACGAGTCGTCAGGCTTGTCCCATGCGTGCTTGGACTGTTGCTTCAGAAGACGACGACGTACAGCTTTCCGATGTTGCCTCGCCGACCCTTCAGGGCGGTGGCGTGCTCGTGGAGGTGCTCGCCGCGCACCTGCCGGCGTACACGAAAATGGTGGTGAAGGGCAACCGCGGCGGCCTGCCCGTGCCGCTCATCCTGGGTCCCTCCTGCGTCGGCCGGGTGACTGACGTTGCGCCCGACGTGTTCCACGTCGCCCCGGGCGACGTCGTGCTGGACACGGCGCTGCTCGACGCGGGCGGCGGAGACGAGATCCTGGTGGGCTGGGTCGGCCTTGGCGGTTCCGGGGCCGGCAGCGAGCGGACGGATCGCATGCGTACGGTGTGGCGCGACGGTGTCTTCGCGGAAACGGCGCTGTGCGCCAAGGAAACGCTCGTCAAGCTGCCCGGCGCGGAGAACTACCCGGACCCGGCCCGTCTGTCGTTTGTGCCGTGGCTCTGCATCGCCGCCACGGGCCTGCACGCGGCGGGTCCGCTGACCGGCCGCGACGTCGCGGTGATCGGTGCGACGGGCCAACTCGGCGGCGCGGCGGTGCTGATGGCGCTCGCTGAGGGCGCCGCGACGGTGACAGCGGTGGGCCGCAACAAGGGGGCGCTCGACCGGCTGGCCGAGCTCGACCCCCGCATGCGTATCCACCGGCTGACCGGCGACCGTACGACGGATGCGGTGGGTATCGGCCCGGTCGACATCGCCCTCGACGCCCTCGGCGCTACGCCAACGGCGGACGCGACCATGGCCGCCTACGACAGCTTGCGGGGGCGCGGCACTCTTGTGCTCATCGGCGGCGTACGCCAAGACCTCACCATCGGGTACGGCGACCTGATGCGCCGCAGGCTCACCCTGCGCGGCTCCTGGATGAGCAACGACGAGACCGTGACCAACGTGTGGAACCTGGTCCGCTCCGGACTGCTGGACCTCTCCGCGATCGAGATGCGGACGGTCGGCCTGGACGACCCGGCGGCCGCCCTCGACCTGGCGGAGCACACCACGGGCCTCAGCTTCGTAGCCCTCGTCCCCTGACCGTCTGAGGGTCGGCACCTGGACCTGCCCGTCGGCAGGGCGGCGCAGGTCAACCCCGGGTGCCCGCATCCGGGGTTGACCACGCGGTGTACGTTCGCCGCCGTTATGACCAGCGACCGCGACGCGACGCCCAGCGAGGTGGCTACGCCGACGTGGCGAGGCAACGTCGGCTGCCTCGCGGTCGTCGTGATGCTGTGCGCCGTCTGGGCCGGAGCGACGTTTGTGCTCGGCTCGGCGATCGACTTCCGGCAACGCTTCGTCCCGTGGTTCGCCGAGCTGGCTTGCCAGGCCTCCGGCTGCGGCCGGCTCCCTATGGTCACGATCGGCTGGGGTGTGCGGGCGACTGCTGTCGTTGTCGTGGCCGTGCTTGCGTTCGCGTTTCGGCCGCGTCGACGGCTCTTCTACGTTCTCCTGCTCCCAGCTGTGGGGCTGGTTGTTTCAGGTCTGTTGCTCTCGGATGTCACGTACAAGACTGGCCACGAGCCGTGGATGAGAGACCTCGTGGTCGGGGTGCCGAACGGAGACGCCCTCGTGGTCGGGATTCACTGCGGGACGTGGGCCGGATGGTTGGCGCTCTTGACTATGTGGCTCGCGAGCGGCCGCGTGAAGCACGGTTCACCCCGCAACGTCTGGGCGTGGCAGCTCGTCCGCCTTGCGGCGCCCCTCCTGATGCTGCCTGCCCTGGTGATCGCGCTGGTCCTAGCGTAGTTCCGAGCCGAGACCGGAAAGCATTGGCGAGGCATGTTGTCAGGTGTCCGGCCATCTGACCGGACCGCTGAGGCGCAGCAGAGCCGCTACCTCTGGCCGATCGTCCCGACTGCACCACAGGGTGAGGCTCAGGACCGAGGGTCTTCGGCGTCCCAGCCGAGATCGGCGAGTTTACGCAGGACCGCGCCAACGCGCGGAGTCCAGAAGAGCAGAACCTGGTCGCGTCCCTCGACCTGGAAGGAGACGGCGGTCGCCGGCAGCGGAAACCGTCCGTGCAGAGGTCGGTGCGGCAGTGCCTCCACCTGGACGTGCCGCAAGGTGTCCGAGCTGGTACGTGACGACAGGGTCAATGTGCTGTCGTCAACGTGCAGCTTGACCGTTGGCCAGGCCATCCGGCGGACAGCCCTGAGCGGGCTGCCTCGGGTGAAGTCGAGGCGGTCGACGTAGGTGAGCCCACCGCGCGTATCGAAGGCATTCGAGATCACTGAGGGATGGTAAGGGGGCGAGCACCGGGTGGGCGGGGTCGGCTCACCGTCCCGTGCCGCGGGGATGACGGTGGGGCAGTGCCGTTGGGCTTGCATCTGTTACCCGGGTACAGGCTTACCGTCGGGGCTATGAGCGATCGCCACGTCACGGCGGACGAGGCCTGGGTGCCGGATGCCTGCACCCTCCCGACGGCCCGAACGGCCGCTGCGGCTCGCCGAGTTCGATCGGTTCTTCACCACCGAGGTACGAGGCGTCGACCGACTGTCGGCGCGGCATCTGCGGTTGCGCCTCGACGGTGCCGCCCGGGTCGAGGAGTTGGCGCGGGACCTGGCGGCCCGAGAGTCGTCCTGCTGCGCGTTCTTCACCTTCGGCTTCTCCCGGCCGGACCCCGACCTGCTCGACGCCGGCAGACACCAGCACCGGGGCCGGTCCGACACCGGCCTCCAGGTGCGTGCCAGGGAGAAGCTTGTGGAGATCGAGCAGAAGTTGGCCGACCTGACGGTCATCCGCGACACGTTGCGGGACGCCATCTCGGCCGGCTGTGACGACCTGGTCACCTGCGCCGCAAGCACCTGCTGCCCCCTGCCCTTCGCCGAACTGGCGGAGCAACGTCAAGAGGGGAGCCGCGCCCGCTGAGTCCAGCCAAGCGACGAACCGGCCGGGTGGGTTGCCCCACCCGGCCGGTGTCAGGAACGCCGTCTCAGTGCTTCTTGAACACCGGCATGGTGTCCAGGGTGGTGGTGATGTTCTGCGTGGTGCCGCCCCGGTACGTCTTGCCGGTGAAGATGTCCGTCCAGGTGTTGCCCGGCGGGAACCACACCGACGTGGTGGCGGTGTCGCCCGGTGTCGTCACCGGTGCCACCAGGTAGTCCGGACCGTAGAGGTACTGCGAGCCGGCGGTGGCGTACGCGGCCTGCTCGTTCGCGTACGCCAGGTACATCGAGCGGACGATGGGCGTACCCGTGCGGGTGGCCTCCTTGGCGGCGGCGTAGGTGTACGGCTGCAGTTCCTTGCGCAGGTTCAGGAACTTCTTGGCCGACGCGTTGGCTGCCGGGCCGTACTGCCAGGGCAGCCGGTCGCTGTGGTTGGAGTGCAGCCGGTCGATCGGCTGGAACGTGCCGAACTGCACCCAGCGGGCGTACAGGTCGTCGGGCAGCTTGGTGCTGCCCGGCTCGCTGCCCGGCTCCCGCAGGCCACCGGTGTGCCCGCCGATGTCGTGGCTGACGGCGGCCAGCCCGGTCGCGGCCGACTCGCCCGGCGTGTAGCCGACCTCCATCTGCAGGGTCGACCAGTCGCTGGTGGTGTCGCCGGTGAAGTGCAGCGTGGTGCGCTTGTCGGCCCACGGTCCGGTCACCACCGGGGTCGGGCTGCTGTAGCCGCCGGCCTGCAACGACCCGTACGCCCGGGAGAACGCGAAGCCGGTCTTGTCGGCGTACTGCTGGTTGATCCACGCGTCACCGGTCACGCCGGCGAGCGACGACTTCGTGTTGTCGCAGCACCAGTCCAGCCACCACAGGTCCGGGCCCTTGCTGCCCTTCGGGATCATCCCGTCGTGCAGCTGCATATACGCCTTGAGCTGGTCCGGGTCGCCGAAGTCGAACGTGTAGCAGTCCGGGCCGCCGTTGCAGCCGACGCGCTGGAGCTTGCCCTTCGCGGTGGCCTGCGCCTGGGCGAACTTCGGGTCCGAGCCGAGGATGCTCGGGTGGATGTTGATGCCGGTGTGCAGGCCCTGCTTCTTCGCCCAGTCGAAGAACGCCTTCGGGTCGGGAATGCGGGTGGGGTCGATGCTCCAGCCGTTCCACTTGTCCGGCGCCTTGATGTCGGTGTCAAGGACAAGAACATCCATGGGTACGCCCTCAGCCCTGGCCCGGTCCACCAGTGCCTGGAACTCGGCGGCGGTGCGGTCGTAGTACTCGGAGTACCACACCCCGTACGCCCACTTGGGCAGCAGCTTCGTGGGGCCGGTCAGGGTCGACAGGTCCGCCAGGCCACGGGTGAAGTCCTGCCCGTACGCGAAGACGTAGCCGTCCTGCTCGGGAGCGGGCCGGGGCTTGGTGGTGCGCAGGGCCGAGGCCGAGTCGTCGAGCAGGTACCAGCCGTCCTGGTAGAGCAGGCCCGGTGCGGTGAGCGCGGAGCCGGTCACGCCGTCCAGCCCCCGGCGGTAGCCGCCGAGCGGCGCGTGCGGGGCGAGCAGCGGGGAGTCCTTGCCCGTGACGGCGACCGTGTCGACGTTGATGTTGCAGCTGGCGTCGGTGGGGCAGCCCAGCGTCACGGTGTTGGTGCCACCGTCCAGGTGGACCGGGACGGCCACCGTGTTCCAGTAGTCCCATCCGCTGGTCGGCGGCAGGGTCGCCGTGACCGGTGCCGCCGTCCCCGGCGTCACCGACATGGTGCGCGTCTGGCTCGGCTGGGCGCCGGCCTGGCCGTTGGCGTAGCGGATCTGCACCTGGTAGTCACCGGCGGCGGGTACGTCCGTCACGGTGAGCGCCACGGCGGCGCTGGTGTTCTCCAGGCCGGCCAGGAAACCCGTACCCGAAGCGCCGTTGTGGTCGTTCGCAGGCCGCGCGCCGCCGGCGAGCGCGCCGGTCTCGGCCTCTCCCAGGGTGCCGAAGCGCAGGGGCTGCGGCCGGGGTGCGGACGGCGCGGGGAACGGGTCACCCGGGTTGACCACCGCGAGGCTGTCGATGTTCATGTTGCCGGAGTCGTTGGGACCCCGCACGACGCTGATCTCGTGCCGGCCGGGGGTGAGGTCGACCGGCACGGTGGCCAGGCCCCAGGTGTCCCAGTTCGCGGTCGGCGGCAGGGTCAGCGTGCGGCCGGCGTCGCCGTCGACCTGCACGGTCAGGGTGCGGTCCACGTTCTGGCCGTCGCCGCCGGTGCTGTTGGCGTAGCGGACGGCGAGCTGCCTGGTGCCGCCCTCCGGCGCGTCGAGCGCGAACGTCACCGAGTCGCCGGACGCGGAGAAGCCCGCCGCGAAGCCGCGTCCGGTGTATCCCCGGTGGTCGGTGGCCACGCCGGGACCGTTGAGTTGCAGCGACTCGGCCTCGCAGAGCGCGCCGAACGCGCAGGCCGGCGCGGTGTGGCCGGCCCAGGGCTGGCCCTGCACGGTCTGCTTGCCGGTCTTGAGCCGCACGGTCAGGTTGTCGGCGGTGAACGCGCCCGAGCCGACCTGGTAGCGCAGCGTCATCGCGCCGGTGTCGATGGTGAGCCAGCCGTGCTCGACGCGCTTGGTGAAACGCGTACGGGCGAAGTCGTCGCGCCCGATGGCGTTGAACGTGGCGGCGTCGGTGAACCGGCCGTCCTTCTGGTACTCGGTGCGGATCAGGGTCGGGGAGAGCACTTCGAACCGTGCGTTGCCCGACCGTACGGCGTCGTCCTGCGCGCCGTGAGGTTTGGCCTGGGCGGGCGCGGAGGGGGCGAGCGCCAGGCCCGTGACGAGAATGCCGACCGCGGCGGCTGCTGTCGCCCGGCGGCGGGGTGAGTTCCGATAGAGCAAGATGCGCTCCTCGTCTCATATGGAGGAAATGAGTCGATGACAACGCTGTCACTCGCCTGAAACGCATGTCAACGGGCGGCAGCGGGTGTCTCTTCTCTCTTTCCGGCGCGATGTGCGGGCGGCCGGTACGCGATGTGCGGGCGGCCGGTATGCGATGTGCGGGCGGCCGGTACGCGACGTGCGGGCGATGTGCGGGCGGCCTGCCTACGGCCGTCCGCTCGCCGGACGGCACGCCTGCTGATCGGTTTGCCGTCGCCGGACCGCGGGGATGGTCTGACGCATGTCTTTCTGGAACCGGTTGAAGCAGAGGCGGAACGAGCAGATCGAGCAGCGGCGTCAGGAGGCCATGGCCAAGGCGATGGCCCGTGGCGCCACCCCGGAAGAGGTGGTGGCCGGCGAGCGTGCCGCCCGTGGCAACACCGCCGCCGTGCTGGGCGCCATCAGCACCTGACGCGCCACGGGTGGGCGTGATCCACCCCAGGTCGGCGACGTGGGGGTGTCACGCCGCCCGGATGCCGCCACTTCGGCGATCCGGAGTCGATCACGCCGCAGGCGCAGGCGCAGGCGCACGCCGAGCGCCGCACGCCGGTGGCAGCCGCACGACGGCCGCACTCGCACGCCGGTCGCACCCGCGCGCATGACAAGCGCCGCAGCGGGGCGCGGGGTCAGCAGCGGGCGGCGGCCAGCGGAGCTGCGCCTGCCAGGGCCTCGACCGTCGTCGTGGGCGCGGCTGACTCCGCCGTTGGCGTCGGCGAGGTGGAGAGTGACGGCGAGGGCGACGCGGGCGTTGGGGAGGCGCTGGGCGGGGCGGCGACGAGGGACGCCGTGGTGCGTTGGACCTTCCTCGGCGTCATGCGGATGCCGGTGGCGGTGCTCTGGTGGCCGTACACGTCGGTGACCCGGATCGTGTACGGGCCGGAGCCGATTCCGTCGTCGACGGTCCAGTAGTTGTCGGCCTGGCGGGTCGTCTTGCGGAAGCCGCCGGTCGGGCCCTTGGCCTCGACCGAGCGCAGCGGGTTGCCGTGGTTGCCGACCTGGACCGCGAACCACCACTGCGACGCCCCGCCCTTGATCCGGAAGGTGAGACCGCCGTCGAGCGGCGGGTCGACCACCGCCCGGTACGCCACGGAGGCGATGCCCTGCGAGCGGTCGGCGATCCGGGCGAACGCCTCCTCGGACAGGTCGATCTTGCTGCTTCCGCAGCCGGCGCACTGGTCCATGACGAGCACCCGGACCGTGCCCTTCGGGCCGGTGACGTCCAGGTAGCTGCCGCAGGCGGCCGCGTTGGCGTACTGCGACGAGCCGACAGCCGCGTAGAGCCGGTCGGCCGGCGGGCCCGGGAAGGAACAGGTGCCGCCCGAGCGGCCCCCGTCGTAGAAGCTGGCTGTTCCCCTGTGGACGGTGCCGCCGCTGGGCGGCGCGGCGCAGGCCGGGGCGGCGCCGCCGCGTACGGCGAGGGTGACGCCGAGGGCGGCGGCCAGAGCGGCGATTCCGGTGCCGGCCATCCAGCGTCGGACCCGCCGACTCGACCGGGGTGTTCTGGCCGGGCTGTCGCTTGCGGGTTCCGTGCCTGGTGCCGTCACGCCGCCTGATGTTGCCGCATGATCCGCGGCCAGCGCAAAGCCGGTAAGCATTCCGTCACGCGCCGGATCGACGGGCGCGCAGTCCGTCGCGGGCTCGCCGTAGATCCACTCGACTTCGCTGACGTTGGGGTGTCCGGGGGCCTGGGATAGGCCGGTTTCACGGAAGACGAGTGGATCAAGCCTGCCCGCGCGAGATTCACCCGGCCGCTCGCGGCAACTGGCGCCTTGCGGACCCCTTCTAGAGTCCCGGCCATGAACCGTCGACGCCCGAGTCGGACCTTCCTGCGGGTGTTCTCTGCGTTCTACCTCATCTTCGCGATGACGCTCACAGGCCTGGTGATCGGGTCGATCGTGGCGGACGATCGGGCATCGGAGGCGTCGGCCGTGGTGCGCGAGGTCGAGCATCGCGGTGCGCGAACACTCGTCGCGATTCAATTCACGACCAGCCGCGGCGAGACGTGTGACGCGCACTTTCGGGTGGCGGTCAAGGCGAACCGGACCGTGACCACCGGCGATCGCATCCGCGTCCACTACGCCGAGAGTGATCCCTGCTTCGGGGTGCAGGAGGTCGGCGACCGATCGGCATGGTTCATCGCCCTCATCGGTGTGGTGCTCCTGGCCGTCGCCGCCATCCTGGCGTACGTCGTCTGGCGTCGGCCGCGACCTCCGCTCCCACTCCGGTACGCGGGCATGCCCTGAGGATCCGGCAGCCGCGCGGCGCTGGTGCGCCTCGGCAGGCCCGCGGTCCGTCGCTCGCCGTAGATCTACTCGACTTCGCTGACGTTGGGGTGTCCGGGGGCCTGGGATAGGCCGATTTCACGGAACACGAGTGGATCATGGCCCTCCGTGTTGCTCCGCGTCCGTACCGTGTCGTTGAGGGAGGTACGGGGATGATCGATCTGGTGACGGTCGGCGCGGTCGTGGGCGTACTGGTCGTCGGTGTCGGTGTCGTGGTCCGCAAGCCGGTCGACGCCCGGCGGGTGCTGCGGTGGTCGGCCCTGGCGATCACCGTGCTGGTGGCCGCCGCGCTGACGCCCTTCACCGTGGACGACTCCGGTTCTGCCGCCAGCTACCTGCTCGGCGTTCCGGTCGTCGCCGCGGTGCTGCCGGTTCTTGCGCAGCGATTCGGCCGGCTGGCCGGCGTCGTCGACCTGGTGGCCGCGCTGGTCATCGGCGGGTGGGGTCTGCTGCTCGGGCTGGGCATCGGTGCCGCGTTCCTGCCGGCGACGGTGCTCCTGATCGCCAGCGCCGTTGTCGGCACCAGGCCAGCTCGACCGTCCAACGCCATCTGAGATGGGGCAGGACCGCGAGGAAACGACCCCGACCGTCGTCTTCGATCTCGACGGCGTGCTGCTGCGCGGGGACGCGTTCGGGCTCTTCATGCGTCGCGTCGTCTTCACGGGTGCCCGGCTGCCGCTGGCCGTCGGTCTGCTCGTCCTCCTCGCGCCCATGATCGCCGTTCCCGCCTACCGCGTGCGGGCGGCGCAATGGATGAGTCGGATCGGCCTGTGCGGCCGGAACGCGGATCGGTTGCAGGCCGAGCTGGGGCGTTTCGGCGCCGACCTCGGCGCCGAGCCAGGTCGGCTCATCGCACCGGGTCTGCGGATGATCCGTGCCCACCTCGCGGCGGGTGACCGCGTCGTCGTGGTGACTGCGTGTGAGCACACCCTGGCACGCGCGTTGCTCGACGCCATCGGCCTCGCCGAGGTCGACCTGGTGGCGTCGCACATCCGTGGCCCGAAGCTGATCGTGCACAACTACGGCCCGACGAAGATGGTGCAACTGGCCGCCCGCAGGGTGACGCCACCCTGGCGGGTGGCCTACAGCGACTCGCTGTCGGATCTTCCCATTCTCGCCGCCGCGGAGCAGGCGGTGCTGGTCAACGCGAGCGCCCGTCAGGTCTCCCGGGCGCGGCGGCTGCTCGGTGCCCGGCTGACCACCGTGACCTGGACGGGCAGCTAGGTCCTGTTCCATAAGAACTGGTCGGCCTGCGGCGGGCCCGGACGACGCCCAGCGGCGTTGCGGTGGTGTCCGGATACAACACCGGTATCCGGACGCCACCGCGCCTTGCCGGATCGCCGCCCGGACTCCGCCTCGGCCCGACCGCCTTATGAAACCGGACCCAGGGCGTGGGTCAAGGCCCTCGGCTCGACCGAGGACTTTGACACCCGCTAGGAAATCTCCGCCGACCGCGTGACTGCTCGTATCGCCACGACCGCGAGGTGCAGCGTTCTAGGCTCCGAGACAGGGGGCGGCGTGCCTTTCTCGAATTGGCGCACACATCCGGGTAGTGCCCTCACCCCATGATTCCCCTCGCGAGGCGCGAACTGGTGACAGAGAGGACGAAAGCATGGCGGTCAAGACGAAGGCGCGGCCCGGCACCACGGAGATCCGGCCATTCACGGTGGAAATTCCCCAGGCGGACCTCGACGACCTGAAACGGCGGATCGCCGCCACCCGTTGGCCGGAGAAGGAAATCGTCGACGACCAGTCGCAGGGCGTGCCACTCGCGACCATCCAGGCCGTCGCGCGTTACTGGGAAAACGAGTACGACTGGCGCAAGGTCGAGTCACGGCTGAATGCCGTACCGCAGTTCATGACCACCATCGACGGGGTGGACATCCACTTCATCCACGTGCGCTCGAAGCACGAGGACGCGCTCCCGCTCATCGTCACGCACGGGTGGCCCGGGTCGGTGATCGAGCAGATGAAGATCATCGAGCCGTTGACCGACCCGACGGCCCACGGCGCGAGCGCGTCGGACGCCTTCCACCTGGTGATCCCGTCCCTGCCCGGCCACGGCTTCTCGGGCAAGCCCACCGCGACGGGCTGGAACCCGCAGAAGATCGCCACCGCCTGGACCGAGCTGATGAAGCGCCTCGGGTACGACCGGTTCGTCGCCCAGGGCGGCGACTGGGGAGCGGTCGTCGTGGACCAGATGGGGGTGCAGGCCCCGCCGGAGCTGCTCGGGATCCACACCAACATGCCCGGCGCGGTCCCGCCCGAGATCGACCTGCTGTTCCAGGGCGACACCACCGGAGCGAACAACGCCATGGGATCGCTGCCCTCGGGCCTGTCCGACGACGAGATGCGCGCGGCCACCGAGCTGGACTACGTCTGGAAGCACGTCGCGTACGCCCTGATGATGGCGACGCGCCCGCAGACGCTGACCGCCCTGGCGGACTCTCCGGTGGGCCTGGCGTCGTTCCTGCTCGACCACGACGCGAAGAGCCTCGCCCTGATCGCGAAGGTCTTCGAGGGCGCCCAGGCGGGCCTGACCCGCGACGACATCCTGGACAACATCTCGCTCTACTGGTTGACGAACACCGCGGTCTCCGCGTCCCGCCTCTACGCGGAGAACAAGCTCTCGTTCTTCGCCACCAAGGGCGTCAACGTCCCCGTCGCGGTGAGCGTCTTCCCCGACGAGCTGTACGAGGCCCCGCAGAGCTGGGCGGAGCAGGCGTACCCGAACCTCATCTACTACAACAAGCTCGACGTCGGTGGGCACTTCGCGGCGTGGGAGCAGCCGAAGATCTTCTCCGAGGAGCTGCGGACCGCCTTCCGGTCGCTGCGGTAGATGGCCGCGTTCGGTCGGGTGCACCTGCCGCCGCTCGGCGGGGCGGTCGAGTGGCTCAACTCCGAGCCGCTCGGCCCCGCCGAGCTGCGCGGACGCGTCGTACTCGTGAACTTCTGGACGCTGACCTGCATCAACTGGCTGCGCCAGGAGCCGTACGTCCGGGCCTGGTCGCGGGCGTACCGCAACGACGGCCTGGTCGTCGTCGGGGTGCACACGCCGGAGTTCGGCTTCGAGCATCAGGTGGATTGGGTACGCGCCGCGGTGGCGGCCCGCGACATCGACTACCCGGTCGCGGTCGACAGCGACTACGCGATCTGGCGCGCCTTCGCCAACCAGTACTGGCCGGCGCTCTACTTCGTCGACACCGACGGCGTGCTCAGCGACGAGCACTTCGGTGAGGGTCGCTACGAGCAGTCCGAGCGGACCATCCAGCGTCTGCTCGGTGTCGAGCGGGACCTCGTACCCGTCGCCGGGATCGGCCCGGAGGCGGCGGCCGACTGGGACAGTCTGCGGACGCCCGAGACGTACCTCGGGTTCAGTCGCGGCGAACACTTCGCGTCGCCGAACGGCCCCGCGCTCGACGAACGCCGCGCCTACGACCTCCCCGAGAGCCTGGCACTCAACCAGTGGGCCCTGTCGGGCGAGTGGACGATCGGGTCGGAGAACGTCGCGGTCGGTCGAGCCGGCGCCAGCATCGCCGTCCGGTTCCACGCCCGCGACGCGCATCTCGTGCTGGCCCCCGGAACGGGACGGCCGGTCCCGTTCCGGGTGCTCCTCGACGGCGAGGCCCCCGGCCCGTCCCACGGCGTCGACGTCGACGAGGCCGGCAACGGCGTGCTGGAGGACGGCCGCCTCTACCAGATCGTCCGCCAGGACGGCGCGGTCCGCGAGCGGAGCCTGGAGGTCACGTTCGGCGAACCCGGCGCCGAGGCGTACGCCCTCACCTTCGGCTGACGCGCAGATCGACAGTGCTCACCGTGCCGGAGACCGGTGAGAAGCTGCGCAACTGAGCGCCGGGACGCAGACGGCTGTCGGTGGCGTACCGGTCGGCGAGCGCCTTCTCCGCGGCCTCGTCGCCGTCGTCGGCCTTGAGCAGCAGCGCGGCGATCTCGTCGGCGAGCGTGAGGTCGGCGTCGGCGAGGTCGTCGGTCATCGCGCCGAAGCTGTCCCACAGCAGCAGCTCGTCCTTCTGCCGATGGGCCAGCTCGTGCAGGAGGTAGTCGTAGATGAACCAGGCGCCGTGGACCGGCAGGTCGGGGGCCACGCCGTAGACGTCGGGATCGATCGTTCCGGCCCGGTACGCCGACCAGACCCGCGCCGCCGAATCGAAGAGCCCCGCCGTCGGATCGATGTCGTAGCCGTCGAACCGCCGGTCGCCGGCCGGGTCGGCCTCCGGGTCGGCCCAGACCCAGCGGTGGCCGTTCCAGTACTCCACCAGCACGTGATCGTGGTGCCAGTCGGGCGTGAAATAGGAGGCGAAGCCGACCCGGCTGCGGCTCGGGACGCCGTGTTGACGCAGCAGCGCGACCGAGAGCAGCGTGTGGTCCCGGCAGCAGCCGGCCACCCGGTCGACGGCCGGGCGCTCGGTGCGCAGGGGCAGGGCGAAGCGGGACTGGTCGGTGTCGAGAATGCGCTCCACCCAGCGGCTGTTCACCTCCTCCAGCCGGTCGCCGGGCAACTCGACGCCGCCGGCGCGGTAGTGGACTATCAGGTTGCGGGCGGTCGCCGCCACGGTGGCGATGTCGGCGGGCACGGCGTCGAGCAGTGCGGCATGCCGGCCCGGGTCGCTGTACGGGGAGTGCTGTCGGTAGCTGTCGACGTCCATGAGGCGAGTCTTCGTCCTGCCACCGTGTCAGGGTCAAGGCGCTTTTCCCGGCTAGTGTCGACTGCTGTGACATCGCCCGAGATCACCATCGCCACCCCAGCCGACCGCGATGCGGTGGTCGGTTCACTGGTCGCCGCGTTCGTCAAGGATCCCATCCTGCGGTTCCTGTTCCCCGACGAGGAGGCCTACCCGCGCCACGCCGCCACCTTCTTCGGGGACCTCTTCGACAAGCGGGTGCACCTGTCGTCGATCTGGACGACAGGTGGCGGTGCGTCCGTCGCCATCTGGGAGCCGCCGGCCAAGCAACCGACTGCCGGGCCGGCCGACGTGCGGACTGCCGGGCCGGCAGCCGTGCACAGGTCGCCGAAGGAAGGTTCCTACCCGGCCGACGTGCTGGCCCGGGTGCAGGGCTACGACCACACCGTGCACGCCGCACTGCCGACATACCCGTTCTGGTATCTCGGTGTCCTGGGCACCCACCCCGACAGCGCCGGACGCGGCTGGGGCCGCGCCGTCATGCGGGCCGGGCTGGCTCGTGCCGCCGCCGACGGACTGCCGGCGATCCTGGAGACCAGCAACCCGGGCAACGTCGGCCTGTACCGCCGGGCCGGCTGGGAGGTGGTGGGCACCCTGTCGGAGCCGGTGCCCACCTGGATCATGCAGCAGCCGCCCCGCTGAGACGTCCCGGTTGGCGGTTCAACCCCGGACCGCGGCCCGACCGATGCGGGCACCGGATGTCGGGTGGACCACCTGGCCCGCCGCCTAGCGTTGCTGCTCGTAAGGGAAGGAGGCCCGGGTGCTGGAGCGGCTCAACGAGGCCATGGCGCACATCGAGCGGCACCTCGACCAGCAGATCGAGGTGGCCGACCTGGCGCGGATCGCGCTCACGTCGGAATACCACTTCCGGCGGCTGTTCTCCGCGCTGGCCGGCATGCCGCTGTCGGAGTACATCCGCCGCCGTCGGCTCACCGTCGCCGGCGCGGACGTGCTGGCGGGGGAGCGGACGCTGCTCGACGTCGCGGTGCGCTACGGCTACGGCTCGGCCGAGGCGTTCGCCCGTGCGTTCCACGCCGTGCACGGCGTGGGGCCCGGAGATGCCCGGCGTACGGGGGCGGCGTTGCGTTCCCAGCCCCGGATGTCCTTCCGACTCACCGTGGAAGGGAGCGGCAGCATGGAGTACCGAATCGTCACCAAGGACGCGTTCGCGCTGGTGGGGCGTAAGGCCCGGGTTCCGCTGGTGCACGAGGGGATGAACCCGTCGATCGTCGCGTTCGTCAGGAGCATCGACAAGGAGACGACCGCCCGGATCGAGGCGCTCTCCGACCAGGAGCCGGCCGGGATCGTCAACGTCAGCGACAACCTGGCCGACACCCGGGCCGAGGGGAGCGAGCTGGACTACTGGCATGGGGCCGTCACCGGGGCCACGCCACCGGACGACCTGGACGCGCTGCCGGTGGCGGCCGGGTCGTGGGCGGTGTTCACCACCTCCGGCGCGTTCCCGCAGGCGGTGCAGTTCCTGTGGCGGGACGTGTTCACCCAGTGGTTCCCGTCGAACCCGTACCGCAGCCGGCCCGGACCGGAGATCTCCCGGGTGCGGGTGTCCGCGGACGGGAGCACGGCGGACGCGGAGCTGTGGATCCCCGTCGAACGGGTCGCGGTCTGAGGACGTCGCGGCCGGAGGCTCAGTCGGGTACGTCGTCCCAGGTGGTGCCCGGCGGTAGATAGCCGGCCGACGGGTTGTCGCGCAACGCGTAGGCGATGACCAGCAGCGCGTGCCGGTCCAACTCGGGCAGCCGGTCCAGCGCGAACCACCGCACGTCCAGCGACTCGTCGTCGTTGACCCGCGCGGTGCCGGACACCACCTGGCAGACGAAGCCCAGGTTGAGGTATTCGCAGCGGTCGCCGTTGGGGTAGGTGTGCGGGTGGGAGACGGCACTGGTCAGGCGCAGCGGCGTCACGTCCAGGCCGGTCTCCTCCCGCACCTCCCGGACCAGCGCGGTGGCCGGCTGCTCGCCCGGCTCGACGAAGCCGCTGATCACCGACCACCGCCCGTCGTCCGAGCGTTGGCCGAGCAGCAGCTCACCGGCGTCGTTGCGGATGACCGCGCTGACGCTGGGCAGCCACAGCAGGTCGTGGCCGACGTGCTTTCGCATCCGCACGATGTAGTCCGGTACCGCCATCGGGCGATCATAGGCCGCGCGTCGGCGGCCACCGCCGTCCCATCGAGGTCGCGTCGTGCTCAGCCCGACCATTCGACGGTACGACGAAAGCGCTTGTACTCCGCGGTCAGCTCGGCGTCGATGCGCTCCAGCCGGGCGGGGGTGAGCACCACCGACGGGTCCTGCCACGGCCGTCCGGCGAGCAGTTGGCGACGCAGCCCGAGCGGCGGGTGGGCGGCGAAGAGCGAGGCCTCGTCACGGACCGACAGTTGGCGCAGCAGCGGCAGCCGGTGACTGTTCGCCGCGCGGGCCTCGGCGAACGCCGACCGCCAACGGTCCGGGCCGTGCCCCGCTCGTGCGTGGACACGTACCGCCAACGCCATCGACTCGCCGGCCAGCAGGGCGTCGAGCAGATCGGTGGCGGCCGTCGTGCCGGCGACCCGGGCGGCCAGGTCGTCGGCGAGGTACTCGGCGCGCTGGCTGTCCCGCAGCGCCACGCTCACCAGCACGAGGTGCGCGCCGAACAGCACCCGGGACACCACCCACTGGAACGCGCGGCCCAGCGCGTCACCCACCATCTCCAGCAGCCCGGCCCCGACGGTGGTCTGCACCGGCCGGAACAGGTCGGCGGCCGAGGCGAGCGTGGTGAACGCGGGTTGGGTGAGCAGACCCCGACGTGGGTCGCCGTTGACGAAGTGGCCGAGTTCGTGCCCGAGCAGCGCCACCCGTTCACCGGCGGGCAGCGAGCCCCACAGTGGCAGCCCGAGCGCCAACACCCGGCGGCGTCGCACCCCGACCGCGCCCGCGTACGCGTTGATGGCGTTGTCGACGCCGACCACGTCCGGCACCGGCGCGCCGATCGCCGCGGCCACCTCGTCGATCAGCCCGAACAGCTCGGGCGCACGGTCGCGGGACAGGACCTCCAGATTCGGGTCGACTAGGCCGAAGCGGGGCCGCAGGGCGACCGCCAGGGCGACCATCGCCACACCCAGCACGATCGCCAGGTTGGGAAAGGGGAACGCCACGATCAGCCAACCGCCGACGACCGCGAGGGCGAGCACGGCCGCGATCAGCAGCAGGGACACCACCGCGGTCAGCGTCCGTGCCGCACTCGACCCGCCGTCGCCGAGCGGACGGCCGAGCAACTGGCGGAACTGCTGCCCGGTCGCCTGAAACGCCAACCGGTGGGTCCACCGGTCGACCCAGGTCCAGCCGAACTCGCGCTCGCGCCGCCCGGGGTCGTACGCCTCCAGGTTCCACTCGCAGCCGGGGCACCACGGCGCCGCGTCCCTCAGCGATGCGGTGGTCGTTCCGCATCGCGGGCACGCCCCCGCGCCCGTCACCGTGTTGATCACGGCCACGAATCCTGCCCCGGAGCGTCGTGCCGGGGAATCGACCGTTCGGCCACCGGTGTTCCCGCGCCTTCCAACGCCCCCACCTGCACTTCTTTCGGCGTTTTCGCCCGCGGTGCGGTAAGCGTCTCTACTGTGGAGAGGGTTAGGCGACTTGCGTGATCCGGTGGCGGGCAACCGGTTCGCGGTGCACAGTGTTTCCCATGAGCGACAGCGAACGTAGTGGGCAGTTCTACTGGTGCACCCGACACCACCGGGTCGAGACGGACGCCGACGTGTGTCCGGCGAAGCACGTCCTCGGCCCGTACGACTCGGCGGCCGACGCGGAGAACGCCCTGCAGCGAGTGCAGGAGCGGAATGAGGCGTGGGAGGCCGAGGACGCGCGTTGGGCCGGGGAGGACAGGTAGACGGCGCGGGACGGCCCGCGTCGCGGTAGTTCGTGCTCCGCGAGGACGCACGCGAGAGCACGTCCCCAAGGAGGGAACCACGATGGCCGTTACACAGCAGGCCACCACCCGCCCGGCCGCCCGCAAGACCACCGCGAAGAAGACCGCCGCGGCGGAGCGTGGCACGTCGGCGAGCCGGACCACCCCCGTGCGCAAGTCCACCACGGGCGCGGCGAAGGCGCCGGCCCGCAAGGCGGCCGGCGGCGCGGGGCGTGCCCCGGCGACGAAGACGACCACCGCGGCGAAGAAGGCCCCCGCCAAGAAGGCAACGGCGACGAAGACGACGAAGACCACGGCGGCGGCCAAGAGGACCACGGCGGCCAAGAAGGCGCCCGCGAAGAAGACCGCGACCACGGCCAGGACCACGGCGACCAAGAACACGGCGGCGGCCAGGAAGGCGCCAGCGAAGACCGCGTCCGCCCGCGGGACGGCCACCGCCGCGAAGCGGAGCCCGGCAGCCACGGCGCGCAAGAGCGGCACCGCGACCAAGGCGACGAGCGCGGCGAAGAAGACCACCAGCGCGGCGAAGAAGACCACCGCCTCGGCGGCCAAGAGGACCACGGCCGCGACGAAGGCGCCCGCCCGCAAGGTCGCGACCAAGGCGTCGGCGGTGAAGAAGACGGCCGCGAAGAAGGCTCCCGCCAAGAAGGCGCCCGCGAAGAAGACCACGGCGGCGAAGAAGACGGCGACCCGTCCGGCCGGCGGCGCGCGCAAGGCGGCGGCGAAGAAGGCCCCGGCCTCGAAGGTGACCGGCACGTCGTCGACGACCGCCCGTAAGGCGGCGGCGAAGAAGGCCCCGGCGAAGAAGACCACCGCCGCCAAGGCGCCGGCCCGCAAGGTGACCGCCCGCAAGTCGCCGTCGCAGCCGGTCGCCGCACGGGCAACCGCCCCCCGGGTACGCGGACCACGGCGCGGAGGGCGACCGGCTGACGCTGGTCGTCCCCGGGCTGGCCGCCCCGCCTCGGCCGGGGTCGCCCCGCCTCGGCCGGGGTCGCCCCGGCTGGCGCTGGTCGTCGCCCCGGGCTGGCCGGGCGGCGCGGCGTGGACTCGGCCGGTCACCGGAAGCGGATCACCGGCGGCGCTGTCAGGATTGACCCGTGGTCATCCGACGCGTACTCGCCCCCGCATCGACTTCGGCGCGCTGCGCCGCGAGCTCGGCCTGCCCGAGAGCTTCCCCACGGCCGCCCAGCGGGAGGCCGACGCGGCGGCCGCCGCGCCGCCCCGGCCGGCCGTCGACCGCACCGACATACCGTTCGTCACCGTCGACCCGGCCACCTCCCGTGACCTGGACCAGGCGATGCACCTGGCCCGCCGGACGGGAGGTGGCTACCGCGTGCGGTACGCGATCGCGGACGTCGCCGCGCACGTCGAGCCGGGCGGCGCGCTGGAGGAGGAGACCTGGCGGCGCGGGCAGACGGTCTACCTGCCCGACGGCAACGTGCCGCTGCACCCGGTGACGCTCAGCGAGGGTGCGGCCAGCCTGCTGCCCGACGACGACCGCGCCGCCGTGGTGTGGACCATCGACCTGGACGCCGACGGCGCCACGGTGGCCGTCGAGCTGGAGCGCGCCCTGGTCCGCAGTCGGGCCAAGCTCGACTACACCGGCGTGCAGGCGGCGGCCGACGCCGGTCGGCTGCCCGAGCCGATCGCGCTGCTGCCCGAGATCGGCGACCGGCTGACCGCCCGTGGGCTGCGCCGGGGGGCCATCAACCTGCCGCTGCCCGAGCAGGACGTGGAGCCCGACGGCGACGGGTGGCGGCTGGTGCTGCGCGGGCCGGCGCCCATGGAGGAGCACAACGCGCAGATCTCGCTGCTGACCGGGATGGCCGCCGCCGACATCATGCTGGCCGGCGGGATCGGCCTGCTGCGGACGATGCCCCCACCGAAGCCGGAGGCGGTGCAACGCCTGCGGGCGGCCGCCGCCCCGCTGGGCGTGCGCTGGCCGGACGGCGCGAGCCCCGGCGAGGTCATCGCCGGTCTGGACGCCGCGCAGCCACGTGCCGCCGCGTTCATCGACCAGGCCGCCGAGTTGATGCGCGGCGCCGCGTACACCGCCTTCGACGGCAGCCGCCCGGAGCAGCCGGAGCACGGCGGGGTCGCGGCCGCGTACGCCCATGTCACGGCGCCGTTGCGGCGCCTGGCCGACCGGTACGCCACCGAGGTCTGCCTGGCCCTGCACGCGGGCCGGGAGGTGCCCGACTGGGCCCGCGCCGCGCTGCCCCGGCTGCCCGAGGTGATGGCCAGCACCGACCGCACCGCCTCGGCGGCCAGCCGGGGCGCGGTCGAACTGGCCGAGGCGGTGCTGCTGGAACACCGGGTGGGGGAGACCTTCGACGCGGCGGTGCTCGACGTCGACGCCCCTGCCAACGGCAAGTCCCGGCCGCGGCCGCCCGGCGGAACCGTGGCCCTGGACGCCCCGCCGGTCCGCAGCCGCTGCCTCGGTGAACTTCCGCTCGGCGAACGGGTCCGCGTCCGCCTGGTCACCGCCGACCCGGCGGCCCGTACGGTGCTGTTCGAGCTGGCCTGAGTCGCCGCGCGGTCGGGTCGCGCGGGCAGCGGGGATTGTCACAGTGGCTGGCGACTCTGGCGCGCCGAGCGGTTTGCGAGGATGAGCCCATGGCATACGACGCGAGCACGCTGCCCGACGTTTCCGGGCTGACGGTCGGCATCATCGGCGGCACCGGCGACCAGGGCCGTGGCCTCGCCTATCGACTCGCCCGGGCCGGCCAGACGGTGCTGATCGGCTCCCGGTCCGCCGAGCGGGCCACCGAGTCCGCCGCCGAGATCGCCGCGCTGCCCCGGATGCCGGCCGAGGTGCGGATCACCGGCGCGGCCAACGACGAGGTGGCCCGCCGCAGCGACGTGGTGATCATCGCGGTGCCGTGGGACGGCCACGCGGCCACCGTCGCCGCCCTGGCGGAGCCGTTGGCCGGCACGATCGTCGTCGACTGCGTCAACCCGCTGGGCTTCGACAAGCAGGGTCCGTACGCGCTCACCGTCGCCGAGGGCAGCGCCGTCCAGCAGGCTGCCGCGCTGCTGCCCGACTCCCGCGTCTGCGCCGCGTTCAACCACGTGAGCGCACCACTGCTGGCCGACCCCGAGGTCGACCGGATCGACCTCGACGTGCTGATCTGCACCGAGGACCGGGAACTCGTCGACATCGTCGGGGCGCTCGCCGCGCGGATCCCCGGCATGCGTGGCATCTACGCCGGTCGGCTGCGCAACGCCCACCAGATCGAGGCGTTCACCGCGAACCTGATCGCCATCAACAAGCGCTACAAGGCCCACGCCGGCATCCGCGTCACCGACCTCTGACAGTGCCCTGAGGGATCCTGGGGCATGACCGATGCTGACGGGGTGTTGCGGATCGCGGATCTGCGCCGAGCGTGCTCGATGTTGTTGGATGCGGCGGAGAGCCGGTTCGGTCCGGAGATCCAGCTGTCACAGCTTGGCGTCGACCACTACTGGAACATGGACCTGGGTGCGGCGTTCGGGATGGTCCAGCGCCCCGAGTTGGAGATCGACTGCGGGCAGAGCAGCGACGATGTCGCCGAGCTGACGAGCCTCCTGCGGCGGGGTGGTCCAGACGGCTTCGTGTCGCTGTGGCACGACCTTTCGCACGTCAGCGGGCTGCTGCGGCTGCTGGCGTACCTCGATCTGCCCGACAATCGCGAGAGCTAGCCTGCGCGGGGACGGGCCGACCGGTGGGCACACCGGCACCAAGCTGAGGCCCTGCTCGCCGCCCCGTGTCCCGCCGCACCGTCGTTCGAGGGCCGCACGCCTGCGGTGAGCGCACCGCCGTGCGGCTCCGCCCGCGCCCCGTGCAGGCCGTGCCCACGGCACGCTCGCCAGCTCCGGAACGCGCGGCGCAGCCACGAATCGAGAGGTCGAACGGCACCGTCATCGGGTGCGTGGCTGACCCGCTGCCGTCATGTTTCGCCGGTGGTAGTGGTTGCGGCGGGGGACCTGTTCCGGGTCGAGCCAGGCGGGCGGGACGAATTCGGGGTGGCCGTCGCCGCCCAACTGGACGGCCCACTCGCCATGGTGGAGGTGGCGGTGGTGGTGGCCGCAGAGCAGCACCGCGTTGGCCAGGCTGGTGTTGCCGCCGTCGGCCCAGTGTCGGATGTGGTGGGCGTCGCACCAGCGGGGTGGGCGGTCGCAGCCGGGAAAGGCGCAGCCTCGGTCACGCAGGACCAGCGCGCGGCGCAGGGGGCCGGTGACGAGTCGGCGCTGGCGGCCGACGTCGAGTGGCTGGCCGGCGCTGCCGAGCACGGCCGGCAGGATCGCCGCGTCGCAGGCGAGCCGCCGCACGGCCTCGGCGGTGAGCCCGAAGCCGGCGTCGAGGGTGCCCGTGCCGAGCTGCCGGACCAGGCCGTCGAAGCTGGTGGTGACGACGAGCTGGGTCGGCTCGCCGCCGTGCTCGGGCAGCTCACCGGTGCGCAGGGCGAGTCGGCAGAGGTCGCCGAGGGCGTCGTGCCGCCGTTGCCCCGGTGACCGCTGGTCGTCCTGACCGGAGGGTGCGGTCAGTGGGTCGATGGCGGCGCGGAGCAGACCGGCGGTCTCCGCGTCGAGGGTGCCGCTCAACCGCAGCCGGCCGTCGGTCAGCTCGGACAGGGTGAGGTGACGGTCCCGGGTGGCTCGGCGGGCTTCGGCGTCGAGGGCGGCCTTCGCGGCGGCGTCGGCGACCTCGGGTGCGACGTGGTCGAGGATGCGGGTGGCGAGCCTGCGCAGCAGGGTGGGGTCGAACTGGCCGGCCCAGTCGACGAGGACGCCGATCGCTCTGGTGGCGACGTCAGTGCCGGCGGCGGCCCGCACGGTGTCGACGGTGTCGGCGATGACGCGGGCCTGCTCCAGGCTGACGTCTCCGTCGGCCAGCGCCCGGCGGACCTCGGGAGCGCCCGTGTCGAGGGCGTGAGCGGACTCGACCAACCGGCGGGCCGCGGGAACTGTCAACCGTAGGCGGTCGCGCAACCAGACCGCCGTCGACGAAGCGCCCTGCGCCAGGGCCGTGCCCCGGCCGTCCAGCTCGCGCACGAGGGTCAGCTTGACGGCCGCGAGCTGCTGCTCGAGCCGGTGCGCGGCGTCGAGCGCAGCCACCAGGTCATGCTCCGCGAGGGCCCAGGCCGGCGCGGCGGCGGCATCCGCCACCGCGCCCCGCGCCTGCGCCAACTCTTCGATCACACCCCGAACCTAGAACAGGTGTACGACAAAACCAGTCACCATGATCAATGAGGGTGACCTCGCGGCCCGATCGGGGGCGGCGCACGACGCCGATGTAAAGCTTTCTAGACATGATGTCAAAGACGCCATACTATGAGCATGTCAAGAATTCTTTACAGCAGGAGGCGGTCGTGACGCACGAGGAGAAACGCGCCTGGATCATGCTGGTGGTCAGTGTGGTGGGCTACGCCGCCTACGCGGCCGTGGTCCTGAACCGGGCCGACGGTGGTCCGCTCACCGCCACGCCGTACGCCGGGGTGCTGTTGTGGACCATCGGCGGGGCCGTCGTCGCGAGCATCGTGGCCGAGATCGGGATGGGTGTGCTGAACCCGGGCGCCTCCCGTGCCAAGGACGTCCGGGACCGGGAGATCGGACGGCTCGGTGACCACGTCGGTCAGGCGTTCGTGGCCATCGGCGCGGTGTCGGCGATGCTGATGGCGTTGGCCGAATGGGACTGGTTCTGGATCGCGAACGTCATCTACCTGTGCTTCGTCCTGTCGGCGGCGGTTGGCGCCCTGGCGAAGGTGATCGTCTACCGCAAGGGTGTCCCGCAGTGGTGAAGCCGACCCGCGTCACGAACAACATCCGCGCGCTGCGCTTCGCGCACGGCGAGATGACCCAGGCCGAGCTCGCCGAGCGGATCGGCGTGACCCGACAGACCGTCATCGCCATCGAGCAGAGTCGTTACTCGCCGTCGCTGGAGATGGCGTTCAAGATCGCGCGCTTGTTCGACGCACGTCTCGACGACGTGTTCCAGTACCCCGAGGAGGCGACACCGTGAAGGCCATCGTCCAGGACAGCTACGGCCCGCCCGACGTGCTCCACCTTCGCGACATCGACCAACCCGCCGTGAACGACGAGGAGGTCCTCGTCCAGGTCCGCGCCGCCGGGGTCGACCCCGGGGTGTGGATCTTCATGACCGGTCGCCCCTACCTGGCGCGGCTGGCCGCAGGGCCGCGCCGGCCCCGGGCGCCGGTGCGCGGGCGGGACCTGGCCGGGGTGGTGGTCGCGGTCGGTGCTCGGGTGACCCGGTTCCGGCCCGGCGACGAGGTGTTCGGCACCTGTCCGCGTGGCTCGTACGCCGAGTTCGCGAGCGCGCCGGAGCGGCGGCTGGCCCGCAAACCGGCCAACCTGTCGTTCGCGCAGGCCGCCGCCGCGCCGGTCTCCGGGATGACGGCGCTGCGTGCGGTCCGCGACAGCGGCGCGGTACGCCCAGGGCAGCGCGTGCTGGTCATCGGCGCATCCGGCGGCGTCGGGTCACACGCCGTACAGATCGCCAAGGCGTACGGGGCGACCGTCACCGCCGTCTGCGCGCCGGCCAGGGCCGCGTTCGTACGCGGCCTCGGCGCCGACGACACCCTCGACTACACCAGCGAGGAGGTCGACAGCCGTGGCCCAATCTACGACGTGGTCATCGACACCGGCGGCGATCGGCCGGTCTCCCTGCTGCGCCGCGCCCTCACCCCACACGGGACACTGGCGCTGGTCGGCGGCGCGTACACCAAGGGCCCCGTGCTCAGCGGCTACGACCGGCAGATGTTCCGCGCGCCGCTGCTGTCCCTGTTCGTCGGTCAACGCCTGCGTAGCGTGAGCGCGGTCGAGCGCACCAGGGACCTGAGCGAGCTGGGGAACCTCATCGAATCGGGGGCGCTCACCCCGGCGGTCGACCGCACCTATCCGCTGGCCCAGGCGGCGGACGCGATCCGCCACCTCCGGCACGGGCACCCGGCGGGAAAGATCGTCGTCACCGTGTGACGCGGTGGCCGCCGAGACCGCTCACCGGGGCCCGCACCGACCGAAACCCGCGCGCGGACCGTCGTTCTCGGCTGGGCGGGCAGGGCCGGATGGCGGGGGTGGGCCCCAACCCCGCCCGCCCAGGCCACCGGACGGCTAGAAGGTGTGCTCGGCGGCCGGGAACTCGCCGCCCCGGACCTCCTCGGCGAAGCGCCGGGTGGCGTCGGTGAGGACGTCCGCGAGGTCCGCGTACCGCTTCACGAAGCGTGGCGCCTTGCCGGTGCGCAGACCGGCCATGTCCTGCCAGACGAGCACCTGGGCGTCGGTGTCCGGGCCGGCGCCGATGCCGACGGTGGGGATGGACAGCTCGTGGGTGATCTGCTTGGCCACCACGCCCGGCACCATCTCCAGCACCACCGCGAACGCGCCGGCCTCGGCCACCGCCCGCGCGTCCGCGAGCACCTCGTCGGCCGTGTCGCCCCGCCCCTGCACCCGGTAGCCGCCCAGGGTGTGTTCGCTCTGCGGGGTGAAGCCGATGTGCGCCATCACGGGGATGCCGGCGCCGACGATCGCGGCGATCTGCGCGGCACAGCGCCGGCCGCCCTCCAGCTTCACCGCGTGGCAGCCGCCCTCCTTCATGAACCGGACGGCGGTGCGCAGCGCCTGGGCCGGGCCCTCCTCGTACGAGCCGAACGGCAGGTCACCGACGACCAGGGTCTGCCGGGTCGAGCGCACCACGGCCCGTACCAGCGGCAACAGGTCGTCGGCGGTGATCGGCAGGGTCGTCTCGTAGCCGAAGACGTTGTTCGCCGCCGAATCACCGACCAGCAGCACCGGTACGCCGGCCCGGTCGAAGATCCCCGCCGTGTACTGGTCGTACGAGGTGAGCATCGGCCACCGTTCGCCGCGCTCCTTCGCGGCGATCAGGTCGCGGGTGCGGACCCGACGGGTGGCCGGTCCGCCGTACAGCGCGGTCACCTCGTGCGGAGTGGACTCGATCATGACTGTCTCCCTTCCTCGAGGCCGCCTGCGCGGTCCCCGGGCTTCGCCGATCGTCGCACCGCGCGACAGCCTGGCGGCAGGGCCCAGTGGAAGATGTCACTCCGGAGGCGCGGGACATCAGCCGTGCTCGCGCCACCGGTTCGTGATCGGCAGTCGACGGTCCCGGCCGAACGCCTTCATGGAGATCTTCGTGCCCGGCGCGGACTGGCGTCGCTTGTACTCGGCGGTATCCACCAGTCGTAGCACCTTGTCGACCACGGCCGGGTCGTGGCCCGACTCGACCAGCCCGTCGCGGCCCAGGTCGCCGTCGACGTAGCCGATGAGGATCGGGTCCAGCACGTCGTAGTCGGGCAGGGAGTCGCTGTCGAGCTGGCCCGGGCTCAACTCGGCGCTCGGCGGCTTGCCGATCGAGTTCTCCGGGATGGGGGCGGTCTCGCCGCGACGGGCCGCGTCCGCGTTGCGCCACTTCGCCAGACGCCACACCAGCGTCTTCCAGACGTCCTTGATCGGGTTGAAGCCGCCGACCGAGTCGCCGTACAGGGTGGAGTAGCCGACCGCCAGCTCGCTCTTGTTGCCGGTGGTCAACACCAGGTGGCCCTCCTGGTTCGACAGCGCCATCAGGATGACCCCGCGTACCCGGGCCTGGAGGTTCTCCACGGCGATCCCGGACAGCGACAGGTTCGCCAGGAAGGCGTCCACCATCGGCTGGATCGGCTCGACGCGGTAGTCGAGCCCGGTGCGCTTGGCCAGGTCGGCGGCGTCCTCCCGAGAGTGCTCGGAGGAGTGCTGGCTGGGCAGTGACACGCCGACCACCCGGTCCGGGCCGAGCGCGTCGACGGCGATGGCGGCCACCACCGCCGAGTCGATGCCACCGGAGAGGCCGAGCACCACCGAGGCGAACCGGTTCTTGTTGACGTAGTCGCGCAGGCCCAGCACGAGCGCGTGCCAGACCTCGGCCTCGTCGGCGACCGGCTCGATCAGCCCGCCGGTGACGGCCGGGCCGGACGGCGCGGGCGGGGCCGCCTCCACCGCGTGGTACGACACCCGCATGCCGTCGGCGACGCTCTCGCCGCCCGGGGTCGTCGTGGCGGCCGGCAGCTCGACGTCGTGCACGAGCAGGTGCTCGACGAACTGTGGGGCGCGGGTAAGCAGGTCGCCGTTGGCGGCGACGATCATCGAGTCGCCCTCGAAGACCAGCTCGTCCTGGCCGCCGATCATGTTGACGTACGCGATGGTGGCGTTCGCCTCGGCCGCCCGGCGGCGGACCAGCGGCAGCCGGATGTCGTCCTTGTTCAACTCGTACGGCGAGCCGTTGATGTTGACCACGAGGCCGACGCCGGCCTGCCGGGCGGCGGCGAACGGCCCGCCGGCCTGCCACAGGTCCTCGCAGATGGTCAGCGCGACGTCCACCCCGCCGATCCGCACGACGGTCAGCTCCTCGCCGGAGACGAAGTAGCGGTCCTCGTCGAAGACGCCGTAGTTGGGCAGGTGGTGCTTGAAGTAGCGGGCCACCACCTCGCCGCGGTGCAGCAGCGCGGCGGCGTTGCGCGCGCCCCGCCCCGGCTCGGCGTCCCCACTGACCTGCGGCGGGCCGTCGGCGTCCAGGTAGCCGACGACGACCGGCAGGTCACCGAGACCGTCCCCGGCGAGGTCGGCCGCGAGCTGCCGCAGGGCGGCCTGGGACGCGGCGACGAAGGACCGCCGGAAGACCAGGTCCTCGACCGGGTAGCCGGTCAACATCATCTCCGGGAAGAGCACCAACTGGGCGCCGGCGTTGGCGGCCTGGCGGGTCCAGTTGCGGACCAGGTCGGCGTTGCCGGCGAGGTCGCCGACGCTCGGGTTGACCTGTGACAGGGCGAGACGCAGGGTGGGCATGTCCTCATCTTGCCTCAGCTTCGGCCGAGCAATCCGTACCCTCGGACGAGACGGCGGCCACGTGCGGACGCCGCGCGGCCGGCGTGCCGCATCGGTACCGCTCGCCGGGCGGGACGCGAGGGGACGGGCGGCGGCGGTTCGCGTAACGTCTGCGTAACCAGGCCCGGGAACACTGGGCGGTCAGGTCGGGCGCAGCCCGGCCAAGGCGGACAAAGAGTGTCGCGAGGGGTTGGGGAAGTGGACCGTCAGCAGGAGTTCGTCCTCCGTACGCTGGAAGAGCGGGACATCCGGTTCGTCCGGCTGTGGTTCACGGACGTGCTGGGCACGCTCAAGAGCGTCTCGGTGGCGCCCGCGGAGTTGGAAGCGGCCTTCGAGGAGGGCATCGGCTTCGACGGCTCGGCGATCGAGGGCTTCGCGCGCGTCTTCGAATCGGACATGGTCGCGATGCCCGACCCGACCACCTTCCAGGTCTTCCCGTTCGAGGGTGGGGTCAGCGGCGAGAGCGCCCGGATGTTCTGCGACATCCTGCTGCCCGACGGCGGGCCGTCCTGGGCCGACCCGCGGCACGTGCTGCGCCGCGCGCTGTCCAAGGCTGCCGAGAAGGGCTTCACCTTCTACACCCACCCCGAGATCGAGTTCTTCCTGCTGGAGAACGGCCCGCAGGACGGCTCGGTGCCCACCCCGGTGGACACCGGCGGCTACTTCGAGCACACCACCCACGCCGTGGCCCGCGACTTCCGTCGCCAGGGCGTGCTGGCGCTGGAGCGGATCGGCATCTCGGTGGAGTTCAGCCACCACGAGGTCGCGCCCGGCCAGCAGGAGATCGATCTGCGCTACGCCGACGCGCTGACCACCGCCGACAACATCATGACCTTCCGGCACGTGGTCAAGGAGGTCGCGCTCTCCACCGGCGTGCAGGCCAGCTTCATGCCGAAGCCGTTCACCGACCAGCCCGGCAGCGGCATGCACACCCACCTGTCGCTGTTCGAGGGCGAGCGCAACGCCTTCCACGACGGTGGCGACCCGATGAAGCTCTCCAAGGTGGCGAAGTCCTTCATCGCCGGCCTGCTGATGCACGCCCGGGAGTACACGGCGGTCACCAACCAGTGGGTCAACTCGTACAAGCGGCTCTTCCCGCAGGCGCTGCCGGACCGGATCACCGAGAGCCCGGCGTACGTCTGCTGGGGTCACCTGAACCGCTCCGCGCTGGTCCGGGTGCCCGCGTACGGCAAGCCGAACTCGGCCCGGGTCGAGGTCCGCTCGCTGGACTCGGCCACCAACCCGTACCTCGCCTTCGCGGTGCTGCTCGGCGCGGGCCTCAAGGGCATCGAGGAGGGCTACGAGCTGCCGCCGGGCGCCGAGGACGACGTCTGGTCGCTGAGCAGCGCCGAGCGCCGCGCCATGGGGTACGAGGCGCTGCCGGAGAACCTGGCCGAGGCGATCGACGTGATGGCCGAGTCCGAACTGGTCGCCGAGGTGCTGGGCGAGCACGTCTTCGACTTCTTCCTGCGCAACAAGCGGGCCGAGTGGGAGCAGTACCGCCGCGAGGTCACCCCGTACGAGCGGCAGCGCTACCTGGCGCTCTAGGGCAGGGCATCGGCGCGGGGCTGACGGGCTTGCCCGCTGCCGCTATCGTCTCGATCACCGCGCCGGTACCCCTTCCGGACGGAGAATCGGGAGGCAGTCGGTGCTGGAGGACCTGCTCAGCGGTGCCTGGCAGAGCGTCGTGTTCGGGATCGTGGGCGTCGGGCTCATGGCGGCCGGGTTCGGGCTCGTCGACCTGCTGACCCCGGGGCGGTTGCGCGAGCTGATCTGGGTCGAGCGCAACACCAACGCGGGGCTGCTGCTCGCCGCCAACCAGCTCGGCATCGCCGGCATCGTCTTCACCGCGATCCTGACCAGCTACAGCGACTTCGCCAAGGGGCTCGCCTCGACCGTGGTCTTCGGTCTGGTCGGGCTGGCCATCATGGCGCTGGCCTTCTTCGTGCTGGACCTGCTCACCCCGGGCAAGCTCGGTGAGGTCATCTGCTCGTCCGAGCCGCACCCGGCGGCCCGGGTCAGCGCCGCCACGCACTTCGGTGCCGCGCTGATCGTCTGCGCCTGCATCGCCTGAGCCCGCACGGCCTGAGCCCGCACGGCCTGAGTGCGGGCGTCGTACCCCGGTCGTAGCGTGCCGGGCATGAACCGTACGGACCGCCTCTACGCCCTGGTCGAGGAGCTGCGGGCGGTGTCGCCACGGCCGCGCAGCGCGCGCTGGCTGGCTCTGCGCTTCGAGGTGAGCAGCCGGACCATCGAGCGGGACATCGGCGCGCTCCAGCAGGCCGGGGTGCCGATCTGGGCCGAGTCGGGGCGTACCGGCGGCTACGTCCTGGACCGCGCCCACACCCTGCCGCCGGTCAACCTGACCGCCGCCGAGGCGGTCGCGATGGCGGTGGCGCTGCACCGGCTCGCCGGCTCGCCGTTCGCCGGGCCGGGTGCCACCGCGCTGCGCAAGCTGCTGGCGGTGCTGCCGGCCGCCGACGCCGCCGAGGCGCACCGGCTCGCCGGCCGGGTGCACCTGGTCGGCGACGGGCCGGCCACGCCCGTCCCGGCCACCGTCGCCCACGCGGTCACCGCGCGGCGGGTGCTGCGCATCCGGTACGACGACCGCGCCGGCGTCGACTCGCTGCGGGACGTCGAGCCGCTGGGCTACCTCGGCAACTCCCACCACTGGTACCTGGTGGCCTGGTGCCGCCTGCGCGCCGAGGTGCGATGTTTCCGCACCGACCGGATCCGCGAGGTCGAGGCCCTGCCAGAGGTGGTGCTCCGGGACCTCCGTCCGGAGGACCTGGACATCCCCCACGAGCGGGTCCGCGCGCTGAGTCTGGTCTGAGCGCGCGGTCCGGGTGGCCCACCCGGCCGGGTGATCGGGAAACACCGACAGGACGGTGTCGCGAACGACGTCGAGACTCCTCCGGGAGACGGCCGGACGGCCGGAAACGCGAAGACCTGGAGGCAGTATGTCCGCGACGCCCATCACGTGGTTCGAGATCGGCACCGACCGGCCGGAGGAGGCGGAGCGCTTCTATGGCGAGCTGTTCGGCTGGACCTTCAACGAGGAGGGCTCGGCCGACGGCGGTTCCTACCGGGTGACCGGGGCCGGTGGCGACACCGGGATCGGCGGCGGAATCCGGGCGACCGGCGGCACGTCGCCGAACTACGCGATCCTCTACGCCGAGGTGGCCGACGTCGAGGAGACCTGTCGGCGGGCCGAGGCGGCCGGCGCCCAAGTGGTGGTGCCGGCCCGGACCACGCCCACCGGGCTCACGTTGGCCCAGCTGATCGACCCGGTCGGCAACCGCCTGGGCGTGTTCGCGCCCCCGCCCCGACAGAGCTGATCACTTCTCGGCTGGCCCGGACTGAAGCTCAGGTCCGGGCCGGGCTGAGGCCCTGATCGCGTAGGCCGGCGACGACGATCTGAACGAGGGCGCTGCTGCCACGGTGCCGCGCGGTCGCGGCGCAGCCGATCACGAGGGCTTGAATGTCGTCGGGAGTGACGTCCGGCCGGATGGTTCCGCGTTGCTGCGCCTCGTGCAGGAGGTCGGCGAAGGCGGCGTTGAGGGCGGCGTCCGCGTCGGCGGGTATGTGGTATCCACCGCGGTCCAGCGCGTCCGCGATGGCGCGATTGGTGCGGCAGGCCTCCACCATGACGGTGAAGAACTCGGCGAAGTCGATGCCGGAACGGGCCTTGTCGGTCAGGGCGTGGAGCCGGTCGAGCACTACGGCCTCGATGAGCGACTCCTTGGTCGGAAAGTGCCGATACACGGTGCCGGCGCCGACGCCCGCGCGACGGGCGATCTCGTCGATGGGCACGTCCAGGCCCTCGGCGGCCAGGCTCTCGTAGGCGGCGTTCAGGACGCTCTGGCGATTGCGGCGAGCATCGGCACGCATGAGGATCCTCCGGCCTGTCGACAAGCGGGGCGGCCGTTCCGTATAGTTGAAACGGGGCGACCGTTCCGATTATAGGAGACGCCGTGTGGAGTGCGCGCGACATACCCCGGCTCGACGGCACCACCGCGTTGGTGACCGGAGCTACCGCCGGAATCGGCCTGGAAACGGCAATGGCCTTGAGCGCTCAGGGAGCCCACGTGGTGATCGGCGCTCGCAACGCGGCACGCGGTGCGGACACCCTGCGCGCGTTACCCGGCAGAGGCAGCGTCCTCGCCCTCGAACTCGCCAGCCTCCAAGCCGTGCGGCAGGCGGCAAGCGACCTCCACCAGCGCTTCGAGCGACTCGACATCCTGATCAACAACGCCGGCCTGTGGTGGCAGCCCGCACGGCGTACCCAGGACGGCTTCGAGTCTCAGTTTGGCGTCAACCACCTCGGCCACTTCGCGTTGACCGGTCTCCTCCTCGACATGCTTGAGCGGTCACCGGCCGGGCGGATCGTCACGGTCAGCAGCAAGGGGGCCGCCGCCGGGTCCGTCACGCACCTCGACCCCAGGAACCTCGACGGGTACCGGCCAGCCAAGGCCTACAACGCCGCAAAACTCGCGAATCTGCTGTTCGCGTTCGAACTGCAGCATCGACTCGCCGCGTCCGACTCATCGACGATCAGCCTCGCGGCCCACCCCGGTGGAGCACGCACCAGCCTGTTTCGTGACGCATCGCCAGGCTTCCGCATCGCCAACGCGACGATTGGGTGGCTGTTCACCCAGTCTGCCCAGGCCGGTGCGCTGCCCGTACTCCGGGCGGCGACCGACCCGCGGGCCGCCGGCGGCGAGTACTACGGGCCGGGTGGCCCCGGCCAGTTCAAGGGCGCCCCGAAACCGCAGCGGGCCCCGAAAGGCGCCTACGACCCGGCCACCCGACGTCGACTGTGGGAGATGTCCGAAGTGGCGACAGGCGTCGCCTACCCCTTGCGTGCCGAAGCTGCGCACTGACGATTCCTGCGGCCCGCCCCAGGAGGCCGGCCCTGGTCTGACCGGAGGACCAGGGCCGGCCGGGGGCCTACCGGGGCGACCCCGGTTCCGCCGGGTTACTTGCCGGGCGTACCTGCCGGTGCGCCGTGGCCGCCCGGGCCGCGGTGGCCGCCCGGACCAGGGAAGACGCCGGCCTCGACGGCCTTGGTGATGGCGTCGGCCTGCTCCTGGGTGAGTTTGCCGTCCTTGACCGCCTGGTCCAGCCGCTCCTTGAGCGCGGCCTTGCGATCCTCGGCGGAGTGGCGCTGCGGCCGGTCGGCCGGCCGGTGCTGCTCGCGGATCTTCTCCAGCGCGGCGGTCACCTTGTCGGTCGGCACGCCCAGCTCCTTGGCCAGATCCTCAGCGAACTGACCCTGCCGGTCGGCCTTGGCTCCGGGCGCCGGGGCGGTGCTGGCGCTCGGCGACGGCGAATCGGCGGCGAAGGCGATCGTCGGGGCCGCGATCCCGACGCCGAGGATGCCGGCGGCGGCCAGGCCGGCCAGCATGTGCTTCCTACTGATGGTGCGGGACATGCTCTCCTCCAGAAAGCTAGGTGATACGTGATGTCGTCACCGACAGTGACGGGTGAGCCTGGGCGCGACCCGTGGCGAACCTGTCAGCGAGCTGACAATCGAAGGCGGAAATCGGTTGTGTCGTCGCTTGTCGGGCGGTCAGGGTCGGTCCACCGCCAACGAAGGGACGTACGCCGAGATGAGAGTCGAGATCCGGGAGATCGCACTCGTCGAGCCGGACGCCGGCCCGTACGGCATCACGGTCGGGCCCGACGGCGCGCTGTGGCTGACGTTGGTCCACGGCGGCGGCATCGCCCGCCTGGACCCCGACGGCTCGGTCCGAACCCATCCGCTGGAGCCAGCCGGGGGCCGTCCGTTGATCATCACGACGGGTCCGGACGGTGCGCTCTGGTTCACCCGCTCCGGTGATGACCGGATCGGTCGGATCACCGTCGACGGCGAGCAGCGCACGGTCGCCCTGCCGGCCGGTACCGGGCCGGGTGGCATCGCGGCCGGACCCGACGGGGCACTCTGGTACGCGGGGATGACCTCCGACACGATCGGCCGGGTAACCACCGACGGCACGGCGACCGCCTTTCCGCTGCCGGTCACCGGCGGGTTCCCCTCGATGATCACCGCCGGCGCGGACCACGCCCTCTGGTTCACCCTCAACCGCGCGAACGCGATCGGCCGGATCGCCCTCGACGGCACGGTGAGGCTGTACCCGTTGCCCACCGCGGACGCCGGGCCGGTCGGCATCGCCCTGGGCGCGGACGGCGCCATCTGGTTCGTGGAAATCACCGCCGGCCAGGTCGGCCGGATCGACGTTGATGGCGTGATCGTCGAGTTCCCACTGCCGGACCGGGCCGCGCGCCCGCACGCGATCGTGGCCGACCCAGCGGGTGGGGCCTGGTTCACCGAGTGGGGCGCCAACCGGATCGGCCACCTCGATCCGACTGGACGATTCGAGAGCTACGCCCTACCGACCCCGCAGTCGGAACCACACGGCGTCGTCCACACCCCGGATGGGGTGTGGGCAGCCCTGGAAACCGGCGCACTAGCCCACCTGACCCCCTGACCCATACCCCTCCGACCCCCGGCCCCCGGCCCCCCCGGGCCCCCGGCCCCCCCGGGCCCCCGGCCCCCTGGCCTCCCGGCCCCCGGGCCCCCGGGCCCCCGGCCCCCGGGCCCCCGGCCCCCGGGCCCCCGGCCCCCTGGCCTCCCGGCCCCCTGGCCTCCCGGCCCCCTGGCCTCCCGGCCCCGGCCCCGGCCCCCTGGCTTCGTTGATCAAGAGGTTTGCGTCAGAATCCGGCCTGGAACTGACGCAAACCTCTTGATCAACGAGGTCGGGGCCGGGGCTGGGCCGGGCCGGGCCGGGTTGGGCCGGGCCGGGTTGGGTCGGGTGCCGGGCCGGGCCGGGGTCGGGCGGGGCCGGGGCCGGGCGCGGGGCCGGGTCGGGGTCGGGTTGGGGTTGGGGTTACTGGACTGCGGGGGTGACCTTCAGGGTGTTGGTTTCGGTGTCCAGTCGTGCTTCGGTGCCTACCGGGACGGTCAGCTGGTTGTGGCCGTGGCCGATGGGGAGGCCGCCGAGGACCGGTACGCCCAGGTCGCCGAGGCGTTCGGTGAGCACGTCGACGATCGTGGTGTCCCAGCCGTCGCCGCAGTCGGTGAACTGCCCGACCGCCACCCCGGCCAGCCCGTCCAGCGCACCGGCCCGGCGGAGCTGGGTGAGCATTCGGTCGACCTTGTACGGAGGCTCCTGCACGTCCTCGATCAACAGCACCGCGCCGGTCAGGTCGGGCAGGTCCGGTGTGCCGATCGACGCGACGAGCAGGCACAGGTTGCCGCCGAGCAGGGTGCCGGTGGCGCGGCCGGGGACGCGTACGTCGAAGGTCTCCTCGGTGGGGACCGCCTGAACGGTCACCGGCTCGGTGGTCATCAGCGCCGCGTGCAGGGACTCGGCGGAGCGCAGCGGCGTCCGCTCGTCCCGCCAGGCCGCTCCGGGGCCGTGTACCCCGGCCAGTCGGGCGCCCCGCCACAGGGCGAGCTGCAACGCGGTGATGTCCGAGAAGCCGGCCACCACCTTCGGGTCGCGGCGCACGGCCGCCATGTCGATGGCGTCGACGATCCGCTGGGCGCCGTAGCCGCCCCGGGTGCAGATCACCCCACGGATCTGGGGGTCGGCGAACGCCGCGTTCAGGTCGGCGGCCCGCAGGTCGTCGGTGCCGGCGAGGTAGCCGTGGCGGGCGTACGCGTTCGGGGCCGGTATCGGGCGCAGGCCCCAGCCGGTGAGCAGCTCCACGCCCCGGGCCACCCGCTCCGGCGAGGTCGGCCCGGACGGCGAGACGAGCAGCACCGTGTCACCCGGGCGCAGCACGGGCGGGCGGACGACGGTGGAGTCCTCGTTGATCACAACCGGAGAGCCTAGCCACCGCGCCGACACGACGGCCGCCAGCCGGTGGCACCGACCCGTGCCGGGGCGTGGCGGAGCGCGCCGCACCCGCTAGCCTCGACGGGTGGCAACCGCGCTGGTGATCGAGAACGACCCGACGGACGACGCGCGCCGGTTGGGTGAGTGGCTGACCGAGGCAGGGCTGGATTTGTGGGTGGTCCGCCCGCACGCCGGTGAGGAACTTCCCGCCGACCTTGAGGGGTACGCGGCACTGGTGGTGCTGGGTGGCGACCAGCAGGCGTATCCGCTGCCGGACGGCTCCCCCGGGGCGCCCTGGTTCCCGGCCGTGGAGGGGCTGCTGCGCAAGGCGGTCCGGTACCGCGTGCCGACCCTGGCCGTCTGCCTGGGCGCGCAGCTGCTCGCCACGGCGCATGCCGGGCTGGTGGAGCGGAGCCCGTCCGGGCCGGAGATCGGCCCCGGTGTGGTGGGCCGGCGCGACGCGGCCGAGCAGGACCCGCTGTTCCGGTACGTGCCGCTGATCCCGGACGTGCTCCAGTGGCACTCCGACGAGATCACCGAACTGCCCCGGGGTGCCACCCTGCTGGCGGCCTCCACCCGCTATCCGCACCAGGCGTTCCGGCTCGGCGACCGGGCCTGGGGGTTGCAGTTCCACATCGAGTGCGACACCGAGATGATCGGCGACTGGGCCACCGACTCGACCCTGCTCGCCGAGTTGGGCTACGACCCGGAGCTGGTGGTGGCGGCCTGCGACTCGGTGATGGTGGACGTCGAGGAGGTCTGGCAGCCGTTCGCCGCCCGGTTCGCCGCGCTGGCCCTCGGCGAGTTGGACGACAGCACGATCCGGCGCGGCCTGCCGCTGCTCGGGCACTGATGAGCCGGCCGACGAGGGCCCCGGGCCGGCTCGCCCGCTACGGCTTCGGCATCGCCGAGGGCGACGGCGGGGCCCGCGCCGCGGACCTGCTCGGCCCGGACGGGCTGGGTCTCTGGCAGCCGGAGGAACAGGAGCCGGTCGACGACGCGGCCGGGGAGCTGCTCGCCGCGCTGTCCCGGGCCGCCGACCCGGACCTGGCGCTGCGCCAACTGCACCGCATCGTCGAGGCGGAGAGCCGAACCAGCGCCGCCGGCACCCGCGCGGCACCAGCGCCGCCGGCACCAGCGCCAGCTCGCCGCTGCTCGCGGAGCTGCACGCCGACCCCGGGCTGCGGCGTCGGCTGATCGCCGTGCTGGGCGCGTCGTCGGCGCTCGGCGACCATCTGGTGGCGAATCCCGAGCACTGTATGACGCTGCGTACCGCACCGGACGGGCTCGCGCCGATCGCCGACGGTCGGCTGGAGCCGGCCGGCGACGGGAACCCGGTGGCGGTGCTGCGTGCCGCGTACCGGCTCTCCCTGCTGCGGATCGCGGCGGCCGACCTCACCGGCGGCCGGGCCCTGGAGCAGACCATGGCGGCGCTGTCCGCGCTGGCCGACGCGACCCTCGCGGCCGCGTACGAGATCGCCGTCGCCGAGTTGGCGGCGGGCACCGAGCGGCCCCGGCTGGCCGTGGTGGCGATGGGCAAGTGCGGCGGCGGCGAGCTGAACTACGTCTCCGACGTGGACGTGATCTTCGTGGCCGCCGAGGACGCCGACCTGCCCGCCGCGACCCAGGTGGCGACCCGGCTGATCTCCGTCTGCGGGATGGTCGCCTGGCCGGTGGACGCCGCCCTGCGGCCCGAGGGCAGTCGTGGCCCGCTGGTGCGTACCCTCGCCAGCCACCTCGCCTACTACCGCCGGTGGGCACGCACCTGGGAGTTCCAGGCGCTGCTCAAGGCCCGCCCGGCCGCCGGGGACCTGCCGCTGGCCCAAGAGTGGATCGACCAGCTCGCGCCGCTGGTGTGGAGCGCCGCCGAACGCCCCGAGGCGGTCGAGGACGTCCGCGCGATGCGCCGCCGGATCATCGACAACATCCCGCCGAAGGAGCTGGAACGCGAGATCAAGCGCGGTCCGGGCGGGCTGCGCGACATCGAGTTCGCCGTTCAGCTCCTGCAACTCGTGCACGGCCGCGGCGACGAGACCCTGCGGGCGCCCGGCACCATTCCGGCGCTGCGCGCGCTCGTCGCCGGTGGCTACGTCGGCCGCGCCGACGGGGAGTCGCTGCTGCGCGGCTACCGCTTCCTGCGCGCCGTCGAGCACCGGCTCCAACTCCAGGCCCTGCGCCGTACGCACACCGTGCCCACCGAGCCGGGGGCGCTGCGTTGGCTGGCCGCCGCGCTGGGTTTCGTGGCCACGCCGGGCCGCAGCGCCGTCGAGAGCTTCCGGGCCGACTGGGTCACCCACGCCACCGAGGTACGACGGCTGCACGCCAAACTGCTCTACCGGCCGCTGCTGGAGTCGGTGGCCCGGGTACCCGCCGACGGGCTGCGGCTCACCCCGGAGGCGGCCCGGCACCGGTTGGAGATCCTCGGCTTCGCCGACCCGGCCGGGGCGCTGCGTCACCTCCAGGCGCTCACCGGCGGGGTGAGTCGTACGGCGGCCATCCAGCGCACCCTGCTGCCGGTGCTGCTGAGCGAGTTCGCGGACGCGCCGGAGCCGGACCGGGGGCTGCTCAACTACCGCAAGGTCTCCGACAAGCTGGGCAGCACCCCCTGGTACCTGCGCCTGCTGCGGGACGGCGGTCCCGTCGCCCGCCGGCTGGCCCGGGTGCTGGCCCTGTCCCGGTACGTCGCCGACCTGCTCGCCCGGGATCCGGAGGCGCTGCGGCTGCTCGCCGAGGAGAACGAGTTGTCGCCGCGTCCGCGTCCGGTGCTGCGTGACGGCTTCCTCGCGGCGGCGGCCCGGCACACCGACCCGGTCGAGGCGACCCGCGCGGTGCGGGCGTTGCGCCGCCGGGAGTTGGTCCGGGTGGCCTGCGCGGACGTGCTCTGCCGGGCCGGCGCGCTCGCACCCACCCCGACCCGGGCGGACGGCACGACGCGGCCGTCACCCGGCCTGGCCGACATCACCGAGGTCGGTACGGCGCTCGCCGACGTCACCGACGCCACCCTCGCCGCAGCGCTGCGGGCCGCGCGGGCCAGCCAACCGGCCCCGGACGGGCTGCGGTTCGCGGTGATCGGAATGGGCCGCCTCGGCGGGTACGAGTCGAACTACCTCTCCGACGCCGACGTGCTCTTCGTCTACGACCCGCCCGCCGGCAGCAGCGAGAGCGCCGCCAGCGCGGCCGCGCACGCCATCGCGGAGGAGCTGCGTCGACTGCTCGGCGTACCCGCGCCCGACCCGCCGTTGGGTGTCGACGCCGATCTGCGCCCCGAGGGCCGGCAGGGTCCGCTGGTGCGCAGCCTCGCCGCGTACGCCCAGTACTACGCCCGCTGGTCCCGGGTGTGGGAGGCGCAGGCGCTGCTGCGCGCCCGGTTCGTCTGCGGTGACGCCGACCTGGGCGCCGAGTTCGAGGCGATGATCGAGCCGGTGCGCTACCCGGCCGACGGGTTGACCCGCGAGCAGGTCGTCGAGATCCGTCGGATCAAGGCCCGGGTGGAGACCGAGCGGCTGCCGCGCGGCGCAGACCCGGCCACCCACACGAAGCTGGGCCGGGGCGGGCTGGCCGACGTCGAGTGGGCGGTCCAGCTCGTCCAGCTCCGACACGCGGGCGCGATCCCGGAGCTGCGCGGCACGCGTACCCTCGATGCCCTCGCGGCGGCCGAGCGGGCCGGCCTGATCGATGCGGCGGACGCCGCGGAGATGGCCGCCGGCTGGTCCCTGGCCGCGCAGGTCCGCAACGCGCTGATGCTGGTCCGGGGCCGGGCCGGCGACCAGCTGCCCCGGCACGGCGTGGAGCTGGCGGGGGTGGTCCGGCTGCTCGGCCACGACGACCCGGGGGAGTTCCTCGACGAGTACCTGCGTACCGGCCGCCGCTCCCGCGCCGCCGCCCAGCGCGTGCTGGAGGGGTAGGAAGATCAGCCGAGGGTGTAGTCGCCGGCGCGGGGGACGGTGACGCTGGTCCAGTCCCCGTCGGCGGCGACGGTCGCGCCGCCGGACGCGGTCAGCCAGCGGCTGTGCCGCACCCGGACCGCCACCGGGCCGGCGGTCGGGGCCCGGAAGGTGACTGCCGCGCCGTCCGCGCGGACCAGCTCGGCGGGCGCGGCGACCAGCGGCGTCGGGTCGGCCACCGCCCAGACCCGCCAGTGCGGGCCGGACCAGGCCGGGGTCAGGTACGGTAGGCCGCCCTCGACGAGTTCCGCCTCGGCCCGCCCCACCCAGGACAGCGGGGCGTCCGGCACCGCCACGTACTGCACGGCGTTCTCCGCCAGCCAGGCCCGGTAGCTGGCCGGGGTGAGCGGCACGCCGGTGCCGGTCGCGCCCGGCACGGTGGTGAAGAAGAGCGGGTTGCGGTCGATGTCGGCCTGCCGCAGCCAGCCGCGGGCCAGCGGCACCTCACCGAGGCGGGCCGCCTCCCAGTAGTTGCGGGTCGGCGGCACCTCCACCCGGCCGGTGAGCCGCTGCCCGGCCAGGAACGCGCGCAGCGGCGCGTGATAGCCGGGCGCGCTGGTCGGGTCGCCGATGCTCCGCAGGTCCGCCGGGACCACCGGCGGCTGCCACCCGCAGACGGCCGCCAGCAGCGCGGCCAGGCCGATCCCACCCAACAGTCGGGCCGGCACGGGCCCGACAGCCGGCCGGCGGGCCAGGCGGGTCGACAGCCAGGCCGGCGGGCGGGCGGCGGCGGCCAGCACCGGCAGCGCGAACATCGTCGCCAACCGGGTCGCGTTCAACCCCACCGGCGTGTGCACTCCGGCGGCGACCAGCACCCCGGCGGCGGCCAGCAGCGCGCCGAACCGCACCGGCCGGTACGCCACCAGCGCCGCCACCAGCAGGCTCGTCACCACCGCCCGCAGGGTGTCGGTGCGGCTGATGTTCATCCAGCCGCCGTCGCCGAAGAGCACCGCGGTCGCGCCCAGCGGCACGGCCGCCGCGACGCCGAGCGCCAGCCCGTCGGCGTACCGGCGGGCCAGCAGCAGCGCCGCGCCCGCCAGGCCGACGAACAGGCCGGCCACCGGGCTCGTCGCCGAGGCCAGCAACGCGCCGGCCGCGGCCAACGCGACACGACGACCCGGGGGTACGCCCCGAGTCAGCGCGACCAGCGCAGCCAGCCCGAAGGCGACACCGAGGGCGTACGTCACCCGGCCCGAGACCAGGTTGCCGGCCAGCGTGACCACGCCGATCAGGCTGCCCAGCAGCGGACGCGGCACCAGGCTGCGGACCAGCAGCGCGGCCAGCGCGGTCGCCGACGCCACCAGCGCCAGCGCGCCGGTCACCCGCACACCGAGCACCGCCATCACGGGCTGCGACACCAGGCTGTAGCCGAACTGCTGCACCCCGCCGTACCAGCGCAGATCCACCGGGGTGAGGCCGTGGGCGGCGAAGAAGTCGGCGCGGGCGACCTGCGCGGAGAGGTCCGAGCCCATCAGCGGCAGGGCCAACCAGAGCGCGCCGAGCACGACGGAGCAACCGGCGGCCACCGCCACCACCCGACTGCGCCGCATGCCCACCTCCGTACCGCGACAACCGTACTGGCAGCATGTCCGGCGTGCCTCACCACCTCGCGCGCTGGACCGGACTGGCGGGATCGGTGCTTCTCGCCGTCGCCGCGTTCCTGGGCGGCGCCCTGCCCGACTCGCCCCTGCGCAGCAACCCGGTCAGCATCTGGCAGGGCGCGAACGGACCGCTGGTGCTCATCGCCTGGCTGGTCGGCACCGGGCTGCTGGCGTACGCCTGGTGGTCGCTGCGCGACGACGTGCCGTCGACCCGCTGGGCGCTGGTCACCGTCGGGCTCTGGCTGCTGCCGCTGCTGATCGCGCCCCCGCTGGCCAGCCGCGACGTCTACGCGTACGCCTGCCAGGGCGCCAGCTACGCCGCCGGGATCAACCCGTACGAGCAGGGTGTCTCCGCGCTGCCCTGCCCCTGGCTGGACACCATCTCGTACATCTGGCGGGACACCCCGGCGCCCTACGGGCCGCTGTTCGTGGTGCTGTCCGGCGCGGTGGTCAAGGCCACCGGCTCGCTGACCGGCGCGATCGTGGTGTTCCGGCTGATCGCCGTGGCGGGGGTCGCGCTGATGGCGGTCAGCCTGCCGGTGCTGGCCCGACGGGTGGGCGTACCGGCCTCCCGGGCGGTCTGGCTGACGCTCGCCTGCCCGCTGGTCGCCGTGCACCTGGTCTCCGGCGCGCACAACGACGCCCTGATGGTCGGCCTGCTCGTCGCCGGGCTGGCCGTGATCGCCTCCCGGCCCGGACGCCCCGGCCCGCTGCTCGCCGGTGGCGTGCTGCTCGGTCTCGCCGCCGGCATCAAGGTGACGGCGCTGGTCGTGGTGCCGTTCGCCGCGCTGGCCGCGATCGTCGGCGGGTACTCGATCCGCGCGCTGATCCGCCATGGCGGCTGGGTGGTCGGCGGCGCGGTCGCCGTCGTGGTCGGGGTGACCTTCGCCGCCGGCCTCGATTTCGGCTGGGTCGGTGGGCTGGCCCGCGGCGGTGACGTGATCGCCTGGACGTCGCCGTCCACGGCGGTCGGGCAGACCGTCGGCTACCTGGCGGTGCCCTTCGGCGGGCACGTCGACGCGCTCGCCGTCACCCGGGGGGTCGGCGTCGCGGTGCTGGCGGTGCTGCTGGTGTGGCTGTGGTGGCGGGCCCGCACCAGGGAGCCGCTGTGGTACGCCGCCGTGGCGCTGACCGCCACGGTCGCCCTCGCGCCACTGTTCCACCCCTGGTACTGGGTCTGGCCGCTCGCGGTGCTGGCGGCCACCGCCCGGCGTACCGGATGGTTCATCGTCGTCGCGCTGGTGGCGTCGTTCCTGGTGCTGCCCGATGGCACCGGGCTGCCCCGCTACACCAAGACGGTCGGGGCGCCACTGATGACGCTGTTGGTGATCGTGCTGGCCATCCGGTTGGTACGGTCGGCTCGGGCGGCCCGCCAACCGGTCGCCGCCGACTAGGTCGACCAGGGGGAAGGTGCGCCGGTGACCACTCCCGGCGCGCCTTCGCCGGTTCCCGGCCTGCTGGCCGCCCGGTTTGCCCGGTACGCCGGCCTGGTCGGCGCGGTCCTGCTCGCCGTGGCCGGGTACCTCGGCGGGGCGCTGCCCGACGCCCCGCTGAACGTCACGCCCGTGTCGATCTGGCGAGCCCCGGGCGGCGCGGCAACCTTGGCCTGCTGGCTGGTCGGCACCGCGCTGCTCGTCGGCGCCTGGTGGTCACTGCGCGCCGGTGCGCCGTCGAGCCGGTGGGCGTACGTCACCGCCGGGCTGTGGGCGCTGCCGCTGCTGCTCGCGCCGCCCCTGGGCAGCCGGGACGTCTACTCGTACGCCTGCCAGGGCTGGACCTACGCGCACGGTGTCGACCCGTACGCCGTTCCGGTGGCGGCGGCCGGCTGCCCGTGGGGGGAGACGGTGGCACCGATCTGGCGGGACACGCCGGCGCCGTACGGCCCGGTGTTCGTGCTGCTCGCGGCGCTCGCGGTGACTGTCGGAGGCGGGCTCACCGGCACTGTCGTACTGCTGCGGGTCATCGCCGTGGCCGGGTTGCTGCTGGCCGCGCTCTGCCTGCCTCCGCTGGCCCGGGCCACCGGAGTGCCGACCCGGCGGACGGCCTGGCTGGCGCTGGCCGCGCCACTGGTCGGCGTACACCTGGTGGGCGGCGCGCACAACGACGCCGTGATGCTCGGGCTGTTGCTGGGCGGGCTGCTGGTGGCGGTCCGTTGGCCGGGCCGGCCCCCCGCGCTGCTGCTCGCCGGGGCGCTGCTCGGGCTGGCGGTCACCGTGAAGGCCAGCGCAATCGTGGTGGTGCCGTTCGCGGCACTGGTGGGAGCGTCCGGCCGGACGGTGTTCCGCAGCGGCGCGTGGCTGGGCGGCGGGCTCCTGGGCGCGCTGCTGGTCACCTCGGCGCTGTCCGGCCTCGGATTCGGCTGGGTGGGTGGGTTGACCCGCAGCGGCGACTCCGAACAGTGGACATCGCCGCCCACCGCCGTCGGGTTCGTCGTCGACTACGCCGGCGCGGTGGTCGGGCGGGACCCGCAGGCCGTGCCGGTGACCCGCGCCATCGCGTTGGTGCTGCTCGCGGTCGTGCTCGTGGCCCTCTGGTGGCGCACGTGGCGGCGAGTTGCCACCGGTTCGGGCGGGCTGGCGGCTGGCTCAGGCGGGCTGCTGGACGCCTCGGGCGGGCTGGCGGTCGGCCGCGATGCGCTGTCAGCCGCTTCGGGCGGGTCGCCGTCCATTTCGGGCGGGTTGCCGGCCGGGGCGGCGCGGTGCCGAGCGGTACTGCACGGCGCCGGCCTGGCCCTGGTCGCCACCGTCGTCCTGTCCCCGGTCTTCCACCCCTGGTACGCGACCTGGCCGCTGGCCCTGCTCGCGCTCAGCGCCGTCCGGACCACGTGGTTCGTGCTGCCGGCCGCCGTGGCTGCCTTCCTGGCGCTGCCCGACGGCACCAACCTGGCCCGCTTCACGAAGGCCCCCGGCGCTCTCGCGATGACCGTCCTGCTCCTGTTCCTGCTTCTCCGGATGTGGCGGCACGCACCGGAGCGCTCGCTACGTCCCTGACCACCGGTCGGATGCGCGAAGATCGCGCTCGAACATGGATGTAGTGGCTTCTGGCGCGTTCGAGGCCACTACATCCAGGATCGAGCACGATTCCGGTGCGGTGCGGTGCGGTGCGGTGCGGTGCGGTGCGGTGCGGTGCGGTGCGGTGCGGTGCGGTGCGGTGCGGTGCGGTGCGGTGCGGTTAGCGGTGGGCGCTCGGCGCGGGGGGTCGGGCCAGTCGGGCGCGGACGGCGAGGGCCACCGGTAGCAGCGCGGGGCCGACCAGCGCGACCACGGCAGCCGTCGCGGCGAGCGCCGTCCAGTTCGGGACGAACGCGCTCCGCATGCCGTCCGCCGCCCCGGCCAGCGGTAGCAGGGCCAGCAGACCCACGGGGGTGAGCAGGATCAGCAGGGCCCACCCGCCCCGGTGGTCGCCGCGTACGGCCAGTCCCACCGCGAGCAGCATGGCCATCGCGAGCACCGCCACGGCGGTGTCCTGCAACATCAGAATCGCCCTCACCGCGCGATAGGTCCAGGCGAAACTTCCCGGCGTCAGGCTTGCGGCCGCCGCCAGGCCGACGACGGCGGCGAGCAATGGCGCCACCCGCAGCGACACCGGCCGCGCGCGGGACGCGCCGAGCGCGACCACACCCAACCCGACCTGCGGGAGCAGCACGAACAACGGTGGACGGGGCAGGCCGGTGAGCGCGGCGGCGGGGACGAGCGCGACCGTGAGAAGCAGCGCGAGCGCGACCGCGCGTCGGTGCCACCGGCTGGGTGCCAGCGCCTGCACACCTGCGGCGAGGAGCCAACCGACCCACGCCACGATGCCGAGCGAGACGAACGGCCCGGCGGACGGCTCGCCGAAGCCGGGCAGAGCCGGGCGCAGTTCGAGCACGGTCCACATGCCGGCGAGCGTGGTGGCGGTGAGCAGGGCCAGGGCGGCCGCGAGGTGTACCCCGGGGACCAGGTCGGTGACGCCGGTGGCGCGTACCCGTTGGCGGAGCCCGCCGCGGAGGAGGTCCACGGCGTCCGCCGGGGTGGGCCAGCGGCGGCCCGGCTCGGCCAGGTCCAGGTACGTGCCGACGATCTCGGCGCCCCGGGCCCGCCGGTAGTCGGCGGGGTACGCGGCGAGGAGCCGGAGGTAACGGCGCTCGAGCTCGGTCATGCGAGGCCTCCGGCGAGGCGTGGGGTGGTCGGTCGGGCGGCGCGGGCCCGTGCGGCGAGCCGGGCGGTGGCGGCCTCGACGTTGCGTCGCAGCCGTTCGGTCTCGGCGCTGAGGGTGGCGTCGCCGTCGGGGGAGAGGCGGTAGTAGCGGCGTAGTCGGCCGTCCACCACCTCCTCCCGGTCGACCTCGACGAGGCCGGCGTCGACCAGCCGGTCCAGCGCGCCGTAGAGCGTTCCGGGGCGCAGCGACACGCGGTTGTCGGAGAGGGCGGCGACCTCGCCGATCAGTCCGTAGCCGTGCATTGGCTCAACGGCGAGCGCGGTCAGGATCAGGAAGGTGGGTTCGCGCAGCGGTATGTCCACGGCGACAATATATCGGACCCGAAGGTATATCGGGGGGCGTTACAAAGCGGGCCGGGCCGGCTCCACGATCGTGGAGCCGGCCCGGCCGGTGTAGCGGTGGACTGCTCAGCAGTCGTAGTACATGGCGAACTCGTGCGGGGTCGGGCGCAGACGCACCGGGTCGACCTCGTTGGCGCGCTTCCAGTCGACCCAGGTGGAGATCAGGTCGGGGGTGAAGACGCCACCCTCGAGCAGGTAGTCGTGGTCGGCCTCGAGCGAGTCGAGCACGGCCGGCAGCGAGCCCGGAACCTGCTTGACGTCGCCCCACTCCTCCGGCGGGAGGTCGTAGAGGTCCTTGTCGATCGGCGTCGGCGGCTCGATCTTGCTCTTGATGCCGTCCAGGCCGGCCATCATCATGGCCGAGAAGGCCAGGTAGACGTTGGCCGACGGGTCCGGCACGCGGAACTCGACGCGCTTGGCCTTCGGGTTGGCGCCGGTGACCGGGATGCGGGTGCAGGCGGAGCGGTTGCGCTGCGAGTAGACCAGGTTGACCGGGGCCTCGTAGCCCGGCACCAGGCGACGGTACGAGTTGACCGTCGGGTTGGTGAACGCCAGCAGCGACGGCGCGTGGTGCAGCAGACCGCCGATGTACCAGCGAGCGGTGTCGGACAGGCCGGCGTAGCCGGTCTCGTCGTAGAACAGCGGCTCACCGTTGAGCCAGAGGCTCTGGTGGGTGTGCATGCCGGAGCCGTTGTCACCAAAGAGCGGCTTGGGCATGAACGTGGCGGTCTTGCCGTTGGCCCAGGCCTCGTTCTTCACGATGTACTTGAAGAGCTGGAGCTGGTCGCCGGCGTGCAGCAGCGTCGAGAACTTGTAGTTGATCTCGGACTGGCCGGCGGTGCCCACCTCGTGGTGCGAGCGCTCCACGGTGAAGCCGGTGTCGACCAGGCGGCGCACGATCGAGTCGCGCAGGTCGGCGTAGTGGTCGACCGGCGGCACCGGGAAGTAGCCGCCCTTGTAGGCGGTCTTGTAGCCGAGGTTGCCGCCCGCCTCATCGCGGCCGGTGTTCCAGGCGCCCTCGATCGAGTCGATGTAGTAGAACGACTGGTGCGCCGAGGTCTCGTGGCGGATCGAGTCGAAGATGTAGAACTCCGCCTCGGCGCCGAAGTAGGCGGTGTCGGCGATGCCGCTGGCCGCCAGGTACGCCTCGGCCTTCTTCGCGACGTTGCGCGGGTCGCGGCTGTAGGCCTCGCGGGTGAACGGGTCGTGGATGAAGAAGTTCAGCGCGAGCGTCTTCTGCGCGCGGAACGGGTCGATGAACGCGGTGGCGACATCCGGGAGCAGGAGCATGTCCGACTCGTGGATCGCCTGGAAACCGCGGATCGACGAACCGTCGAACGCGAGGCCGTCGGTGAAGAGGTCGTCGTTGACGGACTCGACCGGCAGGTTGAAGTGCTGCATCACACCGGGCAGGTCACAGAAACGCACGTCGACGAACTTCACGTCCTCGTTCTTGAGGTATCGCAGCAGTTCCTCGGGATTGGCGAACACACATCCTCCTGGCACGTCCACGGGTGGCTAGCGTCCTGGGGACGCTATGGCCGGGGAGTTGCCCGGCCATGTCTTCAGTGTTTCTGCCGTGTTACGTCCCTCGCGGAGCGTCAGGGATGCTCCTGTCCACGCACTCAGCCTGCGCGAACGTCGTACCGGCTGTGCCAGTGTAATGACACTTGAGGTCATTGGCCCGAATCGGCACGCTGTGGTGACGGCTCCTCGACGGCTCCTCGGTGGCCTCGATTCGGACGCGGATACCCTTGATCGCTGTGACCAATCCGCACGTCCCGGCAGCGCCGGCCACCGACCCGACCTTCACCCCGCCGAGCCTGGGCCGGCGCTTCGGCGCGCTGATCGTGGACTGGGTGCTCTGCCTGCTGGTGGCCAACATCTTCGCCGACCCGGTACGCGACGGTTGGGCGCCGGTGCTCGTGCTGATCCTGGAGTACGGCCTCTTCCTCGGCCTGTTCGCCCAGACGCCGGGCATGTACATCACCAAGGTCCGCTGCGTGAACTGGCACGACGGGGGTCGGATCGGCGTGCTCCGCGCGCTGGCCCGGGGCGTGCTGCTGGCGCTCGTCGTCCCCGCGCTGATCATGGACCAGCACCGCCGGGGCGTACACGACCGGCTCGTCGACTCGGTCGTCGTCGACGCCCCCCGCGCCTGACGCCCGAGCACTGCCCGCCTCCCGGGACCGACGCGGCTCGGCCGGGCCCCGCAAGATCCGCACAGCTTCCCCGATGTTGCTGCTTCCCGCGCGTCGGAGGCAGCAACATCGGGGAAGGTGCGCAGATCTTGGACCCGGGGCCCGAGGGCGTGCGAGAAAGAGCCGGACCCGTGGGGGTCCGGCTCTCTTCGGGTACGAGGTCAGCGTCGCGGCTGACGGGCGCCGCCCGGCGGGCGCATGTTCTTCGGGATCGCGCCCTTGGGCATCTGCGGACGGGCGGTGAGCGCCTTGAGGCGCCTGTCCAGCGCGTTGACGTCCTTGCCGCTGAGCGCGCGGGGCAGCCGCAGCAGGGTGTTGCGCAGCTTGCGGATCGGCAGCTCGCCCTCCTGCTGGCCGATCACGTAGTCGTGCAGCGGGGCGGAGCCGATGACCTTGGCCAGTCGACGCTTCTCCTGCCCGAGCAGGCCGCGTACGCGCTGGGGGTTGCCCTCGGCCAGCAGGATCACGCCCGGCCGGCCGATCACCAGGTGGACCATGTCCATCTGGGTGGTGGAGCTGACGGCCGGCGTGACCCGCCAGTCGCCGCGCATGTTGTCCATGATCTGCGCCGCCGCGCCGGGCTGCCCCTCGGCGGCGTTCATCATCGCCGCATTGGACCGCAGGTTCAGCACGATCAGCACCGCGAGCAGGGCGAACAGGATGCCCAGCGGCAGCCAGATCCAGCCCCAGAGGATCACCGCGACCACGGTGAGCGCGAGCGGGATGAGCACCGCTGCGGCGACCAGCGGCGCGAACCACCGGTCCTGCTTGGCGGTGAACTGGAACACCATCCCGATCTGCTTCAGCCGCTGGCCGAACGAGACCTTCTCCTGGGGCTTTGCCATGCCGCAGAGTCTAGTGGTCCCCGTCGCCCGGGTTGATCCGCGTCCGGGTGCCGCCCGGCTGAGTACCTTACGTCCCCTCAGCGGCCCGGATCGGGCGAGTAAGGAGGGTGCCGCTGGGAGAGATGAGGCGGTGTGCCCATGCCGGGTTGGGGCCTTCACGCGAAGAGTTGTCGGCAGCGAACGACGACGCGACGAAGGAGCCTGACATGTTCGGCAACGACGTGGACTTCCTGCTCTCCCTGCACCGTACCCAGGCCGCCGAGCTGCGGGCCGAGGCCGCCGCGGAGCGACTGGCCCGCTCGATGACGCGCCGGGGCGGCCGTACCTGGACCGGCCGCCGCCAGCCGGTCCGCCGCACGGGCGACGACCGCCGGTGACCGCGACCGCGCCACCCGACACGGCCGACCGGCCCGTCCCGTCGCCAAACGGGGGCGGCGGGACGGGGCCGCGACCGCCGGCCGGGCCGCCATGGCGCGGGCCGGCCGGCGGGGTCGCGGTGTCGTCCGGTCATGGCATGCTCGGTCGCGTGACCCTCCGTGCCGCGAGTTCCGTCCTTGTCGGCCGCCAGCGCGAGATCGCGGCCCTGCACGACGCGCTGGGTCGGGCCGGCAAGGGCGAGCCGGCCACCGTGCTGGTGGGTGGTGAGGCGGGGGTGGGCAAGACCCGGCTGTTGGAGGACTTCGCGGCCCTGGCCACCGCCTCCGGCACCCGGGTGCTGGTCGGCCAGTGCCTGGAACTGGGGGAGGCGGGATTTCCGTTCGCCCCGTTCGCCGCCGCGCTGCGCGCGGTGCTGCGGGCCGACGGCCCGGAGGTCTTCGCCGGTTTCGAGGCGGAGTTCGCCCGTCTGCTGCCGGAGCTGGGCCGGACGCCGACGGCGTCGACCCTGTCGCGAACGGGACCGCTGACCGACGCCCCGCGTGGATACCTGTTCGACCTGGTCGCCGAGCTGTTCCAGCGGCTCGCCGACGTTCGGCCGCTGCTGCTGGTAATCGAGGACCTGCACTGGGCGGACCGGTCCACCCGGGATCTGATCGGTTTCCTGGTCCGGGCCGCGCGGCCGGGCCGGCTGCTGCTGGTCTGCACGTACCGCACCGACGAGCTGCAGCGGGGGCATCCGCTGCGCCCGTTCCTCGCCGAGCTGGACCGGGCCCGCGGTGTCGAACGGGTCGAGCTGGGCCGGCTGGACCGCGACGGCACCGCCGCGATCCTCGCCGACCTGCTCGGCGGCGAGCCGGCACCGCGTGCCGTCGACGACGTGCACAAGCGTACGCAGGGCAACCCGTTCTTCATCGAGGAGTTGGCGGTGGCCGGCGACCCGATCGGCTGCGCGGCGATCCCCGAGACGCTGCGTGACCTGCTGCTGGCCCGGGTGGACCGGCTGCCCGAGCCGACCCAGCGGGTGCTGCGGATCGCTGCGGCCGGCGGCACGCGCTTCGCCCACGATCTGCTCGCCGAGGTCGCCGGCCTGCCCGAGGCCGAGTTGGAGGAGGCGCTGCGCGCCGCCGTCGCGGCCCAACTGGTGGTGGCCGACCGGGACGGCGACTACGAGTTCCGGCACGCTCTGGTCCGTGAGGCCGTGCACGACGAGTTGCTGCCCGGCGAGCACGCCCGGCTGCACGCGCGGTTCGCCGCCGCGATCGAGGCGCAGCCGCACCTGGTCGTCGCCGGCCGCGCCCCGGCCGAGATCGCCCACCACTGGTACGCGGCGCACGACCATCCCCGGGCCCTCGTCGCCGCACGGGTCGCGGCCTGCGCCGCCGCCGACCGGTACGCCTACGCCGAGCAGCGCCGCCTGCTGGAGCGGGCGTTGGAGTTGTGGGAGTTGGTGCCGGACGCGGCCGACCTGCTGGGCATGGACCATCTGGCGTTGCTGGAGCAGACGCTGGACGCGGCGGTGACGGCCGGCGACTTCAGCCGGGCCATCACGTTGACCCGCGCCGGACTGGCCGAAGTGGACGCCGACGCCGCGCCGTTGCGCGCCGCCCGCCTGCTCAACCAGCGGGGCCGACTGATGGCCCTGCTGGGCAAGAGCGACGGCAGGCGGGAGTTGGACGAGGCGTACCGCCTGGCGGCCGGCGGTCCGCCCGGTGTCGAGCGGGTCCGGCTGCTCGCCGACATCGCCACCCACCTGGTCAAGATCGATGCGGCGCAGGCCGCGCGGGTGGCGGCCGAGGCTGCCACCGACGCGCAGGCGCTGGGCGCGGAACCGGCCCTGCTCGCGACCCGGATCGCGCTGCTCTGCCAGGGCGAACGGGACGACGGACGAGGGCTCGCGGAGCTGGACCGCGCCGAGGCGGCGGCGCGCGCGTCCGGTGACGTGCCGGCTTTGGTGCTCGCCAAGGTGTTCCAGTCGGACCTGCTCTGCGAGGCGGGCCGCTACGCCGAGTCCGCCGAGGCGGCCGAGGCCGGGATGGCCGAGGCGCGGCGGGTGGGGATCAGCCGCTCGACCGGGGCGTACCTGCTGTCCAACCGGGCGGAGGCGCTGATCGCCTTGGGCCGCTGGGACGAGGCGGAGACGGTGTGCGCCGAGGCGGCCCGGATCGACCTGTCCGGCGTGACCGGCCTGCACTGGCTCCAGGTGTGCGCCGGTCTGCGGCTGGCCCGGGCGCACCCGGGCGCCGAGGAGCTGGTCGAGCGCGCGTTGGCCTTCCTCGGCCGGCCCTACCTGTGGCCGAACCACCGACTGCCCCTGCACGAGCTGGGGATCGAGGCCGCGCTGGCCGCCGCCGACGTGTCCGAGGCGGTACGCGCGGCTCGCGTCGCGGTGGCCGACGGGAGCCTGCCGCAGCTACCCCGCGAGGGCTGGCCGGTGCTGAGCGCTGCCGCGCGTACCGCCGCCCGCACGGGTGACGTCGAGCTGGCCGCCGCCGTGGCCGCGCTCGCGGCCGACCTGCCGGCGCGGCACCCGGCCGCTCGGGCGCACTCCGACCAGGTCAACGCGCTGCTGGCGGCCGACGACGAGACGTTGCCTGCGTGGCGCACGGCAGTGCGGGCGTGGCGGGCCGACGGGCAGCCGTACCCGCTGGGCCGGGCGTTGCTGGCGCTGGCCGAGGCCGCCGCCCTGGCCGGCGAGCGGGACGAGGTGTCGGCGGCGATCACCGAGGCGGCCGAGATCGCCCGGCGGCTCGGCGCGACGCCGCTGGCCGGGGCCGCCGCCACCCTGGCGCGGCGGGTCGGTCTGCGCGGGGCGGGCGCCGGCGGGGCCGGCCCGGATGTGCTGACGTCCCGGGAACGGGAGGTACTGCGGCTGGTCGCCGAGGGGCACAGCAACAGCCGCATCGCCGAGCGCTTGTTCATCTCACCGAAGACGGCAAGCGTGCACGTCTCCCGCATCATCGCCAAACTGGACGTCACCAACCGGGGGGAGGCCGCCGCGCTGGCCCACCGCCTCGGCCTGCTGGCCGAGCCCGCCACCCAGCGTTGACGGCAGCGGCTACCGTCAGCGGCCACCGTCAGCCGCGCGGCAGGTAGATCCGCCAGCCGTCGAGGGTGACCAGGTCGAGGGCGTCCGGGCCCGCGCCGAGTCGCGCGTCGAGCCGGGCCGCCAGCGGCGACCCGGTCGCCGCCACCCAGGCGGGCGCCGCCGCGCGCTCCACCTCGCGGCGGTACGCGGGGTAGCGGTCGAAGCCGGGGCGCAGGTCGTCGTCGACGACCGCGCAGACCACCCGCTCCGCGCTGGCGAAGGTGAGACGGTTGCAGGTCCAGTAGCCGGCGCGCACGTACCGTACACCGAGGTCACGCAGCGTGGTCACCAGCGCGGCGTGCCGGGTCTCGGCGGCCCGGGTCGCCGGGGCCGTCCGCGCCGCCTGCGCGGTGGCCCAGGCGGTGGTGAGCAGCGTGGCGGCCAGGACGGCGAGCGCGACCGGCCGGGCCGCCGTCGACCCCGACCGGGCCAGCGTCCAGACCGGCCAGAACAGCGCCGGCACGGCGATGAGCAGGGTGGACAGGTACCGGGCGCTCTCCGCCGGGGTCAGGCCGGAGGAACTACTCACGGTGTACGCGACGAGCGTTGCCACCGCGGCAAACACGAGAGCCAGTCGCACCGCCCCCGCGACGCGGGATGACACCCGGCCCGGGTCGGCCGGAGCCGCTGGGCGGCGCAGGGCGCGCCAGGCCGTGCCGGCCGCGACGACGAGCAACACCGGCAGCGCGTACGCCCACCACAGTTGCCAGGTGGCGCAGGCGCCAGGGTCGCAGAAGCCCATCCCGAGCGGCGGCCCGACCAGCAACCCGCCGTGCAGCCGGGCGGCCCACCCGGCGGTGGCGTCGGCACCACCCGCGGCGAGCACCGCGTGCACCGGATTCCGGCCGGTCAACAGGCTGTCCGTGAGCAGCGGGGCGGCCCCCAGCAGGACGCCCACCCCGACCAGCGCGCCGGCCCGACCGCGCAGCTCGCGGTGGCAGAACCCGACGAGCACCGCTCCGGTCGCCACGACGTACGGCAGCACCAGCGGATCGACCCAGAGCATCAGGCCGGCCAGGAATCCCCAGGTCGCCCAGCGCGTCAGCCGCCAACCGGGTCGGCCGGCGGCCAGGTCCACGGCGAGCAGGGCGAGCGCCACGCCGACGGCGTTCATCTCGGGATAGCCGCCGCCGGCGATCAACTGGTTCTTGACGACCCGGTCGGCCCCGAGGGCGAGCAGGACAACCACCAGCAGGCCGAACCAGCGGTCCCCGGTCAACCGCAGCGTCAGCCGCCAGGCCAGTAGCAGGAACAGCGCGTACAGCGCCAGCGTGGGCAGCCGCAGAGCGACCAGCGACGGGCCGGCGAGCGCGAACACCGGTGCGGCCAGGTACGCCTCCAGCGTGCCCATGTACTGCTGGCCGTAGAACCAGACCGGGAAGTCCTCGCCCCGGGCGATGTGCAGCGCGGCCAACCCCATGGTGGCCTCGTCGCTGTTCGTCGGCGGAGTGGCGTGGCCCAGCAGCCAGAGCCGGTAGCCGACCCCGGCGAGCAGGGCCAGCCCGGTGAGCCAGCCGACCGGGCCGAGGCGCGCGCCGGGCCGCGGACGCGGTCGATCCGCGCCGCGCGGCTGGTCGCGTACCCCGGCGGTCATCGCACGATCATGACACCCGGGCGCCGCACGGTCCGTGCGGCGCTGTCGGCGGGTCAGCCCGCGGTGGCGACCGTGGCGGCGGCGCGGGCGTCGATCGCCTGCTGGTAGAGCCGGCCGGCGCGGTACGACGAGCGCACCAGCGGCCCGCTCATCACCCCGGCGAAGCCGATCTCCTCGGCCTCCTCGCGCAGCTCCACGAACTCCTCCGGCTTGACCCAGCGGGTCACCGGGTGGTGCCGGGGGGAGGGGCGCAGGTACTGCGTGATGGTGATCAGCTCACAACCGGCCTCGTGCAGGTCGCGCAGCGCCTGCGACACCTCGGCCCGCTCCTCGCCCATGCCCAGGATGAGGTTGCTCTTGGTGACCAGGCCGTCGGCGCGGGCCTGCCGGATCACGTCCAGAGAGCGGTCGTAGCGGAACGCGGGCCGGATGCGCTTGAAGATGCGCGGCACGGTCTCCACATTGTGCGCCAGCACCTCCGGGCGGGAGCCGAACACCTCGGCCAACTGCTCGGGGACGGCGTTGAAGTCCGGGATCAGCAGCTCGACGCCGCAGCCCGGCTGGAGGGCGTGGATCTGCCGGACCGTCTCGGCGTAGAGCCACGCGCCGCCGTCCGGCAGGTCGTCGCGGGCGACGCCGGTGATGGTGGCGTAGCGCAGGCCCATCGAGACGACCGACTCGGCGACCCGACGCGGCTCGTCGGCGTCGAACTCGGCCGGCTTGCCGGTGTCGATCTGGCAGAAGTCACAGCGCCGGGTGCACTGGTCGCCACCGATGAGGAAGGTGGCCTCCCGGTCCTCCCAACACTCGTAGATGTTGGGGCAGCCGGCCTCCTGGCAGACGGTGTGCAGACCCTCGCGCGAGACGAGCCCGCGCAACTGGGTGTACTCCGGGCCCATCTTGGCCTTGACCTTGATCCACGGTGGTTTGCGCTCGATCGGCGTCTCGGCGTTGCGCGCCTCGATACGCAGCAGGCGACGCCCCTCGGGGGCGGCCGTTGCGGTACGCGCTGCCTGGCCGGTCGTCGGCGCGGAGTGCTCGATCGTCACGAAAACGAGCCTACGCCGGATGGTGGCCGTCTATGTGCGTCAGGCGACCGGCATCACGCCGCTGACGTTGTGACGCCGGACACCGGTAAGCCGAAAAATGGCGTCACACGCTCCCGGTCGGGATGTTAGCGTCGCCGGCAACAGCGACGACGGAGCCGAGTAGCACCCCGACCCCGCCAGCGCAGAGAGCCGCCGGTGCTGAGAGGCGGTCTGGCGCCGGGGAGTGAAGACCCTCCCGAGCTGCGGGAAGAACGGTAAGGAAGGGCCCCTTCTTAACGCCTGCGGTAGAGGAAGGGCACCTTCCTAACGCCTAGTAGAGCCCGCCCGGCTGGCCCCGGTCACCAGGCGACGAACGAGGCCTCCGCTTCGGCGGGGGTGAAGGTGTGGTGGCACCGCGAGGTTCCCGCTCGCCCACACCTCCCTGGGGCTGACGCGACGCATCGCTTCCCCCGGGCGGCGACGGCGTGGCGAACGACCGAGGAGTCCGCCATGCGACGAACCCTGTCCCACCACCTGGCCGCCGAGATCGGCTCGACCGTGCGGATCGCCGGCTGGGTGAACCGACGCCGACTGCTCAAGTCGGTGGCCTTCCTGATCGTGCGCGACGCGGCCGGCCTGGCCCAGGTGGTCGTCACCGACCCGGCCGTCCGCGCCGAGCTGGAGAAACTGACCGAGGAGACGGTCGTCGAGGTCGTCGGCACGGCCACGTCGAACACCACGGCGCCCGCCGGGGTCGAGCTGACCGACCCGACGGTACGTCCCCTCGGACCGCCCGCCGTGCCGCCACCGTTCGACCTGTACCGGCCGGCGCTCACCGCGAGCCTGCCCACCCAGCTGGACAACGCGCCGACCGCGCTGCGGCACCCCACCCGGTCGGCCGCGTTGCGGATCTCGGCGGCGGCGGTGGCCGGTTTCCGTGCCGCGCTCGACGCGCGCGACTTCGTGGAGATCCACACTCCGAAGGTGGTCAGCTCCAGCACGGAGAGCGGGGCGAACGTGTTCGCGCTGGACTGGTTCGGCCGGCCCGCGTACCTGGCCCAGTCGCCGCAGTTCTACAAGCAACTGATGGTCGGCGTCTTCGAGCGCGTCTACGAGGTGGGGCCGGTCTTCCGGGCTGAGCCGCACGACACCGTGCGGCACCTCGCGCAGTACACGTCGCTCGACGCGGAGCTGGGCTTCGTGACCGACCACCGGGACGTGATGCGCGTACTGCGTGACACCGTGGCGCAGATGCTGGGCACGACGGGCGAGCGGGCCGGCGGCGCGCTGGCCGCGCTCGGCGTCACGCCGCCGCAGGTGCCGGCGGAGATCCCGGCCGTGCACTTCACCGAGGCGTTGACGATCGCCGGCGCGCCCGCCGACGAGCCGGATCTCGCGCCCGCCCACGAACGGGCACTCGGCGAGTGGGCGCTGCGCGAACACGGGTCCGACTTCCTCTTCGTCACCGGCTACCCGATGGCGAAACGGCCCTTCTACACCCATCCGGACCCGGCGCAGCCCGCGTACTCGAACGGTTTCGACCTGCTTTTTCGCGGCGTGGAGTTGGTCACCGGGGGACAGCGGCTGCACCGGCACGCCGACTACCTGGCGGCGCTGGCGGCCCGGGGTGAGCCGGTCGAGCCCTACGCCGGCTACCTGGACGCGTTCCGGCACGGCATGCCGCCGCACGGCGGGTTCGCCATCGGTCTGGAACGGTTCGTGGCCCGGCTGGTCGGCGCGGCCAACGTCCGGGAGGTCACCGCGTTCCCACGGGACCTGCACCGCCTGACGCCGTGAGCGGGGGCACGGGTCGGCGTCCGGTGACGTCGGCCCGTGCGGGCTCAGACCTCGACGAGGGTGGCGAGGCGGCGCTCGACCACGGGGAGCACGTCGGCGACGGTGATCGGACGGCCCAGTTCGGCGGTGAGCGACGTGACGCCGGCGTCGCGGATGCCGCAGGGCACGATCCGGTCGAAGTACGCCAGGTCGCAGTCGCAGTTGATCGAGAAGCCGTGCAGGGTGACGCCTCGGGCGACGCGGATGCCGATGGCGGCGACCTTGCGGGCCGGCCCCCGGTCGTCCTCGGGCACCCAGACGCCGCTGCGCCCCTCGACCCGGCCGGCGGTCAGCCCGAACTCGTCGCACACGCCGATGAGCAGGTCTTCCGTCCGGCGGACGTAGGCGACGACGTCCACCGGGTCGGGCAGCCGCAGGATCGGGTAGCCGACGAGCTGACCCGGGCCGTGCCAAGTGATCTTGCCGCCACGGTCGACGTCGACGACGGGGGTGCCGTCCATGGGACGGTCCCACGGCTCGGTGCGCTTTCCGGCGGTGTAGACGCTCGGGTGCTCCAGGAGCAGCACGGTGTCGCCGCGCTCGCCGGCCACCACCGACTCGTGCAGGCGCCGCTGCTCGTCCCAGGCAGCCTGGTAGTCGAGCAGGCCGGCGCGGACGGCCGTCAGGCCGGGGGTCGTCGTCGTCACGGCATCCAGCCTAGTCCCGCGCACGGTTCGAATCCCTGGTGAGACGTCTCACCAGGGCCCACGCTGAACCACTCGGGAGGTCGTTGTCACGCCGAAGCGGGACCGCTCGCAATGCGGCGACGACGCATGCGCCGCATGACGAGGACGAACGCCAACAGCGTCGGCGCGGCCAGTGTCAGGTACACCCAGAGCGAGGCGGCGAACGGTGACGGCCGTGGCTCCGGCCCGCCGAACGCGGCTCTTATCAGCAGGTCGCCCGGCACTATCAGGTCGGTCGACCCGCCCGGCGTGGTCACCAGCACCTCGCGACGACCGTCGGGCGACAGCGCGGCGAGGGTGGCACGCCGGTCGGTGTCCTGCTCCGTGTCGCTGAGGTAGCGCACGACGGGGTCGGCACCACGCCAGCCGAGGATGCCGCTCACCGAGGTGCCCGCCGGCAGGGCCGTTCCGACAGCTTGGCCGGTGGCCGCGTCCAGAAATTCGACTCGCCAGGTGCGCGCCGCGATCTGCTCGGACGTGCACCTGGGCCCGGCGCAGCCGTCGAAGGCGAGCAGCGCGAGCCGCCGGCCGTCGGGATGCCAGGCGGCCGGCCCGGCAAGTATTCGCCTGTCGCCCAGGTCGACCTGCCAACGAGGGGCGGCGCCGGTCGGGTCGACGACTACCAGTCGTTGGCGTTCGGCGAATCGGGCTGGCACGTCCGGCCAGCCGGTGGCGGCGATCAGGTCGCCACCGGGTGACCAGGCCGCCGCGGTGTGCTGGGTGAAGGTGCCGATGTCGACCACCCGCTCGGCGCCCTGGAACGGGTCGATGACGAGCAGGTCGTCGGACTTTTCCGGATCGTTGAGCTGCTGGTTCTCCGGCCCGTAGGTGATCACGCCGTCGTCGTTGCTGCGGGTGCCCAATACGCGCCGCCCGTCCGGCGACCAGGCCAGCGCGTCCACCCCGACGGTCATGGGGCGGCTCTGCCGGCCGGTGGTGAGGTCGAGCAACTCGCCGGACTGTGGCCGCAGATAGTGCCGTCCGTCCGGGGAGAGCAGCCCGTGCCCTTCGCCGATGCCGATCGGGATCAGCCGGTACGCGCCGTCCCGGGCCACCACCACCCCGGTCGACTCGAAGTAGCGGGTGCGATCGGTGAAGAACACCAGCGCCGCCGGACCGGCGGGCCGTTGCCCCACGGTGGCCTGCCACAGCCAGGGGTTGTGCACCCGGGTCGGCACCACGTTGGCTGTGGGGTCGGCGGCAGCGCTGGCCGTGGGCGTAACGCCTGGCGCGCTGAGAGCCACGAGGGCCAGCGCGCCAGCCGCCGCGACCCCGCGCCCCAGTTGGCGGCCCATCATTCCCATCGGGCCATTAGACGCGATGAAAGTCTGTGCGGGTGTCCCGTCCGGTTGCGCCGTTCCTACCGACCGGCCGGGGGAATGCGCCAGAGCCAGACGTCGTCGACCCGCTGCGGTTCGCCGAACAGCGCCGTGGCGGTACGTCGGACCGCCGCCTCGTCGACCTCGAACTTCGCGCCGTGCACCGCGTCGGCGAGGACCAGCGTCTCGATCCGCCAGTGCCGCAGGTCGGACTGGACCTCCGATCGGGTGCCGTCGGTGATGATCGGCACCAGCCCGGTGCGGCCGGCCTGGTCCATGAGCGCGCTCAGGGTGCGTGGCACCGGACCGATCCGGCCGCGCCCGTCCGGCCCGCCGGGTCCGAGGAAGAAGCCGCCCGGAATGGCGAACTCGCCCTGGCGGTGCGACAGGGCGTACGCCTGCCAGCGCTGGCCGTCCGGATAGATGTCCACGGTCAGCGGCACGGGGGTCAACGTGTTGCCGTCGGAGACGTACTGCCGCCAGTTGCCGGAGGTGATGAACGCCGGGATCGGCTCCCGCTCGTCGGTCAGCAGCGGGGTGGGCAGCAGCGGCAGCAGGGCCACCGCGAAGCCGATCGCCCAGGCCAACTCCGTCGAGCGGTGCCGGGGTGGGGAGGTGCGCAACTGCTCGACGGTGTACGCCAGCAGCACCCCGATCACCGGGGCCACCACCAGCGCCAGCCGGGCGGGCAACGCGGCGTTCACCACCGGGAACTGGCCGAGGATGTCGAACGGCATCGGCAGGTCGGTACGCCGCCCGTCGACCTTCGCGACCGGCCCGAAGGACAGCACCGAGAAGATCACCGCGACGACGCCCAGCGCCCAGAGAACCGCCCGGCGGCCGGGGTCGGCGCGTCGCCACAGCGCGACGAAGCAGACCACGGCGAGGACGAGCAGAGGAACCCCGAAGAACGAGTTCTCCTCGGTGGGGTTCGGCGCCAGCGCGGTCCCCAGTCCGACCTCCCCGGCCAGCGACCGGCGCGGGAACGCGGCGAAGGCGGCGATGTCCTCGGAGTGGATCACCGGGTCGAAGCCGGTGCCGTGGAACCGCTGCGGCCCCGCGAAGTGCAACCACAGCGGGTACGCCAGCAGCACGCCGGCCACCACGGCGGTCACACCGAGCCCGCGCAGGAACGTGGGTAGCGCGGCGCGCGCTTCGGCCCGGTGGGCCGGGTGCAACGCCCAGACGGCGACGAACACGCCGAGCGCCAGAGCGGCGAAGAACAGGCCCTCGGCGGCGATCGAGAAGGCCACCGCGACGAGCACGCCGAGGATCACCCCGTCGCGCAGCCAGTTCCCGGGCCGCCGCAGCGCGAACAGCCGCCAGATCAACAGCGGGACCAGCCAGCCCGCGGTCCAGTTCAGGTGCGCGTTGGCGTGCGAGACCATGCCGGGGGAGTAGGCGATGAAGAGGCCGCCCACGGCGGCGGCGAGGCGGCTGCGGACGAGGTGCCGCGAGAGCAGCCAGTACCAGGCCAGCGCGGTGGCGAACAGGTTCAGGGTGAGGATCACGAGGAACGTCACCGGTGGCCCGACGAGGTACGTGAGCGGGGCGAAGACCACCGCGTACACCGTGATCGAGGTGTTGACCGCGAGGTTCACGCCGTCCGGGACGTTGATCAGGTAGGTGAAGAAGGGGTTCTCCCCGTGGGTGACCGCGTGCCCACCGAAGGCCAGCAGCCACTCGAAGAGCGCCTGGTCGCTGGAGTTGACGGTGATCGTGCGGACGTTCGGGTCCCGCCACAGCCCACTGGTCACCCAGACGGCGAGCGCGAGCGCCACGAGCACGACGATCAGGTCGGCCCGGAGGTCCCGATGGGTACGCGGTGACGACGCTGGTGCGGGCCCGGTGGCCAGCGACGGGGAGGACGGCACGCAGCGGACGTTACCAATCGGATCTGGACGAGCCGGTCAGACCGGCGGTTGTTGTCGGCTCCGGGTGTTGCCGTGGTGGGGGGAGTTCGGCGTACACAACGGCTGTCGTGAATGTGTGAACGCGCCCCATATCGGGCCGGGGACACACCGTCGTAACGTCTCGGCAACTTGACCGTGACCCAGTTCACAGTCTGCTCCGTCAGGAGGCCTCCGTGCGCCGCTCCTCGTCCCTCCTCACCCGGCTGACCGGTGCGGTCGCCGGGCTCGTCCTCGCCGTGGCGGGCGCGTTCACCCTCGCCACGCCCGCCCAGGCCGCCAGCCTCACCCAGGTCACCGGGTTCGGTTCCAACCCGGGCAACCTCGCCATGTACGCCTACCGGCCGGACAACCTGCCGGCCAACTCCCCCGCCGTGGTGCTGCTGCACGGGTGCGTCCAGAACGCCTCCGGTTACTTCGCCAACTCGGGCTGGCAGAAGTACGCCGACCAGTGGAAGTTCACGCTGATCGTCGCCCAGCAGCCCGCCGGCAACAACGCCAACTCCTGCTTCAACTTCTTCGAGGCCGGCGACACCGCCCGGGGCCAGGGCGAGGCGCTGTCCATCAAGCAGATGGTCGACCACGCCAAGGCGAACTACGCCGTCGACGGCTCGCGGGTCTTCGTCAGCGGGCTCTCCGCGGGCGGGGCGATGAGCGCCGTCATGCTGGCCACCTACCCGGACGTCTTCGCCGCCGGATCGATCATCGCGGGCATCCCGTACCGCTGCGCCACCAGCATGGTCAACGCGTTCAGCTGCATGAACCCGGGCACGGACAAGACGCCGGCGGCCTGGGGCGACCTGGTCCGGGGCGCCTACTCCGGCTACACCGGCCCCCGCCCCCGGGTGGCCATCTGGCACGGCACGTCGGACACCACCGTGACACCGCTGAACGGCACTGAGTCACGCGACCAGTGGACCAACGTGCGGGGGATCTCGCAGACGCCGACCAGCACGTCGTCGCTGCCGGGCAACACCAGCCTCGAGGTGTACGGCAACGACGAGGTACGCCTCTACCGCGTCTCCGGCATGGGCCACGGAACGCCGGTCGACCCGGGCTCCGGGGCGGACCAGTGCGGCACCGCCGCCGCGTACTTCCTGGACACCATCTGCTCGACGTACCGCGACGCGCTCTTCTTCGGCCTGAACAACGGCGGCACCACCCCCACCGCGTCTCCCACCCCCACGGCCAGCGCAACCCCCACCGCGTCGCCCACCCCCACCGCGTCGCCCACGGCGAGCCCGACCCCGACCACGCCGCCAACCTGTGTGACGGCGACCAACTACGCCCACGTGACGGCCGGCCGCGCGTACCAGTCCGGCGGCTACGCCTACGCCAACGGCTCGAACCAGCGCATGGGCCTCTACAACACCTTCTACACGAGCACCCTCAAGCAGACCGCCCCCAACTACTGGGTGATCGGCTGCTGACCCCGCGACGCCGAGGCTAGACCCCGTTGATCAAGAGGTTTGCGTCAGATTCCGGCACCCGGATGACGCAAACCTCTTGATCAACGCGAATGGCGGCGGGGCTGGTCAGTCCTGGAGGGCCGTCTTCAGGGCCTCGGGGAGGGTGGGGTGGCGGTAGGGGTAGGCGGCTTCCGTCAGGACTTTGGGGTGGACTCTCGTGCTGGTGAGGGCCTCGTGGGCGAAGCCGCCCAGGGCCACCTTGAGCGCCAGGGCGGGGATCGGGATGATCGCCGGGCGGTGCAGTTGACGGGCCAGCTCGCGGGTGAACTCGGCGTTCGTCACCGGGTTCGGGCCCACCACGTTGACCGGGCCGGCGATCTCGTCGTGCGCCAGCAGGAAGAGGGTCGCGTCCAGCCAGTCCCGCATGGAGATCCACGGCAGCCACTGCCGCCCACTGCCCAGCCGCCCGGCGATGCCCAGCTTGAACGGGAGCAACTGCGGCTTGAGCAGACCGCCGTCGCGGTGCAGCGGCAGGCCGGTGCGGAGTCGGACCACGCGTACCCCGGCGTCCTCGGCCGGTCGGGTCGCGGCCTCCCACACCCGGCAGACGTCGGCCAGGAAACCGTCGCCAGCGGGGGCGTCCTCCTCGACCACCCGGTCGCCGGTGTTGCCGTACCAGCCGACGGCGGACGAGTTGAGCAGCGCCCGGGGTCGGTCGCTCTCGGGGAGGCCGGCGATCGTCGTCGCGAGCGTGGTGGTGCTGTCCACCCGGCTGGTACGGATCAACCGCCGGTAGTCGTCGTTCCAGCGCTTGTCGCCGACGCCCGCGCCGGCCAGGTTGATGACCGCGTCCGACTCGGCGACCACGGCCGGGTCGAGCTGGCCGGCCGCCGGGTCCCACTGCCGCTCGTGCGGGTCGCGCGGCGCGCGTCGCACGAGTCGGGTGACCTGGTGCCCGTCGGCGACGAGCCGGTCGCCCAGTCGGGTGCCGAGGAAGCCGGACGCGCCGGCCATGAGGATCCGCATGCCGTTATCTTCGTCGAAAACCCCACTCCCGGACGCGCCCCGGCCCCACTCCTCGCCGATCTTGCACTTAGTGTCGCCGTTCTGCCCGGGAAGGTCCGTTCTGTCGGGACAGCAAGCGCAAGATCGACGAGGTCGGGTCAGGGGCGTAGGTCGGACAGGAGGCGTTCTACCTCGGCGTATGCCTCTGGGGGGAGAGGGCCCAGCTTCAGGGTTGTCAGGTTCTCGTCGGCTTGGGCGACGGTGCGCAGACCGGGGATCGGCACCGTCCGTGGGCTGCGGGCCAGCAGCCAGCCGAGCGCGCCCTGGGCGAGGGTCCGTCCGTCGGCGGTGAGCGCCGCACGGACCTGCTCGACCCGGGCCGCCCACTCCGGCGTCGGACGGCCGTCGGTGTACCACCGCAACCACTCGGGCGCCCGGCCGCGTACGTCGTCCGCGCCGGGCGCCCGGGTCGAGCCGGTGAGCAGCCCCATCGCCAGTGGCCCCCGGTTGAGGCTCGCCAGGTCGTGGCGGTCGCAGACGGCCAGGACCGCCGCGTTGTCGTTCAGCACCGACTCGTCGTGCTGGATGGCGGCACAGTGCGGTCCGCCGGCCGCGAACGCTGCCGCCGAGGCCGCGTTGTCGGTGCTCCAGCCGTACGCCCGGATCTTGCCCTGGTCGACGAGGCCCTCGAGGGTGTCGACCAGGTCGAGCGCGGCGGACGTCGGCAGTTCGTTGATGTGCAGTTGGTAGAGGTCGACGTGGTCGGTGCCGAGGCGGCGCAGCGAGTCCTCCAGGCTGCGGACGGCGAACGTTCCGCTGGCGTCGGTGCCGAGCCACCGTCGGGTGTCCTCGTCGCTGACGTTGCCGAACTTGGTGGCGATCACCGCCTCGGACCGGCGGCCCGCGAGGGCCCGGCCGAGGACGCGCTCGCTGTGCCCGGCGCCGTAGTTGCTGGCCGTGTCGAAGAGGGTGACGCCGAGGTCGAGAGCCCGGTGAATGGTACGGATCGACTCGTCGTCGTCGACCTCGCCCCAACCGAACGGCTGCCCGCCGTCTCCCCAGAGCGGACCGCCGATCGCCCAGCATCCCATCCCGATCGCGCTCACCTCGATGCCGCTGCGTCCCAGCGTGCGTGTCGTCGTCATGCGGAACAGCCTCCAATCTGGAGTGCGCTCCAGGTCAAGGGCTGGCTAGCATCCGGGGCATGACCGGTTACGCCCCCGCCGAGGCCGCCCGGCGCAGCGGCTTCAGCCTGGACACCCTGCGGTACTACGAGAAGATCGGCCTGCTGGCCGACGTGGGTCGTACGCCGGGTGGCCAGCGCGTCTTCACCGACGACGACCTGAGCTGGCTGCTGCTGTTCCGCTGCCTGCGGGACACCGGGATGCCGATCGCCCAGATGTGCCGGTACGCGTCGCTGGCCCGTGCGGGCGAGCACACCGTCGACGAGCGGCGTGAGCTGCTGCAACAGCACGCGGCGCAGGTGGAGGAGCAGATGCGCCTGCTGCGGCGTCAGTACGACCATCTGCGGGAGAAGATCCGCTTCTACGAGCGGCTGCCCGGCCCGCCCGCCCCCGACGGGGGCCGGTGATCGCGGGGGGCCAGCCTGGCGCGCGCGGCCGACGTGCGGCTCAGCCCGGCGCGCGCCGCCGACGTGCGGCTCAGCCCGGCGCGCGCGGCCGACGTGCGGCTCAGCCCGGCGCGGTCAGGCCGAGCAACTGCTCGGCTGTCCCGGGCCGGCCGGCGAGCGCGTTCAACGCGCTGACCAGCCGCTTCTCCTCGTAGCGGAAGTGTGTCTCCAGCAGGGCGGCCAACCCGTCCAGCTCGGCGCGTACCTGAGCGGTCGGCAGCGGACGGTCGTCGCCCAGCAGCTCCTCGACCCGGGCGAGGATCCCCGCCACCACCTCGTGGTCGACGATCAGGTTGGCCAGGACCGGGCGCAGCTCGGGCACCTCGTCGGCCAGGACCCGGAACGCGCCCGCGTCCTCGCCGGTGTGGTGGCGGCCGAGCGCGGCGCAGAAGGTCAGGCAGTGGGCCCGTAGGTCCCGCGAGGGAGTGTCCAGGTTGGCCCGGAGGCGGGCCAGCTCCGTGCGGAGCCAGAGGTGGATCTCGATCATCTGGTTGCCGACGGCGGCGAGCCGATCGGTCGGTGAACCCGTTGGGTGCACGTTCGTCCTCATGCTGCGTCCCCGCGCCTCCATGCCCTCGGCGGCCATCGTGCCGGGTACACCGCGACGCTGTCCGACACTCTAGACCGGAATCGTCAGGGCGTGGTCGGCTCGTCGGGCTCCCGGACGTCGTGCCAGCGGGCACGCCACGCCGCCTCGTGCGCCTCGTGCGTCGTCCGTTCCTGGAACACGGCGGACCGCAGCGCGTGCCGGGAGTCCGCCATCACCAGCACCTCGACGGCCACCAGCCCGACGCAGATCACGGTCGCCAGGGTGAGCGCGCCCAGCGCCGGCAGGTGCAGGCCGATGGGCAGGGCCACCGTGAGCGCCACGATGACGCCCACTCGGCTCCAGGTGGCGGTGTGCAGCGTGCGTAGTTGGAACAGCATGTTGACGGCGAAGTAGGTGATCAACCCGCCGAAGAGCATCGGCACGGCCGGCCCCTCAACCTTCTCCGCGATACCGCCGGCCGGGTCGGTGATCTTGTGCAGGATCTCCTCGTTGCCGATCGAGAAGAGGATCACCCCGGCGATCATCGGCAGGTAGAGGTACGCGTACGCGTCGCGGGCCATCGCCACCCGGGGAGCGCCCTCCGCCGCGTGCAGGGCGATCCGAGCGGCGGGCCCGACGAAGTCGAAGTGCGCCCACCAGAGCGCGGCGGTGATCACGATGCCGAGCGCGGCGGCGGCCACCGCCGGCCAGGTGACCGGCTTGCCGAGCAGGTTGCCGCCCACTCCGGTGGAGATGATCGACTCGCCGAGCGCGATGATCAGAATGAGGTCGTAGCGCTCGGTCCAGTGCTCCGCGCTGGTCACCCCCCAACCCCAGGTGCCGACGATGAAGCCGGTGGCGTACTGCACCACCACCACGGCGATCCACAGCCCGTCCCGGACCAGGGCGGCCCGGTCGGGGTCGGTGATCTGCGGCGGGATCAACGCGGCGGCGAGCAGCAGCAGGATGCTCACCGCCAGCTCCGGGGCGAAGCGTCGGAGCTGGCGTCGCTCCTGCGGGCTGTCCCGCACCACGTGCTGGTACAGGATCCAGTGGATGCCTCGCACCACGACGTAACTGATGGCCACCAGCATCGGCCCGGCGGCGCTGCCTCCCGGTTCGCTGAACGCCTGCGGCAGCCCCAGCGCGAACGCGAACAGCGCGACCATCGAGATCACCATGAGCGCCGGCACGTAGCCCTCGCCGAGCCGGACCCGGGTGGCGACCAGGCTGTGCACCACCCAGATCCACCAGAGCACGGCGAGCACCAGGGCGGCGTGCAGCAGTTGGCGACCGGAGATGTTCGCGGCCGTCGCGCGGGTGATGATGAAGAACGAGAAGACGAAGACCAGGTCGAAGAAGACCTCGAACTTGTCCACCCGGGCCCCGGGGGCGATGGGGACGGCGGGTCCCAGTTGTCCGCGCCGCCGGTTACCGCCCACGGTCCCACTCTGGCAGCGTCCGGCCTGGTCGGAGGACGGAACGGGTCAGCCCGCGTCGCGGGAGCGCAGTCCGTCCATCAGTAGGTCCAGCAGCCGGTCGGCCTGGGCGCGCTCGCCGGCGGCCAGGGAGATGCCACTGAGGCCCGCCAGCACGTCACCGGCGGCGACATCGGCTCGGACGGTGCCCGCCGCGACCCCTGCGGCGAGCAACTGGTCGAGCGCCGCCAGCAGCAGGTCGCGGCTCTGCGCGTACGGGTTGGCGCCGGACGCGATGACGAGGCGCAGCGCGTCGGCCATGCCCCGCTTGGTGGCGAGGTAGTCGGTGAAACGGGACATCCAGTCTCGCAGCGCCCGGTCGGGCGGCAACTGGTCAAGTAGCCGCGGCGCGGCGTCGCAGAGCCGGGCCAGCTCGTTGCGGTACGCCGCCTCGATCAGCGCCTCGCGGGTGGGGAAGTGGCGGTACAGGGTGCCGATGCCCACCCCTGCCTCGCGGGCGATGGCGTCGAGCGTTACCTCCGGCCCGGGGCGGGAAAGAGCCTGGACCGCGACCCGAAGCAGGCGTTCACGGTTGCGCAGCGCGTCCGCCCGCAGTGGGCGGGGGCTGGACTCCGGCACCGTCTCCTCCTCGCTGAGTGGGTGTAACGCACCGGCCATGGCAAGCGGAGGGAACTCCGGTTAGTCTCGACCGCAGCGGAGGATCCTCCGCTTCCATCGTACCGGCGGGCCGACCGGCCCGCCCCCAGCTCGGACAAGGATGGATCATGACGACGAGCAACCCGATCACCACGTCGTTCGCCCACGACTCCACCGCCATGGACGTGATCCGGGGCGTGGACCTGGTCGGCCGACGGGCGATCGTCACCGGCGGGTCGTCCGGCATCGGTGTGGAGACCGCCCGTGCCCTGGCCAGCGCCGGCGCGGAGGTCACCCTGGCCGTCCGCAACCCCGACGCCGGCCAGAAGGCCGCCGACGACATCACCGGCACCACCGGCAACGACCGCGTCCTGGTCGCCCCGCTCGACCTAGCCGACCAGAATTCGGTCGCCGACTTCGTCGCCAACTGGGACGGCCCGCTGCACATCCTGGTCAACAACGCCGGCATCATGGCCGCGCCCCTGAGCCGCACCCCGCAGGGCTGGGAGATGCAGTTCGCCACCAACCACCTCGGGCACTTCGCGCTCGCCACCGGGCTGCGCCCGGCGCTCGCCGCCGCCGACGGGGCCCGCATCGTCTCGGTCAGCTCCGCCGCCCACCTGCGCTCGCCCGTCGTCTTCGAGGACATCCAGTACGACCGCCGCGAGTACGAGCCCTGGCAGGCGTACGGGCAGTCGAAGACGGCCAACGTGCTCTTCGCCGTGGAGGCGACCCGCCGCTGGGCCGACGACGGCATCTACACCAACTCGCTGATGCCCGGCGCGATCCGCACCAACCTCCAGCGCTACGTCAGCGAGGAGGAGCTGAACCGCCTGCGCGCCGGCAACGCGGCGGCCTGGAAGACCGTCGAGCAGGGCGCCGCCACGTCGGTGCTGGTGGCCGCGTCCCCGTTGCTCGACGAGGTCGGCGGACGCTACTTCGAGGACTGCCAGCAGGCCGCGCCGGCCCGACCCGACACGCGGACGGGCGTCGCGGACTACGCGCTGGACCCGGAGGCGGCCGAGCGGCTGTGGAAGGTCTCAACCGACCTGCTCAAGGGCTGAGCGGCACAGACGAAGGGGCGCCCCGGTCGATGACCGGGGCGCCCCTTTCGGCGTTACGACGGATCAGGCCAGGCCCAGCTCCGACTCGAAGTTGCCGGCCTCCAGCCGCTCCTTCACCGCGCTCAGGAAGCGGGCCGCGTCGGCGCCGTCGATCAGTCGGTGGTCGTACGACATGGCCAGGTAGACCATCGACCGGACCGCGACGACCTCGCCCAGGTCCGGGTCGTTGACCACGACCGGCCGCTTGACCACGGCACCCGTGCCGAGCATCGCCGACTGCGGCTTCGGCACGATGGGGGTGTCGAAGAGCGCGCCCCGGCTGCCCGTGTTGGTGAGCGTGAAGGTCGCCCCGGCGATCTCGTCCGGGCTGATCTTGTTGGTCCGGGTCCGCTCGGCCAGGTCGGCGACCCGCTTCGCGATGCCACCGAGGTTGAGGTCACCGGCGTTGTGGATGACCGGCACCACGAGGCCCCGCTCGGTGTCCACGGCGATGCCGAGGTGCTCCGCGGCCGGGTAGGTGATCGTGCCGCCGTCCAGGTCCAACTGGGCGTTGACGATCGGGTAGGTCTGCAGCGCCTCGACGGCGGCGAGAGCGAAGAACGGCAGGAAGGACAGCTTGACGCCGTGCCGCTGCACGAACGAGTCCTTCGCCTGCGCCCGCAACTTCGCGACCCGGGTGACGTCCACCTCGACCACCGTGGTGAGCTGCGCCATCTCGTGCAGCGACTCCTGCATCCGGTTGGCGATCGCCTTGCGGATCCGGGGGAGCTTCTCGGTGGTGCCCCGCTTGCCGCTCGGCTGCGGCTTCGCGGCCGGCTTGGCCGGGGTCGCCGCACTGGCGGCGGGCTGTGCCGCCGGAGCCGGCGTGGCCGCCGCGGCCTTGGCCTTCTCGGCCGCGTCGAGGACGTCCTGCTTACGGATCCGGCCACCCACACCGGTGCCGTTGAGCGCGGCCAGGTCCACGCCGTGCTCGTTGGCCAGCTTGCGGACCAGCGGCGTGACGTACCCGGCCGCCTCCTCGCCACCCTGAGCCGGCGCGGACGGGCGCTGCGGCGCGGCGGTCGGCGCGGACGGCTGGGCGGCCTGCTCGGCCTTCGCCGGCTGCGCCGACGCCTCCGCCTCGGCGGCCGGCTCGTTGTACGACATGCCCGGGGTGGGCTCCTCGACCTTCGGCGCCGGCTTCGGCTCGGCCTTGGGGGCCGGCGCGGCCTCCGCCTTCGGCTCGGGCTTCGGCTCGGTCTTCGCCTGGGCCGGGGCCCCACCGGCGACGCCGATGACCACGAGGTCGGCGCCGACCGCGGCGGTCTCGTCCTCGGCGACCTTGATCTCCAGCACGGTGCCGGCGACCGGCGACGGGATCTCCGTGTCGACCTTGTCGGTGGAGACCTCCAGCAGCGGCTCGTCCACCTCGACGGTGTCGCCGACCTGCTTGAGCCAGCGGGTGACCGTACCCTCGGTGACGCTCTCGCCCAGGGCCGGCATCTTGACCGCGGTGCCCTCGCCCGACGACGCGGCGGCCGGAGCCGGCGCCTCGGCCGGGGCCTCGTCCTGCGCCACCTGGTCGGCGGTGCCCTCGGCGGCGGCGGTCGGCTCGGCGGCGGGCTCGACCGACTCGGCCGGCGCCTGCTGCTGCTCCTGCGGGGCGGCCTCGCCACCGCCGGTCGACTCGCCCTCACCGGCGATGACGGCCAGCTCGCTGCCGACCTCGGCGGTCTCGTCCTCGCCGACCACGATGCGGCTCAGCACACCCGCCGCGGGCGACGGGATCTCGGTGTCGACCTTGTCGGTCGAGACCTCGAGCAGGGGCTCGTCGACCTCGACCGTGTCGCCCTCCTGCTTGAGCCAGCGAGTGACGGTGCCCTCGGTGACGCTCTCGCCGAGCCGGGGCATGGTGACCGATACCGGCATTTTCTGAGACTCCTTCATTCCCCTGGTGGGATCTTCGCCCGTCGCCGGACGCCGCGGTTGATTTGTCAGGCGTGCGCGTGCAGCGGCTTGCCGGCGAGGGCCAGGTGCGCCTCGCCCAGGGCCTCGTTCTGGGTCGGGTGGGCGTGCACGAGCTGGGCGACCTCCGCCGGGTAGGCCTCCCAGTTGTAGATGAGCTGAGCCTCGCCGATCAGCTCACCCACCCGGGCGCCGACCATGTGGACGCCGACCACGGGGCCGTCGTTGACCCGGACCAGCTTTACGAAGCCGGTGGTCTTGAGGATCTGGCTCTTGCCGTTGCCACCGAGCGGGTAGTTGTACGACTGGATCTTGTCGGCGCCGTACTGCTCCTTGGCCTTCGCCTCGGTCAGGCCCACCGACGCCAGCTCGGGGTCGCAGTAGGTGACGCGCGGGATGCCCACCTCGTCGATGACGGCCGGGGTCTGGCCGGCGATCTCCTCGGCGACGAAGATGCCCTGCTGGAAGCCCCGGTGCGCGAGCTGGAGGCCGGGCACGATGTCGCCGACCGCGTAGACGTTCGGCACGCTGGTGCGCAGCCGCTCGTCGGTCAGCACGTAGCCGCGGTCCATCTTGACGCCCTGCTCCTCGTACCCGAGGTTCGCGGTGTTCGGACCGCGACCCACCGCGACCAGCAGCAGCTCGGCCTCGACGGTGTCGCCGCCGGAAATGGTCAGCTTGACGCCGTTGTCGGTCTTCTCGACCTTCTCGAACGGCTTGCCGACCTTAAAGTTGATCTTGCGCTTGCGGAACGCCCGCTCCAACGCCTTCGACGACTCCTCGTCCTCGGCGGCGACCAGCCGGGGCAGCGCCTCGACGATCGTCACGTCCACACCGAAGGACTTCCACACGCTGGCGAACTCGACGCCGATCACGCCACCGCCGAGGACGATCACCGACGAGGGGATCCGGTCCAGGGTCAGCGCGTGGTCGCTCGTGATGATCCGCTCGCCGTCGACCTCGAGGCCGGGCAGGCTCTTCGCGTACGAGCCGGAGGCCAGCACGATGTTGCGGCCGGTGTAGCGCTTGCCGTCGACCTCGACCACGTTCTTGTCGACGAGCTTGCCGTGGCCCTCGACGATGGTGATCGACTTGTTGCCCTTCAACATGCCCTGGAGGCCCTTGTAAAGGCGGGCGATCACGCCGTCCTTGTACGAGTTGACCCCCGCCATGTCGATACCGACCAGCTCGGCCTTCACACCGAACTGCTCTGACTCGCGGGTCTGGTCGGCGATCTCGGCCGCGTGCAGCAGCGCCTTCGTCGGGATGCAGCCGTTGTGCAGGCAGGTCCCGCCGAGCTTGCCCTTCTCGACCAGCGCGACCTTCAGGCCCAGCTGAACGGCGCGCAGCGCGGTCGCGTAGCCGCCGCTGCCACCTCCGAGGATGACAATGTCGAAGGTCGCTTCGTTCGGCTCGCTCACGTCCAACTCCCAGGTCGCGTCACTGCATCGGGGGTCACGGAGGTGTAACACGGACACACCCCACCTCGGTCATCTTGTCACCACTGGGCACAGGGTGCGTAGTGAGGTGCCCAACGACACGTCATCGACACGTACCCTTGGCACCGTTGTCGATGACGTCAGGTGGGGGAGAAGTCCGGTGGGGTTGTTCCGGCGTCGCAAACAGACGCGTGTGGCGAGCCACGACCGTGCGGCCGATCGTGGTGATCTGGCCCATCTGGAGAACTTCATCCGGAGCCGGCGAGGTGTCGAGGCGTTCATCGAGCCCCGGACGACGGTCACCGAGACCACCGTCATCCTGATCGCCGACGACGGGGAGTGGACCCGCCGGCGCATCGACGGTCCGGACGGCGCGCGTCGCTTCGCGTACCGGATGGGCATCCCTGTGTACGACGTCCGGCTGATGGGCTATCCGCAGCGGATGCGCGACTTCAACGAGCGCCGCAAGCGCCGCCCCGAGCAGCACATGTAAGGAAGAGCCCCCTGTTAGACGCTAGGCGTTAACAGGGGGCCCTTCCTTACATGTCAGCCGTTGGCGGCGACGTCCTCGACGAGCTGCACCAGGGTGCGGACCGGCACGCCGGTGCCGCCCTTGGTCCAGTAGCCGGTCGGCTCGCCCGAGTGGTAGCCCGGGCCGGCGATGTCGATGTGCGCCCACGCCACGTCGTCGGTCACGAACTCGCGCAGGAACACGCCACCCTGCAGCATGTGCCCGGCCCGGTCCATCCCCGCGTTGACCTGCGAGATGTCCGCCACGTCGGAGTCCATGCCCTTGCGTACGTCGTCCGGCAGCGGCATCGGCCAGGCCGGCTCGCCGACCGAGTCGCCGACCGTGCGGACCCGCTCGCACAGCTCGGGAGTACCCATGACGCCGGCGACCCGCTTACCCAACGCGATCACCTGACCGCCGGTCAGGGTGGACGTCTCGAACAGGTAGTCCGTGCCGTCGGCGCAGGCGCGGGCGATGGCGTCGGCCAGCACCATCCGGCCCTCGGCGTCGGTGTTGAGCACCTCCACCTTCTTGCCGCTGAACATGCTGATCACGTCGCCCGGCCGGTAGCTGGTGCCGGACGGCATGTTCTCGGCCATCGGCAGGTACGCGCTGACCGCCACGTTCGGCTTCAACGCGGCGATCGCCAGCATCGCCGCACCCACCGCGGCGGCGCCCGCCATGTCGGACTTCATCTCCCACATGCCCTGCGCCGGCTTGATCGAGATGCCGCCGGTGTCGAAGGTGATGCCCTTGCCGACCAGCGCGACCCGCTTGCCGTTGCCGGCGTCCTGCGGCGTGTAGGTGAGCTTCACCAGCCGCGGCGGGGCCTCCGAACCCTGCCCGACCGCGATGATGCCGCCGTACCCGCCGGCGGCCAGCGCCGCCTCGTCCAGCACCTCGACGCCGAGGCCGGCGTCCCGGGCGGCGGCGGCCACGGCGTCGGCGAACGACGGGGGACGCAGCTCGTTCGGGGCGGTGTTCACCCAGTCCCGGCTGGTCCGGACCGCGCCGGCGACCGCCTGCGCGCGGGTGATCTCCGCCTGGGCGCCCGTGTCGGCGGCGTCCGGAACAGCGATGAGCACCTCGGCCACCGGCTCCCGCCGGGCCGGCTGCGGCCGGGTCTTGTAACCGGCGAAGCGATAGCCGCCGAGCAGCGCGCCCTCGGCGACCGCGCGCAGCGCCGCCAGCGCGTCCGCGTCGTCGGGCAACGGCAGGCTGAGCGCCACCTTCGGCGCGCCCGCCAGGGCCCGCACCGCGGCGCCAGCCGCGCGGCGCAGCGTCTCCGGCGCCGGGGCGGCGCCCGTCGGCTCGGGGCCGAGCCCGACCGCGACGACCAGTGGGGCCGTGACGGTACCCAGTGTGGCCAGCTTGATCACCTCGCCCGGGCCACCGGTCGCGCCGAGCAGCGCCAGCGTCTCGGTCAGCTTGCCGTCGAACGCGACGGCGATGCTCTCCGCGCCGCTGCCGAGCAGCAGGGTGCCGGCGAGGCCGCTGGTGGCGTCCTGCTCTCCGGTCTGGCTGTGCACGCCGATCACGATCGCGTCGACGGCGAGCTCCGCCGGGTCGGTGTCGACCAGGCTCAGGGTGGTCGTGCGGGGGGTTGTCACTGAAGCTACTCCGGGCGGGCCGGGCCGGTCGCGTCGTCGCGTACCAGCGGTGAAGGTCTCCGGCGGAACCTACCCGCCGGACGTCAGGGCTGTCCCGTCGATCACGCAACGGGGTCCCGCCGATGCTAACCAGCGGCGTAACCCCCGGTAAGTTGCCACCCATGACCGACGTGACCTCCGCCGCCGCCGCGACCCGGCTGCGACGTTCCCCGCTGCACGAGCGGCACACCGCCGCCGGCGCCAAGTTCGCCCCCTTCGGGGGCTGGGAGATGCCGCTGGAGTACGCCGGCGGCGGGGTGCTCAAGGAGCACACGGCGGTGCGGACGGCGGTGGGGGTCTTCGACGTGTCGCACCTGGGCAAGGTCCGGGTGACCGGTCCCGGAGCGGCCGAGTTCGTCAACTCGTGCCTCAGCAACGACCTGGGCCGCATCGGGCCGGGCCGCGCCCAGTACACGCTGTGCTGCGACGACGCCACCGGCGGCGTGGTGGACGACATCATCGCCTACCTGTACGCCGACGACCACGTCTTCCTCATCCCGAACGCCGCGAACACCACCGAGGTTGTACGCCGGTTGCGCGCCGCCGCGCCGGAGCGGATCACCGTCACCGACGAGCACGAGGCGTACGCGGTGCTGGCCGTGCAGGGCCCCCGCTCCGCCGACCTGCTCGCCGCCCTCGACCTGCCCACCGAGCACGGCTACATGAGCTTCGACGCCGCCAGCCTCGCCGCCGTGGAGCTGACCGTCTGCCGTACCGGCTACACCGGCGAGCTGGGCTACGAGCTGGTGGTGCCGGCGGAGCAGGCGGTGACCGTGTGGGACGCGCTCTTCGCCGCCGGCGAGGCGTTCGAGCTGCGCGCCTGCGGCCTCGCCGCCCGGGACACGTTGCGCACCGAGATGGGGTACCCGCTGCACGGGCAGGACCTCTCGTTGGACATCACCCCGGTGCAGGCCCGCTCCGGTTGGGCCGTCGGCTGGGACAAGCCGGCGTTCTGGGGCCGTGACGCGCTGCGTGCCGAGAAGGCCGCCGGCCCTCGTCGTACGCTGCGTGGCCTGGTGGCCGTCGACCGCGCCATCCCGCGCCCCGGGATGACCCTGCACGTCGGCGACCAGCAGGTCGGCGTGGTGACGAGCGGCACCTTCAGCCCCACCAGGAAGCAGGGCATCGCCCTGGCCCTGGTCGACACGGACGCCAACCTCCCCGAAGGCGCCGAGGTCGAGATCGACATCCGCGGCCGCCGCGCCCCCCTGACCGTAACCAAACCCCCCTTCGTAACCCCCTCAACCCACTAACCCCCACCCCCACCCCACCGCGCTGCACGAGCCCCACCCGCACTCGTTGATCAAGAGGTTCGCGTCAAAATCCCGCCGGAAAATGACGCGAATCTCTTGATCAACGAGGTCGAGCGGGGGTGGGGGTGGGGGTGGGTGGGGTGGGTGGGCAGGGGGGTGGGGTTAGGGGGTTGGGGTGGGGGGTTCGCCGGAGTCCAGGACGGCTTGGGTCCAGCCTCCTTCGATGACCCCGGTCGCGTCCAGGACCGCCCAGTCGACGACGTCGGTGGACTCCACGACCACCGGGGCGCCGATCCGGACGCTCTCGTCGGTGTTCGCGTCGCTGGCGCTGACGCCGACGATCCGCTCCGGGGTCTCCCACGAGGTGACGCCCGCCCAGACGTACTCCGGGCCGTCGTCGCCCGGCAGGCCGTACTTGACGACGAGCTGCGACTCGGTCGGCAGCCGGCCGGCGACGAAGCGGGCCCGCGCGTCGCCCAGCGCGGCGCGGGCGGTGGCCACCGCACGGCTCATGGCGTCACCGGAGCGGGCGTAGCGCACGTCCGGCTGGATGCCGGAGAACAGGGTCGCGCAGGCGGCGGCGTAGTAGCGACCGTCCGGGCCGGGGTGCCCGGCCGGTGGGCGCAGGCTCAGGAACGAGTCGGCCTCCGGGTCGGTCGCCGGGTCCAGCTCGAGGCGCAGCAGCACCGGGGCGGTCGCGCCGTGCTGCTCCGGGTTGCCGTACGCGACGGCGATGTCGTGCCCGGTGACCGTGGCGAGCACCGGTAGCTGCACGAAGGCGGGCACCTCCGCGCCGTTGAGGCCGTCGGTCCAGTCCCGCAGCAGCCGACGGGCCGCGCCGGTCATCACCGCGCCCCAGGCGCGGGTGAGGTGGTCGGGCACCCCCTGGGTCTGCAATTCCAGCAGCCCGAAGCGACGCAGCCCCTTCGTGGTGAACCACAACCCCTCGGCGTCCGACGAGTACGGCACCAGCACCCAGTCGACGAGCCGGATCCGGCCCTGCTCGTCGGGGAGGGAACGCAGCGCGGTCGCCGGGTCGAGGAACTGGAGGCCGAAGACGTCCACCACGTCGCCGTCGACGGACTCGGCGACCGCCGCCGCCACCGCCCGAGCCGCCCACTCGTGTGCCGGCGGCCAACCGGGTCGGTACTCGGCCTGCACCACCACCAGGTGCGTCGCCGCCGCCAGCCGGGCCAACTGTTCCGGCGTGGCGCCGAACGCGGTGAGCAGATCCGGCGGAAGCGCGGGGAACTCGGCGATCGGCCGGGTGTCCACGCTCATCAGCGGGCTGTCCAGCATCTGGGTGGCGAGCCCGTGCACCGGTTCGGCCAGCCGCCCGGCCAGTGACGCCACCGCCGTCTTCGCGCTGACCTTCGGCAGCCCCGCCATCGGCACCAGGTAGGTCGCGCTGAGCGACTCCGGCACCGGTACGGGCAGGAAGTCGTCCGTGATGAGCATGTGGGTTCCCCCGGTGGCCGTGCCGGTGCTGTCGAGCCGAACGCTACCCGGCCGCGCGCGCCGGCTTCAGCCGGACAGCACCACACCCAGGTAGACCAGCGTGGTGACCACCTCGACGGTCGCGCCGAGCACGTCGCCGGTGATCCCGCCGAGCCGGCGTACCACGTGGGTCAGCAGCGCCCCGGCGACGGCCAGCGCGGCGACGACGGCGAGTGGCCCCTGCCACGGGCGGCCCGGCACCGCGGGCGCCGCCAGCAGCACGACGGCGACCGCGCCCGCGGTCAGGGCCGCCGGGCCGACCGTGCCGGCCACCAGCGCGCCCAGGCCGTCCGGCCGGGCGGCGGGCACACCCCGCCGGCATGCCACCGTGACGCCCAGTCGGCCGGCCGCCGTCGCCGCGACCACCGCCGCGAGGCACGCCGGCCACGACCGCCCGGCCAGGTCGGCGAGCGCCGCGGCCTGCACCAGGAGTACGACCACCAGCGCCACGACACCGAACGGTCCGACGTCCGGCTTCTTCATGATCTCCAGCGCGGCGGCGCCCCGGCGGTACGAGCCGAGCGCGTCCACCGTGTCGGCCAGCCCGTCCAGGTGCAGCCCCCGGGTGAGCAGGGCGGCGACCCCCACCGTCACGCCCGCCGCGACCAGCGGGGGTGCGAGCAGGCCGGCCAGGAGCAGGACACCCCCCAGGAGTACGCCGAGCAGCGCGCCGACGGCCGGGGCGAGCGCCATCGCCGTACCCGCCACCGGGCGGTCGATCCGTCCGGCGCGTACCGGCAGCGTGCTGAAGGTGGTGACGGCGAGCCGGACGCCCGCGACGAACCGCGACTCAGCCGGCACGCCAGCCCGACGCCGGCTGCTCGTCGCCGCCCGTGCGGGTGGGGCCCGGCCCGGCCGGCTCCGGCTCGACGAACTCCGGGTCGGTGTAGTCGGGCCCGGTGTAGGCCGGCTCGTCGTCGGCGTAGTCGGGCTCCGGCTCGTCGGTGCCGTCCGGGTCGGCGTCGCCGCCGAGCGACGGATGGACCGGCAGGGCGGCGGCCAGAGCCAGCACCGAGCGCAGCATCGGCAGCGCGACCAGGGCGTTCGCGCCCTCGCCGAGGTCCAGGCGGAGGTCGAGCAGGGGGTGAGGCCGAGCACGTCGGCCGCCAGCCGCACCGCGGGGTGCTGGCCGTGGTCGGCCAGCAGGCACCAGTGCCGGGCCTGCCCGGCCAGGTCGCGGCTGATCATCCCGGCCGCCAGGCCGACCGGCCCGTCCAGCAGCACCGGCACCCGGCGGGCGGTCGCGCCCAGCAGCACGCCGGTGGCCACCGCCACGTCGCCGCCACCCAACTCGGCCAGCACGTCCTTGGCGGAGCGCGGCGAGCGGCGGGTGCGGTGCAGGGCGTCCCGCACGGCGGCGCAGCGGACCATCCAGGCCGCGTCGTCGATCTCACCGGAATCGGTGATCACCCGACCCAGCACCGACGGCGGTTCCGCGCCCGCGGTGGCCGCCAGCACGGCCGCCGCCGCCGCTTCGGTGCCGGCGCCGCAGGCGCCCAGGACCAGCAGTTGTACGCCCGCGTCGGCCGCCTGCTCGGCCAGCCGCCAGCCGTAGCGCAGCGCCGACTCGACCTGCTCGCCGGCCAGCGCCGGCTGGGTCTCCATCGGGGCGGCGGCCGGCGTGTCCACGACCTGGAGGCTCGCGCCGGCCTCGGCGGCCAGCCGGGCCAGCGCGCCCCGGCCGGCGCGGGCCTGCGCGGCGCGGCGTGCCGACTCGCCGGCGACGGTGCCGGCGGACGCGCCGCCCGCGTGGTCGCCGTTGAGCAGCAGCACCCGTACCGAACCCCAGGCGGACGGGGTCGACGTGCCCTGCGTGGCGGCCGCGAAGCCGACCACCCGGTCCAGGACGCCCAGCCCGGCGCCCGGCACGTCGAGGCTGGCCAGCCGGTCCACCGCCTGCGGGCCCGCGTACTCGTCGGGCATCGGCAGCTCCATGCCCGGCTGGATGACCAGTCCGGTGGCCACCATCGGCAGCGCCATCGTCGGCGCGGCCCAGGGGTTGCCGGGCTCCTGGTTCGGCGCGACCGGCGGGGTGTGGGTCAGCACCTCGGGGAGCTGCACCTCGGGCGTGGGCTCGGTGTCACCCAGGCTGGGAGTGGCCGGGCCCGGGGTGCCCAGCTCGCTGGCGACGGCGTGCCTCCCGGTCGCGGCCACCGGCGTGGACGGCGCCGAGGTGACGACCGCTGCCGGCTTCAACCAGGCGGGCTGGCCGGCGAGCACCAGCACCACGGCGTCGCAGGCGTCCGCGACCGCGCGGTTCGCCGCGCCGAGCGCGTCGGCGAACGCCCGCCCCAGCGGGGTCGTCGGCACCAGCGACAGTCCCACCTCGGGGCTGACCAGCACCACCCGTGCCGTGCAGGCCCGGATCGCCTCGGCCAGCTCGGCGATCGTGGCCACGTCGTCGGCGGGCTGGTGCTCCGGGTCGAGCAGCACGGTCACCCAGCCGCCCAGGTCGTCGACGAGCAGCGTCTCGTTCGGCTCGGCGGACGCGAGCACGTCCGCCAGCCGACGCGGCTCCCCGGCGGTCTCCTCGGTGGTCCAGCTACCCGGGCGTCGGGCGCGGTGCGTCGCCAGGCGGGTGGCCCACTCGGTGTCCTCCGGGTCGCCCTCGGGCGCGGTGGCGACGTAGCGGACCACCGGCGCGTCGGCGACCAGGGACTCGGCGAACTCGGACTTGCCGGACCGGATGCCGCCGAGCACCAGGACCGTGTTCCACCCGTCAACGGACATGCCCGTACCTTAAGGCCGCCCGGGGTCGCTCTGCCTGCCGGCCCGGCGCTCGCGCGACGGGTGAGGGGCCGTCGCGCGTCGGGCCGACTACGCTGGCGGGGGTTCGTCCCACCGGGACTTCAGCGGCGAGGGGAGACGCGGCATGGCGTGGAGCTGGCGGTACGAGGGCACGGACGGCCAGACGGTCGAGGGACCGGCGGAGTCGTTCGGCAGCCAGGCCGACGCCGAATCCTGGATCGGTCAGACCTGGCGTGAACTCGCGGCGTCCGGCGTCACCTCGGTCGCGCTCGTGGAGGACGACCGGGTGGAGTACCGGATGAGCCTGCTGCCCACGGCCGAGTGATGGCGTACGACCGGCCGGGCGACAAGCTGGTGCTCGGCGTGCCCAGCGCGGCGTTCCGGCCCAGCCCGGTCTTCCTCGGCCTGGTCGCGCTCTTCGTGGCCAGCGGGGCGCTGGCCTGGAACGGCTACGGCAGCGTCCGCTTCGACGTGTTCCTGTTCGTGGTCTCCGGCTGGCTGGTGTCGCTGTGCCTGCACGAGTACGCCCACGCGGTCGTCGCCTACCGGGCCGGTGACCGGGACATCGCCCACCGTGGCTACCTGACGCTCAACCCGTTCAAGTACACCCACCCGCTGCTGTCGATCGTGCTGCCGGTGGTGGTGGTGCTGCTCGGCGGCATCGGCCTGCCCGGCGGCGCGGTGTGGGTGGACCGGCACGCCATACCGGGGCGGCTGCGGCACACCCTGGTGAGCCTCGCCGGCCCGGCGACAAACGTGCTGTTCACGTTGCTGCTGGTGCTCGCGGTACGACTCGGCGCGACCTCGGGCGGCCCGGTCGAGTTCTGGGCCGGGGTGGCGCTGCTGGCGTTCCTGCAACTCACCGCGAGCGTGCTCAACCTGCTGCCGGTGCCCGGCCTGGACGGCGGCAACATGATCCAGCCGTGGCTGAATCCACAGTGGCGCAGGATGTACGACCTGTTCGCCCCGTACGGCTTCATCCTGCTCTTCGCGCTGCTGTGGAACCCGCGCATCGGCGGCTGGTTCTTCGACGCGGTCTTCGCGGTCGGTGACCTGCTCGGCCTGCCGTCCTGGCTGTACGCCACCGGGCTCGACCTGATCCGTTTCTGGCAGAGCTGAGCTGTCCGGCCCGGCCCGAGGCGGCTGAGCTGACCCGGCCCGTGCGGCTGACCGGTCCGGTCGGCGCGAACCTGTCGCGCCGACCGGACCGGACCCACGTCAGGGCCGCTGTGCGGGAGACTCGGTCTTCGCCGCGTCTCGCTCCACGACCGGTTCGACGATGTCGTCGATGGCCTTGAGCAGCTCGGCGTCGAGCGTGACCCCGGCCGCCTTCACGTTGTCGTGCACCTGCTCGGGGCGGGACGCGCCGATGATCGCCGACGAGACGTTCGGGTTCTGCAGCACCCACGCCACGGCGAGCTGGGCCATGCTCAGCCCGGCCTGCTCGGCGAGCGGCTTGAGCTGCTGCACCCGGGTGAGCACGTCGTCGTTCATGAACCGGGCGATGAAGTTCGCGCCCGACTTCTCGTCCGTGGCGCGGGAGCCGGCGGGCGGCGGCTGCCCCGGCAGGTACTTGCCGGAGAGCACACCCTGCGCCATCGGCGACCAGACGATCTGACCGATGCCCAGCTCCTCGCTGGCCGGTACGACCTCGGCCTCGATGACCCGCCACAGCATCGAGTACTGGGGTTGGTTGGAGACCAGCGGAACGTGCAGCTCCCGGGCGAGCGGGTGGGCGGCGCGCAGCTGCTCGGCGGTCCACTCGGAGACGCCGATGTAGTGGGCCTTGCCGGAGTGCACGACGTCGGCGAACGCCTCCATCGTCTCCTCCAGCGGCGTGCTGTAGTCGTACCGGTGGGCCTGGTAGAGGTCCACGTAGTCGGTACGCAGCCGGCGCAGCGAGCCGTTGATCGACTCCATGATGTGCTTGCGGGACAGGCCACGGTCGTTGCGACCCGGCCCGGTCGGCCAGTAGACCTTGGTGAAGATCTCCAGGCCCTCGCGACGCTCGCTCTCCAGCGCCCGGCCGAGCACGTCCTCGGCCCGGGTGCCGGCGTACACGTCGGCGGTGTCGAAGGTGGTGATCCCCGCGTCGAGGGCGGCCCGCACACACGCGAACGCCGCGTCCTCCTCGACCTGAGAACCGTGGGTGATCCAGTTGCCGTACGAGATCTCGCTGACCATCAGGCCGGAACGGCCCAGGTGTCGGAATTCCATGTCCCGACCCTAACTCCGGTGGATCACGATCGCCGAGTGGCGGCTCAGAGCACGGGATTGGCGTCGGTCAACAGTCGGTCGATCTCCTCCAGCACCGCCCCGCGATCGGGATGCACCAGGTCGATCAGTGACGCGCCACGACGGTCCAGCGCGCCCCACCGACCGCCGCCGCTGACGAGGAACGCCACCGGGTGGATGACCACCACCGGGTACGACGGTGGCACCAGCACCGTGCCTGTGCGATCCACCACACCGCGCCGGCCGGCCACGTCGAAGACCGCGAGACCCTCCTCGGTGAAGCCGTCGACCGGCCCCGCGTCGGTCAACTCGGTGACGAAGGCGTGGTAGCGGGTCGGCACCACGATCCGTCCGGTCCGGTCGACCGCCCCCCAGCCCTCGCGCTTCACCGGGGCCAGTCCGCGGCGGAACGGTCGTACGTCGGCGAAGTTCGGCGGGACCTGCACCGCGCCCGTCGGGTCGATCGCCGTCCACCCGCCGTCGGTGACCACCCAGGCCAGACCGTCACTGAACGGACGCACCGCCCGGTACGACGGCGGGATCACCGTCGTACCCAACATGTTGATCAGCGACCACCGGTCGGTGTCCGGCCGCCGGACCCAGGCGAGCCCGTCGTGGAACGGCTGCGCCTCCGCGTACCGGGCGGGAACGGCAACGTTCCCGGCCTGGTCGGTGTAACCCCACAGCGGCCCGTCGCGGTCCGGCTGCGGGGGCCGGTCACGGTCGAGCACCTCGTCCCGACCCCGGGGGTACGGCCCGAAGCCGTCCGCCGCTCGCACGGTGACCGCGTCGAGGGCCACCCGCACCCGGTCCAGCAGTTCGGCGTCGGCCGCGCCGCGCAGATCGAGCGCCCGCTCGAAGTGGTGGCAGGCCTCCATCAGGCGGCCCTGGTCGTAACAACAGCGTCCGGCGTGCTCGTGCAGGGCGGCGCGCAACCGGTCGGGCAGCTCGACCGAGTTGGCCTCGGTGAAGAGCTGGTCGGCCTCGGCGAAGTCACCCCGCCACCGCAGCACGTGCGCCAGCCGCGCCTGCGCGAGCGCGGTCCGGCGCAGCTCACCGGTGGCCTCCGCGTACGTGAGGGCGAGGCGTCCGTCGGCCAACGCGTCGTCGAGGTCGCCGAGGATCCGCGAGGCCACCGCCCGGAGGCTGAGCAGCCGCGCGCGGGCCCGGTTGTCGATGGCCGTACCCAACTTCTCGGTCAGCCGCCGCCGGATGGCCCGCATGCCGTCCGGCTCGGTCAGCTCCTCGCGCAGGGTCACCGGGTCCAGCCGCCAGCGGTAGGCGGCCAGGACCTGCTCCGGGTCGCCCTCGTCGGACAGCGACGGACGCACCGGCCCGGTCGCCGTGCCCGGCGGCGCCGACACGGGCGCGTCCGCCTCGGACGGGTCACGCGGCCCGGGAATGACGACGGCCGGTACGGCAGACACGGCTTCTGCGGAGGCGGTTTCTGCGGAGGCGATCTCTGCGGGGGCGGCTTCTGCGGGGGCGATCTCTGCGGGGGCGGCTTCTGCGGTGACGGGTGGCGCGGGAGGGGTCGGGGACGCCGCTGGCGGCCCGGAGGCGGGCTCGGGGGCGACCGGCGTGGTAACCGGTTCGGTGGCGACGGGTGGCGCGGGCACGGGTTCCGCCGCAGCCGGTGGCGGGGGAGGGGGCTCGGGGGCGGCCGGTGCTGTGGTGGGTTCGGGGGCGGCGGGTGGTCCGGAGACGGGCTTGACGACGGCGGGCGGCGCGAAGGCTGGTTCGGGCGCGGGCGACGCGTAGGTGGGTTCCGGTGCGACATCGGATGTGGAGGGTGCCGTGGTGGCGCCCGCCACCATGCCGTCCGCCGTGCCCTCTGCCGTGCTCTCCGGCACGGGAACGGGTTCAGGCGCGGCGGCGGGTGGTGCGGAAGTGGGCGCCGCAAAGGCGGTCGTGGGTGTGGCCGGCGGTGCCGACACGGGCGTGGCCGGTGGTGCCGACACGGGTGTGGCCGGTGGTGCCGACACGGGTGTGGCCGGTGTGCTTGCCGCGACGGAGTCCGCGTCGACGGGCCACTTCGTTGCGGGCTCGGGTGTCGTGCGATCCGCCTCGGTCGACGGCGCGGGCTCCGCGTCGGTGCCCGGCGTGGCGGTCGACGGGTCTGCGGCGTTCGGCCCGCGCGACGACGACGGCCGGTCCGACGATTCCCGGCCGGCGGCACCGTCGACGGGCGGCGTGCTTCTGCGGGCGGCCACCTCGTCGGGGTCGTCCGCGGTGGACTCGCTCTGCCACTCCGACGGCTCGCCGGAGACCGGGCGGCGATCCCTGGCGGCTGCGCCGTCGGTCGTCAGCGGCTCGCGGCTGCTGGTGTCGCCCAGGTCGTCCGACCAGGCGGGCGGCGCGACCGCAGTGGACTCCGCCGCCGGACCGGACACGGGGTCCATCCCGGTCGGGGTCGGCTCGGCAGCGGGCGTCGCGTCGTCGACCAGCTCGCCGGACCAGGATGGACGCCCGGCGTCGACCGGCCCGATCGGCGGCGCGGAGACGGGCCGCGCGGCGGCGGGCGGCGCGGAGACCGGCGGCGCGGAGACCGGGAGCGCGGAGACCGACGCCGCGACGGCCTCGCCAGCGTCGGGTCGCTGGTCGGTGGCCGGGCGGTCGACCAGCGGTTCGGTCGACGCGATCGTGCCGTGCGGGTCCCCGGTCCCGGGTGGTGGCCCTGCCGGTACGTCGACGAGGGCCCGGTCCTCGGCCGTGGCGGCGGCCGTCGACGCCTTGTCGGTCGTCGGCGGCACGTCCTGATCGGGCTCCACCGGTTGGGTGCCTGGGCTGAACCAGGCATCGGGCCCCCGCACCGGTGCCGCCGCCGGCTCCGGGGTAACTGGCGCGGACGTCTCGGTGGGCGTCGGAGGCACGTAGCGACGCGGCACCCCCGGGGCGACCGGGAGTGACGGCTCGGCGTCGGGTGCGGAGGACCTCGGCGTCGCTGGGGTGGCGGGCGGTTCCGGTCGCCGCCAGGTCGGTGGCGGCGCGACCGGCGGGCGGCTGTCCGGGCCGGGGTAACGCGGCGCGGTGGTGGGCCGGGCGTCCGCGGTCGGCGCGGCTTCGGTGGGTCGCTGCTCGGGCCGGGGCGGCGACGCCGACTGTTCGTCCGCCGACGGGGGTTCCACCGGGGCGGGCAGGAACTCCACCCGGAGCCGCGCGGCCGGTGGACCGGAGATCGGAGCGTCCACAGCCGGCGAGACCGGCAGGCCCGACACCGGCCGGTCGTACTCCGGCCGGTTGTACTCCGGCCGGCCGGACGAGGTGGGCGGTCGCCGTTCGTGGTCGGCGGGCGCGGGGGAGACGGGCGTCGCCGACAGCGGTTCCTCCCACCCGGCGGCGGGCGAGACAGGCCGGTCCCGCCCGCGAGCGGCGGGGGACACAGGTGCGTCCCGTCCGGGGGCGGCGGGGGAGACGGGTGCGTCCCGTCCGGGGGCGGCGGGGGACACGGGCCGGTCCGACGGCAGCCGGTCGGTGCCGGGCGCGGCCGGGGAGACGGGTGTGGGCGGGACCGGGGTGGCCCGACTGTAGGTGGGTGACGCGCTCGCGGCGGGGCGGACCGGCCGCTCGTCGTACCGGCCAGGCTCCGTCGCTGGCCGTGCGGGGGCGGTCGGCGGCCGCGACCCCACACGCGGCTCGGTGTCGCGGTACGGCTCGGGCCGGTAGCCCGGCTCCCGGGTACGGTCCGGATGCACCGGGCCGGGCGCCGGCCAGGGCAGGCCGCCACCCGAGCGGGGCTCGCGGTAGGCCTCGTCGCGGCGGGTCTCTTCGCGGTACGGCTCCGGTCGGGCCGTCTCGCGCGGACGACGGTCCGGGTACGCCTCGGCGCGCGCTGCCGCCTCGCGGGGTTGCTGGCGGTGCGGTTCGACGTCGGGACGGCGGCGGTCGTCGTCGCGGCGGGGCTGCTGCTGCGGCGCGTCCGTTTCGGGGCGGCGTCGCCGTCCGCCCTCGGAGGTCTGGGGCGGCCCGTACATCTCGTCCGGGCGGCGCTGCCACTCGCCGGACCCGCCGGGGCCAGCCTCCACCCGGGACCGCTCGTCGGCACCGCCGCGCTCCGGCCGGCGGGCGTCGTCGGGCCGGCGCTCCGCACGGCGGACCTCGTCGTCCGGCCAGCGATCCGACCGGCGGGCTTCGTCGGGGCGACGGTCGGGCTGGCCGTCGGCCCGGTAGCGGTTGCGGCTGTCGATGGGCGCCCACTGGCCGGCGCCTTCGGCGGCCCAGCCGTCAGTCGGGCGGCTCTCGGGGTTCCGGGTCGGCCGGACGCCGTACCCGTCGCCGGGCTGCCGGTCGTGGGCGGCGGCCGGCCGCTCCGACGTGCCGCGTCGGCGCGGTGGCTCGTCGGGTTCGGACACCCATCCCGAGTCACCACGGGGGGCCGGGGAGTAGGGCCCGGGGGAGACCGGCGGTGACGTCGGGTACGCCCGGTCCCGGTCGGTCGGCTCGGGTCGGTGTCGGCGGTTGTCGTACCCATCGGAAGCGGGCTGCTCGCGGTGCCACGCGGCCTCCCGGCCGGGTGCCCGGTCGTCGCCGGGGCGTCGGTCGGACCAGGCGGTACGGCGGTCCGACTCGGGCGAGCGGCGCTCCTCGCGCCGGGGCGGCTCGGGGAGCGGCCGGCGGTACGGCTCATGGTCGTAGTACGCGGGCTCGGAGCGGCCGTGTCGCGACGAGTCGGGCGTCCGCTCGTCGCCGCGCGGCCAGCCGTAGGACTGGTCCGGCTCGTCGTCCGTCCGCCACCGGCCCTCGGGTTCGGCCGGAGGTTCGTCGGCCCAGGAGCGGCCGAGGTAGGTGCCGTCCGGGCGGGTCGGCGCGAGCGGGGGGACCTCGGCACGACCCACCGCGCTCGCCCGACCGCGCGGGGGCGGGGACTGGTGGGTGGCGCCGATGTCACCGGGGTAGCGCTGGCCGGGGAACTGGGGTTGCCATTCGGTGGTCGGTTCGACCACCCAGGACGGTTCGTTGGGATCCCGCCACCGGTCGGTGTACCGGCCGTTCATCCGTCGAGCCCGTCGCCACACCCGACCGTTCGGCCGCTCCCCGTCGACGGTGAGGTGGCGCTCCTGTCCCGCTGGCCGTTGGGCGTCCGGTCGCCGCCTGCCACGCTCCGGTGGCCGGCTCGCGTCCGCTCGCTCACGGCGTTGTCACCTCGTTGCACATTGTCGCGCTGGGGCCTCGCGTGCCGGTTGGGTCGCCCGTTCCGGCAGGGCGTGGCTGCGGATGGAGGGTAACGGCGCGGGCTCGTTCACCGCCACTGTGGCAGCGCCCACGAGCGCAAACGTTATCCGATGGTTCCGGACATTTAGGTCGATAACCGAATCTGACCTTTGACGATACCCCACCCGCCGCCCGAACGGACCGGAGCGCCGGGTCAGGGATGCTCCATGACGAGGACGGCGAACGTCCCGGGGACCAGCGCCTCGTACCGGTGTGGCAGGTCGCCGGGGAACGTCGCGTAGTCGCCCGGGCCGAGGTCGACCACGTCGCTCTCGGGGCCCACCCGCAGCCGTCCGGCGGCCACCACCACATGCTCCACGCTGTGCGGCGTGTGTCCGTCCGCCTCCCGGACCGCGCCCGGCTCCAGCTCGATCAGGTAGATGTCCCGACGTACCCGCGACGTTCCGGCGCTGAGCAGCGTCCCGGTGAAGTCGGCCCGCTCGGAGCGGACCCGGGGGCCCTCGCCGGCACGAATCACCCGAAGGTTGTCGGCCACCGGCTCCACGAGCCGGCTGAACGGCACGCCCAGCGCCACGCCGATTGCCCACAGCGTCTCCACGCTCGGGTCACCGGTCCCCGACTCCAGCGCCGAGAGCGTGGACTCGGGCGTCCCCGCCCGCGCGGCCAGCTCGGTCAGCGATACACCGGCCCGCTCGCGTTCGCGGCGCAGGGCGGCGGCGACGCTGGCCGATGGTTCTCCGGGCATGCGTGTTCGCTCCACTGGATCATCGTTCGCGGTCACGAACAACGGGGGCCTGTTCACCGTGCGGGACTACGCGCACGGTACAACGAACGGCAACCGCCCGACGTCCTTTGCCACCAACGCGGCCAGAGCGGGTGTCCCGGCGACGGGTCGCCGGGATCAGACCTTGTCGCCGAGCTTGACCGCGGGCGCCGGAGTGCGCATCCGCCGGAAGGTGATCGACCGCATCACGGCGTAGAGGTAGAGCGAGCCCATCCGCTGGTCGGTCTTCGGGAAACGCTGCCGGACCAACTTGCTGATCTTGCGGCAGATCAGCACCGAGTCGACGACCACGCCGAGGGCCAGGGCGCCCCAGAGCACGTTGGAGATCAACCGGACCACCGGCGGCATCGCGGCGTTCGAGCCGATCAGCACGATCAGCGCGCCGCCGAAGAACCAGGTGCCGACGGTACGACGGGAGTCGACCACGTTGCGCGCCAGCAGCCGCTCCGGGCCCCGGTCGCGCGGGCCGCCCTCGCGGCGGAAGTCGGCGGCGGCCTCGGCGCGCAGTTGACGACGCCGTTCCCGCTCCTCCTCCTTGGTGAGGGGGCGGCTCGGGCCGGCCGGACGCCGGCCGACCGTGGGCCGCTTCGGCGTCTCCCGACCCTTGGCCGGGGTGTAGCCCCGGGAACGGTCGGCGGTCTCCTCGGGGGTCACCGAGGTGACGGCCTCGTCGACGAGGTCGGTGGACTTGCGGCGAAAGAGCGACGGCACGCGGCAAGGGTAGCCAACGGTCCGTGCCCGGTGCACATCGCGGTGCAACGGGCCGACGGCTCCAGGTCGCAGCGCGACCTGGAGCCGTCGGGATCGAACGCTTGGTGCGGGAGGTTACGGGCGCTCGGCGTGCGCGCCCAGGTCGGCGAGCTTCGCCTCGAAGTCCTCGTAGCCCCGGTTGATCAGGTCGACGCCGTACACCCGGGAGGTGCCTTCGGCCGCGAGCGCCGCGATCAGGTGGCTGAACCCGGCCCGCAGGTCCGGGATGACCAGGTCGGCGGCGTGCAGCTTGCTCGGCCCGGCGATCACCGCGGAGTGCTTGAAGTTGCGCCGGCCGAAGCGGCACGGGGTGCCGCCGAGGCAGTCCCGGTAGACCTGGATGTTGGCGCCCATCGAGTTCAGCGCCTCGGTGTAGCCGAGCCGCTGCTCGTAGACCGTCTCGTGCACGATCGACAGGCCACGGGCCTGGGTCAGCGCCACGACCAGCGGCTGCTGCCAGTCGGTCATGAAGCCCGGGTGCACGTCGGTCTCCAGCGCCACGGCGTTCAGCTCGCCGCCCGGGTGCCAGAAGCGGATGCCGCCCTCCTGGCCCGGGTCGCCCAGCTTCGGCGCGCGGGCGTCGGTGACCTCGTACTCGCCACCGACGGACCGGAAGATGTTCAGGAAGGTCATCATGTCGGCCTGCTGGGCACCGAGGACCTCGACGTGACCACGGGTGGCCAACGCGGCGGCGGCCCAGCTCGCGGCCTCGATCCGGTCCGGGATCGGCCGGTGGGTGTACCCGTGCAGCTTCGGCACGCCCTGGATCTCGATCACCCGGTCGGTGTGGACCTTGATGATCGCGCCCATCTTCTGCAGGATGCAGATCAGGTCGATGATCTCCGGCTCGACGGCGGCGTTGCGCAGCTCGGTGACGCCCTCGGCCATGACCGCGGTCAGCAGCACCTGCTCGGTGGCGCCGACGCTCGGGTACGGCAGGGCGAACTTGGTGCCGTGCAGCCCGTTCGGCGCGGACAGGTGCAGCCCCTCGGGCCGCTTGTCGACGGTCGCGCCGAACTCCCGCAGCGCCTGCAGGTGGAAGTCGATCGGACGCGGGCCGATGTGGCAGCCGCCCAGGTCCGGGATGAACGCGTGGCCGAGACGGTGCAGCAGCGGCCCGCAGAACAGGATCGGGATCCGGCTCGAACCGGCGTGCACGTTGATCTGGTCGGTGCTGGCGCTCTCCACGTTCGCGGGGTCGAAGACGAGTTCACCGTCCTCGGCGCCGTCGGTCACCTTGACGCCGTGCAGACCGAGCAGACCCCGGACCACCTCGACGTCGCGGATCTTCGGCACGTCGAACAGCCGGCTCGGGCTGTCGCCCAGCAGTGCGGCGACCATCGCCTTCGAAACCAGGTTCTTCGCGCCGCGCACGCGGATCCGCCCTTCGAGCGGAGTGCCTCCATGCACGACCAGGACGTCGTCGGTCAACGCAACCTCCAGCGCTTCGGTGCTGCTGTGTTGATGGTGGGGAGCGTGAACCTTGTCGCTACCCCGGATGCGGCCATATCGAAACGGCCCGCTCGCGTCGTCGCTCCGGCAGCATAGCCCTCGGTGACGAAAAAGGACTCGGTCAGACCGGCGTGTGTGGCATTAATCGGTGATCCGGCACTTTTGTGTACCAGGGACGTCACGGATCGTGGTCATGCGCCGGGCAGAGCGAGCATCTGGTCCAGCGCCACCCGCGCGTGGTGGGCGGTGTCGGCGTCCACCGTGATCTGGTTGACCACCCGGCCCGCGACCAGCTCCTCCAGCGCCCACACCAGGTGCGGCAGGTCGATCCGGTTCATCGTCGAGCAGTAGCAGACCGCCTTGTCGAGGAACATGATCTGCTTGTCCGGGTGGGCCAGGGCCAGCCGGCGGACCAGGTTCAGCTCGGTGCCCAGCGCCCACGCCGAGCCGGCCGGCGCCGCCTCGATGGTCTTGATGATGTACTCGGTCGAGCCGACGTGATCGGCGGCGGTGACCACCTCGTGCCGGCACTCCGGGTGGACCAGCACGTTGACGCCCGGCACCCGCTCCCGTACGTCGTTGACGCTGTCCAGCGTGAACCGGCCGTGCACCGAGCAGTGCCCCCGCCAGAGGATCATCTTGGCGTCGCGCAGCTGCTCCGGCGTGAGCCCGCCACCGGGCTTGTGCGGGTCGTAGAGCACGCAGTCGTCCAGCGACAGGCCCATCTCCAGCACCGCCGTGTTGCGGCCCAGGTGCTGGTCCGGAAGGAAGAGCACCTTCTGGCCCTGCTCGAACGCCCAGTCCAGGGCGCGCTTGGCGTTGGACGACGTGCAGACCACGCCGCCGTTGCGCCCCACGAAGCCCTTGATGTCCGCCGACGAGTTCATGTACGTCACCGGCACGGTGTCGCCCGCGATGCCCAGCTCGGTCAGCGTGTCCCAGGCGGCCTCGACCTGACCCAGCACGGCCATGTCCGCCATCGAGCAGCCGGCCGCCAGGTCGGGAAGGATCACCCGCTGGGTGCCGGTGGTGAGGATGTCGGCGCTCTCGGCCATGAAGTGCACGCCGCAGAAGACGATGTACTCCGCCTCCGGACGGGCCGCCGCCTCCCGGGCCAGCTTGAACGAGTCACCGGTCACGTCGGCGAACTGGATCACCTCGTCGCGCTGGTAGTGGTGCCCCAGCACGAAGACCTTGCTGCCCAGCTTCGCCTTCGCCGCCGTGGCGCGGGCCACCAGGTCGGGATCGCTGGGCGCCGGCAGGTCGCCCGGACACTCGACGCCGCGCTCGGTGTCGGGGTCGCTGCCCCGGCCGAGCAGCAGCAGAGCCGTCGCCGTGTTGGAGGGTTCCACCCAGGTCGAAGTCACGTAGCCCATGGTCCCACAGCACGAGCGCGCCGCAGCTCCGCTCGGTGTGTGCTGCCACACTGCTCGCCATGCGCGTGCTGCTCTGCCCGGACAAGTTCGCCGGCACCCTGTCCGCACCGGAGGTGGCCGCCGCGGTCGCCGCCGGTTGGCGCACCGTCACCGACGCGGATGACCTGCTGATCCGGCCCCTCGCCGACGGCGGGCCGGGCTTCGTCCAGGTGCTCGCCGAAGCGCTCGGCGGCCGGCGGCTGCCGGTGTCGACGGTCGATCCGCTGGGCCGCCCGGCGGCGGGTGAGATCCTGCTCACCGCCGATGGCACGACCGCCTACCTGGAGAGCGCCCAGGCGTGCGGACTGCACCTGCTCGCCGCCGACGAGCGCGACCCGAAGGCCGCCACGTCGTACGGGCTGGGCCTGCTGGTGGCCGCCGCCGTGGAGAGCGGGGCCCGGACGGTGGTGATCGGGCTGGGCGGTTCCGCCACCAACGACGCCGGCGCGGGCATGCTCGCCGCGCTGGGCGCGACTCCGCTGGACGGGACCGGCGCGGCGTTGCCGTACGGCGGAGCCGCGCTGGCCGCGGTCGACGCGCTGGACGGCGTACCCCGGTTGCGGGACGCCCTGCTGGTCGCCGCCACCGACGTGGACAACCCGCTGCTCGGCCTGCACGGCGCGAGCAACGTCTTCGGTCCGCAGAAGGGTGCCGACCGGGCCGACGTGCTGCTGCTCGACGCCGCCTTGGAACGCTTCGCGGCGGTGCTGGAACGGGACCTGCCCGGCTGCCCGGCGGGCCTGGGCGCGCTGCCCGGCGGTGGGTCGGCCGGCGGCCTGGGCGCAGCCGTCCTCGCGCTCGGCGGCACCGTTGAGTCCGGTATCGGGCTGGTCACCCGCGCCAACCGGCTGGACGCCGCCCTGGACACCGTCGACCTGGTGATCACGGGGGAGGGGTCCTTCGACCACCAGTCGCTGCGCGGCAAGGTCGTCGCCGGGGTGGCCGGGGCCGCCCGGGACCGTGGGGTGCCCTGCGTGGTGGTCGCTGGCCAGGTCAGCACCGGTCGGCGGGAGGCCGCCTCGGCCGGGGTGACCGACGCCTACAGCCTGGTGGAGCACTTCGGCGGCGAGGAGACCGGCGGGCTCGCCGCAGCGCTGAGCCGCCCCGCCGACGGGCTGCGCGAACTGGGCGCCCGGCTGGCCCGGCAGTGGAGCCGCTGAGCGCGCGCCCCCGTCCCACCTGGGCCGGGTGCCCGCCACGCGGGTACGTCCGGCCGGGGCGGCGTACCATCGGAACCGGACCACAACCGGGAATCACTGGACGGCGTACGACGTTGGCCAGTGCGTCCGGACCCAAAACCGCGCAGGGAGACTTCCACGTGACCACGCCAGCGCAGACCGAGTCGACCGAGGCCCAGGCCCCTACTTCCGTCGTCCTCACCGACGTCGCGGCGCAGAAGGTCAAGGCCCTGATCGAGCAGGAGGGCCGCGACGACCTGCGGCTCCGGGTCGCGGTGCAGCCGGGCGGCTGCTCCGGCCTGCGGTACCAGCTCTTCTTCGACGAGCGGTCGCTCGACGGTGACGTCGTCACCGACTTCGGTGGCGTCGAGGTCGTCGTCGACCGAATGAGCGCCCCCTACCTGTCCGGCGCGACGATCGACTTCGCCGACCGGATCGACGCCCAGGGCTTCACCATCGACAACCCCAACGCGGGCAACTCCTGCGCCTGCGGCGACTCGTTCAACTGAGTCACGCACCACACCAGCGATGACGGGGCCGTCCCTTTCGGGGCGGCCCCTTCGTCGTGACGAGCTGGTTGCCGTCGCCCGACGGACCGGACACGCCCCGGTTACCGGGCCGGTAGGCTGACCGCGCCCCGCTCCCGACCCTGAGGTTGACATGAAGATCGCCGTGACCGGCTCGATCGCCACCGATCACCTGATGAGCTTCCCGGGTCGCTTCGCCGACCAGCTCATCGCCGATCAGCTGCACAAGGTTTCGCTCTCCTTCCTGGTGGACGACCTGGTGCTGCGCCGCGGTGGGGTGGCGGCGAACATCTCCTTCGGCATGGGGCAGCTCGGGCTGCGTCCGGTGCTGCTCGGGGCGGTCGGCGCGGACTTCGCCGACTACCGCTCCTGGCTGGAGCGGCACGGCGTGGACTGCGACTCCGTGCACGTCAGTGAGGTGGCGCACACCGCGCGGTTCGTCTGCACCACCGACACCGACATGTGCCAGATCGCCTCGTTCTACGCGGGCGCCATGAGCGAGGCGCGCAACATCGAACTGGCCCCGGTCGCCGACCGGCTCGGCGGGCTGGACCTGGTGCTGGTCAGCGCCAACGACCCGGAGGCGATGCTGCGGCACTCGGCCGAGTGCCGCACCCGCGGGTACGCGTTCGCCGCCGACCCCTCCCAGCAGCTCGCCCGGATGCCCGGCGAGGACGTGGTGGCGCTGATCGAGGGCGCCGAGTACCTCATGACCAACGACTACGAGAAGTCGCTGCTGCAGAGCAAGGCGCAGCTCAGCGACGAGCAGTTGCTGGACCTGGTGAAGGTGCGGGTCACCACGCTGGGCAAGGACGGCGTCGAGATCGCCGGTCGGGGCATCGACCCCATCCACGTACCCATCGCCCGGGAGATCCGGGCCGTCGACCCCACGGGTGTCGGCGACGGCTTCCGGGCCGGTTTCTTCACCGCGCTCTCCTGGGGTCTTGGCCTGGAGCGGGCCGCCCAGGTCGGCTCGCTGCTGGCCACGCTCGTCCTGGAGACGGTCGGCACCCAGGAGTACGACGTACGCCGCGACCTGTTCGTCAAGCGCCTCGCCGAGTCCTACGGCGACGTGGCGGCAGAAGAGATCCGCCCCCACCTCCTCCCGTAACCCTCACCCCGACCCCGCGCCGATCTTGCACTTTGTGTCGCCGTTTCGCGGCTTGTGTCCGCTCTTGTCGGCACCGAAAGGCAAGATCGCCGGGGAGGGGGGTGGGGGTTAGTGGGTGCGGCGGATGTCGTAGGCGGGGCCTTCGGGGCCTGTTAGGGCGCCCAGGTACTCCTGGCCGCGCATGCGGCACCACGCCGGGAGGTCGACCGCCGCCGCCGGGTCGTCGGCCAGCACCCGGACGACCGTGCCGACCGGCACCTGCGGCATCCGCCGGGCCGCCGCGATCACCGGCAGCGGGCAGCGCTGACCCCGGCAGTCGATCACCTCGTCCGGCATCGTCACAGCCCGACCACCCCGGCGTCGGCCCGCAGGCCGGCGACGATCCCGGGCAGCTCGGTGAGGAACCGCTCGACGTCCTCGTCGCTGGTGTCCCGGTGCAGACTGACCCGCACGTTGCCGTGCGAGAGCACCCCCATCGCCTCCAGCACGTGCGACGGCCGCAGCGTGGACGACGTGCAGGACGAACCGGACGACACCGCGAACCCCCGTCGGTCCAGCGCGTGCAGCAACGTCTCGCCGTCCACGTACAGGCAGGAGAACGTCACCAGGTGCGGCAGGCGCAGCACCGGGTCGCCGACCACCTCCACGTCGGGCACCTCCGCCGCGACCCGCGCCCGGATCCGATCCACCAGCGGGGACAGCCGGGCCGCCTCGGCGGCCGCGTCGGCCGCCGCCGCGCGCAGGCTCGCCGCCGCCGCCACCACCGCGGGCAGGTTCACCACCCCGGGGTACGGCCACCCTCCCGCTCGTCGGCCGGCCATGGCGACTCCCAGCGGGTGCCCTTGCGCACCGCCAGCAACCCCACCCCGGGTGGCCCGCCCCACTTGTGGGCGCTGGCGCTGAGCACCGACCAGCCGGCCGGCAGCGGCACCCGTCCGACCGACTGCGCCGCGTCGACGTACAGCGGAACCCCGGCGTCCGCGCAGACGGCCGCCGCCTCGGCGACCGGCTGCACGGTGCCCACCTCGTGGCTGGCGCTGATCAGCGCCGCCAGCGCGACCCCGGGAGCGCCGACGGCGTCCGACCAGCCGGTCAGGTCCAGCCGGCCCATCCGGTCGACAGGTACGGCGGTGGCGGCGCCGCCGGCCGCCACGTGCCGCTCGGCGGCGTGCAGGACGGCGGAGTGCTCGATCGCCGAGTGCACCAGCGTCGCCCCGACCCGACGCCGTCCCGCCAGCGCGCCGAGCACCGCGCCGTGGGCTGCCGTCGTACCGCTGGGGGTGAAGGACAGCTCGTCGGCGCGGACGCCGAGCGTCTGCGCGGCGGCCTCGCGGGCGGCGTCGAGCAGTTGCCGGGCGCGGCGTGCCTGGCTGTAGAGCTTCCCCGGGTCGGCCCAGCCGTCCTCGAGCGCCGCCAGCAGCGCCTGCCGGGCGACCGGATGCAGCGGCGCGGCCGTCGCCGCGTCCAGGTACACCGAAGAGGCGCTCACGGCGCCGCCTTCTGCTCGCGACTGCGGGGCTCGCAACCCCGGCTCACTCCTCGCACTCACGGGTCCCCACGCTATCGCGACGTTATGCCCAGGATCCCCCCGATGGGGGCGGACAGTGACCCCACCACGGCCGAGTCCGTCATGGTCGAGTAATCTGCGACCGTCGGTGACGCCTTTGCCGCCGGTGCTGACGAACGACGCACCGCGGCGCGCTAGGGAGGCAGGACCAGGTGGTCGCAAGGAGTTCGGAGGTACGGCCGTCGGCCGTACGGCACGGTGCTGCCCCACGGGTCGGTGGACGCCGGGGACGTGGTGCCGGTCGGCTGGCCGGGCTCGGTCTCGGGGGCGTGGCGCTGCTGGTTCTGCTCACGGGCTGTGACGTCGGCAAGACGTTCGACGGCTTCGGTTGGCCCCAGGGCGGCATCACGCCCGAGTCGCACCGGATGTACGACCTGTGGATCGCCTCCTGCGTCGCCGCGCTCGCGGTCGGCGTCTTCGTGTGGGGCCTGATCTTCTGGTGTGTCGTGCGGTACCGCAAGCGTGGCAACGCGCTGCCGGTGCAGACCCGCTACAACCTGCCGATGGAGTTCCTCTACACCATCGCGCCGATCCTGATCGTCTCCGTGCTCTTCTACTACACGGCGATCGTGCAGACCGACGTCGACAAGCTGTCGAAGAACCCGGACGTCACGGTCGAGGTCGTCGCGTTCAAGTGGAACTGGCAGTTCAACTACCGCGACGGTCAGGGCACGGAGGCCAAGACCACCGCGTCGACGCTCGGCACCAGCGAGGTCATCCCGGTGCTCGTGCTGCCGACCAACCGGTCCATCCGGTTCGAGGAGACGAGCCGCGACGTCATCCACTCCTTCTGGGTGCCGGAGCTGCTGTTCAAGCGGGACGTCATGCCGGGCAAGATCCGTAACGTCTTCGAGGTCTCCAGCCTCGACGCCGAGGGCGCGTACGTCGGCCGCTGCGCCGAGCTGTGCGGCAGCTACCACGCGTTCATGAACTTCGAGCTGCGGGTCGTGTCGCCGGAGAAGTACGACCAGTTCCTCGCGGCCAAGCAGGGTGGCAAGTCCACCCAGGAGGCGCTGGCCCAGATCGGCGAGGAGCCGTACGCGCAGACCACGAAGCCGTTCGACACCCGACGGACGCAGAGCAACTTCAACCCGGACGACGCTCCGGCCGGCACGGGAAGCTGAGGCAGCCGCATGAAGACCGAGTGGCGTATCTTCCTGATCATCGCCGGGTTCCTCTTCGGCGCGACCATCCTCTACGGCGCCTGGACGCACGGTGAGTCCGGCAACATCGAGTGGGTGGGCACCGTCGCCCTGGCGCTGTCGTTCCTGCTCTGCTCGATGTGCGGTGGCTTCTTCTGGTTCGTCTCCCGCCGTATCGACCTGCGCCCCGAGGACCGGGCCGACGCCGAGATCGCCGACGGCGCCGGTGAGGTCGGCTTCTTCAGCCCGGGCAGCTACTGGCCGTTCGGTCTGGCGCTGGCCGCTGCGATCGCCGCGCTGGGCTTGGTGTTCTGGCAGTTCTGGCTGATCGGTCTCGGCCTGGTGGCGGTCGTCTTCGCCGCCTGCGGCCTGCTGTTCGAGTACTACAGCGGCACCCGGCGCACCGCCGAGCACTGATCGACGAGATCGCGTACCGCCACGGAGGCCCGCACCCCGACCGGGGGAGCGGGCCTTCGTCGTGAGGTGCGCTTGATCGACCCGGGTTCCCGGAATTCGGGGTGTCCGGGTGGCCCGAACACCCCGCCTTCAGTGATGTCGGGGTGGATCACCCGAGGCGGCGCGGTCCGGGGCGGGCGCGGAGATTTGTCGGACCCGCGTGGGAAACTACAGGCGAGTAGTTCTTCGCTTCCGTTGTGCGTCGTTGTCACGTTCCGGGGGCGGGTCGCCTGGAGTGAGAGGAGACGCCCGATGTCGCACCGCGATCTCTACTGCGACGTCTGTGCGGGCGTGACGCCGTTCGAGGCGCCGCCCTGCGTCGACGGCCACGGCAGCGACTGTCCCGAGCTGGTCTGCGCCGGTTGCGGCGCGGCCGTGGTGATCACCACGTTCGTCGCGCCCGTCACTCGGCTGGCCGAGCGCCGACGCCGCCAGCCGTCCCGCCGCCACGCCGCCTGACGCACGGCACCGCCGCCTGACGCACGGCACCTGACGCACGGCACCCGCCGCCACGCCGCCTGACGCACGGCACCCGCCGCCGCGCCGCCTGACGCACGGCACCCGCCGCCGCGCCGCCTGACGCACGGCACCCGCCGCCGCGCCGCCTGACGCACGCCGCCCTCGGCCGCCCGGACATCGCGGCGACCGACGCGACGCCGTGCCCAGATCGCCGATGCGGCGGTGTCTCGCTGTGCTGTCGCCGCAGGTCGCCGATGTGGCGGTGTCTCGCCGTGCTGTCGCCGCCAGATCGCCGATGGGGCGGTATACCGCCGCGCCGACACCCCCGCGTCGCCGAGGTGGGGGCATTCCGTCGTACTGTCGCCCCCCACCTCCCCTACCTGGTCAGACGCGGCCGCGCGTGCCGGCCGATCCGGTGGGACGGGCGGCGCGGATCAGGCGGTGGTCGCGGCCTCGGCCGTGGTGGTCGCGGTCTCGATCCAGCGCTCCAGGACGCCCGCCGCCGCGCCCGAGTCGATCGACTCGGCGGCGCGGTCCAGGCCGGCGCGCAGCGCCTCGGTCAGGTCGCCGTCGAGCGGCCCCTGCGTCGCGAGCGCCGCCGCCGCGTTGACCAGGACCGCGTCGCGCACCGGGCCGGTCTCACCGGCCAGCAGGCGACGGGCCACACCGGCGTTGTACGCGGCGTCACCGCCGCGCAGGTCACTCAGGGTGGCCCGGGGTACGCCCAGGTCGCTCGCGTCCAGCACGGCCTCTCGTACGGTGCCGTTCTGCGCCGCCCAGATCCGGGTCGGCGCGGCGGTGGTGAACTCGTCCAAGCCGTCCTCGCCGCGCATCACCAACACCGAGTCGCCACGGGCGGCGAACACGCCGGCCATCACCGGGGCCATCCGCGCGTCGAAGCAGCCGACCGCGCCGGCGCGGGGTCGGGCCGGGTTGGTCAGCGGGCCGAGGAAGTTGAACACGGTGGGGACGCCCAGCTCCCGGCGGACCGGCCCGGTGTGCCGCATGCCCGGGTGGAAGCGGGCGGCGAAGCAGAACCCGATGCCCGCCTCGGTGACGCACCGCACGATGGCGTCGGGGTCGAGGTCGAGCGGGACGCCGAGGAACTCCAACAGGTCGGCGGTGCCGCAGGAGGAGGACGCGGCGCGGTTGCCGTGCTTGACCACCCGGACACCCGCGCCCGCGACGACAAGCGCGGCCATGGTGGAGATGTTGACCGTGTGGGCGAGGTCACCGCCCGTGCCCACGACGTCCAGCGCGGTGGAACGCAGCTCGTCGGGCAGGTCGACGGGGACGGCCCGGCTCAACATCGTCTCCACCAGGCCGGCCAGCTCGGCCGAGGTCTCACCCTTGGCCCGCAGCGCCACCGCGAAGCCGGCCACCTGGGCGGCACCCGCCGAGCCGGCCATGATCTCGCCCATGGCCCAGGCGGTGTCGCCGGTGGACAGCTCCTCGCCGCGCAGCAGCGAGTTGAGCAGGTGCGGCCAGGTCCGATCGCCCATGGCGGGCCTCCCGAGCGTACGAAGTGCGGGTGGGCTGGAACCGGCGCAGGCTCGGCCGGCGCCGTGTCGGTGCCGGGTGGCGCGGGGACGTCAGGCGGGTGCGTGCGTCCGCAGCAACTCGGCCACCGTGCTGCCGGTGGTCACCGGGTCGAGCGGGTGCACCAGCGTCGCGTCGACCTCGGCGTACGCGGCGAGCCATCGGTCCGCGGCGCGGGCGATCACGAGGCAGGTGGGAGGCGCGTCGTCCCGGTCGTCCTTGATCTGCCGGGCGATGCCGATGCCGCCGCCGGGGCTGGCCTCGCCGTCGAGCAGCAGCAGGTCGATCTCGTAGTCGTCGACCAGCCGGATGGTCTCGGCGTAGGTCGACGCGTCGACGAACTCGATCCGCAGGCCGGGCGCGGGCCGGGTGCCCACGGCGAGCCGCATCCGGTCACGGACCTGCGGGTCGTCGCTGTAGAGCAGGACGGTGCACAGACGCTCACTCATGCCGACACTCCGCTTCCAACCTCGTAGCTGCCCGCCGATCGTACCGGCCGACGTGACGTACCTGACACGCCGCCCGCTTCCCGCGCGTCGGGCGTGCCGTCTGCGCAGCTCAGGCCGTCGGGGCTTCGGCCGCGCGCTCGCGCGCCTCCTGGCGGTCCAGCTCGCGGTCGACGCGGCGGGCCTCCCGCTCGGACTGCTTGACCCACTGCACGACCAGCACCGCGAGCATGGTGACGCTGACGAACTCGCCGCCGGCCCAGAGGATGCCGCCGGCGACCACCTGGTCGGCCTTCGGGTCGGACCAGCTCAGGTTGAGCGAGGGGTACCAGTCGCCGCCGAAGAGCGTGGTGCTCTGCATGATGGTGAGCCCGAGCACGGTGTGGAACGGCACGGAGAGCAGCATCAGCAGCGCCCGCGCCGGATACGGCCAGCGGCCGGGCAGCGGGTCGAGGCCGAGCAGCGGCCAGAAGAACACGCAGCCGGTCATGATGAAGTGCGCGTGCACCAGCTCGTGCGCCCAGGCGTGCTCCAGCGTGAAGCGGTACAGGTCGCTGAAGTACAGCGCGAACGGGTTGACCACGAAGATGGCGAACGCCACCAGCGGGAAGCTGTAGACCCGGGCGATCCGGCTGTGCACGATCGCCAGGAGGCGTTTGCGCGGCCCGACCGGCAGGGTCCGCAGGGCCAGCGTCATCGGCGCGCCCAGTGCCAGGAAGATCGGCGACACCATGGAGAGCACCATGTGCTGGACCATGTGCACCGACAGCAGCGCGGTGTCGTAGGCGTGCAGCCCACTGACCGTGACGAGCGCGATGCCGCCGAGGCCGGGGCCGAGGAAGAAGACGGTACGGGCGACCGGCCAGCGGTCGCCCCGGATGCGCAGCCGGTGCACCCCGTACAGGTAGAGGCCGGCGGCGAGCACCAGGCCGAGGGCCAGCCAGCTGTCCAACCGGGTCTCGGTCAGCACCGCGCCGATGGTGAACGGTGGCGGGGTCGCCTCGGCCCCGGCGGCCAGCGTCGACGGGCCCGCCGAGGTGGCCGCGAGCACATCGGCCGGGAGGGCCGAGGTGGCGGCGAGGATGGGATCGACGTGCAGCACGCTTTTCAGGCTAGGCCAGGCGAACCGGACCCTGACGCCCGGGCCACGGAAGGCGCAGGTTTGCCACCCCGCTGATCGCCGGCCCCGGTCAGGGGCAATAATGACGGCGTGACTGCGGCCCCAGCCATTGACAAGAGCCGGATCCACTCTCTGACGCGACCCAACATGGTCAGCGTGGGGACGATCGTGTGGCTCTCCAGCGAACTCATGTTCTTCGCGGCGCTCTTCGCGATGTACTTCTCGATCCGCGCGGCTGCGCCGGAGCAGTGGGAGAAGCACACCGAGTCGCTGAACATCCCGTACGCGACCACCTTCACGGTGATCCTGGTGCTGTCCTCGGTGACCTGCCAGCTCGGCGTCTTCGCGGCGGAGAAGGGTGACGTGCACGCGCTGCGCCGCTGGTTCACCGTCACCTTCGTGATGGGCCTGATCTTCGTGCTCGGCCAGGTGAACGAGTACCGCCACCTGGTGGAGGACGGCGTCAGGATCAACGCCGACGGCTACGGCTCGATGTTCTACCTGACGACCGGTTTCCACGGCCTGCACGTGACCGGCGGTCTCATCGCCTTCATCATCTTCATGGTCCGCACGACCATGGGCCGGTTCACCCCGGCGCAGGCGACCTCGGCGATCGTCGTGTCGTACTACTGGCACTTCGTCGACGTCGTGTGGATCGGCCTGTACGCCATGATCTACTGGCTTCAGTGATCTTGGCGCGTCACGAACCGCGCCGCTGCTCCGTCCCCTGAGACAAGGTCCAACCGGTTAAGGACACAGCTCATGACTTCTGACAACGACCGCCGACGCGGCCTGCTCGCGCGGTTGCGCGGGCGGCCCGCCGCGCGCAGCAGGGGCCGCCGCCGGCTGGGCGCCGCGGTCCGGCTGATCGCGGCGCTGATGCTCGCCGGCGGCGCCTACACCGTCTTCGCGCCCGGTGCGCAGGCGCAGGACAATCCGCCGCTCACCGGTGCCGCAGCCGAGGGCAAGGCGCTGTTCGACGTGAGCTGTGTGACCTGCCACGGGCGCAACGCCCAGGGCGTCGAGGGCCGCGGGCCGAGCCTGATCGGCGTCGGCGCGGCCTCGGTCGAGTTCCAGGTCAGCTCGGGCCGGATGCCGCTGGCCCGCCAGGAGGCCCAGGCGCACCGCAAGCCCCCGGTCTTCACCGACGAGCAGACCCGGCAGCTCGCCCAGTACATCCAGGAACTCGGCGGCGGTCCGGTCGTCCCGGGCACCGAAGAGGACCTGCACAAGAGCGGCAACGTCGCGGCCGGTGGCGAGCTGTTCCGGATCAACTGCTCGCAGTGCCACGCCTTCGGCGGTGGCGGCGGTGCGCTCTCCTCGGGCAAGTTCGCCCCGAGCCTGCACCCCGCGACCGACCGGCAGATCTACGCGGCGATGCTGAGCGGTCCGCAGAACATGCCGGTGTTCGGCGACAACCAGATCACTCCGGAGCAGAAGGCCGACATCATCGCCTACATCCAGGAGACGCTGAAGACCGACCAGGACCCGGGCGGGTTCAACCTCGGTCGGTACGGGCCGTCCACCGAGGGCCTGGCGATCTTCCTGGTTGGCATCGTGGCGCTCGTGTTCGCTAGCCTGTGGATTGCGGGTAAGTCGTGACCGAGCGGATCTTCAGTTCCACCGCCGTGGTGCCGCTCGGCGCCACCCGTAGCGAGGTGACGGCATGAGCACGCACACCGAGCACCAGGCCTCGCAGGGCCCGGAGCCGCTCGACGTGAACGACCCCAGGCTGAGCCGGTTCGACATCGTCCGCGAGGGCGCGCGTCGGGACGACATCGAGATCGTCCACTACGAGCCGCAGGTGCTGCCGGGCACCAAGGCGGAGCGTCGGCTCACCCGCGTGGTGGCCGGGTTCTTCCTGATCACCGGTCTGGCGGCGACCGCCTTCCTGGCCATCTACATCTGGTGGCCGTGGCAGTACGAGCCGGGTCGCGGCGGCGACAAGTTCTACACGCCGCTGCTGGGCGCCACCCTCGGCGTGGCCCTGCTCGCCGTCGGCTTCGGCATCCTGACCTGGGGCAAGAAGTTGCTGCCCAAGGAGGTCTCGATCCAGGACCGGCACGAGGGCCAGGTCGACTCCGAGGGTCGCACCATCACCGGCCAGACCATGCTCTACCTGGCCGACGAGATGGGCATCAAGCGTCGTCCGTTGCTCGGCATCTCGCTGCTGGCCGGTCTCGCGCCGGTCGCCGCGGTCGCGGCGGCGCCGCTGGTCGGCGGCCTGATCTCCCAGCCGCACAAGAACAACCAGATGTTCACCACCGGGTTCGCCCCGACGGAGAACGGGCAGAAGATCCGCCTGGTCCGCGAGGACGGCCGCCCGGTGCGCCCGGCGGACATCAGCGCCGGTGGTCAGCTGACCGTCTTCCCCGGCATCGAGCACGGCGTGAGCAACCGGCACGCCGACTCGCCGACGTTGCTGATCCACCTGCGCGACGCGGACGCCCAGAAATCCCGCGAGGCCAACTCGCGCCCCGGCGAGACGCAGAAGCACCACAAGGACTACATGTGGGGCAACTACGCGGCGTTCTCCAAGATCTGCACGCACGCCGGCTGCCCCGCCAGCCTCTACGAGCAGCAGACCAACCGGCTGCTCTGCCCGTGCCACCAGTCCCAGTTCCTGATCACCGACAACGCCCGGCCCGTCTTCGGCCCGGCCAGCCGGTCGCTGCCGCAGCTGCCGATCGAGTTGGACTCCGAGGGCTTCTTCGTGGCGAAGTCCGACTACACCGAGACCGTCGGGCCTGATTTCTGGGAGCGGCCATGAAGCGTCGAAAGTTTGACCTGGCGGCCACGCCGGGCAAGGCCGCGGCGGGGGTGGACGACCGCTTCGCGGTGGCCACGCCGCTGCGCAAGCTGCTGAACAAGGTCTTCCCGGACCACTGGTCGTTCCTGCTGGGCGAGATCGCGCTGTTCTCGTTCATCGTGCTGTTGCTGACCGGTGTGTTCCTGACCTTCTTCTACGAGCCGGCGATGACCGAGGTGGTCTACGACGGCAGCTACGCGCCGTTGCAGGGCACCCCGATGTCCGCCGCGTACGCCTCCAGCCTGGACCTGTCGTTCGACGTCCGGGGTGGTCTGGTGATGCGGCAGATGCACCACTGGGCGGCGCTGCTGTTCATGGCCGCGATCGTCGTGCACATGCTGCGGGTGTTCTTCACCGGCGCCTTCCGCAAGCCGCGCGAGACCAACTGGATCATCGGCTCGCTGCTGTTCTGGGTCGGCTTCCTGGCCGGCTTCACCGGCTACTCGCTGCCGGACGACGGCCTGTCCGGCACCGGTCTGCGGATCGCCTCCGCGATCATGCTGTCCATCCCGGTGGTGGGCTCGTGGGTGACGTCATCGGTCTTCGGTGGCGAGTTCCCCGGCACGATCATCATCAGCCGGTTCTTCATCGCCCACGTCCTGTTGATCCCGGGCCTGCTGCTCGCGCTGATCAGCGCCCACCTGGGTCTGGTCTTCAAGCAGAAGCACACCCAGTGGCCCGGCCCCGGCCGGACCAACAACAACGTGGTCGGCGAGCGGATGTTCCCCCGCTACGCGCTGAAGCAGGGCGGCTTCTTCATGGTCGTCTTCGGCGTCATCGCGCTGCTGGGCGGTCTGTTCCAGATCAACCCGATCTGGCTGTTCGGGCCGTACGAGGCGTGGGTGGTCTCGGCCGCCAGCCAGCCCGACTGGTACGTCATGTTCCTCGACGGCTCGACGCGACTCATGCCGGCCTGGCAGATCAACATCCCGATCGGCGACGGGTACGTCATCCCGCCGCTGTTCTGGCCCACTGTCGTGCTGCCCGGCATCCTGGTCGGCCTGTCGACGATGTACCCGTTCCTGGAGGCCCGGCACCTCAAGGACCGCAAGAGCCACAACCTGCTCCAGCGGCCCCGCGACGTTCCGGCCCGTACGGCCGTGGGCGCCATGGCCGTCGCCTTCTACATCGTGCTGACGCTTTCGGGCGCCAACGACGTGATCGCCGACAAGTTCCAGATCAGCCTGAACGCGATGACCTGGGCCGGCCGGGTCGGTCTGCTCGTGGTTCCGCCGCTGGCGTACTACGTCACCTACCGGCTCTGCCTGGGTCTGCAGCAGCACGACCGGGAGGTGCTCGCGCACGGCGTCGAAACCGGCATCATCCGGCGTCTGCCGGACGGTCGGTTCATCGAGGTCCACCAGCCGCTCAGCGCGTCGAACGGGCACGCGGACGGCCACGGTGAGCTGGAGTACGTCGGCTGGGTGGTACCGAAGAAGATGAACCGGCTCGGGGCCCTCGGCCCGGCGGTCCGGGGCTTCTTCTACCCGATCGAGAAGCCGGTCGAGGCGCCGGTCTCGCCGGGTCACCCGCCGGTCGAGCCCCGGGGAGATCGTGCGGAGATCGGCAGCGGCGAGAGCCGCCGCTGACCTCCCGACAGCACCGTCACGTGACGCCCGCCGGACTTCCGGCGGGCGTCACGCCGTTTCCGGTGTCCGGTCGCCCAACCGAGCAGGAGTCGGACGGGCACGGCGGGACCGGTCGACCCCGCGCGCCGGGCGATCGCAGGAATAACCCCCGTGAGCCGGGTATCCGTGCGATCCAACGTCTCTAGGGGGGGAAGCATGTTGGGTCTCAAACGCCTCGGCCTGTTGGCCGCGCTGGTGCTGGTGGGTGTCGCGCCGGCAGCAGCCGCCCAGGCGGCGGCACAGCCGTCGACGCAGGACACCCAGTACCTGCAGGCGGTGCACCAGGTGAACCTTTTCGAGATCACCGCCGGTGACCTGGCTCAGCAGAAGGGCCAGAACCAGGGGGTCAAGGACCTGGGCGCGATGTTCAAGACCGACCACACCCAGCTGGACCAGACGGTGCAGCAGACCGCGTCGCAGCTCAACGTCCAGCTGCCGAACGAGCCCACGACCGATCAGCAGGCGGTCATCGACAAGCTGAACAACGTCAGTGGGACGGAGTTCGACCGGCTCTGGGTGACCAGTGAGCTGGCCGGTCACGTCCAGGCCATCCAGGCCACCCAGACGGAGATCTCACAGGGCTCCGAGCAGTCGGTGGTCCAGTTGGCCCAGACCGCCCTGCCGACGCTGCAGGCGCACTACGACGAGCTGGTCCAGCTGGCCAACCAGTTGGGCATCCCGGTCCCGCAGACCAGCGCCAGCGGCACGCCCAGCCCGGGCACCTCGTCGCCGGCTCCGGGTGGCGTCACCGAGTCGCCGGCTCCGAGTGGTGGGATCACCGAGTCGCCGGAACCGGGCCTCGGCACCACCGAGCGGCCCGCTCCCAGCGAGAGCTGATCTCGCGGTAGCGCGACGGCCGGTCCACCCCACGCGGGGTGGACCGGCCGCGGCGCATGCGGGCTGCGGGTCAGTCGGCGTCCGCGAGGCCGATCGCGAACGTCTCCTCAAGGTCGAGCTTCGAGTACGCCCGGAACGCGATGTGCGACTCCGTGTTCAGCACACCCGGCACCTTGGAGATGCTGCCCGCGATGACCTGCGCGATCTGGTCGAACTCGCGGACCCGGACGATGGCGATGAGGTCGACGTGCCCCGCCACCGAGTAGACCTCGCTGACGCCGGGGACGTTGGCCAGGGCATCGGCCACCTCGGGGATCGCGTCGGTGGCGCAGTCGATCAGCACGATCGCGGTGATCACGGGGCACTTCTCCGTTCGTCGGCGTCGTCGCCCATGCTAGACCTGCACCGTCCCGCCGTCGCCGAAGCGGATCACGTTCCGCAGACGCTCGTCCGCTCGCACGGTCGCGCCCGGCCAGATCACGCTGCGTCGCACGTCGCCGTCGACCCGGGCGTGGGCGCCGACCACCGATTCGACGCAGTTCCCGGGCACCGTGGCGGACTCGTCGACGAGCACGCCGCCGGCCGCCGCGTGCAGGTTGGCCGCCAGGTAGTCGGCCGGCGTCCCGGTGTCGTAGAAGGTGCCCGCGTACGGCACCACGTCGAGCGCCCCGGCCGCCTCCGCCGGCCGCCACACCGCGCGCACCAGGTCGGACATGACCACCGGCAGGTCGCGGACCAGTCGCCACGGCAGCAGCGAGAAACCGGTGAAGCAGTGCCCGGCGAAGGTACCCGGCGCGTGCGGGTCGGCGGCGGGCTGCCCGAGCAGGCGTACGGAGTCCCGGTCCCAACCGTCGAGCAGCGCGGCCACGTCGGGGCCCGGCGCGGTGGCCGGCTCGGCCAGGTACGCGTCGGCGTTGCCGACCAGGACTCCTCGGCCGTCGATCCAGTCCCGCAGGTTCGCCACCCCGCCCGCCGTGCCGAGCGGGTCGCCGGGCTCCACCGACAGGTGGGCGCGGTCGCCGACGTGCGCGACCACCTGGTCGGCGAGGTAGCAGGCGTTCACCGCGACCCGGGCCGGACTCCTCAGGCCCAGACCGGCCAACCGATCCAGGGCCCGGTCCAGGAGCGGCACGTTACCGACCGGGCAGAGCGCCTTGGGCACCCGTTCGGTGAGCGGACGCAGCCGGGTGCCCTCGCCCGCGGCGAGCACGACCGCGCAGACGTCCCTCGGCCAGCTCGCCCTGGTCATGGCGCGGTGTCGGGCACCGGCGGCGGGAACTGCCCGGCCAGCGGCCCGATGTCGTAGTAGGCGAGCAACCGCGCGGTCGGCCAGGTGAGCTTGGGCAGGTCGTCCAACCGATGCCAGGCGGCCTCGAAGACCTCCCCGCCGTCCACCACCAGTTCGGTGCTGGACGCCGGCACCTCCGCCTCGAAGACCATGTCCACCCAGCCCTTGGCGTGCACGATCGCGTTCGGCACGGCGGGGCGCAGCCGGGACGGCGGCAGCCGGACGCCGGACTCCTCGAACAGTTCGCGGGCCGCGCCCACGACCGGGGGCTCACCCCGGTTCAGCAGGCCGGCGGGGAGCGACCAGCCCTTGTTGCCGGGAGGCTGGCGCAGCATCAGCAACCGACCCGCGCCGCTCGCCTCGGTGTCGCGGACCAACGTGACCGCGCCGACGATGTACTTCGGTACGGCGAGTCGGACCAGACGCCGGCGCACCGGCAGCGGCAGCCGGTAGAAGGCCTGGTAGAAGACGGCCCGACCGGTGGCGCGGGAACGGGGGATCATGACCCCAGGCTAGTGGTCACGAATGTCCCTCGGACGCGCTGGGGCACGCCCGAGTCACTGTCGATGGTCGACCAGGTCGATGAGCTGGCGTACCACGGCGTCCGGTTCGATCACCCGGTCGAAGACCGCGACGAGCAGGGTCTCCAGGTCGGGGTAGCCCAACTCCTCGGAGAGCCGCAGCAGCGGCAGGTCGCTGGCGAGGCCCCGGTTGTGCTGGCGCAGGGCGAGACCGATGGTGGCCCGACCGAGGCGTACCTTGTCGCTGATCGTGATGCCCGGCTCGGTGTGTTCGGCGAACCACCTGTTGATCTGCATCTGCGCGTGCGGCGACTTGACGAAGCCCAGCCACTCCTTGCGGGGGCCGCGCGGGGCGGCGGCGGCCTCGAAGCCGTTGTCGGCGTCGTTCTCGGTGAAGATCTCCACCACGTCGCCCTCGTCCAGTTCCGAGCTCAGCGGCGCGAGCCGGCCGTTGATGCGGGCCGCGAGGCAGTGGTCACCGCGATGATTGCCCAGCTCGTACGCCAGGTCGACGGGTGTGGCGCCGGCCGGCAGCACCACCTGACGGCCGTCGGCGAAGACCTGGATCTGGCCCTCGGCGAGGTCGCAGCGCAGCGACTCGTAGAACTGCGCCGGGTCGGCGGCCTCCGGCTCCCAGTCGAGCACGCGGCGCAGCCAGTCCAACTGCTCGGCCCGGGCCGCCGCGCTGCCGCTGCCCGAGCGCGGGAAGCGGAAGTCGGCGGCGATGCCGTACTCGGCCGCGCGGTGCATCTCCTGGGTGCGGATCAGCACCTCCACCGTACGGTCCTGCGGGCCGCAGACGCTGGTGTGCAGCGAGCGGTAGAGGTTGTTCTTCGGCGAGGCGATGAAGTCCTTGAAACGGCCCGCTACCGGCCGCCACGTGCCGTGGATCGCGCCCAGCGCCGCGTAACAGTCGGTGGCCGGGCCGTCGACCACCACCGAGATGCGGGGCAGGTCGTACGGCGCGGTGTGGCCGCCGGCGACGGTGTCCTTCCAGATCGAGTAGAGATGCCGGGGACGGGGGCTCACCTCGGCGTCGACCCGGCTGCGCTTGAGCGCGGCGCGGGCGCGGTTGACCACGGCGTCGAGGTAGGCCTCCCAGCCGGGCCGGTCGTGCACGTGCCGGGCCAGCCGGGCGTGCTCGTCGGGCTCCAGGTGCAGCAGCACCACGTCGTCCAGCTCACGCTTGAGGGTCTGGATGCCCAACCGGTCGCAGAGCGGGACCAGGACCTCCTGCGTCTTGCGGGCGATCCGCTCCCGGGACGCCGCCGAGCGCACCCCGAGCGTACGCATGTTGTGCAGCCGGTCGGCTAGCTTGATGATCAGCACCCGGACGTCCTTGGCGGCGGCGACGATCATCTTGCGGACCGTCTCCGCCTCGGCGGCCTTGCCGTAGAACGCCTTGTCGAACTTGGTCACCCCGTCGACGAGGTGGGCCACCTCGTGGCCGAAGTCCTCCGAGAGCGCCTGGAGCGTGTAGCGGGTGTCCTCGACCGTGTCGTGCAGCAGCGCCGCGACCAGGGTGGTGGTGTCCATGCCCAGCTCGGCGCAGATCTGCGCCACCGCGAGAGGATGGGTGATGTACGGCTCGCCGCTCTTGCGGAACTGCCCGCGGTGCATATTTTCCGCGATCGTGTACGCCCGGCGCAGCACCGCCGGATCGGTGCCGGCGTGGATGCCCCGATGGGTGCGGACCAGGTGGGTGACCGGGTCGGAGTCGGTGGTCGGCCAGGTGAGCAACGACCGCAGTCGGCGGGTCAGGGGCAGCTCGCCCGACTGGGTTGGCAGGGCGCCCCCCAGGGCGGCGCCGTGTCCGGCGTCGACGTCCACGAGGGACACCTCCTCACCCCGGCTCCGCGGTCACCGGACCCGGTGAACGGAGCAGGCCCACGAAACGGGCAGGACTGCACTTCCTTAACAGCCTAAGCGAGTCGACGTAGTCCGATCGGTCAGTTGGTCATGAGCGTTCGGTCGAGAGTTGGTGCGACGCCCCGCTCTCGGCCTTCGCCAGCAGGTCACGGAAGCGCCCCGCGCCGCCCGCCGGTGAGGACCAACCGGACGACATCTCGACCAACCGGGTCTCCGGCCGCTCCAACCAGGACAGGATGCGCTCGGACTCCTCGGCGGTGGCCGACGGCACCGGCCCGTGCCCACCCGACACCGTCTCGGCGGTGGCCCGGATGGCGTTCAGCGTGGGTCGCGGGTGGACGCCCGGCGGGGACACCCCGGCGCCGGCCAGCCGACCGTGGCGTACCAGGGCCAGCTCCCAGCCGCCCCGGGCGGCCGGTCGGGCCGCCGCCAGCTCGGCGATCCCGGTCAGCGCCGCCAACCGCTGCATCCGCACCGTGGCGCGCAGCACCGCGGCCAGCCGGTACCGCACCACGGCGGCCTCCTCGTAGCGCTGGTCGGCCGCGAGCACGTCGATCCGGGCCAGCAGCGCGTCCACCACCGGCCGCGGGTCGCTCGTGGTGGCCGTCCGGAATGGCTCGACGGCTCTGTCGTCGTACTCCTCGGGGGTGATCCGGTGCTCGCAGGGCGCCGGGCAGCGACCCAGCTCGGCCAGCGCGCAGGCCGGCGTGACGGTGCGCAGCGAGAGCCGGTGCGTGCACTGGCGCAGCGGGACCGCGTCGTGGAAGGCGGCGGCGGCCAGCTCCGCGGCCCGCCGGGAGGTGAACGGCCCGAGGTAGGCGGTGTCGGTGGGGGAGATGTCGCGCACGATCGACAACCGGGGGTACGGCCCGTCGGTCAGCTTGAGCCAGACCATCCGCTCCGGGTACTTCGACCGCCTGTTGTACGGAGGCGCGTGCGCGGCGATCAGCCGCAGCTCGCGGACCTCCGCCTCCAGCGAGTGCGCGCACTCCACCGCCTCGACCCGCTCGGCCGCGGCCAGCATCTCGGAGATCCGGGCGCGCTTCTCGCCGGCGGTGAAGTAGCTGCGCACCCGGGTGGCGATGTCGCCCGAGGTGCCGACGTAGAGCGGCCGGTCGTCGGCGGCCCGGAAGATGTAGACCCCCGGGACCCTGGGCAGCCCCTCGGCCAGATGCCGCTTGCGGCGCTGCGTCGGGGTGACCGCGCGGGCGAACTCGATGGCGTCGCCGACGGTGTCGACACGGTGCCCGCCGAGGCGGCCGATCAGACCGTGCAGCACGTCGACGGTGGCCTTGGCGTCGTCCAACGCCCGGTGGGTGGGCTGGGTGGCGGTGCGGAAGTACGCCGCGAGGGTGCCGAGCTTGCGGTTGGGCACCTCGTCGCGGGTCAGCACCCGCCGGGCCAGCGCCGCCGTGTCCAGCACGCGAGGGTTGGGCCAGCGGTAGCCGTGCCGGGCGCAGGCGGCCTTGAGGAAACCCACGTCGTACGGGGCGTTGTGGGCCACCAGCACGGCGTCGGCGATGAACTCCAGGAAGCTGGGCAGCACCTCCTCGATCGGCGGGGCCGGCAGCAGCATGGCCTGGGTGATCCCGGTCAGCACGGTGATGAACGGCGGGATCGGCTGCCCCGGGTTGACCAGGGTGGCCAGCACCCCCAGCTCCTCGCCGCCGCGCACCTTGACCGCGCCGATCTCGGTGATCCCGCCGCCGTCCGGCGCGCCGCCGGTGGTCTCCAGGTCGACCACCACGAAGGTCGTCGCGTACAGCGGCAGGGCCGGGTCCACCCCGCCCACCGCCGGGTCGAGACCGGCCAGTGACTCCTGGACGTACTCCGCCTGTGCCATCGGCGGCACGCTAGCGCCCCGGTCCGACACTCCCGTCGCAGAGGTCCCAGCAGTCACCAGGGGGCTAGGATGAGAGATCGGCTCACTCACCAGGCGGTGGGCCCGCCAGCGGTGGGAGACTTGCCACATGCCCCTCGCCGAGCCGCACGACGACCACCTCCCGCAGGAGGATCCGGTCGCCCGCGACGGCGCGGTGAGCGATCCGGACGCCAGTGACACTCCCGCCGATTCGGGCGGTGATCCGACGATCGAGCCGGAGCCGACGCTGCCCGAGCCGGTCCGGCAACGGATCGTGGCGCTGACCGCCGCCGTGCTACCCAGCCTCCCCGGCGACGAGGTGCCGGTGCCGTTGCGGCGGGTGGCCAAGTTCGCCCCCAACCGGCGCGCCCGTCTCGGCGCTCCGGCCATCGCCGCCCAGCTCACCGCCGACCCGCTGTTCCGGCAGCGGGTCACCGCCCGGGTGCTGGCCGACGCCGGTGACCTCGGGGCGGCCGTGGTCGAGGGCACCGCGCCGGCCGCCGCCGACCCGGTCGAGGTGGCCGCACTGGCGTATCTGGTCCGGCCGCGCGGCTGGCGGGAGCTGATCGACGCCAGCGGCGCGGCGGTCCGCGCCGAGGCGGACAGCGCCGTCGTCGCCGAACTGGTCCGCGAGGCCGAGCAGCGGGCCACCCGCGCCGAACACGACCGGGCGGTGGCCCGGGTCGAGGCCGACAAGCTCCGCGACGAGCTGGCCCGGGTCCGCGAGGAACTCGGCCAGCTCCGTGAGGAGTCCCGTCAGCTGGCCCGTACCCTTCGCGAGACGCAGGCCCGCGAGCGCAAGGCCAGCGAACTTCTCGCCACCGAACGCGGCCGGGCCGCGCGCGCCAGCGCGGACGTCGACGCCGAGCTGCGCCGCGCCCGCGCCCGGCTCGCCGAGGCGGAGGCCGCCGCCGGCGTGGCCCGGGCCAGCGCCAAGGAGGCCCGCTCGGTCGACGACGCCCGCCTCTGGCTGCTGCTGGAGACCATCGGTCAGGCCGCCGTCGGGCTGCGCCGGGAGCTGGCGCTCGACCCGGTCGACAAGCTCCCCGCCGACTTCGTCGCCGACGCGTTCGCCGAGCAGCCCGGTACCGCCCCGGCGGGCCCGGCCGCGCGCGCCCGCGACACCGACGACCCGGCCCGGCTCGACCAGCTGCTCGCCCTGCCCCGGGCGCACCTCGTCGTGGACGGCTACAACGTCACCAAGCGCGGCTTCGGCGAGATGTCGCTGGAGCAGCAGCGCAAGCGCCTCATCACCGGGCTGGGCGGTATCGCCGCGCAGACCGGCGACGAGGTCACCGTCGTGTTCGACGGCGCCGAGCGGATGCACGGGCTGCCGCCCGCCCCGCGCGGCGTACGGGTGCTCTTCTCCCGCAAGGGCGAGACCGCCGACGAGCTGATCCGACGCCTGGTCCGCGCCGAGCCGGCGGGCCGTCCGGTCGTCGTGGTCTCGTCCGACCGCGAGGTCGCCGACGGGGTACGCCGGCACGGCGCGTATCCGCTGGGGGCCGACTCGCTGCTGCGCCGCCTCGCCCGCTCCTGACCGCACGTCCGGGCAGGCTGTCGGGGCGGGCAAGAATTTGGCGAGGTTCCGGCAGGTCCGGTCGGCGACGGTGTCCGCATCCGCCCGGCACCGCCGGGCACCGGACGAAGGCAGGCGAACGACATGGGAAAGAGACTGCTGGGCACCATCCTCGGCACGGTGGTCACACTGGCGGCGCTCCTGGTCGCCCCGGCAGCGGCCCAGGCGGCCTCGGGTGGCGGCTGCACCGGGGCCTACCCGATCAGCTCGTGCATCTCGTACCAGGGCTCCAACCAGACCGTGGTGGGTGACTTCTACATGAACGCCACCCCGGACGGATCCCGGTGCACGGCGTACCTCCAGTTGCGGACCAGCAACAACGGCAACACCTCCTGGATCTACTACGACCTCAACCGGACCGGCCGGTTCGGGCCGATCAGCCGCAACGTCAACGTGATGAACAACTTCAAGGGCTCCGCCGTGGCGGTGGTCGAGGTCTACACGTGCAGCGGAGCGTTTCACGGCACCTACACCAGCCCTCGGGTCTACTACCCGTGACGTACGGATCCGGCCGTTGGCGCGTCAGCGCCAGCGGCCGGATCGGCGTGTCAGACGCAGCGGGAGACGGCGGGGTTCGGGTCGTGGCCGATGTACATGTAGTCACCGGCGAGCATGCCGCTCGCGTTGCCGTAGAAGGCGTTGTACCAGACGGTGTCGCCGTTGACCGACGATCCGGTCGCCCAGCAGTTCAGGTAGACCGACTGGCCCTTCGGGATCGTCAGGATGACCGAGCACTGCGAATTGTTCAGCCACTGGCAGTAGCGCAGGTTCAGGTCCGTCTTCGTCGTGAAGTAACCACCGGCGAACGCCGGGGTGGCGACCAGGCCGACCGATGCGGTCACCGCGACCGCGCAGGCGGCCAGGAGACGTCGTGGATTCATGTCGTCAACCTCCGGTGAGCGGGTCAGTAGGAGCAGTACGGGGAGTCCATGATGTCGATGGCGACCGCGTAGCCGTACGGCTCGAGGTAGGCCAGTTCGCCCGGGGAGACGCAGACCCAGTCGTTGTTGGAGTAGAAGATCTTCGCGCCGTCGTCGTTGCGGCTGTTGTAGACCCAGTCCGCGCCCTTACTGCGGGACCCGAGGGTCTGGTAGTAGGTGTCCTGGAACGACGCGGTCGGCGGCGCGCCGTCGTACGGGTTGCCGCTCACCCAGAAGCAGACGCGGGGGTAGTTGCAGCCGAGTGCCGAGGTGGCCTGCGCCGGCGTGGCGACGAGCCCGCCCGCGGCCGTCGTGACGCCCGCGAGGAGCGCGACGGCGGTGAGCCGGGAGCGTGTGGTCGAAGATGGTCCGCGCATGTCGAAGCCTCCGTTGAGTCAGGGTGGTGCGACCCGTTCCGTTCGGCCCGGACCGACGGCCAGGGCTGGGGCCTCGCCCGGCGTGGCCCGGACGTAGCACCACGATCGCAGTGACCTGGATCGACGAAACAGGCGCTTGACCGGCAGTTGACCGGCGATTCGACGGGGTGCGCCCGCGCGAGGTCGGCGATGTCGGGCTGTCCGGCCGTTCGGGATACCCCGATTTCGCTGATCTGGAGTCGATCTAGCCCTCAACGGGCGGTTCTGTCGTACCCGGTGGATAACGTCGATGTGACCGACGGTGCTCGGGTGGCGACGACAGGGTGTCGGCCGCGCATCGCGAGCGATCAGGAGGCGTGATGCTCATCGACTGCGACGGGTGCGCGAAGCGGGCCGACGGCTGCTCCGGCTGCCCGCTGACCGCCCTGTTCGACGACACGTCCCCGGCGGCCGGGCTGGTCGCCGCCGAGGTTGAGGCGATCGAGGTGTTCGCCCGGGCCGGCTTCGACGTCGAGGTGCTGGCCGCGCCCGCCCGGCCCGACGCGCCCGCCCGGCCCGGCGCTGGCGCGCGTCGGGTCCGCCGGGTGGCCTGAGCCCTCGCCCCGGGGCCGGCCGGATGGCCGTCGACGAGCCGTGCGGGCGCTGAGCACAGCCGTGCGGGGGCCGCGTCGGCGAAGTGCGTCACCGCACCCGAAGCGGGCTTTTCGCGGGCCATAGGATGGGCGGTCACGGCGGGAGGAGCGGCGGGATGAGCGGGGTACGACGCGAGCACGACGGGCCCGTCGGTGCCCCGCGCGCCGGTGCCGTGTGGCGGTGGCGCGGCCACGCGCGGCGGCCCGACGCCGCCGTGTGCCGGGGTGATCGTGACCGGGCGTTGAGCGTGGTGGCCACGGCGGTGCGCCGGTGAGCCCGCGCGGCTGGGCGTTGTTGACGTTGGCCGGGTTGACGGTGGCCCTGCTGGTGACCGTCGCCGTGTTCGTGCCCTGGCACCGGCCCCCGGCCCCCCGTGCCGACCAGCTCGCCGCTCTGCGGGATCTCCCGGCCGACCAGGTGGCCAGGGGGCGGGAGTTCCGCGCCGCGCTGCGCCCCGGCGGCTACGCCGCGCTCGCCGTGGGGCTGCTGATCGCCGTCGCGCTGGGGCTCACCCCGCTGGGCGGTCGCCTGGTCGAGCTGGTGGGCCGGCCCTTCGGTGGGCACTGGATCGCCCAGGCGGTGCTCGGCGGCCTCGCCGTGGTGCTCGTCGCCGACCTGCTCACCCTCCCGTTCTCCGCCTGGCGGCAGACCGTCCTGACCCGCTACGGGCTCAGCACCAACTCCTGGAGTGGCTGGGCCGTCGACCTGCTCAAGTCGTACGCGGTGAGCGCCGTGATCGGTGCGGTGGCGCTGTTCGGCTTCTACCTGGTCATCCGGCTCGCGCCGCGCTGGTGGTGGGCGCTCGGCGCGGCGGGCGCGGCCCTGCTGGTGGTGCTGCTGTCATTCGTGCTGCCGGTGCTCGTGGAGCCGGTGTTCAACAAGTTCACCCCGATGGAGCAGGGTGCGCTGCGCACCGAGCTGATGAGCATGGCCGCCCGCGACGGGGTGCCGGTGCGCGACGTGCTCGTCGCCGACGCCTCCCGGCGGACCACGGCGGTCAACGCGTACGTCTCCGGCCTCGGCCCGACCCGCCGGGTGGTCGTCTATGACACGCTGCTGCGCGAGGCCGACCCCGCCGAGGTGACGGCCGTGGTGGCGCACGAGCTGGGCCACGCGAAGGACTCCGACGTGGCGGTGGGCACGCTGACCGGGGCGCTGGGAGTCGCCGCCGCGGTGGTGGCCCTCTACCTGCTCGGCTCGTGGGGGCTGCTGCTGCGGTTGGCCGGTGTCGACTCGATCGCCCATCCACGCGCGTTTCCACTGGTAATTGCCCTGGTCACGGTGGCTGGTCTGGTCGCCACCCCGGTGCAGGCGCTGGTGTCGCGGCGGGTGGAGGCGCGGGCCGACGCGCACGCGCTCGCGCTCACCGGCGACCCGGCGGCCTTCGAGTCGATGCAGCGCCGTCTCGGCACGGTCAACCTGGGCGACCCCGACCCGCCGCGGTGGGAATACCTCTACTCGGCCTCGCATCCGTCCACGGTGGAGCGGATGGCCGCCGCCCGCGCGTACGCCCGGGAGGCACGCCGATGAGCCGCACGTTGCTGATCACGAACGACTTTCCGCCCCGCCCGGGGGGCATCCAGTCCTTCGTGCACAACCTCGCCGTGCGTCAGCCGGCGGGGTCGGTGGTCGTCTACGCGTCGAGCTGGCGTGGTGCGGAGAAGTTCGACGCCGACCAGCCGTTCGAGGTGATCCGGGAACGCACCCGGGTGCTCCTGCCCACCCCGCTGATCGCCCGGCGCGCGGCCCGGCTCGCCCGCACGTACGACTGCGACACGGTGTGGTTCGGCGCGGCGGCCCCGCTGGGGTTGCTCGCCGCCGGTCTGCGCAGGCGCGCGGGCGTACGCCGGGTGGTGGCGCAGACCCACGGCCACGAGGTCGGCTGGGCGGCGCTGCCGGCCGCGCGGCCGGCGCTGCGGCGCATCGGGCGTGGCGTCGACGTGACCACCTACCTCGGCGAGTACACGCGCGCCCGGCTCGCCCGGGTGCTGGCCGGGGTGACCGACCTGCGGCGGCTCGCGCCGGGCGTGGACGTGGACGCCTACCACCCGTCGGTGGACGGCGAGCCGGTCCGGGCCCGGTTGGGGCTGACCGACCGGCCGGTGGTGGTCTGCGTGTCGCGTCTCGTGCCGCGCAAGGGCCAGGACATGCTGATCCGGGCACTGCCGGAGATCCGCCGCCGGGTGCCCGACGCGGCGCTGCTGATCGTCGGCGGCGGGCCGTACCGGGCCACTCTGGAGAAGCTGGCCCGCCAGACCGGCGTCGAGCGGGACGTGGTCTTCACCGGCTCGGTGCCGGCGGCCGACCTGCCCGCGCACTACGCGGCCGGCGACGTCTACGCCATGCCCTGCCGTACCCGCAACCGTGGCCTGGACGTGGAGGGGCTGGGCATCGTCTACCTGGAGGCGTCCGCGACCGGCCTGCCGGTGGTGGCCGGCGACTCCGGCGGCGCGCCCGACGCGGTCCGGGAGGGCGAGACCGGGTACGTGGTCCGTGGCCGGGACGTCGCCCAGCTCGCCGACCGGGTCGCCCGGCTGCTCGGCGACCGGGACCTGGCCCGCCAACTCGGGGCGGCCGGCCGGGCGTGGGTGGAGCGGGAGTGGCGCTGGGAGGCGCAGGCGCAGCGGATGGCGGCTCTGCTGGCCGGCTGACCGCCGCCGCCGCTCAGGCGCGGGGTTGCCGGGGCGGGGCGTAGCGGGGGACGTACTCCTGGTCGGTGAGCCCTTGGATCGCGGCCATCACCTCGTCCGTGATGGCCCGGATGTCGCGCGGCCCGGTGATGCGGTCGGCGACCGGGATCGCCGGGCCGAAGCGCAGGGCGACCGGGTGTCGGCGGGGGATTCGCGCGTCGACCGGCAACACCTCGGCGGTGCCGAGTACGCCGACCGGGATGATCGGGACCTCGGCGTCGCGGGCCAACCGGGTCATTCCGGTGCGGCCGCGGTAGAGCCGCCCGTCGGGGGACCGGGTGCCCTCCGGGAAGATGGCGACGAGACCGCCGGCGCGCAACACCGGCACGGCCGCGTCGAAGGCCGTGAGGGCGGCCCGGCCGCCGGCGCGCTCGACGCGAATGGCGCCCATGCCGGCCACGACGTGCCGGCTGAGCCAGCTGCCGGTGAAGTACTCGGCCTTGGCCCAGAACGTCACGTGTCGGGGTGTCAGGCAGGCGAGGACCACCTGGTCGGCGACGGACAGGTGGTTGCTGGCGAGGATCGCCCCGCCTCGGCGGGGCAGGTGCTCCAGGCCTTGGACGCGGGGTCGCCAGCCCAGTCGCAGGGCTGAGCCGACGGTCAGTTTGCTGAGGTCGTACAGCAGGGGCACGTCTTCTCCCGTTCAGTTCCGCGCGGGGCCGAGGTACGCGTCGAGCGCGGCCCGCAGCACGGTGTCGTCGTCGCGGTCGCCGGTGGCCAGCGGCAGGCTGCCCCAGGCCCAGAGCTGGGCGATGCCGTGCAGGTTGGCCCAGAGCGCGCCGGCCACCACCGGCGCGGGCGGGGCGGTCGGCTGGCGTGTCTGGGCAACCAGGTCGGTCAGGAGGGTGAACAGCGGCAGGCTCGTCTCGCGCAGCCGTAGACGACTGCTGGCCAGCAGGTCGTGGCGGAACATCAGCTCGAACATGCCGCGGTGCCCGGCGGCGAAGTCCAGGTACGTCCGGGCCAGCGCGACCAGTCGGGTACGCGGCTCCGTACCGGCCGCGTGGATCGTCCGCTCCACCCGGGCGGTGAGGTCGGCGAAGCCCTCCCGGGCGATGGCCGAGAGCAGGTCGACGTGGGTGGGGAAGTAGCGGCGCGGGGCGCCGTGCGACACGCCCGCCCGACGGGCGATCTCCCGCAGGGACACCGCGGACTGGCCCTCACGCAACACGAGGTCGACTCCGGCCGCCACCAGCCGGGCCCGGACTCCGGCCTCCTCCACGGTCATAGACACTGTCTACCAGTTCGCCGTAGACGTTGTCTACGGCCGTGGGCGACGGTGCGGGTGCCCGTGCCGGCTCAGCGGATGCGGGCCAGGATGCGGTCGGCAGGGGCCGGGCGGCCGAAGTGCCAGCCCTGGGCGGCGTCGCAGCCGATCGCCCGCAGCCGCTCGGCCTGCCCGGCGGTCTCCACCCCCTCGGCGGTCACCGTGAGGTCGAGGGCGTGCGCCAGCGACACCAGCGAGGCGAGGATCCGCTCGTCGGTACGCCCCACCGTCGGCGACCGCAGGCCAGCCACGAACTCGCCGGCCACCTTCAGCTCGGTGACGGGCAGATCCCGCAGGTACGCCAGGTTGCTGTAGCCGGTGCCGAAGTCGTCGATGGCGATCCGTACGCCCAGGTCGGCCAGCAGCCGCAGCGCCCGGACGGGCTCCTTGGCGCTGCTCATCATCGTGCTCTCGGTGATCTCCAACTGGAGTCGTTCGGGCGGCAGGCCGGTCTGGCGCAGCAGCGTACGGACCTCCCGCACCAGACCGGGCCGGTGCACCTGCCGGACGGCCAGGTTGACGCTCACGAACGGCGCCTGCGCGCCATCGGTCGACCACGCCTCCGCCTCCCGGCACGCCTCGGCGAGCACCCACCCGCCCAGTTGCACGATCAGACCGGTCTCCTCGGCCAGCGCGATGAAGCTGTCCGGCCGCAGGACGCCCAGCTCCGGGTGTCGCCAGCGGACCAGCGCCTCCACACCGAGCAGTCGGCCGTCGCGCAGCGAGGTCAGGGGCTGGTAGTCGAGATAGAACTCGCCCCGCTCCAGCGCGGCCGGGATGGCCGCCGACAGGGCGTACCGGGCCAGCTCGCGACGGTTGCGCTCGGCGTCGTAGAGCGCCCAGCGCGCCCCTCCGGCCGACTTCGCCCAGTGCAGGGTGCTGTCGGCGGCCCGCATCAGGTCACTCGGGTTGGAGCCGGCCACCTGCCGCTCGACGATGCCGATGCTCGCCGTGACCTGGAGCTCGTGCCCGTCGACCACCGCGGGTGTCCGGACCGCGGCCAGAGCGCTCTCGGCGACCTCCACGACCGCGTCGGTGCCGCCCGCGCCCTCCACCAGGATGACGAACTCGTCCCCACCGAGGCGGGCCACCAGATGCTCACCGAGGCACTGGCGCAGCCGGTCGGCCACCGTGGTCAGCAACCGGTCGCCGACCTGGTGTCCCAGCGTGTCGTTGACCACCTTGAAGCGGTCCAGGTCGAGGAAGCACACCCCGACGCGTTGGGCGCCCCGGCCCGGCTCGTTGAGCGCGGCGGTGAGCCGCTCGGTGAACAGCGTCCGGTTGGGCAGACCGGTGAGCGGGTCGTGGGTGGCCTGGTGGCGGAACCGCGCCTCGCTGGCCCGCAGCGCCCGTTCGGCCTGGGTGCGCGCCATCATGGCGGCCCGGCGGATGGACTCCTGCTCATCGAGCGTGCGGTCCCGCAGCGCGCGGGCGTAACCGGTCGCCACGGCGGCCAGGAGTCGGGCCATCCGGTCCTCGACGTCCTCGGCCACCAGTCCCAGGTCCCGCACGAGCCGAAGCTGGATCACCTCGACGGTACGGCCCAGTCCCTCGGCGGACGCGATGTGCGCGGCGACCAACTCCGCACCGACCCGGTGCCCGGCCCGCAGGTCGAACGGCTCGGCGAGCAGCGCCTGGGCCAACTGGCCGGCGAGCCTCTGCAACAGGGCCTCGAGCTGGGCCTGTGTCATCGGTAGGTAGCTCGTACCGGAGACCGCCTTGGCCCAGGCGCGGGCGAAGGTGCCGGGGCGGGTGACCGCCGAGGGCGACTCAGTCACCGAGTCGCCCGACGCCGCCCATGAAGACCGCCCGCTCGGCGTCCTCCGCGCTCTCGGGAGTGTCCGGTCGCCACTGTGGCACCCAGACGACGCCCGGATCGACCAGCTCGAACCCGTCGAAGAGGGCGGTCACCTCGGCCCGGTTGCGAATCGTGAGCGGGCTGTCGGTACGCCGGTAGACGCGTTCGGCCTCGGCGCGCTCCTCCCCGGCGCGGCCGTCGTCGCTGGCCTGCGACAACACCAGGTAGCTGCCGGGCGCCACCGCGTCCCGAAGCGTCGCCAGCAACTCCGCCGGCCGGTCGTCGTCGGGGACGAAGTGCAGGACCGCCACGATCATCACCGCCACCGGCTGGCCGAGGTCGAGCAGCCGGCGCGTGTCGGGGTGCGCCAGGATCTCCTCCGGGTGCCGCAGGTCCTCCTGGACGATCGTCGCCCGGTCGTTGTCGGCCAGGATCTCCCGGCTGTGCGCCACCGCGACCGGGTCGACGTCCACGTAGACCACCCGCGACGCCGGGTCGATCCGCTGGGCGATCTCGTGCACGTTGCCGACCGTGGGGATGCCCGAGCCGATGTCCAGGAACTGGCGGACGCCGGCCTCGGCGAGGTGGTGGACCGCCCGGCGCAGGAACGCGCGGTTGGCCTGCGCGGCCAGCGGCGCCTCCGGTACGGCCGCCACCATCGCCTGCGCGGCGGCCCGGTCGGCGGCGAAGTTGTGCGATCCGCCGAGGTAGTAGTCGTACATCCGGGCGACGCTCGGGCGCTCGATGTCGATGGTGTCGGGCGCCCAGTCCGGCCGCTGCATGCGCTCACCCCTTGAGTCCACGACGCGGACGTCATCGCCCGCGCGGGTATTCTGCCCCCGCGGTACCCGCCAGACCATAGCGTGCCCGTCCACCCGTCGCGGACGTCGGTCGATACGCGAAGGTCCGCGACGGCGGCGAGCCGGCGCGGACCTTCGGTTACGGAATTACGCTCGACGAACGGGCGCGGGTCAGAACTTCGGCGCGTCCGGCGCTTCGAGCAGGCCGAGTCGCAGCGCGGTCATCAGGGCCTGTGCCCGGTTGGCGGCGCCGAGCTTCTCGTAGAGCTTGGAGATGTGCGTCTTCGCCGTGGACTCGCTGACGAACAGCTGCTTGGCGATGCCCGCCACGCTCATCCCGTCGGCGAGCAGCCGCAGCACCTGCCCCTCGCGGGGGGAGAGCTGCGGGCCGGAGGGGGCGAGCCGACGCTTCATCGCCTCGGCCAGGTCGGCGGCGGTGAACGCGCTCGGGGACGAGGCGGCGTGCCGCGCGGCGGCCACGACCTCGTCGGCCGGGGCGGTCTTGGGCACGAAGGCGCTCGCCCCGGCCTCCAGGGCGCCGAAGAGCTGGTCGTCGCCGGCGTACATGGTCAGCACCACGATGCCCATCGACGCGCTGGACTTGCGCAGCGCGCGGGTGGCCTCCAGGCCGCTGCCGTCGGGCAGCCGCAGATCCATGATCACCACGTCCGGCTGGAGGGCGCCGGCCTGGCGTACCCCCTCTGCCGCGGTCGCGGCCTCGCCGACGACCTCGAACTGACGGTCGCGCTCGAAGGCGTGCCGCAGGCCCTTACGAATCAGGTCATGATCGTCAACAAGGAGGACCTTGGTGCGGGTGGCCGGTGTCGGACTTGTGGTCATCCTCGGGTTACTCCCCTTCTGGTGCTGCGCTGTCACGCACGTTATCGCGCCGGGACGAGGTGCCGAGAACCACCGCCACGGTCGTGCCGCTGGGTTGCCGCGGCCTGATCTCCAACCGGCCCCGGATACGTTCCGCCCTCTCGGCCATGATCGCAAGACCGTACCGCCCGTCGGGGCGCTGGTCAGCCATCCCCTGACCGTCATCCGACACTTCTATTTGCGCGTACGGGGGGTCGACCTCACACGTGACCCACAAATTGGACGCTCCGGCGTGCTTGCGGGCGTTGGTCACGGCCTCCTGCGCGATGCGCAGCAACTCGGCCTCGGTGGCCGCCGGCAGGCGGGCCGTGGACTCGTCCAGCGACAGGTGCACCCGCAACCCGCCCGACGCGCCGACGGTGCGGGCGTACTCGGCGATCGCCGCGGCCAGGCCGCCCTGCCGGTCCACCTCGCTGCGCAGCTCGAAGAGGCTCAGCCGCAGCTCCTGGATCACCCGGGTCACCTCGGCGCGCAGCGTCCGCAAGGCCTCGGCCGTCTCGTCCGCGTCGTCGAAGACGGTGGCCAGGGCGTTGTCGATGCCGTAGCCGACCATCACCAGCTCCTGCGCCACCCCGTCGTGGATCTCCCGGGCCAGCCGCTGGCGCTCCTCGTTGGTGGCCAGCGACCGGACCTCGTCGAACAGCAGCGCCGCCTCCAGCCGCAGCGCGGCGGGCCGGGTCAGCCCGGTCACCCGGGACACCACCGGCGGCGGGTACGCCTGCGCGACATCGGCCTCCAGCACCACCAGCCCCACCGTGCGTACCCCCGCGACCAGCGGGACGATCAGCGCGGACACGTCCGGACCCCGGTGCGAGCGGGACTGCGAGCGGGCGGCGGTGGTGGCCTGCTGACTGGCCCAGGCGTCGGCGATGGCCGAGTCCGCGTCCAGCGTCGTCTCCCAGTCCACGCGGTCCGCCCCGGCCTGGGCGAGGACCACGAGCCGGCCGCCGCCGCTGGCGGACAGCACCGCGCCGCGGTCCGCCCGGGCCACCGTGCGCAGCTCGTCGATCAGGTGCTCGGAGATGCCCCCCGGGTCCAGGGTCGCCCCGGGCAGCTGCCGGGCCACCGTCCGCAGTTGGGTCAACAGCCGGGTGGCCTCGGCGTACGGCTGGGGCTTGCTGTCGGCGCGTACGGCCATCACCCGGTGCAGGGTGCCGGCGGCGTAGAGCCCGAGCGCGGCCAGGATCAACCACTGCGCGCAGACCGCGAGGTAGCCCACCTGGCCGAGTTGACGTTCCCCGTCGACCTCGGTCAGCGCCCCGCTGACCAGCAGCGTGCCGGCGGTCACCGCGAGCAGCGCCGCGCCCTCGCGGAAGCGGCGGCGCAGCGCGGTGACGGTCACCGGCACCGCCAGGTAGGGCAGCACGGCGGAGGCGCCGAGCCCGTCGACCGTGCCGCCGATCGACGCGACCGCGGCGACCTGGCTCGCGGCCAGCCCCAGCACCACCACCTCGGCGACCCGGCTCAGCGGCCCGACCAGCCGGTGCTGCGGCGCGAGCAGGGAGGGCAGCCCGGCGACCGCCAGCAGCGCGATCCACCACAGCTGGGTGACGTCGCGGGTGGCGAACAGGGTCAGGATCGCGACCAGCGCCAGCATCACCACGCGGGCGGCCGCGGCGAGAGGATGCGGGTGTGGGACGGCGGTTGTGGATGCGGGCACGTGACGGATCGTAGTCAGCCGCGGTAGATGTCGGCGATCTCCGCCGCGTACGTCTTGTGGACGACCTGGCGTTTGACCTTGAGCGACGGGGTCAGCTCGCCGGTGACCTCGGTGAAGTCGCGGGGCAGGATCCGGAAGACCTTGATCGCCTCGGCCTTCGACACGGCCTGGTTCGCGGCGTCGATGGCGGACTGCACCTCGGCGCGCAGGCCCTCGTGCTCGCGCAGCGTCTCGACCGAGGTCTCCGGTGGGAGCCCGGCGTTCGCCAGGAAGGTCGGCAGCGCCTCCTCGTCGATGGTGACCAGCGCCGCGATGAACGGCTTCGCGTCTCCGACGACGACGCACTGACTGATCAACGGGTGCGCCCGGACCTGGTCCTCCAGCACCGCCGGGGCGACGTTCTTGCCGCCGGCGGTCACGATCAGCTCCTTCTTGCGGCCGGTGATGCTCAGGTAGCCGTCGGCGTCGAGCTGGCCCAGGTCACCGGTGCGGAACCAGCCGTCGGGGCTGAGCGCCTCCGTGGTCGCCGCCTCGTTGTGCCAGTAACCCTGGAAGACCAGCTCGCCGGAGATCAGGATCTCGCCGTCGTCCTCGATCCGGACGGTCACGCCGGGCAGCGGCCGGCCGACGGTCCCGATCCGGGTGCCGGTGGGCAGGTTCGCGGCGGCGGCGGGGGACGTCTCGGTCAACCCGTACCCCTCCAGGACCGTCACGCCGACGCCGCGGAAGAAGTGGCCGAGCCGCGCGCCCAGGGGCGCGCCGCCGGAGATGGCGTCGCGGCACCGCCCGCCGAGCGCGGCGCGCAGCTTGCGGTAGACGAGCCGGTCGAAGACCGCGTGCTGCGCGCGCAGCGCCAGGCCCGGCCCGCGCGAGGTCTCCAGCGCCTCGCTGTACGAGATGGCGACCTGCTCGGCGCGGGCGAAGACGCCGCCCTTGCCGTCGGCCTCGGCCTTCTGCTTGGCCGCGTTGTAGACCTTCTCGAACACCCGGGGTACGGACAGCACGAAGGTCGGCCGGAACTCCTGCAACTCGCCGACCAGGTTCTTGGTGTCCGCGCAGTGGGCGAGGGTGGCCCGTGCCTGCACCACGCCGATCTGGATGAGCCGGGCGAACGCGTGCGCCAGCGGCAGGAAGAGCAGGGTGCTCGCGCCGGCGTTGAACAGGTTCGGCAGCACGGGCACCGCGTTGGCGATGTCGGCGTACATGTTGCGGTGGGTCAGCACGCAGCCCTTGGGGCGGCCGGTGGTGCCGCTGGTGTAGATGATGGTGGCCAGGTCGTCGGCGCGGACCGCCTCGCGCCGCTGCTCCACCTGGGCCAGCTCGACCGTCGCGCCGACGGCGACCAGCTCGTCGACCGCGCCCCGGTCGATCTGCCAGACGTTCGTCAGCTCGGGGAGGCGGTCGCGGACACCGGCGATCAGCTCGGTGTGGGCGCCCGTTTCGACAAGCGCGGCGACCGCGCCGGAGTCGGCGATGATCCAGGCGGCCTGCTCGGCGCTGGAGGTCTCGTAGATCGGTACGGTGACCCCGCCGGCCGCCCAGATGGCGTAGTCGAGCAGGGTCCACTCGTAGCGCGTCCGGCTCATCAGGGCGACCCGCGCGCCCGGCTGGACGCCGGCGGCGATCAGGCCCCGGGCCACGGCCGCCACCTCGTCGCGGAACTGCAGGCAGGTCACTTCGGCCCAGGTGGTGGTGTCGCCGCCGTCGGCGGAGCGGGTGGCGCGGGCGAACTGCACGGTGTCCGGCGCGATCTCGGCGTTGTCCCAGACCGGATCGGTGAGGTTGGCCGCCTCGCCAACGGTGACGATCGGTGGAACGGAGAACTCGCGCACTTGCACTCCTTCGTGCTCGCACTGGCCTGGGCCGGACTCTGCCCGAGAGCATCGGCTCTGTCGAAACCTACCCGGCGGGCGGTTCGGGTGGGGTAGGCAGGGCGCGGCGGGGGCGGCGGGGGGTGTGGGCGGCGTCAGCCGGGTAGCCTCCCCCCATGGCGGACTCCTCCACCCAGTCGATCATCATCGGCGCGTCACCCGACCGGGTGGCGACGGTCATCTGCGACTTCCCGAGTTACCCCGAGTGGACCGAGGCGGTCCGCCGTGCCGAGGTGATCGAGGAGTACGAGGACGGCTACGCCAGCCAGGTGCGGTTCACCATCGACGCCGGGGTGATGGCCGACGAGTACGTGCTCGCCTACGAGTACGTCGAGGACCTGTCCCGCGTCGAGTGGCATCTGGTCGCCCCCTCGAAGATGCAGAAGAGCCAGCGTGGCTCGTACGACCTGGTGGGCAACCCGGACGGGACCACCACGGTGACGTACACGCTGGAGGTCGAGCTGTCCGTGGGGATGCTCGGCATGTTTCGGCGCAAGGCCGAGAAAATGATCATGGATACGGCGTTGAAGCAGCTCAAGCGCCGGGTAGAAGCACCCGGTGCGGCGCAGTGACGCGTCCGGCAGCGGGGTAGAGGAGCCGAGGGTGGGCGGAACGGACCCGGGTTCGGCCCGGGAAGAGGCGGAGCGTCTGGTGGCGGCCCTGCTCGCGGGGGCGCGGCTGGCCTCCAGCGGGTCGACGGGCGGCGCGTTCGGCCCGTTGGGCGGGATGTTGGCCGGTGTCCTCGGTCACAGTGCCGCTCCGGGCGGCGGCGATCGCGCCCGTGGTGGTTTCGCCACCGGTTCGGCCGAATGCTGCGTCTGCCCGGTCTGTCGTGGCATCGCCGCGTTGCGCGATCCGAGTCCGGAATTCGCCGAACGCCTCGCCACCGGCGCGGGCGACCTCGCCGCCGGCGTGGCCAGCCTGCTCCGCGCGTTCGCGCCGCCGGAGCCGTCCCCGACGACCGGGCCGGAGTGGGCCGCGTCGTCGCAGGCGGCGGCCGGTGCGGGCGGCGACGGCGAGCCGGCGCGGCCGGCCTCGACCGCGCGGTCGGCCGAGGCCTTCGACGAGCACGTGTGGCGCGATGCCACCCGCACCGGGCATGATTCCCAACCGGCGCCGGAGCGGGATGTCTGGTCGGTCGCCACCCGGTCGGCGGACACACCCGCCCCGGCCACCGCGGCACCCGTCGACGACGCCGGGGCGGTGGCCGCGCCGGTGCCGACCAGCCGACCCGTGGTGCCCGCTTCGCGGGCGTCCGACGACACCGGCGCGGACGCGCCGGGCGGCGGCGCCTGAGCGCGGGACATCGCGATCCGGACCGGCGTGCCCCGCGGCGCGCGCGAGCCGGACAGCACAGCAGAGGGGAGCGGCGGCGGTGACGCTGACCATCGGAGTCGACGTGGGTGGCACGAAGGTGGCCGGCGGTGTCGTGGACGACACCGGCACGGTCCTCGTGCAGAGCCGACGGGACACCCCCGCCGACGACGTCGCCAAGACCCGCGACGTCATCATCGAGCTGGTCGACGAGCTGGCCGCCGGGCGAACGATCGAGGCGGTCGGCGTCGGCGCGGCCGGCTGGATCGACGCCACCCGCTCGACCGTGCTCTTCGCCCCCAACCTGGCCTGGCGCGACGAGCCGCTGCGCGAGTACGTGAGCGCCGCCGTCGGCCTGCCGGTGATCGTGGAGAACGACGCCAACGTGGCCGCGTGGGCCGAGTTCCGCTACGGCGCGGCCCGCGCCGCCGACGACTCAATGATCATGTTCACGATCGGCACCGGCGTCGGCGGCGGCATCGTCCTCGGCGGCGAGCTGATGCGCGGCGCGCACGGCATCGCCGCGGAGCTGGGCCACATGCTGGCCGTGCCGGACGGGCACCAGTGCGGCTGCGGGCGGCTCGGCTGCATCGAGCAGTACGCCAGCGGCAGCGCCCTGGTCCGCTTCGCCCGTGCCGGCGCTCGACAGGAGCCGCAGCGGGCCACCGCCCTGCTGGAGCTGGCCGGCGGCGAGCCCGAGGCGATCACCGGTCACATGGTGACCGCCGCCGCGCAGGGCGGCGACCCGGTCTCCGCCGAGGCGTTCGCGCAGATCGGCCGGTGGCTGGGCACCAGCCTCGCCGACATGGCGCAGATCCTCGACCCGCAGGCCCTGGTCGTCGGCGGCGGCGTGATCGACGCCGGTGACCTGCTGCTCGGCCCGACGCGTCGCTCGTACCTCGACGCGCTGGCCCAGCGGGGACGCCTGCCGGTGGCCGAGGTCCTCCCCGCCGAGCTGGGCAACAGCGCCGGGGTGATCGGCGCGGCCGACCTGGCCCGCCGGATCTGAGGGCGGCCAGGAGATGGGCGTACCGCTGCGCGTGGTGTCGTACAACATCCACAGCCAGCGCGACGACACCGCCGCGCTGGCGGCGGTCGTCCGGGCCGCGAAGCCGGACGTCGTGATCGTGCAGGAGGGTCCGCGCCGGTTCCGGTGGCGGCAGAAGTCGGCCACGCTGGCCGAGTCGTTCGGCCTGGTGGTGGCCGCCGGAGGGCTGCCCGCCCTGGGCAACCTGCTGCTGACCAGCCTGCGGGTGCAGGTGCGCGGCGCCCGGTGCCAGCGGTTCCCGCTGACCCCGGGCCGGCACCTGCGCGGCGCGGCGTACGCCGACTGCCGGGTCGGCGACGCCCGCTTCACCCTCGCCGGCTCGCACCTGTCCACCGACCCGGCGGAGCGACCCGCGCAGGCCGCCGAGTTCCGACGCGGCCTGGACGCCGCGAATGCTCCGGTGGTGGCGGGCGCCGACCTGAACGAGGGCCCGGACGGGCCGGCCTGGGCGACGGTGGCGCGCGGCCTGACCGACGCGGCGGTCGCGGCCGACCGCGCGGAACGGCTCACCTACTCGTGCGCCGACCCGCGCCGGCGCATCGACGCGCTCTTCGTCGACCCCCGGATCACCGTGGTCGACTACGACGTGGTGGACACTCCGCAGACCCGCCGGGCCAGTGACCACTTCCCGGTGCTCGTCGACCTGCTGCTGCCCGCCACGGCCTGACCCCCACCGGTCCGGACCCGCCGATCGGTCCGCGCCGGGGCTGGACATCCGGCTCCGATGTGGAGAGGATTTCGCGGCGAACCGGCACCCGTGCCGCACAAAAGGAGATGTCCCGGTGTCCACCTCCACCGACCAGGGCCGGCCCGACCCGGATGCGATCCCGTCCGCGCAGAGCCGCGACGGCCGCTCGCTCTCCGACCGGGGCGACACGGTCTGCGTCATCGGCGCCGGGGCCAGCGGCCTGACGGCCATCAAGAACCTGCGCGAGCACGGGTTCGGGGTGGACTGCTACGAACGCGAGACCGGCGTCGGCGGGGCCTGGAACTGGCGGCACGACCGCAGCCCGGTGTACGCCAGCACCCACCTGATCTCGTCGAAGCCGTTCACCCAGTTCCCCGACTTCCCGATGCCGGACTCCTGGCCGGACTACCCCCACCACGGCCAGCTCCTGTCGTACTTCGAGCGGTACGCCGACCACTTCGACCTGCGCTCGCACATCTGGTTCGGCACCGAGGTCGTCCGGGTCGAGCCCGCGCCGGGGGAGCGGTGGGACGTGACGACCCGCTCCACCGGCGGGTACGGCCCGGAGCGCACCTCCCGCTACGCCGCCGTGGTGATCGCCAACGGGCACAACTGGTCGCCGAAGCTGCCCCGCTACGAGGGCCTGGAGGAGTTCCGGGGCGAGATCATGCACGCGTCGTCCTACAAGGACCCGGCGCAGTTGCGCGGCAAGCGGGTGCTCGTGGTGGGTGCCGGCAACACCGGTTGTGACATCGCCGTCGAGGCCGCCCAGCAGGCGTCGCGCTGCTGGCACTCCACCCGGCGTGGCTACTGGTACGCCCCGAAGTACGTGCTGGGCCGACCGGCCGACCAGATCAACGACGCGCTGCTGTCACTGCGGGTGCCGCTGCGGGTCCGCCAGTGGCTCTACCACTGGACGATGCGGTTGACCGTCGGCAACCTGACCCGCTTCGGGCTGCCCAAGCCCGACCACCGGGTGTACGAGACGCACCCGATCGCCAACAGCCAGCTCGTCTACTACGTGGGCCACGGCGGGATCGGCCCGGTGCCCGACATCGCCCGGTTCCAGCCGTACGCCGTGGAGCTGGCCGACGGCCGCGAGATCGACCCCGAGCTGGTCATCTTCGCCACCGGCTACCTGCCGCGCTTCGAGTTCCTCGACGCGTCGGTGTTCGGCGACAGCGCCGGCACCGGCCGTCCCACGCTCTGGCTCAACGCCTTCACGCCGGGGCACCCCACGCTGGCCGTCGCCGGCCTGGTGCAGCCGGACTCCGGCCTGTTCACCCTGTCCCACTGGCAGACGGTGCTCTTCGCGCGGCTGCTGCTGGCCCGACGGGACCGACCCGAGCGGGCCGCCGCGTTCGCGCAGCGGGTCCGGGACCGGGCCGGGGAGCGCTACGCGGGCCAGGTCAAGGACAGCAGCCGGCACTGGTTCGAGGTCGGGCACGCCGACTACCTGCGCGCCGTCCAGCGCGCCCTGCACGACCTGGAGGGCAAGTGAGCGCGAGGAGTGAGCTTGCGAGCCCCGCAGTCGCGAACGAAAGGCTGGATCAGTGACCGAGGTGCGGATCATGCGGGGCCGGGAGTGGGCTCGTCCGGTCCGGCCGGCGCGCCGTGAGGTGCTCAGCGCCGTACCCGAGTTGGAACAGGGGCGTCCGCCGCTGCTGTTCGTACCCGGGTTCGGGCACGGGGCGTGGGCGTTCGCCGAGCACTGGCTGGGCCATGCCGCGTCGCGGGGCTTCCCGGCGTACGCGCTGAGCCTGCGGGGGCACGGCGGCAGCGAGCCGGCGCCGGAGGCGACGCTGCGCGCGTACACCCATGATGTGACCCAGGTGGCCGCGAGCCTGCCGCGCCAGGCGGTCCTGGTGGGGCACGGCGCCGGGGCGCTCGTGGTGGCCCACGCGATGGCGCGCTATCCGGCGCGCGGCGCGGTGCTGGTAGCGCCGGTCTTCGGCGGCTGGGGCGTCTTCGGTACGGCGGTGCGCCGCAACCCGGCCGGGACGCTGCCGGCGGTGTTCGGCGGACCGCTGCGGCTCAGCCGCGCGCAGCTGTTCAGCCGGGAGTTGCCCGACGAGGACGCCCGACGGTACGTGGCGCGGCTGGGCCGGGCCGGTCGGCGCGCGCAGTGGGCGCTGCTGGGCGAACCGCAGGCCGAGGCGGCCGTGGGCGAGCCCCCGGTCCTGGTGCTGGGCAGCCCGGACGACCGGGTGGTGCCGGCGGCGACGTTGACGCGGGTCGCCCGCCGGTACGGGTCGGCGCCGCTGTTGTTCCCCGGCATGGGGCACGACCTGATGCTCGACGCGCGCTGGGCCGAGCCGATCGACGCGATCCTGGACTGGTTGGAGAAGGAGCCCGCCGGCCGCTGATCACGCGGCCCGGTCAGCCGCCGGCGTGCTGGGTCGCCCGGGTCGCCGGCCGTGGCACCCGGGCGGTGCCGTCGGTGCTGGTGAGGCGGCTGACCAGCGCGCCCGTCTCGTCGAGGGCGCTCAGGTAGGAGCGGGCCCAGGCCCGGATGTCGTGCTCGTGCAGGTGGGCGCGCATCGCCCGCATGCGGGCGATGACGTCGGCGGGGTCGGCCCGCAGCGCCGTGCGCAGCGCCTGCTTGAGCCCTTCCAGGTCGTGCGGGTTCACCAGGTACGCCTGGGACAGCTCCGCGGCGGTGCCGGCGAACTCGCTGAGCAGCAACGTTCCGGTGTCGTCCACCCGGGCGGCGACGTACTCCTTGGCGACCAGGTTCATCCCGTCGCGCAGCGGGGTCACCGCCATCACGTCGGCGACCCGGTAGAGCGCCGCCAGCTCGGCCCGGTCGAAGGGCTGGGTGAGGTAGTGGATGGCGGGCTCGCCGACCCGCCCGAACTCGCCGTTGATCCGGCCCACCTCGCGCTCGATGCGTTCGCGCAGGATCTGGTACTGACCGACGCGTTCCCGGCTCGGCATGGCGACCTGGACGAGCACCGTGTCGCGGACCTTGACGTCGCCGCTGGCCAGCAGCTCGCTGTACGCCTTGAGTCGCTGTTCGATGCCCTTGGTGTAGTCCATCCGGTCCACGCTGAGGATGACCTGCCGGGGATCGCCGAGATCCTGCCGCAGGCGGCGGGCCCGGGCGGCCACGTCGGGGCGGGCGGCGAGGGCGGCCATCTCGGCCGTGTCGATCGAGACGGGGAACGCGCCGATGCGGACCACCCGGTCGTCGATCCCGATCCGACGGTCGGTGGCCGGCAGCTCCAGCACCCGGGTCACCAGCTGGGCGAAGTTGTGTGCCGCCTGCGCCCGCTGGAAGCCCACCAGGTCGGCCCCGAGCATGCCGCGCAGCAGCTCGGCGCGGCGCGGCAACTGCATGAACAGCTCCGGCGGCGGGAACGGCACGTGCAGGAAGAAGCCGATGCGCAGGTCGGGGCGGAGCGCGCGCAACAGCCCGGGTACGAGTTGCAGGTGGTAGTCCTGTATCCAGACCACGCCTCCCGGCTCGGCCACCTCGGCGGTCGCCTCCGCGAACCGCTGGTTGACCCGCTGGTACGCCTCCCACCAGCGCCGGTGGTGCTCGGGTTGCTCGACGGCGTCGTGGTAGAGCGGCCAGAGGGTCGCGTTGGCGAAGCCTTCGTAGTGATCGCGCAGGTCCTCGTGGCTGAGAGCGACGGTGTGCATGTGGACGCCGTCCACGTCCGGCAGGGCGGGCGCCGGGCCGGTGCCGCCGGCCCAGCCGACCCAGATCGCCGGGGTGTGTCGCAGCAGCGGGTGTAGCGCGCTGACCAGCCCTCCGGGGCTGCGTCGCCACTCGCAGGCGCCGTCCGGGGCCTGGCTGTCGTCGATGGGGAGGCGGTTGGCCACCACCACGAGGGAACTCTGTCGCATCTCGGGCATTCCGATCAGCAGAGGACTGACCGCCACGAGCAAGGGAAAACCGGTCAGTCAGCGGGGGAAGTGACGTACAGCGGTATTCCTACTGACAGTAAGTTACACCACTGTTACGCCCCGAGTGAGGGCGGTCGTGTCCCGCGATGCGGGCCGGGTAGGGCCAGCTTCATAAGGGCGGCCGGCCAGTTTCTTGCTGATGAAACAGGCGCTAGACGACGGCGCCGTTGTCCGGGTCGTCGTCCTCCTCGTCACCGGGGCGCAGCCGCCAGATCAGCGTGACGAAGCCGGCCAGGATGCCCGTGAACCCGAACAGGGTGACCGCCGAGCGGTCGATCGGGAGCAGCGACGGGAAGAGGAAGAGCACGAACCCGACGACCACGGCGAGCGCGCCGACCACCGCGTACTTGGAGACGCGGGGCAGCGGCGGCGGCGGGGGCGGGTGGTAGGTGTCCTCGTCGTCGTCCGGCAGGTCGGCGCCGAAGGTGTCCAGACCGTCCAGCAGTGAGGGCTCATCGTCCCGGCTGTTGCGGCCGACCGAGATCCCGGAGAAGTCGGTCGCCGACGGCAGTCGACGGACGTCGGTCGCGGTGGGCCCGGCCTCGTCGACGCCGGAGCGGGCGAGCGGACCGGCCGTCGGCTCGTCCCGGGTGTCCCGGTCGTCACGTTCGTCCACGTCCTCCGCGGCCGGCCAGGGCCGCTCGTCGGTGGTCGAGGGGGTGCTGTGGAAGCCGGCCACGATCCGGGCCCACTCCGCGTCGATGTCCGGCTCGTCGCGGGCCGGGGGCTGCTCCGGGGCGCTCTCGTCGGCGAGCTGCGTCAGGTAGTCACGGGCGGTCCGCAGGTGCGAACGGTCGACGTAGAGCCGGTCGACCGGACGGGCCGGGACGGTGGTGGTACGGGTGACCGGATTGAGGTCGGCCGACGGTTGCAGGTAGGCGGCGATCCCGCCGGCGGCCAGCACGTCGAGCAGGTGCTCGCCGACGCGCGGATCGACATCGCCGACGACGGCGTACTCGCTCGCGTCGAGCCCGTTGTCCCGCCGTCCCCGGCGGGCCCCACCCGCTGACACCCGGACATCCTCCTCAACGCGCCCTGCGGCGCGGCCACCGCTGCCCCCTCGACGCCCGTGCGCACGTCGTGCTCTGAATCGTGACACGTCAGGGGCCGGTTCCGGGAGTGCGTTGTGTCGCGTCTTGGAAAGTCGGGGCTGCCGTCGCAGGTCGCGGCGGGGGTTCTTTGTCCGTTCTTGCGCGAGACGTGCGATCTCGGTGATCGTTGACGCCAGGGCGACCCGCGGTCCCGAACACCGCCCTGCGACCTGCCACCGACCGGGAACGAGAGGCGCACGTGGCTACTGACGACCACGAGGAGCTGAACATCCCGCCGCACCTTCAGACCTTCGCGCAGCGTCATCACCTTGACTACCGGCAGACGCCGCCCGGGATCGCGCTCTACCTGGGCCTGGGTTCGGCCCTGCTGGGGTTGCTGTTCAGCACCGCCCCGAAGGTCACCGGCGACCGGGCCCTCGGCTATCTGATGCTGGGCAGCGGTGTCGTGCTCCTCGTCGTCTCGCGGGTGCTGCACCGGCGCACGCGACGTCGGGAGGAGCAGCTGTACCAGGAGTTCCTGCAGTGGAAGACGGAGCGCGGCGAGTAGAGGTCGACATGGATCCGGCCTTGGAGACCGTCGTGGGGGAGCGCGTCCGCCGCGTCGTGGTGGTGAGCGTCCGTCCGTTGTGGTGAGAGCGCTCGCTTCGTAGGCTCCACGGGGATGACGGCCAGCGCTGTCGCGCCCCCCTCGGAAAGGACGCCGGTGCTCTACTGGCTGTTGAAGCACGTGATCCTCGGTCCGCTGCTCAAGTTGATCTTCCGCCCGCGGGTGGAGGGGCTGCGCCACGTGCCGGCGACCGGCCCGGTGATCCTGGCCAGCAATCACCTCTCCTTTTTCGACTCGATCTTCATCCCGTTGATCGTCTCGCGGAGGGTCACCTTCGTGGCCAAGGCCGAGTACTTCACCGGCAAGGGGATCAAGGGCTGGTTGACGAAGATGTTCTTCGTCGGCACCGGCACCATCCCGGTGGACCGCTCCGGCGGCCAGGCCGCCCGCGCCGCGCTGGACACCCAGTTGCGGGTGCTGCGCGCCCAGGGGGTGGCCGGCATCTACCCCGAGGGCACCCGCTCCCCGGACGGGCGGCTCTATCGGGGAAAAACCGGGGTGGCCCGGCTGGCCCTGGAGAGCGGCGCGGTGGTGGTCCCGGTGGCGATGCTCAACGCCGACGAGCTCCAGCCGCCCGGCCGGTTGCTGCCCCGGATCGGCCAGGTGCGGGTCCGCTTCGGCGCGCCCCTGGACTTCTCCCGCTACGCGGGCCTGGCCGGCGACCGGTTCGTCGAGCGCGCGGTCACCGACGAGATCATGTACGAGGTGATGGAGCTCTCCGGCCGCGAGTACGTCGACATCTACGCGCAGAAGCTCAAGACGCCAGTGGCCGCCTGACTCTCAGCAGGCGACCGCCGGTCCGGTCGGGCTGATCGGCCGGCCGGTCAGCGCCAGCAGGCCCGGCGCGTCGTTGCGTAGGGCGAAGGTGCGCACCTCGGCGCGGGGCGCCCGCGCGCCGGCCGGGTCACCCGCCCGGGTCAGCTCCGCGGCCGCCAGCGCCAGCGCCAGCACCCGGTCGCTCGCGTCCGGGATCCGCCCGTACGTCTCGGCGGCGGCCAGGTGCAGCTCGGCCGCGCGCCGGTGGTCGCCGTCGGCCGCCGCCACCGCCGCCGTCACCGTCCGCAACGCCGCCTCCGACCACGGCGTCCGATGTCCGACCCGGTCCAGCATCGCCCGGACCCGCACCGCGGCGTCCCGGCCGGCCAGGGCGCCGGCGTACGCGGCCGCGGCGATCCACTCCCCGCTGGCCAGCGCCGGCACCGCCGACCAGGACCGTTCCAGCTCGTCGATCAGCTCCGCAGCCTCGGCGTGGCGCTCCTGCAACGCCCGACACAGCGCGGCCATGCCCAGCATCGTCCAGCGCAGCCGGTGGAAGCCGCTGCGCCGGGCGGTGGCCAGCGCCTGCCCCAGGTCGGCCGGGTCCTCGTCGTCGCGCAGCACGAGCAGGCAGCACCGCAGCCCCCGCACCTGCATGTCCCAGCTACCGGTCGGCGTGTCCACGAACGCCTCCGCCGCGGCCAGCAGCCGGCCGAAGTCACCCTCGAACCAGGCCCGCATCGCCTCGGCCGAATAGCTGGTGGTCAGCGTCTGCCCGCTGGCCGTACGCGCCGGAGCGGCCGAGAGCAGGGCGTTCGAGCGCAGCCAGTCGCCCTCCTCGCGGATGGCCCAGGCCAGGTTCTGGGTGGCCCGGGGCAGCGCGAGCAGCTGACCGGCCCGGCTGAACTCGACGATGGCGTGCAACTCGTCCAGGCCGATCCGGTCGCCGGCCTGGTAGCGGGCGGTGGCCGCGGTGATCCGCGCGTTGGTCCGCGCCTCGGTCAGGCCCAGCCGCTCCGCGATCTCCGCCGCGGTGTCCGCCGCGGACACCGCCGGGTCGCGCTCGTAGTTGAGCATGTGCAGGCGGCCCAGCTCGGCGTACGCGTCGGCCTTCTGCGGGCTGTCCGGTAGCTGTTCGAACAGTTGGACCGCGCGATCCAGGCAGGCCAACGCCTCACCCCGGTCGGCGCGCAGCCACGCCGCCTGGCCGAGCAGCGTCCACGCCCGCGCGGCGCACGCGTCGTCACCGTGCGCCGCCAGCCGGTCGGCCAGCGCGTGCACCTGCTCCGGCCCGCCGCCGGAGAGGAACGCGTTGCCGTCCCGGTAGAACGAGATCTCCGTGCTCAGCAGCTCCAGTTGCAGCCGGCCCACCGGGTCGCTGTCGCCGGCCGGGCCGCGCGGCCTGGCCGGCGTGGCTCGCCGCCGCCTCCAGCCCGTGCAGGGCGTACGCCCGGCGGGCCGCCCGGTGCAGCGCCTGTCGCGCGGGCCCCGCGTACCGCTGCATCTGCATGCCGAGGGACCGCGCGATCTCGTGGGCCGCCCAGCGGTGGTGGGCGAGGACCTCGGCCAGGTCGGTGTCGCGGCTCTGCGACAGCGCGTCGAGCCAGTCCGCGGCCCGCTCGTGCCGTGCCACCCGCTCGGTTCGGGGCAGCCGCTGGTAGCAGACGTCGCGTACCAGCACGTGCCGGAACCGGAACTCGGCCTGCCCGGCCATCGTCGACGCGGCCTGCTCGTGCACGAAGTCGCGCTGTTCGAGGCGGCGCAACGCGCGCTCGACCGACTCGACCGGCTGCCCCAGCGCGGCGGCCACCGCGCCCGGCCAGAACTGCACCCCGACCACCGAGGCGGCGAGCAGCACCGCCCGGTCCTTGGCGTCCAGCAGGTCCACCCGGTTGGCGATGACCGAGTGCACGCTCTCCGGCATGGTCAGTTCGAGCTGCTTGTCCAGCGACCAGCCCCGCCCCGACTGGCGCAGCGCGCCCTGCTCGATCAGCATCCGGACGTACTCGTGCGCGTAGAGGGGGTTGCCGCCGGCCACCTCGATGAGCGGCGTCAGCATCTCGGCGGAGAACGCCGCCTGGCCGAAGAGGTGCGCGTACAGGGCGGCGATGCCGGTGTCGCGCAGCGGCGGCAGGGTGATGGTCACCGAACCCGTGATCGTCCCGGCCCAGCTCGGGTCCCGGTCGACCAGCTCCGGACGGGCGGTGCACAGCAGCAGGAGGGGCACCTCACGAGCCGCCGCCCCGAGCAGTTCCACGAAGCGCAGCATCGCGTCGTCGGCCCAGTGCAGGTCCTCGAAGACCAGCACGGTGGGGCGGCGGGCCGCCAACGCCAGCAGGAACCGCCGCCACGCCGACTCCGCCTCCTCCGCCGGCAGCGGCGTGCCGGGCAGTCCGACCAGCGGACGCAGCGCGTCGACGACCCGGTCGCGCTCACCCGGCCCGATCAGCTCCCCGACCGCGGTGCCCAGCCGCTGGGCCGCGCTGGCGGCCGGGTCGGTGTCCAGGATGCCGGCCTCGGACTTGACGATGTCGGCGAGCGCGGCGAACGTGACGTTCTCGCCGAACGGCGGGCAGCGTCCCGTCCGCCACGTCAGCGGCTCGTCCACCAGCCGGCCGGTGTGCCGGTACAGCTCGCGCAGCAGCCGGCTCTTGCCGATTCCGGCCCGGCCGAAGATCGTCACCACCTGGGGCAGCCGGTCGCGCAGCGACCGGTGCAGGGCGTTGACCAGCATCCCCAGCTCGTGCTCGCGGTCCACCAGGGGCGTGGTGTCCGGCTCCCGGTCGGTGGGCTGACGGCGCAGCGGGGACAGGGCGAGCCACACCTCGGTGGGTGAGGAGCGCCCGCGCAGGGTGACCGGGGGCTGCTCCTCGTAGCGGATCGCGTCCTTGGTCAGGGCGTGCGTGGTGCCGCAGACCAGCACCCCGCCGGGCGGCGCGACCGACTGCATCCGCGAGGCGGTGTTCACCACGTCACCGGCCACGATGGCCTGCCCACCGTCGCGGGCGGCGGCCACGTCGACGAGGGCCTCACCGGTGGCCACCCCCACCCGGAAGCGCATCTCGGTGCTGCCCGTCGGCGCGAACCGGGTGAGCACCCGTTGCAGCTCCAGCCCCGCCCGTACGCAGCGCAGCGCGTCGGTCTCGGTGGCGATCGGCGCGCCGAAGAGCGCCATCACGGCGTCACCGATGTACTTCTCCACCACCCCGCCGTACTGGCCGACCACCCGGCGGGCCGCCGAGAAGAAGCCCGTCTGCATGCCGCGGACCTGCTCCGGATCGGCGCGCTCGACGTACGGGGTGAAGTCGATGAGGTCGACGAAGAGCACGCTCACCCGCCGGCGGTCCTCCTGCGGGGTGACCGTGGCGGTCCGGTCGGTGCCCGGCCGGGGCGACCCGCACGAGGTGCAGAACGCGACGTCCGAGGCGAGCGGACGAAGGCAGTGCGGGCAGACAGCACCCAGCTCGGCGCCGCAGCCACCGCAGAAGCGGTCACCGTCGGCGGCCGTGCGTCCACAGCGCCCACACTGCGCGGCGATGACACACCCTCCACTGGCGATACCGGCCACGCCCCCAGCGCCGCCGCCCGCAAGGAGTATCGCTGCCGAAAGGGCTGTCGGGTACCGGCCTGTTGGTTTGTGGACAGTCCACCAACGGCTTGAGCGACTACATTCAGTCCGCCACATCTTCGATCAGCGACCAGAGGGGGACAGGTCAATGGTGTACGTAAAGCTGGAGAGTGACTGGACCGACGGCAAGGGCGTCAGTCACTCGGCGGGCGAGTCCGTGGACGTCGACGCCGCCACGCTCGCCACGCTGCAGGCCGAGGGGATCGTCAGCGAGCAGTCCACCGGCTCGGGCGGCGACAGCAAGGGCCCGAACAAGTGGGCCGGCCCGGGCAGCCCCGGAGTCTGAACCGCACTTCGGTGACACAGCGCAACGGCCGGGCCGCCCACGGGCGGCCCGGCCGTTGCGGATGTACGACCCCGCGTTCGGGGGCGGTGGGGCAGCTCAGCGGTCGTTCATGCCCGCCCGGCGGCGCAGCGCGGCGACGTCGGTGACGACGATCCGGCGCCCCTCGGTCCGCAGCCAGCCGCGGCTGGCGAAGGAACCGATGGCCTGGTTGACGCTCTGCCGGGAACCGCCGGCCATCTCGGCCAACTGGCTCTGGTTCAACTCGATGGTGATCATCGGGGCCTGGCTCTCGCCGGCCAACCGGACCAGCGTCTTGGCGACCCGACCCGGCAGGTCGAGGAAGACGTGGTCGGCGTTCTGCTCGGTGAGTCGGCGGATCAACCCGCCCAGCGACCTCATCACCGCGTCCAGGATGCGTGGGTTGGAGTGCACCAGCTCCATGAACGCGCCCCGGGAGAGCGCGAGCGCCGCGCAGTCCTCGATGGCCTCGGCCGACGCGGAGCGCGTGGAGGCGTCCAGCAGGGAGACCTCGCCCAGCACGTCCGGCGGACGGATCACCGACAGCACCGCCCGCTCGCCGGTCGGCGCGGTGCGGAACACGGCGACCGCGCCCCGGCGCAGCACGATGAGCGACTCGCCCGGGTCGTTCTCGACGAACAGCAGCTGACCCTTGCGGTAGGTGCGCGGAACGGCGGCCGCGATGACCCGCTGCCGCACCTCGGGCTCCAGGCCAGCGAACATCTCGACACCCGTGAGCGCGTCACCCGGCTCCGGCAGGCGCATCTCCACGGCCCAACCCCTCCCCGGTCATGGACCACACAATCGCTCACCGGGTGAACCTGATGGCCCTGACGAGGTGAACTGACACCGGTTCGGCATCCGGTAGCGGTACACATCAGATCATGACGGTCCGGTCGCTTGCTGTACACCCCTCGAAGCACTTCCGTGACCGTCGCGAGCTGCGGCGTACCCCCTGGGGCGTCGCCGGAGCGGCGTCGGCGGCCCGGGTCGCGGCCGGCCCACGGCGGGCCGGCCGGGCTCGGACCCGGCCCCGCCGCGCGCCGACGGACGGCGGTGGGTGAGGATGTCCGGAATGGTCTACCGCTACTTCTACGACTGCGAGTTCATCGAGGACGGCCGGATCGTCGACCTCGTCTCGATCGGTGTCGTCGACGAGAACGGCCGCGAGTTCTACGCGGTCTCCACCGAGTTCGACGACTCCCGAGCCGTGCCCTGGGTCCGACGTAACGTGCTGGACCGGCTGCCGTCGCCGGCCGACCGGGCCTGGCGCTCGCGGGAGCGCATCCGCGACGACCTGTACGACTTCCTCATGGAGCCCGTCCGGGACCGGCCGGCCGAGCAGTTGGAGCTGTGGGCCTGGTACGCGGCGTACGACCATGTGGTCCTCGCCCAGCTCTGGGGTGCGATGCCGGCGCTGCCCCGGGAGATTCCCCGGTTCACGAAGGATCTGCGGCAGCTCTGGGACGACCGGGGCCGGCCGGCGCTGCCGGACGCGGACGCGGCCCGGCACGACGCCCTGGTCGACGCCCGGCACAACCTGGCCCGCTGGCGGGCGATGACGGCGCGCTGAGCGATGGTCATACGTCTGTAGGTTTGACCGGTTCTGTCCCGGGCAACGGTTCGTCAGCCGAGCCGAGGGAGATTGCCATGAGCAACGATCCGACCAGCGTCGCCGACGCCCGGGCGCGGGTCACCGAACTGATCCGCGCCGCACGGATCTGCATGCTCACCACCATCGCGCTGGACGGGCGGCAGGTGAGCCGGCCGATGGGGCTGCAGGAGGCCGAGTTCGACGGGGACCTCTGGTTCTTCGCCTACACCGACTCGGCCAAACTGCGCCAGATCAGGGTGAATCCGGAGGTCAACGTCGCCTTCTCCGACCAGAGGCACAACTCCTGGGTCTCGGTCTCGGGGACGGCCAGTGAGAGTTCCGACACCGAGCGCGCGAAGCGGCTCTGGAACCCGCTGCTCAAGACCTGGTTCCCGGACGGGCTGGACACTCCCGGCCTGACCCTGATCAAGGTGCACGCCAGCTCCGCCGAGTACTGGGACTCGCCGAGCAGCACCGTGGTCAACCTTCTCGGCTTCGCCAAGGCCGCCGTCACCGGCCGTCCGCCGTCATCCGGCGAGAACCGTGAGGTGACCTACTGAGCCGCCGCCCCCGGGGCGCGCTGTCGTCGCGCGCGCAGGCCGACTACAGTGCGCAGTGACGGCCCGCCCCGGGCCGGCAACGGCGCCGATGGTCTGACCTGACACATACCCTGGGGCATATCGGGCTTTACCTGATGCTCCAGGAGGATGAGCGGATCATGCGTATCGGCGTGCTCACCGGCGGCGGCGACTGCCCGGGTCTCAACGCGGTCATCCGGGCGGTGGTCCGCAAGGGCGTCGCCACTTACAGTCACGAGTTCGTGGGCTTCCGGGACGGCTGGAAGGGCCCGCTGGAGGGTCTGTCCCGCCCGCTGGGCATCGCCGACGTGCGCGGCATCCTGCCCCGGGGCGGCACCATCCTCGGCTCGTCCCGGACCAACCCGTTCAAGATCGAGAACGGCGTCGAGCGGATCAAGGACAACCTCGCCGAGCAGGGCGTGGACGCGCTGATCGCGATCGGCGGCGAGGACACCCTCGGCGTGGCCACCAAGCTGCACGAGCTGGGCGTGAACGTCATCGGCGTGCCGAAGACGATCGACAACGACCTCGGCGCCACCGACTACACCTTCGGCTTCGACACCGCGGTCAACATCGCGATGGAGGCCATCGACCGCCTGCACACCACCGCGGAGAGCCACCACCGCACCCTGGTCGTCGAGGTCATGGGCCGGCACGCCGGCTGGATCGCCCTGCACGCCGGCCTGGCCGGTGGCGCCAACGTGATCCTGCTGCCCGAGCGGCAGTTCGACGTCGACCAGGTGGCCGGCTACGTCGAGAAGCGCTTCCAGCACCAGTACGCCCCGATCGTCGTGGTCGCCGAGGGCGCCCAGCCGCTCGACGGCCAGATGGTGCTCGCCAACCAGGAGCTCGACTCGTTCGGCCACGTCCGCCTCGGCGGCATCGGCCAGTGGCTCGCCGAGCAGCTGGAGGCCAAGACCGGCAAGGAGGCCCGCACCGTGGTGCTGGGTCACATCCAGCGCGGTGGCACCCCGACCGCCTTCGACCGGGTCCTCGCCACCCGCCTCGGCCTGCAGGCCATCGACGCCGCCAACGACGGCGACTGGGGCAAGATGGTCGCGATGCAGAGCACCGACATCGTCCGGGTGCCCCTCGCCGAGGCCACCCGCGAGCTGAAGACCGTGCCGCTGGAGCGGTACCAGGAGGCCGAGGTCTTCTTCGGCAGCTGAGGTGTAAGGAAGGGCCCCCTCTTAACGCGTGGCGTATAGCAGGGGGCCCTTACTAACAGTCGACCCGTAGCAGTCGACCGACGAGGAGGCGTGGTGAGCGGGCACACGGTTGCGGTGATCGGCGCGGGCAAGATCGGCGAGCTGATGCTCTCCGGGCTGCTGCGCTCCGGATGGCCGGTGGAGCGGCTGCTCGCCACGGCGCGCCGACCGGACCGCGCGCAGGAGCTGTCCGACCGCTACGGCGTCCGGGTGGTGGACAACCTCACCGCGGTGGAAGAGGCCGACGTGCTCGCCGTCTCGGTCAAGCCCCAGGACGCCGCAGCGCTGCTGGACGAGATCGGCCCGAAGGTGCCCGCCGACAAGCTGGTCATCTCGCTCTGCGCCGGGCTGCCCACCAGCTTCTTCAACCGTCGGCTGCCCGACGGCACCCCCGTGGTCCGGGTCATGACCAACACGCCGGCGCTGGTCGACCAGGCGATGACGGCCATCTCCGCCGGCGCGTATGCCACCGGGGCGCATCTGAGCCTCGCCGAGGAGATGTTCAAGCCTCTGGGTCAGACCATCCGGGTGCCCGAGTCGCAGCAGGACGCGGTCACCGCGCTCTCCGGCTCCGGACCGGCCTACTTCTACCTGCTGGTGGAAGCCATGATCGACGCCGGGATCCTGCTCGGTCTGCCGCGCCAGGTGGCGCACGAGCTGATCGTGCAGACCGCCATCGGGTCCGCCGTGATGCTGCGCGACTCCGGCGAGCACCCGGTCAAGCTGCGTGAGGCGGTCACCTCGCCCGCCGGCACCACCATCTCGGCGATCCGTGAGCTGGAGAAGCACGGCGTCCGCGCGGCGCTGCTCGCCGCGCTGGAGGCGGCCCGGGACCGCGCCCGCGAGCTGGCCGCCCAGGCCGACTGACCACGCCGAGCGGGGTCACTGCGGCGCGGTAGGTGGCGCATACTGGCGGCGTGTTCACTCTCGCCCAGGCCCGGCACCTGGTGGCCACCCTGCAGCCGCGTGTCGACGAGCTGATCCGTGTCCGCGCCGACCTGGCCGAGTTGCGCGTCGACCTGGCCGACCACGGGGTCAGCGCGCTCGGTGGGCTGGCCGAGGTCAAGGGGCTGGAGGCCCGGCTGCACGCCGTCGTCGACGAGCTGCACCAGCACGAGATTCAGGTCAAGGGCATCGCGCCGGTGCTGCTCGACTTCCCGGGCGAGCGCGAGGGCCGCGCCGTGCTCTGGTGCTGGCTGGAGGGCGACTCCGACGTGCGGTGGTACCACCGCGCCGAGTGCGGCTTCGCCGGCCGTCGCCCGCTCTGACCGTCCCGCGCCGCCGCGCCGCTGGGGTGTTGATCCACTCGGGTTCATGGAAACCGTGGTGTTAGCTTGCGCCGGATGCCGCGATTTCCATGAACCCGAGTCGATCAAACCCTCCGCCCGCCGCAAACGTCGTCCGCTTTGACCGGGCTGGTCACCCGTCGAGGACCGCGAACACCACCACGTTGTCCCGGTAGTGTCCGCGCCGCCGGTCGAAGTCGCCCCCGCAGGTGACGAGGCGCAGCTCCGGCCCGGGTGTCGGGCCGTAGACCGTGGCCGTCGGGAACCGGTCCTTGCGGGTGCGCAGCGACCCGGTCACCCGGAACGACAGCCACTGCCCGTCGCGCCACACCTGAACGCGGTCGCCGGAGCGCAGCTCGTCGAGCCGGGCGAAGACCGCCGGGCCGCGCCGCGAGTCCAGGTGCCCGGCGAGCACGGCCGGACCGGTGTCGCCGGGGGCGGGGCCGCCCTCGTACCAGCCGGCCGTGTCGAAGTCGGCCGGCGGGACGAGCGCGCCGGCGCGGTCCAGGCCCAGCACCGTGAGCGCCGAGTCGACGCCGATGCGCGGCACCCGTACCCGGGTGGGTGGACCCTGTGGTCGCGGCGACGCGGCCACCGACGGGCAGCCGTCGGCGCAGCCGGGGTGCCAGGTCGCGACCGGCGGCGGCCCGGTCGTCGCGAGCCCGACGCCGCTGCCGGCGGCCAGGCAGACCGCCGCGCCGGCCGCGACCAGCGCGGCCAGCGGCGCCCGACGGTCGCGGTGCCGTCGGATGGCGGGCCCGATGCTCACCAGGTGGTGCGCCGCCGCCGACGCCACAGCAGCAGGCCCGCCGCCACGGCCGCCGCGGCCACCGCGCCGGCCATCAGGGGGTACGCCCCGAGCCCACGCCCGGCCGTGCCACCCGCGCCGGTCTCCACCCCACCCGCCGGTACGACGGTGCCGCCCTCGGCGTCCTGACGCAGTTCGGCGCTGAGCCCACCCTGCTTGTCGTCGAGGACCAGCAGCGAGTAGACCGCGCCGCCGGTGAGCCGTACCTCGGTGTCGGTGCTCGGACCGCCCGCGCCGGTCAGCCGCAGCTTCCAGGTGCCCGGCTCGACCTGTTGGTAGTCGGTGGTGGTGGCGAACTGCACGCCGTCGGCGATCCTCGGGCCGTCGGGGTCGGCCACGTCGAGGACGGGCGTGCGCACCGACGCCTGCACGACGCGCACCTTGGCCCGGCCCTGCGTGGGAGCGCTCAGGTCGTCGGTGAGCACCCGCAGCCCCAGGTCGGCGTGCCGCCCGACACCGGCCACCGTGTACGCGCCGCCACTTCGCACCGCGACCTCGGTGGTGAGCACCGGCGGCTCGCTGGCGGGCGTGCCGGCCTCGCGCATCGCCACCGCGTACCGGCCCGGAGGCAACTGGAGATAGTCGGAGACCACGCCGTAGCCGACGCCGGGAAAGACCCTCGGCTTCGCGGCGTCGGGGGCGGCGAGGTAGACGTCCACCGCCGGTGTGTCGGGGGAGAGGTGGGCGAGTCGGACGTACCCGACGCTGGCCGCGCCGGCCGACGCCGGGATCGCGGCAGCGAGGGAGGTGCCGAGCAGGAGCGCGCCGGCACCGGCCAGCAGCCGGCGGGACGCGGTACGAAGCGTGTGCATGTCGCCTCCGAGGCACGGTCGGTGAGCGGGCGGCAACCCACCGACAGAGTCCCGTGCGTGAGACTCTCGCGCAAGTTGTACACGCGATGTTTCTTCCCGCCGCGCCGTCGGATGCTGCCCGTGCCGGATGCTGCTTGTGCTGCGGGCCGTGCTGCGGGTCGCAAGATCGTGCTCGATCCAGGATGTAGTGGCCTCGGCGTCGGGAGGATGCCACTGGATCCATGATCGAGCGCGATCTTGCCGCTCGGAGAGGGATGCTCCTGACTCGTGGAGCGAGACTGCCAGCGGTCGAAGGGGCCTTGGCTTGTCTCGCGTTCGCCTATTCTCGGGCGGTGCGGGATCGACGCGTGGCGCTGGTCTGGGCGGTCTTCGTCGTCGTCGCGATGGTGTCCTGTGTGCTCGTGTCGACCCGCGATGACCGACTCTCCGATCTGCACATCTACTACGGCGCACTGTCCGATCTGCACGCCGGCCGGCCGCTGTACGAGTACCGCGCCGCCAACGGCGGGCCGTTCACCTACCCGCCGTTCGCCGCTCTCGTGCTGGGGCCGATCACTCTCGTGGGTGAGGGCGTACTCCAGGGGATCTGGCTGGTCGCGACGTGCGCGGCGGTCGTCGCCGTCGCCGCGATGGTCGGTGTCGCGCTGAGCGCCGATCGGTCCCGCCGCCCGTTGGTCGTCGCGGTGGCCGCCACGGTCCTGATGCTCTCGGCGCCGGTGCAGAGCAACCTGCGGTTCGGGCAGGTCAGTATCTTCGTCGTGCTGCTGGCGCTGCTGGACGGCATGGGCGTCGTTCCGCCACGGCTGCGGGGAGTGCTCGTCGGGGTGGCGGCGGCGATCAAGCTGACCCCGCTGCTGTTCGTCGTCTACTTCCTCGCCACCGGGCGCTACCGCGACGCCGGGCGTGCCGCGGCGACCTTCGTGGCCTGCGCCGGGCTGGCGGCGCTCGTGCTGCCCGGCGAGAGTTGGATCTACTGGACCGAGGCCGTCCGGCAGACCTCACGGATCGGCAACCTGGCCTCGCTGGGCAACCAGTCGGTGCACGGGATGCTGTTGCGCGTCGGGGTCGACGAGGCGACCCTGCCCGTGCTGTGGGCCGCTCTGGTCGCGGTGATCTGCGGGGTGGCGCTCCTTCGCGCCCGCCAGTTGGCGGCGCGGGCCCGTCCCGGCCACGCCGCCGTGCTCGTGGGCTGCGCCACGGTGGCCGCGTCCCCGGTGTCCTGGACCCACCACCAGGTGTGGCCGGTGCTCGCCGCGATGCTGCTGGTCGGCGCGTCCGGCGTCACCCAGCGGGTGGCCGGCGCGGCGCTGCTCGCCGCCATGGTCGTCTCGCTGGGGGCGGTCCTCGGACCGGTGTCGGCGCGTCCGGGCGTGCAGTTCCTGTTCGAGAACGCCCGTACCGTCGGCACGTGCCTGCTGTGCCTGGCCGGCTTCGGCGGTGTCGCGGTCGCCGCCGCCCGGGGCAGCCGTCGCCCCGCCGCTCGCCGGGCCTGGCTGCGGGTGGGCGTCACGTCCGCCGTGGCTCTCGCCTTCTTCGCCGTACAACCGCTGCCCGCCGGGGCGGACCCGACGTTCAAGGCGTACGCCCTCGACGACGTGGCCAACCCGCGGTACTTCTTCGTCTGCCGGGGTCCGGCCGAGTGCGCGGCCTACGCCACCGACGCGCCGGTCACGTTCGGCACCCGGGCGGAGAAGACCAAGGTACGGGTCAACGGTGTGGTCTCCCCTCGGGTGGCCCGACTGGAGTACTACTCCGCCCCGGGCGGCGCACCCCGCAGCATCCCCCTGCTGGCGCCCTACCCCGGCACGCGGATGTTCTCGTTCCGGTCGGCCAGCATGGCGCAGGGTCGGTTGGTGGCGTACGACGTCGACGGTCAGCCGGTCGCCAGTTACGACGACGAACTGGCCGTCGCCCTCCGGAGGGCCACCCGGTAGGCGGTCACCGGAGGGCGACGGGTGCTCAGCGGGTGGCGGCGGCCAGGGCCGCGCGCAGCTTCTCGGCGTCGCCCGGCGCCGGGTGCTCCCAGTCGGTCGGGGTGGCGGAGTAGAGCGTGCCGTACGCCGGGGTGTCCGGCTGGTAGCGCCAGCCCTCCGCGAGCGGGCCGACGTCGACCGCGTCGTACCCGATCCGGTCGAGGAAGGCCGTGACCTCGGCCTTCGCGGCAGCGTCGTCGCCGGCGATGGCGAGAGCGCTGCGGTCGGCGGCCCCGGATGGCCGGGCGAGCGCGGCCAGGCCCGTGAAGTAGATGTTGTTGAAGACCTTGACCACCCGCGACTCCGGCAGGTGCCGCTGGAGGAGTTCGCTGCTGGTGGTCTCGCCCGAGTCCAGCTCCGGGAAGTTCCCGTCCCGCTGCGGGTAGTAGTTGTTGGTGTCGATGACGACCTTGCCGGCCAGCGGCTGGACGGGCACCGCCCGGTACGCCTTGAGCGGCACCGTGACCACCACCAGGTCACCGACCTGCGCCGCGTCCTGCGACGTGCCGGCGCTGGCCCGCTCGCCCAGCTCGTCGACCAGATCGGTGAGCGTCTCCGGCCCCCGCGAGTTGCTCAGCACCACGTCGTAGCCGGCGGCCACGGCCAGCCGGGCCACGGTGCCGCCGATGTTGCCACTGCCGATCAGTCCCACAGTTGTCATGTTTCTTCCCAACTCCGTCCACCCACGACGCATTCCGGCCGATGCGCGAAGTTGTCCCGGTTACCGCACAACCTACTGCGGACGGACGTCGCCCGACCGGCCCCCACCCACGTACCACCCTCCGGTGGCCGCGCTGCCCCGGTGGCCGCGCTGCCCCGGTGGCCGCGCTGCCCCGGTGGCCGCGCTGCCCCGGTGGCCGCGCTGCCCCGGTGATCAAGAGGTTCGCGTCACCGATCGGCCGATTCCTGACGCGAACCTCTTGATCACCGGGGCCGAGGGCGGGGTGGTGGGAGCCGGGCGGGATCAAGCGCTTAGGCGGGGAGGATCTTTTCGATGGGGGTGCGGAGGTCGTCGGGCTCGACCGTCGGGGCGAAGCGGCCGGCGACCGTGCCGTCCGGTGCCACCAGGAACTTCTCGAAGTTCCAGCGGACGTCCCCGCTGTGCCCGTCGGCGTCCGGGGTGTCCACCAGCGCCGCGTAGAGCGGGTGCCGGTCGGGCCCGTTGACGTCGACCTTCTCGGTGAGCGGGAACGTCACGCCGTAGTTGACCTGGCAGAAGTCGCTGATCTCGGCGGCGCTGCCCGGCTCCTGCCCGGCGAACTGGTTGCACGGCACGCCCAGCACGACGAGGCCGCGCTCGGCGTACGTGTCGGCGAGGCGCTGGAGGTCGGCGTACTGCGGGGTGAGGCCGCAGCGGGAGGCGACGTTGACGACCAGCAGCGCCTTTCCGCGGTAGCGGGCGAGGTCCGCGGGGCCGCCGTTGAGGGCGCCGATCGGGATGTCGAAGACGGTCATGGCCCGAGGCTACGCGCCGGGTGTGGGGTCGCCCGGGTAGGGCGTGGCCGGCCCGTTCCGCGCACCAGGGGAAATCGAAACATGGACATCTTGACGGAGTGATGACGGTGTGAGTACCGTCTCACCATCTCTTTTGGAAAGTTTCCTAACAGTGCGGGAGACGCCTCATGAAAAGATCGCTCCGCCGGGCCCTCTGGGCCGGCGCCGTGGTCGCCGTGACCGTCGCGGCGGTGCCGATGACGACCGCGTTCGGCGCCGGCACGGTCACCACCACGTTCGCCAAGGCGCAGGACTGGGGGACCGGTCACGAGACGAAGGTGACCGTGACCAACGGCACCAGCGCCACGGTCGCCACCTGGCGCATCGAGTTCGACCTGCCGTCGGGCACCACAATCAGCAGCGCGTGGGACGCCGACGTCACCAGCAGCGGCAACCACTACGTCGCGGTCAAGAAGAGCTGGGCCGGCGGGCTCGCGCCCGGCGCCTCGTTCAGTTGGGGCTACAACGGCACCGGCGCGTACAAGGCGCCACTGAACTGCACCGTCAACGGCGCTCCCTGCGGAGGCGGCACCCCGACGACCCCGCCGACCACGACCGCGCCGCCGACCACGGCGCCGCCGACCACCGCGCCGCCCACCACGGCGCCGCCGACCACCGCGCCGCCGACCACCACCCCGCCGCCCAACACGGGCGGTAAGAAGGTCGTCGGCTACTTCGCCGAGTGGGGCGTCTACGGGCGCAACTACCACGTCAAGAACATCCAGACCAGCGGCTCGGCCGCCAAGCTGACCCACATCCTGTACGCCTTCGGCAACACCACCGGCGGTCGCTGCACCATCGGCGACCCGTACGCCGACTATGACAAGGCGTACACGGCGGCGGAGAGCGTGGACGGCGTCGCCGACACCTGGGACCAGCCGCTGCGTGGCAGCTTCAACCAGCTGCGCAAGCTCAAGGCGCTCAACCCGCACCTCAAGGTGATCTGGTCGTTCGGTGGCTGGACGTGGTCCGGCGGCTTCACCCAGGCCGCGCAGAACCCGGCCGCGTTCGCCGAGAGCTGCTACAACCTGGTCGAGGACCCGCGCTGGGCGGACGTGTTCGACGGCATCGACGTGGACTGGGAGTACCCCAACGCCTGCGGTCTGAGCTGTGACACCAGCGGTCCGAACGCGTTCAAGAACGTGATCGGCGCGCTGCGGTCGAAGTTTGGGTCCAACGCCCTGGTCACCGCCGCCATCACCGCGGACGGCAGCAACGGCGGCAAGATCGACGCCACCGACTACGCCGGCGCGATCGGCAACCTCAACTGGCTCATGCCGATGACGTACGACTACTTCGGCGCGTTCGCCGCCCAGGGTCCGACGGCGCCGCACTCGCCGCTGACGTCGTACACCGGGATCCCGCAGCAGGGCTTCAACTCCGACGCGGCCATCCAGAAGCTCAAGAGCAAGGGCGTCCCGTCCAACAAGCTGCTGCTCGGCATCGGCTTCTACGGCCGGGGCTGGACGGGCGTCACCCAGGCCGCGCCGGGCGGCAGCGCCACCGGTGCCGCACCGGGCACCTACGAGGCGGGCATCGAGGACTACAAGGTCCTCAAGAACACCTGCCCGGCTACCGGCACGATCGCCGGCACCGCGTACGCCAAGTGCGGCAGCAACTGGTGGAGCTACGACACCCCGTCGACCATCAACGGCAAGATGACGTACGCGAAGAACCAGGGCCTCGGTGGCGCGTTCTTCTGGGAACTCTCCGGCGACACCAGCAACGGTGAGCTCATCGGCGCCATCAAGGGCGGTCTCGGCTGAGCCGAGGGCCGACGCACCACCCACACGGCGGGAAGGGGCCCGCACCGCCCCTTCCCGCCCGTGCCGTAGCGGCCCGGTCGACGCCACGCGTCGGCCGGGCCGCCGGCCTTGGGCGGGTCGGGTCCGATATGGCAGACTCGCGGCTCGGCAGGTCCCGATTTCCCGTTCGACGGAGGTGGTCATGCGCGCGACCCACCGTGGGCTGGCGATGACCGCCGCCGCGTTCGTGCTGCTCCCGGCCGCCCTTGCCGGCTGCGGGAGCGGCGGCGACGACGCCGACAAGCAGACCGCCGCGCCCCAGCGGGCGCCCGCCGAGGAGGCCGCCAACCGGTCCCGCGAGCGCGTGCAGGCGTACCTCGACGCGATGACCGCCAAGGACGTCGCCGCCGGCCGCAGCCAGCTCTGCGCGGTGTTGCAGGCCGGGTTCGACGCCGCGGCCACGGGTCCCAACGGCGACTTCGCCGACCACTTCAAGGTGCCCCAGGCGACCATCACCGACGTCCGGTCCGGTCAGCGCGGCCAGGAGGTCAGCGTCTCGGTCTCGGTCACCGCCGGCAAGAGCAAGGTCACCCGCCCGCTGGTGTTCACCGTCACGCGGGACGGCGGCGACTGGTGCATCGCGAGTGAGGCGCCGGGCGGCAACCCGGCCACCAGCCCTTCACCCGCGTCCCCCTCACCCGCGTCCTGACCGAGGTGGGTGGGATCGACCTCCCACTTGCCGGAACCGTCACCCTCGCCGCCCGGTCACACGCACGGTCGCCGTACGCTTTCTCTCATGCGCCATGAGTGGCATCAGCTGAGCCATCCCGCGGTGGGTAGCCCGGGCCTGCAGACCAGCCGTCCGACCGTCGACTCCGCCGAGGACGCCGCCCTCGGCCTGGACCGCTGGCGGGAGCTGCCCCGCGAGCAGGTCCCACCGTGGTCCGACCCGGCCGCCGTCGCCGAGGTCTGCAAGGTGCTCGACACCGTGCCGTCGGTCGTCGCGCCCTACGAGGTGGACCAGCTCCGGCAGAAGCTGGCGCTGGTCTGCGAGGGCAAGGCGTTCCTGCTCCAGGGCGGTGACTGCGCCGAGACCTTCGCCGACAACACCGAGAGCCACCTGCTGGCCAACGCCCGCACCCTGTTGCAGATGGCGATCGTGCTCACCTACGGCGCGTCGCTGCCGGTGGTCAAGGTCGCCCGGGTCGCCGGCCAGTACACCAAGCCCCGCTCACTTCCGACCGACGCGCGGGGTCTGCCCGCGTACCGCGGCGACATGATCAACTCGCTGGAGGCCGATCCGGCCGCCCGCGTGGCCGACCCGCAGCGCATGATCCGGGCGTACGCCAACTCGGCCGCCGCGATGAACATGCTGCGGGCGTACCTCGCCGGTGGGCTCGCCGACCTGCACGCCGTGCACGACTGGAACAAGGGCTTCGTCCGGACCTCCCCGGCGGGGGAGCGCTACGAGGCGATCGCCCGGGAGATCGACCGGGCGTTGGCCTTCATCCGGGCCTGCGGGATGACCGACGACGAAGCGCTGCGGACCGTCACCCTCTACTGCTCCCACGAGGCCCTGGCCCTGGAGTACGACCGGGCGCTCACCCGGGTCTCCGACCGCCGGGCGTACGGGCTGTCCGGGCACTTCCTCTGGGTCGGCGAACGCACCCGGCAGATCACCGGCGCGCACATCGACTTCATCTCCCGGATCGCCAACCCGATCGGCGTCAAGCTCGGCCCGACGACCTCGCCGGACGAGGCGATCGAGCTGTGCGAGAAGCTCAACCCGGACAATGTCCCCGGCCGGCTCACGCTGATCAGCCGGATGGGCAACCACCGGGTCCGCGACGCCCTGCCGCCGATCGTGTCCAAGGTCACCGCCTCCGGCGCCAAGGTGGTCTGGCAGTGCGACCCGATGCACGGCAACACCCACGAGTCGTCCAACGGCTACAAGACCCGGCACTTCGACCGGATCGTCGACGAGGTGCTCGGCTACTTCGAGGTGCACCGGAGCCTGGACACCCACCCCGGTGGCATCCACGTCGAGTTGACCGGTGAGGACGTCACCGAGTGCCTCGGCGGCGCGCAGGGCATTGAGGACCTCGACCTGCCCGACCGGTACGAGACCGCCTGCGACCCGCGGCTGAACACCCAGCAGTCGCTGGAGCTGGCCTTCCTCGTGGCGGAGATGCTCCGAGGCTGAGGCCGCGAGCCCCGCGGTCGGCAGCCGAAAGGCCGGCTCCGAGGCCGCCGCTCTCTGTCGAACAGGAATGACCGTGGCCAGGTGCGCGAGACCCGCGACCGGCCGCCGAAAGGATGACTGTGGCTGAGCTTGTTGACCTGCGTTCCGACACGGTGACCCGGCCGACCGCCGGGATGCGCGAGGCGATGGCCGCCGCCGAGGTCGGTGACGACGTCTACGGCGAGGACCCCACCGTCAACGCGCTGGAGGCGGAGGTCGCCGCGCTGTTCGGCCACGAGGCGGCGCTGTTTGCGCCGAGCGGGACGATGGCCAACCAGATCGCCCTGCAACTGCTCGTGCCGCCCGGCGAGGAGCTGTTGTGCGACGCGGACGCGCACGTCGTCACGTACGAGATCGGGGCCGCCGCCGCGTACGGCGGAATCTCCTCGCGGACCTGGCCGACCGTCGGCGCGGACATCGACCCGGAGGTGGTCGCCCGGATGATCCGTCCGGACGGCTTCTTCGCCGTGCCCACCCGTGCGATCGCCGTCGAGCAGACCCACAACCGGGGTGGCGGCGGAGTGATCCCGCTGGACACCCTGCGAGAGCTGCGCGGCGTCGCCGACGACGCGGGGGTGGCGCTGCACTGCGACGGCGCCCGGATCTGGCACGCGCACGTCGCCGACGGGGTGTCGCTGAGCGAGTACGGCGGGCTGTTCGACACGCTGTCCGTCTGCCTTTCCAAGGGGCTCGGCGCGCCGGTCGGCTCGCTGGTGGTGGGCAGCGCGGAGAAGATCGCTCGGGCCCGGACGATCCGCAAGCGGATGGGTGGCGGCATGCGTCAGGCCGGCATCCTCGCCGCCGCCGGCCGGTACGCGCTCGCGCACCACGTCGACCGGCTCGCCGAGGACCACGCGAGGGCGGCCCGGCTCGCCGAGGCGGTCGCGCCGTTCGGGGTGCTCGCCACCACGGTCCGCACCAACCTCGTTCCGCTGGACCTGACCAAGCACGCGCTGGACGCCCGCGCCCTGGCCGCCGCCGCGCGCCAGGAGGGCGTACTGATCTCGGTGCTCGGCCCCCGGACCGCTCGCCTGGTCACCCACCTGGGTCTGGACGACGAGGGCCTGGACCGCGCGCTGCGGGCCCTACCCCGCATCCTGGCAGCAGCCTGAGGCCGTGATCGAGAGGCCGGAGTCTCACCGACCGACACGAGCGTAACGGATAACTAATCCGCTTATGCTACGTTGGAGCGGATGACCCATCCACTTCAGGGGGCTCCGCATGCGCGACAGCATCACGGTGAACGGCGCCCGGCGGACGTACGAGATCATCGGGTCCGCGGACGGCAACCCCGGACGCAGTCTCGTGCTCGTCTTCCACGGATCGAAACAGACCGGGGCCAAGCACCGGAAGTTCATCGGCCGGGCCTACGACGCGCTCGCCGAGACCGGCGCGGCGGTGGTGGTCTACCTCGACGGCCACAAGGGCAACTGGAACGACGCCCGGCGGGAGAGCTCCTTCCCGGCCCGCACCGACAACAGCGACGACGTCGGTTTTGTTCGGGCGCTGATCGAGAAGGTGGCCCTCAGCCACGACATCGACCCGGCGCGGGTGTACGCGATCGGCTACTCCAACGGCGGCCAGATGGTGATCCGCCTGGCCCACGAAACTCCGGTGCTGATCGCCGGTGCGGCGGTGATCGCCGCGACCATGCCGGCACCCGAGAACTTCCTGCTCGGCGACGCGTCACCCGCGCCCATGCCGGTCCTGCTGATCAACGGCACGAAGGACCGGATCGTCCCGTACGCCGGTGGTGCGTACATCTGGTGGGCGCGCTTGGCCTTCAAGGTCGGCGGCCGCAACCTGTCCGCGCCCGAGTCCGCAGCCTATTTCGCCGCCCATAACGGCATCACCGCACAACCCACCAGCACGAAACTGCCGGCCGCGAACGCCGCGACCTCGATCGAACGCACCGAGTACCGGCAGCCCGGGCACCCGTCGGTGGCCCTCTACACCGTGCGCGGTGGCGGACACACCATCCCAGGGCCGGCCAAAGCGCCTGCCGTGCTGGGCAGGACCAACCAGGACGTGCAGACGGCCCGGCTCATCGACGAGTTCTTCGCCATCACCACACCGGCGCACGGCTGATGGCGACCGGCCGTACCCGTGGGTGAACCTCAGGAAGGATGACGGGCCAGGCGGCTGAGGATGGCGATGTCGGCCGCGTGGCCCAGCTGCTTCTCGCTCGGGGTCTCCACCACCACGGGGACGCCGACGGTGGCCGGATGGGCCATCAGCTCGGCGAACGCCGGCTCGCCGATGGCGCCCTTGCCGATGTTCTCGTGCCGGTCCCGGGTGGAACCGCACAGATCCTTGGAATCGTTGGCGTGCACCAGCCGCAACCGGTCGGCTCCCACGGTGGCCACCAGCGTGTCGAGGGTCGCGGTCATACCGCCCTCGGCGGCCAGATCGTGCCCCGCCGCCCAGGCGTGGCAGGTGTCGAAGCAGACGCCGAGCATCGGATGCCGGTCCACCGCGTCGAGGTAGGGCCCGAGGTGCTCAACCCGCGAGGCGAGGGAACGGCCGCCACCGGCGCTCGGCTCGACCAGCAGCATCGGTCCGCCGGCCTCGGCCGTCCAGTCGAGCAGGGGCAGCAGCTCCCGACGGACCTGCCGCATCGCCTCCTCGGCGTACCCCTCGTCGACCGCGCTGCCGGCATGGAACACCACCGCCCGCGCGCCGATGGCCACGCCCCGGCGCAGCGCGTGCGCCAGTGTCAGCGCCGACTTCTCGACGGTTGCCGGGGTGGGTGAGCCGAGGTTGACCAGCAGCGAGGCGTGGATGAACGCCGGGATGCCCCGCTCGGCGCAGCCGTCGCGGAACAGCGCGTCCTGCGCCGGGTCGCCCGGTGGCAGCGCCCAGCCCCGCGAGTTGGAGACGTACACCTGCACGGCCGCGGCGCCGGTCGCGTCCAGGTACGGCAGGGCGGCCCTGGCCAGCCCGCCGGAGGTCGGGGTGTGCGCGCCCACCGGCCGCGCCGAGATCGACGTCATCAGAAGCACGTGATGACGACCGGGGTGCCCGGAGGCACCTGCGAATTCTCCCCGGGTGCCTGGATGCGGGCCACGGCGTTCGGGTTGACGGCGACCGTCACCGGGAAGCCCTGGCTCTCCAGCACCTGCTTGGCCTGCTGGCAGGGCAGGTCGATCACCCGGGGCACCACGACCAGCGGCGGACCCTTGCTGATCTCCAGCTTGACCTCGGTGCCCTTTTCCACGCCCCCGCCGTCGGCCGGGCTCTGCCCGAGGATCTCGTCCTTGGGCTTGTCGGAGTCCTTGAAACTCTCCACCGGGACCAGGCCGAGCTGACCCAGTTTGGTGCGCGCCTCGGTCAGGCTCTTGCCCACCAGGTTCGGCACCGTCACCGGCGCCCGGCCACGGCTCAGGATCAGCGTGATCTTCGTGCCCGGCTTGACCTCGGCGCCCACCTTCGGATTGCTGTCCAGGACGACGCCGGCCGGCAGGGTGTCGTCATAGCGGGCGGTGCCCTTGGCGACCACCAGCTGGGCGTTGACCAGATCCGCCTCGGCCAGCTCGTACTCCTTGCCGATCACGTCCGGCACGGGGAAGCGCTCCGGGCCCAGCGAGAGGGTCAGGGTGATCGTGCCGCCCTTGACGATCTTGCTCGACGACGCCGGGCTCTGCCCCAGCACGCTGTCCTTCGGGGCCTTCTCGTCGAAGCGGGGCTCCCCGTACGCCAGGGTCAGGCCGGCGCGCTCGGCCTGGGCCTGCGCCTCGGCCTTGTTTAAGCTGACCAGTTGCGGGGCGGACGTGTAGCGGCCGACGCCGAACCACCAGCCACCCAGCGCGGCCACCAGGCCCAGCGCCACGACCACGGCCGCGAACGCCAGGCGACCCTGGGACGTGCCCAGGATCCTGGTGCGCAGCTCGGCGAACCGCGCGGCCAGACCCTCGGCGGGCTCCGGGGCGGCCCGCCGGCGACCCGGGCCCTGAGCGCCGCCCTCGGGCAGCCGCGCCCAGGTCGGCCGTTGCGCCGGGCGGATCGCGGCGACCATCATCGTCGGCTGGGAGGCCGGCGGCTCGTCGGTGATCCGCCGCAGGACGGCGGTGCTGGTGCTGTTGACGTTGCCCAACTGGTCCCGGGCCACCTGGACCTCGGCCAGCAGCGCGCCGGCGTCGGCGGGCCGGGCGGACGGGTCACGCCGGGTGGCGCGCTGCACCAGGGTGTCGAGGGCCGGCGGCAGGCCGGGCACCAGCGTCGAGGGCGCCGGCACGTCCCGGTCGACGTGCTGCCAGGCGACGTCCACGGGACGGCCCCCGTCGTACGGCACCCGACCGGTGAGCATCTCGAACAGCACAATGCCGGCGGAGTAGACGTCGGTACGCGGATCGGCCCGACCCTCGGTGACCAGCTCCGGGGCGACGTACGCCACGGTGGCCATCAGTTGGTTGCCCTGCTCGTCGTCGGCGCTGGCCTCGACCGCGCGGGCGAGCCCGAAGTCGGCCACCTTGACGACGCTGTCCACCAGGTTGGCGACACCGCCGGTGGGCGCTTCGGCGACCAGGACGTTCTCGGGCTTGACGTCGCGGTGCACGAGGCCGGCCCGGTGCGCGGCGGCGATCGCGGCGAGCATCTGCTCGGCGATGGCCAGCGCCTCGTCCGGGTTGAGTCGGCGTCGTTCGGCCAGCACGTCGCGCAGCGTGCGGCCACGCACGTACTCCATCACCAGGTACGGCAGGCCGGCGTGGGTGCCCTGGTCGTAGACCGCGACCACGTTCGGGTGGGTCAGCCGGGCGATGGTCTTGGCCTCGTCGGTGAACCGGGCCACGAAGTTGGCGACCCGGGCCCGCGCCTCGGGCGCCTGGGTCGGGTGAATGATCTTGACTGCGACGGTGCGCTCGAGGCGCTCGTCGGTGGCGGTGTACACGGTCGCCATGCCACCACGGGCCACGCGACCGCGAATGCGGTAGCGCCCGTCGATCAGCGAGCCCAGCAACGTGTCGGCGACCTGTGTGTCCATCGGCAGGGAGTCTATGTGTCCAGGGGGTGAGAGTTGAACAGGATGCTACAGCCCGGAGACGCACCTGGTCCGTCCCGTCGTGACCGCCCGCCCTGAGCTGCTGCTCACCGGTGGTGCCCGCCCCGCGGACCCGGACCGGTCGTGCGGGGTGCCGATGGCTCCCGCCGCCGACGGCGTGGCAGGGTGATCGGGTGACCGAATCCGTACCCGACCCCGAGCTCGCCGGCCCCACCGACCCGTCCGGCTGGCTCACCCTGCCCGACGTCGCCGAGCGGCTCGACGTGTCGATCAGCAAGGTCCACCAGATGATCCGCGACCGGGAGCTGTTGGCGGTCCGCCGCGACGGCGTACGCCGGATACCCGCGGACCTGGTGGCCAACGCGACAGCCCTCAAACACCTGCCCGGTGTGCTCAACCTGCTGGCCGACAACGGCTACGACGACGAGGCGGCGCTGCGCTGGCTCTACGAGCGGGACGACACGCTCCCCGGCGACACTCCCGCCGCGGCCCTCTCCGGCGACCAGGCCCGCGAGATCAAACGCCGCGCCCAAGCCCTGGGCTTCTGACCGACCCGCGTGGTGTGGGGAAGCCCCCAGGCCCACGCTGCGCCGATCTTGCACTTTGTGTTGCCGTGATGGGCTGGTCTGCCCCTTATGTCGCCACCGAAAGTGCAAGATCGACGCAGCGTGGGACGGGGACGGGGACAGGCAGGGGGTTAGTCGGCTCGGCGGGTGGCGGCTATGGCCAGGTCCACCAGGGCTTGGCGGGCTTCGGTGTCCAGGTCTACGGCACTCAGGGCGGCCAGGGCCGTGTCGGTGAGCGTCACGATGCGCTGCTCGGTGCGGGTCAGGGCCCCGCTCGCGTGGATCAGCTCGCGCAGACGGGCCACACCCTGCTCGTCCAGGTCCGGGTTGCCGAGCTGACCGAGCAGCAGCTCCCGGCCCGCGTCGTCGGTGGTCTCCACGGCCGCCGCCACCAGATAGGTGCGCTTACCCTCGCGCAGGTCGTCCCCGGCAGGTTTGCCGGTCTGCGCCGGGTCGCCGAAGACTCCCAGCACGTCGTCGCGGAGCTGGAACGCCTCACCCAACGGCAACCCGTACGCCGAGTAGGTCGTCCGGATCTCCTCGCCCGCGTCGGCCAGCGCGGCGCCGAGCAGCAGCGGACGCTCGACGGTGTACTTCGCCGACTTGTACCGGGCCACCTTGCCGGCCCGCTCCAGTGAGGTGTCCCCGGTGGCCTGGGTCAGCACGTCGAGGTACTGCCCGACGGTGACCTCGGTGCGCATCTCGTCGAAGACCGGCCGGGCCCGGGCCAGCGCCCGCAGGTCCAGGCCGGCGGAGTGCAGCAGCTCGTCGGACCACACCAGGCACAGGTCGCCGAGCAGGATCGCGGCGGCGTCGCCGAACCCGTCCGCGTCGCCACCCCAGCCGGCCGCCCGGTGCCGACTGGCGAACCGCCGGTGCACCGCCGGTTCGCCCCGCCGGGTGTCGGAACGGTCCATCAGGTCGTCGTGGATGAGGGCGCTGGCCTGCACGAACTCCAGCGCGGCGAGCGCGGTGAGCACCTCGTCGCCGTCCACCCCGCCGGCGCCTCGGAATCCCCAGTACGCGAACGCCGGACGCAGGCGCTTGCCGCCACCGAGCACGAACGCCTCGATCGCCTCCGCCACCGGAACGAGGGCCTGGTCAACTCGGGTCAACCGGGCCCGCTGGCCGGCCAGGAACTCGGTGAGCGCCTCGTCGACCCGCTGCCGCAGGCCGGCGCGGTCGACGGGGGACACGGGAGCAGCATGGGTCACGCCACGACGCTAGCGGTTCGCCACGGCCCGCGCCCCACCGCCACGCGTAGTCCCGCCGGCCCGGCCCGGCCCGGTCCGCCCGCCCGGCCGCGCACCGGCCGCGCCGTGTCGGCCCGACCCGGCCGTCGTGGGCGGCCCGGTCCGCCGGGCGCGCACGGCCGCCTCGGTGAGCACCCCCGCCGGTACGTCCAGCACGACGGCAAGCCAGCCGAGCCAAAATTCACCGGGTACGCGTCGCTGCCGTTCCCACCGGGACACCTCGTTCCGACTCAACGTCGGCACACCTGCGGCGGCGCACAACTCGGCGGCGGCGCGCCGCTGACTCCACCCCCGGGCCAGCCGATGCCGGACCAGCAGTGGCCCGAGCTGCGTGCGGTACGGCGGTGGAGACGAGGTCACGGGCCCTCCCAGCGGGACGTCGACGCGGTGCCACCCCGCCGCTCGACGGCCGGGCGCACCTCGGCTGTGTGACCCCCACGCCGGAACCGGCCGCCCCCGCCGCCTCTTCCGCGCCCCTCATTCCTACCCCTGGGGTACGACGACTCTGCCCGCCCGGCCGCGCCGCGTTCGGGACCGGTCGACTCGTGCGCACGGTGGGAAGCTTCTGGGTCACGGTGGCGCCGCCCGCTAGAGTCGGGTCGTGGCGCTCGGTCTTCCCTCGGTACTCCCCAATCCGCAGCCGGCGATCGGGGCGCTCATCCGTGACCGTCAGCCGACGTTCTCGTTCGAGTTCTTCCCGCCCAAGACCGAGGCGGGGGAGCGACTGCTCTGGCAGGCGATCCGCGAGCTGGAGTCGCTGCGTCCGTCGTTCGTGTCGATCACCTACGGCGCGGGCGGTTCGACCCGGGACACCACCGTGGCGGTGACCGAGCGGATCGCCACCGACACCACCCTGCTGCCGATGGCCCACCTGACCGCCGTCAACCACTCCGTGGCCGAGCTGCGACACGTCATCGGGCGGCTCGCCGGGGTGGGGGTGCGCAACGTCCTGGCCGTACGCGGTGACCCGCCCGGCAACCCCGGCGGTGAGTGGGTCCGGCACCCCGAGGGCGTCGACTACGCCGAGGACCTGGTCCGGCTGGTCCGTGACTCCGGCGACTTCAGCGTCGGGGTGGCGGCCTTCCCGTACAAGCACCCCCGTTCACCCGACGTGGCCAGCGACACCGCGCAGTTCGTCCGCAAGTGCCGGGCCGGCGCCGAGTTCGCGATCACCCAGATGTTCTTCGAGGCCGACGACTACCTGCGCCTGCGTGACCGGGTGGCCGCCGCCGGCTGCGCCACCCCGATCCTGGCCGGGGTGATGCCGGTGACCCAGATCGGCACCATCGAGCGGTCCGTGCAGCTCTCCGGGGCGCCCTTCCCGCCCGCGCTGGCGGCGCGTTTCGAGCGGGTGGCCGACGATCCGGAGGCGGTGCGCCAGCTCGGCATCGAGCAGGCCAGCGAGATGTGCCGCCGGCTGCTGGACGAGGGCGTCCCCGGAATCCACTTCATCACCCTCAATCGGTCCACCGCCACGCGGGAGGTCTGGCAGAACCTCAAGGCCGGCGCGCGGGTGTGAACGCGGAGTCGGCGACACCTGATGCCCGGCACGACGGTTGATCCCCAGGTGGGCACACAGCTGAACTGGGACCAGTACGCCACGGCGTGGGCGCGGCTGCACGGCGGGTTCGACCCACGGGTCGCCGCGCCGGTGGTACGCGCCTGGCTGCGGTTCGCCTACCACGTCGGGTACGTGCTGGGCCGGCTTCGGGTCGGCCCCACCCCGGTCACCGTCGTCGGGGTGCTGCTCTGCTTCTGCGTACCGTTGCTGGCGACCCGGCCGGGCGACGGCCCGTTCCTCGGCGCGTTGTTCGTGCTGCTCGCCGCCGTGGCCGACAGTGTGGACGGCGCCGTGGCCGTCGCCACCGACCGCACCACCCGGCTCGGCTACGTCTACGACTCGCTGGCCGACCGGCTCGGCGAGGTGGCCTGGCTGCTGGCGTTCTGGCTGGTCGGCGCGCCCGGCGCGCTGGTCGTCGCGGCCGGTGCGCTGTCCTGGCTGCACGAGTACGTCCGGGCCCGCGCGGCCCTGGCCGGCATGCGTGAGATCGGCGCGGTGACCGTCGGCGAACGACCGACCCGGGTCTCGGTCGCGCTGGCGGGTCTGGTGGTCGCCGGGCTGGCCGGTCTGATCGAGCCGGACCTGGCCGCCGGCACTATCACCATGGCGACCGCGGTCTGGGTGCTGCTCGCCGGCTTCGGGCTGGGGCAGTTGCTGTCCACCGTCCGCCGCGCGCTCCTCGACGCCGGCTGATCTCCCGCAGCGTTAGCCGGCTGATCTCCCGCAGCGTTAGCAAGGGGCCCTTCCTCTACCGCAGGCGTTAGTAAGGTGCCCTTCCTTACGACCTACCAGGCGGGGCCGATCTCGTCGGCGACGATCTGCGCGGAGAGGGTCACCATGGGCAGCCCGCCGCCGGGGTGGCTGGAGCCGCCCACCAGCCACAGTCCGTGCGCGGGGCCCCGGTTGGCCGGGCGGAGCAGACCGCCGGCGGTCCCGTAGATCGTGCCGCCCGGCGCCCCGGTCGCGGTGTCCAGGTCGGCTGGGGTGCGGACCTCACGGAACAGCAGCCGGTCCCGCACGTCCACGCCGCGCTCGGCCAGCACGTCCAGGATCCGGTCGGCGTACGCGTCGGCGAGCCCCGGGCGTCGCCAGTCGACCGCCCCACCGGTGGTGCCCTGCCGGGCGGCGTTGACCAGCACGAACCACGCCTCGTGCCCGGCCGGGCGGACCATCGGGTCGTCGGCCACGGTGACGAACACCGTCGGGTCGACAGCCGGCCGGGCCCGTACGCCCCGACCCGGGTCGCCGAAGACCGCGTCGAACTCGGCGTCGTAGTCGCGCGGGAAGAACACGTTGTGGTGGGCCAGCCCGGTGTCGCCGGAGACGCCGAGCAGCAGCACGAAACCGGCGAGGCTGCGGTCGGCCAGGCCGGCCAGCCGGCGCGGGTGCGGCAACAGGTCACGGTAGACGGTGAGGGCGTCCACGTTGGCCACCACCACGTCGGCGGGGACCGGAGCGGCGACACCGGCGAGGCGTACCCCGTGTACCCGGCCGCCGGTCGCGTCGATCCGGGTGACCCGGGTGTCGGTCTGCACGACCACGCCGAGGTCCAGGCAGCGGGTCAGCAGCGCGTCGGCGAGCGTGCCCAGCCCGCCGCGCAGGTACCAACCGCCGAAGGCCAGCTCGGCGTAGGGGACCGCGACCAGCGCCGCCGGCGCCCGGCGTGGGTCGGCGCCGGTGTAGGTGGCGTACCGGTCCAGCAGCATTCGCAGCCGCGGGTCGGACAGGTGCCGGCGGCCCAGGCCGCGCAGGCTGCGGCCCGGCGCGATGGCGGCCAGGTCGCCGAGCCGCCAGGCCAGCGACGCGAGGTCGACTCCCCCCGCGACCTCGCGTCGCTGGGGGAGTCGACGGTGCGGCGCAGGATGTCCCGCTCGGAGGCGCGCCACACCCGTTCGGCTCGGCGCCACAGCCGCTGCCAGTCGGCCGCCGCCCGGTCACCGAAGGCGGCCCCGATCCGCGCGGCGAACTCCGCCGGGTCGGCGCACGAGTCAAGGGTCGGGCCGCCGCCGGGAAAGACGTGCCGGACGATCGGGTCTAGCGGGACCAGGTCCAGGTACTCGTCGAGCTTCGCCCCGGTCGCCTCGAACAGGTCGTGGAACACCTCGGGGAGGGTGAGCAGGCTCGGCCCGGTGTCGAAGTGGAACGTCCCGGCCGGGGTGTCGTGCGCGTACCGGCCGAGCTTGCCGCCGACCGCGTCGGCCGCCTCGAAGACGGTCACCTGATGTCCGGTGGCGGCCAGCCGGGCGGCGGTGGCGAGGCCACCCACCCCGGCGCCGACGACCACGATCCGCGCCATGCCGTGCCCTCCCTAGCTGACCGGACGGCCCCGCCAGGTGAGGCGGCGTCGCTTGCGCAGATGGTACGACCGCAGGGTCAACCAGCCGAGGACCACGACCGACACGGGGTGTGCGAGCGCGTCGGGCCACCACCGGCCCCCGGTCGCGCGGGCGGTGAGCGCCCGCCCGGTGACTCCGAGCAGGTAGCCGGCCAGGCCCACGGCGGCCACCCCTGGCGCGCCGGCCACCAGCCCTCCCAGCGCGACCAGCGGCGGGGCGGTGTAGAGCAGCAGCAGCGCCGCCACCACGGCCGCCGCCGCGCCCGGGTGCCCGAACGACGCCCACAGCGACTTCGAGTACCCGTCGCGCAGTTGCGGCCAGTCGTCGTACATCCGGCAGGTGGCCAGCCGCGACCCGTCGGCCAGGGCGATCCGACCGCCGGCCCGCTTGACCGCGCGGGCCAGCTCGACGTCCTCCAGGATCTTGTCGGCGACCGCGGCGTGCCCGCCGGCGGCGGTGTAGCCGGCCCGGTCCACCACCAGGAACTGGCCGCCCGCCGCGGCCAGCGACGGCCGCGGCGAGCGTTCCATCGCCCGCAGCGGCAGGAAGGTCAGCCAGAGCCACTGCAACAACGGCTGGACCAGCCGGTCGGCCGCCGTCGCCACCACGATCCGGGGGTACGGCGACAGCAACGTCGCGCCGGCGGCGCGTAACTCGGTGACGGCCGCCGCGACGGCGTGCGGGGCGAGCACCACGTCGGCGTCGACGAAGACCAGCGCGGTGGCCCCCGGGGCGGCCCGGGTGGCGAGCTGCCAGCAGGCGTGCGGTTTGCCCAGCCAGCCCGGTGGCGGGGCGACCCCGGTGAGCACTGTGACCCGGGGGTCGTCGCCGGCCACCGCGCGGACCACGTCGGCGGTGCCGTCGGTGGACCCGTCGTCCAGGACCACGATGCGCAGCCCGGGTACGCCCCGCTGGGCGAGCAGGGCGCGCAGGCAGGGCGTGACGCGGGTGGCCTCGTCGCGCAGCGGCAGCAGGACGGCCACCGACTCGCCGACCACGTCCGGTGCGTCGGTGGGCCGGCGCAGCCAGCGGGCCGCGTTGACCCAGGTGTGCGCGGTCAACGCGGCGACGGCGACCAGCAGGACGGACAGCAGGGCGGACAGGACGGTCATCGGGTCGCGTCGACGCCGGTACGGTCCGGCCGGTGATCCTCCTGGCGGGTCTCGCCGTCCCGGCGGGCACGCAGCAGCGTCACCGTCAGCGGCACGGCGGTGACCGCCATGCCGGCGGCGCCCCAGAGCGCCGAGGCGGGCAGGTCCAGAAAGACGGCGTGGGCCAGGATGCTGGAGAAGTACGTCCACAGGTAGAGCGCGACCATCGGGTGGTCCCGCCGGTCGGTGCGTTCGGCGGTCGGACCGGCCAGCGGGCGCAGCGCGCTCATCAGCAGCACCGCGAAGAGCAGCCAACCCAGGTAGTTGCTGACCGGGATGCCGGTCAGGCCGGGCAGCGCGGGGGTGGCGTCACGCCAGACCCAGTAGCCCTCGGCGACCATCTGCGGGTCGAGGAAGAGGTCCCACGCCGCCAGCCCCAGCGCGGCCAGCGCGATCCTGCCCACCCACCGCCCGGCCGTCGTGCCACCACCTGCCGTGCCGCCGCCGGTCAGGCGGACCGTGGCCAGCCAGGCCGGCCAGGCCATCCAGGTCCAGGCCAGCGGGATGATCAGCGGTACGCCGGCCAGCTTGGGACCCAGCTCGCCCGAGTAGTCGTAGCTGCCGAACGGCACACCGGTGGCCACCCCGATCGCCTCGATCGCGAACCCACCGCCGGTGGCCACCGCGACCAACGCCGCCGCCACCCGGGGGCCCCGACTGAGCAGCGCGTGACCGACCGAGAGCAGCCAGCCGAGCACGACGGTGGCCACGGTCAGCCCGGCCCGGGTCGCGCCGGTGGTCAGCGGGTAGCAGATCTGGGCGAACACCAGGACGCCGAGCAGCGTCCAGGAGATCCGCCGGGTCATGACGCCGGGGGATCGAGCGGCAGGTCCCGACCGAGTACGCCGAACGGCCGCTCGTCACCCGGAAAGTGGAAGTCGCGCAGCACGTCGACGAAGCCGAAGCGCCGGTACAGCCGCCAGGCCCGCGAGGTCTGCTCCTCCGCCTCCGGGGTGGACAGCAGCGTGGTGTCGCCCTCGGCCATCGTGAGCAGCGCCCGCAACTGGCCGGCGCCCAGGCCGTGCCCCTGCGCGGGCGGGCGGACGTGCAGCTCGACCACCTCGAAGCAGTGGGTGAGCCAGCGCTTGCGGGTCGGGCCGTCCAGCGCCCGGTGCACCTGGTCGTGCCACCACTGGCCGGCGCTGCCCAGATAGCCGTACCCGAAGCCGGCGAGGTGACCCTCGCTAGTCAGGCTGGCCACGGCCCGGAACCCCGGCCGGCGGACGTGGGTGGCGATGTAGCCGCGCCGGGCCTCCAACAGGTCGGTGCGGTACCCCATCGCCTCGCCGTAGACGGCCACCACATCGTCCAGTCGTCGGACGAGGTCGTCCGGCGTCCAGCGCACCAACCTCATGCCCGTCCACCCTTCCCTGTCGCCTGGTCGCCGTCGTCGGCGACCCACCCGAGGACCGTCCGGTCGCCGACCACGTCACGTACCTCGAACCGGGCGAACAGCTCCTCGGCGTACCAACCCGCGGTGGGGGTTCGCATGATCGCCGCCCGATGCTCCGGGTGACGGTACGCGAACGCCACCAGGTCCGTCGGGTCGCGCCACACGCTGACCGTGCCCTGCCAGCCCAACGGGGCCTCGCCCACGCCGAACCGGGCGAGCAACCCCGGCGCGTCGCGCAGGGCCGCCGCCACCGGCGGGATCGCCCGCCAGAAGGTGGCCGCCCGACGTGCCCGCAACCGGGCCCGCGTCAACGCCAACACCGGCCCGGCCACCCGACCGCCCGGTGGTTCGCCGAACGGCCGCTCGCCCGACCACTCGCCACGGCTGCTCAGCGGACGCAGGTCGACCCGGACCTGCGCCTGGGCGATGCGCGCCCAGGCCCGCCCGACCGGCGAGTCGTCGAAGCCGGCCGCCGCGGCGGGGGAGTCCCAGACGGTCAGCGTCGCCCACCTGGTGAGGTCGGCGTCACCCGGGCCGAAGCCGGTGCCCGTCCCGGTGCCCAGCAGCTTGCCGAACCGGACGCCCGGCAGGGCGCGCAGCCGACGCGGATCCACCGCCATCCTCATCAGCGCCCGGGGCAGCGCGCTCCGGGCGGTCCGCCACACGTGCAGGGTGACCAGCTCCGGTACGGCGCTGCTGGGCCGGCTGGTTCGCTCGCTCACGCCACCGCTTCGCGGCGGCGCGAGCGCATCGCTGCTGTGCCGGCTGGTTCGCTCGCTTCGCTCGCTCACGCCACCTCGGCCGGGATGCCGGCGGTGACGCGCAGCAGTTCGGCGTAGGTGGTCGGGAAGACCGCCTGCGGCACGCCGCCCGCCGCCCAGATCTGTGGGTACGTCGCCAGCGCCGTGTCCACCAGGGTGCGCAGCGCCCGAGGGTGCCCGAGTGGGGCGACCCCGCCGATCGGCTGGCCGGTGTGCTCGCGGACGAACTCCGGGGTGGCCCGGCGCAGCCGGGTGACGCCGATGGACGCGGCCAGACCGGCGGTGTCCACCCGGTGCGCGCCGGAGGTGAGCACGAGCAGCGGCGCGTCGTCCGCGTCGAAGATCAGCGAGTTGGCGATCTGGCCCACCTCGACGCCGAGCGTCTCGGCGGCGGCTACCGCGGTGTGCACCGCGTCGGGCAGGAGTCGGACCGTGCTGGGCTGACCGGCGTCGTCGAGCGCGCCGGCGCCGTCCAGCGCGTCCTGCACCGCCCGTACGTTCGGGTGTGGCTGCATCCCGTCATTCTTCCCGGTCTGTGTGCGCCGGTTCACGTCGGCACACGTCACGGCGAGTCCTGGCGCGTCACACGTTGCATTTTCGTCGGAGGGGAGGTGTACTGTCAGCAGCAGTTAGAACGAGTGTTCGATTGTCTCGAACGCTCGTTCCAACCAGCCGGAGCGCGGTGTTTCGCGGCGCCAGTTCCGGCCGGTGCGGCTCCGCGGGCCGCACCTGGGTTTCCGGGCAGTCGCGAGCCCGGTCCCATCAGGCAGGAGCGTCGCCCGCCGCCCACGACCCCCGGGCGGCGGGCGACGAACCCGCCGGTACGCCGGCCGGGTGTGGTGTGGGGAAGCATCCACACCCGGCCGGCCACCCCTGGTGCGTCTTCCTCCGCACCCACCCGACCTCGGCGTCTCGTCGGCGGCACCACCGCCCCGACCGACACCCCGGCCACGTGGAGGAGACAGTCCATGCCGACCAACCCGGCTCAGGCACCGACGGTGCCGGCGCACGTGCTGCCGCACCGCACCCCTGCCCAGCTCCTCACCCTGGCCCGCCGCGGGCTGGTCGAGGCCGGCCAGACCCGACCCGACGGCCTGCGCTACGCGGCCGCCCACCTGGCGGCGCTGCGCGCGGCGGCCGCCCTGCTCGCCGCCCGGGCCCGTCCCGCCCCGAGCCGGCGCAACCGGATCACCAGCGTCTGGGTCCTGCTCTGCGCCGTCGCCCCCGAGCTCGACGAGTGGGCCCGGTTCTTCGCGGCCGGGGCCAGCAAGCGAGCCGCCGCCGAAGCCGGCATCCCCCGGGTGGTCAGCGCCCGGGAGGCCGATGACCTGCTCCGCGCCGCCGAACAGTTCGTCACGGTGGTGGAGACCGCGCTCGGCGTGGCACACCAACCAGCCCTGGACGGCCTCGCGGCGTGAGACCGCCGTGACGCCGGCCGCCTGGAAGGGAAGCCGGGCGGCCGGCGTCACGGTGCGGCCTGATCTGTTCCACAGCAACGACGGGGGGTTGGTCCAATGGCGGGCCGCATGGTGGTGGGTTCCGCCGCGCTGGCCGATCTGGTACGCCCAGCGAGCGCGCCCGATCCGGTGGGCGGCCACCGCGTGCTACCGGTGACGCCTGAGCTGACCGGCCTGTTGCCCAACCGGGGTCTACGCCGGGGCAGCACGATCGCTGTCGCTGCCGGTCAGCCCCGCCGCAGTGGGGGTACCTCGCTGGTGCTCGCACTGCTGGCCGAGGCGTCCCGGGCCGGCTCGTGGTGTGCGGTGGTCGGGGTGCCGACGTTCGGCGCGGGTGCGGCGGCCGAGCTGGGCATCTCCCTGGACCGGCTCGCCCTGGTGCCGAATCCGGGTCCCGAGTGGGCCACCGTGGTCGCCGCGTTGATCGACGGGGTGGACGTCGTGGTCACCGCCGTACCGGCCGCGGTCTCCGCCTCGGTCGCCACCCGGCTGGCCGCCCGGGCCCGGCAGCGCGGCAGCGTGCTCGTCCCGTACGGCCGGTGGGACGGCGCGGACGTGACGCTGCAGGTGGTCCGCGGGGTCTGGGAAGGGCTCGGTCAGGGTCGGGGGCGGCTGCGCCGCCGGGAGGTCACCGTGTCGGCGCGCGGGCGGGGAGCAGCCGCCCGCCCCAAGGAGATCAAGGTCTGGCTCCCCGACGCCGAGCTCACCCGCGTCATTCCCCGGACGGTGCGATCGACCGTGGGCCGACCGTCCGGGCCGCTCGCCCTGGTCGGGTCGGGGTGACCGGCTCGCCGACCCGGACCCTGCTGCTGTGGTGCCCGGACTGGCCGGTGCTCGCCGCCGAGATCGTCGACGGGATACCAGCCACCGGCCCGGTCGCCGTCCTGCACGCCAACCGGGTGGTCGCGTGCTCCGAGCGGGCCCGCGCCGAAGGCGTACGCCGAGGGCTGCGCAAGCGGGAGGCGCAGGGTCGTTGCCCGCAGCTCACCGTCGTGGACTACGACCCTGGCCGGGACGCCCGGGCGTTCGAGCCGGTGGTCGCCGCGTTGGAGGAACTGGTGGCCGGTGTCGAGGTGGTCCGGCCGGGCGCCTGTGCGGTTGCCGCCCGGGGCCCGAGTCGCTACCTCGGCGGTGAGGAGGCGGCCGCCGAACGGCTCATCGAGCACGTCGCCCAGTCGTGTCTGGTGGAGAGCCAGGTGGGCATCGCCGACGGGGTGTTCGCCGCGGGGCTGGCCGCCCGCACCGGCCGGGTGGTGGCGCCGGGTGGGACGCCGGCGTTCCTGGCCGGGATGCCGGTCGAGGCGCTCGGTCGGTCCGCGCTGGCTGACCTGCTGCGCCGGCTGGGGTGCGGACCCTCGGTGACTTCGCCGCGCTACCGGCCGGCGACGTGCTGGCCCGCTTCGGGTTCGACGGCGCGCTGGCCCACCGGCTGGCCGCCGGCCGGGACCACCGCCCGCTCGCCGTCCGGCAGCCGCCGGCCGACCTGACGGTGACCGCCGGGTACGACGATCCGATCGACCGGGTCGACGCGGCGGCGTTCGCCGCCCGTGCCCTGGCCGAGCAGTTGCACGACCGGCTCGCCGGGCACGGGCTGGCCTGCACCCGACTCGGCATCGAGGCGGTTACCGAGCACGGGCAGGAGCTGCACCGGGTGTGGCGGCACGACGGTCTGCTCACCGCCGCCGCCATCGCCGACCGGGTGCGTTGGCAGCTCGACGGCTGGCTCTCCGGCAGCAGCGGTCGCGCCGGCGCCCGCCCGGCCCGCCCGACGTCCGGGATCATCCGACTGCGGCTGATCCCGGACGGGGTGGTCGCCCAGGCCGGCCTGCAGACCGGCCTCTGGGGGGAGACCGGCGAGGAGCGGGAGCGGGCGCACCGGGCATTGAGCCGCGTACAGGGCATCCTCGGCCCGGAGGCGGTGGTCACGGCGGTGCTCGGTGGCGGGCGTTCTCCGGCCGACCAGGTGCGCCTCGTGCCGTGGGGCGACGAGCGGCTCCCGACCCGACCCGGCCCACCGGCCGTCGCCGGCGTGGGCATGGGTACTGGTGCCGGTGCCGGTGCGGACACCGGCGCAGGCGCAGGCATGGGTGCGGGCGCAGGCATGGGTGCGGGTATTCCGCCGTGGCCGGGTCGGTTGCCGCCGCCCGCGCCCGCCGTGGTGCTGCCCAGCCCACTCGCCGCGACCGTGCACGACGCCGCCGGCGAGCCGGTGGTGATCAGCGCGCGGTTGGCGGTGAGCGCCCCACCGGCCCGACTGGTGGTCGGCGCCGGTCAGCCGGCGGAGATCGTGGGTTGGGCCGGGCCGTGGCCGGTGGACGAGCGCTGGTGGGCGCCGGCCGAGGCCCACCGCCGGGCCCGGTTCCAGGTCAGCCTCGCCGACGGTGCCGCTCTGCTGCTCGCCGTGGAGTCGGGGCAGTGGCTGGTGGAGGCGATCTATGACTGAGTCAGATCGGCCCCTGACCGGTGTCGCCTGGCGCGGCGTCGCCTGGCGCGGCGTCGGCGGGCTCGGTGTCGGCGAGTCCGGTGTTGGTCGGCCCGGCGCTGGTCGGCCCGGCGCTGGCCGGAGAGCAGATGTCCTCATGAGCGTGATGACTCACCGGCATCTTGATGCCTGTGAGTCATCACGCTCATCGCACCTCTCGCCGCGGGCGGGGAGCGCCAACGCCAACGCCAGCGACGCCTGGAACGTCTCGGCCAGCGTCGGACGGACCAGCGCCGCCAGCGCCGCCAGCGTGGCCGGGGTGGCCGGATGAGTTTTCACAACCCGAAGATGCCCTGGTCGGAGCTGGAGAGCGTGCTCTCCGGCCGGGCCGGCGGCGGACGGCGGCGCGCCGAGCGGCACCTGCACGTGGTGGATCCGCTCGCCGTGGACGCCGACGGCGGTGACTCGCCGGCCTGGAGTCGCCACCGCGAGCGGTACGAGCCGCCGGAGCTTGCCCGTCCCGACGGCGTGGTGCCCTACGCCGAGCTGCACGCGCACACCAACTTCAGTTTCCTCGACGGCGCGAGCCACCCCGAGGAGTTGGCCGAGGAGGCGGCCCGGTTGGGGCTCACCGCGTTGGCCGTCACCGACCACGACGGCTTCTACGGGGTGGTCCGGTTCGCCGAGGCGGCCCGTACGCTGGGCCTGCCGACCATCTTCGGCGCGGAGCTGTCCCTCGGGCTACCGGGCCCGCAGAACGGCGAACCCGACCCGCACGGCGCGCACCTGCTGGTGCTGGCGCACGGCCATGAGGGGTACGCCCGGCTGGCCACCACCATCGCCCGCGCCCAGCTACGCGGCGGGGAGAAGGGCCGCCCGGTCTACGGGGAGCTGGAGGAGGTCGCCGCCGAGCTGCGCGACCACGTGCTGGTGCTGACCGGCTGCCGCAAGGGGCACGTGCCGGGCGCGCTGCTCACCGAGGGGGTGAACGCGGCGGCCCGCGAGCTGGACCGGTTGACCGCGCTCTTCGGCGCGGAGACGGTGGCGGTGGAGTTGACCGACCACGGTCATCCGGTCGACGCCGACCGCAACGACGCGCTCGCCGAGCTGGCCGCCGCGGCCGGGCTACCGACGGTGGCCAGCAACAACGTGCACTACGCCAGTCCCGGCCGGAGGCGGTTGGCCACCACGGTCGCCGCGGTGCGGGCCCGGCGCAGCCTGGACGAGATCGACGGCTGGTTGCCCGCGGCGGCCACCGCCCACCTGCGCAGCGGCGCGGAGATGGCGGCGCGGTTCGCCGCGTACCCGGGCGCGGTGGCGCGGGCCGCCGAGTTCGGCGCCGAACTGGCCTTCGACCTCCAACTCGTCGCGCCGCAGCTGCCGGCGTACCCGGTGCCGCCGGGGCACACCGAGATGAGCTGGCTGCGCAAGCTGACCGCCGACGGCGCCCGGGAGCGCTACGGTCCGCCGCAGGCGCACCCCGCGGCGTACGCGCAGCTCGACCACGAGCTGAACATGATCGAGGAGTTGGGCTTCCCCGGCTACTTCCTGGTGGTCTACGACATCGTCTCGTTCTGCCGCGAGAAGGACATCTACTGCCAGGGCCGGGGCTCGGCGGCCAACTCGGCGGTCTGCTACGCGCTGCGGATCACCAACGTGGACGCCGTCCGGCACCGGCTGCTCTTCGAGCGGTTCCTCGCCCCGGAGCGGGACGGCCCGCCGGACATCGACGTGGACATCGAGTCCGACCGGCGGGAGGAGGTGATCCAGCACGTCTACACCCGCTACGGCCGGGAGCACGCCGCCCAGGTCGCCAACGTCATCTCCTACCGGCCCCGGTCCGCGGTGCGGGACGTGGCCAAGGCGTTCGGCTTCTCACCCGGTCAGCAGGACGCCTGGAGCAAGCAGATCGACAGGTGGGGTTCGGTCGCCACGGTCGACGTCGAGGGCATCCCGGAGCAGGTGGTGGAGTACGCCAACGAGTTGCAGACGTTCCCCCGGCACCTGGGTATCCACTCGGGCGGGATGGTGATCTGTGACCGTCCGGTGATCGAGGTCTGCCCGGTGGAGTGGGGGCGGATGCCCGGACGCAGCGTCCTGCAGTGGGACAAGGACGACTGCGCCGCCGTGGGCCTGGTGAAGTTCGACCTGCTCGGCCTGGGCATGCTCTCCGCCCTGCACTACGGCTACGACATGATCGGGTCCCGGCTGGATCTCGGCGACATGACGCTTGACGATCCCGAGGTCTACGACATGCTCTGCCGGGCGGACTCGGTCGGGGTGTTCCAGGTGGAGAGCCGCGCCCAGATGGCCACCCTGCCGCGGCTCAAGCCCCGCGAGTTCTACGACCTGGTGGTCGAGGTGGCGCTGATCCGTCCCGGCCCGATCCAGGGCGGTTCGGTGCACCCGTTCATCCGGCGTAAGAACGGTCAGGAGCCGGTGACCTTCGCCCACCCGTTGATGCGTAACGCGCTGGAGAAGACCCTGGGGGTGCCGCTGTTCCAGGAGCAGTTGATGCAGCTCGCCATCGACCTGGCCGGTTTCGACGCGGCCGAGGCCGACCAGTTGCGCCGGGCGATGGGCGCGAAACGGTCGGTCGAGCGGATGACCCGCATCGCCGACCGGCTCTACGCCGGGATGGCCGAGCGGGGCATCACCGGCGAGCTGGCCGACGACGTCTACCGCAAGCTCACCGCGTTCGCCAGCTACGGCTTCCCGGAGAGCCACGCGATGAGCTTCGCCTACCTGGTGTACGCCAGCTCGTGGCTCAAGCGCTACCACCCGGCCCCGTTCCTGGCGGCGCTGCTCAACGCCCAGCCGATGGGCTTCTACTCGCCGCAGACCCTGGTCGACGACGCCCGCCGGCACGGGGTGGAGGTCCGCCGCCCGGACATCAACGCCAGCGGTGCTCTGGCGGTGCTCGAGTCCACCCCGGACACCCGGTGGGGCAGCGAGCCGGGGGAGCCGCCGCACGCCTGGGGGCTGGGCGGTCCGGCCGTCCGACTGGGGCTGTCCAGCGTACGTACCCTCGGATCGGACGTGGCCGAGCGGATCGAGGCCGAGCGGACGGCCGGTGGGGCGTACCGTGACATGCCGGATCTGGCCCGGCGGGTCGGACTGACCGCCGCGCAGCTGGAGGCGCTGGCCACCGCGGACGCCTTCGCCTGTTTCGGGCTGACCCGGCGGGAGGCGCTGTGGGCCGCCGGCGCGGCGGCCCAGGACCGACCGGGCCGGCTGCCCGGCACGGTGACCGGCGCGACGGCGCCCACGCTGCCCGGCATGGAGGCCGTGGATCGGCTGGTAGCGGACGTGTGGGCCACCGGGTTGTCGCCGGAGAGCCATCCGGCCCGGTTCATCCGGGGGCAGCTCGACGTGCTGGGGGCGGTGCCGATCGCCCGGCTCGGCCGGGTGGAGCCGGGCCAGCGGATCCGGGTCGGTGGCATCGTCACCCATCGACAGCGCCCGGCGACCGCTGGTGGGGTGACCTTCCTCAACCTGGAGGACGAGACCGGGATGTTGAACGTGACCTGTTCGCCGGGTCTGTGGCAGCGTTATCGGCGGGTGGCCCGCACCAGCGCCGCGCTGGTGGTCCGGGGACGACTGCAACGCCACGAGGGAGTGACCAACCTGGTCGCCGACCGGTTGGACGCCATCGAGCCGCCGGTCAGTCCCGCCTCCCGCGACTTCCGCTGAACAGTGATCCACATTACGGTTTCTGTCGCCGCGGAGCGGGAGACTCGTCCTGAGCGGGCAGAGCGGCCCGTGATCCGTGAGGGGGACTGACAAGTGATGGGAAACCACGCGTACACCGGTGGCGGAATCGCCAACGTCCGGCGGACCCGGCTGGGTGCCGGCTGGATGCCGTCGCACCTCACCGACCCCCGCGAGTACGAGGTGACAAACGGTCCGGTCGCCAACGAGCGTCGATCCCGGGCTGAGGACGCGGTCGAGGGCACCCAGTCCTGACCACTAGGCTCGACCGGGTGGAGCAGACCCGAGGCCGGTTCGCCGCGCCGCCGCTGACCCCCCGTACCGCCGTGATCTGGTCGGTGCTGCGCGCCGAGCTGGACCGGCGCGGCGACGCCGAGCTGACCGTGCTGGACATCGGCGGGGGCACCGGCGGTTTCGCCGTCCCGCTGGCCCGGGCCGGGCACCGCGTCACCGTGGTCGACGCCAGCCCCGACGCGCTCGCCGCGCTCACCCGCCGGGCCGCCGAGGCCGGGGTCGCCGATCGGGTCGTCGCCGTGCAGGGCGACGGCGACGCCCTCGCCGGGCTGGTCGAGCCGGCCGGGGTCGACCTGGTGCTCTGCCACGCAGTCCTGGAGGTCGTCGACGACCCGACGCCGGTGGTCGCCGCGCTGGCCACCGCGCTGCGCCCCGGCGGCGCGGCAAGCGTGCTGGTAGCCGGCCGGGCGGCGGCCGTGCTGGGCCGCGCCATGAACGGGCATCTGGACGTCGCGGCGTCGGTGGCCGCCGACCCGGCCGGCAGCGCCGGGCCGCGCGACACCCTGCGCCGCCGCTACGACGCCCCCGAGGCCGTCGCGCTGCTCACCGCCGCCGGGCTGGAGGTCGAGGACATCCACGGGGTACGCGTGCTCGCCGACCTGCTGCCGGCCGCCGTCTCCGACGGGCAGCCCGCGGCCCTGGTCGAGCTGGAACTGGCCCTGGCCGCTCAGCCCCCCTACCGGGATCTGGCCGCCCAACTGCACCTGTTCGCCCGCCGACCGGCATGACCCGTCCGGTCCGGCCCGTCGACGGGGGTACGTCGGCCGGTTCGTCCGGCCCCGAGCTGACCGCCGACGGGCGTACGCCGGCTGCCAGCGGTCCGGTGACCGGCCTCGACCCGCCGCTGGCGGTCCTCGCGCCCGATCGAACCGGCGGACGGCTCGCCGACGTGCTGCCCAGCGCGCTCGCCGTACTGGGCGTGCCCGGCTCGCCCGACCCGCTCGGCCTGACGCCCGCGCTGGCCGGGGTACGCCGGATCGCCGTCCTGCTCGTCGACGGGCTCGGCTGGTACCAGGTGCCGACCGCCGCCCCGTACGCGCCGACGCTCGCCGGGCTGGCCGCGACGGTGGGTCGGCCCCTCGTCGCCGGCTTCCCGTCCACCACCCCGACGAGCCTCGTGACGCTGGGCACCGGCGTCGCGCCCGGCGCGCACGGGGTGCTCGGCTTCACGGTGCGGGTGCCCGGCACCGACCGGGTGCTCACCCACACCGACTGGGCCGCCGACCCGTCGCCGCTGCGCTGGCAGCCGGTGCCCACCCAGCTTCAACGGGCCCGGGCCGCCGGTGTGGCGACGACGGTGGTGAGCCGGCCGGAGTACGGCGGCAGCGGGTTGACCCTGGCCGCCAACCGGGGCGGCGACTTCCGGGGCGCCGCCGGCGCGGATCAGCTGGCCACCGCCATGCGTGCCGCGCTGTCCGCCGGCGACGGACCAACCCTGGTCTTCGGCTACCACCCCGACCTCGACCGGCAGGGGCACCTCAGCGGGGTCGACTCGGCGCCGTGGCGAAGCGCCGCCGCCGAGGTGGACCTGCTGCTCGCCCGGCTGGTCGACGGGCTACCGCCGGACGCGGCGCTGCTGGTCACGGCCGACCACGGGCAACTCGACATCCCCGTCGCGCACCGCTTCGACCTGGACACCGATCCACGGCTGCGCGACGGCCTGCGGGTGGTTGCCGGCGAGGCCCGGGTGCGCTACCTGCACACCGAGCCGGGAGCGGTGGACGACGTGGTGGCCGCCTGGTCGGCGGTGCTCGGCGACGCGGCCCGGGTGCGTACCCGCGCGGAGGTGGTCGCCACCGGCTGGTTCGGGCCGGTGCCCGAGGAGCACCTGGGCCGGATCGGTGACGTCGTGGTGACCTGCAACGACACGTACGCCGTCCTGGCCAGCCGCACCGAACCGCCGAAGGTGTCGAAGCTGGTCGCGTACCACGGGGCGGACACCGCCGCCGAGCTGACCGTGCCGCTGCTGGTCGTGCGGGGCTGACCGGGGCGCGGTCCGGCCAGCCGGCCGGTGCTGGTGTCGTACCTCGGGGATAACCTGCACCGATGGGCCGCAGTCAGTCGTTGCCCCGAGGCGGTGATCCGCGCTTCGGGCCGGACGCCGACGACTCCGCCAGCGGCATCCTGCACGTCGACATGGACGCGTTCTTCGCCTCGGTGGAGGTGCGTGCCCGGCCCGAGCTGCGCGGCCGCGCGGTCGTGGTGGGTGGCGTGGGCTCGCGTGGCGTGGTCAGCTCGGCCAGCTACGAGGCCCGCCGCTACGGCGTGCGCAGCGCCATGCCGACCTCCCGGGCCCGAGCCCTCTGCCCGCACGCCGTCTACCTGCCGCCGAACTTCGCCGCGTACTCGGCCGCCTCGCGGGCGGTCATGCAGATCTTCCGGGACGTCACCCCGCTGGTCGAGCCGCTCTCCCTCGACGAGGCGTTCCTCGACGTCAGGGGCGCCCGCAAGCTGTTCGGCCCGCCGGCCACCATCGCCCGGCTGATCCGCCAGCGGGTCGCCGACGAGCAGGGGCTGACGTGTTCGGTCGGGGTGGCGCCGAGCAAGTTCGTGGCCAAGCTCGGCTCCACCCGGGCCAAGCCCGACGGCCTGCTGGTCGTACCCGCCGGGCAGGTCCTCGACTTCCTGCACCCGCTCCCGGTGGACGCGCTGTGGGGGGTGGGGGAGCGGGCCGCCGAGACGCTGCGTCGGCTGGGTCTGGCCACCGTGGGGGACCTCGCCGAGGCCCCGGTGGGCATGCTGCGCCGGGCGGTGGGCGCGGCGTCCGCGGCGCACCTGCACGAGCTGGCGTGGGGGCGTGACCCGCGCCGGGTCAGTCCCGAACACGTCGACAAGTCGATCGGCGCCGAGGTGACCTTCGACGCCGACGTGGCGGACCCGACGGAGATCCGCCGTGCCCTGCTCGCGCTCAGCGCGAAGGTCGGCGTCCGGCTGCGAAGCGCCGGACACGTCGGGCGCACGGTCACCCTGAAGGTACGACTGGCCGACTTTCGCACCGTCAACCGCTCCCGCACCCTCGACGTACCCACCGACACGGCCCGGGAGATGTTCGACACGGTCTGGGCGCTCTACACCGCGCTGGACCCGGCTGAGCGGATCCGCCTCGTCGGTGTCCGGGTGGAGGGACTCACCTCGGCGCAGGGCGCGCCCCGACAGCTCACCCTCGGCGCGCCCGAGCGTGGTTGGCGGGAGGCGGAAGCCGCCGCGGACGCCGCCGCTGCCCGATTCGGGCGGTCCGTCATAGGTCCGGCCAGTCTGTTAGCCGACCGTGACGCTCATCGAAAGGAAAATCCACCCCACCCGTAGGTCGTCCCGCTTTCCGACGCGCGACCCCCCTCGTAGACTTGCGGGTAAGCAGCCGGTTGGCTGCCACGGTCTGTCGGCCCGAGTGGGCCGACCAACGTGACCGGGGAGGAGTGCCGTGCCGCTCTCGGAGCACGAGCAGCGGCTGTTCGAGCAGATCGAGCGGTCGCTTGCCGAGGACCCCAAATTCGCCTCGGCCGTGCGCGCCAGCGATCCGCGCTTCCACGCGCGGCGTCGCCTGCTCGTCGCAGCCGGCGTGATCATCGCTGGCTTGGCCCTACTGGTCTACGGCGCGGTGATCAAGACTCCACCGCTGGCGGTGGCGGGCTTCGTCGTCATGCTGGCGTCGGCCGCGTTCGCGGTGCAGTCGCACCGGCGGGCGCAGTCACCCGACCTGCACGTGGTGGGTGGCACGACGAGTCGTCGTCGTCCCCGCGGTGGCCGGTCCGGTCGCCGACGGTCGATCCTGGACCGGATGGAAGACCGATGGCGGCAGCGCCCGGAGGGGCACCGCTGAGCGCGTCCCGCCGCTGAGGCGGGCCGACCACCGCGACGAGCGGGCCATCGGGACACCCCCGATGGCCGCCGTCGCTCCGTCATGCCCCGAACATCGTGCTCGCGCGCCCCGCGCCGCCGTGCTCGCGCTCCGCGTCCCTCCGAGATCGCGCCGATCTTGCAGTTTCTGTCGTCCGTATGAGTGGGATACCCCTTATGTCGCGACAGAAAGTGCAAGATCGCTGGGGCTGGGGCTGGGGCTGGGGCTGGGGCTGGGGCTGGGGCTGGGGCTGGGGCTGGGGCTGGGGCTGGGGCTGGGGCTGGGGCGGCGCCCCGGCGTTAGGCCGGGGCGCCGCCGCAGCGCGCTGGCGGGCGTTGGTCAGCGGGCGGCTCGATCGGCCAGCAACCGGCGCGGGTTCCAGCGCAGCAGCCGGTAGCGCATCCGCGTGGTCAGCGCCACCAGGCGGCCGGAGGAGTCCGCCAGTGCGATCCGCCAGCGTTGCAGCACCGAGGGCGGCAACACGGCGGCGAGCAGCCGGGTCCGTCGGTCCGCCCGGGACGAGAGCGCCCCACGGACCGCGCGGAGCGCGGACGGCAACGGTTCACCGGTCAGCGGAGCCCGCGCGTACCGGGCCCGCTCCTCGGCGCGGCCGAGCAGCCGCGCCGCCCCGATGGCCTCGGCGTCGTCGGACAGAGCGTCCCGGACCAGCCGGTCCGCGGTCGCCCGGGGCGTCTCGGTCAGGTCCACCCGCACCTTGTAGTCGACGAGCGTGTCGAGTAATTCGGCCCAGGCGGCGTGGGCGTCGGCGCGAGCGCGACCCGGGTCCGCCTCGACCACCATCACCCGCGCGTCGTCGGTCGGCGGCCCGTCGCCCACGGCGGCGGCAGCCGCGACGTCCGCCCGGCCGGCCCGCCGCCGACGCAGCGCCCGCCGACGAAGTGCCGGCACCGCCAGCAGTGCCACCAGCGCGAGTACGGCCGCTACCCACCACGGCCACACCGGGGCCTGCTCGGTCGGCCGCGAATCCCCCAGGGAGAGCCCGGAGTCGGTGTCCCGGTCGGCGTTGTCCGGGCCGGTCGGCCCGGCCGACGAGTCCGCGCCGCTCGGGCTGTCCGTGGCGCCGGCCTCCGGAGTGGACGGCTCGGGGGCGTCGGTGTCCGGCGCCCAGGCCGATCGGGTGGAGCCGGGAACTCCGGACGCCGGGGTGGCGTCGAACGGCACCCAGCCGATCCCGTCGAAGAAGACCTCGGTCCAGGCGTGCAGGTTGAGGTTGGTCAGCGTGTACGTGTCGCCGTCGCGCCTGCTGCCGTTGGTGAACCCGAACGCGACCCGCGCCGGGATGCCGGCCGACCGGACCAGCCAGGCCATCGCGGCGGCGTACTGCTGGCAGTAACCGACCTTGTTGGTCAGGAAGTTCACGATGTCCTGGCCGCTGCTGCCGCTCGCGGTGCTCAACCGGTACGTGAACCCGTTGTTCGCGGAGAAGTGCTGGTAGATGGCCAGCACCCGGTCGTAGTCGGTCCGCTTGCCCTGGATCAGCCCCCGGACCAGCTCCTCCACCTCGGGCACCGGCCCGGGGGTGGCGGTCTGCTGCCGGCGGAGCGGGTGTTCGGCCGGCAGCGACTTCGCGGCCCGCAGGGTCGCCGGGGTGTACGTCGAGCGGATGTAGTCGAACGAGTACTTACGCCCCCGCGAACTCTCCCGGTTGGAGAACACGATCTGCTGGTTGGGGTCGTACAGCCAGTTGCTGTTCAGGTCCTGGGTGCGCACCGGCTCGGCGTACACCGGCATCAGGGACATGCTGAGGCTCTTGGTCACCTCGACGGTCGCCCGGTACTCGGCCTGCTGCACCCCCGGCCCGACCCGCTCGCCCGGATCGGGCAGATCGCGGTTGACCGGCCGGCCACTCGCGGCGCGGGCCTGGAAACCGTTCGGGCGCAGCTCGTCGGCGACCGCGTAGCGCAGGTAGAACGGGCTCTGCTCCGACGTGGTCACCTTGACCAGGTCCACCACCTCGGACTGGTTGAGCTGGCCGGCGAGCGACGCGAACAGGTCGATCCGGCCGGACGAGCCACCCACCCCCCGACCGTTGCCGGTGCCGTTACCCGTGCCCTCGGTGATCCGGTCGAGCAACCCACCGCTCAGGCCGGGCACCGCCAGCGGCAGCACCACGGCCAGCACCACGCCGACCACGGCGAGCCGACGTCCGGCGGACGCCAGTGGCGACGCCTCCCACACGTCCACGTCCCGGCCGTCGCCGGTGAACCGCCGCCCGAACCGACGCACCCGGTCGATGTTGTCGGTCACCAGCAGCCACAGGTAGCCGGCGGCACCCACCACGAACGGCAGTGGGGGGACGCTGTCCACGTAGACCGCGACCGGCACCGAGTAGATCGCGAGCATCGGCAGCCCGGCCAGCGCCGGCCGGCGCAGTCCCACGGCCAGAAAGTCCACCAGCACGGCCACCCCGCCGACGCCGAGCACGGTGATGAACAGCAGCGGATCGGTGTCCGGGACCTCGACGCCGTACGAGCGCATGTCCTGCGCCGAACCGGCGAGCAGATCGGCGAAGTGCCCGATCGTGCTCGGCGTGGGCAGGAGGGCCAGCAGCTCGCTGCCGCTCGGGAACAGCCAGGTCAGCGCGAGCAGCAGGGCGGCCAGCATGCCGAGCACCTGGCCCCAGAGCGGCGCGCGGACGAGCCGGGTCAGCGCGGCGACTCCGGCCACCACGGCGACCGCTATCGCGCACTGGATCAGCCACGTCCAGGTCTGGAAGATGGCCGACAGCGGCGCGGCGGCGAGCAGCGTCGCGGCGGCCGCGACCAGACCGGTGTTCCGGCTGGCGATCATGAGGGGGACCTTCCGTTCATCGCACGCGGCCAGCGACCGTCTCGGCCAGCGCGGCCCGCAGGGCGAAGCCCTGGGAGCCGCGGCCCGCCTGCGGCCACAGCGCCGGCAGTCGGCTGCCGTGGTCGGCGCCGACCACGCGCCAGCCGCTGCGCACCATGGTGAGCACGGCGGCGCCGTGCGCGTGCTCCGCCTCGGCGCGAGCCTTCTCGGGGAGGCTCAGCCAGGTGGAGCTGTCCAACAGGAAACCCACACACGTCGCGCCGTTGCCGCGCAGCCCGGCCAGCAGCTCGGCCTCGGCGACGCTCACCGCGCCGAACAGCCCGATGATCAGCCCGCCGTCGGCGCGCTGCCGCACCCGCTGCACCAGCCCGGTGACGTCGGCCCGCTGGTCCAACCGCACCTCGGCCAGATGGTCGAGCAGCACGCCGTCGCCACCGCCCTCCGAGGCGTCCACGTCGACCCCCGAGCCGGTGACCAGGCGCAGCTTGTAGCCGGCCTGGCGCAGGTGTACGGCGATGCTCGCGGCGGCCGAGACCGCCCACTCGAAGCTCGCTGTCGGCCCGTCACCCCGGTGGCCGTACGCCCGGGTGTCCAGCACGACGGTGGCACGGCTCTCCCAGGGCTGCTCCTCCCGGCGCACCATCAGCTCGCCGGTGCGCGCCGTGGACTTCCAGTGCACCCGACGCAGGTCGTCGCCCCGGCGGTACTCCCGGGTCGCCGCGTCGTCCTCGCCGTGGACCGCCACCGAACGCGCCCGGCTGTCGCCGCTGCCGGCGTACTCCCCGGGGAGCCGGACCGACGGCAGGGGGGTGACCTGCGGGATGACCGTGAGGTGGTCGGTGCTGGGGAAGGAGCGGGTGAGCTCGCAGAGACCGAACGGGTCGGTCATCCGGACCACCAGTGGACCCACGTCGTAGCGACCGCGCACGTCCGCGCGGACCGTGTACGCCACGGAGCTGGCCTGTTGCGCGCCGAGCCGTTCCAGCACGACGCGGGGCCGGCTGCCCAGCGCGTAGGGCAGCCGGTCCTCCAGCAGCAGGGTGCCGGTGGGCAGCCGGGAGAGGTTCTGCAGGCGCAGCACGATCCTCGAGTTGGCCCCGACCGGGACCCGGTGCGGGTCCAGCGAGCGGTTGCAGGCCAGCTTGTAGCGGCTGCGACCCACGTAGGCGGCGGCCAGCAGCGGCAGGATGGCCAACAGCAGGGCCACCCGGAGCAGGTCCTTCTCGCCCAGGATGACGGCCGAGACCGCCGCGGCGACCGCGGCGGCCAGGAACGAGCGCCCGCGGGTGGTCAGCCCGCGCAGCCCGGCACGCACGTCACGGCCTCCGCGGCTCGTAGGGCGCGCGGCCGTTGCCGGTGGCGGGCCGGGTGTCGTACGGGTTGCGCTGACGGTCGTGCGGCAGGGGCAGCCGGTGCACCAGCTCGGAGACGATCGCGTCGGTGGTCCGCCGGGCGAGCTGCGCGTCGGCCGTCGGGATGATCCGGTGCGCCAGCACCGGCACCGCCAGGGCCTGCAGGTCGTCGGGCAGGACGTAGTCGCGGCCCTCCAGCGCGGCGACCGCACGGGCCGTGCGCAGCAGTTGCAGCGTCGCCCGGGGGGACGCGCCGAGGCGCAGGTCGTGGGCCTCACGGGTGGCGGTGACCAGGTCGACCGCGTACTGCTTGACCGCGTCCGCGACGTGCACCTGCCGGACGGTGGCGATGAGCTGCCGGACCATGTCGGCGTCGGAGACCGGACGCAGCTCGTGCAGCGGGTCGGTGGCGCCGTGGCCGTCGAGCATCGCCAGCTCCGCGCCGGCGTCCGGGTAACCCATCGCGATCCGGGCGGTGAACCGGTCGCGCTGCGCCTCCGGCAGCGGGTACGTCCCCTCCATCTCGATCGGGTTCTGGGTGGCGATGACCATGAACGGGGTCTGGAGCTGGTAGGTCACGCCGTCGACGGTGACCTGCCGTTCCTCCATGCACTCCAGCAACGCCGACTGGGTCTTCGGCGAGGCCCGGTTGATTTCGTCGCCGACCACCAGGTTGGCGAAGACCGCGCCCGGCCGGAACTCGAAGTCGTGGGTCTCCTGGTTGTAGACGCTGACGCCGGTGACATCGCTGGGCAGCAGGTCGGGGGTGAACTGGATCCGGCGGACCGTGCAGTCGATGGACCGAGCGAGGGCCTTGGCCAGCTTGGTCTTGCCGACGCCGGGGACGTCTTCGATGAGGAGGTGGCCCTCGGCGAGCAGCACAGCCAGGGCCAGCCGCACGGTGGCGGTCTTTCCCTCGATGACCTGCTCGATGTTGGCCACGATGGCCTCGCTGGCGGCGCGGAACTCGTCGTGCGGCAACAGGCCGCCCACCTCGTCCCAGGTCTGTTGTGTCACGGGCCTCCTCCTCGTCGCCGTCACGGCAGCTCTGTCGAGAGCACCTGGACCCGCCGTTGGGTATGCGACGCCGAGCCTCGTTTGCCGCAGGGAGCTCACTGGCCTCTCAGGCTAACCATGTTTGTCGTTATCGCCGACCCCCGCAGGTAGTCCGTCGGTTACGGATGGATATTCGCCGAGTCGGGGGATCGGTGCGGGCGCGCTGACGGACGCATTAATGCCGCAGGTGAGGGGGTAGACTGCCGGATATGGCCGGAGTCTTCCTGCTTCTTATCGGGCCGTGCTGATGCGCTGAGCGCGCGACAGCACGGCGGCCCCCTCCTGCGCGAGGGGCTTTTTTTGTGCCCGCCGCCGGTCCGGCCCGGCGGTGCCGAGACGAAGCGAAGCGAAGCGAGGAGAGACGATGAGCAAGGCAGCCGCACCGGCGGGCGACATCCCCCCGTTCCGGTACACCGCGGCCATGGCCGACGAGATCGAGACTCGTTGGCAGGACACCTGGGCGCGCGAGGGCACCTTCCACGCGCCCAACCCGACCGGCCCGCTGGCCGATCCGAGCCACCCGCGCTTCGACGCGCAGAAGCTGTACGTGCTGGACATGTTCCCGTACCCGTCGGGCGCCGGCCTGCACGTCGGCCACCCGCTGGGCTACATCGGCACCGACTGCTACGCCCGTTACCAGCGGATGGCCGGGCACAACGTGCTGCACGCGATGGGGTTCGACGCGTTCGGGTTGCCCGCGGAGCAGTACGCCGTGCAGACCGGCACCCACCCCAGGACCACTACCGAGCAGAACATTCAGCGGTACAAGGCGCAGATGCGCCGCCTGGGGCTGGCGCACGACGAGCGGCGCTCGGTGTCGACCATCGACACCGACTTCTACCGCTGGACGCAGTGGATCTTCCTGCAGATCTTCAACTCCTGGTACGACCGGGACGCCGGCCGGGCGCGTCCGATCGCCGAGCTGATCGCCGAGTTCGAGGGCGGCAACCGGGCGACCCCGGACGGCCGGTCCTGGGCCGAGCTGAGCGTCGCCGAGCGTCGCCAGGTCGTCGACGACCACCGGCTGGCGTACGTCTCGGAGGCGCCGGTGAACTGGTGCCCGGGGCTGGGCACCGTGCTGGCCAACGAGGAGGTCACCGCCGACGGCCGCTCCGATCGGGGCAACTTCCCGGTCTTCAAGCGCAACCTGAAGCAGTGGATGATGCGGATCACCGCGTACGGTGACCGGCTGCTGGACGACCTGGACAGCCTGGACTGGCCCGAGCCGATCAAGCTGATGCAGCGCAACTGGATCGGCCGGTCGCAGGGCGCGCACATCGACTTCGCCACGGCGGAGGCGCCGATCCGGGTGTTCACCACCCGTCCGGACACCATCTTCGGGGCCACCTACGTGGTGCTGGCGCCCGAGCACGAGCTGGTCGACGCCCTGGTGCCGGCCGCCTGGCCGCAGGGCACCCGGGACGCCTGGACCGGCGGGCACGCCAGCCCCGCCGAGGCCGTCGAGGCGTACCGCAGGGCCGCGGCCGCCAAGACCGACGTTGAGCGGCAGTCCGACTCCAAGGAGAAGACCGGCGTCTTCGTCGGCGCGTACGCCACGAACCCGGTCACCGGCGGGCAGATCCCGATCTTCGTCGCGGACTACGTGCTGGCCGGCTACGGGACCGGCGCGATCATGGCGGTGCCGGCGCAGGACGAGCGGGACTGGGCGTTCGCCGAGGTCTTCGAGCTGCCCATCGTGCGGACCGTGCAGCCGGCGGAGGGCTTCGACGGCAGGGCGTACACCGGCGACGGCCCGGCCATCAACAGCGCCGCGCCCGAGCGCGGCCTGGACCTGAACGGCCTGGGGGTCGCGGAGGCCAAGGCGGCGATCATCGCGTGGCTGGAGGCCAACGGACACGGGACCGGCGCGGTGACCTACCGGCTGCGGGACTGGCTGTTCTCCCGGCAGCGCTACTGGGGTGAGCCCTTCCCGATCGTGTACGACTCCACCGGCGCGGCCATCGCCCTGCCGGAGGAGATGCTGCCGGTCGAGCTGCCCGAGGTGGACGACTTCTCCCCGAAGACGTTCGACCCGGACGACGCCGACTCCAACCCGGAGACCCCGCTGTCACGTCGCCGCGACTGGGTCGAGGTCGAGCTGGACCTGGGTGACGGGCCCCAGCGCTACACCCGCGAGACCAACGTGATGCCGCAGTGGGCCGGCTCCTGCTGGTACGAGCTGCGCTACCTGGACCCGACCAACACCGAGCGGTTCGTCAGCGCCGAGAACGAGCGGTACTGGATGGGCCCGCGCGGCGAGGGCGACTGCGGCGGCACCGACCTGTACGTCGGGGGCGCCGAGCACGCCGTGCTGCACCTGCTGTACGCGCGGTTCTGGCACAAGGTGCTGTTCGACCTGGGTCACGTGTCGTCGTTCGAGCCGTTCCGCAAGCTGTTCAACCAGGGCATGATCCAGGCGTACGCGTACACCGACTCGCGGGGCAGCTATGTGCAGGCCGAGGACGTCATCGAGCGCGACGGCGCGTACTACCTGGAAGACCTGGTGGTCAACCGCGAGTACGGCAAGATGGGCAAGTCGCTGAAGAACGTGGTGACCCCCGACGACATGTGCGCGGCGTACGGCGCGGACACCTTCCGGGTGTACGAGATGTCGATGGGCCCGCTGGAGGTGTCCCGCCCGTGGGAGACCCGGGCGGTCATCGGCTCGTACCGGTTCCTGCAGCGGGTCTGGCGGGCGGTCGTCGACGAGCAGACCGGCGAGGTGCGCGTCACCGACGACCCGGCCGATGCGGCGACCCGCCGGCTGCTACACACGGTGATCGACGGGGTCCGTGGCGACATGGACGGCATCCGGTTCAACACCGCGATCGCCAAGCTGATCCAGTTGACCAACGGACTGACCGGGTTGTCGGCGACGCCCCGCGAGGTGGCCGAGCCGCTGGTGCTGATGGTGGCGCCGTTCGCCCCGCACCTGGCCGAGGAGCTGTGGCGCAAGCTGGGCCACGACACCTCGCTGACGTACGCGGACTTCCCGGTGGCCGATCCGGCGCTGCTGGTGGCCGACACGGTGACCTACCCGGTGCAGGTCAACGGCAAGGTCCGGGGACGCGTCGAGGTGCCCGCCGACGCCGCCGACGAGACCGTCCGCGCGGCGGCCCTGGAGGCGGTGGCCGCGACGCTGGCCGGCAGGGAACCCCGCAAGGTCATCGTGGTCAAGGGCCGGATGGTCTCGGTCGTCGCCTGACCCCCACCCCACCCTGTCACCCCACCCCACCCCACCCTGTCACCCCGCTCCGCCCCGCTCCGCCCCGTCGATCTTGCAGTTTCGGTCGACATTCCGCCCCTTTATGCGAGGGTTTGTCGGGACAGAAAGTGCAAGATCGGCGGGCGCGGGCGCGGGCGCGGGCGCGGGGGGTCAGGTTGGGGTGGAGCGGGGGTGGCGGTTGGCGCGCCACCACTGGTGTACGAGGACGAGGCTGGCGATCAGGCCGAGGCTGGCGGGAGCGGCGGCGTACCAGTTGACGTGACCGGGTGAGCTGACCGCCGCGCCGATCGCCGCGTAGCCGAACGCGGTCGGGGCGGAGGCGATCACGCTGCCGGCCAGGAACGGCAACACCCGCGTGCCGGTCGTGCCGTAGCCGTAGCTGACCAGGCCGAACCCCGCGATCGGCAGCAGCCGGACGGTGACCACGCCGAACACGCTCTGCCGGGCGAACCAACCGTCGAGGCGGGCCAATCGACCGCGTACCCGTTCGGCGACGAACTCCCGGCCGAGCAGCCGGCCGACGGTGAACCCGATCGCCGCGGCCACCAACGCCGCGCCCAGGGCGTACGCGGCGCCCTCCAGCGGGCCGAAGATCGCGCCCGCGGCGAGCGTCACGAAGGTGCGGGGGACCAGCGCGACCAGGAGCAGCGCGCCGCCGAGGATCGCCGCCACCGGGGCGAGGTCGCCCAGCTGGTCGGCGAGCGCCGGTAGCCGCGCCGGGTCCGGGCGGGGCGCCAGGAGCAGCAGCAGCCCGCAGCCGCCGATGAGCGCGACCAGCAGGGCGAACCGAGCGGCCGACGGCTGCCGGAGCAGCCGCCGGACAGCGTGGATCATGCCCGGGCGGCGGCCACCGCTGAACGGCGCTCGGTGCGGAGCCGGTCGGGCCAGGTGTCGTCCAGCGGCGGGAGCTGGTGTGCCCCGGTGGCCCAGCGCAGCAGCAGGTCGGCCAGGGCCGGGTTGCGCGCCAGCGCGGGCCCGTGCGAGTAGGTGCCGAGCAGCTTGCCGCGCCAGGCGCCCTCGGTGGCGCCGTCGTTGCCGATCCCGGCGGTGACCCGGGCCAGGGGGGCGACCTCCGGGCCGAGGTGGGTACGGCCACCGTGGTTCTCGAAACCGGTCAGCGGCGGCAGGCCCAGCCGAGGGTCGATCTCACCGGCCAGCTCGCCGACGGCCCGGCTCTCGCCCCGGTCGGACCGCAGGTCCAGCAGTTCCAGGCCGCGGCACTGCACGCCCTTGGCGAAGAAGGACGTCCCGAGCAGCTGGTAACCGGCGCAGACACCGAAGACCACCGAGCCCTGTGCGACCGCCCGGTGCAGACCGCCGTCCGCGATGAGCCGCTGCGCGCCCAGCGCCTGCGGGCCGTCCTCGCCGCCGCCGACGAGGTAGATGTCGGCCGTCGACGGCAGTTGCTGGTCGGAGCGGACCTCCAGCACCTCGACCGGCATGCCGCGCTGGCGGGCCCGCCGGGCCAGGATCAGCGCGTTGCCCCGGTCACCGTAGGTGGACAGCAGATCGGGGTAGATCCAGACGATACGCAGGCTCTCAGTTGACACGGTCCAACTCCGCTCGGATGTCCTGGAACGCGGTGTAGTTCGCGATGACCTCGAGCCGGCCGGGCGGGACCGACCGGACGGCGTCGTCGAACGTGCGGACGTGCTGGAAGGGCACGTCGTTGACGTCCAGCCGAACCGCCAGGTCGTATGCCCGGTCACCGGTGATCAACACCTGCCGGCCGCGGAGCGGGGCGAAGTCGACGTCGAACAGCCAGGAGGTGTCCAACCCGTCGGGGTCACGCGCGTTGATGGAGAGCAGGGTGGGCGCCTCGTCCGCCATGTCGAACGCCTCCAGCCAGCTGGCCGGGTTCTTCGCCAGCAGCAGCCGGATGTTGCGGCCGTCCCGGTCGACCTGCGCGTACCGGCCGGCGACCGAGGTCACGATGCCGAGACGGCTCACCGCGTCGACGGGGCGTACGCCGAACTCGGCCGCCACCGCCAGCGCGGTCGCCGCGTTGCCCAGGTTGACCTTGCCGGGTAGCTGGAGGGAGACCTTGTGCCAGGCCCCGGTGGGGTCGAGCACTCCCTCGTCCTCGACGACCCAGTGCGGCTCGGGGCGGCGCAGCGCACAGCCGGTGCACCACCACTGCTCGCCGGAGCGGGCGATGGTGGCGCCGCACTCCGGGCAGACCCAGGAGTCGTCGTGCCAGCGCTGGCCGGCGCTGAACCAGGTCACGTGCGGCGGATTGATGCCGCGGGCCGGGTCGGCCGGCGGGGTGGCCGCCCACACCACCATCGGGTCGTCGGCGTTGGCCACCACCCGTACGTCGGTGTGCCGGACCAGGGCCGCGCGCCAGAGCTGCGCCATCATGGCGACCTCCTTGGCGCGGTCGAGCTGGTCGCGGGAGAGGTTGAGCAGCGCGACCACGTGCGGCTCGGTCGACTCGAGCACCTGGGCGAGGTAGTGCTCGTCGACCTCCAGCACCGCGTACGGGGTGCTGCCGGCCTTGGCCAGCGCCGAGGTGTGCCCGCTGGGCATGTTGGCGCCGAACGAGTTGGTGGCGACCCGCCCGAGCACGCCGACCGCGGCGGCGGTCAACCGGGTGGTGGTCGTCTTGCCGTTGGTGCCGGAGACCAGCGCGATGGCGCGGCCGGCCGACAGGTGCGCCAGCAGGTCCGGGTCGATCTTCAACCCGATCCACCCGCCGATCACCGAACCGTCGCCACGGCCGGCGGCCCGGGAGAGCGCCGCGGCGGTCCGTGACACGGAGCTGGCCACCTTGGCCCGTAGGGGCATTTTCGCGTCCGTCACGCGAGCGAGGTTACCGGACCGCCCACCTCGCCAGATCGCCGCCGACGGTGAACCGTTCGGCCGTGGCATCCCGGCGGGCGGTCGGCGCGCGCTCGGCCGGACGGAGTCGATCAATGTCGGAAAGCGGACCACACCGGGCGGGCGCGCCGGCCCTCCACTCCGCTCCACCCCCTGTGACGTGCGGTTTCACGCGCGGATCGGACGCGCCACGCGGGCGAATCTGGTTGCAGGTGGAGGGAAGTGGAGTAGAGTGGGGCCCAATGGTGAGGCCGGGAGGGCTCACCGGCCCGGGGGGTCAGCGGCGCCGCGAACGCCGCTCAAGGGCGAGGGGGTTGGGCCGATGTTTCTCGGCACCCATACCCCGCGCCTGGACGAGAAGGGCCGGTTGATCCTTCCGGCCAAGTTCCGGGATGAGCTGGCGGGGGGTGTCGTGGTCACCAAAGGGCAGGATCGCTGCCTCTATGTCTTTCCGACACCCGAGTTCCAACGGATCGCGGAGCAGTTGCGCGCGCAGCCGATGACGCACAAGGCGGCCCGGGCCTACAGCCGGGTCTTCTTCGCCAGCGCGCACGACGAGGTGCCGGACAAGCAGGGCCGTGTGACGATCCCCGCGCATCTTCGTGAGTACGCGGCGCTCGACCGGGACCTGGTGGTCATCGGCGCGAGCACCCGGGTCGAGATCTGGGACAAGGTCGCCTGGGAGACCTACCTCGCCGAGAGCGAAGACGACTTCGCCGACATCGAGGAGGGGGTGCTGCCCGGCGGTCTGTAGGGCGGAACGGCGTCCGACGTACTGCGAGATCTCCAGCCGCTTTCGAGTTCCTGGCATCACTTCCCCGGTGCCAGGCGCACGATCCAGTAATCCGGCGGAAGTCGGTGTCCGGCGGGAGCGGATGGGGATCTGGCGGTACGACGGGAGCGCCGTCTCCAACGGCAGGCGCGCGAGAAGAACGGACGTTTCAACCAGTGGGGGTCATCATGGGGGAGTTGCGCGGCACGCACGTGCCGGTGCTGCTCGAGCGGTGTCTCGAGCTGCTGGCCCCCGCGCTGGGTCGAGGCGGCCGGACGGTGCACGTCGACGCGACGCTCGGCCTGGCCGGGCACGCGGAGGCGGTGCTCGAAGCGCATCCGGAGACCGTCCTGATCGGGCTCGACCGGGACACCGAGGCGCTCGCCCACGCACGGGTGCGGTTGGCGCGGTTCGCCGACCGGGTGCACCTGGAGCACGCCGTCTACGACGAGCTGCCCGACGTGCTCCAGCGGCTGGGGTATCCGGGCATCGACGGGATCCTGTTCGACCTGGGTGTCTCGTCGCTGCAACTGGACGCGCCCGACCGCGGGTTCGCGTACGCGCAGGACGCGCCGCTGGACATGCGGATGGACCAGACGCGGGGGACGACCGCCGAAGAGGTGGTCAACACGTACGCCCATCCGGATCTGGCCCGGGTGCTGCGGGTGTACGGCGAGGAGAAGTTCGCCGGGCGGATCGCCTCGGCGATCATCCGGGAGCGCGAACGGGCCCGGATCACCTCGTCGGCGCGGCTGGCCGAGCTGGTCCGGGAGTCGATTCCGGCACCAGCCCGACGAACGGGCGGGCACCCGGCAAAGAGAACGTTTCAGGCTTTACGGATCGAGGTAAACAGAGAGCTGGCAGCGCTGGAGACAGCGCTGCCGTCCGCGCTCGACGCACTGACCGTGGGCGGTCGCATGGTGGTCCTGTCCTACCACTCGCTGGAGGACCGGCTCACCAAGGCGGCGCTCGCGGACCGGGTCCGTAGTAAGGGCCCGATCGACCTCCCGGTCGAACTGCCCGGGTCCGGTCCGACGTTCCGGCTGCTCAGCCGGGGCGCCGAACTGCCCGGGGAGACGGAGGTCGCCGCGAACCCGCGCGCCGCTTCGGTGCGGCTGCGGGCCGCGGAGCGACTCGACCCGAACGCGACAGAGCAGGGGCGGACCGACCGCGAACGGTCTCGCCGACGGGTGAAGGGAATGCACCAACCGGGCACGGGGTCCGCCTGATCCGTGGGGGGTCAGGGGCGCCGCGACCGGCGAGGGACGGACGTTGAGGGGGAGGGACATGAGCATTGACAAGCGCGACCGCCGGGACGTCACCGGCGGCGGGCAGCGCGCACCGCGGTCGGGGGGCCGGACCGCGGCGGAGCGAGCTCCGCGCGTGGAAAACGGTACGCCACGCATCGATCGAGTGAGTCGGCAGGGGGAGACTCGCGCCCGGGGGGCGCGCGAGTTCCCGACCCAGGGCAGTGCCGCGCTGCGTCCGGCCGAGAAGGCAGCCGCCACGGCGGCAGCCCGCTCGCCGCGGCTGCGGGTGGCGCCTCCGCCGCCGGTGTCCGTTCCGCGCGCGCCGTTCGCGGCGCTGATCGTGGTGCTGGTGGTCGGCGGGGTGTTCGGCATCCTGGCGGTCAACACCAAGATCAATGAGAACGCGTTCCGGTTGGAGAAGCTGCAGCAGCAGCAGGCCCGACTGGACCTGGAGAAGCAGCAGCTCGACAAGCAGATCGCCGACGCCAAGGCGCCGGGGAACCTGACCGCCGAGGCACGTCGGCTGGGTCTGGTGGACGCCGGTGAGCCGGCGTACATCCGGATGCCGGACGGCAAGCCGATCGGCGTGCCCAAGCCGGCGACCGGCGAGCCGTCGGTCACCAGCCAGGGCGCGGGAGGCTGACCGGTGCCACCGAAGTCGGACGAGCCGCGCCGGGACCCCACGGGGTCCCGGCGCGGTTCTCGCCGGGACGCCGCCGACTCCGAGTCCCGCACGGGTGAGCCGGGGATCGGTGGCATCTCCGGCGCTCGGGCGTACACCCCGAGGGGGCGGACGGTCCGCGAGGAGCGCGGCACGCCCGCGCGCGGCGGGAACGCCGAGCAGCGGCGTACCCCTCGGGGCAGCACGCGGTCCGGCGACCCGTTCCGGCCGGCGTTGCAGGTGCTCGACGGCGGCCGGGCCGCCGCCCGCGCCGGCCGGCGTGACGCTCCGGCGGCCGGCCGCAGCGGCGTCGTGCGCACCGTCGCGCCCCGGAATCCGCGCGGCGCCCCCGGTGACGTTCCGCCGCCGCGTCGCCGCACCACGCCCCGCGCGCCCGGTCGCGGCGACCGTCCGCCGGCCCGCCGGCCGTCCCGCAAGCCGCCCCGCCCGCCGAAGCTCGCCGACCCGCGGCTGCGGCTGCGCCTGGGCACCGTGCTCACCCTGGCGCTCTTCGTCGCCATCGGGGTGCGGTTGATCTTCCTGCAGGCGGTCGACACCCCCGCCTACGCCGGTGGTGGCGTCGCCGACCGGACGCGCACCGTGGAGCTGCCCGCGCCGCGCGGCGCGATCTACGACTTCCGGGGCGAGCCGCTGGCGCACAGCGTCGAGGCGCGGTACGTGTTCGCCGACCCGACGCTGATCGAAGACCGGTCCAGCCCCGGGTGGATCGGGGCGGACGCCACCGCCAAGGCGCTCTCCCCGTTGCTCGGCATTCCCGCGTCGAAGCTGACCGAGCTGATGAAGCCCCGCAAACTGGAGAACGGCAACGCGTCGCGTTTCGAGTACCTGGCCCGGGGGGTGGAGATCCCGACGGCCAAGCAGGTGCTGGACCTGGACCTGCCCGGCATCGGCGTGCACCGCGACGAGCGCCGGGAGGTGCCCGGCGGCGACCTGGCGGCCAACCTGATCGGCTTCACCAGCCAGGACATGGACGGCCTGGAGGGGTTGGAGGCCCGCTACGACGACCTGCTCTCCGGGCAGGACGGCCGGCGGGTGTACGAGGCCGGCCTCGGTGACCTGGCCGCGCCGATCCCCGGCGGCTACAGCAAGACGACTCCGGCGAAGCCGGGCAGCTCGCTGACCCTCACCATCGACCGGGACCTGCAGTTCCGTTGCCAGCAGATCCTCAGCGCGGGGATGGCGGGGCAGAAGGGCGCGACCGCCGCAGCCGTGATCATCGACGTCGCCACCGGCGAGGTGCGGGCCCAGGCCAGCGACCCCACCTACAACGCCGCCAAGCCGACCCCGGGCGACCCGGTCGCCCGGGAGGACGCCGCGACCAGCTTCGTGGTCGAGCCGGGCTCGGTGCACAAGGCCATCACCTACGCCGCCGCGCTCCAGGAGGGGGTGATCACCCCGGACACCACGCTGCCGATCGCGAACAGCATCAAGATGGGCGACACCTGGTTCTCGGACACGCACCCCGCCAACGGCAAGAAGATGAGCATTCCGGGGATGCTGGCCTTCTCGTCGAACGTCGGCGCCATCACCGTCGCCGACAAGCTCGGCAAGGACCGGCTGATCGACTACCAGAAGCGGTTCGGGCTGGGGCAGCCCACCCGCGAGGGCCTGCCCGGCGAGGCCAGCGGCCGGCTGCTGCCGGCCGACGAGTGGAGCGACTCGTCGTACGGTTCGGTGCCGATCGGGCACAGCGTCGACGCCACCCCGTTGCAGATGGCCGCCGCGTACGCCGCGATCGCCAACGACGGCACGTACGTGCAGCCGCACCTGGTCAAGGAGACGATCGGCCCGGACGGCAAGCGGACCCCCGCGCCCGCGCCGGTCACCCGCTCCGTGCTCAGCCCGCAGAACGCGGCGGCGCTGCGCACCATGCTGGAGGCGGTCACCACCGTCGAGGGCGCCACCGGCACCACGGCCGCGGTCTCCGGCTACCGGGTCGCCGGCAAGACCGGCACCGGGTGGCGTCGGGTCGACGGCAAGAGGCAGTCGGGCGAGGTGTCCTCGTTCATCGGCATGGCCCCCGCCGAGAAGCCCCGGTACGTGATCGCGGTCTTCGTGTACGCCCCCGGCGGTGGTGGCGCGGCGATCGCCAACCCGGCGTTCCGGAAGATGATGCAGTTCACGCTGCGTCACTACCGGGTGCCGCCGTCCCCGAGTGGTTCCGCACCGAAGTTCGTGGTCTATCCGCGCTGAGCGGCGTGGGCGCGACATCATCGGTGAGTGCCGACGAACCACCGGGGCGGCTGTGCGGCCGGAACCGGACGACCGGGTAGGGTCTGACGCCGTGCCCGGCAATCCACGTCCACGTACCGTGACCGGCGTCCGGCTCGGTGATCTCGCCGCCCGGCTCGCCGTCGACCTGCCGGCGGACGCCGCCGACGTGCTCGTCACGGGTGCCACCCACGCGAGCCAGGAGGTCCGCCCCGGCGACCTGTACGCGGCCCTGCCCGGTGCTCGCCGCCACGGCGCGGAGTTCGCCGTCGGCGCGGCCGAGGCCGGCGCGGTGGCCCTGCTGACCGACCCGGCCGGCGCGGAGCTGGCGGCGGCGAGCGGCCTGCCCGCCCTGGTGGTCCCCGACCCGCGCGCGGTGCTCGGCGAACTGGCGTCGGCCGTGTACGGCGACCCGACCGCCGACCTGACCGTCATCGGCATCACCGGCACAGCCGGAAAGACGTCCACGGCCTATCTGGTGGAGTCGGGGCTGCGCGCCGCCGGACACACCACCGGACTGATCGGCACCGTGGAGACCCGCCTCGGCGATCTCGTGATCGACAGCGTGCGGACCACCCCGGAGGCGACCGACCTGCACGCGATGCTGGCCACCGCCCGCGAGCGGGGGGTCACCGCCGTCGTCATGGAGGTCTCCAGCCACGCCCTGGCCATGGGCCGGGTCGGTGGGGTGCGCTTCGCCGTGGGTGGCTACACGAACTTCGGCTCCGACCACCTGGACTTCCACGCCGACAGCGCCGACTACTTCGCCGCCAAGGCGCAGCTCTTCGACGGCCGGTGCGCGGTCGAGGTGCTCAACCGCGACGATCCGGCCCTCACGCCGCTCTACCAGCCGGCGACGGTCAGCTACTCGGCGGCCGGCGACCCCACCGCGACGTGGTGGGCCGACGGCGTCGACGGCGAGGGGTACGCGCAACGGTTCACCGCCCACGGCCCGGACGGCGTGGTCGTGTCCGCCGGGGTGGCGCTGCCCGGCCGGCACAACGTGGCAAACGCGTTGCTGGCCATCGCCGCGCTGGTGGGCGCCGGGGTGGACCCGCGGACCGCCGCCGGCGGGGTGGCCGCCTGCGGTGGCGTGCCCGGTCGCCTGCAACTCGTCGACGTCGCCGGGCCGGTGCGTGGGGTCGTCGACTACGCGCACAAGGCGGACGCGATCGTGGCGGCGCTGGCCGCGCTGCGGGAGCTGAGCGTCGGACGCCTGATCTGCGTGATCGGCGCCGGTGGGGACCGTGACCGGGGCAAGCGGCCGGTGATGGGCGCCGCCGCCGCCGAGGGGGCCGACGTGGTGCTGGTGACCGACGACAACCCGCGCACCGAGGACCCGGCCGAGATCCGCGCCGAGGTGCTCGCCGGGGCGTACCGGGCCGACACCGCCGCCCGGATCATCGAGGTGGCCGGTCGGCGGGACGCGATTGACGAGGCGGTCCGACTGGCTGAGCCGGGCGACGTGATCGCTCTGCTCGGCAAGGGCCACGAGCGGGGCCAGGAGGTGGCGGGCGAGGTGTTCCCGTTCGACGACAGCACCGAGCTGGCCGACGCGCTGCGGGCCCGCTTCGCGGACCGGGCGGGTCAGCGGTGATCGCCCTGACCCTGGCCGAGGTGGCCACGGCCGTCGACGGGCGGCTCGTCGCCGCCGACCCGGCCGCCACCGTCACCGGTTCGGTCGAGTTCGACTCGCGCAAGGTCGGGCCCGGTTCGCTCTTCGTGGCGTTCCCGGGGGAGAAGGTCGACGGGCACGACTACGCGGCCAGGGCGATCGAGGCCGGCGCGGTGGCGGTGCTCGGCACCCGCGCGGTTCCCGGGGTGCCGATGGTGCTGGTCGACGACGCCCTGACCGCGATGGGACGGCTGGCCCGCGCGGCGGTGGACCGGCTGCCCGAGCTGACCGTGGTCGGGGTGACCGGCTCGTCCGGCAAGACCACCACGAAGGACCTGATCGGTCAGCTCACCGCCCGGCTCGGCGCCACGGTCGCGCCGCCCGGCTCGTTCAACAACGAGCTGGGTCACCCGTACACGGCGCTGCTGGCCGGGCCGGACACCCGCTACCTGGTCATGGAGAAGGGCGCGCGGGGCATCGGGCACGTGCGCTACCTGTGTGAGCTGGTGCCGCCGCGGATCTCGGTGGTGCTCAACGTCGGCACGTCGCACATCGGTGAGTTCGGCTCACAGGAGGCGATCGCCCAGGCCAAGGGCGAGCTGGTCGAGGCGCTGCCGGCCGACGGGCTGGCCGTGCTGAACGCCGACGACCCCCGGGTGGACGCCATGGCGAGCCGTACGCGGGCCCGGGTGGTCCGCTACGGCGAGGCGCCGGACGCCGACCTGCGCGCCGAGGACGTCACGCTCGACGAGCGGGGGCACCCGTCGTACACCCTGGTCACGCCGGAGGGGCGCGCGGCCGTGCGGCTCGCGCTGACCGGCCGCCACCAGGTCGGCAACACGCTCGCCGCCGCCGCGGTCGCCCGGGAGCTGGGCATGCCGCTGGCCGAGCTGGCCACGGCGCTCGGCGAGCTGGGGTTGAAGTCCACCCGGCGGATGGACGTCTTCGACCGGCCCGACGGGGTGACGGTCATCGACGACTCGTACAACGCCAACCCGGCCTCGATGGCGGTCGCGCTCCGGGCGCTTGGCAGCCTCGGACGGGAGAGGCGTACCGTCGCGGTGCTCGGTTACATGGCCGAGCTGGGCCCGTTCGAGCGCGACGGCCACGCCGAGGTCGGCCGGCTGGCGGCCGAGCTGGGTGTCGACCGGCTGCTCGTGGTGGGCGAGCCGGCCGCGCCGATCCACGAAGGCGCGACAGCGGTAGCGAACTGGGGAGGAGAGTCGGTGCTGCTCACCGATCAGGCGGCGGCCGTCGAGGTGCTGCGGGGCGAGCTACGGCCGGGCGACGTCGTCCTGGTCAAGGGCTCCCGGTACCGGACCTGGGAGGTGGCTGACGCCCTGCGCGCCGACGCCGCCGAGGAGGCCACTCGATGAGGGCCATCATCGTCGCCATCGGGGTGGCCTTCGTCGTCTCGCTGTTCTGCACCCCGATCGCGATCAAGGTGTTCACCCGGCTCAAGGCCGGCCAGCCGATCCGGTCCGACGGCCCGGCCATGCACCAGGGCAAGAAGGGCACGCCGACGATGGGCGGCGTGGTCTTCATCCTGGCCACGGTCATCGCGTACGTGGCCGGCCACCTGGCCCTGACCACGCTGCCGGACGCGCAGATCGCGCAGGTGGAGCCGACCATCACGGCGCTGGTGCTGCTGGGGCTGATGGTGTTCTCCGGCGCGGTGGGCTTCCTCGACGACTTCCTCAAGGTGCGCAAGCGCAACAGCGCCGGCCTCAACAAGCGCGGCAAGCTGCTCGGTCAGATCCTGGTCGGCGCGGTCTTCGGCGTGATCGCGCTGTGGTTCCCGAGCACGATGACCGACGCGACGGGCCGGGCCACCAACACCCAGACCGTGGGCAGCACCACGCTGAGCTTCATCCGGGACATCGACTTCCTGGAGGTCAGCAAGGTCGGCGCGGTGATCATCTTCATCTTCGTGGTGATGGCCGCGACGAACGGCGTCAACCTCACGGACGGCCTGGACGGTCTGGCGACCGGCGCCTCGGTGATGGTGCTCGCCGCGTACGCGCTGATCGCGTTCTGGCAGTACCGCCACTGGTGTGCCGACCCGAGCTACTCCCAGCCGTACTGCTACGAGGTCCGTGACCCGTTGGAGATCGCGCTGATAGCCGGGGCCGCCGCCGGGGCGTGTGTGGGCTTCCTGTGGTGGAACACGTCCCCGGCGCGGATCTTCATGGGCGACACCGGGGCGCTGGGGCTGGGCGGCCTGATCGCCGGCATGGCCATGTCCACCCGGACGATCCTGCTGCTGCCGATCATCGGCGGGCTCTTCGTGATCATCACGATGTCCGTGGTGATCCAGATCATCTCCTTCCGGACCACCGGTAAACGTGTGTTCCGGATGTCCCCGTTGCAGCACCACTTCGAGTTGGCCGGCTGGAGCGAGGTCAACATCGTGGTCCGGTTCTGGATCATCGCCGGCATCGGCGTGGCCATCGCCCTGGGCCTGTTCTACAGCGAGTTCCTCGCCAACATGACATAACCCCCCCCGGGCGGGGGACCCTGCCCTGCCCCGCCGATCTTGCACCTTCTGTCGGTGGAATGTCCCGCTCTGCGGCTTAGGTCGGGACAGAAAGCGCAAGATCGGCGGGAGGGGGCTCGACACGCCCGGGGTGGCGTTCTGGAGCCGTCGGGGGTGTCGAGCGGTGATGATGTCGGGGTGGGGGAGGACATCGGCACTGAGGACAGAGCTGACGGCCGGCGGCGTCGGTCACCGAGCGCGGCGCGTACCGCGGTGACCGGTGGCGCTCGCGGGCCCGACGGCGCGCGTGGGCCGGAGCCGGGGGCGGCTCCGCGGGAGAGCGGCGCGGCGCGGGAGAGCAGTGCGGCGGAGAGCGCCGCCGGGGCGTCGGCGTCGCTGCGCGGGCTGGACGCGGCCGGTGGACTGGCCGCGCTGCGGGGCCTGCTGGACCGGCCGCTGGCCTCTTACTACCTGCTGCTGTCCAGCGCCGGCCTGCTGCTGCTCATCGGGTTGACCATGGTCTTCTCGGCGACCAGCGTGAAGGACTACGCCGAGGACGGCAACGCGTCGGCCTCGTTAACCAAGCAGGCCATCTTCGCGGTGATCGGCATCGGGGCGTTCTGGGTGTGTCAGCGGCTGCCCGCCAGCACCTACCGCTCGCTCGGCCGGCCGCTGCTGTTCACCGCGGTGGCCCTGCTGCTGGTGCTCAACCTGCTGGTCGCGTACGGCCGGCTCGCCAACCTGAAGTCGGTGTCGTTCGGGCCGATCGAGGCACGGCTGAACTGGCTGTTCGTCGGCGGGATCCAGCTCCAGCCCTCCGAGTTGGCCAAGTTCGCGCTGGTCCTCTGGGGCGCGCACGTGATCGCCCGCAAGGGGGCCGCGCTGGGCTGGTTGCGGGAGCTGGCCACCCCGCTCTTCCCGGTGATGGGCCTGCTCTTCGTGCTGGTCGGCTACAACGACACCGGCACGATGCTCTGCCTGTTGGCCCTCGTGGTCGGCCTGCTCTGGGCCGCCGGCGTGCGGATGCGGGTCTTCGGCGCGCTGACCGTGGTCGGCCTGCTCGGCGTCGGCCTGCTCATCGCGGTCGCCTCGCTGGGCGCCGGTTCCGGCGAGCGCGGCGCGGACAACTACCGGCTGGCGCGGCTGACGTCGTTCATCAACCCGCCCGACCCGCAGGAGTGCAAGCTCGACGGCTGCCTCCAGCTCTACCAGGGTCGACTGGCCATCGAGCACGGTGGCTGGTTCGGCGTCGGGCTGGGCAAGGGCAGCGTCAAGTGGGACTGGCTGCCCGAGGCCCACAACGACTTCATCTTCGCGATCATCGCCGAGGAGTTGGGCGTGATCGGCTGCGCCGTGCTGCTCGCCCTGTTCGCCGTGCTCGCGTACACCGGTCTGCGGATCGCCCGGCGGGTCGACGACCCGTTCCGGAGGCTCGCCGCCGCCGCCGTCACGACCTGGCTGGTGAGCCAGGCGGTGATCAACATCGGGGGCGTGGTCGGGCTGCTGCCGATCACCGGTCTGCCGCTGCCGTTCATCTCCGACGGCGGAAGTGCCCTGGTCGTGACGTTGGCGGCGATCGGGATGCTGGCGTCCTTCGCCCGCGCCGAACCCGATGCGGCCAGAGCACTGCATGCCCGTCCGCCGGCCCGGTGGGTCCGACTACTCTGGGCCCCGTTGCCGCCGCTTCCCGGCCGGCGTCGCCGGCCGGCGACGCCACCGGCGGCCCGAGGGCCAGTGCCCCGGGCGCGGGAGCGGCGGAAGGACGACCATGCCGTACCGCGCGGTGTCCGGCAGGGCCGGAGCCGTCAGGGTACGGCGAGCGAGAGGAGACGCTGATGGGTCCGCTGCGTTCGGTGGTGCTCGCGGGAGGTGGCACCGGGGGGCACATTTACCCGCTGCTCGCCTTCGCCGACTGCCTGCGCCGACACGACCCGGGCGTCCGGATCACCTGTCTCGGCACACCCAAGGGCATGGAGAACGAGCTGATCCCGCCGCACGGCTACGACCTGCGGCAGATCCCGGCGTACCAGCTACCCCGGTCGGTCAACCTGAACCTGGTGCGTACCCCGGGCCGGATGTGGACCGCGGCCCGCGCGGCGGGCAAGGTGATCGACGAGGTGCGCGCCGACGCGGTGGTCGGCTTCGGCGGGTACGTCTCGGTGCCGGCCTACCTGGCCGCGTGGCGGCGTGAGCTGCCGATGGTGATCCACGAGGTGAACGTGCCGCCGGGCGTCGCGAACCGCCTCGGCATGAAGTTCACCAAGAACGTGGCGGTCGGTTTCCCGCACCAGCCGAGTCAGGCCGAGTCGCTGCGGGACGCCACCGTGGTGGGTGTGCCGCTGCGCCGCAGCATCGCCGCGCTGGACCGGTACGCGATGCGCAACGCCGCCCGCGCCCGGTTCGGCCTCCGCCCGGATCTGCCGGTGCTCTTCGTGGCCGGCGGGTCGTCCGGCGCCCGCTCGGTCAACCTGGCGGTCTCCGGCGCGGCCAAGGAGTTGGCCCGCAACGGCGTGCAGGTGCTGCACGTGATGGGCGCCCGCAACGAGCCGGTGCCGATCCCCACCGACCTGCCGGTTCCGTACGTGACGCTGCCGTACCTGTCCGAGATGGAGCTGGGCTACGCCGCCGCCGACCTGATGCTGGCCCGGGGCGGGGCGATGACCGTCGCCGAGGTGGCCGCGATCGGCCTGCCGACGATCTTCGTGCCGTACCCGCACAGCAACCAGGAGCAGCGGCGCAACGCCCTGCCCGTGGTGGAGGCCGGCGGCGGTCTGCTGGTCGACGACGCGGAGCTGACCCCGGACTGGCTGGAGCGCGCGGTCATCCCGCTGATCCGTGACCCGCAGCGGCTGTACGCGATGGGCGCGGCGGCGTCCGCGTACGGGCGGCGCGACGGTGACGAGGCGCTGCGCTCGTTCGTTCTCGAGGCGGTGGCCCGATGACCGCGCAGTTCACCCCGGCCGGCACGCTGACCGCCGAGGACCTGGGCGCCGTGCACCTGATCGGCGTGGGCGGGGTGGGCATGCTCGGAGTGGCCCGGCTGCTGCTCACGAGGGGCATCCAGGTCTCGGGTAGCGACCTGCGCGAATGGCCGTCGCTGGCGGGCCTGCGGGCGCTCGGCGGCACCATCTACCTCAGCCACGAGGCGTCCAACCTGGACGGGGTGGATACGGTCGTCTACTCCTCGGCCATTCCGAAGGACCACCTGGAGTTGGTCGAGGCCCGTCGCCGTGGCCTGCGGGTGCTGCACCGCTCGGAGGCCCTCGCGGCGGCGATGACCGGCCGCCGGGCGATCGCGGTCGCCGGTACGCACGGCAAGACCACCACCACGTCGATGGTGACGATGGTGCTCCAGCAGGCCGGTGTGGACCCGTCCTTCGTGATCGGTGGGGAGATCTCCGAGGTCGGCTCGGGCGCCCACCACGGCACCGGCGAGCACTTCGTGGTCGAGGCCGACGAGAGCGACCGCTCGTTCCTCATCTACCGCCCGTACGTCTCGGTCATCACCAACGTCGAGCCGGACCACCTGAACACCTACGGCGACCTCGCGACGCTGGAGGCGGCGTTCGCGGAGTTCGCGCGGCTCACCGACCCGAGCGGGTTCATCATCACCTGCGCCGACGACCCGGGCGGTCGGCGGCTGGCCGAGACCCTGCGCGCCGAGGGACGGCGGGTGTTCACCTACGGCGCGGCCGAGGACGCCGACCTGCGGCTGACCGACATCGCCTCCTCCGCGCGCGGCGTGCGCTACCTGGCCGCGATCGACGGACGGTCGCTGGGCGAGTTCCGGCTGCCGGTGCCCGGGCGGCACATGGGGCTCAACAGCGCCGCGGCGGTGCTGACGGCGTACCTGCTCGAACTGCCCCTGGAGGCGGCGGAGGCCGCGCTCGCGGTCTTTCCCGGGGTGCGGCGGCGCTTCGAGCGCAAGGGCGTCGCGGACGGCGTGCTGGTCTACGACGAGTACGCCTACCACCCGACCTCGATCAGGCTGGCGTTGCAGACGCTGCGCGAGGTGGCCGGGGACGGGCGGCTGATCGTCGTCTTCCAGCCGTACCGGTTGTACCGTACCCGCGACAACCAGGCGGAGATCGCCGAGGCGCTGGCCATCGCCGACGAGGTGGTGCTGCTGGAGGTCTTCGGGCCGGGCGAGCTGCGCCAGCCCGGCGAGGGCTCGGCGGCGCTGATCGCGGCGGTGGACCTGCCGGCCGACCGTAAGGTGTTCGTCGACTCGTGGGAGGCCGTGCCGGGCGAGGTGGCCCGGCGGGCCGGTACGGGCGACGTCGTGGTCACCATGGGCGCCCCACCGATCTCGCTGATGGGTGACGAGCTGCTGGCGGCGCTGGGGGCGCGTACCGCCGGCTCCTCGGCGACCGCGGCCGTCGATCCGCTGGCGACGACCCCGGCGATCGGCCAGCCGGTGCCGGGCGGGTCCACGGCGGGTGGCGACGGGGCGGCCCTCGGCGCCGCCGCACCGGACGGCGCGACGCCCACGGCCGGATGAGCCCCGGCCCCGCCCGCGGGCGGACCAGCCCTCCCGACGGCGGCTCTGCCCGGCGCGGTCCGGTCCGGCGTTGGCAGCTGGTCCGGGCCGGCAGCGACGCGGTGCCGGCGTCGACCCGCCGGTTCATGGCCCGCGCCCGCCAGCGCCGGATGCGGGCGGCGATGCCGTGGGCGGTGGCTGCCGGCGTGCTGGCGCTGCTCGGGCTGATCGCCTGGACGGTGCTCGGCACCGGACTGTTCGGTGTCCGGTCGGTCAGCGTCCAGGGCGCCAAGCTGGTTACGGACGTGCAGGTACGCGACGCGGTGGGGGTTGCCGACGGGGTGCCGCTGGCGCGGGTGGACCTCGCGGCCGCCGCGCGTCGGGTCGGTGGGTTGGCGCCGGTGGAGCGGGCCACGGTGTCGCGGGACTGGCCGGGCACGCTGGTGGTGAAGGTGACCGAGCGGACCCCGGTGGCGGTGGTGCCGCAGGCGGACGCGTTCGCCGTGATCGACGGCAGCGGTGTGGCGTTCCAGACGGTGGACCGCCGCCCGGCCGGTCTGCCGCTGGTGCGGGTGGTCCGACCCGCCGCGGCCGACCCGGACACCCGGGCCGCGCTGGAGGTGCTCGGCGCGCTGACCCCGCAGTTGCGTGCCGAGTTGGTGGACGTGAGCGTGGCGGGTCTGGCCCGGATCAGCCTGCGGCTGCGGGGGAACCGCACGGTGGTCTGGGGAGACGCCACGCGGAGCGCGGACAAGGCCCGGGTGGCCACCGCGCTGCTCGGGGAGGAGAGCGAGCGGATCGACGTGAGCGCGCCGGACGTGGTGACCTTCCGCTGACCGACTGAGCGGGCCGTGGAGGTGACGAGTCGCGCTCCGGCCGGCGACACGCCGACCGGGTCCTTGGCTCATGGCGCGGCGGCGCTTACGTTGCCCCGAAGAGGTTCAGTGGTTGACATAACTGTAAGCCTCTAGTAGAGGGTGAGGGTTCACCTCTGATCCTCGCTGGTGGCGCTGTCGTCGGCCGCTGGGCTGGCCACGCCGTACCCGGTCGGCCGAAGCCAATCTCGAAGGGAAAGGACCGGAGATGACACCTCCGCACAACTACCTGGCGGTCATCAAGGTCGTCGGCATCGGGGGTGGCGGCGTCAACGCCGTCAACCGGATGATCGAGGTTGGGCTCAAGGGCGTCGAGTTCATCGCGATCAACACCGATGCCCAGGCGCTGCTGATGAGTGACGCCGACGTCAAGCTCGACGTCGGCCGCGAGCTGACCCGCGGGCTGGGCGCGGGCGCCAACCCGGACGTCGGCAAGAACGCCGCCGAGGACCACCGCGACGAGATCGAGGAGGTGCTCAAGGGCGCCGACATGGTCTTCGTGACCTGCGGCGAGGGCGGCGGCACCGGCACCGGCGGCGCGCCCGTGGTGGCGAACATCGCCCGCAAGCTCGGCGCGCTGACCATCGGCGTGGTGACCCGGCCGTTCTCCTTCGAGGGCAAGCGCCGGCAGGTGCAGGCCGAGTCCGGGATAGACGAACTGCGTAACCAGTGCGACACCCTGATCGTCATCCCGAACGACCGGCTGCTGGCGCTCGGCGACCGCAACATCAGCATGATGGACGCGTTCCGCACCGCCGACCAGGTGCTGCTCTCCGGTGTGCAGGGCATCACCGACCTGATCACGACCCCGGGTCTGATCAACCTGGACTTCGCCGACGTCAAGAGCGTGATGAGCGGCGCGGGCAGCGCGTTGATGGGCATCGGCAGCGCCCGCGGGGAGAACCGCGCGGTCGAGGCGGCCGAGGCGGCCATCTCGAGCCCGCTGCTGGAGCAGAGCATGGACGGCGCGCGCGGCGTGCTGCTCTCCATCGCCGGCGGCTCCGACCTGGGCCTCTTCGAGATCAACGACGCGGCGCAGCTGGTCACCGACGCGGCCCACCCGGACGCCAACATCATCTTCGGCGCGGTCATCGACGACGCGCTCGGTGACGAGGTGCGGGTGACGGTCATCGCGGCGGGCTTCGACGGCGGCACGCCGGCCTACAAGGCGGCCGAGCCGTCCCGCAAGACCAACACCAACCAGCCGGCGCCGCAGACCACCCCGGTGCCGCCGCCGGCCACCCTGCCGGCCCCGACGCAATCGCCCCGCCGGGTGCTCTTCGACGACGTGGACGTGCCCGACTTCCTCAAGAACGGCTCCTGAGCGCCGCCGATGACCGACAGCTCAGCCACGGTACGACCGGACCGGAGCGCCGAACTCGCGGCCGGTCTGGCGACGGTACGGGCCCGGATCGCCGAAGCCTGCGCCGAGGCGGCCCGGGATCCCGCCGACGTCACCATGATCGCCGTGACCAAGACCTACCCGGCCGGGGACGTGCTGGCGTTGGCCGGGCTCGGGGTGACCGACATGGGGGAGAACCGCGACCAGGAGGCCGCCGGTAAGGCGGCCGAGGTGGCCGCCGCGGGGATACATCCACGCTGGCACTTCATCGGGCAGTTGCAGCGCAACAAGGCCCGTTCGGTGGTCCGTTACGCCGACGTCGTGCACTCGGTGGACAGCGTACGGCTGGCCCGGGCACTGGACGGCGCGGCGGCGCAGCGGGAACGGCCGTTGGACGCCCTGGTGCAGGTGAGCATCGACGGTGACCCGGCGCGGGGCGGCGCTCTGCCCGGGTCGGCCGACCCGGAGTCCGGCCTGGACACGGTCGCCGCGGCGGTCGCCGAGTCGCCGGCGCTGCGCCTGGCCGGCCTCATGGCGGTCGCGCCGCTGGGCTGGCCGCCGGATCGCGCCTTCGCCCGGCTGGCCGAGATCGCCGAGGCGTTCCGATCGGTCCATCCGGGAGCGACAGCGTTGTCGGCGGGGATGAGCGGCGATCTGGAAATCGCGATCCGTTACGGCGCGACACATGTCCGCGTCGGTAGCGCGTTGCTCGGAATGCGTCCCACGCTGCGGTAGCCTGACCGCGAGACAGGCAAATTACATCAGTGTTGTTTCAGGGACGGCTGATCCTGTGGGGGTCGTGACACGCGACGCGAATCGCATGTCACGGGATTGCCGTCCCGGTCCGATGGGCATGGTTGTCCACTCGCGACGGGCGACATGGCACGGGGGCGAGTGCCGCACGGCGGACGGAAGGGCGCGGGATGGGTGCACTGCGCAAGGCGGGGGTCTGGCTCGGTCTCGTCGAGGAAGACGACGAGCGGGCCTACGACGACGGTGACTACGACAAGGGTGGTTACCGTGACTCGCGCTACCGGCAGAGCCGGTACGCCGAGGAGTTCGCCGACGAGGACGACGACGACACCGAGGAGCCGCCGGCTCCCCGGACGCGCGCGAGCGAGCGGGGCCGGCTCTCCGAGCGGTCGGCCGGGCGGCTCGCCGACTCCGACCGTGGCGACTCCGACCGGGCTGAGCGAGCCGAGCGGGCTGAGCGCTCCAGCGTACGGTCGATCACGCGGTCCTCGGCGAGCGAGACGTCGGGCGCGCTGACCTACCACACCCGCGACAACCTGGCCCTCGCGCCGCAGGCCGTGACGCGGGAGCGCGTGGTCGTGCCCGAGGAGGAGCAGCGCTACCAGATCACCACCCTGCACCCGACCACCTACCGGGAGGCGCGCACCATCGGTGAGCACTTCCGCGACGGCGTACCGGTGATCATCAACCTCACCGAGATGGACGAGGCCGACGCCCGCCGTCTGGTTGACTTCGCGGCCGGCCTGGCGTTCGGGCTGCGCGGTACGATCGAGCGCGTGACCAATCGGGTGTTCCTGCTCTCACCGGCCAATGTCCAGGTCACCGCTGAGGACAAGGCCAAGATCGCTGAGGGCGGTTTTTTCAGCCTGAGTTGACCCCGCCCGACCCGAGGGACGTCGCTGACCGTGTTGTCGATCTTGCTGCAAGTGTTGTACCTGGTCCTTTATGTCTTCCTGCTTCTTCTTCTGTCCCGGTTCGTGTTGAGCGCCGTCCTGCAGTACGGCCGCCGGTGGCAGCCGGGGCGCGGAGCGGCGGCAGGACTGGAATCCGTGTGGAGCGTCACTGATCCCCCTCTCAACGCGTTGAGGCGTGTGATCCCTCCGCTGCGAATTGGTACCGTGAGCATCGACCTGGCCTCCCTTGTGCTCCTGGTTATCCTGTTCGTGCTGATGGAGTTCGTGTTAGGGCCGTCGATCAGGGCATCTGCCTGATGACCGACGCGCTTTCGCGGCCGCAACTGACCCGAGGAGTTTCGATGCCGCTGACCCCGGCCGACGTACACAACGTCGCCTTCAAAAAGCCGCCGATCGGCAAGCGGGGGTATGACGAGGAGGAGGTCGACGCCTTCCTGGACGAGGTCGAGCGCGAGCTCGCCCGTCTCATCGAGGAGAACAACGAGCTGCGCGCCCAGGTGGAGCGCGGCGGCCGTGGCGGTGCCCCCGCCGGCCCCGGCGGCGACGCCCGACTGGCGGCGGAGCTCAACGACGTCAAGGCCCAGCTCGACCGGGTCCAGCGCGACAAGTCCGCCGCCGAGCAGGCCGCCCGCGCCATGCAGGCCGAGCTGGAGCAGGTCCGCGCGACCGGCGGCCCGGCCGGCGTCACCGGTGACGGTGAGCAGCAGGCGCTGCGGGTGCTGATGATGGCCCAGCGCACCGCCGACGACCACGTGTCCGACGCGCGCCGCGAGGCCGACTCGCTGCTGTCCGAGGCGCGGAGCAAGGCCGAGGAGGTGACCCGCGAGGCTCGCGCGAAGGCCGACGCCCTGGAGCGGGACGCCCGCCAGCGGCACCAGGAGGCCATGGGCGGCCTGGACGCCAAGCGCACGGCCCTGCAGAAGCACATCGAGGAGCTCAAGCAGTTCGAGCGCGAGTACCGCACCCGGCTCAAGGCGTACCTGGAGAGCCAGCTGCGGGACCTCGACGGTCGCGGCCAGGGCCTCGAAGCCGAGATGACCCGCTCCGAGGCGGGCCGGGTCGCCGGCGGCAACGGGCTGGCCGCGGCGGGCCTCGCCGGTTCGTACGGCGGCGGGCGCTCCGGCGCCCTCGAAGCCGGACGCTGAGCACCGGCCGGCGATCGCTCTCCGCAGATGGTGACGGTCGCCGGCCCCGCCTGGACGGTACGACGCGGCAGGGGTGAGCCGTGATAGTCGCGAGTCTCCTGCTCATCCTCGTCGCCGTGGTGCTGCTGGTGTTCGGCCTGGCCGGTGGCTCCAGCACTCTGTTGACCATCTCCATCGCGGCCAGTCTGCTGGCCGCCGTGGCGCTGGTGGTGGGCGCCCGCCAGGCAGCCGCCAACCGCGCCTCGGCGGATCCCGGCCGGGCCGGCCCGCGGGACCGCGGGGCATTCCGCACGGCCAGCCGGGCCGAGCCGGGTGCCGCGTACGGGCCACCGCTGGCCGAGCCGGATGTGCCGGTCCAGCACGTACCTTCGACGGTCGGCGACGGCGGCACCGGGTGGCGGCAACCACCCGAGCCGCCGTCCGACCCCGAGCCGGCGTATGACGTGGCCTCGCCGTACGAGCCCGACGCGGCGGCCGACGGCGGTGCACGCACCTCGCCCGTCAGCCCGGCGTCCCCGTTCGTGGCCCGCGCCGACGAGGCGTACCGGGCCGACGCCGTGACCGCCGACCCGCTGGCCGACGAGCCCGCGGAGCAACCGGTCACCCCCGCCGAGGCGGCCCGGATCTCCCGGCTGCCCGACTCCGTCGAGGTGGTGGACGGACGGCCCCGCTACCACCTGGCCGCGTGCCCGCACCTGATCGGCCGGACCCCGGAGACGCTTCCCGTCGCCGAGGCGGTCGAGCTGGGCTTCACGCCGTGCGCGGCGTGCGCGCCGGCCACCGCCCTGCTCATCGACGCCCGGCCGTTCTGAAAAGCGGTGCCGGTGCCCCCGCAGGACGCGCTCACCGTTGCGGTACGGGTGAAGCCGGGCGCCTCCCGCGATGCCGTCGGTGGTCGCTTCGACGGCCCGCACGGCCCTTCCCTGGTGATCGCCGTCCACGCTCCGGCGGTGGACGGTCGGGCGACCGAGGCGGCCCGCCGCGCCCTCGCCGCCGCGCTCGGCGTCCGGCCGGCGGCGGTGTCGCTGCGGACCGGCGCGACCAGCCGGGACAAGCTCTTCCTCGTCGACCGGCCCACCCCCGAGCTGCCCGACGTGCTGCGCCGACTGCGCGACGGAGCCGCGGGGTGAGGATCGCCCGGGCCCGGCGACCGTGACGCCCGGCCTGGACATCGCGCTGTTGCTCGGCGCGGCCGTGCTGCTGGTGGCGGTTGGCGCGGTCCGGCTCTCGACCCGCCTCGGGGTGCCCAGCCTGTTGGTCTACCTGGCGCTCGGCGTGGCCATCGGCGAGGCCGGGCTCGGTATCCGCTTCGACGACGTCGACCTGACCCGGACCCTCGGATTCTGCGCGCTGATCGTGATCATCGCCGAGGGCGGCCTCACCGCACGGTGGAGCACGCTGCGTCCGGTGCTCGCGCTGGCGTCCGCGCTCTCCACGGTCGGCGTGGTCGTGAGCATCGTGGTGGTCGGCGTCGCCGTACACCTGCTGCTGGGCCTGGACTGGCGGTTGGCGCTGCTCTACGGCGCGGTGCTCTCCTCCACCGACGCGGCGGCGGTGTTCGCCACCCTGCGGCGGCTGCGGTTGCCACCCCGGCTGGTGGCCACCCTCGAGGCCGAGTCGGGCATGAACGACGCCCCGGTGGTGCTGCTGGTGGTGCTGTTGTCCCACGAGGGTTGGGCGCACCCGTGGTGGTACGAGGTCGCGCTGGTCTGTTACGAGCTGGGCGTCGGCGCGGCCGTCGGTGTGGGCGCTGGCCTCGCCGGCACCTGGGCGCTGCGCCGGGCGGCGCTGCCCTCGGCCGGCCTGTACCCGATCGCGGCGGTGGGGATCACCGTCCTGGCGTACGCCGCCGGCGCCGTGCTGCACGCCTCGGGCTTCCTCGCCGTATATGTGGCGGGGGTGCTGCTGGGCAACGCCCGCCTGCCGCACCGACAGGCGATCCTCGGCTTCGCCGACGGGCTGGCCTGGCTCGCGCAGATCGGCCTGTTCGTGCTGCTCGGCCTGCTGGTCGCGCCCGGCCGGTTGGACGCCGCGGTGCTGCCGGCGGTGGTCGCCGGTCTGGCGCTGGTGCTGCTGGCCCGGCCGCTGTCGGTGGCGGTCTCGGCGTTGCCGTTCCGGGTCGGCCTTCGGGAGCAGGCGTTCCTGTCCTGGGCCGGACTGCGCGGGGCGGTGCCGATCGTGCTGGCCACCATCCCGCTCTCGCAACGGGTGCCGGGCGCGGAACGCCTCTTCGACGCGGTCTTCGTGCTGGTGGTGATCTTCACGCTGGTGCAGACCGGCACGCTCGGTCCGCTCGCCCGCCGGCTGGGGACCACCGCGCCGGCGGAGGCCGCCGAGATCCACGTGGAGACGGCGCCGCTCGAGCGGATGCGCGCCGACCTGTTGCAACTGGAGGTGCCGCCGGGCTCCCGGCTGGCCGGCGTGCACGTCGACGAGCTGCGGTTGCCGCTGGGCGCCTCGGTGACCCTGGTGCTGCGCGACGGGGTGGGTTTCGTGCCCGGCCCGGACACCCGGCTGAAGACCGGCGACAGCCTGCTGATCGTCGCCGCCGGTGGGGTACGCGACGCCGCCGAACGGCGGCTGCGGGCCGTCAGCCGACGGGGTCGGCTGGCCCGATGGTTTGGCGAGTACGGAGATGAAGCGGTCGGTTGATCTGCTAGCGTTCCCTTTGCCCCAGTTAGGCAGGGCTAGGGGCAGTTGAGCGGTGCGACGGTGCGCCACGTTGTCGGACGCCTGTACGTTCCGTATTCTTGCCAACCTCGGGAGTGCGCGGCCATTGTCGCCGTGCGCCCCTTTTCGTACTCAGGGGACGCCTTCGTCGGCGCCCCCTGACCAGGTGCCGCGACCGCGCGGCTCCCCGGCCGAGGGAGCGACCCATGGCGAAGCCAGCCGACACCAGGACCGCCGGCCGCAAGCCGGTGGCCAAGGCCACCCGCAGCGCGGCGGAGACCGAGAAGATCCGGGCGGCGCTGGCGGCGCGCCGGGACGAGCTTCGCGCCGAGTACGATCAGACGCTGAGCGAGATCACCGAGCTGCAGCGCGAGCGGTTGACGGACTCGGCCGGGGACGACCAGGCCGACACCGGCACCAAGACCTTCGAGCGGGAGCAGGAGATCTCTCTCGCCAACAGCATTCTGGAACGGATCACGCAGGTCGAGCGCGCCCTGGAGCGCCTCGACGAGGGTGGTTACGGCTGGTGCGAGCGGTGCGGCAACCCGATCCCGGTCGAGCGCCTCGCCGCCTTCCCGTCGGCCACCCTGTGTGTGACGTGCAAGCAGTTGGAGGAGCGGCGCTGAAAGCCCGGTCCCCGTCTGCGACGAGACGGTGAGCGATCACCGCCGAGACACCTCGATGGGGAGCGCATGACCGCAGCACCGCCCGCCGAACCCGGCCGCACCGACCCGGACGGCGGCAAGGCCCGTCCCCGGGCTGTCGCGATCCTCGCCGGAGTGGCCCTGGTGGCCCTGCTGGCCGACCTGGTGACCAAACACCTCGCCCTGGCCGGCCTCACCGACCGCCAGCCGGTCCGGATCCTGGGCGGGCTGGTCTACCTGAGCCTGACCCGCAACAGCGGCGCCGCGTGGAGCATCGGGGCGGACTACACCTGGGTGTTCCCGCTGATCACCATCGGCGTGGTCGGCTGGATCGTCTGGATGGCGCTGCGGCTGCGCTCGCTGCCGTGGGCGATCTCCCTCGGCCTGGTGCTCGGCGGCGCGCTGGGCAACCTCATGGACCGGATCTTCCGGGCGCCCGCGCCCTTCCACGGGCACGTGGTCGACATGATCAGCGTCTTCGGACCGTACGGCGAGTACTTTCCGGTGTTCAACCTGGCGGACAGCTCGCTCGTCTGTGGCGTGGTGCTGGCCGTGCTGCTGGAGCTGACCGGTCGGCAGCGCGACGGCCGGCGGGCCGGCGGTGACGGCGCCAGCGGCGACGCGAACGCCACCGCCGACGCCGAGCAGCGGGAGCGGGCATGACCTCCGCCTTCGCCGCCGGCGGCGACCACCGTTCCCTGCCCGTACCCGACGGTCTCGACGGCATGCGCCTGGACCAGGCGGTGTCCCGGCTCTTCGGTCTCTCCCGGACCGCCGCGGCCGCCCTCGTCGACGCGGGCGACGCCCTCGTCGACGGCGCCGCCCGACCCAACTCCCACAAGGTCAAGGCCGGCTCCTGGCTGGACGTCACGCTGCCCGCTCCGGTCGCGCCGCCGACCGTGGTGCCGCAGGCGGTGCCGGGCCTGCGCGTCGTGTACGCCGACGACGACATCGTCGTGGTGGACAAGCCCGTCGGGGTGGCCGCGCATCCCAGCCCGGGATGGACCGGCCCGACGGTGATCGGCGCGCTCGCCGCGATCGGCCACCGCATCTCCACCAGCGGCGCCGCCGAGCGCCAGGGCGTGGTGCACCGCCTCGACGTGGGCACCACCGGCATCATGGTGGTGGCCAAGAGCGAGCAGGCGTACACCGCGTTGAAGCGGGCCTTCAAGTACCGCGAGGTCGACAAGGGCTACCACGCCGTGGTGCAGGGCCACCTGGACCCGCTGCGGGGCACCGTCGACGCGCCGATCGACCGGCACCCCACCCACGACTACCGCTGGGCCGTGGTGTCCGGCGGCAAGCCGAGCATCACCCACTACGACACGCTCGAGGCGTTCCCGGCCGCCAGCCTGGTCGACGTCCGGTTGGAGACCGGCCGGACCCACCAGATCCGGGTGCACTTCTCCACCCTGCGGCACCCCTGCGTGGGTGACCTCACGTACGGCGCCGACCCCACCCTCTCGGCCCGTCTCGGCCTGGCCCGTCAGTGGCTGCACGCCCGCGAACTGAGCTTTTTGCATCCCCGTTCGGGGGACGAGGTCCGGTTCGTCAGCGACTACCCTGACGATCTGGAACGTGCGCTTGAGATCCTGCGTGACTGAGCGGCGACCACCCGACATCGATCCGACGAGGGGATTTCGCCCGTGCGCGCCGGCGACCTGCTGCGGCAGCTGGACCAACGGCTGCTGCCGCCGTTGACCCGGGCGGTGGCCCGTCTCGCTGATCGTCCGACGCGGTCCGGCGTGCTCAGCTGGGTCGCCGTGCTCTCGGCGGCGGCGGTGCTGGGCACGGCCGTCTGGACCGTCGACGACGCGCCGGTCAGCGACCCGACGGTGGGCGAGGTGACCCGCGTCGGGGTGGCCGACGGCGACTCCGTGCCGGGCTACCTCAGCTCCGCGGCGGCCGACCTGGCCGCGTTGGGTCCGACCGCGCCGGCCACCGGGGACGGGACGTACGCGTTGGTCACGCTCGGCGCGTACCTGCCGCCACAGCGCCTGGCCACGGTCCTCGGGGACGTGTCGGTCTCGGCCGTCTTCGGGCGGGTCCCGTTGCCCGGTCGGCAGACCGAGATCGTCCGCATCCCGGCCCTGCGGGTGCCGGACGACGTGGTCGCGCAGATGGAACGCGTGGCCGCCCGCAAGGACGGCGAGGCCGCCGACTACCGGGCGCGGGCCGCCGCGGTGCGCGGCGACGGCGTCGCCGAGCGCGAGCTGCGGGAGCGGTACGCCGTCGACGCGGACGTGGCCGGCGCCGAGGCTCGGGCGTACCGGGCCGGCTGCGCCTGCGTCTACGCGGCGGTGGTGCGGGCCGCGCCGGAGGCGCTGCGCCGGGTGGCCGCCCGCCCGGACGTGCGGGCCGTCGATCCGGCGCCCGAGGTGTACCGGCTCGACCGTACGGTCTTCACGCCGCCGCTGCCCGAGCAGCGCGACGTGGTCCGCCCGCCGGCCGACACCGGGCCGAGTCCGTCGTCGACGCCGCGCCCGAGCGCCGGGTCGACGTCGAGCACGCCAATGCCGCCGGTGCCGATGGGCGAATCGTCGGAACCCGCACCGCTCGTAACGATTGCGTCACCCGAGCCGACCCCGGCGCAGTCCACCGCGCCTGCCCCGCCGGCGCTCACCACCTCCCCGGACGCGACCGACGCCGGGTTGCTGGCAACCTCCCCGCCGTGATCTACGCCGGGCGGCGTGCGCCCACAGGAGTGGTCCGAATAGGGTTTGGTTCGTAGCCTGTCAGGCAGAGATCGATGGCGCTGGGAGGGCGGGCCGTGGAGGGCAGTGAGACCGGCTGGGGCCGGCCGGCCGAACCAGCGCCGAGGTGGCGGGCGTTGCTCGACCGTGCCCGGCTGGGCGGTCGGGCGGCGGAGCAGCCCGAGCCCGAGCGCCGTGCCGACGAGGCGGCCCCGGACCCACTGCCGCGACGCGCGGCCCCCAACGGCTACGCGGGGCGCGCGTCGGCCATCGGGCACCCGGCCGATCTGTCGTACGGCCAGGAGCCCGGTTACCGGGCCGAGGGGACGTACCGGGTCGACCCCGCCTACCGGGCCGAACCGGGATACCGGTCCGAGCCGGACTACCGTGCCGAGCCGGCGTACCGCTCGGAGCCGGACTACCGCGCCGAGCCGGCGTACCGGTCCGAGCCGGACTACCGGGCCGAGCCCGCGTACCGCGCGGAGCCCGGGTACCGGTCCGAGCCGGACTACCGTGCCGATCCGACGTACCGCGCCGAGCCCGGCTACCGGGCCGAGCCGACCTACCGGGCCGAGCCCGGTTACCAGGCCGAGCCGGGTTATCAGGCCGAGCCGGGTTACCAGGTGGAGCCCGAGCCGCCGCGCCGCGCCGAGCCGGAGTCCCGCTACGCCATCCTGGACAACGGCTACCGGCCGGGCAGTCCCGTCGGCGAGTCCCGCTACGCGCTGCTGGAGACCGGTTACCAGCCGGAGACCGGCTACCCGGCGCCCGCGCCGCCGGTGACACCCACCCCGGCCATCGCGCCACCGCCGGTCATTCCACCACCCGCCCCGCCGGTCGCGCCGCCGCCGGTCGCGGTGGTCACCCCGCCCGGCTCGGCCCTCGCCGAGCGCGGCTACCCGGCCCGGGTCGAGTGGCGCCCGCAGGGCGTCGACCAGGAGTCCGAGCGCGCGACCGGAGTGCTCCGCCGCGACCTGGGCACACCCCGGGTGTTCGCGTTCGCCAACCCCAAGGGCGGGGTGCACAAGACCACCGCCACCGTGCTCGCCGCCGCCACCGTCGGCAGCGTGCGGGGGCGGGGCGTACTGGCCTGGGACGACAACGAACTGCGGGGCACCCTCGGGTTGCGCGCCGGCAGCGCCCGGCACGCCCGCACCATCCGACACCTGGTCAGCGACCTCGCCCAGATCGAGATCCTGGAGGGCGCGACCCTGCTGGAGCGGCTGGACGACTACCTGCGGCACGCCTCCGACGGCTCGTACGACGTGCTGGCCGGCGAGGAGAGCCCCCGTTTCGCCCAGCGGCTCGACCAGTTCACCGTCAAGCGGGTGCTCGAGCTGCTGCGGCGTACGCACGACGTGATCTGCGTGGACACCGGCAACAACGTGGAGAGCCCCAACTGGCGCACCGTGATGCACGCCGCCGACCAACTGGTGGTCACCACCGTGCCTCGCGAGGACGCGGCGTTCAGCGCCGACTGGATGCTCGACCTGTTGCACGAGGAGGGGATGGGCGAGCTGGCCGACAACGCGATCACCCTCATCTCCTGCCCCACCCCCGGCCGCTCGGCACTGCAGGACGACCTGGAACGGCACTTCGCCACGCGTACCCGCGCGGTGGCCGTGGTGCCGTACGACCCGGCGTTGGAGACCGGCTCGTCGATCGAGTATCACCAGCTCCAGCCGGAGACCCGCCAGGCGTGGCTGCGCGCCGCCGCGGCCATGGCGGAGCCGTTCGCCCGGTGAGCTGGTTCGCCGCCACCGGCGCCCCGGCCCGTCGCGCGGCCTGAGAGGATCATCGGGTGAGCCCGGACAACCCCGACCCTGAGCGGCACGCGGACATCTCCGACGACCGCCCCGCGCCACCCCGACCGTCGGCCGTGCCGCCGCCGAGCGAGTCCGCCCCGCCCGCCGGGTCGGCGTTCGGGTCGGTTCCCGACGGGAGTGCCGCCGTGACGGCGTACCCGAGCGGGGTGGAGCTGACCCCCGACGAGCCGCGCCGGCCGGTGCGGGCGGTGGCGACGGTGCTCGGCGCGGCGCTCGCCCTGGCCGTGCTGGGCGCGCCGCTCGGGCTGCTCTGGGCGGCGTTCGCGCCGGACACCCCGGTGCTCAAGACCGCCGAGGGGGCGATCTACGCCGAGCCCCAGCCGGAGCAGCCGATCGCCGCCGACGGCTGGTTCAGCCTGCTCGGGCTGGCGTTCGGCGTGCTCGCCGCGCTGGCCCTGTGGTTCCTGCTGCGTCGGCGACGCGGCCCGGTCGGGCTGCTCGGCGGGGTGCTGGGCGCCCTCGCCGCGGCCCCGGTGGCCTGGCAGGTGGGGCGTCGGGTCGGGCTGGCGACGTTCGACCGGCTGTTGGAGAGCGCCCCGGCGGGGCAGGCCTTCACCAAACCCGCCGACCTGCGGGCCGGCGGGATCGACTGGCTCGGGCACGTGCTGCCGGTGCCGCACGGCAACCTGCTGCTGCCGGCCTTCGGTGCCGCCGTCACGTACACCCTGCTGGCCGGCTGGTCGCGGTGGCCGTCGCTGCGCCCGGAGCCCGGCCCGGCGTCGTTCAGTTGGGTGTCGGCGGGGACGCCAGCTCCGACAACGACACCGGAACCGCCCGCACCTGGCGCAGCAGAGCCGCCTCGCGGTTGAGCAGCCGCAGCTCGGCGCGCAGCCGGGCGGCGGTGTCGTCGATGGCGAGCAGCCGCTGCCGGTCGTTGACGGTCAGGGCGGCGGTGGCCGCCACCAGGTGCGACAACACCGTCGGATCCTCCGGAAGCTGCTCGGAGATCTCCTCCGGGTCGGGCCGGATCAGGCTCAGGTACTGCCGGAACACCGCGATCACGCGGGCGGCCAGCAGGTCGGCCACCTCGTCCGGCCCGCTGGCCTCGGGCAGCCATTCCACCGCGGCCGTCAGGTACGGCGCGGTGTCGTCGTCGACGTCGGCGATCCGGAATCGACGTCGGCCGACCGTGACGATGTCGAAGCCGCCGTCGGCCAGCTCGGTGACCTGGCGCAGCTCGGCGGTACAGCCCACCTCGTGCAGGGTGACGTCGCCGACCCCGTTGCCGGCGCGGGCGCCGGGTCCGGTGGGGGCCACCTCCCAGCCGGCCTGGATGGCCACCACGCCGAACTCGCGCGGCGCGCCCTCGGGCAGGTCGACGAGGTGCCGGACCAGGGCCCGGTAGCGCTCCTCGAAGATGTGCAGTGGCAGCACCAACCCGGGAAAGAGCACCGTTGCGAGCGGGAACACCGGCAGCCGTGCGGTCACGCCGTCGAGCCTAACCAATCCCGTCCGCGACGGCGTGGCCCGGCTCACCGTCCCGCCGACCGGACGGCCCGGGTGGGCGACGGGCGGGCCGCCTAGACTCGCAAGGGTGCTGAATCGGATCGACCTGCGCGACGGTCTCGGTGACCCGCGCCGTCTGCTGCCCCGTGCCCAGCTCGACGTGTCCGTTGCCGTCGAGCGGATCCGCCCGCTGGTGGAGGCGGTCCGCAAGCATGGGTACCCGGCGATCCGGGAGGCCAGCGAGCGGTTCGACGGCATCTCGCCGGAGGTGCTGCGGGTGCCCGTCGAGGCGATCGCCGAGGCCGAGGGGATGCTCGACCCGGCGGTGCGCGAGGCGCTGCTGGAGTCGATCAGTCGGGCCCGCAGGGTGCACGCCGACCAGCGGCGTACCGACCACGTCACCCAGGTGGTGCCCGGCGGCACGGTCACCGAACGGTGGCTGCCCGTCGACCGGGTCGGCCTCTACGTCCCCGGCGGCCTGGCCATGTACCCGTCGACGGTGGTGATGAACGTGGTGCCGGCCCAGGCGGCCGGAGTGCGTTCGCTGGTGGTGGTCAGCCCGCCGCAGAAGGACAACGGCGGCCTGCCCGACGCCCGGGTGCTCGCCGCGTGCGCGCTGCTCGGCGTCGACGAGGTGTACGCGGTCGGCGGCGCCCAGGCGGTCGCGATGCTGGCGTACGGCTCCGCCGTCGACCCGGCTGGTGAGCTGCGCTGCGAGCCCGTCGACCTGGTCACCGGCCCCGGCAACATCTGGGTGACGGCCGCCAAGCGGCTGCTGCGCGGTGTGGTCGGCATCGACGCCGAGGCCGGTCCGACCGAGATCGCCATCCTGGCCGACGACACCGCCGACCCGGCGCACGTCGCCGCCGACCTGATCAGCCAGGCCGAGCACGACCCGCTCGCGGCGAGCGTGCTCGTCACCCCGTCGCTGGCGCTCGTCGACGCGGTCGAGGCCGAGCTGGCCCGGCAGGTACCGGCCACCAAGCACGCCGAGCGGGTGACCACGGCGTTGACCGGCGAGCAGAGCGGCGTGGTCCTGGTCGACGACCTTGAGGCGGGGCTGCGGGTGGTCGACGCGTACGCGGCCGAGCACCTGGAGATCCAGACGGTCGACGCGCGGGAGTGGGCGCTGCGCGTCCGCAACGCCGGGGCGATCTTCGTGGGCGCGTGGTCGCCGGTGTCACTCGGCGACTACTGCGCCGGCTCCAACCACGTGCTGCCCACCGGCGGCTGCGCCCGGCACTCCTCGGGACTGTCGGTGCAGTCCTTCCTGCGCGGGGTGCACCTGATCGAGTACACCGAGGCCGCGCTGCGGGACGTGGCGCCGCACGTGGTGACCCTGGCGACCGTGGAGGACCTGCCGGCGCACGGCCAGGCCGTCCAGGCCCGGTTCCCGCAGGAGTCGGCGTGAGCGGCCTCGACGATCTGCCGATCCGCGACGACCTGCGTGGCCTGTCGCCGTACGGGGCACCCCAGCTCGACGTGGCGGTGCGGCTCAACACCAATGAGAACTCCTACCCGGTGCCCGAGTCGGTGGTGGACGCCATCGGCAAGGCGCTCGCCGCCGAGCTGCGTGACCTGAACCGCTACCCGGACCGGGACGCGGTGGCGCTGCGCGCCGACCTGGCCGAATACCTGGGGCACGGGCTCACCGTCGAGCACGTCTGGGCGGCGAACGGCTCCAACGAGATCCAGCAGCAGATCCTTCAGGCGTTCGGTGGGCCGGGGCGCAGCGCGCTGGGCTTCGTCCCGTCGTACTCGATGCACCCGCTGCTGTCCCTCGGCACCGGCACCCGGTGGGTGCCGGCGCGGCGCGGCGTCGACTTCGGGTTGACCGCCGACGAGGCGGCCGCCCAGGTCCGCGAGCACCGGCCCGACGTGGTCTTCCTCTGCTCACCCAACAACCCGACCGGCACCGCTCTCGACCCGGCGGTCGTCGCGGCCGTGCTCGACGTCGCGCCCGGGATGGTGGTCGTCGACGAGGCGTACGCCGAGTTCGCCCGGCCCGGCACGGTCAGCGCCCTCGCGGTGCTGCCCGGCCATCCGCGGCTCGTGGTGACCCGCACGATGAGCAAGGCCTTCGGCTTCGCCGGGGGCCGGCTGGGTTACCTGGCCGCCGACCCGGCCGTGGTGCAGGCGGTGCAGCTCGTCCGCCTGCCCTACCACCTGTCCGCGCTGACCCAGGCCGCCGCCCGCGCGGCGCTGACCCACCGCGACGCCCTGCTCGGTACGGTGGCCGCCGTGATGGCACAGCGGGACCGGATCGTGGCGACGCTGCGCGCTCGCGGGCTGCGGGTGGCCGACAGTGACGCCAACTTCGTGCTGTTCGAGGTCGGCGGCGACCAGGCCACCGTCTGGCACGCCCTGCTGGAGCAGGGGGTGCTGGTCCGTGACGTCGGCCTGCCCGGCTGGCTACGGGTGACCGCCGGCACGCCGGCCGAGACCGATGCTTTTCTGACTGCGATGGAGACCCTGTGATGAGCCGGACCGCCCGGGTGGAGCGGATCACCAAGGAGACCAAGGTCCTCGTCGAGATCGACCTCGACGGCACCGGCGCCGCCGAGATCAGCACCGGCGTGGGCTTCTACGACCACATGCTCCACCAGATCGCCCGGCACGGCGGCTACGACCTGACCGTCCGCACGGTGGGCGACCTGGAGATCGACGCGCACCACACGATGGAGGACACAGCTCTCGCGCTGGGCGCCGCGTTCGATCAGGCGCTGGGCGACAAGGCCGGCATCCGGCGGTACGGGTCGGCGACCGTCCCGATGGACGAGGTGCTGGTCCGGGCCGCGGTGGACCTGTCCGGCCGCCCGTACGTGGTGCACGACGAGCCGCTGCTCGCGCCGTACATCGGGCCGGTCTACGCGACGAGCATGACCCGGCACATCTGGGAGTCGTTTGGCCAGGCGGCCCGGGTGACCCTGCACGTCGACGTGCTGCGGGCGGCGCGTCCCGGTGGGCACCCGGACGCGCACCACGTGGTGGAGGCCCAGTTCAAGGCGGTCTCCCGGGCGCTGCGCGAGGCCACCGCGATCGACCCGCGGGCGGCGGGCGCGATCCCGAGCACGAAGGGTGCTCTCTGATGAGCGCGAGGAGTGCAGCGCAGCGGAGCCCCGCAGTCGCGAAGGGAAGGTGGCTCTGATGGGTGCCGCGTTGCCGACGTTGCTGTTGATTCTTGCCGGAGTGCTGGTGGGTGGGGCGTGGTCGCTGCACCGGCAGGGCGCTCCGCGCGGCGCCGTCGTGGTGACCGCGCTGCTGGCGCTGCTCGCCACGGCCGCCGGGGTGCTGCGGCTGATCCCGGAGTCGGGGTCGTGACCGCCGACGTGGTGGTGCTCGACTACGGCTCGGGCAACCTGCGCTCGGCGGAGCGGGCCCTCGAAGCGGCCGGCGCGAGCGTCCGGGTGACCGACGACCTGGCCGCGGCGGCTGCCGCCGATGGTCTCGTGGTGCCGGGGGTGGGCGCGTACGCCGCGTGCATGGCGGGTATCGAGGCGCTCGGCGCGGGCCCGGTGATCGCGGAGCGGGTGGCGGCGGGCCGGCCGGTGCTCGGCATCTGCGTGGGCATGCAGGTGCTCTTCGAGTACGGCGAGGAGCACGGGGTCGTGACGAAGGGCCTCGGGCTGCTGCCCGGCGGGGTGACCCGGTTGGCGGCGCACCGCCTGCCGCACATGGGCTGGAACACGGTCCGCGCGCCCCGGGGCTCGGTGCTGTTCGCCGGGTTGCCGGCGCAGAGCCGCTTCTACTTCGTGCACTCGTACGCGATGGGCGAGCCGGCGGCGTTGGCGGGCGCGGGCGCGCTGGTGACCACGGCCCACCACGACACCGACTTCGTGGCGGCGGTGGAGCGTGGGCCGCTGTCGGCGGCGCAGTTCCACCCGGAGAAGTCCGCCGACACCGGTGCCGCGCTGCTGCGCAACTGGCTCGCCGCGCTGCCCGCCGGTGACTGAGCGTCGACGCCGCCCGGCGTTCGCCCAGCGGGCGTCGCGGTGAGCCGCGAGCGGGCCCGCCGGCGGGCGGAACGTGAGGCGGAGCAGGCGCGGGAGCGGGCGGTCCGGCAGCGCCGGGTGGCCCGTCGGCAGCGCCGCCGCGCGGTTCTGCGCCGGTTGACGCCGCAGGTCCGGCGGGGTCGTTCGGGCCGGCTGGCCCGGCACTCGCGGGGTGAGCGCGCGGCGATCGTGCTGCTCACCGGGGCGGCGATGATTCTGATCTGGACGTTCGTCGACGATCTGGCGCTGCGGGTCGCGTTGATCGTGCTGTTGCTACTCGTACTGCCGGCGATCGTGGTGATCGCCCTGGACCGTCGTACCTGATCGAGGAGAAGACGTTGAGCCTCACCCTTTTACCCGCCGTGGACGTCGCCGACGGCCGGGCTGTCCGGCTCGTGCAGGGCGCCGCCGGCAGCGAGAGCGTCTACGGCGACCCGCTGGACGCGGCGCTGGCGTGGCAGCGCGACGGCGCCGAGTGGATCCACCTGGTCGACTTGGACGCGGCGTTCGGTCGGGGCAGCAACGCGCACCTGCTCGCCGAGGTGGTGCGCCAGATGGATGTGCAGGTCGAGTTGTCGGGCGGGATCCGCGACGACGAGTCGCTGCGGGCCGCGCTGGGCACCGGGGCGGCCCGGGTGAACATCGGCACCGCCGCCCTGGAGAACCCGGAGTGGTGCGACCGGGTCGTCGGGGAGTACGGCGACCGGGTCGCCATCGGGCTGGACGTCCGGGGTCAGACGCTGTCCGCGCGGGGGTGGACCCGCGACGGCGGTGACCTGTACGAGGTGCTGGAGCGCCTGGACAAGGCAGGCGCCACCCGGTACGTGGTCACCGACATCACCAAGGACGGCACGATGCGCGGGCCGAACCTGGACCTGCTGCGGGACGTGTGCGCCCGTACCGACCGGCCGGTGATCGCCTCCGGCGGCGTGTCCACCCTGGATGACCTGCGGGCGCTGGCCACGCTGGAACCGCTGGGTGTGGAGGGCGTGATCGCCGGCAAGGCGCTGTACGCGGGCGCGTTCACGGTGTCCGAGGCGCTGCGCACCCTGGCCGAGGCGTGACGGTCACCCGGCTGGGCTCGGGCGGGCCGTGGGAGCAGAGTTACGGCTACTGCCGGGTGGTCCGCGCCGGTGACCTGGCCCTGACGGCCGGCTGCACGGCCACCGTGGACGGTCGGGTGGCGCACGTCGGGGACGCGGCCGCGCAGACCGCGCAGGCGTTACGGATCGGGTTGGCCGCGCTCGCCGAGGTGGGCGCGGAGCCGGGTGACGTGGTCCGGACCCGGATGTACGTGACCGACCGGCTGCACGCCGACGAGGTGGGCCGGGCGCACAACGCGGTCTTCGGCGCGGTCCGGCCGGTGGCGACGCTCGTGGTGGTGGCCGGTCTGCTCGATCCGGAGCACCTCGTCGAGGTGGAGTTGGAGGCGTACGTCGGCGACCGCTGACCGCTTCGGTGGCGGTCGTCACGGCCGCATCCCGCGCCGATAAGTTGTGCACAACTCAATTGCGGGCTACGGTTCAGCGGTGACCGATGACCTGGTGCTGCGCCGGCAGGTGTGCTTCGCGCTCTACGCCGCGTCGCGCGCCCTCACCGACGTGTACCGGCCGATCCTCGACGAGGTCGGGCTGACCTACCCGCAGTACCTGGTACTGCTGGTCCTCTGGGAACGCCCCGACGACCCGCCCGCCGTGTCCGAGCTGGGCGCCGAGCTGCGGCTCGACTCCGGCACCCTCTCCCCGCTGCTCAAACGGCTGGAGAGCGCGGGCCTGGTGGTGCGCCGACGCGCGGCGCGCGACGAACGGCGGGTCGAGGTGAGCCTCACCGAGCAGGGTCGGGCGCTGCGCGAGCGGCTCTGCGACGTTCCGTTGCGGATCGCGCAGGCCACCGGCCTGGGCATCGACGAGCTTGTCGCGTTGCGCGACACGCTCACCCGGGTCACCGAGACCGTCCATCGACAGAAGGAGCAGTGACCATCATGAAGGTTCTCTACACCGCGTCCGCGACCGCCACCGGTGACGGCCGGGACGGCCACGTCGAGACCTCCGACGGCACCTTCGCCATGGACCTGGCGTCGCCGAAGGAACTGGGCGGCGAGGGTGGCGCCACCAACCCCGAACAGCTCTTCGCCGCCGGCTACGCCGCCTGCTTCCACAGCGCCCTGCGCATCGTCGGCCGCCGCGCCAAGGCCGACGTGACCGGCTCCGTCGTCTCCGCCGAGGTCGGCATCGGCCCCAACGGCAGCGGTGGCTTCGGGCTCACCGCCCAGCTCATCGTGGACCTGCCCGCCGTCGCGCGGGAGACCGCCGAGCAGCTCGTCGAGCAGGCCCACCAGGTCTGCCCGTACTCGAACGCCACCCGCGGCAACATCGACGTCGCGCTGACCGTCCGCGAGACCCTGGCCGCCTGACCGTCGCGGCCCCGGACCCCACCCGCGTACGAGAGGACGACCCCCCGATGACCAGCAACCGCGAGATCCACCTGGCCCGCCGCCCCGACGGCTGGCCCACCGAGGACACCTTCCGGCTCGTCGAGACCGACGTCCCGACGCCCGGACCGGGCCAGATCGTGGTCCGCAACCAGTACGTCTCCGTCGACCCGTACATGCGGGGACGGATGAACGACGTCAAGTCGTACGTGCCGCCGTTCGCGCTCGACGCCCCCCTCGACGGGGCCGCCGTCGGCGAGGTGGTGGCCAGCGAGTCACCCGACATCGCCGTGGGCGCCACCGTCCTGCACGGGCTCGGCTGGCGGGAGTACGCGCTGCTCGACGCCGGCCGCGCCCGCACCGTCGACGCGAGCATCGCCCCGGCCAGCGCGTACCTGAGCGTGCTCGGCATGCCCGGACTCACCGCGTACGCCGGTCTGCTGGAGGTCGCCGCGATGCGGCCCGGCGAGACGGTCTTCGTCTCCGCCGCGGCCGGCTCGGTCGGCAGCCTGGTGGGCCAGATCGCCAAGCTCAAGGGCGCGGGCCGGGTCATCGGCAGCGCCGGGTCGGCCGCCAAGGTCGAGCGGCTCCGGGCACTCGGCTTCGACGCCGCGTTCGACTACCACGACGGGCCGGTCCGCGACTCGTTGCGCGCCGCCGCCCCGGACGGCATCGACGTCTACTTCGACAACGTCGGTGGCGACCACCTGGAGGCGGCGATCTCGGCCATGAACCTGCACGGCCGGGTCGCCATCTGCGGCATGATCGCCCAGTACAACGCCACCGAGCCGCCGGCCGCGCCGCGCAACCTGGCGCTGGTCATCGGCAAGCGGCTCACCCTGCGCGGGTTCCTGGTCAACGACCACAACAACGTGCGCGCGACGTTCGTCCAGGACGTCGCCGGCTGGCTGCGCGAGGGCAAACTCTCCTACGACGAGACGGTCGTCGACGGCATCGAGAACGCCCCGGCGGCGTTCCTCGGCCTGCTCCGCGGCGAAAACCTGGGCAAGATGCTCGTCCGGGTGTGACGTGCACCTGCGGCGCGGCGGTCGGCCCCCTCGGGTCGGCCGCCGAGCCGTGCGCGGAGGATAGGCTGACCGCATGACGGTGGCGGTACGGGTGATCCCCTGTCTCGACGTGGACGCCGGGCGGGTGGTCAAGGGGGTCAACTTTCTCGACCTGCGCGACGCCGGCGACCCGGTGGAGCTGGCCGCCGCCTACGACCGGGCCGGCGCCGACGAGCTGACCTTCCTCGACGTCACCGCGTCGTCCAGTGACCGGGGCACCATGCTCGACGTGGTACGCCGCACCGCCGAGTCGGTCTTCATCCCGCTGACCGTCGGGGGCGGGGTCCGGCAGGTCGGCGACGTCGACACGCTGCTGCGCGCCGGAGCCGACAAGGTCGGCGTGAACACCGCCGCCATCGCGCGGCCGGAGCTGATCGCCGAGATCGCCGACCGGTTCGGCCGGCAGGTGCTCGTGCTCTCCCTCGACGTACGCCGCGCGCCCACGGGCGACACGCCCAGCGGGTTCGAGGTCACCACCCACGGCGGTCGGCGCGGCACCGGCATCGACGCGGTGGACTGGGCCCGGCGGGTGGCCGAGCTGGGCGCGGGGGAGATCCTGCTCAACTCGATGGACGCCGACGGCACCAAGGCGGGCTTCGACCTGGAACTCATCGCCGCGGTGCGAGCCGTGGTGGACGTGCCGGTCGTCGCCAGCGGCGGGGCTGGCGAGGTGGCGCACTTCCCGCCCGCGATCGGGGCCGGGGCCGACGCGGTCCTCGCGGCCAGCGTCTTCCACTTCGGCGAGCTGACGGTGGGCGAGGTCAAGGACGCCCTGCGCCGCAGCGGCCACCCGGTCCGCTAGCCGGCTCATCGCGCGACGTCCTTCTGCTCGGTCCGACGCCCAGTTCGGTCGACCGTCGACCCTCGCGCATGCGGTCACCCTTGTCGTCGATGTCTCCTCCGCCCCTGCGTTCCGCAGGTTCGCGTCGATATATTCGGCACTCGGGCCCGAAGGTGCAGGTCAGGTCGCCCTGGGCTACCAGCAGCTCCTCGAGGTCGAACGCGGCTGGCGCGACATGAAGACCACCCTCGACCTGCGGCCGGTGTTCCACCGCCGATCAGCTGAAGATCAGTCCACCTCGACCCGTCCCGAGCCAGGCGGGCTGACCACTGGGACGAACGGCGGGGTCGGGCCCGGGAGACATCCCGCGACACGTTGCCAGCTATGTTCGGTCAGGCCTCGGCACGGGCGGCATCTCCGGCAGGCCGAGTCTCACCTGCGCATACTCGAACATCGCCCGCTGATGCTCAGCCGCAAGACGTGGCAGGTCCCGGACGGGTGCGTTGTGCAGAACCGCGGCGTCAAAGCCGAAGTGAACTCGGACCACCTTTCGGCCCTTGCTCAGGCGCTGTTTCGGGACGACGTCCCAGGTGTAGAACGGGTAGGTCTCCAGATCGGGCACGCCGGATCCGGCCCACCATGCCCGCCAGGCGGGATCAGCGTCGATCGCCGCTTCCAGTTCGTAGGACACGGCGTCGAACTCATCACGTTCGGCTTTCACGTCGTACATGTGTCCGCACATGTACCAGTTCCACCACTTGCCGTCGTCGGCGACGCCGGCCTCGGCTCCGGGGCCGCCGCCAGCGAGCGGCGTGTCGAAGACCAGGTCCTCGTCCCACTCCAGACCCGTGGCGCGTCGGAACGCCGTCGGCACTACTTCCAACAGCTCCTCGGCATCTGCCACGTGCCAGCGCCCCGACATGGCGTCGGGATCGGCGCGGACCGCCTGCCACGAGCGCTGGCCGGCGGCGACGACGGCGAGTCTGGCGTACAGAAAGACGTCGTCGGACATGGGCAGCGCGGGCGTTGCGGCCGGCTCTGACACGTCCCAGACCGCTTGCGACTGGTGGCGCGCGCTGGTGAGTGCGCGCACTGCCTCGACGAGATCGTCGGCGAACTGCCGCACGTCTGCCTCTCCGGCCGAACCAAGGGACTCGACGAGACGCCCGCACCCCTCCGGGCTCGCCGCGTCGTCGAGCAGGTCGATGTACGACCAAAACTTCTCAGAGATCAACGGAGCTCCTTCTGCTGCGGACGCACTGAAGCCTAGTCGGCACCAGGCCGTGCCGCTCCTGCCGTCGGCGTACGGCAAGAGCGGCACGGCGCTGAGTGTTAGCTGGTCATCGCGGTCCAAGCCGCAGCGGTCGCCAACTGGGCGTACGCACTCATCGGCAGCTGTTGTACTGCCCACGGGGCAGTGTCCGTGTCGCACGTAGACCCGTCCGGCCCCTCCCTGGTCGCGACCGCCGCGGCGTGGACGGCATTCCTCGGCGGGGTCAAGGACGCGAAACTGCGGCCCTGATTCGTCCTACACGACTCATACCAAGGTCATTGGTCGTCGTGTCTTGCCCGGGAGATCGGGGACGCGGCGGCTGGTGAACCGCTGGCGCGCGGTGACGGTGGACCGAGATGGTACGCGTCGTTCGCCACGAGGTTCCCGAACGCTCCCGCCCATGCCCAGCACCGTGCGCGGGTGCCGCAGATCGGGCATCGCCCGTGTCGCTGTTCATGCTCGGCCAGAATCCGCCACCAGCGGTCCGGTAGTTCGGCGGCGGGTGCACTCACCGGGCTCCACTCAGGTTCGCGCGAATCGCCGCGACCGAGACCTCTGCTTCGAAGCACCATCCGCCGGCACAATCCGGCACGGGGCCAGAGCACGTGTGCCCTCGCATCCGCACCATGCCGCCGACCGCCTGTTGGCCCACGACCACCGCCCACACCAGCTCGTCGCGGTTGGTGGGATTGGGGGTGATCTCCCATGCCAGCAGGTGAAGCAGGGTGCCCGCAGGTACATGAAGGCTGTCGGTCATGCTCGGCTCCGGGGGCAGGAGTGACATCACCCAAGACGGCAGAGAGTTTCCGGTGGAAACCCGCTGTGTCAGGTGGGCTGACACGTCGAGCATGGCCGATATGCTGCCCATACGGCAGGCGTGCGTCGTGTGCACACGCTCCTGCACACGCTAGGAGCCGACCATGGACGCTTTCGGGAGGCTGCTCCGGCAGCATCGGGAGAGCGCCGGACTGTCCCTGCGACAGTTCGGCGCCATCATCCATTTCCAGTACAGCCACATCGCCCAAGTGGAGCGCGGTGACCGCCGCCCAACCGAGGCCCTGGCCACGGCCTGCGACCGGGCCCTAGACGCCGACGGGGCGCTCGTCGAGGCGTACCGGAGTGAGCGGGTCGGTGCCTCCGACCTGCACCGACGCACCATGTTGCGGGCCATGACGGCGTTGGCCGCCGCCCCCGCCGTCGCGCCCCTGGCGGGGTTGGAGGCTCTTCGCCACGGCCTTGGCGACGCGGCGACTCCCGATCATGACGAGTGGGAGCAGATCGCGGTCGACTACGGTCACGGCTACTACCGTCAACCCCGTCCCGCGTTGATGGCCCAGCTGACGGCCGATCTGACGGTGCTGCAGCACCAGATCGCCGCTGACCCCGGTGCGCGTCGTCCTGGTCTCCTGCAGGCCGCCGCACGCCTGTCCGTCGTCGTCGCGTTGAGCCTTGTCGCCTCGGGCCAGATCGTGATGGGTCGGCGTTGGTGGCAGACGGCCCGTCGGGTCGCCGACCAATCCGGGGACACCGAAACCCGGGTGTTGGTGCGGGCGTGGGACGTGGTGAACGGTTGCTACGACGGACGTCCACCATCGGCGGTCGTCGCCCTGTCCGACGACGTGCTGCCGCTGCTGCGCCGACAAGCCACGTCGGCGGTGTGCGGATTACTCGCCGGCCGGGCCCAGGCACTCTCGTTGGCCGGACGGCATGCGGAGGCGGTGACAGCGGTGCGGCAACTCGTCGACGTCGCTCAGCGATTGCCAGCCGCAGTCGTGAGCGATGTGGAGTCGCTGTGGGGATGGCCGGAGCATCGGATTCACCACACCGAATCGTGGGTTTACACGCATGCGGACCGGCTGGGCGACGCTGAAGCCGCGCAGCGGCAGGCCCGCCACCTGTATCCGGCATCGCAGGCGCGGCTACGTGCGCAGGTGCAACTGCATGAGGCTGCCCGGCTGATTCGGGGCGGGTACATTCCCGACGGGTTGCGGCACGCGGCAGACACCCTTGACGCGCTCCCGGTCGACCTGCACAACAACTCGCTTCGCTCGGTGGCCGCTCAGGTCGTGGATGCGGTACCCACAGTGGAACGGTCCCGGACCGCGTTCATTGATCTCGCCGACCGGATCCGGGCCTAGGCTCTGCTGCCATGCCCGTCACGTACACCATGCATGACAGCGAATCGGCCGCGGCCGTACTCCCGGCGCTCGTGGGTCTCTACGCGGTCGTCTACGCGGAGCCGCCGTACGTCGAGGGACCGGATCAGGTGGCCGCGTTCGCCGCCGCCCTGCCTGCTGAGACGAGGCGCCCTGGGTTCACCCTCGTGGTGGCGGACGACGCGGGGGAACTGGTCGGTGCGGCGTACGGTTCGACGATGGCTGCCGGGCGTTGGTGGACGCGTGCCACCGCCGAGCCGCCCGCCGATCTCCGCGCCGTGGACAAGTTCGCGGTCATGGAATGGATCGTGCGTCCCGGCCGGCGGGGTGAGGGCATTGGCGCGCAGCTTATGTACCGGCTCCTCGACGGGCGGGCCGAGCGGTGGGCGACTCTCGCGTCCAACCCGGCCGCGCCGGCCCGCGACATCTACCAGCGCGCGGGTTGGCGGCAGGTCGGCGGGTCGGCGATGCCCGACGGCACACCCACGCACCTGCTGGTCCTGCCGCTACCCGCTCCGCCCGTCGGCGCGCCCTAACCGTGGCAATGTTGGACAGTTTTCGTTAGTAGCTAACGGAAACTGTCCAAGATCTCGTTGTGGGTCAGTGGCCGCCGGACTGCCCCTCGGGTGAGCGGCGGGGCGTGGGGATCGAGCGGACGGCGTACTCCTGCACGGCCGCCGCGTGGTCGGCCTCCTCCAGGATCCAGTCCGCGCTGCCGGGCGCGTGCCGGCGGCTCAGGACCCCCTGCACGGTGTCCACCATCGTGGCGACGCCGGCCCGGGGCCGGCTGCGCCAGAGCTGCTCACCCTCGGCGGTGATGCGGAACCACCCGTCGGCGACGGTGACCAGGCCCGCGCCGACCAGCCGCTGGACCGCGGCCTCCACCTCGTGTCGTTCGGGAATCGCGTGGTTGAGATGGTCGGCGGTGGACAGCACGTCGGTCAGACGTACGCCCTCCGGGCGGCGGCTGGTCGCGGAACGGCGGTGCCGTCCGGCGCCGCTCGCGATGACCAACGACACGAAGATCCATGCGTCGCTCCAGCGCCAACCGTTCTCCCCCATGCAGTGATGATGACGGCGAGCGACGCGGAAGGGAACACCCACCCTCCAACGAGCCCACTTCCACCAGCGCGGCGTGCCGGTCCGTGAACGGTCGGTGAACGTTCAGGCGGCCGGGGCACGCGACGGGTCACCGGCGGTGACCGCCGACTCGTCGTCAGCGTCGGCCTTGGCCGGGGGCACCGCGACGAGCGGGATGAAGAACTGCGCCAGCGGACCGATGGCCAGCGCGTACGCGACGGTACCCACGCCGACCGTGCCGCCGAGCAGCCAGCCCAGCGCGAGCACGGTGACCTCGATGACGGTACGCACCAGTCGCACCGAGAAGCGGGGCCGACGGGCGACGAAGCCGGTCATCAGCCCGTCGCGTGGGCCCGGACCCAGGCGGGCGCCGAGATAGAGCGCGGTGGCGGCTCCGTTGGCGACGATCCCGGTGATCAACAGGGCGATGCGGACGCCGAGGGGACCACCGGCGGGCAGCAGGGCCAGAGTGGCGTCCACCACGAGGCCGACCACCACCACGTTGCTGACGGTGCCGAGGCCGGGCCGCTGTCGCAGCGGAATCCAGAGCAGCAGCACCAGGGCGCCGACACCGATGGTGACCGTGCCGAAGGAGAGCCCGGTCAGCTCGGACAGCCCCTGGTGGAAGACGTCCCAGGGGTCCAGGCCCAGCTGGGAGCGGACCATCAGGGCCATGCTGACCCCGTAGAGGACGAGCCCGGCGTAGAGCTGGCTGAGCCGTCGTGCCGGCCGCTCCCGCAGATTGCCAATCAGTGCCATGCATGCCACCCTAGGTGCCAATCCTCCCGGAGGAAGAGGCCAATATCCGAGGAGTGGTCATGACTGGTCAGGTGCGAGGGGTCCAATTAGCGCGACTGCTGGGGCAGTGGCACGCCCTGCCGGGCCGTCGCCGCAGCCCCGACTACGCGGCGCTCGCCGGTGCGGTACGCGGGCTGCTCGCCGACGCCCGGCTTCCCCTGGGCGTGCGGCTGCCGGCGGAACGTGAGCTGGCCGAGGCGCTGCGGATCAGCCGCACCACGGTCACGGCCGCGTACCGGGAGCTGCGTGAGACCGGCCACCTGGCCAGCCGGCGGGGCGCCGGCAGTTGGACGATGCTGCCGGGCAACCACCGGGTCGCCAGCACCGGCCTGTGGACCCCACTGGACGACCGGGACATGATCGACCTCGGCGTCGCCGCGCTGGCGGCCCCGCCGCAACTGCTCGGGGCTGCCCGCGCCGCCGTCGAGGACCTGCCCCGCTACCTGGGCGGCGCCGGCTACCACCCGACCGGCATCGGTGAGCTGCGCGAGGCGGTGGCCGCCGGTTACACCGCGCGCGGGCTACCCACCTCGGCCGACCAGATCATGGTCACCAGCGGCACCCAGCACGCCCTGGACCTGGTGCTGCGCCTCGCCCTGGCCCCCGGCGGGAACGTGCTGGTCGAGTCACCGACCTACCCCAACGCGCTCGCCGCGCTGGCCGGCCGGCGGGCCCGGATCGCCACGCACGGTCTGTCCGCCGACGCCGGCGGCTGGGAGCCCGACCTGTTGCTGGGCAGCCTGCGGCAGACCCGCCCCAAGTTGGCGTACCTGATCCCGGAGTTCCAGAACCCGACCGGCCACCTGATGCCCGCCGCGTTGCGCGAGCGGGTGGTCGCCGCCGCCCACGCCGTGGGCACCGATCTCATCGTCGACGAGTCCTTCGTGGACCTCCCGCTGGACGGCGTCGAGCTGCCCCCGCCCACGGCCACGTTCGACCGGCACTCCCGGGTGGTCAGCATCGGCGGGATGAGCAAGCCGTACTGGGGTGGTCTGCGGATCGGTTGGGTCCGCGCCTCCGCGCCGCAGGTGCAGCGGCTGGCGGCGGTCCGGGTCGGCGTCGACATGTCCAGCCCGGTGCTCGACCAGTTGGTCGCGGTGCGCCTGCTCGCCGACGCGGCAGCCATCGTCGCCGACCGTCGGGCGCAGCTCGCCGCCCAGCGCGACGCGTTGCTCGGCGCGCTGGCACACCGACTACCGGACTGGCGGGTGACCGTGCCGCGCGGCGGCGTGACCCTCTGGGCCGAGCTGGACGGCCCGGTCTCCAGCGCGCTCGCGCGGGCCGCCGAGGAGGTCGGCGTACGGCTCGCGCCCGGGCCGAGGTTCGGTCTGGACGGCACCCTGGAACGCTTCCTGCGGCTGCCGTTCACCCTGCCGGCCGCCGAGCTGGTGGAGGCCGTGGAGCGGATCGCCACGGTCCGCTACGACCTGGACCGCAGCGGCCGGCAGCGGTGGCCGGAGCCGTCGGTCATCGCCTGAGCGGACCGAGGACGCCGGTGGCCCCACACCCGGGCGGGTGCGGGGCCACGACGACACGTTCCTAGAGCTCGGCGAGGGAGCCGGCGTACATCTTGTCGATCTCGGCGGCGAAGTTGCTCTCCACGCCCCGTCGCTTGATCTTCAACGACGGGGTGACCTCGCCGTCCTCGATGGTCAGGTCACGCGGCAGGATCGCCACCTTCTTGATCGTCTCCCAGCGGTTCAGCTTGGCGTTGAGCTGGGCGACGTACTCCTCGACCATCGCCTGCGCCTCCGGCGAGGCGACGATCTCGGTGTAGTCGCGGCCCTCCAGCGGGCCGCCGGCCACCCAGCCGCGGATGGCGTCCGCGTCGAGCGTGACGAGCATCGTGCAGAAGTTGCGGGCCTGCCCGATCACGACCGCCTGCGAGGTGTACGGGCAGATGGCCTTGAACATGCCCTCGATGTGCGACGGCGCGATGTACTTGCCGCCCGAGGTCTTGACCAGGTCCTTCTTGCGGTCGGTGATCCGCAGGTAGCCCTGCTCGTCGAGCGTGCCGATGTCGCCGGTGCGGAAGAAGCCGTCCTCGGTGAACGCGGCGGCGGTCTCCTCGGGCAGGTTGTGGTAGCCGCGCATCACCGGGCGACCCCGCACGAGGATCTCGCCGTCGGTGTCGACCCGGCACTCCAGGTCGCCCATCGCCCTCCCGACCGTGCCGATGCGCAGCCCGTCCGGTGGGTTGACGAAGTTGCCGGCGCTGGTCTCGGTGAGGCCGTAGCCCTCCGAGATCGGCAGGTTGGCCGCGGCGAAGAAGGTGGCGATCTCCGGGCTGAGCGGCGCGGCGCCGGAGACCAGCACCCGCATCCGGCCGCCCAGGCGGGCCTGGAGCTTGCTGAACACCAGCTTCTCGGCCAGCCCGTAGCGCAGCTTGAGCCCGGCCGGCACCGGCTTGCCGGCCTGCTCCAGCGCGACCTTCTCCTTACCGACCTGGACACCCCAGGCGAAGATCTTCGCCTTCGCGCCGCCGGCGCCCTGCGCGGTGGTGACCGCCCGGTTGTAGACCTTCTCGAAGACGCGGGGGGCGCCACACATCAGCGTCGGGCGGATCACCGCGAGCAGGTCGACCAGCTTCTCCACCCGCCCGTCCACGTACGTCGGCAGGCCGACGTGGATCGCGCCGCAGAGCAGCGTCTTGCCGAACGAGTGCGCCAGCGGCAGCCACAGGTACTGCAGGTCGTCGTCGCGCAGCAGCCCGCCGTCGGCCTGCGCCACCGCCTCCCAGCACCACCCACCGTGCAACAGTTCGACACCCTTGGGCTGGCCGGTGGTGCCGGAGGTGTAGATCAGCGTGGCCAGGTGGTCGGGGCCGATGCCGGCCACGAGCATGTCGATCAGATCGGGTTCGGCGGCCAGCGCCCGGCTGCCCCGCTCTTCCAGCTCGGTGAGGGTGAGCTGGGGGATCGCGGCGTTCGGGTCGGGGGCGCCGTCGAAGAGCACCACGTGGGTCAGCGCCGGCAGCTCCGCTCCGGCAATCTTGGCCGCCTGCGCCGGGTTCTCCGCGAAGAGGACCCGCGAGCCGGAGTCGGCGATGATGTACGTCGCGTCCGCCGGCTCGGTGGTCGGGTAGACGGTGGTGGTCGCCCCGCCGGCGCACATGATGCCCAGGTCGGCGACCACCCAGTCCAGTCGCGTGTTGGCGAGGATCGCGACCGGGTTCTCCTGGCCGACGCCGAGCGCGTGCAGGCCGGCGGCGACGGCCTTGGCGCGCTGGCCGACCTGCGCCCAGGTCAACCAGTTGGGCCCCGAGTCGTCAGGGGTCGGGGACGCGAACGCGTGCCGGTCGGGGGTGGCCGCCACGCGCTTGAGGAACATGTCCGGGATGGAACGGTACGGTACATCGAGAGCCATCGCTGTAGCCGCCTTCGGGGGTGGCGACGTGACGGTCGTCACGTCATAGTGGTTACCGAAGAGTATTGCCTGATACCGGGCATCGGCTAGTGCCGGTGATCGTCCGGCGACCCTGCCGCGCCGACCGGCGCCCTGAATCAGGCGTAGCGGGCAGCCACGACCGACCAGTCGTAGGTGGCCCGGACCCAGTTGCGCCGCGCGGCCAACGGCGAGCGCAACGCCGCGACACCGCTCGCCAGCAGGCCCTCCTCCGCCGCCTGGTACGCCGCCAACCCCCGGTTGAAGCGTTCCGCGGCGGCCCGTAACGCGCCCGCCTCGTCGAGGCCGCTCTCCTGGGCGATGACCGTCACCAGGTTGTGCGCGTCCGGGCCGGACCGGCTCTCCTTGCCGTACGAGAAGAGGTCGTTGCACCAGCACACCAGGTCCACCGCCAGCAGGTCCAGGGCGGTCAGCGCCGGATCGGCCCGCCGCGCCGGCCCGGGTGGCTGCTCCGACGCGAGGTCGGTCAGGGTGAGACAGGGGTGTACGCCGCCGATGTGCCGACGCAGTTGGACGTACTCCGTGACCCCCGGTACCCGGCGGCGCTCCCGGTTGCTGGCCTCCCAGAGCAGCGCCAGCAGGTACTGGCGGACCTGGCTGACGAACCGCAGCAGCATCGGCGCCCGACCCTCGGCCCGGGTCCGGCGGCACAGGTCGTGCAGCGCGGCGCCCAGCGGGCCGGCCTCCGGCGGTGGTACGGCGCGCGGGTCGCCGGCCCGGTCCAACACGTTGAGCAGGGCGGCGATGACCGGCGCCAGCCGGCTCGGATCGGCCCCGAGGCCGTCCTCGTCGCAGGCGTCGTCCATGACGAACAGCCAGGAGATCAGGTCGGTGAGGAGTCGCAGCCCCCGTGCCGGCCCGTCCGGGCAGGCTCGGCCCGCCAGGCCGGCGGCGTCCGCCCGTTGTAGTCGATGAATTTGACCGGAGTTGACCAGGCCGAAAGCGCGCGCCCAATCGACGCTTTCGTTGGCCACCAGATCTGTGGACTTGTGGCGCCCCGCCGTGAAGGAGGGTTCCCGTAGCGCCGAGATTGCGAAACTTCGCATCGTGTGCCCCCACATCGTGCCGCCCCGGCGCGGAACGGCGCGGTGAAGCGTACGGGAGGAGGTATCGGTATGCATCGTTGGGACTGGGGCATTCGTCCGACGTTGCTGTGACCGATTAGGCGCAGAAAGTCACATGCCCAGGCTGGCGTTGCGCAGCTGCCGCGCGGACGACGCCGGGCCGTCCAGCTGGACCCTGGCCACCCGCTGCCGTCCGGACAGGAACAGGGCCAACTCGGCCGGGGCACCCACCAGGCGCAGTCGTTCGCCGCCACGGCCGACGGAGACCTCGCCGTACCCCGGCGCCTGCACGTAGAGGTCCGCCGGGAAGCGCCGCAGCGTCAGCCGGGCCATCGGTGCGGCCCGCTTCCACAGGGTGGCCTGCAGGCCACGCGGCAACTCACGCGGCTGCCATCCCCCGACGGCCCGCCGAACGTCCTCGTGGTGGATGAAGAACTCCATGGTGTTGACCAGCTCGTCGGTCAGCGGGTTGCTGACCGGGCTCCACACCGGTGGCCGGCGTACCTTCGCCACCAGCTCCGGGTAGGGCCCGGCGGCGAGCCGGCGGCGGACCCGTTCGGCGTACCCCCGCAGAGGCGGCAGCAGGATCCCGCCGGCGGCGTCCAGACGGCGCTCGCGCAGCACCAGGTGCGCGGCGAGGTCGCGCGTCGCCCAGCCCTCGTTGATCGTCGGTGCGTCGGGCCCGAGGGCCAGGAGGAGATCGGCCAGCGTCTCGCGCTCGGCTCGGGCGTACCGCGACATGGGCCGATCGTAGGCCCGGACCCTGGCGGCCGCGCGGCGAGCGGGACCGGGTCGTACCGCTGGCGCGGGCGTGGAATACGTGATGGTCGACATATCCCGTCCGGGTCGGCGGCGCAGGCCCGCACCGGTAAGGATGAGGTAGATAATTGTGGCTTACGGCGGGGGAGAGCGTGGCGAGCAGGACAAGCCGGGACGTGCTCGGCAGAGGGCTGGGGGTGCTGCGGCAGGCGATCCGCGAGCAGCCACGGATCTTCACGGTCGCCGTGGTCGGCAGCGTGCTGTTCGGCTCGATGGTCATCGTGAGCGCGTACGTGGTGGGCGCGGTCGTCGGCGACGTGGTGGTGCCGGCGATCGCCCGGGGCGAGGTCGGCGTCGGCGCGCTGGTGCTGGCGGCGGTGGCCCTCTTCGGGATCAGCGTGCTGCGGGTGGTCGGCATCTTCGGCCGCCGGCTCGGCGCCGGTTACATGCAGTACCGGCTCCAGGCCGCCTACCGCCGCCGGGTCACCCGCCGCTACCTGGACCTGCCGCTGTCCTGGCACCACCGCAACGCCACCGGCACGCTGCTGTCCAACGCCAACTCCGACGTGGAGGCGGCCTGGTATCCGATCGCCCCGCTGCCCTTCGCGGTGGGCACGCTGGTGATGCTGGTCGGCGCGATCGTCTCGCTGTTCGCCACCGACTGGGCCCTGGCCCTGGTCGGCCTCGCGGTGTTCCCCGCGCTGTTCGCGCTCAACGTGGTCTACTCCCGCCGGATGGCGCCCCGCCAGGCCCGCGCGCAGCGGTTGCGCGCCGAGGTCAGCGGCATCGCGCACGAGAGCTTCGACGGCGCGCTGGTGGTCAAGACCATGGGCCGCGAGGCGCAGGAGACCGCCCGGTTCGCCGGCCGCGCCGGTGAGCTGCGCGACGCCCTCATCGCGGTCGGCCGGCTGCGGGGCGTCTTCGACCCGCTGCTGGAGACACTGCCCAGCCTCGGCACCCTGGCCGTCCTGGTGGTCGGGGCGTTCCGGCTGCGCCAGGGCGCGATCAGCGTCACCGAGCTGGTCAGCGTCGCCTTCCTCTTCACCGTGCTGGCCTTCCCGGTACGGGCCATCGGCTGGGTGCTCGCCGAGCTGCCGCGCAGCGTCGCGGGCTGGGACCGGGTGCGCCGGGTCCTCGACGCCACCGGCGAGATGCCGTACGGACAGCGGGTGCTCGACCCGGCCACCCCGGGCCCGGCCAGCCTCACCTTCACCGACGTGCACTTCTCCTATCCGCCCGCCGAGGCTCACCAGCCCGGCGCGCAGGTGCTCGGCGAGGTCGGCTTCACCGTCCCGGCGGGCCGCACGGTCGCCCTGGTCGGGCCGACCGGCGCGGGCAAGTCCACCATCGCCTCGTTGGCCGTACGCCTGGTCGACCCGGACTCGGGCACCGTCACCCTGGACGACGTGGACACGCGCGACCTGACCGCCGCGTCGCTGGCCGGCACGGTCGCGCTCGTGGCGCAGGTGCCGTTCGTCTTCGACGACACCGTACGGGCCAACATCGCCCTGGACCGGCCGGGCATCGACGACGAGGACGTGTGGGCGGCACTGCGCCTGGCCGAGGCGGACGGTTTCGTCGCGGCGCTGCCCGACGGGCTGGACACGATGGTCGGCGAGCGGGGCACCTCGCTCTCCGGCGGGCAGCGGCAGCGGCTCACCCTGGCCCGCGCCCTCGCCGGGCGGCCACGCCTGCTGGTGCTCGACGACGCGACGAGCGCCGTGGACCCGCGCGTGGAGGCGGCCATCCTCGCCGGCCTGCGCTCCTCGGCCGGCGAGCCGGGGGTTCCCGCCGCGTCGATCCTCGTCGTGGCGTACCGCCGGGCCACCATCGCCCTCGCCGACGAGGTCATCTACGTCGAGCAGGGGCGGGTGATCGCGCGGGGCACGCACACCGAGCTGCTGGCCACCGTGCCCGGGTACGTGGACCTGGTCACCGCCTACGAGCAGGCGGAGGTCGACCGCGCGCAGGAGCGCGCGTACGACGACGAGGTGGCGCCGCTCCCGTCGGGCCTGGAGATCGAGGTGGACCATTGAGTACGACGGTGACGACCGACGAGCGCGACGAGCGGCCGGAGACGACCTGGCGGACGTTGCGGCGGGGGCTGGCCCTCTCGCCCGAGCTGCGGACCGGGCTGGCCGCCACCCTGGCCCTGGCGCTGGTCTACATGGTGGGCCGGGTGGCCGTTCCGGTGGCGGTGCAGCAGGGCATCGACCGAGGCATCGTCGGCGGCCTGAGGCTGGACGTCGTCTGGTGGGTGGTGGCGGTCACCGCGGCGATCCTCGTGGTCACCACGGCCTGCGGCTACCTGATGATGCGCCGGCTGTTCACGGTCAGCGAGACCGCGTTGGCGAACGTGCGGACGCGGGCGTTCCGGCACGTGCACGACCTGTCGATGCTGCACCAGCAGTCGGAGCGCCGCGGCTCGCTGGTCTCGCGGGTGACCAGCGACGTCGACCAGATCACCCAGTTCCTCCAGTGGGGCGGGGTGATCCTGCTGGTCAACCTGGGCCAGCTCGTGGTGACGACGGCCGTCATGCTGGCGTACTCCTGGCAGTTGACCCTGGTGGTGCTGGTGGCGTTCCTGCCGGCGGTGCTCGTCATCCGGCAGTTGCAGCGCCGACTCGGCGCGGCGTACGCGACGGTGCGCCAGCGCACCGGCGCGCTGCTGGGCGCGATCGGCGAGAGCGTCGTGGGCGCGCCGGTGATCCGGGCGTACGGCATCGCGGGGCGTACCGAGCGGCGGCTGGACGAGGCCATCGACGCGCAGCGCATGGCGCAGCAGCGGGCCATCCGGATCAGCATCGTGGGCAGCTCGGTCGGTGAGTTGGCGGCCGGGTTGGCGCTGGCCGGCGTGGTGGTGCTCGGGGTGACGCTGGGCGTGGACGGCACGCTGTCGATCGGTCAGCTGACCGCGTTCCTCTTCCTGGTGACGCTGTTCATCCAGCCGGTGCAGATCGCCACCGAGGTGCTCAACGAGGCGCAGAACGCGATCGCGGGCTGGCGCCGGGTGCTGGACGTGCTGGACGTCGCCCCGGACGTCGCGGATCCCGGGGAGCAGGGCCGGGACCTGCCGATCGGTCCGTTGGACATCCGGTTCTCGGGCGTACGGTTCGCCTATCCCGGCGGCCCGCCGGTGCTGCACGACATCGACCTGGAGATCCCGGCGAAGAGCCGGGTGGCGGTGGTCGGCGAGACGGGCAGCGGCAAGACGACCTTCGCGAAGCTGCTGACCCGACTGATGGATCCGTCGGCGGGGGCGGTGCTGCTGTCCGGGGTGCCGCTGGCGCAGGTGCGTTTCGACTCGCTGCGCGCCCGGGTGGTGATGGTCCCGCAGGACGGGTTCCTCTTCGACGCGACGGTGGGGGACAACGTGCGGTTCGCCCGGCCGGAGTTGACCGACGATGAGCTGGGGGCCGCCTTTACGGAGTTGGGCCTGGCGGACTGGTTGGACGGTCTGCCCGCCGGCCTCAACACCCCGGTCGGGGAGCGCGGCGAGGCGCTGAGCGTGGGGGAGCGGCAGCTCGTCGCGCTGGCCCGCGCGTACGTGGCCGACCCCGACCTGCTGGTGCTGGACGAGGCGACCAGCGCGGTGGATCCGGCGACCGAGGTGCGCTTGCAGCGCACCCTGGACGCGGTCACGCGGGGGCGTACGACCCTCGCCATCGCGCACCGGCTCTCCACCGCCCAGGCCGCCGACGAGGTCATCGTGGTGGACCGGGGGCGCGTCGTGCAGCGGGGCCCGCACGACGAGTTGGTGCGCGACGCCGACTCGGTCTACGGGCTGCTGTACGCCTCCTGGCTGGAGCAGACCAGGTAACGGGTCGATGTCCATGGCATCGGCTGGTGGACGCGGTGGTGCTGGTGCTCTACGCTCCGGTTAGGTAAGGCTAACCTTTGAAGGAGGTTGCGCCATGCGGCCCAGCCCCGCCGAGATCGTCCGTACCCTCGTCGCCGGTCGCCTGCCCGGCCTCGTCCACCTGGCTCGCCGCCCGGGTCCGCACCACGCCCGGCACGTGACCGACCCCGACGGCCGCGTGTTGCTGCTGGTGCCGGTGGCCAGCCACCTGGGCGCCGCGCTACAGCCCGCCGCCGGGGGCGACGACGTCGCGGTGGTCCTGGACGTCCTCGACCTGCCGCCCGCGGCCGGCGCTCCCGGGCTCGGGCGGGCCTGGGTCTCCGGCTGGGCCGCCGAACTGCACGACGACGAGGCACGCCGCGCCGCGGTCGACTTCGCGGCCGTCGAGCCGACCGGCGACCTGCTCGACGTCGGCGCCCGGTTCCGGCTGTTCCGCTTCGAGGTGGCCGAGGTCCGCTGGGAGCGGGCCGGCGTCGTGCACCGGATCGACCCGGTGGAGTACGCCGAGGCGGAGCCGGATCCGGTGCACCCCTTCGAGGCCCTGCTGCTCGCCGACTTCGCCCAGCGCGAGCCCGCCGCCGTCACCGACTACCTGTGCCGGCAGCTCGGCCTGACCGAAGAGGCCCCGGACGGCCCGCCGCGCGTGGTGCGTGTCGACCGCTACGGGCTGGTGGTCGCTCTCGGACGCCCCGGCGCACGGCGGCGCGTCCGGCTGGCGTTCCCGTGCCCGCTCACCGGCCCCGACGAGCTGGGCCGGCTGCTCCCGCCGCTGCGCCGCCCCGCCGACGTGCACCCGCCCCGCTGACCGTGCCCGGCCCTAGATCGGCAGCGACCCGGTGAGGTACCGCTGGACGCTGGGGCCGATGGTGGCGACCAGGAGCTCCGGATCGGCCGACGCGACCGGCTCCAGCCGTACCACGTGTCGGATCATGGCGAGGCCGATGAGCTGGGTGGCGACCAGCGAGCCGCGCAGCGGGACCTCGGCCGGGTCGACGTCGAGCTGGTCGAGCACCCGGCGCAACACCTGCGTGGTGACGAACTCCCGCAGCAGCCGAGCGGTCCACTCGCTGCTGAGCACGGAGCGCACCAGCGCCACTCCGGCGCTGCCGGCCGGTGAGTCCCAGATGCCGATGAAGGCCCGTACCAGCCGCTCGCCGACGCCGTCCTGGTCACCGGCGAGCACCGCCGGCAGCAGCTCGGCGGGGTCCACGGGGAAGTTCATCGCGGCCCGGAAGAGCTGGTCCTTCGTGCCGAAGTAGTGGTGCACCAGAGCCGGGTCCACCCCGGCGGTGGCGGCGATGGCGCGGATCGGGGCGGCGTCGAAACCCCGTTCGGCGAACGTCGCCCGCGCCGCGTCGAGGATCGCCTCCCGGGTGTCCGGGTTGCCGGGTCGCCGGCCGGTACGCCGCGTCATCGCCGCCCCTCGTTCGTCCGCTGACGCCGCCGGTCTCCCGGCGGCGGGTGGCGACCCGCCCCGCGCGGGTCGCCGCCGGTCGGTCAGCCGGTGCGCCGACGCAGGGTCGCCGCCGCGAGCACCAGCGCCAACACCACCGCGCCGAACACCACACCCACGTCCCGCCACATGGTCGCGGTCGGCTCGGCGTGGGCGCCGACCTCCTGCAACGCCTCGATGGCGTACGTCAGCGGCAGGGCGCCGCTGAGGCCCTGGAGCCAGCCGGCCATCTCGTCCCGGGCCACGAACAGCCCACACAGCAGGAGCTGCGGGATCACCACGACCGGGAGGAACTGTACTGCCTGGAACTCGGTGCGGGCGAAGGCGCTGCACAGCAGGCCGAGGGCGACCCCGAGCACCGCGTCGAGCACCGCGATCCCGATCACCAGACCGCTGCTGCCGAGGGTTCGCAGGTCGAAGGCCCAGTACGCCAGACCGGCCGCCAACGTGGCCTGCACGGCGGCGGCCAGCCCGAACGCGATGCCGTACCCGAAGAGCAGGTCGAGCTTGCCCAGCGGGGTGGTGAGCAGCCGCTCGAGGGTGCCGGACGTGCGCTCGCGCAGCATCGCGATGCTGGTCACGAGAAACATGATCACGAAGGGGAAGGTTCCCAGCATCACCAGCGCGACCCGGTCGAACACCGACGGCTGTCCCGGCGGTGTCGGCTTGTCGGCGTACATGTAGTAGACCAGCGTGAGCAGGACGGTCGGCACCACCACGAGCAGCGCGATCGTCCGCCGGTCGTGCCGGAGCTGGCGCAGGACGCGGCCGATGGTGGCCGCCAGGATCCGCACGTTCATGAGTTCTCCCGCCCGGCTGTCGCCTTGGCCTCGCCGGCTCGGATGAGCCGCAGGAACGCCTCGTCGAGGTCGTCCACGCCGGCGGCGGCGCGGATCGCGTCCGGGCTGTCGTCGGCGATCAGCCGGCCCTCGCGGATCAGCAGCAGCCGGTCGCAGCGGGCCGCCTCGTCCATCACGTGACTGGACACCAGCAGGGTGGTGCCGGCGGCGGCCATGGCGTGGAACCGGGCCCACAGGTCGGCCCGCAGCACCGGGTCCTGACCGACGGTCGGCTCGTCGAGGATGACCAGCTCCGGGTCGCCAACCAGGGCGCAGGCCAGCGAGGCCCGACTGCGCTGGCCGCCGGAGAGGGTGGCGACCAGCTGACCGGCCGCCTGGGCCAGCCCGACGGCGCTCACCGCCTCGTCCGCCTCGGCCCGCCCACGTCCGTACAGGGCCGCGAAGTAGTGGGCGTTCTCCCGCACGGTCAGGTCGGCGTAGACGCTCGGCGCCTGCGTGAGGTAGCCCACCCGGTGCCGCAGCGCCGGGGCCCCCGCCGGCTGGCCCAGCACGGTCACCGTCCCCGAGGTGACCACCTGCACGCCGACCACGGCGCGCATGAACGTGGTCTTGCCGCTGCCGCTGGGCCCCAGCAGACCGGTGACGGCGCCCCGTGGAACGGCGCAGGTGATGCCGTCCAGCACCCGCCGCCCGCCCCGATCGACCACCAGGTCGTGGACGCCTATCGCGTCGTCCATCGCGCACCTCCAAGAAACTCATCGCTCGTTGAATTCCAACGCTAGAGGGGAGTGTGCGGCCCGCGCAACGGCCGGCCTGTCCTCTGGTGCCCGCCCTCGCGCCCAGCGTGACAACGGGCAGTAGGCTTCGGACCGGACAGCAGGTCCGGCAACGGGCATTGCGTGCCGATCGGACGTACGGCACGATGACGCCGTGGGTCACGCTCCGTTACCGCACAGCGGATTTCTCGAGGACTGGGCCGCGCGGTTGCGGGACGCCGCCGAACGACCGGTCGTCGGCATCCTGCTGCGCGGCAGTCACGCCCGGCGGGCGGCCACCGCGCACAGCGACGTCGACCTCGACGTGCTCGTCGGTGGCTCGCCGTACGCCGCCCGTCGCGCGTACCTGGCCGAAACCGCCGGTCGGGTCACCCACGTGTCGGTGGCGGCGCGGGACGTCCGCTCCTGGGTGCACCGGCTCGGCGAGCCGGCCGACTGGGCGTTCGGACTGCCGGTCACCGCGCCGGCCCGGCTGCTCTGGGCGGACCCGCACTGGCGGCCCCGGATCGACCTGCCGGTGCTCTGCCAGCCCGCCGAGCCGCCCCGGCTGGAGGAGCTGATCGCCCTGCTCGGCAAGGCCGCTGCCGCCCGCGCCGCCACCGACCGCCTCGGGGTCCGGCTCGCCGTGGCGGACCTGGCCCGGATCTGCCCGTCGGTGCTGCGTCCGGCGAACCCGTCGGTGCGGGTGTCGTCCCGCCGCGCGGCGTTCGCGGCGGCCCTGGAGCTGCCGGTCGCCCCGGCCGGCTACCGCGAGGACATGCTCCTCTGCCTCGGCCTGCGCCCCGGCGCCACCGGCCAACTCTGGGCCGCCGCCGTGCGGCTGGTCGCCGGCACCGTGGCGCTGATCCGCCCGTACGCCGGGGAGATCGCCGAATCCTCCGGACCCGACCTGGCCGAGGCCCTGGTCGACGGCCGCCTCGACCGTTACGTGGCCCAGCTCGCGCGGCCCGTGGCCCACCGGCCGAACCCTCGGCGGGAGCCGTCGCCGGTGCCCAGCCCACGTGCGGGACAATGGGCAACTGTGCCCGTACCTGACGCGCCGGTGACCGGCGTCCCCAGCGAACCGAGCGGCCCGGTGGCCTCGACGCCGGTCCGTCCGTCCCGGCTCGATCCGGCCATCGCGGCCCAGTTGCGCCGCAACGCCGACGGCCTGGTCGCCGCCGTGGTACGCGCGCACGACTCCGGCGACGTGCTGATGGTCGCCTGGATGGACGACGAGGCGTTGCACCGCACCCTCACCACCGGCCGGGCCACCTACTGGTCCCGCAGCCGCCGCGAATACTGGGTCAAGGGCGCTACCTCCGGGCACCACCAGTACGTGCGCTCGGTGGCCCTGGACTGTGACGGCGACGCCCTCCTCGTCAGCGTCGACCAGGTCGGCGCGGCCTGCCACACCGGGCACCGGACGTGCTTCTTCACCGAGCTGCCGATCACCGCGCCGGACGCCCGGTGAGCACGGTGCGGCGGAGCCCCGCCGGGACCGAGAGGCGGGCCGACGCATGACCGACGGCGCGGTGAGCCCCGACCTGGCCACCTTCACCGAACTGGCCGACGGCTGGCGTGTCGTACCGGTCACCCGCCGGCTGCTGGCCGACGCCGAGACTCCGGTGGGGGTCTACCGCAAGCTCGCCGGCGGGCCCGGCACCTTCCTGCTCGAATCGGCCGAGCAGGGGGTCGGCTCGGCGGGCATGGCCTGGTCGCGGTACTCGTTCATCGGCGTACGGAGCAGCGCCACCCTCGTCGAGCGGGACGGCGCGGCGACCTGGCTCGGGCAGCCCCCGGCCGGGCTGCCCACCGACGGCGACCCGGTGCGGGTGCTGCGGGACACCGTGGCGGCGCTCGCCGGGCCGCCGCCCGGCCCGGGTGACGGCCTGCCACCGCTGACCGGGGGCATGGTCGGCTACCTCGGGTACGACCTCGTCCGCCGCTTCGAGCGGCTGCCCGAGCTGACCGAGTCCGACCTCGGCGTGCCGGAGCTGGGCATGATGCTCGCGACCGACCTGGTGGTGCTCGACCACTACGACGGCTCCGCGATCCTGGTCGCCAACGCGGTACTGCCACCGCTGGACGCGACGGACCGCGCCGCGTACGTCACCGCCGCGTACCACCACGCGGTGGGTCGCCTCGACGCGATGACCACCGCGCTGTCCCGACCCATCCCGCCGATGATCTCGACGGTCGCGCGTCCACCGGCCGGCGAGGTTGTCTGTCGTACGCCCGAGGGGGGCTACGTCAAGGCCGTGGAGGCGGCCAAGGAGGCGATCCGGGCGGGCGAGTGCTTCCAGATCGTGCTGTCCCAGCGGTTCGAGCGGGCCACGCACGCCGACCCGCTGGACGTCTACCGGGTGCTGCGCACCAGCAACCCCAGCCCGTACATGTACCTGCTGCGCTTCGACGGGTTCGACATCGTCGGCTCGTCGCCGGAGGCGCACCTGAAGGTCACCGCCGGCGCGGACGGGCGGCGGCGGGCGCTGCTGCACCCGATCGCGGGCACCCGCCCGCGCGGCGGCACCCCGGCGGCCGACGCGGGCCTCGCCGCCGAGCTGCTCGCCGATCCCAAGGAGCGCGCCGAGCACGTCATGCTGGTCGACCTGGGCCGCAACGACCTGGGCCGGGTCTGCGAGCCGGGCAGCGTCCAGGTGCCCGAGTTCGCGACCATCGAGCGGTACAGCCACGTGATGCACATCGTCTCCACCGTGACCGGCACGCTGCGTGACGACCGCTCGGCGTTCGACGCGCTCGCCGCGACCTTCCCGGCCGGGACGCTCTCCGGCGCGCCCAAGGTGCGCGCCATGGAGATCATCGAGGAGTTGGAGCCGGTACGCCGTGGCGTCTACGGAGGGACGGTCGGCTACTTCGGCTTCGGCGGCGACCTGGACATGGCGATCGCCATCCGGACCGCGCTGATCCGTGACGGCCGCGCCTACGTGCAGGCCGGGGCCGGAGTGGTCGCCGACTCGGATCCGGCCGCCGAGGAGCAGGAGACCCGCGACAAGGCCGCCGCGGTGCTGGCCGCGATCGCCGCCGCCGAAACGCTGCGGGCGGCCCGATGAACGTGAAGGGTCGGCGCGAGCTGACGTACGCGATGCTGCTCTGTCTCGCCGGCGCGGGCCTGGCGCTGTGGATGGCGACCCGGGGCTGGTCGGTCGAGCTGACCGCGCGGCCGGCGCCGCTGCCGCCGGTGCGCGAGGCGCGCAGCGGGGCCGCCCTGCTGCCGTGGCTGCCGGCGCTGGCCGTGGTGGCGTTGGCCGGTGGTGGCGCGGTGCTGGCCACCCGGGGTCGGGTACGGCGGCTGCTGGGTGTGCTGCTCGGCGCGCTGGGCCTGGCGGTGTCGGCCGGCGCTGGTTACGGACTGGTCGCCGACCTCGACGGTGTGGTGAGTCGGCAGTGGCCGGCGCTCTGCCTGGTCGGCGGTCTGCTCGTCGCCGTGGGTGGTGGGTGGACGGCACTGCGCGGCGGCGGGTGGCCGGCGATGGGCGCCCGGTACGAACGGCCGACGCGGACCGTCACGGAGAGTAGGCCGAGCACGGCTGCCACCCCGGGCCCGATGGCCGGTCGGCGGACCACCGAGGCGTGGGACGCGTTGGACCGGGGCGAGGACCCCACGGCCGGCTGATCAGCCGACCGGCTGACGACGGTCCCGCTCCCGGACGACCGGCTGCCGGTCCCGCTGCGGGCGGGTCGCGGCGGCGCGGGTGGCGGTCAGCTCGGCCACCAGGCGGTCCAGCTCGGCGCGTCGGTCGGCGCGGGCCCGGTCGGCGCAGACCGCCTCCCAGGCGTTACCGCGTGCCGTGCGCATCCGGCCCTCACCGACGACGGCCCGTTCCAGGGTGTGCACCACCCCGACGGCGAACGACGCCATGGTCCGCGAGATGCTGGTCAGTCCGATGCTGGAGTTCGACTCGGCAGTGTTCATGGCTCACTCCACACGAGGAGTCGGCGACGGTCGGGCAGGCGCGTCATCGAGTCTGCCCGAGGACGATGCTCACCGGCCGACGTTTCGTCCGGGTGACCACCCCGTCAACTGTCCCGCCGCGCCCGCGACCTGGGAGGGGCCGTTCGGCCTTGAGCTTGCTCACAACATCGACTGCTGTCGCTGTCGTCGGGCGGCGGTCGGCGGTGGGTGGCATGATCGATGGGTCGGCCCGGTTCAACCGGAGCCGCCGGGTTGTCGTCGTGTGACGGCGGTCGATACGGAGGTGGCGCTGCGTGACATCCCCTTCACGGCAAGTCGGCCATTATGCCGCAGGCCTTTTCGTGAGCAGCGCCATACCCCCGGCTCCCGGCCTCGGTCGGGTGCCCCTAGCATCGGCCCATGACACCCGGAGAGGGGAGTCCGTTGGTGACTGCTGAGCATGCGCACGCGGAGGGGGACGAGGCCGGTCAGGCGGCGTCCGTAAGCGTGCTCGACGAGATTCTGGCTGGCGTGCGCGAGGACGTCGCCCGTCGCCAGGAGCAGGTTCCGTTGGAACGGATCCGTGAACTGGCCGCGGCGGCGCCGCCGCCGCTGGACGCGTACGCCGCGCTGCGCAAGCCCGGTGTCGCGGTCATCGCCGAGGTCAAGCGCTCCTCGCCGTCCAAGGGCCGGCTGGCCGAGATCGCCGATCCGGCCGACCTCGCCGTCGACTACGCTGCGGGTGGCGCGCGGGCCATCAGCGTGCTGACCGAGGGGCGCTGGTTCGGCGGTTCGCTGGACGACCTCGCCGCCGTCCGGGCCGCGGTCACCGTGCCGGTGCTGCGCAAGGACTTCGTGGTCTCCAGCTACCAGGTGCACGAGGCGCGCGCACACGGCGCCGACCTGGTGCTGCTGATCGTGGCCGCCCTCGAGCAGAACGTGCTGATGGGCCTGCTGGAGCGGATCGAGTCGCTGGGCATGACCGCGCTCGTCGAGGTCCACGACGAGGAGGAGGCCGACCGGGCCCTGGAGGCCGGCGCGCAGGTGATCGGGGTCAACGCCCGCGACCTGCGTACCCTTCAGGTGGACCGCTCGGTGTTCGAGCGGATCGCGCCGGGCCTGCCGAGCAGCGTCGTCAAGATCGCCGAGTCCGGCGTTCGCGGGCCGCACGACCTGATCCGGTACGCCTCCGCCGGCGCCGACGCGGTCCTGGTCGGCGAAGGACTGGTCACCCAGAAGAGCCCACGCGAGGCGGTGGCCGAGTTGGTCAACGCCGGTAACCACCCGGCGACGCCCCGGCCGGTGCGCTGACCGCGCCGGTGTGACGCCCCACCGAGAGGATTGTCCGATGAGCGCCGACGCGCTGGCCCCGGTGGCCGGTTCGCAGCCCGACTCCGCCGGCCACTTCGGCCGCTTCGGCGGTCGGTTCGTGCCCGAGGCCCTGGTGGCCGCGCTGGACGAGCTCGACGGGGCGTGGCGGACGGCGATCGCGGACGAGTCCTTCCGAGCCGAGTTCGGCGCGCTGCTGCGCGACTACGCCGGCACGCCGTCGCTGCTCTACGAGGCCCGCCGGTTCTCCGCGAAGGTCGGCGCCCGGGTGCTGCTCAAGCGCGAGGACCTCAACCACACCGGCGCGCACAAGATCCGCAACGTGCTCGGCCAGGCGCTGCTCACCAAGCGGATGGGCAAGACCCGGGTGATCGCCGAGACCGGGGCGGGCCAGCACGGCGTCGCCACCGCGACCGCCGCCGCCCTGTTCGACCTCGAGTGCGTGGTCTACATGGGTGAGGTCGACACCGAGCGGCAGGCGCTCAACGTGGCCCGGATGCGGATGCTCGGCGCCACCGTCGTACCGGTCACCACCGGTTCGCGCACCCTCAAGGACGCGATGAACGAGGCGATGCGCGACTGGGTGGCGAACGTCGACGCGACCCACTACCTGATCGGCACCGCCGCCGGGCCGCACCCGTTCCCGGCGATGGTGCGGGACTTCGTCCGGGGCATCGGTGACGAGGCCCGGCAGCAGTGCCTCGACCTGACCGGCGCGCTGCCGGACGCGGTCACCGCCTGCGTCGGCGGCGGCTCCAACGCGCTGGGCATCTTCCACGCCTTCGTTCCCGACGAGGACGTGCGGCTGTACGGCTTCGAGGCCGGCGGCGACGGGGTGACCACCAGTCGGCACGCGGCCAGCATCACCGGCGGGTCGGCGGGCGTGCTGCACGGTGCCCGCACGTACGTGTTGCAGGACGCCGACGGGCAGACGTTGGAGTCGCACTCGATCTCCGCCGGCCTGGACTACCCGGGCGTCGGGCCCGAGCACGCCTGGCTGCACGACACCGGCCGGGCCAGCTACCTGCCCGTGACCGACGAGGAGGCGATGGCCGCCTTCGAACTGCTCTGCCGCACCGAGGGCATCATTCCGGCGATCGAGAGCTCGCACGCGCTCGCCGGCACCGTGACGCTGGCCCCGAAGCTCGCCGCCGAGCTGGGCCGGGAGCCCACCATCGTGGTGAACCTCTCCGGCCGGGGCGACAAGGACGTGCACACCGCCGGGGACTACTTCGGCATCCTCGACAAGGAGCGCTGAGGTGAGTCGCATCGGGGTGGCCTTCGACAAGGCCCGGGCCGACGGGCGGGCCGTGCTGGTGGGCTGTATGCCGGCCGGGTTTCCGACCGTCGAGGGCAGCATCGCGGCCATGACGGCGATGGTCGAGGCCGGCGTCGACGTCATCGAGGTGGAGATCCCGTACTCCGATCCGGTGATGGACGGGCCGGTCATCCAGAAGGCCAGCGACATCGCGCTGGCCGGCGGGGTCCGTACGGCCGACACGATGCGCATCATCGAGGCCGTCGCGGCGACCGGCGCGCCGGTCGTCACGATGACCTACTGGAACCCCGTCGAGCGGTACGGCGTGGACGTGTTCGCCCGTGACCTGGCCGCCGCCGGTGGCACCGGCCTGATCACGCCGGACCTGATTCCCGACGAGGCGGCGGAGTGGCTGGCCGCCTCGGACGCCCACGGGCTGGACCGCACCTTCCTGGTGTCGCCGTCGTCCACCGACGCGCGGCTCGCGATGACCGTCGAGCACTGCCGGGGCTTCGTCTACGCCACGGCGGTGATGGGGGTGACCGGCGCGCGGGCGCGTACCTCCGACGCCGCTCCCACCCTGGTCTCGCGGGTGCGCGGGGCCACCGACCTGCCCGTCGGGGTCGGCCTGGGCGTGGGCACGGGCGCGCAGGCCAGCACCGTCGCCGGGTACGCCGACGGGGTGATCGTCGGCAGCGCGCTGGTGCGGTGCGTCCTGGACGCCTCCTCCGAGGCCGAAGGGCTGGCCGCGCTGCGTACCCTGAGCGCCGAACTCGCCGAGGGCGTCCGCAACCCGGCCCGCTGAGCGCCGCCGCGGGCCGACCCGGCCCGCGTCGCTCGCCGCTCCTGCGGTACAGGTGCGACAACTCTGATGCCTGTGCGTCATCTTGATGACGCACAGGCATCACGCTCGACCGGGTGCCGCCCGTCCGTCGCCCGGCCTCTCCGGCGGCTCCGGCGCCGCGAACCAGACGTCATTCCGAGCGCGGTACGGCGGCCCGGGGTGCCGCTGCGGGGGTGCGCAGCGGTAGCGTGTGCACCCGTGACCATCGCCTCGCTATCTCCCCAGGCGGCCCTGCCCAGTCCCAGCACCGCCGTCTGGCAGCTCGGGCCGTTCCCGCTGCGGGCGTACGCGCTGTGCATCATCGCCGGCATCGTGCTGGCCTGCTGGGTGACCGAGCGTCGGCTGCGCCAGCGTGGCGTCGCGCCCGGGGCGGTGCTCGACATCGCCGTCTGGGCGGTGCCCGCCGGCATCATCGGCGCCCGGGTCTACCACGTGATCACCTCGCCGGAGAAGTACTTCGGCGCCGGCGGCGAGCCGCTGAAGGCGTTCTACATCTGGGAGGGCGGCCTCGGCATCTGGGGCGCGGTCGCGGGCGGCGCGGTCGGCGCCTGGATCGCGGCCCGCCAGCTCGGCATCCCGCTCGGCGTGGTGGCCGACGCGTTGGCCCCCGGGCTGCCGCTGGCCCAGGCGGTCGGCCGGCTGGGCAACTGGTTCAACAACGAGCTGTTCGGCGGCCGGACGACCCTTCCGTGGGGTCTGGAGATCCACCGGATGGACCCGGACAGCCCCGGGCACGCCCTGCGCGACGACGCCGGCCAGCCGATTCTCGAACCGGGCCTCTACCACCCGACGTTCCTCTACGAGTTGCTGTGGAACGTCGGGGTGGCCGGGCTGGTCCTCGTCCTGGACCGGCGGTTGAAGCTCGGGCGGGGCCGGGCGTTCGCGCTGTACGTCATGGGTTACACCGCCGGCCGGTTCTGGATCGAGCTGATGCGCACCGACGAGGCGAACCAGATCTTCGGCGTACGGCTCAACGTGTGGACCGCGGCCCTGGTCTTCCTCGGCGCGCTGGCCTACTTCGTGCGGGTTCGTGGCCCCCGGGAGTTCCTGATCCCGATCGGCGCGGCGGCCACCGCCACGCCGCCCACGACGTCCGACCTGTCGCAGGTCGACGTCTCCGCACGCGAGACCGGCGCACGCGCCGCCGCCCCCGAGGGTTACCGGGTGGTCAGCGAGGAGCAGTACGCCACCTGGCGGGACACCGGTGTGGCGCCACCGGAGCCGGCCGACGACGTGCTCCCGGAGGGCGCCGAGTCGTCCGCCGACGAGGACCGCGCCGCCGAGTCGACGGACGGTACGCCCGAGGGGCGCGACGGGGCCCGGGCCGACGCCACCGGCGTGCGCCCCGCCGACCGGGACAGCTGAGCGGGGGCGGCCCGATGCGAAGCGCGGTGGTGGTCGGCGCCGGGGTCGGGGGCCTCGCGGTCGCCGGCGCGCTGGCCCGGTCCGGGTGGCAGGTAACCCTGCTGGACCGTGCCGAGCGGGTTCGACCCGAGCCGACCGCCGTGGTGCTCTGGCCCAACGGTGTGCGCGCCCTGCAGGCCCTCGGCCTGGGCGCCGGTCTGGCCGCCATCGCCACACCGCTGCCCGATGGCGGGGTACGCCGTCCGGACGGGCACTGGCTCGTGCAGCCCCGGCCGACGCCGGCCGACCGGATGCCGGTGGTGGTGCACCGCGAGGACCTGCACGACGCCCTGATCGCCGGCCTCGGCGACCGGGTCGAGCTGCGAACCGGGGTGACCGTACGCCACGTCCGCGTCGATCCGGGCGAACGACCGGGTGTGAACGACGGACGGCACACCATCGAAGCCGACCTGGTGGTCGCGGCGGACGGCACGGACAGCGTCATCCGCCGCCAACTGGCCCCCGAGTCGCGGGTGGTCAGCTCCGGCTGCGCCGCCTGGCGTGCCGTCATCCCCTGGTACCGGGCGCCCCGGCTGCCCGCCGACCAGCCGATCGGCGGCGAGGTGCTCGGCGCGGGCTACCGCTTCGTGGCCGCCTCGCTGGGCGAGCGGGGCTCCTCGGGTGGCTCCACGCGCGGTGGCATCTACTGGGTGGCCACGGCGGCCGGCGCTCCCCGCCCGGAGCCGCCGGAGACCCAGCTCGCTCTCCTGCGCCGCTGGTACGCCGGCTGGCCCGCGCCGATCGGCGCGCTGCTCGACGCCACCGACCCGAGCGACCTCGTCCAGCAGGAGGTGCGCGAGCTCCGCCCGCTGCCGCGCGCGTACGGCTTCGGGGTCGGGCCGGGCGGGGTGGTGCTGCTCGGCGACGCGGCGCACGCCATGCCGCCGCACCTCGGGCAGGGCGCCTGCCTCGCGTTCGAGGACGCCGCCACCCTCGCCTCCCTGCTGCGCGAGGCCCGGCTACCCGACGCCGTGCAGACGTACGACCGCGTGCGCCGTCCCCGGGCGGCGACCGTGGTCCGGCAGACCCGGCGGATGTCCGCGGTGCTGCAGACCCGGGGCCGGTTGGCGCTGCGTGCCCGGGACGCCGCGCTCGGCACGATCAACTCGCGGCTGCTCTCCAGCGCCGCCGCCTCCGCGGCCCAGTGGCGTCCGCCGGCCTGACCGACTCGCGCCGGTGCGGCCGGCGTGACAGCGGCCGGGCGGCTCAGGGAATCAGGGCGGCGGGTTCGGCGATGCAGGCGGTGCCGATGCGGCGGAAGCCGACCCGCAGGTAGACCCGGGCGATCTCCTCGCTGCCGGCGGAGAGGAAGACGAGCCCGGTCCCGGCGGCGAGCAGTTCCCGGGCGAGGGTGGCGGTCAGCGCGGCGCCCATTCCGCGTCGGCGGGCGGCCGGCAGGGTGGCCACTCCGGCGATCTCGGCGACATCATCCACGCGCATCGCCATGCCGCTGGCCAGCGCACCCTCGGTCGGCGTGCCGGCCAGCGCGGAGATCCGTCGACCGTCGGCGATGCGGGTCCGCTCCTCGTCGAGCGCGGCCACCTCCAGCTCGGTGACGGCCGCGTCCCGCTCGGCCGGTCCGGCCTCGCCGGGCGCGGTGCCGGGGACGCCGAACGCCACGGCCGCCACGGCCCGCCGGGCGGCCACGTCCGCGGCGAAGTCGGGTGAGTCCGCCGCCAGCACCCGCACGGGTACGTCGGAGAGCGTCGCCGGGTCGGGCAGGGCGGCCGGGTCGAGGACCATCAGCGGGGCCTCCAGCACGGACAGCCCGGCCGAGCGGGCCACCGCGAGCAGCTCCGGCGTCGTCTCGTGCACCCACTCGAACGCCTCCGGCAGGCCCAGCTCGCGCTGGCGTTCCCGTACCGAGGTCACGTCGGCCAGCGACGGCGGCTCGGTGGCGTCGATCCGGGGGCGGGCGTAGAACGGCCAGCCGGCACCCTCGCGGACGAACAGCGCCAACCCGCCGTGCTCCTCGACACCGGCGACGTCGCGGGGCACCGCGTCGTAGAAACGTTCCAACTGGTCGAAGATGTCTTTGTGCACCGAATCCACCGCGCGAGACTACACGTCCCAGACTCTGGACGGTGTGATCAATCTTGAGTGGCCTTGTCCCCCCAGCCCTAACGTAGACTCAATAGACCCACGGGCCGACGTCGTCCCCACCCATGATCCAACCTGAGTGACGACAGGAGGCCCGGTGGCTCAGCCGTACGCGGATTCGACACAGCCGCACCCGCACAGCCCGCAGGCGTCCCCGACGCCCGGCCCCCGCCCCGAGGCCCAGGGCCTCTACGACCCGGCGCAGGAGCACGACGCCTGTGGGGTCGCCTTCGTGGCGGACCTGTACGGCCGACGGTCCCATTCCGTCGTCGCCAACGGGCTCGGCGCGCTCTGCCGCCTGGACCACCGGGGTGCCCGGGGCGCGGAGCCCAACACCGGCGACGGCGCCGGCATCATGATCCAGGTACCGGACGCGTTCCTGCGCGCCGTCGCCGGCATTCCGCTGCCGCCGGCCGGCGAGTACGCCACCGGCCTGGTCTTCCTGCCCGACGACGACGCCGCCGAGGCGCGCGCCCGTCGGGTGGTCGAGAAGTACGCGCTGGTCGAGGGCGCGGACCTGCTCGGCTGGCGGGACGTGCCGATCGCGCCGGACGGGCTCGGCGACACCGCCCTGGCGGCCATGCCCCGGGTCCGCCAGGTCTTCGTGGCCGCGCACCGCCTCACCGACTCGCCCGCCGGACCGGCCGGCTCCCCGCTGCGCGGCATCGAGCTGGACCGGGTGGCGTTCTGCCTTCGTAAGCAGGCCGAGCGGGAGACCGCCGAGCGGGGCGTGCCGGCGTACTTCCCGTCGCTGTCCAGCCGCACGATGGTTTACAAGGGCATGCTCACGCCCGACCAGCTGCCGGCGTTCTACCCGGACCTGCGCGACGAGCGGGTCGACAGCGCGATCGCGCTGGTGCACTCCCGCTTCTCCACGAACACGTTCCCCTCGTGGCCGCTGGCGCACCCGTACCGGTTCATCGCCCACAACGGCGAGATCAACACGATCCGCGGCAACCGGAACTGGATGCAGGCCCGCGAGGCGCTGCTGCGCTCGCCGAACGTGCCGGGCAACATCCGGCGCGTCTTCCCGGTCTGCACCCCCGCCGCCTCGGACTCGGCGAACTTCGACGAGGTGCTGGAGCTGCTGCACCTGGCCGGTCGGAGCCTGCCGCACGCGGTGCTCATGATGATCCCGGAGGCGTGGGAGAACGACCCCGGCATGCAGCCGGACAAGCGGGCGTTCTACCGCTTCCACGCGAGCCTCATGGAGCCGTGGGACGGGCCGGCGTCGGTCGCCTTCACCGACGGCGAGATCGTCGGCGCGGTGCTGGACCGCAACGGGCTGCGCCCGGGGCGCTGGTGGCAGACCGACGACGGTCTCGTGGTGCTGGGCTCCGAGGCGGGCGTGCTCGACCTCGACCCCGCCCACGTGGTGGCCAAGGGCCGGCTCCAGCCGGGCCGGATGTTCCTGGTCGACACCGTGGCCGGCCGGATCGTGCACGACGACGAGATCAAGTCCGAGTTGGCCGCCGCCGAGCCGTACGCCGAGTGGCTGCACGCCGGGCTGATCGAGCTGGACGACCTGCCGGCCCGCGAGCACACCGTCTACACCCACGACTCGGTGCGTCGCCGTCAGCAGACCTTCGGCTACACCCAGGAGGAGCTGAAGGTCCTGCTCGCGCCCATGGCGCGGACCGGCGCGGAGCCGCTGGGCTCGATGGGCACGGACACCCCGATCGCGCCGCTGTCGACGCGGCCGCGACTGCTCTACGACTACTTCCACCAGCTCTTCGCACAGGTCACCAACCCGCCGCTGGACGCCATCCGCGAGGAGCTGGTGACCAGCCTGGCGTCGACGATCGGGCCGGAGGGCAACCTGCTCGACCCGACCGCGGCGAGCTGCCGGCAGATCGTGCTGCCGCACCCGATCATCGACAACGACGAGCTGGCGAAGATCCTCTCCATCGACGAGGACGGTGACCTGCCCGGCTTCAAGGCCGTTCGGGTGTCCGGCCTGTACCGCCTGCGCGACGGCGCGGCCGGGATCAAGGCGCGACTGATCGAGATCTGCCGGCACGTCTCCGAGGCCATCGAGGACGGCGTGCGCATCCTGGTGCTCTCCGACCGGGACTCCAACGCCGATCTCGCGCCGATCCCGTCGCTGTTGCTCACCGCCGCCGTGCACCAGCACCTGGTCCGCGAGCAGACGCGTACGCAGGCGGCGCTGATCGTGGAGTCCGGCGACTGCCGCGAGGTGCACCACGCGGCGGTCCTGATCGGGTACGGCGCGGCGGCGGTCAACCCGTACCTGGCGTTCGAGTCCGTGGAGGACATGATCACCACTGGTGCGCTCGCCGGGGTCGAGCCGGCCGCAGCGGTGCGCAACTACGCCAAGGCGCTCGGCAAGGGCGTCCTCAAGATCATGTCCAAGATGGGCATCTCGACGGTCTCGTCGTACTGCGGCGCGCAGGTCTTCGAGGCGGTCGGCCTGGACAGCCGGCTCATCGACAGGTACTTCCGGGGCACCCCGAGCCGGATCGGCGGCGTCGGGCTGGCCGGTGTGCACGCCGAGGTGGCCGCCCGGCACGCGCTGGCCTGGCCGCCGGCGGGCACCGCCGACTCGGACCGGCTGGAGGTCGGTGGCGAGTACCAGTGGCGTCGCGAGGGTGAGCTGCACCTGTTCAACCCGGAGACGGTCTTCCTGCTGCAACACGCCACCCGCAGCCGGCAGTACGACGTCTTCCGCCAGTACACGTCCAAGGTGGACGGGCTCGCCGCGCAGGCCGGCTCGCTGCGGGGCCTGTTCACCCTGCGCACCGGGGTCCGTCCGGCGGTGCCGATCGAGGAGGTCGAGCCGGCCACCGAGATCGTCAAGCGGTTCGCCACCGGTGCCATGTCGTACGGCTCGATCTCGGCCGAGGCGCACGAGACGCTCGCCATCGCGATGAACCGCCTCGGCGGCAAGTCCAACACCGGTGAGGGCGGCGAGGACGTCGATCGGCTGCACGACCCGCTGCGCCGCTCCTCGGTCAAGCAGATCGCCAGCGGCCGGTTCGGCGTGACCAGCGAATACCTCGTCAACGCCGACGACCTCCAGATCAAGATGGCCCAGGGCGCGAAGCCCGGCGAGGGCGGCCAGCTCCCCGGCAACAAGGTCTGGCCGTGGATCGCCCGTACCCGGCACGCCACCCCCGGCGTCGGCCTCATCTCGCCGCCGCCGCACCACGACATCTACTCGATCGAGGACCTGGCGCAGCTCGTGCACGACCTGAAGTGCGTCAACCCGGCGGCCCGGGTGCACGTCAAGCTGGTCAGCGAGGTGGGCGTCGGCACCGTCGCCGCGGGCGTGGCCAAGCTCAAGGCCGACGTCATCCTGATCTCCGGTCACGACGGTGGCACGGGCGCGTCCCCGATGAACTCGCTCAAGCACGCCGGCACCCCGTGGGAGCTTGGCCTGGCCGAGGCGCAGCAGACGCTGCTGCTCAACAAGCTGCGTGACCGGGTCACCGTGCAGGTCGACGGCCAACTCAAGACCGGCCGGGACGTCCTGGTCGCGGCGCTGCTCGGGGCCGAGGAGTTCGGCTTCGCGACCGCGCCGCTGATCGTCTCGGGCTGCGTGATGATGCGGGTCTGCCACCTGGACACCTGTCCGGTCGGCATCGCCACCCAGAACCCGGTGCTGCGCGAGCGGTACACGGGCACCCCGGAGTTTGTCGAGAACTTCTTCCTGTTCCTCGCCGAGGAGGTCCGGGGATATTTGGCCGAGCTGGGCCTGCGGTCCATCGAGGAGGCGATCGGGCAGAGCGAGCTGCTCGACGTGGCCCCGGCGCTGTCGCACTGGAAGGCCCACGGTCTCGACCTGGCTCCCGTCCTGCACCTGCCGGAGCTGCCCGCCGGCACCGTCCGACGCGGGGTCCGCGCCCAGGACCACGGCCTGGAGCATGCCCTGGACAACGAGCTGATCGCGCTGGCCGCCCCGGCGTTCGCCGAGGGCGCGCCGGTGCGGGTCGAGGTGGCGGTGCGCAACGAGCACCGCAGCGTCGGCGCGATGCTCGGCGGCGAGGTGACCCGCCGCTTCGGCGGCGACGGCCTGCCCGAGGACACCATCGAGTTCGTGCTGCACGGCACCGCCGGCCAGTCGTTCGGCGCCTTCCTGCCGAGGGGCGTCACCCTGCGGCTGCACGGCGACGCCAACGACTACGTGGGCAAGGGCCTCTCCGGCGGACGCATCGTCGTCCGTCCGGACGCCGCCGCGCCGTTCCTCGACCCCGACGCCGAGCCGGGGCAGCGCGCGGAGGACCAGATCATCGCCGGCAACACCATCCTGTACGGCGCGACGGCGGGCGAGGTCTTCCTGCGCGGCCGGGTGGGGGAGCGGTTCGCGGTGCGCAACTCCGGCGCGGTCGCCGTCGTCGAGGGCGTCGGCGACCACGGCTGTGAGTACATGACCGGCGGCACCGTGGTGGTGCTCGGCGCGACCGGCCGCAACTTCGCCGCCGGCATGTCGGGCGGAACCGCGTTCGTGCACCGGTTGGACCGGTCCCGGGTCAACGCGGAGCTGGTCGACCTGGCGCCGCTGAGCGAGCAGGAGCAGACGCTGCTGCACGAGCTGATCCAGCGGCACGTCGCCGAGACCGGTTCGGCGGTCGCCGAGGAGTTGCTCAAGCGCTGGCCGGAGGCGGTGGCCGAGTTCACCGCCGTGGTGCCCCGCGACTACCGCCGGGTGCTGGAGATCATGAAGGCCGCCGAAGCCGCCGGCCACGACGTCGACGACGCGGTGATGAGCGCACTCAGCGCGCCGGCCGCGTCCGTGCCGCCCGCGCCGCGGGCGGCCACCCCGGAGGTGGCCCGTGCCTGACCCGAACGGTTTCCTGCGTTACGACCGGCGTCTGCCGGCCCGCCGTCCGGTGCCGGTGCGGATCAGCGACTGGCGGGAGGTCTACCCGCCGGCCGGTGAGGAGCTGGTCCGCGAGCAGGCCACCCGGTGCATGGACTGCGGCATCCCGTTCTGCCACGACGGCTGCCCGCTGGGCAACCGCATCCCAGACTGGAACGACCTGGTGCGGACCGGCAACTGGGACGCCGCCGTCGAGTCGCTGCACGCCACCAACAACTTTCCGGAGTTCACCGGGCGGCTCTGCCCGGCGCCCTGCGAGGCGGCGTGCGTACTCGGCATCGCCGGCGGCCAACCGGTGACGATCAAGCAGGTCGAGGTGGAGATCGCCGACGCGGCGGCCGCCCGCGGGTTCACCCCGCGCCCGATCCCGACGCCGTCGGGCCGGTCGGTGGCCGTGGTCGGCTCCGGGCCCGCCGGGCTCGCCGCCGCCCAGCAGCTCGCCCGCGCCGGTCACGCCGTGACGGTGTACGAGCGCGACGACGCGATCGGTGGCCTGCTCCGGTACGGCATCCCCGACTTCAAGTTGGAGAAGCGGCATATCGACGCCCGGTTGGCCCAGCTCACCGCCGAGGGGGTGCGTTTCCGCACCGGCGTGCACGTCGGCGTCGACGTCACCGCCGAGCAGTTGCGCGCCGAGCACGACGCGGTGCTGCTGGCCTGTGGGGCGTTGCAGGGCCGGGACACGCCGGAGACGCCGGGGCGGGCGCTTCGGGGCGTACACCAGGCGATGGCGCACCTGGTCGCGGCGAACCGGGCGGTCGCGACCGCGACCACCGAGGAGGCCGCCGAGCGTCGGTTGGCGCAGGCGGTGCTGCCGGACGGCACCCCGATCGACGCGGCCGGCAAGCACGTGGTGATCATCGGTGGCGGTGACACGGCGGCGGACTGCCTCGGCGTCGCGCACCGGCAGGGCGCCGCCGGTGTGCACCAGCTCGACCTGTACCCGCAGCCGCCGACCGAGCGCGACGAGGCCCGGGATCCGTGGCCGACCTGGCCGTGGCTGCTGCGCAACTACCCGGCGCACGAGGAGGGCGGAGAGCGGGTCTTCGCCGTGGCGGTGCAGGAGTTCGTGGACGACGGAACCGGTCAGGTGCGTGCGGTACGGATCGCCGAGGTGACGGTCGAGAAGGTGGACGGCCGGCGGGTGCTGACCGTGGTGCCGGGGTCCGAGCGGGAGTTGCCCGCCGACCTGGTGCTGCTGGCGATCGGGTTCGAGGGCACCGAGCAGCAGCCGCTGTTGGAGCAGTTCGGGGTGGCCCGCAACGCCCGGGGCGCCGTCGACGCCCGGGACGACTGGCAGACCGACGCGGACGGCGTGTTCGTGGCCGGGGACATGCACCGGGGCGCTTCGCTGATCGTGTGGGCCATCGCGGAGGGGCGCGCGGTTGCCGCCGCGATCCACGGCTACCTCGGTGGTGTCGGCGCGCTGCCCGCCCCGGTCGGGCCGGCCGCGCAGCCACTGGCCGCCCGTTGAGCTGAGGGGGGTCCGGTCGGCGCGACGGCGAGTCGCCGTGCCGACCGGACATTCCCCGAGGTGAGAACCTTCACAAATCTGGGCAAAAAGGTTTAGGCCGGCAAGACTTGTCGACTGCCGAACCGCGCCGCGATCGGCTCGCTGTTCTGTCGTCGATCGCTGGAGGTTCGTCGTGGCCACGGGTGCCACCTTCGCCGCGCTGCGCCACCGTAACTACCGGATCTGGGCGCTCGCCGGTTTCGTCTCCGTCATCGGAACCTGGATGCAGGTGCTCGGAGTCAACTGGTACGTGCTGAAGGAGACCGGCTCGGCGACCTCGATGGGCATCGCCGTGCTGCTCCAGGCGGCCCCCACGCTGCTGTTGAGCGTCTGGGGCGGTGTGCTGGCCGATCGTCTCCCCGCCCGTCCACTGTTGATCACCGCCCAGGTGGCCCACGCCGCGTTCGCCGCGGGCCTCGCGGCGGTCGCCCTGACCGGGGTCGGCGGCCTCCCGCTGATCTTCGCGATCTCCCTGGCCAGCGGCGCTGTCTCGGCGATCGAGGGGCCGGTCATGGGCCGCTGGTCCTCGACCCTGGTGGACCGCGAGACGCTGGGCAACGCGTTGGCGCTCGGGTCGCTCACCAACTCCGCCGGACGCATCCTCGGCATGAGCCTCGGGGCCGTCGGCGTCGCCGTCGTCGGCCCGGCGCTGCTCTTCGGCATCAACGCGGCGAGCTTCGCCGCCGTGGTGGTGGCGCTGTTCGCCGTACGGCCGGGGGTCGTGGCCGGCGCGGAGGCTCCCGGTGGCCCGACCCGCCACGGTGTCCGCGCCGGGTTCTCCTACCTGCGCGGACAACCGGTCCTGCTGCTCGCGCTCGCCCTGTCGTTCGTGCTGGGCAGCCTCGGTCGCAACTACCAGGTGACGATGGCGGCGATGAGCGACGGACCGCTGGCCGCCGGCGCTTCCGGCTACGGCCTGCTGTCCACGGTGTTCGCGGTCGGGACGGTGGTGGGCGCGCTCGCCGCCGCGCGCAGGCGGTCGCTGAGCTACGGGACCCTGGTCGGCGCCGGCCTGCTGGCCAGCGGTCTGCAGATCGTCGCGGGTCTCGTCCCGGGCGTCTGGAGCTTCGCCGCGGTGATCCTCCCGATCGCCGCCGCCGCGGTCGTCATCGACACCACCGTCGGCACCCGTGCCCAACTCGACACCGATGGCGCGATGCGCGGCCGGGTGCTCGCCGCGCTCGCGGTCACCGGCTCGATCTCGGCCGCGGTCGGCGCCCCGCTGCTGGGCTGGCTGGCCGAGCATGCCGGGCCACGGCAGACGCTCGTCCTGGCCGGCTCGGTCGCCGCGATCGCCACCACGGCGGCGGCGGTCGCCCTGGACCGGCAACACGGCCGCGCCGCGCCCCTCACGCTGGTCGTCCCACGGCCGCGCCATCCGGTACGTCGAGCGGCGTGGCGGGCGGCCCGCGTCGTACGGCCCGCCGGCGCGGTGTGCGTCGTCGCCACCGGTGGCACCGCCACGCGTCCGCTCCGACTGGGCGAGCTGGCCCTCGCGGGCGAGACCGCGCGGCACTGAGACAGCGGTCACCGATTCCGGGACCGGGCGACACGAAGATCATCGTTACGCTGCGATCATGGACAACGCGGAGCGGTTGCGGCGTACCCGCCGGTGGCTGTGGATCGTGCTGATCGGCCTCTTCCTGAGCGGGGCCACCGCGTTTCCACTGGAGATCGAGGTGCGCTGGCTGCTGCGTGCGCTGGACCCGCTCGCCGGCCAGTTCCCGGCGCTCGTCGACTGGATCGAACGGGTCCACAGCGGTCTGGTGACGGCGGACCGGGACTACCCGTTCCTGCTCTACGGCACCGACTGGCTGGCCTTCGCCCACCTGGTGCTGGCGGTCGCGTTCTGGGGGCCGCTGCGTGACCCGGTGCGCAACGTGTGGGTGGTCCAGGTCGGCATGATCGCCTGCGTGGGCATCGTCCCGTTGGCGCTGATCTGCGGCCCGATCCGGGACATCCCGTGGTTCTGGACGCTCGTCGACCTGTCCTTCGCGGTCGGGGCGTTCCCGCCGCTCTGGTTCGCCTACCGGCACATCCGCGCCGTCGAGGCGAATCGTGTCGAAGCGACAGGCCTGCCAGCGACCGTGTGATCGGTCGCGCACGGACGCCGCCGGGCGGGTGAGCACTACCTGTGCGGTGCCTGTCGAGCTGCCCCGAATGTGGGGCAATGGCCGGGACGGCTGCTCTCCGCACGGCGGTCGCGCTGTGCCCGCGCTCGTGCCCGCGCCTGTGCCCGTGCGGTGCCTGTCGAGCTGCCCCGAATGTGGGGCAATGGCCGGGACGGCTGCTCTCCGCACGGCGGTCGCGCTGTGCCCGCGCTCGTGCCCGCGCTCGTGCCCGCGCTCGTGCCCGCGCTCGTGCCCGCGGCTTTGCCTTTGCCTGTGCCCGTGCGGGTGGGGTCGAGCTGTGCGCTGCGGTCGTTCCATGCGCGCTCGTGGTATCGGTGCCGCCGTCTGCCCCACAAACGGGGCAGCTCGACAGGCACCCAGCACACCCCGCACGACCGCAAGAGGCCGGGAGCGCCCGCCACACGACGGGCGCTCCCGGCCCCAGACCCTAGTGCGACAGCAGCTGGTGGGACTCGCGGATCTTGGCCCAGGACTTCGGCTCGGCCGGCGGGGTGGCCTTGCGCGCGGCGCTGGCCACGTCGGGACGGCCGGCGGTGAACAGCCAGGTGGTGAAGAGGTCGTCCAGGTCCAGGCCGGAGATCCGTTCGGCCAGGGCCTGGAACTCTTCGATGGTGCCGTTGCCGTACCGGTGTTCGGCCGTCCACGCCGGCAGGATCGCGAAGAACGCGTCGTCGCCGACGGCCAGCCGGAGCTGGTGCAGCGTCATCGCGCCCCGGTCGTACACCGCGTCGTCGAAGACCCGGTCGGCGCCCGGGTCACCGGGCAGCACCTGCCAAAACTCGTCGTCGGCGGGGTAGCTCGCGTAGGTGAAGTCGAAGACCTCCTGCGCGGTGCCCTCGCCCTGCTCCTCCGACCAGAGCCACTCGGCGTACGAGGCGAAGCCCTCGTTCAGCCAGATGTTGCGCCACTCGGCCACCGAGACCGAGTCGCCGAACCACTGGTGGGCGTTCTCGTGGGCCACCACGTACGTGTTGGCGCCGCGCCGCCAGAAGCCCGCGGCGTACACCGGGCGGGTCTGCGTCTCCAGGGCGAAGCCGATGCCGTCCACCGGGCCGGCCACGCCACCCAGCGCCTCGAACGGGTACGGGCCGAAGATCCCGCTCTCCCAGTCGACGATCTCACCGGTGCGCTCGATGCTGGCCCGCGCGGCCGGCCCGAGCGCGCCCAGCGACGTGCTGTACGCGTTGATCACCGGCTGGCCGCCCGGGGTGGTGTCGGTGACGATGTCGTACTGGCCGATGGCCATGAACGCCAGGTAGGTCGCGGTGGGGGAGGTGGTCCGCCAGATCCAGCGGGTGCGGTTGCCGGCCTCGGCCACCGGCGGCCTCGGCTGCACGCCGTTGCTGATCACCTCGACGCCGGTGGGCACCGACACGGAGATGTCGAAGGTGGCCTTGTCCAGCGGGTGGTCGTTGCTCGGGAACCACCACCACGCCGACTCGGGCTCGTTGACCGCGAGCGCCCCGTCGTCGGTACGCGTCCAGCCGGTGTAGCCGCCGACCAGGGTCTCGGACGGGATGCCGCCGTAGCGCACCACGATGGTGAGCTGCTGCCCCCGGCTGATGGTGCGGGCCGGGGTGACGACCAGTTCGTGCGTGCCCGCGGTGCTGGTGCCGGCCTCCCATCCGTTGACCCGCACCGACTCGACGTCGAGCAGGAAGTCCAGGTTGAACGTCGAGAGGTCCTGCGTTGCGGTGGCGAGGATCGTGGTGGTGCCGGTGAGTCGGTCGGTGGCCGGCTCGTAGCGCAGCCGGACGTCGTAGTGCGAGACGTCGTAGCCACCGTTGCCGTAGTCGGGGTAATAGGTGTCGCCCAGGCCCGCCGCTCCGGGTTGCGGCGCGGCGGTGACGACCGGTCGGCCCCAGGCCGTCGGGGCGGCGGCGGCGGGCGCGCCGGTGAGCATGGTGCCGGCGGTGGTGAGGGTCAGGGCGGCGGTGGCCGCCGTGAGGACTCGACGCACGAGGTGCACTCCCTCCATCGGGTTTTCGCACCGCCAACCTAATCGACAACTGTGAACGTCGCTGGCCTGGCGCGCGGGGGGAGGCGTCGTCGCCACGATCCGAAAGCGGGGGTCGGTTACTGTCCCGGCGTCACCGCTGTCCGTTAGGGTTTGCGCGAACCGGACGGCCGTGGCGTGGGAGGCGATGCGTGGGCAGGCTCGCGTCGGCGTACGGGCAGGCGGTCACCGCCCACCGGGCGGCCCGTACCCATCTGGACGCGGCCCGGGCCGTGCTCGGCGCGGCGCCGCCTCCGACGCCCCGCGCCGGTGGGGCCGACCTCGTCGCCCGGCTCGCGCGCCTCGGCGGCGCGCTGGCCACACCGACTCCCGGCGTCGCCACCCTGACCGACGACCCGGTCGCGGTGCGCGTCGGCGAGGCGTCCACCGAGGACGGCGGCTTCGCGGTGCTCGTGCCACTCGGCGGCGGCCACCACCTGGCACTGGACACCGACGCCCGGGACGGGCGGGTCGCCGCGCTGCTGCGGGCGTTGGTGCTGCGACTCGTGGCCACCGCGCCGCCCGGCCGGGTCCGGGTCGCCGGCATCGACACCGCCGCGCTGGGCGCGACCTTCGGCCCGCTGCGCCCGCTGCTCGACGCCGGGGTGCTCGACCCGCCGGCCACCAGCGAGGCCGAGGTGACCGCCCTGCTGGACGCCGCCGAACGGCACGCCCGCGCCGCCCAACACGCCGAGCCCGCCACCCGGCAGGTGCTGCTGGTGGTCGCCACCGCCGCCCCCGCGCCACGGGAGCTGGCCCGACTCGCCGCGCTCACCCACGCCGGCCCGGCCGCCGCCGTCTGCGTGCTCCTCGCCGGCCATCCGTCCCGGTTGCCCGGCGAGACGTCGCCGCCGCTGGGCAGCACCACCGCCATCCGGCTCAGCGACGGGTACGCGCACGTCGGCGACCCGCCCGGCGCCCCGTTCAGCGCCGACGGCAGCGGCCTCGCCGCCCCCGTGCTGCTCGACGGCGACCCGCCGCCGGCGTCGGTCCGCGCGCTCGCCGAGCACGTCGGCGCCGCCGCCCGACGCGCTGACGCGCTGCCCTTCGCCGCGCTGCTGCCCGAGCGGCGCTGGGCCGAGTCGGCGGCCAACGGCCTGCGCACCGTGGTCGGCCGGGCCGGCGGCACGCCGCTGACGGTCGCCTTCGACACTCTGCTGACGGTCGCCTTCGACGACGTCACCCCGCACTGGCTGGTCGGCGGGCGTACCGGCGCGGGCAAGACGGTCTTCCTCCTCGACGTCCTGTACGGCCTCGCCGCGCGGTACTCGCCCGCCGAGTTGCAGCTCTACCTGCTCGACTTCAAGGAGGGCGTGAGCTTCAGCGAGTTCGTGCCCACCGGCCGCGACCCGTCCTGGCTGCCGCACGCCCGCGCGGTCGGCATCGAGTCCGACCGCGAGTACGGCCTGGCGGTGCTGCGGGAGTTGCGCCGCGAGGCACAGCGGCGGGCCACCGCGTTGAAGCGGCACGGCGTCACCAAGCTCGCCGACCTGCCAAGAGACAGCCCGTTGCCGCGCATCGTGGCCGTCATCGACGAGTTCCACGTGCTCCTGGCCGGCAACGACGCCCTGGCCCGCGAATCGGTCGACCTGCTGGAGGAGTTGGCCCGCAAAGGCCGCTCGTACGGCATCCACCTGGTGCTGGCCAGCCAGAGCATGACCGGGATCGAGGCGCTCTACGGTCGGGCCGAGGCGATCTTCGGGCAGTTCGCCCTGCGGGTGGCGTTGCCCGGCGGTGGCGGCGTCCTCGACCAGCTCAACGATGCCGCCGCCGCCCTGCCCATCGGCGCCGCCGTCATCAACACCGCCGCCGGCGCGGTCGGCGCGGACACCGTGCTGCGCTTCCCCGACGCGCACGCCGCCGCCGGGGACCTCGCCGCGCTGCGCCACGAGCTGTGGCAGGCCCGCCCGCCGGGCTCGCGGGCACCGGCGGTCTTCAAGGGGTACGAGGCGGCCCGTGTCGAGGACGATCCCACCTTCGCCGGGCTGCGCCCCGGTGGCCGACGCCCCATGGCGCTGGTCGGCCGGACCGTCGACGTGCACGGCACCACCGCGCTGTTCCTCATGGACACCACCCCCGGCCGGCACCTCGCCGTCGTCGGCACCGCACCGGCCGGCGCGGACGTGCTGCGCGCCGCCGCCCTGAGCCTGGCCCGTCAACACACCCCCGGTGACGTCCGGTTCCAGGTGGCCTCCCTGGTCACCGCCGCCGACCCGGTCGCCGCCGAGACCGAGGCCACGCTCCGGGCCGCCGGTCATCCGGTGCACCGCCTCGACGCGGCCGGGCTGCGCGACCGGATCGCCGCGCTGGCCGCCGAACCGGCCGGCCGGGAATACCTGGTGGTGTTCGGGATGGACGCCGCCGCGCCGGTACTCGGGGCGGCCGACCCGGTGACGTTCCGCTCCGGCCTGGACGACCTGCGGGCCGTGCTGCGCCAGGGGCCCGCCCAGGGCGTGCACCTGCTGGCCTGGTGGCGTGGCCTGCGCCGGCTCTCCGACGACCTCGGCGGCACCCAGAACCGCGACGACGTCGCCTGCCTCGTCGCGCTCAACGTGCCCGGTGCGGAACTGGCCCTGCACCTCGGGGTGCATGACCTGGCCTACACGCCCCGCGCTGACCGGGCGCTGTTGGTCGACCGGCACGACCAGCGGACCAGGTTGATCGTGCCGTTCGCCCGCGACGGGCACGAGCCGGACGGGGAGCGCTGACGGTGTCCTTCGAGGAGTACGCGGCGCTGGCCCGACAGCTCGCCGAGCACCGCCGCGCCGGTGAGCGGGACGCCGCCGCTGAGTCCGCGCGCCGCCGCGACCTGCACGCCGCCGCCGACTACCTGCACCAGCGGCTGACCGCCCAGGGGCAGCGTCTCGACCAGCTCGGTCGCGCGATCGGCGTCGACCAGCCACCGGCTGCTCCGCCGCCGGACGCCGGTGCCGCCGGTGCCCCGCCCGGCCCACCGTTCCCGCCCGGCCCACCGAGTGACCCCGCCACCTGGCCGGCCCCACCTGCCGGGTCCGGTCCGTCTGCGGCGCCCGGCCCGCCTGTCGGGTCCGGTCCGTCTGCGGCACCCGGCCCGCCTGTCGGGTTCGGTCCGTCCGCGGCGCCCGAGGCTGGGGACGGGGATTTCGCCGGCGCAGCCGGCGCGCCGGGGCGGGCGGGTGTCGGGGCGTACCCCGAACTGCCGGCGGGCCAGGCGCGGCTGGCGCTGCCGACGGCCGTGAGCCCGGCGGGCGGCGGGGTGCCCACGCAGCGCGCGGCGGCGGTCGACCCGGTGGTGGAGCTGGAGCTGGCCCGGCGGATGGCCGACGAGGCCGACCGGCACGGGCAGCAGGCCGAGCTGCTGGCCCAGCGACCGGCGCTGCTGCCGACGTGGTCGCCGCTGGCGCGGGCGGTCGCCGTCTACGCGGCCTGCGGGGCGGCGGCCGGGGTGTTCATGCTGACGCTGGTGCTCGCGTCCGGGATCGGGCCGGTCGACGGCTTCACCCTCGGCGCGTGGATCTGCGCGGGCCTGCCGGCGCTGGCGTTCTTCGCGGGCTATCTGGTGCTGGGGCGGTGGGGGAGGCCCGCCATGGTCGCCGGCACGCCGCCGCGGTACCTGCCGCTCGGGTTCGCTATCTGCTTCCTGCTGGTGCCGCTGGGCTACTGCGGCTACCTGCTACTGTTCCGCGCCTTGCGCTGACGACCGTCGTCCGAGCCGCGCTGCCGTCAGCCGAGGGCCGACGGGCTCGCCCGCCGCAGCTCGGTCAGCTCGTGGTCCAGCAGGTCGGCCAGTCGCTCGAACCGGTCCGGCCGGTTCTGGCGGGTGATACCCCGGCTGGGCATCTCGACCGTCATCAACAGGTACAGGTGCAGGCGGTACAGGCTGAGCCGACGCAGGGTGGCCTCGTCGAAGACCACCGGATCGGTCGCGGCGGCCCGGTAGCCCCGCAGGAACGGGTTGTCCGGTTCGTCCTCCACCCGCCGGTAGATCAGGGGCGACACCAGGTCCATCAGCGGGTCGCCGAAGAGGAACCGTTCGCCGTCGACGATCCCGCGCAGGCGCAGCTTGCCGTCGGCCTCGGGCTCGGGTTCGGGTTCGGCGAGCACGTTGCCGTCCCAGCCGTCGAAGTGCAGCAGCGCCGGCCGGCGTACCTCGTCCAGAATCGACGCGTACCGCTCGGGCAGCTTCCGGATCTTCTCCGGCGAGGTGGGCAGCCCGACGTCCCAGTCCGCCGCGTCGGCCAGCAGCCCGTCGAGCATGGCGGTGAACGCCTCGCGCCACGTCGCGCCGCTGGCCCGGCCACCGTCGTACCCGTAGCGGTCGCCGCTGACCCGGTGCAGCGCGGCGATCGCGGCTCCGAACTCGTACCGGGCGGGGGCGTCGTCGAGGTGCTGTTCCGACTCTGCCCACTCCCGCAGCGAACGGCCGGGAATCAGGCCACTGACCAGCCACTCGCCGAGTTCCGGATCGTCGCCGTGGTGCAGCAACGGCGGCACGGGCACCTGCGGCACGCGCCTGGACACGAGGCGGAAGTACCGCGCCTCGGCCGCGCACAGACCCTGCTCGTAGCGCAGCAGCGGCACCTCGGCCCGGGGCGCCACCTTCAGCACCACCTCGCGCCCGTCGTCGAGCGCCACCCACCACACCGACGCGAAGCCGCCACCCGTGATCGGCCCGCAGTCCGCCATCGGGTGGCCCGCGCCGAAGGACGCCTGCGCGTAGCGACGCACCTGATCGCGGTCCAGTGGCCGCTGCGTGCGGCTCAGCGCTTCCACCCGGCGTACCTTCCTCCCCGTCGTGACGCCCGCCAGAGTGCCAGATCCGGCGGAAAATGGCCGAGGCGCCGCCACCGGGTGATGCGAGTCTTGATCACTTGATGCGTACCAGTTCGTCGGACGCCGGCGGTGACTGGTCAGCATCAGGTGATCTTCGCGAACGACTGGGCGATCGAGCGGTCGCACTCTGTGCGCGGATCTCGTACGCTCCCTTGTGGTCTCCGCCGGTGTGGTGGTGGAGGCGATGGTCGACCAGGGGGAGGGTGCGCGTGAGCGCAGCGCAGATCATCGCGAGGTTGGCGGCCGCGTCGCAGAAGCTCGACGAGGCGAAGGCCAAGACGGCAGCGGCGGCACAGGACGCGGCCGAGGCGCGGAGCCTCGTGGCCGGCGCGTTGGAGGGCGTCGCCGCCGGGCCGCTGGTCGGCATGATCGACGCGTACCGGCAGGCGTTGGCGCAGGCCTCCCAGGGCGGCGAGCCGGCCAAGCAGCACGTCCAGGAGACGATCGCCAAGGTCCGCGCGCTGGGCAACTGAGCACGAGTGGTGGTGGCACAACCCACCCACCACCTCAGCCGACGGATAGCTGACGAGGCCGGAGTGCTCGCGGGGGAGTTACCGCGAGCACTCCGGTGACGGTCAGCGGGTGACGCGGACCTCGCCCTCGATACGCGGCGAGTAGTCGCAGTCGATTGGGGTGCACAGCGACACGCTCCCGGTGGCGAGCGCGATGCCCCGGTTGAAGGCGAAGCCGCCGCTCTCCGCGTACACCCGGCCGGTCACGGCCTGCGGAACGCCGGTGCAGCTGAAGAGCAGCCCGCCGCTGCCGTACGCGACGTTGTCGCCGGAGCGCTGACGCAAACTGATCTCCGCGCCGGCGGATCGGCCGGCCTCGCAGGTCACCGTGAGGGTGAGGTCGACGGCGACGCCGCGTGCGATCAGTTTCGCCGAGGTGACCTCGACGGTGCTGGCCGCGCTCGCCGGGGTCGGTACGAGCAGCGCGAACAGGGACAGGCAGAGCAGGGCGATGGTGGTGGTGACGCGGCGCACGGCGGTCCTCCTCGATGGAGTGGGTGCGTTTCCACGGTCACGGTAGCCATCGCCGGGACTCGCCACCATCGATCGATCGTGCCGGTGCCGGCTGGCCGTCGGCTGGGGGCGGTTGGACGGGTGAGCGTGATGCCTGTGAGTCATCTTGATGACTCACAGGCATCAGAGACTCGGGGGACATCACTCCCCGGGAGCCGCGCAACGGCGCGGCAGCGATCAGGCGCGGCGCGCGGTCAGGCGCGGCGCGCGGTCAGGCGCGCGAGCGGGGCAGGCAGCACTTCTTGTACTTGGTGCCCGATCCGCACCAGCAGGAGTCGTTGCGGCCCGGTGGCCAGGAGGTGATGCCCGCGTCGTCGAGGCTGTCGGCGTACTCGTCGAGGGTCTCCTCGTCGATGGGGTCGGCGCCCGCGAAGGCCGCCAGAGTCTCGACGCTGCCCGCCACGATGCCAAGGTCGCCGCCGCCGAGCCCGGACGCGTCGACGAGGGCGCGCTCGATCTGGGCGCGGTGCTCGTCCCAGGTGCTCGGATAGCTCTCGGCCAGGGCCGGCCAGCGCGCCAGCAGCGCGTCGAACTCCGGCTTCGGCCAGAACAGCAGCGTCGCCGGACCGTCGTCGAGCGTGTCTGCGGCATGGCTGGCCACGTCGCGCAGCCGGTCGGCGAGGGTGTCGTGCTCGTCGTGCGGCAGGCCCAACTCTTCGCGCAGGTCGTGCCGCCGCTGGGCCAACCCGTAGATCATTGCGGCGGCGGTGTCCTGGGCGTCCTCGGACTCGTGCTGGTGGGTGCGGCTGCGGTCCACCATCGCGTCGAGCGCCGCGGTGAGCCATTCGACCGCCATCTCGGCGTGGCCGGCTTCGGTCAGCTTGTCGACCAGGTGGACGGCGTCGGGGTCGGTCTCCAGCAGCGGACGCAGCTCGGACAGCTCCGCCAGGCCCTCGTCGACTCGGCCGAGGCGCAGCAGCAGGCCGCCGCGCACGGCGCGGACATGGGTGTTGTCGTCGGGCTGTTCGGCGATGGCGCGGGTGGCCAGGGCGAGCGCGTCGGCCAGGTCACCCGCCCGGTCCAGGATGTCCGCGGCGACCAGCAGGGCGTACCCGGTGTCGGCGGGGTCGGCCACCCGTCCCTCGTCGACGGCGCTCACCAGCTCGGTGACCAGCGCCGCCGGGTCGGGGCTCCCCGATCCGAGGGCGCCGATCTCGTCGATACGGTCGGCGGTGAGCAAGTCGGGCATGGCACATCCTGACGAACGACGGGTGACGACCGGCCAGCGTACTCCGACACACGGCGCAGCCCGGGCGGCGAACCGCCCGGGCTGCGACGCGGGCCTCAGCGGGTGGCCGGCATGGTGGCGAACTCGCCGGCTAGCTCGGACTCGACGATCGTCGTGGCGGACGGCCGGCGACCGGCCGACGCCCGCCGGGCGGACGGGACGGCGAGGGCCGCGAGCGCGGCGGCGAGGGCGATCGCGGTGAGGAGGAGAAACCCCGCCGTGAAGCCGGCCTCCCGGGGCAGGCCGCTGGCCTGCGGGTGGGCGGTGATCACGCCGCTGACCACGGCCGCGCCGATCGCGCCGCCGATGGTCCGGATGTTGGCGTTCATGCCGGTCGCCACGCCGGTCTGGCTGGCGGGCACGCTGGCGACGATGAGGTTGGCCATCGACGCGAAGGCCAGGCCGATGCCGAGGCCGACCAGGCCACCGGCGACGGCGACCTCCCAGCGGGTGGCGTGCGCGGCGGCGAGCATCGCCGACGCCGCCACGTTGAACGCCGCGCCGGTGGCGAGCTGCGCCTTGGCGCTGAACACGGCCTGGAGCCGGCCGGCGAGGATGCCCGCGACGAACATCGCGACGAGCATCGGCAGCATGAGCAGACCGGCCTGGCTGATGCTGGCGCCGAAGCCGTAGCCGGCCGCGGTCGGGGTCTGCACGAACTGGGGCAGGAACGCGTACACGGAGAACATCGATCCGCCGTAGAGCAGGGCGACCAGGTTGGTGGTCCAGACGCCGGGCAGGCGCATCATCCGCATGTCGATCAGCGGGTTGGCCGAGCGCAGTTCGGCGGTCAGCCAGCCGGCCAGCAGCACCACGGCGAGGGCGAGCAGGCCGAGCACCCGGGTGCTGGTCCAGCCCCAGGCCGCGCCCTGGCTGATCGGCAGGAGCAGCGCGACCAACCAGCCGGAGAGCAGCAGGGTGGCCCGCCAGTCGATCCGACCGGGGGTACGCACCGGGGACTCGGGGATGAACAGGTACGCGGCGACGGCGGTCAGCCCCACCACGACCAGCGGGATCCAGAACAGCCACCGGTAGTCCAGCGCGGTGACGATCGGGCCGGCCAGGACGACGCCCAGGCCACCGCCGGCGGCGACGATCGCCGAGATGGCGGCGACCGCGCCGGAGACCCGCGCGGCGGGGAACTCGTCGCGGATGATGCCGAACGACAGCGGGAAGACCGCGCCGCCGATGCCCTGCACGACCCGGGCGACGATGAGCACGCCGATGTTCGGCGCGATGGCGGCCACCAGGCAGCCGAGGGCGAGGGCGGCGAGCGAGACGACGAGCATCCGCTCCTTGCCGACCATGTCACCGACCCGTCCGAGGATCGGCGTGAAGATCGAGGCGGAGAGCAGGTAGGCGGTCAGGACCCAGGTCACGGTGTTCTGGGAGGTGTGCAGGTCCTGCTGGATGGTCGGCAGCACCGGGGTGATCAGCGACTGGAGCATCGCGAAGAATCCGGCGCCGGCCGCGAGCACGGTGAAGGTGAGCCGACGCGAGCTGCGTCGGGAGGTCACTGCCACGAGAGAAAACTCCTGAAATGGTACGGAAGGAGGCGTCTGTCACCCGTCGTCGGCGGCGGGCGGGTTGTCGGGTCCGGGCGATCGGGTGGCCAGGCGGATCGGGCGGTTCCCGAGGTAAGCTATCCGGAGGCAGGCCTCCGGGAGTTCCGGAGGGGTGCCTCCACTAAGGTAGCGGAGGGTTGCCTCCGGATGCAACCAGGATGAGGTGACGCACGTCATGACCAGCGCGGGGGTGCCCGAGGTTTTCGCCCAGCGGCCCAAGCGGGCCGACGCGCGGCGCAACTACGACGCCCTGATCGCCGCGGCACGTGACGCGTTCGCCGAGAACGGCGCGGCCGCCTCCCTGGAGGACGTGGCCCGCCGGGCCGGGGTGGGCATCGGGACCCTCTATCGCAACTTCCCGACCCGGCGGCACCTCTTCGAGGCCGTCTACGTGGAGGAGGTCCGGGCGCTCAGTCGGTCGGCGGAGGACCTGGCCGAGCTGCCCCCGTGGGACGCCCTCGTCGCCTGGCTGCACCGCTTCGTCGGGTACGTCGCCACGAAGCGGGCGCTCGCCGAGCAGTTGCTGCACGACTCGGAGATCTTCGGGACCTGCCGGACGGAGATCTACGCCGCCGGCGAGCCGCTCATGCGTCGCGCCCAGGCGGCCGGCGTGGTCCGCGACGACGTCGGCTTCGACGACGTGGTGCGCCTGATCAGCGGGCTCACGATGGCCCAGTTCCCCTCGCCCGAGCAGCGCGACCGGGTCCTCGGTGTGGCCCTCGACGGGTTGCGCCCGAAGGCCGCCACCCGCTGACGGGGCTCACTCGTCGACGAGCACCAGCCACTCGTCGTCCAAGCGTCTGACCACCGTGCCCGTCGGCCACCGGTGGCCGGGATCGACGACCGCCCGGGCCTGCTCCACCTGGGGTGGCCGGCTGAACTGCGTGTCGCGGAAACTGGCCATGCGGTGGAACCGGGCCCGGCCGAAGTTCGCGGCGTCGGTGAAGCGGGCACGGTCGAACGACGCCTCCCCTTCGAAGACCGTCCAGCGGAACAGCGCCATGTTCGCGAAACGGGCGGAGTAGAAGCTGGCCGACTCGCCGAACTCGCTGTGCTCCATGGACAGGGCGCCGTCGAAGACCGACTCCCGGAAGGTGGTGTCGTTCTCGAAGCGGGTCGCGTCGAAGCTGCTGGGCTGACCGAACGTCGCCCCGCGGAACGAGGTCTGCCCGGCGAAGCGGGACCGCCGGCAGTACAGTCCGTCGGCGAAATCGGCCCCCTCGAAGCTCGCGAGGCCCTGGACGCGGGCGTCGTCCAGGACCACCTCGCCGCCGGCCGTGAGGCCGTCGAGGGCCAGGTCGCCGAAGCTCGCCGCTCGTAGCAGCAGCCGTCCCGTCGTCGTCGCGCCCGCGAAGCTGGTCGCGCCGGTGAACGTCGCTCCCGTGAAGGTCGCGTCGGTGAGCGTGCAGCCCGCCGCGTCGAAGTCGACGAGCGCCGCGCCGCTCAGGTCCAGCACGACGCCCGGCCAGTGCGCCGTCTCGTCGTGCTCGCGCAGGTGCCGGGTCAGGACCCGCTGCGCGGTGCGCCGGACCTCCGTCTCGCGCGGCTCGTCGTCCGGCGGGGACATCCGCAGGTACGCGCAGAGCACCGCCACGATCGTCGACCGCTGTGACGGATTGTCCTGCCCGAGGCGCTCCAGCGCGTGCAGCCCGCCGAGGCGTACCGCCGCGCTGTCGTTGCCGAGCAGCTCGACCGCCCGGGTGTAGAGCTCGGTGAGCCGACGTTCGGCCGCGTCGTGTTCGGCGGCCGTCGACTGCCGGTCCTGCTGGCGCTGTGCGGCCTCGGCCACCGACTCGGCGTGTGCCTGCACCCGGTCCCGGTGGGCCTGGTCGCGGGCGGCGACGGTCTCCTGGTGGCGCTGGGCCCGCTCGGCGATCCACTGCCGGCGCGCGGCCAGCAGCAGGGCCAGCCCGCCGCCGGTGCCGGCGACCACGGTCAGGCCGGTGCGGATCGCGTCGATGCGCAGCGTGGCCCGGGTGTCCTGCTGGACGGCCCGGTCGGCCTCGGTGAGCAGCAGGCCGAGCACCAGCCAGCCCAGTACGGCGGCGAGCAGCAGGCCGACCAGGACCAGCCACCAGGGCATCACCCGCAACTGGCGGTCGGGGGGTTCGTCGGCGGCCACGGCCACAGCATGCCACCGGTTGTCGACGGGCGGGGGTGTGCGGGTGCCCCTCGGTGTCCGTTGTGGAGTGCGACCGATTTGCCGGTTTGCGCCGTCGACGGGACAACGGGTTACTGGCGCGTAACAAGTCATTGACGTTGCCGAATTGTTGCGGGCATCATCGTCGCACGGTCGACCGGACACCCCCACCCACCTGCCCGGATCGTCGGGCGCCTCCCCCCGGAGGTGCAGCCATGCTGCTCCGAAAGACCGTCCTCGTCGTGTCCCTGGCCACCGCCGCCCTCCTCGCCTCGGCGGGAACCGCGATCGCCGCCCCCGTCGTCCCGGCCGCGACCACCGCCGCCGCCGTCGCCAACCCGGTCATCGTGGTCGGCGGGCTCAGCGGCGTCGCCGTCGCGTACGAACCGATCGCCGCCCGGCTGCGCGCCGACGGCTACCGGACCTTCATCTACCAGCTACCCGGACTGGGCCTCGGTGACATCCCCGCCTCGGCCCGCGCGTTCGCCGGGTACGTCGAGCAGGTGCGCGCCAGCACCGGCGCGGCGAGCGTCGACGTCGTCGCCCACTCCGAGGGCGGACTGGTCAGCCGCTACTACCTCAAACGACTCGGCGGCACCGCCACCATCGGCCGCTACGTCAGCCTGGGCACACCCCAGTACGGCACGTACGTCGCCAACATCGTGGCGTTCCTCGGCCTCGGGAGCTGCGCGGGCATCGTCGCCTGCCAACAGATGACCATCGGATCGGCGTTCCTCGCCGACCTCAACTCCGGCGACGACACCCCCGGCTCGGTGCGCTACACCACCATCCGCACGCTCCAGGACGAACTGGTGCGGCCGACCGGCAACGCCACCGTCAACGACGGCGCGACGAACGTTCTCATCCAGGCGTACTGCCCGCTGCGGGTGGTGGGGCACCTGGGCCTGGTGCTCGACGGCACGGCGTACACCATCGTGCGCGGCGCCCTGGTCGACGGCCCGGTGCGACCCAACTGCCTCGCGGTCTGAGCCCTTCGGTGCGGCGGTCCTGCGGGGACCGCCGCACCGGGCCCGCGACGACGAGTGTCGGTTGGGTGACGATCCTCGGAAACGGTGTGGCAGACATCAGACGTCCTCGATAACCTGCTCCGGCCGTCCACTGCCGACAGTGGGCGTCACCCGTCGAGAGGGAGCAGCAGGCATGACCGAGCCGCAGCGTGTGCCGCCGGAGAGCACACCGCCGACAGTGCCGCAGCTCGACGTCCGGGCCGCCGAACCCCCGGCCGCCGACACCCCGCCACCCACCGGCGGGTTCGCCGACCGGCCACCGGGTTACCCGAACGCCCTGGTCTGGCTGCGCGCCGGAATCCTGCGGGACTGGCGGGGCGTGCTCGGCGCGTTCGTCGCCACCTGGTTCTACCTGCCGATCGCGCTGCTCCTGGCGTTCTGGGGCGGTCTCGGCTTCGCCGTCGTCGGCCTCTTCGCCGGCGGCGCCGGCGCGGACGACCAGCTCCCCACGGTGCTGCGCGACGCGCCACTGATCGGCTCGCTGCTGGACGCGTTCCTCAGCCGCTCCGGCGGGATGCTGGGCGGCGTGGCCGGGTTCGTGGTCGGCTTCCTCGCCGGCTTCCTCGCCGTGCTGGTGCTGCCCTGGCTGACCGTTGTGGACGAGCCTCTCGCCCTGTTCACCGGCCTGATCGGCACGGTCGTCGCGGCGGCGCTGATCGGCGTCGTCTACACGCTGTACCGGGTGCTGCTCGAGCCGAGCCTGTTGGTGGTGTCCGGCGCGCGCCAGCCCAGCCGCCGCGAGAACGCACGACTGCGCCCGATCTTGGACGACTGCGCGCGACGACTCGGCCTGCCCAGTGTGCCCCGGCTGCTCATGGAGGACGACCCGGTCCTGAGCAACGCCCGCACGTACGCCCGACACGTGGTGGTCACCACCGCCGTGCTCGGCGAGCCGGACGACGAGGTCGCGGCGCTGCTCAGCCACGAGCTGGTGCACTGGCGCACCGGGGACGAGATCACCAGCGCCTTCGTGCGCGGCGTCGGCCTGCCACTCACCCTCGCCCACGCCCTGCCGACCTGGCTGATGCGGACGTTCCCGCACCCGGCCACCAACTTCGTGGTGTTCCTGTTCTTCTGGCCGGTGCTGCTCACCATGCGGTACGTGGTGCTGCCCCTGCACGCCCGCGACGTACGGGCTGCCGAGTACCGGGCCGACCTCGGCGCGGTGCTGACCGGGCACGTCGACGGGCTGCGACGCATCCTGGAGCGGCGGCTCTCCTTCGAGAGCGGGCGCAGCGGCTGGGACGAGGCTGTCTGCGCCACCCACCCGCCGCACGAGCTGCGGCTCGACGCGCTGGAGCGGGCGTCGGTGGCGGGTGCGCCCGCCCAGGCCGGCGTACCCGCCGACGTCGCCGCGTCGGTCACCGCCGAGCGGCTGTTCGGCCACAGCGGCCCGGTCGGCACCCGCCGCACCTGGCTGCTGGTCGGCATCCTCGCCCTCGTCGCCTGCCTCGGCGCCAGCGGGCTGAGCGTGGTGCAGTGGGCGTTCTTCCGCCCCCAGGCGACGGTCGACGGATTCTTCTCCGCCCTCGCCGACCGCGACAGCGAGGCCGCGCTCGACCACCTCGCCGACTCCGGCGACGGCACCGACCACAAGCTCCTCGCCCAACTGCTGCACGGCAAGGGCTACCAGCCACCGACCGACGTCGAGATCACTTCCCTGGAGCGTGACGACGACACGGCCACCGCCACGGTGGCGTACCGGCTGGGTGATGCGCCGAAGACGGCCACCCTCACCCTGCGGCGCGAGGAGGAGACCACCGCCGGTCTGTTCCACGGCTGGCGGTTGGCCGGTGGGCCGATCCCGCTCAACTCGTCGATCGCCGAGTCGGGCGTACGCCTCAACGGGGTGGAGCTACCGGTCGCCACCGAGGGTCCGCCGCTGGTGCTGCTGCCCGGCCTGTACACGGCGACCGGCCCGTCCAGCGCGCTGAGCGAGACGCCCGCCGAGACCCTGCTGGTCGGCCCGGGGGAGGGCTCGGCGATCCTGGAACTGGCCCCGGTGCTCAAGCCGACGGCGGTCGAGGCCGTCCAGACCCGGGTACGCGCCTGGTTGGACGAGTGCGCCAAGCAGACGGTCGCCGCACCGCCGGGCTGCCCGTTCCGCTACTACGGCGGGTCGGCGCAGAAGGTCACCTGGAAGATCCTGGAGTACCCGAAGGTCGCCGTCGAGCTGACCGGCCCGAGCACCGCCCGGGTGTCCACGCCGGTCGACGGGCAGGGCCGGGTGCAGGTCAGCGGCACCACCACGTACTTCGGCACCAGCTCACCGTTCAGCGACGACAGCGCGCTGACCGTCGCGGGTCTCGCCACCGCCGACGGGGACGCCGTCACCTTCCAAGCCGCCTCCGACTCCGACTGACCGGGAGACCCACCGTGACCGACAGCGACGCCGCCGCGCGGCTGCCCGTCCGGCTGACCATCAACCCCCGACAACGACAGCCCACCGCGGTCGACCTGCTGACCTGGATCCACCGCCGTCCGGAGTACCGGCCGGTGGTCCGGGCGGCCGGCGGTGGCGGGGGACGGCCCGGCTTCAGCGACGCCGTGATCATCGCGGTGCTGGCCCAGGGGTTGCTGCCGGGGCTGTTCAACCTGTTGCAGTCCTGGGTGGACCAGCAGCGTACGGAGGCGAGCATCCGGATCCAGTCCGGGGACACCGAGGTCGAGTTGCAGGTCAGCGGGCGCACCGACTCGGCCCGTCTGCTGGCCCAGGCCACCGAGGCGCTGCGCGCCGCCCGCGAGATCGGCCCGGACGCCGTCGACTGAACCGGCGGCGTCCGGACCAGCGAATCAGCTCGCCTTGGCCAACGCCTCGAACTCGTCGTCGGTGAGCCGTACGTCGGCGGCGCCGACGTTCTCCTCCAGGTGCGCCACCGACGACGTGCCGGGGATCGGCAGCATCACCGGCGACCGACGCAGCAACCAGGCCAACGCGAGCTGCGCGGGCGACGCGCCGTGCGCGTTGGAGATCGCGTCCAGCGGGCCGCCCGGCCGGGCCAGCTCGCCGGTGGCGATCGGGTACCACGGGATGAACGCCAGGTCGTTGCGCTCGCAGTAGTCCAGCACGTCCTCGGCGCTGCGGTTGGCGAGGTTGTACAGGTTCTGCACGGAGACGATTTCGGTGATCGCCCGCGACTGCTCGACCTGCTCCACGCTGACCTCGGACAGCCCGATGTGCTGGATCTTGCCCTCCTGCTTCAGCAGCGCCAGCTCGCCGAGCTGGTCGGCGAGCGGAACCAGCGGGTCGATCCGGTGCAGCTGGTACAGCGGGATGCTGTCCAGGCCCAGGTGACGCAGGCTCAGCTCGCACTGCTGACGCAGGTACTCCGGGCGGCCCACCGCACGCCAGTCGCCGGGGCCGGACCGGGTCAGGCCGGCCTTGGTCGCGATGACCAGGTCGTCGGCGTACGGGTGCAGCGCCTCGCGGATCAGCATCTCGGACACGAACGGCCCGTACGAGTCGGCGGTGTCGATGAACGTCACGCCCAGCTCGATCGCCCGACGCAGCACCCGTACCGCCTCGGCCGGGTCCTTCGGATCGCCCCACACGCCCGGGCCGGTGATCTGCATCGCCCCGTAGCCGAGGCGGTTGACCGTGATGTCGCCCCCGATCCGGTACGTGCCGGACGCCTTCGCGGGCTGCTTACTGATGTCGGTCGCCATACGCACATCCTTCATCGTCTTTTGCCGTGGCGGGGGCCGGACGACACTCCGCCGACCCCAGTGATCGTCCCCCGGGATCCGTCCACCATGCCGCGGCCCGCCCAATTGTGTGCCGGGACACGATGACGGCTAGCGCGCTCCGTGTCCGGTCTGCTACGCCTGATCCGAGTCGGCGCGGCCGGCGCGGGGGAGGCGCGATGTGGCGACGGTTCAGACCCGACCCGATCGGGCGGCTGCGGGAGCGGCTGGAACGTTTCGGGGCCACCGGCGATCGACGGGCGGTCCTCGACTCCGGCGCGATCCGCGACGCGGAGGCCGTCGCCGACCTGGTGACCGCGACGTCCCCGGACGGGCCGCTGCCCGAGCGGGTCGCCGAGGGTATGTCCCTCCTGGCCGGCCTGCACTGGTACCGCTATCAGCTACTGCCGTCGGGTGAGGACGCCGACGACCTCGACCAGGCGTTGCGGCTCACCGAGTTTCTGCTGCGCTTCGCGCCGGAACGGGTGCCGCCGCCGCTGCTGGAGCTGCTGCGCTCCCGGCCCGCTTCCGCTGAGGCGGCGGGCCGGCCGCCGCGCCCCCGGCCCGCCCGAGTGGACACCACCGCCCGCGACGCGACGGCGAATTCCCGGTACGTCGAGGCCGTCCTCCTGATGGCCGCCGCCGAGACCAGCCGCGACTACCGGGCGGCTGATCAGGCCGAGGCGCTGCTGCGGCAGGCGCTGGCCGGTACGCCGGCAGGTGCGCCCGAGCGCCTGCACTACCTGTCCGCCCTCGGCAGGGTCCACCGCGACCAGTTCCAGCATCTCGGCCGGCGACGGGCCCTGGCGGGGGCCGTCGAGGCGCACCGGGAGAGCCTGGAGGCGACCGGCGTCGGCGACCCGGAACGTCCCGTACGGCTGTTCAACCTCGGCAACGTCCTGGGCGACACGTACGACGTCGACCACGACCCCGCCGCGCTGGACGAGACGATCACCGCGCTGCGGGACGCGGTCCGGGTCGCCGCGCCGGGCACACCGGTGCGCACGATGGCGCGGATGAACCTCGGCCAACGGCTGCGCGACCGGTGGCGGCTGCACCGGCGACCGGGTGACCTCGACGAGGCCGTCGACGCCTTCGCCGCGGCCCGGGACAGCGCCGACCCCCGGGTCGCCGCGTTGCACGGCGCCGCGCTCGCCGAGCGGTTCCTGCGCGACCGGACGCCCGCCGACCGGGACACCGCCATCGAGGCCTACCGGTCGGCGTTGACCGGGTTCGGTGGCCTCGCCCCGGATCTCGCCGGCACCGCCCAGTTCGGCCTCGCCACCCTGCTCGCCGAGCGGCACCACACCACCGCCGACCCGGCCGACCTCGACGCGGCGATCGACGCGTACCGGGCCGCCACCGCGTCCGGGTCGACGCCCGACGGGACGGACGGCGACGACCTGCGGCACGTCGCGGGCGGTCTGCTGGTGACCCGGTACGAGCGGCGCCGACGCGCCGACGACATCACCGAGGCGGTACGGGTGCTGCGCGCCACCGTGGGCGCCGCCCGGGACCCCGTCCAGCGGGCGCGTCGGCTCGCCGATCTCGGCCACGCGCTCGCCCTGGGCCACGCCGACCTCGGCGGGGTGAGCGCGCTGCGCGCCGGCCGCGACGCGCTGACCGAGGCGGAACGGCTGCTGCCCCGCGCCGACCCGCTGCGCCCCCACGTGCTCAACAACCTCGGCAACACCCTGCGCGAACTCTCCGACCTGGCCGGCGAGCCAACGCTGCTGGAGCCGGCCGCGGTCGCGCTGCGATCGGCCGTGGCCGCCGCCGATTCGGACACCGCGTCGCTGCCCCGGTACCGCTCGAACCTGGGTCTCGTGCTGCAGGCGCTCTTCGCCTCGACGCAGGACCTGGCGACCCTGACCGAGGCGATCGAGGTGCTGGCGCGGGTGGTCGAATCGACGCCACCGGGGCATCCGGACCGTCTGCCGGCGCTGACCAACTACGGCTCCGCCCTGAACCGCCGGGTCGAACTCTTCCTCGGCGGCGCGCTGCCCGCGAGCGGCGGGCCCACGGACGAGGTCGCGGCCGGTATCGCCCAGGACTCCGACACCGCCGTGGGCGCGCTGCGCGAGGCCGCCGAGCTGGCCGAACAGGAGGCCGACCCCATTGAGTACGCCCAGACGGTCGCCACCCACGCGCTGGCCCACCTGCTGCGGCATCGCCTCAACGGTGACCTGCCGGCACTGGACGAGGCGGTTCGGCTGCTCGATCGGCTGAGCCGACGGCCGTCGGCCGGCGGGGACCGGCACCGGATCCTCACGAACCTCGGCAACGCTCTCCTGCTGCGCCACCAGGCCGGCCACGCCGACGCCGACGCCAGCGCCATGCTGACCGCCTACCGGGAGGCGGTCGACGAGCTGACCCCCGAGCATCCCGGCCGCGCCATGTGCCTGAGCAACCTGGCCACCGCTCTGGAGCGGGTCGCCGAGACCGGCGCGGGTGACTCCCGCGCGCTGGTCGAGGCGACCGCCGCGCTGCGCGCCGCCGCCCACGTCGAGTCCGCGCCGTCGCTGCTGCGGGCGACCGCCGCCGGCCGGTACGCGGCACACGCCGCCCAGGCGGGCGACCTGCCGGCCGCGCTCGACGGGTACACCACCGCCATCGAGCTGATCGACCTGGTGGCCTGGCACGGCATGGACCCCGACGACCAGACCCGCCTGCTCGGACGCTTCCCCGGCCTGGCCAGCGACGCGGCGGCGGTCGCCATCGCCCTGGACCGCCCGGAGCGCGCGGTCGAGCTGCTCGAATACGGCCGGGGAGTCCTGCTCACCCGCGCCCACGACGCGGGCGCGGACCTGGCCGCGCTCCGCGCGCGGGCGCCCCGCCTCGCCAACCGCCTCGCCGACCTCCAAGCCGCCCTCGACGGCTTCGGGTCGCGGCCGCCGGGCCAGGTGGTGTCGCCGGACGGGTGGGAACGTGGCGGGTCGGTCGCCGCGACCGGAACGACGCCGGAGCTCCGGTACGACCTCGCCACCCGCCGCCGCCACCTGCTGGCCGAGATCCGCGACCGGCCCGGCTTCGCCGACTTCCTCCGCCCGCCGCCCTTCGACGATCTGGCCCGGGCCGCCGCGAACGGACCGGTGGTGCTGGTGAACGTCGCCGACCGGCGCTGCGACGCGCTGGTCGTCGCCGACGGCCGGGTCACCGTCGTGCCCCTGCCGGAGCTGACCCTGGCCGAGCTGATCGTGCGTACGGCGAGCTTCCTGAGCGCGATCGCGGTGCTCACCGGGCCCTCAGCGGCGGACGTCACCCCGCCGCAGGTACAACGTCGGCACGCGGTGGCCCGCGCCGAGGTCGCCCAGACCCTGGACTGGCTGTGGCGCGTCATCGCCGTACCCGTCCTGGAGGTGGCCCTGCCCACCCCGCCGGCCGCCGACGCCGAGCCGGCGGACGGCGGCTGGCCCCGGCTGTGGTGGTGCCCCACGGGCGTGCTCACCCTCCTACCACTGCACGCGGCCGGCCCGGCCGACGGCGGCGACGGGCTGCTCGACCGGGTGGTGCCGTCCTACACGGCCTCGCTACGGGCGCTGACGCACGCCCGCCGGGCCGGACCGACAGCTCCCGGACCGGTCGACGCGGCGCTCTTCGTCGGCATGCCACAGACGCCCGGCCTGGCCGACCTGCCCGGCGTGGCGCGCGAGGAGGAGATCGTCCGACGGCACCTCGGCCGGGTGCGTTCGCTCATCGGCCCGGCGGCCGGCCCGGCGACGGTGCTCGACGCCCTGCCCGAGCAGCCCGTCGCGCACCTGTCCTGCCACGGTACGCAGGACCTGCGCTTCCCGACCCGGGGACGCCTCGAGCTGGCGGGCGGCGCGCTCAGCGTCCGCGACCTGTGGCGGCCGGCGGGGCGGCCGGCCGCGCTGGCCGTCCTCTCCGCCTGCGAGACGGTACGTGGCGGGGCGGCCCTGCCGGACGAGGCGCTCACCCTCGGCACGGCCTTTCAACTGGCCGGCTTCCGGCACGTCATCGGCGCGTTGTGGTCCATCTCGGACGCGCTGACGGTGCGGCTCTGCGTCGACCTGTACGACGGGTTGGCGGTCAGCGGAGGGATCGCTCCGGACCGCGCGGCGGTGGCCCTGCACGCCGCCGTCCGCCGCCTGCGCGCCGCCCTACCCGACCATCCGGACACCTGGGCCGGCTACGCGCACCTGGGCCCCTGAGCGCCGCTCAGCGTAGGAGGATCAGCGGCCGGGGGCGTACCAGGTCACGCCGACGGCGGCGACCAGCAGCGTGGTGCACAGCAGCACCAGCCCCACCCCGATGCGCAGGGACCGGACCGCCGCCATCGCCTCCCGGTGATCGCCGAGCGGGGCCGGCGGGAGAGCCGCCACCGGGGTCACCGTCAGCGGCCCGTGTGCCGCGCGGAGCAGCGCGAGCGCTCCGGCCACGCCCGCGGCCAGCGCGGCGAGCAGCAGCAACCCGACAAGCGCGCCCCAACCCGCGGCGAGGGTGGTCACGTCGGAGCGGCCCCGGATCAGGCTGAACCCGACCAGCGCCACCAGCAGGCCACCCAGGCCGTTGCGCCAGGCCAGCGCCGCCGCGCGTACCCGCTCCAGCTCGCCGCGCAGCAGTCCGGCGAGCTGCTGCGCGCCGCGTAGGTCGGCCACGGTCGCGGGCGGGCCGGGACGGAGACGGATCACGCCTCGACCTCCAGCCAGAGCGTCCAGTACGCCCCGCAGCCCCGCAGCCCGGCGGGGCACCCCGGGTGCTCGGCCTCGCACTCGCACAGCAGCGTCCGGTAGCCCGGGTCGGAGGTCGCCGCGTCCTTGCGGTAGATCGCGTCGACGAGCGTGGTGGCGCTCGCGTGGCCGCACCGGGGACAGCGCCCGCTGAGCACCACCGCGAACTCGAACTCCTGGGCCCGGAAGTCCGCCGCGGCCCGCGTGGCGTACGCCTCGTCGGTCACCTCGGCGTACGACAGAGGGCTCGACGTCGGCCCGTCGTCACTCATCCCGACCTCCCGCCACCGACATCTGGACCGTCCACCGTAGCCGGTGACCACACCGGGTGCGCCCACGTGCCCGTGTCCGGATGCCGTCCGTCCCGGTGACCGACCCGGGGGAGTTGCGCGGAGCGACGGGTACCGCCCCTTTCGACGTGCGAGGCTGGGCGCGTGCCGGTGACGCCGGCTCGGGCGTCGGCGTCGGACCGGGCCGGCGCGACGGCGGAGGGAGGGCCATGCCGCAGGTGCCGCAGGTCGACTTCGCGCTCGACACGTACGAGTGCATCGTGATCTATCCCGGAGCCGCCGGACGGGCCCTGCCCCCGGAGACCGTGCAGCGGTTGCAGGCCGAGCACGCCGAGCACATGCGGGCGCTACAGCGCAGCGGGATCATCCTGGTCTCCGGCTCGGTGGACGGCCCGGCCCGTACGCCGGAGCCGCCGATCGGCTTCGGGCTGGCCCGCACCGGCAGCGTCGAGGACGTGCGCAGCGTGTTGGAGGCCGACCCGGCGGTGCAGGCCGGCCTCTACCGGGTGGACGTGTTGACCTTCCTCTGCCCGGCCGGCTCGCTGGAGTTCCCGCTGGTCAAGGCCGGTAACTGACCGTCGATCCGGAGACGGGTGTCAGGCCGCTGACGGCGTCGGGGCCGGCGCCGGTGTTACCGTCGCGCGTACGGCGTGGGCCGGCCGTCCCCGGCCGTCCAGGCGACGCACGAGCCGCGTGACCTGCTCACCGCCGTGCCCGCTCGGCCCGTCCCGGGGGCGTCGCAGAGGGCCGTCGCCGGGAGCGGCCCGACACCGGCTCCGCGCGGAGGCGTACGATTCCCGGCGCGCGGTCGCCGTTGCCCGTCGCCACAACGTTCCGGTGCGCTTGCGCCCGCCGGCCCGACGCGTGCCACGCGTCGTTGGACACCTGTTCCACTGCCTGCAAGGGGTCGGCCCCGAGTCCGACCTGAAGGAGAGACTAGCCTGATGGGCGTGACACGCCGCGCGAAGATCGTCTGCACTCTTGGACCCGCCACCTCGTCCCCGGAGCGCATCCGGGGTCTCGTCGAGGCCGGCATGAACGTGGCGAGGCTCAACTTCAGCCACGGCAGCCACGAGGACCACGAGGCCGTCTACCGGCTGGTCCGGGAGGCGTCCGAGGCCGCCGGCAAGCCGGTGGCGGTCCTCGCCGACCTGCAAGGCCCCAAGATCCGGCTCGGCAAGTTCGCCGACGGCCCGCACGAGTGGCGCACCGGTGACTCGGTCGTGATCACCGGCGACGACATCCTCGGCACCAAGGAGCGGGTCTCCTGCACCTACACCAAGCTGCCGCACGAGGTGAAGCCCGGCGACCGGCTGCTGATCGACGATGGTCGGGTCGCCGTCGAGGTCACCGACGTCACCGGCAACGACATCCGCTGCCTCGTCACCGAGGGCGGCCCGGTCTCCAACAACAAGGGCGTCTCGCTGCCGAACGTGGCGGTCAGCGTGCCCGCCATGTCGGACAAGGACGCCGAGGACCTGCGCTTCTCCCTGGGCCTCGGTGTCGACCTGGTGGCGCTCTCGTTCGTGCGCTCGGCCGAGGACATCAAGCTCGTGCACAACATCATGGCCGAGGAGGGCGTCTTCCGCCCGGTGCTCGCCAAGGTCGAGAAGCCGGAGGCCGTGGAGCACCTCGAGGCCATCGTGCTGGCCTTCGACGGCGTGATGGTCGCCCGCGGCGACCTCGGTGTCGAGATGCCGTTGGACGAGGTCCCGCTGGTGCAGAAGCGCGCCGTGCAGCTGTGCCGGGAGAACGCCAAGCCGGTCATCGTGGCCACCCAGATGCTCGACTCCATGATCGAGAACTCCCGCCCCACCCGGGCGGAGGCCTCGGACGTGGCCAACGCCGTGCTCGACGGCGCGGACGCGGTCATGCTCTCCGGCGAGACCAGCGTGGGCAAGTATCCGGTGCTCACCGTCAGCACCATGGCCAAGATCGTGACGACCACCGAGGCCGGTTCGATCGGCGTGCCGCGGTTGCAGCACGACCCGCGTACGCACGGCGGCGCGCTCACCGTGGCCGCCTCGTCGATCGCCCGGGCCATCAACGCCAAGGCGCTCGTCGCGTTCTCGCAGACCGGCGACACCGTGCGACGGCTGTCCCGCCTGCACTGCGACCTGCCGCTGCTGGCCTTCACGCCGGTCCCCGAGGTGCGCGACCAGCTCGCCCTCACCTGGGGCGTGGAGACCTTCCTGATGCCGTTCGTGCAGCACACCGACGACATGTTCCGTCAGGTCGACCAGGCGCTGCTCGGCCTCGACCGGGCCAACCCCGGTGACTACGTGGTGATCGTGGCGGGCAGCCCGCCCGGCACCCCCGGCTCGACGAACACGCTGCGCGTGCACCAGCTCGGCTCGCTGGTCGACGCGGCGTCGGCGCGGGCGCTGCAGTGAGCGATGGTCGGGTCGCGGTCGGCCAGGCGGCTGTCGACCAGCTGCTGGAGGTGCTGGATCTCGACCCGACCGGGGAGATGACCTTCCGGGGGATGAGCCCCCCGGTCGGTCCACAGCGGGTGTACGGCGGCCAGGTTGCCGGTCAGGCCCTGGTCGCCGCCGGCCGCACGGTGGATCCGGAGCGCTTCGTGCACTCGCTGCACGGCTACTTCGTCCGCCCCGGCGATCCGGCCGAGCCGATCGAGTACCAGGTGGAGAACATCCGCGACGGCCGGTCGTTCTCGGTGCGTCGCGCGGTCGCCCTCCAGCACGACAGGCCGATCTTCTTCATGTCGGCGTCCTTCCAGCGGGCCGAGGAGGGGTTGGACCACCAGGCCCCGGCCCCGCTGGACGTGCCGCCGCCGCAGGACGTGCCGACGATGTCCGACCGGCTCTCCCGCTACCCCGAGCGCCTCGGCATGTGGGGGCAGATCCCCCGCCCGATCGACGTGCGCTACGTGGGGGAGCCCGGCTGGGTCCGCCCCGGCGACCGACCGGCCGACCCGCACCAGCGGGTCTGGATGCGCATCGACGGCAAGTTGCCCGACGACCCGCTGCTGCACGCGTGCGCGCTCACCTACGCCTCCGACCTCACCCTGCTGGACTCGGTGCTGTCCGTGCACGGCGAGGTGTGGGGGCCGGGCGGCCTGGTCGGCGCGAGCCTGGACCACGCGCTGTGGTTCCACCGGCCATTCCGTGCCGACGAGTGGTTCCTCTACGACTGCTGGAGCCCGTCGGCGTCCGGCGCGCGAGGGCTGGCGACCGGGCGGATGTTCACCACGGACGGCCGGCAGATCGCCAGCGCCGTCCAGGAGGGTCTGCTGCGCCGCGTCGGCGCCTGACCCGACCGGTCACGCCTGGTGGATGGCCTCACCGGCGATCTCGATCTGCACGGTCTTGCCGACGAGGACGCCGCCGCTCTCCAGGGCGACGTTCCAGAGCAGGCCGTAGTCCTCACGGTTGATCTCGGCGGTCGCGCTGAATCCGAAGATGTTCTGCCCGTACGGATCACGCCGCGCGCCGCCGAAATTCACCTGTAGGTCCACCGCACGGGTGATTCCCTTCACCGTCAACTCACCGGCGAGCACGAAACGATTGGGCTCGGACTGCGGCGGCGGATTGTGACTTCTGCCTCGTCCGCCGAGTCGGTGGTTGCGCAGGCGCGCCCAGTAGAAAATCGGGTCGTCGTTGCTCTGCCACGTGATGCCCGTGCTTCGATATTCGAGAGTGGGATAACGCTCCACGTCGAGGAAATCGGCGCTTTTCAGGTGGGTGTCCCGGTCGGCGCTGCCGGTGGAGATGCTCGCCGACGCGATCGTGGCGGTCACCCCGGAACGCAGCGGATCCTCCCCGACCGTGATCTCCGCGGTCGCCTCGGCGAACTCGCCGCGCACGGGGCTCACCATCATGTGACGGGACAGGAAACCGATCCGCTTGTGCGCCTGATCGAGGCGGTAGGTGCCGGCGATCGGGATGGTCATGCCATCCCAGGTGCGTGTGGCGACATCGGTCATCGTGTTGCCTTCCCCCGGGGTTAATCAACGTCCGGTCCGAACTCCATCAACCGGCCGGACAGGCGTACTACCCGCCCAGCATAGGGACGTTCGGAATCGGCCTTTCGGGCCCCACCGGTTAATGGATCAAGGTGCGCGGCGTAATTGGTTGTCGGTCGATGCGTGGCCGATCGGTTGAGGGTCGCCGGTACCGGCGGATGACCTGCGGGCTAACCTTGCCGGCATGCGTCTCTCCGCCCGGGTCGACTACGCCCTCCGCGCGGCCGCCGAGCTGGCCGCGACGGCCAGCGGCCCCGGGCGGGGCCGGCCGGTCACCGCCGACCAGATCGCCCGTGCGCAGGAGATCCCGCCGAAGTTCCTGGAGAGCATCCTGTTGCAGCTGCGCCGGGGTGGCATCGTGCACGCCCAGCGCGGTCCGGAGGGTGGCTACTGGCTGGCCCGCCCGGCCGAGGAGATCTCTCTCGCGGAGGTGATCCGGGTGATCGACGGGCCGCTCGCGCACGTGCGGGGGCAGCGCCCCGAACAGCTCGGCTACCACGGTCCGGCCCGCGCCCTCCAGGAGGTCTGGATCGCGCTGCGCGCCAGCGAGCGCGAGATCCTGGAACTGGTCAGCGTCGCCGACGTGGCCGCGGGGGCGCTGCCCGCGCGGGTCACCGAGCTGGCCGCCGACCCGCGCGCCTGGATCTGACGCCTCCCCGGGCGGACGCCTCGACGCCGACCTGCGGGCGTCCCATCCACCGATCAGACACTTGACCCCGGCTCTGCCGTGCCGCATTGTCGACCAAGTCGATAGGAGATACCGAAAAGTCAGGGGGCGCTCGTGCGCAAGCTACTGGTCCTCGCTCTGGTCGGGCTCGTCGCGCAGTTGATCGATGGTTCACTCGGCATGGCGTACGGGTTGACCTCGTCCACCCTGCTGCTGGTAGTCGGGGTCGCGCCCGCCGCCGCCTCGGCGTCGGTGCACCTGGCCGAGATCGGCACCACGCTCGCGGCCGGGATCGCGCACTGGCGGTTCGGCAACGTCGACTGGCGGGTGGTCACCCGCATCGCCCTGCCCGGCGCGATCGGCGCGTTCGCCGGGGCCACCCTGCTCAGCTCGATCTCCACCGAGTCGGCCGCGCCGTGGATGGCCGCCATCCTCTTCACCCTGGGCGCGTACCTGCTGGTGCGCTTCGCCCGACCGCTGCGTACCGGTCGGGTCGGCGGACGGCTGCGCGGACGCTTCCTCGGCCCGCTGGGCCTGGTCGCCGGCTTCGTCGACGCGACCGGCGGCGGCGGGTGGGGCCCGGTCGCCACCCCGGCGCTGCTGGTCTCCGGTCGCCTGGAGCCCCGCAAGGTGATCGGCTCGGTCGACACCGCCGAGTTCGTGGTCGCCGGAGCCGCCAGCGTCGGTTTCCTGATCGGGCTGGGAACGGAGGGCTTCCTCCTCCCCACCGTCGTCGCCCTGCTGATCGGCGGGTTGGTCGCCGCCCCGCTGGCCGCCTGGCTGGTGCGTATCGTGCCCGCCCAACTGCTGGGCGCGGCGGTCGGTGGCGTCATCGTGCTGACCAACGCCCGCACCCTGATCCGGTCGGCCGAGCTGGGCGGCCCGCTCCGCCCCACCCTCTACGTCCTGCTGGCCGCCGGATGGCTGACCGCGCTGCTCTTCGCCGTACGCGCCCTGCGGCGCACCCGTCGAGCCCGCGCCACCGCTGCCACCGCCACCGAGACGGCCACGGCAGCCGGCGCTGTCTTGCCGGTGCTTCCTGAGTCGGTCTCTGTCATCACCGGCGCTGCCGACGGCAGCGCACCGGCCGATCTCAGCGTGGCGGGCACCCCGGGAGGGCGCTGACTCGCGCGGCGGCTTCCGGTGACGTCGGTCGACTTGGTGCTCTCCCGTCGGTGTTCGCGGCGGAGTGTCTACCCCCCTGTGACCGTGATGCCTGTGAGTCATCTTGATGACTCACAGGCATCACGCTCATTTGGGTCCTCGCCCCGCAGGCGGCGCTGCCGCCGGCCATCAGCCCTGCCGGCGGGCTGCCGGGACGCGGCTCCTCTGCCGCCGTCGCGGCGGGAGGTCGACTGCGGATCGGTGATGTGGCGGTGTCTGCAGGCGGCGACGCCGCGACGTCGGCGATCTGGCGGGGTCTCCGCGTCGCGATGCCGCCACATCGGCGACCTGGCGGGCGGTAGCGTCCGGGCCGTCAGCGCGTCAGCAGCTTGTCCGCTGCCTCGGCGAGCAGCGCCCACGTCTCGTCGATGTGCGCCGCGGTGGTCTGCGGTGAGCCGACGGCCAGCCGCAGCGTGTACCGGCTGGCCACCCGGGTGTGGGTCAGATGTGCCCGCCCGCTGGCGTTCACCCGGGCCAGCAGCTCGGCGTTCGTGCCGTCGTCGGCCCGCAGCCGGAAGCAGACCAGCGAGAACGGGTGCGCCGCGGCCAGCTCGAACCGGTCGTCGGCGCGCAGGTGATCGGCGAACCGGGCGGCCAGGGCCACGCCCGAGCGGATGTGCGCCCGCAGCCCCTCGACGCCGTACCAGCGCAACACGAACCAGAGCTTCAGGGCCCGGAAACGGCGACCCAGCGGCACCTGCCAGTCCCGGTAGTCGAGCACCGCGCCCGAATCTGAGGCGGCGTTGCGCAGGAACTCGGGGAGCACGGTCAGCGCCTCGACCAGTTCTCGGCGGTCGGCCACCCAGAACGCGTCGCAGTCGAAGCCGGTGAGCAGCCACTTGTGCGGGTCGAAGCAGTAGGAGTCGGCGTACTCCAGGCCGGTGTGCGACCAGCGCAGTTCGGGGCAGACGGCGGCGGAGCCCGCGTACGCCGCGTCGACGTGCAGCCAGATGCCGTACTCGGCGCAGATCGCTCCGATCTCCGCCACCGGGTCGATGGCGGTGGTGGAGGTCGTGCCGATGGTCGCGACCACGATGGCGGGTACGTCCCCGACGGCCAGATCCGCCTCGATCGCCGCGCGCAGCGCGTCCGGGCGCAGCGCCTGGGTGTCCGGGTCGACGTCGATCGACCGGATGCCGTCCGCGCCCAGTCCGGCGATCCGCGCGGCCTTCTCGATCGAGGAGTGCCCGTGCACCGACGTGTACGCGCGGTAGCGCCGGTCGATGCCGGTCGCGCGCCAACGACCCCCGCTGGCGCGGTGCAGCGCGGCGAGGGTGGCCACCAGTGTCGCCGAGGACGCCGAGTCCTGGATGACGCCGCCACCGGGCCCGGTGGAGGAGAAGCGCGGCGGCAGGTCGAGCAGCTCGGCCAGCCAGTCCATCATGACCGTCTCGAGTTCGGTGCAGGCCGGGCTCGTCGCCCACATCATGCCCTGCACGCCGAGCCCGGAGCTGACCAGGTCACCGAGCAGGCTCGGACCGGAGGTGTTCGCCGGAAAATAGCCGTAGAAGCCGGGGTGCTGCCAGTGCGTCAGCCCGGGCAGGACGATGGTGTCCAGGTCGGCGAGGAGCGCTTCGACCGGTTCGCCGCCGGTGGTGGGCGGCGAGCCCGGTAGGGCCTTCGCCACCGTGCCCGGCGGGTCGGCGGAGGTGACCGGTCGTTGGTGCAGCGTCGTCCAGTAGTCGGCGATCCAGTCGACGACGGCGTGGCCGGCGCGGCGGAACTCGTCCGGGTCCATGTGCGGGGCGCTCATCCGGTCGAGTCGATCAGGCGGTGTGGGGCGGGGTCAAGAGCCGTACGGGGTGACGGTCGTCGATATTGCGGACCGGAAAGCGCTTGCCCTACGATGCGGCTGAGCCGGATCCGAGTTCCAGGGCGTCAACCCCCGACCAGACCGCCGTTCCGTCGCCGCCGCGGCGGACCGTCCACCGTGCTTCCCGGGCAGGGCAGGTGGGCCAACAGCGGTCACCACCGGATCCCCCGGAGGCAGTTCATGCACCCGTCAAGACAACGGCTGACCCTGCTCGCCGCCTCGACGGCGGCAGTCGTCGTGGCCGGCACCGTCGGCACGGTCGTCGCCTCGGCCGCCGCCGTCGGCTGCCGCGTCGACTACCAGGTCACCAACCAGTGGCAGGGCGGCTTCGGCGCCAACGTCACCATCACCAACCTCGGCGAGGAGATCAACGGCTGGACCCTCGCCTGGTCCTACGCCGCCGGCCAGCAGGTCTCCCAGGCGTGGAACGCCACCGTCAGCCAGTCCGGCGCGCAGGTGAGCGCGCGCAACGTCGACTACAACGGCGCGCTCGCCACCAACGGCACCGCCTCGTTCGGGTTCAACGCCTCCTGGACGAGCAGCAACCCGGCCCCGGCCAGCTTCACGCTCAACGGCGTCACCTGCACCGGAGCGCCCCCCACAGGCGACCCGACCACCCCGGCCCCGACCACGCCACCGCCGACCACCCCGCCGCCCACGACGCCACCGCCCACGACGCCCCCACCGACCACGCCCCCACCGACCACGCCGCCACCCACCACGCCTCCGGCCGGGGCGAAACAGCTGGAGAACCTGGACCGGGGGCTGGTCAGCGTCCGCTCCGGCAACGGCAACCTGGTCTCCTGGCGTCTGCTCGGCACCGAGACCTCCGGCGTGTCGTTCAACCTCTACCGCGGCTCGACCAGGGTCAACGCCAACCCCATCACCGGCGCCACCAACTACCTCGACAGCGGCGCGGCGGCCGGCTCGACGTACACCGTGCGGGCCGTGGTGGGCGGTGTCGAGCAGGCGGCGTCCGCGCCGGCCCTGCAGTTCGCCAACGGCTACCTGGACGTGCCCCTGCAGGTGCCGGCGGGCGGCACCACACCCAGCGGAGAGAGCTACACCTACAGCGCCAACGACGCCTCCGTCGGCGACCTCAACGGCGACGGCAGCTACGAGATCGTCCTCAAGTGGGACCCGTCGAACGCCAAGGACAACTCCCAGTCCGGCTACACCGGCAACGTCTACGTCGACGCGTACACCCTGACCGGTACCCGGTTGTGGCGCATCGACCTCGGCCGCAACATCCGGGCCGGCGCGCACTACACCCAGTTCCAGGTGTACGACTACGACGGCGACGGTCGCGCCGAGGTGGCCATGAAGACCGCCGACGGCACCCGCTCCGGCACCGGCCAGCTCATCGGCTCGTCGTCGGCGGACTACCGCAACTCCAGCGGTTACGTGCTGTCCGGCCCGGAGTACCTGACCATGTTCAACGGCCAGACCGGCGCGATCGCATCCACCGTCAACTACGACCCGCCGCGCGGCACCGTGTCGTCCTGGGGCGACTCGTACGGCAACCGGGTGGACCGGTTCCTCGCCGGCACCGCGTATCTGGACGGCCAGCGCCCGTCCCTGATCATGGCGCGGGGCTACTACACCCGGGCGGTGATCGCGGCCTGGGACTTCCGCAACGGCTCGCTGACCAAGCGCTGGACGTTCGACTCGAACTCCTCCGGCAACGGCGCGGCGGCCGGCCAGGGCAACCACCAGCTCTCCGTGGCCGACGTCGACGGCGACGGCCGCCAGGAGATCGTCTACGGCGCCGCCACGATCGACGACAACGGTCGGCTGCTCTACTCGACGGGCAACGGGCACGGCGACGCCCTGCACGTCGGGGATCTCGACCCGGGCCGCGCCGGCCTGGAGGTGTTCAAGGTCGACGAGGACGGCAGCAAGCCCAGCTCGTGGTTCGCGGACGCCCGTACCGGTCAGATCCTGTGGTCCACGCCGGCCTCCGGCGACAACGGCCGGGGCGTCTCGGCGGACATCTGGGCCGGCAGCCCCGGCGCGGAGTCCTGGTCGGCGGCGGTCTCCGGCCTCGCCAACACCCGTGGGCAGAACATCGGCCGCAAGCCATCGTCGACGAACTTCCTCGCCTGGTGGGACGGTGACCCCGTCCGGGAACTGCTGGACGCCACGAGGATCGACAAGTACGGCACCGGGGGCGAGACCCGACTGCTCGACGGCAGCGGGGTCGCGTCCAACAACGGCACCAAGTCCACGCCGTCGCTCTCCGGCGACATCCTGGGCGACTGGCGCGAGGAGGTGATCTGGCGGACCACCGACAGTCGGGCGTTGCGGATCTACAGCACACCCACTCCGACCAGCACCCGGATCTACACCCTGATGCACGACCCGCAGTACCGGGTGGCGATCGCGTGGCAGAACACCGCTTACAACCAGCCACCGCACCCGGGGTTCTTCATCGGTGATCAGATGGCGGTCCCACCCACCCCGAACATCTACCTACGCTGATCTGACCCTGGCGGTACTGATCGAGTTCGCCTAAGGTGGCAGGCACCGGGCCGCAGCCGCGGAATCCGCACAGCTACAGCCCGGTGCTCCACACCGCGGCATTCCCGACCCGTCCCGACCGGGAATGCCGTACCACCACCGGCACCAACATTAGGCGCCGTCCGGGTCGCGGGAGTGACGCTGACGTGAAGATCGTGTTTCACGCGTCCCGGCGCAGGCCCCCGGCCACCTTCTCGGCGATCAACTCGTACGACCGCACCCGGTCGGCCACGTCGTACACGAGCGTGGTGAGCATCAGCTCGTCCGCGCCGGTGCGCTCCTGCAACTCGGTGAGCTGCCGCCGCACCGTCTCCGGCGAGCCCATCGCCTGACCCTCGCGCCGTTGCAGCACGAACTCCCGCTCGAACTCCGTGTACGGGTACGCCGCCGCCTCGTCCGGCGTCGACAACGGCTCCGGCCGACCGGAGCGCAGCTTCAGGAACGACAGCGCGCTCGGCGCGGCCAGCCACTCGGCCCGCTCGTCGGTGTCGGCGCAGACCGCGTTGACGGCCACCATCGCGTACGGCTTGTCCAGCCACTGCGACGGCCGGAAGTTCTGCCGGTACAGCGCCAGCGCCGGCAGCGTGTTCGCCGCGCTGAAGTGGTGCGCGAACGAGAACGGCAGACCCAGCAGGCCGGCCAGCTGGGCGCTGAAGCCGCTGGAACCGAGCAGCCAGACGGCCGGCTGCTCGCCGCGACCGGGGGTGGCGATGATCTGCCCCGGCTTCTCACCGCTGAAGTAGTTCATCAGATCGGCCAGCTCACGCGGGAAACCCTCCGCCGACAGGCCCTCCATGGTGCGGCGCAACGCCAGCGCGGTCACCTGGTCGGTGCCCGGGGCCCGGCCGATGCCCAGGTCGATCCGGCCCGGGTGCAGCGCCTCCAGGGTGCCGAACTGCTCGGCCACCACCAGCGGCGCGTGATTCGGCAGCATCACCCCACCGGAACCCAGCCGGATGGTCGACGTGTTCGCCGCCAGGTGCGCCAGCAGGACCGCCGGCGCGGAGCTGGCGATCGCCGGCATGTTGTGGTGCTCGGCCACCCAGAAGCGGTGATAGCCCAGCTCCTCGGTGCGTCGGGCCAGCTCGGTGGTGGCCTGCAAGGCCGCGCCGGCGGTGGCGCCCTTGGCGACCGGGGCAAGATCAAGAACAGACAACGGTACGGTGATCACACGCAGTGCCAACTCCCCGGCCTGCCCGTTCATTCCGACGGCCGCTCAGCCCACCCCACGCGCCTGCTCGAAGATCAGGCTGGTCTGCGTGTGCTGCACCACCGGATCGACCGCCAGTTGGTCCAGCACGAAGTCCCGCAACGCGTCACCCGACGCGGCCCGCACGTGCAGCACGTAGTCCTCCGCGCCCGCCACGTGGAACACCGACACCACCCCGGGCAGCCGCACCGACCGCGCCCGGAACGCGTCCACCGCCGCCCGCTCGTGCGCCGTCAACCGCACCGACACCAGCGCCTGCAACGGCAGGCCCAACGCCGCCGGATCCACCTCCGCGTGGAAGCCCCGGATCGCCCCACGCTCGCGCAACGCCCGGGTACGCGTCAGACACGTCGACGGCGCCACCCCCACCCGCTCGGCGAGCGCGTTGTTCGGCAACCGGCCGTCCGCCACCAACTCGGCGAGGATCGCGCGGTCCACCTCGTCCAGGGCCGGATACGGCCGTACATCGTTCGACTCAGAGGGCATCCGAGCATCGTCCTCCGAACCACCGGCCAAAACCAGGGCTCTCAACAGAATCATCTACCAAACTGTTGCACCCAGGTTGGCAGATGTTCGACCCTACCCGCATGACGACGGTGGACACCCGAGCCGTACACGCCGGCCGCGACGACCTGCGCACGCTCGGCGTGCACGTACCACCGATCGACCTCTCCACCACCAACCCACTGCCGTCGGTCGACGACGGCGGCAACGCCTACGAGCACCTCGCGACCGGCGGCACCCTGCCCGCCGACGCCAGCGCCGTCTACCAGCGGCTCTGGAACCCCACCGTCGCCCGCTTCGAAACCGCCCTCGCCACCCTCGAAGGCACCGAACAGGCCGTCGCCTTCGCCAGCGGCATGGCCGCCCTCACCGCCACCCTGCTCGCCGCCACCCGCGACGGCCACCGCCACATCGTCGCCGTCCGCCCGCTCTACGGCGGCACCGACCACGTCCTCGCCACCGGTCTGCTCGGCACCACCGTCACCTGGGCCCACCCCGACGAGGTCGCCACCGCCCTCCGCCCCGACACCGCGATGGTCGTCATCGAGACACCGGCCAACCCCACCCTCGACCTCGTCGACATCGCCGCCCTCGCCGCGGCGGCCGGCGACGTGCCCCTGCTCGTCGACAACACCGTCGCCACCCCCGTCCTGCAACAACCCGCCCGCCACGGCGCCGCCCTCGTCCTGCACAGCGCCACCAAGAGCATCGGCGGGCACGGCGACGTCCTCGCCGGCGTCGTCGCCTGCGACGAGGCCTGGGCGGCGCGCCTGCGCCAGGTCCGCGCCGTCACCGGCGCGATCCTGCACCCCCTCGGCGGCTACCTCCTGCACCGCGGCCTGCAGACACTCCCGCTGCGGGTCCGCGCCCAACAGGCCACCGCCGAGAAACTCGCCGGCTGGCTCGCCGACCACCCCGGCGTACACCGGGTGCACCACCCCTCGGTGTACGACCCGGCGGCGCTCGTCGGCCGGCAGATGTCCGGACCCGGCAGCCTCCTCGCCTTCGAGGTACGCGGCGGCGCGTCCGCCGCCGCCACCGTCGCCGCCTCCTGCCGGCTCATCACCCACGCCGTGTCCCTCGGCGGCGTCGACACCCTCATCCAGCACCCCGCGTCGCTCACCCACCGACCCGTCGAGGGCGACGCGAAGCCCACCGGCGCGCTGCTGCGCCTCTCCGTCGGCCTGGAAGACCCCGAGGACCTGCGCGCCGACCTCGCCCAGGCGCTCGGCACGATCGTCTGATCAGCGCAGCTCGCGGTTGCCCAACACCCGCGTCGGCGCGCCCTCCCGCGCCACCCGCAACATCGCCCGGCCGATCCCGTCGGTGGTCGTCACGTGGTTCGGCAGCAGCCCCCGCAACACCGGGAACAGCGGACGCGTGACCGCGTACCCGATCCGGTAGGCCCGGGTCCGCGACACCGCCCCGTACGTCGGCTGGATGAACCCCGGCCGCGCCGCGTACCCGTTGGGCAGCAGGTCCATGACCGCGTTCTCGGTGCGGCCCTTCACCCGCGCCCACATCACCCGACCCTGACCGGTCGAGTCGGTGCCGACGCCGGAGACGTAGACGAACGTGACCTGCGGGCTCACCTCGGCCAACAGTCGCGCCGCAGCCATCGGGAAGTCGTAGCTGATCCGGGTGTACGCCGCCTCGTCCAGACCCAGCGACGACACACCGAGGCAGTAGAAGCAGGCGTCGACGCCGGTCAGCTCCGCCCGTACCGACTCCAGGTCACCGACGTCGGCGACGGTCAACTCCCGCAGCTTCGGGTCCCGCTGACCGGTCGGCCGGCGACCGATGGTGAGCACCTCCCGCACGTCCTCGGCGAGCAGGCACTCGCGCAACACGCCCTGACCGACCATGCCGGTCGCACCGAAGATGACCACCCGCATCAGATCCACCCCTGTCATCGGTCCCGCCACAGGCTCCCACGATCGGCATGACCGTCAAGGCCCGGGGAAACCCACTGCGGCCGACAACGCCGAACCGACTCAAGGGGGACGAACATGCCGTTCATCACCGTGGGCACCGAAAACAACGCCGCCATCGATATCTACTACGAGGACCACGGCTCCGGCCAACCCGTCGTGCTCATCCACGGCTTCCCCTTCAACGGCGCCACCATGGAGAAGCTCGCCGACCCCCTGCTCCAGGCCGGCTACCGGGTCATCACCTACGACCGTCGCGGATTCGGGGCCTCCAGCCAACCCGACACCGGGTACGACTACGACACCCTCGCGGCCGACCTCGACACCCTCATGACCGAGCTGGACCTGCGCGACACCATCCTCGCCGGCCACTCCATGGGCACCGGCGAGGTGACCCGCTACCTCAGCAGGTACGGCTCCGACCGGGTCAGCCGGGCAATCCTGCTCGCCCCGCTCGCGCCGTTCCTGCTCAAGACCGCGGACAACCCCGACGGCGTCGACGGCAGCGTCTTCGACGGCTTCAAGCAGGCCGTCGTGGCCGACCGGTTCGCCTTCCTCACCGCCTTCTGCACCAGCTTCTTCAACTACGAGCAGACCAGGGGCAAGCAGGTCAGCGAGGAAGCGTTCAAGGCGCACTGGGCCATCGGCGCGCTGGCCTCCGCCCGCGCCATGTACCAGTGCATCGACGTCATTCCCACCGACTTCCGCGCCGACGTGCCCCGACTCGACGTGCCGATCCTCATCGTCCAGGGCGACCAGGACGCCGTGCTGCCCTACCCGGTGACCGGCCAACGGCTCGCCCCGATGCTGCCCGACGGCACACTCGTCACCCTCAAGGGCGCCCCGCACGGCATCCCGTGGACCCACGCCGACGAGGTCAACAAGGCGATTATGGACTTCATCGGCGCACCGGCCATGGCCCGCGCGTGACCGTGGTCAGGACTTCGGGCCGACGTGTCGGTCGAGGGTGGCGACGGCGTCGCGCCGCGCCACCGACAGGCAGTTGCGGCGGTTCATCCGCCAGGCGATACCGAGCAGGTCCAGACTCCACTGGCAGAGCCCCATGATGTCGGTCGACTCGTTGACGAACATGTAGCGCGGGTAGACGTAGTCCCTGCCCCGCACGGTCACCCGGTTGGCGAACCGGCAGCCGTCGGAGTGGAACAGACCGCGCAGGAAGTCGCCGGGGTGGCTCTCGACGAGCGACAGTTGCCAGTCGGCCAGAACGATCGGTCGCTCGTGCTTCTTGCCGGGACCGTGCTGCGGAAACAGACACGGCCAGTGCATGCCGCTGCTCTCGACCGAGACGCAGCCCTGCTTGGGGACTCGCTGTACGCGTGACGCGAGCACGGAGAGCATGGCTGACTCGCACGCGTCGACGAGGTGTGGATAGCTAGCCGTGCAGGCGATTCGTAGTACCGGCACCTTCGGTGAGACGGCCAGATGGCCGTCGCCCAGGTAGAGGCCGAGCAGGTAGACGTAGGCGGCGGGGTCTGTCGGACTGTCGACACCGTCGCGACAGCGGAAGCACCGAAGCTGCGTGCCTCGGAGGCGAGCCTCCGGGCGATCGGTACACCAGTGCCAGACTGTCCGGTACGGCACTCCGGTCGCGCGGGCGGTGTCGGCAACCGTGCTGCCGGCGAGGAACATCTGCCGTGCTCGTGCGCGAATCTCAGGTGGGTGCACGAGAGGATTCTCGAACACCCGTACGACAATTTGGTGCCCCCGGTGGGATTCGAACCCACACTGTCGGAGGTTTGAGCTCCGTTTCTCTGCCAGTTGGAATACGGGGACGCTTCCCTGATTCGGCCCTGACAGGATACCCACTACGCTGAGAGCGGTGACACCCGGCTGGGCGGGTGTCGGGTTCTAACTGGTGGGGGTAGGGCTGGTGGCTGAGACGCCGACGGATGCCGAGCGCAGGCGCGTACTGATCGCCGAGGACGAGGCGCTGATCCGGCTGGACCTCGCCGAGATGCTGGTCGAAGAGGGCTACGAGGTGGTGGGGGAGGCCGGCGACGGCGAGACCGCCGTGCGCCTCGCCGAGGAGCTGAAGCCCGACCTCGTCATTCTCGACATCAAGATGCCGATCATGGACGGGCTGGCCGCCGCCGAGCGGATCGCGGGCGCGCGGATCGCTCCGGTGATCATCCTCACCGCGTTCAGCCAGCGGGATCTGGTGGAGCGGGCGCGGGCGGCGGGCGCGATGGCGTACCTCGTGAAGCCTTTCCAGAAGAGTGACCTGGTCCCGGCGGTGGAGATCGCGTTGTCGCGGTATTCGGAGGTCGCGGCCCTGGAGGCCGAGGTCGCGAGCCTGACCGACCGCCTGGAGATCCGCAAGACGGTGGAGCGCGCCAAGGGCGCGCTGATGACGACGTACGGGATGACCGAGCCGCAGGCGTTCAAGTGGATCCAGCGCACGGCCATGGACCACCGGATGACCATGAAGGAGGTCGCCGAGCGGATCCTCGCGGAGACCGCCGGCGGCGAGGTGGCGCAGCAACCGTCCGTCTGAACCCTGGTCGACCCTCGGCGGCGGGTGATCGGATCGATAGCATCAGTTGCGTGTCGGTCCGGCGTACGGTCGCGGTGGTCGGGGTTGTCGTCACACTGCTCGCCGGCTGCCGGGCCGCCGACGACGGGCGGCTCCCCGAACCGGTGCGTCCACGGTGGGAGATGGCCGATCTGCCGGTGCCCCCGGGTGCGCCGGGTCGGCTCATCGCACGTGATGTGACCGCCTGCGCGGGTCGGTGGTACGCCGTCGGCGCGGTGGGCGCGCCCGATGGTGGAACCCGGCCGGCCGCCTGGCGGAGTGTGGACGGTCGCGGGTGGACGTCGTTGCCGTTGCGGCCGATCAGCTACTACGGCGAGCGCGCGATCATGTACGCGGTCGGCTGTCACGAGGGTCGGATCGCCGTCATCGGGGCACGGTCGGGTGGCGCGCACGGCAATCCGCGGGTGCGGACGTGGCGGCAGGACGCCGACGGTGGTCTGTCCGAGGTGCCGGCGGAGTTCGAGCTGTACGGCGGACCGGAGGCGGTCAGCGCGAGTCGTATCGCGGGTGGCGCTGGCGGGTGGCTGATCGCGGGCGCCCGCACGGGTGGGGCGGCGGTGTGGCGTTCCGCGGACGCGACCGACTTCGCGCTGGTCGACGATGCTCCGGCGCTGGCCAGTGACGCGGGGTTGACGACGATCGCCACGGATGTGGTGGCGGCGCCCGATGGCTGGCTGGTCGCGGGCGGGGGTCGGCCGGCGGGTCGGGCGGACCGTGATCCGTACGTCTGGTCGTCGGCCGACGGCCGGGCGTGGACGCGGACGGCGTTGCCGGCGACGGGTGCGGACGAGGTCGCGCAGCGTCTCGTCCGGGTGGGTGCCGTGGTGTACGCCCTGGGGGTGCGGGGGAGCGCATTCCAGGCCTGGAAATGGTCGCCTGGGGCGACGGTTGGCGCCGAAGAATGGCGGGCCGTCGCGGATTTCGGGGCGACGGGCGCGGGCGCGGTGGCGGGGGTGGAGGCGGTTGCCGGCGACGGCGGCGTGGTGCTGGCGATGACGGTGGCGAGCGACGGGCACCGGCTGTGGCGGTCCGCCGAGGACGCCTCGTCGTGGGTGCCGGTGACCCTGCCAGGTCACGTTTCCGCTGGTGGGGACACGTCGGCGGCGGTCGCGGCAGCGGACGGTCGGATGGTGGTCACCGTCGACGACGGGGTGGCGGCGCGGGTGTGGTTCGGGCCTTCTGGGCCCGTTTGACGAGTTGTCGACAGGCGCCGATGTGACATCTAAACGCGAGCTTTTCCGCTTCTGGTAACGGTTGAGTCAACGCCGCCTACGACACCTTACGGGGAGTAGTGGTTGTGGGATAACGTCCCGCCCCAGACCGGGTGAACGGTCCGGTCCGGTGTGGCCTTGGCGTTCTACGAGGCGCCACCGGGCTTCTGGACGGAGGAGGGTTCCAGCCTTGAGGCAAAACTTCGTGCGCGTCCTCGGCAGCGTCGCCATCGTGGCGCTTGTTGCCGGCGGCGCCAGCGCGTGTAAGAAGGACGAGGGCACGTCGGGTGGTTCCGCCAGCAAGGCGTGCGACCTCAAGATCGGTTTCTTCGGGGCGCTCTCGGGCGCCGACGCCGGCCTGGTCACCCCGATGAAGCAGGGTGCCGACCTGGCCGTGGAGAAGTACAACGCGGAGAACGCGGACTGCAAGGTCACCGTTCAGGCGTTCGACTCGCAGGGCAAGGCCGACCTCGCGGGTGGTCTCGCGACCAGCGCGGCGGCCGACACGAAGATCGTGGCGATGGTCGGGCCGGCGTTCTCCGGTGAGAGCGAGGTCGCGCTGCCGATCTTCGACACCGCGGGTCTGTCCGTCATCAGCCCGTCGGCCACGCGACCGAGCCTGTCGACGAAGGGCTGGAAGGTCTTCCACCGCGGTGTGGGTAACGACTTCTCCCAGGGCCCGGCCGTCGCCAGCTACATCAAGAACGTGCTGAAGTCTGACAAGGCGTTCGTCATCGACGACCAGTCGGCGTACGGCGCGGGTCTGGCCGACGAGGTCAAGAAGGGCCTCGGCTCGGTGGTCATCGGCACCGACAAGGTGGTCGACAACGCGCAGGAGTTCGGTGCGCAGATCTCCAAGGTCAAGACCAGCGGTGCCGCTGTTCTCTTCTACGGCGGTTACACCGAGGAGGCGGCGCCGTTCCTGAAGCAGCTGCGGGCTGCGGGCTGGACCGGCACGTTCATCGGTGGTGACGGCATCAACGACGCGAACATGCTGTCGGTCGCCGGTCAGAAGGACGTCGAGGGCACCATCGCCACCTGCCCGTGTGGCCCGGCGACCGCTGCCAAGGGCACCTTCGTGACCGACTTCAAGGCCAAGTACAGCGTGGACCCGGGCGTGTACGCCGACGTCTCGTTCGACCTGGCCAACATCTACCTTGAGGCGATCAAGGCCGGCAAGACCACCCGCGCCGACATCCAGGCCTTCCTCTCGACCTACAACAAGGCCGGTTCCGCCTCTGGCGTGACCTACAAGTGGGAGCCGACCGGCGAGCTGGACCCGGCCCAGGTCAAGGTGTGGGCCTTCAAGGCGAAGGCCGGCGCGTGGGCTCCGGACGTGGAGATCCCGAAGGCCTGATCCCCGCCAGGGTCACAGGTTTGAGGGCGTGACGATAAGAGTTGTCTCAATGCGGCCGGGGTTGCGAAATCCCGGCCGCATTGGCTCAACGCAACACCCTTCGGAGCATCGGTGGACTTTGCAGAACTCGTCCGGGGCTTCCCGGAACTGACCACAACCGGGTTGGTGCAAGGCGCGATCTACGCGCTCATCGCCCTCGGCTACACCCTCGTCTACGGCGTACTCCGCCTGATCAACTTCGCGCACTCCGAGGTCTTCATGATCGGCACGTTCGGTGCCATCTGGACCTGGGCGGCCTTCGGGCTCGACAGTAACAGCGGCGCTCCGTCGGTAGGCCGCTCGCTGCTGCTGATCGCGCTGGCGATCGTCGTCGCGGCGCTGCTGTCCGGCAGTGTCGCTCTGCTCATCGAGGTTACCGCATATCGGCCGCTGCGACGGCGTAACGCGCCGCCGCTGGCCTTCCTGATCACGGCCATCGGCGCCTCGTACGCGCTGATGGAGCTGATGGGAACGCTGACCCAGCGGCGTCAGATCGGCGCCCCGGCCCTGCTGCCCGCCGACACGCTGTTCAAGATCGGTGGCTGGAGCGTCACGCCGGTCCAGATGCTGACGCTGAGCGTGGCCATCATCATGATGGTGGGGCTGGACTGGTTCGTTAACAAGACCCGGTTCGGCAAGGGCATCCGCGCCGTGGCGCAGGACGCCAACACCGCCGCGCTGATGGGTGTCAACAAGAGCCGAGTGATCGCGTTGGTCTTCGTGCTGGGCGGTCTGATGGCCGGCGTCGCCGCCGTCTTCAGTGACATGAAGAGCGGAAACACCCGCTACAACATCGGCTTCCTGCTCGGGCTCAAGGCGTTCTCCGCCGCGGTGCTGGGCGGTATCGGCAACCTGCGGGGTGCGGCGATCGGCGGCATCCTGCTGGGTCTGGTCGAGAACTACGGGTCGGCGCTCTTCGGCTCGCAGTGGCGGGATCTCATCGCGTTCGTGGTGCTGATCGTCCTGCTGATGTTCCGGCCGACCGGCCTGCTGGGCGAGTCGTTGGGGAGGGCGCGGGCATGACCGCTCTGCGAGAGCGCTGGCACTCCGCTTCGAGTGCCATCGGTCGGCGGGTCGACGGGCTGCCGAAGTCCGCCCGGATCACCGGGTTGCTGGCCTTCCTCGCCTTCCTCTACATCCTGCCGAACAAGTGGTTCTACGAGTACCTGAACATCCCGGGTCTGTGGATTCCGCTGTACACCACGCGCAACGACATGGCGGCGGTGCTGTTCTACTGCGCGTGGATCGTGCTGCTGTCGCTCGGTCTCAACGTCGTGGTGGGCTACGCGGGTCTGCTGGACCTGGGGTTCTTCGGCTTCTTCGCCGTCGGCGCGTACACGGTGGCGTTGTTGACGTCGCCGGAGAGCAAGCTCATCACCGAGTACAACTGGCTGGAGAGCCCGTGGCCGTGGTTGGTCACGGTGCCGATCGCGATCGCGCTGGCGCTGTTGTCCGGTGTGCTCCTCGGCGCTCCGACGCTGCGGCTGCGGGGTGACTATCTGGCGATCGTGACCCTCGGTTTCGCGGAGATGATCCGGATCGTCGCCAAGAACCAGGACTGGGTCCTGAACGGCGACCGGGGCATCCCGCAGGTGGGACACCCGCCGGGCAAGTACCCGGACGGGACGGCCATCTTCCAGTTCGAGTTCAAGCCGTACTACTGGCTGCTGCTCACCGTGATCATCGGTGCGGTCTTCCTGATCCGGAACCTGGCCAACAGCCGGGTGGGTCGCGCCTGGGTGGCGATCCGTGAGGACGAGGACGCGGCGGAGCTGATGGGCGTGCCGACGTTCCGGTTCAAGCTGTGGGCGTTCGCGATCGGCGCGGCGGTCGGCGGACTGTCCGGCACGTTGTGGGCCGGTCAGGCCAACTTCGTCAACTCGTCCACGTTCTCCCTGGAGAATTCGATTCTGGTGTTGGCGGCGGTGCTGCTCGGTGGCGCCGGCAGCATCGGTGGCGCGATCCTCGGCGGCTTCCTGGTCATCTACATTCCGGAGTGGCTGCGGTCGGTGGGTGACGTCTTCGGTCTGCCGGAGACGGCCACCGTCTTCGGCAACGACTTCGACGTCAGCCCGACGTCGTTGCGGTACTTCATCTTCGGGGTCCTGCTGATCATCGTGATGATCTTCCGCCCGCAGGGTCTGTGGCCGAACCGGCGGCGTGCCGCCGAGCTCAAGGACCGGCAGAAGGAGGTGGCTGTCGTTGAGTGAGCCACGGATGGGTAGCGAGCGCGACGTCACCAGCGAGCGTGACATGGCGATCGACGCGCGGACGACGGTGGGCAGCCCGGCGGAGACCTCGTCGACGCCGGACGAGGCCGTCAGCGAGCCGGCCACCCCGGTCGACGGCCGCAAGCCGCTGCTGGAGGTCGACCATGTCACGCTGCGGTTCGGTGGCGTGGTTGCCCTCAACGACGTCAACTTCACCCTCTACGAGGGGGAGATCCTCGGGCTGATCGGGCCGAACGGCGCGGGCAAGACGACCTGCTTCAACGCGATGACGGGCGTCTACACCCCGACGACCGGCCAGATCCGGTTCCGGGGCGAGAAGGTCAGTGGCCGTAAGCGGTTCCAGATCACCAAGCTCGGGATCGCGCGTACCTTCCAGAACATCCGTCTCTTCCCGGAGATGACGGCGCTGGAGAACGTGCAGGTCGGCGCGGACGCCAACCACAGGACCAGCGTGCCGAGCGCCCTGCTGCGGTTGCCGCGGCACTGGCGGGAGGAGCGGCAGGGCAAGGCCAAGGCCCTTGAGCTGCTGGACTTCGTCGGCATCCAGGGTCGCTCCGGCGACCTGGCCCGTAACCTGTCGTACGGTGACCAGCGTCGGCTGGAGATCGCCCGAGCGCTGGCGACCGATCCCACGCTGCTCTGCCTGGACGAGCCGGCCGCCGGGTTCAACCCGGCGGAGAAGGTGGCCCTGCTCCAGCTGATCCGCAAGATCCGCGACTCGGGCGTCACCGTCCTGCTGATCGAGCACGACATGCGACTGGTCATGGGCGTGGTGGACCGGCTGGTGGTGCTGGAGTTCGGGCAGAAGATCGCCGAGGGGTCGCCGGCCGAGGTGCGCGACGACCCGAAGGTGATCGCCGCGTACCTGGGAGGTGTCGAGGATGCTGCTTGAGATCGACAACCTGAAGCTGCTCTACGGCCGTATCGAGGCGCTGCACGGCATCAGCCTGCACGTCGACCAGGGCGAGATCGTGGCGCTGATCGGTGCGAACGGCGCCGGCAAGACCACGACGATGAAGGCGATCTCCGGGCTGCACGCCATCTCCGGCGGCAGCATCAAGTTCGACGGCGCCGATGTCAGCCGGCTGCGCGCCGACCTGCGGGTGATCCGGGGGATCGGGCAGTCGCCCGAGGGGCGCGGCGTCTTCCCCGGTATGACCGTGCTGGAGAACCTGGAGATGGGGGCCTACACCCGCAAGGACCGGGCCGACATCGCCAAGGACCTGGCGATGGTGTTCGAGCTGTTCCCGCGGCTGCACGAGCGTCGCAAGCAGGCCGGTGGCACGCTCTCCGGCGGTGAACAGCAGATGCTGGCGGTGGGTCGGGCGTTGATGACCCGTCCGAAGCTGCTGCTGCTGGACGAGCCGTCGATGGGGCTGGCGCCCAAGCTGATCCAGCAGATCTTCGAGATCATCACGCGGATCAACGAGCAGGGCACGACGATCCTGCTGGTCGAGCAGAACGCGCAGCAGGCGCTGTCCCGGGCCCACCGGGGGTACGTGTTGGAGACCGGCCGGATCGTCAAAGAGGGCACCGGCCAGGAACTCCTGCACGACCCGGCGGTCAAGGAGGCGTACCTCGGGGTGGCCTGAGTCACCGACGACGAAACGGCCGGCGGGCGATCGCCGGCCGTTTCGTCGCGTCTGCGAGGCGACGACGAGGGTTGTCGGTGCGACGGACTAGAGTCGCTGCCGTGACAGCTACGACGCCGCGCCTGCTCCTCGTCGACGGACATTCCATGGCATATCGGGCGTTCTTCGCCCTGCCCGTGGAGAACTTCTCCACCACGACGGGTCAGCCGACCAACGCGGTGTACGGCTTCACCTCGATGCTGATCAACGTGCTGCGCGACGAGCAGCCCACCCACATCGTCGTGGCGTTCGACGTCTCCCGGCGGTCCTTCCGCACCGAGCAGTACGCGGAGTACAAGGCCGGCCGCAGCGAGACCCCCAACGACTTCAAGGGCCAGGTCAGCCTCGTCAAGGAGGTCCTGGCCGCCCTCCAGATCCCGGTTGTGGAGAAGGAGGGCTTCGAGGCCGACGACGTCATCGCCACGCTCGCCTGCCAGGCCCGCGACCAGGACATGTCGGTGCTGATCAGCAGCGGTGACCGGGACGCGTTCCAGCTGGTCGACGACCAGATCACCGTCCTCTACCCGCGCAAGGGCGTCTCCGACCTGGCCCGGATGGACCCGGCCGCGATCGAGACCAAGTACGGCGTCGGCCCGCAGCAGTATCGGGACCTCGCCGCGCTGGTCGGCGAGACCAGTGACAACCTGCCCGGCGTGCCCGGTGTCGGCCCGAAGACCGCCGCCAAGTGGATCACCACGTACGGCGGGGTGGAGGGCGTGATCGCCCGCGCCGACGAGATCAAGGGCAAGGCCGGTGACAGCCTGCGGGAGCGACTCGCCGACGTGATCCGCAACTACGAGATCAACCGGCTCGTCTCCGATTTGGAGCTGCCGCTGCGCCCGGAGGACACCCGCTGGACAGGGTGGGACCGGGAGGCGGTGCACCAGGTCTTCGACACCCTCGAGTTCCGCATCCTGCGCGACCGCCTCTACCAGTACCTGGAGGCCGTCGAGCCGGAGGCCGAGTCGGGCTTCGACCTGACCGGCGAGGTGCTCACCGAGTCGGGCGCGCTCGCCGCCTGGCTGGACGCCCACGCACCGACCGGCACCCCGGTCGGGCTCGCGGTCAAGCTCGACACCGGCCCCAACCGCCGGCACACCGCCTCAATCACCGGGCTCGCGCTGGCCAGCGCCGGTGGCGCGGCCGCCTGGGTCGACCCCAGCCGGCTCGACGCCGCCGACGAGAGCGCCCTCGCGTCCTGGCTCGCCGACGCGCAGCGGCCCAAGGTGCTGCACGACAGCAAGCCCGCGGTGCTGGCCTGCGCCGCGCACGGCTGGGAGCTGGCCGGCATCGCCCGTGACACCCAGATCGCCGCGTACCTGGCCCGCCCCGACCAACGGTCCTACGACCTGACCGACCTGGCCCTGCGCTACCTGCACCGCGAGCTGCGAGTGGACGTGCCCGAGACCGGCCAGCTCACCCTCGACGGGCTGGGCGAAGAGGGGGTGGCCGAGCAGAACCTCATGCTCCAGGCCCGCGCCACCCTCGACCTCGCCGACTCCATCGACGCCGAGCTGTCCCGGGACGGCGAGCAGTCCGCGCGGCTGATGGCCGGGGTGGAGCTGCCGCTGATGCGGGTGCTCGCCGGCATGGAGCGCACCGGCATCGCCGCCGACACCGACTACCTCTCCGAGTTGGAGGCGCACTTCGCCGCCGAGGTGAAGGCCGCCGCCCAGGGCGCGTACGAGGCGGTGGGCCGGGAGTTCAACCTCGGCTCGCCCAAGCAGTTGCAGGAGATCCTCTTCACCGAGCTGGGCCTGCCGAAGACCAAGAAGATCAAGACGGGTTACACCACCGACGCCGACGCCCTGCAGTGGCTCTACGCGCAGCAGCCGCACCCGGTGCTGGCCCACCTGCTGCGTCACCGCGACGTCGCCAAGCTCAAGTCGACAGTGGACGGTCTACTCAAGTCCGTCTCCGACGACGCTCGGATCCACACCACCTTCAACCAGACGGTCGCGGCCACCGGCCGGCTCTCCTCCACCGAGCCCAACCTGCAGAACATCCCGATCCGTACCGAGGAGGGCCGACGCATCCGCCGGGCCTTCGTGGTCGGCGCGGGGTACGAGTGCCTGCTCACCGCCGACTACAGCCAGATCGAAATGCGGATCATGGCGCACCTCTCCTCGGACGACGCGCTCATCGAGGCGTTCAACTCCGGGGCCGACTTCCACGCCGCCACCGCCTCGTCGGTCTTCGGCGTGCCGGTCGACGAGGTCACGCCGGACCAGCGGCGCAAGATCAAGGCGATGAACTACGGCCTGGCGTACGGGCTCAGCGCGTTCGGCCTGTCCCAGCAGCTCAGCATCGGCACCGAAGAGGCGCGCGGGCTGATGGAGAACTACTTCGCGGGCTTCGGCGGGGTGCGCGACTACCTGCAGCAGGTGGTCGGCAAGGCCCGCCAGGACGGTTACACCTCGACCATCCTGGGCCGCCGCCGCTACCTGCCCGACCTGGTGAGCGACAACCGGCAGCGCCGCGACATCGCCGAGCGGATGGCGCTCAACGCCCCCATCCAGGGATCAGCCGCCGACATCATCAAGGTGGCGATGCTGCACGTCGACACCGCGCTCGCCGACGCCGGTCTGCGCTCCCGGATGCTGTTGCAGGTGCACGACGAGCTGGTCTTCGAGGTCGCGCCCGGTGAGCGGGAGGCCCTTGAGGCGCTGGTACGGCGCGAGATGGGCGGGGCGTACCCGCTGTCGGTGCCGCTGGAGGTGTCGGTCGGCGTGGGCCGGGACTGGAACAGCGCGGATCACTGATCTTCCGGTTGTCCGCTGGTCGCCGTGGGGCTGCCCCGGAACCCCCGACCTGGTCGGCGTAGTCCCGTCGTTGTCCGTCTTCTCTCGCAGCCATACCCGTCGGGTTGCATGCTGCCCGTCCGCTCTCGCGGCACCCGCACCCGACGAGGTGGGCATGCGCGATGATCCGCGCAACTTCGGGGAAAGTGCTGCATCCGGGACGTCTGAGGCAGCAACGTCGCCGAAGTTGCGCGGATCCTGGCGGCGCCTGGTGCGGATCCTGTGGCAGGAAGTCCGCGGGAGGCGGTCGGGGTCGCTATTTCATCGGGTCGTGGCCCCAGTTCATCAGGGACCAGCGCCACTTCGTGTCGCGCACGTTGCCGGACGGGCGCTGCGCCATGTGCCGGCGGACGTAGCCGACCACCTTGCGCATGTGCTTGTAGTCCGCCTCCGAGAGGTCGGCGCGCTTGCGGCGGAGCAGGTTGATGATCTTCCGGCCGGACTCGTGCCCGACCGACTCGCCGCCACCGGTACGGCCACCCTTGTGCCAGCCGACCTGCTTCGACTCGTCGGTCTCCAGCCACGTCGACAGCTCGCCGGGCTTCATGTTCACCGCGTCGGTGAACTCCCGGTAGGTGTCCCGGCCCTGCTCGTCAGCTCTGCTCATGGCGCAGCGCCTCCGGGCGGTGGGCCACGTCGCGGCCCGTGCCGTCACTGCGGACCCGGTACTGCGGGTCGTTGGGGGCCGCGCTCACCGCCCGCCCGCGAATCCGCGTCCGCTCGGTGATCGTGCCCTGCACCACGCCGTACGCGCGGCTGCCATGGGCCGACCAGGAGACACGGTCGCCCTGGTGGAATCTCTGTTCGGCCATGCCCCCGGCTACCCGACCCCGCCGGGGCGAAACGGCTACGGCCTGATCTCGGCGATCGACAGCTTCATGTCGAACGGCTCGGTCAGCTCGATCACGTCGGCACCGTCGGCGACCAGCTCGTACTGCCGCTCACCGCCCGGACCGACCCGGTACGCGTACACGTGTACCGGGTCCTGCTCGATCCGCCAGTAGAAGGGAATGCCGGCAGCGGCGTACTCACCAGGCTTGGCGAACCGGTCGATGCGGCGGGTGCCAGGCGAAACGATCTCCACGGCGAGTACGACGTCGTCTGATCGCAGGATGGAACGGGCGGACGCCACTCCGGCACGGTGCAACAGCACGTCGGGCTGTCGGCTCGTGTTGTGGCTGAGCCTGACACCGATGGCCTGGGCGGCGCCGAGGTGCTTCGGCGCGTGGCTGTGTAGCCAGAGCCACAGCAGGCTGGAGATGTTCTGATGGCCCAGGGTGGGGGAGGGTGTCACCTGGATAACTCCGGCGACGAGTTCGACGCGGGGGGCGTCGTCCGGCAGGGTGAGCAGGTCCTCCAGCGTGTAGTCGGCACGCTGTTGCCGCATCGGGTCCGGACACCAGGGGCCAGGTGATGTCGGCTCGGCGCTCATGGGGTCGAGCTTACCGGCGATCGATGGACTGCAGGTCGGACCGCGGGTGCGACGCGCTCACCCCGCGGGCTTCTCGGTGACGAAGATGGCGGTGCCGGGGAAGAGCCGCCCGCGCAGCGGGCTCCACTGCCCCCAGATGCCCTCGTGTCCCTCCGGCCACTCCGGCTCCACGAGGTCCAGCAGCCGGAACCCCGCGCCGACCAGTTCCCGGATCCGGTCACCGAGGGTCCGGTGCTGCTCGACGTAGGTCGCCACGCCGTTCTCGTCCTGCTCGACGTAGGGGGAGCGGTCGAAGTACGAGTGCACGGCCTTCAGTCCGCCCTCGCCGGGGTCGTCGAGGAAGATCCAGCGCATCGGGTGGGTCACCGAGAACACCCACCGGCCGCCCGGACGCAACACCCGGTGCACCTCGGCGAGCAGGGCCGCCGAATCGTCCACGAACGGGATCGCCCCGAACGCCGTGCAGGCCACGTCGAACGACCGGTCGGCGAAGGGCAGCGCGAGCGCGTCGGCCTGCACCAGCGGGACGCGTACCCCGGTGGCCTCGGCCGCCTTGGCGGCGTGCCGCAACATGCCGGCGGACAGGTCGAAGGCGACCGGCCGCGCGCCCTGGGTGGCGAGCCAGCGGGCGGCCGCGGCGGCGCCGCAACCCACCTCGAGCACCCGTCGTCCCGACACGTCGCCGAGGAGGTGGGCGTCCGCCTCGCGCAACCCCTCCGGGCACCAGACGAAGTCCACGTCGCCGAGGAACGCGCCGTGCTCGGCCTGGTAGTCGTCGGCGTCGGTGTCCCACCAGCCACGGTTGGCCCGCCGGACCTCGGCGTCACCCACGCCGCGCCGGGTCACCCGGCTGTCGTCATCCACCCGCTCACGCTAGGCCCCACCCACCCCATTGGGTACGGCGGCGCGTCCGGCTTCGGGGAAATCGGGGTCTCCGGGGCGGCGGGATGGCCCGGTTTCCAGGAAGCCGAGTCGGTCAAACCGGGTCCGACCAGCCGACGGCTGGGTCCGCTGTGACCTACGAGACAGCAGGGGTCATTTCCGGGCGATTGTTCGGCTTTCGCAGGTCATCGCGCGGCGAGGAGGCGGGAGGGCTTGCACGCTGTGGTAATGCGCACGGTAGGCTAGACGATGCGCTCGCGGATCGCGTTGCCTCGGCAGGGAGCAGGTGCGCGGTCGTCGGAGCCACATCATGATCTCACTAGGCGATCGTTCGGTGTGCCCGGCGGCGGATCCGCTGGCGCGAACAGGTCACTGCGACACACCAGCCTGCTGTGACAACCCACCGACCGGAGCAACCGCCCACATGACGAGCAGCATCGAGGCCCCCTCGAGCGCCACCCGGGTCACCCACGACGATCTCGGTTCCGAGGAGGCTTTCCTCGCCGCGATCGACGAGACCATCAAGTACTTCAACGACGGCGACATTGTCGAAGGCACCGTCGTCAAGGTCGATCGGGACGAGGTCCTGCTCGACATCGGCTACAAGACCGAGGGTGTCATCCCCTCTCGTGAGTTGTCGATCAAGCACGACGTGGACCCCGCCGAGGTTGTGACGGTTGGCGACCACATCGAGGCCCTGGTCCTCCAGAAGGAGGACAAGGAGGGGCGTCTGATCCTCTCCAAGAAGCGGGCGCAGTACGAGCGGGCCTGGGGCACGATCGAGAAGATCAAGGACGAGGACGGCGTCGTCCGCGGCTCTGTCATCGAGGTCGTCAAGGGTGGTCTCATCCTCGACATCGGCCTGCGCGGCTTCCTGCCCGCGTCCCTGGTCGAGATGCGGCGCGTGCGTGACCTGCAGCCGTACGTCGGGCGTGAGCTCGAAGCCAAGATCATCGAGCTGGACAAGAACCGCAACAACGTGGTGCTGTCCCGCCGTGCCTGGCTCGAGCAGACGCAGTCCGAGGTGCGTACCGAGTTCCTCAACAAGCTGCAGAAGGGCCAGGTCCGCAAGGGCGTCGTGTCCTCGATCGTCAACTTCGGCGCTTTCGTGGACCTCGGCGGCGTCGACGGTCTGGTGCACGTCTCCGAGCTGTCCTGGAAGCACATCGACCACCCGTCCGAGGTCGTCGAGGTGGGCCAGGAGGTCGAGGTCGAGGTCCTGGACGTCGACCTGGACCGCGAGCGTGTCTCCCTGTCGCTGAAGGCGACGCAGGAGGACCCGTGGCGGCAGTTCGCCCGCACCCACGCGATCCAGCAGATCGTGCCGGGTAAGGTCACCAAGCTGGTTCCGTTCGGTGCCTTCGTCCGGGTGGACGACGGCATCGAGGGCCTGGTCCACATCTCCGAGCTGGCCGAGCGCCACGTGGAGATCCCGGAGCAGGTCGTCCAGGTCGGCTCCGAGGTCATGGTCAAGGTCATCGACATCGACCTCGAGCGTCGCCGGATCTCCCTGTCGCTCAAGCAGGCCAACGAGGGCTTCGTCGAGGGCGAGGAGCACTTCGACCCGACCCTCTACGGCATGGCCGCGACGTACGACACCGAGGGCAACTACATCTACCCGGAGGGCTTCGACCCGGAGACGGGCGAGTGGCTCGAGGGGTACGACAAGCAGCGCGAGACCTGGGAGAACCAGTACGCCGAGGCCCGTCAGCGTTGGGAGGCCCACACCAAGCAGGTGCAGACCTCTCGCGCCGCCGACGCCGAGGCCGCTGCCAACCCGGCCCCCGCCGTCCCGGCTGCCACTGGCGGCACCACCTCCTCGTCCAGCCCGGCCCCGAGCCGGCAGAACGAGGAGCCGGCCGGCACCCTGGCCACCGACGAGGCGCTCGCCGCTCTGCGGGAGAAGCTCGCCGGCGGTAAGTGACCCGCTGAACGACGGCAGGCCCCGTCTCCCGCGATCCTCGGATCGCCGGAGGCGGGGCCTTCGTCGTACCCACCGGCCGTGTCGCACGTGGCGCCGCGCTCTCGCGAGCGGCGCGGGGTCTGGCCCGGGGTGTGCGGCGGCACCGGGCGGGACGGGCCTGTTTGGCCGGTGGCCCGCGATCCGGTTGACTGTCCTGGTGCTGAGGGTGGGTTTGACCGGCGGGATCGGGTCGGGCAAGAGCGCGGTGGCCGCGCGGTTGGTGGAGTTGGGCGCGGTGCTCGTCGATGCCGACCAGGTCGCCCGGGAGGTCGTCGCGCCGGGCACCGAGGGCCTCGCGGAGATCGTCACCGCCTTCTCCGCCGGGGTACTGGACGCCGACGGCGCGCTGGACCGCGCCGCGCTGGGCGCGCTGGTGTTCTCCGACGAGGCCGCCCGCCGCCGGCTGGAGGCGATCACCCACCCGCGGGTACGGGCGCGTACCGCCGAGCTGGTCGCGGCGGCGGCGCCGGACGCGATCGTCGTCAACGACGTACCGCTGCTGGTGGAGGTGGGGCTCGCGCCGACGTACCACCTGGTGGTCGTGGTGCAGACGGCCGTGCGGACCCGGCTGGAGCGACTGACGCGCGACCGGGGCATGACCCGCGCGGAGGCCGAGCGGCGGATCGCCGCGCAGGCCGACGACGATCGCCGGCGGGCGGTCGCCGACGTGGTGGTGACCAACGACGGCAGTCTGGCGGCGCTGCACGACGCCGTGGACACGCTGTGGCGGCAGCGGCTGCGACCCTACGAGCACAATCTGCGGCAGCGGCGGCGACGCGGCGGAGGCCGACGCGAGCTGGCCCGAGCAGTACGCGCGGTTGGCCGCCCGGATCCGCCACGCGGTCGCCCCGGCGGACCTGCGGATCGACCACATCGGCGCGACGGCGGTGCCCGGCCTGGCCGCCGCCGACGTCATCGACGTGCAGCTCGCCGTGCCCAGCCTCGCGGACGCCGACGGGCCGCTGGCCGAGCGGCTGGCGGGCGCGGGGTTCCCCGGGTCCCGGGGCACTGGTGGGACGATCCGCGTCCGGCCGGCCGGGGGCGGTGGGAGAAGCGGCTGCACGGCAGCGCCGACCCAGGTCGCCCGGTGCGGCTGCACGTACGGGCGGCGGACTCGCCCGGCTGGCGGTACGCGTTGCTGGTGCGGGACCACCTGCGCGCCGACCCGGATCGACGGGCGGCGTACCTGCTGCTCAAGCGCGATCTGGTGGACGCGGCGCCGCACGTCGGTGACTCCGGCACGGCCCGCGACCCCTGGTTCGACGAGGAGCACCTGCGGGCCGAGCGGTGGGCCGCGCAGACCGACTGGCGGCCCTGACCCCTGGTCAGCGTGTTGCGGGCGGTCGACCGGTGGCGCGCGGTGGCGGCGGGAGGCGGGGCACCACGGCGGGAGAGAGGTCCAGCTGTGCCCACGCGCCGGGGCCGGTGAGCAGCTCCACCCGGCGCAGCAACCCGTCCCGGTCGATCCAGTAGCGCAGCCGCGCGGCGCCGCTGCGGAACTCCACGACGTCCACCGTCCGCCCGTCGGCGAGGTCCTCACGGAGGCGCACGGGGGCGCCACGCCGGGCCGCCGGGTCGGCGGCGGCCACCGCGGCGTCGACCAGCAGGTCCAGGTCGTCGCGGGCGGACCGGGTGGTCCGCCACGTGCCGGCGGGGACCGGGAACGGCGGCCGACCGGGCGTCTCGGCCGTGCCACCGCCACCGGCGTCGGCGGGCACGTCGGTACGGGACAGGCCGGCGGCGTCGCGGTGCAGGAGGGTCCGGCGATCGGGTACGCCCAGGTCGGCGACCGCCAGGTAGGCGGTACGGGCGGACCAGCCCAGCCAACCGGCGCCCCGCAGGTTGACCTCGACGCCCACCGGCGCGGCCAGCGTCAGCGTGGCGCCGCCCTGGCCGCGCAGCCGGGCCGGCAGCGCGTTCCACCTCCGCTGCTCGGTCTCCGTGAGCGCCCGGGGCAGGCCGGGTCGGCCGCCGAGCGCGTCCACCGGATGCAGCGTGGGACGGTCGATCCGGTCGAGGAGCACCGTGAGCGGTCCGACGCCGGGTAGACGTGTCACCAGCTTGTGCAGTCGGCCGTCCCGGTCGAGCCAGTACCGGGCCTCGGGGCTGCCGGCCGCCGGCGTGCCGGCCGCGATGCTGGCGGCTGCCGCGATGCTGGCGGTTGCCGCGGTGCTGGCGGTTGCCGCGGTGCTGGCGGTTGCCGCGGTGCTGGCGGTTGCCGCGGTGCTGGCGGCGGTGGGCGTCGCGGCGCCCAGCGACGCCTGGAGGACGTCCAGCGTCCCGGCCGTGACCACCTCCTGGGCGATCCAGCGCGCGTCACCGGCGGTCGGGATCGGGTCCGGGCGGTCGGCGGCGAGGCCGAGGAGCAGGTCGAGGACCGACGCCAGGCGCGTGCCGGGTGTCAGGTGACGCAGCCGCCAGCGGTCCGTCGGCGGCACCAGCGGAGGCGCGGCCGGGGTGGGTACGGCCGTCGGGTCCGGCCGGACCACCAGGACCGGGCCGGCGCTCTGCACCAGGCCCCGGTCGGCGCCCGCCCCCGGCCCGCCGACGTCCAGGTAGAGCAGGGAACGCGACCAGTCCACCCAGCCCACCAGCTCGGTACGGGCGGCGCCCTCGCCGGCGGTGACGCGCACACCGGCGCGCAGGTCCCGCAGGTTGGTGACCCGCATGGCGGCCAGCCGCTCGGCCTCGGCGACGGTCAGCGGCCGGGCCGGCGCGGGTGGGTCGGGCGCCCAACTCAGCAGCCCGAGCACCAGCGCCGCCGCCGACGTCACGGCGGTCAGGGCGAGCAGGAGCAGCAGCGTACGCCGGCGTCGCCTGGCCCGGGCCGACCCGACGCCGCGGCCGGTATCGGGCACGGGGGTGCTCCGGTCCCTGACCTCGGCACGGCTGGGCCGGCCGTCCCTGACGCCGTGCCGAGCCCTGCGGTCCGGGGCGCCGGCCCGGGTGGTGTCGGGGGAGGGCGCCGGGGCTCCAGAGGTGTCCACGGATGTGAAACGGGTGGGACGGCATCGGGTGACGAGCCCGGAGTGCGGAGCAGGGGCGCTCGCGGCGGCCGGTCTGCGCCGTGAGCGCGACCACACGGGTGCGCACGCCGGACGAGCCGGGTGCTGCGACCGCTGTGCCGGGGGCGGCCGGCCGTGATGTGACGGCCTGGCCACCGGCCCGGTCGGCCGCCGCGAGCGGCCTACACGAAGAGGGTAGTCCCGGTGACATGGGCCACACAATGGGAATATTGAAGCCGATCACGTACCCTGCGCGACGGCCGAACATGTCGGACCTTCGGCGTACCGTTGATGTCATGGCGCTCGACATTCCTCGGCTCGACGGCCGCTTCCAGGTCGTCAGCGAATACCAGCCGGCCGGCGACCAGCCGGCCGCCATCGACGACCTTGAGCGCCGGGTGCGGCGCGGCGACCGGACCTCGGTGCTCCTCGGCGCGACCGGCACCGGCAAGAGCGCCACCACCGCGTGGCTCATCGAGCGGCTGCAGCGCCCGACTTTGGTGCTCGCCCCGAACAAGACGCTCTGCGCGCAGCTCGCCAAGGAGTTCAGCGAGCTGATGCCGCACAACGCGGTCGAGTACTTCGTGTCGTACTACGACTACTACCAGCCCGAGGCGTACATCCCGCAGACCGACACCTACATCGAGAAGGACTCCTCGATCAACGAGGAGGTCGAGCGACTGCGGCACTCGGCGACGATGTCGCTGCTCACCCGGCGTGACGTGATCGTGGTCGCCACCGTCTCGGCGATCTACGGCCTGGGCACCCCGGAGGAGTACCTGGACCGGGCGGTGAAGGTGAAGGTCGGTCAGGATCTCGACCGCGACCAGTTGCTGCGCCGGCTCGTCGACATCCAGTACACGCGCAACGACATGGCCTTCCAGCGAGGCACGTTCCGGGTCCGCGGTGACACATTGGAGATCATCCCGGCGTACGAGGAGTTGGCGGTCCGCATCGAGCTGTTCGGCGACGAGGTGGAGAAGCTCTACTACCTCAACCCGCTGACCGGTGACGTGGTCCGCGAGGTCGACCAGTTGGTGATCTTCCCGGCGACGCACTACGCGGCGGGCCCGGAGCGGATGGAGCGGGCCATCCGCGACATCGAGGCGGAGCTGGCCGAGCGGCTGGCCGAGCTGGAGCGCCAGGGCAAGCTGCTGGAGGCGCAGCGACTGCGGATGCGCACGACGTACGACATCGAGATGATGCGCCAGGTGGGCTTCTGCTCCGGCATTGAGAACTACTCGATGCACATGGACGGGCGGCTGCCCGGCAGCCCACCGCACTGCCTGCTCGACTACTTCCCGGACGACTTCCTCACCGTGGTCGACGAGTCGCACGTGACGATCCCGCAGATCGGCAGCATGTACGAGGGTGACGCCTCCCGTAAGCGGATGCTCATCGACCACGGGTTCCGGCTGCCCAGCGCGGCCGACAACCGGCCGCTGCGGTTCGACGAGTTCCTGGAGCGGGTCGGCCAGATGGTCTGCCTCTCCGCGACCCCGGGCACGTGGGAGTTGGAGCAGGCCCAGGGCGAGTTCGTCGAGCAGGTCATCCGCCCCACCGGTCTGGTCGATCCGGAGGTCGTGATCAAGCCGACCAAGGGCCAGATCGACGACCTCATGCACGAGATCAAGCTGCGGACCGACCGGGACGAGCGGGTGCTCGTCACGACGCTGACCAAGAAGATGGCCGAGGACCTGTCGGACTACCTGCTGGAGAACGGCGTCCGGGTGCGTTACCTGCACTCCGAGGTCGACACGCTGCGCCGGGTCGAGCTGCTGCGTGAGCTGCGCAAGGGTGAGTACGACGTGCTCGTCGGCATCAACCTGCTCCGTGAGGGTCTGGACCTGCCCGAGGTGTCACTGGTGGCGATCCTCGACGCCGACAAGGAGGGCTTCCTGCGCAGCGGCCGGTCCCTGATCCAGACCATCGGGCGGGCCGCCCGTAACGTCTCGGGCCAGGTGCACATGTACGCCGATAAGATCACGCCGTCGATGGCGGCGGCGATCGACGAGACCGACCGGCGTCGCGCCAAGCAGATCGCGCACAACGAGGCGCACGGCATCAGTCCGGAGCCGCTGCGCAAGAAGATCCACGACATCCTGGACGACATCTACCGCGAGGCGGAGGACACCGAGAGCTCCCGGGTCGGCGGTGCGGTCCGCCAGCTTTCCCGGGGTAAGGCGCCGGTCAAGGAGACGCGCAGTCGCAGCCGGTCGACCGCCGCCACCACGTCGCGGGAGGGGATGGCCCGCGCCGACCTCGCCCAGCTCATCCAGGAGCTCAACGACCAGATGCTGGCCGCCGCCCGTGAGCTGCAGTTCGAGCTGGCGGCGCGGATCCGCGACGAGGTCGCCGACCTGAAGAAGGAGCTACGCGGGATGGACGCCGCCGGCGTGAAGTGACAGCCGGGCCCGCCCACGCACGACCGACACGGTCACGAGCGGCGTGGGCGGGTGTGGCACGGTTGGCGCTTGGTGTGGGCGGGTGTGGCACGGTTGGCGCTCGGCGCGGGCGGCCCCGGTGTGACCGCGCGTGGTTGTGGTGTGGAGCGCCCGGCAGCCGCTCGCGGTTGATCTCCGTGCCGAGCTGGTCACCCTTGACCGGCATGGGCGGGCGTGTCTCGGCCACGCGCCGGGTGGTTGGTTCGTGCGGCGAGCGGGAAGGGCGGTCGGGTGCGATGACGCCGATCGACGACGAACTGGTCCTCGGAGTGCCCGAGCTCCGTCTGCGTCCGTTCGTCGACCGGTACATCGGCTACCGGGAACGCGCGGACGTCCCCCTGGTCCGCCGGGAGACCGCTGGTGCCTTCGTGGTGCTGATCCTGGGCTGGGGTGCGCCGCTGGACGTGGCCGATCCGCGCGGCGCCGAGCGCGGGGTCGAGCGGGTGGACTCGTTCGTGGCCGGCACCTTCGACGGCTGGTGCACCACCCGCACGGTGGGCGTGGGGGAGGGCGTGGAGCTGCTGCTGACGCCGCTGACCGCCCGGCGTGTCCTCGGGCTGCCGCTGGTCGAGCTGACCAACCGGGCGGTGGGCCTCGATCAGCTCCCGGGCGGCTGGCTCGACCGGCTGCGGGGCCGGCTCGCCGACGCCGGGGGCTGGCCGCAGCGCTTCGCGCTCCTGGACGCGGCACTCGCCGACCGCCTGGCGGCGTCCCCACCCGTCGACGCCCGCCTCGACTGGGCCTGGCGATGGCTCACGGCCAGCGGTGGGCGCGGCGCTGTCGGCGAGCTCGCCGCCGAGCTGGGGTGGAGCCGGCGACATCTGGCGGCCCGGTTCCGGGAGGACGTCGGCCTGCCACCGAAGACGGCGGCCCGGTTGATGCGCTTCCAACACGCGCGCGCGGCGCTGCGCGATGCCGCCGCGACCGGATCGCCGCCCGGACGTGGACGGGCCGTCGACTGGGCCGAGGTGGCCGTCCGATGTGGCTATTACGACCAGTCGCACCTCATCCGGGACTTCCACCAGTTCGCCGGCGCCACACCGGCGGCGCTGCTCGCCGCACGCTCCCCCGTCTGACGTCAGACGCCGTCGGCACGTGAGGCCGTCGGCGCGTGGGGCCGTCGGCACCTGACGTCGTCGCCGCGTGAGGCCGTCGGTGCGTGGGGCCGTCGGTGCGTGAGGTCGTCGGCGCGTGACGCCGTCGGTACGTGACGTCGTCGGCGCGTGAGACGGACGGACAGCCACTGAAACCGCGCATGGTCAACTCCAGATCGCCGATCTGGCGGTGTCCGACCGCCCGGTTGCCGCCACGTCGGCGACCTGGTGTGGATCAACGTTCACGATCGACTCGGGTTCAGGGAAGTGGGGGCGTCCTGAGCGCGCCGACGGCCCGGTTTGCGGGAACCTGGGGGTCGGGCCGCTCCAGCGCGGCGATCCCGGCGCAGGTTGGGCTGCCCGGGTCACATTCGTCCAATCGGGGGGTCGACTCCGGGTCGGAGACTTGTCGCTATGCGAACCGTCTATCCGATCCTTCGTTATCCCGATCCGCGTGCCGCGATCGACTGGCTCTGTTCCGCGTTCGGCTTCGAGGTGCACGCCGTGCACGAGGCGCCGGACGGCACGGTCGCGCACGCCGAACTCGTCCTCGACACCGGCATGATCATGCTGGGTCCTCGGGTGGGCCCGGCGTCTCCGGCGGCCGAGGACGACTGGTCCGTCTACGTGGCCGTGCCCGACGTCGACGCCCACTGCGCCCAAGCGCGTGCCGCCGGAGCGGACATCACCCGGGAGCCGTTCGACACCGACTACGGGTCCCGCGACTACGCCGCCCGTGACCTCGCCGGTATCCACTGGTCGTTCGGCACCTACCGGCCCTGAGCCACCTACCGGCCTGAGCCACCTACCGGCCTGAGCCACCTACCGGCCCTGAGCCACCTACCGGCCCTGAGCTGAGTTCCGGCTTGACCGCGCCTACCGGCCTGAGCCCTGAGCAGGGAAGGGAGGCTTCGACGGCATCGGATTCCCCGCATGGCGCGACCGCCTCAGTTGCGGTGCGCCACCGCGCTATTGCACTGGGTGATCGTCCTGCGTACGCTCCCTCGATGGGGAGGCGGGGATGCCGTTGCCAACAAGTCCTGTCATTCGACGCGCGCGCCTCGGCGCTGAGCTGCGTCAGCTACGCCGACGCGAGGCGCTGACCCTGGAACAGGTCTGCGACCGGTTGGGCTGGGCCTCGACGTCGAAGCTGTCCCGCATCGAGCTGGGGCAGAGCCGTCCGGATCTCGCCGACGTGCTGGATCTGCTCGACGTCTACCAGGTGCCCAACCCGGTCCGGGACGCGTTGATCGTTATCGCCCGCGACGCGGCCACCAGCCGTGGCTGGTGGAAGGCGCTCGGCGAGATGAGCGAACGGCAGCGCGTGTACGCCGAGCTGGAGGCGGGCGCGGCCGACATCGTCGAGTACCAGCCGGCGCTCGTGCCGGGTCTGCTCCAGACGGCGGCGTACGCGCGCTCGCGGGTCGCCGCCGGTGTCCTGCTCACGCCCGAGGTCGACGTGGAGGCCGAGGTGCGGGCGCGGGCGCTGCGCCAGGAGGTGCTGCGCCGGGCCGACCCGCCGCGTTACACGGCGGTGCTGGCCGAGGCGGTATGCGACCCGGGCGACCTGCCGGTCGACGTCTGGCGGGAGCAGCTACGGCACCTGGTGGCGGTGACCGGGCTGGCGCACGTGACGGTGCGGTTGCTGCCACGCGGGCTGGCCGGCGGCGGGCTGCACCCGCTCACGCCGTACTCCTGGTATGCCTTTCCCGACCCGGAGGACCCGCGGACGGTGATGCTGGAGGCGTTGACCACCGACGTGCGCCTGGCGACCGTGCTCGACGTCGACAGGTACGAGCGGATGACCGAGGCGCTGTTGGCGGCGGCGCTGTCACCGGAGGAGACGGTCACCGTCCTGGCCCGCCGCGTCGGGCAGTAGGACTCGCCCGCGCGGCCACCGGGCCCGGCGCCCCCGAGCCCGTCGGGACCGGCGACCCGCGCGTGCGGGAGGCACGGTAACCGCGGGGTACGACAGGTCCACTCAGGCCGGTACGTCGAGGAAGTGCTCGACCAGCGGCGGTCCGGCGAAGTGCGGCCCGATGAGCGCGCGCCACCGCGCGAACCGGTCGGTGTCCCGGAAGTTCTTCTCGTGCGCCTCGACCGAGTCCCACTCCACCAACAACACGAACCGGGTGGGCGACTCGATGCCCCGGGTCATCCGCACCGAGCGGCAGCCGGGCGTGCCGGCCAGCACCGGGTGACCCTCGCCGTACGCGGCGGCGAACGCGTCCTCGTGTCCGGGCAGTACGTCGATCAGCGCGACCTCAAGCACCATGCCGGCAAGCCTTTCACGGCCCGGGGTCGTGCGGGTGCCGCGGGGTCTGTTCCGCCGTCGACACACGTCCTAAGGTCTGACGACATGATCATCGACTGGCTTACCGGTACCGCGTTCCAGGTCGGGGGCGTCGGCACGACCTGGGCGGAGCTGCTGGGGTTCGCCACCGGAGTGCTCAACGTGTGGCTGGTGGCCCGGCAGCGCGTCGCCAACTGGCCGATCGGCATCGCCAACGTGTTGCTGCTCATGCTGCTGTTCTGGACGGCCGGGCTGTACGCCGACGCCGGGCTCCAGGTCGTGTACGTGGCGCTCGGCTGTTACGGCTGGTGGCACTGGCTGTTCGGGGGCGAACGCCGGACCCGGCTGACGGTGAGCCGGACCGGCCGACGGGAGTGGGTGTGGCTGGCGGTCGTGGGTGTGCTGCTCACCGGCGGGCTCTGGGTCCTGCTGGACCGGGCCACCGACTCGACGGTGCCGCTGCCGGACGCGCTGACCACGGCGCTGTCCCTGCTGGCGACGTACGGGCAGACCCGCAAGCGGGTGGAGAGCTGGTGGCTCTGGATCGCGGCCGACCTGATCTACATCCCGCTGTACGCCTACAAGGGGCTGCACCTGACGGCCGTGCTGTACCTGGTCTTCCTCGCGCTGTGCGTGGTCGGGTTGCGGGCCTGGCGGGCCGATGAGCGCCGACTCGACCCGGCTACCCCGGCGCCGCCCGGCCCGACCCCGGTGACCGCGTGAGCGAGACGGCGCAGGCGCGGCGTCCCGAGTTCGGGCACGGGATGGTGGTGGGGAAGTTCTATCCGCCGCACGCCGGGCACCATGCCCTGATCGCGGCGGCGGCCGCCCGCTGCGCCACCGTCACGGTGGTGGTGGCGCCGTCGCGTCGGGAGTCCATCCCGCTCGCGGCCCGGCTGGACTGGCTGCGCGAGGCGCACGCGGACACACCGTGGGTCCGGTTCGTCGGCCGGTACGACGACCATCCGGTGGACTACGACGACCCGGCGGTCTGGGACGCGCACTGCGCGGTGTTCCGCGAGGCGGTCGGACCGGAGCAGGTGGACGCCGTCTTCTCCTCCGAGGCGTACGGACCGGAGTTGGCCCGCCGATTCGGGGCCGTGCCGGTGTCGGTCGATCCGGATCGGCGGACCGTGCCGGTCTCCGGGACGGCGGTCCGCGCGGACCCGGCGGGTCACTGGCGGTGGCTGAGCCCGCCGGTGCGGGCCGCTCTCGTGCGGCGGGTGGTGGTGGTCGGCGCCGAGTCGACGGGCACCACCACGATGGCCGAGGCGCTCGCCGCGCACTACGGCACCGTCTGGGTTCCCGAGTACGGCCGGGAGTTGACGGCCCGCAAGCTCGCCCGGCTGCGGGAGCGCTCGCCCGAGGCGACGATCTTCGACGTCGGCTGGAACCGCGACGACTTTCGCGAGGTGGTCCGCGAGCAGCAGGCCGCCGAGGACGCGGCGGCCCGGTCGTCGGGGCCGTTGCTGTTCTGCGACACCGACGCGCGGGCCACCGCGGTCTGGGAGGAGCGCTACCTGGGTAGCGCGTCGCCGCAGGTGCGGGCGGCGGCCCGCCGGCCGGCGCGGTACCTGCTGACCGACCACCGGGGCGTGCCGTTCGCCGACGACGGGTTGCGCGACGGTGAGCACCTGCGGGCCTGGATGACCGACCGGTTCCGCGACGAGTTGGCCGGGTCGGGGGTGCCGGTGGTGGAGTTGACCGGATCGCACGCCGAGCGGCTGGCGCGGGCCGTGCGGGTCTGCGACGACCTGCTGGCGTCCGGCTGGTCGTTCACCGACCCGATCAGCGCACCCGACACGCTAGCCTCCTAGGACGGCTAAGAGGGTGTGCGATGGCACCCCGGGCCCCAGGTGTGATCACGGCGCGTGGTGGGCAACAATGGTCCGCGAGGAGGGGAGTATTCCCCCGCGACGAAGTCGTCAGCACGGACGATCGCCGGATTCTCGGCGACCGACCCGGCTCCGTCGGTCGCCGTCCCGTTCGCGGGTCGGGGGCGGAAGAGACCTCCGACAGTCACCAGAGTGAGCGACAGCGGCACGCCGGCCCCGCCAGGGGCGTACGGTGTGCCCGACGCCGCGTGTCTGCCGGAGGAATGAACGTTGGACGTGTCCGGATTGGTGTGGGCGGGGACCCTCGTCGCACTGTCTGCGGTGCTGCTCGTCGATCTGCTGATCATCGGTCGGCGTCCGCACGAGCCGAGCGTGCGCGAGTCGAGCCTCTGGGTCGCCTTCTACGTCGGCCTCGCCCTGCTGTTCGGCGCCGGTGTCTGGCTGGCCTCCGGGGCCAGCTCGGCGGGGCAGTTCTACACCGGTTGGCTCACCGAGTACAGCCTCTCGGTGGACAACCTCTTCGTCTTCGTCATCATCATGGCCCGGTTCGGGGTGCCCCGGCAGTACCAGCAGAAGGTGCTGCTCATCGGCATCGTGCTGGCATTGGTGATGCGTGGCGGGTTCATCGCCGCAGGAGCGGCGTTGATCTCGCAGTTCTCCTGGGTCTTCTACATCTTCGGCGCGTTCCTCATCTACACGGCGATCAACCTGGCCCGCCAGGGTGAGCCGGACGAGGACGAGTTCTCCGAGAACCTCCTGATCCGGTGGAGCCGCCGGGCGCTGCCGATCTCCAAGGGCTACGACGACGCGAAGCTGACGACCCACGAGAACGGGCGACGGCTGTTCACGCCGATGCTGATCGTGATGATCGCGATCGGCACCACCGACCTGATCTTCGCGCTGGACTCGATTCCGGCGATCTTCGGCATCACGCAGGAGCCGTACCTGGTCTTCACCGCGAACGTGTTCGCGCTGATGGGTCTGCGCCAGCTCTACTTCCTGCTCGGCGGCCTGCTCGACCGGTTGATCTACCTGAGCTACGGACTGGCCGTCGTCCTGGGCTTCATCGGCGTCAAACTCGTGTTGGAGGCGCTGGCCGACAACAACCTGCCGTTCATCAACGGCGGGGAGCACGTCGGGTGGGCGCCGCACATCCCGATCTGGCTGTCCCTGCTGGTCATCATCGGCACGCTGGGCGTCGCCACTGTCGCGAGCCTGGTCAAGTCCGCCCGGGACCGGCGTCGCGAGCTGGCCGCGGCCCGGCGCTGAGGCGGGCGCCGCGACGGGCCGGCCGGTCAGACCCGGTGCACGCCCACCAGGGTGGCCGTCCGGTCCGCCGGTAAGGGCTCCTCGATCACCCGCCGCCGTCGGTAGCAGGCGTGCAGCATCCGCCGGTCGGTCGAGCCGTCGGCGGCGGCGGTGACGATGCCGATGTGGTGGATCTTCCGGCCGGGACGGGCGAAGAAGTAGAGGTCGCCGGGGCGCTCCGCGCCCAGGTCGAGGGGGGTCGTCGCCACCGCCTGGTCGTCGGCGTCGCGGGGCAGGAGCACCCCGAACCGGCGCCAGGCCAGGTGGACGAGGCCCGAGCAGTCGATGCCGTACGCCGACAGCCCGCCCCAGATGTAGGCCACGTCCAGCAGCCGCTGGGCCACCGCGAGCGCGTCGGCGGCGCTGGCTGGCCCGCTCGACGGCGGGACGAGGTGCCCGTCGGGCAGCCAGAGCGGCGCGGCCCGGCCCGGGACGTGGACCGCCCGCCAGCCGTCGCGGGCGGGACCGGCCGGGACGAGACGGGTGCCGACGACGACTCCCGGCAGCACGACCGGCCCGTCCGGGGTGGCGTGCAGCCCGGTGACGGTGGCGTCCACGACGAGCGGGTCGCCGCTGACGGTGGGATCGGTGGGGGTCAGCTGGTCGGCGGGGAGCCAGCCCGGGTAGCCGCGGGGATCGAGTTTGGCGGCCGGCTGCTCGACGGCGACGACCCGGGCCCAGCCGTCCGGGCGCAGCTCGTCGATCAGCACCCGCTCGCCGAGCAGGAGTTGACTCAACACGCAGTCGCCGACCTGCTGGTCGGTGTCCAGGCCGGAGACCCAGGTCGGGATGTCGACGCCGGCCGTGAGCGCGGGACCGTCGACCGTCCGGACCGCCTCGGGCGCTGACCACAGCGTCGCCACCGCGACCCGGACGACGGCCTCGCGGCCCGGTTGAAGCTCCACATCGACCCCCAGCTCGTGTCGGCTGTCTGGGGGCAACCCTATGAAGAAAACCGCCAGCGCTCAACCACGAGTCTGCATCTTTACTTCAGCCAGACCGGAAATGCCCAGGCCAGGAGCGTTGGGCAACACCACTGTCGGCCCCTCGTAGCGGATCCCGCCCTGCACCGGCGACCAGGCCAGCCACCTCGCGGCGTCCAGGTCGGCGACCGCCGTGGTGCCGTACGCGGCCACCAGACTCGCCGCCGCGCCGATGCCGACCTGACTCTCCATCATCGACCCGACCACCGTGCCGAGCCCGTGCGCGCGGGCCAACTCCAGGAGCGTGCGCGCCGGGTGCAGCCCGCCACACTTGGCCAGCTTGACGTTGACCAGGTCGGCGGCCCGGCGGCGGATCACCTCCACCAGGTCGCGGACCCCGAAGACCGCCTCGTCGGCCAGGATCGGCACCGAAACCCGGTCGCTGACCCATGCCAGCCCGTCCAGGTCCCAGCGGGCCACCGGCTGCTCGACCAGCTCCACGTCCAGCCCGGCGTCCTCGATGCCACGGATCACCCGGACCGCCTCGCGCGGCGTCCAGCCCTGGTTGGCGTCCAGCCGGATGCGCACGTCCGCGCCGACCGCCGCGCGTACCGCCCGTACCCGGTCCAGGTCGCCGGCCGCGTCCGTGCCGACCTTGAGCTTCAGCACGCCGAAGCCGTCGGCCCGCCGCTGGCGCGCGGCCGCCGCCAGGTCGACCGCGTCGCCCGCGGCGAGGGTGACGTCCGTCGGGACCCGCAGGGTCGTGCCGCCGAGCAACCGCGCCAGGGGTACGCCCAAACGCCGCGCCGCCAGGTCGTGCAGCGCGACGTCCACCGCCGCCTTCGCCGCCTCGTTGCCCACCACCGCCCGCTGCACCTCGGCGCAGCGGGCCACCAGGTCGTCCGGGTCGCGTCCGGACAGCAGCGGACCGAGCAGTTCGCGGACGCAGGCCTCGGCCCCGGCGACCGAGGCGCCGGTGACCTGCCACACCTGCGGCGCCTCGCCGAAACCGGACCGACCGTCGGCGTCGACCAGCTCGACGATCAACGTGTCCACCGTGGTGGTGCGGCGCAGCGCCGTGACGAACGGGGTGTGTAAGGGGGCGGAAACCCGGTGGGTGCGTACCGCCGAGATCGTCATATGGGGCACCCTATACGCAGGAACACGGCGGGAGGGCGGGCCGGATGGTCGTACGGGACTGGCAACTGGTGGGCGCGCCGAACGCCCGTGACCTGGGCGGCCTGGTCGGCGCCGATGGTCGCAGAGTGCGCGCCGGCCAGCTCGTCCGCACCCCGGCGCTGGGCCGGCTCACCGACGCCGACCTGCCGGTGCTCGCGACACTCGCGCCGGCCTGCGTGGTCGACCTGCGCGACGGCACGGAGATCGACGTCGCGCCGCCCGACCGGCTGGCCGGCGAGCCCCGGGTGGCGCACCTGCCGGTGCACGATCCGGAACACCCGGTCTTCACGTACGTCTCGGCGGTGCTGCTCGGGCACGACCTCGACGCGTACGCTGAGTTGGCCCGGCAGGGCACGGCGGGGGCGATGGCCGAGATCTACCGGTGGTTCGTCACCGGCGAGTCGGCCCGGCGGAACTTCGGCGCGGCGGTACGCCTGGCCGCCGACCCGGAGAACCTGCCGCTGCTGTACCACTGCTCGGCCGGCAAGGACCGCACCGGCTGGCTCACCGTCATCCTGCTCACCGCGCTCGGAGTCGACGAGGAGGCGATCCGCGCCGACTACCTTCGCAACAACGCGTTGACCGAGAGCCTGCGCGCGGTGATCGTCGAGGCGATGCGCCGCCGCGAGCCCGCGCTGGACGTAGACGCGGTGCTGCCGGTACTGGAGGTCCGCCCCGCGTACCTCGACGCCGGCTACCAGGAGGTCCGCCGGGTGCACGGCTCGTTCGACGCGTACCTGCGCGACGGGTTGGGGTTGACCGACGACGTGGTCGAGGCGTTGCGGGCGCACCTGCTGGAGTGAGGGCGTCGGGCTCAGAGGCGGTGCCGGTCGGCCCACACCTGGGCCGAGACGCGCGCGATCAGCCGACAGGCGTCGTCGTCGCCGTCGTCCAGGTCGGTGGTGGTGCACACGGCGATCACGTACGGCGGGGCGTCGTCGGGCAGCACCACGCCGACACCGTGCCGCACACCGCGTACCCAACCGTTCTTCAGCGCGATGCGGGTGCCCTCGGGCAGGCCGGCGGCCAGGTCCTCGCGGTGTTCCTGCGCGAGCAGCACGTCCAGCATGGCGGCGCACCCGGTCGGCGAGGCGAGACGGCCGGGGGTCGTGACGCCGCTGGCCAGCGCGCCCAGCAGGGCGGCCAGGTCGGCGGCGGTGACGGTGTTGGTGATGCCGGCGTCGCGGGCCGCGAAGTCCTCGATGCCGCGGCCGGTGACGCTGTCGCGGGCGTCGGCGAGGGCCCACACCTGCGCCACCGCGGGCAGCCCGACGTGCCCGATGACCAGGTTGGTGGCCAGGTTGCTGGACCGCACGATCATCCGCTCGGCCAGCCAGCGCAGCGACGCCGTGCGGCCGAGCCGGTCCCAGACCGCGTCGTCGTTGTCGTAGTGCGGGGCGCAGGAGAACCGGGGCGCGCCGGGCTGGGCCGAGTCGAACTCGTTGACCACCGGGACGTCGGCGTCCAGGTCCAGCGTGCCGGCCTCGGCGGCGCGGTGCAGCGCCGCCAGCACCGCCACCTTCATGGTGCTGGCGGCGTAGTGGCCGGCGTGGGCGTGGCGGGTCCAGCTCGGGGGCGCGTCGAGTCGACCCACGTACGCCGAGACGGTGCCCGGCACCGCGTCCAGGAAGGCGTCGAGATCATCCCAGGTCATGCCGGTGACCGTAGTCGAGGAGGACGGCGTCGGGCGGACGTACCCCGGCGGGGAAGCGCACGGGCGCGCCGGCCGCAAGCGGCCGACGCGCCCGGTGCGGTTGTCGATCAGCCGGCGTGCTTGCGGCGGGCGGCGGCCCGGCCGCGCTGCTGCTGGTCGAGCACCACCTTGCGGATGCGCACCGAGGTCGGGGTGACCTCGACGCACTCGTCCTCGCGGCAGAACTCCAGCGCCTGCTCCAGCGAGAGCTTGCGCGGCGGGATCAGCTTCTCGGTCTCGTCGGAGGTCGAGGCCCGCATGTTGGTGAGCTTCTTCTCCTTGGTGATGTTGACGTCCATGTCGTCGGAGCGGGAGTTCTCGCCGACGATCATGCCCTCGTACACCTCGGTGGTCGGCTCGACGAACATCTGGCCGCGCTCCTGCAGGTTGATCATCGCGAAGGCGGTGACCACGCCGGAGCGGTCGGCGACGAGCGACCCGTTGTTGCGGGTGCGCAGCTCGCCGAACCACGGCTCGTACGATTCGAAGACGTGGTGCAGGATGCCGGTGCCCCGGGTGTCGGTCAGGAACTCGGTGCGGAAGCCGATCAGGCCACGCGCCGGCACCAACCACTCCATCCGGATCCAGCCGGTGCCGTGGTTGACCAGCTGCTCCATCCGGCCCTTGCGGGTCGCGAGGAGCTGGGTGATCGCGCCCAGGTACTCCTCCGGGGCATCGATGGTCAGCCGCTCGACCGGCTCGCAGGTCTTGCCGTCGATCTCCCGGGTGACGACCTGCGGCTTGCCGACGGTCAGCTCGTAGCTCTCCCGGCGCATCTGCTCGACCAGGATGGCCAGCGCCAGCTCGCCGCGGCCCTGCACCTCCCAGGCGTCCGGCCGCTCGGTCGGCAGGACCCGCAGCGACACGTTGCCGACCAGCTCCTTGTCGAGGCGGTCCTTGACCATCCGGGCGGTGACCTTGGAGCCCTTGACCCTGCCGACCAGCGGCGAGGTGTTGGTGCCGATGGTCATCGAGATGGCCGGCTCGTCGACGGTGATCAGCGGCAGCGCCACCGGGTTCTCCACGTCGGCGAGCGTCTCACCGATCATGATCTCCGGAATGCCGGCGACGGCGATGATGTCGCCCGGCCCGGCGGTCTCGGCCGGCTTGCGCTCCAGACCCTCGGTCATCAACATCTCGGAGATGCGGACCCGCTGGGTACTGCCGTCGGTGCGGCACCAGGCCACGGTCTGGCCCTTGCTGATGGTGCCCTGTCGGACGCGGCACAGCGCGAGCCGGCCGAGGAACGGCGACGCGTCGAGGTTGGTGACGTGCGCCTGCAGGGGCGCGTCGTCCTCGTACGCGGGGGCCGGGATGGTGTCCAGCAGGGTGCGGAACAGCGGCTCCAGAGAGTCGCTGTCGTCGGGCACCGAGCCGTCGGCCGGCTGGGTCAGCGAGGCGATGCCGTCCCGGGCGCAGGCGTAGACGATCGGGAAGTCGATCTGCTCCTCGTCGGCGTCCAGGTCGAGGAAGAGCTCGTAGGTGTCGTCCACGACCTCCTTGATCCGGGCGTCCGGACGGTCCACCTTGTTGATCACCAGGATGATCGGCATCCGGGCCCGCAGCGCCTTGCGCAGCACGAAGCGGGTCTGCGGGAGAGGGCCCTCACTGGCGTCGACGAGCAGCACCACGCCGTCGACCATGGTCAGGCCGCGCTCGACCTCGCCGCCGAAGTCGGCGTGGCCCGGGGTGTCGATGATGTTGATGGTGACCGGGTCCGAACCATCGGCGGGCAGGTACCGCACGCCGGTGTTCTTCGCCAGGATCGTGATGCCCTTCTCCCGCTCCAGGTCGCCGGAGTCCATCACCCGCTCGGTGTTCTCGCCTCGTGCGCCGTACGCGCCGGCCTGCCGCAACATGGCGTCGACCAGGGTGGTCTTGCCGTGGTCGACGTGAGCGATGATGGCGACATTGCGGAGGTCGGTGCGAAGCTGCATACCCTCTATCCTTCCGCCTGCGCTCGCGCAGGCTGCGTCGGGGTCACCCCCAGGTGCCCCTGATCTATGGTGAAACCGCTGTGCCGGTGGTTCCCCCGGCTGGCATGCTGGCTCCCGTGTCCCGGGGGCCTGAGTGCACGACCTGCTGACCTGGGTGCAAGGTCTGCCCACCCTGTGGATCTACCTGGTCGCCGCGCTGATCGTGGCGGGCGAGACCGCGGTGATCTTCGGCCTGCTGGTGCCGGGTGAGGCTACCCTGCTGCTCGTCGGCTTCCTCACCTACAACGGTACCTTGCGCCTCGGGCCGGCGTTGCTCGCGATGATCGTCTCGGCGTTGGCCGGCGACGCGCTGGCGTTCCGCGCCGGTCGGCGCTACGGCCCCCGGCTGCGCGCCGGGCTGGGTCACCGGGTCGGGCCCGAGCGGTGGAGCAGGGCCGACGCGATGCTCGCCCGCCTCGGTGGGCGGGGCGTGTTCGCCGCGCGGTGGGTGGCCTTCGCCCGCACCCTGGTGCCCCGGCTGGCCGGCGCGGCCGGCATGCCGTACCGGCGGTTCGCCGTCTGGAACCTGGCCGGGGTGGCGACCTGGGTGGGCGGCTCGATCCTGCTCGGCCACCTCGCCGGTGAGTCGTACGACACGGTCTCCCGGGTGCTCGGTCGGGCCACCGGCGCGGCACTGGCGTTGCTGGCGGGACTGCTGGGGGTGGTGCTCGCCGGCCGGTGGCTCGGGCGCAACCCCGACCCGGCGCGCGCGCTGCTGTCGCGGGCCGCCGCGCTGCCGCCGGTGCGCTGGCTCAGCGCCCGCTACGGGGTGCTGTTCTTCCTGGTGGCCATGCGGATCGGACCGACCTGGACGCTGCTGCTCAACCTGGCCGTCGGGCTGCTGCTGCTCTTCGCCGCCGGGCTGGCCATCGCCGGCCTGCTCGCCGTGGTGGTGCGCAACAGCGGACTGGCGGCCCTGGACGGGGCGATCGACGTCTGGTTCACCGCCCGCCGCACTCCGGACGCCGCCGACGCCACCCTGGTCGTGGTGTCACTGGTACGGGGGTGGGCGCTGATCGTGCTGGTGGCGATGGTGGCGGCGGTACTGGCGTGGCGTCGCCGCCCGCTGCGTACCGACCTGCTGAGCGTGGTGGGCACGGTCGGCGCGTTCGTGCCGCTGGTGGTGCTGGCCGGGGTGGCCGAGTTGACCGGCACGCACGGCGGCCCGGGTGGGAACGAGGCCGTCCCGTTCCCGACCCAGAACGCCGTGGTCGCGGCGAGCCTCTGCACCCTCGCCTGGCTGGTGTCGCGCAACGCGCGCTGGCCGGTGGCGGTGGCCGCGTGGACGGCCGCCGCGGCGGGCGTGCTGGGGGTCGGCGTCGCCCGGCTGTACCTGGGCCTGGACACGGCGAGCGGTACGGCGGCGGCGGTGCTGCTCGGCGTGCTGTGGACGGTGGTGTTCATGGTCGCCTGGGCCACCCGGGACCGTGCGGTCGGCGGACGGGAGCCGTCGAGCGGTCCGGTCCGCCCGTCGCAGGGGCAACCCCGGCCCGTCGAACCTTGCTAATCTGCGGCGACTGTTCGACGGGGGAGGATCACCATGCGTCAACGAGCCGGTCGGGTGGGCGCGCTCGTGCTCGCCGGCCTCCTGATCGCCGGCGGCACCGTGGGTTGTGCCGGCAAGGGGGAACGCCCGCAGGACCAGGCCGCCGCCCCCGTCTCGGTCACCGACGCGCCGACCGACGAGCCGGTCGACGAGCCGGTCGACGAGCCGTCCGTCGAGGCGAGCCCCTCAGCGAGCGGGGTGGCGGCGATGGGCGCCGCCCCGAGTCGCAGCGCGTCGGCCTCCCCGAAGCCGTCGAAGAAGCCGACGCGTACGTCGCCGCCCACGAAGCCGCGGGTGGTCGCCAAGGCGCCCACCGAGACGAAGGTCCCGCCGGCCCCACCGAAGCCCGCCCCCTCGTCCTGCAAGCCCAGCTACAAGGGCACGCAGGCGAGCCGTGCCGACGTGAAGACGGCGCTGTCCGCGGCCGCCGCCCGCACCTACTGGCCCAGCTCCGCCCCTGACCTCAAGATCCCGCTCAACCTGCTCAAGGCCACGGCCTGGCAGGAGAGCGGCTGGCAGTCCAACATCTACGCCTGCGACGGCGGCGTCGGGCTGATGCAGGTCATGCCGGCCACCGCGACCTGGATGAACCAGCGCTTCGACCAGAGCTACGACATCGCCGCCTACCAGGACAACGCGTACCTGGGCGCCAACTACCTGGCCTGGCTGACCAAGTACATCGGCGACATGTACTTCGAGTCCGACTTCCGGCTCGACGCGGACCTGTGCACCGCCGAACTGGACTCCTGCCTGCTCAACGCGGTCATCGCCGCGTACAACTTCGGGCACGGGGCGGTGGCGCAGGAGGGCGAGCCGCTGGCCATCCCGAATCCGTCGTACGTGCGTAACGTGCGGGCGTTGATGACCGAGTGCGTCTGCCTGGGCTACTGAACACGACGAAAAGGGGCGGGGGTGGACCCCCGCCCCTTTTCCGTGCGCGTCAGTCGCGGACGGCCACCGGCTCCCGCGTTGCCGGGGCGTCGACGGCCGGCTCGGCCTCGACGCGGCCCGGCCACCAGAAGCGGTCCCCCAGCAGGAACGCCAGCGCCGGCACCAGGACCGTACGGACCAGCAGCGTGTCCAGCAGCACGCCGATGCAGACGATGATGCCGATCTGCGTCAGCGTGATCAGCGGCAGCACGCCCAGCACGGCGAACACCGCGGCGAGCAGCACCCCGGCGCTGGTGATGACACCTCCGGTGACCCGCAGCGCGGACAGCATGCCGTCGCGGGTGCCGGCGCTGCGGGCGTCCTCGCGCGCCCGGGTGACCAGGAAGATGTTGTAGTCCACACCGAGCGCCACCAGGAACACGAAGGCGAGCAGCAGCACGCCGCTGTCCAGCGCCGGGAAGTCCAGCACGTGGTCGAAGAGCAGCCACGCCGCGCCGAGGCTGGCGAAGAACGACGCGATCACGGTGAGCACCAGCAGCACCGGCGCGACCAGGCCCCGCAGCAGCAGCACCAGCACCGCGCCGACCAACAGCAGGATGATCGGCAGGATGAGCCGCAGGTCCCGGTCATTGGCCTCGTCGGAGTCGTACGTCGCGGCCACCGAGCCGCCCACGATCGCCCCGGCGGGCGACTCGACGCCGCTGACGGCCGGGGGAGCGGAGTCGGGAACGGCGGCGACCGCGTCGCGCAGCGCCTCGATCGCACGATCCGAGGCGGGCGTGCCGGGCTCGGCGTCCAGCACCACGTCGACCTGGGCGACGGCCTGGCCGGCGTCCCCCGGTCGGGCCGAGGCGACACCGGGTACGGCGGCGGCGACGTCGGTGACCGCCCGTACCGCCGCCGGGGTGGTGAGCACAGCCACCGGTTGGGTGCTGCCGGCGGGGAACGCGCGGGCCAGGGTCTGCGCGCCGGTCACCGCCTCGGGCGCGGCCCGGAACTGCTCGGTCTCGGACAGGCCGGTGCGGATCCCGAGCCCACCGAGGGCCAGGCCGCCGAGCAGCAGGGTCGACAGCGCCGCGACCACCACCGGCCGGCGTCGTACGAGGCCGCCGAGCCGGCCCCAGAGCCGGCCCTCCCGGGCCGGGCCGCCGACCCGGGGTACGAACGGCCAGAACAGGCCGCGACCGAAGAGCACCAGCACGGCGGGGAGCACGAACAGCGCCGAGAGCATGGCGAAGACCACCCCGGTGGCACAGGCCACGGCCAGTGCCCGGTTCGTCTCCTGCTCGCTGAGCAGCAGGGTGAGCACCCCGAGCACCACGGTGCCGCCGCTGGCCAGGATCGGCTCGGCGGTACGGCGCAGCGCGGCCCGCATCGCCGCGAAGCGGTCCTGCTCGCGCCGCAGCTCCTCCCGGTAGCGGGCGATGAGCAGCAGGGCGTAGTCGGTGGCGGCGCCGAACACCAGCACGCTGGCGATGCCGGTGACCTGGCCCTGCTGGAGGTTGATGCCGACGGCCGGCACGATCGTCTCCACCGCGCGCAGGGTGAGTTGTTCGGTCGCGGCGACGACGACCAGCGGCACGATCCACAGGAACGGACTGCGGTACGTGACCAGCAGCAGCAGGGCGACCACGGCGGCGGTCACCGCGAGCAGGGTGACGTCGGCGCCCTCGAAGACCGACGACAGGTCGGCGGTGAGGGCGGGGGCGCCGGTGACCTCGGCGGCCAGCGGGTCGGGCAGGTCCGACAGCGCGTCGCGCAGCTCGGCGACCCGTGTGGCGACCTCCTGCTGACCGCCGGAGGTGTCCAGCGGGACGGCGACGAGCGCGACCGTGCCGTCCGGGGAGACCTGTGGGGGGCTCACCCGGCCGCCCACCGCGAACCGGCCCAGGTCGCCGGAGCGGGAGGTCAGGGCGGCCCGGTCGGCGTCGCTCAGCGCTCCGCCGCCCTCGCGGCTGACGACCACGATGGCCGGTTGGACGTCGCTGGTGGGCAGTTGGTCCTGGAGACGTTGCACCTGGGTGGACTGCCAGGTGGCGTCCAGGCCGGTGGCGGAGACCGGCGTCGGATTGTCCGGCCGCGGGACACCGAAGACGACCGCGGCGACGACGAGCGCGGCGGCGACGGTCAGCCAGGCGGCCAGCCGACCCCGCGCGACCCTGCTGAAGACGGACATCACTGACCCCTAGGTCTTTCGAAAGACAAGTATCTTGATGGCCGAGATTATCGGCGGCTGCTCTATGCTGCAACCCGGCAGACCGACGACGGGGAGAAGCGGCGCGACGTGGCGACTCACGGCATGTACCGGCGGCGCGACACGCGCCGCGAGCAGCTGGTCGCCGAGATCACCAACAACCTCCGGCGGTACGCGGTGGACGCCCAGCAGGTCGGTCACGCCTTCGCCACCCTGCACGGCCTCAACCCGACCGACCTGAACGCGCTGATCGCCGTCATGGACGCCGAACTGTTCGGCGACCCGATCACCCCCGGCCGCCTCGGCGAGCAGCTCAACCTGTCCTCCGGCTCGGTCACCGCCCTGATCGACCGCCTGGAACGGGCCGGGCACATCCGCCGCGACCGGGACACCACCGACCGGCGCAAGGTGCTGCTGCACTACGCCGACCAGGGCGCCGCCCTCGCGATGGAGTTCTTCCGGCCGCTGGGCGCCCGTACCGACACCGTGATGGACCGCTTCGACGACGACGAGCTGGAGGTCGTGCACCGGTTCCTGGGCGAGATGGGCGAGTCGCTGCGGGCGCACCGTGACGCGGTCCGCGCCGCCCGGCCCGGCGCGCCCCACCGGACGACGGGCTGACCGTGCCCGGCCGGCTCGTCGCCCGCCTCGCCGCCGCCGCGCTGCGGCTGCCCGTGACGCCTCCCGGCCCGGTCCGGGCCACCCGGGGCATCCCGGTCCGCGCCCGGGACGGCGTGGTGCTCCGCACCGACCACTACGCGCCGCACCGCGCATCCGCGCCGGCCGTGCTGATCCGCACCCCGTACGGCCGGGGTGGTCCCTTGCGGCTGCTCGGCCGGTTGCTCGCCGCGCGGGGCCGGCACGCCGTGATCCAGTCGTGCCGGGGCACCGGCGGCTCGGGCGGCACCTTCGCCCCACTGGTGCACGAGCGCGACGACGGGGTCGACACCCTCGACTGGCTGCGCCGCCAGCCCTGGTGGTCCGGGGCGTTCGGCATGTTCGGCGTCAGCTACCAGGGCTTCGCCCAGTGGGCGCTGGCCGCCGACGCCGGCGAGGAACTGCGCGCGATGGTCGCGGTGGTGACCGCCTCGGCCACCCGGGACTCGACGTACGCGGGGGAGTCGTTCGCCCTCGACACCGTGCTGACCTGGGCCGAGCTGTTACACGCCCAGACCGTGCCGTGGCTGGCCCGGCAGTGGGAACTCAAGCGTGGCCAGCCCCGGCTGGCCGCCGCGCTGGCGCATCTGCCGCTCGCGGACGCCGACCGGGTGGCCACCGGTGTCCGCATCCCGTTCTTTCAGGAGTGGCTGCGCCACCACACCCCGGAGGCGGCGTACTGGCGCGAGCGGGTCTTCGCCGACCGGGTGGCCCGGGTGCGGGCGCCGGTGGTCATGGTCACCGGCTGGCACGACATCTTCCTGCCCGCCCAACTCGACGACTACGCCACCCTGCGCGCCACCGGCGCTCGACCGCGCCTGGTGATCGGGCCCTGGACCCACGGCAGCCCCGGGCTGTTCGTGGCGGCCCTGCGGGAGGGGTTGACCTGGCTCGACGAGCACCTCGACGGGCCGCTGGACGACGAACCTCCGCCCCGCGCCGCCCCCGTCCGGCTGCACGTGGGGGGTCCCGGCGGCGGCTGGCGGGACCTGCCGGACTGGCCACCGCCGACCGTCGGGACCGCCTGGCACCTGCATCCGGGCGGTGAGCTGGCGGTACGTCCCCCGGTCGCGTCGACGGCCGACGGGTTTCGGTACGACCCGGCCGACCCCACCCCGTCGCTGGGTGGGCCGCTGCTGGTCGCCCAGCGAGCCGGTCCGGTGGACAACCGGCAGGTCGAAGCCCGCCCCGACGTGCTGACCTACACCAGCGCGCCGCTCGTCGAGCCGGTCGAGGTGATCGGCCCGGTCCGCGCCGAGCTGCACGTCCGCAGCGAACTGCCGCATCTGGACGTCTTCGTGCGGCTGTGCGATGTGGACCGGCGCGGTCGGTCGTGGAACGTGTGCGACGGTCTGGTGCGGGTGACGCCCGAACGCTTCCCCACCGACTCGTCCGGGGTGCTGCGGGTGCCGGTGACGCTCTGGCCGACCGCGTACCGGTTCGCCACCGGGCACCGGCTGCGGGTGCAGGTCGCCGGTGGCGCCCATCCGCGGTGGGCACGCAACCCCGGCACCGGCGAACCTCTCGGTACTGCGGTGACGCTGCGTGCCGGTTGGCGGCAGGTGCTTTCTGGCCCGGCTCACCCCTCGGCGCTGCTGTTGCCGATCGTCCACTCTGCCCCGGCTCTGCCTCCAATCTGAACAAAGCGCCTCTGAGCTGGGCATTCATCGGAACTGCGGGCTATGGTTGGGTCAACGCCCGGCGCCGTGCAGTACCAGACCGGGCTCGCCCACAGCCCACCACCGCGTACGCGGTGTGACGTCGCGCCCGGTCCCCGCCCCAGCCGAAAGGGGGACCCCATGACGCGGGCCCCGGACAATCTGTTGGACCTTCGACGTCTGCTCCTCACTCACCTCGACAACGCGCCCGGCCCGGACGACCTCGATCCGGCGGAGGTCGGCATCGTCGGCGACCCGGCCCACCGGGGCGGCTATCACTGCGGCTCGGACCGGGTGGTCCCGAACGACTACTCGGTGGTCGAGTCACCCCGGGACCGGTCCGGACTGACCCTGGACGCGGCGGCGATCGACGTCGGCGAGTTCGACGTCCGCTCCGGTGGCGGTAGCCACACCCTGGCCAGCTTCTCGGTGTGGTGTGTGGGTCAGTGCGCCGCGAACGCGGCCGACACCCGGGACATCCGCGAGATCATCTACAGCCCCGACGGTACGACCGTGAAGCGGTGGGACCGGCTCGGCAAACGCACCAGCGGCGACAGCTCGCACCGCTGGCACACCCACTTCAGCTTCTTCCGCGACGCCATCAAGGCGGGCCGCGACCAGCGGCCCCTGTTCCGCCGCTACCTCAGCTCCATCGGACTCCTGGAGGACGACGACATGACCCCCGAAGAGCACAACTGGCTGGCCACCGTTCACAAGAACCTGACCGTGCTGGACGGCCGCAATCCGATCGGGCAGATCTACACCCGAATGGCGGAGGGCCGGGACGAAACCGGTGTCCCGGTGACCGGCAACTGGAACCTGCGAGCGATGACGGCGCAACTCACCGCCCTGCAGAACACGCTCAACGCATTGGCCGGGAAGGACTTCACCGACGAGGAGGCGATCATCCAGGGCGTGCTGGCCGGGCTGACGCCGGAAGAGATCGCCGCGGCCATCCCGCCCACCATCGCCAAGCAGGTCGCCGACGAACTGGCCCGCCGGCTCGTCGCCTGAACGGGAGGCGGCCCGACCCCACCGGGCCGCCCCCACCCTTCCGGCGGTTCGCAATGGATGTTGAGCAATAACAGTTGCGCAATATCTCTTGCCGATGCCATGCTGCCGGTATGGAGAAGCCCGACGTACGCCAGGTCACCGACTCGCGGGTCCTCGCGGCCATGGCACACCCGCTGCGCCGCCGAATGATGGACGTGTTCAAGGTGCACGGGCCGTCCACCGTCGGCATGCTCGCCGAACGCACCGACCAGGCACCGGCGAACGTCAGCCACCACCTCAAGGTCCTCGCCGCCGCCGACCTGGTCACCGAAGCCCCCGAGCTGGCCCGGGACCGCCGCGAACGCTGGTGGAAACTGGTCACCCGGGGAGTGCGCTGGTCCACGGCCGACTTCGACACCGACCCCGCCGACCGGGCCGTCGCCGACGCCGCCACCTCGCTCAACCTGGACCGGCACGTCGCGCTGGCCCGCGCCTGGCACGCCGCCGAGGAGACGGCGCAGGCCGCCTGGGGCGACGCGCCGTTCTCCTCCGACCGGTGGCTGCACCTGACGCCCGAGGAACTGGACGAGTTGGGCGCCGACATCAACGCCCTGCTGGCCCGCTGGGAGGACCGCGAGCGCACCGACGACGGCGTCGAGCGGCACCCGGTGTTCGTGTTCGTCCACGGCGTACCGGCCCGGCCGTGACGGCGGCCACCCGGACCGGTCCCACGCCGGTCCGACCGGCCGGTGGGCTGCTGCGCCACCGCGACTTCCGCCTGCTCTGGGCCGGCCAGACGGTCAGCAGCATCGGCAGCAACGTCACCGTTGTCGCGCTCCCGCTGGTGGCGGTCGCCGTACTCGACGCCAGCACCTTCCAGGTAGCGGTCCTCGCCGCCGCCGCCTGGCTGCCCTGGCTGCTGATCGGCCTGCCGGCCGGCGCGTGGGTGGACCGGTTGCCACGCCGGCCGCTCATGGTGGTCTGCGACCTGATCTGCGCGCTCGCCTTCGTCAGCGTGCCGGTGACGGCGCTGCTGGGCCGCCTCACCGTCGCGCAACTCCTGCTGGTGGCGCTCGGCGCGGGCGTGGCGCGGGTCTTCTTCGAGACCGCCGACCAGGTCTACCTGCCGGTGCTGCTGCGACCCGAGCAACTACCCGACGGCAACGCGAAGCTCCAGGCCACCCAGACGATGAGCTACGTCGTCGGGCCCGGCATCGCCGGTCTGATCGCCCAACTCGCCGGCGCGGTCGCCGCGCTGCTGCTGGACGCGCTGACGTTCCTGCTCTCCGCGGTGTTCCTGCTGCGGATCCGCACCGCCGAAACGCGTCCGGAACGGCGGGACCACTCCCGATCGCTGCGCCGGGACATGGCCGACGGGCTCCGCTTCGTCATCGGTGACCCGTACCTGCGGGTGCTGACGCTCTACGGCGCGGCCAGCAACATCGGTCTGACCGGCTACCAGGCGGTCCTGGTCGTGTTCCTGGTCCGCGAACTACGACTCGCGCCGGGCCTGGTGGGCGTGCTCGTCGGGGTGATGAGCGTCGGAGGCATCATCGGCGCGCTGCTGGCGACCGTGGTCGCCCGGCGCTTCGGCAGCGCCCGTGCCCTGCTCGTCGCGGCGGCGCTCACCGGCCCGTCCGCCCTGCTCATCCCGTTGGCCGGGCCCGGAGTCGGCCTGCTCTGGCCGGCGCTCGGCGGCGTGCTCGTCAGCCTCGGCGTCGCCATCGGCAACGTGGTCAAGGGCGCGTTCCGGCAGACGTACACGCCGCACCACCTGCTCGGGCGCGTGACGGTGAGCATGCACCTGCTCAACTACGGCACCATCCCGCTGGCAGCCGTGCTGGCCGGGGCGCTCGGCGCGCGTTACGGCGTCGGCACCGCGATCACCGTGATGACCGCCTGGTCGGCGCTCACCCCGTTGATCCTGCTGATCGGACCGCTCCGGCGGCGGCGGGACCTGCCCGCCGCCCCGGCAGCGTCGTGAGTGCACTGCGACGGCGGCCGGGAACCGACCGCCGTCACCGGCACGGAGCTACATCGGGCGGACGTTGTCCGCCTGCGGGCCCTTCTGGCCCTGGGTCACCTCGAACTCGACCTTCTGGCCCTCGTTGAGCTCCCGGTAGCCGCTCGTCGCGATGGCGGAGTAGTGGACGAACACGTCCGGCCCTCCACCATCCTGCTCGATGAAGCCGAAGCCCTTTTCCGAGTTGAACCACTTAACCGTGCCGGTTGCCATGCATCTCTCCCTGTTCAAAGCGGCGGACCACCGGCCTCGAGGCCGATGGTCGCCCGTACCTGTTCGACAGTAACGGGCAAAACCCCGATCCGCCGGCCGAAGTGCCGTAGGTCTTTTCTCGAACTCAGATGAACACTCCGCGTCGCCCGCGTGCCAAAGCCGCCCCGACCGCTTCGTCGTGCGGCATGCTTGCGCCGATGAGGGGTCCCGCAGCCACCGCGCTGTCCGAGCTGGAGCGCGAGATCGACGCGCCCGGCGCCGGCCTGGACCGGCTCCGGCTGGTCCCCACCCCGTTCGTCCCGGAGGTGCGCCTGCACCTCGCCGAGGACGCGATCGTCTGGTGGGCCCGGATGGAGGCGCTCGCCGGGCACCCCCTGACGGCGCCGTACTGGGCCTCCGTCTGGCCCGGCGGTCAGGCCCTGGCCCGACACCTGCTGGACCACCCCGAGCTGGCCGCCGGGCGTCGCGTCCTCGACCTCGCCGCCGGTTCGGGACTCGTGGGCATCGCCGCCGCGCTGGCCGGCGCCGCCGAGGTCGTCGCCAACGACATCGACCCGTACGCTGTGGCGGCCGTCACGGTCAACGCCCGCGCCAACCGGGTCACCGTCGACGTGAACGGCGACGACCTGCTCGACCGCGACAGCGCCGACGCGGACCTGGTGGTCGCCGGGGACGTCTTCTACAGCCGTCCGATGGCCGCCCGGATGCTGCCGTTCCTGCGACGGGCCGTCGCCTCCGGCGCCGAGGTGCTGGTCGGGGACCCCGGCCGGGCGCACCTGCCGGTCGACGGGCTGCTGGTGCTGGCCGACTACCCGGTGCCCACCACCGAGCCGTCGGTGGACCCGTCGCCGCGTCGGGTGCGGGTGCTGCGACCCGCCTGACCCGCCGGCCATCTCAGGGGTGACCCCGAGGTGGACACCAGGGGGCGGTAAGGGCTGCGACCGGATGTCCACGGTGGCACGACGGCCATAGCGTACGAGGCATGACGCATTGGCTGGCCCAGGTCGGAGAGCTACCCATCCTGGTGCTGATGGGCGTACTCGGGTTGGTGATGCTCTTCGACGCCGTACCGCTGCTCGGCGTCCTCGTCCCCGGCGACGTGGCGATCCTGGCCGCGGTCGGGGTGGGCCGCCCGGCCACCGGGCTGGCCACCTTCGCCGCGGTGCTCGCCGGATGCCTCGCCGGCTGGTCGCTGAGCTTCCTGATCGGTCGCCGGTACGCCGAACCGCTGCGCCGCAGTCGCATCGGAGGCTGGATCGGCGAGTCGCGCTGGAGTGCGGCCGAAGGGATCCTCAGCCGTGGCGGCGGGCGGATGGTGATGGTCGCGCCGTTCCTGCCGGTGTTCAACGCCCTGCTGCCGCTGGCCGCCGGCGGACTGCGGATGTCGTACCGGCGGTTCCTCGGCTGCGCGGCCCTCGGCGCGGCGGCCTGGGCCGGTCTCTACCTGGCGCTGGGCATCGCGTCACGGTCGCTGGCCGCGCTGCTGCCGGGCGCGCCCAGCCCGTTGCTGGTGACCATGGGGGTGGGGTTGGTGCTGGCCACCGTGGTGTTGCTGGGGGCGCGGCGGCGGCTGTTCGCTCTGGCTGGCTGAGCTTCTTGCTGGCTGTGGTTGCGGTGGGGGGCGGGGGCCTGCCGTGCCCGGCTCCGGGCGGTCAGGCTTGATCCCTGCGCCGGGCACGGCAGGCCCCCGCCCCCGTCGGGGTCTTGGTCCGCCGGTCGGGTCGCGGTCTTCCGTCGGGTTGTTCGACCTTCAGTGGCTCTTGGTCAGCGTTTGGTGGCCCGGGTTGGGGGCCCGGGTGGGTGGCATCTCGGGCCCGGGTGGGTGCCTCTGGGTGTGGCCTGGTGGGGGTTGCGCGGGCCGGTGGCTTCGCCCTGTGGCTGACAGGTGGGTGGGTTACCAGCCTCGGGTTCGCCACTGGGGGAGGGCCGGGCGTTCGGCGCCCAGGGTGCTGTCCTTGCCGTGGCCCGGGTAGAACCAGGTGTCGTCCGGCAGTTGGCCGAACAGCTTGTGCTCGACGTCGTCGATCAACGCGGCGAAGCGCTGCGGGTCCTTGTCCGTGTTGCCCACACCGCCGGGAAAGAGACTGTCGCCGGTGAACAGGTGGGCGGTGCCGGCCGGATCGCGGTAGAGCAGCGCGATCGACCCGGGCGTGTGCCCCTTGATGTGGATGACCTCCAGCGCGCAGTCACCCACCGCGACGGTGTCGCCCTCGGCCAGGTGTTCCGCCTCGATCGGCAGCCCGGACGCGTCGTCGGCGTGCACCAGCGCCCGCGCGCCGGTCTTGGCGACCACCTCCTCCAACGCCACCCAGTGGTCCATGTGCTGGTGGGTGGTGACCACGGCGGTCAGGCCGTCGTCACCGATCAGCTCCAGCAGCCGGGGCGCCTCGTTGGCGGCGTCGATCAACACCTGGTCGCCGGTGCCGGAGCACCGCAGCAGGTAGGCGTTGTTGTCCATCGGGCCGACCGACAGCTTGCTGATCGTGAGCCCGGACAACTCGCGGACCGCCGGCGGGCCGCCGTGGGTGACATCTCCGCTGTAGGTCATGACGTGTCGACATCCATTCCGGTGGAGGAGGCGCTCGGCGGCTGTGCGGTGGCGTCGCGCGGGCGGCGCGGCGGTGCGCACGCGTCGACCCTAGCGGGCGGGCGCCGCACCGTCGTCGCGGAAATCGCTTTCGGCACGGCGCGTCGCGCCCTACCGTCGGCGTCACAAGCGGCACTCGGACGTCGGACGGAGGTGGAGTTCATGCCGGACGTGGCACGCGTGTTCCGCCATCACCAGCTCGACACCGATGAGGATGCTATGACCATCGATCTGACCGCCCTCGGCTGGGACGCCGACCGGGCGTCGTACGCCGCCCGACGTGGCGAGCGCCACCCGGGCCGGGTGGCCCGGGTGGACCGGGGAGTCTGCACGGTGCTCACCGTCGACGGCCCGGTCCGCGCCAGCCTCGGCCCGTCCGTGCTGGCCGCCGCCGTCCAGGACCCCTCCGCGCTGCCCTGCGCGGGAGACTGGGTACTGCTCACACACTGGCCGGACCGCCGGATCACGGTGGGGGCCGTGCTGCCCCGGCGAGCCGCGCTGATCCGCCGTACCGCCGGCAAGGACGCCAGCGGCCAGGTGCTGGCCGCGAACCTCGACACGGCCGCCGTGGTGGAGCCGGTGCACCCGGAGCCGGACGTGGCCCGCATCGAGCGGCTGCTGTCCCTGGTCCACGAGTCCGGGGCCCGGCCGCTCGTGGTGCTGACCAAGTCCGACCTCGCGGCCGACCCGGCCGCGCTGGCCCGCCAACTCGCCGCCGTCGCACCCGGTGTGCCGGTGCTGCCGGTCAGCGCCGAGCACGGCACCGGGCTGGCGCCGCTGCGCGCCGAGGTCGCGCCGGGTCGCACGCTGGGGCTGCTCGGGCCGTCCGGCGCGGGCAAGTCGAGCCTGGTCAACGCGCTCGCCGGCGCGATGATGATGCCGACCCAGGCGATCCGCCGGGTTGACGGCAAGGGCCGGCACACCACCACCTGGCGGGCCCTGGTGCCCATCCCGGGCGGCGGCGCGGTGATCGACACGCCTGGCGTACGCGCGGTCGGTCTCCTCGACGGCGCGGCCGGGTTGGACCGGGCGTTCGCCGACATCGCGGGGCTGGCCGAGGGTTGCCGGTACGCCGACTGCCGGCACGACGGCGAGCCGGCCTGCGCGGTCCGGGACGCGCTGCGGACCGGTGAGCTGTCCGCCCGCCGCTGGGAGAGCTGGCGCCGGCTGCAGGGCGAGGTGGCGCACGAGAGTGGGCGGCGTGCCGCCCGCCTCGCCGCCGAGCGACGCGGCGGCTGGCGCTCGGCGCGACGCCGGGCGGCACGCCCGCCGTCGCCCGGGGGTTACTGACCGGGGCTTTGCCGTCGGGGTACGTGCCCGGCGGCAACGGCCGGTGCCAAAGGCTCGCGGCCGGCGCGGCCGACCGGGCTGAGCTGGGGGAATGTGCGGGCGGGGGAAACTGTCGTACCTCGGGGCTAGAGTTGCCGAGGCGTGTTTTCCGCGCCCGTACCGACCGCTCATGAGCAGCTACGACCGCTCGGAAACAGCACAGAGCGGGACAGACCCTCCGCTTCACCTTCACCCGGGAGTACACGTACCGTGGCCGACCGACTCATCATCCGTGGCGCGCGCGAGCACAACCTGCGTGACGTCAGTCTCGACCTGCCCCGGGACGCTCTCATCGTGTTCACCGGGCTGTCCGGGTCGGGCAAGTCGAGCCTGGCCTTCGACACGATCTTCGCCGAGGGGCAGCGGCGCTACGTGGAGTCGCTGTCGTCGTACGCCCGGCAGTTCCTCGGTCAGATGGACAAGCCCGACGTCGACTTCATCGAGGGGCTGAGCCCGGCCGTCTCGATCGACCAGAAGTCCACCTCGCGCAACCCGCGCTCCACCGTCGGCACCATCACCGAGGTCTACGACTACCTGCGGCTGCTCTTCGCCCGCATCGGCGAGCCGCACTGCCCGGTCTGTGGCGAGCGGATCTCCAAGCAGAGCCCGCAGCAGATCGTCGACCGGGTCCTCGCGATGGCCGAGGGCACCAAGTTCATGGTGCTCGCCCCGGTCATCCGGGGCCGCAAGGGCGAGTACGTCGACCTCTTCGCCGAGCTGCAGGCCAAGGGTTACGCCCGGGCCCGCGTCGACGGCGTGGTGCACCCGCTGACCGAGCCGCCCAAGCTCAAGAAGCAGGAGAAGCACACCATCGAGGTGGTGATCGACCGGCTCACCGTCAAGCCGAGCGCCAAGCAGCGACTGACCGACTCGGTCGAGGCCGCGCTGGGGCTGTCCAGCGGCCTGGTGCTGCTCGACTTCGTCGACCTGCCGGAGGACGACCCGGAGCGGGAGCGCCGCTACTCGGAGCACCTGGCCTGCCCCAACGACCACCCGCTGGCTATCGAGGATCTCGAGCCCCGGGTGTTCTCCTTCAACGCGCCCTACGGCGCCTGCCCGGAGTGCACCGGCCTGGGCACCAAGAAGGAGGTCGACCCGGAGCTGCTGGTTCCCGACCCGGAGCGCAGCCTGCGCGAGGGCGCCATCCAGCCCTGGTCCACCGGGCACAACCTGGAATACTTCCTGCGTCTGCTGGAGGCCCTCGGCGAGGCCCAGCACTTCGACATCGACACCCCGTGGCGGGCGTTGCCGGCACGGGCGCAGAAGACGATCCTGCACGGCTCCGACGACCAGGTGCACGTGCGCTACCGCAACAAGTACGGCCGTGAGCGCTCCTACTACACCGGCTTCGAGGGCGTGGTGCAGTGGATCGAGCGCCGGCACTCCGATACCGAGTCCGAGTGGTCCCGCGACAAGTACGAGGGCTACATGCGGGACGTGCCGTGTGCGGCCTGCGGGGGCGCCCGGCTCAAGCCCGAGGTGCTCGCCGTCACCCTGGCGGGCAAGAGCATCGCCGAGGTCTGCAACCTGTCCGTGGGGGAGTGCGCCGACCTGCTCGCCGGCATCGAGCTGACCGACCGGCAGAAGCTGATCGCCGAGCGCGTCCTCAAGGAGATCAACGCCCGGCTGCGGTTCCTGCTCGACGTCGGCCTGGACTACCTCTCCCTCGACCGGCCGGCCGGCACGCTCTCCGGCGGTGAGGCGCAGCGCATCCGGCTCGCCACCCAGATCGGCTCGGGCCTGGTCGGGGTGCTCTACGTGCTCGACGAGCCGTCGATCGGGCTGCACCAGCGGGACAACCACCGGCTCATCGAGACGCTGATCCGGCTGCGCGGGCTGGGCAACACGCTGATCGTGGTGGAGCACGACGAGGACACCATCCGGGTGGCCGACTGGATCGTCGACATCGGCCCCGGCGCGGGCGAGCACGGTGGCAAGATCGTGCACAGCGGCTCGGTGCCGGCGCTGCTGAAGAACAAGGAGTCGATCACCGGGGCTTACCTCTCCGGTCGGCGGTCGATCCCGACGCCGACCGGCCGCCGTCCGCAGACCAAGGACCGTGAGCTGGTGGTGCACGGCGCGCGGGAGCACAACCTGCGCAACCTGACCGTCTCGTTCCCGCTGGGCCAGCTCATCGCGGTCACCGGCGTCAGCGGCTCGGGCAAGTCGACGCTGGTCAACGACATCCTGTACGCGGTGCTGGCCAACCAGATCAACGGCGCCCGCCTGGTGCCCGGCCGGCACACCCGGGTCTCCGGGCTGGAGCACGTCGACAAGGTCGTCGGCGTGGACCAGTCGCCGATCGGCCGTACGCCCCGCTCCAACCCCGCCACCTACACGGGTGTCTGGGACCACGTCCGCAAGCTCTTCGCCGAGACCACCGAGGCCAAGGTCCGGGGGTACGGGCCGGGTCGGTTCTCGTTCAACGTCAAGGGTGGCCGCTGCGAGGCGTGCTCCGGCGACGGCACCATCAAGATCGAGATGAACTTCCTGCCCGACGTGTACGTCCCCTGCGAGGTCTGCAAGGGCGCCCGGTACAACCGGGAGACCCTGGAGGTGCACTACAAGGGCAAGACCGTCTCGGACGTGCTGGAGATGCCGATCGAGGAGGCCGCCGAGTTCTTCTCCGCCATCCCCGCCATCCACCGGCACCTCAAGACCCTCGTCGACGTCGGCCTGGGCTACGTCCGCCTCGGGCAGCCCGCTCCGACGCTCTCCGGCGGCGAGGCGCAGCGGGTCAAGCTCGCCTCCGAGCTGCAGAAGCGCTCCACCGGGCGCACGGTCTACGTGCTCGACGAGCCGACCACCGGTCTGCACTTCGAGGACATCCGCAAGCTGCTGATGGTGCTCGAGGGACTGGTCGACAAGGGCAACACCGTGATCACCATCGAGCACAACCTCGACGTGATCAAGACGGCCGACTGGCTCGTCGACATGGGCCCCGAGGGCGGTCACCGGGGCGGCACCGTGCTCGCCACCGGCACCCCGGAGGAGGTCGCCGAGGTCGCCGAGAGCCACACCGGCGAGTTCCTGCGCCAGGTGCTCAAGCTCGACGGCGAGGCCAAGGGCGCGGCGGCGGCCACCACCCGGGCCGCCAAGGCCAACGGCGCGACCAAGACGCGGGCGACCCGCAAGGTGCCGGCCGGCGCGCGCTGACTTTCCCGCATCTCTTCGGGGCGGGTCGGCTGACGACCCGCCCCTTTTGCCGGGGTCGCCCGGATGCCGGGGTGAACTATCCGGCACAGTTGCGCGTGGAAGGAAGTGTGGCCGGCTTTCGGACCGGCGCACTGGGCGAGAGAGAGGCGAGGCATGAGCGACGATCAGGCGCTGACCGGACCGGGTACGCAGACCCGTCGTACCCTGCTCACCGGCGTCGGGGCGGTCGGCGCGGCCGTCGTCCTGGCTGCCTGCGGCAGTGACGACGGCAGCGGCAGCGACGGACCCACCAGTGGCGGCCCCGCCGTGCCCAGCACCGGGGACGCCGGCGGCGGCAACCGGCAGAACGCCCAGTCGCTGGCCACCACCGCCGACATCCCGGTCGGCGGCGGCAAGATCCTCGCCGCCGAGGGCGTGGTGATCACCCAGCCCGCGGCCGGCCAGTTCAAGGGCTTCAGCCCGATCTGTACGCACCAGAACTGCCCCGTGTCGAACGTTGATGGCGGCACCATCAACTGCACCTGCCACGGCAGCAAGTTCTCGATCGAGGACGGCTCGGTGAAGGCCGGTCCGGCGAAGAAGCCGCTGCCGCCGAAGGACATCAAGGTCACCGGCGACCAGATCTCGCTGGCCTGACCCACCTGGGCGCGCCGGTCGCGCCGGTCGGCCATTGATCAACTCGCGTTTCCGGAAGTCGGGGTGTCTGCGGCTCTCCGACACCCCGGCTTCCGGGAAGCCGGGGTGGATCACGCGCCTGCGGTGGGGTGTCGGGGGTGCGGACTAGGCTTGGCGGTGTGGCTGACCCCTCGACCTACCGTCCCGCACCCGGCACCATCCCGGAGTCACCGGGGGTCTACCGCTTCCGCGACGGCACCGGCCGGGTGATCTACGTCGGCAAGGCGAAAAACCTGCGCAGCCGGCTCAACTCCTACTTCGGCGACGTCTGGAACCTGCACGAGCGCACCCGCCAGATGGTCACCACCGCCGAGTCGGTGGACTGGATCACCGTCGGCACCGAGGTCGAGGCGCTCCAGCAGGAGTTCACCTGGATCAAGCAGTACGATCCCCGGTTCAACGTCCGTTACCGCGACGACAAGTCGTACCCCTATCTGGCCGTCACCCTCGACGAGGAGTACCCGCGCCTCCAGGTGATGCGCGGCGCGAAACGCAAGGGTGTGCGCTACTTCGGGCCGTACTCGCACGCCTGGGCCATCCGCGAGACCCTCGACCTGCTGCTGCGGGTCTTCCCCGCGCGGACCTGCTCGGCCGGCGTGTTCAAGCGGGCCGGCCAGGTCGGCCGCCCCTGCCTGCTGGGCTACATCGGCAAGTGCTCGGCCCCGTGCGTCGGCACCGTCTCGGCCGACGAGCACCGTGCCATCGTCGACGGGTTCTGCGACTTCATGGCCGGCCGCACCGACACCATGGTCCGCAAGATCGAACGCGAGATGACCGAGGCCAGCGAGGCGTTGGAGTTCGAACGGGCCGCCCGCCTGCGCGACGACGTGGCCGCCCTGCGCCGGGCCATGGAGAAGCAGACCGTCGTGCTCGGCGACGGCACCGACGCCGACGTGGTCGCGTTCGCCGACGACCCGCTCGAGGCGGCCGTGCAGGTCTTCCACGTCCGCGACGGCCGGGTCCGCGGCCAGCGCGGCTGGGTGGTGGAGAAGACCGAGGACCTGACCACCGGCGACCTGGTGCACCACTTCTGCACCCAGGTGTACGGCGGCGAGCACGGCGAGGCGGACGTACCCCGTGAGCTTCTGGTGCCCGAGCTGCCGGCCGACGCGGACGCGCTCGCCGACTGGCTCACCAGCCACCGCGGCAGCCGGGTGTCGTTGCGCGTGCCGCAGCGCGGCGACAAGCGCACCCTGCTGGAGACGGTCGAGCGCAACGCCAAGGACGCGCTGGCCCGGCACAAGCTCAAACGCTCCGGCGACCTGACCACCCGCGGCAAGGCCCTCGACGAGATCAGCGAGGCGCTGGGCATGCGCACCTCGCCGTTGCGCATCGAGTGCTTCGACATCTCCCAGATCCAGGGCACCGATGTGGTGGCCAGCATGGTGGTCTTCGAGGACGGGTTGCCCCGCAAGAGCGAGTACCGGCGGTTCATCGTCCGGGGCGCCACCGACGACCTGTCCGCGATGTCCGAGGTGCTGCGTCGCCGCTTTGCCCGCTACCTCGACGCGCGGGCCGAGACGGGCGAGGTGGGTGTGGAGTCGGCCGACGACCCGTCCACCCCGGTCGACCCCGTCGATCCGCAGGTCGGTGTCCTGATCGACCCGACCACCGGCCGGCCGCGAAAGTTCGCGTACCCGCCGCAGCTGGTGGTCGTCGACGGCGGCGCCCCGCAGGTCGCGGCCGCCGCGCAGGCCCTCGCCGACCTGGGCATCGACGACGTCGCGCTCTGCGGCCTCGCGAAGCGGCTGGAGGAGGTCTGGCTCCCGGACGACGAGTTCCCGGTCATCCTGCCGCGCACCTCCGAGGGCCTCTACCTGCTGCAACGCGTCCGCGACGAGGCGCACCGCTTCGCCATCACGTTCCACCGCCAGCGCCGCTCCAAGCGGATGACCGAGTCGGCGCTGGACAATGTCCCCGGCCTGGGCGAGGTACGCCGCAAGGCGCTGCTACGCCACTTCGGCTCGCTCAAGCGGCTCTCCACGGCAACCGTCGACGAGATCACCGAGGTACCCGGGGTCGGTCGTCGTACCGCCGAGGCGATCCTGGCCGCCCTGGAGACGGGGGTGCCGGCCGACACCGGCGCGGAGGCGACCTCCGACGCGGGGAGCGCACCCCCTGCGGGGGCGGCTTCTGCCGCTGAGCCAGCGGTCGAGGGCTTGCCTTCGCCATGATCGACTCGACTTCGGCGATATCGGGCTATCAACCGGCTGGTATAGCGCGCTATCGCCGAAGTCGTGTGGATCACCACCTCGCCCGGGGCGCGCATGCTCCTGCCGCGCGCCGTATGGGCGACATAACCTGATATAGGCGACGATCCGGGCCCGTCCTGTCGGGCCGGCATAGTGGGGTCACCGGGGCAGAGCGGCACTTTGCCGGCCTGGGCGCTGCTCCGCACGCCTGCTCGCGGTGTCGCCCGTGAGCAGCTGCCTGTCCACCTACCTGAATACGGAACGCGCCGCCGCCGCAGACCCCATGATCGTGCTCGATCCTGGTTGTAGTGGCCTCGGCCGCGCGGCGAGGGGCCTCTTTCCTAGTTCGAGCACGATCTTGCCCCGCGTGCGCCGTCTCACCCTCAGTTGGGCTGGTGCGCCCTGGTCGGTGAGACAACACTTTCGGGGATGTTGCTGCCTCACGACGGGCTGAGGCAGCAACATCCCCGATATTGCGCAGATCATCGGACCCGCCCAGGCGTGGCCTGTCGGCGTCGGCATCGGCTCGGCTCGGGTCGAGTCGGCTCGGCTCGGGTCGGCTCGCGTCCGCTCGGCTTCGGCTCGCGTCGGGTCGCGTCGGGTCGGCTCGCGTCCGCTCGGCTTCGGGTCGCGTCGGGTCGCGTCGGGTCGGCTCGGCTCGCGTCGGGTCGGGTCGGGTCGCCTCGGGTCGGGTCGGGTCGCCTCGGGTCGGGTCGGGCGTCACGATTTGTCTGGTTTTGGTGGTCGGGTGGCGCTTGGGTACTCGGGTCGATCGTGCCCGCGCCGCGATCGACTCCAGGTCGCCGATGTGGGGGCATCCTTTGTGCGTAGATGCCGCCACTTCGGCGATGTCGAGTCGATCATCCTCGGTGGGGCTTGACTGTCTGTCCCGCCTGGGCGGTTTGTCCTGTTCAGGGGTGGGTGCCGTGACGGGCCGCATTCAGGCGGCGGAAATCGCGGGCCGGGTCGGGTCGTTGTATCTGGCACGCCGCCGCGACCCTCGGGTCACAGCCGCACGACACCGGTCGCAGTGCGCCACAGCCGCCGGGAACACCCGCTGGGCGGCGTCGTTACATCCCCCGCACCGCCGAGCAGCACAGCAGCACAGCAGCGCAGGCCGGTAGTCACGGCCGGGAACATCCGCCGGGTCGGCGTCGTTACACCCTCCGCACGGCCGAGCAGCACGCCAGCGCAGGCCGGTAGTCACGGCCGGGAACACCCGCTGGGTCGGTGTCGTTACATCCCCCGCACGGCCGAGTAGCTCGCCGGCCCAGAGCCGGTAGCCGCGGCCGGGAACACCCTCCGGGCCGGTGTCGTTACATCCCCGCACGGCCGAGCACCACCGGCCGTCCCCGGTCCACCAGCGGGGGAATGATCCGCTGACCCGGACCGTTGGACCACCCTCCGGAACATCCGAGCAGGCCCCTGCTGGGCCGCCGGCTGATCCCCCCACGATCTTTCCCCGCCTTGGCGCGCCCCCGTGTGCCGAGTGCGCGTTTCCCCCGACGCAGAGGAGCACGCCATCATGCGTACCGATCTGATTCGTAAGGCCGCTCTGACCGCTGCTGGTCTCGCGTTCACCGGCGGCGCTATCGCTGGTCCCGTTACGGCCGCGTTCGCCGCGGAGAGCACCGCCAAGCCGACGTCCCAGTCGCAGTCGCAGTCGCAGTCTGAGCGTAAGGGTCATGGTGAGCGGCAGTTGGGTGTGCGGTATGAGGCGCAGCCGAACTTCTACTACTGCGGTCCGGCCGCTACCCGTAACGCGCTGAGTGTGCAGGGCAAGGACATCAGCGTGGACGCGATGGCCAAGGAGATGGGCACCACCGAGGCCGGGACCAACAGCATTAACGACATCACGCCGGTGTTGAACAAGGAGACCGGTAAGTCGGACGCCTACCACAGCGTGGAGATCAGCAAGCCCGACGCCGACGCCACCCAGACCGACCGGTTGCGCGCCGACATCGTCAAGACCGTTGATGACGGTCGGGCCGTGGTCGCGAACATCGCCGGCACCAGCGTCGACACCGACGGCAACACGCACTCCTTCGAGGGCGGGCACTACATCAGCGTCGTGGGCTACCGCGATGCCGGCAACACCGTGCGGATCGCCGACTCCGCCGATGCGAACACCGCCGCCTACGACATCACCGTCGAGCACCTCGCGGACTGGATCGCCACCCGCGGCTACGCCACCAGCTGACAACCAACGACAAGGGCCGGACCCCACGGGGTCCGGCCCTTTCGGCATAAGGTCACTCGCCGGCGAGGACGGCCAGGATCTGCTCGCCGTACTTGGCGAGTTTGTTCTCGCCGACGCCGTTGACGCGGGACAGTTCGGCCAGCGAGGTGGGCTCGTCGCTCGCGATCTGGCGCAGCGTCGCGTCGTGGAAGATGACGTACGCCGGAACGCCCTGCTCCTTGGCGGTGGCCGCCCGCCAGGCGCGCAGCCGTTCGAAGACGGACGCGGCGGCCGGGGTCAGCTCGGCCACGACGGTGGACGAGCCGCGCGGCTTCGACGAGCGGCTCGACGCCGGCCTCTCCGGTTCGCGGCGCATGGTGACGGTACGACGACGGCCCAGCACGTCGGCGCTCGCCTCGGTCAGCGCGAGCGTGCCGTAGTCGCCCTCGACGGCGAGCAGCCCTTCGGCGAGGAGCTGCCGGACCACGCCCCGCCACTCGGCCTCGCTCAACTCCGTGCCGATACCGAAGACGGTCAGCGCGTCGTGACCGTACTGGCTGATCTTGTCGGTCTGCTTGCCGAGCAGGATGTCGACGCAGTGCCCGGCGCCGAACCGCTGGTTGCGTTCGCGGTCGAGGCGGAACACGGTGGACAGCAGCTTCTGGGCGGCGACCGTGCCGTCCCAGGACTCCGGCGGGTTGAGGCAGGTGTCGCAGTTGCCGCAGGCCGAGGTTTCGCTCTCGCCGAAGTATTCGAGTAGCTGCACCCGGCGGCACCGGACCGTCTCGCAGAGCGCGAGCATCGCGTCGAGGTGCGCGGCGAGGTTGCGGCGATGGGCCAGGTCGCCGTCGGACGTCTCGATCATCTTGCGCTGCTGCACCACGTCCTGCAGGCCGTACGCCAGCCAGGCGGTGGACGGCAGCCCGTCGCGGCCGGCGCGGCCGGTCTCCTGGTAGTAGCCCTCGACCGACTTGGGCAGGTCGAGGTGGGCCACGAAGCGGACGTCGGGCTTGTCGATGCCCATGCCGAAGGCGATGGTGGCCACCATGACCAGGCCGTCCTCGCGCAGGAAGCGGTGCTGGTTGGCGGCGCGGGTCGCCGCGTCGAGGCCGGCGTGGTAGGGCAGCGCGGCGATGCCGTTGGCGGTCAGGAACTCGGCGGTCTTGTCGACCGAGGCGCGGGACAGGCAGTAGACGATGCCCGCGTCACCGGGATGCTCGTCGCGCAGCAGGGCGAGCAGTTGCTTGCGGGGCTCCCGCTTGGGCACGATCCGGTACTGGATGTTGGGCCGGTCGAAGCTGGCCACGAAGTGTCGCGCCTCGTCGAGGCCCAGCCTGCTGGCGATCTCGCGGCGGGTGGCGCTCGTCGCGGTGGCGGTCAACGCGATGCGGGGGACCTGCGGCCACCGCTCGTGCAGCATCGACAGGGCCAGGTAGTCGGGCCGGAAGTCGTGCCCCCACTGCGACACGCAGTGCGCCTCGTCGATCGCGAACAGGGAGATGCGCCCCCGGTCCAGCAGGGCGAGGGTGGACCGGACGCCGAGCGCCTCCGGCGCCAGGTAAAGCAGGTCCAGCTCGCCGGCCACGAAGGCCGCCTCGACCCGGCGGCGGGCGTCGAGGGTCTGCGTCGAGTTGAGGAAGCCGGCGCGTACGCCGACCGCGGTGAGCGCGTCCACCTGGTCCTGCATGAGCGCGATCAGCGGCGACACGACGACCGCGACGCCGTCGCGGACCAGGGCCGGGATCTGGTAGCACAGCGATTTGCCGCCACCGGTGGGCATCAGCACCAGCGCGTCGCCGCCGGCGACGACATGGTCGATGACCTGCTGCTGGAAGCCGCGGAAGGCGTCGTAGCCGAACACCCGGCGCAGCGCCGCCAGCGCGTCGTCGGTCCGCAGGTCGGTCGGGGAAGCCATCCGGGGAGTCTACGAGCCCTCCCCGACAGCATCGCCCGCACGGCGGCCGGCGCGTCCGCCGCGCCGCGACGGTCACTGCGCCGACGTGCCGTCTCCGTCGCCCCAGCAGAGCCCGCCGATGCCGGCCGCGCTGTGGAAGCCGGGGTGTCCGTTGACGTCCATGCAGACTTCGTTGTCGGGGCCGCTCCGGCCGCAGAACACCGGCTCGACGTGGTGCCAGGCGTCGGCCCGGGACAGCAGCGCCGCCCCGGCGGCCACCTCGGGGCGCAGGGTGGTCAACCCCTCCGTGTAGACGACGGCCTGGTCGCGGGCCTCCGTCAGGTCCGTCGCCAGGTAGGACAGGTGCAGCGTCCAGCGCCGGGCCGCCGGCCGCTCGCGCTCCGTCGGACCCAGAGCGATGAGGTACGACGACAGTGTCTCCGGCGTTGCCAACGCGAATTCGATGGCGGCCCGGACCCGCTCGGACACGTCGGCCCGGTCGAGCAGGTCGGTCAGGTCGTCCTGGCCGTCACGGGGTCGCCGGGACTCACCATCCCAACGAGACGATTGATTGTCCGTCACGATGCCCTGCCTCTCCGTAGCGGATCCTCGTCAAGAGCCTGGACCAGGCGAGGCAAAAATGCAACGTCGCCATTCTTTGGAAACAGATGCTTGAGGTGTGGTCGCTCTTGGGTAAGAATCGATCACTCACAGTGGAGGTGACGGCGGCGATGGCACAGGTGCCCAGTCCGACGATCAGAGCCCGCCGGCTGCGGCGCGAGTTGCGCCGCCTGCGGGACCGCACCGGGCACACCGCCGAGGAGGTTGCCAAGATCCTGGGCTGGCACCGGACGAAGGTCATCCGCTTCGAACTCGGACACTCGCGGGTGATGCCCAAGGACCTGCCCCCGCTGCTCGACCTCTACGACGCATCCGAGGGCGAGCGGGAGTCGCTGAACGCGCTGCTGCGGCAGTCCCGGCAGAAGGGGTGGTGGAGCGCGTACGGCGACGTGCTGCCGGACGACTTCGTCGGCTTCGAGGCGGAGGCGACGTCGATCAGCGCGTTCGAGTGTCTGTACGTTCCCGGCCTGTTGCAGACGGAGCAGTACGTCCGCGCCATCGTCAGAGCGGGCCGCAGCACCGCCGACCAGGACGAGACCGACCGAGTGGTGGCGGCCCGGCTCGCCCGCAAGGCTCTGTTGTCGCGTGACCTGCCGCCGAAGCTGTGGATGGTGCTGGACGAGGCGGCGATCCGACGGGTGGTCGGTGGCCCGAAGGTGATGCGTGCGCAGCTCGCCCGCCTGATCGAAGCGTGCGCGATGCCCTCGGTCGAGATCCAGGTCCTGCCGTTCTCGGCCGGGGCGCACGCGGCGATGGCCGGAGCCTTCACCCTGCTGGACTACGCCGACCCGGTGCTCGACCCGGCCGTCGTGTATCTCAGTAACGACTCCAGCACGCTGTTGCTGGAGGAGGACCGGCACGTGGCCCGATATAAACTCATGTTCGACCACCTTCGGGCCAAGGCACTCGACCCTGACCGGTCTGCGGACCTTCTCGCGCGGGTTGCTGCTGAGGTCCCGGACTGAGTCCGACACCTTGGAGCGCTGCCGATGGTCCCCGCGAAGCTGGCACGGGTTTCCTGGCGAAAGAGCAGCCGTAGCGGCGCGAACGATTCGAACTGCGTCGAGGTGGCCGTACTCCCCGAGGGGCTGGCGGTGCGGGACTCCAAGGACCCGGGCGGCCCGGCGCTCGTCTTCGGTCGGGACGCCTGGTCGTCGTTCGTGACCGGTCTGCGGCGCGATCCGCGCGGCTGAACGTTCCGTCGTCGGAGGGCGGCGCTACCACGCCATCGGCTCGCCCGCGGCGCGCGGCGGCGGGCGTGCCCGTGCCCACCCCGACCGGCGGGATAGAGTCGCTGATTGACCAATCGCGGCCGATGGCGGCCGCGGCGCCACGTCTTGGGGGTACGGGTGAGCGAGGCGCACACTGTCGGTGACGGGCAGCCGACGGCCGAGTCGGAGACCACCCTGGTGGTGGTCACCGGGCTGTCCGGTGGCGGTCGCAGCACCGTCGCCCGCGCGTTGGAGAACGTCGGCTACTACGTCGTGGACAACCTGCCGCAGGCGCTCATGCTCGACATGGCCGAGCTGGCGTTCAAGGCCGGCGGCGCCGCCCGGCGTACGGCGATGGTCCTGGACGTGCGCTCGCGCGCCTTCTCCACCGACCTGGCGGGGGCTATCCGGGAGCTGAAGGAGCGCGGCTTCTCGCCCCGGGTGGTGTTCGTCGACGCCGACGACGAGGTGCTGATCCGTCGGTTCGAGAGTGTCCGGCGCTCGCACCCGTTGCAGGGTGACGGGCGGCTCGCCGACGGTATCGCCGTCGAGCGCGGGCTGCTGGAGGAGGCCCGCGACCAGGCCGACGTGATCATCGACACCAGCCACCTGAACGTCAACCAGCTCCGCCGGCGCATCGAGGAGCTGTTCGGCGGCGAGGACGCCCGTCGGCTGCGGGTGACCGTGCTCTCGTTCGGCTTCAAGTACGGCCTGCCGCCGGACGCCGACTTCGTGCTGGACGCCCGGTTCCTGCCCAACCCGTACTGGGTGCCGGAGCTGCGCGAGCACACCGGCCGGGAGGAGGCGGTCAGCGCGTACGTGCTGGGGCAGGAGGGCGCGGACGCCTTCGTCGCCTCGTACGCCGACCTGGTCAACGCCACCACCACGGGGTTCGAGCGGGAGGGCAAGCGGTACCTGACCGTGGCCGTGGGCTGCACCGGCGGCAAGCACCGCAGCGTGGCCATCGCCGAGGAGCTGGCCGGCCGGCTGCGTCAGTCGGGGCTGGCGGCGAACGCCCAGCACCGCGACCTGGGGCGGGAATGACGACGCGCCGGGTGGTGGCGTTCGGCGGCGGGCACGGCCTGTCGGCGTCGCTGCGCGCGCTGCGGCACTGCGCCCCCGAACTCGACCTGGACATCACCGCCGTGGTGACGGTCGGCGACGACGGCGGTTCCAGTGGCCGGCTGCGCGCCGAACGGGGTGGCCTGCCCCCGGGTGACCTGCGGCAGGCCCTGGTCGCGCTGGCCGGCGACCATCCGGCCACCCGACGCAGCGCCGGGCTCTTCCAGCACCGCTTCGCGGCGGCGCAGGCTGTCCGCGTACCCCAGCATGCCGGGACCGACGCGGCCCCGGCGGCGCGCGACGCGCCCGGCGTGGGCGCGGACCCGGTTGCCCGAGCGCACGCGACCCCGGCAGCCGGCGACGCGCTGCGGACGGACGCGGACCCGGTTGCCCGAAAGCCGACAGACGCGGACCCGGCGGCGGGTGACGGGGCCCGCGCGGACGGCCTGGCCGGGCACGCAGTGGGCAACCTGGTGCTCAGCGGCCTCATGGAGCTGCTCGGCGACCCGGTGGCGGCGCTGGAGCACGCCGGGGCGATGCTCGGCGCGGTCGGGCGGGTGCTGCCGATGTCGCGCCAGCCGGTCGACATCGAGGCGCGGGTGCGCGGGGTCGACCCGGACGCCCCGGACGAGGTGCGGACCGTGCGCGGTCAGCACCAGGTGGCGGTCACGACCGGGCGGGTCGAGTCGCTGCGCCTGACGCCGGCCGCCCCGGCGGCCTGCGCCGAGGCCCTGGCCGCGATCGGCGCGGCGGACTGGTTGATCTTCGGGCCGGGTAGCTGGTACACGAGCGTGCTGCCGCACCTGCTGGTGCCGCAGTTGGCCGACGCGATCGTGTCCAGCTCGGCCCGACGCCTGGTCACGCTGAACCTGGCCGCGGAGAAGGAGACCCTCGGCCTCTCGGTCGCCGATCATCTGGCGGCGCTGCACTGGTACCTGCCGGAGCTGAAGGTTGATCTCGTGCTGGCGGACGCCAAGGCGGTGGGTGACCCGGAACCGGTCGAACGTGCGGCAGAATCGCTGGGTGCCCGCCTGGTCCTAGCCCCCGTCGCCGTCACCGACGGCACTCCCCGCCATGATCCGGCTGCCCTGGGCGCCGCGCTGGTGCCTGTCCTGGGCGCCGATCGTTAGACACGTACGTAATCACCGGCGACACGCCGGAACAGGTCCGTGAGGGGACGCACAATGGCGATGACGGCTGCGGTCAAGGACGAGCTGAGTCGGGTCGACGTGCCCAAGCCCTGCTGTCGGCGGGCGGAGATGGCCGCGCTGCTGCGCTTCGCCGGAGGGCTGCACATCGTCTCCGGCCGGGTGGTGGTGGAGGCGGAGCTGGACACCGGCGCGGTGGCGCGTCGGCTGCGCCGGGAGATCGCCGAGGTCTACGGCTACCCGAGCGAGATCCACGTGCTCGCCTCCGGCGGGCTGCGCAAGGGCAGCCACTTCATCGTCCGGGTGGTCAAGGACGGCGAGGCGCTCGCGCGGCAGACCGGCCTGCTGGACGTGCGCGGCCGGCCGGTGCGGGGGCTGCCCCCGCACGTGGTGGCGGCGAACGTCTGCTGCGCGGTCTCGGCGTGGCGGGGCGCGTTCATGGCGCACGGCTCGCTCACCGAGCCCGGCCGCTCCAGCGCGTTGGAGATCACCTGCCCGGGGCCGGAGTCGGCGCTCGCGCTGGTCGGCGCGGCCCGCCGGATCGGCATCACGGCCAAGAACCGTGAGGTACGCGGGGTGGACCGGGTCGTCGTCAAGGACGGCGACGCGATCGCCGCGCTGCTCACCCGCATCGGCGCGCACTCCAGCGTGCTGGCCTGGGAGGAACGTCGGGTACGCCGGGAGGTGCGGGCCACCGCCAACCGGCTCGCGAACTTCGACGACGCGAACCTGCGCCGCTCGGCGCGCGCCGCGGTGGCCGCCGCCGCCCGGGTCACCCGCGCCCTGGAGATCCTGGCCGACGAGGCCCCCAACCACCTCACCGACGCGGGGAGGCTGCGCCTGGAGCACCGGCAGGCGTCGCTGGAGGAGCTGGGGGCGCTGGCCGACCCGCCGCTGACCAAGGACGCCATCGCCGGGCGGATCCGCCGCCTGCTGGCGCTGGCCGACAAGCGGGCCCGGGACCTCGGCATCCCGGATACGGAAGCAGCCGTCACGCCCGACATGCTCGTGGTCTGATAGGACGGTGGGCCCGTACGGTGCGCCGGGAGCACGCCCCGGCGCGGCGTGCTCCCGCACGCTCGGATAGGGTCGCTGAGTACGGCAAGGGGGCCGACATCGGCACCTCTCGTCGTGCCCACCGCCTCGGGCGGTCAGGTCCTCAGACCGCGCGGCGGGGTGGCCGAGATGAACCGTCGACGGCCGGCTCCAACGGTCGGCGCACACCATTCCCGCCGGCCCGTTGAGTCAAGCCGGCGGACCAGAACGCGAGGAGATGGGACCTGTGACCATCCGGGTTGGCATCAACGGCTTTGGCCGAATCGGCCGTAACTTCTTCCGGGCAGTGCTGGCGTCCGACGCCGACATCGAGGTCGTGGCGGTCAACGACCTGACCGACAACGGCACGCTCGCCCACCTGCTCAAGTACGACAGCATCCTGGGTCGCCTGCCGTACGAGGTGAAGGCCACCGCCGACGAGATCACCGTCGGTGGCAAGACCATCAAGGCGTTCGCCGAGAAGGACCCGGCGGCGCTGGCGTGGGGCGAGGTCGGCGCGGACGTCGTCATCGAGTCGACGGGCTTCTTCACCGACGGCACCAAGGCCAAGGCGCACATCGACGGCGGCGCCAAGAAGGTCATCATCTCCGCCCCGGCGAAGAACGAGGACGTCACCGTGGTCATGGGTGTCAACCACGACACCTACGACCCGGCGAAGCACACCATCATCTCCAACGCCTCGTGCACGACGAACTGCCTCGCCCCGATGGCGAAGGTCCTGCAGGACACGTTCGGCATCACCAAGGGTCTGATGACGACGATCCACGCGTACACCCAGGACCAGAACCTGCAGGACGCGCCGCACAAGGACCTGCGCCGGGCGCGCGCCGCCGCGCTGAACATCGTCCCGACCTCCACCGGCGCCGCGAAGGCCATCGGCCTGGTGCTGCCGGAGCTGAAGGGCAAGCTCGACGGGTACGCGCTGCGGGTGCCGATCCCGACCGGCTCGGCCACCGACCTGACCGTCGAGGTCGGCCGGGAGACCACCGTGGACGAGGTCAACGCCGCGCTGAAGGCCGCCGCGGAGGGCCCGCTCAAGGGCATCCTGGTCTACAACGAGGACCCGATCGTCTCCTCCGACATCGTCACCGACCCGGCGTCGTGCATCTTCGACGCGCCGCTGACCAAGGTCATCGGCAACCAGGTCAAGGTCGTCGGCTGGTACGACAACGAGTGGGGCTACTCGAACCGCCTCGTCGACCTCGTCAAGCTGGTCGGTACCTCGCTGTGAGCATCCGGACCCTCGACGACCTGCTCGCCGAGGGGGTGTCGGGTCGGCGCGTGCTGGTGCGCGCCGACCTGAACGTCCCGCTCGACAAGCAGTCCGGTGCCATCACCGACGACGGCCGCATCCGCGCCGTGCTGCCGACCCTGGGCGCGCTGGTCGAGGCCGGCGCGAAGGTGGTCGTCTGCTCGCACCTGGGCCGCCCGAAGGGCGCGCCCGACCCGCAGTTCAGCCTGAGCCCGGTCGCCGACCGGCTCGGTGAGCTGCTCGGCGCGCCGGTGCACTTCGCCACCGACACCGTCGGTGACTCCGCCCGCTCGACCGTCGCCGACCTGGCCGACGGCCAGGTCGCCCTGCTGGAGAACCTGCGCTTCAACGCCGGTGAGACCAGCAAGGACGAGGCCGACCGGGGCGCGTTCGCCGACCAGCTCGCCGCGTTCGGCGACGCGTACGTCGACGACGCGTTCGGCGCCGTGCACCGCAAGCACGCCAGCGTGTACGACGTGCCGGCGCGGCTGCCGCACGTGGCCGGCCGGCTGGTGCTGCGCGAGGTCGAGGTGCTCTCCAAGCTGACCAGCGAGCCCGAGCGGCCGTACGTGGTGGTGCTCGGCGGGTCCAAGGTCTCCGACAAGCTGGCCGTGATCGAGGCGCTGCTGCCGACGGTCGACCGGCTGCTCATCGGCGGCGGGATGTGCTTCACCTTCCTCAAGGCCCAGGGCCTGGAGGTGGGCACCTCGCTGCTGGAGAAGGACATGGTCGAGACCTGCCGCAACCTGCTGGAGCGGGCCGACGGCAAGATCCTGCTCCCGGTCGACGTGGTGGTCGCGGACGCGTTCGCGCCGGACGCCGCGCACGACACGGTCCGCGTCGACGGCATCCCGAGCCACCGGCTCGGCCTGGACATCGGCCCGGAGACGGTGGCCGGCTTCGCCGCCGCCCTGTCCCAGGCGAAGACGATCTTCTGGAACGGGCCGATGGGCGTGTTCGAGATGGCCGCCTTCGCGGCCGGCACCCGGGGTGTCGCCGAGGCGATCACCAAGGCCGACGCGTTCAGCGTCGTCGGCGGCGGTGACAGCGCGGCGGCCGTGCGGGCGTTGGGCCTGGACGAGTCGAGCTTCGGTCACATCTCCACCGGTGGCGGCGCCTCCCTGGAGTACCTGGAGGGCAAGACCCTCCCCGGCATCGCGGCCCTGGAGAACTGAGCATGGCGAGCACGACCCGCCGGCCGTTGATGGCCGGCAACTGGAAGATGAACCTCAACCACCTCGAGGCCAACCTGCTCGTGCAGAAGTTGGCCGCGAGCCTCACCGAGAAGCAGCTCACCGAGGTCGAGACGGTGGTGCTGCCGCCCTTCACCGACCTGCGCACCGTGCAGACGGCGGTGGACGGCGACAAGCTGCTGATCGGCTACGGCGGGCAGGACCTGTCCCCGCACGCCTCCGGCGCGTACACCGGTGACATCTCCGGGCCGCTGCTGGCCAAGCTCGGCTGCACGTACGTGGTGGTCGGGCACTCCGAGCGGCGGGCCTACCACCACGAGGACGACTCGGTCGTCAACGCGAAGGTGAAGGCGGCGCTCACGCACGGCCTGACCCCCATCCTCTGCGTGGGGGAGGGGCTGGACGTGCGCGAGCAGGGCACCCACGTGGCGCACTGCTCCGACCAGCTCGACGGGGGCCTCGCCGGGCTCACGCCCGAGCAGGTACGCCAGGTGGTCATCGCGTACGAGCCGGTCTGGGCGATCGGCACCGGCAAGACGGCCACGCCGGAGGACGCCCAGGAGGTCTGCGGCGCGGTCCGCCAGCGGCTGGCTGAGCGCTTCGACGCCGAGACCGCTGACGCCGTCCGGGTCCTCTACGGCGGCTCGGTCAAGGCGTCAAACGTCGCCTCGATCATGGCCCAGCCGGACGTGGACGGCGGCCTGGTGGGCGGCGCGAGCCTGGACGCGGAGGAATTCGCGCAGATCTGCCGCTTCCCCGAGCACATCGCTCGCTGATCGCTCGCTATTCTGGACACCGCCCGTCCACCGGCCGGTGCCGGAGTGCCCGACCTGTCCGGGCGAGGATCGCTACGAGAGGACTGCCCCCAGCCATGCCGATCTGGTTCGCATACACGTTGATCGTGTTGCTGGTCATCACGAGCATTCTGCTCACCCTGCTCATCCTGCTGCACCGCGGTAAGGGCGGCGGGTTGTCGAGCATGTTCGGCGGCGGTGTCAGCTCCAGCCTCGCCGGCTCCTCGGTGGCCGAGAAGAACCTGGATCGGTACACCGTTCTGGTGGGTGTCGTCTGGTTCGCGGCAATCGTCGGGCTGGGTCTTTGGCTCCGTCTCCAGATGAACAGCGGCACCTGAGCAAGCCCGCCAAGTCGTACAATCTGCGCGCGGTCCGTCACTCGACGGGCCGCGCGCAGTATTTTCTCCGCTGCACCGCGTCGCCCGCCGCCCATCCCCGACGGCGGCGGGTCCCCTCCGACGACAGGAGCGAGCAGCCGTGCCCAGTGGCAATGTCATCCGTGGCGCCCGCGTCGGGTCCGCGCCCATGCGCCCGGACGAGCGGCACCAGCCGGCCCCCCGACAGGCCGTCACCTACTGGTGCCGCAACGATCACCAGACCGACATCCGGATCGCGGCCGACGCCACGGCGCCGCCGCTGTGGGACTGCCCCCGCTGCGGGCTCCCCGCCGGCCTGGACGCCGAGAACCCGCCCGGACGGGTCCGCGCCGAGCCCTACAAGAGCCACCTGGCGTACGTGAAGGAGCGGCGTACCGCCGAGGAGGGGGAGGCGTTGCTGGCCGAGGCCCTCGCCGCGCTGCGCCGCCGACGCGGCGAGTGAAAGGAAGGGCCCCTTATTCAACGCCAGGCGGTAATAAGGGGCCCTTCCTTTCACTCAGCGCAGGCTGCGCAGGCGGGCCGGCACGTCCGCGGCGGCCGCGCGGTCCAGCAACCAGCGGGTACGGTCCACGCCGTGCACCCCGGCGGCCGGGAGCTGCACCGGCCCCGCGCCGGCCAGAGCCATGCCCACCGCGCGTGCCTTGTCGGCGCCGGCGGCCACCAGCCAGACCTCCTCGGCCGTGTTGATCGCCCCCAGGGTGAGGGTGGTCCGCACCGGCGGCGGCTTCGGGCTGCCCCGCACCGCGCTGACCGGCCGCGTGTCGTGGTGCACCGGGTGCTCCGGGAAGACCGAGGCGACGTGCCCGTCCTCGCCCACACCGAGCATCAGCACGTCGAAGTGCGGCAGCGCGGCGTGCCCCGGCCGGGCGGCGCGGGCCAGCTCCTCGGCGTACGCGGCGGCGGCCGCCTCGGGGTCGTTGCCGGCCGGGCCGTCGGAGGCCGGCATGGCGTGCACCCGGGCCGGGTCCAGCGGCACCGAGTCCAGCAGGGCGGCCCGCGCCTGGGTCTCGTTGCGCTCCGGGTCACCGGACGGCAGGAACCGCTCGTCGCCCCACCACACGTCGACCCGGGACCAGTCGACCGCGTCGCGGGCCGGCAGCTGCGCCACCGCCCGGTAGACGGCGGCGGCGACCCGACCACCGGTGAGGACCACCGCGGCCTCGCCCCGGTCGGCCTGGGCGTCGAGCACCTTCACCAGCAGTCGGGCCGCCACGGCCTGCGCCAGCAGATCGGCGTCGGCGTGGACGGCGACACTCGCCTCGCTCATGGGTTGTGCCTTCGTTTCCGGACCGCTGGGCGGTCGCTGTCGCGTCGTGCCCGGACGCCGAGCGTCCGGAGGTGGCGGTGCGGGGCCGGGACGGTGCGTCCCGGCCCTGCCGGTGTCGTACTGCTCAGCTCTCGCCGCTCGTGCCGGTGTGCGCGGTGACCCCGGCCTCGGCGCGCTGGGCCGTGGCCGGATCCTTCCAGACGTGCACCCGCTGCGGCGGGCGCTGCTCCAGACCGCGCAGGCCGGCGGTCGCGCCCAACGCCTCCGCGTACACCTGGTCGGCGTCGAGGCGGCGCAGCTCCTCGGCCAGCTCGTCGCCGAGCGGCCGACGGACCAGCGGCAGCGCCCGATCCTCCTGACCGGTCCGCCGGAACACCGCCAGGCTGTCCTCGCGGGTCAGCGTCAGCTTGTCGCCGTTGGCGCAGGTCAACTGCACCTCGCGCATGCGGGGGAACTCGTCGGTGTCCACCCGGCGCGGGGTGATGCCGAGCCGGCTGGACAGCCAACCGACCATCAGGGCCGCCGTCGGGTCGCTGGGTGGCGCGACGACGGTCGCCTCGGTGACCTGCTCGCTGGTGGTGTCGAACGCCCCGGCGACCAGGGTCCGCCACGGGGTGATCCGGGTCCACGCCAGGTCGGTGTCGCCCGGGGCGTAGTCCCGGGCCCGCTGGCGCAGCGCCTCCACCGGGTCGGCGGCCTGCGCGGAGTCGGTGATCCGCCGGTCCGCGACCACACCGAGGAAGTCGGTGGCGATCTCCGCGGGCGGCTCACCGTGCCACCAGGTCACCACCGGTACGTCCGGCACCAGCAGCGGCATGACCACCGACTCGGCGTGCAGGGCGAGCCGCCCGTACATCCGAGTGACCACGGCCTCGCACGGGCCGAGACGACCGCCGACCACGATCTCCGCGTCCAGCCGGTTCCGGTCCCGCTCGATGTCTGAGCGGACCACGACCACCAGCCGGCACGGGTGGGCGGCGGCGGCGATGGTCGCCGCCGCCTCCGCCTCGCGCACGCGCTTCTCGTCCACCACCACGATGAGGGTGAGCGCCATGCCGCTGGCCACACCACCGGCGCTACGCCGCTCGGCGGCCAGCGCCTTGACCACCTCGTTGCCGGTGGTGTCCCACAGCCCGATCATGCTCTTCTCCAAGCGCGGCCCTCACGGGCCAGCATCTCGTCAGCCGCCCGTGGACCCCACTCGCCGGCCCGGTACGGCTCCGGGGTGGTGCCCACCCAGGCGTGCTCCAGCGGGTCGATGACCTGCCAGCTCTGCTCGACCTCGGCGGCGTCCGGGAACAGCGTGCGGTCCCCGATCAGCACGTCCAGGACGAGCCGCTCGTACGCCTCCGGGCTGGACTCGGTGAACGCCTCGCCGTACTGGAAGTCCATGGCGATGTCGCGGACCTCCATGGTGGTGCCCGGTACCTTCGAGCCGAACTTGAGCACCACGCCCTCGTCCGGCTGCACCCGGATGACCAACTGGTTGTTGCCCAGCGACTCCATGTCGGCGTCGTTGAACGGCAGGTGCGGCGCCTTCTTGAACATGATGGCGACCTCGGTGACCCGCCGGGGGAGTCGCTTGCCGGCCCGGATGTAGAACGGTACCTCGGCCCAGCGCCGGTTCTGGATGCCGAGGCGCACCGCCACGTACGTCTCCGTGGTGGAGTCGGCGGGCACGTCCCGCTCCTCCCGGTAGCCGACCGCGCGCTCGCCGCCCACCCAGCCGGGCAGGTACTGGCCCCGGACGGTGTCCCGGGCCACGTCCTTCGGCAGGGTGATCGCCTTGAGCACCTTCAGCTTCTCGGCCCGGATCTCGTCGGCGTCGAAGCTGGTCGGCTCCTCCATCGCCACCAGGGCGAGAAGTTGCAGGAGGTGGTTCTGCAGCACGTCGCGGGCGGTGCCGACGGTGTCGTAGAAGCCGGCCCGGGTGCCGATGCCGACGTCCTCGGCCATGGTGATCTGCACCGAGTCGACGTACTTGGAGTTCCACAGCGGCTCGAACAGGTTGTTGGCGAACCGCAGGGCCAGGATGTTCTGGACGGTCTCCTTGCCCAGGTAGTGGTCGATCCGGAAGACGTCCTGCCGGGTGAACACGTCGTCGACCAGGTCGTTGAGCGCCTTCGCCGACGGCAGGTCGTTGCCGAACGGCTTCTCCACCACGACCCGCCGCCAACCGCCGGACTTGTCGTTGTCGGCCATCCCGGTGCGGGCCAACTGCTTGAGCACGACGGGGAAGGCGGCCGGGGGGATGGAGAAGTAGAACGCCGCGTTACCGGCGATGCCGTGGGTCTGGCGCAGGTCGTCCAAGGTCGAGGCGAGCTGGTCGAAGGCGGCGTCGTCGTCGAACGAGCCGCCCACGAACTTGATGTTGCCGGCCAGCCGCGCCCAGACCTCGTCCCGCCACGGCGTACGGGCGTGCTTCTTGGCCGCCTCGCAGGCCAGGGTCTCGAAGTCACCGTCGCCCCAGTCGCGGCGCGCGAAGCCGAGCACCACGAAACCGGGCGGCAGCAGCCCCCGGTTCGCCAGGTCGTAGACCGCCGGCAGCAACTTCTTGCGGGCCAGGTCGCCGGTCACCCCGAAGATCACCAGAGCGCACGGCTCGGGGATCCGGGGCAACCGGCGGTCCTGCGGGTCGCGTAGCGGGTTCACGCCTTGGGTCACGTCGTCCATCCTCACGTGCGCAGCTGACCGGCCGCGTCGAGCAGTTGGGCGACCCCGGCGGCCCGGTCGGTCAGGTGCAGTCGCAGCACCGGCCGGTCCCGGCCGGCGAGGGCCTGCCGGTCGCCGGCGGCCTGCGCCGCCTGCAACTCGCCGAAGGTGTACGGCTTGCCCGGCACGTCCAGGTCCTCCGCGACCGCGCCGGTCACCTGCAGGTAGCTGCCCACCTGCGGGCCGCCCTTGTGGTACTGGCCGGTGGAGTGCAGGAACCGCGGCCCCCAGCCGAAGGTGACCGGCCGGCCGGACGCGCCGGCCAGCAACGGCCGCAACCCGGCCGTGTCGGCGTCGGCGAACCGGTCGAGGTACGCCATCACCGCGAGGTAACCGTCGTCGCCCAGCCCGTCGAGCAGCCACCGCAGCACCCCGGCCAGGTCACCCGGGGCGCCCTGCGGCGCGTACACCTCGATCGCGCCCTCGGTGAACGACGGCTCCTCCGTCGGCAGCCCCGAGGCCAGGATCTTGTTGGTGTTCTCCTTGGACTCGGTGACGTTCGGCTGGTTGAACGGGTCGATGCCGAGCACCACGCCGGCCACCGCGGTGGCGTACTCCCAGGCCAGGAACTGCGCGCCGAGCGGGCCGTTGACGGCCACGTCCGGGTCGGCGCCGCCGCCGGGCACGTCACCGGCGGCCAGCGCGCCGCCGTAGCTGACGGTCAGCACGTCGGGGCCGGTCGCGCCGGGGCTCTGCGGTGACTCCACGACCACCGGCAGGATGCCCACGCCGGCCTTGCCGGTCGACTCGGCGATGAGCTGCTCGGCCCAGTCGCCCAGACCGTCGATGCCGGTGCCGTCGGACACCAGGGCGACCTTGTCGCGGGCCAGCGTGGCGGCGGCGCCCAGCGCGGCGCCCAGCGCCAGCGCCGGGTTGTCGCTGTCGGCGGCGAGCGACCGGGCCAACGCGTCGGCCTGGTCGATCAGCTCCGACACGTCGACGCCGGCCAGCGCGGACGGCACCAGCCCGAACGCGGTCAGCGCCGAGTACCGGCCGCCCACGTTCGGGTCGGCGAGCACGGTGAACGCGCCCATCTCGGTCGCGGTCGCCTCCAGCGGCGAGCCCGGGTCGGTGACGATGACGAAGTGCCGGCCGGCCTCCGCCTCGGTCATCCCGGCGTCCAGGAACGCCTGCCAGTAGGCGCGGCGGTGGCTGTCGGTCTCCACCGTCGAGCCGGACTTGCTGGCGACCACCACCACGGTGCGTTCCAGCCGGTCACCGAGGGCCGCCCGGACCTGGCCCGGGTCGGTGGTGTCCAGCACCGTCAACGGCCGGCCCAGGGTCCGCGTGATGACCTCGGGGGCGAGCGACGAGCCACCCATGCCGGCGAGCACGACGTGGTCCAGGTCGGCCAGCTCCGCCTTCAGCTCGGCGAGCTGCGCCAGCAGCTCCCGGCTGCGCTGGTGGGTATCCACCCAACCGAGCCGGATCTTCGCCTCGGCCTCGGCGTCCGAACCCCACAGGGTCGTGTCCTTGGCGGCCAGCCGCCCGGGGACGCCGGCCTTGACCAGCGCCTCCCGGGTCGAGGCGGGCGCGGCCTTGTCGACCGCGTCCGCGCCGTAGACGGCGAGCCCGGCGGCGGCCTCCGCCGGCCCGGCAAGAAGATCACTCATGCCGCCACTCCACTTCGTTCCGTGCCGTCATGAGGCGCCTTCACGCTGGGCTTGCCGATTCGCTCGCTGCGCTCGCTCATGCCGCCACTCCACTTCGCTGGGTGCTGATCGGCTCGCTCACGCGCCACCGGCCTTCTCGGCGGCCTTGGCGTTGCCTTCGGCGGCCTTGTTCGGCGCACCCTGGCCCTTCGCCGCGGCCTTCAGCGACTTGCTGACGCCGTCGAGCAGCTCCTGCCAGCTCGCCTCGAACTTCTCCACGCCCTCGCGCTCCAGGGTGACGATCACGTCCGCCATGTCCACCCCGACCGACTCCAGGTCCGCGAAGACCTTCCGGGCCGCGTCGTAGGACCCGGTGACGGTGTCGCCGCGGGTCTCGCCGTGATCGGCGTACGCGTGGATGACCGACTCCGGCATGGTGTTGACCGTTCCGGCGGCGATCAGCTCCTCGACGTAGATGACGTCCCGGTAGTCCGGGTTCTTCGTCGAGGTGGAGGCCCACAGCGGCCGCTGCGGGTGCGCGCCGGCGGCCTCGAGCGCCTTCCAGCGGTCCGAGGAGAAGACCTCGGTGTACCGCTCGTACGCGAGCTGCGCGTTGGCCACGGCGGCCTTGCCGCGCAGCGCCTTGGCCTGGTCCGAGCCGATCTTCTCGAGCCTCTTGTCGACCTCGGAATCCACCCGGGAGACGAAGAACGACGCGACCGAGCCGATGGTGGACAGGTCGTGACCGTTGGCCTTGGCCCGCTCCAGGCCGGCCAGGAACGCCTCCATCACCGCCGAGTAGCGGTCCAGGCCGAAGATCAGCGTCACGTTGACGCTGATCCCCTCGGCGAGCGTGTCGGCGATCGCCGACAGGCCCTCCTCGGTGGCCGGGATCTTGATGAAGAGGTTGGGCCGGTCGACCAGCCACCACAGCGCCTTGGCCTCGGCGACCGTCTTGTCGGCGTCGTGCGCGCTGCGCGGGTCCACCTCGATGGAGACCCGGCCGTCCACGCCGGCGCTGCCGTCGTAGGACGGGCGCATCACGTCGCACGCCCACCGTACGTCGTACGTGGTGAGCATCCGGACGGCCTCTTCGACGTCCACGCCACGGGTGGCCAGGTCGCGAAGCTGCCAGTTGTACTCGTCGGCGTCGCTGAGCGCCTTTGCGAAGATCGTCGGGTTGGTGGTGACCCCGGCCACGTGCTTCTCGCGGCGGAGCTGGTCCAGCCCGCCGGAGCTCAGACGCACCCGGGAGAGATCGTCGAGCCAGACCGCCACACCCGCGGCGGTGAGCTCATTCAGCTTGTCGGTCATGCCGTTTACGCTCCCTCAGTTGCCGGTGGTGAAACCGGTGATGTCGCCCACCCGGGCCAGCGAGGCGTGCGCCGCCGCCACGATCCGGTCGGGGGTGAACCCGAACTGCTCGAAGAGCACGGTGTGCGGGGCGCTCGCGCCGTAGTGCTCGATGCTGACGCTCTCGCCCAGGTCGCCGACGATCCCGCGCCAGGACATCGCGATGCCCGCCTCCACGCTCACCCGTGCCTTTACCCCACGCGGGAGCACCGACTCCCGGTACGCCTCATCCTGCTCGTAGAACCACTCCTGGCAGGGCATCGAGACCACCCGGGTCGGGGTGCCGTCGGCCTCCAGCCGCTCCCGGGCGGTCAGGGCGAGCTGCACCTCGGACCCGGTGCCGATGATGATCACCTGGGGCTTGCCGTTGGACGCCTCGGCCAGCACGTAACCGCCCTTGGCCACACCTGACGCATCGCCCAGAACCTCCCGGTCCAGGGTCGGCAGGGCCTGGCGGCTCAGCGCCAGCGCGGTCGGTCGGTCGGTGTGCTCCAGCGCCTGCCGCCAGGCCCACACCGTCTCGTTGCCGTCCGCCGGGCGGACCACGTCCAGGCCCGGGATGGCGCGCAGCGCGGTCAGGTGCTCCACCGGCTGGTGGGTCGGGCCGTCCTCGCCCAGACCGATCGAGTCGTGCGTCCAGACGTACGTCACGGGCAGCTTCATCAGCGCGGCCAGCCGCACCGAGGGGCGCATGTAGTCGCTGAACACCAGGAACGTGCCGCCGTACGGGCGGGTGCCGCCGTGCAGGGCGATGCCGTTCAGGATCGCGCCCATGGCGTGCTCACGGATGCCGAAGTGCAGCGTGCGGCCGTACTCGTGGCCCGGGAAGTCCTTGGTGGCGTGCGAGGCCGGGATGAACGACGGCTCGCCCTTCATGGTGGTGTTGTTGCTCTCGGCCAGGTCGGCCGAGCCGCCCCACAGCTCCGGCAGCACCGGCGCGAGCGCCTCCAGCACCTTGCCGGACGCGGCCCGGGTGGCCACACCCTTGGCGTCGGCGGGGAAGACCGGCAGCGCGTCGGTCCAGCCGTCGGGCAGCACCCGGCCGGCGAGCCGCTCGTAGAGCGCGGTGCGCTCGGGGTTGGCCTTCTTCCAGGCGTCGAACGACGCGGTCCACGCCTGCTCGGCGTCCGAGCCGCGACCCATCACCGTGCGGGCGTGACCCAGCACCTCCTCGTCGACCTGGAAGGTCTGCTCCGGGTCGAAGCCGAGGATGCGCTTGGTGGCCTTGACCTCGTCGGCGCCGAGCGCGGAGCCGTGGATCTTGCCGGTGTTCTGCTTGTTGGGCGCGGGCCAACCGATGATGGTGCGCAGCGCGATGAACGAGGGGCGGGTGGTCTCCGCCTTGGCGGCCACCAGCGCGTCGTACAGCGCCTCGACGTTCTCGTGGTAGTCGCCCTGGTCGGCGTCCCCGCTGCGCCAGTCGACGGTCTGCACGTGCCAGCCGTACGCCTCGTAGCGGGCCGCCACGTCCTCGCTCTTGGCGATCCGGGTGTCGTCCTCGATCGAGATCTCGTTGTCGTCGTAGATCAGCGTGAGGCTGCCCAGCTGCTGGTGCCCGGCGAGGGCGCTGGCCTCGTGGCTGATGCCCTCCTCGATGTCGCCGTCGGAGGCGATGCACCAGATGTTGTGGTCGAAGACCGACGTGCCCGGCTCGGCCTCCGGGTCGAATAGGCCCCGCTCGCGGCGGGCCGCCATGGCCATGCCGACGGCGTTGCCCAGACCCTGCCCGAGCGGGCCGGTGGTGGTCTCGACGCCCGGCGTGTGGCCGTGCTCCGGGTGGCCCGGGGTCATCGAGCCCCACTGGCGCAGCGACTTCAGGTCGTCCAGGCTCAGCGGGTAGCCGGAGAGGAAGAGCTGGATGTAGAGCGTCAGGCTGGAGTGGCCGGCGGAGAGCACGAACCGGTCCCGGCCGGGCCAGTTCGGGTCGGCCGGGTTGTGCCGCATGACCCGGTTGAAGAGAAGATAGGCCGCGGGCGCGAGGCTCATCGCGGTGCCCGGGTGGCCGTTGCCGGATTTCTCCACGGCATCCATGGCCAGCACGCGGACGGTGTCGACGGCCCGGCGATCGAGGTCGGACCAGTTGAGTGCGGAGTGCTCGGGTCGGTTGGCAGCCACGATGGTTGTGCTCCTCGGCAGATGGGCGGAACCCTCACTGGTGACCCTATCGAGCGTGACTAAACGTCCGCCCGGGGATCTCGCATGGTGTGCGGTACGTGACGGCGGCCCAGGTCGTTCAACCCGGTGGTGTGACGGCCCGCACCGTTGTCGGGTCGGCCGGGCAGCCAAAACGACGACGCGTAGTGTGTGGGTCGGTGTGCGGTGCCCGAGCGGGGCCCCGCCGATCCGATCTCCCCGTGCCGATGCCGGAAGGTGGCAATCCGTGAGCATGATCACCGAGCGCCCCGCGAGCAACCCCGCCGGGCAGCCCCCGGCACGGGCGGCCGAGGGTCCGGTGGCGCGGCGGGACGTGCGCGCGATCGTGTCGTCGTACGTGGCGCTGACCAAGCCGCGCATCGTCGAACTGCTGTTGGTCACCACCGTCCCGGCGATGATGCTCGCCGAGGGCGGCCTGCCGTCGCTGTGGCTGATGGCTGTCGTGCTCGTCGGTGGCTCGCTCGCGGCCGGGGCGGCCAGCGTCCTCAACTGCTACATCGACCGCGACATCGACCAGTTGATGCGGCGCACCAAGCGGCGTCCGCTGCCGGCGCACACCGTGTCGCCCCGTAACGCGCTGGTCTTCGGTCTGGTGCTGGCGGCGGTCTCGATCGTCCTGATGGCGGCGTTCACCAATCTGCTCGCCGCGGGGCTGACGCTCGCCGCGATCGTCTACTACGACGTCGTCTACACCATGTGGCTCAAGCGCTCCACCCCGACGAACACGTTCTGGGGTGGGGCCTGCGGCGCGGCGCCGGTGCTCATCGGCTGGGCGGCGGTCACCGGTGGGCTCGCTCCGGCGGCCTGGGCGCTGTTCGCGGTGGTCTTCTTCTGGCAGATGCCGCACTTCTACCCGCTCGCCATGAAGTACAAGGACGACTACGCCCGCGCCGGCATCCCGATGCTGCCCGTGGTGGCCTCGACCCGTCGGGTGAACGCCGAGATTCTGATCTTCGCCTGGCTCACGGTGCTCACCTCCCTGGCGGTCTGGCCGCTGGGGCTCAGCGCGATCTACGGCGTGCCGACCCTGGTGGTGGGCGCCATCTTCATCCTTGAGGCGCACAAGCTCTGCCGGCGGGCGACGCGCGGCGAAGCGGTCAAGCCGATGCGGCTGTTCCACTGGTCCACGACGTACCTGACGATCGTGTTCGTGGCCGTCGCGCTCGACGCGCTGATCTGACGCCGCCCGGCGCGCGGCCCGCGTTTCGCCAACAATCCTGCGAACAGTCATCGTCATGGATGAGTTGTCCCGCTTTAACGTCACATCAGAGTAACTTTCGGCATGAGCCGGATCGGCTCAACCTGCGGGAGTTGCAGCCTGGTTTGCTCCGGAAGTTGAGGCGGGAAAGTCCTGATTTAAGCGGACAAAGTGTCCCTGCTGTTCCTTAAACCTCTAGGTAATTGGCATCACAAAAGCTTCATGGTTCTCGCCCGCGCGAGTGGAACTCTGCTTAGGCTTCGCGTCATGGCAGATGGTTCCGATACGACGCTGACGGCCGAGCAGAGCTCCGGCGAGCAGGCCCCGCAGGGTCTGGTCGCGGGTCTCAAGTCGTTCGCCGCCGGGCACGGCGGCGCGAAGGCCGTCATCGAGTACGTCGGTAAGCGCGGCGCGCGGATCGTCCTCGTGGGCGCCGACGGTGAGTGGGGCGACCAGTTCGCCGAGGACACCGTCACGGCCCGGGAGGCGTGCGCCAAGGCGGGAGTCACCGTCGAGAACGCCTGGGAGCGTGAACTGATGGACCAGATGCGACCGAGCAACGACCTCTGGCGGTCGATGGCCCGGCGCACGATGGCCCGCTGAGATAGCTAGCTGGATTGACCAACCACCACCAGTCGACCCGGGGGGAACCCCGGGTCGCTCTCGTTACCTGCTCCCGCCTGGTCGACCTTGACCCCGACGACCGCCTCGTCCTCGACCCGCTCGCCGCGCGGGGGATCATCGCCGAAGCGGCGGTCTGGGACGACCCGGACGTCGACTGGTCCGCGTACGACCTTGTCGTGCTCCGCTCGCCGTGGGACTACGCGCTGCGCCGCGACGAGTTCGTCGCCTGGGCCGCCACGGTGCCCACCCTGGTCAACCCCGCCGACGTGGTGCGGTGGAACACCGACAAGCGCTACCTCGGCGAGCTGAGCGCCGCCGGCGTACCCACCGTGCCGACCGCCTGGGTCGAGCCGGGCGCGAGCTGGTCGCCGCCCGCCGACACCGGCGAGTACGTGATCAAACCGGCGGTCAGCTCCGGTAGCCAGGACACCGGCCGTTACGACCTGGCCGACCCGGAGCACCGGGCCCTCGCCGACGCGCACGTACGTCGCCTCTCGGCCGCCGGCCGGACGACGATGGTCCAGCCGTACCTGAGCGCCGTCGACACCGAGGGCGAGACCGCGCTGCTCTTCCTGGCCGGCCCGGACGGTCTCGCGTTCAGCCACGCCATCCGCAAGGGCGCCATGTTGACCGGCCCCGACCTCGGTCCGGACGAGCTGTACAAGGCCGAGGAGATCACCGCCCGCACCGCCGCGGTCGAGCAGTTGGCCGTCGCGGACCGGACCCTAGCGGCGGTCCCCGGCGGCACCCGGCAGTTGCTCTACGCCCGCGTGGATCTGATCTCCGGCCCGGCCGGCGACCCGGTCCTGGTCGAGTTGGAGCTGACCGAGCCGTCGCTCTTCCTCGGGTACGCCGAGAACGCCCCCGACCGCCTGGCCACCGCGATCGCCACCCACCTGACCCACCCGGCCTGACCACGTCGAGGTAGGGCGGTGTCCCGGCGTGCCCCCTACGAGCTCCGTGGCGTGGCGTGTCGCGCCGTGCCGTGTCGCGCCCTGCCGTGGCGTGCCGTGCCGTGCCGTGGCGTGCCGTGCCGTGCCGTGCCGTGGCGTGCCGCGTCGTGGCGTGCCGTGCCGCGTCGTGGCGTGCCGTGGCGTGCCGTGCCGTGCCCTGGCGTGGGTGCCGTGCCGTGGCGTGGGTGCCGTGCCGTGTCGTGTCGTGCCGTGTCGTGGCGTGGCGAGGCGGTGACCGCCCTGGAGGTGCGCGGATGCCGGGCGGGGCGCCGATGCGGCGCTGCCTCGACGTTGGCGGCTGGCCCAGCACCGCCTCGACGGCGGCGGCGCCCGCAAGGTCGCGCTGCATCCAGGATGTAGTGGTATCGCGGACACGTCGATGCCACTACATCCTGGTTCGAGCGTGACCATGAGCCCTGCGGGGTGCCCCGCCGCCGCGCCGGCTCTGTCGCGACGCCCGCCAGTCCTCGCGCACCCGCGCACCCGCGCACCCGCGCACCCGCGCACCCGCGCACCCGCGCACCCGCGCACCCGCGCACCCGCGCACCCGCGCACCCGCGCACCCGCGCACCCGCGCACCCGCGCACCCGCGCACCCGCGCACCCGCGCACCTATCGCCCTTCGCCCCTCCCACCTCTCGGTCCTCGCCCCTCTCGCCCCTCGTCAAGATCCGCGCAACTTCGGGGATGTTGCTGCCTCCCGCGTCCCGGAGGCAGCAACAACCCTGAACTTGCGTAAATCTTGGGCAGGCGTGCAGACGCGATAGCGCAGGCGGGGCGGCGCGCAGGCGCGGACGCACGACAGCGCGCGAGGCGCAGGCGTGCACCCGAGAGGGGACACCGGCGGGCGCAGGACGCAAGGGCTGCGCCCCGCACGTCTCGCCCATCGCGCCGATCTTGCACTTTCTGTCCCGACCTATCGCGCGAATATGGGCACTTCGGCGTTCGTAAGTGCAAGATCGACGCGTGTAGGGCGGGGCGTGCTTGGCGCGGGGCCCGGCGAGGCGCGCGGGGCGGGGCGCGGGGGTGGGCCGGGGCGCGGGGGTCAGGCGGGGACGGGTTGGGCTTCTGGCGCTGGGGTGGGCTGGGGTGCCGGGGGGACCGGGTGGCGTTCGCGGGTGGACCACTGGACGGACAGGGCGGCCAGTAGCACCAGGCACGAGCCCAGCATGTGCGCGCCGACCAGGAGCGCCGGCACGTGGGTGAAGTACTGCACGAAGCCGATGAGTCCCTGACCCAACTCCACCGCGACCAGGACGACGGCGGCCCGGGTGGCCCGCCGCGCCTCCGCCGCGCGGAACGCGAAGATGAGCGCCACCGACAGGCCGATCAACAGGAATACCCCGTCGGCGTGGACCTGGGAGATGGCCTCCGGGTCCAGGCCGTTGCGGGCCGCGCCGTGGTCGCCGGCGTGTGGGCCGCTGCCGGTGACCCAGGTGCCGATCACCAGTACCGCGACGGTGACGCCGGTGGTGATCCGGGCGAGCGCGCGCAGGGGAGTGGGCACCGCGGCGACCGTCGGGCCGTCCGGGTCGCCGATCCGCCGCCAGAGGGCGTACGCGGCGGCGATCACCGCCATCGAGGAGAGGAAGTGCAGCCCCACCACCCACGGGTTGAGGTTGGTGAGCACCGTGATGCCGCCGATCACCGCCTGGGCGGGGATGCCCAGGAACACGGCGACGGACAGCGCGAGGAGCCCGGGCCGGCGGGGCCGGTGGATCAGCACTGCCAGCACGGTGGCCAGCGCGATGAGACCGACCGCGAAGGTCAGCATCCGGTTGCTGAACTCGATCACGCCGTACACGCCCATCTCGGGTGTGGTGACGTACGAGTCGTCGGTGCACCGGGGCCAGGTGGGGCAGCCGAGGCCCGATGCGGTCAGCCGGACCGCCCCGCCGGTGACGACGATGGCCACGTTCGCGATGATCGAGGCGAGCGCGAGGCGGCGCAGCAGGACGCTGGATACCGGACGGACGAATCGGTTCACGGCGCAAATCCTACGCACTGTAGTGATCGAGGTCCGTCCGACTCCGTCGGCTCGGTGGTTCGGATCACCGGGGCCCGGGTTTGCGACCCTCCGGGCAATTACGTAACGTTGGCGTTGTGAAAAACGCGGCGGCGCTCTCCGGGCACCAGCCGGCGGCTGTCCCGGCCGTCGGCGCGTCCGCGTCCGCCCTCGTCGGGGCCTCGCCGTCCGTACTGGGTGGCTCCGCGACGGAGACCTCCACCCGGGACCGCGTCACCCAGTTGCTCCTGGAGCGGGGCGCGACGACCGCCGCGCAGCTCGGTCTCGCGCTCGGCCTCAGCCCGGCGGCGATCCGCCGGCACCTGGACGCGATGCTCGCCGACGGTGACGTCGTCGCCCGCGAGCAGGCGGTGCAGGGCAGCCGGGGTCGGGGTCGTCCGGCCAAGGTGTTCGTCCTGACCGAGGCGGCTCGGGTTCGCTGTGGCACACACCACTACGACAACATGGCCACCGCGGCGCTGCGCTGGATCGCCCGCAACGGTGGTGCGGACGCGGTCGAGACGTTCGCGGCCGAGCAGGTCTCCGCGCTCGAGTCGCGCTGTCGCGCCGCCATGGAGGACGCCGGCGACGACCCTCTCGCGCGGGCCGAGGCGCTCGCCGGAGCGCTGACCGCCGAGGGTTACGCTGCCAACGCGACCACGATCGCCTCCGGCGGCCAGCTCTGTCAGCACCACTGCCCGGTGGCGCACGTGGCCGCCGAGTTTCCTCAGCTGTGCGAGGCCGAGACCGCGGTGATCTCCCGTCTGGTCGGCACCCACGTGCAGCGCCTGGCCACCATCGCGCACGGCGACGGGGTGTGCACCACGCACATCCCGACCCAGCCGGGCCGTGCTTCATCCGGTAATCCCGTCACCACTGTGAGGACAGATAGATGACCGAGCAGATCGTCCAGCCCCTGACCCAGGAAGAGCAGCTCGCCGCCCTGGGTCGCTACGAGTACGGCTGGTCCGACCCGGACGCCGCCGGGGCGGTTGCCCAGCGCGGCATCAACGAGGCGGTGGTGCGGGACATCTCGGCCAAGAAGAACGAGCCGGCCTGGATGCTCGACCTGCGCCTGAAGGGCCTGCGGCTGTTCGGCCGCAAGCCGATGCCGGCCTGGGGCGCGGACCTCACCGGCATCGACTTCGACAACATCAAGTACTTCGTGCGGTCCACCGAGAAGCAGGCCACCAGCTGGGAGGACCTGCCCGAGGACATCAAGAACACGTACGACCGGCTGGGCATCCCGGAGGCCGAGAAGCAGCGGCTGGTCGCGGGTGTCGCGGCGCAGTACGAGTCGGAGGTCGTCTACCACAAGATCCGTGAGGACCTTGAGGAGCAGGGCGTCATCTTCCTGGACACCGACACCGCGCTGCGGGAGCACGAGGACGTCTTCAAGGAGTACTTCGGCACGGTGATCCCGGTCGGCGACAACAAGTTCGCCGCGCTGAACACCTCCGTGTGGTCCGGTGGCTCGTTCATCTACGTGCCGAAGGGCGTGCACGTGGAGATCCCGCTGCAGGCCTACTTCCGGATCAACACGGAGAACATGGGCCAGTTCGAGCGGACGCTGATCATCGTCGACGAGGGCGCGTACGTGCACTACGTCGAGGGCTGCACCGCGCCGCTCTACTCCTCCGACTCGCTGCACAGCGCGGTAGTGGAGATCATCGTCAAGAAGAACGCGCGCTGCCGCTACACGACCATCCAGAACTGGTCGAACAACGTCTACAACCTGGTCACCAAGCGCGCCGTCTGCCACGAGGGCGCGACCATGGAGTGGGTCGACGGCAACATCGGCTCCAAGGTGACCATGAAGTACCCGGCGGTCTACATGACCGGCGAGCACGCCAAGGGCGAGGTGCTCTCGGTGGCGATGGCCGGCGAGGGTCAGCACCAGGACGCCGGCGCCAAGATGGTGCACGCGGCTCCGCACACCTCCTCGAGCATCATCTCCAAGTCGATCGCCCGGGGCGGCGGCCGCACCTCGTACCGGGGTCTGGTGCAGGTGCTGGAGGGCTCGCACCACAGCCGCAGCACGGTCAAGTGCGACGCGCTGCTGGTCGACACCATCTCCCGCTCCGACACGTACCCGTACGTCGACATCCGCGAGGACGACGTGTCGATGGGCCACGAGGCGACCGTCTCCAAGATCAGCGACGACCAGCTCTTCTACCTGATGAGCCGGGGCCTGAGCGAGGACGAGGCGATGGCGATGATCGTGCGCGGCTTCATCGAGCCGATCGCCAAGGAACTCCCGATGGAGTACGCCCTGGAGCTGAACCGGCTCATCGAACTCCAGATGGAGGGCGCGGTCGGCTGACGCCGCCGTTCCCCGCGTGGCGGGCCGGCGACGCCGGCCCGCCCGCACGAAGCCCAACCTCGCCGTCACGGAACAGACAGACCAAGGAAGACATGACTACCCAGGCTTCCGCGCCGCCGCCCAGCACCAAGTCGCAGGCGCTGCGCTCGTACGACGTCGCCGACTTCCCGGCCCTCACCGGCCTGGAGGAGGACTGGCGCTTCACCCCGCTCAAGCGCCTCCGCGGCCTCTCGGGCGACGTGCCGGCCGAGACCGGCACGGTCCGGCACGAGTACGGCGACCTGCCCGAGGGCGTGGCCATCAGCCGGATCGGCCGCGACGACGAGCGGATCGGCAGCGTGCTCACTCCGGTGGACCGGGTCAGCGCGCTGGCGTACGGCGCTGCCGCCGAGGCCCTGTTGGTGCGGGTGGCCCCGGACGTGGTGCTCGGCCAGTCGGTGGGCCTGCGGGTGGTCGGCACGGGCGCGGGGCACCCGGCGTTCGGGCACACGTTCGTCGAGATCGGCCGCTTCGCCGAGGCGACCCTGGTGCTGGAGCACGTCGGATCGGCCACCTTGGCCGACAACGTCGAGGTGGTCGTGGCCGACGGCGCGAAGCTGACCCTGGTCACCGTCGCCGACTGGGCCGACGACGCGGTCCAGGCCCAGCACCTGAAGGTCAGGCTGGGTCGGGACGCCAAGGTCATCCACATCCAGGTGTCCCTGGGCGGGGACCTGGTCCGGCAGTTCACCTCGGTGGAGTACACCGGTCGGGGCGGCGAGGCCGAGCTGTACGGCGTCTACTTCGCCGACGGCGGCCAGCACCTGGAGCACCGGCAGCTCGTCGACCACAACGTGCCGGACTGCCGCAGCTACGTCGGCTACCGGGGCGCGCTGCAGGGCGCGGACGCGCACACCGTCTGGGTCGGCGACGTGCTGATCCAGGCCGAGGCGACCGGCACCGACACGTACGAGATCAACCGGAACCTGCTGCTCACCGATGGCGCGCGCGCGGACTCCGTACCCAATCTGGAGATCGAGACCGGCGAGATCGCCGGCGCTGGCCATGCCAGCGCGACCGGCCGCTTCGACGACGAGCAGTTGTTCTACCTGATGGCCCGGGGTATCCCGGAGGGTGAGGCCCGTCGCCTGGTGGTCCGTGGCTTCTTCGCCGAGGTGATCAACAAGATCCCGGTGGAGTCGCTGCGCGAGCGCCTGGGCGACGCGATCGAGGCCCGGCTCAGCAAGGCCGGCGCCTGATGATCCGGATCTGCTCCACCGAGGACGTGCCGAAGGGCACCGCCATCAGAGCGGACGTCGACGGCACCCCGATCGCCCTGGTGCACGGTGAGGACGGCGAGTTCTACGCCGCGTACGACGAGTGCTCGCACGCCGCCGTCGCCCTCTCCGAGGGTGAGGTCGACGGCTGCACGCTGGAGTGCTGGCTGCACGGCTCGCGCTTCGACCTGCGCACCGGCGCGCCGACCGGCCTGCCCGCCACCGAACCCGTACCCGTCTACCCCGTCGAAGTCCGCGACGGCGACATCTACCTGAGCCTGACGCCGAGTAATGGAGTGACCCGATAATGAGCACCCTGGAGATCCGCGACCTGAAGGTGTCGGTCAAGCTGCCCGAGGGTGAGCTCAAGCCGATCCTGGCCGGCGTCAACCTGACTGTGAAGTCCGGTGAGACCCACGCCATCATGGGCCCCAACGGCTCCGGCAAGTCCACCCTGGCGTACTCGATCGCCGGCCACCCCAAGTACGAGATCACCGGCGGCTCGGTGACCCTCGACGGCGAGGACGTCCTCGCCATGACCGTCGACGAGCGCGCTCGCGCCGGCCTCTTCCTGGCCATGCAGTACCCGGTCGAGGTCCCCGGCGTCTCGGTGGCGAACTTCCTGCGCACCGCGAAGACCGCCATCGACGGCGAGGCGCCGAAGCTGCGCACCTGGGGCGGCGAGCTGCGCGGCGCGATGGAGCGCCTGCAGATGGATCCGGCGTTCGCCCAGCGCAACGTCAACGAGGGCTTCTCCGGCGGTGAGAAGAAGCGGCACGAGATCGTCCAGCTGGAGCTGCTCAAGCCGAAGATCGCCATCCTCGACGAGACCGACTCGGGTCTCGACGTGGACGCGCTGCGCGTGGTCAGCGAGGGCGTCAACCGGGTCCGCGACACCGGCGACACCGGCGTGCTGCTGATCACCCACTACACGCGGATCCTGCGCTACATCAAGCCGGACCACGTGCACGTCTTCGTCGCCGGTCGGATCGTCGAGCAGGGCGGCCCGGAGCTTGCCGACAAGCTCGAGGCCGAGGGTTACGAGCGGTACGCCGCCGGGGCCGGTTCGGCCAAGGCCTGAGTGCGAGAGGCGCTGTCGAGATGACCAGCATCGCGATCCCCGAGGGGATGCCGCAGTACGACGACGTGCCGCGTTTCGACGTGGCCCGGGTGCGCGCCGACTTCCCGATCCTCGACCGGGAGATCAACGGGCACCCGCTGGTCTACCTCGACAGCGCCAACACCTCGCACAAACCGCGTCAGGTGCTCGCCGTGCTCGACGAGCACTACGCGCGGCACAACGCCAACGTCTCGCGCTCGGTGCACACGCTGGGCACCGAGGCCACCGAGGCGTACGAGGGGGCGCGGGCCAAGCTCGCCGCGTTCATCAACGCCCCGAGCGTCGACGAGGTGGTGTTCACCAAGAACTCCACCGAGGCGATCAACATCGTGGCGTACGCCTTCTCCAACGCCTCGCTGCGTCCGGACGGCGACCCGCGGTTCCGGCTCGGCCCCGGGGACGAGGTGGTGATCTCCGAGATGGAGCACCACTCGAACATCGTCCCGTGGCAGCTGCTCTGCGAGCGCACCGGCGCGACCCTGCGTTGGTTCCCGGTCACCGACCAGGGCCGGTTGGACGAGTCGGGCCTGGAAGATCTGGTCACCGAACGGACGAAGATCGTCTCGCTGGTGCACATGTCGAACATCCTGGGCACCGTCAACGCCACCTCCCGGATCACCGCGCGGGTCCGTGAGGTGGGCGCGCTGCTGCTGCTGGACTGCTCGCAGTCGGTGCCGCACCTGCCCATCGACGTGGTCGACCTGGACGCCGACTACATCGTGTTCACCGGGCACAAGATGCTCGGTCCGACCGGCATCGGCGTGCTCTGGGGCCGGGGCGAGCTGCTGGCGGCCATGCCGCCGGTGATGGGCGGCGGCTCGATGATCGAGACGGTGACCATGGCCCGGTCGACGTTCGCCGCCCCGCCGGCCCGCTTCGAGGCGGGAACTCCGCCGATCGCCGAGGCGGTCGCGCTCGGCGCGGCGGTCGACTACCTCACCGGGATCGGCATGCCGGCCATCCAGTGGCACGAGAAGGAGCTGACGGCGTACGCGCTGGACGCCCTCGGGTCGGTGCCCGACCTGCGGATCTTCGGCCCGACCGTACCGATCGGCCGGGGCGGCACCATCTCGTTCGCCCTCGGTGACGTGCACCCGCACGACGTGGGCCAGGTGCTCGACTCGCTGGGCGTGCAGGTGCGGGTGGGTCACCACTGCGCGAAGCCGGTGTGCAGCCGGTTCGGCGTTCCGGCGATGACCCGGGCGTCGTTCTACCTCTACACCACCACCGGGGAGATCGACGCCCTGGTGGGCGGTCTGGAGCAGGTACGGAAGGTGTTCGACTGATGGTGCAGCTCGACCAGCTCTACCAGGAGATCATCCTGGATCACTACAAGCACCCGCACGGGCGGGGCCTGCGTGACGCCGACGACCCGGGCGACCAGGTCGCCGAGGCGCACCACGTCAACCCGACCTGCGGTGACGAGGTCACCGTCCGGGTGGCCACCGACGGCACCGTTCTGCACGACATCTCGTACGACGGCATGGGTTGCTCGATCAGCCAGGCCTCGGCGAGCGTCCTGCACGAACTGCTGCGCGGTCGGGGCGCCGGGGAAGCATTCGAGGTGCACGAGGCGTTCGTCGAGTTGATGTCCGGACGTGGCCAGGTCACGCCGGACGAGGACGTACTCGGTGACGGGGTTGCTTTCGCGGGTGTGGCCCGCTATCCCGCCCGGGTCAAGTGCGCGCTGCTGCCGTGGATGGCGTTCAAGGACGCCGCGGCACGCGCCGGTGTGGGCGTGAGCCCGGAGGTGAAGGCATGAGCAGCGAGGATACGGCTACTGCGGCGACGCCGGAGGCCGGCGACACCGTCGCGGCGCAGACCGGCGCGGTGAGTGGCGACGCCGCCGCCCCGGCGGGTGGCGTCAGCAAGGCCATGATCGCCGACATCGAGGAGGCGATGAAGGACGTCGTCGACCCGGAGTTGGGCATCAACGTGGTCGACCTGGGCCTGGTGTACGGGGTGCACGTCGACGACGAGAACGTCGCGACCCTGGACATGACGCTCACCTCGGCGGCGTGCCCGCTGACCGACGTGATCGAGGACCAGGCCCGGCAGGCCCTCACCACCGGCCCCGGTGGCGGCCTGGTCAACGACATCCGGATCAACTGGGTGTGGCTCCCGCCGTGGGGCCCGGACAAGATCACCGACGAGGGTCGGGACCAGCTCCGTTCCCTCGGCTTCAACGTCTGACCCCGACTCCCGACCTTCTCCGTTCGAGCGCGGTGCCCTCCGGGGTGCCGCGCTCGTCGTGTTTAGAGGTGAAATCTATTGTGGAACGGACCGTTCCGGTCTGCTAAGCTGAGTTTGACACGGAGCGGAACGTTCCGTTTCACGGGGAAACTCGGCGGATCAGCGGAGAGGGTCGGGACAATGAACGAGACGGCAGCGGGACAGTGGCGGATCGTGCTCGACGAGGCGCACCGGGCGCTGCGGACGACCGCCGAGGGGATCCCGGCCGAGGCCTGGGACCTCTCCACCCCCTGCGAGCGGTGGACGGTCACCCAGGTGCTCCAGCACGCGACCGGCGACCAGCTCGCCTACGTCGCGGCGATCACCGGCGGATCGGGGCCGGAGGAGGACCCGTTCGCGCCCTCCGGGCGGATCGAGGGGGACAAGCTGACCGGCCTGTACGCCGCCCTCGACGCGTCCGCCCTCGCCTGGGTGGGCGTCGCCGACGAGGATCCGCAGGTGCCGACACCGCTGCCGCACGGCGCGCTGCCGGCCCACCTGGCTGCCGTCGCCGCCGCCCTCGACGCGGCGGTGCACGCCTGGGACATCGCGGTGGCCACCGGTCAGCCGTCCCCGCTCCACGACGACCTGGCCCGCCCCCTGTTCGAGGTCGCGCGGCAGATCGTCGAGCCGCTGCGGTCCTACGGCGCGTACGCGGCGGCGCTCGACCCGGGAGCGGAAGCCGACGACGTGAGCGCGCTGCTCTCCTACCTCGGCCGTGACCCCCGGTGGGCCGAGTCGCGGCACTGACCGGTCCCGATCCACCAAGATCGTGCTCGATCATTGTTGTAGTGGCCTCGGTGTCTCGCCGAGGCCACTACAACATGGTGCGAGCACGATCTTCGATTGGCGCCCGCGGCTCGCCCGCCGGGTGGGAGTGATCGGGCGCCCGATCCCGGCAAGATCTGCGCAACTTCACCGATGTTGCGGTTTCCCGCGTGGCGGATGCAGCAACATCGGTGAAGTTGTGAGGATCTTGGGCGCGGGGCGCGGGGCGCGGGGCGCGGGGCGCGGGGCGCGGGGCGCGGGGCGCGGGGCGCGGGGCGCGGGGCGCGGGGCGCGGGGCGCGGGGCGCGGGGCGCGGGGCGCGGGGCGCGGGGCGCGGGGCGCGGGGCGCGGGGCGCGGGGCGCGGGGCGCGGGGCGCGGGGCGCGGGGCGCGGGGCGCGGGGCGCGGGGCGCGGGGCGCGGGGCGCGGGGCGCGGGGCGCGGGGCGGACTACGACGCCGATCTTGCGCTTTCTGTGCCGACTTAATTCGCGAAGGTGAACATTTCGGCGTCGCTAAGTGCAAGATCGGCGGGCGGATGCGACGGCGCTGCGGGGAAATCCGTTGCGGGGACGACTGCCGGCGCGCAGGATGCCGATGTGATCGAGGCGTACGCGATGCGGGTTCTGGTCCCTGCGACGACTGCCGGTCGTCGACAGCGGCCGGTACCGGGGCGGGCCTCGATCCTGCGTCGACGGCCATGAGCGGGGCGTTCCTCGCCGGTCTGGTGGCCGGCTACGGCGTCGCCATCCCGGTCGGCGCGATCGCGATCCTCATCCTGGGGCTCAGTGCCCGTACCTCGTTCCGGGTCGGCGCGGCAGCGGCCCTCGCGGTGGCGACGGCCGACGGGCTCTACGCGGCGGTGGCCGCGCTGGGCGGCGCGAGCCTGGCCGGGGTCATCGCGCCGGCCGCCGGTCCGCTGCGGGTGGCCGCCGCCGTGGTCCTGTTAGGGCTGGCCGCGCACGGGCTCTGGCGGACCTGGGCTGCCCACCGCTCCCGACGCGCGCCGACGGCGCGGGGCGGTCGGGGGATGGATACTCCGGGCCGCGCCTACGCGGCGCTGCTCGGATTGACCCTGCTGAACCCGACGACGGTGCTCTACTTCGTCGCGTTGGTCCTCGGTCGTCCGGACACGGCCGACGCGGGACCGGTGCCGGCGGCCCTGTTCGTGGCCGGAGTGTTCCTGGCGTCGGCGAGCTGGCAGCTGCTCATCGCCGGTGGCGGCACGGTGGTCGGCCGTGCGCTGACCGGCCCGCGCGGCCGGCTGGTCACGGGCGTGCTCTCCAGCGTCCTCATCGCCGCGCTGGCGGTGGCCGCGGTGGTGCCGGGCTGACGGTCCGGGTGCGCCGGCGGTGGCGTACGGTCGGGCGGTGACCAGTCGACCCGCTGCCGGGGGAGGCCGGTGGGTCGAGGTCGACCCGGCCCGCGTCGGCCGCTGGGTCGAGGGCTTCGCCGACCGGCACGGCCCGCCCACCACCACCGCACGGGAGTACGGGCTGCTGCTGACCGCCCCCGACGGAGCCACCGCCGAGTTGCACACGCCACCCGGGTCACCCGCCAGCGGCGACGTGGCCGCCTTCGTGGCCGCCGCCGGCACGCCGTACCGGATCGGTCTCTTGTTGGCGCGCAAGGGTGCGGTGGCGATCGGCGTGGCGCTCGGCGCCGAGCTGGTGGTCTCCAAGGTGGACACCCGGTACGTGCAGGGGCGCACCGCGGCCGGTGGGTGGTCGCAGCACCGGTTCGCCCGGCGGCGTGACAACCAGGCCAAGGCGGCGCTGGGTGACGCGGCGGACCTGGCCGTACGGCTGCTGCTGCCGGAGGCGGCGAAGCTGGCGGCCCTCGTCTGCGGCGGTGACCGGCGGGCCGTGGACACGGTGCTCGCGGACCGGCGGCTGGCCCCGCTGCTGCCGCTGCGGGCCGAGCGGCTGCTCGACGTGCCGGAGCCTCGACACGCGGTCCTGGTCGCGGCGGTGAGCGCGGCCCGGGCGGTACGGATCCGGTTGCGCGACCCCGCCCCGGCCGCAGACTGACCGCGTCTGGTCCGCGGCGACGCTACCCCCGCCCCGAACGGGCGGCGTGTGGTCAGCGGCGACGCTACCCGTGCCGGATCACGGCGGCGGCGACTGCTCTCGGCTGGCCGCCCCGTCGAGCCGGAGCAGAGATGACCGCCACCCGAACGGGGGTTCGGGGCGTGGTGCGGCGCGCATCGTCGGAGGATGGGCGCGTGGAGTTCCTGGTGGACATGGTGACGACGGTGCCCGCCGGCACCTCGGAGGACGGGGTTGCCGAGATGCGTGCGCGTGAGGCGGCGCGTTCGGCCGAGTTGACGGCGCGGGGCAGTCTGCTGCGCCTGTGGCGGCCGCCGCTGGCGCCGGGGGAGTGGCGTACGTGGGGGCTCTTCGAGGCTGCCGACGCGGACGAGTTGGAGGCGGTCCTCGCGTCGATGCCGCTGCGCGCCTGGCGGCGGGAGACCGTCACGCCGTTGACGCCGCACCCGAACGACCCCGGTCGGCCGGGGCGGTGACCGTGGCCGGTGACGAGGTGGAGATCCTGCGCGCGGTCCTGAACCGGTGGAGGTCGGCGGTCGACGCGCACGAGCCGGACCGCGTCGCGTCGGTCTTCGCGGATGACGCGATCTTCCAGGGCCTGCACCCGTACGCCGTCGGCCGGGACGGCATCGCGGCGTACTACGCGGCACAGCCGCTGGGCCTGACCGCCGCGTACGAGATCCGGGAGACCCGGCGGCTCGCGGACGACGTGGTCCTCGGCTATCTGGAGGTCGAGTTCGGGTTCACCGACCGGCCGGCGCTGAGGGTGTACCTCGGCGTGCTGGTGCGGCGGGTCCACGACGCCTGGTTGATCGGGCACTACCAGGTGTCCCGGCTCGACTGACCACCCAACGACAATCGCGGCAGGCCCGCTCGGAGGGCCTGCCGCGACCGCGTGGAGCTGTCAGAGCTGGTTGGTGCCGAAGGTGTCGCAGGTCTTCGGGTCGCCGCTGTTGTAGCCCTGCTCGAACCACTTCTGCCGCTGGGCGGCGGTGCCGTGGGTGTACGAGCTCGGGTCGCTGCCCCGGCCGGACTTCTGCTGAATGGCGTCGTCGCCGATCGCGCCAGCGGTGTCCACCGCGTCCTGGATGTCCTGCTCGCTGATCGACTTGAAGATCGCCTTGTCGTTCTTCGACTTGGTCTCGGTGGCGTGGTTGGCCCAGGCGCCCGCGAAGCAGTCCGCCTGCAACTCCAGCCGGACCGAGCCGGAGGTAGGCCCGGTCTTGCCGTCCTGCGCCTTGGCCTCGGTGCCGAGCAGGTCCTGCACGTGGTGGCCGTACTCGTGCGCGAGAACGTACGGCTGGGGGAATTCGCCAGTGACGCCGAACTCGGACTTGAGCGTGTCGTAGAAGGTCAGGTCGATGTAGACATGCTTGTCCGCCGGGCAGTAGAACGGGCCGACACCCGAGTCGGCCTGACCGCAGCCGGTGTTCACGCTGTTGCTGAAGAACCGGGTGGTGACCGGCTGGTACTGGTCGCCGAACGCCTTCGGCATGGCGTCCTTCCAGTAAGCCTGGATGGAATTGATGAAGAGGGTGTTGCGGCAGTCCTCGGTCTTGGTCGCGCTCGCGGAGCACTCGGCGTCCAGGCTGGAGTTGTCGGCTGGCTGGTCGCTGCCGCCTCCGCCGCCGAGCTGGCTGAGCCCGAACCCGCCACCGGCCAACGCCAGCACGACGGCGATGATGATGCCGATCAGGCCGCCGCCCCGGCCGCCGCCCCCGGGGATCGGGATCCCGAGGCCTCCGCCCCCGCCGCCTCCGCCGGATCCACGCATGTCCTCTACCTGACTGGTGTCGACCTGCGCGTTCTCGTTCAGCTCCATGATGACCTCGATCGCGTGAAATGTCCTGTGATAGGCCGTCAGCGCCGGACCGGGTCCGGACGGCGATTCGGTACCCGATGATCTTGATTGGTAATCCGGCCCGGCTGCTCGACCGCGCCCCGGTACACTTGTCGCCGTGCCGCGCTGCGAAGGCTGAACCGCCCCGCGCCGACGGGCCCACCGCCCGCCGGCGCTTTCGCGTGCCCTGAGTCAGCCTTCCAGACCCCGAGAGCGAGTCCCACGAGATGATCACTGCCACCGGCCTGGAGTTGCGCGCCGGCTCCCGGATCCTGCTGTCCGACACCACCCTGCGCGTGCAGCCCGGTGATCGGATCGGCCTGGTCGGCCGCAACGGCGCCGGCAAGACCACCACCCTGAAGGTGCTCGCCGGCGAGGGCCAGCCGTACGGCGGGCAGATCGACCAGCGCAGCGCCATCGGCTACCTCCCGCAGGACCCCCGCACCGGCGACCTGGAGGTCACCGGCCGCGACCGGGTGCTCTCCGCCCGCGGCCTGGACGTGCTGATGTCCCAGATGAAGGAGATCGAGGCCCAACTGGCCGAGGACGCCAGCGACAAGTTGGTCCGCCGCTACGGCGCGCTGGAGGACCAGTTCGCCGCCCTCGGCGGGTACGCCGCCGAGGCCGAGGCCGCCCGGATCTGCGCCAACCTCGGGCTGCCGGACCGCGCGCTCGCCCAGACCATCGGCACCCTCTCCGGCGGTCAGCGCCGGCGCATCGAGCTGGCCCGGATCCTGTTCCGGGACGCCGGTGAGAACGGCGGCGGCATCCTGCTGCTCGACGAGCCGACCAACCACCTCGACGCCGACTCGATCACCTGGCTGCGCGGCTTCCTCGCCAACCACAAGGGCGGGCTCATCGTGATCTCCCACGATGGCGCGCTGCTGGAGTCGGTGGTCAACAAGGTCTGGTTCCTCGACGCCACCCGCTCGGTAATCGACGTCTACAACCTGGGCTGGAAGGCGTACCTGGAGGCCCGCGAGACCGACGAGCGACGTCGCCGCCGCGAGCGGGCCAACGCCGAGAAGAAGGCCGGCGCGCTGATGGCGCAGGCCGACAAGATGCGGGCCAAGGCCACCAAGACCGTCGCCGCGCAGAACATGGCCCGCCGCGCCGAGAAGCTGATCTCGGGCCTGGAGGAGGTACGCGTCGCCGACCGGGTGGCAAAGGTCCGCTTCCCCAGCCCCGCCCCGTGCGGCAAGACGCCGCTGACGGCGACCGGCCTCTCCAAGTCGTACGGCTCGTTGGAGATCTTCACCGACGTCAACGTGGCGGTGGACCGGGGTTCCCGGGTGGCCATCCTCGGGCTCAACGGCGCGGGGAAGACGACGCTGCTGCGGATGCTCGGCGGGCTGCTCAGCCCGGACACCGGCGAGGTGCACGCGGGGCACGGCCTGCGGTTGGGCTACTACGCGCAGGAGCACGAGACGCTGGACGTGGAGCGGACGGTGCTGGAGAACATGCGCGCCGCCGCGATCGAGCAGTCCGACACGGACCTGCGCAAGATCCTCGGCGCGTTCCTCTTCTCCGGCGACGACGTGAACAAGCCGGCCGGGGTGCTCTCCGGTGGCGAGAAGACCCGGCTGGCCCTGTCCACGCTGGTCTGCTCGGGCGCCAACGTGCTGCTGCTCGACGAGCCGACCAACAACCTCGACCCGGTCAGCCGCGAGCAGGTGCTCGACGCGATCGCCAACTACCCGGGCGCGATCGTGCTGGTCACGCACGACCCGGGCGCGGTGCTCGCGCTCAAGCCGGACCGCGCGATCCTGCTGCCCGACGGTGACGAGGACGCCTGGAGCGACGACCTCCTCGAACTGGTCGAGCTGGCCTGACCGCTGCGCCGGGCGGTCGGGTGGCCGGACCGCCGGGCCTCAGCCCAGCAGGGTCGACCAGCCGGACCGGTCTCAGCCCAGCAGGTCGACGAGCCGGCCCAGCACGCCGGAGCTGACCAGGATCACCACACCGATGCCGACGAAGATCGCCGGTACCAGCCAGTGCCCGGCACGCTCCACCAGGGCGACCACCCGCCGGTGGCCGCCCAGCCAGGCCGCGGCGGCGCACCACAGGCCGATCAGCACCACGAAGATCAGCAGGAACACCGCGCTGTCGCCGGGGCCGAGAGCCCGGAACACGGGTACGTAGACGGCGACGTTGTCGGCCCCGTTGGCGATCGTCACCCCGGCCACGCCGAGCGTGCCGGTGACCACGGTGGCCGGCTCGTCGTCGTCCCGGTGCCACAGCGCGCGGACGCCCAGCGCGATCGGCAGCAGGCCGAGCAGCCCGGTCCACGGGTCCGGCACGGCCAGCAACCCGGCGGCGACCACCGCGCTGGCCAGCGCGAGCGCGCCGATGCCCAGATATTGGCCGGCGACGATCTGCGCGGTGCGCGGGCGGCCGGTGGTGCGGGCCGCGACGAAGAACAGCGTGAGGATGACGATGTCGTCGATGTCGGTGGCGGCGAAGACGACGGCCGCGCCGGCTGCGGTGCCGAACAGGTCGATCACGTCCGGGAGCGTACGGGTGGAGGTGTCACCGCGCTCGGGTGGACCGTTCGGGTGGCAGAGCGGGACGGTTCGGGAGGATCACTCTATCGGGAACCTGACATTGCATAGCGTGTCGGTTGGCGAAGAGTTGATATCTGGCGCATGATCGTCCGAGGCGGTCTAATAGGTGGGACCGTATCCGAACCGCACAGTCTGGGACGTGAGGACACAGCATGGCAGCCACTGGCACAGCCACCAGCACTGAGAAGGGTCGCCGGATCGTCGGAGCCGAGCGTCAGACGCTCGCCAAGGACCTGGTAAAGCGGTACACCTCGGGGGAGAGCATCCGCGCGCTGGCGGCCTCGACCGGCCGTTCCTACGGGTTCATCCACCGAGTGCTCACCGAGTCCGGGGTTCAGCTGCGTCAGCGCGGCGGTGCCCGGCGCCGCAAGAAGGCGTGACCCGCCCCTTAGCGTCGTTGACCAACGCCGCTCCCCGGGCAGTCCGGTGACCGCCGAGGCGACCGGGGTTCGGCTGACCTGCGACGGGCCGGTCGCCACGGTGACGTTGTGCCGGCCCGACGTGCTCAATGCCCAGACACCGGCCATGTGGCGCGCGATGAGCGAATTCTCGCGCGACCTGCCCGGTGACGTACGGGTGGTGGTGGTCCGGGGCGAGGGGCGTGCGTTCTCCGCCGGTCTCGACCTCGCGGTTGCCGGTGCGTCCGGCCCGGGGTCGTTCGCCGAGCTGGCCACGCTGCCCGAGGACGAGTGCGCCGACCGGATCGCCGAGTTCCAGGGCGGCTTCAGCTGGCTGCACCGGCCGGACGTCATCTCCGTGGCGGCGGTGCAGGGGCACGCGATCGGCGCCGGCTTCCAGCTTGCCCTCGCCTGCGACCTGCGGGTCCTCGCCGCCGACGCGAGGTTCTCGATGGCCGAGGTGACACTCGGGTTGGTGCCCGACCTGGCTGGCACGAAGCGTCTCGTGGAGCTCGTCGGCTACTCCCGGGCGCTGGAGATCTGCGCCACGGGCCGCCGGCTGGACGCCGCCGAGGCCGACCGGATCGGGCTGGCTACTCTCGTCGTACCCTCGGGAGAGCTGGACGACGCGGTCCGCGACCTCACGGCGGGCCTGTTGGCCGGCCCGCGGGACGCGGTGGTGGAGATCAAGGCGCTGCTCGCCGGCGCGGCCGGGCGGTCGCACGCCGACCAGCAGCGGGCCGAGCGTGAGGCGCAGACCCGCCGCCTGCGCGATCTCGCCGGCCGGGGCGAATAGTAAGGACCGCGCGGGAAGATCCGGGTTACGACCGAGGTTGTCACACCTGTCGGGAGAATTGACCCGACAGCGCGGTCCGCCCGACGACCCGGAGGTGAGTGGTGTCCAGCCCGATGTCCGGCGGTGGCATGGCCGGGTGGAGCATGCTCCGGTCGATGCGCAACCGCGACGAAGTCTCCACCCACCGGCTCAAGAGCGGGGTGGCCCGCCGCATCGTCGCCTTCGCCCAGCCCTACCGGCGCGACATCGTCGTCTTCCTGGCCACGGTCGTGCTCGCCGCCATCATCGGCGTCGCCACGCCGGTGCTCGCCGGTGACGTGATCAACGCGATCAACCGGGGCGGCACCGAGGCTGGTCGGCTCATCGTCCGGTTGGCCCTGTTCATCGCCGGGCTGGCGGTCGCCGACGCGTTGCTGTCCCTGGCCCAGCGGTGGTATTCCGCCCGCATCGGCGAGGGCATCATCCTCGACCTGCGCACCCGCGTCTACGACCACGTGCAGCGGATGCCGTTGCAGTTCTTCACCCGCACCCAGACCGGCGCCCTGGTCAGCCGGCTCAACAACGACGTGCTCGGCGCCCAGCGCGCGTTCACCTCCACCCTGTCCGGCGTGGTCAGCAACGTCATCCAACTGGTGCTCACCGCCGCGGTGATGTTCACCCTCTCCTGGCAGATCACCGCGCTCTCGCTGGTGCTGCTGCCGATCTTCATCATCCCGGCACGCCGGGTGGGCCGGCGGCTGGCCGACATCACGCGCGAGGCGTACAACCTCGACGCCAAGATGAACGCGACGATGACCGAGCGGTTCGGGGTGGCCGGCGCGCTGCTCGTGAAGCTGTTCGGGCAGCCCGAGATCGAGGCCCGCCGGTTCGCCGACCGGGCCGAGCGGGTGCGTGACATCGGCATCCAGTCCGCCATGTACTCCCGGACATTCTTCGTGGCGATGCTGCTGGTCGCCTCGCTGGCGCAGGCGCTCACCTACGGTCTCGGCGGCTGGCTCGCCGTCACCGGCGGCGTCAGCGCGGGCACCGTCGTGACCCTCGCGCTGCTGCTCACCCGCCTGTACGGGCCGCTCACCGCGCTCTCCAACGTCCGCGTGGACGTGATGAGCGCGCTGGTCTCCTTCGACCGGGTCTTCGAGGTGCTCGACCTCAAGCCCGGCATCGTGGAGAAGGCCGATGCCGTCCCGGTGCCCCGGGGCGCCGGCCGGGTCGACTTCCGCGACGTGCGCTTCCGCTATCCCAGCGCGGCCGAGATTTCCCTCGCCTCGCTGGAGGAGGTCGCCACCCTCGACCGCACCGTCAGTGAGCCGGTGCTCAAGGGCGTCTCGTTCAGCGTCGAGCCGGGGCAGATGGTCGCCCTGGTGGGGCCGTCGGGCGCGGGCAAGTCGACGCTGTCGATGCTCGTCTCCCGGATCTACGACGTCTCCGACGGCCAGGTCCTGGTCGGCGGGGTGGACGTGCGCGACGCGACGCTCGCCTCCCTGCGCGACGAGATCGGCGTGGTCACCCAGGACTCGCACCTGTTCCACGAGACCATCGCCGAGAACCTGCGCTACGCCAAGCCCGACGCCACCGACGACGAGATCTGGGCTGCGCTCGCCGGCGCCCAGGTCGCCGACCTGGTCCGGTCGCTGCCCGACGGTCTGGACACGACGGTGGGGGAGCGCGGCTACCGTTTCTCCGGCGGCGAGAAGCAGCGCATCGCCATCGCCCGACTGCTGCTCAAGGCCCCGTCGATCGTCATCCTCGACGAGGCGACCGCACACCTCGACTCGGAGAGCGAGGCCGCGGTGCAGCGTGCGCTGTCGGTGGCGCTGGCCGGACGTACCGCCCTGGTGATCGCCCACCGGCTCTCCACCGTCCGGGACGCCGACCAGATCCTCGTGCTCGACGGCGGTCGGATCGTCGAGCGGGGCCGGCACGACGAGCTGGTCGCCGTCGGCGGGCTCTACGCCGAGCTGTACCGCACCCAGTTCGCGGTCGCCGACTCGCCCCGCCCCTTCGTGGACGCGACCGGCCCCGAGCCGGTGGTCATGCCCCTGGGCACCTACGTCGCCGACGAGGCGATGCCGCCGGCCGCCGCCAACTGACGGACGCCTTGGTTGATCGACTCGGGTTGCTGGAAGTCGCGGTCTCCCGGTCGCGTCGACGGCCCGACTTCCTTGACGTCGAGTCGATCAACGGCGACACGGTCAGGTCGGGCGGCGCACCCGCAGGCCCGTCGCCGCGCGCAGCTCGGCGAACGCCGCGCCCAGCGTGACCGGTGTGAAGTGGGCGTTCAGCCCGCTCGGGTTCGGTAGCACCCAGAGCCGGGAGCCGGCCAGCGACTCCGGTTGCGGCCCGAAGGCCGCCTTCGGCCGTTGGAAACCGATCCGGTACGCGGTCACCCCCACCACGGCCACCCAGCGTGGTGTGAATCGGGCCACCTTGTCGGTCAGGACCGCGGCGCCGTCGAGCAGTTCCGCGGCGCTCAGCTCGTCGGCGCGGGCGCTGGCCCGGGCGGCCATGTTGGTGATGCCGAGGCCGAGGGGCGGTAACTCGACCTGCTCGCTCGGGTGCAGCAGTCGGGGGGTGAACCCGCCCAGGTGCAGCGCCGGCCAGAACCGGTTGCCGGGCCGGGCGAAGTGCCACCCGGTCGCGGCCGACCAGAGGCCGGGATTGATGCCGACGAAGAGCACCGACAGCGCTGGCGCGAGCACGTCCGGGATGGTCCGGTCCGCGGCTGCGGCCAGGTCCGTCTTGGTCGGACGGGACCGCGTGTTGATCGACCCGGGTTCTTGGAAGTCGGGGTGTCCTGGTCGCGTCGACGGCCCGACTTCCTGCGAGCCGAGTCGATCAACGGCCGGGTGACCGGGCTGGGTCGGCCCGTGCGGCGTGACCGCACGGGAAGCTCGCGGTCGGTCAGGCTTCACAGGCCCCGCAACGCGCCGCCGTCGACCGGCACGGTGAGGCCGGTCAGGTAACTCGCGGCGGGGGAGAGCACGAACGCGGCCACCCGACCGAACTCGGCCGGGTCGCCGAGGCGTCGCAACGGGATGAGGGCCTCCGCCTCGGCGCGGGCGCGCTCCGGGTCGCCGGTCGCGGCGAACAGCTCCCGGTTGCGGTCCGTCATGATCCGGCCGGGCAGCAGGCCGACGACGCGTACGCCGCGCGGGCCGTAGTCGTCGGCGATGTCCTTGGCGACGCCGACGAGGCCGGGCCGCAGGCCGTTGGAGATGCCGAGGCCGGGCACCGGCCCACGGGCCGACGTGGACAGCACCAGCCCGATCGCGCCCCCGTCGGGCAGGGCCCCGGCGACGGCGCGCGCGGTGCGGACGGTGCCCAGGAAGACGGTCTCGAAGGAGTTCCGCCACTGCTCGTCGGTGATCGACGCGGCGTTGCCGGCGGGCGGGCCGCCGACCGAGATCAGCGCGCCGTCGAGCCGGCCGAAGTGGGTGCGGGCCGCCGCGACGAGCCGCTCCGGGGTCTGCGGGTCGGTCAGGTCCGCGGCGACGCCGACCGCCTTGCCCGGACCGCCCAGCTGCTCGGCGGCGGCGGCCACCGCGTCCGCGTCCCGCGCCGAGAGCACCACCCGGGCACCGTCGGCGACCAGGCACTGCGCCGTCGCGTAACCCAGGCCGCGGGAGGCGCCGGTCAGCACGTACACGCGGTCGGTCAGTCCGAGATCCATAACGCCGATCCTGCCCGATCCGGAGCGTCCCCGCCAACGTTGGCGGCGGGGCGCAGCAGACGTACCCGACCGGCGACCTGCACCGCGATGGCGCCGCCGGCGCGGGCGACGGCCGGCAGCCGGCGCGGACGTGGCGCGGTGTGCCCGTCGTAGCGCAGGGCCGCCTCCCGGACCGCCAGCTCCTCCGCGCCCGATGGCGGCAGCGCGGCCCGCCCGCGCAGGGTCCGGGCCAGATCCCAGCCGTCGCGCAGCGAGCCGGTCGTGGGGCGGCCGGCGGCCCAGTCGACGAAGGTCGACAGCCACGCCGGGCCGAGGCCGGCGGCGAGCAGCGGCCAATGCCGGGCCACCTCGCCGGCGCGCTTGTTCAGCAGCGCCGCCCGGGCGGCGGCCAGCGGCCCCACCGCGAATCCGGCCGGCGACGGACCTCCGGCGACCAGCGCCGCGACCAGCTCCGCCTGCCGCGCGGCCAGGCCGGGCCGGGGTGCGGGCCGCTCGGGTGCGCCGTCCCGGTCGCCGCCGGCAGCGCCGGTCAGGTCACGGCCGGGAGCGCCGGTCAGGTCACGGCCGGCAGCGCCGGTCATGTCACGGCCGGGAAGCCGGACGCCGCGGCCAGGGCGTCCAGTTCGGCGCGCAGCTCGGCGGCCGGCGGGTACCCGCCGTCGCGCTCCAGCAGCAGCGCCGGCGGCCGTCGCCGGGCACAGAGCGCGCCGACCAGCTCCAGCACCTGCGGCGGCATGGGATGGGTGTGCGTGTCGTGGTAGAAGCCGCCGTGTTCGGCCCCGCCGGCCACGTGCACGTAGCCGATCCGGTCCAGCGGCAGCCGGTCGAGCAGCGCGAGCGGGTCGGTGCCCCGGTTGCGGGCGTTGGCGTGCACGTTGGCGACGTCCAGCAGCAGCAGCGCGCCGGTCCGGTCCAGGATCTCGGTGAGGAAGTCCGCCTCGTCCAGCTCGTCGTCGGGCCAGGCGAAGAGGGCGGCGATCGGTTCCAGCGCGATCGGCACCGGCAGCTCGGCCTGCGCGCGGGCCACGTTCGCGCAGACCGCGTCGACCGCCTCCCGGCTGCGAGGGAGCGGCAGCAGGTGCCCGGCCTCCAGCCCACCGGCCCGCACGAACGCGATGTGCTCGCTGACCAGCGGGGCGTCCACCCGCTGCGCGACGGCGGCCAGGTGGGCGATGCGGGCCGGGTCGACCGGTTCGACGCCGCCGAGGGAGAGCCGCACCCCATGGGGTACGACTGTCACACCGCGCTCGCGCAGCCCCGTCAGCCCGACCGGAAGGGGCCCGGCCGACGCCACGGACTCGGCCACCACCTCGACGAAGCGCAACCCGGGCAGCTCGGCCACGAAACCGGCGATCTCGGGACGCCAGCCGATGCCGACGCCGTACGGGCCGGTCACCCGCCGCACCCACCGCCGCCGCACCCGCCGCCTCCACCGCAGGAGCTGCCGCCGCCGCAGGAGCTGCCGGTCGTACCCGAGGACCCGGTGCCGGCACCCGACGACCAGCCGCTGCTGGCGATCGCCTGGCGCTGGATCTCGGCCTGCGCGGCGAAGCCCGGGTCGATGGCCCACAGCGACACCGTGCCGTACAGCGCCACGCCCATCGCCGCGCCGGCCGCGCCGTAGGTGGCGTACGCGGGGGACGAGTCGGGTGCGAGGTGGCGGTGTCGGTTCCGCAGGTCGCGCAGCGCGCTGCGACCGGCCGGGGTGGTCTCCGGCACCCGCCAGAGCAGCAGCACCGCCACCGCCACGCCGACCAGGGTGAGCAGCAGGAAGCCCACCGGTCGGCCGTTGGCCAGCCCGGCGAACAGCCGTACGACGCCGAACACCAGCAGGGCGGCGAGGAGCAGCCGCCACTGTTGTGCGGTGACCCGCCGCGCCGGGTTCACTCGCAGTCCCCGCTCTTCGAGGCGGGCCCCGAGCTGGTCGAGCGCGGCGGCCACCCGCTCGTCCTGGGCCAGGTCCCGGGCTCGGACGCCCTGGTGGGCGGCCCAGTGGATCGCCTGCTTCAGTGGGGTGAGCCCGGTCGGGGCCGGGCCGGTGGTGCGCAGGTGACGATCCGGGCCGACGTCGATCGCGCCGCTGCTCCGCAGGCCGCCCAGCGCGGCGTGCACCGCGAGGGTCGGCCCACCGTTGAGGTAGCCGACCTCCTCGGGGTCGAGTCGCTTGCTGACGGGGGGTTCCGCGCCGGCGGTGAGGCGCACCCGGTGCAGCACCGCGACGGCGGCCACCACGACGGCCGCCACGAGGTAAAGCCGCAGGAAGGTCGGACCGGGGACACCCCAGGTGTCGCCCGAGGCGGCGTGGACGATCATCGGTTGCTCCTGTCGCCGGAGGGGTCGGCGGCCCCATTGTGGAGCACCGTCGCCATCCGGTCTGGCCGGGGCACCCGCGTCGTCGGCGGTGGCGCGAACACCGCTCAGCGGCGGCGGACCGCCTCCTCGACCAGGTCCAGCACCGGGCCCAGGTCACCGGCCGGTCGGCCCATGGCCAGGTGCAGCACCAGGCCGTCGTAGGCCAGCTCCAGGAACTGGGCCAGCACGTCGATCGGTACGTCCTCGCGCAGCACCCCGGCGTCGCGCTGGCGGGCCAGCCGGTCCCGGGTCGCCTCGGCGATCGCGGCGGACCGCTCGGCCCAGCGCTTGGCGAACGCCGGATCGGTGCGCAGCCGGCGGGACACCTCCAGTTGACTGCCCAGCCAGCCGGTGGTGTCCGGCGAGACGGCGCGGGCCAGCAGGTCGCGCATCACCTGCACCAGACCGTTACGGGCGACCGTTTCGACCATGGCGGCGGCGTCGTCCTCGGCGACGGCGAGGAAGAGCGAGTCCTTGTCGCGGAAGTGGTGGAAGATGGCGCCCCGGGACAGGCCGGTGGCCTCCTCGAGGCGGCGGACGGTGGCCCCCTCGTAGCCGAGTCGGGCGAAACACGCCCGGGCCGCGGCAAGGATCTCCTGCCGGCGCGCGTCGAGCTGGTCCTGACTTACTCTGGGCACACCTCGATCGTCGCAGGTCACCTCGGGCGGTGCAAACCGTACGTACGGCTTGGTAACGCGACGTTTACGATCCAGCGGTGACCCGCTCGTACCCCGCGCCGTCCGGCCCGCTGACCGTCGCCACCGTCCAGGCCACCCCGGCGCCCGGTGACGTCGCCGGGAACGCGGCGGCCGCCGCCGAGCTGGTCCGGCTCGCCGCCGGGCAGGGCGCCCGGGTGGTCGTCCTCCCCGAGCTGTACCTGTGCGCGTACCACCCGCCGACCCTCGCCGCTGATCCGGTCGGCACCCACGTGGCGGCCGACCCGGCCGGGCTGGTCGCCGACGGTCGGCTCGACCCGCTGCGCGCCGCGGCACGGACCGCCGGGGTGACCGTGGTGGTCGGCGCCGCGGTCCGGCACCCGGACGACCGGCGGACCATCGCCGCCCTCGTGGTCGACCGCGCTGGCGCCGTCCGGGTCGGGTACGACAAGCAGCAGCTCTGGGGCGACGAGCGCGACCTGTTCAGCCCCGGCGGGCGGGGCGCCACGCTGCTCGTCGACGACTGGCGGCTCGGGCTGGGCATCTGCTACGACGGCTGCTTCCCGGAGCACGGCCGGGCCGCCGCGCGCGACGGCGCGCACGCCTACCTGTGTCCCAGCGGCTACCTGGCCGGCTCGGAGCACCGCCGGGACCTGTACTACGCGGCGCGGGCACTGGACAACACGATGTTCGTGGTCTTCGCCAACGCTGTCGGCGGCAGCGACCCGTGGCGGTTCAACGGCGGTGCGGCGATCTACGACCCGCAGGGACGTACGCTCGCCCGGGGCGCCGACGAGGGCACGGACACGCTCGTGGCGACCCTCGAGCCGGCCGTGCTGACGGCCACCCGGGCGGCCCATTCGATGCTCGCCGATCTGCTGCCGGGCCAGGGCGGCGCGCGGATGTCGCTGACCGGTTAAGCCCATCGTCAACTCGAAACACGCGGGTCTGTTGGCGGACACGTCGGTCCCGTAGGGTGCCCGAGTGCCACTGCTCCTGCTGGACCTGGACAACACCCTGCTGGACCGGGCCGGGCCCTTCCGCCGCTGGGGTGAGCGCTTCCTGGACCGCATCGGCGCGCCCTCCACCGACATCGACTGGCTGGTCTCGCTCGACGCGGACGGGTTGACCGACCGCTGGGACCTGGCCGACGCGATCCGGGACCGCTACGAGCTGCGCATTCCCTCGATCGACCTGGTGGAGGAGCTGCACGACGGGGTGGTGGCGCAGACCCGGCTCGACCCGCTGACCGCCTGCGCGCTGCGCATCGCCGACGACGCGGGGTGGGTGCCCGTGGTGGTGTGCAACGGCACGGTACGCCTGGAGGACGCCAAGATCCGTCGTACCGGCCTGGACCGCTACGTCGCCGACTGGGTGATCTCCGAGGAGGCCGGGGTCAGCAAGCCCAACCCGCGGATCTTCGCGCTCGCCGCGCAGCGGGTCCGGATGCCGCTGCGTGGCGCGTGGGTGGTCGGCGACAGCCCGGAGGCGGACATCGGCGGCGCCGCCGCGGTGGGGTTGCCCAGCGTCTGGCTGCACCGGGGGCGGACCTGGTCGGACGTCCGGTTCGCGCCGAGCCGCACGGTGGACGGGCTGATCGCCGCCGTCGCCACGGTCCTCGCGAGCTGACGCGGCCACCGCAGTCGAGCTGACGCGGCCACCGCTGGCTGACACTTCCGGCGCTGGCTGACGGCGGCCACCGCTGTCGAGCTGACGCTTCCGGCGCTGGCCGACGCGGAAAACCGTCGTAATTCGGTTGACCCGCTGTCCGAGCCGCGGCGAGGATGGGCGGCGCATCGTGCACCGGGCATACCGCCCGTTCGAGGAGAGGAGGCCGGTCATGGCCGTCTTCGCAGGTCGCTTTCCGCTGCCTATCTCAGCCTCGACCAAGGGAACCTCACCACAGTGCGCGATCATGACCTCCCGGCGCTGGAGCGCCGGACCCGCGGCAAGCGCCGCTTCGACGACGACGAACCGCAGTTTCTGAAGCGGGCCCGGCCCACCGAGTCGCCCGCCGATCCCGACACCGAGCCTGATCCCGACACCGGCGAACGCTGGTCGTCCTGGGACGACGCGGTGCACGGGCCACAGCCGTACCCGGACTGGTTGGTCACCGAACTGGCCGCCAAGGACACCGAGCTGGGTGTGCTGAAGACCGGCAAGGAGGCGGACGTCCACCTGGTCCGCCGGGCGGTGCCGGACACGGACCGGTCCTGCCTGCTGGCGGTGAAGCGGTACCGGGACGCCGAGCATCGGCTGTTCCACCGTGACGCCGGCTATCTGGAGGGCCGCCGCGTGCGGCGTTCCCGGGAGATGCGGGCGATGGTCGGCCGGACGGCCTTCGGCCGCCAGATGATCGCCGGGCAGTGGGCGGCGGCCGAGTTCGCGGCGCTGGCGCGGCTCTGGGAGATCGGCGCCGGGAACGACCGGATCGCCGTGCCGTACCCCGTGCAGTTGCGGGGCACCGAGCTGATGTTGGAGTTCGTCGGCGACGCCGGGTCGGGCCTGGCGGCGCCCCGGCTGGCCCAGCTGCGGCCCGGCCCAGCCGAGCTGCGCGACCTGTGGGGCCAGCTGGTCGAGGCGCTGCGCGTGCTGGCCCGGGCGGGCTACGCGCACGGCGACCTGTCGCCGTACAACCTGCTCGTGCACTCCGGGCGGCTGGTCGTGATCGATCTGCCGCAGGTGGTCGACGTGGTGGCGAACCCGCAGGGGCCCGAGTTCCTGGCCCGCGACGTACGGGTGGTCGGCGCCTGGTTCGTGGCCCGGGGGTTGAGCGCCGAACAGGCCGATCCCGGCGCGCTGACGGGGGAGTTGCTGCGCGAGGCGGGCATCCGCTGACCGGAGCGGGTCGGGTGGCCGGGGTGGCCGCCCGACCCGCCCGTGTCGATCACTGCAGGTAGCGCTCCACCTCGGGCTTGGGGCGTTCGCCCTGCGAGTCGGGGTCGCCGTGGCTGGATCGGGCGGCCCGGCGGCGGCGCAGCAGGTCCCAGCACTGGTCGAGGGATTCCTCCAGGGCGCGCAGCCGCTCGCTGGTCTCGCCCTCGGTGCCGGACTCGTGGGCCTGGGCCTCCGCGCGCAGCCGGTGCTCCTCGTCGACCAGCTCGGAGATCCGGTTCAGGATGGTCTTGTCGTCCATGCCACAGAGCCTGGCACAGGGTGCCCGTCATCGCCCGGATTCGGGGGTACCGGTGCGTCCTTGCTCACTGCGCTGCCCGCCCTCTGGGACTGCCCGGACGTGGCCCGCCCCGGCGGGTCCGGTGGACGACCGACCGCGGAACCGTCGTCGTCCGGACCGGCCGACGGCGGCGGCGGATCGATCTACGGGCGCGACCTGCGCCGGTGCCGGGTCCTGACAATCCACTCAGGACCGACTAGGGCGCAGACATCGATGCCCGTCTAGGGCAACGATCGAATCTCACCGGTCACAGGTCTGGAGGTGTCCCGGATTTGGTGAGATGCTTCCGACGCCCAGAAGGTGAAAATTCCACAGTCCCGACCGGCCGAAGTGGACCGCCCAGGCCGCCGGGGCGACGAGGAGACAGCGCATGTCCCAGGTGTCCGATGCCGGCCCCGCCCCCGTCAGCACCGAACCCCGGATGATCCCACTCCGTCGTGCCCTGCCCGCGCTGGTCCGCGATCCGCTCGGCGCGCTCGTCGGCTTCGCGGACGCCGCCGGTGGCGACGTCGTCCGGCTGAACCTCGGCTCGTTCCGTCCCTACCTGGTCAGCCATCCCGAGCACCTGCAACGAGTGCTGAGGGACAACGTTGCCAACTACACCCGCGACGGGGAGGGCCTGTTGTGGCGGCCGGTCCGGCGGATCGTCGGCGACGCCATCCTGGTCGCCGAGGGTGAGATCTGGGAGTCCAGCCGCGGCGCGCTGCAACCCCTGTTCACCGCCAAGCGCGCCGAGACGCTCGTCGACCGGATGGCCGAGGCGATCAACGAGGCCGTCGACGAGTGGCTGGAGCCGGCCCGCGACGGCCGCCCGATCGACGGCGGCGCGGAACTCACCCGGATCGTGCTGCGGACCACGATGCGGGTGCTCTTCGCCGACCGCATCTCGGTGCCGGACGCGTTGCGGATCAGCGCCGCGCTGGACACCGTCACCACCGCGATGCTCCCGCGTCTGCTGGTGCCGTTCGTGCCGTACGCGGTGCCGATGCCCGGCGACCGGCCCTTCCGCGAGGCGGTGCGGACCATCGACGAGGTGGTGCTGCCGATCATCCGGGAGGCCCGCGCCCGGCCCACCGACGGCGACGACATCATCTCCACCCTCTGCCGGCCGCGCGCCGACGGCAGCGAGCCCGACGAGTACGCGATCCGCGGCGACGTGGTCGCGATGTTCTCCACCGCCACCGAGACCACGATCGCGCTGCTCTCCTGGCTGTGGCCGGTGCTGGCGTCCCGGCCCGACGTGGCGGAGCTGATGACCGACGAGATCGAGCGGGTGGTGGGCTCCGAACGGGTCGGCCGCGAGCACCTGCCGCAGCTGCGCTACGGCCGGATGGTGCTCGACGAGATGCTGCGGCTCTACCCGGCCGGTTGGATGATCCCCCGTACCGCCGTCGCGGACGACGTGCTGGGCGGTGCGCGGATCAAGGCGGGTGGCACCGTGCTGGTCAGCCCGTACGTCACCCAGCGGATGTCGACCTTCTGGGACGATCCGACGCTGTTCGATCCGGAGCGCTTCGCGCCGGAGAAGCCCCGCCGGCGCTACCGCTACTCGTACTTCCCGTTCGGTGGTGGGCCGCACCAGTGCCTCGGGCAGTACCTGTTCCTGCTGGAGGCGCAGCTCATCGTCAGCACCGTGCTGAGCCGCTACCGGTTCCGGCTGCGCGAGCCCGTCGGCCTGACACCCCGGCTCGGCGCCTCGCTGCAACCCAAGCAGCGGGCCGAGCTGATCGTCACTCCGGTCGAACGCCCGGTCGTCTCGTGACCGGCGCGCCGTGGCCGGTGCAGGCCGGGCCCGACGCCGTCGCCGAGCAGGGCCGGGTGTGCGCGCTCGCCGTACGAGGCGTCCGCGACCTGCAGGGCGTCACCGCCGCCCACCCGGAACTCTTCGACGCCGCGCCGTTCGACGCCGCGCTGCTCAGCTCGGTGGCCACCGCGATCGCGTTCACCGCGCCGTGGCACACCGCCGCCGAACTGCGGCTCACCACCCGTACCCTGCTCTGGGTCTTCGCCGCCGACTGGCAGGTCGACTACCTCGCCCGGTCGGCGGACGACGTCCGGGCGATCGTGACCGACTGCCTGGCGGTCGCCGACGGCGCCGCGCCGCCGCCCGGCCGGCACCTCGCGCGACTGTTGGCCGACCTGCGCGACGAGCTGGCCGCCGTGCCGGCGTTCCGCCGGCTGCGCCCGATCTGGCGCGAGGAGCTGGCCCGGATGCTCGCCGCCGTGTCGCGGGAGTGGGACTGGAAGAACCTGCCGACCGACCCGACCACCGGGCAGCGCCTGCCGGACCTGGACCGCTACCTGGACAACGCCGACAACCTCGCCTGCTCCTTCGTCAACGTCACCCACTGGATCGCCACCGGTGACGACAGGACCCTCGCCCAGTTGACCGACCTGCTCGACGCCGGCCGTGGCGTGCAGCGGGTGCTGCGGCTGGTCAACGACCTCGCCACGCACGAGCGGGACGCCGAGTGGGGCGACCTGAACGCCCTGCTGCTGGTCGACGACCCGGCGCGGGTGCACGCCCGGCTCGCCGAGCTGACCACCCGGTCCCGCGGCGACCTCGCCGCCCTCGCCGAGCGTTGCCCTCGCCAGGCGGACTACCTGCACCGGCAGATCTCCTTCACGGGTGGCTTCTACCAGCTCTCGGACTTCTGGGGAGCACGCGATGAGTGAGGGCCCGGGGCACGTGCTGGTCCAACCCCCCACCGACGCCGCGCGCGAGCTGATCGCCGGCCTGGCGCTGCGCCCGTGGGGGCAGGTAGCCCCCTCGGTGTACGAGAGCGGCCGGCTGGTCGCCGACGCGCCCTGGCTGCCGGGGCACCACCAGCGGATCGGGTTCCTGCTGCGCGGGCAGCGCCCCGACGGGGCGTGGGGCCCGCCCGAGGGGTACGCCCTGGTGCCCACCCTCAGCGCCGTCGACGCCCTGCTCGCGGCGCTGGCCGACGGAAAGTCTGCCGGTCCGCACCTGCTCACCCCGGTGCGGCGCGGGCTGGACGCGCTCACCGGCCGCCTGCTCGCCACGCACGCGCGGGCGCTGCCCGACACGCCGGCGCTGGACCTCATCGTTCCCGCCCTGGTCGAGTCGATCAACGGGCGGTTGACCCGGTTGGGTCGGGCGGTCGCCGACCGGTTGCCCCGTCCGCCGCTCGCGCTGCCCGCCGGGCTCGGCCCCGACCGGCTGCGGGCGGTACGCGGCGCGGTCGCCGCCGGGGCGCCGCTGCCGGCGAAGCTGGCCCACTTCTACGAGGTGCTGGGCGCGACGCCGGCCGACGCCGGGCCGACCCTCACCGCGGTCGGCGCGTCACCCGCCGCGACCGCCGCGTGGCTGAGCGCCGCCGGCCCGGACGCCGGCCCCGCCGCGTACACGTTCCTGCGGACGCTGATCCGCGACGGCGACGGTCCGGTGCCCTGTCCGACTCCGATCACCGTGTTCGAGCGGGCCTGGGTGCTCGGCGGCCTGCGTCGTGCCGGTGTCGCGCTCAACCCGCCGGCGGCCGTGCTGCGCACCCTGGCCGCCGCCACCGCCGCCGAGGGCATCGCCACCGGCGAGGGGCTGCCGACCGACGCCGACACCACCTCGGTCACGTTGGACGCGCTGGCCCGGCTCGGCCACCTCGCCGACCCGGCGGGCCTGTGGGCGTACGAGACGGCGGACGGTTTCTGCACCTGGCCGGGGAGTGAGGACGGCTTCTCGGTCACCACCAACGCGCACGTGCTGGACGCGTTCGGCCAGTACGTGACCGGGCACCCCGGCGCGGACGCGCGGTACCACCGGACGGTCGACCGGCTCAGCGCCGTGCTGCCGGCGCACCAGCTCGCCGACGGCCGCTGGCAGGACCGGTGGCACGCCTCGCCGTACTACGCGACGGCCTGCTGCGTGCTGGCCCTGGCGGAGTTCGGTCGCGGCGGCGTGGCGGCCGAGGCGCTCGACCGGGCGGCCGGTTGGGTGCTGGACGGGCAGCGGGCCGACGGGTCGTGGGGGCGGTGGGACGGCACGGTCGAGGAGACCGCGTACGCCCTGCAGGTGCTGGTGGCCGTGCCGACCGGAGCGCCCCGGGTCGACGACGCGGTGGCGCGCGGCCACGCCTATCTCCACCAACGGTCCGACCGGTCGGACCCTCCACTGTGGTACGGAAAAGAGCTGTACTGTCCTACCGCGATCGTTCGCGCGGCTGTCCTGGCTGCCTGTCGGCTCGCCTCCGCCCATCTGGGCGGGGTCGACCGTTCGGTGGTGGATTGTGGTTACCAGGCAACAAAAACAGCGACTTGAGGGGTTGTGTGGACACTGCTAGCGTACGCAGAGCCTCAGCCCCGTACGCCCCGCCGTGGCGGGACGTCGTCCTCCATGATCACCCGTTGATGAGCTGAGTCAACGCCCTGCCTGGGACGGTTCAATGCGTTCTCGCGGTACGAGTATCCGCACCAAGGTTGTCGCCCTGCTGCTCTCCCTGGTCGCGCTCTGGATGTTCGCGGCGTGGGTCACCCTGCGGGACGGTTTCAACCTGCTCGGTGTCCAGCTGCTCAACAGCAGGGTCTACGCGCCCAGCGAACCCCTGCTGCAGGAGCTTCAGCTTGAGCGGCGGCTGACCCAGGCGTACCTCAGCAACCCCGACGCCGCGCAGCGCGCGGCCCTGGAGGCCGAGCAGCGCAAGGCCACCCAACTGGCGGACGACTTCGCCGACTCGGTCCGCAACTGGCAGGTCGACGTGGCCGGCAGCTCCGCCCTCGACGTCCAGCTCGACGACACGATCGCGCAGATCAACGAGTTGAAACAGACCCGGGCCGACGTGCTGGGCCGCAAGGTCGACCGGATCTCCGCCGCGGACGCCTACACGGACGCCATCGAATCGATCTTCCGGATCTACGACGTCACCGGCAGCCTCGACGACAAGGAGATCGCCGCCGACGCGGCCGCCCTGATCCAGCTCAACCGGATGAAGGAGCTGATCTCGCAGGAGGACGCGCTGCTCAGCGGCCTCTTCGGCACCGGTCGGATCAGCGGCCCCGAGTACGCCCGCTACGTCAGCCTGGTCGGCGCCGAGCGGTTCCTCGGCGAGGAGACCCGCGCCCGGCTCGCCGACGCCGATCAGCGGCGCTACCAAGAGCTCGTCGAGGGTGAGGCCTTCAGCCGGCTGCGCGCCGTCCAGGACAGCATCATCCGCGAGGGCCGGCCGGCGACCCAGTTGCCGGTCGGCTCCGAACAGTGGCGCGGCACCGTCGAGCCGGCGCTCGCCGAGGTGAACGACGCCGTCGTCGACGGCGGCGACGACATCGTCGGCCGGGCCACCGGCGTGGCCGTGATGGTCGTCGTCCGACTCGTGCTCGCCACCGGCCTGGGTCTGCTCGCCGTCATCGCCTCGGTCGTCGTCTCGATCACCACGGCCCGCACCCTCCTGCGCCAGCTCGACCGGCTGCGGCAGGCCGCCTGGCAGCTCGCCGACGAGCGGCTGCCCCGCGTGGTCGACCGGCTCGGCCGAGGCGAGGAGGTCGACGTCGCCACCGAAGCGCCCCCGCTGGAGTTCGGCACCGACGAGATCGGCCAGGTCGGCAAGGCGTTCAACGCCGTCCAGGAGACCGCCCTGCGCACCGCCGTCGAGCAGGCCGACCTGCGCCGCAACGTCCGCGAGGTCTTCCTCAGCCTGGCCCGACGAACCCAGGCGCTGGTTCACCGCCAGCTCACCCTGCTCGACGCGATGGAGCGGCGCGAGCACGACGCGGAGGAGTTGGAGGACCTGTTCCGGGTCGACCACCTGGCCACCCGGATGCGGCGCAACGCGGAGAACCTGATCGTGCTCTCCGGCTCCACCCCGGGCCGGGCCTGGCGGCGCAACGTCCCCATGGTGGACGTCGTACGCGGCGCGGTGGCCGAGGTGGAGGACTACACCCGGGTCAACGTGCTGCCGCTGGGGGCCGTCTCACTCGCCGGCCGGGCGGTCGGCGACATCATCCACCTGCTCGCCGAGCTGATCGAGAACGGCCTGTCGTTCTCGCCACCGCACACCACCGTGGAGGTCCGTGGCCAGCTCGTGGCGAACGGCTTCGCCATCGAGATCGAGGACCGGGGCCTCGGCATGAGCGAGGAGGACCTGGCGGCGGCGAACCACCGCATCGTCGACCAGTCCGAGCTGAACCTGGCCAACGCCGCCCGCCTGGGCCTCTACGTGGTGAGCCGGCTGACCGAGCGGCACGGCGTGCGGGTCCGCCTCAAGGAATCGGCGTACGGCGGCACCACCGCCGTCGTCCTCATCCCGCTGGAGCTGATCACGGCGAACGGCGCCGCCCCGGAGGACTCCGGCGCGATCCCGGCCGGCCCGACGGCCATCGCGCTGCCGGCCGGCCCGACCGCCGCCGGCCCCGTCGAGGGCGGTCGTCCCGCCAGCCTCTCGACGGTCGCGGTCGCCACCGCGGCGACGGACACCAGCGCCCCCGGCGCGGCGCAGCCGGTCACCCCGGTCGCCCCGGCGCTGGCCGAGAGCAGTACCACCACCGAGCAGACGGACGAGGGCGACAAGGACGTCGTACTCCCCACCCGCCAGCGGACCGCGGCGGCGGACCTGCCCACCCGGGCCCGGCGTGTCCTGGGCCAGCCGGCCCTGGAGGGCCCGACGGTACCGACCGGCCTGCCCGCCGTGGAGCGGGCCGGCACCGGTGGCAGCGAGCCGAGCACCGACGGCGGGCCGGTCCCGGCGCGGACCGAGACGGACCGCACCGGCTCCGGACTGCCGGTCCGCGTCCGCCAGGCGAACATCGTGCCCGAGCTGCGCGACGACCCGGCGGCGACCGAGTCCGACGAGGAGGACGTGGTACGGCCACCCGAGCAGGTACGCCGGATGATGAGTTCCTATCAGACCGGCACCCGGCGCGGCCGGACCGACGCGGCGCGACTGCTCGGCGGCGCGCCGGGCGCCACGCCTGACTCGACCGACGAGGAACCGCAAGCCACCTGACCGAGCACCTTCGCTGCGGGTTCCGCGTGGTGTGACGGTCAAGCCCAAGACGAATACGGCGCAACTGCCGGGCGAGAAGAGGACGACGAAGTGGCCCAGAAGACGGCTTCGAGTGCCGACCTGACGTGGTTGCTGGATGATCTGGTGGGCCGGGTGAAGCAGGCCGAGCATGCGGTCGCGCTCTCCACCGACGGGTTGTTGATGGCTTCCTCGCAGGGGCTGAACCGGGACGACGGCGAGCACCTCGCGGCGATGGCGGCCGGTATCCAGAGCCTGGCCCGGGGCGCCGGCAAGCGCTTCGGCGGCGGGCAGGTGCAGCAGACCATCATCGAGATGCAGTCGTCGTTCCTGTTCGTGACCGCCGCCGGCCGCAACGCCTGCCTGGCCGTCCTCGCCACCGAGGACGCCGACGTCGGTCTCATCGCGTACGAGATGGCGATGCTCGTCACCCGCGTCGGCAAGTACGTGGCCTCCCCGTCGCGGAGCGCCGAACAGTCGGCTGGCGAGAGGTAACGGCCATGACGGTGCAGGGAGAGTCCGCAGAGCATCAGTGGGTGGATGACCATGCGGGCCCGGTGGTGCGCCCGTACGCGGTGACACGTGGGCGGGCCCGCCCGGTCACCGGCACGTTCGACCTGATCTCCCTGGTCACCGCGACCCGCGCCGACGTGACGCCGGAGATCGGGATCGGTCCTGAGCACCTGGCGATCGTCGGCCTCTGCCAGCGAATACAGTCCGTCGCCGAGATCGCGGCCCACCTCGACCTGCCGGTGGGAACCATCCGGGTGCTCCTCGGCGACCTGGCGGCCCGCAACCTCGTGCAGGTACGCGAGCCGCACACCACGGCCGGCCTTCCCGACAACAGCATCTTCGAGGCGGTAATCAATGGACTACGGGCACTCTGACCGGCCGGCGGGAGCGACGCCACTGCCCACCGCGATCAAGATCCTGGTCGCCGGTGGTTTCGGCGTGGGCAAGACCACCATGGTCGGAGCGGTGAGCGAGACCCGGCCGTTGCGCACCGAGGAGGTGCTGACCGAGACCGGCGTCGGCATCGACGACCTGTCCGGGGTGGAGGGCAAGACCACCACCACGGTGGCGATGGACTTCGGCCGGATCACCATCAGCGACGACCTCGTGCTCTACCTGTTCGGCACGCCCGGTCAGGACCGGTTCTGGTTCGTCTGGGACGAGCTGGCGTTGGGCGCGATCGGCGCGGTCGTCCTGGCCGACACCCGTCGGCTGGCCGACTGCTTCCCGTCGATCGACTACTTCGAGGGTCGGGGCACCCCGTTCGTCGTGGCGGTCAACTGCTTCGAAGGCGCGCGTCAGTACCGGCTCGACGAGGTGCAGACCGCGCTGAACCTCGACCCGGGCGTACCGGTGCTGCTCTGCGACGCGCGTCAGCGGGAGTCCAGCAAGGAGGTGCTGGTGACCCTCATGGAGCACGCCATGAAGACCCGCGAGGCCCGTCGCCGCGCCGCCAGCGGAGACTGATCGAGGTTTTTTCCGGGAGGTTGTCCGGATCGCTCCTGTCCGCTCGTCATGCTGGCGACAACCCGAGAAACAGGGAGCGACCGATGAAGTTCATGATGTTCGTCTGCAGCGACACCGCACCGGATACCGACCCGACCGAGCTGCCCGACATCCACAAGTGGGTGGCCGACAACGACGCCCGGGGCCGCCGCCTGACCGGCAACGTGCTGGCGCCGACCAGCGCGGCCACCACGGTCCGTGTTCGTGACGGCGAGCTGCTGGTCTCCGAGGGACCGTTCGCGGAGACCGCCGAGGTGATCGTGGGTTTCGACCTGCTCGACTGCGCCGACGTGGACGAGGCGATCGAGGTGGCCCGTACCCACCCGATGGCCCGGGAGGGGCGGCTGGAGCTGCGCCCGTTCGGCGCTCTGTCCAGTTGAGCGGATGACCGGCACCGACACCACGACCGGTGCGCCGGACCGTGTCGGCCCGGCCGCGGCGGCGCGGGCCGTCGCGGCCGCCGGCGTGGACGCGTACCCCCGGATCGTCGCGACCCTGATCCGACTGACCGGGGACTGGGCGTTGGCCGAGGACTGCGCCCAGGAGTCCCTGGCCGCCGCGCTGGAACGCTGGCCCGGCGACGGGGTGCCGGTCAATCCCGGTGGCTGGCTCATGACGGTGGCCCGCAACCGAGCGATCGACGTGCTGCGTCGGGCCACCGTGGAGCGCCGCAAGCTGCACGACCTGGCGCTGCTCGCGCCGACCGACGCGCGGCCCGAGCACGACGTCGAGGACGACCGCTTGAGACTCGTCTTCACCTGCTGCCACCCGGCGCTCGCCCTCGACGCCCGGGTGGCGCTGACGCTGCGGACCGTCTGCGGGGTGCCGACCGCCGACATCGCCCGCCTCCTGCTGGTCAGCGAGTCGACGATGACCCGCCGGCTGACCCGGGCCCGGACCCGGATCGCGCAGGCCGGCATCCCGTACCGGGTGCCGACCGGGCCGGCGCTGGCCGAACGGCTGCCGGGCGTGCTCGCCGTGCTGTACCTGCTCTTCACCCGCGGCTACGTCCCCGACGGCGAACCGGCGTTCGCCGACGAGGCCGTGCGGCTGGCCCGGCTGCTGGACGCGTTGATGCCGGAGCAGTCCGAGGTCGCGGCGCTGCGGGCGCTGCTGCTGTTCCAGCACTCCCGTCGGGACGCCCGTCGGGACGCCGCGGGCAACCTGCTCACCCTGGCGCGGCAGGACCGCGCGCGGTGGGACCGGGCGGCCATCGCCGAGGGCCAGGCGGCTCTTGCCCGGGTACGCGACGACGGTCCGTACGCGTGGCAGGCTCGGATCGCGGCCTGCCACGCCACCGCGCCGTCCGTCGACGCCACCGACTGGGCGACGATCGCGCGGGCCTACGACGCGCTGGCGGGTATCCGGCCTTCACCGGTGATCGCGCTCAACCGTGCGGTCGCGCACGGCTACGCGTACGGGCCGACCGCCGGGCTGGCCCTGCTCGACGAGGCGCGTGCCGAGGGTGGGCTGTCCGGCAACCCGCTCGCCGGGGCGGTGGAGGCCGACCTGGTGGCCCGGCAGGATGATCCGCTGCGGGCCGTCACGCTGTTCCGGGCGGCGGCGGCCGCGGTGGACTCGCCCGCGCAGCGCCGCGCCCTGCTCGACCGGGCGGACGAGCTGTCTCGCTAACGAACCATCCGCACTCCCCCCGCCCTCGCCCCGCCTCGCCCCGCTCCGCCCTGCCTCGCCCCGCCCCGCCCCGCCCCGCCTCGCCTCGCCCTCGCCCCGCCCCGCCTCGTCGATCATGGAGTTGTGGTGGGCAACAAAACCCCCGTGAAACCTCAAACCAGGCACCACAACTCCATGATCCACGGGCCGGGACCGCTCGCTCCCGCTTCGCGATCTTGCACTTTCTGTCCCGGCAAAAGGGGTATCCCACTCATGTGGACAACAGAAACTGCAAGATCGGCGCGATCTTCTCCCTCGGCGCGCTCCGGGTCGCCGGGGCGAGGGCGAGCGCCGGGCCGGCGGGGTTCGTGGAGTCTCGTACGTCGATGACGCCCGCGAGACTGTTGGTCACCTCGACGCGCTACTCGGCGACAAAGGTTCCTGAGCCCGGTACGCCGACCACCAGTCCGCGAGATTTGAGAGCGTCCACGGCGCGGGCGACCGTCCGCCGGGCTGACCCGTACTCCTGGGCCAGCGCGTCGTACGTCGGTAGGCGTGAGCCCGGTCGGAGCTCCCCGGCGGCGATCCGTCGAGTCAGATCGTCCTCGATCTCTCGGGCCGTGTACGGGATGGGCATAAGGCGTGGCCCCTGGTAGACATCGGGTCGGCACGGGTCGCTGCCGGAGAAACGGGCGTCCCGCCTCGTGACAGGAGGCGGGCGTTCCGCCCGTCGTGTGGAGGTGGTGCCGGTGCTGCCCGAGGAGAAGCCGATGCAGGTGCCTGTCAACGTCGGTGCGTGGCGATGGCCGATCCGGCCCGAGCGGATCGAGTGTGGAGAGTGCGGGCGATGCGCTGCCGGTTGAGCGGTTCACGGCGCTGTCCGAGCTGGCCCAGACCCTCAGCGAGCACGCGTCGCGCTGCCGTGTCTTCCTCTGCGGACGCGAGCGGCCGGCCGCCCTGGCCCCATTCGGCGACGGCCGACCCGACCGGACCACGCCAGCGGTCGTACCGCGCGCCGGGCGTCGTACCCGAAGAGCGCTGGCGCCCCCGGTGCGGGCCGCCGGCCGCGCACACCGCCGATGGTCCTTCCTGGATCTGCGACGCCTGCGGGAAGGACTGGCCCTGCCCGACGCTGCCCGCGACCCCGACGGACGCCGCCCGACGGGCGACCCTGATCCCCGAGTACTCGCGGATCACCCGCCGGGCAACCCGCGACCTGCGCGGCCGGCCGGGCGGCCCCGGCCCGGTCGCCATCGTCCGCCGTTTCCTCTGGTTCCTGCCGCTGACCGACGAGGAGGCCCGCGCGGTCGCACTGCGGCTGCGCTGAGCGCTGACCCCGTCGGACACGAGCCGGCGACCGCTACGGTGGCCGCATGACATTGCCGTTCGAACTCGCTTTGCGTGGTTACGACATGCGTCAGGTCGAGAGTCTCCTTGCCGAGGTCGACAGGGCTCTGGCTACCGACAGCGCGGTGTCACGGGCTGCCGCGCGGGACGCGCTTCGGGCGGCCAGCTTTCGACGGCGGCTACGTGGCTACGAGATGCAGCAGGTGGATGCGGCGATAGACCAACGGCTTGCTGCCCTCGCGCTCCCGGGCACCCACGACGGACCGGCGTGACCAGCGGGCTTCCCGCCCGTGCTCGGACGGCAAACCTTCCTCGGCTCTGACGGCGAAGGCCGCCCCCGCCGAAGCGGGAGCGGCCTTCGACCAGCCGTACCTGATCAGTTGGCGATCATGCGGCGCAGCACGTACTGCAGGATGCCGCCGTGGCGGTAGTAGTCCGCCTCACCCGGGGTGTCGATCCGCACGACGGCCTCGAACTCGACACCCGTGTCGGTCGTGACCGTCACCGTGCGCGGGGTCTCGCCGTCGTTCAGGGCCGTCACACCGGTGATGGTGAACATCTCGGTGCCGGTGAGGCCCAGCGACTCGGCGGTGACGTCCACCGGGAACTGCAGCGGCAGCACGCCCATGCCGATGAGGTTGGAGCGGTGGATCCGCTCGTACGACTCGGCGATAACCGCCCGGACGCCCAGCAGCATCGTGCCCTTGGCCGCCCAGTCCCGCGACGAGCCCGAGCCGTACTCCTTGCCGGCCAGGATGACCAGCGGGATGCCGGCCTCCTGGTAGGCCATCGAGGCGTCATAGATCGAGGTCTGCTCGCCGGTGAGGTGGTTGACGGTGAAGCCGCCCTCCACCCCGGGCACCAGCTGGTTACGCAGCCGGATGTTGGCGAAGGTGCCCCGGATCATCACCTCGTGGTTGCCCCGGCGCGAGCCGTACGAGTTGAACTCGTGGCGCGGCACGCCGTGCTCGGCCAGGTAGGTGCCGGCGGGGGAGTCCGCCTTGATCGCACCGGCCGGCGAGATGTGGTCGGTGGTCACCGAGTCACCCAGCTTGGCCAGCACCCGGGCGCCGGAGATGTCGACGACCGCGCTCGGCTCCTGCTGCATGCCCTCGAAGTACGGGGGCTTGCGCACGTAGGTCGAGTCGCTGTCCCAGGCGAAGGTGTCGCCGGTCGGGGTGGGCAGCGACTGCCACCGCTCGTCACCGGCGAAGACGTCGGCGTACGCGGCGCTGAAGCCGGTCGCGCCGATCGCCTGGGCGATGACGTCCTGGATCTCGGCGCTGTTCGGCCAGATCTCCCGCAGGTAGACCGGGTTGCCCTCGGTGTCCTCACCGATCGGCTCGTTGGCCAGGTCGATGTCCATCGTGCCGGCGAGGGCGTACGCGACGACCAGCGGCGGGGACGCCAGGTAGTTCATCTTGACGTCCGGGTTGATCCGGCCCTCGAAGTTGCGGTTGCCCGAGAGCACCGAGACGACCGACAGGTCGTGCTCGTTGACCGCGGCGGACACCTCCTCGGGCAGCGGACCCGAGTTGCCGATGCAGGTCGTGCAGCCGTAGCCGACCAGGTTGAAGCCGAGCTTGTCCAGGTACGGCGTGAGACCGGCCCGCTCGTAGTAGTCCATGACCACCTTCGAGCCCGGGGCCAGGGTGGTCTTCACCCACGGCTTGCGGGTCAGGCCCTTCTCGACCGCGTTGCGGGCCAGCAGGGCCGCGCCGATCATCACCTGCGGGTTGGACGTGTTGGTGCAGGAGGTGATGGCGGCGATCACCACGGCGCCGTGGTCCAGCTCGTACTCGACGCCGTCGGTGCCGGTGACCCGGATCGGGTTGCTGGCCCGACCGCCCGCGCCGGTGGCGGCGGTCTCCAGGTCGCGCGGCTCGTCGGCCGGGTCGCTGAACTCGTTGGCCGGCGGGTCGCTGGCCGGGAACGACTCGGCGCTGGCCTCGTCGGCCGGGCCGTTCGCGCCGCGCGGCAGCTCCTCGCGGGCCACGCTCGGCTTGAGGTCACGCTCGCCGGTGGAGTCGTCGGCGACGTAGTCGGTCAGCGCCGAGCGGAACAGCGTCTTGGCGCTGCCCAGCGGCACTCGGTCCTGCGGGCGCTTCGGGCCGGCGAGCGACGGCTCGATGGTGCTCAGGTCCAGCTCGAGGCGCTCCGAGTAGGAGGGCTCGGCCGCCGGGTCGTGCCAGAGGCCCTGCTCCTTGGCGTACGCCTCGACGAGCGCGACCTGCGCGGCGTCCCGACCGGTCAGCTCCAGGTAGCGGATCGTCTCGGCGTCGATCGGGAAGATCGCCACGGTGGAGCCGTACTCCGGGGACATGTTGCCGATGGTGGCCCGGTTTGCCAGCGGCACGGCGCTCACGCCGGGGCCGTAGAACTCGACGAACTTGCCGACCACGCCGTGCTTGCGCAGCATCTCGGTGATGGTCAGCACCAGGTCGGTGGCGGTGGTGCCGGCCGGCATCTCGCCGGAGAGCTTGAAGCCGACGACCCGGGGGATCAGCATGCTGACCGGCTGGCCGAGCATCGCGGCCTCGGCCTCGATGCCGCCGACGCCCCAGCCCAGCACGCCCAGGCCGTTGACCATCGTGGTGTGCGAGTCGGTGCCGACCACGGTGTCCGGGTACGCCTGCCCGTTGCGTTCCATGATCGTGCGGGCCAGGTACTCGATGTTGACCTGGTGCACGATGCCGGTGCCCGGCGGGACGACCTTGAACTCGTTGAACGCGGTCTGGCCCCAGCGCAGGAACTGGTAGCGCTCCTTGTTGCGCTCGTACTCCAGCTCGACGTTGCGGGCGAACGCGTCCTCGCGGCCGAACAGGTCGGCGATGACCGAGTGGTCGATGACCAGCTCGGCGGGGGCGAGCGGGTTCACCTTGGTGGCGTCGCCGCCGAGCTCGCGGACGGCCTCGCGCATGGTGGCCAGGTCGACCACGCAGGGCACGCCGGTGAAGTCCTGCATGAGCACCCGCGCCGGGGTGAACTGGATCTCCACGCTCGGGTCGGCGGTCGGGTCCCACCCGCCGAGCTGCTCGATGTGGTCGGCGGTGATGTTCGCGCCGTCCTCGGTCCGCAGCAGGTTCTCCAGCAGGATCTTCAGGCTGTACGGCAGCCGGTCGTGGCCGTCCACCTTGTCGATCTTGAAAATCTCGTAGCTCGCGTCTCCGACGCGTAGCTGGGTCTTCGCACCGAAGGTGTCGAGGCTCGCCACGTCGTACTCCTTCACACCAGCGACCGTGAGTAGTCCTGAGCAGTCTGTCGCACCGGCCGGGGCGCCGCCGAGGTTAGGTAACACTTACCGCCGATTCTGCTCTCAAACAAAACCGTACGTCCGTCTTGCTATTTGCGCAACCCAGCCGGCCCGCTCGCCACCCTCATCCCTAGCCTCCTAGGACGCTTTACGGATTGTGCGGCAGTAGTCGAGGGGCCGATCGCCGCGTCGACCGCGGGTAGGGTTCGAGGCCCGGTCGGAGGAGGGTCACCCGTGTTCGACGTCCAGCACTGGCTCGTGTCGCTGCCGCCGATCGCGGTCTACCTGCTCGTCGCCGGGGTGATCGGCGTGGAGAGCATGGGCGTGCCCCTGCCCGGTGAGATCGTCCTGGTCAGCTCCGCGCTGCTCGCGGCCACCGGAGTGGTGGAACCCGAGTGGGTGGCGACGGCCGCCGCGACCGGAGCGATCGTCGGTGACTCCATCGGGTACGCGGTGGGGCGTCGCGGCGGACGTCCGCTGCTCGCCCGGCTCGGCCGACGCTTCCCCCGTCATCTCGGCCCCGCCCAACTCGCCCGTGCCGAGCAGAGCTTCGCCCGGCACGGTGTGTGGGCGGTGTTCTTCGGTCGGTTCGTGGCGCTGCTGCGGATCCTGGCCGGCCCGCTCGCCGGGGCCCTGCACGTGCCGTACCGGCGGTTCCTGGTGGCCAACGCCGCCGGCGGGCTGGTCTGGGCGTTCGGCACCACGTACCTGCTGTTCAGCGTCGGTCGGGCGGCCGAGCACTGGCTCAAGGACATCTCCTGGGCCGGCCTTGTCCTCGCGGTGCTGGCCGGCCTGGGCAGCACGTGGTGGCTACGTCGACGTGCCCACCGTCTGGAGGCCGCCGAGCCGGAGCCGTCGGGCGAGCCTGCGCCGGCCACCGATTCAGAGCAGCCTGCCGACCCGGCGCTGGCCCAGACCCGACACCGGTAGCGCACCTGGCGCCGGCTCGCGCCGGCAGGAAGATCCCGGACCCGGGTACGCCGAAAGGGCCGGACCCCGTGGGGTCCGGCCCTTGTCGTTGGTTGTCAGCTGGTGGCGTAGCCGCGGGTGGCGATCCAGTCGGCGAGGTGCTCGACGGTGATGTCGTAGGCGGCGGTGTTCGCATCGGCGGAGTCGGCGATCCGCACGGTGTTGCCGGCATCGCGGTAGCCCACGACGCTGATGTAGTGCCCGCCCTCGAAGGAGTGCGTGTTGCCGTCGGTGTCGACGCTGGTGCCGGCGATGTTCGCGACCACGGCCCGACCGTCATCAACGGTCTTGACGATGTCGGCGCGCAACCGGTCGGTCTGGGTGGCGTCGGCGTCGGGCTTGCTGATCTCCACGCTGTGGTAGGCGTCCGACTTACCGGTCTCCTTGTTCAACACCGGCGTGATGTCGTTAATGCTGTTGGTCCCGGCCTCGGTGGTGCCCATCTCCTTGGCCATCGCGTCCACGCTGATGTCCTTGCCCTGCACACTCAGCGCGTTACGGGTAGCGGCCGGACCGCAGTAGTAGAAGTTCGGCTGCGCCTCATACCGCACACCCAACTGCCGCTCACCATGACCCTTACGCTCAGACTGCGACTGCGACTGCGACTGGGACGTCGGCTTGGCGGTGCTCTCCGCGGCGAACGCGGCCGTAACGGGACCAGCGATAGCGCCGCCGGTGAACGCGAGACCAGCAGCGGTCAGAGCGGCCTTACGAATCAGATCGGTACGCATGATGGCGTGCTCCTCTGCGTCGGGGGAAACGCGCACTCGGCACACGGGGGCATGCCGGGCGGGGAAAGATCGTGGGGGGATCAGCCGGCGGCCCAGCAGGGGCCTGCTCGGATGTTCCGGAGGGTGGTCCAACGGTCCAGGCCAGCGGATCATTCCCCCGCTAGGGGACCGGGGACGGCCGGTGGTGCTCGGCCGTGCGGGGAATGTAACGACACCGACCCGGAGGGTGTTCCCGGCCGCGGCTACCGGCTCTGGGCCGGCGAGCTACTCGGCGGCGCGGGGGATGTAACGACACCGACCCAGCGGGTGTTCCCGGCCGCGGCTACCGGCTCTGGGCCGGCGAGCTGCTCGGCGGCGCGGGGGGTGTAACGACGCCGGCCTGGCGGCTGTTCCCGGCCGCGGCTACCGGCTCTGGGCCGGCGAGCTGCTCGGCGGTGCGGGGGGTGTAACGACGCCGGCCTGGCGGGTGTTCCCGGCGGCCGGGGCTGCGACCCGGGGGTCGCGACGGCGTGCCAGGTATAACGACCCCGCCCGGCCCGCGATTCCGCCCGCTCGGTGTCACCGACCACAGCATGCCGACGGCCCAAACCCGGACAGACATCGCATCCGTGACGCCGTGCACGGGCCCCACCGGCGTGATCGTCACCAGAGCGCCGATCTGGGGGCGTCCGCGCAGAGGGACGCCCCCACATCACCGGCCGGAGTGGATCACCCGGGCGATCCGGTGTCTCCGGGGAGATGTGGGGGCGTGATCGAGTCGACGTCGGCGATGTCGGGGTGTCCGGGCGTGCGGGATACCCCGATATCGCTGACCTGGAGTCGATCAAAGGGGCGGGCACGATCGTCCGCGCGTGTCCAAGCGCGTTGGACTACCGAAACCGGACAAAATCACAATCCGACGCTCGGTGATCTGCGCAGTATCGGGGATGTTGCTGCCTCAGAACCCGCTGAGGCAGCAACATCCCCGAAAGTGCTCTCTCACCGACCAGGGCGCACCAACCCGAGTGAAGTCTGAGACGGCGCACACGGCGCAAGATCGTGCTCGAACCAGGAAAGAGGGCCCTCGTCGCGCGGCCGAGGCCACTACAACCAGGATCGAGCACGATCATGCCCGCACGGACCTGCCTCGGTTGCCCGGAGGTTGGACCGGCGGGTGGTTAGGCGGAGTCCGCCGCGTCGTTGGCCTGGGCGTGACGTTCCCGCAGTCGCTCCCGGATCTCCTCCGGGGTGTACGCGCGTCGGCGCCGCTCGGCCCGGGCAATGACCACACCGGACGCTGCCACCCCGGCGAGGCCGGCCAGGCCGAGGACCTTCCACCACCGCACTCGTTGCCGCATCGGCCTAGGCTAGTCCCTCATGAGCATCAGCCTGGATGAGGCCGTCGAGTTGACCCGCACCGGTGACGTGTGGGTGTTCCGGGGCCGCAGCGTGCCGGACCGGGCGATCCAGTTCACCACGAACAGTCCGGTCAACCACGTCGGAATGGCCGTCGTGCTGGACGACATGCCGCCGCTGATGTGGCACGCGGAGTTGGGCAAGTCCCTGCCGGACCTGTGGTCGGGCACGCACCAGCGCGGTGTTCAGTTGCACGACCTGCGAGACGCGGTCTGCGTGTGGGCCAACCGGTACGGTCAGCGGGCCTGGCTGCGGCAGCTCGACCCGCCGGCGGAGGGCGAGATGGAACGCGCGGTGCTGCGGACCGTCGCGCGCCTGGACGGCACGCCGTTCCCGTCGACCGCCCAGTTGGCGTGGCGGTGGGTGCGCGGCCGGGTGCCGTCGTTGCCGGGTCCTGGCCGGGCGGCACTCCGAGCCGTATCGCGGGCCGCCCAAGCGGCCTGGATCGATCCCGCTGCTTCGGCCACCCCGACCGGTTCGACCAACGGGGCCACACCGACCGCTTCGACCAACGGGGCCACACCGACCGCTTCGACCGACGGGGTCACCCCGGTCGCTGCGGGCAGTGCGGCCAACCGGGGGACAACTGCCGCTCCGACCAGCGCGGCTGCCCGGGACCGGGCGTTGGAGACGGCGTACTGCGCCGAGGTGGTGGCCGTGACCTACGAGGCGATGGGCCTGCTGCCCGCCGGCAAGCGTCCGAACTGGTACGACCCGGGCCGGTTCTGGAGTGGTGACGACCTGGGATTGGCCGGGGGCGCCCGACTGGGTACGGAGATCGAGGTGCGGGTCCCGCCCCGCTGAGGCTCGGCCCGAGGTTTGGCCCACCCGGCGCGGGGCAATTGCTGTCCCCGTGAACGCCTCCACGGATCTCGACACGCTGACCGGGTTCTTCGACCGGTACGGCGCCGCGTTGACCTCGGGCGACCTGCCGTCCCTCGGTGGGTGTTACGCCCTACCCGGGCTGGTGGTGGCGGACACGTACAGCTTCTCGTTCACCTCGCTGGCGGCGGTCGCGCTGTCCTTCGTGGGCGCCGCACCCGACTACCAGGACCGGGAGCTGATCGCCGCGCACGCCCGGATCGAGGACGTGCAGGCGGTGTCGGCGCTGCTGACCCTGGTGTCGGTCGAGTGGGAGTTCCTGGACAGCCAGGGGCGTGCGGTGCCGGGGGAGCGGTACCGCTACCTGCTGCGAACCTCGGGCGAGGGGCCGCTGATCTGCACGGTCGTCCGGACGGGCTGACCGCCAGCGGAGCGTCGACGCGCCCGAGCCGTTTTCCGGACGGAGGGGGCCGGTCGGTCTGATCCGTACCCGCCAGGTTTCCGGTCCGCCCGGCGCTGGCTACGCTGTCGCGTCGGTGGGACGAGGGGAGACCTGATGGCGGTGGGGCCGGACGGCGCGGGAGGTCCGCGGACGGCGCGAGTGGTGCTGTCGCTGCCGTGGATCGTGGTGCTGGTGGGCGTCTGCGCGCTGGCGGTGCTGTTGGTGGTCGCGCTGTTGTCGTTCCGTACCCGGGAGCGGGAAAGCGCGCCGCAGGCCGCGCCGCCGGTGTTCCTGCCGACGACGCCGGCTGCCTCGTCGTCGGCCCCGACACCGGGTGGGTTGGAGCGGCGGTCGGCGTCGCCGCGCGCGTCGCGCAGCAGCCGGACGCCGTCGCCGCGCGTCACCACGAAGTCGCCGTCGCCGGGCGCGACGAGCGCCGCGGCCCTGGCGACAAAGGACCCGGCGGTGTCGGCGCAGTACAAGGTCGGCACGGATGGCTGGAACGCGACCGATGCCACGCTGTCGGTGACCAACGGGTCGGACCGGTCGGTGGACTGGCGGGTGGAGTTGGCCTTCGCGGACGACACGCGGGGTCTGCGCGTCAGCGGCGCGGCGGGGATCTCGGTGGCGGCGCAGGGTGACGGCGCGTTCGTGCTCAGTGGCGGAGAGTCGTTGGGTGCGGGTGACACGCAGACCCTGCGGCTGCGGGTCAGTTGGGATGGATCGGCGCAGCGTCCGGTGCGGTGCGTGATCAACGGGGTGGAGTGCCGGCTCAGCTGACCGGGCGTCGGGCGGCGCGGCGCGCGACGCCGACGCTTTCCGGGGCGGGCCGTCGATCGCTAGGCTGCCCGGACGGCCCGCTGAGGGAGGTACATGTCCGGCATGCGTCGTGCCCCGCGACCGTCGCACGGTCCGGCGGCCATCGCGTCGTCGCCGTGGATCGTGGTGGGCGCCGGCGTCGTCGTGATGGTGGTCCTGCTCTTCGTGGCGCTGGGCGCGTACCGGGGGCGTAGTCCGGCGCGGGACGGCGGGCCGCCACCGGCGGGTCTGCCGTTGCCGCAGGCGCCGGTGTCGCCGTCCGGGCTGTCGCCGACGCCGCTGCCGCAGAACTCGGCGCTGCTGCCTGGGTTGTCGCCGCGGGCCAGCGGGCTGCCGCCGAGCGCGCCGGTCACGCCGGTCACGTCGCGGCCGTCGACGGTCGGTCCGACGGTGGCGTCGACGTCGGCGCGACCGCCGATCCGGCCGTCGCAGCAGCCGTCGGCGGTGAGCGGACGCTACCGGGTGGTGCAGAGCTTCGACGGTGGTTTCATCGGCGAGGTGCTGATCGTCAACGGGTCCGGTGTGGACCGGGGTTGGACGGTGCGGTTCGAGTTCGCCGGTGGTCGACTGGTGACCACCTGGGTGGAGGGCGTGCCCCAGGGGACGCTGCGGCAGTTCGACGGCGGCTTCACGTACGTCAGCGGGGTGGACGTGCCGGCCGGTGGGTCGGTGGCGCTGCGGTTCCACCTGGAGCGGGCGTCCTCGACGCCGCGCGGGTGCACTGTCGACGGGGCGCGTTGTAGCGGGTTCTGAGCGAGCCTTCCGCAAGTTTGCTGCTCTGTTACGACTTTGTTTGCAAGGTATTGCAGTTCGTTGCGGCAAGGGTTAGCGTGCGGCCAATCACGACCAGAGGAAGGCCGTCGATGAAACCCCCGCCGATACGCCGTACCGCCCTGCTCGCGCTCGTCAGCCTGCTCACCGTCACTCTCGTCGGCGCGCCGGCCACCGCCGGTCCACTCGGCGCCAACGCCGACCCCCGGCCGTCCAGCGCCGAATCCCGGACCGCGGCCGGCGCGGTCCAATGGCGCGACGAGCCCAGCGCCGACGCGTTGCTGGCCGCGGGCGCCGACACCGCGCGTGCCGAGCAGTTCTACTTCGTCCTGCCGGACCGGTTCGCCAACGGCGACCGCCGCAACGACTCCGGCGGGCTCACCGGCGACCGGCTGCGCACCGGTCTCGACCCGGCCGACAAGGGCTTCTACCACGGCGGTGACCTCAAGGGCGTGATCGACAAGCTGGCCTACATCCAGGGCCTGGGCACCACCGCCATCTGGCTCGCCCCGATCTTCAAGAACCGCCCGGTGCAGGGCGAGGGGAACGACATCTCCGCCGGCTACCACGGTTACTGGATCACCGACTTCACCCAGGTCGACCCGCACTTCGGCACGAACGCCCAGCTCAAGGAGCTGGTCTCGCTGGCGCACCGGCGAGGCATCAAGGTCTATCTCGACGTGGTGGTCAACCACACCGCCGACGTCATCAGGTACGCCGAGGACCGCTACGCCTACGTGGACAAGGCGACCTCGCCGTACACGGACGCGCGGGGGCGGGCCTTCGAGGACCGCAACTACGCCGACGGCAGCCGGGACTTCCCGACCGTCGACGCGAACGCCGGCCCGTACACGCCGGTCCTTCCCGAGCCGGGTGACGCGACGGTGAAGGTGCCGGCCTGGCTCAACGACGCCAGCATGTACCACAACCGGGGCGACTCCACGTTCGCCGGCGAGAACAGCGAGTACGGCGACTTCTTCGGTCTCGACGACCTGTGGACCGAACGGCCCGAGGTGGTCCAGGGGATGACCAAGGCGTACGGGGACTGGATCGGCGCGACCGGCGTCGACGGGTTCCGGCTGGACACCGTCAAGCACGTCAACATGGACTTCTGGCCGCAGTTCACCCGGGGCGTCGAGCGGGCCGCCGAGACGGCCGGCAGACGCGACTTCTTCGTCTTCGGCGAGGTGTACAGCGCCGATCCGGAGGTCACCTCGACGTACGTGCGCCGCGGCGGCCTGCCGGCCACCCTCGACTTCGCGTTCCAGGAGGCCGCGCGGGGCTACACGGCGGGTGCCGGCTCGGCGAAGGCCCTCGCCGACGTGTACGCCCGGGACGACCTCTACGCCGCTCGGGACACCGACGCCGGCCGGCTGACGACCTTCCTCGGCAACCACGACATGGGCCGGATCGGGTCGTTCATCGCCGGCGGCGGCACCGACCCGGCCAGTCACCTGCGCCGCGACCAGCTCGCCCACCAGCTCATGTTCCTCACCCGCGGCCAGCCGGTGATCTACTCCGGTGACGAGCAGGGCTTCACCGGCCCCGGTGGGGACAAGGACGCCCGGCAGGACATGTTCGCCTCGAAGGTGCCCGACTACCTCGACGACGACCTGCTCGGCACCGACCGCACCCACGCCAGCGACCAGTTCGACACCGCCCACCCGCTGTACCGGACGATCGCCGAGCTGGGCCGGCTGCGCCAGGCGCACCCCGCGCTGCGCGACGGCATCCAGGTCACCCGGTACGCCGCCGACGGTCCCGGCGTGTTCGCCGCCTCCCGCGTCGCGCCCGCTGACCGGACCGAGTACCTCGTCGCGGTGAACAACGCCGCGACCGCGCAGACTGTCAGCGTGGACACCTGGTCGGCCGGCGCCACCTTCACCGGCATCTACGGCGCTTCCGCCAGCGCGAAGGCGGGCGGCGACGGGAAGGTCACGCTGACCGTGCCGCCGCTGTCGGCGGCCGTGTACCGCGCGGGCAGCCCCATCGCCCGGCCGAGCGGCACGCCGACCATCACCATCACCACCCCCGCGCCGGACGCGTCGGTGGCGACCCGCGCGGCGGTCACCGCACAGGTGACCGGCGACCCGCTGTCGACCGTCACGGTGGCGGCCCGGGTCGGCGGCGGCCGGTGGACGTTGCTGGGCAGCGCGGACCACGCGCCGTACACCGTGCACCACGACCTGGACGGGCTGGCCGGCGGCACCCGCGTCGAGTACCGCGCGGTCGTCCGGGACGGCCGGGGCCGCACCGCCACCGCCCGGTCCGTCGCGGTCGTCGGCACGCCCGAGCTGGGTGGATCCCGGGAGTGGGCGGTGGTGCACTACCAGCGCCCGGCCGGGGGGTACGACGACTGGGGGCTGTACGCCTGGGGCGACATCGACCCGGCGTACGTCACCGAGTGGCCCACCGGGCAACCGTTCGCCGGGGAGGACTCCTACGGCCGGTTCGCCTGGGTGAAGCTCAAGCCGGGCGCGAAGTCGGTGGGCTTCGTGGTGGTCGACAAGAACGGCACCAAGGACGTCGCCCAGGACCGCAGTATCGACGTGAGCGCCACCGGTGAGATCTGGCTCAAGCAGGGTGACCCGGCGATCTACCCGAGCAGGCAGGCGGCCACCGGCCAGTCGGACCCGCCCGTCGAGGAGGGCACCGCGGTGATCCACTACCGGCGGGCCGACGGCACCTACGACGGCTGGGGTCTGCACCTGTGGGACGGCGCGGCCAACCCGACCGACTGGGCCACCCCGCTCGCGCCCACGTCGACCGACGCGTTCGGCGCGGTGTTCCGGGTGCCGCTGGCGGCCGGGGCCACCGGGCTGAACTACATCCTGCACAAGGGCGACACCAAGGACCTGCCCGACGACCAGCGGCTCGACTTCGCCAGCGCCGGACGGGAGGTGTGGCTGCTCGCCGCCACCCCGGGGCGGCTGCTGCCGTCGACCGCGACCAGCGCCGGCGGGGACACGGACATCGGCAAGCAGAAGGCGCACTGGATCGACAGGTCCACGGTGGCCTGGCAGACCCCACCTACCGACGGTCGGGTGTACGCCCTGGTGGCCGCCCCGGCCGGCGGGGTGAGCGTCGTCGATGGGGAGCTGTCCGGGGCGTACACCAGTCTGCCGTTGCGCGCGCAGCGCAACGGGCTCACCGAGGCCCAGCGCGCGGCGTTCCCGCACCTGTGGTCCCACCGGGCCTTCACCCTCGACCGGGGTGACCTGGCGAAGGTGCCGGCGGCGCTGCGCGGACAGCTCCTGGTCACCGAGCGCGACGCCCAGGGGAAGCTGCTCGCCGCGACCGGCGTGCAGATCCCCGGCGTGCTCGACGACGTGTACTCCCGGGCCACCCAGGTCACGCTCGGTCCGACCTTCGCCGGCCGGACGCCGAGCCTCGCGCTCTGGGCGCCGACCGCCCGGACGGTGGAGCTGGAACTGTTCGACTCGCCCACGGCCGCGCCGAAGACGGTGGCGATGCGCCGCGACGACCGCACCGGCGTCTGGTCGGTACGCGGTAGCCACGCCTGGACGGGGAAGTACTACCGCTACCGGGTGCAGGCGTGGCAGCCGGCCGCGCAGCGGATGGTCACCGCGTCGGTCACCGACCCGTACTCGGTGTCCCTCGCGGCGGACTCGACGCACAGCCAGCTCGTTGATCTCGACGACGCGGCGCTGGCCCCGCCGGGCTGGCGGACGCTGCGCAAGCCGGCCGCGGTGCCCGCCTCGAAGGCGCAGATCTCCGAGCTGTCGGTGCGTGACTTCTCCATCGCCGACGACACCGTGCCGGCGCAGCGGCGGGGCACGTTCCTGGCGTTCACCGACCCGGGGACCGCCGGCATGAAACACCTGCGGGCGCTCGGCGACGCCGGCGTCACCCACCTGCACCTGCTGCCGGCGTTCGACTTCGCCACCATCCCCGAGAAGCGGGCCGACCAGCGCCAGCCGGCCTGCGACCTGGCGGCGCTGCCACCGGACTCGGACCAGCAGCAGACGTGCGTCGCGGCCGTCGCCGACACCGACGGCTACAACTGGGGGTACGACCCGCTGCACTACACCGTTCCGGAGGGCGGCTACGCCCTCGACCCGAGCGGGGCGGCGCGGACCACCGAGTTCCGTCGCATGGTGGCCGGAGTGAACGACGCCGGCCTGCGGGTGGTCATGGACGTGGTCTACAACCACACGGCGGCGGCCGGCGTCGATGGGAAGTCGGTGCTCGACCAGGTGGTGCCCGGCTACTACCACCGGCTGCTCGACGACGGCACCGTCGCCAACTCCACGTGCTGCGCCAACACCGCGCCCGAGCACGCGATGATGGGCAAGCTGGTGGTCGACTCGCTGGTCACCTGGGCCAGGCAGTACAAGGTGGACGGTTTCCGGTTCGACCTGATGGGCCACCACCCCAAGGCGAACATCCTGGCCGTCCGGGCGGCCCTGGACCGGCTGACCGTCGCCCGCGACGGCGTGGACGGCAAGGCGATCATGCTGTACGGCGAGGGCTGGAACTTCGGCGAGGTCGCCAACGACGCCCGGTTCGAGCAGGCCACCCAGGCCAACATGGCCGGCACGGGCATCGGCACGTTCAACGACCGGCTGCGTGACGCTGTGCGCGGTGGCGGCCCGTTCGACGCCAACCCGCGCGTGCAGGGCTTCGCCTCCGGGCTCTACACCGACCCCAACGGCGATGAGGTGAACGGGTCGGCGGCCGAGCAGAAGGCCCGCCTGCTGCGCGCCCACGACCTGATCAAGGTGGGCCTCACCGGCAACCTGCGGGACTACCGGTTCACCGACACCTCCGGGCGCACGGTCACCGGGGCCCAGGTGGACTACAACGGCTCGCCGGCCGGTTACACCGCCGCGCCGGGGGAGGCCGTCACCTACGTCGACGCGCACGACAACGAGATCCTGTACGACGCGTTGGCGTACAAGCTGCCGCAGGGCACCAGCGCGGCGGACCGGTCCCGGATGCAGGTGCTGGCGCTGAGCACGGTGGTGCTGGGGCAGGGCGCCGGGTTCGTCACCGCCGGCACGGAACGGCTGCGGTCGAAGTCGCTGGACCGCAACTCGTTCAACTCCGGTGACTGGTTCAACCAGATCCGCTGGGACTGCGCCAACGGCAACGGGTTCGGCGTCGGCCTGCCACCGGCGCAGGACAACCAGGACAAGTGGCCGTACGCGAAGCCGCTGCTGGCCGACCCGGCCTTGGTGCCCGACTGTGCGGCGATCGGCACCACCGACGCCCGGTACGCCGAGCTGCTGCGCGTCCGGGCGTCGTCGCCGGTGTTCGGGCTGGGCAGCGCCGAGCAGGTGCAGCGACGGGTGGCCTTCCCCCTGTCCGGCGAGTCGGAGACCCCGGGCGTGCTGACCATGACGCTGGACGCGCGTGGTCTCGGCGGGGCGTGGACCGCGCTGACCGTCGTCTTCAACAGCACTCCGGAGACGGCGACGCAGACGGTGACCGGTCTGCGGGGCGCGGACGTGTCGCTGCACCCGGTGCTGGTCAACTCGGCCGACCCGGCGCTGCGGACGTCGTCGTTCGACCGGGCGTCCGGCACCTTCACGGTGCCGGCGCGCAGCGTGGCGGTGTTCGTCCAGAAGTGAGCGGGGACCGGCCCCCTCCCGCGTCGCGGAAGGGGGCCGGTCCGTGTGGTGCGTCGTGCTCCGTGCTCTTGATCAGGCGAAGCAGTTCTCGATGGCGCCGCCCGGGATGGCCAGGCAGTTCGTCGGGCGGTTCGCGGTGATGGCGGACTTGTCGTCCACGTTCACCGGCCCGAAGAAGGTGAACACACCGCCCGGCGCGAAGGTCGAGAAGTTGTTGGCGACCTTCGTCTTCGACAGGTTGACCTCGCCGAAGATGTTGAAGATGCCGCCGCCGACCCCGATCGGGCCGATGGCCCGGTTGCCGACGACCTCGCTGTTGCGCAGCGTGAGGATGCTGCCGGCGTTGAAGACCCCGCCGCCGAAGAAGCCGGCGGTGTTCTCCTTGATCCAGCTGTCCTCGACGGTCACCGCGCTGTCGAAGGCGATGGCGAGACCGCCACCGACCCCGGCGGTGCTGTTCTTCGCGACCGTCACCTTGTGCAGGTTCAGCTGGCTGTCCGCCGCCGCCAGACCACCACCGGCGAGGACCGCCGTGTTCGAGGTGATCTCGGTGTCGTACGCGGTGGTGTTGCCCTCGATGTCGAGGTAGCCGCCGCCGAAGCCCAGCGTCTCGTTGTCGCTGATCACGGTCTTCTTGAGCTCGACCGTGCCGCCGTCGACGTCCTCGGTGAAGATCTCCGCGGCGCCGTTGGAGATGCCGCCACCGCCGATGATCGCGGTGTTGTCCTTGATCTTCGACTCCTCGACCTTGAGCAGGCCGGCGTTGAAGACACCGCCACCGAAGAAGAAGGCGGTGTTGCCCGCGACGGTGCTGTGCCAGATCTTCGTGGTGCCGAAGTTGGCCACACCGCCGCCGTTGCCGCCGGACTGGTTGAGGACGACCTCGGACTCGATGATCTCGGCGGAGCCGCCCGGCTGCACCAGGATGCCCGCGCCGTCGGTGTCACCCGGCTCCTCGACGAGCGGCGTGACGGCGCCCGGCGCCGCCTTCGTGGCGGCCTTCGCGGTCGCCTTCGGCGCGGCCTTCAGGCCGGCCTTCGGGTTGGCCTGCCGCGCGGTGAGGGCCTGGTCCAGCGGAACGCCGGCCTTCACCTGCGCCGCGATCGCCTCGGAGTCCGAGTAGGACGCCCAGACGGCCGCCGGCTCGACGGCGCTCAACAGTTCGAGGGTCTGACCACCCTTGACGGTCAGGCCCTTGATGGTGAGGTGTCCGCCAGGACCGACGTTGAGGATCCGGAAGTAGTCGGCCGTGGCCTCACGGGCGATGGTGGTGTGCTCGCCCTTGAGGGTGATGTTCTCGGTGATGACCGGCAGACCGTTGCCCTGGTAGTCGTTGCGGCTCAGGTTGTAGGTGCAGCCCTTGGCCAGCTCCAGCACACCGCCGTGCTTGTTGTTGGCGAACACGATCGCCTGGATCAGCTTGTCGGTGTCGCAGGGCACCTCCTTCCCACGCTCGTGGTCCTTGTCCCGGTCCTTGTCCTTGTCCTTGTTCTGGTCCTTGTCCCAGTCACGACCCTCGTCACCGTGCTGGTCGCCGTCCTTGCTCACCTGCGCGGTGTTCCAGTTCAGGCCGACCGCCCCGGCGCTGCCCGCGACGCCCACCGCCGCGAGACTGATCACGCCCGTCAGACCGGCCACGCCGCTGGCGAGCCAGAGCTTGCGGCGGCTCTTGGCCGTCGCCCGCCCGGAGGCTTCGTTGTTCGTTAGGTAGTTGGACATCGGAGCTCTCTGCCCTCTCCTCGTACCAGACAGGGTCGCCGCCCTCAGACGGTCGTCCCCTGCTACAAATCGGTTGTAGCTCCCAAAAACACCGTATGAGAATGTTCCTCGCCTCGGGGGTGTATCCGAAACAACCCCACATTAGGTTCATGTTGCCCCCAGCGAGGACCGGACGGACACACCCCTGCCCAAGTCGGCCTGTGGGCCCGTGACCTGCCCAAATGGGTACGCCCCTCCGAGCCGGTGACGGCTCGGAGGGGCGTTCTATGTGGTTCAGCCCCACCCGGTCAGGCGAAGCAGTCCAGAACGTTGAAGCAGTTGGTCGGACGGTTGGCGGTGACTGCGGACTCGTCGTCCAGCGTCACGGTGCCGCCGAGGCTGTTGAAGATGCCTCCCGGCTCGAGGGTGGAGAAGTTGTACGCCACCTTCGTCCGGTGGAGCGTGACCTCGCTGCCCTCGGTGTTGAGGATGCCGCCGCCCCGGGCGAACGGGCCGATGGCCCGGTTGCCGACGACCTCGCTGTCGCGCAGCGTCGTGCGGCTCTCGTCGTTGAAGAGGCCAGCGCCGGCGGACCCCGCGGTGTTGTCCTTGATGGCGGTGTCCTCGATCGTCGCGGTGCTGTCGGAGACGACCGCCACACCGCCACCGTCGCGGCCAGCGCTGTTCCTGGCCACCGTGGCGTGCTTGAGGGTGAGCTGACTGTCGGCCACGGCAACGCCGCCCCCGTCGAGCACCGCCGTGTTGTCGGTGACCTTCGTGTCGTGCAGGGTCGTGGTGCCCTCGACGTCCAGGACGCCGCCGCCGAAGCCGAGCGTCTCGTTGTCGGTGATCTCGCTCTTGTAGACCCAGACCGCACCGCCGTCGACGGACTCGGTGAAGATCTCGGCCGCGCCGTTGGCGATGCCGCCACCACCGATGATCCCGGTGTTGTCCTTGATCTTCGACTCGTCGACCTGGAGCACGCCGGCGTTGAAGATGCCACCGCCGAAGAAGAAGGCGGTGTTGTGTGCGACCGTGGTCTTGCTGAGCCTGGTGCTGCCGAAGTTGGCCAGCCCGCCGCCGTTGCCGCCGGACTGGTTGTAGAGCAGCTCACTGTCCAGGATCTCGGCCCGACCCCCAGGCTGTACGAGCACCCCGGCGCCGTCGTTGAACCCGGGCTCCTCCACCAGCGGCGCAACCTGAGCTCCGGTCGCCGCCGTCGTCGGGGCGGTTGCCGCTGCCGGCTTGGCTGCGGTTCCGGTTGCCGGCTTGGTGGCCGCTGCCTTGATCGCCTTGGCCGTTGGCGCTGCCGGCTTCGCTGCGGCTGCCGCCTTGGTCGCTGCTGTGGGCTCCGCCGCCTTGCTCGCTCCCGGCTTGGCGGCAGCGCCCTTGACCGCCGCGCCCTTGACCGCCGCCTGCTTGGTCGTTGCCTGCTTGGCCGCCGTCTGCTTGGCCGCCGTCGGCTTGGCCGTCGTTGTAGTCGGCTTGGCTGCCGCTGCGGTGGACGTCGCCGACTTCGCCGCCGCCGTCGTGCCCGGCTGGGCTGCGGCGCCCGCTGCGGTGGTGGCCGCCGGCTTACCCGTGGCCGGCGTGGTCCGGACCGAGGTCGCGTACGGCCCCCAGACCGTCGCCGGCTCCACGGTCATCGCCCGCTGGATGGTCTGCCCACCCTTGATGCTCAGGCCCTTGAGGGTGAGCTGCCCACCCGGTCCGACGTTCAGGATGCGGAAGTAGTCGGCGGTGGCCGCACGACCGATGGTCGTGTGCTCGCCCTTGAGCGTGATGGGTTCGGTGATCACCGGGAGGCCGTTGCCGTCCTGGTTGCGGGTCAGGGTGTACGTGCAGCCCTTGGCCAGCTCCAGCACACCGCCGTCGCCGTCGTTGGCGAAGGTGATCGCCTGGATCAGCTTGTCCGAGTCGCAGGGCACCTGCTTGGTGCGATCCTTCTCGTCCCGCTTGTCGTCCTTGCCGGCGTGGTCGTCGCTGCCGCTCCAGTCGTCGCCGCTCCACTCGTCGTTGCCACCGTTCTCCTCGCCGCCGTTCTCCTTGCCGCCGTCGGCGTTCGCGTCGGCGTCGCTGACGTTCTGCCGGTTGGTCGACGGCTGGGCGTCGGACACCCGGGCGGAGGTGGGTTTGTCGTCCCGTGCGGCCACGCCACCGAGGGCGGCCAGGCCGACCACCCCGGTCAGGCCCGCGACGCCGGCAACCCACAGGGCCCGTCGTCGTCGTGTTGGCGGAGCCGTCGAGGCCCCGCCGTCGGTACTCGTTACGTCGTTGGACATCAGAGCCTTCCGCCTCTCCTGCTACCAGACGGGGTCGCACCGCCCGCAGCGCCACGACCAGCTACAAATCGGTTGCAGCCTCCGATGTCCACCGTATGAGAACTATCTTCGCGAGGCGGACGTATCCGAGAAAACCCCGCATACGCCTCAAATTAGGGCACGAGCCCGTAACGGTCCGGGGCGACAGGAAGGGGTGTGAGCAGCCCAAACGCCACGAGGCGCCCCTTGCCGTCCGGCGTGGGGCGCTTGGCGGTGCCGCTGGTGGTGATCGGCTCGGGTTCCTGGAAAACGCGCTCTCCGAGCGGGTCGGAAACCCCGACATCAAGGAGGTCGAGTGGATCTAGCCCGGTAGCAGGCATGATCCACTCCAGTGCGCCGATGGCGCGGTATCCTGGCGTCTGGATACCCCAAGCTCGGTGATCTGGAGTGGATCAACGCGCCGGCCACGGCCGGTGGCCCGGTACGCGCCGGCCACGAGTCCAGATCGAGGCCCGAGGCCCGAGGCCCAGGCCAGGCCCAGGCCCGGACATCGGCCAGGCCCAAGCCCAGGCCCGGACATCGGCCAGGCCCAGGGATCGGCCAGGCCCAGGCCAAGCCCGGACATCGGCCAAGCCCGGACATCGGCCAGGCCCAGGCCCAGGCCAAGCCCGGACATCGGCCAAGCCCGGACATCGGCCAGGCCCAGGCCCAGGCCAGGCCCGGACTAGGTCCAGGCACTGGCCCAGGTCTATGCCGAGGCGGCGACCCCAGGGGCTCGGGGTCGAGGTCGAGGGGTGGGGCTTGGGTCAGCCGGGCAGGCGGGGCCCGGCTTCGCGCTGCTCGGCCAGCCAGGTCTCCACCTCGTCGGAGGTGCGCGGCAGGCCAGCCGACAGGTTGACCGCGCCGGTCGCGGTGACCAGGACGTCGTCCTCGATGCGGATGCCGATGCCGCGCAGCTCGGCGGGGACCAGCTCGTCCTCGGGCTGGAAGTAGAGACCCGGCTCCACGGTGAGCACGTAGCCCTCGCCCAGGGCGCCGTCGCGGTACGTCTCCTTGCGGGCGTTCGAGCAGTCGTGGACGTCGATGCCGAGCATGTGGCCGAAGCCGTGCAGCGTCCAGCGCCGGTAGACCGACGACTTCTCGTCCATGGCCTCGTCCACGCTCACCGGCAGCAGGCCCAGGTCGGACAGGCCCTCGGCGAGCACCCGCATACAGGTCAGGTGGACGTCCTTGAACTTCACGCCGGGGCGGATGGCGTCCATGCCGGCCTGCTGTGAGGCGTACACGATGTCGTAGACCTGGCGTTGCAGGGCGGTGAACCGGCCGTCGACCGGCAGCACCCGGGTCACGTCGGCGGTGTAGAGGTTGCGCCCTTCGACCCCCATGTCCATGAGCAGCAGATCACCCGGGCGGGTGGCGCCGTGGTTGTGCACCCAGTGCAGGATCGTGGCGTGCTCGCCCGCGCCGACGATCGAGCCGTACCCGACGTCGTTGCCGTCGTGCCGCGCGCGCAGCGCGAAGATGCCCTCCAGCAGGCGCTCCGAGACGGCGCGGTCGGCCGGCAGGACGCGGGCCACGTCCTCGAAGCCCCGGACGGTGGCGTCGATCGCGTCCTGGAGCTGGCCGATCTCCCACTCGTCCTTGACCAGCTTCAGCTCCGAGATGGCGATGGCCAGCTCCCGGTCGCGGGCCGGCTGACCCTCGGCGCGCGGCCCGTCGTAGGGGCGCACGGCCGCGTCCACCTGGGCGTCGAAACCGCGCAACACCCGGGTACGCCCCGGAGCGAGGTCGGCCAGCGCCGCTTCCAGCCCGGTCAGGTCGGCGGTGGGCAGGTCCAGTTCGGTGGACTTCTCGCCGAGGGTGTGCCGCCGGCCCACCCACAGCTCGCCGTGCCGGCTGCGGAAGAACTCGTCGGTCTCCCGGGACGAGCGGGGCCGCATGTACAGCGTCGCGTCGTGGCCCGAGCCGTTCGGGCGCAGCACCAGCACGCTGTCCGGGTCGTGGTCACCGGTCAGGTAGGCGAAGTCGCTGCCCGGCCGGAACGGGTACGCGGTGTCGTTGGCGCGGACCTTCTCGCCGCCGGTCGGGATGACCAGCGTCTCGCCCGGGAAGGCCGCGGAGAGCGCAGCCCGCCGCTTGGCGTAGTTGGGGATCTCTGGACGCGGCGTGACCGGGAGTTCGGTGTCGCGCCAGCCCTGCCGCATGAACGACAGGAACGCCTCCGGGAAGTCCGGATCGTGCGATTCCGTGCCGTCTGTCGGCGTACCCTCGGTGCTTTTGCGTTCCTCGGTCATTGCGCCGCTCCCCTCCGCTCGTGGCTGGTCCCGACGGTACCGCGCGCCCGGTTCGCGGTGGTGGCGGCCGGGAGCGCCCCGAACGACGGACGGCTGCGACGGGCCGACGGAGCGCGTGGAAAGATGACGACCATGTGCGGACTCCTGGCCTTCTTCAGCGCGAACGGCAACGCCGCCGCGCACCGCGACCACATCGCCGGAGCATTGGAATGCCTGCACCACCGCGGCCCGGACGAGACAGGGGTCGAGGTGGTCGGCGACGCGTCCGGCCGGTACGCGGACGGAGTGTTCGCCCACAAGCGGCTCGCCATCATCGACGTCGCGTCGAGTCACGAGCCGCTGCCCTACGCGAACGGCCGTTACCTGCTGACCTTCAACGGTGAGATCTACAACTACATCGAGCTGCGCGACGAGCTGATCCGGGACTTCGGCGCGCAGTTCGCCACCGCCGGTGACGGCGAGGTGATCGTCGCCGGCTACCACTACTGGGGCGAGCAGGTGCTCACCCGGCTACGCGGCATGTTCGCCTTCGTCATCTGGGACCGGCAGGAGCGGCGCGCGTTCGGCGCCCGCGACTACTTCGGCATCAAGCCGCTGCACTACCTGGAGACCGCCGACGGCCTCTACCTGGCGTCGGAGAAGAAGGCGCTGCTGCCGTTCGCGCACAGCAACTACCAGGGCGACGCGGGCGTGGACGCGGCGAACCTGAGTCACTACCTGACCCTGCAGTACGTGCCGGAGCCCGGCACGCTGCACAAGGGCATCAGCCGGATCGGCTCGGGCGAGTACCTGACCTGGACCCCGGGCGGGCGGATCGACGTACGGCGGTGGTACCGGCCGGTGTTCCGGCCCGCGCCGGTCGACGATGAGCAGAAGCTGTACCACGAGATCCGCGAGACGCTGCGCGAGAGCGTGCGCATGCACATGCGCTCGGACGTGCCGGTCGGCTCGTTCCTGTCCAGCGGCATCGACTCGACCGCCGTGGTCGCGCTGGCCCGCGAGTTCAACCCGAACATCCTGACCTTCACCGTCGGCTACGACGTCCCGGGTTACTCCGAGATCGACGTCGCGCAGGACTCGGCGCGGCACCTGGACGTCACCACCATCCCCACCAAGATCGGTCCGCAGGACATGATCGACGCGCTGCCGAAGATCGTCTGGCACCTGGACGACCCGGTGGCCGACCCGGCGCTGGTGCCGCTCTACTTCGTGGCGAAGAAGGCCGCCGAGCACGTCACGGTGGTGCTCTCCGGTGAGGGGGCCGACGAGTTCTTCGGCGGTTACACGATCTACCGGGAGCCGCTGTCGCTGGGCACCGTCAACGGCCTGCCCGGTGGCGTGCAGAAGGGGCTGCGCGCGGTCTCCAAGGCCATCCCGCAGGGGGTCAAGGGCAAGAGCTTCCTCGAGCGGGGCACCACGCCGATCGAGGAGCGCTACTACGGCAACGCGCGGATGTTCACCGAGGAGGAGAAGCAGCACCTGATGCGTCGCTACGACCCCTCGGTGCGCTACACCGACGTGACCGCCCCGATCTACGCCGAGTGCACCGAGCTGGACGACGTCACCAAGATGCAGTACGTCGACCTCTACACCTGGCTGCGCGGCGACATCCTGGTCAAGGCCGACCGGATCTCGATGTCGCACTCGCTGGAGGTGCGGGTGCCGTTCCTCGACCGCGAGGTGTTCGACGTCGCGGCGAAGATCCCGGTGGACCTGAAGCTGCCGCCGCGCTCCGACGCCACCAAGTACGCGATGCGTCAGGCGTTGCAGGGCGTCGTGCCGCCGGCGATCGTCAACCGTAAGAAGCTGGGTTTCCCGACCCCGACCCGGGTGTGGCTGCGCGGCGAGATGTACGAGTGGGCCCGCCACGTGCTGAGCACCTCCGGCGCGGGTGACCTGCTCGACCTGTCGTACGCGCTGCGGCTGCTCGACGAGCACAAGCGGGAGGAGTTCGACCACTCCCGCAAGGTGTGGACGGTGCTGATCTTCTGCATCTGGCACGCCATCTTCGTGGCCAAGACGCTCGACCCGGGCATCCAGCGCAACCAGTCGGCCCTGCTGACGAAGCCGGTAGTCGGCTCCATGGTCCGCTAACCGCGCACCCCGCACCCACCCTGTCGATCAAGAGGTTTGCGTCACCGGAAGCGCTCCGGATGACGCAAACCTCTTGATCATTTCAGGGGGACCTCAGCGACGGGCGCAGGTGACCGTCGGGAGGGCGTTGGTTCCTGTGCTGCTGGCCAGGAAGCCGAACGATGTCGTGCCCTCGGGCGCGACCGTGCCGTTGTACTGGACGTTCGTCGCGGTCACCGAGGCGCCGGACGTCGTCTGGGTGGCATTCCAGACCTGGTTGATCACTTGTCCGCTGGGCCAGGTCCAGCTCGCGGTCCAGCCGGAGAACGGCGTACTGCCGTGGTTCATGATCGTGACTTGTCCCTGGAATCCGCCCTGCCAGGTGCTGGTCACCGAGTAGACGGCCATGCAGTCACCGCTGGACGGCGGCGGCGTGGTCGGCGGCGGGGTGGTCGGCGGAGGCGTGGTGGGCGGGGGCGTGGTGGGCGGCGGGGTGGTCGGCGGAGGCGTGGTCGGCGGGGGCGTGGTGGGCGGCGGGGTGGTCGGGTTGTTCCCGCCCGGACCCACACCGGTCACCTGACCGCTACCACCGTCGAACGTCACGTCGGAGCAGCCGAAGAAGTTCTCCTGCGAGTCCGAACGCACCCAGCGGGAGTAGATAATGTGCCGACCGCTCTTGCCCGACGGCAGGTTGCCGCTGAAGTAGTAGTGACCGTCGTTGGTGCCGACCGCGCCGCGCTGCGGCGGGTTGGTCACCGTCAGGAACGGCTCCTCCAGGTCACTCCAGGCCAGCGCGCGGGTCGGGCTCCAGCTGTCCTTCGTCACGTAGAAGTAGAAGGTGCCCGGGTGGTGCGCCCAGTTGCTGTACCGGAAGTCCAACCGCGCGCCGGACGTCAGGTGGGTCAGCGGCCAGTCGGTGCGGGGCAGGTCGTAGCCCCGGTAGCCGGTGTTGCCACCGCTGCACAGCTGCCCGTCCGGGATGAAGCCGGTGGTACGGCCACCGGCGTCGGAGCGCAGCACGCTGAACCAGTTGTAGAGCGAGTTCGTGCCGCTCTGCGCCACGGCGGCGGCACACGCCGGGTTGTTCGGCCTGATCTCGCCGGTCTGGCTCATGCCGTCCTGCCAGCAGAGGTAGGTGCGGGCGCCCGGCGTCATCGCCGCGCCGTGCGCGGCCGCCGGTTGTGGACTGGACGCCAGGGCGACGGCGCCCAGCGCAAGGGTCAGGGCCGCGGTGAGCACTGCGGCCGTACGGGAACGGTTCACGGGTTCTCCTGACTCGCGAGGCGTGCCGCCCGAGGCCGCCCCGCCGCAAGCGGATACGACGATCACCCTGGCGCGCCCCGGCAGAAGATCGGCCGGCGGACACGCGCCATCGACGGTCCTGTCCTGGACCGGTGCCCTCGCGTCCAACAACCCGGCAACCGGCGGCGCGACAGCCCTCGCACCACCCGGTACGGGCCATCCCACCACGTCGCCCGCCACCGACGCAATAGTCGGTCCTCGATATGTCAAACACGGCGGGCCCGTGCCGGCTCGGCGGACTCCTATCCGGTCCGGCGGGTTGCTTCCTATAGTGATGGTCTGCGCCCCGACGGTCTTCCCGCGCAGATCGCCCGCCTCGGGTCGCCTCACGCCGCCCGTAGCGTCGCGCAGACGAAGGAGGCGGCAGCGCGTGCCCGACGTGTTCGACGAACTGCACCGCCGCTGCCGGGCCGGCGAGCCGGTCGCCCTGGCCACCGTGGTCGCCACCTGGCGGTCCGCGCCGCAGCCGCCCGGCGCCGCCATGCTCGTCGCCGCGGACGGCACGGTCACCGGCAGCGTCTCCGGCGGCTGCGTCGAGGCGGACCTCTACGAGCGGGCCCGCCACGTGCTCGACACCGGCGTACCGGAGTTGGTCCACTACGGCGTCAGCGACGACGAGGCGTACGCCGTCGGGCTCACCTGCGGCGGCCAGCTGGACGTGTTCGTCGAGCGGTTCGACGGCGATGCCCTGGCGCAACTCGACGTGGTCGCCGCCGCGCGGCAGGCCGGCGAACCGGCCGCGGTCGTCACGTGCGTGGCCGCCGACGCCGGTGACACGTCCGACCCGGCGGGGCGGCTGGGTCGCCGGCTGGTGCTGACCGGGCGGCGGGTGACGGGCTCGCTCGGCGACGACCGGCTGGACGACGCCGCGGCCGACGACGCGCTCGGGCTGCTCGCGGCCGGGCACAGCGGCGTCCTGGGGTACGGCTACCAGGGGCAGCGTCGGGGCGGCGGCCTCAGTCTCTTCGTGGCCGCGTACGCCACCGCGCCCCGGATGATCGTCTTCGGGGCGATCGACTTCGCGGCGGCGGTGGCGCACATCGGCGTGTTCCTCGGCTACCGGGTGACCGTCTGCGACGCTCGGCCCGTCTTCGCCACCGGCCGGCGCTTCCCCGACGCGCACGAGGTGGTGGTGCGGTGGCCGCACCGCTACCTGCGGGACGAGATCGACGCCGGCCGGGTCGACGGGCGCACGGTCGTCTGCGTGCTCACCCACGATCCGAAGTTCGACGTGCCGCTGCTGGCGCTGGCCCTGCGCGAACCCCTGGCGTACGTCGGCGCGATGGGGTCGCGACGTACCCACGACGAACGGCACAAACTACTCCGCGAGGCGGGGCTCGGCACCGCGCAACTCGACCGGCTGGCCTCACCGATCGGGCTGGACCTCGGTGGTCGTACCCCCGAGGAGACCGCGGTCAGCGTGGCCGCGCAGATCGTCGCGGCCCGCTGGGGCGGCAGTGGCCGCCCCCTGGCCGCGACCGACGGGCCGATCCACCACGCGGACTGATCCCGCTGTGCCAGCCTGGGGCGAGACGGCCGTCGCGGCCGCCGAGGGCGAGGGGGCTCTGATGGGGTACGCGGTGGTGCTCGGCGAGGCGCTCGTCGACCTGCTCGACAGCGACGTCGACGGGGAGCGGGTCTACCGGCAGGCCATCGGTGGCGGCCCGCTCAACGTCGCCGTCGGGGTGACCAGGCTCGGCGGGGCGGCCCAGTTCGTCGGCTCGCTCGGTGACGACGTGCTGGGCCAGCGGATCCGCGACTTCCTGAGCGGCGTCGGCGTCGGCCTGGCCGGTGCGGTCACGGTGTCCGCGCCGACCGCGCTGGCGGTGGTGACGTACGCCGGCCCGGAGCCGGACTTCCACTTCTACGGCGAGCCGCGCTCCTACGGCCTGCTCGGCCCGGACGACGTGGACCTGGCGCTGACGGAGGGCGCTGACGTGCTCTACTGCGGCTCGATCGTGCTGCTTGAGCCGGGCACGCTGGCCGCCGCCCGCCGGGCTTGGTCGCTCGCCACCGGCCTGCGGGTCCTCGATCCGAACGTTCGCCCGCGACTGCTCGACGGGCCGGTCGCGCTGGACGGGTTGCGGCAGGTGGTGGCGGAGTTCGCCGCGGGCGCGCACCTGGTCAAGTTGAGCAGCGCCGACGCCGGGCTGCTGTATCCGGGTGAGCCGGTCGAGGGGGTCGCCGCGTACCTGCGGGAGTTGGGCGCGTCCACCGTGGTGGTGACGCTCGGCGCGGCCGGCGCGGTGCTGGCCGCCGCCGGGGCCGACCCGGTGCGGGTGCCGGCGCCGAAGGTGGACGCCGTCGACGCCACCGGCGCCGGTGACTCGGTCATGGCCGCGCTCATCGCCGACCTGCTCCGCGACGGCGAGCCGGCGGATCCGACGGGCTGGGTCGATTCGGTGGCGTTCGCGCTGCGGGTCGCCGGTCTGGTCTGTGAGTCGCCGGGCGGGGCCACCGCCATGCCCACCCGCGCCGAGGTCGAACGCCGCTTCGGCCGTTGAGGGCGGGTGACGGCTGGTTGACGTCCCTGTTATGTGAACGTTAACATCGGCGTCTGCCTATTTCCTGCGTGTTATCCGGGAGACTCCGATGAGACTCGTCCTGGTACCACCGTCATTCCGCCGCCTCGCCGCCGTGCTGGTCGTCGCCCTGGTTGCCGTCGGCGGCGTCGCCGTCAGCGCTCCGGAGCCGGCGCGCGCCTGGGACAACGCGGTGGCCAGCACCCCGCCGATGGGCTGGAACAGCTACGACTCGTTCAACTGGAGCGTCACCGAGGCCGACGTACGGGCGAACGCCGACTACATGGCCACCAACCTGCGGCAGTCCGGCTGGCAGTACATCGTCATCGACTGGGGGTGGTACTACCCCGGACGGCACAACAACAGCCCCAACCAGGACTCCAACCTGCAACCCCGGCTCCGGATGGATGCCAACGGGCGGCTGCTGCCCGACACCACCCGGTTCCCCTCCGCCGCCGGTGACAACGGGTTCAAACCCCTGGCCGACTACATCCACGCCCAGGGCCTGAAGGTCGGGGTCCACCTGATGCGGGGCATCCCCCGCCAGGCGGTGGCCGACAACGTCCCGATCTCGGGCACCAGCTGCCGCGCCAACCAGATCAACAACAGCAGCACCGCGGCCTGGCTCAACCTCATGTGGGGCCTGAACATGTCCAACCCCTGCGCGCAGAGCTACCTGGACTCGGTGTTCCAACTGCTCGCGTCCTGGGGGATCGACTTCGTGAAGGTGGACGACATCGCCGCGCCCACCTACCGGCAGGCGGAGATCGAGGGCTACAAGCTGGCGATCCAGCGCAGTGGCCGTCCGATGGTGCTGAGCCTGTCGCCCGGTGCGACCCCGCTGGCCAGCGGAAGCCACGTCCAGGCCAACGCGCACATGTGGCGGATCGTCAACGACCTCTGGGACAACTGGTCGTCCGTCGACGCCCTCTTCGACCAACTCCGCAACTGGACCCCGTACCGCGCCACCGGCGCCTGGCCCGACCCGGACATGATCCCCATCGGCCGGCTCTCCAAGTACGGGCCCGTCGGCTCACCGCGCTACTCCAACCTCACCTCGGACGAGCAGCGCACCCTGATGACCCTCTGGGCGATCAACCGCGCGCCGCTGATGTGGGGCGGCAACCTGGTTGAGAACCGCGCCTCGGAGCTGGCGTTGATGACCAACGCCGCCGTGCTGGCCGTCGACCAGAACAGCGCGAACAACCGTCAGCTCACCGGTGGCACCCGGCAGGCGTGGACCGCCGACGTGCCGGGCAGCACCGACCGCTACCTTGCCCTGTTCAACCGCGAGAGCGGCGCGGCGAACGTCTCGGTCAACCTGGCCGACCTCGGAATCGGCTCGGCCACCGTGACCGACCTGTGGTCCGGCGCTGCCCTCGGCACGGTGACCGGGACCCTCACCCGTTCGCTCCCGGCCCACGGCGCCGGGCTGTACCGGCTGACCCCGGGAAGCACCGTGCCCGTCCCGACCGCCTACACCCTCGCCGCCCAGCACAGCGGGAAGCTGCTGGACGTTTCCAACAACGCCACGACCGACGGCGCCGACATCGTGCAGTGGAGCGCGAACGGGCAGGCCAACCAGCGGTGGCGGTTCCAGGACGCCGGTGGCGGCTACCAGACGGTGGTCAGCGTGCACAGCGGCAAGTGCCTGGACGTGTACGGCGGCGCGTCCGCGACCGCCGACGGCGTCCGGGTCACGCAGTGGACCTGCAACGGCGGCACCAACCAGCAGTGGCGCGTCCAGGACTCCGGGACCACCGGCGCAGTACAGCTGATAGCGAGACACAGCAACAAGTGCCTGACCATCCTCAACGCCGCCACCACCGATGGCGCCCGCGCGGTCCAGTCCACCTGCACCACCGCCACCAACCAACAGTGGCGCCGCACAGCGGTCTAGCTCCCCCTCGTCCGATTGTCGTTCGGTGATCAAGAGGTTTGCGTCAGGATCCGGCGTGAATGTGACGCAAACCTCTTGATCGACGGGGTGGGCCGGGGGTGGGCCGGGCGCGGGGCCGGGGCCGGGGCCGGGGTGGGCCGGGTCAGGCTTCGCCGTTCAGCTCGCGGTAGCCGCGGCGGGCGGCGATCAGGGCCGCGCGTGCCCCGAAGGGCGCCTCGGCGGCCACCCGCTCCGGCGGCGCGCCGCCGGTGTGCGCGGCCCGGATCAGCCAGGCCAGCCGCACCAGCTCGGCGTGCTGGGCCCGGACGAAGTCGACGTCCACCACGTCGCCGTGGCCCGGGACCACCACCGTGCCCGGGGTCGTCAGCCGCAGCAGGTCCGCGACCGCGTCCGGCCACTGCAGGGGGTACGAGTCCTCGAAGGCGGGCGGACCACTCTGCTCCACCAGATCGCCGGCGACGAGCACGTCCGCGTCGGGCACGTGCGCCACGAGATCCGCGTCGGTGTGCCCGCGCCCCGGGTGCCGCAGCACCACCCGCCGGCCGCCCAGGTCGAGCGTCGTCTCCGTGTGCACCGCGTGCGTCGGGGCCAGCAGCGGGGTGTCCGCCAGGTCGGCGGCCAGCTCAGGGTGCTCCGCGCGCACCTCCTCGTACGCCTCCCGGCGCAGCCCCTCCGGGTCGTCGCGCAGAGCGGCGGCGGCCCGCTCGTGCGCGTACACCGGTCGGGGTGGGTCGCCGGCCAGGACGGCGTTGCCGAAGCAGTGGTCGTAGTGGTGGTGCGTGTTGACCAGGGTCAGCGGACGGTCGGTGACCGCGCGGACGGCGGCGGCCAGCTCGGTCGCCTGCCCCGCCGCGGAGAGCGTGTCCACCAGCAGCGCCCCGTCGTCGCCGACGACGAGCGTGACGTTGACCCGCAGCAGGGGCTCGACAATCACGTACACCCGGTCGGCGACCTCGACGAACCCGCCGCTCACGACGCCCGCCCGGCCCGGTCGACGAAGCGTTGCCGGTCCACCAGGAGCCGGTCCACCCGGCCCCGGGCCACCGTCTGGTCGCCGTCGGAGACGCTGACCTCGAACGACAACCGTCGACCGTCGACCGTCGTCAGCAGCGCCTGCGCCCGTACCGTGCGGCCCACCACCGTCGGCGCGAGGTGCTCCAGCTCGACCCGGGTGCCCACCGTCGTGGAGCCGGGCGGCATCGCCGTCGCCGTGGCCGCGACGGTGGCCGCCTCCGCGAGCGCGAGCGCCCGGGGCGTGCCCAGCACCGGTACGTCCCCCGAACCGACCGCCTGGGCGGTGTCCGCGTCGGTGACGGTCAGCTCGACCTGGGCGGTCAGACCCGGCGCGAGGGCCGGCTCGGGCTGCTCCTGCATGGTCGTCAGCCTAGGTGTTCCCCGCGCCCGCCGAGCACGCGCCCGGCGATCCCGGCGCCGCCGCGCAGGGTGGTACCCGTCGGTCGATGCCGTAGCCGTCGTTAACCTTGACCGCGATGGCCGTCGTGACTGACCCCCAGCCCCCCGCCCGGACCGACCCACCCGCGTCCCCGGACGCGGGTCGTCGGCGCATAGTCGCCATGACGATCTGGGCGGTCGCCTTCGTCGGCGCGTGGCTCGGCATCGGGCTGCCCACCGACCCGGCGTACGCCTTCGTGTGGATCTGGCTCGGGACCATCGCCTGGAACAGCGACCGCCCGTGGCGCAGCCACCTGCGCTTTGCCCGGGACTGGGTACCGGTGGTGCTGCTACTGGCCGCGTACAACCTCTCGCGCGGGTTCGCCGACAACGGCGCCACCCCGCACGCCATGGAGCTGATCGTCGCCGACCGGTTCATGTTCGGCTGGGCCACCGGCGGGGAGGTGCCCACCGTCTGGCTGCAGGAGCACCTCTACCGCCCACAGGTGCACTGGTGGGACATCGCGGCGAGCTGGGTGTACTTCTCGCACTTCGTGGTGGCGCTGGCCGCCGCCGCCGTGCTCTGGATGCGCGACCGGCACCGCTGGGCCGCCTACATGCGGCGGTGGGGATTCCTGTGCGCCGCCGGCCTGGTCACGTACTTCATCTACCCGGCCGCGCCGCCCTGGTGGGCCGCGCAGAACGGCCTGCTCACCGAGGTGGCGCGGATCTCCACCCGGGGCTGGAAGGCGTTCGGCATGCACGGCGCCGGCAACGTGCTCAACGCCGGCCAGATCGCCTCGAACCCGGTCGCCGCCATGCCGTCGCTGCACACCGCGTGGGCGCTGTTCGTGGTGCTGTTCTTCCTGCACACCACCCGCCGCCGGTGGTGGCCGCTGCTGCTCGCGTACCCCCTGGCGATGACCTTCACCCTGGTCTACTCCGGCGAGCACTACGTGATCGACGTGCTGGTGGGCTGGACGTACGTCGGGCTGACCTACCTGGTCGTCGGCCTGGCCGAGCGGGCGTGGAGGTCCTACCGCGCCCGCCACCCGAAGGCCGGAACGCAACCGCCCCCCAACCAGCCCGACCCCCCGACCAGCCAGCCCGAACCCCCGACCCCCGGCGAACCAGACAGCACCACCACCCACCGCTCGGTCCCCGCCGACCACTGACCGCCCTGTCCTTGTTGATCAAGAGGTTCGCGTCACCGAATGCCCGATTCTTGACGCCAACCTCTTGATCAACAGGAGTCAGGGGGTGGGAGTGAGGGTTAGGGGGTTGGGGGGTGGGCTTGGTGGTGGGCTCTGCGGGTTAGTTCGGCTGCCAGGGACCAGGCTTCGGCGAGGTCGCGGTCCTGGGCCGCCGCGCCCGAGCCGCCGGCCGTGTCCGCGTACACGGTCGCGAGCCGCAGCCGGCGCTGCACCGGTCCCTGCACGACGCGCACACTCTGGATCCGGGCGTACGGCACGATCGCCAACTGCCGGGTGAGCAGCCCGGACCGGGTGGCGAAGACCCGATCGAACAGGCCCGCGCCGAGCGCGCCACGTCCGAGCGGGTGCAGCCAGCGCGTCCGGGGCGGTGGCGGGCTCAGCGTCAGCGTGTCCAGGCGTACGCCGGGCAGCACCTCGCCAACGATCATCGTGGCGGTCGGCAGGTCACCCACCGGCAGCAGCCGGTCCGGTCGGTTGCGGTCGTCGGCCTCCGCGATCGAGTAGCCGGCCACCTCCAACCGCAGTCGCAGCCAGTCGTTGACCCGCCACAGCAGCGGCCAGGTGGCCCGTACGGTCTGGACCCGGTCCAGCGGCACGGTCTGCGCCCGGGTCTCCAGTAGGCCGTTGTGCACCCGCAGGGTGCCACCGTCGCGGGCCAGCCGGAAGTTCCAGTCATCGAGGACCCGACGGATCGGTTGCAGGAGCACACCGGCCATCGCGGTCAACGTGCTCGCCACCGCGATGAACGACCACGACCCGGCGGTGACGAACTGCACCACGACGAAGGCAACGCCGAACGGGAGCAGGAACGCCTGCGGGGTGAGCAACTGGCTGACCAGGAGGTCCCGGTTGCGTACCGCGTGCAGTGGCCGAGCCCGCACGGCCGTCGGCGTCTCGACCCGCGTGGCGGGCGCGGTGTCGCCGGGCGGCGCCACGCGCCCGGCGAGCGCCAGCAGCCGCTCCCGCAGGCGGGTCGCGTCGGCCACCCCGAGGTACGCCAGCGGCGCTTCGGTCTTGCCTCCTCCGACGACCTCCAGGCGCAGCTCGGCCAGGCCGGTGAGCTGGGCGAGCAGGGGCCGCACCACCTCCACGGCCTGCAACCGCTCCAACGGGATGGCCCGGGTACGCCTCCAGAGCAGCCCCTCGTGCACCCGCAACTCGCGGCCCACCACGTGGTAGCCGGTGTTGTACCAACTGATCACCGACAGCACGGTCGCGCCGAGCGCCAGCACCACGACCATGGCGGCGAACCAACCGAAGCCGACCCGCGACAGTGTCGACCAGGACAGGCCGGCGATGACCACGACCAGTGACTTGGCACCGTGCAGCAGCGGGCTGAGCGGGTGCAGCCGCTGTCGAGGCTCCCCGCCACCACCGCTTGCCGGGGCGGGCCAGGGCTGGATCGCCCCGGGCGGCCCGGCCGAGTACGGCGGCGTAGCGGGATACGGCGTCCCGCCGCCATCCGGGGACCCCGCAGGGTGCGGCGGCACACCGGCGTGCGGCGGCACACCAACGTGCGGCGGCATGCCAACGTGCGGCGGGCCGGCAGGGGGCGCGTCGCGGTCGGGCGGTGGCGGCACGGTGCCGGGCTCGACGGGGCTCTCGCTCATCGGGCCAGCGCCCGGTGGCGTCGGCGGTCGGCGTGGCTGGTCACAGCCCCTCCGCCCGGTCCTCACCGAGCGCGGTGAGCCGGTCGCGCAGTCGGGATGCCTCCGCCGGACGCAGGCCGGGCACCCGCGCGTCACTGGCGGCCGCCGCCGTGTGCAACTGCACGGTGGCCAGGTCGAAGGCGCGTTCCAGCGGGCCGGCGCTCACGTCGACGAACTGCATGCGGGAGTACGGGACGATGGACAACCGGCGGACCAGCAGTCCGTGCCGCACGAGCAGGTCCTCGTCGCGCTCGGCGTAGCCCCAGGCGCGTACCGCCCGGACGATGGCCGTGGCCCGCCACCCGCCGAGCACCAGCACGATGGCGAGGGCGAGTCCGAACAGCCAGTGACCGCTCAGTGCCCAGCCGACCGCCGTCACGGCCAGGCCGATGGCCACCACGATCGCGAGTCGGATCAACTCCACCCAGATCAGGTCGGTCGAGATCCGCTGCCACCGTACGGTGTCGGGCCACGGCTCCAACGGTCCACGGTCCGACGTCGCGGAGGCGTGCCCCACCGCCGGAAGGCCGGGAGCCGGCACGGAGCCGGGAGCCGCCGAAAGGCCGGGAGCCGGCGCGGGGCCGGGAGGTGGCAGGGGGCCAGGGGCCGGCAGGTCGGGCGGGGGTGAGAGGGCGGCGTGACCGGCCGACGGCGGTACGGCGTTCGGCGGCAGCGGGGCCGGCGACGAGGCGTCCGGCGGGGACGGGTCCGGGCCGAGCGTGCCGGGCGCCGGGAACGCGCCGGGCGGCGGCGCGATGTCGGGCGGTGCCGCCGCCGGGGAGGTCGGTGGGGACGGAACGGTGGGGCCAGGGGAGGCCGGTGGGTCGGCGCGGTCCTCCGGGCTCATCGACCAGATCCGTTCCACGCGCCCCGCGCCGCCGCGCTGCTGTGCCTCATCGCTCGCTCACACGTCGAGGGTAGGCGATCCGGACACCGGAGTGACGGTACGGAGAAAGCCACGGGCGTCCAGGAACGCTCCGAGAGTGTCCCGGTGCTCGGCGCAGGCCAGCCAGGTCTTGCGCCGGTCGGCGGTGTGCAGGCGGGGATTGTTCCACTCCAGCGCCCAGACGGCGGGGGCGCGGCAGCCTCGTGCCGAACAGACCAGGGCCTCGTCGGCGGGGGTGGGGACGTTCATCCGGGCCAGTCTAGGGCGGCCGGGGGCGAAAGTTTGAGCGCCGGGCGGCCACGGGGGGAGCCGCCCGGCGACGGGATGAATCGTACACGCGGCGGCCCGGTACCTGTCCACCCGTGACGCGCGATTCGATGCTCGGGACCGCGTGGCGAAAATCGGCTTCTCCCCGCCTCGACACTCAGGAAGGCATGCGAGTCTTGATACCGCACCAGCCGCGACGACCGACCAACGCTGTGGAGGACCGGTGGCCCAGCCGACCACGCCCGACGCCCCGACGCCCAACGGGGCGGCACCCCAGGCGCCCGCCCCGGTGACCACGCCCGCACAGGACGCCACCCTGTTGGAGAAGGCGTTGTTCGAGATCAAACGGGTGATCGTCGGCCAGGACCGGATGGTCGAGCGGATGTTCGTCGCGCTGCTGGCGCGCGGCCACTGCCTACTCGAGGGTGTGCCCGGCGTGGCCAAGACCCTTGCCGTGGAGACCCTCGCGAAGGTCGTCGGCGGGTCCTTCGCCCGGGTGCAGTTCACCCCCGACCTGGTGCCGGCCGACATCATGGGCACCCGGATCTACCGGCAGTCGAGCGAGAAGTTCGACGTGGAGTTGGGCCCGGTCTTCGTCAACTTCCTGCTCGCCGACGAGATCAACCGTGCTCCGGCCAAGGTGCAGTCGGCGCTGCTGGAGGTGATGAGCGAGCGGCAGGTGTCCATCGGCGGGGAGAGCCACCGGGTGCCCGATCCGTTCCTGGTGATGGCCACCCAGAACCCGATCGAGCAGGAGGGCGTCTACCCGCTGCCGGAGGCCCAGCGGGACCGCTTCCTCATGAAGATCGTCGTGGGTTATCCGACCGACGCCGAGGAGCGGGAGATCGTCTACCGAATGGGCGTGGCCGCGCCGGAACCGACGGCGGTCTTCGACACCCCCGAGTTGATCGCGCTGCAACGCAAGGCCGACCAGGTCTTCGTGCACAACGCGCTCGTCGACTACGCGGTTCGTCTGGTGCTGGCCACCCGTACGCCCGCCGAGCACGGCATGCCGGACGTCGCTCAACTGATCCAGTACGGGGCCAGCCCGCGCGCCTCGCTCGGTCTGGTCCGGGCCACCCGCGCGCTGGCGCTGCTGCGGGGACGCGACTACGCCCTGCCGCAGGACGTGCAGGACATCGCCCCGGACATCCTGCGTCACCGGCTGGTGCTCAGCTACGACGCGCTCGCCGACGACGTGCCGGCCGACCACATCGTGCAGCGGGTGATGTCGACGATTCCGCTTCCGTCGGTCGCGCCCCGGCAGCAGGCCACCCCGCCGTCGAGCGCCCCACCACCCGGCGCGGGCTGGCCCGGGCAGCGGCCGTGACCTCACCCACCCCTCGTCCCGCCCCTCTGGGTGACCGCAGCGAGGCCGTGCTCTCCCGACTGCAGTTGCTGGTCACCCGCAAGCTCGACGGTCTGCTCCAGGGCGACTACGCCGGTCTGCTCCCCGGGCCGGGCAGTGAGGCGGGGGAGTCGCGGGAGTACCGCCCCGGTGACGACGTACGCCGGATGGACTGGCCGGTGACCGCGCGGACCACGACCGCGCACGTGCGGCGCACGGTCGCGGACCGGGAGTTGGAGACGTGGCTGGCGCTGGACCTGTCGGCGAGCCTGGACTTCGGCACCGGGCAGTGGCTCAAGCGGGAGGTGGTGGTGGCCGCTGCCGCCGCCATCACCCACCTGACCGTGCGCGGCGGCAACCGGATCGGCGCGGTGATCGGCACCGGCGGTGGCGCGTCCACGCCCGCGCGGCGCTGGCGGGCTGGCCCGCCTCCGGCCGGTCCGGGCGTGCTGACCCGGCTGCCGGCCCGCTCCGGCCGCAAGGAGGCGCAGGGTCTGCTGCGCGCCGTCGCCGGCACGGCGATCCAGCCCGGCCGGGGTGACCTGGGCGCGCTTGTCGACATGCTCAACCGCCCGCCCCGGCGGCGCGGGGTGGCCGTGGTGGTCTCGGACTTCCTGGCGCCGGTCGAACAGTGGGCCCGGCCGATGCGCAAGCTGCGCGTCCGGCACGACGTGCTGGCGATCGAGGTGGTCGACCCACGTGAGCTGGAGCTGCCCGATGTGGGCGTGCTTCCGGTGGTCGACCCGGAGAGCGGTGAGCTGCACGAGGTGCAGACCGCCGACCCCCGGCTGCGGCAGCGCTACGCCGAGGCCGCCGCCGCCCAACGGGCCACGATCGCCGCCGCGCTGCGCGGTGCCGGCGCGGCCCACCTGCGTCTGCGTACGGACCGAGACTGGCTGCTGGACATGGTGCGTTTCGTGGCCGCGCAGCGGCACGCGCGTACCCGGGGGACGACACGATGATCCGTTTTCTGCAACCGTGTTGGTTGCTGGCCGTGCTGCCGGTGCTCGCGCTCGCCGCGTTCTACGTCTGGCGGCAACTGCACCGCCGGGCGTACGCGATGCGGTTCACCAACGTGGACCTGCTGCGTACCGTCGCGCCCAAGGGCCTGGGTTGGCGGCGGCACGTGCCGGCGACCGCGTTCCTGCTCTGTCTGCTGGTGCTCGCCACGGCCCTGGCCCGCCCCGCGATCGACACGAAGGAGCCGTTGGAGCGGGCGACCGTGATGCTCGCCATCGACGTGTCGCTGTCGATGCAGGCCGACGACGTGGCGCCGAACCGGTTGGAGGCCGCGCAGGAGGCGGCCAAGCAGTTCGTGGGCGAGTTGCCGGCGAGCTACAACCTGGGCCTCGTCTCGTTCGCCAAGGCGGCGAACGTGCTGGTGCCGCCGGGCAAGGACCGGGACGCGGTGACCGCCGCGATCGACGGGCTGGTGCTGGCCGAGGCGACCGCGACGGGTGAGGCGGTGTTCACCTGCCTGGAGGCGATCCGGTCGGTGCCGGCCGACGGCGCGGCGGGTATCCCGCCGGCGCGCATCGTGCTGTTGTCGGACGGGTTCCGCACCTCGGGTCGGTCGGTGGAGGAGGCGGCGGCCGCCGCGCAGGCGGCCAACGTGCCGGTCTCCACCATCGCGTTCGGCACCGACACGGGTCAGGTTGACATCGGCGGGCAGCTCCAACGGGTGCCGGTGGATCGGCTGGCCCTCGCCGAGTTGGCCGAGACGACCGAGGGTTACTTCTACGAGGCGGCCTCGGTGAGCGAGCTGAAGCAGGTCTACCAGGACATGGGCAGTTCGATTGGTTTCCGGACCGAGCCGCGTGAGGTGACCCAGTGGTACGCCGGGTTGGCGCTGCTGCTGGCGCTCTGCGCCGGCGCGCTCAGCCTGCTCTGGTCGTCACGGATGATCTGACCGCCAGCCGGGACGCCCGACGGCCCGTGCGAGGCCGGGGCGGCCGACGGTCGGGACAGCGAGGCGAGCGGCCGACGAACGGCCGGTGGTGGTCAGTGACCGCCGCCGGCCAGGACGAAGACGACGGCCACCCAGACGGCGGCGAGGGTGAAGCCCAGCGGGGCGACGTAGCGGCTCATGGACGGCTCCGAGTGGCGGCTGGACGGTCCGCGAGCGGGGGCGGACCGCAGGGGGTGGGGACGCGCACACGAAGTCGTGACCGGGCGGCTCCCGGCGACCGTCCGGTGACCGGACGGGGCGGCACGCACCGCGGCGGTGGCTGCGGTGGTGCGGGAGCGGAGCGGGGTCAGCTCGCCAGACTGAGTCGTGGCTCAGCGGGGCTGACCATCGGCCCGGCCACGACTAGGAGGATCGCTATCTCGCACAGCGATCACCTCCTGCAGGTCGGCCCGGTCCGAACGTCGATGATCGTACACCTGAGCCGCCCTCGGCACGCACTCGGCCGACCGGTCCGCGAGCGCTCCACCGCGCGGCCGGCCCGGCCCGGCCGGACGCGGCGTCGAGCCGCTCCCGCGTCCGCCGCGTACCACCGTGACCAGCACCGTGGCGAGCAGCGGCAACCAGCAGAACCGGGCCAGCACCCAGCCCGGGCCGTCCGGCGTCGTGTGCAGTCCGGGCAGGGCCAGGCCACCCCGGGCGGTGAGCGCGGTCACCGCGACCAGCACCGGCTGGTGCCACAGGTAGATCCGCACGGCGTCGCTGTTCACCGCGGTCACCACCCGGCCCGCGAGCGGCCGGTCCAGCAGCCGTTCCCACCCGGTCCGGGCCAGCAGACCCAGCCCGACCTGGGTGACCGCCAGCGCCACGGCCAGCAGCGACGGCGGGTTCAGGTTGGACACGCCGGCCCCGGGCACGCCGACCGCGCTGATCGGGTAGCCCACCGCCACCAGCACGGCCAGCGCCACGGCCCCGCCACCGGCGAGCAGTCCCGCCGCCCGCCGGCCGGCCAGCCGTCCGTCGGCGTACGCGACGCCGAGCAGGTACGGCACCGACCAGGCCGCCAGCACGCCGACCGGTGGCACGGCAACGCCGTCGGGCAGCAGGCGGACCGCGAGGTCGCTCGCCGCCACCACGGCCACCGCCGGCAGCGCGCAGCGCGTCAAACCCCATCGGCGTACGGCGGCGCGCAGCGGGCCACTCAAGGCGACCAGGAGCAGCAGCGGCGCCAGGAACCAGAGCGGACTGGCCGCGAGATGGAGCCCGACGGCGAGCGTGTCGTCCGACGCGCCCGCCACGGTGGCGGCCAGCAGCACGGCGGCCCCGGTGCCCAGCAGCGCCACCGTGGGCAGCAGCAACCGACGTGAACGGCGGGCCAGCCAGCCGGCCGAGGTGCCCCGGTGACGGGCCAACGACCGGGCCGAACCGAAGCCGGCGGCGAAGAAGAACAGGCCGAGCGTCTGCAACACCCAGGTGACCGGTGCCAGGGCCGGCAGCGCGGTCAGCGGACTGGCCTGACGCAGCCCGCCGTCACCGGTCAGCACCAGCCCGGTGACCAGCCAGTGCCCGAGCACCACCCCACCGATCGCGTACGCCCGCAACGCGTCGACGGTGCGGTCGCGGCTCATCGGGCGTCCTCGACCGGACCGGCGCCCCGCACGACCGCCGCGACCGCGATCAGGGTGGCGGTGCCCGTGTCAAGGTAGTCGTCGTGCCCGGACACCCCGTCCACCGGCAGCGGACGGGCCCCGAACGCCGGATCGCCGGGGCGACGCCCGTACCCGAGGCCGGCGAGCCGCACGGGCGGCACCCGGCGAATCCAGTCGGACGGCGCCTCGGCCGCCCAGAACCGCAGTCCGGCGCGCAGATCGCCGGCGCGCGGCACACCTGCGCCGACGCCACCGAGGCTGACCACGTCGGTGACCTGCGCCGGGGCGTGCGCCGCCGCCAGCGCCGCCACCAGGGCCCCGTAGCTGTGCCCGATCAGCGTGATCGTCGCGGCCGGACGGCGCGCGACCAGCTCCCGCAGCAGCCGGGCCAGTCCGGTCGCCCCACGCCGCGCGTCGGCGTCGCTGGCGGCGCCCACCAACCCGTCCGGCGGGTCGTAGCCGAGCCAGGCCAGCACGGCCACCCGCGCCGTGGGGTCGCTCGACCGGATCTGCCGGTAGAGCTGCGCCGCCTGCACCGACGGCGCCCGCCGCGGCACCCCGCCCAGTCCACGGTCGAAGTCGGCGAGCGTGCTGCCCACCCCCGGCACGAGCACCGCGATCCGGTCCGCGCCCGCCAGGTCGCCGAGGACCTCCACCGCCCGCCCGTCGCCGCGCGGGTCGAAGACCAGGAAACGGCGTCCGTGCGCCGCCCAGTCCGCATACGGGGGGCCGGCCGCGCGCATCGCCGCCGCCGTGCCGGGGTACGCCTCGACGAACCCCACCTCCATGACCGGCTCCGGTGGGCCGGGCAGGACCAGGCTCCCCCCGAGCAACGCGCTCAGAGCGACACGTGTGACACCTCGTCGTCGCATCACGTTCTCCCTCCCGAATGACGTCCGGAAGGGGAGAGTGCGGGGGCGAACGGGTCGCGGTCGTTGTACCGGGGAGCTGTCTCCCGGGTGGCCCCGAGGCGCTACTCGCCGGCGGCGACCAGACCCGTCTCGTACGCCAGCACCACGGCCTGGGCGCGGTCGCGCAGGCCGAGTTTGGCCAGGATGCGCCCGACGTGGGTCTTCACGGTCTGCTCCGCCACCACCAGGTCAGCGGCGATCTCCGCGTTGTTGCGGCCCCGGGCGATCAACCGCAGCACCTCGGTCTCGCGCGGGGTCAGCCCGGCCAGGTCGGTGGGGCGGGGCCGGCGACGGTCCGGGCGGGCCGCGAACTCGGCGATCAGTCGACGGGTCACCGCCGGGGCGAGCAGCGCGTCCCCGGCGGCCACCACCCGCACCGCCTGCACCAGGTCGGCCGCGGGCGCGTCCTTGAGCAGGAAGCCGCTCGCGCCGGCCCGCAGCGCCTCGTACACGTAGTCGTCCAGGTCGAACGTCGTGAGGATGAGCACCCGGGGGCGCTGCGCCGAGCGGTCGCCCAACAGTTGACGGGTGGCGGCCAGCCCGTCCAGGACCGGCATCCGAACGTCCATCAGCACCACGTCCGGGTCGAGCCGACGCGCGGCGGCGACCCCCTGCGCGCCGTCGGCGGCGTCGCCCACCACCAGCAGGTCGGGCTGGGCGGCGAGTAGCGCGCCGAAGCCCTGCCGGACCATCGCCTGGTCGTCGACGATCAGCATCTTGATCATGTGTCCAGGCTCCCCACCTCGTACGGCAGTTCGGCCGCCACCGCGTACCCGCCGTCGGGTAGCGGCCCGGCGGTGAACGTACCGCCGAGCGAGGTGGCGCGCTCCCGCATGCCGGTCAACCCGTGCCCCGCCCCGCCGTCGGCGGTCGGTGGGGCACCGCGCGGAAAGGCGGTCGGCGGGGCGTCGGGCGGGGAGTTGTCGACGCGTACTCCCAGAGCGGACGGACCGGAGCGGACGGTGACGCGCACCGCGGCGCCGGGCGCGTGCCGGGCCGCGTTCGCCAGGCCCTCCTGGACGATGCGGTACGCGGCCAGCCCGACCGGCGCGGGCACCGGACCCGGCGGCTCGGCGTCCAGGGTCACGGCCAGCCCGGCGCGACGGGCCGCGTCCACCATCGCGCCCAGGTCGGCCAGGTCGGGCTGCGGAGTGGTCTGCGGCCCGCTGGCCTCGCTGCGCAGCACCCCCAACAGCCGCCGCATGTCGGTCAGCGCGTCGCGGGCCGAGCCGGCGATGGCGACGAACTCGGCGGCGGCCGGGGCGGGCACGTCGTCGAGGCGGTACGGCGCGGTCTCGGCCTGCACGGCGATCAGCGACATGTGGTGTGCGACCACGTCGTGCAGCTCACGGGCGATCCGGGTGCGCTCCTCCAGCACCGCGCGGCGCTCCTGCTCGCGCTCGCTCAGTTCGGTCTGCGCGGCCAGGGCGCGCCGCGACAGCCGGTTGTGACGGAACAGGTCGCCGACGATCGCCAGCGCACCGAGCAGCAGCAGGACAGGCACCCGGTTGTCGGGGTGGACCAGAGTGAACACCGGCACCGTGCTGATCGTCACCACCCAGGCCAGCACCGGCCGGTCGACCCGCGCGACGACCACCGCCAGCACCGCGACCGACCCGAGCGCCAGCGGCGGGGTCCACGGCCAGGACCGGTCGGCCGGCGCGTTGAACGTGCAGATCAGCAGGGCCAACACCGTCAGCCGCCACGCCAGCAGCGGACGCCGGGGCAGCGCCAGCAGCGGCGCCACGGTCATCGCCGCGAACAGCAGCGCGACCGGCAGCGGCAGGCCCCACTCGCTCTCCACGGTCAGCGTGATCAGGAAGAGGCCGAGCGCGGCGAGCAGCCCCACCGGAGTGGCGTAGCGGGCGAGCCGGGGCCAACGGGCCAGCAACGACCGTTCGGGCGGGGCGTCCGGGCCCCACAGGGTCTGCCCCAGCGCTCCCAGAGCCACGACGAGAGGTTGCCGGTTCACCACCCGGAGGCTACGGGCCGAGGGTGCCACCGGGCGTGCCCCCGCAGGTTGATCCCCAGGTCGTACCTGGGTGGGACACCACACCCGTTAGCGCTTACTTGCGGGTAACGCCTAGGCTCCGACGCGTCCATGCTGAGCAGTCGCAAGGAGGAACCGTGGCCCGTACCGTGCTGGTGACCGGCGGCAACCGGGGAATCGGCCTGGCCATCGCGCAGGCCTTCGCCAAGCAGGGCGACCGGGTGGCGGTCACCCACCGCAGTGGCGAGGCCCCCGAGGGGCTGTTCGGCGTACGCGCCGACGTCACCGACGCGGCCTCGATCGATGCCGCGTTCACCGCTGTCGAGGCCGAGCTGGGCCCGGTCGAGGTGGTGGTCGCCAACGCCGGCATGACCGACGACACGCTGCTGCTGCGGATGTCCGAGGAGCAGTTCACCAACGTGGTGGACACCAACCTCACCGGCGCGTTCCGGGTCGCCAAGCGCGCCTCGGGCAAGATGCTGCGGGCCAAGTGGGGCCGCATGATCTTCATCTCCTCGGTGGTGGGCCTCTCCGGCGGCGCCGGACAGGTCAACTACGCCGCCAGCAAGGCCGGCCTGGTCGGCGTCGCCCGCTCGGTCACCCGCGAGCTGGGTAGCCGCAACATCACCGCGAACGTGGTGGCGCCCGGCTTCATCGACACCGACATGACCGCCGGCCTGTCCGACGACCGCAAGGCGGAGATCCGCAAGTCCATCCCGGCCGGCCGGATGGCCAGCCCGGACGAGGTGGCCGCCGTGGTCACCTGGCTGGCATCGGACGGCGCCGGGTACGTCTCCGGGGCCGTGATCCCGGTCGACGGCGGCCTCGGCATGGGCCACTGACCTTCTCTGACTACGGAGGAAACCCTGCATGTCCGGACTGCTCGCCGGTAAGCGGCTGCTCGTCACCGGTGTCATCACCGACGCCTCGATCGCCTTCTCGGTGGCGAAACTCGCCCAGGAGAACGGCGCTCAAGTCGTGCTCACCGGCTTCGGCCGGCTCTCCCTGGTCGAGCGGATCGCCAAGCGGCTGCCCGAGCCCGCGCCGGTGATCGAGGTCGACGTGACCAACGCCGAGCACCTGGCCAGCCTCGCCGACCGGGTCCGCGAGCACGTCGACGGGCTCGACGGTGTGGTGCACTCGATCGGCTTCGCCCCGCAGAGCTGCCTCGGCGGTGGCTTCCTCGACGCGCCGTGGGAGGACGTGGCGACCGCCCTGCACGTGTCGACCTACTCGTACAAGTCCCTCGCGATGGCGGCGCTGCCGCTGATGTCGGCCGGCGGCGCGGTGGTCGGTCTGACCTTCGACGCCACCAAGGCGTGGCCGGTCTACGACTGGATGGGCGTCGCCAAGGCCGGCCTGGAGTCCGCCTCCCGCTACCTGGCCCTGCACCTGGGCAAGCAGGGCATCCGCAGCAACCTGGTCGCCGCCGGGCCGCTGCGTACCATCGCCGCCAAGTCGATCCCCGGCTTCGACCAGTTCGAGGACGCCTGGGTCGACCGCGCCCCGCTCGGCTGGGACCTCAACGACCAGGAGCCCGCCGCGCGGGCCTGCCTGGCGCTGCTCTCCGACTGGTTCCCGGCCACCACGGGCGAGATCGTGCACGTCGACGGCGGCTACCACGCCATGGGTTCCTGACGTTGTAAGGAAGGGCACCCTGTTAACGCTTGCCGTAGAGCAGGGGGCCCTTCCTAACACGGCGCCCGCACCCGCCGGCAGGGGGCGTCGCCGGGCCGTCCTGAGCGAGGGACAAGAATGACCCCCATGGCGTACGACGCGGTGGTGCTGGTGTCCTTCGGCGGGCCCGAACGGCCCGAGGACGTGATGCCGTTCCTGCAGAACGTGACCCGTGGCCGGGGGGTGCCACCCGAGCGGCTGGCCGAGGTCGCTGAGCACTACCAGCACTTCGGCGGGGTGTCCCCGATCAACCAGCAGTGCCGTGACCTGCTCGCCGCCGTCCGCGCCGACTTCGCCGCGCACGGTGTCGACCTGCCCGTCTACTGGGGCAACCGCAACTGGGACCCGATGCTCGCCGACACCGTCAGCCAGATGCGCGACGACGGCGTGACCCGCGCGCTGGCCTTCGTCACCAGCGCGTACGGCGGCTACTCGTCCTGCCGGCAGTACCAGGAGGACATCGCCGCCGCCCGCGCCGCCGTCGGGCCCGACGCACCGGTGATCGAGAAGCTGCGGCAGTTCTGGGACCACCCCGGGTTCGTCGAGCCCCACGTCGACGCGGTCCGGGCCGCCCTCGCCCAGCTCGACCCCGCGAAGCGGGTCACCACCCGACTGGTGTTCACCGCCCACTCCATCCCCACCTCGATGGCGGCCAACGCCGGCCCGCACGGCGGCCGCTACGAGGCGCAGCTACGCGAGACCGCCCGCCTGGTGGCCGCGGCCGCCGCCCCCGACCTGGCGTACGACCTGGTGTGGCAGAGCCGGTCCGGCCCACCGCACGTGCCGTGGCTGGAACCCGACATCAACGACCACCTCAACGCGCTTGCCGAGGGCGGTGTCACCGGCGTGGTGGTCAGCCCGATCGGGTTCGTCTCGGACCATCTGGAAGTCGTGTGGGACCTGGACACCGAGGCCCTGGAGACCGCCAAGCAGCTCGGCCTCGACTTCGTCCGGGCCGGCACCCCGGGCACCGACCCGCGCTTCGCGACCATGGTCCGGGAGTTGGTCACCGAGCGCACCGATCCGGACGGCGCGCAGCTGCGCCGCCACCTCGGGGACCTGCCCAGGTGGGACACCTGTCCCACCGTCTGCTGTGTACCGACCCGCCGACCGACGCCTGCTGGGGGCACCGATGCATGACCGCAAGCCCGTGCAGAGCTGGCTCACCGACATGGACGGCGTGCTGGTGCACGAGGGCCAGCCGGTGCCCGGAGCGCCGGAGTTCGTCAACCGGCTGCGCGCCTCCGGCAAGCCGTTCCTGGTGCTGACCAACAACTCGATCTACACGCCGCGGGACCTGACGGCCCGGTTGAGCCGGATGGGGCTGGACGTGCCGGAGGAGTCGATCTGGTCCTCAGCGCTGGCCACCGGCCAGTTCCTCGCCGACCAGCGGCCGGGCGGCACCGCGTACGTCATCGGCGAGGCCGGGTTGACCACCGCGCTGCACGCCGTCGGGTACGTGCTCACCGACTTCGCCCCGGACTACGTGGTGCTCGGTGAGACCCGCACCTACAGCTTCGAGGCGATCACCAAGGCGATCCGGCTGATCAACGACGGGGCCCGGTTCATCTGCACCAACCCGGACGTGACCGGCCCGTCCGTCGAGGGGGCGTTGCCGGCCGCCGGCTCGGTCGCCGCCATGATCTCCAAGGCGACGGGGGTGGAGCCGTACTTCGTCGGCAAGCCCAACCCGATGATGATGCGATCGGCGCTGAACACGATCAACGCGCACTCGGAGACCACCGCGATGATCGGCGACCGGATGGACACCGACGTCCTCTGCGGCCTGGAGGCCGGGCTGGAGACCATCCTGGTGCTCACCGGCATCAGCAGCCGTACCGAGGCCGAGCGCTACCCGTACCGCCCGTCCCGCATCGTCAACTCGGTCGCGGACCTGATCGACGAGGTGTGACCCCGCCCGCGCGCCCCGCTCTCGTCGATCTTGCACTTACCGTCGCCGATATGGGGCGTGACGCCCTTTAGGTCGCAGCAGAAAGTGCAAGATCGACGTAGTGAGTCGGCGCGGCGCGGCGCTGGGGCGTGGCGCGCGGGGGCGTTACGGGCGTAGGGGGGCGTTGCAGGCGGCCACCAGGGCTTGGCGGCAGGCTGCGGTGAGCGGGCGGAGCGCGGCGTCGCGCTGCTGGGCCTCGTAGTTGTTGATCGCGCCGCCCGGGGCGGCGTGCCCGGCCAACGCCAGCACCCGGTCGAGCACCGCAGCCCGGGCGAACAGCCGACGGGCCCGCGGGTCGAATCCCGGTGGCAGGTCGGTGGTGCCGTCCGGGCGGCGCAGCGCGGCCAGCGCGCCGGCCAGCTCGGGCCGCCACTGGGCCACGTCGAGCCGGGTCAGCACGGCGGTCGTCTCGGCCAGCGCGGCGGCCAACTCGGCCTCGGCCTCGGCGGCCCCGGGCAGCGACAGCGAGGCGGCCGGCGCGTCGGCCGGCAGCGGGTAGACCCGCCACAACACCGTCTCGAAACAGTCCCCGGAGCCGGAGGTGTGGCTGCGCACCTGCGGGATCAGGCCCAGCCCACCGGCCACCACCGCCTCGCCCGCCACCAGCGCCGCTCCGGCGAAGTCGCCGGGGCCGGGCAGACCCCTCGGGTCGCCCGGCGCGGGCAGCACCAGCCGGATCTCGTCGGGCGACAGCTTGGCCAGGGTGGGCAGCGCGGCACCCAGCGGCACGTCGGTCCAGGTGCCCGGGGCGTCCGCGACGAGATGCTCCTCGTCACCGGCGATCGCGTCGGCGACCTCGTCGTACGGCACCAACCCGGCGCGCCACGCGCGCACCCAGGCAACGAACCGGCTCGACCGGCGCGGCGCAAGCGTGGCCGCGCCCGTTGCGGGGGTGGACATGCCGAAAGGGTACGTGGTGATCGGTGGCCCTGTCTCGGCTGCCGCTCCGGCCGCCCTGCCTGCCCCGAACTGCCCCCTTCGCCCCGTCCACTACCGCCCTGCCCCAACCCACCCCCACCCCGCCCCCAACCCACCCCCGATCCCGTCGATCATGGAGTTGCGGGGGGCTGTCTCGCTAACGGTGTTTCCGGCGATCTTGGTTAGTAGGTTTCAGCGGCTGGGAAGCGGTCGCTGAAGGTGATGGCGAAGGCGTTCAACGCGGGTTTCCAGCGCATCGTCCATCGGGTTCTGCCTGTTCCGGTGGGGTCCAGGGATCGGGTCACCAGGTACAGACACTTCAACGCGGCCTGCTCGTTGGGGAAGTGGCCGCGGGTTTTGATCGCCCGTCGGTAGCGGGCGTTCAACGACTCGATCGCGTTGGTCGAGCAGATCACCCGCCGGATCTCGACGTCGTAGTCGAGGAACGGGATGAACTCCGCCCAGGCGTTGTCCCACAGCCGGATCACCGCCGGATACCGCTCGCCCCACTTCTCTGCCAGGTCCTCGAACGCGGCCCTGGCCGCCGCCGCGTTGACGGCGGTGTAGATCGGTTTGATGTCGTGCTTGAGCGCGTCCCAGTACTTGCGGGAGGTGAGCCGGAACGTGTTGCGGATCAGATGGATGATGCACGTCTGCACGATCGTGCGGGGCCACACGTTCGTGACCACCTCGGGAAGACCTTTCAGGCCGTCGCAGACGAGGAAGAACACGTCCTTCACGCCCCGGTTACGCAGGTCGGTCAGCACGCTCATCCAGAACTTCGCACCCTCACCACCCGAGCCGGCCCATAACCCGAGGATGTCCTTCTCCCCGTCGAGCGTGACCCCGATAGCGGCGTAGAAGGGCCGGTTCGCGACCTGCCCGTCGCGGACCTTGACCACGATCGCGTCGATGAACACGGCGGCGTAAATCTCATCCAACGGGCGGTGCGACCAGTCGGTCATCTCCTCGATCACCTTGTCGGTGATCCGCGAGATCGTCTCCTTCGACACCGAAGCCCCGTAGATCTCCGCGAAATGCGCCGAGATCTCCCCGGTGGTCAAACCCTTGGCATACAACGACAACACGACTTCGTCGACCCCGGACAGGCGCCGCTGCCTCTTCTTGACGATTTGGGGCTCGAAGGTGCCGGCCCGGTCCCGGGGCACATCGATCTGGACCGGCCCCGTGCTATCGGTCAGCACCGTCTTCGCCCTGGTGCCGTTGCGGACGTTGCCCGACTCCACCCCAGCCGACTCATGTTTCTCATAGCCCAGATGCTCGGTCATCTCCTCCTTCAGCGCCGTCTCCAGGACCGTTTTGGTCAGCTGCTTGAGCAGCCCGTCCGGGCCGGTCAGCGACAGCCCTTGTTCCTTCGCGGCCCGGACCAGCTCGGCGGCGGCCTTCGCCTCAGCCGACGGCTCGGGCCGCTTCTTACGTCCGGTCTGGTCGTTCAGTGTCGCGGTCATCACGGCACCCTCCTCACCAGGCACAACGCCCGATGGGTCAGGCCGGAAACACCCTTAGATGCACAGACCCAGTTGCCGGTGCCTGATTGCTGACGGTTGATAGGGCTTCGTGCGCCACCACAACTCCATGATCGGCGGGGCGGGGCGGGGCGGGGCGGGGCGGGGCGCGGCGCGGCGGGGGCGCGGCGGGTGGGGCGGGGCGGGTTGGGGCGGGGCGGGGTGGGAACGGGGCGTGGCGGTGTGTCGGGGGGAGGTGGTTGGGGGAGGGCGGGTTAGCGTGATCTCCATGGCGGGGCGATACGGCGAGGACGTGCTGGCGGGGGACTGGCGGCGACGGAAGGTCACCCCCGAGGTGGACGCCGAAGTGGATCTCGTGGTGGAGGACGCCGACTCCGGCTTCTGCGGCGCGGTGGTGGGTTTCGAGGCCGGCGCGGTGGTGTTGGAGGACCGGCACGGTAAACGGCGTAACTTCCCGCTGCTGCCGGCGGCGTTCCTGCTCGACGGCCGCCCGGTGACGCTGCGCCGCCCGACCCGCGCTGTGGTGCCGGCGGCCCGCCGGCGGACCGCGTCCGGTTCGGTGGCGGTGGACAACGTCCGCGCCCAGGTCGCCAAGGCCAGCCGGATCTGGGTCGAGGGCATCCACGACGCCGCGCTGGTCGAGCGCATCTGGGGCGACGACCTGCGCGTCGAGGGTGTGGTCGTGGAGCCGCTGGACGGTATCGACGACCTGGACGCGGCGGTGCGGGACTTCGCCCCCGGTCCGACCCGACGACTGGGCGTGCTCGTCGACCACCTGGTGCCGGGCAGCAAGGAGAGCCGCATCGTGGCCCGGGTGACCTCGCCGTACGTGCTGGTGACCGGGCATCCGTACGTCGACGTGTGGCAGGCGGTGAAGCCGGCGGCGCTGGGCATCGCGGCCTGGCCGGTGGTGCCCACGGGGCGGCCGTGGAAGGAGGGCGTCTGCGCGGCTCTCGGGGTGGCGGAGCCGGCCGACATGTGGCGGCACATCCTGTCCCGGGTGAACAGCTTCGCCGACGTCGAGACTCCGTTGATCAACGCCATGGAGCGCCTGATCGACTTCGTCACCGAGCCGGCCTGACCGCCTGGTCCGCCGTGACCGCCGACCGGGCGCTCGAGGCCGGGCGCTCGAGGCCGGGCGCCCAAGGCCGGCGCCCAAGGCCGGCGCCCAAGGCCGGCGCCCAAGGCCGGCGCCCAAGGTCGGACGGCGGGTCAGGGGGCCTCGTCCGGGCTGCGCGTGAAGACGAATGTGGCGATGTCGATCGCCGTCGCCCGTCCGTCGTCATCGCGCAGCACCGACAGGATCTCGCCGTTCTCCGGACCGGAGCGTCCCCGCCAGCGGTCCGTCCCCTCGGCGGTGAACCGGCTCACCCGCTCGCCGCGTACGTGAGCCACCAGCTCACCCGCATCCCAGCTCAGGTCCAGCGAGGTGCCCATCCACCACCAGCGACCGGTCAGCTCGGCCACGTCGGCAGCGGGCGCGGTGGTGGCGGGCCGCCATGGCTGGCTGAGCGCCGGTTCGGCATCCAGCACGGTGGTCAACAGCCGACGGCCGAGTGTGGTGATCGGGAAGCCGTACGAGTTGGCGAAGCCGATCACGGCGGTACGGCTGGGCCGGTGCACCACGAGGGCGGCCACGTACCCGGGCATCGAGCCGCCGTGCCCGACGTACACGCGCTCGCCGTCGCGGTAGAGCTCCAGCCCCAGGCCGTGCCCGCCGGTCCAGGAGTCGAGGTCGCTGATCACCACGGGGGCGCACATCTCGGTCAGCGTCTCGGCGGCCAGCACCGACGGGTCGGGGTCGGCCAGGAACGCGGCCCAGCGGCCCAGGTCCTCGATCGTCGACCAGAGCTGCCCGGCCGGGGCCATCGCGCCGGTGTCGGTGCGCGGCTCCTCGCGCAACGTGTGGTGCCACGGGTGGACGACGTAACCGCGGGCGTACGGCTCGGTGGCCGCGTAGGTGGTGCGGCGCAGGCCCAGCGGGGTGAGGATCCGCTGGTCGAGCAGGTCTGCCCAGGGCGTCCCGGTGAGTCGTTCGAGCACCCCGCCGAGCAGCCCGTACGCCAGGTTGGAGTAGTGGTACGTGCTGTGCGGGGAGTAAGCGATCTTGTCGGCGGTGACCCCGGCGAGCAGGGTCGGTAGGTCGACGCCTTCGTTGCGCTCCCACCAGTCGCCCTCGGGTTCGCGCTGGATCCCGCTGGCGTGCCCGAGGAGTTGGCGCAGGGTGAGCGCGCCGAGGCCGGTGCCCGGCAGGTGCTGCTCCAGCCGGTCGTCGAGACCCAGTCGGCCGGCGTCGCGCAACTGCATGATCAGGGTGGCGGTCATCGTCTTGCTGATCGAGCCCACCCGGTACTGCAGGTCGACGTCCGGGCGGGGGTGCTCGCCGGCGACGGCCAGGTGCGCCAGCGCGCCGTCGCGGACCACGCCCAGCACCAGCGACGGGACGTGGCCGTCGGCCTGCGCCTGGGCGACCCGCGCGTCGATCTGTCGGGCGGTCTCGGGTAGCAGGGTCAACGCATCTCCTCGGGTCGGGCCGCCGCTGGATGGGCCTCGCCGAGCCTACTGATCTTCGCGGGGGAGCCGCGCGAGCATTTGCGTGTCACGATCGTGGTGTGGACGCGGTGGTGTGGATCGTTCTGGGTGTGGTGCTGGCGGTCGCCGAGATCTTCACGACGACCCTGTTTCTGATCATGTTCGGGGCCGGGGCGTTCGCCGCCGCGGGCGCTGCGGCCCTGGGCGCGCCGGTCGCCGTGCAGGCGCTGGTCTTCGCGGTGGTGTCCGCGCTGAGCCTGGTCGTGGTCCGACCGGTGATCAAGCGGCACGGCCGGTCGGCGCTGGAGAGCGGCGAACAGCCGTTCGGCGTGGAGGCCATCGAGGGCTCCACGGCGCTGGTGCTGGAGCGGGTGGACGCCGACCACGGGCTCGTCAAGATCGACGGTGAGTTGTGGACGGCCCGGGCGTACGACACGACGCAGACTTTCGAGCCCGGTCAACGGGTTCGGGTGATAAAGGTCCGGGGCGCGACCGCCCTGGTGTGGCAGGACGACGTTTCTTCCGCCGGCGAGCTGCCGGAAGCGAGAGGGTGAACGGGATGACGATATTCGGGGTGCTGGTGATCGCGGTGGCGCTGATCGCCGTGATAACGCTGGCCAAGGCGGTGCGGATCGTGCCGCAGCAGCGCCATGACGTGGTGGAACGGCTCGGCAAGTACAAGCGCACCCTCAGCCCCGGTCTCAACCTGCTGGTGCCGTTCATCGACGCGGTCCGTACCAAGGTCGACATGCGCGAGCAGGTGGTCAGCTTCCCGCCGCAGCCGGTGATCACCTCGGACAACCTGGTGGTCTCGATCGACACGGTCCTCTACTTCAAGGTGGTCGACCCGGTCCGGGCGACGTACGAGATCTCCAGCTTCCTCCAGGCGATCGAGCAGTTGACGGTGACCACGCTGCGCAACGTGATCGGCTCGCTCGATCTGGAGCGGGCGCTGACCAGCCGCGACGAGATCAACCGGCACCTCTCCGGGGTGCTGGACGAGACGACCGGCCGCTGGGGCATCAAGGTGACCCGGGTCGAGATCAAGGCGATCGAGCCGCCGGCCAGCATCCGCGACTCGATGGAGAAGCAGATGCGCGCCGAGCGGGACCGCCGCGCCGCGATCCTCACCGCCGAGGGGCACAAGCAGTCGCAGATCCTCACCGCCGAGGGCGAGAAGCAGTCCGCGGTGCTGCGGGCCGACGGTGACCGGCAGGCCCGGATCCTGCAGGCCGAGGGCCAGGCGAAGGCGATCCGGACGGTGTTCGACGCGATCCACCAGGCGAACCCGAGCCAGAAGGTCCTCGCCTACCAGTACCTGCAGGCGCTGCCGCAGATCGCACAGGGCAGCGCCAACAAGGTCTGGATCGTGCCGGCCGAGCTGACCAAGGCGCTGGAGGGCATGGGTGGCGCGCTCGGTGGGCTGAGCCAGATGGTGGGTGACGTGCCCGCGCCGGAGGCCGCCGACCACGCGAGCCAGGTCGAGCGCGAGGCCGCGGCGGCGGCGCAGGCTGCTGCCGCCGCCGCCCAGCAGATCCACGACGAGGTACGCGTCGCCGAGGCGCAGGCCACCGGCGGCAACAAGCCGCAGGGCCTGCCCGCGCCGGAGCCGGTCACCCCGGACAGTCTGGTCAACGACCCGACGGACCAGCGCGAGCGCGGCTGACCCGGCACCCGGGCCGCGCGGCGCGGGCCGCCGCGCGGCGCTGAGCGCCGGGTAAGCGCGTCCGGCGGCGCTGAGCGCCGGGTAAGCGCGTCCGGCGGCGTCGAGTGCCGGGTAGCGCGTCCGGCGGCGTCGAGTGGGTGCGGCTGGCCGGGCGGTGCCGGGTCGGGGTCCGGACGCCGGAGGTAAATGCGAGAAAGACTCATGGGGCGCTCCGACGCCTGCCACGATCGGTCCTAGGACGGGTGGTGACCAGGCAATCGGGGCGCCCCGGCGCGTCCCGCACCGCTCGTGGACGAGCGAGGTGACGCATGAAGGATCCGGCGAATCGGATGTGGTCCTCGGCCCCCGTACCCGGCGCGCACGATCCGGTCGCGCCACTGGGCTCCCGGCGCAGCGGCGGCGGCTTCGGCGTACTGCCATTCGTCGGCGAGCCCAGCCCGCTCGCGCCCGCCACGAACGCCAGTTGGGCCTGGTCGGTACGCCGGTTCGCGCGGGCCGCGGTGTGGCTGCTGCCCGCGTACGCCATCCTCTACGGCGCGGTGGCGATGGCCAGCGACGGCGGGGTGGGCAACGACCCGTATCCGGCGGACGGCCAGGCGGTGTACCTGATCGGCTGGGTGGCGGCGGTCTGGCTCGGCCTGCTCGCGCTGCTGGCCCTCACCGGCCTGCTGGCCGCGACCCGCAGCCGGCGGGTGGCCGCCGCCGGGCTGCTGGTCAGCATCGCCGGCACGGTGCTGATGCTGCCGTTCGCCGGGTTCGAGGAGCAGACGCCGGTCTTCGGCACCACCGCCCGGTCGCTGGTGCTGCTCGGCGCGACGTTCTACAGCGCGGGGTGGTTCCTCACCGGGTGGGCGGTGGCCCGCTCGGGCACCTTCAGCCTCGGCGACGGGGTCATGCTGATCATCGCCGCGCCGCTGCTCGGCCTCGGCGGCGCCCTGATCGGGTCGCTCCAGACGTTCGGCGCGATCTTCGTGCTGATCGCCGGCATCGGCATCGGCTACCGCAGCGGCCGCCTGATGCCCCGCCAAACCGCCGACGACGCCGCCAACGCCAGCCTCTCCACCCCCCCAACCCCCTAACCCCCCCAACCCCCAACCCCCAACCCGCGCCCACCCACCTCGCCCCACCTCGCCTCGCCTCGGTGATCAAGAGGTTCGCGTCAAGAATCGGCCCTTATCTGACGCAAACCTCTTGATCACCGGGTGGCAGTGGGGGTGGGTGGGGTGGGGTGGGGTGGGGTGGGGGAGTTGGGGTGAGGTTGGCTACAGGGGGTGGTCGGTTGGCGTTATTTGTGGCAATCCTGGGTTGCATGGCCGCCCCCCGCTCGCCGCTGTCGCGGCTGTTCAACCTGCTGCTCACCGGCCTGCTGGCCGGGTTGGTCCTGGCCGCCGCGGCGCTGCCGGGCAACCTGCTGGTCGGGTTCACCGCGCGCGCCGCGCTCAGTTCGTACGCCGCGCTGCCCGACGCGCTGCGCACCCCGGCGACGCCGCAGCGCTCCTACCTCTACGCCAACGACGGCAAGACGCTGCTCACCACGTTCTACGACGTGAACCGGACGGACGTCGCGTTGGCGGACGTCGCCCCGGTGATGCGGCAGGCGATCGTGGCGGCCGAGGACCGGCGGTTCTACGACCACGGTGGCGCGGACCTGCGCGGCCTGGCCCGGGCGCTGGTCGCAAACGTCAAGGGCGGTGGCACCGAGCAGGGCGGCTCGACGCTGACCATGCAGTACGTCCGTAACGTCCTCAAGACCGACCCCACCCGCACCGCCGAGGAGCGGGCCGCCGCGACCGACCCCACCGTCGGTCGGAAGATCCAGGAGATTCGGTACGCGGGCGCGCTGGACAAGAGCCTCGGCAAGGACGAGATCCTCGGCCGGTACCTGAACATCGCCTACTTCGGCTCCGGCGCGTACGGGATCGCGGCGGCCAGCCAGCGCTACTTCGGCAAGCCCCCGGCGCAGTTGACCCTCGCCGAGTCGGCCCTGCTCGCCGGTCTGGTGCAGTCCCCGGACGCGTACAGCCCGATCAGCGGCGACAAGGACCAGGCCCTCGCCCGCCGGTCGTACGTGCTGGACTCGATGGTCGCCACCGGAGCGATCACCGCCGCGCAGGCCGCCCAGGCCAAGGTCGAGCCGCTGGCGCTGCACCCCACCGCCCAGCCCAACGGCTGCACCGCCGTCGCCCAGGGCCACGACGACTGGGGCTACTTCTGCGACTACCTGCGCCAGTGGTGGCTGACCCAGCCGGCGTTCGGCGCCACCCCCGCCGAGCGCGAGCAGGCCCTGCGCGCGGGCGGCTACACCGTCGTCACGTCGCTCGACCCGAAGATCCAGGCCACCGCGCAGCAGCAGGCCACCAAGGTCTACGGGTACGACAACAAGCGCGCCCTGCCGATCGCGGCCGTCCAGCCGGGCACGGGGCGGGTGCTCGCCATGGCGGTCAACCGGCACTACAGCCTCGCCGACAACCCGGCCGGGCAGGGCAACTACCCCAACACCGTCAACCCGCTGATCTCCGGTGGGGCCAGCGTCGACGGGTACCAGGCGGGCTCGACGTTCAAGCTGTTCACCATGCTCGCGGCGCTGGAGTCGGGCCGTACCCTCTCCACCGGGTTCGACGCCCCCGCCAAGCTGCCCACCCGGTACCCGGCCGAGGGGCCGGGCAGTTGTGACGGCAAGTGGTGCCCGGCGAACGCCAACCCGGCGTGGATGGACGGGTACCGGATGATGTGGGACGGCTTCGGCCGTTCGGTGAACACGTACTTCGTGTGGCTGGCCGAGCAGGTGGGCCAGGACAAGGTGGTCGAGATGGCGCAGCGGCTCGGCATCACGTTCCGCGCCGACACCGACGCCGCCTTCGCCAAGAACAACGCGGCGAACTGGGGATCGTTCACCCTCGGCGTGGCTGCCACCACCCCCCTCGACCTGGCCAACGCGTACGCCACGGTGGCCGCCGAGGGCACCTACTGCACGCCAGTGCCGGTGGTCTCGGTGACCGACGCGAAGGGCACGAAGGTGCCGGTCGGTGAGCCGTCCTGCAAAAAGGTCCTCGACGCCGACGTGGCGCGCGCCGCGACCGACGCGGCCCGCTGCCCCGTGGGCCAGCAGTCGCCGTACGGGCAGTGCAACGGCGGCACCGCCACCGGTGTGAACGACATTCTCGACGGCCGTCCGGTGGCCGGTAAGACGGGCAGCTCGGAGGAGAACGCCACCGAGACGTTCGTCGGCTTCACCCCGCAGGTGGCCGTCGCGGGCATCGCGGCCAACCCTGACGACCCGACCGACTCGGTGGGTTCGGCGGTGCAGAGCAAGGTGATCGACGCGGTCGCGCGGGTCATCGCCACCGCCGTGAAGGGCCAGCCGGAGAAGGCGTTCACCGCCCCCAGCAAGGAGTTGGCCGGCGAGCCCCGCCGCCCGGTGGAGCGCCCGGCCGTCCCCGAACGCCAGCAGCCCACCCCGGACCAGGACCCGCTCTCGGCCCTGCAACGCTGGCTCGACCGTCGGGGCTGACCCCGGATCCAGCGGCGGCCCGGCTCGCTTCGAGCCGGGCCGTCGTGCTTTCTCCACACGTCCGCTGGCTGGCGTCGGTCACTTGAGAGGTCACTGCCGAGCTTGGCGGTGACCTCGGAGGCGACGTGACCGGACGCAGCCTCAGTTGTTGGTCGAGGCTGCCGAGATCGCTGCGCGCACCTGCTGGGCGAAACCGGCGACGGTGAAGTCCGAGGCCAGGCTGTCGACCAGGATGATGTCCGAGATCGCGTTGTTCATCCGAAGCGGCAGGATCGCCTGGTACTCGGGCGAGTTGTACCACTTCTCGGCGTCGGCGCGGCTGGGGAACTCCATCAGGACGACGGAGCCGGGCCAGGCTCCCTCGACCACGTCCACGTCGCCCTGGGCGAGCCACTTGCCGCCGTACGGGTGCACGGTGGCCTCGACCTGCTCCAGGTACGACAGCCCCGCCTCGTTCGGGATGCCGCCAGGGATGCGCAGGTGGTTGATCAGGTAGGTGCTCATGGGGACCTCCAGTCCTCGAATTTTGGATGACGCCCATAATCTAACCGAGGCGCGCAGCTGCGGCAAGTTTTGGATTAGGGTCGTCCTCTATAGTTGGGGGGTCGACTGGTGAGAGGGGGGGCGCGATGGGCAGGACGTCCCGTGCGGAAGCGGCGAGGCACCGCGAGGAAGTGGTGGCCGCCACGTCGAGGCTGCTCCGTGAACGCGGCGCGGCGGGCATGAGCGTGCAGGACCTCATGGGTGCCGCCGGGCTGACCCACGGCGGGTTCTACAAGCACTTCAGCTCGAAGGACGAGTTGTTGGGCATCGCCGCCGCGACGGCCTTCGGCGAACTCCTGGCCCTGCTGGACCAACTCTCCGACGATTTCCCCGACCGGTCGGAAGCGCGGAACGCGCTGCTGCGGCACTACCTGTCACCCGAGCATCGCGACACACCCGGCACGGGATGTGCCAATACCGCGCTGGCCGCCGACGCCGCCCGGTCACCCGCCGACAGCCCGCTCCGGACGTCGTACGCGGAGGGTGTCCAGGAGACCATCAGGCGATTGACTGACATCGAGGATGCGCCCGGCCGAGACGGGCCCGACGCCCGTCGGGTGGCGCTTGTCGATCTCGCGACGATGGTCGGTGCGCTCACGCTGGCCCGTGCGACGGGCCAGACGCCCCTGTCGGCGGAGATCCTCCAAGCCGCGCGGGAAGCCCTGTCCGGCCCGGTCAGCGCTAGCCGCGACGGGGACCGCGACTAGCGACGCCTCGCCCGCACCCCGTCCCACCCACCATCCCCGGCGATCTTGCACTTTCGGTTGCCGATTCGCCGCCCCTATGGCGCTTTGTCCCCACCGAAAGTGCAAGATCGCGGGGGGAGGGCTAGGGGAAGGGGGAGGGGGAGGGGGTGGGTCAGCGTTCCCGGCGGCGGGGGCGGTAGCTGGCGATCGTCGCGGGCAGGCCGCGGCGGATGATGCCGGCCCAGTCGGTGTCGCCGCGTAGCACCGCCGCGGCGGTCTTGCGGGCCTGCTCGGCGGTGAAGTGTGGCGGCAGCATCAGCTCGGCCGGGTCGACCAGCGCGTTGATGACCACCGGACGGTCGGCGGCGAGCGCCCGGTCCCAGACGCCCGGGATCTGATCCGGCGAGTCGACCAGCTCACCATGCAACCCGAGCACCTCGGCCCACTGGTGGTAGCCGATGTCCGGGAGCTGTTGGCTGTCCGGGAACATCGGCGTCCCCTCCGAGGAGCGCTGCTCCCAGCTGACGAACGCCAGGTCCCGGTTGTTGAGCACCAGCACCACGAACCGTGGGTCGGCCCAGCCGCGCCAGTACTTCGCCACCGTGATCAGCTCGTTGACGCCGTTCATCTGCATGGCCCCGTCGCCGATCATCGCGATCAGCGGCCGGTCCGGGTGGGCGAACTTCGCGCTCAGCGCGTACGGCATCGCGCCGCCCATGGACAGCAGCGTGCCGGAGAGACTGGCCAGCATCCCGGGCCGGACCTGCACGTGCCGGGCGTACCAGGCGGTCGCCGTGCCGCAGTCCACGGCGAGCATCGCGTCGTCGGGGAGCCGATCGCTGAGGGTGCTGAACAGCAGTTGCGGGTTGACCGGGTCGGCGCGCTGCCCGGCCAGGTCGCGCTGGGCGCGTCGCCACGCCGAGGTGGCCTCGGCGATCTCCGCCCGCCAGGCGGTCGGCCCGGGGCCGGGGCCCAGCTCGTCCAGCAGCGCCCGCAGGGTGGGGCGGGCGTCGCCGGTCAGGTTCACCTCGGTCGGGTACCGCAGGCCGAGCTGCGTGCCGTCCAGGTCGATCTGCACCGCGCGGGCCTGGCCGGGCGGCGGGTAGAACTCCGAGTACGGCATGTTGCTGCCCACGATCAGCAGCCGGTCGCAGCCGGTCATGAGCTGCCAACTCGGCCGGGTCCCGAGCAGCCCGATCGCGCCGGTCACCCACGGCTCGCGATGGTCGACGACGGTGAAGCCGAGCAGCGCGGTGGCGACCCCGGCGCCGAGCCGGTGGGCGATCTCGCGTACCTCGGCCTCGGCCCCGAGCGCGCCCTGACCGACCAGCATGGCCACCCGTTCGCCGCCGCGCAGCACCTCGGCGGCGCGGCGCAGGTCGGCCGTCGGCGGGACGGTCGGCGTACTGCTCGGCACGTTGCTGGTGTGGTAGTAACCGTGCGCGTGCGGGGGATCCACGACGGCCGGCTCGTCCTGGATGTCGGAGGGGAGCACCAGCGCGGTCACCGTCCGACGGGACAGCGCCGTGCGGCACGCCCGGTCGACGAGGTGGCGGACCTGCGCGGGGTGGTCGAGCTGGGCCAGGAAGGCCGCCGCCACGTCCTTGTAGAGGGCCAGCAGGTCGACCTCCTGGTAGTAGCCGCCGCCCTCGGCGGTGACCGCCGTGTGCCCGAGCAGGGCGACCACGGGTTGGTGGTCGAGCTTGGCGTCGTACAGGCCGTTGAGCAGGTGGATGGCGCCGGGGCCGCTGGTCACCAGCGCGCAGCCGAGTGGGCCGCCGCCGTATTTGACGTGCGCGGACGCGGCGAACCCGGCGGTCTCCTCGTGCCGCACCTGGACGAACTGGGCGCGTTCGTTGGTGCGTTGCAGGGCGGAGGTGATGCCGTTGATGCCGTCTCCCGGATAGCCGAAGTACCGGCGTACGCCCCAGCTGAACAGGCGGGAGACGATGTGGTCCGCGACGGTCGGACGGCGGGGCAGGGTGCCCCCTTCGGCCGCTGCCGTGTGCTCTGCGCTCACCTGGCTGGTCCTTCCCGTGGCGTCCGGTACCCCACCGGTCGTTCCCCTTCTCGACCGGACAAAACACCCCCGCCGGGCGGACGTCGGGACGGCCGCCGGCCGTCCGGCAGAATCGTCGGGTGCCCGTCCACCAGATCACCGACCCTGACGACGACCGGATCGCCGACTACCGCGCGCTCACCGACGTCGAGCTGCGCACCCGCTGGGAGCCTCCGCACGGCCTGTTCATCGCCGAAGGCGAGCTGGTGCTGCGCCGGGCGCTGCGGGCCGGCTATCCGGCCCGGTCGTACCTGGTCGACGCCAAGCGCGTCGACCAGCTCGCCGACCTGGACACCGGCGACGCGCCCGTCTACGCCGCCACCCAGGACGTGCTGCAACGGGCCACCGGCTTCCACGTACACCGGGGGGTGCTGGCGTCGTTCCACCGCCGCTCGCTGCCGACGGCGGCCGAGGTGCTCGCCGGCGCGCGCCGGGTGGTGATCCTCGAGGACGTCAACAACCACACGAACCTGGGCGCGATCTTCCGGGGGGCCGCCGCGTTGGGTATCGACGCGGTGCTGCTGTCGCCGTCCTGCGCCGACCCGCTCTACCGGCGCAGCGTGCGGGTGAGCATGGGGGAGGTCTTCGCGCTGCCGTACGCCAAGCTCGACCGCTGGCCGGCCGGTCTCGACGAGGTACGGGAGGCGGGGTTCACCGTTCTCGCCATGACGCCCGCGCCGGACGCCGTACCCATGCAGCGGTTGACCCCGGCGCAGCGCGAGCGGGCGGCGCTGCTGCTGGGCGCCGAGGGGCCCGGCCTGACGGCGGCGGCGCAGGCGGCCAGCGACGTGCGGGTGGTCCTGCCGATGCGGCGTGGAGTGGACTCGTTGAACGTCGCCGCGGCGGCGGCCGTGGCGTTCTGGGAACTGGGACGCGACGATCCGCTTGCATGATCATGCGTCTTGTTGAATAATCTTCCCCGTGTCTAAGGTTCTCACCTCCCTGCCCATCGGCGAACGTGTCGGCATCGCCTTCTCTGGCGGCCTCGACACCTCGGTCGCGGTCGCGTGGATGCGCGACAAGGGCGCCGTCCCCTGCGCGTACACCGCCGACATCGGCCAGTACGACGAGCCCGACATCGGCTCGGTCCCCGGCCGTGCGCTCAGCTACGGCGCCGAGGTCGCCCGACTCGTCGACTGCCGCGCCGCCCTGGTCGAGGAGGGCCTCGCCGCGCTGACCTGCGGCGCCTTCCACATCCGCTCGGGCGGACGCTCCTACTTCAACACCACCCCGCTGGGTCGGGCGGTGACCGGCACCCTGCTGGTCCGCGCGATGATCGCCGACGACGTCCAGATCTGGGGTGACGGCTCGACCTTCAAGGGCAACGACATCGAGCGGTTCTACCGCTACGGCCTGCTGGCCAACCCGATGCTGCGCATCTACAAGCCGTGGCTCGACACCGACTTCGTCACCGAGCTGGGTGGGCGCAAGGAGATGTCCGAGTGGCTGATCGAGCGCGGCCTGCCGTACCGGGACAGCACCGAGAAGGCGTACTCCACCGACGCCAACATCTGGGGCGCCACGCACGAGGCGAAGACCCTGGAGCACCTCGACACCGGCATCGAGACGGTCAGCCCGATCATGGGCGTCCGGTTCTGGGACCCGTCGGTGGAGATCCCCACCGAGGACGTCACGATCGGCTTCGACCAGGGCCGCCCGGTGACGATCAACGGCAAGGAGTTCGGCAGCGCCGTCGACCTGGTGCTGGAGGCCAACGCCATCGGCGGCCGGCACGGCCTGGGCATGTCCGACCAGATCGAGAACCGGATCATCGAGGCCAAGAGCCGGGGCATCTACGAGGCGCCCGGGATGGCGCTGCTGCACACCGCGTACGAGCGGCTGGTCAACGCCATCCACAACGAGGACACCCTGGCCAACTACCACAGCGAGGGTCGCCGCCTCGGCCGCCTCATGTACGAGGGTCGCTGGCTGGACCCGCAGGCGCTGATGCTGCGCGAGTCGTTGCAGCGCTGGGTCGGCACGGCCGTCACCGGTGAGGTGACCCTGCGGCTGCGCCGGGGCGAGGACTACTCGATCCTCGACACCACCGGCCCCGCGTTCAGCTACCACCCGGACAAGCTGTCGATGGAGCGCACCGAGGACTCGGCGTTCGGCCCGTCGGACCGGATCGGCCAGCTCACCATGCGCAACCTCGACATCGCCGACTCGCGGGCGAAGCTGGAGCAGTACGCCTCCCTCGGCATGGTCGGTGGCGCGGGAAGCGAGCGGATGATCGGGGCCGCACAGGCAGCCTCCACCGGACTGATCGGCGCGATGCCGGAGGGCGGCGCGGAAGCCATCGCCTCCCGAGGCGTCGCCACCGCCGCGGACGAGGCGCTCGACCGCGCCGCCATGGAGTTCGGCGTCGACTGACCGGTACCGGCAGGCCGAGGTCCGGGGTCACGCACGGTAGCGTGTCGGCCGTGTTCCCTACCGTGCGTGAGGTCCTGGCCCTGGACCCGGTCCGCCACGGCGCCCCGCGGGTGGTCGCCGGGGACGCCGGGCTGGACCGGCCGGTCCGCTGGGTGCACGTCGCCGAGGTCCCCGACATCGCCACCCTCCTCGGCGGCGGCGAACTGGTGCTCACCACCGGCATCGGCCTGCCGGCCGACGACGCGGGACTGCGCGCGTTCATCGGCGACCTCGCCGACGTGGGCGTCTCCGGACTCGTCGTCGAACTGGGCCGCCGCTACGTCAGCGGCGTACCCCGGGTGATGACCGCCGCCGCCGAACGGCGCGGTCTACCGCTGGTCGAGCTACGCCGGGCCACCCCGTTCGTGCGGATCACCGAGGCCGTGCACGCGCTGATCGTCGACGCGCAGCTCACCGAGCTGCGGGCCGCCGAGGAGATCCACCAGCGGTTCACCGACCTCTCCGTCGAGGGCGCCGAGGCCGCCGAGGTGATCCGGCAGGCCGCCGAGTTGTCCGGCTGCCCGGTCGTGCTGGAGAACCTGTCCCGGCAGGTCCTCGGATACGACCCGGCGGGGGAGAGCGCGGAGCTGCTGCTGGACGGCTGGGAGCAGCACTCCCGGCGCATCCGGCCCGCCGGCCGGACCGCGTACGACCCGGACAGTGGCTGGCTGGTGACCGTCGTCGGCGCGCGGGGCCAGGATTGGGGACGGCTGCTGCTGCGCTGGCCGGCGAGCGGCGACGCGCCCACCGACGCTCCCCCCAATCGGCTGAGCATCCTCGTCGAGCGGGCCGCGTCCACCCTCGCGCTGGGCCGGTTGATCCGCCGCGACGCCGAAGGGCTGGAACGACAGCTGCACCGCACCCTGCTCACCGCCCTGCTCGACCACTCCCGGCCGGTCGACGAGGTGGCGCTGCGCGCCAAGGCGCTCGGTGTGACGCTGGACCGTCGGCACCTCGTCGGCGTGCTGGTCCGCCACCGAACCGACGATTCTGCCGCGGACGGCGGCCCCGAAGCCGGCCAGGCCCGGCTACGCGACCTCTCCGAGGCCGTCGGCCAGGCGCTGCGGGAGGCCAAATTGACGGCACTGACCAGCGCCGTCGACGACAACTCGGTGGGCGCGCTGCTGGCCCTGACCGACCCGGCCGCCGAGGACCGCGCGCTGTCCGCGTTCGCCGAGGCCCTTCGTCGGGTACGCCTCGACGGCGCCACAGGCCGGGCCGTGTCCAACGCCCCCGTCGGGGTCTTCGTGGCCGCCGGGTCCGGGGTGAGCAGCCTGCGCGAGGCCCGGCGGTCGCTGGTGGAGGCGCGGCAGATCGCCGAGGCCGCCCGCCGGGACCGGCGTGACCTGCCCGTCTTCCGGCTGCCGCACGTGGGTCTGGCCGGCCTGCTGCACCTGCTGCGTGACGAGCCCCGACTCCAGACCTTCGTCGAGCGGGAACTCGGCCCGCTCCTGGAGTACGACGCCCAGCACCCCCGGGAGCGGCTCCTCGACACCCTGCGCGCGTACCTGGAGCAGGGGCGCAACAAATCCGCCGGCGCGGCGGCCGCGCACCTGTCCCGACCGGCCTTCTACGAACGCCTCGCCCGGATAGCCCGCATCCTCGACGTGGACCTCGACTCGGTAGAGGCCAGCCTCTCCCTCCACGTGGCCCTCCTAGCCCTAGAAGCAGTCCGCGCCCCCTAACCCAGACCCCCCACCCCACCCCCCCACCCCACCCCACCCCCTCTCAGCCCTGTTGATCAAGAGGTTCGCGTCAGGAAAGACGTCTTTCCTGACGCAAACCTCTTGATCAACGGGAGTAGGCGGAGTGGGGCGGAGCGCCCGCGCGGAGGCCGGGTGGGGGAGGGTGGGGGTGGGGGTGGGGTGGGGGTGGGTGGGTTAGGAGAGGGCGGTTAGGGCTTTTGCGTAGGTTGGGGGGATGTGGTTGGGGCCGCCGGGGGTGAAGACGTCCGTGTGCGCCACTGCGGACCAGGCTGTGGCGGGGACCGCCTCCACCAGGGCCTTGATCACCGGGGCGTCGCGCCACTGGTCCTGCTCGGCGAGCAGGCCGAGGGCCACCACCGACTCCTCGACCTCGCCCACGCACTCGAACGGCTTGTGCCCGTCCACGCCCAGCAGCTCCCGGTAGCCGGGAATCTGGTCCGGGTCGGCGAGCAGGTCCCCGCCGAAGATGTGGGTGACCCGCTCCCGGGGCATGAACGGCGCCATGGCCAGGAAGACGAACCGGCACTTCGGGCAGTTGCGGCACCAGCGCTCGGACGCGTCACGCAGCTTGAAGGCGGCGTTGCAGCTGGTCACCACGTCGTCGTACCGGGTGAACTCGGCGAACAGCCGGGCGATGTGCAGCTCCGACAGCGACCGCAGTAGGGAGAAGTACGGCTCGGTGAGCCCGGCGTGCTCCGCCAGCGCCCCCCGCAGCAACCCCTCGGCCTCCACGCCCTTGGACCACTGGTGGTTGATCTCGTGACCGTTCCAGATCAGGTTCGGGTCGGACGCCGAGCGCTCGTTGGACATCACCACCGGGCCCAGCCCGTGCAGCACAGCGGTCGCCACCGCGATCAGGGAGTTGATGGCGGTGACCGGGATGTGGCCGTTCAACGCCCCGCTGGCATTGAGGTCGAACAGCACCGGGTCGATCCGTCGACGGGCGGCGAGCGCGGTCAGCCCGGACGCCTCGTTCACCGCGACGATCACGTGGTTCGGGTTCACCGAGAACGGCACCGGGTCCAGTTCGGCGCGGCGCAGCGCCTCCAAGCTCACAATCGAGTCCTTGCCGCCGCCGACGGCCGAGAGCGGGCGACGGTCGGAGTTGTCGTAGACGCGCGGCGACTCCGGTGAGCCGGCCGGCACCTCCGGACGCAGTTCCAGCACGTACGGCAGCTCGTTGCGGTACGCGTACTCGGCGAGGCCCTTGGTGTAGACGGCCGTGACGTAGTCGACGGTGGCCGCGCCCAGCGGCGCCGGCAGCACCAGCCGGGGAGGCGCGGCGGCCTTGTAGTAGCTGACCCCGGCGACGAGGTGCAGCACCTCCAGCACCCGGTCGAGGGTCGCCACCGTCTCGTCCGACGGCGGCTCCGCCGGCAGCGGAAGTGTGATCACCTCAGTGAACCGCTGCTCACCGGCCGGGCCGGTCAGCGCGTAGTCGAACAACACCTCGCCGGTGGCGAAGTCGATCGAGTAGGACGGGAAGGTGAAGGCGTCCATCCGCCGGAGCTGCTCGTTGGGCACACGCCATACTAGGCCCTGGTTCGTCCGGCCGTGTCCGGACCGGGCCCCGCCAGCCGCCGCCGTGACCCCCGAGGAGAGCCCCGTGCGCCTGTCTGACCTGCGCGGACGTACCGTCGCCGTCTGGGGCGCCGGTCGGGAGGGCCGGGCTGCTGTGACCGCCATCGCGGCGCACGGCCCCGCCGATCTGGTCGCCGTCGACGACAGCGCCAACTTCCTGTCGCTGCCGTGGGAAGGTCCGCTGGCCGAGGCGGCCCCCCTGGTGACCGGCGAGGCGGGGTTCGCCCGGCTGACCGCAGCCGACGTGGTGGTCCGCTCGCCGGGGGTGCCGCAGACCCACCCGTGGCTGGTCGAGCTGCGGCGACGTGGCGTCCCGGTGACCCAGGGCACCGCCCTGTGGATGGCCGACCACGCCGCCCGCACCGTCGGGGTCACCGGCAGCAAGGGCAAGAGCACCACCTCCAGCCTGATCAGCCATCTGCTCACCGCGATGGGCCGACCCAACGTCTTCGGCGGCAACATCGGGGTGCCCACGCTCGACCTGCCCGACGCCGAGCTGTACGTGTTGGAACTGTCCAGCTACCAGTGCAGCGACCTCACCGACTCGCCCCGGGTCGCCGTGGTCACCGCGCTCTTCCCCGAGCACCTGGACGCGCACGGCGGCGAGCGGGAGTACTACCGCGACAAGCTCAACCTGCTCGCCCACGACCCGCAGACGATCGTGGTCAACGGCGGCGACCCGCGGCTCGCCGCCGAGCTGGGTGACCTGCCCGCGACCCGGGCCGGCCGGCCCGACACCACCCACGTCGCCACCGGCGCGGACGGCACGCCCTGGTTCCACCTCGGTGACCACCCACTCTTCCCGCGTGCCGTGCTGCCCCTGGTGGGCCGGCACAACGAGGGCAACCTCTGCGTCGCGCTCGCCGTGCTCGACGCGCTCGGTGTCGACGTGGTGGCCGCCAAGGACCACCTCGCCGTCGCCGTCGCCGAGTTCCAGGGGCTGGCCCACCGGCTCACCGAGATCACCGACCCGTCCGGGTTGACCTTCGTCGACGACACGCTGGCCACCAGCCCGTACGCGGCCATGCACGCCATCGACGCGTACGACGGGCGGCCCTTGACGGTGATCGTCGGCGGCAACGACCGAGGGCTGGACTACACCCCGTTGGCCGAGCACCTGGCCGAGCGCGAGCTGACCGTCATCGGCATCCCGGACAGCGGCGCGCGGATCGTCGAGGCGCTGGCCAACCTGCCGAAGGTGCGCACGGAACTGGTCGACGACCTGGTGGAAGCGGTGCGACTGTCCCGGGAGGTCACCCCGACCGGCGGGGTGGTGCTGCTGTCGCCGGCCGCCCCGAGCTACGGCCGGTTCCGCAACTTCGAGCACCGCTCCGAGGTCTTCGCCCAGGCCGTCGCCGACACCGCCGGGGCGTAGGGTCCGGCGGCTTCTCCTCCCACGGATGCTCGGCCCGGCGGGACTACCGTCCTGCGACGGGTCGGCCGGTCTCGTCGACACACGGCGGGAGACCGCAGGGTGCGAAGAGGCTCGGGTCGTGGAAGGAGACGATCCGGGAGACGCCTGTTCGGGTGGGGGTGAGCACCTGGAGGCTGTGCGGGTGGTAGAGCCCTGCGGTGCTCCGGGTGTACGTGGCGAGCGCCGGCTGACCGTTGGCCCTCGCCGGAATTGTGCGGACCGTGCCGGCGCGGCCGAACACGGTCGTGGCGAGGAAGCGAGTGACAGCGTCGCGTCCGGCGAACCAGGTGAGGTGTGGCGGCATCTCCATCGTGACGTCCTCGCGTAACACCTGTAGCAGTGCCGCCGTGTCCGCGTTCTGGAAGGCCCGTGCGTACCGGTCGAGCAGCAGCCGGTCGGCCGGATCGACCGGTTCGGTGAACATGTCCTCGGTAAGGCCGGTGCGAGCCAGGTGCGCGCGGGCCCGCGCGAGCGCGCTGTTGACCGCGTCGGTAGTGGTGTCGAGCAGGTCGGCGACCTCGGAGGCGTGCCAGGCGAGCACGTCGCGCAGGATCAGTACGGCCCGCTGTCGGGCCGGAAGATATTGCAGAGCCGCCACCAGGGCGAGCCGGACGCTGCTGCGGGTGGTGACGATCGTGGCGGGATCCGCGCCGGGCAGTTCCGCCTCCGGCAGCGGATGGACCCAGGCGACGTCGGGGCCGGCCACCGTCAACGGCTGGTCCGGGTCGCCCGACGGGCCCAGCCCGGAGGGCAGGACCCGTCGACTGCGGTGCTTCAGTGTGGTGAGGCAGGCGCTGGTGGCGATGCGGTACAGCCAGACCCGCAGCGACGATCGACCCTCGAAACCGGCGAAGCCGCGCCAGGCCCGCAGGTAGGTCTCCTGGACGACGTCCTGGGCGTCGTGCGTCGAGCCCAGCATGCGGTAGCAGTGCGCCAGAAGTTCGCGGCGGAACGGCTCGGTGAGTCGGGAGAACTCCTCGTCGCCCGTCCCCTGCGCCGGAGCCTGCGCTGCCTGGGTCATGTGTCACTCCACCCGTCTGCGGTCTGACCTGTCTTGGTAAGGACCCGCGATCCGTCGGGAACTGATCGGCTGCGGCTGCGGTGTGGCCAAGCCCACGTCGCCGTCGGCGGCCGACCAGTCCGATCCCTCCACCGAGTCTCCATTCCTGACCGGTGAGCTGCCGAATCCGCCTGGTCCCCAGGTCACCCGAGGCACCTCCCACACCGAGGAGAGGACGACCGATGACTTCCACGACGAGCCCGGACACCGCGGAGCAACCGGTGCGAGCGGTGATCGACGCCGTCTCGGCCGCGTGGGTCGACAACGACGTGGCCGCTTTCGTCGCCCACTATGCCGACGACGCGACCGCGGTACTGCCCGGGGTGGCCCTGCTGAGCAAGGCGGTGCTCCGAACCGCGATGGCGGCGGCGTTCGCCGACCAGCTCAAGGGCACCCGGCGCGTCCATCGTGTGCGGGGCGTGCGGTTCCTCGACGACGTCACCGCGATCGTGGTCAGCCGCAGCGTGACCATCGCCGTCGGCGAGAACGAGCCAGGCGACGAGCGCTGGTCGATCGCCACGTGGGTCCTGTCCGGTCGTTCCGGGCGATGGCTCGTCGAGGCGTACCACGACTGCCCCGCGGCCTGACCGCTGCGCCTCGTCCGCCCCTGACAGCGAGGCGGAACACCCCGAACAACTCTGGAGAAGAACGTGGACAAGGCAGGAACAAGAACGCGCTCCACGCCGGCACAGCGGTGGGCTCTGGCCCTCAGCTCACTGGCATCGTTCGTCGTGGTGCTGGACATGCTGGTGGTGGCGACCGCGCTGCCCGCCGTTCAGCGAGACCTCGGCGCTTCGCTCGAAGAGCTCGAGTGGACCGTCAACGCCTACACGCTCAGCTTCGCGGTCCTGCTGATGACCGGCTCGGCGCTGGGCGACCGCTACGGGCGGCGTCGAATGTTCGCGATCGGGCTGGGCCTGTTCGCCGTGGCCTCGGCCGCGTGCGCGCTGTCCACCCAGGCGGGCCCGCTGATCACGGCGCGGGTGGTGCAGGGGGCCGGAGCGGCGATGATCATGCCGGTCGCGCTGGGCGTGCTCAACGGCGCCTTCCCGCCCGAGCGGCGTGGCTGGGCGACGGGCGTCTACGGCAGCGTCACCGGGCTCGCCGCGATCGCCGGACCGGTTCTGGGCGGCGTCATCTCCCAGAACCTCGCCTGGCAGTGGATCTTCTGGCTGAACGTTCCGCTCACACTCATCGCGATACCGCTGGTGCTCGGCCGGATCGTCGAGGCCCGCGGGCCCGGCGGCACACTCGATCTCCCGGGTCTGGCCCTGGCCGCCGCGTCGGCGCTGGGCGTCACCTGGGCGCTGGTACGCGGCAACGCGGCCGGATGGAGCAGCGCCGAGACCCGGTCGACGCTGGTCGGCGGGATCGTGCTCGGTGGCCTGTTCGTCGTCAGGGAGTTGAAGACCCCCGCCCCGATGCTGCCGATGGGGTTGTTCCGCTCACCGGCCTTCTCCGCCGGCAACGCCGCAGTGTTCTTCATCAACGCGTCGCTGACCAGCGCGATCTTCTTCACCGCTCAGTTCCAGCAGGTCGCCCTCGGCCACGGTGCGGTACAGGCCGGCTTGCGGCTGTTGCCGTGGGGCATCGCACCGTTCCTGATCGCGCCACGGGCGGGCGCGCTCACCGATCGAATCGGCGAACGGGCGCTGGTCATCGCCGGCACTCTCCTGCTCGGCGTCGGCATGGGTTGGATCGCGCTGATCTCCGAGCCCGGCATCGGCTACGCCACGACCGCCGTGGCGATGACCGTCGGTGGCCTCGGGTTCTCGCTGGCCCTTCCCGCCGTCACCAAATCGGTCGTCAGCCGTGTCGCGCCGCAGGACATCGGCCGGGCATCGGGCACCTTCAGCACCCTCCGGCAGTTCGGCGGCGCGTTCGGGGTCGCCCTCACCGGTGCCGTCTTCGCCACGGCCGGCGGCTACGCCACCGCTGGCGTGTTCAGCGACGGCTACGTCCCGGCGATGGGCGTCTCCGCCGCGCTCGCCTTCGCGGCCACCGCCGCCGGCGTCGTGCTACCGCGGCACCGCCGCCTCGCGCCGGCCACGACCACCGGGCGTGCCGCACCCGCCGAATCCGCGACGGGATGACCCGGCGGGCAACAGGATGATGAGGCAGGTCGGTCGGGTCACCGCTGGGCGACCAGGCTCTCGTGCAGGGCGCGCATCGAGCGGATCGCCGAGCGGATCTCCTGGAGGTAGCGGCCCGGTGTGAGGGTCTGCTCGGGTAGCACCGCCACGTCGGCCACCGCCGGATCCACCCCGACCGTGTCGATGTCGCAGCCGTAGGGCAGGGCCAGGGTGCGCAGCGCGTCGCAGTGCTGGAACGGCACGTAGATGGGCGCGGTGACCGTCAGCACCTCGTCGCCCGGCGCGAGCCGGACGTGCCCGGCCCAGAACCGCTGGGTGTCGGCGGTGTGCGCCCGCCGCCGGTCCGGTTCGCTGGACGGCGCGGCCAGCACCCGTACCGGTGGCAGGCCTGCCAGCCGGTAGGTCCGCGACGACCAGGAGTGGTGGGGGTGGCCGGCGTCGACACCGGCCTGCTCCGCCGGTGCGGCCACCCCGAACACCCGCCGGACGGCGGTGTCCAGCACGTCGACCTCGGTCTCGTCGGCCGGCAGACCCGCGTCGGCGAGGGTGGCCCGTTCCCACTCGGACAGTGGGCGGAAGCTGCCCAGCACGGCGACCTCGCCCCGTACCGTCAGGCCGGCGCGCAGCAGGTGCGCCGCGTACCCGACGCGCCGCACGCAGGCGTGCGCCAGGCCGCCGAGCACGACCAGATGGGCGTACGCCGACCGGGCCGGCGGTACCGGGTGGACGAGCCCGAGCGCGGCGGCCGCGTCGAGGACCAGCGTCGCGGTGGCCGGATCGAGGTCCGGCTCGCGCGCGTCGGGTCGTTCCCGCCCGCCCCGGAAGTCCCAGTGGCGGGCGGAGAAGTCGTCCAGGAACCGCAGTACCTCGGCGAGGTCGCCGGTGGGCCAGTCGCCGCCGAAGTTCCGTACCAGGCCGCGCAGCGCGGTGGAGCAGACCCAGGCCTCGACGTCGGGCATGATCCGCTCGGCGGCCGAACCTGCCGAGGGGACCGTCTCCGCTTCCTGCACCTGCCGGATGCTACCGGCCGCCGCGGCGGCGTCCGCGGTTGTAGCCGCTGTTTACGCTGGCGGCAGCGGCTGAGGGGGGACTCCGATGACCCGTGACGGTGCGCGTCGGCGGGGATGGGGCGGCACCTCCGCGGGCGGTTTCCTCCGGCTGGTGGCGCACACCGACCCGGTGGCGTTGGTCGGCATCACACTGTCGATCAGCCTCAGCGTCCTGCTCGACCTCACCAACGCGGCCTCCGGGGTGGAGTCGCTGCTGGCCGGCCTGATGGGCATCACCATCTCGCTGCTGGTGGACTCGCTGGCCCGCGCGGAGCGCCGGTTTCACCTACGGACGTTGCTGGACGGCCCGCCGTGGCTCGTCCATACCACCACGGAGGTGGCCGCCGCGATGCGCGCGGCGGCCGAACAGCACGCGGGCACCCGGGTGGCGGTGGAGGCGCAGCGACGCTACGAGCAGTTCCGGCTGGAGGCCGAGCATCTCGCGCAGGGGCGGATCATCCGGCGCGGCGACGAGGACGAGGATCTGGTCGGCGCTACCCGCACCTGCGCGCACCGGCTGGACGCGTTGACGAACGTGATGCCCCGGGCGAGCGGGGAGCTGAGCTGGTGGCGTGGCGAGATCGGCCGCCGCTACTGGGAGGCGAACGTCGATGCCCTGCGACGCGGCGTCCGGATCACCCGGGTCTTCGTGTACGCCACGTTGACCGACGAGCTGTCCGACCTGGTCGGCCGGCAACGCGCGGCCGGGGCCCGGGTGGGCCTGCTGCCCTTCGGCGCGGTGGGTCCGCACCTCCTTGTCAACCTGACGCTCTGGGACTCCGTGAGCTGCTGGGAGGCCCGGATGACCGCCCACGGTGAGATCGGTGAGAACCAGTTCTCGGTCAACCGCACGGACGTCGAGCGTCTCACCCGCGTGTTCGACGCCTGCGTGGGCGCGGCGACCTTCGAGGACACGACGGCGACCCCATGACGTGGAGCGCGGTCCTGCTGGTGACGGCCGTCGTCTGGGCGGTCAGCGTGATCCGCTCGGTGCGGCTCCGCGCGTTGGTCTACAGCCTCCCGTTGCCGATGACGCTCGCCCTGGTCAGCACCCCCTACGGCGTGGACGGCGCGCAGGTGCTCGGTGTGCTGGGGCTGAACCTCTTCTTCGGCATCGTGGCGGTCACCTACCAGCGGCTGCGCTGGCCCATCCTGCTCGCCGACGGCGCGGGGATCGCCGCGTACGTGGCGTTGAGCGCCGGCCTGGTGGCCGTCCACATCCCGTTCGAGGCGGCCCTCGCCGGCACGGTCGCGCTCTGGCTGGCGGCCATGCTGCTGCGTCGCCGTCGCGCCCGCCCGCCCACCGTCGCCGCCGCCGACGAGGCAGCCGCAGGAGGGCGTGCCGCCGGACTGCCGGCGCTGCTCAAGCTGGTGGTCATCCTCGTCGGGGCGATCCTCACCGCGTTGCTCGGCGCGGTGCTGCGGGGCATGGTGGTGACGTTCCCGTACTCGGGGGTGTTGGTCGCCGTCGAGGCCCGACACCAGTTGTCCGAGTTCAGCGGGCACTTCGCCCGCAACAGCCTCGCGCTCGTCGGCTTCCTCACCGCTTACCACTACGTCCAGGACGTCTCGTCGGCCGGCGCGCTGGGGGCGGGCTGGTTGGCCTTCGCGGTGGTCGCCACCGCCCTGCACCTGCCGCCGCGTCCGCGCGGGTCCTGAGCCGGGCACGGGCCAGCCCGGACAGTCGGCCGCGCGACGGCGGACGTACCTGTCAGGTCGTACCCGCTCTGCGCTACACCCTGCCAGTTGTCCGCGCTCGCCGCCGGTGGGAGCGTGCGGTATCCACGAACGCCGCTGAAGGGTGCCACGATGACCGACGACCTGCTGGCCCGGCACCGGGCCGTTCTCCCACCCTGGATGCCGCTGTACTACGCCGAGCCGATCGAGCTGGTCTCCGGCTCCGGCCGCCGGGTCACCGACGCGCAGGGCCGCAGCTACCTGGACTTCTTCGGCGGCGTGCTGACCAACATGCTCGGGTACGACATCCCGGAGATCCGGGAGGCCGTCGAGCGGCAGCTCGCCACCGGCATCGTGCACACCTCGACGCTCTACCTGATCCGTCAGCAGGTCGAGCTGGCCGAGAAGATCGCCCAGCGCTCCGGTATCCCGGACGCCCGGGTGTTCTTCACCAACTCGGGCACCGAGGCGAACGAGGCGGCGTTGCTGGTCGCCACCAATTACCGCCGCTCGCACCAGGTCCTGGCGGTGCGCAACAGCTACCACGGCCGGTCGTACGCGGCGATGGGCGTCACCGGCAACCGCACCTGGTCGGCCAGCGCGCTCAACCCGTTGCAGGTGGCCTGGCTGCACTCCGGTGACCGGGTACGCGGCCTGCTGGCCCGGTTGAGCGCCGACGAGCGCCTCGACGCGGCCGTGGAGGATCTGCGCGAGGTGCTGGCCACCCAGACGTCCGGCGACGTGGCCGCGTTGATCGCCGAGCCGATCCAGGGCGTGGGCGGGTTCGTGCACCCACCGGACGGGCTCTTCGCCGCCTGGAAGAAGGTCCTCGACGAGCACGGCATCCTGTTCATCGCCGACGAGGTGCAGACCGGCTGGGGGCGTACCGGGGAGCACTTCTGGGGCTACCAGGCCCACGGTGTGACCCCGGACCTGCTCACCTTCGCCAAGGGCATCGGCAACGGTTTCGCCCTGGCCGGGGTGGTCGGCCGGGCCGAGGTGCTCGAGGCGGTGCCGGGGATCAGCTTCTCCACCTTCGGCGGCAACCCGATCTCGACGGCGGCCGGCAACGCGGTGCTCGACTACCTGGTGGCGCACGACCTCCAGGCGAACGCGGCCCGCGTCGGCGCGATCCTCGCCGACGGCCTGCGGTCCGCCGTGGGCGGCCTCGACTGCGTCGCCGAGGTACGCGGAAAGGGGCTCATGCTGGGCGTCGAGTTCGTCCGGCCGGGCAGCGGCGAGCCGGATCCGGCGTTGACCAACCGGGTCTTCGAGGCGTGCCGCGACCGTGGTCTGCTCACCGGAAAGGGCGGGCTCTACGGCAACGTACTGCGGATGGGTCCACCGTTGACGCTCACCGAGGACGAGGCCCGCGAGGGCCTGGCGATCCTGGTCGACGCGATCCGCTCGTCGGCGGAGGTGACGGCATGAGCACCGGCGGTCTGGGCGGCGTGAGCACCGGCGGTCTGGGTGGCGTGAGCACCGGCGGTCTGGGTGGCGTGAGCACGGGCGGTCTGGGCGGGGTGAGCACGGGCGGTCTGGGCGGCGTGAGCATCGGCCACTTCGTCGACGGCAAGCGGGTCGGCGGCACGTCCGAGCGACGGGGTGACGTCTTCGATCCGGCCACGGGTCGTCGTACCGCCGAGGTCGAGCTGGCCTCGACCGCGGACGTGGACGTCGCGGTGCGGGCCGCCGCCCAGGCGGCCCGCACCTGGCGCGACGCGTCGCTGGCCCGGCGGTCCGCCGTGCTGTTCGCCTTCCGGGAGTTGGTGCACGCCCGCCGGGACCGGCTCGCCGAGGTGATCACCGCCGAGCACGGCAAGGTGCTCGCCGACGCCGCCGGCGAGGTGCAGCGCGGCCTGGAGGTCATCGAGTACGCGTGCGGAATGCCCGCGGCGCTGCGCGGTGCGTTCAGCGAGAACGTGTCCACCGAGGTCGACTCGTACACGATCCGGCAGTCGGTCGGCGTGGTGGCGGTGATCTCGCCGTTCAACTTCCCGGTGATGGTGCCGCTGTGGTTCGTGCCGGTGGCGGTGGCCTGCGGGAACGCGGTGGTGCTCAAGCCGAGCGAGAAGGACCCGAGCGCGGCGCTGCTGCTGGCCGAGTGGTTCGCCGAGGCCGGCCTGCCGGACGGGGTGTTCAACGTGGTCAACGGTGACGCCGAGGCGGTCGACGCGCTGCTGGACCATCCCGAGGTGCGCGCGGTGTCGTTCGTCGGCTCCACCCCGATCGCCCGGCACGTCTACCAACGCGGCACCGCCGCCGGTAAGCGGGTGCAGGCGCTCGGTGGGGCCAAGAACCACCTGGTGGTGCTCCCCGACGCCGACCTGGACCTGGCGGCCGACGCGGCGGTCAACGCCGGGTTCGGCTCGGCGGGGGAGCGGTGCATGGCCATCTCCGTGCTGGTGGCGGTGGAGCCGGTCGCGGACGCCCTCGTGGAGCGGATCGCCGCCCGGATGGCCGGGCTGCGCACCGGTGACGGCCGGCGGGGCTGCGACATGGGGCCGCTGGTCAGCGCCGCGCACGCCGAGCGGGTGCGGTCCTATGTGGACGCGGGTGTGACCGCCGGGGCGGTACCGGTCGTCGACGGGCGGGAGGTGACGCCCGACGGCGACCCGGACGGCTTCTGGCTCGGCCCGACCCTTTTTGATCGGGTGACCCCGGACATGTCGATCTACACCGACGAGATCTTCGGGCCGGTGCTCAGCGTCGTACGGGTGGGCTCGTACGACGAGGCCGTGGCACTGGTCAACGCCAGCCCGTACGGCAACGGCACGGCGATCTTCACCAACGACGGCGGGGCGGCCCGCCGCTACCAGCACGAGGTGGAGGTCGGCATGGTCGGCATCAACGTGCCCATCCCGGTGCCCATGGCGTACCACTCGTTCGGCGGCTGGAAGTCGTCCCTCTTCGGCGACCTGCACGCCCACGGCGAGGACGGGGTGCGCTTCTTCACCCGGAGCAAGGTGGTCACCAGCCGGTGGCTGGACCCGCGCCACGGTGGCGTGAACCTCGGCTTCCCCACCCAAACCTGACCGATCCCGATCACCCACCCCCCTGCCCTTCCCCCCCACCCCCACCCCCACCCCCACCCCCACCCCCACCCCCACCCCCACCCCCACCCACCGCCCGATCTCGGTGATCAAGAGGTTTGCGTCATGGAACGCGCTCCTGCTGACGCAAATCTCTTGATCACCAGGTTGGAGGCCAGGGGCCGGCCAGCCTCTGTCAAGATCCGCGCAACTACAGGGAAACTGCTGCCTCAGCGCGTCTTGAGGCAGCAGTTTCCCCGAAAGTGCGCGGATCTTGTGCGGCGCGGGCGGAGGGGGCGGGCGGAGGGGGCGGGCGTAGGGGTGAGCGCGTCGAGGCGCATCTGGAGGGTCGGTGATCGTGCTCGATCCTGGATGTAGTCCCCTCCTCGCGGTGTGAGGCCACTACATCCTGGTTCGAGCGCGATCAAGGGGGTGGGGCCGCGCGTGCGGGCACGGTCGCACAGCGGTGTGGCGGCGTGGCGGCGGGACGGCGTGTGCGGGCACGGTCGCGTAGCGGCGGGACGGTGTGGCGGCGGGGCCGCGCGTGCGGGCACGGCGGCGTGGCGGCGCGGGTGGTCAGGGGTGGGGAAGAGGAGGGTGTGTAGGGCTGCCGGGTCGGTGACCTCGGGTAGGTCGCGGGCGGCGAGCCAGGCGGCTGCGGCCGCGCCGTCGCCGGCGGTACGCAGGGGCGCCGTCGGCCAGCGTCGACCGATCTCGGCGCGGACGGCGCTGGCGAGCGGGGTGTCCGCGATGAGCAGTCCACCGCCGAGCACGACCGGCGTCGTCGACTCCGCCGAGCGGATGCGGGTGACGCTCTCGGCCAGGTGGGCGGCGGCCTCGGCGATCAGGGCGGTGGCGACCGGCTCGCCGTCGGTCGCCGCGGTGACGACGAGCGGCGCCAGCCGGGCGAGGTCGATCGGCGGTCGTTGGGTGACCGCCTGGATCGTGGCGTCCACCGTGTCGCGGGGGCGGGGGGCCACGTCGGCGCTGCCCAGCAGTTCGGTGAGCACGGCCGCGCCCAGCCTGCCCGGGGTGTGACCGGCGTCCAGGTCGGCGAGGAGTCGGCGGACCGCTTCGCGGCCGAGCCAGAAGCCCGATCCGGCGTCGCCGAGCAGCCAGCCGTGCCCGTCGGCGACCCGGTCGAGCCGCAGGTCAACGACCTGCGCGGTGATCGCGCCGGTGCCGGCGATGAGGATCGTCCCGTTGGGCTCGGCGGTGCCGGAGGCGTAGGCGACGAGGGCGTCGCCGTGCACGGCGTACGGGCAGCGCAGGCCGGCGTCGTGCCAGGCGGAGTCGAAGGCGGCGCGTCCGGCGGGGTCGGCGAGCAGACGGGGTGCGCCGGCCAGCCCGATGGTGCCGGCGGCCACCCGGGTCGGGTCGACGTCGGCGAGCGCGGCGCGCAGCGCGGTCAGCACCTCGGCGGCGGCCCGTTCGGCGCCGTGGCTGGTGGGGTTGCCACCCCCGGCCTTGCCGGTGCCGAGGCGTTCGCCGGCGAGGGTCAGGGCGGTCGCCCGGGTGGACGTACCCCCGACGTCGAGACCGACCACGACGGTGTCGGACATCGGCACGGGCCTCCTTGCGCTGCGCGGTCACGGGCCTGTTCATGCTGGTCGGCACGGCCGTGGAGGGCAACTCCGGGAGGGCCCGGACGGCTGTGCGCCAGGTAACAGTTTGAAAACTTCGCCCACAGTCTTGACACGGAGGGCCGTTCAGTAAGAACTTTTACCACTAACAGTTAACAGTCTTTTCGGAAAGGTGAGGCGTCCCATGGTTGATCACGAGGTGGACACCGCCGCGGGGACCGCGGTGGTCGACGCCCACGCGATCGACCGAAGGAGCGCGGCCTCCGACGGGGTGCTGGCCCGGGTGCGCAACGGGCTCGGCGAGCTGACCGGCGCGCTACGCCGGGTCGCCGAGCACGTGCTCAGCGACCCCGAGGCCGCGGCGCGCTCGACCATCGTGGAGCTGGCCGAGCGCAGCGGCACCTCACCGGCCACCATCACCCGTTTCTGCCGGGCCATGGGCTTCGAGGGGTACGCCGACCTGCGCCTCGGGATCGCCGCCGAGACCGGGCGGGCCCGCTCGGCCGGCTGGACCGTCGACATCGGCCGCGAGATCCAGCCGAACGACCCCCTCGGTCGGGTCCTCGACCAGATCATGGCCGCCGACACCCGGGCCATGCACGACACCGCCGCGCTGCTCGACCTCGGCGAGGTGGAACGCGCCGCCGTGGCGATCGCCGGCGCCACCCGGGTGAACATCTTCGGGGCCAGCGGCAGCGCCCTGGTGGGCGAGGAGATGCAGTTCAGCCTGCACCGCATCGGGGTGGCCGCCTGGGCGTGGAGCGACGTGCACGAGGGGCTGGCCAGCGCCGCGCTGCTCGGCGTCGGCGACGTCGCGCTCGGCATCTCGCACACCGGCCAGACCCGGGAGACCATCGAGATGCTCGCCGAGGCGGGCAGCCGGGGCGCCACGACCCTCGCCCTGACCGGCTTCCCCCGCTCGCCGTTGGCCGAGCTAGCCGACATCGTGCTGCTCACGGCCAGCCAGGCGACCACCTTCCGGCCGGACGCGCTCTCCGCCCGCCACCCGCAACTGGTGGTGCTCGACCTGCTCTACATCGCCGTCGCACAGCGCACCCACGACCGCGCCCACGCGGCCTTCCGGCGTACCGCGCAGGCCGTCGACGGACACAAGGCCGCCAAGGGGGTCCTCTCATGATCAGTGCACAGGGGTACGCGGACGCGGTCCGGCCGGTGCTCGACCGCCTGCTCGACTCGGAGGCCGACGGGATCACCCGGGCCGCCGACCTGATCACCGACAGCCTGCGTGCCGGCGGCGTGCTCCAGGCGTTCGGGGCCGGGCACTCCGAGGCGTTCGCCGCCGAGCTGGTCGCGCGTGCCGGCGGGCTGGTCCCCACGAACCGGCTCTCGGTACGGGACCTGGTGGTGCACGGCGACGCCCCACGCGACGTGCTCGCCGACCCGAAGCTGGAACGTGATCCCTCCATCGCCCACCAGATCTACGCGCTCGCGGCGCCCCAGCCGCGCGACGTGTTCGTGGTGGCGTCCCAGTCCGGCATCAACGGCTCGGTGGTCGAGCTGGCGGCGCTGGTCACCGAGCGCGGTCACCCGTTGATCGCGGTCACCTCGGTCGAGCACACCGCGCGGGTGGCGCCACGGCACCCGTCCGGTCAACGGCTCGCCGACCTCGCCGACGTCGTGCTGGACAACGGCGCGCCGTACGGTGACGCACTGCTGCCGCTCGAGGGCGGCGGCGCGGTCTGTGCGGTCTCCTCGGTCACCACCGCGCTGCTGGCGCAGTTGCTGACCGCTGAGGTCGTACGACGGTTCCACCAGGCCGGAGAGGTGCCCCCTATCTACCTCTCCGCCAACGTCCCCGGTGGGGACGAGCACAACATCGCCCTCGAGTCGCGGTACGCCGGACGTCTCCGGCGTACCGCCTGACCCGAATTCCACAAGGAGAGACGACGATGTCGATTACCCCCGAGCACCCGGCCGCGCTCGACCGCCGCACGGTGCTGCGTCGCGCCGCCGCCGTGGGCATGCTCGCCACCCCGGCCATCGGCCTGCTCAGCGCCTGCGCGACGAGCAGCGGCGGTGACAAGGACAGTGAGAAGGCCGCCGAGGGCACCAAGAGCGAGAAGAACCCGCTGGGCGTCAAGGAAGACGCTCCCATCGAGGTGATCATCTTCAACGGCGGTTACGGCGAGAAGTACGCGACCGACGTGCACGAGCCGCTGTACAAGAAGGCGTTCCCCAAGGCGGAGATCAAGCACCAGTCCACGCAGGCCGTCTCCACGGTGCTCCAGCCGCGGTTCGCGTCCGGCAACCCGCCGGAGTTCGTCAACAACTCGGGCGAGAAGCTGATCGACTTCGGCTCGCTGGTCGCCGACGGTCAGCTCCAGGACCTCACCGAGCTGTGGGACGCCCCGTCGGTCGACGACCCGGCCAAGAAGGTCCGCGACACCGTGGTGCCGGGCACCGTCGAGGCGGGCTCGTTCAACGGCAAGCCGTACGTGCTCTACTACGTCTCCACCGTCTTCGGCATCTGGTACTCGGCCAAGCTGTTCAAGGACAACGGCTGGGCCCCGGCGAAGACCTGGGACGACTTCATCAAGCTGCTCACCGCCATCAAGGCCAAGGGCATCACGCCGTACGGGTACGCGGGCGCGAACGCGGCCTACTACCAGTGGAACGTGATCCTCACCCAGGCCGCCAAGATTGGCGGCACCGACGTGCTGAAGAACATCGACAACCTGGAGGACGGCGCCTGGAAGCAGGACGCGGTCAAGCAGGCGGCCACGGCGTGGGCCGAGGTCGGGGCGAAGTTCAGTGACAAGAGCTTCGAAGGGCTCAAGCACACCGACGTGCAGCTGCGGCAGAACCAGTACAAGGTGGCCCTGTACCCCAGCGGTGACTGGCTGGAGGGCGAGCAGAAGAAGGACACCCCAGCCGGCTTCGACTACCAGCTCATGCCGGTGCCGAGCCTCACCGCGTCGGACAAGCTGCCGGCCACCGCGCTGCGGGCGACCGCGGGCGAGGGCTACTTCGTCTCGGCCAAGAGCAAGAACCCCAAGGGCGGTCTGGAGTACATGCGCCAGATGCTGTCCAAGGAGGGCGCGAAGGGCTTCACCGAGGTGGTCAAGGCCCCGACCGTGGTCACCGCCGGTTCGGAGGGCTTCGCCTTCCCGCCCGGTGTGGCCAGCTCGCAGGCCGCTCTCAAGGCGGCCGGTCAGGACGTGTTCAACCTGTACTTCGACGGCTGGTACAAGGAGCTCGACACGGAGGCGCGCAGCGCCACCAACGAGCTGATGTTCGGCCGGATCAACGCGGACGCCTTCGTGGAGCGGATCCAGAAGCGCGCCGACGCGATCAAGAAGGACAGCTCGGTCGCCAAGTTCAAGCGCTGATCGATCGGAGCTAGGGTCATGCGGCACGGCAAGTATCCCTTCGTGGTCGGGTTCCTGTTCCTCCCGGTCACGCTGTACGTGACATTCGTGATCTGGCCGTACGCGCAGGCGTTCCAGATCTCGATGACCAACTGGCGAGGGCTCTCCGCCCCGCAGTGGGTGGGCTTCGACAACTACCGGAGGCTGCTCGACGACGGCGCCTTCTGGAAGGCGGTCCAGCACCACGGCGTACTGCTGCTTGCCCTGCCGCTGATCACGATCGCCATCGCGCTGTTCTTCGCCTTCCTGCTCAACGTGGGTGGCAAGAGCAGCGGCGGTCAACGCCAGGGGGTCTGGGGGGCGAAGTTCTACCGGGTGGTGTTCTTCTTCCCCCAGGTCCTGGCGGTGGCGATCATCGCGGTGCTGTTCCAGATGGTCTACCGGCCGAACGAGTCCGGTCTGATCAACGGTGTGCTGATGAAGTTCGGCCTGGAGCCGATCCTCTTCCTCATCAAGCCGAACCTGGCGCTCTGGTCGATCATCGCGGTGCTGGTCTGGCAGGCCGTCGGCTTCTACGTGGTGCTCTTCTCGGCCGGGATGGCCTCCATCCCGGGCGAGATCTACGAGGCCGCGGAGATGGACGGGGCGACGAAGGTGACGCTGTTCTTCCGGGTCACCCTGCCGCTGCTCTGGGACACGCTCCAGGTCGCGTGGGTCTACCTGGGCATCGCGGCGTTCGACGCGTTCGCCATCGTGGCCGTGCTCTCGGTGGACGGCGGTGGCCCGGACGGCGCCACCACCGTCCTGGCCATGGAGATCTACCGCAACGCGTTCGTCTACTCGAAGTACGGCTACGCCTCCGCGATGGGCGTGGCGCTGTTCTTCCTCACCCTCACGTTCGCGGCGCTGACGCTGCGGCTCACCAAGCGGGAAAGCGTGGAGTACTGATGAACCCGCAGTCGACGCTGCCGCCGACGCCGGCGGCGCTACCGCCGAAGACCGGCGATCCGTCCGCGACCGGCGGCCGGCGGGGCAGGGGCCCCCGTTCGGAGGTACGGCTCTTCGCCAGCCTCGGGCACATCGCGCTCGCCGTGTGGGCGGTGATCGTGATCGTCCCGATCCTGTGGACGTTCCTCGCCGCGTTCAAGAACACCAGCGAGATCTTCAGCAGCCCGTGGACCCTGCCGGCCGAGCTGCGCTGGGAGAACTTCGGCCGGGCGTGGACCAAGGCGAACGTCGGCCGGTACTTCCTCAACAGCGTCTTCGTGGTCGCGTGCAGCACCTTCGGCACCATGCTGCTCGGCTCGATGGCCGCGTACGTGCTGGCCCGTTACAAGTTCTGGGGCAACCGGGCGATCTACTACCTGTTCGTCTCGGGGCTGGCGTTCCCGGTGTTCCTGGCCCTGGTGCCGCTCTTCTTCGTGGTCAAGCAGCTCGGCATGCTGGACACCTACCAGGGCGTCATCCTGGTCTACATCGCCTACTCGCTGCCGTTCACGATCTTCTTCCTGGCCGCGTTCTTCAAGACGCTGCCGACTTCGGTCGCCGAGGCGGGGATGATCGACGGCGCGGGGCACACCCGGCTGTTCTTCCAGGTCATGATGCCGATGGCGAAGCCGGGCCTGATCAGCGTGGCGATCTTCAACATCATCGGCCAGTGGGCGCAGTACCAGCTTCCGTTGGTGCTGCTCTCCAACGCCAAGGACAAGTGGGTGCTCACCCAGGGCATCGCCGACATCTCGGTCAACGCCGGCTACGAGGCCGACTGGTCCGGGCTGTTCGCCGCGCTGACCATCGCCATCCTCCCGATGATCATCGTGTACGCGGTGTTCCAGCGGCAGATCCAGGCGGGGCTCACCTCCGGCGCGGTCAAGTAACTCCGGTCACCGCGCGTCGGCGCGGGCGTGCCACGAGCGCCAGAGCGCCGCGTACGCCCCGCCGGCCGCCACCAGGTCGTCGTGGCTACCGATCTCGGTGATCCGGCCGTCCGCCAGGACGGCCACCCGGTCGGCGTCGTGCGCGGTGTTCAGCCGGTGCGCGATGGCGATGACCGTCCGCCCGACGAGCACCGCCGCGAGGGCCCGCTCGGTCCGCCGGGCGGTGCTCGGGTCGAGGGCCGCGGTCGCCTCGTCCAGGATCAGCGTGTGCGGGTCGGCGAGCACCAACCGGGCCAGCGCCACCTGCTGGGCCTCGGCCGCGCCGAGCTGCCGGGCGCCGTCGCCGAGCGCCGTGTCCAGACCGTCGGGCAGCGCGTCGAACCAGTCGGCGCCCACCGTGGCGAGCGCGGCGCGCATCTGGTCGTCGGTGGCGTCCGGGGCGGCGAACGCGAGGTTGTCGCGGACCGAGCCGATGAAGACGTGGTGCTCCTGGGTGACCAGGGCGATCCGCCGTCGTCGTTCGGCCGGGTCCAGGTCGGTGACCGGGCAACCGCCGATGCTGACGACGCCCTGCCGGGGAGCGTCGATCCCGGCGAGCAGCCGGGCCAGCGTCGACTTGCCCGCGCCCGACGGGCCGACGATCGCCAGCCGTTCGCCGGGCCGCACCTCCAGGTCGATGCCGTGCAGCACGTCGTGGCCGTCGGCGTACGAGAACCGCGCCTCGGTCACGACGAGCCGCTCGCCCCGCGACGTGGCCGTGCCGCCGGGCGGCTCGGGCGGGACCAGCCCGACCCCGAGCACCCGGGCGTACGACGCGAACCCACGTTGCGCCTGCTCGGTCCACTGCAACAAGCGGTCCATCGGGTCGATGGCCTGTTGCAGGTAGAGCGCGGCGGCGACCACCGACCCGAGGGACACCAGGTCGGCGGAGAGCAGATAGCCGCCGACCAGGAGCACCAGGGCGATCGGCAGGGGATAGCTGGCCTCGACCACCGAGAAGAACACCGTACGCAGGGCGAGCGTCGCCCGGCGGGCCTGCCACACGCGGGCGACGCGGGCGGTGCCGTACCGGACGCGGTCGTCGGCCAGCCGCAGCGCCTCGACCGTGCGGGCGCCCTCGGCGGTCGTGGTCAACGCCTCGGTCAGCTCGGCCGCCTCCGCGCCCTCGGTGAGGTACGCGGAGCTGGCCCGCCGCAGGTACCACCGGGTCGCCGCCACGATCGACGGCAGCCCGGCCAGCGCCGCGAGCCCGAGCAGGGGGTGCAGCAGGAACACCGCGCCGAACAGCAACGTCAACTGCACCGAGGCGATGACGATGGTGGGCGCCACGTCCCGGACCGTGGTGCCGACGGTCGCCACGTCCACCGAACTGCGGGTCGCCAGGTCCCCGGCGCCGGCCCGCTCCACGACCGACACGGGCAGCGCGAGCGTCCGGTCGACGAACTGTTCGCGCAGCTCAGCGACGGCGCGTTCACCGAAGCGGTGACCGGCGTACTGGGCGTACCGGGCGAGCAGCGCGCTCACCACGACGCAGCCGGCGATCGCCAGGGCCAGCCGGTCCACCGTCGCCACGCCCGCGCCGGCCGTGACCCGGTCGACGATGGTGCCCAGCAGCCACGGCGGGGCCAGCCCGGCGAGCGCGGCGGCGCTGTGCAGCGCCAGCACGACGCCGACCGCCCGGCGATGTCTGCTGATCATGTCCCGCAGGGCGTGGCGTACGGTGCCGCGGTCGGCGACCGGCAGGCGGCTCACTGGTACGCCTTCTCGGCGTCGGAGTGCTGCTCGTCATCGCTGCCCCGGGCCACCAGGTGCCGGTAACCGGGGACGTATTCGAGCAGGCCGTCGTGGGTGCCGGTGGCGGTGATCCCGCCCCCGGTCAGGTACGCGACCTCGTCGGCGCGGCCGAGCAGCAGGGGTGACGTGGCGAGCACAACGGTGGTCAGCCCGGCCCGCGCGGTCCGGAGCCGCTCGGCGATCCGGGCCTCGGTGTGCGCGTCCACGGCCGAGGTGGGGTCCACGAGGATCAGCACCTCCGGCTCGGCGAGCAGCGCCCGGGCCAGCCGTACCCGTTGACGTTGACCGCCGGACAGCGTCCGGGCGCGGGGGTCCAGCGGGGTGTCCAGCCCGGCCGGCAGGGCGTCGACGATGTCGTCGGCCGACGCGGTCCGCAGGGCGGCGCGGATCTCGGCGTCGTCGGCCCCCGAACTCAGCACGTCGCGCAGCCTGCCGGCGAAGAGGTACGAGTCGTGGTCGGCGACCAGGATCCGGGCCCGGACCTCGTCCAGGGCGACTGCGGTCAGCGGTACGCCGCCCCAGGTGACGTCGCTGGTCACGTACCGGCCGAGCCGGTCGGCCAGCGCCACGGCGTCGGCCGGGTCGTCGGCGGCCACCGCGGTCAGCTGGCCGGCGCGTACCCTGAGCCCGGTCGACGGGTCGTGCAGGTTGGCGGGACCGGTCGGCGCGGGGACGGCGTGCGGGTCGCGGGCGCCGGGGACCCCGGCCGGCCACCGGCGGCCCGGCCCACCGACGTCGTCCGGGGCGAGCCGGAGCAGGCCGGCGATCCGTCGGGCGGCGACCCGACCCCGGATGAGCTGGTGACTGCCCTCCAGCAGGAACCAGACCGGCACGATCAGCGTCGCCACGTAGCCGTAGACGGCGACCAGCTCGCCGACCGTGACGTCGCCGGTGACGGCCATCCGCGCGGTCAGCCACACCACCGCCGCCAGGAAGAGGCCGGGGATGGCGACCGTCGCCGCGTCGATCCAACTGATCACCGCTCCGACGCGGTAGCCCTCGGCCCGCAGGGCCTGCGATCGGGCCGCGTACCGGCGGGCGAAGAGGTCCCGGCCACCCACCCCGGCGAGCACCCGGAGCCCGGCCACGATGTCGCCGGACCGGGCGGTCAGCGCGCCCTGCTGCCCGCGGTAGACCGATTCGGCCCGTTCGAGCCGGCGCAGCAGCGGCCCGACGACGAGCGCGACCGCCGGCACGCCCACCAGCACGCAGAGCGCCAGCAGCGGGGAGATCGACCAGAGCACCACGGCGATGACCCCGTACGCGACGACCGCCCCGACCCCGGGGCCGGTCAGCGTCAGCACCTGCGCCGACCACTCGATGTCGGACCCGCCGACGGTGGCCACCTCACCGGCGGCGGAGCGGCGCGGCAGCGCCGCGCCGACCCGGGACAGGTGCCGCAGCAGCACCTCGGCGGAGCGGGCCTTGGCGTCCTCCCGGATGAAGGTCATCGTGCGGTGCCGCATGATCCCCAGGTACGACAACCCCACACCCGCCACGACGATCGCCGCGACCCACAGGACCAGGGCACGGGTGTCGCGGTCGCGCAGCCCGTCGTCGACGGCCCGGGCGATCAGGTAGGGCCGGACCGACAGCCCGACCATCCAGGCCGTGCCGAGCAGGCTGCCGCGCAGCACCCGGCCGGGCTGGCGACGCACCAGCCACCACAGGTACCGCATCGGACCACGGGTGTCGGGGGTGCCAGGGTCGGGGTGCGGGATCTGGACGGGCACTCGGTAACGCTACCGAGCGGCGGGCCGACCCACCGACCCGTTTTCCTGTCGGAGGGTGCAGGCAGAATCACATTCGTGCTGGTGGCGGTGGTGGCAGATGAGCAGGGCGGGGGAGAGCTGTGCCCGCTCGACGCCGCCGGCCGCCCCGCCGGCCCGACCGAGACCGTCACCGACCTCGCGTCCGCGGTGGCCGCCCGGGAGGCGGTCGCGCGCCCGCGCTGGGTCTGGGCGAGCGCGGGCACGATCTACCCGGCGCTGCTGCGGGCCGGGGTGCGGGTCGAGCGGTGCCACGACGTGGAGTTGACCGAGGCGTTGCTGCTCGGGCACGCCGGTCGGTGGGGCGAGCCCCGCGCACTGGCCGCCGCCTGGGCCCGCCTGACCGGCGGGCCGGTGCCGGCCGACCCACCGCCGCGTGCCGCCGCGCCGCCCGGGCACGGCCAGGGCGCGCTCTTCGACACGCTGCCGGGCCCGCCGGGCCCGGGCCTTGAGGCACTGACCCAGGTGTACGCCGATCAGCTCGCCCGGGTCTTGCGGACCGAGCACCCCGGCCGGTTCCGGTTGCTGGTGGCCGCCGAGTCGGCTGGCGCCCTGATCGCTGCCGAGATGGGTGCCGCCGGGCTGCCCTGGCGTGCGGACGTGCACGACGAGATCCTCGCCGAGTTGCTGGGTGAGCCGTCCCCGGTCGGCGGGCCGCCGCGCCGGTTGGCCGAGTTGGCGGCCCGGATCGCCGACGCGTTCGGCGTCCGGCGGCTGCACGCCGACTCTCCGGCCGAGTTGCTCCGGGCGTTCGCCCGGGCCGGCGTGGAGCTGCCCAACACCCGGGCCTGGGTGCTGCGCGGCGTGGACCATCCGGCGGTGCCGTTGGTCCTGGAATACAAGGAGCTGTACCGGATCTGGACGGCGCACGGCTGGTCCTGGCGTGAGCAGTGGGTTCGCGACGGGCGGTTCCAGCCGGAGTACGTGCCGGGCGGGGTCGTCTCCGGCCGCTGGGCGACCCGTGGCGGTGGCGCGTTGCAGATCCCCAAGGTGATTCGTCGGGCGGTGGTGGCCGACCCGGGCTGGCGGCTGGTGGTGGCCGACGCCGGTCAGTTGGAGCCCCGCGTCCTGGCCGCGGTCTCCGGGGACGGGCGGTTGGCGGCGGCGGGTGGGGCCGGTGACCTCTATGCCGCGCTGGCGCGGGAGTCGTTCGGCGGTGACCGTCCCCGGGCCAAGGTGGCGTTGCTGGGGGCCATGTACGGGCAGACCGGCGGGGCGGCGGTGCCCGCGTTGGCGGTGCTGAGAAACAGCTATCCGACCGCGTTCGGCTACGTGGAGGCGGCGGCGCGTACCGGCGAGGCGGGCGGCCTGGTGCGGTCCTGGTTGGGTCGGACGTGCCCACCGGGTGGCGTGGGGCCCGCCGACCCGGACGAGGGGCCGATCGACCCGGACGCCGCCGCTGACCGGCAGAGCCCGCGTGCGCGTGCCGCGCGGTCCCGGGGTCGGTTCACCCGCAACTTCGTCATCCAGGCCACCGCCGCGGAGTGGGCCTCCACGCTGCTGGCCACCCTGCGCGCCGAGTTGGCCGGCACCGACGCCGAGCTGGTCTTCTTTCAGCACGACGAGGTGGTGGCGCACTGCCCCGCCGAGCAGGCCGAGGCGGTGGCGGCGGCGGTGAGCCGGGCGGGCGAGCGGGCCACCGCGCTGCTGTTCGGCGAGACTCCGGTGCGTTTCCCGCTCGACCTGTCCATCGTCGACTGCTACGCGGACGCCGCCTGACGCGGCCCCTGGCGCTGATGATCGACTCCAGATCGGCGACCTGGGGGTTTCCCGGCGTCGGGATGCCGCCACCTCGGCGATCGGGAGTGGATCACCCGTCCGTTGCGTAACGGTTGCACTATTTTCCCTTTTCGCCCCGCCACCCGTGCGCGGCTCTCCTCGTTGCAGTGTCCGTAGGAGGGGCCGGCCGGTCACGGTCGGTCCCGTGCTTGAGGGGGCCCAGCTGAACCGGATCGCAGGAATGATCATCGCCGCAGGTGGTGGACGCCGTATCGGCGGTCCCGAGGCGCTGCTGCACCAGGGCGAGAAGCCACTGGTCAACCAGATGATCGACACGATGACCGAGGCGGGCTGCGAGCAGATCGTGATCGTGCTGGGCGCCGCAGCCGACCAGGTCCGGGAGACCGCCGACCTGGGCAGGGCCACCGTGGTGGTCAACAAGGCGTGGGGCACCGGGGTCGGCTCGTCCATCCGCGCCGGCCTGGCCGCGATGGACGACGCGGGCATCGAGGCGGTGGTGGTGGTGCCGGTCGACATGCCGGGCCTGACCGCGGCGGCCGTACGCCGGGTGGCCGCGCTGCCGTACCCGGACGTGCTGGTCTGCGCCACCTACGACGGGCTGCGCGGCTACCCGATGCTGTTCGGCCGCCGACACTGGTCCGGCATCGCCACCCTGGCCAGCGCCGACGTGGGCGCGCGGCCGTACCTGCTGGCGCACAAGGACCAGATCGTCGACATCGCCTGCGACTCGGTGGCCGACGGCAGCCGGGTCGACAGCCCGGAGTTGATGGAGCTCTACGGCCTCACCGTCCCGCCGCAGCGCGTCGGCGTGTAGCGGGCGCTAGGGCTGGTCCAGATTGCCGGTCGCGGCGAGGCGTCGGTACCAGTGCGCGCTGTCCTTCCAGGTGCGCTCCTGGGTGTCGTAGTCGACCCGGATGATCCCGAAGCGGCGGTCGTAGCCGTAACCCCACTCGAAGTTGTCCAGCAACGACCAGACGAAGTAGCCGCGCACGTCGGCGCCCTGCGCGCGGGCCTCGGCCATCGCGCCGATGTGCCGACGCAGGTAGTCGATCCGCAGGTCGTCGTGGATCCGTCCGTCGGCAGCCACCTCGTCGTCGAACGCCGCCCCGTTCTCGGTGATCATCAAGGGCTGGCCGGGATGTTCGCGCTGGAGCCGCAGCAGCAGCTCGGTCAGCGCCGGCGGGTCGATGTTCCACCCCATCGCCGTGTACGGGCCGGGCTGCGGCAGGAAGTCGACGTCGTCGGCGCCCACCCACGGCGAGTGCGCCGACGCGCCGTGACCGTCGGCGTCCGAGCGGGCCGAGTGCCCGTCCCAGGCGCGGACCAGGGTGCTGGAGTAGTAGTTGACGCCCAGCACATCCAGCGGCACGGCGGCCACCTTCTCGTCGCCGTGGCGCACGAACGACCAGTCCGTGACGCCGGCCGTGTCGGCCAGCAGGTCGGCCGGGTACGCCCCGTTCAGCATCGGCCCGAGGAACGCCCGGTTGGCCAGCGCGTCGATGCGGCGGGCCGCGTCGACGTCCGCCGCCGCGTCCGAAGCCGGGCGGATGACGTGCAGGTTCAGCGTCACCGACAACTCGGCGGCCGGCGCCGTCTCCCGGACCACGCGACCCGCCAGGCCGTGCGCGAGGTTCAGGTGGTGCACGGCCGCCAGCGCCGCCGCCGGCTCGGTCCGACCCGGCGCGTGCACGCCGGAGCCGTAACCCAGGTACGCCGAGCACCACGGCTCGTTGAGCGTCGTCCAGGTGTGCACCCGGTCGCCGAGCGCGGCGACGATCCCCGCCGCGTACTCCTCGAAGCGCAGCGCCGTGTCCCGTACCGGCCACCCGCCGGCGTCCTCCAGCTCCTGCGGCAGGTCCCAGTGGTACATGGTCGCCACCGGGCGTATGCCGCGCTCCAACAGGCCGTCGACGAGCCGGGAGTAGAAGTCCACGCCGGCCTGGTTGAACCGGCCGGAGCCGCCCGGCTGCACCCGGGGCCAGGAGATCGAGAAGCGGTACGCCCCCAGGCCCAGCTCGGCGATGTGGTCGAGGTCCTGCGGCCAGCGGTGGTAGTGGTCGGCGGCCACGTCACCGGTGTCGCCGTTCAGCGTCCGCCCCGGGGTGCGGCTGTAGGTGTCCCAGATGGACGGGCCCCGGCCGTCCTCGCTGGCCGCGCCCTCGATCTGGTAGGCCGCCGTGGCCGAACCCCACAGGAAACTCTCCGGAAAGGCATGTGCCGTCACTGTCCTGCCACCTCCGAGTGGTACGCCGACGATTCACCCGCCACCAGGTCCGCCCTGGCCACGCCGTCGCGGAAACTTACCTCGAACTCCGCGCCGGCCCCCTGACCGGGCGACGGAATCCGTACCCGCCGCCGCTGCCCCTCGGCCGGAGCGTAGAGGCACAGGCGGACACCGTCCGCCCAGTCGTAGTCGGGCCGGTCGGAGCGCGCGCCGAACGCGATGACCGCGCCCGGCCGGGCGAGCACCGGCAGGCTGTCGAACTCGTGCTTCTCGGTCACCCAGGCCGGACCGGTGAGCTGGGCGCCGGTCAGCAGGTGCGTCCAGGTCCCGGCCGGGACGTAGAAGGTGACCTGACCGTCGGCGCTGAGCACCGGCGCGACCAGCAGGTCGGAGCCGAGCATGTACTGCCGGTCCAGGTACGCGGCGGCCGGATCGTCCGGGAACTCCACGATCATCGGGCGCATCATGGGGATTCCGTCGCGGTGCGCCTCCTCGGCCGCCGCCGCCAGGTACGGCATCAGGCTGAGCTTGAGCCGGGTGAAGTGCCGCAGCACGTCGACGGCCTCCTCGTCGTACGCCCACGGGACGCGGTACGAGCCGGAGCCGTGCAGCCGGGAGTGCGACGAGAGCAGACCGAAGGCGATCCACCGCTTGAACACGGCCGGGTCGGGGGTGCCCTCGAAGCCGCCGATGTCGTGGCTCCAGTAGCCGAAGCCGGACGCCGCCAGGGACAGCCCGCCGCGCAGCGACTCCGCCATCGCGACGAACGTCGCCTCGCAGTCCCCACCCCAGTGCACCGGGAACTGCTGCCCGCCCGTCGTGGCCGAGCGGGCGAACACCACCGCCTCGCCCTCGCCGCGCTCGGTCTCCAGCAGCTCGAAGACGGCCTTGTTGTAGAGGTAGGAGTAGTAGTTGTGCATCCGCTGCGGGTCGGAGCCGTCGTGCCACACCACGTCGGTGGGGATGCGCTCACCGAAGTCGGTCTTGAAGCAGTCGACGCCCATGTCCAGCAGGACCTTGAGCTTGCCGGTGAACCAGGCGACCGCGTCCGGGTTGGTGAAGTCGACGAGCGCCATCCCGGCCTGCCACTTGTCCCACTGCCAGACCGAGCCGTCCGGGTTGCGGACCAGGTAGCCGGCCCGGCGGCCCTCCTCGAAGAGGTACGAGCGCTGCGCGATGTACGGGTTGATCCAGACGCACACCTTCAGGTCGCGTTCGTGCAGGCGGCGCAGCATCCCCTCCGGATCGGGGAAGGTCGCCGGGTCCCAGACGAAGTCGACCCAGTGGAACTGGCGCATCCAGAAGCAGTCGAAGTGGAACACCGACAGCGGCAGGTCCCGCTCGACCATCCCGTCGACGAACTCGGTCACGGTCTTCTCGTCGTACGACGTGGTGAACGACGTGGACAGCCACAGCCCGTACGACCAGGCGGGCACCCGGGCCGGTCGGCCGGTCAGCGCCGTGTACCGGCGCAGCACGTCCTTCGGGGTGGGTCCGTCGATGACGTAGTAGGTGAGCGACTGGCCCTCGACGCTGAACTGGTTCTGCGCCACGACCTCGGAGCCGACCTCGAACGACACGTGCTCCGGGTGGTCCACGAAGACCCCGTAGCCGGCGCTGCTCAGATAGAACGGCACGTTCTTGTACGCCTGCTCGCTGGCGGTGCCACCGTCGGCGTTCCAGATGTCGACGGTCTGGCCGTTCTTCACGAACGGGCCGAAGCGCTCGCCCAGCCCGTACACCGTTTCGCCGACGCCGAGGGCGAGCCGCTCGTGCACGTGCCGCCGGCCCTGGCCGTCGGTGACGATCCCGACGCTGCGCGCGGTGGACGCGGTGAGCAACCGGTCGCCGTGCCGGAACTGGACCCGCCAGCCGTCGACCAGCGCGACCCGCGCGGTCAGTTCGCCGGTGGTCAGCGACGCGGTGATGCCGGTGATGTCGACGGTGACCGGCTGGCCGCTGTCGGCGGTCAACTCGAAGTGCGGCTCGCGGGGGAGCCCGCCGCTGTGGTGACCGATGGTCACCCCGATGACGCCCGGCGCGGGAGAGAAGAACCGGACGGTGACGACGGGCCGGTTCAGGGTGTCGCCCCGACCGGTGATCTGACCGGCCGGCGCGAAGACGGTGAAGCCGCTCTGGTCCGGCTCGACCGATTCCACCGCGCCGGGGCGCAGCACGCTGACCCCCGGGCGCAGTTGCCAGTACCCGTCGGTGAACTTCACTTCTCGGCTCCTGCCGTGATGCCGCGCGCCAGAGTGCGCTGGAAGATGAGGAAGAAGAGGATGGCCGGCACGAGGCTGATCAGCGCGCCGGCGTTCGTCGTCGGGGCGTCCATCAGACGGTCGCCCTGCAACGAGGCGAGCGCGACCGGAATGGTCTGTGTCTGGTTGTCGATCAGCATGACCAGCGGGATGAGGAACTCGTTCCAGGTCCAGATGAAGAAGAAGATGAGGAGTACGGCCAGGGTGGGTCGCAGGTTGGGGAAGACCACCCGCCACAGCACCGTCCACTTGCCCGCGCCGTCCAGCGCGGCGGCCTCCAGCAGCGAGCGCGGGAAGGTGCCCAGGACCGAGGCCAGCAGGTACGTGCCGAAGGCGCTCTGGATCACGGTGAAGATGATGATCACCGCGAGCCGGGTGTTGTAGAGGCCGACCTCCTTCGCCACGTAGTACAGCGGGTAGATCAGCGCCTCCTGCGGCAGCATGTTGGCCAACAGGAACAGCCCGACGATCCACAGTCGGCCACGGACCCGACCGATGCCGAGGGCGTACGCGTTCAGCAGGGACACGAGGACGCCGAGCACCGCCACGGAACCGGCGATGAGCGCCGAGTTCCACAGCTTGAGCGGGAAGTCGACCTCGTTCCAGTACGTCCGCAGGCCCTTCGTGTAGAACTCGCTGGGCCAGCTCAGCGGCCCGGCCGACGAATAGTCACCGGGCGACTTGAACGCGTTGAGCAGCATGAACGCGAACGGCACCAGCATGACGAGCGCGCCGACGGTGACCAGGGCGAGCACGACCCAGCGGCCGACGCCACGGTGGTGCCGGTCGCGGGCGTGCCGGTGGACCGGCGTCGGGGCCGGGGCCGGGGTGAGCGTCACGGCCATGTCAGAACCCCCGGTCCCGGCGCTCGGTGCGCGCCTGCCACCAGATGAAAACCCCGGCCACCACGACGATGATCAGTGTGAGCACCGTGGAGATCGCCGAGCCGTAGCCGACCTGGAGCTTCTTGAAGAAGGTGTAGTAGGCGAAGTAGGACGGCACGTTCGTGGCGTTCTCCGGGCCACTCCGGGTGAGCGCGAAGATCGGCCCGAACACCTTCAACGCCGCGATGGTGCAGGTCAGGGCCACCACGAAGGTCTCCGGCCGGATCTGCGGCAGGGTGATCGCCCGGAACCGGTGCAGCCAGTTCGCGCCGTCGACCTCGGCCGCCTCGTACAGCTCCGGGTCCACCCGCTGCAACGCGGCCATGAACACGACCACCGGGTAGCCGATCTGCACCCAGATCATCACCGCCATCACGGCCGGCAGCGCCGTGTCCGGGTCGCCGAGCCAGTCGTGGCGCAGCGCGCCGAGGCCGACCGCGTCGAGCAGGCTGTTGAACGCGCCGTCGGGGCGCAGGATCCAGCCCCACACGATGCCGGCGACCACCACCGGCAGCACCTGCGGGAGGTAGAAGGCGGCCCGCAGGCCGGCGGCCGTACGCGGCTGGAACCGGCGGCCGATGACGTCGAAGAGCACCGAGGCGAGCAGCAGCCCGAGTAGGGTCGGCACCACCACCATCGCGACGATCATCGCCACGGTGTTGCGGAACGAGGCCCAGAACACCTCGTCGTCCAGCAGCCGCTGGTAGTTGTCGAACCCCACGAAGGTGGGGTCGCCGATGCCCGACCACTTGGTGAGCGACAGGTAACCGGTGCCGACCAGCGGCGCGCCGATCACCAGGAGGAACAGCGCCGCCCCGGGGATCAGATAGAGCCAGTACGCGGCGTCACGGCCGCGAGGTCGGCGGCGGGGCGTCGGCGGGGTGGGTGTCGCCGTCGGTGTGGTGGCGGCGACGGTCTCGGAGACTGCCATGGAAGATCCTTCCCGGCGGGGCGGGCGGGCGCTCCGGTTGTGCCGGTCACGCCCGCCGCTCGCCGTGTCACTTGCCGGTGATCTCCTTGACGCCATCGGCGTACGGCTTGGCGATCGTGTCGAGCACCTGGTCCGGGGACTTCGACCCGTTGATCAGGCCCTGAAAGCCGCCGACCAGCACGTCGTAGTAGCCGGGCACCGGCCAGTCCGGGTAGAAGGCCAGACCGTCCTGCTTGCTGACCGTGTTGAAGTCCTCGATCAGCTTGCGGTCCTTCGGGTCGCTGATCTTCGAGGCGTCGGCGGCGATCGGAACGCCACCGTTGTTGCCGATCAGATCCTGGATCTCCGGGCGCAGGGTGATGTCGATGAAGTCGTACGCCAAGCTCTTGGCCTTGCTGTTCGACGGAACCACCCAGATGTTGCCCGACGACCCGGCGTTGAGGGTGTTGCCGGGGAAGAGGAACGTGTCCCAGTTGGCCTTCATCTCGGTCTTGAACCGGCCGTACCACCAGCTACCGGAGACGATCATGGGGGTCTTGCCGGCGATGAACGCGGTGCCCATGTCCTCGGCCTTGAGGCTCGCCGAGTTCTTGGCGACGTAGCCCTTGCGCACCCACTCGGCGAACGTGTCCGCGCCGTACTTGAGCGGGTCGGCCTTGAAGTCGACCGGATTCTTGTAGAGCTGGTAGTTGTCGACGAACTGCCGGTCGGCCTTGGAGAGCGCCAACTGGTAGAAGAGCTGCCCGGCCGGGTACTCCGCGCCGGCCATGCCCAGCGGGGTGATCTTCTTGCTGACGAAGGTGTCCATCGCGGCGGTCATCTCGGCCAGCGTGGTCGGCACCTTGACGCCGTTGCGGTCGAACAGGTCCTTGTTGTAGTAGACCGTGACGTACTCGCCGTAGTTCGGCACGCCGAACCAGTTGCCCGACCCCATCACGCCCTTGTCGCTGTACCGCGCGGTGGTCTGCAGACTGGGGCTGAGCTTGCCGGCCCAGCCACGCTTGTCGGCCTCGGCGCTCAGATCGGTGAGCAGACCCTGCGACGACAGCAGGCCGGCCGTCGCGTTGCCCTTGTTGTATTCCATGATGTCCGGGCCCTCGGACGAGTTGATGATCATGCCGGCGTTCTGCTGGATCTGCTCGAACGCCTTGCGCTCGAAACGCACCTCGACGCCCGGGTGCTCGGCCTTGAAGATCTCGATCGCCTTGTTCCAGCCGACCCCCATCGCGCTGTTCTCGCTCTCGTAGTGCCAGAGCTTGAGGGTCTTGGCCCCGCTGTCGTCCTCGCTCTCGCCGCCGCCGCAGGCGGCCACGGTGGTCGTCGCGGTCGCCGCCAGGGCGATCGCCGCGACGATCCGGCGAAATCGCTGCATTGCTATCCTCCTCGTTGAGTATCGAGCCCGGTATCTCACTGGGCCCGTCGTCGCGTTGCCGCGCGGCGGCGGGCCGTTTTTACTGGTCAGCCCCCATGGGGTCGCTCCGGTCGTGGTGCCGCGGTCGATCCCCGCACCTCCAGCGAGCACGGCAGCAGTTGCTGGTGGCGCTCGTCACCGGGCCCGTCCAGGTGGCGTACCAGCGCCTCGATCGCGATCCGGCCCAGGGTCGATCCGGGCGAGGTCATCGCGGTCAACGCCGGGGTGGCCAACTCGGCGACCTGCGGCGAGGTGACCATGGAGACCACCGACACGTCGTCCGGCACCGACAGTCCGCGCCCGGTCAGCTCACCGAGGATGCCGAAGAGCGCCGTCTCGTTCATCGCCAGCAGGGCGGTCAGCTCCGGGGCCCGGGTGAGCGCGGCGGCCAGGGCGGCCCGCCCGCCGGCGGCGTTGTCCTCGGCCGGGATCATGATCGGTTCCAGGCCGTGGCCGGTCATGGCCGTGACAAACGCGTCCCGGGTACGCAACGCCGGGCCGTAACCGCTGGCCAGTGTCGCCGCCGAGTGGTTGACGTAGACGATTCGGCGGTGCCCCAGGCCGACCAGGTGCGCGACGGCCTCCCGCACGGTCTGGTCGAAGTCGATGTCGACGAAGGACAACCCGGTGGCGTCGCCGGTACGCCCGATCAGCACCAGCGGCACGCCCGCCTCCTGGAGCACCGTGACCCGCTCGTCGGCGAGCTGCACCTCCATCAGCACAACGCCGTCGAGCATCCGCTGACTGGCCAGCCGTCGCAGGTCGTCGAGGTCGCCACCGCCGACCGGCGAGAGCACGAGGTGGTAGCCGACCGCGCTGGCCGCGGCGGCGGCACCGGTGACGAACGCGGTCTCGGTGGCGCCCAGACCACGCTCGTCCATCGGCATCAGCAGACCCAGGATGCGGCTGCGCCGGCTGGCCAACCCCCGAGCCATGGCGTTGGGCTGGTAGTCCAGCTCAGCCATCGCCGCGAGCACCTTGGCGCGAGTGGCCTGGGAGATCGGCCGAGCGCCGGTGAGCACGTACGACACGGTGCTGACCGAGACCTGCGCAAGGCGGGCGACGTCGTGCATCGTGGCCACCGCCCACCTCCTCCGGCCCGGAGTGGAACCGCTTCGGGATGATCGTCGAAGCGTTTCGACGAAACGTTTCGACAGACGCTAGGTCACGTGTTACGGCACCGTCAATAGCCGATGTCGAAAAGGAGTCGGCGAGCTGGCACCGGCGATCCGCAGATGCCCGCCAGGGCACGGCTGCGCTGTGTGGAGCACGTGTCTGGGCGTGCCTCGGCGTGCCGGGGCAGCAACTTCACTGATGTTGCTGTCTCCGGCGAGGCTGAGGCAGCAACTTCGGTGATGTTGTGAGGATCTTGGGCGCGGGGCGCGGGGCGCGGGGCGCGAGGCGCGAGGCGCGTCGATCTTGCGTTTTCTGCGCCGACAAAACGCGCAAACCTCAACACTCCGTCGACCGTAACTGCAAGATCGGCGCGAGCGGTTAAGTCCTGCCTGGCCCTCGCCCGGACAGCGCGGCAAGATCGCACTCGATCCAGGATCTGGTGGTGTCAGCGCGACGTTAGGCCACTACATCCTGGATCGAGTGCGATCTTGACGTCGGCGGCACCCCGCATCGCGTCGATCTTGCACTTTCTGCGGCGACATAGGGCGCGAAGCAGGACGGATCGGCATCCGCAAGTGCAAGATCGGCGCGGTGAGCGCGGTGAGCGCGGTGAGCGCGGTGAGCGCGGTGAGCGCGGTGAGCGCGGTGAGCGCGGTGAGCGCGGTGAGCGCGGTGAGCGCGGTGAGCGCGGTGAGCGCGGTGAGCGCGGTGAGCGCGGTGGGGTGCGGGGTGGGTTTTTATACGTCTATGTTGAGGCGTTGTAGGACTGAGGGCGCGATCAGGCCGGCGGTGGAGAGCACCACGATCACGGTCAACACGGCGCGCAGGACGACGACCTCGGTCTTGCTGCCGGTGCGCAGCGCGATGCTGTTCGGGAGGCCGATCATCGTCCACATGCGGCGGCGGATCGGAATCGGCCAGAGGATCGGCACCCCGGCCCTGGTGATCATGTCGCCGAGGATGTGCACGAGGCAGCCCACCCCGACGGCCGTGCCGATCAGCGGATAACCGCGTCCGCCCGGCAGGTTGGCGAAGGTGAACCAGGCGGCCCCGGCCGACGCGAGCGTCACGATCACCCAGCCGGCCCGTTCGGCCCACTCGTCGAAGAGCCCGCGCAGGGCCAGGCCGAACATGAAGAACAGGATCGTGATCACCGCCCACTTGCCGTACGCGGCGCAGAGCGCGGTGGTGCCCCAGCCGACCAGCAGCGTGAACGGGAGCGTGTGGGTGAGCGTGCGGTGCCCGTTGTTGCGACGCGGGTCCTTGCTGAGCTTCGTCGCGTAGTAGACGCCGAGTGAGATCTTCTCCATCACCTCGGCCACGAAGAGCGAGAAGACCCCGAACGTGCGGGCGACGGTAGCGCCACCCTGGTTGCGGGTCACCTTGCCGGACAGGTCGAGGTCGGGAAAGAGCGCCCCACCCGCGCACACCGCCGTACCCACCGCCAGCGCCAGCGGCGACTGGTGGTAGTCGGCGAACTGGTCCAGCGCCCAGGACCCGGCCAGCCATACCGCCGCGCCGGACAGCGCGTGCGACGGTCCCATCATCTTCGGCTCACCCTCCCCAGGGATCTTGAGCGCCAAAACTACGCCACTGTAGCCAGCACCGGTGTCGCAGGGGCGTCAGTTGACCCGTCCACAGCGGACAGTGTCAGAGGGTGGGCGTGAAGCTCTGCCGGATCATCACGAAGTATGCCGCGTTGACCTGCCAGTCGAACTCCTTTGTCAACCACGAGACGGTGTAGGCGTGTCCGGCCGAGGTGTTGGCGAGCAGCCGGATGCTGTGCACCCGTTCGCCGGCGGCGTTCTCCCAACTGCACTCCCAGAGGGCCCCGCCGTCGAACACGTCCAGCGCGGAGATGTCCAGCTTGCGGTAGCCGGGGAGCGCGTCGGCGGCGACGAGCCGCTCCTCCTGGGCCCTCAGGTGCGCCAGCGGATCGGTCCGTGCCGGTCCCGCCTCGACGCTGAGCACGCGCGCACCGCTGGGCTCCCGGAAGCAGGTCACCGCCCCTTCGGTCCAGCGTGCCCAGCCCACCGGGGCGGCGATGCGGAAGCCGGTCGGGTCGGTGTGCCAGGTCCAGCCGTCCCGTAGCCCGTACCGCGCGTCCTTCGGTGGTGGGGTCGAGGGCACCGGCGTGGCCGTCGGTGGCGGGGGCGTGGCGCAGGCGAACGCGGCCGGTCGGGTGGCGGTCGCGCCGCCGCCGGAGCCGGACGGTGGCGTGCGGTCGTCCGAACGGTGCAGCAGCGCCGCCGTGACGCCACCGGTGACGAGCAGGGCCACCGCGGTCGCCGCCCCGCCCCAGGCGATGACCCGTCCGCGTCGGCCCGCGGCGCGGTCCCTCGGGCGACGGATCGACGTCGCCGGGTCCGGCGCGGGATCCGGAGCGCGGACCGGGGCGGACGCGGCGGCCCGGGCCGCGCCGCGGACCGCCGCCACCGCGGTGGACCGTGCCGGCGGGGGCTGGTCGTGGTCGGCCGCCGCTGCCGCCGCGCGCAGCAGCGGCTCGGCCTCGGCGGCGGTCAAGCGCCGCCAGGGATCGCGCTGCAACAGGCCGCTGATCACCGGGCGCAGGGGGCCGGCCCGGCGCATCGGATCCGGCGGCTCGGTGGCCAGCGCGCTGAGCGTCGCCATCGCGCTGGACCGGGCGTACGGGGACTGCCCCTCGACCGTCGCGTAGAGCGTCGCGCCCAGCGACCACAGGTCGGTACGCGGGTCCGACACACCGTCGCGCGCCCGCTCGGGTGCGACGAACTGCGGGGAGCCGAGGACCAGGCCCGGTCCGGTCATCGCCCCGTCACCACCGTCGAAGGTGGCGAGGCCGAAGTCGGTGAGCACCACCCGCCCGTCGTCGGCGACCAGCACGTTGTGCGGCTTCACGTCGCGGTGCAGGACACCTGCGGTGTGCGCGGCCCGCAGCGCGGCGAGCACCGCAAGCCCGATCTGGGCGGTGCGGGTGGGGTTGAGCGGACCCTCGGCGTTGATGATCTGCTGCACCGACCGGGATGCCACGTACTCCATCACGATCCACGGGTTCTCGCCGTCGTGCACCACGTCGTACAGCCGGACGACGTTGGGGTGGTTGAGCCGTGCGGCGGTGCGCGCCTCGCGGAGCGTGCGCAGCCGTAGCTCCGCCCGCTCGGCCTCGGCCAGCCAGGCCGGCGGCACGACCTCCTTCACCGCCACGTCCCGGTGCAGCATCTCGTCGCGGGCCAGCCACACCCGGCCCATCCCGCCGGTGCCGACCAGGTCGAGCAGCCGGTACCGACCCGCGATCAGCAACTGCTGCACGGTCGCTCCCCCTCGGTCACCCTGCGTTACACGATAGCCACCGTCGCCGATTTTCTCATCCGCTGAGCGGCCTCGATCCACGCCGGACGGGGGGCCGGGCACGGCCATACGGCGCAGGTCAGCGGGGTGGTCGGAAACTGTTTCGCAGAATGGCCCAGTCCCCGTCCGCGGTGTTCCAGTCGCGGTCGTCGGTGATCCAACCCAACGTCCAGCGCGACTCACCCACAATCTGTTGCCGGGCGTGGATCCGCGGACCGTCCGGGGCGTCCCACCGACACTCCCACTCCGCGCCGGTGTCGCCGGGGGCGAGCCGGATCTCGTCGTAGCCGGGCAGCGCGCCGGCCCGAGCGGCCTCGTCGCGGGCCGCCCGTAATCGGGTCATCGGGTCGGCCGCGCCGCCCTCGGCGACGCTCAACGCCCGGCCGGTTGCCGGGTCCTGGAAGCAGGCCACCGTGCCCTCCTGGGAGTAGTACCAGGTCGCCGGGACGGAGACCCGGAAGCCGGTGGTGTCGGCATGCCACACCCATCCCGGTGGCGGCCGGAACCGCTCGCCCGCGGCGGGTGATCCGACCGTGACCGGCGCGCCGACGACGTCCGGGCGGACGCACGGGAACGGCGGCGGGGGCACGTCGCGGCCACCGGGCGGCGGCCGACCCGGACCGCCGCGGTGCGGGCCGCCCCGGTCGTCGCCGTACTCCCCGTCCGGCCCTCGACCGTCGTCCACCTGTCCCGTGGTCGGGGTGGTGGTCGGCCCGGCGGTGCCGGTCGGGGCGTCGCCGGCCACGGCCAGCGCGGTGCCCACCCCGGCGGCGGCCGCCACGAGCAGTGCCGTGACGACCAGCGCGGCCCGCCGGGCCGCTGGCCGGCGGGCCGCTCGCCCCGTCGTGCCGGTGGCGGCGTCCGGCGGGTACCGGACGTCCGGCTCGTCGCTCGGGCGATCATCGAGAGGAGCGTCTCCGGGTGGGTCGACGCCGGAGCCGATCGGGTCGGGCACGGGCTGCGGGGCGGTGGAGTGGGCGACCTCCCCGGAAGTGGACGAGATGCCGGTCGGGCCCGCGGCGGCGCTGAGCAGCCGGCGGGCCTCGTCGTGGTCGAGACGGTCGTGGGGGTCGCGGCGTAGCAGCCCGTCGAGTACCGGCGCGAGCGGACCGGCGTGCGGGGCCGGGTCCGGTGGACCGGCCGCCAGCGCGCTGAGGGTGGCCATCGCGTTGCTGCGGGCGTACGGGGAGCGGCCCTCCACGGCGGCGTGCAGGGTGGCGCCCAGCGACCACAGGTCGGCGGCCACCGTGGACACTCCCTCCGCGGCCCGCTCCGGCGCGACGTACTGCGGGGAGCCGAGCACCATCCCGGGGCGGGTCATCGCGCCGTCCCCGCCGTCGAAGGTGGCCAGTCCGAAGTCGGTGAGCATCACCCGGCCGTCGTGGGCGACCAGCACGTTCTGCGGCTTGATGTCGCGGTGCAGCACCCCGGCCGTGTGCGCGGCCTCCAGGGCGTCGAGCAGGGCCAGGCCGATCCGGGCGGCGCGGGCCGGCTCCAGGGGTCCTTCGGCGTCGAGGACGTCCTGCAGGGTGCGCGACGGGACGTACTCCATCACGATCCACGGACTGCCCTCGACCTGGACGACGTCGTAGAGCCGGACCACGGCGGGGTGGTTGAGCCGGGCCGCGGTGCGCGCCTCGCGCAGGGTGCGCGAGCGCAGCTCGGCCCGCTCGTGGTCGGCCAGCCAGTTCGGCGGTACGACCTCCTTGACCGCGACCTCGCGGTGCAGCATCTCGTCGCGGGCTCGCCAGACCCGACCCATGCCGCCGCGGCCCACCAGGTCGAGCAGCCGGTACCGACCGGCGATCAGCACCTGCGCACGCTCCTCCTCGGCCGCTGTCCGGTGTACACCCTAACCAGCGGATCGGAAGGTACCTATAGGTCGTCCGACGAATCTCAGCAGGCGGCGTGGTCGGCGGCGGCGAGCAGATTGCCCTCCGGAATGGCGATCCGGTTCCGTCCGCCGGCCAGTCGGGCGGCGGCCCGGCGAGCCTGTAGCGGGCCGTGTTCGCGGCGGGCGGTGGCGTAGCTGGCGGCGGTGCGGGCCGCGATGGTGGCCCATCCGTAGCGTTCGCCGACCATGGTCCGGGCCCGTCGGGCGACCCGCCGGGCGAAGACCTCGTCGCCGAGCAGTCGGTCGACCGCGCCCGCGAGGGCGACCGGGTCGCTGTGCGGGAACGTCACGCCGGTGACGCCGGGCTCGACGATCTCGGCGAGGCCGCCGGTACGGGCCACCGCGAGGGGTGCTCCGGCCGCCGCGGCCTCCAGGGCCACCATGCCGAACGGCTCGTAGAGGCTGGGGACCACCGTCGCGTCGGTGGCGCCGAGCACCGCCGGCAGTTGGGTGGCGTCGAGGAAGCCGGTGAAGCGGACGGTCGAGCCGAGCGCCAGGCGACGGGCTTCGGCCTCCAACTCGGGGCGGTACGGGCCGTCGCCGGCGATCACCACGCGCAGCCCGGGGTGCCGCTCGCGCAGTCGGGGTACCGCGTGCACGAGGTGCTGGACGCCCTTCTCGTAGACCAGCCGGCCGGCGTACCCGACCAGCGGACCGTCCGCGGCGAACCGGGCGCGGGCCGACGCGACCGCGCGTGGTCGGGCCCGCCACGCCCGGTCGTCGACCCCGTTGGGGACCACGTCGACCAGCCCGCCCGGTACGTCGAACAGCGAGCTGACCTGGTCGCGCATGTAACCCGAACAGGTGATCACGCGGGTGGAGGCCCCGCTGAGCCAGTGTTCGACGCCGTGGATGGTGCGGTTCATCTCCTCGGGCAGCCAGCCCTGGTGTCGCCCGGCCTCGGTGGCGTGCATGGTCGTGACCAGCGGCAGGTCGAGATGTTCGGACAGCGTCACGGCGGTGTGGGCGACGAGCCAGTCGTGGGCGTGGATGACGTCGTAGGCGCCGGCCTGGGTGGCGCGCAGGGCGGTGCGGGTGAGGGTGTGGTTGAAGGCCATGGTCCACGCCAGCAGCGAGCCGGTGGCCAGGGGGAAGGCGACGGGGTCTTCGGGGGCGCGCAGGATGCGGACGCCGTCGGCGTACTCCTCAAGGGGTGCGCCCTCGGCGTGGCGGGTGACGACGGTGACCTCGTGCCCGGCGGCGGCCAGGGCCACGGACAGGGCGTGGACGTGGCGGCCGAGGCCGCCGACGAGCACCGGCGGGTACTCCCACGACAGCATCAGCACCCGTAGCTGGCGGGCGGGGTTGATGTCGATCACGTGGGCATCGGGTGACATGCGGCCCCCTTTGAGTTGTCCCCGGGCGCGCGCCGACCGACACCGGAGTCGATGTCGCCGTCGCGTCTGGATCGGGGCCAATCCTGCCGGCGCCGAGATAACCAGCGGAGACACCGCCGTTGCGGTCATGTAAAGCGCTACTGGCCTTTTCGGCGCACCCGCAGCAACTCGGCCACCGACCACGCCTGGAACGGGCAGCCGGTCGCGGAGTGCGGCGCGACACCGTCGGCCGTCTCACTTACCGATCCTAGCCCATATTCGGTCAGATGGGACTCAATGCCAATCAATGCGTCATCGACTGGCATCTTGCCCCGACGAGTGGCGTCCACGTACGGGCCGAGCAGCCACGGCCACACCGTGCCCTGGTGGTAGCCGCCGTCCCGCTCGGCCGGGCCGCCCCGGTGGCGACCCACGAACTCGGCCGCATCCTCCGCGAGGCTGCGCGGCCCGAGCGGGGTGAGCAGCCCGTTCGCGACCCGGCGCAGCGTCGCCTCGTCCGGCTCCAGCGGCGCGAACGGCAACGACCAGGCCAGCAACTGGTTGGGCCGCAGCGCGTCGTCGTCGTGCAGGGCGGCCCCACCCAGCGGGTACGCCGGCGCGGGCGCGTCCAGCACGTCGTGCAGCCACCCGGTCGGGGCGGGGAACCGCTCCCGGAACGAGGTGGTGGCCCGCCCGTGTAGTCGCCACAGCTCGCCCGCGTCCTGCCCGGCCAGCTCGGTCAACTCGGCGAGCCCGGCCAGCCCGTTGATCCACAACGCGTTGACCTCGACGGGCTTGCCCGTGCGCGGGGTGACCGGCACGCCGTAGACCCGGGCGTCCATCCAGGTCAGGGCGGTGCCCGGGGCGCCCTGGGTGAGCAGCCCGTCGGCCGGGTCGACGGCGATCCCGTACCGGGTGCCGGCGACGTGCGCGTCGATGACCCCGCGCAGCGCGGGCAGCAGCTCGTCGCCGAGATCGGTGTCGCCGGTGACCGTCACGTGCCGGCTCACCGCGTGCAGGAACCAGAGGGTGCCGTCGACGGTGTTGTACTCCACCCGGCCGGTGTCGGCCGTGTTGGCGAGCATCCCCTCGGAGAGGGTCGCCGCGTACGCCCGCAGCAGCTCCCGCCCCTCGGCGGCCCGACCCGTGCAGAGGAACAGCCCCTCGTACGAGATCATCGTGTCCCGCGACCAGGCCCCGAACCAGGGATAGCCGGCCACCACGTCGACCGCCGCCTGCCGGGTACGGACCACGAACGCGTCGGCGGCCAGCGCCAGCGTCGCGTCCACGTCGTCGGCCGGCTTCGCCGTCGCCACCACCTGCCGGTTGCGTCGCCGGGCCGTCGCCACGATCTCGACGGCCGGCGGCGGCTCCTCGTCCAGCGGAGCGGCCCAGGCCCGCACCGACACCGTGTCACCGGGGCGTTCCAGATCGCCGGCGAAGCGGCCCGCGTACCAGACGTCCTCGTCCGGGTGCAGGCCCCGGTTGGCCTCCTCGCGGTGGTGCACGCCCAGCCACCACTGCCCCTCCGGCGTCCAGCCGGGGCCGGCCAGCCGATATGCGCCCTCGACCACCGCGCCGTCGGCCACCGCCTCGACCTGCGGCGTCGGCCCGTCAGCCCGCCGCTCGCCGTGCGCGTCGCGCCAGGTGCAGGCGGCGGACAGCTCCAGCCGTACCGGACCGCCGGCGACCAGCCGGTGCACCACGGCCACGCAGGAGCGGCCGGGCAGCATGGCCAGCTCGCGTTCGATGACGACCGCGCCGATCCGCCACCGCCAGCGGGGCAGCCCGTCGACCAGCTCGAAGCGCTCCAGCAGCTCGAATCCGCGCGGGTCGACGTCGCCGGAGGACCACTCGTGCGCGCCGAGGCGTACCCGCGCCCCGGACGGCAGGGTGACGGCCGGGTCGAGGCTGACCAGTCCCACCTGGCGGGACGCCGGCGTATCGCCCGGCACCACCAGAAGGCCGTGGTAGCGACGGGTCCGCAACCCGCCGACGGTGCCCATCGCGTACCCGCCGAGGCCGTCGGGCACCAGCCACTCCCGGCTGGACGCGCTGGTCAGGTCGCCGCAGACCTGCGGTCCGAAAATAATGTCGATCAACTTTCCTCCACCGCCGTCGAGGTGTAACACGCCACGGCGAGAATGGCCGCTGTGGTGAAGTACCGCGGCGACGTCAAAGATGTGCACGTGATCACTGACGGATCGTCCTCCGACGCCTCGCCACCCGACGCTGAGCGGCTTCGGCTCGCCCAGGCCGACTCGGGGGAGCAGGACTGGCGTGCATGGGGTCCCTATCTGTCCGAACGGGCGTGGGGGACGGTACGGGAGGACTACAGCGAGCACGGTACGGCGTGGGACTACTTCCCACACGACCATGCGCGGTCCAGAGCCTACCGGTGGAATGAAGACGGCATGGCCGGCGTCTGCGACGACCGACAGACGTTCGCGTTCGCCCTGGCGCTCTGGAACGGCAAGGACCCGATCCTCAAGGAGCGGATGTTCGGCCTCGGTGGTGACAGCGGCAACCATGGGGAGGACGCCAAGGAGTACTGGTGGTACCTCGACAGCACCCCGACGCACTCCTGGATGCGCTGGCGCTACCACTACCCGCAGGCCGCCTTCCCGTACGACGAACTCGTCGCGGTGAACGCGCTGCGCGGCCGGGACGACACCGAGTACGAGCTGGTGGACACCGGGATCTTCGACGACGACCGGTACTGGGCGGTGACCGTCGACTACGCCAAGGCGTCCCCGACCGACCTGTGCATGGTGATCACCGTCGCCAACCGGGGCGACGCGGCGGCGACCCTGCACGTGCTGCCCACCCTGTGGTTCCGCAACACCTGGGCCTGGGGGCTGCCCGGCGGCGACCGGATTCCCCGGCTGACCGGGGAGGGCACCCGGCTGGTCGGCGAGCACCGGGTGCTCGGGCAACTGCTGCTCGAAGGCGACGGCGGCCCGGTGCCGCTGCTCTGCGACAACGACACCAACGCCGAGCGGCTCTGGGGCCTGGCGGGTCGCTCGCCGTACCCGAAGGACGGCATCAACGACCACGTCGTCAACGGCGCGCCCACCGTCAACCCGGCCCGCGAGGGCACCAAGGGCGCGCTGCACTACGTGCTCGACGTGCCGGCCGGCGGTCAGCGCCAGATCCGGCTGCGGCTGACCCGTACCGCGTCGCCTCCGGCCGCCGCCCCGCCGCCCCCGGCCGACCTGCGCGACGGCTTCGAGTCGGTGGTGTGGGCCCGACGGGCCGAGGCGAACCGCTTCTTCGCCAACGTGATCCCGGAGGCCGCCACCGCCGACGAGGCGCTCGTCGCCCGGCAGGCCATCGCGGGACTGATGTGGGGCAAGCAGTTCTACCACTTCGACGTCAAACGCTGGCTGGACGGCGACCCCGGGTCGACACCGCCGGCCGGGCGTCGGCACGGGCGCAACAGCGCCTGGTGGCACATGACCAGCTTCGACGTGATCTCCATGCCCGACCCCTGGGAGTACCCCTGGTACGCGGCCTGGGACCTGGCCTTCCACTGCGTGAGCATCGCCCGGGTCGACCCCGGCTTCGCCAAGGAGCAGATCCTGCTCCTGCTACGCGAGTGGTACCTGCACCCCAACGGGCAGATCCCGGCGTACGAGTGGGCGTTCGGCGACGTGAACCCGCCGGTGCACGCCTGGGCGGCGCTCAAGGTGTTCGAGATCGACGGCGGTAAGGACTTCGAGTTCCTGGGCCGGGTGATGCACAAGCTGCTGCTCAACTTCACCTGGTGGGTCAACCGCAAGGACACCGGCGGCAACAACGTCTTCGAGGGCGGCTTCCTCGGGCTGGACAACGTCGGACCGTTCGACCGCTCGGCGGCGCTGCCGGTGGCCGGCGTGCTGGAGCAGTCCGACGGCACCGGCTGGATGGCCATGTACGCGCTCAACCTGCTCGACATGGCCATCGTGCTGGCCGAACACGACCGGACCTGGGTGGACACGGCCACCAAGTTCTTCGAGCACTTCCTCTACATCGCCGCCGCCGCGTACGAGCAGGGGCTGTGGGACGACGAGGACGCGTTCTTCTACGACGTGCTGCGGCTCGCCGACGGCACGAAGGTGCCGCTGAAGGTCCGCTCGGTGGTCGGGCTGCTGCCGCTGGCCGCCACCACCCGCCTCACCGCCAAGACCCTGCACCACCTGCCGGAGCTGGGCGCGCGGCTGCGCTGGTTCCTCACCAACCGCCCGGAGTACGCCGAGGTCATCGGCACCCGACGGATCGGCCCGGACGGCCGCCAGCAGCGGCTGCTGTCCATGGTCGGTCAGGAGCAGGTGGTCCGGCTGCTCGCCCGGATGCTCGACACCGACGAGTTCCTCTCCGACTTCGGCCTCCGTACGTTGTCCCGCGCACACCTGGACAAGCCGTTCTCAGTCAATCTCGGCGGGCAGGAGTTCTCCGTGGGCTACGAGCCGGCCGAGTCGACGAGCGGCCTGTTCGGCGGCAACTCGAACTGGCGCGGGCCGATCTGGATGCCGACGAATTTCCTGCTGATCAGCGCGCTGCGCGACTACGCCGCGTTCTTCGGGGACTACCTCCAGGTGGAGTATCCGACGCGCTCGGGGGTGAAGCTCTCGCTGGACGAGATCGCCGACGACCTGTCGAGGAGACTGATCTCGCTCTTCACCCAGGACGACTGGGGTCGCCGACCGATCTACGGCGCGGCGCGGCTGTTCCAGACCCACCCCGACTGGCGGGACCTGGTCGCCTTCCCCGAGTATTTCCACGGCGACAACGGCGCCGGACTGGGCGCTTGGCACCAGACCGGCTGGACGGCTCTGGTCGCCGACCTGATCCTCACCCTGCGCCGTTGATCCAGCCCGTGCCCGCCATGCCCGTGCCCACGCCCACGCCCGTGCTCACGCCGACGCCCGTGCCCGCGCCCGTGCCCGCGCCCGCGCCCGTGCCCACGCCCACGCCCGTGCCCACGCCCACGCCCGTGCCCATGCCCGTGCCCGCAAGATCCGCGCAACTTCGGTGATGCTGCTGCATCACGGCGGCCGGAAGCAGCAACTTCACCGAAAGTGTGCGGATCACGCGTGCGGGTGTGCGGTCAGTACCCGCGCCGGTGTTCAATGGCGCGTTATGGAGTGGACAGTGCCCATCGCCGTCGTGTTGTCGCTCGTGCTCGTGTTCCTGGTCGCCGGGGGTGGCCGTCGTTCCGACGCGGATCAGCTGGCTCGCCGGCTCGCCGTGGTCGAGCGCAAGCTGGATCTGATCATGGCGCACCTCGACATCCACGAGCCGGAGCTTGAGGCCCCCGGGGCGGTCCTGCAAGAGCTGCTCGCCGGCCGCAAGATCCAGGCCATCAAGGCATACCGGGAGGCGACCGGTGTCGGTTTGCGAGAGGCCAAGGACGCCGTCGAGTTGCTCGCCCGGCAGCGCGGCCTGGGCTGATTGTCAGCCCTGGTAGGCCGTCGCCGCTGACACCGACCCTTGCCGCGCCGCGCCGTGAGCGCCGCTGCGCCGTGAGCGCCGCTGCGCCGTGAGCGCCGCTGCGCCGCAAGATCCGTGCAACCACGGTGATGGTGCTGTATCACGACGGCCTGAGCCAGCAACATCGCCGAATCTGTGCGGGTCTCGGGACGGGCGCGGCATGATCGTGCCCGATCCTTGTTGTAGTGGTGTCCTCGGCGCGGGAGGCCACTACATCCTGGATCAAGCACGATCATGCGGGTGCGGGGCACTGTGCCGAGCAGGCGTCGACCCGTCGGACTACTCGTAGCCGACGTGAATGATCAACTGCCCGTTCCGGGGTTCCGCCACCACGTAGACGGACCCGGGGTCGAGCAGCTTCGGCGGCAGGTCCTGCTGCTCGGACAGGCCCATCCGCTCGGCCAGCTCCTCCGCTGACTGGCCGGCCGGGGGCGCGACCGTGACCTGCCACGAGCACCCGCCGGAGGCGCACGTCTCGCTCTCGTCGACGACCGTCGCCCCGGCGGGCACGTCCGGGATCCGCCACTTCGGCGGCAGCGAGCCCTCGTCGCCGAACGCCCACAGCGACGCGAACCACAGGCCCCAACCGCAGGCCAGCAGGCCCACGACGCCGAGCCCGGCCAGGAGAAGGCGTCGAGGTGATGTCATCGCGCCAGGCTAGCGAGGCGGTGTGGAGATCCAGTGAACGTCAGCCGGTGAAGGGTTCGAGGCCGAGCCGACCCCAGGCCACGAAGGCGGCCAGGGCGAGGTACACCGCGTTCACCGCGACGAACCTCGCCTCGTCGTAGCGCAGGTGGGTGATCATCGCGCCGATCATCAGCACGATCCAGCAGATGGCGGTGACCGGCACCAGGACCGGTGCGATGTCGAGCACGGCCGGCAGGATCAGGCCGACGGCGGCCAGGAGTTCGAGCACCCCCAGGGTCTTGACGAAGCCGTCGCTGGCGTTCCCGGTCCACCCGCCGCCGCGGTGCGAGGCCAGCTTCTTGCGGGGTACGAAGATCTTGGTGATGCCGCCGGCCAGCGCCACCGTGGCCAGCAGTCCGGCCGCGATCCACAGCACGATGTTCATGGACGTTCCCTTCGGTCGGGGTCGACCAGGAGACACCGCCGGCCCGGTGGCTGTGACTCATCCCGGTGGGTGATGTGCCGCACAGGCCCGTGGTGTCACAGGAGACCGTCGACCGGTGTCGGATGGTGGTGAAGCGACGTCGAGGACAGGAGGCGCGGGTGGATTCCGCCGTGGACGCGTTCGTCACGCACCGGAACCTGCTCTTCACGGTGGCCTATGAGATGCTCGGCTCGGCGGCCGACGCTGAGGACGTACTCCAGGAGACCTGGCTGCGGTGGGCGGACGCCGACCACGCGGCGGTCCGGGACGAGCGCGCCTACCTGGTCCGGATCACCACCCGCCAGTCCCTCAACCGGCTGCGGACGATCGGTCGGCGCAGGGAGTCCTATGTCGGCTCCTGGCTGCCCGAGCCGCTGCTGACCACACCCGACGTCGCCGACGACGTCGAGCTGGCGGAGCACGTCTCGACGGCGATGCTGCTCGTGCTGGAGACGCTCGGCCCGACCGAACGGGCGGTGTTCGTCCTGCGGGAGGTGTTCGAGGTGGACTACGACGAGATCGCCGCGACCGTGCGGAAGAGCCCCGCCGCCGTTCGCCAGATCGCCCACCGGGCACGGGCGCACGTCGCCGCGCGTCGACCGCGCGGTGTGGTCTCCGCGACCGAGGCGCGGCGCGCGTTGGAGGCGTTCCAGCGGGCCGTCGATCTGGGCGACGTGCAGGGTCTGCTCGACATCCTGGCGCCCGACGTCGTCCTGCTGGGCGACGGCGGCGGCATCAAGCAGGCGGTACTGCGGCCTGTCGTCGGCGCGGACAAGGTGGCCCGTCTGCTGGCCTCCCGGCAGGTGGAGGTCGCCGGGCTGTCGCTGCACCCGGCCGAGGTCAACGGCTGTCCGGCGCTGATCGTCCGGTTCGACGGCGAACTCGACACCGTCCTGACGGTGCGTCTCGACGACGGAATCGTCACCGGGCTGTACGCCGTCCGCAATCCCGAGAAGCTGTCGCACATGCGCCAGGCCACGGCGCTGCGCCGGTGAACGACCACGCGGGTCAGAACGGTGGCCTGGCGGCTTCGCGGGGCCGGTCACGGGATCGTCGGGTGTCCACGGCGGCGACGCCGAGCAGCGCCAGTGCGGCGGCCGCGCCGACGGCGAGCGGACGCAGGGGGAGTGCCACCGGAACCAGCAGGGCGAGGGCCAGCAGGCCGGCTGTCCGGGACCGGGAGATCCGGTCGAACACCTGGTATTCCAGGGCCGCCCGTCCGGCGAGGAAGAGCGCCGGGCCGCCGAGGATGGCGATCAGCCAGGTCGGCGGGAGGTGGCCGAGCGGCTTGGTGATGTACAGCTCCATCCCCACGCCGGTCAGCACGATCCCGGCGATCATCGCCAGGTGCGCGAACGCCATCTGCGTGGCGAGCCGGGCGGCGTCACGGGAGCTGCCGATGGCGGCGTCCAGCGTCCCGCCGGCCAGGTGGAAGTAGATCCGCCACAGCAGGACCGTCGTCGCCAGCGCCAGCACGAAGGCGGCGGTCTGCGCGGCATGGAAGCTGCTGCCGCTGAACGCCAGTCCGATGACGAAGATGGCCTCGCCGAGCGCGATGAGCAGGAACTGCTGGTAGCGCTCGGCCAGGTGCTCGGCGGCGAGTCCCTGCATGCCGAGTCGCTGCGCGCCGAGTCCCGGGGTCGGCCACCCGAGGTACGACCCGGTGTAGTCCACCAGGACGGCGACAGCCCAGAGCCAACCGCGAACGTCGCCGTCGTTCACGAGCCCACCGACGATCCAGAACGGCGCGTGCAGGCTGAGCCAGAACACGATCCGGACGGACTGGTGTGGGTCGGGGCCACCGTGGCCGGCGATGTGGAAGTACCCCACCCGTGCGACCTGGAGTGCCACGAGCGTGATGGCGAAGAGCGAGGCCCGCGCGCCGAATCCGTCGGGTACGGCGACGGCCATCGTCATCGCGCCCGCCATCGTGATGACGATGACGGTCTGGACGATCATCGCCTCCGGGTCGAGCCAACTGGTCGACCAGACCGTCAGTGTCCAGACGCTCCACAGCGCCAGGAACAGCAGCAGTGCCTGACCGAGGCCCGCGAGAGTGCCGCGCCCACCCCCGGTGAAGTCGTCGATCAGCCGCAGGGAGATCCGGGTGAGGGCGAAGACGAAGACGAGGTCGAGGAACAGCTCCAGGAAGGTGGCCCGCTCGCGGGCGCCCGCGCCCCGCACCAACCCCCCGCCGGGCATCTTGCTCATCCGCCGACCGCCTCGGCGGGCGGACGCCGTCGAACGACCACGTGCCCTCCCGTCGCGGTGACCTGATCACCTAACGACGCACCACCGGGTGGGGCAGCGAACGGCCCCGGAGCAGGCGATCAGTCACCAATCCGTCACGAGACAGATGCGAACAGTGCTGGTCGTTACGCTCGGCCGGTGTCCGTACCCGCCGAGGAGGCCACCGAGCAGGACCGGCGACTCCTCATCGTCACCGCTGCCCGCGAGTTGGCCGAGGCCGAGGGCTGGCTGGGCCTGAGCGCCCGTCGGGTAGCCGAACGGGCCAACACGGACGTCGGCGACCTCTACCGGCACTTCGCGGACCAGGAGGCGGTGCTGGCCGCCGTCGCGGTGCACGGCTTCGCTGACCTGGCCGCCGCGCTGACCGCGGCGCACGCGGACAACCCGTACCCCGAACGGGCGTGGGCGGTGATGGCGGGCGCGTACCTCGACTTCGCGTACGCCAATCCTGCTGTCTACGACGCCATGCTCGCCCTGACGCCGGACCTCGCCCTCGGCGCGGCCGGGGTGCCGGCGGCGCCACGGGCCGTCTTTGCCGCGCTGCGGGCGGCCCTGCTCCCGCTGGCCCAGGGCCGTGACCCGGACACCCTCGCCGAGCTGGGCTGGAGCCTGCTGCACGGCGTCGTCATGCTCACCCGTGGGGGTCGCCTGCGCCCCGAGGCGCAGGAGGAGCGGGAAGCGATGATCGCGGAAGGCCTGCTGAGATGGCCCTGATCGCCCGCCGCGCCGTCTCAGTTGAGGGGCTCGCGCTTGAACGGGCCCTTGTCGACGAACCGGAACGTGGTGGGTGGCGGGGCGTCGCCGCGCTCCTTGAGGACCAGACCGTTGCCGGGCGCGTGTTGCAGCGTCCGGGACTCGCTGCCGATCACGTACGTCCCGTCGCCCTGGGCAATGATGGTGAACCGCTGGATGGGGTCGTCAGCGTCGCAGGTGGAGGCCTGGATGGTCAGCTCCGGCTCGATGTCCAGGCCGTTCACCTGCCAACACGACGGGTCGTCGTTGGCGGGATGACCGTCGGCGGTGCCGTACGCCTTGATCACGTACCGGTCATCTCCGATCGGGACCGGAACGAACAGGACTCGACCGCCGGTGTCGCCGCCCTCCACCAGGCTGCCGCTGAGTTCCAGTTCGCTCCCGGACCCCCGCACCCGCACCATGCTGATCTCCCGCTTGCCGGACAGGAGCGGATCGGCCGGGGCCGCCGGGCTCGACGGTGCCGGGCTCGACGGTGCCGGGCTCGACGGTGCCGCAGCGGACGGGGTCGGCGTCCCCGCTGCGGCACCTGGCACCCGGTCGTCTCCGTCGCCGCACCCCAGCAGTGTCCCGACGCAGGCCAGCATCGCGGCGCCCGCCCACCATCTCACCGTGATCATGCCGTGCTCCTGAAGCTTCTGGCCCGAGCCGGTCGGCCGGGGACTGCCCGATGGGACGCCGCGTCGCACGATCACGTCGACATCCCTCACGACCGTCGGCGGTGCGCGAATTCCACCGGCGGACGCACCCTCGGGCGCGGGACGACGCCGTCGTGATCACGCGCCTATCCTGATCGCTCAGTTCGGCCGTGAGGAACATGAGGAGGGTACGGGATGGCCGCCAGCGAAACGTCTCGACGGCAGGCGCAGGTGCTGATCTTCGACGCGGACGACACACTGTGGGAGAACAACGTCGTCTTCGAGCGGGTGATCGACGACTTCCTGGCCTGGCTCGATCACCCCACCCTGGACCGCGTGGAGATCCGGACGATCCTCGACGACATCGAACGCGCCAACACGGTGGCCCACGGGTACGGCAGCAAGGTCTTCCTGCGCAGCCTGGGCGACTGTCTGGAGCGGCTGCGCGAGCGGCCGGCCACCGACGCCGAGCGCAAGGAGATCGACCGGCTCGCGTTGGCGCTGGTGGAGCACCGGGTGGAGCTGATGCCCGGCGTGGCCGACGCGCTCGACGAGTTGGCCGGTCGGCACGAGCTGCTGGTGCTGACCAAGGGGGAGCAGGCCGAGCAGCAGCGCAAGCTGGACGCCTGCGGCCTGCTGCACCACTTCGGGGCCGCGCACATCGTGGCCGAGAAGGACGTCGACACGTACCGGTGGCTGGTCCGCGAGCACGGGTTCGAGCCGGCCCAGGCGTGGATGATCGGCAACTCCCCGAAGTCGGACATCCTGCCGGCCCGGGCGGCCGGGCTGAACGCGGTGTTCATTCCGAACGAGAACACCTGGGTGTTGGAGAACGACGAGTTGGACCCGACCGACACCGGCGTGCTGCGGCTCGCGGCCTTCCGGGACTTGCTGGACCACTTCTGACCGTCGAATCCGAACAGCGTCGCCGATCATGGTCGCGTTACGCGGACGTGCCGCTTTTCGCCCTTGAGATCAGTCACGTCGCGGCGGGCCCGGCAGCGCTTGTCCGGCCCGGCGCGATCCGCCTAGCCTGAGCCGGCGTTCGCGGCCTTTCGGGGTGTGCCGGGGGCGCACCGGCGTCCGACAGGTGGGCACCGTGGAGCTGAGTGCAGGGCGGCCGGGCCTCCCCACCGAGCCGCGTGGCGTCGTGCCACGCCCACGCGCGTGGTGAATGCCGGAGCTGCCGCTCCCCCGTCGGACGGCCGGGGGTCAGGGCCGGGTAGTTGCGGACCCGGTCCTGACCCGGCCAGTCCTTGTGAGACAGAACCTAGGCGCGGTGCCGGCCGTCGCCGGTGTGGCGGGCGTCCGCCTCGTCCGAGCCGCCGCGGACGATCGAGATCGCCACGCGGCAGAACTCGTCCATGTCCGGGTTGAAGCCGGCCGCGATGTCGGGGTGCAACCCGGAGCGGGTCTCGTCCAACAGCCGCTGGCACACCTGCTCGACCGGCTCGCCCGCGTAGCTGGCGCGGATCCGGTCGGTGGCCGCCTGGAGAGCCGAGGTCAGCTGGTCCTCCAGCGGGCCACGCAGCTTCTGCTGCACAGGATCGAGCCCGCGCGGGTCGAGCGTGACATGTGGCTCCGACATCGGTGCTCCCTTCGTCGGCGTCCGCGATACCCCACCGCGGCCGTCGGTCAAACTCCGGTCGGTACGGCGGCGACCCGCACCTGGTAGGAGAAGTCTTCCGCCGGTTCCTCGTGGTACGACAACCGGCGGATCTGCCGGTCGTCGTCGTAGAGGGCGACGTCCACCAGGACGCCGAGATGCGCCAGGCCGATGGTGGCGACGCGCTTCTTGTCCTGGAGCACGGCGCAGACGCCGCCGAGCAGGGTGCTGGCGTCGGACGTACGGTGCCCGGGCGGGCACCGCAGAACCACGTCCACCTCGATCGGCCCGGGCAACGGCGTCCAGCCGGTGCGCTGGGCCGCGCCCAGGGCGGCCTGGAGCAGGGTGCGGACCCTCGTCGCCTGCCGGTGCCCGGCGGCGAAGATGGACAACGCTTCGGTCTTGACCGGTGGCAGGCCGCTCACCTCGAACGTCAGGGCGAGAGCGCGGGTGTCCTGCACGGCGGCACCTCCCTCGTTGGGGACGATCCTGCCGAACCGGTGCAGTGGCGGAGGGGCGTTCCCGCGATAACCAACCGATCGGGCAGGCTGGGTCGGCCGGAGGCGTGTCGACGGCGGCGGCGAACGCGCTGGCTGCGGCGCTGGGAAAGACGCTAGTGCACCGCGCCCGCGCTCGGTAGTCGGTCGTTCACCCGGTGGTCGACGGCGAAAAGGCGCAGAACTCGTTGCCCTCCGGGTCGGCCAGCACCCACCAGCGCGCCCGGTCGACCGGCTCACGCAGCAGCGTCGCACCCGCGTCGAGCAGCGCGGTCGGCTCCGGGGCCGTCATTTCGACGTCCCAGTGCATCCGGTTTTTCACGGTCTTGGGCTCGTCGACCCCGTCGAACACCCACGCCTGCCACGGGAAACCGGCGGCGTCGTGCAGCGACGTGGTGTTCGGCCCGGCCCCGGTCGTGCCGCCCAGCAGGCCGGCCCACCACGCCGCCTGCGCCGCCGGGTCGACGGCGGCCACCACCAACTCGACCGGGCCCGGCCGGGCCTCGCCGCCGGCCGGGAGCACGCAGAACTGGTTGCCCTCCGGGTCGGCCAGCACCCACCGCTCGACGTCGCCGTCCGGCTCGCGCACCGACCGCGCGCCGGCCGCGAGCAGCGCCGCCGTGTCCGCGTCGGCCAACCGCAGATCCAGGTGTACGCGGGTACGGCCGACCCGGGGCTCGGGCACCCGGTTCACCCAGATCGACTCGGCGGCCGACCGCGCCGAACGAGGGTCGATCCTGGTGTCGCCGTCACCCGCGTCGGCGACGTCGGCGTCGAGCACCCGCGCCCAGAAGCCGCCCAGGGCGAGCGCGTCGGCGGCGTCCAGACAGAGGTCCTTGAAACGAGCGATCATCGTCCCAGCATGCCCGCTCCGGGCACGCCCGTGGGGGACGCCGCGTGACGGATCCAGCGCCACTCGCCCCCCCGATCACCGCTCGGCCCCCCCGGGTCCCCGCACTGCGCCCGGTCGCCGCTCGGCCCCCCGGTCCCCGCACTGCGCCCGGTCGCCGCTCGGCCCCCCGGGTCCCCGCGCTGCGCCCGGTCGCCGCTCGGCCCTCCGGGTTCCTGCACTGCGCCCGGTTGCCGCTCGGCGCCCCGGTCGCCGCCCTGCGCCCGGTCGATCAAGGAGTTGTGGTGGGCGACAAAACTACCCACGCCACCCAAGACGGGCACCACAACTCCATGATCGACGGGGCCTGGCCGCGATCTTGCACTTTCTGTGCCGGCATAGGCGGCATTCCAGGCTTTTCGACGACCGAAACTGCAAGATCGACGCGGGCGGCCGTTCGGCCGCTCGGCCGCTCGGCCGCTCGGCCGTTCGGCCGCTCGGCCGCTCGGCCGCTCGGCCGCTCGGCCGTTCGGCCGTTCGGGGGGCGGGCGGGCGGGGCGGGGCGGGGTGCCGGGGCTGGGGCGGGGCGGGGTGCCGGGGGCGGGGGCGGGGAGGTCTGCGTGTGGGGTGCGGTCAGTGCTGCTTGGCGTAGGCGACGAAGGTTTTCCAGGCCGTCGGGGTTACGTGCAGGGTGCCGCCGTCGCGGTCCTTGGTGTCGCGCACCAGCACGACGTGCGGCAGGTTGTCGGCGACCTCGACGCAGGAGCCGCCGTTACCGCCGGACCGGGTCGACTTGCGCCACCGTGGGGTCAGGGTGTCCATGACTTCGCCACTTCCTTGATCAGCTCGATTGACGGCCGGCGGGGGAGCGCCTCGTTGCGGACGATCTCCCACGTCTTCGCCAGCTTAGCGACGTCGGTCGACGCGTCGACGAACTGCGCGATGAGCTGGTTGTCGGCGTGCGCCACCCGTTCGCCGTCGGGCATCTCGGCGATGATGAACTGTCCGGCCAAGCCCAGGTACATGCCAGCATCCACCGGCACGACATGCACCTGGATGTGCTCCTGGGTGGCCAGCTCCACCAGGTGCTCGCACTGCTCGACCATGAGGCCCGGTTGGTCGAGCACCGGCCGGCGGAGCACCGCCTCGTCCAGCACGGCGATGAGCTGCGGCGGACGCGGGCGGCGCAGGATCGCCTGCCGTTCCAGCCGGGACGCGACGATCCGGTCGACGTCCTCGGCGTCGAACCGCCCGCCGGCCAGCGTGGCGCGGGCGTACCGCTCGGTCTGCAACAGGCCGGGCACGTACGCCAACTCGAACCAGCGCAGCGTGGTCGCCTCCCGCTCGAACTCGATCCATTCGCGCAGCCAGGCCGGCTCGGCGTCGAGCCGGCCCAACCGTTCCAGCATCCGCTGGAAGCGCTCGCCCGTCCGGTGGTGGTTGTCGACGGCCCGCATGTACTCCTTCGTGGGCGGTCGCCCGCCCGTCTCCACGGAGCTGACGTGCGAGCCCGAGTAGCCGATTCCCCGGCCGAAGTCGTCCTGGCTGAGCCCTGTCTCCGCCCGCAGCAGGCGCAGTTCCTCCAGCACGTAGTCCGTCACTGTCCCCATTGACTCCCCCATCTCTGCCCAACCCGAAGCCGCGTGTCCCTCGTGGCTGCTCGACCGGACCGCTGAGCTGCGCGGATGCCGCGAGCACGGATCGACCGTAGTTGACTCCTCGCAGACTGTCACCAATGGCGGGTTCGCTGGTGGCCGCAATGGCGGTGGCGGGCTCTGCCCGGGGTCGCTCCCGTTTCCCCCTTGCGGGAGCGACCCCCTTCCCCTGCACGAGGAGGTCGATGTGCTCAGCCCGAGAGACCACGACGAAGCGCGGTGGTGGTGATGGTGGTCCGTCCGCCCGTTCCGCATGTCGCCATGCGTCCGCTCTGGCGGTGCCGCAACTGCGGCCGGGAGTGGCCCTGCCAGCCGGCCAAGCTCGCCCTGCTCACGGAGTACCGGACCAACCGCACCGGACTGCTGATCTACCTCGGCACCCTGATGAACGAGGCGACCCAGCAGCTCACCCAACTCCACCCCGACCACCCGCCCGCCCGGATGACCGAGCGCTTCCTCTCCTGGGCGCGGGCCCGGGGCTGAGGGCTGCCCCACCCCGCCCGCTCCCGATGATCAAGAGATTTGCGTCAGGAAAGACGCCTTTCCTGACGCAAACCTCTTGATCAACAGGGCTGAGAGGGGGTGGGGTGGGGGTTGGGGGTTTGGTTGGGGTGGGAGCCTGTCGTGTTGCCGGCAGGTTTCGCGGCGTGGGGAGTGGGGCAGTGTAGCCGCACGGAGTACCCGAGCGGGGCGTTTTCGCAGCTCCTGGGCTCGGAGACAGCTCACCGTGCGCCGGGGCACGGATGCCCTCCCCGGTCCGTTGTGCACGAGAGGGGGAAGGCGATGACGGACCCCGAAACGGCCCGACACCGACACCGACGCCGGCCGGTTGCCCGGGTCGGGGCGGCTGCCGCCGCGCTGGCGCTGGTCGCGCCGCTCGCCGCGTGTGGCGCAGCCGATGACGGTGGACCACCGACGCTCAACCTGTACTACCCGCCCGAGCAGAACCTGCAGAAGGTCGTCGACGACTGCAACACGCAGGCCCAGGGACGGTACAAGATCGCCTACCGGGTGCTGCCCCGACAGGCCGACGACCAGCGGGTACAGATGGTGCGCCGGCTTGCCGCCGAGGACACCGGCATGGACATCCTCGGCCTGGACGTCACCTGGACCCAGGAGTTCGCCAGCGCCGACTGGATCCGCGAGTGGACCGGCCAGGACAAGGCCGAGGTCGAGCAGGGCACCCTCGCCGGGCCGCTGGCGACCGCCCGGTACGAGGACAAGCTCTACGCCGCACCGAAGAACACCAACGTGCAGTTGCTCTGGTACCGCAAGGACCTGGTGCCGCAGCCACCGACCACCTGGGACCAGATGATCACCGCTGCCCGGCAGCTCAAGGAACAGGGCAAGCCGTACCAGGTGCTCACCATGGGCGCGCAGTACGAGGGTCTGGTCGTCCTCTACAACACCCTGGCCGAGAGCGCGGGCGGCAAGGTCCTCTCCGACGACGGCAAGAAGGCCGTGATGGACGACGGCACGGTCCGGGCGCTGGAGCAGTTGCAGAAGTTCGCCACGTCGGGCGTCACCTCGCCGTCGTTCAGCAACGCCACCGAGGACCCGGTCCGGCTGGAGTTCCAGTCCGGGTCGGGCGCGTTCCAGGTGAACTGGCCGTTCGTCTACCCGGCCCTTCAGGAGGCCAACCCGGAGCTGGCCAAGCAGGTCGGCTGGGCCCGCGTGCCGGGCGTCGACGAGGGCACCCCCAGCAAGGTCACCATCGGCGGGGTGAACCTGGCCGTCAGCTCGTACTCGAAGCACCCGGAGCTGTCGTTCGAGGCCGCGCGGTGCCTGCGCAGCGCGGAGCACCAGAAGTTCTCCGCGATCAACGACGGCGTGCCACCGACCATCGAGGCCGTCTTCGACGAGCCGGAGATGGCCGAGGCGTACCCAATGAAGGACACCATCCTGGAAGAGCTGAAGGACCCGGCGACCCGCCCCCTGACCCCGGCCTACCAGAGCATCTCCACCGTCATGTCGGCGATCCTGTCGCCGCCGTCCGGGATCCGCCCGCAGCAGACCGCCGACGAGCTGCGCGACGCCATCGCCGACGCCCTGGAATCGAAGGGGGTGCTGCCATGACCCGGCCCGCCACCACTGAGTCGACCGAGGCGACCGAGGTGACCGACGGCCAGCGCGCCGCCGTACCCACCCAGCGCGGCGGTCGCCGCAAGCCGCCGCTGAGCGAGAACAAGAAGGCCGAGCGCCGGCTCGGTTGGCTGCTCTGCGCGCCCGCCGCGCTGGTCATGGTCCTGGTGACCGCGTACCCGATCATCTACTCGGTCTGGCTGTCGTTGCAGCGCTACGACCTGCGCTTTCCCGACCAGCGCGAGTTCGTCGGGTTGGAGAACTACGTCACCGTGCTCAGCAACGAGTTCTGGTGGACGGCGTTCGGGGTGACCGCGCTGATCACGGTGGTCACCGTGGCCGTCGAGCTGGTGCTCGGCATGGGGCTGGCGCTGATCATGCACCGTACGCTCGTCGGGCGGGGCATCGTCCGTACCGCGGCGCTCATCCCGTACGGCATCGTCACGGTCGTCGCCGCCTTCTCCTGGCGGTACGCCTGGACACCCGGCACCGGCTACCTGGCCGACCTGTTCAGCGACGGCGCTCCGCTCACCGAGCGGGCCAGCTCGCTGGCGATCATCATGCTGGCCGAGATCTGGAAGACCACGCCGTTCATGGCGCTGCTGCTGATGGCCGGGCTGGCCCTGGTGCCGGACGACCTGCTCAAGGCCGCCTCCACCGACGGCGCGACAGCCTGGCAGAAGTTCACCAAGGTGATGCTGCCGGTGATGAAGCCGGCGATCCTGGTCGCGCTGCTGTTCCGCACGCTCGACGCGTTCCGCGTGTTCGACAACATCTTCGTGTTGACCGCCGGAGGCAACGAGACCTCGTCGGTGTCGATGCTCGCCTACAACAACCTCCTGCGGGGTCTCAACCTCGGCATCGGCTCGACGATGTCGGTGCTCGTCTTCCTCACCGTGGCGATCATCGCGTTCGTCTTCGTGAAGCTGTTCGGTACCGCTGCCCCCGGTAGCGACGATGGGGAGAGGCGCTGACATGGCCGCGGAAACCACCACCCGCGCGAAGCTGCGCTGGGGCCTGCTGGACATCCTCGTGGTCGTCTTCGCGCTGGTCCCGGTGCTGTGGATCGCCTCGCTGTCGTTCAAGACGCCGGCCACCCTCACCGACGGGAAGTTCATCCCCCGCGAGTGGACGCTGGACAACTACCGGACGATCTTCGACACCGACCAGTTCGTCCGAGCGCTTGTCAACTCCATCGGCATCGCACTGATCGCCACGCTGATCGCGGTGGTCCTCGGTGCGATGGCCGCGTACGCCATCAGCCGGCTGGATTTCCCGGGCAAGAAGCTGCTGGTCGGCATCTCCCTGCTGATCGCGATGTTCCCGCAGGTGTCACTGGTGTCGCCGCTGTTCGAGATCGAACGGCAGCTCGGGATCTTCGACACCTGGCCCGGACTGATCCTGCCGTACATCACCTTCGCGCTGCCGCTGGCGATCTACACGCTGTCGGCGTTCTTCAAGCAGATCCCGTGGGACCTGGAGAAGGCGGCGAAGATGGACGGCGCCACGCAGGCCCAGGCGTTCCGGCGGGTGATCGCCCCGCTGGCCGCGCCCGGCCTGTTCACCACGGCGATCCTGGTCTTCATCTTCTGCTGGAACGACTTCCTGTTCGCCATCTCGCTGACCTCCACCGAGCGGTCCCGCACGGTGCCGGCGGCGCTGTCGTTCTTCACTGGCGCGTCCCAGTTCGAGGACCCCACCGGGGCGATCTGCGCCGCCGCCGTGGTGATCACCGTACCGATCATCTTGTTCGTCCTCTTCTTCCAGCGCCGCATCGTCTCCGGCCTGACCTCCGGCGCAGTCAAGGGATAGGTGGGTAGTCATGGCTGACATCGTGCTCGACAAGGTGAGCAAGAGTTTCCCGGACGGGACCGTCGCCGTGCAGGACGTCGACCTGGAGATCGCCGACGGCGAGTTCGTGATCCTGGTCGGCCCCTCCGGCTGCGGAAAGTCCACCACCCTCAACATGATCGCCGGGCTGGAGGACATCAGCTCCGGCGAGCTGCGCATCGGCGGCCAGCGGGTCAACGACAAGGCGCCGAGGGACCGGGACATCGCCATGGTGTTCCAGTCGTACGCGCTGTATCCGAACATGACCGTGCGGGAGAACATGGCGTTCCCGCTGCGGCTGGCGAAGCTGGACAAGGAGACGATCAACTCCAAGGTCGACGAGGCCGCCAAGGTGCTGGAGCTGACCGCGCTGCTGGACCGTAAACCCGCGAACCTTTCGGGTGGTCAGCGGCAGCGGGTGGCGATGGGCCGGGCGATCGTCCGCCAGCCCAAGGCGTTCCTCATGGACGAGCCGCTGTCCAACCTCGACGCGAAGCTGCGGGTGCAGATGCGCACGGTGGTGTCCCGGTTGCAGAAGCAGCTCGGCACCACCACCGTCTACGTCACCCACGACCAGACCGAGGCGATGACCCTCGGCGACCGGGTGGTGATCATGCGGGGTGGCGCGGTGCAGCAGGTCGGCCCTCCGCAGGAGCTGTACGACCACCCGCGCAACCTCTTCGTGGCGGGCTTCATCGGTTCGCCGTCGATGAACTTCCTGCACGCGGCGGTGCAGGACGGCAGCCTGCGGACCGCCCTGGGCGACGTGCCGCTCGACGACCGGTTGCGCCGGGAGCTGGAGGCGGCCGACGCGCCCCGCGAACTGATCCTCGGCATCCGGCCCGAGCACTTCGAGGACGCCGAGCTGGTCGACGACGAGACCCGCCGCCGGGGTCTGGAGTTCGAAGCCCCGGTGGAGATCGTCGAGTCGATGGGCTCGGACAAGTACGTGTACTTCACCGTGGAGGGTGAGCGGGCCAGCGCCGCCGAGTTGGAGGAGTTGGCCGCGGACGCGGGTGCGGGCGACTTCGCCGGCGGCGGCGGCAACCTGGTGACCCGACTGTCCGCCGAGTCCGGCGCCGCCGAAGGGCAATCCCGCCGAGCCTGGTTCAACCTGGAAAAGATCCACCTCTTCGACCCATCCACCGGCCGCAACCTGACCCTCGACAAGTCCCACTAACCCGGCCCGCACCCCCGCCCCCGCCCCCGCCCGCGCCGATCTTGCACCTTGTGTCGTCGACTGGAGGGGAGGGTCCTTTATGTCGCCGCAGAAAGTGCAAGATCGCGGGAAGGGGAGCGGGGGCGTGTGGTGCTGCGGCACGGGGGTGGGCGTGGCAGGGTGGGTTGGTGATGGATCGGGGACTTGTGGCGTTGGCCGCCGCGCACGGCGTGTCCACCTGGTACGAGGACTGGCGGCACCGCCGCGTCGAGGTCGCGTCGGAGACGGTCGTCGGCGTGCTCGGGCTGCTCGGCGTGGACGCCACCAGCCCCGCCGCGATCGCCGACGCGCTCGCCGCCGCCCGCGCGGTGGACCGGACCGCGCTGCCGCCGACCCTGGTGCTTGCCGAGGGCGCGACACACGTGCTGCCCGGCCCGGGTGTGGTGTCCCTGGAGGACGGTGGTCGCCGGACGGTTGACGCGCAGCTGCCCGCTGACCTGCCGCTGGGCTGGCACCGGCTGGCCTGTGACGGGCGGGACGTGACCCTCGTCGTGGTGCCCCGGCGGCTGCCCGTGCCGCCCCGCACCTGGGGTTGGATGCTCCAGCTCTACGCGCTCAGCTCCGAGCGGTCCTGGGGCATGGGCGACCTCGGCGACCTGGCCGACTTCACCGGATGGGCGGGCGGAACGGGCGCCGGACTGGTGCTGCTCAACCCGCTGCACGCGGTCGGACCGGCGCACCCGGTGGCCGCGTCGCCGTACTCGCCGGCCAGCCGACGCTTCGTGAATCCGCTCTACCTGCGCGTCAGCGACACCACCGCGTACACGGCGGCGGACCCGGCCACCCGGGCGGTGGTCGACGCGTTACGCCCCGACCGCCGGGACCTGATCGACTACGACGAGGTGTGGGCCGCCAAGCGGCACGCGTTGGAGCTGCTGCACCCGTACGCCCCGGCGGTGGACCTCGACGCGGACCCGGCGCTGACCAGCTTCGCCACCTGGTGCGCGCTGGCGGAGCGGCACGGCAACGACTGGCGGGCGTGGCCGGCGGAGCTGCACCACCCGGACGCCCCGGCGGTCGCCGAGCAGCGTCGCCAACTCGCCGACCGGGTGGCGTTCCACGCCTGGCTGCAACACCTCTGTGACGAGCAGCTCGACGCCGTGACGGCGGCGGCCCGGTCGACGGGCATGCCGGTCGGCGTGGTGCACGACCTGGCCGTCGGCATCGACCCGGGCGGCGCGGACGGCTGGCAGCTCGCCGACGTCCTGGCCCAGGGGGTACGGGTCGGCGCGCCCCCGGACGACTTCAACCAGCTCGGCCAGGACTGGGGCCTCGCCGCGTGGCGACCGGACCGGCTCGCCGAGACCGGGTACGCGGCGTACCGGGACATGCTGCGGCGGACCCTGCGGCACGCGGGCGGCCTGCGGGTCGACCACGTCGCCGGGCTCTGGCGACTGTGGTGGGTGCCGCCGGGCGCCGGGGCCGCCGAGGGCACCTACGTGCGGTACGACGCCGAGGCGATGCTCGGCATCCTGGCGCTGGAGGCGCACCGGGCCGGCGCGGTGGTCGTCGGCGAGGACCTGGGCACGGTCCAGCCGGCGGTGACCCGCGGGCTGCGTGGGCGCAACATGCTCGGCTCGACGGTGCTGTGGTTCGCCCGGGACGACGACGGCGAGTTCACCCCACCGACCCGCTGGCCCACGAACGCCCTCGCCACGATCAGCACCCACGACCTGCCGACCGCCCCGGGATTCCTGACCGGCGAGCACGTGCGGGTGCGTGACGAGTTGAAGCTGCTCGGCACCGACGTGGCCGTCGAACGCGCCCGGGCCGCCACCGACCGCGAGCGGCTGCTGGCGATGCTGCGCAACGAGGCGCTGCTGCCCGGCTCGCGCGCCGCCGAAGCAGGGGCCGCCGCCGGGGCCGAGGCCGCCGCCGAAGCAGAGGCCGCCGCCGGGCCCGAGGTCGGTTCCGGGGCGGGGGCCGACGGTGACCCGGCCGACGGTGACGTGGTGGTGGCGATGCACGCCGCGCTCGCGGCCAGCCCGTCACGACTGCTCGGCGTGTCCCTCTACGATGTGCTGGGGGAGGTGCGCCAACCCAACATGCCGGGCACCGTCGACGAGTATCCGAACTGGCGGCTGCCGCTGCCGGCCAGCGTGGCGCAGATCCGGACGGACCCCGGCGTGGCCCGGATCGTCCACCTGCTCACCGCCGCCCGTCCCCGGACGACCCCGCCCGACCGGGCCGGGGAGAAGGCCGGTCGGCGGACCACCCCGGACCCGGTCGGAGATAGGCCACCCGACCCGGCCGGCCCGTAGGCCACCCGGTCAGGCCGGCCAGTAGGCCGCCCCACCCGGGTCGGCCAGTAGCCCGCCCGTTCAGGTCAACCAGTCGAACCGTGGTGGCAGTCCGAGGAAGTCCGCGTACCGGGTCAGCGCCCGCTCGACCTCGACCCGTTCGGCGGCGGTCATCGGCACCAGCGGCCGTACCGTCAGGGTGACGGCCTGCCGGCCGACCTTGCGCTTCCACACGCCGACCACGCGACCGGCGCGGACCACGGTGGCCTGGAAGATGCCGTTGTTACCCGGCACCACGGCCGCCCGGTGCGCGGGGTCGAGCATCAGCGTGCGGTCCCGGTAGCCGAGGAGGTACTCGTCGAAGCCCGGCAACGCGAGCACCTCGGGCGCCGGGGCGCGCGGGATGTCGGCCAGTGCCGCGTCCACGTACATCGGCTCGCCGTCGACGCGTACCGTGCTCAGCAGGTCGGCGGCGGCGGTCAGGCCGCGCCGCGCGTCGGTCAGGGTGAGGCCGCTCCACCCGGCGAACTCGCGGTCGGTGACCGGCCCGTGGCCCCGGACGTAGCGGTGGGCGAGCAGCGCCAACGCCTCGTCCCGCTCCGGGCGGCGTTGCTCCGGCGCCCACTCGTCGAGCAGGACGAACGTCTGCTCGGTGCCGATGGTGGGCGCCACACAGGTCACCCCGCGCACGCTCGCGTACCAGAGCAGGTGGTAGCCGCGCTGGCCGTCGGTGCCGATGCCGGCCGCGCGCAGGGTGGCGAGACACTGCGCCCGGCTGAGCCGGCCGCCGCCGGCCAGCGCGACGCCGAGTACGTCGAGCGCCCGCGCCTCGTCGGCCTCGGTCAGCCCGAGCTGTACGCGCCGGGTCGCCGAGCCCGCCAGCGCGCGTACGCCGGTCAGCTCCAGCATCCAGCAGGTGTCGGCGGGCGGGATGAGGTGCACGGTGCCCCGCATCGGCCAGGTGCGCAGCGCCTCGCGGCGTTCCAGCGCGGCCTGCACGTCGGTCACCGTCCACCCCGGCAGCCGGGCGCCGAGCGACCACAGCCCGCTCGCCAGGTCCTGAGCCTGCATCGCCCCGAACCACTCGACCACCTCGGCGACGGTGCCCGGCCCGCCGGGCGGGCGCAGCAGCAGGCTGGTCATCCGCAGTGCCAGCGCTTCGGCCGCGCTGAGGTCGGCAGTCATCGCACCCCTTCCGGTCGCCACGCCGCAGCCTAGGCCCGAGGACCGACACGCACGGTTAACCGCCGTGCCGGTGGGAATGCGGCCGGCCGGAAGTACGCGCGCCGCGCGTACGGAAGGGAGTCTCATGACTGCCGCAAGCCAACCGGCCCGCGGTGCCGGCGTACCGGCCGATTCTCGGGCCCATCGGGCGTCCACCGGCGCCAAGACCAGCGCGGCCGCCACCTTCGCTCTGGTCTTCGGTGTGGCCGGCCTGTTCAGCGTGTTGACGGCCATCCTCGCCTGGGTCGGACTGGTGCTCGGCATTATCGGCATCGTCCTCGGCATCGTCGGGCTGAAGATGGCCCGCCGGCCGGGCGTGACCGGCCGGGGCGTGTCCATCGGCGGCCTGGTGCTGAGCATCCTGGCGGTCCTGATCGGCCTGGGCCTCGCCGCGGGCATCACCACGTTCGTCAACAACAAGGGCGCGGTGGACCGCCTCCAGAACCAGGTCGACGACCTACGGGACAAGCTCGACTGACACCGGGCCCGGGTGGCTGGGGGCCAGGGCGTGCCGCTGGCCCCCACCCCGGCCTATTTGGACTCGACCCGTCCGACCGCGTCGACCCCCGAGGTGAGCGCCGCGCGGGTGGACTGCCACGCGGGATCTCCCGGGTAGAGCGTGCTGCGCAGGTACGCCGCGGTGAGCGCCGCGACCGCCGCCACCCGTCGCGGGTTCTCGTCGGTGGTCTCGGCGGCGTCGTAGCCGGAGATCCCGCCGAGACCGTGCTCCGCCTCGAAGAGGGTCAGGAGCGACTTGGGGGCGGGGGACAGGACGTACGGGTCGGCGTGCCACTGCGCGCCCCGCACCGTCAGGTGCTCGGAGGTGTCCCGGTCGCCGGCTACGACGAGCGCGGGCGTCGTCATCGCGGAGAAGTCCGTGGTCTGGAAGAACCCGTAGCTCCGGGCGAACTCGCTGAGCGCGTCCCCGCCCCGGCCGGGGGCGGCGAGGAGCACCCCCGCGCTGATCCGGGGCTCGGTCAGGTCGACGGGCGTCCCGTCGTGCGGGTCGGTGAGCCGCGCGCCCAACAGCAGGCTGGCGGTGTGCCCGCCCATGGAGTGCCCGGCCACGGCGACCCTCTCCCGGTCCAGACGGCCGTGCAGTTGCGTGACGGCGGCCTCGATGGCGTCGAGCGCATCGAGGATGCGCGTCATGTCGTGGGCCCGTGAACGCCAGTAGAGCGGTGCCTCGGCGTCGCCGGGGTCGAGGCTCAGGGTCTTCGAGTCCAGATGGGTCGGCTGGATCACGACGAAGCCGAGTGCCGCCCAGTGGTTGGCGAGGGGCCCGTAGCCGTTGAGCGAGGAGAGGTTGTTCGAGTGCCCGTGGCCGTGCGAGAGCAGGATGATCGGCAGCCGGGTGCCGGTCATCGGCGCGGAGACGCGTACCTGCAGGTCCACGGCGCGGCCGGGGGCCGGCAGCGTGATCGGGCCGACGGACACGATCGGGGTGCTGATGGTGTCGGCGACGAGGGTCGATGTGGTCATGGTTGCCTTCCCATGGTGCGGAGGTGGCACGGCAGGGGTGTCCCCGCCTCCGCTACAGTTGAAGCGGATCGCCGTTCCACTAATATACGGAACGCTGATCCGTTTTCCAAACGGCGTGTGGAGGAGAACCGTGTCGGCGACGAGCCAGTCCCCGGAGATGCCGGCCCGAGGCCGCCGCGCCGACGCGGTGCGCAACCAGCAGACGCTCCTGACGGCAGCCGCCGCGGTCTTCGTCACCTCCGGCGTCGAAGCGCCGATCCGGGAGATCGCGGCCCGCGCGGGGGTCGGCATCGGGACGATCTACCGGCACTTCCCGACCCGGGCGGACCTCGTCGTCGCCGTCTACCGCCACCAGGTCGAGGCCTGCGCCGAAGCGGGCCCGACCCTGCTGGCGAACGCCGCCTCCCCGCTGGCGGCCCTCCGCCAGTGGGTCGACCTCTTCACCGACTTCCTGGTCACGAAGCACGGCCTGGCGAGCGCGCTGCAGTCGGACGCCGGCGGCTTCGACACGCTGCACGCCTGGTTCCTCGACCGCCTCGTGCCGGTCTGCGGGCAACTGCTCGACGCCTCCGTCGACGCGGGCGAGATCACCCCCGGCACGCGCCCGTACGAATTGATGCGCGGCATCGGCAACCTCTGCGTCAGTCGCGACAACGACCCGGACTACGACCCCCGCCGCCTCGTCGACCTGCTGCTGCGCGGCCTCCAGCGACCCCGCTGACCGGAGATCACAGTAGGGTGGGCGGCGTGCTCCGCCAGGTCACCGCGATCCGCTACGTCACCCCACTGCGGGAGGGTGGCTCACTGCCGGGCGTCGTGGAGGCCGACGACCTCGGCACGTACGTCGCGAAGTTCACCGGCGCCGGGCAGGGGCCCGAGGCGCTCGTCGCCGAGGTGATCTGCGGCGAGCTGGCCCGCCGGCTGGACCTGCGGGTGCCGCCGCTGGTGGTCCTCGACATCGACCCGGTGATCGGCCGGGCCGAGCCCGACCAGGAGGTACAGGAGCTGCTGCGCAACAGCGGCGGCGCCAACTTGGGGATGGACTTCCTGCCGGGCGCGCTCGGCTTCGACCCGGTGGCGCACCCCGTCGATCCGCTGCTGGCCTCCCGGGTGCTGTGGTTCGACGCGTACGTGGAGAACGTCGACCGGAGCTGGCGCAACCCCAACCTGCTCATCTGGCACCGGGAGCTGTGGCTCATCGACCACGGCGCCGCGCTGTACTTCCACCACAACTGGCCCCGCGCCGACGCCGCCGTGCACCGCGCCTACCGGGCCGAGGACCACGTGCTCGCGCCGTACGCCGCCCGGGTCGCCGAGGCCAACGACGAGCTGGCCGCCCGGGTCACCCCCGACCTCCTCCGGGAGGTGTTGGCGCTGGTGCCGGCCCAGTGGCTGACCGCGGCCGACTTCGACTCGGCCGACGAGGCGCGCGAGGCGTACGTGTCGCACCTGTCGCGGCGGGTCGCCGACCCGGCGGACTGGCTGCCGGCGGGGAGCGCGGCGTGAGGCATCCCTTCGAGTACGCCGTCATCCGGCTGGTGCCCCGCGTCGAGCGCGGCGAACAGATCAACGTGGGTGTGCTGCTCTACTGCCAGCAGCGGGACTTCCTGGCCGCGCGGACGCACCTGGACGCCGACCGGGCGCGCGCCCTGGCGCCCGACGTCGATCTGCCGGCCGTCGCCGCAGTGCTGGAGTCGCTGGACAGGACCTGCTCCGGCGACGGGCCGGCCACCCGTATGCGGCTCGGTGAGCGCTTCCACTGGCTGGTCGCGCCGCGCAGCACGATGATCCAGGCCGGTCCGGTACACACCGGCCTCACCGCCGACCCGGCGGCCGAGCTGGACCGGCTGATGACGATGCTGGTCCGCTGACCGGCCGGTGGGCTGAGCGGGCGGGGCCTTCGATGACGGCGGACCCCTGATCGCGCTGCGCCAGCGCCGTTGCCGGCGGAGCGCGATCCCCCGTTCAGGCGCCGGTGCCAGGGGGGCGGCAGGATCGCACGCCGGCACCGGTTGGCATCAGGATCGCCGTCCGCGCGGGCGGCCGGATCGGAACGTCCGGGAACTTGCGGAAAACTTGAACCCGGACGACCGGAACACCGCGATCCGTCGTTTGTCTCCGCACCGCCGGGGTAGTCGCGGGAGCTGACCCGAGACGAGAAGGGGACAACTCTGATGGCTGCCCAGACGAAGGTGGCGGTGATCTACTACAGCGCCACCGGCATCACCTACCAGATGGCGCAGGCCGCGTGTGAGGCCGCCGGGGAAGCCGGCGCGGAGGTGCGCCTGCGCAAGGTACGGGAGCTCGCGCCGGACGAGGCGATCCGCTCGAACTCCGGTTGGCAGGCGCACCATCTGGAGACCCAGGACGTTCCCGAGGCGATGATCGACGACCTGGCCTGGGCCGACGTGACGATCTTCGGCTCGCCCACCCGGTACGGCATGATCGCCGCGCAGTTGAAGCAGTTCATCGACACCACCGGCCCGCTGTGGGCGCAGGGCGCGCTGGCCAACAAGGTGTACGCGGCCTTCACCTCCACGGCGACGTCGCACGGTGGTCAGGAGACGACGTTGACGTCGCTCTTCAACGTCTTCTACCACTGGGGTGGTGTGGTGGTCCCTCCCGGCTACACCGACTCCAGCCAGTTCATCGCCGGCAACCCGTACGGCGCCTCGCACACCAGCAACAACGGGGAGATCGCCCCGGACGCGGTGGCGCTGGGCGCTTGCGCCCTCACCGCCCGCCGTGCGGTGCTGATCGGCACGGCGCTCAAGCAGGGCCTGGGCGGCTGAGGCGACCGGTGGCGCGGACGGGGGCTCTCGACCCGCCCGCGCCACCGGTCGCACCAGCCCTACCCCGGGACGACGGTGACCATGCCGTGGCCGGGAGCTAACCCTGGCCGACCGGGCGCGACGCCGGCAGCAGGTCGGTCAACACCTCGGTCAGCACGGTCAGTCCGTCCGGGCTGAGCACCGACTCCGGGTGGAACTGCACCCCGGCGAAGCCCTGCCCACGCAGGGCGTGCACGGACCCGTCGCGGACGTCCCGGGCCAGCTCCACGGTCCCGTACGCGGTGTCCAGCCGGTCCACCTGGGCGCGGGCGGTGAACGAGGAGTAGAAGCCGACCCGGCGGGACCGGCCGAACAGCGTCACCTCCCGTTGCAGCCCCTGGTAGGGAGCGTCCCTGCGGTGCAGGGGCAGCCCCAGCAGCCCGGCCAGCACCTGGTGCCCCAGGCAGACCGCGAGGGTGGGTCGACCGGACGCCAGCAACTCGCCGAGCAGGTCCCGCAACGCCGCCATCTTCGGATCGTCCGGGCTGCCCGGGTCACCCGGGCCGGGCCCGGCCACCACCAGGTCGTACCCGTCGACCGGGCCGCCGGCGTGCCACGGGCGCAACGTGACCGCGAGACCCAACGCGCCCAGTTGGTGCGCCAACATGCCGGTGAAGGTGTCCTCCGCGTCCACGATCAGGGCCCGCAGCCCGGCCAGGCCGGGCAGCCCGGACGCGTCGGGCGAGCGCTGGTCCAACCAGAACCGGGCCAGCGGCGTGTTACGCGCGGCCAGCGCGTCGCGTACCTCCGGGTCGTCGGCCAGCCGCACGACCGGCCCGCGCTCGCCGGTGGACGCCGCCGGGCCGAGACCCAGCGCGGCCAGCACCCCGGCCGCCTTGGCGTGGGTCTCGGCCACCTCACCGGCCGCCGTCGAGTGCCGGACCAGGGTGGCGCCGACCGGCACCCGCAGCCGACCGGACGGGGAGATCTCGGCGGTACGGATCAGGATCGGCGCGTCCAGCGTCTGCCGGCCGGCGTCGTCGTGGCCGAGCAGCGCCAGCACGCCCGCGTAGTAGCCCCGACCCCGGCGCTCGTGCCGGGCGATCACCCGGCAGGCGTTCTCCATCGGACTGCCGGTCACGGTGGGCGCGAACATCGTCTCCCGCAGCACCTCCCGCACGTCGCGGGTGCCCCGGCCGGCGAGCAGGTACTCGGTATGGGCCAGGTGCGACATCTCCTTGAGATAAGGGCCGATGACCTGGCCGCCGTGCTCGGCGACGGTCGCCATCATCTTCAGCTCCTCGTCGAGCACCATGTACAGCTCCTCGATCTCCTTCGGATCGGCGAGGAACCGCAGCAGCGCCGCCCGGTCCGGGATGCCGCCGGTGGGCCGGAAGGTGCCGCTGATCGGGTTCATCATGACGAGCCCGTCGTCGACGCTGACGTGCCGTTCCGGGCTGGCCCCGACCATGGTGCGGGCGCCGGTGTGCACCACGAACGTCCAGTAGGCGCCGCGTTCGGCGACCAACAGCCGGCGCAGCGCGGCCAGCGCGGCCACCAGCGGCGCACCCAGCACGGTGGCGTGCAGGGTGCGGTGGATGACGAAGTTGGCGCCCTCGCCGCGACCGATCTCGTCGGTGAGCACCTGCTGCACGATCCGCGCGTACTCCTCGTCGCTGACGTCGAAGGCGGCGTCCCGGGTGCGGACCGGCTCGTCGGGCAGCGCGGCAAGCGCCTCGGCCAGCGGAATCCGATCGTGTTCGCGGACCTGGAGACACTCCAGCGGGGCGTCGTCGTCGACGCAGGCGAAGCCGCGCTCGGCGATCTGCCGGTACGGCACCAGGGCCAACGTCCGCGCCCCGGGCTCGCCCGGGGTCAGCGGGATGTCCGCCAGCCGGTCGACGGTGCCGACCGGGCCGGTGAACAGTTCCAGGTCGTCGGCGCCCTCGCGGCGCAGCAGCGCGAAGGGGCCGGGATCGTCGCCCCGGGAGATGGCGGCGAGCAGGTCGGTCAGGGGGTTCTGGCTGGTCATCGTGGTCTCCGTGGGCGCTGGGCGCCGCCATCGGGGGCGGCCATCCGGGCCGGAGATCCGGCGGCCGCCTCGGTGGCGGCCGCGTGGATGAAGCTACGCGCGGGGGGTGGCCGCCGGGTCGGCGGGCCACCAGGAGGTTGGGTGCGCGAGCATGCGCATCACCTTACGCGGTCGAGGCCTCACTCGGGACCCCTTCCGGCGTACGGGTGTGCCGGGCCGGACCCTCGTCCCGGCGCGGCCGGCACCGGGTAACTTGACCGGCGATGAACATTCTCGCGCTCGACCTGGGCACCTCCTCCGTACGCGGGCTGGTGCTGGACGGGGAAACCCGGCCGCTGCCCGGCGCCCTGGCCCGGCGCAAGGTCAAAATCGCCATCGGGGACGACGGCACGGGCACCCTCTCCGGCCCCGACTACCTCGCCAGTCTCGTCGACTGTCTGGACGAGTTGGCCGAGGCGGGGCACCTGCACGACGTGGGCATGGTGGCGACGTCCGCGCAGTGGCACTCGGTGCTTCCGCTCGACCGTGACGGCACCCCGCTGGGCCCGGTCGTCACCTGGTTGGACACCCGGCCCGCGCCGGTCGGCGACACGTCCGGCCCGGCCGACCCGGACGGCTTCCACCAACGCACCGGCTGCTGGTGGCACCGCTCCTACTGGCCGGTGCGCCTGCCCTGGCTGCGGGACCAGTCGGGCACGCCGATCACCCGGTTCGTCGGCCTTCCGGAGTACGTGCTGGGCGAGTTGCTCCAGACGGCGCCCATGTCGATCTCGCAGGCCTCCGGCACGGGCCTGCTCGACCTCGTCACCCTGCGCTGGGACGAGGAGGCGCTGACGCTGGCCGGCGTACGGCCCCGCGACCTGCCGCCGCTGGGCGAGTTGGACTGGCACGGCCGGCTCCGCCCCGACCGGGCCCGCCGCTGGCCGCAGTTGGCCGAGGCCCGGTGGGCGCCGCCGGTGGGCGACGGTGGCGCGTCCAACGTCGGCTCGGGCTGCGCCGACCCGAGCCGGGCCGCCGTCACGGTGGGCACCTCCGCGGCGGTACGCCTGATGCAGCGCATCCCGGCCGGCGAGCCGCTGCCGCGGCTGCCCGAGCGGCTCTGGCGCTACCGGGTCGACCACGACCACGTGGTGACCGGGGCGGCGTACTCCAGCGGTGGCAACCTGTTCGCCTGGGCGGACCGGGAGCTGCGGCTGCCCCACGGGGACGAACTGGACGCGGCGCTGGCGCTGGTGCCGGTCGGTGGTGGCCGGCCGGCCGATCCCCGGTTCGGCGGCGACCGGGCGCCCGGGTTGGCCCCGGCGGGCACCGGCGAGCTGCGCGGTCTGAGTTTCAGCACCACGGCGGTGGACATCCTGGCCGGGCTCATGCAGGGGCTGTGTGAGCTGGTCGCCGAGGACCTCGCGGTGCTGGAGTCCACAGTCGACAAGCCGGTCGGGGTGGTGCTGGGCGGCGGCGCGGTGGCCGCGTCGGTGTGGTGGCGGCAGGCGTTCGCCGCCGCGCTCGCGCCGCGACCGGTGTCGCACCAACGCAACCCGGAGATCGGTGCCACCGGAGCCGCTTTGGTGGCCCTGGGTCACTTTGATGCGGCGGCGGCGCTCGCCGACATCGGCCGGACGGACGAACTGGTCTCACCGACCACGACAGGACGTTCCCACCCGCAGTATCCTTCCTGAACTTTCGCCCTGCCCGGGCCGTTGACAGCGCCACCGAGCCTGGTTGGATGGACTCCGCTCCCCGGGTCGCGGTGGACGCGGCAGGACGGAGGAGGCAGGGTGGCGGCAGGTCCCGACCCGTCGATCGGTGCGGTGTCGAACCACCGTCGGCGTCGCTTCGACGTCCGGGTCGTCCCGCATCGACGCCGCTCGCCGTTCCGGCTGCGGGACTGGCGGATGAGCACCAAGCTGGCCACCGTGCTGCTGGTGCCGTCGATGGCGTTCCTGGTGCTGGCGGGCGTGCAGACCAGCGCGCTGGTCGGTCGGACGGCCACGTTGAACGACTTCTCCCGGCAGGTCGGCATCGGTCGGCAGATCACCGCCGTGGTCGACCAGCTCCAGCAGGAGCGGGACCGTTCGGCGGGTGAGCTGGGCGAGTTGCGCCGCGGTGGCGACCGCGAGGCGGCGGCCACCGCCCTGCGGCCGTTGCAGTCGGCCACCGACCGCGCCGTCGAGGACCTCCGGCGGGCGGCCGAGCCGTTGGCCGACGCCGACGCCTCCTGGCGGGTCGCCTACTCCGAGGTGCTCGAGGCGTACGACCAGGTCGTCGACATCCGACCGGCCATCCCGCCGGCGGTGCTCAGCAACGACACCATCCTGAGCAACTACCACCGGGCGGTCGACGCGCTGCTGGACCTGCTCGCCGAGCCGACACCGGGCCAGGACCGACCGGGGCTGAGCGACGCGGTGCTGCGCTACGTCCAGATCGCCAGGGTCAAGGAGCTGTCCTCCCGGGTCCGGGCGCAGCTCTACGGCGCCGGCCGGGCCGGCCGGTACGGCACCGAGGACCGGGTGATCCTCTCCGACCTGCGTGCCCAACAGCTCACCGCGCTCGGCGCGTTCCGGGTGTCCGCCACCAGCGACCAGATCCGCCGGTACGACGAGACCTCGGTGAACCCGGGGTTCCAGGTCGCCACCCGCCTGGAGGAGCGCAGTCTTCCGGTCGGCGACGCGGCGCCGGAGGTGCTGCCCTCGGAGCAGTGGTGGTCGGCGAGCCAGCAACGCCAGGAGCTGCTGCGGCAGGTCGAGGCGAGTGTGCTCGACGACGCGGTGCGCCAGGCCGACGACGCGAGCAGCGGCCAGCTCCGGACCACCCTGCTGGTGGTCGGCGGCGTCGTGGCGGTGCTGCTGGTCGCCCTGCTGATCTCTCTGCTGGTCGGTCGCTCCGTCGCCCGGTCGATGCGCCTGCTGCGCAGCCAGGCGCTGCGGATCGCGCAGGTGGAGCTGCCCGACGCGCTGGACCGGCTGCGCACCGTCACCGGTGGTGTGCCGACCATCGACGTGTCCCCGGCGGTCGTCCGTTCGCTCGACGAGATCGGCGAGCTGGCCGAGGCGTTCGTCGCGGTGCACCGCAGCGCCGTGACGGTCGCCGTCGAGCAGGCGCTGATGCGCCGCAACGTCAACGCGATGTTCGTCAACCTCGCGCGCCGCAGCCAGGTGCTGGTGGAGCGGCAACTGGAGCTGCTCGACGACCTGGAGCGTGAGGAGAGCGACCCGGACCAGTTGGAGAACCTCTTCAAGCTCGACCACCTGGCCGCCCGCATGCGCCGTAACGACGAGAGCCTGCTGGTGCTGGCCGGCACGGACTCCACCCGCCGGTGGAACCGTCCGGTGGGCCTGGGCACCGTGCTGCTGGCGGCCGCCGCCGAGATCGAGCAGTACCAGCGGGTACGGCTTGAGTCGATGGGTGCCGTCAACGTGGTCGGGCACGCGGTCGGCGAGCTGGTGCACCTGCTGGCCGAGCTGCTGGAGAACGCCACGGCCTTCTCCCGTCCGGACACCTTCGTCGTGGTGACCGCGCGGGTCGAGGCGTCGACCGCGCTCATCGAGATCGTCGACGACGGTCTGGGCATGAGCCCGTCCGCGCTCGCCGAGGCGAACGCGGTGCTGGCCAGCCCGCCGGCCGCGGACGTCGCGGCGGTCGAGCGGATGGGCCTGTTCGTGGTCAGTCACCTGGCCAGCCGGCTCGGTGTGCGTGTGCAGCTCGACGGGCGCCACAGTGGCCTCGTCGCGCGGCTCGTGCTGCCGGCGACCCTGCTGGCGCCCGGCGGCGCGGTCGAGTTGGATCCGCCGGCGTCCGCCCGGATGCTGGCGTCGAACGCGGCCCGGGGCGCCGCGGCGCAGCGTGGGGCGGGTGTGCCCCCGTCCGGCTCCGTCCACGGGACAGCGACCGCGCCGCTGGACCTTCCGGTGGCCGGTCGTCCGCCGGCCGCGGCCGTGCCCCGCCAGACCCGACCCGTGCCGGTACGCGCCGAGGACGTGTTGGCTCCGGCTGCCGCTTCCGCCGGCGACGGCGGTGGCTGGTGGTCCCGGCAGGGGCCGACCGCGTCGGCGGCCCCGGTCCAGCCCGTGCCGCCCGCGACTCCGGTGACGGCCGGCACGAACGAGCGGGGCCTTCCGGTACGCGTACCCATGGCGCAGCTCTCCGCGGTCACCCGCCCCGCCCAGCCGGAGTCGTCGCCGCGGCGCGCCGACCTCGACCCGGACGCGGTCGGCGGCATGCTTTCCCGGCTCTACAGCGGGGTACGGCGTGCCGAGGCCGAGGACACCACCGAGATACCGGTGCCACCCTCGTGGGGGCACGACGAAGGAGGACGACGACAGTGACGACGTTGAGCCAGGAGGCACGTGACCTGAGCTGGCTGGTGAGCGCGTTCGCGGAGCGGGTGCCGGGCGTGGCGCACGCGGTGGTGGTCTCCTCCGACGGGCTGCTGGTGGCGATCTCCGACCACCTGCCCCGCGACCACGCGGACAAGCTCGCCGCGGTGACGTCCGGGCTGATGAGCATCACGGCGGGCGCGGCGCAGATGTTCGACGGCGACATCGTCAAGCAGACGGTGGTCGAGATGGGCCGGGGCTATTTCCTGGTGATGCAGGTGCGCGACGGGTCCATCCTGGCCACGCTCGCGGCCGGGGACGCCGACATCGGCGTGGTGGGCTACGAGATGGCCCGGTTGGCGAAGCAGGCGGGGGAGATGCTCACCCCGGCGCTGCGAGCGGAGTTGCAGCAGGCGCTGCCCCGCTGAGTCTTCCGGCCGTGACCCGGACGGTCACCGGCTCACCCGAGCCGAGCCGTCCGGGCCCGGCCGTCCGGGCGAGCCGTTCAGAAGCCACCCTCGGTGATGACGGAGCGGTACCAGTGGGCGCTGCGCTTGAGCACGCGCCGTTGGGTCACGTAGTCCACGTAGACCAGGCCCCAACGCTGCTCGTATCCCTCGTCCCATTCGAAGTTGTCGAGCATCGACCAGACATGGAAGCTCTCCAGCGGCACCCCGTCAGCGATGGCGCGGTGCGCGGCGGCCAGGTGGTCGCGCAGGAAGGTGATCCGGCCACTGTCGTCGACGGTGTCGTCCGCGGCCAGGGTGTCGGGGGTGGGCAGACCGTTCTCGGTCACGGTGAGCGGGATCGGGCCGTAGTCGCGGGTGACCCGGGTCAGGATGTCGTACATCCCGTCGGGGTAGATCTGCTGCCAGCCGGCCTCGGAGGTGGGCCAGCGGTGTTCGGTGCTGCCGTCGGCGGCGACGTAGATGGGCGTGTAGTACTGCACGGCCAGCAGGTCGACCGGTGACGAGATCACCGCCAGGTCGCCGTCGCGGATGCCCCGGACCATCCGGCTCTGCGGGCCGAGGTCGGCCAGGACGTCCTGCGGGTAGCTGCCCTTGAGCACCGAGTCGAGGTAGAGGCGGTTCTCGTAGCCGTCGTAGAGGTGCGCGGCGGCGGCGGCCTCGGCGGAGTCGTCGGTGGGGTAGCAGGGGTGCAGGTTGAGCGCGGGGCCGATCCGGGCGGTGCTGTCCGAGGCCCGTAGCGCGCGCACCGCGAGGCCGTGCGCGAGCTGCAGGTGGTGGGCGACGAGGTAGGCGGCCTCCGGGTCCTGTCGACCGGGCGCGTGGTGGCCGGTGAGGTAGCCGTTCTGTACGACGGTCTTGGGCTCGTTGATGGTGAGCCAGACCGGCACCCGGTCGCCGAGGGCGCTGAAGACGGCGTTGGCGTAGTCGGCGAAGCGCAGGGCGGTGTCGCGGGACTCCCAGCCACCGGCGTCCTGCAACGCCTGCGGCAGGTCCCAGTGGAACAGGGTCGCCATCGGGGCGATGCCGCGTTCGTGCAGACCGTCGAGGAGGCGACGGTAGAAGTCGAGCCCACGCTGGTTGGGCGCTCCGCTGCCGTCGGGCTGGATGCGGGGCCAGGAGATGGAGAAGCGGTAGCTGCGCAGACCCAGGTCACGCATCAGGTCGAGGTCTTCGACGTACCGGTGGTAGTGGTCGGCGGCCACGTCGCCGGTGTCGCCGTTGCGGGTACGACCGGGGATGCGGCTGAAGGTGTCCCAGACCGACTCGCCGCGGCCGTCCTCCTTGGCGGCGCCCTCGATCTGGTAGGCAGAGGTGGCCGCGCCCCAACCGAAGTGGCGGGGGAAGCGCAGCGGGCCGGCGGGCCCGGTAGGTATCGACATGGATTCTCCTCGTGGATACGGGGCCCACCGCCCAGATTCGGGAGCGCTCCCAGGATAGGCCAGAAGCGCTCGACCCGGTGAGCCGGCCGTCACGGCGGCCGACGATGGCGGGTCGAGGCGGTTGAGGGCCCCGGACAGCGAACGAGGCCGACCGGGCGGCGCTTCGCGCCTGTCCCGTCGGCCTCTTTTCCCATCGTGTACGGGGGTTTAGTGTGGGGACGGGGGAGGGCAACCCCCGTCCCCACCGTAACTGCACACACACGGGCGGAATTGGGTCCTGCCGTGCGTGTCGCGCGGGAGCCGGGCCACGCGAGTGGCTCTGGTTCCACCTCCCTCCCTGTGGCGGGATGATGGCTGACGGCGGCGTCCGGGCTGGCCCGCCGTCGGCCTTCGGATGGTTCCCCGGGCCCGCCACGAGGACGGTCCCGGCGATCTTCCAGTTGGAACCTTTGTCGATGGAAGCGCTCCCATCGACCGATGTTGCGACTGTAACGCCCGTCACGCCTTTGTGAAAGACCCAAAACGAGATCGAAACAAGTGGGTGAACCAGCTCGCTCCGCGCTTGTTGTGGGAGCGCTTCCATGGCACACTGTCGATTCAACGCGACAGGAGCCAGATCGCGTGGGCGCGGGACCGCCGAGGGCAGCCGGAGCACCACCTCCGGTCACGGCACCCGAGCGAGCCGGCGGGACCCCCTCCCGCGCGGGCCGCATCGCCGCACCCCGGCCGGGCCCGGGGCTACCACCTTCCCGGGCGCCTCGAATCCCCCGCGTACCACCACCTGCGGGCAGGCGCCTCGCCGGGAACCACCCGGCCTGGTCCGAGGAGACACCGCGCACATGAGACATCTGGCACGACGCCGTCGAGTGGCGATCCTCGCCGCCGCCGCGCTCGCCGTCGGCGGGGTGATGCTGCCCGCTGGCGCCGCACAGGCCGCACCGGCCTGCGACGTGGTCTACGCGACCAACGACTGGAACACCGGCTTCACGGCCAACGTGACCATCAAGAACCTGGGCGACCCGATCAGCAACTGGACGCTCAAGTGGACCTTCCCGAACAGCGGACAGCGGGTCACCCAGGGCTGGTCGGCCCGGTACAGCCAGTCCGGCAGCGAGGTCACCGCGACCAACGAGTCGTACAACGGCAACCTCGGCACCGGGGCCTCCACCACCATCGGCTTCAACGGCTCCCACACGGGGAGCAACCCGAAGCCCACCTCGTTCACCCTGAACGGCACCCCCTGCAACGGCACCCCGGCCAACCAGCCGCCGACCGTCTCGCTGAACCTGCCCTCCGGGCCGTTCACCGCGCCTGCCGACGTGCCGCTGACCGCGACCGCCAGTGACCCGGACGGGACGATCAGCAAGGTCGAGTTCTACCGCAACGGCCTGCTCATCAACACCGACACCACCGCGCCGTACTCCTACACGCAGGAGGACCTGCCGGCCGGCAGCTACACCGTGCAGGCCAAGGCGTACGACAACGCCAACGGCATCGGGGTCGCCGAGAAGTCGTTCACCGTCGGCGCCGCCAACGGCCCGACGCTGGTCGCCACGCCGTCCGCGGTGAGCGTCAACGAGGGTGGCACGTCCACCTTCAACCTCAAGCTCAGCGCCGCGCCGACGACCAGTGTGCCGGTCACCCTCACCCCCTCGGGCGACAGCGACATCACGGTCTCGCCGAGCACCGTCACGCTGACCCCCACCAACTGGAACACCGGGGTCACCGTCACGGTCGCCGCGGCCGAGGACACCGACACCGTCGGCGGTAGCGCCACCATCACCGCCGCCGCCACCGGTCTCGCCTCGCTGGCGGTCGCCGCCACCGAGATCGACAACGACACCCCGGGCGGCGACAACGCCTACATCAAGAAGTTCCTCGACCAGTACGGCAAGATCAAGAACTCGGGCTACTTCAGCCCCGAGGGCGTGCCGTACCACTCGGTCGAGACGCTGATCGTCGAGGCGCCCGACTACGGCCACGAGACCACCTCGGAGGCGTTCAGCTTCTGGATCTGGCTGGAGGCCCAGTACGGCCGCGTCACCCAGAACTGGGCGCCGTTCAACAACGCCTGGACGGTGATGGAGAAGTACATCATCCCGTCGCACGCCGACCAGCCCACCGCGGGCTCCGCCGGCACCCCGCAGTACGCCGCGGAGTACAACCTGCCCAGCCAGTACCCGTCAGCCCTGAACCCGAACATCTCGGTCGGGCAGGACCCGCTGCGCTCGGAGCTGCAGTCCACCTACGGCACCGGCGACATCTACGGCATGCACTGGCTGATGGACGTCGACAACACATACGGCTTCGGCCGCTGCGGCGACGGCACCACCAAGCCGGCGTACATCAACACCTTCCAGCGGGGCACCCAGGAGTCGGTGTGGGAGACCATCCCGCAGCCGTCCTGTGACACCTTCAAGCACGGCGGTCAGTACGGCTACCTCGACCTGTTCGTCAAGGACACCGGCGCTCCCGCCAAGCAGTGGAAGTACACCAACGCGCCGGACGCCGACGCCCGTGCGGTGCAGGCCGCCTACTGGGCGCTGACCTGGGCCAAGGCGCAGGGCAAGCAGGCCGACGTCGCCGCCACCGTGGCCAAGGCCGCCAAGATGGGCGACTACCTGCGGTACGCGATGTTCGACAAGTACTTCAAGAAGATCGGCAACTGCGTCGGGGCCAGCACCTGCCCCGCCGGCAGCGGCCGGGACTCGGCGCACTACCTGCTGTCCTGGTACTACGCCTGGGGTGGCGCGTACGACACCAGCCAGAACTGGTCCTGGCGGATCGGCTCCAGCCACAACCACTTCGGCTACCAGAACCCGTTCGCGGCCTGGGCGCTGACGAACACGCCGGAGCTGAAGCCGCAGTCGTCGACCGCGGTCTCCGACTGGACCAAGAGCTTCGACCGGCAGCTGGAGTTCTACACCTGGCTGCAGTCCTCCGAGGGCGGCATCGCCGGCGGCGCGACCAACAGCTGGGACGGTAGCTACGCCCAGCCGCCGGCGGGCACCAGCACCTTCTACGGCATGTTCTACGACGTCGACCCGGTCTACAACGACCCGCCGTCGAACCAGTGGTTCGGCATGCAGGCGTGGTCGATGCAGCGGATCGCCGAGCTGTACCTGCAGACCGGCAACACGAAGGCCAAGGCGCTGCTGGACAAGTGGGTGCCGTGGGCGATCGCCAACACCACGCTCGGCACCAACTGGTCGATCCCGTCGGACATGAAGTGGACCGGCCAGCCGACCACCTGGAACCCGAGCAGCCCGCAGCCCAACACCAACCTGCACGTCGAGGTGATCAGCAAGGGCCAGGACGTCGGCGTCGCCGCCTCCTACGCCCGGATCCTGATCGCGTACGCGGCCAAGTCGGGCAACGCGGCGGCGAAGACCACCGCCAAGGGTCTGCTTGACGCGCTGGACGCCGCCAGTGACTCGAAGGGTGTCTCCACCACCGAGACGCGTGGCGACTACAAGCGCTTCGACGACGTCTACGACGCCTCCAGCGGTCAGGGCCTCTACGTCCCGCCGGGTTGGACCGGGAAGATGCCCAACGGCGACGCCATCTCCGCCGGGAAGAGCTTCCTGGACATCCGGTCGTTCTACAAGAACGACCCGGACTGGCCGAAGGTGCAGGCGTACCTGAACGGTGGCCCGGAGCCCACGTTCAACTACCACCGCTTCTGGGCGCAGGCCGATGTGGCCATGGCGTACGCCGACTACGGGAGCCTTTTCCCGAACGGCTGAGAGCGACCCGGGGTGGGTGGAGTGCCCCGCCCACCCCGGGGTTCGGCCGGGTCCGGGGGAACGACGGGACCCGGCCGGCGGACGGCCTGACACCCACGGTCAGGCCGGGGTGGGCCGGTCATCTGGTCAACGCAGCGGGTCGACCGGCCCACCCCACCGCCCGGACTGAAGACTGCCGCGAAAAAGCCCAGAAATTCCGGCTGTCACGGGATCACACCAAGGACGTTGACGGAGTAACGTACGTCACCGGAGAGGCCGCTCCCCCCGTGGCGGCCTCTCCACTTTTATGCCCGAGCGCGGCCGGTCACCCCGCCGCGGTCGTACGCCGGCCACGCCGACGCCGACGGCGAGCGCCGGGCCGGGCTCGACCTGGCCGGACTCGCGTTCCGGTGTGTCGCTCACCGCCACCTCCTGACCCCCGCCACAACCTGACCGCCAACAGCCGGTGGGCCACCGACCGCCCGGTCCGGTCCGGCCGCTACGGTGTGCGGATGCGCGCGACGGCACGGGGTTGGACCGCGGTCTGGTTGGTCGTACTGGCCCTCGTCCAGGCGGCCGCCTTCCTCGCCGTGTGGCGGGTTGCCGTGCACACCGAGATCGGTCAGTGGGTCGACACGGTGGCCCTCACCGGCAACGAGATCGGTCACGACCGCATCGACGGGCCGGTGGACCGGATCCTGAACGCGATGTCGGTGGTGTCGCTGCTCGCCGCCACCGCGATGATCGGCTTCATCGCGCTCATCCGGGGGCGGATCGCCCTGGCCGTCACCGCGACCCTGCTCATCGCCGGGGCCAACGTCTCCACCCAACTACTCAAGTACGGGCTGAGCCGGCCCGACTTCGGCGTCGACCCGGAGCGGGCCGCGGTGGGCAACAGCCTCCCCAGCGGGCACACCGCGGTGGCCGCGTCGGTGGCGGTCGCGCTGATGCTCGTCCTGCCCCGCAAGGTGCGGGCCGTCGGAGCCTTCGTCGGCGCGCTCTACGCCGCCGTCGCCGGGGTGGCCACCCTCTCCGCCGGTTGGCACCGGCCCAGTGACGCGGTCGCCGCCTATCTGGTGGTGGGTGTCTGGGCGGCGCTGGCCGGGCTGCTCCTGCTGATCACCCAACGGGAGCAGGCCCAGATCGAGCCCGGCGACGCGCACCGCGTCGCCGCCGCCGTGCTCGGTGTCGCCGGAGTGCTCGCCCTGATCGCCTCCGGGCTGGCGCTCACCTGGCTGGTGGATCTGCGCGGGACCGGCCCGGAGGAGTTGGCCCGCCGACCGCTGTTCGCCGGGTACGCGGGCAGCGCCGCCGGCATCGCCGGGACGATGGCGGTGGTCATGGCGTTGGCGCTGACCGTCGTGCACCGGCTGGTACCCCGCGTGAAGGGTTGACCCGGCGAGCGTCCAGTGTGATCAGGCGCCCTGGCGGGGCGCGGGCACGTGCGGGGCGACGCCACGCAGGTGGGTGAGCACCACCGGGTCGATCCGCCCCGGCACCAGGCGCTCCTCCAGATTCTCCAGCCCCGCCCAGGAGACCAGCGCCGCCTCCGGCCCGGCGTCGCCCACCGGGTGACCCAGCGCGGTGAGCAGCGCCGCCACCTCGTCGGCGAGCGCGCCACTCAGGTCGAGCAGGGTCGCCGGGTCGGGCCGGCTGAACAGCATCGTGTGCACGGTCAGCAGCCGACCGAGCTCGGCGACCGGGTCCGGATGGTCGTCCACCCGCAGGTCGACGACCACGTCGCTGGTGCCGCCGTACCCGCCGCCGCGCTCGACCACCAGCAGGCCGGCGCTCTGCCGGCCGCGCCGGTCCCCGCCGGCCTCGTCACCGGCCCGCAGCGCGGCGACCAGCCGCTCGGCGAACGGCAGCGCCGAGGCGCCCTGCCACGTCTCGCCCATCGCGTCGACCACCTCGGGGCCGGCCAGGATGTTGCCCTGCGCGGCCCAGCCGTCGCCGACGCGTCCGCCCGCCCAGGGATGGCAGGCCGGCCCGGTCCAGCTCGCGCCCGGCCCGCTGACGCCCACCACGGCGAGCTGCCGGTGCTGCCGCTCGGGGTCGGCGGCGACCAGGCCGGCCACCACGTCGGCGGCGGGCACCCCGGTGCGCAACAACGCGAGCCCCTGCGGACGATAGGCCAGGTTGACGTGCGCCTGGGTGGCCAGCGCGCCGACCTCTGCCGCGGCCGCCGGCACCAACGCTCCGGCGGCGAGGAACTTGCTGGCCACGACGACGCCGTGGCGGCGGCCGTCGGCGGAGCGGGCGACGAGGGAGAAGGTCACCCGCCGAGACTAGGGCGTGTGTCCGGTTCCTCGGCCGGCCAAGGGCTGTGAGACTCGACCCAACCGACCTGGTCGCGTACACCGGTGCTTCAGAACGGCGTCGCGGCGGCCTCCGGCGGCGCGCCGCGCGCCCGACGGGCGTCCGCGACCGCGACGCCGCCGAGCACGATCGTCCCGGTGGCGGTGGCGACCACCCCCGGCAGGAACAGCAGCGGTACGACCGCCGCCGCGAGCGCTCCGATGGCGATCCACCGGGACGGCGACACCCGCCCGAAGACCTCGTACTCGAAGCGGGCCCGGCCGGCCAGGAACAGCGCGGGTCCGCCGAGCACCATGACCACCCACGGCGCCGGGGCGTGGCCGAGCGGATGCTCGATCACCAGTTCGTAGCCGATCGCCGTCGCGGCCAGACCGATCACCATGATCAGGTGAGTGTCGGCCGCCGAGCGGCCGATGTTGGCGGGGTGGCGGGCCATCTGCACCGCCTCGCCCAGGATCTGCCCGGCGCGTTGCACGTAGATCCGCCACAGCATGATCGACGTGGCCACCGCGAACGCGAACGCCCACAGGTGCCCCGACCCGTACGGACCCTTGCTGTAGGCGAAACCGGCCACCAGGATCGTCTCGCCGAGCGCCACGAGGAAGAACTGCTGGTACCGCTCCGCCAGGTGCTCCCCGGCGATCTCCCACTTCGAGACCGTGGAGCGGCCCAGCCCCGGCACCGGCCAGCCGCACCGCGCGGCCAGGTACTCGGCCGCCAGGGCCACCGACCAGAGCACCACCTGCGTGTTGGTGTCCAGCAGCGCCCCGCTGATCCAGAGCACCCCCGTGACGGCGAACACGACCGCCATGCGCACCTTCAGCCGGCGGTACGGGTGCGGCCCCAACGCGATCGACAGGATCACCGGCCGGGTCACCTGCGCGACCACGTACGCCGTGGCGAACATGAGCGACGTCTCGGAGAACGCCCGGGGAACCGCCACCCCCATCACCATGCTGCTCACGAGCGCGGTCAACACGACGATCTGCAACGGCGCGCGGTACGGGTCGTAGCGGCTGGTCGTCCACGCGGTGCCCTGCCAGACCGACCAGAGCGCCAGCAGCAACAGCAGCGTCTTGCCGCTGCCGGTGATCGCCGCCGCGGCGTGGTCGCGGGCCGGCTCCCGGCTCAGATCCTCGAACGCCCGCGCGGAGATCCGGGTGAGCGCGAAGACGTACACCAGGTCGAAGAAGAGTTCCAGGAACGTCGCCCGGCCGGGCGCGGCCGCCGCCGGGACCGGCTCCAGGTGTCCTGCCGCCCTGGAACCCATGGTCAGCGGCCTGCGCCGGTGCTCCGGTCCACCTCGCAGTGGTAACACCTTCGCGGGCTGGGGCGCGGCGAACCGGCGATTAGGCCCACTAAGGGGATCTTGCTCAGGGGGGCCGTCACCAGGCAGGATCGATCGGTGACGAATCGATGGGGCATGACGGTGCCGTTGGGCGGGATTCCGCTGGCCGAGCACCAGGGGGTCTACGCGACCCTCGAGCGATCCGGGTTCACCGACGTGTGGTCGTCCGAGGTCGCCGGGACTGACGCGTTCACCCCGCTGGCCCTCGCCGCGGCGTGGCAGCCGCAGCTACGGCTGGGCACCGCGATCACCCCGGTCTTCACCCGTGGACCCGGGCTGCTCGCGATGAGCGCGGCGGCGCTGGCCGAGGCGGCACCGGGCCGGTTCGCGCTCGGCATCGGCGCGTCCTCCCCGGTGCTGGTGCGGGACTGGAACGCGGCGCGGTTCGACGAGCCGTTCCGGCGTACCCGGGACGTGCTGCGTTTCCTGCGGGCCGCCCTGCGCGGTGAGACGGTGGACGAGGTCTACGACACCTTCACCGTGCGCCGGTTCACCCTCGAACGCCCGCCCACGGCGCCGCCGCCGATCCTGCTCGCCGCGCTGCGCCCGGGGATGCTCCGGCTGGCCGGCGCCGAGGCCGACGGGGTCATCCTCAACTGGCTCAGCGCCGACGACGTGCCGCGAACCCTGGCCGAGCTGGGCGAGCGCCGGGCCGGCTTCGAGGTCGCCGCGCGGATCTTCGTCTGCCCCACCGAGGACGCCGCGTACGCCCGTACCCTCGGCCGCCGGCTCATCACCAGCTACCTGACGGTCCCGGCGTACGCCGAGTTCCACCGCTGGCTCGGCCGCGACGAAACGCTCGGGCCGATGTGGGCGGCGTGGGCGGCTGGCGACCGCCGCGCGGCCAGCGCGGCCGTGCCCGACGAGGTGGTCGACTCCCTGGTGCTGCACGGCTCACCCGAGCGGTGTCGGGCCCAGGCGCGGCGCTACGCCGAAGCCGGCGTGGACGTGCCGATCCTCGCGCTGCTGCCCACCCCGGAGGTGACCGCCGGGGGTGCCGCCGCGCTGACGACCCTCATCGCCCAACTCGGCGCCGAGCCGGCGGGAGCGTCCGCGTGAACCTGACCGACCGGGTCGTGGTCGTCACCGGAGGCGCCGGTGGCATCGGAACGGCCCTCGCGCGCCGCTTCGCCACCGAGGGCGCCGCCGCCGTGGTCGTCGCCGATCTGGACGCCGAGGCCGCGCGCGCCGTTGCCGAGGGCATTGGCCCGGTGGCGCACGCCGTCGCCGTCGACGTCACCGACGAGACCCAGGTACGGGCGCTCGTCGACGACACCGAACGGCGGTTCGGCCGCATCGACCTGTTCTGCGCCAACGCCGGGGTCACCACCGGCGGGGGAGTGGAGGTCGACGACGCGGGCTGGGACCGGGCGTGGCGGGTCAACGTGCTCGCCCACGTCTACTCGGCCCGTGCCGTGCTGCCCGGCATGCTCGCTCGCGGTGGCGGTCACCTGCTGCACACCTGCTCTGCGGCGGGGGTGCTGACCGCGGTGGGCGACGCCGCGTACACCGCCACGAAACACGCCTCGGTGGGCTTCGCCGAGTGGCTGGCCATCACCTACCGGGACCGGGGCATCCGGGTCAGCGCCCTCTGCCCGCAGGGGGTGGACACCCCGATGCTCGCCGACGGGATCGCCGAGGGGCACCTCGGCGCCCGGGTGATCACCGCCTCCGGCGCGGTGCTCACCCCGGACCAGGTCGCCGACGCGGCGATCGCCGGGCTCGCCGAGGAGCGGTTCCTGATCCTGCCGCACCCGGAGGTCGCCGACTACGCCCGCCGTCGCGCCGAGGACCCCGACGGCTGGCAGGCCGGCATGCGCAAACTCATCCGCCGTCTGACCGCCCGACAGTCTCCGAGTTGATCAAGAGGTTCGCGTCAGAAAGACGTCCACCGATGACGCGAACCTCTTGATCAGCGCCGGAGCCGGCGGGCGCGCCGGAGGCGGCGGGCGCGGCGGAGGGGATCGGGGTGGATGGACCAGAGCAGGCGACGCCACCACGGACGGGCCTCCCGCAACGTCGTCACGTAGGCGGTGGCCACCTCGGCGGCGCGGACCGCCTGGTCGGCCGTCGCGGTGCCCGGGGCGAAGCCCACCTGGTTGAGCAGCGTCGCCAGCTCGTCCACCGCCGGGTCGGTCGTCACCTCCGGTGGCGAACCAGCCGTGCGACGGGCGTCGACGAGGGCCTGCCGGGCGCGTCCGGCCACCTCGGTGGCCGCCAGGTCGTCGCCGACCGGCCGACCGGCCAGCCGCAGCGCGTCGGTCACCTCCCGCCAGGCGCCCGCGATCCGTTGGCCGGGGTCACCCCGCACCAACCGGCCCCGACTCAGCGAGCGGCGCATCGCCAGCAGGGTGAGCAGCAGCACCCCCACCAGCAGCAGCAGCGACCCGCTGCCGCCAGCGACCAGCACCGGCCTGGACACCCCACCGCGCGCCGGCGGCCCGTCACCAGCGGCCACCGGCTCCGGCGACGCGCTCGGCTCCGCGGTGGGCGCGGGCACCTCCGACGGCGGCGGATCCTCGGGCGTGGGGCGGAAGTCCTCCTCCACCGGCCGCGGCTCGTTCTCCGGGCGGGGCAACGGGTCGAACGCCACCCAACCCAGCCCGTCGAACAGCACCTCCGGCCAGGCGTACGCGTCACCCGCCCGCACCGGCCCCTGACCACCCGAGGAGAAACCGACCACCACCCGCGTCGGCAGCCCGGAGAGCCGGCCGAGCACCGCGAACGCCGCCGCGAACTGCTCCGACGTGCCCCGCTGCCCGCCACCGTTGCGCGGGCCGAAGAGGAAGAAGGCCAGGTTCGGGTACGCGTGCCCGCTCGGCGCGTCCGCCACCACCCGGTAGTGCTCGGCCAGGAACTGCTCGATCGCCGCCGCCCGCGCGTACGGGGCGCCGTTCTCCTCGGCGAGCTGGGTCGCCAGCCGGCGCAGCGGATCCGGCACACCGTCCGCGACCCGCAGCACCCGGGCCACCTCCTCGCCGGCGGGCACGTTCGCGGTCGCCAGCAGGTTGTTGTCCGGGCGCTCCCGGACCGACGTCACCTCGTACCGCAGCCCCGGCGTCAACCCCTCCGGCCGGATCAGCGTCCCCGTCGCCGGGTCGTACGCCACCCGCGCGCCGCTGACCTCACGCGGCGTCGCCACTGCCGGGAGTAGCCGCCCCGTCAGCTCGGCCACGGTGATCTGCTGCCGGACGGTCTGCACCGTGCTGTCCCGGGCCGGCTCGCCGGCCGGCAGGATCCGCCCCGCGTTGCGGTACGTCGCGCCGACCCGCCAGGTGATCCCGTCGTAGTCACTGAGCACCGCCAGCCGGATCCGCACCCCGGCCGCCCTCGGCTCGTCCGCGTCGCCGGCCGGAGCGGTGGCGCCCGACGTACTCACGTCGAGGAGCTTCTGTTCCGGGTGCAGCGCCCACCCCGAGATCCGGATCAGCGGGTTCTCGTCGAGCGTCTCGACCTGCGGCGGCTCCACATAGCGGCGCGGGTCGACCGGCCGCCCGTCGACCTGACCGGCGACCACCGGGCCGAGCAGCGCCACCAGCCCGATCACCAGGACGACGCCGAGCGCCGCCGACGCCGCCAGCCGAAGTCGCACGGCCGCCCGTACCCCGGGGGCGAGACCGGCCGCCGGGTCGCCACCGGCCGGTGACGCGCCGGTCGGCACGGCCAGCCCGACCGCCGCGACCGCGACGAACGCCACCGTCGCGCCGATCGCCGGTTCGGCGTTCGGGCCGACCACGTAGAGGGCCGCCGCGTAGAGCCCCGCCGCCGGCAGGTAGCCGAGCAACACCCGGCCGGTGCGCAACGCCACCTCCGCCCCGGCCAGACCGGCGAGCCAGGCCGCCACCACCGGCACCAGCACCGTGTCCGGAGTGGGCTCCACCGGGATCATCGCGGTGAGCAGGCGGGGAATGCCGTTGCGCGCCGCGTCCGCGCTCACCTCGAGCAGGCTGCCCGGCAGGTCGGCGCGGGCCGCGGCCAGGCGCAGCGACCACAGTGTCCACCCGGCCAACGCCACCATCGACACCGGCGCCACCAGCCACGACGGCAGCCGCCGGGCAGCCACGCTGGCCAGCACCGAACCCACCGCCGCGCCGATCACCAGCCGGGTCAGCAGGTCGCCCGCGTACACCCGGCCGAGCACCACCCCGGCGAGCGCGATGAGCGCGATGAGCGCCAGTGGCACGACGGCCGCCCGCAGCGCGCGCACCACCCGCCCCGCCGCGCTCGGGCCGCCCGCAGTCGCCTCCTGCGCCTCGCGCCGCGGCGCGATGCCCGTCACCACCGGCGTACCCCGTCCCACTCGGCGGCGAACTGCGCGCCGTCCACCGCGTCGACCACCACCAGGCCGCCCGTGCCCGCCGGCGTCGGCTCCGCCGCGCCGAACACCCCGACCACCACCGACGGGTACGCGCCGCGCAGCGCACCGACGTGCCCCAGTCCGTCCCGCCCACCGGGGCCGGTCAGGAAGATCAGCGTGTCGCCGAGCCGGTCCTGACGCAGCCGGGTGGTGACGGCGCGCAGGGCGTCGTCGGAGTCGGACAGTTCGGCGGCGGCGAGCCGGTCCAGCGGCCCCACCCCGGCCGGCCCGCCCTCGATCGGCTCCGGGCCGACCAGCAGCAACAGCACCGGCAGGTCCGCGCGGTGCGCGGCGGTGACGACCGACGCCGCCGCCTCGCACGCGGACTCGAACGACTCCGCCACCCCGCCCGTGCGGTGCGGATGCGCGGCCGACCGGTTGTCCAGGAGGACGACCAGACTGGGCAGGCTGGTGTCCACGTTCTCCCGCACCATCAGCTCACCGACGCGGGCGCTCGTGCGCCAGTGCACCCGCCGCAGCTCGTCGCCGACCACGTACTCCCGCAGCGAGTCGAACGTGATCGACCCGTGCGGCACCCCGTCCACCCGACCGTCGAGGCTGCGCCCCGCACCGGTCGGCACCGCCGACAGCGGGTGGATCCGAGGGTGCACCCAGACCGGTGCCGTCTCCCCGTACGGTCGGGCAAGCGCCACCAGACCCAACGGGTCCCGCCGGGTCACCCGCAGCGGACCGACCGCCACCACCCCCCGGCGGTCGGTCGGCACGTCGTAGCGGACCTCGGTGTCCCGACCGGGACGCAGGCGCAGCAGCGGCACCGGCACCGCGCGGCTCCCGCACCGATCCTCGGCCAGCAGGTTCGCCGAGCGCAGCCGGCCGGCGTTGCGGACCGTCAACGTCATGCTCGCCGGTTCGCCGCGCGCCACCCGATCCGGGTCGGCGCGGCGCGCGACCACCAGCCGGGGCCGCCAGGCCGCCGTCAGCGCCGCGTAGCCGACGGCCGCGCCGGCCGCCGCGCCCAGCAACGTCAACTCGGGGTACGCGAACCGGAAACCCGCCCCCAGCAACACGACGGCGGCGACGAGCAGCCCGACCCCTCGGGCGGTGATCCCCATGGCGCTGCTGCCGGTCAGCCCTGCACCGGGGCCGGCTGCCCCGACGGCAGCGGCACCGGCACCGAGGCGATGGCCTGGCGCAGCACCTCCCCGGCGGTCATCCCGCGCACCTGCGCGTCCGGCGTCAGCAGCAGCCGGTGCGCGAACACCGGTTCGGCGAGCGCCTTGAGGTCCTCCGGCATGATCCAGCCCCGCCCGTCGATCAGCGCGTACGAGCACGCCGCCCGCGTCAACGCGATCACACCCCGAGGGCTCACCCCGACCCGTACCTGCGGATGGGTGCGGGTCGCGGCGGCCAGCCGGACCGCGTACGCGTACAGCGGCTCGGCGATGTGCACCCGACGCGCCATCCGGACCATCTCCCCGACGGTCGCCGTATCGGTGATCGGGGCGAGCGCCTCGGGGGAGCGGACCGTCGCGCCGCGCAGCACCTCCACCTCGACCGCCTCGTCCGGGTAGCCGACGGACAGCTTCACCAGGAAACGGTCGAGCTGCGCCTCGGGCAGCCGGTACGTGCCGTCCATCTCCACCGGGTTCTGGGTGGCGACCACCAGGAACGGCGCCGGCACCGGGTGTCGGACCCCGTCCACGGTGACGGTGTGCTCCTCCATCACCTCCAGCAGCGCCGACTGCGTCTTCGGCGACGCCCGGTTGATCTCGTCGGCGATCACGATGTTGGCGAACACCGGCCCCGGGTGGAACTCGAACTCCCTGCTCGCCTGGTTGAAGATCGTCACGCCGGACACGTCCGACGGGAGCAGGTCCGGGGTGAACTGGATGCGCCGCCACTGACCCTGCACCGTCGCGGCGATGGCCCGTGCCAGCGTCGTCTTACCGACCCCCGGCACGTCCTCCAGCAGCACGTGCCCCTGGGCGAACAGCGCCGTCAGCGCCAGCCGGACCACCTGCGGCTTGCCGAGCACCACCGCGTTGACGTTCTCGGCCAGCCGGGCGGCCAGGGCGGCGAAGCCCTGGACCTCCGGTTGGGTTAGCGGCTCGTGGGTGTTCACGGTCGGTGGTGCTCCTCGCCTGGTGGTTCAGCAGGTGGGCAGGACGTTGATGTTGTCGCCGCCTTCCAGGTTGAGCCAGGCCCAGGGGATGTAGTTCTTCCCCTTGTAGTCCACCTGCACCCACCAGGTGCTGCGCTTGTCGTTGTTGTAGATGTACGCGTAGACCTCTTCACCCGACTTCTTGCAGTACGCCTGCAAGCGTTGCCCGTTGGGCACCCAGCCGGCCTGCCGGTCGTTGTCCTGCCGCGGCACCTCGAAGATCTCGTTGCCGTTGCGTTCGCCGGGGATCTCCCGCGTGCAGTAGCTCGCCTCCGGGCCGGACGCGCCGTTGCGGCACGTCGCGATCCCGTACAGCGCCTGGGTGGTCTGCGCCCGCTTGGCGGTGCTACTGCCGGCGGCGTTGGTCGCCGTCACCGTGAACGTGTACGCCGTGCCCGGCGTCAGACCCGACATCGTGATGCTGGAACACGCCCCGGCCTTCGCCGGCTCACCCGACGTGCTCAGCGAGCAGGTGGCCCTGCCGCCGCCCGCGTCCACGGTGAACGTGACGGTCGCTCCCGTCGCCGTCGCCGACGAGCCGGTCACCGTCACCCGGGGCGCCGCGACCGTGCGGGCCGTGGCGGTGGCCTCCGGGCCCGGCCCGGCCTCGTTGACCGCCTTCACCTTCACCGTGACGTTCTGGCCGTTGCCCAGACCGGTGACGGTGGTGCGGGTCTCGGTCACCTCGGTGGTCTTGCCACCGACGTCCACCTGGTACTTCGTCACCGGTCGACCGTTCGCCTCGGCCGGCGACCACTGCACCGTGACCGCGCCCGGCTGGTCGGCGACCGTGCCGGCCTGCAGGTCGAGCGGACGACCCGGCGCCGCGAACGGCACCACCGTGTTGCTGACCGGCGAGGCCGCCGAGCCGGCGCCCTTGTCGTTGACCGCCACGACGGTGAACGCGTACTGCGTCCCGTACTCCAGCTCACCGGCCGGCACCACCAGCTCGGTCTTGGTCGACTCGCCGGCCGGCGCGTTCGTCCCCGCCGACGTGGCCGTCACCGCGTACTTGGCGATCTTGTTGCCCTGGGCGTTCGCGGCCGGCCACTTGACCACCACCGTGCCGTCCGGCCGCTCCTGCGCCGTGATGCTGGCCGGCGGATCGGGCACCGCGGCGGTCGGAGTGACCGGGTTGCTGCTGCGCGGCGGGCCGTCACCCTTGGCGTTCACGGCGTGCACCGCGAACCGGTACGTCTCGCCGTTGGTCAACCCCTTCACCTCGACCGCGCGCTGGTTGGCGCCCACCTCCAGGCGCTGACCGGCGCCCTGCACGACGTACTTGATGATCTCCGCGCCGTTCGCGGCGGCCGGCCGCCAACTCACCCGGGCCTGGGCGTTGCCGGCGGCGGCGGTGACGCTGCGCGGCGCGCTCGGCTTGCTCACCCGGGGCTTCTTCGGCGGAGGCGGCGGCGGGGGCGCCGGCGGCGGGTCACCGCCCAACACGTCATTGGCGTACTTGTCGACCTCGCGCACCTGGTGCTTGTCGTCCACCACCCGAGCCGTCGCCGAGTCGGGCGAGTTGATGAACAGGTGGTTCTCCCGGACCTCCATCTCCAACGGTCCGGTCGCCTTGCCCTTGATGGTGTCGACCAACTGGCCGCCCGCGTCGAAGGAGTAGATGGTGCCGGTGGCCTCGTCGGCGCAGTAGAACCGATCGGCCCACGCCACCGCCGGGCTCAGCCGGTCGCCGCTACCCGGCACCGTGAACGTGCGCTCCTCACCGACGTCCCCCACCACCAGCACCCGCCGCTCGGCCGGCACCGTCACCGGCACCCGCGGCCCCGACGTGCGGGCCGGCAACGCCGCGGGGCCGGGCAGCGTCAACGGCGTCGGGCGCACCTCGCCGCGCTGCACTCGCAGCAGCCGGCCGGCCGTCCGGTCCAGCACCGCCACTCCGTCGTCCAGCGTGGAGACCACCAGATCGTGGCTGGGGTCGGCGACGTCGTACGTCTCGACCCGCTCCGGGCTGAGCCCTCCGCCGGCCGGCGCGGCCGAGGCCGGCGCGGACGGCAGCTTCGCGGCGGTGACCGCCGAGACCGTGCCCTCGCTGGGCACCGCGATCCAGAGCCGGCCCGTACCGTCGAACGCGCCGCCGGTGATGCCCGGCGGATAGCGCACCGGTTCACCCACCGGGCTCAACGAGCGGGGGTCGAGCTGCCGCACGATGCCCTGCACCGCGTCGACGACGAACGCCGCGTCCTCGTGCAGGGCGACGCTCACACCCAGGCCGGGCGTGGTCGGCGTGGTCGCCGTGAGCTGCAACGTGGCCAGGTCCAGTGAACTGATCTGCCCCGTCTGCAGGTCCCGCAGGATCAGCAGCCGGTCGGTCTGAGCGACCTGCATCGGGTGCCGACGGGCACCCGGAATCTCGGTGCGGGTGTCCACCCGGGCCGTCACCCCGTTGACCCGGGCCAGCTCGCTGCGCACCCCGCTCCACAGCCAGGAACTCGCGTCGTAGTTGGCCACCGCGTTGTCCGCCGCGCCCAACCCCAGGACGGTCAGCCCCATGGCCGCCAGCAGCGCGGTGACCGTGCCCACCGTCACGAGCCCGCCTCGCAGTCGGGACCGGGAACGGGGGGCGTCGGTCCGCTCGGCGTCGTCGATGCTGGCCACAGCCGGCTGCCTTCCCTGAGTCGTGGCAGGTGGCGTACGCCTCGCGGCGACCCCTCCCCTGAGCCGGGTGCCATCATATGGCCCGGCCGGGTACGGGGGAACCCGCACCGTCACCCCTGTGGATACCGAGCGTGGGCGGCGGACGCCCAGCTCAACTCCACAATCGTCAATCCGACGATGACCAGCTCCGCGGCGCGGTGCTCAGCTCGGGGGTGTGGACCGCTCACGATCCGTGCACACCTGACCAGAGGTGGCGAAGCTGTCGGTCGAGTAGACGGCCAGCACCGTGAAGCAGTAGTCCACCCGGGAGCTGAGCCCGTTGACCGTGTGGCGGGTCCGCCCCGGCTCCACTGTCGCCATCACGCCGAGCGCCGACCCGGCCCGCCCACCCGCGACCATGAACGGCACCGTGCCCCCGGACGGATCCGTCCAGCTCAGCGTGATCGTCACCGCGTCGTCGCTCAGCTTCAGGTCGCCGGGAGGGGGACCGGTCGTCGCCGGTGCCACCGTCACCGGTGTCCCGGACGGCGGCGGCGCGTCGTCACGGCTCAACACCACCGCGCCCAGGCCCGCGACCGCCACCAGGGCCACCCCGGCGGCCACCGCCGCGCCGATCACCGTCGCCCGGTTGCGGCCCGTCGAGCCAGTCCCATCGGTGTACGACGGCGCGTACGCCTCCTGCGGGTAGTACTGCCCCGGGTACACCTCGTGGCCGGCCGGGGCCTGCTGCGCCGGGTACCGCTGGCCGGCCGGGTACTGCTCGGCGGCCCGGTACTGCTCGGCGGCCGGGTAGGCGGGCGTGACCGGCGGGCCGTAGGGCGCGGCCAGGCCCGGCACCAGATCGTCCACCGGAGTCGACGCCGAGGCGCCATGCCCGCCGGTGAGGTGCGCCGGGCCGCCATGTCCACCTGGGACGGCTCCCGGTCCGCTGTGCTCGTTCAGGATCGGGGCGACAGGCGTCGTCGGGGCCGGTTCGAGGTTCGGTGCCCGGTCGGGCGGGGTAGCCAGATCTCCGGCGTCGGGCCTGCCCGGCTGGGGGGTCGACGGCCCGACGGCCGGGAACACCTCCGTCGACGCGGACGCGAAACCTGACGCTTCACCGGGTCCGGCCGACAGCGCTTCCGTGCCTCTGTCGCCCGGTCCAGGCCGCCGGGGCACGCCCGCCTGGCCGTCCCCGGTGCCCGGTGAACCCGGTGTGCCCTCGGCGACCGGGGTGGGCCGGACGTCCGTCGACCCAGGGGAGTCAGCATTCGACGCGGGCAGCGGTTGCGGAGGCGCGCTGCTGCTCCACGGCGGCGCGGTCAGTCCCCACGGCGGTGCGCTCACCGGAGGCGCCGACACCGGCTGGCTCTGCCCAGGTGGTGCCGATACGGGAAAGGCGGGCGGCCCGGATACCGGGAACGCTGAGGCCGGTGGGCCAGAAGCGGGGTGCGGTGGTGCGGACGTCGGGAATGCCGAGGCCGGGGGACCGGACACGGGGTAGGGCGGTGCGGACGTCGGGAATGCCTGGGCCGGCGGACCGGAGACGGGGTAGGCGTGGCCGGGTGGTCCGGACACCGGATTGGTGGGCGGCCCGACCAGCGGTTGGGGTTGGGCGGGCGGCCCGGAGACGGGTTGGTCGTACCCGGGCGGAGCGGACACCGGGCGGCCGGGCGGTACGGCTGGTCCGGAGGCCGGCGCCGAGGGCAGGGGTGGCCCGGAGACCGGCAGCGATGGTGCGGCGGGCGTCGCACCGGATGCGTGGTGCGTGGGCGTGCCCGCCGGACCGTTGGTCGTCGGGATCGCACCAGACGGTGCCGTACCTGCTGCCATGACGGCCGGGCCGCTCGGCCCTGCCGCCGCGAGCCGAGCCGCCTCCTCGGCCAGCAGGGGCTCGATCTGCCGTACCTGAATCGTGGGTTCATCCCACCGCGGCGCTGGCGGGGGGCCGGTGTGCGGACCGGCGGAGGTCGGCGCGGTGGCGGGCGGTCCGGTCATGGGCGGTGTCTGCGGCCCGCCGGAGGCCGGGCGGATCGGCCCGTCGTTGGTGCGCTGGCGCGGCGGCGCGGACGGAGGCTGCTGCCGCAGGTGTGGGGTGGGCTGGGCGGCTACCCCAGGTGGTGGGCCGGCCACTGGCCGGGGTGTGGCCGCCTGCTGCTCGACCCGCTGGCGGGGCGGCATCGGCGGTGCGGCCGGCACCGGGGGACGGCCGACGCGGGCCGCGTCGGACCGGCAGGGGTCGGGGAGGGCTGCGGCGCCCAGGGCGACGCGGGCGCTGGCGGACCGTCCGTTGTCGGGCGCATCGCGGCCAGGGTCGCCAGAGACAGCGTCGGGCCGGAGAGCGCCGAGCGGGCCCCGGAATCAATCGAGGTGCCGGTGGCGGAGGCCGGCGGTCCGACGTACGTCTGCTCCACGGCAGCGCTGCCCTCGCCGAGGTAGTCACGGGCGGCGCGTACGACTGGGTGGTTCTCCCCGAGCGCCGCGGGCCCGGCGCTGGCGACCCTGGTGTAGTTACGGCGGGCCTCGTGCCTGTTACCCAACTCCTCGGCGACCTCGGCCAGCTCGAAGGCGAGCGCGAGCATCGTCGGTTCGGAATGGTCCCAGCGCCGCTCGCCCGCCGCGAAGGCCTCCTCGAGCACCCGGCGGGCGGCGAGCGGGTCGTCCGCCTCGCGGTGCAGGCGGGCCAACAGGTGAGCGGTGTGCAACGTCTCGGGATGGTCCTCGCCGTACGGCGGACGGGCGGAGTCGACGGCGTCCGCGAGCAACGTCCGGGCGGCGTCGTGGTCGCCCGCCGCGCGTAGCGCGAGGGCCCGTTGCTGTACGGCGGCCAGGGGAGAGGGATGGGACACAGGGCAATGCTGCCGTCACCGGGCCGTCGACGCTACCCGGCCCTGCGCTCGAGCCGACTCTGGTGACCCTCAGTGGCGGTGTGAGCGGTGGCGGGAGGGTGATGTGCATGATCCATGGGCGCCGTGTACAGTAACTCCCCGTGCGGCCCGCTGGGCCGGCCTTCGGATGCAAGATCATCTGGGTCGGCAAGGTAGGCTGAACGAGCAAGTCCGGGTGGCGGAATGGCAGACGCGCTAGCTTGAGGTGCTAGTGCCCGTATAGGGCGTGGGGGTTCAAGTCCCCCCTCGGACACAAACCATTGCCCCACGGTGCGCGCTGAGATCGACTGCAGCGCGCACCGTTTGCGTTTCAGCCTGGTAGTTCAGCCGGAGACCGAGTTGCCGGTAAACCTCGGCCTTGTCGGCCGGATCGGCGTCGCGTAGCACGGTGGTGAGGTCGCCGAGTGCGTCCACCAGGGCCGTGATTTCTGCTCGGCTCATCCTGCGCGGGGAGGTGCCTGAGTTCACGCGGAGCTCTGCTTCCGCGCGGGCGCGTTCGGCTTGGGTCCCGGCAATCCAGCTGGTGACAACCGCCGGGTCGGCTCCAGCATCGAGGGCGGCCCGGTAGCGCTCCAACTTGGCGTCGCACTCGGTGATGATCGTCTGGGCTGCTGCGGCAGTCGCGGACGGATGATCAAAGGGCTGTGTGTCGGCCATCGCGGTGATCGTTTGTTCGATGCGGTGGGGTGCGAAGACGGAGGCCAGCCAGGTGTCGAGCGGGTCGGTGAGGGCGTCCTCGCGCAGGTACACGTTGCGGGGGTGGGGGACCTGGTTGGCAAGGGCGTATTCCTGGGGGAAGCGGCAGCGGTAGTAGGCGTCGCCGTGGTTGTACTGGCCCTGCATGCGCCGGTTACAGGCGACGCAGTAGATCAGGCCGCGGAAGACGTAGGGGTTGCGGGTGCGCTGCCGGACGTGTTGTCCGCCGGTTCCCCGGCCCCGCCGCTGCAGGATGGCTTGGGCCTGCTCGAAGGTCGCGTCGTCGATGAGTGGTTCGTGGGTGATCTCCTTGGAGACCACCCACTTGTCGCGGGCGTTCCAGCGCATGACGCCGGTGTGGCCCATTGCCACGTCGTCGACGTCGAGCAGCACCTCGTCGGTGCGTTGCTTGTTCCAGACCTGCCGCCCGGTGTAGCGAGGGTTGGTGAGGATGACGCGGACAGCGCTCTTGGACCAGGCGATGCCGCTGCGGTGGCGGTTGCGGGCGCGGTCGTGTGCTGATGGGCAGGGTACGTGATTGGCGGTGAGCCCTTCGGCGATGGCGAAGAGGCCGACGCCGGCGAGGAACTCGGTGAAGATCTGCCGAACGAACGGGGCGGTCTGCTCGTCAGGAGTGAGGCCCTTGAGGCGTTTGCCGTCGGTCGCCTTAGCGGGGTTGGGGTGGGGCCCAAGATCGCGGAGGGTGTAGCCGTAGGGCGGGCGCCCGCCTAGGTAGCGGCCCTCGAGGAGGGTCTGGGCGGCCATAGCGGTGCGGACGCGGAGCTTGATCCGGTTGCGTTCTCCCTTGCTCATGCCGCCGAAGACGGACATGACCAGTTCGTGCGCCTCGTTGTCGGGGTCGATGGGGCCGCCAATCTCGGGCACCCAAAGTTCGACGCCGTAGTGGGCGAACAGCGGCACCGTGAGGCCGAACTGGTTGCCGTAGAAGGCGCGGTGAGGTTCGCCGACGACGACGGCGGAGAACTCGCGCCGTGGATCGCGGAGCGCTGCGAGAAGGAGGTTGGCTTGGGTCCTGCGCTGCCACGGGAGCGAGCGGCTCTGGCCAATGTCGAAATATTCGGTGACAATTCGGCCGCCATGGGGCTGGATGAGCGTGGTCGCCCGAGTGAGTTGCCAGCTTCTAGACGATTCTGGGTCTTGGTTGTCCTCGGTCGACACGCGGCCGTAGAAGGCGAAGGGTTTCGGTTGAGGGGTGATCATCCGTTGTCCTCGATCGAGTTGTTCGTGCGGTGGTCGTTGACGCGTCTGAGTAGCTTCAGTAGGGCCGCAGCGGCGCCGGGGTGCAGCTCAGGTGGCTGACGGGGAGCCTCCACCCTGATGAGCGCGGTCGACGCACGTCCGTCGACGTCGTCGACCGTCCATGAACCGTCACCTTCACTGGACCGGTCAAGTCGTTTGTCCGGTGCCGTGCCCGTCGCCGGAACGGACTCCTTGCGTTGCTGAAGTTGGTGATCGGACGGCAGAGTCATACGCCTCCGTCCGGTGGCTGGCCCGGCGGAGACATCCGTCGGTGGACGTGCTTCGTTCGCGCCCTGGGCTCTGCGACCCGGTTTCGAAGCACGGCGGGCTGGAGGGCGATGCGGGCACTGTCGTCGTGAGGGAGCGGGGTGGTCGTGTTGCAGCTTGATGCGTTGGAGGTTCGCGCCGTGTCGGATGGGTGGATGGTCATGGACAGGTCCTCCGAAGTTGGTTCGTGTGCCGGGGTGCCCCGGCGGGCATGAAGAAGCGGCCGATGCCGTCAGGCATCGGCCGCTCGCTGAGCAGAGGCAGGCGTTACATCTATGCGGTTGTCATGTCTCTCGGGCGCCTCGAAACGAGGCCAACGCTGCTGGGCGACGCGGCGTGCTGGTGCGCTTCTGCGTGGACTAGCGACGATCCCCAGACCACTCTGTTCACGCCCAAGACGTCGCTGGTTCGATCCCAGTATCGCCCAGCACAGAGGTATACAACGAGGTGGCCGGGATCCACCAGCGAGCTATCGCGGCGGTCACGGCCGGGGTCCAGGCCGCTGGGCAACTGGCGCAGGCGGCCATCGAGATCCGCATCGCCCAGCTACAACGCGCCGCTCGCGCCAGCGAGGGACAGGCCCGTCGCATCCGCGCTCAGGTGCGCGCGGCCCAGCAGGCCGGCGTAACCGTGTGGCGGCCAGCACCCCCGCCGTCGTGGTGGCGGCAGGCATCGGCCGAGGACATCGCGCGGGCCTGGCGGGCCAGCGCCGAGTGGGCGGGCGTCGACCCGCGCGCCCAGGCCGCCCAGCGGGTCATCGTCGTGCGGCTCGCCGAACGCGGAGTCCATATCGACGCGCAGACCGGTGCCCGACCGGGAGACGAGGCATGGCTGTCCGACCAGCTCGACCGTGCCGCCGTGGACGACGTCGACGGGCCGGCAGAGGCCCCACCAGCGGAGGCCCGGACCGATGACGCCGGCGAGCGGCGCCGCACCGCACAGGAGCGTCAGGAGGCGATGGCAGTGCACGTGCGGGAGGTGTGGACCGCCGACCGGGCGGAGCGGGTCATCGCCTCGGCGGGCGTGGCCGGCGCTGGCCTACAAGCTCGACCAGTTGGAGCGCGCCGGGCACGATGTGCGCGCTCTGCTGCGGCAGGTGCCCGCGTTCGTCGACCAGGCCCACACACCGGCTGCGTACCCGTTCCGGGTGGCCGACGACTACGCCACCGAGCAGGGCGCCGCAGCGACACAGGCAGACGGCACCGTCCAGGGCGACGGGGACCGTCCCACCGTCACCCTTGACGGTGAGTGGCGGGAGACGGTGGCAGCAGGGGGCGAGGACGCACGCGGCGACCGCCCCGAGGCCGGCCAGGCGTCTGCCGGGACTGGTGATCGTGGCATACACGCGGCGAAGCTCGCGGCCCAGGCGGGCGTTCCCCCAGTCGACCGCGACCGCTGTCACCGACGCCTCGTCAGCGGGCCGGCCAACCGTGGCGTCACCGGCACCGCCGCGGTCTCCTTCAGCGGGCGTGACCGCTGAAGCGCCGGGCCGGTAGGGGCCCGGCCGGCGCGGTGCTCAGCTACCTTCCGTCGTCGGTCCTGGAGTGCTGGAGCTTGTGCACAGTCAGGCCGGCGTTGCGCCCTCGCATGGCCATGCCGGTGTCGTAGGTGAGCAGGCGGACGCGGCGACCGGCCAGGGTCTGGAGGGTCGCCGCACGGTCGACGATCTCGTCGTCGGTGATCGACAGCCGGGTGTGCCCTGGCGGATCGAAGACGACGTCCAAGGTGATCTCGCCGCGCGGGATGCCGCCGCTGCCCAGGGGTGAGTAGTCCTGCTCGCGGAGCCGGCCGCCGTTCCGGACCACCTGCTCGATCTTGGCCGTGACCATCCGGGCCCGGCGCCGGGTGTCCTTGTTCTGATGTTGCTTCTTGCCGTCCAGCTCGTCGACGACGGCCATCGGTACCAGGATGTAGATCGGTTCTTCGCGCAGCCCGAGGTCCTGCCGCAGGTCGATCTCGTGCAGCTCCTGCGGGTAGTGCAGATAGACGTTGGTGTCGAGCACGACCAGGACGCCGGCACGGTAGAGCTGGTCGACGCGCTCCTTGAGGTTGCGAATCGCGTGCTCGAAGACGGTGACCCGTTCGGTGAGTTCGGTGGAAACCAGACTGTTGAGGACCCGCTCGCCTCCCGGGCCCCCGAACGGGCTCGTGGCCGTGAGGATGGTCTCGTAGCTTCGAAGCCCGAGTAGCTGCTCCAGCTCGGCGGGCCGGATCAGGTTGTAGAGCCGTCGACGTGCTTCGTGTACCCACTCGATGTACGCGAACGCCCGCTCGATGGCCACTGTCCCGCCGCCGCCGCCGCCTCCGACGACGGCGTGCAGCCTGTTGAGCAGGTAGTCGAGAGCGGAGTCGAGCACCGTGCGCTCGGTGCCGGGCAGCGGGTTGACGAGCATCCCGCCATTCAACATGGCTCACATCCGTCTCCACCGCGTCGGTCCCCGACGTACCGGTTGTTCCGGATCTTCGCCTCGATGCAGGGTCTGGAGCAGCAGGGGCCGGGCAAGGCGAGCGCCTACGTGACCGGGGCGGTGCGGGCCCAGCGGGCGTGGGATCAGTTCCGTGACGAGCAGGCTCGCCGCGGGGTGACGCTGACGTTGGAGGGCCTGGCCGCCGCCCGCGCCCGCCGGTACGCGGTGCAGGCCGAGTGGCCTGCGGAGCGCTTCGCGGCGGTCCGCGAGCGGGTCCGCCAGCACATGGAGCAGGCCGGCGGGGATCAGTCGGCGTCGGCGGCGTGACCCCCGAGGATGAACCGCCCCAGGTCTCGCTCGTGCTGGATCGCTCGGCGTTGCTCGCTTACGTGGCGGGGTCGGTCCATTCTGTGGAACCAGTGGGCGAGGTCGTCACCGACCGGCAGCGCTTCGGCGTCACCGCCGTCACCGTGGCCGAGGCCCTGAAGCTGGTGATCGATTCGAAGGACCGGCAAGACCTTCACGCACTGCTGGCGATGGATGCCTGCGCGGTGCTGCCGACCTGGGGCGAGGACTGGTTGGAGCTGTCGTACTGGCTGGGAGCGACCAGTCGGGTCGACCTGGCCACGACGGTGCTGGCGTCGCTGGAGCACGGGGCGCAGATTTTGACCGGTGAGGGTCACCGCTACGGCGAGGGCTTGGCGCTCAACTACATGCCGAATCAGTGACCGAGGCGCTGACCTGAACGCCGGGCCGTGCCCAGTGGCCCGTGGGCGCCAGGGCCAGCGCGGAACTGTCGTCATAGCAGCGTGTCAACCAAGTCGTCCGAGGGGTCGAACAGGCGTTGGACGGGCACACGCAGCCGGTACGCCTCGTTGGAAAGATCCAATAGATCGTTCTCGTAGTGCGAGAGATCCCGTGGGAGCGTCCGTCGAAAAACAGTGGTTACGCGCACCACTTGCCAGAGGAATTGGCAGGCTTCCGCCACGCTCTCTACCACGTGCACCGCCTGTTCGCGCGTGACGAGGCGGTCTTCGATGGCGCTGGGGAGGTTGCGCAACCTCTTCGCAGACTCGAGCGCGGACGACATGGCCTCGTCGTATTCGAGATTGATGGCCAGTTGGTCCCGGTCGGCCAGGAGGGCGTGGTGGAGGACTGCGAGGATCCTGCGGGCTAGCGAATCGATCTGCTGAAGGGTGTCGGGTGGAGTGGGGAGGTGGTGCTTGACTTCAACCAGATACACCTCGCGGGTGTCGTTGTCCGTTGCGATGAGGTCTGCGCCACCATCGGCGGGGTCGAAAAGCTGCTCTACCCACTGGACCCAGGGTCGAGCCGGGCCGACAATCGCCGCCAACCCGGCGCTGGCATCGAATTTGCTCTGCTGGGATGTGACTGCACGGCGGTAGTGCTCCGTCAGGAAGATCTCCTGCAGCCCTGCCTTGATGTCCCACGTCTGCTCAAACCGACGCTCGATCTCATCGAGGGCCGCACGGCCCGCTGCGTCGATGTCTTCACCGTCCACGAAGTCCTTCAGCGGCCTCGGGTCGGCGGTGGTGGGGTGCCTCTTCGGCGTCCCTGTGGTTTGGTCGTTCACGGTCGCCCCCTCGCTCACTGCTCGCCCGCGTCCTGCGTCTGCATGATCTCGGCAAGTCGACGCCTCGCCTTCCACAGGCTGGTTCGCACCGCCTCCGGTGTCATCTTCAGCTCTTTGGCGATCTCGGTCGGCTCGTACTCCTCCGATGCCCACAGCAGTAGCTGGCGCTGGCGCGGCGGCAGTTGCTGCAACGCCGCCCGGAAGTCGTGCAGAGTTTCCGAGGCGGCGAACCTGCACGCATCCACCTTGCGGGGGATTCGGTCCTCGTTGTCTTCGAGCGGGAGCAGCTCGTCGCTGGCGAGCCGCTGAACGGACAGCCGGGAGGCGGTCCTGCGAGCCCAGGCTTTCGGGTGTTCGATCGTGGGCCACCTCTCGAAGGCCAGGCGCATCGTCTCCTGCGCGATGTCGTAGGCGTCAGCTTCGGAGGCCCACCCGTGCAGGTACACCCACGCGCTCAGGCGAGCCATGAACCCTTCGTAGAAGGCGCTGAACTCGTCGCGGATCCGGTCCCGGTCGCAGGCTGCGAGTTCGAGCGTCGGTGCGAGTGGCGTCGCCTGCTCGGGGATCCCGAAAATGTTCATCGGGTTCTCCAACGGTGGCTCGGACCGCTCAGTGGTCTTGTCATCCACGAGGGCTCCCGGTGACGGGTGTCGCGGGCACCGTCAGGGTGATGCAGGATCCGTCGGCGCGTTGGTCGCGCAGCCGGCCACCGGAGGGCAGGGCCTCGGCGATCGCTACGAGCGAGTCACCGCGTGCCTTCTCCTGTCGCATGCGCCACCGAACGCGGATCCACAGCGCCGCCAAGCCGGTGACGCTGGCGACGGCGGCAGCCGCGAGTCCGCCCCAGTTCGATACGTCCACTGAGCCTCGCTTCAGTCGTTGAGCCCACGCTGGTGCGTGGCACTGATAGGTAGAGGGCAAAAAGTGGACCAGCGTTAACCGCCAGGTCCAAGATTTTCTAGGTCCCAGTGTCAGGTGAAGCCCGTGGGTCCGCCGGTAGACCAAAAACAAGTCTCGTGACGTGAACGGGGCGAAGCTCGCGACCCAGGCGTTCCCTCAGTCGACTGCGGCGGTGGTCACCGTCGCTGCGTCGGCGGGCCGACCGGCTGAGGCGCCACCGGCACCGTCGCGGTCCCCTTCAGCGGGCGTGACCGCCGAGGTTCCGGGCCGGTAGAGTGCGCGCTGGCGCGTTCAGGGGCAGGCGTCGCAGAACGTCAGGGTGGACGCCACCGGGGCGGCCTCGCAGCCGACGCAGACGTACAACCCGCAGTGATAGCAGGTCAGGGAATCACTGTCGGCCAGGTCGAAGAACATGCCGGGGTTGGCGCGGTGCAGCACCCGGTGCGTGGACTCGCAGCCACCGATGCAGCGCCCGCCCTGTGCGATCGGCTGGCGGGGCGGGAAGACGGTGCACTTGGTGTACCGGCGGTCGGCCTGGTGATCGCGCGGGTCGGTACAGCCGCGCGTGCAGGGCCAGTTCCTCGGTGGGCGCGGCTTGCAGGTGGTGCACGCGCGAGGGTCACCGCCGTGGGAGCAGACGCGGCGGATGGGGAAGTCCTGGCCGTTGACGGGACGCAGGTAGCCGGGTGGCGCGTACAGCGGCCAAAGCCGGTAGGCACAGTTGTAGCAGTTGGTGTGCTGGTGCCAGTCGACCGTCGGGACGGTGCGAGTGGCGGTGTCAGGCACCAGGGCACCGCACCATGTCTTGATCCCGTCCTGACTGACGTGGACCCGGCCGGCCTTCCAGCGAACGACGAGCATCGGCGCCCGACTGGGCGTAGAGAAGTCATCCACCTGCTGCATGGTCAGACCGTACGGCCAGCGTCCGACATCGCCCTAGGCAGCAGCGGGACGCTCCCGCCGGGCAACCTGGGCCAGCGCGCGGACGACGTCGGCCGGCCGCACGGTGATCGGCTCGTCGCCGGCGGCGTCGAGCGTGGCGTAATACGCCTCCACGATCTCCCGCAGGATCACCCCCGGCTTCACGCCGCGGGCCTCGGCGTCCTCCAGCACCCGGCGGGCGGTGCCGCTCGGGTACCGGGCGGACATGCTCACCTTCGTCGTCGGCGGAGTGTCGTCGACCACCGCGTCGGACCAGTCGCGGCTCTCCAGCGACTCCTGCGCCGCTCTGATGTCCTCTGCTCGGCTCATCGTCCGCCCTCTCCATCAACTTGCGCAGCGGCTGCGCCTCGTCCTCGTCGAGCCACCGAGCCCCGACCACCACGTACTCGCCGTCGGTTTCCTCGATGAGTGCCACCGCCAGCAGCCGCCGGTCCGGCACCGCGCCGATGACGTGCATCACCGCACCGATGTGGCGCACGATCCGCGGCCGGGAGGCGGTGAGCACGTGCAGAGCCGCCTGCCAGCCGACGCCGGCGCGGTCGAGCGCCTCGCCGCTTTCGTAGGAGAACCGGTACGGATCTACCGATATGGGAGAAGCATACAAACGCATACACCCTGTGGTGCGGCTTCTGGGTGGTCGATGCGTCCTTCGTCTGCCCCGCGAGTCTGAACCGCACCCACCGGCTGACGACCCTGTAACGGCCTGCGCTGGAACGCGTTCGCCGGGACGTCACCGCGACTGGCGCGGGCGGGGACCACTGCATCGAAAGGTCGTCACGGCAGTTGACCTGGCAGTGTGCAAGCCGTCTACGACGGCCGGTCGCCGCGACGGTTAACTGCTGTGTCCGGTCCGCTCGTTGCGGTTGGTGTCGCCTTGCGCGTCCGCGTTCGCACCCCGACTTCCAGCCAAATCATATATCTGACGCCCTCCACCAGGCGTGTCGACAGCAGCCTTGATTAGACGCCCGGGCTCCCTGTCCAGCCAATCATCGAAGTAGGACTGGAGTGCTTCTATTCTGGCGGCAGAATAGGAAAAAAGCACCACGAGTATAGGCAGTCGGCCAGGTTCGACTTCGCCAGGAGGTGGGGCGTTTGGCACCGGGGTTGCACCGATATGTTGACGCAGTTCTGCGTACACCCCTCGAATCTCCCTCCACCACTGCGGGTCGTCCTTGGCGAGCCCTTCGCGCCGTAGCAGCAGAGTCAGCCTGGCCTTCGTCTCCTTCTGTGTGAAGTAGGCCTCTATGCTCTGCGTCGCCCCGACGGACCGTTCTGGGCTTTGGGGCGTCCAACGGTAATCGGTGGCCCGAGCAGTAGCCTCCGCGAGTTTGGCGACGGCAGTGGCATCGCTGCCGGGGAGGGCTTCATGTGGCACGTGCTCTGCTTGGCCGTGGTACACAAGCTTCCTGAGGAATTCGACCAGCTCAGTATCTAGAACGTGCTCTGCTTGGCCGTGGTACCCAAGCTCTCTGAGGAATTCGACCAGCTCAGTCGCCGCTGCCCTTGCGGCTTCTACCGATGGGGAATGCGCCATTTGATTGCGCAGCTGCTGAATTCGGCGTACTGCCGCTAGGTGCCGCGTAGATGTCCGGCGACGTAGTCGGCGGGCGCCCGCCGTGCCCAGGGAAGAGTTTTCAAGCAGCTGCTCGAAGCGGTCCAGATCACCGTCGTGCTCAGTCACGGCACTCACCTCCCTGATGTGCCGTCTTCTCCTTCTTGCGCCACCGGTGCAGCACGCCCTCGATCGCTCGGACGGAGGTCTCGCCCAGCAGCTCGACCATCTCCTCCTGGCTGTAGCCGTCCAGGGTGAGTGCCACAACGGCGGCGGTCCGAGCTTCGGCTTTGATGAGGGCGTCACGGACCCTTTGGTTCCCGGCAGTGATGACCGCCGGGTCGTCGACGTTGCTCTCCACGGGTATGACGAGCCTAGGGTCGCCACGATCCTGCAGGTGCCATCTCCGCCGCTGGGCCCGGCGCGTACGCATCTGGTTGGGGAACTCGTACAGGCAGGCCCCCATGAAGTAGGTGGCCAAGCTGGCACCGCCCTCGAACCGCCAGCCACCGCCTTCGAGGGCGTTCTTACGGAATCGGGGCAGCGCCAGCGCGACGGTCATGACGGCCAGCTCCTCCCGGGCATCGGAGTCGCGGAACAGCTCCTCCAGCTCGGCCTCGCTGGGGTTGAGGGAGAACCCGCGTGTCGCGGCCAGGGTGAAGATGTACCCGGAGTGCATCCAACCGCGCAGCACCGCCATGCCATAGGCGGCGAGCTCGTCCTCGAAGCGCCGATATCGGGGACCGGTGAAGTTCCGGGCGGCAAGGTCCTCCAGGAGGAGTCGGTCGGCCTCCCGACGCTGAAGGTTCTCCTGCAACCGCCGGGTGTCCTCGGCGAAGAGCTTGTTCATGTTGGCCAGCACGTCCGGAAGCGGAACAGGCTGCCCCAAGTTGAAATCGGCGCAGTCGGAAGGTTGTAGAGCAGCCGCGCGCGCCTCGCCCGCGGGCGTCCCGCCCGCCGCGCCGCCGCCGCCAACCACCACCATCGCCCTTTCGGTCGTCTCGCTTGTGCCGACCCCGGTGACGCATGGGGTCGGCATCATCGCCGCTCGCGCCTGCGCACTCGCAAGCTCCCGCCCAGTCGCGACCGACGATGAAGACGACCCCTTGTAGGTGTGTCCGTGGCGGTCACCCCACGGACTTTCTCAAACTTTTTCTGTGAACCTTTTCCGCAGCTCAAACCGGTCGTGCGCGTGGGGTATCTCCCCGATGTGGACCTACAGCCGGGCGTCGTTCACCACCTGAATCGGAGGTCTTCGTGACACCGTCGTCCCCCGGCCCGCTGCTGACTGTCCGTGCCGCCGTCGTGCTGCTTCTCGCACTCGTCGTCGGCGTGCTCGCCGGCGGGCTGTCGTACCTGACCGACCATTCTGTCCCATCGGCTGTGCTCTGGGGCGGGGGTGCTGCCGGGGGTGCGCTGATGCTGTTCCACACCATCGTGGGCGATGAACCCTTCAGCGGGCGTGGTCGTGACCGGCGGCCCGGTGAGCGGTAGTCGGGGCCGGCGAGATGGACGCGGCGGCCGAGGCGCCTGTCGACGCTGCGCGGGGTGCGGGGAGGAACGCCTTGGCGGCGACCGAGGCCGCGTCGACCGTGGCAGATGGGGCAGCTTGGTGCTCCGCTGCCGGGGTCGGCGTGAGTTTGTCCCGGACCAGGTTGGCCAAGCCTCGGCGGAACGCTTGATCGGCGTGGAGGTCGGCGAGGCGGACCACGTCGGCGGAGTCGCCGAGCTGCGCGATCGCGGTGGTCATCGCGGCCGCGAACGTCGCGCTGAAGGCGGTCTGGTCACCGGCGCGCGCGGCGGCCTGGACGGCGTCGACGCGCAGGGCCTGCTGAGTGCAGGCGTCGAGCAGCGCCCGATCCGCCGGCGTCGTGGCCGCGACGATGGCGGCCGACGCCAGTGGCCTGATCACCTCGGACTGGTCCGGTCGGCTGTCGCGCTGCGTCGACGGGCCCGCTGCCGAGCCTGGCGGGGGCGTATCGCGGACTGCCTGGTGGACGGCCTGTCCGGCGGCGCTGTAGAGGGCTTGGCGCCAGGCCGGCTCGTCGCACTTGAGCATCACCGCGACGGCCAACTCGGTGTTTCCGGGGTCGGCGAGGGCGTGGGTGAGTGCCTTGTCGAATGGGGCGGTGAAGTCGGCCAGGTCGTTGGTGCGGGCCGCGTCCTGGACGGCGCCGCCGCTGGGGACGTGCTGCATGCGCCGGTCCAGCCACGTCTGTTCGTCGGGGGTCAGGCTGTCGCGTAGGTCCGTCGGCATCCAGTGGTCGACGTTGACGGGTACGGCGGGCGGGCCGCTCGATGGTGGGGTGGTGTCGGCCATCAGGTCGATGACGGCGTTGATCGCGCGGAGCCGGCGGCGGGTGTCGAGCAGCTCGTCGCGGCCGGGGAACGGCTGGTCGAGCTGCTCGGTGGCGCGGGCGATCTCTTCGTGCTGGCCGGCGATGCGGGCCTGCACGGTGGTCCGGGTGGCGTCCAGGTCGGTGAGCTGGTTCTCCAGGCGGCGGACGAGGCCGGTGGGGTCGCCCTCCACGGCGGAGGTGAGGCCGATGGTGGTGGAGGAGTCGGGGATTCCGTCGAATCGCAGGGCGACGAGCAGGCCGTCGCGGCCGGACCAGAACACCGCGGTGCCGCTCGTGCCGGCGACCCGTTGGCCTAGCGTTACCGTTCATTCCGAGCTGGAAACGTGCGCCGGCCCAGCCCTTGCGCGTCGGCCTCCGACATGCGCGACGACACGCAGAAGAGGCGAACGCAAGATCAACTAAAGTCGTAGTGTTAATATGGTACTCCTCGATAAAGCTGCACGGAGGAGTGCGCGGTGGAGTATCCGGTCGGCCCTTGGGCCCGTGAGCGGTTCGGCGAGCGGGCGGCGCACGTGTGCGTAGTCTTGGTGGACGCCCTGCACAGGGCCTTGGCGAACGCGCAGGACGCGCATCGGATCTCCGAGAGCACGGACCTGCTCGGCTTCGGCTCCGTCCAGCGGTCGCGCCGGTACGCCTGCATCGTGGAGGCGTTGAAGGAGATGGACGGCGTCCAGGTCATCAAGCCTAAGAGCTCGCCGCACGAGTTTGTGGTGCTCGAAGGTAACTTGATCTATCCGTTCCGGTACGCCAAGGACAGCAGCAAGCCGATCCACCGCGCGCGGATCACCGAGCGCAAGGTCAGCGCGCTGATCTCCGAGTTGTTTACTTTCTACGGACCCGAGCCGGAGCAGGCGTCGCTGTTGGACGAACTCACCGATGACACCGTGGGCGACGCCGCGGAAGAACGCACGCCGGTGCTGACCCGGCTGCCCGAGGGCACCCGCCTGGCGCTGCTGGCCTATGCGAGCAACGACCGGTCCGGTGTGCTGAACGCCTGGATGGGCGAGGGAGAGCTGGGTTTCCGGGGGCGTGTGCACTGGCGGCGGGTCGAGCAGCTGCCGCTCACTGTGCCCGGCTCGCGCGGCGGCGAGGGTCGCGGCCACGGCCCGACGGGTCCCCTCGGTCCGGTACCCGGGCCCCGCCTCGCCGGCCCGACCGACTCGGCCGGGTCGGCCGCCGCGCCGCGCTTCGACGACGGCGTGATGCCGGCGGTCCCGCTGACCCCGCGTGCGCCGGTCGAGCGAGAGAACAGCGAGCAGTTCCCACCGGCCACAGAGCAGGCACCACAGGAACCGAAGGCCAATGACCAGGACCGTTAACCAACTGTCGTTGCTGCCCGGCACCGCCGGGGCCGACCCGAGGGACGCAGCGCCCGCCCCGGGCGCGGTGGCCCGGGCGTTCGACGCGGCCCGGCTGACGCAGGCGCGGCACCTGGCGGGCAAGACGAAGAAGGACGTCGCCGCCGCCGTCGGAGTGACTGCAGCCGCCGTCGGTCAGTACGAGTCCGGGGTCACCAAGCCCCGACCGGACCTGATCCCGCGGCTGGCCGAGGCGCTGGGCGTGCCGCTGACGTTCTTCGTCTACGGCCGTCCGCACGCCCGCCTCGATGCCTCCGGGGCGCACTTCCGCAGCCTGCGCTCGGCGCGGGCGTGGCAGCGCGACAAGGCGATCGCCCATGTCAAGCAGGTGTGGGAGCTGACGCTGGCGCTGGAGAAACGGGTCCAGCTTCCCCCGGTCGACCTACCCGGCTTCGCCGGCGGCGAGATGCATTCCGGGGCAGAACTGCCGCGCTCGCCGGTGGAGGCGGCCCGCGCGCTGCGCGCGTACTGGCAGTTGGGCACCCGACCCATCCCGCACCTGGTGCGGCACCTGGAGGCGCGCGGCATCGTGGTAGACGCACCACCGCCGAACCACGCCGACCGGGAGGTCGACGCCTTCTCCATCGCGCACCTGCGCCCGATCATGGTCCTGACCGCGAACCGCACCGACGACGTGTACCGGTACCGGTTCACCGCCGCGCACGAGCTAGGCCACCTGGTCCTGCACGGCGACACCGCCCCAGGCGACACACAGCACGAGCGCGAGGCCGATGCCTTCGCAGCGGAGTTCCTGACCCCGCGCGACAGCATCCTGCCCGAGCTACCCGGCCGGGTCGACCTGCGCCGGCTGGCCGACCTGCAACACGTGTGGGGCGTGTCGGTCGACTCGCTGCTGTACCGGTGCCGCGAGGTCGGGTTGCTGTCGGACCAGGCCGCCGGACGTGCCTGGCGGCGGCTGGCCGAGCTGCGCCACCAACCCGGATTCGCCACCGAGTCCGTGAGCCGGTACCCGGGCGAGCAGACGGTCATGCTGCGGCAAGCGTTCGAGCTGGCGGCCAAGGCAACCGACCTGACGGTGCCGGATCTCGCGCACGAGCTGGGCTGGACGGTGGCGCGGACCGAGGAGCTGCTGGGCCTGACACACCAGCGCCCGATGCTGCGGCTGGTGCCCTAGACGGGACCGGCGCAGGAGACCCTCTCGCCGGCCCGTGCCGAGAGGCTGCTTGGCGCGCAGCATGCGGGAGCAATACACGCTTCTTCACCCACCCCAAGATCAAATATTGAGCTGGGTCAGCCCCCCACGCGTGGGGCCTCGACGATCGCCACCGCCAGCAGTCGTCCATCCGGCACCGGCGCCGACAACAATGTGCATTACCGCGCCGATGTGGCGCACGATCCGCGGCCGGGACGCGGTGAGCACGTGCAGAGCCACCTGCCAGCCGATGCCAGCGCGGTCGAGCGCCTCGCAACCTTAGGAGTTTCGTCCGGGCCGACGGCGGGCTCAGCTGCTCTGTTGGAGGAACTGCCGCTTGGAGGCGAGCGCCTGCTCCGCTTCCTTGACCCGACGGGCGTCGCCGGCGGCCTGGGCCCGGGCGAGCCGCTCCTCGGCCTCGGCGATCTGCGCCCGTATCTGGGCCAGCAGCGGGCGAGCGGCTGCTTGATGGCGGGGCCTGCTGATATGCGCTCGCGGGAACTAAGGGACGTCTCGTATCTCGACGATGGTGAGATGTCCGTCGCTGCTGCGGTGGTGCGACCGACGGTGGTCTTCGAGGTGAGCTTCTGCCGGTGGCTGCCGTGTCAGTACGGCCGCTGGATACCTCGCTGCGAGAGCGTCGCTTCGTAGAAGTCGAGGAAGCGCTCTGCCGCTCCGACGGCGTCGTCCAGCTCGTCGAGAGCTGCGCGGTCGCCGGGGTCGTGGCGCAGTAGGCGCGCCGCGTCCGCCAGCTGCACCAGGAGGGCAACGAACGTATCGCCCTGGAGGTGGATGCCGGGGAATGCCCTACCCGGAAGCTGCACGACGGCACAGTTGGTACCACGGGACAGCACCTGCGCTTGATCCTGGCTCATCTGAGCACGATTTCAGCACCACTCGAAGCCAGAGAGCTTTTCATTCAGGACCTGACCAGCGGTCCTCGTTTCACACCGGCCGCCGGTGCGCCAAATGACGAACGCGTCCCGGAGGGCGTTGGCGACTAAGGCTGCCAGATCAGGTAGACCCTCGATAATTCTTATCGCAGCGCTTCTTGCGTACATAATCGTCATCCCGGTGTTCCCGCGGTAGCCGCAGCGATTCCGACGTCAGCGCAAGCTCCGGCTGGTCGCCATGTCGTCGTGTATCGGCTCGCTCGGATTTGTGCTCCAGCCGCAGGTAGCAGCCTGTGCGGTGGCAGGGTTGGCAGTCCGGGCGTAACAGCGCCAGCGCCAGCCTTCTTTCGGGCGGTGCAACGCGATCGTGGTGGTACTGCCGCAACGCCCGCAAACGGGTGGTGGCTGACGGAACTGGACCGCCTGTTCATGCTCGAGTATCTTGCGTGCGAAGTGGGTGCCTTCCATCACGAGCATGACCTCACGACTTTGGCGTTGTGAGAGTACGTTGAGGCTTCCGAGGAGCACAATTCGTTCGTCGATGACAACGATTTTTTGGTGCATTTTGTACACCTCGACGATGATCGGTCCGGCTGCACGAAGTGTCGCAAGGTTCTGCTGCGCGTTGGCGGTGCCCTGTAGGTGGTCTCGCGCGTCTCGGACGAAGATGATGACCTGGACGCCCCGTGCGATGGCGTCTGCGAGCACTGGAGCGATGGACTTGGTGCGATTCGTGGTCCAGGTAGCCCACATCCAGATGGAGTGGCGTGCGGAGTTGAGATGCTCGGTGAAGGTTTCGTAGAACTGCTTCTCGTCCTGAATCTCAGCGACACGGACGTGTTGGGCCAGAATGTCGGCCAGGTCGCGTCCGAACTCTCCGAGAGCGGGGCGGTCGGGTTCTGCTACCGATGGTGCGGTGATCAGCCGCTCTGCAGGCACGGTGCGAATGGGGTCACCCAGTAGCGGCGCGAGGTGCGCGAGCGCGGTGTCTGGAGGCGCTTGCTCGATGCGGTGACGGCTGCCGACGAGGTAGAGACGGTTCTTGGTACGGGTGACCGCAACGTTGAATAACTTGAGGCCTTCGCGGGCGAAGCCGCCGCGAGAGATGCTGGCTTGAGCAATCCATCGAGGCTTGCCGTCGTCCTCGACGAGGTCGAGCACCACGATGTCGAACTCTCGTCCTTGGAAGCGGTGAGCGGTGCCGACCTCGGTGGGCTCGGTGCTGGTCTCTTCCCGGTCCCGTAGTGCTTCAAGAGTCGCCTCGGCCTGCGGGTTGTAGGGGGTGATGACGCCGATCGTCTCCCCGCGGGAGCGGTGGTAGTCGGCCAGGACCCTGCTGATGAGCGCCCCGGCCGGCCACCAACCTTTCGTGCGGCCGGTTGCTCGCACGGTGGCGAGGTCTCCGAGCCTGTCGGTGTCGATCAGGACAATCTCTGGGTCTCCGCTGTCACGCTTCGGGATGGTGGGTGCGGCGCGTAGCAGGCCGTCGTACGCGATGGCGTTGGCCACGTGCATGACGTCGTGTCCGAAGCGGTGTTGTTCGTCGAGCACGGTGCAGCCGGGGTGTGCGGTGGCGTCGGCGGCAACGGTGATGCCGCACATGCCGAACACGTCGTCGCACAGCCACCGCTGTACGTCGGCACGTTTGCTGTCGGTGATGGGCTTCGGCAGGACGGGGCCGAGTTGCATGAAGTCACCGAGGAGCACTGCGGTGGTCGTGGCGCGGGACACCGCCAGCAGCGTTTCCGGGATGGTGGCGGCACCGATTTCGTCGATGAGTACGACGTCGTAGGGGCCGTCGAGGAGGACGTCAGCGGTACGCAATCGCGCGAGGGTGGTAGCAACCAGGCGCGCCTGGCGTATCAGAGTGGCTTCTGCATCCCGGCGGAGACGGTCGTAGTCGTCGTGAGCCTTAGCGTGCTCCTTCTCGAGGCGGGACCGGGCAGACGCTTCGGCAGCGACCCGACGGCGCAGCAACCGCAGACGCTCGTACTGTGCTGGCAGGTGGTGGCGATCAGCCTGCTCGATAAGGGCCAACTGTGCTGGTGTAGCACGCGGTGCCGCCTCGGCCGTCAGGAGCCGCTGCTGAGCCGCGTCCTGTTCGGCGATTGCCGCAGACAGTTCAGTACTCGACGCTTCGTGGGCTCGCTGTGCCTCGGCCAAGGCGTGGTCACGGCCACCGATTTGCGCGCGGGTGTACCGAGCCTCGGCCTGCAGCGCAGCCACCTTCGGCTCGCTGGATTGGTGGAACCGGCTGAGGAGAGACTCGTTGCGTTGTACCTCTTCCTCGAGCGCGCTAAGCATCTCCTGCTGCTGGTGAAGCAGCCCACGCAGACGCTGCGGCTGGCGCCAATCTCGGGTCCGCGCCAGTAGACCGCCGCTCTGAACGGCAGCCAGCTGCGCCTCGGTGCGGTCGCGCTCGCCCCGAGCGGCAAGCAGCCGCATCGCAACCTGGTCAGCCTCCTGCTGAGCCAGCGCGCCCTGCCGCCGAACGTCATCCAAGGCATCCAGAGCGGCGCGTGAACCCGAGGCCTCCGCGACTGCGGCTCGCGCCTTGCGAACTGCCGTCTCGGCGCGCACCAGGGCGTGGCGGCATGCGATCACGTGACTCCCGACATCCGCCAGCCGTTGCGCCAATCGAGGGATGTTTCGGTCCCGGCCAACCGCCGCCTGGGCGCTTGCGTGCTCATCCGGGTTGTAGTCGGCGATGAGCTCTTCAACAACGCGTAGCTCGTCGACCGTCTGCTTGAGCGCCAGCAGTTGGTTCTGCACCTTCAGCCGCCGTTGCTCGGCCTCGGCCAGGACGGCCTTGACGAGATGGGCGAGCGACACGTCGGGGTCGGTGGCGATTTCCCGCAGATGGGGCGGCCCGACGCGGATCAGTTGTCCGGGACGGTGCCGACGGTGCCTAATCACTCCGGCGAGGGCGTTGTCGACTGCGATGTTGGTAGCCGACACCAGCAAGACACGCTTACCGCTGGCGATCAGGGAGCTGATCGCCTCGCTGAGCACCCATGTCTTACCTGTGCCCGGAGGCCCCCATACCAGGCGCACACCCGGACGCAGACAGGATGTGTACGCCTCGCACTGCGCCGCAGTGAAGCCGGCGACACGCTCCAGCGGCTGAGGCGCGGCCGAGAGGCGGCCGGCGGCGAGGTCTCCGGCCAGACCCTCCAGCTCTACGGTAGCCAGGACCTCGCGAAGCCGATCCAGCAGGTACGCAGGAGACTGCCGCAGGTGCCACAGATAGGCGTCGGCGAGGTCCACGAAATCCGCCACCCTGACTCGGAGCTGCTGCCCCTCCTGCATCGCCTCAAGCGGCCGGTACCCTCCTTGATCTCCCTTCGGCAGGGTCGGGCCCGCCACCCGCAGCGCATCTAGCTGGTCCACGTCGGCGCGTGACCCGCGAAGATCAACGCGGTACCAGCCTGCTTCCGCTGTGGGATGCGCGCGTCCCACTCGCCCCCACGTCGGCCTGCTCGAACCGCCCGCGACCGACCTCCATACGTCGACCACCGAGCAGACGTCCTCGCGCCACCCCGACACAATCACCTCCGAATGCTCCCCAAGCCAGCTGAGAGGGATTCGCCGTCAGCTCTGGGAGGCATGCGCTACGGCCCCATCGCGCTGTCAGCCAACCGGCCGCTTATCGAGCCCGAGCCGCTGCCGCTCGACCATGATGATCCGCTGCTCAAGCGGAATCGCCTCATCGGTAAGCAGACCGTGATCGACGTAGCGGCCGTCGACCGCCGACGGGTCCGCTTTCTTCGCGACGCTGTCGTGTGCATACGCCCGGATAAGCGCCGTCTTACGTCCAAGCATCTCCAAAAGCCGCTGATCGACGGTGTTCCTAGCGAGCAGGCGATGCACCCGAACCCCGCGGGTCTGCCCCATCCGGTAGCACCGCCGGATGGCCTGCTCTTCGGCCGCCGGAGTCAGCTGCGGCTCGGTGAGCACGACCACCGACGCCGCCGGGAGGTTCAAGCCCACCCCTCCGACGGTGATCTGACTGATCAAAACCGCATGACCGTCGAGTGCGCTGAACTCATCAATGACCTGTTGCCTGGAAGCGGGAGCAACGGCACCCGTGAGAAGGAAAGTCGGCGAATCAGGCAGACTCGCGCGTACGCGCTCCAGTACTTCCAAGAAGTAGGAGAAGACCACGACCTTCCACTGGTTGTCCGCGGCCTCTTGCACCACCTCAAGTAGCCGCTCCACCTTCGCCGGCACGGCTGGCTCGTCCGTCACCACGGCGGCACGACGCATGCTGGCGAACTTCCGATCCTGGACCGCCTGCCGATAGGCACGCGTTTCAGCTCGACCCATCTCGACCCAGTCTTCGACTTCTATCAGGTCCGGAAGCTCGGTGAGGACGTCCTTCTGGTTGCGGCGGAGGTAAACATCGGCGACCTTGCGGCGGAAGTTGTCGGCGCCGGCCAACCCGTCGGTGACGCTGATCGTGGCCGCCACCGCTGGATCGAGGTATCGGATCAAGTTCCGGAACTCCTCGACCCGGTTCAGCATTGGCGTACCGGTCAAGAAGACCGCTCGCGGAGCTTGAGCGAGATAAGGGGCGACTGCCTGAGACCGCTGAGCCTTCGGGTTCTTGATCTGCTGAGCCTCGTCGACGATGACGAGTCCTGGCCGGAGGTCATTGGGTAGGGAAAGCCGTCTCAGCGTCTCGAAGGTCGTGACCGCTACACCTCCGGCGGTTTGCCACTGTCGGACCGCGTCGTCGCGCTCCGGCCCGTGAAGGCGGTGAGCGGTCAGCGTGCTGTGGAGGGCTACCTCCCCGAGCCAGTTGACGACAACGCTGGCCGGGCAGACGACGAGAAAGTGGCGCTCTCCGGCTGCACTGAGATGGGCACAGACGGCGATGGCCTCGATGGTTTTGCCCAGTCCCATCTCGTCCCCGAGGATGCATCGCCGTTGCAGGAGCGCGTATCGCACTCCGAAGGCTTGATAGCCGCGCAGCGTCACGCGGAGCTTCCCCAAGTCAAGGCCGATTTGCCCAGCTCGGTTCTGTAATGCCTGTGGCAGGTGTCCATGGGCCGCCGCGCCGTCCGCAGCCCTACCGCTAACCCTTTCCAACAGCGTGGTGTAGACGGCTGGATGTTGGGTGAAGTCTGCCCACAACTCATCGTGTTCGCTTGCACTTGCTTGGGCAGCGGTGCGTTCCCACTCGGTGAGGAGCGCCACTGCGGCGTTCGCCTGCCTGCTGGCAAGGAAGCGCTGGACATCCGCCACTGCTGACCACGCCGCCGCCTTGGTGGCCGCCCGAGCGAACATCAACCGTCCCAAGCGGGTGGCTGGCCTCGCTCTACGGAGCGCACGGTCAAGATCGTCCGCGAGGGAGCCGACCCGAGCGGTGCTGTCCGCCTGCAGCCGTGTGATCTCGCGAAGCAGCCTCAGGGCGCGCAGCAGCGGATCCAAGGCTGAATCCTTGGCGTCGACGGCCAAGCGGACAGCCGTGTCTTGCGCGACGAGGCGCTGCATGGTGTGCGCCGCCTCCGCTACTGCCGCCGCGCTGTGGTTCCCCACTCCTTGCAGCCGTACAAGATCGTTATGCGAAGCTCGTAGCACGTCCAGGACAGTCCGATAACCCGCGCGCTCGAGGGCTGGGATGCTTCGGATGCCCTGCCGCACCGACCGCAGCTCTTGAGTGGGCATGCTCTGCAGCCGCCGAAGTACGGCAGCTTGATGCGCTCGGCGATACAGCTCTGTCGCCTGGTGTTCGGCAGCTGTGTGAGCTGAGCCGAGTAGGACTAGCTGCTCTACCAACAGGTGTCCACGGCGCCAGGCGTCACGGGCGACCGCTCGACCGACGGGCACCTCTGCCGCTTCCCGGGGTCTTGGTCCTGCCGCTCCCCGTTGGCCCAAGCTGCTATCCCTCCTAGCGACCGGACAACCAGCCTGCGCCAGGCCGGCACCCGAGGCAATGAGGAGCGATGTCGGATGGCTGATAGACAGGCTCACCCTGAGGAAAGAGCGACGGTGGGTGAGCGAGCTGGCCGCCGACGGGGTCCCAGTGGCGGTGACGTGCCGGGTGTTGAACATCGCTCGTCAGCCCTACTACCGGTGGCGTGCCCGCCGTGTCACCGACGCTGAACTGGCGCAGGCGTATCGGGCGGACGCGTTGTTCGAAGCGCATCGCGACGACCCGGAGTTCGGCTATCGGTTCCTGGCCGATGAGGCCCGCGCTGCCGGCCAACCGATGGTCGAGCGCACCGCCTGGAGAATCTGCTCTGGCATGGGCTGGTTCAGCGCGTTCAGCAAGCGCAAGCGTCGGGGCAAGGGCGGCGAGGTCGGTCCACCGGTGCACGACGATTCGGTGCGCCGCGACTTCACCGCGGACGGCCCGAACCGGTTGTGGCTGGCCGACATCACCGAACACCGAACCGGTGAGGGCAAGCTCTACCTGTGCGCGATCAAGGACGTGTGGTCCAACCGGATCGTCGGCTACTCCATCGACTCACGGATGAAGTCGAGGCTGGCCGTCAACGCCCTGCACCACGCCGTAGCCTGCCGTGGTGACGTGGCCGGCTGCGTGCTGCATACCGATCGCGGGTCGCAATTCCGAAGCCGGAAACTCGTCCACACCCTCCACCAGCACCACATGATCGGCTCGATGGGCAGGGTCGGCGCCGCCGGCGACAACGCTGCCATGGAGACGTTTTTCGGCCTGCTGCAGAACAACGTCCTCGACCACCAAACCTGGACCACCCGGCAGCAGTTGAGGACCGCGACCGTGACCTGGATCGAACGGACCTACCACCATCGCCGCCGACGCCGACGATCCCTTTCCCGCGTGGTGCCTGGTGAGGAGGGTGCCGTGGTGACCGCGACACTGAACGACCAGACTGGACCTAGGAGCGGCCCGAGCCGTTGGCTGAGGCGAGGGCCGCCGCCGAGCTGGCCCGGGCCGCGAAGGAATAAGGGCTGTCGCTGACCGGCCCGGACGGGCTAATTAGGCAGCTGACCAAGAGGGTCATGGAGACGGCGCTGAACGAGGAGGTGACCGAATACGCTCGCGCTGTAGGTCGTGGGCGCGAGTTCTGGGATCAGCGGGCACGAGGGCATCGCGGCGGGCGGGCGAGGCTCGTCGCGTTTCCCCCGGGGGCGCGGCACGGTCTCGTCCAAGACAACGGATGACAGGGCGCAGGAGCGGCCACGGTTCGGTTCGCGAGGCCATCGCGCGGATCAGACGCCCAGGCCTCTGGCCTGCGAGCTACCGGCCGCGCTGATGGTGTCCAGGGGATGGGATCCCGGCGTAGGGGTGCGGCGCATCGGGGTGACGGCCGGGCCGTCGGGCAGCCGGATCGCTTCCTGTGGGGTGAAGCCGTAGCGGGCGTAGATGTCCTGGCTCTCGCCGGTGGCGTCGGTCCACGAGGGCAGGTCGACGCGGTCGAGTCTGTCGCGGTGGTGGGCGAGCACCGCCGCGCCGATACCTTGCCGCTGCACGGCGGGCGCGACGGCGAGGAATGCCAGGTGGTAGTGCGGTTCGGTGGGCCGGCGTGCGCTGAGCAGCCCGTCGAGGATCTCGAACCGCTCCGCACGGTCGCCGGCTGCGTCGGCGAGGCGGCTACGGTAGTTCGCCGGTGGTGGGATGCTGCGGTAGCGGTGGAAGCCGACTGCGGCGGCGTTGAGGTCGTCGGTGACGTGGGTGTCGCCGTAGAACATGGCGTGTTCCACCCAGATCACCGCCACCTCGGTGAGGATGCGGCGCCGGTGGGTCGCCTCGGGCACTAGCCAGGCGGCCAGCGGGTCGGGGTGCAGGGCGTCGGCGATGAGCGCGGCGACCTTGTCCTTGTCGGCCCAGCGGGCGGCGCGGATGCGAGCAGTGGCGTCCATGAAGATCCCTTGACAGTTCGAAAGCGGATGAAAGTTGCGGCGTGATCGGCGGCGTGGTGTCAGGGCGTGTTGGTCATGCTCGTGCGGGTGTGGATGGTGAACAGCAAGTAGTCCTCGACGTCGCCAGTGCGAGGGTGTCCGCGCTGTGATGGCGTGAAGTGGGCGCGTTCGTAGGCGAGGACCTCGCCGGTGCTGGGATGCAGGATGAGCAGGCCGCGGGTGGTGCCGTCGTCGCCGGTGGCGCTGATGCCGGCACCGGTGCGCCCGGCGCGGTCTCGTACCGCGGGGTGGTAAGTGAGCCCGTTGGTGTTGCTCAACAGGGTGAGGATCGCGGTGCGGGCGTCTTGGCCGGGTGTGCGCCACGACGTCAGTCCGGCGATGGCGCGCAGGACCGCCGGTGCGCCGAGGAACGGCGGCGAGATGCTGCTGATCTGTGCCGTGAGGCCGGCGGAGTCGACGGCGATGGGGCCGATGGTTCCGTCGAGCGTGCCCGGCTCGTAGGTCTCGTCCGTGGTGGGCTGTGGACCGGGCGGATTACGCAGGCTGACGGCCCGTCCGGAGCCGTTGTCGGCGCGCCAGTGCCGCTCTTCGAAGACCACGACGGTGCTGGTCGCGCGTCCTGCGTCGATGCGGGTGTCGGCGGCCCACTGCCGTATCAGCACGAACGAGAACCGTCCCGGGACGTCGCAGTGCGCCTCGGCGGCGACCTGGGGGAGCACGCGGTCGGCTGGCCGCGGTGCGGGTAGGGCGGTGGGTGGCGTCGCTGCGGTCCGCGCGGCGAGGGCGCGCAGTTCGGCGGCGGTCAGCGGCGCGGGGATCTCACAGGGTGGGGTACTCGTTCGGGCAGGCGAGGTGACCTGCCAGCGGCTGCCCTGCGGTGCGGGGTTGTGCGTGGCGGCCGATCCGGGCACGAGGGCGGCAGCGGCGAGCAGGGATAGCGCGGACAGCGCGGCAGCGATCCTGACGGCGGGCCGCCGACGCCAGTGGGCCGGCAGATCCGTGGGCGTCGAGGGTGGGTGAGGTGGGTGAATCACGGTCGATGGCTCCGGAGGTCTGTGGCAGGGGTCAGCGGTATGCGGCGGTGGCGAGGTCACCGACTGCGGCGTCGACCGCGGCGGTGATGTCGCGTACGGGCCGGTAGTGCTGCTCGGCGATCGCCCGCAGCTGGGCGGTGAGAGTGTTGGTGTCGTCGAGGTAGAGGTGGGTGGCGAGGCCGAGGACGGCGACGAGGCCGGCGAGGGCGGCGGTGTGGTTGTCCGGCGGCTCCCGGCCGGCGGCGAGATACCGCAGCCTGGATCGGGCCACGACCGCCCATTTGGTGTCGGTGGCGAGGTAGACGTCGGTGCGGGCGAGCCCGCCGAGCCGGCGGCGGCTGGTGTGGTGCAGGATCCCGCCGGCGTGCAGGCCGGCGCGGGTGCGTTCGTACAGGTCCTCGGCGAACCATGTCAGCCAGCCCCGCAGTGTCGGGGCGGGGTTGGCGTAGCGGACCGAGGCGATAGCGGTGTCGGCGACCAGGTCACCGATGGGCCGGTCGAGGCGGAGCCGGATCCGCCGGTCGCCGGCCGAACAGGCGTCGTCGTTCGGGCCGTCGAGCGCGATTCGCCCGGCCAGGAAGAGGTCGGTCAGGACCGCGCCGGCCATGCCGAGGGAGAGGGCCTGGCGGTGGATGTGGGGTTGGCCGGTGTCGTCGTTGTGACCGAGCAGGAACAACTCGTCCCGCAACGGCAGCTGAGGCATCGACGCGGTCATCTCGGCAGCTCCTACCGCAGCCCGGCCGCATGCTGGCGCAGCCGGGCGTGCACCCCCGTGTAGGCGGCGCTTGGGTGCGGAAGCAGCGCCTTTTCGACGGCGGCGAGGACCGTGTAGTTCGGGTCGCACACGTTGCCGATCGGTGCCCTGCCGGCCTGCGAGATCAGTTGGTAGGCGTCGAGCTCTTCCAAACCGGTGAGCGTGCTGGTCCAGCTGACCAGGTCGCGGTGGGCGATCCGGTAGGCGTCCTCCAGCGGTCGGGCGCAGCCGACTGACATGATCGACGTGTCGGTCTCCAGTCGGGGCCACACCGTCCGGGTGCCCTTGATGACCTCGATGACCAGCGTGGTGGTCGTCGCGATCTCCACCCCGACCCCGCAGGCCTCACCCTCGCCCTGGCGGGCGTGCCCGTCGCCCAGGGCGAGCATCGCCCCGTGCACATTCACCCCCAGGTAGAGGGTGGCCCCGGCGCGCAACTCCGGGGTGTCCAGGTTCCCGCCATGGGCATCGGGGACGATCGTGGAACGGGCCTCGGACCCGCCAGGAGCGACCCCGATCGTGCCGATCATCGGGTCCAGTGGCAGCTTCACACAGTGGTCGCTGGCCGTGGCGTGGAAGCCGATCGTGCCGGCGTGCCGGTCGATGTCGTACACCCACACCCGCTCCTGCAGCGGCTCTTGCAGCGTCGCGGTATGGGCGGTGGAGGTCAGCGCCCCGAAGTGCGGGAACGTCGATGACACACCCCAGCCCCGGGCGGGGACGATCGAGGCGAAATGGACCGCGAGGGTGTCACCGGGTTCGGCGTCCTCGACGAAGAACGGCCCGGACACCGGATTCAGGTACGGCATCCGGCACACCTGCGACGGCAGGTCCGCCGGACCGCGCACGAGACCGCCGAAGCAATCCTCGGTGAACACTTCGAGGATGTCGCCGGAGCGGACGTGGGCCACCGGCATCCGCCCGCCGAAGGTGTAGGCCAACTCGTCGCGGGCGGGACGGTGGGTGATCGTGTCCATGGCGGTCACACCCGTTCCACGTGGCGGGCCTGCGGCTGTGCGGGCGCCAGACCTGACAGCGCGGGCCGGCGGCCGGTCAGGTAGAGGCCGGCGAGAACGACCATGCCGAGGGCGAGCCAGGCCAGGCCGAGGCGCTGCGCGGCGATGTTGGCGTTGACCACCACGTAGGCGAGGATCGCGAACCCGATCCCGGGCATGACCAGGTGCGCCCACCAGTTGCCACTGCCCTGGCAAATGAGGTGGTGCACGACCACGGAGACGTGCAGGACAAGGAAGGCGACCATCGCCCCGAAATTGATCAGCGACGACAGCACCGTGATCCCATCCGCGCGGGTCGCCATGTACAGGCCGAGCACCAGGGACACCGCGCCGGTGAGCAGGGTCGCGTTGATCGGCACGTTCCGGCGGATCGACACCTTCGCCAGAAACGCGGGCAGTTGCCGGTCCCGGGCCATCGCGTACAGCAGCCGGGACGTGGCGACCTGGGCGACCATCGAGTTCGGCAGACCCCACGCGATCGCCGTCGCCACCGCACACACCGTCGCCAACCAACCCCCACCGGCCACGGCCGCGGCGTCGTAAAAGGCGGTGCCATTCATGTCGCCCTCCGCGAGAAGGGCACCGGGGTTCGGAACGAGCATCGCTGCCAGCCACGTCTGAGCGATAAACAGCACCCCGGCCAGGACGAGCACAGCGGCCATCGCCCGGCCGATCTGCCGGGAACCGCCCTTGGTCTCCTCGGCCAACATGCTGATCCCGTCGAAGCCGAGGAAGGACAGCACCGCGATCGACACCGCACCCGCCACCAGGGACCAGGTGAACGTGTCGGGGTTGTAGAAAGCGTCCCAACTGAACCGGCCCCTACCCGAAGCAAGAGCCCAACCGGCGACAGCGAGGAAAACCGCCAGGACGATCAACTCACCGACCAGCATCACCCGGGTCACCATCGCCGTCATCCGGATGCCAACCGAGTTGACGACCGTGTTGACCCCGACGAACCCGAGCAGCCACAACCACACCGGCACCGCCGGCACTGTCGCGTGCATCGCCACCGACGCCACCAGATACAGCAGACCCGGCACGAGGACGTAGTCCAGCAGGATCACCCAGCCTGCCAGGAAACCGACCGGCGCGCTGATACCCCGCCCGGCGTAGTTGTAGACGCTGCCCGACATCGGGAACGCCTTCACCATCTGCGCGTACGAGAACGCGGTGAACACCAACGCCACCACACCCACCGCGTACGCCAGAGCCACCATCCCGCCGGAGCCGGCGTACACGCTGCCGAAGATCGCCATCGGCGCGATCGGCACCATGTACACCAACCCGTACGCGACCAAGTCCCGGAACCGAAGCTGGCGGCTCAGATCCTGTCGATACCCATATCGGGATAGGTCATTCTGGGAACTCATCACACTCCTCAAATATTTGCGCCCTGGCCAACCTCGCGCCTGGCAGCTAAATCGTCAGCGAAGGCAACTAATTAGTCGCGCCTAAACCGCTGCTAATGATTTCGAGCAGCAAGCCGATGGGTGCCTCAGCAACGAGATTTGCTCACCGAGACAGATGAGTCGATAGCGTTGATGCGGACACACGTTGTTGTCCGCATGCAACTGTCCGCGTAGCGTTCGACCACGTATGGTCAGACCCTTCCGGATGCGGCAGTGACGGACACACAGCACCCAGGAGTACCGGTGGCACAAACTCCACGACGGCTGACCCCGCATCGATCGGCGCTGCATGGATTCGGTGCCGCCCTTCGGCAGTGGCGCGAGCGCCGCGGGCTGTCCCAGCGTGCTCTAGGCAGGCTGGTGCACGTCAGTGGGGACCTCATCGGCAAAGTGGAGAAGGCCGAACGTTGGCCGTCCGCCCGCTTCGTGGAGTCGTGTGAGGGCGCACTGCAGACAGATGGCGAGCTGGCCCGCTTCCTGTCAGCCCTCGAGAGTGAGCGTCGTCTCACCAGCGTCGGCTACCGCTTGGTCGACGGCGCGGAGGGCCAACTCCGGGCCTCCATCGATCATCCCGACAAGCCCGACCTGCTCCGTTCGTGGCACGAGCAGCTCGCCGGTCTGGCCATTGCCGGAAACCGCACCGGATACGCCGGGATGGCGTCCACCGCCCATGCACAGATCAGCGCCGCCGCCGCCATCGGGCGGCGGAGCCGTTCAGCCGACCGCCGAGACGTACTCATCGCGCAGGCACTGTGGGCGGAGTTCCTCAGCTGGATCGACGAGCAGAGTGACGCCGCCGAGGCTGACGCCTGGTTGCGACGCGCGCAGCAGCACGCCGTCGAAGCTAACGCGCCGACGCTGACAAGCTACGTCCTGATGAGGCAGAGCCAACGCGCCCTTGAGCGCTTCGACCCGCGTAATGCCATCGCCTTGGCGCAGCGGGCGCTGGAGGAGGTTCGGTTACCCGGCCGTATCCGCGCACTACTCCTGATCCGCCAGGCCCAGGCCTACGCGATGGGAGGTGATCAGAACGCCTGCGCAGCCAGCATCGACAAGGCGCACAGGGTCGCCGGCAGCGACGACTGGGGCTCGGAGCTGCCGATCGATGTAGGCGTCCACTGCGATCCGGTGTACGTGGCTGCTCACGAAGCGCAATGCCGTCTTCTCCTCGGTCAACCGGCGGCTGCAGCCAATCTCTATGAGCAGCTCCTGCGCCATTGGCCAGCTCAGTGGCGCGTCGACGAGGCCCTTTGGGGGTCGGCCCTGTCCAGCGCCTACGTCAGCATTGGCGATGTCGAGCGCGCGGCGACCGAGGCCGCCAACGCCCTGGCGTTGGCCACAGGCACCTCTTCCGCGCGGGCTTTGCGCTGGTTGAACCCGACGGCGGTGGCCCTTCGACAGCAGCAAGCCGTTCCAGAGGCGGCGGCCTTCGTGCTCGCCTATCGGCAAGCGACCCTCGAAGCATGTAACCATTAGACCGTGGATCTGATCACCACGGCGACGAGCACCGACGAGTCCGAGCGAGGGGCGTCCGTCGCGGTCCTCCCAGTCGGGAGTTTCGAGCAGCACGGCGCTTACCTGCCGCTGCTGACGGACACTATCGTGGCATGCGCGATCGCGAAGGCCGTCGCCGAGCGCTACGGCCTCTTTCTGTTGCCGCCGGTGACGATCTCCTGTTCCCATGAGCACGCGGGGTGGCGTGGAACGGTCAGTATCAGCGCCACCACCCTCGCCGCCATGGTCGTTGATATCGCCGGCTCCCTGCAGGAATCGGGCATCGATCAGCTCGCTGTGATCAACGGCCATGGAGGGAACTACGCGCTTGCCAACGTCGTTCAGGAAGCCAATGTCGCTGGACCGAGGATGACCCTGTTTCCCGCTCGGGCCGACTGGGACGACGCGCGAGTTGCCGCCGGCCTGCACAGCACAGCTCACCAGGACATGCATGCTGGTGAGCTCGAGGTTTCGCTGCTTCTGCACGTTGCGCCCGAGGTGGTTCGTGATGGCTTCCAGCATGCCGACCACCTAGCGGACGACCGACGTCACCTCCTCACGCGGGGCATGAGTGGCTACACCAGCAGCGGCGTCATCGGTCTGCCGTCCCACGCCACTGCCGCCAAGGGCAAAGCCGTTCTTGAAGAACTTGTCCGCTCCTTCGCCGACCATTACGGCCTCCTGCCGAGCGCCAAAACATGATCAAAAATGATGCTGGACGAGAGCTGTTGTCCGCATCGGCATGGCCGCGGGATTGATCGGGCGGAGGCAATTTGTGGGGTGATCTGGGGGCAGGACAAGGCGCTCGGACGTAGAGTCGGCCACGTCTAGACACTCACACCGGCCCAAGGATTAGCCCCTGCAGGTGGCCGCGCCGGTGTCCCGCCGACGGTTGACGAGCCCGCCGTCGTCCGGCCCGCCGGAAGTTGTTCGAGGAGGATTCGTGAGGCTGGGCGACAGGGTCGCTGAAGTGTCGGTGGACGACGCCGTCCGCGCCTCGGTGAGCTACGACCAACTGCGTACCGGTGATGACGGCCTGTTTTGGCTGGAGACTCGCCCCGACGCTGGCGGGGGTACGACGGTGACACAGTGGCGGCCCGGCGAGGGCATGCGAGATGTAAGTCCGAAGGGCTTTGATGTCGCCAGCAGCGTTCACGCGTACGGGGGCGGATCGTTTGCTCTCATGGAGGGGACGTTGTGGTGCGTCGGCGGAGATGGCCTCTACCGGAGCCGTCGCCGCAACAATCAACTCGAATTGGTTACTCATGGATCCTTCGGAGACCTGACGGTCGGCGACGGCGAGTTGCTGGCCGTGCGGGAGTCGGAGCAGGGTGACGAACTCGTCGCGGTATCGCTCACCGCGGCTCCGAAGGTGCGAACTCTCGTCTCGTCCCCGGGGTTTCTCGGTGCGCCTCGGCCAGGTCCGGGTCGCTTGGCCTGGGCCGAGTGGAGTGAGCGCGACATGCCGTGGGACGCGTGCGAAATATGGGTGGCGTCCTACTCGCCGCGTGGTCAGGTCTACGGCGCAGTGAGACTGGCCGGCGGTCCGGAGGAGTCTGCGGTGGAGCCGCAGTGGGGACCCGACGGGGCGTTGTACTTCGTGTCGGACCGCAGTGGCTGGTGGAACCTCTACCGGTGGGACGGCCACCGGGTGGAGGCGGTGGCGCCAATCGCGGGTGAGTGCGCCGCGGAGCCGTGGGAACTGGGTTACGCGTCGTATGGCTTCCTCGACGACGGTCGGATCGTCATGGCGGTGCAGGAGGGGCCGCAGCACCGCCTTGTCGTCGTCGAGGCCGACGGCATCGTCCGCCCGGTCGACCTTCCGTACACGTCGATCAAGCCATACCTGGCCGTTCGAGGGACGACGGTAGCGTTGATCGGATCGTCGCCGACCGCGGCCCCGCAGGTCGCGCTCGTGGACCTGGCGGGCGCCGACCCTGAGGTAGAGGTGCTTGCCAGGCCGGAGCACGCCGGACTCGACGGGGCGGGCGTTTCGACGCCGGCGGAGCTGCGCGTTCGGGTGGCCAATGGTCGGGAGGTGCTCGCCCTGGTTTATCCGCCGACGGGAGCGGCGGCAGCCTGGCAGGCGCCGGTGGTCGTTCGGGCGCATCCTGGGCCTACCGCATCTTGCCTACTGCGACTGGATTGGCAGGCGCAGTTCTTCACCAGTCGCGGGTTCGCCGTCGTTGATGTCGACTACCTTGGTAGCACCGGGTACGGCCGGGTGTTCCGGGAATCGCTGTACGGCCGGTGGGGTCTGGACGATGTAGGTGACTGCGCCGAGGTGGCGGGTCACCTGTTGTCGACGGGGCGAGCGGCGCCGGGGCAGGTGTTCATCCGAGGTGCCAGTGCCGGCGGCTATACCGCGTTGCACGCGGTGGCCCAAAGCGGCCCGTTCGCCGCTGCCACGGCCGTATCGGCGATCGTGGATCCTGACCGGTGGGCGCAGACGGTGCCCCGATTCCAGCGGGCGCACGCGATGCGGCTGCGAGGTGGTGCCGGCCGGGTCCGTGCCGCCGCTGTCCAACGGCCGGTGCTGCTCATTCATGGCACCGCCGACGAGGTGGCCGTAATCGAGAATGTCCGCGACCTTGCCGAGGAGTTGACGTCTCTCGGTATGGTGCCCGAGGTGTTGCTTCTTGCTGATGTCGGCCACTACGTGGCGTCGTCCCACCGAGCGGGCGCGGCGCTGGAGGCGGAGCTGGCTCACTACCGCTCGGTGATGGCGGATGCCGCCAACCATCAACGGGGTTACACAGAGGCCAGCGGTAGTCGGTGACGCACATACTCGTTGAACTCGCGGACCTCCGGCTCGCACCGGTAGGGCTCGAGGTCGGCCTGTACCTCGACGATGCGCTGCAGGCAGCGGTGTGAGGTGGTTCGTGCGGCGTGGTCGACTGCCTCGCGTGCGGTGGCGCAGGCTTCGTCGATGCGGCCAGCGGCGGCCAACGACGAGGCCAGGAGCGCGGTGTCAATGGCGAGTCTCCGGACATGGGTGGGGCTCAGGGCGCTGAGGGCGTTACCCAGGTGCCGTTGGGTGTGCTGCGGTCGGCCCAGGTCGTGGAAGCAGTGGGCGATCTCGTCGGCGAGGTAGGCTGCGTCGAAATATCGGATCCACGCCGGTTCGTCGTCGGGCTTGCTGCGGGCTAGTTGCCTCTCCGCGATGTTGAGGTGGGTCAGGCAGTCGTCTTCGCGTCCAAGGCGGGCATGTGTGCGTGCCACCACCGCGTGCAGCGCGGCTGTCACAGCGGGCGTCGCCTGGGTCTCGCTTCCTCTCACCGCCGTCAGCGCCATCCTGCGTGCCGGCTCGGGGTGCCCGCAGTGCAGCGCGAGGTGGCCGATGTTCACGGCTAGTAGGTAGCTGCCGTACAGGCGGTCGTCGGCGGCTTCTGTCAGACGTAGAGCGCGAAGGTAGCGGCGCTGGGCGAGGCCGTGGGCGCCGGTGTCGACCGCCTGGTACCCGCAGAGCTCGAAGTATCCCGCCGCGAGCGTGTAGAGGTGGCGGCCGACAGCTTCAGAGGTGGGAGTTTTCGCCAACAGCCGGTTCAGTTCGCCTTCGACGTACCGTTGCACCTGGGCGTGGACTCGTCCGGCACCGTGAGTGTGGTCCAACTGCCGGAACATCGCCAAAGCGGTCTCCGCCGCATGAAGATCCTCTTCGTCAACCTGGTCAGGCGAGCCGGGTCGTCCGACCACGGGCGGCCGGGGATCCGCCGCATCGTTCAGCCAGTCAAGGGCGGCGCGACCGAGGACACCGGGTTGGAAGGGAACACGGACGACCATGCCCGCCACCCCGGGCTTCTCCTTCAATTGGGTGGGCAGCAGGGTGTCTGGGTTGCCAGAACCGCTCGGGGAAGTTGCCCGCATGTTCTCGCTGTTGCGACTTTCCTCGAGAAGAGGTAGCAGGCGGGTCAAGGCCCCTCCGGCTTCCAACGCCCTGTCGCAGGCCTCGACGAATTCCCGGGATGGGAAACGGTCCGCTGTCTCGATCCGACGCACCAGGTCGGCGCTGAAGCGGATCACCGTGCCGAGTCGCGCCTGGGAGAGGTTGGCCCGCTCCCGCAGCCGACGCAGCTCCGCACCGAAGAAGTGGCGCTCGGACAGGGACGGCTGGAGCATCCGCGGGGTCTGGCCCATAGCACCGCCTCCTCGTGACTGTTCGCACCACTATGGCGATGATCAGCGTGACTATCGCGCACATAGGGTCACTCGGTGTTCGGCGCGGCGCAACCACGAACACCGAGATGCGTATGTACGGGAGACGCTCACCGATGGCGCACATGCGGACAGCCGCTTCGTCCGCATGCTCGGCATTCACTCCACCGACTCGCCGGGCGATTGTGGAGACATGCCGTTGGCTGCTCGTCGGATCCGCAACGCTCTGTTGAGCCCGAGCCCGAGCCCGAGAAGAGCGGTACGGCGGGCCACCCAATCGGGAGGTCCTGATGGAAAGGGAGAGTACCCGAATGAGTGTCGACACGGCGAGCGGCGAGGACCTCCACGCCGCAATGGTCGATCAGCTCGTCGCTGATCACATGGGGAAAGGGCTGGTCATGCGGCCCGAGGTGGAGGCGGCGCTACGGTCCGTGCCACGTCATCTGTTCACTCCGGATGCCGGGCTTGCGGAGGCGTACCGGGCCGACCAGGCAGTGGTGACCAAGCGGATCGGCGACGAGGCGGTCAGTTCGGTGTCGGCGCCGTGGCTCATCGCGGAGATGCTCGGTCAGGCCGCCGACGCCGTCGACGGTGGGTTGGCTGGTCGGCACGTCCTGGAGATTGGTTCCGGCGGGTACAACGCCGCGCTGCTGCGCGAGCTGGTCGGCCTCGAGGGCTCGGTCACGACCGTAGACATCGATCGTGAGGTAACTGACCGGGCCACCGCCTGCCTCACCGTGGCGGGTTACGACGACGTGGTCGTGGTGTGCGCGGATGCCGAGCAACCGGTCAACGCGGGCCGTCCATACGACTTGATCATCGTCACGGTTGGCGCCTGGGACATCTCACCGGCCTGGACCGCGCAGCTCGCCGAGAACGGAACGCTCGTCGTGCCGCTGCGGACGTTCGGGATGACCCGCTCGTGGGCGATGCGTCGGACTGGCGATCGGCTGGTCAGCCACAGTCAGCGGTTGTGCGGGTTCGTGTCGATGCAGGGCGCCGGGGCACATCAGGTGCGGTACGTCGACATCGCTGACGGGGTGCACCTGCGGCTGGACGAGGACCAGCAGGTCGATCGTCACGCTGTTGGTGAGCTGTTGGCGCAGCCGCAGACGCAGGCATGGGCCGGGGTGAGCCTGCCGCCTCGTACCGTCCTGGCTGACCTCGACCTGTGGCTGGCGACCCGTATCACCGATGCGGGACAGCAGTTCGTTGTTCTCACGGCCCAGCAGGAGGCCGTGGATGCCGGCGTCGTCGACCCGGCGTGGCGCTTCGGCACACCGGCCGCTCTCGACAGCGGCGCGTTCTGCTACCGCTCGACGCTGCGCTGGAACGACTACGACATGTTTGACCTCGGCGCCTGTGCACATGGGCCCGACGCCGCGTCGGCGGCCGGTCGGATGGTCGGGAAAGTGCGCGCGTGGCTGGATTCGGGCAGGCCTTCGCCGGTGCTGCACGTCCTGCCCGCTGGTACTCCCGACGGCGACCTGCCGGCCGGGACGGTGTTGAACAAGCGGCACAGCCGCTTCGTCCTCACCTTCACCCCTGCATAGAAGGGAACGCACGTGAACGACAACGACACCTCGGAGTTCGCCCTGGACGTCAGCCTGGTCGACGCCGGTCCCACCGCGGGCGGCTACGCCACCGCTACCGACGACGGGTGCGGCTCCGGCAACACCGGCTCCAATGCCTGCACGACTAGGTGCGACGGCGGCAACTGACCCATCCGTTCCTCTCACGATCGGGCCCGGCGTCGAGCGCGCCGGGCCCGTCGATTCGGTGGTGCATCATGGTTCCCGCAGCTGGTGCGGCGCTGATCAGAATCGCCGCCTACCCCAAGGGCCTCGTTCTGCCGCCCTGGCCAGACATGGCCCACGGTCATACGGATCAGTGGCGCGAGTGGCTGGACAAGACGTGGACGCTGCCTGGATTCGCGGCAGCCGTTACCGGCGCGGCACCGCAGCTGGCCGACCAGATTCAACGCGCTCTGAGCGGGGAACCCATGCCACCGCAGCGGCTGCGGCGCCTGGTGCAGTCAGCGGTCCGGTACCTGCTGCGCTGGACCACCCGAGCGACCCCGTTCGGCACGTTCGCCGGTATCGCCCTGGTCCAGTTCGGCGCTCGCGCGGCGGTCCGCCTGGGCACGGCCCATCGCGCGGTCGCCCGCCCCGACGGCCAGTTCATCGCCGAGCATACCGCGCGGGCCGAACAGGACCTGGCCATCCTGCGCACCGTCCCCGTCGTGACGAACTCGTTGGGATACCGGCGCGGCGACAGGTGGGTGCTGCCCTGTGCCCACGCCAGCGCCGATCGGCGGTGGGACGTCGAGGTCCGCCTGACCAGCCCAATCCGAGCCGCGATCCAGGCGGCGCGGTCCCCGGTCAGGTTCGCCGACCTCGCCGAGACGATCGCTGTACCCGCTAGCATCGCCGATGCCGAGCGGCTGCTGGCCGACCTGGTTCAGACCGGGGTCCTGCTGTCGGCTCTCCACCCGCCCATGACCGCCACCGACCCGGCCGCTCAGGTCGCCCGCCACTGCGTCCTTCCGGAGCCGGGCAGCCGGACGGCCGTCGATCTACGTGCCGACATCGCCGTGACCCTGCCCCCGCCGGTCCTGCACGAGGCGGAGCGGGCCGCGTCGACCCTCCTGGCGGTAGCGCCACCACCTAACCCCGGATGGGCCGAGTACCACAGCACGTTCATCGAGCGATGGGGTCCAGGAGCGGCTGTTCCGATCCGTGAGGTGCTGAACGTGCTGGGCTTTCCGGCCGGCTACCGGGGATCCACTCGCCGCGCCCCAGCGCTGTTCACCGCCCGCGACCGGCTGCTCGGACAGCTCGCGCAGCAGGCCGCACTCGACGCCTGCGCCGAGGTGGTGCTCGACGACGCGCTGATCGACCGGCTCCGCGGGAGTGACGACCGGCCACCGATCCCGCACACCGAACTGCGGATCGCCCTCTCCGCCGACACCCCGCGCAATCTGGACCGCGGCGCGTTCACCCTGACGGTCCTCAGCGGGTCCCGCCACGCCGGGGTCGCCGCGGCCCGGTTCCTGCACCTGCTCACCCCCGCCGAACTCGCCGGCTTCCAGCAGGTTTACCGAAATCTGCCGACCGCCCTGCCCGGCGCGGCCCCGCTGCAGCTGTCCGGACCACCCCTTGACCCCCGCCTCAGAGCAGTAGCCCGGACGCCTGAGCTGCTGCCCGTCCTCCCTGTAGGCGACTTCCACCCGGCACCGCCGTACACGATCGAGGACCTGGCGGTGGTCGGCGACGGACGCCGGCTGTGGCTGGTATCGCTGACCACCGGTCAGCCTGTCGAGCCGCTGCTGTTCAACAGCGTGCTGCTGCCCACGCTGCAGCAGCCGCTGATGCGGTTCCTGGCCGAGATCTGGACCGCGTGGACGACACCGTGCAGCCGGTTCGACTGGGGACACGCCAGGGGCCTACCGTTCCTACCCCGCCTGCGACGGGGACGTACCATCGTGCATTCCGCCCGCTGGATCGTCGACCACACCGCGCTTCCCGGTCAGGGGACAGCATGGGCGCAGTGGTGTGACGCCTGGCGACGACACCGCCTCCAACGGCACATCCCGGAGCAGGTCCTGGTCGGCGATGACGACATACGCCTACGTCTTGACCTAGACACCCCCGCCCACCTGGCGGTTCTACGCGACCACCTCGACCGGCATCCCCGCACCGTGATCACCGAGGCTCCAGGGCCAGCGGGCTGGATCGACGACCGCCCCGCCGAACTCCTGCTCACCCTCACCCACCCCGCACCAGCCGCTCCACCAGCCCGACCAGCCCGAACCGCCACCACTGTTCAGCACTGGCCAGGGCAGTCACGGTGGATCGAGGCACACCTCCACGGTCGGCTCGATGACATCTTGACCGACCTCGCCCGCCGCCCCGCCGGGCACCTCCCAGCCGGCTGGTGGTTCCTGAGGTATCCCCACCCCGAGCCGCACCTGCGGCTACGCATCCCGCTTCCGGACACCGACCGGTTCGCCGACACCACCCGCCACCTCGCCCGCTGGGTGCAGCACCTGCACGACGACGCCGTCGTCCACAATTACAGCCTGCACCCGTACCGCCCCGAAACCCGCCACGGCGCTGCGGCGACCCTCGCCGCCGCCGAGCGGGTGTTCGCCGCCGACTCCCGCGCCGCCCTGCACCGACTCACCGGCGACCGAGAGGCAGCCACCGCCGCCGGGATGATCGCCATCGCCGACGGCTTCACCGGCGACGGGCCGCGCTGGCTCGCCACCCACGTCCCTCACCAGACCGGCCCCCGCCTCGACCCCGCACAGCTCGAACATGCCCGACACCCAGCGCATGACGAGCGACTCGCCGCAGCGCTGGCCGCCTACCGCTCCATGGTCGCCGATGACGGGCTCGACCCCGACGACGTGCTGGGTGACCTGCTGCACTTGCACCACGCCCGCATGATCGGCGTCGACCCCGCCTCCGAACGGCACTGCCTGCGGATGGCCCGCACCATCGCCCTCACCACCCTCGCCGGGCTCAAGCCGTGACCACGGGACAGTCCCTAGCCGACGGCGCGGCCGGCATCGCCCTGCTCCACCTGGAAACTGGCAACCGGCCAGCAGCGTACGAGGCACTGCGCCACGCCACCGCCGGTGGCGTGAGCATCAGCGACGGAGCCAGCCTCTTCTACGGCGCTCCCGCCCTCGCCTTCGTCCTCGCCATCACCGACCATCCGGGGCTCGCCCAGGCACGAGCGGTCACCGCCGACGGCACCGCCACGGTGGCCCGACGACGACTCGACACTGCCCACCGCCGCATCGACCGCCACGAGCAGCCGCACTACGCCGAGTACGACCTCATCCGCGGACTGACCGGGCTCGGCGTCGTTCTGCGCCGGCTCGGCGATCACGACCTGCTGCGCCAGGTCCTGGACTACCTTGTCCGGCTCACCGAACCGTGCGACGAACTGCCCGGCTGGTGGTGCTGGAACGGGCCCGAACGCCGCCAGCCACCGCCCCCCGGCGGTCACGCGAACTTCGGCCTGGCCCACGGCATCACCGGCCCACTGGCACTGTTCGCCCTCACCCTCCGCGACGGCATCACCGTCGCCGGCCACATCACGGCGATCAACCGCATCAGCCGATGGCTGGACACCTGGCAGCAGCACACCGACGGCACGATCTGGTGGCCGCAAACCATCACCCTCACCGACCTACACCGCGGAACACCGGCCCAACAAACCCCGCTGCGACCGTCCTGGTGCTACGGCACCCCCGGCATCGCCCGCGCACAGCAACTCACCGCACAAGCCCTACACGACACCACCAGCCAGCACCTCGCCGAGACCGCATTCACCACCTGCGTCACCGACCCCCAACAGCGCCGGCGGCTCACCGACCGAAGCCTGTGCCACGGCACCGCCGGACTCCTGGCCACCGCCCGCCGCATCGCTTCCGACGCCCTCACCCCCATACCCCTCAATCTCGTCAAGGATCTCCATCGGCAGACCACCCCCACCACCAACGAGCCCGATGGACTCCTCGACGGGAAGGCAGGAGCCGACCTCGTCACCACCACCACCACGACCACGTGGGACGCCTGTCTCCTCCTCACCTGACGAAAGAGCCACCCGTGGATTACGCCCCCTGGCAACAGGTCAACATCACCTTCCCCGGCCAGACCGCCCGGGAGCGCGAGCAACAGGCCGTCGCCCACTTCAGCCGAGTGCTTCCCGCCGCTCACAGCGCCGGCCTGATCACCTCTTTGTGGTTCATCCGCAAAGGCGCCTGGCGCATCCGCTACCTACCCACCGACAGGCCAGACAGCGGAGACCAGGCTCGCCGGCTGCTCACCGACGGGGTCACCTGGACCAGCGACATCTACGAACCCGAAATCCACGCGTTCGGCGGGCACGACGCCATGACCATCGCGCACACGCTGTTCCACCACGACAGCCGCCACCTCCTCACCTACCTCCACCAGCACCCCACCACCCGGCGCGAACACTCCCTGATCTTGTGCACCGCCCTGATGCGCGCAGCACGGCTCGACCTCAACGAGCAAGGCGACGTCTGGGCCCAAGTCGTCGAGCACCGCGCAGCACACCTCAACCAGTCACCCACCACCGATGCCCCAAGATGGGAGAGGTTCACCGGAGACGTTCGAAGTCTGCTGCTCGGCGCACCTCGCACCACCGGCGACTGGCACACCGCATTCGCACAAGCCGGTGCAGCCCTACTCCGCCAACGGAAGACGGGCACCCTCACCCGTGGCCTGCGGGCAGTAATCGCCCTGCACGTGATCTTCCACTGGAACAGGCTCGGCCTACCCGCCACCACCCAGGCCACCCTCGCCCGAGCGGCCCAGGAAGCCATCTTCGGCCCGCCAGATCCGCAACTGCCAGACCCCAGGTAGATGTACCGCGCGTCACCCGTGGGTCAGTGAGATGGCCCGGTGACGACTTCCGGAAGGACGACCAAAGCCAAGAGGACACGCTCTCACCCGTTCGCGACGATCCAGAGACCACGGAGGCCGAGCCACCACGGGAAGACGGGGCTGCCGAACAATCGCGGCCGGCCGCTGGAGCCCAAGGGGGCAAGGGATAGAGGGGCGGGAGAGGGTGAGGGGTGAGGGGTAGGCGGGGTTAGTCCCTGCTGCTCCGCTACGCGAAGCGGCCCTAGAGAGGAGTAGGTCTACCTCCGAGTTAGAGCTGTGCCTCCGGCGGGGGCCAGACGACTCCGAGATGGAGTTGCCGAGCGGTTCCGGTGGGTGGTCGGCTGAGGTGGGATGCCTTCCCGTCAGCCACCGACGCAGGCGAGCCGAGCAGGCCAGGGCCAGGGCGACAAGGTCGTCCCCATCCGGTAGGGCGCTCCACCTTGTCACCCTGACCCTGGCCCGCTCCACGGTGTGTGGGTCGGCGGCAAACGGGATGGCATGAGTTGGTCCGGTGGGCGCCCGGATTGAGCTAGCTCTGCCAAATGACAGCGTCGAACATCCGTTCTAAAGGGACACACTCGCTTCCGGGCTGGAATCTATGCCTCTACAATGCACCTCAGAGCACTGCCTGAATGGATCATGGGAGCGCTGGCCTAGTAATGCAGGCCGTCGAGTGCCGAACGAGTCAGGATCGCCTTTGGTCTGGAATCCCGGAATCCCGCTCAGGCGGGACGAGCCGGTCTACCGAGTCAGTGCAACCGATGCGGAGACTGCCGCGAGTGCCCAATCGTGTCCGTTGTCGCTGGCGCTTAAAGTGCGTCCCCAGACCACCCCTGACACAGGGGAGTGGGTCCGGCGCCGCGGCCCCTTCGTCCTCGGTGTTCTGGCCGACGCTATCCAGGACGTCGGGCGGCGGGTCAATCACGGTTACGACCTATGGGAGGCAGTTCGGCGACAGGCACGCCGCTTTGAGTCTCAGCATGAGGGCGTCCGCCAATTCTTTGATCACGCACTTACGCAATTCTTCGAGTACCATGAGGCCCGCGAAGAGGAGATCGGCGCACTCCGATTCTTGGACGGATGGCCCGACATTCAGAAGGGGCCGAGGGCGTCCCTGTTTGCTTGGTCCCTGTTGTACGAGACAGACACGGGCTGCCGAGAGATACGCCGCATACGAGTCGCGACGGCAAACAGTAAGCTGTCACCCTGGGCGTATGTCGCAGCCCACTTAGCGGCGAAGTACCAGACCGGCACTGAGCCGCAGCGGATCTGGGTAACCGAAATCGGGCTGAATGATGGGATTGAATTTCACCTTATTTCAGGGGAATCCCCCGATCGAGTGGAGGAGCTATACCAATCAGGCGGTAGAGATTTCGTCCTCGCAGCCACTAAGGGCGAGGAACGTGTTCCCGGACGCACCTGCGGAAGCTGCGAGTACCTCGGCGGCTGCGACTCCCTGATCCCGCTTAACGGCTTCCTCCAGGCTAACAGCCCCGGTCCGTGGACGAGATCTGTCTCGGCGTCCGACCTCGTTCTATACGAGGCATGTCCATCGCGCTGGTACATGGAGCGCGAAATTCACCTACCGAGAGTAGAGGAGGGCAGCGAACCTCTTCTCCGCGGATTGGCCACGCACCAATGGCTCGCACAAGCGCACGGGCGAGCCAAGGCGTGCTCTGTTGATGAGTTACCAGACCCAGCGGATATCGACCGTCTGGGGAGCGTAGGAGAGGCAGCAGTAGATCCTGGGGACTACGAGTTGGCGTATCCGTTTCTGCGCTCGCATCTTGACTGCTGCCCGTTACATGACGAATCCATCAGATCGTTGACGGCTGAGCGGACGCTTTACGCGTTCGACGCCCAAGCAGACGCGGTAATCGCGACAAAGGCCGATGCCTTCTGGCTTCGCGGTGACACTCTTATTATGCGGGAAATCAAGACGGTGCAGGCACAGCCCGAAGCCGATAAGGACGAAATTTTCAGCGCCTTCCTCGCCGTGGCGTGGGACCTTGTGGCATTGGACACGGGGTTCATTGGGCACTTCGGTGCGGCAAGGGGCGAGGTCCAGCTTGAGATACTTTCGCCCGATGTTGCCGTCGTTCACACGTACTCAACTGACGACGCAGCTCTCATGAAGATGGCGCGCGGACGGATCCGTCGGCTTGGTCGAGACTGGTTGGCCGATGTCCAATGGACGCCAACGCCCAACCCGGGCTGTACGCATTGCAGCGTGCGCCGATGGTGTGGGGTCAGGGACGCATGGGCGCACGCTGTAGCCACTAAAGTAGCCGCAGGGGCTGAAGACATCTCCCTCGCCTCTTGAGGCTCCGAGGAGGACTCGTGACACCTGGTGGGCGGCGCATTTCACCCAATATGATCCCCCATCGCACTAGGTCGGTGCCTCCAGCAAGCGCAATGCCAAACCGTCGGCATGCCTTCAGCTCAGCAGTGCCGCGGCGCGGCTGGCCGAACTCGACCGTCTTCGCCGACACTGGGATCCTTCTGAGCGCAGGGCGAAAGCGGGATTGCGTCCCCAAGTTCACAGGCCACTACGCTGGCCGCTTGTACCTGGCCGAGAACGTCGCCATGGAGGTTACACGGATGGCTGCGCCAGGCGCCGGGAGGTGGGCCGATGGCAGGGCACACACGGCAGCCGCAGTCGCAAAAGCTTCCATAGTGGACGCCGGTAGATGCATCGTCGATGCGGAAGAGTATGACAGCAAAGTCTTCGACGAGGTGCTACTCAAGCTTCAGAACCTGCCTAAGAAAGGTGACGGGGAGCACCATGAGTTCGCGCACCTTGGGGAAGCGGCCTCGATCGCCCTATGCGTTTTACGGATTGCCGAGGGGCGGCGAGTGGTCTTCCTTGTCAATGATGGAGGTGCGAGCCTCGTTGCGTCCCAGCACGGTGTCCCTGCGCGTCACTTCGGACATGTGCTCTCCGAACTATCGTGCGCAGGCCACTACACCAGCGAGGAAGCGTTTGATGTCTTCGCTTACGCGGCCGCCGTTAGCGGTATCCCTGTTGATGCGGCACCGAGGGGGGCGAAGGACCTGGAGTGTCGCCGGAATTCAGGCTCGTGTGGCATCTGCGACAGCGTGGTGGGAGAGGTCTAGCGGAAGTCCGGCGATTGCACGTTCTGCTGGTACCCTGCCGCTTCTAGTTCTTGCTTGACTCCGGTGACGTCGTCTGAACGTCCAAGGATTCTCGCCACCACTTCTGAGGAGACAAGTCCGTCCCGGTAGGCATCAAGGGCCATGGAGAGCGCCCAGTGCGATGCCGACGGCTCGCCTTGGGCAGAACATGCGCGTTCCCATTCGTCCTGAAGCCGGGCTTGCCGCATGAGTTGAGATATTCGAACCTGCGTGTAAGCCTCAAGGTGGCTTTGCGGAACCCCGGCAGCTTCGACAAGGGTCTTGATACTAGCTTGGCGGCTTAGCCCGAAGCGCATCATGAACTTAGCCAGCGGCGCGCCATATCCATCTATCGGATTCTTTGGCCCGTGCTCGGCCCAGAATTGTCGGACTGCGAAGTCGGGAGCTAGGAAATGTCTCGCGAAAAATTCTGCCCGGATTTCTTCCAGATGGCCGTCCGGGTAGTCTTTTCGATTCACGAACAGTGACCTATCATCCTGGTACAACAAATGGCAAAGTTCATGTGCCAATGTGAAGCGCTGTCGACCCCACCAGGTGTGATTCGTGTTAACCATGATGACGGATCGCCAGGAGCTTTGCGAAGGGTCGCGCAGGGTGATTCCTTGAACCGTCTGGGGCATCGAATCAAAGATTACCGCTGCACCCAACGACTCAATGAACTGGGCGATATCTCCAACGGGCTCTTCGTCGCCCAGCTCTAGGTAGTCACGTAAGCGCTCAGCTGTCCTGGCGGCGGCACGCTTGTGATAAGCGTCGTGCGCTACGGCCCGACGGGCTTCCATTGCAAGAGCGCTCGTGCGGGCACCTTCCTGCGGATACCATGAGAGCAGCAGCTCAAGGTCCCGCAAAGAACCTTCGGCTCGCCGGGCGACTACGTCGATGTCATCGTCGGTGGCTAGAACCCCTGCACGGAGGGCTACGGCAAGGCTTCGCTGAACTGGTGTATCTCCAACTAAGACGGCCAAGGGCACACCGGAGCAGACAGCCAGCATGGCGAGTTGGGACCGGCGAGGCTGCACTCGCCCCGCTAAAGCGTCGCCCAACCAGCCACCGCTCTCGGGTTCCCCGAGTGCTGCGTAGATATTACTGACCGAGGCATCCGCTCCCGCGAGCGCTTGGTGTAGGCGCTCAGCCCATTCTGGCAGTTGAGGGTACCTCGACATCGCTACCTCTCGTCTTGATGGTTACGTGGGGTAGTCGCCTTGTAGCTCTCTTGCGTCCATAGCATACTCGGCACCCCTGACAAAGACAGCCCGACTGGCGTGTCAGGCAAGGCGTGTGGGCAGCCGAAGGCCACAACCAGCAAGTTGTTGTTTGGCTTGAAGGATGCAGGGAGGTGGATCGGCTGCGCGGCACCGCCGCCAACCGTCTCGGCCGTCACTGACAGTCGCGCCCCCCGGCCAGACGCTGGCCGAACCTCAACGGTCGGGATCCTACTCAGAATCGGCCTTTTGATCTCGATAGAACCAGATTCGCAGATTATCCAGGTACTTGTCACCTTGCTCGATATACGCCTTATCTGTCCAGACCATGAGCCGAACGAGGGGAGTGTTCTCAAGGCCGACCGACCTGGTCACTCAGTACTGGAACAGCTGACCCCCGCACGGGGAACACCATAGTGACCCTTATGGACACCACCACGCGGGGCAGGGTGGTTCCCTCGTCTTGATCGCCACCGGAGTAGGTGAGCCAGGCGTGCGATGAATCGCGACGTGCACCTAGACTGACCGACGACCATGGTGGTGATCAATGCAGGTCTTTCTGGTGACGGCAACGGCTTCCGACCGGCCCGTGGTGCGACAACTGTTGCGCAGGTTGGACATCTCCACCGTTGAGGACCTACCAGCCGATCGACTGCGCGTCGACGGGCTAACTGAGACTCTGCAGCCGTGTGACGCAGTGGTTGCGGTGCCCTTCGGCGCAGGCATGTCGAGCCTGGCTCGAGTGATAGGCGCCGCCTTCCGGCTAGGCAAGCCAGTCATCGTCTTCATCCCGGACGGCGCCGATCCTGGCCGGTTACCGTTCAGTCTACGAGGTGGACCCACAGTGGGGTTGGGCGGCGAGCCCGATGATGTCGCCAAGCGCGTCCTCGAAGCCATCGAACAAGTGCAGCTCGTCGCGGGGAAGCAGGCGAGGGGGGCCAGGTCGGGGCTCTCGGCTGGTCCTCTAACGGACGAGGACCTCATGCCAGCCGTGCTAGCTGCGGCCGGTGTTGTCGCCGCTGACGTCACCCGGTTGGCCGGCCGGACTGAGTCGCCAGCCTTCGTGGCGCCGTACGACGCATGGTCCTTCCCGGACAACGTAGTCGACAGGTACGGGACCCTGCGATTCACCGTTGATGATCTAGCACATGCCCTCTTTGTGACAGGACGGGCGCCAGGCGACAGGATGCGATACGGCGCCGCGTCGATTTGGGAGTGGTTGCACCGAGCATCGCTAGTTCCCGCGTACGTCCGTCGCCATCACACGGGTCGCCTGGTGCGGTCGCGCCTGGCGATGGAACTTGACCGCTCGGAGTTGGTCGCGTTCTCCTACGCGCTCGGTCAGGCCATGACAGCGTTGTTCTGCCGCAACGCACTGTCCGTCACGCACCTGATGCACGTCGACCGCTATGCCAGCCATTACGGCATGTCCTTCGGTAACACGCGCGAGCGTGCCGACCTTTTCGGTCCCGCTTCGGCCGGATGGGTCGTCGCCGAGGCGAAAGGCCGATCGCGGGCAATGGAGTCAACGCTCCGCACCAAGCTACGGCAGCAAAAGCGCTCCATCGCTTCGATCGGCGGCGACCGGCCGTGGCTTGCCCTCGGCTGTGTGGCCGCGTTCCCCAAGGATGACGTGGGCATGCGAATTCACGCCGTCGACCCGGTAGAGGATGGCCCGGAGCCAGTCGAAATCCCAGCTGGCCTCGACGACTACATGCTTGCCTACTACGCCCCGTTCGTCCTCGCCATCGATGCCGGAGAACCGGTCGTTCGCAACGACAGAACCATCGCCGCGCGGTTCGCCTCGATGGGCGTAACAGTTTGCATGTGGAGCGACATCTACATGCGTGTTCATCAGGCTGCGGCTGGCGGGGTCGATAGGCTCTACCAGGACGTTCAACTGATGCTGGACGAGGGGCTGAGCCAGCCGCTCGCGCTTCTCGCAGACGGGACCACAGTGGAGACCGCTTGGCGGGCCGTCGTGAGCGCGTCGGACTGGGAGGTATGAGATCGCGTTGCCGGAGGGGCAAGTACCGCAGGACTCCGTAGCTGTAACTTCAACCCATGACTAAGGCGGATGGCTCAAGCGCGGCGCCGCTTGTTTGGATCGTGTCGCGTGGTAGTGGGTGTAAGGCGTTCTAGAAAATCCAGGTCTGCGTCGATGGGCATCGGCGCCCGCCTCGTTCTGCTGGTGAAGCAGCGCCCACGCGAGGGCGGCGATCCGAATGTCTCCGGCGCTGCTCGGCTGGTCGGTGGTGACGCTCGCCGCGCTGACGCCGTACTTCGCGACCCGGAACAAGCAGCCGGCGAGGCTCCTTGAGCCAACCGGGCTCGTGCCCCCACGCAAGGCGCTGAGCGCGCAAAGTTTCCTGGCTGCTTCCTCCCCGCTTCACAAAGGCGTCCTTCGATGGCCACGATTGTCAGAGACGGTCGCCGTCCACCCAGTGCTGAGGAGGCCCCTATGCGGGTAACCCGATTCCCTGCCCGTTTTCCACGCATCACGCGCCATGCTGCTGCAGTCGTCCTCACCGCCGCCGCCCTGGTCGGCGTCAGCGCACAGCCCGCGTCCGCCTCACCGCCCGGGATCCCGTCGAAGGCGACGGCGCAGTCGCAGCTCAACGCCCTGACCGTGGCAACCCAGGGCTCGACCAGCGGCTACTCGCGTGACCTGTTCCCGCACTGGATCACGATCAGCGGGAGCTGCAACACCCGTGAGCAGGTCCTCAAGCGCGACGGCACCTCCGTCGTCGTCGACAGCGCCTGCGCGGCGACCTCCGGTCGCTGGTACAGCCCCTACGACGGCGCGACCTGGACGGCGGCCTCCGACGTCGACATCGACCACGTCGTTCCCCTCGCCGAGGCGTGGCGCTCCGGTGCTAACTCCTGGGCAACCAGTCGCCGACAGAGCTTCGCCAACGACCTCACCCGCCCGCAGCTGATCGCGGTGACGGACAACGTCAACCAGTCCAAGGGCGACCAGGACCCCTCCACCTGGCAGCCACCTCTGTCGTCGTACCGGTGCACCTACAGCAAGATGTGGATCACCGTGAAGTACAGCTGGGGTCTCACCCTGCAGTCGTCGGAGAAGTCCGCTCTGCAAAGCATGCTCAACACCTGTAGCTTCTGAGCGCGATCCGGCTGACGGTCTGCGCCTCCGAGGTGCGGACCGTCAGCCGGGTGCTAGGTCTGCTGTGGCGGCTGGCTGTCGCCGGACTGCTTGCGCCACTGGCCGCCCGCGTCGGCGGCGAGCAGACGCTTGACCATGGCGAGCGCCTCGTCCTCGGTGTCGAACTCCCACCGGAGCACCCGGCCGGCCTCGCTGTCGCCGGCTCGAGCGGTGACCTTCCACCGGACCTCGCGGACGAGCCACACATCTCGGCGGCCCAGGCGGCCCCAGATTCCGTTCCACCAGCGCGCCCCCACATCCTCCACCAGCGAATCGTACAAGCGTTCGATCAGCGGATGATGTTGGGTGGCGATGTGGCCGGGTTGGGGCGCCGTCGTTCTCTGGTCGGAACACAGGCTGCTCCGGCTTTGGCCGGTTGACTGCCCATTCCGAGGTCACTGGTCCTGGGGGACAGGGCCGTCGTACCGGAAGGTTGGCGGGTCGACCTCGCCGCGCAGCGGAGGTAGCGGTGCTGCACTGGCGGGCTGGGATGCTCGCGGGCACCGAGGTAGGCGCCGCTCTGCGGCAGGACGATGGCCTGCGGAAGGGACCCGTCGTCCTCCACCTCAATGTGGGTGATGCGGCCGTCGACAGGTCCGCCGAGCAGCCAAGCCTCGACGGCGGGCATCAGCGGCTCGCCGTCAGTGTGGCGGCGACTGCCAGCAACCCGGCGACCGCGGCGATGAGGGTGGCCGCCGCGCCGATGAGGCCAGTAACACCGGCGACGTGCTCCAGTGGTGTTGGCCTGTCCGTGCGCCGCGATCTGCTGCGTCCACCCCGGGTCATGGCTGCGCCCCTTCGTCGTTGGATGGGATGTGGCGTCGCCCCTGCGGAGGTACTTCATCAGGGGTGGTCCAGCCGATCAATGCCTGATCGCATGAGCTGTGGACAACTCAGGTGCCTGTGGATAACCAGATGATCATTGCGGGCTTCTGAAATCACGCGCCGCGCGTTGCCGACCCCGAGCGAGGTGGGCCGATGAGAACGCCGTCATGGGCCCACACGTGGTGACCGTCAGGCGCGGCCCGGCCCTGTCGAACCGTACTTGATCCTGTACGGCAGTTGAGCCAGTCGAATCTTGGTCGAGGGCGTTGGTCAGGCTGTAGGGGCGGGTTGAGCGAATCGAACTCCTTGACCACCGCACCTCAGCCGCCACGGATGGCTGCCCCACCTTAGTGCGGATCGTGTGGGAGCAGAGTGGGTTTATGGCTCCATAGGCGATCCCGGCCGTGGGCGTGCCCCCGCGTTCGGAGTCGGATTGAGGTCGGTGCGCGCCAACCTGTGAAGTTGAGGCTTCGGCGCTGTCGTCGTCCGTGAGCAGGCAGGCGCCTTGTAGTGCGACGCGCATGCGCAGAAGGTGGCGATCTCTCCGGCTTCCTGACGGGCAGCACCAACTTGCCGACACGTCTCCCGTGGAACTTCTAAACTCGGCGTGTCGTGGAAATGTTCTGCAACCTATGAAATGACAACTGCATAACGCGACTACCATCTCGCCAAGAACCCGGTCACGCCTCGCGCCTGCCGGTAACAGTCTGGCACGGTTGGTCAGGGCTGCTTACACTCCGAACATGCGCATCATTGTCGATGTCGTTAGGTTCCGGCGGCGTCGCCGGCTCCTGTAAGGAAATCGCAGAATGGCGGTTTTTGCCGGAGTGTGTTCGGAGGTGGAGTCATGTCGGAGTGGATCTGGAAGAAGAGCAGCCGAAGTATGGCCGGCGACAACAACTGTGTTGAAGTGTCGTCCGGCCCGGCTTTTGTCAAGGTCCGGGATTCAAAGAACCCGATGGCGGGGCGTCTCAACTTCACAGAGACAGTCTGGAAGAGTTTCGTATCGGCAATCAAGCGGGGTGCCTTCGACGGTACCAAAGCCGCTCTTCATGAAGGGCCGCTAGTCAGTAATTCCCGCTGAGCAAGACAAGGTGCCTGTCAGGTCGGCCGGGGCGGCTCTCGGCGAATCCTCACAGCGGTAAGGTGCGCTCAAGCTTGGCGTCGATCGTGGCGATCAGGCGCGCGGTCTCATCCTCCGACGCCGCGATGGTTTCCAGATGGGCGAAGTCCTTGTGGTACCTGTCTATCGCTTCGGTGTCGTCTTTGGTGACCAAGCTGGTCTGGCTGCTCTCTAGGAAGAGAATGTCCTCGTCTTCGGGTTCAGGAAATTCTAGAAGGACGAACGATCCTCGCAGGCCAGGGTGGATCCCGCTGTTGAGAAGAACGACCCTGACGTGCACGTGGTCGAGCGTTGCGATCTTCCCCAGATGGCGGAGTTGACGGCGCATCGTCTCCGCGTCTCCCGCTGGCCGCCTCATGGCAGACTCGTCGATGATGAAAAACATCTCCGGTGGGTTCGGTCGGTCGAAGATCTCCTGACGTTTCATGCGGACCTCGACTTGGCGGTCTACCGCGCGTGCTGACAGGTCAGTTCCCCCTACGCCTTCGATAACGGCGCGTGCGTATTCCTCGGTTTGAAGCAGGCCGGGAATGACTTGGGGTTCGGCCTGGCGAATCGTCACCGCGGAGCTCTCGGATTCCAGGTAGGTGAGGAAGTCCGGGTTCAGCACATCCCGATACCGTCCCCACCGTTGCCTACGGCCCTCTTTGGCCATGGCCACTAACGAACTTATCGTCTCAGAATCGGAGACGTTGTACTCGTTAAGAAGCGCCTTCAAGTCGGAGGGGGAGAGCCCTACCTGACCGGTCTCGATGCGTATGAGCTTGGACGGCGACCATCCGACACGCTCCGCCACCTCCTTCTGCGTCAACTGTCGCAGCGTTCGGAGTCGACGTAGCTCAGACCGTAGCCGTCGCCGCTGCACCGCCGGATCGACATCAGCCGTCATTGTCGGAAACCTCCCTAATGTCGGGTTAGGAGCGGTCGAGGGGCGTGATAGCTACAAAGAGTTAACATCCGGCGACCCTTGGTGGTTGGCGCAGGTCATTCCTCGGCGAGTCGCTGCCCCGCCGCGCACGCGAACGGTAGCGTAGCTACTCGCTACTTGGAACATCCAAGTGGTACGTCCCACTCGGCACTACCTGACACCGGGGGTCGCTACCAGCACCCATCACCGAGGCGACGCAGCCTGTCCGAGCCACACCCCTGTCTCTGCTTATCCACCCAGAACGAACCGGAGCCCCGCGGTGCCGAGCACAACTCCCTTCGACGACGACAGCACCCTTCCCGGTAAGCAGGCGGCATCACCCCAAACGCCGCCGCCCGAAGTGCCCCGAGCGCGGAGACCTGCCCCCGACGCGGATGCCGCCGGGCGGCGCGGACATCCACCCGCTGCCGAAGGTAAAGGCGAGCCATTGACAGGACCTGCGGTCGGCTCGACGCCAAATAACGGCCAGTCCGTGCTAAGCAGTCCTCGCGGAGGCGCCCCCGTGCGGCGAGAGGCGGACAAGGCGGCTTCGAGTAGGTCGGGCAGGAGCGCCCCACCGGTCCAGCCGCCGGCCGCAAAGTCCACCCAGGCAGCGCTCCGTGGGCCTGACTGGCTCGTTACCCTCGTGGATTTCTTCGAGCGTCGGGTCGATCGCACCGCCACCGTTGACGACGAGAGAAGGGTCGTCTGGATTTACACGAGCGCTGTCATCGCCCTCATCGTCGTGCCCGTCGTGCTTACCCTCGGCGTCGCTGCGCTGCTGATGTCTCAGCTCGGTTGGGTGTCATTGCCCTTGACTGCTGCTGGGGCCGCCGCCTTCGCTGGCGTCAACAGACTGCGCGCCTGGTTCACCAACCGCCGATCCCGGCGGACGCAACGCTAATCGCCTTCCCCCCGCCAACGCGCCAGAAACTAGTCATCACCGCGGTGGCTGATGAGTCGAGCGAGGGTCGGAGCCAGCACCGCCTGCGCCGACCAACCCGCTAGACCGGCGGCGGCGATGGTGCTGACGGCGATGATCGCCGTGCGAGTGCCCGCGCTCAAGCCGTCGGCAAGGAGTCGAAGTAGGAGCGTCGCCGCCAGCAGCGCCGCGGCCGACACGACGGTGCCCACCGCGACGACGATGGCAACTTCCACCACTCGACGTCGAGTTGCGGTACGAGCCTCATCTACTGCTCCGCGATCCACGTTCACGTGTCCACCCACCACATCGGGATCGACATCCATAAGCTTCCGGCTACGTTGCCGTCGCCCCGGGCAAGCGTTCAACCCTGTAGCGTCCACCACGCCGTCGTCCACCTTATTCCAACACATGCGTTGGCCATAGACCCTGTACGCCCTTGGGCGCACCCGTCGCGCCGCCACCAAACCCTTCGGTCATGGCAATTCCCCGAGGTGACACTAGATGCGAAGCCGCGAAGATCTGTTTGATGGTGAGCGGCGCAAGCTTAACGCGAAGTAGCAGTCAGTGCTCAAAGCGCGCCGTAGCGTTATCGGACGAGCGAAAGTTCGTCGCAGGCATAGAAGTTCCACGAGAAGCGGCGACTAAAGCCGACCCAGATCAACGGGCCTACGAACCAACCCTGCCAACGCCACTTGGTCTCTGGGATGCCGTCTATGATCAGGATTGCGTCGGGCGATTCCAACAAAGGGGCTGGGGCTTTCGCTGGCTGCTCTCTGCCGGGTCGAGATTGAGTCCCGCGTTCGGGGCCGCGATTGCGCACCTCGGGGTAGTCCGCCTCTTGATGATGTCCACCGTGAAGGCAGGGTGACCCCGGCCTGCAGGACGCCAGCGGTGCTGTCGCCCGGCGACGGAGGCGCGGTGTTTCAAGCCGTCGGCCCCGCGACGCTCCCGGGGCGCAATCATCCGCCTCGCCTGGTCGTACCCTCTCTGATTGCGCTAACCCATGGTGAGGCGTGGAAGTACCCCATCGGCAAGGTCATCGGGCCCGCTGCCTCGAGCGGCTCGGACAACCCTCGGCGGCCTGTGGATTAGTCTTCTGTTCAGGCGTATGAGTGGTGGGGCGGTGTGTAACCGACGCGTACGAGCCCGATGCGTCCGGCATTTCATGGCTTGAATTGACGGCAGGGATTGATGAATCTTGGTTGATCGTCGCAGGGTGGGAGGTAACCGATGAGCCCGTGGACCTTGGACGAGGTGGACCGGTGGTTGGGCTGGATACACCAGCGCCACAACGAGTTTGACTACCGCTACATCTATTTCGCGTACCTCGCGGCGGGTGCCCCCGTGGCACGTCAGGGCGAGATCACCGTGACGGTCCATCTGGACGGGAGCTGTTTGCTTCGGGCAGGCACTGATGATCGTGGGCTTGTGCTGGCGGGCGTCCAGGAGCGGGAGCGGTTCGCTGAGCATCTGCGGCGGCGGTACTGCGGTGACCGGTATCCGAGCATGCGGGCGTGGGAGGCGGCCCAGCACGAGGATTTCCTTGATGAGATCCCTTGGCGCTTCGGCAGGCGGTGACGCTGGTGCGGTTTCGGTTGGCCTCTGCTGGCCGTGAGTGATTGACAGGTGACGTGAATGTGATCCTCATGTTTGACTATGGGCATGGGGGCGGGGGAAGCGCGGTTGTCGATTGACTGCGGCAGCGCCGGCACCCAGGCCGTCCTGGCGTGGGCCGATGGCAGCGCCCACGTGATGTCATTCGACGGGAACCCAGCCCTACACACCACGTCGTCTATACCCGCGAACGGACAGGCGGCGGGTCAGCCCGCGGCGTCCATCCCGCGTCCGCGCCATCCGCTGGAGGACGCGACGGCAGGTGACGCTGGCGACGACGCGCTGGAGGTGGCGGCGTCACCCCTGCGCAGGGTCGCCGCCGAGGCCGAGCGGGTCGTCGGTCAGCCGGTGCGGGATGTGCGGGTGGTAGTCCCGGCCGGGTGGGGCCCTCGGCGGCGGACCTGGATGCGGCAGGTCGCGCACCGAGCGGGCTTGCCGCAACCGCGTCTGGTCGAGGCCCCGGTGGCGGTCGCCGAGTATCTGCTCACCACTGGTGTGCGGATGCCGGTCGGTGCGTTTCTTGTAGTGTGTGATGTCGGCGCGGGCGCGGAGGTGACGGTGCTCCGCCGGGGGCCGGCCGGGTTCGAGGTGCTCGCGACCCTCGCCGACGCGACGGCTGGCGGCACGGCAGTCGATCACGCGCTCGCCGACGCCCTCATCGCCGCGTCGATGGGACAGGGGCAGGGAGCGTCGCGCGCGTCGGTGGCGGACAGCGTTCGGGTGGCCAAGGAAGCGTTGGTGAGCCATCCCGCTGTCACGGTTCCGCTTCCGGACCGGCCGCCGGTAGTCGCGAACAGCGCGATGCTCGACGAGGCCGCTCGACCGGTGGCGTGGCGCGTGGCGCAGTTGACGCAGGAAACGGTTGCCGCCGCTGAACTCACGGTCGGCGACGTCGCCGGTATCTACTGTGTAGGCGGCAGCGCCCAGTTACCGCACCTGGCGGCGGCGATCGCCGAACTCACAGGCACCGCGCCCGTCGTCGTGCCCGAGCCGGGGCTGGTCGCGGCTCAAGGCGCCGCTAACGCCGGTGCCGTCGGAACAGTGACGGTCGAGCGCGTGGAGGTGCCGGTGCCGCCCGTGCACCGGGCGGCGGCGATCGCGGTGCCCGGCTTCGCGTCGCTGGCCCTGATCTGGCAATGCCTCCTGACCGCGGAGCGCCGCGAGACGCTCAACGTGTACTACTCGGTGAGCCTGAACTGGGGCGAGCTCACCATGGCGGCCGCGACGGCCCTGCTGGCCTGCCTGGCCGCGGGCACGGTCCTCGGTTCGCTGATCGCCGCCCGCAGTCCCACCCCCGGCACCCGAACCGAAGGGGGACGGGTCAGCGTCGGCATTCTCGCCGCGGTGTCCCTCGGCGCGGCGATCGCCGGCCTGTATGCGGTGATGTCCAGCCAGTACCTCGGAATGCCGGTCGGCCCGCACCTAAGGTGGGCGCTGTGGCCGATCGCGCCGGTGTCGGTGATGGCCGTGGCGATGGCCGTCATCGCCGCCCGCCAATGGCGTGCCCCACACGGCGGCTGGTCGGCGTTGCTGGCCGCCCCGACCGGCTCGATCGTCGCCGCCACGCTCGGCATGGGGCTGATTCAATACTCCCTGACCGCGGACCGGTGGCCGCAACGGATTCTGTGGATCGATCTCGCCGGCCGCGTCGGCGGACTGCTTCTCGGCATCGCCGTCGTCATGGCGGTGGTGACGCCCCTGGTGTTCCGCCTGATCCTCGCCGCCCCGCTGGGGGTGATCGCGGCGGCGATCGTCAGCGAACGGGCCGCCGGCATGCTCGGTGTCATCTACGCCATCGCCGTCGCCGTCTGGTGGGCCACGCGGCTCTGGAGCCGCATCCTGCGTCCCGCCCCGACCACTCCCACCACACCGTCGACGGGCCTGGCTCAGGCGGGTATGTCCCCGGGCGGGGGCGAGTGAGATGCGGTGGCCGCGGCAGCTGATGTCGTTGCTGCTCGTCCTCACCCTCGTAGCGGGCCCACCGCTGGTGCTGCTGTCACTGGTCGGGCCACCCCTACCTGACTGGCCCACCGCACAACAAGCTCGAAACTGGATACAGCAACCGCTGACCGAACAGACCCTCACCGCCGCGCTGACCATCGCCGCCTGGCTGGTGTGGCTCCTGCTCGCCTACACGGTCACGATCCGTGTGCTGGCACGCCTGGGCGCGACCATGTCGTGGCTGCGACGCATGCCGCTGCCCACACCCTGGCAAGCCACCGCCGGTGGCATCGCCGGCGCGGCCGTGTTCAGTGTCAGCTCTCACGCGATCACCGCACCGCCACCGCCGGCCATCCAGCCGGTAGCTGCCGGAACCCTGGAGGAGACCGGCACCCCCATGCCATCAGACGGCCACGTTCTGGCCGACGCCGGGATCAGTGTCGCCGGCGGCTGGCTGCCGCGCGACGTGGCGGAGCAGGTCAGCGCCGCAGCCGCGCTCGTGTGGCTCCGTCGCCGCCGCTCCTACCGACCCCACCCGCCCGGTCCATCGAGCCGCGAGGACACCGACCTGGCGCCGCTGCCCCCGACAGTGGCGGCGGTACAAGCCGCCCTCGCCGGCGCGACGTCACCGCCTACCGGACCCGGCACCGCCTCGACGGGCTCACCGCGGCTCGACCAATCAACCGTTGGACGGGCCCTCCGCCGACCTGGCGTCGGTCTCACCGGGCTAGGGGCGCAGGACGCGGCGCGAGGACTGCTCGTCACCAGCCTCCTAGCTGGGCGTCATCACCCGGCAGTGTCCGTGATCGCCACCCGAGACGCCATAGCCGGGTTGCTCGGCCCCACCGCCGAAACGCTGGCCCCGCGCCTGCCAGGGCTTGCCATCATCGAAGAACCCGGACAGGCAGCTGAGTTCTTCTCCGAAGACCACCCAGGTCGTGGCCTGGACGGACGAGACCCGGCACAACGAGACCCTCACGAGGGCGCGGGCCCACCCGGACCAACCCTCATCGTCGACGAAGCGTCCGCGACGGACAACGCCGACACCCTGGCGACTCTGGCCACCACCTCCGCCGCACTGGCCGTGCTCGGACGATGGCCCGCCGGCCAGACATGGCAAGTCGACCCATCGGGGCGCACCCACCACCAGGACAGCAGCGAGACACCCGGACCACGGATGTGTGTCCTTACCCAGGTCACGGCCACCGACCTGCTCACCGTCATCGCCCACCCCGACCCGGCGCCGCCAGAGCCTGGCACTTCCGGCCCGTCGCGCAACCCCGCCCTGGCAGGCTGGTCCCCGCAGTGGGAGGTCACCGCCCAGGACCACCCCGTCCGCTCCGGCAACGACAAACGACGCCTTCAGCTACGCGTCCTGGGCGAACCGACACTGCTGCTGGACGGCCACCCTGTGGAGATCCGGCGTACCGCCGCGCTCCAAGTCCTCGTGTTCCTCGCCGCCCAGCCCGACGGAGCCGACACACGACAGCTGACCGACGCTATCTGGCCGGGCCTGCCGCGCCGCTCCCTCACCGGCCGCCTCTACACCACCCTCAGCGACCTCCGCGCCACCATCCGGTCCACGGCAGGGGTGACCCTCATCGAGCACAGCGACGACCGGTACCGCCTCGACCCCACCGGCGTCACCGTCGACCTGTGGCACTTCCACCACGCGGTCCGCGACGCCACCACCACCGTCACCACCGACGCGACGACCTGGAAGGCCGTCATCGACGCCTACCCCGCTGACCTCGCCGCCCGCCGGACCTGGCCCTGGCTCGACCCGATCCGCGAGGCCACCCGCCGACACGTCATCGACGCATACGCGGCTCTCGCCAGCGCCAGCCCTGACGCCCGTGAAGCCCTGGCATGGCTGCAGGCCGGCATCCGCATCGACCCGTACAACGCCGACCTGCACACCCGCGCGGTCACCGCACTCATCACCCTCGGCGACCACGACGCGGCCGACCACATACGGGAGGGCTACACCCGACGCCTCGCCGCAGCGGGAATGCTCCCCAACAACACCGACCGTACGACAGCCATCCCGACAGGCCAGCCCGCCATCCCCACCCGCTAACGCCGCCCACTCCGAGCGCACGGGCAACCCAGTTCAGGAAGCCCGAACTGTGCCATCTCCTGCGCTTCCGGCTTCGTTTCCGCCTCCGGCTTCCCCGTACTCGGTCCCAGATAGCCAGTTCGTCCTACTGACAATGGCGCGTCCAGGCCCCAGTAGAAGCCGACGGCCACGCCGTCTCGACCTCCCTCGACTGCCGGTGAACTGGGCTTGTGAGGTCGTGTGAGGTCGTGTGAGGTCCTGTCAGCCAGCGGAATCGCGTCGTCTTCTGCCGCTCGCCCTACGGTCGATTCGTGGCCCAACGTCTCACGGCGCTGCCCAGCCGGCTCGACGCCGGTCGGCGTCCGGGTCCCGCACACGCCAGCAAGGGAGGGGCGATGAGGTCCAGGGTCACTTCGGCCGCTCACACGTCAGCGGCCACGCTGCTGGTCGTCGCTGTGCCGGTCACGCTCGTCCGCGTCAGCAGGTGGCCACGCCCGCAGGGCTCATGGACGATCCTGCTCCGCGGCTGGGTCGAAGAGCCCCTCAGCGGCGGCTTCCTCGCCGGCATCGCCTACCTCGCGGCGTGGCTGCTGTGGGCAATGCTCGCCGCCGCCATCACGGCCCGCCTCTACGCCCAGGCCGCCCGGATGTCACGGCGACTGCCACGGCTGCACATGCCCGGGCCGCTGCAGAGCATCACCGCGGCTGTCCTGGGAGCGACCGCCGTCAGCACGGCGGCCACCGCCACACCCGCCCCCGCCGGCGCGACCACCGCCGCCGCGGAGACGACCCATGCACCGCAGGGCCCAGCAGCCACCGCGCGCGCCCACCCCGACGACCAGACCACCTCACCAGCCAACGGCAGAGACCAAGCCAAGAACACCTACACAGTGCGGCGCGGCGACACGCTGTCCCGCATCGCCCAGGACCGCCTCGGCGACGCGGACCGCTGGCCCGAAATTTTCACCGCCAACCGGGGCACCCGCTTCCCCCACACCGGTGGGACACTCCGCGACCCTGACCTCATCTACCCGGGCTGGACACTGCGACTCCCTCCCACGCTCGAAGCACCACGCCAAGCACCACGCACGGCGCCTGCCCCAACGCCGACGACATCAGCTCCGTCAGGATCGCCCAGCAGCCCGACCGAAACGGACACCGACGACGACGGCCTCGTGGAATCCGCCCCAGCGCCCACGTCCGCGCCAACCGACCACGCTTCGGCGTCGGGACCTGCTGCCACGCCCACCACTCGCACCGCCGACGGCCGAACCACCCCAACGCCGCGACCTCAGCCGGGTGTGTCGCTCGGTACGGGTAGCTGGCTCGACATGGGACTCGCCGCCGCGATCCTCGCGGCGGTGGCCCTCGTTTGGGCACACCGCGGTCGCCGCTACATTCCCCGGCAACCCACCGCGCGCCCACGCCTCGACGACCCGAGCATCGAACCGATGCCAGCAGTGGTCATCCGGATCCGTCGCGCTCTACGGGCCCTGACACCGAACACGGAGACGATTCCTGACCCCCGCCCCGGCCCCGACTTCGAACCTCTGCACGACGAACCCGTCGCGGATGCTGACTCGGACCCGGCAGACGCGGCCGACGACGAGACCTCCACGCTCACGGCGCACGAGTCGCAGCCGCCTATACCCGCGCCGACCCGCCCGCTGATCGAGGTGTGGCCGTCTGCGGGACTCGGTCTGATCGGGCCCGGAGCCGAGGCAGCGGCCCGAGGCGTGCTGGTGTCCGCCCTCGCCGCCGGCGGACCAGTTGACCCCAATAGCCGCCACCACGTCGTCATCGCCTCGGACACCCTCGCCACGCTGCTGGGCACCACCACAACCACACTGGCGGACGCGCCGGGGATGACCATCACCAGCGGACTCAGCGACGCTCTGAAGCTGATCGAGGAGCAGACGCTGCACCGTGCGCGCATGTGCGGCGACTACGAGGTCGACACGATCGCCGACCTGCGGGACCGGGACCCGATCGTTGAGCGCGTGCCTCCGATGGTGCTGATCGCTGCCCCCGCCGCTGCTCATGAGCGCACCCGCATCGCCGCGCTGCTCACTCAGGGACACCGACTCGACATCCACGGCGTAATGCTCGGTGCCTGGCCCGAGGGCGACACCATCCTCGTCGCCGAAAACGGCTCCACCAGCATTATTAAGCACGAAGCGAAACTGCACAGCTGTCCTGCCGCCGTCGGTCGCCTGAGCGTCATCGACCGCAGCGAGACCGCCGAACTGCTGCGACTCCTCGCCGAGTCTCATACCGGCGAGCCTCAACCGCCAGCAGCCGCGCAGCGCATCCCACCTGACAGCCTGGTCGGCGCCGCCCACGCGCCGAACCCCACACTCGAGAATTCTGCCGCCGCATACCTGCAGGAGCGCCGCGACCACGCCGGGAACGAACCGCACCTGGCGGGCGACGACCGGTCTTACAGCACCGGCGGACGCGTCGACGTTCGAGTGCTCGGCGGGGCCCGCATCGTAGACATGGACACGACCACGCCGCTGCGCGCGAAAGCCCTCGAACTGCTGGTCTACCTCATCGTCCAGGACGGCGACGCCGCACAGGACAACATCCTCGACGACCTGCTGCCCGACGCCCCCGCGTCGAAGGCACCGCACCGCCTGCACACCTACGTATCCGCACTACGCAAAACCCTCCTCCTCACCGGAGGACCCGCCACTTACCTTACTCACCCGTCGCGCCGCTACGTCCTCAACCGCGACGCCCTCGACAGCGACCTGTGGCGCATGCGCACCGCACTGCGCGACGCCGCCCTCGCCACCACCGACGCCGACCGCACCGCCGCACTGCAACGCGCCGTCAACGCCTACGACGGCACACTCGCCGACGGCTTCGACTACGAATGGGTCGAGGCATACCGCGAGGGCATCCGCCGCCAAGCCCTCGACGCCCACCTCGCCCTCGCCGCCGCTATCCCTGACCCGACACAAGCCCTGGCCGTCCTGGAAGCCGCCATGCGCCACGACCCGTACGCCGAAGCCATCTACCAGCAAGCGATGCGCGCCCACGCCGCACTCGGACACCTCGAGCAGGTCCGCTCCCTACGCCGGGCCCTCACCCGCCGGCTCGACGAGATCGACACCGAACCCAGCGAGGACACCCTCAGACTCGCTGACCGGCTCATCGCCGACCTGCGCCGGCAGAAGCCAACCGGGAAGCTCGACTCCCACAACAGCGGACTTCACCCATGACGACAGACCCTTCGGCGGCATCCGACGCTCGTCGTGGCAGCCTGCACGATCAGCCCAACGGCGGCGGGGACGGCGACGGCCCGCAGGCGACAGGCTGTGACCGCAACGGCACCGCGTGGCCCCTGCGAGCAGCCGTACTCAACGGCCATCCTGGGCCCGCCCGCAGCCCTCAGGGCGGGTCGACGCACCGGCAAGCTTCCTTCCCGGCGACCCTCGACGCGGTGGACGCAGACCTGGCCACAGCAGTCCGGCAGGCCGCCTGGATACGCCAAGTGTTCTACGTCCTAGTGCTGCTGGTCGCCCTCGTTGGACAAGTCACCGGCGCCGTCGAAACACTCGGCGTCCCGGTAGCCGTCGCGGTCCCGGCCGTCGCGGCACTCGAACTGGGCGGCGTGGTCGTGATGGCCAACGCCGACGTGCGACGCCGCCTCGGTGAACGGGCAATCGGATCACGCCTGCTGTCCACCGCGATCGCCGCCGGAGCCGTCACCTTCAACGGGGCCGCCCACCCCGACCACCTAGTTGGCGGCTTCTACGCAGGCATGTCCGCCCTCGGATACCTCGTCTGGCTGATGCACGCCGGCAACCAGCGCCGCGACCGCCTGCGCGTCACCGGGGGCCTGCCGCCCACACCACCCGCCTACGAGTTGTTCGGGCACTGGATCTGCCACCCTCTCGTCACTTCTCGGGCGCGGTCCATCGCCAAGGCTAACGGCCTCGACCTGTACGAGTCCCTCGCTGCGGCCCGCACCGCGATCGCCCGTCGACGCCGCGACGCCGCAATCGCCATGGTGCTCCATCGCAAGATCAGAACCGCCGTGGACCCCACCACCGCCGACATCGCCGTGCACGTGTACGACCTGGACGAGATCGCCGCACGCCTGGCAGCCACGGCCGACTACAACGGGCTGACCGGGCTCCTGGCCGCTGACCTCGCCCCGGCGCGGATCATGGCGCCTCATAGTTTCCGTCACCGCCGTCGCTGGTTCAGGCAAGAGCGCCTCGCCGACACACCACCGGCGCCTGAGCCCACCCCCTCCGCGCCGCAGGCGCCCACCGCGTCGGTGGCGGACACGCCTCGCGACGACCGGCAGGAGCCGAAATCAGAGCCAGAGAAGAACCCTGAACCGGCCCTGAGCGGCCACCAGCAGAGTGCCAAGAGCAGCGACGCCGGCCCGCCTATAGTTCAGTCCCCGGACGACCCGGCCGACGCGAGACCGGCAGACAGGACCGTGGACGACAAGGACATCCTCGGCGCGAACGCCAACGAGGAGACGGACGACGGCGATCAGAATGCTCCCGCCGACGACGCCAACGACGACGAGGACTCGGAGGTGCCCCGGGGAACCGCGCAGGCAGTGGCCTACTGGCTACGCAAGGAGCCGAACCTGGACCCGGAACTGCTCGCCGAGAGGATCGGCAAGTCACTGCGATCGGTCTACCGATACCTGCCGCCGGACTACCCCCGCCGACCGGGGATCGCCAGGCGACGGACCCGACGCCAGCCCGGTCCCGCTTGACGCGCGAGCCACAGCGAGTGACGTCGACAGGCACCACGCCCGCCCGGCAAACGAGGAAAGAGCCGCATTTTCTACTCGAGAGCCCGCAGGTGGGCTAAGACTGCGGAAGGGAGATCAGTACAGGATGTGGCCCTCTTTGAGTGATGGCCGAAACTAGGTAAGCGACAGGCGACGGATTTGCTGCTGCTTAACGTCATCAGGCCTGCTGTCGGCGTACCGGCTTCCGTGCAGAGACAGATACGGCTTTATGTACAAGGCTTCACCGGGGCAGGCGACCTTGGTGGTCGGCCGCCTTGACGGTTGTGCGACTGACCAGCATGCCCGGTCGATGACGCTGCGTGACGGGCGTCCAGTCGACATCTCCGCGCGGCATCCGCTTTTTGCCGAGTTGAGTGCGATTACCCAGGCGCGGCGATGTCATACGGGAAGCAGTGTGGTGGCCGGCTCAGATCCAGCCGCGATCACGGGCGTACATCAGCGCCTCGGTGCGGTTGCGAGCGAGCATCCGGCCGTAGAGCTCCCGCAGGTGCCGGAACATCATGCGCTCCGAGTAGCCAGCGCTCTTCGCGAGCCCTGCCACCGTGCCGCCGTCGGCGAGCTGCCGGAGCCAGGATCGTTCCTGCTCAGACGGCATGTCGGCGGCACGGTCGTCGGTCGCGAGTGAGCGAACGACGTCAACGGGAAGAAGAGACTGGCCGCCGAGCAGCGCGGCGAATACCCGCTGCAATTCGGCCGGCGAACACGAACGGGCGACGGCGCCGGCAGCGCCGCCCCTGACCGCTTGCACGTACGACCGGACGTCCGGCTTGTCGATCAGCACGAGGATCGGCAGCGTAGGGCGACGCTCGTGCAGCTCGGCAAGGACGTCCCAGCCGAAGTCGCGGGAAAGCCCGAGCACCACTGCTTGATCCACGTCGTCCAACCAGCCGACCACATCGTCCGGCGAGTCGACGGCGTGGCCGAGCTCCCCCAACGCGGCCGCGACGCCGCGGCGGCACAGCGGCAGCGGATCGACCACGGCGACGCGAACACTCATCGATCTGGCTGCCTCCCGGCGTAGATCTTCCGCCGCGGGATGTCCGCGCCACCACCGTCAAGGGGTCATTTCCGCCGACCGGTGTGCGACATGAACCACCCCCGCCATGGCGTATCCCTGTCACCGGAGTCGTCGTAGACCGGCAGCTGGATCCGGCCGTAGCGTCCCGATCGGGGGTTGGATGATGGTTGATGAAGACTTTGGCATGCCGGACACGACGTGGATCGACGACAGCGACGAGTGGGGTCACTGCCAGTACAACCCTGTAGGTGGGGAACTTGTCGTGGGCCAAGCGGTGCGGCTGAATCTCATCGACCCGAGCCCCTTCACCGACCGGCCAATCGGGCAGATCGTCCGAATCACATCCTCGCACGGACGACGATACGCGATGGTCCGCTGGCCGGACGGTGAGAAACCTGTGCCGCGGTGCTTTCTCGTCAAGGTGTGAAGTGCCTGTCGGCCTTTAGCCCGCCATGGCCAGCGCCGCACGCAGCCCGATGTGCGCGCGTCAGCATCGTCGGATCGGCGCGATCGCCGAACTGCCTGAGGACCAGGTCGTTGTAAGAGAGAACGCCGGGCTCAGCCGCAATCGCCCGCGCGGCAGCGAAGGCGGTGACGGCTTCGTCGATTGGATGATCGCCGAGCAGGGCCAAACCGAAGCGCACGACCCCCTCGGCGTCCAAGAGCTGGTAGTCCCGGTCCCCGCGAATATCACGCCCATCGAGGGCACGGAGGAGATTGAGCGCTTCGCCGAAAACCTGGCTGGCCTTGTCGTGGTCGTGCTGGCGGATCGCGATCAGACCCTGAATTCCGAGGACTCCAAGCGCCCCAGGCCGGCTCGCATATCGAGCGCCGCGATCGGCCGCCTTCCCGGCCTCATTGACGTCCGCCGTGTCAAGGAGCGCCAGGCTCTGGGCCAGGTTCGCCTCCCGCAGCAACCTGTGGTTGTCCAGGCGGACGCCGATTGCGGCGGCTTCGACAGCCAGGTCGAGGGCCGAGTCTGGACGTGCCGCTAACAGCGCGCTCGTGGCCATCGCGGCCAGCACCTGACCGCGCGGTAGATCATCGCTGGTCTCCTCGGCCAGGTCCAAGGCTCGTTGAAGAAGCCGGTTGGCGAGCCAGTAGTCGCCGCGTTGCCGAGCCACCCAGGCCCGCGTCCGGAGCAAATGGATCCACTTCCCATCCCGGAATCGGGGTGGCGCCAACTCCCGGGTGAGTCGCGCGGCCTCGTCTAGCTCCGTCTCGGCCTCGTCGAAAGCGCCCGCCTTGACCAGGCACCGCGCTCGGCCCGCCCGGGCATTAATCTCCACGTCCATCAGATCGTTGCTGGCCGCGTCCACCGTCGCCCGCCGGAAGTATCGCTCAGCAGCCGCAGTTCGGCCCATGTCCACAAGGGCATTGGCCATTTGTACGGTGACCGTCGGCACGTTGAGTGGGCTGCTCGACTCGGCGAATCGCAACGCGTCCCTGATGTCGCCCAGGTCGTCGGTGTGGCCCTCGAACTGGCGACGAGCCGCGACCAGGTACGAAAGGTTCATGCCCTCCAGGTCGGGACGTCTGAGGTTGCCACTCAGCTGTTCGCGCCAGGATCGGAGGACGTGGCTCTGACCCCACCGCGCCAGGAAGTTGTCGTCGATCCGGTTCATCACTCGCAGGGCGTGTTCCCAGCGACGTGACCGCAGGCAGAGCTCCACCTCGCCGTACTGGGGCCAGAGGTCCTCCGCCCGCTTCGGCTCCGGCAACCGCTGCGACGCGAAATACATCACCCCACGCCGCCAGAGAGCCTCGACCGTGAGGGCGCTCGGCGAGCCTGCCTCGTCCTCGGTGATCAGCGAGGCACGGGCCAGTTCTGCCTCTGCCGCAGGTAGATAGTAATGCTCGTCGTAGCCGCGAATGACGAACGCCGCCAAGAGCGACCGCAGCAGAGACTCGGCGTCCAGCGTCGGCGCCACCTCTTTGAGCAGCGCGGTGACCGCCCTCGCCGGGACCTGCCGACCGAAGACGGCCAAGGCCTGCACAACCCGGCGCTCATCGAGGTTCAGGCGCTGAAACAGGAATTGAAAGAGCTGCGCGTACGCCTGGGAGGGCTCGGTGAGCGCGGGGGTCACGGCATCGAGGGTGGTCAGGCCGTACCGCAGCACGATTCCAGCGACGAACTCCAGCGCTCGTGGATGACCGCCGGTGCGGTCGAGCAACAGCTCGATCCGGTCCGCCGGTATCGTCCCATCACCGACCAATCCTCCCAGGAATGACTTGGCGTCCGGGGCAGGAAGGCCGCGATCGAGGTTCACCGGCTCGGTACGGCCACCCAGCGCGGGGTCAGGGGCGACCGACCCGCCGGTCTCCGCGACTCGGACCGACATGACGACCTTGATCTCGTTGTCTTGCCTGGCCAGCTCATGCAGAAGGTCGGCAAGGTCACGATCTCTCCAGACGCCGGTGCCGTCAAAGAGCTCCTCGGCGTCGTCAATGGCCACCGCAACAGGGCGTTTGCCAAGCGCCGCGATCACCTTGGGCAGCATCACTCGCCATGGGTTACCGCGCACGCCTTCGACGAGGTCGGCAGGTGCAGCCGGACCAGCCGCCGCCACTAGGTCTTCGAGCAGTGTCGGCACAGTAATCCACCGGTATCCCCGAGCGGAGAAGTACACGAACGCTCGCAGCGGTGTCGCGCCCTTGCCATCTACGTGCTCGTCGCGGAGCGTGCGCAGCATGGCGGTCTTCCCGATACCATCTCCGCCCTCAAGCCGCACCAGCCGGAAGCCCGGACGGGACACGGCGTTCGCCAGGAACTCTCTCTCCCTCTTCCGATCCCGGAAAACGACTGTGGCGATCGAGGGCATCTCGTTGATCGCCAGGAAGTCGTGATCCGGCGCGACCGCCCGCAGGCGGCCCGGCTCCGCCCGAGCGACCGGCGCTTGCCTGGCGCTGCCGATCGTGTCCAGGGCGCTCGCCAGGGCGGTGATTCCCCGGAGATAGCTGCCGGTGAAATCGACCTCATGGCTTCGGGGTAGGTCGACCGGTGGCCGGGCCCCGTACTGCTGTCGCAGCACCACGACCGGCTTGTTCCGCTCGACAGCGAGCCGCAGGAACGCGACGCAGAAGTTGGCGTCGCTCTGCCGGGCGCTCTCGGCGGTCAGGACGAACAAGACGACCTCGGCCTTGTTGAGGATCTTTTCCATGGCGGCTTCGGTGGAGATGCGTCCGGGCCAGTGAAACGGAGTCACATGGTCGAGTGAGAGCCTTGCGCTCCGGGTGAGCCGGTCGACGAACTCGTACGCGCCGGCATGGCAGATGAAGACGGTGACGTGGTTCGAGCTGGTCCCTACGTTGGGCCGGAGCAGGACTGACGCCGTCTCCAAAACACCTTGCGCCGCCGTTGCCCAGGTCACCGTCGACCGCAGACGATCGCGCAGGTCGGCGGCTGCCCGGAGACGCATCTCGGCCGGCTGTCGGAGCACACGGGCGATCGCTTGCCCCCACTCCTGCCCGTCCCGAGCGGCGTTCTTCGTCACTGGCACGACCATCCCCGGCGCCTCTTTCTCGAGGAGACGAGCCAGCCCACTTCGGTTGCTGACCAGCGCCGGCGTTCCGGCCTTGATCGCCTCGACACCGGCCAGTCCGAAACCCTCCGCTCGGGACGGCATGAGCACCAGATCGGCGCGAACGAGCTCGTCCTGCACGGACTTACTGCTGGTCGTGTACGGGCGTGGGCGAATGTCCAACCCATCGAGGCCGGCCCAGTCCTGCACCGCTTTGCGGGTGGCGCGCTGCTGACCGTCCTGGACACCGAGCAAAGTCAGCTGAAGGTCTTGGCCGTCCCTTGACAGGATCCGGATGGCCTCCCCGAACGCGCGTGCGGCGATGTCAACGCCCTTGATCTCAGCGTCACTGAGCCGCCCGAGAATTAGGATCCGAGTTTTCCGGCGCAGCGACGATGGCCTCCGCCGGCCCACGTCGCTTCCGTCCGGCGAGTCGAATCCCGGGTCGATCTGGATCGGCCGTACCGCCACGCCGTCGGCCGTCTCGAGATCGATCATTGCCCGCTCGTGCAGAAGGGGCCCAACGGCGAGCACGCCGTCGGCCGCCCGCATCAGGTGAAGTTCTTCCTCCCACTTCAGCTCGGCCAGGCGGCCCGGCGGGTCCTCCATCGGGTTCCGATGCCACTCCATCTCGTCGGGATCGGTATGAACGAAATGCAGGTAGACGGCGCTGTGCCAGTGGGCGCGATACTCCCGCGCGAACCTTCCGGAGACACGGCCATGTCCAATGATCACATCAACCGGCAAATTCATCGGAAGCTGTGGGTGAGGCATCATCCGCTCGCCCTCCGAGCCATCAGGGACGCGCGTAGACAGCAATCGGACCCCACTTCGCTGCGCGTGGTCGAGGTCCTCTTCGGTCGCGGCCAGTACGAGGCAGTGCACCTCGGCGCCAGCGTTGGCGAGGGCGATGCAAAGGTTACGGTTAAACGTGCCAACCCCACCCCGGGCGGAAGGCCAGTGATGATCGATCGCAAGCACGCGGAGGGGCGGAACCTCCGTGCCGTCCATCATGGCCACATGATGTCACTCAGTGCGATCGATGTGAGTCGGCCATCCGACTGGGATCAGACCGACGGGTCGGTCCGGCCACACACAGGACATTCCTCCCTCTCAGACCAGCTAAACCGGTCGAGGTCGGCGGGAGCGATCGGCCGCTGGCTCAGTTCCTGGCGGGCGGCAATCCGGAATTTCCAAATCGCATCCGCATACGCATGGTAGGCGTCGTGGTATGCGGCCCCGGAAAGCTCAGCGCCGGAACGGACAGCGTCCCGGATCGCGACCAGCGCGAAGAACACGGATTCACTGGCCTTCGCCATCTCGATCGTCGCCGACATCAGCAACCGCTCCCGAGTGCTGTACACCTTCGAGTCCTGCAGTGCCTGCCCTGCGGCAACCGATCGCTCTTTGCCGTTCGCCACGGCCCGGACCACGTCGCGCAGCGCGGAATGAGAATCGTGGACCGCCACAGCGAAGTCGACGTATGTGGCCAGACGCTCCGACTCCCGGTCCCGGCTGCGCTGGGCGCGATCGGCACGGACACCGGCGACCATCGTCCCGGCAAGGGCGATGACTGCGCCAACGCCCGCACTCGCGACCGGGACCCAGCTTGTGTCAGCCACGCAAACCTCCCGAGTTGTCTAGGTCAACTTCCGATCGGACCGGCGACGGTGACCGTACTTAGCTTGATGCCCCGACACAAACACGGGGCTGAACGACTCTCAGAACATGATTCACCGAGCTGAGCCGAGGCCTTAGCCCGCCGGTGTGATCCGAATTGCCGTTGGTGGGTGAGGAGCATCGACCAACCGATGTCGATCTGCATCATTTGATCACGCCCTCATGGCCGCGACAATGTGCTCGCCGATGAACTCGGCGCGCGGACCGTCGCCCTCCCCGCGACTGCCACCGGCTCGTACGGATTCCCTCCCGACCAGGCCGCCCAGATCTCCGTGGCAACGGTCAAGGCCACCCCAACAGCGGTCCAACGGGCACGACTTGTCGCATTCGACGAGGACACCCCGAAAGTACCTGCAAGCGGCAGCGGCTTGCAGCGACTGACACGTCCGCATCTGCCGCGTTCCGGGCACGCATGCGTCTGCGATGGGGTATCCGAGCGTAGCCGGACGGAGTGACTCCGCATGAGTGGCGAGGGAACCCGGGTCGACCATCCTGGGCTCCGTCGTCATGTGGATCTTTGTACGTAACGGCGTACCTACCTGTGTACTCCGATCTGTACGCCGACACCTGCCCTCGCTGGTGCTGCCATCTTTGTGGGCTAGCGGTCCGGTCGTGCCCGGGATCCGGCACCTGGGGCGTCCGGATCCCGGAGCGGCGCCGCTTGGTCGCGCTACATCTGGGCGATCAGTGGCTGCGCCTGCGGTTCGAGGCTGTACCCGCTGTCCCAGGGGAACCGGCCCTGCTGGTCGGGCCAGACGAGTTGCTGGAGGCAGATCTGGTGGCGACCGTAGCGGACGATCGCCATCCCGGGCACCAGGTCGTCGGTGGGTGACCCGTCGATGATGATCGCGTCGTAGCCGGCGATGAGGTCGCTGACGCGCTGCCCGTGGGTGAACCGTTCGGCGGTGTCGTAGACCCGGCGGGCGAGGTCGTTGAGCAGGCAGTGGGCGACCTCGGTCGGTAGCCCGGCGATGAGTAGTTCGGGGTAGTGGTGGGCGGTGAGTCCGACGGTGTAGGCGAACGGGGTGGTGGTGTCGGGGTCGTCGTCGGTGGGCAGGACGTGCGTGACGGCCCAGCCGATGGTGTCGATGATCTGTTCTTGGCGTCGGGGGACGTCGTCGATGTTCGGCATGGGTGGGTGTCTCCTGGTCACTCGGGACTACCGGTGAAGTCCGGCTCGGGTGGTTCGACGTCGACGAAACCCCAGAGTCGTTCCATGACCTGGAGTTGCCAGGTGCGGTAGCGGTCGGCGAAGCCGCGGCAGACCGCAGGCGGGACCGGGCTGCCGGCGTAGGGCAGGGTCGAGTGGCAGATGATGTAGCCAGCGTCTCCGCGCGCCTCGGTCACCATCTGCTTGAGCCGGCCGGGGTCGAGGTACATCGGGTTACCGGGCTTGAAGATGCAGGTGGCGCACTCGCGGGCGAGCAGGCGGGTCTTGCGTAGGTCCGGGTCGCCGACGTTGAGCCGGGCTGGACGATCGGTGGCCGGTTCGTCAGCGGGCTGTGATGTGCTGTCCATCGTCAACTCCTTGTCGTTGGGGTGCGGGGCCCGCATCCATGGATGCGGGCCCCGCGAGTCCGGGTGAAGGGGTTGGCCCGGCGCCGGGTGGGCACGGGTGCGGTTGTCAGAGCTGCCTCAGCCAGGCCAGCACCGCGTCGATGTCGGCGCGGCGTAGCCCGTGGTAGGGGTTGACCGGGCGGAGCAGGGTGGGCGTGCCGTCGGTGGTGCGCTGGTCGGCGGTGAACGGGTCCTTGCCGCCGAACTCGTCGTCGAGGACGGCGAGTGGCCGCCGCGCGGCCCAGGCGTAGAGGGGGCGGAGTTTGCTTTGGTGGCCGAAGCGGACACCGACCGCGTCGACGGGGACGTGCTGCCAGGTGGAAGGTAGGCCCAGCCGTGGCGCGATCCATTCGACGGCGAGGTGGTTCCAGCTGGTGCACCACACAGGCTGGGCGTGGTCGGCCAGTTCCCGCAGCCACGGCCCGTGATCGGGGTGCAGCCAGACGGTGCCCGTGACGTGCTGGCCGTCGGAGTCGGGCCCGTCGTAGCGGTGCGGCTGGTAGCCCAGCGGGGTGGCGTGGGTGGGGTCGTCGGGGTTGAGCACGCCGTCGACGTCGACGGCCACGATCGGTGCGAGCGCGGGGCGTGCCAGCGGTGGGGTGCTGGTCACGGCCGGGCATCCTGTGTGGTGACCGGGTGCAGGGGCACGATGAGCCGGCCGGCGGCGCGGCCGGGGCCGTCGTCGGGTTGCCAGGTGTCGGCGGCGGCGTGGCCGGGGAACGGGCCGACGGCGGCGAGGCGGCCACCGGCGCGGTTGAGCAGTACGAGGACGGCGGTGCGGGCGTCGTCGAGTGCGGGGCGTAGGGCTGCGGCGAGGTCGGTGGGCAGGTCAACCCAGCAGGTGGCGGGCAGGGCCGTGATGGCGGGGGCGTGTAGCGGCACCGGCCTGGTCGCGGTGAGGGTGGTGCTGTCGAGGGCGAGCGTCGCGGCGGGGGAGTCGGCCGCGGTGGCGCCGTTGGTGGGGCCGTGCGCGGTGAGTTCCCCGCCGGTGTGGACGGCGAGCAGCGTGTGCGGGTCGCGGATCTCGAGGGAGTCGAGGATCGCGAGGGTGATCGTGTCGCCGGTGTGCAGGTCGGCCAGGGTGAGCATGACCGGTCGGCCGTCCGGGTCCCGGCTCCAGATGATGACGTCGAAGTGTTCGCTGGCGACGTCGCCATGCATGGTTGTCGGTGTCGAAGGGGTACTCGTTGTCGGTGCCGTAGCGCATGGGGTGAACTCCTTGTGATGGGCATCGTCGTCTCGCGTCGCGCCTGGTCGGTTAGGGACTGTCGGGGACGCGACGCATCCACGCTTCGATGACGGCGGATGGTCAAGTTGCGGCCCGGCGGCGGAGAGCCGGCGGCGGGCCGCGCGATCCCGTGGCTGGGGTACTTCGTGAGTGGCCGCGCGCGACGCTGCCCGGCCGCGGCTCGTTGCAGCGCCGCACCCGGGGGGGACTGGTTGGCCGCCCGGCCGGGTCAGGTTGGGCGGGGGGTTCAGGCCTGGGCGAGCGTCGTGACGGCGGCGTCGGCGATCGCGGCGATGGCGTCGACCGGGTCGGTAACGGTCAGGGTGGTGGTGTGCGTGAAGGTGTTTCCCCAGATCTGGTCCGGGTCGGTTGGCTCGCCCGCGGCGGGCGGGTCTGCGGGGTGAAGCCACAGCACGGCGCAGCCGGCGCGGTGCAGGGTGGTGACGAGTTGTTGGCCGGCGGGGATGTCGTCGAGGTAGCCGTCGGAGACGACGGCGAGCATCCGTAGGGTGCGGCCGTGGCGTAGGTCGAGGAGGTGGTCGGCGACCTTGACCGCTTCGGGGAAGGTGGCGGTGGCAAAGTCGGTGCGCATGTGCAGCACCTGCCTCGGGTAGGTGCGTGGAGGTATCAGGATGGTGGTGCGGTCGCCGAAGCCAATGGTGGTGGTCGTCGCGTCGGCGCGGCGAGCGGCGTGGGCGAAGATCCACGCTGCGGAGGACATCGCCTCGGTGTAGCGGTCCATCGACCCGGACAGGTCGACCAGGATCGCCAGGTGCAGGCGGGGTTTCTCCGGAGGCAGCTGTGCGCGTTGCTGCCACGGGGCGGCCGTTGGCAGTTGCCCGGCGGCGGTTTGCGCGTCGGCGGTGATGGCGTGGCGGGTGCGCAGCCGACCGGGTGGGATCGCGGAGGGCCGCCGGCCGGGCTCGGGGTGGCGGGTGCGGGCCTGCCGCAGCCGGTTGGCGAGGTCGCGGGCCGCGCGGTGTTCCTGCTCAGTCGGGTCCCGGTGGTCCCACTCCGAGGGCGGGCTGTGCCGGCGGGTTACCAGCGCCGCGGCGTACTCGGCCGGGGTGACACCAGCGGCGATCGCGAGGTAGTCGACGAGGGCCGCGGCGAGGCGCCCGGGGAACAGGCCGGCGTCGGGTACGGGCGGGTCGTCCTGCTGGTCGGGGTCGATGCCGAGGACCTGACACCACCGCCGGGCCAGGTAGATCATGGTGTCGGCATCGGCGTCGTCGCAGGTGTGAGCCTCGCGCCAGATGTCGCGTAGGTGCCGTAGGCGTTTGCGTCCGAGGACGCCGGTGATGGCGGCGCGGACGGGGCGGACGTCTTTGCTGGTGACGATGCGGGCGTCGACGCGGGCCAGGAGCAGGGCGGCGAGTTGCCCTGCGTGCCACGCGTCGTCGACGGCCGCGTCGTCGGGGTCGAGGAGGGTTGTCACGACATGGCGCAGCCAACGGCGGTCGCCCCGGCGGCGGGTGCGTTGGCGTCCTTCGGCCCGGGATTCCTCCAGCATGTCGGCGACGTGGGCGAGGATCGGCGGGGTGCCGGGCGGGGTGGCCCAGCGGCTGTGCGCGGCGTGCGCGGCGCCGTGCACGAGCAGCCCGTAGCCGGTGGGCACGATCCGCTTATGCCGGGCCTTGGCCGGGTCGGTGACATCTGGGCTGTTGGCGATGTAGGTGGCGTCGACCTCGATCCGGTTCAGGTCGGGGTAGAAGCACTCCGGCGCGTCGCCGGCGGCGCCGGGGGCGACGAGGACGGTGAGGTCGGTACGGCCGGTCAGCAGCGGGACGTGTTTGGTCCACGCTGCGGACCAGTCATGCCAGTCGCTGGCGCCGACCGGCGTCGGCGGTGCGCCCTGCCGCAGGTGGGTGCTGGGGTGTGACACGGATGGGCTCCTTCCAGGAATCCGAGGTGATTGGGGGGTCAGCGCTTGCCGAGGGCGAGCGCGGTGATGGGCGTGCCGGTGTGTCGGGACAGGGCGGCGGTGACGTCGTCGCGGGCGTCCTCGGGGGCGATGCCGGCCAGGTTGGCCAGGGCGGCGGTCATGCCCAGGTGGTCGCGAACGGTGACGAAGCCGAGGAGTTCGCGTAACTGGGGTGCCCACACGGTCTTGCCGGCGGTCAGGTCGGCGTTGAGGTCGATCGCCGCATTGACCACCTGTTTGGGGACGCCGAGGTGGCGGGCGAGGTCCCAGTCGGTGGTGACGTGCAGGTGGACCGTGAACCGGGAGGCCAGGGCCTCAGTGAGCACCGCGCCGTGCACGCCCGGGTTGTGGCCGGCGACGATGTAGAACCCGTCGACGGCCGGCACGGTCTCGTTGCCGTTGGCGGGGATGGTGATCACTCCGCGACCGTCCATGGCGGGGTACAGGACGGCCAGGACACGGGGCGGGATGAGGGTGGCGTCGTCGACCAGCAGCACTCGCCCGTCGCGCATGGCGGTTACGAGGGGTCCGTGGACGAATTCGTAGCCGCCGCCGGGGATCGGGTTGTAGGAGCCGAGGAAGTCGTCGACGACCGCGTCGCCGGTGCCGGCGACGGTCAGCAGGTCGGGGAACGCGGCCTCGACCATGGCGGTCTTGCCGGTGCCGGGCGGCCCGTACAGCAGCACGGGCACCTGCTGGGCGCGCAGCCGCCGCAGTTCCTCGACGTCCCAGCCCTTGCCGAGCCGTCGCGGGTGATACAGCGTCCCGTTCGGTCGCGGTACCGGCGCGGGCCGCGCCTGCCGCCCACCGCCGCTGGCGGTGCGGGTGCCGGGTGAGGCGGGTGGGAGGGTGCCGGCGGCGTCGATGCCGGCCTGGGTGATCTGGAAGCGGTGGTGCGGGTCGCGGTGGTGGGTGGCGTGCCCGGCGGCGGTCATCTTCTTCAGCGCCTCGAACACCGCCCCGGACGACGGTGCGCCGATCGCCCGGGTGATCTCACCGACCTTGAGGATGGCGTCGGTATGGTCGGCCAGGTGCAGGGCGACCCTGCGGTAGAGGTAGCCGGACCGGCCGGAGCCCGCATCGGTGGTGGGAGTGTCAGCGCCGCTGGCGGAGGCTGGGTCGTTCTGCGGTGCACCGGCCGGCGGGGCCGGCGGGTGTGGTGTGGTCATGGGGTTGCCTTTCAGGGGTCGGGCCCGCGCACCCGTCTCCGGGTGCGCGAGCGGTGGGTACCGCACAGCGGAGACGGGTGGGGCCAGCCCCCACTCGGCCCGCATTAGGCCGGGCAGGTGGGCGACCACCCCCTGGTGGTGCTGAAGGGATACGGCGGAATGTCGGATCGCCGCTGGTGCGTGCTGGTCGGTGTCGACGTTCTGCGGGCGGTGTCGGCGCCGACGATGGAACGCCCCACAGTCCAATCGATCAAGTCGGATTGGTGAGCGGTTCGGGATTGCTGGGTGCCGGCTGTCTACGCAGGCACATCGAGGGTCGGGAGCGATGCCGGTGGCCCGGGCGTGGTCAGTCGGCGCAGCCCCGTTCGCAGCCCTGCGGGTCGCACTGCTGTCCCTCGGCCATCCGGGCCAGGGCCAGCCTGTCGTCGCCGTCGAGGTCGTCGAGCAACGGCCAGCCGAACCCGTCGGCGAACGCCGTGACCTTGGGCGCCCCGTACATCGGGTAGCCGGCGTGGTCCATCCCGGCCACGATGTCGTCGCGGCCAAGGAGCCAGGCGAGTTCGCTGAGCTTGTCCACCGACCGGCTCGCCGAGTTGCCGCGGTGGTCGAGCACCTTCCCGATAGGGAATCGCAGGTAGTCGCGGGCGTAGGTCTCGTGGTCGACCCGCGGGGTCCATGCCTCGGGGTCTCGGGGGGTGATGATCTGGCGGGTGTCATCGAGGTCGAGTGCCTCCAGGAGCACCTCCTCGCGGAAGCCGAAGATGTCCCCGCGGTTGGCCCGCAGAGCCCAGACCCGGCTGACGATCTCCTTTTGGGTACGGATGGTCACTGGGTTTCCTTCCCGTTGGTGTTTCCTGTCGTCAGGGTGTGTCGGATGCCGCTGCCGAATCCGGCTCGGCCTCGGCAGGCGCGGCGTGGTCGGGGGTGGCGGCCTGTGCGTGGTCGGGTTCGGGCAGGTCGCCGACGATCCGGTGGCAGTCGTACGGGTCGATGGCCTCCCAGCACCAGCTGCGGCCCATCACCACGTACCGGCCGTCGCCGTCCGGGGCGATGCGTTCGATGGCTTGCGGGTCGGCGGACATGGTTCGCTGGTCGGCGACGATGACGTCGCCGTCGAAGGACAGGTCGGCCAGCGCGGCGTCGACCCGCCGGTCCAGGTCGTCGGCCGGCACGGCCGCGTCCCGGAGGCTGTCGCGGTGCTGGTCGCGGTGGCGCTGCTGGTCAGCGACGATCGACTCGGCTACCGGGCGGGTGCAGGAGAACACCGCCCACCCGTTCCAGTGGTCGATCAGAGTGCCGACGAACCCGACCTCGATCCTTTCGTCGCCGTCGGGGCCGCTGCTGCGCGCCCAGTCCCCGGAGAACACACCGGCGCCGCCGATACGGACCCGGTCGGGGTGCAGGTGGGACAGATCCGTGCCGGTGGGGCTGGCCGCGAGGTGACACAGTTGAACAACGCGGTCGGTGGCGGCGGTGTCGTAGGCGTTGCGGTAGACGGTCATTGCCTCGTCGCGTTGCTGGAGGCGCAGCCCAAACCAGGCGGAGACGTCGTCGGTGGCGTCGGCGAACAGCTCCCACCCTGCGACGTCGACCGGCTCTCCCGCCGAGGAAAATCGGGGAAGGGCGTCGAGGACGGCGGGATCACCGTCGTTGACGCCGGCCAGGATCCGGCGCGCGGCCAGGCGGGTGTCGCCGCTGGCGCGGGCGCCGATGGTGTCCTGGGCCCACCATTCGGCGGCGGTGCGTCCGGCGTCGGTGCCGGCGGCGCGCATCCGCTGCAGCGCGGCGGCCCATTCGGTGGCCTCGGCGACCGGGGCGCCGGTGGGCGACGGGGTGGTGGCCGGTGCGATGCGGTCGCCGGCGTCGAGGCACATCGACAGCGTCGAGCCGCTGTCCCAGGTGACCTCGACGAGGTTCTGCCGCTGGTCGTGGCGGCGGACGGTGCCGGTGTCTCCGGGGCGCAGCAGGGTGTGCGGGTCGCTGGTGTGGACTAGGGCGACGCGCTGGCCGGTCTCGTAGCTGGCCATGGTGATCTCCGATCGGTCGTCGGGGTCGGTAGAAGGGCCGCCGTCGTCGGCGGCCGCGGACAACAGGGGGTCGGTGTTCATCGGGTTCCGCCCGTCGGGTCGCCCGTGGTGGGGGCGTTCGGGGGCCAGGGCTTGCGGGTGACGTGGTCGCCGAACATCGGGTCGGTGGCGACCGAGGAGCCGCAGCGGGTGCAGGTGGTGGCGGTGTCGTAGCCGTAGCCGGCCATGGACGGCACCTCGACGTGGTCGATCTCGTCGACCGCGCCGCAGACGGTGCACACCGTCATCTCCGTGCCGCCGCCGTCGTCGGGTTCGGTGATGAACAGTTCCTCGACGGGGTCGAGGTGGTGGGCGCTGTGCCGCAGCCAGCGGCCGTGGACCGTCGCCTCGTAGGCCACCAGCCGCCGCTGGTCGAGGTACAGCAGGTACAGCCACTCGAGGGCGCCGCCGACGTCCTCGTGCAGCACGCCCTGCCGGAGGGTGCCATGGTCGGCGGGGTAGCCCAGGCCCGGTACGGGCGGCTGCTGGTTCCAGCGGCGGGGCTTGGGGTTGACGGCGAGGGACCACCAGTTGCGGGACAATAGTGCGATGGCCATGGCGTCGGTGTCGCGGCCGAACGTGTCGGTCCAGATGCGGCGTAGCAGAGGCACCAGAACCTGGGGATCCTCACCGAATTGGATCAAGCGGGCGGTGTACTTGCCGCGGAACGCGGCAACGCCGATCAGCGTTGGTGTGCTCACGTGCCTTCCTCCTCAGGGATGTGTGGATGGGGTTGCGGCAGTCGTCTCGGGCGAGACGGCCGCCGAGCTCGGGGTGCCATGGATCCACCGCCGTCACAGCTAGGGCCTTTGGCCGATTGGGCCGTTTTGAGCCGCCATGAAGGGCACCGGATCGATCGCGCCGTTCGGGCTGGCGTCGCCGTGGTGGTGCACCTCGTAGTGCAGGTGCGGGCCGGAGCTGTGGCCGGTGGAGCCGACGACGCCGATGGGCTGGCCGACGGCGACCGGCTGCCCGAGCGTCACCGTCGGGGGTTGGTCCATGTGGCAGTAGCGGGTGAGCAGGCCGCCGGGGTGGTCGATGTCGACGTACCAGCCGCATCCGCGCGTGCGTGCGGGGTCGCCGTCGCGGTCGCAGCCCCAATCGGCGCCGGTGTCGGCGTAGACGGCGTCGCAGGCGACGGTGCGGACGGTCCCGGCGGACGCGGCGCGGATGATGGTGCCGCGCGCGGCGCTGAGGTCGACGCCGTCGTGACCGGGCCGCTCCGCGCTGCGGAAACGCGACCCGACAGGGGCGAGGACCGGCTGCGTCCACGGGCCGGTAGCCCCGCACCCGGCCAGCCCGTCGGTGGGGAGGTTGACGGTGTCGGCGATCGCGGCGACAAGGTGGGTGGCTGGTGCCTCCCATGTCGCGTAAGCGTCGGGGAAGGCGCTGACCTGCACGGCCTGGGCGGCCTCGGTGAGCGGCATCGCCTGCCAGCCGCTGACGGTGGCCAGCTTGTCGAAGAACTTCTCCGACGCGTAGCCGGGGTCCTGCAGCTGGGCGGGGGTGCCCCACCCTTGGCTGGGGCGCTGCTGGAACAGCCCGACCGAGTCCCGGTCGCCGCCGGCCAGGTTCCGCAGGCTGCTCTCCTGCAGGGCGGCGGCGACCGCGATCACCCAGCCGCGCGCTGGTAGCCCGAGGCGAGCGCCGGTGGTGACGATCGCGGCGGCGTTGCCCACCTGGTCGCTGTCCCAGTCACCGATCGCCGGCCACTGGATCGGCGGCCCGGGTGGCGACGTGCTGGCTGACGTGGGTCCGGTAGTGGCTGGCAGGGGGTCACATCCGGCGGTGGCCGAGCCGCCGGCGAGGAGTCCGCCGAGGCCACCGGCGCAGAGAAAGAGCACGGCGATGAACGCCACCGCGACGGACAGCAGAGATCGGAGCTTCACGTCGGCCCCCAGCGGACGAGGGGATAGGTGCGGTAGGGAGCGCGGTAGGGCGTTGAGTGGCGCTGAACGGGGGGAGAGGCGTGACCGGGCATGACTGGTCCTCCTGGTTGCCGGCTAGCCGAGGCGGTGGACACCGGCCGGATCGCCGTCGCCGGTGTGCACGGCGACGGTGTCGTCGGCGGGGCTGATCACGTAGATCCAGGAGGCGTCGAGGTCGAGGGCGCGGCTGAGCGGGACGACGGTGAGAGGCTCCGGCTCCGTGTCGTCGAACGTCACGCCGACACCGCCGACGGGGTGCTGGTGAGGAAGCGACCGGGTGTCTGGGGTGACGTCGGATCCGAGGTAGTACCAGTCGTGGGCGAGGACCGCGTCGATGAGGGCTTGGGTGTCGCGGCGGGCGGTGGTGGCCCAGATGCCGCGCAGGTGCGCGATGAGCGCCAGAGGGCAGCCGTCGAAGTGGACGTAGCGGGCGTGGACAATGCCTGGCTGAGCGGGACCGATAGCGCTGACGTAGCAGATGGTTGCCACGGCTCGTGTCTCCTCGTCGTCGTGTTTCTTGCGGGTACGGCGACGACCGCGCGGCCGGGGTGGGCCACGCGGTCGAAGGTCGTAAGATCTCTTGGCCCGCGTCGGGCGGCGTTGGGTCGTTGCGTCTGGGCTGCGGCTACGCGGCGTAGGCGGCGGTCAGGGTCGCGCCGGGGACGCGGTGGGGCAGCCGCTGCGGGACCCGGGGCAGTAACTGGGTGGCAGCGGCGGCGAGACCGTTGGCGAACCAGCCGACGAATCCGAGGGGGGCGCGGGCCGGCCGTTGTGTGGGTTCGCGGGTAGGTGCCGGCTGTGGCGGTGGTGTGGCTCGCGCGGCGCGCATCGCCCGTTGTGCCTGCCTTGCGGCCGAACACGACCCCCTCTGGTCGGCGCACTGCAGGTTGGCGCACCGATTGTCCGGTGCGGGTTGGTGGGCGGTGAGGACGTCCACGGCCAGCCGCCACAGCAGGGGGTCGGTGACTTCACGGGGGACAAGGGCACGGTGGGACGGTCGGGTTCGGCTGCGGCCGGACATGGCGGGTGACCTTCCGTCGGAGTTTTGGGCAGGGGTCGTCGTCCGGTCGGGGCCGGTCGTGTGTTGCCTGATTGCCGCCTCGGACAATGACCTAGTTGATCGACGCTTCTCTCTCGACGAAGGTCAAGTCGTCTGCCTGGGGTGGTGCCATAGGGCACTGTGTGCGGCGCTGTGACTGGGCGCCGTAGTTGGCGAATTGGCGAGCTAGTTGGCCAGAGTGCGCTGTCGGCCGGGTCGGGGAGCCCATCTGTGGGCTACGCGGTGCGGGATGTGCTGGGCGGTTAAGGGCGCTCGAACGCTGGCGTGTCGGTCTCGCTGATGATCTGTTCGATCAAAGGGTGGGGGCGGCGTCGGAGTTCGGTGTAGATGCTGCCGCCTCGGGCAGGCCGGGTGATGTTAAGGCATCGGGTGTTGAGGTAGTACGCCTCGGTGCCGCCGATTCGTGGTGCTTGCAGGTCGGTCAAATGGTGGGGGCGTACTTCAAAGTGCTTCCATTGATGGTGAAACCCCCACCCGTATTTACATGGGGAGGTGGATACAAGATCTCGGAGGCCAGTGCCGTGGCGTGCCGTGCCCGCTCCAGCCCTTGCCAGATCTGCTTACCCTGATAAACACGGCGTCCTCAGGGGGTAGCAGTAACATGTCGCAGTTGATCAATGTCCTGGCCCTTGTGGTTGCGTTAGCTGCCGTTGTCACATCGTCGTTCTTGGCCGGGCGAGCGCTTCGCTTGAACCAGAACGCCAACCATCTGCCCATCGTGCTCGATGCACTGAAGGCGCAACGATTGCCAGAATTCACGCGTCGAGAGGCGGAGCTGTGGGAGGAGCTGCCCAAGCATGACGTCGCCCTGGGCTTCACCAGACTCCCGGAGCCGCTCCGAGGTTGCGCCTTCGAAGTCAGTTGCTACTACCAGCACCTGAGCTATCTTGCGGAATACGGTCTGGCCGATTGGGATTTCATTGCAGTGCAGACCACTTACCGGCTGTTACGAACCTGGGATTGCATTCAGGCGCATGTCGATGCGGAGCGGAAGTACCGGGGATCGGAAAGCTCCTTTCTGAACTCGTACGAGGTATTTGCCGGGAAAGTAAAGCGAACCGACATCGACGCCGCGACTGCGCGGCTTTACCGCCGCGGGCAGCGCCAGCGCGAACTTCGGTGAACACCTTCCCCCGCGCTCGGTGACTTGGCGTAGTCGACGGACGTTCACGACCCCTCCCGCAGGCGGACCGACGTCGATGGTTGTTGGGTACTTCGTGGCATACGCGGCTCTGCATCTCGAGCAGTACGCCGACAACCGCTGCACCGAACCGCCTTGATCACTGCCCAGAGCCCGCCGACTAGCCTGCCCAACCACGCTAAAGGACCCTGGTCAGCCCAGCGACTCTCGCCGACTAGCCTGCCCAGTCACAGGCGCGCGGGTGAGGTCGGGACCCGCGCTCCCTGCGGGGCGTCGGCGGCCGTCAGGAGGTCGTCGGCGTGATTCGGCCGGGCCTGCTGGTGGTCTGCACGAGACGCGTCAGTGCGGAGCGAGTGGCCGGTGCGTCGTCGTGGTCGTCGTGGTCGTCGACGCGGACCACGGGGTGCGGTTCGCCCCGCAGCCTCGTGATCCGGTAGCCGCGGCGGTCGGCGTCGACCGCGTCAACGCGGCGGATCTCGTGCAGGTCGTCGGACTCGACGAGGATGTCCTCGTAGCAGACTGCCCAGGCCAGCAGGCGGAGTCCGGGGGTGGGATGCGCGAGGAGGCCCGTGATCAGGCCGATGTCGACGCAGGCCGCGAGGGTGGGCCGGGCGATCGGCTGGTTGCTGTCGAGTGCGGTGGCGAGGTCCGGCAGGAGGTCGGCGAGTCCGGCGCGGTAGCGGCTGATGCGGGTGTCGTTTAGCGGTAGGTGCACGGCGCGCATCTGGCGTCTCGGGCGGTGCGGTGCGGCGGGGGCGGGTCGGTCCTGAACGAGCAGCAGGAGAGGCGGGCGGCCCCAGCCGAGACGGTCGAGGTTGGCTTCGGTGTCCAGCAGGCACCCGGTCAGGGTGTGGACGGCGTGGAAGGACATCACGGGGATGGGGCTCCTTGACATACGCGAAGCCCCGCAGGCCGAATGGCCTGCGGGGCTTCTGGTGTGTGCGGGGACGTGGTGCAGGTGGCGCCGGGGTGTGTTAGCGCAGGTCGCGGTAGCGGATGGCGATTCCCGGCGGCGTGGCGTTGTCCGGGTCGTGGGCGCGGATGTCAGAGCGATTGCGTTTGGCCAGGTACATGGCCTGGTCGGCCGCGTGCAGGAGGTCGCGGGGCAGCATGTCCGGCTCGGCGAGCGCGTACCCGACGCTGGCGGTGACGATCACCTGCTGCCCGGCGATCTTGTACGGGAGCTCCGAGATGCGCCAGTGGGCGGCCTCCGCGGCAGCCTCGACCTCGCCGTCGTCGCCATGCACGACGAGGGCGAACTCGTCACCGGCGAGATGCGCGGCCAACGCTACCGACGGCCCGAGGGCCCGCAGGCGGCGTCCCACCTCGCGCAGCAGGTCATTGCCGTGCTCGTGGCCGTAGGTGTCGTTGACCTGCTTGAACCGATCCAGGTCGATGAGGACGAGCCCGAGAGGTTCCCCGAGCGAGAACGTGGCCTCGAGGTGGGTCCACAGGGCCCGCCGGTTCGGCAGGCCGCTCGTGTCGTTGCGCGTGGCCATTCGGTGCCAGTAGGACCGGTCACGGTCGCGGGCGGCCAACGCCTGCCGCTGGTAGTGAATGATGTGCCGCTGCCGGGCGAGCAGTGCCGCGGCGACGGCGAGACCAGCGAGGACTCCGCCGGCCGCGGTGAGGTAAGAGCTCAGGTGACACACTTGACGTCGCTCCTTCTGTAGTAAGGAGCACCGGGGCGGGCGTGGTTCCGCCAAGTTCGACGCCCGCCCCGGGCTGCCAGCGGTAACGGTTTTGCTAGGTGGTTGTCGGGGCGAGTTGGAAGGTCGCCGGCTTCTCGGCGACCTGAACGGCGACACCGTCGGTGACGAGCTTGTGCACGGCGTTGACGACCGCGCCCGCGCTGGCCTTGGCCGAATCGGTGTCCTCGTTCGCCTGGTCGATGGCCTTGCACAGTTGGCTGGTCTTGAACGGCTGCCCGGGGTGGGCTTCGAGCACGTCGAGGATGGCCCCGCGCAGGCTGCCCTTGGACCGGCGCGGCTTCCCGCTACCTGACGCGCTCGGAGCATCCGAGGGGCTGCTGCACGCAACGGGTTCGTCGCTGCCCGGCGGGTCCGCACTGGGTCGGGAGTCTGCCTGACCAGACGCGTCGGCTGCGGCCGGATCCTCAGCGTCGGCCGGAGAGACCTCGCCGGCCTCCGCGTGCGTTGTGGTCGGTGCGTCGGGGACGCTGTCCGGCTGGGCGGCTGGGTCCGGTAGGGCTGCCTGGCCCGGGTCGCTGTCCGGCGTTGATCGGCGTTCGTCGTCCGGCTGAAGACTGGTCGAGTCGTCGTCCGGTCTCGCCGCCCCGGCGGTGCTTGTCTCTTCTGCCGGGCGGGGGGCCTCGTCCGGTCCGTGAGCCTCGTCGGCATTGTCGCCCCTGAGTGCGGGGGGCGGGTCGCGCCTGGCGTCGGTCGTGGTCGCCGGCGGGTCATCGCTGTTGGTGCTGGTCGTGGTCTTCGACAGGTGTCGCCAGAGCGTGGGGCCGTCGTCGGCGCGCAACGGTTCGGCCTGGCCTGCCTCTGCCAGGGTGCGCAGTCGTTTGGTGGCCGTCGAGTAGCCGACGCCCGCGTGCTGCGCGATCGCGGCGGCCGTGTCCTGGCCAAGTGCTGCCAGAGCGGCGGCGACCTTGTCGAGTGCGCTCGGTGGCGCGGTCTGCTCGGTCGTGTTGTCCATGAGTCCTCCCTGTGGCTGTTGTGGCGTCTGCCGGGATGTGGCGTGCACTGATCCACGCTTCGGCAGCGCCTCGCGATCAAGTGCGGTGACGGATCTTGAGATGCCGTCGATGCTCGGGGCGGAGCCCGTCGGGCCCGTGTGCTGGTAGGCGGTGCGGCTATGGCTGGCCGAAAACGTGGTCGCAGCGGCGCGGGTCGACCGACAGCCACGGCAGGCCCCAGCCGACCCGGTACCGCCCGCCGGTGGGCTCGACGAGATGGACGCCGCCGCCGAGGGACACCGGACGGGCGATGGTGAGCGTGTGGCCGTCGAAGCCGACGGTGTGCCAGTCACCGCCGACGTAGGTGGCCATCGCGGCGAACGTCTGGGTAAGGGCGGTCACGGCCTCGTGGTCGAGGGCGAGCTCGAAGCTGCCGTTCCACCAACCGCTCACCGTCGCGAGGTAGCCCTCGTGGTAGCGGTGGAAGCCAGGGACCGGTTCGTAGCGCAGCCACCGACCGGAGAAGACGGCGGTGCTGCCCTCACGCGGGATGTAGTCAGGCGTCGTCACCGCTGGCCCTCGTGGCCGTCGGCGCCGCCGCCTGTGGATGAGGCGCCGGACTGAATCGCGGCCGCGACCTTGCGGGCGCTGGACCAAGCGACCCCTGACGCCTGCGCCGACTGGGCGAGCCAGTCAGCCGCGTCCTGCAACCATGCGTGGACGTCGTCAACGGCGTCGATGACATCGTTCCGCTCGCTGTCCTCAAGGGTGGCGAGGTGTGCATGGCGGGCCTGGTTGAGAAGGTGGGACCCGGTCTGTGCATGTACCCGGGCGAGCAGCCGGGCGCTTCGGTGCAGGTGCCCGATCAGCGAGGCGACTTCGGAAGGTGCAGGCAGGGAGCGCAGCGCGCTGAACGGTCCGGTGGCCGTGTGCAGCCAGCGGGCGAGGTGCTCGGCGGCGATGATGGCGCTGCCCAGTCGGGCGGGGTCGTAGGGGCCGTCGACGGCGAACAAGCTGCTCATCACGTCGAGCCAGGTGGTGGTCTGACTATCGACCGGAAGCGGGTCGGCGACGAAGGCCGGCTGGGAGGGTTGACCGTCGGCAGCCGCGCAGACGGGGCTGTTGTCCGCCAGATGCCACCACGGAGTACCGCCGCGGTAGGCGTTGGTCCAGTGCGTCGCGGGCTGGTCTGCCACCGGCTCGTCGCAGACGGGGCAGATCGGAATTTGGATCATGGAGCGGTGTCCCTTCAGGCAGGGTGATGTCCGCGACCAGGGCCTGGTCGCCGACGGCTCGGTGAGGTGCCAAGGGGTTGGGTGCCGGCGCTCGCCGCTTAGGCGCAAGAGGGAAAGGGTGGCCGTCTCGCTGGCCGCCAGCGCTGTCAGCGCCCCTGCCGGAGGCGGCTGGCACGTCGGGGCGCGATGCGGCGGCTCGCGGGTATCTGCCGACACCGTGAGCCGGTCGCCAGGATGGTGAGCAGGGCGGTGCGCCAGTGCGAGCGGCGACCAGAAGCTGCGCGTGGATTGCTAGCGGTTCGCGGCGCTGCGGCGCGGGACGCAGACGCAGGCACTCGACCTTGTTCGAGCAGGTCCATGACGGGCCCGTGGGCGTGTCTCCTTCTTGGCCCGCTCTGTCAGAGCGCGACCGCGAGCAGCCGTTGGTCGGGGTCGATGGCGTCGAGCAGCCGGTTGGCCTGTTCGAGGTAGGTCACCCGGTCGGCCATGGCATCGCTGGCCGGGGCCAGCTTCGCCCCTTCGGCGGTGATCAGCGCGTCGCCCGCGAGAGCGGTCAGGGCGCTGTGGTGCTGGTAGGCCATGCAGCCGGCCTGGTACATCTCCAGTTCGCTGAGGCGGATCTGCCCGGCGCCGTAGGTGGCGGCGTTGTGCATCCGGACGGCGTTGACCCGGGGCTGATGGGTGAAGTCCGCGACGGCCGTGTCCCACGGGTACTGCTGCGGGTCGGCCAGGTGGCGGGCTTCGTAGACGTGCCACGGCATGGCGTTGCGGGTGCCGTGCACGGCGCGGCTGAACACCTGATGGCGGATGCCCGCCCCGACGCCGGCGGCGTGGCGCATGCCGGTCAGGTCGAGCAGTCGCGCTGGTCCACCGGCGCAGTAGGCCGGGCGGCCCGTGCGCAGTCCGAACATCTGGCGGCGCTGCCACAGGTACAGGGCAGGGCTGGCCCAGAAGCGGGGCGACAGCGTGCCCTGCACGCCGAAGTTGCGGTCCAGCCGGTGTGCGGTCAGAGACTCGCGGGGCAGGTCGCCCGGCACGCAGACGATCATGGTGCGGATCGTCGCCGTCGGTGTGACAGCTGGCGAGTTTGCCTTCCGGGTTGCGTTCTTCGGCATGAATGGTCCTCCTTGGGGGTGGGCGCGTCAGGGCGCGCGGAGATGACCGGCCCACCGGGTGCGTGGGTCGGTTGCGGGAGAGGTGCGGCGGGTTGGTGCGGTGCGACCTGGGGTCGCCGCGCGGCGCGGCGCCGACCGGCCCCGGGAAGGGCGGGTGGGCGGTACGCACCGGTAGGTGCGGCGGTGGTTCCGAGGTGGGACCGGACCGGGGTGGAATTGATGAGGAGGTGTTAGTGCCGGGAACGGTAGCGACCTGTTCTGTCAGGCCGATCCGACGAGTTGATCGCCAGACAGCGGGTCTGACCTGCGCTGTGAGCCATTCCGGCTCGTAGGGGAGTTCTCGTCGGCGCGGATGCGGTGAGTCTTCACGACTCTCACAGATCTTGTTTGCTGACGGACGTCGGCGACGGTCGGCTGCCGGAGGTGCTCACTTTGGCAGGTGTCGGCGCGCTGGCCTGCGGTGTGGGTTCTACGGGTGGTCGAAGCGCTGTGGGTTGGTGGCCGTGTCGGGGCCGTGGTCGCAGGGCAGCTCGTGCAGATACCGGCGGTGGGTGGGGTCTGAGACGAGGGTCCAGACTCTGCCGGCGGGGTCGGGGCCGTGGACGGCGGTGGCGATCGGGCTGGCGGTGGGCAGCCCGGCGAGCACAGCGAGGAGGCTGGCCTCGCGGCGCTGGCTGGGGACCCAGAACAGCACGGGGTAGCGGGGGCCGAAGGTGGCGAGGCGTTCGTAGCCGCGCAGCTTGGCCACGACTCGGGCGAGGTTCTCGGTGTCGTTGTCGTGCTCGAGGAAGAACCCGGTCGAGGTGTCGCCGACGGTCCACACGCCGTGGCCGTCGGGGCGGATGCCGGCCTGGGCGTAGACGGTGGTGGCGTGCTGCTCAGACCACCAGCGCGACAGCCGAGCCTCGGGCGTGTGGCGGGCGGTCGCGATGAGGTCGGTGAAGAACTGGTTGACGCCGAGCAGGTGGTTGACCTGCCCGCTGGCGGCGATGCGCTTGGCGCGTTCCAGGGAACTGCGCGGCGCCTTGCCGCCGGTCCCGGTCGGATCGTGGTAGACGGTCGGGTGTAGCTGCAGCCCGACGGGACCGAGGGTGTAGAGCAGTGACCCGTACCGGCCGTGGGCGCCGCTGCGGCCGAAGCGGTGCAGCACATCGAGGCGGTGCAGGATCGTCAGCCGCCGCTGGGCCGTGCGCCGGGCGTCGAAGAGAGCGCTGGTGATCTGGTCGGTGGACAGCAGGTAGTGCTCGGCGAGCAGCCCGAGGAGGGCCTGGTCGCGGGGGACGATGCGACCGAAGACCGCTAGCGGGTCCGGGTTGCGGGAGGCGGGGGGAACGCGGGAGTACACGACGTTTGCTCCTGAGCAGGATGGGGTTCCCCTCCCAATCGGGAGGGGTGTCTGGGCAGGGGAGAGCCGATGAGGAGGGCGTGTCACGGGGTGTATGCGGCACTGACAGCCCAGGTCAGCACTGTGCTGTGGATGCTCAGCGGTCAACGGTGACGATCCCGGTGACGAGCCGGTGCGCGACCCGGGCAACGCCCGTGTCTGAGAGGGACAGTTAGGTCCGCTCGCTCTTCGGACGGGACCGACGGTCGTCGGGTTTGCGGCTGAGCCGTTCGACGAGGTCGTCGACGGCGCTGGTGTCCTGGCCCGGTACCGCTGCGGCGGCGGCCTGGCGGATGGCGGTCGCCTCCCCGACGACCGGCTTCGGCGCCCGGGTCTTCATGGTGAACGCCGGGGTCTGGCGGCCGTTGACGACCAGTCGCGCGGCGGCGGTGTACGCGTCGAGGTGGGCGAGGTCGTGCTCGCCCAGTTCCGGCACTGTATGGCGGGACAGCACCTTCGCGTCTTCCGGCGCCACGGTGAAGTAGATCTTGTTGCGGGCATTGGCCGACGCCGCCGCGAGGAGGTCGCGGGGGAACTGGGCCAGGTCCTGGTGGGCGAGCACGAGTGACAGCCGGTACTTGCGCGCTTCGGCGAGCATCGTGTCTAGGGAGTTGGCCAGGGTCAGGAAATTTTGGGCCTCGTCGATGATCAGGGTCGCGTCGCGGCGCCGGTCGGGTGCGACGCCGGCGCGGGCGGTGGTGGCCTGCCACACCTGCGCGAGGATCAGGGAGCCGAGCAGCCGGCTGGTGTCCTCGCCGAGCACGCCCTTGGGGATGCGGACGAGTAGCACGCCGCCGTCGAGGACGCGGCCCATGTCGAAGCTCGAGCGGGGGTAGCGCATGGTGCGTTTGACGAAGTCGCGCAGCAGGAACGCGCGCAGCCGGGCGAGGACCGGTCCGATGACCTGCGAGCGCAGGCTGTCGTTGAGACTGTCGTACCACTGCCAGAAGCCGCTGAGCCCGGCTGGGTCGTCCAGGTCCACCGTCATCGCCGAGCGGAACTGGGGGCTGTTGAGCAGCGGCGGGATGTGCTGCAAAGTGACGTTGTTGTGGCGCAGCAGGGTCAGGCAGGCCACCCGCATGACGTCGTCCATCCGCGGTCCCCACGCCTTGGCGAAGATGGTCCCGAAGATCGACACCAGGTTGTCGACGACCAGGTCGGGGTCGTCGCCTTCGAGGGGGTTCAGCGTCGGCGGGTTGTCCTGGTCGGGGTCGAACAGGACGACGCGGCCGGCGACGGCGGCGGGCAGCCGGTCGAGGATGTCCAGGACGAGGTCGCCATGCGGGTCGATGACGACCGTGCCGCGGCCGGCCTTAATGTCGTCGAGGGCCATGTTCACCAGCAGGGTGGTCTTACCGGAGCCCGTGGAACCGATCACATGCAGGTGATACCTCGCGTCCGCCACCGTCAGCCCGACACTGTGGCCACCGATTTCGGCGTCGCCGAGCATCTTCACCCCACGTCCACCGCCGGGCACGGCGACCGGCGCCGGCACGGACGCCGCCCGCGCCCGGTCAAGGCCGGGCACGGCAAGGTCCTGCGGCAGGGCCGCGAGAGCGGCGAGTTCCGGGGCGCAGGTGAGGAATCCGGGTCCGAGGCGGCGGGCGGCGAGAACGGCCACCGGGGCGGGCATGCGGGCGCGGTGGGTGAGCCGGTTACGGCCGGTGTGGATGGCGAACGCCGAGGCAAGCGTGTCAGCGATGCCCCGCAACCGGCCCGTCGAGTCGGCACTGGGGCGCCGGTTGGTGGTGGCGACGGCGTAGCGGATGCCGGTCTGCCACAGCGGGTGCGCGGTCTTGTCCAGGATCGCCCGGACGTCGCGCTCGATGATGGGATCCCGGCGGGACGCGAGTGCCGCAGCTCGGCCGGTGGTGCGGCTACTGGGCAGGAACGCGTCCAGCAGCCACCGCACCGGCGCGGCCGGGTTGATCGCCGGTACGGCGGTAATGCCGGCCCGGAGCCGCCCGGCCGCGCGGCGGGCCCGTGTCGCACGCCGGGGTGTGGCCGGGCGAGCGAGGATCTGCACGCAGGCGTACTCGTTGGGTGTGAGCTGCGCACCGGCGGCCATCAGCGGTCGCAACGGGTCGGTGTCGTGGTCGGTGGCCAGCGGCAGCCACTCCGCGTACACGGGCAGCAGGTGCCCACCCGCCGCGGGATGGGCGCCTAGGGGTATCGGCGGCGGTGGGTTGTCGTCGGTAGTGGTGGCCGAGCTGGGCCACGCCGCCCGCACCGCGGCCTCGACCGCCCCCGCAGGCACGGTGCCCGGAACCCAGATCGAGATGAGCAGTTGCCGGCCGGACCAGGTGTACTGCCACACGACGTGCGGGGCGCCGTGCAGCAGTCGCCGCCGTCGTGACGGGGTCAGCACGCCGGCCAGGTTCGCCCACAACGCTGACGCGCTGTGCGGGTCGACCTCCGGCGGTGGCGCGATCGTCACGAGGCGCGCGCCGCGGGCGTGGTGGCGGTGCCGCCCGACCTCGACCAGGTTGCGGGCCGCGATCCACACGATCAGCCCGCCGGCGGCGACCGCCGCCAGCCACGGCCGCTGTGTGGCCCAAACGACGGCGTCGAGCAGCGCGACCGCCGCTCCGGTAGGGGGCGGGATGGGACCGGCGCCCGGCCCGATGGTGGGGCTGGGCGCCGGCGGCGGGGACGCGAGCGCTGAGCTGAGTGCTTCGGTCGGTGGTGTCACAGGTCGTCCTCCTCCTGGTCGAGGTCAGCCAGCTCGGCCGGATCAGTTGTCGCCAGCGAATGCTCGGCATCTGAGGCGATCGACTCGAAGCTCGTCCTGCTCGTCCCGGAGATCAGCAGCCCTTGGCCGCGGCGGGTCGAGAGCAGCAGCCGCCGCTCACCGTCGGTGAGACCGAACGCCTGGCCGACGGCGTCGATGGCCTGCGGCGCCTGCCGCAGCAGCACCTGGGTGGCGGCGTTGGACACCACCGCCTGGCCGAGGTCGGTACCCAGCACGTCGGCGGCGTCCTGCGTGATGACGGTCAGCCCGGCGTTGCGCTTGCGGGCGGCCTTCGACATGCGGAACAGGAAGCGGATGCCTTCGCCGTCGCGCATCAGCAGCCACGCCTCGTCGACCACCACGAGCCGCCGCCGTGACGGGCGTTGTGGGGCGTCGACGGTGCGCCAGATCGCGTCCAGCGCGAGCAGGGTGCTGACGGTGCGCAGTTCGTCGGGCAGGTGCCGCAGCGACCACACCACCAAGTGTCCGACCGGGGCCTGGGTGGTGGGTGCGTCGAACAGGTCGGCGAAGCTGCCCTGCACCCACGGAGCGAGCCGGGCGGCCAGCGTCGCGGCGGCTCGGTCGTCGTCGGCGCGTAGCGTGGCGGCCAGGTCGCGTAGCAGCGGCGCGGGCCGGTGGTGCGTGGCCGGGTCGGCGGTGATCCCGGCGGCCCGGTAGACGGCGAGGATGGCGCGGTCCAGTACGGCGCGCTCCGCCGGTGGCGGCTGGTGACCGAGCAGCACGCTGATGAGCGTGTGCAGGAACAGAGCGCGGCGGGTCAGCGTGTCAGGACGCCGGTCACCGACCGGCAGGTCCAGGGGATTGATCTTCACTCCCGGCAGGCCCAACCGGACGATGCTGCCGCCGACCGCGTCGGCCAGTCGCAGGTACTCGTCCTCGGGGTCCACCACCGCGACCTGCACACCCTGGTAGAGGTTGCGCAGGATCTCCAGCTTCACGAAGTACGACTTCCCCGCTCCGGAGCGGGCCAGGACGATCGAGTTGTGGTTCTCCTGCGTCCAGCGGTCCCACCAGACGATCCCCGAACTGGCGGGGTTGATGCCGTAAAGGACACCTCCGGTGGCCGGCGGGTCGCCGGGCAGCGGGGCGGGCAGGTCCGGGCTCGACAGTGGGAAGGCGGCGGCGAGGGCCTGGGTATCCATGGTGCGCAGCATCCGTAGCCCATCCGTCGCGAGGGGCAGGGTGGTGGTCCAGCCGGGAAGCTGCCGCCACGTCGCGGGCTGCACCTCCAGGAGGGTGGACGCGGCGGCGGCCCGAACCTGCGCGCACGCCTGCAGGAGTTCGTCTTCGGTGCGGGCGTGCACGGTCAGGTACAGGCCGACGCGGAACAGCTTCGCCGCTCCTCGGGCCAGCCGCTCGGCCAGGTCCCCGGCGTCATCCGCGGCGGCATCGACGTAGGGGTCGGCGAGCTTTCCGCGTTCGGAGTCGGCCCGCCGCGACGACTCCAGCCGCGCTCGTTGTTTGCGGAGCCGGTCGGCGGCGATCGGCGCCGGCAGCGGCTCGATGTGCAACGCGAGGTCGAGCCGGCCCGGCCAGGACAGCAGCGGCTCCAGCCACGCCGGGCCGACCTCGGCCGGGTAGCCGGTCACGACGAGGGTGGCGGCGAAGCCGTCGCCCACGCGCAGCCACCGGGGTGTGACCTCGACGGCGGCCGGCGCGACCGCCGACGCCAGCGAGCCCGGCTGCGGCCGCGCTCTGTCGTCGCCGGACCCTCTCTCTCTGATCATGATTGGCTCCTTGTCCTGCGGGTAGGGGGGGCGGCGGTGATGACGGCGTCGGGTGCGGCCAGGCGGCCCGGCTGCGGCGGCCGGTACGCATCGGCGGCGCCGGCCAGGGCGGCGGTGACCGCCGCGCCGTCCAGCACCCGCGGAGTGACGCCGAGGCCGGACAACGCCCGCACCGTGTCATCGGCTCGCCGCCGCGCGGCATGCGCGCGCTCGCCGGCCGCCGTGCGGGTGACGACCAGGACCTGTCGACGCAGCGGGTCCCGGCGGGCGGCGAGATCGCCGAGGAACTCGGCGTGATCGGCGCACGCCTCGCCCAGCCGCGGATGCGGCTGAGCGTCTACGGCGGCGGCCAGGGCCCGGCTGTGGGAGGCCAGGTCAACCGGTTGCGCGGACACGACGATCTGCGTTGGCGTCGACAGGCTGTTGAGCCACCGTCCCCACCCCTCGATCAGGGCCGCCTGCTCGGCGGGTGTGCGCAGCGCGAGGTTCACGGTGGTGGTGCCGATGATCGCCGCCCGGGCGTCGCCGAGGCTGATTTCCCCGTCGTCGTCGATGGCGTCGGCGGGCAGCCGTAACGGCGCTGGCAGTGGCATTCGGCGGCCGGTGGGGGTCTCGACCCAATCCGGTGTCCCGGTGTCCGCCGCGACGCTGGCGTTCGACAGTGACCGGGGGGTGCGCGTGTGGCGGATCGCGTGCAGCAGCCACACATCCATCGACAGGCCGTCGCGGCGGCCCAGCGCCAGGCCGATGACCAGCCCGCCGAGCACCACAGCAGCACCGATGAGCACCGGCGCCGGCACAACATCGTGCAGTGCGCGCCACGCGGCGTAGAACAGCAGCCCGCCGGCGGCGACGATCGCCAGCTGGTGGAACGTCAACCCGTAGGCGACCTTGTCGGGGGCGTCGACGTCGGCGGGCATCCGTGCCCTCATCGGCGCTTCTGGATCAGGCGGGGTCATCTCATGGCCCTCCTTCCAAGGGTGTTCAGGCCGGGAACGGTGCGGGCGATCTGCTGCACCAAGACGACGCGGACCACCGCGCCGAGCATGGTGCTTGTGCTACGTCCGGTCTGGCCCGCCCAGCGGGCCAACAGTCCGGGGATCTTGACGGTGGTCCACAGCAGCACCACCACGACCAGGAGGTTCAGCGTGCCGCCCGGGTCGACGGGCAGCCCGAACACGGGCAGCATCGTCGCCGGGTCGAGCAGTGTCTGCTGCCCCGCGGTGAGGAAGAACGCCTGCGCCACGGGGATCGCCAGGCATCCGGCGTAGGCGCGCCACCACACCCGGGCGAGGCCGTCGGTCTGCGGCAGCGCGTGGCAGGCCAGCGCCAGCGGCGCGATGCTCGTCATCACCAGCAGCGCCACGAACCGGCCGATCAGCTGAAACGCCGCCGTCACGACCAGAACGGTGATGAGCAGGATCAGGATCAGGAACAACAGCGGGACGGCGCGGTCCTGTGCCGCCGCGAGGTGGGCGCGGATCGCGGTGAACGCGCCATCGCCGTCGTAGCCGCCCTCGCTGATCGCCGCCGTCAGGGCGTTGGCCACGTCGATGAGCTGGTCGCAGGCCAACTGCGAGAAGTGCGCGGCGGTGAACCCGACGACCAATCTCGGTAGGAGGTCCTTGACCGTGTACCGGGACTGTTCGTCGCCGCCGGCGACCATGACGAGCACGCCGGCGGCGACGAACGCCAACACGAAGACGGTGTCCACGATCCAAACCGACCTGCCAGTGAGCGCCTGCACCTGCGGCAGCACGGTGACCTTCGGTGTGGTGAGCAGAATGCCGGTGATGAGGTCGAAGATCGCGTTGAGGCAGGCCAGGACCGCCGTGGTGAGCCAATCAAGAACCTGGTCGAGGACCCATCCCACGACGGTCAGCCCCCGACGATGCCCTGAACGACCTGCAGCAAGATCGGCGCGAGAACGGCCAGGCCGTAGCCAACCAGCGCGTTGCGCAGGGCGAGCTTGGCTTTCTCCACCTGCGACGGGTCACCACCGGCGGTGGCCCAGTACACGCCGGCCAGAACGAGGAAGAGAGTGGCGATGGCGGCCAGGATGCCGATGACCCAGGCCTGCAAGTTGGCGATCACCACCGGCAGCGAGTTCGCCGCCAGGTATACGGCGGCGCCCGGATCAGCGTACGCGGCGGCCGGGACGGCGAGGGACAGGCCGACACCGCCCAGCGGTACGGCCGCACGGAGCGCGAGACGAACGAGTCGCGGGATTCGGAGTGTGTGCTGTGGGGTGCGGGACATTGCGGTTCACCTCCCGCCGGCCCTGACCACAAGACGCGTGACCAGGGGCGGCGATTGCTCGAAAAACGGGTCCGATGGGACCGCCGCCGGGCGCAGGTGAACAAGGCGCGAACCGCGTCAGCCCCGGGAGGAGCTCGTCCTCCCTCATGGGTGGGTCGCGGTCATCAATGTGGTGTCAGCGCATCAACTGGCGCGGCACCCGAGGCGCGCGGATCGCGGCTGCTCGTGTCGCCCGGCGGCGGGGCGGGACCGGCGAGCGGTACGGCTCGTTGAAAGTCCCGCACCCCCAAACCGGGATTTGTCAGCCCTGGCGAACACTTGCCGCGCTCACCCCGGTCCGGGCACGGCTCACGGCACAGGTCAAGGGCCTATCACCGTCGACACCGTGGCCTGCGGGGGAGGAGGACTCACAGCCGGATCTGAACGGGCTGCCTATGAGCGGTGTAAGTACCGCCGGGGCTCACAGCTCTTGACAAGGCCGTATCGGCCCTCTTCTGCCATCGCAGCAGCTGCCTCCGGAGCAGCTCAACCGGGACGGGCCCTCGGCACGCGGAAAAGGCTGTGGCCCGACGTGATTAGGTCGGGCCACAGCCGTGTCGGTTAGTCCTCAGGCGGCTGTTGCCGCAGTGTGTCGCCGGGCAATTTCGCGGCGCGCGGCCGCAGCACGCCCCGTGCGGCGCCGACCCCGCTGCTCGGCCTGCCGGCGCAGCCGCGCCGTGGTCGCGGGCGACGCGACCCCGGTGAGAAGGCCGCTCGAGAGGGCCTCGGCGATGCGGCTGTCGATGCGGGACAGCCGCATGCGCAGGGCGTCGACGCTGACGCCATTGCTCGCCGCGAAGGGCTCGATCGCCCGTCGGCCGAGCCGCACGTCGATGTAGGGCTGCTCATCCTCGGGGTCGAGGATCCCGAGGGCCACGGCGCGGCGGACCAGGAGGTCTGGATGCCCGTACGGCACCGGCGGAGTGCGGGAGCCGGCAACGAGGTGCTCGATGTCCTGCACCGGCAGGCACTGATGCTGCTGCAGCCGCAGGTCACGCCCGGCTCGCCACGCCGCCCTGCACAGGCTCGCGTACGGCGCGGGTTTGCTTAGGTCGGCCCGGTCGCGCAGCGCGGTCAAAAAGCCGGTCAGGATTTCGGCGTCGATATCCGCAGGGTCACCGGTGTAGCCCTCGCACAGGTGCGCCGCATACTGCTGCAGCGCCGGCATCGCCATGCCAACTGCGGCGACGACCCAGTGCGGCCCGTCGAGGCGGGCGCGTCGGATCAACTCCCGCCACACCTCGTCCCGCGCCGTGTAGGCGCGGGGGTGACGCAACAGCCAGTCCCGCAGCGCGGGCAGCGGCATCACCGGCCGCGGCAGACCCGCGTCGGAGAAGAACGCCGTGCAGTCGAGCGCCAGCGGCGCGGGCTCGCAGGTCAGCGCGGCGTAGGCGGTCGCCGCCGCGTCGAGGGCGGATGCCGGCCAGTTCGTAGGGTCGGACACGCTCATGTCAGCACTCCTGTGACACCAAAGGGATGCGAATGCCGTCGCCGGCGTTGTCACGGCGATCGGTGGCATCGATTGCGCCACAGAGGGCTCACAACGAACTGACAGAACTGCCCAGGGCGCTGTATGTCGCCCTCGACCCGGGCCTCTGTCAGTGGCCCGCCCGCACGGCGCGCCATCACCGCTGAGCAATGGCCGAAGGTCTGACAAAGGTCGGTTGACCTGCCCTGTGACACCCTGTCAGCGCCTGTTGCCGCGCGCCTCACGGGGTGTTGGCACGGGCTCAGGTCATATGACCCGCGAGACGGGGCGGGCGACTCCATACAGGACTTGCCCGTCCCGCTGTGACAACCGGGTCGGCTCACAGCGCCGCTGTCACCCGCTCGCCGGGGGCGGCCCGCGCGGGCTGCGGACGTACCCGTGACAGTCGCGGGCAGGCTGTCACCGCTGGACATCGTGCACCCTGTGACAGGCGACGCCCCGCCGATGACAACGGTCTGGCACACACGACGCTCGGCGGCGTCTCACAGTGCCGGTCAACGCTCTTGTCTACGTCAACGCCGGATGCATTCTCTCCAACCGGCGCCGGCACCGTCAGTGCCTTCTGTCAGTGAGCCAGCGTCACTGACAGAAGTGAGTGGTGACGAAGCCGGTCCCGTCGCGGTAGGGCATCTGCCGATGGCTGCCGCCACGTCCCGCGCAAGGAGACAGGACGAGAACAACCGGGACAAGCTGCTGCCGGGTCGCGCGTTGTGAGCGGTTGTGGGTTCGGTAAGCGTTCGCTGAGGCTCACAAAACCCGGTTTGGGGATGTCAGCGCTTCACGGCGCGGCGCGGAGCCGACAGCACATGAGCGAGCACACGCCGCACCAGCAGGCCGACCACAGCGAGCCGGCCGGCCCCACTCTCATCGACCTTATCGCCGGCGATCCGCCGGTTCCGATCACGGTCTGGCGCACGGCCCGTACCGGCGCCGACCCGCACACCAGCTTGCCCACCCGTCTGGCTTACCGCCTCGTCGCCGCCTACAGCCGGCCTGGGGAGGTGGTGGTCGACCTCACCACCGACCACGTCCTCGCACCGATCTGCGCCCAGGGTGGTCGCCAGCACCACCGCGCCTGGTTCACCGACAGCTCCAGCCTGATCATCGGACCCGCCACCGCCGGCCCGCCGGCGCCGACGACCGCAACCAGCCCGCTCACCCCTGCAGCCGAGCCGGGGGCCGGCGACGCGCAGGACCCGCCCGAGCTGATCGACTGGTTTGGCGACGACCTCACCGACCCCGACCTGCCCGGCACCGAGAAAGCGGTCGCCCGGCCGCCCGACGGCGGGCCGCTGGACGCGGCCTCCAGCGTGGTGGTCGCCTTCTGGCCGCTGCACGAGGCAGGCACGACGGCCCGGGTCCGCCTCGCCTGGCTCCTCGCTGCCTGCGCGCGGCTGCTGCGTCCCGGCGGATGCCTCGTCCTCATCGTCGGCGTCTCCGCCGGCACGCAGCCCACGCCGGAGGACTTCGGGCCGCTCGTGATCGCCGCCTCCGCGGCGGGACTGGGCTACCTGCAGCACATCGTCGCCGTCGAGGCCGACACCGGCGGCGACCAGTTCGTCTACTACGGCACGGATGAGGAACTGCTCACCCTGGCCCACGCCAACCCCGAGCAGCAGTGGTCGGCCGCCCACGTGCGGGTGCACGCCGACCTGATGGTCTTCACCCCGCACAAGGCTCCTGCGGCGGGGTTGGGACGACGCCGTCACCGCGACGGCGGTGAGCGCCGTGCCTGAGCACACCACCGGACATCCCGACAGGAACGAATCGGCCACCAACAGCTCCGCCGCTGGCGGGGACCATCCAGGCCGGCACCGCGAGTACGAAGGCCGCCACCGCGCCGAACCTGGAGTTCTGTCCGTCTGGGCCACCGCCCAGTCGACCGGTCCTGTGCAGCGACGTGGCCGGTACGTTCCGGAATCGGTCAAGCATCCCGCCCGGATGCTGCCCGCGATCGCCGCCCACGCGATCGCCGCCTACACCGAGCCCGGCGATCTGGTCCTGGACCCGATGTGCGGCATCGGCACCACCCTGGTCGAGGCCGTCCACGCCGGCCGCGACGCCTTCGGCATCGAATACGAGCCGCAGTGGTCGAACATCGCCGACGCCAACATCCGCCACGCCCACGACCAAGGCGCCAGCGGACGCGCATCGGTCATCCGCGGCGACGCGACCCGGCTGATGTCGCTGGTGCCGAAGGCCCTCACCGGGCAGGTGGCGCTCGTGGTCACTTCGCCCCCGTACGGGCCGACCGTCCACGGCCTCGTCCGCCCCGGCGAGCACGGCGTCGTCAAGTACGACGACAGGTACGGCGAGGACAAAGGCAACCTCGCCTACCGCGACCTGACCGGTCTCACCGACGGCTTCGCCGAGATCCTGCGCGGCTGCGCCACCCTGCTACGACCCGGCGGCGCCGTCGTGGTCACCGCCCGCCCGTGGCGCAAACGCGGCGAGCTGGTCGACCTGCCCAGCGCCGTCATCGCCGCCGGCCTGCGCGCCGGACTCATGCCGACCGAGCGGTGCGTCGCCCTCCTCGCCGCCGTCCGTCGCGGGCAGCTCGTCGCCCGCCCGTCGTTCTTCCAACTCCAACAGGTCCGCAAGGCCCACTCCACCGGGGTGCCGATGCACCTGATCGCCCACGAAGACGTTCTGATCTTCAGCAAGACACGGATCTCGGCTGAGGACGGATCCGGGGTGGTCGCGTGAGCCCACCCACCCACCGCTACCTGTCCCTGGGCGCCGGCGTGCAGAGCTCCACGCTCCTGCTGCTCGCCGCCCATGGCACGATCCCCGGGTTCACCGCGGCGATCTTCGCCGACACCTCCTGGGAGCCGGCGGCGGTCTACCGGCACCTGGACCGCCTGACTGGCATCGTCGAGCGGGCCGGTATCGAGGTGGTGCGCGTCAGCGCCGGTGATATCCGAGCTGACGCGCTCGATCCGCGCCACCGGTTCGCCTCCATGCCTTTGTTCACCCTCGGCCCGAACGGTGAGCGGGGTATGGCCCGCCGGCAGTGCACCTCCGAATACAAGATCAAACCCATTAAGGCTGAGGTACGGCGCCGGCTGGGCTACCCGCACCCGATGCGCGTCCCGACAGGGGTCCGGGCAGAGGTCGCGATCGGCATCAGCCTCGACGAGATCGGTCGAGCCCGCGACTCCGACGTCGCCTACATGCACAACGTGCATCCGCTGCTTGACGTCGGCTGGCGACGCACCGACTGCCTACGCTTCCTGGCCGCGCACGGCCTCGCGGACACGCCAAAGTCATCGTGCGTGGGCTGCCCCTTCCACGACGAGGGCTTTTGGTTCGCCCTGCGCGAGCACAGCCCGCAGGAGTGGGCCGACGCCGTCGCCTTCGACCGGTCCATCCGCAACGGCTCCGCCCGAGCCAACGCGGACGGACACCCCTTGCGCGGCCAATTCTTCCTGCACAGACAGCGAGTGCCGCTCGACAAAGTACAGCTGCGCCCACGTTCCCAACCCGCAGAAGCGCCTGGCTGTGGCCCCTGGTCCTGCCCACACGGCGAGCCGGTGACAGGCGACGCCGGGCACGGGGAGGTGGCGTGAGCAGTGCCCACACCACCGCCCCCCGCATCGGATCGCTGTGCACCGGCTACGGCGGCCTCGACATGGCCGTCGAGCTGGTGCTCGGCGGCCAGCTCACCTGGTACGCCGAAACCGACCGGCACGCCGCCTCCGTCTGCGCCCACCACTGGCCCGGCATCCCCAACCTCGGCGACATCCGCACCGTCGACTGGACCCGCGTCAAGCCCGTCGACGTCCTCACCGCCGGGTTCCCGTGCCAGGACATCTCCAACGCCGGCAGACGCGCCGGCATCACCGGAGAGCACTCCAGCCTGTGGCGTTTCGTCGCCGACGCCGTTCGCGTCCTTCGACCGCCGGTCGTATTCGTGGAAAACGTCGCCGCCCTCCTGCAGCGAGGATTCGACGTCGTCGAAGCCGACCTGGCCGCGATCGGGTACGACACAAGCTGGCTATGCCTACGCGCGTCCGATATCGGCGCCGCCCACCGCCGCGACCGGCTGTTCCTGCTGGCCACACCCACCCCAGGAGCGGAAGGGGATGCGGACGCTGCCTACACCGTGTGCCCGTGACGGCAAAGGCCCTGGCCACCAGCACGGCCTGCCCGACCTCATCGAACCGTCGGGCTCCACCCACGGCCTCCTACCCACCACCGCAGAGCCCGTCGCTCGCACCGGTCAGGACACGCACACGCGCACCGACGGCGCACGGCTGCTGCCTACTCCCAGGGCGAGTGACACCGGCACGCCCGGGCGACGCGCGGGCGCCGGGTTCCGGCCCCCGCTGTCTCAGGTGCTGCTGCCCACCCCACGGGCCACCGACGGCGAGAAGGGTTGCCCTCGGCAGCGTGGCTCGCACGGAGACCTCACCCTCCCCTCCGCGGCCGTGCGGGTCCTGCCCACCCCGCGGACGTCCGACGGGCGCGGCCCCGGGCGTCACGGCGACGGCGGTGCGGATCTGCGCACCACCATCGCCGCGCTCGGGCAACCCGACGAGCAGCGGTGGGGCGACTATGCCGCCGCCGTCGCCTGCTGGGAGCTGCTGCTCGGCCGCCTCGCACCCGCACCAACGCAAACCGGCCGGCACGGCAAACCCGTCCTCGCACCGCCATTCGTGGAATGGCTCATGGGCCTGCCCGAGCACTGGGTCACCGACCCCACCCTCGGGCTGCCCCGCACCACCGCACTGCGGGTCCTCGGCAACGGCGTCGTCCCCGCCCAAGCCGCGGCCGCCCTGCGACTGCTGCTCTGCCAGCACGCCTAGCCCCTGCCAGCCAACGGTGGCTCGTCGCGGGCACATCCACACACCGTCCGCGACGAGCCACCACCCCGATCTCCAGCCGCCAGATCCTCCGACTTTCGGGAGCTCACCCATGCCTGCCAACCTGCCCCGAGCACACGCCGACCACCGCCGGCCGCTCCTACCCTCCAGCAGCCAACAGCGGGTCACGACGAGCAGGACCCGCGGCTCTACACCCCGGCCGAGGCCGCCGCCCGACTCCGCGTGCCGGAGTCATGGCTGCGCCGCCGTGCGGGCCGCCGCCAGATTCCTTGCACCTTCCTCGGCAAACACCTGCGCTTCTCAGCCGCCGACCTCGCCGCCATCATCGCCGCCGCCGCGCAAGCCCCCACCGGCCGGCGTGCCACCCGACGCCACCGGCGCCCCACCGGCGACTTGCCCCACCCCGACAGCCACGCGTCAATCACCACCCCCGACACCAACCGAACGGAGACCACACCATGGCCTGGGTAGAGAAGCGCGGCACCCGATTCCGCGTCCGCCTGCGCATGCCCGACGGCACCGTCACCACCGACTCATCCCACGACCTCCGCGCCGACGCCGCCATCCGCGCCAAGGAAATCGACGTCGAAGCAGCCCGGGACACCTACATCGACCCCCGCGGCGGACGCATCCCCCTCACCGACTGGGTCCCGATCTGGGAGACAACGCACCAAGCCGGCCCCGCAACCTGGGCCGCCTACCGCAGCCACCTCCGGCTGCACATCCTGCCCGCCCTCGGCCCGCTGCCCCTGGTCGACATCCGCCGCCAACACGTCAAAACCCTCGCCGTCGCCCTCGGCAAGCGTCTGTCACCACGATCCGTCGCCGACGTGATCATGGTCCTGTCGATGGTCCTTCAAGAAGCCGTCGAAGACCGACGTCTGCCCTTCAACCCCTGCCGCGGAATCCGCATCCCCAAGGGCATCCGCGCTGAGCGTCCGCATGCCACCGCCGAGCAGGTCGCAGCGATCGTCGCCCGCCAAGCCCGCCCCAGCGACGGACTGCTCATCCTCACCGCCGCCTACACCGGCATACGATGGGGAGAACTCACCGGCCTCACCCGCGACAACGTCGACCTCACCACCGGCAGCATCCACGTCCACCCCGACGTCGGCGCCCTTCATGAGGTCGAAGGCAAGCTGTTCCTCGGCCCACCCAAGGCCAACGACAGCGTTCGCCACATCCGGCTGCCCCGCTTCCTGACTACCCTGCTCGCCGTCCACCTCGCCGAACAACCCCACGACATCGTCTTCCCCGGGGCCCGCGGTTACCACCAGAGGCGCTCCAACTTCAACCGCCGCGCCTGGGCCCCCGCCGTCGCCGGCAACCCTCAACAGGGCATCCCAGCGGTCCTGCCCGGCATGCACTTCCACGACCTGCGTCACACTCACAAGACGTGGCTCATCGAGGACGGCATCCCCGAGATCGCCCAAGCCCGCCGCCTCGGTCACCGCCTGCCCGGTGTACGGGGTATCTACAGCCACGTCACCGAGCCAATGATCGCCACCGTCGTCGACGCGCTACAACGTCGATGGGAAACCACGCAGCCCGACGGCACCAGCGACACCGTCCGACGACTGCGCGTGGTCGCCTAACGAACAGGGAGGATGAGAGCCGTGCTTCAGGCCTTCGTCGCGGAACCACCGTGCGCGGTGTGTGGGCGATCGGCAGCCCACGTCGAACTCGTCGCACCCGCCAGCAGGCCGGTGGACTGGCAGCGCTGGCCATCGGCGCAGCGCGACGCCTACACCGCCGCACGGCAGCGTCACGACGGCCAGCAGTGGTGGCTGGTGTTCGCCGGGATCGTGGCGGGCAACGGACTCGGTCACGCGGTCGACGCGGCGCAGGCGCAACGGATCGCTGACGCCTTCACCCGGCCGTACCGGTACGCCGCGGTAACCTCCGCGGGCTTCTACGACGACGCCGGATTCTGCGGCCAGTGCGACGCACCGTACTGCTACCACCACTGGAACGTCTCCAGCAGTGGCTACGAACGATGCCCTCACGGCCACGGCAAAAGCCTCGATCCACACTGGTGGCCCGACGATCTTTAAGCCCTGCGACGGAACGAGTGGGAGGACGCGGCTAGTGCTACTGCGCCGATGGCGGGGGCACCATGGCCGCTTTCAGTAGACGTGTGCGTAGGTGTCGTCAGAGGCGATGGCGACGATCGTGGTGGTCGTGCGGGGGCGTGGTGACAATTGTTGTCGAAGATTCGTCCACTCTGCTTTCCTCCCGTACAAGCATGATGTGGAAGCTCTCCTATGCCTCCAGGCCAGGCAGTCAGATCAACCGCCGACGTGCCGATGGGGCCTGACATCCGCTGACTCACCTGCGCCGCATGATCGCGTGCAGCGTCCTGCTGCTCCCCACCTCCGTCACATTAATGAGTTCCCATCCCATCTGGCTGAGGTAGTCGGCGGCGGCGAGTGCCTGGCTGATGGCCCCGCCGGGGGCATAGGCGGCCACGGCAAGGTGCCGGTGCGGGTAGGCACGTAGATCGACCAGCTGCTGCAGAACCGCCGCTGCGGTGATGGCGCGGGAGCGAGCAACAGATTCAATGGTCTCGCGGGGCATGCCACGACGATAACGGTAACCAGCACGGGCGATCGCCGGGCGCAGCTGACGGTATGGTCAACAGCGTGAAAGCTCGGGCCCGGAAACGGGCGCTGGTTGTCGGCCTTCTGGTAACGCTCGCGGTTACCGGAGGGTGTGACGACGGCGGATCAGCAACGCCTCGTGCCGTCACCACCTCGCCGATCGCTGGTACTCCCGCCACGAGTAGCCCGGCACCCGCCGTCGGCCCCACGTACGACGCCACCAATCTCGACCTATGCCGACGCACGGACCTAACGACCTTGGCGGACCTATCGGTGAGAGTCGCTCGTACCGATCCGAAGCCGCCGCTGGCGCGGCAGGGCTCGTCGTGCCTGTTCGAGATGCGCACTGCGGACGACCACCAGGCGAACCTGCTAGTGGAAGCCTCGTCGTTGACGAGCGCCGAGGAAGCGGGACGCCTCTACACGGCGACCCAGCAGGTGACAGCCATGACGGCGGACGGCCCGGTCGCCGAAGTCGGCGAGGAGGCCGAGGGATTCGTCAAGCGATCGGACCCTGGCTTCAAGTACACCGAGTACATGGTCCACGCCCGGGACGCCAACCTGGTGGTGAAGGTCTGGCTCGCGGTCGGCGGCGATTCCTACCTGCCTACAAAGACACTCGCCGCGAAAGCGCTGACGATCCTCAAGGCGACCTACACCGCCGTCCCGCACGCCTGACGACAGGCTCTACCCGCGCACGGCTTCGGGCCAACGGCCGCCGGGAAGCTTCGAGTAGTCACCCACCTGCGTCGCGATGTCCCGGACGTTACCCAACGCGTCAACAAAACGCTCACCGACCCGCAGGAGCGTGTCCAGTCCCGCGGTGACGATATCCCCGACAGACTTGGCCAACGCATCGATGGCCCACGGAATGTTGATGACCGTCGTCGCGTCGACGGCGGCTTGGGCGAACTGACCCGCCAGCTTCGTGACGATCGTCGCCAGCTCGACCGCGTAGTCAACGTTGGCCCTAGCGATCTTGAACAGCCACTGACTGATGAACTCCGCCTTGAGAACGGACTCGTCAACCGCCGCCCGCTGCTTGACAGCCTTGTCGGCGTAGGCCCGTGCCGCGTCACCGGTCCACTTGACCAGGTTCTGGTCGACTGGCTCGCTGATCGCGAACGACAGCTGAGAGACAGGCGTCTTCACCTCGGTGATCCATCGGAAGCTCATCGAAATGAGCGACAGCACCGGCATCTGATGCTCCACGGCGTGGTCAACCCGGTCCATGACCTCCCGCAGGCCGCGGCGCGCGGTGTCAAGGTTGTGCTTGATCCACAGCAGCGCCGCCGGGCCGATGAGCCACGCCCACTCGTTGACCTGCGAGACGACGTCGTTGAACCCCTTCACCGCAAGGTCCACGCCGACGCGGATCTGGTCGAAGGCCTTGTTGAACGGCTCGGCGTATTCCAGGTCCGGCGGTGCGGGCTGCATCGGCTTGGATCCTTCCGGGTCGTAACGTCCGTGCTTAGGCTTTGTAGATCGTGTTGAGGTCCAGCGAGATCACCTCATCGGCCCGGTCGTAGGCGTCGGCCACACGCCGAAGGGCTTCACCGACCTGCTCGAACTCCGTCGCCGCCCCAGCGAGGATCGCGACCATGAAGGCGTGAAAGTCGCGGTAGGCGGCTGCGTGGACGCCGGCGTTGACGTCGCCGATGTAGAAGGCGGAGGCGTCCAAGCTCAGCCCCTCCGTGGCGCCCTTGATGGCGGAAGCGCTGTCGGACAGCTGCAGCCACTTGCCGCCCTCGGTACGCAAAGCGTCCGTGATGACGTTCAGCTCATCCACCTGGCCACCCCTCAACGTCGTGTTGATCTGCCCTCGCCAGGTCGAAGGCGCGAAGGACGGACCGGGCTTCGAACTGCAGCTGACCGGCGTCGGCACGGGCGATCCGTCCCGTGTCGCCGGTTATACCGACAATGCTGTTCGCGCGAATCCGCAACGTCAGACAACCGTTGGGGCTGGTCATGACCTGCTCGACCGGGGCAACGCGCAGCTGTGCCACCCGATCCAGCTCCGCGTCGAGGCCCTGCAGCGTGCGCCAGGTCTCCCGCGACCACACGTCCTCGTCAAGCTCGGGAGACGCCTGCACCGCGGTTTGGCGTGGGGGTGCCTGCCCCTGCTGAAGTTCCGTCAAGGCGACCTGTTCCAGTGCGGCGCCGACGGCGGCGCTGTAGGCCTCGAAGAGCGCGGCCGGGAACCGAGTCACGCCAACCTCGGCCCGCCACCCACGGCCAACCGTGACGGCCTCCACGCGGCGTTGAGTGTCGATGACCACGAAGACCGATCCGGTGGCATCAGATCCACGGAAACCGTCCGTACGGGAGAGATGTCCGCTCTCCCGCAGCAGCTGCCCGACCTGTCGCTGAAGCGCGGCCTCGTCACCGAGGAAATCAAGACTTGCTAGCGACAGGCGTGGGTCGCGTCTGTCGTTCATCCGTGCCTCGGTTCCTTAACGACAATCAACGAGTGGCCATCGGGCTGATCTCCAGAAGGCAGGACCACCGTACGTGAAACCTCGTCGACTCGCAGTACCCGTGCGCGCGCGTCGATGCGAGGCCGTCATCGGGTAAACCGGTTCGAATGCGCTGCTCGGGCGGCTTGCCGATGCCTACGCCTGCGGGCGCAAGGCCCGCAGCTCGGTCATACGGCGATGCGACTCAGCGATCATCGCCTGGGCTTCGCGGATAGCTTCTCGCTTGCGCAAAACGCTGTCCCGTTGGTGGGCAGCTATTCCCGTGGTGGCTTCCCCCATGCCACGGACCGTCCCACCGCAACGCGCCGACGATCCCGAGATTCCGCCGTTCGGGGCGCGGGCGAAAGCACGTGAGCTGGCTGCCGAGGTGACCCTCCTGAGGGCGGAGCTGGAGCGGGTCCGAGCAGAGTTGAACCGCCTCGGAGTACTGCCCGCGGTAGAGCTGGAGCAGTACAGAAAACGGCTGACGCGAGAGATCACCGAACAGACCGCGACAGCCCAGGCACAGGAGGCTGACCTGGAGCGCCAGTTACGTGACCTTGGCCAGCAGGTTGTGGTGACCGAGGAGACGGCGCTGCTGCAGGAGGCTGGCGTGTACGACTACCGGCACCCCCTGTCAGACGCGGTCGCCTACCAGGGCGCGTTGGCTGGGCTGCAGGGCCAGATCAAGAGCATGGCTAAGCGGGAAGGCGGCGCGGTCCTCGCCGCGACTGGCTGGACGGTGAACGGTTCAGCAGCCGAAGGGCGGGTGGTGGTCCGGGACTTCTCCAAGCTGCTGTTGCGGGCTTACAACGCCGAGGCGGACAACCTGGTACGGGGCCTGAAGCCCTACAAGCTTGACTCGGCCATCGAGCGCCTGGGCAAGGTCGCCGCCACGATCGCCAAGCTAGGCAAGACGATGCACATCCACATCTAGGAGGACTACCACCGGCTACGGGTCCGCGAGTTGGACCTCACGGCTGACTACCAAGTCAAGGTCGCCGAAGAGAAGGAGCGCGAGCGCGAAGAGAAGGCACGACTGCGCGAGGAGCGACGGGTTCAACAGGAGATCGACCGCGAGCGCGCCCGTCTCGACAAGGAACGTCAGCACTACGCCAACGCCCTCGCCGCCCTGCAAGCCAAGGGCGACGTCGACGGCGCCACCCAAATGCAGGAGCGGCTGTCGCAGATCGAAACCGCCATCGAGGACGTGGACTACCGATCCGCCAACGTCCGCGCTGGCTACGTGTACGTCATCTCGAACCTGTGATCTTTTGGCGAGCAAGTGGTCAAGATCGGCATGACCCGCCGCCTCGACCCACCGGATCGGGTCCGGGAACTCAGCGACGCCTCTGTCCCCTTCAACTTCGACGTGCACGCACTCTTCTTCTCCGAGGACGCCGTCGGGATCGAAGCCAAGATGCATAGCCGCCTGGCTGACCGACGAGTAAACCTCATCAACCAGCGACGGGAATTCTTCTACGCCACGCCACAAGAAGCCAAGGAGTACCTGCTGGAGCTGACAGGCAGCCTGCTGCAGTACGAAGAAGTCCCCGAGGCACTCGGATACCGGCGAAGCCTGACCCAGGCCAAGGCGTAAGTCTGGCGGAACTGTGAGCATCTCCTGTCGGCGCAGGAAGCGGCTACCTGCGGGGTGAGTCGATCGGTGCGACCTCCCCTAGATCAAAGATGGTCATGCTGCTGTTGCTTACGGTCCAGTCGGTGCCCGCAAGGCTAGTCACTTTGCCTCTACCACGGTCACGGGCGCTGGTGGGCGTGGCCGACGACAGGCGCGGCTTGGTGGTGGTGTGGTGCTAAAGTTGTCGACGGCGTCGAGCAGACGTGAGGCTGGAGCCGCCCTCCCGGCAGTGAGGCGGCGTGGACCGGTCGCAGGGTTGGGGTACCCGCTGCTCAGCAGGTGACCATTCCCGACGCGCTCATAGCTGCGTCCTTAGTTCCGCCCTAGCCGGGGAGGGCGGACGAGGACCCTGCCATGGTGAGCACCTCGCTTGTCGATCAAGTGGCCGCGCTGCGCCGAACCTACACCGCTGAGCCCAACACCTCCGCCGCAGAGGCGGTCCGCCCAGTACTGCAGCGGCTGGACCGAACCGACCGGAACCGCGTCGTCGACGCGTTACGCGCGAACTATGACAGCAGCGTCCGGCACCCTGCGTGGACACAGCCATCCATGCCTGACCTGCGAGAGCTCCTACTGCCCGCTGCGGGCAGCGCCGGACAACGTGAGCTGGAGTGCGGCCTACTCGACTCCATAAGCAGCACCACCAACGCGCTGCACCTACGGCCACCGGCCAGCCTCATGCGACCGGCCACAGTCCTCCGGCGCCTCACCATCACCGCAACCGGTGACCTCAACGTCCATGTGGATGAGCCCGCCCTCGGGCCGCTGCTGACCGCCCTGCTTCCCGCTCCGTTCAACGGCGAGCAGCGGGGCGTACCCGGACTGCGCTACCGCCAGCACAAGCGGCACGGCGAGTTGTACCTCCTCGACGCCGTCCCGGCTGCCCGGATCATACTGGCCGCGGTAAAGGCGCCCGTCGCACGGCGCGCCCTAGACTACGTCAGCGATGACACTGGTCTCGCCTTAGACGAGGTGCAGAGCATCCTCCTGGCCCGACATCTCGCGCCGTCGGAGCAAGACTGGATCGAGCATTACGGGAGGACGGTCGGGGACCCTCCGCTGGGCAGCGCGCTACTGCGACGGATATTCGCACTCGGTCGACCTTTGTGGTTCTCCACCTGGAGCACAGGCGTGCGGCACATGTTGTGGCCTGCGGGCCGCGCGCCGGCCGACGTAGCCGAACAGCTCACCCACCCGTTGCTCGGCCTGCCCGGCGTGTACCGGACCGATCGGCACGACGAAGGCATTACAGCGCTCCGGAAGGCCTCCAGCGGCAGGGTTGACCAGCACCTCGGTCTGCTACTACGTCGAGAATCGGCGCCAACGACGGAGTCCGACATGCAACTCCAGTCTCGGCTGCGCACGTGGGAACCGTCGGTCGCCTGGCAACGGTGGTCCAAAACCCACACCGCTGGCGCCGGAACCGACCAATGAACCGGCCGGAGGATGACGCGACGATCTTCCGCGATCTGCTTGACCGGGCTGTCCGAGCGGAAGCTGGCCAGGACCTGCTCGTCAGGTTGGTGCTACGCGACCATGACAACGGTCATCCAGGCAACGCACGTTGGTGCCAGGCTGCCGCGTGCCGAACGGCGGCCGACTGGGCGCGCCGGTAGTACGACGAGGCTGGTCGACCACGTACCGACCGCTGAAGCTGCAAGAACCGGGTGGACCCGCGGCAGGCTCGGGCGCAAGCTCGTGCCGCTGACAGGGCGCGGCGATCGTGGGGGAGCTCCCACGAACGACCGATCCGGCTCCGGGAGCCAGCGCTGATACCAATCAGGGCACTGGGCGGGCACCTCACGATCGGTCGGCCGCCGACGGACCAGTCTGAGCCCGGTTTAGGGAGAGCAGGGGGAGTAACAGGGCGCCTTGAACGGCCTCGAAGTGCGTCCAACGGCATCGAACCGCGCTCAAGGCACCCACCCCTGCCGACGGCTTCATGTCTCCGCAGCTCAGAGCGGGTGGAGCGTCCAACGCTCTATGTCGCCAGGTAGGGGTACGCGTACAGGTCAGGGCGGTAAGCAGCCATCGGTTGCCAGGCAGATTGGGTGCAGGTTGACCAAGAGGTCTCGGCACCCGAAGTGCTCACCAACGCCGGAGCAGAGACGAGGATCCTTGGCCTGCGGTGATGGAGTTCGAGCGGTGCAGCGTGACCTCCCAGTAGAGCTCGAAGTGGTCAGGCGTGTCGCTCCAGGATCGCCGTCGCCGGCCGGCGTCTCGGTTCGCCTAACGCCACGCCTGTAGGTCTGCTGTGGATCGATCCGAAGCATCGCGGGCGAGCCTGCTGGAATCCGTCACGGTTCCGTCATCTGAAGCGCCGATCCCATGGGCGACACCGTGACCAGGTCCTTCAAGCTGGAGACCTCTTCGGCATGCTCGAAGTGCTCACTGCGGCCGGACGCGAACAGCGTCCTGACCTGCGGCGATGTTGGCAAGCAGGTCGACGTGACATCCCAGAGAAGGCCGAGATGGTCACCTGCCCGGCACTGGATTTTCCAGTGTCCAGGCTCGGCCTCGTATCCCATCTCGGTCAGCTGCATGTTTTCGTTGATATCCGAGACCGGCGGTATAAGAACTTTCAGGGTCCCAGGCTGAGGAGACTGTGGAGGTATGCCTGACGGCCCGGGTCATGAGCACAGATCCGCCCGATTTCCGGCAAGTCACGAACTTGTCGAGGATTCCGTATGTCGCCAAGCATGACGAAAATGGCCACCATGACCAGCGTCATTACCGATGAGATGCTCGGCTCGGCAGCGGCCTCGAGATCTGCAGTCGAGGGGCCGAGGTGGTGCGAGCCTGGTCTGCTGGCTCGGGCAGGCCGATACCCGCTGGCTGTCGAGGCACCGGTCATGACCTGCGTCGACATGCTCGTTCCAGGCGTGTCGACGGTGACCCGTTATGCCCGCTACTACAGCCTGTATTGGGCTCTTGCCGCGCACGCGGACCGGAAGGGCTTGAACCGAGAGGCATGCCAGCGCCTCGTCCGTCGGGCGGAGGTGGGTATGGCGCGAATCTCGCAGGAGTACGACGATCCGGAATCCGCGCCCGGGCTCGCTCATGGGGTGGACGCGTTAGCCAGGCTCGCTGCCGGCCAAGGCGAGGAATTTTCAGTGGCTGATCCCGTCGGTTCCGGCTCATACTCCCCGCGCAGGTGGGGCTTCTGGTCGCAGTACAACGGTCCGAGCGTGACGCTCGGGACCGTGACGGTGGACGGCGGTGCGCTGCGGATGGGCCGCCATCCGTGTCCGCCAGCGATTTCAAAGATGTACAAGTTCCTCGTCGAGGTCGCCGAGCATCGAGGCGGTCTGTCGCTCCCGTCGGCGGCACTGGAGTCTCTGCGCCTTCAGCAGGACGCGGATACTCCTGATCTGGAACCGCTCAGCTCGCTGTTCAGCGCCACCGCAGATGGTCGCCATGACCCGGAGTCCTGGACAGGAGACGATCGGACGCGGCGTGCCACACTCCGCATACTCGCTCGGTCGTGGCAGCTCAACCCGGACGCGGCCACCTGGCAGGAGGCGTTCGCCGCTGCCGTGGCCTACGGTTCGGCCGCCCGCGAAGACCCGTTGCTGGCCGGCGAAGAACGAACGGCCGCGTGGCGAGGGGTGGTTCTTCGTCACCACTGTGTCGGGGCGTGGCGACATTTCTGGGCGGCGTTGGTCAACGAGGTCCGAGGAACGGAGACTGCCTCTCGTAGCCACTTGCACGAGTGGATCAGCGCGCAGCTGCCCGGCAGTACTGTCGCCGAGTTCGAGGCCGGTCTGCCTGCCGTCGTTGATGAGCGTCGTGACCCCCTGCGGGCCGAGGACGAGCTGCTGCGCGACGACAGTGGTGTGGTTACCGACGTCGCGTTGCTACTGCTCGGCGCCCGGCGCCTCGACTCGCTGACCGGCGTCACCCTGCGCACCTTCAAGGGGAAACGGCCCACCTACCTCGATCCCGCCTGGATAGCGCACCTCCGGCACGAGTATGGGCAACGCTCGGTCGCCGAGCTGGGGCGACGTCTCGTTGACGACATGCTTGCCCAATCGCGGCGGGTAGCGCTGCGGAAGGTGAAGTTCAACCATGACGGCACGATCTCGCTGTTCAGCAGACTGCACGAGCGCAATGGTGCGTACTTCGCTGACTCCAACGAGGGCAGCGGCAACATCGGTCTGCGCCTTCCCCAACTGGCCGAGATCGCGGTACAGGTCGGGCTGCTCACACCGCATCCCGAAGAGCCAGTCACGCCCCAGGGGCGACGACTGCTGGACCTGCCCTCATGAGCGACGTCACTCATACCCTCCGGTCACCCTTAACGCTCTTGCAGCAGTGGCGGGACCGGATCGACGGTGCCCGGCTGCGCGAGGTCCTCATCACCGGTTACACGGTCGACCTGGGGTTTCTCGAGAAGTTCGCGATTCCCACCGCTCGGGCTCTCGGCGCGCGGATTACGGTCCTGGGCGACCCTGGACAGGCTGTGCATGATCCCGTGGACGTACGTCGCGCCGGCGTGGCATATCAACACGGTCACGCCGTCTGCTCCAGGGCATTCCACCCCAAGCTGGTGGTTCTACTCGGCGACCGGGACGTGTGGCTCGCCGTCGGATCGGGCAACCCGACGCTGTCCGGCTGGGGGTACAACCACGAGCTGTGGGTCACCGCATATGGAAGCGTCGATCTTGGGCCACAACTCATCCACGACATCGCGGACTGGCTGCATGATCTGCCAGACGCGGTCGGTCTGGCTAGCTGGGTCGCCAAGACAATCAGGCACGTCTCTGAGCGGATGCGACCGCAGCAGGTTGATGAACGGTGGTCGCAGGTGCGGGCGTTCGGCAACCTCCACGAACCGCTGTTGAACTACCTGCCGGCGCACGCGGTAGACGAGTTGCGCCTCGCGGCCCCGTTCTACGATCCGCCAGCCCGAGCAGCGACAGCCATCGTCGCCCGGATGTTGCCGCAAGCCCTACGGGTTGCCGTGCAGCCCTCCATCGCCATGTTCGACGGTGCTGCCCTGGCCCGTGCGGCAGCGCCTGTTGTTGATCAGAAGTTCACCCTGCTCGGCGGCGGCCGCGCTTGTCACGGAAAGCTGATTGAGTGGCGCACCCCTGACGGCAAGGTTTCCGGCATGACCGGCAGCGCGAATATCACCACTTCCGCGCTGCTGATCAGCACCAGACAGGGCGGCAACTGCGAGTTGGCAGTCATTGCACCACACGGCGCCGGGCTCTTCCCGTCAGGAGGCGACCCTCAGCCACCGAATGCCATTCAGAACCTGAGATCGGCCCCGCCCGCTAGCACCACAAGCGCCTCAGGGCCCGTCCTTCTCGGCTGTGCCCTGGTCGACGGGACACTGATAGTGGAGCTAGCCAAGGCGTCCGGCGACAGGGTCGCCATCGAAACTTCGCCGACCGGCGCGCCGGGTTCATGGGCCATCGCAGGAGCAATTCCTGCCAACCAGCAGTCCGCCCGCCTCCTGGTGCCGGAGGTGACCGGAGGCGCGGTGCGCGCGGTGATGGAGGTGGCCGGCGTGCGGCTGGAATCTGCGGCCGTCTTCATCACCGATAGCTCCCGCTGCCGGCCTCGCCAAGACACCAACGACACACCGCGCCTGTCCTGGTCAGGCGAGGTGGGAGAGCTTTTCGGCGACCCGCTGCTGGCCCAGCGCTTCACCAACGAGCTAGGACGACTCGTCGAGCAGGTGGGCCTGTGCGGCCACACCCCGTCCTCAACATCCACTACTTCTGAGAGTTCCCAACTGGAGCCGGGTGACCGGTGGGCCGACTACCTCGAGCAGTGCGAACACACACTCGGCTCAAGCCTGTCGGGGCTCATCTTTCCCAAGAAGCATGCTGGTGGCCATGGCGGGGCGACTCATTGGTCGATCGATGACGTCGACGAAGGGGAGGTGACGGAGGACGAAGATGACGAGGTACTCGACGGCGTGGCGCGCGAACAGGAGGAAGATCCCGCGACCCAGGTCCCACAGATCCGTCCCGACCAGCGCGCCAAGTACCGACGGTTCGCCGAGCGCTGGGTCACCGCGGTAACAGAACCGGCCGTAGAGAACGATTGGTCGACCCTGCCGCCCGTTCACCTGCGCATGGTCGTCACTCGGCTCTATCTGATGCTGCTTGCGGCTGGCGTCTGGCATGAAGACGACGATTGGCGCCATGACCTCAGGTGGCTGATCTGGTCGCTGATCCCTGACGACGACATGCTCGATGCTGTTCCTGCGGAGGCCTTCGACCATCTCTACGCGCTACTCGCTGTCGCTATGACCACCCTGCGGCAGGGTACTCACCTGCACGGAGGACGGGAGGAAGATCTGCCGACCACCGACGCCTGGGCAGATGCGGCCGAGTGGGTAGCGGAAGTCGATGTCTCCCTCGCTCACGAACTTCTCCTGCCTGCCACTCAGCCCTTCGCGCACGTAGCGACCGCGGAGGAGCTTCATGAAACGGTCAGGCTGGCGGGGGAGGTCCGCCAGGATCCATACGCGGAGGTGCGGGTGACGCTTGCCGATACCGGTCTTGATGTCGATCTACAGGACGGCGTGTGGCGGGTAGAAGGCGGCTTCACAAACCCCTACCGAGCGGCGGCGCGGGCTGCCACCGAGCTGGTGCGGATCGACGGTTCTGCAGCCGTGGTCGCCCAAAACTCTCGGTGTGCCGTCCTCATCGCTGTGGCCGGCAAGACCATGGTTCTGGTCGACTCACGAATGGCCGTCTGGCGGCTCTACTCATTGTCTGGCACTCGAACGCCGCTTTCCATGACGAGCGAATGCCCTGGTCCACCGCCCAACGCCCGAGTCTTCCCACTGAGGTCGCAGCCACCCGAGATTTCGGAAATTGAAGCTCGGCTGAGTCTTGATCTGCCCAGCTTTGTGGCTGGGATGAGGAGCCTCATTGCCTGTACGTAAAGGCTCTCACCCTCGGCGGGACGCGGTGCTGCTCGGTGAATGGCAGCACGCATCATCTTCGGCGTGCCCCTCGACGACCAACCACAGTCGCATCCACGTCGCTAACTGGCAGCAGATTGGGTGCAGGTCGTCGAAGAGGTCGCCGCACCCGAAGTGCTCACGACGCAGGACAAAGACGAGGGCTCTGACCTGCGGTGATGTGGCCGAGCGGTGCGGCGTGCCTTCCGCTGGTTACCGAGGTGGTCAGGCGTTGAGCACCAACCGCTCACGGCGATGTCTTCCATCGGTCGGTTATGCCGACGAGCTTCGTCCTCGCAGAGACCCTCACGATCTGGTGCCGTTGGCCATCAGTTGATGTCAGAGCGCTGCGCGAGCGGGTCACATTGTGAGATGGCAGGGGCAGTATCCGAAGGGCGGTTGAGGTGGCGTTCGATGCATCGCAGTACGTCGTCGGCGACGATTGGGCGTACCGGTCGCGGGATACGGCGCCCTCGGAACGCGTGCGCATCAAGGGTGTCACGCCGAAGAAGGCCAGTGCGAGCATCGAGGTGGAGTTCCTCGACGACGAGGGCCGCCGTCTGCAAATCGTGTCGTCAGCCCGGCTGAAAGCCCGGTGGGTCGACGTTGAAGCCTACGACGCCCGGCAAGCGAACTGGCAGCGCATCGACGACTTTGAGCTCGACTCCGTCGAGCGGAGCGCGGTTCTCACCGTCTACTCCGCCCTCATCCCTGAGGATGTGGCAGAGCTGGACTGGCGTCCGGTCGAAAACGCAACGATCATCAAGGATCGCGCGAAGCTGACCGACATCCTTGAGGTGCCCGTAGAGGAGATCCTCGCGACGGTTCAGTGGTTCACCACCGATGACGCCACGATCGTCTCACCCGCCGGCGCTGTCATCGTCGCGGAGGCCGCCTGCCGAGCCCACTCGCACACCATCCTGGAGCACGTGATCGAGGAGGAGGCCGAAGCCCGGCACAAGTGCAAACACGGCGGCCCGCATCCCATCCACAAGGGCGAAGAGACCAGTCCGGAATGGGAGTATCGGTGGTATCGCAAGCATGTCCGGCCTGAGCACGAGCTTCTGCGGCAATGGTGCGGCCACCGTGCCGTCGTAGCCCACGAACGCCTCACGGCCGCTGAAGCGGAGAACCACCGCCTCGACCTCCTCGTCGTGCAACTCATCAAAGCTCTCGACGTCGCTGGTGAAACCATGCAAGCTGAACGATTCGGCGAAGAACACGAACGCGACCGGATCACGCCCTACCTCGCCCGACCCGTCGTCGACCGACCGCTGCACTGGTCCGAGATGCCGGTGCGTGAAGTCCCGGTCTATCGGCGCCGCCGCTGGGGGTAGGCGGCCATCACTGCCACCGTCGCTCGTCCTCGGAGCCTCACGCCGGCCTTCACTTGCCGCTCGCGCTGATTCGGACAGCAACCGCGCCGTGACGCTGTTGCCCAGTGCCTGGGTCGACGACGTGCAGAGCGACCTAGAAGCGCTGCGGCGGAGTTGGCCGCGGCCCCGTCGTCCTGGCCGCCAGCTCAGGCGTTGCCGTCCGGCTCAATGTAGCCGTGTTTGAGTAGCACGGCCCGCAGCTGTTCTTGCCACGTTTCTTCATCGGCGTCGAGCCATCGGTGCCGGTGTGCGCACTGCCAGTTCGGCGGCGGTTCCTCGGGGACGAGACACCCGCCGAGCGCAAGGTCGCCGTCGGCAGCGGCAATGTGCGCTTCTGGGACCGGGAGGCCGAAGAGTAGTGGGACGCCCGTCGTGTGGCACTCGGGGCAGGCTGGAATCACCTCGCTACGGTACCGGCCCTGGAGCGTCTACGCGGGCGGGTGGACTGCGGACGGGTCGAATCAGAAGGCGGGCTGGGAGAGCGGATCGTATGAGGCCGACGTCATGTGCGGGTAAGGAACCGCTGGTTGGCGAGGCCTTTCAACTGGGCGCAGATTGGGTGCAGGTTGGCAATGCGGTTACCCGCCGAAGTGCTCACCGACCCAGACAGCGACGAAGGCTTTGACCTGCGGTGATGCGGTAGGTTCGGTGTGCGGCGACCTTCCAGGAGTGCCCGAAGGTGTCAGCGTCCCCGCGTGGAGTGCTCGCCGTTGCTGTCGCCTCCGTGGCTACCGGTTCCACCGTGAGCACTCGGCGTGCAGTGCGGTGTAGGTCCGGCGTTGGTCGAGGAGGCCCCGAGATTCGGGCTTGTCAGGCCGTCAGGCAGCTGCCGAGGCGTGCCAGAGGCGAAGTGCTCGGTCGCGAAGCGGCTGGGAGAGTTCGCGCGAGTCCTTCATGTCGGCCAGTACGTCGCGCAGATCCCGGGTGGGCCAGCCGGCGTCCAACCAATCGAGTGCCAGTGTCGGCCAGTAGCTTCCCCATGCGGTGAGCGCGAACCGCACGAGGGCGGGAAGCGGTGTGTCGGCGACAGGCACGTCAGACAGCTCCGCACTGACGTCGCTCGGGGTGCGCTCCAGCAGTGGCAACAGCCACACGAGCCGGTCCCCGGCCGGGTAGACCAACCCGTCGGCAGCGCCATGGATTAGCCAAGTGCTGACACCATCCCGCACCAGGAGCAGGCCGTTGTTGATCCTTAGCCTCGGATGGAGACGATCGTCGGCAGGGCCCATGCCGAACAGCCTGTCATGCCCTGATAAGGCGCGGCGTCGACCCGTCGGTAGGCTCGGTCGGCGACGCCTATGACGCCCTGGCCGAGTCGACGATCGGCCTGCTCAAGACCGCGCTTATCAAACCACGTGGGCCGTGGCGGACCTGCGACCACGTCGAGATCGCCACCCTGGAGTACGTCGACTGGTACGACCACCACCACCGCCGCCCCCACAGCGAGCCGTGGACCTGCCACCAACGCCCTGACCAGGCACTTCAAGCTGGTGACCTCTTCGGCGTCCTCCGAAGGCCTCAAGCACCGTGGCTCACGCCTCAGAAGAAGATGACGTCTGCACGCGCTGAAGAGTGTGCATGCTGCGGCCGCCGAGCCCGCAGGGCCGGCAACCGCCGGCCTGGTCAAGCAGGTTTTCCTCCCGGTATGACGGACGTCGTGGCACCGAGTACGGGAATGCTGATCAGCATCCGGACCGACGCTAGAAGGGTGTACGGACGTTCCTAGGCGTCGAGCCGGCGCTGGACCGGGACAGGCGCCAACGGGCGGCGTTGGCTGTGGCGGGTGCGTGGCGCGCCGACGCGTCATCGAACCTCGTTGGTTCGGTCGCCGCGGTGTCTCCTGCTCCTCAGTGATCGCCCGAAGTCCGGCTGGCGCTCCGTGCTGCGCGGAAGCGTTGCCGGATACGGGAGAGATGGGCGCGCACCGTGGATGGGCGGATGTGGAGTTGTCTAGCGATGGCGTCAGTCGTGAGGCCGGATGCGGCGAGACGCAGCACGGTGATCTCGCGCTCCGAAAGGGCACGCAGGAGCTGCGCATTCTTCGCGATCGCGGCTGGGCTGGCGTCGATGGACGGTTGGAACCTTGGGTTCCAGCCGAGCGCTAGTCCCTCTCCGAGTGCCCCGTCGGCGAGGTAGCGGGGGTGCGGGAGTCCCTGCTTTGCGGTCTGTCTGGAAACCGCTGTGTAGATCGCGTCTAGAGTCAGCAACCTGTCGTGTTGCTCGGTGCCGCCAGTCAGGACTCCGAGGAGCGACTCAGTGAAGGCGGGATGGCGTCGGTTGGGGGGAGCGAAGGCTGCGCTGTTGGAGGAGGTGGACGTCAAGACGTATGTGCCGGTTACGTGGGTGAGGTCCGACGCCCTGGCCATTAGACCTTCCAAGGCCCGTCCCGAGAAGCAGCAGTCGAGCACCACTAGGATTCGGCGGGCGTGCGAGTTGGCTAGCAGGTTCCGGATCTCGTCGTATCGCAGTGCGGTGTAGTCGGCGTCCGGCCGACTGTCGCGCGTCGCCAAGAGCAGTTCGCCGGCCCGTGAAATTAGTCCGTGCCCAGCGAAGTAGAGCATCAGGGTGTCGGTGGCCGATCGGCTCGCGTCATCGACGGTTCGCAGGACGGTCAGCGAGTCGGCAGGATCAATCAGTGCGAAAGTCTTTGATCGGTCAAACCCGCCGGGTCGACGTCGGTCGGTCAGGATCTGATGCAAGTCCGCTGTTCCGGTCGTGGCACTCGGGATGCTGGGGAGCTCTCGATAGTTGCCAACGCCGACGAAGACCGCCGCGGACTTCTCGACGGAGGGAAACTCGGGCGGCGTCTCTGCGGAGGCAAGCTCCGACACGTTGACCACGTTGTGGTTTCCGAAGGACGCGTCTGACGCGTTCACTGGGCCAATGCTGTAGCGATGTGGAGCGACAAGTTTGTCGCCGGCGACTCGGTCGCCGCCGATGACGCTGATTCCCGCGGGCTGTCCGTGCAGATCGGCAAGGTGCGCAGCGTCGTCCATGCCGCCTGGTTCAACAGATCCCTTGCCTTTCTCCGCCTCGGTAGTCCCGGGGAAGGCTCCGCTCTCGCTGTCGTCTGGCGGCAGGGGAGTGGTGATCTTGGATTCGGGGTTTTCAATCGGAACCGCCACTGCTCCAGCGCCGGTGTCAAGCGTGTCCAGCGGACCGAGCTTGTCGTAACGCTGGGCGGCGTTGTAGAGCTTGTCGAACTCGTCGAGGAAGGTCCGTTCGTCCTCCTCGCTGCGGATCTGCGGGCGACGGCCGTAGCGGCCGAGCCACTCGACTAAGTCGAGCAGCAGGGCACCATCGGGTGGCAGCCGCGGCTGGGTGAAAATTTGGTGGATCTTATGGTGACTGCATCCAAGCCCTTTCGCCATCTCGCGGGTGCTCGGAGCGCCGGCGCGGGCGTGTATCTGATGGAGTCGGAGCAGGAAGTCTCGCAACCGGCCGGGCGGGACTGCGGGGAATTGAAGCGTAGGCATGGCTCCCTCGTCAGCGTCCGTCGCGGCGTGTAACCGGCTGTCATCAAGTGTAATTTCGGCCATTCGAGTGCTGCAATACTACCACTGTTAAAGCAGAGAGGAACGCCGCATCAAGGGAGCTGCAGGTGACCGTCGACCCCACCGCTGCCGCAAAGAACCGGAAGCGGGCCCAGCAAGAGCCGAGCGAGCCGGCCCAGCGCGAACGCCCGCAGCGCGTGGTCGAACCCCGGGCGTCGGGGCCCGGCATGCCGCCGAGCGTCCAGCCACCTTCGGTTCGGGTAATTCTGGCCTTGATCGGCATCGATCTAATGCTCATGGGCTTCTGCGTCGTGCTGGCACTTATTGATCAGCCGACGCTGGCAGGCGCGGCAGGAACCGCCGCCCTGGTAGTCGCTGGCGACATCGTCCGACGATTCCTGAACTACCTCGGCCGGGACGATCATCAGCCGCCCGCCGGCTCCTCGCCGCCATCTCTGCCCACGTCTCCAGCCGATCCATTGCGGCACGAGCCAGACTCTGACATGAACAGGTCGTCGTAGCTGCAGTAGGGGTCGGGGCGTGTCCGGCCGTGCTCATCGGCTTGGTCCGGGTGTGGGGTCGCGGTCGAGTATGCGGAGGTTGGAGTGGCGCGCCCACCCGAACCCGGCCAGGTACGCGTGCCACCTGCAGATGAGTTGGTGGTTGTCCGCGGGGAGCAGGTTGGGAGCAACGGAGTGCTCTGAACTGCTTTGAACTGCGTCCAACGGCAACCAGCGGCGCTCAATTGCACCCACCCCTACCTGCGGCTCCAGGTTTCCGCAGGTCAGTGTCGGTGCGGCGTCCTGATTCACCGCGGAGTGCTCTGCGGTTCTGCGCAGCAGTCGACAGCTCTCTATGTCGCCTGGTTGAGGAGTGTGCGCAGGTCAAGGCGGTAAGGAGTTGTTGGTTGCCGTGACCTTGCAGCTGGGAGCAGATTGGGTGCAGGTTGGCGAAGAGGTCACCGCGACCGAAGTGCTCACCGACGCCGGACAGAGACGAGGACTCTGACCTGCGGTGCTGCGGCCGAGCGGTGCGCCGTGACCTCCCAGAGAAGACCGAAGTGGTCAGGGTTCGCCGCTTCTCGCCTGGCTGGTGCCGGCTACCTTCGGGGACTCGCTGACGCCGGTCAAGAGGGGTCCACCGTATCGACGCATGGCTTTGGCTCCTGCCGTGCTGGCGTCGATGTTCTTCCGAGGGCTGGGACTCGAATCCCACCAGCAGCGCGCTTGACCAGCGCTTCCTGCTCGCTGACCTCTTCGGCGATCCCGAAGGCGTCAGCATCAGTGGCTTTTGCGGCTGGCGAGTGGCGCGGAGGCCACCGAATATCCCTCATCGTGTGGCGCGCGCACAGCCGCTCGCCGGGTCCGCCGAGGCAGACAGCACGTGATACGTAACAGTGAGTGCGGTTCACGTGTACCCTGTCTTCCCGTGAGGCGCACAGAGGGGACGTGATCGATGTCTGGGGCGACGATCAACGGCCAGACCTTCACGTTGCAGGACCTGTTCGATCGTGCGACCTACGACATCGACTACTACCAGCGCGAGTACGCCTGGACCCACGAGGACATTCGCACGCTGGTCAACGATCTGTGTACGCAGTTCGAAGAGGCCAAAGCGGACCCCCGGACAAGGCGCGGCATACATCGCGCCGACCCCTACTTCCTGGGCCCGTTCGTCTACTACGAACAGCGCCGCGGGCTCCGGTTTCTTGTCGACGGTCAGCAGCGCTTCACCACACTGCACCTGATCTTCATGCACCTCTACCGGCAGGCACTCGCACTCGGGAACCGCAACGCGGTCGACAAGCTGGTCCGTGTCATCCGCGAACCGCACGTCGGCGGCTGGCGCTTCCGCATCAACATCGCCGAGCGCCGCGACGCACTGCAGGCGCTCTATGACGGACGCGATTACGATCCGCCGCTGGCTTCGTCGCTCTCACTACGCAATCTGTGCACCCGCAGCGAGGAGTTGCGTGAGCTGCTCGAAGCGCGGATTGAGGCCGAGGACGTTCCCAGCTTCGTCGACTGGATTCTGAACCGGGTCCTCCTGGTCGGCATCGAGGCACCGAGCCGGGACAGCGGCTTCAAGATCTTCGAGTCGATGAACGACCGCGGCGCCCGGCTAACCCCGGTCGACCTCCTCAAGAGTTATCTGCTCTCTCGGGTCGGCCACGACGAGGAGGAACTGAACCTCCAGTGGCGCAAGATGCTCGCCGAGCTGACCCCCGCTCGCGACGACCCGGGTGCACCGAGCCGCTTCCTGAAGGCCGCACTGGTGGCCCATCACGGCCGCCTGGATGAAGGCTTCACCGACGTCGAGGACATCAACTCGTCACTGCACTTGTGGGTTAAACGCAACGCTGAGGACCATCTGGCCCTGCGAGGTCCACACCAGTTCTTCGGATTCGTCGAACGCCTCATTCGCCTGGCCAGCACCTACCGCACCTTCCAGTCCGCCACCCACCAGCTCGACCGCGACCACGGTCTCGAAGCGCTCTACTTCAACAACATCAACGGACTGTCGAACCAGATGGCGTTCGTCCTGGCCGCGATACGCCCCGGCGACACGCTGTCCGTCGCCAAGGAAAAGGCGCGCCTCGTCGCCAACTTCATCGACCGCTGGTATGTCGTCCGGGTACTCACGGACGAGTCGGCCCTCGACCGGGACCTCGACGAACTCATGCCGAAGCTCATCCCGCAGCTTCGCAAGTGCGAGCGGCCAGCCGACGTGGCGTCGTTCCTCGTCCACGAACTGCCCGACGACCAGAGTTTCCACCCCGTCACGTCGTTCGGGCTGCGGGGCAACAACTCCGCACAGGTCAAGTACCTGCTCGCGCGCCTTACCGCCTTCGCCCAGACCGGCTGGGGGGAGCACGACCTCACCGACGACTACCTGGCGTCGGACCGGCGGTGGCAGATCGAACACATCTTCCCGAATCGACCCGAACGGCATTCCGAGGGACCCGACCCGATCGAATTTCGCCTCTTGCGCAATCGCATCGGCGTCCTGGGCCTGCTCAAAGCCAGCGTCAACGCGAGCCTCCAGGACACCCCGATCGAACGCAAGATCGAGGTGTACCGCAGTGAAAACCTTCTCCTTCGCTGCCTGCACCCGATGTTCCAGCAGAACAACAAGCCAATGCGGACCTTCATCCAGCTGCACGACCTGCAGGGTCACCTGCGCCCGTTGGGCTCGGGCGGGCTGCGCGCCGCCGTCACCGTCCGCGAAGAACTCTACCGACGCCTCTGCGCGGCCGTCTGGAGACTTGATCGGCTTGGCTTCTCCGTCGAGGCACCGGTAGCCGATGCCGCTCCCGACACGGTCACCCCGGCGGCGGTCGTCCCAGCGCCGAGGAAGCCCGCCGGACGGCTGACGGACGTGCAACGCATGCTGCGAGACGGCGTTCTGTCCGCCGGCACGGTGATCACCGCCGTCGTTGGGAACGCCGAGGTTACGGCGACCATCGAGGCCGACGGAGCGATCCGCCTCTCGACCGGTGACGTCTTCCGCAAGGCGGATGACGCAGGCCGAGCGGTCAAGGGACGTCGCTGCGAAGGTATGAAGTTTTGGCAGGTGAGTCGGCCCGACGGTGCGCGAGTGTCTCTTCGTGAGCTTCGGGACGCTGCATTGTCGGGTAGCCGCCCGATCTGACCTCAGGCGAGATCAAATCCGCGCACGGGGAGGTACAGCACCGGGTCAACGGCTCCGCCTTCGCTGCGGTCTCCGTCGAGGTCCACCTCGAAGAGCAGATGCGGTCCGCTGCTGTGGCCGGAAGACCCCACGCAGCCGATGACCTGCCCGGCAACGACCTGCTGACCGACGGTCACGAGCGGGCAAATGAGGAGAATCTCGGCGTCCGCGTCGAAGGGGGCGGTGAACTGTCCGGTCCGGTCGCGGATCAACACCTTGAACCGGTCAGCCCGGCCGCCCAGGTCCACGAGCAGGTTCCGGGCCCGCTGTAGGATCCACGGCCGTGCTGGACGAGGATGGCCGTGGTCGACCGCCAGCAGCCCCGTGCCAGCTCCGGTCGGGGGAGCAGATTGGGAGCAACAGGGTGCCCTGAACGGCCTTGAACTGCGCCCAACGGCGTCGAACGGCCCTCAACTGCGCCCACCGCTACCTGCGGCTCCACGTTTTCGCAGGTCAGAGTGGGTGCGGCGTCCTGTTCCCGCAGAGTGCTCCGCGGTTCTGCGGGGCGGTCGACAACGCTCTATGTCGCCTGGCAGGGAAGTGTGCGCAGGTCAAGGCGGTAAGGAGCCATTGGTTGGCCTGGCCTTGCAACTGGGAGCAGATTGGGTGCAGGTTGGCGAAGAGGTCTCCGCGCCCGAAGTGCTCACCGATGCCGGACAGAGACGAGGCGCTTTAACCTGCGGTGATGGAGATGGAGCGGTGCGGTGTGACCTCCCAGTAGATGTCGAAGTGGTCAGGCGTTGCTGCTCCCGCGATGGCTGGCGCCGGCCGACGTCTCGGTTCGCCTAAGGTCACGTCTTTAGGTGTGCTGCGGATCGATGTGGAGCGTTGTGGGTGAGCTTGCTTGGAGTCCGCCGCAGTTCCGCCATTCGAGACACCGATCCCACGGGAAGCGTTCTGACCTGGCCCTTCAGGCTGGTGGACTCTTCGGCGGATCCGAAGCGGCCACCACTGCAGCTAGGCTCGCGTGAGCGTCAGAGTGCCGTTGAGCGTTAACGGCAGTGGGGCAATAGGTCGTGTAGCCCCTCGGACACAAAAATGTGGTGAGTTCACCACCACTTTCCAGCAGGTCAGCCCGCTTCTGGCGGGTCGTCGGATCGTTAACTTCTTCGATCCGTGCGGCGTTGTCCAGGCGGTGGTCATCGTGACTGCCGGTCTCGTCTCTTCTCTCATCCCACCCAAGATCGATGCCGTGTCGGCGCGCCGGGTCGCCACCGCGAACCTGGATCGGGTGCGGGTAACACCAGCGGGTCTGGCGCCCATCCGTGTGCGCTCGTCGCTGTATGGAATGGCTGCTGTCGATGATCGCGGCAAGATCTGGGCGCAGTATGTGCTGGGTCATCTGGGCTGGGAGCCCGCCACTGTCCTTTCGCTGACCGAGTTGTCCGGTCTGCTTGTCGTCAGAGCGGATGAAGGCGGGCGGTACCAGCTCACTTCGACAGGGCATCTGCGGATTCCGTCTACCCTTCGGCATTGGTGTGGGTTGGAGGCCGGTGCCCGCGTCCTGCTGGTGGCTGATCCGGATGAAGAGCGTCTGGTGATTCATCCTCCGGCGTCGGTTGATGCCATGATCTCGCGCGCCTATGCCGAGGTCTTCCCGAGTGATGCGTCATGACGGGAGCTACGGCCACCAGTGGTCGTCCCGAGATCCAGGCGGCATTGGTGCTTCTCGCCGGGCTGGGACTGACGCCTGCGGATCTTGATGTTGCGGCGGCGGAGAGTCGGCCGCCGGTGCCGACGTTCACCGAGTACGTGCCGAAGGTCAAGGAGGCGGTGACGCCGGGAACCCTGAAAACCTATGGCACCTATTGGGATCGGCTGGTGGAGACGTGGCCAGGCAAGCGGCTGACCGAGCCGACAACCCTGGATCTGATCTCGCTGGGCAAGAAGATCCGCAGCGGACGGGTCGTGCGGCGCAACGGGCGGGGTGGTGCCGGGGCAGAGGAGAATTACGTCGCCGCGATCCGATGCCTCTACAAGTTCGCCGTGAACGACGGGGTGATCACGCAGGCCGAGAATGCCGCTGCCCGGGTCACGAAGCCGAAACGGACCGCGAGTACCCGTTCCGCGTTGCCCGATGATCGCTTGACCGACATCAACCGGGTCGCTTCGACCACCGGCAACGATCCCGCCCTGGACAGTCTCCTTCTGCGCTTGCATACCGAGACTGCCTGCCGCCGGGCCGGTGCCTTGAATATCCGCCGCTGCGACCTGGACGTGGAGCAGTGCCTGGTGTTATTGCGGGAGAAGGGTTTCACCACCCGCTGGCAGCCGGTCTCCCCGTCGATGATGAGCCACCTGCTGTCGCACTGGGACGAGCGGGGAGACGGGAACCCGCGCAGCACAGCTCCGCTGCTGAGGTACCGCACAGGGAAACCGTTGACCTACAGGCGCTATGACGGCTTGTGGGTGCGGCTCGGTAAGTATCTGCCGTGGGTAGCGGTCCAGTGCATCAGCGCCCACTGGCTGCGCCACACCATCCTGCGGTGGGTGGAGCGTCACTTCGGCTACGCGGTGGCACGAAAGTATGCGGGTCACGCGGAGAAGGACACCGGCGATGTCGGGGCCACCATCGTCTACACGAAGGCCGACATCGTCGAAGTGGCCGCAGCACTGTCAGTCCTTACCGGTGAACCGCATCCACTTGTATCTCAGGGTCATCACGAACCCAGGCAGGGTCCTGTCAGCTGAAGGGGCAGAGCAAGGGTGAGGGCCGCCTATAGCAGGGCGCCCTCACCTTTGGCTTCACCACCTCTACAGCTTCCGCTGAAGGTCACTGGGCCTGCCCCGAAAACTGTCCGCAAGTGTTGACCGCCGGCGACACCTCGTACTGAGTAGCCGAAGAGATGATCAAGGATGCGATTCACGACGAGTCTCTGCGGCGCATCATCGCGCCCGCTGAGATGACCGGGCCTGGACTGCATGACGTCGTCGTGCTGCTCTCGCCGTCCGCTGGTGAGACAGGTTCTCGTAGCTAGAAGCCTGAGAGTTCGCCATCGAGGCTTGCGGTGGTCGCAGACGACCTACGCCGTCTCACCTACAACCGAGTAAGGGGCGGGGAACCGCGTGCGGTGCTCCGGGTGAGGCGCTTGGCTGCGGCACTTGCCTCGGGAGCCGTCCAGGCTCGAAGCTATTCGACAGTTTCCCAGGCCAGCGCGGGGGGTCGCTGCCCACGGCTGGTGAGGAACTGTCGTGCCGCGTGCCGCGCGGTCGCGTTGGTGACGCGGGTGCGTTCGGGCCACGCGTCGGTAGGCGTGCCGGCGTAGTCGAAGGTGAACGCGGGCCCCGGTTCGAGGTCTGGCTGGTATCCCCAAGCGCTGCTGCCGTCGGCAGCGACGTGATAGACGAACGACCGTTCAGCGTGCCCGACGCAGATGTCGAGCATGACAGGGAACTCGCCTCCGCCGGAAGCGATGAGGGTGACGCAGTAGGGCAGCCGATCGGCGGGGATGTGGCTGATGGTGTCCAGCGTGGCGTTGAGTTCGGCGACGGTGCTGACCGACGCGGCGCCGTCCCCGCGTCCCCAGGTGATGTCGATGCTCATCGCCGGATCCCTTCTCCTGTTCCGACGTACAGCTTATGGAGCCATGTGCGGTCGCCGTCGGTGAGGAATACCGTCAGGCGTGTTCCTTGCGGCAGGATCGTGGCGAGGATCTTTTCGCAGACCAGGGGTCTGATCGGATCGTCGCAGGGGGTGTGATTGAGCACGAGCGTGGCCTCTGATGGGCTGCCGGAACGGCGCAGCACGGCTGCGGCCTGCGCCTCGGCGTGGTCCATCACGATGGCCTGAGCCAGCGGCGGCTTGAGTCCGACGCCGGCGGCGGGAAGCCTGCCTGCCCGGATCTGCCGGCTGCGCAACCGACCGTCTGGCTCCGCCGAGAGGTCAGGATCGCGCATGATCGCCCCGTCGACGAGCAGGAACGCCTCGGTCTTGTCGTGCGGTTCGCTGCGACGTGCCAGACTCGCGGCTGCCCGAAGGACCGCCTGCGGCGGGTCAACATGCGCGGGTGGTCGACGGTTCCCGTCGCCACCCGCAGTCAGTTTCCCAGACCGTCCAGCCCACGCGCCCGCGTGAGGATCTCCTCGACCTTGCCCGCTGACCGACCGTTATGCCCGCTCCATCGAGCTGCTGTGAGCTGCGGTCCACCATCGCGGCAGTGCTGTGATCGGCGGCGCCCTGCAGCGCCGCCTGGATCAACGCCCGCGCTTGGTGAAGCTCGGAGCCGGCAGCTCGTATCAGTTCCCGAGCCCGGTCGAGATGCGCCTTGGCCTGAAGAAGCCGACTGATCAACTCTGCCGCGCTCACCCGAATCACTGTGCCAGAACATAGACGTGCGTAGGTAGCGGCTGATTGCCAGGAGCGGTGCTGGGCGAAGCGGCTCCAGGACGGACGGCGAGCAGCGAGGCCCGCTGCCCGAAGGATGCGGTCGGGTGCAGCAAGGGAGGGCCAACCAGCCATCGCACCTGACCCCGGCCCCCAGACGTTCAGAAGGCCCGCCAGGTACCTAATTTCCTAGGACGCTTGCGGGCTGTGCCATGACTGGCTAAACCCCTTTGGCTCGCAAGGTCGCAACAAGCACCCGTCTGCTGATGCGAACGGCCCGATCTAGGTCTTTACGCCATGCCCGGCTTCCGGTACGAAGAACACAGCGCTGCGAAGTCGAAAGACTACGCTGCGCTGCGTCGTCTTGGAGGTGGCTATGTTGAGCGAGCGACAGGAGGCCCTGCCCCTTGTCCTGGAGCTGCCGGACGCCCCAGAAGACGACGGCGCAGAAGCACAAGCCAACTTCCGCTTCCAGTGCGAAGTCATCGCCCGCTGGAGCTACGGCTTGTTCGAGCCTGACGGCCCGATCGCAGTGGTCTGCGAGCACCATGAAGACTTCATGGTGCTCTTCGCCGACGGCCAGGTTGACCTCGCATCAGTCAAGCATCGGAGCCGCAACCGCGGGACGTGGTCCGTCGCTGACCTCTGCGACGACGGCGGTCTCACACACCTGTTCGACCGATGGGTCGCGGTGGCTGCGTCTGGGCGCCCCATCCGTGCTCTACACCTGACCAATGCCGGCCTGACTAACGGACCAGGTCAATCCGCGGAACTGGCAGGCATATGCGAAGCCACGCAACCAGACGCTGCCCTACTCCTAGCCTGGTCGAAGAAACTCGCCCGACAATTTCTCATGGTGTCGCAGCGCAAACGAACGTCCGCCATGCCAACAGGTCAACCACCAGCGCGTCCCGAACACCTGCTCGACACCGATCCGCTCGTACAGCTGGTAGCGCGATTCATACCGATGCTGACCTTCGTGCCGGTGTCACACCGCGACGACATAGCCGCAAGCACCATCATCGAGGTGGCTCTGCCGCTGTGTCGCGCGAAAGGCTGGGACACACACGACGGCCAGCATATCCACGACGCGGTCATGACGATCGTTGAGAAAACCGTCCGGACGTTCGGCAAACGCCGTCTGGACCTCGCCCGCCAAGTGGTCGGCATGGCGGTGTGGCCCAACGGCATGGAACGAGATGAACGGCTCGCAGCACGATTGCTCGATGCCAAGGCACTGGACACAGCCATCATCTACGGCGGCGATGTGCCCTTGTTCCCACCCCAGGACGCCCCGCTCCCGGCGCCCGGCGGATCCCAACTACGCCGCAAAATGGCAGACGGGCAGCTCAGTGCCAGCGCCGTCCATCTCGCCGAACGACTCCGGTCCGCCTGGTACAGCACTCATCGATCGCGCCTACCCGACCTGCCCGGAGATGCGGGAGTCCTCGCGCAGATCGAAGCCGAAGTGCTGGAACTGGTTCTCGACGCCCAAGACGCCGCTCTCGCGGCAGGCACCACCCCCTACGGGCGGACGTTTTTCCGCCAACTGCGCGACACCGTCCGTGTGTCGTCCTTCCGCCAGCGGCCCCCGCTGCGCATCAACGATCAGCACGCCCTGGGCGTGTCGTTCGAACTGAGCGACCAGTGCATCTTCGACTTCCTCCCGCCAACCAGCAGTGACACTCAGCAGGAGCAGGTGCATGACTGACCGCGGGGCACGCACTCGTCTGCTAGCCGCACGGCAGCAGGCAGCAGCCCGGGCCATCGCCGCCGAGGCAGCCTTCCACCAAGCCCGGGTGCTCCTCCTCATCGCCGCCTTCTCCGGCCGCAGCCGCGGCCTGCGAAGCCTCGCCCGCATATCCCGACTCGATTACCTGCTGCGCTTCCCGCCCGTCCTGCAATACATCAACCTGACCGACGAAGCGCAGTGGCCAAGCTCAGCGAAACCGCTGCCAGCCGAGCGCCGGGCAACGGACATCAACTTCGCCGCGACACGCTACGGGTTATGGACCGACCGCTACACCCTCATCATCGGCTCCCTCATCGGCAAGCAACTTCTCAACGTTGTGCCCGGACGCATTCTCGAGGTCATCACCACCCCCGCCGGCCGAGAGGCGGCCAAGCAGCTGTCCAACACAGCACAGTGGAACCCCACCCACCTTCGCGCCGAGTTTCTCCACCGACGGCTCAACATGTCCGCCCCACAGCTCGACGCACTCCTGCGACCTGCGATCCGCCGCCTGGAAGCCGACACCGCCCAGGCAACCGCATGACCAGGCGCCTGCGCATCCGAGCCGTCGAGGTGGTCACCACCCAAACAAGCCGCAGGTTCGACCTCGATCGTCCGCTGACAGCCCTCATCGGCTCGGTGGGCACGGGCAAGTCCAGCCTGCTCATGTTGATCAAACACGCGACCGGCGGTCGCGCCGCACTCACCCCAGCAGTGCGCGCCAACGTGACCAGGATCGTCCTCGATCTCCAGGTCGAAGACACCCGCCTGATGCTCGCGCGAAGGGTGCCCGATCCATCAGGCATCGTTGAGATTCTCGACCCGTACACCCGTGACATCGAGGCGCAGCTGCCCGTCCGAAGCCGCGAAGGCCAGGAGACGATCTCAGACCGGCTCCTGGAACGACTCGGAATCCCGCGCGAACGAATCCCGACCCGACGGCGCGGCGCCACCGCTGACACCGTAGCGGTCACCTTCCAGAACCTCATGGCCTACCTGTATGTCGAAGCAGTCGACATCGACCGGTCCATCGCCGGGCACACGGAGACCTACACCGACCGACCGCGTCGAGCGCTGTTCGAGTTCATGTTCGGACTCAACGACGCTGACCTCGCCGCCTTGCAGCGCCGCGAAGGCACGCTGAACAGCGCCATCGCCGCACACAAAGCCGAGGTGACCGCGGTACGCAACTTCCTCGGACAGACCGAGACGCCACCCGAGGACAAAATCGACGAAGACCGACGCGTAATCCTAGTCCGACTCAATGAGATCAATGCAGGACTGCAAGCCCTAGCCTCGCAATCGTCAAGCCCCGGGCCCGCCACCGACGTACTGTTCGCCGAACTCGACCAGACCGCCAGCCAGGAACGCCAGCTACAGGCCGACGCCGCCCGGCGAGCCGAAGCCGCCGCGGCACGCCGCGCCGCGCTGGCGCAACTGGAACTGGACTATCTTCGCGCTCAACAAGCTCACGTTGCCGGTCATATCCTCGGGGCGCTTGAGTTCGAGGTCTGTCCCCGCTGCCTGCAAAATCTTGATCACCAGACTCTCGCCGATGACCAGTGCCGGCTTTGCCGCCAACCGGAACCCGTCTCCGTGGCAGCCTCCGCCGTCGATGACGAGACCCGGCTCCGCTTCGAGAACCAGATCGCTGAGACCCGACAACTGCTCGACGAAGACGAAAACGCCGCAACCCGAGCCGCTGAACTGGCGAGCACCGCACGGCTGCATCTGCACGCGGTTCGACAACGTCTCGATGAACTCACCCGAAGCCGTACCGCGCCGCTGCTCACCCAGACCGCGGCTCTCAGCGGTCAGCATGCCACCATGCTGGCGCGCCTGGCCCGACTGGACGACATGACCAACACTTGGGAGCGGTTCAAGGACATCGAACAACGGCTACGCACCGACGAGGACCAACGCAAGACAGTTCGTGCGGACATCAAGCGACGCAAGCAGGCCATGACCGAAGCCAGAGCGCGAGTCGCCCGCTTCGACACGGCCTTCCAGCGAGAAATCCAGCTCATCGGAGTCCCCGGAGTGCAAGAAGCCCACATCGATACCGAAGACTATCTGCCTCGGATCGACGGAGCCGCCTTCCACGAGATCCAAGCTTCCGGCGGAGGTGTCGCCACGGCCGTCCACGTCGCCTACAACATCGCCCTGATAACCACCGCGCTCGACGACCCTAACGTCACCGTGCCGTCGCTGCTCATCATCGACTCGCCCCAGAACGCCATAGGTCGAAGCCCTACCGACGTCGAACTTAGCCAGCGCATCTACGATCGAATCGCGAACGTCACCAACGCCGCAAGCCAGCGAATCCAAATGATCATCGCGGACAACTCCCTACCGCCACTGCCTGCGCGAGCGGATTGGAGTCACATCCACGTCATCGAATTCGGTTACGAAGACCGCGCAATGATTCCTGGTGTCTGGCACAGCGGTCCCGCAGCAGCCAAAACCCGCGTGGAAGACGCCGCTATCGAATAAGCCACCGCAGTAGCCGAATACCACCGGTAATCAAAGGTTTGTGAGGCCCCGGCTGAAACATGCACTCGCGCCGCCGCCTGACCGTTGGGTGTTCGCCGGCGGCACCCGCGATTACCTGTAACCACAGATGCCGTTGGTTTGAAGGTGAGGCTCGACCGGTGGGTACCAGATACGAACCGATGAGCCTGACCAGGTTGGCCACCCATCTGGCGTCCGCGGACACCGACCGAATCCGCTGGAAGCTGGTGTGGGAGTTCTTGGAGGAGTACCGCTGGGAACCGGCCGAGACCAGAGCCGGTCTATTGAGGGATGAGCCTGGGCCAATTGGGGATGCGCGTTGGGACGCGCTGCTCGCGGCGCTCGCGGAGCACCTGCTCGCCCAGGCGGATCTTGCTCCGCCTGCATGGGTCGACGCACGTGTGCTGCGCCCGGCGTGGTTCCCAGCCGAACTGGCCATCCACCAGGCCGACGTGCTGGCATGGGCGCCGGCCGCGTTTCGGAAACATGGTGTGTACCTGTCCGTTCACGACTTGTCCGCGGCGTGAGCGGATCAGGCGGCGTCCCGATGGGGCGGGCGGAACTCGAACTCGCGCTCACCCACCCAGGCGAGGGCTTGTCCGTCGCGGAACCGTCGCTGGCATCTCCGTCGTCGGTGGTGCGCAAATAGCGCTTCCCTGCGATGCGAAACAGGTGACATGGAACGTCGAGGACACCCGCTTCGCGCCACGCTCGCCAGGCACGAGGAAGTTAGATGTCATCGAGTGTCGATTCCTCAGTCTTTGCGTTTCGTACAAGCTCCACGACCTCTGGTCCGACAGGCAGCCGGTCCAGTGCCGGTTTCACGGCCCACCCAAGCAATTCCTCGACTGCCCAGTGAGAGGAGGGAAGGGTATCTAGGGCGAGGTCGAGTGAGACCGAGATATCCTCGTTTTCCAGCGCGTTGACCAGGGCCGTCGGGTCGCCGGCCCTCGCTTTCAACAAAACCGCGATGCTGGAGTGTCCGTCGTCGACGGGCTCGAAGATCGATCCAGCTACGACGGTCAGGCCATCGCGCAAAGTTTCGAGCATGGACCCGTCAAGCCCAGTGGCTTCCGCCAATCTAGCCAAATGATCAACCACGTCTTTGCCTCTACGGGTGCTCGGGCTCCGGGCAGCATCGTTCATGTAGATCTTCAGCCACTCCGAGACAGCTCGCTCCTCGATGGCCGACAGGTTGATCTTCTCCATGGCCAGACGGATGCCGACCTGCGGCTCGCGGCTGCCGGTCATCGACTGCATACGCCGCAAAACAAGGCTTGCTGCTGCCCTGCTAGCCGCGCTACCGGGGGCCGCGGACTTCAGCAGGTCGTAGATCGTTTCCCGATGGCGGGTCCGAGCCAAGCTCGAGACCGCCTTGGCTATCTGGTCGAGCCCGACCACTGGCGGACGGTTGAGAATGGCGAACACTCGCTGAACGAGGGCTCTTTCAAAGTTCGGCCGGGCGACCGCAAGGTTGTCTGCGATGATGTCCGCCGCCAGCAAGGGCGCCGTCGGATACCGCCCACCGAACCGACGCGGCTCGTTATCGAGGTCACGCAGGAGCCTGATGATCAACTTCTCGAATCGTTCCGACGTTAGCAGTAGGTGCCCGGCGGCCAGCAACCAGGTGTTGCGCCAATGCGGACTGTGTCCAACAAGGCGGAGCCGGCCGAGCACGTCACTGTCTTCACCTTCAGTGAGCGCACGCGCCGCCATAAGCTCTTGCAGACTCCGGATCTCGAAACCCACGCCACCGTCACGTGGGGTAAGTAGGACGAGCCTCCTCGTCGCCGCATCCACGAGTTGCTCGGCGATACTTTCGGCGTCACGGGCGGCGAAGCCGCGCTCCAGCAACTGTTGCCGGGCCAGCTTCCGGAGATCTTCGGGCTGCATCGAGGCTTCTGCTCCCTCGGCCACCTCGGATTCGGCCTGCAGGACGAGCCCGACCTGTTCGTGGAGGCGGTCGATGCGCGGACGGTTCTCTACAATGAATCGGGCGATCGCAATCTCTTTGCCCCCCTCTCGATCACACATCGTCGAGTAGTAGAGATTGAACAGGGTGAACCGGTCGGGTGGAAGGTTCGGGTACTTCTCCACGATGAACGACATGATCGTCACCTGAAGAGGTGTCTCCATCAACCTGGCGGAGACTGGGTCCCGCGACGCCTCTGCCATCCGGTCGGCGACCTTGACGCGCATTTCATCATCGTTAACAAATCGCTTGTTGGTGATCTGCAATGAAAACTCGGCTGCCTCCCTGGCAGACAAACGCTGCAGGTACAGATGCTGATAACGGTCCGGAGCGAACCGTTCGTCGTAGCCGGTGGGACGGGTGGTGATTACAACCAGCAGGTCGGCGTCCAAGTCTTCTGCGGTGGTAAGCAGGTTCTCGATCTGCTGATAAAGCATCCGCCGCGCGGCAGCCGAGGGTACTTCGTCAAGACCGTCGAGGATAAGCGCCCAGGGCCACGCTTTCAGCCACTCCCGGAGGTGGCCAGGCTGGATGTCTTGCTCAGTCCGCTTCTGGATCATTTTTGAGATCCACCGAAGCAGCGTCGTCTCACTGCCGGTGCTCAGCTCCTCCGCGTACTTCGCGAGATCCACCCTGACAGGCCATCGACGGTTCCTGGGAGCCGCGAGTCCAAGCCGATCAAGCGCTGCGGCAGTGCCCTTGACGACCTCATCGGTGCTCGGTCCGAGGCTAACCTCGGTGAGCATCGCAACGCGATATGCCTGCGCAATGAGCTGGCTGAGCGTCGACTTGCCCTGGCCCGGACCACCCACGATGACCACGTTCGGACGTTCGATTCGGTCGGCCTGCCGCTGGCGAAGATTAGTCTCGCCAAGATCCAGAATGTGACGCACTGCCCTTAACGACGTGCCCTCATCCCCGTCGAGGCGGGCCGGTACATCGATCGCGATCTCATCGAGCCAAAGGGTTGCGTCGCCGGGGCCGCCAGCCTGGCCAAGGCGGATATACCGGTCGAGCTTGAGCGAGCGCAACATCTCCTCGCGCAGCGGGTCCCTCAGATCCATGCTGCCGAGCGGCATGTTGTCGGATCCGAGCAACGCTAAGACGTCACCCACGGTGAGAAGTCCCGGGTATGCCCAGCGCACATCCTGGTGGGCATCGATCATCGACCGAACCTGCTCCGCGTGCCAGATCATGAAGCCCTTGACGCGCAGGCCCGCCTTGACAGTCTCTTTTTCCTTCAGCTTCCCGCTCACGAATGTGTGCAGCGTGTCAATGCCACCCGTCTTGGCGACCGGGGACAGATCGATGTTGGTGACGAAGATCAGATAGTCGGGCAGGCGTGATCGGGTGCGGCCCTTGGCGGCCTTGACCCAGCTAGCGATCTCGCGGCTGATCTCACCTTGGAGCCAGAGCGCGTTGTCACGCGGCTCCGCCTTCGGCTTGATCTGAAACTTCGACTGCAGCACCGTGTAGCCGGTCCAAGCATCGGCCTGGTCGCTCACGCCCGCTGACGTGGCCGACCAGTTGATCGTCCCGTCGAAAGTTGCTTCACGACCGCCATCAGGTCCATCGCCGAAAACCCGGACACCCGGCCCGATCTCGAGACGCCCCAACGCCACGATCATCTGCTCGAAGGCTCGTGACCCGAGGCGGTTCAAGTCATAGTCCGGCATCGGGTCGTCCCCATCGTCTGCGGCTGCCTTGCCACTACACCGGCCGGTTGGCGATGAGCCGACCCTCCATAGCCCTCGATCGGCCTGAGCTTACGCGTCTGCGCGCCCGCGCTGTCAGCGGCGCCCACTGTCAGGTCGCCGCCTCGTCCTACCTACCCCAGATAGGGGAAGGCGGGACCACACGTCCTCGACGTGGTGGGCCCAGCGGCGGTCGACGGGGTTTACCTCCTTCACCGCGAACGACCCCTGATCGGTGTCGAGCCGGTACATCCGGTTGGCGAACCCACCGTGGGTGCGGACATCGTCCCGATCGGCGCGCCGAGATGCGAGAGGTTGGAGGAGCCCGGTTGGTGCCGATGACGGCCAGTGGCGACCGGTGAGCTTGGCGCGATCGGCGGCATGGGCGCGTTTGTCCCCGGCGACGGCGGGGATCATCGCGCCGCACTCGCGGCCGTCGAGCTTGCGCAGCCGGGTGTTGGCGTCCCCGCTTACGGCGGTGACGCGCAGATGTGGCCACCCTGCGGTGAGCTGGGCGCGGCGACGCGGAGAGTTGGTCGCCACGATCGCGTCGGTGGGCAGGTCGTCGAGGCATATGGCGGGACACGACCGCATCGTGTACGTCCTCGCGCGGCAGATACGCGGCGATGATCAGACCTTCGGGCAGGGCGACATCGCCGGGGAGGTGCTTGAGGCAGCGCACGGCGATCGTGACCTCCCCGGCGAGCTATGCCCGGTCCAGCTCCCGGGCTGCACCGCATCGGCCAGGCAGCCCGGATCGCCGCCGTGCTGCCGGTCGAGGACATGCTGCCCGCTGTCGGCGCCGGCACGATCGTGATCACCACCCGCACCGCCGGACACCGCGACCACCGAACTCATCGCCCGGCTCAACCACCCGCTCACCGCCCTCGCGGCAACCGCCGAACGCGCCAAGCGGCGTACCCTGAGCGGACACTGCCACAGTCCGATCGGCAGCTCGCCCAGGTCGGGCCGGACCAGACGGTATGGCTGCTTGCAGCCGTCGACAGTCCCGATGGCTCCGAGCAGGTGACCGCCACCGAGTAGGGTCTGGCTGCGGAAGCCACAGACGTGGCTACCCGGGTCGGCGGCAAATTCCTTTCCGCGAGCGCACGGGAGCTAATCAACTCTGCCGTCGCTCGCTGACCACCCGCGTTGCGACAGTCGTTGCGTATCTCAGGCCGCTGCTCCGGCAATAGTTCATCGCGTGAGAGCAACCGCATGTTCGACGGGCAACAGCGGGTGCGGTTCTCCGGTTAGCACCGTCAGCGCTAGGACCACTTCGTAGAGTTCGGCCCGGACGTAGGTGGCGGTGCTCCCGTTGTCGGCCCGGTTGTTGTGCCCGGCATAGGCGCGTGCGACGGCGTACCCGAAGGCCCGCTCGACCCAGGTGAGGGTGGTGTAGCGCAGCCAATGGGTGCTCACCTGTTGGGCGGTGACCCATGGCAGGTTCTCGCCGATCCGCTTCCAAAGGTGGTCGTAGCGGCGGTAGCTGATGGGCCGGCCGTGTCGGTAGCGCAGCAGTTGGCCGGTGCTGTGTGGATCGCCATCGCCGCGTTGCTGCCAGTGCGCGAGGAGGTGACGCATCAGTGTTGGTGAGATCGGTTGCCAGCGTTCGGTTTCGTCTTTCTCCCGTAGCCGGACCAGGCACTGATCGGGGTCGAGATCGTAGCGCCGCATGGACAGAGCGCCTCCTCGGCGGCATGCGGTTTCCACGTGCAGCCTGATGAGCAAGCCGTCGAGATCGTGGTCGTTTCCGGTGGTGACAGCGATCTCGTTGATCTGCATCAGCTGGTGGTCCAGCAGTGCGCGGCGTGAGTTGCTCAGCCTTCGTGGCTTGACTGCCTTTGCCGCAGGATTTTTGTTCTCATCTATGAGTTCATCAGCTACAGCGAGGCGGTACAGGCAGCGGAATGCGCCGATCATGTGCTCGCCGGCAACTCTGCCGCCTCGGGCGTTACGCCGTACTACGGCTTGACTGCGCGCCTGCTCGGCGAACCGCTGGATCTCCAGGCCGGTTGGCTCGTCTATGAGCCGCTGGCCCCACTCCTTGCGGATCTTCTTGAAGTACGGCTGGTAGACCTTCAACGCTCCGACGCTAATAGCCGCAGACGCGCGATCGATGAACGTGTCGAACGTCGGCATCGCCACTTCAGGGCCTGGTGTGCTCAGCAGCTGTTCGGCCGTCACACCAAGCCGGTCCAGAAGAAGGCGGGCGGCGTCGAGCTCGCCCGATGAAGGCGGGTTGGTGCTCATCGTGTTTCCTGTTCGGTGATGCCTGCGTGGAGCGCGGTGACCATTCGGTCGATCGCCGAGGCGAGGTAGGCCAGGAGGATGTCGTCATGGACCAAGGCAAGAAGCAGCAGCCGGTCGCCTGCGCTCAGGCGTAGCCGGTGACGCACCCGTGCGGGGAGGCGAAGGTGACCTCGTCCAGAAACCGCGTCTGACCCGCTACGGCGGATGATGACGATCCCCGCTTCCGGGAGTGTCGAGATTGACACCGTTGTCCCGGGAGCCCAGCCGAGTTCCTTGACCGCTGCCCGGTCCGTCAGCGTCCCGCGGTCATCTATCGACGACGTGGCCGTGAAGCTCGTCCGGTCGCGAGACCCGCTGAACAGCTCAACCAGAGGCAGCGGCTGGCGAGCTGCCAGGTGTCCGCGCAGGTCCCCATCCGCTCGGCCAGGGTCCACAGAACCGTTGGGCGACAGCAGCCCTCGATGCATCAGCGCGTGGGATGGCGGTGTTGACGGCATCGCGATCTTGTCACGCGGCCGCATCAGTGCCCCGCCCTTCGATTGCCCGCGCGTAGCGCTCGCGCAGAAACTCTTGAACGTCGCGCGGGTCGTAGCGGCGGCTGCCGTTGAGCTTGTACGAGCGCGGGCCGATGCCCTTGCTGACCCAGACGTAGAGGGTGCCGGGTGTGACCTTGAGGAACCAGGCGGTCTTCCTATGGGTCCACAAGTCGGTGACCTCGGGCAGCCGGCCGATGTCTTGCATCACGATCACGTCCTTCCCGTCCAAGCCCCGGGAGGCCCTTGGGTCAGCCTCGGTACGGGTGACGAGAACTGTGCAGGCCAACCGCATTTTGCGTCAACAGACTGGCTATGATGTGTGAAGATCACACATTGGCAAGTCGGGCAGGCGGTATCAGGTGACGGCAGACGGGCAGCTTTCGGTACGCGATGTGGTCAGCTACCGGGTACAGCAACTACGCAAACGCCGGGGCCTGACGGCCCAGAAGCTGGCCGACCGGTGCAAGGAGATTGGCGCTGCGCACATCACTCGCGACTTCCTGACAAGTCTGGAGACCCGCCGTCGCGGAGTCTCCGTCAATGACGTGATCGTGCTGGCATACGCGCTCGATGTCGCGCCCCTGGCGCTCCTTGCCCTGGACGCCCAGCGGAACGAGACCGTCACGGTGACCGCTGGCGTTGAGGTTCGCGATCCCGAGGAATGGCGCAACTGGCTGGTCGGTGACGCCGCGCTGGAAGGCTCCGATCCCCGGCTCTTCTACGGCGCGGCGCTGGAGACCATGGAGGCCCCGGGCGGCCAGGCGATGGCGGCCTACGTGCGGGCACTGGTCGCCGACCGGCAACGCGAACTGCTAGAGGTCTACAACAAGCAGGCGCTCGACCTTCTGGAGCGCACCCGGCGCCAGACCCTCGCACTCGTCGACGACGTGAGTGCTGAGGTCACGAGCGGTGCGCCCAAGGAACAGATCCTCGAACGCCTTGCCCGAATCCGCGCCAACATCGTGCGTGATCAATCGAGACCATCCTGAAACGACGTGCGGTAGCCGCGCCACGGTGGGGCTGGGACGAGCCCTGACGTGTTTCCCGCGGAGTCGCGGCTTCGATTCTCCAGAGGGGTACCTAGGGGTCCGCGAATCGCCTCTTGCAGCGTGCCTGTGATGGGGATTCGGCACGGTCCCGGCCGGTCGTGCCGTCGTCAAGCCGCCCGCCGACGCCCCACGTTCGGATCTGGGCCGCCCGGCTTGCTGCGCCGCGCCGGGGCGCTTCGCTCGGCCACAGATCCTCGGCGCGGGGGCTGCCGGTCTGGCTTGACCCCGGCGGCGCCCGGCCGGGCCTGTCGTGCTCGTCCCCATCCCGACGGCACGCCCAACGGCGGTCGCCGGGATCACCCGAACGTTGGGAGCCGAGCGATGTCCACCGATGATCACGTTTTCCGAAGCGTTCGAGCGGCGCTGTCGCTGTACGTGGGCGGTGCCCTGCCCGAAGACCTGCACGGGACCGCCGAAGCCCATGGTCTACCAACAGACGGGTGGGTCTTCCCGGCGGAGTCAGCCACGATCTCGGACGCCGGCCGTGATCTGCCGACCGATCTCCTCACCCTCGGTGGGCTTCTGCTCGATCAGGCGCGACAGGCCGGGGTCACGCAGTTGGTGCCCGGTGACCCTGGTTGGCCGGCTGGCACCGGCTGCGATCTGCTGCCGTGCTTGTGGGTGATAGGTGATGCTGACGTCGCCGGTCTGCTGCGCGAGGCGATCACGGTCACCGGCGCGGCGGGTGGGACGGCGTACGGCAAGCAGGCCGCGACCGACATGGCCTACGCCCTCGCGACCTACGGCTGGACCGTCACGGCCGGCGCCGCCGCTGGTATCGACGCTCACGCCGCGCTGGCCGCGCGTGCCGCCGGACGCCCCGTGCTGCTGGTCGCGGCCAATGGCCTGGACCAGCCCCACCCTGCCGAGTTGGCCGCGCTGCTCCAGGATGTTGCGGAGCACGGTGCGGTGGTCACCGCGTTCCCGCCGGGATGCCCGCGAAGTCGGGCGCGGTGGGCGGTGCAGGAGCGGCTCCTCGGCTCGATCACCAGGGCCACGGTGGTCGTCGAGGCCAGGGTCACCAGCCGGGCGTTGCTGACCGCCCAGGCCGCGGCCCAGACCGGTCGGATCGTCTGCGCGGTACCGGGCCCCATCACGTCCGCATGGTCGGCGGGCTGTCACCGGTTGATCGCCGGTGGCAGCGCCCGGTTGGTCATCCTCGCCGCCGATGTCATCGCGGCCATCGACCCGCCGGTTGTCCCCGACAACTCGGAGCAGCCGTTGTTTCAGATCACCGGTACCGCGTCGTGGGATGAGGGCCGTTGGCACAGCCGGCAGGTGCCGGAGTTCCTTGTCCGGGCCGCATCGCACCGAGACGCCGCCGACCGCGGGTTCGAGGTGGTCTTCGCGGCGAACCCACACGCGTACGCGACCTTCGACGCTGGGGTCGTCGGACCCGGCGGGGTGTACCAGGCAATCCAGATCACCACCGGCTGACCACCACGCGCATCCCGCGCGCCTCCCAAAGGTGGCAGGCCAACGATGCCTCCCACCTCGCCCGTCCTTCCCCCCGGAGGAGAGCGGCCTGCCGGCCGCGCGGTGACAGTGCCCTGCGCCCCGGACCGGTCACCACCTCCCGGCCTCGCGAACACCCCTCGAATCACAGCCCTCACAGGAGGAATCCGTGTTCCTGCCCGATATCAACGAGTTGCAAGACCTGCTCACTCCGCTGTTCCAGGCGATGGAATGGGCGGAGGAAGAGATCGAAGCGGCGCGACGCAGACACCGCTACGCCGCCGACCGTATCTGGGACAGTTTCCTGCTGCTCACGCCGACACACGACCTGATGAGCCGTTCGGAGGCTGTGTACCGGTCGCATTGCCGGGAACTGCTCGACCGGGTAGCAAGGCGGGAAGACACCCGATCGGGCACCGCCGCTGAGTGCTGCATCGCCCTGTGCGAAACCAGCCTGCGGGCACCGCTGCACACCAGCGCCGCTGGCCTCTACGCCCGCATGTGGACACTCGCCCAACTGCCGCCGATCGAGATGACCGACAGCGGCGTGCACTACGAAGCCCTGGAAGGCTCGTCGATCGACCAGCAGGAAGCATGGCTTCGCCAAAAGCTGCGCCAGCAGTCGCGGATAACAGCCACCAGCAGTGCCGCCGGAGCCGTGCCACGTGAGGCAGCAGCGGCCTGACGAGCCTTGTCGTCACGGCCCCTTCACTCTGATTACCGTCTTTGCGCGGCGTACGGGAACTGATTACCCGATGACCTCGAAGGTCCGCAGCGCGACTCGCAAGCCGTGTGACTGGCCCGTCCGCCGGAGCGCCATAGCCCATTCGGCACCACGAAGATCCGTCGCGGTTCGCCGCGTCCCGATCGCTGTTCCTCAGCCCGCCTGATGGCGGGCTTTTTGCGTTTCTGGGAGACCCCTCATGTCCGCTACCGCCATCGCCGTCATCGCGGCCATCGCCACCGCCGAAGTCCTCCAAGCCGTCGCTGTCGGCCTCAAACTGCGGCACCTGCACACGCGTATCGCGACCATCGCCGCGACCGCCGGCCGGGACTACCTCACCGGCATCGCCGGACGGCGCGGCCTGCACGACGCCCACCGCGACATGACCATCGCCGGCACCCCGCCCGGGGTCCTGCTCCTCGATTTGACCCTGTTCAAGGACGTCAACGACACCGGCGACGACCTCCTGTCCGCCGTCGCTGCCCGCCTGCACACCGTCGCCACCGCCCTGCACGGGCTCGCCGGGCGTCTCGGCGGCGACGAGTTCGTCCTACTCCTCCCGCACGCCACCACCAGCCCGCAACTCCTGGACGCCGCCGCCTCGGTCCAGCAAGCCCTCGCCGAACCCATCACCATCGACGGGGCACCCGAGCCGCTACAGGTGACCTGCGTGATCGGGTTGGCCCCGCCAACCGCGACACCCGTTCCGGGCACACCGTTCCGGGCCGCCGACATCGCCCTCTACCACGCCCGCCACCACCGGCAGACCCACGCCGTTTACCACCCGGGCATGACCTACCCCACCGCCGCCGACCGGCACGGTGCCCGCCTGCGTGACCAGCGACCCGCGCCGCCCGTCGCCGTCTTCGACACCACCAGGTTTCAGCACCTGGCCGCCGGGGATGTCTCCAGCGCCATCGCGCACCCGGACGACATCGCCGAGCTGAACGGCATCCTGGAGGTACTCGACCCGGGCAGTCGTGACTTCGGCACCGACGTCCACGACCTGCTCGCCCGATGCGTCGACCACGGCGCAATGCGCTACCGGGACCCGATCAGCGACGTCAGCGTCCACCCGACCACCGTTGGTGAGGCCCGTGATGGTGGGTTCCTCCTCCTGGTCCGCATCGACAACGCGGTCACCGTCGCCTCCGACCAGATCCACCCACGCATGTTCCACCAGCGCCCGCGTCCGGCGGACCTCGTGCTCACGGAGATCGCGGAGACCGTCTGCCGGGTCTATGACACCTACCGTGCCTACACGTTCACCCCGCGGTGACCGCGATGAGCGACACCGCGCTGCCACACCTGACGGCGTGGTGCCAGCGGTGGCACCAGGGCCGCCACAGTTGGGTCCACCGCCGCCACGGTGGCTTCAACGCCCGCCGCTACCACACCGTCGAGTTACCCGAAGCCGAGGCGAAACGCTACGTCCTTCGGCATCATTACGCCCACAGTTGGCCATCGGCGCGGATGCGGTTCGGCATGGTCGACCGACACGACGGCAGCCTGTGCGGGGTGCTGGTCCTCGGCGTTCCCGTGCACCAGCACGTCCTGACCCGCCCGTTCCCAGACCTCGAGCCCTACACCGAATCATTGGATCTTGCGCGGCTCGTCCTAGGTGATGTGCCCGCGAACGGCGAATCGTGGTTCACCACAGCCGCTCTACGAATGGCGGCCGAACGCGGAGCACGCGGAGTGGTCGCGTTCGCCGACCCCATCCCTCGGATCCAGCATACGCCCGACGGTCCCGTGACCATCAGCCCCGGGCACGCCGGCACGATCTACCAGGCATGTTCGGCGATCTACACCGGCCTGGCCACACCCCGATCGCTGATCATGCTCCCGAACGCCACCGTTCTCAACGCACGGGCGGTCGCCAAGCTCGTCGGGAATGAGCGTGGTGCGCGCGGTGTCGTCGCCCGCCTGCTAGTGCGTTGACCACGAACGTTCACCGGGTCGGCGACACACCGGGACATGTCCGCCGGTAGCTGCTGATCAAGGCTCACTCTCAACGCGGTGATGTTGGTTGTTGAGAGTGAGGTGACGGGTTGGCCGAGCCGGTCAGGGCACGGCGGTTGACGCAGGACGAGGGCCGCAAGCTGCAGCAACTCGTCCGTAGAGGCAAGCACGACTCGGTCCGGGTGCGTCGGGCGTTGATCATCATGGCGTCGGCGTCAGGAACACCGGTCCCGGCGATCGCTGCGCTGATCGCTGGGCATGAGGACACCGTCCGCGACGTGATCCACGCGTTCAACGAGATCGGTCTTCGCGCACTCGACCCTCAGTGGGCGGGAGGCCGTCCCCGCCGGATCAGTGACGACGATGAGGCGTTCATCGTCGCGACGGCCAAGGGCCGCCCGGACGGTCATCGTCGGCCGGGAACGGCTGCGGCAGATCCTGCGCCGTAACGACGTCAGCTGGCAGCGGACCCGCACCTGGAAGGAATCGAAGGACCCGGACTTCGACGCCAAACTCGACCGAATCGAGGAAGTGACGAGCAAGTTCCCGGCCCGCTGTTTCGCGTTCGACCAGTTCGGGCCGTTGTCGGTCCGTCCGCACCACGGCCGAGGCTGGGCACCGCAGTCGCACCCGGAGCGGCTGCCCGCGACGTATCACCGCACGCACGGCATCCGCTACTTCCACGGCTGCTACAGCCTCGGCGACGACCAGCTCTGGGGAGTGAACCGGCGACGCAAAGGCGCAGATCACACCTTGTCCGCGCTGAAATCGATCCGCAAAACGCGGCCGGACGGCGCCCCGATCTAAGTCATCATGGACAACCTGTCCACGAACAAAACGCCGGCCATCCGAGCCTGGGCAGCTCGCAACAAGGTCGAGCTGTGCCTGACCCCCACCAGCGCGTCCTGGGCGAACCCGATCGAGGCGCAGTTCGGGCCGCTACGCATGTTCACGATGGCGAACTCGAACCACCCGAACCACACCGTCCCGGCCCGCAAGCTGCAGCAATATCTGCTCTGGCGCAACGCCAACACCCGCCACCCTGACGTCCTGACCGCGCAACGCCGCGAACGAGCCCGCGTCCGCAGCGAACGCCAGCAACACGGGGGACGCCCCCGAGCCAAGGCCGCTTGACCAGTCAGACCCGGTGAACGTTCACGGCCAACACACTAGATGGGGCCGGATACGGTGGGCTGGTGCGGCGATGGATGGCAGTGGGCGCGGCTCTGGCGCTGTGCGTGGCAGGTGTGGCCGGCTGTACGAGCGACGCGGAGAAGGCGGCCGGGGCCAAGAAGCAGGTTCTGGCCGCGGTCAAGGGCCTGGCCGGGGTGGAGAGTCTGGACGTCCGGACCGGCAAGGCTCGGGACGGGATCCTGGTGCACGCCGACGTGGCGATCCGCCCCGCCACCGGGAACGTCGCCACTGCGGTGAAACAGCTGCGGGCGGCGCTGATGCGGGCCGACGGCGTCAGCGCGCTCACGTTGATGCTGGTGGTGCGGCGCGGGAGCGCCGAGCACGACGGGCGGTGGTACGACGGCACGGCCGCGCGCGACGCCTTCGACCGGCAGGCTGACATGTGGGGGCAGACCATCGACTCCGGCAGCTTTCACCGGGTGCTGGCGATGCAGCAGTCCACGACCCAGTTCATGGTTTCCGTCCAGGGGTGGGACGGCGCCGCCGCCGCCCGCCCGGCCGCCACCGCGGTATACCGGAACCTCGTCGCGGCCGGGGCCGCCGCTGGGATGACGGCCGACCGGCTGACCCTCAGCGCCCACCCCACCGAGCAGATGCAGGTGGACAGCAACGGCGGCGCCGCCCTGACCGAGCCGGTCCTGGTCGCGGCGGACCAGCTCGCGAAGCTCGACGGCGTCACGGCGGTGACCGCCTCGGGCGGCCCGTCGGCGCCGCGCCTACGGTTCCGGGTCTATCCCAGGGGGACTTCGCTGACCTCCGCGCAACGGGATCGGGTGCTCGGCACGCTGCGGTCGGCCGGGGTGCTCACCGCGGACCTGCAGGTGCGCGCGGGCAACGGGCCGGTCATCTGGCCCTAGTGTGTTGGCCGTGAACGTTCACCGGGTCTGACTGGTCAAGCGGCCTTGGCTCGGGGGCGTCCCCCGTGTTGCTGGCGTTCGCTGCGGACGCGGGCTCGTTCGCGGCGTTGCGCGGTCAGGACGTCAGGGTGGCGGGTGTTGGCGTTGCGCCAGAGCAGATATTGCTGCAGCTTGCGGCCCTCGTCCTGCGTCAACCGCCGTGCCCTGACCGGCTCGGCCAACCCGTCACCTCACTCTCAACAACCAACATCACCGCGTTGAGAGTGAGCCTTGATCAGCAGCTACCGGCGGACATGTCCCGGTGTGTCGCCGACCCGGTGAACGTTCGTGGTCAACGCACTAGCTCTCGGCGCACCACCTCCCACCGAGGACCAACCTCCGCGCCGGTGGCTCACCATGACGCTCGCCGTCATCGGGGCCACGACCGTCCGGCATCCGGGTAACCACCGGTACCTGATGCGGCTGGGCTCACCGGCCCAGCGGCGGCGTACTCGTATCGACCTGTCCGCCCACCGTTACCCCAAGCGTCACCGGCCGGGCCGACAGATCCGGACTGCCTTGCCGCGTTGGGTCCGGCGCCCATTGTCGGTCGGCGCTGAAAACACCGAACCTGCCGAGATCACCGGCGGCCGGGTGCGAAGGCAGGCCCGCGCTGTTTGCTTTCCGCGTCGACGGCCCTCGCAACCCTGCGGTGACGCCCTCGCTGGACGGCTCCTAGCTGTGACACCGGAGCTACCCGAACGTTTTAGGAGTTGCGAACCATGTACGACGACGGCATCGACGACATCGAGTTCCCGCAGGCCGTGTGCATTAACACCCAGCCGCACGCGAAGCACCGGATCGCCGGAACGTGGCGCGATCAGTGTCCCGGCCTCGAAGAGGAGGTGCGCGACATTCCCGCCACGGCGCAGGAACGCGACGTACCCGCGTTCACGCCCATCCGCGTGGACCAGGCCGACCCGGGGGCGGTCGTCCTCGGCACCGTCGACCACGCGGGAATGGTCCACACTTTCTACTGCGAGCGGGGGCCATACGCCGGCCTCACCCGCACGCTCGCCACCCGCCACGCCGGCACAGCCGGCTGGTGGCGGCTCACCTTCAACGACGGATACCAGAGCGAACACCTCGGGTTCGAGCTACTCGCCGTCACCGGGCAGGCCCCGGCCGGAACCGTGACGGACCAGACCGCCACCGACAACGATGACCAGGAACGGGGGACGGTGCTGTGAACGTTCAGCGCACCGCTTATCACGGTCTCAAGCGCCCGGACCGGCGTAGACGGCGTGCCTGGGTTGGGGACTCGGCACGGTCCCGGCCGGTCGGGGCCCGGCACGGCATCGATGTGCGTGATGCACACGGTGCTACTGCTCGGTTACTGTCACCGCCATGAGCGACAAGGTTCGCCAGAAACAGCAACGCGACGCCCAACTCGAGGCGGACCGGATTCGCCTTCTGCTGCGACGCCACGGCGGGCGTGACTACGACGCCTTCCACGAGGACGAGCACTACGAAGGCGGCTTCGAGATCCAGGTCGCGAAGGACGGCGGCCCGCACTACGTGGGCGGTTTCCACTACGACCCGTTCCGTGTGTGGCCGCCGTTGATGCGTCAGCACGCGAAGACGCTGACCGAGCACGGATACCAGGTGAAGGTCGTCTCTCACTACGACGACGGGGAGATTCTAGAAGTCCGAGCCCCTGCGAAGCCGCCGCGCGGCGGCTGGCTGCGGGCGCTGTTTCGGGGCTGATGCTGATTCGCGCAGCCGGATCATGCGGTGATCGCCGCGGCCCGGGTGCGCCCGACGGCGCGGAGCTCGTCGACCGGATTCGCGCCACGATCGCCCACCCGGTGCACGCCGCCGCGCTCGCGGTCGCCCTGTTCACCGGCCAGAGTCCGGACGAGGTCGGCGCCTGGCCGATCCACGCCCTCGCTGACGGGGCCGCCGTGCTGCGCTCCGCGCCACTGACCAGCCGCGCCGACTACACCGTGCCCCCGGCGGCGCGGCCGCTGCTGGCCGCGGCCCGCACCTTCGAGCAGCTGCGCGGCGCCCGCTCGTCCGGATGACTGCGACGCGCTGGCGTCGGCCAGCACTTCCGGCTTCTCGTCGCCTCCGCCGCGGCGTGCGGCATCGCGCTACCGGTACGCGGACCCGCCGACGACGGTCAGCCGTGGCACCGGCGGGCCGAGTGCTGGTGGGTCGGCACCCCGCTGCACGGACAGGACGGAACCCCACCATGACCTGGACGCTGAATTACCCGCTGATCCGAGCCCGGGCCTCCGAGATCGGCATCGCCGAGGTCACCTTCCGGCAGCTGACCGGGCTACGCCTGGCCGACCTGCACGAAACCCTCGAGCACCACCGCGACGTCTCGCTCGCCCTGCTCGCCCGCCTCGGCGAGGTCCTCGACCTCGGCATCGCCGACCTCGTGCTCGACACCGACACCACCGCGCCGGCGTCACCCGCGGCCGCGACGCCCGGCGACGCACAACTGCTGCTGGCGCTGCTGCTCAGCTACGGAGTCCTCACCGTCGACCAGCTTCTCGACCTGCTCGGCTGGACCCGCGAGCGGCTGCACACCGCGACCACCGCAGGCCAAGAACTGCTCGCCGGCGGACCGATGCGGCTGGCCGTCACCGACCAGCACCTCGCCTGCCTGATCCACCCCGGCGCGGTGCCCGACGACATCCGCGCCCGGTTCACCGACAGCCAGCGGCTACTCGCCCCGCTGACCGGCCACGAAGCCCACGAAGTTCTGCGCCTGGTCCACGAGCACGTGCTGCGCCCCTTCGGCGACCAGCACGGCAACGGCCCGGCCGACCTGCTCAGCGCGCTCGCCGACCGCGACCTGGTCACCGACGTGGTCCCCGACGTCGACCAGCCGCACCGCGTAACCGCCCGCCCGCATCCCGACGTGCTGCTCGCCCTGCGGCTCACTGAAACACCCGCAGCCGCGGACCCGGTCGACCGGTCAGGTTCTTCCTAGCCTCGCAGGGTTTGTCGTCAGCGCCACTGCCACCAGCGCTGAGGCTGATCAGCGCCCGCTTCAACTCGTTCCCTGATCGCCGCCAGCAACTCGTCCAGCAGGCGCCCGCGGATGTCGTCGGCGAACTGGGTGGCGGCCGCCGAAAGTTCGGCCGCCTGCCGGTCGGCTTCGGCCCTGAGCTCTGCGTCGTCAGGGTTACTGCCGAGTTGCTGGACCACCGCGAACCGGCTGACGCTCAAGGCCTTCTGCCGCGCCCGGAAACCGTGATCGTCGGGCAGGCTGTCGTACCAATCCACGGTCATTGCCTGCCGCCAGAACGGCAGCGCCGAGTCGGGCAGCGGCGCCAGCCGGTGCTGGTAGCGCTGCAGGCGGGATGGGGAGAACTCGACCTCGTGGAGGACTTGCTTTTCGTCGAGGTCGTCGAGCACACCGCGCAGAATTTCCAACTCGAACTGTCGCCGGCGTTCGGCAGGGATCTCCTGCCGCGCCCTGGTGGCCTCCCTTTGCGCCCGGTAGGCCAACCAGAGCGCAAGGACTCCCAGGACGCCGACCAGGAGTTGGACCCAGTCCATCCAGTCGTGAACGACGTCGACTTTCTGCACCGCTGCGGAGATCACCCGCACAGGGTAGGTGCCGACCGCTCGACCGCCATCCCGAAGTGGAGCCCTCGACAGGGTGCATTTGCGCTCGCAGCGAAGCAGACAAACCCGCCCTGGACAGCCTCCCAAACGCGGAACTGTCACACCTTGGCTCTACGCTCCAGCGCCGTGAATACCACTCTTACCGTCGCCGCAGTCGTGGTCAGCGTCGCGGCCCTGATCGTGTCCTGGGTATATGGCGCTCGAAGCGCCGCGGCCTCGCAACGATCCGCCGATGCATCGGAGACTTCCGCGGTCCACGCCAAGGCCTCCGCGGAGTCGGCCGCCAAGGTCGCGCAGGTCGAACTCGACCGCGATCATGAGTTCTACCGTCCGGGCGACCCGGACGCGACTTTCGTCATCGAGCGCAACCCTCGCACCGGTGAGGAAAACCTGTTCTTCACCTTCATCCCGAAGCACTCGTATCGGATCCTCGGCGACACGGTGCAAGGCAACAGCAGGTCAACGCTCTCAATGAACGGCATGACCCACGTCGCCGGCAAGCCGGTACGGGTGTTCGTGGACGTGCTGCGGCCGCACCGCGACACCTCTTTGGTCGAGGAACTGAAGCTGCGGTTCTACCCGCCTCATCCGGTCGACAAGGATATGGACCAGTGGACGTGCCGGTGCGGGAGACCGACGAGTTCCTCAGAAGCCGCACACTGGACCTGGACCGTCCCAGTGACGACTCCAAAGCGGGTATCGCCGCCGATTCCTGCCGCGATGCAGGACGAGAATGACCGGCTCGGCTACAACACTTTCTGATGTTCGTTCTAGCTCTTCGGCTCGGGCGAGGCGCCAGCGACGTTGACCTTGTCCCCGCCCAGTAGCGGCGCGTCCGCCGGCCCTTCAAGTGGGGGCAATCCACTTGGGGCGGTGGTCATCCCCGGCCGATCCGGGAACCACTTGATCAGCGTGTATGTGGATGTGGATGGGTTTCAACCCGTCTTCGCCCGTCTCGGCAAGGCGCTCCGAGAGGCCGACGCTGGCGCCGGCGGGGATGGCGCGGCGGCTGGCTGGCTGGCGGTGGACGACCGGTTGCGTTCCGACATGCTGAGCGAGGTCGTGGTGGTGCGCTACTCGACCGGTCCGCTGCGATCGGTCTGGCCGTTGCTGGTCCTTGTGCCGCTCGGTCAGGTCGGCGACGAGCGGATCGATCCCGAGCTGCCGACGCTGCCGATGACCGCGGTCAGCGATGGCGACGGGGTACGGGTCGAGGTTCCGGACGGCGACGTGAGGTTGACCTCGTTCGTGATGATCGACGGCACCGGACAGCGCAGGCTGCCGAGCCGGGAGCACGTGACCGAGGATGTGGTCAGGTTGACATGGAGCCTTCCGTTGCGGGGTCCGGTCGTGGCCGTCGCGATCGAGAGGAGCGGGACCGGTTTGCGGGTGGGTGCCGCTGCCGCCACTGTCGGTTGACGACAAAGGTGGTGACGTCGGCAGCCGCTATCGCTTGATCAGGCGTAGCCGTGATCCGCGCCCTCGCTACCCCCGCCGAGGTGACACACCGTAGTCGCGGGCGAGCCGCCTGGTGGGGCCAGTTCAGGCCGCCACGCCACCACCCCGACGATCTCCGGTGGGGCCAGCTTGCGCCGCCCCGGTGGGGCCGATCGAGCGAGACCGTCAGAACCACACGATGCCCCATCGCGTGTCTTCCTCTGTCGCGGGTGGCGAACCGATCGCGGCCGCGCGGTGCCGTGCTGTCCTTCCCGCGCGTTTACCGTCCCGGCCCTTGTCCGGCAAAGGGCGCTTCCGTCCGCACCGGTCACCGACGTACCTGTTCGCTGGTCGGGCGTTGGCGCGGGTGACCGGTGCTGGCCGGGGCCCTTGCCTGCCTGCGGGCATCCGGGCCGGTACGCGGCGGGAGTCAGCGCGTCCCCGGCGGCTTCACCGTCGTCGGGGTACGCGATCGTGCGACTCCCGAAGAGGTGTCCCATGCGATCTGCCCTGTCCCCGTTTCCGCTGGTCGGTGCCCGATGAGTGCCTTCGAGGTTCCCAACGTGCACATCGACGCGATGCTCACCGCCGGTCTTCGCTTCGCCGAGACGGGCTACCCACTGTCCTGGTACTGGCCGAGCCCCACCGCGACGTCAGATCGGGGCAGTTGGACGTCGTCGGAGTCGCAGCTGGAGTCCGTCCAGCGCCGCCGCGATCTGACGCTACCAACCGCGGGTCGGGTCGGTGCGATGTTGTTGGCGGAGAACCGGGCCAGCGTGAACCACCGGTACGCCGAAGACGAGATCGAGGAGCCGTACCTGTTCACCTGGCTTCCGGGAACTCCGGACCCGATCGTGGTCCTCAAGGCGCTGTCTTGCTACGAGTACCAGTCGTGTGAGCACCCGGGTTGGCGTGGCAGTGAGGCGTACCAGTTCTGCAACGCCCTACGCCGGCAGGCCATCGGCCGGCTGCCCAGGTACTCCGACGCCCCGTGGGTCATCGAGGACACCGATGTGTTTCTGACGGCCGGGGCCCGGGACCGCTGACCCCCGATCGCCGACGGAAACCGCCGAACCCCCAGGCGCTGGTGCGCGCCTTCTGCTTGCGCGGCCCCTCGCCACTGGCGCGTCGGCGCCTGAATCGGCGTCGACGCGCCAGCGCGGGCAACGACCCCGCCGGGTTCGCCACGACGTCCTCACTGCGACAGCCGCCGACCCGGGGCAGAGCCCTGCGCGGTTCGCTCGTGGCTTCTCGTCGCTTCTTCCTTTTCTCCTGCGACCTGACGGAGTTCCTCACCATGCCCGAGAACCGATTCCCGTTTCAGATGCGGACCCCCGAGGATTTGCTCGGGCTGGTGCCGTACCTGCTTGGCTATCACCCGGCGGACAGCCTGGTGGTGCTGTTCGTCCAGGCCGACCACGAGATCCAGGCAGCCGCCCGTCACGATCTGACCGCGCCTGCCACCCACGTCACCGACACGGTCCGTACCGTCGCCGCCCGGGGGAATTCCCAGTCCCTGATCGTCGTCGGTTACGGTCCGCTGAGCGCGTCCGGCGCGGTCGCGGCAGTGGCCGCTGACCTGGCACGTCACGTGCCCGTGGCGGAGGCGTTCCTGGTCGCTGTCGGGCACTACTTCTGCCTCGGGTGCCCCTGTGACGCCTCGGGTGGGGTGGTGTTCGATCCGACGGCCACCGCGACGGCGGCGCGGGCCGCGTTTCACGGCATCGTCGCCCTACCTGACCGGTCCCACCTGCTCGCGCTCGCCAAGCCCGACCCGGTCGAACAAGCCGCGGTCGGTGCGGAGATCGCCGCTATCCGCAGCAGGGGCTACCCGGAGCAGGCGAAGCTGGCCTTCTTCATGGATGTGGCCGGCGACGGGTTCCGGCTCACCACCGCACAGGTCGCCGAACTGGGTGTGCTGCTGCGCGACAAGCGGCTACGCGCACGGGCGTGGAAGGCCACGTCGGGGCGAATGTGGCAGCGCGATCTGTGGCTCGACATGACCCGCCGGATGCCCGACGCCTACGTCACCGGGCCGGGGAGCCTGGCCGCGTGGTGTGCGTGGATGCGCGGCGAGGAGGCGATCGCCCACGCCGCGGCTCGCCGTGTCCTGACGGTCAACCCTGTAGACCGGCTGACTTTGCTCATCGCCGCGGCGCTCGACGCGCACATCCCCGGCTTCACCGTCGGCGCGTGGCCACCCGCCACGACCTCGACCGGAGGGGAGCGGCAATGAGCGCCGTGCTGGCCGTCACCGGCGACCCGAACATTCGCGAGCACCTGCACGCCTACGCCGATCTGCTCAGCACACCGAAACTCGCGTCGATGCCCACCACCCCCGAATTGATCGTCGCGTCGGCGAACCGCGGATGGCGGGCCTGGGAACCGGTGTACGCCGTGTTCCTCGCCGAGGAGCAGGAGCTGATCGGCTTCGGCTTCACCCGCTTCCACGCCCAGGTCCATGCGTGGCAGCACCAGACCGCACGCCGCAGCGAACTCCTCCCGGAAGGAGGAGTCGCGTGCGTCGTGTCCGGAAGGCATCCGTGATCCGCCTACCGATCACCCTCTACCGCGCCGGCACCCGTGGCGCTCCGTGGCACGTCGACCTCCGGCTCGACGGCCACACCGGGTTCAACCCGTTCACCTGCGAAGCACTAACCGAGGCCGACGCCAGACGCGACCTCACTCGCCTGGTCGCCGAGACGTTGTCCCGCGTGCAGCAGCGATCGGTCGTCGTCATCGGTGGCGAGGGCCAGTACGCCGATTCCGTTCACGTCATCAATCCCGAGCCCGGCGGCTGGGCTGTACACGTCATCCGCCAAGGGCGCTGCACCACCATCTGGCGAGGGGACTACACCCGCACCGACGCCCTCCAACAGGTGCTCGACCACGTCGGCGGCGAACCGAGCGTCATCTCGCTCTGATGACCGTCGCTCGATCCTTACCTCAACCGTCCTCCGGCTGACGCGAACGACACATCACCCTGCTCCCACTCAGGGCTTGCCGGGTTCCGGCCCTTCCCCGGGGTGCTGGGTGCGAGGACCGACGCTCCCGCCGCCGCTGGCCGCCGTCAAGCCCCGCCCACGCCGGGGCGGGAGACGATCTCGGCCTGCCGGCCGTGATCGTCTCCCGCCTGTTTCCGGCTTGTCGGGGCTGTGACGTCGTCGGCGCGACCGGCGGGTAGCTGTCCTCGTGCCCCAGCCCCCACCGGGGAGGCCGGGCGCACCACCGCCCGTCCCGACGCGCGCTGTGGCCTTTATCAAGCCACGTTCGGCCACGAGGACGGGCGGCCTCTCTTTCCCCTCACTGTTGTAAGGAGTGCTTTGTGTGTCTCCGATGATCACTGTGCCGGCCAACCGGAATCTGGAACTCGACCAGCTCCGCCGCATGCTCGCTGACCAGTCCACCCGCGTGGTGGATGTGAAGGCCGGGGCCGGGCGGATGCGCGCTGTCGGCGGGAAACTGGTCCTCGACGGTACCGAGCCGCAACTCGGCCCGGACGGGGTGACGATGACCGCCGGCACGTACGCCCCGAACGATGTGGCCAACACCGGCCTGGCCGACAAGCTCGGTATCCCCGTCGCTTACCTGCGGCGGTTGGCCGCCGAGCACCCGGATCTGTGGGACGACAACGTCAACGGGTGGCTGCAGCGCGACCACCGCACGTTCCTGGTCCGCTGCCTGCGCGGTAACACCGGCGGCGGTGTGGCCCGGGCGGTGCTGTCGGACCGGTACGCCCGCATCGACAACCTTGACGTCCTCTTCGCCGCCCTCGACGGGATCCGCCAAGCCGGTGTCCATGTGCGGTTCGCTGGCTGTGACCTGACTGACCGGCGCATGTATCTGCGGGTCTACTCACCGCAGGTGCAGGTGGCCGCGCCCCGGCTGTTGGACCGCTACCGGTCGCCGTTCGACGGCCGCGCCGGTGCCGACCTGCCGATCGTGTCGGCCGGTTTCCTGATCCGCAACTCCGAAACCGGCTGTGGGGCGTTCTCTATCGCCCCGTGGGTGCGGTTCGAGGTGTGCCGCAACGGCATGACCCTGCGCCGTGACGCCCTGCGCCGGACGCACGTCGGGTCCCGGATGACCGCTGACGACGGGGTGGTCACCGCGTCGGAGGCGACGAATCGCAAGACCCTGGAGCTGATCACGTCGCGGACCACGGACGCGGTGACCGCGTTCCTCGACCCTGACTACATCGCGCAGGCGCTGCGGGGGTTGGAAGCCGCGGCGGGCACTCCGATCACCGACCCGAACACCACGCTGAAGGTGGTCGGGCAGCAGTTGCGGTATACCGAGGAGCAGCAGCAGAGCATCCTCGCGCACTTCATCGCCGGCGCGGACCTGTCCGCGGGCGGGGTGATGCACGCCGTCACGTCGGTGGCGCAAACTCTGACCGACGCCGACGCGGCGCACGAACTGGAGTCCACCGCCATCCAGGCGATGCACCTAGCCGCTGCCTGAGAGCGGCTGAGCTGTTCGGGTCTCGCGAACCGATTCTGCCGCTCGCCTGAGGCGGGATGCCCGGGGTGCGGTTGCTGGCCCTCGATCCTGGCCGACCGCGGCTGGCCCCGCAAGGCCCACCCCGTCTCAACCGTGCCCGGCTGCGTGGATACGGCCGGGGGTGGGTCTTGCGGGGCCGTGCCGATCGGTCGGCCTTGACGGATCGGGCCAGCACCGCTCACCCGGCCACCGCGCCGGCCGATGGGCGGCTTCCCCTTTTTCCGTTGTTGGAAGGACTTTCCGTGTCTACAGCCACCTTGACCCCTGTCACTTCCGACGAGGTCGTCACCGGCGAGATCGTTGGTGACGGTCTCGATCTGATTCCGCCTACTGATCTGCCGACGCTTCGGTCGGAGTACATCGATCCGAGCGAGTTGGTCGACAACCCGCGCAACCTGCGCACCGACATCGGTGACCTGGCCGACCTGAAGGCGTCGATGGCCGTGGTCGGGGTTCTGTGTCCCCTGGTCGTCATCCCGGTCGAGGGCAGCGACAACATGTTCCAGTTGATCATCGGGCATCGTCGTAAGTACGCGGCGATCGACCTGGGGGTGAGCCAGGTGCCGTGCTGGGTCGCCGCCGACGAGGGTGCTGCGTTGCAGATCGTCGCCCAGCTCGCGGAGAACGGCCACCGGATCGGGCTGACCCCGACTGAGGAAGCGGAGGCGTTTCACCAGCTCACCCTGCTGGACTGGTCCCCGGAGCAGATCGCGAAGGTCCGCGCGATTCCCACGGCGAAGGTCAAGCAGACCCTGCAACTGCGTGCGCTTCCGCAGGCGGCCCGTGGCGCCGCCGACGCTGGTGCTCTGACCCTGGAGGACGCCGCCGCGCTCGCTGAGTTCACCGAGGAACCCGCCGCCCTCACCCGGATCCTCAAGGCGACAGGGTCGGCGTGGGGTTTGCGGCATGCGATCGCCTCGGAGCGGTCCAAGCGTGTGTTCGGCGCGGCGAAGGAACGGCTCAAGGCCGAGCTGGTTCTCGCAGGGGTGAAGGTCACCGGGAAGCCGAAATCGTTCCCTTACAGTGGTCTCGAGGTGGCCGCCGACGCGTTGGTCGACGCCGATGGGCAGCGCCTCGATCCGGATGTGGTGATGGCACGGCCGGGGTTCGCCGCGTTCGTGGAGAAGGGCCTCGGCGACGCCGCGCGGGCGGTGGTGTACTGCACCGACCCGGACCGGTACGGCTACACCCGCTTCAACAGATTCGGCCCCCAACTGTCGAAGGATGAGCTGGCCGAGCGGGAGGAAGCCGAGCGGGTCCACGCCGAGTATCTCGAGAACCTCACGCTGGCCACGACCGTGCGGCAGGACTTCTACCGCAAGTCCTACGCCTCAGCCCGCGCCTCGAAGCGCCTGTTCCCCGAGGCGCTGCGCAACGCCGTGGCCGACACCGCCTCGATCCGGTTCGCCGACGTCGACGACCTGTACACGGCGTTGGGTGGTCACGGCATAGACGTAATCTTGGCGGCCGGTGAGGACCGGTTGCGCCGGTGCCTGGTGGCGCAGTGGATCTGCGCCCACGAGCGCAACCTCGGCTACGCCGCCGCCGACATAGCCTGGAAATTCGACGCTGACTCGGCGGCGTTCTGGCTCGACCAACTCGTCGCCGACGGCTACACCCTGTCGGAGGCGGAAATGACGCTGCGGCAGTCCCTGCGGGGCGACGAGGAGCCCGATGAGAGCGCCGACCAGGACCTCGATCCGGACCTCGACGGCGAGGTCGCCGAGATCGAGCTGCCGGCAGACGGCACCGCCGACGGTGAGCGCGGCGAGCCGGGCGGCGGACAGGGAGCAGATTCCGAGGCCAGCGACCCGATCGAGGAACTGGTCACCGACCTCGCCCTCGCCGAACTGACCGAGTCCGAGTCCCTGACCACCGTCTGACGTCTCACCGCACTAACGCCCTTCGGCGGGAGGCCAGCGCAGCGCGCTGGCCTCCCGCCGTCTTGCCGCGTCGGTGCCCCGGACCTCATCGATGCGCCTATCGAGGCCGTCTCCGGCGAAACCCCGTCCCCTGACCTGATCGGAACCGCAAACATGACCAGCAATCCCCAGGCAGCCACCGGCACCATCCCCGATGACCGGGCTGCCCGGCTGGTGCGCATCCGCCAGCGACAGATCCTGCTCGCCCTCGAAGAGCACGGCCCCGGCTACCAGCGGGTCACTGGCGACGGCTGCCGGTACGTGGCCGAGATCGTCAAAGCCACTCGTGAGGAGTGGGATTGGATCTACGCCTACGGTCGGACCCATCCCGAGGCGCTCACGGAGACCGGTCCGGTCCGCAACCCGCAGCAGTGGCACGACCTGCGCCGCGAGCAGGGTGAGACGGCGTTCGCCGCGGCCCAGACGGCGTTCGAGGCCGGGGACCATCCGGCGGCACTGGATCACCTTGACGAGGCACGGGCGCTCGGCGTGCTGACGGAGGAGTCCTGGGATCGGGTCCGCCGCTATGTCCTGGCCACGAGGGCGGCGCGATGACCGGCGACCGGCATCCGGACACGATGATCGTCGACGAGCTGACGGCGTTTCTCAACCGTGAGGCGGACCCTTCCGGTGCCGACGTGGTCGAGCTGCTGTGTGGGCTGATCTCGGGCAGCGGACGGCCACTGATCGATGAGGCGTGGGAGATCGAGGCCGAGGTGACCGAGACCCGCTACGGGCTACAGGTCGCCGCCGTCACCGCGGACAAGTACGTCGTGCGCGTGTATCAGCCCACCGACCGCAGCGCCGATCTGCGTGTCGAGGTGCTCACCGAGGACGGCGACGACTTCGGGCTCGCGGTGACCGTCGACGGCCGTCCGGTCTTGGACGCCATGACCTTCACGTGGACCAGCACCGTCCCGCCAGACCTGCAACTGACAAGGGAAACCCGCCGATGATCAGCCTGCTGTTTCCCCTGGACGAGGCGCTGCGCCTGGCCGAGCACGCCCTTGCCGCACCCGAAAACGTGCGGTCGCTGACCCGCGAGGACGAGGGCCGGCCCGCGGTGCCGGCGCTGCTGTGGGTCAAGGACGACGGCACCTACCTGATGAGCAACGGCATCCCCGGCCTGCCCGCCGACCCGGGCCGGCCCGACTCCGGGCAGCAGGTCGTCTACGCCGACGGCTGGGGCTCAGGTACCCGCCAGGAACTCGGGCACACCGACGAAATCGGTGGCGACGACTTCGTCGAGCACCTCGAACTGACCCAGCGGTTCTCCGACGGCCGCCTCCTGATCGACCTCCTTAGGGCGGCGGCCCGCCAGCGGCGGCCCTGGCTCGCCCTCGTTCTGGAGGACTTCGACACGTTCCGGTACGCGTTCCCGAAGCCCGACACGCGGGCACCGGTCGTGAACCAGGGGCCCCCGGCAGGCCCGTCACGACACCCTTCCGCGAATCGTCGCGATGTCGGAGGGCTGTGATGAGTCGGAGTTCGCAGACCGAGGCGTTGCGGGAGATGCGGAACCTCATCGACACGAACGCCGGGAGGGTTCAAGGCCAGTCGCTGCGATACCGCAGCCACGGGCCCATCCCGGCTGGCGCCCTGACGCCTGAGGCCGCCGCGCTGCTGCACGACAGCGTCTACCGGGAGCGGGGGACTCCGGTGACCGGTGACACGATTTATTACGTCGTCTCCTGCGACGGAACCCCAGTCGCGTGGCTCACCTACAACGCGCGGGTCGTCACACCCGCTGCCACGCTGACCAGCTACCAGCTTCGCCACCAGGCCCAAGCCGTTGTTGCCCTGTCCCACCTGTCGCGCGGCGCCATCAAGTGCCTGGCCCGTCTGCGTGACGCCAGCAACGGCCGCAGCCCCGGGCCCGAGCCGCACCGGAGTGATTCGGGTACGCAGGTGCTCGTCGCCGACCAGGCCGACCCGACCCTCACCCACTGGACCCGGATCACCACCGACCCTGCCGAGTCGCTACGTCATGTGCGGCAGGTCTGCGACGCGACCGGCCCGGTCCTGATCGTCGACGCGTTCGGGTACGGCGACTACGGCCGCCTCCGCGACCGTCTCGACATCAACGTGCTGTGCATCATCGAAGCCCTCGCCGCCACCCACAACCTGCCGCCAGCGGTCGTCGGGGACTGGCTGCACGTTGAAGGTGCCACCACCACCGACCTCACCGCCGAGCAGATCACGACCGCGGTCAACACCGCGTACGTCGGAGTCCACTCCGGTCGCCACGGCTTCGCCACCGTCGAACGCGACCGACGCGGCTGGACCGGCGCGCTGCGGGCCGCCGATATCCCGGACCGGTTCTTCCACACCGAAGCGTTCGTCGAGCACCTGTTCCGCGACTCCGTCCGCGACGTCAGGATCCCCGGCACCGGCATCGCCGTGTTTCGCCGCACCTGACACAACCACCCACCGGCGGACCACCGATCCCGACGCCCAGGCGGCGACCGGCGATGGCTGCGCCGTCTCTCAAGACCCGGCCGAGGTCTCCACCACGAGGGCCACGTTATGACCGAGACCAGCCACGCCATGGCCGGCTACGGCCTGGTCGCCGTCGCGGCCGACGTCCGGGGCGACCGGCGTCGTCTGCTAGCAGGTGACCGGGCCGCACCTACGCAGCTCGATCGCGTTCAAACCCCACGTCCTCGATGACCAGGGCGTCGGGACCGGATCATCATCCAACTCGCTGAGGGCGACCAATTCTTCGCCGACCACCGGGACGACCTGTCGCCGTCTACGGCATCACCGCGAAAGGCGGCGCCGTCGTGAACCGACCCGACGCGACCCGACCTGGCCGCACCGCCTGGACGTGCCGGGGGTGCCCGAACAGACGAAGCGGAACCGTCCCGCGACTGCCGCCGAGCTGCCCGAGCGCATCCGCTGGTATCTCCTCACCGTGATCAGCGTGCTCGCCGACTCCTACCGCCGGCTCGACACGGACGCGCTGTCCGCGAACACGGCCCTCATCGCAGTCCCCCACAGACCAAGATGGTCAGAGTCGGTGTCGCTGTCCGACCCGGAATCGTCCGCGCTCGCTACGTATGCGCGGCCGGGAGACGGCCGGTTATTCCCGGGCTCTGCTCGCGCCGCTGACGCCTCGCCGACCAGGTTCCGCACGGCACTGACTGACGGGCTTGTCAGTTGCGCGATGGTCCCACGAGTCTCGCCCAGGGCTTCGAGCCGGGCGACCGCCTGCGCGGCGAGCCGGGCGGGCTCGCGGGCGCCCCGTTCGGCATCGGCGATGACGCGGACCGCCTTCTTGGCACCCTGAGCGGTGACGCCGGCCGCCCGCTCGGCTTGCTCATAGAAATCGGCCAGCGCCTCGGTGATCTGCCGCGACCGCTGAAGCTGCTCGGTGTCACGGGAGGCCGCGTCCGACGCCGAGGTCTAACAGGCATTCGGCACCAGATACCCGAGGTGGGTCGGTCCGTCGGACCTGGCGGTCGCCTGGGTCCGGGCGGAAGTGGCCGCCCCCCGCCAACGACTGACCCCGGTGACGGGTCGCTGAGCGCTCGACCTGTCGAGAACCATCACGAATGCCTGTGAAACGGCTATCAACCGTCAGTGCTACTCCAACCCTCGTCGTTTGTGGATTCAAGGCTCACCCGGGCGGTCGCTACCAGAGTCGCCCCCGGGTGACGGCGGCGCGACCAGGTGGCTTCGACGCCTGCGGCTGACTTCAATGATCACCGTCTGGGTGCAATCTCGAAGAAAGACGACACCGCTGGGTCCTCCGACTCCCGGAACTGCACTTCCTGTACCTCGTGATTCCAGATCAACAGGCCGTTCCGTGCGAGTTCCAGGAGCGCCCCCGCGGCCGCCGGAACCGAGATCCGTTGTTCGACCGCAGCCTGGGCCATGCTGTAGAAGATCCTGTTGCCGTTGGGGAACCGGACGGCGAACGGCAGCGCCCCGAGAACCGCGATGACGTCGCCGTCGTCCTGCCGGAACTGCTCGGCCAAGCTCTGGTAGACCTGCCACGGCGGCCCGGACCATCGCAGATGCTGCAGGTCGATGTCATCCCAGTCGTCGTCCTCGTGGTCGGCCTCGCCTGCGTCTCGGCTCCAGTCGAGCAGCAGCGTGATGCGGGCGTGCTCGGCAATACGCTCCAGGTCAGCGGGATCAACGTCCTTCATGAACCGCTGGACGCGTGTGTCCCCGTCACGGATCATGCCGGCGAGCGCGTCGCGGACCGCGGGCCCGCCCATCGACGCCTCGTCGGCGAGCCGTTGCACGCTGGTGACAACGACCTCCGGACATCCCCTGCCGCGAAGGTGCCGGAGCAGATGGTCGACGGCCGGCCGGATCCGGGTTAGCAAGGCTACCCGTTCCTCGTCGTGCACGAACTGGTCGGTGAGCGTCAGCACCTGCGCCACCGGCGGGAGATCGTCCTCGCACCGCCACCGCTCGACACCGTCCTCGACGCTGCGGTGGTAGACGCCAATGGCTGCCAACGTGTCCGCGAGTTCCCCAATCGTTGCCGGTTCCCTGATGTCCAGCGCGGACAACGCCGACCGGAAGGACTCCCGTGAATGTGCCTTCAGCAGGTTGGTCTCCTCGTCGTTGTCGTCGCTGATCCCCCAGTCCAAGGGCGTCTGCGTGCCTTCGGGCAGCACGCCGGCGCGGACGACGCCGAGATGGTCGAGCAGGTCGGCCAGGCTGCCGTCGATTTCCAGGACGGTGGCGGTGGCGACGGCGATCTCGACGAACATCGCATCGTGCGGAAGCAGCCGCTGCCAGCCGGACAACTGCCATTCCCGGCGCCAGTGCGCGACGTCCGAGCGGACCTCCTCCGGTAGTCGTCCAGAGATCAGATACTCGCGGAAGGTGTCCCAGTACGTGTCGAGCCGGCCGCCGATCTCCACCAGCAGACGTGCGGCGATCAGCGAGTCGATGACGGCGGCCGGAACCATTTCGGCTGCCTCGGCTATGGAGACCGGCGCCACCGCGGCGACCTTCTCCAGTGTGTGCCTTTCCACCGGCCGCAGGCCCGAGAGGTCCTTGTCGAACAGGGCTGCGACATCGAACTGCTGATGCGCCAGCATGTCACGACGCTGATCGGCGACGTGCTCGGCAAGCTTCTTCAGCAGCCACGGAAGCCCCTGGCAGTACGTCCGTAGCTTCGCTTTTGTGCCGGGCGGCAACCCTGCGTCGAGTCGTGCCAGGGCGTCATCAATCTCGTCATCGGTCCATGTCTCCAGCGTGAACACCGCGGACGTCGCCAATATCTGGTGGCGGACCGGGTGCGCGAGGTCGTCGAACCATTCGCCCATGTCGGTTCGCCAGGCGAACCCCAGCGTCAACGGGACGTCGGTGCCGGCGATCGCGAGGACCAGGTCGCGGAAGTCGCGGGAGGCCAGTTCGTCGGTGAGCACCGCCTCGAACTGGTCGAAGAACAGCAGCAGGGGCCGTTTCGGCGTGTGCCATGTCGCGTTGCCGGCACTCTTGACGGCGTTCGCCACGCCGTTCCAGGACCGGTCGTCCCCTAGTGTGACGTGCCCGGCCGCTGCGGCCTGTTCGACGAACCAACCCAGCGCGGCGGCCGCGTATCCACTGCGGCCCGCGGTGCGGGTGTCAAAAACGGCTGCGTAGCCGCCATGTCGCTCAATCTCGGTCTTGAGGCGCAGGGCGACCGAACTCTTGCCCCATCCCGATTTGCCGTGGATCACAATAGAGGAGGCCGTGCCGACCTTTCCCATGATCTGGTCGATCAACTGCCGCCGGCCGACGAAGAACTCGGCGGCTGCGGGCAGCCGGTAGTCGAGGCCAGTGTCACTACCGCGGACCTCCACTAGCACCGGTAGGTCGGCTGCCACCCCAACAGGTTGCGCATCCGGCGGAGTGCGGTACGGCGAGACGGGCAGGCCCCGGGCGTACGCGTCTTCGGCGACGAGTTCCAGCACCTTCGCAGGAACCGGGGCCGTGCCCCAGACGACGATCTCCGTGCCCTGCCGAGTGTCGGTGTCCAGCACGACCCTCGCAGAAAACACCCCATACTCGGTGATCACCAGGGCCGGGTCGGTGAGCATTCTGTCGCGAAGCGGGGCGGGCAAGGGCTCGATCATGTGCAGCTGGCGGGCGATGTCGGCGGTCCGGTCAGCGTCGAAGTAGGCGAACAGGCTGTCTTTGGCCTGGATGGTGCGGGCCTGCTCGGCTCCGCTGCGCGACAACCCCGGAAGCGCGAACAGGAGCCCTTCGGTTTCCGGTTCGGCCAGCCGCCGCGCGTGAACTTTGCCGTAGAAGGCGACGAGTTCCTTGGCCGGGACCGGACTGCCGTACGCCTTGCACTCGACCAGCACAGTCCGGCCGGTTTTACCATGTCTGAGCACGACGTCGAGCTCGATACCGCTGCTGGTGACATTGATGTTCTCACGGCGGGGTTCCTCGAACCCGAAGCGGGTCAGCAGCCGCGCGATGAAATATTCGAAGAGATGCCCTCTGGCGTTGGCCAAATCAGATGAACTACTGCCTTCGGCAAGTACGACAACCTTCGTCTCCTGAACCGTCAGCGAGTACATCAGCCGATGTTATCGAGCGCGGTTCACTCACCAACCATAGGCTCCGCCGAGCGGGCGCCGTGGTAAGACGTGGGAAGTGGCCGCTGTCCCGGCCGATCTGCGAGCCCCGTTGTCGAAGCGGCCCGCTCAGGTGCAGGCCGCGATGCGCGAGGCGGGCGTCGACCAGGCCGCCGCCACCCGAGGCAGCAAAAGGTCACTCTCCTCTACTTCGAGACCGCGCAGGACGAGTCGTGGTCCGTCGACAGCGTAACGCTGGCATACGACGAATCGGCCCCGCCGCTGGCCCCGCCGGGGCGCGGTGGCGTGCAGCGGGTGGTGACTGTGGGAGGCGTTGCCGGGCAGTTCAGTGGCGACGAGTTGGACACTCTTGCCCGCACCGCCGATGAGGGGGTGCACGGCGACGTCGACGGTGACGGCGACCCACAGCGGAAACGCACCGGTCGCGCGTACCGGGCACATATGGCCGAGATGGCATGACCCTGGCCGCGCCGCGACCGCCGCCCAGCCGAGGGCGCACGGACTGCCGCAACCACTCGGCCGGGTCCGCTGATCCGCTGGGAGTGGGTCACGCCCGCCGCATCGCTATCAAAGGCGGACGGCTGCTGCGGAACATGGAGACGGAAGCAGGGGAGGTGAGGAGATGGTGAAGAGTCTGCTCGGAGCGGCCTTGGGGTACGCGCAGGCCGGAATCCCGGTGATGCCGTTGCACACCCCGGTACCCGGCGGGGGTTGTTTTTGCCGGGAGCGGGACGAGTGCGGCTCGCCGGGCAAGCATCCACGGCTGCGGCACGGGCTGCACGAGGCGTCCACCGACGCCCGGCTGATCCAGTCGTGGTGGCGGCGCTGGCCGAGGGCGAACATCGGCCTGGCCACCGGAACCACGTTGGATGTCTGCGACGTCGACACGAACGCCGGTCTGCGCGCGGTCCTCGATCTGCTCGACGTGGTCCGCCCGGCTGGGCCGCTCGTGCGTACGGGGCTCGGCTACCACCTGTGGTTCGGCCCGACGGGGTACGGCAGTCGGATCGGGTTGTTGCCCGGGGTGGACTGGCGCGGCCGGGGCGGAGCCGCTGTCGCGCCGCCGTCGCTGCACTCGACCGGCCACCGGTACGTGTTCACCCAGCCGTGGGACGGCGGCACGCTGCCGCAGTGCCCGCCGGCGCTTGCGCGGTTGGTGGTCCCGCCAGCGCCGGTGTTGGCGCTCGGCGCCGAGCCGATCGCGGATCTCGACCGGTACGCGCAGGCCGCGTTGGACGGGGAGGTGGGTCGGATTCTGGCCGCGCCGCGTCCGGTGTTCCGGGGCGGGCAGCGGGTGACGGGCGGCGGGCGCAACAACGCGGTGAACCGGGCGGCGTTCCGGCTCGGACAGCTCGACGCGAGTGGAGCGCTCGACGAGGCCGTGGTGTGGCCCCGGTTGACCGACGCGGCGGTGTCGGTGGGGTTGAGCCAGGCGGAGGCGCGGCGCACGATCGCGTCCGGTTGGCGGGCCGGTCTCCGCCGCCCCCGGCGCTAACCCGGTCCGCGACTCGTCATGGCGGTCGTTGTCCACCGCTGGTGAGGGCCGGGTCCGGTGGGGCCGAGCGTGCGCGGGGAGCGGGCGGGTTGGGGCTTGCGGGCCGCTACCGCACCCGGCCGCGTACCGAAGGCTGAACAGTGCGGTGCTGGGCCCGGCAGGGTGCGGTGCGGTTGTCGGCCGTTGGTGGTCGGTGGGATCCGTGGCCGCCTGATGCCGCTGCTGAGGGACCCGAAGGTCAGCCCACCCGGGCGCGGGGCCGCTAAGCCCAGCCAAAAACATCTTGGCTGTCTTGTCTCGCTCCGCTCGACGCCAAGATCTTTTTGTCTGGTTGCTTGCAGCCCCGGCCCACGGGCGGGCTCTGACCGGCCCCGTCAGCGCGGCACCCGGCGCCGGATCACACGACCCGGCCGGCACCCGCACCCCGCACCACCCTGATGGGAGCACCGTCATGCTGTTCAGCTTCACCTTCGAGGGCAACCTGGCCGACGAGCCCGAACTGCGCTTCAGCCCCGCCGGCAAGGCCGTCTGCAAGCTGCGCGTCGGGCACAACACCCGCCGGCGCACCACCGCCGGCGAGTGGGTCAACGGGCCGACCATGTGGGTCACCGTCACCTGCTGGGAAGCACTCGCCGAACGGGTCGCCGAGAGCACCAAGAAGGGCGACACCGTGATCGTCGACGCCCGCGACGACCTCAGCGTCTGGGCCTACCTCAACCAGAGCACCGAAAAGCCCGCCGGTCAGCTCCAAGTCACCGCCGCGAACGTCGCCCTGTCGATGCGATTCGCGCCCGCGCAGTCCCAGCGCACCGCCAAGCCCGCCGCCGGTGCCGACGACCCGTGGGCGCCGTCGGACCGCGACCTCGAACCGGCCTTCTGACCCCACCCCCGCGCGGGGCCGGTCACCTCTCACCGGCCGGCCCCGCTCGCCTCGCCGAACCCCTGTCGACGTTTGGAGCGCCCCGTCATGTCCTTGTTCGCCTGCGTCATCGAAGCCCGGCTCACCGCGTCCCCGCAGACCGGCCACACCCGCGAGGGCCGCGAGTTCGTCCAGTTCCCCGTCGTACACCGCGACCGCTACCGCGACCACACCGGCAAGTGGGTCGACACCCGCGCCATGTTCTTCGAGGTCATGTGCTGGGGCGACCTCGCCACCCGCGCCCGCAACCTCACCCGCGGCGATCAAGTGATCATCGAAGCCGGGCAACTCCTGCCCTACATCAACGACAGCGACCTACCCGCGATGAAGGTCCAGGCCCGCAACCTGTCGATCTCCATGCGGTTCACCGACGCCCACGCCGGGCCGCAGATCAAAACCCGTCGCGGCGACATCATCACCACCGCCGACGGTGAGCAGTACGCCGCCGACGCCTACCCGGACGTCACCACCGACCGGGAACTCCTCCACCACTGACGCACCTCCCGGAGCGGGCCGGTCGCGGACTCCCACCGCGACTGGCCCGCCCGAGCCCGCCGTTCCGCCCCGACGCGTACGGCCTCTCACACCGATCCCCCCTTGGAGTCAACGGTGTTCACGATCCCGACCGCGCCCGCCCCACCTGTGCACCACCGGGACCAACCCGTCACCCACCACGGCGGCGAACACGTCTACCCCGGCCGCCGCGTCGTCGAAGGCGACTGGCTCTACCCCTCGCCCGAGCTGTGCCGCGACGACCGCCCCGACGGCCAGTGGATCGCCAACGGCCAGGTCTTGGTCTGCCGTTTCTGCGGCCTGGACTGCACCTAACCCAGCTCGAACCCTTTGGAGCGCCCATGCCCCCGACGAGCCAACAGCGCTTCACCGCCGCCCGCACCTACCTCGTCGCCGCTCACCGGGCATTGTCGCCCGTCGTCGAAGCCGCCCACCCGAACGCGGCGAGGTGCCTACCGATCCCGCCGATCAGCGTCCCCAACACCATCGCGGACGTCCGCACCCAGCTCGACATGCTCGCCGCCAACCTGTTCGACCCCAAGTGGCACGGCACGCACCGTCAGTGGATCACCGCCTGGAACCGGTGCACCCACCTCGAGCGTGAACGCGCCATCGCCCTGAAAGAGCTCTACTACCGCTGGTACCGACTACTGGCCGCCGTCTGGTACCGCGTCGACGACAGACCCGTCCCGGGCTCCGCGGCCGACATCGAAGACCGCAGCAAGAACTTCTTCTACTGGCTGCACCAATACCCGGCTGATGGCCGGCGCCGCAATCGCTGACCGTCCCCTGCCCTCACGGGTTCCTTGCCGGAGACGGCCCTGCCGCATCCCGCCGCAGCGGCGGATGAATCGCATCGCACATCCTGGCCGGCGTTGGTGCGAGCCCCGCACGCAGTCCCGCCGTTGAACGCGGCGGCCCGTGCCCGGGGCACTGGATGCGCGAGCCGTTGTCCGGAGTCGTTGGCGTCGCACACCGTTCGCCCCGGCGGGCGACCGTACGGACCGCCCGGCTGGCCCGCGGGTGCGCGCTTGCCAGCCCCAGTGGTGACCGACCAGGCCGCGTCAGGCAAGAGCCGTCACAACATCTTGGCCCGGTCCGCTTCGCTCCCCGGCCGCTGCGCTTCCAAGATCTTTTGTCTGGCTTTCTTGCCTGCCCGCTGGCCATGGCCGGTCCCTCACCGATCTGTCAGCGCGGCACCCCGGGGGCCAAACCCGCAGGGCACCGCCGCACCCGGTACGCACCGCCAGGAGGCATCGTCATGCGCCACACCAACCAGTCCACCGACTACCGCCGCAGCGGCAACGCCAACTCGACCCGCCGCCACCGGTTCGTCCTGGTCGGCCAGAAGGACTTCTACGACCCGAGCAACCCCGCCGACCTGGCCGAGTACCGAATGGTCGTCCGCTACCGCCACCACTGAGCCACCAACGCAGAAAGGGCCGGACCCATCGGGTCCGGCCCTTTCCGCATGTCACGACGCACCGCAGACGCTCGTCGGACGCCACCGGGTGTCCGGTGTCGTCGCCCTCGCGGTCACACCCCGGGTGATGTCTGGAAGGTGCGCCAACTCATCGGCGCGGACTGCGGGCCGAGTTTCATCAGGTATCCGCGCCGTCCGTAGAGTGGCTCGTCCCACAGCCACCAGTAGAGGTCCACCAGCCGAGGCGGCCACAGGGTTACGCCGGCTCCGCCGAGTCGTCCGGCGCGGTTGCGGTCGGCGAGCTGGGCCAGGTCGTCGCGCAGTTCCAGGGCGTGCGGGTTCCCGGCGACTGCGGCTGTGGTGGCTCCAGCGATGAGGTCCGCGAGCTGGAGGTGTTCGAGGTGGTCGGACGGGCAGGCCATGATGGGCAGCCCGATCCATTCCGGTGCGGTGAACGGGGTGCCCACTTGGGTGAGTTCCCGGGAGGCAGCCAACCAGGTCCGGCGGGCTTCGCCTCCGCCGCCGGGTTCGTCGGCGATCATCAGCGCCTTGCCGCCGCTGTTGGCCAGGTGAAGTGACACCTTGTCGTAGAGGTAGCGCATCACTTTGGCTCGCACCTGGTCGACTGGCTCGTCGCCGGTCCGGTCGTAGATCACGGTGACCGATCGGGCGCCGGCCTCGATGGCGGCGTGTAGCATCGCCCGGCGCAGCATCGGACGTGCCCGGTTACCCTCCGGCGTTTTGAGCCAGCTTCCGTTGGCGGGGCTCCACTTCAGTTCGCAGTTTGTCGGGACGCCCAGATGTGTCCGCACATTGCGCATGGTCATGGAGTAGCGAGTCATGCCGTCGCCGGTGAACGCGACGGCGGCCATCGCGACCAGGTGATGCAAGCCCCGGCGATGGACGTGCTTGGCGTTGATCTCGCTGTCGTCGGCGAACACGGTCCTCATCGCAGAAGTCCCCTCACAGGCCAGGGTGGCCTGGGTCGGTGTGTGCCCCGGACTCGGAATCGCCCGGGTGTGTTGCGTGCGGAGGATGGGATGGCGTCCGTTCGTGTTCGGGCTCGGCGCGCGCCGCTGATGCCTGACTGATCAGGTCCCGTACGGCGCCAACCGGTAGGCCGGTCAGTTCGGCGATCGCGCCGCGGGTCTCGCCGAGTGCTTCGAGCCGGGCCACCGCCTGCGCGGCGAGCCGGGCCGGTTCGCGGGCCGCCTGTTCCGCGTCGGCGATGATCCGGGCCGCCTTCTCGGCGCCGTGAGCGGTGATGTCGGCCGCGCGCTGGGTCTGCTCGTAGAAGTCGGTCAGCGCGTCGGTGATCTGCCGCGACCGCTGAAGCTGCTCGGCGTCACGACGTTGCTTGGCTTCCTGCGCCCTGCGGATCGCTGCCGCTCGGGTACCACTCGTTCGTGCCATACGGGGAAAAGTAATCACGGAAATAGGTGCGCGAAAGAGGCGTTAAACAGACTGGATAAGAAAAGCCAGCATCGAATAACCGCCGTCACATGATCCTCGACGAAGCCGACAGGAAACGGACAAAATCCCAGCCCAATACGCTCATCAAGATCAAAAAAACAGGGGCCAGACACCTCTTGCACTTGTAGTGACCATGGGGGAGCGTTGGTCTCCAATAACAATTCAAAGGCGACCCTGGGAGGTGCGGGATGGGTATCGAAGTCGCCGTTCCGTATTCCCGAATCCGGTTGTGGTCGGGGGGCATGACGAGCCGGCCCTCACGCCTGCGGGGCGTTGCGTATCGCCGGGCGGCCGGGCGAAGCCTGTCCGCCGGCCCGCGAATTTCCGCGGCCCGGTGGCCAGGGTGTTCCGGACGCGCCGGTGGCCTGCTCGCAGCTGCACCCACCCGCCCGACCCTGGCCGCGTACGGACATGTCGGAGTCCGGCGATGATGACCATTCACAAGATCACCGTGGGGGACGGGTACACCTACCTGACTCGGCATGTCGCCGGTGGTGACGTCGACCGGCGGCGCGGTCAGGACGCCACCGACTACTACACGGCCGAAGGTAACCCGACCGGCCAGTGGGTCGGCGCGGGTCTGGCCGGTCTCGGAATCACCCCCGGCGACTTTGTGGACGAGGCGCAGATGCGTGCCCTCTACGGATTTGGCTGGCACCCCGACGCCGACCGGATTATCGCCGCCTACCAGGCCGCGCACATTGCCGCCGACATGACGCCCGAGCAGATCGCCACCGTTAACGATCAGGCCCGCCGGCACGCCACGCTCGGCCGCCAGTTCCCCGTCTACAAGGCCCTCGACCCGTACGAGGAGCGGGTAGCCCGCCGCTTGGCGGTGATCGCCACGGACATGGGCCGCGACGCGACCGAGGCGGAGGTCAAGAAGGTCCGGCACGAGGAGTCCGCCCGCCAGCGCGGTGCCAATGCCGGCTACGACGCCGTATTCGCCCCGGTCAAATCGGCTGCGCTGCTGTGGGCTCTCGACGAGCGGGAATCGGTTCGAGCGGCTGTCCGCGCCGCGCATGAGGAGGCCAAGAATTCCGCGCTCGGGATGCTGGAGAAGCACGCCGCCTACACCCGCACGGGCAAGGCCGGCATCGCCCAGATCGAAACGCGGGGCCTGGTAGCGGTAGCGTTCGATCACTACGACTCGCGGTGCGGCGACCCGAACTTACATACCCACGTGGTCATCGCCAACAAGGTCCAAGGCGTCGACGGCAAGTGGCGGTCCCTGGACGCGACCGCCCTGTATCAGATGACCGTCGCCGCGTCGGAGCACTACAACACCACCTTCGAGACCGCGCTGACCGCCCGGCTCGGGGTGAGCTTCGCTTCCCGTCCAGGGACGGCCGCGGGCAAGGAACCGGTCCGCGAGATCGAGGGTGTGCCCGACACCTGGATCACCCAGTTCTCCAAGCGGCGCACCCAGCTGGAGACACGCTACGACGAGCTGCTGCGCGACTACCGCCGCGAGCACGGCTACGACCCGGGCACGAAGGTCGCCCAGAAACTCGCCCGCCAGGCGACCCTGGAAACCCGCGACGGGAAGAAGCCACCCCGCTCCTTGCAGGCAATGCGGGCGGACTGGCGCGAGCAGATCACCGACGCCCACGGCCCGGCCGCCCTCGACGTCCTGGCGACGATCGCCACCGTTCCGACCGCAGCCAAGATCGGCCCGTTGACCAATCAGCAGGTCGACGAACTCGCCGCAGAGGTGATCGGCAGGGTCGCCGCGGCGCGGGCAACCTGGACCCGGTGGAACGTGCACGCCGAGACCGAACGAACGCTGCGCGTCGGCGGACTCCGGTTCGCCACGGTCGACGCGCAACAGCGCATCGCCGACGCGATCACACAGCGGGCCGTGTCCCCAGCGCACCGCATCCTGATCGACGCCCCAGCGATGGTGGACGAACCCGACGTGCTGCGCCGCTCCGACGGTGAATCAGTCTTCGCCCGCCACGGCACGTCCCGATACACCAGCCAGCAGATTCTCGACGCCGAACAGCGCCTGCTCGACGCCGCACGCACCCCCACCCTCATCGGCATTCCCGCCGCAGCGGTCACCACCAGCCTCAGCCAGTTCGAGACCCGCCACGGCCGGACCCTCGACGCCGGGCAGCGCGACCTGGTGACCGCATTCGCCACCACGGACACCCGCATCGCGGTCGGCATCGGCGCGGCCGGCACCGGCAAGACCACCGCCATGCGGGCACTACGCCACGTCGCCGACGCCCACGGCAGGCGCCTGATCCCGCTTGCCACCTCCGCCGCGTCAGCCGCCGTACTCGGCAACGACATCGGGACCACGGCCGAGAACCTGCACAAGTTCCTGTGGGAACACACCAACGGTCCGGACGCCCACAACCTCCACCACCACAAGCAGGTCTCGCCCCAGCGACTCTGGTTCCAGGTACGCCCCGGTGACATCATCCTGGTCGACGAGGCCGGCATGGCCGGAACCCTGCCGCTGGAACGACTCGTCACCATCGCGGAACGGCACGGCGCCAGCGTCCGACTGCTGGGCGACTGGCGGCAACTCGGCGCGGTCGAATCCGGCGGCGCGCTGCGGCTGATCGCCCACGACGCCGGAGCCGTCGAGCTCGACACCGTGCACCGGTTCGCCAACCCGGCCGAAGCCGCCGCGACCATCGCGCTACGCACCGGCGACACCACCGCCCTGGACTTCTACGACACCCACGGCCGCCTCCACGGCGGCTCCCGCCAGGCCATGGCCGACGCTGTTTACAAGGCGTGGCGGGCCGACATGCTCGTCGGCCACGTCACCCTGATGATCGCCGCCACGAACCGCGACATCACCGCACTGTCCGCGCGTGCCCGCGCCGAACGAGTCGCCGCCGGTCAGGTCGAAACCCTCGGCGTCGCCTTGGCCGATGACAACCTCGCGGGCAAGGGCGACTGGATCGTCACCCGCCACAACAACCGCAAACTCAGCACCAACCGCGGCCGGGACTGGGTCAAGAACGGCGACGCCTGGACTGTCGAACACCGCTACCGCGACGGGTCACTCCGAGTACGTCACCAGCAGCACGGCGGCCGGTGCACCCTGCCCGCGGACTACGTCACACGGAATGTCCAACTGCACTACGCCACCACCACCCACCGCGCCCAAGGCGCCACCGTCGACACCGCGCACCTACTCGTCGACGACCAACTCACCCGCGAAAACCTGTACGTCGCGATCACCCGCGCCCGGCTCGCGAACCACGCCTACGTCGCCACCCACGAACTACTCCCGCTCGACGAGGACGAACGGCTCGACCGGCCCCGCTACGACGCCAACGCCCGCGCCGCCCGCGAAGTCCTCGACACCATCCTCGACCGCGAAGGCGCCATGCTGTCGGCGACCGAAACCATCCGCCGCACCCAGCAACAAGCCGCCTCGCTCTCGACCCTGGTCCCGCACTACCTGCACGCCGCCGAGCAGGCCACCACCGCCGGATACCAGCAGCTCATCCACTCGATGTTCGACCCCACCACCGCCGCACTCGTCACCAACGACACCGCGTTCCCCGCCGTCGTGCGGGCACTACACGCCGCCGAAGCCGCCGGATGGCAGCCCGAGCAACTGCTCGCCACCGCCGCCCGCCGAGGTCCGCTCACCACCGGCGACTCGCCCGCCCAACTGCTGGCCTGGCGCTGCACCACCACCATCCACGAACACCGGGCACCCACGCGCCTGGCCCAACCCACCGCGCTCGACGCCGCCCGCTACGCCGCGGTCATCGCGCCGCTGACCGGTCTCACCCCGGCGCAGCTCGACACCCGGCGGGCGCTGCGACGTCCCGGCGCGCTGACCGTCGACCCCGCCATGGCAGCTGCGCGGGACGCCGACCACTACCAGTCGATCATCGTCGGGGTTCTCGGCCCGCGCGTCACCATCCGCGCCGCCAGCGAGTCAGCATGGCCGGCGCTGGCCGCCGCCGTCCGCCGCGCTGAATACGCCGGCCACCATCCAGCCGAGGTTCTGCAGCACGCCTACGCCCAGCGGGAACTGGCCACCGCCGACTCGCTCAGCGAAGTCCTCGCCTGGCGCATCGGCCGCTACCTCGACAACCACCCCGCCACCGGACCAAACGATCCCGAAAACACCTGGAACCAGCTCGCGTGGGCGCTCAAAGCCGCAGAAGGCGCCGGCACCGACACCAGCATCGTGTTCGCCAAGGTGCAAGGCGTGGTCACCCCGGAGGAACTGCTGCGCTACCTCGAAGCATCCACCCGCAGCCACAATCAACCCGCCACCCACACGGCCGACCTGCCCCCGTGGCTGTCGCCCGCGACCGAAACCGGCGACGCGCGCTACACCGAATACCTCGCCGACGCCCGCGAGCAGATCGGCGCACGGATCCGCGACCTCGCCCTCGACGCCGCGACCACCCGACCCGCCTGGACCACCGTCTTCGGTACCGCGCCGCAACCCGGACCCGACTACGACACCTGGCTACACCATCTCGGCACCGCCGCCGCATACCGCGACCAGCACCAGGTCACCGACGACACCACCACCCAACCTCTCGGCCCCTACATCGACGCCGGCCGCGCCGGCCACCACGCCTACTGGAAAACCGCCGAAGCCGTCATCGCGGCCCATCGCATCACCCACCGGGAGACCAGCGGCCCAGACCGAACCGACGCACTCGGGCACCGGATCGCCGCCGACATCTACACCGGCCTGGCCGCCGACGAACGCGCCCAGATCAGCAGCGCCATGGCTTCACGTCTCGGACCACTGTGGCAGGGCGATCCTGGTGACGCCGACACGGCGGCCACCCAGCCAATCCACGCTACCTACCTCGCGGCGGCACTCCGTGAACGAGGCCACCTCCACGCGAACGACGTCGCCATGACCCAGAACGAGGCGCACCGGACGCTAACGGCCCAGGAAGCCGAGCGCCTAGCCAGATTCGCCGATCAGGCGCGGCGGCACCAGGCACCGCCGACGGCCACAATCCAGCCAGACCTCTTGCCGCCAGCCTTCCCGCCGCAACAGAGCGGACCGACTGTGAGAAGGTGAATCCCGTAGTGCTCGTACGGTAGGAGCCCGTTTCCATACGGCCACGAACCTATTCACCGCCCGCGTGCTGGGCCGAGCAGAGCGCCGATGGCGGGCGACTGGCCGGGCTGATGCCGGCCGCATCACCTCGATTTGTTCCGGGAGATCCAACGTCGCGCGAGGTCCGCACGGCCGGTTCATCCTTGTTGCCGCCTCCGGAAGCCGAGCATCGGCTCAGGCGCCGGTGTTCGGCTTCGGAGGCGGGTTTGAAAGCGGCCCCGGTGAGGTCATGGTGCTGAATCGCGTGTCGGGCGAGGGCCATGCCGAGCCGGACCCCTTCCTGGAGATGTCCTGGGGCGAGCGCTACGGCGGCGAGCACGCCTACGGCGAATCTGTCTCCCGCGCCGACGGCGCGTGACCGAGTTGCCGAGGCCGCGTTTCCGGGTCTCGACGGAGGAGACGACGAGCTGGGTAGCTGCCGCGCACACCGTCAGTAGGCACTGGGCGTCGCGTCGGACCGGGCTCTGCGGGAGCCGGCCGTGTCGTGCGCTGCGGGGCACGAAGGCCTTCGGCGTCGCGGGGCGGTGGCACCAAGACGTGGCACGTGCCCATTCGCTACGCGGTCATTCGGCAATCGCCGTCAAGTCCGGCGGTTCGCCGCCGGTCTTGAAGAAGGTGACTGCCAGTCGTATTGCCGTTTCGGGCCGGAGTTGTAGGTCCTCGGCCGGGTACTCGGTGGGTACCCCACCGAGATCAAATGCCACTCCGTCGCTCGGGATCTCCGCTGTGGGGTCGTGCAGGTAGGCGCCATCGTCGGTGATGTGTACCGCGAACGCGTGGGTGGGGTGACCGAGGCCGATCTGGATGCCGGGTGGCAGGTCGTCGGGGTCGTCGGTGGTGTCGCTGAAGATGGTCAGCACGACGGGCTCGCCGGCCTGCTGGATTTCGCGAAGGAGAGCTTCTAAGGCGTTGGGGTCGGTCAGTTCGACCTCGTGGTTGTCGCGCTGCTCGCCCCGGTCGTAGGTCCAGGTCACCTTCATGCGATCGCCTTTCCGTTGCCGGTGTAGGTACGCCAATGGCGTACCTGCCCGTCATCGTCGCGTACGTAGACAGCGAGCTGGGTGCCGGCCGGTAAGAGTCGGGCGAGGACTTTCTCGCAGCCGTAGGGGGTGTAGTCGCAGGGAGGATTGTTCGTCACCACAGCCGCCTGTGTGATCCGGTCGCGGCGCATCCGGGCGGCAAGCTTGGCCTCCAGATGGTCGGTCGTGGTGGCGATGAGCTTGTAGGCCGGCTTGAGGTCGGCGGCGGCGGCTGGGTCGCGGCCCGACTTCAGGGGTATCCGCTTACCACCGATCAACGCGACACCGGAGGTGGGGTCCTTCGCTTGCCGGCGAGGCAGGTCACGAGCGGCATCTTTCAACCATTCGGGCAAGGGCTCAGATGGCACCGGCACGTCCGTTGCACTCGCAGACGTGCCGCGTGCGGCGGGCGGTTGGCGGATGTCGCCACCACCGCCCGTTATCAGTTTCCCAGTTCACCGACCTGCCGGGCCTGCGCCAGCGCCGTATCGACGTGTTGCCGGGCGGCAGTTCCGCGCGTCCGGACAGTCACCAGGACCTGCAGCACCTGCTGCAGTCGCGCCAGCGTCGGACCGGGCTGTCCTCCCTGCAACGCCGCCGTGACCAGCCGTCGGGTGTCGTCGACCGCGGATGCCGCCGCCGTGACGTGGCCGTCAACGGCGGCCAGCGCGGCCACGACCGGCGTGAGCGCGGCGGTCGTCTCCTGCGGCGACGGCTGCTGTGCCACGGCACCCAGCGACCGCGACGCCTCACCCAAGACGCCACCGGCCTCCGCCAGGTCAGACCGCACCTGCCCGAGCACTTCTCGCACTCGAGCCAACCCCACAGTGATGCCAGCAAAGCCGGAGGCCGCCGCCCGGACGGCAATCTGCTCGATCGCTCGGTCGACGGCCGAAGCCTCCTGCTGCGCCCGGTCCACACCCTCCTTCATCGCCTGCAAATCGGCACCAATGGTGTCGGTCAACGACATCGCGCACCCTCCGGGGCTCAGAGTCCACACCGAACCGTGGGAGCGTAGAGACGGGCGCCTATCGAGCACAACCAATAGGTGACAGCACCGAGGGTTCGGCATGCCGGTGCGAGTTGTGCCGGTCTCCAACGGCCCACCCCCACCCTTTGCGGGCGTGGGAAACACTGGCGGGTGCAGGCCTGGCGGCGTGGGCTGCGGCCCACCCACACTAGCGCGGGGAGCCCTTGACCAGCTGGCGGCTGAGCCGCTCGACCGCCGGCCCACCCCCACGGACGTGTGGAGCACACCTTGGTCCAGGCGCGCACCGGGTCGCCTTCCGGCCCCACCCCCACGGGCATGGGGAGCACCCGCCGTCGCCGATCCGCCGCATGTCGGGGATCGGCCCACCCCCACGCCCGTGGGGGTGGGCGAGCACTTGCGGCGGTGCCGGGCTCGACGGGTAGCGGCCGGGGCTCGCTGTGTTTGTCGGGTCCGCACCGGTTGAAGGGCACGTCTCGGCAGCTACGTAAGAGCCCGTACCACTGGTCTCGCCCGGTGCGTACGGGCTCATCAGAGCGGGGCGGGAAGTGCTATTCGGTAGGTGCTCTTGGAACAGGGGCCGGCCACGGTTGGCCGCCGCCCCAGTGATCGGCACCGGTTTTGCGGTGAGATTTGTCGGCGGTGAAGCGCCCCGTGCACGGCCGGGATGGGGATGATGTGACTGTGACGCTACGTCATCGAGCCGCTGCGGTGATCGTTCGTGACGGCCGAGTGCTGATGGTGCGGGAGCGTGGCCTCGGTCCGTCGGGTCGCCATGATGGCCAGGAGTACTGGACGCTGCCTGGGGGCGGTATCGCCGCTGGTGAGACGGCGGAGGACGCGGTCCGGCGCGAGGTGGTCGAGGAGGTCGGGCTGCGGCCTGTCGCGGTGCGTTACCTGTTCGAGGTGCCGTACCCGTCGGGCTTGACGGCGTGCTTCGCGGTCGACGTGGCTGCCGGTGAACCGACCCTCGGTGCGGACGAGTTGCCGTGTGACTGCCCGGTCATGGTGGGTTTGGATTGGGTGCCGCTGCCTCGGTTGCCCACCGAGACGCAGGGACTTGCTGTTCCGACGATGCTCGTCGTCTGTGGCCCGCCGGCGTTGGAGCCCGAGGCGATCCCTGACGAACGCAGGTGCCGTAGTTAGGTGATCCGCCATCCGCTGATCCAGCAGGGGAACTTCGTTGTGAAGATGTCGACGTCGAGGTTCAGGGTGTGGGCGGCTGGTGGCGCTGCGCGTGGAGAAGCCGGGGTTTACCTGGCACACCCTGGGCTGCCACATCGACGGCTCATCCGCGTTCTGGGACGGCGTCGGCATTGGTGTTGCCGGCGGCTATCGGCGCTCTAGCGTGTGCGAGCACGTGACAACGGGGGCTGACAGGGACACCTCCCCTCGCCAGACAACAAGGTTGGCGCCTCGCTTTGCCGCTTCGTTTGTCCCCGCGCTGCGTCCGCCGTAGACGTCAGCTCCGCCGGCACAATCAGTTGCAGTGACCTCGCACCGACGCTGGCTGCGCGTAACCTGCCTGTCGCTCGCAACGGCCAGGGGATGTAGGACAGTCCGGTGGGCGGCGCGGGCGAGACGGCGTCTGCTTCGTATCCGAGCCGCAGCCCGTTGCAGCAAGGCATCGGTGATGCCGCCGGCATCGGTGGGGCATGGGCTGCAGCCCTACAGGCTGTAGGTTCCCCTGGGGGCAAGGGCGCATGCGTCCGCGCCGGGACCGGGCTGCTGCGACACCACGGAGCGCGCCCGGATCCTCGATCGGCGGTAGGTCGCCCACTCACTGGTCCAGGTTGCAAGGTCGTGGACCCATACCTGGGTGCTCTTCTCGGCTTTGCCTGCCCACTTCGCGGCGTTGCGGATCGCGAAGTCGTCTAGGGCGTCGCGATCGGTCGCAGCCCACGCCTGAAGTTGCGCCACCCAGCGTTCTGCTTGGCCGGGGGTGTGGCCGCAGCCGATTAGCCATTGGATCAGCAGTGCCAGTTCCACCCAAGGCGCTGCCTTGGTCGCGAAAGCCCAGTCGACGATGCGCAGGCCGCTGTCGGTCACGATCAGGTTGGTCGGGTTGAGGTCAGAGTGCACGAGCCCTTCGCCGGCCATCAGGGGATGCGCGAACCCGAGCCGGCCCGCCGGGTCGTACCAGGTGCCGTTCGGCGCGCGGGTGTTCTGCAGCTCCATGAGCGTCGCGGCGAGGAGGTCGAGATCGGGACTGGCGGGGGACAGGTCGGGGTGCGGGCCAGCAAGGTGCTCGGTCGCCACCACCAACCATCCGTCGGACTCGAAGTGCCAGAGGACCGCCGGCGGGTACCGGTCGATGGCCGTGCTCGCCGCCAGCTCGTAGCGCAGTGATCGGACGCAAAGGTCTGCGGAGGCTGCCTTGATGAAGACCTTCGCGCTTGGTCCGGTGACTGTCGCGGCGATGTCCGCGTGGTCACCGTGGACGGCCGGGGTGACGTCGAAGGGTTCACCGATCCGTTCGGCGATCGCCCCGGTGACGTTGTCAGGCAGATCGGTCCAGGCACTACGCATTGATCATCTTTCTCCGGTCCGATGCTGAAGTGAGTTGAACTCTGGGACAGCCGAACCTCGCCCCGCCGTTTCAAGCGCTAACCCCCAGTGGCCCTCCGCGGACTCCCGTTGGCCGCGTCCGGGCCATTTCGGAGGAGAGCTGGTAGCTAACGCGGTCGCTGGACGCGACGGCCCCTGGTTCGGGTTCCGGGCCTTCGAAGCGGGCGGGCGCCTCGCGGGGCACGGCGCCCCCACTCATCCGCAGACGCGTCGTCCAGGTTACGGGAGTCCGCGTCCGCCCTGATGCGGCGAAAGCGGCGCGTCTGTTCAGCGTCTGAAGCGGTAAACATAGGGTGAGGGAATGCTGACCATCCTCGCGACGCTCGGCTACGTCCTGCACCCCGACGGCGAGCAGGTGTTGCTGATCCGGCGGGACAAGAGACCCGACGACGTGCACTTCGGCTACCACAACGGGCTGGGCGGGAAGCTCGAGCCGGACGAGGACGTGGTCGCTGGGATGCGCCGGGAGATCCGAGAAGAGAGCGGTCTGGAGTGCCGCGAGGTTCAGCTCTCAGGAACGATCTCCTGGCCCGGCTTCGGCCGCAGTGGGGAAAACTGGTTCGGGTTCCTGTTCCGCATCCCCTGCTGGACAGGACAGCTACGGCCGGAGTGCCCTGAGGGCACCCTGGTCTGGGCCAAGATCGCAGACGTGCTCGCTGGGCGCGTGCCGATGTGGGAAAGTGACCGACACTTCTTACCGCTGGTGTTTAGCAGCCAGCCCCGCGTCTTTCACGGGGTGATGCCCTTCGCCCACGGCAGGGCCGTCAGCTGGTCCTACAGCGTCACCGACAGCCTCACTTCTTATCCCCCAGCGGCGGCGTCGTCCCCGCGATGACTGCGCACAAGCAGCGATGTCGTCACAACTCGCCGGGATCACTGGGGTGACTGGGGTGTTGCGAGTCGGGGCCTGTCAGACCCCGGAGACTCTGGGTGACGTCGACGCGGCGCTGCGGTGCATGGAGGAGTTCGCTCGGGAGGCCGAGCAGCGGGGTGTGCAGCTGCTGCTGTTCCCGGAGTGCTTTCTTCAGGGCTATCTCGTGCAGGAGCGGCACCTGGACGCCTACGCCATGGACCTGCGCTCGGCGTCGTTCGGCGCGCTGCTGCGCCGCCTGGACCCGATCGGGCAGACTCTGGTCTTCGGGGTGATTGAACGGCGGGAAGGTCGTTACTTCAATTCCGCGGTCGTCGTGGGTGGCGGTGAGCTTCTCGGCATCTACCGCAAGGTCCACCTCATGCCGGGCGAAGCGCTTTTCACCGCAGGTGAGGATTACCCGACCTTCGACGTCGAGGGCGTGCGGTTCGGCATCAACATCTGCTCGGACACGCAAGTGCCAGCCGCAGCTGCGGCAGTGGCAGCGCAGGACGCGCAGCTTCTCCTCGTGCCGGCGCAGAACATGATGCGCCGCACCTCCGCGTTGCAATGGAAAGACCGGCACACTCCTATCCGCGCCGCCCGTGCACGAGAAAGCGGCCTGTGGTTGGTCTCGGCTGACGTCACCGGCGAGCGGGGCGCGGACCGCATCGGCTACGGGCCGACGAGCATCATCAGCCCTCAGGGCGAGGTCGTCGCCCAAGTTCCGGAGATGACCCCTGGGATGGCCACCGCCACGGTTGATTGCCGCAAGGCGCTACCGGGCCTGGCGCCCGTGCCTCGCCCGCGACTGGCGTAGCCTGGTGGGCATTGATGGGACCGGCATTCCTCAGCCGGGTGTGTGACGGTGTGAACCTCCGGTTGATTCCGCCGGACGCCTCACTCGCGGTGACCAGCATGGGCAGCCCGCCGAAGCGGGCCCGGCACCGACGTAGCCACGGAATCGCTTGCCCGGCCGCACCATGCGGTCCGGGTGCGCGTCGCCCCAGGCGTAACCGAGGGCACGAGCCGACGGAGGAGAACCGTCATGGCCCGATCTCAGCCGATGGACCACGAGTCCGCCGACCGCATCAGCGCGGCCGCCGACCGCGATCCCGACTCGCCGACCGCGACCAGCGGGTTTGACGACCGGGCGCAGGAAGCCGCTGACCGCAATGATGCGCAAGACCCGGACGACTACGACTACGACATCGAGTAGTACCGGGTGGTGTCCCGCCGCCGGGTGCGGCGGGACACCTCGGTCCCACGCTGGCGGGCGCTGGAGCGCGTAGCCAGCCTCAAGTGGGCGTCGGCTGTCGAACGGACCGTTCGGGAGAGTGCCGAGTCCAGTGGCGTCGACGGGCGACGGAGGCGAAGAGTAGTCCCATTCGGCGGCGGTGGTGCCGGCGACGCGCGACAGCTCACCGCGATCGAGACTGGCGCAGCCTAGATCGGCGCCAGTCGACATTCTGATTCTGACGGCCATAGGTGGCCCCACCGTGACGGCTCCCTCTGGCTCCACCGCGGTCGAGGCAGCGGAAGAGGGGAGGGTCTGACTTGGCCCCACCTCATGGTCAGAATCTCAAGCGCGGCGTCACTCAGGGTAGTTGATAGACGCCGAGCGTCACCTCGGTCACCTGCCCGCTCCTGCCGATGTGGGGGCGGTGCCGGCACACCTGAGCGGGCGAGTCCCCGCTCAGAAAATAACAGGCGTGCAGCGGCGCGCGCTCGACTTACCGGGCACGCACGGGGCTACGCTGAGCGGACATACTCTCGGCGGCTGGACAGAACGGGGACCGAATGGCATGCAGTGGGACTTTGCAGTTCCCGGAGTGCCGGTGTCGCTTTCTACACGAAACACCGCCAAAAAACACGCTTGGACAGAACGTGTGCGTCAACATGCAACAACAGCGTTTAGCGGACCTGATTTCCCGCTCCTCGGCGATTTGGCAGTTTCAGTCACCTACTTTCATGAGGATCCGCCGCTAGACGTGGACAACATGCTTAAGCCTATCCTGGATGGATTATGGCCCCAGGTTATTGCAGATGACAACCAAGTGCGTGATGTGTCGGGGTCTCGCCGAGATCTAACAAAGCCGCTCACGTTTCGCAATCCTTCGCCTGCGCTGGCTCAGGCATTGTCATGGAACGGGCCTTTTGTGTATATCGTGATGGGTGCGCCGATTGACGAGGAGGAGATCCCATGGATCGGTATCCCGGGCAGCTAGAGCTTCGCAAGCGGGCAAGTCGCTTGCCGCCAGACTGGACGATGGAAGTCAACCCCGAACCAGCATCACTGCCGGCGGGCCTGTCTGGTCGGGAAGTCGACGCCGTAGCGCGGGGACCGCAGGGTGGCATTGTCTTCGAGGTGACCTCGCGGCGAGCGCTCAGGAATCAGGACAAAACGAGGAATATTGAGCACCTGCGTACGATTGTCCGAGCGATCCCCGGCTGGGATCTCGAATTGCTCGTGATTCCAGATCCTGGTCCGGATCTGCTAGATGAAGACGAGATCGATCGACGCATAGCTGCCGTAGGGCAATTAGCAAACCTTGACATTGGTGCAGCCTTCATGGCCGCGTTCGTTGCCCTGGAATGGTCATTGGCGCGGCTAGCGCGGCAAGAAGGAGTCGACTACCTTCCGAACGCTCAATCGATAGCGAGTACGCTCGTAGAGATTGGAGTTCTAGACGAGGATATTCTCCCACGCGTACGCAGGCTTCAGCAGTTTCGCAATAGCCTTGCCCATGGAGTCAAAGGGCCGACGCCGCAAACTGAGGAGTTGACCGAGATTCTCGGTTTGGTAAATCAGATCCGCGGTGAGCTTGCCAATCGCCCCGCATGAAGGCGTTCGAGGAACGCCTCCGAAGACCGGCCGATGAGAGTCGATGTTTCGCCAGGTTCACTTGCTCAACTGCCGCGATCCGCGTGCTCGCTACCCATGCCGCGGTGACACTCGGTAGTCGGGAAATAAGCCGCCTCGTGGGCCAGATGAGACCGCCACACCGGCCGCCTGACGGGCGGCGGTGGGGCCAGACCGCGCCGTCCGGGTGGGGGCCGAGTGGGACCGTCAGAATCAACATTCGTAGCCCAACAGGTCGGCGCAGAAGGCACCGCCGAGGCCATGGTGAACCGCGCGTAGGCGATAGAATTGGCTACCCTGGTTTGGTGATTGTGTGGGTGTGCTCCTTTCCCCGGTCAGGTAACACCTTCTTTCGGATCGTCCTCAATCGGCTCTACGGCGTAAGGACATCCGTCGTCTATGACGTCGATGGCGTGGCCGAACGTCTGGGTTCCGATCTGGTCGGTTTCACCGAACGCCCGGCAGCGATTGAAGCCATGCGTGACTCGATGGAGGTTCACTTCGTCAAGACGCACCGACAGCGCGACGACCAGGTCGATGAAGCGGACAAGGCCGTCTGTCTCGTCCGGGACGGGCGCGATGCGCTCGTCTCGTGGGCGCGCCTGGCCAGCGAGGCAGACGCTGCACGATTCGAGAGCGAGTTGCGAGCCATGATCCTCCGACGGGGCGAGTTCGGAACCGGCAGTTGGGGACGCAATGTGCTGAGCTGGCTGCTGCCGTCGGCACCTCACCGAGTGGTGCTGAGGTACGAAGCACTTGCTCAGAAGCCGAGAGCTGCTGTGGAACGGGTCATCCACACTTTGACGCCCCAGCTCCGACCCGACGCCGGCGCCCAGATCCCGTCGTTCACCGAGCTTCAACAGGCCGATGACCGCTTTTTCCGTAGAGGGCTCAACAGCACCCATCGCGACGAACTGCCCGACGAGCTACACCAGCTCTTCTGGGCCCAACCCGACAACGTGACCGCGATGCAGCTACTCGGCTACGGGACGAGGGTGGACGGTTCGCAACGAACGTGAGCGTCCGCGGCGAGTCGAACATCATGGGGGTCAGCGTCCTGGCGGCGATCGCGGGTGGTCAGGTGAGGACTCGGACTCGGGGCCAGCGGTGGGCGGGGCGTTGCCGCGCTAGTCGTTGCGCGGACACGACCAGGCTGACTCGGGTCGGGTTGCGGCGCCAGATGCCGTCGAGAAGGTCATCGAGTCCGTGTGGTGCGCAGACAGCCACGTGCCCGCCGACGTCGAGACGGATTGCGACGGCGGTGGCGTATTCGGGCCAGGTCGCGACCGCGTCGGCGATGCTTCGCAGCGCGGGTACGGGGTCGCTTCCGAATCGGGCGGGGTACCAGGTGTGCACGGCGGCCTGGTTCTTCGCCTCCCACGGCGGTCCCGGCCACATCGTCGCCAGCCGTTCGGTGGCGTGCTCGTCGTTGGCTTGGGTCAGGTCGGTGGGGTCGACGAATGCCACGTCGATGTCCCGGGCTTGGGAGAAGTCGAATCCGTGCCCGTAGCGTTGCTCCCAGACGAGGTCCCTGAGGACACCAGCGCCGATCCAGGCGTCCGGTAGGCCCGAGTCCCGCACGGTGCGCAGCGCCCGCATCAGCGGCTGGCTCCCGCCAACCAGACCGCGTAACTCGTCATCGCGCATGCCCTCTTCACCTCCGACAGGTCCAGGTTGATCGAGGTCGGCTCAGCTGCGCGGGTGCGGCACCCAGCTCGCCGTTGGAAGTCGTGGCTGCGTGCTGGCTCGGGCGGCTCCAGGCAGCTGCGCGGCGTCTGGGTGCGGTGGCGCGCTGCTGGTGTGCTGCTGGTGGAGGCGGTGTGCGAGGTAGTCGCTCAGCGAGGTCGCGTGCGGTACGTCCGGGTCGGTGGTGGCGCCGGAGGGGGTGTAGTGGGTGTGCCGCAGTGGGGCCACGAACTCGGACGGGGGCGCGCCGGCTTGCAGCCCGGCGGTGATCGCCGTGGACAGCGCTTCGGTTAAGCCGGCCAGGGTGGAGCCGTGCTTGCCGACGCGCAGGTCGACGTGGGTGAGCTGACCGGACGAGGTGGCCGTGGTGAGGCGTCCCGTGGTGCCGTCCAGCACGAAATCGGTCGTGGTGCCGGTGTAGCGGCGGGGTGCCCGCAGCTGCGGGTTGTCATCGCTCGTTCTGCGTTCTCCCTGGGTGTGGTGGTGGCGGTGGCCGTGACGGCGGTAGGCAGGCCGGTGCTCGCGCTACCGGAACGACGTGCCGGTAGGCGACCTCCGCTGGGCGGGCTCGCGGCGGGCTGGTCGGGGTTGTCTTCCACGGCAGGAATGCGGCGCTGGTGAGCGTGAGGGCGGCGGTTGCCGTGAGGGCGGTGCGGGGGCCGGTGGCGGCGGCGAGGATGCCGGCGGCGGCGATGAAGATGGGTTGGGTGAGTTTGCTGGTGATGGACCAGGCGGTCAGGACGCGGGACAGGCAGTGCTCGCTGGTGTGGTTCATTCGGTAGGCGGCGAAGGTGGGATTGAACGTTCCCGCCATGAACAGCAGGAGTGTGTCGGCGAGGGTGATGATGATCAGGCCCGGTGTGCCGGGTGGGGCGAGGGGGATGAGTCCCATCCAGAGTGTGCGGGCGACGCCGGTGGTGAGTAGGACTGCGCGGAGGCCGTATCGGGTGGTGAGGGGGCCGGCGGTGAGGGAGCCGAGGATGCCGCCGAGGCAGGGCAGTCCGAGGGCCAGGCCGTACTGCCAGGGAGCCAGGTGGAGGTCGCGGAGCATGAACACCGCGATGATGGGCGTGGTGGCCGTGATGGCGCCGCCGAAGATGACGGCGTTGACGAACAGGGCTCGCAGGCCCGCATGGTGAAGGATGTGCCGCCATCCTTCGATGGCTTCCCGTCCCCGACTCGGGGCGGTTTGCCGGGCAGGTGGCGGCGGCTCGGGGCTGCGGAGGCGGCGGATCCCGAGCGCGGACATCAAGAAGCTCGCGGCGTCGACGGTGATGGACGCGGTAGCGCCGAGCCAGGACACGAGGACACCGCCGATGGGTGAGCCGAGGCTGTTGGCCGTCCACTGGGAGGTCTCGAATCGGCTGTTGGCAGTGACACGTTGATCGATGGTGACGAGGTGCTTCAGGTGCGCGCCGCTGGCGGCGCTGAACACGATGGTGCCGGCGGTCTGCACGACGGCGACGACGCACAGCTGCTCGTACGTCAGGGCGCCGAGCGCGGCGGCGATGGGGACGCTGGTCAGGGCCGCGCAGCGCAGCAGGTCGGCGCCGATCATCACAGGCCGTTTGCGCCGGAACTCGATCCAGGGACCCAGGGGTAAGACGATCACTGCCGAAGCGAGGCCGGAGATCACCGCGAGCAGGGAGACCTGCAGAGCCGATGAGTCCAGCAGCAGGATCGCGACCAGCGGCAGCGCGCCTGCCCCGACGGCGGATCCCAGGTGGCTGACCGAGTAGGCGCCCCACAGTCGGTGAAAGTCACGGCTCAGCGGGGCAGGTGCCTGTGAGCCGCCCGCGAGGCCGCGCTGGATCGCTGCGCCGGCGGTTGTCCGGTTCAAGCCCATCGCATCAGCGCCTGAACGTCGTGGCGTGCCTGGCTGAGTAGCTGTCGTAGGTACGCGAGCCGGGACGTTGTCGCGCCGCGTGCTGGCAGCACAGTGTGCAGGCGGATCTCTCGGCAGGTCAGCAGGAGCAGGTTGACGGAGTAGGCGGTGGTGATGTTGGCGGTGTGCACGCGTTCGGCGATCGCGGCGGTGAGGGTCGGGCTGGCTGCGGTGCCGATGATGTGCAGCATTGCGAGGTCATAGCCGGGTAGGTAGCTGCCGGTGTGCTCGAAGTCGATGAGGGCGCAGTGCTCGCGGTCGAGGAGCAGGTTCGCGGGTAGGGGGTCGCCGTGTGCGCTGACCCGGCCCGGGCCGAGCTGGTCAACGAGGGTGTGCAGGGCGTGCTGGTCGGCGTCGTCGAGCAGCCCGGCGGCGTGTTCGGCGTCGATGCGGCCGTGGTAGTCGAGCGGTTGCGGTAGTGGCGGTGCTGGCGACCAGCCGGCGAAGGTGTCGAGGGTGTCCAGGACCAGCTGTGCGGTGGCCGGGCTGACGTCGCGAGTGAGGTGGCGTTGGTCGTCCAGGCGCTGCCCCGGTAGCTGAGTCAGGACGGTCAGGTAGGCGTCGGCGTGGAGGACACGCGGCACGCGCACGGGGGGCGGCTGATCGGTGAACAGCTCGTACATGCGCAGCTCGTGCTGGCGCCGGCCGACCCAGTACGGGTCGTCGGTGGTCAACAGCTTCACGATCACCGGTCGGCCGTCGCGGCGGCCGGTGGCGACGACGGCCTTGTCGGTGCGGTGCACAACCCGGCCGGTGCCCACCCCTGCGGCAGCGGCACGGGCGATCAGCGCCGCGAACACATCATCCGCCCCGTCCGCCCCGAGACCGGCACTGCCTGCGCTGGCTGTCTGGGATGAAGTCATGGGACGGCAGGGAGCAGGTCGTCGTCGCGGCCGGTCAACGGCAGGCCGGCGGTGGTGGCGATGCGCTCGATCGCTTGCTCCAGGGTGGTGGTCTCGGGGAGGACGAGTTCGTCGGGCCAGCCGAGGACGTCGCGCGGGGCGTACACGCCGAGCATCGTGTCGGCAGTGAACTCCTGCGCCTCGGGACGGGTCTGGTGTCGGCGCAGAGTCTCCGGCCACGACACGTCGAGGTACACGAACAGGGTTCGGCCGCGGTGCGTGTCGCGCAGTTCGGTGAGCATGCTCCGGTACCGGGCGGTGTGCATGATCCCTTCGAGGATCACGTGGTAGCCGTGGTCGAGGCAGAAGCGAACGTTCTGCGCGATGAGCGTGGGTGCGAGACCACCTGGCTTGTCGCGTTCCCGCAGAAGGATCCGCCTCATATGATCTTGGCCGACGAGGGCGCAGCCGCGGCCGTGCCGATACCGCAACGCACGGGCAATCGTGCTCTTACCGGCACCGGAGTTCCCCCGAAGGCAGACCAGGATCGGCAACTCCGTGTTGCTCATCGGTCGGTCTCCCGCCAGGTGATCGCGGTCAGCGTGTGGCGGCGGGGCACGAGCAGGCGCAATCGTTCGCTGTCGGGCAGTCGCGTGCCGGCCGGGTGCACGGTGACGTCCGGGACGACGCCGGCCCGGAACTGCTGATCCCAGGCGACTATTAGGTCCATCAGATCGCTTGTCAGTCTGGTGGCGTGCGGACCGAAGCCGTGCCCGCCGAACTGCCACGTCGTCGTGTCGTGGCGGCGCATGGTCAGGTAGGCAAGGCTGTCACTGGTCAGCAGGGTGGGGCAGAAGAAACGGTCCTGTGGATCCAGCAGGCCGGCAGTGCGGTCCCGATCGACTCTGAGCACGCCGTACGGGCGAGGTTGACTGGCCAGCCACAGGTGCAGGCTCTCAAAGTAAGTGCCCATGCTCATGTCCACGGTCACCGGCGAGGACACCTCAACCCGCGGGCCATCAAGCGCAGCGCGCAGAGCCTCGGCGTTGATGGTGGTGGTGTCGTCATCCAGGGTGAGAACGGCATCATCGCCGCGCAGCGGCACCCGGCGGGCCGGATCCCGGCCGTGGCCCTGCATCGCGACGAAACCGCACTGCACGGACGCCGTCGCGGCCAGGTGATCACCCGCGGTCTGCAGGGTGAGACAGCGGGTGTTGCCGCGCATCCGCAACGGCACCACCAGCCTGCCGGCTGGTGCGAGCTGTTCGGTCCACGCGGGAGGGAGGTCACTGGCCTCGACCGTGATGAGCACCGCGTCCCACAACCCGTCGCCAGGATGGCCGTGGACGCCGTCGGCGTGGACCACCTCGACCTGCGGGTAGCCGGCCCGCGCCAGCGCCGCTCGCGCGTGGGTGACGACCTGCACGTCGATGTCGACGCTGACGACCGTTCCGGCCGGGCCGACGACCTCGGCGATCAGCGCCGCGTTGTACCCTCCCGAGCCGATTTCAAGGACCCGGGCTCCGGGCCTCAGCCCGGCGGTCTCCAGCATGTACGCCTGCAACCACGGCGCGGAGATCGAACTGGTCGCCTTTCCGTCCGGGCCGCGTCGGGTGACGACAACATCATTCGCGTACGCGCTCTCGATGCTGGTGCCGGCCGGAGCGAACAGGTGCCGCGGCACTGCGGCGAACGCCGCCGCCACCTCCGGTCGGGTAATCCAACCCTGACTGCGCAGCTTGTCGACCAGATGCCGGCGAGCGTCCTCCGCCGTTAACGTCTCGGTCGTTCCGCTTCCAGGTGCCACGAGGACATCTCCTCCCTCGAACGAATATCAGGTGAGCAGCCGGCCGACCGCGACGAGCATCGGCCCCTTGCTGGAATACGGCAGGTCGAGATCAGGAGGCGGGCACGCCGTCTTCGAGGTGGCGGGTCGACCCGTCGACACGCGCCTGGAGGCATTCGCTGACGCGGCGGGCCAGCGGTGAATTCCTGGGGTCGGAGGGCATGTGGGCACGGTAGAACTCCCGGCAGCCGACACGCCCGCAGCGCCACACACCGACAATGTCGGCACATCCCGACACCAACTTCAACACCCGCAATCTTGACCGCATTCGGTAATATCTGATGGTCCTGCCTGGCCGCGTGATGCGCCGCCTGTCGGCCCGATAGATGTCACAACGAGCCGCTACGGTCGAACGGGCGGCGCGCTGACCGCCCAGTACGACCGCCGGGAAGTGTCGGCCATCCTCAACGCATTAGTTGCGGGCCTGGCAACATCGAGTCGACGCAACCAGCCGGCCAACCCGACCGGCGCACGACCATCCCAAGGACCGTCGCCCACGTCCCCGGCCGCGGCGCCCACGACGGCGACGTTCCTAGGCGCTGTGGCAGCGGCGCTCAGCCGGCGGGTTGGCCACCGATAACGCGCGCCGCCTCGGCGAGTCGCGAGGCAGTACGTCTCTGCGTCGAGCTCTGAGGGCGGTGCGCCCATCGGAGAGGGGTTAGTCGAAGCGGACCACGCGGCTGTCCACCAATCGGGCAGGCGAAGGTCCCGTCTGAGCGCATCGACCAGCGCCGCTCGTCCCTGGAACCGCTGGCAGAAGGGCTGTCCCTCGATGCCGACGAGAACGGTCGCCCGGTCCACCATGCTGGGCGGTCGACGGGCTGGGCGCACCCTGGAATCCTAGGCAGCAGGCGCATGGAAGTGGACGCCGCTGCGCCGGATAGAGTCGCCGTCGACTTGGAGGAGGCACGGCTGCGTGGGTGGCGGAGCATTCGACATGTCAACGGCGTGCTCAGGACGCCGGGATTTGCCAGGGTCGGCCAGCTTGTGCCCGACGACCAAGAGCTCCTCACCGTCCCCGTGGGAACGAAAGTCGGGAGCGCGCTCGATGTAATGCGGGCCCACGACTACGATCAGCTTCCGGTCGTCACTGCCGCGCAGCGCGTGATCGGCGTCTTCACCTATAGGTCGATGGCCGGAGGGCTGCCGCTCCTGCGCAACGACGCCCTCAATGCGACGGTAGAGGACCACCTGGAGGAACTTCGGTTCGTCCGCTCGTCGCAAGAGCTCGGTGAGGTGCTCACCTTCGTTGAGCAGGGGAATGCTCTCCTGGTCGGCGACGAGGACCGCCTACTCGCGATCGTGACGCCCGCGGACGTGAGCCGCTTTTTGTGGCACCGGACGCGTCCCTTCGTGCTGCTGCAGGACATAGAGCTCGGTGTACGCGACCTGATGCGCTCGGCCTGCGACGCCGGCTCCCTTCCCGGTCTGATCGCGGCTTCGGTCCCGGCGGATCCCGGCCGCTCGCGCAGCCGACTGGAGGACCTGACGATGGCCGAGCTGCTATCAGTGCTACTGAACGGCGAGAACTTTGGCCGATTCTTCCGTCTGCGCTTCGGCAACAATCGCGATCTGGTTCGGAGCACCCTCGACCCCGTACGCGAGATCAGGAACAAAGTCTTCCACTTCCGAGCCGAGCCGTCACCCGATGAACTGGAAAACTTAGCTGCGGCGCTGACCTGGGTCCGTCGTCGCGTGATGATCAGAGGGGAGGCGAAGTGACCGCTCTGCGCCCTGACCACCGGCAGTTGCTTGACAGGCTCCATGACCCGGCGTGCCCCACACGTGCTGTCGTGGTGGCCCCGCCCGGCAGCGGCGCTCGCCTACCACTCCAGATTCACCTGGCGGAGATCGCGCCAGAGGCGCTCTGTCTTGTCGTGGCCGCGAACGAGACGCTCGCGGCACAGTGGGCCACACGACTGGAGGCAGCTAGCGTCCAGCCTGTCGTTTTGCTGACCGGCGCAAGTGCAGCACTGACGATTCTTGAGGAACTCGATGTGCCAAGTAACGGAGTCATCGTCACCACAAGCGCGTCGGTTCAGCGCAAGCTCAGCGGCGAAGCGCTCTCGGCGATGGAATTCGAGCTCGCGATCTATGACTACTCTCTCGGGCCGCCTCCCACCGAAACAGCCGAATCGCGCCTCAGCGCTCGCCGGACCGTCACGCTTGTCGATCGGGAGGAGAGCGGCCCGGCGCTTCCGGTGATCTGGCGCATGACCCTGCAGGGCATGGTCAACAAGGGGTTGATAAACGTAACTGCCTTTTTCTACGAGGAAGAGCCGGAAGAGCGTGAACTCCGCGGCGCCGCAGTGGCCGCCCTGACGGAACACGCACGTAAAGACGGCGCACCGCTGGTCTTACCGAGCGACAGCTTGCCAGCGCTGCACTCGCGGCTCCTGATCGCCGCGACCGGCGCCTCCCCCCGAGACGATCTGACGGACCGAATGTGGAATGTTCTCGACCGCATGGACGCTTTCCCCGGTCCCGACTCACGATTGCCGGCACTCGACCGAGTTCTGGATGTAGCACTTGCCAGGGACGCGCGATGCGTCGTCATAGCACCAACGACGACGGATGCGAGTTACATCGCCGAGCACTTAAACGGCACGACCAGAACTCCGCGCGCGGTCATCAGCAGCAGGATGCGCGCCGACGACCGGCGATCAGCAATGGCCTCCGTAGGTCCGGGGGACTGCGTGGTAGCCACGCCTATAGTGACGCCACTCGACCGCTGGCCCGAAAACACAACTCTGATTTTGTGGCCGGCGCCGTTTAGTGACCGCCTGCTGTCGAGCATCGCCCTGCCCGGTCCCGGCGTCAGAGTCGTCGTGATAACCGACTCTGTCCGCGTGGAGTCAGCGGCGACGTCCGTGGCAACGCAAGGGTTCATGCCCGAGTCCAGCGCCCGAGCGTTCTCGTCCAACACAAACACGCAAGCTATTGCCGTCTTAGCGCCGACGGCGAAGGGGCGACGCCTGATCGGAAGTGAACGGCTGACTCTCGCTGGAGAGCTCGTTAGGCGGTACACCGCGGGCGAGTCCATCCGCGCGCTCGCTGAGGCAACCGGCCGTAGCTACGGCTATATCCACCGGATCCTCACGGAATCAGGCGTGCAACTGCGGCAAAGAGGGGGTGTTAGAAGGCGAAAGAAGGCCTAAACGGGAGAAAGGACTTCCGCCGAGTTCCTTGCCACAGCAAGCTAGTCCTCCACGTCGCTCTCCTCGCTCCGCTCGGCACGGGAGTCAGCTGAACTGGCCAAGCGAGTGGTCCAATCAAGATGCCTGACGACCCAAGCTCCTATCGACCATATCGGATTTCTGGATGCCAGGTCGCCCTCTTCGACGCGGACGTAGTAGGGGTCGTATGCGTGGAACCCTTCCCGGCCTCCGACCCAGGAACCGCGGTCGTATTCGCAGAGCATCTCCACATGTTCATGCTTGTCGCCGCCTTCGAGTTGCAGCGTGAATCGCCAGTTGTCGTCCGGCTGCCACGAAAAAAGCAACTCGACGTTGTGGCCGTCGATCTGTAGACGGTGCTCACCGTTCTGAGAGTCAGATCCAAAGTCGTCGGGAACTGCCAGCCCCGGCACGCACGACAGTGCATCACGGATGTCGTCGACCGCATCATGTGCATCGCTGTAGGTGGGGTTCGGCAAGGAGACGACGGCGTCGCCTTCGGAAGAAACCTCCGTTATCACGCCGTCGGTGAAATGAAACGCAAGTTGCGTGCGAATAAACAGATCGTTGTACTCCACGCTCGTTGTCTCGGGGTCGTCGCCCAGATGGAGACGGTTGATCGTTGCCTCTGCATTGCCGAGAAAATACACCGTCGCCGAGACTTGATCGCGACGGGGCTCACCGAGATCGCCTGACCAACGAGGCTCGAGTAGGCCGTCGGCGTCTCCGGATTCAACGGTCACGCCATCAAGGCCGACCAGGCAGGTCAGGCTTGTGACGTCCGCGCCGTAGACGCGAGTGTCATCAGTGCCTTCGCCGCCGAGTTCAATCGCTTGGTCCAGGCTTGGAGTGCTGCCGATGTCGAAGCTGTCAGCGCCACCGATCCCCTCAGTGTTCAGATGGATGGGGAGACGTTGAAGGATGTAACGCACGACCGCCGGCGTCGCGTGGCCGTCATCGACAGTGACGTTGAACAGTGTTGGCCGAAGCTCCTGCCGCTTTCGTGTCACCGGCGCGGGAAGCCCCCAAGCCTCGCATGCTAGTGCGAGGTCCTTGTCCTCGGTGAGGAACAGCAATCGATTTAGGGCGCCATCGGCGGCGGCTATGGAGTCACGGAGCCAGGTGCCGTCACTGGCTCCGGTCTTGACCCGATCCTTGTCCGGTCCCTTATGCTTTCCCGGCGCCCGTAGCATTATCTGATCCTTCAGGCCTTCTAACGCGTGCTCGGCCGTCGCGGCGATCACGCGCACGTGCTCGACTCCCTGGACTGCCTGCATGAATGCTTCGATCACCTCGCCGGCGTCCTTGTATAGGAGCTCGGGCACTGGGACTTTGGCGCGGGCGAGATTCTTCCGCTCATACGACGCGGCAGTCGCAACCGCTTTCCAATCCTCTGCCAGGTGCTGAGCCCATTCCCATGCCACCGGCTCCGGAACCCACGTCTCAACGCCGATTCCGTGCAGCCGTAATGCCATGCGCGCCAAATCGGTCAGATCCGGCCTAGCGCGGCCGTAGGCATTCGCGTCCAGAACCACCGCCAATAGCTGCTCACGCGTCTGGCCATCTAACTGTAGTGCCGATTCGGAGCGGCGGCTGCGAACAGCTTTGGTCATGACGAGAACCTAGACTGATACGCAACCTGGAAGCTTCGGCTGGACGGACAGAGTTCAGACCCCGTGGCGCAGGTGGCGCTGAAATTGGTCGAACGTGATCAGCTCAGATCGCCGCCGCCGGGGCCGCAGCCGATGACGCCGATCTGGTGCGGGCGCCCCGCTGTCGGGGCGGCGGCTGGTTCGCATTGGGCTGGGCGGAGGTGGGGTAGGCGAGAGTGCCGTCCTCGATGACCTCCTCGGCGAGGTGAGCCGGACGAGGCTGGTGCCGGGTGCGTTGGCGTGGTCGCGTTCGAACGTGATCGACTGGTCAGGCTGCCTGGTCTGCCTCGCCCCGCCGGCCCTGGCCGGAGTGGTAGGGCACCGGGTGTTGAACTCCGGGCGCTGCTGTTACGAGGTTCGTGCCTTTGACGGCCACCACGGACGTCGCGGTTGTGCAGCAGGCTTCGTGTCGTGTTGCTCGGTTGCTGGCTCGACGGCGCCGGCCGCGGTTCGGAGTGGCTCGTTGCCGAGGAATGTCTTGCGGATCTCGGCCCAGTTTCCGGTACGCCACCAGTTGAAGAGGGCGACGGTGCTCAGGACGGTGAAGGGCAGCGCGGCGACGAACTCTGGCCGGGAGTAGACCTGCGCGGTGCGTTCGGATGGGTGCAGCTTGTGTTGGTGGTTGACAACCAGGACGCCGCCGGTCACGGGCTGGTCGGGGCGGAGTTGGGGCCAGGTCTCGAGGTGCCGCTGGAGGTAGCTGACGAGGTTCTCCTGGGCGGCGCCACCCGCCGCCTTGATCTCGACGAGGCGGCGGAGGGAGTCCTCGCCGCCCACCAGTAGATCGGCTGACTTGGTGCCGACCTCGTCGTCTAGGTCGACGGTCCGCATGCCGGCCGCGTTGAGCACCGTTGTGACCGCGCGCACGAGTTCGTTGCCGCTGCCGTAGAGCAGCCCGTACCGGACCGGCTCGGCGCGGTCCTTCGCCTCGCGCAGCTCTTCCTCAATACGCAACTTCTCCTCGGCGTACCGCGCCTCAAGGTCGTCAAGGGCCTGGCGGGCGGCCAGCTCGTCGATGGTCCGCAGATCGGGGTCTTCGAAGTGTGGTGAGCGCGCTCGGCGAAGGGCGTTGGGAACGTACTCGGGTAGCGCCCGATCGACAAGCCATCCAAGGACGTTGTTCCAGGGAGGAGAGGCCGGGAGGATATACCACCGTTGGTCGTCCTCCGGCGAGGTCCAGGCCGCGACTACCGGCTTGCCGAGAGTGTCGACCAGGATCGGGTGGAGTTGCCCTTCCGGCTCGTGAATCTCGGTGCCGTAACCGGCCCGGCTGAGCCGGTTGCCGTCAAGTTCCAGCGCCCACCACGGGGCGTCCGGGGAACGGCTGAGGAGCCGGATTGCGAGGTCGCGGTCGGCGGCGCCCAGACTTGGGACGATTTCGGGTCGAGTGCCGGTCGGCAGACGACGACCGTTGACCTTGGTGTACTGCATGCCGAGGTGAACGCTAGCGCTGGCGGAGAACAGCGAATGGTGTGTGGCGTCGTCGTTGACGGTGCCGATTGTTGTCACGGCCACGGCAAGTTCCCCACGCTGGCGCGCTCCGGCGAGGAAGCGGTTACGTTCGTCCGCGCCCTGGCCGTGGAAGCGGCTCGGCTCGATGGCCACGGTGCAGTCGCCGGTCTCCATACCGAGCCACCGCGGTTGAAGGCCCTTGCCCTGCCAGTCCAGGTTCCCGGGGACGCGGAAGGAGCGTACTCCGTACCGCTCCCGGTCGTACTCGGTCTGCACCAGCATCTGCTGCTCCCGTTGGGAGCCGGGTTCGGGTTGGCCGATGTGTACGAACACCAGACCATTGGTCGGCGAGCTCATCTGTCCCACCGTAGTACCCGGCGCTCAAGCTCCCGCTGCAATATCCGCGTTGCCTGAACCTGCCCTCGCACCGTACCGGGCAACGCGAAGTGGCACCGCAGGCCTCGGTTGGGGTCTTTCAGCAAATTGACGGGAAGTCACTCTCGTCGCAGATCGACCCGATCCCTGTGCTCGATAAGATTACGGTGTACCGGCGGTGATTCGTAGGTCCCATCCAGGCAGGTCATCCCCGTCGTTGGGCACAAGGTTCGTGTCGAACCACGCGGCGTCCGGGCGTCCCGCCTGCTCCCATTGGCGTAGCCAGGTCCGCAGGGCGGTCAGGGACGGGGAGTCCGCGGTGTCGGCGAGGATGGTGCCGTCGGTCAGGATGACGGCGGCGGTGCTCACGGTGGTGTGCCCGATGCCGCGCATTCCACTGCCCAGGGCGGCGACGGTCCGGCGTGGTCCGCCAGCGACGAGGGAGTAGGCCGTCCATGACAGCCAGTCCAGGGGTGCGCTCTCATAGGTTTCGGTATGGCCGGGGTTGAGTAACAGGCTGAGGGCTGTGCGGGCACCGGTGTGTTGCGGATCGTCGTGGTAGCGCCAGCCGACGGATATCCATGCCGGCTGGGGCTGGTCGATGTGGTGGTCCACCCAGCGTCCCGGAATGGTCAGGGCGTCGTGAACGGCGGTGGCGGTGCTCTGGGCGTAGCCGCCGAAGGTGACCGTCTCGACACGCGGTTGTCCCACGGACAGGGTGATGGTCGCGATCAGGGTGGTGGATGGCTGCGCGGCAATGGGCAGGCAGGCCACGATCCGGCCGTCCGGGGTGAGTTGATCCACCCACGCCCGGGGAAGCCGTGGGGGCGCGCACCACGCCACGATCCGCTGGTACGGAGCGTGCGGTGAGTAGCCGGACATCCCGTCGGCGACGTGGCAGGTGATCGTGGTGACGCCGCGATGGCGGTGGAGCCGGTCTGCCCAGCCGGCTAGGTGGTCGCTGATGTCGATGCTGGTCACGCGGCCGGTGGTCCCGGCTCGCGCGGCGAGCAACGCGCCGGAGTATCCCGTGCCAGTGCCGATCTCCAGCACGCGGGCGCCTTCGTTGACGTCGAGGGCGATCACGTCGCGTTGGATAGCTTCTGCGGCGGACCGGTGCAGGGTTTTGCCTCGGTGCTCATTGTGGGTGTAGTAGCGCTCCGGCACACGATCAAACACCGGATCGACGGCGGTCACGGGACCCCTTTCGTGACGTGAGATGGCCTGCCCATGCCGTGCATAGGCGATCCGCCTGCGGACATTCGCTCTGCCAAGGGCATGTGCGGCGGTTTGCTTGCGCGATGTCAAGAGCTGGCGAACGAGAGCCCGATGTGGCCCAGTGAGTGTGCACGGGTGATGCAGCGGGTAGGAGGCATGCACGACCTTCGAAGTGATCACCGTGCGGGTGATGTCCGCGGCAACTCACGAAGTTCGCGGAGGATGTCGCGGACCGCTGGTGAGCGCGGTGCGGCGGGGGCGAGTTCGTCGTGAAGTCGGTGTAGCAGTGCGACGCTGCGTACGGAGCTGACGGCGGGTAGGCGGCCAAGGGCGAGGCGGGCTGTGCTGACCGCGAGGTCGAGGTCGCCGGCGGCGTTGTGTGCGAGGCTGAGCCAGGCGCCGTGGCGTAGTGCGGAGCGTTGCGGGGAGTCGGCTGGACTGGTGTGCGCGCGGGCGTGAAGCAGCCGTTCAGCTTGGCGAAGGAGTGCTGGCCGTTGAGTCGGCACCTGCTCGGCCAGTACGACGAGGCCGCGGCCGGTGATCGCGTCCAGTTCGACCCGATCGATGTACGACGCCCATGGGGGCAGTGGGGCGTCGGGGGTGGTGTCGAGGAGTGCGAGGGTGTTCTCGCGTGTGTGGAAGAAGCTGGTGAGGTCGCCGGCGGCGGCGTGGGCAAGGGTGCTGCGTGCGGCTACCAGCGAGCGGACGGCGGGCGGGGCCTTTGCCGCTGATTCTTGGGCTGCTGAGGCGAGTTGCAGGGCGTCGAGGGCGTGTCCTCGGTCGGCGGCTTGGTTGGACATGAGGGCCAGGATGCTGGCGGCTAGGCCGGGGTCGCGAGCGGCGTGTGCGGCGCGGAGAGCGGTGAGGTACCAGCGTTGGGCGAGGCCGTCCTCGTTGGCATCGAACGCCATGAACCCCGCGGTCTGGGCGAGTTGCGCTAGTGCGGCGGCAAGGCGGCGGCCGGCCTCCGCGTTGTAGGAAGCTCGGCGCAGGAGCCGGGCCACGGCGGTGAACTGGTCACTGACGAAGCCGCGGGCGGCGCCGCCCTGGTGGTCGTCGAGCTGTTGTGCGTGGGCGACGACTGTGTCGATCATGTCGAGTAGCGGTGGGGTGACCGGTCCGCCGTCTCCGGCAGCCGCGATCAGGTCTGGGTTTGGCTGGTGCAGCGCGGTCCAGGCGTGGGCGGTGAGCGCGGCGCCGGTGACTGCGATGACGGTGCGACGGGTCGGCACGGGTCCTCCTACGAGGCTGAGCAGTCCGTTGCTGTCCCAGGGTAGATCCATCGCGTGATTCGCCGGCATCGCTGGATGCGAACGTGGGGCGGTTACCCCCCAGACATCCTCGAACATCAGATCGGTTCTGAGCTTGGCGGATAGCACCTCGACGACGAGTTCGGGTATGTCACCGTGCGGCACCGCGCCGTCTGCGACCCATTTGTAGGGGGTTTTGGGGTGGATTCTGCGGGTGCTGCCTCGGGTCACCAGAGCGGAGTTGATTCGTCGGGCGAGGGCCTCGGGTCCCCATTGCGCATCGCGGAGGAGGCCGGCCAGCCGTTGGTTGGCGCGGGATGTTGTGGGTTCGGCTTCCACGGTGGGATCCCCCTTCCGGGTGCCGGTAGTGCAGCCGCGGGCCTGACAGTAGCGGCCAGGGTCAGTGGCGGGGAGCGAAGCGCACCATCCGCACCAGGTTCCGAGCGAGCGGCACCGATGGCACTGCGTCGATGCCTGCCCCAGGCGCTCGGCACCGACAAAGGTCGATGTGTGGGCACGGTCAGGGCCTCGATTGTCACTCCGGGATTCCTGCAGTTGATGCCCGCTAGTCGACCTGCGGTCGCAAGGGAGAGCTGCCATGCCACGTCTGTTTCCCGGCCTGCCGGTAGGAGTCGATCCCGTCCTTGCCGCTGACATTGATCTGCTGGTGCGTCCCGGCCGGATGTTCCTACGGCCCGACGATTGCGCTCAGTCATTGCACGAGCAGGCCGGTAGTGAGCCGGGCCGGATCAGTAAAGCCGTCGTCGCCGGCCCGGCGCGGTTGAGTCAGGTCACCCGGACGGCGAGCGAGAAATCCGCTGGCTCGCTGCCGCTGTTGCTGAGCGTGAATCAGGAGGGCGGCCGGTTGAACGCGCTGGACTGGCCAGGCGTGGCCCAGTTGCCAGGGAATCTGGCGCTTGGGGCGGCGGGGGACGAGGACCTGGCCGAGCTGGCAGGGACGGCGATCGGTGAGCAGCTCCGGGCGGTGGGGTTGACCTGGAATTTGGCGCCGGTGTGCGACACCACGGGGTGGCCGGCGTCTGCTGCGGTTGGCGCTCGCGCCTTCGGCTCCGATCCTGAACGGGTTGGGCTGTTGGCGGCAGCGTTCGTACGCGGAGTGCAGGCGGCTGGCGTCGCGGCGACCGCCAAGCACTTCCCGGGGCTGGGCGGGGTTGGTGGGGACCCGCACCACGTCGCGCCGGTGGTCGACCGACTCAGCCCGGGTGCGCTGCTGCCGTTTCGAGCGGCGATTGGCGCGCAGGTGGCGTGCGTGATGGTCGGCAGTCACACCGTGCTCGCCGTGGACAACAAGCCGGCGTTGGCATCGCCGCGCGTGCTTGGCCTGCTGCGCGACGAGCTGGGCTTCGGCGGTGTGGTGGTGAGCGAGAACCTTTCGATTCGGGCGGTGCACGAGCCGCTCGGCGGTCCGGCCCGGACGGCGGTCGCCGCGGTGGCCGCCGGGGTGGACATCGTGATGCTGGACTCGGAGGTATCCCGGGGGCATAGCTCGCCGGCGGCACAGACGGCGGCGGTTCGGCGCCGCGCGGAGGTGGTGCAGGCGCTGACTGCGGCGGTCGAGCACGGCGTGATCGACCGCCGCCGCATCGGTGAGGCCGTGGACCGTGTACAGACGCTGCACCGGCGGTACGGCCTGACGCCCGGCTCGGTCCGGCCGGACTGGCCGACAGCGAACCCGGCGGCCTGGCGTGCGGCGGAAGGGATTGCCGACCGTTCGGTGGCGGTCGTGCGTGGAGACCGGCTCCTTCCGCTGGACGTGCCGTCCGGCAAGGTGCTGGCCTTGGTGCGGGTGCCTGACGAGGGGCAGCGGCGCGCCGACAGTGCCCGCTACACGCCGGATTATCTACCCGCGCTGCTCGCCGCGCACCACCGCGTGGTGCAGGTGCCGGTCGGCGCTCCAGTGCCAACCGCCGGCCCGGTCGTCGTCTACGGCTACAACACCCGCACCACGACGGCGGGTCCGAGTAGAGCTGCACAGGAAGCCACCCGGCTGGTCGAGTGCGGCCGGACGGTGGTTCAGGTCGCGTTCGGTGATGTCGACGACCTGGGCGGTTCGCCCGCGCCGGTGTTGGTAGCCGCGTTCAGCCCGCACTGGGCTTCGGTCGCGGTGGTGGCCCGAGTCCTGCTCGGCGACGGCCGCGCCCACGGTGTCGTGCCCGTCTCTGGTGTGTCGTGGTGACTCGGGTTCCGGCCGGCCAGCTCGCCAGTTTCCTGCGGTGCCTGTATGAGGCAGCGGGGATGACCCGAGTCGGGGCGCGAGTGATGGCCGATACCCACGTGGAGGCCGACCTTCGCGGCATCCCCGGCCACGGCAGCCGATTGGCCCCCGGCTACCTGGACAAGCTGCGCACCAGGCACCTGAACCCGCGGCCCCTGATTCGGATCATGCAGGACGAGGAAGCGGTCCTGGTCGTGGACGCCGACCTGGCCCCGGGACCGGTAGCCGCCCGCCTGGCGGTCGCCGCAGCCATGCTCCGTGCGCGGCGCTGTGGCATCGCCGCCGTGACCGTTCGCCGGGCCGGTCACGTCGGCGCGCTCGGCATTCCCGCCGCGCAGTTGGCCCGGCGCGGCCTGGTGGGCGTGGCCGCCGCGCAGGCGTCCGCACGCAGCGTGGCCCTGCGCGGAGGCACTAGCACGCCGGTCCTGGGCAGCAGCGCGCTGGCGGTCGCCGTTCCAAGTCCGGACCCGCAGCGCCCGGTGCTAGTGGACCTGGCCGCCGCCGCGATGTCCTGGGGCCGCCTGCACCACCTGGCCCGCACGGGACAAGCGTTACCCACCGGGTCCGCCCTCGACGCGAGCGGGCACCGGGTCCACGATTCGAATCTCGCCAAGGTGCTGTTGCCTGCGGGCGAGCGCGGCCAAGCCCTGGCGATCGTCCTGGAACTGCTGGTCGGCGCGCTGACCGGGAGCGCCCCCTTGCCGGCAGGAGACGACGGCCGCGGGCTGATTGTCGTAGCGGTCGACCCTCGCAGCCTCGCCGTCGCCGAGTCGCTGGCCACCGGCGTAGCCGCTGTCGCTCACGCGGTGCGCGAGCAGGGCGCCCGGATGCCCGGAGACCGCGCTTGGTCCCAGCGCGACCGGGCTCACCAGGACGGCATCGCCCTCGACGCCGACGATCTCGCCGCGCTCATTGAGGCCGGTCGCCGCGTGAACGTCCGTGCTCCCCACGGATGGATCCAACCCGAACCCCTGGACGCCAGCACCGGATCACAGAAGGAGCAGATGTGAGCAGTCCGACCAGCACACCGACCCTCGGCGGCCCACCGGCCGCCGACCAACCGGCCCTCTACCGCGGTGCGGCCCGGGCCGAGGTCGCCCACCGCCTGCAAGCCATCCTCGACCTAGCCGACCCCTACCCGGTCGTGAACGCGGCGCGCGAACTCGCCGCCGGGGCGCTGGAGCGGGTTCTGGCTGACGTCGTTGCGGGCCGGCTACTGCACGAGCCCACCGGCCGCCGCATCCCGCTACAGGAACTGCCCGCCCGCACGATCGCTGCGCTCACCCGCACCCACCACCTCGACGCGGACCAGAGCGACGCCCTGGGATTCGCGCTGCGCTGCGCCTTCGCGTGGCCCGGCGTCGTCGGAACCCCGGACGCGCCGCACGCGCTCAAGTCGGTGCTCCCTGCCGGATTCGCGCCGAAAGCAACGGTCGAGCAGATCGCCGCGAGCCAGGCAACCGCCGGGCCTGACGGGTTGAACACCAGCTACATGATCTCGCAGATGAAGGGCGGCATGTCCGCCGACTTCGGCATCGGCTGCCCGCTAATGTGCGCCTACTGCTACCGGCGCGAAGGCGACACCGTCGACGGCTACCTCGGCTCCTGGGAGCCGACCGGGTTCCTCGAACCGGAGGACGTCGTCGCGCGGCTGCTGTCGCACCCGTGGTTCACCCCGCACCACACGCCCATCGGCCTGCACATGTCCACCTCCGAGACGTTCCTGCCGAAGCTGTGGCCGCGAACCTGGCGCGCGTTGCAGCTGCTCGACCAGTTCGGTCTGACCAACCGCGTCTCGTGCATCACGAAGTACACCCTCTCCGATGAGCAGATCGACTGCCTGGAATCCCTCGTCCACGTCGACCTCGACATCAACGTCTGCTACGCAGCCATGCCCGAGTCGATCGAGCCGCCCAACCGTGGGCGCCGCCTGCGGTTCCTACGCCGCATCCTGCACTCCGACAAAATCAACGTCCTGGCGTACTACCGGCCGATCGCCGAAGGGCTCAACACCACCGACGCCCACCTGCGTCACGTCTGGCAGACCTTCAAGGACGCCGACGCCCGCACCGTGGTCCTCGGCGGGCTGAAGTTCGCCGACGACCACGTCCACTCCTTCATGTCCTACGGGCTTCCCCTGCCGGCAGGGTCCTTCACCCCCGGCAAGAAGCTGCTCACCGCCGGCACCGAGGCGCGGATCATGGCTGCCTTCGACGAGGTGTACGCCGACGTGGCCCCCGACCGGCGCCCCGCGGTCCTGAAACGGTCCTCGTGCGGTCGAGCGGTGGAACGCGGCAGCCACATCCCCGACTACAACGGCCACTACGACCAGCCCACCACGAACTGCCGCCTGCGCTGCCCCGCAGCCCAGCATGAGGTGTGCGCGGCAGCGCAGCCGCCGAACGAGGAAACAGTCCGGCACCTCCTGGCACGCATCGGCAGGCCTGACGCCCGGGTGGACATCGCCGGCACCACCGTCGTCGTGCACGCCGAGCTGAGCCCGTTCGAACGAACGTTCCTGCGCCAGAACCTGCTCTACCCGGTGCACACCGCCCGGCAGGCCGCCGAACTCGTCGCCGGAAGGATCACCCGATGACCGCCCCAGCACGTCCCGCGCCTAAGCGGAACTTCCTACCCCTGGCCGAGTCCCCGCTGCTGAACCACTGCCACGACGAGGACGTCGACCTCGCCGTGCTCCTTGCCACGACCGCCGACCCGGAACCGGCCACCGTACGGGCGCTGCTGTCGATCACCGCCGTGCCGGCCGCCGACCGGATCGCCCGCGCGCTCGACGAGCGAACGGACCTGCCCCTCACCTCACTCGCGCTGCTCGTGGCGCACCAACCCGACGCTAAGCAGGCGATCGGTGCCCTGCGGGGCAGACTCTTCCCCAACAGCACCTCACCCGGGGCGTGTCATCGATTCGCCCGCACCATGGCGACCCTCGTCCATCAGCCCGCATCGGTCGACGATGCGTACCTCGACAGTGAACGATTCCGCGCATCCGCCGCCGCAGCGGACCCGGTGGTCCTGGGTCACTTGCTGGCTCCGATCCTGGACGGGGGCACCCTGGCCGCTCCAGCCCAGACCGGGCTGCTCGCGTTGCTCGGCGCCCGCGCAGGCCGCGTCCCGATGGCCCCCATCGACCTGGCGGGCGCGACCGCCCTCGACCGCGCCCGCCAGCAGCAGGTTCGCGCCGCGCTTCTCACACGGCGCGAACAGACGATCCGTGACCTCGCCGACCACACCGCCGGACTGACCCTGGCCGCCGAGCTGTGGTACTCCGCCCTCACGGCCACCGCCGACACCCCCACTCAAGCCAGCCAGGCCCTCGCCCTGGCCGAGAACGCCACCAACACCCTCGCCTCGGGAGAAGACCAGTCCTGCGCCTGGCCCGCCGTCCGTCGCCGTTGGCTGCACGTCACCGCCGCCGCAAGCGCCGCCGAAGCCCAGCCGGGCGGCTGGAAGCAGGCGTGGCAGGCAGCCGAATTCACCGACGAGGGCGCTCGGTGGGACGACACCCAACGCGCCCTCGTGGCCGGCTACGACCTGCTCGCCGACCATGTCCGGAAAACCTGGGGATCACCCCACACCCCGCCCACCCCCGACCAGTACTGGGCCGCCGACCCCACCGGCCGCGCGCTGCTGCACCTGGTCGCCGACCACCTCACCGGCCACCAGACACACAGCCCCCTCCCGCACTACAACGACCAACTCCTCATCGCCTTCGTGCACGGCCTCGCCAAGAACCGCCACGACAAGATCCCCGCGGACCTACACCTGCACGGCCTGATCGCCGCCATCAAGGCCGCCCGGTCCAAAGCCGCCCTCCTGACCCGGCCGGTCCCCGCCGACCTCGGCATCGTCGTGCCGATGCGCGCCGAAGCCCACCGCCTCACCGCCATACATTGCGACGACGCGCTCACCGTCAAGGTCGCCCAACTGGGCTGGCTCCTGCAAGCCTGTCCTGACGCCCACGCCGACCTCCTCCTGGTCGACGAAAGCACCGACGGCGCCTCCGCCCGCGCCGCCCACGCGATCGACGTCGACCACCCGCAGATCCGCGTGACCGTCGCCCAACGCCCCGACGACACCAGCGCAAAAGGCGGCGCCGTGCTCTGGGGCCTCACCGAGCTCGCCGGCGCCGGCCGCACGACCCTCGCCTACACCGACCTCGACCTCACCTACCCACTAGAGCAACTCGGTCTCCACGTCGCCGCCCTCGACCAACCCGGCGTCGGCGCCGCAATCGGCTCCCGCCGCCGCCCCGACTCCCACGGCTACTACCCGCCAACCGGCCCGACCCCCACCACCTGGCTCTACCAACGAGCCGTCCGGGAACTCCTGCACCTCGACGCCACCGACCCGCAGGCCGGCTTCAAAGCCTTCCCAGCCACCGCCCTGCGCACCGCACTGCCCCTCACCGCCGACCACAGCTTGGCGTTCGACACCGACCTGCTCGCCGCCATCGCGCGCAGCGGACACACCGTGGCCGAGGTCGGCGTCGCCGCCCTCCACCACTACGTCGAAGGTCACCGGAGCAGCCCGCACGACTACGACACCATGCTCAACGGCGTCTACCGGCAGGCTCTGCGCCACGGCCTCGACCCCGACACACGCCGGACCCCGACGTGGGACCGCATCCGTCAGGCCGGCTCCCTGGCCGCAGCCGCCGCCGAACCCACGACCACCACCATGCTCAAGGCACCCACCTCACGCTGACGAATCATCGCGGGCCGCCGGCGTCGACACGCCGGCGGCCTGCACCTGTGCGCGCCTTCCTCATGTGCCCCGAATCGGACCAGTGCGATGCGTAAACTGCACAGATCCGCCCGGCTCACTGTCGCCTTACTCTGACGGCCGGTGCAACCCAACCGAAAGGTAAGCACGTGAGGGCCGTCATCGCTGTCGCCGGCATGGGCAGCCGCTTCTTCCCCATCGGCAAAACCATCAACAAGTGCATGCTGCCGATCCTCAACCAACCAGTCGTCGCCTACGCGGTCGCTGACTGCGTCGCCGCAGGCGCCCGCGAGATCGCGATCGTCACCGCCCCTGGCGAGATCGGCCGCCAGGTGCGTCATTACTTCACTGAAGACCACGACCTGAAGGACTACTTCACCGCACGCGGCTGGCAGGACAAGTACACGCCCCTCGCCGAGTTGCACAGCCAAGCCGACTTCACGTTCATCGAACAACCACGCGACGACCGGTACGGCACCGCGCTGCCCGCCATCGTCGCCGCTGACTTCATCGCAGGCGACGACTTCCTCCTCGTGGCCGGCGACGACCTCCTCCTCCGCAACGACGGCGGGTCAGACCTGGCCGACCTCGCCGCTGCCCGAGCCGCCGCCGGAGTACCGGCCGCACTCGCCGCCGCCACGGTGCCCGGCGCCGAAGCCCACCGCTACGGCATCCTGCACCCGCGAGCAGCCGAGGGTCACCAACTACTCGATCAGCTGCTCGAAAAGCCGGACGACTACGGCGAGCCAACCGCGTACATCAACATCAGCCGCACCCTGCTACCCGCCGAAGCCATGGCCTACTTTCAGAAGCTGACCCCGGCGCCGAACGGCGAGTACCAGGCCACCGACGCCGTCATCGCCTTCGCCCGCGACAACGACGTACTGATCCACCCCGTCAGCGGCGAGTACCACGACTGCGGCAACCCTGCCGGCTGGCTCGCTGCCAACACCGCTGCAGCTCTAGCCTGAGGGCCTGGCCTTCCCGGGGATGTCACAACGCCCCACGTCGGGGGCCAGCCCGGCGGATACGCACGTCGGTTCTTCAATGCGCGTTCCGCCTGCCAGGGTGATTGAACCGACGGCTCAGCCTAGGTTTCCGGGGTGCATGACGAAGTTGTACGAGCCGATCATCAGGCCCAGCGCGCCACCGAATGCGGCCCATGCGGCGATGATGGTCTTGCCCGCCCCCCGCTCGTTCGCCCAGGAGATCCAACCGGCGCTCATGGCATTCAGGCTGGCCGTCAAACGGCGAGGATCAGTAACAGGGCCCGGGTCGTGGTTGACGGCACCGCCTAGCTAGGTGTGATCAGGCACGGTCATCTCGCGGCTCGGTGGACCGGCTGTGATCTTCTCGCAGATGCTGAGCAGCTCAGAGTGGTTGCGCAGCTTGGTATACCCCTGGGGAGGATGGAATGCGCCCAGCTGAGCCCTGAGCTGCTCCAGCGACATCCCGGGGTACTCCGTAACTCGTTGGATCGGGATCGCGAAGGCCTGGTCCAGGTCCTGGACGTACTCGAGCACCGAGGCGCCGTTGCCGGGGCGAGACCGTTCGGCGATCTCGGCAATTCGCTCCGGAGTGTCGATGATGGCGGGTCCGAGGTCGATCACCGCGTCGAGCCGGGCGACGGGCCAGGTGAGGTAGACGTACCAACGCGCTGACTGGCCGGTCAGGAACCGGCGTCGGAACTCGTGCGTCTTCTCGCCTGCCCAGAGGAGGTCGTAGTACAGGGGATTCAGCGACATGAGGATGGGCTCGCGGCCGTCGTCAGCCGCGTCGCCGTTCCCGAATGAGCTCGGTTGGCCGCTAAGAGAGATCACGTTGCTGACCGTGCCAGGACCTCCGAGGCCAACTGCGCCACCGGCAGCTGACCATCCAGCACCACCGTGTCGGCCGGCAGCATGCTGACAGCCGCAGCGCAGCGGGCTACCTGTTCCAGCCGCCAAGCACGTACCTGCGCATCACGATCCGGGTCATCCGGCCAGACCGACTGCGCCGCGATGCGCGTCCGTAGGACGTCGGTGGGCACGTCGATGAAGAAGTGGTCGACAAGCACGTCGTGGGCGCGCAGCCGGCCGAAAATCTCGTCAAGATACGACGGCACCACCACGGTCATCGGTACGACAAGCGTGCGTCCGTACTCCTCAAGCAGTGCGATAGCTGTGTCCGCGACGGTGCGACGCCACACCCGCAGGTCTTGAAAATCGCCGCTCACGGGCGGCGGAACGATCTCGCGGAGCATGAAGCCTGGCAACTCCGCATCGAACATCAGCAGCCGGGGATCCTCCGTCGTCAACTGCTGCGACAGAGTCGTCTTCCCAGCGCCGAACGCACCGTTGATCCAGATCACGCGCACGTACCCCTCCTCAGGCCTCCGGCGGATGCACTAGTGATTGATCTGGGCAGGGGATGGCTCGGCCAGCCGAGGGCGGCCAGTTTGCAGTCGGCCAGGAGATCGTGAGCAGACCGTGCGTCTATGTCAGCACCGCTACGTTCCTTCCGAAGAACCCGATGGTGCTGTCGAGTTGCCTGCTTCGGCGTGCGTGCGACGATGGTTCGATGAACCACGGCGGCACCGGCTTGGTCATCTGGGACGTTGACGGAACGCTCATCCCCGCAGACCTGCGCTGGCTGACGCGAGCGATCTCTCGCGCCTACGGCATGGCCGAGTCGGAGGTTGTCTTCCCTGACAAGAAGGTGCACGGCTATACGGACGAGTCGATTGCCATCGACACGGCGATCACCTCGGGCGTCGACGCGTTGGCTGCGGAGGCCGGCATACCCGCCTTCCGCGAGGCCATCGCCGCGGTAATGCAAGAGGGCCGGCGGGAGCTGGCTGAGGTGCAGCCACCGTATCCAGGTGCTGCGGCGAGCATCGCGGAGCTGCACGGCCGTGGTTTCCACCAGACCGTGCTGACCGGCAACCTGCGCTCGGCCGCCGAGGTGAAGCTGCAGGTGTCGGGCTTGGACGAGTTTCTCGATCTCCGCATCGGCGGGTTCGGGTCGGACGCGCGAGACCGCTTCCAACTCCCGGCGGTCGTAGCTGGACGCTACCTCGCGACCTACGGCCAACAGCTCGATCCTGATCGAGTGATCGTCATCGGGGATGCGCCCAACGACATCGCCTGCGCACGTCACGCAGGCTTCCATGTCGCTGTTGTCGCTCACCGGATTGGACATCAAGAGTTGGCCTCCCACCACCCTGACGTGGTACTCGACAGTCTTGACCCAACGGCGGTAGTGGCGGCGGTTAACTCGCTGTGGGCTTCGGGCGGGTCGCCGGCTACCTCTTAGGCAGCCATTTGCTCCTCAAGTTCGCGTACAACCGGCTCAGCGCGCCAGCGGGCCAGCCGCTCTCGGGCTCGTTGAGCTCGGGCGATGCCCCGCTGGTTGCCGCCGGCCTTCAGCTGACCGTAGGTGTCGCCGAGCAGAGTGCAGGATTGCTCTAGCTCGCCGGTCTCGGCGTAGGCGCTCGCGAGGTCGACCGCTGCGGCGAGGGCGACGTTGATGTTCGCGGAGTTGTGTTCGAGGGCCTGTACTACGCCTTCGAGCACCTCGACAGCCTGCTCGGGCTGGCCGAGGAGGAGATGGCATGTGCCCGCGTAGACGTGGAGACGGGCGTTGCTCCAGTCGCTGTAGAGGCCGACACAGTCAATCGGTGACAAGTCGTTGACCGCTGCCTCTGCTCGCGCTAGGGCAGCGGTAGCCTCGCGCGGAAGTCGCAGAGAGGCGTAGGCCTGGGCCTGCTCGGCGGCTATGCGAGCTCGCGCGGCGGGGCTGAGATCTGCGGAGGCGCGGTCGGCCTCGTCGAGAAGCCGCAGGCCGATCATGACGTCACCATCGGCTTCGATCAGCGTGGCGGCTTGAAGGTTACTCTCGAAGATTCGTGCGGTGGCGCTGATCCTGCGGTCACCGAGCCTGTCGCCCAACTGGCGGGCGTAGGCGCAGTGAGCGATTGCGAGAGCACGATTGCCTTGCGCACTCCACAGCCTGCTGGCGACGACGGAAGCTTCGGCGAGCATGGCCCCAATATCAGCACGGATGGGTGCACGGCCGGCTTTGCGGTAGAGCGTCGACAGGCATTCACGGTGCGCCTCGATCAGGCCCAGCAGCGCGTCGGGTGACACGGCTTGGCGTTGTTGCGCCAGCATGCTGGTCAGCGTGGAGAAAGTGTGCCACTCGCCTGCCAGGTAGTCGCCGCCGACCCTGCCGGCTAGCGCCTCAAGAGCGGTGGAGGACGACGGCTCTGGAGCAACCTCAAGCGGCTGAGGTGCCGGCATACTGCTCGGCACGTGTCGGGCGCTGGCGTGGCGGATCCGATCGTATTCTCGGGCCAGACTGCCGCCGGTCCGCAAGAGCTCATCGCATTGGGACCAAAAGTTTCGCCCCACTCGCTGACGGCCAGTCTCCACGTTCGCGATCGTGCTTCGTCCGTAGTTGACAAGAGGCGCAAACGCTTCTTGCGTGTAACTGGCGGCCTTACGGCTGCTGGCGAGCAGCTGGCCAAGAGCGATCCATGCCTTGGCAATTTCTTGCGGTGGAACGCTCGGCATCAGCAGCTCCCGATGGAGACGAACGTCCGCACGAGGCGACACGTGGTGGCGTGAGGACACTCTAGTGCGGAGCTGTGGTGCGTCGGTTACTCAGCGGCTTCTTCCAACATTCTTCCGACAAAATTCCGACATCGCTCTCGCGTTGGCCGGAACTCGTGTGACCTGCGACTTTCGTATGCTCCCTGCTCGTGACCCGTGCGCCAGAGAAGAATGATCATGAGGTTGAAGCCAAGTACCAGGTCAGCGACCTGGGAGAGTTGATCACGGCGCTCGCCCAGCGGCAGGTGGCGTTGACGGAGCCGTCGGTGCAGGACGACCAGGCGTACGCGCCAGCCGGCTGGTCGTACGGGATGTCGAAGATCGGTGTTCCGTTCGCGCGTCTGCGCACGCAGGGGGGCCGCCATCTGTTCACCGTGAAGAAGCCGGTCGACAACGAGATGGCGTGTCTGGAGCACGAATGCGTGATCTCCGACCGCGACGCGATGCACGCTGCCCTCGCCACGATGGGCTGGGTGCCAACCGTGCGAATCGTCAAGCAGCGCCGAACCGGCGAATGGGACGGCGCGACGGTATGCGTAGACGTAGTCGACGGCCTAGGCGCGTTCGTCGAAGTGGAGCGCCTGGTTAGCTCCCAGCTTTCGGGTGAGCAGGTGCAGCACGGACTCGATGCGATGATTCGTTCACTGAGCGTGCCGGTGCTGCGCGTCGTGGACACCTACGACACGTTGATCTGGAACCTGGTTAGCGCCGCCGCCAGGATGTCGGCCCCGGTCTGACGTGGTCGAACCCACACCGGACGCCGTCCCGGCTGTGAACCTGACCGCCAGGTTGGATCTGCTGATGACACCGGTGCCCGATTAACGGGTGCGGCAGCTCAGGCTGACCGCCCCCTTGATCGAGCGCCTCAACTCGCTTCCGTTACGCCGCCGCGCTCGATTGTCTTCATGGGAACTGCAAGAGTGGCACCTCGTAGAGGTCGGCTTGGCGGACGCGCGTCATCGGTGGTTCGGCGATCTCCACGATGATCATTTCGGTGAGGAATTGAACGGTCGCGGCGAGCAGGTGGCTGGTGTGGGCGGTGGCGCTGTGTGCTTTCAAGCCGACAGTGAGGTGGATGTGCGGCTCGACGGTCTCGGTGTCGGGGTTGTAGGCGAGGGTGCCGCCGCCCAGGGCCTCGATATTGGTCAGGTGGACTTTGGTCCACACGGGGGCGTCGGGGTTGTCGAGGCGTTCGCAGGTGCCAACGATGTCCGCGGTGGCGAGGCCCGCAATAAACGTGGGGATGTAGCCCTGGCGGATGCCATAGGTGCGGCAGGTGCGGTCGAGGGCGTCGTAGAAGTCTTCCCCGTGGTCGAAGACGGCGACGATGGTACGTCCGGGGACGACTTCGCGGCTGCGCAAGAGGGCTCCTTCAGGCGGTCGGGGCGTTGGTGGCCGGCTGCTGCGGCCATGGCCACGGCTCGCCGGGGTAGGCCACGGCGCGAAACGCCGCTGCCGTCTCGTGGGCGGTGGCGCCTGCGGCAAGGGTGAGATGGAGCAGGATCCGGGCCTTGTAGGGGTCGAGGAAGCCCGCAGGAACGAGTCCCCGCTCGGTGAGATCCCGCTCGGAGCCCGGGAAGCCGTAGGTGCTGGTGAGCACAGGTCCCGCACCGATGCGGGAGGCGAGGACCACGGGGATCTGCTGGGCGAGCGCAGTGAGAGTGGAGACCCAGGTGTCCGGGACGTGCCCGACGCCGAAGCCAGCGATGACGAGGCCGTCAAGGTGTGCTGCCGTTGCGGACAGGTAAGTCGCGTCGTCGCCGACTGTGGCGGTGTAGAGGCCCACGCGCGGCTGGCGTACGGGTGTCGGTACAGCGTGGCGGGGGGCGGTGCGGCTGAGGAAGCGGGGTTCGCCTTCCACGACGTAGCCGAGTGGGCCGCCGTTGGGTGAGGTGAACGCCTGAGTGCTGACGGAGTGCGTTTTGCGGACACGGTCGGCGGCGTGGATCTCGTCGGCCATGACGACGAGAGCGCCCCGGTCTCGGGCATGAGGGCTGGCAGCGACCCTGGTGGCGGCGAGAAGGTTGGCGGGCCCGTCTGGACCGGCGAGGGTGGGGTTGCGCATGGCACCGGTGACGACGATGGGCTGCGGTCCGGTGTGCAGGAGATGCAGGTAGTAGGCGGTTTCTTCGAGGGTGTCCGTGCCCTGGGTGACGATGATGCCGGAGGCGCCCGCGGCTGCCGCCTGGTGGACGCTCCGGCTCAGGTCAGCCAAGTCGGCGAATGTCAGGGAGGCACCGGGGCGGCTACGGAAGCTGACGACGTCGACCGCGATGCCGGTATCGGCAAGGCCGGGCACAGCGGCCACAAGATCACCGGCGGTCAGCGCGGGCACAACGCCGCCGCCCTCTGACGCGGTCATGGCGATAGTGCCGCCAAGCCCGAAGACCGTCACCCGCGGCGACACGCGCTTTCCTGATGACAATTCCCTGGCCTCCCAACGGCGACGATCATCGCTGCGGGAAGACTAGTCGGTCAATGCAGCGACGTCGGCGAGGTAGCGGCAGGCGCGGTCGATGCCGGCGGTGGACAGATGTCTGCTGCGGGGTTGCACAACGGCGGCGCACCCCTGGTCGGCGAGGTCTCGGCAACGCCTGGCGAGATTTTCCCAGTTCAGATCCAGGTACTCGGTCAGGACACGCAGGCGTGCGGGCGGAGACGCAGCGGCGATAACCGACCGGCCGCTGGCGTGGTTGATGGCCGCGCCGTACTGGCGCACGGTGCGGTGGTCGTCGGTGACGTCGACGTGCCAGATGCCCTGGGCGCCGACCCAGTTGGCGAGCACCGCGTGACGGTCGCGATCAGTCACGAAGCCGGGTGTGCCTGCGTACTCCGGCTCGTCGGTGATGACGATCTCGATGCCGTATGACTCCATCAGTGCCACCGCCAACAGCAGGAGAATCCGCTCTCCGCGAGGGGAGGCGTCGACTGCCGCGCGGGGAATGCAGAAGGCGCGGATGATGCGGTGATTACCGGCGCGCGCGGCGGTGAGGTCCAGATACCTGTGCTTATGGGCGAACAGCAGCCAGGTGCTGGCTTCCTCGCCACGCTGTTCGCGGGTCCAGTAGGCGGGGGTCGAGGTGAGGGCATCTGCGTGTCGGTGGATGTGTCCGGCGCAGAAGACCGACCCGAGCCACATCCTGCCGACGTCGCTGAGATCCGCGGCAAGATCGTGGCTGACTGCGGATCGGCTCATCTGCTCGTAGGAGGCCAGTTCAGCGGTGGCCTGCTCAATACGGGCGTCGTCGGCCAGAAGCGCTTCGTCAAGGTTCGCCACAGCCCACAACAGTGCGAGGACCAGTTCGTCAAGCTGGTACGCCTGCGGGATGACGAGCCGCGCGTCAGGGGCCGCCTGGGCGAGGCGTTGGCGGGCATGGCGGGCGTCCAAGCCGAACAGTTGGGCACCCTGATCGGTTTCGATCCGCCCTACCACCAGACTCCGTCGCGGTGTGCGCAGTAGCCGGTCGTCGCAGTAGCCGGCCGGTACCGCCGTGAGAACTCGGCCGTCCTCGGCCACAGCAGGATGAACGTAGGCCGGTATCGCCAGTCCAGGGAAGAACCTGCCGTCGGGTGCCCACAGGTCAACGACGTATGTCTGGGGGGCGAAATCGCCATTTGTTGTCTGGGGCGCGAGCAAGGAAAGCGCCGTTGGCGCCGGTGTTTCTGTGCGGGTGGCGAACGTGGCCCCGCGTGCCCGTCCACCGTCGAAATGTCCTGCGGTGTTGCGCGTTACCAATACTCGGAGCCGGTCGTACTCCGCTGCGAGCACACCGCCGGTATGCAGGATCTCGTCGCAACGAACCCAGAACTCTCGGCCGATGCTCTGGCGACCGCGCTCCACGTTCGCGATCGTGCTGCGCACGTAGTGCGTCAGCGGCGCCAGCGTCTCTTGCGTGTAGCCGGCGGACTTGCGCGCTTCGGCGAGTCTTTTGCCGAGGTCAGCCCGGGCTTGGGCCAGCTGCGGCGGCGGGGCAACGGACACGATCACGCTCCGAGGAGGACGAGCGGGACAAGCTACCAAGACATGAGCATTGAGGTGACCTACCGTCACGACTCTAGCTGGATTCCGTAAAGAAACAGGCCAGGGAAGTCCGGGGTCACGAGGCTCAGCCGGCCTTCCGCTCTGCTCGGCTCCATACCCGCAGCAGGCGGGAAGCAGACTCGGCGATGACCGCAGACAGTATTCGAGGCCGACACTGTTCAGAACAGTGCTGGCACGGCAGTAGTTAGCCGCTCGGCAACGGCGCCCGGGGTGACGTTGAGGCAGGCGGTGAGTGCCGCATGGTCGGTGAGCTTCGCCTGGCGGGGCTGGTGTAGGTAGGTGCTGGACACCACCGTAGGCATGAGCGCGGCGCCGGCGTGGAGATAGTCGAAGCGGTATCCGTTGCCGTTTCTACCAATCCAGCTGTGCGCCTGCACTCCGGGGTGTAGAGCGCGGTGAACGTCGATGAGCCCGAGTGCGTCGAGGGCGTCGAGGAAGTCGTACTCGAAGGGTCGGAAGCCGGGGTAGCGGGGTTGGTGGTCGCGGCTGATGACGTTGTAGTCCCCGCCGACGACCAGGTGTGCGCGGTCGGCGGCGGATAGTCGGGTGAGTGCGTCGGTGACGGTGGTGAGGAAGTCCCGTTTCTTGGCGAGTTTGGCTGGTGCCCGGTCGCTGGAGGGGACGTAGAGGCCGAGGATCGTGACGGCTGGGTGGGTGTCGAGGGTGACGGCGGGGGCGCGGCCGGGCAGGCTGAGTCCGGCGCTGAGGTCTGGGGCAGGCCGGGTCGGGATGCGGCTGGCGATAGCGCAGCCTCGGTCGCCGTCGAGTGAGGGCTGGTGGGTGACGGACATGCCGGCCGCACGAAGGCCGGCAAGTAGGTGCTGGGTGCCGGGTCCGTTGCTGGTTTCGGTCAGGATGACCAGGTGGTCGTCGCGCTGGAGCAGCCAGGTCAGCAAATTCTGCGCGCGTGCGAGCGCGGCGGCCTGCACGTTGATCGTCAGGATGGACAGCACGGTGAGCCTCGCTGGTCAGGGGCCGTCGGCGGGTAGCAGGCCGAGGATAGTGTCCACGACCCGCTCGGGGGTGAGGCCGTGGCAGACGACAACGTGCTGGCGCCACTGCTGCCGGTGTAAGTGAGCTGCGGCCTCGCGGTAGAGGGCGAGCTCCTTCTCGGGTGAGCCGGCGAGCTCCAGCCTGGTCAGTTGTTGTCGGGCTGCCAGGCGGGTGCGGATGACCTCTGGGTGGTCTTCGAGGTAGACGACGGTGGCGGGCAGGACGTAGCGGTTGTAGGACCAGATCTCGCCGAGGTCGAGCCCGTCGATCCGCTGCAGCACCAGCGATGAGGCGACATACCGGTCGGTGACGACGTGCAGTCCGTCGTCGAGGCGGGGGATGATCTCTGTTTCGATGTGCGCTGCACGGTCGGCGGCCAGGGCGAGGGCCAGGGCCTTGCCATGTAGGAAGGACTCCTGCCTGCGCAGCAGTTGGCCCAGGGGTGTGCGGGTGGGCTCGCCGGTCAGGTGGACCCCGGTCGATCCGTGTTCGGCGAGGCGGTCGGCCAGGAGGCGGGCAATCGTGGTTTTGCCGACTCCATTTGGGCCCTCGACGGCGATGAACAGACTGCTCACCCCTTCGACAGGGACAGCGGTAGCAAGCGACGGCCGTTGGGTGCCGTGATGGGGCACTGCTCGGTGTCGACGTCGCCGATGCGGCCACCAGCGGCGACGACCGCGGCCGGGCAGCCCTTGCCGCACTGCCCGGCCATGTCGCAGGAGCCGCAGGTCGGGTTGGCGCCGAGCTGGTAGCGGGTGTGGAAGTCGTAGGCGTCGAGGCTGGGGGCGGCCTCCCCATCGAGGATGTTGCCAGTCAGGAACTCGGTGTCACGGTGCGTTGAAGCGGGTGTGCGGGCGGCGAAGACCAGGTAGGGGCAGACAGCGACCTGCCCGTCGACGAAGACGTAGATCAGCTTGCCGGCGTCGCAGCCACCCAGCGGCAGGTTGTCGTTGGGGAAGCGAATACGTACGAGATCGAGCTGGTCAGCGAAACGGTCGGTTACCGCCCGGATCGCGTCCATGGCAGTCGTGGTCGCGGCGAGCTTGCCGCGGCTCTTCACTCCTCGGCCGAAGGAGGAGAGCGGGTTCATCAGGACGTATTCGGCGCCGATATCGACGGCGAAAGCGCACAGATCGGCGAACTCTTCCGGCGTGGTTAGCGCGTTGGGCGTGGACAGCAGGCCCTTGAGTAAGCCGGCGTCGGCGAACTTGCGGGTGGTCGCGACGGTGGTGTCGAACGACGACCGGTCGCCGCGGAATTTGCCGTGGCTTTCGGGCCGGAATCCGTCGAAGGACACGTTGATGTGTACGTTGCCGAGTGCGGCCAGGGCGTCGATGTCCGCGTCGCGGGTCAGCGTCGCGTTGGTGCAGAGGCCCACCGGCAGTCCTCGGTCGGCTACTGCCTGGCACATGGCGATCAGGTCGGGGTGCACGAACGGCTCGCCCCCGGTGAGCGTGAGGCGTTCGACGCGGGCGTCCAGCAGCCGCGGCAGCACGCGGGTGGTGAAATCTGCCAGGGACAGGTCGGACCCGGCGGCAGTCGACGAAACGAAGCAGTGGGCGCAGTGCAGGTTGCACCGTTCGGTGACCTGCACCAACGCCTTGCGTCCGTCGCCACCGACGGAGGTGCGGAAATAGCAGGACGAGGCGTGGGTGTCGACGACGAGGCGCTTCACGAGGATCTTCCTGCAGTAGGCGATGGGCGGCTGGGGCTGATGAGCGGCGGTGCTCCGAGTAGGTCCACTGCGGCTCGGAGTTGCCGGAGGACGACTTCGGTATGGCGCCGATCGGCAGAAGCTTGGTAGTGGCCAGCGGCGGCGGTAGTCAGCAGCCACCAGGCTGCCCACACCCGGTGCCAGCCCAGCGCCCATCGGACAGCGGGAAGCCCGCCCCGGTGGACTTCGGCGTCGGGATGCCCGCCTGCGGCGACGTAGGCCTTGATAAGTCTGGCGAGGAGTCGGGGTTCGGTGGATGTGCGGGTGCCGAACCAGGTGGCCAGGTCGAGGAGGCCCGGTCCGGTGAATGCCTTGGCCCAGTCGACGAGGCGGCAGCCGGTGCGGCTGACGTGCAGCGACGTGCGGTGGAACTCGCCGTGGCACAGCCCGAACGGTGGCCGCTCGGCACCGTCGGCCCTGTGTTGTGCGGTGGCAGCGAGTCGCTGCAGCACCGCTTCGATCCCTTTCGCGTCGTGGATGAAGCGCCCTTGTCGACGGAGCTCGTCTAACGCGTCGAGTCCTTGCTCTGGCAGCCGCGCCAGTCCCGCTTCGTCGAAGGTCGGGAGGTTGGGGATGCCGGCAGTGGCGTGAACCCATCGGGCCGTGGCGGCAACCTCTGCGGACGTCGCGGGCCGGCGAGGCTCGCCAAGGTCTTCCATCAGCATGCCCACCCCGTCGGGGCGCATTGTGTAGCCGTCCAGCAGCGGGACTGGGGCTTGCCGGTTGTTGAGCGCGCGAAGGACGGTCGCTTCGCCGGTGAACGGTGCGGTGGCGAGCTTGCAGACCAAGCTGCTGCCATCGGGGAAGAACCAGCGCTCGACCGAAGACAGCTCCCATGTCTGGATGATGTGTCGCCGCGTCGGTACTCGTCGTGATGCGGCGAGCAGGTCGACTCGTAGTCGCGTGCGGAGCTGCTCGTCGAGCATGGTGCTGTTCACCGCGCACCCACTCGCTGCGGATATGCGCTGGCGCGTTCGAGCGGCGTGAGGGCGGCGTCGAGGTGCGCCGACATGCTGGCGGGCACCCGAGGATGTGCGGCGCGTTGGAAGGCCCGGAAGTACGGCAGTAGTCCGCGTAACACAGGGCGCCGGTCGAAGAAGTCTGGTGCATTGCCGGTGCTCTGGGCCCGCCGTAGCAGCGAGGTCAGGGCGACGATCTTGTCGGCGGTCGAGGCCAGCAAGACGGACTGGTCGTCGACGTGGATGGGCGGGTTGGGTTCATCAAGGGAACGATGTTCGGCCTGAAGGACGGCGATGATCCGGGCGACCTCGATCCCGTATGCGGCGGTGAGGGCCTGGTAGACGTCCGCTTCTATCGGGGCGAACTCTGGTGCGTCGTGTAGGAGCGCGGCGACGATGACGTCCTGCGATGGGGCGGGGACGTGTTGCCCGATGGTCACGGCGACGCGCAGCGCGTGGACCAGGGCCGGCCGGTCGTCGATGGTGTGCCCCGCGCACCACGTCCGAGCGTCGCGCAGGGCGCGCTCGATGTCGGCGGTGCGGGGAAGCGATAAGACCGTCATACCCTGATACCTCCTGATTGCCGTACGATCGGCGGCATGTCGGGGCCCCTTCCGCAGTGGTGTGAACAGACCTGCGTGGTGTGTCCGGCTCAGCAGCTCGGGCCGGGCCAGTTCGATGTCATTGACCGGCCGGGACCCGAATTCGCGTACCGATCTGACCTTGGCTGGCGGGCAACCGCGGACGGTGTCGCCGTTTGTGTTCATCCGTTCCGGGTGGGCCTTCCCGCCGGCCGGTACACCTCGGCCGGGGAACTGGTCCCCGATCAGGCGCCCCGACCGGCGCCGACGGCGGCGGCGCTGGAGTTGCCCGACGACCTGGTGGACCTGGAAGGTTGGCTCGTAGCCGTCTTGCGGGAGGCACCCGCCGAAGGGATCTTCGCCGCTGTTGCCCGCGCCGAGCGGCTGGCCGCCGAACGGTTCGGAGCGAAGGAAGCGGTGACGGCCCTGCGGCGGGTGCTGTCGGTGGAGTTGGTTAAGCGCTGACCCCGGCGGCGACCGGCTCGTTCCGGTCGAAGTCGAAGTCGTGGCTGCGTCCGTCCCGGCCGAGGCCGGCCGCCTGGTAGTGCTGGTTGAGCAGGCCGAGACGTCGACTCACCTCGGCCGAGTCCAGCCAGTACCGCAGTGGTTGCTCTCCCCACCCGGCGGCGGCGTAGTAGGCGTCGGTGATGCCGCCGCGGGTGTAGGTGAACTCCTCCAACTCGGTGGCATGGGGGAAGGCGACGTCCAGGTCGCTCTGCAGGCGCGTCATCAGCGTGAACTGGGCCAGCACGGCGTGGATCATCTCGTCCACCGGCGCCGGCACCAGCAGTTCGGCGGCGTGCTCGTCCCCGCCGGAAAGCTCGAACACGGCAGCTTTGAGCGCCAGCACGCGCAGCGCTTCGTCCAGCAGCGGAGCGGCATCGCGCTCCAGCGACCAACGGCTGATAGCCGGGTAGCCGGTGAACGTGGCCCAGCAGGTGGAGTACTTCATCGACGAGCTCTGCAGCCGGCCGTAGGCCGGGTGCGCCTGCATCTTGTCGAGGATCTCGGCAGCCCGACGGCCAACCTCTCCGACCTCCGGCATGGATGAACTGGTCATGGTGCATGCCCTCCCAAGCGGTCGTGGACACGGCAGACCGTCGCCCCGCATCGCGGCTGCGGTCCCTCATCGCCTGCGACATCGACGCGGGCGATGACTAGAACATCAAAAGTCGCCGCTGACCGTGTCGATAAGGGCTGCCGTCCATCTCCGACAATCCGCTGACATTCACCTACGGAGGATGTTGGGGGTGCCGTGAATGTCAACGGAATGTCAGAACCGTCTGACGGGGCTGGCCGACATTGATCGACCTCGTCTTAGGTCGGTCTATGTCGGCGTCATCGCTGCTGCCGGTACTCACCAGCCAGCGAAACCGCTCACCGAAAAAGATTCACCGTGCCTGTCGCCAGGAGTTCCATGCCACTGCTGATCACACCGCTGGCGGCGCATTCGGTCATCGCGCCACAGCTGCTGCCGTCGAGCAGGCAGGGCCGCTGAGGCTCCTTCGCCCGGCCGGCGTGTTTAGCAAGCGCAAATCTCCATCCCACTGATACCTGAACCCGCGGAGGATGTTGTGCACGAGCAGGATTTGGCCCGCTACGGCTACCGCCAAGAGCTGAGTCGGCAACTGCGGTTCCGGGATCTGATCGCGTACGGCCTGGTGTACATGGTGCCGATCGCACCGATGGCGATCCTCGGCAGCGTCTACGCCGGCTCCGGCGGCATGGTCGCTCTGGCGTACGTGATCGGCGTGGTGGCGTTGGTGTTCACGGCGTTCTCCTATGCGCAGATGGTGCGGGCGTTCCCGATGTCGGGCAGCGTCTACAACTACGCCGGGCGGGGGATCAGCGCACCGGTCGGGTTCCTCGCCGGCTGGGTGATCCTGCTCGACTACGTTCTCGTACCGGGGCTGTTGTATCTGGTGGCATCGGTGGCGATGCACTCCACCGTGCCGGCGGTGCCGGTGTGGCTGTGGCTGCTCGGTTTCGTCGCGGTCAACACGGTCGTCAACTCGGTGGGGATCCGGATGACGGCGGTGGTGACTCGGGTGATGCTCGTCGGTGAACTGATCGTCCTGGCGATATTCCTGGCCGTCGCCGGCTGGGCCCTCGCGACCGGAAAGGGCCGGTTCAGCTGGGAGGCGTTCTACAACGCCGACACGTTCACCTGGTCGGTGGTGGCGGGCGCGGTGTCGATCGCGGTGCTGTCGTTCCTGGGCTTCGACGGGATCAGCATGTTGGCCGAGGAGTCCAAGGGCGGCTCCCGGCAGATCGGTCGCGCGATGGCCGCGGTTCTGGTTCTGGCTGGGGTGTTGTTCGTTGCCCAGACGTGGCTGGCCGCGATGCTCGTCCCCGACCCCGCTGGTCTTCTTGCGGAGGGGGATCCGAACGGGACTGCCTTCTACGACGCCGCGCGGGTGGCCGGTGGCGGTTGGTTGGCGACCCTGTGCGCGGTCGCGACGGCGATCGCGTGGGGTTTGCCGAACTCGATGGTCGCGCAGGTCGCCACGTCTCGGCTGCTGTACGCGATGGCCCGGGATCGGCAACTGCCGGCGTTCCTGGCGAAGGTGTCGATCCGGCGCAACGTGCCCATCAACGCGACTCTGCTCACCGGGTTCGTGTCCCTCACCCTGGGCCTGTACTTGGCGACCCGAGCGGACGGGATCACCCTGTTGTCGTCGCTGATCAATTTCGGGGCGATGGTCGCGTTCCTGGTCCTGCATGTCTCGGTGGTGGTGCATCACCTCATCCGTTCGCGTAGCGGCAACTGGTGGGCGCACCTGGTGATGCCCGGGGTCGGGTTCGCGATCCTCGCCTATGTCGTGGTCAACGCGAACATCGCCGCGCAGCGCCTCGGCCTGGCGTGGCTCGCGCTCGGGGTCGTCGTTCTCGCCGGCCTGTACGCGTCCGGGCGTCGGCCTGCCCTGTCGGGTCTGGCGCCCACGCAGGTGCCGACGCGTGACGTGGAGCGGGTGTGACGGCCGTGGACACGATCACCTACCGGCCGGTTCGCGACGAGTTCGCCTACACCTTCGGCGGGCGGCTGCCGGTGGCTCAGGTGCGCTCCGGCGACATCCTGCAGGTGCACACCGAGGACTGCTTCGGTGGTCTCGTGCGCGGTCCGGCGGACCTGCCGTCGCAGGTGTGCAGGATGCCGTACCTGAATCCGGTGTCAGGGCCGTTCTTCGTCGAGGACGCCGAACCGGGGGACACCCTCGCCGTCCATGTCGTGTCGATCGTGCCGGCGCGGGACTGGGGCGTGTCATCGACGTTCCCGCACTTCGGAGCGCTGACGTCCACCTCCCACACCGCCACCCTGCAGTCGCCGCTGGAGGAGCGGGTGTGGGTGTACGGCATCGACCGGCAGGCCGGGACCGTCCGGTTCGAGGCTACCCGCAGCGACCACAGCGTGGATCTGCCGCTGGACCCGATGATCGGCACGATCGGTGTCGCCCCCGGCGGTTTCGAGGCCCGCTCCACACTCGTGCCGGACACACACGGCGGGAACCTCGACACCCCGCACCTGCGCGCCGGCACCACTCTCTACCTGGGGGTGAACGTTCACGGGGCGATGCTGGCCCTCGGCGACGGGCACGCCCGCCAGGGTGAGGGCGAGGCCTGCGGCGTCGGCGTGGAGATCGCCACGGCCACCACCCTCGCCATCGACGTCATCAAAGGCGTCACCACACATTGGCCGCGGTTGGAGACCGACCGGGACATCCTGACGATCGGCTGCGCGAGGCCCCTGGAGGACGCGTACCGCATCGCCCAGCACGACCTCGTCGGCTGGGCCAGCGGCCTGACCGGCCTGGAAGCCCTGGACGCTTACCAGCTCGTGTCGCAGGCGGGGCGGGCGCCGATCGGCAACGTGTGCGACCCCAACTACACCGTCCTCGCCGCCGTCGACAAAACGCTGCTCCCCGCCCCTGGACCCGCGTACGGCGGGGCACACGAGCGGCTGCGGCGGCTCACCGCCGGACTGCGGTAGGAGCCCCGCCGATGCCCGCGTCGATCCCGCGCCTGCCGCTGCGCGATGAGCTGTTCCTCCTCGGCCACGACGACGACACCGGACATCTCCACGTGCACCGGCAGGCCCTCGCGCTCGGGCTCGCCGGCGCGGTCCTGATCGACCTGTATCTCGCCGGGCGGGTGGCTCTCGACCTGAACGCTGAGGCGCGCGCGGCAGGCCACCAGCGGGTACACCCGAACGTCGACCGCCCGGTCGGGGACCTAATCGCCGACGCCGCAGCCGCCACCATCCGCAACGCTCACCCGCTGCTGCGCATGTGGCTGCGGGGGTTCTCCCCCGGCCTCTACGACCGCACCCGCGCGGGCCTGGTCGCCGGTGGGATCCTGCGCCACGAGCAGCGCCGCCGCTTCGGTGGGCTTGCCCGCAGCGACCGCTACCTGCTCTTGGACGTCAAGTGGCCGGTTGTCGCTCGGGCACGGTTGCACTACATCGCCACTGGCCGCGACCAGCCTGACAACCACACCGCCGCTCTCGCCGGGCTGGTCACGACCCTCGGGCTGCTCAACCATCTCTACCTCGCCGATGACGTCGCCGTGCTCGCCGCACAGCTACGCGCCATCGCCGAACGCCACTACCAGCCGGTACGCGACATCACCGCGGCGGTTGACGCCGCCGTGGGGGATCTCGCCACCGCCGCATACCGCTGACCTCCCGGACACCACCGGCAGTTCCATCTGCCCCGCCGCGCTTGGAGAACTCAATGGACGTCATTCCGCGCATCCGTACCGCCCGCTGGGTGGACAAAGACCCGGTCGCCGCCCTCATTGCCGACGCCATGCACCCCAGCTCGCTTGGCGAATGGTTGGTGCCCGACCCGGCCGCGCGCCGCCGCATCCTGGCCGGCGTCGCGGCGATCTGGGTAGAGCACGCCATGTTCCACGGCGACATCCAGATCACCGACGACCTGAGCGCTACCGCCGTCGCCTTTCACCGCTATCGGCCCATCGCGCCACCAGCGAACTTCCAGAGCCGCCTCGACACCGTCGATAGCACCCACGCGCAGCGCTTCGCCGTCCTCGACCAACTGCTCACCAACCAGCGTCCCTTCGACCCGCACCACCACCTGGCGATCCTCGCCGTGCGCCCCGACGCCCAGCGGCGTGGCCTCGGCGCGGCGATACTCACCCACCACGAAGCCCGCCTCGACCGCATCAACCTGCCCGCCTGGACCGAAACCCTTCCCGACACCCAGGACATGTACCTCCGGCATAAATACCTACCCCGAGCGACGCTCACCCTCCCCGACGGGCCAACGGTGACCCTGATGTACCGCCCTCCACGCACGGCCCGCGAATCGCGGCCGATCGTCGCCGCCAACCCCACCGCCGCCGCGGCCGGCACCTGACCGGCGAGTCACGCGGCGGCAGCTCCCCACCGATCATCAACCAAAGCAAGGAAACAAGGGAACAGGGATGCACCTCATGAAGCCGCTCAGGATCCAGGAAGTCGACGGGAGCCTGTCGGTCGTCCAGACACCCGTCACCACGTTCATCCACACCGAATCCGGCCGGCAGGTCGTCGTGGTGTCGACCGCCCACTTCGGTGAGCGCACCTACTTCCAACAGATAGTCGACGACGTCACCGACTACGAGCAGCGCGAGTTCGAGGTCTACCTGGAGGGCACCGAACACGACCCTGCTGTCGGCGCGCCGACAGCGGGGGAGCAGGCGATCCTCACCGAGATGAAGAGGTTGCGGGACGTTGAACAGCGTCGGATGACGACAGCGCTCGGCTGGGTGTCCCAGCGCGAGGAACTGCGGCGTCCGTCGTGGAAGGCCAGTGACTTGACCGACCCGGACATCCTGCGCGCAGCCGGCGCCGACGCCATGACCTACTTCCTTCGCCGCAGGCGGCAGATGCTCGACTGGCCCGACGAGCGGCCCTGGCGCGATAACTCGATGCGTGTCGTCTTCGCAGCGAGTAACCGCATGTTGGCCCGTGGCGTTGGCACCCGTCGGCCGCACCGCAATCCTCAGGTGGAAGCCTTCGACCGGGTTCTCCTCGACGCGCGTGAGGCGGTCGTGGTTGCTGCCGCCCTCGCGACCAAACGCCCGGCGGTCCTGGTCTGGGGCGCGGCACACCGCTTTGGCATCGCCACCGCACTCGCCGAGCACGGCTATTACCCACAGGGCGACCCGCGATGGCACACCGTCGGGCACCTTCCCAGCATGCCCATCAGCCTCGCCAAGCGTTTCCTGCGCCGCCCACCGAGGCCCCACCCGCAGTTTCATCCCCTGCGGCAGCTCGCCTCCGCCGACACCACCCACCGACCGACGCACGCCCCGTCATGACAGCGCCGCTGGTGAGCTTCACGACCCTGCCCGTTGAGGTCACCGGCGGCAGACCCGGATGCCGACGCTGAGGCGCCAGGCCAAGCCAGCCGCCATGCCTACGTCTCACCGTCGTCGGCATCATTGCCCGCCCGTCGCGCTCAGTCCGCGCCTGGGGGGTGCACAAGCCGGTCGCCCGCCCAGCAAGGGGAGGGCAGCGGCGATCGACGTGGCCGGCGGTGACCAGCCCTAACTGCCGCCGCCGGCCACACCAACCCCGCAGACCCACCCCTGCCTAATGCCGAACATGATCGGGAGCCAAACGACATGCCAACGCGGACGCCGATGCCCCGGACCCGTCAACCGGCGCGCGGAGCACACCAGACGCCGGCGCGCGCGGCGATCGACTACGCCGCAGCGCGGCAGACGCTCGGCGACCTCACGGACGCCTACCAATGGGCCGTCTACGCCCGGACACTCGCCCACCCCGGCACGTCCGCGGCGGAGCAACTTGACGCGGTGGTGCTGCTGGCACCCCTGGCGGTGCTGACCGGACACGCCGATCAGGCCGTCACCGCCTACCGCGACCTGGTCGACCTCGCCACCGCCGCACTCGGCGCCGACCACGAGCGGACCCTGCACGCCCGCGCCGGCCTGGCCGACGCACACCACCGCATCGGCTGCTGTGACCAGGCAATCCGGGACCTCGCCGACGTCTACACCACCGCCGAACGCCGCCACGGACCAGAAGCATCCGTCACCCTGAAAGCGCTCACCCGGCTCGCGTGCCTCTACCGCGACTGCGGATCACCCGACATCTCGAAGCGCTGCCTCAGGGTCGCCGCGACCATCGCCGCCCGCTACCTGAGGATCGGCGACCCTCTTCGCACCCACATCAGCGACATCGCGCGAACTCCGGCCAGCGAGAACCATCGCGCCGTCTGCATGCAGCTCACGCCGTCGTGGTCGGTGCGGGCCACCTCATTGGCCGCATAGCGATCAGATCAGAAAGGGGGGAGCGCACTATGCCGACGCGGTCCGTGCCGGTGGCCTCGTGGACGCCGGCGTTCGTCGTCGATTCGGTGGCAGCCACGCTCGATCGTGCCGTCGAGCACGGCCTGTTAAGGGCGATCAGCGCGGTGGCCAGCGAGCTGGGCGTGTCATCCGCCACGATCGGAGAGTGGGTGGCGCGGGCACGAGCGGTGCCGGGCGCCCCGGTCCCGCCAGGTCTGGCGACCTGCCACACCTGTGACCATCCGATGATCCTGGTGCAGCTTCCCGAGAGCTCGCCGGTCTACCTCTGCATGCCCACCTGCGGGCGGACACCCGTCCCGGCGCAGCCGCTGGGCAACGCGGTCGCCCAGACGGTCCTGCACCACATTCCGCACCTCGTGCCACGCGGCATGATCAATCATGCTGCCGCCTATGCCCCCGGTGGCATCCTTCGCGTCGCCGTCGGCGCCAAACCCACTGACCTGCACATCATCTGGCGGTCCAGCCCGTGGCAGCTCGTCGGACCCCGGATGGCCATGGCACAGCGCCTCGATTACGCCCACAGCCGCGCCGGCCGCGGCGATTACGAGCGCGCCGTCGGAGCCCTGCGTACCGGACTGCTCTACGTCGATCCCACCGATCGCAATCCTCCTCTGGACGTCGCCACCGCAAGCGCCGCAGCCCTGCTCGCGGAACTCACCCTCACCGCCGACGACCTCGCCACTGCGCTTCCGTGGGCCCGGTGGGCGTACCGCTTCCTGCGCCACCTGCTCGCTGCCACCTCACCGCAGGCGCGCGCCGCCCTCAAGGTCCTCGCCGACGCGCACCGCCGCACGGGTGACCTCACCGAAGCCGCGAACTGTTACCGCGACCTCGCCTGCCACCACAGCACCGCGGAGGGTCCTCGGGCGCTGCCTACCCTCGCTGCCCAAGCGACTCTCGCTCTCGTCCTGTACCAGGACGGGCACTGCGCCCAAGCGCGTCAACTCCTCGCCCGCACCGCCGCCGACCACCTTGCCGCGCACGCAGGTCACCGCGACGGCCCGCGCCTGCGCCACGAACTCGCCCGCATGCGTGCCAGCTGCACAGCGCAAGGCCACCGCCATTCGTCAGAAGTCGATAACCCGCCACTCGATCCCCCGACCGCAGATACCGATAGGAGCCCGTCCACATGACCGATGACACCCGCCCCACCGATCCGGCCAGCGGCGCCGACGTGACCGGGGACCAGCAGTGGCGTACGGCGGCGCGCAGAACGCTCACGCGGCTACTGACCGACGAGCTTGGCCGAGTCCAGGTCAGCGCCGGTCAGCAAGTCGTGGACATCACGGGCGTCGCCGACATCGCACAGCTGACTCGCCTGGTCGGACCGAGCGGACGCGTCGACGTCGTCGAGAATCCCGAGCAGGCACACCTGCTCGCAGGAGCAGGCGGCTATGACGTCGTGCTCGCTGACCGGCAACCGGACCACATCGACACGCTCGCACCGATGGCCAATCTGCTCCGCAGCGGCGGATGGCTGATCCTCGCCGGCACCGTCGTTGCCCCGCCTGTCGTCTACACCTCTGTCCCGGGTGGCACCAGCGTCATCGACCGGGTCATCCGGGCGATCCACACCTTTCTTTCGTCTCCGGCGGCGCCTCCCTCGGTGGACGACACCATTGGACTCCTCATCGCCCTCGGCATGGACCACGTCTGCACCACCACCCACACCGAGACCAGCCGCGGCGGCGGCCCGGGATGTACCCTCTACCGCCACATCGCCCACCACCTGAACGACCAGCTCACCGACGTCGCAGGATTCACTACCGCGGAACTCAGCCAGTTCGACCGAATCCTTGAGGACCCGGCAGTCGTGCTGCGCCTCAGCAACACCGTCACCCTCCACGCCCAGATGGGCCCCTGATGCCGGCCGGTCGAATCCAGTGCTCTCGCACATCCTCGGTCGAGGCACGCGGCGACTGCGGCCCGGCCCCGTGCGGCGGGTACATCTGAGCTAAGGCGGGCGAGCATGCACTCTGGTGGCGAGTCAGCGGAGGCCAACCGGCGCCGCATCTACATGGTGCTGCTGGACGATCCCGCGCGGGAGTGGACGGTGCGGGCGCTGACCGCCGCGGTGAACACCGTTGGCGAAGGCACCGTCCGCGACACCTTCAACCGCATGCTCGCCGACGGGTTCCTGCGGCCGGTGCCCTACCGGCGGGCCCTGACAGCCATGCTTACCGACCACGGCAAACAATCCTTGACCAGGCTGCTGCGCGGTGTCACCTGATGGCCCGCGAGTTGCTGCGACGGGGGAGCGGACGGTCTCCTGCCGCCCATGCCGCAACTCCAACTGCGGGCAGCCCGACCGGACAAATCCCGCACCCGCGCGGAGGCGAAAGCCTCGCCAGCGGTCGACGTGCCCAGGTCCGCCCGAGAACAAGTGACGTCCCGGCCGACGTACCGACATCACCAACGCCAGGCCGCCGCATCGTCGATGCGAACCAACGTCCACACGACCCGCTACCCAGCGAGGAATCAACGCCCCGATGCCCATGCCCCGACTGCCCATGCGTGCCCACTTGGCCGCTGCGAGCGTTGTTGGAATCCTGCTCGCCGCCTGCCAGCCACACACCCCCGCTGACCACGCCCCGGCATCGCCCACATCCCCAGCACCAGGACAGCAGCCCACCATGACCACGCCCACCGCCTCCGCCCAGGTCCGCCTCAGCGCGCGGCAACGCCTCATGGCTCTCGCCGCGAGCGTCGAGGCCACTCCCGCCGACGCCTCGACCGACCTTCCCTACACCTACCTGCACACCCAGTCGTGGGCCCGCGCCACGAACGTGATCGCCCGCATCGACCTGCAGCGCTGGCGCCGAGACACCGACGACTCCGGTCGCGAGGTCACCCGCCGGCTTCCCGATGTGCCTGGCCTCGCCTACCGACCGACGTCTCGCGAGCGCGACCAGTTCACCGCAGCCCGAGCGACGGACACGCCCTACCTGCGCGGGGACCTACGGCCGTATCTCGCGGACCCTTTTCCCACCGAACCCACCGCCCTCGCCGGCATGCTGGCCCCACGCCAGATGGCCGGCGAGCCCGCCTACCCGCGGATGCTGGTCCACGGAATCATCGGACTGGCCACCAATCAGTACCTCAACCAGACCCAACGCGCGGCCACCCTGCGCGTCTTGGCCGACGTACCAAACATCACCTACCAGGGCGAACAGGCCGACCTCGCCGGCCGAATCGGCATCAGCCTCACCGTCATCGCGGGCGGCTCAACGACCCAGCTCGTCGTTCACCCACACACGGGCGAGATCCTGGCCGCGCACGAACAAGTATCCGGCGCGAAGCCGGGACTGTTCTCCTACGTGTTGATCCTCGAACGCGGCCACACCGCCAACGACACTGCCACACCCCCCACACGACCCTGAGCCACCCGCCCCGTCGGGGACCGCCGCGCGGTCAGGCGAGACGACGGCCGCGCGCGAAGAACGCAAATGCGGAGCGTGACGGTGTCTGATCCGGCGACGTGCTGATTTGAGTACGTGAAATCGCTCTTCCTGTCGGGGCACAAGCTCCTGACGGGAAGGACTCGGTAGTGGCCTGGCAGCCGGTCTCGACGAATCGGATCAAGGGTCCGCAGACACCTCTGGAGTTACGCCGTGGCAGCGATGGAGTCAAACCGGGTGCTGCGAACGAAATTCTCGAGTCCGCTGCCGGGGCGGACGAAGACGTGCGTGTGTGCCGCCCGGACTTGGTACGTATTCAGTTCGTCGACCACGTGTGCCGCCACCTCACCTTTCGCAGTTGGGCCGAACGCCACCAACGACTGCGGAGTGACGGGCATCAAGATCTGACTGGCGTTGCCGAGAGTGACTCCCACTCCTGGTTCCAATCGCCCTCTTCGATCGAGTAGCACCACCGGGGCGTCGCCGACGAGGAACTCTCCTGATGACGGGTGAACGATTTGGATCTGGCGGTCCGCCATCCACGCACGGCATCTGTCGAACATTCGCTCGACGCTGTACCGGAATGTCAGGCCGCTGTGGAAGTCGATGTCCGAACGCTGCGCCAGCACCATCTCGAAGTAGAAGTCGTGATCTTCGTCGGTTCGTGGCGGCCGGCCGAAACGGCGCTGGAAGTCGTTCGCGTACCCAGGGAAGGTCCGAGCCCGTTGCCTCAAAGCCTCCCTCTCGTGCCGAAAGCCCTGGACGTGGACCCGCCAGAAACTCCGGGTTCGTACCAGGTGCAGGGCCACGAGATCGCGCAGTGTCGCTGCCGCATCTGGGTCGTCCAGGATCGCATCGGTATCACAGAGCCGAACCAGCCGTGGCACGTGCCGTTCGGTCATGGCCCATCGTTCCTCCGCCGATCGGGAGGCCCGCGGCACGAAGCTCGGGATTTTACCCAGTCCTCCTGGACCGCGAGCGATGACCCTCGCCGTCCTGTCCGTAACGCTCACCGCGTGCAGGCACCGTGTGCGGTCCGTCCATTGTTTCAAGACGACGCGCGAGACAACGTGCTGCTCACGGATGTTGTCGTCGGCTTGCAGGCGAAGTTCAGCGATACGCCGGGCTGCGGCGAAGCGGTCAAGAGGAGGCTGAGCGGGCACGTTTCCATGGTCACACCAGGGTCAAGGAGAATTCAAAGGAACCTGCCGCCTCATCCTGATCGGCTGGTGCCGCAGGAGGCTGGCTGAACGATCACCGTGGAGCGACTCCACGAACATAGACCATGGCCGACCTGTCCGGCCGTCTCGGTAGGAACGGGGTCGCCATTGAGAGCGTGGGTGACCAGGCGTTTGTGGCGGGCGGTGCCAAGCCCGGGCGCGGGGCTGGCCGTCGCGGGCCTGCGTCTTGGACCCCGGCCTGTAGGCGTATAGCGTGCCCCGGGTGACGGAACGACGCGTGTTGCTTGAGGTTGCGAATTCTTGGCCTGGTTCCAGTATCGATGGCGAACCGGGGATTGTGTCAGGGGATCTGGAGGTCATCGGCGACCCTGATGGGAGCGTGTTGTTTAGCCTCGGGGTCGGGGCGGCTGGTGGGCCCCCGGAGGAGGCGGACTATGTCGAGTTCGTTTTTCGCCGGCTCAGGCCGATGCGTTGATGGAGGCGCTCGCTTCTCGCCGGTAGCCGTCGAATTCTCGTGATCATGGCGGAACCGCCGACGCGGCCGCCAAGATCGGGAGAATCGCCGTCGGCGGTGAGAACCTACAATTATCATGATCAACTCAAGCGGACGCCGCGAGCGGCCATGAACGTGAATGGTTCGGTGGCGTTGGTGCTACTTGGTGGGTTGCTGGTGTGGGTTTCGAAGTGCAGGTGTGGCCCGCTGGAGTGGCCGCTGGTGCCGACGACGCCGAGCTGCTGGCCAGTGCTGACGGCTTGGCCCACGGTGACGTACGGGCGGTGGAGCATGTGGCAGTAGCGGGTCGCGGTGCCGTCGGCGTGGCGGATCTGGACGTACCATCCGCAGCCTGGCGTGTTGAGTGAGCCGTCGATGTCGCAGTTGGCGCTGTCGCACTTGGCGGTGATGACGATTCCGGCGCCGGCGGCGTAGATCGGTGTTCCCTTGGGTGCGGCCACGTCGACGCCGTCGTGGTCTGGTCGGTCGGGGGTACGGAAGCCGCTGGTGAAGGTGCCGTTGACGGGTTTGATCCATCCCGAGGTCGAGGGGGACCCGGGGGCGGTGCAGGTGAGGGTGCCGTCGGTGATGGCGTTGACGATCGCCGTGGCGAGGGGCTCGTGTTTGGCGTAGGCGTCGGGGAAGGCGCTGACCTGGACCCGTTGGGCGACGACCGCGAGGGGCATGGTTTCCCAGCCGTCGATGGTGCGCATCTTGGAGAAGAATTTGGTGGCGGAGATGGTGGGGGTCATGAGCTCCTGCACGGTGCCCCATCCGCCTTCGCCATCCGGCGGTAGGGGGCGTTGTTGGAACAGTCCGACGCTGTCGTGGTCGGAGCCAACGCCCTCGTGCGGCAGGGTGAGTGACCTGGGCACGTTTGAATTGGCCATGTTCTTGAGGTAGGACTCCTGCAGCGCGGTGGCGATGCCGACGACCGCGGCCCGCGCGGGCAGTTTCATCTGCGCTGAGGTGTCGTAGATGGTCTTGGCGTTGGCCAGGGCGGTCGGGGTGAGCGCTTTGAGGGCGCTCTGCGCTTCGCTGCCCTCCGCGACGGCGGGGAGGCAGCCGGTTGTGGATGCGACGGGGTCGAGGGCGCCGCTGCCGGTCGCGGAGACGGCGACGACGAGCGCGAGCGCTACGGGGGCGAGGGGTGCGAGTGTGAGCAGCCGCCTCATCGTGGCTGCCGGGGGCGTGGGGTCATTGCGGGCTACCTCGGGGACAAGCCATCAAGGGTGTACGCGATTGCTGGCGGCAAGGCGCGCGGCCGAGGGTAACCCCTGCGGAAGCAGGGCTGTCAACTATTGTTAACGGATGTTTCCCGGTTGGTCAGCTCAGTGAGGTGAACACGAGTCCGGCGATGAGTGCGCCGATGATGCCGCCGGCGACGGCTTGGGCTGGGGTGTGATCACGGAGCTCGACGCGGGACCAAGCGACGGCCGCCACGACCAGGCTGAGGATCAGGATCGCGGCGAGGGGTAGTTGGCCGGCGAGCATGGTGGTCGCTCCGGCGGAGACGGCCGCGTGGACGCTGATTTTCCAGCGTGGGGTGATGGCGGTCAGCACGGCGAGGGTGGCGAACATGGCGACGGTGAGCGCGACGAGGGACGTGGGCGCGCCGCCGAGGAGCATGATCGCGATGCCGAGGGCGACTGAGGTGAGGATGAGGGCCATCACGATGAGTCGGGCGCGGATGACGCCGAGGTGCCGGTCGGCCCATCGTCCGGCCTGCACACCGCGCTTGATGATCAGGACGGGGATGATCGCGGCGAACAACGCGCTCAGTGCTCCCCAACCGAGGCCGGGCCACCGCTCGGCGGTCCATCCGGTGATGAGGCTGACGGCGATGATCCACGTTTTGGGGTCGAGCCAGTCGGTGAGCAGGCGGGCGGTGCGGGATTCGGTGGCGGTGACCGTGGTCATCGGGCGGCCTCCGGTGCGGTGAACAGGTCGGCGAGGGTGTCGTTGACGGCGGGGGTGTCCCAGAGGTGGGCGAGGTCGAGCAGCCAGGCGAGTCCGCTGGCCGGGTCGGCGGACAGCGGTGGTGACGTGGTCTGGATGACGGTGGACCGCCGTGTGGTCTGTAGCCAGGTGGCGCGGAGCACGCAGACGTAGGTGGCGATGTCGAGGTCGTCGCCGACGAGTCCACGCCCGGCCAGTCGGGTGCGGGCGAGGGGAGCGAGGTGTGGGGCGGCGTTGCGGTGCAGCACGTGGATGGCGTCGTAGAGCTCGACGGTGTGTCGGGTCAGCCGGTCGCGGGGAGTGAGGCCGGGCTGGTCGAGGCGGCGGTTGGCCGGGACGAGCGCCTGCCACAGCGGTTGCAGGGCGCGCAGGTGACGGCGGGCGCGGAGGCTGGCCCGGGTCGCGGGGATACCAGCGGTGCTGAGACCTCCCGCGATGAACAGGATGGCGAGATATTTGATGTCGTCGGACAGGTCGACGTAGAACGTGTCGCCTCGGGCCGGTGGGCCGTGGTCGAGGCGGGCGGCGAAGTAGGCGAGGCGGTAGAGGGCGTATCCGGTGCCGATGGCGCAGCCGATGGTGAGCATGAGTTGCCCGGCGCGCACGACCTGGTTGCGGCTGGCGGTGTGGCCGTGGTGGAACAGCCGGGTCGACAGGGCCATCGCCACGCCGAGATAGGTCGTCCAGATCAGGATGTACCAGGTCGTGAGGGTGTGACCGGCGGCGCGGTCGGCGAAGTCGGCGGAATCGTCGCGGGGCATCGCCCAGAACAGGGCGGTCATGGTCACGGTCGTGACCACCAGTCCGGCCAGGGGCAGGCCGTGCCGGCGAATTCGGGTCGTGGTGCCGAGGACGGCGAGGTCGAACAGCGCGGCCACGGCGATCAGCCCACTGACGTGCTTGATCAGTACCCCCGCGCCGTGGATCCCGGTGACCTGGTCGATGTCGTGGGCGATGACGTCGACGCGGGCGGTCATCGACAGCGCCAGGGCGGTGATGGCCACGAACAGCGCGCGGTGGGCCGGGCCGGCGCGCACCGTGTGCACGCGGGCGGCGGAGGCCAGCCACAGGACGGCGACGACGACGAGTTCGGAACCCGAGATCTCAGACATCGTCGAGCGACAGGGCGGACGTGACCCGGTCGATGGGGGAGCGAGCGGCGGGGGTGGTGCGGGCGGCCCGGTCGATGATGACGGTGGCCATCATCTCGGCCTCGCGTTCCTGCTCGGTGCTGAAGTCGTGCCGGCCGAGCATGGCCCGTACGACGCTCATGTCCAGGTCAGGTAGCAGGATCTCGCCGAGGTCGACGTCGGATGCCTCGTGGTTCCACAGCATGTGGCCGACCTCGTGGGCGGTGATGTGGTCCTGCTCCCAGGGGCTGCGCGTCGGGTCGACGAAGATCAGGTCCCGGGTCGTGGTGTGTACCCAGACGCCGGAGTGCTGGTCTGCCCGTACGGGCACGGGCAGTTCCCGTACCTCGACGGGGCGCCCGCGGTGGTGGGCGATGACGGCGGCCAGGGTGTGCCGGTCGAACGGCGACGGCACCACGATCCCGTTGTCGTCGAGCAGACGTTCGCACCGGCGCCGGAGGTCGCGTGGGCGGGGTTCGGTGTTGTGCTGTGGGGTGCGTGGTCGGCGCACAGCTTCTCCCCGTGTCGCATGGGTAAGCCCGGCGACAGAAGCCACCGGGCTGGAATATCCGCATTCGGGAGAGTAGCGAGGAAATGTGAGTGTCGACCAGGGGGAAAGTGCAGGTCAGAGGAACATCTCACAATCAGACGGACGGTTCCGCCGGGTCGTCCGTGATCTCCGGCAGCCCTTCCGAACGCCGGGCGTAGCGCAGCTGAGCCTTGATCGGCTCCAAGGCTTCGGCGGACAGTCCGGTGGCCAACCGGGCCAGTTCACGCACGCCGTGATCGCGCAGCTCGGTGACGATCGCCAACTGCGCGTCGACACGATCGGCGATGACGCCGTCGGCGAAGTACGTCACCGGGACGCCGAACAGGCGGGCGATCCAGATCAGCTTGTCCAGGCTTGGGGTCGCGCGCTTGCTGGTGCGGATTTGCTGCAGATACACCGGGGAGACGGCCCGGTGGCCGGCGAGTTCCGCGATCTTCGCGGCGGCCTCGCGGTAGCTGTAGGGGCGGCCGAGCGAGGCGGGATAGACCGTCCGGAACAGGTGGTCCAAGCGCGCCGCGACGAAGTTTGGCCCGTCATCGTCGGTGGTCATCCCAGTGGTTGGCCTCTCGACTGTTGACGTTCCGACTCAGGATGCGTTGTTCACGATCGTAGACGCAACTCCATGGCCTATGAGCCATGTCACTCCGCTGGAGACTATCGCGCCGGGGTGGGGGACCGCTTACAGTTCCCCCGCTGTTCGTGATTGTTTACGACCTGGGTTGACCAGGGAAGACACGCGGCGGCGACACCCCTGCTCGCGAGGAGAGACCCCATGCACCACCTTGCCTCCGCGCTGTCCGTGTTCGCGGACGTGCCCAATCCCGCCCCCGCCGATCCGACCGGTGGCAGCAACGGAGTCACGCTGCTGCTGTCCTACGTCAAGTGGGGCGCATTGATCGCCTGCGCCATCGCGGCTCTTGCCTCCGGTGGCCTGATGGCCGCCGGCAAGCTCTCCAACCGGCCCGACACGGCCGAGAAGGGCAAGAGCGCTTTCATCTGGTCGCTCGCCGGTGTGATCGCTACCGCGATCGCGATTCCCCTGGTCAACACCGTCTTCGGTGCGGCCGGCTGACCACCAGCGCTTATGAACACATTCCTGGACGAAACCCGTCGTACACGACGCGTAACAGTGATCGTCTCCGTGACGATCGTCGTGGCCGCAACGGCCGTGCTGATCACCTGGACGCTCTCCCGCTCCGCCGGTGCCCCACCGAGGGGCAGTGCGGCGTCGGCGTCCCCGGCTCCGCAGCCCCCGGTCCAGCAGGTTCCCGCAGGCCCGCTCCAACTGGTCAAGGGTAAGCGGACCAAGGCGGGGATTTCGGTGGGTTATCCCCACTCCATGCAGGGTGCGGCGGTAGCGGGCGTGGAGTACCTGACCCAGGTCATGTCGACCCTCGACCCGCAGCGGGGCCGGGAGATCGCCTCGGTAATCGCGGACCCCTCCTACGACGACGCCGAGGACTCCCTGGCGCGGGGCAGGCTCAACACCCGCCACTCCCTCGGACTGCCGACCACCGGCCCGGTCCCGCCCGGTGCGTCGATGACCTTCGGACCCGCCGCCTACCAGCTGCGCGACGCCTCACCGGACACCGTCACGGTGCTGATCCTGGCCTACCTCACCACCACCACCGGCGGGCAGGTCACGTCCACGCTCGGCGCGTACCCCATAGAACTGCACTGGGACGGCACCGACTGGAAGGCCCTCAAGGCCGGGGCGAGCAAGTACGCCGACTACAACAGCCTCGTTGCCCGGCCCAACACCGCCGACGCCGCAGCCAAGGGGTGGCAGGTGCTCACCCCATGATCGCCGCCTGCGACCCCCTCGACACCGGCGCCAGCGGCTGCAACCCCGGGGACATCATCGGCGGCATCGTCGGTGGTGTCGCGGGCAACGCGTGGGAGTCGGTCTGCAAGTCGTTCGCTGACGCGGCGACGTCGTTGCTGAAGACGTTCGCGGACGCGTTCGTGGCCTTCCCGAACATCGACCTGATGAGCATCGACGGGCCGTACGCGATCTCGAAGTGGCTCGCGATGGGGATCGGGGCGCTGCTGCTGCTGATCCAGATCATCCGGACCGCGGTCACCCAGGACGGTTCCGCCCTGGCCCAGGGATTGGTCGGCACCGGCAAAGCGGTGCTGGCGTTCCTGGCGACGATGCTCGTCGCGAACGCGGCACTGATCGCCTCTGACGAGATCACCAAGGGCATCGTCGACAGATCCCTGGGAGGCAACGACGGACTGAAGGCCAAGCTGACCGTTCTTTTCCAGCTCAGCAGCGTCAACGGCACGTCCGCCTCGCTGGTGCTGATCCTGGCCCTGGTCGGGATCGTGCTCACGCTGGTGCTTTGGTTCGAGATGCTGCTGCGCAACGCCGCGATCGCGGTGCTGCTGGCGACCTCACCGATCGCCGCGGTCGGGGAAATCTCGGAGACCACGAGGAGTTGGTGGCCGAAGCTCTGTGCGGCGACGATCCAGCTGATCGGCCTCAAGCCCGTGATCGCGATGGTGTTCGCGATCGGATTCGGGGTCTTCGGTGACCCGACTGACCCCACCCGGGCCAAGGACCTCACCACCCTGCTGACCGGCATGCTGATCCTGTTGCTCGCGGTCGTGGCGTGGCCGGTCATCGCCCGCTTCTTCACCTTCGCCACCGTGCAGGCCGCCGCTGGCGGAGGCATGGCCGGGCTACTTGGGTTCGCGGCCGGTCGCACCAACAGCGGCGGCGGATCCCCGGTCGGGGTGAACCCGGCCCAGTTCAGCCAGGCCACCGAGGCCCGCACCATGGCCGCCGCCGGCACCGAAACCGGCGCGGCCGGCGCCACCGGAGCGACGGGAGCCGGTGCGACCGGCGCTGCTGCGACCGGGGGATCCGCCGCGGCTGGTGCCGGAGCGGCTGGGGCTGCCGGGGCGTTGGGAGCGGTTGCTCTGCCGATCGCGGTCGCCGCCGCCGGTATCGACATGGCCCAACGCGCCGTGAACTCCCTCGCCGGGCGAATGGAGCAGACCGCCGGGCACGCCGGAATCCACGGGGCGAATCCGCACGCCAGACCCGCCGGCTACCCGCAGTACGGGGGAAGTTGGACCGGTGCCGCCACTCGCGGTGGTTCCGGCGGCAGTCCGCAGCCGACTCCGCCAGTCGACACCGACCGCAGCAACTCTGTCGTGGCCGACGTCCAGCATCCCGTCGCGCCGGGAGCGATGCCGGAAACCCGCACGGAACCGGTGTCGACGGATCCCGGGCCGCCGCCGGTCCCTCACCAGCCCACGTACACCAGCCCGATTGAGGAGGTCGGCAAGTGAGCACCAACTCCGACCACAGCACCCGCACCTACTTCGGGTGGCAGCACGAAAAGGTCGCATTCCTGTTCGGGATGACACTCCAACGCGTCGTCATGGTTGCCGCAGCGGTACTCGCCGCGATCTGGCCCCTCGCGTCCGCGCGGATGCAGGCCGGCGTGGCCCTCTGGCCCGTCGCCGCGATCCTGACAGCGTTGGCGTTCCTGCGCCTGGGTGGACGCACCGTCGACGAGTGGGTCCTCGCCTTCACCTCCTACCACCTCGGCAGATCCCGCACCCGCCACCGATTCCTGTCCGCCGCCTTCGCCCCCGAGGCCACGGCAGACAAGACCGCGCCGAAACCGATGGACCTACCCGGCCTCCTCGCCCCCATCAAAATCATGGAAGGGCGAGGGCCAACCGGCGCACCCCTGGCCGTGGCCTACCACCGCCTCGACCGCACCTACACCGCAGTCGCCCGAGTGCGGTACTCCGGCATCAGCCTGGTCGACTCCAGCCGCCGCGACCAACGCGTCGCGAGCTGGGGGGCACTCCTCGCCGGATTGTGCACCGAAGGGAACCCGATCACGCGGGTGCAGGCGTTACAGCGGATCGTGCCGGAGTCCGGCGCCGCGCTGCGCCGCTGGCACGCCGACCACATCGCCGACGGAGCACCACGGCAAGCGGTCGAGGTCACCTCAGGTCTACTCGCCGGCGCCACCCTGTCGACCAGCGGCCGGGAGGCGTACCTCGCGTTCACCATGGACGAACGCCGCGCCGCCGGGGCGATCAAGGGCGCCGGCGGCGGAAGCGCCGCCGCCGCCGGCATCCTCACCCGGCACCTGCGTGCCCTGGGCGCGTCGATCGCCGGAGCGGACCTGCAAATCGAATCGTGGCTCGGCCCACGTGATCTCGCCGAGGTGATCCGGACCGCCTATGACCCGCACTCGGGGCGGCACCTGGCCGAACGCCGCGCCAACGCGAACGCCGTGAACGCAGATGGCCTGGCCGCTGGTGTCGACCCGGCCGTCGCCGGCCCGGCGGCAGCGGAGACCAAACCGCACGCCTACGCCCACGACGGCGCCCACTCCGTGACTTATTGGATTCACGATTGGCCGCGTAACCAGGTGTACGCCACCGTCCTCGCGCCACTGCTCGGTGAGGGTGTGCACCGCCGGTCGTTCTCGATGCACATCGAACCCCTCGGCCCTCGGGAGGCGTCGCGGAAGGTGATGGGGGAGCGGACCAAACGCTCCGTCGCCGTCGGCATGCGCCAACGAACCAAGCAAATCGTGCCCGAACACGAACGCCAGGCACTGGCCCGCGCGGAGGCGCAGGACGCCGAACTCGCCGCCGGCCACGGACTGGTCCGCTTCACCGGCTACGTGACGTTGACCGTCACCGACGCCGACCAGCTCGAAGACGCCTGCCTTGCCCTGGAAGCCGACGCCGCCGCGGCCCGGATCGAAATCCGCCGCATGTGGTACGCCCACGACGTCGGCTTCGTCATGGGCGCCCTCCCGCTCGGCTTCGGCCTACCGAAGAAGAGGTGGTAAGCCGCCATGAACACCACACCCCGCAGTGCCTCCACCCCAACCGAAACCGAGGGCGGTGATCTGCATGTTGCGGCGTAAGCGAGGCGACGACCTGCCCGTCGTGGACCTGGCCGACGTGCTCGGACGCCTGCCCACCCCAACCACGGTCCGGACACCGCAAGCGGCACCGGAGCGGGTCCGGCCTGAGCCGACACCACCGCGACGCGGCTGGGCCCGCCCGTTCGCCGGCCGCACCGCCCGTGCACCGCAGGTCCCGGTCTTCCGCAGCTCCACCGGCCAGATGCAGGGCCTCTACCCCTGGCTGTACGGGCAAACCATGCCCCCGACCGGCACCTACATTGGCATCGACACCCAATCCGGCGGCAGCTTCTCCTGCCACCCCATCGAATGGCTACGACTCGGCTTGATCACCAACCCCAACTTCCTGATCACCGGCGTACCCGGGTCGGGTAAGTCGGCCACCATCAAGCTGCTTTGCTACCGGCTGATGGCGTATGGGGTGAAAGCGTTCGTCCTCGGCGACATCAAGAACGAATACGCCACCCTCGCCCGGCACCTCGGCGTCGAACCCCTCGAACTCGGGCCAGGCCTCGGCAACCGGCTCAACCCCCTCGACAGCGGACCCCTCGGCCGCAACCTGCCCGCCGACCCTGAACAGCTACGCGAGCGACTGGACGAGATCCACCGCCGTCGGATCACTCTGTTGTCCTCGCTGCTGGTCATGCGCCTCGGCCGTGCCCTGTCACCGACCGAGGAAGCGGCCCTGTCGTTGGCGATCAAACACGCCTCCGGCGAGGCCACTGGTCACAGCGATCTGACCGATCCGACCATCCCTGCCGTCTGGGCACTGCTCCGTGATCCGCTGCCGGAGATGGCGACCGAACTGCGTATCCGCGGAGACGACACCGCGGAACTGCGGGAGATGATCCGGCCTACCGCCGACGCGCTTGGCAACATGATCCACGGTTCCCTCAGCGGCCTGTTCGACGGACCCACCACGGTCAACCTGGACTTCGACGCACCGATCCAGACCGTTGACCTGTCTCGGATCGACGGGCGCGGTGACGAGACCGTGGCGATGACCCTCGCGTGTGTGTCGTCGTGGGGGCAGGCGGCGATCGACGAACCCGGCGGCCCGGTACGCATGGTCATCCGCGACGAACTCTGGCGGGCCATGCGCGTCCCCGCGATGATCCGCAAGGTCGACTCCGACCTACGGCTCTCCCGCGCCCAGGGCACCCTGCAGATGCTCAGCACCCACCGGCTCGCCGACTTCGAAGCCGTCGGCGCCGCCGGCAGCGAAGAAGTCATGATCGCCAGCAACTTGATCGCCTCCTGCGACGTGCGGGTCTGCCTGCGCCAAGACACCGCACCCCTCGCCATGACGAAGGAGCAGATCGGGCTCACCGACACCGAATGCGCCCACATCGCCTCCTGGTCCGGCGAACACGTCGGCCGCGCGCTGTGGAAGGTCGGACGCCAGCCCAGCCAGATCGTGCAGACGATCCTCTCCGCCCAGGAGCGGCAGCTGTTCTACACCAACGAACGCATGGCCGTTTAGACAAACCGCCTGGTGGATAGAGGGAGTTTGGCGATGTCGTGGTGCCTGCGAAGTCGGACCCGGAGTGGGCCAACGCGGAACGGACCATCGTGGCCGGGCTCGTCCAGCACCCGCAGCTCGTCTGGTCGATCGGCGGCTGGCTGGACAACAGGACGTTCTCGGTTCCGCTGTTCCAGGACACGTTCGAGGTACTGCTCTACGCCGCACAGCACGAAGCTTCGGCCGGCGCGAGCATGTTCGACACCGTGTGGACGCGCATCGAGAAGACGCCGCGCACCTCCGGGGACATCCCCGCGGTGACGCCCCGCGATCTGCAAGCAGGAACACCGCGAGCTGGCCGATGTCGCCGCCGTACCGGTGACCCGGCGCAGTGCGCCGCCACGGCGCGCGATCTGCTCGCCCGCGACATCACCGAGAATCTGCGCTTACCAACCGGTACCGCCGATCCAGCACCGCCCAACCAGCCCGCGGGTCCGGTCCTACCGGACGACGGCGGACCACGGTTGCGCCCGTAACGCGTCCGAGCCTGGCCAGACCACGAACGAGGAGGTGCGCGTTGAGCACCAACACCACCACCACGACCGGCAGTGGCACCTTCACCAATGCCTCCGATTACCTCATTGTCGTGCTCATCGGCGGTCTCGGGCTGCTGACCGTCGGGACCTGGGGCAGCGGCCAGGTCGCCGGGCTGCTGTTCTCACGGACCTGGCCCGACGTGCCGTTCACCGATGCCTTCGGCATCGCCTCCCGGCTGCCAAAGCACTGGGACGACCCGCGTTTGGCCTGGCCCGAACACGCGCAACCCGACCTGCCCGGCCCGGTCGGGTTCTACCTCGCCGCGTTGCTCGTCCTCGCGGTCCTCGTGTCGGCGGGAGTGTTCATCGGCCGGCAGGTCGCCAGTGGCCATCAGCAGCGCGGATTCGCCTCCAAGGCGCAGTTGGCCGAAAACCTCAGCGCCGCCGCCGCGCTCGAGAGCGCCGCAGTGATCCGGCCCGACCTGCCGCGCAAAGCCGTGCAGATCACCGACGTGGCCGTGCAGCTCGGTAGAGCGATCCCGTCGCGGATGCGCCTGTTTGCCTCTGTCGAGCACGCGGTGATGCTGTTCGCTCCGCCGCGTCAGGGCAAAACCTCCCAGGTGATCATCCCGTGGCTACGGGACTGGGCTGGGCCGGCGCTCGTCACCTCGGTCCGTGGGGACGTCATCGAAAACACCCTGACCATCCGCCGCGACCTCGGCCCGGTGGCGATCATCGACTTCGCCCGGGAAGGCTGGCCCTACCGGCTGCGCTGGTCCCCACTGGCCGGCTGCGACAGCTACGACAAAGCCCGCGAGCGCGCCAACACAATGGTGCGGGTCGGCAAGGACGGCGCCGGGGACTCCACCAACGCGGCCTTCTTCGGCATGACCGCCACCAACCTGCTCGGCGGCTGGATGCACGTCGCGGCGATCACCGGCCGCACCATGACCGACGTCCTGACGTGGGCGCTCAACGAAGGCGACGACGAACCGATCAAGCTCCTGGCCGACCACTCGGGCGCGAACCCGAACGTCGCGCCGATGCTGGAAGGTATCTACGCCGCCCCGGCCGAGACCCGCTCCAACATGTGGGCCACCGTCATGACCGCGGTCGCCCCACTGGTCGGCGAAACCGCACGCGACGTGTTCTGCCCACCCGCCTGGGAATCGTTCGACATCGAGGCGTTCCTGCGTGAACGCGGCACCATCTACATCACCGTTTCGGAGAAGGACGCCGCGGACCTCGCGCCGCTGCTGTCGGCGTTCGTCGACGAGGTCACCGAGACTGCCAAGACCCTCGCCGAGCGCAACGGCGGCCGGCTTTCACCCCCGCTGGGCATGATCCTCGACGAGGTCGCCAACGTGGTGCCGCTGCCGGATCTCGCGACCCAGATGTCCACCGCCGCCGGTTCAGGGATCTTCATCGTCGCGGTGTTCCAAAGCCTCGCCCAGGCCCGCAAACGGTGGGGCCGCGACGGCGCGGACATCATGTGGGGCAACGCCACCATCAAGATCGCCCTCGGTGGCCTGTCCGGCGACGAACTCGACGACTTCGCCCGGCTAGCCGGCAAATACCGCGAGACCGTCACCACCATCCAACGCGGACCACAGGGCATCACGTCCTCGCCCAGTCTCCAAGACCGCGACACCATCACCCCTGACCAGATCCGCACCCTGTCCAAACGCCACCGCGAGGCACTGATCATCGAAGCCAACACCCCGGCGATCAAAACCCGGATGACCCGCCACTACCAAGGCCCGCACCGCAAACAGTTCGCCGCAGCCCGCGCCGCCGCACGCGCGCTGCGCACCGGAGGCACCCCATGAACCCCGACCTGCCCACCGCCCGGCTACGGCCCGGCGGACGCGCCGATGCCGTAGCCGCCCGCAGCCAGATGGTTCCCGTTGACGGCCAACCGGTCGGCACAGGCGCCCTGTTGCGTGAATGGCACGCCCAGACCCCCACTCAGCGCAAAGCTGCCTGGGTCGAACTCGTCGAATGGGTCGTCTGGCTGCACGACCGCTACGAACTGGCCACCGAGACCCGAGTCCGCTCGTGCTGGCACCTGCACCCCGGCCTGATCGAGGAACTGTTCGCGCTGAAGGTCTGGCGGGAGCAGATCTACGCCGCCGACGAGCCCTCCGGGCAGGCCGCCCGCTACTGGCACAACGAGATGCGCCAGGTCGTGCAGGCCGCCGCCACCTTCTACGCCAAGGGATGCCGCGCCGGACACAAAAGCCCCGGCCACCTCGCCGCCGCCGACGAAGCCCTGCGCACCAAGTGGTTATCCGGTGACCCGCTCCTCGGCGTACCACCCGGCCTGATGACAGCCACCGACCCCATCGCCGGCAACCCGCGCACCCTGTCCAACCCCGAGATGTACGCCGCGATTGACGCCGGCAAGGCCCGACCAGTCGGAGCGAAGATCAGCGACTTCCAACACTACGAGGGCGTCTGGTGGATGCCCCGCCCCGACGGAGACGGCTGGCAACAGGTAACCGACCCGCTGTTCAGCACCGAACTCGACGCCAGCGCCGAACGCATGGCCATCGCTGACGCCCTGGTCGACGACAGCCACCGCCACCACGACGCGCCGTAGAACGAAGGAAACAGGACACGACCATGAGCTACCTGACGGTACGGGCCGAACAAGCCCTGGTCGGCGCGATGCTCGCCGACCAGCCACTACCCGCCGAGTTCGATTACCTGCGCCCGGAGTCGTTCGGCCACCGCGTGCTGCGCCAGATCTACACCGCGGTCCTGGACCTGCGCGACTACCACCACGGCGACGAACTCACCTGGCACGTTGCCAACCGCGTCGACCAGCCCGGCGTCGACGCCGACTGGCTGCAAGAACTACGCGGCGCATGCCCCTCCACCACGCATATCGCCTCGTACGCGCGCATGGTCCAGGTCTCCGGGTTCCGACGCACAATCGCCGAGCACGGCGAACGCATCGCCGTCTCCGCCATCACCGGACAACCCACCGAACAAACCCGCACCGAGATGACCGGCATGGCCCAAGCACTCACCCACCAAGCCCAGGCATACCAGGCGTTCACCACCATCGACGAACAACAGGCCCTGCGAGTCTGGCGCACACCGGACGAACTCGATGCTGCGGTCACCACCAGCGAACGCGCCGCCCGCGAAGACCAACTCCTGGCAGACCTCCTCGCTCACCCCGAGCAGGCCCGCACGGTTTCCCAGATCGTTCCACCGGAGACCTTCAGCAGCGACCAGCGTCGCGAGGTGTTCATGACCTTCGTCACCCTCGCCGCCGAAGGCGAACCCATCGACGAAATCATCCTGCTCTGGGAATTCGAGCGGCTCCGCGCCTCCGCCGACCTCTACGGAACCGACAACTGGGGCAACACCTACCGCGCCGACGCGCACAGCCCCGAACCCAACGCCGCCTACGTCGCCCGACTCGCCACCATGACCGTCATCAACGGCACCGCCATCACCATCGGCCACGAACTCGTCGTCGAAGACGTCCGTAATCAGCTCCAGCTCAGCGCCGCCGCTGCGCTCGGACGCGAGGCCCCCGACGTCAGCCCCACCCCTCAGTCCCAGCCCGCGCCACAGCACGCCCCGACCCTCAACCCGCCAAGTGCGGTCCAGCGCGGCCAGCAGCCAACATTCGAGCTGTGAGAAGGGGACCGGCTGCGATGAACACCCCTGACAGCACCATCAACGACACCACCGACGGCTTCATCAGCCACGCGAACATGCGCGAACTGCACGGCCAAGGCCTGGCAACGCCACTGTCGCGACTGATCACCGATCACGTCCGATACGACAACCGATGGTGGATCGCCGACCGCGACGGCTGGCATCTCATCGTCGACGACGTCCTCAACGGCATGCTCGATACCCAAAGGGTCTGTGCATCTAAGGGTGTTTCCGGCCTGACCCATCGGGCGTTGTGCCTGGTGAGGAGGGTGCCGTGATGACCGCGACACTGAACGACCAGACCGGACGTAAGAAGCGGCCCGAGCCGTCGGCTGAGGCGAAGGCCGCCGCCGAGCTGGTCCGGGCCGCGAAGGAACAAGGGCTGTCGCTGACCGGCCCGGACGGGCTGCTCAAGCAGCTGACCAAAACGGTCCTGGAGACGGCGCTGAAGGAGGAGATGACCGAGCATCTGGGCTATGAGAAACATGAGTCGGCTGGGGTGGAGTCGGGCAACGTCCGCAACGGCACCAGGGCGAAGACGGTGCTGACCGATAGCACGGGGCCGGTCCAGATCGATGTGCCCCGGGACCGGGCCGGCACCTTCGAGCCCCAAATCGTCAAGAAGAGGCAGCGGCGCCTGTCCGGGGTCGACGAAGTCGTGTTGTCGTTGTATGCCAAGGGTTTGACCACCGGGGAGATCTCGGCGCATTTCGCGGAGATCTACGGGGCTTCGGTGTCGAAGGAGACGATCTCGCGGATCACCGACAAGGTGATCGAGGAGATGACCGACTGGTCGCACCGCCCGTTGGATGAGATTTACGCCGCCGTGTTCATCGACGCGATCGTGGTCAAGGTCCGCGACGGGCAGGTCGCGAACCGGCCCTTCTACGCCGCTATCGGGGTCACGCTCGACGGGGAGAAGGACATCCTCGGGTTATGGGCCGGCTCGGGTGGTGAGGGTGCGAAGTTCTGGATGAGCGTGCTGACCGACCTGCGTAACCGGGGCGTGAAGGACGTGTTCTTCCTCGTCTGCGACGGCCTGAAAGGTCTTCCCGAGGTGGTCACGAACGTGTGGCCCCGCACGATCGTGCAGACGTGCATCATCCATCTGATCCGCAACACGTTCCGGCTCACCTCCCGCAAGTACTGGGACGCGCTCAAGCACGACATCAAACCGATCTACACCGCCGTCAACGCGGCGGCGGCCAGGGCCGCGTTCGAGGACCTGGCAGAGAAGTGGGGCGAGCGGTATCCGGCGGTGATCCGGCTGTGGGACAACGCCTGGGCGGAGTTCATCCCGTTCCTCGACTACGACGTCGAGATCCGGCGGGTGATCTGCTCGACCAACGCGATCGAGTCGTTGAACGCCCGCTACCGACGGGCGATCAAAACCCGCGGCCACTTCCCCAACGAGCAGGCCGCGTTGAAGTGTCTGTACCTGGTGACCCGATCCCTGGACCCCACCGGAACAGGCAGAACCCGATGGACGATGCGCTGGAAACCCGCGTTGAACGCCTTCGCCATCACCTTCAGCGACCGCTTCCCAGCCGCTGAAACCTACTAACCAAGATCGCCGGAAACACCGTTAGCGAGACAGCCCCTACCCAAAGGAAGTGGGTTGATGGCAACGTCTATCTGGGCGGCTGCTAGTGCTCTGACCACAAACGTTGGCCGGGTTGGGTGACACGCCGGGCCGGGTCCGCTACGTGGACCCGGGGACGGTCAAGGCTGTGTAGGTGGCAGAACCTGTTCGAGTACGCCGATTAGGCGATCCAGAAGGCCAGAAGCTGCAACGCCTCGTGCGTCGCGGGACCGGTTCAACGGTCCGGCTGCGCCAGGCGATGGTCGTGTTGGCCTCCGCTGGCGGAAACAGTGTGCCGGTCATCGCCCGGCTGGTCCAGGCCGACGAGGACTCCGTGCGTGGTGTCATTCACCGGTTCAATGAGATGGGGATGCCCAGCTTGGACCCTAATGGGCAGGTGGCCGTCCCCGCCAGATCAGTCCTGACGACGAGCAGTTCATCGTCTCGACGGCCAACACACGCCCGACCAAACTCCGGCGCCGCCATCCGGCAGTGGGCGACCCGGAACAAGCTCGAGCTCTGCTTCACCCCGACCTACGCATCCTGGGCCAACCCGATCGAGGCCCACTTCGGCCCGCTACGCACCTTCGTGATCGCCGGATCCGACCACCACAACCACGTCGCCCTTGGCCGCCACCTGCATCAATACCTACGCTGGCGCAACGCCAACGCCCGCCACCCCGACGTCCTGACCGCTCAACGCCGCAAACGCGCACGCGTCCGCAGCGAACGACAACACCGCTGGGCCTAACCCGCAGCCAGGGCCGCCTAACCAACCCGGCGAACGTTTGTGGTCAAGGCACTAGCTCACCCCCAAAGGATTATCTATGCCGTCCAAGCTCACCGTCCAGAACGCGGAGATCCGCACCGCATCCGTCGAAATCAAGACCCTGACCGTCTCCGGCAAGCAGGTCACCCTTGCTGTCTTCCGGCAACTCCGCGACGTGCCGCTAGTGAATGAAGACGGCACTCTTCGCGGCTCCCCATGGGGATCGGTTAACTACCACCCGGACAAGTGCGCCGACCTCAGCGAACATCTTCACGTGGTCTGGCAGCAGGGCAGCGACCTGCTGCGATCCGCCGTGGGCGCACCGGGAGACTCGTCCATCGAATCCCCTGTAGCAGGACACGTTCTTGCCGCCGCCATCCGGGACGGCCTCTACGGGAATTGGTCGGGTCGGTCCTTGGGCGCTCTACCCAACAGCGCTGTGCCGCCCCAGTTCAGCGGACTCACCAACATCTCGATCGGACCTCGGTTGAACCGGAACAACCACGACGAGTATCACGCCAGGTTCCGCTACAACGGCGTTGGTTTTCATGCATTCGTCCCGAGCGGCATCATGTCGATGATGGGGCAGTTTGAGCGGGCCGAGCAGTATGGCGACCGCCGCGACTGGCGCGAGGTCGCTGACGATCTCCCGGTCGACGAGTACCTGCGCACCTGGGACACCCTCTGCAAGCTTCCTCAACTCTTCATCGCCGTCTGATCCGGTCAGGACTGGACGCCGTTCTCCCGCACAGTTTTGCCGGGTGAGCATGACCGCACGGACTGCTTAGCCCTGCCGTCTCGCACGGCTGACCCGAACCCGAAGAGAGGCCCGACCGTGACCACCAGATATGTCCACCAACTGCCCGCTTGCGCCCACGTTGAGATCGGCGCCAACCTGCTAGCCACCCACGACTACCTCGTGCACCTCGTGACCGATCTGTCGAACACCTACGGCAAAACGTCCACGCAGGCGATGCTCGCCGATCGGGCGCTATCGGCTGTCGACAGCCTGCGGCAGGTGATGGAGAACGCGTCGTCCGCCGAGCTGCCGGGCGACAGGTGGGCGTCGTCGATCTACCGCGGGACTGACGAAGGCATGCGGCAGGACGAGATTCAGCAGGTGATGGAGGCGCATTGGGCTGACAACCCGACCTGCCCGTGCACCGCAAACGGCTGACTCGAAGGGGATCACCATTACCGTGCCGAATCGCCCCCTGCCCAACTCGACCCCTCCCCGCCTCGCCGTCGAGCACCAGGGAACCGCCGGCGACCGGCCGTCGCCTCGTGTACGCGTACCCCGCCGGCCGCTACGACGTGCTGTGCGCCGCCCTGGTCGACGACGACGGGCCCGCGTGGGTCTTTGACGTGTTGAACCACCCCACTGGGCGCGGGCACACCGCCGTTCAGTTGCGGTTGTCCACCAGCGCTGGCAGTGCGCTGTCGGACGCCCCAGGGTTCTTCGCCGACTTCGCATCGGAATGCCCGGACACGTTGGACAACGTGCGCCGAATCTTGGACCGCAACGGGTTCACGGCGGTTGATCCGGGGCCGTGGACGGAGGGCCAGCGGTGACCACGCCGATCATGCGCCTCCTGGACGAGCCAATGCAGCCGCCCCGCATCACCTTGTCGCATCCGCCCTCGACCCGCCCCTGACGAACGGAGACGCCCATGCCGCACCGCACCCGCTTGGCCGTTGCAGCCCTCGCCACAGTCCTGACCGTGACCGCCGCCGGCTGCGGCAACAGCAAGCCCACCCCCGCCGCCCAGGCCGCACCCACCAAATCCGCCCCCGCACCCCTGCCGACCCAGGACTGGAACCAGCTGGCCTGCCACACCCTGCCCACGGACATGCTGGAAACCCTCGACAACCTCGCCGACACGCGTAAAGCCGCCGAGTATGCGGTGAAGTCATCCGACCGGATCATGTCGCAGCACGGCCGGGACCTACGGGACGCGGTCACCGCACGGGAAACAGCGGACCTGGGTGGGCAGCGGAACTCGGCCGTGGACGCCAACTTGGAGATCAGCAAAGTGGCACTCAACGTGGCTGAGGCGTGCGAGACCCTGTACGGCGACGGGCCGTGGTGACCCGATGAACGACCGCGAACTGACGTTGCTGACCCGCGCCACCCGAATCCACGACGACGAAGGCTACCGCTGCGACCCGACTTACCTGCGCAGTTGCCCACGCTTCGCCGCAGCGATCCTGCAAGCCGGCAAGGAGGAAACCCGATGACTGATCTGCCCGCCCAAGCGCCGACGTGCAGGGCGTACCGTCCTGAGCGCGGCGACCTCCCGTGCGAGCCATCCGACCCGGTCGCCTTCGCTGTCACCTACCGCAGCAGCATGGGGGCGCGAGCGGGCGAGCTGGACAACTACACGCCCGGCTGCTATCCACATTGCTTGACCGAGCAGATCCAGGCGTCAACCGCTACCATGACCGTGGCGAGTGTTGAACCTTTGGCCAGCGTGATCAATGACGTGGGCCCATGGCCGACACTGTGACGATGCCCGCCGAGGCGGCCATGTTCCTGGTTGCCGGGCACCTCAACCTGTTGCACGCCGCCGACCAAGGCGAGGCCTGCTGCCCTGTCTGCTGCGGACCCTGCGTAGCCCTCAAACTCTGCTTGACACTGGGCAGCTCGACGACATTGCGCGCGGCTACGCGGCCGGCGGGTGGGACTGCTGGGATGCTGCCGCTGAGCGCGTAGACCGGGCGTGGTTGGTCCGCGCCTGGCGGCAGACCGAGTGCCACGAGGCGGCGGGCCAGTGAAGGAGTTCCTGGGCTGGCTGGGCTTGCTCGCCCTACTGCTTATCACCGCGCTGCTGGTGTTCGGTGTCGTCGGCTACGTGACCGGCGGAGAAGTAGCCGACGGCGGGATGCAGTGGTTGGCTAGTGGCTTCGTTGCCCTGCTGCTGGTGTGGGGGCTCGGCCACATCCTCGACGCGACGTCGCGGCCCCTGAACCGGCGGCGGCGTTGAAGGTGGCTGAGGCGTGCGCCACCTGTACGGCGACGGGCCATGGTGACCACAACACAACCTCGCACCCGCGAAGGGGCCAACATGTCGGACTTCAACGAACGGATCAACCGAGCCGCAGCAGCCCGCCATCACGCCACCGCAGGCGCGGCGCAGCTCCTCAACGCCTTCCGGAAAGCTCACGCCACCGCACCAGCCGAAGCCGCGCGCAGACTCGGCCGCCTCGCTACTGAAACACGCGACTTCCTTACCCAGCGCGGTGTGCCACCACGGAGAGCCATCGCTGGCAAAGACGCCATGATCAGAGGCGCAGTGCTGGAGACAATCGCCGAAGGGTGGAATCTCAGCCCGTACTTCCTCACAGTGGAGGGTCGGTTCGTTGACTTCACCAGCCCGCCGCCCCGCTTCGGCGACGACCGACTGCGCCACAAGGTGAGGCCGGGTGACCGCTATCTCGGCCACTACCACAAGGGCAAGCCACCGAGAGTTGTGGAGGCTCGGGTCGGGGTGGACAACGCCGTGTTTGTTGGTGGGCGAGTGCCGCCGTTGAGCGTCGTTTCGGGAGCCAGCTACGGTCGGTTCTACTACGGCGATTTTTACGATCCGTCGCTCCCCCGCCCCAATCAGGCGTTGCTGCTGACCGGCGACGTTTCCCAGCTCTACCTTGCGTCGCCGGAGTCTTACGGCAGCGACTATCACGTTTGGCGTGTAGATGAGAAAGTGTTGCGAAGCGCGGTGCTCTTGGTTGATCCGGGGGCCGGGAAGTGATGGCGGGCCTGGCTCGCATGCCTGGCAGAGCGTTCCCGCCGTGGTGCCCGACCTGCCGCAAACCGCCTGGTCGGGACTGCCCGTCGCCTCCGGCAACGAGGGGGAACCCTCGATTGGCATCGGCGGCAGGGCAAACCGGGCGCCGCCGCAGACCAAATCCAGGTGCGAGCAGACGGCTGTCGCACACCTGCTTGGCTCCGTCTTGCTGCCTCAGCGCCATCCTGGCGCGTGCCGGAACCACAAGCGAACCCTAGGAAACGTTGCGCACCCTCGTGCCGTCGAACACTCCAAACTCCGCCTCCAGTTGATCACGAAGCTCATCCGGCAGAGAGACATCGGTCTGCGTCGCGTAGAAGAACACGTGGCGGCGACCTCGGCCCGGATGGTGAAGCACGCCGATCACCAAGGTGACCGACGACGGGTCCGCCCCTGCCCTGATCGCATGCTGATTTCGCAGGATGCCGTACGCGGCTACCCGGGCCATGAACCAGTCGCCAGATGGATCACCGGACGCGTCGTATTCATAGAGGAAAGCGATGCGCGTTCTCGGGTTTCCCGGGTCCTGCGCCAGGAAACTTCGCCGTGAACGGGCGGATTTCATCTCCAGGAAGGTCTCCCGCATCTTCGCACCGAGCCGGACCCGGGCGATCGGGGAAACGCGGTCGAGTTCTTCGACGATCCACAGATACTGCTGAGCGTCCCAGCCCGTCGCTCCCTCGGGGTCGGCAACCTGTTCGATCAGCTCCTCGAACAGGGCCGCGTCCCATGCTTCGGCTCCACCGATGCGGTAAGGCGGGAGGGTCGGGAACGAGGTTAGGGAGCCGGGGGCACGTAGGTCCGCATCCGCGAGAACGCGGTAGCGGTCCTGCTCGCGCCCGAGGGCGACTTCAACACCGCTTTCAACGGCGCGCCGCACGTAGCTGATCACGCCCCAGGTTGACCTCAGCCAGCGGTGAAGGTTGCGCCAGTCGTTGACGGAGATGTACAGGGTATTCGGCGTGGGCGGAAGCGCGACCTGCGGATCCCTTGGGTGATCAACGATTATCACCGATGCCCAGTTCGATGCGTCCGGCAGAATCCGCTCGAACCCCCGGAGCGACCGCACCGACACTTCGCTAGCCGCGAGAGAGCGCCGCGTTCCGGCTGCCTGGCGAACCGCAGCGGCGGCGTTCTTGACGCACCACGCCCCTGCCTTCGCCGGGTCGTCCGACGTTGCCGCCCGCGGGTCGCGACTCTTGACCTGGAGGATCAGCCCCTCGGCTCCGGCCACGAGCAGACCATCGCTGATCTCGCGAACACCCTTACCTTTCCGGACCACGGTCGGCCGATAGACGAAGTCGGGGACACCGAGGTCGCCGGCCAAGCGCCGTGCATGGTCCTCAGCCTGCTGCCCAGGAACCGTATTGATCACCGGGCCATCGTCGCGCTTACGTAGCGCCACCGCGAACTCATTTCCGCCAACACCCCAGGGGCCTCTGGCCCCTGCCAGCAACTGGCTAGTCAGTCGGCCGACAGCACACGCTCAGTGACTCGGTCGCAACTGTGCCGTCACGGTCGCCGGCTTGCAGTGCACACCGGAGAGGCCTTGGGCTTCGGCAAACCCACTGTAGGGATCCTCGCTCACCGGCTTGACCAACTGGCCGCGGGCCGCTGGCATGACGACCGCCTTTGGCATCCCCGTGGAGCCGGAGGTGTACATGACGTAGCACGGGTGGAAGGGACGCAGCGGTCGGAGACGCTCGGCGTCGGACAGGTCGTCCGACGAGAACCCGCTGGTGTCTGGCACCTCGATCAGCTCGACGCCGGCGGCCGCGCGCCCGTAGGTGAGGGGAACAGTCGGGGCCCCCCGGCTTGGAGCAGGTGGCTAGCGATCGCTCGCCACCCAGCTCCGCTACTCGCCGGCCTTTACGCTGACTGAATGACCGGCTCCCCGAAGCACCCCATGGCCGACTTCATCGCCTCGTTCGGTGCGGCACGTCACCTGCTTCAGCAAGCCACGAGAACGGAAGTCTCATTGAGGGCATGGTTCTGTATGTCTCGCTGATCGACGGGTTCCTGCGTACGGCGATCATCCTCGACAAGCAACTTGCGGGGCAGAGCGACGACCTCGACAAGTACGTGCAGCAGGTGCCGGGGGGGAGCCCGTTTCACCGAGAAGGCGATTTACGACGAGGCTTTGCGGCGAGGGCTGATCGACGCCGAGTTGAAGGCGGAGGTTGTGGAGCTGTACGAGCACCGCAACGCGATCGTGCACCGATTCTTCCTCACCGGTCTGCGGTACACGGACCTGGAGCCCTATCTGGGCCGCTACGAGCTCGTGTATGCCCAGGTTTACAGGATGGTCCGAGAGCTGGAAGACCGGCAGATCCGCGAGGGTAAGGGCATGACGGTTCGAGGCGACGACGATGACTCCGAGGAGGTTGCCTCGTCGCTGGCCGACGTCGGGCGAAAGCTCGGGTTTCCGGTTGGCCCTGCGTAGGAGTCATGACATCGAGACCAGTCGGTTGGCGCCGTGTGTCTCGATCGCTCCCGCTGCCAACACGCCCGGGACTACAGGACGAGGGTCCTTAGGCATACCGTATGCAGCATGCTCGACGCCGAGCCCGACGAGATCCCCGGCGGCTGGGACGGCCTTCCGTCCACCGTCCGGATTGCGCTGTTGCAGGCGTGGGAACGAGATGTTCCCGGCCTGGCTAGTGCCGTGCACGGCCGGTGGTGGCAACTAGAGACCTGGCTACGGTCTCTCTGCTATGTCGAGCTACGCGCCGCCTATGGAGCGGAGTGGACGGACGTTATCGGTAGGGCCGCGAGCAGGGCGGACGCTGAGCTGCGGTACACGCACATGACAAGCACTGATACAAACCTGGTGCTCGCACACCTCGATGTGACGCCGTTGCTGCAGATGCTTGATGATCATTGGCAACTCTTCGGCCCTTCCCTCATCGACCGGGAAATCTGGAAGGGGCGCGTTCGCGAGCTCAAGCAGGTTCGACACCGGATGGCGCACTGCCGGCGGCCGCATGCCGACGACCTATCGCGGATCGAGCAGATGCTGCGTGACCTGGAGAGGGGTGCGTTCCAGGCCGTTGCCAGCTACAACAGGCTCCATGACCCGGCAGTAACCTGGATGGATCCAGTGGTCGATGGCTGGCTTCGCGGCAAGCACCCCAAGAGCTACATCATGGAGCACGCCGAGCGGAAGTACGACGTCCAGACGCGCATCTCATACAGTCGGCGGCCTTGGGCAGACGACTTGCCTGCTGGCGACTCGGTGACGGGCACTCCGGGTTACTTGTGGCACGTCGATTTTTACATGAACGGGAGGGGAGTTCTTCCTGACCAGGTCTGGAACGACTCATATGTCCGTGGCGAGAGGTTGAACGATCGCGTCGTATATGTCTCCCAGACTACTCCGGCGCACGTCAGCTTCTCATTTCCTGCGGTCGACGACCCGGCTGGGATCTGTGATGACATCAACCTGTGTATTCACGCCGTGCTTTCCGCAAGTCGACCGTTTCGTGACTCAGCCGAGTATGACCGGATGGTTGATCGGATGCGGCGGGACGTGGATCCGCGTGTTCAAGTAAGCACGGTGTGGTCTGTCCTGGATGACTCGACGGTGCCTGTCAGTATCTTCGGTGGCTAGCGGTAGGGGCAAGTGGTGACCCCACGCCGCGGTGAGCACAAGTACCTTCGACCGGTAGTCTCGTTGTCGGAGCACGACGCGCTGGCTCAGCTTCAGACCCTATTCGAGCGGAGAGGTCGGGCTGTATGGCCTAATCAGAAGCTGAGTCAGATTATCGGAAAGCGTCCCGGCGGCATCTCTGATCTCGAGTGGAGCTACGCGACTCGGGCTCAGCTCGACTTCATCGTGTGTGACCTCGCGACTCGCATGCCCGACTTTGCGGTGGAGCTTGACGATCCGACCCACCGCACGCCCGATGCACGTAGGCGTGACGACATGAAGGACGCCATCTGTGCAGCTGCTGGCCTTGAGCTGCTGCGCATAGAGTCCACAGCTCTACATCAGGGCGCCCATGGCCGCAAGATTATCGAGTACCTTATTGATGCCCGAGATTTCATGCACGAAGTCTCGGAGCAACAAGAAGCGGGGGCTCTGCCGCTCGACGAGCCGTTCGATTACCGAAATATCATCGGCAGACTGCCGAATGGTCGGAGCGGCTTTGTGAACGACCTCGGCGCGATGGCCCGAGTGGAGGCCGAAGAGATGTGGGAAGGAGGGTTGATCCATTCGCCGGTTATTAAAGGGATTTGCTTCCAGCGGCAGGATGGTTGGGTTGAGGGGTGGGCTTGGATACGGATTCAGGGCGACCTTTTCTGTTTCGAACAGGTGCAGCTCCGGCAATACCGATTCCGTTGTGGACTCGGGCCTCGTGAACTAGTCGAAGACCTGGCGGCTGCTGCCATCGGCAAGCATCTGCATAGATTGAAGGCGGATGCCCCTGTTCTTGTCAGGTGGCGCCAAATCTGCGAGGCGTTCGACGCGGCGAAGGCAGATCCTGGCCGACTATCTGAGGCCGAGGCTGCCTTATTCTCTCACATCTCGTTCAGCTGACCTTCGGCATCGGCCCGAAAATTGCGACCTTAAGACCCCTGCGGCCTCGTCGTACCTAAGGGACGTCTCGCAACTCAGTGATGCCGGTGTCTCTCCGCTGCGGTGCGGACCAGTGCACCGTCGAGCGCGCAAAGGGCTCGACCTGCTCTTCGGCCCGCCGCGCCGCCTTGTGACGGGCCGAGCCTGATGGGCAGGGTGCCGATGCAGCTACGACTCGTCTGTGGCCATCAGCCACCAGCCCGCGCCGGCGTGACGAAAACGCCTGCTGTATCCACTATGCCCCACGGGGGTATTCGTCGTAGGCCAAGACGAACGCACCCACGAACAGGCTGCCTCGCAGCAGTAACCCGAGCGCGGGGTGTATCCGCAGCTCGATAAGCAGCGGTCACCCTGCCGCCCCACCCACCAGGCCCCGGCGAAGAGCCCAACGACGACCATGAAGGCAATGACGATGAAGTTGGTCCCACTTTTCGATGCCTCGACGACATCCCCCGCGGCGGGACCCGAGAGAGTGATGAGAGGGCGCCTTGGGTGTTCTGGTGTAAACGGGGAGACGTGTGTGAACCGCGATTGGCGCACCAGGCGGGCGGCGCGCCCGAGTCGGAGAGCGCGAGGATTGAATCGGAGGGATCTTGACAGCGCGCCGGAGGGGCGCTACTCTTTTCGGCCATGAGTACACCTACGTGGTGTACTCACCACAGAAATGTGTTCGCCTCCCCCCTCGGACACGAACCGAATCCCAACGGTGCGTGGCAAGATCGACATTTGCCCGCACCGTTTGTGATTCCGGGTCGTAGGTCAGGTGCAACCCGAGGCTGCGGTAGACCTCCAGCTTGTGTTCCGGCTCGGCGTCCCGCAGGGCGTCCACGAGGTCTCCGAGCTCCTCGACAATGGCGATGATCTGATCCTCGTTGAGGCGAGCGGGTATGCGGGGTTCTTCTTCGGCTGGCGCTTGGTGGCGTTGCTCGGCGCGTTGCCGTTCTGCCTGGGTTTCTCGCCGCGCTCGCCAAGACCAGCCAAGATCCCGATCACTGCCACTGGATCCCGATCGCACTATTTGCGGCCGCCAACCAGGACCACAACGCCGGCGCCTGGGTTGCCTCTGCCGACATGGCCACCATCGCTGGTCTCGCCCATCTCGCCTACGCGCCACGACCCGAAGCCCTCGAGGAGCACAGCTACCTCATCGAGGCGGCAAGACCCGCTGTTCGCGGGCGTACAGCTTCACGAGGTCGTGCGGGTGCCGTCCGCTGCGTCACGCCGAGCAACGTGCTACTTGGTGCCACCCACAGGCACTTGTTGGGCGGCCGCCGCAGGCGCTGCCAGATCGCTCAGGGTGACTGCTCGGTCTCCGGCTGAGGGTCGGTGTCGCCGCGAGGACGCTCGTCGCCCGCGACGAGGTAGCGACTTGCGCCGTCGCTTAGGAGCACGCCGAGCATCCACGACAGACCCGCGACGAACGCGAGATCAAAGGTCGCAACTCGTGTGAAGTGGCCGAGGGCCCAGCTGATCGCAGCAATTATTCCTGCTGGCCATGTCAGCCAGAACGATCGCACCGGAGTAGTCGTGAAGCCCACGGAACCTCCTGAGTTGTAGGTGTCGTTCATGACGACCATCCGCGCCCATCAGCTCCCCCGGTAGGTCGAGTAGCCGAACGGCCCGAGCAGCAGTGGTACGTGATGGTGCGCCCCTTTGTTGACGACCTGGAAGGTGACCACGATCTCGGGGTAGAAGGTATGGACGCCGCGATCGACGAAGTACCGCCCAGTGTCGAACCGGAGTCGGTGTACGCCCGCTTGGGGTGCGTACAGCTCGCGGACGCGCCCGTCGGCGTCGGTACAAGCCCGGGCGAGGTGCTGCCACGCGTCGCCATGACAGCGCTCGACGACGACCGCGAGTTCCGGCGCGGGGAGGCCGGTGGTGATGTCCAATACGTGAGTCGAGAGACTCATCAGCCCTCCGATCGCAGGAGTTTGCCCAGCCGGAGGCGGTTGATCGCGGCCAGGTCTGTGAGCGCTACCCGGCGCTCGGTCGCCGGGTCGTTCGCTAACCGGGAGCGGCAGATGGCGAGCAGCTCCGCCGCTGATCGTCCGTTCGCGTAAACCAGGTACAGGTGCCCGAAGCGCTCTTCGTAGGCCGCGTTGGCCTGGCCGAGACTCGTCAGCAGCTCCTCGTCCGCGGTGCCGACTCCTGCCTGCTCTCGCCGCGACCACTGTCCACCGCTGCCGCTCGTTGGCTTGCCGATCTGTGGGTGACCGGCCAACGCCTCGGCAAAGCCGGCCTCGTCGAGCATGGCGGTGCCGGCGTCGGAGGCCGCACAGAGCTCGTCCTCATTGGCGTAGGGCCGCCCGACGATGACCTCGGTCACCCATGCCTCTGCCGAGCAGCACCGGCGTAGGGCCGACCGGAGGCGCTCGTCTTCGGGCGCGGTGTTTAACCGATCCAGACTCCAGGTCGTCATCGGCTCACGCCACCGTCGGTGCCGGCTCGACTGCGATGACGCGTCCGCTCGTCGCTGTCGGTGCGCTGGGCTGCCTTGTTCGCCGCAAAAATGGTCAGGTTGCCGACGGGGCGAGGGCGTAGGGTGCGAGCGTCGATGGCTTTGGCCCTGACCGGTGCTCCGTCTATCCACACCTGCCCCAGGTCGTCCGCCGTGGCCAGCGCAAATACCTTCGCAAGTGCATCCTCTGGTCCGTTCGAGTGGCGTATGCCAATCTCCAGGACCGTGCCCGGACGGGGTCGTATCCAGATCGCGTCGAACCGCCTGCCGGCGCTCAGGTCGCCGATTTGGTCCCGCAGGCCCAGGGCCTGTGCCCCCGCCGCCGTGGCCATGTGCAACAGATGGGCAGCAGTGAGTGGCACGCCGTCCGCGCCGCGCAAACGTTGCAGGAGGTACGTCTGCAGCCCTTCTTTGAGAAGCGAGAAGCCGGTGCCCGCACCCACGTCGCAGCCGAGTGCCACAAGGACGCCGTGGGCGAGGTGGCGGTTGAGCGGGAACATGCCGCTGCCCAGCGCCGCGTTGCTCGTCGGGCAGTGCGCCACGCTGGCCTGGGCCTCGGCCAGCCGGGTCAGCTCGGTGTCAGTCGAATGCACGTTGTGTGCGAAGACGCTCTGTCGGCCGACCAGTCCGTGCCGGTCGTAGCAGTCCAGGTAGTTGGTGGTGCCGGACAGTCGCCGGACCGTGGCGACCTCGTCGAGGTTCTCGTTCAGGTGCGACGTGAACCAGCTGCCCACCACATCCCGGTGCAACTCCCCGCATGACGCGAGCAGTTCGTCGCTGCACGACAACGCGAACCGGGGGGTCACCGCGTACCGACTGCGTCCGACGCCGTGCCAGCGCCGTGCCAGCTCGCGGCCTTCGTCGTAACTGCGCTCTGCGGACGTGTGCAGCTCCGGCCGCAGCATCCGGTCACCGACGACCAGGCCGCTGGTGATCCGTAGGCCGTGCCCCGCGGCCGCCTGGAACAGTGCGTCCACCGCCGGCGCGAAGTGCGAGCCGAAAACCAGAGCGGTGGTCGTGCCTGCCGAGGTGAGGGCCGAGACGAACTCGCCGGCTAGCACGCGCGCGTAGTCGATCTCGGCGATCCGTGCCTCCTCGGGCAGCGCGCAGCGTTCCAACCATTCCAGCAACGGCATCCCGAGCGCACCGATGACGCGGACCTGCGGGAAGTGCACATGGGCGTCCACCAGGCCGGGTAGCAGGACTCCATCGGAGAGCTCGACCAGCTGTGCCTCCGGGTGTCGGGAGCGCAGCGTGGCAAAGGCATCCCGCTCGACGATCCGCCCGTCCTCGACGAGCAGCCCCGCATCGCCGTCACAGCGGAGCGCGCCGCCGCGGAACGGGTCGTCGGGAGTGTCGACGACCTGAGCGCGGTAGAGGGTCATGGCCGGGCCGCCGAGGGAGCGCGGTCGTCGGCCATCGCCTGGTGATGTTCCATCCTGCCCAGGAGATCGGCGGCGACGCTGACGGCGATCGTCGCGGGCTCCTTGCCGTGGATGTCGGCGAGCCCGATGGGCGTGGTGATGCGGGCGATGGCCGTGGCGTCGTGGCCCTGTGCGGCGAGTTCGGTGCGGAACCGGGCCCACTTGCCCGCCGAACCGATGAGGCCGATGGTGCCGAATTCACCGCCGCGCAGCATCGCGTCGCAGAGGGAGAGGTCCTCCGCATGGTCGTGCGTCATGATCAACGCGTAGGTGCCTGTGGGCAGCTCGCCGAGCACGGTCTCCGGCAGCACTGCCACCCGGTGGACGTGCACCCGGGCCACCGCATCGGAGAAGACCGCCAACCGGTCCTCGGTGAGCTGCTCCGGGCGGGTGTCGATGAGATGTAGGTCGATATCATGCCGAGCCAGGACACGAGCCAGCTCCAGGCCCACGTGCCCTACGCCGAAGACAGCCACCACCGGCGCCACGGGTAGCGATTCGAGCAACACCGTGACGGTCCCTCCGCAGCACTGCACCCCGTGCTCGTAGGGCGCTTTGTCGGACAGCGCGAGCGTGAACAGCTCGGGCGTCGGGCCGCCTGCGGCCAGCAGCGTACGGGCCCGGTCGATCGCGACCGCTTCCAGCTTGCCGCCGCCGATCGAGCCCCACGTCTGCGTTTCGCTCACCACGAGCTTCGCGCCGGCCGCGCGAGGGGCATGGCCGCGGACCGTCACGAGCGTGACGAGTACACCGGGCTCACGGACGCTGCGCAGGTGCGCCACCGCTGCCAGCCAGGTTCCCTCAGACATGACTCACCGTCCGCAGGGCCCGCTCCGGCGTCGGGTGCCCGGCGTTCGCCGCCCCACCCGGAGCGAGGTCCGCGTCCGCCGTGGGGCCGTGCCCGCCGCACGCCCGGGCCCGCTCGATCGCCCAGAAGACCGCCTCGGGGGTGGCCGGCGAGGCGAGGTCGATGCTGATGCCGGCGGGCCCGAACGCGGCCGCCGCCTGGCGCAGGGCCTCGCGCACGGAGAAGGCGAGCATCAGCGGCGGCTCGCCCACCGCCTTGGCGCCGTAGACCGCCCCCTCCTCGGCCGCGTCGGCCAACATCGTCACATTGAAGACCTCCGGCATCTCCGAGAAGCTGGGCAGCTTGTACGAGCTGGCCCCTCGCGTGGCCAGCTGGCCGCGCGCGGCTCCCGTGCCGGTGTTCCAACGGAGGTCCTCCAGGGTCAGCCAGCCCGCGCCCTGTACGAACCCGCCCTCGATCTGTCCGATGTCGATGAGCGGTGACAGGCTGTCCCCGACGTCGTGCACGATGTCCACCCGTCGCGTTCGGTACGTGCCCGTGAACCCGTCGACTTCGACCTCGGCGGCGGCCACCCCGTACGCGAAGTACTTGAACGGCGAGCCCTGCATCGCCGCTGAGTCCCAGTACAGCCCCTCGGTGCGGTAGAAACCCGCCGCGAACAGTTGCACCCGCTGGAAGTACGCGGTCCGCACCAGATCGTTCCACTCGACGCCGGTAGGGGCCCCGGTACCCCGCGCCACACCGTCGACGATGCTGATGTCGGCGGCGTTCAGCCCCAGCATGGTGGCGGCCACCCGGGTCAGCCGCTCGCGAAGCTGTTCGCAGGCCTGCCTGACCGCGCCACCGTTGAGGTCGGCACCGCAGCTCGCTGCGGTCGCCGAGGTGTTGGGCACCTTGTCGGTACGTGTGGGCGCCAGCCGCACCCGGCCCAGTGGAATGCCCAGCTCGGTTGCTGCTACCTGCAGCATCTTGGTGTGCAGGCCCTGACCCATCTCGGTGCCGCCATGGTTGATCAGCACCGACCCGTCCCGGTACACGTGCACGAGTGCGCCGGCCTGGTTGAACGCGGTGAGGTTGAACGAGATGCCGAACTTGACCGGCGTGACGGCCAGGCCACGTTTGGCATGCGGATGTGCGGCGTTGAAGGCCGCGACCTCCCGCTGCCGGGCGGCAATGTCACCGGTGTCGACGACCTGACGCCAGAGCCTGTCCAGCCGTTCCGGGTGCCGGACCAACTGGCCGTACGGCGTGGTCTGCCCGCGGCGGTAGAAGTTGCGTCGGCGCAGTTCCATCGGGTCGATGCCGAGCAGTGGGGCGCAGCGGCCGAGGATGTCCTCGATGACCAGCATCCCCTGCGGGCCCCCGAAGCCCCGGAAGGCAGTGCTGGATGTCTTGTGGGTGCGCACGATGCGGCCGTTGAGTCGTACATGTGGCAACCAGTACGCGTTGTCAACGTGGCACAGCGCGCGGGCCAGCACCGGCTCGGACAGGTCGAGGCTCCAGCCGCCGTCCGAGGTCAGGGTCGCTTCGAGCGCGAGCAGCCGGCCCGCCGCATCGAACCCGACCCGCCACTCGACGAGAAACCCGTGCCTCTTGCCCGACATGGTCAGGTCCTGGGCGCGGGTCAGGCGCACCCGTACCGGGCGGCCGGTGCACGTCGCGCCCAGCGCGGCGATGGCAGCGAGGCCGTGTGGCTGCATCTCCTTGCCGCCGAAGCCGCCGCCCATGCGCAGGCACTGGACGGTCACCTCGTTGCTGGCCCGGCCCAGCACGTGGGCGACTATCTCCTGGGTCTCCGAGGGGTGCTGGGTACTGCTCTGCACGAAGACCTGCCCGGCTTCGTCGACGTGGGCCAGCGAGCTGTGCGTCTCCAGGTAGAAGTGCTCCTGCCCGGCGATTTCGAGTTCCCCACCGAAGACGTGCACGGCGTCGGCCAGACCGGTCTCGACGTCGCCCCGCACCAGTTGCGGCATGGCGCCCTGGAAACTGTCGGCGGCGATCGCCTCCCGCACGGTCACGTAGGAGGGCAACGGCTCCGTCTCGACCTCCACGGCGGCCGCGCCCACACGTGCCGCCTCGTACGTCTCGGCGAGCACCCAACAGACGGCGTGGCCGAAGAACATGACTTCCTCGGGGAACAATGGCTCGTCCTGCTTGATCCCGGCGTCGTTCACTCCGGGCACATCGGCGGCCGTGAGCACCCGGACGACACCTGGCACGCGGAGCGCCGGGGCGACTCGCAGCGCGGTGACCCGGGCGTGCGCCTGGGGCACCTGTACCGGGTGGGCGTGCAGCACATCCTTGGTACGAGGGATCAGGTCGTCGGTGAACTGTGCCGCACCGGTGACGTGCAGCCGCGCACTCTCGTGCGGGACCGCTGCACCCACCGCGGGACTCTCCGGCCTCTCAGACAGCGCGCTCATTCCGTGGCCTCCTCTCGGCCTGGTGCTCGGTGGCCGCGGCGATCCGTCCGCCGGGGACTGCGGCGATCTCGTACGGGGCCGGGTTCTCGGCGTAGAGCTTGAGTAGGCTCTGGCCGAGCATCGCGGCTCGATACTCGGCGCTGGACCGGTGGTCGTCCTGCGGTGTGCCCTCGCGGCGCAAAGACCGAGCGGCGGCAGCGACGGTGGCTGCGGACCAGGGGTTGCCCTCCAGCGCCGCCTCGGTCGCCCGGGCCCGGATCGGTGTGGCCGCCACCCCACCCAGGCCGATGCGTGCGCGGGTGACCGTTCCACCGACGACGTCGAGGGCGAAGCCGACGGCGACGCTGGTGACGTCGTCGAACCGCCGCTTCGCAATCTTGTGGAAGGCGACGAGGCCGGCGAGCGGGCGTGGGATCCGCACTGCCCGGATCAGCTCGTCGGAGCGACGAACGCTGCGCCGATACCCGGTGAAGTAGTCCGCCAGCGGCACCCTGCGTTCGCCGTCGACGCTGACCAGGATGACCTCGGCGGCAAGCGCGAGCAACACCGGCGCGGTGTCGCCCACCGGGGATCCGGTGCCCAGGTTGCCGCCAATGGTGGCTCTGTTGCGGATGAGCCTGGAGGCGAAGAGGGGCAACATGTGGGCGAGCAGCGGCACCCGGCCCGCGAGGCGGCGCTCGATCTCGCTGAGGGTCAGTCCGGCACCGACCTCGATGCTCTCCGGCGTGATCATCAGCTTCCGCAGCTCCGCGAGGCGGTCGATCGCGAGGACCGACTCGGCCCGGGCGCCCTGCAGGTTCACCTGCACACCCCAATCGGTGGAGCCGGCCACCACGGTGGCAGTGGGCTGCTCGCGAAGCCGTCGCAGGGCGTCGGGCAGCGAGGCCGGCCGGACGAACTCCCGGCCCCCGTGCCGCAGCCGAACGGGCCGGGGCGGCGCCGTGGGCGCCTGCTGGCGTTGCACAAGCTGGTCGTCGGGCACCGGTGGACCGAGTGCGAACGCGGCGTCGCGAATCGGCCGGTATCCGGTGCAGCGGCACAGGTTGCCGCTGAGGGCGTCCAGGTCGAAGCCGTTGGGCCCCTTGTCGTGTCCGGTCACGTCGCCGTCCGGGGACGCCCGTCTTCCGGCCCGGTAGTACTCGGCAGCCATGCTGCAGACGAAGCCGGGTGTGCAGTAGCCACACTGCGATCCACCGCGGACGGCCATCTCGTGCTGGACCGGGTGCAGGCGGTCGGGGCTGCCCAGCCCCTCGGCAGTGCGGATCTCCTGGGCATCCAGGGCGGCGACCGGCAACAGGCATGCGTTGACCGCCACCCATTCGGTGGGCGAATCAACGCCGGGTCGGGCGACGAGCACCGCGCAAGCGCCGCACTCACCCTCTCCGCAACCCTCCTTGCAGCCGGTGAGGCCTCGTCCACGCAGCCATTCCAGCGCCGTGGTGTGTGGCGTGACATCCCCGAGTGGAGTGATCCGGCCGTTGACCGTGATGTCGCCGCCGCTCCGCGTGGTGTCGTCAGGCAGCGGGGGCGTGTCGGTCGACACCGCTCGGCCCGCGGTCGGCTCCTGCCGACCGGGTAGGTCCGGTCGGAATGCATGGTGCGTCCCGGTCATCTTCTTCCCCTCATCAACAGCTTCCCGAGCGGCTGTCCCTCCGTACGTACGCGCCGCCCGCGAAGCCAGGTCTGCCGGACGATGCCGGCCAGCCGTCGACCCGAGTACGCCGTCAGCTGGTGACGGTGCAGTAGGCTCGCCGGATCGACCACGAAATCGGCGTCCGGGGCGAAAACACACAGATCCGCGTCGGCGCCGGCGGCGATGCGACCCTTGTACGGCAGCCCGACGCGCTCGGCTGGGCGCTGCGCCATCCAACGCGTCACGTCGGCCAGCGAGTGCCCGCGCGAGCGGGCCGCCGTCCATACCACCGGCAGTCCCAGCTGCAGGCCCGCGATGCCACCCCACGCTTTGCCGAAGTCGCCGTGTTCGAGCAGCTTGAGCTCGGGCGTACAGGGTGAGTGGTCCGAGACGACCATGTCGATGTCTCCGGCGGCGAGCGCCTGCCACAACCGGTCCTGGTTGCCGCCGTCGCGGATCGGCGGGCAGCACTTGAACTGGGTCGCTCCATCCGGGATATCGGTATCGGACAACGTCAGGTAGTGCGGGCAGGTCTCCACCGAGACATCGACACCGGCAGCCCTGGCTGCGGTGAGCCCTGACAGCGCGTGGGCGCTGGACAGGTGCAGGACGTGGGCCCGGCCACCGGTCGCGCGCGCGGCGTTGATCACCTGGTCGATCGCGCGATCCTCGGCCTGGTGCGGGCGGGAACGCAGGAAGGCCGCGTACTCCGGCCCGGTGGGGCGTGGCGCCAGTGCGACCACCTCGGCGTCCTCGGCGTGCACGATCAGCATCGCACCGAGGCGAGCCGTCTCTGCCATCGTCGCGACGAACTCCGCAGCGTCCAGCGGTGGAAACTCCGGCACCCCGGAGTCGAGCAGGAAGCACTTGAAGCCGAAGACTCCGCCGTCGTGCAGGGCCGCCAGATCGGTGATGTTGCCCGGCACTGCCCCGCCCCAGAAGCCCACGTCGACGTAGGTCTGGCCGCGGGCGCAGCCCTGCTTGGTGGCCAGCGCGGTGGGCGTGGTCGTCGGTGGAATGCTGTTGAGCGGCATGTCCACGATGGTGGTCACTCCGCCGGCTGCGGCTGCCCGGGTCGCGCTGGCATAGCCTTCCCACTCGGTACGACCGGGCTCGTTGACGTGCACATGGGTGTCGACCAGGCCGGGCAGAAGCACCTCGTCATCAGCGAGAGTGATCGACTCCTGGGCTTCCAGCTTCGCGTCGAGTGGTGCCACGACGGCGATGCGCCCGTCACGCACACCGATCACACCCGCGGTCTCGGTGCCCTCGATGACCACGCGTCGACTGCGAAGGACGAGATCCAGCATCATGATCGCGCCTCGTCGGGCCGTCCGGCGATCAGCGGACAACAGATGGCGAGGCGGTGACGCCCGGAGTCGGCCATGTCGCTCGTCAGTTCACAGGAAGGACGGCACGGCGAGCCAGGCGTCGCCCGGCTCGGGCGCGTCGTCGCGGGTCACGGCGGCCTCGATGAGCCCGTACGGCCGGTCGGTGGCGGTGAACACCTCGCCGCTGTTCTCCAGGCCGAATCGGGCGAGGTCAACGGGGAAGTGATGCTTGTTGGGTGCGGAGAAGCGGATCTCGGCCACCTCTTCGTGAGCCTTGAGCACGTGCGCTCCCATCAGATAGAGGGTCTCCTGTAGCGCCCGGCTGTAGGTGGTGGCGAAGGTCTCCAGCAGCGACGCACTGATGGCGCCGTACGTCGAGTTCCAGTCGACCTCGGTACCCGCGTACCGCCACCTCGCGACGAGCGAGGTGGCGAGGATGCGGTCGTCGGTCTCCTGCAACGTCGTGTATTCGTCCCGGAGGAAACCCTTGAACTCCGAACCGGTCGACTTGAGCAGGACCAGGTCACGTAGGCCGGAAACCACGCGGACCAGCTGCTCGGCGTTCCGCCCGGAGAGCGTGACCACGGTCGTCCGGACGGCTCCGCCGCGGCGGAGGAACGCGTGGTCGTGGCCGGCCCCGTCGACGTCGATTCGGTCCCAGGCGTACTGCTCGACGCGGACCTGGGCGCCGGACGCCTTGGGGGACGCCTCGATCAGCCGTTGGCCGACCGCGATCGCGTAGTCCTCGGGAGACGTGACGCCGTGCTTCTTGGCGTACACGAAGGCGGTGTTCTTCTGGGTGTCGGTCGGTAGCACATCCCGCTGGTCTCCCTCGACGTGCGCCGCGGCGAAGTCACCGCGTAACGCCGTGGAGACGTTCAGATCCCAGATCTCGTGTCGCGGGTTGTCCCGGTAGATGCGCACGACGCGGTTCTCGGCCTTGCCGTACTGGTCGAAGCTGAGCACGGTACCCATGACGTCCCTCCTACGTGTCGGTCGGTCGTCCTGTCGATGTCCGCATCGTGGTGGCCGTCCAGCCGGTGGCCGTCCCCGATCAGCTCCCCACCCGGGGCGCGGATCGGGTGCGAGCCGCCGGATCCCGTCTCGTGCTGATGCCGACGGCAACGAGGCAGGGCCAACGCGTAGGAGTCGAGGCGATCCCCAAGTGGATCTCCACCGCGCCCGAGAGGGACGGGGCTCGTGGACGTCGGGTTTCCTTCATCGTGGGATCACCGTCCACCGCTGACCTGTCGCCGCCCTATCGGCGATCTCTTGTCGTCCTGCTCGCCGTCGATATCTTGGTGATAGACGCGGCGTCCCCAATGCAGTGTCATGAGCCTGCGAGTCATGTCGGCGGCGCCGACCGAGCCTGATCCCCGAGGCGCTGCGGCGCGTCCCCTGACCATCTGTGTCTTCTGCGGCGCCCGGCCGGGCCGGCGGGCGGCCGACACCGAGGCGGCCCGGCACCTGGGTCTGCTGATCGGCCGACGCGGTCACCGGTTGCTCTACGGCGGTGGTGGTTCGGGGCTCATGGGCGAGGTGGCGTGGTCCGCGCAGCGGCACGGTGCGCCCGTGACCGGGGTCATTCCCACGTTCCTGGTCGAGAAGGAGCGAGGCATCGCGGCACCACCGCAGCAGACGGTGGTCACCTCGACGCTGGGCGAGCGCAAGGTGGCGTTCCTCACCCAGGCCGACGCGTTCGTCGCCCTGCCCGGCGGGTTCGGGACTCTCGACGAGGTGCTGGAGGTGATAAGCCTCAACCAGCTGAAAGTGTTGACCAAGCCGATCGTGCTGGTCAACACCGACGGGTTCTGGGATCGGTTCCTCGGAATGGCGCAGGAGCTGACCGACTGGGGCTTCACCGATCCCGACCTCGGCTCGCTCTGCTCGGTGACCGGCACCACGGAGGACGCGCTGCGGTGCGTGGAGAGGCACGCGAACCACACCGCGGGACTGGCCGCCGTCGACGCGGAGCGGCTCTGAGCCGAGTTCATCGGTTGCCGAGTCCCATAGGCGGGTCGTGACCCACTCTTCGTACCTCGACGGTCCGCGCATGCTGCACGACAGCGACACCGCCGACCGAGGTGCGACCGACCGCTCGGGTGGCCGCCCGGCGGCACCTCGGCCGCCGCCAGGTCACCTGCCGCGAGGGCCGTGTCACGGGCAGCCGCCGGGTCGGCCCAGGGTGTCTGTTCAACGGACGTCCGCCGCCGGCGCCCACTGTCGATCAATGCGTACCGGAGCGTTCAGAGGTCGACCGGCCGCCCGTTCGGGGCGTCCGTCGAGCGGGCGGGGTGGGCTTGTCAATCGCCTGACCCGACCGCCACCGCGGTCAGGATCAACCGGTCGGTCGCCAGGAAGCGTCCGGAGAACCGGGACCGCGGTCCGTCGACGAGCAGTTGCGCGCTGAACCGGCCCGCAGTGGGGTCGATGGTCAGCCGGGCGTCCGGCAGTCCGAGCCACCGTCCGGTCAGCGGAAACCACGCCTTGTACACCGCTTCCTTCGCGCTGAACAGCAGCCGGTCCCAATGCGTCCGAGGATGGGCACTGCGCAGGTCGCGCAGCATGTCGGCCTCGCCGGGCGCGACGATGTAGTCCTGGGTTCCGGCCGGCAGTGTCTGGTGCGGCTCGGCGTCGATGCCAACCGACATCAGGTCGGCCGAGCGCGCGACGGCGGCCGCTCGGTAGCCGGTGCAGTGCGTGATGCTGCCGACCACCCCGGTCGGCCAGACCGGCGCCCGTTCGGCACCGATCCGGATCGGTGCCGGAGCCACACCGAGCCGCCGCAGGGCTTCGCGCGCGCAGCGGCGGGCGGTGACGAACTCCCGGCGCCGGAGGTCGACGACGTTCGCCACCAGGTCCTCCTCGCCAGGGAACACCGGCTCGCCGGGTATGTCGGAGAACGCCTCAGCGGTGCGTACGGCGGCCGGGAGCAGAGTCGCGAGCATCGACCAGAGTCTACGGCCTGAGCGCGGTGGACACCCCCTATCGTCCACGTATCCCGGACCGGCGCCTCCAACCGGTAACGGCGGGACAGCGGGCCGATAGGCGACCGGCCGAGAGTCGGCCCATGACCATCACTCCTGACGAGCGCGAGGATCTGCTGGCCGCGGCACGGCGCAGTGTCACGGAACGGCTGCTGCGCGGAGCCGCGCCGACCGCGAGCCCGGTGCAGACACCGGACGCCGCACGGTCGCCCGAGGAGCCCGTCCCGCTGTCGCCGGAGCAGCATTCTCTGTGGCTCGTCGGAGAGATGCTCGGCGCACACGAGGGGCTCTACAGCGTGCATGAGGTCGTGCGACTGCACGGGGCCGTAGAGGTCAGCAGATTGCGGACCGCGCTGGATCGTCTGGTGGCCCGGCACGAGGCGTTACGTACCGTCGTCGTCGAGACCGAGGACGGACCGATGCAAATCGTCCGCGCCCCGGGGCCGGCCGCCTTCACCGTGGTGGACCGGACCGAGCACGGAGGCGACCCGATGGCCTCGGTCCGGGCCGAGCTGGCGCGGCGCTTCGACCTCGAGGCGGGACCGCTGTTCCGCGCTGCTCTCGTCGAGGCGGACGGCGATCACCTCCTGGTGCTGCACCTGCACCACCTGATCGCCGACGAATGGTCCTGCCAGATCCTGGCCACCGACCTCAGCCGGCTCTATCGCGGCGTCGCGGACGTCGCGGCGCCGGGTCGCTACACCGACTACGCGCGCCGGGCCCTCGAAGGCGCTGCCGACGGCCGGCAGACCCACCTGGACCATTGGCGCCGGGCCCTCTCGGATGTCGACCCGTACCTGGAACTTCCCATCGACCGGCCGCACCCGCCCGAACCGACATACCGCGGCGACGGGGTCGTGATGACCGTGCCCCCGAACACGGCGAACCGGCTACGGCAGGTCGCTGCCGAGGCCGGCGTGACGCCCTTCGTCGCGGTGCTGGCGGGGCTCGCGGCCACCCTTGGTGGCTACAGCGGGCAAACGCGTTTCGCGGTGGGGACGCCCATGTCGCGCCGTGGCACGGCCGGCACCGACGAGACTGTCGGGCTCTTCGTCAACACCGTCGCCGTTCCGGTCGATCTGGCTGACGGGCCGGAGCTGCGTGACCTCATGATCCGCCTGCGCCGGACCGTGGCCGGGGCGCTGGACCATGCCGACGTCAGCATCGAGGAGGTGGTCCGCGCGCTGAACGTGCGACGCGCGCCGGATCGCAACCCGCTGTTCCAGGTGTTGTTCCAATACCTGGACGACCACGAGGACTGGTGGGACCTTCCGGGTATCACCACCGAGCCGGTCGACCTCGACGAGGCCACCGAGAAGTTCGAACTCACGCTGGTGGCGCGCGACGACGACGGCGCGATCCGCCTGGAGCTCCGGTACGCCACGGATCTGTTCGAGGCCGATACCGCACGGCGGCTGCTGCGCAGTCTGGTTGCCGTCCTGGAGCAGATGGCCGCCGATCCCGCACGCCGGACCGGCGACCTTGATCTGCTGGGGGCCGACGACCTGCACCGGCAGCTCCGGTCCTGGAACGACACCGAGGTGCCGCTGCGCGAGACGACCCTGGCGTCCCTGTTCGCCGAGCAGGCGGCCCGGACCCCGGATGCCTGCGCCGTCGTCGACGACCAGGAGACGCTCACGTACGCGGAACTGGCGCACCGAGTGAGCCGGGTAGCCGCGGGGCTGCGGCGAGCCGGGGTAGGACCCGATGTGCCGGTCGGGGTCTGCCTGCAGCGCTCGTTCAGGCTGGTGACCGCGCTGCTTGCTGTCGAGTGGGCAGGTGGCGCGTACGTGCCGCTCGATCCCGATCATCCCGACGGCCGACACGCGATGATCGTCGCCGACACCGGGATGTCCGTCGTCCTGGTCGACCAGGAGACCGCCGGTCGTTGGACCGGCGACGAGGTCGTCGTGCTGGACGTGGACCGGCAGGCGGCGATCACCGACGACGGCACTTCCGGCCTGACGGCAGTGTCACCGGACGACCTCGCATACATCATCTTCACCTCCGGCTCGACCGGGCGGCCCAAGGGCGTCTGTGTACCGCACCGGGGTGTGGTCAACCGGCTGCAGTGGATGCAGAAGGCCTACCCGATCGGCACCGGCGACACTGTCGTCCAGAAGACGCCGTTCAGCTTTGACGTGTCGGTGTGGGAGTTCTTCTGGCCGCTGACCGTCGGCGCGCGTCTGGTGGTCGCCGAGCCTGGTGGACATCAGGACCCGGCGTACCTGGCGGACCTCATCCGCCGCAGCGCCGCGACCGTCGTGCACTTCGTGCCCTCGATGCTCGCGGAGTTCCTCGCCGATCCCACGGTCGACGACCTTCCCAGCCTGCGCCACGTCATCTGCAGCGGCGAAGCCCTTCCGGCCGGGCTGGCGGATCAGGCTCGCTCCCGGCTCACGGCCGAGTTGCACAACCTGTACGGCCCGACCGAGGCGTCGATCGACGTGTCCGCGTACACCTGTGTGTCTGCGCCGGGCGAGGCGACCGTCCCGATCGGCAGGCCGATCGACAACACGCGGCTGTACGTCCTGAACGACGCCCTGCGCCCGATGCCCGTCGGGGTGCCCGGCGAGCTGTTCATCGGTGGTGTCGGCCTCGCCCGCGGATACGTCGGCCGGCCCGTACTGACCGCTGGCTCCTTCGTGCCCGACCCGTTCCACGGCGGCCGGATGTACCGGACGGGCGACGTCGCGCGGTGGCGTACCGACGGATCCCTCGAATTCCTCGGACGGATCGACGATCAGGTCAAGGTACACGGCCACCGCATCGAGCTCGATGAGATCGTTTCGACCCTGCTGGCCCGCCCCGACATCGCGCAGGCCGCAGTGGTGCCACAGCAGACCTCGGCCGGCGCTCTGCGGCTGGTCGCCTATGTGGTGCCGACGCCCGGGCACGTGCTGTCGGCGAGCGATCTGACGGCCCATCTGCGCGGCACGCTGCCGGAGTACATGGTCCCGGCCACGTACGTGCCCCTGGACGCGCTGCCGCTGACCTCGAGCGGCAAGGTGAACCGGAAGGCGCTGCCGGACGTGTCACCGGCAGCCGCATCGCGAGCGGAGCCGACCAGGCCACGCGACGAGACCGAGCGGGTGCTGGCCGCGATCTGGGCCGAGCTGCTCGATCTCGACTTCTGTGGCGTGCGGGACAACTTCTTCGACATCGGTGGCGACTCGATCCTGGCGGTGCGGATCGCCAACCGGGCTCGCGCCGCCGGCCTGCCGGTGACCCCGCGTCTGCTGCTACGGCACCAGACGGTGGCCGAGGTGGTGGCGGCGCTCCGCGCCACGGACGGCCCGGCCGCTGACGGCCACGGCGCCGCCCCGGCCCGCGCTGCCGAACCGCTACCGGACGGCGTGGAGTCCGTGCACCGGCTCTCCGCCCTCCAAGAAGGGATGCTGTTCGAGACGATCGCCTTCCCGGCGGAGAACCGGTACGCGCAGTACCACGCCTTCGATGTGGACCAGCCGCTCGACGAGGAGGCGCTGGCCTCGGCGCTGCGCGAGGTCTGCGCCCGGCACCCCGCGCTGCGCAGCCGGTTCGCCTGGCGCGGGCGGCCACATCCGGTCCAGGAGGTGCACTGTCGCGCAGAGCCGGAACTGGTCGTCCTCGACTGGCGCGCCGACGCGTCTCCGCGGCGGTACGAGGACTTCCTCGCCGAGGACCGGGCCGAACCGATCGAGCTGACCGGTCCGATCAACCGATTCACCGCGCTGCGCACCGGTGACTCGTCCTACCGGCTGGTGTGGCGGACCCACCACATCCTGCTCGACGGATGGAGCACCGAGATAGTGGTCCGGGAACTGTTCCAGATCGTCGGAGGCCTCCGCAACGGCACGTCCGTCGACCTCCCCGACCCGGTGCCGGCGGCAGCACATCGGGCGTGGCTCGCCGGACGCGACCGCGACGCGGACGCCGTGCACTGGCAGAAGGTGCTCGGCGGATTCACCACGCCGACCGCGCTACCGGTCAACCGGTTGCCGACGGAGGAAGGCGGCCGGGCGGGTACGGCGCTCGAACTGCTGAACCTGGACCGGGGCCAGCTGGATCGGTTGACCGAGGTGTCGCGCCGCTGGCGGGTGTCGCTGGGCTCGCTGGTGACCGCGGCCTGGGGACTGCTGCTGCGTCGGTTCGGTGGCGGGGACGACGTGGTCGTCGGGGTCACCGTCAACGGGCGGTCCGGGGACTTCCCTCGGATCGAACAGGTCGTCGGCCTGCTGATGAACACCCTCCCGGTCCGGATGCGGATCGAAGAGGGGATCACCGCCGGCGCGGTGGCCCGCGCAGTCCAGGATCAGATGGCCGAGTTGCACGAGCACGTCCACTGCTCGCTGGTCGACGCCAAGCGGCAGAGCGCGGTGCGGGCGGACGAGCGCCTGTTCGACAGCATCGTGGTGTTCCAGCACGAGGAGCGCGAACCGGCGCTGCCGCCGGAAGTGTCCCCGGTGCCCGGTAGCACCGCGCTGGACAGTGGCTACCCGCTGGTGCTGGACGTGACGGCGGGGGACGGGCTGTGCCTGCAACTGGCGTACCAACGCACCTGCGGCGAGGCGGAGACCATCCGGCGGCTGCTCGCGCACCTGGCGATCATCCTCGCCGCGATCGCCGATGACCGGTCCGGCTCGATCGACACGCTCGACGCGTTGCCCGACGTCGAGCGCGAACGTGTGCTCCGGACATGGAACGACACCGACGCGTGGTACCCGTCGGAGACGTGCCTGCACGAGTTGTTCGAGCAGGCGGCTCGCGAGAATCCCGCCGCTACGGCGATCGTCGATGTCGACGGATCCTCGGTCTCCTACGCCGACCTGGACGAGTCCGCGAACAGGCTGGCGCACCACCTGCGTGCCCGAGGCGTCGGCCCCGAGCAGATCGTCGGCGTGCTCCTGGACCATTCCGTCGAGATGTTCGTGGCCCTGCTCGGCGTGCTCAAGGCCGGCGGCGCCTATCTCCCCCTAGACCCCGGCCATCCAAGTGACCGGCTGAAGTACTACCTGCGGGACAGCGGTGCCCGGCTCGTGGTGACCCGGGCCGACCTCGCGGCGCTGGCCACCGACGGCGAGAACCTGCCCGCGGTGCTGCTCGACGCCGAGGCCGCGCAGATCGCAGAGCGACCGGCCACGTCGCCCCAGACGGGTGTCACGGCGCGCAACCTGGTCTACATCATGTACACCTCCGGCTCGACCGGACGGCCGAAGGGCGTGCTGATCGACCATCGAGGTCTGATCAACTATCTGTGGTGGGCGCGTTCCGGCTATGGGATCGACGGCGCGGACGGCGCTCCGATGGTCGGCTCCATCGCGTTCGACCTCTCCGTTCCCAATTTCTTCCTGCCGCTGACGGCCGGGCTGAGCGTGACACTGTTGCCGCCCGACGAGGGCCTCGGAAATCTCGCCGACCTGCTCACCGAGCCGGCCGACTTCAGTCTGCTCAAGATCACGCCGGGGCATCTCGACGTGCTGCGTCGGATGGTGCAGCCCGACAGCGTCCATTCGGTGCGCACCTTCGTGGTGGGCGCCGACGAGGTGCGTACGGAAACCGCCCTGGGCTGGCGTAAGGCGGCTCCACGGGCACGGATCATCAACGAGTACGGCCCGACCGAGACGGTGGTCGGCTGCTCGACCTATGTCCTGCCGGACGAAGTCGATCCGGAGCTGCCGCTCCCGATCGGCCGGCCCATCGCCAACATCCGGATGTACGTGCTCGACCGTCACCTCTCCCCGGTACCGATCGGTGTGACGGGGGAGTTGTTCATCGGCGGTGACGGTGTCGCCCGTGGTTACCATCGCAGGCCGTCGGTCACGGCGGAGCGGTTCCTGCCGGATCCGTACGCGTCGGAGCCGGGCGCCCGGTTCTACCGGACCGGGGATCTGGCCCGGTGGCGCGCCGACGGGAACCTCGACTTCCTGGGCCGTTGCGACGATCAGGTGAAGATCCGCGGATACCGGGTCGAACTGGGGGAGATCGAGGCCCGGCTGCTGGCTCATCCCGACATCGTCGAGGGTGCGGTCGCCGCCTTCGCCCACGAGTCAGGCGATCGTCGGCTGGTCGCGTACCTGGTGCCCCGCCCCGATGGGCAGCTGCCGAGCGCCGTTGACCTGCAGGAATGGCTGGCCCGCGACCTGCCCACCTACATGCGTCCCGCACAGTTCGTCTGTCTGCCGGAGCTGCCGCTCACGGCGGCCGGCAAGGTCGACCGCAGCCGGCTGCCGGCACCGGGCCCGGTCACCCGGGATGAGGAAGCCGGGTACGTCGCTGCCCGCACCGAGACCGAGCGACGCCTGGTCAGTGTCTGGGAACAGGCGCTCGGTGTGACCGGGGCCGGCGTGCACGACGACTTCTTCGGGCTCGGTGGCGACTCCATCGTCTCGGTGCGGTTGGTCGCTCTGGCACAGGAGTACGGTCTCGCCGTCAACCCGCGTGACGTGTTCCGCCATCCGACCGTCGCCGGTCTCGCGGCCGTGGTGACCCTCGCGGAGCCGGCAGCGGCGGAGCCCGCTCCGGAGCGATCGGCTGCGGAGCCACCGGTGGCCGGGCCCGACCCGCTCACCGGGCTGGACGACGAGGCTGCCGCCGTCCTGCGTACCCAGCTGAGGGAGTTGGACACGGCCGAGGTGTACCGGCTCACCCACCTGCAGACCGGCATGCTGCTGCACCGGCTCGCCGACCCGCAGCGGGACGAGTACTTCCGCCAGTTCATCTGGGACCTCGACGGCGATCTCGACGTGGGAACGTTCGTGACGGCGTGGCAGCGGGTCATCGACCGGCATGCGGCCCTGCGGACCCGGTTCATCTGGCAGGACCTGCCGCACCCGGTGCAGGTCGTCGTCCGCGCCCAGCCGATCGTGGTCGAACGCTGGGACTGCCGTTCCCCCACTCCTGACGGCGAGCGCGTGGGCTGGCTGGAGCGGCTGGCCGCGGACGAACGGGAGCGCGGGATCGACCTCACCGCCGGACCGCCGATGCGGCTGGTTCTGATCCGAACCGGTTCGACGCGCCACCGCCTGCTGTGGAACGTCCACCACCTGGTGCTGGACGGCTGGAGCCGGTCGATCGTGAGCCGTGAGGTGCTGGAGACATACGCCGCTATGCGTACCGGCGGTGCCCTGCCGGCCGATCCGCCGGCACCGTTCCGTGACTACCTGTCCTGGCTCGACCGCCACCCGGCGAACCGGGACATGGGTTACTGGCGGCGAACGTTGGCCGGCCTGCGCGGTCCCACGCCGCTACCCGCCGTCGCAGCGGGTCGACGCCCGGGAACCGGCATCGGCGTCGAGGAGAGCACTCTCGCCGATTCGCTGTTCCAGGCTCTGCGCGACACCGCAGCTCGTTACCGGATCAGCCTGCCGAATCTGTTGCAGGGGGCGTGGGCGTTGCTCCTGAGCCGGCATTGCGGCACCGATGACGTCGTCTTCGGCACCACGCTGGCCGGCCGGTCCGCCGACGTGCCCGGCATCGACCGCATGGTCGGGATGCTGATGAACACCCTGCCCACCCGGATCGGCGTGTCCCCGGACATGTCGATCGGCGACTGGCTCACCGAGGTGCACCGAGGCCGCCTGACCCAACAGGAGCATGCCGGCGCATCCCTGGTGGAGATTGCCCGATGCGTCGATGTGCCCCGCGGAGAACGGCTGTTCACCAACCTGTTCGTCCTGGAGCGCGCCGCCGACGAGGAGGAGGGCGAGTGGGCCGGCCTGCGGGTCGACCAGAGCGACGGCGCTCCGGGCGAGACCGCGTTCCCGTTGGTGCTCACCGTGAGCGTCGCCGGTCACCTCGAGCTCGGACTGAAGTTCGAGCACGCAGTCTATGACCGGGACGCGGTCGCGGAACTCCTCGGGCACTACCGAATGCTGCTCGAGGCCGTCACCGTTGCGCCCGCCGACGACCCGGTCGCCGCGTGGCGCGAAGTCGTACCCGCGCCGGTCGTTCCGGAACCGGCTCCGGCCGCGTCGTCGGGCGCCGCCGGGCCGGCCGGGACGGGGCTCGCCGCCGCCGTCACGGAGGCCGAGCGGGTGCTCGCGGAGATCTGGAAGGGCGTGCTGCGCCTCGACCGGGTGGGGCCAGAGGACGACTATTTCGCCCTCGGTGGCGATTCGGTCCTCGCCTTCCAGGTTGTCACCCTGGGGCGGCGTGCCGGCCTGTCGATCACTGTGCAGGACGTGCTGCGCGACACCAGGCTGCGAGACCTGGCCGCCACCGTGGCGCCGGGCGCGGCGGTGGAGGTGGCGGCCCCGCGTGCCGAGCACCCGGACCCCTGGTCGGCGGTACCGCTCACTCCGGCGCAGCATCGTCTGCTCGACCAACGTGTGCCGCACGACCACTACAACCAGTCGGTGCAGGTGGACTGGCACGGCGCCGCCGATCCGGGCCGCCTGGGACGGGCTCTGCGGGCGCTGACCGCCCAGCACGACGCGCTGCGGTTGCGTCTCGACCGCGCCGCGCCCGACCGGCGCCAGCGGGTCGCGCCGGTGTCGGACACCAATCCGCTACGGGTGGTCGATCTCGGCACCCGGACAGCCGATGAGCGACGGGACGAGATCCGGGCCATCGCCGATCGGCTGCACACCGGTCTCGACCTGGCCGACGGCCCCCTGCTCAGGGCGGCACTGATCCGGGCCGACGGATTCGACGACCGCGTCGTGGTGGTGGTCCACCACTGGGCCGTGGACACGTATTCCTGGCGCATCCTGCTCGACGACCTCGCCACCGTGTACCGAACCGACGATCCCGCCGCGCTCACGCCGGTCCCGACCTCGTTCGGGCAGTGGGCCACGCGGCTCGCCGCGTACGCGAGCAGCGGGAAACTGGACGAGGAACGCGAGTTGTGGCAGGCGGTGGCTCGCGAGCCGGTGGCGCCACCGCCCGCAGTTGATGTAGGCGGCATCAATCGTGAGTCGGCGACCCGCACGGTCGAGGCGGTGCTCGATGAAGCGGACACGAGCCGGCTGACCCGCAGGGCGGCGCACGGGGTGCCGATGCAGACGCTGGTGCTGGCCGCTCTCGGGGACGTGCTGGTGGAATGGGCCGGCGGCGGCCTCCCGGTCTCGGTCGACATCGAGGGCCACGGCCGCGAGCCGCTGTTCGATGATGTGGATCTCTCCCGCACCGTCGGCTGGTTCACCGCCAGGTACCCGGTGGTCGTCCGGCCGGTCGGCCGGGGTGGCGTCGACACGGCGGTGGACGCCCTGGCCGACACCCTGGCGGCGATTCCGCACCATGGGATCGGACATGGACTGTTGCGTCACCTGGCGGGCCAGGCCGATCTGGCATCCAGGTCGTGGGTCAGCCTGACCCACTTCGGTCATCTGCTCGACCAGGGCGACGGTGCGGGCCTGTTCCACGGCGTGGACGACGACTCGACGGCCCGGGCCCCCGCCGGTGAGCGCCGCTGCCTCCTGGACGTCAGGTCGTGGGTGCGAGACGGCCGGCTGCACGTCGACTGGACCTTCCCGGCCGGAAACGTCGAGGAGCGGGTGGGCCGCCGGCGTCTTCAGGAGCACCTGCAGCGACTTCGAAAGCTGGCGGCACCGGCCGACCGGCCGGTTCCGGCGTCCTGGCAGCGCCTCGAGCCGGGCTCGGCACTGATGGCCGCCGCGCGTCGGCGGTGTCAGGCGCCGGCGGTGAGTGTCGCGGTGATCGCCGACGGGCAGGTCGCCCGGGCCTGGGGTGAGGGAACGACCGACGCCCGTGGGGGTGCGGCGGTCGATGCCGAAACGATCTTCCAGGCCTGTTCGGTGAGCAAACACGTCACCACGGTGGGCGTGCTGCGGCTGGCCATGGACGGCGTGCTGGACCTGGACGCGGACGTGCGTACCCACCTGACAGGCGGGTTGCGCGGCGCGTCGGGACCGGTCACCCTGCGGGGCCTGCTGGGCCACGTGGCAGGGCTGGTGCAGTACGGCCACCCGGGCCATGAGCAGGCGGACCCGCTGCCCACCCTCGCCGACATGATCCTGGGTCGGCCGCCGGCCGCGACACCGCCGATCGAGATGACGGGCGCGGCAGGGACGTTCGGCTATTCCGGAGCGAACTTCACCGTGGTGCAGAGCGTCCTCCAGGCGGTCACCGGCGAGCCGTTCGCCGAGACGATGCGACGGTTGGTGCTCGATCCGCTCGGCATGCGTGACAGCAGCTTCGACCAGGCGTTCCCGCACCTGCGGCCGGGCCGTGTGGCGCACGGCCACCGGGACGACGGCACGCACCTGCCCGGCGGCTGGCGAGTCTTCCCCCAGCAGGCCGCGAGTGGCCTGTGGACGACCGCCGCCGATCTGGCCAAGGTAGCGGTGGAGATCCGGGCAGCTGCCACCGGCGAACCGTCGCGGGTGCTCGACCGGGCGTCCGCGCAAGCCATGATCACGCCGGAGGTGCCGGGCGGTCGGTACGGCCTGGGCTGCGTCAGCAAGGTCGTCGACGGTCACCGGTGGTTCGGTCATCCCGGCGATCGGCACAGCTTCCAGTGCATGACCGCGACGGATCTCGACGACGGAGCGGGTCTGGTCGTCCTCTCGAACATCGGGGGGAGGCCATTCCTGGCCGATCTGTTCGCGGAACTGGAATTCCCCATGCCGCCGACGCTGTGACCAACGATCCGGTAACGCGCCGACCAAGGGAGAAAAATGATCATCGCATCGGGATCGGCCCGCGCCGCGTTCGATGGCCGGCCGGTGCAGGTCGGCCGTGGCTGGGCCTATGGCACCTTCGGTGAGCTGCTTCAGGGCGTGTTGCCGGAACCGGGTACGGATTTCCTGGTAACGCTGCCGATCAGGCGGGGATGTTCGGCGTACTTCGAGTTACACCCAGGCGCATCGAGGGTCGAAGTCGCACCACGGAGCAAGACGAAATCACGGGCAGTGGCCGAGGCCATGCTGCGCCGGTACGGCGTGTGGGGCGGTGGTCGGCTCACCCTCGACGGCGATCTCACCGAGGGCAAGGGCCAGGCGAGTTCCTCGGCCGATCTGGTGGCCACCGTGCGGGCGGTGAGCGAGGCGATCGGGGTGACGCTCACCCCGGCCGACATCGAGTCACTGCTGCGCCCGATCGAGCCCACCGACGGGGTGATGTATCCCGGTGTGGTGGCCTTCCTGCACCGGCAGGTCCGGCTGCAAGCGATGCTGGGTCATTTGCCGGCAACGACGATCGTGGGCGTGGACGAGGGTGGCCAGGTCGACACGGTCGACTTCAACCGCATTCCCAAACCGTTCGGCCGCGCCGAGCGGCGGGAGTACCGCAGCCTGCTCGATGAGATCACGGTGGCGATCGGCAAGGGGGATCTCGCGACGGTCGGCGCCGTGGCCACCCGGAGCGCGCTGCTCAACCAGCGGCTGCGTCCCAAGTCGATGCTCGGCGACCTGGTGGCCCTCTCGGCCGCGACGGGCGCCCTCGGGGTGGTCGCCGCGCACAGCGGAACGATCCTCGGCCTGTTGCTCGCCGACGACGACCCCGACTACCCGGACAAGCTCGCCCGGGTACGGTACGGCTGCCGCGCCCTGGCCGGCCGGGCCTGGGTCGACCGATCCATGCCGACGATGCCGCAGTCGACCGATCTTCCCACCGGGTCCCGCTCTGGGCCGGGAGCCCGTTGACGGTTCGCCGGTCGGTCCGCCGCCCGATGTCGTCCGGTCAGGTCGGTGATCGCTATGGGTCTACTCAGCCTCCCCGGTTTCTGGAAAGCGAATCTTCGGGTCGGCATACCGGCCGCTCAAAATACATAACGCCGCCGCGTAGTCAGGGCTCATATTCGGACCGAGAGTGATCGCTGGTCCTACACAGCGGATTGTTGAACGCTCGACGGCCCCGCTCCGAGCTGTTACGCTCACGATTCGGACAGTGATCAACGGCAATGCCCTTGCCCATCGCCAGGGGTGCGAGGGCGATTTCGCCGCGCGTCGCAAGGTGTAACAGACGGAGCCGAGACCACGGGGGACTGCGGCTGTGATGAACTTCGAGATCCTCGGCACGCTGGGGGTGAAAGGCCCGACAGGCACAGCCACCATCCGAGCGGCGCGGCAGCGCATCGTCCTGGTGATGCTGCTGCTCGAGGCGGGCCGGGTCGTCCCGGTCGACCGGCTGTCCACAGCCATCTGGGACGACGCCCCACCGCAGACCGCGCGAGGACAGATCCAGATCTGCGTCTCCGCGCTGCGGCGGGCGCTCGCCGACGTCGGCCTGCCGGACCGGCTGGAGACCTGCGCTCCGGGCTACCTGATCCACGCCGGGCCCGACGAGGTCGACCTGCTCGTCTTCGAGCGGCTCGTGGCAGAGGGCCGACAGAGCGCCGAGGAGCAGCGGCTCGATGAGGCGATCGGCCGCTACGAACGCGCGTTGAAGCTCTGGCGGGGCGACGCGCTGGCCGGGGTGGAGAGCCGGCTGGTGGCAGCTGCCGGCGCTCGCCTGGAAGAGATGCGGTTGCGGGCGGTCGAGGAGTTCATGGACCTGAGACTGCGCCAGAGCGGCCACCAGGAGATGATCGCCGAACTCGCCGACCTGGTGGCGTCCAACCCGCTGCGCGAACACCTGCGGGCGCAATTGATGCTCGCGCTGTTTCGCAGCGGTCGCCAGGGGGAGGCCCTGGCCTGCTACCGCGACGGTCGCCAGACACTCGTCGACGAGCTGGGCATCGAGCCGAGCGCCGAGCTGCGCGAGGTCGAACGTGCGGTCCTGGGCGGTGAAACCGACTATGAGCTGGATCCGAGGGCCGCGACCCAGCCTGCCGACGTCACGCCGGCCGACTACCGCCCGGCCCGGCTGCTCCCGCCCGACATCGGTGACTACACGGGCAACCGGCCGTTGCTCGACCGGCTCCAGGAGATAGTCACCGCGGAACCGGATGACGGGAACGCGGCGCCCCGGATCATCTCGGTCTCCGGCACCGGCGGTGTCGGCAAGTCCGCCCTGGCGATCCGGGTGGCACACGCGACGAAGGACTTCTTTCCCGACGGGCAGCTCTACGCCCGGCTCAACGGCAACAACACCCCGCTGGGCGCCGCCCAGGTCCTGGAGCGGTTCCTGCGTGCCCTCGGCGTACCGCACGTGATGATCCCCGGCGGCATCGAGGAGCGTGCCGAGACATTGCGAGCCCTGCTCTCCGGGCGGCGCGTGCTCATGGTTCTCGACGAGGTCGCGGACGAGGAGCAGGTCCGCATGCTGGTGCCCAACTCCGCCCCCAGCGTGGTCATCCTGACCAGCCGCCGCCGGCTCACCGCCTTGCCGGCGGCTCACCACGTGGAATGTCCCTTGCTCGAACCCAGCGACTCGGTCGAGTTGCTGGCACAGATCGCGGGGCCCGGTCGGATCTATGCCGAGCCGACCCAGGCGCTGCGACTGAGCAGTATGTGCGGCCACCTGCCGCTGGCGCTGCGCGCGGCAGGCGGGCGACTCCTCATCCGGCCCCACTGGACAGTGGCTCGGATGGCCGAGCGATTCGCCGACACGAGCCGGCGCCTCGACGAACTGTCGCATGGCGAACAGAGCCTCCGGGCCAACATCGCTCCCAGCTACGAGTGGCTCAGCGACCCGGCACGCCGACTGCTTCGGCTGCTCGGCGTGCTGGAGGCACGCGATTTCCCGGAATGGATCTGCGCACCCCTGCTCGGCTCGGACGACGACGCAGGTGCGGAGGCGCTCAGCGAGCTGGTGACGGCGCAGCTGCTGGAGGTCGAGACCCCGGTCGGCGGCCGAGCCCGGTTCCGGATGCACGGCCTGATCCGGATCTTCGCCGCAGAACGCCACGACGCGGAGGACCGAGCCGAGGATGGGGCCGAGGCGCTGCGCCGGGCTCTGGGCGCGTGGCTGTATGTCGCGGAAAAGGCCCACCGCAGCGAGTACGGAGGCGACCACACCGTCCTGCACAGTGACGCGGTTCGCTGGAAGGTCGATGAGACTCTCTGCGAAGAACTACTGGCCGACCCGCTCGAATGGTTCGCGGTCGAGAAGGATGCCCTGGTGGCGATGGTCGGTCAGGCCGCTGACCTCGGCGCCGACGACCTCTGCTGGGACCTCGCGGTGACGCTGGTGACCATTTTCGAGGTGCGGTCGGAATTCGTCGAGTGGCGGGCCACGCACGACAGCGCGCTCGCCGCGGTGCGGCGATCGGGCAACAAGTACGGCGAGGCCGCGGTCCTCTACTCCATGGGCGCCCTGGCTGCCGCGGAGTACCGCCTGGACGACGCGGCCCGGTTGTCCCGTGCCGCCGACGAGCTCTTCGTCGACCAACGGGTGCTGTACGGCCGGGCGCTCGTCCTGCGCAACCTGGCCTTCATCGATCGGGCGCAAGGCCGCCACGAGGAGGCCCGGCGCAAGTACGAGCAGGCGCGTGAGTGGTTCAGGTTCGCCGGTGACGTGATCGGGGAGGCCCACGTCTTGTCCGGGTTGGCCCAGCTGGCCGTCATCGCCCACGACCGGCGTGCTGCGCTCGGGCATCTCACCGAGGCGATCCGGCTCACCGAGGGACGGAGCCGCCGGATGGAGGCACAGTTGCGGTACCGCCTCGGCGAGGTGGCCCTGAAGGGTGACGACATCGGCACCGCGCTCGACTGCTTTCACGATGTCCTGGAGATCGTCGTCGAGTACGGCGACCGGATCGGCGAGGCCTACGCGCGCTACGGCCAGGGCCTGGCGCAGACCGCGGCCGGCGATGCGGATCGTGCCGTCGGCACGCTGCGCCAGGCGGGCAAGGTCGCCGCGGAGAGCGGCGACCGGATGGTGAGTGCCCGCATCCAGCTCGCCTGGGCAGAGGCCGAGTACGCGATCGGTTCGCGGGACATGGCCGCGCGCCTGGCCGGCGCCGCGCTGCAGAGCTTCCGTCAGTTGGGCGACCAGGTGTGGCAGGCCCGAGGTTTGCGCCTGCTCGGCGACACCATCGCGGACACCGCGACGGCGATGGCGGCCTGGCGGGAGGCGCTGACCATACTCGGTAAGGTCGATTCACAAGATGCCCGTGACCTCGCCGAGGAACTGGTACGCAGGCTCACCTCGGCCTCCTTGGCGTTCCAGGTCGGCGAGGCCTCCTGAGCGGTCCGGCGGGGCCGGGCAGATCTGCGGTCACCCCCAGTTGGTGTCAGTGCGGCCCGGGGCGGTGGCGTGGTGCGAGCGGGCCGGGGTGTTCGGGATCGAGTACATGGTCGTCACTCCTCGACGGGTGGGGCGGTGTGATCGCACGACTGTCTACCGTGGGCTCCCGGCGCCGTTCAGCCTCGGCTCGGAATGGGTGATCACCTTGGCGAGGCGGCTCACCGCCTCGTGCACGTCACCGGTGGTGACGCCGCAGTGGATGACCGCGCGGATCCGGCCGTGCCCGAAGGTGTTGACGGCGACGCCGGCACTGGCGGCCATCCGCACGACCTCTTCCGGGTCCCGTCCCGCGACCCGGAAAAGAATGCTGTTGGTCTGTGGTGGGTCCAGCGTGACACCCGGGATCGCGGCCAGCCCCTCGGCCATCAGCCGCGCGTGGGCGTGGTCCGTGCTCAGGCGCTCGGCCGCCTCGTCGATCGCCAGGATGCCGGCAGCGGCGATCACGCCCGCCTGTCGCATTCCGCCGCCGAGCATCTTGCGGATCCGGCGGACCCGCAGCAGCGTGGCCTCGTCGCCGGCCACCATTGAACCGATGGGTGCGGCGAGCCCCTTGGACAGGCAGAACTGCACCGTGTCGGCGTGCTGGGCCAGCTCGGCCGGCGGTACGCCGCGCGCCACCGCGGCATTGAAGATCCGGGCACCGTCCAGGTGCACCGCGACGCCGCGGGTCCGGGCCAGCGCGGCGACCTCGGCCGCGTACCCGTCCGGTAGCACCACCCCGCCGCAGCGATTCTGCGTGTTCTCCAGACAGATGACCGCCGCCGGGGCGAACTGTGGATCCTCGTCGTCCTCCGGGAACGCCGCGGCGATCGAGGCCAGTGGCAGAGTGCCGTCGGGAAGGTTGCGGATCGGCTCGTAGGAGATGCCACCGCATACCGTCGCGCCGGCCGCCTCGTACAGATAGATATCGGATTCCGACCCGACGATCGCCTTGGCCCCGCGCGGGGCGTGAGCCATCAGCGCAGCCAGATTGGCCATCGTCCCGCTCGGCATCAAACAGGCGGCTGCCTTGCCGAGGCGGTCGGCGGCCAGTCGCTCCAGTCGCAGCACGGTGGGGTCCTCGCCGTAGACGTCGTCACCGAGCGGGGCGGTGGCCATCGCCGAGCGCATCGCGGCAGAGGGCAGCGTGAAGGTGTCACTACGCAGTTCGATCATGGTTGACCTCGATTCGCAGATATCCGAGTGCGGCGTCCAGCGCCTTGCTGACCTCGTGGCCGGAGCTGCCCACCGCAATGACGTGCCCGAGCCGGTCATAGGCGTTACGCGGCGGACGAACGGCGGTCCCGGGTGCGGCCGTCACCGCCACGTCGACCACGCCCGGCGTCCGGCGGGCCGCAGTAGTGCCCTCGACGGCGGTGAGCCGGCCGGTGCGACCGGCGGTGAGGAACGCGATCCCGGCGGTGCGGTCCCGTGCCGGACTGAGCTGGACCGGGAGCCGGCACGCCGCGCGCAGGTGTTGCTCGACGATGTCCACCCCGGTGGCCAGCCGCACGAGCTCGGGGATCATGCCGCCGGCGGGGCGCGCGTTGATCTCGACGATGGACGGGCCTGCCGAGCCGAGCCGTACCTCGGTGTGCGTCGCGCCTTCCCGGATACCCGCCGCGGACAGGGCACGGGTGACCAAGGTCAGCACCTCGGCGTGCAGGGCCGGCGGAAGAGCCGCGGGGAAGACGTGCCGTGCCTCGACGAAGTGCGGCGGTGCGAGCGTGGACTTCGCCGTGACGCCGAGACAGGTGACCGTGGCGTCGTGGCTGAACATCTCCACCGACACCTCCGGCCCCGCCACGTACTCCTCGATCAGTGCCAGCCTGGCGGTCGCCTGGCCGCGCACGTTCGTGGTGACCGCCAGGATGCACTCGACCTGGTCCGCCGTCTCGGCGAGGTCGTGGCAGAGCCGGACGTTGTTCGAGCCGGAGTCGTCGATCGGCTTCACCACGCACGGCAGGCCGGTCACGGCGATCGCGGCCGGGATCTCGTCGGTGGCGGCGACCACGGCGTACCCGGGCTGGCGCACCTCGGCCGCGCTCAGCATCCGCCGTGTCGCCGCCTTGTCGCGGCACACGGCGATCGCCTCCGGCGGGTTGCCCGGCAGGTCGAACGAGGCGGTCAGCTCGCTGACCTGCGGCAGGTAGAAGTCGCTGGTGGTCGCGATGCCGGCGGGCGACGAGAGGTTCGCCTTGATCGTCCGGGCCAGCTCCGCAGTGTCGTCGGTGTCGCAGACCACGGTGCGGACGCGGACGTCGGGCAGCCCGCGGTAACGCTGGGGCGAGCTGGTGAACAACACCGGCTCCACGTCGAGGCGGGCGGCCGTCCGAATGGCCGTCATGCCGGTGCCCGTGGTGTTCGCCTCGATGAAGCCGAGCTGACGGCGGTGGTTCCGCCCGAGTTCGGCGAACGACCAGGCGGTCACCACGGTGCCGTACGGAACCTGCACCGGGTGGCTACGAGGCTGCGTCTCCGGCCGGTGCCGATAGACCGACTCCACGTACCGGTCGCCGCGGTCGGGGAAGATGCCCACCAGCGTCGTCCCTTCGGCGGCCTGCCGGGCCAGGTGGGTGAGGACCCGGTACACCGAGCCAGAAGTGTTGCCGGCGAAGATCTGCTGCTCCCGGGCCAGCGCCCGGGTCGCGGCGAACGCCTCGTCATCGGACAGCCAGTGCACCTCGTCGAGCACGGCGTAGTCGATGTTGTCCGGTTGCAGGCTGTTGCCCAGTCCGCTCTGCAGGCGCTCGGGACGGTCCGGTTGGGCGAACAGCATGCTGCCGACGGCGTCGACGCCGACGGAGGTCAGCTCCGGCCGGTCGGCGCGCAGCGCCGCCGTGGTCCCGCACAGCGAACCGCCGCTGCCCACCGCGCCGACGAGCACATCGAGGCCATCGATGTCCTTCAGGAGCTCGTCCGCCAGGGCGCGGTACGCCAGCGGGTTGTGCGGGTTGTGGTACTGCTGCGGCCAGAAGGCACCGGGCAGGTCGTCCATCAGGTGAGCGAGGCGTTCCAGCCGGGCACTCTGCCAGCCCGCTCCGGTCATCGCCTCGACGACGTGCACCGCGCAGCCCAGCGCCTCGAGCTTGGTCAGGGTGATCGGATCGATCCGGGGATCGGTGACGATGTGGACCGGATGACCGAGATGGTTGCCCACCAGCGCCAGCCCCAGCGCCATGGTGCCGGACGAGCTCTCCACGATCGGCGCGCCGTCGACCAGCGTGCCGGCCTCGCGTGCGCGCAGGACGACCTCCTTGGCCACCCGGTCCTTCATCGCCATCAGGTTCTGCATCTCGAGCTTGGCGTACGCCCGCACCCCGGGGGCTGCCGGAATCCGCAGCCGGACCAGCGGGGTATGTCCGATCGCCGCCGTCACCGAGTCAAACAACATGGTGTCCTCGCAGTTGGTCTTCCACGGCGTTCACCGCAGAGGTCGTCGCGGAGCGGCGGTGCCGTCCCCATGCCGCGTGCTCGTCGAGTTCGGCGCACTGGACGGCCAGGAGGCGACGTACCGCGTCCGGACCGGTTGATCCGTCGGACGTCCGTGACGCCAGGTCGGCGTCCACGTCGAACGCCTCGGTCAGCAGGTCCGTCGGCTCCGTCACCGGGTAGCCGGCGGCCAGCCTGCGCAACAGCGGCCCGTCGGGCTCGCCGGGGGAGCGGCCCGCGTCGACGGCCGCCGCGATGTACCGGCCGGCCACCACCTGCGCGTGCCGCCATGGCAGTCCCGCTCTCAGGGTGAGCAGATTGGCCAGCCGGAAGCCGCCGAGGTGGTCACCGGCGCACGCATCCCGCATCTGCTCGGGCCGGAAGCGGAGCTCGGCGAGCACGGTGCTGGTCAGCCGGAACACCGATCCAGCCTGGGCGAACAGCGCATTCAGGTGACTACCAGCCTCCTTGGAAACCTCGACCATGTTGGCGTACGGAGTCGCGCGCTGGACCATGGCCACATCGAGGTGCAGCGCCGTCAGGTGTGCGCTCCGGCCACGGATCCGTTCGAGCACCGGGAAGTTGCGCTTCTGCGGCATGGACGAGGAGATGCCCACCATCGAGTCCGGAAGGTCCACCAGGCGGTAGGCGCCGCTGGCCCACGCCATCAGGTCGGTGGCGAAGCGGCTGAGGACCACCCCGTAGGCGGACAGATCCCCGCTTACACGCAGCGCCCACCCACGGGAGGCCACCGCCATCAGGGCGTGCCGGGTCGGCCGATCGAAACCCAGGAGCGTCGCCATGCGGGGCAGGTCCCAGTCCAGCTGTTGACCGGCCATCGCACCGGCGCCGAGCGGGCACTCGTCGACCGCGTCGTAGGTCGCACGCATCTGCCGGATGGTCCGCAGCGACTCCTCGACCAGGGCGGCAAGGTAGAAGCCGGGCGTGACGACCTGAGCGGCCTGCAGGTGTGTGTATCCGGGCATCGGCAGGTCGACGCCGGCCGCCGCGCGGTCGGCGGCGGCCCGAGCCAGACCGACCAGACTCTCAATGAGCGCGGCGAGCTGCGATCGGCCGTACAGCAGTTGGGCGCAGGCCTGGAGATCGTTGCGGCTGCGGTCGACGTGCCATGCGGCCGGCACAGGTTCCGGTCCGCCCTGGACGTACCGTTCGATGGCGAACGCGAGGTCGGACATGTTGCCCTCCGGATCGGCGGTGATCTGTTCCGGGGTCAGCTCGTTCAGCCGAGAGACCAGCGCGGCCGACTGGGTGTCGTCGATCAACCCCATTCGCCGGTACTCCAGCAACAGGACCTTTTCGATCAGCACGTACCAGGGCAGGAGCGTGCGGGCTTCCTTCTCGAACTGCGGGCGCAGGATCTCTTCGTGCAGGACGTCGGCCGGGGGAGCGTCGACACGCCCGGTGAACCTCACCGGTCCGCCCCCTCCAACAGGCGACGCACCGTGGTCAGGAGTACGTCCGCCCCGGCCAGCAGATGTTCCGGCTCGGTGTGCTCACGGGGGGAGTGGCTGATCCCGTCCCGACTGGGTACGAAGATCATTCCGACCGGGCCCGCCGCAGCGACGATCTGCGCGTCGTGACCGGCGCCGCTGTGCATCGTCAGCACGGGAAGTCCGTGCTCGGCCGCGGCGTCGGTGATCGCGGCGCTGAGCCGGTGGTCGGTGCGGACGGGAGCGGCGCGCATGCGGACGTCCACCCGCGCGTCGATGCCGGGTCCCAGCGCGGCCACCGCCGCCAGGACGGCGCGTTCGGCGTTCGCCAGCCGATCGAGTGAGCCGTCCCGGATCTCCACGGTCAAGGTGACGGCGCCCGGGATCACGTTGGTCACGTTCGGCCGGACATCGAAACGGCCCACCGTCGAGACGGCGCAGAGCCGGCGCACCCGGGCGATGTCCTCGATGGCGAGCGTCAGGCGGGCACCGGCTACGAGCGCGTCGTGCCGATCGTCCATCGGGGTGGTTCCGGCATGATTCTGCTCGCCGGTGACCGTGATCTCGAAGATGTGGCGCCCGGTGATCGCCTCGACCAATCCGAGCGGGACACCGGCCCGTTGCAGCACCGGGCCCTGTTCGATGTGCAGCTCGAGGAAGCCGCCGAGCCGGCCGGCCGGCCACACGGCCGAGGACAGGGCGTCGATATCGCCCCCGGCAGCCCGCAAGGCGTCGCGCAGGGGAAGCCCGGCGCTGTCCACCAGACGCTCGGCATGTTCGATGGGACCGACCATCGCCTTCGATCCGAAGAAGGGGTACCCGAACTCGGCGCCCTCCTCGTTGGCGAAGGCGACCGCCACCGGCTCGTACGCAAAGGAGCCGTCTCGTTCGTCCAGCCGTGCCAAGGTCTCCAGGGCGGCCACGACGCCGTATGCCCCGTCGAGCCGGCCGCCGTGCACCACGCTGTCGAGATGCGATCCGAACAGCAGGACCGGCCGGTCCCGGTCCGCCTCCCGGCGTCCGATGAAGAGGTTCCCGGCCGCGTCGACGGTGGCGCGCAACCGGAGCATCCGCGAGCGCTCGCAGAGGTATCGCCGGGCGGCGTGATCCGCCTCGCTGAAGCCGGTCCGAGACACTCCGCCCAGCTCGTCCCCGCCGAATCGGGCCAGCTCCGCCAGGTGGGACAGGAACCGCCGACGGTCGATCATGGAAGCCGTCTGGTTGAGTTTCAGCACCGTGCACCTCCAGCCGCCTGGACTCCCTCGACCGCGGTCAGCGCGGAGGTGGTGTCGGGGCCGGCCAGGTGCGCGGACCACGCCACGAGATCCGTCAGCCCGGACCTGCCGCCACAGGTGATGCGGTGACCGCGTCCACCCGACCGGCGCCCGAATCGGTCGGCGGCGGCGGGCGCGCTGCGGTCCTGACTGCTGTTCGCGCCGCCGAGTACGCAGACCGACAACGGCGTTGGTGCTGCTGCCGCCATAGTGAACATGTCTATCCGCCGCCCTCTCGACAAGCCGGTTCACACCAGCCGGTGGGTGGTGCAGCACCGATACTCACTGCCGGGCCTATCGGCGTGCTGTCGGCTCGTGCCGTCATGAGGACGCGATCGCAGGCCGACGGTCGACCGAGGCGGAAGCCCGGCGAAAGCCATGGTTCGTACAACAGTCGTGACGGTCGTGGTGTCGGTGGGACGGCTTCAGCAGCGACCGCCGGCCACCGCGTCGGACCGCATCGCCGAGGGGGAGTGACCACCGTATGCGCTATCTGGAGCCGCCGGAGGTCGATCTATTCCTGCAGGATCTGCGGGACGGGCCGTCGCGGCGGTTCCGCCGGGTCGTCGTCCGCTATGCGTCCGACGGGATAAGTGTCGACAGTCTGGCGGCGGCCCAACAGCGATTGATCGACGACGTACCCGAACTGGCCGATCGGGTCCGTCGTGACCAGGGTGGCTGGCGCTACGAGCCGTGCCCCGTAGCGCCGGAGGTCTATGTGGAGACCCATCAGATCGACATCGAGGACGAGGCCGCCCGCACGCGGCTGAACCTCGAGCGTGACCGCCCGCTGGATCCGGTGATGGGCCCGCTCATCCGGATCAGTGTGCTGCGTTACCGCTCCGGTGACGCGCACCTGCTGCTGGCGCTGCACGAACTGGCCGCCCGGATGCGCTCGTCCAGGGCGGTGATGCGGTCGTTACTGGCAGTCGCCACCCCGGTTTCCCCGCCGGCTGGGTGACCTCACCGCCACAGACCAACTGGCCGGCTGCCCACGGGCAGCCGGCCAGTTCGTCGTGCGGGACGAGGGCTACAGCGGGGCGACCAGCCGATCACCGGCGTGGTCGACCACGAACTGGTCGATCGCGGCGATGGACCGGAAGTTGCGGATGTCGAGGTCGTCCCCGGCCACCGTGATGCCGAACGTCTGCTCCACGAACATGATGACCTGCACGGCGAAGAGGGAGTTCACGTAACCGTTGGCGAAGATGTCCTCGTCGTCGGCGATGCCGTCGGCCTGCCGCCGGACGAACGCACGGATCGTGTCCAGGTGGTTCTGCATGTCAGTTCCTTTCCGGAACGGTTGTGGGGTCCGTGGTGCGGTAGTCGAAGAGGCCCTGCCCGGTCTTGCGGCCCAGGTGACCGGCGTCGACGAGCTTCCGCAGCAGCAGGCTCGGGCGGTACTTGGGTTCGTTGAAGTTCTCCAGGAGGACGTCGAGCGAATAGAGCACGGTGTCCAGGCCGATGAGGTCGGCGGTGGCCAGTGGTCCCATGCGGTGCCCGAAGCACTGGACGAAGAGCCGGTCGATCTCGGCCGCCGGTGCCACGCCCTCCTGCAACAGGCAGATGGCCTCGTTGACCATCAGCATCATGGCGCGATTCGTGACGAAGCCGGGCGAGTCCTCGACCACCGCAGTGTCCTTGCCGAGCCGGGAGATCAGGTCACGGGTGAAGGCGATGGTCTCGGGCGAGGTGTGGAAACCGCGGATGACCTCGACCAGCGGCTTGAGCGGCACCGGATTCATGAAGTGGGTGCCGACGACCCGGTCGGCCCGCTCGGTCAGCCCGGCGATGCGGGTGATCGGGATCGCGGACGTGTTGACCCCGAAGACCGCGGCGGGCTTGCACATCTCGTCCAGCTCTCGGTACACCCGCTGCTTGAGCGAAAAGTTCTCGGTGATGTTCTCGACCACGAAGTCGGCGTCGGCCACGTCAGCGAGCTCGGTGCTGAACGTGATCGCCGCCAGCGTTGCGCCCGGTGTGCTCTCCGGCGTACCACCGACCATGCCGAAGAGCCGCACGTTACGCGCTATCTCTTCGGCCGCTCGGTCGAGAGCGGGTTTGCCGATGTCCACCAGGGTCACGTGGTGGCCGCCGGCGGCGAAGGCGTGCGAGACGCCGATCCCCATGGTTCCCGCCCCGATGACGGCGATGTTCTCTCGCACGGGTAATCCCCTGTCAGTTGTCATGACTTATCGGCCGTCAGGCGCGGCGAGCAACTCGGCGACCCGGGCGGGCCAGCCGGCCGGGTCGAGTCCGTGCTGGCACACGACGGCATAGGCCAGCCGCTCCAGGCCGAATCCGGCACACGCGGAGTGCGCGACCTCCCCGTCGGACATGTGGATGCCGAAGGCCGATCCGAAGGTGCGCTCGTGGAGGTTGAACGACCCGACCGCGATGTCCCGGCTGCCGCCGACGTCGAGCCGCAGCTCGTACTTGAGCTCGAGCAGACGCTGCGAGGTGGCGCGGGCGGCCACGTCGAGATCGCCGAAGAACGGATCGCTCGCCACCTCGCACCGGCCGCTGAGGCCGAGATCCTCGGTGAGACCCAGAATGCGGTCGAGGAGGCGCTGCCGGCCGGCTGTCACATGGTCGCGGTCGCCCAGGAAGACGATCTCCCGGATGGTGAAGTCCCAGAGCCGCTCCAGACCGCTGTGGTACTTCTCCTCGTGGCGGAACGACTTGCCGCGGGCGGTCACCACGCCGGCGTCCTCCGGCAGCGTTCCGTCGGCGTGCTGGTGGAAGGTGTGATAGCACATGGTCGGAGGGAGGCAGTAGTCCACGCCGGTGCACCGGTCGAGCACATCGGGCACCATCGCTCCGCCGGTGCTGGTGTCCGTCACGAAGTCGCGGTAGACGTCTCGATCGCTGTGCAGGCGGCTGACGAACATCAGGTACTGCGGGAAGGACGTCAGGTAGCCGCAGCGGTGCATCACGGATGCCGGGATCAGCGTCGGGTAACGCTGTTCGCGCGCGCGGAACTCGTCCACGACGATGTCGCGAATCGTGTCGTCGAGGGCGTCCATCAGGTGCAGCATCTGTGGGCCCAGCGCCACCTGGCCCTGGCCGGAAGGCGACGCCTCCCCGTCGGCCATGAGCCGGTCGAAGGTCCCGTCCGGGACGGGACGCTCGGCCGGGGAGGACCAGATGACCTTCGGTGGACGGGTCAGCTGGCTCAGGACATCGTCGTTCAGTACAGCGTTGACCTTGCGCCGGACCTGGTCGACGTCTCCCTGGTCGGCCACTGTCAGGTCGACGGCGGTGACCTCATCGCCGTTCCGGACGAAGCGGAAGTTGAGGATGTCAGCGGTGGCGAAGAAGATCCGGCGGCCGAACTCCTCGGCGGAAACAGACGACAGCGGCTGTTCCATGGCGATGGTGAGGGTGGTCAAGAGATGCCTCCTCGGGCATGACAGGTCGCGAGCCGGCTGTTCATGCGGGCAGGCCGATCAGCGAAGCGATGATGTTGCGCTGGATCTCCGAGGTGCCGCCGTAGACCGTGCCGGCCAGCGCGTCGCGTACTTCACGTTCGATCGGCTGGTCCTCGACATAGCCTCGGGCGCCATGGATCTGCAGGGCTGCCAGAGCGGAATCGACGAGACCTTCGCTGGCGTACAGCTTGAGCATCGCCGCCTCCAGCATCGCCATCCGGCCCTCCCGCTTGAGCCAGCCGACCTTGTACAGCAGCAGGCGGGCCAGCTCCAGACGGACTCGCATGTCAGCGATGGGATGTGAGACGCCCTGGAAAGCGGCGATCGGTCGGCCGAACTGCCGGCGCGCACTGGCATGCGCCACGGACCGCTCCATGACCCGCTGGAGGGCGCCGACCTGGGCGGCGAACATGAAGCCGCGCTCGTACTCCATCGCCGACGTGAAGAGCCGGTATCCGCCACCGGCAGCGCCGAGCAGGTAGTCCTCCGGGATCACGCAATCCTCGAACCTGACCTCGCCCATCGGGGTCCCGCGCAGACCGGCCTTACCGATCTCGCGGACGACCCGGACGCCCGGCGTCGACGCCGGGACGATGAAGGCCGACAGCCGCCCCTGCGGCGCCGCATCGGGTTCGGTAACGGCGAAGACCACGAACAGATCGGCCACCGGTGCGTTGCTGATGAAACACTTGGTTCCGGTGAGGAGGTACTGACCGTTCTCCTCGACGGCCCTGGTGGTCACCGACAGGGCGTCAGAGCCCACGTCCGGCTCGGTGAGCGCGTGTGCGCCGATCGTCGAGCCGTCGATCAGGCCCGGCAGGAACTGCTTGCGCTGCTGCGGGGTGCCGTGCTCAGCGATGTACACGGCGCAGGCCCAGACGTGGTTGTTGATCGCGAAGACCAGACCATTGTCGGCGCATCCGTAGGCGAGCGCCTCGAAGGCGACGACGCAGCTGAGTGGATCCAGTCCGGCGCCTCCGTACTCGGCCGGGAAGGGCCAGCCCAACACCCCGAACCGGGCACACTCGTCCCACCCCGCACGGTCGAACCGTGCCTCGCGGTCGTTCGCACCGGCCTGCTCGCCCAGGCTTGCCTGCGCGAATTCGATGATCTCGGTGCGCAGCCGGCGTTGGTCCTCGTTCAGCGCGAAGTCCATGATTTTCCCCTCTCGGCGTCCGCCGGCCCGGATCCGGCCGCGGTGGGTTCCCAGGCGCCGTTCGCCCAGGCGTGTGCCAGCACCCGGGCCATCGCGGCCACCTCGCCATGGTCGTTGCCGCGGCTGGTCAGGGTGGCGACGACCGGTGGTGTCCCCGGGCCGCGGGGACGCGCGGGGTGCTGGTTGGCGAGCGAGGTGAGCATCTGCCCGGCACCGACCTCGACCGCCAGCACGCGCGGCATCCCCCACATGCGCGCCAGGTTGCCGGCGAACTGGACCGGCTGGCAGAGGTGCCGGGCCCAGTAGCCGGGCGAGCAGGCTTCCTCGTCGGTCAGCCAGTCACCGGTGACGTTGGAGAGCACCGGGATGCTCGGCGGCGTGAGGGGAATGTTCTCCAGCAGACGCTCCAGCGGCCGGGCGACCGGATCCATCAGCGGGGAGTGGAAGGCGTGCCGGGCCGGCGCCGGAAGAGTGGCGACACCCGCAGAGGTCAGCCGTTCCGCCAGCCGGGCGACGGCCGAGGGCGTCCCTGACACCTGACACAGCCCGGCGCCGTTCACTGCGGCGAGCCACAGGTCGTCTCCGAGATGCTCGGCCAGGTCGCCCGGATCCAGCATCACGACCAGCATGGCGCCGGCCGGTACCTCCTCGATCAACGCCGCTCGGCGCGTGACCAGGGTCAGTGCGTCCCGGATGTCCAGCACTCCGGCCACGCAGGCCGCAACGTACTCCCCGATGCTGTATCCGACCAGCGCGGCGGGTCGGACGCCCCAATGCAGCAGGAGCCGCGCGAGGCAGTACTCCAGGGCGAAGACCAGCGGTTGCGCGAGGCTGGTCCGGCTGAGAGGACCGCCGGCATCCCGCTGGAGGAGCTCCCGCAGGGACCACCCGGTCGGGCCCGACTCGTCGGTGAGCAGCAGCTCGCGCAGATCCTGATCGAGAAGGGGGCGGAGCATCTCGCTGACCCGGTCGAGCTCGGCCCGATAAGCGGGTACGGCGTGATAAAGGTCGCGGCTGAGACCGGGACGCTGGTCGCCCACGCCGGGGAACATCAGCACCACCGAAGCAGGCGGGACGGGCCGGCCACGGGCGACGAGCCACGAATCCCCGCCGTCGAGCAGTTCGGTGCAATGTGCCGCATCGCGTCCGAGCGCCACGACACGATCCTCGTCCGGCACACCGGGTCGTCGCCGCAGGAGCCAGCCCTCGGCGGCCACGGTGCTGGGGCCCGTGGCTTCTGGCGATGGGATGTTCGTCGTGTCGGTCATTCGGGATTCCCCTTCGCGCGCCGGGTCGGTTATCCGTCCATGCTTCGGCGCAGCGACAGCGGGCGCATGTCCGACCACACCTCGTCGATGTGGCTGAGGCAGTCATCCTTGGTGCCGGTCGTGCCGTCGGGCTGCCAGCCGTCCGGAGGGGTCCGGTGCAGCGGCCAGATGGAGTACTGCTCCTCGTCGTTGATCACGACCTGGAACTGCTCCGTGGTGCTCATCTCGTTGTCCTTCCGGTCAGCTGCGCGCCATGCGCAGCACGTCCTCGTCACTCAGGGCGGCGACCTGGCGCTCGACCAGCTCCTCGATACGGGCGGCCACCGCCTCCACCGTCGGATGCTCGAAGAGCAGGTTCATCGGGATGTCGGTGCCGAAGGTGCGGATCATCTGGCTGGTGGTCCGGATGGCCAGCAGGGAGTGCCCGCCGAGAGCGAAGAAGTTGTCGGTGGCGCCTACCCGCGGGGCACCCAGCATGTCCTCCCAGATCCGGGCCACCACCTTTTCCGGTGGTGTCCGGGGGGCCACGTGCTCGTCCTGCTCGACCGCCGCAGGCGTCGGCAGTGCCTGCCGGTCGAGCTTGCCGCTGGGCAGTCGGGGTAGGTGGTCGAGCAGTTCGATGGCCGACGGCACGGCATATCCCGGAAGGGTCGCGGCGGCATGCTCGCGCAGCCGGGCGGCCGTCAGGCCAGGCTGGTCGACCACCAGGAACAACGCGATACGGGCGTCGCCGGACGGCCCGCGCCAGGTGGTCGCGGCGGCATCGGACACTCCGTCGCATCCCCGCATCACGGCCTCGATCTCGCCCAGCTCGATCCGTACCCCGCGGATCTTGACTTGCCGGTCCTGACGGTCGAGATAGTGGAGCCGGCCGGCACGGTCACGGCGGCCGCGGTCGCCGGTGCGGTACACCCGTTCGCCGGGCCGCCACGGATGAGGCAGGAAGGCTGCCGCCGTGCGCCCGGGCGCGTGGAGGTAACCGCGGGCCAGGCCGATTCCGCCGATGTAGAGGTCGCCCGCTTCGTCGTCCGGGACAGCCTGCATGCGGTCGTCGAGGACCAGGACCTCGTTGCGGTCGATCGGACGGCCGATGCTGACCGAGGCGACCGGCCCGGAGCGGTCCTCAGGCGTGCAGGTATGACAGGTCGAGTCGATCGAGACCTCGGTGGCGCCCCAGGTGTTGTCGAGGGTCACCGTGTCCCCGAAGCGGGCCAGGAACCGCTCGGCCAGCCGGGCGGGCAGCGCCTCGCCGCTGGACAGCACGCTGCGGAGTCGGTGCAACCGGTGGACATCGGCGTCGGTCAGCTCGTCGAGGACCAGCTCCAGCATCGACGGTACGAAGTTCAGGTGTACCGCCTCGTACCTGATCGCCGCGTCGATGATCGCGCGAGGGTCACGGTGCGCGCCCGGCGCCAGCATCGCGGTCCGGCCACCGGCGGCCAGTGGCCAGAACAGCTCCACCGCGGCGTCGTCGAAGGTCAACGTCGTCTTGTGCAGAACCGTCTCGGCGGGACTCAGCGGGTGGTGCCGCTGCATCCAGTCCATCCGGTTCGTCCAGCCCCGGTGCGTGCAGGCCACCCCCTTCGGGTGCCCCGTCGAGCCGGACGTGTAGTAGACGGCGCAGAGGCCGTCCGGGTGGACGTCCGGCAGTGCGGGTCCCGGGGTGGGCCCGGCGACGCTGAACGGCAGGACGACGGCGACCGACCGGAGCGCCTCGGCCGTGCTGGCGATCTCGCCGGGCCCGGCCAGACAGATCCGGGCCCGCGCGTCGGCGACCAGTTGCCGGGTCCTGGCCGGTGGGGTGCCGGGCTCGATCGGCAGGTAGGCCGCGCCGGCGCGGAGGATCCCGAGCAGCGCCGTCACCATGGCCGCCGACCGGTCCGGCACGATCGCCACCACGTCGTCCGTACGGGTTCCCCCGGCGACGAGGGCGCCGGCGATCCGATCCGCTCCCGAGACGAGGTCGCGGTAGGTGAGGGCGGTGTTCCCGTCGATCACGGCGATCGCATCCGGCGTCCGGTCACTCTGCGCCACGACGGCCGAGTGCAGGATGGCCCTTGGCTTGGTCATGCCGGCGACGTTGCCCGGTCGACCTATCGAGGCCCTGTTCGATCCCTGTCGGCGCCGGATGCCGCTCCGGTCCCGGGGGGATAGGGCGCCGATAGACCGTGGATAGCCGGCCTCGGGATGGTGCGGCCATGCGAGCGAACCCCCATGACACGGTCGACAGTCTGTTTCGAGCCCAGGTCGCGGCCACGCCGAAGGAACCGGCCATCACCGCGGACGGTGTGACGTTGTCGTACACGGACCTCGACGCACGGGCTTCGGCGGTCGCCGCGGCCCTGCGCCGGCGGGGGTTCGGGCCGGAGACCCCGATCGGTCTGTGCGCCGAGCGGAGTGTGGCGATGATGGCCGGCCTGCTGGGCATCATCCGGGCCGGCTGCGCGTACGTGCCGCTGGACCCGGACTATCCGGTCGACCGGCTGGCGTTCATGCTGACCGACACCGCGGCGCCGGTGGTCCTCACCCACGACGGTCTGATGAACGGTAACGGCGCCGGCGTACCGGTGCTCGACATCGACTCGCTTCCGCCGGGCGAGGCACCCCCGTCGCCCGCCGATCCGGACAACTTGGTCTACGTCATCTACACCTCGGGATCGACCGGCCGCCCGAAAGGGGTGCTGGTCCCCCACCGCGGGGTCGTCAACCGGCTGTTGTGGCACCAGCGCGTGCGACCCATCGGCCCCGGCACCACGATCCTGCAGAAGACACCGATCAGCTTCGACGTGTCCGCCTGGGAGTTGTTCTGGCCGCTGGTGAGCGGTGCCCGGTTGGTCCTTGCCCGGCCCGGCGGACACCGCGATCCGGCCTATCTGGCGCAGATCATCGCAGCCGAGAGAGTGGACATCGTCCATTTCGTACCGTCCATGCTCGCCCAGTTCGTCACCGAGCCCGCCGTGGCGAATCTCGACTGCGTCAGCGATGTCTTCTGCACCGGCGAGGCACTGCCGCCCGATCTGGCCGACCGGGCCGCCAAGCTGATGTCGGCGCAGGTGCACAACATGTACGGGCCGACCGAGACCTCGATCGAGGTGTCGGCGCACACCTGGCAGCCGGGCAGTGACGGGACGAGCGTTCCGATCGGTGACCCGATCGACAACGTGACCTGGTACGTGCTGGACGACAACTTCGAACCGGTGCCGGCCGGTACAGAGGGTGAGCTGTACATCGGCGGCGTCGCCGTCACCCGCGGGTATCACCGCCGGGCCGACCTGACCGCCGACCGGTTCCTGCCCGACCCGTTCGCGGGCGGCGGGCACCGGATGTACTGCACCGGTGACGTGGTCCGCGCGCTGCCGGGCGGGCAGTTGGACTATCTGGGTCGCGTCGATCACCAGGTGAAGATCAATGGAAACCGGATCGAGCTGGGGGAGATCTCCGCCGTACTGCGCGGTCACCCTGCGGTGGCCGATGCCGTCGTGGTGACGCACAGCGAGAACCAGCACACCCGCCTGGTGGCCTACGTCGTCGGTACGGGTGACCGTCCCCTGCCCGGTCGCGACGAGCTGGAGTCGTGGTTGTCCCGCGACCTCCCGGCCTACATGCTGCCGGCGATGTACCTGCCGCTGGCGCACATTCCGTTGACCACCAGCGGCAAGGTCGATCGGGCGGCCCTGCCCGTACCCATGCTGACCCGCGCCGACCTGCGATCGCCGTACTCACCCCCGGAGAACCCGACGCAGCGGACCCTGACCGCGGTCTGGAGCGAGGTGCTCGGCCTGGCCGAGCTCGGCATCGACGACGACTTCTTCGCACTGGGTGGCGACTCGATCTCCGCGCTGCAGATCATCGTCCGCACCCGGGATGCCGGGCTGCAGACGACTGCCGCGCAGATCCTCGGTCTGCGGACCGTCCGCCGGCTTGCCGACGAGGTCGTTCCGACCACGGGTGCCCCGGCGGTCGCCGGTCACGTCGAGGACCCGGCGCTGGCCGAGCTACGCAACCGCGCCGACATCGCCGACGCGTACCCGCTCACCTCGATGCAGGCCGGCATGCTCTTCCACAGCGAGCTGTCCGAGGACAGCGGGGACTATCACCAGCAGACGGTGATCGACGCCGTTGCGCCCGTCGACGACGAGGCGCTGACCGCGGCCCTCCAGGACCTGGTCGACACGCACCCGGTGCTGCGGAGCCGGGTCCAGCTCGAGGGGGTCGCCGACCCGACCCAGGTGGTGCTGCGGCGGTTCGCGCTTCCGGTCCGGAAGATCGACTGGCGAGACCGCCCGGACGCCGAACGCCCGGCTCTCTTCGCCGCGTTCCTCCGGGAGGACCGGTTAGCGTCGTTCGATCTCGTCTCGGCGCCACCTGTGCGCGCCACTCTCATCGACTTCGGAGCCCACACCCGGCTGGTCCTCAGCCACCATCACCTGATCCTGGACGCCTGGAGCCTCGCCACGCTGACCGAGCAACTCGGCGTCGCATACGCTGCTCGGCGTGCCGGGCGCCGCGCGGAGATCCACGGCGTGCCGTACCGGCGTCTCACCGACTGGCTCCGCGCTCAGGATCGCGGACCCACCGAGGACTTCTGGCGCGCGTACCTGGCCGGCCTGACCGAGCCGACGGCCTGGGAGGTGCACGGTTCGGGCCACGACACCGCCACGGACGGGACGATCGGCGAGGTCACCATGGACGTCGACGGCCCGCTGCTGGCCCGACTGCGTGCGGCCTCCCGGAACGCGGGGTTGACCGCCAGCACGCTGGCGCACGGGTTCTGGGCGCTGCTGCTGGTGGTCTACAGCGGACAGGACGAGGTGGTGTTCGGGTCGACGGTGGCGGGGCGACCGGCCGACCTGCCCGCGGTGGAGGACATGGTCGGCCTGTTCATCAACACCATTCCGGTACGTGCCTGCTACCACGGGAGCGACACCCTGGCCGGCTGGCTGAACGACCTGCAGACCGACCTGGTGCGGATGCGCGATCACGCGCACGCGGCGCTGCCGGACATCCAGGCGGTGAGCGACATGCCGAGGGGCACGCCGTTGTTCGACACCATCGTCATCGCCCAGAACCAGCCGGGCACCGGTCCGGCCGCGCACGCTGCGGGTCTGCGCCTGGCCGAGACGTACGAGCGCACCGGCTATCCGCTGATCCTGATGGTGGAGGAGCAGCCGGACCGGATCCGCTTCCTCCTTCGCCACCAGTTGCGCGCCGTGCAGCCCGAGACCGCGCGACGCATCGCCGACCACCTGCGTACGGTGGCCGAAGCGTTCGCCGAGGAACCCGGCCGGCTGCTCCGCGACACCTCCGTGCTGAGCCGGGCCGAACACGACCGTCTGCTGAGCATCAACGACACCGTGGTGCCCGGCCCCGACGATGCCACCATCCATGGCCTGTTCGAGGAACAGGTCCGCCGCACGCCGAACGCCGCTGCGCTGCTCTGGGGCGAGCAGACGATGACGTACCGGGAGCTGAACGCCAGGGCGAACCGGCTGGCCCGTCACCTGAAGGGCATCGGTGTCGGTCCGGAGAGCCTGGTCGGCGTGATCGTCGAGCGCAGCCCCGAGCTGCTGGTCACCCTGCTCGCGGTGCTGAAGGCGCAAGCCGCGTACGTGCCCCTGGCGCCGGACAACCCGGCCGCGCGGGTCCGCACCATCATGGCCGACGCCGGGCTGTCCCATGTGGTGTCCCAGGACCAGTACCAGACCTTGCTGACCGACCCACCTGGACAGGTATGCCTGCTCGACCGCGACGCCGAGCTGATAGCTGAGCAGGACGACACCGACCCGCCCGGGGCCCGGCACGCCGACCAGCTCGCCTACGTCATCTACACCTCGGGCTCGACGGGACGACCCAAGGGGGTGGCCTGCCACCATCGCGGCCTCGTCAACTACTTGCGGTTCTGCGCCGATCGGTACACGGGCGGGCGCGACGGCGGCACGGCTCTCTTCTCATCCGTCGGATTCGACATGATCGTGCCGAACCTCTACACCCCACTGCTGCTCGGCCGACCGGTCCGCCTGCTGCCGGAAGGGCTCGACCCGGCGCAACTGGCCGCGGAACTGGTGCGCGGTGGCCCGTACAGCTTCCTCAAGATGACCCCGGGTCACCTGGAGCTGCTCACCCAGCAACTCACCGCCGCGGAGGCGGCTGGACTGGCGGGGGTGCTCGCCGTCGGTGCGGACGCGTTTCCGTCTTCCGCGTTGCGCCGCTGGCGGAGCCTCGCTCCGGACAGTGACATCCTCAACGAGTACGGTCCGACCGAGGCGTCCGTGGCGAACTCGGTGTACACGCCGGTGGGTGATCCAGTCGATCGGGATCTGCTGCCGATCGGTAGTCCGATCCCGCACACGACGATGTACGTACTCGACCGAAATCTGGCCCCGGCGCCGGTCGGCGTGCCGGGGGAGATCTACATCGGCGGCGTCTGCCCGGCCCGGGGTTACCTGCACCAACCCGGCTTGACCGCGGAGCGTTTCCTGCCCGATCCCTACACCGGTCGCCCCGGCATGCGGATGTACCGCACCGGCGACCGGGGCTACCAGCTGCCCGACGGCAACGTGCAGTTCCAGCGCCGACTCGACGACCAGGTGAAGATCCGCGGGTACCGGGTCGAGACCGGCGAGATCGAACAGCATCTGGCCACCCATCCCGGCGTCGAGCGGGCGATCGTGTTGGCCCGGTCGGATCAGCAGAATCGCCGCCAGCTGGTCGCCTACGTCGTCGGTAGCGGTACCGGTACCGACGACGCAGGCGGCGTGCCCGGCGCGGGTGAACTGCGCGAGTTTCTCGGCCGGCTCCTGCCCGGCTACCTGATCCCTTCGCTGTTCGTGGCGATCGACGCGGTGCCGCTGGACGCCAACGGCAAGGTCGAGCGTCGGGCGTTGCCCGCCCCGGACCTCGTCGCGGAACCCGCCGACCGGGGATACGACGCCCCTCGCGACGAGGTGGAGGTGCGGGTCGCGGCCATCTGGGCCGCAGCACTGGGCCTCGATCGGGTCGGTGTCCACGACAACTACTTCGAACTCGGCGGCGACTCCATCCTGACGATCCAGATCATGGCCGCGGCCCGCGCGGAGGGCCTGGAGATCACGCCGAGGCTCATCTTCCGGTATCCGACGGTGGCCACCCTCGCGGCGCACACCGAGCCGGTGGCGACCGCCTCGGACGCGGCCGGGGCGGAGGCCGGCGACATCGGCGGCACCCTGCCACCGACGCCGATGCAAGCCTGGTTCCTGAATTGCGACCTGGCCGACGCACACCACTACAACCAGTCCGTCCTGCTGGAGACCGAGATCGAGGACCCGACGGTGATAGCCGAAGCGCTGCGCGCCGTCGTGAACAGGCACCCGGCGCTGCGGGCGCGCTTCACCCGGACCGATGCGGGCTGGCAGCAGCACATCGAGCCACCCGGGGATGCCGACCTGTTGATCCACGAGTCGATCGCCGACGACGAGGAACTCTCGGCCGTCGCGGACCGGGTGCAGGCAAGCCTCGATCTGACCCGCGGACCCTTGCTACGCGCAGCGCTCGTCACGCGCCGGGACCGGCCGGCCAACCTGATCGTCGTCGTCCATCACCTCGCGGTCGACACGGTGTCCTGGCGGTTCCTGGTCGAAGACCTGGCGGCGGCGTGTGACACCGACGGGCAGGACGCCGCCCTGCCGGCCACGGAGGTGCACCCCGGCGTGTGGGCCGCAGCGCTCAAGCGGCGCGCTGACGACCCGACGGTGCTGGCTCTGTGTGACCGGCTCACCGTGCCGACCGGGACCGCGCTGCCCGGCGACCCGGACGCGGGCTCCGACCTCGTCGGCGCCGCCAGCACCGTGCGCGCCGAGCTCGGCGTGAAGGACACCCGGCTGCTGCTGAGCGGCGCCCCCGCCGCCCGGCACGTGCAGGTCGAGGACGTGCTGCTGACCGCCCTCGCCCGGGCCCTGCGGGACTGGGCCGGTGGCTCGGTGCGGGTGGACGTCGAGCGGCACGGCCGCGACCATCCCCTGCCCGGCATCGACATCTCCCGTACGGTCGGCTGGTTCACCTCGGTGGTGCCGTTCGCACCGTCGATCGACGGCGATGACCTCGGCGCCGCACTCGACACCGTCAAGGAACATCTCCGCTCGATGCCCCACGGCGGCTTCGACCATGCCCTCCTGCGTCACCTCAGTACCAGCCCGCAGGCGGATCGGTTGCGCGCCGAGCAGGACGCCGAGGTGGTGTTCAACTATCACGGCCGGGTGACACCGCCGTCCGCCACCGGTCCGCTGCGCATGCTGGCACCGGTGTGCGGCGCCGACCGTGCACCCGGGCAGCGCCGTACCCATCCGATCGAGATCGAGGCCGAGATCCGCGAGGACCGGCTCCTGGTCGATTGGACCTACCCTCCGGAGCGGCTGGCGGAGTCGAGCGTGGTGACGGTGGCCGAGCGGTTCCTCGACCACGTCAACGAACTGGTGCGGTACTGCGTCGCACACCCCGGCGGGCACACTTCCTCCGACTTCCCGCTCGCCCGCCTGACCGACGACGAAGTCCGCCTCATCACCTCCGGGCCCGGAGTCGTCGAGGACGTCTATCCGCTCACCACCACCCAGGCCGGCATGCTGTTCCAGACTCTTCTGCGCCCGGACGAGGGCGTCTACATCGACCAGCAGAACCTCCGGCTGACCGGTGCGGTGGACCTGGCTCTGTTCGAGCGGGCCTGGCGCGAGGCCGCGGGCCGGCACGCAATCCTGCGGACCACCGTGGACTGGCAGAGCGGGCAGGAACCGGTTCAGGTCGTCTGGCGGGAACCGGAACTGTTCATCCGTACGGTGGACGATGCGGCCGGAGTCGCGGTCGCCGAGCGGAGTACGGGCATGACCCTCGACCGGGTGCTCTGGAAACTGGTGCTGAGCCGTTCGGAGGACGCCGTCACCGGCATCCTCACCTATCACCATCTGCTGCTCGACGGATGGAGTGTCGATCTGCTCCTGCGCGACGTGATGGCGGTCTACACGGCGTTGCTGGAGGGACGACCGGCCCGCCTGGAGCCCGCGACGGCCTTCCGGCAGTACGTCGGCTGGCTCGGGACGTTGGATGCCGTCGAATCGGGCCGGTACTGGGCCACCCAGCTGCACGACGTCACTGAGCCCACCCCGATGCCGGTTCCGGCACCGCAGGCGGAGCGCCGGGGGAGCGACTACGTGACGCTCAGCCTCACCGACGAGCAGACGCGGACCGTCCGGGCATACGCGCGCGGACACGGGCTCACCCTGGCCAGTGTGGCCACTGCCGCCTGGGCGACAGCGCTCGGTCACCTGACCGATCGCGACGACGTGCTCTTCGGCTGCACCGTCTCCGGGCGCACCGCCGCATTTCCGGGGGCCGACCGGGTCGTCGGGCCGATGCTCAACACGTTGCCCGTCCGGGTGCGCCTCGACGCCGGAATGGCGGTGCCCGCCTGGCTCGACGACGTCCAGGCGCAGATGGTGCGTATGCAGGAGCACGAGAACTCGCCCCTCAGCGAGGTCCAGGAGTGCACCGGGATCCCGCGCGGGGTGCCGCTGTTCCACAGCATCGTGGTGACCGAGACGCTGTCGCCGACGGTCTGCACCGGCCGGGCCACGCTCACCGTGGCCGGCGCAGTGGAGAGCACTGAGTATCCGCTGGTCGTCAACGTGGTTGACGCTGATCGGCTGCGGTTGGAGCTGCTCTACGACCGCCGCTGGTACGACGCCCCAGCCGCTGCGACCGTTGCGCACACCTTCCTCGAGGTGCTGCGCGCCCTGTGCGCCGGCGACGCCGAGACCCTCGGCGAGATCATGGTCGGGTCGATGCCCATGCCGATGTCCATCGCCAACGGGCAGGGGTGACCCATGGACACCGGTCTCCTGCCGTACCGCCGATCCACTGCGACGCCGCGGATCCGTCTCTACTGCCTGCCGTTCGCGGGCGGCAGCGCGGCGGCATATCTCGGCTGGGCCGATCGGCTGCCACCGGACGTCGAGCTGTGTCCGTTGCAGCTGCCCGGACGGGGCGCCCGGGCTGATGAGCCGCCGCGCACCCGGATCGCCGAGTTGAGCGCCGAGATCGCCCACGGCATAGCGGACGAACGGTACCGGCTGCCGTTCGTCCTGTTCGGGCACAGCATGGGCGGTCTGCTCGCGTACGAGACCGCCCAGATGTTGCGGGACAGGGGCGGTCCGGAGCCGCGGCGCCTGGTGGTCAGTAGCGCGCGCAGCCCGGACCGCTGGAACCGGCTCCGGACATCGTCCCACCTCGGCAGCGATGCCGCCTTGACCACGATGTTACGGGCGCAGGGCGGCACGCCGCCCGAGTTCTTCGATCACCCCGACCTGGTCGCCCGCGCCATTCCGATCCTGCGGGCGGACCTGGAGGCGTGCGAGCGCTACCGGTACGCCGAACGGCCCCCGCTCACCGTGCCGATCGATGTGCTGGGCGGGCGTGACGACCCCGAGGTCGACGAGGCTGACCTGCTCGGCTGGCGGAGGCACAGCACCGCGCCATCGTCGCTGCACGTGTTCGACGGGGGCCACTTCTACCAGGAGAGTTCGACGGACGCGATGTTCACCGTACTCACGGCCGTATTGTCCGGCATCTGCCTGCCTCGCCACTCCTCCTCGTGACCCGGCACCTCGCTGCCCCGCTGATCGGTCCTCGACCGGTCAGCGGGTCGTAGCGGGTTGCGGCGTCACCGGGCGGCGGTCGTTGCGCGCCGCGAGGTACAGCGGGGCGGCGACGGCCAGGATGATCGCACCGATCACCATCGCCGCGCTCAGGCTGATGGCGTCGGCCAGCGCGGTCAGCGTGACGAGTCCGAGTGCGGCGGCCGGCTGCGAGACCATCGAGTTCAGCGACAACACGGTGGCGCGCTCGTCGGTGCCGACCTGGCGGTGCAGCAGCGCGTTGTGCAGCGGGTTCGACGCGCCGTGCACGAGATAGCAGGCGAGGAACGCGGTGATGATGCCGGCGAGCCCGCCGAACAGTGCCATCGCGGCGACGGCGAGCCCCTGCAGGACCCGCATCAGGGCGGCGGCGAGCGGCGTGCCGACGCGTTCCGCAACCGGGATGATCAGAGCCGCGCCGGCTGCCGAGGCGATCCAGGCGAACGCTGTCAACGGCCCCATCAGCGAGGCGATCTGTTCCGTGTCTCCGGTTACCGCGGTCAGCCGGACCGCGGTAAGCGTCTCGAAGCTGACCATCCCGAATCCCCACAGGATCTCCACGGCGAGCAGGCAGATCAGCACACGGGAGCGGGTCATGAGCCGCGTTGCACTGGCGACCGTCCGTCCGAATCGGACCGACGGGCGGTCTCGTCCGGACCGTTCCGGCCGGTTCCGCGGCTCCTCGCGCAGCAGGACCGTCACGAACCCGAGCTCGATCACCCGCACCACGATCGCGATGACGACCGGCGTGACGATGCCGGGAACGCCGGGAATCGGCTGAACCGCAACGAGGAGGCCGCTCAGCAACGAGCCCGCGCCGATGGCGATGCTCATCACGGTGCCACCCAGACCGAGTCCGCGCTCGATGGAGGTGTCCGGGTCCCGGGCCAGGGTGCTGTCCACGAACCAGGCATCGAGCGGTCCGCTGTCGAGGGCCCGATAGACGCCCTGGATCAGGAAGTAGACGGCGAAGGCGGCAACCGACGACGCGAAGGCGAACAGCAGCAGGGAGCAGATGTTGACCGCGGAGGCGAAGAGCAGTACCGGTCGCCGACCGAACGTGTCGGCCGCGCCACCCGTCGGCACTTCGAGGCAGAGGATCGTCAGTCCCTGGATCGCCATGACCACGCCGAGTTGGCCGAGGCTGAGTCCACGCTGAAGCGGCAGGAGCACCAGCACCGGAATGATCAGGCCGCTGGGGAACCACCGAAGGGCGAGCAGGATCAGATAGTCGCGGCGGATCCTCGAGGCGTTGGTCGGCGGTGGCACAGCATTCCCTCCTTCGATCGGTGCACCCATCGAGCGCACGGGTTGGCCCTCGCCGGAACACGAAGGGGGAGCCGAAGCGTCGGTCAACCGCCTGACGCGGTCGGCGGCAGCGGCGCGATGATCAGAGTGATGTCGATCGGTACGGCACCCTCGGGCCGGCTCGCGGTGTCGCCGAGCGGACGGCGCTGCACCCAGAGCGAGATGAGGGCCTCCCAGGCGCGGTGCAGCTCGGCCAGCTCGTCGACGGTCAAATAGGCGAGGTTCTGTGAGACCCCGGTGTGCTCACTCCAGCGGGAATCCATCTCCGGGCGGCGTTGCTGCCACTCGGCCAACTGAGCGGCGCTGCGCTCCAGCACGAACCGCTCCAACATGCTCAGTCCCTCGTGGCCCTCGGCTGTCTCGCCGGGCTCCCAGTCCTGGGAAACGGCGGTCACCCGCCACGGGCGCTCCCGGTTGTCGCTGCGGCCGGCCTGCTCGACGAAGCCGTACTTCCCGAGCTGGCGCAGGTGATGGGAGGCGAGCGCCTGGCTGATCCTCAGCGCGCGCGCGGCCGTCGCAGCCGTCATGGTGCCCTCACGGCCGACGAGTGCGTGGAGCTTGAGTCGAAGCGGGTGGGCCAGAGCGCGCATGGCTACCGGGTCGCCGATGACGCGCCGCCGCCCACTTTCCAAGGACATGCTTGGAGTCTCCTCGCTTTCTGCCGAATGTCAAGCAGATGCTTGGGAATATCCCGCCCGGCGGGCTGCGGGCGGGCGGCGAACCTGGCCGGCCTTCTCCCGCGCCTGGCAACGCAGCAGATCATGGATCACCTGGTCGGTGCCGTCATCACGCCACAGGGCGAAGTAGTAGTAGGTGGCGGACTTCGGCGGCAGGTCGTGCGGCAGGTACGCCCACTGACACCCGGTCCGGTTCTGGTAGAAGATCGCGTTCACGATCTCCCTCAGCTCGTAGCGACCCTGATGCCCCGACACCGACGGGTGGCGGTCCTTCCACGCCTGCAGGAACGGTCCGACCACCGCCCACTGCTCATCGGTCAGGTCACTCGGATACGCCGCACGCTCACCCATGATCAGCCCAACGCGGCCGGACCCCACCGGTTACGACCACGGCTCACATTCCGCGCCAGGCCAAGGTGAACGATGAATCTCTCGCCGCTTCACGCTGAGGAGCCTCTCGTGCCGACCGGATCCCGGGCGGTCAGCCCGGGACCCTACAGGTAGCCTGATTTCAGGCGAGTGGAATAGCGCCGATAAGGCGCAACCCGTGTTGGGTATCGGTTCGTGTCGATCCTAGGACACGTTATTTCCCCACGAAGCGTGATTTCTCTTCGCGTTTCGAGCAATCCCCGTCCCGTTGGACGGGGATTTTTGCTGTGGTGGCGAGGAAGCTCCCCGCCGGGGTGAGCGGGTAGATCGCGGGCTCGACTTCGATGGTCCACGCGTGGTGGTCACACACAATGATCATGTTGTTGGTGCTGCGGTGGTGCCGGCGAGCGGATCGGTCGTGCTCCGCTCAGTTCGTTGCGTCCTTTCCAACCCGGCGCTCTGTTTGTGCCCACAGGCGTGATGACATGCGGCTCTTTGTCTTCTTCCCGCCTGCACCTGCGGTCGCAGCGGTGCGGTGCTGTGGTTGTCTGGTGAAGATCGGCCCGGCGCGTTCAGCACGGTCCGACCGACTCGCCACGATCGCCGCCGTTCATGGCCCGTGCGCCAAGCGCAGCAGGGCTGTCTCACACATCGTGTCCGAGGTGCCGGTCAGTGACGGCGGCAGGATCGGGGCTGCCGTGCCCGCGGGGGCCGCGGCGGAGTTGATGCCCGTGGCTGCATGACGTCCAGTGCGTCGGGCCACACCGCTGGCGTGGTGAGGGCGGTCGCGGTCAGCTGGTCAGGTCGCGGCGGTTGAATGCCGCTACGGCGCCGGTCAGCAGGACCGCGGTGGTGGCGGTCAGGATGGTCAGGTCGGCCCATTGGAAGCCGTTACGCAGGGGTTCTCCGCCGATGTAGTAGTGGAAGGGGGAGGCGTAGCGGAGGGCGTCGGCGCCGATCTGGCTGGCGAAGGTGCTGGCGGCGTAGGTGAGGACGGCGATGCCCGCGCTGCCGGCGAGGGCGGCGGGTCGGCTGCCGGTGGCCGCGCCGACGGTCATCGCGACCGTCCCGAAGACGATGATCAGCAGGGCCAGGGCGAGACACTGGGCGGTGAACTCGCCGACGGTGATGCTGTCGAGTTGTGCGCCGGGCCGGATGGCCAGCAGGGCCAGCAGGACCACCACCGCGATGAGGATGGCGCTGACGGTGAGCGCGGCGAAGCGGTGCAGCAGCAGCCGGGTGCGGCTGACCGGGTGGGCGAGGAGTAGGTCGAGGTAGCCGGCTTCCTCATCGCCGGCGACTGCGCGGGTGCCGGTGACGATGCCGAAGATGACGGCGACCAGGGGCACGATGATGCCGAACACGCTGGAGCCGAGATACCCGGCGGCGGAGGAGAGGTCCTCCATCCGCAGCGCCTGCCGCAGCCCGGGGGAGAAGCCTTGGACGGTCTGTCCCATCGCGCGGTCGGCGACCTGGGGATAGAAGCCGGCATACATCGCTGCGAGCAGGGCGATGCCGGCGGTGAAACCGGCCAGGGCCCGCCGGCCGTCCCACAACGTCTTGGTCAGCAGGTTAGGCATGCGTGGTCTCCTTGCTTGCAGCGTCGGGCTGGTAGTAGGTGAGGAACAGCTGTTCCAGGTCGGGTTCGGTGGCACGGAGGCTCACGACCCGCTGCTGGGCGAGTACGCGGATGAGCCCGTCGGGGCTGCCGGCGAGGCGGAACCTCGCGGTCGGGCCGTCAGCGGTCAGGCCGGTCACCTCCGGCAGGGCGGCGAGTGCGGTGTCATCGACCGGGTCGGCGAAGGTGACCAGGAATTCGTGCACGCTGCGGTCGCGGAGTCGAGCCACCGTGTCGAGGGCGACGAGCTGGCCGTCGCGGATGATGCCGACCCGGTCGGCGACCGCCTCGACCTCGCTCATGATGTGCGAGGACATGAACACGGTCTGCCCGTCGGCTCTGGCTTCGCGGACCAGGTCGAGGAACGTCTGCTGCACCAGGGGGTCCAGCCCGGACGTCGGCTCGTCGAGGATCAACAGTTCGGGGCGGTGCATGAATGCCTGTACCAGGCCGATCTTCTGCCGGTTGCCCTTCGACAGGGTCTTGATCCGCGCGGTCAGATCCAACTCCAACCGCCCGGCCAGCTCGCCGATGCGGGCCTTCGGCACGCCTCCGCGCAGGTCGGCCAGGAACGTCAGGCACTCACCGACGCGCTGGCGGGGGTTGACCACGAACTCCCCGGCGAGATACCCGATCCGCCGGTGCAGCGCCACCGCGTCCCGGCGCGGGTCGTGCCCGAACACCAGCGCGTGTCCGCTGGTCGGTCGGATCAGGTCCAGTAGCACGCGGATGGTGGTCGACTTGCCAGCCCCATTCGGACCCAGGTAGCCGAACACCTCACCCTCGGCGACGGACAGGTCGAGGCCGCGCAGTCCCGTGCGGCGGCCGTAGGTCTTGGTCAGCTTCTCCAGCTGGATCACATCAGCCATGGCTTGCAGAGTATCGAATGTTCAAAGATTTCTGAAGATTGCAAGATGTTAGGCTTCTGGTCGATCGAGCGCGGGAGGGCGCGGATGGCTTTGAGTGGTCCAGCGGAGAAGCTGGCACTGACCCTCGCCGAGGGCGGGTTGCAACGGATGACGGCGCGAGTGCTGGCGGCGTTGCTGTTCACCGAGCAGGAGACGATGACCGCTGGCGAGATCGCGGACACCCTGGCCATCAGTTCCGGCAGCGTGTCCACCGCCATCAAGTCCCTCGGAACCGTCGGGTTGATCGAGCGAGTGCCCGCTCCGGGTAGTCGCCGCGAGCACTTCCGGCTTCGTGACGGCGCGTGGGCGACCCTCATGTCCGGCCAGAACGCGATGATCGGAAGCATGCGGGAAGCCGCCGAAGAAGGCATCACGGTGGCCGGCGTGGGCAGCCTCGCCGCAACCCGCCTTACCGAGATGCGCGACTTCTACGACTACCTCTGGCGTGAACTGCCGGCGCTCATCGACAGATGGCGGGACAAGAAGGACGATCAGTAAGTCCCCACTGCGCGCCGACATGGTTAACCACGGGATCCTGGCCGGGTTTGACGTGATGACCGAGTGAGCCCACGCACGCTGGAGGGTGATCATTGCCGATATGAGCGGACCGGATCTTCGGGCGGAGCCAGAGATGCAGGGTGGGGCAGATCGGCGGTTGGCCCGGTCGGCGAACTGGGAGCGGCTCACCGCAGCGCCGTTGACGGTGTTGTCGATGGTCTTCCTCGGGGTGTACGCGGCGCCGATCCTGCGCACCGATCTGGCGCCGGCGTGGCGGGACGCCTGCGCTGTGACGTCGGTCGTCATCTGGTTGCTGTTCTGGCTCGACATGCTGGTACGCCTGAAGCTGGCCACCGACCGGCGTCGGTTCCTGCGGGGCCACCTGTTCGACCTCGTCGTGCTGGCACTACCGGTGCTGCGCCCCTTGCGCGCCGTACGGCTGATCATGGTGGTGTTGACGATCAGCCGGCGCACGGAGGTCTGGGCGCGGGGCCGACTCGCCGTCTACGTCGCCACCACCACCGTGCTGCTGGTTCTGGTGTCCGCGCTCGCGGTGTTGGATGCCGAACGGTCCGGGGCCGATCCGAACATCACGTCGTTCGACGACGCCCTCTGGTGGGCGACAGTCACCATCACCACCGTCGGGTACGGCGACCACTACCCGGTCACCTCGATGGGGCGGTTCGTCGCGCTCGGGTTGATGATCGGGGGGATCGGTCTGATCGGTTTCGTCACGGGTTCGCTAGCGACCTGGATCGTGGAGCGGGTCGCTTCAGCCTCCGAGCAGCCGGCCGCCGCGACGAGCGCGGACGTCGCGGCGCTGCGGGCGGAGATCGCGGCGCTGCGTCAGCACATCGAGGCGGCTGCGCCGAAAGGATTCTTGACCGAGCCGGACGGGCGGGCACCCGCACCGAGGCCCTCGCCATGACCGCTCGACTCCTCACCGGTGCGCCGGCTGGTCAGAAGTGTTTACCTTCCTGTGTCGGCTGCCGTCGAGCAGTCTGGCCAGACGAACGAGTCCGGCCTGGTTGGCCGCCGTGACCCGCGCAGCACACACCGCCTCCGGTTCGGTATCGCCCTCAATGACCTTCCACCGATGGAGGCGGGCACCGTATCTCGACCCCCGTGCTAGCGAGGGGTGAGGTGGGACCATGAGCCCGGCCACCGCCCGCCTGTCTGCCCTGCGCGGCTGGATGCTTGTCGCGGCCATGACCGCCCTCGCGCATCCGGCCGTCCTCCTGTTCGGCTTGGCCGTGCTCGCCGCTGTGGCGGTCTTCCGCGACTGGGTGCCGTTCGTGTGGATCGTGCTCCCGGTGCTCGCATTCAACGTGATCCCCTTGTTGACGCATCGGCCACGATTCACCGGTCACGCCGTGCGTCCGGCCGATGAGCCCGAGCTGACCACCCTGGTGCGGCAGGTTGCCGAGCGCCTCGGCTTTGGCTTTCCGCTGCTCGCGCGGATCGTGGCCGAGCCGGAGGTCGCCGTCCTGCCCACCCGGACGTCGGGGTTTCGTACCTTCACCCTCTTCCTGGGTCTGCCGCTGGTGCGCCGGCTCACCGCTGCCGAAATCGCCGCCCTCGTGGCACGCGAGTTCGCTGAAGAACAGCATGCCGGGGACCGGCGGACCCAACTGCTGCTTCGCGCGCGGGGATCCCTGGTGGCCAGCATCGAGAACCGCCTCCGGGCTCCGGCCGTCCTGGTCGAGCGGTTGCTGCGGGCGAGCCGGGCTCGGGTCTGGCCGCTGGTCTTGGCCGCGGATGCCGATGCCGCCGCGGTTGCCGGCACGCCGGCCATCCGCGGTGCTCTCGTCGAGATCGGCATCATCGATGCGGCCTTCCACGCGCTCGGCGACACCTGGACGGAGGTGCTGGGCGAGGACGGGAACTACCCGGAGGACCTGTACGAAGCACTCGACGCGGCACTCGCCGATCCGTACGTCGCGCCGCGCCTAGCCGCCGCTGCTACTGCGGCCGACGAGGACGACCCGATGGGCATCGCGATCGAGCCCCCGCTGGCCGTCCGACTCGCCGCGCTACCCGAGCACCTCGGCCTCGGCTGGGACGCGAGCTCACCGGTGCCCCTGCGGAACGCCGACACGCTGGAGCGATGGTGCGTGCGGGACCTCGTCAGCGCACACGAGGTTCCGGACGAGCCTCGACCGGTTCGTCTCCTCGACCTCGCACCAGACCGCTTCGAGGCGAGCACGCGGGAGGTCGCGTCGCGTCTCATGCAGGTGACGGGTCAGGATTCCGTACGCGCCGCGGTGGCCATCGCGGCCGACGCCGTGGCGGACAGCACGTGGGCGCAACTGGCTCGGGCGCTCGACCCGGAGACGGGAAGGCTGCCAGCGCCGATGCGGGCCGCCGCGGCACGCGCCGTTCTGGTCGGCTACGTCGGGCATGTGATCAGCGGGGCGCTCCAGGAGGCCGGGTGGCCACGTGCCAGCCGGTGGACATCGAGCGTGCTGGTCGACCCCGCCGGTGGGCTGCTCGACGTCGAGGAACTGGTGGAGTACGTCGTCGACAGCGGTGATCCGGCTCGGGTACGGCAACTGCTGCCGCGCTTCACAGCGTGGGCCGTGCGATGAATGGTCAGAGGCCGGTTCTGCGCGTCGCGCTTCTGGCGCTCGCCGCCACCATGCTCGCGTTCGCCATTGTCGGGAGCGTCCTCGGCTGGAAGGGGTACCGGTACGCCAGCGCGCAGGCACGAGCCACTGCGGTGGTCGAGGGCATCGTCGTCGAGGACGGGATCGGGGACCTCGACGACATCCGTGTCCGATGGGTGGACCAGGCGGGCCAGGAACACGTGCAGCGCTTCGGCATCTACGACACCGACCGGTACACGAAGGACCGACCGTTCCCGGTCGCGTACGACCCGGCCGAGCCCACGCCCCGTGGCTTCCCGGCCGACCCGGACGAGACCAGCAACGAGGACGATCTGACGGTTCCGATCGTGATCTCGGGCTTCGTGGCCGTATTGGTCGTGCTGACCTGGGCGCTACGTGGCATCCTGTTCCGACGAGCCGCGGGTCGGCCGAGTTCTCTCCTGGAGGCATCGGTACTCGCCGGCGACAGACCGGACGGCCCACCGATATCGGTCGGTAACAGCACCTGGATCGCCCTCGCAACGAACAGACACCGCGGTCCCGACCGCTGGCAGCGGGTCATGTGGCACCCGGTCGTGGACTCGGTGAGCGGCACCGTTCACGTCACGGTCCACGGCGACGTCTCGACAAAGCGCCGAGTGGTCATCGAGATGCCGGGCCAGGTGCGGCTGGTGCCGATTGGCCGGCTACGACATCAGCCGCCGAAGCGAGTGGTGCTGGACGAACGAGCCGACGTCAGTGACGCGCTCCGCGACCTCGTCATCCTCCCGGCCGGGGCGTCGCCGCCCCGGGCTCGACCATGGTGGTGGCGCGCGGCGGTCTTCGCCCTGGTAGGAGCAGCATTCGGCGGGATATGCGGCGTGTTGTTCCTCGGCAGCGGCACGGGCGTCCCGCTGGCCGCCGTTGTGGGCGCGGCACTGCTGATCAACGTCTGGGCATTTACCGGAGCTGAGCCTTGAATCCTGGCCCACCGCCGCCTCGATGCCGGTGAGATGAGCAGGAGGAGAAGCCCGAGGGTAGCCATCGACCCCGCAATCGTTCAGGAGCGCCCCGGCAAGCCCGCAGAAGACGGAACCGTGACCGGCATCTAACGTCCACTGACGGACAGTGGCGTGCTAATCGGTGGTGGCGAAACGTTCGACGTTGTCCAGGGTGCCGACGACGAGGATGAGGTCGCCGTAGGCGAGGACGGTCTCGGGGGTGGCGTAGGTGAAGGCGCGGGGTTTGCCGCCGGGTACCGCTGCCTGGGGTTTGACGGCCACGACGGTGACGCCCCATTTGCTGCGGAGGCGGGATTCGCGTAGTGGCAGGCCGACGATGTCCCGGGGTGGGGTGGTCTTGATGACGGCGAAGTCGGCGTCGACTTCGACGTAGTCGAGGATTCTCCCGGAGAGCAGGTGGGCGACGCGTTCGCCCATGTCGTGCTCGGGTGCGACGACGTGGTGGGCGCCGACGCGGGTGAGGATGTTGCTGTGCTGGCCGCTGATTGCTTTGGCCCAGATGTCGGGGATGCCGAGTTCGGCCAGCAGGCTGGTGGTGAGGATGCTGGCCTGGATGTCCGTGCCGATGGCCACCACGGCGCGGTGGAACTCGGCCAGGCCAAGTTGCCGCAGGGCTTCGATGTCGGTGGAGTCGGCGGTGACGACGTGTGGCAATTGTCCGGAGAGGGCCTGGACGGCCTTCGGGCGGTGGTCGATGCCGAGAACCTCGGTTCCTCGGCTGACCAGTTCCAGGGCCAGGGCGGAGCCGAACCGGCCCAGCCCGATCACGACCACGGGTTCGGTGCGTGCCTCAGCCAACGATCGTCCTTTCCTCGGGTAACTCGAAGCGGCGGTTGCGTTCGCGCAGCGCCAGCGCCGAGGCCAGGGTCAGCGGACCGACCCGGCCGGCGAACATCAGCACCACCAGCAGCAGGTCCGCCTGCGGCGGTAGGTTTCCGGTGATGCCGGTGGACAGGCCCACGGTGGCGAACGCGGACACCGCCTCGAACAGCACCACGTCGAGCCGGTACGAGGTGATAGCCAACAGCGCGAAGGTGGCGGTGACCACCGCGCCGACCCCGAGCAGGGCGACCGCGAGCGCCTGGCGCTGGTTGCTCGCGGGGATGCTCCGCCGGCCGACGTTGACGTGGAGCTCGCCGCGCATCTCCGACCAGAGCACGAATGCCAGCAGCCCGAAGGTGCTGACCTTGATCCCGCCGGCGGTGCCGGCGCTGCCACCGCCGATGAACATCAGCACGTCGCTGGCGAGCAGGCTCTCTGGCCGCATCCCGCCGATGTCGACGCTGTTGAACCCGGCCGTGCGGGTCATGGCCGAGGCGAAGAACCCGGCCAACAGTTTCTCCCCGCCGCCGAGCGGGCCGAGGGTACGCGGGTTGGAGAACTCGGCGAGGGTGAGCACAAGGGTGCCGAGCACGAGCAGCGTACCCGTGAGGGCGAGGGTGATGCGGGTCAGCACCGACCAGAGCGCGGGGCGGCGCCAGCCTTTGAGCAGTTCGAACACGACCGGAAAGCCCAGCCCGCCCAGGATGACCGCGGCGGCGATGGGCAGGCAAATCCAGGGGTCGGTGGCGTAGCCGACGAGGCTGTCGGCGTTGGTGGAGAAGCCCGCGTTGTTGAACGCCGACACCGCGTGGAACACCCCGTCGTACAGCGCCTCGCCGAACGGCTCGTCATAGCCGGTGATGAACCGGAGCGTCAACACCACCGCGACGACGGCTTCGCTGGCGAGGCTGAACAGCACGATCCGGCGGACCACCGCGCGCACGTCGGTGAGGTCGAGGCTCTTCGTCTCCGCCTGTGCCAGGAACCGGGCCCGTAGGCCAAGTCGCCGCGACAGCAGCACGGTGAACAACGTCGCCAGCGTCATGATGCCCAGGCCGCCGGCCTGAATGAGCAGCAGGATCACCGCTTGGCCGAAGCTGGACCAGTAGCTGCCGGTGTCGACGGTGACCAGGCCGGTCACGCACACCGCCGAGGTCGCGGTAAAAACCACATCCATCAGTTCGGCGCGCTGGCCGGAACGGGTGGCCACGGGCAGCGACAACAGGCCGGTACCGACCGCCACCGCCGTGCCGAAGCCGACCGCGATGACCTGCGCGGGATGCCACAGTCGCCTACTTCGCCGCTGCCACGTCGGCACCGGGTCTAGCATCCGTCGGCCGCGCCGGTGCGCCGGGTGCCCACGCCGGCGCCCCTAGCGCGCACGCCCCATGGGGTCATCTGGCCGGTCCGGATCATGAACCGCATGCTCTCACGGCCGTTCGGGACGGTCGCCCCACCCATCAGCTCACCGCGCGGACCGGTGGGCTACAGCCGCAGGTCGCGTCTCCGGTATGTCGCCAGGCCGACCAGGAGGGCCAGGGCCGCCACCGCGACCATGGCGGCCATCGCCGGCCAGTCCGGCGTCGTCGAGGGCACGGCCGCGAGATGGGTGTACGGCGAAAGCCCGCGTACCCAGCCCGGCGCGTCGACGCTGTCGGCGACGACCGTGAGCAGGAACCCACCAGCGGTCGGCACCACGCCCCACGCCACCACACCCTGCGTCGTGTGACCGAGTGTGACGACCGCTGCGGCGAGGCTGAGCAGCACGACCGGGAGGACGTTCCAGGCGCCGGCGAGCGCCGCCGGCAGTGGCAACCCGGCACCGACCAGGTTCGAGCCCAGCCATGCGGCCACTGCGGCGACGGTGACGAGGACCGCCGCGCCCGCCGTGGTGGTGAGGATCTCGGCGCCGAGCAGCCGGACGCGGGTGGTCGGCCCGGCGTGCAGCAGGGTCAGGCGGCCGCTGGTCTCCGCTGCGGCGAACGCGCCGAGACGGACGGCGGTGAACGCGCCAACCGGTATGGCGAGCAGGGCGAAGAGCGTGGCCGCGTACCCGCGGACGGTGTGCAGGCCGGCGAAGCCGGCCTGCGCCGCCAGGTCCGCGAAGCGCGGATTGTCTGCGAGGAACGTCGTCAGCGACTCGGCGAGCAGACCGATCAGCAGGAAGTACCCGCCGACCCCGGTCGACCAACCCGCCAACGACCGCAGTAGCCGTCGAACGCTGAAGGCCGTTACCGAGCCGAGCAGCCGCAGCCGTGCCGGCCGTCCGGAAGCGGGGGAGAGGAGTCCTTCCCGGACGTCCCGCCGCCGCATCAGGGCGAGCGCGCCGACGGTGAGCGCGATCGCGGTGAACCCGAGAACGGCCAGGGGCGCCAACCGGTCGTTCCGGTACGGACCGACCAATGCCAGTGGACCGTATGGTGGCAGCCAGCGCAGCCAACCGAGGACGGTGACTCCGTCGCCGACCATCCGTGTCAGTAGTCCCACCCCGAGAAACGCCAGCGTGGCTCCGGTCGCCGCGGACCTGGCCGGGAAGACCTGCGCGGCGAGGGCCGCCGCCGCGACCGCCACCGCACCGGCCAACGCCAGACCGGTGGCGTGTACGACCGCCCCCCGCACCGGCGTGCCGACCGAGGCGAGCGCCGTGGCGAGCGCCGCCCCCACAAGGATCATCGCGGCCGTCAGCACCGCGAGGTGCCGGGCGAGTAGTGCGCTGCGGCCCAATCGTCCGGCGAGCAGCAGGTCCCAGCGACCGGCTTCCTCCTCGCCCCGGGTGACGCGGGTGGTGACGAGCGCTCCCCACACCGACAACAGCACAGCAAGGACGGTGCCGGTGCGCCAGACCGTGAAACCGCCGACGGTGTCGAGGCCGACGGGCTCGCCGAACAGGGTGCGGATCGCCGGATTACCGGCCAGCGCGGCGAGGGCCTCGGCGCCGCCACCGTCGCTGATCGTCTCGGTGTAGGTGACGGCGACGAGCACCGACATGCCGACCACCACGGTGAGCACGATGGCCGTTCCACGACGTACCTGCCGGACGACCAGGCGGGTAACGGTCCCACCAGCGCTCGCGCGGACCGGCCGGGCATGCTCCGGTGCGACGATGACGGTCATCGGGACGTCTCCCCGTAGTAGCCGAGGAAGATCTCCTCCAGGCTCGGCTCCCGGACGGTGAGCGCGGTGACGTCGGTGGCGGCGAGGGCGCGCAGTGCCGGTGCCGGCGGTCCGGTCATCGTGAAGCGGAGCATGCCGCTGTCCTGAGCGACGAGTTCCACCCCGGCTACGTCGCGCAGGTCGGGTACGGAGCCGCTGAACCGGGCGGTCACCTCGGTGCGCCGCAGCCGGCGCAGTGCACTGACGCCCGCGACGTCGACGAGTCGACCACTGCGCAGGATGGCCACCCGGTCGCAGACCGCTTCGACCTCGGCGAGCTGATGCGAGCAGAGGAAGACGGTTTGCCCATTGTCCCGGGCGACCGCGACAGCACGGCGGAACTGAAGCTCCATCAGCGGGTCCAGGCCGCTGGTCGGCTCGTCGAGGACCAGCAGTGGGGCGCGGGTGGCGAACGCCGCGATCAGGGCGACCTTCTGCCGGTTACCGGTGGAATAGGCGCGAGCCGGGGTGGACAGATCGAGCGCGAAGCGTTCGACCAACTCGTCCCGGTAAGCGCGATCGACCGCCGGCCCGGTCGCGGCGAGTAGCTCCAGGGTCTCCGCGCCGGTGAGCTGCGGCCACAGCGCCACGTCGGCCGGCACGTACGCCAGCAGCCGGTGAGCCGCGGAAACGTCCCCGGCATCGGCGTCGAAGATCCAGGCCTGGCCGGCGGTGGGCCGGGCCAGTCCGAGCAGGAGCCGGATCGTGGTGGACTTCCCGGCACCGTTCGGGCCGAGGAACCCGAACACCTCGCCCGCCGGCACGTCGAGGTTCAGCTCGTCCAGGGCCAGTAGTTTGCCGTAGCGTTTGGTCAGGCGATGGGTGCGGATGGCGGACGCAGTCATACGGTCCCTCCGGTCGACGACGTTGCACGACTGCCGACCAGGCTTCCCGGCACACCGGCCATCACGGTACTCCGGTATGTCACCTCGGGGATAGGGCAGCGAATCCGGCTGGCGCTGGCCGTAGTCGCGTCTCGTGTCGGTGGCCGTTACGATCACCGGGATCCGTGGAGCGCCGGGAAGTCTGGTCGGCACCGTGCTGGTTCGCGCTCTCGGAGGGGTTTCCTTGCTGCTGCTGTGCTTCGCCGCCGTCCTGCTGGCCGCTGTGCTCGTCTCGGCACTGGCACACCGCACCATCCTGTCCACCGCGGCGCTGTTCCTGCTTGCCGGGTTCCTGCTCGGCGAGGACACCACCGGTGTGCTGCACCTGCGCGCCGACTCGCCGATCGTGGCGCAACTCGCCGAGCTGGCGCTGTTCGCGGTGCTGTTCACCGACGGGATGCGGGTCGGTTGGGCAGACCTCCGCTCGGCGTGGCGGCTGCCCGGACGCGCACTCGGTTGGGGACTACCGCTCACCCTGCCGATCACCGCGGTGCTTCCGCCGCCGACATTGGCAACTCGACCAGGGGGATTGCCAGCCCTGGGAGCCTCTCGGCCGGTCGCTGAGAGTGTCACATCCCAGCGGTAACTTCGGCGCGGTGGCCAATGGGGGAGCAAGTCGTCCGTGGCAGCACCGAAGAAGTACCCCGACGAGCTACGTCATCGCGCTCTGCGCTTGTATCGCGAGTCGTCGGACTCGAAGCGCGGGTCGAACTACACGCAAACGCTCCCGACGAAGCCGGTGCACCGGGCCGGTGGAGCTCTCGCGGGTCACAGTGATGGCATCGAGCTGCGGCTGCGCCGTCGCCTTGGGCCCGATCCCAGGTCGTGTCGCCGCCGCAGGTGCGGCGCTGGCGATTGAGGAAGCAGCCCACTGCAACAACCAAGATCAGCCGTCAATGTGACACCGCCGACCCCTGGTGCCGGAGAAGCGGGATCCCGGACCTAGGCCGAACTTCGGTGGCGGCTCCCGGTTGTCACGACGGGCCGAGGCCGTTGAGGAAGGTCTCCACGACCAGGTCGGCCGCCCGTGGGGGAGCCGTTTCGGGGAAGTGATGGGCGGCGGTCTCCACCAGTTGGTCGAGGACCGCCCGCGCCCAGGCCGGGGAGGTGTCGGGGCGAAGGTAGCCCTCATCGGAAGCGCGTTTGAGGAAGTCATTCAGTCGCTGACTCTGCTGCTGACGTCGTCTGTCGGCGGCGGGATCCGCGCGCATCATGCGGCGCGTGTCGACGGGCCAGTCACGGCTGACCGGAATGATCCCTTCCACGTAGCGGTGCAATGCGACCGCTACCGGCGCCTCCGTAAGCCGCGAGTCGTCGAGGACTCGCTCCGCCGAGTCGAGCTTGGCCTGGAAGACGGCGCTGAGCAGGGCTTCGCGATTGGCGAAGCGGCGGTGAACGGTGGTGCGGTCCACTCCCGCCGCGCTGGCTATGGCGGAGATCGAGGTGCTCGGGTCCTCCGCCAGCAGGCGGGCCCCGGTGCGCAGGACGGCAGCGAGGTTGCGGGCGGCGTCAGCTCTCATGATAGCTCCAAGCGTAACAGTGGTAGTAGATAACCTCACGATCATCCTCATAGAGGAGCTGCTCAAGTCAGTTAGTGCTACAGTCAAGTGGTGGTTAGGTGAGAATCTGCTACGCACATCTCGTGGCACAGGCAGGCTGAATCCGAGTGGGTTCAGTTCTAGACAGAAGGAGGCACCATGGCACGGACATGGCTGATCACCGGCGGTTCCCAGGGTCTCGGGAAGGCCCTGACCCTGGCGGCACTCGGGGCAGGCGATCGAGTTGCGGTGACCTCGCGCAACCCAGATTCGCTGACGGACCTGACTCGGGAGCACCCGGAGCGGCTCCTGACCCTGCCGCTGGACGTCACCTCGCCTGAGGCGTGCCGCGACGTGGTCGCGGCGGCCGTCGACAAGTTCGGCTCCCTCGACGTGGTGATCAACAATGCCGGTTACGCCGCCAGCAGTTCGGTGGAGGACTTCCCGGAGGATGAGTTCCGGGCACAGGTCGACGCAAACCTGTACGGAACCGTCAACGTGACCAGGGCGGCGCTGCCCGTCCTGCGCCGCCAGCGCGCCGGACACATCGTGCAGATCTCGTCCATCGGCGGGCGGGTCGGCGGCACCCCAGGCCTCAGCGCCTACCAGACGGCGAAATTCGGCGTCGAGGGCTTCTCCGAGGTGCTGGCGAACGAGGTCGCCCCGTTGGGCATCAAGGTGACGATCGTCGAGCCGGGCGGCATCCGTACCGGTTGGGCCGCCGGGGCCGCGACCGCCTCCGGCCAGCTCAGCAAGGGCTACGAGCAGACCGTCGGCGCGTGGTTGGAGCGGTTCGCGGCCTACGCCGGCAACGAGCCTGGTGACCCGGCCCGGATGGCAAAGGCGATCGTCGACATCCTCGACGTGCCGGAGCCCCCTCGCCGACTGCTGCTCGGCAGCGACGCCCTGGAGATCGCGTTGCAATCGGGCGACGAGCGCAACACGGAGGCTCGGACGTGGGCCGAGGTCAGTCGTTCCACGGACCACCCGGTTGAGTCCTGACCGCCAGAGCCCGGCGACCTGCGGACTGTTCGTGGCCGAGCATGCGCTCAGGCCGCTTGTCGCGGCTCGGTGTGGAGGGCGCAGCCGTGCCCCGAAATTCCGTGAAAGTGTGGGTGAGACGCAATGACAAAGACACTCTTGGTGACCGGAGCGGGCGGAGGCCTCGGTCAGCACCTGGTCGATGCCGGGCTGCAGGCCGGGCACAACGTGCTTGCGACGGATTTGACCACCGACGTCCTGCCGGTGCCCGACCAACAGCAGGACCGGTTGCGCGTACTCGCAGTCGACGTGACCTCCAGCGCTGACGCACAGACGGCGGTCCAGTACGCGGTCAGCGAGTTCGGCCGCCTCGACGCGCTGGTGAACAGCGCCGGATACCGCAGCGTCGGCTCGATTGAAGACATGCCGGAGGACGAGTTTCGCCGGATCGTCGAGATCAATTTCTTCGGTGCGGTCAACATGGTGCGGGCCGCCCTGCCGGTGTTACGCCCACAGCGCTCCGGCAGCATCGTGAACGTCTCGACGATTGGCGGCCGACGCGCCCAGGCCGGCCTGGCGGCATATCAGGCGGCCAAGTGGGCGCTGGGCGGTTTCACGGAGATCCTCGCCCGCGAGGTGGAGACGATCGGCATCCACGCCACCCTGGTCGAGCCGGGCGGCATTCGGACGCCGTGGGCGGCTGCCCCGATGTCCGTGCCGCCCATGCAGGACGAGTACGACGAGACAGTTGGCGCCTTTGTACGGACGTACTATGACAATCCGGACGTGCAGCGCGGCGATCCAGCAAAAATGGCGCGGGTAATCCTGCGGATCACGGAGGAGCCGCAGCCGCCGGCGCGGCTCCTCCTGGGCTCGGACGCGGCCTGGCTCGCGCCATTGATCGCCGAGGCCCGGGCCACGGAGGACGCCGCGTGGCGCGAGGTGAGCCAATCCACGGATCTCGACGGTCTCGGCGACTTCACCGAGACCTCGGTCGCCAAGATGGTCCGCCCCCCAACTTCCCCAATCAGCTAGGGCGCACGCTCCACCGCGCCTGACGCCCGATTTCCCTCCCCTCACTAGAAAGACGTGACTGATGATTGTTCGCGACAAGCTCTACATCGGCGGTACCTGGATGACGCCCAGCAGTTCGAAGCTGCTGGAGATCCGCTCCCCGCACGACCAGTCCGTGCTCGGCCAGGTGGCCCAGGCCGCCAACGCCGATGTGGACGCGGCTGTCGCCGCCGCCCGCACGGCGTTCGACAACGGGCCGTGGCCGCATACGATCCCGGAGGAGCGCCAAGAGGTCATCCGCCGCTACGACGCGTTGCGCGCCGCGCGGGCCGACGAGATTGCGGCAGCGATCTCGGCCGAGAACGGATCGGCCGGCTGGTTCACGAAGGCCGGCCAGCCTTTCCTGACCCGGCAGGTCAACGCCTACCTCAAGGCGGCCGAGGAGTTCGGCTGGGAAGAGGTCGTCGAGCCCTCCGACCTCACGGTGGCTTTCGACACCATCGTTCGGCGCGAGGCGATCGGCGTGGTCGCCGCGGTCATCCCGTGGAACTCGCCGTTCTCCGCCGCCACCGCCAAGCTGGTCCCCGCGCTGCTGGCCGGCAACACCGTGGTACTGAAGGTCTCCCCGGAGAACTCGCTGAGCATGATGCTGCTTGCCGACCTCTGGCACGAGGCCGGCCTCCCCGATGGCGTGCTCAGCATTCTCCCGGCGGACCGGGAGACCAGCGAATACCTCGTCGCGCACCCGGACGTTGACAAGATCTCGTTCACTGGGTCGACCCGGGCCGGCCGTCGTATCGCCTCGATCGCCGGGGAGCACCTCAAGCGGGTTGGCCTGGAGTTGGGCGGCAAGTCCGCCGCCATCATCCTGGCCGACGCCGACCTGCCCGCCGTGATGCAGGGGCTGCGCTTCGGTTCCCTGGGCAACAACGGCGAGGCCTGCATCCTGCAGACCCGGATCCTGGCGCCGCGCAGCCGCTACGACGAGGTCGTCGCGGCGCTGAAGGAGATGGTGGAGTCGCTGAAGGTCGGAGATCCGTCAGAGCCGGACACCTTCGTCGGCCCGATGATCCGGCCGGACCAGCAGCACCGCGTGATCGACTACATCAAGCTGGGTATCGCGGAAGGCGCCCGCCTGGTGACCGGTGGCCCCGAGGTGCCCCAGGGCCTGGAGCAGGGCAACTACGTCACCCCGACCGTTTTCGCCGATGTCACCAACAACATGCGCATCGCGCAGGAGGAGATTTTCGGCCCGGTCCTGGCCGTGATCGCCTACGACGACGAGGACGAGGCAGTGCGGATAGCCAACGACTCCGACTACGGTCTCTCCGGCGGAATCTGGACGACGAGCCCCGAGCGGGCACTGGACATGGCCCGCCGACTGCGCACCGGCACTGTCACATTGAACGGCTCGCCGATTAGCTTCGATGGCCCGTTCGGCGGCTACAAGGCCAGCGGCCTCGGTCGCGAGTACGGCCAGGTCGGCCTGACCGGCTACATCGAGCACAAGACGGTCACCCGCCTGCGGTGACAGCCGACGGCGGGCTTTGAATCGCTGGTGCGCCCCGGTCCCCGCCGGCCGCATCCGTGGCGCTCACCACCTGCGCCCCCGCTCGGCCGCAGGCAAGGTGCCCCAACTCCTCGCGACTTTCGTCGGGCAGGTAATCCAGTGCCAGGCCCCGGAGGAGATAGCCCAGCGGCGGCGCGCAGGTCTCCTTCGAGGATTAGCCTCGGTCTTTCACTAGAGTGGGAATCCATAGCTGCTGTTCGATGAAGTTGGTTGGCGTTTCTGTTGCCCCTTTGTTGGCATGCTGAGGGCCCGGCGCGGGGCCTGGCCGACCTCGTCCGCGACGCCGACCTCGCCACCATCCTCGAAAGCCGACTCAACGAAGCATGGATCTGCGACCGCAACGGCGCCTACTCCAGTGCCGTCATCATGCTCGGCAGCCTCCTCGAAGGCGTTCTCCTCGACGCCGTCAAGGCCCGCCTGCCTGGCTCGAGCGAACCGCTCAAGCTAATCGCCACGGCATCTATAAACTTCTCAACGCGCCACTCAATGGGGACGCGTCTTTGAAACAGGGCGTGAGCTGGTACGTTAAGCGCATGAACACCCACGCTAAGCGTGGATGCTCTAAATAGATTATGATCCGCGCAGGTTGACCTGCGCGGATCTTTCTGTTGTTGGTGTGCAGTGCTCCTGGTGGCAGACGATGGTGATCTTCCTGCTGCGCAGGAGCGTGACCAGGTCGTGTGGAGTCTGGATCCCGCTGGGGAGGCGGGGATGGTCGGCGAAAGCCCTTCCGGCCGCAGGGTCAGATTCATGTCATCGACCACGACGAACTCCGCATGGCTCGCCCTGGTGTGGGTGAAGCCGAGGACCTCGTCACCCACTGCGATGCCACGAACCTGGGGGCCGGCCTCTGCCACGACGCCGGCCAGATCGCTGCCCTGCCTAGAGCGGAACCTCGCCAGCCACCGCCCATGCCGCGCCCTGCGGATCATCACCTCGCCGGGTTGGATCGCAGCCGCGCGGACCTTGACCAGCAACTACCCGGGGCCGGGGGTCGGTCGCCTCACCTCATCCATCCGCAGGGCATCGATACCGCCGTACTCGTGGGATCGCACCGCCTTCATCGCGTGATCACCGCTCCTCGCCGTTCGGACAAGCTCTGGCGGTCGCACCTCGGGTGGTCACGCCGTGTCATGCGGTGCTTTCGGTGCCGCTCACCGACTGTCGGGTCCTGCGAAGAAGTCGCGGAGTGCAACGGCCACCAGGTCGGGGGCGGTCATGGTCGCGAAGTGGGACTGGCGTGACCAGATGACCCGGCGCGCTGTGGGGATAGCCGCGGCCAGCTCGTTCATGGTGGTAGGCATCGGCTCCCAGGTGTCGGCGCCCTGCATCAGCAGCGTCGGGACGGTGATCGACGACCAGCGGGCTGTGCCTGTGCTGTCGTCGGTAAGCGCTTCGAGGTCGTGCAGCCATCCGATCGCCGAACGCCGGGCCTCGGCCGGGTCAGGTCGTTTGTCGCCTGGGGCGGCCGCGAAGGCCGCGACGATTGCGGGTGGCCCCCGGGTCACGTCGTTGAGCACGGTAGACATCTCACCCGCGTCCTCCCGCTCGAGGGCCGCCTGATAGCGGTCGAGCAGTGGCGCGATCGACTGTCCGGCCGCGAACAGCGGCGGCTCGAAGACGGCCAGCGATTGCAGCCGGCTCTGCTCGGCTGCCGCCATGTGCAGCGCCAGCGTGGCTCCGTACGAGCCGCCGACCAGGTGCACCGGTCGCCCGATCGTCTCGACCACGGCCAGCAGGTCGGCGACGTCGTCCTTGAACGACTTGCGGCCTTCCGGGACGTCGCTGGGACCATATCCGCGTCGGGCCGGCATCCACAGCTCGTACGACCCAGCGAGCCGCGCGGCGACCGAAGCCGACGAGTGCAGGCCGCCGCCCGAGCCGTGCAGGAGGACCACGGGGTCGCCTGCACCTGCCCGCCGGACCAGTAGCCTGGTGCCGTCCGCTGATCGGATCTCCTCGTCGTTGCTGTTCATCGTTGCTCTCCTTCTGTCGTTTCCCAGTTCGAGAGTGCGGTGTGGATGGCGCACAGGACACCGCGCCAGGACGCGTCGAGGTCTCGGGGATGCCCGAACCCCTCGGCCGTCTCGAGCGCCGCGAACCCGTGGAGCGTGCTCCGCACGAATCGGATGGCGTCGGTCAGGTAGGGCTCCTTGAGGCCGTACCCCGCAGAGTCGCGTAGCTCAGCTCGATCATCCGTAGGTGCCCGACCGAGCACTTGCCTATTTCGGCTGGGAGTTGGAGCTGGGTCGCCGCGTACTGCCCAGGGTGGGCCACCGCGAACGCCCGGTAGGCGTCGGCGAAACCGATCAGGATCTGACGCCCGGAGCGGCCGGCTACGGCGAGCGCGAGACGGTCGCCGAACGCCGCCGCGGCCAGCACCGCGACCTTGTGCAGCAACGCCTCGCGGCTGCGAACGTGCCCGTAGAGGCTGGCGTCGGCAACCCCGAAATGACGGGCGACGGCCGCGACCGTGAGGCGTTCCAGGCCCAGCGTGTCGGCCAGCTCGGCCGCGGCCTCGGAGACGCGCTCAGTCGTCAGACCCTGTCCCCTGCGAGAGCTCCGCGACCGCGATGCCGCGAAGGGGAACCGACATGAGCCGCACCAACGCCCAGATTGAGGCCATGTTCAAACCGGCGCGCTGCAGGCGCTGCCGCAGCGGCGTGTACGACGTCGGCCCCGTGCCCGTCACCGAACGCTACACGGATCGCACAATGTGGAAGACACCGTGCGGCGATGCCACTTGGACGATTACGGCGAGAAGGGATGGAAGTCGTTCCAGGAATACCGGGCCATCGAAGGAGCCGCGTCGACCCGGGCGACCTGACGCCGTTCCGGGGGTCAAAGATCGGAACGATCGTCGCCGCCGGTTGCGCCGGTACGCAGCTGCTCGGTCTGCCGGGGGTTGGGCCGGCGGGATCGCCCCCTTCGGCCGTTGGCCCGAGCCTTGCGGGCCGAACCGCAGACGTCCGCACCTGACCAGCCACAACCGCAGTCACCAACCCGACAGTTTGTAGCCCGGCGAACAAGATCCAACCAACATCAACAAGTTAGCAACCACGTGGGGAGCAGTCCTTGACCGACCCGTACCACACCCAGCAGCCGCAGCATTCCAACCAGCAGGAGGGCACCGGCTACCCGCCGCAGCAGTACCAGCCCGGCCAGGTCGGCGCCCATGAACCCGGGTTCGGCTATCCCGGGCAGGCCGTGCCGCCGCAGCCGGCCAAGTCGAGCCGTAAGCCGCTCATCGTCGCCGCGCTCGCGCTCGCCGCCGTTCTCGTGCTCGGCGTCGGCGGCTACGCCGTCTACGACGGGTTCATTCGCGAGGACTCGGGGATCGCCGCCTGCAAGGCGATGGCCGACGGCAAGCAGATGGACGGCAAACCGAAGTCGGCGGATGACGACAAGTTGACGGAGGCCGAGTACCGGGAAGCGCGGAAGATTTTCGAGGATTCGCGGAAGCCGAAGATCCGGGAGCACGGGACGGCGCTGATCGACATTCTGTGGCAAGTGCAGGGCATGGAGGACGGCGGGGGTGCGTTGGCGCTGATCGGGCCGATGGGGACGCACGTGTCGGGGTTGCAGACGGCGTGCGCTGACGAGGGGTACATCGTGAAGCTCGACTAGCTGATTTTCGTGGTGGCCGGTCGTCTGGTCTCGGTGGTAGGGGCGGCCGGCTCCTTCGTTTCGTCCGAGCAAGGCCATGGGGAACGTGGTCAGGACGCGATCATGCTGAGGTCGACGGAGTCAGCCAGGGCACTCATCCCAGCGTCGGTGAGCAGAGGCGGCGCGACCCCACGGCCTGCCGGCCCTTGCACTGGCTGTCGGGCGTGGTGGTCGCGGCTTACGCCGTACCCACGCTGGCAGGTGGACTGACCTCGCATCAAACGCCTTATGGACGCTGCTGATCGTCTATCGGTCGGTCGAAGTCGATGCGGTGGTCGTACAGCCAGGCAAACGCCTCAGGGGTGCTGAATTTCCTCACGAACAGGGGGAACGTCACGTCGCGCAGGACTCGACTCACGCCGGTGGCCGCCTTGCTGCGGTTGACCTGCTTGGCTCCCGCCAGCACCTTGCTGACTCGGTCGGCGCGCAACCGTTGGTACGCGTGGAACGCCGCAGGCGGATCGTCTCGATCTCGCAGACAGCGGGCCAGTTGCACGGCGTCCTCGAAGGCCATCGACGCGCCTTGGCCGGAGCTGGGTGAGCTCACATGTGCGGCGTCACCGATCAGGACGACGCGTCCGCGGTGCCACCGCTTCGGGGCATCCATGTCGTGCATGGGAAACCACGTGTAGTCCGGCGGTGTCGCGCGGATGAGCTGCGCGGCCGGCGACCTGTCCCCGGCGAAGACTTGCAGTAATCGCTGTTGCCATTGCGCGCCGGAAGTCGCGGCAAGGTCGGCTGCGGTGGGTTCGTCGGCCCGGGGCAGATTGGCGAACCACCAGACGCTGCCGTCCGGACTGGCCATGGAGGCGAAGAACGCCCGCCTGCCGAAGACCATGTTCATCACACCGGGATCGGACTGCGGTGTGGCGATGCGGGTGATCCCGCCCGTGCCGACGAGCCCGACGTATCGGGGTTGTGGTGCGTGCGGGTCGACAAAGTGCCGGGTCGTCGAGCCGATGCCGTCGGCGCCGATGAGCAGGTCGCCGACAGCTTCCGTGCCGTCGGTGAAAACTGCGGCGACCCGGTCATCGCGTTGTCCGATGTGGGCCAGGCGCTTGCCGTGGTGGATGGGCACGCCACGGCGGAGGGCCTCCTGACGCAGCGCGGCGTACAGGTCGTAGCGGCCGATGACGATGGGGAGTGTCCCGTCGGGCAGTGGAGTGCCGGTGTGTCCTTCGCCAAGGCATCTGCCGTTGCCGAGCCACATGACGCCTCGGGGTACGGGAAATCCGGCGTCGCGGACGACTGTGTGCGCGTCGAGGGTGCGTAGCGCGTCGAGACCGTTGAGGGAGATGCCCATGCTGGCACCCACGTCGTGAGCCGCGGTGGCGTACGCCTCGTAGACGCTGGCGTCGACTCCGACTTTTTGGAGTGCGATGGCGGCGGTGAGACCCGCGACACCGCCGCCGATGATCAGTGCGTGAGCCATGCCATCTCGTTCCTGTTCTAGGCTTTCGACGGGGTGTCATCCCACTCAGCAGGTAGCTTCTTCAAGAAGTAACTTCCTGAGGAAGTTATCCTGATGGAGGTGAGCATGTCAACGGGGCACGAGGCGCTCGTTGCGGCCGCCTGGGTGGAGATCCCGCAGTTCGTCAGTGCCACCGCGCTGTTCCAGTCGGCGGTCGCCGACCAGCTCGGCGTACCGGTCAACGACCTGCACTGCCTCAACCTCGTCAGCGCGGGTCTTGCCGTCACACCCACCCAGCTCGCCGAACGGATGGGCATGACCACCGGCGCGGTGAGCAAGATGCTCGACCGGATGGAGGCGCAGCGCCTGGTCCGCCGCAAGCATGATCCGCACGACCGCCGCCGGATCACCGTGCACGCCAGGCCCGACCGGACCGACGAACTGTCCGCGCTCTACCAGCCGATGGCCGCGTACCTGACCGAGCGCATCGCCGGGTTCACCGACGACCAACTGCGCCTGCTAACCGACTTCGCCCGTACCGGCCGCGAAGTGGCGCTGCGCGAGGCCACCCGGCTCCGTGAGGGTGGCAGGCCACATTCGACGCGGAAACGCCGGCGGTCGGATGGTCTACCAAGCTGAACGTGCGAGGTGTCGCAGGTTTCGATCAGCAGACCTGGGGCGAACACCGCTCCGCTAAACGGCGCTGCTGCTGTGCGGACGCCGTGCGCGAAGGAACGCGGTGGCCATCGTGCGGCGCGTCGGCGTGCCGGCCGCGGCCAGGGCGGTCATGTACGTGTCGAGACGTTCGCGTTCGTCGTCGGTCAGGGCTGCGGCGGTCGCTTCGCCGTACGTGGGGACCAAGGGGTTGGGTGCCACGCGCTTGAGTGTCTCCCAGTCCTCGATGGGGTCGGCGGGCACGTCGACCTGGGCGCGGTAGTCCAGTTCCACCGCCTCGAAACCGGCGGTCACCGCCCAGTCGACAATGTCACGTTCGTCGAAGTCCATCATCGGTCGCGTGGTCTCCTCAGTGGTGCCCCGGTAGACATCGCGTACCTTGGCGATCAGGTCGTGCACAGGTGCGGTGCCCACGCCGAACAGATCGTCGGGCCGAAGCCGCATCGCGAAGCTGTTGATGGGCTCGAACAGGGAGATCCGGCCGCCCGGCCGCAGGACACGGAAGAACTCCGCGAAGGCGGCGGGCTTGCGATCGGAGTAGATGAGCACCGACCGAGTGGTCACGACGTCGACAGAGGCGTCGGCGATTCCGGCGAGATCATCGGCGGACGCGACGACAAAGCTGCACCGCCGGTCGTCGGTGGCGGTGCGCCGGCACTCGTCGAGCACATCCGGTGAGACATCGCTGAAAATGACATGACCGTCCGGGCCGAGTCGATCCAGCGCGCCGAACCCGATCAGTCCCGTCCCGCAGCCCACGTCGAGGACCACGTCGTCGGCCGCTAGGTCAGCTCCCTCAATGACGCCGTCACGGAATGCCGCCAGATCTCGGGCGTTGCGGGCGCGCAAGCCCGCGCTGTTGCCGTCGCGGCGGGTCAAGAGCCACTGTGCCCACTTGTCCGGTGCCACCGGGTAACCGTAGCCCGGACGCGCTCACGGGCATTCGTATACCAGCCTTGACCATCATCGGTGGGCGGCCCGGTGCGAGCCAGGTTGGGGGAGCAGGGTGGGAGCAGCGGGGTGACCTGAACAGCCTTGAAGGGCGTCCATCGGTATCAAACAGCGCTCAACTGCACCCAGCCCTGCCTACGGGTCTACGTTGCCGCAGGTCAAGGTTGGTGCGGGGTCCTGTTCAACACCGAAGAGGTCGCTGGTTCGATACCAGCATCGCCCACCACATTGCACCGCAGGTCAGAGGCCGGTTGGACACAGTCCAGCCGGCCTCTCGCCTACCCGGCGGCGGAGATCATGAGTCACCTGTCAGTCGCGGCCGTCGAGCGCGGGGGAGAAGCGGCGTCACACCCATCTCCGCAAGTTGCGCTGTGTAGCCGATCGTGAAGCCCTGCTCGATGCCGTCCAGCCGCCAACATTCCAGTTGGGAGGATCGCGGTGTCGATCGCCATGGTGGCGGCCGCGTGACCTCCGACACGAGGGTCCGCCCGTCACGGCGGCGAGCCGCAAGCCTGCGGCGCCGGATCGTGATCGCGGACCTCGTGGACATCGCGGTGATGACCTGAACTGGCGTGGACAGCGCGAGCTACACCCTTCCGACCTGGTAACCGTTCGCTCTCCCGGCGCGCCAACCACGATAGCCAGGCGCCCCGGGCACCTAACCAGTCACCAGCGGCGCACCCGGCGTAAAGATCACAAATCGCGGAGTCTGGTGGCGGCTCCGAAAGGGAGCCGTCCGTCAGGTCGGGGCGTGTCCCGCAGATCATTGAGGCCAACAACCTGGACGAATCTTGCTGGTTGGCGAGAAGAAAGGCCAGGTGACTGAGGTGCGGCTGTACTGCACATCGTGCAGCCAGCACTTCAAAATTCCTGGCCCAGCAATCGAACTTGTGGCGGCCGGATCGAGTCTTGAGGGTATGACAACCCAATCGATTCACGACTTGGAGCCGCAGCTCGCCGCCAACCGCCGGTACTGGTGCGGTTGGGCGGGTGCTCCATCTGACACCGACCTGCCGACCTATCGCACGGACATTCAGCACGTCCTGCTCAACGGAGTGCTACGCACCCGAAATCAGCCGCTCGACGCCGCAATCGCTGGGGCGAAGCAGCACTTGACCGGCTCAAGGTGGGGTTGGTGGGTGGGGGCGGACAGCGATGAGGGCACGGCCGAGGGACTGATTGCCCGCGGCGCCGAGCAGATCGGCGACATGCCGGTCATGGCGGTGGATGTGACAACCGTAGCGCAGACCGAGGCGCCGGCCGGCCTGGAGATCCGGACCGTCGTCGACCGGGCGGAGATGCAGGAGTACGTCGAGGCATACGCGGGACCGCTCGGCTTCTCCGGCGACCTTGGTGTCGTCGTCGACCGGGAGTTGGATTTCGCATTCCTGGACGTGGTCCGGCTTGCTGGCATCGTCGACGGCAAGACCGTCGGCACGTGCACGCTATCGCTCGGCACCGATGTCGGGGCCCTCTACTGCGTTGCGACCGACCCTGGCTTCCGCCGTCGCGGCATCGCGACCGCTCTCACCCAGGAGGCGCTGCGGATCACCCGCGGCTCCGGCCGGCGCATCGCCACCCTTCAGGCGAGCAAAGAGGGCGAGCGGGCGTACCAGAAGATCGGCTTCGAGACGGTGACGCGTTACCGTCTCTTCAGTCTCTCGGAGTAACCGTCTTCACGCATTCGTGTATCTAGCATGTGGGTGCCAAACGTGTTGGACGGATCACTGAATCGAGACGGGTCTGCGGGTAGATTCGTCGTCGATTGCATCTCCGCGCTCCATGGACGGGATGCTCGTACAGTCATCGCAGATCGGGGGTTGGGTGCATGGAGTTGCGTCAACTGCGCCACTTCGTAGCATTGGCCGAGGAGGGCGCTGTCACCCAGGCTGCCGTTCGGGAAAGGATCGTCCAGTCCGGCCTGTCGAACTCCATCCATGCTCTTGAACGCAGCGTGGGCTCGCTGCTGTACGTACGGGGTACGCGCCCGGTCCGTCTTACTGACGCAGGCGCGGCGCTGCTCGGGCCGGCACGACGGATTCTGTCGGCGGCTCACGACGCTCGCGCCCTTGTCCGGGACACGAGCGCGGTGCTAACCGGATCCTTGCGAGTTGGCGCGATGCAGTCTGCCGAATACCTGGTTCCGCTGGCGGCTTCGTTGGCAGGTTTCGCTCATATGTATCCCGGCGTCGACGTGCGCGTCACCCAGGACTCCGCGCTCAACATGGTGCGGCAGGTCGAGGAGGGTCGATTGAATTGTGCGGTGGTCCCATCCCTGCCGGGAAGGGAGACCTCTGTGCGGCTGATCGATCTCGTCGCTGAGCCGCTGATGCTGATCTGCCGGAACGACCATCCCCTTGCCGCAATGGGCGAGATCAGTCTGCGGGATCTAACTGAGGAGTGGTTCGTAGAAGTTCACGAGGGATGGTCCGCACGCCTTGTGAACGACGCCGCGTTCGCCGCCCAGGGCCTGCAACGGCGGATTCGCTGCGAGGTCAATGAGTGGGTACTTCTCATCGAGTTGGTGGCAGCCGGGTTGGGCATTGGGTTTGCGCCGGTGGGCGTCGCTCTCTCCGCACTTTCCCGCCCGGACGGCGTTCTGCTCCGTCGTGAAGTTCGCGATCACCATCCGTCCAGGAACTTACAGCTGGCGTTGCCTCGCGGCGAGGAGCTATCGGCCGCAGCTCGGGCCTTCGCCGAACACCTTCAGGAGGCCACCGCCGAGCAGCGCGGATTCCCGGTCGGCTAGTAATCACACGCCGGTGAACCGGGCCGATCGGCGACGGACGTCGTTCATCCACGAGTTCGTGCGCTCGACTATCCACCGCTTGTCGATTTGGATCGGGGCGGGCACGCCCTCGTGGGCGATGTCGGCGTCGAAGCCTATCTCGTAGAGCAGCTCACGGGTGCGGTTACTGTCGTAAGCGCGATCGAGGTAGGCCGCGACCTGCTCGGGCCAGTGATGGCGGAGTTGGCGCCGCACGCTTCGACGGTGTCGCGCAGCGGTGGCGAGTCGTGCCGGTTGGCCGCAGCGCTGGTTCAGCGCTTCATGCCGCCCTTGCCGCGGTCGACCGGCGGATCGTCCGGTCCGAACAGTCAGCCGACGCGACGCGTTCATAGCCGGATCCCATGGACCAAAGCGGCTACGACGTGCTCGAACACGACCCGGTCCGGGATCCGTCGACGGTGACAGCCCAGCGGATGGACCCCCGCGGCGCGCAGCAGCTGCGTCCGCTGCACCAGCCGATGCTCGACCGTACGCGGTGTGGCAAGAGATTGTGCCCGGCGGGTGGATAGCTGAACCGGTCTCCGGCGTCTTTATACGTGACAACAATTGACTGGGGGGGTTGGTGAACGAGGACGACCGGGCGCAGCTGGCTGAGTTCGTGACCAGCCGGACACCGGCGCTGATACGGGTCGCGTATCTGCTCACGGGCGATCGACACGCGGCCGAGGACCTGTTCCAGTCAGCGCTGGCCAAGACCATCCCGAAGTGGCAGACGCTACGCAACGCCGACCCGGAGGGCTACCTACGAGCGGTGATGTACCGGGAGCAGGTCAGCTGGTGGCGGCGGCTGCGCCATCGTCGGGAGTCCATGCTCAGCGGCGCGGTAGAGCCAGTCGAGCCCGATCCGAACGGCGGCACCGACGTCCGCCTGGCGATGCGCGCGGCGCTGCGGCTGCTGCCGCCGGCGCAACGCACGGTGCTGGTCCTGCGCTACTACGAGGACCTGACCGAGACCCAGGTAGCCGAGGCGCTGGGCTGCTCCACTGGGACGGTACGCAGCCGGACCCACCGCGCGGTCACGCGGCTGCGCGAGCTCCTGCCGGACGTCGAACTCCTGGAGGTACGGCGATGAGCACGCATCTCGAACATCTCATCCGCACCACCCTCTCCGATCTCGCCGAGGAGGCACCCATCATGAACAACCATCTGCCTCGTGCCGAGCAACGGCTCCGACACCGCCGACGCAGCGCGATCATGCTTAGCGGGGCGGGCGTGCTGGCCGCGATCCTGCTCGGCGCACCGATCGCCGTAGCAGCGACCCAACACACCACCCCGCAGCCGTCCGCGCCAAGCGGACGGCTGCCCGGGACTGATCTGCCTACCAAGCCCGCCCCGGGGACTGATCTGCCTACCAAGCCCGCCCCGGGGACTGATCTGCCTACCAAGCCCGCCCCGGGGACTGATCTGCCTACCAAGCCCGCCCCGGGGACTGATCTGCCTACCAAGCCCGCCCGGTAACCGACAGCCCTCTTCTCATGTCTCAACCTGACGCCGTCGTCGCGGTGGCGTAACTGCCTAATCGGAGCGCAGGGGCCGTACATATCAGCAGATGACGACCACGATGGATCGAAAGCAGCGCTGACCGACCTCGGCCGGCGATCCCGCATCCTCAGCGGCGATCGCCGGCCGTTGTCGGCTAAGAGCGACCGGCAATAGGTGTCACTTGAGTCGGCGGGTGGTGGACCTGGTGTCCCAGTAGGACTCCGTTGAGCAGGCCTTGCGGGAGGCCCGTGCGATAGATCGGCAGGTCGGTGTCGGGCTCGCTGCCATCCCAGCCAGTCCAGTACCGGCGGTTTGCGGCGAGTTGCGGCTGCAGGTCATAGATCGAAGTTTTTGCCATACCATCAGGAGCCGGGTACGCAGAATCGGAGCGACTTCATCCAAGTCAGCCTTTGAGGACGGCGCGCGCGGCAGGCAGCACGTCGGTTTCGAACCGTCGTACCTGTTCATCGGTGTGCGTTTCCAGAATCAGGTTCACTCCGTCGTATCCACGCTCTCGGACGAACTCCACAATGATTGCAATCCAACCGTCGGCGGTCGCGCGGACGGGTTGGTTGCCCGGTCCGCTGCGAGGAGCGGCGGTGGTGGAGCTGTGGTCCACAATCGATCCGACCACTTGGATGATCCGCTGCACGTCTCGGGGATCGCGCCCAGATGCGACTGCTGCGGCGCTGATTCGATCCTGAGCAGCCGGCTTGCTCTCGAACGGCGTGCCGATTGGCGCGATCCACCCATCGGCCCGCCGCCCTGTGAGGTCGAGCATCCGGTTGCCCGCACCACCGATCAGCAGCTTGATAGGGTGAATCGGACGCGGCCCGGGGACGGCGTTCTGCAGCCGGTGAAATCTGCCGCCAGCCGTGACCGTCGCGGCAGTGCCCCAGACTGCCCGCATCACCTCGACCGCCTCGACGACGGCCTGGAATGCCTCTGCGGGACTGAGTTGCGGCCCGCCAAGGCTCTCGATTCGATCCCACTGGGTTCCCGCGCCGAGTCCTACTGCGAGCCTGCCGCCGGACAGGATGTCGAGCGTCGCGGCGGATTTGGCGAGCATCGCTGCCGGCCGTAGCGGCAGGTTAAAGACATTCGACACGAAATTGATGCGAGTCGTCGCGGATGCAAGGTAGCCGAGGAGTGCCACGATTTCCAGGCTGTCCGGCACGTAAGGATGGTCCATCAATGCGACCCAGTCGAAACCGGCCGCTTCGGCGGATAGCACCCGGTCGTGGATGGCCGACCGATCGGCCGGGGTCAGCGGCACGAATAGTCCGAGATGCACCTCACTCATCGTGCGGCCTGCTGCGATTGATGCGGCAACAACACGTGCGACCGGGATGTCGGCGGACTTATCGTCCACGGTTCAGTCACTGGTTCTCCTTGAGTGAAGCGACGCTCCTGTCCTGCTGAACCCACAGCCTGACACTTGTACGGGCGTCGCGACGACCTGCGACGGAGATGGTCTCGATCTGAGGCGCAGTCGTGCTTCACCGCCCCCGGCCGATCATCTGTATTTGCGATGGAATCCATCTGCGGCGGCTGCGGCGTATTCGGCATACGATCTGGAACAGACAGCGTTGTTATTCGTGGGCATCCATAGGGACGCCTCGAAGACGATTTTCGAAAGGCATCTGACGCATGAGCACCACCCCTTCCGTCGCGGACCAAGTGGCCGCGACCCAGCCGTCGGGAACACGTACGGCTCAGGTCTCGCACATCTCCGGCTTCTGGTCCGTGGCTGTCGCTTTCCTAACGCTGATGGCATTTGGCACGGTACCCACTCCGCTCTGGCCGCTCTACCAGGCGCGTGACCACTTTGGCGCCACGACCGTCACGGTAGCCTTCGCAGTGATGGTCGTCGGCGCGGCCGCAAGCTTCCTGGCGCTGGGTCACCTCTCCGACCGGATGGGCCGTCGCCGCATCATCGCACCGGCCCTCGTGGTCGGCATTGTGGCGGCAGTGGTCCTCGCGGCCTCGCCGTCGCTGACCGGCCTGATCATCGGGCGCCTGTTGACCGGCGTCGCGGTGGGCCTGATGACTGCCACTTCCACCGCCTACCTGAGTGACCTGTACCGCCGGGCCTATCCAGATCGGCCAGCATCGCCCACCCCGGCGCTGGTTGCATCGGTGGCGAATCTCGGTGGTCTCGCTCTCGGCCCGGTCGTCGCCGGCGCTCTAACTCAGTGGGTTCGCGGTCCCCTTTCCACCTCGTACCTGGTATTCGCGGTCGCGATGACGGTGCTGCTCTTCCTGGTGCTGCTGAGCCCTGAGACCGTGGACAGGACGATGCGCACCCAGGACCGCCCCGATCGATTCCGCTTGCGTGCCGGCCAGCGCGTAGCGTTCGGAACCGCAGGTGTGATCGGCTTCTTCGCCTTCGCGGTCATGGGCCTGTTCTCCTCGCTCGGCGCGATCATCGTCCGAGGACAACTGGGCATCACGTCGCAGTTCGTGGTCGGGCTGGCGCTGTTCGCCTCGTTCGGCTCCTCCGCCGTGACCCAGATTGCCCTCGGCCGACTCTCTCAGCGGCCGCTGCTCGTGACCGGAACTGTTATGTTCCCGGCGGGGCTCGCCCTTACCGCGGTCTCGCTCTACCACCCGGCTCTATCGCTCTTTTTCGTAGCAGCCATTCTGGCGGGCGGTGGCGCGGGACTGTTGTTCAAGGGCGCTGTGACGCAAACGGCCATCGCAGCCGAGCCGGCGTCGCGCGCTGGCGTACTCGCCGTCTTCTTCGTCATCGCGTATCTCGGCATGGGCCTGCCCTCGATCGCGTTCAGCGTAATAATCCGGCACGTACCGCTCGCACCCACGATGATCGGCTTCGCCATTGCACTGTCGGTCGGTGCGGCTGCGGCTGTCATCGCCACGAGCCGCGCGCACGGGCGCCGGCCGGGCCGCGCCAACTCGTGACGGGAATGGCGCGTGTGTGGAGTCGGGCACAGCTTCTGAGCGGTCCGACAGTGGGGTGAGCATGTCGGGTACATCGCGGTGCCGTTGGCGTTACCGGAAGGTCCAGGGGATGACAGGCGCAGGCGAGGGGCCGTCCGGCTTGCGGTCCCGGCGAGGGAGTCGTCGTCCTTTCTGTCGACAGATGGCCTGCGGATCGCATGCTCAGGGAACTGGATGGAATGGCGCGGATTCGTTGGGTTGTGGTGGGACTGGCTTTGGTTGGCCAGGGGTGTGATGACGCGGGTTTCGGCGCATGGTGCTCAGGGTTGGGCCTTCGGGCAGTTGATGGTCGGTTGTGGTATGCAGCCGTGGCGGATGTGCATGTTCTCGGCGTCGGTGGTGGTGCTGGTCCAGGACAGGAGGTTCACGTGGTCGAGTCGGCTGCGGTGTTGGTTGAGCAAGGCCGTGGCGCGTCCGGAGCGTCTGGCGGTGGGTTGCACGGCTAGGAACGCGAGGTAGTAGTGGGGTTCGGTGGGTCGGTCCTTGGTGAGCAGTCGGTCGAGTAGGTCGAAGCGGTCGGCGTGGGGGGCCTGCGGCGTCGCTGAGGCGGGTGGGGTAGTTCGCGGGGGGTGGGATGGGCCGGTATCGGGGTAAGCCGACGGTGGCGGCGGTGGCGTCGTCGGTGAGGTAGATGTCGCCGTAGAACATGGCGTCTTGCCTGCGAGGGCTGCGACTTGTCCGAGCTGTCACGCCGAGTTGCTGCGGCTGGTGAAGGTCACTCCGCGGCGATGTGGAGATGATCGAGCCAGGCCTTGAGTGATCCATCCAGTGCGGTCTGCATGCCCGCAACGTCGGCGGTCACTGGGGCGCCGCTCCAGGACTCCTCGGTGTCAACCTGTACCCCACCGTCGACGAGGGTGAATGTCCAGGAGTGGATTCCCGTGATGCCTTCGGTGGGTCCGCCCCACAACGTGTGTCGTTGCGGCTCGACCTGGTAGATGGTGGAGGAGATGGTGAGGTTGTAGGTCTCCCATGTAAAGGTCGCGCCGGGCCGGAAGTCGTCTTCCAGGTGCGACCGATCGATGGCCTTCTGCCAGTTCGGCCACGCGTTGACATCGGTGTGCAGCCGCCACAGGGTTCCGATGGGGGCGGCGATCACGATCCTGTGCCTGGAGATGACGGGTGCTTGCTCGTCGATGCTGTTTATGCTCACGATGGCGCCTCCTTGAATATGAGTTGAGCCCTACGGGGCGACAACGGATCGGGTCGCTACTGGTAGAACATCTCGTCGAACGACAACGTCGCCGCGGCAGGCGTCGCAGCCGACTCGGTCGCGATACCGCGACCGTGGGGTAAGACGCCGGCGTGCGGGTTGGACGGCCTTGCCGATGGGTGTGACCGGCGAGTCCTGCGTGGAAGCTCCAGCGCGCGGTCGCATTCGTGGCAACCCGCATCCAGCGGGGCGGTGTGCTGTGCATAGGCGCAACCGACTCACTGGAAGTGATGGGGGTTGTGGACCTGGGGCTTGTACCCGGTCGTCGATCGGGGTTCTGGAGCGGGCGGGTCAGCTGCTTGTGGATGCCGTGCTTATGGACTAAATGGTCGCGGTGACGTGGGGTACGCGGGAGTCGGCCCGGCTGCGCAGGAGTGTGACGGCGACGACGAGTTGCCAGATGACGATGGTGTAGACGGAGCCGCGTTCGATCGCACCTGAGGGCAGGCCGGCATCGAAGGTGAGGAAGAGAGCGGTCACGGAGACCAGGCCGAACGCCGCGACGATAATGCTGACCAGACCGATCAGCCGCGTCTCGGGAATCTTTCGCCAGTGGATGCCCAGGACGAGGGCGAGCACGTTCCCGCCGACGATGGCCAGCGTTGCTCCGGTGAAGTGCAGGGGAAGCGTGCCGTTCTGCTGGGCCTGTAGGGAACCGTGGAAGGTTCCGACCAGGATGTAGCCGATCATGGTCACGACCCCCATCACGGCGGTGAAGGTGCGCCGTCCGCCGAGCGTCCGCGATAGCAGCACCGCGGAGATCCCGAAGAGGATGCCCTGAACGATGAATCCGGTGTTCATGACCACGTGCAGCGGGGAGTTGAGTTCGCGGCCTTGGAACACCCCGGCGGTTGCGGATCCGAGGTCGCTGATCCAGTTGTCGGCGTAGCTGTAGGTAGGCGATTTCCACGCCGCGGCCGCGATCGCTTCGGCGGCGAGATAGATCACCGGGCCCAGAAGGAAGGTGGCAGCCGCGAGGGGGCGGAGCTTGTTCATGATGTGGTCCATTCCGGTCTAAGTAACTAATTGGTCGGCCAGATTCGAGGGGAGAGGGGTGTTCGTGGCCGAGTCACGGCGGTTTCACGGGTGGCGGATGCTGTGGGTGAGGGGGTGTGTGCCCAGGAGGTGTCGGGTTGTGCCGGTACGGGCACTTCGGGTGCGATGGCTGGCTCACTGGAAGGGTTCATGAGCCGCCCGCGCGGTCGGGCGCTTCATTGGTGGGAGCGGGCTGAATGGGCTTCAGTCGTCGTTCGAACCAGAGGTGGGCCAGGACTATCAGAGCCACATAGACCACGAGTGTTCGGGCGCTGACGGCGGTGGCGAGCAGGCCGAGCAGCAGTGGGGCCGCGATGCCGGTGGTGACCCGTGAGATCGTCCTTTGCAGATCGGAGCTGTGGCTGGCGACGCCGGTGACCACCCCGAGGGTGAAGTAGGCCGCAACCGCGCCGCACAGCAGCCAGCGACCTTGGTCGGGCAGTGGGTCGGAGCCGTGGCTGACCGCCAGGGACAGCGGTACGGCGATGGTGGCGACGACGCCGGTGACCAGGCAGTGCAGGCCGAGGGCGGAGCGGGTGGGGATCCGGCCGACGCGCAGGTGCGGCAGGCCGGCGTATCCGAAGACGACCGACAGGCCGAACATGCCGGCCAGCAGGATGAAGGACGCGATCGCGGTGGCCAGCAGGCCCGGGTCGTACCGCGTCTCGCCGGCGGCGGCGACGATCTGGACCACCGATTCGCCCAGCACGATGATCACGAAGAGTCCCAGCCGCTCGGCCAGGTGGCCCGGATCAACCGATACCCCGTGGATGACCAGTCCCGTGCCGTCGGGACGGCCTCCCGATCGAGGGCGACGTCGAGTACGTTCTGGCGCGGTGAGGTACGACTGGACCCGCTGCAGGATCCTGCTGCCGGACAGGACCAGGATCAGCAGCAGGTCGAGGCTGACTCCGGCGGCCCAGAGCGCGAGCTTCCAGTGTTCGTCGGCCCAGAGCGACGCGAACCAGGGCAGCAGTCCGGCCGAGTACTGCACGACCGGGAAGTCCAGCAATACGGCGCCGCGTTGCCACGACTTGGACCCGTAGACGCGCGTGGTGATGTAAGCGATCGCGAAGACGTTGAGCGGACGGAGGTCGTCGCCGTGCTCGAGCACGGCGTGCGCCACGCCGGGCACGGACGCGGCCATGGTCCCGAGGCCGAACATGCCGACCATCAGCCGCAGCACCCGGGTCTGGCCGGCGGCTACGTTGCCGTACAACATGAACGTCGTCCAGGACAGCCACAGAGCCAGGAACAACAGGGCGTAGAGACCGAGCGCCGCGCCGTCTAGTTCCGGCCCGAGCACGTGTGCCAGGGCAGCCACGCCGGCCACCGCCACGAGGTCGAAGAACAGCTCGGCCCAGCTCGCGTGCCGCTCGATCCTGGAGTCTTGGGGCTCTTCGTCGATGGTCACCATCAGTGGCTGCCGGGTGGTGGTGTCGCGGTGATCGTGGGTGCCCGGGTGATGCTGATGTCGGTCCTCCGGGATGAGGTGGTCGGGTCGGGTCGTCGACGATCCGTCAGCGGACGAGGGTGCCGCTGGTCGTGGTAGTGATGGCGTGTAGGCCGCGGTCGAGAAAATCGACCATCCAGGTGAAGCTGTCGTCGACAGATGCGTCGAACCGGAACCCGCCGGCTGCTTCCAGGGTCGAGAACCCGTGCAGGACGCTGCGGAGCATCCGCAGGGCGTGAATCTCCTGGCTGGAGTCCAGGTGGTAGCCGCGAAGCATCGCCGCCCAGGAGGCGACAACCCGTTGCACGGCGGGGATGATCGGGTCGTCGGGCCCGGTCGCGCGGGAAGAAGCGGCATCGCCGGCCGCGTACCGGCCGGGGTGCTCCAGCACGTAGGTCCGCATCGCCTGCGCGCCGGCGGCGAGGGCCTCACTGCCGGCCCGGCCCTGGATGGCGTCACGAATGGCGTCGGCGAACTCGGCCATGGCCTGGACAGCGACACGGTGGACCAGATCAGCCTGGCTGGCGACGTGTTTGTAGAGCGCCGGGGTCTTTACCCCGAGCCGTTCCGCGACCAGGCCCATGCTGAAGTTCTCGAAACCGACCTCGTCGACCAGGGCGGCCGCGGCCTCGGTGACCGACAGCGCGGTGAGCCCAGCCCTAGGCATTCGCCAGCGTCTTGTTCAGGAAAGGCCGGGCCAGCGCGAGGACCTGATCCGGTGTCTGGGCGTGCGGATAGTGACCGGCGCCCTCGATGACGGCCAGCTCGCCGAGGCCCGGGGGCAGGTCGGCGATGATCTTCTCGCCCTCGGCGCGGGGGTCGGCCCAGTCGGGGTCGAGGCTGCCCTCGATGACCAGGACCGGGCAGGTGACGTTGGCCAGCTGCGCGCCGGCGTCGCTCGGGCTGGTCTTGCACATGGCCTGCAGAACCTTCATCCGGCCGGGCTCCGTCAGCTTCGCCTCGATGCGTCTCAGTTCGGCGTCCCAGTCGGCGGGCTTGACCGGATACGCCGCGTCGAGGTACTTCTTCCAGCTCGCCAGCCTTCCCAGCACCATGACCTGCCCCATCTGGCTGTAGCCGGTCCGGAAGCGCTTCACCCGCAGCAGCCCGCCAAGATCAAAGGGTTGTACGCGGGTGAACGGCGCCAGCTCGATGACGCCGTTGATCAGATCGGGCGCGGTAGCCGCCGCGATGGTCGCCGCGCCGCCGCTGATCGACTGCCCGATGATCACGGCCGGGCCGCCGAGGTGACGCACGACGGCGACGAGGTCGCTGGCGATGTCGGTGCGGCTGTACCCGTCCCAGCCGAGGCTGGAGTCGCCGCAGCCGCGAATGTCGACGTTGGCGACCCGGTACCCGGCGTCGGCCAAGGCCGGAGCCAGGAAACGATACGAGTGCCGGCTGTCGCCGATACCGTGCGCCAGGACCACGAGAGGACCGTGCCCGGACACCTCATAAGTGAGGTTGTTGCCGGCGATGCTCAAGGACTCGGTCATGACGACCTCCACAGAATTGGTTAACGGCGCTTCCTCGAGGTTAACGGCGTTTCCCTGGTTGAGTCAAGATCTTTTTCGATGGCTTCGGCCCTTGAGGACCAACGGCAGTGAATCCGGCGTCAAGCGCTGAACCGTCTGCTAAGTCCGTTATGGCGGCAGTTGATCTCAGCCGCATCGGCGCCACGGTGACCAGCCCAGGGATCGTGAACCGGCGGCCGACCCGCTCCCGCCGACGGTTGTCGCGCGGGCTCTGAAAGAGGGCGGCGACGCGGGTCCGGAGGGCGATTGGTACGGCGTAGCGAACGGCGGTGACCGGGGTGCCGTCGATGCTGACCCGGCCATGGTCGGGGTGGTGCAGGAGTGCCAGGACCCGGACCAGTGTCGACTTTCCGCTGCCGGACGGTCCGCGTAACCCGACCGTCTCACCCCGCCCGATGCGCAGGTTGACGTCGGCGAGCACGACCTGACGGCGTAACCGACGCTGACCACGTCAAAAGCCCTCAATGCCTGACCGGCACCATAACATCGCAACGCCGCTATATCGACGCCAAGCTATCGTGATCTGACCCCTGCAGCGACAGCGCGAAGGTGAGTCATGGACGTAGTCAGCACCACCGAGGTCCCGGTTGAAGACGGGTTCGCCTTCTGGCGCGAGGTAAACTCGAAGCTCTGGGTGCCCTACGATTTGCGCTGTGAATCGCAGTGGGAGCCCGGATTTCGGGCTCAGGTCGGGATCAGCGAGTTCGGGCCCGTGCAGGCGACATTAATGACCACGATGCCGCACTCGGTCCACCGCACTCCCAAGCTCATTCGGCAGGCCGATCCCGAGGTGTTCAAGCTGGGTTGCCTTGTGCGTGGTGGCGGCATGATCACGCAAGACGGCCAGCGCACAGATTTCGGCGTGGGGGACCTGATACTGTATGACACCTCTCGGCCCTACCTGGCCGAATTCACCCCGGATGTGCCAGTTAGTCAGCTGTTGCTCCTGCGCTTCCCGCGCTTGTTACTGCCGTTGCCCCCCAGGGAGCTGCGGCGCCTGAGCGCAGTTCGCATCCCTGGCGCCCAAGGCGTCGGCGCATTATCTTCACAATTCCTGCTGCACCTTGCCCGGCACATGGACGAACTCAGTCCGTTGGACGCGGCCCGGCTGTCCACCCTCACCATTGACGTGTTGACAGCGGCACTGGCCAACGCGCTGGACGTCCAAAGCGCGGTGCCCTCCCACACCCGACGGCGAGCGTTGATGGCTCAGATCCACGCCTTCGTCCGAGAGAACCTGGGCGATCCGCGCCTGACACCGGACGCGATTGCCGCAGCGCATCACATCTCGTTGCGATACCTGCACAAGCTGTTCCACGAGGAAGGGCACACGGTTGCCGGCTGGGTCCGTGAGCGTCGCCTGGAGCAGTGCCGACGCGACCTCGCCAACCCCCAACTGGACGCGCGCCCGATCCACGCGATCGCCGCCCAGTGGGGGTTCACCAGCCCGGCACACTTCAGCCAGGTCTTCCGCAGCGCCTACGGTCTTTCGCCACGCCAGTTCCGCGAGCAGTCCGCGAGAGTACGCGCAGACTAAAGACTTGTGCGCTTACCAGTAACGACAGACTCGGCTGTGGCCTGCACTCTTATCTTAGGAAGTCCGCTCAGTCAGGGTTGAATCTGATTCCGGCTTACGGAAGAAGGTTCACTTGAGCGTGTTGCATCGATCCGTGTTTTCGCGATGGAAGGAGCGCGACGAAGTACATCGATCACTCCATGCAGCCAGCAGCATCATCTAGGCCGCAGCGGCGGCTGACAGGAGACCATTGTGAAAATGTGGTACAGAACGGCGTTTCGGATCTCGGCAGTGACCGCGATCCTTGGCGCACTCACCCTGTCCGGGACCGTGGCACAGGCAAGTCCGGGCGCCAGCTCCCGCCTGTCCCAACCCGAAACCACCGCGATTTCGGAGCAGGCCAAGCCCGGCAGCGAGGACGTCGCCGTGCAGGTTTGCGGCTACTACGAAGACGCGGTGACGGCCTGGTACAACCACTGCGGGAACACCCATGTGCTCATCTACGTCGACGCGACGTGGCCCCGCGACGACTGGAGCTGGTGCATCGGCCCGGGAACGTGGGACATCGGCGGCGCCAACGCCGTATCCAACGCCTGGTACTCGGGTCAAACCTGTTGAACCGCCAGCCAGGCGCTGCGCGATCCTCCACCTGCGTTCGGTGGTTGTGGATCAGGTCAGCGAGTCAGATGAGGGTGCGGTCGGACAGGGGAATCGCGGCAGGGTAGGACAACAGCGAGGCTTCCGGTTTTGGCGTCGGATCTTGGTCGACTGCTGTCTTACCGGGAGCCTCGCCCTACGTCGATCCCTGCCCCCCACCCCACCGCCGTGACCAGCCCCGTCGCGATGAAGAGGGCTCATTCAACATCGCGCTCGCCCTCGGCAACATCGGCGCTGTCAGGTCGCGCCTCGGCCAACACAGCATCGCGGCGCGCTACCTGAGAGTTTCACTGGGACTCTGACTAGACCGCATCCGCTCATGCCGCAGCGCGCTAGGCAGCGTCCCGCCAGGCCTCTGCCGTGACGTGGTACGCGGCCTGCTAACGACGCCCACCTTCGAACTTCGCTCACATGGCGGAGACCGGCGCTCAACTGCACCCGTGTCTACCCTGTGGCCTCACGTTCTGGCAGGTCAGAGCCGGTGCGGCGTCCTGTTGACATCCGAAGTGGTCACTTTTCGCTGCTCAACAGGCCTAGCGCAGCGCATGCCGTGCTGTCGAACCTCGTCGCCGCATAGCCGATTACCAACGAAGAAAGCGATCGCTGAACGAGGGCGTAAGGGGCAGCCCGTTTGCGACGAACAAGGATGCTCCTTTGTCTTCAGGTCTGGCCGGGCTGCGGTCGTGCCGTGTGTCAACAGGTAGCCCGCGACTCGCGCCATCGAGGCGCCGTGCCGCCGCGCCCGTGAAGAATGCGTGGAGCCAAACCTGGACCAGAGGGTGAGGTTGGGCCGGACCAACTCCTCTCCGCCCGGTCCAACGTGATACGACTACGCGTCATGGACAGCTACACCCAGCTAGGCGACCTCGTCGAGCTTCGAGCTGCCTTCGTGGTGGATGACGCCACTGAATCGGCTCTGGGCTGGCCAGGGGTGCACGCCTTTGAAGCGGAGCATGGGGTCGTACTGCCGGAGCCGTACCGAACCTTCGTCGCGGAGATCACCGACGGATCGTTCTCCGGACCACCGGACTTCGGTCTCCTCGGCGTAGCCGAGATGCCCGATGACTGGGGCAACGATCGCCCGGTGCGCGAGTTGGCGGCCTCGTTCCCGCTGATTGAAGCGTGGCTGTGGGAGGAGGACTCCCGGCCGGTGGAGGAGATCGAGCCGCTGCTCGAACCCGTCTTCGACCATGGTTCGATCGTGCTCGGCACGGATGGCTGTGGGATGTACTGGCATCTCATCGTGACCGGCCCGCATCGCGGGCATATCTGGAATATCAGCGGTGAGGGTGCGGTGCCCTTCGGAGCGGAGTTCGGCTACACCACCGGGGCGTCGGGGTTCGTCGGGTGGGTTCGGCACTGGGCGGCCGGCAAGCCATGGTTCGACGCTGCTTGAATCGGTCGCTGCCGTCAGTGATGGCAAGACGGGGAGTCTTGGCGGTTCTGCACGAGCTGGTGGTACGCACCCGACTGCACGGGCTCCCCAACCTGACGCGAATCCGGCTGGCGCTGGCCGCCGTCGCGCCTCGTGTCGGTGGCCGTTACGATCACCGGGATCCGTGGAGCGCCGGGAAGTCTGGTCGGCACCGTGCTGGTTCGCGCTCTCGGAGGGGTTTCCTTGCTGCTGCTGTGCTTCGCCGCCGTCCTGCTGGCCGCTGTGCTCGTCTCGGCACTGGCACACCGCACCATCCTGTCCACCGCGGCGCTGTTCCTGCTTGCCGGGTTTTTGCTCGGCGAGGACACCACCGGTGTGCTGCACCTGCGCGCCGACTCGCCGATCGTGGCGCAACTCGCCGAGCTGGCGCTGTTCGCGGTGCTGTTCACCGACGGGATGCGGGTCGGGTGGGCGGACCTGCGTTCGGCGTGGCGGCTGCCCGGACGCGCACTCGGTTGGGGACTACCGCTCACCCTGCTCGTCACCGCGATACTCGCCCACTACGTCGCCGGCCTGGACTGGCCGGAAGCGCTGCTGATCGGGGCGATCCTCGCCCCCACCGACCCGGTGTTCGCCGCCGCGCTGGTCGGCAACGACAAGGTTCCCGCCCGGCTGCGGCACCTGCTCAACGTCGAGTCCGGCGTCAACGACGGACTGGCGCTGCCGTTCGTGGTGGTGCTGCTGGCGGTCGCGGCCGGGTCGGACGATTTGCACCTGGGTGAGCTCGGCACCGAACTGGCGGTAGGCCTGCTGATCGGCGTGTTGGTGCCGCTGGCGGCGATCGCGCTGGAACGGACCCGCTGGTTCGCCGCGTCCGCGGCGTACGCGCCACTGAACGGGGTGGCGATCGGCCTGCTGGTGCTGGCCTTGGGAAAGGCCACCCACGGCAACCTGTTCCTCGCCGCGTTCGCCGCCGGTATCACCGTGGCGACCTTCGGCCCGCGCGAACGGGCCGCGTTCGAGCACTTCGGGGAGAACATCGCCGAACTGCTGAAGCTGGCCGCGTTGCTGGTGTTCGGGGCGCTCATCTCGGTGGAGTTCCTCGGCGAGATCTCCTGGGCCGGCTGGGTCTTCGCCGTCCTCGCCATCGTGGTCGCCCGACCGGTGGCGCTGTGGATCTCGTTCCTGCGCTCCGGGCTGGGCTTGCGGGAACAGGCCGCCGCGATGTGGTTCGGCCCCAAGGGCTTCGCCTCGGTGGTCTACGGCCTGCTGGTCCTCGAGTCCGGCATCGGCGCGGCCGACGACGTGTTTCACCTGGTAGCGCTGACCATCGTCCTGTCCATCCTGGCGCACTCCTCGACCGACGTCCTGGTCGCGAGGGCGTTCGACGACGCGGATGAGACTCCCGGGTGGCATGGCGTGCTGCGCCGGATCCGCCGGGTGCGACGCGCGACGGTGAGCTCGGCACGGCGAGCCGACCTCGCGCCCGGCCAGGACCGGACCACGTCCGCTGGCGGCGACGGTGCCGTACCGGACAGCGATCGCACTGGCGGGCCGAAAGGGCAGAGCCGTCGACGGCCCGAAGGCGGCGAACCCGTGCAGAACGGTGGCTGACCGGTCCGCCTGCTAGGTTGATCTCAGGTGTGCCGGGAAGCCTGGTCGGCGTCGCGGTGACGGCTGACCAGAACCGGAGAGACGCCCCATGAGCACCCTGGCCTGGATCGCGGTGGCCGTTTTCGCCGCCGCCTACGTCCTGATCGCCACCGAGAAGATCAACCGGGTGACGGTGGCGGTGGGCGGTGCGTCGATCATGCTGGCGATCGGGGCCACCGACGCCGAGCACGCGTTCTTCTCCGAAGAGGCGGGGATCGACTGGAACGTCATCTTCCTGCTGCTGGGCATGATGCTGATCGTCGGCGTGCTGAAACGCACCGGCCTGTTCGAGTACCTGGCCATCTGGAGCGCCAAGAAGGCCCGCGGCCGTCCATTCCCGATCATGGTGATCCTGGTGGTGGTGACCGCCGTGGTGTCGGCGGCGCTGGACAACGTCACCACGGTGCTGCTGGTGGCGCCGGTGACGCTGCTGGTCTGCGAGCGGCTCGACGTGCCGCCGATCCCCTTTCTGATCGCCGAGGTGATGGCGTCCAACATCGGTGGCGCGGCCACTCTGGTGGGCGACCCCCCGAACATCATCATCGCCAGCCGGTCGGGGTTGAGTTTCACCGACTTCCTGAACGTCATGGCCCCGTTGGTGCTGATCGTGATAGTCGTGTTCATCGGCCTGTGCCGGATCATGTTCCGAAAGGCATTTCGCTACAACGCCGAGCGCGCCGCGCGGGTGATGGCGCTGCGGGAGGCGGACGCGATTCGCGACCGCCGCCTCGTCGTGATCAGCCTGGTGGTCCTCGGCGCGGTGCTGGTCGCGTTCGGCCTGCACACCGTGCTGCACCTGGAGCCGTCGGTGGTGGCCCTGCTCGGCGGGCTGCTCCTGCTGGTGCTGTCCCGGCTGGACGCGGAAGAGGTGGCCAAGGACGTCGAGTGGCCGACGCTGGTGTTCTTCGCCGGCCTGTTCGTCATGGTCGGCGCACTGGTCGCCACCGGGGTGATCGACAGCATCGCCCGGTCGGCGACCGAGGCCGTCGAGGGCAAGTTGTGGCCAGCCACCATGTTGTTGCTCTGGGCCTCGGCGGGGTTGTCGGCGATCGTGGACAACATCCCCTACGTGGCGACGATGAGCCCGATCGTGAGCGAGTTGGTGAACGCCGAGGGCGGGCTCGACAAGGCGCAGGTGCTCTGGTGGGCACTCGCCATCGGGGCTGACTTCGGTGGCAACGCCACTGCCGTGGGTGCCTCGGCGAACGTGGTGGTGCTCGGCATCGCCGACCGGGCCGGGCACAAGATCACTTTCTGGGGGTTCACCAAGTACGGCCTGATCGTGACCGTGATCTCGGTGGCGATCGCGGTGCCGTACCTGTGGCTGCGGTTCTTCTGACGCTCAGGTGCCGAGAATTCGGTCGAGCAGCCCGTCGAGGGTGATGGCCCCGGTCATCACCTGGTCGCGGTCCACGACCGCGACCAGCGGCACGTTGGTCCGGGCCATCACCGAGGCGACCTCGAGCAGGGTGGCGTCCGTGCTGACCACCGGCAGACCTGGCCGGTTGCGGGGGAGCAGGTCCGCGACGGTCCGGTTACCGATCCCCGCCAGGACCACATCGGCGGCAGCCTCGTCGATCACCCGCGCCAGCGCCGGATCGTCCTGACAATAGGACGGCAGCGCCATCCGCAGTACCTGCGTGCCGGCCAGCACCGTCGACGGACGGCCTGCGGCGTCCACCACGATCAGGCCGGGCAGATCCTGCGCGGCCAGGATCCGGGCGGCCTCTCGGGCCGGCATGTCCTCGGTGACGGTGTCCATGGAGATCGCCACATCGCTAGCGCGCATGCACCGACGATACGCCCGGGGCCGCGCGTTGATCGCGCTGATGTCGCATGGCGGCTCCACTCGCGGTGGACCTATCTCTGGTAGACGTCGGGAACGTCATCATGGTCACGGTCGACCCGCTCGGCCTCGAAGATCTGCCGGTACCCGCGATTCCGCACTCGCAAGATGATCATGGCGAGGGTGGCGGCGATCAGGGAGCCCGCCAACACGGCGATCTTGACCCGGTCGTCGGCGTCGCTGCCGATTCCGAAGGCGAGTTCGCCGATCAGCAGCGAGACGGTGAAACCGATGCCGGCAAGCACGGCCAGCCCGGTCACGTCGATCCATGCCAACCCGGCGTCCAGCCGGGCCCGGGTGAACCGGGCGACGAGCCAGGTTGCCAGCAGGATGCCGATCGGCTTCCCGACGACCAAGCCGAGCATGATGCCCACCGCGATCGGGTCCGTGAGCGCCTGCGCCAGGCCGTCGAGGCCGCCGACGGCCACTCCGGCGGACATCAGCGCGAACACCGGCACCGCGACGCCGGCGGAGATCGGCCGGAATCGGTGCTCGAAGTGCTCGGCCAGACCCACCCCTGGACCCGTGCCCCTGGAGCGCAGCACCGGCACGGCGAAGGCGAGCAGCACCCCGGCGACGGTGGCGTGCACGCCGGAGGCGTGCACCAGCGCCCAGGTCGCGAACGCCAGCGGCAGCAGCAGCCACCACGAGCGCACCCGCCGCTGCACCAGCAGCGCGAACAAGCCCAGCGGCAGCGCCGCGGCCAGCAGCGGCAGCACCGACAGGTGGGCGGTGTAGAAGACCGCGATGATGACGATCGCCAGCAGGTCGTCCACCACTGCCAGGGTCAGCAGGAAGGTGCGCAGCGCGGTCGGCAGATGCCGGCCGATCACCGCCAGTACGGCTAAAGCGAACGCGATGTCGGTGGCCGTCGGCACCGCCCAACCCTTCAGCGCGCCGCCTGAGTTCACCACCACGTACACCAGAGCCGGCACGAGTACGCCGCCGATCGCGGCGGCGACCGGGACCGCGGCGCGGCGCGGATCACGCAGGTCGCCGGCGACGAACTCGCGCTTGAGTTCGAGACCGGCGACGAAGAAGAAGATCGCCAACAGCCCGTCGGCCGCCCAGGTGGCCAGCGAGAGGTCAAGGTGCAGCGCGTGAGGCCCGACGGTAAACGCCGTCATCGCCTCATAGCGGTGCGCCCACGGGGAATTGGCCCAGATCAGCGCCACAGCGGCGCCGATCAGCAGCAGTGCCCCGCCGATCGTCTCCTTGCGCAGCACCTCAGCGATGCGACTCGCCTCGGCCCAGGAACCGCGGCCGAGGACACGAGGGGGTGACTGCGGGTTGGACATCACAGGCGAGCACCTTTCGGAAGACGGGTCGGAGCCATTTGCCGACCAGACTTCCCGGCGCACCGGAACCCATCGTACCGGCAGCCGCGCCTGGAACGTTCGCTACGAGCTACGACCGGCGGTGCCCCTCGTCCCTGCGCCTCAGCACGCGCAGGTACCGGTTTCCTGCACCCAACACCACGGCCACCACGAAGATCGGTGTGAAGCCCCACGGAGACGGAGCCGGTGGCGCGCCGTCGGCGAGGACACCGACGAACACGCCGACGGCCACGACCGCGACGGCAAGTGACGCACGCCAGTCGCTCAGCGCCGTCGCCAACAGGCCGCAGGCGACCGCCATCACCAGCACGCGTCCCACCGGGTCTTCGGGAGGAAAGACCACCGCCGTGGCGAACGACGCCACCACGACACCGACCGCACCAGTCACCAGATCTCGGATCAGGACGACCCGGTGAATCTCCGCTTCGTCAGCAACGCCCACAGCCTCAGTCTCTCCTCGTGCCCAGCCGATGCCAACGCAGCGACGGCCAGGAAGCCGGCTCCAACGATATCGGGGTTCTTGTATGGCATAGCCGATGTGCTCGATCATCTCCTCGTCCGGCGCGGTCTCCAGAAACCGTCTTGGTCAACTGCCTGAGCAGCCCCTCCGGGCCGGTCAACGACAGACCCTGTTCCTTCGCGGCCCGGACCAGGTCGGCGGTAGCCTTCGCCTCCGCCGACAGTCCGGGTCGCTTCTTACCTCCGGTCTGCTCGTTCAGTGTCGCGGTCATCACGGCACCCTCCTCACCAGGCACAACGCCTGGCAGGTCGGGCCAGAAACACCGTCAGATCCACGGACCCTGACCACGCTGTCACGGCGAGGCGCAGCCAGGCGCCGGCGGGAACCGGGGAAGGCCGAGAGTCAACTGCTGGTGGTTGCTGTTCTGGACACCAGCAGCGCGGACGGGATGACCGCGAGGATAGCCAGGCCGGCGAGGGCCCGGTATCCGCCGGTGGCCAGGATCGCCGTGGAGCCGAGACCAGCGATGGCGGCGATGCTCCAGATTCCGCTGTCGACGGCACCTTCGACCTGGACGCATTGCGACTGTGGCAGGTTCTGGGTCAGTTGGGTGCTTCCGCCGATGAAGCACAGGTTCCATCCGTAGCCGAGGAGAAGAAGGGCAACCGCGCGGGGTTGGGTATGCGTGTTGGCCGCGGTGAGGACGGCGGCGAGGGACAGGGTGAGCAGACCACCGAGCATTACCGGTCGCGTGCCGACGCGGTCCACCAACCGACCGGTCAACGGGGAGAGTGCGAACATGCCCAGCGTGTGTGCCGAGAGGACGGCGCCCACCTCGCCGAGCCCGTGACCGTGCAGGTGCATGTCCAGTGGTGCCGCGGTCATCACCGCGATCATGACGAGTTGTGCGGTGGCCATCACCGCGAACGCCGACCGGACCGTCGGCATGGCGAGGAGAGGCCGCACCTTGACCGCGGGACCTCCATGTTCTACGACGGTTGCTGGCGCGGCGGTCGCGGCGAGCACGGCGACGCCGGCGGCCAGGGCGGCGAGCACGAGCGGTCCCAACGCCGCCGCCCCGCCGAGTCTGGTGGCGGCGGCCGCGGCGGGTCCGAGCAGCAGTGGTCCGCCCACCGCGCCCACGGTCCCCGCCCACGTCAGCACGCCGATGGCGAAGCCTCGTCGCCGCGGTGGATACAACTCCGCGGCGACGTAGCGGGACAATCCGGCGGCGGCGTTGCCCAGCCCGATGCACAGCATGCCGAGGCTGAGACCCGCGACGTCGTTGTGGGCGACGGCGAACACCGCCAGCGCGGCGCCCGCGGTGGCGCAGAGGTAGCCGACGACGAGGCCCGCGCGCCGGCCCCGTCGACCCATTACGGCCGTCACCATCAGGGCACCGAGGCCAGTACCCGAAATCGCGGCCACGTTTGGTAATCCGCCCCACCCGGCACCGAGCCGGTCAGCGGCGACGATCGTGGCAACAGCGCTTGCCACCGAGATGGCCGCGTTGATCATCGCGGCTCCCGTGAACAGGGCCGGCATAGCGCGCGTGTGGTCTCTTGTGGACGGCGTCACCTCGTAGGTATCTGCTGGCATGGATCAACGCTAGAAAGCTAAGATCCGCCAATGAATGGGCACTTCCCTCGTCTCGGCTGTTAGGGGTTTACGACCATAAGATGCTTTGCTGATTGGGTTTACAGATGAACAGATCGCTGGATCAGACCGACTGGCGGATCATCGGGGAGTTGCAGCGCAACGGGCGCGTGTCGTACAACCAACTTGGCCGCCAGATCAACCTTTCCCCGCCATCCGTCGCCGAGCGTGTGCGGCGCCTGGAGGACATGGGGGTGATCACCGGCTACCGGGCCATCGTTGATCCAGCACCCGCCGGCCTACCGTTGACCGCCTTTGTGCAGATGCGGTGCGCCCACGGACGATGCCTGCTGAGGACCTCCACCGCTGACGACCTTCCAGAGGTCTACGAGGTGCACAAGCTGTCCGGCAACTCCTGCACCATGCTCAAGGTGCGGGCGGCGTCGATGCAGCACCTCGAAGGACTGCTCGAACGGCTCGGCGAGCATGGAGAGATGAACTCGCACGTCGTCCTCTCCACCGAGTACGACGATCGCCCGGTGCAACGACCCGATCCGGACGGCCGACCGGTGACCAGATCCTCCGGCTGGGGGAACCGACGGTCGTGAGCTATGGCGTCGCGCGGGACGTCCGGTCGAACAGCCGCGAGTGGGGGCGGCGAACCGAGCGCGGGCCTCACCTTGCGCTCGAGCCGAGTCGGCACCTGCCTGGATCTCCCGCCGCACCTGCCTGATCTGAAGTCTCGGCAGATCGTCGGCCTGATCGACGCGTGAGAGGCGGCCGTACAGCTGCATTGTGACAATCGGTCTCTGGAGCGACGAGGCGCCGTCTCCAGTCGGCGGCTCGGCTGCTGACTGGGACGGCGCCGTGGTTGCGGATCACTGTTGCGGGGTGGTGCACCGCACCCTTCGGGTCAGCGCGTACGTCACCACGATCACCACCACGGTCGGTACGCCGACCGTCCACGCGACCCGGAACGTCCCGACTAACAGCATGCTCACGACCACCGCCGCCATCGCAACCGCCGCCGCGGCACTGGTGTGCCAACCGCCGGGCAGCGACAGCGGCGACCGGCGCGCCTCGTCGGCGGTGCGCCGGCGGCGGAAGGCCACGTGGGTCGCGAAGATGAGCACCCAGGTCGTGGCGGCGCCGAACAACGCGATGCCGAGCAGCTTCGCGAACGCGTCGTCGGGCGAGATGAGGGACACCGTCACCGCCAGGGGAAGCCCGACGGCCGACGCGGCGACCGCGTTCACCGGCACACCGTGGCGGTTGACCCGTCTCGCCCAGGCCGGCGCCTGGCCGTCGACCGCGAGCGAGTGCAGCGTGCGCGTCGACACGTAGAAAACCGTGTTGAGGGCCGACAGCGCGGCGGTGAGCACCACGAAGTTCATCACCGCGGCGGCGGCCGGCAGCCCGGTCCACTCGAAGACCAGCACGAACGGGCTCGTGGCGAGCGCGCCGTCCGGCACCCGGCCGACGGCCTGCGACACCGATACGATGACCACCATGCTGAGCAGGTAGAACAGGCATACGCGCAGAATCGTCCCGCGCGCCGCGCGCGGTAGGTCGCGCCCGGGGTTGGCCGACTCGGCGGCGGTCAGCGCGAGCGCCTCGGTGCCGCCGAAGCTGAAGGTCGCCACGATCAGCGCGACCACGAGGCCGGTGAGTCCGTGGGGCAGGTAGGACGGTGCGTCGCTGATCGCCGACAGGCCGGTCGCCGGTCGGTTGGGCAGCCCGACGGTGAGGAGCACGGCGCCGAGAACAAGGAACACCACGATCGCGGCAACCTTGATGGACGAGAACCAGTACTCGACCGTGCCGAAGGCCCGCACCGGAAACACGTTGACCGTGATGATCGCTGCGGCGGCGAGCATGACCGGGATCCACAGCGGCACCTGCGGCCACCAGTACCGGATGTAGATCCCTACGGCGACGGTTTCGGTGCCGGCGCCGATCGCGACCACACCCCAGTACAGCCAGCGTTGGGTGAACCCGGCGAGGGGGCCGAGGTAGCGGTGGGCGAGCGCGCCGAACCCGTGCAGGTCGGGATGGGCGAGCGCCATCTCGGTGGCGGCGTAGGTGAGGGCGATCGCGAGGAGCCCGCCGACGACGAAGGTGAGCAGTACGGTCGGTCCGGCCATGGAGACGGCGAGGCCGGAGCCGAGGAACAGCCCGGTGCCGATGACCCCGCCGATGGTGAGCATCCCGATCTGGCCCGACGTGAGGCCGCGACGCAGCGATGAGGTGACAACAGAAGGTGACATAACCATGTCACCATGCAAACAAGCTGGTCGGGGCCGAACAACGAAGGAAAATACGCAGAACGTCAGGCAGGATCGGTGCCGTCGAGGACGGCCCGCGTCGCCCGGGCCTCGGTCTCGATCCGGCTGTCCAGGCTGGCGGCGAGCGCCTCCAGGTCACGGGTGAGGTCGGTGGGACCGGTGCCGTCCAGCGTGGGCAGCATCGCCCGGGCTTCGTCCTCGAGCCGGCTGGGCAGGCTGCCGGCGAGCATCTCCAGGGCGCGGGTCAGGTCGGTGCGAGCCTCGGCGGACTGGCCGAGTGCGGCCCGGGCCTTGCCCCGGAGGACGAGTGCGAAGGCCACGAAGTCGTCGTCCCGATTCTCGATCAGCAGCGGCAGCGCCCGTTCGACCGCGTGCAGCGACTCCTGGTGGCGCCCGGCGCGGACCAAGGAGGACGCCACCCCGTACATCGCGCTGCCCCGGAGGGTGAAGGCCGGGCGGGCCGCCACCGGACGGCTGTCGAGTTCGGTCAGGGCGCGCTGGAACTCACCGACCGCGTCGTCGTAACGGCCCAGGTGCTCCAACGCATGGCCGATGCCCACCACATGATCCACGTACAGGGCGTGATCGCCGGCCCGGTCGGCCAGCTCGCACCCGGTGCGGTGGGCCCACAGCGCGTCGTCGAAGCGGCGGACATTCAGCCAGGCGGGGCCGGCCGAACTGAGCGCCCGGGCCTGCTCCTGGGGGTCGCCGATCGACTGTGCGAGCCGGTATGCCTCCATCGCCGCCTCCGTGGCCTCCTCGTAGAGGGCCATCAGTTGGACCGCCGTCCAGGCGTAGAGGCTGGTGTGGAAGGCCTGCTGGCGCAAGTCGGGCAGTGCGTTGGCGGCGGCGCGGGCCAGCCGGCGTACCTCCCACCAGCCGCGCCAGCGTAGCGTCGACTCGGAGTACCAGCGGGTTGCCGCCGCGACGTCGGCGACGAGTTGGTGCCGGCCCTGGGCGGCGGCGGTACGCAGCGCCGGCAGCCAGCTGTCGCTCTCCGCCCGCAGCCAGGCGTCAGCCTCCTCCATGCTGGCCAGGGGCACCAGGCCGGCCCAGCCGTCGGGCAACCCGCCGTAGCCGGGCTCGTACCACCGGCCGGCGACAACGGCGGTGTCCAGCAGCCAGGTGTTCATCCGTTCCGCGGTCTCCGCCCGGGTGTCGCTCGGTTCCTCGGCGTGCAGCCGCTCGTCGGCGTAGAGCCGGATCAGGTCGTGGAATCGGTAACGGTCGACGCCCTCAGTCTGCAGAAGCCCGACCTCCACCAGATCCTCCAGGCGGTCCTCGGCGTCGGGCAGCGCGGCCTCGATGAGCGCCGCCGCGAGCGGCGCCGCGAAGTCGGCGGCCGGAACGTGGGCGAGGCGGCGAAACAGTTGGGCGCTGGGGGCCGGCAACTGGGTGTACGACAGCGCGAACGCGGTGGCCACTCCGGCGTCGCCGGTGGACAGCGCAGCCAGTCGGTGGCCGGTGTCGGCGAGCCGGTCGACCAGGTGCCGGACCGTCCAGTGCGGACGCGTGGAAAGGCGGGTCCCGGCGATCCGCAGCGCCAACGGCAGGTGCCCGCACAGGTCGGTGACCCTGTCGACCTGCGGCGCCGTCTGTGGGTCGGCGGCCTGCCTGGCGATGGCACGCAGCAGGTCGGCGGACTCTTCCGGCGCGAGAGGCGGCAGAGCGATCCGCAGTACGCCTTCGAGGCCGCCTAGGGCGCGCCGGCTGGTCACCACGACGAGGCACCTGCCGCCCGCCGGTAGCAGCGGCCGGACCTGGGCCTCCGAACCGGCGTTGTCGAGGACCAGCAGGCAGCGCCGATCACGCAGGATCCCGCGTAGCTGGGCGGAGCGCTCGTCGTCGCTGTCGGCGACCTGGTTGGGCTGGACGCCGAGCGCACGCAGCAGACGCAGCAGGGCGTCTCCGGTGGGGAGCGGCGTGGCGTCGACCCCGCGCAGGTCGACGTACAGGCAGCCGTCGGGGAAGTCGTCGCGTAGTTCGTGCGCGGCCCGGACCGCCAACGCGGTCTTGCCCAGTCCCGGCTGCCCGTGCACGACGAGGACCGGCGGCGGGTCGTCGATCTCGGCGGCGTGCTTCGCAGCGTGCCGGACGATCTCGAGTTCGGCACGCCGGCCGACGAAGTCCGTGACGCCGCGTGGTGGCTCGCAGAGCCGGGGCCTGCCGGCCGCGCTCGGGGAGCGGGCCTCCTTCGCCGCGGCCGTGAGACCGGCCCGGCCGTCATCGTCGAGGCCCAACCCGTCGGCGAGAGCGGCGAGGGTACGGGTCTGCGGTGCGCGGCTGTGCCCGCGTTCCATGTCGGAGATGGCCCGGGCGCTGACGCCGGACCGTTCGGCCAGCTGCTCTATGGTCAGGCCGGCGGCCCGGCGCGATGCCCGTAGGCAATCGCCGAACGGGGACGTCTGGCGCGGCACCTCGTCATGATAGATCGGCCCGGTGGACGGCCGAGACGTTGCCCGCACCGGGCCCAGCCTCGTGGTGCACTATCCGTGGATCGTCGTGTGGGCGGTGCAGGGCTCGGTGAGTTCGACGAGGAATCGTTCGGCGCGTCGGGCGAAGAGTCGGGCCCCGCGGGCGGTGGAGTGGGCCTGGGCTCGTTCGGCTGCGGCCCGGACCACCGCGTGGGGTTCCCCCCGCGCCTGCGACAGGCGTGCCCGCAGCAGCAGGAGCAGGCCTTCGCTGTAGCGCTGGCCGTGCTCCCAGACGGCCTGGTCGGCCCGGTCGAGGGCGGCCCCGGCCCGGTCAGGGAGGCCGGCTGCCAGCCACATCTCCGCGATCAGAGCATGGTGGTAGGCGATTCCCCACTGCGGCGGGTCGAGCAGGTTGGCGGCCAGCAGTTCCTCGGCCTCGGCCGCCGCAGCGGCCGGATCGTCACCAGTGAGGGCCCGTGCCCAGCACCAGCTCTGTCGGATGTAGTGGTCGATCTGGGATTGAAGGCGGGCCAGCCCGGCGGAGACCCAGCGCTCGCCGGCACGTCTGGCCAGGGCCGCGTCACCGGCCATGGATGCGATCATGGTGGTGTAGTAGACGCAGACCGCGGCCGCGTACGAATCACCCGGGGTGTCCCAGGTGTTGACGAAGGCCAGCGCCGACTCGACGTCACCGTTCAGCGCGGTCATCACGGCCCGCCATCCGGGTCCTTCCCCCGGAATGCTGCCGTCCCGCCGCAGCGGAGTCTCCTCGTCCGGCACGGAGGGGTCGTCGTCTTCTCCGGCGAAACAGCGGTACGCCTCGCCGATGTTGCCGATGTCCCAGTGATACAGGCCCCAGGCCTGCCGGCCATAGCGTCGGACACCCGAATCGGAGGACGTCCGGCCGTACTCGTGCATCCGGCGGGCCAACTGCCCACGACTCTTCTCCAGGCAGGTGTACGCGCCCATGAGGCGGATGAAGGCGAAGTCGGCGGCCTCTGCCTCCCGGGCGAGAGTGCGAGCCAGATATTCGGCCCGCTCCAGCAGATCGAAGGTCGAGGCATCGTAGCCGGACTGCCGTCTGACCACGATGGCGAGCAGCGTGAGGGCGGACAACTCCAGCTCCATGAGCCCCGATGCCCGAGTGATCTGCACGGCGGCACGCAGTTGGCGATTGGCGGACTCGAACGCGAGCTTGGACGCCGCGTAGCGCCCGGCGCGGATCAGCGCCTCCCCGGTGCGAACAGGCTCGGCCAGGGCACCGGCCGCCCACAGATGGAAGGCGAGGCGTTCGGCGACGGCCTCGTCGCGGCCATGGGTCCGTTCGAGCGCATCCGCGACGCGCAGATGTAGCCGGATGATCTGCTGTTTCGCCGTGGTCTCGGAGACCGACTCGCGCACCAGGTCGTGTGCGAATCGTAGCGAGGACGGATTCTCCGGACCGGGTTCGAGCAGGCCGAGGGCGTGCAGCGGCTCGAGGCGTTCGAGGCAGTCCGCGACGTCCACGCCAGCGGCGCGCGAGAGCAGCCGCAGGTCGATGTCACGGCCGATGAGCGCGGCGACGCGCAGTAGTTCGCGCGCGTCGTCGTCGAGGCCGGCCATCCGGTCACGAACGACGTCGCGCACGGTGGACGGAACCCCCGCCGGTCCGGATGCGCCGTCCTCGCTGAGCGCGCCGTCCTCGCTGAGCAGCCGGGACAGTTCCTGGACAAAGAACGGATTGCCGGCGGTACGGGCGTGGATGGCGCGGGCGACGGCGTCGTCGGGCTCACGGCCGGCCTCACGGCGGATGAGTGCGGTGACGTCGGTCAGTCCGAGCGGGCCGAGCCGGATCCTGCGGTGGCCGGGCAGCCGGCTGGCCGTAGCAAGCACCTGGGAGAGGGCCGAGTCGAGCACCGGCGCCCTGTCGCGAAGCGCACCGATGATTGCGGTGCGGTCGGGCAGCCGGCCGGCCAGATGACTGAACAAGCGCCGGGAGGCATCATCGGCCCATTGCAGGTCGTCGAGGATCAGGAGTGTCGGTCGTTGTGCCGAGGCACTTCTGACGAGGGCGACGACCTGCTCGAAGAGCCGGAACTGAGCGCTACCGTCGGGAACCGCCCGGACGGCGTCGCTGCCCAGCCCGAGCAGGATGCCGAGCTCGCTGGCGAGCCACTTCTCCCGCTCCAGCGCGGGCAAACTGTCGACGACCGCGCTCAGCGCCTGCTCCCACGGCCACATCGACGGAGTTCCGTCGCCCTCTAGGCAGCGACCCCAGGTCACCAGCGCGCCGTGCTGGTCCGCCACCTTCGCGGCCTCTTCCAGCAGGCGGGTCTTGCCGACGCCCGGTTCACCTTCGAGGATGCCGATGGCCGCGCCCCCGGCAACGGCGCGCTGCACGGTGCGTCGCAGCATGGCGAGTTCCTCGATCCGGCCGACGAGGCCAGCTCCTGCGTTCACCTGGACCTCGTCCGCCGTGTCCATCGACGGCGGCGACACCGATGGCTGGGCCAGAACCCGCCGGTGTGCGTCCTCCAGTGCCGGACCTGGGTCGACGCCCAGCTCGTCGGCGAGGCGATCGCGGACCGCCCGGAAGACCGCCAGTGCCTCCGCCTGGCGACCGGCGGCGCCTAGGGCACCGACCAGGCCGGCGTGCACGGGTTCGTGGAACGGTGCCATCGATGCGGCCAGTCGCAGGGCGCGAAGCACCCGTTCCGGTCGGCCCAGCGACACCGCCTGCTCGGCCGCGGCCGAGCAGGCGTCGTAGAACTCGTTGTCGAGCACGGCGAAGGTGGCCTCCGCGCCCGTCCCGTCGGCGATGCCGCCACCTGCCGGGCCATGCCACAGGCCGAGCGCATCGATGTAGTGGTCGAGCGCCGCTTCGTGGTGCTGCCGCGCCGCGGCGGCCGTGGCCGCACCCACGAGTCTCCGGAAGGCGACGAGATCCAGCGCGCTGGAGGCGGCGACGAACAAATAGGAGTTACCGCGACGGTGCAGGAACGAGCCGGTGCCCCGGGCGGGAAGTTCCGGCTCGAGGATCCGTCGTAACACGCCGACGTACTTCTGGATCACGTTGAGGGCACTGGTGGGAACGTCATCGCCCCAGATCAGATCGATCAGCTCACTCGTGCTGATCGGCCTGCCGACGCGGGCCAGGAGCAGCGCGAGGAGATATGCCTGTTGCCGGGGGCCGGCAGCCAGCTCGACGTCGTCGCGCCAGATCCGCAGCGGGCCGAGGATCTGCAGGGACACCGAGGAGCGACCAACCGGCGGATCTTCGTCGCCGGGTGGGTCGGGAGAGACTGGCACGGCCACGCTTATCGACCCCGAACCGACATGACGCTTGCTTCCACCTGCACGGCGTACGTGGACCAGTCGATTCTATCGGGTCTACGAGTCGGCGTTGTTACGTCGTGGGCGGGACGGTCGGCGGCGTCTCCGGGAGGGAGATTCCACCGACCGTCGTCACGGCTGCATGCCGGGTCACCAGTACGGCGTGAACTTCTTCATGGCCACCTCCTCGGCGTCGTTGACCTGACTCGGAGTCAACCGTCGGCGAGTGGACAGGCACTGAACGCGGCGCGCGCCAGTTCGGAAGTGAATCTGCAGTGGTCGATGTAAGCGTCGGGGTGTCAGGTCGGGGCCGGCAACCGGAAGGACGCCACCATGGGGCCGCTGCTGCGCAATCGGGAGTTCCGCGCCATCACGATCACCGAGCTGTTGTCGGTGCTTGGTGACCAACTCGCCCGGGTGGCGCTGGCCTTGCTGGTCTTCGGACGAACCGGGTCAGCCGGGCTCAGCGGGCTCACCTACGGGCTCACCTACCTGCCCACGGTGGTGGGCGGCGTCCTGCTCTCGTCGACGGCCGACCGCCGGCCTCGCCGCGAGGTCCTGGTAGTCATCGACGGGATCAGGGCGGTGATCGTCCTTGCCATGGCGATTCCCGGCGCTCCGCTGCCGCTGCTGTGCGGCCTGGTGGCGATGTCGGCGTTGCTGAGCGGCCCCTACCAGGCCGCCCGCCTCGCGCTGCTGCGCGACATCCTGCCGCCCGAGCGGTACGGCGCCGGGATGGCCGTGCGGCAGTCGGTGAACCAGGGCGCGACGCTGGCCGGGTTCGCCTCCGGCGGTTTCCTGTCCACTGCCTTCACGCCGGCCATCTGCCTGGTTGTCGACGGCCTCACGTTCGCCGTGTCGGCGATCGTCATCCTGCTGCTCGTCAGGCGTCGTCCGGCCGCCGCGGCAGCCGGTGAGCCGACGACGATCACTTCGACGCTCGGCCTCATCTGGCGGTCGTCGGCCCGTCGGGCGATCTTCCTGATGACCTTCTCAGCCGTGTTCCTCATCGCCCCGGAGGCGCTGGCCGTGGCGCTCGCCGCCGAGGTGGGCCTCGGCCCGCGGTGGGTCGGCCTGTTCATGGCCTCGGCCGGACTGTTCGCCGTGGCGGCCCTGGGCCTCTTCACCAGGTACGCCGTCGCGGCACATCATCCGAGGGTGTTCCCGGTGGCGTGCGTGGCGCCCGGCCTGCCGCTGCTGGCCGTCATCGCGCTGGACGACCCGTACCTGATCATGCTGGTCTTCGGTCTCAGCGGCGCGGCGTGGGCGGTGCTCATCGTCATCTCGGTGTCCACGCTCGCGGAGTTGCTCCCCGCCAACCAGCGCGGCCGAGGGCTGGGCCTGGCGGCTTCCACGAACCTCACCGCGCACGGACTCGGTGCAGCCCTCGCCGGGCTGGTCGCCGATGCGATCGGCGTCGCGGCGGCCATCAGTCTGCTCGGGCTTGCCAGCGTCCTCTTCGCCGCCCTGCCCGTTGCTCTCTGGCATCGCGCGGACCGGGAGGTTCCTCCGGCATCCGACGTGCCGGCCCGGACCGAGGGCGTGTGCGACTTGATGGCCAGTTGATGCCCCGCGATCGGCGCGTTCAGTGGCTGTCCAAACCCCGCGCCTAGCGTCGATCCGACCGCACCCGAGGATCAGGGAAGAGGTACACCATGGTAAATGGAGACGGCCGACCGACAATCGTGCTCGTACACGGTGCGTTCGCGGACAGCAGTGGGTTCGACGGGGTCATCCGGCGGCTGCTGGCCGGCGGGTACCCGGTGGTCGCGGCGCCGAATCCGCTGCGCGGCGTCGCCTCCGACGCGGCCGGGGTCAAGGCGCTGCTGGACCGCATCGCGGGGCCGATCGTGCTGGTCGGCCACTCCTATGGAGGCGCCGTCATCTCCGCGGCTGCGGCCGGTAGCGAGCACGTGCGGGCGCTGGTCTATCTGGCGGCGTTCGTGCCGGACACCGGTGAGGCGGTCGAGGAGTTGGTCGGCAAGTTCGCGGGCAGCACGGTGAACGAGTCGCTGAAGGTGGTGCCGCTGACGGACGGACAGGTCGACCTGTATATCGACCCGGCGGTCTATCACGACCGCTTCGCGGCCGACGTCCCCGCCGAGGACGCGGCGGTGTACGCGATCGCGCAGCGTCCGGCCGCAGCGGCGGCGTTCGGCGAGCCGGCGGCCGGGCCGCAGGCGTGGCACACGATTCCGTCCTACACGCTGGTCAGCGGCGCCGACCTGATCATCCCGCCGGAGACGCAGGAGTTCATGGCGGAGCGGGCCGGGGCCACCGTCCGGGTGGTCGACGGCGCTTCGCACCTGCTCTTTGTCTCGCACCCGGAGACCGCGGTGGCCCTGATCGATCAGGCGGCTCGCGAGACCGCGAGCTGACAGTTCCGCTCCGCCGACGCGCGGGCCTGGGACAACCACTCGACGAGTTGTCCCAGCCCTGCCGTCGAATCTGCTGCACACCGGTCCGCCACCGCGACTCCGGAGGCCCTCCGGTCCCGTCGTTCTGGCCCTGCATGTTCCAGGACGCCACGATCAGGTCCCGCGCTACCGCTGCCGCCGGTATCGGCGGTTCCAGGGGCGAACAGAACCGTAGACACCGTCGTCATTGCGATGATCGCGGCCAGCCGCCTGCGCACCACGCCCACGTCAGATCCTCCAGCCCCCGACCACAACGACGATGCGGTAGCGGAGCTCCGTACCGCATCGGTAGGAATTACCTATTCGGGCAGGGGGAATTGGCCGGCGTGCGCTCCGCCGCTGCCTCCCAGGGTTCCTTCGTCCAGACCGGAACCGTGTCGTCAACCCAGTCGATCCAGTCTTTCGCGAGCGGCGGTGTGGGGCCGAGGTGTGAGGACCACGAGTCGCAGGTCGGTGTTCTGGGTGGTCAAAACGTTGGCGTCCAGCGGGATGGCCCCCACGTCCGGGTGTACGGCGGTCTTGTGCGCGCTCTCGTGATTGGCCACCGCGCCGAGGGCCCAGAGCTGGCAGAACCTGTCGTTCCCGGCCATCCGCGAGATCAGTGCCGCCACGTCGGGATCGTTGGGATAGCGGGCGCTGGTGGCGCGCAGGTCGGCCACCAACGACTGCTCGAAGTAGGCGCGTTCGGTGTCGGTCTGCCGGACTCGGGGGTTTCGGGACTCGAAATGGATGATCAAGGCGTTGCGATCGTCGGCGGTGGCGCCGGCGGGGTCGCCGAAGACGGCCGCGAACAGCCGGTTCCAGTGCAGCAGCCGCCACACGGCGTCGTAGACGGCGGCCGGGGTGTCGCCGAGGTGGTCGATGACGCGGTGCAGGCTGCTGGGGATCAGTTGGGGTATCCGGTCCGGGGCCGCGGCGAAGCCGGCAAGGCGCATCAGGTGCGCCTCCTCGTTGTCAGAGAGTCGTAACGCGCGGGCCAGGGAGGTGCACACCTGCGCCGATGGTGTGGCGGCCCGGCCCTGTTCGAGGCGTGCCACGTATTCGGGGGAGATGCCGGCCAGCGCTGCCAGCTCGCCGCGTCGTAGCCCGACGACGCGGCGACGAGAGGCGTTCGGGATACCGACAGCGGCCGGGTCCGTGCGATCCCGCCAGGCCCGCAGCGCGGCTCCGAGGTCATTCATGAACCCCATGATCCGCTATCGGTCCGGGGAACTGGGTGGTACCAGCGGTACGCGGAAGACCTGTGCCTTCCACAGTGCTGGCTCGGCGCTACAGGATGGGGATCATGAGCAGAGTGACCAGAATGCATCACATCGGAGTGCCGGTCAGCGATTTGGCGCGGTCGGTGAGGTGGTACGAGGACGTCCTCGGCATCGCGCCGAACGGCGTGACGATCTCGGCGACGAACCCGGCGATCGGTGCGGTTGTCGAGGTCGAGAACGCGTCGATGCGGGCATCCTTCGCGTTGGCCGGTGACAACGTCCTGCTGGAACTCATCCAGTACGACAGCCCGCAGCCAAGGCCCTTCACCGGGCGCAACTCTGACGTTGGGGTGATGCACCTGTGTTTCGAGGTCGACGACCTCGACTCGGCGCACCGCGACCTGGTGCGGCGGGGCGTGCACGTCAACGCCGATCCGGTCGTGCTCCAGGACGGCGACGGCGTCGAAGCGGGGGCGTTGGCCGGGACGAAGATCCTCTATCTCCGTGACCCCGACGGCATCCAGTTGGAACTGTTCGAGTTGCCCGCGTAGGAGCGCCGACTTCCGACCCGGCGCCCGTCCCGGTCGGTGCGCTGCTCCGGATACCATCGGTGGGGCCGAACAACCGGAGGGCACCATTCGTCCGGCGACACGCAGAAGCTGATGACAGATATCAGGTCGGGATTGTTCGTCGCTCGCGAGGCGGAGTTGGGCGAGATCGCCTCGGTGACGGCAGCCGCGGCGCGGGGCCGTGGCGGGGCGATGCTCGTTCTCGGTGATGCGGGGATCGGCAAGTCGACGCTCATCGGTGCGGCTGCTTCGCGGCTCGACGGATGGCGGGTGCTGCGGGCCGGTGGTGTCGAGTTCGAGAGCGAGCTGCCCTACTCGGCCCTGCACCAGTTGTGCGCGCCCGTGCTCGACCACCGCGTGGGGCTCCCCGTGCCGCAGCGGAGCGCGCTCGACGCGGTGTTCGGGCTGCAGGCCGGTGCCACGCCGACCCCGATGCTTGTCGGCCTGGCCGTTCTCGGCCTGCTGAGTGCCGTAGGCCGGCGCGGGCCGGTGTTCTGCGTGGTCGACGACGTGCAGTGGATCGACGCCGGCTCGCGGCAGGTACTGGCCTTCGTCGCGGCACGCGTTGCGGCGGAGCGGGTCGCCATGGTGTTCGCTGGCCGTACCGCCGCCTCGGTATCGGGGCTCGGTCGCCTGCCCGCCCTCACTCTCACCGGGCTCACCGATTCGGAATCCCTCACCCTGTTGCGGTATCGGGCGCCGTTCGGCCACGAGGAAGCGATCGTGCAACGGATCCTCGCCGAAGCGGCCGGCAACCCGCTCGCCCTGGTGGAGTTCGCCCGCGACGCGGGACCGTTCGGGCTACCCGGGGAGGCCGGGCACCGCGCCGTGGAACACCGGTTCGTGAGTCGGTTCCTGCGGCTGCCGACACCCACGCGCTCGGTTCTGGCGCTGGCCGCGGCGGAGCCGACAGGCGACCTCGTTCTGCTGCGCCGCGCGATGGCGATTCAGGGTCTGAACGCCGTGGACCTGGCCGCGGCCGAGGACAGCGGCCTGTTGGTGGCCGGGCCCCGGGTGCACTTCCGGCATCCGTTGGCGCGTTCCGCGGTGTACCTGTCGACTGGCGCCAGGGCGCGACGGCAGGCGCACGCATCGCTCGCCGCCGGTACGGACGCCGACATCGATCCCGACCGTCGCGCCTGGCACCAGGCGAGCGCGATCGATGGCCCGGATGAGGAGACCGCGGCCGAGCTGGAGCGTTCGGCCGGACGAGCACAGCGCCGTGGCGGACTCGCGGCAGCGGCCGCGTTCCTCGAGCGCGCGGCCCGACTGACACCCGGCCGGTCGGGGCGGGCCCGCCGGTTGTTGGCCGCGGCCCGGGCGCGGTTGGGCTCGGGGGCGCCGTCTGCCGCCCGGGAGTTGGTGGACGAGGCCGAGCGTCTCCATCCGGACCCCGCCGACCGCCACGCCGCGCGGCTGCTGCGCGCCACGATCGACTATCACGTGGCGCGCACCATCCCGGCGACGATCGCGCTCATCGACGCGGCCGACGGCGTGGGGCCCGACGAGGTCCGCGAGACCTACCTGGAGGCTTTCGCGTCGCTCATGTTCAGCGTCGACGAGCCGGGGAGGTTACGGCGGCTCGCCCTGCACATCCGGGAACGGGTACCCCAGCGTCAGCCGCCACGTCCGGTTGACCTGCTGCTGCGGGCATTGGTCGAGCAGCATCTGCGCCCGGTGGACGAGGCGATGCCCATGATGCGCCGTGCGGTCGACGCCTTCCGGGACCACGCCCGCACGCCCGGCGCGGATCCGTGGTGGATGGAACGTGCCTGTGTGTTGAGCGTCGACATCGGTGACAGCGATGCTATGGAGCAGATCGCCGACCGTCAGGTGGAACTCGCCCGGGCGCAGGGGGCCTACGCGATCCTTCCCCATGCGTTGCGCTTCCAGGCGGTCGCCCGGACGATCATGGGTCGCTTCGCCGACGCGCAGGTCTGCATCATCGAGGCGCGTGCGGTCGACGAGGCCGCCGGGACGTCAAACCTCGTCGGGTCCGACCTGATGCTTGCCGCCTGGAGCGGGGACGTCGAACGGTTCCGCGAGATCCGGGAGAAGCTGCGCGACTGGGTGGGGGTGAAACCCACCGCGCTGCACTACGCGATCGGCGTTCTGTGCAACGGCAGCGGCGACCATGAGGCCGCGATCGACGCGTTGCTGCTCGTACGGGACCAGCACCGGCGCGGGGCGTACGCCGCCTCCGTCTTCCACCACGAGCTGGTCGAAGCCGCCGCCTACGTCGGACGTCCCGAAGAGGCCAAGGATTCGGCTAAATGGATCGGGGAGGTCGCACGGGTCAATCCGAACGCGTGGACGACCGGTGCGCATCTACTGGCGAGTGCGCTGCTCGACCCGGGGCTCGGCGCGCAGGACCACTACCGTGCCTCGATCAGCCGGTTCGCCGGGAGCCGGATGCGAGTCCACTACGCGCGTGCCCGACTGCTCTACGGGCAGTGGCTGCGACGGGTCGGCCGTCGCGCCGAGGCGCGGGTGGAGCTGCGCGCCGCGCACGAACTGCTCTCCACCATCGGCGCGCGCGGGTTCGCCGGCCGCGCCGCCCGCGAACTGGACGCCATCGGCGAGTCGACCCTGGCCGACGACGCCGATCCGCTCGCGGGGCTGACCGCCCGCGAACTACTCGTCGCCCGCAGGGTTGCCTCCGGCGCGGGCACCAAGGAGGTTGCCGCGCTGCTGTTCGTCAGCCCGCGAACGATCGACGCCCACCTGCGCAACCTCTACCGCAAACTGGGCATTACCTCACGCCGGCAGCTCCGAGAACTACTCCGCTGACGGAGCCGGGCCGACCGAGCGACAAAGGGGCCCCGCCGGTACGAGACCGGCGGGGCCCTTGGGTCACGTCAGCGCCGGGCGCGATCACACTCCCGTTCGGCACGCGACTTCAGTTCCGTCAGCCACGTCTCCAGGCCCGCCCCGAGAGCCACGGTGGAGAAATCGACGTCCTGCTCGACCTGGTCACCGCGCCACGTCTCCTCGGTACGCACGAGAACCCGGCCGTCGATCTCGGTGAACGTCCACACGTGCACCCCCTCGTCGATGCGCAGCCCCGCACCGATCGCCGGGCCGTTCCAGCGAAGGCACTTCTGGTGCTGAAGCTGCCGGACGGTGGAGGTGACGACGAGGGTCGTGGCGGGATTCAGCGCGGTCTCGAGGACCGGTGTCGTCCACCGGAACGACGAACCGGGACGCAGTGGGCCACGATCGAGCCGCTTGCTCGACAGAACGGGCTTCTGCCACGACGGCCAGCGTTCCACGTCGGTCTGCAGCTTCCAGACGGTCCGTAGCGGAGCGTCGATCGTCGTCTCCGTCCGATAACGAATCTTCGCCGCCGCGTCGACTGTCCTTCCCGCACATTGCACCGTCGCGGCCTCGGAGCCGCCATCGCGCCTGGCACCGGCCTGAGCCGGCGCACCTGCGGTGCCCACGAGACCGGCCACGACCACTGCCGTCGCGACGGCAAACACACGATTCTTCATGAGGCGGCCACCGCCTCGGCGGTGCCCTTGAGTCGTTCCAGCCACCTGGCGAGGGTCGTGTCGAGGCCCTCCTGGAACGGCCCAGGGTCGGCATCGACAGGCGGGCCCGCGAAGGACTCCTCGGTCGACACCTCCACACCGTCGCCGGCCGGAGTGAGCGCCCAGACGTGGACACCGAGGACCCCGTCCGGTCCGTCGCCGTATCCCCGCCACACGAGGCGCTCGCGCGGCCGTACCTGAACGATCGTCGACTCGATCTCCATGCCCGCGGCCGACCAGCGGAACACGGAGCCCGGGGCGAGCGGGCCGGGTGTTTCCACCCGTGCGTACGGGATTTCCGGCAGCCAGGTTGTCCATGCGTCGATGTCGGTGAGGATCCGCCACACGGCTTCCGCCGACGCGGTCACCGTGACGCTGTGGCGGCTGACCACCGGGGCCGACACGTCAATGCCGGCCTCGTTGGTGTCCGTAATGTTCTCCATCGTGAAGCCTCTCTGCGTCACCGACCATCTGATCGCCGGGCAGGAGAGCGAGCCGCTGGATCCGCACCCGGCAGATGCGATCGTGCCAAGACGGCAACCGCTACACATCGGCAAGAATTACCTAGTTCGCGGTACGTGGGCCGGCCACGGTGAAGGTCCTTACCTCCCTGCCTGCTGCCGGCCTCAGCCCGGCCGGTTCTCGTCGAGTCGCAGCGGCGCTGCGGTCCGGCAGCGCCCGCGCCCAGACAGCGTCGCCGTCGCCGGCGGGGTCGAGATGCTGCGGGGATCAGACCGAGTCGTGGTATCCCACGCCCGATCACCCGCCGAGGTGGTCGAGCACGGCTTGCGCGTTCCGGACCACGACCGCGATCCTCTGCTGGGCGGCGCGCAGATCCTGGGCGTGCGCCTGAATCATCGCGGTCTGGTACGCGGACTCGACTGAGAACCAGACGCCCACGACGTTGTTACGGGTCTTGCACGCCACGTCCGCGGTCGCGGTCCGCTTCTCGGCGGTTGAGGGCGTGGCCGGGCGCAGATCCGCGGCTGCCGCAGCAGTCAACGGGTCGACGTAGTGGTAGCCCTGTTCGTGCATGCACGCAGACCATCTGCCGAACACCTGGCGCATCCGGTCGTCCGCCCGCGCCTGCTCGAAGGCGTTGAAGTCGATCGAGGTGACGAGGTGCTCGGCGATGTCCTCGGGGCTCGTGAGCTGCAGTTTGCGGCCCGCCTCGCCCGCGCAGCCGCCCGCGGGCACCTCGTGCCCCTGGTAGGTGCGGGTGGGCTGGCCGGCTGGCGCCGGGCGGCCGTCCTCGCTGCCGGTCCAGACGAGCATTTCGGCGGGCGGCACGGCGGCACCCGGCTTGGTGCGAGCGACGCTGCCTTCGCCCGGTGCGAGGTGGTACCCCCACCTGGCGGCGACGGCCGGGTCGGTGACGCCGTACCGGCGCGACATCGGTTCAGGGCCCGCGCCGCCGGTGGCTGCGGCGGGCTGTCCGCGATCGATCCCGAAGCGTCGCATGCAGTCGTTGACCAGGATGGATCGAGCCCGGTCCAGGGTGACGCGCTGCTCGCCGTCGAGCCGGTACGCCGCGATGGGCAGGACCAGTCCCGCGGCACCGTCGGCGCCGCGCATCTCGGTGACGGCGGGCGGACTGGTGATGGTGATCCCACCCACGCCAACACGCTCAGCTGTGCCGTCCGGGTCGGGGGAGCAAGCCGCCGCGGTTGCGAGCAGCAGCATGAGTGCGCCCCACCGGGCGGTTCTTCGTCCGTGCGATGCCATGTTCGCTGCCCCCGGCTGTAATCGGTGGCACATGACGCCGCGGCGACAGAGCCGACGGCGTCACGTGCCACGAGGGTTTGACGTGTCTGGATGATGGCTAGTTGGGGGACCAGGAAAGCGACCGGTTGTCGTTGGTGAGACCGGCGAGGTTGTACGGCGCACTGCCCGCATCGCAGCAGACGCCCAGCGCGTACGACGGGCCGGTCATGCCGGGCTCGGACCAGATCACCGGCCGCCACGTCGTGTCGTAGTTCGATGCCGAGCCGGCGTTGTTCCAGACCCGGGTGCCGTGGCCGGACCCGGACGGCCCGAAGTAGAGAGCCGGGCTCTTCATGTCGTTGATCAGGCCGTTGAGGCAGATGGAGGCGCCCTGCTGCTGTTGCCCGTAGTAGAGGACGACCGGACCGCCGGAGCGGACGGTGCAGTTGGTTTCGACCCCGGCCGACGCCGATTCGGGGAAGGCGATCAGCGTGGTGCTGCAGGCGGTGGCCGCAGTCACGAGTCCGTGCACGACTTTTCGGTTGAGTTTCACGGTTTCCTCCCTTGGTGCCTGGTCATACGGCCAGGCATTCGCATATTGGTCCGGTCCTTATGCCTTTCCGCTGGCGATCGTCGATGAGCGGCCAGCGCATGGGGCAAACGTTGAGATCCGCGGAGGCATTGAGTGGACTGGCCACCGCCGCATTTCCCGTACGCGGTCGGTGGCTTACCCGCGTGGCGAGGCGCAGTTGACCGTCATGGTCCGGGTGTCAGACCTGGCCGACATGTCGTCCCCCCTGCTGCGGGCCGAGACGCCCGGGAACAGGGCGGCATGGCGGCCTGGATCCGTTCAGCGGTCCGCTCAAGCCGGGCGCTGTCGATTGTGGGTGCCCGCGCCGGCCAGATGGCCTGGATCGGGTCATCGTGCCAGCGGGGAACCAGGTGTATGTGAAGGTGCGGGATCGTCTGTGAGGCAGCCTGGCCGGCCGAAATGATCAGGTTCAGACCGTCCGACGCAAGTGCCTCTCTGATGGCATGGGACACGTCGAGAACGGTGTCCATCAGCGGCTGGACGTCCTCCGAGGCCAAGGCCCACAGGTCGGTCACGTGCCTGCGAGGTATCACCAGCGTGTGCCCGGCGGTTGCGGGTAGCAGCGGGACGAATGCCATCGTCTGCGGGGTTTCATAGATCCGAAGAGCCGTTGCCGTGCCGGCACCGATCTGGCAGAACACGCAGGTCCCGACGTCGTCGTTCATTCGTTCGCCCCTCTTCCGCCGCATGCTCCCATCAGAAGCGAGAGTCGAATTTCTCCGGCATCGACGTGTTCACCGTTCTGGTATGCGGCGCTCCCATACCGCGCCCGGCTCTGCTTCAGTCGAGGTGGAAGAGTCGACGTGCGGTGGAGGGAGTGAGGGCGCCATGCCGATACCGCAGATGTGCCTTCCGCCAGCGGGCAGGGTGGTCTGGGCGGCCCGAATTGCCGAGGTGGTCGAAACGATGACCGCGTATATTCGGGTTCGCCCATGGCTGGAGGCTCCAGTGAAGTTTTCGGTGCTCGGTCCGCTGCGGGCTCTCCGGGACGGCCGCCCTGTCGTCCTGCGTGGTCATCGGGAGCGAAGGATTCTGGCGGGGCTGCTGACCAGGCCGAACGGGCTGGTGACGCACGATCGGCTGGTCCGGGTGGTGTGGGACGACCCTCCCTCGACGGCGCGACGACAGCTGCAGAACTGCGTCTGGCAGTTGCGGCGTCAACTCCACGGAGAGGCCGAAGGAGAGCGGATCAGTGGAGCCCCTGAGGGCTACCAGATCAACGTCGAACGGAGCGACCTCGACGCGCTGGTCTTCGACAAGCTCCTCGACGAGGCTCGTCGGCTCAGCGGGCGCCACCAGGACCAGGCGGCGATCGACGCGTACGACGAGGCACTCAGCCTGTGGCGCGGAGCGGTGGCGCTCGACGGGGTGCGGACCTCGTGGATCGAGGCTTGGGCTGCCAAGCTTGACGAGCGCCGGATCTGCGGCCTGGAGGAGCGGGTGGAGGTCCACCTGCGATTGAGTCACCACCAGGCGATGGCCTCCGAACTGACGGGGTTGGTCGCCGAACACCCACTGCGGGAACGACTCGTCGGGCAACTGATGGTCGCGCTGTACCGCGGCGGTAGGCAGGCAGACGCCCTCCGGGAATACCAGCATCTGGCCCACCGGCTCACCGAGCTGGGGCTGACTCCCAGCCCGCACCTGGGACGGCTGCAGGTGATGATCCTCCGCAACGACGCGGCCCTGGAGATCAGCTCTCAGTCGCCGGGGCATCCGCGAGGCCGGTCTGCCGTGGCGCTGTCCCGGGGAGCGGACCCGAATCCCGTCCCACTGCCCGCGGCGTGGCTTGCGTCGACGCCGCCGGACCACTCGGTTGACGGTGCGCCACCGTTCGAAGAGCTGCTGCGTCGGATGCGTCAGGCGGCGCAGACGACCAGCCCTCGGGTGTTGCTACCGACCCTCGCCGCGCAGGTGCGGACTCTGCGAGGGCTCGCCGAGGTCAGCATGCTGGCCGAACGCCTGGAGATTCTTCACCTGGCCGCCCGGTACGCCGAGTTCACCGGTTGGATGGCACAGGAGGCCGGCGACGACGCGGCCTGTCTGCGATGGACCCGCACCGCTGTCGCTCTTGCCGAGGCTGGCGGTGACCGGGATTTTGGCCGGTTGTTCGCAATCCGTCAGGCTGACATCGCCCTCTACGACGACGATCCGGCGCGCACCTTGACCGCTGTCGCGCCAGTGGTGAGGGACGCGAACGCTCCGCCGCAACTCCGGCGGCTGGCGATGGAACGGGTCGCTCAGGGCTCCGCCCTCATCGGCAGGTCGGACGACTTCCACGCGGCGGTGGTGGAGGTGGGTCGGGCGCACCGACAGTTGGCCGGCGGGGCGCAAGTGTTCGGGTCGGGCAACATGCCGGATCCGGCGGCGATCGTGCAGGGGTGGGGGCTGGTCGATCTCGGGTCGTACCGGGAGGCGGCGCACATCCTCGACCGGGAGGTGCTCAGGATCAGCCCGGCGGCGGGCCGGGCCCGCGCCCGGTACGGCGTTCGCCGACTGCTCGCCCACGTCGGCGCCGGCGACCTCGATGCGGCCCTGGAACTCGCTCCGGACGTGCTGGACGGCATCGAACTGGTCGACTCGGCGACCATCCGGACCGACCTGCGCCGACTGCGTCGGCTGCTGGCCCCCTGGTACCAGGACCCCACGGTCGCACCGTTGACCGCCCGGCTCACCGAGGTCCTGAGGCCGTCGGCGCGAGCCGACACGTACGGACTTGGACCGGCCGACGATTCCACCCGACGGATCGCGTGAGCATGAGCGGCATCTTCGTGAACTATCGTCGCCACTTTCGCGAGGCCGGCGACGGCAGCGAACCCGCTCTGGTCGAGGCGCTCGCCGACCGGCTCCGGCGGCACTTCGGGGACACCGAGGTGTTCCTGGATGTGGAGTCCATCCCCGTCGGCGAGCGGTACCCCAACCAGCTCCGGGCCCGGCTGAGCGACGCCGAGGTGCTGATCGCCATCATCGGTCCCGGCTGGCTGGCGGAGACCCGGCATCGGGCGACCTGGCCGGCGAAGGACTGGGTCCGCTGGGAGATCGCGGAGGCGTTGCGGCTGCCGGGCACGGTTGTCGTCCCGGTCCTGCTGGGCGAGACTCCTGTCCCGGTGGCGGATGACCTTCCGGCGGACATGCGCGAGCTTCCGGCACGCCAGTCGCAGCGTATCCGGCACGGCACGTTCCGCCTCGACGTCACCCGGTTGATCGAGGCGCTGGAGGCGCACGTCCACCCGACCTGGATTCCGCCCGAGGAGCCCGCGAAGAAGTCCGGGGTTTCCGGACGGCTGACGAGGATTCTCGCCGGTGCGGTCGGACCAGCGATCCTCGCCGCCTTTCCGTACTACTACTCACGAGCAGAAGAACCACATTCGCTCGGTGAGATTTTGCAGACCTACGCACTGGCGGTCTTTTTCGTCGCCCTGCTGCCTGTTGCCCTCTTGGCTGCGGCGTTGCATCTGGCGGAATCCTTGAACAGGTTCGAACGCGCCGTCGTGGTAGCGAACCCGGCAGCCCTGCTGCTGGGGCAGGGCATGGCGATGACCTTCGTCCTGGGATTGATTCTTGGTGTGGTGGTGGCCCCCTATGCGACCGGGGAAAGCCTCAGCTTCCTGATCTCATTTGTCCTGGTGTTTATGGCCATGCCGATTGTTGGTGGCTATTACCTCATCCTTGAGCAGGCTGCACGGCAGTGGCCGCCGGCTGTCCCGGCCCGCGGTGAGGCCGCCGGTGGCCGCGCCCTCCGGGTGATGGCACAGTACCGGCAACGTTCGGCCTCCCGATCCTTGCCGTTGTCCCGCCTGGAGCGCGATCAGACCGCGTGGCTGCATGGGCGCCTCGAGGAGGCGATGGAAGGTCTGCGCGAGGAGACCCGGCGAGGCTGGGTCAACCAGATCAAGTCGATGGACGTTTTTTTCATCCTTCTCATCTCGCTTCAACTTCCGACCGTCACTCTCCCCGCCCTGTTGCTTCCGTGGGCATTCAGTCGTCAGGGTGCGGGCCCGGTCTGGATCCTGGGCGGTGTCGTGGTGGCTGTTGTTGTCCCCATCCTCGGACCGTTGGCGTGGGTGTTGTACGTGCGCATAAAACGACTGCGGACCGACCGGATCGCGGATGAGATCGACTCGTTCCTGCGCGAGCTTGAGACCACGCTGGCCGCCGGTCATCAGTCGGTGGCCGTGGGTTCGCACCCGCTGTCCATAGGGGATCCGCCGTGAGTAGGGCTGGCGCCAGCGCGACGGGTCACCACGCCACGACGCGATCGAGCGGGCGGTAGGCGGCAGGTGAACCCGCGACCGCCTGCCGAGGGTGACGTGCCGCCGACGCGCCGCGAGACCGATCGGGCCGTCGACCCCGGGCCACAGGTTCCCGCCACACGCCGGGAGCACCCGGCCGAGTCCGCTGTGGCCGTACCGGTGAGCGCCGGTCTGCTGCGGCTGCCCGACCGGGTGTCGGGCTGGTCGGTCCTCGCGGCGTTGCCGGCGGGCGCGGAGGCCGACGTCTTTCTACTACGCGACGCGGCGGGCGACGACCGGGTGTTGAAGATCTACCGGCCGGGGATCGTCATCGACGAGGACGCGGTCGACCGGCTGATCGGGCTGCGCAGCGAGAGGTTGGTGACGCCCATCGACTTCGGCGTCGCTGAGGGCCGGCGCTGGGAGCTGACCGAGTATCTACCGGCTGGCACCCTGGCGGACTTCATCGGCCAGGACCCCCGCCCGGTGCCGCCGGAACTGCTGCGGCACGTGGTCGCCGAGCTGACCGAGGCGCTCGGCGAACTGCACTCGGCGACCATCGTGCACGGCGACCTCAAACCGTCGAACATCATGGTCCGGAGCCTTCCTCCGGACCTCGGGCTGGCGCTGGCCGACTTCGGACTGAGCAGGTACCTCGGTCCAGCATCGGTGCGATTCACCAGCCGCGGCGTGACGTTCGCCTATGCGGCGCCGGAGAGTTTCGCCGGCGCCTACTCCCCGGCGGGCGACTGGTGGGCCGTCGGTGTGGTGGTCCGGCAACTGGCCACCGGCCAAGCCCCGTTCGAGGGTCTCGACGAGCGGATCATCCAGCACGAGGTGACGGTCCGGGGCGCATCCGTCGACGGCGTCGCGGACCACCGGCTGCGGCTTCTCTGCGAAGGGCTCCTGGTCAGCGACCCGGACCATCGGTGGGGTGAGGCGCAGGTCCGGCGGTGGCTGTCCGGCGGATCGCCCGAGGTGCACCGTCCGGCCTCGACGCGACGTGCGACGCCGCTGATCCTGAAAGGGGTGCCCTACCGCACCCGCTCGGAGGTCGCACGCGCGATGGCGGCCCACTGGAGCGACGCGGTGGACATGTTCCTGCGACGCGTCGGCACGCGAAGAGACCCCGGCGAGGGGTGGCGCGTGCTGCGCGCCTGGCTGGAGCAGTTCGACGACGATGTCGACGAACGGATCCGGCTGATCGACCAGGCGTTGACCCACCCGGATCACACCCCCGATGTGCGAATGGTGCACCTGCTGCGCTGGCTGGACCGGGGGCAACCGGCGACCTACCTGGGGCTACGAGTGGGGTCGGAGCACCTTGCCGATGTCGCGGCTGTGGCGGTGCGGGAGCCGGACGGCCGGGCGGCCTCGGCGGTGCGTGACCTGTGGCGGTACTCGCTCCTGCCGGTGCTCGCCGACTTCGGCGACGGCCAGGCCCTGGTGCAGGTGGACACCCGTTGGCGGAGCTCGGCACAGGACCTCGACGCGCTCGCCACCCGGGTCGATCTGCCACCACAGGCTACGTCGATGCTGGCGGCGCGCCGAACCGAGCACCGGGCCGTCCTGCTCAGCGTCGCCGCCGATCCGGATCGGCTGCGACCGCTGCTGGACGGCGCGGTTCGGGATCGCGAAGAGGTCACCGAGCACCTGGACTGGTTCGAGGCACTGCCTCCGGTGACCGACGTGGCCAGCGCGCTGTGTGTGTTGACGGTCGTCCCCACCGCCGTGCAGGAGTGCGCCGGCATCGTCGAGGCCCGTACCCGGGGACAGCGCGTTCTCGACGAGGAACTGAAGCAGCTCAGGGCCGGGCGGCCGAAGGCCCTGTCGCTCGCCGCGGCGGCCTCCATGATCTGGGCGCTGGTCGTCGCCGCTCCCGTGTTCCTGCCCCATTTCTCTCCCGACCCACGTCTCGTGATCAGAGACATGTCGATCCCCGTCGCGGAATGGCTGGTGCCCACCCTGGCCGAGGTCGGCCTCGCGGTGCGGACTGGATCCTTCTACCATCCGCGCTGGTCCGCGCTCGACCGAATGCGGTGGCTGGTCCGTCGCGTGCCCACCGGCTGGGCGGCGCTTCGCAGGGGCGCCAACCGGGTCCGGGGCGGCGCTCCGCCGCTGCTGCTCGGTGTGCTGGCGTTGGCCTGCTGCTGCGGCAGCCCGTTCCTCTGGTCGGCAGCGCTACTGGCCGTCGCCATGGTCGCGCTCATCGGGCCGGTGGTGCATCTCGGCTGGACCGGCACCCGGATATGGCGTTTCGGTCAGTTCCGGCGACAACGAAGCCGTGAATTGCTCGGCAGCGAACCCACTGAGCGGCGAGACGGGGGCGAAGCGGAATGAGCGCTGGCAGTGTGGTGGTGTTCCCGGTGGCGGCCGTGATCGGCGCCGCAACCATCGTCGGAATCCGCGCCACGGCGGCACTCGGCGAGCTACTCCAGGTGAGCCCAGCCGAGGCAGCCGCCCGCAACGCGCGGATCCGGGCACACACCACCGCACGGCGGCAGGCCGTCGCCGCCCAGGAGTCGCAGCGGGACCAGGCCGTCCACGCCTGGGAACTGCGACTTGAACGCCGGGCCGCCGCCCGGGTCGACGCGGCGTATGCGGCGTCCGCCCTCGCACAGCAAGGACTGCCGGCGGAGCCCGCGCTGGCTGAGCCCTCCGTCTCGGCGTCCGAATCGGTCTGGGACGCCTGGTGCGACGACGTCGACCGGGTCCTGGCGGGAGTGTTCAGGCGCGCCGCCGCCGCCCGGGCGGTCACCGCGGCACGGGGTCTCGCGGACCTGCTGCCACCGGTGTCGGCCGCGGCGCTGCGGACCGCGGCGGACGGGATTGGTGAGCCGGAGCCGCTGCCCGGCGGTGGTTCGGACCCCGCTGCCGCCGTGGTGCGCATCCTCGCGGGCCTGCACCCGATGGCCGCCGCCGAGGGCCGCGCCAGAGCCGAGGCCGCCGCCGCTGACGTCTGGCGCCGGCCCGACGAGCGACGGCCGCGCCTGCGGCAGGTGCAACTGCGGGTGCAGGAGGCCAACAAGCTGGTGCGGGTCCGGCGCTCGGATGCCGTCGTCGCGGCGGAACTGCTGGACGCGATGGAACCGTACGCGGCGCAGCAGGATCTTGACATCGGCGCCCTACACCGGGCCAGGGCGGGCCTCGTCGACGTGGTGTCCGGCCGGGCGGAGCTCAACGACCAATTGTTGAACGAGGTTGAGCAACTGCGGTCGGAGATGGAGGAGCGAGCGTTGGCGATCGCGGTCCAGGACGCTGTGGCGGACGCGCTGACCGAGCTGGGCTACAGCGTGGGCACCGAGTTCAGCGTCGGGCAACCCAGCACGGGCAGGCTCGCGGTGAGCCGACCCGACGACGCGGACCACCTGGTGCGTTTGAAAGTCGACGCAAGGGCACGCAGGATTCAGTCGATGGTCTACCGGACCGGACCCGGCGAGAACCCCCACGCCGACACGGCAGCCGAGCACCGCTGGTGCGCCGACCTCGAACAGGCACTGGCCACTCTCCGGGAGGCCGGATTGCCGTGCGCGCACACCGAGCTGCGTCACCCGGGCGCCGAACCCACGCCCCGCACGGCGCCGCAGCAGCGCACGGAGCCCCGGCGCCGGCTCAGAAGCCGCGAGGCGGAGGGAGACGTACGGTGATCGACGACCTCGCGGGCTGGCCGGCGTTCGCCCGCGAACTGCACGCGACACTGCCGACCCAGTCGCAGTACGTGTTGTGGGGCAACGCCCACGATTCGTACCTCATCGACACGCCGACCGGGGTGCGGCTGCTCTCCCTCACCGACGTGATACGTGAGCTGCTGGACCGGAGCGGCTACACCTTCGTACTCGATCATGATCTGATCGATTCCGGTGTCGTGCACCAGATCGGCAGAAGCGACGTGACGACTGCCACCCGTGCCCTCCTCGGCGATGGGTACCGTCCCGGCGGCCCGACGCCCGACCTGGGCGCGCTGTTCGTCCAGCTCGCCGCGATCGCCCAGCCCCGCACCAACGTGCGGGCGGCAGCCATCGTCCGAGCGGCGCACCTGCTGCGGCATCCGAGCGATCCGGACGACGCCGAGCGGCAGTTCCTGCGCCGCATGGAGAAGCTGTCCCGGTCGGCGCGGCCGGTCGCGGCCGAATCCGGTCGGACCCAGAGCCTGTACAACCCGTTGATCTGGTTGGTGGAGAACGAGAGTGACCTGCCGGCCTGGCTGACCGCGGGCAAGGACCGGATCCGTGTGATCAGCCTGCCTCGACCGGACTACGGCGATCGGGAACGTTGCGCCCGTCGGCTGTTGCACGGCCAGATCCCCGACGCGACGTTGCCCGAGCGGGCTCGCTCGTTTGCCGAGCAGTCCGAAGGACTCACCCTGCAGGGCATGATCGAAGTGACCAGGCTGGCACGCGATCGTGGGCTGAGCCCGGAGCAGTGGCCCGACGCGACCCGAACGTTCAAGCTCGGGGTATTGGACAATCCCTGGCGCCGCGACTACCTGCACACCCGGATCCGAGACGGGGAACGGTCCCTGCCCCAGCGGATCATCGGCCAGCGCCAAGCCGTGACCAAAACCCTTGACATCCTCAAACGCGCCGCTCTCGGCCTGTCCGGCGCCCATGCGGCACGGGCATCGTCACGCCCGCGCGGAGTTCTGTTCTTCGCCGGTCCGACCGGGGTGGGCAAGACCGAGTTGGCCAAGGCAGTGGCCCATGTGGTGTTCGGCGACGAGGCGGCCTACCTGCGGTTCGACATGAGCGAGTTCTCCGCCGAGCACGCCGGCGATCGGCTGATCGGCGCTCCACCGGGCTACGTCGGTTTCGAGGCCGGCGGAGAACTCACGAACGCCGTGCGTCAGCAGCCCTTTCGGGTGATCCTGTTCGACGAGATCGAGAAGAGTCATCCCCGCATCCTCGACAAGTTCCTGCAGATCCTCGAGGACGGCCGGCTCACCGACGGCCGCGGCGGTACCGCCCACTTCTCCGAATGCATCCTGATCTTCACCAGCAACCTCGGCATGTACGTCGACGACGGCACGGGCCAGTTGACCCAGACGGCTACGCCGGGCACTCCCTACGACCAGGTCGAGGCGATCGTGCGGGCAGCGATCGAGGATCACTTCACCCGGGTACTCGGTCGCCCCGAGCTGCTCAACCGCCTCGGTGACAATGTCGTGGTGTTCGACTTCATCGGACCGGAGGCGGCGGAACAGATCTTCGAACTCCAACTCGGCAACGTGCTCCGCCGCCTCAGCGAAGAGCACCACGTGTCGGTCACGCTTGATCAGCCGGTCCATGCGCGCGTGCTCAGGGAGTGCACGCGCGACCTGGCCCGAGGCGGCCGGGGGATCGGCTCCGCCCTGGAGACGGCGCTCGTCAACCCGCTGGCCCGCGCCCTGTTCGACCGGCTGGCGGTACCGGCGGGCGACGCGCCGGCGTCCGGCGACACGACGTCGCTCGTCGTGACGGCCTGGCGGCGTCAGGCCGACGTCATCACCGTGGAGCTGTCATGACGACCATCGAGATCAGTCGCCTCCACCACCCGGTCACCACCCTGGGGTACGGCAGAAGGGCCGGAATCTGGCTGCAAGGCTGCACCCTCGCCTGCACCGGCTGCCTCGCCCGGGACACCTGGCCTCGCCGCCCCGACCGGTCGGTCCCCGTCGAGGAGGTGCTCGACTGGCTCACCTCACTTCCTCAAGGGATCGACGGTGTGACGATCTCCGGCGGCGAACCGCTCCAGCAGCCGGTCGCGCTCGCCGCGCTCCTGCGCGGGATAACCACCTGGCGGCACACCCGGCCGATCGACATCCTGCTCTATACGGGATACGGCTGGTCGCGTGCGGCACGGCTGCCAGAGCTGCGCGCAAGCTGCGACGCCGTGGTCGCGGGTAGGTACGTCGAGCGGCGTAACAACGGCGACACCCCATTGCGTGGCTCGGCGAACCAACGCGTCATCACCCTCAGCCCGCTGGGCCACCAGCGATACGGCGAGGCCGCTCAGCTCGTCCGGGCAGGCTTGCAGACCGGCGTGCTCGACGGCCGGCTGTGGCTGGTCGGGATCCCGCGGCCCGGCGAGCTCGACCAGATCGCCGATCATCTGCGGGCCCGCGGCATCGGCGTCGGGGAATCGACATGGAGCGGCTGATCTGCCGCGCCTGCGGCGCACCGGTCGGCTCCGGTGACATCGTGTGCGGCAACCCGGACTGCTATGCGAACCTCACCGCCGTCTCGGCGGTCATCGAGGTAAACAACCTCGTCACCCCGCAGCCGATCGACCCGGTCGCCGTGGACATCACCTGTCCGTCGTGCGGAACGGCGTGTCCGCCGGGGAGCCGGATGTGCCCGCACTGCCTCAGTGTGCTCGAAACCGTCCTGATGATCGCGTTGCTCGACCCGCCGTGGCAGACAGTCCTCGAGGCCGGAGTAACCCTGATCCTCGGTCGGGACCCCGGTTCGCCCGCGGCGGCCGCGCTGTCCGGCCACGATGCTGTCTCGCGACGACACGCGGCTGTCACGACTGCGCCGGACGGGGCCGCGACGGTGACCGACCTGTACTCCACGAACGGTACCTGGCTGGACCAACGGCGGCTTGAACCCGGCGTACGACACCCACTTCGGCCTGGGGCCACCCTGCGACTCGCATCGACCGCGACGTTTCAGGTCGAGTGACAACCCGAGCCAGTCGCGCCGGCGCGGCGGATAGTCAACCTCCGGCCTTCCGAACGGGGCGAGGGTGGGCTGAAGCGCATAGGCTGGTGACGAATCGATGGCTCGTCTCGGAATGACCACCAAGCCCGTGATCTGGAATGAATTGCCATACCTTGACCTCCATCTTATGAGCGGTATAGGGGGCCCTGGATCTGTCTTCTGCCGCCATCATTTAGTAATCTCTTCTCAATCGGCCATCATCGATTCCTCGTCGTGGGCGAGCGGACGAAGGGCCGAATCGGAGGGAGGGGAGAATGAGTCTCCCGAAAAGATCAATTGTGGTGGGCGCCGTCGCGATGCTGGCCCTCACAGCGGCCTCGCCGGCCGTGGCGGCCGAACCGGAAGGCGACATCCGTAGTGCCGGCGGTGCCACGGCTGTCACCGACAGCTACATCGTGGTGTTCAAGGAGAGCGCGGTGAGTCGGGCGCAGGTCGGTGCCACCGCCAGCAGGCTGGTCGGTCAGCACGGCGGAGCGGTCGCTCGGACCTACTCCACGGCGCTGCGCGGCTTCGAGATCACCGCCGGCGCCAAGGCGGCGGCCAGGATCGCCGCGCACCCCGATGTCGCGTACGTCGAGCAGAACCACACGGTCCGCATCTCCGGGACACAGCCGAACCCCCCGTCCTGGGGCCTGGACCGCGTCGACCAGCGCAACCTTCCGCTCGACAGCTCGTACACCTACCCGAACACCGCGACCAACGTGCACGCGTACATCGTCGACACCGGTATCAACTTCGCCCACAACGACTTCGGCGGCCGGGCCACCTCCGGCTACGACGCTGTCGACGGCGGCTCGGCGGACGACTGCAACGGGCACGGCACGCACGTCGCCGGCACCGTCGGCGGCTCGACGTACGGCCTGGCCAAGGGCGTCCAGTTGGTCGGCGTACGGGTGCTGAACTGCTCGGGCAGTGGCACCAACGCCGGGGTGATCGGCGGCATCGACTGGGTCACCGCGAACGCGATCAAGCCGGCCGTGGCGAACATGAGCCTCGGCGGTAGCGCCAACTCCTCGCTAGACACGGCCATCAACAACTCGATCAACTCCGGCGTCACGTACGCGGTCGCGGCCGGCAACGGCAACGCCCTCGGCGTTCGGCAGAACGCCTGCAACTACTCCCCGGCGCGGGTGGCCTCCGCGATCACCGTAGGTGCGACGCAGAACAACGACGCGGCCGCCAGCTTCTCCAACTTCGGCACCTGCGTCGACATCCTGGCGCCGGGCGTCAACATCACCTCGGCCTGGTACGACAGCAACACCGCGACCAACACGATCAGCGGCACCTCGATGGCGTCGCCGCACGTCGCCGGCGCGGCGGCGCTGGCGCTGTCGGCGAACCCGTCCTGGACCCCGCAGCAGGTCCGCGACTACCTGGTCGGCAACTCCACCCCGAACGTGGTGACCAACGTCGGCACCGGCACCCCGAACCAGTTGCTCTACGTGGGCAGCGGCGGCACTCCACCGGCCGACGACTTCTCCGTCGGGGTGTCGCCGACGGCCGGTTCGACCGCGCCGGGCGGCTCGGTCAGCGCCACCGTGAGTACCGCGACCACCAGCGGCTCGGCGCAGTCGGTGAGCCTGTCGGCGAGCGGGTTGCCGAGTGGCGCCACCGCCTCGTTCAGCCCGGCCACGGTGACCTCGGGCGGCTCGTCCACGCTCACCATCGCCACCTCGGCGAGCACCCCTGCCGGCACCTACGGCGTCACTGTCACCGGTGCCGGCACTGCGGGCACGCGCAGCGCCACGTACTCGTTGACCGTGACCGGCTCGGGTGGCGGCGGCTGCTCGGGCACCAACGGCACCGATGTGGCGATACCGGACAGCAACACGGCGGTGACCAGCGGCATCGTTATCACCGGCTGTAACCGTAACGCCTCCTCGGCGTCCACCGTGGCGGTCGATATCGTGCACACCTTCCGGGGCGACCTGATCATCGATCTGGTGGCACCGGACGGCACCGCCTACCGGCTGAAGAACCAGAGCTTCCTGGACGGCGCCGACAACGTCAACGCCACCTATACCGCGAATCTCTCCACCGAGTCGGCGAACGGCACCTGGCTGCTGCGGGTGCGGGACGTCTTCTCCGGTGACACCGGCTATATCAACGCCTGGACCCTCACCGTCTGAGACGTGACGAAGGGCCCTTTCCGCTCCGATTTCCGGTAGCGGGAAGGGCCCTTACCGTAGGTCAATTGGTGTCGACGATCATTCCGGCGGCGATGGTGCGGTTGGTGGTTTCGTCGATCAGGATGAAACCGCCGGTGGTGCGGTTGCGCCGGTATTCGTCGGCGAGCAGCGGGACGGTCGTACGCATGCGGACCCGGCCGATTTCGTTGAGTCCGAGTTCGGTGGCGGCCTCGTCCCGATGCAGCGAGTTCACCTCAAGTCGGTAGTGCAGCTCGCGGATCACGGTCCGGGCGGTACGGGTCGTGTGCTTGATGGCGTACTTCGCGCCGGGACGCAGCGGGGTGGCCTCGTCCATCCAGCAGATCATCGCCTCGATGTCCTGCGCGACCGCCGGGCCGTTGTGGGGCCGGCAGATCAGGTCGCCCCGGGAGATGTCGATCTCGTCGGTCAACCGGACCGTGACCGACATCGGCGGGTACGCCTCGGCGACCGGTCCGTCTGCGGTCTCGATCGCCGCGATCTGGGAGGTGAACCCGGAGGGGAGAACCAGAACCTCGTCTCCCGGCTTCAGCACACCCGACGCGACCTGGCCGGCGTAGCCGCGGTAGTCGGTGACCGTGGTCGACTGCGGGCGGATCACGTACTGCACCGGGAACCGGACGTCGACCAGATTGCGGTCACTGGCGATGTGCACCCGCTCCAGGTGGTGCAGCAGCGACGGGCCCTCGTACCACGGGGTGTGCTCCGAGCGGGTCACGATGTTGTCGCCGTGCAACGCCGAGACCGGGACGACGGCGAGGTCCGGCACCTCCAACTTCGCCGCGAACGCGGTGAACTCGTCGGCGATCCGCTCGTAGACCTCCTGCGACCAGCCGACCAGGTCCATCTTGTTCACACACAGGACCAGGTGCGGCACCCGCAGCAGCGAGCACAGGAACGCGTGCCGGCGGGACTGCTCGACCAGGCCCTTACGGGCGTCGACCAGGATCAACGCCAGGTCGGCCGTGGAGGCGCCGGTGACCATGTTCCGGGTGTACTGGATGTGCCCCGGGGTGTCGGCGACGATGAACTTGCGCCGGGGCGTGGCGAAGTACCGGTACGCCACGTCGATCGTGATGCCCTGCTCCCGCTCCGCCCGCAGGCCATCGGTCAGCAACACCAGATTCGTGTACTCGTCGCCGTTGGCCGCGCTGGCCGCCTCCACGGCTGCCAACTGGTCCGTGAACAACGACTTGGTGTCGTAGAGCAACCGACCGATCAGCGTCGACTTGCCGTCGTCGACGCTGCCCGCCGTCGTGAACCGCAACAGGTCCATCGCCCGACCCTCGGACGCTGCGCCCTCGACCACCGCGACCCCGGTCGTAGCCATCAGAAGTAGCCCTCTCTCTTGCGGTCCTCCATCGCGGTCTCACTCACCCGGTCGTCACCCCGGGTCGCCCCCCGCTCGGTGATCCGGGTCGCCGCGACCTCCTCGATCACCAGGTCCACCGTGTCCGCCTCGGACAGCACCGCCGCGGTACAGGAGGCGTCGCCGACGGTCCGGTACCGCACCCGCGCTTTGAACGGCTCCTCCGAACCTCGGGGCACGATGAACTCGTTCACCGCATAGAGCATTCCGTCGCGCTCGATCACCGTACGTTCGTGGGCGTAGTAGATCGACGGCAACGCCAGCCGCTCCTGGGCGATGTAGTGCCAGACGTCCAGCTCGGTCCAGTTCGACAACGGGAACACCCGGATCGACTCGCCCGGGTGATGCCGCCCGTTGTACAGCGACCACAGCTCCGGCCGCTGGTTCTTCGGATCCCACTGACCGAAGTCGTCCCGGAAGCTGAACATCCGCTCCTTGGCCCGCGCCTTCTCCTCGTCCCGCCGCGCCCCGCCGAACAACGCGTCGAACCGGTACTTCTCCACCGCCGCCAACAGGACCGGGGTCTGGATCCGGTTCCGCGTCCCGTCGGCGGATTCGCGGACCAGACCTGCCTCCAACGCCTCGGGTACGCTCGCCACCACCAACTGCAGGCCGAGTTCGGCGACCCGCTGGTTCCGGTAGTCCAACACCTCGTCGAAGTTGTGCCCGGTGTCGACGTGCATCACCGGGAACGGGATCCGGGCTGGCGCGAACGCCTTCTGGGCCAACCGGAGCATCACGATCGAATCCTTGCCGCCGGAGAAGAGCAGGACCGGGCGCTCCAACTCGGCCACCACCTCGCGCATGACGAAGATGCTCTCTGCCTCGATCGCGTCCAGGTGCGAAACCCGGTACGCCGCAGCGGGCGTCGTGTCGTTTGTCGTCATCGCGGATCACCCGGCTGCCGTGGCCGGTGCCGGCACCGGGGTCAGGTGTTGCCTCAGCGCGGCGAGGAGTGGGGCGGCCAGCTCCGGCCGGCAGACCACCAGGTCCGGCAGCCGGGGATCAGCCTCGTTGTAGCTCAACGCGGAACCATCGATGCGGGAAGCGTGCAAACCCGTGGCCGTCGCCACCGCCACCGGGGCCGCCGAATCCCACTCGTACTGACCACCCGCGTGCACGTATGCGTCGACCTCACCGGTGATAACCGCGGCGATCTTCGCCCCGGCCGATCCCATCGGCACCAACTCGGCACCGACCTCGTCCGCCAACTTCGTCAAAAACGCCGGCGGCCGACTCCGACTCGCCGCCAACCGGATGGTCCGACCGCTGACCGCCGGCGGCCGGGTCGGGGGTGTCTCCGTGCCGAGGGTACGGAGCTGGGCCGGCAGGGCGATGGCGCCCGCCACGAGGCGGTGCTCCGTCGGCGCGTTCCGTTGCCAGAGTGCGACATGCACCGCCCAGTCCGTCCGGCCCGGCTCGGAGAACTCGCGGGTCCCATCCAACGGGTCGACGATCCACACCCGTTCGGCGCCCAGCCGCTCCGGCAGGGGGTCGGCCGTACCCGTTGCCCAGGCCTGCCGGGCGCCGTCGTCCTCCTCCGAGAGCACGGCGTCGGCGCTTCTGTGCCGTGCCAGTTCAACGCGCAGCAGTTGGTGCGCCGCCCGATCACCCGCGCGCTTCAACGCGGCCGGGTCGTGGTGACCGTGCTCCGCGCGGACCTGCAGCAGCAGCCGGCCGGCCCGATCGGCCAACCAGGCGGCGAACGAGCCATCCGACGCGGGGGCCGTTGACCTGGGGGGTTCCAGCACGTTCATCGACGAACACCTCCGATAGACGCGGTGACCGTGCCGTTCACTGGACGGCACGCCGACTGAAACTTCGGACGCTGGTGACCGTGACCAGTGCGGCCACTCCGGTCAGCACCAGCAGACAGACCCAGGCCGGTATGTGCGCGACGCCGGGCAACATGGCCCCGCGCACGCCCTCGGAGACGTAGGTCATCGGGTTGAGGGCGGTGACCGTCTGGAACCACGGCATCGAGGAGAGCCGCGGCCACGGGTAGTGGATGCAACCGGTCCAGATGATCGGGGTCACGACCAGCGAGAACGTGATGTTGATCCGTTGGATGGGCAGGATCATCGCCAGCGTCATGCCGATGCCGCCACCGATCCATCCGCCGAGCAGGATCGTCAGCAGGACCATCGGTAACCGTCCGGGCTGCCACGGGGCCGAGCCGACCATCAGCGCCCCGAGTGGGTAGATGAGGGCTGCGGCGACGAGCCCGCGCAGCATCGCGACTACGAGCTTGCCGACCGCCACCAGGTTCGTCGACAGCGGGGCGAGGAGCCGGTCTTCGATCTCCCGGGTGAAGCCGAACTCCTTGACCAGTGGCAGTGCGACGCTCTGCAGCGCGGTGGTGAGCGCGGCGAGCGCGACGATGCCGGGCAGGAACAGGTCGGCGAAGTTCCGGCTGACGACGCCCTGCCCGCCGAGCACCTTGACGAAGACGAAGAGCATGAACAGCGGGGTGAGGCCGACCTGGACCAGGATGACCCAGAGTTCCTTGACGGTGACCAGCAGGTCCCGGCGCAGAATGGCCAGGAAGGCCCGGTGGGCGCGAGGTCGCGCGGGTGCCGCCGCGAAGCTCGTTGCGGCAACCGGCGGGGCGTCGAGGTCGGTCACCGTGGGTCCCTTCCGGTCAGTCCGATGAAGACGTCTTCGAGGCTCGGCTCGCCGATGCGTACGTCGGTGAGGGTCGCCGACCGTGTGGTCAGGACGGTGAGCGCCGGTCCGAGCACGGTGGCGGGGTCGGCGGCGAGATGCAGCCGGATCCGGACGCGCCCACGCCCGCCCGGGTCGGGGGCGAGCGTGGCGACGGCCCGCTCCCGGGCCAGCGCGGTCAATGCGGCGGGCGTGCCCGCGCCGAACCCCGACCCGCCGCCGAGGCCGAGGACGGCACGGAGTTTGGCGGCCCCGGCCCCGGCCCCGGGCGGCGGCGGGTCGGCGAGCCGTTCGCCCTTGCGTACGCCGGAGACCTCGGAGAGCGCGCTCAGCAGCTCGTCCGGTTCGTCAAGCGCGGCCAGGGTGACCGTCAGGTCGAGGATCGATCGTCCGGCGAGCCCTCTGACCAGGTTGCCTGGCGTGTCCGCGGTGAGCAGCCGACCGTGGTCGACGATGCCGACCCGGTCGACCAGAGCGGCGGCCGCGTTCATCTGGTGAGTGGTCAGGACGACCGTCACACCGCGCTCGCGCATCTCGCGGATCCGGCTCCAGATCAGCCGGCGGGACTGCGGGTCCAGACCGTTGGTGGGCTCGTCGAGGAAGAGCACCGCTGGTTCGTGGATCAGCGCGCGGGCGATCATCAGCCGTTGCGCCATGCCGCCCGAGTACGCCTCGATCCGTTTGTCCGCCCGATCCTGCAGGCCGAAACGGTCCAGGAGCTCATCGGCCCGCGCGTTGCGTACGGCGCGGCTGACGCCGTGGTACGCGGCGTGGTACAGCAGGTTCTGTCGTGGTGTCAGCGACCGGTCCAGATTGTTGTGCTGGGGTACGACGGCCAACTGGGCGCGGGCCGCGACCGGGTCACCGACCACGTCGATCCCGCTGACGAGCGCCCGGCCCCCGGACGCCCGCAGCCGGGTGGTGAGGATGCCGATGGTGGTCGACTTGCCGGCGCCGTTGGGTCCCAGCAGCCCGAAGATCTCGCCGCCGGCAACCGTGAAGGACAGCCCGTCCACGGCTGCGTTCGTGCTCCCGGGATAGCGTTTGACGAGGTCGGCGACCTCGACCGCAGCCGGGCTGCCACCACTACTGGGCATCTGCTGCTCCCTCTCGTGAGCTGTCGGATCAGTGGCCGCCGGTGCGGGTCAGCCGCCGGTTCGGGGGTGTGCGTCGAAGAAACGCCAGATGGTCTCGGTCGCGTCCAGCGCGGTCGTGGGTGGATCCAGGCCGAGCAGGCGTTGCGCCTGCGGTCCGGGGCCGGCGGCACCGGGCCACTGGTGGCCAGCGCCCTCGACGGTGACCAACTCGACCGCCCGTCCTCCCGGACAGGTGGCGACCGAGGTCCGGACCGGGCCTGAGGCGGTCGTCGCCGGCGCCGGGCATCCGTCGGTGGTACGCCATTGGCCGAGCAGGTCGGGGATGGGCGGCCCGTCGATCTTGACCGGATTTCGCCCGGTCCCGTCGTTGTCCCGCTTGCCCGGACCACCGTTCAACGGCACCGTCTGGTCCGCCATCCCGTGAAGGTGGATCACGGAGATCGGTGCCGGTGACGAGCACGGGCCGAGTTGGGTCGCCGCCACCGGCCCGATCGCGGCGAACAGCTTCGTGTCGCACGCCAGGCGGTATGCGAGCATCCCGCCGTTGGAGATCCCGGTGGCGTAGATCCGGCTGCGGTCCACCGGAAGTTGGTCGGCCACGGTGGCCACCAGTTGCTGGATGAAGGCGACGTCGTCCACGCCGTCCCGGGCCGGTGGTCCGCAGCAGTCCGGGCTGACCGCCCAGGAGCGGCTCATCCCGTCCGGGTAGGCCACGACAAAGCCCTCCTGGTCGGCCTGGGCGTTCCAGCCGTAGGAGGTTTCCGCCTGGCTGCCGGTGCCGAGCGCGCCGTGCAGCATGACCACGAGCGGTGCCGGGGTCGACCCGGCGAGGTTGGTCGGCCGGTAGAGGCGGAAGCGGCGCTCCTGCCCGTCGACCACGAGGGTGTGCGTCGAGGAGCCGGTGGGCACGGTGGACACCGGTCCGGCCTCGTGCTGCTCCGGGTCGTCCCGGAAGAGCCCGCAGCCGGCCGACAGGGTGAGCGCTCCGACGAGCGACAGGACCGTGAGCAGGTGTCGCCGCCGACGGTACGGTCTCACGCGATGTGTCCAAGATATACCAATTTTCATCATATTCGCACCCTGGCATATCAATGTTCAGGCTTTGTAAGGACCTGCACCGATTTGTGTTTGGCGGGGCTGGCTCCGTCCGTTCCCGCGACGCGCGGCCCGAGCGGAGCCAACCGGCTAGGGCCTGTTTCATAAGAACTGGCCGGCCTGCGGCGGGCCCGCACGACGACCGGCGGCGTTGCGGTGGCGTCCGGATACAACACCGGTATCCGGACGCCACCGCGCCCTGCCGGATCGCCGCCCGGACTCCGCCTCGGCTCGACCGCCCTCATGAAACAGGCCCTAACAGTGCTGCACGCTGAGTCGGATCAGTTCCCAGCCGCCCTCGGGAACGTCGTCGTCCGGGTCCGTACGCAGGTTCATCGGATTGGCCATGCCCAGGTAGAGGGTCGACCCGTCGGCGATCATGTTGCGGATCCCGTAGTTCAGGTAGTTGCCGAGCCCACTGTTGTCCACCACCGTGGCCGGCCTGCTGGTCGAGTCGAAGACGAACAGGTCGCCGCCGTAGACCGGGGCCGGCGGGGGGTCGTCGGCCAGTACCGAGGCCTTGCCGAACTCGGCCGCGGCGGGGCCGGTGACACCCAACAGCCGGGCGGTGTCCTGGCCCAGGTCCTTGGAGATGTAGCTCCAGTCCATGGTGCCCACGTACAGTTTCCCGCCCGCCACCGCCATCTTCCAGGTGTAGTTGTTGTAGGGGTTGCCCATGCCCGACGGGCCGTACAACGGGGTGTATCCGGTCGAGGCGGCGGCCCAGAGGCCCGCTCCGCCGTTGCCCGCCGGGTCGTAGGCGGGCAACTGGGATGCGCCGTACAGCAGGTCCACCCGCTGGTGACGGTCGCCGAAGCTCTTACCTCGGAAGATGCTGATCGCCCGCTGCGTGCTGCGGACCGTGGACCGCAGCGCGGCCTCGTCCGCCGGTGGGTAGGTCGCGATGTGCACCGTGGTCGCCTTCATCGGCACGTGCATCGTGCCCCAGTACAGGTAGCCGTTGAAGGAGGCGAGCCCACCCAGGGCGTAGGTGCGGGCCACGACCGGGTCGGGCTCGTACCCGTCGACCGACCAGACCTGGGTCCAGTTGTCGGCGTCGGCCGGCGTGAGGCCGCGTTCCCCCTGCGACAGCTTCGGGCTCATCCACACCCCGGCGACCCCGGACAGCGGCTCGTCGGTCGTGCCGGGCACGGCCGCTGCCAGGGCGTCGTCACCGGAACCCGTCCAGGTCGTCACGAAGATCCGCCCCTCGTGCACGGTGAGATCCGCCGCCTGGGCCGGTAGGTTCGCGACCTCGACGAAGCTGAACGGATTGCTCTTGGAGCCGGTCCAGCGCAGCACGTGCCCCCGGTTGCCGCCGTTCGCGCCCACCCCGACACCCGCGTAGAGCGCGCCGTCGGCCACCACGAAGTGGCGGATGTTGCCGTACGCCGGCAGGTTGATCGAGCCGAGGAAGGCGCCGGTGTCGGTGTCGAAGGCGAACAGGTTGATGCTCTCGCCCAGGGCGGGCCCGCCCAGGAACGCCACCCCCTGATGGGTGCCGGCGGCCCGGATTCCGGCGGTCGTGCTCAGCCGGTTGGCGTCGGTGGTGGAGGCGGCCTTCACCGCCTCGGTCTTCTCCGTCAATCGCCCCGAACGTTTGTCGTACGTGTACAGGCGGGGCGGGCGATGGTCGCCCAGGGTGGGAGGCAGAGTCGGGTTACGTTTCGCGATCTGGCTCTCGCCGTACTCGCACACCCAGTCGTCGTTCAGGTTCGGTGTCGTGTTGCGCAGGTTGCGCCCGCTGGTCATGCAGTTGACGTTCGCTCCGGTCCCGAACCACAGGCTCTGCGCGGTCTGGGTCATGCCCCACAGGTAGGACTGGTTCACCTTCGGCTGGCCGGTGGCGCATGGCGGACCGGGTGGATAGGCCACACCGATACCGGCGAAGCACTCGTCCGGGGTGCCCTTCCCGATCAGCTTCCGCTCGTATTTTGGCTGATGTCCGGCCGTACCCGGCGCATCCGCCCCGATCGGGGTGGCGGCGGCTGACGCCGGCGCCGCGAGGACGTACAACAGTCCCAGTACGGCGGCCGCGGCGAGCGGTCGCCGGCCCGACATCCGGAGTGGTTTCACGAATGGTTCCTCTCGTTCGACGGAGTCCTGAGGGTCGGTGGGGCACGATCGCGGGTCAGGCCGCGGCGACCTCGCGGGACCGGGCGGGGCTGACCACCCGTGGGGCGACCCGCCGTGCCCAGTCCTCCCAGTCCTCGAACTCCAGGAACCGGGCCAGTAGGCCGAGCTGCCCGATCGGGTCGGCGACCAGGTCCTCGTAGCTCATCCGGTGCAGGTAGCGCGGCGGCAGGTCGGTGAGCGCCTGCTCGGCCTGGCTGGTCAGGAACGCGCTCAGACCGAGGTAGCGGCGCAGGTCCTGGCCCCGATCCCGGAGCAGGTCGGCGCTGAGCCGGTCCGGCAGGTAACGCTCCAGGTCCTCGGGCACCGACTGGCCGGGTTCGATCCGGAACGGATCCAGCCCGCACCGGCCGAGGAACTCCACCCGCAGCTGAATCAGCTGGAACGACGAGTGCTGACTCATCGAGCGGGCGGTCGCCTCCCGGTCGCGGGTCAGATACACCACCTTCGCCTCGGGAAATGCCCGCAGAAGGTACGGAGCGACGTGGCTGGACCCGCCGGAACGCTCGACCCAGCGCCGCTTGCCGGTCATCACGGCCAGCAGGTCGAGGAACATCCGGTGGTGGTCGCCGACCGACTGCGTCGGGAAGTCCGGCACCCGCTCGGCGAGCTGGTCGAAGAGGCGGTCCGGGTCGGGGGTCAGCTTCGACAGGGTGATGGCGAGGATCCGCGGCAACTCGGTCATTCGGTCGGCCCACCTCCCGGTCGCGGGATACCGCACCTCCTTCGGCGGCAACCCGATCCGGAAGAGAGTGGCGAGTTCCGCCTTTGGGCTGCTCAGCACCGCCCAGTACGCGGCCCCGGTCAGCACCTCGGAACTGCGTGCCCAGGGTGCGACCGACATGAAGAACTCCTGCGCCGAGAGAGTCTCGGGCTGCTCCGCGATCAGGTCCGAGAGCAGCGTCGAGCCGCACCGGCCGTTACTGATGATGATCGACCTGCCGGTGACCGGGGTGTCCATCCGAGGACCTCCTGCACGTTGGGTTGTCACGGGGCGGTGGCCACCTCGGCCACCTCGACGGAGCACTCCTCGCGGAGCCACGCCAGGACGAGCCGGCGGACCGCCTCCGGCCGGTCGACCAGGACTGTGTGTTTCTCGCCGGGTAGGACCACGGTCCGCATCTGCGGCAGCAGCCGGACCACCGCCGGTGCCAGCTCGACGACCGCGGAGTTCGCGCCGTAGAGGCAGAGCACCGGTACGTCGATCGCGCTGATCTGCGCGGCACTGGGCAGGGCACTCGCCGGTAGGTCCCGGGCCAGCGTGGTCGCCATGAGCAGCTCGCCGGTATCCCGGGCCCGGCGGGCCACCCGGGCCCCCCGGCCGGCGACGATCTGCGCCAGCGCCTCCGGTCGGGGCAGAAGGTCGGCGGCCCGGTCCAGCCGGCGCGCGACCCGGGCCATCCACGCCGGGGTCGGCGGCGAGGATTCGACCGCCGCGACGGAGGCGACCCGGTCGGGGTGCCGGGCCGCGTAGGCGAACGCGATGGTGCCGCCGAACGAGTTGCCGAGCAGGTGCACCGGAGCGGTGACGTCAAGTGCGGTCAGCATCGCCGACAGGTCGTCGACGAAGTCGTCGAGGGTGTAGCCGGTGGGCGGGCGCTCGCTGTGGCCGTGCCCCCGCAAGTCGTACATCACCACCCGCAGCCCGGCGTCGGCGAAGGGCTTGGCCAGGGTGAAGTACCAGCTCGCGAGGCTGTCGGAGGCCATTCCGTGGATCATCACGAGGGTCGGCCCCGCACCCCGGTCAGCGCCGACCTCGTCCGGCTCACCGGCCGGTGGTTCGAGGTGTTCGACGTGCACGTCGATCCCGTTGGCCCGGATCATCGTCACGAGTGGACCGCCTCGACGACGGTGGGGCTCGCGTCGAGGGAGCGTGCGATGTGCTCAACCAGCTGCCCGACCCGCAGCTCGCCCACGGTCTCCAGATCGAGTTTGGCGACGAAGTGCGCGAAGTTGACGGTGTTGCCGTACCGGGCCTGCAGCCGGCCGGCGAGGGAGACGACGTCGATGCTCTCCATGCCGAGGTCGTCGCGGAAGGTGGTGTCCACGGTGATGGGTTCGTCGGCGGCGAAGTCGCCGAGGACCGCGTGGATGATCCCGGTGAGCTCGGCGAGGATGTCGGCGTGCGAGGCGGCCATGGGAGGTGCTCCTTCGGATGGTCGGGAGTGGATGCCGGTCACGGCTGATCGGTCCCGGTCCGCGGGCCCCAGGTCCAGGCGACCACGTACCGTCGAGGTGGTAGGTCTTCGGGATTTCCGACCTCGCGGTGCTGGACCGGGTAGCTCCGGTCGTCGACGTGGACCGTCAGCACCGTGTCCGTGGCGCCGGTCACCACGAACCGGCGCGGGCGGCCGTCGAGTCCGGTCCCCTCCGCCTTGCCGACGGCCTCCTTGGCGGCCCAGAACCGGGTGAACCACTGCCGCCGGTCCTCGGCGTCGCCGCCGAGCGAGTCCAACAGGGCGGTCTCCCCGTCGGTCAGGGCGAAGCGCAGGGTGCTCTCCGGATGGTCGGTGATCTCGGCGACGTCGATGCCGACGCCGGGCGCGTCGGATGGCGACGCCGGCCCGCGGGGTTTCGCGATCGCGACGCCGATCTCCGCGCAGTGCGCCAGCGAGACATCGCAGTCGCGCAGGTCACGGCCCGGACGTCCGTGTACCCGGGGTCGCCCGTCCGGATCGTTGCCGACCGTCAGTTCGATCGGGTAGATGTCGCGGTGCCCGTCCTCCCACAACCGGAACCGGACGGCGTCCTTCACCGCGATCCGGCCCAACAGCCACTGTTTGCGGGATCTGGCGGGCTGCCGCTCGTAGTCCTGGTACGCGGCCGAGCCCAGGATGCCGCGGGCGGCCATGCCCTGGGTGACCAGGTCGGTCCAGCAGTCGAAGGCCATCGTCCAGCCCTCGGGTTGGATCAGCGACATCGGATGCCGCTCGGGGAACCGCTCCGCCGGCCGGGCCTGCGGATGGCTGTCGAAGCGCCGGTCCACCGCGCCCTCGATCTGTGCCCACACCCGGCCGTCGACCACCAGTTGGGTGTCCGCGACGAGTTGTGCGTCGTCGATCGAGCGCACCCGGGCGACACACTCGAAGTCCGTACCGGGTGCCGGCGGGGGGCCGAAGTAGCGGATGTGGCGAAGGCCCACGGGCAACGCGACGGTACGGAACGGCTGTGTGGTGATGAGCCAGTTGCCGATCAGCTGCAGCGCGTTGTCCAGCAGGGCGCCCGGCGGCACGGGTGCGCGGACCACCCCCCGTACGTGCATGTCACCGAGGGCGTGCACGGCGGTGATGCCCTGGAACTGGGGGCCGTGGAACATCAGCCGCTCGGCGTACATCTCCTCGGCGCTGATCCGTGGCGGCCGTTCGGTCGCGGGATCGTGCCGCCACACCTCGGGCGGGTCCGCCGGATAGTCCGCGGCGAGTTCCACCATCGACCGGGCGTACGGGCCGAAGGTGACCGAGACCAGGCCGTCACCGGTCGGCCGCACCGCGATCTCGACGTCCTGACCCGGCTCGGCTATCAGCCAACGGTTGAACCGGGCGTCGCGTACGGCCACCGCCCGCAGGCCCGGCATGGCCTGCTCCGCCGCGTCGACCATGTGCTGCACCAGGGTGGTGGCCGGCACCACCGGCCACCGGTCCTCCATCTTCGGCCAGTCCGGTGGCTGGACGAAGAAGCAGTGGTCTTTCAGGTACGGCATGTTCTCGACGGAGACCCGCAACGTGATCCGCCGAACCGGACCCGGGTCGCCGTTGCTGGCGCTGGCGCTGACCGCCTTGCCGGTGTCGACCCCGTTGGCCGAACCGACCCCGTTGCCCGCGACGCCGTTGCCACGGCCTCCGGGCGCGGCGGTTCGGGAGGATCCGGCTGGCGGGGCGACCGCAGGTTGTCCGACACCCGGGCGCGGCGGTACCGGCGGAGCCGGCCGGGCGGCCGCGTCCAGAACGCTTGCCGCGTCCCGAGCCGTGTCCTGCAACAGCGCGGCGAGTTCCGCGGCCGCGCTGGACCGTCCGGTCAACCTGTGCAGGGCGGCAAGCGCCGCCGCCGGGTTGGTGCCGTTACCCGCCGGCTCGGGCTGCCGCCCCGCTCCGACTGCCGGCGAGGCGCCGACCGGAACGGCCGAACCGTGCTTTGGCGGACCCGCGGCCAGGTGGTTCGGCGGGGTGCCGCCCGCTGACACGCCGAGCAGACCGGCGGCGCCCGCCCCGAGCCGGACCAGTGGTCCACCGAGATCCAGCGGAATCGACGGGCCACGGCGTACCGGTTTCGCGGCTGCCTTCGCCAACGGCGGATCGAGCGCGGTCAGGTTCGGGCTGCCGCCCTCCACCCAGATCGCGGTGGCGACCCGGCGGAGCTGGTCCAGCCCGCTGCGGTGCTTCACGTTCACCGGCATCGCGAGATGCTCACGCCCGCGCAGGTTGTCGCTGATCAGCGAGGCGAGCTGTCCCGCACCGACCTGGAGGAAGACCCGTACCCCGGCGTCGTACATCGCCGCGACGGTCTGACGGAACCAGACCGGCTCCATCATGTGCCTGACGAAAAGGGCATTGACCTGCGCCTCGTCAGCGGGGAACGGTGCCGCCAGGGTCGCCGACCAGACCGGTATCCGGGTCGGGTGTACCTCCCACCGCCGCAGCGCCGCGCCGATCGACTGCAGGCCGTCGACGAACACGGGAGTGTGGAAGGCCGACCGGAACGGCAACTTCTGACACAGCACGTTCTCCGTACGCAGGGCCTCTACGAGCCGGTCCACCTGGGGCTCGGGCCCGTTCACCACCGACTGCGCCGGGGCGTTGTCGTGGGAGAGCACCACCCCCGGAAAGTCACCCAGCATCGGGGTGACCCGGTCCGCGCCAGCTCCCACGGCGGCGAACACGTATCCGGAGACCTCGACCGAGTCGGCGTGGAACAGTTCCAGAAAGTCGTCCATCGCCGCCGTGCTGATCTGCCCGCTGGTCGCCGCCGCGGTCCATTCGCCGATGCTGTGTCCGGCGACCGCGTCCGGTAGCACGCCGAGGTGGCGCAGCGCCTTGTCGAGAAGTTTGCCGACCTCGATCAGCCCGGCGCCGTGCCGGCCCAGGTCCGAGGCGGACCACTGCCGGTCCGGCAGTCCGAGGTGCGCGGCGATGTCGGCGGTACGGGGCGCGAACTCCGCCTCCAGGCCGGGGAAGACGAAGGCGAGGCGTCCGGTGCCGGCGGCCAGCAGCGGTGACGGGCTGAACCAGATGTCCCGTCCGCCCCGCCAGGCCTGACCGCGGTCCACCGTCTTGCGGGCGACGGCCAGCAGCTTGTCGGTCGGGCTGACGATGCCGAGTCGGCACGCCTCGCCCCCGTTGGCGGGCCGGTTGCTCCGGGCCCGTTCGACGCCGAGGGCCCGTACTTCGTGGTCGCTGCGGGACAGCAGGCCGGCCAACTGGGCGGGGTCCGGCGCGGCGAGCCAGAGCACCTGGTCCGGCTCGGTCACCGCAACCGTCGAGCTGCCCGTGGTCGGCGCGGTGTCTCGTCCGACACTCGCTCCACCCACCGCCAACGGCTGCCCGCCGATCGGCCGCTGCCGTACACCGGCGGGTTCGGGCGCCTGCTCGATGATGACGTGTGCGTTGATGCCGCCGAAGCCGAAGGCGTTCACCCCGGCCCGACGCGGCCCGTCGCTCTCCCACGGGCGGGCGGTGGGGATCGGGGCGAACCGGGTCGCGGCCATCTCCGAGCGTGGATCGTCGCAGTGCAGCGTGGGCGGCAGGACTCCCCGGTACACCGCGAGCGTCGCCTTGATCAGGCCGGCGATGCCGGCGGCCGGCATGGTGTGCCCGATCATCGACTTGACCGATCCGATCACCGGGCGTGGCCCGTCGCCCGAATGCGGTCCGAAGACCTCGGCGACCGAGACCAGTTCGGCCGCGTCGCCGGTGGGTGTGCCGGTGCCGTGCGCCTCCAGCAACCCCAGCGCGTCCGGCGCGGTCGGGTCCAGCCCCGCCGCCTCCCAGGCCCGCCGGATGGCCAGCACCTGTCCGGAGGAGGCCGGGTTGAACATGCTCGCCGAGCGGCCGTCGCTGGACATCCCGCTACCCCGGATGACGGAGTACACCCGGTCGCCGTCCCGGACAGCGTCGGACCACCGCTTGAGTACGACCACACCCGTGCCCTCGCCGATCAGCAGGCCGTCGGACTCCCGGTGGAAGGGCCGGCTCTCACCGCGCCTGGACAGCGCCCGCAACTGGTTGAACACCGACCAGAAGCTGATGTCGTGCACGTGGTGCACTCCACCGGCCAGGACGGCGTCCAACCGTCCGCTGCGCAGCTCGGTGATCGCCTGGTCGACCGCGATCAGCGACGAGGCGCAGGCCGCGTCCAGGGTGTACGCCGGACCGCGTAGGTTGAGCCGGTTGGCCACCCGGGACGCGGCCAGGTTCGGCACCAGACCGATCGTCCCCTCCGGCTGGTACGGGCCGAGCCGCTCGTCGAACTTCTCGCGCACCAGGTCGAGCCGGCTCTGGTCCAGCTCCGGAATCAGCTCCCGCAGCACCTGGATGACCTGGCTCGACATCCGCACCCGTTGGGCGTAGCGGGCCTGAGCCGGACTGAGGATGCCGCCCCGCCCGAGGATCACTCCGACCCGGTCGCCGCCGGGCAGTCGGTCCGCGCCGCCGGCATCGTCGATCGCGGCGGCGGCCACGTTCAGGGCGATGAGCTGGTCCGGTTCGATGTCCGCGACCGAGGCGGGCATGATGCCGAACCGCAGCGGCTCGAAGGTCGCGAACTCGTCGACGAACCCGCCGCGCCGGCAGTACATCCGGTCCGGCCGGTGGGCCTGCTCCGGGTCGTAGAACTCCTCGTCCCACCGGTTCGCCGGCACGTCGGTGATCGCGTCCACCCCGTCGACGAGATTGCGCCAGTAGCTCTCCAGGTTGCCGGCGCCGGGCATCACCGCCGCCATCCCGACGATCGCGATCGGGTCGCTCCGATCGGTACTCGTGTTCATTTTCGGCCTCTCGCTCCACCGTCGACGGGCGTACCGGGTGTGCGGCTCGGGTGCCGCCGAATCCGCTGGACGATCACCAGCCGGAGGCGGTGTAGACCACGGAATTGATCTTCGGGTCGCCCCACGCCAACTCGCTCAGCAGGCTGAAGGCACCCGCTTCGGGGTCGATCAGATCGATGCCGCGGCGCGCGTACTCCCGACTCAGCTCGTCGCTGACCATCCCGCCGTGCCCGGCACCAGGTGCCCACGGCCCCCAGTGCACGGTCAGACAGCGGTTGCCGGTGCTGGCCGCCCAGCGGGCGCCGATCGCGTCGACCGCGTCGTTCGCCGCGGCGTAGTCGCTCTGACCTCGATTGCCGTATGCCGCGGCGATGCTGCCGAACAGCACCACGAACCGAGGTGGCGAGTTCAGCTCGTCCAGGCCGCCCAGTACCGAACGGGCACCGTCGACCTTGGTGCCGAACACCCGGGCGAACGACTGTGGGTCCTTCTGCGCGATCAGCTTGTCCTCGATCACGCCGGCCGCGTAGACCACGCCGTCGACCCGACCGTGCGTACGCTCGACGTCCAGCAGTAGGCGGCGGATCGCCGACGCGTCCCGCACGTCGAGGGCGTGGTAGCGCACCTCGCTGCCCAGGTCCCGCAGTTCGGCGAGGGTCGTCCCGACCTCACGGGCGGCCAGGATCGCCTGCGCGGTGTGTTCGATCTGCGCCGGTGACCGCAGACCCCGGCCGGCGAGCGCGGCACGCAACGACGCCTTGTCCCGGGCCGACACCAGGTCCGGATCCTCCGGCCCGGTCGGCAGCGGTGTGCGGCCGACCAGCTCGATCCGGCAGCGGCTCGCCATGGCCACCGCGCGGGCGAACCAGGGCGTGATCCCGCGAGCCCCGCCGACCAGCACCACCACCGAATCCCGGTCGAGGCCGATCGCGGCGGCCTCGGAGGCGCCGTCACCGGCCGGCCCGGCACCGCTGGTCGCCACCGCGCCCAGCGCCACCGGGGTGAGGGAGACAGTCGTCCGCTCGGTCTCGCGCCGCACGACGGCCGGGGTCTCCCCGGGGACCAGCAGCTCGTCGATCAGGTGTCGGGCGATCTGCTGCGGTTCGGCGGCACCGTCCACCTGGACGTACCTGGCCGCCACCTGTGGGTACTCCCTGGAAATGGTACGGAACAGGCCGGCCAGGCCGTCGCTACGTTCGGTGCCGCCGACCGGTCCTGCCGCGAGCAGCCAGCGGGGACCGGCGGCGAGCGCCTGCTTGAGGAACGGGAAGACGTCGGGCAGCAGGGGTGCTCCGGCGCCGTCCAGACCGTCCAGCAGGATCAGCCCGTCGAAGCCGGCGAGCTGGTCGGCCTGCCTCTCGTCCAGCACACCCGTCTGCCCGGCCGCGCCCTGCTTCTGGAGCAGTTCGGCGAGGTACGGCAGCGCCGGGCTGGCGCCGGTGATGAGGAAACGCGTTCCGGCGAGCACGTCGGCCGGCTGCCCGGCCGGTGGGGCGCCGGTGTCCGCGCCGGAAGGTCCCGCGACCACCGTCGCCAGGGGCAGCAGCCGCTTCGGTGTGATCCCGGCCGGACCGCTGGCGGTGGCCGACACGGTGGGGACCGGCGCGGGTGCGATGGCCGGGCTCATGGTGGCCAGGGCCGAGGGCGCTCCGGCGGGTGGTGCCACCATCGGTGTGGGTGCGGTGAGGGCCAGCGCGCCGTTACTCGGCGACGGCGCCGGGGCGGTCACCTCCTGCGTCTTCTGGTTGAGCCAGTCGACCATGGTGCGTACGGTGCGGGCCTTGACGAGGTCTTCGAGTTCGGCTTCGTCGCCGTCGACGGCGAGGCCGAGTCGTGCGGCGACCTCGCCGGCGACCTCGGCGCGTTTGATGGAGTCGATGCTGAGGTCGGCTTCGAGGTCCAGGTCGAGTTCGATCAGGTCCACCGGGTAGCCGGTGCGTTCGCTGATCACGTCGAGGATCGCGCTCTGGAAGTCGGGACGGGTCATCACGGCAGTGCCGGTCGTGACGACAGTGGTGGAGTGCGCCACCCCGTTCGCCGGGCCGAGTACGGAGGTCGCGTGGATCACGGTCGTACCCGTCGTCGACCGGATCTTCTGGTTGAGCCAGTCGACCATGGTGCGTACGGTGCGGGCCTTGACGAGGTCTTCGAGTTCGGCTTCGTCGCCGTCGACGGCGAGGCCGAGTCGTGCGGCGACCTCGCCGGCGACTTCGGCGCGTTTGATGGAGTCGATGCTGAGGTCGGCTTCGAGGTCGAGGTCGAGTTCGATGAGGTCCACCGGGTAGCCGGTGCGTTCGCTGATCACGTCGAGGATCGCGGTCTGGAAATCAGGACCGGACGAGGTGACCGCCACAGCGGCCACCTCGACCCCGCCCGTCGGTGCGGCCGGGGGAGCGGCCACCACCACCGCCGTCGTCGTCGCGACCGCGTCGACCTCGGTCCCGTGACCCGGCAGCACCACCGGCGGGTACGCCTGCGAGGGCTGCCACACGAGTCGCCCACCCGCGCCGTCGCCGAAGTACGCGAGCATCACGTCCCGCTGCGAGGCGATCATGTCCCGGCTGGTGCGGAGGAACTCGCTCAGCAACTCGTCGCGGCCGTCCCGACCACTGAAGGCGGTTCCGTTCGAAGCGGTCATCGACAACTCCTTGATCCGTCGTGGGGGCGTCATTCCGCCGGGCAGGCTGTTCCCGGACTGATCTCGTACGAGCTGGCCGTCCACGGTCCAGAACGGACGCTGGCCCGTCTTGACCGCCCCGACGTCCGCCGTGTCGCGGCCCTGGAACAACCAGCCGGTCCAAACCGGGACGCCGGCACAGGCCAGTTGCGCGACAGTGACGAGGAAGCCGCGCAGCCCCTCGTCGGGACGGGGCTCGGTGGCGACCGCGAGGTGCGGCCGGTCGCCGAGGATGGCCCGGACCAGCTTGGTGAGGACCTGACCGGGGCCGGTCTCCACGAAGGTCCGAGCGCCGCTGGCGTACATCGCCTCGATCTGTTCGACGAAACGCACGGGCGCGCCGATCTGCGCGGCGAGCCGTTCACGTACCCGGTCGGCGTCCCCGTCGTACGGGGCTGCCGTGTGGTTCGACCAGACCTGGATGGCCGGCTCCCGTACCGTGCTGGACGCCAGCGCCTCGGCGAAACGTGTGGTGCCGCCGGCCACCACCGGGCTGTGGAACGCGCACGCGACGGAGAGCTGACGGGCCGACAGCCCGCCCTCGCGCAGCGCCGCCACCGCCGACCCGACCGCGGGAGTCGGGCCGGAGATCACGACCTGCGTCGGGGTGTTCCGGTTGGCCAGCACGATGTCGCCAGCCAGCCCCGATGCGGTGAGCACCTGGCTCACCTGCTCGGCGGTGCCGGTGACCGCCGCCATGGTGCCCGGGTCGTCGCCGGTGGCGGTCAGGATCGCCTCGGCCCGTTGCCGGCTCAGCGCGAGCAGGGTCTCGGGGTCGAACGCGTCGGCTACGCAGAGCGCGACGAGCTCCCCGTAGCTGTGTCCGCCGGTCAGGTCGGGCCGGACGCCCAGCCGACGTAGCAGGTGGTCGACCGCGAGGCCGCCGATGCCCAGGACGGGTTGGGCGACCCGAGTGTCGCGTACCCGGTCCTCCTGCTCGCGGGCCGTCTCCGGGTCGAACGCCGACGGCGGGAAGAGGAGGTCCGCCCACTCGGCGCCGAGGCGCAGGTAGTGCCGCAGCTCGGGGAACGCGACGAACAGTTCGGCGAGCGCACCCGGCCGCTGGCTGCCCTGACCGGGGAAGAGGAAGGCCACCTTGCCCGGCTCCGGGTCGTTCGGCGGTTGGACCAGCCCGCGTGCCGGGTCGTGCTCGCCGGCGACGGCCCGGCCCAACAGCTCGGCGAGTTCGTTCCGGTTACGGGCGACGATGGCAATCTGGACCGCGCCGGCCCGGTGGTCGGCCTCGTCGGACAGCGACGCGGCCAGGTCCCGCAACGACCACGGTCGGCCCAGCTCGTCGCGGTTCGACAGCATCTCCTGCAGCCGGCGTACCCGCAGCTGTGCCGCGGGCCGATCGGCGCCGCGGAAGCAGAACAGCTCCGCCGGCCAGGACTGCCGGGTGTGCCGTGGCTCGGGGCTGTTCGCATACGCGCCGAGCACGGTGTGGAAATTCGTCCCGCCGAACCCGAACGCGCTCACCCCGGCCAGCCGCTCGGCCGCCGGCGCGATCCACGGGCGAACGCCGGTGTAGAACGCGAAGGGACTGCGGGCCGGATTCCACGCGGGGTTGGGGCGGGTCAGGTGGATCGTGGGTGGCTTGACTCCGGTGTAGAGCGCGAGGCTCGCCTTGATCACGCCGGCCAGGCCGGCCGCGCACTTGGTGTGCCCGATCTGCGACTTCACCGAGCCCAGCGTGCAACTACCGGGCTCCGCGCCGGCCTCGTCGAAGAACCGGGTCAGGGTCTCCAATTCGGTACGGTCGCCCACCACCGTGCCGGTGCCGTGCGCCTCGACCAGACCGACCTGTCGGGGCGAGACCCCGGTGCGATGGTAGGCCCGGTCGAGGGCGCGTCGCTGCCCGCTCGCCCTCGGGGCGGTGAGCCCGAGCGCACGTCCGTCGCTGGAGCTTCCGATGCCCTTGATCACGGCGTAGATCCGGTCGCCGTCGCGCTCGGCGTCGGCCAACCGCTTCAGTACGACGCACGCCACCCCCTCGCCGAGGGCGATACCGTCGCCGGTGCTGTCGAACGTGCGGCACCGGCCGGTGGGGGAGAGGGCGTGCGCGGAGGTGAACATCAGGTAGTCGTTGATGCCGTTGTGCAGGTCGGCGCCGCCGCAGATCATCAGGTCGCTGCTGCCGGCGCTGAGCTCCTTGCAGGCGGCGTCCATCGCGGCGAGCGACGAGGCGCAGGCGGCGTCGATGGTGTAGTTGGGACCGCCGAGGTCGAGACGGTTGGCGATCCGGCCGGCGATGACGTTGGCCAACACGCCGGGGAAGCTGTCCTCGGTGACCGTGGGGAGTTGGTCCTCCAACTCGGGCGGCACGTCCCCGAGGTAGGCCGGGAGCATGGTCCGCAGCGTCTGGGCGTGACCCATGTCGCTGCCGGCCTCGGCCCCGAACACCACCCCGGTCGAACGGTGGTCCGCGCCGGCCGCGTCGTACGGATATCCGGCGTCGACGAGCGCCCGATGCGCCACCTCGAGCGCGAGCAACTGGGTCGGGTCGATGCTGCTCAGCGCCGCCGGGGGTATCCCGTACCGGATCGCGTCGAACGGGACCGGCTCGATGAACCCACCCCACCGGGAGACGCTGATCCGACCGGCCTGACCCGGCTCCACCTCGGGCGCGTAGTACGTGTCGACGTCCCACCGGTCGGCAGGCACCTCGGTGACCGCGTCGGTGCCGCTGAGTACGGTCTGCCAGAAACTGTGCAGGTCGGGGGAGCCGGGCAGCACGCAGGACATGCCGACGATGGCGATGTCCAGCGGCGCGACCGGCTCGTCCACCGGCGCGGTCGGCGGGACGAGTTCGGCGCGCAGCGCGGCGGTCCGTACCGCGAGGAACTCCTGTGCCTCGGTGGTGACCTGCGCGTGCAGCTCCGCGACCGTGGTCGGTGCGTGGCGCAGCACCGCGACCTGGCCGGCCATGAACATCCCCTCGACGGCCTGCACCGCCTCGTCGACCTCCACCAGGCCGTCGCTCTCCCGGCGTACGCCCTTGCTGGCGATCCGCAGCCGACCGACGTTCAACAGCTCCAGGTGCTCCCAGACCTGGCGGTTCTCCACCCCGGCCGACTCCAGCTCCTCCCGTACGCTGTGGAAGTCATCCACGAACGGGCTGGGCAGGCAGCGGGTCGCGTGCCCGGGGGCGGTCTCCAGCAGCGACGTGCTGGTGGCGGCGATGGCCGTACGGTGGAACAGGGGCTGGATGGCGCCCTCCTGCACCGCTTCGCTGGTGAAGAGGTAGGCGGTCCCCATCAGCAGCCCGATCTGCGCCCCCCGGCCGGTCAGCGGGGCCGCCATCGCGGCGACCATCGCCGCCGACCGGGCGTCGTGGATGCCGCCCGCGAACAGCAGTTGCAGCCGCCCGGCTTCGTCCGGCGTCTCCGCCAGGAACTCCTCGAGCACCAGCAGCTGCGCCTCCCACAGGGGAAAGCTGGCCCGTGGCCCCACATGCCCGCCGCACTCCGCGCCCTCGAAGACGAACTTGCGCGCGCCCGCCCGCAGGAACTGCCGCAGCAACCCCGGTGACGGTACGTGCAGGAAGGTGTTGATCCCGTCCTGCTCCAACGCCGTGGCCTGGGACGGACGGCCGCCCGCGATGATCGCGCACGCGGGTCTGATCTCCCGGATCGCCTCAAGTTGTGCCGCACGCAGCTCGTCGGGCGCGAAGCCGAGCACCCCGACGCCCCAGGGCCGCTCGCCCAGTCGATCGGCGGTCTCCCGGAGCACCCGGCGGGACTGTTCCGCGCCGGCCAACGCGAGCGCGACGAAGGGCAGCGCGCCGTCGGCGGCGACCGCGGCCGCGAACGGGGCCTCGTCGCTGACCCTGGTCATCGGGCCCTGTACCACCGGTATCCGGACGTTGAGGGCGTCGGCGAGAGCGGCGCCCGGCGCCAGGGCGTCCCCGGCAGACGATTCGGCGAGCGCTTCGAGAAGGTGGGCACGGATTCCGCGTACGGCGGCGGCGGTGTCGGGCCAGCGCCGGGCGAAGACGGCGGCGAGCCAACCGTCCTGGCCGATCGGCAGCAGTTGTGAGGCGCTGTCGTGCGGACCGCCCCGGCGGATCCCGCGTACTCCGTCGACCAGGACCGTCTCGGATCCGTCCAGCCGACGGATCGCGCCCCGCGCGTCCGCCGGGAGCTCCGATTCCGGCATGAGGGTGAGCTGGCTGTCCAGGACGACGCCGGCCGCGCCGCCGATGACACAGGCGACGGCGGTGCGGGGGCCGATGCCGCCGGCGACCCAGATCGGCAGGTCGATGTCGTCGGCAGCGGCCAGTTGCTGGAGCAGGACGAACGAGCTGAGCTCGCTGACTGTGCCGCCACCCTCCATGCCGCGCGCGATGAGCCCGTGCGCTCCGGCGGCGGCGGCGTACCGGGCGTCGTCGAGGCTGGTCACCTCGACGAGCACTCGGTACCTGTCGACCACGTCGGCCAGTGGCCAGGGCGTATCCGGCGGTAGGACCAGGAGATCGACCCGGCCGTGGCCCGCCCGCTCCACGTCGGCCGGCGTGGCGGTGCAGCCGGCCGGTACGCGTACGCCGATCGGTCCGCTCGACCCGGCGGCGGCCTGGGCCAGGGCGGTGAGTGTCCAGCTGTCGCCGGAGGCGAGGTCCAGGACGCCGTGACCGCCGCCGTGGCGGGCGGCGGTCACGATCCCGGGACTGGGTTCGAGGGGGCTACCGACGCTGATCACGATTACGAGATCGCGCGTGTTCGGTGCAGGACTCATCGGACTCCCACTTCATTGGGCGCCCGGGTCTCGAGCGCGACCGAATGAATCAGATGATCAACCGAGGTTGCCGCCCGCAGCTTATTGTCGCCTATCGATCTCGGGCTCCGATTAAGTTAGGCCAGCTTAGTTACGGCTCAGTTAACTTTCCCAAAATAGCCCGCTGGCCTGCGGTTCTTCCGATCGCATCGATGAGACGCGGGACATCTTCCGTCCGCCAAGCCGTGACGGCCTGACCTCGGTTGGGCGGCCGGCGGCTTCGCTCCGGCTGCGAGGCGCGGTGTTAACTATCGACGTACTTTGAATTCAGAAGTGTTACTAGCCCGGCAGAGAAAGTGATGTCTATCACTATCGTCTTGCAGATCCGGCTTATAAAAGCACTCTTATCTGGTCGGTTTGGTGGGGCCGGAACCATTCCTATCTCCTGAGTATGGAATTGGTCCCGGTCGGCCCTCGCTTAATGTTCGTAATGCCTATCGGAGAGGGGGAGAATCAACCGGCAAAATGCCATGTCATCGAGCGGGGCAACCCGCTCGTCGCTCAACCGACCACCGCCGGGGAGGCCCCGGTCAGCCGCACCGGGTCGCGCCGGTTCGAGCCGGGCGCGGCGTGCTTCGCGAGCCCTCCACGGCGGTGGCTCCACGCCACCCCTCCGTACGTCCGTTCCTCGACACCCGCGGGGTCGACGGGTCGCCACGCCCGCGTGCCCGGCGGCACCGCCGGATGCCCGCCGGCCAACCCGGACCGGCAGGACCTCGCCCACGGGCCGCCCACCCGCCCGTCCAACCCGAGCGGTCCGCTTCCCCTTCCACCTGCCCCCAACGAACTGGTGGTCCCTCATGCGCAAGATTCTCCTGCTGGCCCTGGTCGGTCTCGGCGCCCAACTGGTCGACGGCAGTCTCGGCATGGCCTACGGCGTGACCTCGACGACCCTGCTGCTCGCCGTCGGCGTCCATGCCGCCGCCGCCTCCGCCACCGTGCACCTCGCCGAGATCGGCACGACCCTCGCCTCGGGTGCCGCCCACTGGCGATTCGGCAACGTCGACGCGAAGGTCGTCGCGCGGATCGGCATTCCGGGGGCGGTCGGCGCCTTCGCCGGCGCGACCTTCCTGTCCAGCCTCTCCACCGATGCGGCGGCACCGATCATGTCGCTGATCCTGCTCACCCTCGGTAGCTACCTCCTGGTCCGCTTCACCACCTTCGGGTTGGCGAAGGGCAACATGGGCAAGCCGCTGCGCAAGCGATTCCTCGGTCCACTGGGCCTGCTCGCCGGCTTCGTCGACGCCACCGGTGGCGGCGGCTGGGGACCCATCGGCACCCCGGCGATCCTGGCCAGCGGCAGGCTCGAACCACGCAAGGTCATTGGGTCGATCGACACCAGTGAGTTCCTGGTCGCCGTCGCGGCGAGCCTCGGCTTCCTCGTCGGTATCGGTGCGGAGAACATCAACGTCGGCTGGGTCATCGCGCTGCTCGTCGGCGGGGTGGTCGCCGCGCCGGTGGCGGCCTGGCTCGTACGCCTGGTCCCGCCCCGGGTGCTCGGCTCGGCGGTCGGCGGCATGATCGTGCTGACCAACAGCCGAACCCTGCTCCGCAGTGACTGGTTCGATGCCTCGGCCACCCTGCGTTATGGCTGCTACGCGGTCGTCTGCGCGATCTGGGCGGCCGCCGTGACGTACTCGATCCGTCAACACCGGAGGGAGCAGCACCAAATCGTCCCGATCGGTAACAGCTGACCGGCCCCGATCCAGGTGACCAACAATGCCGGCACCTCCCGGCCGTGGTCCGAGAGGTGCCGGCGGGCGACCGCGCAGCGCCGCTGGGCTAAGTTGTCGGGTTGCGGCGCGCCGCCTTCGACGCCGACGGTTCGGCGGGCTCGGGCGCCTCGTCGGCCGCGCCGCGACGCCGGACCTGGCGGTCACCCCCGCGGCGACCCGCACGGGCGGAGGTCGCAAGCCGGTCGGCGAGCGCGATGACGAGACCGCGGAGGTCATCCGGTTGCTCGATGACAAATGGCCTGTCGAGTGACGCGAGCACCGGAGGCAACCAGTCGAGGCGCTCCGCCCACAGCTCGACGCGGAGCCAGCGCTCGGTCTCCGGATCTGCGTCTTGCCCGGCCGGCGGCTCCTGCACGCTGGCGACGCTGGCGGGAAGTCGGGCGCGGATCTGCTCGACCGTCCCCTGGATCCACAGTGTCACCTGATGCTGGTACGGAGCCTTGGCGAGCCCGGAGAGGACGCGCTGCGCCGGATCGAGTCCGGCGGGCGGCTCGAACGCGCCGGGCAGGGTCCTCGCGTCTGCGATGCGATCCAACCGGAACGTCCGGTCTTCGCCGATCTCGGGATCCACGCCCGTGACGTACCACCGGCCCGAATGGGCGACGAGCCCGTATGGGTGCAGCGTGCGTTCGCTGTGCCGCCCGTCGGCGGCGGTGTACCTGATCGAGACCGGCCGGCGGTGGTGCACGGCATCGGCGAGAGTGAGCAGGAGCCCGGCCTCCGGGACGGCGAACTCGCCGGGCGGCGCCGTGAAGGTGAGGGATTCGAGCACCGTGTCGAGCCGGTGGGCGAGCCGCTCGGGCAGTACCCGCCGGATCTTCGCCGCCGCCGTCGGCGCACGGACTACGCCGAGGAAGGCAGGGCGTCGAGGCGGGCGCGGACCGACCCGCTCCATGGATGGTCGAGGTCGGTGAGGATGCTCAGGGCCTGCTGCCACACCGCCCGCGCGGCGCCCGCGTCGCCCGCGGCGAGGTGGGTGTCGCCGAGGTGAGTGAGGGTGTCCGCCTCGTGGGCGCGGTAGCCGAGTTCTCGGAACAGTCCGAGGGCCTGCCGGTAACAGTCGACGGCCCGACCGTGCTGGCCGAGGTGGTGTCGGGCGTGGCCGAGGCTGTCCCAGGTGGCGGCCGTACCGCCGCGGTCGCCCACCCGCCGCAGGAGGCTGAGCGCGTGTTCGCAGTATTCGACGGCCGTGGCGTGGTCGCCGAGCAGCGTGTGGCACCAGCCGACAGCGTTGAGCGCGAACGCCTCCCCGCGTTCGTGCCCGGCCGTGCGGTAGAGCAGGACGGCGCGGCGGGCGTGCTCCAGGGCGCTGGGCAAGTCCTTCCGGTGCTCGTGCAGGTAGGCGAAGAGGCGGTGGATGAACGCCTGCCCGGCCGTGTCGTCGCTGCCCACATAGAGGTCGAGGGCGCGGTGCAGGTGCTCCTGCGCGTCGTCGAGCCGCTGCAACCGCAGGTCGGTGTGGGCGAGGCTGAGGTGGGCGCCGGCACGCGCGGCCGGGACGCCGAGCCGGTCCGTGCACTCGAGCGCGGTCCGCCAGGCGACGGCGCGGTCGTACCAGTACCCACGGCGTTCCAGGTACGTGTCGAGGGCCCAGGCGAGCTGCCAGGCCTCCCGGTCGAGGCCGGACTCGGCGGCGAGGCGCAGCGTGGCGAGCAGGGCGGCGCGCTCGGCGTGGAACCACGCCGTCGCCTGGCGCGAATCCGCCAGGTGCTCCGGCGTGTCGGCGGCCGGCGGCGGGTCGAGCGGGAGCGCAATGGGGTCCCGCTGGGCGTGCACGAGCCGGTTCGCGGCGTGCGCGGCGTGCGTGTAGTGGCCGAGCAGGCGCGACCGCGCGGCCCGCCGGTCGTCGGGGGCGACCTCCTCGGCGGCGTACGCGCGCAGGAGATCGTGCAGGGCGTACCGGCCGGGCGCCGGTTCGGCGACCAGGTTGGCGCGGACCAGTTCGGCCAGCAGGCCGCGGGTGGGGGACAGCGGTTGCCCGGCGAGGCTCGCCACGGCGTGCGCGCCGACGTCCGGGCCCGGGTGCAGGCTGATCAGGTGGAACAGCCGCCGCGCGTCGGCGCTCAGCGCGGCCTCGGACCAGGAGAAGACGGCGCGTACCCGGGTGGTCGGATCGCCGGCGTCGAGGGCGTCGAGGCGGCCGTGCACGTCGGCGAGTTCGGCGGCGATCGCGGTCAGCGGGAACGCGGTCTGCTGTGCGCGGGCGCAGACGATGGCGAGGGCGAGCGGCAGCCGCGCGCAGGCGGCGATGATCTGTTGCACGGCGGCTGGCTCGGCGACCACCCGGTCGACGCCCAGGCGGCGGGCCAGCAGGAGCCGGGCCTCGTCGGGATCGAGGACGCCGACGGCGAGCGGGTGGGCGCCGTGCGCGGTCACCAGGGGAGCGAGCCGGTCGCGGCTGGTGACCACGGTGGCCGACGTGGGTGCGCCGGGCAGCAGGAGCCGGACCTGGTCGGCGTCGCGGGCGTTGTCGAGCACGACGAGGATCCGCTTGCCGGCCAGCAGGCTGCGGTAGCGCGCCGCCTGCACGTCCGGGTCGGCGGGAATCCGCTCGGGCGGTAGGCCGAGGGATTCGAGCAGGCCGCGCAGCGCGGTGGCCGGCCGGACCGGCACCCCGCCGGGGTCGAAGCCGCGCAGGTCGGCGTAGAGCTGGCCGTCGGGAAACCGGTGGGCCACCTGGTGCGCCCAGTGCACGGCCAGGGTGGTCTTGCCGACCCCGGCGGTGCCGGAGACCACCGCGATCACGCCGCCGGTCGCCACCCCGGTGGGCTCGGCCAGCAGCTTGTCGAGGCCGGCCAGGGCGTCGGTGCGCCCCACGAAGCCGCGGACGTCGGTGGGCAGCTCCGCCGGCACCGGGGCCGGCGTACCGGCGGCCGGCGCGGCCCGGGGTTGCGGGGGTGCGCCCTGCAACAGCGCCTGGTGGAGCATCTGGAGGTTCGGTTCCGGGTCGACTCCGAGCGCTTCGGCCAGCCGGGTCCGCAGTGCGGCGTACTCCCGCAACGCGTCGGCGGTGCGCCCGAGCGCGTGCTGGGCCCGCATCAGCGCGGCGGTGAGCGACTCCACGAGCGGGTGTTCCGCCGTCAGCTCGGCCAGCGGCCCGATGGTGACGGCCGGGTTGTGCGCACCCAGCTCGGCGTCCGCCCACGCCACCACGGCGTCCAGGTGCTCCCGGGTCCAGCTCTCCCGCATCCGGGCGGCCCAGTCCCCGGCGATGCCGGCCAGCGGTACGCCCTGCCGCAGCCCGATCGCCGCGCGCAGGGTGGCCAGCCGTTCCCGGTCGTCAGCGATGTCCCCGGCGCGCAGCAGCAACCGACGGAACCGGTGCAGGTCGACCAGTTCCTCGTCGATCTCCAGCAGGTACCCGCCGGAGCGGTGTACGAGCGGCGGCGGGTCGGCGTCACCGGCCGCCTCGCGCAACACCTGCCGGATCCGGGTGACGTGCGCCCGCAGGCTGCCCCGTGCGTCGGCGGGGGCGTGCTCGCCCCACACCCGGTCGACCAGCGCGGCCTGTTCGACGACCCGGCCCGCGTCGACCAGCAACGCCGCCAACACCGCCCGCTGTCGCGGTGGCCCCGGGTCGACCGGTCGTGCCCCGGCGAGGACCTGCACCGGGCCGAGCAGACGGTATCCGACCGGTTTGGCGCGCACGTTCACCACGAGACCCGCACAGCATCAGCCACCTTCGGCGTCGCAACGATTCCACAACGTACCGGCCCATCGTCGGTTGCCATTCTCTTCGTGCCCGACCGCAACGGCACCCCCGGGGGTCCGGAGGTGGTCGGTCGAGCCGAGAGGGGAGGGAGGCAGCCATGAAGATCGTCGTTCGCGCCGTGGAGTCGGTGAAGACCACGCAGTACCCCGACTCCTGATCAAGCCGGGTGGGCGGCCGTCGCTCGGCGGCGGCCGCCCACCCCGGTGAAACCATCCTCGGACCCGGAGGTTTGTCATGCGCGTCGGCCTCAAGCCCTGCGAGTGGGAGCGTGTCGGCGACGGTCTGGTCGTCGTCTGCGACCCGAGCCGCTCGGTACAGCTCGACGACCCGGACGGCCAGGTGGAACGGCTGCTCACCGTGCTGTCCAATCAGCCCGGAACGGTCGCCGAGCTATGTGCCGCCCTCGCCGCCGACGGGGTCGAGGTGAGCACCGACGACCTCAGTGGCGCCCTGGCGGCGCTCGACGGCCTTCGGTTGCTGCGGGACCTCGACCGGCACGTCGACCGCGCCCGGGTCGGCCGGGACTTCAGCAACCTCGCCTTCTTCGAGCTGTACGCGACCCTGGAGACCAGCGAGGCCGACCTGCAGCGGCGGGTGCGCGACGCCCACGTCCTGCAACTGGGCACCGGCGGGCTCGGCTCCAACGTGCTGCAGAACCTGGCCGGCCTCGGCGTCGGCCGGCTCACCCTGGTCGACGCCGACGAGGTGGAGCCGCGCAACCTCGCCCGGCAGTTCCTGTACCGGGAGGCGGACCTCGGCGCCACCAAGGTCGACCGCGCCGCCGACTGGGTGCGCGCCTTCCACTCCGGCATCACCGTCGAGGCGGTACGCCGCTGGATCGGCGGCCCCGACGACATCGCGGACCTGCTGCCCGGCGTCGACCTGGTGGTGTCCGGCGTCGACCAGGGCGAACGGATCGACAACTGGGTCAACGAGGCGTGCCTGCGCGCCGGGGTGCCCTGGATCCGGGGCGGCATGGTCGGCTCCCAGCTCATCTACTTCTCCGTCGATCCGGGCCGCAGTGCCTGCTACGAATGCCGGGTCCGCGCCTACGGCGATGGCCGGGACGTCCCGGCGTCGGTGCTGGAGCCGGCCGCCATGACCGCGCAACGGCTCAGCGCCCGCATCTCCCGCCTCAACCGGGCCAACGGGCCGTCGGCCGCGCTGGTCGGGTCCCTCGTGGCGTTCGAGGCGCTGCGCTACCTGACCGGCTACGAACCGCCGTACGCGGCGGGCGCCGAGGTGCTGGTGGACCTCTCGGCGGGCTGCCGACCCAGCCGCGAGCCGTGGCCACGCGACGCGGACTGCGCGATGTGCGCGACGGCCGGCGCCCGCACCGCCGCCACCGCGTCATGACCGACACCACGAGCACGGTACGGCTGCGCCCGCTGACGGTCGTCGAGGAGGGCACTGACGTCCTCGTCGGCGACCCGGAGCGGGGCACCTACGTCGCGATGCCCGCGGTGGGTGGCGTCGTCATCCGGGCGCTGCTGGAGGGGGCCACGCTCGCCGAGGCCGCCGAACGGGGCGAGGCGTTCGCGGGCGAGCCGGTGGACGTGGACGACTTCGTCGCCGTCCTGACCGAGCTGGGGTTCGTGGACAGCGACCAGGCGCCCGTGCCGGTGCCGACCGCCGCCGTGCAGCAACGCTCCTGGACCGGCGGCCCTCCGGCGGCACTGGTTCGGCCGCTGTTCTCCCGGGTGGCGTGGGTGGTCTACGCCGCCGCCGCGATCGGGGTGGTGGCGTGCCTCCTGGTACGCCCGGACCTCTGGCCCCGACCGGCCGATCTCCTGCTCACCGGTGACGTCGGCACCAGCCTGCTGATCATGCTGCCGGTCACGTACGCCCTGGTCGCCGTGCACGAGGCGTGGCACTGGCTGGCCGCGCGCGCCCTGGACCTGCGGACCCGCTTCGGCATCGACCGGCGGTTGTTCTTCCTGGTCTTCGAGACCGACCTGTCGCAACTGTGGAGCGTGCCGCGCCGCCAACGCTACGGCCCGCAGCTCGCCGGGCTGGCCGTCGACATGGTCCTGCTCGCGGCGCTACTGGTCGGGCAGCTCGTCCTCGGGCCGGTACGCCCGCTCCCGGCGCTGGTCTTCGTCCTGGTGGCCAGCACGCTCTGGCAGTGCATGATCTTCCTGCGCACCGACCTGTACGCCGTCCTGGTCACCGCGATCGGCTGCCGTGACCTGTGGCGGGTCAAGTCCCTGCTGCTGCGGCGGGCCTTCGGCCGGCTCGACGAGCGGCAGCGCGCCGAGCTGGACCGGGCCGACCCGCACGACGTGCGGGTGGGCACCTGGTTCCGCTGGGTCTGGCTCGCCGGGTGCCTGCTCGCCGCCGGCTACTTCGTGCTGTTCTACCTGCCGCTGCTGCGCTACGTCGCCACCTGGGCGGCCGACGGGTTCGCCGCCGGGGTGGGCAGCGCGAGGCTGTGGTGGGGTCTGGTGACGGCCCTGCTGGTCTACGCGCCGATCGTGGCGACGCTGGTGCTGGCCGTCCGGGCGGTACGCACCCGAGCGGGTCGGTGAACCGACCGACAGCTCCGGTCAGGGCGACGACCGCCCGGGTCGTCGCCGTCAGACGCCCTGGAGCCGAGCGGACGACGGGCGCAGGTACACGAACCAGGTGATGACGAAGCAGATCGCGTAGAAGGCGATGAAGGCGATGTAGGCCGCATCCGCGGTCTGGTAGGTCAGGAACGACTGCCGGAAGGCAAGATTGACGAGGACTCCGCCGAACGCGCCGATGGCACCGGCGACGCCGATGAGCGCGCCGGAGAGGCGCCGCGCCTCGTGCTCCGCCACCCGGTCGTGCGGGTCGGCCGCGCCGGCGGCGGTCAACTGCACACCGCACCTGGCCCGGAAGATCGCCGGGATCATCTTGTACGTCGAGCCGTTGCCGACGCCGCTGAACACGAAGAGTGCGATGAAACCGACCAGGTACAACGGCAGCGAGTGTCGCTGGGAGGCGAGCAGGACGATCGACGCGCCGACCGCCATCGCCACGAAGTTCACGAAGGTGACCCGGGCCCCGCCGAGCCGGTCGGCCAGGACACCGCCCACGGGACGGATGAGCGAGCCGAGCAGCGGTCCGAGGAACGTCAGGTACGCGGCCTTCACCGGGGTGTCGAAGGTGTCGGCGAACTGCACCTGAAGCACCTGGCCGAAGGCGAACCCGAAGCCGATGAACGACCCGAACGTGCCGATGTAGAGCAGGGACATGATCCAGGTGTGCGGTTCGCGGGTGACGTCGCGCATGGCCCGTTTCTCGTTGCGGGCATGGCTGAGGTTGTCCATGAACATCGCGGATCCGAGTGCGGCCAGCACGATCGCCGGAAGGTAGATGCCGGCGACGATGCCGGGACTGCCCGCCCCCAGAACCGCCAGCACGAACAGGCCGACGAGTTGGACCGCGGCGACGCCGAGGTTGCCGCCGCCGGCGTTGATGCCGAGCGCCCAGCCCTTGAGCCGGTCCGGGTAGAACGCGTTGATGTTCGCCATCGAGCTGGCGAAGTTCCCGCCGCCGACGCCGGCCAGCGCGGCGATGAGCAGCAGCGTCGAGTACGAGACGCCGGGCTGGATCAGGAGAGCGCCGAGCAGGCTCGGGATCAGCAGCAGCGACGCGCTGATGATCGTCCAGTTGCGGCCGCCGAACCGGGCCACGGCAAGGGTGTACGGGATCCGCAGCACCGACCCGACCAGCGCGGGCACGGCGGTGAGCAGGAATTTCCCGGCCGGGTCGATGCCGTACTGCGGCCCAAGGAAGAGCACCAGCACCGACCACATGGTCCAGATGGAGAAGCCGATGTGTTCCGAGTAGATGGAGAAGATCAGGTTGCGTCGGGCGATGCGGGATCCCCGGCGCTCCCAGAAGACGGGATCCTCGGGCCGCCAGTCGTCGATCCAGTGTCCGCGAAGGGTCAGGCTGCGCCGGTCCTGCTCGATGCTGCCGGGAACGGTCGTGGTCATGGTTCCTCCCGGTGAAGGTCGTCGGTCGGCTCGACACCCTGGTCGATCGGTCGCTCAGGTGGGCGGCAGGCCCACCACCAGGCGTCCGTCGGGGTCGGCACGGACCGGGTACACGGTGAGTGGGGACTGCCCGGTGGTCGAACAGCCGGTCGCCAGGTCGAAGGTGTTCTGGTGCAGAGGGCAGACGACGACCTTCGTATCCACCAGGCCGTCCGCGAGCGGTCCGCCGGCGTGCGGGCAGACCGCCGACACCGCTCGGAGGCTGCCGTCACGCAGCCGGAAGACGGCGATCATGTCGGCCCCCACGGCGTAGGCGCGCCCCTCCCCGTGGGGGATCTCGTCCACCGGCCCGAGCCGGTGTTCCACGGCGACGAGCTTGGCCATCACGCCCGCCTCGCGGATGCCGGACCGGCGCCGTTGACCGGCACCTCGGGCAGGACCGTCAATGGCAGGGAGGTACGGAACTGCCCGGGAGTGACCGGGTCGCGCCGCTCCAGCCACGGGTCGCGGTAGGCGGCCACGGCGGCGTCCATGGTCGCGTCGAGCCGCGCCGCGATGCCGTCGCTGTCGTCGACGACCACGGCCCGGATGTGGTCGATGCCGAGCCGGGGAACCCACGCGTACGTGCGTTCCAACCAGTTCGCGCTCTCCCGGTAGTACTGCAGGAAGCGGCCGGTCAGCGTGATGACCTCGGCGGGCGAGTCGACGACGGCGAGCAGGTCACCCTTGCGTACGTGGGCGCCGGCGGCCCCGCCGACGTAGATCTCCCACCGGCCGCCGTCGATGGCGACAACACCAAGATCTTTGACGTACGCCTCGGCGCAGTTACGGGGGCAGCCGGTGACGGCGAGCTTCATCTTGCCGGGGCCCTCGATGCCCTTGAACCGGTCCTCGATCGCGATGCCGAGAGCGGTGGAGTCGCCGACGCCGAAGCGGCAGAAGTCCGAGCCGACGCAGGTCTTCACCGTCCGGAAGCTCTTGCCGTAGGCGTACCCGGACGGCATGTCGAGGTCCGCCCACACCCCCGGCAGGTCCTCCTTGCGGATGCCGAGCAGGTCGAGGCGCTGGCCGCCGGTGATCTTGACCAGGGGTACGGAGTACTTCTCGGCCACCTCGGCGATCCGCTTGAGCTGCGCCGGGGTGGTCACGCCGCCCTTGATCTGGGGGACGACCGAGAAGGTCCCGTCTCGCTGGATGTTGGCGTGGACCCGGTCGTTGATGAAGCGGGCGTCGCGTTCGTCGACGTACTCGTCGCCCCACATCATCTTCAACAGCGAGGCCAGGCCCATCTTGCTCTTCGCGTCCTCCGCGCCGCCGGGCACGAGGGTGGCGAACACCGCGGAGACGGATTTCAGGCCGTGTTCGCGGATCACCGCCATCAGCTCCGCCTTGGGCATCGGCACACCGGGGACATACCAGCTCGCGGCCGGGTCGTCCTCGACCTTGCCGTCAGCGGCCCACTCGACGATCTGGGCGACCAGGCCCTTGCACGACCCGCAGCCCTTGCCGGCACGGGTGGCGTCCATGACACCGGTGAGCGTCTTCACGCCGCCCTGCACGGTGTCGACCAGCGCCCGCTTGGTGACGCCGTTGCAGTTGCACACCTGCACGTCGTCGCCGAGCTCCGCGGCACTCACGTCGGCCGATGGTGCGCCGAGGTCGAACAACATCTCGACCCGCTCCTTCGGCAGGGCGAGCCCACGGTCGAAGGCCTGCACGAGGAACGCGACCTTCCGCACGTCGCCGAGGAGAGTCGCGCCGACAAGCCGGTCGTCGCGGATGATGATGCTCTTGTAGACGCCCTTGCGCGGCTCGGCGAAGACGACCGTCTCGTCGTCGTCCCGTTCCGCCTCCTTCAGGCCCATCGACGCGACGTCCACCCCCGCCACCTTGAGCTTCGTGGCCAGTCGAGAGCCGTGGTACGCCGCGTGCGGGTTCGCTCCGGTGATGTGGTCGGCGAGCACCCGAGCCTGCTCCCACAGCGGAGCCACCAGGCCGTACGTCTCGCCGCGGTGCTGGGCGCACTCGCCGACCGAGTAGATGTCGACCTCGTCCTGGACGCGCATCTGGTCGTCCACCACGATGCCCCGCTCCACCGGCAGCCCGCTGGTCGCGGCCACCTCGGCGTTCGCCCGGATGCCGGCGGCCACGACGACGACGTCGCAGGCGATGGTCCGGCCATCCTTGAGTTTGACCCCGGTCACGGCGTGCTTGCCGAGCACCTCGGTGGTGTGCGCGCCGAGGACGACCTCGATGCCGAGTCGCTCGATGCTGCGCCGCAGGATCGCGCCCGCCTGGGCGTCCAACTGGGCGTTCATCAGATGGTCGCCGGCGTGCACCAGGGTCACGTGGGGCAGGTGGTTCTGCAGGCCGCGCGCGGCCTCCAGACCGAGCAGACCGCCGCCGATCAGCACCGCGCGCTCGTGCTCGCGGGCGTACCGGATCATGTTGCGGGTGTCGTCGATGGTGCGGAACGCGAACACGCCCTGGTGGTAGCCGCGTCCAGGGCGGTGGATGCCGGGAATCGGCGGGACGAACGCCCGGCTGCCGGTGGCGATGATCAGCTTGTCGTACGGCGTCTCGGTGCCGTCGTCCGCGTAGATCCGTCGGGCGAAGCGGTCGATGCGGGTGACCCGGGTGCCGGCGTGCAGGGTGATGCCGTTCTCGGCGTACCAGGAGAAGTCGTTGAGGAAGATGCCCGCCTCGTCGTCGGCCCCGGCGAGCACGTTGGAGAGCATGATGCGGTTGTAGTTGCCGTACGGCTCCTCGCCGAACATCGTGATGGCGAACTGATCGCCCCCGCCGCGTTCGAGGATCTCCTCGACCGTGCGGGCGCCGGCCATCCCGTTGCCCACCACGACGAGGCGTCGGCGCTGGTCGACGACGTCCATCAGACCTCGACCAGACCCAGGTCGACGATCACGGTGCCGGACACCCCGGCGGGCGCCGCCACGTGTACCTCGATACTGGTGCCGGAGTCGAGGTCCTCGACCACCCGCAGGGGCACGTGGACGTCGGACTTGGCGCCGATCGGGAAGTACCGCATCGGCTGGCCGTCGCGCATGAGCAGGACACAGATCAGCTCAGCACTGGCATTGCCGCCGCGGAAGTAGACCGGCTGGGCCACGACGCCGCCCGGCACCACGTAGCTGAGCGTGCCGTCGACGAGGCCGGGCCGGTCGAGACCCTTGCCCTCAAAGCTGTAGACGCCTTGCAGGAAACGGGGAGTGGTGTGCACAGCAATGCTCCCTTGATCATTGAGACGCTGGGTTGGGCGGTCGGGTGGTCAGCAGGTCGGTGTCGTCCGGGCCGCCCGCGCGCACGATCGACACCGCGCAGGCCTTGAAGGCCGGCATCCGCGAATGGCGGTCCAGCGCCGGGTCGGTCAGCGCGTTCACGGCGGAGCTGCCGCCCCAGTGGAACGGTGCGAAAATGGTGTCGCGGCGGATGCCGTTGGTGAGGCGCGCCCGGAAGAAGGCCCGCCCGCGCCGGCTGCGCAGTTCCACCACGTCGTTGTCGGCGATGCCGTGCCGGCGGGCGAGGTCCGGGTGCAGCTCCGCCCGGGCGTCGGGCAGCGCCATGGTCAGCGCACCGACCCGGCGGGTCTGGTTGCCGCTCTGGTACTGCTGCATGTTGCGGCCGGTGGTCAGCACATACGGGTAGTCGGCATCGGGCAGTTCCGCCGGATCGCGGTGCTCCACCCGGAAGAACTTCGCCCGCCCATCGGCGGTTGGGAACCGGTCGGTGAACAGCCGCGGCGTACCCGGGTGGTCCTCGCTCGGGCATGGCCAGAAGACCCCCTGCTCAGCCTCGATGCGTTCGTAGGTGATTCCGGCGTAGTCGGCTGTCCCGCCGGCGCTGGCTCGGCGCAACTCGTCGAAGACGCGGCGCGGATCGTCGTCGAAGTAGCGGCCGCGGCCGAGCCGGCCAGCGAGGTCGGCGAGCACCCGCAGATCAGTGCGGACCTGCGGCGGCGGTGACATGACCCGCTTACGGCGGATGACGCGCCCCTCGAGATTCGTCATCGTGCCGTCCTCCTCCGCCCACTGTGTCGTGGGCAGCACCACGTCGGCCATGGCTGCGGTCTCGGAGAGGAAGATGTCGGAGACGACGAGCAGGTCCAGCGCCCGCAGCCGGTCCATCACCCGGTTGGCGTGTGGCGCCGACACGGCGATGTTGCTGGCGAACACGAGCAGCACACGTACTCCGTCGTCGGTCCCGAGCCGGTCGAGCATCTCCCAGGCCGACCGGCCCGGCCGGGGCAGCTCGTCCGGGTCGATGCCCCAGACGGCCGCGACGTGCGCGCGCGCCGCAGGGTCGTCCAGGCGCCGGTAGCCGGGCAGTTGGTCGGCCTTCTGCCCATGCTCACGCCCACCCTGCCCGTTGCCCTGCCCGGTGATCGTGCCGTAGCCGGAAAAAGGCCGTCCGGGCAGTCCCAGGGCGAGGGCCAGATTGAGGTACGCCTGCGCCGTGTCAGTGCCGTTGCTGTGCTGCTCGGCGCCACGGGCGGTGAGCACCATCGCCGACGTGGCGGCCGCCAGCAGCCGTACCGTCTCCCGCAGGTCCCGTTCCGGTACCCCGGTCATCCGCTCCACCCGGTCCGGCCAGTACGCCGCGACGGTGGCCCGGACCGCGTCGAAGCCGCTCGTGCGGTCGCGCACGTACGTCTCGTCGACCAGGCCCTCGCGAATCGCGACGTGCAGCAGCCCATTCGCCAGTGCGAGGTCCGTGCCCGGCAGTGGCTGCAGGTGGAGATGAGCGCCGCCCGCGGTGGTCGTACGGCGGGGGTCGACGACGATGTGCCGGGCGCCGGCGGCCCGTCCGGCGTCGAAGTACTGCATCGACGGCGGCAGCGCGTCGGCCGGATTGGCGCCGACCAACAGCACAGCCTGCGCCTGGGCGATGTCGGCCAGCGGGAACGGCAGGCCACGGTCGATCCCGAGGGATCGGTTCGAAGCGGTCGCCGCGGACGACATGCAGAACCGGCCGTTGTAGTCGATCGACGCCGACCGCAGCGCCACCCGGACGAACTTGCCCAGCGCGTACGCCTTCTCGTTGGTCAGCCCGCCGCCACCGAAGGCCCCGACGCTGTCCGGGCCGTACCGGTGCTGGCCGGCGCGGATGGCGTCGACGATACGGTCGAGGGCCTCGTCCCAGTCTGCCGGTCGCAACGGGCTGGTGCGATCGCCGGGATCCTTGCGGACGAGCGGGCTCAGCAGCCGGTCGCCGTGGTCGAGAAGCTCGGCGGCCGTCCATCCCTTGGCGCACAGCCCGCCCCTGTTGACCGGGAATTCGGTGGGCGCCAGCTGAGGCGGACCGTCGCCGATCGTCAGCGATACCCCGCACTGCATGGCGCAGTAGGGGCAGTGCGTATCGATCATGGACGATGCGCTCACCCGTCCGATGCTTGCCCGGCACTGTTTCCGATCCATGCCGAGGCCGTAACGCTCTGCGACCCTCGGGCTGCGTCATGGTCGTGGCGGTGGCTCGCCGTCCGCCACCTGATCCGCACCGACAACCCCGGGAGGACCGGCGCCCTCGTCGCCGGAGCCACTATCCGCTGCGTACGGAGGCCCCGGCCGCGATCCGAGGGCAGATCCAGGACCCGGTCAGGCCGGGGGTCGGGGTAGCCTACTCGTTGTGATCAATGCCCGCCGTGGTGTGCTGTTGATCGTGCTGCTCGGGATAGCAGGCGTCATCGTCGCCGCGTATGTCGTGTTGGTTGAGCATCCTGAGCATGTCGTACCCCTTCAGACTCTCGCGGCGCTGGTGCTGCCGATTGCCGTGCCGGTCATTCCCGTGCTGTGGCGTCGAATCGTGCCCAGGAGGGACCCCGCGCCCGAGTTGATCGATCGTGCCGTCGACCGGTTGGCAGATCAGATCCGGGTGGGGGTCGAGTCTGATCTGGAACAGCGGGGATTGCGCGTCCCGGCGCCCATACCGCTTGGCTGGAAGTGGTCGAAGCGCGACCTCGGCGTATCACGGGACGCAGCCGTCGATCCGACGTGGACTGAACATCGGGCGGCTCCGCTGCCGGGAATGAGTGCTACTGGCCAGGGCGAGCTGGACAGCGGAAGTCTGGCGGACTTGTTCCAGGTCTACGGTGGCGTGGCATCCGGGCGGATGGTGCTGCTCGGCGACGCCGGGGCGGGCAAGACCAGCGCCGCGCTGCAGCTTGTGCTCAGCGCGCTGAACCACCGCCGTTCGCTCGATCCGGACGACCAGGCCCGCACGCCCGTGCCGGTGATGCTGGGGCTGCACGACTGGGATCCCGGCCAGCTCGACTTTCTCTCCTGGGCCACGTCCCAGGTGCTGCATGCCTATCCCTTCCTGCGATCAGCGGATTACGGGCCGGGCGTCGTCCGCGAGATGCTGGCCAATGGCCGCGTCTCCTTCGTCCTCGACAGCCTCGACGCGGTACCGCCGCGGTTGCGCCCAGCCGTCCTGCAGAAGCTGAACGCGCTGACAGCGCAGCGCGTGGTGCTACTCAGCCGCGGCGACGAGATGGGCGACGCGGCTGCCCGCCGGGGCCTGTTGATCGGAGCGGCAACCCTTGAGCTCACGCCTCCCACGGCGGCACAGGCCGCCGATTATCTGGCGAGCTTCCCCGGCACGCCCACAACCACCTGGCAACGCCTGCTGAGGCTCCTGCAGGGTGGATCTCGCGGCGGCCTCATCAAGGCACTGCAGAACCCCCTGATGCTCAGCCTGGTTGCCGACCTGCACGGACGCGAGGACCGGCTCGGCGAGCTGCTCAATCGACGTAGCCGCAAGGCGGCCGAGGAGTACCTGCTCGATACCATCCTGCTCAACGCCTACGGCCGGGATCCTGACACCGACGGCCCGCTGCCGCCTTACACGGTCGACCAGGCACGCCGTTGGCTCGGCCGGCTCGCCATGCGGCTCGACGAGACCGGCGATCGCGACGTCGCCTGGTGGCGCGTTCGCGGTTGGCTACCCTTGATCACTCAACTCTTCCTGACGATCTACGTCTCAGCACTGATCGGCACCATCGTCTGGGGGATGCTCTTCGTGATCGGCGATGGAGCCACCACCCCCATCGCATCGGGCATCGCCTCCGGACTCCTCATTGGCATGCCTGCCGGGCTACTCCTACATCAGGGCGGCGACCTGATGTTCGGTAGCACCTCCGGCGAGCCCCGCGCGTGGGCCGTCAACCGGCTGCGCTCGCTGGCCGCCCCGAGTGTCGTCCTGGGGTGGTTGATGCTGGCCGGTGCGGAGTTCGCGCTCATCCGGCTGCGGCTCACCTACTTTCCCGAGCCCGGCGAGGACGCGCCCAGTCCCATCCACACGCTGGTGGTCAGCGCAGCCTTCACGCTGGCACTGATGATTGTTTACGCCGGAGCCCGACCCACCGGCACCGACCGAAGCACCGCGGATCCGTGGACCTGTTGGAAGCGTGATCTCGGCTGCGGCCTGCTGATCGGTGCGGTGCTCGGGCTGGGCGGCATCCTCGCCCTCTCCGCCGGCGTGCCCTCGGCACGCCGAATCGCCTTCAATCTGGCGTTCGGCCTGGGATTTGGTGTCACGGTGTCTCGGGTGTGGCGGGCGCTCCTCGTCTTCGTCTGGCTGCGCGTTGCGGGCGACGGTCCGCTGCGGATGATGCACTTCCTCGAAGATGCCCGCGCCAGGCATGTCCTGCGCACCGTCGGCCCGCGATACCAGTTCCGGCACGCACGCCTGCAGGACCGCCTCGCCATGCAAGCCACCCGCGACTAGCGATCAACAGCCCGGCCCGGAGGGTTCGCGTCGCGGACGACAGCCGGGCCGAGTGGACCGGGCCTCCGCTCGCCCCCGGATCTCGGCGCCTGAACACTTTTTCGCCGGATCGGCAATATCAGTGTGAAGCGCGGACTGTGCCGAGGAGGGCCATGGCTTCGGATGCGGATTTGATAGGCCGGTCGCTGGATGGCGATGTCGACGCCTTCGTCGAGGTGGTCGAGCGTCATGAGGCCGCCGTCGGTTCGTACCTCGTTCGCCGGGCGGGGCGGGATGCGGCTGAGGACCTTCTGGGCGAGGTGTGGGTTGCGGCGTTCGAGTCGCGGCGATCGTACGACCGGTCGTACAACGATGCGCGGCCGTGGCTGTACGGGGTGGCGTTGAACCGCTTGCGGCGCTACTGGCGGTCCCGGCCCGCCGAGGACCTGGTAGCGGACGTGCCGGAGACGGCTACCGGGTGGGATCCGTGGTCGGCGGTGGACCTCGGGGTGGACGCCCGGGCGGTGCTCCGGTCCGCCCTGACGCGGCTCAAACCAGAAGAGCGGGAGGTCCTGAGGCTCGTCGCCTGGGAGGACCTGACGGCAGCCGACGCCGCGCGGGCACTCGGCATACCGGCCGGCACCGCGCGGCGGCTGCTGAGCCAGGCCAGGACGGCATTGCGCGACGCGCCCGGGGTGTCCGCGCTTCTGAAGGACCGCAACAGCGCGAAGGAGAGACACCGATGACCGACGAGCTCGATCTGGTCGGTGCGTTGGGCAGCGCGGAACCACTACGCCCGGAGGCGTATCAGCGGGCGCGGGCGGTGCTGCGGGCGGCCATGGCCGACCCCGCAACCGTGCGGCTGGGCGCGATATCAGCGGAGGACACGACTGTGGAGGCACCTTCAACCATGCGAACGACGACAACCACGCGGGACGACGCATCCAGCCCGGCGCTTCAGCGCCGCCGCCGGATCGGTATCGCGGGCCGATGGGGGATCGGCGCCGGGGTGGGGGTTGCCGCCGCGGCGGCGGTCGTCGCTGTGGTGCTCAACTCCTCGGCGACCGGAGGCACCGAGGCCAGCCAGGCTTCGTCGGCCGCCACCTCGGGCTCGACCACCGCCGACGGGTCCGCTGAGCGCGCGCCACTGATGACCCTGGCCGGTTCCATCAAGACGGTCACCCCGCCGGCTGGCGACGCGTGGCTGGTGAAGGCGACACAGGTCAACGGCACCAAGACCACGCAGGTCGTCTACACGCTGTACACCGACCGTCACGAGATCTATACCGGCAGCAGCGTGAAGGACATCAAGCGTGCGATCGCCCGTCACCAGGACCAGATGACGGACGGCGGCTACGCACCGCTGCTCAAGGCAGCCGTCGCCGCGGCGGACAGCAGCCCGGCCGACGGCCGGACCCGGATGCTCAAGGCAGCCAAGGATCCGCTGGTGGGCCTCGACCCCGCAGCGCAGCAGGCGGCGTGGGACAAGCAGCAGGCGGACGCCCAGGTGATCATCAAGCAGAAGGGCGGCCACGCCAAGCCGAAGCCGTACAGCCCGCAGGCCGTTCAGCGGCACTTCGACAACGCCCTGTGGACGTACAGCACCCAAGCGCTGTCCGCTGGCGACGGCAACACCCAGGTCCGGGCCGGTGTGCTACGTCTGCTGTCCACCATCCCCGCGGTCAGCGTCGAGAACTCCACCACCCAGGGCAGGGCCACGTTGACGATCACCGCCGGCCCCGAGGTGTTCGGCGGCGAGGGCAGCGAGGTGCTGACCGTTGACGCCACGACCGGCATGCTGGTCAAGGACGTATCCACCGTGCCGGGCCTACCCCGGGCCTCCACGACGTACGAATCCTCCCGCGTGACGAAGGCCCGCCTCTAGGCCGGGGACTTCCACCCACCAGCATCCCGGCACGGGCGTGACGCGCCCAGCGTTCGGTCAATGGTGCGGGCCGCCTTCAGGCGGCTCGCACCGTCGTTCGGTTGTTCGCACGGCCGGTGCCCGACTGCGATGATCGACGCGTGACGTACATTCCGGACCTGGCGCCCTATGACTACTACCCGGGCGCCCCGGACGCCATTGCCGTCGGTTGGCTGGATTCGAGCATGCCCTTCACCGAAGGAGCGTGCCCGCGAGACGTTCGAGATCGCCTGGCGCGGCTCGGCGCTGAACCAGTGCGGCTCATGCGGGGGTACCACTACTGCCAGTTCTGCCCGGGAGCGGCCGAGCCTCTGCGCCTGATTCGGGCCGACATCCGCCTTCACGAAGCTCCCGATGTCGCGCGCGGAAACGGTGAGATCTGGCTCACCGCCGTGGACGGGACGAACTTCGCCGCACCGGCCCTGATCGGCCACTACGTCGAAGAGCATCGCTACCTGCCACCTGATGCCTTCATCGAGGCGGTTCGGACCGGGGTCCCCACCCTTGGCGTCGCCTAGGTGTTCTGTCCAGAAAGGTTGGGGACGCGGCTGGCGGGTGGGCCGCCGAGTGCGGTGTGGTGGCGGTGGTGATTGTAGGCGTGGAGCCACGCGGGTAGGGCCGCTCGTCGGGCGGTCTCGGATCGGTAGGGCTTGGCGCAGGCCCATCCGTGATAAGGGAGCGGGTTGATCCCCGAGATACACGTCGGATGGCTATCGTCGATGCGCCGGCCGGGCCATTGGCTGCGGCAGCGGAACGTGCTCAACTGGGCTTGTGACCACCGACCCGCGCCGCGCGCGGGGCGGCCCTGAGTGAGTCGGCTGTAGTACCGGGAGGACAGGTGTCGCGCCCCCCTTACCGTCCTGACGTCGTGCTCGTGCCGGCGTGGGTGGTGGAGCGCCCGGAGACGGTCGAGCGACTCAACGGGCTGCTGGCCGAGGCCGGTTTGGGCCGGCCGTTGTCCCCGCCGGCCGCCCCCACACCGCCCGCTGTCGACCTGGTCGAACTGCCCGTTCAGGGTGACCCGGTGGCCGTGGCCCGGGCCAGCCGCCGACTGGCCGGCCGATCCGACGCCGACGCCGACGTGCCGGAGTGTCTGCCCGACTACGAGTGCACGGCCGCCACCGTGGAGGACGACGCCCGGGTGGAGGCGAATCTCTACCCGTACTTCGGGGCCAGCGGCTGCAAGAGCGGGCACGGGACCATCGCCTGGCTCGCGGCGCCCGAGCACGTGATGCCGCCGAAGCCCGCCCGGCGCCCGGCCAGCCAGTTTCCGGCCGGGCGACCCGTGGTGGCGCTGCTCGACACCGGGGTACGCGAGCACGACTGGCTGGCCGAGGCCGGCGGCGAGCCGTACTGGGAGGAGGCGCAGGGATGGACGCCGCCGCGCGCCATTCCGGCGGTTGCCGGGCAGGAGAGCCGCGGCGAGGAGACAGAGCAGCCGGACTTCGGTAGTCATTGGGGGCACGGGACCTTCCTCGCCGGACTGGTCCGCCTTGAGGCGCCCGACGCGCGGATCCTCTCGTTGCGGGTGATGAGCGACGCGGGTCGGGTCAGCGACCTGAACGCGGCGCACGCGATGAACTGGCTGGCGGACCGGGTCGACGACGGTCAGCGGGTCGACGTCGTGCTGACCGCGTTCGGCCGTCCGGGTGCCGGTGAGGACGAAGAGTTGGAGCCCGTCCGCCAGGCGCTCAAACGGTTGGCGGACCGGGGCGTTCCGGTGGTCGCCTCGGCCGGTAACGACGGTACGGACAGCCCGGTCTATCCGGCTGCCTTCGCGGCCGACCCGACTCTTACGGTGATCAGCGTCGGGGCCCAGGCCTCGCCGACCACCCGGGCGCGATACAGCAACCACGGGGTGTGGGTGCGCCAGTGGCGCGAGGGCACCAACACGGTGAGCCTCATGCCCTTGTCCACGGCGCCGGTCACCGCGCTGGGCGCGTACGCCTACTGGAGCGGTACGTCGTTCGCGGCGGCCCGGTACGCGGGTCAGCTCGCCCAGAGGCTGGCGCCGGCTCCCGTGCGGCTGCCGGACTGACGCCATGTCCAATCTGCCAAAGACCCCGGTGGAGCGCGCGGGCGCGTCGACCGACCGCGCGGCACGCCTCGGCGAGCGCCTCGACCGAGCCAGGGCGGGCGACCGGAACGCCCTCGACGAGGTGGTTCGGGACCTCAACCCGCTGCTGTGGCACGTCGCCAGGGCACAGGGCCTCGACGCCGACGAGGCCGCCGACGTCGTCCAGACGACCTGGCTGGAGTTGGTACGCGGACTGCACACCATACGGTCTTCGAACGCGCTCACCGCGTGGCTGGTGACCACCACCCGCCGGGAGTCCTGGCGGGTGCGTGGGCTCGCCCAGCGGCAGACGCCGCACGATGCGGCGAGGCTGGAGTCCTCGCCCGACCCGGATCCCGGCCCGGCCGACCTGCTGCTGTCCGACGAACGTGACCGGGCGCTGTGGCGGCACGTCGCGCGGCTGCCGCAGCGGTGCCGGGCGCTGCTGCGGATCGTCGCGCACGTCGAGCGCCCGGACTACACAGTGGTGGCCGAGGCGTTGGGCATGCCGCGCGGCAGCATCGGGCCGACCCGCGGCCGGTGCCTGGCGAAGCTGCGGGAGATGCTGACCGCCGACTCGACGTGGAGCCCGACATGACCGCCCCGGACCCCGCCGACCAGCCGTTCGACGACCTGGACCAGGCGATTCTGGACCAGCTCGCCGCGGTGCTCACCCGGCTCGACCCGCCGCCGTCCGACCTCGACGACCGGGTACGCCTTGTGGTGGCCCTCGACGACGTCGACCGGGAGGTTGCTCGGCTGCGCGAAGAGCAACTGGTCGGCGCGGTGCGGGGCACGGAACGGACCCGCACCCTGACCTTCGACGCGCAGAGCCGGACCGTGATGATCACGATCGTGGACCGGTCCGACGGCATGGTCCGGATCGACGGCTGGCTCGCGCCGGGCGCCGCCGTACGGGTCGAGCTGCGGTACCCCGCGCCCGACCCGCCCCGGACGGTGGAGTCCGACGCGTCGGGCCGGTTTGTGCTGGACGGCGTGCCGCACGGTCTGGCGCAGGTGGTGGTGCACCCGGCGCGGGGTGAGCACGCGCCGCAGGTGGTCACGCCGGCCCTCACCCTGTGACATGCGCCCGGCCACCCTCGCCCGGCGGGCCATCCGCTGGCACGCGGCGGGCCTGGCGTCGAGCGACGCCGGTCAGCCGGGGCGGGCTGCCCGCGAACTGCGGGCGGGCCTGCGGCTGGCCAAGCGCCACCCGGCCCTGCGTGACATCCACGTCCGCCTGCTGATCAGCCTCGCCTGGGCGGAGTCCGAGCGAAGCCGGGTGGAGCTGGGCTTTCGGCTGCTGGACGAGGCCGAGGCACTCGCGGCTGCGCCGCAGCGGCCGATCCTGCTCGGCCAGCGGGCCCTGCTCCTCAAGCGCAGCGGCCGTAACGCGGAGGCGCTTAGTCAGTACGACGAGTCCATCGACCTGTTGAGCGACCTCACCCACCCACTTGATCTGGTCAAGGCGCTCAACAATCGCGGCCTCGTGCACGTGGAGGCGGGCAACGTCCGGCTCGCCCGCGCCGACCTGCGGCGCTGCGCGGAGGTCGCCGCCCGGTACGGGCTCGGTCTGCACGTGGCCATGGCGCGGACGAACCTGGGTTGTCTGGACGTGATCGCCGGTGACCTGCCCGCCGCGCTGCGTGCCTTCGCCCAGTCCGACGCCGACTACCAGGTGCTCGCGCCGGGCCGGCTCGCCAACCTGGCCGTGGAACGGGCTCGCGCGCTGGTCGCGGCCGGGCTGTACCGCGAGGCCGAACGGCAACTCGCCAGCGCGGTGGAGCGGGCGGCGCAGCAGCAGCTCGGACACACGTACGCCGATGCCCTTCAGGTTCGTGCGGAGGCGGCCCTGCTTGCCGGCGAACCGGTCGCTGCCGCGCGGTGGGCCCGACGTGCCCGGGTCGCTTTCCTCGGCCGTACGAACGTCCGCCGTGCGGCCCTGGCTGCCCTGTTCGAGCTCCGCGCCGACCAGGCGGTCGGCGAGGTCGACCAGGCGACGGTGGCCCGGCGCGCCGGGGTGCTGGCCGGCCGGTTGGCCCGGCTCGGGCTGCCTGAGGATGCTCGGGTCGCCGGTCTGGTCAAGGCCCGGGCGCTGGTGGCCGCGGGCCGACCCCGCCGGGCGGCGGAGCTGATCGGGCGACAGTCCGGACCGCGACGGACCGATCGGCTCGACACGCGCCTGCTCTGGCACATGGCCCGTGCGGAGGTGGCGGCCTCGGCCGGCCGGTCGGCCGAGGCGCGGCGGAGTCTGTTGGCCGGAATGGCTGCTCTGCACCGGCACCGCGCCCGGTTCGGCTGCGCCGACCTGCAGACCGGGGCCGCGGTGCACGGCCGCGACCTGGCCCGGGCGGGGCTCGCCGCAGCGTTGGCAGAGGGCTCCGCCATCGCCGTCTACCGGTGGTCCGAGCGGGCGCGGGCCCAGGCGCTGCTGCTGCCGCCGGTGCGGCCGCCCGACGACCCGGTCGCCGCCGAGGCGCTGGAAGAGCTGCGCCGGCTACAGCACCGCGTCCGGCAGGCAGAACTCGCGGGGCGCCCGACCTTGGCCTTCCACAGTCGGTTGGAGGCGCTCCAGCGGATGATCCGGGAGCGCGCCTGGGCGACGCCGGGCCCCGGGACGCGGCGCCGACGACGCCGGCGCCGCTGAGCGCCGTGACGGCGGAGCTGGCTGGCGCGGCGCTCGTGGTGTACGTGGCCGCCGGGGACATCCTGCGCGCGCTGGTGGTCACTGACCGGGCGACCTCGGTGGTGGTACTTGGCGACCGCGGCCTGGCCGAGGAGGCGGTACGACGACTACGCGCCGACCTGGACGCGCAGGCGGGCCGGTCCATGCCCGCCCGGCTGGCGGCGGTGGTCCGCGCCGCTACGCGGCAGGACGCCGACCACGTGGAGTCGATGCTGCTCGACCCGGTGCTTGCGCTGGTCGGCGACCGGGACCTGGTGCTGGTCCCGACCGGGCTGTTGCTGACCACGCCGTGGCATGCCCTGCCAGCGTGCGTGTCCCGGCCGGTCACGGTGACGCCGTCGGTCGGGGTCTGGCTGGCCGCCCGGCGTCGCCTGAAGGCAGGCGGGCCCACGGCCGGGTCGGCGGCGGTGACGGTGGTGGCGGGACCGGGAATCCCCCGGGGGCAGGCGGAGGCGCGGGTCGTGGCGTCGCTGCACCCGGGCGCCGTTCTGCTCGCCGGGGCGGAGGCGACCCCGGCGGCGACACTCGCGGCGATGGCCGGCGCCGGCCTCGCCCATGTGGCGGCGCATGGGCAGCACCAGACCGAGAACCCGCTGTTCTCCACGCTGGAGCTGGCCGGCGGCCCGTTGCTGGGATACGACGTGCAGGAACTGCGGAACGCGCCGCGTACCGTGGTCCTGTCCTGTTGCGACCTGGGCCTGACCGACGTGCGGCACGGCGACGAGGCGCTCGGCATGCCGACCGCCCTGCTCGCCGCAGGCACCGCCACGGTCGTCGCGAGCGTCAGCCGGGTCGCCGACGAGGCGGCCATGGAGATCATGGCGGCCTATCATCGGGCGGTCGTCGCGGGCCGATTGCCGGCGGCAGCACTGGCTGAGGCCGTACGCGGCAATCAGCCCTCGAGCTTCGTCTGTTTCGGTGCCGGCTGAGCCAACCGCGCCAGAGTCGCACCGACGGCAGGTATCCAGGATGCCGTCCGGCCCCCCATCCAGGCATGACTGACCACACTGTGAAGAAGCGCCATCGCCGGGCGGGTCTCGCCGCCGGCCTCGCCGTGCTCGCCCTGGCGGCCGGTCTCCTGACGGCATGCCGCACGAACGGCGGCGCGGCGAGCAGCGGTGCCGAGAACCGCCCGGGTACGGCCGACGGCCTCGCGAAGATCGCCGGAGGTGGCGGCTGCCCGCCGGCCGGCACCCGCAGCGGCGGACTGCTCCCGAAGCTGGACGAGGGAACCTACACCTCGGTCGAAAACCCCTGCCTGCCGTACGTCGACCTGGTCAGTGAGGTGACCCAACGGATCGTGCCGGGGCAGCGGCCCCGGGTCGACCAGTTCCTCGACAACCTCGGCCGCTTCGCCGACCGGCTCGGGCAGGTCAACGACGCCGTCCAATGCGCCTACCAGACCGACCGGCTGGCGGTGCGGATCTACCAGAGCCGGCGCGACTCCTGGGCGGTCGGCGTGGTGGCGGTCGTCCGTGGCCGCCTCGGCGCGGTCGCCGACACGGCCGCCTGCTTCCTGATCAAACAGATTCCGCTCCTGAATCTGGCCACCCAGGGCATCGGACCGGATCAGGACAGCCCTGCGTACTGCTTCGACACCAGCCACCAGCGACGTGCCGGCGAGGACTACACCATCATGTGGATCGGCTCGTCGGCGCTCACCTGCCGGGGGCTCCAGGACGGCCTGGTTCCCGGCGAGGGGCGGCTCGTCGCGGTGAAGGCCCGCCCCGACGCGTCGCTGCGCGCCGGCCCGTCCACGGGTGACCGGGTGCTGCGCAAGGTGCCCGACGGCACGCTGGGCCGGGTGACCTGCTACCGCACCGGGGAAGCCGTCAAGGGCGACAGCGCGTGGGCCCGGACGACCGTCCTCGGCGACACCGGCTGGATAGCTGCGGCCTATCTGGACAGCGCTCAGCCGGTCCGGGCTACCGGATTGTGCCCGGACAACTGAGGCGGCCCCGTGCGCGGTCCCACGGGGGCCGGCGGGGACGCCTGCGCCGCAGATCCGCAGACCTCCATCGCGGACACCGTCGCTGACCGGCGGCACTCGGTCGGGAGAGAGTCCGACGGATCGGTATCTGCTACCGGCCCTGCCGCCACGTATTCACCAAGACCGGCGGGAAGCCGTTCCGGCCGGAGAAGGGAGCAGGCCAGATGTGCGGTATTCAGATCGGTGCCGAGGAGCTGGAGGGCATTCTCGTCAACCGGGGGCCGGACGTCTCCGTTGAGGAGGCCGCCGCCTGCGGCGTCCAGATCGGGGCGCCGGAGGTGAGCCGGGTTCTCGCCAACCGCAGCGCGGCGCAGATCGCGGACGCCTCCTGCGGGATCCAGATCGGCGCGCCGGAGAACGTCACGTTGCAGCGCGACGCCGGCCCGAACGCCTAGCCGGGGGCAGCACCGCGGGGCCTGTCGGCGACTGTGAACGACCGACAGGCCCCGCTGACCCGACGATCAGGACCAACGCTGGAAGGAAGAGCCATGATCGGTACCCGCCTGGATGACATCGACGCACCGCGGCTGATCCGCAGCGAACACGGCTGGTGGTTCATCGGCAACCAGACCTGGACCCTGCTGCGCCCCGAGTGTGTGGGGTCGGACGGCACGGTGGACGCTGCCACCACGGGCTTCCTCCGCCGCACGGCGGCGTTCGAGCCGCGCGTGCCGGTCTCGTTCTCGCTGACCGTGCTTACCACGACCACCTGCAACCTCGGCTGCGCCTACTGCTTCCAGAACACCGGGGTGGACGACACGGGCGGCGCACGGCCGCCGCGGATCCGGCGGGCCTGGCTGGACACTGACACCGTCGATCGCATCATCACCTTCGCCCGGGACCGGATGCGTCAGTGCGAGCTGGATCGCCTGTACCTGCTGCTGTTCGGGGGTGAGCCGCTGCTCAATCCCCGGGGCTGCCGCACCCTGCTGGACCGAGCGCGCGCGATCGGGCTCGACCAGTGCGCGATGACCACGAACGGCGTTCTGCTGACCCCGAGGTTGGCCCGTGAGCTGTACGCGGCGGGTCTCAACGGCGTGCAGGTGACGTTCGACGGCAGCCGGGCGGATCATGACCAGATCCGGGTCAAGCGGTCCGGCGCGCCCACCTTCGACACCATCGTTCGCAACGTCGCTCGTGCGACAGAGGTCACCGGGCTGAACTGGAACCTGCGGGTGAACGTGTCGCACCACAATTTCGACCGGATCGCCGACCTCGTCGGGGAACTGGCCGCCGGCCTGAGCCCCGACCGGTGCACGGTGACGTTCGCCTGGGTGGGCGACGCGGGCTTCGGATACCACAACACCATGCGGCACATCGACACCGTGAGCGACGCGTTCGCGGGTTGGAGTATCGCCGCGTTGGAGGCGGGTTTCCGGGTGGTCCGACCCAGCATGAGAACCACCTGCCACATCTGCTCGGTGCCCGGAGGCCGGCACGGCGCCGTGGTCAACGCCGACGGTCAACTCTTCAGCTGCTGGCAGTCGGCCGGGAAGCCCGGCTTCGAGGTGGGCAGCATCGACGAGGGGTACCTGGACGTGGCCAGCGTCCCGGAACGCTGGGTGCGCTGCGGTTACGAGTACGAACATCCGGAAGCGGCGGTGGCCGACACCTTCCAGGACCGGGTCGACGGACGGTTGCTGGACTACCTCTACACCAGTGGGCGCCTGTAACCCTGCCGATCGGCACCCCTTCCCGACCTGAGGCCGGTCCTCGCCCGCGCTGTAGCGGACGTATCTGATGCCGACCGGCCGCCCCTTCATCGATGTCGTCCCCCTCCAACCGAGAGGAATGCTCATGAACATCCTCAACCGGACGTCCACGGTGCTCGCGGTGTGCGTCGGACTCGTAGCCGCCAACCTGGTGGCCGTCTCACCTGCGAGCGCCGCCGCCGAATACTCATTCAGATCCCAGAGCTCGGCTACCAGCGAGTACCCCTTCGGCAGCCTGTGCATCGACGTGTCGTACTCCAGTACTGCCAACGGCACGGCGATCAAGCAGTGGCCCTGCTACGACGGCCCGGCCCAGAAGTGGACGATGGTCTACGAGGGAAGGTGGAACGGCGTCGTCTACTACCAGCTTGTCAGCTCGCTCTGGTCGGCAGAGGGCCCCAAGTGTCTCGACGTGCCCTGGGGTAACCCGGCAGCGGGCCAGACGCTACAACTGTGGGACTGCCTGGGCGTCGCGCGGCAGCTCTGGTCCGCTACGCAGGTACCGGGAGCGAATGGGTACGCGCTACGGAACCTCCAGACCGGGCAGTGCGTCGATGTTCCCTGGGGCGACCCCGTCGCAGGCAACGCCGTGTGGCAATGGCCCTGTAACAGCACCCCCGCCCAGCAGTGGGTCTTGCGCGCCTGGTAGTGGGTGACCGGGGCGGACGAGGTCTGGCGGGGTCAGGGTCCGGCAGGCTGGGCACGGGCGCAGACGTCGCCCGAGTTGGCCTCGTGGGGGAGCGCCCGCGGGTACGCCGCCACCTCGTCCGCCGCTGCTCGGCGCGCGACAGGCGGTCAGCCGGTCTTGGTGGCGAAGGGGCCGCCGTCGCCGAACGCGAGCCGCGCGAAGTTCTCGGCGATACGGCGGTGTCCGGCGGAATCGGGGTGCACCTCGTCGGGGAGTGGGAGTTCGGCGTAGTCCGCCTCGCCGTAGAGGTCACGTCCGTCGAGGTAGTGCAGGTTCGGGTCTTCGGCCGAGCGCTGTTCGACGATCCGGGCGAGTTCGTCACGGATGACGTTGAGGGTCAGCCGCCCAGCGCTGCGTTCGGCCGGATCGCCGGTGGCCTTGAAGCGCAGCGTCCCGCCCTCGAAGTCCGGCACGAGGGGACCGGGCGTGTCCTCCTGCACCGGGCACAGGATGGCGGACACGACCAGCAGTGGTGTGGTCGGGTGCCCCTCGCGGACCGTGTCGAGGAAGCCGTGGACCGCAGGGGTGAAGGCGCGCAGACGCATCACGTCGCTGTTGACGATGTTGATGCCGATCTTGACACTGATCAGGTCAGCGGGGATGTCCCGCATGGCGCGGGCGGTGAACGGGTCGAGCAGCGCGCTCCCGCCGAATCCCAGGTTGACCAACTCCACGCCGCCCTCGGCCGCGGCCAGGGCTGGCCAGATGGCGGTGGGATGAGTGGCGTTCGAGCCGTGGCTGATGGAACTGCCGTGGTGCAGCCACGTCCTGCTTCCGGTGGGCGGGGTCCGCTCAACGGGCGCGTCGGTGCGCAGCGCGATCAACTCGGTGATCTCCGTGTGTGGAAGCCAGATCTCGATGTCTTTCTCACCCTCCGGCAGACCCGCGAAGCGGGCGGTGCCGGACGGCCCTTCGGTCAGCACGGAAGTCTGGGTGAACATGTTGGTAACCGTCCGGACGTTGCCTTCGGGCACCGACGCCTGCGCGGCCAGGCGCCCGTTGATCAGCAGGTCGTAGACGCCGTCCGGTGGGGCCGGGAAGCCTTGGTAGACCCGCTTGGTGGGCAGGGTGTCCAGTTCGATGGTGGTGGCCCGGGTACGGAAGGCCAGCCGTACGCCGGACGGCTGGGCCTCGGCCATGGCCAGTTGGTCGTCGGGGATCTGCTGGCGGGCCCGGGCGGTCAGTCGGTGCGGCAGTAGACCGCGCGCGGTCGCCTCCAGATCGACAAACCCGCGCACCAGGCCCGCGGTGACCGGGGTGGTGATCCACTGGTGTTCGGTGGGCATTGCCTCAAGCCTCTCGATCGAGATGTTCATCGGCGCGCCGCGCTGCGAAGCGCTGGCGGTGGTGCGGCCGTCGTCGGGTCAGCGAGTGCTGCGGGCGCGTAACACCGCGTCGAGCGAATCCACGATCCATTCCCAGGATTCCAGCGCGTCGGGAGCGCTGTGTTCGAAACCGCCGGCCAGCTCCAAGCTGACGTAGCCGTGGAACACGCTGCCCAACATGCGGACCGCGTGGGTCGCGTCCGGCTCGTCCAACCCGTAACCCCGCAAGATCGCCCGAGCCATCTGCGCGTGCTGGACACCGGCACTGGCGGCCGCCGTTTCCCGATCGAGCCGGAGCCGGGTGGCGGCATAGCGGCCCGGGTGTTCCCTGGCGTAGTCGCGGTAGGCGTCAGCGAACGCGGCTAGCGCGTCCCTGCCGGCTCGACCGGCGACGGCATCGGCGACGCGGTCAGCGAGTTCCTTGAGCGCGAACAGCGCGATGCGGATCCTGAGGTCCTGTGAGTTCTTCAGGTGCGAGTACAGGCTCGGGACCTTGACGTCGAACCGTCGAGCGAGCGCCGAGACGGTGACCTGGTCGAAGCCGACCTCGTCGGCCAGTTCCGCCCCCGCTCGGGTCAGACGCTCCGGCGTCAGTCCTGGTCTATCCATCACGCTCCCCTGTCTGCCTACAGCTATTATGCTTCTACCTAATACCTGTAGGCAAATCGGTCGTGAGGTTGCGACTGACGCACCGTTCCGCCTGGTCGTCTGCGCGTCAGCGCAACGGGGAGTGCCAGGAGCGGTTCAGGGATCGTGGGCGCACACGAGGATGAGCCCTCGCAGCGATTCGCCGAGTTGGGCGACGACACTGGCTGGTCTGGCCGCCCCCGCCCTGGAGCGCCGGTCGCTACGAGCCAGAGCAGCCGCCGTGCTGGCGGACTAGGGCCTGTTTCATAAGAACTGGCCGGCCTGCGGCGGGCCCGGACGACGACCGGCGGCGTTGCGGTTTCGTCCGGATACAACACCGGTATCCGGACGAAACCGCGCCTTGCCGGATCGCCGCCCGGACTCCGCCTCGGCTCGACCGCCCTTATGAAACAGGCCCTAGCCGGCGGATTCGGTCGACTGGCGCTCGGCGGTGATCCGGAGGAGTCCTTCGATGCCGCGGAGGAAGGTCTCGGACACCAACGCGGGGTCGAAGAGGCATCCGGCTGCCATGGCACCGTCGCGGAGCATGACGAAGTGACGCGCGGCGGACTCTGCCGTCTCCTCCTGGACCTGCGCCATCAGCGTGGTGAGCGTGTCCAGGAACCATTGCCGGTGGGCGATGATCTCCTGACGTACGGGATGTTCCGTGTCTGGATACTCCGCCGCGGCGTTCAGAAACGCGCATCCACGGAATCCCGGGGACTGGATGCTCTCGGCGATCGAGTTGGCGATGGCCAGGAGTGGGGCGACCGGTCGTGCGTCGGCGGTGATGACCGTGTCGACCCCGCCGCGATCCATCTCATGGATCTCACGCAGGTAGGCGAGGATGAGATCGTCCTTGCTGGGGAAGTGCCGGTAGAAGGTGGCCCGGGTCACCTTCGCCTCGGCGATGATCCGATCTACGCCGACGGAATGGATGCCCTCCGAGTAGAAGATCCTGGTTGCCGTGGCAAGGAGCCGTTGGCGCGCCTCGGAAGGCCGGGCACCGGATGCGGTGGGCGTCATGTCGCCATGGTAGCGGATAGAACGTTCGGTCTAAGGGTCTCGACAGCCCTAGCCAGCGGTGGGTAGCGCAGGGTCGGAGGAGTGGATAGAACGTTCGGTCTTGACGATGTGGGTGGAGCGTGTCATGCTCGACAAGACAGAACGATCGGTCTCCCTAGCCCCTCCGCTGAAAGGGTCACCCGTGACCACCATTGCTGCTTCGCCCGGTATTTCCCAGACGGCCTCCGCGCTGCGGCGGCTCTACTTCGTCCGCTTCGCGTTCGCCATCGTGTGGGCCCTCGTGACGATCGCCACCGCCAAGGAGATCGGTCCGCTCGCGGTGACGCTTTTCGTGATCTACCCGCTGTTCGACGTGGGCGCCGCCATCTACGACCTCCGTTCGTCGCGGACCACCGGCTCGCCGACCCTGCTGTACGTGAACATCGCGGTAAGCCTGATCACGGCCGTCGGTCTGGGTGTCGCTGGCGCGTCCGGTATCCCCGCGATTCTGCGGGTGTGGGGCGCCTGGGCGATCGTCGCCGGTCTGGTCCAGTTGATCGTCGGTGTCACCCGTCGCAAGATGGGCGGCCAGTGGCCGATGATCATCAGTGGCGGCATCTCGGTCCTGGCTGGTGGGTCCTTCATCGCCGGCGCCGCCGCGGACAACCCGGCGCTGACCAACGCCGCCGGCTACGCCATTCCCGGCGCCATCTTCTTCCTCATCGCGGCCATCCGGCTCGGCCGCGCCGCGAAGGGCAACTGACATGACCACCATCGAGTACGACGTCATTGTGATCGGTGCCGGTCCGGTCGGGGAGAACGTGGCCGATCGGGTCGTCCGGGGCGGGCTGACCGCCGCGATCGTCGAGCGGGAGTTGGTCGGTGGTGAGTGCTCGTACTGGGCCTGCATGCCGACCAAGGCGTTGCTGCGCAGCGCGTCCGCCTTGCGCGCGGCTCGCCAACTGCCGGGGGCGCGGGAGGCGGTGACGGGAGACCTGGACGCGGCTGCGGTGCTGGGCCGGCGGGACTCCTTCGCGTCGCATTGGCAGGACGACGGTCAGGTGTCCTGGCTGGCGTCGGCGGGCATCGCGCTGCACCGCGGTCAGGGGCGGATCAGTGCCGCCCGCGTTGTCGAGGTGACCGGCGTCGACGGTGTCACGACGACGCTGACCGCGCGGCACGCCGTGGTCGTCGCGACGGGCAGCAGCGCCCTGTTGCCGGATATCCCGGGGCTGCGCGAGGCGACGCCGTGGTCCAGCCGCGAGGCCGCTTCGGCCAGTTCGGTTCCCCGTCGGCTCGCCATCATCGGTGGTGGCGTCGTGGCCGCCGAAATGGCGACCGCGTTCGCCGCCCTGGGGTCCGCGGTGACGGTGCTGGCCCGCGACGGTGTGTTGCCGTCGGCGGAGCCGTTCGCCGGTGAACTGGTCACCGAGTCGTTGCGCGAGGCCGGCGTGTCCGTACACCTCGGCGCGGAGGCCGTCGCCGTCAACCGCGACGACAGTGGAGTCGTCCACCTCAAGACCGCGTCCGGCGAGCGGATCGAAGCTGACGAGGTGCTGGTGGCGGTCGGTCGTACGCCGAACACCCAGGACATCGGCCTCGACCGGGTCGGGCTGGCGCCGGGCGCCTGGCTGGCGGTCGACGACACCCTGCGTGTCGTCGGCGGCGGCGAGTGGCTCTATGCGGCGGGCGATGTGAACCGGCGGGTGCTGCTGACCCATCAGGGCAAGTACCAGGCGCGGGCGGTGGGCGACGTGATCGTGGCCCGGGCGAAGGGTGCGAAGGTCGAGGACGGCCGGTGGGGCCGGCACGTGGCGACGGCTGACGAGCGGGCGGTGCCGCAGGTGGTCTTCACCGATCCGGAGATCGCGTCGGTGGGCTTGACCGCGGCTGCGGCCGAGGCAGCTGGGCTGCGGACCCGGGTCGTGGACTACGACCTTGGGGCCGTCGCCGGAGCTTCCCTGCACGCCGATGGCTACCGGGGACACGCCCGGATGGTCGTCGACGAGGACCGCAAGGTGATCGTCGGCCTCACCCTCGCCGGCCCGGACGTCGCGGAACTGATCCACGCCGCGACCATCGCCATCGTCGGCGAGGTCCCGTTGGACCGACTGTGGCACGCGGTTCCGGCCTACCCGACCGTCAGTGAGGTGTGGCTGCGGCTGTTGGAGACCTACGGCCGCTGAATTCGGGTCTGCGGCGTTAGTTGTGTCCGAAATAGAACAATCATTCTTTCCACTTTGAGGAGAGCCCCGTGCCGACCAAGATCACAATCATCATCGACAACCCGGCGAGCCCCGACGACTTCGAGCGGGCCTACGCGGACGTGAAGGCTGCCGCAGCGAAGTTCCCGAAGCTGCGGCGACTCGAGTCTGCGAAGGTGTGGCCGAAGGAGGATGGCACCGCTACCCCCGCGTACCGGACGCTCGACCTCTACTTCGACAGCTACGAAGACGCCTCCGCAGCGGTCGCGAGAACCGTTGCCGCTGATGTCTTCGGCACCCTCGCGGGGACGCAGGTCCCGTTCAAGGGCCTGTTCTCGGACATCGAACAGGCTTGACGATCAACGCTTCCCGGGCGTAGGCGGAAAGGACGCCTGCGCCCGGTTCGTGCGCTGCGGCGGCCTCGGGGACCGCTTCCGCCGCAGCCGACGAAACACCTGGTCGACCTCGAGCTTCGGGCGGCGAAATTTCAGGGTTGGAGCGTGCGCAGCATCAGTGCGAGATAGCGCTGGGAAGCCGTCACGGCGTCGGGCCCAGCGGCCAGGACGACGCCGTGGTGGGCCGCGATCAGCAGCCGGAAATCGGCGACGGTCAGGTCGGCGCGGACGGTGCCCATCGCCTGTGCCTGCTGCAGCAGCCGGGCGATGACCCGTTCGGTCTCCTGCCGCTCGTGGTCGAGCCCGCGTCCGGTGACCACCGCCTCGACGTAGGCCCTGGTGAAGCCTCTGTCCTGTAACTGGTATGCGCAAAGCGTGCGAATCAGTTCCCGCAGCGCACGCGCCGGGTCCGGGTCGCTGAGGGCTTCGGCGTGCATGGCCGCGCAATCGTTCCACTGATCGCCGTAAGCGTCGGTGATGAGGCGGTCCCGGGTGGGAAAGCGCCGGTAGACGGTGGCGACGGACACACCGGCGCTGCGAGCGATCCGAGCCACCGTGACGTCCTCGCCCTTCTCGGCGAAGGCGCGCCGTGCCGCGGCCAGGATTCGGCGTCGCTTCTCCTCGGCGTCCCAGCGCATCAAACGAGCGTACGCGCGGACGTTTCTCCGCATGAAGAAGTGCAACAACCGTACGCCGCGATACCTCAGTCCGTTGCCGGGCCTACAACGAGGGTCGGACCGTGGTACCTGCTTCGATACGCGACACGAAGGGGAGATCATGGAAACGATGGAGGGCACGACAAGCCTCGTCACCGGCGCGAGCCGGGGCATCGGCCGCGCGATTGCCAAGCGGCTCGCCGCGGCTGGGTCACTGGTGGTGGTGCACTACGGCACGAGCGAGTCGGCCGCGCAAGAGACCGTCGCGCAGATCACCGAGGCGGGTGGCGCCGCGTTCGCGGTCGGCGCGCAGCTCGGCGTGGCGGGTGATGCCGATCGGCTCTGGGCTGGCGTGGAGGCCGGGTTGGCCGAACGCGGCGCGCCGCGCGGCATCGATGTGCTGGTGAACAACGCGGCGATCGGCGGGGCCACGCCGACGCTTTCCACCGCACGGCCGGATGACTTCGACGAGTTGTTCGCGATCAACGTGAAAGCGCCGTTCTTCGTGATCCAGCGGGGCCTGAACCTGCTCCGCGACGGTGGTCGGATCGTCAATGTCTCGTCCGTCGCCACCCGGGTCGCGATACCCGGCACTCTTGCGTATGCCATGACGAAGGGCGCGATCAACACGCTCAGCGTCACGCTGGCACAGGAACTGGGCCCTCGGGGTATCACGGTGAACGCGGTGATGCCTGGGACCACCGCCACCGAGAACAACGTGGCCTGGTTCGCCGCCCAACCGGCGCTACGCGAGGTCGTCACCGGGCTCTCGGCCCTGCGACGGGTCGGAGAGCCGGCGGATATCGCGGACGTGGTCGCCTTCCTTGCTTCTCCAGCCGCGCGATGGGTGACCGGCCAGGTGATCGACGCCTCCGGTGGGACGCATCTCGGTCTCTCCGTCGACCAGGGGCCGCCGGAGTAGCCGCGACCGGGTTGCGTTGTGGTCCCTGCGGCGCTCAGCGGGCCCGTATCCCGTTCAGCACGACATCGAGGTAGTGGCGGCCGGCGGCGGCTTGCTGTTGCGTGTCGGTGGCTGGGTGCATCCTGGCCGAGAAGGCGACTCCACACATCAGTGGCGTCATGTCGGCGAGCGTGATGCCGGGCGCCAGCAGCCCTGCGGCCCTGACCCGTACGAACAGCGTGTTGAACAGCGAGGACAACTGATCGAGCAGGTCCGCGGTGCCCGGCAGGGTGGTCGTGGGCGTGGACAGGACCGAGGACAGGGCGGCGTCGAGTAGTTGCGCGTCCACGACCCTGACCAGGAGATCACGGAAGGCCGTCCAGGGGTCGTCCTGCTGCGCGGCCCGTTCGGCGGCCTGGATCAACGTCTCAAGTCCGTCCACCGACACCGCCTCGATCAGTGCCTGAGGCGTCGGGAAGTGCCGGTATACCGTGGCGACGCCAACGCCGGCCGCGCGGGCCACCTCGTTCAGCTGAATCGGGGTGCCGTCCGCGACCAGTTTCCGGCCAATCTCGATGATCCGCTGGCGGTTGCGTACTGCGTCCTTACGGGGCGGCGAGGCGGTCACTCCTCCAGCATAAGCGGATAACAGCTCCACTTGCCCCCACCTGGAGCCGTGGCCCCCAATGGGAGGCTCAGGCCGGCGAAACGGATGGCCCATCCGGTTCGTGCTACGGTTGGCAAACGGATGGTCCATCCGTTTCACCGATCGCTCGGCTCTGGAGAGAACATGCGGATCCTCATCACCGGCGGCACCGGCTACCTGGGCTCGGTGCTCGTCGAACACTTCGTCGCGGCAGGCCACGACGTGGTAGCGCTGACCCGGTCCCCGGAATCAGCGGCCAAGGCGGCAGCGGCGGGTGCGTTTCCTCTGCTCGGCAACCTGACCGACACCGCGCTCCTTGAGCAGGCTTCCGCGGAAGCCGATGCGGTGGTGCACACCGCAGTCGACTACTTCGGTGGCGAGGACGCGATCAGGGCAGAGGCCGCTGCCGTGGCGGCGCTGACCCGTGGGGCGGGCAGGGCAGGCACCGGCAAGCCGTTCCTCTACACCAGCACGAACCTGGTCTACGGGCTCGACCCCGACCATTCCCGCGACGAGGACGCGGAACTGCCGGAGCCGGGCCCGCAGCCCTTCAAGCTCGTCGGCGAGCGACTGGTGCGCGAGGCGGCGGGCCTGACCGGCCTCATCATCCGCGCGGGTCTGGTCTACGGTCGGGGCGGCTCCCTGCTGTTGACCAGTCTGATCGACGCCGCGACCCGCTCGGGCGCGGCCACCTACATCGACGCCGGCGACAACGAGTGGACCCCGGTGCACGTGGACGATCTCGCCCGCCTGTACCTGACGGCCCTGGAGCGCCCGGTAGCGGGCATCTACAACGCGGCCGGACCGCAACAGTTCAGCTTCCGCGAACTTGCCGAGGCGATCGCGGATCTGACCGGAGCCACCGCGACCTCGATCACCGCCGAACAGGCGGAGAGCGCCATGGGGCCGATGGCCGCGTTGCTCCGATCCTCGGCGCGCATCACCTCCGACAGAGCGCGCACCACGTTCGGCTGGAGCACCAGCGGTCCCGCCCTCCCGGAGGACGTACGCTCCGGCTCCTATCAGGTCGCGAACAGGTGAGCCCCAGCCTGGTCAGCCGAGGTGTCGTCGGTGGCGGGGGAGTCGGGCAGCGGGAGCATGGCCAGGGGCACGTGGTGCTGCCCGGCGTGGATGTCCCGGTCGCGCAGGCTGCCCTGCGCCACCGGGCGCGGGAACGAAATCTTGACGACGTTCAGCGCCGGTATCCGGAAGATGCGGATGGTGTCGGCCGGTACGCCGTAGAGGCGGGCGACCAGCGGCGCGTCCAGGAAGCCCGGGTCGGCTACCAGGGCGTACCCGGCAGTGTCGCGCATGAACAGTTCCATCGTCACCCAGAACGGGCCGGCGTTCTTCGACCGGACCTCCAGCGCGAGGTCGGCGACGGTGCGGGGGTGGGCGTTATCGGACAACACTGTCCTCCGGGAGGTGGATGCGGAAGAGGCTGGTGGGCGAGTCCACGTCGACGACGTGGTGGAGGACGAACTCGTACGCCGCCCCGCGCTCGGTCTCGGCGGGGGAGTAGGGGAACGCGAGGCTGGGCAGGTAGTCCATGTCGGGCGTGGGCAGGTGCAGCATGAGCGGATTGGCGATCTTCGCGACGGCGGTGGCCGTCTGCTGATCCGCGGCGCGGACCAGGAGCATCACGCCGACCTCGCGGGGTGTCCGGGTGTCCGGGTCCTTCGCCTCCAGTACGGCGTCGTAGCCGTACAGGCGGATGTCGAAGGCGTAGTCGTCGGCGCTGAGCCCGAGCGTCTGGGCGACCCGATCCGTGGTGACCCGCCGCAGCAGCTGCGCCCAGGTGGTGATCTGGCCGAGGATGTGCGGGTCGCGGATGGCGGTGAACGACATCGTCTCGTAGCCGGTGATCCGGGCCCCCTCAAGCTTGTTCGTGTACGGGGCCGGCTCGAACCGGGAGCCCTCCACCCGTACCCGCCGCTCGTCCAGGGCCCGGTAGGTGGCGTCGGCGACCATCAGCGTGCCGGCCGGTTCCCGCATCGAGAACGGGTCGGCGGTCTCGTAGAGCATGTGCGCGGCGACCGAGGTGGGCGTGCAGGCGACGGCCGGGTCCAGCGGCTCGATGATGAAGCCGGTGGCGTCGATGGTGGCGAAGACCCCGCTGGAGCGCGGGTTCGTGGTGCACTGCGCGCCACACTCGATGATCTTGGCGGCGTGCCAGGTCGGGCCGGTCGGCATGCCGGCCATCAGCGGGAAGGCGGCGGCCACGGCGGTGTCGGTGGCGCGCCCGGCCAGTACCACGTCGGCCCCGCCCGCCAGCGCCTCAGCGATCGGCTCATGGCCCATCATCGCCACGATGTGCTGGCAGCTGTCCAACGTCGCCGGATCGAGGTCGCCGGCCGGCGGGAGCGGGTGGATCCGGCCCCGGTCGAGATGGTCCTTGAGGTCGGTGGCCCGCTGCTCGCTGTAGATGGTGGCGACCCGCAGGTCCAGCCCTTCCTCGGCCAGGATGCCGCGGGCGATCCCGGCGACCCAGTCCACGCCGGAGTCGGTGCCGCTGGTACCGCACGAGCCGACGATCAGCGGGATACGCGCTTTCGCCGCCGCCCGGAGCAGCAGGCGCAGGTCGCGGGCCACGGCCGCCGCGGTGGTCTTGGCCGTGCCGGTGCCCAGATAGTACGGGCCGGAGTCGGTGGACCCTCCGTCCACGGCGATGACGTCGGCACCGAGTTCCAGCCCACGGTCAACGATCTCGGGCGGGAAACCCGAGCCGAGCATGCCCGAGGGCACGAGAATGCGTACGCGGTCGGCGGTCACGGTTTCCTCATTTCGGGGGTACGAGCCGGTCATCCGACGGTGGCGGCCACGGCGCGGCCGGCCTGGCGGCCGGAGAAGAGACAGCCGCCCAGGAAGGTGCCTTCCAGCGCGCGGTAGCCGTGCATGCCGCCGCCGCCAAACCCACTGGCCTCGCCGGCGGCGTAGAGCCCGGGTACCGGCTGACCGGCACCGTCCAGCACCCGACCATCGAGGTCGGTGTGCAGGCCGCCCAGGGTCTTGCGGGTGAGCACATGCAGGCGTACGGCGATCAGCGGCCCGGCCTTCGGGTCGAGGAGTCGGTGCGGCGCCGCCGTCCGCATGAGCCGGTCGCCCCGGTAGTTTCGGAAGTTACGGATGGCGGCGATCTGCATGTCCTTGGTGAAGCTGTTGGCCAGCTCCCGGTCGCGCGCCTCGATCGTGCGCTGGATGTCGAGCGGGTCCAGCAGTGGCTCGTCGGTGAGCGCGTTCATGCCCTTCACCAGCTCGTCCAGCCGGTTGGCCACGACGAAGTCGGCGCCCCGCTGCTTGAATGCCTCCACCGGCGCCGGCGCGCCGGCACGGAGGCGGCCGAGTACCTGTTTGACGCTGCGACTGGTCAGGTCCGGGTTCTGCTCGGAGCCGGAGAGCGCGAACTCCTTCTCGATGATCTTCTGGGTGAGAATGAACCAGCTGTGGTCGTGGCCGGTGGTGCGCAGGTGGGCGAGCGTGCCGAGGGTGTCGAATCCGGGGTAGAGCGGCACCGGCAGCCGTCGTCCGCGCGCATCGAGCCAGACAGAGGACGGCCCGGGCAGGATCCGGATGCCGTGCTTGTCCCAGATCGGGTTCCAGTTCTGGATGCCCTCGACGTAGTGCCACATCCGATCCGGGTTGATCACGGCGCCGCCAGCGTCCTGCGTGATGGTCAGCATGCGGCCGTCCACGTGGGCGGGCACGCCGCTGATCAGGTGGGTGGGCGGCGTACCGAGCCGTGCCGGCCAGTTGCGGCGGACCAGGTCGTGGTTGCCGCCGATACCACCGGAGGTGACGATGACGGCCTGCGCGGTGTAGGCGAAGTCGCCGATCTCCTCCCGCGAGCTGGCGCTGCCGCGGACGGCCTCGCTGGGCTCCAGGACCCGGCCCGTGGCACCGACCACCGCGCCGTCGCTGACGGTCAGCGCGTCGACCCGGTGCCGGAAGGCGAACCGGACGAGGCCGCGGCCGGCCGCCTCCCGCACGATCGCGATGAAGGGTTCGAGCAGGCCCGGTCCGGTACCCCAGGTGACGTGGAAGCGGGGCACCGAGTTGCCGTGTCCGGTGGCGTCGTAGCCCCCGCGTTCGGCCCAGCCGACGATGGGGAACATCTTGACGCCGAGGCTCCGCAGCCACGCGCGTTTCTCGCCGGCGGCGAAGTCGACGTACGCCTCGGCCCAGCGCCGTGGCCAGGCGTCCTCGGGGCGGTCGAAACCGGCGCTGCCCTGCCAGTCCTGCCAGGCGAGTTCGGTCGAGTCGCGGATGCCCATCCGGCGCTGCTCGGGCGAATCGACCAGGAAGAGCCCGCCGAACGACCAGAACGCCTGGCCGCCGAGGCTCTGCTCGGGCTCCTGGTCCAGCAGCAGGACGGATCGGCCGGCGGCGACGATTTCGGCGGTGGCCACCAGTCCGGCGAGGCCCGCGCCGATCACCATCACGTCCGCGTCCGCTGTTGTGGTGGTCATGCCGGCTCCTTCGGTTCGGTGAGCGAGTGGGCCGGCCGGCCGTCGAGGGCGGCGACGAGTTCCTTGGCACCCTCCATCCCCGCGGCCAGCCGGGCCTCGGCAGTCTGCCCGGCCATATGCGAGAAGACAGTGATGCCGGCCACGCCGCGCAGGATGCTGTCGGCGGGCAGCGGCTCCACGTCCACCACGTCGAGGGCTGCGCCCGCCAGCCGGCCGGACCGGACCGCCTCGACCAGGGCGGCCTCGTCGACGAGTGGCCCGCGGGCGGTGTTGATCAGGTGCGCGCCCGGCTTCATCCGGGCCAACGCCGCGCTGTCGATGAGGTGGCGCGTGAGCGGGGTCAGTGCGGTGTGGACCGACACGAAGTCGGCGGCGCGCAGCAACTCGTTGAGCGTGACCCGGGTGACCGGCGCGGGAAGGCTGCCGGTGCACAGCACTGTCATGCCGAAGACGGCGGCCAGCGGCGCCACCCGCTGGGCCACCGCGCCCCGCCCGATCAGGCCGAGCGTCTTGCCGCGCAGCTCGTGGCCGTCGGCGCGGGGCCAGCCGCCGGCGGCCACCCCCGCGGCCATCGGCACCAGGCACCGGGCCTGGGCGAGCAGCAACCCCAGGGTGTACTCGGCCACCGCGTTGGCGTTGATCCCGGGCAGATTGCTCACGCTGATCCCGAGCCGGCCGGCGGCGGCCACGTCGACGGAGTCGTACCCGACTCCGGTACGCACGACGGCGCGCAGGTCCGATGCCTGGCGCAGCACCTCCGCGGTCATCGGCTCGTTGGCGATCAGCGCCCCCTCGACGCCGGCCAGGGCCGCGATCAGCTGCTCCGGCCGGCGTGGTCCCCGCATGGGGTCGTGCCGGGTCGTGAAGCCGAGCCCGGTCAGGTAGGTGTCCACTTCGTCACCGGGGGCGAGGTAGTCAGTGGTGATGAGGATGGTCGACATCATTCGCTTCCCGTGAGGGTGCCGGCCCGGTTGGCCGGGTGCACACGCTGCAGGCGTTCGAGACGTACGACGACGAGCATGGCGAGTAGGGCGAGCACCGCGATGTAGAGCAGCATCCCGTCCCAGCCGACCAGGTCGATCACGCCGCCGATCAGGGCGGGGCCGCCGAAGCCGCCCAGGTACCAGGTGACCGCGTACAGGCCGGTGTAGGCGCCGAACACCCGGCTGGACGGCGCCAGGTTCCACAGCGCCACCGCCGCGTTGATGGTGAAGGCGGCGGCGCCGGCCGAGGCCACGCAGAACGCGACGACCGTACCGGTGGCGGTCTGCACGATGGCGCCCGCCGCCAGCGCGACGGCGAAGACGGTGATGCCCACGGCGATGATCCGCAGCCGTCCGAAGCGTTCGGCCAGCAGTGCGGCCGGATAGGCGGCAGCCACGTAGACGATGCCGCTGGGCAGGGTGAGCCCGCCCGCGTCGCCGCGGCTCAGACCCAGCGCCTCCATGCCGTACGGCGTGATCAGCGACCGGGAGGCGAACCATGCCCCGCCGAAGAGCAGGACGGTCAGCAGCAGCAGGAGCCGGCGGCGATCCTGGTCGGTGAACAGGCCGGAGACGATCTGCCGCAGCGGTTGGCTGACCGCGGCGGGGCCGGCGGAGGCCTCCTCGGCCACCGCGGCCTGGTAGGCCGCCGACTGGCTGTCGCGCACCTTGGCCAGCAGCACGAACGTGGCGGCCAGCATGATCACCGACGGGATGACGAAGGCTGCCCTTGGATGCTCGTCCACCACGAGCAGGCTGATCAGCGACGCGACGATGATGGTCAGCGCGGTCGCGATCTTCACGACGGCGTTCGCCCGGCTTCGCCGTTGTGGGGGCAGGAAGTCCGGCACCAACGACTCCGCCAGCGGTCGTGTGGTGTTGGCGATCAGCGCGTAGCAGAACATCACCACGACCAGGGTTGCCAGCGACGTGGTCCACGGCAGCAGGACGAAGACCAGCGCGGCCAGGGGCATGCCCACCGCGAGGTACGGGATCCGCCGTCCCCACCGGGTCCGGGTGTTGTCGGACCGGTTGCCGATCCAGGGCTGGATGAAGATTCCCAGCAGGTTGTCCATCCCCATCAGCGCGCCCACGAGCGCCGCGCTCGTCACGTGCTCGCGCAGCAGCACGGGCACCTGATTGTCATAGAAGTCCAGGTTGATTCCTGAGCGAAGAGTGCGAGGGCTATGAAGAACGTGATCCGCCGGTTGGACACACGTCCACCTCCTTGTGTCCCAGGTCACGTTAAATTGCTGTAGCAAACTCATCAACAGTTGCAAACGAACTTGCTATGTCATGCGCTAGAGTGCGGTCATGACGACAGCCGGCACGCTCGCCGACCAGGCGTACCGACAAGTTCGCACCGCGATCGCCACCGGCGAACTCGCGCCGGGGGAGAAGGTCACCGAACGCGGCATGGCCGAGCGGCTCGCGGTCAGCCCGACACCGGTGCGTGAGGCCCTGCGCCGGCTGGAGCTCGACGGGCTGATCGAGCGGATCGGGCCGCGTACCGTGCTGGTCGCCGCCATCCGCGACGCCGCCATCGACGACCTCGCGGAGGTGGAGGTCGGCCTGCGTGGCCTCGTCGCCCGCTTCGCCGCCCGACACGCCACCGCCGAGCAGCTCGACGCGCTGGACGGCATTCTCGACCGTGCTGACGACCTGCTGATCCTTCTCAAGGAGCGGTCCGCCCAGGGCGGGCCGGTCGAGCGGCACCTCGCCGAGCTGTTCGACACCATGCAGCAGTTCAACGACACGGTCAGCGCCTGCGCGCACAACCCGGTGCTGGTCCGGATGCTCGAGCAGAGCCGCGTGTTCTCCCGCCCGCAGCGTCGGGAGCTGCTTCTGCAACGGGTGGCGGAGGACGACACGTTCGGCCTGGAGCGATACAGCAGCCACCGGGCCCTGGTCCGGGCGCTGCGTGCGGGCGACTCCGCCGCCGCGGAACGCATCGCGCTCGAGGACTCGCAGGGCGGCCTCGCGGCGCTTCGGGAGGCGCCGTGACCACCCACCGGATCGCCGTCATTCCCGGTGACGGCATCGGCAAGGAGGTCGTCCCGGCCGGCCTCGACGCGCTGCACGCCACCGCACGTCGTTTCGGCCTGACGCTCACCTTCGACAGCTTCGATTTCGCCAGCGCCGACTACTGGCAGCGGCACGGCGCGATGCTGCCGCCCGACTGGGAACAGACGCTGCGGGGCTACGACGCCATCTTCTTCGGCGCGGTGGGCTGGCCGGAGGTCGTGCCCGACCATGTCTCGCTCTGGGGCAGCCTCCTGCAGTTCCGGCGGGTCTTCGACCAGTACGTGAACCTGCGCCCCTGCCGGCTCATGCCCGGCGTCCGCAGCCCCCTGGCCGGCCGGCACCCGGGCGACATCGACTTCGTCGTCGTCCGGGAGAACACCGAGGGCGAGTACTCCAGCGTGGGCGGACGGATCTTCGAGGGCACCGACCGGGAAACCGTCCTACAGGAGACGATCATGACGCGCGTCGGCGTCGACCGTGTCCTGCGCTTCGCCTTCGAGCAGGCCAACCGTCGCCCGAAACGGCACCTGACGTCCGCCACCAAGAGCAACGGCATCTCCATCTCCATGCCGTACTGGGACGAGCGGGTGGCCGCGATGGGCGAGCGGTTCCCCGACGTTCGCCTCGACAAGTTCCACATCGACGCGCTCGTGGCGCAGTTCGTGCTCCACCCGGAGTGGTTCGACGTGGTCGTGGCCAGCAACCTGTTCGGCGACATCCTCCCCGACCTCGGCCCGGCCTGTACCGGCACCCTCGGCATCGCCCCGAGCGCCAACATCAACCCTGAGCGTGAGCACCCGAGCCTGTTCGAGCCCGTGCACGGCTCCGCACCCGACATCGCCGGCAAAGGCATCGCCAACCCGATCGGCCAGATCTGGTGCGGCTCGATGATGCTGGAGCACCTCGGCCACCCCGAGGCCGCCGCCCACCTGCTCGGCGCGGTCGAGGACGTCCTGGCGTACGGGCCCGGACAGGCACCACTGACCCCCGACCTGCACGGCACCGGCACGACGGCGGAGCTGGGCCGGGCGATCGCCGAGAGGGTCAGCGAACGCCCGTCCGCCACCGCATGAGGTGGCGGCGAACGGACCGCTCCGGGTGCCGTTGGGTGTGCGCGGAGTCGGGCATGCCGGTTCCTCTGGGTGATGCTGGTACCGACGGGCGGCACCTTTGCGTCGATCCTGATGAGGGGCCCGAACCGCGGGCCGTCACCGGGTTACGAGACATTGCTCAGTCTTCGTCCTGCCACCTGCGCAGATCCGTCTGGTCGTGATAGGGCATGCGGTCCGGAGTGGTGATAAATTCCATCGTCGTGCCCCAGGGCGTGCGGCAGTAGCAGACCTTGTTTCCGGGACCTTGTTCGGTGGTATAGGGAATAGCGCGAGGCTCCGTGAGGGGAGTGCCTCCGGCTCTTCTGAGGCGCTCGACCGAGGCGTCGATGTCGTCGGTGTAGAGGCCGAAGTGCGTGATGCCGAAGTCACTCGGTCGGACCGGCTGGGCTTGTTCGGGGCCGTGCATTTCGAAGAGTTCGAAATCCGGTCCGGTTCCGATCTTGACCATCGCCTGCGCGCGCACGGCCGTTCCGGGGTGAGCGCCAACGGCCCGCTCGAATTCGGGTCCCTGTCGGGGCGGATCCTCCGGTCCGAAGGACTGGTAGATCACCTGGGCGCCGAACGCTTCCACGAAGAACGTTTTCGCGGCTTCGATGTCGGGCACCGTGATGCCGATATGATTGACGCCGCGAATGACAGGTGGGGTCATGACCGTATTCCTTTCTTGTTCAACCGATCGACCGGCACGGGGTGTGAACGCAGTTCGCCCGTAGTGTCGCGATCCGCCCGGCCCGCGATGGCGCAGTCGCAGAGCTTCACTTGGCCGTGAGGAACTCGATCAGGGCGGCCGCGACCTCATCCGGCCGTTCCTCCGCGAGATGGTGGCTGGACCGCGCGATCGGGCCGCCCGTCACATTGCTGGCGAACTCCTTGAGCATCGGCACCATCTGTGCGCCGAAGCGCTGGTCCCCGCCGAGACCCAGCACCGGAATATCGAGCGGTTGCTTCTTGTAGTCGAGCGCGGCCGCATGGTCGGCGGCGAGGGTCCGATACCACTCCATGCCGCCGCGGGTGCGACCAGGAAGCGCCATCGCCTTCGCGTAGATTTCGATGTCCGCCGGATTGAAGGTGCTGTGATCGTAGAACCGCTCAGCCATGAAGGTCGAAATATACTCATACTCACGGCCGTGGATCAGGCGCTCGGGCAGATCCCGGTTCATGTGGAAGCTGAAGTGCCAGAGCTTCGCGGTCGACGCCTCCCACTCGGTCCAGCCGGGAAGCGGAACGTCCAGGACGGCCAGGTGGCTGACAGCCTCCCGATAGGTGGTGGCCTGCGGCAGGGCGACCATCCCGCCGATGTCATGTCCGCACACGGCATAGCGCTTATGCCCAAGGGCAACCATGACTTCGTGCGCGTCGCGTGCCATCGTCGCCTTGTCGTAGCCGTCGAGCGGGCAGTCGGAAAAACCCGCGCCGCGCAGATCGATGGCCACCACGCTGAAATGCTCGGCCAGCAGCGGCATCGCACGGTGCCATCCCCACCAGGTCTCCGGCCATCCGTGAAGCAGAAGGATCGGCGGGCCTGAGCCTCCGGTGACGGCGTTGACCTTGATGCCATTCGCCGGCACCAGTTGCTGGCTGAACCCCTTCAAGGTTGCGATCATGGCCGCCCTCCAGTCAGAGGTTGACGTTCAGACAGGGTTCGCGGCCAGCGCTCAGGGCTGGTCGAATTCGATGGCGGGCGTGTGTTCCGCCAGGCGTCGATATCGCAGCGGACGGCAGTCGGCCTTCGCTCAGCGATCGAGTGTGCGATCGGGCCGAACGAAGCCGGGCGTCGTCGTCGTCGACCGCCTCGTCAACCCCGCCGAAGGTCTCGACCGCCGTTGCGTCCGCTGCCTTGGCTGCCGCCGCATCGGTCACGTCCAGCGGCAAGGTGATCGTGCGGCCACCGAGAACCGCGGCCTTTTCCTCGACCGTCTTCACCTCGCGGGCCGGCGCGATGGACCGATCGCGCTGTGCCTCAGCGAGCGCGGGCCGCCGGACGAAGCCGCTCAAGCAGCCTGTTGTGAGCCACTTTTCAATAGCTCCTCTCCGAGTTGTTTCCAGACGGCGTAGAGCTGTCGCCGCCACGAACCGCCATATCGGCCATGATCGACCAGTCCTTGCGCGCCTGAGGTCAAGCTACCGCGACCAGGTAGGTTCCGGGCACGTAACTGGTGAGATCCCATGAGAGCGTGGTTGGGAAGGGTCCTTGTGGGCCGCGTAGCCGCATAACAACGGCGATCCGGGCCGGCAGGTGGCGCGGCGGCTGCGCGTCTTGGCTACCCCTCCGATCTGCCCGATGCCCAGTGGGCGCTGATGAGGCGTTCAGGCTGGGTCGCCGATGGACATGAAGTCATCCGCCAGCAGGGCGTTCAAGCGGTCGGTGTCGGCGTGCAGTTCGGCGTGGTCGAATGCTTGCTGGAGTTCGCGGATGTCAGCTGTCACGTGAGGGTCCTGTCGCGCGCGCGTGGGGTGGTAAAAAGTCTTTGTCGAGAAGCGCTGATGGCAGTGTGTTTCACATCGTGACGACGAGCTTGCCGGTCGTGTGCCGGCGGACGAAGTCGACGCATGCTTGAGCGCCCTGGTCGAGGGTGTAGCGGCGGCCGATTGTGGCCGGTAGTTCTCCACGGACCGCAAGTTCACCGACTTCCCGCATCCCGCCGAAGGCGCCGTCCATGTCCAGCACGAAATGCAGACCGACGTCGTCACGGCCAATCCAGTCCTGCTGCGGTACTGGGTAAGTGATCGTGAGAAGGCGTCCACCCGGGCGGATGACGCCTGCGACTCCGGCAAGGTCGTCACTCGGCAGGGTCAGGTTGATCGCGACGTCGACGTCGGAGGGGTATTCGGATTCCGCGTACCCGATGGTTTGGTCGGCGCCGAGAGCGCGGAGGATGCCGGCGTCAGCGGCGGTCGCCGTGGCGATCACCCGAGCCTTCGCGGCGGCGAGCAGCGGGACCACCGCGGTTCCGACGCCGCCGGTCGCGCCGACGACCAGGACGGTTTCTCCTGGCCGCACCTTGGCGGTTGCCATCAGCGCCCGTGCGGTCAGGCCGACGATGGGCAGGGCGGCCGCCTGTTCGATGTCGAGGCCGGCCGGGCGGTGCGCCAGGAACGGGGTGTCGGCCTCGAAGACCGCATACTCGGCCAGTGAGCCGGTGCTCAGCGACGGCCGGGTCGTACCGGCCATCGCCCGCAGCGCCCGCGGCACAGCCTGACCGAAGACCTCGTCGCCGACCTGGTAGGCCATCACGCCCACGCCGACCTCGCTGACCGTGCCGGCGAAGTCGTTGCCCGGCACGTGTGGGAACTCCAGTGGCACGACGTCACGGAAATCGCCGCTGGGCAGCCGGACATCGGCCGGGTTGATCGAGGCGGCGGCGATCCGGACCTGGATCTGCCCCGGCCCAGGCTGGGGCACCGGCACGTCCCCCACGGTGTATTGCTCGGGCGGCCCGTAGCCGGTCACGACAACTGCCTTCATGCGCTTCCTCCATAAACGGACCGGGCGGTCATGTTATCGGTCGCCAAGCTAGCAATAAACGGACCGCGCGGTCAACTTGCTAGGGTGGCAGCGTGACCTCGACCCGCCCGTTGCGTGCCGACGCCGCCCGAAACCGGCGGCTGCTACTGGCAGCCGCCGCCGATGAGTTCGCGGAGCGTGGCCTGGACGTCTCGGTCGCCGACATCGCCCGCCGGGCCGGCCTCGGCAAGGGCACCCTGTTCCGTCACTTCGCCACGAAGGATGACCTGCTCGCCGCGATCGTCCTCGACCGGATCGACGCGCTCAACGCCGTCGGCGAACAGTTGCTCGACGCAGCGGACCCGGGTGCCGCGCTGCTGGAGTTCCTCACCGTCGCCGCAGACCAACAACGGCAGCGCGACCTGTCGTTCCTGCAGGAAGCCGGCGAACTGAACACGGACGTCACCAGGGCCCGCGAGCAGATGTTCCGCACAGTGCACGAGCTTGTCGATCGGGCTCGTGAACACGGCGCCGTGCGGGCCGACGTCACCGGCGCCGACGTCATCCTGCTGATGTGCGCACCCAACTACGTCACCAGCTACGTGCCGGACGCCCCGCCCGACCTGTGGCAGCGATACCTTGCCATCATCTTCGACGGCCTACGTCCGGAAGGTGCCCACCCGCTGCCCCACCCGCCGCCAGCCGCCCCTTGACGCCGCAACACAGGGTCTGACCGCCGATGCTGCTGGCGCGTCTGGGTTCGCTCGGCTGAACGCGCTTACGGGGGAACGGAGACCGCCGGCCGCACCTGGTTGAGCATGGTGGCAAGCAACGTCATGGACATGTCTATGACGCAACATCACCGCACAATCCACCAGCGGATCGGCCGACCCAAGATAAACGGCGAGCCCGTACGCTGGGACGGTGATCGACTTTCGTGCGGCGGTCGAAGCGGGCGATCTCGACGCCATTGAGGCGTCGCTGGCCGACAACGTGGTGTTCCGCAGCCCGGTCGCGTTCAAGCCCTACCAGGGCAAGCCGATCACTGCCGCGATTCTGCGGGGTGTGTTGCGGGTGTTCGAGGACTTCCGGTACGTCCGGGAGTTGAGCGGCGAGGGCGGTCGGGATCACGCGCTGGTGTTCGAGGCGCGGATGGGTGATGTCGCCGTAGAAGGCTGTGACTTCCTGCATCTGGATGAGAGCGGCCTGGTCGACCAGTTTACGGTCATGGTTCGTCCGCTGTCCGCCGTGCAGGCCTTGGCCGCCGCGATGGGCGCCGAATTCGACCAGATCCAGCGCGAGGCGACCACCGGCTAGGTGTATTGCCCAGGGACGTTGGTCAACCTGGTGATGGGCGGGTTTGCCGGCGGTAGCGGTGTGGGGCCGCGGTGATTGTGGTGGTGGAGCCGGGCGGGTAGAGCTGCTCTCGTGAGGCGTTCAGTGCAGCCTGGACAGTGGGCTTCCACTGGGCAGCGAAGGTGTCCGCGAATCGCTCGTGGTCCGACCGTCGCTGGACGTTGCCCACCTTTCGCACACGGTGTTGAAGCAGATGATGGCCAAGCTCGTGCAGCAGTACGTCAAATCGCATGAAGTCCCGCAGCCGAACCGCTTCGCGTGCCGGTTGTTCGTAGAGAAGGATCTCGCCCGGTGCTCTGGTCTTGCCGTAGAGGACTGATCGGCGGTCGAAGTCCTCGGTCTGCCGCAACTCGATGACGCGTAGTCCGTACCAGGCGGCGGGCCCGACGACCTCCAGCACCTCACGAACGTCACATCCGCTGGCCGGATGCGCGAATCCCGGTCGCGCTGCGTGTACGTGGATCCGGATCCGGTCCAACCCCGGAGCGCGACGGAGCGCCTGACGCGCCCGGGGATCTGTACGCAGGCTTCGGCTCACATCGCCCATGCTCGGCGACCCCACGGTGTGCGACAACGGGTTTTCGCCGCGGAACCTACGCCCGCGCGGGCTCAGTACGGCTGGCCGCACACCTTCCAGGCGTCGTCCTCCTTCACCAACGCGAACAGGTGCCGGTCGGTGAAGCCGCTGTCCAGGGTCAGGGCCATGTTCACCGTCGCGGACGTGCGGCCGTTGACGCTCGACACATTGACGCCGGTGACCTTATGGCCGCGGATTTTCGGCTGCTTGGCGACGCCCTGGACGAAGGCCTCTCTCGTGTACCTGACGCGCGTGTCGCCGCACAACAGTCCGTACGCCGCGTCCGCATCCTCCGCCTCCAGGTCGCTGACGAACGACTCGGCGGCCTGCCGCGCCGGATCGGTTGCCCCCTTGACTCCCTTGTACAGGAAGAAGCCGCCGATGCCGGCACCGCCGCAGCACAGCACGACGAGCACGCCGACGACGATCAACACGGTTCGCAACGTCCGCCGCTTCGGCGGTTGGGGCATCTGGTACGGGTGGGTCATGGGTATGGACGGTAGGGGATGCGAGAAATCCTCGGTGCCCCGTCCATGCCGTGCGGGAATCGCGTTTCCCGGCCTGCTGGCCGTGCCATAAACTCCGCCGGTGCTTGCGGTGTCGGGGGACTTCGAGATCCACATCACGGCGTTCGCTCATCACGCCGAGAAGCTGTCGGCGTTCGCCGCCAAACGCGGCCTGAAGTTCGTCCATATCGTGCTCGATCGTGGCGCCAACGTCTCTCAACCGATGCTCACCCTGACCGGCCGAGGCGCCCTGACCGATCAGGTTGCCGCGGTGCGGCACTGGCGACGCGAACTGCGCGAGGCAGGGATCCACCCGTGCCGTTCGAAGATCGAGGCGGCGCCGTGGTGCGTCGGCGTACCGCAGTCGGATGAGCAGGCGGCAGTCGAACCCGCTGACCGGTACTTCGAGCACCACGTCAAACTGCTGCTCCCCAGTACGACGGTGGCGGATCTGATGGCTCTCACTGACCTGGTCGCTCCGCACGGGGCACGGTTGTCACGTAACGCTCGCCGGGAGCTGGTGGACGGCGCGCAGGAACGGTTCGTCAACCAGCGATGTCACGGTGTCGGGCTCGCCACGGCCGGGCGGCGGCTGGACGAGCTTGTCGCGACCCTCCGGGCCGCCGGCCACGAGCCTAGGGCCGTGGAGCAGGAGTACGTCGTCTCCGACAGCGACCTGCACCACGACCACGGTTGGCTGGAGTCGGCCACGCCGAGGGCGAGCGGTTGGGCGCGGGAGCGTGAGAACCGGATGAGGTCGGCGCCGGCTGGCTCGCCGGACTACCCGCCGACCTACCGGCCGCTACCCGTCAGCCCGGCCGTGCGTCAGAAGGCGGCGTTCGACCCCGCTCTCCGGCAGTACCCGAACGCCTACCACGCCGGAGAGCCCGACTTCGTCGTGGAGGCCACCGGCCAGCTGTGGACCACCGCCCGGCGTGCCGCCATGAATCACGTCCTGGCGGCTATCGCCACAACAACCTGGGTTCGGCACCTGGTCCTGCGTGGCAGCGTCACCATGGCGACCTGGGTCGGCGACGCCGCCCGCGCGCCGGGCGACCTCGACTTCGTCGTCACTCCGCACACCATCGCCAGCGACAGCACCGACGCTCGCGCGCTGCTCGATGACATCAAGACCGCCGTGCGAACCGTGCCCGGCGCCGGCCTGCAACCAGACCGGATAACCGAGGCCGCCATCTGGACGTACGAACGAGCTGACGGACGCCGCCTCGTGATCCCGTTCAGCACCCCGGGGGCGCCGGACGGCCACGTACAGGTCGACGTCGTCTTCGGTGAAGAGCTTCCCCTCCCACCAGAGGTGCTGACACTGCCTGACATCGATCAGCCGGTACTGGCCGCGCCCGCCTCGCTGGCGCTGGCGTGGAAGCTGCTGTGGCTGGCCACCGACAGGTACCCGCAAGGCAAGGACCTCTACGACGCGGTCCTACTCGCCGAACACACCACCGTCGACCGAGCCCTCGTCCGCCAGCTCATGCGACCCGAACTCGGCGCCGAAGCGGACAACTTCACTGCCGAAACCGCCTTGTCCTGGCAGGTCGACTGGATCAACTTCACCGACGAGTGTCCCGGTATCACGGGCACCGCCGATCAGTGGACCAGGCGGCTGGCGCTGGCCCTCGATCACGCCTGGAGCTGAATCGCCAGGCGGATATTTGTGCTGGGTGTCCCGGCGCTGGACGGGGTCAGTGCTCGTCCGGCCGGGTCCGTCCGATCGTGCACACGCGGTTGCCCCTCGACGAGGGGGTCAAGGCGCACGAGCTGATGGAGGCCCGCACGCAGCTCGGCAAGGTCGTACTCGTCCCCTGAGGAGCCCGCTACCCCTGATCGACGGCGCCGGTCGTCGCCCTGCGGGCGCGACCGGCGCTTCGCGTCGTGCCGAGGACGAACGGGTCTCCGACCGAGTACGGGGTGACGTTACGGCCGCCCGGCCGGCGGGCCGACCACCCGGAGGCAGTCGGCCCACCCGTCCCGACCACCCCGTGGGCTGGCCACGCCGCTGCCGCTCGCCCTCGGCCGACCGCAGGTGGCCGAGTGCGCCGCGACCGACGGACCCGTCCATCGTCTCGTGGCAGGGTCACGCGGAGTTGCGCCACTTGCGGCCATTTCGGCCGATGAGCCGGTCGGCGTCGGTCGGGCCCCAGGAGGCGGCCTCGTAGGTGGGTATCGGCGACTCGTCCTTTGCCCAGTTGTCGATGATCGGGTCGACGATCCTCCAGCACTGCTGCACCTCGTCGCTGCGGATGAAGAGCGACGCGTCACCGATCAGCGCGTCCAGGAGTAGCCGCTCGTACGCCTCCGGGGACTCCTCGACGAACGTCTGGTCGTACGAGAACTCCATGGTGGCGGTGCGGACCCGGAAGGAGTGGCCCGGCACTTTGGCGCCGAAACGCAACGAGATGCCCTCGTTCGGCTGGATCCGCAGGATCAGCGCGTCAGCGTCGAGGCCGGTGAGCTGATCGGTCGGGATCGGCAGGTGCGGCGGCCGTTGGAACTGAAGTGCCACCTCGGTGAGCCGGGCCGGCAGGCGCTTGCCGGTGCGTACGTAGAACGGCACCCCGGCCCAGCGCCAGTTGTCCACGTTGAGCCGCATGGCGGCGTAGGTCTCGGTCCGCGACAGGGGATCAACGCCGGCCTCCTCGCGGTAGCCGGCCATCAGCTCCTCTCGGGTGCCGCCCCGGGTGTACTGACCCCGGACCGCGGCGTCGGCGATGTCCCGGTCGGTGGGGAGGCGGATCGCCTGCAGCAGCTTCACCTTCTCGTTGCGCAGGCCCTCAGCCTCGAATGAGGCCGGCGGCTCCATCAGTGCCAGCGCGAGGACCTGGAGCACGTGGTTCTGCACGATGTCCCGCATCGCGCCGGCGTCCTCGTAGAAGCCGCCGCGGCTGCCGACGCCGAGGGTCTCGGCGACGGTGATCTGCACGTGGTCGACCCAGGAGCGATCCCAGATGGGCTGGAAGATCGAGTTCGCGAAGCGCAGCGCCAGGACGTTCTGGACGGTGTCCTTGCCCAGGTAATGATCGATACGAAAGACCTGGTGCTCGTCGAATGCGCTGTGCACGACGCCATCGAGTTCGCGTGCCGTGACCAGGTCCCGCCCGTACGGCTTCTCGATGACCAGGCGGGAGAATGAGCCTTCGCGTGGCTGGTTCAGCCCGACTCGGGCCAGTCCGTTGATCACCGGCTCGAAGGCCCCGGCCGGGGTGGACAGGTAGAAGAGCCGGTTGCCGGACGTGCCCCGCTGTGCGTCGAGTTCGTCGAGGGTCTCCACGAGTCGCTTGTAGGTTTCCGGGTCGTCGTAGCCGCCGGCCACGTACCGCACGCCGCCCTGGAGTTGGCGTTTGTTGGCGACGGCGTGTTCGCCGAGTGCGCTCTCGGCGAACTGCTCGTCGGTCATCGACGTGCGCGCGACACCGACGAGCGCGAACTGGTCCGGGAGCCGCTCGTGCCGGGCCAGGCTCTCTACCGCGGGCAGCAGCTTGCGCCGGGTCAGGTCACCGGAGGCACCGAAGATTACCAGCGTGGCCGGCGGGGCACTCCGCTCCTGGATGAGCGGGGATGCGTGGTCCATGATCTGCGTTCCTCCGGGCACAAGGGGTGTGGGTTGGGGGTGCAGTGCTGTCATGCCGGGGATTGTGTGGCGGTAGTGTCCGGCGGCCCCCCGGCGTGGCCCGTTGGTTGCGGAGCTTGAGCGTCGCATGCCGGCCGGGGGGTCGGCGACCCGGTGACGATCGGGTGCCCCGCCGCTGAGCCGGATCGGCACGCAGAGCTGGGCGGTAAGGCCGCTCAGGCCCAGTCCGGGACCTCTCGGCCGTCGCCCTGCCCCTGGTGGCTGGACCGCTCGGGCCGGACGCCACTGGAGGTACAGCCTGCTGTACCGGAAGACGCCCGCTGGCTTCAGCGATCTCGGCCGCCGGGCGACCTAGCGTTCGGGTGTCAGCGAAAAGCGCACACCGAGAGGCCTAGTGATGATCGACATGGTCGCGGTCCGGGTCGAAGGAGTCAGCCGGACCTACGCCACCGACGGGGAGCCGGTCGTTGCGCTCGCAGGCGTTGAGGCGAGCTTCGCCCGCGGTACGTTCACGGCGGTCATGGGTCCGTCCGGCTCCGGCAAGAGCACGCTGCTGCAGACCGCCGCCGGCCTCGACCGGCCGACGTCGGGCCACGTCTGGATCGGCGACACCGAGCTGTCCACGCTCTCCGAGACCAAGCTGACCGAACTGCGGCGGGATCGCATCGGCTTCGTCTTCCAGGCCTTCAACCTGGTCGGCGCGCTCACCGTCGACGAGAACATCGAGTTGCCCTCGAAGCTCTCGGGCAGGCGGCCCGATCCGCGATGGTTGGCGGAGGTCATCGAACGCGTCGGGCTGGCGGATCGTCGGTCGCGTCGGCCGTCCCAGCTCTCCGGTGGCCAGCAGCAGCGGGTCGCGATCGCCCGGGCACTGTCGGTCCGGCCCGACGTGATCTTCGCCGACGAGCCGACCGGGGCCCTCGACACCGAGTCGGCCGCCGACGTTCTGGCCCTGCTGCGCTCGGCGGTCGACGACTTCCACCAGACCGTGGTGATGGTGACCCACGACCCGGTCGCCGCCGCCTACGCCGACCGCGTGCTCGTGCTGGCCGACGGTCGCATCGTCCGCGACCTGCCGCCCCTGGGCGCTGAGAAGATCGCCGAGGTGCTGGCCACGACGCGCATGACGGGAGCCATTCGATGACCGGTCTCGCGTTGCGTCTGCTCCGGCAGCGCCCCGCCTCCGCCATCGCCACCCTGGTGGCCCTGGCCGGTGGGGTGATGATCCTGATGACCCTGGCGGTCTTCGTGCAGTCCGCGCTGCTGTTCCGGCCCCCACCGGAGCAGTTCGCGGCGGCCGACGTGGTGGTCGCCCATCGGGAGCTGACCGTGACCACCAGGGAGTTCGGCGACACGACCACCACCCGGGTGCCGCTGCCCGAGGGCACCGTCCCGGTCGGGCTGGCCGATGAGATCCGCGCGCTCCCCGGCGTCACCGACGTCCGCTTGGTGGGGGCCGAGGGTGGCGTCGCGTCGGCTGTCGAAGTCCAGGCCCGCGCGGACGCGTACGGGGCGATCGACCGGCTCGCCCGGCAGGCCGGTGTCGAGTCGTACACCGGGATGGACCGCGGCTGGGCCGAGCAGTCCGACTCGATCGCGGCCCGCTCGTTCCTGCTCACGGCCGGCTCGGCGTTCGGCGGCTACGTGGTCCTGCTGATCGTCGGGGTGGCGGCGGGCACGATCGGCCTGTCGGTCCGGCATCGTCGCCGCGACCTGGCACTGCTGCGGGCAGTAGCCGCCACCCCGCGCCAGGCGCGCCTGCTGGTCGTGGCCGAGGGGGTCCTCGTGGCTCTGGCGTCCGCCGTGCTCGGTGTGCCCGCCGGTCTCTGGTCCACCAACTGGGTGCACCACCAGCTGGTCATCCAGGGCTTCCTGCCCGCTGACTTTCCGATCGTCAACGCCGGGGTCGCCGCTGCGGCCGCCGTCGCGGTGACCGTCCTGGTGGCAGCCTCCGGGGCGTGGATCGCGGCGCGGCGCATCGCCCGCATCCGCCCGGCCGAGGCGCTCGGTGAGGCCGCGATCGAACCAACTCGCGGCGGCCGGATCCGGCTCGTCTCCGGCCTGGTCACGTTGGGCGGCGGCGTGGTCTCGCTCTTCTTCGCCGCCGGGCTGTCCGGCACGGCCGCGCTGGCCACCGCGGTCGGCATGCTCTACCTGCTCGTGATCGCCGTCGCGCTGCTCGCGCCCTGGATCAACGGATTGGCCGCCCGGCTGATGTCGCCGGTGTTGCGGACGGTGTGGCGCGCGCCCGGGGAACTGGCGGCGGCCAACCTGCGGGTCAACGCGCGCGGGATGTCGGTCGTGCTGAGCGCGCTCGTGCTGGCGATCGGCTTCGGCGGTTCGGTCTGGTTCCTCCAGGACAATCTCCAGCGGCAGACCGTCACGCAGAGCCGCGACGGCATGCTGGCCGACCGGGTGCTGACCGCGCCGCACGGCATCTCGTCGACGGAGGTGGCGAACGTACGCCAGATCCCCGGGGTCGAGGCGGCGACCGGCGTCCGGAACACGTCGGTGGTGGTCCGGGTCCTCGACGGTGCTGAGCCGGTCGTCGCCCGGGCGGTCGACCCGAGCGGGCTTACGTCGACGATCGACGTGAAGGTGCGGGAGGGCAGCCTGGCCGAGCTGACCGACGGAACCATCGCCGCCTCGGCCCTGCAGGCCTCGTCCTCGGGCTGGAAGGTCGGCCAGACGGCCGAGATCTGGCTGGCGGACGGCACACCGGTCCATCCGCGCCTGGTGGCGACCTACGACCGTGGGCTCGGCTTCGGCGACGTGCTGCTGCCACAGGAACGCGGTGTCTACGACGAGATGCTCGTGCGTACCACCGGCGACGTCGACCAACGGCTGGCCGCCTTCGGTACGGTGACCGACGCCGGCACCGTGACCGGGCGGTTGAACCGCGACCTGGCCATCTCAGCCTGGCTCAACAAGCTGCTCATCACCGTGCTGGTCGGCTATTCGGCCCTGGCCGCCGGCAACACCATGGTCATGGCCGCGCTGGCCCGCAGCCGGGAACTCGCGGTGCTCCGCCTGGCCGGGGTGACCCGGCGGCAGGTCCGGCGGATGGTCGAAGCCGAACAGGTGGGCCTGCTCGCGACGGCGCTGACGCTCGGTGTGGCGATCGCCGGGATGACGCTGATCGCGGTCGTCCACGCGCTCACCGGCACGCTGATCCCGTACGTCCCACCGCTGGGCTGGGCCGCGGTGCTGGGCGGCGCGACCGCGCTGGCCCTGGTAACCACGATCCTGCCGGTTCGGCGGTTGCTGCGGACCCCACCGGTCCGCGCCGCGGGTTCCAGGGAGTGACGCGCAAACTGACCGGGTGAATTAGCAGCTCGACGCCGGCTGGTCGTCCCCCGTCAGGTGCTGTCGAAGCCGAGTTGCTCGCCCAGCTCGATGAGGTCCACCGTTCGATGGACAGTCGCTGACGGTCGAGCGGTCGTTCCGCGGGAAGGGCCGTGACCGGCACTGTCGACGGTATGACAGCCATTGAGGTCATCGGCCTCCGCAAGGCCTATCAGGGACACGAGGTGGTGTGCGGCATCGATCTCACGGTCGCCCGGGGCGAGGCCTTCGCGCTGCTCGGCCCCAACGGAGCGGGCAAGACCACCACCGTCGAGATACTTGAGGGACACCGCCGCCGCGACGCCGGCGATGTCCGTGTTCTCGGCGAGGACCCGGGCACCGCGGGACGGGCGTGGCGGGCGGGGATCGGGATCGTCCTGCAGAACGCCGACGACGCGGCCGACCTCACCGTCCGCGAACTGGTACGGCACATCGCCGGGCTGTATTCCGACCCGCGGCCGGCCGACGAGGTGATCGAGTTGGTCGGTCTGACCCAGAAGCGCGACAGCAGGATCCGTACGCTCTCCGGCGGGCAGCGTCGCCGCGTCGATGTGGCGCTCGGCATCGTGGGACGCCCGGATCTGCTCTTCCTCGACGAGCCGACGACCGGCTTCGACCCGCAGGCGCGCCGGCAGGTCTGGGAGTTGATGCGCTCGCTCGTCACAGAGGGCACCACGATCCTGCTCACCACCCACAATCTTGAGGAGGCCGAGGCCCTGGCCGACCGGCTCGCGGTGCTCGCGGGCGGTCGCATCGTCGCCGAGGGCACTCCCGCCACGCTCGGCGGTCGCGGCACGGTCGGCACCGCCACGGTGAGCTGGCGGGAGAACGACGGGCGGCGCGTGGAGAAGGTGACCGATCCGACCGATCTGGTCCGCCGGCTGGTCGCCGAGGACGCCGACCTGCGCAGCCTCACGGTCACCCGTCCGACCCTCGAAGACGTCTACCTGACCCTGATCGGAGCGGGGGAATGACCGCCGTCCTGCTGTCGGCCGCCCTTCCATCCACCCTGGCAAGCGGGCTGAACCGAGGGCGCGTCGAGCTGCTCATGTTTCTGCGTGACCGCACCGCCGTGGTGTTCACCTTCGGGTTTCCGGCCATGATTCTGTTGCTGTTCGGGACCATCTTCGACGGCGGCGACGACCGGAGCGGCGTCAGCGCGAGTCAGGTCTATTCCGCCAGCATGATCGCGTACGGCGCGTTGTCGACCGCGTTCGTGACGATGGGCTCGGGGCTGGCGATGGACCGCGAGGACGGCACGCTCAAGCGCCTGCGCGGCACGCCGCTTCCGGCGGCCGCGTATCTGATCGGCAAGCTGGTGCTGGTGCTCGTGCTCAGCATCGCCGAGGTGGTCGTGTTGGTCGGCGTAGGTGCGCTCGTCTTCGGCATACCGCTGCCCGACACGTCGCACTGGCTCACGTTCGGCTGGCTCTTCCTGCTGTCGACCGCGTCGTGCGGGCTGCTCGGCGTGGCGGTCAGCGCGATGGTCACGCACGCGCGCACGGCGGGGACGATCCTCAACGTGCCGGTGGTCGCGCTGCAATTCATCTCCGGCGTCTTCATCCACCCCATCACGCAGTTGCCGCACTGGCTGATCGTGGTGGCCTCGTTCTTTCCCGTGAAATGGATGAGTCAAGGCTTCCGCTACGTCTTTCTGCCCGACAGCATGAGGGCACTGGAGGCCAACGGCCGGTGGGAGCTCGGCCGCACGGCGTTGGTGCTCGGCGCCTGGACTGTGATCGGATTGGTGCTATGCCTGGTGACCTTCCGGTGGAACCAGAAAGATCGCTGAGGCAGGGTGAGGCGCACGCCGGTTACCTGTTCTGGTGGGACGCCTACTTCGGACTGGTCGCGGCGGCGGTGGCCGCCGCGACCGTGGTGATCGACGGTCACCTGCTGTGGCGCCGCTGGCTGGCAGTGGGCGCCATCGCCGCCATGGCGATGCTGCACGTGACGGTCGGTCGGCGGCAGATCCGGCGCAACGCGGATGACGGCGCGGCCCTGGCAGTCCTGCTGACGTACCTCACGTTCTACGTCGTCGCGGTGGCGGCCGCACCCTTCGCGACCTGGCTGTTGTTCGCGGTCATCCCGCTCATCTTCCAGCTCACGGACGTGCGCGCGGGGATCGTGCTGGCGATCCTCGCGAACCTGGTCACCCCGGCGGTCAACCTCGTCGAGGAGCCGCACGCGGTGCCCACCGATCTGCTGATCGCGGTCATCACGGGGACGGCGAGCATCTGGGTCAGCTTCTGGATCATGCGCGTGATCCGGCAGAACGTGGAGCGCGGCACCCTCATCGACGAGCTCGAGGCGAGCCGTGCCGAAGTGGCCCGCCTCTCGCACGACGCGGGGATCTCCGCCGAACGGGCCCGCCTCGCCAGCGAGATCCACGACACGCTCGCGCAGGGCTTCACGAGCATCGTCACGCTGCTGCAGGCCTACGACCCGGAGCTGCGCGACGCGCGTCTGGCGTTGGCGGTCCGTACCGCGAAGGAGAACCTGGCCGAGGCGAGGGCCCTGGTGGCGGCGCTCTCGCCCGCCGCGCTCGCGTCGGGGTCGCTGCCCGACGCCGTACGCCGTCGAGCCGCCTACTTCAGCCAGGAAACCGGCGTGACCGCCACCGTCCGGGTGATCGGGGCGCCCCGGGAGCTGCCCACACCGGTCGAGGTGGTCCTGCTGCGGGCCGCTCAGGAGGCGCTGACCAACGTACGCCGGCACGCGCACGCCACCGAGGTGCAGGTGGTGCTGGCGTACGACGACCGGGGCGTACGCCTGGTCGTGCGGGATGACGGACGCGGGTTCGCGTCCGACGGCCTCGATGGGTTCGGGCTCGCCGGCATGCGCTCGCGCGCCGAGCAGGTGCACGGCATTCTCACCGTCCACGGCGGACCGGCGGGCGGCACGATCGTCGAGCTGGAGGTGCCCGCGTGATCCGCATCGTGCTCGTCGACGATCACCCGGTCGTACGGATGGGCTTGCGCGGCATGCTCGACGCCGAGGAGGACCTGACGGTGGTCGGCGAGGCGTCGTCGGGGCCGGAGGGCGTGCGGCTCACCGCTGAGCAGCACCCGGACATCGTGCTCATGGACCTGCGCATGCCGGGCGGGGACGGAGTCGAGGCGACCGGGCGGATCCGCACCCGCGTTCCGGGCGTCCGCGTGGTGGTGCTCACGACGTACGAAGCGGATCGGGACATCCTGCGGGCGATCGAGGCCGGCGCCAGCGGCTATCTCCTCAAGGACGCCACACCGGCGGAGCTGGCGGAGGCGGTCCGGGCCGCGGCCCGGGGCGAGACGGTGCTCGCGCCGAGCGTCGCCGCCACGCTCGTGCGACAGGTGCGGCACCCCGCGCCGCCGGCCCTCTCGGCCCGCGAGGCCGAGGTTCTGCGCCTGGTCGCGCGAGGGCTCACGAACGCCGACATCGGGCGGGAGCTCTACCTCAGCGAGGCCACCGTGAAGACCTACCTACTACGCGTCTTCGGCAAGCTGGACGTCGCCGACCGCACGGCCGCCGTCACCACGGCGCTGCACCATGGCCTGATCTGACCCCACGGGTACGCCCCAGCAACGCGAAGCGGTGTCCGCTGGTCCTCCCAGTGGAACTCGAACATGCCGGCCTCGATGCGCAAGGGGCCACCCGCAATAGGCGATCTGCCGGATCTCCGAGACATGTTCGGGACTGTTCGGAACGGAAACACCGGCCTCGTCGCCTTGAGGTCGATATCGAAAGAGGGCTAGCTTCAGCCTTTATCGATGCGTGGTGTGGGACGCGAAATGACATTTCGCGCCACCGGGTGCCGCTTTTGGTCACGACGAAGTGTGTCGATACAAGACCTGGCGACCAATATGGCCGATCGGTCTGCTGCGACTGGCAGGCCGACGCCCGACGACACGCCATGACAAAGACCTAGGCAAGGGAGGATTTACATGCTCGGCAAAGGACGCTGGTCTGGCCGCGGTCACCGTCTGGGGTTGGCCTCCCTGCTCGTGACGGTGTTGGTGATGGTGTCGTCCGGGCAACCGGTCTATGCCGCCAACCTCGGCAGCGAGCCGACCCTGCCCTACGCGCAGCCGAACAACGCCAGCCTGCCCAGAGCGGGATGCGACACGACCGCCACCGACCCGACGAATCCGCCGGCCAGCAGCCCGGCGGCGGTGCAGGTGATCTATGCGTGGAACAACTCCACCGGGAACCAGTACGCGACGAACGTCGAGCACGCCGCCCGCGTCGTGGATCGCGTTGACTGGCTGCTCGACCAGGCCAGCAACTACGACCAGCACGTGAAGGTGAGCTGCCGGTCGACCACCACCAGCACGTACAACCAGTACGCGCAGGCGCTGGTGACGCCGGTGAAGATCGACACCACGAACACCGACTTCTGGTCGATCGCGAACGAGCTTTCGGCCAAGGGGTACGACGACAGCAACCGCTGGTATGTGGTCCTGACGGAGTTCCCCGCGCCGTCCGCGTCGGCGCACTGGTGTCCGAGCAGTGGCGGTAGCGGCTGCGTCTCCATCGTTGAGGCATGGGACAGTGGGGTCGTCGGGCACGAGATGGCGCACCTGCTCGGTGCCGGTCACGCCTACATGAGCGAGCACGTGTGGCAGGACTCCAACGGAAACTGGCAGGCCGAGCAGTACTGCCCCGACATCATGATGTGCGCTGGCGACTGGTGGGCCTTCGACCTGGGCTACCGCCAGAACTACGACCCGAGCGAGACCAGCGCGCGGTTCTATGTGGACAACTATCCGTCGACGACGACGAACAACGCAGCGGTTCACCCGCTGCTCACCTCGCCGGTGTGCTGCGACGTCGGTGCCAACAATGACCTGCTGACCGCGCAGGAACGGACCATCGAGGCGCAGGCGCCGGGCACCTCGAACCCCACCGGGTTCACCACCTCCGGATCGGGGGCAGCCATCTCGGTGACACCGCAGGGCTCGTATGCCGGCATCTCCGCCCGCTACTTCGACAACCGTCGCTCGTTGCAGTTCGTCAGCTCGCCGCAGTCAGCCGAGAAGTCGGTCATCGTGAGCCGTAGGCCGTCGGTGACAGCCGGGCACAACTACAAGTTCTTCGTCCGGCTACGCGCCGACTCCGGGACGGCCGCGCTGCGGATGCGGTGGTACAACTCGGCGGGCACGCTACTGTCCACGTCGCCCGGCAACTCGTTCGGCCTGACGTCGAACTGGTGGGAGTGGTCCCACGAGGCGGTCGCGCCGGCGAACGCGGCCAGCGTGCAGATCTCCGTGGTGGCACCGGCCGGTGGTTCGCAACCGTCGACCCTGACCATGCACGTGGACACCTTGCAGCTGACCGACTGTAGTGCCAACCAGAACTCGCTGTGCCGCCCCACCACCTGATCCCACCTGGGTGATCGGACCCTTTCCCCACGTCGCCCGAGCGCGACGTGGGGAAAGGCGAGTCAGCTTCTTCGTACCGTGGCCCGGCTCGAATCGCCCGCGGCATCTCCCCGACATCGTCGACACGACCCACCAGCATGCTAAATTCGTCGCCCGACACGGGTGAGTTCAACTCGACCCGGTAGGTGATGCCGCTCGATATGCGTGGTCGGCTGCTCGGCTGGTCGAGACCGGGGAGCTCTGCCGGGCGAGGGTGGCGGTGCTGTCGTAGCGGTGAGCGTTGGCCAGGGCGACGGCGGCGTACCGGCGAGGTTCGCCGCGATGGGCGGCCGGACGCGACTGTGGGACAATGCCGGCAACGGATGAGACTGGTGAGCGGATGTCGTCGACAGCTGAATCGCAAGATTTTCTCGGGCCACAGGCTCCTCTTGTGCCAAAGGGTTTCCGTGGCGTCACGAGGAACCTGGGCCTCAAAGACGTCGGTGACGATTTTACGGTCATCGTGTCCGAGGTCCCCGCGACATCGGCGGCGGTGTTCACGCGCTCGCGGTTCGCCGGGCCCAGCGTCGAGCTCAGTCGGCAGTCCGCGGCGGCCGGGAGCTTCCGGGGCATGGTGGTGCTCTCCCGCAATGCCAACGTCGCGACCGGGAAGGTCGGCGCCGAGAACGCCGCCGAGATTCAGCTCAGGGTCGCCGAGGCCGCCGGGATCCCCGCCGGCGAGCTCTTGATCGGCTCGACCGGAGTGATCGGGCGGCCCTATCCGATGACGCAGATCCGGCGAGGGCTCGACGAGTTGTCGTGGCCGCTCCCCGCCGCCGACTTCGACGCCAGCGCGCGCGCGATCATGACGACGGACACGCGCCACAAGGTGGTCCGGCTGCGCTGTGGTGACGCCGTGATCGTCGGCATCGCCAAAGGCGTCGGCATGATCGAGCCGAACATGGCGACGCTGCTGACGTTCTTCTTCACCGATGCGCAGGTCGGCAGGGAGGACCTCGACGCGATCTTCCGCCGGGTGGTCGACCGCACATTCAATGCGCTCAGCATCGACACCGACACCTCGACCAGTGACACCGCCGCGGTCTTCGCGAACGGGGTTGCCGGCCCGACCGACCTCGGAGAGTTCGAGCAGACGCTGCACCGGGCGGCCCTGCACCTGGTCAGAGACATTGCCTCCGACGGCGAGGGCGCGAGCAAGCTCATCGAGGTCCGGGTGAGTGGTGCCCGCGACGACGCGCAGGCGAAGCTGGTCGGCAAGAGCGTCGTGAACTCGCCGCTGGTCAAGACCGCCGTGCACGGCGCCGATCCGAACTGGGGCCGGGTCGCTATGGCGATCGGCAAGCTGGAGGACGAGACTGACATCGACCCCGACCGGGTGGCGATCCGTTTCGGCGATCTGCTGATGTTCCCCGAAAGCTCCGCCGACGACCTGTTGGACCGGGCCGCGGAGTACATGCGCGGCAAGGAAGTCGTGATTGACATCGACCTCGGGATCGCCGCCGGCTCGTTCACCGTCTACGGCTGCGATCTCACCGACGGCTACATCCGCATCAACGCCGACTACACGACCTGATCAGGCCACGGATCCTGGCCGCCAACATCTCGGCGACGTCCCCGCCCTGCCGGGCGAGCAGTGAGTTCGCGAGCCCACACCTGCCGGAACGCATCGGTCAGCGGTGGCGCACGTTCGACGTCCGCCCCTTGCGCAGGGCGGGCTTGTCCACCTTTCCGACGGCGGTATGGGGGATGGTGGCGGCGAGCACGATCTCCGCACGCACACCCAGGTCCTCGAGCACGGCACGGATCGCTGCGCGTACGCGCTCGTCCTCGACCCCGGCCACGGGGGTCGCCACCACGAGCGCCCCACGCTCGGTCTCCCCGGGCAGCGGTGCCAGTACGGCCGCCTCGGTGATCGGGCACGCGGCCGTCAGCGCGGCCTCGACGCCCGGGCTGAACACCGGACCGGCCGAGCCGCCGAGCAGGTCGGCGACACGGCCGAGGATTCGGTACTCGCCGTCGAACTCGGCGACATCCCCCGTGTGGTACCAGCCGTCACGGAACGTGGCGGAGGTCGCCCCCGGGTCACCGAAGTAACCGACGCTCGTGTACGTCGAGCGGGCCAGCACCTCACCGATCGAAGGCCAAGCCTCGTCGAGGGGAGCGAGCCTGATCTCCACACCGGTGACCGGGGTCATGCCGCGGGTGTCCTGCACGACATCGTCCATGTTCCCCAGCATGATGCCGAACTCGGTCGAGCCGTAGATGCGTCGAATGTGAATACCGAGCACCGCGGCCGCGTCGGCGACGACCTGGCCGCTCAGGTACGCACCGCCGCAGAGCGGCATCCGCAACGCGGAAAGGTCGACGGACCGGCCGCGTGCGGCCTGCGTCAGCAACTCGTAGTGCCTCGGCAGCGCGCTGCACACGGTGGCGCCGGTCTCCTCCAGCCACCGCAGCAACTGGTCGGGCGCGGCAGACGGATCGGCCAGCACCAGGAGGGCTCCCGAGAGCAGCGCCGGGAACAGATGAACGTCGCAGCCGTGTGCGACGTCCAGGGTGTGGCGGTTGAACAGCACGTCCGCGGCGGTCGTCGCGGTGTAGGCGATCCACTGTCGCCGGTCGTGGAGCAGGTCATCCTGACGCCAGGTCACGAGCCGGGGCTTTCCCGTGGAGCCGGACGTCTCCAGCAGCCGGAACGCGCCCTCGTACGCCTTGAACGGCCGCGCGCCGACCAGCTCTGAGCCGGTCGCCAGCTCTGCGGTCGTCACCTGCTCGACGACGACGTCCGGCAGCGGCTCCGCGCCGACGACGAGTGCCGGCTTCGTCTGCTCGACCAGCCAGGCGATGTGCTCCGGCGCCGCCGACCTGCTGATCGGCACGTGGATAGCACCGCTGCCCGCCAGGGCGAGCACCAGTGCCACGTAATCAGTTCCGTTGTCCAGCCAGGTCGCCACCACCTGGCCCTCGCCGATGCCCCGGGCCCGCAGCCAGCCGAGGGCACGGTCGACCCGCAGCGACAGCTCGCCGTAGGTCAGGCGCTCGCCGTCGGGCACCACCACCGCGAGGGCGTCGGCTCTGCGGGCCACCACGGAACGGAACTCGGTCAGTAGCATCGTCTCTCCTCACGCGGCCGTCGGCAGGGTGACCTGGCCGCGATAGAGCAGACGCACCCCGTCGGACCCGATCGCGGTGCGGCCGTGCAGCGTCCGCTGGTTGTCGATCACCAGCAGGTCACCGGTCTGCCAACGATGCTGATAGAGGTAGCGCGGCGAATGCAGGTGCGCCGACAGCTCCGCGAAGAATGCGGCAGAGTCGTCGGCACTCACGTCGGCGACGCGCACCTGCCAACCCTGCGGCACATCCGGCGGGAATCCGAGTGCCAGGTTCAGCGAGCGCACGCGGCCGTAGTCGCGGGTGGTCGGGATCTCGTACCAGTCGGCGGGTACCTGCGGGAAGTAGCCGCGTTCCTCGACGAGGTATTCGAGCCGGCCGTCGGCAAGAACCTTGCCGAGGTGCGGCGGGATCTCACGCCACGCGGTGAGCTGATCGCACACCGTGGTCTCACCGGAACCGGGCTCGTCGGCGAAGTCCTTGGCGTACAGGACGATCAGGTCGACCTGTTCGCCGACCAACAGTCCGTCGGTGTGCAGCGGGAGGGGGCCGCGGCCGGTGACCACCTTCCCTGCGTCCCGTGAGGCGTTGAGCATCAACAGATCGGCCTGGCCCTCGCCGAACTTGTGATCCACAGTTTGGCCGAGGTGGTGGACGAGCCGCTGGAAGGCATCCTCGGTGAAGTCCAGGCCGCGCGTCAGCGCGACCCCGCTGGTCAGCGCCGCCTCCCGGGACCGCCGGGCCATCTCCTCGACGGTCTCCCCGGGCGGCGACGTCAACACCGTGCCGAAACCTGATTCGGTCAGTGTGTTCTCGGTCATCGTCATCTCCTCGTTCATCGGATTGTGGCGAGCGCGCGTGCGTAGACCTCGTCGGCGTTCCAGTCGTCGAGGTGTCCTTGACCGGCCAGTGCCAGGAGGTCGGCGAAGCATGCTTGGTAGACGCGGGAAGGGTCGCTCTGCCCGGAGTCCGCAGCGAGCCGCCGCCGCACCCCCTCCTGCAGGTTCCCGCCGTGGTGTACGGCGATCTTGCGGCGCCACGCGATAGCGGGGGTGACATGGGCGGCCATCGCGGTCCGCAGATGGAACTTCTCCCGGCCGTCGTGGACCTTGCACGCGGGCGTGGTCTCCAGCGCGGTGCGCATCACCGGGAGTGTCCAGAACGGGTGGAACGTCTCGACGCCGTACGCCAGCGCCATCCGGTTGGCCAGCTCACCGCTGGTGCGGGTGCGCGCGACCGCCGCGATGCCCTGGTCGATCAGCTCGTCCGGGTGCTCGAACGGGGTGAAGAGCCCGGCATTGATGAGGTCGCTGCCGTACCCGGTGAGCAGCACGCGACCCGGTTCGACCACGCCGGACTGGTAGAACGCCGTGGCCGTGAGCGCGACCTCGACCACCTCCGGCGTGGTCACGCCGAGCCAGCGGACGGCGGCGGGGACGGCACGGATGATGCTGTCCTCGTCGAGCAGCAGCGAATGCAACTTGAGGCCAGCGACCTCGCACAGCTCCGCGGCGTCGGAAAACTCGTCTCCCCAGGGCGTTCCGACACTGTACGGCCGCACGTCGAGGTTCCGCGCCGCGGCCAGGTAGGTCACGGTGCCCGAGTCGATCCCGCCGGAGAGCAGTGACGCGTACGTGGCCTCGGGGCGGACGGCGGCGATGCCGGCGATCACCGCATCCAGCTCGGCCAGTTGCGCCTGCCCGGCAGCCAGCGGATCGTCCCGAAACGGCCTGCGGAACTGCTCGAGGAAGTCCTCGGCCGGCGGGGCGGTGCTGGTCAGCCAGCCCGAAGCGGTCCGGGCGCGGCGTTGCCGGACCGAGTGGTCCAACCGTCGTATCCCGTCGACGAGCGTGGCTTCCGCATCGGTGCTCACCGGACCCGAGCGCACCCGGGCGGCGAGGCCCCACGCGGGCAGAATAGCCGCGGCGAGCAGCAGGTCGGTGAAGAAGGCGAAGCCATCGGTCGCGGGGTCCTCGGCGACGTAGATGGCGTCCTCGTTGAACACCGAGGTGAACGCGGTCACGGCGTCCTCGCCCACCTGCAGCACGGTGCGCTGCGCCGGTTGCGTGGGCAGCTCCCCGAGCGCGGGCGTCGCCGTCAGCGTACGGACGTCGACATCGAACGGCGCGGTCGTGGGCAGCCCTGCCACGAGGCCACGGTGGTAGACGAACAGATCACCGACCTCGACGCACGCGCCCATCGGCTCAAGTCCGGTCAGGCGCCGGTTGGCGACGACCACCCAACCGCCGCTCATGCCTGGCCCACGATCCGGCGCATCTCCCGCTGCGGCCGCCCCGAGGCGAATCCTGCCCGGTGTGATCTCTTCGCGTTGTCCCGCAGGACGTGCAAGCCTTGGATGTAGTCGTGGTTCATCTGCGGCTTCGTGTTGCGCACGGCCGCCGGGTTGTAGTCGGCGAAAGCCGCCGCGCGGGCCAGCGCGGTCGGCAGCACGTCCGCTGCGGGCACCGCTTCGTGCAGTAGGCCGTCCCGCAGGGAGGACTCGGCGGACCATTCGTCACACGACAGGAGCATGTGCTGCATCACCGAACGCCCGGCCGAGCGTTCCAGCATGAACGCGCCGAAATTGCATGCGATACCCACCTTGAACTCGGGCATCCGCAGGATCGACGATTCCGCACCGACGCGGTAGTCACAGGTGAGCAGGAGTTGCAGGCCGATCCCGATGGCGTAACCCTCGACGGCAGCCACGGTGGGTTTGGTGACTTCGAGGCTGGCGACGTACAGCTCGGTGATGTTGTCGATCCACTCGTCCACCTCGTCACCGCCCGAGAAGTGGCTGACCTCGTGAAAATCGCCGCCCACGGCGAAGGAATTGCCCTCGCCGCCGTGCAGCACCACGGCGGCCACCGCGTCGTCGGCCTCGACCTCGCGGAGGATCCCGGTGAGTGCGCGCATCCGGCCGTTGCTCATCGCGTTCGAGTGATGCGAGCCCTCGAACGTAACCTGCGCGACGCCGTTCTTGGTCACCACGGTGAAGGTGTCGCGGGGCTGTGTGTGGACAGCGTTGTTCATCAAGCTGGTCCTCCATAGTTATCGGGGTGAAAGATGTGCATTTGGTGGGCCGTTCCAGTGCGTCCTGGGTCCTGCGGCACCTCTTTCGCCTCCTGTCGGGCACATCCGATCGGTGCCTTCTGCGCGCCCGCCACGCCGCCGCAGCTCCTCCTCCGTCAGGAGAAGCTTGAGGTCGGGGCCGGCCGGGTCGGTCGACCCGCTCGAGTGGCGAGGCCGGCGGAGACCCGCCCGGTGGCGACCTCCTCGACCGGTCCGGTCAGTCGGACCGCGCCGCCGGCGTCGACGGACACGGTGACGGCACCACCGCGCATCCGGACGTCGACCTCGTCGCCCACCAAACCGAGACGCCGCACCGCAGTTGCCGCGGCGCAGGCCCCGCTCCCGGACGCGAGCACCGGCCCGGCACCGCGTTCCCACACCACGACCTCCAGCGACCGCCGATCGCGCACCACCGCGAACTCCACATTGACCCGGGTGCGGAACGCAGAGTGCCGGCCGATCAGCGGCCCCAGCTCCCGCGCGGCCGTCTCATCGGCTGCCGGCAGGACGACGACCGCGTGCGGGTTTCCGTTGTGGACGCAGGTCACCCGAAGGGTCCGCCCCGCGACGGGCAGCGGGTGGTCGACGACCGGGCCGGAACCCCCGACCAGGCCGACGATGTCCGCGTCGAAGTCCGGACGACCCAGGTCGATCGACACCAGCCCTGCGAGCCGGTCCAGTACCCGGACGCTGGTGTGGCCGAACCCCGTGTCCAGCACGAACTCCGCGCCGCCGTCTCGGGACAGGTGCAGGGCGAGAATGCGCAACCCGTTCGCGCTCCGCTCGCACGGGCTCCCGTCCGGGTTGAACAACCGGACCGGCATGGGCTGGCCCGCGCCCGCGGGCGGTCCCCGGAAGACAATTCCGTCCGCGCCGACCCCGAAGTGCCGGTCGCACATCGCGACCGCCGTCGCCGGTGCGGCGGGCAGCCCGTCCTCCGGATCCACGACCAGGTAGTCGTTGCCCAACGCTTGGTATTTCGCGAAGCGCGGAAGGCCGGCCCCTCGGGGCGAGGTCACCTGCGGCTGCCGTCAGCCCACCGCGGGGCGGTCTCGGCGAGCCGCTCGTCAAGGTAGCGCGCGGACGAGTTGAGTCGCCACAGTGTCCCGCGGGCGATGCCAATGCGCATAGCCTCGGAGGTCGCCGCCGGCTTCACCACGTTATGGAACCACCCGGCTGCGTGCTGGGAGTCGACCGTGATGTGCAGTCTGTGGTAGGTGATCCCGACCTCTGGCAGCCCCAGCCGCTCCCATGCGCGCACGACGCACACGAACCGGTCCGGCACCAGCCACTCGGTCATCCCCAGGTAGCCGACCGCCTCGGCGTACCGGTACCGATAGCGCGACAACATCACTGCGAGGTTCCCGGACAGCAGCGCCGTGCCCGTGAGCCGGTCGGCGACCTCATCCTCCCGCACGTCGAAGACCTCGAAGATCCTTCGAAAGAGCGTGGTGTGCACCTCCTCCGGCCGGCCGTTGCCCATCTCGTCCCAGTAGTTCGCCGCGATCTCCATTTTGGCGGGACCGTCGGTACCGACCTGCATGAGGGCGAGCAGGTCGTCGAACCTCGCGTCGATGACCGACTCCTGGATCATGTACAGACGCAGGTCCTCGGAGTCTGCGTGGTTGCTGATGAAATCGGTGTAGTAGGGATGCTTGTACACCCGGTGCTGCTTGGCCAGCGCCTTCAACCAGGAGACGTAGGCGGCCGGTTCGCTCGGCATGCCGTCCAGTAGGCCGGCTTGGATGCGGGCGTCCTCCGCCGCGCCGGTGGCGGACTCCACCAGGCGGGCGATCTCGTGAATCACGACCGATCCCTCGGCGCTCGGTCTACCCGGAGCGATCCGCAACCCGAGATCGTAGATTCGGGCGAGGATCTGTTGCTGCTGCAGAAATGCGTCCGGGTCACCTGCGGTAGCGCGGTCGTTCAGCTCTCTCACCCGATCGAGAACCTGTTCTCGCAGCGCACCGTGCACCGCGCGGTCAAGTTGATCCGCCGATATAGACAGCCAATTGGAGATGTCGTCGACGACAGACGCTGCACCTTGAACGGAAGCTGTTTGTTGCACGGTTGTACCCCCATGGAAATGATGTGTCATCTGATGTCAGTCCCGCGCCGCGGAGGGTTGCCATTTTTCGACCTCGACGCGGTTGTCGTGGAACACTGCACCGCCGCCCATGTCGGCGTCCCGCTCGTTCACCGTCGCGTTGACGGTCGGGCCGCCGGTGAGCTTCATCCAATGGCCCTTCGTGGTCCCGACGACTCCGCTGCGGACGTGCTCGGAGGCGTACGCGGTGGAGACGAATGAACCGCGGTCGTTGAAGACGGCGACCGGTGTGCCGTCGTGGAGCCCACGGGCGGCCATGTCGTCCGGGTGCAGCTCGACCCGGGGCGGACCAGCCCGGCGCCGTAGTTCCGGCTTGTTGGCGAAGACCGAGTTGAGGAAGAAGTGCGAGGCGCCGGCGATCAGCGAGAGCGGGTACCGCGCGGCCAGTTCCGGGTCGGTCGACTCGCGTGGCGGGGTGTATCCCGCCACTGCCTCGAACCCGGCTTCCAGGGCTCGCTCGGACCGGAATTCCAGCTTGCCGGACGGTGTCGGGAAGCCGTCGGCGAACGGCACGAATTCGGCCGGATAACTCAGTCTCGCCCACCCGTCTCGGCGCAGGGACTCAACATCGATACCGGCCAGCGATGGATGGTCCGTGGCCAGCAACTGAGCCGCCATCTCTTCGTCCGAATCGTAGAGTCTCGGCTCGGACAACCCCATGTGCCGGGCGATTCGGCGGAAGATCTCCGTGGTGGAGAGGCAATCACCCGGAGGGGCCGTCGCCGGCTCGTTCCACGCGATGTACATGTGGCCGTAGCCGTCGAGAACATCGAGGTGCTCGGTCTGCATGGTCGCGGGCAGCACGATGTCGGCGTAGTCGGCGGTGTCGGTCTGGAAGTGGTCGACGACGACCGTGAACAGGTCTTCGCGGGCGAGCGCCTGGCGAACGCGTTGCTGATCCGGGTTGCTGACCACCGGGTTGGCCCCGTACACGAACAGCGCCTTGACCGGCGGGGTCAGGTCGAGGAGGTTCTGGCCGAGGCGGGTCATGGAGAGCCGTCGCACCGGCGCCGCACGCAGGTCGCTGCACAGGAGTGCCTGCCGGTTGCCGCCGAAGTACCCGTCGGTCGAGTAGGTGAGGCCACCGCCCAGCCTGCCCCAGTCACCGGTGACGCCCGGCAGGCAGGCGAGCAGGCGAACGGCCGCGCCGCCGCCCGCGTGGCGCTGCATCCCGCTGCCGGCGCGGATGCCGGTGGGCCTCGTGGCGGCGATCCGTTCCCCCAGATGCTCGATCTGCGCGCGGGAGACGCCGGTCAACTCCGCGACCCGTTCCGGAGGGAACTGCTCGATGCGGGCGCGGAACTCGGGCCACCCCACTGTGTGGTCGGCCAGGTAGGCATGGTCCGCCCCGCCGGCGGCGACCACCACGTTGAGCAAGCCCAGCGCGAGGGCTGCGTCGGTACCGGGCCGCGGCGCCAGGTGCTCGTCGGCCTGCTGAGCGGTCCTTGTGGCCACTGGGTCGATCGCGACGACGTGCGCGCCCTGCTCGCGTGCCTTGTTGATGAACCGCCACTGGTGATGGCTTGTGGTGAGAGTGTTGACGCCCCACAGCAAGATCAACCGCGAGTGGGCCAGCGACTCCGGATCGATGCCCCGGTGGGTCCCGGTGGCAAGGTCCGCGCCGACCAGCCCCGCCACCGAGCAGATCGTCATGTCGTGCTCGGAGGCGCCGAGCACGTTCCACAGCCGTGCGCCGGCCTGGCCCTGGAGCCCCTGGAGGAACCCCAGGTTGCCCGTTCCCTGATACGGCCAGATCGACTCGCCGCCGTACTGGCGACGAACCCGGTCGAACTGTTCGGCGATCTCGTCGAACGCCGCGTCGAGGCTGATCCTCGTGAACCTGCCGGTGCCCTTCGGGCCGGTGCGACGCAGCGCATGACGGAGGCGGTCGGGCGACGCCGCGTGGTCGAGGTACTGGTTGACCTTCACGCAGAGAGTGCCGTGGGTGAAGGGGTGCTCGGGGCGACCGCGCAACGTGACGGCCGCACCGTCGCGGACGCCCACTATCCAGCTGCAGGCATCCGGGCAGTCCAACGGGCATCCGCCCGCGACCTCACGGTCGACCACAGTGACACGTCTACCCGATGCCTTCATTGCGCCGAGGGTTTGCTGTTGAGCACCGCCTGGTCGTGCTCCTCGCCGTACCAACGCTCCGACCAGCGCGAGAACGCGGCGATGACGATGTCGCGGTGCCCCTCCTCGCCGGAGGCATCCGGGTGCAAGTCTGTGACGTCGTGTGCGACGGCGCGGTCATCGAGCAGCGCAGCATGACCAGGCTGGACGGTGCCACGCCAGAACGGCTCGGAGGAGTCGAGGCCCTTCCACAGCCGCATCTCACCCCCGGTCACGTTGTGCCTGTTGAAGACCAGAATCGCGACGTACTCATGCCCGTCCTTATGGACGCCCTCCGGGGTGACCAGCCCTGGTTTCGCTTCCGTGGCGCGGCTGCGGTTCTGGTGAACGTTCACCTGCCAGCTCTCGGAGCGGTCCAGTGGCAGGTTGGCGGCGACCGCGTGCAGGTAGGGGAGGAAGTCGGCCTGCAATGGCTCGTACTCGCGCATGATGCCGCCCGCGACCGTGTTGTATTCGCGGGACTGGCCGTAGGGGCGGTGCGGAAGCAGCTCGAACGACCAGGCGTCGGAGATGTAGTCAATCTTGTACTGCGAGAAGCGCTTGTAGCGCGTCTTGTTTCCCATGTAGACGTCGAGCGGGACATTGTCGTAGCTGTTCAACACCTCCTGCGAGACCGGAGGCAGATCGATGATGGCATACCCGTCGATGAGTCTTGACATTCGAGTCTTCCGTTCTGTTGGGCAGTCGTGGCCGAGCCGTCGCCGAGCTATTTCTCTGTGGCCTGGGTATTTATATTGATCGGTGTGAATACTATCCAGTGGTTCTCCTGAGCGTCAAGCCCGTCCGTGCAAGACTTTGCTCACCGAAAATTGCAACGGAAAATGGGCACCCCGAAACCCTCGATGCCGCCAGCATCGAGGACCGCCACCGACTCGATCAGAAGTACCTGGTCAACTCTCCCCGGCGTCGGATGTCGAGAGAGCAGCAATGCAGTCCGCCCCCGAGGGAACGGCCGTGCCGGAACCGCACGGGCACCGGCTCCACGCCTGCCTGCTCCAGCTGAAGCATGAGAGAGACCTGGTTGGACGGGACAAGCACGCGATCCGGGCCCAGCGCGAGGAGGTTCATCCCGACCCAGCGAGAAGCTCGTGGCCAGTCGAAGGCGAAACCGTCATCCTCGATATCGGTGACCCACAGCGTCTTCCAGCTCCGCAGCGGGCTCGGAATCATTTCGGGCGTCATTTTAACTGCATTGGCCAACAGTAGGCCCGGCCGAAGTATGTGCAGTGTCGTGTCGACGTGATCAGCGCAGATGGACATCTCGTGGACCGTGAAATCCGGCCCCAGGATTCGCTGAAGCCAACTCGCACCTCGCCGGTTACCGGTGCTGCTGACGTTGAAGAAAATATCGTACCCGCATCTCAGGAGGTTTGCGGCATCGAACAAGGGTTCCTCGTCGGCAACTACCGAAGCATTCGACTCGTAGATGTACGTGGAGTCCGGCAGCCTCGGCTTGGGCGCCGACAGCCATCGGGCTCCGGAATCGAAATACCCGCGCAGCAGGTCGCGGTACGGGAAGACCTCAAAGTACCGGGACCTCATCGGCATCGGGACCTCGATCAGCATGTCACCGATGACCGACAGGCAGTCTCGCGGCATGAGCGCATGCATCGCGACGGACGCCCAGTCCGGCGACGCATAATGCTGTCCCGGCACCAGGGGTTCGGGGCGTCGAACGGCGACACCGTGCGACTCGAGTACCGCGGTGAGATCGTGAAAGTCCTCCTCCGCTTCGTCGATGACTCGATCCAGCAACGCGCTGGGGATCTTCTCGCGTTCCGCCTCGACCGGTTGTTCGAAGAAGTGGCGCAGGGAGGGGTCCACGGGCGGGGGAGTGAAGCCGACGGCGGTGCCCAGCACGACCTCCTCCAGCGGGTCCCAGTCGTTACTGCTCCACACGGCGTTAACGGTCATCGGCAATCCCCTCGATCAGGTGGCAGGTAGCCGGGCACATCCACGCCGCTGGGGTCGCGCGCAGCACGATCAAAGCTGCCGGGCCGCGCAGGTGCGTTACCGGCCTTGTCCGTCTGACGTCGGTGATCGTCGAGTAGGCACGTCCGGTTCTCTCGCGGCGCACGGCAGACTGATGTGAGCGTCGACGTCGATGGCGTGCCGTGCCCGTCGCTGTGGATCGCGACGAGACGGCGGGCCAGACGCGGCGTCCGTCGGCTGTCACCGGCGTCAGAATCCCGGTGGCCGTGTCAGTTCGGGAGGCCCGCGTCTTGGGCGAAGACCGCTTCAACTCACGCGGACACGGTCGCCGAACCGGACCGGGCCCGCACAGATGACCGTCGCGTACACCCCGAAGTTTGTCTGTCTCTGTTCGGCCAGCACCCGCAGGACGTCCTTGTCGCGGGGCACGCCCGGCTGCGGCAGCGTGACCGTCACGCACCGCTCGGTCTGCTCGGTGATCTCGAGTCTCGTGGTCTCCCCGATGGACACCTCGCGGCCGATCCAGTCGTCCTCGAATCTTGGCCCCCACTCCCCGTCGATGACGATATTGGGCCGGAAACGGGCCACCGGGACCACGGTTCCTTCCGGCACCTCGGCCGCCAGCGCGGTGAGGGAGGAGCGTGAGATCAGGTGGACCGCGCCGATGTCGAAGTGAGGTGTGCCCGATTCCCGAGCGGCCCGCACCGGCTCACCGGCCAACGCCGTGAGCGCCGCGTCGAGGTCGGGGTCGCCGGCAGCCAGCACGGCGCCGTTCGGCGTGTGAACCTCGACGCGACCGTGGCGTGTGCGCGCCGCGTAGGCGAGCAGGCCGTCGAGGCGACGGACGTGCTTCCAGGTCTTGCAGCTGCCCACCCGCCCGTCCGGGAAGGTGGCGGCCCACTCGCGGTCGCCGGAAACTCCGCGGCTGTCCAGCCGTACGTCATCGACCGTCTCGCCCTGCATGGACTTGAACGGATATCGGTAGAGTGCTTCGACTGTCGCCTCGACAGCGGACACGAGAGACTCCTTCGCGCGAGGCCCGGACGGTTGGCTGGGCCGGTCATCGGTCGAACAGCACCAGGCTGGCCAGAGCGATGAGGACGGCGCTCGACAGGTAGTTGAGCGCACGCCCGACCCGGGGACGTCTGGCGATCTTGGAGGCCAGGGTGCCTCCGGTGACCCCGACGGTGACATCGATGGGCAGGGCGGTCAGCGGAACGATCAAGCAGAACCCGATCAGGACCAGCAGGCCCGGATCGTCGAGACTGACGATGATTTGCGGGACCAGGGCGAGAAAGAAGGTGACCGTCTTCGGATTCGTGCCCTCCACCAGGAACCCCTGCAGGTAGCTGCGCAAGCCGGACACCCTGGCCGGTCTCTCGGTTCTTACCGTGAACGGCTGGTCACGGAGCCCCGAGATGCCCAGATAGAGCAGGTACGCCGCACCGGCGATCCGCAGCATCGTGAAGGCCAGCTCGGACGAGGCGATCAGGGCGGAGGCGCCGATCGCCGTCAGGAGCGCCCACATCGCACTCCCGCTAGCCAGCCCGAAGGCCGCGAACACTCCGGCGATCCGTCCGTTGACGACGCTGCGCGACATCACGTAGAGGATCGACGGCCCGGGGCTCAGGTTCAGCAGGAACGCACTGAGAGCGAACGAGGCAAGGATGGTGAGCGTCAACCGGCTGGCCCTTTCTGCTGAGCTCAGGAAAAGCGTCGCCAACGCGACGGAGTCACAGGTACGTCTCGAGTCCGCCGCGCCGGCGTACGTCCAGCGAACAGCAGTGCAGTCCGCCGCCGAAGGTGCGACCGTGCCGGAAGCTGGTGGGGACCGCGGTGATCCCGGCGTTCTCCAGCTGCTTGATCACCCGGGTCTGGTTGGCCGGCACCACGACCGTGTCGGGGCCGAGGGCCAGAATGTTCATGCCGACCCAGACTGAGGCGCGCGGCCAGTCGAAGGCATAGCCGTCGTCCTCTGGTGTGTCCACCCAGATGGTCTTCCAGGACTGCAGGGGGGCGGGAATCCGATCCGCGGTGAGGCGTTCCGAGTTGGCCAGCAGCAGCCCCGGCCGCAGGATGTGCAACGTCGTTCCGACGTGATCACTGCAGATGGAGATCTCGTGCACCCGGAAGTCCGAGCCCAGCTGCCGACGTAGCCAGGCCGCACCCCGCCGGTTGCCGGTGTTGCTCACGTTGAAGAAGATGTCGGTCCCGCACCGGAGCATGTTGGCGGCGTCGAACAACGGCTCGTGCTCCGCCACGACCGAGGCACCAGGTTCGTACACGTAGGTCTCGTCGGGCAGCAGGGGCTTCGGTGCCGAGAACCAGGAGGCGCCCGCATCGGAGTACTCCCGGAGCAGGCCCCGGAACGGGGCGGTCTCGAAGTAGCGGGCACGCATCGGCATCGGCGCCTCGATGATGCGGTCGCCGATCACCAGCAGGCAGTCCCGCGGCATCAGCGCGTGCATGGCGACGGAATCCCACTCCGGAGTGGCGTAGCTCCGGCCCACGGTGCTCGCGTCCGGACGGCGCACCCGTACGCCGGCACTCGTCAGCGTCTCGGTGAGCTGGGCGAAGTCCTCCTCGGTCTCGTCCACCACGCGTTGCAGCGTGCTGGCGTCGATCCGCTCGTCCCCGGCGTCCGCCGGGGGCTCGAAGAAGTGCTTCAGCGAAACGTCCACCGGAGGCGGGGTGAGGCCGGCCGCGGAGCCGAGAATGACCTCCTCCAGCGGATCCCAGTCGTTGACACTCCAGACGGGTTGCGTCATCACTGCTCCTTGGTTCGGCTCGGGCGGAAACTGAGGCCGAATGGCTGGTCCGTGGGCATGAGCTCGATGAGGCTCACGTTGACTCGCTGAGGCTGGGAGATGCACCACTCCACCGCCTCGGCGATGTCCTGCGGGGTGAGCGGGTCGGTGCCGTCGTACAGGGCGTCTGCTCGCTCCTGATCCCCGTCGAACCGGGTCACCGCGAACTCCGTACGGGCCATGCCGGGGGCGATGCAGCTGACGCGGATGCCGCGACCCTCCAGGTCGGTTCGCATGTTGAGACTGAGCTGGTGGACGAATGCCTTGGTGCCGCCGTAGACGTTCCCGCCGAGGTAGGGGTACACCGCGGCGATGGAGCCGATGTTCACCACGTGGCCGCGGCCGGCGGCCAGCATGAGGGGCAGGGCCGCGCGGACGCAGTGCAGGAGTCCCAGCACATTCGTGTCGACCATCTCGCGCCAGTGGCGCAGATCGGCGTCCTGGATCGGGCCGAAGCCCTTCGAGAGACCGGCGTTGTTGACGAGGATGCCCACATCGGAGAACGGTGCGGGTAGGTCGCCGAGAGCCTGGGCGACGGCGTCTCCGTCCCGTACGTCGACGGTCAGCGGATGCACCAGGTCGTGGCCGAGGCGGTCGGCGAGCTCGGTGAGTCGTTCGGTGCGACGGGCCAGCGCCACGACCGGCCGTCCGGTCTTCACCAGTCGCTCGACGGTGGCCCGGCCGAATCCCGACGAGGCGCCGGTCACTATCGCAGAAGGCAGGTTTGTCACTGTTCTGTACCCTTTCCCGTAGGTCGACGACCGTCAGATCTGGCGGCGGTAGACGACGGAATTGCGCGTGGGATCCAGTTGGCTCACCCAGCGCCGAGGCCCGGCAGAGGGCCCGACCTCAATGAACCCGTGTCCGAGGAACCACGCGTTGGCCGGGCTGGACGCCGCGTACAGTGCACGTGCCGATGACCGGGCCGCCTCCTGGAGGATCCTGTCGAGCAGGAGGCTCCCGGTCCGGCGGCCCTGGAAGCTGCTCTGGACGCACAGGTTGTCCAGGACCCAGTCGCTCCCGAAACGCTGGACGCCGACGCAGGCCACAATCCGGCTGTCGTCCTCGACGACCAGGAAGTCGGCGTGCCGCCGGGCGAACTCACCGACGTCGCGATGGCGCAGCCGACCGAGCGCGACGAACGGAGCGGACAGGTCGTGCAGGGCCTCCGCGTCCGCCCAGCGGGCTCGTCGCAGCGACAGGAGGCGAGCCTTACTGACGGCGGTCTTCACCGAGCCATCCCGTCGAACGTCGCCGAGGCGCTCGAGATCGGGCACCGCCACTCCGCCGGCTGCGGTTGTCCTGAGTACTGGAGGGCCTCCGGCTGCTCCCCGAAGTCCGCGAGGTTCGGGTTGATGGACCCCTGAAGCCGCAGCTCGCGGGCCCGGATCTTGTCCTGCAGCGAGGCGTAGAGCCCATCCTGCTTCAACTGGTCGAACTGCTTGTGGGAGTTGAAGACGAGTACCGGGTGCGTGAACCGACGGGAGATCCTCGACGCCTGGGAGTGCAGACCCACCACGAAGAACGGATGTCCGGCGACGCTGTAGGCGAAGTCCAGGGCGTGGGGGTCACTGGAGACACCCGGCGCCCACGCGTATTTCTCCCGATCCACTTGGCGAAGCATGGCGAGCTGCGTCCAGAGGGTTTGCTCGAACTCCGCCTCGCTCAGCCGCCGCGGATTCTCGAAGATCGCCGCGAAGGAGCTGAACCTGGTTTCGTGCAGCCGGGTCCGGTCGACGAAGCCGACAATCTCCCGGTGCAGTTCCCGAGTGCTGTCGACGTCGAGCATCGACTTCAGTTCGACGCAATACAATTGCTTCTGACGTAACGACGCGCGTGCTCCGAGGCAGGAGAAAGCGGTACCATCAATCCAATCCTCGAATGCTGATGTCAGAGGCCTAGATTTCTGGGCAAACTCATCCTGTCGAGCCATTGAAATTCCCCGTAACTTGATTGCACCACCGTGATATAGGCACGAACATGACCCCCCGGTCATCTGTCTTGGTCAAGCATGGTCAGTGATGTAGGCTGATTTCTTGACGGCGAGTTGACAGCGACGTCGACACGATGAGGTGCTACCTGGGCCGCAGGGTATTTCGGGCTTAGGTGATCTACGGGGGCATTGTGGGCTTGATCATTCTCGGGCCGGTGGAGGGTCGATCGCAGGGTCGATCGTCGTCGATGGGAAGACCGCAGCAGTGCACGGTCCTGGCCGCGCTGGCCGTGGAGGTCGGACGGACGGTGCCGGCCGATGTGCTCGTCGAGCGGGTGTGGGGCCAGGAGCCACCCGAGCGGGCGCGGCGCACCTTGCACAGTCACATCACCCGCATCCGGCGATCGTTGGAGACAATCGACACGGGATCCGGGGATCCGGCCCGGCTGCTGCTGGGCTCCGGGGGCTACCGCCTCGACATGGAGCCCGACGACATCGACCTACACCGTTTCCGCAGGTTGGTGAAGCGGGCCGACAGGCGGCTGTGCTCCGAGGCCGAAGCGCGGGTACTGCTCCGGCAAGCCGTCGCCCTGTGGCGCGGCGAGCCACTTGCCGGCCTGACCAGCGCCTGGGCGGAACGCACTCGGAACGCGTGGACGCTGGAGCGGCTGGACGCCGTGGTCGCCTGGGCCCGGACGGAGCTGGCGATCGGGGACCCACAGGCGGTCATCGCGGAGCTGAACGCGCTGGCCTACGACTTTCCGCTGGTGGAAAGCCTGGCGGCGACGCTGATTCAGGCCCAGTACGCTGCTGGACGCACGAGCGAGGCCCTCGACCGCTACGCGACGGTGCGCCGGCAGATGGTCGATGCGCTCGGCATCGAGCCGGGTCCCGAGCTGCAGCAGGTGCAGCAGGCGATCCTGCAGGGCGACCGGATCGGACCTACCGGCCCGGCGATCAGCCGTGACGCCGTTCTCGCACCGCAGGTCCGGATCCCGCCGCAGCGCCCGACCCATGCCGTCGCTGGGCCCGCACCGCGTCGGCACCTGGTCGTTCCAGCGCAGCTGCCGATCGACGTCCGGGGGTTCGCCGGCCGCGAATCGGAGCTGGCCCAGTTGACGGACATTCTCGAAAGCTCCCAGGCGGAGAAGCAGCCCGCGCTGTGCGTCCTCTGGAGTGCCGCTGGGTCAGGCAAGACCTCACTGGCGGTGCACTGGGCACACCGGGTGGCGCAGCAGTTCCCGGAGGGGCAGCTCTACGCCAACCTGCGAGGCTTCGAGCCGAGCGGCGTGGTGGTGCGGCCGGAAGAGGTCATTCGCATGTTCCTGGACACGTTCCAGGTGCCGCCGCAGAGCATCCCGGTCAGCCTGGAGGCACAGGCGGCGTTGTACCGCAGCTACGTCGCTGGTCGCCGAATGCTCGTGGTTCTGGACAATGCGCGTGACGTCGACCAGGTCCGGCCCCTGTTGCCCGGCACCGCCGACTGCCTGGTCCTGGTCACCAGTCGTCGTGCGCTGCCCAGCCTCGTGGCGAGCGAGGGCGCTCATCCGATCGCCGTGGGCCCGTTGCCGTACGACGAGGCCAGGCGGGTGCTCTCCAACCGGCTGGGCGCCGCGCGGGTCGCGGCGGACAGTGCCGCCGTCGACCGGCTCATCGCCCGCTGTGCCGGGTTGCCGCTCGCCCTGGCCCTCGTCGCCGCACGCGTCGCGACCCACCCTGACCTGGATCTTCGTACGCTCGCCGACGAGCTCGACGTGGCGGTTGGATCGACCGAAACGCCGGCTGAGGCCGGGAGGGGCGTCCACGTCGTGTTCGTGTGGACCTACCGGACGCTGAGCCCGGCCGCGGCGAGACTGTTCCGCCTGCTGGGACTCTCGCCCGGTCCGGACATCGACGAACTGGCCGTGGCCCACCTCGCGGCGCTGGACCTGCCCACGGCGAGGATGTTGCTCAATGAGCTGCAGGACGCCCAGATGGTCAGCGAGCACAAGCCGGCCCGGCTGTCCTTGCACGAGTTGCTCCGGGGCTATGCGATGGACCTGGTCCGCGCGGTGGAGACCGCGGAGGAGCGGTCGGCCGCTGTTCGCCGGCTGCTCACCCACTACGTGACCTCGTCGCGCCGCGCCGCCGTACTGCTCGAGCGGCATCTGTCCCAGGATGCGGTGGAGGGCCCGGACGCCGGATCTTCCCGTCTCACGACGGCCCGGGAGGCGGTGGAGTGGTTTACCGCCGAGCACGCGATGCTGCTCGACATCGTTCGCCGGGCCGCGGACGAGGGTCATGACGCGAGCCTGTGCAGCCTCGCTCGATCGCTGATGGAGTACTTCAACCGCCAGGGCCATTGGCGGGATCAGATCAACACGCAGCGGCTCGCCCTGGACGCGGCCCGGCGGCTCGGCGACCGGCGCGCCATGGGTCAGGCGCACCGCGGCATCGGGGTGGCCCATGCCTGGCTGGGCCAGTACGACGACGCTTACACACACAGCCGGAGTGCGCTCGACCTCGCCTGCGAGGTCGGTTCGACGAGTGATCAGGCGCAGGCGCATCTGGCCCTGGCGCGCGTCTTCGAGCGGCAGGGCCGCCACCGCGAGGCGCTCGACCACGATCAGGCCGCCCTCATGCTGGCCGAGATCGCGAATGACCGGCTGGCGCACGCGGTCTCGCTCAACAATGTCGGCTGGTCGCTGGCCATGTTGGAGCAGTACGAGGCCGCCAAGGACCACTGCGGCCGGGCTCTGATGGTGCTGCGGGAGGTCGGCGATCCGTCTGGGCAGGCGGCGACCTGGGATAGCCTGGGCTACATCAACCACCAGCTGCACTATTCGGCCGAGGCGATCGAGTGCTACCGCGAGGCGATCAGGTTGAACCGGGAGGCCGGGAACCGTTACGCCGAGGCTGACAGCCAGCACCACCTCGGCAACACTCTGATGACACTGGGCGACTTCGCGGGTGCCAAGGGATGCTGGCAGCAGGCCGTGGTCATCCTCGACGAGTTGAATCACCCCGACGCCGAGACGGTGCGGGATAGGCTGACCGGTCTCGAGCAGGCGCAATCCGGGATCGGCTGGGGGCGCTGATCGCCCGGCCGGCCGGGCGGGCACGGGCCGGCCGGCCGAGCTCGCGGCAGCCCAACGGGGGCAGAGTCGTTGGCTCAGGAATCGTGACTGGTGTGGGCCGTCCCTACCCCGAGGGCGACGGGGGCAACCAGGAGGGCCCGCCCTCTCGGTAATGCGGTGACGGCGGCGATAAGCACGGCCGCAGCGGACGCCGAGATGAGCACCGCTGGGGCAACGAAATTTCCGACAGCGGCTAGTGTGAGCCCGGCGAGCGGCATCGGCACAATCAGCAGCATGCCAAAGAGCCCCACGGTCGCCGCGTAGTTCTCCAGTGGCACCCGACGCGCTCTAACGACCCGGATGTACACGCTGAAGAACGCGTCGAGCAACAGGAACGCACCGAGGCATCCAGCGAAAACCCAGAGCCGGGCCCCCAGCGCTACGCCCAACGCGGCCAGGCACATCCCCACCGCGACCGCGATCCCGATCGTCGACAGCGGCACACGCGAGGTCAGCCGGTGGAAGGTCAACAGACCGACGATGGCCGGCACGCTGCTCGCCGCGTACATCAGGCCCAGCTCACTGCTGCTTGTCCCGAACGTTCCGAACGCGATCTGGGGCGCAGCCCCGTTGATCAGCGCGAGCACGTAATTCAGGCCCATGGTGACCAGGACGATCCGGCGCAGGACGGGGTCCTCGAGCGCACCGCGTACGGTCGCGCGCAGGGTCCGCTTCGCTGTCGAGATGTGCGCCGTACCGTCCGAGGGGACCGATATCGACATCCGCAGCGAGACTCCGAACAAACCCGCCGCCACGAACATCAGCACCGGCGGTGGGAACGACAGCACCACGCCCGCCGCCGCCGGCCCCAGGACTATCGCCGCCTGCTCAAAGGCGGTCAGCTGCGATTGGAATCGCTCCTGCCCCTCGGGGCGGACCAAGGACAGTCCGACCTTCTCGCCACCGACGAAAGTCAATTCGAAGCAGAGGCCCACGACCATCGCGAATATCATCAGCACCGGCAGCACCGCACCGGGATACACCGCCATTATCAGCCCAGCCGCGAGCGCCGTCGCGGTCCTGGTCAGATCCGCCACGACCATCAGGGTCCGCTGCCGTATATTGTCGAGCCGCAGGATCGCTGCCGACAGTCCCAGGAGTCTCGGTCCCCATTGGAAGAAGACCGCTGCGCCCGACCAGCGCACATCGGCGGTCAAGCTGTAGGCGAGCACCGGTACGGCGAACAGGACCAGGTAGTCGCACAGCCAGCTGGCAAACCGCATCGCATAATATCGCGCGATACTCACGACAAATACGCGGCGACTGGTCGCAGTTCCCGACCCAGTCGCTCGTTGATCGTCAAAGCGGTGTCTGGATCGGAAGCGCGATAGCGGATATAGGCCACACGCCGAAGGGCCTCATAGGTCGAGGGAATCTGCTCGCCGGCGGGGACCAGCACCTTTCGCTCCACGACATCGGCGTAGCGCGGCACGTCGTCCCATCCCTCGATACGCGTGTAGGCGGTGATGCTGCCGGGGTCCACAAAGCGAATGCCCGCAGCCCTCCCGGATGCCGCGTGTTCGTCGAGGCAGGTCTCCGGGTTCGCGCCGACCGCCATCAACAAGGCGGCGTCCGCCATCGACACACCTGTGACGTCGGCTACCAGGTGCACGATCTGGTCTCCCGGCAGCCGTGCGGCGATCTCCATGAGTACCGGTCCGTTCGTGGACAGGCGTACCTCGCAATGGAAGACGCTGTTGTCCAGCCCGACCGCCCGGACCACCTGGCCGACGTACCGCTCGATCGCACCCAGATCGGTCGGTCCCAGCGGGGCGGGCGTGATGTGACCGAACTCGACAAAGGTCGGCTCGGGGCCGAGGAGCTTCCTGGTCACTGCGGCGATGTGCACGGCGCCGCGCCAAACATATCCGTCGGCGCTGTATTCGTCGCCGGAGACGTACTCCTCGATGACGACCTCGTCACCGAGCGGCCTGCCGAGGTCGATCATGCCATCGGCTTCGATGGCGGCGTACGCCCGTACAGCCTCGGCCGTGTCGCTCGCCTTCAAGACGTGGATGCTGCTTGACGACTCCACCGGTTTGACCACCACCGGGAACGTCAGCGCCGCGCACGCGAGCTCCGCCTCGGCGCGGGAGGCCACCTTCCGATGCCGGGGCGACGGGACGCCTGCGCGTTGCAGCGCCTCACGCATCTCGGCCTTGTTCCGAACGAGCGCGACATCGGTGGTGTTCAGGCCCGGCAGGCCGAGTTTCTCCGCAACCAGGGCCGCGATCTCGACGTGAAACTCCGAACCGGCAACGACACCATCGAGCCCCGCCCCCACTGGCGAGCGACTCACCGCTTCAACGATGGCGTGTGCGTCATTCGTATCTACCCGCACGACGGCGGATGCCAGATCCTTGGTCGCCGCCGTCAGAGTTCGGTCGTCGGCATCGAAGCTGGCAACCACGGTGTGCCAACCCATGGCTGCGGCTCGGACGACGAGTTCGTTGCCGGAAGATACCGGTTCAACGATGAGTACTGATGTCATCGTTCCTCTTGAGTCGTGTACTGCACATCGACTGTCATACGACGACGGCGGTGGCGGGACAGATGGACACGATCGATCAAGCTAGCACCATCCACAACAGACAGTCGCACCGGCTGCGTCCTCTCGTGACCGATGCCTGCCATACAGAGATTGCACGCCCGGCGTTGCACAAACCTTGACGGTTTCTTGACAAGGCAGCGTGGACGCGATTGCGTCACCTCCCTCACGGCCGAAGCAGAGCTGCCTGCCGGTACGGCTCGCCGTCACGCGCCGGCCCCCACCCGCCCGTCGGCGGCAGCCGGGCATCGTCCTCGGTGAGGATGGCCTGGCGCAGGTCCCGCAGCCGCCGGCTCGGCTCCAGGCCGAGCTCACGGCGCAGCGACGAGCGCAGCCGGTCGAAGGAGGCCAGCGCGTCGGCACCCCGCCCGCTGCCGTACAGCGCGACCATGAAGGCCGCCTGCAGGCGGTCACGCCCGGGATGAGTTCGGGCCAGCGCGGTGAGTTCCGGTACGGCTCGCGCGTGCCGGCCCAGACTCAGCTCGACCTCCAGCCGATCCTCGATCACCTGCAGCCGCGACTCCTCCAGGCTCATGGCCTCGGGCTCCAGCACGCCATCTGCGAGACCGGCGATGGCCGGCCCGCGCCACAGGTTCTCCGCCCGCAGGAAATACCCGACGGCCTCCGCCGCGCGACCCGCAGCCAGCGACCGCCGAGCCCGGTGGGCCTCGTCGTCGAACCGTGTCCGGTCCAGCTCGCCGGGCTCCACATCCAGCAGGTAACCGCCCGGCCGCCGGACGAGCGAGCGCTCGGGCAGGCCGCCGGCGATGAGCAGGCGGCGCAGGGCCGCGGCGCAGTTGCGGATCTGACTGGCCGCGGTGGCCGGCGGCCGCAGCGGCCACAGGCAGTCGACCAGCCTGTCGGCCGGGACCACCCGGCCGACCCGCAGCAGCAGCACGGCCAGGATCCGCTGCTGCCGGCGGCCGCCGAGCGGCAGGGGCGTTCCTTCGACGGACGCTTCCAGCGGACCGAGGATCCGGAAATCCATGCAATGACCTCCATGCCGACCGCACCCCTCGCACGGCCTGGTCACCAGGTTGCCCAGCACGGGTTGGCGTTTCCTTGGCAGCGTCGTACGGCGCTGCCGACCAACCGGAGCACCCCCGACTTCAGCTTGCCATCACCGTCGCATCGCCCGGACGCCGCTCCCGACCCGGAGCAACGTCGGCTATCCGGCCGGGACGCCGACCGGGCGGCCGTCGTGCCGCTCCAGCAGGGCCCGGACGACGTCCGCCTCGGAACTGCCGAGCGCTTCCAGGATGCCCAGCGCCTCCGGCCAGGCCCGCGAGGAGTCCTCCAGGTGACCCAGGGTGATCAGCGCGCGGGCGCGTACCAGGGGTGCCCCGATCGCCTCCGCGCGATGTGCCGCCTCGCCGGCGAGGCGGGCCGCCTGCACGGCGTCGCCGTTCTGCCGGGCGACCTCGCCCAAGGCAGCCAGCGCGTCGATCTCGATCACCGCGGCGCCGGACTGTCGGGCCAGCGTGACCGCCCGCTCCAACGAGGAGCTGGCCAACAGCGGCGTCCGCTCGGCGACGGACGTCGCGAGGCCGACCAGGGCCTCGGCCTCCGTCGCCAACGTGCGCGCCGACCTGGCCCACTCGGCGGCCCGGGTATATCGGGCCGCCGCGCCGGTGAGGTTGCCGGTCAGCCGGAGCAGGCCCCCCTCGGCGATGTCGATCGACGCCTTGCAGTGCCAGTCGTCGGTACGGTCGGCGAGACGCTGCGCGGCTGCGAGCGCCGACCTCGCCTCCGGCACGTCGCCGCGTAGTGTGTGGATCTGGCCGATCCCGGCCAGTGCGTTCGCCTCGATCGAGGCCATGTCGACCTCGTGGGCCGTCCGCACCGCCGCGTGGAGATCGCCCAGGGCGGCCGGGTACTCACCCCGGACGGTGCGCACCAGGCCGAGGTTGGTGAGGATGACCGCCTCGTTGGGTCGTCCGCCGTCCTCCCGGTGGATGACGATGGCGGCGGTGAGTCGCTCGACCGCCAGCCGCAGTCGACCGGCCATGGCGTAGATCGTCCCGAGGTTGCTCGCCATCACCGCGATGCCGTAACGGTGGCGGATCCGCTCGTTGAGCCGCAACGCGTGCTCGAAGCAGGCCGCCGCCGTCGCCAGTTGCCCGAGATCACCGAAGACCGCGCCGAGCGAGCCGGCTGCGGCGGCCTGACCCTGCGCGTGCCGGGCGCTGCGGAACAGGTGACCCGCCCGTCGTAGGTGCGCGATTGCGACCAGTTGGTTGCCCGTGAGGTGGTACACGTTGCCCAGACTCATGTGTGCCGACGCCCGCAGAGACGGGTGCGCGTCCCCGTTTGACGCGTGCAGCGCCGCCTGCGCCACGAGCAGCCAGTTCAGTGAGTTGCGGGTGACCCAGAAGTACGTTCGTAGCTGGTCGGCGAGCAGGGCGGCAGCGGCCCTTGACGTGCTGTCGGCGGCGGCCCTGATCAGCGCCACCATGTTTGACTCCTCGGCCTCGAGCCAGGCCAGCGCCGTGGCACGGTCACCGATGCCGGCGTCACCCGCCGCTAGGCCCGTCGGCAGCTCCAGGCGGACCCGCCCCGGCGCCAACAGGTCGCCGGCAGCCTGGGCGCGGACCAGGTACCACGCGAACAGGCGCGCGAGGACGGCAGGCGCCTCGGGCCGGCCGGCCTGCCGCGCACTGTGTTGGCCCGCGTAGCGACCCAGCAGGTCGTGCAGCGTGACGCGATCGTCGTCGAAGTCCACCAGGTGTGCCGAGAAGAGTCGGGCCAGCGTCCGGCGGGCCGCGTCCACCGATGTCTGCGCCAGGTGTGCGACCGCGTCGACCGACAGACTGAGCCCTGGAACGGTGCCGAGGAGGCGGAACATCCGCTGGGCCTCGCCGGGGAGCCGGGTGTAGGAGAGGTCGAACGCCGTCTGCACGGCGACACTCGGGTCGTCGTCGATCGCCAGGGCGGCGACGCTGCGCTGCCGTAACTGCCGCACGTACGCCGACACCGCGAGGTCCGGCTCGTCGTGCAGCAGTGCCGCCGCGATCCGCAGGGCCAGTGGGAGCCGACCGCAGACCTGGGCGAGGTCCCGGATCGCGTCACGATCGGCGGCTCGCGGGTCGGCACCGAGCAGGACGGTGAGCAGCTCGATCGCGTCCGGTTCCGGGAGCAGTCCGATGGTCAGGCGGCGGGCGTCCTGCTGGGCCACGAGCCCGGTCAGGCGGTCCCGGCTGGTGACCACCACCAGGCTCTCCGCAGACCCGGGCAGCAACGGCCGCACCTGCTCGGCGTCGAGGGCATTGTCCAGAACGATCAGCAGCCGGCGATCGGCGACGACGGTGCGGTAGAGCGCCGACGCCTCCTCGGGGTCGGCCGGGATGCGTCCCGCCGGCACCCCCAGACCCCGCAGCAGCGCGCCGAGCGCCTCCGCCGAGCGCATCGGCCGGCCGGCGGAGTAACCCCGCAGGTTGAGGAAGAGCTGCCCGTCCGGGAAGCGGTCACGGACGCTGTGCGCCCACCGGATGGCGGTCGCCGTCTTTCCGACACCCGCCGTGCCGACGACCGCGCAGAGGATCAGGACCTGCGGCGCTGCCGCGTCGGCGAGCAGGCGGTCGAGCTGACGCGATTCGGCGTCGCGGCCGACGAAGTGTCCCGGCGGCAGCGGTAGCTGCGCCGGCCCGGCGGAGGACGTGGGCGTGGCGTCCGAGGCCGCGGTGGCGCGGGACAGCTTCCGGTACGTCGCCTGGATCTGCTCTCCGGGCGCGACACCGAGGTCGGTGGCGAGCCGATCTGTGAGAGTGTCGTAGGCCGCGATGGCCTCGCCGCGACGACCGATCCCGCTCAGGGCCAGCATCAGCAGCTCGACCGGGCGCTCGCGGGTCGGCGCCTCGCTGATCAGCTCGTGCAGCGGCGCCAGTATCTCCCGGTGCTGGCCGGCGTCGAGGCGGGCGCCGAGCAGCTCTTCCTGCGCGGTCAGTCGTGCCTCGTCGAGATCCGGGAAGAGCCGGCCCCGCTGGGCGTCGTCGAAGACGTCGGCCAGGGCGGCGCCCCGCCACAGACCGAGCGCGCTACTGAGCATCGCGATGCGCTGATCGGCATCGGTGACGCCCCTGCTTTGCGTCACCAGGGCGGTGAACCGGTGCACGTCGACCCGCTCTGCCGGGATTTCCAGTGCGTAGCTGTTGGGTCGGGCGAGCAACGCGGGCTCCGTCGACCGGCCCAGCTCCAGCGTGGACCGCAGGTGCGAGATCATGGCCTGCAGGCCCGCTCGTGCCTGGGCCGGAGGCCGATCTTCCCAGAGCAGGTCGATGAGTCGCTCCGCGGAATGGAACTGGCCCGGTCGTATCGCGAGGATGGCGAGCAGCCGTCGCTCCTGACGACGTCGGACGGGCACGACCCGTCCGTCGATGACAGCCTCGACGGGGCCAAGCAGTCGCAGCTCCACAGCCGCAGGCTAACAAGGCACACCGACGTCGACGCAGGGCCATATGTCTATCTGGGACGCCCCCGGCGGCCAGCTTCCCCAGGTGGCGCAAGCCGACGCGGATGACGGATCTCAGGGCCCCCGCGCCGCCGGGGGACCCTGACGTCCGCCTGCCGTTCAGCTGATCCAGGGGGTGCACGTCCAGGCGCCGCCGTTGAGGCTGAAGCAGGCCTGGTGCTCGTCGGAGGAGTCGAGATCCTCGAGCATGTTGGTCCACACCCCGCCGTTGGTGGAGAGGAACTGCTTGCTGAGGCTGCCCGTGTACCAGTAGCCGTAGGACGACCACACCCGGCGCTCGATCCGTACGGTGAACGTGGCACCCGCGTAGCGGACGTACTGGTCGTTCTGCAGGCGTGCCCAGGCCGCTCTGCAGCCGGGCGACTTCACCACGACGATGCCGAGCCCGCTGTCGTAGCCGCCGCCGGTCCAGCCGTACCGGGTGCCGCTGCATTGACCGTTGGGATCGACGTTGTGACAGCCGGTGCCCGAACACGCGGCCAGCGCCGGCGACACCGGTACCGCCGCGGCGACCATGCCGAATCCCATGAACGCCACCAGGGCGATCAGCGTCCGCGCCAGGCGATGCGTCCGGACCTTCGCTACCTTCATGCTGTTCTCCTCAATCGTGCTGCATGTCGTGGAGGTGATCCTTCGGCGTCGCCGCATCGCGGCCGCATCGTCAGGTCATCCGCGCCGCGTCGCGCCGCCATCGCCGTCTGCGGCGGGCACCGCGGAGCCTCCGGAGAGGAACGAGGGGACTCGCGGTACAGCAGGGGGTACGCCGCGCCGGGACGCCGGAGCGGTACGCCCACGATGACCTCGTGATGCGCCGACGGTGTGCGCGGTTCCGACACTGCATCGATCCCGAGCATCCTGGAGGATCCGCAGTGTCAACATCACCGCCCCGCCCCGCGCTGCCGCGCGGGCTCAGCCCCGGCGCCGCCCGTCGCGCCGTCACCGCCGCGCTCGCCGCCGCCGCGCTCGTCGCCAGCGGTCTCGTGGCGCTTCCCGCGCCGGCTGCCGCGGCGCCGGACCCGCCCCCGAAGGATGTGGCGGTCACCGCGGTACCGCCCGGCCAGCGGGACTCGACCCTCAAGCAGGGCTGGCGGACGTCGCAGGATCGGGCCTGGACCCTCTCCGGCGACATGACCGGTCTGCACGTGCTCGTGGCGTCGGCGGCCTCCGGTTACAGCTGGACGACCGCGGCGACGCTGAGCGAGCCGGGGCTGGAGACCGACCAGTGGATCGGCAACGGCTGCCTCACCGAGTCGGGCCGGCGGCTGGTCGTCACGTACGCGCCGCGCGCCTACACCAACAAGCCCGACCTGTTCGACCGCGGCGCCTTCGTGGCGGTCGTGGACCTCAAGAACCAGTCCGTCCGGAAGGTGGCCGCGCACGCGTCTCTCGCGTACTTCAGCCCCGGCTGCGGTACCGGTGAGAACGTCGTGCTGAGCACGTTCACCGGCGGCGACACCGGCTCGGGCAAGACCCGGCTGACGCAGCTCGACGCCGCGACCGGCTCCGTGGCACCGCCGATCCAGGTGGCGGGCCAGCTCACCTCGGCGCTACCGGTCGCGGGCAGGATCATCGCCGCCGATAACGGCGCGCTGGTCAAGGTCGACGGCAAGGGCCGCCGGTCGGCAGTCGCGAGGACCACCGGCGTACCGTTCCGGCTGGCGGCCAACGGCGACGGCGTCGTGTACATGGATGCCGACAGCAAGGCCGGCCGGGTGAAGCGGACCGTTGTGCGGTCCGGCGCGACGGCCACGCTGGCCGAGGGCGGCACGACCGACATGAACGTCGTCAAGGGCGCGGGCGGTCGGGTCGGCATCACCGGTACCCCCGGCAGGACGCACAAACTGCCCACGGGTGTCGCGAAGCTCGACGCGACCGTACAGGCGGAGATGTCCAGCCAGGGTGACCTGCTGCTGGACGACATCAAGTGGACGACCGACCCGCGGGCGGCGCAGGCCACGGACGACCGCCGCGGACGGTCGCTCGTCATGAAGGCCAAGGTGCCGGCGACCGGTCGCAGCGTGAACTTCGCGGTCGCGCCAACCACGCCGACGTCGGGCGACGCTGGCGCTCGGGCGAACCCGAGGACGCCGGGGCGGGCCCCGTCGACACCGGGTGCCACGACGCTGGCGACACCGCTGCACGACCCGGTGGACACGGCCGCCTGGTGCGCGATCCCCCGCAACGACGTGCGGGTACAGGTGTACCAGCCGCGCGCCCGGGAGATCGAATGGGTTGTTGACATGGCGGTGCAGGACTCGCTGATCCTCAACCGGGGCAACAACTTCAACCAGTCCGGTCTGCCGGGTTACAACGTCGCTCAATGGTTCCCGATGCGGCCCCTCGACGGCGGCGGCCACGTGCCCGCTCAGATCATGCTCGGCATTCTCGCGCAGGAGTCGAACCTGTGGCAGGCCTCGCCGCACGTCCTGCCTGGCGAGTTCGGTAACCCGCTCGTCGGCAACTACTACGGGCTCGACATCTACGACGCCGACACGAGCGACGACTGGGCGATCCGCTGGGACAAGTCCGACTGCGGCTACGGCGTCGGGCAGGTCACCGACGGTATGCGCAAGCCCGGCTTCCAGAAGCCGAACGAGGTCCCGCTGCCGTACAACCAGCAGCTGGCCATCGCCGTGGACTTCGCCGCGAACATCTCCCAGTCGTTGCGAATCCTGCAGGACAAGTGGAACCAGGTCCACGCGTACAACATGAAGGTCAACGGCGGCGACCCGCAGTACATCGAGAACTGGTTCTTCGCGGTGTGGGCCTACAACACCGGGTTCTACGCGCCGCAGGGCAGCACGGACGAGCCGTGGGGCGTCGGCTGGGCGAACAACCCGGCCAACCCGCGGTACCCGGCGAACCGCAAGGCGTTCCTGGAGGAGGCCTACGACGACGCGCGGCACCCGAGCCAATGGCCGTACCCGGAAAAGATCATGGGTTGGGCCGGACACCCGCTCAACGCGATCGAGAAGCCGGACACCTACACCGACGGCTACCGGTACGCGTGGTGGAGCACGAACGACGGGCGGGCGCGGGTGAAGCCGCACCTTCAGACGTTCTGCGACCAGTCCAACGACTGCTACTACGGCAACAACCTCCCGCCGACGGCGCCGGACGTGATCGACGAGCCGGCCGGCCCGTGCCACCACGTGAACGTCATCGGCGAACGGGACCTCAAGTGCTGGTACAACCGATCGGCGGACTGGAAACCGGGCTGTCTGGACTGTGGGAACGCCGCCATCAGGTACGACCCCGGCTGGGAGTATCCGGCCGCCGGGGTGAGCTACCTACCGAAGTGCGGCACCGAACTCCCGGCGAACGCGCTCGTGGTCGACGATGTGATCAACGAAGTCGTCAGCCCACGCCGTGACGAGGCCGGTTGGCTCTGCACCAGACGGACGAACAGCGGCACGTTCACGCACGGGTTCGCCGGCGAGACACAGAACGGCACGCTCCAGTACCCGGGCAAGATCGACCTGCACCAGGTCGGCGGGGGGTACGGCGCGCACTACTGGTTCACACACACCCGCGAGCCGGGCAGCAACCTCTACGTCAGCGGAACATGGACGCTGGACCGGACGGTGAACGGCTGGATGCGGGTCATGGTCCACATTCCCGATCACCTCGGTACCACGCAGCAGGCGGCGTACAAGATCACGACAAAGAACGGCGTGGTCAAGACCCGCATGGTCCAGCAGCGCGGGTACGCGAACCGGTGGGTGGCGCTCGGCGTGTTCGAGTTCAACAACGTCCCGACGGTGGAGCTGACCAACACGGTGTCGGACCTGACCCCCGAGGAGCTGGCGCAGCTGCGTGACGATGTGCCGGCCAGCGGGCAGGGCGACCTGGCGCTGGGCCGGCCGCAGGAGAACGTGGCCTTCGACGCGGCGGCGTTCATCCCGCTGCCGGGCAAGCCGCAGCACCAGGTGGTGGCGCTCGGCGACTCGTTCTCGTCGGGCGAGGGCGCCTCGCCGGTGAACGGATCGGACTACTACCGCGAGTCGGACAACAACAGCAACAACGCCTACCGCAACGGCTGCCACCGCTCGAAGAACGCGTGGTCGCGCAAGGCGGTGCTACCCGGTTCGTCCACGCCGATCGGACTGCGGGCGGACATCACGAGCCAACAGCACGACGTCAACATGGACTATCACCTGATCGCCTGCTCGGGCGCGGAGACGGAGAACATCCTGCCCCTGCGTACCGTCAGCAACGAGCCCCGCAACGCCGACGGTCAACGGGGCATGGGCCAGTACCTGGAGGCGTCCCAGCTCGACAAGGGCTACCTGGACGAGAACACCACGCTGGTCACGATCTCGATCGGCGGCAACGACGCGAGGTTCGGCCCGGTGGTCAAGGAGTGCCTCGTCATGGCCGGCCCACTGGACTGCTTCAAGGCGAAACTGTCGGGCGAGACGGACACCGTGGACGTGTCGACCCGGCGCCGCATCGCCGACGCGGTTCCGCGGTCGAACACGAAGGTGCTGGAAGAGATTCACCGGAAGGCGCCGAACGCCAAGATCATGCTGATGGGGTACCCGAAGCTCGTCGAGATCGGCGGCGACCCGCTCTGCGCCCTCAAGCTCGTCCTCAGCGACGAGGAGCGGGTGTGGCTCACCGAGATGAGCGTGCTGCTGCGTGACGAGCAGTTGGACGTCGTCCACGACTTCAACACCGCGCACGGCGCGACGATCGCGTACTACTCCGACCCGATCGACGAGTTCGCGGGCAAGGCGGTCTGCGGCTCGCCGGCCGGCATCCACGGGGTCGTGACGGACAAGTCGCCGGGTGACACCCCGGACGGCCCGACATCGACGCAGTCCTTCCACCCCAACAGCCCGACCGGTGTCAGCCTTTTCGCGCAATCGATGAACTTTACGGTCGCGCAGATGTATCCCTGACGGCGGCCGCACGGTCCGGAGCCCGGGCGGCCGTCGGCTGCTCGGGCTCCCGGCTCTGCGCGTGCCCCGCAACGCCGGTACGGGCGCGCGCTCCGCACCGACGACGGAGCGTCCCTGGAGGTGGCCAAGCCGCGGTGGGCGACCAGGCCGCCGTCGATGTTAGGTTCGCGGACACGACGGTGCGGATCACCGATGGGCATTTCCACGCGGCTGACGGTGTCGAAGACTGGCGTTGTCTCTACCACCTGGTCTCGGCCCACTTCCGGACCGGCTCGCTGTCTGCGGGGATCGCGTTCGTCAATGAGATCGGTCGGCTCGCGGGCCCCGACGAGCAGGAGCAATCCAACGTGGACCTGCCCCACCTGGGCGTCACCGTGTCGCTGTCCCGGCGGGACGTCTCACTGGCGCGACGGATATCGGCCGCTGCCCGTGCGCTGGGCATCCCCGCCGACCCCGCCGCAGTGCAGCTCCTCAACATCACCCTCGACGCCGCGGTGAGCTCGGACGTGCTGCCGTTCTGGCAGGCGCTGCTGGGATACCGGCAGATCGGTGACGACTACCTGGCCGACCCGGCGCGGCGTGGCCCCGGGCTCGGGCTGCAACACACGGACACGACGCGGTCGCTACGCAATCGGATGCATGTCAGGTCAGCGACCGGCCAGACATCATCGAACCGCAGACAATGATCGAGGTCCTGCTTGCGTCGGCATGAGTCGCCGCCACGCCCGCTGTACCTGCTCGTTCGGCCGGCGGGTGAGTCAGCCTCTTCGTACCGTGGCCCCGGCGCGAATCGCCCGCGGTATCTCGGCGACGTCGTCGACACGATCCAACAGCGTGGCAAGTTCGTCGCCGGACGCGGGTGAGCTCACCTCGACCTGGTAGGTGATGCCGCTCGATATCCACGTCTGCGGGTCGAAGCCTCCCTCCGCCGATACACGTACCCCGTCGATCCGGATGCCGAGTACGTTTGCCTCCCGATACACGTCGTTCAGAACGCAGCCGGCCGCAGCGAGGTGCAACAGGTGCGCCCCGGTGAAGTCCGCCTCGACGGTGACGCCCTCGGGTGTCCAGCGATGAGGGAACCCGATCGCACCAACGTCATCCGATCTGAACGAGCCGGCGCCGACCACGACCGCGAACTGCTCCATCGGTTGCTCCTGTCCGCCGCGCCTGAACCGATCGGCTCATTGTTGCCCGTCACCAGTATCACCACCAGGTACGGCGACCCTCGCCGCTGCCGCCGAGAAGGCGCGGCGGTCGTCGCCGCGGCATCCGGCTCTACCTGCGGGCCATCGACTTGGGCCCGGATGCCGACCCCGTCCGTCAGGGCGGGATCCACCTCAGTCTCTCGGAGGTGCTCGTCCAGCTTGGCCGCTATCCCGAGGCGATGACCGAGGCCGACCGCGCGTTGACACTGTTCCAGGCTGGGAACGACCGCGACCGTGAGGCGGCGGCGCGCAACGACATCGGCTGGATCCACTACCTCGCCGACGACTACGAACAGGCGCTGGCCAGCTGCACTGAGGCACTGGCGCTGTTCGAGGCGGTCGATAACCGCTCCGGTCAGGCGTACACCGGGGACAGTCTGGGTCAGGCCCACCACAAGCTCGGCCACGAGGACGAGGCCAGCTACTGCCACCAACGCTCATTGGCCATGCTGCGTGAACTCGGCCATCGGTACCCGGAGGCGACGATCCTCCTGCACATCGGCGACTGTCACGAGGTCGGCGGGCGGGAGACCGAGGCGCGACTCGCGTGGCAGGAGGCGCTGGCCATCCTCGAGGCGCTCGACCACCCCGACGCCGAGGACGCCCGAGCGAGGCTGAGCGGGTAGCGATCCGAGCAGCGGAGAAGCGCGCTCCGACGCCGACCGCCCGCCGGCCGCGGTGAGCCGCAGCCACCTGGCGAACGGCTCACCGCGACGGGTCGATCGCCGAGGTGACGATCGATTGCGGAACGGTGTTGCCTACTGACCGGATCCCGCTGTGTAGAGCTCGTCTTCGCTGATGACCGGTGCGGCGTTGTCCTCGGGGCGTCCGACGCGTGCGGCCGAACTGAAGAGGGGACCGCGTGCGGGGTGTACGGGAGCGAAGGCGGCAAAGCCCTGCTCCTTCGGGATGTCGTCGTAGACCGCCTCCATCCCGCCACGGAGTAGGTAGGTCTCGTGCCAGAAGCCCGTACCGCCGCTGTCGCGCAGGAAGTTGCGCCACCAGATCCGGTGTGGTTCCGAACGGGCCCAGGACAACAGGGAGGGCAGGTCCCGCCAGTATTGCCGAATGCCGACGTGCATCGGGAACAGCGACCACAGCAGGGGCTCATGCCGAAGGAGACCCTCGGGGTTGTCGCTGGCGGATCGGCCGATCTGCGGGCCGTAACCCATCAGCGTCCGCAGGCCAAAGAGCCGGTTGACGCGCATGCCCAGATAGACGACCACCAGGTCCGGGTAGGGCGACAGGTCGACAGTTTGCCGATTCACACTCGTGTTCATCGTGAATCTCCTCGTTCTGAGTTCTAGTGGGCGGGGGCGAGGGCTGTTCGTCGTTGACGATCAGCCCGCGATGAAGCGCGCCGTCATCCATGGAGCTGGCCTGCGTCGGGCGACGGTCGTGACGTACAGGACCAGGCCGGTGGTGGTGAGGACGAAGCCGGCCCAGACGGTGGACAGGGTGCCCCAACCGGCGTCAAGGGTGATCGCGCCGCCGATCGCGCCGAGAGAGTTGGCCAGGTTGAGAGCGGCCAGGTTGAGGGCACCCATCAGCGTCGGGGCGTCGGGGCCGAAGCTGGTCAGCCGTACTTGGATGCTGGGGATCGCGTACATCATGGTCGCGCCGACGCCGAACAGGCACGGCAGCAGAACCTCGAGGCTGCTGCCGGCGACGCCGATCAGCACGAGGAGTGCCAGAGCGCCGCCGTAGCCCCAGGTCAGACCGCGATCTGCCGAGCGGTCGGCGACGCGGCCGCCGAGATGGTTGCCGACCGCCATGCCGAGGCCGAAGACGGCCAGTGCGAGCGGAATGACTGAGGCGTCCCGCCCTACGGCGTCGGTGACGAATGGGCCGATGAACGTGTAAACGGCAAAGATGCTGGAGATGCCGAGCGCCGCGACGACGACCATCAGCCATACGTTCGGTCGACGCAACGCCCGCAACTCGCTGGCGACCGAACTGCCGCGCAGTTCGTCGGTGCGCGGCAGCCAGGCAACGAGGGCGGCGCCAGCGAGCAGACCCACGGCGACAACGGTCCAGTACATGACACGCCAGCCCGCGTTCTGACCAATGAGAGTGCCCAGGGGGGACCCGGCGATGGTGGCGATGGTCAGGCCTCCCATCACGGTGGCGAATGCCCTGCCGCCCCTTCCCGGTCCGTAGACGTAGGCGGCGACCACAGCTCCCGCGCCGAAGAACGCACCCTGCACGCTCCCGGCGATGAATCGGAAGATGACGAGTGACGTGATGTCAGGAGCCAGCGCGGAGAGCCCGTTGCCGACCAGGAACAGTCCGATCAGGCCGATCAGTAGTCGGCGCCTGTTCGTTCGTGCGGCGAGCAGGATGATCGTCGGAGAACCGATCACCACTCCGAGGGCGTACGCGGTGATCGCATACGTCGCCACCGGAATAGACACGTCCAGGTCGGACGCGAAGAGCTGGATGATGCCGTTGCTACCGAACTCGCCGGTACCGATCGCGAAGGTGCCCAGCGCCAGCGCCAGCAACGTCAGCTTCGGATGTCTCACGGGTGGTGTGGTCGAGGCGCGCCGGTTCTCCGCGGCGGCACACTGACCCTCAAATGCCTGCTGGTGCATCGCGTTCCTCCGCAGATTCACTCGTGTGAGCGGGGTTCGGGCACGCCCGTAGGCCGGTGGTCGACGCAGATCCGGGGAAATACCGAGGTGACCTTCCCGTCGCGCCTGACCAGGGCCCCGAGCTGGTGGACTACCCCCAGCCCGGCCCTGGCCGGTCGAGGGCCGGCCTCCAGCCCTCTCTTGCGCCTCGTCAGCGCGCGGCGCGCTTGATGAGTTCGGCCGCGGCGAAGGGCTGCGAGATCATGGCGACGTGCGACGCGTTGACCTCCCGGACCTGCGCGCCGGCCCGCTCTGCCATGAACCGCTGCGCCTCGGCAGGCAGCACCTGGTCGTTGCGGGCAACGAGGTACCAGGAAGGAATGTTCTTCCAGGCCGGTACGCCCGACGGCTCCCCGAGAGTGCGCGCGTCGGCAGGCCGCTGCCCGGTCCACATCAGCTCGGCGGTCGCCTTCGGCACGTCAGCGGCGAACACCTCCCGGAAGAACTGCCGTTTGATGTACCCGTCGACGAGGCCGGCCTCGTAGGGCCGAAAGTCCAGCGCCGCCTCATTGAGCTTGCTTCCCGGGTACTTCGTCTGTAGACCCAGCAGCGTCTCGCCCTGATCGGGCGCGAACGCGGCCACGTAGGCCAACGCCTTCACATTCGGGTTGCCGGTCGCCGCGTTCGTGGCGACGATCCCCCCGTACGAGTGGGCGGCGAGCACGATCGGGCCGCTCAGAGTGGCGAGGACGCTCGCCAGGTACGCGGAGTCGGAGGCCACGCTGCGCAGCGGGTTCGCCGGAGCGATGACCGGGTATCCGTCGCGGATGAGGCGAGTGGCGACGTCGTTCCAGCCGGAGGCATCGGCAAAGGCGCCGTGCACGAGTACCACCGTGGGCTTCGGCTGATTGGCGGGTCGCGGGTGGGCCTGTGCGGCGGGTGCCCCGAGCGCAGCCCCGGCGGCGGCCGCGGCGGCACCGGCCAGCAGTGTTCGGCGGGTTGTCGTCATTGATATGAGCCTTTCAGTAGTCGTTTCCGGAAGAGATTCCGGTTGAACCTAAAAGGCGTTGCTTGACGGACACTGAACGGGAATGCAGCTCGACTGCCGGGCGATTTCCGTGTTCGTCAAGTCGTTCGGCCTAGTCTGCGGCCATGACATTCTCGAAGAGCGAAACCGCTGCCAAATGGGCCTTGGCGATCCACTTCGTCTGGTACGTGGTCGCCAACCTCGCCCAAATCGTGGTCTGGTGGTTCGTCACCCCGGACCAATTCTTCTGGCCGGTCTGGTCGATCGTCGCCTGGAGCATCGGGCTGGCGTTCCACTTCTGGGCGGTGCGGAGATTCCTGTCCACTTCGCACAACTCCTGGCAACTGCGCCCGGGGCGCTGACGGCGCCATTCCTCTCGGAGTTCGTCCGTGATCCATTCACGGTCGGGGCGCTCGCGCCGAGCAGTTCGGGGCCGGCACGGGTCACCAGGGGACTTCCCGAGCGGCGAAGAATCCGCCGATGGGACCGTCCGGACCGATCTGGGCCATCCGTACGGTGTTCTCCGAGCCCTGCGGGGCGGGCCTCTGCGCACCGAGCCGTTCCCGCCTCGGTCCGGGGATCTCCTGGACCACCGTCAATTACGACGTATGGCCGGGCGGCGGTCGGTCCTGATTGCGCTTCCCACCTCAGGCCGCGGCGCTTCGCCGTCGATCCGGAAGCTCACCGCGGCCTGAGCGGGCAATGGGTGGGCCGTGATCAGCCGAGCCCGGCCGATCCGATGGCGGCGGCGAGGTCGTCCGGGTGCGAGAGCATCGGCGAGTGTGCGGAGTCCAGCTCGATCACCTGGGTCGGGGACGTCGAGACGGCGTCGATCTCGGCGATCAGCCGTCGTTGCGGCGCCGGCGGAACGGCGTTCTCCTTGGTGCAGACCACGTACGTCTTGGGTACCGAGCCGTAGCGCTCGCGGGTCACGACCGGGGCATCGGCCGCGATGCCGACCGGCGCGGCCGGGGCGAGCAGGTCGATGGCGGAATCGGCGGTGGCCGCGTCGACGTCGCCGTATAACGCCTCCCGTACGGCCCGACCGATCTCGACGCGGATGTCGATCGCGGAGCGGGGGCATCGTTCCGGGCTCAGGACGCAGACGCGTCCAGCTATGACGGGACGGCGGCAAGTTCCGCGGCGCCGAACGAGACGGCGAAGCGCTTGCACCAGATGCTGACGCTGCGGAACTCCGCCGGGTCGACTCCGGCGGCCAGCCGGTACACCTGATCGCCCTGGTTGCCCTTGAGTTTGCCCAGTTCCGCGTACCGACCGTCGTCGAACACCCGCCAGCCGGCGGTGCCTGCGCGAACCCGCTGATCGGACAACCACACCCGTAGGTCAGGGCCGTCGCTGGTGTCCAGCCCGTCGATCTCCAGCTGGTGACTGCCGTCCGGGTTGCGGACCATCCGGACCGTGCCGCTGGTGTCGTGCTCGTGGGTGATGAAGGTTCCCTCTGCGAGAACGATCGGTGCGGCCGGGACGTCCGCGGCGTCGGATGAGGACCGAGACGGCTGCGCGGACTGAGACGGCTGCGGGACGGTGGAGAGGGGCTCCGCCACGACCGTGTCGGTGAACAACCGCCACGGTTGGAACCAGTAGAGGGCTCCTGCGGCACCGATGCCGAGCACGGCAACGACGATCCAGGCGACAGGAGCGCGGAGAAGACGGCGAGTCACGGTTCAAGTCAAGCCGCCGGACCTCATCGTGACCAGGCGGGGCCGGATTACCGATCGCTTACGGCACGTGCGGGGCGATCCGGCCGAAGATGTGGGCCGTTGCGGCGTCACGGATACGGGGGCCGGCTCCACCGGAGGCCGGCCCCCGTATCGGGCGTACGCCCCTGACCAGGTCGTCTACTCCGGCCTGCGTGACGCTGCGATAGTCACGCAAAGAGGTTGCCGGCGAGGTCGGCGTAGAAGAGGGCGGGGTCGCGGGAGAGCGAGGCCTTGACGTTGGCGGTGGGCTTGTCGGCGATGACTTCGATCTTGCCCGCCTCCAGCCCGTCGAGGGCCTGGGTGACCACCTCGTGGGGGGCGAGCTTGGGGATGTCGATGCCGGCCATCATGTCCGTGTCGGCGATCGCCAGCGCCAGGGCGGTGACCAGAGTCTTCTGGTCGGCCAACTCGAGTCGGATGCCGTTCGTCAGGGACCACTCCGCGGCCTTCGAGGCGGCGTAGCCGTTGCTGCCGGGGGAGAAGGTGTACCAGCTCAACGCGGAGATGACGTTGAGAATGGCGCCACCGGCCAGCCTCGGCGCGAACGCGCGGGTGACGTTGAGGGTTCCCCAGAAGTTGGTGTCGAAGTCTTTGCGGATGTTCTCCGTCGAGGGCCCGAGCAGCGGGGCGTCCGTGGAGGTGCCGGCGTTGTTGATGAGGATGTCGAGGTCGCCCACCTGGGCCGCCGCGGCCTCGATGGACGCCGGATCCGTGATGTCCATCTGGAGGGCGATGGCACCGGGAATGTCGATGCTTTCCACGCGCCGGGCGGTCGCATAGACGGTGGCGCCGCGGGCGAGGAGTGCCTCGGCGAACGCCTTGCCGAGGCCGCGGTTGGCGCCGGTCACGAGAGCTGTTGAGCCGTTGATTTCCATACCAACACGCTAGAACCTCACGTTGACGTTAGAGGCAAATGCTGCGAGGTTAATCACGGCCGCCCGTGTCCGCAGGAGGCATCGCCCGGCTCAGGGCCAGCCGCACAGCGACTGATGAAGCCCGACGGATCGCCGCGCTCCACCCGTACCGTCCATCTCCCCACGGCCAGGACGTGGTTGCCTCCGCCGGGTCCGGATAGCCTGGCCGGCTTCCTCCTCACCGCGGTGCGTGCGGGCTGGTGGCGTACCGACGCGGCCCCTCGGTGGCCTGCTGCCGATGAACGTCGCGGGCGATCAGCGGCTCGACCAGTGCGAGCAGCAGAGCAGCGGCGGCGACCAGCCCACCCACCAGTGCGGTGTCGGCGATGCCGGGTCCGGACAGCAGGGCTCCGCCGAGGAGCGCCCCGCCGGCGATACCGACGTTGAAGGCAGCGGAGTTCCCGGCCGACGCCAGGTCTGAACTGCCGGGAGCCACCTCCAGCACCCGGTTCTCTAGGGCCGGGGTCAGCGCGCCGAGCGCGAAGCCGGACAGGGCGAGCATCACGGCTACAGCCGGTTGCCAGCCGGAGAACAGGTACAGGCCGACCAGCGAGACCACGAGAGCGAGGAGCGAGCCCACCATGGTCCCCCGTTGACTGCGGTCGACCACGGCACCGGCGACCGCGATGCCACCAAAGTTGACCAGGCCGCGCAGCAGCAGCAGGGGGCCGATCGCCGCTGCGGGAAAGCCACTCACTTCGGTGAGGAACTGGGCGGTGTAGGTGAACGCGGTGAACAGTCCGGTAATGGACAGGGCGGTGGTCGCGACCAGGATCCAGTAGCGCGGGACGCTCGGCGCGGTGCCGGTCGCGGCGTGTGCGGCTCCGACCGGTGTCGTTGGCATCAGGACGGCGACCAGCCCGAGCGCGAGCAGGCCGAAGCCGGCCAGTGCCACGAAGGTCCAGCGCCAGCCCGCCTGCTGGCCCAGCCAGGTCCCTGCCGGCACGCCGAGCATCGGTGCGAGAGCCGAGCCGCCGAAGACCGTCGACATGGCCCGGCCGCGTACCCGCTGCGGAAAGAGGCTGGCCGCCGCCGGCCCGACCACCGCCCAGAACACCGATTGACTGAGCGCCACGACGACCCGCGCCGCCAGCAACATCACATAGTCCACCGCCACCGCCGACAGCAGGGTCGCCACCACGAAGACACCCAGTAGCACGGATATCAGCAGCCGTCGCGGTACGCGGCGAGTGACGTACGCCAGCGGCACGGAGACGATCGCGACGGTCAACCCGTAGCCGGTCACCAGCATCCCGGCGTCGGCGAGCGACACCCCGAACTCCTCCGAGATCAAGGGGAGGAGGCCGACGGGCATCGTCTCCATCGCGACGTAGCAGAACGCCCCCACGGCGAGCGCAACGAGTGCCGCCACCGCCGTCCGCCGGTCTGTCGAGGGGTCGGCCTCGGTCGTCGGTTGACTGATGTGATCACTCCTTCGCCAGATGCGCCGCGTCCCTGTCGAGCAGGCGACGTCGCGGATGCGTCGGTCGGGCTCGTCCAGCACCGTCGTTGACGAGCGCCTCGAAAGACCAGTGGGCGACCACCGGCTGCTCCCACCGATGCCGGCGTTCCGTCACTGGTTCTCCGGGTCCGTCGGGCGTCGACGCGGCGCGCGGAGTACCGCGGCGCCCAGGAGCCCGCCGAGCGCGTGGCAAAGGCTCACCCCGCCCAGCAGGACAGCCACGCCGGCACCGGCCGCCCCGCCGGCCAACGCGGATCCGATGGCGCCGGACGCGCTCTTCAGGCCAGCGCCGACGGTGAACACCTGGGTGTGCAGCTCGGGTGGCGCCTCCCGGCCACGCACCACCAGCAGGGAACAGAACATCAGGCCGTTGATCAGGCCGCTGATCGCGAAGGCAGGCAGGTAGACGGCAGGGGTGGTGTGGAACGCGGCGGCTGCGGCGAACGGGACGGCAGTCGCGAGGAGACAGACGAGGATGACGTTCTCGGGCAGCCACGAGCGCAGTGGGAAGTACACATACAGCAGTGATCCGGCCAGCGCGCCCAGCGCGATGAGGGACAGGATGACACCGGTCAGCGAGGTGCTGTGGACGCGCTGCGCCATCAGCGCGGCGGTCACCGGTAGCGCGCCGGCGCCCAGCTGCCCGAGGCAGCTGCCCAGCGTGACCGAGCCGAGGGCCGGCCGCCTGATGATGACCTTGGCGGCGGCGAGGAAGTCGGCCCCGCGCAGGTGATACCTCTCCGAGCGCTCGCGTCGCGCCAACGGCAGCGACCACAGCAGCAACGAGGCGGCGGCGGCCGAGCCGGCGAGGCAGAATACCGCGATCCGGCCGCCGAACGCGCCGGCCAACACCGCCGCCGCCGACGGTCCGACGATGCCCGCCAGGCCGTACAGGGTCGAATCGATGCCGTACGCGCTGCGCAGGCGCCCGGGGACGAGCTCGTTGAGCAGGCTGGTGAGCCCGCCGCTGAGCAACGGGCCGACGCAACCGGCAGCCAGTGCGGCGGCGACGGCCACCCATCGGGGAGACGAGCCGGTGGCCACCGCGGTCAGTGCGAGCGCTGTGGCGTACACCAGAAGCGCACCGCTGTAGAACACCTTGCGCCGGGAGGTGGCGTCGGCCACCGCGCCGACCAGCGGCGCCGCGACCACGTGCGGGACCATGAGCGCAGCGACCAGCAGGCCGCCGAACCCGGCGCTCCGCGTGGTCTCGACGGCGAGCAGGACGAGCCCCACGCGGGCACCCTCGTCGGCCAGCCGGGCGAGTGAGGCGAGCAGCGAATATCGGACCAGATTGCTCCGCTCGCCGCCGGTATCGCGCTGGTCCGCGCCGGCATCGGTGAGCGTCATCCCCTCTCGGGCCACCGTCGCTGCTCCTCCCGCTACGCCATCTGCTGGGACTTACCCCCCAGCCGCCGTTCCGACCCACGGTCCCACCGCACCGTTGAGGGGCATCTCGAACGCCCTTCGGAAACAGGCCATAGCACTGCGCCGGCAGTTGGTTAGGCCCGCCGTTCGTCGCGTGGGCCTCCGTGGGTTGTTCAGCGGCCGCTGATGCGGGTGCCGGAGGTCGCATCACATGCGAATCGGCGGTGACCGTCCGAGTGGGGGTCACCGCCGATCGGTAGTCGAACCGGTCAGGCGGCGGAGCAGGCGGAGTCCAACTCCTTGAGGGCTGCTTCCAGAGCCTTCTTGCTGGGCTTGGCGTCGGCGGACTTGTTGTACGCGTCGCTCAGGGCCATCATCTCGTTCTGGATCTTCTCGGAGGCGGTGGTGACCACGTCGTTGGCGCCTATCGTGTGCGCCAGGATCGCGACCGAGCCGGCGACCCACTGGGCGCTGACCGCGAAGTGCCCGGCCGGCGGGCCGATCTTCTCGGCCTTGGCGATCTTGGTGGCGTTGTCCTTGATGTCCTTGTTGATGTCGGCGCAGGCCTGCACCGTGGCCGCGTCGTTGGCCGCACTGCTGGCTGCGGTGGTGGCCGGACCGCCGGTCGGGGCGGCGCTCGAGGCCGCCGGAGATGGCGCGGTCGCGGTGCTCTCGGATTCGGGCTGCGGATCGCAGCCGGACATCGCGAACGCCGCCCCGACGGCCAGGCCAGTCAGGACGAGTCGAGTTCGGTTCATCGATGTTTCCCCCGTGATCTTCATGATCGGCGCACGCTACCAGCCGCAGTCGATCGGGTGGGACCAGTTATCGGGCCAACGGCGGCTCTAGCCGGTGCGTCGTCGATCGACAGCAGGACCGGCTCGTCAACCCTCGACGGGCGTTCGACGGGCGCCGACGGGCCAGAGAACCGTGGTCGGGACGCCGTGGCGCCGCGCCCACTCGATGGTCCGGTCCGTCGACGCGGGGTGCAGGCCAGGTCTGCCGTCCCACACCGCCACGAGTCGCTGCACCCGTCGGACCAGTTCCCGGTTGGCGACCACGTACGCTGCGGTGTCCGAGCGGTCGTGTCCGGTGTGGACGACCGCTACCGCCCGGTCGAGCAGCTCGTCGAAGACCAGCCGATTCTCCGGCCTGATGACCGCGCGCCGGTAGTCGAGGGCCGGAAGGATCACCTCGTAGGTGCCGCCCAGGTCGAGGATCGTGCGCGCGAAGACCTGGTCCGCGCCGGCCGCCAAGCAGGTCACGCCGTGTACCGGCCGGTCGCTGATCCGGCCCAGCTCGACGCGGAGCGCGGCGGCGACGAGCAGTTCGGTGTCGCGGGTCAGGTTGATGTGCCCGGTCACGCCGACGCGGACCGGGTCGAGGTCAGGCGGCATCCGTCGGGCCTGTCCGCTGAGTGGGCACCGGGGGTGCCAACCGGATCAGCTCGAACCCGCTGTCGGACAGCACGTCAGGCAGTGCCCGGACCCCCTCGCGATTCTGCTCCCGTACGTGGGACGGCAGCTCGTCCCACGGCCGCAGGGCGGGGTGCCGTCGCTGGGCGTCGTCGCGCGGGTCGCCGTACGTCCAACCGTCCCCGCGCCGTTCCCGGCACCACCGCTCGTGCTCCAGGCGGGCGAGTTCCTCGATCCCGTCGTCGATGGCCTGCCCGGCGGCCGAGGCGTCAACGGTGCCGCCGTGCCGGGGCGCCACGACGCAACCGAGATCCAACAGCTTGGCGGCGATGTCCTGGACGTAGGCCCGGTTGGCCCGCCGCAACGACTCGGGTAGTCGTGACCAGTCCACCATCGCCGAGGCGTCGCCGAGTCGTACCCCGGCGCGCTGCTGGGCCTGGACGTACCGTTCGTGGATCAGCCGGGCCAGCCGCTCGGTGAGATCTTCGGCGATCAGCCGGGCGTCGCAGGCGTGGGCGAGCACCGGATAGAGGCGGAGCTTGCCGTGCACCTCGTCGAGCAGGTCGTGCCGGGAGTCGCCGTGAAAAGCCGCGGCGAGCGCCGCCTGCCGGTAGACGGGCACGAACACGGCACTCTCGGCACCCTGCCACAGGGCGGGCGTGTCCAGCACGAACTGCAGGCCGTTGATCTCGTCCGGCGCGCACACGTAGATGCGGTCGTAGCGGTCGCGGCCGAGACCGACGACGCCGTCGAGATCCAGGTCGTACGCGGTCATCTGGCAGACGGTGGCCAGGAACGGGTAACGCGAGGACGCCAGCGCGATCTCGGAACCGGCATCCGGTGCCACGACGTCCACCCGCAGGGGTGGCGCGGCGTGGCCCCCGGGGGTGTCGGCGCGGAACGCACGCCAGTGCCGGGCGGTCTCCACCAGGAGCGCCCGGCGGAAGGTGCCGGTGCCCGCGATCAGGATCCTCGTTGGTCGGACTCCCGCGCCGGGCAGCGGGTGGTGCCGGTGCAGCGCGCGTGCGGCGACGTCGTCGACGTGGAAGTAGTCCAGCCGCAGCCGGCTGGAACCGGCGGCGCCGAGCCGTCGGGCCTGCAGGGACAGACACATCTCCGCGTCGTGAACCAGAATGTAGACCCGCGGTGGTTGTCGTCGTTCCTGGATGAGCCGGTTGGCGGTGTTGGCGATCGCGTGGTTGCGGTCGTCGTCCTCGCTGCAGGCGTAGATGGTGTGGGCTCGGGGTAGTCCGGCGCCGCGCAGCACCTCGGGGCTGGTCGGGTCGCCGACCACGCCGAGGTACCGGCGCCGCCGGTACTCCAGCGGCCCGAACGGCTCGGAGCGCACCACCACCACACGTTCACCGTCGGCGAAGAGCCGGTCGGCGAGCATGTGGGCGAACTGGGAGTCGCCGCAGACCAGGACGTGACCACGTGCCCGCCGGGCGCGCAGGCGGCGACTCTCGGCGGCCAACAGCAGCCGGCTGGCCTCGGCCACGGCGAGGAGCGTGAACAGCGGGGCGGCGAACCGGGCGACCTGCAGCTGCCACGGGTAGGGGCCGGCGTTCTGGAAGGGTTCGGCGCCGAAGACGAAGAGTTGCAGGTCGTAGTAGAGCACGTCGTACGGATCGTGGGCGACGTCCGGACGGGCTTGGAGCAGGCGCTCGAAGCCGACATAGCCGAGGACGAGGGCAGCCAGCCCGATCAAGCCGAAGAGGACTCGCAGACTCCAGCCGGTCGGGCGGGACGAGCCGGCGACCGGATCCGTCATGAGTCCATGGTATTTGACGAGGTCGATCGGGCTGTCGCTCGACGCGCACGCGGGTGTGCACCGACGGCCCCGGTTCGGCTACGGAAAGTCGTCGGGTCGGGTGTCGGGCAGCGTGGCCAGCAGTTGCCCGGCCAGCCGCCGCACGGCGCCGTCGTCCTCCTGATGCGCGAGCCGTACGAGCACCTCCCGGGTCCGGGTGTCCCCGTCGTAGTGCCGGGTCAACGCGAGCAGCGCGGTCCGGCGGATCTCCCAGTCATCGTCGTCGGCCAGCCGCAGCAACAGGTCCCGTACCCCCGTGCGACCGGCGAGACTGGCACCCAGCTGCTCCACGGCCCGGCGGCGAACCTCCAGCGCCGGATCGTCGCGGACCAGCCCGACCAGCAGCACCTGCACCTCCGGGTCGGTGCCGAAGTGCTCGCCGAGGGCGGCGGCGATGCGGGCGCGGATCGCCGGGTCCTGGTCCGACAGGCGGCGCATGAGCCGCAGCGTCACCGCCATGGATGCCGAACCCCGCTGGGTCAGACAGCGTACGGCCGCGTCGAACACGGTCGGGTCGGTGTCGGACTCGACGCATTCCAGCAGCACGTCGGTCACCAGTTCCGGGCTTCCGTACGCACAGAGGGTTTGTACGGCGGCCAACCGGATGCCGACGTAGCTGTCTCGGCGGGCCCGCCGGCACAGTGTCTCGATGAGACCCGGGGCGTCGCCGTGGCGGGCGAGCGCCTGGGCGGCGGCGCACAGCACGTTCGGGTCGGGGTCCCGACTGACCTGCTCGGCAAGGCACTCCCGCACCTCAAGGTCCGGCGGGTCGGCGAGGCGGGCCAGGCTACGGGTGACCCGTAGCCGGACGATCGGGTCCCGCTCCTGGGAGGCGCGGCTGATGAGCAGATCCCGGGTCGCGTGGCCGAACAGCGGTCGCCCGGTGAGCAGTTCGACCGCGGCGAGCCGGACGCTCGCGGTCGGATCGCGTCGAGCGCTCTCCAGCAGCAGCTCCCCGGTGCGGTGGTCGGGGTAGGCCTCGGCCAGCGCGCGCACCGCGGCGAGGCGTACCGTCGCGTCCTCGTCGACGTGAGCAGAGCGGGCCACCACCGTCCACCCGGTGTCGTCGGCGCGGTCCCGGTCGATCAGGGCGGTGACCGCGGCGGCCCGTACGGAGGACTCCTCGTCCTGCTCGATCTGGTCGATCAGCCGCGCCCGGCAGCGCCCCTCCGGATCGGGTACGAGCGCCAACCGCTGTACGGCGACCGCGCGCACCCGGGCGGACGTGTCCGAGCAGGCCAGCTTGAGCAACAGCTCGGTGTCCTCCGGACCGGGTCGCTCCGGCAGCAGCCCGGTCAGCATGCAGCGTCGGACCTCGTCCGGGGAGTCGCCGGTGATCCGCCGCAACGCCGTGGCTCGTGCGGTCTCGGCGTACTCCGGCAGAGCCAGCAGACGCTTCAGCACGCACTGCACCACACCGGGATCGGTGTCGGTCGCCAGCAGGCGCTGCATCGTCTCGGGTGCGTCCGGCAGGTCGGCGCAGCGCGTGCTGAGCACTCCCGCGGCGGCTCGCCGCACCGCGACGGCGGTGTCCCCGGTGGCCCTGGCCAACACCTGACGCACGTCGTCGGAGAGTTCGGACCGGGTGCCGAGCGACTGCACGGCCAGCGCCCGCACCGCGAGATCGGGAGAGTTGGCGAGGTCGCCCAGCACCTCCACGAATTCGAGGCCGGCGCCGAGGTGGGCGACCAGTGCGCGTACGGCGGCCTGCCGTACCGCGGTGGAGACCTCGGCCTGCGCCTGGGCGAGCAGGATGTCCCGGCATCGGCCACTGTTACCGCCGGTGGCCTCGATGCGGCCGGCGGCCTCGGCCAGCCCGGCGACCAACGTGAGGCGCGCCTGCCGCTCGCGGCCCTGCCCCAGCTCCCGGACGAGCAGGTCCTCCATCTGCTCCTCGGCGGTGGACAGCACCGCCGCGATCCTGGTGGCGAAGGGAGAGCCGGATCGCCAACTGGTCCGGACCCCGCGGCGGCGGTACCAGTGCAGGAAGACCTCCCGGCCGGGCCAACCCGGGCCGAGAGTCCGGATGGAGGACAGCAGATCCTGCTCGGTGAGATCCACCAGGTTCGGGTCGTCGGCGGAGATGCCATGCTCGATGAGACGCACGACCTGGCGCAGCAGGGCGTCGCCCGCACCGGCCAGTTCGGCGGGCTGCGGCGCCTCGGCCACGCACTGCGCCGCCAGCACCAGGTTCCACGGCGGCCCGGTCAGGTTCAGCGGCGGCCACAGTTGAGTGGCCTCGGTGGCGAGCAGGGTGACCAGCTCGTTGGCGACCCGGGCGGGCAGGGCGCCGGCGACCAGGCGAAGCACCTCCCGCCACGACGGCTCGGCCCAGCGCCCGCGAAACAACGAACGCAGATGATCGAGGCCCGCGGCGGACGGATCGCGCTCGTATCTGTCCACGATCTCTTCGGCACAGAAGAACTCCAGGAACGCGCGGTGCACGAACCCGAACAGTCGTAGGCCGTAACGCTCCAGGATGAAGCTTCGCTGCCGCAATTTTTCGATCATCGAGTAGGCCATGGCGAGCGCCCGCTCATTCTCGAAACCGTATAACTCGACGAGGTTGTCGCGGAAGATGCGCGCCAATTCGTCGGACTCAATGTAGTTGCCGGCGGGGCCGGACTCGCGGAACTGCATCCAGTACGCCAGGCGACGCAGCAGCCGACGCTTCGCCTGTAGGTCGAGCGACGGCACGTCGCCGTGGCTCTCGCGCAGTTGCTTGGTCACATCCCATTCCGAGATCAGTACGTCGGTCACGTGCGCGTAGAGCCGGCGTCGGTTGCGCGGCAGCGGGTGACCCCGCCCGACGATCGCCATGAGCATCAGCAGCAGGGGGTTACCGGCGATCTCGCGCATCGCCCGGGAACTGCTCACCACGTCGAGGATCTGCCGCCGCTGCCGCTCCGCCTCCGCAGCCGACGTGGGCATCACGTAGCGGTACCAGTTGTCCAGAAACCTCGCGATCTGCTCGTCGTCGAGATCCTCCAGAGTGAAGTGGTCGAAGCCCGCGTTGGCGAACGTGTGCCGCTGGTAGCCGGCCGCCCGCGACGTGACCACGGTCAGCACCCCGGGGTATTCGTTGGCGAACGTGGCGATCTGCGCAGCCACCTCTTCCCGCTGCGCCGGGTCGAAGACCTCGTCCAGGCCGTCGAAGAGGAACAGCGCCTGGCCGCCCTGGCGCAGGTACGCCTCCAGCACGTCCTGGTCGATACCGGCCAGCCCCTGCTGGTGGCGGTGGCCGACGTAGTCGAGCAAACCGTCGCACCGGCCGTCCCCGTGATGGGTGGCGTAGGAGCGCAGCTCGACCAGGACGGGTAGGTACCGGTCCAGCGCACTCAGTCGAGGCTCGACGCAGACCCCGGCCAGCGTCAGCGCCAGGTACCGCGCGGCCGCGGACTTGCCGGAGCCGGGGTCGCCCAGCAGCACGATCGTGCGCCGCCCCGGGTCGGACACCACGTCGAACAACGACAGCTCGTCCTTTGCCGCGTACTCCTCCCAGAGCCGCTCCACCTCCTCCGGGTTCACCACCCCGGGCAGCCCGCCGACGTCGCCGCCCGGCGTGGACCCGGCCCAACGCCACCACGCCAGCGGCATCTCGGGTCGCGCGTCCTCGTGGACGCGGGGCTCCACGAACACGTTGGGTAGCCCGACGGTGAGGTAGCCGATGGTGGGACGCGGTGAGACGGCGTCCACCGAGACGGCGTGGTATCGCAGCGACAACTGCTTGTAGTACTGATTGCGCACCACCGTCGGCAGATGAGTGTCCGGGTCGGCCGGCTCGCGCGCCGGGGATCTGCCACTGCGTACGTCGGCCAGTGCGGCGGTCACCTTGGCGGTGAGGTCGTCCACGCCGGAGAAGAAGGCGCAGAGGTGGCGCTCCTTGAGCTCACGGCGCAACGCGACGATCTGCTGCCAGTCGGCATCGCGGTCGATCATGTCGACCGGCCAGGGTGTGTCCTCCGCGAGCAGGAAGACCAGGCACGGCTTTCCCGCCGCGAGCGCCTCCCGGTACTCCAACTCGGTGATGGAGGACTCCTGGCCCGGCGGTCGGAACCCGTACCGCCAGGCGAACAGCCCCACGTAGAGGTCGCACCGGCGCACGTCGGCGAGGCAGCGTTCCAGCGGCGGCCGGATGTCGGCGCCGTACGCCTCCATGGCCACGTCGTCGATCTCCAGACGGCGAGCCACGGCGTGCACGGCAGCGCGGTATTCCAGCAAGTCCTTTTGGGTGGCCGAAATGTAGACCTTCATGAACGGCAAACTCCAGGGGGTGGCTGGCGACCGCATCATCGAAAATATCAGTCGTTGTCACGTCCGTCCGACCCGCGAACACTCCGAACGCCCGCCGTGCATGGGATTCCCGCCGACCCCGGGCCTATGATGGCCACCAACGGAAACGAATCCGGCGGTCGAATCGCGTACTCGTGGAGTTGCGGTTGTCCGATGCGGATCCGGGTCAGTGCCGGTCGCGAGGGGTGTACGTCAATCAGCATGAGCCGCGTACGCGGGACGAACGCGGGTCGGTGGCAGCGTCGCGGAGGAAGCCATGCTCACGGTCGGTGAGGTGCACACCAGTCTTCTGCAGCACAGTACGGCGTTGGCCCAGGAGCAGAGCGCCGACGTGCTCAGCCTGATCGAGGGCGAGGCCGTGCTGACCTCCCGGCGTCCATCGCTGTACGCGGTGTCACCCGATGTTCGCACCGGTGTCGACTGCTGGCTCCCGAGCGCCAGAAAGCGCCAGTTACGTGGGGTGGGCGCGGTTCTCACCCGGGCCATCATCACCGGCGGCCGGATCGTGCAGGCCTCCTCGGTCATCCACGTCGTCGCCGGGCAACGCCGTCGGCCGTGGTCGCACTACCTGGCCAACCCCGGCGTCCTCGAGACGGTCGGCAAGCTGGACGTCGCCGACCTGAGCGCGGGCTTCCTGCACGGCAACAACGCCGACGTGCTGAACCTGGAGGCGATCACCGGCCGGGTGCTCGACGGTGTGCAGATGTCCGACCTGCTGGACCGGCGCCCGCCCCTGCGCACCGCCCGCACACGGTTGCGCTGGACCGCGCAGACGGACGAGCGTCCCAACCGGGACGTCTCGGCGGTGGTCACCGTGGACTCACCCACCCTGCGTACGGTCGAACTCGTGCTCGCCCCGCAGGACGTGCCGGCGGCCGTGGCGGGGCTCTGCGAAGACCTCGCGTTGCACGACTGGCTGCTGACCATCCTGTCCTCGCTGGTGGAGTCCGCGGTCACCCGATCGGCCTCCGGGCAGGAGCACGTCGAGCGGCTGCGTCCGGTGCTGGAGCACCTGCTGCACCTGTGGCTGCCGGGCGCGCGGGTGCACCCGCGACTGCGGCCGATCTGGGACCAGTTGGAGCAGGTACCCGGCTTCAGCCGTCAGTGGAACTCGTCGGTCAACTGGATCCGGGACCAGATCAGCGTGAGCAACATGGCTCTGCTTCGCGACCTGGCCGGCCGGATGGCCGTCGACGAGCCGTGCGGGCGCTGAGCACACTCAGTCGCTGATGAACACGTAGCTCAGCCGGTCGACCAGCTCACTGGGTAGCTGCAGGCCCTCGCCGCCGGCCCGTTTGGCGACCTGCTGCGCGACCGTCGGCGGCACCGCCACCTGGCCGAGGATGGTCCGTACGGCCAGCTCCACCGGCAGGTACTCGGTGCCCATCAGGGTCAGCGTGCGATACGCGCAGAACGGCGCGGCCGCCGGGTTGAGCTGGACGATCGCCGGCAGCTGGTCCCAGTCCGTCGGTAGCTCGCCGACGAGCTGGCGCGGCTGGGTCATCGTCTCGCCCCGATGCCGTAGCACGCCGAGCCGGGTCATCTGCCAGACCGAGGCGAGCAGGGCGCAGGCCCACACCCGGGCGTCCGGCTCGTCGGACCAGAGCTCGATGTCGACGAAGATGGAGTGCCGGGGATCGCCGGACTGCAACGGCGGAGACCACGGACGCGGCAGGGTCATCGCCGGCGCGTCGACGTGCCCGGGGGACCGCTTACCGTTGGACAGCCAGCCCGACTCGCTCAACGGGGGGCGACTCCCGGTGGTGCCCCGAGGGGGTTCCACCACCAGTGTGTCGACCACCAACCGGGCCAGCTCGGCGCCGTCGTGCCGGGCGAAACTGGACTCCCGGGCCACGTAGTCCAAGGTCAGGCCATGCTCCGCCGCGGCGCTCTGCACCTGCGGAATCACCTCGCGGGGGGTGCCGAAGCGGTGGAAGTAGTCGTCCAACATGAAGCAGGTGCTGATCCGCGGCTCCCGGGATGCGGGCAGCCCGCGTCGGGCCAGCGCCGGGATCGCGGCCGACCAGTCCGCGATCCGCTCGAACTTGCGCCTCAGCTCCTCACACCCGTCGCCGAAGTCCTCCGCGTAGAAATGCCCCAGCTCCACGGACAGATGCGAGTACGCCACGCTCTCTGTACGACGCACCGCAGCTGCCTCCTGGAACCTGACATCCATGCCGATCACGCGGTGTCCCATGCCGTCTCGTCGAAAAGCTTCTCAGTCAGGTCAACGAAGGCGTCCACCGTCTTGACGTTGGCAATTTTGGATTGCACGTCGTGGTCGGAGATCAGCTGCTCCCGCCACTGCAGCAGAGGATCCAGCGGCACCACGCCGAGAAGTGTCGTACGTCCGACACCCCGTCGTCGGGCCAGCTCCGACAGCTCCGCGTCGCACTTGCGCAGGAAGGCCTGCTGGGCGAGGCCGAGATGGCCGACCTCGGGGCCACGTGAGTCGATCACCGCCGTCCGGATGAAGCGCAGCGACTCCCGTAGCCTCTCCGGCTCGTGGCCGTACTCCTTGCCCATGGCCACGATCCCACCCGCCTCGAAGGCCAGGTCCGCCGCCGCGGTGACGTGCTGGGGAGTCCACCGGTGGAAGACCAGCCAGCGTACGGCGACCTTGCGCAGGGTCGAGGTCGCGGTCGCGGCCAGCGCGATCTGACTGGCGTACGACCGGCCGGCGCTGAGGTCCACCAGGGTCAGGTCGAACTCCTCCTCCAGTCGGAGGAAGAGCTCGGCGCAGCGCTTGGCGATGTCGTTGGTGAAACCGAACTCGCTGCCGTTGCGTTGCCCCGGCAGGAGCACCAGCGGACCGGACCCGATGGGCCGCTGACGCAGGCTGGCACGTTCGGAGGTGCCCCACACGTCCAACTGCTCCGGAGACGGGATCTCCCCGCGCAGATATCGGTGCAGGCCGCCACCGTTGGGCCCGGCGCCCTCCACACCGTTGACGGCCTGGGGTATCTGGAACGTGATGCCGGCGGTCGGCGAGCCGAAGTCGTAATCCAGGTAGCAGGTGGGGTGACCGGACAACGCGCTGCGATAGGCGATGTTCGCCGCGGTCACCGACCGGCCGGTGCCGCCCTTGTGCGACGTGACGAAGACCAGCATTCAGATCCCCTCGCTGGCCTTCTGCTGCCCGGTGGCGACGTCGTTGAGGAGCAGCAGAAGCGTGTTCACCAGCGCCGCCGCCGTGCCGGGCCGCTCGTCGACCAGCAACTGTGCCCGGCCGAGGCTGGCTCGGATGCTGCGCATGCTGCGCTGCATCGCCTCGCCGTCGAAGGTGCCGCGCATCAACTCCCGGTCGAACAGGTATTCGGCCTCGTCAATGAGATCCTGTGCGTAGTCGGCCAGCCGGCCGGCTCGCGGGAACGGTCGCTCCCACAGCAGCTGACCGGAGGTGACCAGCGCCTGCGCCACCCGCACGGTCAGATACCAGGAGGGTGCGTTCGGCTTCGGCGCCAGGCCGGGGAAGGCGCCACTGGCATGGTCCCACAGCCCCTGGTGCCGGCCGTCCGGGATGCGCCGCAGCAGCAGGTGATCCCACACCTCGTCGGCCAGCTCGAGTAGTTCACTGCGCTGACGGGCGTTGCTCAGCAGACCGGCGACGGCGGCCGCCCGCTGTAGCAGCACCACGGAGAACTCGTTGACGTTCCACGTCATGATCGGCTTCGACGTGTCGTCGTTCAGGGTCACCTGCTTGCCGGGCGCGTGCACGAACAGCGCCGGCTCGCCGGGTGACGCCCGCCGGGTGATCCGCGCGCGCTGCGCCAGCTCCACCAGTACCGAGGCGATCCGCCCGAGCTCCTCGTCACCGCCGCGCCCGACGGCGAGCAGACCCTTCACGGCGAGCGACGTCGTCTGGAGCGTGTAGTAGTCGGTCCGGTCACCATCGGTCGTCCGCCAGGGAATGTCCTCGATGGGCCACCGTCGTCGGTTGCCGAAGGTCGCCACCGTCGCCCAGTACGTCCGGGTGAGCTCCCAGCGAAGTTGCAGCGCCCGGGACAGCCGCTGCTGCTCCTCGTTGAGCAATCCGAGCAGCCGGGTGCGTTCGGAGTTCAGGTCCTCGATGGCGTCCATCGCGATCACGGTGAAGTAGAGGTAGGGGGCGTTCTCCGCGGAGCCCGCACGCTGTCGGCCGATCGGCTCGGTGGTCGGGACCTCCTCGGTCCCGGAGATGAGCCCCCACGACCAGCCGCACTCGAACAGCATCTCGCTGTTGTCCAGGTCCTCCGTCACCCGACCCGAACCGATGACCACGCTACGCAGGCTCGCCATGGTGTCCCGCAACTGCTCGCGCAGCGCGGCCACCAGCTCGCGGCGAGGTAGCTCGTCCTGATTGACCATGTCGCACAGGCGAATGCCGTACTCGTCGGTGGAGGTGAAGACGAAGGTGCTGAAGCTGCGGAGCAGGCCGACCATCGCCGCCGTGAGGCGCGCGCTCGCCATGGCCTCCAGTTCGTCCAGTTGCGCCAACAGGTCACGCCGCTGGGTGGACCCCCGGTAGACCTTGACGAAACCGATCGTCGCCAACGTGAGGGTGACCGACACCGCGAACGAGTCGACGATGTCCTGGGAACGCTGCTCCTCGGTGAGCTCCGGACCACCCTCCAGCGGGGTGAGGTAACTGCCGCCGCCGAAGATCGGAGTGCCGGCGTCGTCGGTGTACCGCCGGAAATAGTCGATCATCACGCTGACCAGCCGGCGGGGAATCTCGATCGCGCCGCCGAGCGGGCTGAGCGCCTCGATCACCTCTTCGTCGGCGCGGTCCGGGTCGTCAAGTGACAGCACGGGGACCTTGGCCGCGGGGAGCAACAGGGTCAGTAGTTGCTCCGCGTCGCTGATCGAGTTGGTACCACTTCGGCCGCCCCAGTGCCATTCACCGTTCGCCCAGCAACTGCGAACCGTGGCCCGCCAGATGTCGAGGATCTCCTGGCGAGGCTGCATCCGCATGATCCACCGCCGTCTGTTGTAGTCGTCGACTTGAAACCGCTGCTATAGCCGTGCCCACGATGATCCACGGTGCCGTACAACGTCATGGTAGCGGGCCAGTCGAGTGGCACTTGAAAGGCTTCGATGGCCGCGTGTCGGCAATCCGGCCAATCGGACGCGGGGGGAATGCCCCGCCGCCCCGCTGCGCCGACAGCACGAGGTCGGCGCATTCCGCCGGTACGCATGGGCGCTATCCGCGGGTCCGGCCGGTGGCCAGCAGCATGCCCACGTATCCGTCCCGCAGCGGCGGCTTGGGCCGTACCTCGTGGACGTCCAGGTCGTCCGCGCCGGCCGCGATGGTGGCCACCACGTCGGCGCGCTGCAGGGCCACGGCCGGGAACCTCCGCCGACCGACGTCGTATCCGACCGATCCGAGCATGACCGTCACGGCGAAGGGCGACCTGGGCCGCAGCGCGTCCAGAAACCGACCGATCGCGTGCTCGGCCTCGGCCTGGTCCGCCGAGATGGAGCAGGCCACGAAGAACATCGTCCCGGCGCTCCAGGCGTGCCTCGGCAGGGTGAAGACGCTGGCCCGCACCACCCGGCCCACCTGTGCCAGTCGTCGACGCGGATCCGTCAGGGCCGCGTACGCCGGGTGCTCCGTGCACACCTGCCAGTACGGGTCCCAGAGCTCGTCGTAGCTGTCGACCTGCGTACGCAGCCAGTTCACGTTCGCCGTCGACCATTCACACAGGTCGACGGCCTTCGCGAACGGGAGGAGCGACAGCGCCGGGTACAGGTTCGCCCCCGACCCCACGTCGACGCACCGCGCGTCGGAGAGCTTCGCCTCGCCGAAGAAGTCTCGGATGCGGCACAGGATCTCCCGATCGTCAGGCCGCAGATCCGCGTAGTTGTGCCGGACATACGCCTGCGGGTCGAAGCTGTCCCACTCGACGTCGGAATTGACCGGCCTCGGCGACTGAATCGGCGAACGTGGCGTCGACTCGCCGCAACCGCCCCCAGTCGCCGGGGTCAACGCCATGGACGGGCCTCCATCGGGTCGGCGGATCACATTGGTCGTTGAAGCGGCGCTCAGTACACAGCCCATTATGTATCGATGGTGGTGCGCGCTCACAAGTGCAGGAAGCCCGCCGTCCGCCCGAAGTGACGACGACAGGACGGTGGTCCGGTGCCATGCCGGCCGCGCGATGAAGGCCGGCACGTGCGGGCAGCAGCCTTCGCCATCAGTCCCACCAGAAACTCCAGCAGTTCACGCCCATGACTGATTCGGCGTACGTGCGGAAGGTGTCGGTGTTGCTCTGCCAGATGTTGTCCGGGCAGAAGGCGAAGTGTTCGGCGGTCACCCGCCCGCCAGCACTCGGCGAGGAACGCGTCGCTGTCGTGCTGCTCGGCGGTGCTGATCTGGTCGTACTCGGCGTCGACGCAGAACGGGTCGTCATCGCGGTCAGCGTCGAGTACGAGCAGAGGCCACAGTCTCGTTGGTGATCCCGCACCGAAACCCGTGGCGAACGGCATGTGGTTGGAGGGGCCCGACGCATCCTCCTAGGATGCTTTGCGGGTGGTGTCCAACTCCGCACTGGGCCCGTGGCCCGTTCGGTCGACTGGAGCTGCGGTACGGGACACGAGCAAGCCAGCTGGCACTTGTCGCTGACTTGTTTGTCGCTGCTTCGGGTAGTTACCCGCATGAGTGGTGCCCAGGAGCGTTCGCCCGATCCGCACTCCGGTGTCGACGCGGTGGCGAGCGAGGTGCGGCAGGCGGCAGAGCAGGCTCGCCAGCGTGGGCGTCGGGGGTGGCGGGTGCGGCTGCACCTGACGCACGTCATCCTGGTGATCACGGTCCAGGCGGCGTTGGCCGCAGCGTTGTCCTGGTTCATCGGACACGACCTGTTGGGTATTCCTGCGCCGGTGTTCGCTCCGTCCGCGGCGGTCGGAACGATCGTCGCGGCAATCGGCCAGCGGGTCCGACGAACCGTCCAGTCGCTGGTCGGCGTGGTACTCGGAATCCTCATTGGGGACGGTCTGCTCTATACCGTCGGTCCGGGACCGGTGCAGATCGGTTTAGCGGTGGGTATCGCGATCGCGATCGCGCTGGTGCTCTCCGGTGGCAGCGGTGCGACCGTGGCGCAGGCCGGTGCTTCCGCCGTCGTGGTCACGACCCTGTCGCCGGTGGATCCCAATCTCGAGTGGCCCAGAATCCTGGATGCCCTCATCGGTGGGGCGGTGGGGCTGCTGGTGGTCACACTGCTGTTCCCGGTCAACCCGATGCGCGTTCTCGACCGGGCGGCGACGCCGATCGTCCAGCTGACCAGCGCGGAACTACGGACCATCGCGACCGCGTTGAACGAACGTGACGCCGAGCAGGCCATCGCGTCCCTGCAGCGCCTGCGGGCCTCGGGACCGGATCTCGCGCGCTTGTCACAGGCGCTCGACGGGGCGAGGGAGGTGGTGAGTCTGGCACCGGTGAGATGGCACCGGCGAGACGACGTGGAACAGTTTGCCCACTTCGCCGAGCATGCCCAGCGGGTGATCGGCGACGCACAGGATCTGGCGCGTACCTCGGCGACCGTCTTGCAGTACGACGAGGCGGTTCCGTCCGAGCTGACCACGACACTCAGGCAACTCGCCGACGCCAACGAGCGCCTGCGGGCCGAACGCGTGTCGGGACGTGAACCGCGGCTGGCGCGAGCGACGGCCCTGGCGGCCATGCACAGCGCCCGCCGGGCCGTCGATGGTGCCACCGGCCGGTTCAGTCAGACCCTGGTCACCCAGACGCGGGTCGTGGCGAGTGACCTGCTCCGCGCCAGCGGTCTCGATCCGGAGACAGCCAACCGGCTCACGCGGGAACGTTTCGGCGAGAGCCCCTGAGGCGGCGGAGGGCATGACGCACCTGCCTGCCCAGGTGGCCGGCCTCCTCACCTTCGCTCGTCGTACTCATCCCCGGGCTGCCGCACTCCTCGGGCTGTGACGACCGGCGGCGTTGCGGTCTTGTGGGCCCGGACACCAAGCCGCGTAGGTCCTCGGCGAGTACCCGCCGCTGTCGGGGTGAAACGGCGGCTCGTCCGTCCGCCCTCAGGTCGGTGGCCGAGGACGGCGGGTCATACCCCGGGTCAGGCGCGACTGGTACAGGCCGGCGCTGGTGATGGCGTAGAAGACGGGCAGAAGGAGAAAGACGGCCAGGCCGATCAGGGGAGCAACCAGGTAGCCGACCAGTCCCGCGAGGACGTACAGGACGACCCCGGTGAGGGCACGGACACGCTCGACGCGAAAGAAGTCGTCCTTGACCTGATCCTTCAGCAGGTCGGGGTTCCGGGCCAGGTAGTGGTAGAACGCCAGCCACGTCGCGCACAGCAACGCGCCGATCAGCGCGTAGAAGGCGACAGCCACGCGCTGGTCGGCGTTGTTGTGTTCCTGCAGCGCATCTGACACGACGATGGTCGGGAATGGCAGCAGCGCCGTGCTGAACAGCACGAACAGGTTCACGAAGTGCAGGCCGCGATCGGCCTGTTGAATGCGGTTGAACGCCGCCTTGTGGTTGAGCCAGACAACGGCCACATAGGAGTAGGACGCCAGGTACGCGACGTACGAGGGCCACTGGTCGAGCAGGCCAGGCAGCAGGCGGCCAGGGGGAACGTCCGGTACCCGAAGGTCCAGGACCAGCAACGTGATGATGATGGCGAATATGGCGTCGCTGAACGCCACCGCGCGGCTGGTGTCTGACCGGGTGCCAAGGTCTGCGTCTGGCCCACTCACCAACTGCGGCTACCCGCGGTCCTTCGGGGCAAACGGCCGGACATCCGGACGTCGCATCCGGCCACCGGGCGCGTCGCGGTGGCCGGATGCGGGTGGTGGTCAGGGTTTGAGGACGACCTTTTCGCAGTTGTCCTGCTTGTTCTTGAAAATCTCGAAGCCGCGTTCTGCCTGGTCGAGTGGCAGGGTGTGGGTGATGACCCGGGTGGGGTCGATCTCCCCCCGTTCGATGCGCTGCAGCAGCGGTTTCATGTAGCGCTGCACGTGGCATTGACCGGTACGCAGGGTCAGCGCCCGATTCATCCACGCCCCAGCCGGGAACTTGTCGAGGAAGCCGCCGTACACGCCGATGACCGACACGATGCCGCCGCTGCGGCAGGACAGGATCGCCTGGCGCAGCGCGTGCGGGCGTTCGGTCTCCGACCGGACCGCCTGCTTAACCCGGTCGTACGCGTTCACGTGCGTGGCACCGTGGGTGGATTCCATGCCGACCGCGTCGATGCACTTGTCCGGCCCACGTCCGCCGGTCAGCTCCAGCAGCCGGGACCGCACGTCCACCTCCTCGAAGTTCACCGGCGTGTGGCCTGCCCGCTCGGCCATCTGCAGCCGGTACGGCTCTTTGTCGATGGCGATGACCTTCGCGGCGCCGAGCGCCCGGGCGCTGTCCATCGCGAACTGCCCGACCGGGCCGGCGCCCCACACGGCGACGACGTCGGTGGGCTGGATGTCGCACATGTCGGCGCCCATGTAGCCGGTGGGCAGGATGTCGGAGAGGAACAGCACCTGTTCGTCGGTGAGGTCGGACTCGATCTTCAGGGGGCCGACGTCGGCGAACGGCACCCGCGCGTACTGCGCCTGGCCGCCCGCAAAGCCGCCGGTCAGATGCGAGTAGCCGAAGATCCCGGCGACCGGGTGGCCGAACATCTTCTCGGCGATGCCGGCGTTCGGATTGGAGTTCTCGCAGCACGACCACAGCTCGGCGGCGCAGGCACCGCACGCGCCGCAGGCAATCGGGAACGGCACCACGACCCGATCGCCGACGCGCAGCCGGCCTGGGTCGACGCCCCGGCCGACCTCGATCACCTCGCCCATGAACTCGTGGCCCATGACGTCGCCGTCCTGCATCGTGGGCACGTACCCATCGAGCAGGTGCAGGTCCGAGCCGCAGATGGCGGTGGAGGTGATCCGTACGATGGCGTCCCGGTCGTTCAGGATCTTCGGGTCTGGCACGTCACGGACCTTGACCTTGTTGCGGCCTGCCCAGGTGTTCGCCCTCACTCGCCTGCCCCCTTCGCGAGCTCGGAGTCCGACAGCGGTTGCGCCGGACGCTGCGGGAACTCCTTGCGGGCCCGCTTGCCCCACGGGGCACCCTCGGACCGGACCACCTGCCCGGTCTCCAGCACCTGCTTGAGCCGGCGCAGGTCGTCGTCGAGCTGCTGGTGCGGTTCCTCACCGAAGTACCTGGCGACCGCCTTGCCGACCGCGCCGCCCGGGACGTCGTACGACATGACGACGTGCACCTCGGTGCTGGAACCATCCGGGGCAGGGACGAACCGGACCGTGCCGGCGTTCGGCACGTCGGCGTTGCCGGTGGACCGCCACGCGATCTTCTCGCCGGGCGTCTCGTCGGTGATCTCCGCGTCCCACTCGACGTTCTTGCCGAAGGGAGCGCTGGCGGACCAGTGGCTCGTACGGTCGCCGGTGGGGCGGATCTTCTCGAGGTGTGCCATGAACGTGGGGAGGTTGTCCAGGTCACGCCAGAACGCGTAGACCGTGGGCGCAGGTTTGCGGATGGTTGTCGTGGCTGTCAGCTCCATGGATCCTCCTTCGCGTGAGCCTCGTACCGCTGGCGCCGAACCGGTCTTCCTGGCACGGGTGGCCTGCACTGCGGTCAGCAGGTCCACCACAGTGATCCCGACGATGGCGCCAGTGACACCGACGAGGCGACGCCGGCGGTGCCCGCTGCGGTGGGCGATGGCCACCCCGAGAGACGCCAGGTCCATCGCGTCGCCCGCGACCCGGGTCCACGCCCAGATGCCCTTGCGCCGGCTCGCCAGGAGGCCGGCCGCGTGGACCAACTCCCGCGCCCCGACAAGCGGCACCACGGTCCGGGATGTCGAGGAGTCGTCCACCCCGCTGATCCGGCGCACCGTGTCCGGTGCCGCGAGCTGTGCCACACCCAGACCGAGACTCATCCAGCCGAGCCGGCGTCCTCGCCGTCGCACGTCTTCCTGCCTGGCCTGCGCAGCCTCTCGGGTTGCTAGTTGAGTCACGGGTAGCCTCCGTATCCGGTCGCAGCCCGGCCGAGCCATTCCGGCTCATGCAAGTCCGGGACGAGACCCGTAGAGGCCCGAATACCCCTCGGAAACCACCTCAATCCGTGCATCGGTCGCGGAACGGAGGTGATCCCTGTCCCGCTGCTCAGCACGGCGTACCGGCCGCGACCGCCAGCAGCGGTACGGCCACGTCGTCGACCCCGGTCAAGCGCCCGTATCCGGATGGGGGTCCACGAGCTTCACCGCGGCGGCGCTTCGACCGGCGAAGCGCCGCCGCGGTGCGGGCTCAGGTCGGGTCCTGATCCTCCGGACTCCGAGCTCGCCGGGTCAGGCCGTCGCCATCTTGCGGACGTTCTCGCCCTGGGCGAACACCTCGACCATCTTGGCGCAGAAGGCCGGCAGGTCATTGGGGTTGCGGCTGGTGACCAGGCCGTTGTCGACCTGTACCTGTTGGTCGACCCAGTTTCCGCCCGCGTTGCGGATGTCGGTTCGCAGACTGGGGAAGGAGGTGACGGTCCGACCGTTGACCATGCCGGTCTCGACCAACGACCAGGGGCCGTGGCAGATCGCCGCCACCGGCTTCTGTTGCTGGAAGAACGCCCGGACGAAGTCCATGGCCTGCGGGTTCATCCGGAGCCGGTCGGGGTTGACCGTCCCGCCCGGCAGCAGCAGGGCGTCGTAGTCGGCCGCATTGGCCTCGTTGACGGTCCGGTCCACCCGATAGCGGTTGGCCGGGTCGATGTCCTGGTTCATCGACTGGATCTCGCCGGAGTTCAAGGAGATCAGGTGGACCTCGGCACCCGCCTGCTCGGCGGCGGCCCGGGACTGGGTGTACTCCACGTCCTCCACCCCGTCGGCGGCGAGGCAAGCGACTCGTTTGCCGGTCAGTGGCTGCTGGCTCTGCGCCATCTTGGGTGGCCTCTCCCTCGTGGCGCCGCCCCGTCGGCGGCGCATCGTTGCGCTCGCGGTCGCCTTCCCGGTGTGGGAACCGGGAAACAGCGCCGATCGCCGATCGAGGGCGGACGGGGTGACCCGCTCGCCGATCAGACAGAGCGCGGACGAAGGGCGGGACTGCTTCCTGCCGATGCGGGTAACGGACTGAACCACTGGCGCCGAGGACCCGGAAAGGCCGACATGACTCTCCCTACCGCCTCCCTCCCACTGCCGTCGGGCCAGACCATGCCCGTGCTCGGCCAGGGCACGTGGTACCTGGGTGAACGCCCGGAGCGACGCGGGGCGGAGATATCCGCACTGCGTACTGGCCTGGACCTGGGCATGACCTTGATCGACACCGCGGAGATGTACGGCGACGGTGCTTCCGAGGAGCTTGTCGGCGAGGCCGTTGTCGGACGACGCGATGACGTGTTCCTGGTCGACAAGGTGCTGCCGTCGAACGCGAGCCGGCAGGGGACCGTGCAGGCCTGCCGCCGCAGCCTGCAGCGACTCGGCGTCGACCACATCGACCTCTATCTGCTGCACTGGCGCGGCAGCCATCCACTCACCGAGACGATCGAAGCGTTCGCCGAACTCGTCGAAGCCGGCGACATCGGGCAGTGGGGCGTGAGTAACTTCGACCTCTCCAACATGACCGAGCTACTCGACGCGGGTGGGAACGATTGCGCGACCAACCAGATCCTCTACAACCTGACCCGGCGAGGTCCTGAGTACGACCTGCTGCCGTGGCTACGTGAACACCGGATCCCGGTGATGGCGTACTCCCCGATCGAGCAGGGGCGGGTACTCGGCCACGACCAGGTCACGGAGGTCGCCGCCCGGCACGGGGCGACGCCCGCCCAGGTCGCGTTGGCCTGGGTGCTGAGGCAGGAGATGGTCGCGGCCATTCCCCGATCGTCCAACTCGGAACACACCCGGGAGAATGCGGAAGCGCGCGACCTGCACCTGACCGAGGAAGACATCAGGGCACTCGACGTGGCGTTCCCGCCACCTGCTGGCCCGCAGCCGTTGGAGATGTTGTAGGGCCGGTCGGTTGATTCTGCCGGCGCGACTATCTTCCGGTGTGGGACCGCTCCCCGCCCTTCTCGTCCCGCCAGCCGCCGGGTTGGGGGTGATAGCCGTAGGCGGCAGCTCGTACCGTCTGCTCGTTCTCCAGCCCCGAGCCGATGGCGCCGCCGACAGTGGCCAGTGAGCTGGTGATCCAGGCGAGCGCCAGATAATCACCGGCATTCACCGGGCGCTGCAGAACCTGTTCCAGCACGGATGTGTCGATCAACAGCGCCCCGACGAGCACCGTACCCACGAACAGCACCACGTAGGACACCGTGGTGGCCAGAGTGAGAGTGAGGACCGTACCCAGGTTGAAGAGCCGTGCCAGCTCAACCGGCGTCTCGCGGCTCGGTCTCTCCCACAGGTCGTGCGCAACGATCAACCAGGCCACCAACGCGGTCAACCCGAGCACCATGATCACCGTGAGCCGGAGTCCGCCGAGGGCATCGCCCATCTGCCAGATGGTGTCCGTGGTGAGCGCGAACGCAGCCGTGCCGAACGCGCCGACCAGCAATTTGGACAGGCCCAGCAGTGCACGTCCAGGTCGGTTGGCTCGGACCATGCCGGTCAACAGGCGAACTCGGCCGATCAGCCCCGAGGCGAGGTAACGCCGCTCGCCGGAGTCGGCCCCGCCGATCACTCGATGGACGGCGGGAACACGCCGTTTCGTCTCTGCCGGTGCCCGCTCGGCCGGCGGTATCCGGTGGTCGGAGGCGTCGGCCAGCAGCCGGCCCACGAGATCCGGAACGGCTGCGCGGACCGAGTGCATCTGACGCAGTCCCAGCGCGGGCAGGGAGATGACCCCGATGTGACGTTGGCCGGACGTCTGCGCGACCAGGGGCGCCCGCTCGGCATGCAGTGGCAGGTCGGTCAGGCAGATGGCGACGTCCCACTGGTCGTCCGCGCGCCGCCTAGCAAGATCATCGAGCAACGCTTCGGCGCCGCCGTCGCGGCGCGGCACCACCTCCCCCCAACCCTCCCGGACGGTCCACCGCACGTCCGCGCTCACCCGCTCGGTGAGCCCTCTGGCCAGCTCCGAAGTGAGCCGCGCGGCGACCCGGGCGGGGTGATCCGGTGGGGTTGCTACCAGTCCCACGACGATCTCCGGGCCCTGTCGTTCGCTCTGGGTCACCGCTGCTCCTCACCGGTGGTCGGGCTCGGCGCCGACGGCGAGTGCCGGGGGCGTTGAGGCGTCGTCACGGCAGATCCCTTGCCGACTGACATGGTGGTGGAGCCAGGCCGCCGAGGGCGGCGCCCCGACGATTCGTACCGCGTCGACACGACGCCTGCTCGAACCGGACGGCCCGCCCACGCAGCCTAGAAGACCATGCCGAAGGGTGCAGCGGATTCGCTGGGTTGAGTCGTCCCGAAGGCCGGCCGCCACCCTGCCTCCGCCGACGAGGTGGGTCACAGGAGCCGGCCGTCGTGGGCGAGCAGGGCGATCTGGGTACGGTTGTCAAGATCCAGCTTGGTCAGGATGTGCGAGACGTGGGCCTTCACCGTCGTCACGCTCATCAGCAGCTCGCCGGCGATCTCGGCGTTGGAGCGGCCCTGCGCGATGGCCAGCACGACGTCGCGTTCCCGGGGTGTGAGCAGGGCCAATCGGTTGTTCGCCCGATCGTACGACTCGGCGTCGGAGGCGACCCGCTGCATGAGGCGGCGGGTCACGCCCGGAGACAGCATCGGGTTGCCGGCGGCCACCGCGCGTACCGCTTGGCTGATCTGCTCGGGCGGGGTGTCCTTGAGGAGGAAGCCGCTCGCGCCCGCGCGCAGGGCTCGTAGCACGTGCTCGTCGGTGTCGAACGTGGTGAGCACGATGATCTCGGGTGGTCGGTGGCGGCGGCGCAGGCGCTCGGTGGCGGTGATGCCGTTGACGCCGGGCATCCTGATGTCCATCAGCACCACGTCGGGCAGGTGCCGGTCCACCGCGGTGATCGCCGTGGCGCCGTCGGCGGCCTCGCCCACGACGGCGATCCCGTCGGCGCCGTCGAGCATCAGCGTGAGCATTCCCCGTACGAGAGGGTCGTCGTCGACGATGACGACCCGGATCGGCGGGGTCACGTCGGCCATGGCAGCCACGCGGTGAGGTGGAACCGGCCTGCGGCGTCGACGTGGTGGGCGACGCGACCGCCGGTGAGCGCGGCGCGTTCGGCGAGGCCGATCAGGCCGGTGCCGGCGCTGTCGGTGGCACCGCTGTCCGGAGTGGTCGGGTTGCTCACGGCGATGCTCAGCCCGGAGCCGGGCGCCCCACCGAGCACCAGCCGGACCGGCTGCCCGGCGGCGTGCTTGCGGGCGTTCGTCAGTGCCTCCTGCGCGATGCGGTAGGCGGTGCGGCCCACCGGCGGCGGAATCTCGGCCGGTGGGCCGAGCGGGTCGTGGACCTCGATCTGTTGCCCGGCGGCCCGCGCCTCGTCGACCAGGCGGGGCAGGTCGGCGAGGGTCTGTCCGGGTGGCGCGTCGGTCGGCGCATCGGTGTCGTCGTTGCGCAGCAGGGTGATGACCTCGCGTAGCTCGTCGAGGGCGTGGTGCGCGCTCGCTCGGATCACCCCCGCGGCGGCGCTGAGCCGCTCGGGCGGCGCGTCCGGCCGGTACTCCATCGCACCGGCGGCAGCCGCCAGCAGGGACAACCGGTGGGCCAGCACATCGTGCATCTCCCGCGCGATTCGGCTGCGCTCCGCCGCGCGTGCCTCGCCAACCCGCCGTTCCTGCTCCTGCTCGGCCCGCCGGGCCCGCTCCCGCAGCGCCGCCAGCAACGCGTGCCGGGCCTGCGCCCAGGTGCCCCAGCCGAGCAGGGCGGCGTACGCGACCGACATCAGCACCAGCCGCCAGCCGAACGGCAGGCTGGGTACCGGCCGCCAGAGCGCCTGCACCGCCTCACCCGCCACGCCGACCGCCGCCACCACCGCGGCCTGCCGAAACGGCCGGTTGCGGGCGGTGAAGAGCACCGCGAAGCTGGCCACCGGCGTGGCCACCGCAGACAGCGCGACGAGCAGACCGGCCAGCACGCCACCGACCCGCGGGTGGCGCAGGACCACCGGTACGAGGACCAGGGCGGTCACCGCCAGCGCGACGTCGAGGGCGGCCAGACCGGCCGAGCTGGATCGGGTGGCGGACCAGAGCATGGTCGCGACGAGGACGCCGACCGCCAGGGTCGTCACGCCCGCCGGGACGGAACGCCACGTCCTCGGCCGCCTGACCTCGCACGCCGCGGCATCCACATCGCGCAGGCTACTGGGCTCGCCACGCGCCGGACCACCTCCTTTGGTAGTACGCCGGGTCACCGGAGGACGTACCCGTCGTGGCGTCTGGACCGACGTGTCCGGCCCGGCCCGGTCCGCAGACTCAGGCCATGACGAACAACCCTCTCCTTCGACAAGCCGCGGTGGCGGCCGGTGCGGTCGTAGTGGCGGTGGCCGAGTTCGCGCTCCTGCGCTCGGTGGCCGGCGTAGACCTGGCGGTCCGCTCCGGTGGCTCGACCCGGCAGGTCACGATGGGCGCGGTCATCGGGGCGACCACGGTCGCGGCACTGGCGGGCTGGGCGCTGCTCGCGGCGCTGCACCGCTTCACCAACCGCGCCCACGTCTGGTGGACCTCGGTGGCGGTCGTGGTCCTGCTGCTCTCGCTCGTGGTCGGCCCACCCAGTGGTGTCGGCGGGGGAGCGAAGGCGACCCTCGCGCTGCTGCACCTGAGCGTCGGCCTCATCCTCCTCCTCGGCCTGCCCCGGCCGCGTCCGGAAGGAGCGAAGCGATGACCGCGTTGACCGTACGCAAACAGGACGGGGCCTTCGTCCTCGACTCCGGTTCGACCGGGCCGCGTGCCTCGCTGCGTACCGGCTGGACCTGGCGGTGCGGCGAGATCCGCACCGGCACCGGCCGCTGGACGGTCGAACCGACCGGCCGCCGACGCACCGGTTTCACCGCCCAGGGTCAGCACGGCGTGCCGGTGCGGCTCGACCCGGACCGGTCGCATGTGCCAGGGCCCGGCGGGGTGACCCGCTGGAAGGCCGGTCATGGCGGAGGTGAGCTGGTCCGCGACGGGAACCGCATCGTCGTGCGCCTCCCCGGCCCACTGGGCGGGCCGATCCGCGTCGACGTCACTGGCGAGTGGGCCGAGGTGGAGCTGGTGGTGCTCACCGCCTGCTTCGCACTGATGAGTCGACGGCGGAGGCGCACCCTGATCATGATGGCGGCCGCCAGTGGGGGGAGTGGGTGACGGGGCCGAGCGCCGTCACGGCTACCGGGAAGCGGACCGATGGTTTCAGTTCGCGTAGTCCGGCCACCCCTGGACATCTTCAGTTAACAAACCTAATAATTAGCCTCCCGTCGATATCCCTCGGCCGGGCACCCCTCGGGAGGACCGGATGGCGCGCAGATCACGTACACCGTTGCTGGCTGCCCTGGCAGCCCTGGTCTCCGCCGCCGCGGCGACCCTGACCTTCGCTTACCCGGCCCTGGCCGCCGGCCCGACGGCGGTCTTCAGCAAGACGTCCGACTGGGGTACCGGCTGGGAGGGTCGCTACACCATCACCAACGGCGGGTCGAGCACGATGACCGGCTGGCAGGTGGCCTTCACCCTGCCGACCGGCACCACCCTCGGCTCGTACTGGGACGCCACCGTCAGCAGCATCGGGCAGCGGCACACCTTCACCAACCGCTCGTGGAACGGCGCCCTGGCCCCCGGCGCGTCGGCGTCGTTCGGCTTCCTGGCCACCGGCTCCGGCTCGCCCGTCGACTGCACACTCAACGGTGCCGCGTGCGGTGGTGGCGCACCCCCCACCACGACACCGCCGACCACCGCACCCCCGACCACGACACCGCCGACCACCGCGCCACCCACGACACCGCCGCCGACCACCACACCGCCCACGAGCCCGCCGCCGAACACGGGGTTGCCGAAGCACGCGCTGATCGGCTACCTGCACGCCAGCTTCGCCAACGGCGCCGGATACCTGCGGATGGCCGACGTGCCCGACGACTGGGACATCGTCAACCTCGCCTTCGGCGAACCCACCTCCGTCACCTCCGGCGACATCCGCTTCCAACTCTGCCCGGTTGCCGAGTGCCCCAGTGTGGAGACCGAGGCCCAGTTCACGGCGGCGATCCGCGCCAAGCAGCAGCAGGGCAAGAAGGTGCTGCTGTCCATCGGCGGTCAGAACGGGCAGGTGCAGCTCACCACGACCGCCGCCCGTGACACGTTCGTCCGCTCGGTGTCGGCGATCATCGACCGGTACGGCCTCAACGGCCTGGACATCGACTTCGAGGGCCACTCCCTCTACCTCAACACCGGCGACACCGACTTCCGCAACCCGACCACCCCGGTCGTGGTGAACCTGATCTCGGCGATCCGCGAGCTCCAACAGCGCTACGGAAGCGGCTTCGTGCTCACGATGGCCCCGGAGACGTTCTTCGTGCAGCTCGGCTACCAGTTCTACGGCTCCGGCCCCTGGGGTGGCCAGGATCCCAGGGCCGGGTCGTACCTGCCGGTGATCTACGCGCTGCGGGACATCCTCACCGTCCTGCACGTCCAGGACTACAACTCCGGTCCCATCGTCGGGCTCGATGGTCAGTACCACACCATGGGCAGCGCCGACTTCCACATCGCGATGACCGACATGCTGCTGGCCGGCTTCCCCGTGGCCGGCAACGCCAACGCGGTCTTCCCCGCACTGCGCGAGGACCAGGTCGCGTTCGGCGCGCCCTCCTCTACCAGCGCCGGCAACGGCTACCTCGCCCCGGCGGGCGTGCAGCAGGCGGTGACCTGCCTGGTTCGAGGCCAGAACTGTGGCGCGTACACCCCGCGCAGCGGAACCAACCCCAACTTCCGAGGGCTCATGACCTGGTCGATCAACTGGGACCGGTACTACTCCTGGGAATTCCGGCTGAACCACGGCCCGTTCCTCAAGGCGCTGCCCTGACCGCGAGACGGGCGCAATCAGCCGGGATCAGGATCGCGGCCCGGTCGATCCGGACCGGGCCGCGACCTGGCACAGCAACCCCGAACCGGCCGCCTGCACAGCTGCCGGCGGAGCACTTCCGGTGGCGACGTCGGCGTGCTTTGGTGTGAGCACATCACCACCGCGCGTCGCTGGAGGCAGAGATGACCCGGGTTGTTGGTAAAGGTTTCCTGGCCGGTCTGACCGCTGGCGTCCTCATCGCAACGCTCGGCCTGCCCGGCGTCGCCACGGCCGGGCCGCGGGCGCGAACCGTGTCGGCCTGCACGCTACGACCACTGCCCCTACCAGCGGACCTGAATGGCGACGCTCGGGTGGTCGACCCGACCGGTCGATTCATCGCCGGCACCGGCTATCGGATCGATGGCGAGGATCGGCAGCCGCTGCTGCTGCTCTGGGCCACCCGGCCCGGGGTGTGGAACCAGCCCCGCCTCACCGTCGTCGACGTTCCAGCGACGCCGCAGGTCGAGAGCATCAACCGGTACGGTGTCGCCGTCGGCAGTGCCTACGTCGGCGACGTCTACCGCCCCTGGCGCTATGTGCAGGGGCGGCTGGAGTGGCTACCCGTCCCGCCAGTGGTCGCCAACGTCTCGGCGCAGAGCATCAACTCGCGCGGTGACATCGTAGGCAGCGGCGCCGTCGAGGAGACCGAGACGGCTCTGCCGCTGCTCTGGCCCGCCGACCGGCCGGGCACTGTCGAGGTGATCGACGCCCCGTCCAACTCTGGCACGACGGAGATCTTCGACGACGGCACCATCGTCGGCGGCACCCCCGTATTCGGCTGGGTACGCCATCCCGACGGGACGACCGATCGACTCACCGTGCCCGGCGCCCGGTGGGCGTGGGTCTACGCGGCCCGGGGCAACTGGGCGGTTGGCCGCTTCGGCACCGGCAGCGAGGACGAGGAGAGCACCCTGGTGCGCTGGGATCTGCGCACCGGCGTGGCCGCCGCCGTGCACCCGGCGCTGGTGTCGCCGCAGGGCGTCAACAGTCAGGGCACGGTGCTCGGCGACCCGGCCGTCGATCACGACGGCCGGCTCGTCACCCTGCCCGGCGCCATCCCGGGCGTCCAAATCATCATCGGCTGGGGAATCGCCGACGATGGCCTCGTCGTCGGGTCGGTCAACGGCGGCACCCGACTGCTCCCGGCGCGCTGGACCGACTGCTGACATGGTCGCCGCCGCGACCTGTGTACCGACCGGAGGCCGACCCTTCCCAAGAGGGCCGGCCTCCGATCGCGTCAAGCCGCGGCCACCCGGTGCCGCGCGGCGTTCGCCAGGCCGTTCAACGTGGTCAGGTCAGCCGCACCCAGGTACGAGTCCGACATCATGACCACCACCACGTAGTGGCCGACCGCGGCGGCGACATAGCCGACGTAGCGGTCGCCTTCGTCGTAGGTGCCGAGGAACAGCACCGAGTCCGGCCCGAGGTGGTCCTCGGCGACCGGGTCGAAGCCCTCCTCGTCGCCACCCACCCCGCACCGGGCGAGCTGCGCCTTCAGTTCGGTGAGGTACGCGTGTGCGCCATCGCCGCGGTAACGGGCGACGTTCTCGTAGATCCGGAAGCGGGTACCCAGATCGGCCGCCTGGGTGCGGCTCACGACGGGCCCGGGCACGGGCGTGTCCGCGCACGGCTGGGGTAGCAGCGGCCACACGAGCCCGTCCTCCACCGGCCCCGGCACGGCTCCGCCGAGATCGTCCGGCTGCAACATGACCCGGTCAGGGATTCCCCGTGGCCGCTGCTGCGCCGCCGCCGGCCCGCTCACCGAGACCAGCCCCAGGATCATGGCCGTCATCACCATCAGTGTCCTTCGCATGCGAACCATCCTGCGCATCGTCGGCGACCGATGGATCGGCCGGCATACTCAGCCCCTCCTGGGTACACGTACCCCCCCAGGCCTATCCGAGCAGCGTCGCCGTCGCGGCCAGCGTGCCCAGCGACAGGGTCGTGGTCACGACGACCGCCCGGTTGGCGATGGTCTCGCCGACGCCGTACTCCTGGCCGAAGATGAACGTGTTCTGCGCTGTCGGCAGGCCCGCGCACACCACCACGGCGAGCAACTGCGGCGCGGACAGGTGCAGGGCCAGCCCGGCCACGTACGCGATCACCGGCTGCGCGACGAGCTTCAGCGTGGCGAGCACGGCCAGCTCGGCCAGGTCGGCCGGCTCTGCCCGCGCCCCCGCCGGGCGGTGCAGCGACGCGCCGAGCGCGACCAGGGCGGCCGGAACCGCGGCGCCCGCCAGCAGGGTGAGCGACGCGTCGGCTGCCGACGGCAGGTGCAGGTCGGCAGCCGAGCACGCCACACCGAGCAGCGACGCCAGGATCACCGGGTTGCGTACCGGTAGGGAGGCGATACGGCGGACCCGCACCCGCCCGGCCGGGTCGCTGTGCCGGTCCAGGGCGATCAGGACCACGGGCGTCACCACCAGCACCTGTAGCAGTACCACCGCCGCCAGGAACGACACGTTGCCGAGCACCTGTGTCGCGATCGGAATGCCGAGGTTCGCCGAGTTCACGTAGCCGGCGGCCATGCCCCAGATCGGCCGTTCGCCGGGCAGACGACCGAACAGCCGACTCGCGCCGACCCAGCCGAAGCCGACGACCGCGGCAGTGCTCATCCCGAAGGCGAGCAGCGAGCGGCCGGCGAACCCGGAGAGTGGCATTCGGGACAGGGCCAGGAACAGGGCGGACGGCATCGCGAGGTGGAACACGAACCGGCCGAGCACCGTCACCACCGCCTCGCCCAGCAGGCCCCGGCGACAGGCCCCGTAGCCGACCGCGGTGAGGATCCAGATCGGTACGAACGCCGATACCAGGCTCATCCGAGCGTTACTCGCGGCCGAGGGACAGGAGCAGACCGACGGCGACCAGGGCGATCCCGGCGGTGGCGGTGTATGCCGGAAGCTGGGCCGGGATGCCGAGGTAGACGGTGATGCCGAGGATGCGGGACAGGCCCCAGGGCAGCAGCGCGAGTTGGTCGTTCCACACCGTCAGCGCGCGTTCCAGGCCCACCGCCGAGACCAGGGCGGACAGTGCGCCCAGCGGCACGCCCACGGCGGTGAGGGTCAGTCCGACCGCGCTTGCGCGACGCAGGCCGTAGCGGTCCCGCAGGACCACCGCCGTGACCACGAACAGCCAGCAGAACGCCGCGAACGCGACGGTGACGTACGCCGCGCGCAGGCCCGGCGCGGTCCAGAAGGCGAACCAGTAGCCGCCGGGTCCGCGCGGGGCGAGCGCTGCCAGGAGAAGGACGCTGCGCAGCAGCGCGACACCGCCGAGCGCGGCCCACAGGTGGAACGGATCCCGACGGCCGACGACGAGGCGTACGACGAGGGCGAACAGCGCCCATCCACCGAGGGTGACCAGCAGGTGTGCCGGCGCGGCGAACCAGGTCAACACGAGCCGGCTGGCCACCAGGACCACGGCCGGGACCAGCCACACCATCAGCCGGTCCGCCCGGGTGCGGGGTGTCGGCAGCGCGGCGACCCGCCACGGCCGGAGCGCGCCGAGCAGCAATCCGCGCGCGGCGGCCGCGCCGAACCCGCGCCCGCGCAGGCCGAGCAGCAGCACCAGCAGGATCGACGCGAGCAGCGCCCGGGCCGCCCAGGCCATCGCCGGGTCCCGGTCGGCGCGGCGTGCGCCGAGGTCGGCGGCGGTGAAGTTGTACGCCGGCAGGTCCAGGTCGGCGTGGTAGCGCTGCCGGTGCGCGTCGCGCGCATCCTGGTACGCGGCCGCTGCCCGCCGCCAGTCGTGACGGGCGGCGGGTGCGCCCGTGTCCAGCCACTGCGCGTGCCGCAGCACCATGGTCCGGTACGCGCTCAGCGTCTCGAACAGGTCGACCTGGTAGTCGAGCGTCGCGGTGAAGCGTCCGCGCAGTTCGGCGTCCCGCCAGGTCGCCGGGTCGGTCGCGGCCACCAGGTCGCGCATGCGCCGGGCCAGCGCGACGGCCTGCGTACCCTCCTGGATCGCCTCGTCGACGCGGCTGCCGGTCACCGCGTAGATGCTGTCCTGAGCTGCGGAGTCGCCGGTCGGGATGTCCCACTCGAAGATCCACATCATGGGCGGCGGTTCCAGCCCGAGCGCCCGTACCGAGCGGTCGGCGTACGGACCGATGTAGAGGCCCCTGGTGACCGCCGGGCGGGACAGCGCCATGGCCTGCCCGATCGCGGCGACGGTCCCCGGGTCGCCGGAGAACGTGCGGTACGCCCAGTCCGCCGTCACCTGCGCCGGGTCGGCCTGCGGATCCCAGGCAAGGCGGCCGACGGCGTACGTGTTGAGGTCGTAGAGCTGCCAGAACCCGGCGCGCAGGTACAGCGACATGGGCCCGGCGCGCAGCGGTCCGCCGTCCTGGGTCCAGTTCCAGACGCCCTCGACGTTTGCGTTGGCGGCGAGGAACGCGCGCAGCGCCTGGCGGTGCAGCGGGCCGAGGTCGTTGGGCAGCGAGCCGAACCCCTCGAACTCGCGCCGGGCCTGGAACTCCACGATGCGGCGGTGCCCGCCGCCCAGCAGCGTGGTGTTCAGCGGCAGGTGGCTGTAGAAGTCGCCGAGGGTGTACTTCGTGGACACGATCAGGTGCGGGTCGTCGAGCCCGCCGAGAACCTGCGCGTACGACTCCGGGTTGGTGTGCAGGTCGCCGACCGCGCCGACGCCCACCGTCCAGGTCCGGAAGATGATCTCCTTTCCGGCCGGGCCCGCCGTGTCCAGCAGCGCCCGCAGCATCGCGCGTACGGACGCCTCCGTGGTGACCGCGAGCCGGGACGAGAAGTCCCACCCGGTTCCGGCGTACACCTCGCCGCCCTCGCCGACGCGGACCATCAGGCCGTCGACGAACGGCATGCTCTCGAACAGTTCGGCCAGGCCGGCCTGGTAGACCGCCCACAGCCGGGGGTCGGCCACGTCGAGGCCGCCGACGGTCCGCGCCAGGTACGCCTCCACCGGGGGCGACACCGCGAGCATGTCGGTCAGCAGGAAGACCTTCATCCCCATGTCCTCGGCGTACCGGAAGACGGGCCCGAACGCCGTGACCATCGCCCGCGCCCGGTCGACGTGCGGGTCGCCGGGCGGATAGACCGCGCGTCCGTCGCCGACCGTGGCGAACGTGACGTACTCCAGGAAGCCGGGCACGACGATCCCGTTGTAGCCCTGCGCCACCGAGTGGTCGACGAGCTGGCGGAACTGCGCGTCGATGCGGGCCACCGCGGCGGCGTCCACCCACGGCGAGCGGGGCAGCACCGCCGACGCGACCACGTCGGTGTTCAGGCCGTAGTCGTCGCCGGCGGCGAAGGCGGCCGGGTCGGGCTCGCGGCCCACCGAACCGGCGTCGGTCAGCCGCAGGCCGAGCCGGGGGGTGACCACCCGGCCGGTGTCCGCCGGGGGGAGCGCCTCCACTCCGGAGCGGATCCGGTCGGCCAGCTGGTACATCCCGGCTGCCACGCCCGCGACATCACCACCCTGGACGGCCAACTCGGTGCCACGCACGTCGAGCCGGTACGACTCGGGCGTCCCACCGAGCGCGGCCAGCACGCCCGCCCGCAGCGTGCGTACCGCGGACAGGTCGGGGGGCCCGCCGCCCGCCGTACCGGTGCCCGGCGCGGTGGTCACGGACCCGGCTGGGGCGAACACCGGCCGGGGCCGGCCGCGGAAGACGACCGCGTCGGCGACGGCGGTCGCGGCCTTGGTGAGCCGGGGATTGTCGGGTACGACGAGGGACGTCAACGGCGGGACCGGCGCGGGCGTCCGCGCCGGCGCCGCGACCGCCTCCTCGCCCGGCACGGCGGCGGGGGAGTGGGTCAGCCCCAGCGTGTCGCCGACCGCCCAGGCGGTGGCCGCGCCGAGCGCCACCACGATCGCCACGGCGACGAGCAGCGGGTACGGCCTGCGAGCCTGGGCAACGTGAGCCACGCTCGCATGGTAGTGGTCGCACCGGCCATCGTCCTCGACGCGCGGAAGCCGGCGGCGAGCGTCGTCGGGCTACCCGTTGCCGGCACCATCTCCGCTCGGAGTCAGGACGTGTCGGGTCCGGTCCCCGGTCCAGGCCGCTTCGAGGATCGCGGTCAGGCTGGCGGTGTCGGTCGGGCCCGGGTGGTTCTGGATGAGGCGGGTGACGCCGGTGGCCATCTCCGCGAAACGTGGCAGGTCGGCGCGGGCCACGCCGATGTCCGCCAGGGTGCGGGGGATGCCGATGTCGGCGAGGAGACCGTCGAGCCAGGTGAGGAACGCGTCCGCGGCCTCGGCATCGGAGGCGTCGGCCACGTCCAGCCCGCACACCCCGGCGAGGATCGCCAACCGGTCTTCGATGGCATCCCGGGCCGCGTCCAACGCGTACGGCAGGAGCAGTCCGACGCCCAGGCCGTGCGGGGTGTGCGTGGCCGCGCCGATGGGGTACTGGAGGGCGTGCGGGGCCGCGTTGCCCGCGTGGGAGAAGGCGAGCCCGGCGAGCATCGACCCGTACGACATGTCCGCGCGCGCGTCCCTGTCGCCGCCGTTGCGGACCGCACGACGCAGGCTCCGGGCGATCCGCTCCGCGGCCAGCAGCGCGTAGTGGTCGGTGATCGGGTTACGGCCGAGGAACACCTGCTCCACCGGGTCGCGTGGTCCGTGGGCCCGGGGTCGCGCGGTGTAGCTCTCCACGGCGTGGCAGAACGCGTCGATGCCGGAGTGGGCGGTGACGGTCGCCGGGCAGGAATAGGTGAGCTCGGGGTCCACGATGGCGAAGTCGGGCACGATGTGGACGCTGGAGACCCCCACCTTCAGCTCGCGGTCCGGGTCGGTCAACACCGAGACGGGGGTGAGTTCGGAACCGGTCCCGGACGTGGTCGGGACCGCGACGAGGGGGAGGGTCGGCCCCGGCACCCTCGACTCGCCGTAGAAGTCGCGCGGCGTCCCCCCGTGGCGTCGGATGACGCCGACGATCTTGGCGAGGTCGATCACCGTGCCACCCCCGATGGCGAGGATCACGTCGGCCTCCATCTCGTTGGCGACCGCGACGGCCACGGCGACGTCGGAGAGTGGCACGTCCGACGTCGCGTCCGAGAACACCTCGACGACGTCGACCCGCTCCCGCACGGCGGCCACGATCTCGGCGACGCCCGGTTGGCCCAGGAGAACCTGGTCGGTCACCACGAGGACCCGCGATCCACTCTCGGCCACCACCCGGGGGATGTTCTGCGCGACCCCTTCGCCCACGATGAGCTGGCGCGGTCCGCGGACGGTCTCAAGCATGTCGGTGCCTCTCCAGAACGTCGCTGATGTGCGGGGCGCAAGCTCGGGGCGGCGGGCCGGTCACGGCAGGTCGATCGCCGCGTAGGTGAGGTCGAGGTACTCGAGGATGCCCTCGTGCGACCCCTCCTTGCCGATGCCGGACTGCTTCACGCCCCCGAACGGAGCTGACGGGTCCGAGATCAGACCACGGTTGATGCCGACCATCCCCGTCTCCAGCCCCTCGGTGAACCTCAGCGCCCGCCGCAGGTCACGGGTGAAGACGTACCCGACCAGGCCGTGCTCGGTGTCGTTGGCCTTCGCCAGCACCTCGTCGTCGGACGTGAACGAGATGATCGGCGCAACCGGACCGAAGATCTCCGCCTGCAGCATCCGCGCGTCGTCGGGCACGTCGACGACCACGGTGGGCGGGTAGAAGTGGCCCGGCCCATCCGGACGCTTGCCGCCCACCAGCACCCGGGCGCCCCGATCCACCGCGTCGCCGACGAGCTCGTCGATCGCGGTGACCGAGGCCTCGTCGATCAACGCCCCGACGTCCACGCCGTCGTCCAGACCATGACCCACCGACAGCGCGCCCATCCGCTCGACGAAGCGCGCCGTGAACTCCTCGCGCACCGGCTCCTCGACGTAGATCCGGTTGGCCGCGATGCAGGACTCCCCGATGTTGCGCATCTTGGCCACCATGGCGCCGTCGACGGCGACGTCCAGGTCGGCGTCCGCACACACGATCAGGGCCGCGTTGCCGCCAAGTTCCATCGAGGTACGCAGCACGTTGTCCGCAGCCTGCCGGAGCAGCACGCGTCCGACCTCGGTCGACCCGGTGAACGACAGCTTGCGGGTCCGGTTGTCGGCCAGCAGCGCCGAGACCACCGCGCCGGAACGCTTGGTGGTCACCACGTTGACGACGCCCGGCGGTACGCCCACCTCTTCCATGAGGCGGGCCAGGAACAGCATGGTGAGCGGCGTCTGGCCCGCGGGCTTGGTGATCGTCGTACAGCCGGCGGCCAGCGCAGGAGCGATCTTGCGGGCGCCCATGGCCAACGGGAAGTTCCAGGGCGTCACGAAGACACACGGTCCGACCGGCTTCGGCACGGTAAGGATGCGGTATCCGCCGGCGGGGGCGGCGCTGTAGCGACCCTCGACGCGGACCGCCTCCTCGGCGAACCACCGGAAGAACTCCGCGCCGTAGGACACCTCCGCCCGAGCCTCGGCGAGTGGCTTGCCCATCTCCAGCGTGATCAGCCGGGCGACCTCCTCGGACCGCTCGACCAGTGCCCGGTACGTCGCGGTCAACAACTCCGACCGTTTCCGTGGTGGGGTCGCCGCCCACCCCGGCATCGCCGTGCTCGCCGCCTCCAGGGCGGCGAGCCCGTCGACGACGTCGGCGTCCGCCACCTCGGCGATGGTCGTGCCGGTGGCCGGGTCCTCGACGGCGAAGGTGGCCCCGTTCGTGGCGTCGCGCCAGGCGTCGCCGATGCGGAGCCGCCGGTGCTCGGGGGCCAGGACGGTCATCGGGTCACTCATTGCGTCGCCTCCTGTGATCTTCGTGGTGCTGTGCGGAGTGCCCCAGCGATCGCGCCGTGCGGGTGGACGGACGGGTCACCCGCCCTCGTCGGGGCGGGGGCGAAGGTGTCTCGGTCTGTCCGGCGCGGTTACCGCCCCGCCTCGGACAGCGACAGCCCGGTGTCCGCGTCGAACAGGTGCGCACGGTCCAGGTCGACCGTGACCGACAGCCGTTCGCCCGGCGTACCGGTGATGGTGGGTCGTGCCTTGACCTTGAGGATCTCGGTTCCCACCCGGACGTCGACCACCGTGCGGTCGCCGAGCGGCTCGAGCCCGTAGAGCTCTCCCGACAACGACGCGTCCCCGCGCTGCTCGACGGACAGGTCCTCCGCGCGTACGCCCAGCAGCAGCGCACGACCTTCCTCGGCAGTGGTCCAGTGGGGCCGAGGCAACGTCCAGCCGTCCGCACCGACCAGACGATCCCCCTCGGCGCGGCAGGCGAGCAGGCTGATCGGCGGGCTCCCGACGAACCCCGCCACCCACTGGTTGGCGGGACGCTCGTACACCTCGGTCGGTGTCCCGACCTGCTGCACCTTCCCCTCCTTGAGGACCGCGACCGCATCGGCCATGGACAGGGCCTCGACCTGGTCGTTGGTCACGTAGACGAAGGTCGCGCCGAGGCTCCGGTGGATACGGGTGAGCTCGGTGCGCATCTCGACGCGGAGCTTGAGGTCGAGGTTCGTCAGCGGCTCGTCCATGAGGAAAGCCCGGGGGCTGCGGACCAGCGCCCGAGCCAGCGCGACCCGCTGCATCTCACCGCCGGACAACTGGGCGGGACGACGCTTCAGCAGACGTTCGATGTGCAGCAGCTTCGACATCTGCTCGACGGCGGCCGCGATCTCGCTCGCCGAACGGCGGCGTGCCCGCAGCGGTGAGGCGATGTTCTCGTACGCCGTGTGTCGCGGGTAGAGGGCGTAGTTCTGGAAGACCATGGCCAGGTCCCGCTCGGCCGGCGCGTCAGCGGTCGCGTCTCTCCCGTCCAGGTGCACCGAACCCGCGTCGAGCTTCTCCAGGCCGGCGATCGCCCGCAGGGTCGTCGTCTTACCCGCCCCGGAGGGCCCGAGCACGACGAAGAACGAGCCGTCCGGCACGTCGAGCGTCACCCCGTCCAGGGCCTGGACCTTGCCGAAGGACTTGCGCAGCCCGTGCGCTGCCACGGTTCCCATCAGGCCACCAGCTCTTCCGTGCGCACGTCGTAGACCGCCGGGGTTCCGCCGGTGTGCCGCAGCCCGACCTTCGCGTCGGGGGCGAAACGAATGGTCGGTGGCATCCGAACCCGTACGTCGCGCTCGCCGCCGTGGTCGACCACGTAGATGATTTCGTCGCCCAGCCACTCCGCCGAGACCACTCGGGCCGGGATCGTGCCTTCCGTCCCTGGCGCGGTGACTTCCAGCGCCTCCGGCCGGACGCCGGCCACCAGGCGACGATCGCGCGGCAGGCCTGACGGTGGTGTGAGGACCAGTCCGCCCTGACTGTGCAGCATGCCGTCGACCACCTCCACGTCGACCAGGTTCATCGGCGGGGAGCCGATGAACGCGGCGCAGAAGAGACTCGCCGGGCGGTCGTAGACCTCCAGCGGCGTGCCGATCTGCTCCACGCGGCCCTTGTTGAGGATGGCGATCCGGTGACCGAGCGACATCGCCTCGACCTGGTCGTGGGTGACGTAGACCATCGTCGCCCCCAGCTCCCCCTGCAGGTGCTTGATCTCCGTGCGCATGTCCGCCCTCAACTCGGCGTCCAGATTGGTGAGAGGTTCGTCCATGAGGAACGCGCGCGGTCGTCGCACCAGGGCGCGCGCGAGCGCGACGCGCTGCTGCTCCCCGCCGGACAGTTGGCGCGGTCGCCGGTCCAGAAGGGCACCGAGCCGCATCAGCCGGGCGGCCTCCTCGACCCGCGCGTGCACCTCCTGCTTGGGCAGTCCCTCGGCCCGCAGGGGGAACGCCAGGTTGTCGCGGGTTCGCAGATGCGGGTAGAGGGCGTAGAACTGGAACACCATGGCGATGTCGCGCTCGGCGGGCGGCAGATCATTGACCAGCGTGTCACCGATGCGGATGTCGCCGGACGTCTGCCTCTCCAGGCCGGCGATGGCCCGCAGCGTGGTCGTCTTGCCGCAGCCCGACGGGCCGAGCATCACGAACAGCTCGCCGTGGCCGATGGACAGGTCCACCTGTTCGACCGCGACCGTGCCGTCCGGGTAGCGCTTGTGCAGCGCGGTTACCTCGATACCCGCCATCAGCGTCGCACCGCCCCGAGCGTCACACCGGCGATGAGGTGCCTGCGCACCAGGTAGGCGAAGATGAGCACCGGTAGGGCGAACACCACGGAGGCGGCTGCCACGAGACCCCAGTCGGTGGTGGTGCCGCCGATCAGGCCGGCGATGGCGGGTGGGGCCGTCCGGACGCTGTCGCTGGACGTGAGGAAGATGGCGAACACGAACTCGTTCCACGAGAAGATGAGCGCGAAGACCGCCGTCGCGGCGATGCCGGGTAAGAGCTGGGGAAGTGTGTATCGCCAGAACGCCTGTAGCCGGGTGTAGCCGTCGAGCATGGCGGCGTCCTCGTACTCCGCGGGCACCTCGTCGACGAACCCCTTCATCATCCAGATCGTGAACGGCACGTTGAACGCGGCGTAGATGAGGATCAGGCCGATCTTGTTGTCGATGAGTCCGACCTGGCGGTACATGAGGAAGATCGGGATCACCACCACCACGGGCGGCATGAAGCGGGTGGACAGGATGAAGAACAGTTGGTCCTTCTTGGCCTTCACGGCGAATCGTGAGTAGGCCCAGGCCGCCGGGACTCCCAGCACGGTGGCCAGCACCGTGGAGGCGCCGGCGACCAAGAAGGAGTTGAGGAAGCTGACGGACACGGGCGTGCGGCCGTCGCCCTGGGCGACGAACACGTCCTTGTAATGCTGCAACGTGACGGCGAAGTCGAAGAACTTGGCCGGGATGGCGTAGACGTCCCGGTTCTCCTTGATCGACGTCTCGATCATCCACAGCACCGGAAAGAGCATCACGGCGGCCAGCACGGTCAGCAGCACCACCTCCACCGCGGAGCGGCCCCGGCCGCCGGGGCGGCGCGCGGGAGGTGTGTGGTCCCCGGCCGGACCGGTGGACACGGCCTCGTCGACGGAGACGGCCATCAGTCCTCCTTGAGCTTGTTCAGATAACGCAGGTAGAGCTGCGTGAGGACGATGACGACGAGGACCATGAGGATTCCGTACGCTGACGCGGTTCCGGTGTTGAAGCCCAGGAACGCGACCTTGTAGATGTGGAACGACAACGTCTCGGTGGAGACCCCCGGGCCTCCGTTGGTGAGGATGTAGACGAGGTCGAACAGCCGGAACGCCTCGATGGCCCGGAACATCACGGCGATGAGCAGCAGCGGCCACACCAGCGGCAGGGTGATGGTGCGGAACTTGAACCACTCGGACGCGCGGTCGATCGAGGCGGCCTCGTAGAGGTACTTGGGCACCGCGCTGAGGCCCGCGAGCGCGATGAGCATGATGAACGGCGTCCACTGCCAGGTGTCGACCACGATCAGCGAGATCAGGGCCGTCCGCTGCCGGGTGAGCCACTCCACCTGCCCGAGGCCGACCGAGCCGAGCATGCTGTTGACCACGCCGAACTGCGCGTCGAGCATGAAGCGCCAGAACAACCCGACCACGACCGGCGACAGCATCATCGGGACCAGGAACAGGGTGGTCAGCGCGCCGCGCCCGCGCGTGCGCCGGGAGATCAGGTAGGCGATGCCGAACCCGAGCACGGTCTGCAGGGAGACCGCGCCGATCACATAGACCAGAGTCGTCAGGGCCCTCGTGTGGACCTGGGCCGACGTCAGGATGGCGGTGTAGTTCCCGAACCCGACGAACTCGGCGGGACCCCCGCGCGTGGCCGAGTAGTCGGTGAAGGACAGGTACAACGACCACAGCAACGGGAAGACCGACATGGCGAGCAACAGCAGGAGCGAGGGGGAGATGAAGGCCACGGCGAGCCCACGGTCGCTCAACCGGCGGGACCGACCCGGCGCAGGTGGCGTCGCGGACGCCACCTGCCCGGGGTGTTCGGTCGTCAGAGGGGCGTCGCTCACAGCCCGCCGCCGCCCTTGCGGTTGCTCGAGTCGAGCACGCTCTGCTGCTCCTTGGCGATGTCGTCGAGCGCGTCCTTCGGGCTCTTCGCGCCGTTGAGGGCCGCGTTCACGTTGGTGTTCTCGATGTCGACGAGGCGCGCGTACTCGGGCACGTTCCACATGTCCCGCATGCGCGGGACCGAGTCGGCGTACACCTTGTTGAACGGCCCGGCGTTGAGGAACTCGGGTGACTGGATCGCGTCGGTACGCGATGGCACGCCACCGGCGGCGGCCCACTTCTTCTGGACGTCAGCCCGCTCGAACCACTTCATGAAGTTCAGGGCTTCCGCCTGGTTCGCCGCGCCGGAGTAGGCCGAGATGTGCATGCCCATGCCGCCGAGCGGGACGAGGTTGGTCTTCTGGGTCGGCAGGGTGGCGAAGCCCAACTTGTCGAGGATCTGCTCGCGCGTGGTGCCGAGCGTCGACTGCTTCGGGTCGAGCAGGCCGCCGCTCGCCGCGATCCAGTTGAACGCGATGCACGCCTTGCCCTGGGCGACGGCCGCGTTCGTCTCGTCGATGAACCAGTTGCCGGAGCCCTTGGCGGTCAGCGGCTTCATCTTGTTGACCAGGACGTCCATCGCCTCCTGGCCGGCCGCGTCGTTGAGGACGCCCTGGATCTTGCGTGCCTTCGGGTCCCAGAGGTTGCCGCCGTAGACGCCGTTCACGGTGTTGTAGGTGACGGCCGCGGCGTCGGAGCCGTTGGCCTGGTGGAAGGCCAGTCCGCTCACGCCGGGGTGCTCCGCCTGGCACTTCCCGGCGACCGAGATCATCTCGTCCCAGGTCTGCGGCGGCTTGTCGCCGATCAGGTCCTTGCGGTAGATCATCGTCCAGGTGTCGCCGAGCAGCGGCAGCCCGTAGAGGCTGGCGTTCTCGTCGCGTTTGCCGGTCTCCGCCTGGGGGAACTGACCGTAGGCCGCCAGGAGGTACGGGTCGTAGGCCTGCACCTCGATGTTGTTCTTGACGAAGTCCGTGAGGTCGAGGATGTTGCCGTTCGTCACGGCCTCGCCGATGTGCTGCGAGTCCAGGATCGCGATGTCGAAGTCGGTCTTGCGCGCGGCGAACTGGGTGAACATCGCGTCGTGCCAGTTCGCGTTCGGCACAGTGTTGACCTTGATGGTCGCGTTCGGCCGCTCTTTCTTGTACTCCGCGTTGGCGAAGGCTTCCAGCGCTTGGGCGGGCGGCCAGTCGAACCAGATGAAGCTGAGGGTCAGCGGGTCCTTGCTGAGCTCCGGGACGGCCGCCGGCGCCTTGGGGGCGCTCGCCTTCGCGTCGTCGTCCTTGTCGCCGCCGCACGCCGCCAGGGTCGTGGCCACCAGCAGCATGGCCGCCGTCGCCAGCCGTGCCTTGCGACCGGGAGCGGGCATTCGTCCTATTCGCTTCTGAGCGCGCATGTTATGCCTGCTTTCTGGATGGGGACTTCTAGGCCTCGCTATGTGCTTCGCCGAGCGGTTGCTGGGTTTTCTGGGCGTGGCGCCGGGCCGTCGTGAGGGCCGGCGTCAGAACTGCGCCGCGAGGTGGAGAATGAAGATCATCCGCCACTTTTCCTATACGATCTGGTGGGGGCGTCAGCATGCCGCAGCGCTGTGACTGATGTCAACAGGCCGCAACGGCGCAAGAAGGGACCTCACGTCACGATGGACGACGGAGCGATGATCGCGCGGGGCCGCAAGGCCGTGACGGGAGGAATGTCGGTGGGAAGATCGGGCGGCCGGCTCGCCGACGAGGTGTACGACACGCTGCTCGGGCAGCTGATGTCGCTACGGATCGAACCCGGTTCCCGCGTCACGATCGACGTCCTGGCGCGAGAGCTGGGAGTCTCCCAGACGCCGATCCGGGACGCCCTGAACCGCATGGAGGCCGAGGGGCTGGTCGTGCGGGTGCCCCACGCCGGTTACCGCATCCCTCCCCAGATCACCCGCCACCGATTCGAGGACATGCTCGAGGTCCGCCTGCTGCTCGAGCCCGCGGCGGCGCGCCGGTCCGCCGAACGCGCCTCGGTGGAACAGGTGACCGGCCTGCGACGGATGCTGGAGGAGATGGCCGAGCTGGAGGGGGGCAAGGGGCCTGCGGCGTACGGCGCCTTCGGGCTCCGCGACGCCGCGTTTCACGACCTGGTCGCCCGCAGCGCGGAGAACCAGGTGATCCGGGAGGCGCTCGCCCGTCTACACAGCCACGTGCACCTCTTCCGGCTGCACCACGACGCCCAGGTCACCCACCTGGCCATGGCCGAGCACGAGGACGTGGTGGCCGCGATCGCCGCGCGTGACCCCGACGCCGCCGCCTACGCGATGCGTCGGCATATCCTGCGCTCCGGCGACCGGTTCCGGCGATTGTTCGACGAGGTCACGGACGCGGAATCGATGGCGGTAGAGGCTTGACGGGTGGGCTGGGTCGAGGAATGCTATCGCCACCGGATCGGATCGGATTGGATCTCCACCACCCGCCACCAGACGCGAGGAGAAGCAGGTGCCCAGAGCGCTGCTCCTGACCGGCGACGCCGCCGAGGAACTCGACACCATGTATCCCTACTACCGCGTGCAGGAGGGCGGCTGGGACGTCGACGTCTCGTCACGGACGCTGCGTGACGTGCAGTTGGTCATCCACGAGTTCGACCCCAACTCCGACGCCTACGTGGAGAAGAACGGGCGCAAGCTGCCGGTCGACGTGCCCTGGGCCGAGGTCGACGTCGAGCGCTACGACGCCCTCATCATCCCCGGCGGACGTGCCCCCGAGTGGATCCGGGTCGACGCCGACGTCAGGCGCATCACCGAGCACTTCTTCGCGCGCAACCTCCCCATCGCTCTGGTGTGCCACGGCGCGCAGGTGCCAGCGGTGTACGGGCTCCTGAAGGGTCGGAAGACGGCGTGCTTCCCGCCCATCACGGGGGACATGGAGAATGCGGGCGCGACGGTCATCGACGCACCCGACGTCGTGGACGGCAACCTCGTCTCCTGCCGGGGATGGCCCGACATGCCGCAGTTCGGCAGGGCGATGATGGAGGTCTTCTCGAAGTCCGTCAGCTCCGCCTCGGCGTGAGCACGCCCGGCCTGCCCCGGTGACAGCACTTCGGACCGTCGCGGTCGACGGTTCACCCGTCCACGTTCTGGAGAGCGGCGCCGGGCCCGCGGTGTTGATGCTGCACGGCTCCGGACCCGGCACGACCGGGTCCGGCGCCTGGGCATCGACGGCGCAGGCGCTGGGCACGTCCTGGCACGTGGTGGCTCCTGACCAGGCGGGGTTCGGCCGTACGCCCGTGCCGGCCGGCTCCCCGAGCGGACTCCGGCTGTGGACGGAGCAGGCGGCGGGCCTGATGGATGCTCTCGGTATCGAGTCCTACGCCGTGGTGGGTCACTCCATGGGCGGCGCCGTGGCGCTGGCACTGGCGGCGGCCCGCCCTGAGCGGGTGACCCGTGTCGTGGCGGTCTCCACGATGGGCGCTCCGGGGGCGCCGCTGTCCGCCGATCTCGACGCGGTCTGGGCCGCCCCCGCCGGCCCGCTCGGGGCGCGGGACATGCTGAGCCGCCTCCTCCTCGACCAGGCTCTCGTCACCGACGCGGCCGTTGAGGCCCGTGCGGCGGCGATGCGGGATGGGGCGTCCGCGTACGCGTCGTTGTTCCCCGCACCGAGGGCACGATGGGTCGACGACCTCACCCTCACCGCGCAGCGGCTGGCAGCGATCCACGCGCCCGTGCTGCTCGTGCACGGCGCCCAGGACCGTGTCACCCCGATCGAGGCAGCCACCCGACCCCTGCTCGAACACCTGGCCGACGTGCGTCTGCACGTGTTCGGTCGATGCGGGCACGTGCCGGCGGTCGAACACCCGCGCGAGTTCCGGCAACTGCTGTCGTGCTTCCTCGGCCAGGACCGAGGTCACTGAACCACGCGCCGGTCGCCGCTACGGTCCGCAGTCCGTGCGAGAAGCTCAATCCTGCCGCGAGCGATCCGCTGGGAGCACGGCTGTCCCGTACGGGGCGCGGATCGGTTTCCATGGCGATCATCGACGTCCCTCGCTACGATCCGACATTGAAACGTCACGATGCGTAGGGGTGTGTTGATCCACGCCCTGGGCGTAGGCGATCTGAAGCCGCTGTGAAGGTGGCGCCGGCCTGCGGATCACGCCCGTCTCGACGAAGGGAAGCCGGATGACCGAGAGCGCGCAGAGCACCGAGAGCCGAACCGTTCCGCCCGTGCGGTCGTACCCGTTCAGTGTGCCCGACCGCCTCGTCGTCGATCCGACCTACGGCGAGCTGCGCGAGCACGAGCCGATGACCCGGGTGCAGCTCCCCTACGGGGAGGAGGCGTGGCTCGCCACCCGGTACGAGGACGTCCGTACGGTCCTCGGTGACGTGCGGTTCGGCCGCGCGCCAGCCGTCGACCGTGACGAGCCCCGGCTCACCCCGCGCCAGCAGTACAGCGGCATGCTGACCATGGATCCGCCCGATCACACCCGGCTGCGCCGGCTGGTGGCCAAGGCGTTCACGGCACGTCGAGTGGAGGCGCTGCGACCTCGCACCCAGGAGATCGCCGACACGCTGGTCGACGACATGCTCCGGCTCGGTCCCCCGGCCGACCTGGTGGAGCACGTCGCCACGCCACTGCCGATCCAGGTGATCTGTGAGCTGCTCGGCGTCCCGTACGCCGACCGCGACCGTTTCCACGTCTGGTCCGAGGCGATCGTCTCGACGACCTCACTGCCGCTGGAGACGATCCAGGAGTACCTGAACAATCTCTGGGGCTACATCGGTGGCCTGGTCGCCGAGCGTCGCCGCGACCCGGGGATCGACGACCTGCTCGGCGCGCTGGTGCGGGCCCGCGACGAGAACCAGGATCGGCTCAGCGAGACCGAACTGGTGGAGCTGGCCGCGGGGCTCCTCGCCGCTGGTCACGAGACGACCGTGACCCAGATCCCCAACTTCGTCTACGTCCTGCTGCACAATCCGGACCAGCTCGCGCGGCTGCGGTCCGATCCGTCGCTGGTGCCGGCCGCGGTCGAGGAACTTCTGCGGTACGTGCCGCTCGGCGTCGGTTCCTCCTTCGCCCGGTACGCCAAGGAGGACGTCGAGGTCGGCGGGGTGCTGGTCCGGGCCGGTGAACCGGTTCTCGGCTCACTGTCGTCGGCGAATCGGGACGGCACGGTCTTCGCCGACCCGGACCGGCTGGACTTCGATCGCGAGCAGAAACCGCACCTGGGCTTCGGGCACGGCGTACACCACTGCGTCGGCGCGCAGTTGGCCCGCATGGAGTTGCAGGTAGCCGTCAGCACCTTCGTCACCCGTCTGCCCGGCCTGCGGCTCGCCGTACCGGAGGCCGAGCTGAAGTGGAAGCGCGGCATGTTGGTACGGGGCCTGCTCAGCATGCCGGTGGCGTGGTGAGCACCGCCTGGCGGGTCGGGGTGGACCCGGCTCGTTGCATCGGCACGAGCATCTGCGCCGGCACCGCGCCCGAGCATTTTCGCCTGGTCGACGGTGTGTCCGCGCCGTTGGCCGGCGTTGTCTCCCCGGCCGAGGTCGTCCTCGACGCCGCCAACTCGTGCCCGGTGGAGGCGATAATCGTCCGGGACGTCACGGACGACCGGCTGATCGCGCCGGAGGAGTGACCCGTCACCCACACCGCGCGTGAGGCCGGCCGTTCCTCCGGCGTTGGCATCGCCGTGGTCGCCGCCTATGGTGGAGACATGTCCTCGGTTACGTTCCGCTCTCCTGCCGTCACCGGCGTGGCGGCGGTCGGGGCTGCCCATGTGGCGATGGCGGCGTGCCGGACGGTCGATATGCGGGTACCGGTTGTCCGCGTGCCGCGCATCGCGCCCATCTCGTGGTTGACGAGCCCGGCGCGAACCGGCCGAGGGCCCCCAGCGGAACCGTTGCATCACGGAACGACCGCCAGGGCGAAGCTATCCAGCTTCGGCCCTTTTCTTTTTACCCTTCGGAAGCAGAGGTAGGACCATGAGCGTCGATCAACGAGCTGTCGACCAGCGTTGGCTGGCTGATCTGCGAGCCTCGCTGGCGGAAGACTTCGCCACGCAGACGGCTCGGCTGCGGGAACTGACCGAGCTCAACGCGGACACCGGCGACCCGAGCGAGGCCCACAACCGGGCCGCGCTGCTGGTGGCCACCCGGCGCAACATCGAGCAGATCACCGGTGCGCTGAGCCGCATCAGCGCCGGTACCTACGGGACCTGCGCGAAGTGCCGCCAGAACATCCCGGCCGAGCGGCTCGAAATCCTTCCGCATGCGCAGTTCTGCGTGTCCTGCCAGGCGAAGCAGAACGGCTGACCGGCGGTGTGGCTGCCGTGCCGCAGCGGTACGGCAGCCACACCGGCCGTCACGCGGGAGATGGCTCCGTCACGGTGACGATGTCGAGGATGCCCAGAAGTCCGGCAAGCGTCACGGCCTCGGAGCGCGTCAGGGTGAGCGAGCAGGTGGCGTCGGGGTCGTCGGGGGACTCGTAGACGAGATCTCGTCGCCCGCCCGGGTGGTGCGTGACCACGCCCACTCGACGACCGTCAGCGGTGGTGAACATGCGGCGTACCCCGATACCGGGCAGCGGGGTCAGTTCGACAATCATGGGGACTCCAGCGGGCAGGGCGGCGCATCCGCGTAGCGGCTCGGCGGCGCGCAGGCCGGCGAGCGTGGCCGGGCGAAGTGCGGTGGGCGTGGTGGTGGCACGGCCGGTCATGGCGGCGAACTGGACACACCATGGGTCGGCGCGAGCCGGGGCGGGTGGATCAGGCGAGGCGCAGCGCGTGGCGCGGGGGAGCGCGATCCGCTGACCAGGCGGGCACGCAACCGGGGGTCGCCCGCCGTGCGGAACGGAACACGATGCACAACCCGATCGAGCGGGTGGCTGAGAGCACCAGCAGGAGCACGGCGAGCAGCAGCAATGTCAGCTGCGGCGTCCGCTCGCCGACGCGCCGGGGGCCGCGTCTGTCGTGCATGCCCCAACCATAGCCGTCGCCCAGAGTGTGGACCATGTTCGCGTTGGGTGACCGCCTCCGGGCGATGTGGTCGATGAACTGGATGACATCGTGGGCCTGCCGGGTCGCGCTCGTTCGGCCGCTGCTGGCGATGACGTACCACTGGTCGGGAACGACCGTCGGCCCGGTCCGCCGGGAAACGGTGGCGCGTGCGGGTCGGTGGTTGGGTAGCGTCCCGGCAGGCGTTCCTGTCGAGGCGTGTGGCCGAGACCTACGGCAACTACGCGCGGAATCAGCTCCCCGGCCGGGAACGCGTCGTCCTCCCCGGCCCGTGAGCCGGCGGCGGCCAACCAGGACCGACGACGTGGTTGGCCCCGTGCCGCGGTGGACCGCCACGGGTGCGTGGCAGTCCACCGCGGTGTCACCGGTGCCGGTTTCCGCCGAGGCTCAGCGGTTGGCCACCCCGGCGGTCGGGGTGGGCTGGACCCGCTCGAACCGGACCTTGCTCAGCCAGCCCGGGAGGTCGCTGAGCACGTACAGCTCCCCGTTCACGTCCGCGCCGAACGCCGTCGGCTGGGTGGGGAAGGTGCCGATCTCGGCGGACTCGTAGCCGCCCGTGGACGTGGGACGCACGGCGAACGCGCGGGTCGAGCAGTAGTCGCTCGCGATGTAGGTCCCCCGCGCCTCCGGGGTGACGGACCCCCGGTACACCAGGCCGCCGATGATGGAGCAGTTGTCCGTCAGGTAGTGCTCGTACTCGGCGACCGGGTCGGTGAGCCGTACGCCCGGCCGGCACTGCGTCTGGTCGAAGACCGGCGTGCCCTCCTTGCAGGACCAGCCGAGGTTCGCGCCACGCTGCGACGGGCGGATGTGGTTGATCTCCTCGATCAGGCCCTGGCCGACGTCGCCGATCCAGAGCGAGTTGTCGACCGGGTCGATGGAGAACTTCCACGGGTTGCGCAGCCCGTAGACCCAGATCTCCGGCCGCGCGCCCGCCGTGCGGACGAAGGGGTTGTCCAGGGGTACGCAGTAGGGCTTGCCCCCGCAGCTGCGGTTGACGTCGATCCGTACGATCTTGCCGAGCAGGGTGCCGAGGTTCTGGCCGCTCTTGAACGGGTCGTTCGCGTTTCCGCCGTCGCCGGTGGACCAGTAGAGGTAGCCGTCGCGGCCGAAGGCCACCTGTCCGCCGTTGTGGTTGCCGAACTCGGCGTGCTCCTGGGTGAGCAGCACCTGTAGCCGGTCGGGAGCGCCGAGCGGCACCCGCGCCAGGGTCAGCGCTCCGGCCGGCAGGCTCGTGTAGGCCACGTAGAGGATCCCGGTGCGCGCGAAGTTCGGTGCGGGCGTGATGCCGAGAAGGCCGCGCTCGTTGTCGGACGTGTCGATCCGGGCGGTCAGGTCGAGCACCGGATCGGCCGCCAGGCCGGTGGCGGGGTGGTACGCGCGGACGGTGCCGTTCTTCTCCGCGATCAACATTCGACCGTCCGGCAGGCCGGTGATCGCGATCGGGCGCTGCAGTCCGAACGCCACCCGCTCGGACACCACGGTCAGCTCGGTGAGTGGCGTCGCGCGGGCGTGGGATGTGCCGGTCGCCGCGGTGCTGGCCACCGACGCGGGTGGTGACAGAAGCACGGACAGGGTCAGGATGAGCAGGCCGGCCAGCATGGTGGCCGGACGTTGTCGCCGTCGCTGCATGTTCGGCTCCTCGATCAGGTGGGTGGTGGTGTGGGAGCGTTTCCACACTACATCGATCTAAGTCGATGCCAAACCGGCTGGTCCTCCGCCGTGCGCGCCACCGTTGTCGGTCGCCGGCTGTCCAGATCGAGCTGATTCGATATAGCATCGCGGCAGGGCAGTGTTACTCCGCAGGGGCGTGCGGCGCGGAGTGTTCGCCATCCACCGGGCGGGCCGGGCAGCCGGCGGTGGCCACCGATTTCGGGCGCGGCGGGGTTGACGCCGGCTCGGCGTCACCTGCGGCGTGCTGGTCCAGTGGCGAGCGCGGTGCTCCGGTCGTCGGCCGTGCGGTGCTCCTCGGTTCCGTGCCTCGAGTCGGCAACGGACCAGACGAAACACCGAGGAGAAGTGCACAGATGAACGACCTACCCGCTCGACCGAAGCGCCGAACCAGGGGGGCCGCCAGGCTGCTCCTGGGTGGGGCCTGCGCCCTGGCGATCACCGTGTCCTCGATGGCCGTGGCGACCTTCGCCCGCGCCGACCTCCCCGGATCGCCCGGGACCACCCTGAAGGCCGCCGCCGAGCGCAGCGGCCGGTACTTCGGCGCCGCCATGGGGGCGGACCGCCTCAACGACTCGGGCTTCCTGACCATCGCGAGCCGTGAGTTCGACATGATGACGGCCGTCAACGAGATGAAGCCCGACGCGACCGAGCCCAACCCCGGCCAGTTCAACTTTGATCGCGGTGACGCGATCTACAACTGGGCCACCCAGCGCGGCATGCGGTTCCGTGGTCACACCCTGGCGTGGCACGCCCAGCAGCCGAGGTTCTGGGGGAGCCTGAGCGGCACCGCCCTGCGGAACGCGATGATCAGCCACATCAACGGGGTCATGGCCCACTACAAGGGCAAGTTCGCGTACTGGGACGTGGTTAACGAGGCCTTCGCCGAGAACGGCAGTCGGCGGTCGTCGAACCTGCAGTCCACCGGCAACGACTGGATCGAGGTCGCGTTCCGGACCGCGCGCGCCGCCGACCCGAGCGTGAAGCTGTGCTACAACGACTACAACATCGAGAACTGGACGTACGCCAAGACGCAGGGCGTCTACAACATGATCAGGGACTTCAAGTCCCGGGGCGTGCCGGTCGACTGCGTGGGCCTGCAGACCCACTTCACCGGCGGCAGTTCGCTGCCCGGCAACTTCCAGCAGACCCTGTCCAGCTTCGCCGCCCTCGGGGTCGACGTGGCGTTGACCGAGGCCGACGTCACCAACGCCTCGACCAGCCAGTACCAGGGCCTCACCCAGGCCTGCATGAACGTCCCCCGCTGCGTTGGCATCACGACGTGGGGCATCCGGGACAGCGACTCGTGGCGCGGCAGCGAGAACCCGCTGCTCTTCGACCGCAACAGCAACCCGAAGGCGGCGTACACCGCCGTCCTCAACGCGCTCAACGCCGCCTCCACCACCGTGCCGGGAACGCCGCCGACGACCCCTCCGCCGACGACCCCTCCGCCGACCACTCCTCCGCCGACGACCCCTCCGCCGACGACCCCTCCGCCGACGACCCCTCCGCCGACCACGCCTCCGCCGACCACGCCGCCGCCGGGTGCCTGTAGCGCGACGTACCGGATGGTCAACAGCTGGAACGGTGGCTACCAGGGCGAGGTCACGGTGGCCAACAACGGCTCCGCCACCCTCAGCGGCTGGACCGTACGGCTGACGCTGGCCAGCGGGCAGAGCATCGCCAATGTCTGGAATGGCATCAACACCGGCACCAGCGGAACGGTCAGCGTCCGTAACGCCGACTACAACGGGTCTCTCGGCGCGAACGCCTCGACCACCTTCGGTTTCCTGGTCAACGGCAGCAGTACTACCGCACCGAGCGGTCTCTCCTGCACCAGTTGACGCGCGACGACGCGTACCGGTCCCTCCGCGTCGGGACGCTGACCGGGCCCGGAGCCACCCGCTCCGGGCCCGGGCGCCGTCGTGGTCGGACCGGTACGCGACCGAAGTAACCGTCCTCGCGTACCGCACCTCGTCGATAGGGAGAACGACCATGCGCAGACTTCTCGCGGTGTTCAGCGCCGCCCTGATCCTCGGCACCACGGTCGGCAGCGCTCCGGCCGGGGCGTCGGGCGCGTCCCGGCCCTCGTGCCCCCGTGGCCTGCTCTTCTGTGAGGACTTCGAGCGACTGCCCGCCGGCGGGGCCAGCACGGTGAACTGGGGCGTCGACACCCGCCACGGCACGCTCACCGTCGAACGTGCTCGCCGGGGCAACCAGGTGCTGCACGTCCACACGGTCGACAACGGACGTGCCTTCCTGCGCGTCGACGACTTCGCCGCGCCGGGCAACCGCTTCTACGGCCGGATGCGCCTGCGCGTCGACGCCTTCCCCACCGCCCCGGACTGGGCGCACTTCACGCTGGTCGAGGCGACCGGTAGCGGTAGCGCGGAGGTCGTGCGTCCGATCGGTGGCCAGTACGCCCCCACCGTGCCCGGCACGTTCTGGGGCATCGGGGCCGACGGCGGTCCCACCGGCGACTGGACCAACTGGCGGGAGTCCGCCCCGGTCGTCGAGGACACCTGGCAGTGTTTCGAGTGGAAGATCGACGGGGCGGACAACAGCGTCGCCGTGTGGATCGACGGCGTGGCGAACCCGGAGCTGACCGCCTCCACGAACGACCACGGCGGTAATGACGTTCCCTTCGTCCTGCCGAGCGTCGACACGGTGAAGATCGGCTGGCAGCTCTACCAGGGCGGCACGACGCCGGGTGAGTTCGACCTCTGGATCGACGACATCGCCCTGTCGACCAAGCGGCTCGGCTGCTGAGCTGACGCCCCCGCAGGTGCGCGGGGGCGTTCGACGCCGGTGGTCGTGATGTCAGTCGCGATCGACGTTCCTGCCGGGGTGCGGCTCTGCTGCCGTACCCCGGCCGAACTGGTCGGCTCGCCGATCTGGAGCGCGCGAGCCGTACGCCGGACCGAACACCACCAGCAGCGTCAGGTCCTCGGTCACCTCGTCGAAATGGTGCTCCTCGCCGGCCGGCACGAAGATCACCGAACCTGGGGCCACCTCGGCCGTGCCGTCCGGGGTCACGATCCGGGCCCGGCCGGCGGTGACCACGTAGATCTCATCCTCGGTGTGCGGGCTCTGATCGTCGAGACCTCCCGCCGGGATGCAGTACGTTCCCACCGACAGGTCCGGAACCCTCAGGTGTTCGATCCAGTCGTTGACGGCTCCGCCGGGTGTGGTCCACCGGCCCGCCCCTTCGATGATCTGCATTGCCGAAACCTAAGGGACGTCTCGCACCTCCGTGGAGGGCGTTTCCCGGCGCCGGGCCGGTGGGGGCGGTCGGCTCCGAGCACACGCGGCGACTGGGGAAGCAACCCGTTTGGCGGGTTTCCTCGGAAGATAGCAAATCTGAGCACTTCTCCTGTTTCGTCCATTATTCCGACTCATTGTGAGTACCGTGAAGTCGGGCGATCGTGCAGTCACCGAGGCGTCGGAGGCCGGCCCGTCACCGGTCGACGCACCGCTCGGCGGTGGACCCGACCGGTCGCGGCTCCGACCGGGCAGCGTTGGCGGCCACCCGCATCTGCCCGCGTTCGGCATCCACTGACCAACGAGGGGGAACAGACATGCTCAGAATCTCGCTACGTCGGCCGAAGGTGATCGCCGCAGCGCTCGCCGCCGCAACTCTGGTGACGGTGCTCGGCTCAAGCACCCCAAGCGTGTTCGCGGACGGCGGTGTGCGACCAACCCCCGACGAGGGGCACCGCAGCAGACCGACGATCGTCCTCGTGCACGGCGCCTGGGCCGACGGCTCAAGCTGGAATGGGGAGATCCGCAGACTCCAGGCGCGCGGTTTCGACGTCCAGGTCGCGCCGCAACCCGGCCGAGGGCCGTCGATCGACAGCGGCTACCTGAAGGACTTCCTGTCCACCATCGAAGGTCCCATCGTGCTCGCCGGCCACTCGTACGGTGGCTTCGTGATCAGCGACGCCGCCACCGGCAACAAGAACGTCAAGGCGCTCGTGTTCGTGGACGCCTTCGCGCCGGACAAGGGGGAGACCGTGGAGGAGCTCACCGCGGGCTCCGGCTCGATCCTCGAGCCGGCCCTGACCGACCCCACGAGCGTCTTCCGGCTCGTGCCGTTCCCCGGTGCCCCGGAGGGCGCGGCCGACGCGTACGTCCTGCCGAAGGTGTTCATCCCCGGCTTCGCCAACGGTCTGCCCCGGCGGCAGGCGGAGGTGCTCGCCGTGACCCAGACCGCCCTGGCCACCAACGCGCTGGGCGAGCCGGCCACGGAGCCGGCGTGGAAGACGATCCCCGCGTGGGCGGTGGTCGGCACCGAGGACCTGGTCATTCCGCCGGCCCGCCAGGAGGAGATGATGAAGCGGGCGGGGGCCGACATCACCCGGATCGACGCCGGTCACCTGGGCCTGATCTCGCACCCGGACCAGGTCACCAGGGTCATTCTGGAGGCGGCCCGGACGACCGCCTGACGAGGTCTCGTGACATCGGCAGCAGTGGCCGCGTGGGCTGGACCAGCCCACGCGGCCACTTCCCGACCGGCCGTGGCATCGCGCTGTGCGGTGCCACGGCCGGCCGCCGTGTCAGTTGGTCGCCTTGGCGGCGGCCTCGATCTGGTTGGTGACCGCACCCGAGTCGGTGACCATGGACAGGTGGGGTGCGTTGATCTGGACGCTGTGCGCCTTGGCCCGCTCGGACATGACGACCTGCTCGGCGGCAGGGATGACGGCGTCCTGCTTGCCGATCACCGACCACGAGGGGATCGTCTTCCACGCCGGCGCGCCGGACTCCTCGACCAGAGCGCTGAAGGCCAGCGGACGCTGCCGGGCGGCCAGCACCGCCACGTCCTTGGCGGGAATGCTCCTGCCGGCGAACGCCGTACCGAAGACCGACGGCTTCACGTACAGGTTGACGTTGCCGGTCTCAGCGGGGATCGCGACCTGGTCGAAGACGGCGGACGTGTCGCCCCCGAAGACCGAGCCCGGCACGGCCGAGGTCAGCGAGAAGACGGTGTCGTGCTGGTCCGGGATGTACGCGTCGACGTACACCAGGGCCTTGACCCGCTCGTTGCCCAGGGCGGCGTTCGTGATCACCATGCCGCCGTACGAGTGCCCGACGAGGACGATCGGCCCGGTGATGGTGTCCAGGTACGCGCGGAGACTCGCGGCGTCGTTCGCCACGCCCGACAGCAGGTTCGGCGGGGTGACCACCCGGTAGCCGTCGTGCTGGAGCTTGGCGGTCACCTTGTCCCAGCTCGACCCGTCCGCCCACGCGCCGTGCACGAGCACGACTGTCGGCTTGGTCGCGGCGGGGCGCGACTGCGTGACGTGAGTCGCCGAGGCCTGCGCGGTGCCGACACCGACACCGGTCAGGGTGAGGGCACCGATGGCCACGCCTACCGAGACGAGGCGGCGCTTGAAGGACAATTTCACGGTTTCTCCTTACTGCTGCACGAAATCGAGCAGGGCGGCGTTGACCTGATCGGCGTGGGTCCAGGCAATGGCGTGCGGCCCGCCCTCGATGACGAGCAACCGGGAATCCCCGACGAAGGCGGCAACCCGCTGGCCGGTCACCCCGATGGGCAGCACGCGGTCCTGGTCGCCCTGGATCACGAGCACCGGCACGTCAACCTTGGCCAGGTCCTCGCGGAAGTCGGTGAGCCAGGTGGGGATACACGCCACCGCGGCGACCGGGGACCCGGCCTCGGCCACGGCCAGACTGGCCTGGAACGCCTCGTCGCCGACCAGCGATCCGCCGTACACGTCGAGGTTGTAGAAGTTCTCCAGGAACTGCTTGAGCCACCCGTTCCGGTCGGCCCGCGCGGCCTGGATGAACCCATCGAACAACGCCTGCGGCGCGCCTTCGGGATTGTCGTCCGTCTTCAGGAGGAACGGCGGAATCGGCGACATCAGCACGGCCTTCGCGACGCGTTCGGTGCCGTAGCGACCCAGGTACCGGGCGACGTCACCGGTCCCCATCGAGTGGCCCACGAGAATGGCGTCGCGTACGTCCAGTGTCGTGAGGAGCACGTTCAGATCGCTGGCGAACGTGTCGTAGTCGTATCCACCCGCGGGCTGGCTGGAATCGCCCCAACCGCGCCGGTCGTACGTGATGACGCGGTACCCGGCGGCGAGCAGTGCGGCGACCTGCTTCTCCCAGGCCTGCCCGCTGAGCGGGTAGCCGTGGCTGAGCACGACCGGCGTGCCGGCGCCGTGGTCCTCGTAGTGGATGTCGATCGGGTTGGCTCCCTCTGAGCCAACGCTGACATGGGGCATGCGTACTCCTTGGGCTTGCGTTCCACGCTGGGAACCCTGCCGAAGGTACGGAGGTGGCGGCGTTTCGGAATCACCCGAATCACGTAGTCCCCGGCGTCGTCGGCCGCCCGAAAGACAACGAGCGATGGGCGATGCGGCGGGCCTGGCAGGAGTCGCAGGCTTGGGCCGAAAAGCGAAGCCGCCACCCCTTCGTCTCTAGGATGTCAATCGTGACCATGCCCGACCGCAGGCTCTCGGACGGGCCGCCGTCGCACTGCGAGTTCAAGGTCTTCGGCGGTATGGGCTGCCGGCGGGATGGCTCGGACGTCGATCTCGGCCCGGTCCGCCAGCGGGTCATCCTCGCCAAGCTCCTCGCGGCCGGCGGTGACGCGGTCAGCCTCGACAGCATCGTCGACAGCGTGTGGGACGACCGACCTCCGGCCAGCGCCGCCAACCAGATCCACCGGCACGTCGGGAACCTCCGTCGGATTCTGGAACCGGACCTGGACGTCCGCGAGACCGGTCGTTACCTCCTACCGGCCGGTACGGGCTACCGGCTGATCCTCGCGACCGAGGCATCCGATCTGGCCATGTATCGCGAGCTGGTCCGGCGGGCCCGCGAGGCGCTGGCGGGCGGGGATGCGGTGTCCGGCGTGCGGGCTTACCTGACCGCCCTGGAACTCGGCCGCAGCCCCGCGTTCACCGACCTGCCGACCGGGGCGTTGCGTTCGCCGGAGTTCGTGGCCATCGAACGGGAGCGCGTCGCGGTGGCGCTCGCGGCCAGCGAAGCCGCGCTGGCCCATGGCATGGCCGACGCCGCGCTGACCCCGCTGGTGAGCGTGGCCGCCGCGGCGCCGCTGGACGAGGCGCTGCAGGCGTGCCTGATGCGCGCGTACGTGGCCACCGGCCACCGGGCGGAAGCGGTGCAGGTATTCGAGCGGACGCGCCAACGTCTCGCCGAGGAACTGGGGGTGGATGCGGGGCCCGAACTGCGGGAGGCGTACCGGGAGCTGCTCGCCAGCGGCGGAAGCTCGCCGGACGAGCTGCGTCCGCTGGAGGCTCCCCGGCCCGCGCAGCTGCCGCCGCCGGTCGCGGGCTTCGTCCGACGGAACGACCTGGCCGCAGTGCTCGACGGCCTACTCTCCGACGCGTTCAGCGACGCGACGATCGTGATCACCGTGCTCGGCGGTATGGGTGGCATCGGTAAGACCGCCCTCGCCGTGCACTGGGCCCACCAGATCGCCAACGAGTTTCCCGATGGTCAGTTGTTCCTCGACCTGAGGGGCCTGGACCCGGACGGACGGGTCATGTCACCGCAGGAGGCGCTCGCCACGCTGCTCGCGTCACTGGGCGAGCCGGCGGTCTCGTCACCGCAGGAGACCGTCGACGCTCAGGCGGCTCGTTATCGCAGTCGCCTCGCCGGTCGTCGCGTTCTGATCCTCCTCGACAACGCCCGCGACTCCGATCAGGTCCGTCCGCTGCTGCCGGCCTCCCGAGGCTGTCTGGTCATCGTGACCAGCCGCCACCGGATGACGAGCCTGGTCACCCGGGAGGGGGCACGTTACCTGCAGGTCGACCGGCTGACCGGGGCCGAGTCCCGGCAGCTACTGATCAACCGTCTCGGCACCCGCCGCGCCACCATGGACCCGGCCTCGCTCGACAAGGTCATCAGCCTCTGTGCCGGGCTGCCGCTCGCACTGGCGATCGTCGCCGCCCGCGTGGCGCTCAATCCGGCCCTGCCATTGAGCGCTGTCGTCAGCGCCGTCTCGGCCCCGTCAGCCAGACTCGACGCGTTGTCCAGCGCGGACCCGTCAGACGATGTCCGGTCGGTGTTCTCGTGGTCGTACCGCGCTCTCGATCCATCGGCAGCGCAGGTGTTCCGCGCTCTCGCCGTCCACCCGGGTCCGGGGGTCTCGCTGGAGTCGATGGCGAGCGTCGCCGGGGTCAGTCGGACGAGGGCGCGCACGCTGCTCACGGAACTGGTGACCGCGAACCTGCTCGACGAGGCGCAGTCCGGGCGGTACTTCCTGCATGACCTGCTGCGGGCCTACGCGGGTGAGCTTCTCGACGAGGATCGAGAGCGACCGGAGTACGAGCGGCGTCTCGTCATGCACTACCTGCACTCGGCCCGGGCCGCGTACGCGAGACACCACCGGCAGCCGGTCGGCACCGCCACCGGGACGCCACCGGACGTCACGCCCGAGTCGTTCGACAGCGTGTCCCAGGCTGCCGCCTGGTACGCACGGGAACGGCCAGCGCTGTGGGCGACGATCGAGCTGGCCCTCGCCCACGGCCTGGCGCGCGATGCGGCGGCAATGGTCCTCGCGGCCTCGGCGCCGGGCAGCAACTCCATCCCCGCGGGCCGGACACCGACCGTCCTCGCGATCCTCGACCTGGCCGGCGCGCTCGGCGAGCCGCTGATGGAGGCCGAGCTTCTTCGTACCATCGGTGAGGTCTTCGCCCCGCTGCCACCGGCCGACGAATACCTCCGTCGAGCCCTGTCCATCTTCGCCGGCGCCGGCGACCTCGCCGGGCAGGCCGACGTCCTGCGAAACCTGGCCGTGCTCTCGTCGGCGCGTGGCGACCACGACGCCGCCAACGCGTACGGCGAACGCTCGGTGGCTCTCGCTCGGCAGACGGAGCGTCAGGAACCGCTCGCCGTCTCGCTGCTGACACTCGCGAGAGCGCGGCTCGGTTCGGGTCGGTTCGACGACGGCGTACGGATCGCGGACGAGGGGTTGGCCATCGCGATGGTGCAGCACCTTGATCACCTGAACGTCCGCTACGCGCAACTCCTCGCGGAATCGTCCTGGAAACTCGGTCAGCTTGAGCGAGCGGTGACGATCTCGGAGTGGGGATTGGCCGAAGGCGTCAGTGAGTCGAACGGTCCCCGCTGCGCCGTCGCGGCGATCCTCGCGCGTGCCGCGTTCGACCTGGGCGACCAGGCGCGCGCGGAACAGGGCTGCCAGCGGTTCGAGGGCCTGATCGCCGACAACGGCTTCCGGGAACTCATCGAGTTCGCCGGCATCGAGGACGCCGAGACGTATCGGACCATGGTTGCGTACGTCCGGGCCCGGCTGAGTCTGATGAGCGACGCGTCGTGAGCGGCTAGGGGCGCGAGCACTCAGTTTGCACTCGTCGCGCACAGCGGTGCGGTCGGATGGTCGTCGAGACCCCGAACCCGCGCCCGAGGAGCACCATGCACTGCCCCCCAGCCGACTCTTCCCGCGTTCATCCGGGTGCGGCACTGACCCCCCGACAGGAACAGATCGCCCTGCTGGTGGCGGCCGGCTCCACCAACATCGAGATCGCGAGACACCTGGTCATCAGCCCCCACACCGTCAAACACCATCTGCGCGGAGTGTTCCACCGGCTGAACGTCGCATCCCGCCGCGAACTGCGCGGGAGGTTGAGCCACCGCACGACCGATCGCTTCGCCCAGAGCCGTCGCCTGACCAGTCAGGAGCGCGACATCGCTCGCCGGGTCTCGGACGGCGCGTCCAACCGGGAGGTGGCGGCACAACTGTTCATCAGCCCGAGCACGGTGGACTATCACCTCCGCAAGATCTTTCGCAAGCTCGACATCACCTCACGCCGAGAACTGGCCGATCGCCCTCGTCTCTGACGCTCCCCGGTCTGCGCGTCGGCACGCGGTTCGGGTGTCGCGGGACCCGAGTCAGCGCTGGTCCCAGTGTCCGACGTTCGCTCCCCATCCGGACGGCGCTGCCAGACGAAGCTCGTCTCGACTCAGCACCTCCAGATCGGCCGCTCGCCCCTTGACGACCCGCGTGTCGAACGTGAACTGCACGCTGGCGCCGTCCGCGAAGGAGACCGTGACGTGGGTGTCGGGCCCGGCCGGGTGGTTGTCCAGCCATTGCACATGGACGACCTCGGCCGTCAGCGTGCCGTCCGGACGCACCAACGCGAATCCCTCGAGGTCACCCTGGGCGACATCCGGGTGGAACCGTCCGCGCAGTTCCGCCCGCCGCTGCTCGCGCCAGCGCCGTCGTGGGTCGATGTCCGCCATGCGGCGCATTCTGCAACGGGCGTCAGCACCGCGAAACCCGGTGTACGAGCATCCGGCGGCCACTCGTTCGGCCGTTCGATCGGACCCGAACGACACGCGCCGCCCGGGACAGAACCCGGGCGGCGCGTCTCTGACAGGTGGTGGGCGATGCCCTAGGTGCGCGTGCTCCACTGCTGGTTGGCGCCGCCGTGGCAGGCCCAGAGGTGCAGCTGTGTCCCGTTGGCCGTGCCGGAACTGACGGCGTCCAGGCAGAGCCCCGACTGCGCGGAGGTGATGGTGCCGTTGGAGTTGACGTTCCACTGCTGGTTCGACTGGCCGTTGCAGTCCCAGATGATGACCGCGGTGCCGTTGCTGCTGCCGCTGCCGCTGGCGTCCAGGCACTTGTTGCCGTAGACGGTCAGCGTGCGGTTGGCGGTCCGGGTCCAACGCTGGTTGGCGCCACCGTGGCAGTCCCAGAGCTGCGGGCGCGCGCCGTTGGCCGTGCTGGAGTTGGGGACGTCGACGCACCTGCCGGACTGGCTGCCGACGATCAGCACGCTCTGCTGGCTGGGTGGCGGGGTCGTCGGCGGGGGAGTCGTCGGCGGGGGAGTGGTGGGCGGCGCGCCGCCGCCGAACTGCGCGAAGAAGTTCCACACCTCCTGCTTGACCCAGCTCCGCGCGCCGCTCTCGCAGCCCGCACACCCGTCCACCGGGCCCTGCTGGTGTCCGCCGTCGAACGCGGCCCAGAGCACCGGATATCCGGGCTGGCAGGAGTAGGCGGTGGTGATGTGGGTCCGGCTGCCGGCCGCGGGCTCGGGCGGGTTCTGCGCGGCGCATCCGTTGTTGCGGACGAACCTGTCACGCAACGCCCGGCCGTTCGCGATGTTGTCGTTGATGCCGTGGATCCCCAGGTACGCCACGGGTTGGGTGCCGCCGCTGCATCCGCTGATCGCTCCCGGGGCCGCGATGGCCGCGACCGCGCGGAACACCGTCGGCCGGGAACACGCCAGCGAGTAGCTCATCGCTCCGCCGTAGCTGAACCCGACGGAGAAGAGTTGCGTCGTGTCGACGCAGAGGGCGTTCTCGATCACGCGGACCATGTCGTCGGTGAAGGTGACGTCCTCACCGTTGGCGTTGCCCCAGCCGTTGTTGAGTCCCTGCGGGGCGACGAAGATCGTGGTGTTGTTCGCCTGGGAGAGCATGCCGTAGTAGGCCCACGGCGCGCCGTCGGTGCCGCCCGACGCGACCTGGCTGGCGGTGCCGCCCAACCAGTGGAAACCGAAGGCCAGCCGGTGGGCGTAGGTGTTGTTGTAGCTGTCGGGTAGCCGAAGGATGAAGCTCCGGCTCTTCCCGCCGCTCTGGATGGTGTGGGTGCCGCTGTTCAAGCCCGGCGCCTTGCCGCAGCCGGCGGTGCTGGCCGCGGCTGCCGGAGTGACGCTGGTGACGATGTAGGTTCCGACGGCGATCAGGACCAGGACCGCCATGGCTGCCCCGATCCAGGGGGCGGACAGTCTGCGAAGTGGCACAGTTGAATCTCCTTGTGCGAAAAGGAACGTCGGCCTGCCGCACGACGCCTCGTCTGTTCGGTACGAGGTGATCCACGCGCGGCGCGGGACGTGCCCATGACGAGGGCCGGCTGGACGCCACCGGTCCTGCGGCCCGTGCGGGACCGGATGGTCGTCGAATCGTCGGTGGCCCACAACGTTCGCCCGAACACCACGCGCCCGGCCGTCGGAGGATGCCGGAGCACCAGATCCGAGGGTCGAACCGATTCGACTCGACGCTAGATCACGCAATTAGGGGTGTCAATGTCTTGGGCGGCGACGACCGAGACGAGACAGACCTGGGCGACCGCTGCCAGTGTGCGGGGACGGGCTGCGCGTCAGCGGATGCCGATGCTCTGGTGCTCGGGTTCGATGACGGCGACGACGCGTTCGTCGTCGCGCGGGTACGTCCCGTCGGTGTACTTGGCGACGATGCGGTCGATGATCGACCACGCGGCGTCGCCGTCGAGCCAGTTGACGACACGGCCGCGTACGACAATCGGAGTGAACGGATCGTCGGCCGGCGCGATGGACAACGCCAGGCGCGGGTCGCGGCGCAGGTTGCGCGCTTTGCGCTTGCCGGGCCCGGTGAATATGACGATGTGTTCGCCGTGCGTTCCGACGGAGACAGGGGTGGCGTGCGGTGCGCCGTCCGGCAGGACGGTGGCAAGGTGGGCGATCGGTGACCCGTCGAGCACACGGCGGATGTCGAGACGCAGCACGGTGGTCCCTCCGGTGGTGTGGTGGTTATCGGGCGTGATGGGCACGCCAGCTGATGTAGTCGGCGACGGCGGCCGTGAGGTCGAACGCCGGTTCGAAGCCGGTGTCGGTGGTGAGGCGGGAGATGTCGAGGTAGGGATCGCGCCCCGGTCCGCCACTGCGACCGTCGAGCACGTCGAGCCGCGCGTCCGGAATGGCCGCGCGTACGGCGTCGATCAGCTGCCCGTTGGTGAAGGGCTGTCCGCTCGAGATGTTGTAGATCTCGTGGCCGAGGGCGTCTGCCGTGATGAGCAGGGCGATTGCGCGTCCAGCGTCGGGGGCGTAGCAGAAGTCGCCCCCGTCGTGGGCGTGCAGGGCGGTGGGGCGTTCCCCGCGTAGCACGGAGCTGATGTAGGGCGGGACCGCGTTGAAGGGAGTGGCCGGGTCCATGAGCGGTCCCCAGGTGCTGCCGATGCGGAGCACGAGCGCCTGAATCCCGGTGTCCCGCAGCGCATTCGTGGTGAGCGGTTCGACAGCCTTCTTGAAGGCGATGATCGGGTGCGGTACGGCCACCGCAGGTAGGGGCAGGTCTTCGTGCCAGGTGATCGCACTGCTGCCCAGGTAGGAGCCGAGACTGCCGGCGACGGCGAAACGCCGCACGCGCCAGCTGCGTGCGGCGTCGAGCATGGTGAGCAGCCCGGCGGTGTCGGCCCGGAAGTACGCGACTCGATCCTCGCCGGGGATGCTGCCGGCCAGGTGGACGATGTCGGTGATCCGGTACCGGTCGCCGAGGGTGGACACCGCGGCGGCGTCGGTGACGTCGAGTTGTTCGACGATGACGTCGTCGGGCAGGAACGACGGGCGCTCGGTTCGCCGGTGGGCGGTCGCGACGACGGTGTGCCCGAGGTCCGTCAGGGCGCGCGCGGTCTGGGCGCCGATCATGCCGAGGCCGCCCGTCACGAGGATCACCGGACCACCTCGTAGTGCAGGTGGGTCACGGCCGGCGCGGCGACGGCCTCGATCAGGCGGAGTTCGACGGGTGCGGACAGGGCCTGGAAGTACGGCCGGCCGGCGCCCAGCAGCACCGGCCGCTGGTGCAGGATCAGCTCGTCGACCAGACCCGCGGCCAGCGCGGCGGTGGTCACTCCGCCCCCCATGAGGGCCACGTCCTTGTCGCCGGCCAGGCGGCGGGCCGTGTCGACGGCCTCCTCGATGCCACTGGTCACCAGAATCTGGCGCGGATGCTCGGCGGGCAGCGATCGGTGGCTGAGCACCACGAGCGGCGCGTCGGGGTGAGGGGTGCCGCCGCTGTCCCAGCCGGAGTCGTCGTAGGTGTTGCGCCCGGCCAGGCTCGCTCCCACCCTGGCCGCGGCCGTGTCGAACACGCGGGCGCTGGGAGCGCTCAGCCGGAAACCGTCGAACACCGCGCTCGGTGTGTCGCCGTCGAAATACCAGTCGAACAGCATGCCGCCGTCACCGAGGCCGCGTCGGGGTCCCGGGTCACGACCGGTGATGTATCCGTCGACCGAGACCGACAGGGCTGCGAGGACCTTGCTCATGTATCGCCTCTCACTCGTCGCGGGACCGGGTAGGTGCCGGCCTGCCACGGAGGGGGACGTTATCGAGCGACGCGCTTACCGGTCTTGAACGAATCGCGCACCGTCACGTGGTCTGCGTCTCCACCGACATGGACTTTCTCGGGCGATCGAGCCGCGAGGAACGGCGCGTACGACGCGGTGTGGTCGTGCCCGCACGAGCACCGGTCGACCTGTGCGCCGAGCAGTCCGGCCGGCGTCAGCCCGCTGAGACGCCGCACCTCTCGACTCAGGTGGGCCTGATCCGCGTACCCCGCATCGACCGCGAGTCCCACCATTCCGTCGGCCCCGCGTCGTCCGGCCGCCATGGTGCCCGACTGCGCCAACGCCAGGAAACCCTGGAACCGCAGCGTCCGCTGCAACGACTTCGGACCCGTTCCCACCGCCCACACAGAGCGGCGACGGAACTGGCTGACCGACAGTCCGAGGTGGTCGGCGACGACGCCGATCTCACGCGGCGCCCAGGGCATGAGCATGCGTACCGCCGCGCGAACGAGGGGATCCCCGCCAGCGGTCCGCGTGCGGCGCAGCAGGAATTCCTGCAGGACGAGCAGCCCCGCCCGAGGTGTGACGGCGGTGGCAATGGCCTCGCCGAGCCGGTCCACCCACCGGTGACCGAGCTCGTCCAGCGCGACCTGCCGGTCGAGCAGGTCCCCGACGCCACCAGGTATCAGAACGGGTGCCCCCGGATGGAATCGGACGCCCAGCAGGATCGTCGACGCGGGGATCACCTCGACCCGGGGTCCGGTCAACGGGCCGAGCAGGCGTGGCTCTCCGCCGAGCGGCCAGTGCAGCTCCGCGCCACCGGTGGGCAGGTGCCGCTGCAGGTAGGGCGCCGTCCCGGTGGTCTGCACCCACACGGTCCGAAGGTGGTCGACCAGCCCTGGCAGCGGGGCAAGCTCAACGTAGGACTCGCCTGCGCTCACGCGCGGACCTGATCCCCGTCGGACGCGATGGCCCCCTGCACCGCGTCCGCGGCTGCTCGACGCCCGCCCGCCGCCCGCACCGTCGCGGATGCGGTACGCAGGCGCTCACGGATCGTCGGATCGTGCGGGAGGTCGCGGATGCGGGCCTCGACGTCGCTGTTCGGACCAGCACCGTTCGACAGGTTCACCCCGAGACCGAGAGCCTCGACCCGTGCCGCGACGACGTGCTGTTCGCTGGTACGCGGCGCGCAGACCATCGGAACGCCGAACCAGAGGGACTCCATGACGCTGCCCATCCCGGCGTGCGTGACGAACAGGTCGGCCTGCGCCAACGCGGCGAGCTGGTCGACGTGCTCGTGGGCTTCGACCCGGTCGGGCAGCGTCCCGAGAGCGGCGATCGGGAGCCCGCCGGTGGACACGAGCACCCGGCGGTTGGGCGCCGCGGCGGCCGCCGCTCGGATCAGTGGCCGTAGCGCCTCGGGCTCGGCCGCCGCGGTGCCCGCGCTCACGTACACGAGGCGCTCGCGCACTGCCGGTCCGGTGCCGAGCCGCGAGCGCAGGCACGGTCCGACGAAGTGGTGGTCCGGGCCGAAGCCCTCTCCGTTGCACTGAAACCACCGCGGGAGGAACGCGATCGATCGCCGCTCGCGTGCCTCGGCCAGGTCGCGTACGGTGCCGCGCTCCAGTCCCCAGCGCGCGGAGAACTGGTCGAGCTGGTCCTGCAACGGGGCGAAGGCGGGATGTGCGGGGTCCAGGACGCTCGCCTGCCCGGTGGCCGCGGCCAAGGACCACGCCGGCCCCTGTGCGAAGGACGGAAACATCGCCACCGCCGGCCGGTTCAGCAACTGCGCCAGCGCGCGGCCGGCCGGATGCGCGGCCCGATCGTAGAGCAGGACGTCGGGGACGTCGCCGCGCAGCACGGGGATGATCTGGGGGACGACGGCGGCTGCTTCCGCCAGGAGCACGAACGGGAGCCAGACCGCGAAATCAGCCGGCGGCACCGTCGACGACGGGCGCGTGACAAGCGTGGACTCGTACGTCACGACGTGCGCGCCGGCACGTCGCGCGGCGGGTGCGGCGCCGTCCGGGGCGAAACAGGTGACCCGGTGCCCGCGGGCCCGCAACTCCTCGATGACGTCGAGGACGGGCAGCAGGTGACCAGTGGCCCCGACGGCGAGGACGGCGACGTGCGCACTGGCCTTCGTGCTCATGCGCGCAGCCCGTGTCGGGCGGTGTACCAGAAGAACCAGGACAGCAGGCCGGCGAGCATGACGACGTACTGCACGTTGGTGACCGTCGCGACCGCGTCGAGGTCGATCACTGACGCGATGGCGACGCGGACCACGGCGTCCAGCATCAGCACGACGCCGACCACCACGCTCACCAGGCGCAGGCGGCGCCGGAAGACGGGATCGTCGGTCCAGCGTCGCTGCCACGCCGCGGCGCCCTCATCACCGACCTTCGCGGTGGCGATGGCCGTGCCGAGGTGGAGCATGAACGGCCGCTTCATGGCCAGCGACAGCAGCACCCAGGCGCCGAGCAGGCCGGTGAGCCAGCCGTCCTTGATGTACAGCAGCCGCGCGTCCCCGGTGACCACGCTCAGCGCGCCCCCCGCCAGGAAGAGGCTGACGACGACGAGGCCCGCGACGTCGATCCGCCGGCTGCGGGCGGCGACCAGGGCGGCGTTCGCCGCGGGGACCGCCCCCGCGGCCAGGGTGGCGGCCAGCACGCCGGCGCCCAAGGCGCGAAGCGCGTAGTAGACGAGCAGGGGCAGGACCACGTCGACGACGATTCGTCCGACCAGAGCGCGGCGCGCGCGCTCGCTCGTACGCCCGGCGGCAGTCGGCGTCGGCTGGGTGTCGTTCCTGACCGGCCTCACCGAAGCACCTCCCCGCGATCCCTCGTGGCCGGCTCGGCGGCGATCGCGCGGTCGAAGAGCGCGCACAACTCCTCCGCGTAGGCGGCCAGGTCCAATCCGCCACCGCTGGCGAACCGCTCGACGGCGGCGTCGACGGCGGCGCGGACCGTCACCGCCATCACCACCGGATCGAACGTGCGCAGTTCCCCGGACTCCTGGCCGGCGACGAAGAGGTGCGCCAGCAGCATCACGGGTACGTCCTCGCGAGCATCCGCATCCGCCGTGTCCCTGGGCAGGTTGCGGACGATCTCGACGGCCGCGCGGGCGTACGCCGGTCGTTCGCCCAGAAAGCGGAAGTTCGAGCGTAGGTACGCGGCGAGCTTGCCACGTGCCGTCGACTCAGCCTCGATCGCCGGGACCATGACCTGTTGCGCCCGGTCGACGATGTGGCGCAACGCCGCGGCGACCAACTCCTGCTTGGTGTCGTAGTGGTACGTGATGAGCCGGGTGCTGCTGAGTCGCGCCGTCTCGACGATCCGCGCGAACGTCGCCCCCGCGTAGCCGTGCTCGGCCAGCAGCTCGACGAACGCCTCCAGAATCTGCGTCTTTCGATCGACCTCCGGTGTTATCTGCATAGATAAAAGTTCAGCAGAAGGCCGGCTTCCCGTCAAGGGCGTAGGGATCGCCGCAGCGCGTGCGGAAACGGCAGAGCCTCCCCGGCGACGTCGCCGGGGAGGCTCTGACCAGTGCGCGGCTATCTCTTCAGGCGCGGATCCTCCTGCACCTTCAGGGCGTTGAGGATCGGATCGCCCTCGCCCTTCTCCCGGGTGAACTGGATTGTCAGATCGCCACCGGGGTGCTCGACCGTGACCGTGTTCGCATCGACGGTCAGCGCGCCCACCTTCGCCTGCACGTCGTGGTCGTACAGCACGACCTTGCCGTCGGCGAGCACGTCGAAGGCGCGCTTGCCGGCCTTGACCTTCTCGAGCTCCGCGAAGTCGAGGCCGATCCGGTACGTGCCGGCGGGGGCGTTCTTGAACACGTAGCTGAACGTGTCGCCGGTCCGCTGGGTGCGGAACAGCGCGTCGTCCGTCGTACCGGCGATGTCGGCCTTGGTGGTGTGCGCCTTACCGCCCACGTAGCCCCACTGCCGCGAGCCGAGCGCCTGGTCGGGCGCCCAGAAGAAGCCCGAGGCGTCGACGTACCCGGACCCGCCCGCGTCGACGCCCTTCCAGTAGGCCGACGTCGCCAGGCGGACCGGCTTGAGCTGGCTCTCACCCTTGCCGGCGTTGGACGCCACGAGCACGTCCCCGACGAGTACGCCGGGCTTGATGCGGGCGTTGTCGGCCGTCACCGTGACCGTGGTCGACGTGCCGACCGCGAGCGTGACCGGGCCGGTCGCGGCCGGGCCCGTGAGGGTCAGCCACGGCAGGTCGGCGGCCTCGTGCCCACCGTCGTCGGTGCGCTTCTGCTCGCTGACCCGCACCTGAAGCGGCGCGGAACCGGTGTTGGTGACGGTCACGTCGGCCGTCGCCTGCTGGCCCTTGTCGAGGAGCCAGTCGAGGTCAGTTGCGGCGACGGTGGCGATGCCCGTGGTCAGCGCCGTGTCGACCACCTCGGCCTGGTCCTTCTTGGCGATGGTCACGGGGTGGCTGGCGGTGACGTAGTTCGGCGCCTCCACCTGCACCGTGTTTCCGCCGACCAGCGCCTGGGCCTTCCACCGGCCCTTCACGTCGGTGGTGATGACCCGTTCACCGGCCGGCCCCTTGAGCGTGACGATCGCGCCCTCGATCGGCTTGCCGTCGTTCCTGTCGGTGACCGTGCCCTCGATCGTGCCCGCGGCCGGGAGCGTGTACTCCAGGCCCAGGCCGGCCTTCAGGACGGGCTGGTTGAAGGAGTACTGGCCCGCGGGGTTGCGGTTCAGGCTCTCCACACCGACCGTCGCCGACGAACCCTTGGTGAGGGGGTTGTCGCCGCCGACGCCCTCGCCGTACCCGATCTGGATCCGTCCGTCGGCGATCAGGGTGACCGAGAAGCTCACCCGGGCGCTCGGGTCGGCGAAGAAGGTGACGTTGCGCCATTCGATGACCTGCGCCGCCACTCCGTCCACCTCGGTCGTGCCGAAGTAGATACCCGCCTCGTCGTCGACGACGAGGTCGTCCCAGAACGGGTAGATCGCGTCAATCGGGTACGGCGACGGCAGCGCCGTGTTGCTCCCCGACGTGGCGGCGCGGTCGAAGACGAGCGTGCCGTTCGTCGTGACGCACACGCCGTCCCAGGCCGTGTCGTAGAACGGCTGCAGGTAGTCGGAGCTGAACCACAACGGGCCACAGAGGTCGTCGCCCAGCCACCCGGACTCCTGGGTGCCCTGGCGGTAGAGCCCCTCGGTCACCTTCATCGAGTACGAGCGACCGGCGGGGGCCACCGGTACCGGGCCGGGGTCCGGCTGTTCGGGCTGGGGATCCGGCTCCGCCGCGTCCGCCCGCGGGTCGAGCGTCACCCGCAGCGCGGCGATGCTCGGGGCCTTCAGGCCCTTCGAGCCCCGCAGTTCCACCGTCAGCGGACCGCCGTCGTGCTGCACGACCGCGGTACGCCAGTCGGCGGTGTTCGATCCCACGGCGGCGGTCGGGTCGTACGCGTAGTTCGTCAGCGTCCCGTCCACGAGGACGTCGAACACCCGCTTGCCCTTCGGCGCCTTCTCGATCTCGGCGAAGCCGAAGTCGATCGCGTAGGTGCCCTTGGGCGCGTCCGGGAAGCGGTAGAACAACTGCTTCTCCGGCGTGGTGCGCTGCGACTGGAACAGGAGGTCGTCCGTCGTGCCGGCGATCCCGGCCTTCGTGGAGGTGACCTTCGTCTTGCCCTCGTAGCCCCACGACTTCTTGCTCGCCGGCTGGTCGGCGGACCACGTGTAGCCGGTGCCGTCGGTGACCTTCGCGCCGCCGGCGTTGACGCCGACCTGGTACTTCGTGGTCGTGAGCGTCACCGGCACGTACGTCTTGGACTGGCGTCCGGAGTCGGACCGCACGACGATGTTCGCGCCGAGAACGCCCGGCTTGGCGTCCTTCGACGAGATCGAGACCTGGACGGTCGTCGACTGACCCGGCGCGAGGGTGCCGCCGGTCGAGGAGAGCGACAGCCACGGCAGGTCGGTGAGCAGGTCGTCCTCGACGTCGACGAGGACGACGTCGTCGGCGATCTGGTCCGCCGCCCACAGCGCGCCGGTGGAGTCGGTCTCGAGGCCACCGCCCTGGCCCACCTTCTGGCCCGGGAACCACCACGCGTTCACCAGCGAGCAGTCGTCGGGGTCGACCTGCAACAGGCGGGTGGGCCGGTTCGAGGTGAGGTCGGTGTACCAGATGGTGTCGGACGCCTGGTTGTAGGCCAGGCCCATCACCTCGGGCAGCGGCGGCGTGCAGAAGGACAGCAGCGCGCCCGGGTTGTCGTGCGAGGTGCCGGCGACCGTCCCGATCATGCCGTTCGCCCGGCCACCGACGTAGAACACGTCCCGGGCCGGGTTGTAGGCGAGGCCGGTGAGCTGGAGCGTGGACCAGTCACCCTTGATCTGCCGCGTCTCCTTGCCGGTCTCCCGGCTGAAGCAGTGGATGTAGCTGGCCGGGCTGTCCTCCATCTGGCACATGTCACCGGTCTTGGTGTCGAGCGCCATGTCGAAAGCCCGGTACGCGGGGTTCCACGACGCGTCGAAGACCTTCGACGTCTTCTTGCCGGTCACCGTGTAGGCGGTGTTGGTCCGCGCGTTGTAGTCGTGGACCCAGACGTCGCCGTCGTACCCGATGCCGGAGGGCTCCTTCTCGGCGATCGTGCCGGGAATGGCGATCCGGGTGATGACGTCTCCGCCGGAGGTCGCGCCGACCCTGGCTGCCGCCTGGGCCTCCGCGAGGCTCGGCGTGGCGGGCTTGCCGTCGACGTTTGACGGCTTCATGCCGCTCGCGCCGGCCTTCCAGCCGGCGAGGTCGATCGTGCTTGCCGCGCCCACGCCGGTACGCGCGGTGGCGCCGGTGGCGTCGAGCTCGGGGTGCCGCGCGGCCTCGCCCAGGTCGTACATGAGCGGGGCGGAGCCGGTGTTGGTCAGCGTCAGCGAGCCGACGCCGTTCTGGTCGGTACCCAACAGCGTCTCGAGGCCGTCGGCCTTCAGACCGGCGACACCCGTGGTCAGACGCGCGTCGATCTTGGCCTGCGCGTAGAGCTTGTCGAGCGAGAACGGGTACGACCCGGTCGTGTAGTTCGGCGCCTCGACCGTCATGGTGTAGTCGCCCAGCGGAAGCTGGCGGTGCACGAGACCGGTTCCGTTGGTCGTGACGGCCTCGACGAGCCCGTCCTTGGTGCTGAAGGAGACCTTGGCGCCGGCCACCGGCAACCCGTCGTTCTTGTCCACGACGGTCGCGTCGAGGTACCCGAAGTCCGGCAGGTCGTAGGTGACGATCATCCCGTCGCGCAGCACCGGGGCGTGATCGGAGAACCGGATGCCGTCGACGCCGGCCCAGCCCTGGATGCCGGTGACGGCGTTCGCGCCGGCGGTCACCGGGTCGTCGGTTCCGACGCCGTCGCCGTACCCGAAGATCATCGTGCCCGAACGGGTGAAGGTGGCCGAGAAGTTGACCGGTTCGGTGTACTCCGAACGGGTCGGGTAGGCCCAGATTTTGGTGTTGCGGTACTCGACGACGAACGCGTCCTCACCGTTGACCTTGGTGGCGGCCGTGAAGACACCCCCGCCGGGGGCGAACTCGGCGGGGCTCTCCATGTAGAACGGGAAGGCGCCCGCGCCGCCGTAGCCGGGACCGGTGCTGCCGTCCGGGGCGATCACGCCACGCAGGCCGACGCCGAGGGTGTCGTGGCTGCCGTTGTACAGCGCGATCGGGAACGGCAGCTTCACCGTCGCCCACACACCGCTGCCGAAGGTGACCTGCTCGGTGCCGCGCAGGTACTCGCCCTCGGTGACGGCGCAGCTGTAGCCGCCCTTGTCGACGACGAGCCCGACCGGGATCTCGGGCGACTCGTTCTGTGCTCCCACGGTCAGCGGGAGCGTCTTCGGCGAGAAGCAGGAGTTGGGCGTGACGGCCAGCTTGTACGCGCCCTCGGGGACACCGGTGATCGTGAACGCGCCGTTGGCGTCCGTGCGTACCGGCTTCAGCGGCGTGTCCCGGATCGCGACGTCCGCGTTCGGCACGGGCCGCTTCCTGTCGTCCACGACCCGGCCGCCGATGTCGTGCTTCGCGGCGGCCGTGAGCGGCAGCGTGACGGAGGTGTCCTGGCCGAGGGTGACAGCGACGGTGGCGGTCGCGGTCAGGTACCCGAACACCCTGGTGGTGAGCTGGTAGTCGCCGACCGGCAGGTTCGTCGTGAAGCGGCCGTCCTTGTCGGTGCCGATCGACCGGCTGAACGGCCCGCTGATCGTCACCTCGGCGGCGGGGACCGGGGCGCCGTTGGCGGTCACGACACCGGTGAGGGTGCCACCCTCGCGGGGCGCGAGCTCGAGCAGGCGGACGAGGTCGAGCCGGCCCTCGCCGTACTTGTTGTTGAGCTCGGCGGTGCCGCCGCACTCGGTGTCGTCGACGTCGGTCGCCGACTCGGCGAGCAGGCGACGGGTCTCGTCGACCTGCCCGATCAGGGTCGGGTCGTAGCTCCAGAGCGCCGCGACCGCGCCGGCGACGTGCGGTGCCGCCATCGACGTACCGGCCATCTCGACGTAGCTGTTGTTCGGATAGGACGAGCGGACGTTGACACCCGGCGCGGAGATCTCGGGCTTGATCCGACCGCCCTCACCCGCGCCCTTGCGGGAGAACGCCGCGAGCGTGCCGTCCTCCGCGTAGGCGCCGACGGAGTAGGCGGTCGCCGCCGAGCCCGGCGAGGAGACCGTGTCACAGGCCGCGTACGGCACGGTGTTGCCCGACGACCAGGTGCTGAAGATGCCCGCGGCGGTCCAGGCCTCGTCGATGGCCTGGAAGAAGTCGTCGAAGTTGTGTTCGACGTCCTGGCCCCACGAGTTGTTGACGACGTGCGGGCGCTTGGACGGGTCGGGGTTGTTGCCCTCAAGGTCGGTCGGGGCGAGCAGCCACCAGCCGGAGCGCAGCAGCGACTCGACACCGGTCCTCTCGCAGCAGCCGTTCGTCGCGATCCACTGCGCGTCCGGGGCGACGCCGACGTGGTCGGTGCCGTCGACGCCGACCATGGTGCCCATGGTGTGCGTGCCGTGTCCATTGTCGTCGCACGGCGCGGCCGAGCACGATCCCCGGGTGGCCATCCAGTTGTAGTTGTGGTCGACGGTGCCGTCCGGCTTCGCGCCACGGTACTGACGCGACAGGGCGGGGTGGTCGAACTGGACGCCCGAGTCGAGGTTGGAGACGGTGATACCCGCGCCGGTGGCGCCCATGGCCCACGCCTGCGGGGCGTGGATGGCCTCGAGACCCCACGTGACGGTGTCGTCCGCGCCGGCCTTCGGGGCCGCGGGTCGGGCAGCCTGGTCAGCGGGGAGCTTCTGCTCCACGGGCTGTACCAGGGCGACCTGCGGCGTGGCGTGGATCTCGGCGACCTGCACCCGCGCGGCCACGTCGAGAGCGAGCTTCTCGGTGCCGCCCTTGACGAGTACGGCGTTGGCGATCGGGTAGGGGGTGTACTTGACCCCGGCCCGGTCGAGTTCGGTGGAGACGGAGGCCAGGGAGCTCTTCGACGCCGTGGCCAGTGCGTCGTAGACGAACTGACCACGGGCCGTCCAGTCGGCGATCTTCTTCGCCGGCCCGAGGTCGGGCTTCGTGTCGAACGTGATCCAGAAGTCGGAGGCCGGCTGCGTGCGGAAGCGGTCCTTCAGGGTCGGCGCGATCTTCCTGGCCGCCGTGCCGGGATCCGGCTCGGCGGCGGACGCCGGTATCGGCTGGAGCATGCTCAGGCCGACCGCTGCGGCCAGCGTTGCCGCGAGGGCTTTGAATCTCATCGGGGTCCTTCGCCTACAGGGGTTGGTAGGGGTCGTGGCTCTCGTGGTCGACGGCACCGTCGGCGTCGCGTACGTCGGAGGCGTCGCGCGGGGTGACGCGCGGTTCGCCGAGCCGCTCGGGTGGCGGCTGGTGTTCGAGGGCGGAGTCGTCAGGCACGACGGGACGCTCAGGCATTCATCGCCCATGGGCTATGGATCATGGACTCATGCTCGGTGAGCCGGGTGGCCTTAGCTATCCGGCGGATACGTCAAAATTCACGATGCGTTGTCGAGGGATTCGTCCTCGGCGAACACGCCGGCCTCCACCGCCTTGACCGCGAGCGCGGTCCGGCTGCTCACCTTCAGCTTGCGCATCGCCGCGCGTAGCTGCTGGTCCACCGTGGCCGGCGACTTGGCCAGGATCCGGCTGATCTCCCGGTTCGTCTTGCCCGCGACGACCAGTTGGACCACGTCGAGCTCGCGGGGTGAGAGCTGGTCCCCGTACCCGCGTCGGCCGCCGCGCCACAGTCGCGGGACCTCGGCGCCGTGTTCGCGAAGCCGCTGTGCGACACGGTCCGCGTCGCCGCGGGCGCCGAGCCGGAACAGCCGCTCGTACTGTGCCGCCAGCAGCTCGCCGCCCTGCTCGGTCCGGCCCTGCGCGATGATCGCTTCGGCTTGGCGCTCGCGGGCGCGCAGCGCGTCGTACGGACGCGGCAACGCGCTCCAGGCGCGCGCCGCGCGGTCGTACGCCGTCGCCGCGCGGGCGTGCTCCCCGGTCGCGGCGAGCAGCAGGGCACGACACACGGTGAGCGCGGCGCGTGGCGCGGGCGCCGTACGACCGCGCAGTCCCCTGGCGAACTGGTCGGTCAGGCGGGTCGCGGCCGTCAGGTCACCGGCGGCGAGGTGCGCCTCGATCCGGGCGGGGACGAGGTCGGTCGCCCAGACCCAGACGCCCTTTCGCCGGACGGTCTCCATCGGCTCGTTCGTGATTCGCAGGGCTCGGCCGCTGTTGCCGTCCGTCAGCCACAACCTGGCCAGCGCCGCGGCGGCCTCCATCGTGTCGTCGGCCGCGCCGAGACGGGCGGACTCCTCGAGGACGAGTCGGAACTGCTCCTCGGCGACCCGCCGCCGTCCGGCTGCGGCCGCCAGGCGGGCGGCGAGGCGAACGCTGCCCAGGTAGTGCGCCGGCCGGTCCCGGTCGGCCTCGGCGAGTGCCGCGCTCGTCTCCGCCAGGCCGTCCCACCGACCGGTGAGCCACGCCAGGTTGGCCTGTTCGAGTCGGACGTTGTGCTGCAACCGGGACGCCTGCTCGACCTCGGCGAGACTCATGGCCACGTCGAGGTGTTGCTCGGCGTCGGCGTACCGGCCCCAGATCAGCGCGCCGGTACCGACATTCGTGTGGATGCGGGCCACGTCGAGACGCTCTGCCGAGGTCGAGCCACCGAGGGGCAGGTCGGCGACGACCTCCCACGCCTCCTCCTCGCCCAGCATGAGCAACGCCGCGGCGCGGTTCCCGGCCAGGTTCAGCCTCTCGGCGGGGGAGTCGATCTGGGCGGTGAGATCGGCGGCGCGATCGAGCCATCGCCGATGGGTGGACGCCGGCCACGGTCCCGCGTAGGCCCAGCCGAGGTAGGTCATCGCCCGAGCCGCCTCGACCGGGTCGTGGTCGAGGTTGGCGACCGCCTGCTCCAGCTCGCGCAGGGCCGCCTGCGCCTCACCCCCGGTGATGAGAAGCCGACCCAGGGGGTTGCGGATCTCGGCCTGCTGCCGGGCGGAGAGGCCGGGGGTCTCCAGCACCGAGCGCAGGGTACGGATCACCCGGTGGTGGACCTGGTCGACCTCTTCCCGGCGGCCCAGGGCGGCGACTCCGGCGATACGGGCGACCCGCGCCCGGTCCACCGGCGGCAGCACGGCCCACGACAGCAGGTCGACAAGCAGGTCGACCGCCTTGGTGTGGTCGCCCGAGGCGATGGCCAACTCGGCGCCCTGTTCGGCGTACCGCGCCCAGGACGGGGTCTCGCCGGCCTCTCGGAAGTGGTGGGCGAGGCGCGCCACGGGCGGCGGGTGGAGGTGCTCCAGGGCGCGCCCGGCCAGCAGATGAACGTGTCTGCGGTCGGTCAGCGGAATCGACTCGTAGACCGCGGTGGCGGCCAGCACATGCCGGAAGCGCCACCTGCCGCGGTCGTCTCCGTCCAGGACACCGGCGTTGGCCGCCTCCGCGATGGCGGCCCGGCACGCGGCCGGCGACAGGCCCGCGGTCATCGCGATCGTCGCCGCCGAGGACCGTTCCGCCAACGTCGCCGCGGCGCGCAACGCCTGCTGCGCCGTGGGCGACAGGCGGCTCACCCGCTCCCGGGTGGAGTCGCGCACCGTCGGCGGCACCTGTAGCTCGCGCAGCTTCAGTCGGACCCACTGGCCGTCGCGGAAGACGAGATCGGCCCGATCGCACATGAGACGGACCGACTCTTCCAGGGCCAGCGGGACGCCGCCGGTCCGTTCGTGCATGAACGCCGTGAACTCCTGCGAGATCGGATTGCCGTCCAGCATGGAGGAGACCAGCGCCGCCGTGTCGTCGGGTCGCATGGGCGCGAGGGCGATCCTCAGCTGCGTCACGCCAGCGGGCAGCCGGGACGTCAGCCGTAGCAACAGCGATCCGTCGTCGACCTCCTCGGGCCGGTAGGAGATGACGAGGCTCGGACCGTCCGAGTGCTGTCGGGAGATGACGAACAGCAGGAACTCCAGCGTCACCTCGTCGGCCCAGTGCGCGTCCTCGAGGACGAGGACGTCGACCCGCAGCGCCCGCAGCAGCTCTTCCAGGGCGCGGAACAGTCGATGCCGGGCCGCCTTCGCGTCGTCCAGGGGCGGCAGCGCGGGCGGCAGGCTCGCGGACCATTCGGGGAACAGGGGCCGGAGCGCGCCCGCGAGCGCGGTGAGCCGCAGCCGCGACACCGGACTGTCGATCCCCCGGAACGCGTCGACGATCGGCCCCAACGTGAGCGACTCGCGCAGCGGTGGGCACACCGACACCAGGGCGGTGCGCCGGGCCGGGGCGGAGTGCCACTCGCGTAGCAGCCGGCTCTTGCCGATGCCCGCCTCGCCCTCCACCAGCACGATCGCCGGTGGCCGGGCCAGGGCGCCCCGCAGTGCCGCCAGCTCCCGGTCACGACCCACGAAGCGCGGGGTGGCGACGGTTGGCGCGATCCCGTCGTCCTCGTTTGAGGCGTCGAGCATGCGTGATGATCTCGCTTTTCGGCGCGTGGACACAAGACCATCGCCGCCGGTGGTCGCGGGCGACCTTGCGAAAATCATCTTAGTCATTAAGATAACGGCATGGGCATATCGACGGACTTCTCGGTGGCTATCGCCGGCGGCGGCCTCTCCGGTCTCTGCCTCGCCCAGTACCTGACGCGAGCCGGCATCGACGCGCACGTCTACGAGCGGGACCCCGGCCCCTTCGTCCGGCGGCAGGGCTACCGGATCATCCTCGACCGGTACGGGTTGGCGGCGTTGCGCGAGAGCCTGCCCCGTCCGCTGTACAACCTGGCGCTGGCCACCGGCGACGAGCCCGGCGGACACCTCCGCTTCACCGACAGCCGACTCCGGGACGCGTTCACCATCGCCTTCAAGGACGAGCCGTACGCGACCCGCCAGGTCGATCGGTTGACGCTGCGCTCGATCCTGCAGACCGGGCTCGACGGGCGGATCCACTACGGCAAGGAGGCCGTCGCGGTGGACAGCGGCGGCCCGGCCGGGCTGCGACTGCGGTTCTCCGACGGTGGGGCCGTCGCGGCGACCGTCGTCGTGGGCGCGGACGGCGTGGGCTCGGCACTGCGGGCGCAGCTCATGCCCGACGCGGCCCCGGCGAGCGCGCCGATGGCGGGCATCTACGGCCGGTCGCCCCTGCGCCGCAACGGGGAGAGCATGATCCCGGACGCGCTGCGCGACAGCGGCGTCCTGGCCATCGCCGATCGACCCGGCCTCGCCTTCTTCTTCACCTCCATGCGGTTCGGCGAGAGGCCACGGGAGGCGTTCGCGCGGCTGGCCCCGGGCAGCTACGCGCCCACCGGCGACGACTACGTGATGTGGGGACTGCTGCTACCGCAGGAGGAGGTGCCCATCGGCGTCCGCGGCGACCTGCTGGCGCTCTGGCGACTGGCCGCCGGGATGAGCACGGGCTTCCACCCGCTCATCCGACGGGTGGTCGCCACGGCGGAGTTGGACGCCACTGTGCTCAACCTCTTCGCCACCGGCCGACGCCCGCAGCGGTGGGCGGTGCCCCGGGCGACGATGATGGGCGACGCCGTACACGTCATGCCACCGTTCGGCGCCCATGGTGGTAACACCGCGCTCCGCGACGCGGCCCTGCTCGGCCGCCGGCTGCTCGAGGCTCGGGCGACCGGTCGGGCGGTGGAGGAGGCGATCGCCGCCTACCAGGACGAGATGGTGCCCTACGCCTTCCGCGCCGTCGACACCGCCGGCCGGCTGATGCGCCGTCTCACCGGGGGCGCGACCGCACCACACTGGGTGCTGACCCGCCTGTTACCTCGGCTGCACCGGGTGACCGTGCCGGAGGCATGATTGCGGCATGTCCCAGGTGCCGGCCCGCGCGTCCGCGATCGCCGACCTCATGCGCGCCGGGCGGGAGATGTCCCGGCTCTCCATGGTGTTCCGGTACGCCATCGCGGACCGGCTGGGCCTGACCGTGAGTGACCTGGAGTGCCTGGACTACCTGGCGGACGTCGGGTCCGCTACCGCGGGGCAGGTCGCCGAGCGGACCAACCTCACCACCGGAGCGGTGACCAGCATGTTGCGCCGGCTTCAGCAGGCGGGTTACGTGACGGCCGAGCGTGACCCGGCGGACCGGCGGCGGGTGATCGTCACCCTGCGCCCGGAGCGGATGGCCGAGTTGACGCGGCCGTACGAGCGGTTCGCCGAGGGGGCCGAACGACTCGTCGAGGGCTACAGCGTCGAGGAGGTCGCGCTGCTGGTCCGGCACTATGACCGCATGCAGGCGATGTACCTCGCCGAGTTGGACCGCCTCCGTGGTGGCGACACCGCGCAGCGGGCACGCGGTCAGGCCGGTGAACGGCCGTCGCTCTCCGGGTCCGCGGACGGCCGCGGGTAGCCGGGTGCGCGCTGCGGTCGATCGCAGCGCGCACCGTCGGTGTCCCGCCCGCACGGATGCGGACCGGTGACCTACCGCTCGGGAGCCGCCGTGACCTTGAGTTGCGTGACGAGCAGCAGAGTGTCGGCGTTGAGCCAGTAGTCGGTGATGAGGCCACGCCTGATGCGCAGCGTGTCCGTGCCGGTGAAGCGGACCCGGGTGCCGGGCGCGGCGGTCGCGCCGGGGAAGCCTCCGCCGTACGTGCCGTTGGCGACCCATCGCACGACCACGTGGTCACCGTCGATGATCGGGCCGACCTCGACGGTGAAGCGCAGGTCGGGGAAGGCGGACCGGATCTGGCCGACCAGGTCGGCCATGCCGTGCGGACCCTTGACGGCGCTGCCGTCGCCGCCGTCGAGCAGCGCGGCCCTCACCCGGACGTCCGGGGAGATGATGCGCTCGGCCTGTGTGTAGTCGCCGTTCCAGAGCTGAACCCAGGCGCGGGTCACCTGCCGCGCCTGACCGGCGGTGCCGTGCTCGTCGGGCTGCTGGTGGGCGAAGGCCGTGCCGCCGGCCAGAGCGGGTACGGCGCCGCTGGCGAGCGCCGAGCCGCCGATCAGGAGGGTGGCGATGGTGGCTGCGGGGAGATGCTTCACGGTGACTCCTCAGGTGGGTAACAGTCGTTCGCTTCCGTTACACCATATAACTGCAGTAACCTGATGTCAACGCGAAGGGGAGGTATGGCATGGCGGACCAGACCCGTACGGCCGGTGAGCAGTCGGCGGAGTCGCTTGTCGGGCCGCGCGAGCGCTATCGGCGGCAGGTGCAGGCCGAGGTACGCGCACACGCGTGGAAGCAACTCGCCGAGGCCGGCGCGGCGGGGCTGTCGCTCAAGGCCATCGCCAAGCAGATGGGGATGACCGCACCGGCTCTCTACCGGTACTTCGCCAGTCGCGACGACCTGCTCACCGAGTTGATCCTTGCCGCCTACCGCGACCTGGCACACGTGGTCGAGGCCGCGGCCGGCGCCGGCGCGACCCCACGCGACCGGCTGACCGCGATCGCCACGGTGATCCGTGACTGGGCCCGAAGCGATCCGCACCGCTACCTACTGCTGTACGGGACACCGGTGCCGGGCTACGCCGCTCCGGCCGAGGCCACCGAACTCGCCCGCCGCATCTTCGCCCCGGTGCGAGATGCCTTCGCGCACGCGGGTGAAGATCAGTCGATGCGCCGGTCGCTGACCTTCTGGACCCGAGTGCACGGGGTGATCAGCCTGGAGGTCGCCGGGCACTTCACCGGCATGCCGTTCGACCCGGCGGGCCTCTTCGCCGCCGAGGTCCGGTCCACGCTCAGCGACCTACCCTGAGGTGGGCCGCCTCCGCAGTGGCGACACCGGACGGCGGGGGCGCGGTCAGGTCGCGGAGGGCCGCGGGTAGCCGATCTCGTACGAGATCTGGTCGGCGGTCTCCAGCAGCAGCGGCAGATTGCTCCGCAGTTCGTCGAGGCTCGCGATGACCTCGATCGCGGTGATCGAGACGGCGGCGATGACCTGCCCTCGGGAATCCCTGATCGGTGCGGCCACGCACATCACGTAGGTGTCGTGCTCACCGTTGTCCACGGCCCAGCCGCGTTCCTGAATGGCGGCGAGTTCGGCGTCGAGCGCGCCGCGGTCGGCGAAGGTGGTGTCGGTGAACCTCTCGAAGACGACGTGCGAGAGCAGCCGTTCGCGATCCTCAGGGGGCAGGTACGCCAGGATGGTCTTGCCGACGGCGCTCGCGTAGATCGACACCGCGCGCCCGACCCGGGAGGGGAGCTTGACGGCGTCGAACGCCGGGCTGTCCACCTTGTCGATATAGATGATCTCGTCGCCGGTCTGCTGTGCGAGGTGCACGGTGTGGCCGGTCTCGCGTTGTAGCGCACGCAGGTGCGCGGCGGCCGGCTGGCGCAGGTCCATCGAGCCGAGCGCGAGGTCCGCCAGCTCGATCAGCCCGCTGCCGAGCACGTAGGCGCCCGCGCCGGTACGGCGCACGAAGCGCGCGGACTCCAGGGTGTGCAGAATCCGTAGGGCGGTCGACTTGTGCACGCCGAGCACGTCCGCGGCCTCCGTCAGGGACAGCGGACGTTCGGCCGATCGACGGATGAGGTCGATCGCGCGGCGGATCGATTGCGCCAAGGCTGTGTCTCCCCTCGCACGGCGCGGCGTCGCCGCTTCCGTTGCATCATGTGCAATGTAGATGACGCGATGCGCAACCGCCACTTGACAACGTTGCACATGTCGCTACGATCGTTGCAATTTATGAGCTTGACTCCGACTTGTAACGGTGGAGCGACGATGGGTAAGTGGTGCGCTCGGATCGGCTTCGCCGGGGCGACGAATTGACGACGACCGACAGGCCCTCGCGTTCCGGGACCGCCGACGAACCCCGACGCGAGGACTGGGTCGGCACCGCCGCCGAGGCGTTGCCGGACGACGCGGGCAGCGTCCTGATTGGCCGGATCTGGGATCCGTCCGTCAGCGGCCCCACACCCGTGGTCGTCCGCGACGGTGAGGTCCTCGACCTGAGCCACCGGTTTGCGACCGTCCGGGACATCTGCGAGCTGCCCGACCCCGCCGCGACCGTGGTCGGGCTCGACGGGGCGCGGGTGGGGGACTTCGGGGAGATCCTGGCCAACACGGCGGTCACGACCCGCGACCGCGACCGGCCCTGGCTGCTGACCCCGGTCGACCTGCACGCGCTCAAGGCCGCCGGCGTGACCTTTCCCATCTCGATGATCGAGCGCGTCATCGAGGAGCGGGCCCGCGGCGACCTGGCGCTCGCGGCGGACATCCGGCAACGGATGTTCGCCGACATCGGCGTCGACCTGCACCACCTGGAACCGGGCTCGGCCGAGGCCGATCGACTCAAGAGCCTGCTGGTCGCCGAGGGCATGTGGAGCCAGTACCTGGAGGTGGGGATCGGTCCGGACGCCGAGATCTTCACCAAGGGGCAGATCCTCTCCGCCGTCGGCACCGCCGTCGACGTGGGCGTGCTCGCCGCGTCGACCTGGAACAACCCGGAACCCGAGATCACGCTCATCGTCCAGTCCAGCGGCCGGATCGTCGGCGCCACCCTGGGCAACGACGTGAACCTGCGCGACATCGAGGGCCGCTCGGCGCTGCTGCTTCCCCTGGCGAAGGACAACAACGCCTCCTGCGCCCTGGGTCCCCTGATCCGGCTCTTCGACGACCGGTTCGGCCTGGAACGGGTGCGCGAACTCGAGGTCCGCCTGGAAGTCCACGGCGCGGACGACTTCCGGCTCGAGGCGGTATCGGAGATGACGCGGATGTCGCGCGACCCGGAGGACCTGGTGCGGCAGCTCATCGGCCCGCACCACCACTATCCCGACGGCGCGGCCCTGATGCTCGGCACCATGTTCGCGCCCATCCAGGACCGGGGTAGCCCCGGTGAGGGCTTCACCCACCAGGTCGACGACGTGGTACGGATCAGCTGCCCGGCGCTCGGCACCCTGGTCAACCGGGTGCGGCACGCCCAGGAGTGCGAGCCCTGGCACTTCGGCATCCGCGACCTCATGGGCAATCTGGCAAGGAGGGGACTGCTGTGAACGTGGTCAGCACGGTCGATCCGCGCGACGGCCAGCGCCGCGCGACGGATCTCACCGAGACCGACGAGTCAGGGGTGGACGTGGTCGCCGGCCAGGCGTCCCGGGCGACGCGCTGGTTGGCCGACCTGGGAAGGCACGGCCGGGCGGAGCTGCTGGACGCCATCGCCGCGTCCCTGGAATCCCGTCGGAAGGACCTGGTCGCGGCCGCCGAGGCGGAGACCGGGCTGGCCCACGCGCGGCTGGACTCCGAGCTCACCCGGGCCGCGGTCCAGTTCCGGATGTTCGGCGACGTGCTCCGCGACGGCGCGTACGTCGAGGCCGCCATCGACCACGCCGCCGACACCCCACTCGGACCCGGTCCGGACGTGCGGCGGATGCTCGTACCCCTCGGGCCGGTCGCCGTCTTCGGCGCCAGCAACTTCCCGTTCGCCTTCTCGGTCGCGGGCGGGGACACGGCCGCCGCGCTCGCCGCCGGCTGCCCCACGGTCCTGAAGGCCCATCCGTCGCATCCGCTGACCTCGCACGCGTCCGCCGCCGCGATCGAGGCGGCCGTCCGCGACCTCGGCGGGCCCGATGGCGTCATCGGCGTCGTCTACGGGGAGCGGGCCGGTCGCTGGCTGGTGCGGCACCCCGCGATCCGTGCGGCCGCCCTCACGGGCTCGGTCAACGCCGCCCGTGCCATCCAGGCGGCCATCGACGAGCGACCCGATCCCATTCCCCTGTACGCCGAACTGAGCAGCGTGAACCCGATCGTCGTGCTGCCGGGCGCGGCCGCCGACCGGGCCGAGGGGATCGCCGAGGGACTGTTCGCCTCCTTCACCGCCTCCGGCGGCCAGCTCTGCACCAAGCCGGGCCTGGCGTTCGTGCCGGCCGGTCGGGGCGGTGACCAGCTCGTCGACGGTCTGCGCGAGAGGGTCGCCGGCTCCGGCGGCGCGATCCTGCTCAACGAGCGCATCCGGGACGCGTACGAGATCCGGGCGGCCGAGTTCGAGCGGGCCGGCGTCCGCGTCTCGGCGCAGCCGCGGGTCGAGAACGGCGCGGGCTTCGCCGTCGCGCCGAGGCTTCTGGAGGTCGACCTGCCGGGGCTGACCGCCGAGATCGCCGACGAGTGTTTCGGGCCGCTCATGATCGTCATCCGGTACGACGACACCGCCGACCTCGACGCCGCGCTGCACGCCGTCCCGCCGTCGCTGACCGGCTCCGTCCACCGTGGCCCGCAGGACGACGCCGACGTGGTCCGTGGGTTGGTCGACGTGCTCTCCGCCCGCGCGGGTCGCATCGTCTTCGACGGCTATCCCACCGGTGTCCGGGTGTCCTGGGCCCAGCACCACGGTGGGCCCTGGCCGTCGACGAACGCCGTGCACACGTCGGTGGGCGCGACGTCGATCCGACGGTTCCTCCGGCCGCTGGCATGGCAGGACGCGCCGGCCTGGGTGCTTCCCGAGGAGTTGCGCGACGAGTACACCGCGATTGTGCGGCGGATCGACGGGAGGTTGACGCCAGCGGTCGAATAATTGCGTCGACGGTCTCTCGGGTGCATTCTTACGACACCCGCCGCTGACGCGTGGATTCCGTCGCGAAATAGAGCGGACCGAGATTCCGCACGCCAATTCGACAGGCGCTCACCGCGTTTTCCTCGGCCGCAATTGTGTCGGTCCTGGCCGGACCGTCGACGCGATTCTCCGTACTCCCCGTGGTGGGGAATCCCCGGCCGCGCACCCCCTGGTGAAAGCCGGGGCTGCGCGGCCGGGGTGTGCTACGGGGTCACGTCGGTGACGTGCAGCCGCAGCATGGTCCACGACGCGGGCGCGAGAGTCAGGCGGACGCCGAGGTCGCTCGCCTGGACCGTGTCGTTGGGGCGCGGCTCGGCGTGGTCCGGGCCGTCGGCCGTGTTCTTGGCATCGAGGTCGGCGCCGCCCACGGTGACGCATTCGATGATCTCGCCCACCTGGGCGCCGGCGAGGTCGACGGTCACCTCGGCGGGGGTGTCGACGACCCGGTTGACGAGGAACACGGTCATCTCGGCGGCGGTGTCGTCCCAGGTGGAGACCGCGTCGACCGCGTCGATGACGCCGTAGCGGTCGGTGGTCGTGGTGCTGCCGTCGCGCAGTACGTCCAGCACGACCCCCCGGGCGTGCCGGGCCGTGCGGGCGAACGGGTGGAAGATGGTCTGCCGCCAGGCCGAGCCTCCCGGTTCGGTCATGATCGGCGCGATGACGTTGACCAGTTGGGCCTGGCACGCCGCGGTCACCCGGTCGCTGTGCCGCAGCAGGCTGATGAGCAGGCCACCGACGACGACGGCGTCGGCCACGCTGTAGTGGTCCTCCAGCAGCGGCGGCGCGACCGGCCAGTCCTCGCCGCTGGGCGGGGTGGACGGCGCGGCCGACTGGTACCACACGTTCCACTCGTCGAACGCGATCATGATCTTCCTGGTGGACCGGCGGATCGCGCCCACCGAGTCCGCGATGGCCGTGACGGCGTCGATGTACCTGTCCATGTCCTCGGCCGAGGCGAGGAAGCTGGGCAGGTCATCGTCGACCGGCTGGTAGTAGGCGTGCAGCGAGATCAGGTCGACGTCGTCGTACGCCTCGGTCAGCACGTCGCGCTCCCAGCTCCCGAAGGTCGGCATGCCGAGATGGGACGAGCCGCAGGCGACCAGTTCGAGGTCGGGATCGAAGCGGCGCATCGCCTTCGCGGTCTGCGCCGCGAGTCGCCCGTACTCGGTCGCGCTTCGCTGGCCCACCTGCCACGGGCCGTCCATCTCGTTGCCCAGGCACCACAGCCGGATCCCGTACGGGTCTGCGGCGCCGTTGTCGCGGCGCTGGTCGGCGAGGTGGCTCCCCGCCCGGTGGTTGGCGTATTCCAGCAGGTCGACAGCCTCGGCGGTGCCCCGGGTGCCGAGGTTCACCGCCATGATGGGATCGACGCCCGCCTTGCCGACCCAGCGCATGAACTCGTCCAGCCCGAAGGCGTTGGTCTCCAGGCTGTGCCAGGCGAGGTCGAGCCGGGCCGGTCGTTTCTCGACCGGGCCGACGCCGTCCTCCCAGCGGTAGGAGGAGACGAAGTTGCCGCCCGGGTAGCGGACCGTCGTGACGCCCAGCTCGCGGACGAGCGCGAGGACGTCGCCCCGGAAGCCGTCCGCGTCGGCGCTGGGGTGGTCGGGCTCGTAGATTCCGCCGTAGACACAGCGGCCCAGGTGCTCCACGAACGAGCCGAAGATCCGGCGCGGCACCGGTGCGACACGTCGCCGCGGGTCCAGGAGCAGGCGTGCGGTGTTCACGACAGCCGTCCCGGCTGGCCCGGACGAGGCTGGACGGGCGAGGCGGCGCGGTGGGGGAGTGGGTGCGGCGCTGCGTCGAGGTGGGTGTTCAGGGCGGGCTCCTCTCGGAGGAGGCCTCCGACGTCGGGATCCGTGTCGCGGCGCCGGGGACCCGGGGGTGGTGGGTCGGTGCGAGCTCTGGACATCGCCATGATCATCGATTACGTTCGCGATCGATGTAAACGTTACCGATCATGCTCCCCGGAGGGAACACCGCGTTCCGGAATGGCGCCTGACAGAGCGTGCCGTCCCGTTGTCGATGGGTAGATCGCGTGCGCGAAATGGCGCGGCTTTGCACCCCGGGAAGTCCACCTTGCACAATCCCGTTAGGACCCGCTGCCGGCTCTCGCGCGGGGATGAAGAGGTCTTGTGTTCGCAATCGTGGTCGGTTACGTTGGCAACATCCTGGAAACGTAACCGATAACGATTGCAGTCCAGAGAGAGCGGCATGATCGAAGCCAATGCGCCGGTAACAATGAGTGATGTCGCCCGGATCGCCGGCGTTTCCACCGCCACCGTTTCGCGCGTCGTCAACGGGCACTACGGCGTCAGCGCCCGCACGATCGCTCAGGTCCGCACCGCCATCGAACAGCTCGGCTACGAGTCGAGCCTGGTGGCCTCGAGCCTGCGGCGCAGCCGCACCAACGTCCTCGGCCTCGTGGCGCACAGCTTCCAGTCGTACACGGCAGAGGTGCTCAAGGGGGTCATGAAGGCGCTCAGCCGCTCCGGCTTCGACCTCATCATCTACGCCAACAGCGACCTCTACGGGTCCTACTCGGAGGGTTGGGAGCAGCGGCACCTGACCCGCCTGTCGGGCACCCTCACCGACGGGTGCATCGTCGTCACGCCCTGGGGTGAGATGCGCAGCCGTACGCCGGTCGTGGCCATCGACCCGGTGCGCGGCGCGACGGCGCCCTCGGTCATGGCCGACAACCTCGCCGGCGCCACCACCGCTGTCGAGCATCTGCTCGACCTGGGCCACCGACGCGTCGGCTTCATCGCCGGTCGCGACAGCCTCGCCTCGGCATGGTCCCGGGAGGAGGGCTACCGGGCGGCGCTCGTCGCCGCCGGTATCCCGGTCGACCCGACGTTGATCGGCCGGGGGGACTTCAATCCCGAGTCGGCCGTTCCGTTGGCGCGCGCCCTGTTGCAACGGGCGGACCGGCCGTCGGCGATCTTCGCGGCGAGCGACGGGATGGCGCTTAAGGTCCTTGAGGTCGCCAGGGAACTGGGGCTCTCCGTCCCGCAGGACCTGTCCGTCGTCGGCTTCGACAACATCCCCGAGTCGGCGTCGACCGTTCCGGGTCTGACCACGGTCGACCAGTCGATGTACCAGCTCGGGTACGAAGCCGCGCGAATGCTCAAGTCACTGGTGACCGGCGAGTGGGACGAGCCGCACCAGATAGTCCTGCCGACCAACCTCGTGGTCCGTGGCTCGACCGCAGCACCGGCGAGGGACCGAAGGAGGTGAGCGCTACCGCACGGCGAGATCCACCGATGGGTTGAGCTGGTCAGCGGGTCGCATCCGCTGCCGGCACAGGAAAGGAGTGGAGCGTGACAACCGAACATTATCACGGGCGCCGACGCCGCCTCGGCGTACGCCGGCTCGCGGCGGTGTTCAGCGCCGGAGTCGTCGCCCTGGCGGCGGCCCTGCTCGCGCCGCAACCGGCAGCGGCGGCGGACACGCCGTGGCTGGACGTCTCCCCGGACCGCTACGCCTCGTTCAGCGTGCCGGCCGCGTACGTCCAGGAGCGCCTCGGCACCGTCTCGCAGGTGGTCGTCGAGGGCAACTTCGGCCCGTCCGCCACCTGGGCGGAGTTCGGTCTGACCCGCCGCGGTGACGTGTGGTCCGGGGTGCTCGGCGCGCTGACGCCCGGGCTGTACCGCTACCAGGTGACCGCCGACGACAACAAGACCATCAAGGATCCGACCAACAGCGCGGGAGTGGCGTCCGACCCGCTCCTGAGCACCTTCCTGGTCGCCGGCGAGTCGGCGCGCTGGCTGGCCGACGCGCCCGCCGGCAGCGGCGGCACGGTCGGGACGCTGACCTACCGGGTTCGCGCCGAGCAGCGCTCGGCCCTGGTCTGGACGCCACCCGGGTACGCGGCGAAGAAGCCGAAGGGCTATCCGACGCTCTTCCTGGAGTCGGGGGGCGGCGTGGCCGCCACCGACTGGCTCGACCTCGGTCGCACGAAGCAGATCCTCGACAACCTCTCGGCGGCGGGCGCGATGCAGCCGATGGTCGTGGTGATCGCCGACAGCACGGACGACCGGGAGTTGAAGGATCTCCGCAAGGCGGTCGGCGACAACTACCGGGTCCTTCGCGATCCGGCCCACCAGGCCATCGCCGGTGTCACCGACGGCGCGGCGCGGGCGGTCCGCGCGGCCCTCGCCAAGCCCGGCCAGTTCGGCTCTGTCGGCTGGTTCTCGGGCACGTCGACCCCGACGATCGACCGCCGGGACGCCACGGCGCTCAACCACCTCAAGCTGCTGCGCCTCTACACCGGGAACGTGACCGACCCGGCCTACAACACCACCTACCGGCTGACGAAGGCGCTGGACCGGGCCGACGTCCGGTTCGAGTTCGACGGGGTCAACCCGGACGGCGGCGGGAACTGGACCACCTGGCAGGAGAACCTCGTCGACTTCGTGCCACGGCTGTTCCGGCACGTGGCGGACCACGGGCCGAGCCCGGGCCACGGCCGGTTCACGGGCGAGTTCTCGCCTCCGCCGGCCGGCACCACCCCGACGCCCTTCGTCACCGCGGACGGGTTCGTCACCTTCGAGACCACCACCGACTTCGCGGACGCCCAGCACGTCACCGTGTGGGCCAACATCGCGCCGGGCGGCAGTTGGCTGCGCGTGCCGCTGACGCGTGACGGCGACCGGTGGCGGGCGACCGTGGGGCCGCTGAAGCCCTGGTTCTACTACTACCGCCTGATCGTCGACCGGGTGCCGTTCAAGGACGTCTCCAACCCGACGAGGGTGACCACGGAGCCGATGTGGAGCACCTTCCTCGTCCCGGGTCCTGCGGCCCGACTGCTGACCGACGTGCCGGCGGGCCAGGGCGGCACGGTCGAGAGCATGACCTACACCAGCACGGTGGCCGGCCAGGACCGCACCGCGCTGGTCTGGACCCCGCCCGGGTACGACCCGCAGCGAGCACAGCCCTATCCCGTCCTCTACCTCCAACACGGTGGCGGGCAGAACTACACGGACTGGGTCGAGATGGGCCGGGCCAAGCAGATCCTCGACCACCAGTTCCTCGACGGGGACCTGACACCCATGGTCGTCGTGATGGGCAACGGCAACTCGTCGAACTTCAACCGGGAGTTGTTGGAGAACATCGTGCCGGCGGCCCGGTCCCGGTACCACGTCTCCAGCGACCCCTCCCAGCAGGCCCTCGCCGGGCTGTCGATGGGCGGCGGGCAGGCGTTCGGTGTGCTGAAGGCCTATCCGGGCCAGTTCGCCTACGTCGCGGCGTTCTCGGCCGGCTTCGGCAGCGGCACCGGCGTCGACGTCGCGGCCATCAACAACGGCACCAGGATGCTGCGCCTCTACGTCGGTGACCAGACCGACTTCGTGTACCCGAGCTTCATGGCCTCGCTGACCACGATGGACGCCCTCGGTATCCGCTACGAGTTCGACGGGGTCACCCCCGGACCGCACGGCTGGGACGTGTGGCAGAAGAACCTCATCGACCTGGCGCCCCGTCTGTTCAAGCGCTAGGAGCCTGCCCAGGCGACGCCACCGGGAGCCGGGTCCCAGCGCCTCCGGTGGCGCCGCTGGCGCATGGATGTCCGTGCACCGCCACCTTTGAAGGGAACCATCTCAATGAAGAGAAGACGCATACTCGCCACGGTGGCCATGCTCGCGGCCGGGAGTGGCCTGGTCGCCTGCTCCTCGGACGACGGCGGCAGCGACGCGAGCAACTGCACGAACACCATCACCAAGCAGAACGTGCCGGTCGTGACGATGTGGGGCTGGTACCCCAACACCCAGCTCGTCGTCGACAACTTCAACAAGCTGCACGACGACGTGCAGGTCTGCTGGACCAACGTCGGTCAGGGCGGCGACGAGTACGACAAGTTCCAGACGGCCATCTCGGCGGGCACCGGGGCGCCCGACGTGATCATGGTCGAGGCGGACCGGATCCCGACCTTCCAGATCCAGGGCGCGCTCGTCGACATCAAGCAGTACGGCTACGACGCGGTCAAGGCCAACTACGGCGAGGGCGCCTGGAAGGACGTGTCGGTGGGCGACGCGGTCTACGGCGTCCCGGTCGACGGTGGCCCGATGGGCATGATCTACCGCAAGGACATCTTCGACAAGTACCAGATCACCCCGCCGAAGACCTGGGCCGAGTACGAGCAGGCCGCGCAGAAGGTCAAGGACGCCGGCGGCCCGTTGTTCGGGGACCTCGGCGCGAACGTGCCGGCCGTGATGATGGCGCTGCAGATCCAGAAGGGCGCGTCGCCCTTCACCTTCGATCCGGCCCAGCCGAAGTCGATCGGGGTGAAGCTCAACGACCAGGCGTCCAAGGACGTGCTGGACTACTGGGGTGGCCTCGCCAAGAAGGGCCTGGTCGGTACGCAGGACCAGTTCACCCCGGAGTACATCTCCGGTGTGATCAACGGAAACTACGCGACGTACATCTCGGCGGCGTGGGCGCCGGGCTACCTCACCGGGGCGGGCGTCGGTAAGGGCCAGGACACCGGCAAGTTCGCGGTCGCGCCACTGCCGCAGTGGGATTCGGCCAACCCGGTGCAGGTGAACTGGGGTGGGTCGGCCTTCTCGGTGACCAAGCAGGCGAAGAAGCCGGAGCTGGCGGCGAAGGTCGCCTACGGGCTCTACGCCGACAAGGAGTCGCTCACCGACGGCTGGACCAACCAGATCATCTTCCCGCTGAACCTCACCGCGCTGAAGGATCCCGCGTTCGTCGACCTGAAGGTGGCGTTCTTCAGCGGCCAGCAGGCGAACAAGGAGGTCTACCTGCCCGCCGCCGAGGCCTACAAGGGGGTGTCCTACGCGCCCTTCGGCCAGTACTACCTGGACGCCATGACGAAGCAGATCAGCGAGGTCATCAAGGGCTCGACCACCGGCTCCCAGGCTGCCGACAAGCTCCAGGACGACGTGGCGAAGTACGCCAAGGAGCAGGGCTTCACCGTTCAGTGACCGCTCCGGGTGGGTCGCGCCGGCGGTGGCCGGCCGGCCCACCCACGACCCCCCGCGTCCACGCCCTTCGGAGACCACAGATGACAGTCCTGACCGAGAAGCGCACACCGCGTCCGCCGAGCGAGACGCGCAAGATCCGTGGCAAGGTGCACCTCCGCGAGCACCTGATGGGGTGGCTCTTCGTCGGGCCCTTCGCGATCGTCTTCCTGGCGTTCCTCATCGCGCCGTTGGCGTACGCGCTGTACCTCAGCCTCTTTCAGAAGAAGCTGATCGGCGGCACCAGTTTCGTCCTCTTCGACAACTACGTGAAGGCGTTCACCGACCCGAGCTTCCTGTCCGGAGCCTGGTTCGTCATCCGCTTCTCGCTCGTCTCGATCCCGCTGCAGATCGTCCTGGCGCTCGTGATGGCTCTCATCCTGGACGCCGTGACGACGCTGTTCGCGCGCTTCTCCCGCCTCATGATCTTTCTTCCGTACGCGATCCCCACCGTCATCGGGGCCGTGATGTGGGGGTTCCTCTACAGCAAGGGCTTCGGCCCGCTCACCGACATCTTCGGGCTGTTCGGCGCCACCGCGCCCGACTTCCTGGGCAGCGACCTGATCTTCTACGGCCTGCTCAACGTCGTCACCTGGCAGTGGGCCGGCTACTACATGATCATCCTGTACGCGGCGTTGCAGGGCGTCGACCCGACGCTCTACGAGGCCGCCCGGATGGACGGCGCCGGACGGTGGCAGATCGCGACGCGTATCAAGATCCCGCTGATCGCGCCCGCGCTGATCCTGATCCTGGTCTTCTCGCTCATCGGCACCCTGCAGTTCTTCAACGAGCCGCAGATCCTGCGTTACCTCGCCGCGGGCACGATCGGGGCCGACTTCACCCCCAACATGTACGCGTACCAGCAGGCGTTCTCGCTGGCCAACTTCAACTACGGGTCGGCGATCTCGTTCGCGCTCGGCGGCATCGTCTTCATCTGCGTGTACGCCTTCCTGTTCTTCACCCGCAAGCGGAGGAGCTTCCTCTAGATGGCCGACCACACCAGCGTCCGCGCCGGCGTCCGCCGGCCGCAGCGCTACCTTCCCCTGCAGATCCTCCTCGGCTTCCTGGTGATCTACTTCCTGGTCCCGTTCTGGTGGGTCATCGTCAACAGCTCCAAGAACGCGCCGGGCCTGTTCGGAGGCGGCAACACCCTGTGGTTCTCCGACCAGATCGACTACGTCGGCAACCTCCGGCAGCTCTTCACCTACGACGGTGGCATCTACCTGCGGTGGATCCTCAACTCCACGCTGTACGCCATCGCCGGCGGAGTCGGCGCCACGGTCCTGGCGGTGATGGCCGGCTACGGGTTCGCCAAGTACCGGTTCGCCGCGCGGCGCTTCAGCTTCGCCGTCGTGCTGGGCGCGCTCATGGTGCCAGCCACCGCCCTGGTCATCCCGACCTTCATCATGTTCTCCCGGCTCGGCCTGACGAACACCGTCTGGGCGGTGATCCTGCCGTCGCTGCTCAACCCGTTCGGCGTCTACCTGATGCACGTGTACGCGCGCGACGCGGTGCCGGACGAGCTGCTCGACGCGGCGCGCGTGGACGGCGCGGGGGAGGTGCGCACGTTCCTGCAGATCGCGCTTCCGCTGATGCGTCCCGCGGTGGTCACCGTGCTGCTGCTGTCCGCCGTGGCGTCCTGGAACAACTACTTCCTGCCGCTGGCCATGCTCTCGGACAACCGGCTCTTCCCGGTGACCGTCGGTCTCGGCCTCTGGCAGGGGATCGCCTCGGCGAACAACTCGGGCGGCACCTCGCTGTGGAGCCTCATCATCCTGGGCTCACTGGTGTCCGTGATCCCACTGGTCATCGCGTTCTTCAGCCTCCAACGGCACTGGCGCGGCGGCCTGTCCGTCGGAGGCCTTCGCTAGGTCGCGCCGAGCGACCTTGAGGCATGACAGAGAGGTGTGCTGATGTCGACGACAGATCGACCGCTGCGCAGCGCGCAGTGGTTCGGCGCCGAGGGCCGCAACGGGTTCATCCACCGGTCCTGGATGCGCAACCAGGGATTCGCGGACGACGTCTTCGACGGTCGCCCGGTGATCGGCATCGCCACCACCTGGTCGGAGCTGACCCCCTGCAACGCCCACCTGCGCGACCTGGCCGAGTCGGTGAAGCGCGGCGTGTGGGAGAGCGGCGGCCTGCCGCTGGAGTTCCCGGCCATGAGCCTGGGCGAGCCACTCATGCGTCCCACGACCATGCTCTACCGCAACCTGCTCGCGATGGAGCTGGAGGAGTCGGTCCGCGCCAACCCCCTCGACGGGGTGGTCCTGCTCTCCGGCTGTGACAAGACCACCCCGGGCCTGCTGATGGGGGCGGCGAGCGTGGACCTGCCGACGCTGATGCTGACCGGCGGGCCGATGCTCAACGGCAAGTTCCGGGGCCAGGACATCGGCTCGGGCACGGTCGTCTGGCGTTTCACCGAGGAGATGCGGGCCGGCCGGATGAGCGCCGCCGACTGCGCCGAGGCGGAGGTCGGCATGTCCCGCAGCCGGGGCCACTGCATGACCATGGGGACCGCCTCCACCATGGCCTGCGTGACCGAGGCGCTGGGCGTGCAGCTACCGGGGGCCGCCGCCGTACCCGCCGTCGACTCCCGGCGGTACGCGCTCGCGCAGGCCGCCGGACGGCGGATCGTCGCCATGGTGGGCGAGGACCAACGGCTGTCCTCGGTGCTCACCCGCGAGGCGTTCGAGAACGCCATCCGGGTCAACGCCGCGATCGGTGGCTCCACGAACGCCGTCGTGCACCTGCTCGCCATCGCCGGACGCCTCGGCGTGCCCCTGTCACTGGAGGACTTCGACACCCTCACCGCCGACGTTCCGCTGCTGGTCAACCTCATGCCGTCCGGGGCGTACCTGATGGAGGACTTCGCCTACGCGGGCGGCCTCCCGGTGGTGATGAAGGAGCTCGCGCCGCTGCTGCACACCGAGCACGTCACGGTCAGCGGCCGGAGCGTGGCCGAGAACGTCGACGGCGCGCAGTGCTGGAACTCCGAGGTCATCGCCACCATGAAGGAGCCGTTCCAGGCCGCCGGCTCCGGCACCGTGGTGCTGCGCGGGTCACTGGCGCCGTCCGGAGCGGTGCTGAAGGTCTCCGCCGCCACCCCCCACCTCCTCACGCACACCGGCCCGGCGCTCGTCTTCGACCGGATCGAGGAGTACGTCGTCGCCGCCGACGACCCGGACCTGGACGTCACACCGGACACGGTGATCGTCGTTCGCAACGCCGGTCCGCGCGGCTACCCCGGCTTCCCGGAGGTGGGCAACGTGCCCATGCCCCGCCGACTGCTCACCGACGGCATCACGGACATGGTGCGGATCTCCGACGCGCGCATGAGCGGCACCGGCTACGGCACGTGCGTCCTGCATGTGGCGCCGGAGGCGTCCGTGGGCGGTCCTCTCGCGCTGGTGCGAACCGGCGACCTGGTCCAGCTCGACGTCGCCACCCGCCGCCTCGACCTCCTGGTCGACGAGGCGGAACTCGCCGAGCGTCGCTCCGCCTGGAAGCCGCCGCCGCCGGTGGCCGAGCGGGGTTGGGCACGGCTGTACAGCGAACACGTCCTCCAGGCCGACAGTGGGGCCGACCTCGACTTCCTGGTCGGTGGCAGCGGCAGTGACGTGCCCCGTCACTCACACTGACGGACGAGGAACCCGACTCATGGAAGAACGGACGGCCCGCCAGTGCGAGTTCACGCGGAGGAAGCGGTGACGACCGCCCACCGGCCAGCGGTCATGGCGGACGTCGCCCGCCTGGCGGGCGTGTCCCACCAGACGGTGTCCCGGGTGATCAACGGAGCGCCCGCGATCCGGCGCGAGACGCGGGAGCGGGTCCTCGAGGCGATCCGGCGACTCGACTATCGCCCCAACACCGCCGCCCGGGCGCTGGTCCGGGGACGCTCCGGAATGATCGGCATCATCGGCACGGCCCGGACGCTGTTCGGTCCGACGAGCATCCACCGCAGCGTCGAGGACGCCGCCCGCGCCGCCGGCTACTTCGCCACCTCGGTCAGCCTCTCGGAGGTGACGGTACGGGCGCTCAGCGACGCCACCGAACACCTCATGCGCGTCGGCGTGGAGGGCGTCGTGATGATCGCCGGCAACGACGAGGCTCTCGAAGTGGTGCGGATGACCCGGTCCGGGGTGCCCTTCGTGGTGGTGGAGGGCGACCTGTCCAGGGCGAGCGTCACCGTCGGCGTCGACCAGGTGCTCGGCGCCCGGATGGCGACCGAACATCTGCTCGGCCTCGGACACACCGAGATCGTGCACGTGTCCGGTCCGCTCAACTGGGCCGAGGCGCGCGCCCGCCGCGACGGCTGGCGTACGGCGATGGTGGCCGCGGGCGTACGCCCACCCGAGCCCGTCGAGGGTGACTGGATGGCCCACAGCGGCTACCTCGCCGGGCTGCGGATCTGCGAGCTGCGCGGCACCACCGCGGTCTTCGCCGCCAACGACCAGATGGCCCTCGGCGTGCTGCGCGCGCTGCACGAGCGTGGTCGGCGCGTGCCGCAGGATGTCTCGGTCATCGGGTTCGACGACGTGCCCGAGGCGGCGTACCTGATTCCGCCGTTGACCACGATCCAGCAGGACTTCGACGCGGTCGGTCGACGGGCCATCACGGCGGTCACCCAGGCCATCGACGACACGGTGCCGCGGCCCCTGCCGTTGGTCGTACCCTCGCTCGTGGTGCGTGAGAGCACGGCGCCGCCGCACGGCGGGGCGGGCCCGGCGTGATGCCGAGCCCGCCCGGGTGCGCTCACGTCAGGGCAGCGAGCCGGAACTGCTGGTTGGTCTGGCCGTGGCAGTCGTAGAGCTGGATCTGGGCGCCGTTGGCGGTGCTCCAGACGTCGAGGCAGCGTCCGGACTGGACGCTGCTGATGGTGCCGTTGGCGTTGATGTTCCACTGCTGGTTGGTCTGACCGTGGCAGCTGTAGATCTGCACGGCCGCGCCGTTGCCGCTGCCTGCGGCGTCGAGACACATGTTGCCGTACACCTGTAGTTGTTTGCCCGAGGTGTAGGTCCAGGACTGGTTGATCTGTCGGTTGCAGTCGTAGAGGGTGACCCGGGTGCCGTTGGTGCGCGACGCGTTCGGTACGTCGACGCATCGGCCCGACTGCGCGCCGATGATCTGGCTCGCCGAGCTCGGCGGCCCAGTGGTGGGTGAGGTGGTCGGCGTCGGCGTCGGGCTGCTCGTCGGGGTGGTGGTCGGCGTCGGGGTGGTCGGCGTCGACGGCAGCAGCGGACAGGTGCTGCGGTAGGTCACCACACCGCTGTTGTCCAGCAGCGGGCAGAGGAACTGGCTGTACCGGGCGTCGTTGTCGATGAACATCTTGACGAACGGCAACATGGTCCGGACCATCACCGGGTTCGACCGTCCGACCATGAAGCCGTGGTCCGCGCCGGCGACCTCCAGGTAGACGCTCTCAGTGGTGCTCGGGATGCTGTTGTAGAGACCGGTGGCGTAGGACGGGGTGACCACCGTGTCCGCCTGGCCAGCGAAGATCATGGTGGGTACCCGGTCGGTGGCCAGGTTCGACGACGGCGAGTACGGCGCGATGCCGACCACGGCCTTGAGCGACGGCCGCCGCATGGCGGCGCTCAGCGCCCCACCGCCGCCCATCGAGTGGCCCGCGACGGCCAACCGGTTCGGGTCGACGCGGTCGCGTACCGGGCTCTGCTGCGTCAGGTAGTCCAGCGCGGCGAGGAGTTGGGTGCCGCGCGCCGTGTCGAAGTCGTTGCGGCTGTTGGTCTCGATGCCGATCACGACGAAGCCGTGCGACGCCAGCCACGGTCCCATCCAGGCCAGTTCGGCGGAGAACAACGCGGTGTAGCCCGGTGAGATCGCGATGGCCCCGAAGGTGCCCTGGCTGGTGTCGGTCGGGTAGTAGATCCGGCCGCCGTTGAAGCCGTACCCGGTCGGGACGGCGACCGACGTGTTGGCGAAGGGGCCGTTCACGGCGGTGACGCTGGTCCGGGTCGGGTCCGGGCCGCGCTGGTACGGGTTGTCGGCCGCTGACGCCGACCCGGTCGCCAGGGTGATGGTGAGCAGCCCGACCGCGGCGGCGATCCCGGCTGCGGCCACTGTGAACAGACGTCCCCGGAGGCCGGGCGACCTCCGGTCGGCATGGGTGTTCCCCGCGGGCGGGGAGTGGTCTGCGGATCCTCGCACTGTCGGTACCTCCTGGTGGTGGGGGAGTGAGGGGCGGGCGGGAAAGTCCCGTGCGGAGCCCCGATCACCCCGGCGGTGTCCGAATTGTCAGCGTTGCAGCGTCAGCCTGCCGGCCGGTACGGCGGGAGGCCGTAGTCGCCGCCGAAGCTGGGCGAACGCCTCGGCCACCCGGGCCAGGTCGGGCAGCAGCGACACCACCAGGGCGACAATTATCGCGACAGTTCCGGAACTGGAGAACGTTCGCGGTCGGTCCGCCCGGTGGTGGCGGTGCGGTGGTTTCTCCTGGTGGTGGACCTGGCCGCCGGGCGGACAGGTAGGCCTGACGGTCGCGTGCGGCGCCTCCGGAGCTGAGTGGATCGTGTTAACGTTCACAGCCATCGATGGCTCTCAGGCTCGCAGAAAGTTCCAGCATTTTCAACCGGTAGTTTCGGGCTTGTTACGGATCGCCCGAACGGCGCGTGGCCGCCGTGCTGGGGCCACCGCCCACCGCGCCACGTCGCCGGTCAGTCGCCGTGGTGGTCGTAGGTGGACCGTCGGTCGTGGTCCCCGGGCGGGACGGGAAGACCCGTTACGCGGGTGGCGGCGCGGTCGACCCCCGGACCCGCAGCGACGGACTGATGACGACCCGGTGGGTGGGGCGGTCGGGGTCGGCGAGCCGGTCGGCGACGAGACGCACGGCAGCGCGTCCGATCGAGCGTCGCGGCGGTCGGATCGCGGTCAGCGGCGGGCTGAAGAGACCGGCGACCTCGTCGTCGTACGCCACGATGGAGAGGTCGCCGGGAACGGACAGTTGCCGCTCCTCGCAGTGCTGCACCAGAGCGATCGCCTCGGCGTCGGCGTGCACCAGCAGCGCCGTCGTTCCGGTCGCCCGGCACCGGTCGAGCACGTCGTCGAGGACCGTGTCCCGCTCCGGTGACCGGGTATCGGGTGCCACGGCCACCACTGTCGCATTCGGATCGAGGCCGCACTCGGTCGTGGCGTCGAGCCAGCCACGCCGCACGTGCTGGCTGGTGGGACTGTTGGCGTCGAGCACCAGGCCGACCTTGCGGTGCCCGAGCGAGGTGAGGTGGCGTACGGCCATGGCCGCACCGAGCGCGTGGTCGGTGACCACCGACTCCATGACAGCGTGATGGCTGCCCACCGTGGCGGTGCGTTCCAGCAGGACGACCGGGACGCCGACCTGGTCGAGCCACTCGATGGTGCGTTCGGCGGTCGGCGCGTCCATGCTCGGCGCGATGATCAGCGCGTCCACGTCCATCCGCCCCACCAGGCGGGCCAGTTGTGGCTGGTCGTCCTCGGTGTCGTACGAGGAGCCGCGCAGCACCACGCGCATGTCCAGCTCGCGGGCGGCGCCCTCGACACCGCGCGCCACGTCCGGCCAGTAGTAGTCCAACGAGGGCACGAGCATGCCGACCGCGCGCCCGACGAGCGGGTTCAGGCCCGCGTCGGGCGGCTCCTCGGTTGCCGGGACGTCGTCCGGCAGGATCAGGGCGACTCCACCGTGGACCCGGCGAACCAACCCTTCGGCGGCGAGCTCCGCGATGTCGCGCCGGATGGTGACCGGCGCGGCGCCCAGCACGTGCGACAGGTCGGAGATGCGCATCGAGCCGTCGCGCTGCAGCGCTGCCAACAGTTGCTGGCGGCGGGCGACCTGAAGCGGCGCGCGGGAAGTCTCCGCCGTGGCGACGACAGGACTGTCCTTGGTCATTGGGGACCTCCGAGGAACGCTTCGTGCGGCGAAAGGTATCGCGCCGTGACGACGAGCTTGCCAACCGGGCTGAACGCGGCGGCGCGCGACGGCCATGGCCCTCGGCTGCCCGAGCGGCTGTGAGCGGTTCTGATCGTATCAGATCAGTTATGGCGTTGAAGACGCCGTTGAGTCGCTGTACGGCGGCGACCGCAAGCCGGCGGAACGATCGAAGACTGCAGGATTGAGGCATATGTGCGCGCTGGGGGCAGGGCATCGACAGCTCCGGCCGCAGTCGATCCGGGTGACAGCGTGTGTCCTTTTGATCGTATGTGTTCGTCTGGTTTGAGAACAGCATTGACTTGATCTGATGTGAGCGTTTTACTTCGGAAACCCTGCGGAAGCCGGAGCGTCACATTCCCGGCAACGCCCCGCTCGCCACCCTCCATGGAGACGGACCGATGCGACAGGATCTGCGATGACGTCCGGGACGGCCGGCCGGTCAACGCCGGGGACGGCCTCGGATGCCGCGACCTGGAGCCGGGACGACTGGCTGGCCCTCGCCGACCGGATGCTCGCCGCGGTCCGGCCGTTCGCGTCGCCCGGCCACGCTCTCGTCAACCTTCCCGGTGCCGAGGGCGGTTACGGGCGGGCCGTCGACGGCCTTGAGGGTTTCGCCCGCACCTTCCTGCTGGCCGGCTTCCGCCTCGCGGGGGCCAGGGGAGTGGGCCTGGACGAGCTGGCCGACCGGTACGCGGCCGGTATCGCCGCCGGCACCGACCCGACCTCCCCGGACCGCTGGGTGCGCTTGGACGAGCACCCCCAGGCGAAGGTGGAAGCCGCTTCCATCGCGCTGGTCCTGGACATGACCCGCCCGTGGATCTGGGACCGGATGCCGTCCGCGGTGCACGAGCGGGTAGTCGACTACCTGCGCCCGGCGGTCGGCGACGACACGTATCCACAGATCAACTGGGTCTGGTTCCGGCTGGTCGTACAGACGTTCCTGCGTTCGGTGGGTGGGCCGCACTCGCTCGACGAGATGGCCGCGGACCTGCGCACGCACGACAGCTTCGCCCGCGCGGACGGCTGGATGTCCGACGGGCCGCACCGGGCGTACGACCACTACGTGGGCTGGGCCCTGCACCTGTATCCGACGCTGTGGGCCCGAATGGCCGGCGCCGCGGACCTGGCCGAGCAGCGCCGCGATCGGGACCTGGCCAGCCTCGACCGCTTCCTGAGCGACGCGGTGGCGCTCGTGGGCACCGACGGGTCACCGCTGATCCAGGGACGAAGCCTGATCTACCGCTTCGCCGCGGCGGCGCCGTTCTGGGTCGGCGCGATCGCCGGCGTGCCCTCGGTCGGCCTCGGCCAGCTGCGCGGCGCGGCCACCCGCATCGTGCGCCACTTCGTCGCTAACGGGGCTCTGGACGAACGAGGTCTGCTCACCCTCGGCTGGCACCGGCCGTGGCCGCGACTGGCCCAGTCGTACTCCGGGCCGGGCTCGCCGTACTGGGCCAGCAAGGGCCTGCTCGGCATCGCGCTACCCACCGACCATCCGGTGTGGACCGCTTCTGAGGAGCCGCTGCCGGTCGAGGAGCGGAATACGGTGCGGGCGATACACGCGCCGGGCTGGCTCGTCTCCGGCACCCGCGCCGACGGCATCGTCCGCGTCGTCAACCACGGCACCGACCACGCCGTCGAGGGCGCCACCGTCGGAGATTCCCCGCTCTACGCGCGACTGGGCTACTCCACCGCCACCAGCCCCGTCCTCGACGACAGCGGCTGGGCCAGTCCGCTCGACCAGTCGGTCACTCTCGTCGACGACGCCGGCCGGGTCACCCACCGCGCCGGCATGCGTCAGCTGACCGTGCACGTCGACAGCGACGGCGTGGGGGTGGCCGGATCACGTGCCCTCGCCCACTGGGTCGACCCGGATCCAGGTCAGCGCGATCACGGCGGCGGCCATCTCGGCTCGTCCCGACCGGCCGGGCACCTCACGGTGTACTCCCTGGTCCGTGGCCCCTGGGAGCTACGTCTGACCCGCGTCGACGACCTCGCCGACGGTGTCGAGGCGGCCGCGCTGCGGCTGCGGATCGGCGGCTGGGCCATTGCCGGGGACGCGACGGCGACCGTCGGCGAGCGGGCGGTGACCGTGACCGGGGCCGGCCTGACCAGCCGGCTCGACAGCGTTCGCGGGGACGGAACGGCCGGCGCCAGCGCCGTTCCGCACGGCGGACCGCTGGCCGGCGGGCTGGTGGTGCCCTGGCTGGACCACCCCGTCCGGCCCGGCTGCTGGGTCGCCGCCTTCATCGAGCTGTCCGGGGTGTCGGCAGCCACTGTCGGGCAGGCGGGCCGGGTCGTGGCCGACGAGAACGCCGACGGCCTCCACCTGGCGGTCGACTGGCCCGACGGGATCAGCACGTCGACCCGTCTGGACACGGAGCATGCCGGGCCCGCCCGGGTGCCTGGTAGCAGTGCGGGCCCGTCCGGGCCCCTTAACCTAAGGAGAAAGGGATGAAGCGTGCGATACCGGCCGTCATCAGCGCCGCGGCGGCCCTGACGCTTGTTCTCGCCGGTTGCGGCGGCGGAGACGAGCCAGTCGACCCCAACGCCCCGGTGACGATCACCCTGGCCGGCTGGACCCTGTCGTCCACGCCCGAGTTCAAGACGCTCGCCGACGGCTTCAAGGCGACCCACCCGAACGTGACGGTGGAGCTCAAGGAGTACGCCCCGGGCAACGACTACGACACCCAGATGATCACGGATCTGGCCGCCGGCACCGCCCCGGACGTCTACGTCATGAAGAGCCTCAAGAACTTCTACACATACCAGAGCGGTGGTCAGCTGCTCGACGTCTCCGACGCCACCTCCGGTCTCGGCTCGAGCCCGGCGCTCGCGTCGTACCAGGTGGACGGCAAGGCGTACGCGATGCCGTACCGGCAGGACGCGTGGGTGCTGTTCTACAACAAGGACCTGTTCGCGAAGGCGAAGGTGGCGCCGCCGGACGGCAGTTGGACCTGGGACGACTACACCGACGCGGCGAAGCGGCTGCACACCGGGCTGAAGGGGGCCGGCTCGAACGCGACCGGCGCGTACCAGCACACCTTCCAGTCGACGGTGCAGGGATTCGCGCTCGCCCAGACCCCCAACGCGGACCTGCTCTCCGGGAACTTCGGCTACCTGAAGCCGTACTACGAGCGGTCACTGGACCTGCAGGCGGCCGGCGCGCAGCCGACCTTCGGCACCGCGAAGACCAACAAGCTCACCTACCAGGCGCAGTTCGGCAAGCAGCAGTCGGCGATGCTGCTGATGGGCACCTGGTACGTGGCCACGCTGCTCAACCAGCGCAAGAGCGGTGACGCCGACACGTTCCAGTGGGGGATCGCCCCGGCGCCGCAGTTCGACAAGTCCACCACCGGCACCTCCGCCACGCCGGTCACCTTCGGTGACCCGACCGGCCTGGGGATCAACCCGAAGATCAGCAAGTCCAAGACCGCCGCGGCCAAGGCCTTCCTCCAGTACGCGGCCGGTCCGGATGCCGCCAAGGCGCTGGCCGGGATCGGCATCACCCCGGCCCAGGTCACCGACGCGGTCACCGCGACGCTGTTCGGGCTGGACGGTGTACCGCAGGACGACCTGTCGAAGTTCGCCTACGCGAAGCACACGGTCAAGCCGGAGAACCCGGTGTCGAAGCACACCGCCGGCCTGCAGAACCTCCTCAACGAGACGCACTCGGCGATCCTCTCCGACGGCAAGGGCGTCGACGCGGAGCTGAGCAAGGCGCAGACCCGTGCCAAGAACGAGGTCCTCAACCAGTGAGCTGATGGCGGGCCCGGCGCGCCTGCGTCGTACGCCGGTCCCGCCACCATGCCGAACGCTTCCGGAGACTCCCTATGGCAACATTGCCGCGCACGAGACCCAGGAACCGGCGGCTGGTGTCGCGCAACACGGTCGCCGGCTGGTCGTTCATCCTGCCCAACTTCGTCGGCTTCGCCGTGCTCACCCTGCTACCCGTCGTCGTGCTGTTCTACGTGGCCTTCACCAGCTGGAACGTCTTCGGGGCGGCCGAGTGGACCGGCACCGCCAACTTCCGGCGAATGTGGGGCGACGCGAGCTTCTGGACCGCGCTGCGCAACACCGTCTACTACACCGTCTTCCACATCCCGCTGACCCTCGCGGCGGCACTCGGGCTGGCGCTGCTGCTCAACCGCAAACTGCGCGGCGTACGGTTCTTCCGCACCGTCGCCTTCTTCCCCTACATCACCTCGATCGTGGCGATCGCGATCGTCTGGAACCAGCTGTTCAGCCCGGAGTACGGCCCGATCAACGCGCTGCTCGGCGCCCTCGGGGTGGACAGTGCGCCGGGCTGGACCACGTCGTCGACCTGGTCGATGCCGGCGGTCATCATCGTCGGCACCTGGCGGTACATGGGTTACTACATGCTGCTGTTCCTGGCCGGCCTGCAGACCATCCCGGCCCAGCTCTACGAGGCGGCCGAGACCGACGGCGCCACACCGTGGCAGCGGTTCGTGCACGTGACCCTCCCCGGGTTACGACACACCACCTTCTTCGTCACCGTGCTGCTCACCATCGAAAGTTTCAAGGTCTTCGACCTCATCCTCGTGATGACCGGCGGCGGACCGGGCCAGTCGACACTGGTGCTCTCGCAGTACATCTACCAGAAGGGCTTCGAGGAGAACCAGTTCGGCTACGCCTCGGCGGTCTCCATCGTCCTGTTCGCCATCTGCTTCGGCATCACGGTCATCCAGTTCATGGTCAACAAGCGGAGGAACAGCTGATGACCGCGACCGACCTCTCCCTGCCCACCCCGGCCGTCGCCGCGCCCGGCAACCGCAGCGCGCCCGGCCGGCCGGTCCGGTCCCGGGGCTGGCGGCTCGTCGGGTACGCCGCCCTTGTGCTCGCGGCGGCCGCGCTGCTGCTTCCGTTCTACTGGATGGTGGTGGCGTCGTTGAAGACCAACAGCGACGTCTTCACCATCCCGATCACCTGGCTCCCCGATCCCGTGGTGTGGCGAAACTACCTGGACATCTGGCAGCGCTCGGACATGACGACCTGGTTGGGAAACACGCTGCTGCTGTCGGTGGTCGTCAGCCTCCTGCAGGTGGTGACCGGCAGCTTCGCCGCCTACGGCTTCGCCCGGGTCCGCTTTCCCGGCCGCAATGCGCTCTTTCTGGCGTACGTCGGGACGATCGCGGTGCCCTGGCAGTCGTACATGATTCCGCAGTTCATCCTCATGTCGAAGTTGCAGTTGTCGAACACGCTGTGGTCGATCGTCGCGTTACAGGCGTTCGGCGCGTTCGGCGTGTTCCTGATGAAGCAGTTCTACGAGACGATCCCCGAGGAGCTGAGCGAGTCGGCGCGGGTGGACGGGCTCGGCGAGTTCGGCATCTACCGACGGATCATGCTGCCGCTGTCCCGACCGGCGCTGGCCAGCCTGGCCCTGCTGACGTTCGTGACCACCTGGAACGACTACCTCGGCCCGCTGATCTACCTGCGCAGTCCGGAGCTGCGCACCATCCAGTTGGGTCTGAACACCTTCATCTCCCAGTACAACGCCGAGTACGCGCTGATCATGACGGGCTCGGTGCTGTCCGTGTTGCCCGTCGCGGTCATCTTCCTGCTCGGCCAGCGCTACTTCATCGAGGGCATCGCCACGACCGGACTGAAGGGTTGAGGCCCATGCGTTCGCGCCACCACACCCTCACCGCCGTCTTCGACGGGGTCTACGTCGCGCTCGTCAGCAACCTGCTGCTGGTGCTCGGTTGCCTGCCCCTGGTGACGCTCGCGTTCACCACCGAGGCGGCGCGCTCCTGGCCGCTGTACGCGCTGACCGCCCCGCTCTGCGCGCCCGGGCTTTGTGCGGTCTTCGCGGTCATGTCCGCCTATTCGGCTGGCGACACCGGCGGCGTGCTGCGCACCTACGGCCGCGCCTGGCGGGCCACCGCCCGGCCGGCGATGCTCTGGACGGCGGCAGCCATGGCGGCCCTGGTCGTGCTCGTCGTCGACGCCCGCGCCGCCTGGGGCCACCGGGTCGGGGCACTCGCCCTGCCGGTGCTGGCGACCCTGATCGTCCTCACCGTCGCCACCACGCTGCTGGGGTTGGTGACCGTCGCCGAGCGACCCACCGCGCGGTTGCGTGAGGTGGCCCGCGCCTGCGGGTATCTGGCGGTGCGCCGGTGGTACCTCACCGCCGTGTCTCTGCTCGTCCTCGTGCTGCTCGCACGGATCCTGGCCGCCCGCCCCGCGATCGCGCTCGGCCTCGCCGCCGCGCCACTGCTCTACGTCGTGTGGGCCAACAGCCGCTTCACCCTGCGCGCCGCCCTCGACCCGCCGGCGACCGCACCGCAGAGCACCTGAGCACCGCGTTCCGGCCACCGCGCCGGGACGCCGACAACCGCACCTGCCCGGCACCGGACCGTACCCACGAGGGAGAACAGCATCCATGACGGCGACCGACGTCCGTCCCAACTCCGACGCAGAAGCCACGGCGGCCGCGGTGGCCGCCGCGATCCGCACGGTCGACGCGAACATCGCCGCCTTCGGCGACCGGTACCCCGCCGACACCACCGCCGCCAACCGCTACCCGCTGCGGCCAGCGAGCGGAGGCCAGCCCGAGGGCGCCAACGTCGGCTGGACCACCAGCTTCTGGCCCGGGATGCTCTGGCTGGCACATGACCTGACCGGAGCGGAGCGCCACCAGCGGGCCGCGCTCTCCCACGTGGACAGTTTCGCGGCCCGGATCACCCGCGGCATCGACCTGGACACCCACGACCTCGGGTTCCTCTACACCCTCGCCTGCGTCACCCCGGCCCGCCGTACCGGTGACCCGCGGGCCCGAGGCGCGGCCCTCGCCGCCGCCGACCACCTGATGACGCGCGTCCTCGAACCCGCCGGAATCATCCAGGCCTGGGGCGACCTGAACGACCCCCGCCAACGTGGCCGCACGATCATCGACAGCCTCATGAACACGCCGCTGCTCTTCTGGGCCAGCCAGACCACCGGCGACGACCGCTACGCCGCAGCGGCCCGCCGGCACACCGCCCAGCTGCGCCAGCACATCCTGCGTCCGGACGGCACCACCTTCCACACCTTCTACTGGGACCCGGACAGCGGTGTGCCGCTCCGCGGGGAAACCGAACAGGGCCACTCCGACCACTCCTGCTGGGCGCGTGGGCAGGCATGGGGCATCTACGGGTTCAGCCTCAACCACCGGCACATCGGCGACCCGGCGCTGCTTGCCGCCGCGAGGACCTGCGCCGACCGCTTCCTCGTCCACCTGCCCGACGACCACGTCGCGTACTGGGATCTGGAGTTCGGCGACGGCAGCGGCCAGGAGCGGGACAGCTCGGCCGCGGCCATCGCCGCCTGCGGCCTGGTCGAACTCGCCGACGGCGTCACCGACACGGCCAGCGCCGACCGGTACCGGACCGCCGCCGCGGAGATCCTGCGCTCGCTCATCGCCCGCTACTCCACCGGCGGCCACCCGGTCTCGAACGCGCTGATCCTGCACGGCGTGTACGACAAACCCAAGGGCATCGGCGTCGACGAGGGAACCCTGTGGGGCGACTACTTCTACCTGGAAGCCCTCACCCGCGCCACGATCCCTGGCTGGACCAGCCCCTGGTGACCACCGCGATCGACCCGCACCGTCCGCATCCTTCGAAAGGTGACCATGGACTACCGCTACCACTGCGCCATCCCCGCCGTCGACGGCCGGAACACGCTGCCCTTCAATCCCTGCCGGCTGCTGGACTTCACCCTGCTGCGGCTGTCGGCCGGCGAGTCCTGGACCGGCGAGTCCGGTGACCGGGAGATCCTGGCCGTCATCCTCGGTGGCACGGCCAGCTTCACCGTCGCCGGCCGCCACTTCCCACAGGTCGGTGGGCGTCCGGACGTCTTCTCCGGCAAGCCGCACTCGGTCTACCTCCCGGCCGGCTCCTCGGTGACAGTCGAGGCGGTCACCGACGTGGAGATCGCCCTCCCCAGCGCCCCCAGCGAGCTGAGCACCGACCCCTATGTCATCGCGCCGGAACAGGTCGTCAGCGGACGCTGGGGAGCGGCCAACTTCGGCCGTACCTACCACCAGATCCTCACCGAGATCTCGCAGCCGGACCTGCCCGCCCGCCGGCTCATCGTCGGCGAAACCTACACGCCCTCGGGCAACTGGAGCACCTACCCGCCTCACCGGCACAGAATCGACGACCTGCCCGCCGAGGCCGCGCACGAGGAGATGTACTACTACCGCGTCAACCCGGCGGACGGGTTCGGTATCAGCCGGGTCTATACCGACGACGGGTACGAGGAGAACGTCACCATCCGCGAGCACGTGATGCAGATGATGCCCGAGGGGTACCACACCGTGGTCAGCGCGCCCGGCTACACCACCTATTTCCTGTGGTTCCTGGCCGGCACCCAGCGCACCCAGGGCGCCCGCGAAGACGCCGCGCTCGCCTGGGTGGGCCAGACCGTACCGACCCTGCGCAGCTTGGGCCTGTAGCGATGGAAAACGCCGATTCTCTTCCCACGTTGATTGGACACGTCATGAAGCGGAGCAGACTGTTCCACGGCCACGTATCGCGGAGCACCCGGTCGCCGCGCCGACTCCTGGTCGCGCTGGTGGCCGCGTTGACGGCGCTGGTGGGTGGGGTGGTGGTGGTGTCCGCGCCGGCCGCCGCCGCGACGAGTCAGTTTCGGGGGATGAACTGGGCGGTGTTGGGGGACAACTTCAGCACCGGTCCGTTGGTGGTGCAGGGTCTGAGTATGTCGGACAGCAACGCGACGGTGCGGGCCAAGGCCACCTCGTTGTATGACGACATGGCCGCCACGTTGGGGGTGAACACCGTTCGGTTGCCGGTCAACACGCACACCGTCGGCACCGCGTGGTGGGAGGCGTACCGGGGGGCGATCGACGCGGCGACCGCTCGGGGGTTCAAGGTGATCCTGGCGTATTGGGAGGACGGGGCGGCCTCGGGCGGGCGGATCACGAACCTGGGGGCGTGGAACGCGATGTGGTCCACGGTGATCACGGCGTACGCATCGAATCCGAACGTGTACTTCGAGCCGATGAACGAGCCGCACGGCTACTCCTCGGCCGAGTGGCGGACCGTGGCGGCGAACTGGCTCACCGCGCACTCGGCGGCCCCGCCCGGGCGGGTGCTGATCGGGGGTACCGGGTTCAGTCAGGATCTGCGGGATCTGTGTACCGACAGTCGGTTCAGCGGCACGCTGCTGTCGTTCCACTACTACGCGTTCTTCTACGGCGCGATGACGTACGACGCGTTCCGCAGCCACATCCAGACCCGCCTGGGCTCCTGCGCCTCCCGGGCGGTCGCGACCGAGTTCGGCGCGCCCATGAACGACGGCCGTAACTACGCCGACCCGAACAGCACCGACAACTTCGTGCGGTACATCCGGGCCATGGCCCAGGTCATGCGGGACAACCAGATGGGCGGCACCTACTGGCCCGCCCTGGGCGGCAAACCCGGCAGCATCGGCTACGACTGGTACTCGATGTACGCGCTCAGCGGCGGCGGCACCGACCTCAACCTCACCGTTCGCAACACCTCCGGCGCCGACCGGCTGCGCTACGCCTGGGGCGACACCGTCGGTGGCGATCCCACCACGCCACCACCGAGCACCGGCACCACCTACCGCCTCGACGCCCGACACAGCGGCAAGACGATGACCGTCCAAGCGCCGGCCGCCGACAACGGCACCCGCATCGCCCAATACCCCTACACGGGCAGCCCCGCGCAACAGTGGCAGTTCCAGGACGCCGGCAGCGGCTACTGGCGCATCGTCAGCAAAAACAGCGGTAAATGCCTCGACATCGTCGGCGCCTCCACCGCCGACAACGCCGACCTGATCCAGTACACCTGCGGCACCGGCACCAACCAACAATTCCAGATGATCACCAACGGCAGCTACTTCCAACTCCGCGCCCGCCACAGCGGCAAATGCCTCGACGTCCCCGCCGCCTCGACCACCGACGGCACCATCATCAAGCAATACACCTGCAACAACGGCACCAACCAACAGTGGACGCGGACGACCGTCTGACAACCCACCCGGCAGCACCCCCGGCTCCGAGCTGTCGACCGGAGCCGGGGGTGCGTGCCGTCGCGACGACCTGCGCCACGGTCGTCGGGCGCTATCATCGGACGGCCGATCGGCCGGTCCTCACCCGGGAGTGTGCACGTGTTCCTGACGTCGGTGTCCCGCCGGGCCCGGTACGCGCTGACGGCCGCGTTGGTGGCCGTCACGGCTGCCGGTTGTGGCGACGGCAATGAGACGCAGCGATACGCCGACCACATACGGGTCGAGGGATTCACGCTGGTCAAGACCACGTACTCGAACGGCGAGGGTCAGTCCTATCTCGGGCCGGCCGGCGACGAGGTTCCGGTGGTCACCGCGCCCGGCCTCACCCTGAGCCCGGGTGGTACGGACCTGTCGTACCTGTTCTACGACTACCTGGCCACCGGCGAGGGCAGCGACGCGGACACCGGTGCCTGTCGGGTGACGGTGTACGAGATCCGGGACCGGACCAAGGCGGTGGCCTACCTCGATGACGACCTGAACAGCAGCCAACAGCAGGCGGTGCGCGACGGCACGTCCAGGATCGTGCACATCGACGTGCTCTGCGACGCGCAGGCCGACGTCTGAGCCGGTGCGGGTCGGCGGTTCGCCCGGCGGTTGTCCAGCTCCTGTCAAGTGCTCCTCAACTGGCGTTGCCTACAACTCCAGGTGCAGCGTTTTTCGCACCGCACAAAGGAGCCCTCATGGCCGACGTCACCCCACCGTCGTTCAGCGGCGTGCACCACGTCGCTTTCACCGTCCGAAACCTCGAGGCCAGCGTGGCCTGGTACCAGAAGGTCTTCCAGGCCACGCCCGCGGACGGCAAGCTCCCGCACTACGGGCGGGAGTGGACCGGGTACGCCGAGCTGGTCATCGATCCGCGTACCGGCTTCTCCATCGGTCTGCACCACAACGAGGGCAACCGGGGCGAGGAGTTCAACGAGGTCCGTACCGGCCTCGACCATTTCTCCCTCAACGTCGAGACGCGCGAGGGGCTTGAGGCCTGGTCCGCCTGGCTCGACAGCCTGGGCGTCGCGCACTCCGGCATCCAGACCGCGAGGGAGCCGTTCCGCTACTCGACCGTCGTCTTCCGGGACATCGACAACATCCAGCTCGAAGTTGTCGCCTTCGGCGTCTGAGCCGCCGGACCGTGGGTATGACCGCCGACGCGACGGACGGGGCGGTGCCGGCCCGATGATTCAAGGAGTGGAACATGACCAAGGTTCTGATGGTGTTGACCTCGCACGACCAGCTCGGTGACACCGGCCGCAAGACCGGGTTCTGGCTGGAGGAGCTGGCCACGCCCTACTACCGCTTCCGGGACGCCGGCTGGGAGGTGACGCTCGCCTCGCCGCAGGGCGGACGGGCGCCGCTGGACCCGAAGAGCGACGAGCCGGACTTCCAGACCGACCAGACCCGCCGGTTCACCGCGGACGCCGAGGCGGAACGCCAGCTGGGGGCGACGGTACGGCTCGACTCGGTCGCCGTCGCGGACTACGACACCGTCTTCTACCCGGGCGGCCACGGACCCCTGTGGGACCTCGCCGAGGACGACACGTCGATCAGGCTGATCGAGCAGGTCGTCGCGGCGGGCAAGCCGATCGCGCTGGTGTGCCACGCCCCGGGGGTGTTGCGGCACTGCGTGACGCCCGACGGCGAGCCTCTGGTGGCCGGCCGGCGGGTCACCGGCTTCACCGACAGCGAGGAGGAGTACATGGGCCTGACGAAGGTCGTGCCCTTCCTCGTCGAGGACGAGCTGGTCGCGAAGGGCGCCGACTTCTCCGGGGCGGGCAACTTCGAGCCGTACGTGGTGAGCGACGGGTTGCTCGTCACGGGCCAGAACCCGGCGTCCTCAGGGCCGGCGGCGGATCAGTTGATGTCCCTGGTGGGCCGTAGCGACGGGTAGCAGCCGTGACCTCCGTCCGGCGGGTGCCACCGCCCGCCGGACGGCGTCGTCGGGTGGCAACGCCGCCGGCGAAGTCAGCGGGACCGCACGGTGTGCACCGCGGAGACCGCACCGGCCCCCTCCCCGACGGCGGTCGCCACCCGCTTGGTGGAGCCGGAGCGGATGTCGCCCACCGCGAAGACGCGCGCGGAGCTGGTCTGGAACGGCAGCGGCGCGTCGTGCGTGCCGGGAGGCAGTCGGCTGTCGGTCAGCACGAAACCGCTGTCGTCCGTCGCGATGCCCGTCATCCATCCGGACTCCGGTTCGGCGCCGATGAAGCAGAACAGCCCTCGACAGTCCAACCGCGTGGGATCACCCTCCTTCGCCACGACGATCGCCGTCAGGGTGTCCTCTCCGTGCAGCTCCCGCAGGGTGCTGCCGGTGTGGACGGTGATCCTGGGATCGGCCCGGATCCGGTCGGTCAGGTACGCCGACATCTTGGCTCCGAGGTCGGCCGCGCGCACCACCAGGTGTACGGAGCAGCCGCGCGCGGCCAGGGAGAGCGCGGCCTGCCCGGCCGAATTGGCGCCGCCCAGCACGGCGACCGGCTGGGACTCGTACCCACGCACGTCCAGTTCGGTAGCCGCGTACCGGACGCAGCCGCTCTGCTCGAACTCCGCCCACCGCTCGATGTCGAGGCGTCGGTACCGCGCTCCGGTGGCCGCGATGACCGCGGACGTCCCGATCCGGGTGCCGTCCGCCAATTCCACGACCGGACGCCTCTGGTCGGAGACGTCGAGGCCGACCACCGCGCACGGCGCGTAGATCTGAACGCCGAACTTCAGCGCCTGGAGCATCGCCAGCCGGGCCAACTGCTCGCCGCTGACCCCCTCGGGGAAGCCGAGGTAGTTCTCGATGCGCGCGCTCTTGGCCGCCTGGCCGCCCAGGCCGGTGCCGTCCAGCAGCACCGTGACGAGACCCTCGGAGGCGGCGTACACCGCCGCGGCCAGCCCGGCCGGCCCGGCGCCGACCACGACCAGGTCGGGGTCGCGCGCCGTGGCGACGTAGGTCAGACCGAGGGCCTCGGCGACCGTGCCGGGAGTGGCGCGACGCAGTACGCGGTTGCTGGTGACCGCGACCGGAAGGTCGTCCGCGCCGACGTCCTCCGCCCGCAGGAGCGCCCGCCCGGGCAGCGACGCCGCGTCGAGCCAGGTGTGCGGGAGGAGCATCTGGTTCACGTACGTCCGCAGCTCCAGCGACTCGGCCACGTGCGGCCGACCGACGATCTCCAGGGCGTTGCCGGCCACGCCGCGCATGAGCTCGCGCCGGGCCCGGAAGGTCTCGATCAGCACGTCGGCGATGTCGACCTGGTCGGCGAGCACTCGGCGCAGCTCGGGGGCGGTGATCCGGACAACCGTACCGGCCGTCACGACGCGGACCGTGAGGAACACCTGCTGCCCGGTCAGCAGGCTCAGTTCGCCGAGGAACTCGCCCGGTCCACGCCGGTAGATCAGCCGTTCGGGCTCCAGCGCCGTCGCGTTGCGGACCGCCTCGGCGGTCGCCGTACGCAGCAGGAAGAAGTCGTAGGTGCTGTCCCCGGCGGCGTACAGATGTTGGCCCTGACGCACCTCCTCCTCGGCGCCGTAGCTGGCGAGGCGGTCGAACTGCTCCGCGTCGAGGACAGGACCGTCGGCGTCTCGGATGCTCACAGTCGAACGGTAGGTGCCCCGTGTTGACGAGGAGTGGATCGGCACTGAGTTCGCCGCGTCGTGTCACTCACCTCGGGCCGTATTCATGGCCGGGGCGTCGCGGCCGCGACGGTTCGCCGGGGCCGACCGACGGTGGTGAGGTAGAGGACCAGGCCGGCGCTGGTGAGGACGAATCCCGCCCACACCGTGGAGAGGGTTCCCCAGCCGACGCCGAGGGCGACGGCGCCGCCGATCGCGCCGAGCGAGTTGGCGAGGTTGAGGGCGGCCAGGTTGAGCGCGCCCATCAGGGTCGGCGCGTCGGGTGCGAACTGGGTCAGCCGTACCTGGATGGCGGGAATGGCGAACATCATGGTCGCGCCGACGCCGAACAGCGCCGGCATGAGGATCAGAATCTCCCGGCCGGCGAGCCCGATGGCCACGAGCAGCACGAGGACGTAGCTGAACCCGTAGATCAGCGGTCGGCTGCCGTCGTGGTCGGCGGCGCGACCGCCGAAGTAGTTCCCGAACGCCATGCCGAGGCCGAAGACGGCCAGGGCGACCGGAATCAGCGACGTGCTCTCCCGTGCCGCGTCGGTGACGAACGGCCCGATGAAGGTGTAGACGGCGAAGATGCTGGAGATGCCGAGGGCCGCGACCGCGACCATGAGCCAGACCTCGCGTCGCCGGAGGGCGGCGAGTTCGTGCGCCACCGCGCCGCCGTGCAGGTCGTCGGTGCGCGGCAGCCACCCCAGGAGCGCCGCGCCGGCCAGCAGCCCCAGGCCGACCACGGTCCAGTAGGTCGCCCGCCACCCGGCCTGCTGGCCGACGAGGGTGCCGAGCGGCGACCCGAGGATGGTGGCCACCGTCAGGCCGCCCATCACGGTGGCGAAGGCCCGGCCACCCTTGCCGGGACCGTAGACGTACGCGGCGACGACCGCCCCCGCGCCGAAGAACGCGCCCTGCACGCTTCCCGTGATGAAGCGGAAGACGACGAGGGTCGCGATGTTCGGGGCCAGGCCGGACAGGACGTTGCCGACCAGGAACAACGTGATCAGACCCAGCAGGAGGGTACGGCGGTTGGCGCGCGCCGCGAGAAGCGTGATCGCCGGTGAGCCGATCATGACGCCGAAGGCGTAGGCGCTGATCGCGTACGTCGCGACCGGGATGGACGCGCCCAGGTCCGCGGCGAAGAGTTGCAGGATCCCGTTGCTGCCGAACTCGCCGGTGCCGATGGCGAAGGTGCCCAGCGCCAGCGCGAGGAGGGTCAGTGCCGGGCGGGGACCGGGCCGAGCGGCGGTAGCCCGCTGCGCTGGAGCGTTCTGCTGGGGTTCGTCCGGATCGCCGTGGACGTCGGGATGCGCCGGCTGGAGCCGGGTGCTGTTCTCTGACGTGGTCATGGAGCCTTGTCCTCGCGCAGGGATGTCGTGCGCGGACATCCTGACGTCAGCCAGTTGACAGTTTCTGACGTTTGTCGGACCGGGCGGATGTCCTCGCGTCCTGGGCGAGCAGCAGGAGCGCGGCCAGCGTCAGCAGTCCACCGACGAGCGCGAGCACGCGCGCTCCCGACGTGGGCAGGAGGGCGCCGCCGAGCAGCGATCCGCCGGCGATGCCGACGTTGAAGGCGGTGCTGACGCCGGCCGACGCGATGTCGGTGCTGCCGGGAGCCAGGTGCAGCATCCGGTTCTGCACGGCGGACGCGAACGCCGCGTAGGCGAGGCCGAGCCCGGCGAGGAACGCGACCGCGCCGGGTCGGAGCACGCCGAGTCCGTACATGCCGAACAGCGCGGCCGTACCGATGCCCAGCGGCGTCAGCAGCGAGGCGATCGGCCGGGCGTCCAGGGTCCGGGCCGAGAGCAGGGTGCCGACGACGGCCGCGACACCGGCGGTGAACAGCAGCGGCGTCAGGGCCGCGTCGGTGAAGCCGCTGACGTCCAGCAGGAACGGTGCGATGTAGGTCTGCAGGGTCAGGAAGCCGCCGACGCCGAGGGCGGTGGCGGTCAGTAGCACGGCGAAGCGCCGCCCGTCCGGTGCGGTGCCCCGGGCCGCGCCGCCAGCCTCCGGCGGGTACGTGGGCACCAGGACGAGCACCGCGGTGGCGATCACCAGACCGATCCCCGCCAGCGCCGCGAACGACGCGCGCCAACCTGCCTGCTGACCGATCCAGGTGCCGAGGGGTACGCCGAGCACCGGCGCGAGCGTCACTCCGGCCCCGAACAGCGCCACCACCCGGCCCCGCACCGCGAGGGGGAAGGGCCCGATCACCGTCGCCGTGGCGATGGACCAGAACAGCGCCTGGGCCACGGCGGTCACGAGCCGGGCGCCGGCCAGCATGGCGTACGTGTGCGCGAGCGCGGCGGTGCCGTTCGCGGCGGCGAACAGGAACATCGTCACGCCGAGCAGGTGTCGACGGGGGATTCGCCGGGTCAGCCGGGCCAGCGGGACGGACGCCAGCACGACCACGACGGCGTACCCGCTGACCAGCAGACCCACCCGCGAGTGGGACCGGTCGAGGTCGACCGCGATGTGGGTCAGCAGGCCGACCGGCAGCAGCTCGGTCGTGACGAACGCGAACGCGGCCAGGGAGAGCGTGACGAGGACGGCCCTGGCCCTGGACGGCGACACCTGGGGCGTCACCGTCGGGGCCACCGTCCGGTGGGCGCTTGACGGTGGAGACCGCGCCGATATAATTCATCGAACCGGGATGTCATCAGATGAGGAAACTCCTCCGTTCGGCACGTACATACCCGTCGAGTCGAGCCGGCCCGCCGTTCGAGCAGCGTGGAGGCCTTGTGTCCACTATAGATTCGCCGCTGGCGGCTGTCCGGCACGATCTGCCCGCGCACGGCACGGGCTGGGTCGACGACGTCCTGCTGGCCGGGCCGGGCAACGAGACCTGCCTCGTCCTCGGCATGCCGATCACGCGGGCGCAGCTGCGCGCCGAGGTGGCCTCCCGGCAGGCCCGGCTCACCGACGCCGGGCTGCGTCCGGGCGGCGCGATAGCGCTGCGACTGCCCTCCTCGCTGGCGTACGTGGCCAACCTGCTCGCCGCCTGGCGGATCGGGGCCCAGGTGACGCTGCTCGACCACCGGCTCTCGCGCGGCGAGGTCGAGCGGGCGCTCGAACGGGTCGGCGCGCAGTTCCTCGTCCAACCCGTCGACGCCGTGCTCCCGCCCCTGCGCGGCTTCGTGACCGTCGACGAGACGGTCATCGCACGCCCGGCCGGTCGGCCGGCGTCGACGCCGCACGCCCTCATCCAGCTGAGCTCCGGGTCCACCGGCCCGTCGAAGGTCATCGGCCGCACCGTCGACGACCTCGTCGCCGAGATCGAGCGCTACACGCTCACCGACGGCGTGCCCCGCCCCGGCGAGCGGCTCGTGCTGCTCGCGTCGATGGCGCACGTGCTCGGCCTGGTCGGCGGCCTGCTCTACGCCCTGCACGCCCGCGTCACGCTCACGCTGCCGGAGCGGATGACGGTGGGCGGCGTGCTGGGCGTCATCGCGGGGGACTCCACGCCGACCACGGTGATCGGCGTGCCCGTCCACCTCGAAATGCTGATGGCCGGCCGTCCCGCCGGGCCGTTGCCGCAGTTCGTACGGATGACCACGGCGGGCGAGCTGGTCCGGCCCGGCGTTCCCGAGCGCTTCGCGGAGTGCTACGACACCGTGTTGGGCAACATGTACGGGATGACCGAGGTCGGCGTCATCGCCACCGACCTGTTCGGCGCGCACCGGCCCGGCGTACGCCCGGCGCCCGGGATCGACGTACGGGTCGTCGACGGTGAGCTGCAGGTCCGTCGGCCGGTCACCCCGTACGTGGGGCTCGTCGACGAGAGTCGCTGGTCCGACGGCTGGCTACGCACCCGTGACGCCGCCACGCTCGACCCCGCCACGGGGCTGGTCACGATCCGCGGTCGCCTCGACTCGCAGGTGTCCATCGGGGGCCTCAAGGTCGACCTCACCGAAGTCGAACAGGCCATCCTCGACCTGCCCGGCGTCACCGAGGTGGTCGTGACGTTCGACGGCGGCGCCATCGAGGCGTACACGGCCGTCGACCAGCCGTTGACCGGCCGTGAGCTGGACGCCGCGTTGGAGGACGTCCTGGCCCCGTACAAGCGACCGCTGCGGTGGCAGATCCTGGAACGGCTGCCGCGTACGTCCAGCGGCAAGCTGGTCCGCGACGTCGCCGTGTTGCGTCGGGCGTCGGCCGAGCCGACGTCGTCATGATGCCCCGGGACGGGACGTGGGTGGCGCGGCGGCCGACCGGCCGTCATGACGCGGGCGCCTCCGGTGGGTCGACGAGCAGTCGGATGCCACCGGTGTCGCCCTGGTCCGGTCGGTCCTGTCCGGCGACGGCCAGCACCAGGCCCTCGGGGAGGGTGCCGCAGGCCACCCCGGCCCGGCTACCGGGCACGGGGCGCAGCGGCAGCGACCCCGGCGGATCCGGCCAGACTGGCGGCAGCACCAGCGGCTGCCGCAGGCCGCCGCCGCGCAGGCCGGTGCCGCGCGCCTTGCCGATGGCCTCCTTCTGGGTCCACAGCCAGAGGAACGCGCTGGTGTGCAGCGCCTCCGGCTGGTCGGTCAGCCAGTCGGCGTCGGCCGGCGCCATCCAGCGTCGAGCCAACGCCGCGCCGGGCAGCGCGCGTTCGCGCTCGACGTCCACGCCGACCGGAGTCACCGCGGAGACGGCCACCGCCACCACGCCGCGCCCGTGGCTGATGCTCGCGTGCAGCCCGCGTGCCGCGCCGGTGAGCCTCGGCCGGCCGGTCTGGTCCCGTGCCACGCCAACGTTGGCGGCCGGCACGCCGAGCAGGTCGGCAGCGGTGCTGACCAGATGCTCCGACGCCCGGCCCCTGGGGTCGCCGGTGATCGTCGCAATCCGCACCACGACCCATTCCATGGGAGGAGTCAAGCAATGTCAGATGAGGTTCGCCAGTCCATCGTCGATGCGCTGGCCCAGATGAACTACGACGTCGACGACGTCACCGGCGACACGGTGCTCGGCCCCGCCGGGCTGGACCTGGAGTCGCTGGCCGTCGCCGAACTCGCGGTCCGCGTCGAGGACACCTTCGGCGTCAAGTTCACCGACGAGGAGTTGGAGAAGCTGGCCGACTACACGCTCGACCGGTTCGCCGCCGAGGTGGCCGGGCGCGCGGAGCCAGCGCGGAGCGCCCCCGTCGCACCGGCCACCTCGGCGGAGTGAGGGTGGGCGACAGCGATCGCCGCGACGAGATCCTGTCGATCCTCGCCGACGTGGGCTACCGGAGTGTCGACGCCTCGCGTGAGCGCATCGACTCGCTGGAGCTCGCCCGGCTGGTCTACGAGATAGAGCGGCGCTACGGCCTCGACCTCGACCTCGACGACGACGAGCTGGCGGCGATGTCCACGGTGACCGGTGCGGCGGAGATCCTCAGTCGTCTTACCCTGACGGCGGCGGAGTCGGAGTGACCCGCTCGACTGTCGTGGTCACCGGACTGGGCCTCCTGACGGCCCACGGCCGCGGCCCCGCGCCGCTGCTGGCGGCGGTGCTGGCCGGGAAGCCCGCGTTCGGCGAGGTCCGTCGCTTCGACCCGGGCCGTAGCCGGGTACGAGCGGCGGCCACCCTCGCCGACACCGAAGACCTGGCCGCCGAGGTGGTCGCCGTCGTGGCGGACGCCTGCGACGACGCCGGGTTGGCACACCGGCGCGGCGAGTGCGCGCTGTACTTCGCTACCGGCACGGGCACCAGCGTGGTCCGCGCCGGAGGATCGGGCAACGGGCCGGCCGTGTTGGCCGCCACCGTGGCCCGGCGAACCGGCCTCGGCGGCGTCGCGCGGGTCTACACGTCGGCGTGTGTGGCGGGCAGCACCGCGCTGGCCGAGGCCGCCTCGATGATCGCCCGGGGTCGGTGCGAGCGGGCCGTGGTCGCCGGGGGCTTCCTCGTCGACGCCGACCACCAGGCCCTCTTCGACGCCGGCCGGGCCCTGGCCGACGACGGCGCCGTCCGCCCGTTCAGCAACGGCCGGCGCGGCATGCTGCTGGGCGACGCGGTCGTCGCCGTGGTGCTGGAGTCGGCGGCCGCCGCCCAGGGACGGGGCGGTCGGGTGCGGTCCCGGCTGGCCGGCTGGGCCCGGGCCGGCGACGCCTACCACGTCTGCCAGCCCGATCCGGGTGGCGCCGGGATGGGCTCGGCCATCCGCGCCGGCCTGGCCCGGGCCGGCGTGACGCCGCAGGAGTTGGCGTACGTTAACGCCAACGGCACCGGCACGACACGTGCCGACGCGGCCGAGAGCAGCGCGTTGCGCGTCGGCCTCGGCACGGCGGTCGAGTCGGTGGCGGTGAGCTCGACCAAGTCCGTGCACGGGCATGCCCTGGAGGCGTCCGGCCTGCTGGAGTTCGCGGTCACCGCGCTGGCCCTCGACGCCGGCCGGTTGCCGGTCAATGCCGGCTTTATCGAGGCGGACCCGCAGTGCCCGGTACGGGTGGTGCGCGAGCCCGGCCCGATGGTCGGCCGGTACGCCCTGAGCTGCAACTTCGCGTTCGGTGGCGCCAACACCGCTCTGGTGCTGGGGGCGGTGTGACCGGCCTCGACACCGCTTCAGGCGCGGTCCGTGAGCTGGCCCGCGCGGCGTGGCCCGAGCCCGGCGACGCCGGCCGGCCACCCGCGGTCCGCGGGTTCGTCGCCTCGCCGTTCCCCCCGCTCGTCGTGGCCGTCGCCAGCCGCTGCCTGCGACGGCGCGCCGGCGCGGGTGCCCACGGGCCGACCGCCGTCGTCCTGGTCAGCGCGTACGCCGACCAGGCCACCGCGGCGGCCATCGCCGGGGAGGTGGACGGTGGCCGGCGGGTGTCGCCGATGTACTTCTTCCAATCCGTGCCGAACTCGGTCCTCGGCCACGTCGCCACCGAGTGGGCCCTGACCGGACCGGTCGTGTCGCTCAGCCCGAGCGGCGATCCGTTCGGCGAGGGCCGGGCGGTGGCGGAGGGCCTGTTCGCCGACGGGGACGCGGCGGAGGCGCTGGTGATCGTCGTCGAGCACGACACCGACCCGGCCCAGCCCACCGGCGCGACCGCCCTGCTGCTCACGCCGGACCACGAGATGACCAGGCCGCCGACCGGCGGCGGACAAGGCGGTTGACATGACCGGATCGACCCGACCCTCGGCCACCATCACCGGTATGGGGCTGGTGACGCCCGTCGGGCGGGGGGTAACGGACTTCTTCGCGGCGATCTGCAACGGGCGCTCCGGGCTGGTGCGCCCGCCCGAGGGGCACGGCGCGGCCGCCGCCACGGAGGTGGTCGGGATCGCCCCGGACATCGACCCCACCACCGTGTTGCCGCCCAACGAGGTGCTGGCCGCCGACCGGTTCCTGATCATGGGTCTGGCCGCCGCCGACGACGCGATGCGTGACGCCGGCCTGGAGGTCGGCCGCGACGTCGACCCACTGCGGGTCGCCGTGGTCGTCTCCAGTGGCGCGGGTGGCCTCACCACCTACGAGGCGCAGGCCAAGGCCCGCGAGGAGCGCGGCCGCACCGCCGTGAGCGCGTACCTCTATCCGGGTTTCCTCCCCAACATGGCCGCCGCGCGCATTGCCATCAGGTACGGCATCCAGGGCTACAGCTCGTGCATCGCGACCGCCTGCGCGGCCAGCGCGCACGCCGTGGCGGAGGCGCTGCGACTCATCCGGTCCGGCGACGCGGACGTGGTCGTGTGCGGTGGGGCGGAGTCACCGCTCGGGCCGACCGGCACCGCCGGTTTCGCCAACGCGCGGGCGCTCGCCACCGGCTGGTCCGACCCGACGCAGGCGAGCCGCCCGTTCGACCGGCGACGCAACGGCTTCGTGCTCGGCGAGGGCGCCGGGATCCTGGTCGTCGAGCGCGCCGAGCACGCGGACGCGCGCGGGGTTGCCGGCTACGCCGACATCATCGGGTGGGGCGCCACCACCGACGCCTTCCACCCCACGTCGCCGCGGGCGGACGGCGCCGGCGCCGCGCAGAGCATGCGCCGGGCGGTCGCCGACGCCGGCGTCGCGCCCACCGACGTCGACTACATCAACGCCCACGGCACGAGCACCAAACGGGGCGACCTGGCCGAGACCCGCGCCGTCCACAGCGCATTCGGTACGCACGCCCCGGCGGTCAGCTCCACCAAGGGCGTGACCGGGCACCTGCTGGGCAGCGCCGGAGCCGTCGAGGCGGCGGCGACGGCCCTGGCGGTCACCTACGGGATGCTGCCGCCGACCAACAACCTGGACGATCCGGACCCGGCCTGCGACCTCGACCACGTGCGGGGTCAGGCGCGTCCGGTCCGGCCCCGCGCGGTCCTGTCCAACTCCTTCGCGTTCGGCGGACACAACGTCAGCCTGATGTTCGGTCCGCCCTCCACGGCGCGGGTCCGGGAGGCGGACCCGGCGGCGGCGGTCACCACCACGGATCAACGATGAGAGGAGCGCGATGACAACGACGGAATTCACGCTGACCGACGAGGAGCGGGCCGCGCTGCCCACCGACGAGGACGTCCGGTCGTACGCCGAGCGGGGCTGGTACCTCAGCCAGAAGCTGCTCACCGACGACGAGGTGGACACGCTCGTCGAGGCCACCGAGCGGTTCTACGCGGGTCACCGCGACCGGCGGTTGCCCCGGCGGCCGGCGAAGCTGGCCTACTGGGAGCCGGAACACGGCGACGTGCAGCGACACAACGACTACGTGCACTACGAGAGCGACGAGGTCGCCGCGATCCTGCGCAAGCCGATCATCGGCGCGGTCGCGGCGCGGCTGGCGGAGGCGGCCGAGATCCGGGTGTTCCAGAGCACCTTGATCCTCAAGCCGCCGAGCCCCGGCGAGCCGACCAACATCGTGCCCTGGCACTTCGACCGTCACTACTGGCAGACCTGCACCTCCGAGCGGATGCTGACCGCCTTCATCCCGATGCACGAGTGCACCGAGGAGATGGGCACGATCACGATGGTCGACGGCAGCCACACCTGGAAGGAGGTCGGGGGCGACGACAAGACCACGCGGCACTTCGCCGAGCGCGACCGTTCCGAGCTGGAGGATCTGCTCGTCAACAACGCCGAGTACAACGGCGCGCAGGTCAACAAGATCCCGATGCACATCCCCAAGGGCCACATGAGCTTCCACCACTGCCGTACGTACCACGGCAGTGGGGCCAACCGGAGTCCGCGCCCCCGGCGCGCCATCTCTCTGCACCTGCAGGACGGCGACAACCGCTACCGGCGGTTCCACCGCTCCGACGGCGACCTCGTCGTCTACAACCACGATTCCCTGGTACGCCGTGACGAGGCGGGTCTGCCCGACTACAGCGACCCGCAGTTCTGCCCGGTTCTCTGGCGCTCCTCGAACCCGCAGAGCGAGACGGCATGACCGTTGGCACGCCCCGGCCCGTGGCAGTCGCACGGGACCGGGGCGACAGCCGGCGCGATCCGCTGCTGTGGCCGGAGGAGTGCCTCTTCGCGGTGGCCCTCACCCTCGTCGCCGCGCTCGCCCTCGTCACCGGCGCGGTCTCCTGGGCGATGATCGCCGCGTCGACCGTGCTGGTCGGCGCGCTGATCGCCGGGTTCGCGCTGTCCCGGCGCCGCCGCGCCGCCGCGTCGGGGCCGGCGGTGCTCGACGCGCGGGTGGGCGGCCCGGCGAGGGTGGCCAGGTTCGTCGGCGGGGTCGCCCGGACGGCGGTGCCGTTCCTGTCCTGCCTGGTGATCTACTCAAGTCTGCGCGACATCACCCCGGAGCTGGACTTTCCGCTCGTCGACCCCGCGTTGATCGAGTTCGACCGCGCGGTCTTCGGCGGCGACGTGAGCCGTTGGCTCAACGACACCCTCGGCTCGCCCGCGTTGACGCTGTTCATGGCGATCTGCTACCTGAGCTACGGCCTCTCCCAGGGGGCGTACGCCATCTTTTCGTACGTGCGGGGCCATGTGCGCGAGTACCACGACTTCGCGCTCGCGATCTCCATCACCGCGGTGGTCGGCTACTCCGGCTACGTGCTGGTGCCGGGGGTGGGTCCGCACATCTACCAGACCGACGTCTACGCCGACCCGCTCCCCGGTCACGAGGGATCGATCGGCGGCGCGCTGGACGCCATCACCGCCGTCCAGGGTCCGGCGCGGGATCTCTTTCCCAGCCTGCACACCGCCATGACGGTGGTGCTGATGGTGTATCTGTGGCGCGACGCCCGTCGCCTGTTCTGGTGGTACCTGCCGATCGGCCTGGGGTTGCTGCTGTCCACGTTGTACCTACGCAAGCACTACGCCGTCGACCTGCTGGCCGGGACAGTTCTCGCGGTGCTGGCCGTGGTGGTGGCCGGGCGGGTCAACCGCTGGTGGTACCGGCCCCGGATCGACCCACCCGCCGAAGCAGCTCGGTCATCCGCGCCGTAACGGCGTCGACGACCTGCGGGTGGTCGAGGATGAAGTGCCCGCCGTCCACGACGGTCAGGTCGAAGCGTTCCGCCGTCTCCTGCTGCCAGGCCAGCGCGCCCGCCGCGTCGGCCATCCGATCGTGGCGGCCCACCAGGGCGGCGATCGGACACCCCAACGCCGTCCGGGGTGGGCGGGCGTAGGTCTCCGCCAGCCGCAGGTCGGTCCGCAGCACCGGCAGGGCGAGCCGTATCAGCGCCGGTTCGGCGAGGACCTCGGCCGGGGTGCCGCCGAGACGTCCCAGCGATTCGATCAGCCGGTCGTCGTCCAACCCGTGCAGAGGGCGGTGGGCGAGACCGGCGGCGGGCCCGTTGCGCCCCGCGACGATCACCAGCTCGGGGCCCGGGCCGGTGCGCGCCAGCGTCGCCGCCACCTCGTACGCCAGCAGCGCGCCGAAGCTCTGCCCGGCCAGGGCGTACGGACCCGACAGGCGGCCGCGCACCGCGTCGCACGCGGCGGTCACCAGCCGGGGCCAGTCGTCGATCGCCGGCTCCTGTCGGCGGGTGCCGTGGCCGGGCAGCTCCACCGGCTCGACGACCACTCCGGCCGGCAGCCACCGCCTCCACCTGGTGAAATGCGACGCTGAGCCACCGGCGGCCGGGAAGCCGAACACCGTCAACGACGGTGGACCTGAACGCCCGTTATTCCGTGCTTCTTCGGCAACCAGGACGTGATCTATCAGCATTGACATCTCGCTTCTCGTCCGATGTACTTCAACGTACAGGGAAATCATCAGGCGGGGAATGGCCGCTACAGTTCACCGAACGGATGCGCGTGGGGGGTGCCGTGGGGATGCGCCGCGACCGTCGCTCAGCCGCCAGGGCAGGTGCCACCGACATCGCGGTGGTAGGCGTCGGTTGCCGGTTCCCCGGCGGAGTGGACGACCTCGACTCGCTGTGGCGCGTCCTGGACGAGGGGCGTGACGTCACCGGCCCCGTCCCGGCCGGGCGACCCGGCGCCGCCTCGCTCGACACGGTCGGCACCGGCGGGTTCCTGCCCGACATCGACCTGTTCGACGCCGAGTTCTTCGGCGTCTCACCCCACGAGGCGCGCGAGATGGACCCGCAGCAGCGGCTCCTGCTGACGCTCGCCTGGCGTGCCATGGAGCACAGCGGTGTGCCGCTGTCAGCCTGGGCGGGCAGCAACACCGGGGTCTACTTCGGCATCCTGGCGATGGACTACGCCGTCCTGCACGCCCGCACCCTCGGCGTCGACCACGTGGGGGCGCACTACGCCAGCGGCAAGGAGTTCAGCTTCGGGTCAGGCCGGGTGGCGTACACGTTCGGTCTGAACGGGCCGTGCATGACCCTGACCGCCGCCTGCGCGTCGTCGCTGCTGGCGGTGCACCTCGCCGCGCGTGCCCTGGCGGCGGGCGACTGCGACACCGCGCTGGCCGGTGGGGTCAACCTGATGGTCGGTCCGGAGCTGACCCTCTACATGCGACGTATCCAGGCGCTGTCACCGCAGGGGCTCTGCCGCCCGTTCGACGCGGACGCCGACGGCGTGGTGCGCGGCGAGGGCGGCGCGGTCGTCGTCCTCAAGAGGTACGCGGACGCCGTCGCCGACGGCGACCAGATCTGGGGCGTGATCAAGGGAAGCGCGACGAACCACGACGGCCGCAGCGCCGGCCTGACCGCGCCCAACGCCCTGGCCCAGGAGCAGTTGCTGCGCAACGCGCTCCGCGACGCCGACGTGTCGCCCGCCGACATCGAGTACGTCGAGGCGCACAGCACCGGCACGCCGCTGGGTGACCCGATCGAGCTCAGCGCGTTGGCAGCGGTCTTCGGTCCCGAACGTGCGCCGGAGCGCCCGCTGCTCGTCGGCTCGCACAAGGCCAACTTCGGCCACCTCGACTCCGCCGCCGGCATCCTCGGCCTGCTCAAGGGCCTGCTGGTCGCGCGTACCGGGGTGGTGCCGCCGCAGATCAAGCTGGCGCAGCCGACGCCACGGTTCGGCTGGTCCGGTTCCGGGTTGGCGGTCCCCACCACCCGCACGGTGTTGCCCCACGCACCCCACCGCCTCACCGGCGTCAGCGCGTTCGGTCTGTCCGGCAGCAACGTGCACGTCGTGCTCGCCGCGCCCCCAAAGGAGCGCGCCGCGCAGCCGCCGGCGCCCGTGTCGTGGCCGGTGCTGGTGCTGTCCGGCCCCTCCGGGTCGGCGCTGGCCGACCAGGTCACCCGGCACGCGGCACTGCTCGACGACCCCGCGACGGCGGAGCCGGACCAGCTCGGCGACCTGTTGTTCAGCATCGGTGCCCGGCGTAGCCACCACACGCACCGGCTCGCTCTGACCGGCGGGAGCGCCGCCGACCTGCGCGGCGCGTTGGCCGGTCACCAGGCCGGCGAGAGGTCCGCCAACGCGGTCAGCGGCGAACTGCTGCACGACGGTCCGGCGTACGTGGTGCAGGTGTTCTCCGGCCAGGGCTCGCAGTACCCCGGCATGGGTCTCGACCTCTACCGCGCCGACCCGACGATGCGCGCCACGCTCGACGAATGCGACGCGTTGACCCGGCGGATCGCCGGATGGTCGCTGCTGGAGGAGCTGGGTCGCCGCACCGGCAGCCGGTTGTCCGAGACCCGGTTCGCCCAACCGGCGATCTTCGCGATCCAGATCGGGCTCTCCCGGCTCTGGGCCCGGTGGGGTGTTCCGCCGGACTCGGTCGTCGGCCACAGCATGGGGGAGGTCGCCGCGGCCTGCGCGGCCGGCGCGCTGCCGCTGGAAGACGCGCTGCGGGTCATCGTGCTGCGGGGAGAGCTGTTGCAGCCGGCGTCCGGCAGCGGACGGATGGCCGCCATCGCGCTCTCCGCCGACGAGGTCACCGCCACCATCGGCCGGTACGCCGAGGTGGTGATCGCCGCGGTCAACGGGCCTCGCTCGGTCGTGGTCGCCGGCCCGACGGTCGCCGTGGACCGGCTGCTGGCCGACCTGACCGCCGCCGGGGTGCGGTGCGTGCCGCTGGCCGGCGACTACGCGTTCCACAGTCCGGCGGTCGCGGCGTACGGCGACGAGTTGGAGCGCCGGCTCGACGGCCTGACACCGGCCGAGCCGCGTGTGCCGATGCTGTCCAGCGTCGACCCGAGCGGCGTCGTACCGGAGTTCGGGCCGGCCTACTGGGGCCGCAACGTGCGCGAGCCCGTGCTGTTCTGGCCGGCGATCGACCGGCTGCTGTCCCGGCGGCCGGCGGTCTTCGTGGAGCTGGGTCCGCATCCGGTCCTGACCGGGCCGCTGGCGGCGTCACTCGTGGCCCGCTCCCGTCGTGGCGCGGCGATCGGCAGCCTGGCGCGGGGCCGACCGCCGGTGGAGACCCTGACCCGAGCCCTCGCCGAGGCGTACACCGCCGGTGTCGCGGTGGACTGGGCAGCGGTGTACGGCGAGGGTCGGCGGTACCGGCCGCTGCCGCCGGTCCGGCTCTCCGAGGAGCGGTACTGGCTGCCGACCCCCGAGTCCGTCGCCCTGCCCGCACCGCAGGCGGTGGGGACGGATCCCGTCGGCTCCGCGCACGGCGTCGCCGGCGTGGCGCTCGGTGAGCTGCGGGCCGAGGTACGCCTCATCGCGCCGGACGGCACCGTCGTGCAGACGTTGGCCGGTGTCGGTGTGCCGACGACCGCCGCGCCCAACGGTGCCGGTGGCCGGGGTGGCGAGGGTGTCGGCGAGCGACGCGGCACCGGTGCGGCCGCCAACGGCGCCGGTGTCGGCGGTACGACCGTCAACGGTGTCGCCGGCGGGGGCGGTGTCGGCGGCGCGACGGCCGACGGCGCGACGGCCAACGGCGCGACTGCCAACGGCGCGACTGCCGGCGGTACGGATGCCGCGGGCGCGGGTGTCGGCGGTGGCGGGAGCGGCATCGGCGGCCGTGACGGCACCAACGGGGCCGGCGCCCGCGCTCGCACCCCGGTGGAGCGGGAGCGGATCGCCGCCCTGGTCAACGATGCCGTCGCCGAGGCCCTCGGCTACGAGCCCGGCCGCCGTCTGGCGCGCGGGCGCGGCTTCTTTGAGCTGGGCATGGACTCGCTAGCCCTGGTCGCGCTCGTCAGCCGGCTCGAACGCGAGCTGGGCGCTGTCCTCGGGGCTGCCGTCGGCATCGAGCACCCGACCATCGACGCTCTCACCGACCACCTTGTCGCCGAGGCACTCCCGGCCGGGCCGCCGCCTCCCGCCGAGTCAACAGAGCCGGCGCGCCCGGTTGAGCCGCCCCGCCAGGCTGCGTCACCGCCGATCGCCGCGGCGGCGGCTGTTCCGGTCGCGTCGGTCGTACGCGGGCCGGCCGAGCCGGTGGCCATCGTGGGCATCGGTTGCCGGCTGCCGCGGGCCGACGGTCCCGAGCAGTTCTGGCGGCTGCTGTCCGACGGGGTCGACGCCACCGGCGACGTGCCGGCGGACCGGTGGGACGCCGAGGCGCTGCTCGGCGCCGGTCCCGGCGCCCCCGGCACCGTGGTCACCCGCCGTGGTGGTTTCCTGGACCGGGTCGACCTGTTCGACAACGCGTTCTTCCGGATCTCGGCCCGGGAGGCCCGGGCCATGGACCCGCAGCAGCGCCTCTTCCTGGAGGTGGCCTGGGAAGCGCTCGAGGACGCCGGGGTCACGCGGGAGCACCGGCGATCCGCCCGGGTCGGCGTCTTCGTCGGCATGAACACCACCGACTACCAGCAACTGCTCACCCGGCGGGCCCGGGACGTCGACCTCTACTACGGCACGGGCAACTCCTTCAGCGGCACGGCCGGCCGGTTGTCGTACTTCCTGGACGTTCGCGGCCCCAGTCTGGCGATCGACACGGCCTGCTCGTCGTCGCTGGTCGCGGTGCACCTGGCCGTGCAGAGCCTGCGCGCCGGGGAGGCCGACGTCGCGCTCGCCGGCGGGGTGAACGTGATGGTGAGGCCCACCGTGCACCTGGCGATGTCGGCCGCGGGCGCGCTGTCGCCCGACGGTCGCTGCAAGACCTTCGACGCCAGCGCCGACGGCTACGGGCGCGGTGAGGGTGCCGGGGTGGTGGTGCTCAAGACACTCGCGCAGGCCGAGCGCGACGGCGACCGGGTCTACGCCGTGATCCGTGGCAGCGCGGTCAACCACAACGGCGCGAGCGGCGGCCTGACCGTGCCCGGCGGCGAGGCGCAGGAGGAGCTGATCCGCACGGCGCTCGCCGCCGGTGGTGTCGCCGCGTCGGACGTGGACTACCTGGAGGCGCACGGCACCGGCACGGTACTCGGGGACGCCGTGGAGCTGCGGGCGATCGCGCGTGCGCTCGGCGGCGGGCGGCAGCCGGACCGGCCGCTGCTGGTCGGGTCCGTCAAGACCAACATCGGCCACCTGGAGGCGGCCGCTGGTATCGCCGGGCTGATCAAGACCGCGCTGGCGCTGCGACACGGCGAGCTGCCCGCGCACCTGCACGTCACCCGTCCCACCTCCCAGGTGGACTGGGCGCGGCTGCCGGTCCGGATCACCACGTCCACGACGGCGTGGCCGGCCACCGGCGGGCGACCCCGGGTCGCCGGGGTGAGCGCGTTCGGATTCACCGGGACCAACGCCCACGTGGTGCTCAGCGGGCCGGCCACCCCGGCGTCGCCGAACGGGCACCGGACACCGGGCGTCGCCGCGTCCGCCAGGGCCGGCGCGATCATTTCCGGCCGGGCTCACCTCCTGGTTCTGTCGGCCGCCGGGGACGGCGCCCTGGCCGCCGCCCGGGAGAGCTTCGCGGACGTGCTGTCCGCGCAGGGCGGCGCGGACATCGCCGACATCTGCCACGCAGCGGCGACCCGGCGCGCTCACCTGGAGCACCGGCTGGCGGTGGTCGGTCGCGGGATCGCCGACCTCGCCGCCGGGCTGTCCGGTGGCGACGGCGCGCACCAGGGCGCGGTGTCCGACGAGTCCGAGCGCCTGGTCCTCGTGTACGGGGACCGCGCGCCGGTCGACTGGCGTGCCCTCGATCGCGACGAGCCCGCCTTCCGGGCCACGTTGGACGCGCTCGACGACAGCGGCGCGCTGCGTACGGCGCTTACCGCCGGCGACGCGGATCGGGGCGAGCCGGCCGCCGTGCTGGCCGTCCAACTCGCTCTCACCGCCGTCTGGGAGGCATACGGGGTACGGCCCGACGCGGTCGTCGGACGTGGCGTCGGTGAGTTGGCAGCGGCGTGCGCGGCGGGTGCGCTCGACCGGGCGCGGGCGATCGGCGCGGCGCTCGACGGCACGACCGTCACCGTGGCGGCACCCACCGACACCTCCTCGACGCCCGTGCTGTGGCTGGCCTCGGCGGGCGGTCCGGTGTCCGGTCCGCACCCGGTGCCCGCCCGGTCACCGGCGTCGGGCTGGGACGCGCTGGCCGCGTCGCTCGCGGCGGCGGGGGAGCGGGTGTGGCTCGCGGTCGACGGCGGGTCGGACGCCGCGGCTGTCGCCGCGGGTGGGGAGGCGAGCCTCCTGGCGGTCGGTGCGGACCTGGGCCGTCCGGAGGGATTCCTCGACGTCATCGCCCAGCTCCACGTGGTCGGTGTCGGCATCCACTGGGAGAGGCTGTTCGGCCGCCGCCCGTACCGGGCGGTGCTGCCGCGCTACCCGTGGCAGCGACGCCGGCACTGGGCGGATACGTCGGACCCGGCGACCGGTTCGGCGGCCGTCGCCCAGCGGTCGGCCTCCGTGACCACGACGCCGGCTGTCCCGACCACTCCGGCGCTCACCGGCACCACCCTGCCCGACGATGTCCGGGACCGCTGCGCCGCGCGTACGTTCACCGTCCGGTGGCGTCGCGTCCTGCCCCCCGCCCCGGAGGCGGCGGCCGGGCGGTGGCTCGTCGTCCCGCTCACGGGCGCGTCCGTCGAGGCGGGTCAGCGGGTGGTCGACGGTCTGCGGCTCGCCGGCGTCGAGGTGACCTGGCGGCCACCGTCCGCCGGCGCGGGCCCCGACGACGACCGGGGCGGTAGGCCGACCGCCGGCGTGGGGGAGGGCGACCTGCCGCCGTGGGCCGATGTTCCGCCGGACCACGGGATCGTGCTGGTCGCGGCGGCCGCACCCGGCAGTGTGCCGGTCGAGGTCCTGGTAGCGGGTGTCGTGCGGGCAGCCCGTCAGCTTCGCGCCGGACTCGACGTGCCGTCCGGGCGGTTGCGCGTCGTCACCGCCGGGGCGTACCAGCCGACCGGTGCCGGCGAGGCGGACCCGGCGCAGGCGGCGGTGTGGGCGGCCGGGCGGGTGCTCGCCATGGAGGCCGCGCCCGGGTGGGGCGGTCTGGTCGACGTCGACCCGCGCCTGCTCGGCACCGCGCCGCGTCAGGTCGGCGGCGAGCCGGGCCAGCAGGACCCCGGCTGGACTCCCGGCGACGCTGCCGGGCTCGCCGGTGCGCTGACGGCGCCGCGCGGGCCCGCGACCGAGCCGGTCGAGGACGAGTTGCTCCTGCGCGAAGGAGCCTGGTACGCCGGACGGTTGTCCACGGCGGACCCGCTGCCGACCGCGCTGCCCGAGTTCGACTGTGATCCGGACGCCTGGTATCTGGTGACCGACGCGCTGCACCCGGCCAGCCGACCGTTCGTGGACGTGCTCGTACGCCGTGGCCTGCGTCGGCTGATCGTCGGTGAAGCCACCCCGCTCGACGCCACCCCGTCCGACGGTGCGTCCCCGGGGAACGTACGGCTCGCCGAGCTGACAGCGGCCGGCGTGGAGGTGCGACGGATCGACCTCACGAGGGCGGACCGTGGGGCGGACGAACGATCGGCGGCAGACCGCGCGGCGGATCTCGCGGCCGACCTGACGCCGGACGCGTTGGGCGCCCCGCTCGGTGGCGTGCTGCTGGTCGGGAAGCCCGCGCCGGCCGCCCCGCTCGACACCCTCGACGAGGGCGCGGTGTCGTCGGCCGTGCGCTGGGCTTCGGTCGTACACCGGCTGGACCTGGCGACCCGGGACCTCGCGCCGCCGCTGTTCTGCGTGACCGGCGCGGCGGCCGCGGTCTGGGGGCCACCGGGATGGCCGCGCGGGCCGCCGCCGAGGGCGCGGTCGACGCGGTGACCACGGCGCGGGAGCGGGCCGGTCTACCCGTCCAGGTGGTGCGGTTCATGCCCGTCGACGACCCGGCCGAGCTGTCCCGCCGGGACCGGATGGTGATGGTCGACAGCGGCCTGCGGCCGCTGGCCGGCGCGGAGCTGGGCGAGGCCTTCGAGGTGGCGCTCCGGGCGGGCCTGACCCAGGTCACGGTGGCGGACGTGGACGCGCCCCGGTACGCGCGGGTGTGCCGGGAGCGGGCCGACCGCGCGTTCCTGGCCGAGGTGGGCGGCGAATCCGTGGCGGGCGACGGCCGATCGCAGGAGGACGGGCCGCCGGTCGCGCCGCTGGCCGCCGTCGTGCTGGCGCTGCCGGCCGAGCAACGGGCCGAGCGCCTGTTGGAGGCGGTGCTCGACGCGGTGGCCGAGGTGCTGGGCGAGGCGTCCGGGGTGGACGTGCTGGCCCACCAGGGCTTCTTCGACCTCGGCATGGACTCGGTGATGTCGCTGAGCCTGCGCGGCTGGTTGGAGCGCGCGCTGGGGGTGGACCTGCCGGCGACGCTCACGTTCGAGTTTCCCAACGCGGCGGCCCTCACCGACCACCTGCTGACGCTGCTCGATCCGGCCGCCGCTGTGGACCGGTCGAGCGCGCCGGCCACCACGCCGGCCACCACGGCGACCGGCGGGCCCGACGACGCCGACGACGACCTGGCGGCGATGTCCGAGGACGAGCTGATCGCGCGGCTGTCGGCCGCGCTCGCGGAGGGGGGCTGAGATGTCGACGACCGCTTCCCGTACACCGGACAGCCGCCGGCTCATGGCCGACGCGCTGCGCACCATCGAGGACCTGCGCCGCCGCCTTGCCGACAGTCGGGACGGTTGGTTGGACGAACCGATCGCCATCGTCGGGATGGCCTGCCGGTTCCCCGGCGGCGCGCACTCGCCGGAGGAGTTCTGGACGCTGCTGCGCAACGGGGTGGACACGACCTCGGAGTTCCCGGCGGAGCGCGCCGACGCCGGCGCGTACCACGACCCGGACCCGGAGGCGCCGGGCAAGGCGTACACGATCCGGGGCGCCTTCCTCGACCAGGTCGACCGGTTCGAGCCGGAGGCGTTCGGGATCTCCCCGCGCGAGGCGCTGGGCATGGACCCGCAGCACCGCATCGCGCTGGAGATCTGCTGGGAAGGGCTGGAGCGCGCCGGCTACGCGCCCGACCGGCTCGACGGCTCGCGCACCGGCGTCTACTTCGGACTGAGCACGACCGACTACGTACGCGCCCGGCAGAGCGTCGGCGACATCGACGACGTCGACTTCTACCAGCTCACCGGCGAGCCCAGCTTCCTGGCCGGCCGCATCTCGTACCTGCTCGGACTGCGGGGGCCGAGCAAGGTCGTCGACACCTCCTGCTCGTCGTCGCTGGTCGCGCTGCACGAGGCGTGCCAGGCGCTGCGGCTGCGGGAGTGCGACCTGGCGTTGGCCGGCGGGGTGAACCTGCTGCTGTCCCCGTACGGCTTCGTGATGATGAGCAAGTTCCGCGGGCTCTCCGCCGACGGGCGGTGCAAGACCTTCGACGCGTCGGCGGACGGCTACGCCCGCGGGGAGGGCGCCGGTGTCGTGGTGCTCAAGCGGCTCTCCGCCGCGCTGGCCGACAACGACCCGATCGTCGCGGTCGTCCGCGGCTCGGCGGTCAACCACGACGGTCGCTCCAGCGGCCTCACCGTGCCGAACCCGCTCGCGCAGCAGGACGTGGTCGCCGCGGCCATGAGCCAGGCCGGCGTCGGGCCGGACGGCGTGGACTACGTCGAGGCGCACGGGACGGGCACCTCGCTGGGCGATCCCATCGAGCTGCGTTCGCTGGAAGCCGTCATCGGTCGGCACCGCCGACCCGACGACCCGCTGCTGGTGGGCTCGGTGAAGACGAACATCGGGCACCTGGAGCCGGCCGCCGGCATGGCCGGCCTGTTCAAGGTCGTGCTCGCCATGTCGAACGGCGAGATCCCACCGCACCTGCACCTGAACGAGCCCAACCCGAACCTGGACTGGTCCGCCTTGCACGTGCGGGTGCCCGTGACCTGTACGCCGTGGCCGGATCGGGGCCACCCGCGCACCGGCGGGGTGAGCAGCTTCGGGGCGAGCGGGACGAACGCGCACGTGGTGCTGGCGGCGCCGCCGGCCGGTGCCGCTCGGGCTGGTGCCCAACCGCCGTACGGGTTGTTCCTGGCCTCCGCGCGTACCGAGGAGGCGCTGCGTGAGCTGGCCGACCGGCACGCGCGGTGGCTCCGCGGTCCGCACGCGGTGTCCCTCGGCGACGCCTGCTACACGACGCACGTCGGCCGCGCGGTCCAGACGCACGGCCTCGCGGTCACCGCCGCCGACACCGACGAGCTGGCGGACGTCCTGTCGGCGTACGCGCAGGGCCGCCACCCGCGCGGGCTGACGGTCGCCGCGCTGCCCCGCCGCCGCGATCGCAAGGTCGCCTGGCTGTTTACCGGCCAGGGCGCCCAGTACCCGGGCATGGCCCGCGGGCTGCTGGGGAACGCCGCCTTCCGCGCCGCGTTCGAGGAGGCCGCGGCGCTCTTCGACAGCGAGCTGCCCCGCCGGTTGGCGGACGTGCTGTGGGCCGACGGTCCGACGCCGCTCGACGACACCCGGTACACGCAGCCGGCGCTGTTCGCGGTCGAGTACGCCCTGGCCCAGATGTGGCTCTCCTGGGGCCTGCGACCGTCCGCGGTGGCCGGCCACAGCGTCGGCGAGCTGGTCGCCGCCTGCGTCGCCGGTGTGCTGGACCTGCCCGCCGCCGCGACGCTGGTGGCCGCGCGGGCGCGGTTGATGGCGGAGCTGCCGGCGGGCGGCGCGATGGCCGCCGCGGGCTGCGCGGAGGAGGTCGCCGTCGCGGCGATCGACGGGTACGCGGGCACGGTCGCGGTCGCCGCGGTCAACGGGCCGGGCGACGTCACGATCTCGGGTCACGCCGCGCATCTGGCCACCGTCCTGGAGCGGCTGGCGACCGACGGCGTCCGCACCCGGCGGCTGGCCGTGTCGCACGCGTTCCACTCGCCGCTGATCCGACCCATGCTGGAGCCGTTCCGGTCGGTGCTGGCCGGGCTGTCGTTCCGCCCGCCGCGCATTCCGTTGGCGTCCAACGTCACCGGTCGGCTGTTCGGCGACGACGACCTGGGCCCGGACTACTGGCTGCGGCACGCGGCCGGCGCGGTCCGCTTCCGCGACGGGGTGCGCGCGTTGCACGACGCGGGCATGCGCACCTTCGTGGAGCTCGGGCCCGCGCCCGTGCTGACGGCCCTCGCGGCCCGCTCGCTCGCCGGCGAGCCGGATTGCGCGTTCGTGCCCACCCTGCGGCGGGGCGGTGAGGACCTGCGTGAGGTGCTCGGCGCGGTCGGCAGCGTGAGCCTGCGGGGCGCACGTCCGGACTGGCGGGCCTTCCACGAGGGCGAGGACGTGCGCGCGGTACCGCTGCCGACGACACCGTGGCGCGGCGCGCACTACTGGTTCCGCGAGGTCGGGCCGGTCGCCGCGCCGGTCGCGGCCGCCGCCGAGGAGACCGGGGCCGCCGTCGTGGCCGGCGACATCCCGGGCGTCGGCCGCCGCCTGCCCGGACCCGTGCCGGCGTACGAGGTGACGCCCGAGGCGCTGGCCGGTGAGTCGCCGGGTCTCGGCGCGGTGTTGGACGTGGCGGTCCGGGCCGCCACGGACTGCCTCGGTGGCGGGTGGCGGTGCGCCGAGGATCTGAGCGTCCACACGTCGGTCCCGACCGGCGAGCGGGGTCACCTGCGGCTCACGGTCACGGCGCGGGACGACGGCTCGGCCGACTGGGAGCTGGTCGGGGCCACCGCGGCCCGGGAGGCGCTGGCCGCGCCGTGGATCCGCCACGCCAGCGGGGTGCTGCGGCGCCGGTGGCCGGCCGGCCGCCCGTACCCCGACGGGGACAACGACGTCGAGACCGCGCCGGAGGTCCCGGTGCCGGACGGCGCGGGCTGGCCCGAGGTGCTCGACGCCGCGCGGGTCGCGGTCACGGTGGCGGGCGGGGCGGAGTCGGAGAACGGGTCGACGCTGGCCGGCTGCGGCGCGCTCGGTGGCACGGCCGCGACGTCGAGTGACGTCCTGCCCCCGGGCGGCGTACGGGCGGTGCGGGTCCGCGTCGGGTCCGTGCGGGCGGTCGGCGACGTGCTGACCGGGGCCGTCGACCTGCTCGACGCCGGGGGCGTCCCGATCGGGTACGCGCAGGACGTGACAGTCGCGTCGGTGCCCGCGCCGGCCCGTTGGGAGGTCCCGGCCGACCTGCTCTACGAGCAGACCTGGGTGCCCCTGCCCGGGCCGTCCCCGCAGCCGCCGGCCGACCTGGCCGGACAGAGCTACCTGCTGGTGGCCGACCCGACGGGTCCGGATGCCGCGTTGGTGACCGGGCTGGCCGCGCTGCTGCGGGAGCGCGACGCCGCCGTGACGGTGGCGGCGCCGCCGGTGGTGGGCCAGGGGTCGGACTGCCGTCCGGACCCGGACGCCGTCCGGGAGTTGGTCGCCACCTGGTCCGCCGGCCCGGGTCGTCCCCGGCTCGCGGTGGTCCTGACCGGGCTCGACGCGCCGGGGTCCAAGGACTGCGACGCCGCGAGCCTTCAGGAGTACGCCGGGCGCGCGGACCTGACGACCCTCGCCCTCCTGCGCGCGATGCTCGACGACCCGGCGTGCGCCGACGCCCGGCTCAGCCTCGTCACCCGCGCCGCTCTGCGGGTGAGCACGGCGACCGCCGTCCCGGACGCGGCCGCCCCGGTCGCCGGCACGTTGTGGGGCCTGGGCCGGGTGCTGGCGCTGGAGCACCCGGACCGGTGGGGAGGGGCGATCGACCTGGACCCGCGGCGCCGACCCGGCGAGGACCTGATGCTGCTGGCCGCGCTGACCACGGGTGGGTTGGTCCCCGGCGACCCGTCCGGCGTCGGCCCGGCCGACGCACAGGACGGCTACGACGACCAGCAGGCGCTGCGCGCGGACCGTCGGTACGCGCTGCGCCTGACCCCCGCGCCCCCACTGCCAGCCGAGGCGCTGCGCCGTCGGCCGCCGGTCCACGGCGAGGCCACGTACCTGATCACTGGGGCGTTCGGCGGGATCGGCCTGACCGTCGCGGAATGGCTGGCCCGCGCCGGCGCCGGCCGCCTGGTGCTGCTCGCCCGCACCGCGTTGCCCGAGCGGGACGGTTGGGCCGACGCGACCGGGGAGGCCGCGCGGCGGATCGACGCGGTGCGGCGGCTGGAGCGGCTGGGGACCACCGTCGACGTGGTCGCCGCCGACGTGGTCGACGAGGCGGCGATGACCGCCGTGTTCGCCGCGCTGGAGAACGGCGCCCAGCCGCTGCGCGGTGTCGTCCACGCGGCCGGCGTGTCGGAGCCCGAGTTCGCCCGTACGGCCACCGACGCCGCGTACCGGCGGGTGTGGCGACCGAAGGTGATCGGCGGCTGGCTGCTGCACCAGCTCACGCGCGGCGCGAAGCTGGATTTCTTCATCGGCTTCTCGTCGATCGCCGCGACCTGGGGCTCGCAGCACCTGGCCAGCTACGCGGCCGGCAACGCGTTCCTCGACGCGCTGGCGGGGCACCGCGAGGCCGCCGGCCTGCCGGCCCTGTCCGTCGCGTGGGGCCCGTGGGACCTGCCGTCCGCTCTCTTCGGCGACGAGGTGATGGCGTTCCTGAAGGCCACCGGCTTGCGGCCGTTGCCGGCCGAGCAGAGCATCCGGATCCTGACGGCGCTCGCGGCCGGCGACGCCACGCAGCGGGTGGTGTGCGCGGTGGACTGGTCGGTGTTCAAGCCGGTCATGCAGGCCCGCACGGAGCGGCCGATGCTGCGCGGCATCACCGCCGACGAACCGGCCGCGGACGATGTCGCGGAGGCGCCGCTGCTGGCCGGCCTGCGCGCCGAGGGCGACCCGCGCCGGGTGCGGGCGACGCTCGGCGCGTACGCGGTCGAGTTGGCGACGGACGTCCTGGGCGCCGGTTCGGGGGCGCTCGACGAGGAGAGCGACGTGCTGGCCAGCGGCATGGACTCGCTCATGGTCATGGACGCCGTCCGGCGTTGCCGGCGGGATCTCGGCCTCACCGTGCGCGCCGGTGACCTGCTCACCCTCGCCACCCCGGCACAGTGGGCCGACCTGTTCGCCGGGCTGCTGGCCGACCGGTCCGGCGACGGGTCCGCTGACGACGCCGTGCCGCCCGCCGGTGACCAGGGCGGCGGAGACCTGGCGGGTGACCCGGCCAGTGACCCGGCGTGGATCGCCGGCGAGGTGACCCTCGCGCCGGACATCCGGGTGGTCGGTGATCCGCCGGCCCGGGTGCGCGATCCCCGGCACGTTCTGCTGACCGGCGCGACCGGCTTCGTGGGCGGCTACCTGCTGCACACCCTGCTCGAATCGACCACGGCCCGGGTGTGGTGCCTGGTGCGGTGCGCCGACGAGGGGGCCGGCCTGCGGCGGCTGCTGGACAACATGGAGCGCTACCTCCCCCTGCCGGCCACCGCCGTCGATCGGATCACGGTGCTGCCCGGTGACCTGGCCCGACCCGGGTTGGGCCTGTCCGCCGAGCGGTTCGACGAACTCGCCGACCTGCTGGACGGCATCTACCACTGCGGCGCCCGGGTGCATTTCGGCTACAACTACCAGCAGCTCCGACCGGACAACATCACGGGCACCGAGGAGGTGCTGCGGTTGGCCGCGCGTGGGCGGCCGACCGCGGTCCACCACGTCTCGACGTACGGCATCTGGGGCCTACCGGCCCCCGGCCGCGACGTCGTCGGCGAGGACGACGACATCGCCTCGGCCGGTCGACTGGTGACCGGATACGTGCAGACCAAGTGGGCCGCGGAGCGGCTGGTCGAGCTGGCCCGCGCGCGCGGCGTGCCGGCCGACATCTACCGGCCGGGTCGGGTGCTGGGCGACTCCCGCACCGGCGCGAGCCTGACCACCCACTTCACCACCCGGGTCATGAAGGGCTGCGTGCAGCTCGGGTTGGCGCCGGACATCGACATCAAGGTGGAGATGACGCCCGTCGACTACGTGGCGAGCGCGCTGGTGCACATCTCCCGGTACGGCCCGGCCCTGGGTGGCACGTACCACCTGGTGAGCCCGTACAAGGCACTCTTCGCGGACGTGGTGCGCGCGCTGCGTCGGCACGGCTTCGCGGTCGAGGTCGTACCCGTCGAGGAGTGGTGGCAGGCGCTCAAGGCGACCTACGCCGTGGGCACGAACGAACTGCACCCGGTCATGCCGGTGGTCCAGGAGTTCGTGGTCGGCGGCGAGGAGGCCGTCCACTACGGCGTCGACAACACCGAGGAACAACTGCGGGGCACCGACGTCCGGTGCCCGCCGTTGGACGACGACCTACTCGACATCTACCTGCGCTGGATGGTGCGGACCGGCTACCTGCCCGCTCCCACAGCGGCTGATGAAGGAGCTTGAACGACATGACTGATCATCCGCGCAGCACGCCGGAGTACGACGTCGCGATCATCGGGTCCGGCCTGTCCGGCACCATGCTGGCCGCCTGCCTGGCCCGCAACGGCGCGAAAGTGCTGATCGTCGACGGCACGACCCATCCGCGGTTCGCCATCGGCGAGTCGACCATTCCGGCGACGTCGATGATGATGCGGCTGGTCAGCGAGCGGTACGGGGTTCCCGAGATCAAGTGGCTGTCCACCTTCGAGGGCGTCCAGTCCAAGATCAACACGACGTCCGGGGTCAAGCGCAACTTCGGGTTCGTCTACCACCGGCCGGGCGAGCGCCAGGACCCGCGCGAGACCCACATGTTCCCGATTCCCAAGGTCACCCACACCGAGAGCCACTTCTACCGCCAGGACATCGACAACTGGATGCTCACGGTCGCCGCCAAGTACGGCACCACCGTGCGCCAGCAGGTGCGGATCACCGGCGTGGAGATCGACGACGACGGTGCGACGCTGAAGCACACCGGCGGTCACTTCCGGGCCAAGTTCGTGGTCGACGCCAGCGGCTTCCGCTCGGTGCTGGCCGAGCAGTTCGGCCTGCGCGAGGAGCCGACCCGGTTCCGACACCAGTCGCGGTCGCTCTTCACCCACATGGTCGGCATCCGGCCGTACGACGAGCTGGCCCCCAAGTCCCGGTACGGGCATCCCAGCCCCTGGCACGACGGCACGCTGCACCACCTGTTCCGTGGCGGCTGGATGTGGGTGATCCCGTTCGACAACCACCTGCGGGGCACCAACGACCTGTGCAGCGTCGGCCTCCAGCTCGACCCGCGGATCCACCCGGTGCCGGACTGCTCCCCGGAGGAGGAGTTCCGCCGGTTCATCGCGCAGTACCCGGACATCGAGCCGCAGTTCGCCGAAGCCCGCTCGGTGCGGGACTGGACCCGCACCGGCCGGCTGCAGTACTCGTCGCGGCAGACGGTCGGCTACCGCTGGTGCCTCACCTCGCACGCGGCCGGCTTCCTGGACCCGCTGTTCTCCCGGGGGCTGTCGAACTCGCTGGAGACGATGCACGCGCTGGTGCACCGGCTGCTCTCCGCGATCGAGGACGACGACTTCTCGGTCGAGCGGTTCGAGTACATGCAGGAGTTCGAGCAGGGTCTGCTCGACTTCAACGACGACCTGGTCGCCAACGCGTACACGTCGTTCGGCGACTGGCGGCTGTGGGACGCCTGGTTCCGCATCTGGTCACTCGGACAGTTCATCGCCACCTTCGAGGTGAACCGGGCGTACGCCCGCTTCCTGGACACCCGCGACCCGGCGGTGCTGGCACCGCTGGAGCGGCCGTGGTGGCGGGGACGGGTCATCCCGCAGGACGCGCCGTACGGCGCGGTCATGGTCCTGTTGCAGCAGGTCAACGACATGACCCGGGCCGTGCAGGAGGGGCGGGCGGACTCCGGGGAGACGGCCGCCGAGCTGCTGCGGCTGCTGCGTGAGGCGGACTTCGTGCCGCCCGCGTGGGGCCTGGCCGACCCGGACAACCAGTGGACCGACGCCAACTTCTTCGAGATCGGCAAGACCCTGCGCTGGGCCCGCAAGACGGCGCCGAAGGCCGTCGGCGACCTCACGTACGAGGGCCTGACGCTCTTCATGAAGAAGCGCTTCTCGCCCGGCGAGTTCGCCGTGGGCGAGGAACTCAAGCACCTTCTCGCGCGCTGGCCCGTGATCGGTAAGCGGCTCCGCGTCCCGACGCCGAAGTGAATCCGATGGATAAGGAGTCCATGATGGAAGGTGCTGCCGCGCACAACGGGATGTTCGACGTGGTGGTGATCGGCTCCGGGCTCGCCGGCTCGACCCTGGCGGCGTGCCTGGCCGCCAACGGCGCGCACACGCTGGTGATCGACGCCGGCACGCACCCCCGCTTCGCCGTCGGCGAGTCGACCATCCCGTACACGTCGATGGCGATGCGGCTGATCAGCGAGCGGTACGGCGTGCCGGAGATCAAGTACCTGAGCACCTTCGAGTCGGTGTACGCGCACATCAACACCACCGGCGGGGTGAAGAGGAACTTCGGCTTCGTCTACCAGCGCCCGGGCGAGCAGCAGCGGCCCGAAGAAGCGAACATGTTCCAGATCCCGAAGATCCTGAACACCGAGAACCACTTCTTCCGGCAGGACATCGACAACTTCATGCTCACGGTCGCGGCGAAGTACGGCGCCGTGATCCGGCAGCAGACGCGCATCGCGGGTGTGCAGGTCGACGAGGACGGCGTGACGCTCGACGTCGGCCCCGGCGCGCCCGTGCGGGCCCGCTACCTGGTGGACGCCAGCGGCTTCCGTTCGGCGCTGGCCGAGCAGTTCGACCTGCGGGAGGAGCCGACCCGGCTCGAACACCACTCCCGCTCGCTGTTCACGCACATGGTCGGTGTGCGGCCGTACGACGACTTCGCGCCGCGCGAGACGTACGGCAACCCGACCCGCTGGCACGAGGGAACGCTGCACCACATCTTCGAGGGCGGCTGGATGTGGGTGATCCCGTTCGACAACCACCCCCGGTCCACCAATGACCTGTGCAGCGTCGGCGTGCAGTTCGACCCGCGCCGGTACCCGGTGCCGGACTGCTCGCCGGAGGAGGAGTTCCGCCAGTTCCTCGACCGGTACCCGGGCATCGCGCAGCAGTTCACCAACGCCACCCCGGTGCGCGAGTGGGTGCGCACGGGCCGCCTGCAGTACTCGCCGAAGAAGACGGTGGGCTATCGCTGGTGCCTCATGTCGCACGCGGCGGGCTTCGTCGACGCGCTGTTCTCGCGTGGCCTGTCGAACACCATGGAGATCATCAACGCGCTGACCCAGCGGCTGCTGGACGCGCTCAAGGACGACGACTTCGCCGTCGAGCGGTTCGAGTACGTGCAGGAGCTCGAGCAGGGTCAGCTCGACTTCAACGACGATCTGGTCAACAACGCGTACATCGCGTTCCGGGACTGGGACCTGTGGGATGCCTGGTTCCGGGTGTGGGCGCTGACCCAGATCCTCTCCACCTTCGAGATCAACCGGGGCTACGCGCTCTACTCCAAGACCCGCGACCCCGCCGTGCTGCGGCGGATGGAACGGCCGTGGTGGCGGGTGGAGCTGCGCGAGTTCGACCGGTCCAAGGTCGACGACCCGGACCACGCCGAGGTGCTCGAGTTCCTGGCCGGCGTCAGCCGGATGATGCGCGCCGTCGACGCGGGGGAGGCGGAGCCGAAGGACGTCGCCAAGCAGATCCGCGACCAGCTGGCCAGCGCGCGCTTCGTGCCGCCGGCGTTCGGCCTGGCCGACCCGGCGATTCGGATCACCGGCGCGTCCGCGGCCAAGGTGCTCGGCACCCTGCGCTGGGCGAAGCGGGACGCGCCGCCGGCGATCGGTGAGCTCACCTACGAGGGTCTGACCCTCTTCATGCGCAAGCGCTTCGCCCGGGGCGAGTTCGAGCCGGTCGAGGAGATCAAACAGAAACTCGCTGGCTGGCCGGTGCTCGGCTCCCGGCTGCGCGTCCCCGAGCCGAAGTAACCCGAGGAATTGGAGTGCACGGTGAGTGAATTGATCGAGGCCGAGAAGGCCACATATGACGTCGCCATTCTCGGCGCGGGTTTCGCCGGCTCGATGCTCGGCGCGATCCTGGCCCGCAACGGCGCGAAGGTGCTGCTGGTCGATGCCAAGGCGCACCCGAAGTTCGCCATCGGTGAGTCGACCATCCCCAACATGCTGGTGTCGCTGCGCACCATGTCCGAGCGGTACAAGGTGCCGGAGTTGATGACCCTGGCGACGCTGACCGCCTGCCAGAAGATCATCTCGCCCTGGCACGGCAAGAAGGACCACTTCGCCTTCCTCAACCACCAGGAGGGCAAGCCGCAGGACCCGAAGCAGGTCACGATGTTCAACTTCCCGAGCCTGCTGCACGAGACGCCGCATATGTACCGGCAGGACACCGACGCGTACCTGTTCCACGCGGCGATCAAGTACGGCTGCACGGCGCGGGTGAACTTCACGATCGCCGACGTCGACTTCGACGACTCCGGCGTCACGGTCAGTTCGACCCGGGGCGAGCAGTTCCGCAGCCGGTACGTGGTGGACGCCAGCGGCTACCGCTCGCCGCTGGCCGAGAAGTTCGGGCTGCGCGAGGACCCCTGCCGGTACAAGCACCACTCGCGGGCCGTGTGGAACCACATGATCGACCTCAAGACCACCGACGAGGTGTTCCAGCGCACCGGCGCGGACAAGCCGCCGGTGCCGTTCTACGAGGGCACCGTCCACCACCTGTTCCCGCGCGGCTGGTCGTGGGTGATCGCGTTCAACAACCACAAGGACTCGAAGAACCCGCTGTGCAGCGTGGGCCTCACGATGGACCCGCGGATGTACCCGAAGACTCCCGGCATGTCGCCGGAGGAGGACTTCTGGAAGCACATGCAGCGGTTCCCGGGCATGGCGGCGCAGTTCGAGGGCGCCCGGCCGATGCGGGAGTGGGTGGGCACGGACCGGGTGCAGTACTCGTCCAAGACCACCGTCGGCGACCGCTGGGTGCTGCTGGCCCACGCCGCGGCGTTCATCGACCCGCTGTTCTCCCGTGGTCTGTCCAACACCTGCGAGGCGGTCAACGTGCTGGCCTGGCGGATCCTGCGGGCGGTGGGTGACGACGACTTCTCGGCCGACCGGTTCGAGGGGGTGAACACCCGCCAGCAGGCGCTGTTCGACGGCAACGACAAGCTGGTCAACGCCGCGTACGCCTCGTTCGAGCACTACTCGCTGTGGACGGCCGTGTTCCGGATCTGGGCGTGGGGCTCGAACGCCGGCACGTTCCGGGCCCACGAGGCGTACCGCCGGTGGCGCTCCACCGGCGACGAGCGGCATCTGAACGAGCTGGAAGAGGTGAAGAACCCGGGTCTGCACTGGTCCGACCACGAGGGCTACGGCGAGCTGTTCGAGGACATGGTCAAGCAGTGCGGTGACTTCGAGGCCGGCAAGATCACCGGCGACGAGGCGGCGGATGCCCTCTACGACCACCTCAACCGGGCGCCCTTCGTGCCGGACCACTGGGGCTGGAAGGACCGCCACCTGCGGTTCATCAACCCGACCCCGCTCAAGATCGGCCGGACGATGCTCTGGGCGGCGACCAAGGCGCCGCCGGACGTGCGGCGGCTGATGCTCGGCTTCCTGCGCGAGGCCGGCAAGGAGCAGCTCATGGGCCGGAAGATCTTCTAGGAGACCGGATGACCACCATCGAACCCGACGCCCCGGTGTCGTACGACGTCGTGATCCTGGGCAGCCATCTGGCGACCGGCCTGCTCGCCACGGTACTGGCCAAGCAGGACCTGCGGGTCCTGCTCGTCGGCTCGCCCGACGACACGGTGCTGCCGTCCGGCGACAGCACCGTGCCGTACACGACCGCTGTGCTGCACCTGCTGGCCGAGCGGTTCGACGTGCCGGAGATCGCCTCCTTCGCGCACTTCGAGGACCTGCCGGACGCGGTGCGCCGGACCAGCGGGATCAAGAAGAGCCTCGCCTTCCTGCACCACACGGCGGGCCGCCGGCACGACCCGGCGCACGCCGTGCAGTTCCACGTGCCGGGCGAGCACAGCGAGTGGCACCTCTACCGGCCGGTCGTCGACGGGTACGCCCGGGAGCTGGCCGTGCGGTACGGCGCGTCGGTGCTGCCGGAACGGGCGTCCACCACCGAGGTCCGGCTGGCGCCGGAGGCCGCACACCTGACCTTCGGCTCCGGACAGACGGTGACCGCGCGGTTCGTGGTGGACGCCCGCGACCAGGAGTCGCCCCTGCGGGCGGCGACCGCCGAGGGTGATCCGAGACCGCTGTTGCTGCGGTCGAAGATGATGCACGCCCACCTGCGCGGCGTCCGGCCGTTCGAGGAGTGCAGCCGGCTCGCCGACTACCACCGGGCGACGACCTGGTCGCGGGGGACCGTGCACCACCTCTTCGACGGCGGCTGGATCCAGGTGGTGGACTTCCGCAACCACGACGACGCGGCCAGCGACCTGTGCAGCGTGACGGTGGGGCTGGACCACGACCGGTTCGACGACCTGCCGGCGGACCCGGACGCCGCGTTCCGGGCACTGGTCGCGCCCTTCCCGAGCCTGGCGGAGCAGTTCGCGTCCGCCACGGCAGAGGGCGGCTGGACCACCTCGCCCCACTGGCAGCGCCGGGCGGCGGTGACCCACGGGCCACGGTGGTTCGCCATGGAGCGGTCGGCCTGCCGTACCGACGAGTTCCTGTCCCGGGACGTGACGATGACGGCGGAGATGGTCCACGCGCTCGGGGCCGCGCTGCCGCGAGCGCTGCGCGACGAGCCGGCGACGGGTGTCGTGCTGGCCGAGGCGGCGGCCTTCCAGGACGCCCTGATCGAGTTCAACGACCAGATCCTGGCCGCTGCCCGCACGGCCGCCGGCAGCTTCGCGTTGTGGAACGCGTACAGCCGGGTCTGGCTGCTCTGGCAGATCCTGGGCCACCTGTCGTTGAAGCGGGCCACCAACGATGCCCTGGCCGCCGGGACGTGGGATCCGGTCGAGCGGTTCGCCGACGGCGGGCTGTGGTTCCGCACCCCGGACGGTCTGCGCCAGATGTTGGACTGGTTCTTCGAGGTGTTCGCCCGGGTCCGGGCCGGTGGGCTGCGGCAGTCCGAGGCGGCGGACATGATCTTCCGCGAGCTGCGCCGGGCGCGGTTCGTGCCGCCGCTGTACCGGTTCGGCGACCCGAACGCGCGGTACTACCACTTCACGATGCCCCGTCGGCTCCTCATGGTGGCCTGGGTCATGACGGTGGCGCCCGCGGACTTCAAGCGGCTGCTCACCAAGGACAACGTGACCGGCCGGCGGGATGACGCGCCGTCGCCGACCCGGGGGCGGGCGTCGGTCGACGACGGGCGGGCGGCGGCCCACGACGTCGAACGCGCGGACGGCTCGGCCGCCGACGCGCCCGGCGTCACTCAGCCAGGTCGGCGGTGAGGTAGTGCTGGATCGTGCGACCCATCATCCGGGCCAGATCGTCGCGGTCGTGCCGGGACAGCTCGGTGCCGTCGATCAGGTAGCGGCACAGGGCCAGGCCGATCACCTGGGACGCGGCGAGCGCCGCCCGCAGCTCGTGTCGGTCGGGGCTGACGCCCTCGGCCAACGTGCCGAAGAACGCCCGTACGAACTCGTCGCGCATCAGCTCGGCGATCTCCTCACTGGTCAGCGAGGCGGACAGCCGGGCCCGGTAGGAGATCGTCGTACGAGGGCTGTCCCAGTGGGTGAGCAGGGCCGTCGCGGTGGCCCGACCCAGCCGGCGACGGCTGCCGGCCAGCAGCTGTTCGGCCAGCTCAACGGGGTTGCCGTCGACCTGCACCGCGTGCCGCAGGAGCTGCTCCTTGGAGCCGTAGTAGTGCCGCACGAGCCGCGGGTCGACACCTACGCGCCGGGCGACGCTGCGGATGCTCACCCCGGTCAGGCCGCACTCGGAGATCTCCCGCCGGGTGACGTCGAGGATCGCCTGCCGGATGCCGCTGCCACCGTCGAATCCCTGCTGCGTCGTCAAGGCAACCTCTTACGAGTTCCCGTACGCCCGAGCGCACGGCCCGATCAAATGCCTGAGTCTAGACCTTTGAGGATATGTCAGTCCGGTCCGGGTTGCTCCTGCAAGCCGGTCATTCCGTCGCGCCGGTTCACCGCGCGGCCGAGGGGGCACCGTGGACTTCGCCTGGACGCCTGAACAGCGGGACGCTTACGACGAGGTGCGCGCGAGCGCCGAGCGGGCTTTCCCGCCCACCGCCGACGCCAGCCGGCTGCACGACCGCGAGGCCTGGCGGCGTCTCGGTCGGTTGGGGCTGCTCGGCCTCTGCATTCCCGCCGAGTACGGCGGCGGCGGGCTGGGCGCCCTGGACACCGCGTTGCGTGTCGAGGCGTTCGGTCGGGGGTGCGCGGACACCGGTCTGGTGTTCGCGGCCAGCGCGCACCAGTTCGCGTGCGCGGTGCCGATCGCCGGGTTCGGCACACCGGAGGTGAAGAAGGGCCTCCTACCGCGGATCTGCTCGGGCGAGGTGGTGGCCGGCAACGCGATGACCGAGGCGGGCGCGGGCTCCGACGTCTCGCGGCTCGCCGTCACCGCGACGGAGACGGCGGACGGCTACCTGCTCAACGGCGAGAAGACGTTCGTGACCAACGGACCGGTGGCCGACGTGCTGGTGACCTACGCGACCACCGATCCGGCGGCCGCCCATCTCGGTGTCACCGCGTTCGTGCTGGACCGGGACACCCCCGGCCTGACGGTCAGCGAGCCGTTCGACAAGATGGGCCTCGTGTCGGCGCCGGCCGGCCGGGTGTCCTTTCAGGACTGCCTCGTGCCGGCGCAGCGGGTGCTCGGCGAGCCGGGCCAGGGCGCCGCGATCTTCCAGCACTCGATGCGCTGGGAGCGGGCCTGCCTGTTCGCCGGATACGTCGGCCTGCTGGACCGCCTGGTGGAGCGCTGCGTCGAGCACGTGACCTCGCGCCGCCAGTTCGGCCGGCGCATCAGCGACTTCCAGGCGGTCGCGAACCGGATCGTCGAGATGAAGCTGCGGACGGAGTCGGCGCGGCTGCTGCTCTATCGCTGCTGCTGGGAGATGGACAACGGCGGCGGCTCGGAACTCAACGTGGCGTTGTCGAAGCTGGCCGTCTCGGAGGCGGCGGTCGCCGGGGCGCTCGACGCGGTGCGCCTGTTCGGTGGACTCGGATACCTGCGCGACACCGGGATCGAGACCATGCTGCGCGACGCCGTCCCCAGCACGATCTTCTCCGGCACGTCGGACGTCCAGCGTCTGCTCATCGCCCGCGAACTGGGCCTGTGAGGGCCGCGGCTTGACCAGGGAGGTGTCGACCGTGCGGGACGTGGACCAGTCCGACACGCCGGGTGGCGCGGGAATCCACGGCTACGTGGCCGAGTGGGCCCGGCGTACACCGGACGCGCCGGCGGTGATCGCGGACGACGGCCAGCTCACGTACGCGGAGCTGACGACGGCCGCGCGGCGCCTGGCGGCGGGGCTGGCGCGTGCGGGGGTGTCCCCGGGCGACCGGGTGGTGCTGTGGTCCGACAAACGGGCCGACGCGGTGGCCGTCATGCAGGCGGCGCTGTCGTTGGGGGCGCCGTACGTTCCGGTGTCCGCGGCGAACCCGCCCGCCCGGGTGTGGCGCATCGCGGCCGACTGCGCGGCGACCGTCGTCGTGGCGGACGGTCCGGCCGCCGACCGGGTCGCCCGCGAAGGCGGTGTTCCGGACGGGCCACCGCTGGTGTCGCTGGACGAGTTGCAGCGGTTGGGGGCCGAGAGTGACCTGCCGCCGGTGCACCGACCGGCCCCGGACGAGCCCGCGTACATCCTCTACACCTCCGGGTCGACGGGCGCCCCGAAGGGCGTCAGCCTGAGCCACCGCAACGCGGCGGCGTTCGTCGAGTGGGCCGGTGACCTGCTCGCCGTGTCGCCACGGGACCGGCTGGCCAACCACGCCCCGTTCAACTTCGACCTGTCGGTCTTCGACCTCTACGCGGCGTTCCGCGCGGGCGCGTCGGTGCACCTGGTCCCGGCCGAGCTGGCCTACGCGCCGGTGCAGTTGGCGCGGTTCGTGCGCGACGAGGGCATCACCATCTGGTACTCCGTGCCGTCCGCGCTGACCCTGATGATCCGGGACGGCGGGTTGCTGGACGGCCCGCCGCCGCCGGCCCTGCGGGCCTGCGTCTTCGCCGGCGAGGTGATGCCGATCCGGTACGTGCACGAACTCCGTGCCGCCTGGCCGGGCGTGCGGCTGCTCAACTGGTACGGGCCCACCGAGACCAACGTCTGCGCGTCGTACGAGGTGACCGACGCCGACGAGGGGCGCGACCGCCCGTTGCCGATCGGCCGACCGGCCAGCGGCGCGGTGTTGACCCTGGTCCCGCCGAGCCTTGACGGCGCAGGTGCCGCTGGTGGCGGCGACTGCCCGGAGGGCGAGATCGTGGCGGACGGGCCCACGGTGATGCTCGGCTACTGGGGGTGGGAGCCGCAGCGTGGACCGTACCGAACGGGTGATCTCGGGCGGATGTCGTCCGACGGCACGCTGGAATACCTGGGCCGCCGCGACGACATGGCCAAGGTGCGCGGCAACCGGGTGGAGCCCGGCGAGATCGAGGCCGTCCTCGCCGCGCATCCGGACGTCGCGGCGGCCGCGGTGGTCGTCGCCGGCGCCGGGCTCGCCGCGCGGCTGCACGCGGTCGTGGTGCCGGCGGGCGACCGCCGGCCCGGCCTGCTGGAGATCAAGCGCTGGTGCGCCGGACAGCTGCCGACCTACATGATCGTCGACTCCGTCCAGGCGGCCACGAGCCTACCGCTCACCCCGAACGGAAAGACCGATCGAGCCGCGCTGCTGGCGGCGATCGAAGGAGGTGGACCATTACTGGCACCGAACTAGTCAACGTGGAACCGAGTGCGTTCCTGGCGATCATGGGCTCGCTGGCCAGCGGCGTCAGCGTGGTGACCGCGATCGACGCGTCCGGTCGGCCGCACGGCCTGACCTCGTCGTCGGTCTGCAGCGTCTCCAAGGACCCGCCACTGCTGCTGTTCTGCGTGCGGCAGGTGAGTTCGACCCTGGACGCCATCCGGGAGACCGGCGGATTCGCCGTCAACTTCCTCGACGCCGACGGCCACGAGGTCTCCGAACTGTTCGCCAGCTACAGCAGCGACAAGTTCGCCAATGTGGCCTGGCGTCCCGGCGACGTGGCCGGCATGCCACGGCTGGAACCGACCGTCGCCTTCACCGAGTGCGCGCTGCATGACGTGATCACCGCTGGTGATCACGCCATCGTGCTCGGCCGTCTCGTCGGTGGGGCGACGGCGCCGGACCGATTCCCGCTGGGGTATTGGCGCGGGACATATGTCCGGGTCTCTCGCCCCCATTACCGACGAGAGGAGCGCAACGGGCAGCGTCCCAGCGATCCTTCCCAGTCAATCCATCTCGAGTAGGGAAACAGAGTGGACAAGAACCAACCAGCGACCCACAGCGCCGCATGGACATGGGTCGCGGCCCTGGTCGCGGTGTTCATGGTCGCAATCGACACCCTCGTCGTCACGACGACGCTACCGGTCATCCGTACCGAGCTCGGCGCGAGCCTTGAAGATCTTGAATGGATCGTCAACGCGTACACGCTCACCTTCGCCGTCTTTCTGTTGACCGGCGCGGCGCTCGGTGACCGCTTCGGCCGGCGCAAGGTCTTCACCATCGCGCTGCTGGTCTTCACCATTGCGTCCGGGCTGGCGGGCCTCGCCGACAACATCGAGTTCCTGATTGCCGCACGCGCGGTGCAGGGCCTGGGCGCGGCGGTCGTTCTCCCGCTGACCCTCACGCTGTTGGCCAGTGTGGTGCCGGCACGTCAGCGCGGCCACGCGTTCGGGTTGTGGGGCGCGATGGTGGGTCTCGGTATCGCCCTCGGGCCGGTCATCGGCGGCGCGGTGACCGAAGCCTGGTCCTGGCAGTGGATCTTCTGGGTCAACGTGCCCATCGGTCTGCTGCTGCTGCCGGTGATGACGCGGGTTCGCGAGAGCCGTGGCGGCTACGGTCGCCTGGACCCGGTGGGCGTCGTCCTGGTCACCGCCGGCATGCTCGGCATCGTGTCCAGCCTCGTGCGGGGCAACAGCGCCGGCTGGGACAGCCCCTCCATCCTGGCGGGGTTCATCGTCGGCGGTCTCCTCGTGCTCGTGTTCATCTTCTGGCAGTCGCGGGCACGCACGCCGATGGTGCCGCTGTCGTTGTTCCGCAGCCGCGGCTTCAGTCTCACCATGGTGGCGACCATCATCATGCCGTTCGGCGTCTTCGGCGCCGTCTTCCTCGGCACCCAGTACCTGCAGAGCGTCCTCGGCTACTCGCCACTGGAGGCTGGCGTTCGCACGCTGCCGTGGACGGCCATGCCGATGATCGCGGCACCGATCTCGGGCATCCTGACCGACAAGATCGGCGGTAAGCCGCTGGTGATCCTGGGCCTGACGATGCAGGCCATCGGCGTGGGCTGGATCGGCTCGGTCGTCGGCGACCTGACGTACTCGAAGCTGGTCGTGCCGTTCGTCATCACCGGGCTCGGCCTGGGCATCTTCCTCGCGCCGATCGGCCGCCTGGCCTTCGGGTTCGCGCCCGCCGAGCTGGAGGGCGTGGCGTCCGGTGTGTCCAACGCGATCCGCCAGACCGGCACCGTGATGGGCGTGTCGGTGGGTGGCGCGATCCTCGGCGCGAACGGCGGCTACGAGTCCGTGACCACGTTCGTCAACGGCCTGGAGGAGGCCCACCTGGTGGCCGCCTGTGCGCTTGCCGCGGGCGCGGTCATCGCGCTGTTCATTCCGCACCTGCGCACCCAGGGTCACGGCCACGCGGTCGAGGAGGACGAGGAGGAGGTCCTCGCGGCGGGCGCCCCGACCTGAGCGGTCCACGGGAATCGAGGCCCCGGCCCTGCGGTCGGGGCCTCGATCGCGCCAGGGGGGCTTGGCGCGATCGAATCCATCGATGGTGAGGTGGCTGACCACCGGTAGCTCGTGTCGCAATGTCGGCAGGCGCGATGGTGGGAGCTGGTTGCGTCGCGGAGGCGGCGGGCGCCGGCTCGACGTGCCCGGTCCGGGACGTCACGGCGCGGACCGCAGGGTCGTGGCGGGCTACATCGGCATTGGCGCACGTCAACCGGGTTGGCCGGTGGCGGGCGATTGCCGTGCTCGCATTCGTGTGCGACATCTCTGCCCGGCGCCTGATGCCCGATGAGACCTATTCGGGCCGTAACGGTCTGCAACCCGACCGGTGCCGCGTGATCGCCCACCCATTTAGGGGGGGACAGCGCGGCCGTCGGCAGGATAACATCCATCGATGAACTGGCGGTACGCTAATGGGGGATGGGGCCACCAGGGATATGAAGTCATCAGCACTGGCGGTTACGGATGTCCAGGTACTCTTCTACGAGCCAGAAGGGCTTTTATTGACAGCGGGACTATTGCCGGCGGACGTAGGCGGGCACGAGTTCCGCGTAATGTTTCAATTAAGTTACCTGGGCACTGGTGAGATTACGGCGCACGTCGGCTTCCAACAGTGCGACGGCACCGACAAGACGGCTCCCGAGTTCGTCACGGTGGAATTGCTGGGAGCGGCACGACACCGTATGCCCATTATCTGGACGGCCTCGGCATCGGTGCGCGCGGAGCAGGTGAACTGCCGGCTCGTCATCTGGGGGGAACCCGCCGGCGAGGACCTGTTGCGGGGGGAGTTGATCGCCGAGGTCTCCGGGCGGCTGCCGGTGTTGACGGCCAGTTGCCAGGCATCGGTGACGCAGGCGGAACTGCCCACCCGGCAGCGGGTCGCCTAGCGGGCTGGCTGCCCTCCGTCGTGGGCGGAGGGCAGCCAGCCCTCGGGGGTAGGCGACATGGCAGTCCCTTCGCGGGTCAGCGGCTCGTCAGATCGGCCGCACGGCTGGTGAGGCGGGCTATCGGATCACGCCTGCGGTGAGCTGGCCCCCTGCTGCCACGGCCGTAGGCGGGGAATCCACGCCGGGACCGCGGCGCGGTACGTGTCGTACGCGGCGCCGTATCGTCGGCGCAGACCGGGTTCCTCGTAGAACCGCACGAACGCGGCCTGGATGAGGGCGATGGCCAACCCGTACCACAGGAGCGAGGCCTGGCCGAAGATCAGTGCCTGGCCGAGGATGGCCGTCACCACCGCGACGTACATCGGGTTGCGGACGTACCGGTAGGGGCCGCCGATCACCAGGTGTTCGGTCGGCGCCACCGGGGCCGGAGTGCCCAGCCCCTCCACGACGAAGCGCACGAACGACTGTAGGAGAAACGCCACCGCGGCGACCAGCATCAGCGCGCCGAGGACTCGAACCGGCTGGTAGTAGGCGAACGGTGTTTCCACCTCCCAGTCGGAAATCCACCATGGACCGAAGCCGGCGACCACACCCGGCGCGGCGCAAAAGAAGACAAGACTTCCGACGACGGCCCGTGTTCGTAGCACTGCGCCATGCTACGGCGCGTGCGGGGCACCATGTCAAGGCATCGTTACGTACTGTTGTCGTTGCCTGTCCGCAGAACCTCCGTATTTCCGCACGTAGGAAGGCGATACTATGGCGTTTGCCCCCATACGATGAATAGGGCATGCGATGAACTGGGAAAGGTGAACTTGTGGGCGCGGAGGTGTCCCCGAACGGTGCTCCACGACGGCGGACGGGGCGACGTGTCGGGCCGACGGTGAGCCATCAGCTCATCCTCGAGATCGCTCGTGGCCAGTTCGCGGAGCGGGGCTACGAGGGCACCACGGTCCGCACCATCGCCCAGGAGGCGGGCGTCGACAGCGCGCTGGTGCACCACTTCTTCCTCACCAAGGAAGGCCTGTTCGAGGCGGCGGTGCGTGGTGCCCTGCAGCCGCCGGATCTGGTGGAGCGGGCGATGAAGGGCCCTCGTGGCCAGGTCGGCCGACGTGCTGTCGAGCTGTTCTTCAGTCACTGGGACGAGCCCGACACGGCGGCGCGACTCGGCGGCATCCTCCGGTCGATGACGGCCAACGACATGGCGGCGGACGCCGTCCGTAACTTCCTCGGCGACCAGGTGATCCTCCCGCTGGCCCGGGCCCTGGGTCACTCCCAGCCGGAGCTGCGCGCCGCCATGGTCGGCTCGCACCTGATCGGTCTCGCCACCACCCGGTACGTCTTCCGCGTCCCGGCGATCGCCGAGCTCACCGCCGCCGCTCTGGCCGCGGGCACGGGCAAGGCCATCCAGACCTACCTCACGGGCGTCCTGGCCTGATCGGTCCGCCCTCGGTGGGCGGGCTTCACCGTCGTCGCGCCAGTGGCCGACGTCGATCCCTGCGCGGCATCCCCCTTGACGAACCCGCGTGGGCTTCTAGAATTCATCGAACAGGGATGTCATCAGAGGGGGAAGCGCCGGTGGGTTTCCCGGCCTCCCGGGTGACGCCCCACGGGGGAGACCACGTCCGGCGACCTGGGAGGGGTTTGTGCCGACAGACCAACGCGACGAGATACTCGGCCAACTGATGGTGTACGTGCGCCACGAGCTGATTGGCGACCAGGACGAGGCGGTCACCGGGGTTGACCTGCGCCCCGACTCGCCACTGCTGGAGTGGGGCGTTCTGAACTCACTGAACACAGCTCGGCTCATCGCGTTCGTCCGGGCGGAGCTCGACGTCGACGTGCCGCCTTCGCACATCACGGGACGGCACTTCCGGAGTCTCGACACCATCACCGATCTGATCCTGTCGTTGCCCCGCGCCTGACAGGCCTGCCGAGGAGGCGCCATGAACACCAAGCCAGCAGAGTGGGACATCGGCATCATCGGAGGCGGACCCGCCGGGTCCACGGCCGCCGCCTACCTGGCCAAGGCGGGGCTGTCCGTCGTGGTCTTCGAGAGCGCCCACTTCCCCCGCGAGCACGTGGGCGAGTCGTTGGTCCCGGCCACCACGCCGGTGCTGTTGGAGACCGGGGCGATGGCAGCCGTCGAGGCGGCCGGCTTCCCGCGCAAGTTCGGCGCGGCGTGGACGTCGGCCGAGTCGCGGCCGGTGAGCCACATGGGCTTCTCCAACCTCACCCACGACTTCCGGCTCGCCGAGGTCATGTTCAACGAGCGGGATCAGGCCGGCGTCGACCGCGATTACACGTTCCACGTCGACCGGGGCAAGTTCGACCAGATCCTGCTGGAGAACGCGGCGAGTCTCGGCGCGGAGGTCCACCACGGCGTGCGGGTCAACCGCGTCGACTTCGAGGGCGAACACCCCGTGCTGCACACCCGGTCCGCGGACGGGCAACGCGAGGTGCCGGTGCGCATGGTGATCGACGCCAGTGGCCGGAACACCACGTTGGGCAGCCAGCTCAAGGTGAAGGTGGCCGACTCGGTCTTCAACCAGTACGCGATCCACACCTGGTTCGACGGCTTCGATCGACAGGCGCTCTCGGCCGAGCAGGCGAAGTCGGACTTCATCTTCATCCACTTCCTGCCGCTGACCGACAGCTGGGTGTGGCAGATCCCCATCACCGAGACGGTCACGTCGATCGGCGTCGTCACCCAGAAAAGCCGGTTCGCCGAGGCGGCCCGGGAGGATCTCGAAGGGTTCTTCTGGGAGTGCGTGGGCAGCCGGCCCGAGCTGGAGGCAGCCCTGCGCAGCTCGAAGCAGGTGCGGCCGTTCAAGGCCGAGGGCGACTACAGCTACGCGATGAAGCAGATCTGCGGCGACAACTTCGTCATGATCGGGGACGCCGCCCGCTTCGTGGATCCCATCTTCTCCACCGGCGTCAGCATCGCGCTCAACAGCGCTCGGCTGGCCTGTAACGACATCATCGCCGCCGCCGAGGCGGGCGACTTCAAGCGCGAGCGGTTCGCCACCTACGAGATGCTGCTGCGGCGCGGCGTCCGCAACTGGTACGAGTTCATCTCGGCCTACTACCGGCTCAACATCCTGTTCACCGCGTTCGTCCAGGACCCGCGGTATCGCCTCGACGTGCTGAAGATGTTGCAGGGCAACATGTACGACGAGGCCGAGCCCAAGGCGCTCGTCGAGATGCGGAACGTCATCCGGGCCGTTGAGCAGGACCCCGAACACCTCTGGCATCCGTATCTCGGTGAGCTGTCCGCTCCGACGGCGGCTCCCATCTTCTGACCACAAGGGGGCCGTGCGGCCCCGGTAGGGGGGACATCAGTGAGCGTGGGCAGCAGTGTGTTCAGCGACCTGGCTGTGCACCACGTCGAATTCCATGTGACCGACGCGGTCTGGGCCGCACGCGAGCTCGCCGCACAGTACGGCTTCGCCGTCGTCGGTTCGCGCCGCGACGAGGACCACGTGTCGGTGGCACTGCGGCAGGGTTCGACGGTTCTCGTGGTCACCGAGGGGCTCACCGACGCGCACCCGGCCAGCCTGTACGTGCAGCAGCACGGCGACGGCGTGGCCGACCTGGCGATGCGTACCGCGGACGCGGCGGCGGCGTTCGAGGTCGCGGTGTCCCGCGGCGCGCGGACGGTGGTGGAACCCACCGTCCGCGACGGGTTCGTCACGGCCACGGTCGGCGGCTTCGGCGACGTGACGCACACCTTCGTCCAGCCACCCGAGGGGTCGGCCGGCCCGGTGCTGCCCGGCCTGACGCCCGGTCTTCCGGACGGGCACCTGCCGGAGGCGGGGCCGGCTCTGGGGCTGGGGGTGGTCGACCACCTCGCCGTCTGCCTCGAGGCGGGCACGCTCGACCCGACCGTCGACTTTTACCGCACGGTGCTGGATTTCGACATGACGTTCGAGGAGCACATCCTCGTCGGCAGCCAGGCGATGTTCTCCAAGGTGGTGCAGAGCCCGTCGCGGTTGGTCACGCTCACGCTCATCGAGCCGGACGCCTCGGCCGCCGCCGGGCAGATCGACGACTTCCTCAAGGGGCACGGTGGCCCCGGTGTGCAGCACGTGGCGCTGTGCTCACCGGACATCGTGTCGGCGATCTCGGCGTTGACCGATCGGGGCGTGGAGTTCCTGCGCACGCCGGAGACCTACTACGACCTGCTCGGCCAGCGACTCGACCTCGCCCGGTACGACGTGAACCAGCTGCGGTCCCGCAACATCCTCGTCGACGAGGACCACGACGGCCAGCTCTTCCAGATCTTCGCCAGGTCCACCCATCCGCGCCGGACGTTCTTCTTCGAGGTCATCGAGCGGCTGGGTGCGCGTACCTTCGGCAGCGGGAACATCCGGGCGCTGTACGAGGCGGTCGAGGCGGAGCGGACCAAGACCCACGACGTCCTGTGACCACCATCGCGGCCCAGGGCACCGACCTCGCCGGCCTGCTCTGCCTCGACGACGTGGCGTTGGCGGCGCGGCGGGTGCTGACCGAGCCCGTCTGGGACTACGTGGCCGGGGGCAGCGGCACCGAGTCGACGCTGCGCGACAACCGGGACGCGTTCGACCGGGTGCACCTGGTCCCCCGGGTGCTGGTGGGTACGGACACCTGCGACCTCGGCACGGAGTTGCTGGGCACGCCGATGGGTCTGCCCGTCGGGGTGGCGCCGATGGCCTACCAGCGGCTCCTGCACCCGGACGGCGAGGTGGCGCTCGCCGAGGCGGCCCGGGACGAGGGCGCGGTCTTCGTCGCCAGCATGCTCAGCAGCGAGCCGGTCGAGCGGATCGCCGCCACCCAGGCGGAGGTCTGGATGCAGCTCTACTGGCTGCGCGACCGCGGGCTGGTCGCCGATCTGGTGGCACGCGCCGAGGCCGCTGGCTGCCGGGCTCTCATGCTGACGGTCGACGTGCCCCGAATGGGTCGCCGCCTGCGGGACATGCGGTCCGGGTTCACGCTGCCCGACGACGTGGTGGCCGCCAACCTGCCGCCGGAGGTCGGCGCGGCAGCGCACTCCGGCGGTCTGCACAGTTCGGCGCTGATGGTGCACACCGGTCTCGCTTTCGACCCGAGGCTGTCCTGGCGGGATCTGGACTGGCTGCGGCGACGGACGCGGCTGCCGATCGTCGTGAAGGGCGTCCTGCACGCGGACGACGCGGTGCGCGCGACGGACCTCGGGGCGGACGCGGTCGTGGTGTCCAACCACGGCGGCCGCCAGCTCGACGGCGCGGTGCCCAGCATCGCGGCGCTGGAGCCGGTGGTCGCGGCCGTGGCCGACCGGTGCGCGGTGCTCCTGGACAGCGGCGTCCGTAGCGGCGTGGACGTGGCGCGGGCGCTGGCCCTCGGCGCGTCCGCGGTGCTGGTGGGTCGGCCCGCTCTCTGGGGGTTGGCGGTGGGTGGCCGGGCCGGGGCCCGCCGGGTGCTCTCGTTGCTGCGGGCCGAGTTGGAGGATGCGATGGCGATGATGGGCTGCGCCGACCTGCGGGCGCTGGGCCACGGCACCACCGTGGCCGGTGGCGGGCCGGTGTCGACGGGGCGGGGCCGGGCGTCGGGTGATGCCCTCGCGGGATGGTCCCCGTGACCGGCCGGTCGGGGACGACCACGGTGGGCGCCCGCGCGCCGATCGCCCTGGCCGACCTGCACGGTTCGCTGGCCGACCCGGTGCTCGACTCGATGACCTTCCTCAACGAGATCGCCGGTCGCTTCCCGGACGCGGTGTCGTTCGCCGCCGGCCGGCCCTACGAGGAGTTCTTCGAGGTCGAGGCGGTGCATCGCTACCTGCGCCGCTACTGCGACCATCTGCGTGACGAGCACGGGTTGAGCGAACGTCAGGTCAACCGCACGCTGTTGCAGTACGGGCGGACCAAGGGCATCGTGCACGACCTGGTGGCCCGCAACCTGTCCGTCGACGAGGGGATGGACGTCGACCCGGAGTCGGTCGTGGTGACGGTGGGCGCGCAGGAGGGCATGTTCCTCGTGTTGCGGGCGTTGCGGACCGACCCCCGCGACGTGCTGCTGGCCGTCTCGCCGAACTACGTGGGCATTCGCGGGGCCGCGTCGCTCGTGGACATGACCACGCTGCCGGTGCGGGACGGCTCGCGCGGCATCGACCTGGCCGACCTCGCCCGGGTGGTGCGCGACGCCCGGGCGGCGGGGCAGCGCCCCCGCGCGCTGTACCTCGTGCCCGACTTCGCCAACCCGGCCGGGGCGAGCCTGGACACCGAGACCCGGGTGGCGGTGCTGCGCGCGGCCGCCGAACACGATCTGCTGATCATCGAGGACAACCCGTACGGGCTGTTCCACGCCGGTGGCGACCGCCCGGCCACGCTCAAGGCCATGGACGACGACCGTCGGGTCGTCTATCTCGGCTCGTTCGCCAAGACCGGGATGCCCGGCGCCCGGGTGGGTTACGTGGTCGCTGACCAGCCGGTGGCCGGCCCCGGGGGAACGGGCCTGCTGGCCGACGAGCTTTCCAAGATCAAGAGCATGGTGACCGTCAACACCTCACCGCTGGCGCAGGCGATCATCGCCGGCAAGTTGCTGGAGCACGACTGCAGTCTCGTCCGCGCCAACGAGCGCGAGGCCGGCGCGTACCGGCGCAATCTGCGGCACGTGCTGGACGGCCTGGCCGCGCGCTTCGGGCCGGGTACCGGCGTTTCCTGGAACACCCCCGGTGGGGGCTTCTTCCTCGTGGTGACGGTGCCGTTCGTGGTGGACGACGCGCTGCTGGAGCGCTCCGCCCGCGACTTCGGTGTGTTGTGGACGCCGATGCACCACTTCTACGCCGACGGAGGTGGACGCCACCAGCTCCGTCTGTCGGTCAGCCTGCTGCAGCCACCGCAGATCGAGCAGGGGCTCGACCGACTGGCGGCCCTGATCAGGGAGATGAGGCCGGTATGAACGCACCCATCATGCCGCTGGCCGGCGGACAGGTCGTGATCCTGCTCGTCCAGATCGCGTCCCTGCTCCTGCTCGGCCTCGGCCTGGGCCGGTTGGCGGCGCGGTTCGGCCTGCCCCAGATCGTCGGCGAGCTGATGGCCGGCGTGGTGCTCGGGCCGTCGCTGCTCGGCCACGCCGCTCCGGCGGTCCACGACTGGCTGTTCCCCGCCGACCCGGCGCAGATGCACCTGCTGGACGCGGTCGCCCAGATCGGCGTCCTGCTGCTGGTGGGGGTGGCCGGCATCGAGTTGGACACCCGGATCGTCCGCCGCCGTGGCACCTCGGCGCTCCGGATCAGTCTGGGTGGTCTGCTCATCCCGATCGGCTTCGGCATCCTGATCGGGTACCTGGCCCCGGCCGTCCTCGTGCCGGACACCACCGAACGCCCGGTGTTCGCGCTGTTCCTCGCCGTTGCCATGTGCGTGACGGCGATCCCCGTGATCGCCAAGACGCTGGCGGACATGAAGCTCATCCACCGCGACGTCGGGCAGTTGATCATGACTTCCGGCATGGTCGACGACGCCGTGGGCTGGTTCCTGTTGTCGGTCGTGTCGGCCATGGCGACCGTCGGCGTACGCGCGGGTCAGGTCGCGCTGTCCCTGCTGCTGCTGGTGGCGTTCGTGGTCGCCGCGATCGTCGTCGGCCGGCCGCTGGTGAGTGGAGCGTTGCGGCTCGCCGGCCGGTCCACCGAGAGCGGGCCGACCATCGTCACGGCCGTGATCATCGTCCTCGTCGGCGCGGCGATCACCCAGTCGCTGCACATGGAGGCGGTGTTCGGCGCGTTCGTCGCCGGCATTCTCGTCGGCCAGGCGATCCGGGATCGGCGGGCGGTGCTGGCCCCCCTGCGGACCGTCGTGCTCACCGTGCTGGCACCGATCTTCCTGGCCTCCGCCGGCCTACGGATGGACCTCGGCGTGCTGCTCGACCGCGACGTGGCGATCGCCGCCTTCGTGGTCCTCGCGGCGGCGATCCTCGGCAAGTTCACGGGCGCGTACCTCGGTGCGCGATCCAGCCGGCTCGGCCACTGGGAGTCCCTGGCCGTCGGCGCCGGCATGAACGCCCGGGGCGTCGTCGAGATCGTCGTCGCCATGGTGGGGTTGCGGCTCGGCGTCCTGGACATCGCCACCTTCACGATCATCGCCCTCGTCGCCATCGTCACGTCGATGATGGCGCCCCCGCTGCTACGCCTGGCGATGTCCCGGGTCGCGCACAGCGCCGACGAACTCCTGCGCAAGGCCGACCACGAGGAGCAGTGGGCGACCGGACCGGTCGTCCGACCGGCGGGCACGGGCGCCCCGCCGGCCGCGTAGCGGGCCGACCCAGCGGATCAACCCAGGACGCCGGCGGGGCCGATGGGGTCGGCCTCCCCGGAATCGTGCAGGGCGAGGATGGCCTCGGCCGCGTTCGCGGGTCCGTCAGTGGCCGCGTACCAGCGCTGGACCCGCTCGGCCGCCTCGCGGTAGGACCGGTCGGCCAGCATCTCCGCGGCGAGCGTGGCCAGTCTCGCGCCCACGTGTCTCGGCGCCAGCAGGCGTGCCGCGCCGATCCGTTCCAGCAGCGCGAGGTTCAGGTCCTGCTCCGGTTGGAGCGGAAAACCGAGCACCGGCGTGCCGCCGGCCATCGCCGTCTGCACGCTGCCCTGTCCGCCCGCGGTGATCGCCAGGTCCACCTCCGGCATGATCAGGTGGCTCGGCAGCACGCCGCCGACCATGACCCGGTCGCCGGCCATGTCGTGCAGGTCGTGGTGGGTGCCGGCGACCAGTACGCGCACCGGGAGGGTGGCGATGGTCGTCACCACGCGCCGCACGAAGCCGACCTCGGCCGAGTTGACCGCCACGTAGACGACCGGCCCCGGCTCGGCGAGGAAACGGGCGACCCGCTCGGGCAACGGCAGGTCGAGCCGGGCGTAGAGCGGCCCGACGCAGCGCAGCCGGGTGCCCGCCCGATAGCCCGACCGGCCGTCCGGCCGCCAGTCGGCCACCTCCGTGGCGGACACGCCCAGCACCTCCGGCACCTCCGGGATGAGCGCCAGGTCGCCGAGGACGAGCGCGGCGAGGCTGGGTACGCGCGGTACGCCCAGGTCGGCTGCCAGCCGGTTGAACCCGCCGCAGTAGAAGCCGACCCGGGACGGCAGGGAGTTCGACAACCACCGCAGCAGCGGCGACGGCAGCAGGCCGAAGTGCGCCTGACTCGGCGCCGGCAGCATCCCGCGCTCGAACAGCGGCGGTACCCAACTGCCGGCGTGCTCGGTGACCAGCCGGGCACCGGCCAGCCGGGTCGACAGCAGGGTGGTCAGCGTGAAGCCGGTGACCACCGTACGGATGTCGTGTTGGCGGAAGTACTCGGTCTCGGCGGTGACGTAGTCGCGCATCTCCCGGTCGGTGTACATGCTCTGACCGACGTAGCCCATGCCGATCTCGTCGCGGATGAACCGTTCGCACCGCTGCGGCGTCATCCGTTCACCGACGATGTCGTACGGGACGCCGACGTCGCGGAGCACGTGCTCGTAGGTGCCGCCGTGCGTGGCGATGCGGGCGGTCACCCCGCGCTGGCGCAGCGCGCGGTAGATCTCCAACATGCGCGAGGTGGCGGAGAGGAAGCCGCAGTGCGGCATCAGACAGATCACGCGGTCGTCGCCTCCGGGAGCGGGCCGGCCTCCGGGAGCGGACCGGCCTCCGGGAGCGGGCCGGCCTCCGGGAGCGGTTCGGCCTGCGGTGACGGTCCGACGCCGCGAGCCACCGCGCGTACCTCGTCCAGCACCCGGGCGACCGGCACGTCGGCGCGCTGGGCGACCGCCAGGGCGTCGTCGTACTCCGGTTGCACGCTGACCAGACGGTCACCCAGGTAGCCGCGCTTGACCCGTACGGCGGTGTCGCCGTACGGCATGGCGATCTGGTCGCGGCGCAGCCGGCGGCGCTGCACGGTGGACACCCGTACGCCGAGCGTGCCGGTGTAGGTGAAGACCAGCCGGCAGACCAGGTCGAGCTGCGCCGGTGCGGCCAGCACGCTGAGCAGTTGCCCCGGTCGGCCCTTGCGCATCAGCACCGGCGTGCACCAGGCGTCCGCCGCGCCCACGGCCCGCAACCGCTCCAGCAGATCCGGCCAGATTCGCGGGTCCAGGTCGTCGATGGTGGTGTCGACCCGGTGCAGCGGTTCGCCCTGCCAGGGTGTGGCGTCGGAGTCCGGGGCCGCCGAGGCGCCCACCAGCACCCGCAGGATGTTCGGGTGGCCGGCCGGGTCGCGGGTGCCGGCGCCGACCCCGACCGCGTGCGGCACCAACGCCGGTGGCGGCCCCCAGCCGGTGGCCAGGGTGGCGAGCAGGGCGGCGCCCGACGGCGTGCACAGCTCCATCGCGGCCGGATGGGCGGCGATCGGTGCGCCCGCGCCGGAGAGGATCTCCAGAACGGCAGGCACGGGTACCGGCATCGGGCCGTGCTCGGTGCGGACCACGCCGGAGCCGACCGCGACCGGGCCGACCACCCGGATCGGCGCGTCGAGCAGCCCCAGGTCGGCGAGCGCGAGCGCGCATCCGACCAGGTCGACCACCGCGTCGAGGGCGCCGACCTCGTGGAAGTGGATGTCCGCCAGGGGTACGCCGTGCACCCGCGCCTCGGCCCGCGCGAGGGTGGTGAAGGCGGCGACCGCGAAGTCGTGCACCGCCGACGGGAGCGCCGCCCGCGCGATGATCGCGGTCACCGCGGCCAGGTCGCGGTGGGTGCCGCTGTCGGGTGCCGTGACGACGAGATGGGCGGCGCGCAGGCCGTGTCGGCGTACGCTCTCCAGCTTCAGCGACACCGGCTCCACCGCGAGTCGCGCCACGCCCTGCTCGACGACGGACAGGCTCGCGCCCGCGTCGAGCAACGCCGCCAGCAGCATGTCGCCGGCCGCGCCGTTGCTGGGGTCGACCCACAGGGCGGTGCTCGACGGGGCCGCCGCGCTGTCCTCGGTCATCGTCCGCGGCTCAGCCATTCGCGTCTGCGCAGCTCGGCGTGCGGCGGGCGATCCTGGCGGCGGCGACGCCCGCGCCGAAGCCGTTGTCCACGTTGACGGTGAGCACGCCCGGGGCGCACGAGTTGAGCATGCCGAGCCAGGCCGTCAGGCCGTCCAGGTGCCAGCCGTACCCGACGCTGGTGGGCACCGCGATCAGCGGGCTGCCGACCAGTCCACCGAGGACCGACGGCAACGCGGCCTCCATCCCGGCGATGGCCACCACCACGTCGGCGCGGGCGATCCGGTCCCGCTCGGCCAGTAACCGGTGCAGGCCGGCCACCCCGACGTCCACCACGAGATCCGCCCGGGACCCGAAGACGGCCACGGTGGCCGCGCACTCACGGGCGACCGGCAGGTCGCTCGTGCCGCCGCAGGCGATGGCGACCGTGCCCACCGGCGTGCGCTCGGGGCCCACCACCGCGGTCCGGGACACCGGATCCACCACGTCGGCGCCGAACTCGTCGGCGCACCGGGCCATGGCGGCGTCGGTGAGCCGGGTGGCGAGGATCGGAGTGTCCGGATGGGCGACGCGTAGCGCGTGCATCGCTCCCGTCACCTGTTCAGGAGTTTTGCCCGCGCCGTACACCACTTCGGGGTCGCCGGTGCGCGACAGACGGTCCACGTCCATCCGTGCGAATCCTAGGTCGATGAATTCCGGTGCGGACACCTCACGCTCCTTCCAGTACTGTCGAGCTGTGAGACCTGATGGATGGGCCTGGGGGGCCGCGGATCAGCTCGTCGCGGAATTCACACGATACGGCAAAACGCTCGTCGCATTCTCCGGTGGCGTGGACTCCAGCGTCGCCGTAGCGGCGGCGGTGCGGGCTCTGGATCCGGCCGATGTCGCCGCGGTGACGGCGGTTTCGGCCGCTGTCCCCGCCGCCGAGGTCGCCGCCGCCCGCGACTTCTGCGCCCGGCTCGGCGTGGCGCACCACGTGCTCGGCACCCGCGAGCTGGAGGTCGAGGGCTACCGCGAGAACGGCCCGCGCCGGTGCTACTTCTGCAAGAGCACGCTCATCGACACCGTGCGTGAGCTGGCCGACCGGCTCGGCTTCACGACGGTGGTGACGGGCACCAACGCCTCGGACCTGGCCGCCGGCTTCCGACCGGGGATCGCCGCCGCGGCCGAGCGCGCGGCCCGCACGCCGCTCGCGGACCTCGGGCTCGACAAGCCGGCGGTACGCGCGATAGCGGAGCTCTGGGGCCTCGACACGGCCGCCAAACCGGCCGCCGCCTGTCTGGCCAGCCGGATCGCGTTCGGGGTGCCCATCTCGCCGGCCCGGCTGGCCCGGGTGGAGCTGGCCGAGCTGGCCGCCCGCCGCCTGCTGGACCCGCACGGGGTGGTCGACCTGCGGGTCCGTGACCTGGGCGACGGCGTCCGCCTCGAGGTCGACGCGCCCATCGTGGAGCGGGCCCGTGCCGACCAGCGGCTCGCCGCGGCCATCCGCGCGGCCGGATTCCCCGACCTGCCGCTCACCGTGGAGGCGTTCCGGTCCGGATCGATGAACGAACTGCTCGACGATCCGGACCGCTGGCGCTGACCGTCGGCGTCGTTTTTTCCGCGAATCGGTGGGCTGACGCGCGGCCCGTTTGACGCTATCCTCATCTGGTGAATTACAACCCGGGTGACCGACCCGCCACGCCGAACTGGTCTCTCGATGGTGCCCACGTCCTGCTCACCGGGGTGACCGGGTTCCTCGGGCAGGCGGCGCTGGAGCGGCTGCTCGCCGACTACCCCAACACCCGGGTGACGGTGCTGGTGCGCGGGCGCGGCGCGACGTCGGGCGCCGACCGCGTCGCCGGACTGGGGCGCAAGCCGGTGTTCCGCACGCTGCGCCGCAGGATCGGCGGGCCCGCCCTCACGCAGTTGCTGGCCGAGCGGGTCAGCGTCCTCGAGGGCGACCTCACCGGCTCGGTCCCGGCGCTGCCGGACGACCTGACCGCCGTCCTGCACTGCGCGTCCACCGTGTCCTTCGACCCGCCGATCGACGAGGCGTTCGAGGTCAACGTCGGCGGTCTGGTCAACCTCTACGACGCGGTCGTCGCGCTGCCGCGACGTCCGCACGTGGTCCACGTCTCCACGGCGTACGTGGCCGGCGCCCGCAAGGGCGTGGTGCCCGAGGCCCCGCTGGACCACGACGTCGACTGGCAGGCCGAGCTGACCGCCGCGCGGGCCGCCCGCGCCGAGGTGGAGCGCGCTTCCCGCCGCCCCGAGGCGCTGCGCGCGCTGTTGGCCGAGGCCCGCGCCGAGCACGGCAAGGCCGGCCCGCAGGCGACGGCGCGGGCCGCCGAGGAGGCGCGGCGTCGCAAGGTGACCGAGCGACTCATCGACTACGGCCGGCTGCGCGCGCACAGCGTCGGCTGGCCGGACGTCTACACGTTCACCAAGGCGCTGGGGGAGCGGGTCGCCGAGCAGTACGCCCGCGACGAGGGGCTGCGCCTCTCCGTGGTGCGCCCGGCGATCGTGCAGAGCGCGCTGCGTCATCCGTTCCCCGGGTGGTTCGACTCCTTCAAGATGGTGGACCCGATCATCCTGTCGTACGGGCGCGGCACGCTTCCGGACTTTCCCGGCCTGCCCGACGCGGTGGTGGACATCGTCCCCATCGACCTGGTCACCAACGCCCTGCTGGCGGTCGCGGCCGTCGAGCCGGAGCCCGCCGCGCCGGTCTACTACCACGTCGGCACCGGCGCGCGGAACCCGCTGACCCAACGCCAGCTCGACGAGAACATCCGCAACTACTTCCGCCGTCACCCGCTGCCCGAGGCCGGTCGCGGTCACATCGCGGTGCCGACCTGGCGCTTTCCGGGCGCGAGCCAGATCGAGCGCAAGCTGCGGACCGGCGAGCGCGCCGTGTCGCTCGCCGAACGGGCGCTGCTGCGGCTGCCGGCCTCGCCGCGCACCCGCGACTGGATGACGAAGGTGCACAAGGAGACCAAGCGGATCGAGTCGCTGCGTCGACTGTCCGACCTGTACGGCGTTTACACCGAGGTCGAGGCCATCTACACCGACGGCAACGTGCTGGCGCTGCACCGCCAGGTGCCCGAGGAGATGGTCAGCCGGGGCAGCTTCGACGTCGCCGAGGTGGACTGGCCGCACTACCTCCAGGAGGTGCACTGCCCGGCCATCACCGCGCTGCTGCGGCAGTCGGTGACCCGGCGTCCCCGTTCCAGCGGGCGCGGGCCGCTGCCCGAGGGCCGCGACACGGTGGCGGTCTTCGACCTGGAGGGCACGGTGGTGGCGTCCAACCTCATCGAGACCTTCCTGTGGGCCCGCCTGTCCGACCGGCCGAAGGGCGGCTGGGCCAAGGAGTTCGCCGCGCTCGCCGGAGCCGCGCCGCGCTACCTGCGCGCCGAGCAGCGCAGCCGGGGTGAGTTCATCCGGACCTTCATGCGGCGGTACGCCGGCGCCTCCGAGGAGGCGCTGCGCGACCTGATCCGTGACCGGATGGGTGACGCGCTGCTGCGGCGGGCGCTGCCGGAGGCGATCCGGCAGATCCGCGCCCACCGTGCGGCCGGCCACCGCACCATCCTGATCACCGGCACCGCGGACATCCTCATCGAATCGCTGCGCCCGCTCTTCGACGACGTGGTCGCGAGCCGGTTGCACGTGCGCGACGGCGTCCTGACCGGCTTTTTGGCCTCACCGCCGTTGGTGGGCGAGGCCCGCCTGGCCTGGCTCCGCCACCACGCCGACGACATCGGCGCAGACCTGCGCAGCTCGTACGCGTACGGCGACAGCTTCTCCGACCGATCACTTCTCGAGGGGGTGGGCAACCCGGTGGCCGTCAACCCCGATCCCAAGCTGTACCGCCACGCGAAGCGCCAGAACTGGCGCATCGAGGAGTGGGGCGGGCACACGGTCGGCGCGGTCGAGAACATGGTCGAGCTGACCACCTCGGCCGCCGGCCCCGGCGCGCGGGGAGCGGCCCGATGATGCCGGCCCTGGAATACCGCCAGTCGACTCCCCGCTTCCTCGCCGCCCGGGGCGCCAGCTCCACCAAACTCGGCGGCCGGATGTCCGGCGTGCTCGCCAGCAACGTGGCGCCCCTGCGCCTGGTGCACCGGGCCGAGCCCAGCCTGCCGTCGGGCGACTGGGCCCGGCTGCGACCGCTGCTCTCCGGCATCTGCGGCTCGGACGTCAGCCTGCTGACGGGTCGCTCGTCGCCGTACTTCGGAGCGGTCGTGTCGATGCCCTTCGTGCCCGGGCACGAGGTGGTCGCGGAGACCCTGGACGACCTACCCAACCTGCCCAAGGGCAGCCGCGTCGTGGTCGACCCGGTGCTGTCCTGCGCCGTACGCGGCGGGGAGCCCTGCCGATGGTGTGTCGCGGGGCAGCACAGCCGGTGCGACCGGGTCACCGCCGGTCGTGTCTCCGCCGGCCTGCAGACCGGCTACTGCACCGACACCGGCGGCGGCTGGGGTCGGCAGATGGTCGCGCACGCGGCCCAGCTGCATCCCGTACCCGACACGATGGACGACCGCCGGGCGGTGCTCGTCGAGCCGCTGGCCTGCGCGGTGCACTCGGTCCATCGGGCGCAGGTGCCGGCCGGGGCGGCCGTGTTGATCGTCGGCGCCGGCACGGTCGGCCTGCTGACCCTGCTGGCGCTGCGTGCCCTGACCAAGGCCGGCCCCATCTACGTGGTGGCCAAGCACGCGCACCAGCACGCCCGGGCCCGCGAGCTCGGGGCCACCGAGGTTTTCCAGCCGTCCCGTGCGGCTCGCGCGGTACGCCGGGCCTGTGGCGGCACGCTGGAGCAACCCATGATCGGCGGCGACTTCCTCCTCGGTGGGGCGGACGTGGCCTTCGAGTGCACCGGTGCCGGGGCCGGCCTGGACATGGCGCTGCGGCTGGTCCGGGCCGGTGGCACGGTGCTGCTGTCCGGGATGCCTTCCGGCGGGGTGGACCTGACACCCGTCTGGTTCCGGGAGCTGAACCTCGTCGGGTCGTACGCCTCCAGCGGCAGCGCGGCGGCGAGCCCGACCACCGAGGCCGACGCGCCGGAGGCCGACGAGCCCGTCGGGGGCACGTTCGCCGAGGCGATGGCGCTGGCCGCCGAGGCGCCCCTGGACGGTTACGTCGACGCGATCTACCCGCTGTCGCGGTGGCGCGAGGCGCTCGGCCACGCCGCCAAGGCCGGGCAGTTGGGCGCCGTCAAGGTCGCCTTCGACCCCAGCCGCAACTGACCAAGCAGCCCGACGCACCCGCACGAGCCGGAACGACGAAAGGACAATTCATGAGCAGACCTGGCTTCGTGCTCGAGGTCGACGAGCGTACGCCGCCGCTGCTCGTCCACCAGGGGGAGGGTTTCCTCCTCGAGCGGTTCCCGCTCGGCACACGGGTGGTGTACCCGCCGGATTCGCTTCCGCCGATCGCCAACGTCGACGCCGCCATCCAGCGCGCGCTGCTGCACCCGGTGGACTCGCCGCCGCTACCCGACCTGCTCCGCCCCGGGATGCGACTGACGATCGTCTTCGACGACCTGTCCCTCCCGTTGCCGCAGATGCGCCCACCGGACGTCCGGCAGCGGGTGATCGAGAACGTGCTGGAGCTCGCCGCCGAGGCGGGTGTGGACGACGTCGAGCTGATCGCGGCGAACTCGCTGCACCGGCGGATGACGCCGGCCGAGCTGAAGCGGATCGTCGGCGAGCGGGTCTTCCGGGCGTTCTTCCCCAAGCACCTGAAGAATCATGACGCCGAGGACCCGGACGGTCTGGTCCACCTCGGCACCACGCCGCACGGCGAGGACGTGGAGATCAACCGGCGGGCGGCCGAGAGTGATCTCATCGTGTACGCCAACATCAACCTCACCGCGATGAGCGGCGGCAGCAAGTCGGTGACCGTGGGTCTCGGCTCCTACCGGAGTCTTCGCCACCACCACAACGTCCACACGCTGCGCCACTCGCGCTCCTTCAACGACCCGCCGAACTCGGCGATGCACCACTCGTACGACCGGATGGCCGACGTGCTGGGCGAGGCGGTCAAGGTCTTCACGGTCGAGACCACCCTCAACCTCGACTCGTTCCCCAGCCAGGTCGGCTTCCTGAACAAGCGCGAATGGGAGTGGGGGATCGGCGACCAGCTCTCCTACCTGGCCGCCAAGCGGGCCAACGACCTGACGCCGCCCAAGCTGCGCCGACGCGTCTGGCAGAACAACGACGCGCCGTACGGGGTGACCGGGGTCAACGCGGGCCGTCCGGACTCGGTCCACCCGCTCACGCTCGCCAACGTGCACCGTCAGCAGCTCACCGAGGTGCAGGGTCAGAGTGACATCGGCGTGTGGGGCCTGCCCTTCATCTGCCCGTACAACGTCAACTCGATCATGAACCCGATCCTGGTGATGTCGCTGGGCCTGGGGTACTTCTTCAACCTCTACCGCAACCAGCCCATCGTGCGGCGCGGCGGGGTCGGCATCTTCTACCACCCGATGCCCAAGGAGTTCCACCCGGTGCACCACCCCAGCTACATCGACTTCTTCGAGGAGGTCCTGCCGCAGACCACCGACCCGGCGGCGATCGAGGCGAAGTACGAGCAGCAGTACGCGCAGGACCCCTGGTACCGGCACCTGTACCGGACCAGCTACGCGTACCACGGCGTGCACCCGTTCTACATGTGGTACTGGGGGGCGCACGCGATGGAGCACCTGGGCGACGTGATCTTCGTCGGCGCCGACCGGAAGACGGCGGCGGTGATGGGCTTCCGGGCGGCCTCTTCGCTCGCCGACGCGCTGGAGATGGCGCGTGACACGGTCGGGTCGAGCCCGAGCATCACCTACCTGCACGCCCCGCCCGTGACCCTGGCGGACGTCCGATGACCCGGGAGGCGACGTGCGCCTGATCGACGAGGTGAGGCTGCTGCGCGGCCGCCGCGACTGGCGTGGCCGGGCGACGACTCCTCGCTCCGCCGAGCCGTACGAGATCCGCCGCGAGCGCTCCGAGTTCCCCACCGCCTGGGCCCGCACCCGGGCGGCGGGGGCGGTCCGCTTCGGCCTGCAGCGGGGCGTGCTCAAGTCGGTGGCCTGGACCCAGACCCATCCGGTCGTTCGCGGCACGGAGTACCTCGACGGCTTGCAGGGGCCCGCCGTCTTCGTCTCCAATCACGCGAGTCACCTGGACACGCCGTTGATTCTCGGCTCGGTGCCCCGTCGGTTCGCGCGGCGGCTGGCCGTCGGGGCCGCCGCCGACTACTTCTTCGACGCGCGCTGGCGGGCCGTCGTGACGTCGCTGGTGTTCAACGCCTTCCCGATCGAGCGGCAGGGTGACCGGCGGCTACGCAGCCTCGCCACCAAGCTGCTCGGCGACGGTTGGAGCCTGCTGCTCTTTCCGGAGAGCAGCAGGTCCACCGACGGCTGGATGAGCGGCATGCGGTTGGGCGCCGCGCACCTGTGCTGCACGCACAACGTTCCGGCGGTGCCGGTCGCGCTGCGGGGCACGTTCGGCGCCATGCCGCGCGGCCGGAACTGGCCGGTGCCCGGCCGGCGCACGGTCGTGGTGCGCTACGGCCGGCCACTGTGGCCCCGCGAGGGCGAGGGGGCGCGGGCGTTCCACGAGCGGATGTCCGCCGCGATCGGCCGGTTGTGGGTGGAGGAGGAGGTCGGCTGGTACCGCTCACTGCGGACCGCGCCGGCCGCCGCCGTCGCGTCCACCACCGGGCCGCAGGCCGCCGAGTGGCGGCGGTTGTGGGAGTCGACGCGTCCGCTTCCCGCGGCCGACGGCCGCCCGGCCCGCCGTATCTGGCCGACCAGCCGTTCCTGACCGTCGGACGACTCCCGTTCGGGCGGTCGGCGTGCGGGCTACGGCCGCTCGCGCGGGAGATCGGCGGTTGGCTGCCCGGCGGCGTTGCCGGCCGGGAGACGGTAGCCGGCGAAGAAGACCGCCAGTCCCACCACGACGGTGAGCACCAGCAGGGCGTTCTCCGCGACGCTGTCGGCGGTTGGCAGCGCCCCCGCGTGGGCCAGATGGAACAGCAGGTGTGGCGTGTTCGCGACGACCGACGCGGCCGCTGCGGCGAGACACAACTCCCGCACCGGCCGCGCGGCCGCCCACCCGAGGACGACCGCCAACGCCAGGTAGGCGTAGCCCAGGTCGGACAGCAGGTGCTCGTTGTACGGGCCACCGGCGGCGACCCAGCCCGCGCCGAACGGGAACCAGTCGAAGAACCACCGTGGCGCGACGGACGCCGGCACGCCGAGGGCGAGCATCTGCGCGGCCAGTAATGCCGATCCGATCCGAATCCACCGCATGGGGCTTTTCCTGGGCGCTTGCGCGTCGTGTGTCGGCATCTTGCCTCTGCTCAAAGGTTCGTTGACACCCTTCAACGAGGGCATCTATGGTTCGACCGTTCCTCGACTAATGAATTAGTAGCACAGACTCGCTTATGGGAGGGGGCTGCGACGTTGCGATCGTACGGGTCCTACATCGCAGGTCAGGACGTTCCAGCGGACAAGTGGGTACATTGCCTGCGCGCCTCGGCGGTGCTCGACGACATGCTGCCCCAGCTTTCCCTCAAGCGTGACCTGGACCGCGGCCGTCGCCACGACGGCGACGACCACGCGAGCGTCCTGGCCCGCTGCGCGGTGGCCGACGACGCCGTCGTCGAGCAGGCCATCCAGGCCGCCGCGGCGGCGGCGCCCGTCTGGGGCGCGATGCCTCTTCGGGTACGGCTCCAGGTGGCGCACCGACTCCACGAGGAGCTGCGCCGGCGGCACGACGAGGTGGTGGAGGTCCTCGTCCAGGAGGGGCACCCCCGCGCGCTCGCCGAGTGGGAGCTGGCCGGGTGCCTGCACGGGACGAGCCCCGAGACGATCGGGCTGTGCGCGGAGCAGATGCACCGGGAGTACGACGACGCGAACCGGCGTCTACTGGTGGTACGCAAGCCCGACGGCGTGGTCGCGCTGAGCCCACCGCAGAACGCGGCGGCGGTCAACTCGCTGCTCGGCGTTCCCGCGCTCGCCGCCGGCAACGCGCTCGTCGTGAAGGCGCCGCGGGGGAGCCCCTACGGCGTGATGTTCGTGCTGCGCGAGATCGTGGCGCCGATCCTCGACGAGGTCGGTGCCCCACCCGGCACCCTGAACGTGGTCTGCGGCCCGCCCAAGCGGATCCTCGACCAGTTCCTGGCCAGCCCGCTCGTCGACGACATCTTCTACTTCGGCAGCAGCGAACTCGGCATCCCGCTCGGAGTGGAGGCGGTACGCCGGGGCAAGAAGCCGATCCTGGAGTTGGCCGGCAACGACGGTTGCGTGGTGTGGCACGACGCCGATCTCGACCGTGCCGCCGAGGCGCTCACCGAGAGCTTCTTCGGGTCCGGGCAGATCTGCATGGTTCCCAACTACGTGGTGGCCCACCCGGCGATCGCGGACCGTCTGCTGGCCCGCCTGATCAGCCACGCCCGCAAGATCCGGCCCGGTCATCCCGAGGATCCGGACGTGCTGCTGTCGCCGGTGCTCAAGAGCGACCAGTTCGCCCGGTACGTCGAGCAGGCCACGGAGTGCGGCGCCGAGGTGCTCGCCGGTGGGAACCGGATGGAGCTGGACGGCTCGATCTCGTCCACCGGGGTGTTCGTCGAGCCGACCGTTCTGCGGGTCAACGGCCTGACCGACGCCCGGGCGGTGTGGGCGGTGGCCCGGGAGACCTTCTTCCCGCTGCTGCCGGTGGTGGTGCCCGACCCGGACCACGGCGACGGCCTGCTCGACGACGTCATCGACTTCCTGAACGCCAACGAGTACGCCCTGCGCAACTCGGTCTGGACCGGTGACGAGTCCATGGTCGAGCAGTTCGTGGCCCGGGTGCACAACGGGGGCCTACTCAAGATCAACGACTCGCACATCGGGTTCGTCCCGTACCTGTCCACCCACGGTGGCGCCGGCCTGACCGGCGGCCCGGGGGGCGAGAGCAACTATCCAATGCTGCGTACGTCGCACCTGCAGGGCATCAGCATCGGTCGCGACGTCCAGCCCCGGCGGGCGGCACTTGCCTCCCCGCTGCGTGCCGAGCGGGAGGGTCTGGCGGCATGAGCTTTCTCGACACCGAGCGGGACACCTGCGACATGCTGCTTCCCGGCCTGCTCAAGAGGCTCGGCGAGGTTCCCCTGATGGAGTTGGAGCGCCCGGGTGGGCCGGGCGTCGCCCTCTTCCGGGAGGCGGGGGGCGCGGGTCTGGTGGTGCCCAAGACCTACCAGGGGCTCGGCGCGTCCGCCCTCCAGGCCGTGCGGGTCACCCGCGCCCTGGCCGCGCAGGCGCCGTCGCTGGCGGTCGCCACCACGATGCACCAGTTCTCGGTCGCCGGCCTGGTGGCCCTGGCCCGGGCGAACGTCGGGTTCGAGTGGATGCTGCTGGAGGCGGTGGCCACCGATCGCCGGCTGGTGGCCTCCGGCTTCGCCGAGGGGCATGCCGGTCGCGGCATCCTGACGCCCACCATGACGGCCCGGCGGGACGGCAAGAACTGGCGGGTCACCGGTGCGAAGCGCCCGTGCAGCCTCTCCGCCTCGATGGACCTGCTGACCGCCAGCGTGGCGGTGCCCACCGACGACGGCGGCACCCGCCTGGGTGTGGCGCTCATCCCGGCGGAGTCGCCGGGCATCACGATCGAGCCCTTCTGGGCGTCGCCGGTGCTCACCGGCGCCGAGTCCGACGCCGTGCTGCTCAACGACGTCGAGGTGCATCCAGACCTGTTCGTCTACCCGGAGGTCGCGCTCGACGGCCAGCTCGACGACCTGCAGACCATCGGGTTCGTCTGGTTCCAGCTCCTGGTGACCGCGTGTTACCTGGGGGTGGCGTCCGCGCTGGTCGAGCGCGCGATCACCAGCGGCCGGGGACCGGTCACCGAGCGGGCGGACGTGGCGACCGCCGTGCAGGGCGCGGCGATCATGTTGGACGGCGCGGCACGGAGTCTCGACGACGGCGACGGCGGCAACGACGCCCTCGGCCGGGCGCTCGTGGTGCGCTTCGCCGCCGCGAACGCGATCGCCACGGCGGTGCGCGGGTCGGTGGATCTGCTCGGTGGGATGGCGTTCATCTCCTCGCCCGAGGTGGCCTATCTCGCCGCCACGTCGCACGCGGTCGCCTTCCATCCACCGTCGCGGGTGAGCACCGCCGCGGAACTGACGGCCTGGTTCGGCGGCCAGCCGCTCGTGGTGAGCTAGGAGGAGTGGTGACAGCCAGCAGCGTAGAGACCGATCAGCAGGTACGGGAGCAGGTCCGGAACAACTACCGTCGGTTCCTGTCCCGGGGCCGCGCCAAGCTCGGCGACATGTTCGGCGGGCACGTCGAGGTCGGTTCCGAGGGCGCCTGGGTGTACACCTCGGACGGCAACCGTTTCCTCAACGTGGGCGGCTACGGCGTGTTCCTGCATGGCGCCCGGCACCCGGCCGTGGTCGCCGCGGTCATCGCGCAGATCCAGAGCCATCCGATTGCCACCCGACTGATGCTGGAGCCGTCGGTGGCCGAGGCCGCGGCGGCGCTCGTCGCGGTGGCGCCGCCCGGGTTGACCCGGGTGCACTTCGCGGGCTCCGGCGCGGAGGCTGTGGAGGCGGCCATCAAGATGGCCCGTGTCCAGGGCCGGCGCAGGCTCGTCTCGACCGTCAACGGATACCACGGCAAGACCATGGGGGCGCTCTCCGTCACCGGGCAGGACCTCTACCAGCGTCCGTTCCGCCCGCTGTTGCCGGACGCCTCGCACGTTCCGTACGGAGACGCCGAGGCGCTGGCCGCCGTGCTGGCGGCCGGGCCGCCGGCCTGCGTGATCATGGAACCGGTGCAGGGCGAGGGCGGGGTGGTCATCCCGCCGCCCGGCTACCTGCGCGAGGTGTCCCGACTGTGCCGGGAGCACGGCGCGTTCCTGGTGCTCGACGAGATCCTCACCGGCGTCGGCCGCCTCGGTCACTGGTGGGGCGCCCTTCGCGAGGGCGTGACACCGGACGTGCTGCTGGCCGGCAAGAGCCTGTCCGGCGGCATCGTGCCGGTCTCCGCCGTGGTCGCCACCGCCGAGGCGTTCCAGGCCTTCGACAAGGACCCGTTCCTGCACACGTCTACGTTCTCCGGCGCGCCGATCGCGATGGCCGCCACCCGTGCCGCGATCACGGTCGCCACCGAGGAACGGTTGGTCGAGCGCTCGGCGACGCTCGGTGACGAGTTGCTGGCCCGCCTGCGGGCGGCGGCGGCCGGGTATCCGCACCTGGTTCGTGAGGTACGCGGCGTCGGGCTGCTGATCGGCGTGGAGTTCGCCGGTCCGGGGCTGGCCGGCGAGGCCATCCTCGAACTCCTCAACGCCCGGGTGATCGTGAACCACTCGCTGAACGCCAGCGCCGTGCTGCGCCTCACTCCACCCGCGGTGCTCTCCGGCGACGAGGTCGCCCTCCTGGTCGACGCGTTCGACGGCGCGCTGCGCACGCTCGGCCACCGCTATCCGACAGCAGACCGGCTGGGGGTCCACTGACATGCGACGGGTCGAGATCCAGGCATTCCTTTCCGGTGGGGACGGCGGCGCGGTGTTCGACCAGCTGGTCGACTTCGAGCGCTACCCGCACCTGGTCGACGTGGTCCAGAGGGTGACCGTGCAGTCGCCGGCCGACGCGCGACGGGTCGTCAGCTCGTGGGAGGTCCTGTTCCGCAACGGGATCCTGGCCTGGACGGAGGCCGACGACCTGGACCGCGATCGTCTCACCATCGAGTTCGACCAGATCGACGGTGACTTCGACGAGTTCTCCGGCGCGTGGACGCTGCGCCAGGACCCGGACGGGGTGGCGATGACGTTCGTGGCGAGCTTCGACTTCGGCGTGCCCAGTCTCGCCAGCATCATCGATCCGGTCGCGGAGCGGGTCCTCACCGAGACGATCCACCACGTTCTCCGGGGACTGTTCCCGGCGGTGACCATCCCGGACGGCGTCCTGGCGACCGCGTCGGTCGGCGTCAGCGGGAAGGCCTGACGATGGACCAGCTGAACACGTTCGACACGCCGACCACCGCCCGGCTGCACCGCGCGGAGTGGTTCGCCGGGCTCGCGCTGGCGAGTGGCCTGTTCATCGCGCACTGGGACGAGATCCGGTGGCTGCCGGCGATCGGGCTGTTCCTCTACATCGACCTGATCGGCTACATCCCCGGGGCGATCGCCTACCATCGCAGCCCGGACGGGCGGATTCCGAAGGCGTACTACGTCCTCTACAACAGCATGCACAGCCTGCTCAGCGCTGGACTGGTGGTGGCGCTCTGGGCCTGGCTGATCGGGCCGGAATGGGCGCTGCTGGCGGTGCCGATCCACCTCTTCGGTGACCGCTCGCTCTTCGGCAACCAGCTCAAGCCCTTCGGCGTGCCGTTCGAGCCGAAGCGTCTGCCCGCCTTCGACGCGCTGCTGCGCGAGGTGACCGGCGGTCCGTCGCCGGCCCCTGCCGGGCGAGCCGACTCACCGGTCCCGACGGCCACGTCGAGACCCACCTCGGTGGCCTGATGAGCCGGCCGGTCTCCGCGGCGAGCGGTTGGCAACGCGACGACCCGCGGGCCGCGCGACTGCCGGCCCTCGCCGGCGACGAGGAGGCGTCCGTCGCCATCGTCGGAGGAGGGCTGGCCGGGCTCGCGCTGGCGTACCAGTTGACGAACCACCTGCCCGCCCGCGACATCCTGGTCCTGGAGGCCACCGAGGTCGGCTCCGGCGCCAGCGGACACAGCACCGGCATCGTCGGCCCCGGGGTCGGCGGCCCGATCACGACACTGGTCAGACGGTACGGACGGGACCGGGCCCGGACCATGTTCGCCGCCACGCTCGACGGGATCGCCGCGCTGCGGCGGCTGGCCCGGGGTCTGCCCGACGGCTGCGAGCTGACCGACGGCTTCCAGCTCGTGGCCGCGTCGGCGCCCGCACACGCCGGATCGCTCCGACGTCAGGCGCAGACCCTGCGCGACCTCGGCTTCGACGCCTCCTACCTGGACCGCGACGGCGCCACCGAGCGCCTGGGCAGCACCCGTTACCACGGCGCGTTGTGCTACCCCGACGTGGCGCTGGTCAACCCGTGGCTGCTGGTCCAGGCACTCCGGGCGGCGCTGCTCACCGCCGGGGTGCGCATCGCCGAGAACACGCCGGTCACCGCGATCACCGGCGGCGACCCGGTCACGGTGACGGCCGGGGGACATCGGGTACGCGCCAGACGGGTGGCCCTGACCACGGACGGCTTCACCACCGGGCTGGGACTGTTCACCCGGAACGTCGCGGTGATCCGTACCCATGTCCTGCGCACCGGCCCCGTACCCGCCGACCTGCTGGCGCGGACCGGTTGGGAGGGGCGCGGCGCGGCCATCGACAGCCGGTCGTTCTTCAACTACCTGCGGATGACCGCTCGCGGCCGGCTGCTGTTCGGCGGTGGTCCCGCCCTGCTGGAGCCGCGCGTCGACGAGCGCGGTATCGCCGCCGTTCGGGACCGGCTGGTCCGCGAACTCGCCGCGACCTTTCCGGCGCTGGCGGACGTGCCGGTGACCGACTTCTGGTCCGGCGTCACGGCGTCCACGTTCGACCGGCTGCCGATCGTCGGTCCGGTTCCGGGCCGGCCGGGGGTGTGGTTCGCGGGCGCGTGGTGTGGGCACGGCCTGGCCCTCTCGGCGCTGACGGCCGAGGTGCTCGCCCCCCGGCTGGTCGACCGCTCGGATCCGACGGCGGCCGACCCGACCGCGCCGCTGCCGGAGCTGCCCTGGCTGCGCGGCACCGCGGGCCTGATGCCGACGGGCCGGATCGGCAACCTGCTGCTGGCCGGCTACCTGCGCGGGCTGGACGCGGCCGACAAGATCGCCCCTGCCCGCCGCTCGCCAATCCCACCCGCCCTCGTGACCCCTGTCGCGCCGACCGACCCGTCGTCGGCCGTCGAGCCAACTCGGCCCCCGGTCGCTGTGGCGGCGGAGCTGCCAGTCTCCGCGGCGTCCGGGCCGGCCACAACGCCAGACCTGCCGGTCGCCGCGGCCCCAGAGCCAGCGGCCACCGCGACGGTGCCGCCGGTCGGTGCGGCCGCGGAACCAACGGGCCCGGCCACCGGATTGCCGGCGGCGGCGACGGGCGGCGCGGTCGTGGCCGGCAACCGGGCGATGGAGCAGCAGGTCGACGTCGTGATCGTGGGGGCGCGGGTGGCCGGTTCGGCGCTGGCGGCCCGGCTCGCGGCAGCCGGTCTGTCGGTGGCCGTGTTCGACCGCGGTGACCTGCCCGCGCCGACCCTGTCCACGCACATCCTGCACGGCACCGAGGACCTGCGGATCGAGGGCGTGTACGACACCGTCGTCGCACAGGGCGTGCCGCCGCTGCACGACGTGTGGGTCCGGCTGGACGACGTGAAGCTGCACTTCCGCCACCCGGACGACCCGGGGCTGTGTCCACCTCGGGACGTCCTCGACCAGGTTCTGCTGGACCGCGCGGTCGCCGCCGGCGCCAAGACCTCCACCGGCACCGCCGTCGTCGGTCTGCGGCACGGCGCGGACGGCGCGGTGCGCGGCGTGACCGTGCAGCGTGCCGACGGTTCGGTCCGGGACGTGTCGGCGCGGCTGGTGGTGGGAGCGGACGGCCGTAACTCGTCGGTGGCCCGGTGGGTGGGTGCCCGCCAGTACCTGACGGCGCGCAGCGAACGGGCCCTGCTCTGGCGGTACTTCACCGGCGCACGGATCCCGCCGGCGCTGCTGTGGCACCGCATCGGGGTGCACATCGTCTCGATCCTGCCCACCGGTCCCGAGGATTTCGTGGTCATCGCGCAACCTCCGGAGCGCCTACAGGGCGAGCTGGCCGGTCAGAAGGTGGCCGGGTTCCTGCGGCACGTCGAGTCGGTCAGCCCGCAGGTGGGCCACCTCGCCGCCGCCGGCGAGCCGGTGGGGGACCTGCACCGCGTGGTGCGGTACCCGTCCTTCTTCCGGCAGCCGTTCGGGCCGGGCTGGGCCCTGGTGGGCGACGCCGGGCACGCCAAGGACGCCACCCTGGGACACGGGATCAACGACGCGCTGCGCAACGCCCGCGCGCTCGCGGCGGTGCTCACCGCGCACTGGGAGCAGCCGGCGGCGCTGTCGTCGGGGCTGGCCCGGTGGGCCCGGGACCGGGACCGGGCCGAGTTGCCGAACTACTGGTACGGCCAGGACATCGGCCGGGGCGGCACGGTCACCGCGATGGAGCACGCGTTCCTCGCCGGCCTCCAGCGCAACTCCCGGGCCGTGGGTCGGCTCGATGACGTGATGGGTGACCGGCTCGACGCCGACCGACTGCTCACCCTGCCCCGGCTGGTGGGTGCCGTCGCCCACCGTGTCACCGGCGGCGAACCCGCCTCGGCCGTCGGGCGTGAGGCCGTGGACCTTGTCCAGCTCGCGTGGGCACGCCGGCGCGCGGCGACCCGCCACGACCCGTCCGCTCCCTGACAGGTGGAGGCCACCGCCATGGAACCGATGACCGCCCTGGCCGTCCTGCGCCGGCACGCGCAGCACTCCAGCGCCGCGCTGGCGCTGAACAGGGAGACGCGGCACTTCACGGTGACCGGTCTCGACGGGTTCATCGCGTACCGGCCGGCCGGGCGGCGGCACGCCGTGCAGCTGGGCAGCGTCTACGCCGACCCGGAGGATCGCAAGCGGCTGCTCGGGGCGTTCCACGGCTGGGCGCAGCAGGAGGGCCGGCGGCTCTGCGCGGTCCAGCTCACCCCGGACGACCTCGATCTGTACGCCGAGTTCGGTTACCAGCTCAGTCAGCTCGGCGCGGCGTACTCGATCGACCTGGACAGCTTCAGCCTGCGCGGCCGCAAGTTCGAGAAGGTGCGCAACAAGTTGGCGCGCTCCCGGCGGGCCGGGGTCACCGTGGTCGAGGCCGGCCGGGACGTGCCGTACGACGCGGCGCTCGCCGCGCGCCTGGACGCCCTGGACGCCCGTTGGCTCGCGGACAAGGGCCGGCACGTCAAGCAGATCGAGTTCCTGGTCGGTGAACGTGCCCGCCAGGACGATCCCGTACGCCGGCTGTTCCTCGCGTTGTCCGACGGTGAGCCGGTGGCGTACGTGTCGTACTCCCCGGCGTTCGGCCGCGAGGGCGGCTGGCTGTACGACATCACGCGGCGTGAGCCCGACGCGCCACCCGGGGCGGTCGACCTGGCGTTCGTGGTCGCGTCGCAGCGTTTCCAGGCCGAGGGTGCGCGGTGGCTGCACCTGGGCCTCACGCCGTTCCGGGAGCTGTCGCCCCGGCACCAGCCGGCCGGTGGCAGCCATCGGGGCACGGACCGGCTGATCGGGTTCATCGCCGAGCACGGGGACTGGATCTACCCGGCCCGCAGCCAGGCCGAGTTCAAGGAGAAGTGGCAGCCGCGGGTGACGCCCGAGTACGTCGGCTTCTATCCGAGCGTGTCACTGCGTACCGTCTGGCGGTTGCTGCGGCTGACCCGGGCGGTGTGACAGACCGACGGTCGTCTCCGGAAGCCGCGCGGGCTTCCGGAGACGACAGTTCGTTTCAGCTTCGCGTCACTCGACGGTCACGCGAATGCGCCGCCGCCGGGCCGCGACGAGCGCGACGGCGCCGGCCAGCAACAGCAGGATGCCGGCGCCGGCGATCGTGAGGGCCTTGACGCCGGTGATCGGCAGACCGGGTTCGCCGGCTCCGCCGCCGTTGCCGGTGCCGCCGCTGGGGCTGCCGGTGGGCTCACCGCTGGGGCCGCCGCCGACCGGGGCGCCCGGCTGGTCCACGGTGTACGCGCGCTCCACCGTGTCGGCGGTGACCGGGGACTTCGCCCGGAGGTAGTCGACGAGCACGGTGAGGTCGTTGTCGCCGGTCGCGAGCGGGTCGACGCCGCCGGCGAGCGCCTTGAAGTTGTCACCGCCGGAGGCCAGGAACGAGTTGACCGTCACCCGGTAGGTGCCCTTCGGGTCGATGACCGTGCCGTTGAGGAAGATGCGGTCGGCGATGACCCGGTTGCCGGCCGGACCGTTCGGGTCGTAGACGTAGCTGAAGCCCTTGGAGACGCCCAGGTGCAGGAAGGGCCGCGACGCGCCCGCCGGTTGCCACTGCTGCTCCAGCGTCTCCTTGATCTCCGCACCGGTGTAGGTCTTGGTGATCACGTCGTTGGCGAACGGCTGGACGGTGGCGGCGTCGGCGAAGGTGACCGTGCCGTCGGGGCTCTTGACGAAGTCGGCGCGCAGGCCGCCCGGGTTCATGAAGGCGATCTGCGCTCCGCCCCGGTTGGCCGCGCGGGTGCCCTCCAGCTGGACGTCGGCGATGAAGTTGCCGAGGGTCGACTCGCTGCCACGGTCCTCGACGCCCTCGGCGGTGACGGCGCGCTTGATGTCGGCGGTGATCTCGCCGATCTTCACCTTGCCCTGCACGTCGGCCTCGGCCTTGGTGTCGGCGACGAACTGCGCGACCGCCGGGTCCGCCGGGTAGCCCTTGATCGGGTGGACGGCGCCTTCGGCGGCGGTCACCTTACCGTCGGCGACGGTGAGCTTGACCTGGTCCAGGGCGTCCCCGTACCGGCCGGTCTGCAGGACCGGCCGCTTGTGCCCCAGCTTCGGCACGTCGTACGAGCAGTTGTACGGGACGTGGGTGTGACCCGAGATGATGACGTTGATGTCGGCGCTGGCGCCGGCCACGATCTTGCCGAAGGGAGTGCTCGGGTCCGCCACGGCGGCGCAGGCGGCGGCGTCCGTGCCGCTCGCCTCCGAGCCCTCGTGCACGAGGAGCACGACGGCGTCCACGTCGTCGTCGGCCTTCAGCTTCGCCGCGACGCGGTTCGCCTCGGCGGTCGGGTCCTTGAAGGTCAGGCCCGGGATGCCGGCCGGTGACACCAGCGACGGGGTCTCCAGGGTGACCGCGCCGACGACGCCGATGCGGACGCCGCCGACCGTCAGCACGGTGGACTCCGCCAGGCGGCCGGGAGCGGCCTCGGTGCCCCGGTACACGTTCGCGGCCAGGTACGGGAAGCCGGAGCGGGGGATTACCCGGTCGTCGAGGTCGTCGAACCCGCGGTCGAGCTCGTGGTTGCCGACGCTCGACGCGTCGACGCCGATCATCTTGAGGAAGTCGATCGTCGGCTCGTCCTTCTGCACGAGCGAGATGAACGGGGACGCGCCGATGCTGTCACCGGCGGACAGGACCAGCGTGTTGTTGTTGGCCGCCCGCAACTGCTCGATCATGCCGGCCATCTGCGCGGCGCCACCGACTCCCGCCGTGGGCGCCTCCAGGCGGCCGTGGAAGTCGTTGAAGCCGAGGATCTGCACCTCGGTCGGCGCGGCCTGCGCCGGGGCCGGCGCGGTGCCCAGCACGACGAGTGTCGCCGCGGCCGTGGCCAGAGCCGCGCGCATAGGAAGGGAACGCAAGGGATACTCCTCATCGGACCATCGGTGGAAGCGCCATTCGGGCGCCCTCGAAGGAGATTGCTTGATCTTCGCGCTCATGGTCAGTCATCCGTGTGAATGGCGAGTAACGTACCCGTTCACGTGACCATCAGGTAATTGTCGGTGCTGAACGTTGCTCGTGCAGAGCGAGCCAGACCCGGTCGGCGGTGAGTGGCAGATCGGTGAAGCGGATGCCGGTCGCGTCGCGTAGGGCGTTCGCCAGCGCCGCCGCGACCGGATTGAACGGGCTCTCACTCATCGACTTCGCGCCCAGCGGGCCGACGGCGTCGCGCGTCCGGGCGAAGTGGACCTCCGTTCGCGGAATATCGGCGAGGGTCGGCAGGTGGTACTGGCGGAACGCGGCCGTGGTGACGGTGCCGCCCGCGTCGACGCGTACCTCCTCGCACAGGGCGGCCCCGATGGCCTGGGCGACCCCGCCCTCGACCTGGCCCCGGCACTGCATGGGGTTCACGACCGTGCCGGCGTCGGCGGCGTGGACGCTGCGCAGGATGCGGATCTCGCCCGTGTCCGGGTCGACCGCGACCCGGAACCACTGCGTGTTGAAGGCCACCGACCGTGGCGTGCCCGCGCAGTGCCCGTCGGCGGCCGTCTGCTCGCCGGCCGACTGGGCGAGTTCCCACAGGTCCGGCAGGGACAGCCGGTCGCCGGCGCAGTCGAGGGCGTCGGCGTCGAGTCGGCAGTGCGCGACCGGTACGCCGGTGTGCCCGGACGCGAACGCGAGCAGGCGGTCACGCAGCGCCCGACAGGCGCGCAGGACGGCGGTGCCCGCGACGATCGTGCCGGTGCTGCCGAACGCCCCGGTGTCGTGCCCGACCAGGTCCGTGTCGGACTGGCGGATGGCGATCCGGTCGGGCGTCGTGCCCAGCGTCTCGGCGGCGAGCTGCTGGTGCACGGTGGTGCTGCCGTTACCGAACTCGGCGGTGCCGACGGCGACCTCGAAACGCCCGTCGGGCAGCAGCGTCACCCGGGCGTCCGCGTGGTGCCCACCGGGTGGCGCGGTGGCGATCATCGACAGGGCCATGCCGTGCCCGGTGAGCCAGCCGGGCGGTGCGGGCGGTCCCGCGTCCCGCGCGGCGGCGGCGACGACGTCCAGACACTGGTCGAGGCCGTAGCTGCCGACGGTCAGGTCGTCGTCGTGGCCGGCCGGGGGGACGAGTCGTTCACCGGGGCGTACGACGTTGCGGGCGCGCAGGTCGACCGGGTCGAGGTCGAGGCGTCGCGCCAGCTCGTCGAGGACCGACTCGACGGCGAAGCTGACCTGCCCGAGGCCGTAGCCGCGGAACGCGCCGGCGGGGACGGTGTTGGTGTAGACCGCGTACCCGTCGACTCTCTTGTTCGGGCACCGGTACACCGACAGGGATTCGTGGCAGCCGTGGAACAGCACACCGGGCCCGTGGTTGCCGTACGCCCCGGTGTTGGAGACGACCCGCAGGCGGATGCCGGTCAGGGTGCCGTCCCGACGGGCGCCGGCGGTCACCTCGACGGTGAAGGGGTGCCGGGTGGTGGTGGCGGTGAACTGCTCCGCGCGGGTGTGTTCGAGTTTCACCGGGCGGCCGGTCTTCAGCACGGCGAGGACGACGAGGTCCTCGACGAGCATTTCCTGCTTGCCGCCGAACCCGCCGCCGACCCGGCCGGTGAGCACCCGCACCCGGTCCAGCGGCAGGTCGAACAGCCGGCACAGCGCGCGGCGGGTGAGGAACGGCGTCTGGGTGCTGGAGCGTACGGTCACCCGTCCGTCGGCGTCGACCCAGGCCAGCGCCCCGTGCGTCTCCAGGCTGGCGTGCTGCACACGTTGGGTGCGGAACGTCTGCCGATGGACCAGGTCGGCGGCCGCGAGCCCGGCGTCCACGTCGCCGACCTCGGCGTGGATCTCGCCGACCACGTTGTCGGCCGGTCGGGCGATGCCGGCCTCGGCGCCCCGGTCGCCGTGCAGGACCGGCGCGCCGGGTGCCATCGCCGCCTCCGGGTCGACGACCGCCGGTAGCACCTCGTAGCGCACGACGACGCGTCGGCAGCCCTCCTCGGCGGCGGCCTCGGTGTCCGCGACGACGGCGGCGACCCGCTGGCCCACGTGGCGCACCACGTCGTCCAGGAGCCGGGTGTCGGCCGGGTCGTCGCTCGGGTGCTCGTGCTGCGCGGTCGAGTAGCGACGGTCGGGGGCGTCCGCGTGGGTGAGCACCGCGTGGACGCCCGGTAGGGCGAGCGCCGCGGTGGTGTCGACGGCCAGGATCCGCGCGTGCGGGTGGGGCGAGCGCAGCACCTTCAGGTGCAGCAGACCGGGCACGTCGACGTCGAACGTGTACCGGGCCGCGCCGGTGACCACCTCCCGGCCGGCCGGCGCCGCCACGTTGGCCCCGACCGCCGCGCCCGAGGCCGGCTCGTGGACGTGGCGGTCACCGCGAACGGCGTCCTCGATCGCCCGGTAGCCGGTGCAGCGGCACAGGTTGCCCTTCAACGCCTGCGGGAGCGCGTCGAGTTGGCGCTCGTCGAGCGCGGCGGCCGTCATGATGAACCCGGCAGTGCAGAAACCGCACTGGAAGCCCTGCGCGTCCAGGAAGCGCTGCTGCACGGGGTGCAGGCCGTCGGGCGTGGCCAGGCCGCCGATGGTGGTGACCTGACGACCCCGGGCCCGGACCGCCGGGTAGACGCAGCTGTGCACGGGTTGACCGTCGACGTGCACCGTGCAGGCGCCGCAGTCGCCCGTGTCGCAGCCCTTCTTGACCCCGAAGCGACCGCGTTCGCGCAGGTAGGTGCGCAGGCACTGGCCGGGCCGGGGGGCCTGGTTGCACGCCGTCCCGTCAACCACGATTCCGCCGGCGGTCACCGCGGGCTCCTTCCGGCGAGTTCGGCGCGGATCTGCTCGGCGAACAGCAGGGTGAGGTGGCGTCGCCACCGCGGCAGACCGTGCACGTCGTCGACGTACCGCTCGGCGGGGATGCCGTCGGTGACGGCCTGCCGCAGCGTCCCGGCCGTGGGCAGGGCGTCGAACCGGAGCTGCACCGGCCGTACCGTGGACGCGGTCACGGTGAGCACGAACGACCCGTCCGGGTCGGTGCGGCCGACCAGCAGCGCGGCGGACCGGCCGCCGACGAACAGGGATCCCCGGCGCAACGCGGTCGGACTGCGCAGGGAGGCGGCGGGCAGGGTCATCGACCGCAGAAACTCCCCGGGTACGAGGGCGGTCGTGCCCTCGCCCGTCACGAAATCCGCGACCGCCAGCTCACGCCGGCCGCCCTCGGCGGTCAGCAGCAGGCAGGTGCCGTCCAGGGCCGCGCCCAGCGAGATCATCGGGCCCGCCGGCAGCGCCGTGCACAGGTTCCCGCCGACGGTCGCCGTGTTCCAGATCTTGAACGAGGCGAGGAACGCCTCGCAGCAGCGCCGGACCAGCTCCCGCAGTGCCGTGGGCCGCACCGTCGTGGACCGGGCCAGCTCCGCGATCGTGCACGTCGCGGCGATGTCCAGGCCGCGCGGTGTGTCGGTCACCGGCGGCCAGTCCTCGCCGGTCAGGTCGCGGAGCCGGCGGAGGTGCCGATGGGGTTCGGAGAACAGGTATGTGCCACCGGCGAGCCAGGCGTCGCCCGGCTGCCAGCGACCGGCCGCCGCCGCGGGCACCACGGTCCGTACCGAGTTCAGATCCACCCCGCACACCCCGTCCCGCGAACCCGGTCGGCTCACCTGACAGCCATCTCAGCAGTGCGGAGGGTCGCAGCCCATTGGCTCAGGGCACGAAGGCTGCCGGGTGCTCGCCGCCGCGAGTTGGGCTTTCGCACAGCGGGCAGCCACCTGGACACGTACTCGTCCAGGCCGGGTGTCAAGGTCCTCGGTCGAGCCGAGGGGCGGACGGCGGACACCAGAATGAGCGTGATGCCGGTGAGTCATCTTGATGACCCACAGGCATCACGCTCAATGGAGCGGGTGGCTCCGATCCGGTCGGACCACGGGCCCGCGAGCGGCGGTTCACCAGCGGCCGAAACGGCCGGTCCGCTCGGCCTCCGCAGGCCGGCCAGGGGCTTTGACACACGGCCTAGTGGCGTTGCAGTTGCAGCGCGAGGTACAGGTCGACGCGGTCGTCGAAGCGGTGCAGCTTGCGGCCGGTGAGCTGCTCGATGCGCTGGATGCGGTAGCGCAGGGTGTTGACGTGGACGTGCAGCTCCTTCGCCGTGCGGGTCCACGAGCCGTCGCAGCGCAGGAACATGTCGAGGGTGTGCACGAGGCGGGCGTCGTGCGCGCGGTCGTACTCGGCGAGGGGGCGCAACAGCCGGCGGTGGAACGCCCGCCGGGCCTCGGTCGGGACGCCGGCCAGCAGCAGCGCGTGCGAGGACAGGTCTCCGCTGGACACCACCGCCACCCGCTCCTGCCCGGTGACGGCGTACCGGTAGGCGTGGCGGGCCTCCTCGACCGCCGTGTCCAGCGCGTCGGCCCCCGATGCCGCTGCGCTGATCCCGATGGCGAACCGCGCTGCGCCCAGAGCCGGTGTCAGTGCCCGCGTCGCCTGGCGGATCCCCTGCACGAGGTCGGCCGGGCTGACGTCGCCGGGGGAGTCGACGGGGATGAGCGCATGGACCTCGTCGCCGACGGTCGCGATGGCCGACGTGGGCGCCAGCGGCCGCACGACCTCCTCGACGACGCTGAGCGGCAGGTCGTCGGGCGCCGCCGTTGCGGTGCCGGCGGTGAGGGCGAGGAAGGTGGCGTCCGGGGCCAGGCGACACGCTTCGAGACGCGCCGCGATCTCGGCGGGCGCGGCGCCGCCGACCAGCGGTCGCAGCAGGAGCGCGGCGAGGCGACGCTCGACGTGCAGGTGCCGGTCGAGGTGGGCGCGTTCGAGGGTGAGCAGGGTGACCAGCCCTTCGACGGCCTGGCGGCGCTCGGGCTCCCAGGTGGTCAGGTCGCCCGCGCAGGCCAGGAACCACGTGCCGACCCGCCGGCCCGGGTGGGCGCTCGCGCCGAAGAGCGAGACGCGCCGGTCCCGGCCGACGCCGAGGACGTGGGGCAGCCGAGGGGCGGTCAGGAACGTACGCGCCAGCCGGGCGCACAGGTCGCCGTCGATCGGGGCGGTGCCCGCGACGAGCCGGCCGGTGGGCGACAGGACCCAGCAGGGGGTCTCGGCGGCGGCCGACGGCAACAGGTCGGCGAGGTGCGCGTCCTCGGTGAGCGCCGCGATCAGACCCTGGTGCCGGTGCACGGTCGCGGCCAGTCCGGTGGCTCTCTCGACCCGCAGGGCAGTGCCGATGGCATCGCTGATGACGGTGAAGGACACCTCGACGGGTACCTCGAACACGGGGACGTCGTGACGTGCGCACGCCTCGACGACATCGGCCGGGACGGTGCCGAACGCCGCCGCGCCGGCCCCGACCGCGCTGACGCCCGCCCGCGCGACGGCCGCCGCGAACACCTCGGAGTCCGTCGGACCGCGTCTCCACATGAGACCGGTGAGCACCACCTCGCCGCCGGACAGGTAACGGCTCGGGTCGAGCAGGTCGGTGGTGAAGAACTGCTGGATCACCCGCTCGCCCTGGCTGTGGCCGCTGAGCAACGTCAGTTTGAGGCCAGCCTGGCCCAGGAGGTCGTTGAGGCGCATCGACAACTCCTTGCCTTGGAGGAAGCTCCAGAGACCGTAGGGCGGCAATGTTTCAAGTTCGGTTCGCTCGCCCAATGCACCCGGCTCGATGTCGCTGTTTGACTACCGCCACCGCGAAGTGGAGGGGAGGTCCGGTGCACGAGCGTCTGACGTGGTTCAACGCGCTGCCGGCGGCCGACGCCGAGCGGGAGCTGTCGGCGTGCTGCGCGTCGCCGTCGTGGGCGCGGGCCATGGCCGCCGCCCGTCCCTACGCCACCCCGGCGGCGCTCGTCACCACGGGATCCGCGACGCTCGCCGCCCTGCCCTGGCCCGACATCGCCGAGGCGCTGGCGGCGCATCCCCGGATCGGGCAACGGGCCGACGGCGACGGGCGTGACGCGACCTGGTCCCGCCGCGAGCAGGCCGGCGTCGCCGACAGCGACGAGCGCACCCGGCTCGCCCTGCGCGAGGTCAACCGCGCCTACGAGGCCCGCTTCGGACACCTCTTCCTGATCTTCGCGAACGGACGGTCGCCCGCGGAGATCGTCGCCGCCGCCACCGCCCGGCTCGCCAACGGCGCGGCGGCGGAGCGGGAGGTGGTCCGGGCCGAGCTGACCCGGATCACGGCGCTGCGACTGACGAGGCTGATGGACGAGTGAGCCTCTCCACGCACGTCCTCGACACCGCCCGCGGGGAACCGGCCCAGGGAGTGGCCGTGCACCTGTACCGCTGGGCCGGCGACCGGTGGATCGACGTCGCCACGGGGCGTACGGACCCCGACGGGCGGCTGCGCGACTGGGTGCCCAAGCGGCGCTGGGCCCGGGGGACGTACCGACTCTGCTTCGACACCGCCGGCTACCTCGGCCTCGGGGCGTTCTTCCCGGAGGTGTCGGTGGTGTTCGTGGTCACGGATGTCTGGCGGCACGTGCACGTGCCCCTGCTGCTGAGCCCGTACGGCTATTCGACGTATCGAGGGAGTTGACCCGTTGGACGTTGTTCTCGGCCCCCACCAGTACGGCAAGGCCGAAGTGCGGCTGGTCCACGTCGTCCGCCACGGCGAACGGCACGACCTGACCGACCTGACGGTCGGCGTCGCGCTCGCCGGCGACCTGGCCGACACCCACCTGACCGGCGACAACAGCAAGGTCCTGCCGACCGACAGCCAGAAGAACACGGTGTACGCCTTCGCCCGCCAACACGGCGTCGGCGCGATCGAGGACTTCGGGCTGCGCCTGGCCCGGCACTTCGTCGAGTCGCAGCCCGCCGTCACCCGGGCGACCGTCGACATCCACGAGCACGCCTGGGGACGCCAGGGCCCGCACTCGTTCGCCCGCTCGGGGGCCGAGACGCGGACGGCGACGGTCACCGTCGACGGGTCGGACGCCGTCGTCGTCTCCGGGCTGACCGGGATGGTGCTGCTGAACACCACCGACTCGGAGTTCTTCGGCTTCGTGCGGGACGCGTACACGACGTTGCCCGAGGCGCACGACCGGATCCTGGCCACGGCGGTGGACGCTCGTTGGCGACACGCGACGAGCGGGAGCGACGACTGGGCGCTCTCGTTCGGCGAGGCACGGCGGCACCTCGTCGAGGCGTTCGTCGACACGCACAGCCTCTCCCTGCAACAGACCCTCCACGCGATGGGTCAGCGGGTCCTCGAAAATCGGCCGGAGATCACCGAGGTGCGGATGTCGCTGCCCAACAAGCACCACTTCCTCGTCGACCTCGCACCCTTCGGGCTCGACAACCCCAACGAGGTCTTCCACGCCCCCGACCGCCCGTACGGGCTGATCGAGGGCGCCGTGCGTCGCGACGACGCGCCACGGTGGGTCGAGTCGTGGTGGGACGTGTGACCCCGCCCCGGCCGGAGCGCATCGTCATCGAGGGCTGCGCGGTCGCGACCGTCGACGGCACGGGCCGCGAGTACGAGCGCGGTCACCTGGTCGTTGAGGGTGGACGGATCGTCGCCGTCGGGCCCGGTCCGGCGGCCGCCACGGACCAGGCGGGGCCCGTCCGGCGCGTCGACGGCACCGGCTGCCTCGCCACGCCGGGGCTGGTCAACACCCACCACCACCTCTACCAGTGGGTCACCCGGGGCCTCGCGCAGCAGGCCGACCTGTTCGGCTGGCTCACCGACCTGTATCCGGTGTGGGCGCGCATCGGCGAGGAGGACGTCTCGGCGGCCGTCGGCGCGGGGCTGGGCTGGCTCGCGCTGTCCGGCTGCACCACGACCACCGACCACCACTACGTGTTCCCGGCGGGGGCCGGCGACCTGTTCGCCGCCGAGGTGGCCGAGGCGGGCCGGGTGGGGCTGCGCTTTCACCCCGTCCGCGGCTCCATGGACCTCGGCGCGTCCGCCGGTGGTCTGCCGCCGGACCACCTCGTGGAGGACACCGACGCCGCGCTGGCCGCGACGGCCGAGGCGATCGACCGCTTCTCCGACCCCGCACCGGACGCGATGGTCCGGGTCGCGGTGGGTCCCTGCTCCCCGTTCTCCGCGAGTGAACGGTTGATGCGGGACGCCGCCGCGTTGGCGCGGGACCGGGGCGTCCGGCTGCACACCCACCTGGCCGAGACCGTGGACGAGGAGGACTACTGCCGGGCCACGCACGGCTGCGCGCCCGCCGAGTACGCCGAGCGGCTCGGCTGGCTCGGCGACGACGTCTGGCTTGCGCACGGCGTGCACCTGGACGCCGACGCCATCGGGCGGATCGCGGCGACCGGCACGTCGTTGGCGCACTGTCCCAGCTCGAACGCCCGGCTCGGCGCGGGTATCGCCCCCGTGCGGGACCTGCTCGACGCCGGCGCGTCCGTCGGCCTCGGCGTCGACGGCGCCGCCTCCCAGGAGGCCGGACAGCTGGTCGCGGAGGTACGCCAGGCCCTGCTGGTGGCCCGTCTGCGGGGTGGGCCGACCGCCCTGACCGCGCGCGAGGCGCTCACCCTCGCCACCCGTGGCGGCGCCCGCTGCCTCGGCCGCGCGGACGAGATCGGCTCACTGGAGGTGGGCAAGCTGGCCGACGTCGCGCTCTGGCGTCTCGACGGGCTCGGCCACGCCGACATCGCCGATCCGGTCGCCGCCCTCGTCCTCGGCGCGCCGGCGCCGGTGGAGCTGCTGCTCGTCGGCGGTCGACCGGTCGTTGAGGGCGGCCGTCTGAGCACCGTCGACGAACGGGACCTGCTCCTGCGGGCCCGACGGGCAGCGGGTCGGCTGCGCGACGCAACCCGGTGACGGCCCACCCGACAGCGAGGACAGGAGTGCACGTGCCGACGATGACCGAACGGGAAATCCTCAGCCCCGAGGCGCTGGGGTTCGTCAGCGAGCTGCACCGGCGCTTCGACGCCCGCCGGGCGGAACTGCTCGCCCGTCGCGCCCGGCGACGCGCGGAGATCGCCCGGACCGGCCGACTCGACTTCCTGACCGAGACGAAGGACATTCGCGAATCCGAGTGGCGGGTACCCCCGCCACCACCCGGTCTCGTCGACCGGCGCGTGGAGATCACCGGACCCACCGACCGCAAGATGGCCATCAACGCGCTGAACTCCGGCGCGCAGGTCTGGCTCGCCGACCTGGAGGACGCCAACACGCCGCACTGGGCGAACGTCACGGCCGGGCAGATCAACCTGTACGACGCCGTACGCGCCACGATCACCCACGACGCGCCGGACGGGCGGCACTACGCCCTGCGCGGGGACGGGCCGCTCGCCACCATCGTCGTACGACCACGGGGCTGGCATCTCGACGAGCGTCACGTGCTGGTCGACGGCGTGCCGGCCGCCGGCGCGCTCGTCGACTTCGGCCTGCACGCCTTCCACAACGCGCGGGAGTCGATCGCGCGGGGCGTCGGCCCGTACTACTACCTGCCAAAGCTGGAGAGCCACCGGGAGGCGCGGCTCTGGCACGACGTGTTCGCGTACGCCGAGGACACGCTCGGCATCGGACGCGGCGCGATCCGCGCGACCGTGCTCATCGAGACCATCACGGCGGCGTTCGAGATGGACGAGATCCTGCACGCGCTGGGGCCGCACGCCGCCGGGCTCAACGCGGGGCGCTGGGACTACCTGTTCTCCATCATCAAGAACTTCCGCGAGCGGACCGTGCTGCCCGACCGTGCCGCGATCACGATGACCGCGCCGTTCCTGCGCGCGTACACCGATCTGCTCGTCGCGACCTGTCACCGCCGTGGCGCGGTCGCCATCGGCGGCATGTCGGCCTTCGTGCCCGGCGGTGACGCGCAGCGGAACGCGGCGGCCTTCGCGCAGGTCCGCGCGGACAAGGAGCGCGAGGCGAACGACGGCTTCGACGGCTCCTGGGTGGCCCACCCGGCGCTGGTGCCGGTCTGCCGCGAGGTCTTCGACGGCGTCCTCGGGCAGCGCGACAACCAACTGGACCGCATCCGCGACGACGTGCGCGTGCCCGCCGACCGGCTGCTCGACTTCACGGTCGCAGGCGGCGAGGTCACCTCGGCCGGGTTGCGGACCAACGTCTCGGTCGCGCTGCGCTACCTGGAGGCCTGGCTCCGGGGCGTCGGGGCCGTCGCCATCAACAACCTCATGGAGGACGCGGCCACCGCCGAGATCTCCCGCGCCCAGGTCTGGCAGTGGGCGCACCAGGCTGTCCGGCTGGCCGACACCGGCGAGACGGTCTCCGCGGACCTCGTCCGACGCGTCGTGGGGGAGGAGCTGGCCGGGATTCGGCACGCCGTGGGGGAGACCGCCTACGCGGCCGGGCGGTGGCCGGACGCACGGGCCCTCGTCGAGCGGGGCGCGCTGGACGACGAGTTCGTCGACTTCCTCACGGTGCCCGCGTACGAGGTCGTCGACTGATGGGCCGGCGACTGCACGAGCGGACCGGCCTCGAACTGGACCGCCGGCTCGCGCCGGTCGACGAGGCGCTGCGGCGGCGCTACCCGGGTGCGGCCCCCGGCCGGCAGCCGGTGCACACCGTGTACGTCCCGGCGGACCGGTACACCCCGGACCTGTGCCGGCGCTGGGGCGAGCAGGCCCTCGACACGCTGAACGGGTGCCCACCCCTGCCGTTCCCGGTGGAGCTGCGCGACCGCGTGCTGGCGAAGCTGTCCACCGAGCCCATCGAGGATCTCCGTCTCGACTTCGAGGACGGCTACGGCGTACGCGACGACGACGAGGAGGACGAGAGCGCCCGCGTCGCCGCGACGGCGCTGCGGAACGGCCCGCGCCCCGCGTTCGTCGGGCTGCGCTGCAAGAGCCTCGACGCCGACAGCCGGGACCGGGCGATCCGTACCCTCGACGTGTTCCTCGACGCGCTCGGCCCACCCCCACCCGGTTTCGTCGTCACCCTGCCGAAGGTCCGGGCCGTCGAGCAGGTCGCGGCGATGTCCCTGCTGTGCGCGGCGTTGGAGGCCGCGTACGCGCTGCCGGCCGCGAGCCTGCGCTTCGAGCTGCAGATCGAGACCCCGGAGGCGGTGCTGGGCGCGGACGGCACCGCCACCGTCGCCCGCATGATCACCGCCGCCCAGGGCCGCTGCGTCGGGCTGCACTACGGCACGTACGACTACAGCGCCGCCTGCGGCGTCGCGGCCGCCCACCAGTCGCTCGACCATCCCGTCGCCGACCACGCCAAGGCCGTCATGCAGGCGGCGGCGGCCGGCACCGGCGTACGCCTCAGCGACGGCTCGTCGAACGTGCTCCCGGTCGGCGACGCGACGGCCGTACACCGGGCCTGGCGGCTGCACACGAGCCTGGTCCGGCGGTCCCTCGCGCGCGGCTTCTACCAGGGTTGGGACCTGCATCCCGCGCAGTTGCCCACCCGGTACGCCGCCACCTACGCCTTCTTCCGCGAGAGCCGTGCGGCCACCGTGGAACGCCTCACCGCGTACCTGGACCGCCGCGCCGGGGGCGTGCTGGACGAACCGGCGACCGCACACGCGCTCGCCGGGTTCCTGCGCCGTGGCCTCGACTGCGGCGCGCTCGACCCGGACGAGGTCGGCGTCGACCGAGCCACCCTGGAGGCGCTGTGAGCTACGACCTCGTCCTGCGCTCGACGCGGGTCGTCACCCCGCGGGGCGAACGGCCGGCGACGGTCTGCGTCACCGACGGACGCATCATGGCGGTGACCGACCACGACGCCACGCCCGACGGGCCGGTCACCGACCTCGGCGACCTGGCCCTGCTGCCCGGCCTCGTCGACACCCATGTGCACGTGAACGAACCCGGGCGTACCGAATGGGAGGGCTTCGCCTCGGCCACCCGCGCCGCGATAGCCGGCGGCGTGACGACGATCGTCGACATGCCGCTCAACTCCCTCCCGCCGACCGTGTCGGTGCCGGCCCTCGACGTGAAGCGCCGCGCCGCCGACGGCGCGGTGCACACGGACGTCGGTTTCTGGGGCGGAGCTGTGCCCGGCAACGCCGGAGACCTCGCGGCGCTGCACCGCGCCGGTGTCCTCGGCTTCAAATGTTTCCTCGTCGACTCCGGTGTGCCGGAGTTCCCGCCGCTGGACCCACCGGCGCTCGACACCGCGCTCCGCGCGGTCGACGCCCTGTTCATCGTGCACGCCGAGAACCCCGACGACATCAGCGCCGCACCACCGTCGCGCCGCTACGCCGACTTCGTGGCGTCCCGGCCACCGAACGCCGAGACAACGGCCATCGCCCGGGTGCTGGACGCCGCCCGACGCGCCGCCGCACGCGTCCACATCCTGCACCTGTCGTCGGCCGACGCCCTGCCGCTGATCGCCGCCGCGCGGGACGCGGGCGTCAGCGTCACCGTCGAGACCTGCCCGCACTACCTCTGCCTGAGCGCCGAGGAGGTGCCCGACGGCGCCACCGAGTACAAGTGCTGTCCGCCGATCCGGGACCGCGCCAACCAGGACCGGCTCTGGGCGGGTCTGGTCGCCGGGGTCATCGACTGCGTCGTCTCCGACCACTCACCCAGCACACCGGCTCTGAAGAGACCGCCGAGCGGTGACTTCGCCGCCGCGTGGGGAGGCATCTCGTCGTTGCAGATCGGCCTGCCGGCCATCTGGAGCAGTGCCCGGCGGCGCGGGTACCGGCTGATCGACGTCGTCCGGTGGATGGCGCAGCGGCCCGCCGAGATCGCCGGACTGGGCACCAAGGGGCGCATCGCTCCCGGTTCCGACGCCGACCTCGTCGCCTTCGCACCGGACGAGCCGTTCGTGGTCGACCCGGCGACGCTGCGGCACCGCCATCCCGTCACCCCGTACGCCGGGCGGACGCTGCACGGCGTCGTACGCGACGTGTGGCTGCGTGGCCAGCCGGTCTCGCCGGACGGACCGCCACGGGGACGCCTCATCTCCGGGAGCAGCCGATGAGCACACTTCCCGACCTCGCCTCCCGGGCGCTGTCCGGTGGCGTCGTCCACGCCAACGACGAGTTCTTCGCCCCCGCCGACCACCTCGTCGACCCGAAGCCGCCGACGTTCGCCCCAGCCACCTTCGGGGCCAAGGGCCAGGTGTACGAGGGGTGGGAGACCCGCCGTCGGCGTACCCCCGGGCACGATCACGCCATCGTGCGGCTCGGCGTGCCCGGGATCGTGCACACCGTCGTCGTGGACACCAGCCACTTCACCGGCAACTACCCGCCGTACGCGGCGGTCGACGCCTGCCGCCTGGACGGGCATCCGGCACCCGAGGACCTCGCCGAGGCGACCTGGACGCCCCTGGTGCCCCGGGTGGCGCTCGCTGGCGACACCCGCAACGTCTTCTCCGTCGAACCGGGACACCGGGTCACCCACGTACGCCTGTCGATCTTTCCGGACGGCGGTGTCGCCCGGTTGCGGGTGCACGGCGAGGCCACCCCCGACCCCCGGTTCCTCGCCGGTGGCCTGGTCGACCTGGCGGCCCTGGAACACGGGGGCCTCGTCGTGGGATGCAGCGACATGTTCTACGGCACGCCCCACAACCTGATCGCCCCCGGCCGGGCCCGCACGATGGGGGAGGGCTGGGAGACGGCCCGCCGCCGCGACGACGGCAACGACTGGGTCCTGCTGCGCCTCGCCGCACCCGGCGTCGTTCGGCTCGTCGAGTTGGACACCAGCCACTTCAAGGGCAACGCGCCCGGGGCGGCGGCGGTGCGCGGCTGCCGGACCGACCCGGACGACCCGGACGGCTGGGTCGACCTGCTGCCGGTGACCCGCCTGCAACCCGACACCCGGCACCGCTTCCTGGTCACCGACGCGGACGCGGTGACCTGGGTACGCCTCGACGCGTACCCGGACGGCGGGATGGCCCGGCTCCGCGTCCTCGGTGAGATAACCCCGGCCGGCCTGGCCACCCTGCGAAACCGTTGGTCATCGGCGTGAACCTGGCGTCCGCGGATCTCGTGACGATGGGCGTCTGAGCTGCCGCCACGGCCGTCGGCGTTACGTCTCGGCCGTGGGCGCGGCCACGGACAGCGCCGGCCGGGCCATCCGGTCCAGGGCGTCCTCGCGACTGTCGAAGATCGGGAAGACGCCGTCCAGGCGCATCGTGTGCAGGACGGTCCGGATGAACCGCGACGGCGCGGCGAGGCAGAGCGTCAGTCCCCGCTCGCGGGCGTCGAGGTGGGCCCGGACCAGCAGGCCGAGGCCGGTGGAGTCGATGGCGTGTACACGACTCAGGTCGACCAGCACGGGTGCGCCCGCCTCGGCCGCCTGCCGCAGCGCGGCACGCAGCGCGTCGCCCGTGGCGACGTCGATGTCGCCGCTGGCGGTGACGATGGTGGCGTCGTCGAGGTGGTCGATGCCGAGAATCCCGCCGGGACCGTGGCCCTCGATCGAGGCCTGCCGGGGGTTCGCGGGCGGGAGCAGGCTGCAGTGGGGGCAGCGGTGCGGTCCGGTGGCGAACGGCGAGCCGCTCCAGCCGTGCTCGGACACGAGCGTCCAGACGACCTCGGCGTCGGGCAGCACGCAGGCGGTGGCGGTGAGACTGTCGCCGCAGGTGTCACAGATGAGGGTCATCAGGTTGTCGTCCGGGACGACGGTCATGCCGCTGATCCTTTCTGTCCGCCGCGAGCGGCGAGCGCCGGCTCGACCGGCCGTGACTCGTCCCGCGTCGCCGGATCGCCGGGCGACGCCGACGGCGGTTCGGTGACGATCGGCAGGACCTGGTCCAGCCGGGCGTGGTGCAGGATGCGCTGGATACGCCGGTTGGGGTTGCGTACGACGAGGGTCCCGTCGGCGCGGGCCAGCCGTCGGTGGATGTCCAGCAGCAGCCCGATGGCGGCGGCGTCGAGGTAACGGCACTCCGACAGGTCGACGACGACCTGCCCGGGGCGCAGCGCCAGCAGCCGGTCGAACACGGCGCCGCTCTCGGCCAGGCAGCTCAGGTCCAGTTGGGTGATGCTGACCTCCACCAGCGGCAGCGCGTACGACGGAGGTTTGAGTGGTCCCGTCACTGTCGTACCCCTTTCCTCGTGCTCTGGTCGCCTGCCACCGTGCCGGTCCGGCGTGGCGGGCGTCGCGCGGATCTATGACAGTTGGGTGACAAATCCGCAGGCCGGCGGACGCGATTGGCCGTGTCGTCGTGGCCTGGGGATGATGCGGTTATGACGGCCGTACTGGTGATCGAGGACGACGACCGGATCCGACTGGCGCTGCTGCTCGCCCTCCAGGACGAGGGGTACGACGCGGTGGGCGCGGCCACCGCCGAGGAGGGGCTGCGCGCGCAGCGCCGTGATCCGGCGGACTATGTGCTCGTCGACCTGATGCTTCCCGGCCTCGACGGCTTCGAGTGCATCCGGCAGCTCCGTCGCGACGACGACGTGCCGATCGTGGTGGTCAGCGCCCGGGACGACACCCATGACATCGTCGCCGCCCTGGAGGCCGGCGCGGACGACTACCTGGTCAAGCCGGTCGCGATCAAGGAACTGACCGCGCGGCTGCGGGCGCTGCGTCGCCGTGCCCGCGCCGTGGTCGGCGGGCCGGCGGCGGAGCCGGTGCCCGTGCTGGCGTTCGGCGAGTTGGAGATCAGTCCCGACGCGGGCGAGGTGCGTCGTGGCGGCCGGCCGGTGGCGGTGACCCGTACCGAGTTCCGGTTGCTGTGCGAGCTGGCCGAGCACGCGGGCCGGGTGCTGTCACGCCAACAGTTGCTGCAGCGGGTCTGGGGCTACGACATCGGCGACGAGCGGCTTGTCGACGTGCACGTCGGCCGGTTGCGGCAGAAGATCGAACCCGACCCGGCGACCCCGCGGCACCTGGTCACCCTGCGGGGTATGGGTTACAAGTTGCAGCGATGAGACGCCTCGGACTGCGTACCCGGGTCACCGCCGCGTTCGCCGTCGGCGCGCTCCTGCTCGCCGCCTCGATGGCCCTGGTCTCCTACGAGCTGACCCGCCGATCCCTGATCGGAGAGCGGGAACGCACCGCCCTGCGCGCCGCGTACTTCGACGCGACGGTCGTGCGCGCCGGGATCGACACCGACACCCCCAATGTCGTGGAGGTGCTGCGGTCGCTGGACACCGGCGGCGGACGTCGCCCGGTGCTGCACCTCAACGGCGAGTGGTACGCCCGCACGGCCGATCCCGGCCCCACCACCGCCATCCCCCAGGACCTGCGCCGCGTCGTGGCGTCCGGGCAGCCGGCGGTGCAACGGGTACGGGTGGACGGTCAGTCGGTTCTCGTGGTCGGCGTGCCCCTGTCCGCGACGGCGACGTACTTCGAGGTCAATTCCCTGCGCGAGTTGGAGCAGACGTTTCAGGTCCTGGCGCTCGCGTTGACCACCGTGGCCATCATGATCGCCGGGTCCGGCGCCGCGCTGGGGTGGCACGCCACCCGGCACGGGCTGCGCCCGTTGACGGCGGTCGCCGACGCGGCGGAGAAGATCGCGGCCGGTGACTTCACGGCCCGCCTGGACCCGGCCACCGACCCCGACCTGACCCGGTTGTCCTCCTCGTTCAACCAGATGGTCGACCGGCTCGCCCACCGCATCGAGCGCGACCGCCGCTTCGCCGCCGACGTCAGCCACGAACTGCGGTCGCCGTTGCAGACCCTCGCCGCCGCGGCGAGCGTGCTGGCCCGTCGCCGGGAACACCAGGACGAGCGGACGGCGATCGCGGCGGGGTTGGTCGCCGACGAGATCGACCGCTTTCAGCGGCTCGTCAACGACCTGATCGACCTGGCCCGTAGCGACCAGCCCGCGCACCGCGCGCCGGTGGACCCGGTGGCGCTGGCCCGCGCCGCCTGCGAAGCCCTGGACCTGCCGGTGTCGATCGTGCGGCTCGCGCCCGGGGCGCCCGCGACGTGGCGGGTCGAGCGTCGGCGCGTCGCGCAGATCCTGGCGAACCTGCTGGACAACGCCGTGACCTACGGGGGCGGTCCGACGTCCGTCCTGCTCGACCGCGACGGCAGCGCCGCCGTGATCGAGGTCGAGGACGACGGCCCGGGCGTACCCGTCGAGGACCGGGAGGCCATCTTCGACCGCTTCGTGCGTGGACGTGCCGCCCACACGCGTGGCGCGGGCGACGGCACCGGGCTCGGTCTCGCCCTGGTCGCCCAGCACGCGAGCGCGCACGGTGGGACCGTCACCGTCACCGACCATCCCGGCGGCGGCGCCCGGTTCCGCGTGACCCTGCCGGAGAGCCTGGCATGAGTCGTCGGCGCCTGCTCGGTCTGGGTCTCGTCGCGCTGCTGGTCGGCTGCGGCATCCCCGCCGACGACGCGCCCCGCCCGGTGTCGCCGCCGCGCGGGCCGTTCCCGACCACCGCCGACACCGCATCCGCCGACACCGCGCCGGCCGGTCCGGCCACCGAGACCCTCTGCCTCGTACGCGACAACCGGATCGTCCCGGTGCTGCGGAGCGTCGACCGTCCACCCACCATCGAGGAGCACCTGCGGCACCTGTTCGCCGGTCCCACCACGGCCGAACGCGACACCGACCTCACCAGTGCCCTGCCGGGGGCGGTCAACGCGGCCGGTGTGACGCTGAGCGCCAGCCAGGCCCGGGTCATGGTCGACGAACCTGGTGACGACGCCGGTCGCAGCGACGAGGTGCTCGCCTTCGGGCAGATCGTCTGCACGCTCACCAGCCGTCCCGACGTCAGCACCGTGACGTTCGTGCGCGACGAACGGCCGCTGGGAGTGCCGCGCGCCGACGGGTTGCTGTCGGCACAGCCGCTCGGCCGTGCCGACTACGCCCCCCTCATCGCTCCACAGTGAGCGCTCCGGCTCAAGGTCGATCGCCGAATGTCGTTTCAACCGGTCAGGTCCATGGGTATCTGCCCGCCGGCTGATCGTCCGATCGACGGAGACCCTCGTGATCATGGCTTTGCTGCTCGACCTCGCCAACATCGTCGGCGGCTTCCTGCTCGCCATCGCCGTGCTGCGGTTGCTGCCGCGCGTCGGTGACGACCTGGGCCGCCTCGCCGGTCGGGTGGCGCCGATCGCGTGGGTGGTCGGGCTCGTGGCGCTGGTGACCGGCGGCTACTACCTGATCGTCCACCTGGTGTCCGGCCCCCGGGTGTTCCACTTCGAGGTGGTCGGGATCGGTGTCGGCCTGGCCCTGTTGTGGGGCCGTCTGACCGGTCGTCCGGCGTCGGGCGTGGAGCAGTCGGACGGCGCGACCGGAGTCCGCCTGTTGCTCGCGATCTTTGGCCTGATCGCGATTGTCGTCGGCATCCAGGGGCTGTTCACCCCGGACGGCTGATCGTTTTTCTTACCCCCCTTACTGAGGAGACCTCCATGTCCGCCCAGGCATTTCTCTACATCATCGCCGTCATCCTGATCGTGCTCGCGGCCCTGCCCCTGCCCACCCGGGGCATCTCGTTCGCGCTGCTCGGCGCCGCCTGCGCGCTGCTCGCCTACGCCTGGCCGGTGATCACCAACTGATCCCGCGCTGTGGACAGCCGGTGGCCGGGAGCGCGAGGCGTTCCCGGCCACCGATGGTCAGAGCGGCCGGCCGAAGTGGCGGGTGAGCGCGGCGCGCAACGTGTCGGCGTCCCCGGCCGACCAGGCGACGAAGCAGTCGGGGCGGACCAGCAGCCCGGTTGCGGTCCTGCCCTCCAGGTGGCCGGTGACCACGTCCACCCGGTCCCGCCAGGGTGCGGCGACCTCGGCCCAGGCGCCCGTGGAGTCCAGCAGCAGCGGCCGGGCGCCGCGGGTCAGCTCGGCGAGTCGTACGACGCCCCGGTCGCCGTGCACGACCACGTCGGGGGCGGACCGGCCGGCCATCGGGTCGGCGGGATCGGCGGGGTAGCGGATGTCCGCGCCGGACATCAGCGCCGCGATGTGCCCGGTCACCTCCGGTATCCGCAGTAGTTCGCCGAAGAGTTCCCGCAGCCCGGTGATCTCCTCGCCGGGACCGATCAGCGCCGACTGTGCCTCGGTGGACATGACGACCCGCTCGGCGACCGGACGACGTTCGGTCTCGTACGTGTCGAGCAGACCCTCCGGCGCCCAGCCGCGCACGGTGGCGGCGAGCTTCCACCCCAGGTTCACGGCGTCCTGCAGGCCGAGGTTGAGGCCGGGGCCACCGATGGCGGGGTGCACGTGCGCGGCGTCGCCGACCAGCAGCACCCGACCGGCGCGGTAGCGGGCGGCGATCCGGGTGTTGCGACCGGTCAGCCGGCGGAGCAGGCCGGGGCCGTCGGGTGGACCGAGAGGCACGTCGACGCCGAGCACCCGGGTGACGCTGGCGCGCAGCTCGGCCAGGCTCATCGGGGTCTCGTCGCTCGTCGGCGCGTCGGGCCACTCCGTGGTGCTGACCAGCGCCGGCCGGCCGGGGAACGGGGCCCAGGCGATCAGGCCGCGCGGCGTGCGGGTGTGCAGGAACGGCGGCACGACCCCGTAGCCGGGGGCGAGCAGGCCGCCGGTCTCGGGGTCGAGGAACGACGCGGGGACGGTCACCGTCGCGGTACGGGAGACCGACCGGTCGTTGGTGACGCCGGGGAAGTCGATGCCGGCGGTACGGCGTACCCGGCTGCGGCCGCCGTCCGCGCCGACGACGAAGCGGGCGGTGAGCCGCGTACCGTCGGCGAGGTCGACCTCGACCGCGTCGGGCCGTTGGCGCAGGTCGACGACCTCGTGGCCGCGGCGCAGGTCGACGCCGAGTTCGGCGGCGCGGGCGGCGAGGGCGGCTTCGAGCTGGGCCTGCGGCACGCCGAGCACGTAGTGCGGGTTGTCCGTGAGCACCGTGAGGTCCAGCGGGAACGCGCCGAAGGTGAAGGCGGGTTGCGGGGACGGCGGGTTGCTGTCGCCGCTGAGGCGCGCGTACAGGCCGCGCCGGTCGAGGAGGCGGACGACCTGGCCGACGAGGCCGTTGGCGCGGGGCTCGCCGCCGGGCGTCGGGTGGCGTTCGAGGACGACGGGGTGGACACCGGCGAGAGCCAGTTCGCAGGCGAGCATCAGGCCGTTGGGGCCGGCGCCGACGATGAGGACGTCGATCACGGTCGTGATCCCTTCGGGGCGTGCGTCGTCGCCACGGCGGGCGCGGCGTACGACCGGCCCGCCGCGGGGTGTGACGCGGCTGAGGATGGTGGGTGAGGGGTGCCCGGGTGCGGGCCGGCGCGTCAGCGGGGCGGCGCGGGGAGGCCGGCGGCGACCTGGGCGAAGGCGTCGGTGATGAGGTGTTCGATCGGAGTGGGCGGGTCGGCGCTGTCGAGGTAGTGCTGCATGGCGACGGCGACGGCCGCGCTGGCAGCGGCCGCGACGAGCCTCGGGTACATGTCGGTGGCGAGGTCGGTCCCGGTGCGTTCGGCGACCGCGTTGGCCAACTCGGCCTCGGCGGTCGCGACGGCGCGCAGGCGCTCGCCCTGGAGGGCGGGCTCGGCGAGCATGGTGCGGACGCCGGCCACCCACTGGGCGTGCGCGGGGAGGGCATCGCCTCGACCTCGGGGCCGCGCGTGAACTGCGCCAGCGCGGCCTGGGTGAGCGCGGCCCACAGCGGCTCGTCGGCGGGGCGTTCGCGCAGCGCGGCGGCGGTGCGCAGGCTGCGGTCGAGGTGGCGGGAGGCGATGGCCTCGGCCTTGCTGGAGAAGTAGTTGTTGAAGGTACGCGGGGAGACGCCGGCCGCCTCGGCGATGTCCTCGACGCGGACGTTGTCGTAGCCGCGCTCGGCGGTGAGGTGGATCGCGGCCCAGCCGAGCGCCGCCCGCGTCTCGGCCTTCTTGCGCTCCCGCAGCCCCGTCATGCCACCACCCTAGCACTTCTTGCGTGCCACGCAAAGATGCGTGCCACGCAAGGAAGCTGGGCTCCCGCGCTCACTCTCGATGGGTGAGCGTGTGCGTCGTCGCCACGTTCACCATCCGAACCTGACCGGTCGGCTCACCGGGGCCCACGCGATACCCTGCCCGGGGTGTCCCGGCGGCGTGGATGAAGGAGCCGAAGCGATGACGGCAGAGCGGGCGTTGCCGACGCAGGAGGACGTGCTCGGATACTTCGACAAGCTGTCGAACTGGGGCCGGTGGGGCGACGACGACGAGCGCGGCACGCTGAACCACATCACCGACGACGTCCGACTGGCGGCGGCGCGGGCCGTACGCCACGGCAGGAGTGTGTCCTGCGCGTGGGAGGTCGCCGTACCGGGGGAGATGGAACGGTCGACGACGACGTGCCCGTACGCCGTGGAGATGCCGGGCGCCGAGAACATGCCGGCCGCCTTCCACGCCGACCGGCGTTGGGGCTTCTCGTCCGAGCGACTGGGCATCACGTTCCACGGCAACACCATCACCCACCTCGATTCGCCGTGCCACCTCTTCTGGGACGGCGCGATGTACAACGGGCGGTCCCACTCGCTGGTCGACGAGGCGGCGGGCTCGGCGTGGGCGGCCGTCACGGCGGCGGCGGACGGCATCATCACCCGCGGTGTCCTGCTGGACGTCGCCGGAGCCCGCGACGTCCCCTGGTGGGAACCGGGCCAGGGGGTGTTCCCCGACGACCTCGAAGAGGCCGAGCGCCGCCAGGGCGTACGGGTGGGCGTCGGCGACGCGGTGCTCCTGCGTACCGGCCACGGGCGCTTCCGGCGCGAGGGGCGCTCGGCCACCGGTTTCGCGCAGACCGGTTGGCACGCGTCCTGCCTGCCGTGGCTCCACGAGCGCGGCGTCGCGCTGATCGCCGCCGACTCCCCGCAGGACGTCCAGCCCTCGGGGTACGACGACGTGTTGATGCCCGTGCACGCCGTCGGTCTCGTCGCGATGGGTCTCTGGCTGCTCGACAACTGCGACCTGGAGGCGTGCGCGACGACCGCCGCCGAACTCGGCCAGTGGGACTTCCAGCTCGCCGTCGCACCGGTCCGCTTCGCCGGCACGTCCGGCAGCCCGGTCAACCCGATCGCCACGTTCTGACCGGTACGCGGGGCACCTGGGGCCCTCAGCGCGGCTGCGCGAGTTTGGCGTCGAGCGCCCCGGTGTCGGCCTCGCCGAGCGAGGAGAGGATGTCCCGCGCCCGCTGCCACGCCAGGTGGGCCGACGGGGCGTCGCCGGCGGCCAGGTGAGCGTCGCCGAGACTCACCAACGCGTCCGCCTCCAACCGGCGGTGACCGATCTCGCGGCGCAGGCGGACAGCGTGCCCGTAGCAGGTGACCGCGTCGGTGAACGCGTCGAGCTGAAGGTGCGACTGCCCGAGGCTGCCCCAGGTGATCGCCTGCCCGAGCACGTTCTCCGCCGACGTGAACAGGGCCAGCGCCTGCTGGCAGCTCTCGATCGCGGCGTGGTGGTCGCCGAGCTGGCCCTGGGACCAGCCCACCGCGTTCAGCGCGAAGGCCTGGCCGGTGACGTGGCCGGCCTGCCGGTGCAGCCGCAGCGCCTCCCGGGCGTGGCCGAGGGCCAACTCGGGCTCGCCCGTCTGGTCGCGGATCCAGCCGAGGTTCAGCTCGGCGCGGGCCTGCCCGGCGAGGTCGTCCAGCCGCCGGTACCGGTCGTACGCCAGCTCCAGGTGGCGCTGCGCGTCCGCGTACCGGTGCAGCGCGATGCCGGCGAAGCCGAGCACCCCGTGGGCGTACGCCTCGGCCCGGTCGTCGGCCAGCCGGACGGCCGCCGACAACGCCGCCCGCAGGCTGCCGGTCCAGTCTTCCCAGTAGCCGCGCTGGTTGAGATAGGTGGTGATCGCCCAGGCCAGGTGGCACGTGTGACGGTCGAAACCGTGGTCGGCGGCCAGCCGCAGCGCCGAGAGCAGCACCGGGTGCTCGTCGGTGAACCACGCCAGCGCCGCGTCCCGGTCGGCCAGTGGCACCGGCGCGACCCCCGGCCCCGGCGGGTCGATCGGCAGTCGGTCCCGCTGCGAATAGAGCAGTTCGTCGGCGGCGTACGCGACGCCGAGGTAGTGGTCGAGCAGGCGGGTACGGGCCGCGTGACGGTCCGCCTCGCCGTCCTCGACCGCCGTCAGCTCGGCGGCGTAAGCGCGCAGCAGGTCGTGGTACGTGAACCGGCCGGGCCGGTGCTCGTTGAGCAGGTGGGCCCGGGTCAGCTCGGTCAGGTGGCGGTGGGCCCGCGCGGGCGTGATCCCGGCGAGGCTGGCCGCCGCCGCGACGGCGAAGTCCGGGCCCGGATGCACGCTCAGCAGCCGGAACAGCCCGGCGGTGGCCGGGTCGAGCGTCCGGTACGACCAGGACATGACCAGCCGCAGGTCGGTGACGGGTTCACCGCCGTCGAAGGCGTCGAGGCGATCGGCCTCCGGGCGCAGGTGCGCGGCCAGGTCCGTCAACCGGAACCCACTGTGGATCGCCGCGCGGGCGGCCACGACCGACAGCGCCAGCGGCAGCCCGGCGGAAGCGCCGACGATGGCGTCGACGGCCTCGGGCTCGGCGGCCACGCGTTCCGCGCCGAGGCGTCGGGTCAGCAGCGCGCGGGACTCGGCCCCGGACATGACGTCCAGGGTGACCGGATGGGCGCCGTTCACGCTGACCAGGCCCAGGAACTGGTGGCGGCTGGTGACGAGGACGAAGCAGCCCGGCGCTCCCGGCAGCAGCGGGCGTACCTGGTCGGCGTCGCCGGCATTGTCCAGCACGACGAGCACCCGTCGGCCGGCCAGCAGGCTCCGGTACCGGGCGACCTGCTCGTCCAGCCCGGTCGACGGGCGGGCCGCCGGTCCCGCGAGAGCGTTGACGAACCCGGCGAGCGCCGTGCTCGGACTGAGCGGGACGCCGCCCGGGTCGAAGCCGCGCAGGTTGACGTAGAGCTGGCCGTCGGGGAAGTGCGCGGCGACGCGGTGCGCCCAGTGCGCCGCGAGCGCGGTCTTGCCCACCCCGGCGGTGCCGGAGACGATCGCGAGCCCCATCGCGGTCGGCTGATCCACCGACCGGGCCAGGATCTCGTCGAGGCGGGCCAGCGCGCCCTCGCGGCCGACGAAGCCGAAACCGTCCGCCGGCAACTGCGCCGGAACGCCACTGGACGGGGGTGGGGTGGGGGCCCCGGCGAGGAAACGGTCCCGTCTCGACCCCTGTAGACCGAAGGCGTCGGCGAGCAACAGCATCGTCGCGGGACGCGGTCGGGCGATCCGCCCGGCCTCCAGGTCCCGCAGGTGACGGACCGACAGCCCGGTCTTCGCGGCCAGATCCTCCTGGGTCAACGCGCTGCTGCGCCGAAGCTCCTGCACGGCCTCCCCGAACACGGAATCACCGTATCGACGGCGCTGAGCGTGGACAATCGGCCATCCGACGTACGATCCGGCACGCACCGCGCCGTGCCGTGACACGGCCGCACGGGTACGGTTTCGATGCCCGACAAACGCCGGGGCGGCAGCGGTCGGCCCGGTGGCGACGGACGGTGGAAGGAGCGACGGTGACGCAGCTGAGAGCACTTGTGGTCCGAGGCGGATGGGAAGGGCACCAGCCGGTCAAGGCGACCGAGTTGTTCATCCCCTTCCTCGAACGCAACGGCTACGCGGTACGGGTCGAGGAGTCGACGGAGATCTACGCCGATGCCGACGAGTTGGCCGGCACCGACCTGATCGTGCAGTGCATGACGATGTCGGAGATCACCTCGGCCCAGGTGGCCGGACTCGCCGCGGCGGTCGTCGCCGGCACGGGCTTCACCGGCTGGCACGGCGGCATGGTGGACGCGTTCCGTGCCTCGGCGGAGTACCTGCACCTGGTGGGCGGCCAGTTCGCCACCCACCCGGGCAAGGAGCCGTGCGAGCGCCACGGTGGGGAGGAGGACAACTTCCTGCCGCACACCGTGCGCGTCACCGACCTCGGCCGGGAACACCCGATCACCGCCGGCATCGAGGACTTCGACCTGGTCAGCGAGCAGTACTGGGTGCTGCACGACGACCTGATCGACGTCCTGGCCGTCACCACCCACCCCACGCGGGAGTGGCATCCGTGGCACCGGTCGGTCACCTCGCCGGCGATCTGGACCCGCCGCTGGGGCGCGGGCCGCGTCGTCGTGACAACTCCGGGCCACAACCTCGACGTGCTGGAGCACCCGTCGGTACGTACCGTCATCGAGAGGGGGATGGTGTGGGCGACCCGCACGGCGTCGGCATCGTAGGTCTCGGGGTCATCTCCCGCGCGTACCTGGACACCCTCGCGCACCACCCCGCGGTGCGGATCGCCGCGCTGGCCGACCTCGACGAGTCCCGGTCGGCCGCGGCGGCGGCCACGGTCCCCGGCAGTGCGGCGATGAGCGTCGAGCGCCTGCTCGCCCACCCGGACGTGCACACGGTGCTCAACCTGACGATCCCCGCGGCGCACGCCGACGTCTCACGCGCCGCGATCGACGCCGGCAAGAACGTGTACGTCGAGAAGCCGCTCGCCGTGACGTTCCCGGACGGCCGCTCGATCGTCGACCGCGCCGCCTCGGCGGGCGTCCACATCGGATGCGCGCCGGACACCGTCCTGGGCACGGGCACGCAGACGGCGCGTGCGGCGATCGACGACGGCCTGATCGGCCGCCCGATGTCCGCGACGGCCGTCATGGTCACGGCCGGTCACGAGCGCTGGCACCCGCACCCGGACTTCTACTACACCCCCGGCGGTGGCCCCCTGTTCGACATGGGGCCGTACTACATCTCGGCGCTCGTGCACCTGCTCGGGCCGGTCCGCGCGGTGGTCGGGGCCGCCAGCCGCCTGCGCTCCGAGCGCGTCATCGGTTCGGGCCCACGCGCCGGTGAGCACATCCCGGTGCGGGTGGACACCCACGTCACCGGCGTCCTCGAACACGTCGACGGCGCGCTGTCCACGATCACCACGAGCTTCGACGGCATCGCGACGACCGCCGCGCCCATCGAGGTCCACGGGGAGACCGGCACGCTCGCCGTGCCGGACCCGAACTACTTCGACGGCGAGGTCCGCCACTTCGCGCTCGGTGGCGACGAGTGGCGTGCCCTCCAGGCGCGCGCCGGGTACGCCGAGAGCGGCCGGGGGATCGGCCTGCTCGACTTCGTCCTGGCCGATGACCAGCGTGCGCCCCGCGCCGGTGGCGACGTCGCCCTGCACGTCCTTGAGACGATGACCGCGCTGCTGGAGTCGGCGGCGCAGGGCCGCCGGATCGAGCTGACGACGACGCCGCGCCGACCCGTGCCCGTGCCGCTCACCCCGGCGACGCAGTGGAAGGGCGTCGGATAGCCATGCTCCGGGGCTGGCACGGCTGGTTCGGCACCTTCACCGGCGTCGCCCTCGTCACGGTGGTCGTCCTGCCGCTGGCCGCGCTGGCGGTGTGGGCCCTGGCGCGTCGTCGGCGGGCCGCCGGTGACCCGCACGCGTGGCGCAAGTCGGCGGCGGAGGTCGGCATCGCCTACGGGACGGTGCCGTGGGTGTGGATGATCCTCCTGCCGGGGTCGGCGGCCGGCGTCGTCGCCGGTCGGGTGAACCTCGTGCCGCTACGCGATCTGATCACGATCGTCGTCGATGGTGGCCCGTCGAGGGCGACGGGCCAGATCGTCGGCAATCTGCTGGTGTTCGCGGCGCTGGGGTTCTTCGCCCCGCTGCGGTTCGCGGCGTTGACGTCGGTGCGCCGGGTTCTGCTGCTCGGGGCGGGCTGCTCGGTCCTGGTGGAGGCCGCGCAGTACGTCCTGCGGCTCGACCGGGTGTCCTCGGTGGACGACGTGCTGCTCAACGCCGCCGGTGCGGGTCTGGCCGCGCTGGCGTCGCGACGCTGGTGGACGTCCGTACCGGCGGATGCGGTCGCGCGGCGGACGTCAGATGGTGATGACGACCTTGGCCCGCGCGTGTTCGCCCTCGACGTACCGGATGGCGTCGGGCACCTCGTGCAGCGGGTACGTCCGGTCGACGACCGGGGTGAGGCGGCCGGCCTCGACGTGGGCGCGGAGCGTGTCGAGGTGCTGCCGGCCCGGCGTCGTGGTGAGCGTGACGATGCGCTGCCGGACCAGCGGCGCGAGTAGTCGTCCGCGCGCGATCAGCCACACCGGCCCGACGAGGCTGCCGCCGCCGTACACGCCGCCGCCGGAGAGCACCAGCGTCCCGGTCGGTGTCAGCGCGCGCCGCAGGTCGGTGAGGGAGCGGTTGCCGACCAGGTCGAGCACGACGTCGTGGCGGCGTGAGCCGTCGGCGAAGTCGTCCCGGCGGTAGTCGACGACGTCGTCGGCGCCGAGGGAGCGGACCAGGTCGACGTTGCGGGTGCTGCAGACCCCGGTCACGGTCGCGCCGAGCGCCTTGCCCAGTTGCACCGCGAGGGTGCCGACGCCGCCCGAGGCGCCGTTGACGAGCAGGCGCTGACCGGGCTCGACCCGCCCGACGTCGCAGAGTCCCAGGAGCGCCGTGGTGCCGGCCAGTGGCAGGGCCGCCGCCTGCTGGGGGGTCAGGTTCGTCGGCAGCTGTGCGACCTGCGTCTGGGGCACGCACGCGTACTCGGCGAACGCGCCGTTGGCGTCGCCGAGGTCGCCGAAGACCGCGTCGCCCACCCGGATGTCGCGTACGTCGGCCCCGACGGCCTCGACGCGGCCGGCGATGTCCCGGCCGCGGATGCGTGCGCGGGGCCGCGACAGGCCCATCGCCAACCGCGCCATCCGGGGATCGCCGCGCATGGCGTGCCAGTCGTACGCGTTGAGCGAGGCGGCCCGCACCCGCACGAGCACGTCGTTCGGGGCGGGTGTCGGCGTGTCGACGTCGCCGAGAACGAGTGTTTCCGGGCCGCCGTACCGGTCCTGCACGATCGCCTTCATGGCCCCTCCCTGGGGTGTACGGCGTACACCAACGGTAAGTGTACGCCGTACACCTGTCAATGGTGGTTATCGTTCAACAACCGCCGGACAGGACGAGGACGAGATGGTCGAGCAGGCTGAGACGCTGCGCCGTACGCCGTTGAGCAGGGACCGCATCCTGCGGGCGGCCGTCGCGCTCGCCGACGAGACCGGCATCGAATCACTCAGCATGCGCAACCTCGCCCAGGACCTGGGCGTCGTGCCGATGGCTCTCTACAAGCACGTGGCCAACAAGGACGAACTGCTCGACGGCATGATCGACGTGGTCGTCGGCCAGATCGACCCACCCGAGCGCGACACCACCTGGAAGGACGCCATCCGCCGGCGCATCCTCTCGGCGCGGGCGGTGCTGCGCCGGCACCCCTGGGCGCCGCTGGCCATCGAGTCGCGGACCATGGCGACGCCGGCCGTCCTGGCCTACCTCGACTCGGTGGTCGGCACCCTCCGGGCCGGTGGGTTCTCCGCGAACCTCGCACACCACGTCATGCACACGATGGGCAGCCGGGTGCTGGGCTTCAGCCAGGAGCTGTTCGACGACTCCCGCCGCGCCGGTCGGTCCGGAGCGGCCAGCCCCGAACCCGCCGCGGCGATGCCGCCGGAGTTCGCCGCCCGGTTCCCACACCTGGCGGAGATCGCCACCGCGGCGTCCCACGACGACGAGTCGGTCGTGGGGCAGGGCTGCGATGACCAGTTCGAGTTCGAGTTCGCGCTCGACCTGCTGCTGGACGGCATCGAACGGCTGCACGAGCAGGGCTGGGCGTCACCGCGACGACCCCGGTGACGCCGTTTCTTCACCCCGATGTCACCGGTGGAGCCCACAGCTGACGCTTCGGTGTTCATCGGTGCGGGTTGGCTTTCGGCCGTCGCACTGTCTTGATCAGGAGCTGATCCCCGTGCCTTCCTCCCGTCGTACCTTCCTCGCCGGCGGCGCCGCCGCCGGTGTGGGCCTCGCCGTCGCCGGTGGCCTGCCGTCCCTGGCGCAGGCCAGCCCCGCCCGACCGCACTCGCCGGGCGGGGCTGGTCGCGTTCCCTTCCCGCCGCTGGTGGACGACCCCAAGGGGATCCTGGCCCTGCCCAAGGGCTTCCGCTACACGATCGTCACCCGTACCGGCGTCACCCGCCTCGACCGTGGTCAGGGCGTGACCCCGGCGGACCACGACGGCATGGCCGTCTACGACGCCGGACGCGGCCGCTACACCCTGATCCAGAACCACGAGATCGACCCGGGCGCTGAGTTCGGCGTACCGCACGTCAAGGGCACCGTCTACGACCCGGGCGCCGTCGACGCCGGTGGCTGCACGGTGATCACGACCGATCTCGCGGGCCGCAACCTGGGCGAGTTCGTCGCCCTCTCCGGCACCATCTCCAACTGCGCCGGCGGCCCGACCCCGTGGGGCACCTGGCTGACCTGCGAGGAGACCGAGGACCGCGCCGGCGACAGGTGGGAGGAGGGCGACCGCTCCGGCGTCTACGCCAAGGACCACGGGTACGTCTTCGAGGTCTGGGCCGACGGCAGCGCTGACCCGCGGCCGATCAAGTGTCTGGGTCGCTACTCCCACGAGGCGCTGGCGATCGACCGGGACCGCACCCACGTCTACCTCTCCGAGGACGCCGACGAGCCCAACGGCCTCTTCTACCGCTGGTCCGCGCCGCGCGGCGTGAAGCTGGGCCCGGGTGTGCTGACCCGCCTCGCGCCGGACGCCGGTGTCCTCGCCGCCATGCAGATCATCATGGACGACGGTTCCGTGCTGCCGGACGTCGCCTACCTGACCTCCGCCCAGCTCGGCCGCCCGTTCCCGGTCCGGTGGATCGAGGTGCCGGACCGCGACGCGCGGCACACCTCCGTACGCGAGCAGTTCGCCGACGGTCAGGTCACCCGTGGCCGCAAGTTCGAGGGCGTCTGGAGCACCGACGAGGGCGTATACGTCGTCAACTCCTACGCCTGGGACGAGGGCGACCTGCCGGCCGACGCGGCGCCGCACGACGGCATGGTCTGGTTCTACAGCTTCAAGGACCAGACCATCCAGCTCGTGACGTACTTCCCGCACCAGGCCGCCGCCGAGGAGGGGACGCCGGTCAAGTACACCGACATCACCTTCGACGGCCCGGACAACGTGACGGTCACCCCGTGGGGGAGCCTCGTGCTCGCCGAGGACGGCAAGGGCGCCTCGCACGTGCTCAGCACCATCCCGGGCGGGCCGACGTACGCGATCGCCCGCAACCAGCTCAACGACTCGGAGTTCTGCGGCCCGACCTTCAGCGCCGACGGGAAGGTGCTGTTCGTCAACATGCAGGACCCGGGCCTGACCCTGGCGATCACCGGCCCGTGGGAGAAGTACCTGGGCTGACGACGTGCGCGACGACAGGTGGGGATCGGGCGACGGCCCGGTGCCCACCTGTCGTCTTTTCAAACCTCGGCAGTGCCTGACTATTGTCACGAGTTCGTGTGCACCTCGCATCACGGTCGGTGACTTAGCGCACTGGAGCCCACCGGGCCCCGTCGATGAGACTCGATGCAACGCCGGACGACAGCAGCCGGCCGGAATCGAGAGGCGGCGGGACAGTGGACGAACGCTACGACAGCTACTGCGCCGCGGATCGCCTGTTCTACGACTCGCTCGGCAGCGCCGTCGCGCAGCCGGTCTTTCCGGCCGCCGAGCGGGACATCCCGACCGGCTGGCGTCGTGAGCCGCTCGACGACTGGCTGATCTACGCCCCGGACGGCGGTTCGCTGCCGCAGCAGGGCTGGAAGATCCACGTGTCGGCGGGTCTGGCGAACGCCGAGCGCGTGTTGGACGCCGTCTGGGACTACTGCGTACCCCGGGGCCTGTCCTTCAAGTTCCTCCGAGGGCCCCGCACACTGCTGCTGCGCAACTCCAAGTACGCCTCCCGGGCCGCCAGCGGCAAGTTCGTCACCGTCTACCCGCGCGACGAGGCGGAGCTGGAGCTGGTCTGCAAGGAGCTCGACGAGCTGCTCACCGGCGAGTCCGGGCCGTACATCCTCAGCGACCTGCGCTATGGCGCCGGCCCGATCCACGTGCGCTACGGCGGCTTCGCCGCCCGCTACTGCCACTCGCCCGACGGTCAGGTGGTGCCGGCGATCGAGGACGACTCCGGCACGCTGGTGCCGGACCGGCGCGATCCCGTCTTCCACGTGCCGTCCTGGGTCACCCTGCCCGACTTCCTCGGCCCGCACCTCGCGGCGCGCAGCGGCACCAGCACCGACCAGGTGCCGTACCGGATCGAACGGGTGATCCACTTCTCCAACGGCGGTGGCCTGTACGTGGGCCGCGACCTGCGCACCGACACCGAGGTCGTGCTGAAGGAGGCCCGGCCGCACGCCGGCCTGGACGCCGACGGCGCCGACGCCGTCGCCCGGCTGGCCCGCGAGGCCGACGCCCTGCGGCAACTCGCCGACCTGCCGCAGGTGCCCCGGGTGCACGACGAGTTCGAGCTGGGCGAGCACCGGTTCCTCGCGCTGGAGTTCATCGAGGGTCGACCGTTGAACAAGATGCTGGTCGACAGGTATCCGCTGATCGACGCGGACGCGACGGACGAGGACCGGGCGGCGTACGCCCGCTGGGCCCGGCACGTCCACGAGCAGGTCGAGTCCCTCATCGCGGCGATCCACGAACGCGGCCTGGTCTACGGCGACCTGCACCTGTTCAACATCATGATCCGTCCGGACGACCGGGTCGCCCTCGTCGACTTCGAGGTGGCCGCGCCGATCGACGGGCACCGCCGACCGGGGCTGCGCAACCAGGGCTTCGCGGCTCCCCGCGACCGGACCGGACCGGCGGTCGACAGGTACGCCCTGGCCTGCCTGCGGTTGGCGCTGTTCCTGCCGCTGACCCAGCTGGTGCGGCTCGCCCCGGCGAAGGCGGCGCACCTGGCCGACGTCATCGCCGCGAACTTTCCAGTGCCGAGGTCCTTCCTCGACCCGGCGGTCGAGGAGATAACCGGCGGCCCGCAGGTGACGGCCGCGCACGACGCACCCGTCACCCGGGACAGGCTGGCGAGCGCCATCCTGGCCAGCGCCACCCCGACACGCGCCGACCGGCTCTTCCCCGGCGACATCGAGCAGTTCCGCAGCGGCGGCCTCAACCTCGCCCACGGGGCGGCGGGAGTGCTGTACGCGCTGCACACCAGCGGCGTCGGACGGTGGCCCGAACACGAGGACTGGCTGGTACGACGGGCGACCGCGCCCCCGTCCGGCACCCGCTGCGGCTTCTACGACGGCCTGCACGGTGTCGCCCACGCCCTCGAGAGCCTCGGCCGCCGGCAGGACGCGCTGGACGTGCTCGACATCTGCCTGCGCGAGCCGCTGGACGGACTCGACCACAGCCTGGCGAGCGGACTGTCCGGGATCGCGCTCAACCTGGCCGAGTTGGCCGCCCGTACCGGGGAGGTGTCGTTGCGCGATGCCGCGTGGCGGGCCGCCGAGCGGCTGATCGGGCAGCTGCCCGACGATCCCGGCCCGGACATCAGCGGCGGACGCCACCCGTACGCCGGGCTGCTGCGCGGCCGGACCGGACCGGCGTTGACGCTGCTGCGGCTCTACGAGCTCAGCGGCGACGAGGACCTGTTGGGGCACGCCGCCACGGCGTTGCGCCAGGATCTGCGCCGGTGCGTGCTGCGCCCGGACGGCGCCCTGGAGGTCAACGAGGGCTGGCGGACCATGCCGTACCTGGCACACGGCAGCGTCGGCATCGGACTGGTTCTCGATCAGTACCTGCGCCATCGCGACGACGACGGGTTCGCACAGGCCAGCGCGGGGATCCGCCGTGCGGCACGGTCACCGTTCTACGCGCAGACCGGGCTCTTCGCCGGCCGGGCCGGCATCATCACCTACCTCGCCGCCTCAGTTCACGACGGCGACCGCCGGGAGCTCGACGCGCAGGTGGACCGGCTGGCCTGGCACGCGCTGCCGTACCGGGAGGGGACCGCCTTCCCCGGTGAGCAGCTGCTCCGGCTCTCGATGGACTTCGGCACCGGCACCGCCGGCGTGCTGTACGCGCTGACCTGCGCGCGGGACGACAACCCGCCGGTGCTGCCCTTCCTCGCGCCCCTGCCGGGCGCGCAGAGACTCCCCCGCGACAGCGGGGGCGACCGGATCGACGAAGGAATGGAAGGGAGGTGAACGACATGGCGCTTCTGGACCTCCAGGGCCTGGAGATGGCTCCGGCCGACCGCACGGGTGGCGGTAGCCGGGCGAGCCTGCTGCTCTGCGGCGACAGCTCGCTCTCCGTCACGACCTGCAACTGATCCGTCGCACGAACGTGATCGCCCTGGGTGGGTAGACGTGCCCACCCAGGGCGACCGCGTGGCACCGGGAGGAGCGATGTCGACGTTCGACGCGGGGGACCGGTTGCTGCGGCGAACGGTCCTGGCTGGCGGCGGCTGGACCGCCGGGCTCGCGGCGGTCGCGCTCCTGGGCGCGGCCGCCGAACTGTTGCTTCCCGCGGCCCTGGGCCGCGCCGTCGACGCCGCCCTCACCGGAGGCCCGCTCTGGTGGGCGGTGGCCGCCGGCGGCCTGGTCGTCGCCCTCGTCTGCGTCGACGCCCTGACCGACCTGGCCAGCGGATTCGGCGCCGCCCGCGCCACCGCCGGACTGCGCCGCCACCTGCTGCGCCACCTGTTCGCGCTGGACGTGCGTGCCACCCGCCGGTACCCGGTGGGCGATCTCGTCGGTCGCCTGGTCGGCCAGTCCGCCGACGCGGGGCAGGCCGGCAACGCCGTGGTCCTGGCCGCCGTGGCGGTGCTGCCGCCCCTCGGCAGCGTCGTCGCGCTCGCCCTCCTGGAACCGATCCTGGGGATCACCCTGCTCGCCGGCCTCGGCCTGCTCGCCGTCCTCATGCGCGCCTTCGTGGCCGACGCCTCCGCCGCGACGGCCGGCTACCAACGGGTGCTCGGCGTCATCGCCGGCCGACTGCTGGAGTCGCTGACCGGCGCCCGGACCATCGCCGCCGCCGCCACGGTCCACCGCGAGGAGGCCCGCGTGCTGGCGGCCCTGCCGGAGCTGGGCCGGCACGGCCGACGTACCTGGGACCTGCTGGCCCGGGCGAGCGCGCGTACCGCCGCCGTGGCGCCGCTGCTGCACCTGAGCGTCGTCGCGGTCGGCGGGTACGCCCTGACGGCCGGTTGGCTCACGCCCGGTGAACTGGTCGCCGCCGTCCGGTACGCGGCCATGGGCGCCGGCCTCGGTGCGGTCCTCGCCACGCTCAACCACCTGGTGCGCAGCCGCGCCGGGGCGCACCGGGTCGCCGAACCGCTGCGACAGCCCGCCATGACGAGCGGCGACCGGCCCCTACCGCCCGGCGGCGGCGCGCTGCGACTGCGGGGCGTGCGCGTGTACGGCGATGACGGCCGGCCCATCCTGGACGGCATCGACCTGGACGTGCCGGCCGGCGCGACCGTGGCCGTCGTCGGCGCGTCCGGTGCCGGCAAGTCGACCCTCGCGGCCGTGGCGGGACGGCTGCACGACCCGGATCACGGTACGGCGCTCCTCGACGGCGTGCCGCTGCGTGACCTCGACGCGTCGGCGCTGCGCCGAGCCGTCGGCTACGCCTTCGACCAGCCGGTGCTGATCGGCGCGACGGTCCACGACGCGGTCGGCCTGGCGTTGCCGGGCGCCGTCGCGGTGCCACCGGCCGACGCGCGCCCCGCCACGCCGGCGGTTCTGCGGGCGGCCCGTCTGGCGGCGGTCGCCGACGTCATCGACCGGCTGCCCGAGGGGTACCGCACACCGCTGGTGGACGCGCCGCTCTCCGGTGGTGAGACCCAACGCCTCGGCCTGGCCCGGGCGTTCGCCGCCGAGCGGCTGCTCATCCTGGACGACGCGACGTCCAGCCTGGACACGGCGACCGAACACCGGATCACCGAAGCGATCGTCGGGCGCCCCGGCGAGCGGACCCGACTGGTGGTCACCCACCGGGCGGCGGCGGCGGCCCGCGCCGACCTGGTCGCCTGGCTGGACGGCGGTCGGCTGCGCGCGCTGGCGCCGCACCGGCGACTCTGGGCCGAGCCGGACTACCGGGCCGTGTTCGAGCCGGCCGGCGGTGGATCGTGACCCCGCTGACCGTGCGCCGGGTGACCTGGCGGGCGCTGCGGGCCCGCCGAGCTGACCTCGCCCGTCTCTGCGGGTGGTCGCTCGTCGAGGCGTTGCCGGCGCTGCTCGCCGGCCTGCTGGTCGCCCGTGCCGTGGACCACGGCTTCCTGGCCGGGCGTCTCGTCGACGGGCTGGCGTGGTTGGGGGTCCTCGCCGTGGCCGTGCTGGTCGGCGCGGCGGCGACCGGCCGGACGTACCGGAGCCTCGGCGCGGTGGTCGAGCCGTTCCGCGACGAGGTGGCCGCCCAGGTGGTGCGGGGCGCGCTCCGGGACGCCACCCGCGCGGGTGGTCGCCCGGACAGCGCGGCGATGACCCGGCTGACCCACCAGATGGAGATCGTCCGGGACACCTTCGCCGGCCTGCTGATGGTCACGCGTGGTTTCCTCTTCTCCGCTGGCGCTGCCCTGCTCGGCCTCCTCGCCCTCGCGCCGGTGGCGGCGGCGCTGGCCGCCGCGCCGCTGGTCGCCGGCCTGGCCGTGTTTCTCGCCGCTCTGCCGGCCATGGTCGCGCACCAGCGGGCGTACGTCCGCGCGGGCGAGCGGTTGGGCCAGTCGGCCGCGACGGCGCTGGCCGGTCACCGCGACGTGCTGGCCTGTGGCGCCCAGGCGCGCGTGGCGTCCGAGGTGGAGCAGCACGTGTCGGCGCAGGCCGCCGCCGAGCGCACCCTCGCCCGAATGGCGGTGATCCGTAGCCTCAGCCTCGGCATCGGCGGATGGTCACCGCTGGTGGTGCTGCTCGTGGCCACTCCGTGGCTGGTCGAGCGCGGAATGACGGCGGGCGCGGTGCTGGGGGCGCTGATCTACGTGTCCACCGGGCTGCAACCCGCCGTGCACACCCTCGTGCAGGGCCTCGGCGGCGGCGGGCTGCGCTACGCGGTCACTCTGGAGAACATCCTGCGCGTCTATCCCCACCGGCCGGCGCCCACGGGGGAGACTCCCGGCCCGCGCCGGTCGACCAGGCCGGTCGGGGGGTCACCGGCCGCCGAGGTCCGGGGACTGACCTTCCGGTACGGCCCGAGCGCCGAGCCGATCCTGCGGAACTTCTCGCTGACGCTGGCCAACGGCGATCACCTTGCCGTGGTGGGACCCAGCGGCGCGGGCAAGTCCACGCTGGCCGCTCTGCTGGCCGGGCTCGTGCCACCGCAGGAGGGCACGGTCCACCTGGCCGGTGCTCCGGTCGCCGACACCGCGCCGGCCGTCCTGGCCCGGATGCGGGTGCTGCTGCCCCAGCAGGCGTACGTCTTCACCGGCACGCTGGCCGACAACCTCCGCTACCTCCGGCCCGACGCCGACGACGACACCCTGGCGGTCGCCGTCGACGAGCTGGGCGCACGCCCCCTGGCGACCCGCCTGGGTGGCCTGGACGCGCCGGTCGTACCGGCCCAGCTCTCCGCCGGTGAGCGGCAGCTCGTCGCGGCGGTCCGGGCCTGGCTCGCGCCCGCCCCGCTGGCGGTCCTGGACGAGGCGACCTGCCATCTCGACCCGGCGCTGGAGGCGACCGTCGAGGCCGCCTTCGCTCGACGGCCCGGCAGCCTCGTCGTGGTCGCCCACCGGATCAGCTCCGCCCTGCGCGCCGATCGGGTGCTGGTCCTCGACGGTGACGCGCCAACCGTGGGGACGCACGAGCAGTTGCTGACCCGCTCGGCCACCTACCGGGCGCTCGTCGGCTGCTGGGAGGAGCCGGTGACGCCGTCCCCGGCGACCCGGCCGGCCTGACCTCCGCCGGTCAGATCCAGCCCGCCTCGCCCGCCAACCGCACCGCCTCGACCCGGGTGCGCGCACCCACCTTGCGGGCGATCCGAGCGAGGTGGTTGCGGACGGTCCCACGGCTGAGCCCGAGCGACGCCGCGACCTCGGCGACCGGTGCCCCCGCCGCCGTCAGCGTCAACACCTCCCGCTCCCGCTCGGTCAGCGGGTCGTCCGAGTGCAGGGCCGCGACGACGAGGTCCGCGTCGAGGACGGGCTCCCGGCGGGCGAGCCGGCGGATCCCGTCGACGACCCGCTGGGGGGCGGCGTCGTTGCGCAGGATGCCGACCGTCCGGGACGGGCTGAGCATCCCCCGCAGTCGGCGGGCCCGGTGCGGGTGGACCAGCATCAGGATGGGGCACAGGCCCAGGCGACCGGGCACCTCCTCCTCGACCAGATCGAGGTCGGCCACCACCACGTCCGGGCGCTGGGCATGGACGGCCGCGCGGACCGCGTCGCCGCGATCCACCTCCGCCACGACACGGATGTCGTCCTCGGCGGCGAGGACGAACGACAGCGCCCCCAACACCAGGGCCCCGTCCAGAGCGAGCAGGGTACGGATCACGACGAACCTTCCCGCGCTTGCATGACGATCACTCAACGTCAATATTCAAACACGCATTCGTTGGGGCCGCACGGCGACGGGGCGGGCCCGTGACGGACCCGCCCCGATGGCTACAACCAGCCGTTGCGCCGGGCGTGCCACACCGCTTCCAACCGGTTGCGGGCCCCGATCTTGCGCAGGATCGCCGACAGGTGGTTACGCACCGTCCCGTGGGCCAGGAAGAGGCGACCGGCGATCTCCTTGAGTGGCAGACCCTCGGCGGCCATCCGCAGCACGTCCAACTCCCGGGGCGTCAACGGCATCTCCGACGGACTGAGCACCGCCACCGCGGCCGCCGGGTCGATCGCCCGCTCCCCGGCCGCGAGCGCGCGGATCGACCGCACCAACTCGACCAGCGGGCTGTCCTTGCCGACCAGGCCGCGTGCGCCGGCCGCCAGCGCCGCCTCCACGAGGGCCGGGCTCCACCGGGGGCTCATCGCCAACACGGCGGCGTGCGGCGCCTCGGCGCTGATCCGGGCGACCACCTCCACCGGGTCGGGCAGCTCCGGTGTCAGCGCCAGCACCACCACCTGCGGCCTGCACCGGCGGACCGCCGTCAACAGTTCGCCGACGCCCTCGACGTCGGCGACCACCTCCATGTCCTCCTCACGGGACAGCGCGGCGCAGAGCGCTCCGCGCAGCAAACCCATGTCCTCGGCGACAACAACGTGGATCACCGTGTTTCTCCGATCTCAGGTGCACGTCACGACGGTCACCGAACCCGGTGTGTCCACGGGTTGGCAGCGATCGTCGTACGCGAGAAGTCGGGCGGCCATGGGCCCACCACGCCGTCAGGGCGCGTGGGCGCGGGCACCATTGACCAGGCCAGCGGGGTGGGACCGACCGCGCGGGCGAGCAGCCCGGCGGTCGGCGGCCGGCTTCAGCCCGGGCGGGCGATCCCAGACGGAGTTCGGCTCTCGACGGAGAGCGGCACGAGGTGGCAGAGCGCGGCGATGCCGGGGTGTGACTGCCGGTGAGCCGGCCGGATCAGGCCCGGCGCGGGCGCCGAGCCCTCGTCGGTGCCGGCGGCGTCCTGGTCGACCGGGGTGACGGGCTGACCCGGAGGGTAGGCCGCGACGGCCGGCGGCGCCGGGCGCGCGGCGAGGTGGCCCGGTGGGGCCATGGCAGGTGGGTACGCGGCCACGGGTGTCGGCGGCGGTGTGACCGGTGCTGGCGTCGCCGCGGCGTGTATCGGCGGCAGCGCCGGAACCGGCGGCGGGGTTGGCGGGGCCGGTGCGGGCGCCGCGCCGGGCGAGGCGGCGGGCGACGCGGCGGTCGGTTCGAGCGCCGGGGGAGCGACCGGTGAACGCGGCGCGGGTACGACCACCGCGCCGAGAGCGGGCGGCAGGACGGCGTCGACGACGCGCAGCAGCGCCGGGACGACGGGCGCGATCGGCAGGGCGCGCACGACGTCGACGGCGGGCCGCAGGACCGGGGTGAGCAGGCCCGCCACGGCGGGCGAGGCGAGCGCTTCGGGCAGCTCTCGGTGATCGGGCGCGGCGGTCGCCGGCTGCCGTGCGAAATCTGCCGCCGATCGAGGTGGGCGGGCGCGGTGGGCGGAACGATGAGTCGCGCGGGCCGCGGTCGAGGAGCGCAGCCGTTCGTACCGTGTGGCGTCGGACCGGACGGAGGTGGCCGTCCGGGACGGCGGCACGGAGGTCCGCGCGGCCGCCGTCGGGCGGCGGGACGCGGTCGGGGACGGCACGTCGCGTGCGCCGACGACACCGGCTATCGCGCCGGTCAGCGGAGCGTGGCGCCCGCCACGGCGGGGGTCGTCGGCGCGTACGCCGCCGCGGGGGTCGGGGTCGGAGCGTTCGGTGATGGTGACCTGCCGGACCGGCTCCACCAGAGCGCCGAGCTGCCGATGAAGCGCGCCGCCGGAACCGCCGCGCGTGTCGTCGGCGCTGGCCGGCCCCTGGAACAGGAGGGCCAGGACGAAGCCGCCCCCGACGGCCACCGCCAACAGCGCCAGACGCCGGACGAGCCCGCGCGGTCGGTCGGCCACGACGGGCGCGGGTCGACCGGGCGCGGACGTCGGCGCGGTTCCGTTGACGGGACTTCGCACGCGGGCACTACCCCCTTGCCTCGAGACTGACCCATAGTAGCGATGCGCTTACGTATTCGCATCAGTCAATGGATGTCGGGCGCGCCCCCCGGCGGGTGCGATGGACGCCGGGCGACGCTGGGTGTCGGGCCGGTCTCCACCGGGGTGGCGCGGGCGCAGCCGGTCGTCGACGGTAGTGTCCCCAGCGTGGTGCGGCGGTGGGCCCTGACGGTGTTGACGGCGACCTTCGGCGTGCTGGTCCTGGCTTCGCAACTGGCCGCCGGGTCGCCAGTGGTCGGCGGTGTCGAGTTTCTGATCTTTCTGGTGGTGGCGTTCGGGGTGTCGCCGTGGGCCTTCCCCCGCTCGATGGGGGCCGCCGAAGCGCAGCGGGCCAGCGCGGCGGACGGGCTGCCGATCGTGTACTGGCGCCCCGGCTGCCGTTACTGCCTCCAGCTCCGCTTCTCACTTGGCCGGCTCGCTCGGCAGGCACACTGGGTCGACATATGGCACGACCCGGAGGGTGCCGCGGCCGTTCGGGCGATCACCGGCGGCAACGAGACGGTGCCCACGGTCGTGTTCGACGCTCAGGCCGTGGTGAACCCCGACCGCGGCTGGCTCCGCGAGCGGCTCCGCCGGCTCTGACCCGCCCGCCGCCGGTCGGGGGCGGACTGCTCGCACCGCCGCGACCGACGTCCGTCCGCTGCGTCGCGCTCGCCGGGTGAGCCCCGGAGATACTGACGGTCAGGTACGCGTGACATTCGGCGTAGCCTCGGTCCATGCGCCTGCTCGACGGTCTCGACCGCTCCAGCCCGACCGTCGATGATCTGATCCGCCTCGGGCCGGTGACGATGTCCGCCGAGCGCCTGCGGGAATGCGCCGCCGCGGTGGCAGACGACCTGCGCGGCGAACCGGTCGTCGCCGTGCACGCCAGCGCGACCGCCGAGACCGTGGTGGGGATGGTGGGCGCGCTGCTCGGTGGAGCCGCCGTCGTCCCGGTGCCGCCCGACTCCGGTCCTCGGGAGAGGGCGCACATCCTGCGCGATTCCGGCGCGACACTGCTGCTCGGCGGCACCGGGGACGAACCTGCGCGGATCGGTGTCCGTCGGGTCGACCTGGGCCGTACCTCGGACACCCGGCACCCGACGCCGGCCCCCGAACGCACTGCTCTGATCATGTACACGAGCGGCACCACGGGAGCGCCCAAGGGGGCGGTCCTGTCGCACCGTGCCGTCGAGGCCGGCATCGACGCGCTCGCCGACGCCTGGGCCTGGACCCCTGACGACCTCCTGGTGCACGGTCTGCCCCTGTTCCACGTCCACGGTCTCGTCCTCGGCGTGCTCGGCGCGCTGCGGGTGGGCTGCCGGCTGCACCACACCGGACGGCCGACGCCCGAGGCGTACGCCGAGGCGGGCGGCACGCTCTACTTCGGAGTGCCGACGGTGTGGTCGCGGATCTGCGCCCAGCCGACGGCCGCCGCGCGCCTCAGTTCGGCGCGGCTGCTGGTCTCCGGCAGCGCTGCCCTGCCCGCGCCGTCGTTCGAGCGGATGCGCCAGCTCACCGGTCACCAGCCGGTCGAGCGTTACGGCATGACCGAAACGTTGATCACGTTGAGCAATCGCGCCGATGACCCGCACCGTCGGCCCGGCATGGTCGGCACTCCCGTGCCGGGCGCGGAGACGCGGGTGCTCGACGAGGACGGGCGGCCGGTACCCGCCGACGGGACGGCCATCGGGGAGCTGTGGGTTCGCGGACCGATGCTCTTCGACGGTTACCTGGGCAAGCCCGACGTGACCGCCCGGCTGCTCGACGGGGACGGGTGGTTCCGCACCGGGGACATCGCGAGCGTGTCGCCCGATGGTGTGCATCGACTGGTCGGTCGTCGGTCGACCGACCTGATCAAGAGCGGTGGTTACCGGATCGGCGCTGGTGAGGTTGAGGATGCGCTGTTGGCCCACCCGGGTGTTCGCGAGGCCGCGGTCGTCGGCACGCCGAACGACGACCTCGGCCAGGAGGTCACCGCCTTCGTCGTCGCGGACCAGGTGAGCGCGGCCGAGCTCGTCGACTTCGTGGCGCGGACGCTGTCCGTCCACAAACGGCCGCGCCAGATCAGGTTTCTCGACACGCTGCCCCGAAATGCGATGGGCAAGGTGCAGAAGCACCTGCTCGCCGAGTGACGACCAGTCCCAGCCGGTCCCGGCCGTTCATCGCGATCGCGGCGCGGCGGCGTCGGTGCGGGGTTCGTCGCCCGAAGCGCCCTGGGTCACCTCCGCGCGCAGCGCGTCGAAGGCCTCGTTGATGAGGTGGCGCAGGTCGTCGGCGCCGTTGCTCTCCGCCCAGTAACGGATGGCCTCCGTGGTGGCCGCCAGCGCGGCCGCGACCAGAACCCGCAGGCGCAGCCTGTCCCGGGATCCGCTGGCGGTCGGCGCCAGCGCCTTGATGAGCAGTTGCTGGTCGGCGTCGCGTCGCTGTCCGGTGCCGGCCCGCAGCGCCGGCGTCTGGTAGACCAGTCGCATCCGGGACAGCAGCACCTCGCGTTCGCTGTCGTACAGCTGGTTGAGCCCGTGCGTGAGAGCGTGCCGGATCTTGTCGATGGCGGGCTCGTCGGCCGGACGCTCGGCGATCAGGTCGGCGATCATCGGGTCGTAGCCGTCCTCGAGTGCCGCGTCCTCCTTGGTGGGAAAGTAGCGGAAGAACGTCATGTGCGAGACGCCGCTGGCGGCGGCGATCTCCTCGACAGTGGTGGCGTCGAAACCCTTCTCCAGGAACAGCCGCATGGCATTCTGCTGAAGCTGCCGGCGCGTGCGTTCTCTCTTCTCGCGGCGCCAGTCGGATCCCGGTGCCCGGGAAGCATCGGCACTGCTCACAGGGGCCTCATTCTGCGGATTCGTCTGAATACCGTGGCAGCCTAACCGCCGCTCTGCGCGATGCCGCTCACCCGGCACCCGGCCGGTGCGGTGTCACCGATGCGAACGATTCGCGTTTCGGCAGGAGGGCCAGGCAGAGCGCGGCGCCGACCACGGCGAGTCCGAAGCAGCACCACATGACCGCCGACATTCCATCGACGTACGCCAGTTGGGCGGAGCGCAACAGCGCGGAACCGGTTGGTCCGAGCTTCTCGGCGACGGCGGCCGCGCCGAACACCGACTCCCTGGCCGCGTCGGCCGCTGTGGACGGGAGACCGCCGAGCGCCGGATCAAGGTCCCGCTGGTAGACGCCGGAGAGCACGCTGCCCATCGCGGCCACCGCCACGGCGCTACCGGCCTGCCGCAACGTGTTGACCACCGCCGAGCCGCTGCCGGCGTCGTCGTCACCAACCGAACCGACCGCCGCCTCCAGGGAGGTGGCCATCACGGCGCCGACGCCGAACCCGCAGCCGGCGAGGCCGATCGCCAGCGACCCGTACCCGCTGGCATCGGCTACGACCCCTTAAAGTTAGCGACTAACATGTTAGAGGATAACCTTTCGGCGTGGCGGAGGCAAGGGGCCGTCATGCGCACTCCTGCGTCGAACGTAGGACTTCTTCGTATAAGTCCGGTTGATGTGAGTTCGACTCGGCTACGTTCCCCGTGGGAGCGACAACCGATTTGTCGCTGTCTGCGCCGACTGTGGCGTGCAGAGACACGGTGTACGGAGAAGGGCCAGATATGTCCAACCATCGACACCCGAACGTCAGCGATGCGGCGGCAGACCAGCCACGTCCGGCCAAGAGGCGCCGGGCCCGCTGGCTCGTCGCCGGGGTGGCCGGACTGACCGGGGTCGCCGGTCTGGCGGCCGTCGGCGTGCCCGGAGGCCTGACCGGAGCGCTCGGAGCGGGCGGAGGACTGCTCGGGAAACAGGTCCTCGCCGGCAGCAGCCGGGCGGCGGACGACGACAGCGGCAAGCACGATCCGGGCGGTCGCGACAAGGAGCACGGGGGCGACAAGGAGCGCGGGGACGACGACTGGAGCGGTGGCGGCCGGGACGCCTGGGACGTGCCGTGCGGCGCCAACGAGCTGATCGCGGCGATCGTCCGCGCGAACGCCGGCAACGGGGCGAAGCTCCGGCTCGCCAAGGGGTGCACCTACACCCTCAACGCGTCCGCGCCCCAGCCGCCCGTGCCGTTCGGCCCCGTCGGACTTCCCATCGTCACCCAGCCGATCACGATCGACGGCAACGGTTCCACGATCGTCCGGGCGGCCGCCGCGACGCCGTTCCGGATCCTCGAGGTGGGGGCCGGCGGTGACCTGAAACTGCGCGACGCCACCATCAAGGGCGGCGACGACACCAGCGGGATCGGCGGTGGCGGTGGTGGCATCCGCGTCGACGTCGGCGGTCGGGCCACCCTGGAGAACATCGACGTCGTCTTCAACCACTCCAACGGCACCGGCGGTGGGATCGCCAACTTCGGCGACACCAGGATCCTCGGCCGCGGCGACCACGGTGGCAATGACAAGGACGGCAAGGACGGCAAGGACGGCAAGGACGGCAAGGACGGCAAGGACCGGGAGCGGTACGGCGACGACGAGAGCCGGATCAGCGACAACGGCGCGTTGTTCGACGGCGGTGGCGTCTACAACAACGGCAACCTCACGGTGCGGAACACCAGGCTCAGCGACAACAGCACGATCGGGACCGTCGTCATCCTGCCGATCGGCGGCGCGGGCGGTGGCCTGTCGAACTCCAGCGTCGCCGTGCTCGACGACGTCCGCGTGCACCACAACAGCGCCGGCTTCCGCGGCGGTGGCATCCGCACCGGGATCAACGGCACCACCACGGCCAGGAACATCGAGGTCACCGAGAACACGGCCGGTAGCGAGGGCGGCGGCATCTTCACCGACGGCACCTTCCAGCTCCAGCACGGCAAGATCGTTCGTAATGACGCCGGCCAACGCGGCGGCGGTGTGTTCAACCAGATCGGCCAGTTCGTGGCCGAGGACAGCCAGATCAGTGAGAACGCCGCCAGCACGAGAAGCACCATCGAGAACGGCGGCGGCGTCTACAACGGCAGCGGTGTGGTCGTGCTGCGTCGCACCGTCGTGGCCCGCAACAAGGCCTTCGGCACGAACTCGCGCGGCGGCGGAATCTACAACAACGCCACCCTCACCCTCACCCAGACCAAGGTGACGGAGAACGTCTCCGTCGTGGCGCCGGGCGGGGTGTTCAACGACGGTGGTCAGGTCACCGTGGACGACAAGTCGGCCATCAGCGGCAACCGACCCACCAACTGCACGCCCAGCGCACCACCCGTACCCAACTGCTTCGGCTGACCACCGCGGCACCTGGTCCCGCCCACGGTCCGATCACCAGATCGAACCGTGGGCGGGACTTGCCGCGTGCGGTCAGAGCCGGGAGGTGAAGGTGGCCAGGAAGCGGTGCGGGGTGACGACGCCGGCGTTGTCGAAGCAGATCACGTCGACGTCGGCGTTGGTGGTGTACGTCCACGGTTGGGTCAGGTGGCAGTAGTTGTTGCCGGCGCCCTGCGCCACCACCTGCGCGTGCGTCTCCTTGAGACCGATCTGCGGAAACGTCGCGAGGTAGCGGCCGGCGGGCGCGATCGCCGCGACGGTGTTCGCACCGACGCCGAGCACCGAGTTGTCGTTGGTGGGCCCGCCCACGGCGGTACCCAGGTAACCGAAGTACGACGGCGGGCCGAGGGAGCCGATCACCGGCCGGCGACGGTGGTACGAGAGGACGAAGTCGGTGTTGACGGCGGCCCCGGCCTGGTCGTAACAGAACACGTAGACCTGCACCCCGGTCCCGACCGCGCTCCAGGAGTTGACCTTGCAGCGGCGGGGTCCGGCGTTCGGCTGTACGGCGGTGACCTGCACGTCACCGGCGAGCACGCCGGCCAGTCCGACAGCGGGCAGCCGCACCAGGTACTGCCCGACGCCCACCGGCCCGGCGGTGTTCACCGCGCCCGTCGAGTTGTACGACTGCGCCAGCACGCCGCTGGTCCACTGCACGTACGCGTGGGAGGTGCCGGCCGCCACGACGCCCGAGCTGGTCGTCCAGAGCACGGTGAACGGGGTGTCCTCGCGGGTGCCGCCGGGCCGGTGGCACTGCACGTCGACGATCTCGTCGGTGCCGGACTGGAACCAGCGGACCACCTCGCAGTAGTGCCCGGTCCGGTTCACCGGCGTCACGTGGGGCACGCCCCGCGCGCCGGCGCCCACCTGCGGGAAGCGCACCTGGAAGCGACCGGGCGCGAGCTTGACGCCGTCGGCCCAGGCGGCCGGGAACGCCGTCTTCCAGCTACCCCACTGCCGGCTGGTGTCCAGCACGGTCCAGACCGCCACGGTGGGGTCCTTGACGTACGCGAAGCCCCAGCGGTCGGCGGTGGCGGCGGCGGCCGGCGCCGGTGGTGCGAGCGCGCTGGCGGCCAGGACGGCGGCCAGCGCGGCGGTGACGAACGTTCGGAGACGCATGGTTCCTCCACTCGACAGGGACGTGTCGGGGAGGAGTGTGCTTTGCGTGATGACCTGGTCACAGTCGGCTACCGCACGCTTTGGTGTCGGGTGTCGGCCAACGAGAGGCGGCCCACGCCTGCGCGTGGGGCCGCCTCTCGGGTTGCGTGTGGGGTCAGCCGCCGGCGAAGGTCACCTCGGTGCCGCACTTGGCCTTCTGGTTCAGGCAGGACTTCACCAGGGGTCCGATGTGGGCCGGGTCCCAGGCGTTCATGAAGTCGCCGTGCATGGAGGACGGCTTGCCGGAGGAGAGGCTCAGGCCGTTGCCACCCAGCGACTGGTAGTTGACCATGAAGGACAGGTTCGGCACCGCCACCGGGTACTTGCCGGTGCAGACGCCGTTGACCGGGTCGCCCATGTGCGACTTGTGGTCGGGTGAGTCGATGTTCTTGCCGTCCCAGCAGTCCTTGAAGACGAGCTGGAAGATGAGGTTGCCGCCGGAGGCGCAGACCGGCCAGTTGCCGTCGGCGCTGCGGCCGGTCTCGGCGCTGCCGGCGCACCAGAACTGGTTGCTACCGGCGTTCTTCGGCGTGTCGACCTGCTTCTTGGCGTCGCCCTCGACCATCCGCAGGCCCGGCGGGAAGGGCTTGACGGTCGACGGGTCCTTCACCCGTGAGCCGTAGTAGACCCGGAAACTCTTCATCGGTACGGGCTTGCCGTCCTTGCGCAGCTCCGGGGTCCAGTAGGCGCTCAGGTCACCGGGGGCGTTGCAGGTGGTCGTCGAGGAGAGCAGCTTGTCGGTCGTGGTGAACGCGTCGATCTTCGGGCCGAAGAAGGTGTGCATGTGCGACGCGCCCGGCAGGCCGGGGACGACGATCGGGTCATCCGGCGCCGAGTTGGCCAGCTCGCAGTCCGTGTGGAACTCGGGAACGCGGGTCGTTCCCGGCGTCACCGGCTTCGGCGTGATCGCGTTGAAGGCAGCCAGTTCCCGGTCCCACCTGGCCTGGTCGACCGGTACCCAGCCAGCCGCGGGCGCGGTGCCCGGCGTGGTGGGCGTGGCGCCCGGGGTGGTCGGGGTGGTGCCCGGGGTGGTCGGCGTCGCCGGGCTGGCGCTCGGCGTGGTCGACGCGCTCGGCGTCGTACCCGTCGCGGAGCCGAACGTGAACCAGTTCAGGTTCACGAAGTCCGACCGGGAGCTGCTCTTCATGACGGCGAAGACGGTCTGCGGGCCGGACGGCACGCTGGCCGCCGTGGCGGTCACCGTCGTCCACTTCTGCCAGCCGCCGGTGTGGGCGATCGGGAAGCTGGCCAGCAGGGCGCCGGTCTGCGTACCGAGGCGCAGCTCGACGGCGCCGCCGTCGGTGTTGTTCGCCGCCACCCGGGCCTTCAGCTCGGCGCCGGTGATCGAGACGCCGTCGTACCGCAGCCAGTCTCCGTTGCCGAGCCAGCCGACGTTCCGGCCGCCGTCGGCGTCGCCGGTGCTCTCGGTCTGCGCGCCGGACTGGGCCGCGAAGGCCTCAGCCTGGATCCGGCCCGACACGGCGACCTCTTCGGCCTGGGCGCCGGCGATGTAGATGCCACTGCCCACCAGGGCGGCGGCGACCCCCGAGGCGAGCGTGATGCGAGCGATGCGGCGGCGCTTGCGCGCCCGGTCCGGCGGTGCGACGTGCGCGGGGGGAGGAGTCCGCATTACCAGTGATTTCCTTCGAGTCGACGATAACGCTCTGTCGGATGAAGTATGTGCACGTCGGAGGCGCGCGGCAATCTGCGGAAAAAGAATTAAGGAGGGCCGTGGAGAACTGTCCTGGTGGCCGTCGAGCCGGCTCCGGATAACAATTTTTTGCCCTCGTACCCTTAAGTTTCTATTAATCCTGATGGCATGTCTTCCCGGACCGGCTTCTCCGGCTCGCGCGTCAGCCGGGGCCGCGCACCGTCCCGACTGAACCCGACCCGACGGCCCGGAGAACGGCTCGGCGCACACCGGCGGCGAGGCCGCCAAAATATCGTGGGTGGGGCTGTCGATCGGGACCGGCTCTGTTCGTAGCCATGGTGAGAGCCCGGCATCGAGACGGGCACCCACCCGCTGGAGGGCATGATGACCACCACCGCGAACACCACCCGCGCCACCACGTCGACGCGCGGCGCGCTGATCTGGGCCGGTGCCGTCGCCACGGTCGCCGCGAGCGCCGCCACCATGGTCGTCGCCGCCGCCGGCCGCGCGGCGGGAGTCAGCCTCGACGTGAGCGGCGCTCCGATCCCGGTCGCCGGGTTCGGGATGCTGACGGCCGTCTTCTCCCTGGTCGGCGTGGTCCTGGCCGTGCTGCTGTCCCGGTTCGCGCGACGCCCGCGGCACGTGTTCGTCCGTACGACGGTGGCGCTGACGGTCCTGTCCCTGGTGCCGGACGTGATCGCCGACGCCGACACGACCACCAAGGCGCTGCTGATGCTCACCCACCTGGTCGCTGCCGCGATCGTGATCCCCGTCGTCGCGCGCCGCCTGGCCGCCTGAGCCGTCACCACCCCATCCCGCTGTCGAGCTACCGGAAGGATCGTCATGAAGCAGTATCTGCTGTCCGTGCACGCCGTCGAGGGCGCGCCCGCCATGTCCGACGAGGAGACCGAGGTCATGTTCGCCGAGACCGGCCGCATCAACGACGAGATGCGGGCGGCGGGCGTCTGGGTCTTCGGCGGCGGGCTCGTGTCTCCGGAGAGTGCCACCGTCGTGCGGATCGAGAACGGGTCCAGCACCATGAGCGACGGACCCTTCGCCGAAACGAAGGAGCACCTCGTCGGCTTCTGGGTCCTCAAGTGCGCCGACCTGGACCAGGCGCTCGCCTGGGCCGAGAAGTGCGCGGCGGCCTGCGGACCGATCGAGGTACGCCCCTTCGACGACCTGTCCCAGGCCTGACCCGGAGCCGGCCGGCCGACATGGATCTGGCGAGCATCTACCGCGCGGAGTACGGCCGCTGCGTCGCCACCCTGGCCCGTCTCCTTGGCGACATCAACCTCGCCGAGGAGGCGGTCCAGGACGCCTTCGCCACGGCGCTCGAGAAGTGGCGGACGCCGCCACCCAACCCGGGTGGCTGGATCGTGACGACCGCCCGCAACCGGGCGATCGACCGGCTCCGCCGCGAGTCGACCCGCGAGGCCCGGCACGCCCAGGCCCTGCTGCTCCAGCACCAGGACGCGCCCCAGGAGGTGGGACCCGTGCGGGACGACCAGTTACGACTCATCTTCACCTGCTGCCACCCGGCGCTCGCCCTCCAGGCGCGCACAGCCCTCACGCTGCGCCTGCTCGGTGGCCTCGAGGTCCCCGAGATCGCCCGGGCCTACCTGGTCCGGGAGACGACCATCGCCCAGCGGATCGTGCGCGCGAAGAAGAAGATCCGGGAAGCCGCCATTCCCTACCGGGTACCCGCCGACCACGAGCTGCCGGACCGGCTGCCGCCCGTGCTCACCGTGCTCTACCTGATGTTCAACGAGGGCTACACGTCCACCGCCGGACCGTTGATCAGGACCGACCTGTGCGCCGAGGCGATCCGGCTCGCCCGCGAGCTGGCCGCGCTGATGCCCGACGAGCCCGAGGTGCTCGGCCTGCTCGCCCTGCTGCTGCTGATCGAGGCACGTCGCCCGGCCCGGCTCGGCCCGAACGGTGAGCTGGTTCTCCTGGGCGAGCAGGACCGGTCACTGTGGAACGACACGTTGATCGCCGAGGGACACGACCTGGTCCGGCGGTGTCTGCGACGCAACCGGCCCGGCCCGTACCAGATCCAGGCCGCGATCAACGCGGTGCACACCGACGGCGTGGCCACCGACTGGCGGCAGGTCCTGGCGCTGTACGACCAGCTTCTCGTACTCACGCCGAACCCCGTCGTGGCCCTCAACAGGGCGGTCGCGGTGGCCGAGGCGCACGGTCCCGACGCGGCTCTCGCCGCGCTGGAGACGGTCGAGCTTCCCGGGTACCACAGGCTGCCCGCCACCCGGGCCGAGCTGCTGGCTCGGCTCGGACGCGACACGCAGGCCCGCGCCGCCTACGACGAGGCCATCGCGCTGACCGGCAACGATACTGAGCGCGCCTTCCTGAAGGCGCGGCGTAGCGAACTCACCCACAGGAGGAGACCGGCGTGAGCGCCACCTACACCTTCGACGTCTTCACCAGCCTCGACGGCTTCGGAAGCACCACCGGCAACTGGGGAGGCTACTGGGGCAAGCAGGGTCCCGAGCTGCTGGAACGTCGCCTTGCCACGTACACGGATGACCACCGCATGGTCTTCGGCGCCCGCACGTTCGCGCTGTTCCGACAGATGCTGGCCGACAGCGTCGAGGAGTCCGGCGTCCGCGACGCCTGGGTCACCCGCATGATCAGCCTTCCGGCCATCGTCGTGTCGAACACCATCGAGGAACCGCTCGACTGGCCGGACGCCACCCTGGTACGCGGTGACGCCGTCGACGTCGTCGCCCGGCTCAAGGAGGAGTCCGAGGTGCCGCTGCGGTCGCACGGCAGCCTCTCGATGAACCGGGCACTGCTGGCCGCCGGCCTGGTCGACTTCATCCAGGTGACGCTCTTCCCGGTGGTCACCGGTCAGACCGGGACCGAGCCGATCTTCCACGGTGCGGCCGACTTCGACCTGGAGCTGGTCGAGGGTCGCACGCTCGACGGCCGGACTCAGGAACTCGTCTACCGACCCACCCCGCACACCTGAACCCTCCCCGTCGGTCGTTCGGTAGCCTCTGACACGCTCTGACAACGTCTGACAAAGTCGTCTGACATGGGGGACTGATGAAGGACCAGCGTGCCGGGGAGTCTGGTCAGGACGGACGGCCCGCCCAGAGGTTCGCCGAGCAGTTACGGGCGCTGCGCGGCGCCGCGGGAGACCCCTCGTTCCGCAAGATGGCGGGGCGATCAGGACGGATCTCGCACACGACCCTGCACGAGGCCGCCGCCGGCACCCGGTTTCCCTCGTGGGAGACCACGCGGGAGTTCGTCCGAGCCTGCGAGGCGGACGAGGCCCTGTGGCGGCGTCGATGGGAGGAGGCGCAGCGCCCGGTGACGGCCGCCCGGTCCAGCGGGGACGGTGACCCCGCGCCGGTCGTCGCCGCGTCCGCGCCGGCGGAACAGGGCGTGGTGCAGGTCGTGGAGCATCCGGGGGCCGAGGATCGCGTCGTGACGACGCGGCGACGCCGTCTGCCGTGGCTGAACATCGCGGCGGTGGTGCTGGTGGTGGCGGTGGCCGGTGTCCTGGGCGCGACCGTTCGTGGCCGGTCGGGCGCCGACGGCTCCAGCGCACCGACGGCGTCACCGTCACCGTCCGCGTCACCGAACGCGACGGCGTTCTCGGACTCCCTGATCCCCGGAGACTCGAGCAGGTTCGTCGCCGACGTCACCATCCCCGACGGCACCCAGGTGAAGGTGAACGCCCAGTTCGACAAGGTGTGGTCTCTCGCGAACGTGGGAAAGGTCGACTGGCACAACCGGTACCTGGCGCGGATGGACCCCGCCGCCGACGGTGCCGGCTGCCGGACACCGGATCGGGTGCCGATCGGCGACACGCCGCCCGGCGAACAGGTGATGATCCGTGTTCGGGTCACCGCGCCGAGCCGCCCGGGCAGGTGCTGGGTCAGTTGGAAGATGGTCGACGAGGCCGGCCGGGAGTACTTCCCGACCCGGCGGCCGGTGTACTTCATGGTCACCGTGACCGCCTGAGGTCCGGCCGCGATGTCAGGCACGGGCTCCAAGCCAAGCTGACAACACCGCATTCATCGAGGTCGGTGACGGTCTGACGGATCTGACAGGCCGCCGGGGGTACCGAACAGCAGGGCGCTTCTCGCAGGGTGATGTCGAACCGAGAACGACTCACCGGCTACGAGGAGGACCCATCTTGCGACGTCCCTGGTTGACCGTCGGACTCGCCGCGCTCTGCGTGGCCGTCGGCGTCCCGGCCCACGCGGCGGCATCCGGCGCCACACCGCAGCGGACCGCCACCGCGGCCGCGCGGCCGATCGTGGACATGGAGGCCACCGTCCTGGCCGCCCAGATCGACCCCCGTCGGGCGGACAACACACTGACCCCCGGTGCGAAGAGCTCGGTGCTCGCCGTGGAGCAGGCGTTGCAGGCGCGGGGCCTGCTGAACGCGCAGTGGGTCGACGGCTATTTCGGCACGGTCACCGTCTCGGCGTACGCGGCGTACCAACGCTCGCTCGGCTACACCGGGCTCGCCGCGAACGGGCTGCCCGGCACGACGTCGCTGACGAAGCTCGGGCTGGACCGCTACACGGTCGCCAACACGATCGGTCCGGGCGCGAAGGTCTCGCGCGACGGGTACGTCGTCAACGCCCGGACCCAGGCGATGCTGGCCGAGGCGCAGCGTCTGCTGGGCCAGACCCTGGTGCTCGAACAGGGCTCGTACAACCCCGGGGGTGACCCGACCTCGGCCGGCACGCATGACGGCGGGGGTGTGGTCGACATCGCGGTCACCGGCATGACCGCGACCCGGCGCACCGCCGTCGCCCGTGCCCTGCGCCAGGTGGGCTTCGCCGCCTGGGTCCGCAACCCGAACCAGGGCGACTGGCCGTGGCACATCCACGCCGTGGCGATCAGCGACACGGACCTGTCCAGCCAGGCGCAGCACCAGGTCGGCGACTACTACCTCGGTATGAACGGTCTGGCCAACCAGGGCCCGGACGACGGACCCCAGATCCCGATCAAGACCTGGGAGCAGTACCAGCGCGGGCAGTGACCCGCACCCCCTCACCACCCTCGAAAGGACACCCATGAACATCCGGAAGAGCCTGGCCGCCGTCGGCGTCGCGCTGGCCGCGACCACCTCGATCCTCAGCGTCGCATCGCCCGCCTCGGCGGCGGCCCGGGACGGGATCTGCGACAGCGGCGAGTTCTGCTACTACTACAACAGCGACAACGCGGGATCGATCTCTGACTTCACCGGATCGCTCGACGACTACGGCACCGAGCAGCCCTCCTGCTACGACTTCAAGGGCGCTGGCGCCGGCAAGGGCCTGTGCATCAAGAACGAGGCCGCCTCGGTCTGGAACCGCAGCACCAAGACGGTCCGCGTCTACTACAACAGCGGCTACGCCGGTTCCTACCAGGACTTCGCGGCCGGTGCGAAGACCAACCTCAACGCCACGCTGAAGAACAACAACGCCTCGCACCAGTTCTCGCCGTCGACGCGCACGAACCTGTCGTACGCCCTGTACCAGGCCAGTGGCGGCAGTGTCACGTGCGGCTTCGACGGTTACACCACCACGCCCGGCCGGCACGAGGGCATCGACATCGCCCGCAGCGTCGGTTCGGACGTGCGCGCCCTGGTCTCCGGAACGGTCACCTACGTCGCGCAGGGCAGCACCGGCAGCGGTGGCCTGTCCACGATCTCGGTCTACAACTCCTCGTCCAACAAGACCGTGATCTACCTGCACACCGCGCCGAGGTCCGGGGTGAGCGTGGGTGACGCCATCAGCAAGGGCCAGGTCATCGCCGACGAGTCGTGGCACGGGGTGTCCTCCAGCTCGGGCGCGCACACCCACGTCGAGGTCCGGGCCGGTCGGCAGACCCACGCGGCCGTCAGCGTCGGCGACCCCACCCTGGACAACGCCGACCCGACCGCGTTCTGGAACTCCCAGGGCTACAACGAGAAGTAGGACGTCATGAGAATCCGCAAGGGCCTCGCCATCGTCGGTGCCGTCCTGGCCATGTCCACCTCCGTCCTGAGCGTCGCCTCGCCGGCAGCGGCGGCCGAACGGGACGGGACCTGCGACAGCGGCGAGTTCTGCTACTACTACAACAGCAACCAGGCCGGCTCGGTCTCCGACTTCACCGACTCGCTGGACGACTACGGCACGACCCAGCCGACCTGCTACGACTTCAAGGGCGCGGGCGCCGGCAAGGGCCTGTGCGTCAAGAACAACGCGGCGTCGGTGTGGAACCGGACCGGCAAGACCGTGCGGGTCTACTTCAACAGCAACTTCGCCGGTACGACGCAGGACTTCGCGGCCGGGGCGAAGGGCAACCTCAACGCCACGTTGAAGAACAACAACGCCTCGCACGAACTGCTGAGCGGGCCGACGGGCTGCAGCACCGATGGCACCAACAGCAAGCTGCCGAGCACCATCCTCGTCTACCGGGTCGGTCTCGGGCGCGTCGACCGGGTCGACTTCAAGACGTACGTCAAGAACGTCCTCCCGAACGAGTGGGTGACGAGCTGGCCGGCCGCCTCGCTGGACGCCGGTGCGATGGCCGTGAAGAGCTACGCCTGGTACTGGGCGCTGCACTCGACCCGGAAGACCTCCGGCGGCCAGTGCTATGACGTCCGGGACGACACGGGCGACCAGGTCTACCGGCCGTCGTCGGCGCAGACCTCGACGTCGGCGGCGGTGGACCGGACCTGGTCGAACCGGCTGACCCGCAGCGGCAATATCCTGCGGGCGCACTACTGCGCGACCACCACCGCGTGCGGTGGCTGGGTGGACGGCGACTGGATGTCCCAGTACGGCTCGCGTGATCTCGCCAACTCGGGTAGTAGCTACCAGGCGATCCTGCGTCACTACTACCGTGACGTGGTCATCTCCTGACGTCCCGCGTCAACCGTGCCGCCCGCCGCACATCCGCGGCGGGCGGCACTGTCGTGGGCAGCCCGGACGGGTCGCCGGGCCGTGGGGACGCGCCGACGTCGATCCCACGGCGACAGGTGGCAGACTCGGCGGAGTGAACGACATGGCCGCACCGACGATGGACGGTGAGCTGGAGAGCGTCAGTCTGGTGGACCTCGCCGTCGCCCGGTTGACCCGGGAGATCCTCAGCGGCAGGAGCGATCCGGGGGAACGCCTCGTCGAGGAGCAGCTCACCCGTCGGCTCGGGATCAGCCGGGCGCCGCTGCGGGAGGCGCTGCGGTTGCTGGCCCAGCAGGGGCTGGTCGAGCACGTGCCCCGGCGCGGCGTACGGGTGGCCACCCTCTCCGATCGTGACGTGCGGGAGCTGTACGAGCTGCGGGACGTCCTCGAACGATTCGCGGTGCGGGCGGGGATCCCGGTCGGCCGCGAGAGCGACCTGGCGGGGTTGCGGGCGACGCTCGACGAGATGCGGGAGGCGACCCGGGCCGGCGACCGGATGGCGGTCGCCGAGTCGCACCGGGCGTTCCACGTCGCGCTCGTCGCGCTCGCCGGCAACCGCCAGCTGTCCGCCGTGTACGGCTCGATCCTGGTGAAGTTGCAGCTCTACATGGCGATCAACCTGCGGCGTGAGGCGGAGGTGGCGCAGCCCTTGGACGGGGTCCACCGGCACGAGCGGTTGTTCGAGGCGGTCGCCGGGGGAGACCCGGAGGAGGTCCTCGCCGTGCTGTCCGGGCACGGCGCGCGCTCCTACCTGGACTAGCTGTACGAGCCATTGCCGCCCCCGACTCGCCCGTGCGAACATGCATCGATGAGGGTAAATCTCTTACGTCGCAACAGGTCCCGCCTGTTGCTGACCGTGGCCGCGGCGGCCATGTCCATCGCGTCCCTGGGCCTCAGCACGCCGGCCGCCGCCGCGACCCCCGACGGCCACTACTGCTGGTACGTCCTGCCGGACAAGGTGCCGTGGAAGCCGGCCAACAACATCGTCAACTACACCGCGACGGTCACGTGCGACGGCGCGGTGCGGCGCGTCGACCTCGCGGTGGAGTTGCTGTACCACGGGACGAGCGGGGGTGCCGGCACGACCGTGAACGGCCGGACGACGCTGTGGACCGACGGCACCTCGATCCCCGTGGTCGCGCTCGGCGTCACCACCCCGAACACGCTCTGCGACTCGGGCTTCTACTCGGGTCGAGCGACCGCCACCGTCCAGTACCGCTCGGGCGAACCGGAGTACATCACCAGATCGATCGCGTCGCAGCAGGTATCGCTGAACTGCTCGTTTCCGGAAATTCCGCCCACCGGCCCGAGTCCCAGCACGGTGACGGTCACTAACCCAGGCACCCAGAGCTCGCTCAAGGGGGACAACGGAGGGCTGCAGATGCAGGCCACCGGCGGCAGTTACTCGTACACCTGGACGGCGGTCAACCTACCGCCCGGGCTGACCATCGAACCCGGGACCGGCCGGATCAGCGGCACGCTCACCCAGATCGGCTCCTACAACGTCACCGTCACCGCCGACGACGGATTCGGCAGCCTGGGCAGCACCACCTTCACCTGGAGCGTCCGCAAGGAATCTCCCTGCCCGCGCTGCTGATCAACGCCCGCGGCGCCCGTCCGGCCCGGACGGGCGCCACCTGGCCGCGCCGTCGCGCCTTGCCGGATCGCCGCCCCGACTTCGCCTCGGCTCGGCCGCCCCCATGGAACAGGCCCAGCCGGCGGCCAATCGGCCGTCATGTCCCCGTTACAGAACGCGCCGCCCGCTGTAACAGAACGGTCGACAATCGACTGTATGCCAGAGCCAGTCGGATCCATCTCGGACCTGCGGACGGCGTACCGCGACGGTCGTCTGACGCCGGCGGACCAGGTCGAACGCGTCCTCGACGGGCTGGCCGGAGGCGGTGCGGGCCCGGTCTGGATCAGCACCGTGCCGGCCGACGAGCTACGGGCCCGTGCCGAGTCGCTGACCCGCCACGGTGACCCCACCTCCCCGCTGTACGGGATCCCGTTCGCGGTCAAGGACAACATCGACGTGGCCGGCCTGGTCACCACGGCCGGCTGCCCCGACTTCGGATACGAGGCCGCGCAGGACGCGCCGGTCGTGCGGCGGCTCCTCGACGCCGGCGCGCTGCTCGTCGGCAAGACCAATCTGGACCAGTTCGCCACCGGCCTGACCGGCGCCCGCTCGCCATACGGCAGTTGCGAGAGCGTCTTCGGCGGCGGCCTCATCTCCGGCGGCTCCAGCTCCGGATCCGCCGTCGCGGTGGCCGCCGGCCAGGTCAGCTTCGCTCTCGGTACGGACACCGCGGGCTCCGGCCGGGTGCCGGCGGCGCTCAACGGGATCGTCGGCCTCAAGCCCACCCGTGGCCTGCTCAGCACTGCCGGCGTGGTGCCGGCCTGCCGCTCGCTCGACTGCGTGTCGGTCTTCACGCCCGACGTGGCGGGCGCCGTCGACGTGCTGCACGCCGCCCGTGGTGTCACCGCGGCCGACCCGTGGGGCCGTCCGTTACCGGCGGAGCGGGTGGTCGCCCGCATGCCGGGCACGCTACGCCTCGGGGTGCCCTGGGCAGAAGACCTCGAGTTCTTCGGTGACACCGGGCAGGAAGCCCGCTTCGCCGCCGGAGTGCAACTGCTGCGTACCCTCGTCGGATCTCTGCGGTCGGTGCCGCTCGGCGCCTTCTTCGCGGCGGGTGACCTGCTCTACCAGGGTCCCTGGGTGGCCGAGCGGCTCGTCGGCCTGGGCGACTTCCTGCGGTCGAACCCGGAGTCGGTGTTGGCGGTCACCCGGGCCGTGCTGGAGACCGGCTGGCGCTACGACGCGGTCGCCGCCTTCCGGGGGCACCACCGGCTGCGTGAGCTGCGCGCCCAGGTCGACACGCTCTGGCAGGACGTCGACGTGCTCGTCGTGCCCACCGTCGGCACCACCTTCACGCTCGACGAGATCGCCGAGGACCCGATCGGGCGGAACGCCATGCTGGGCCGCTACACCCAGTTCGCGAACCTGCTCGACCTGGCCGCGGTGAGCGTGCCCAACGGCTTCACCGCCACCGGCCGGCCGGCGAGTCTCACCCTGCTCGGTCCGGCGTTCAGCGACACCACCCTGGCCCGGCTCGCCGCCACCCTCAGCACGGGCGGCGCGGCCAACCCGGACGTCGAGCCCGTTCCGCCGCCGGCTCCACGGCCGACGGACGTGCTGATCGCCGTGGTCGGCCGGCACCTGAGGGGCGAGTCCCGCAACGGCGAGCTGCTCGGCTACGGCGGGGCCTTCGCGGGCGCCGCCCGTACCGCGCCGCTCTACCGGCTCTACCGGATGGACACCGCCGACGGAGAGGGGCTGCCGGGGCTGGTCCGGGTCGCGCCGGACACCTCGGCCGGTCACCCGATCGAGGTCGAGCTGTGGCGGCTGCCCAGCGCCGCCCTCGGTGGGCTGCTGGCCGGCGTGCCGGCGCCCCTCTCGCTCGGTTGGATCCGGCTGCACGACGGGCGGGACGTGCTCGGCTTCCTCTGCGAGGCGTACGCCGCCAGCCCGCCGGCCGAGGACATCAGCGCCAGTGGTGGGTGGCGGGCCTACCGCCAATCCGCCGCCACCCGGCGGTGAAGCGGGCCGCACCAGCGATCACGACAGGAGGCGAGAGGATGGGAAGCATCGGGCCGGTACCGGCCAACCCCTACCCGTGGCCGTACGACGGTGTGGTCGACACCGCGCGGACCGCGCTGCTCTGCATCGACTGGCAGACCGATTTCTGCGGGCCGGGCGGTTACGTCGACGCCATGGGCTACGACATCGGCCTCACCCGGGCCGGCCTGCCGGCCACCGCCCGGCTGCTGGAGCACGCCCGGTCGCTCGGGATGCTGATCGTGCACACCCGCGAGGGGCACGACCCCGACCTGTCCGACCTGCCGGCGAACAAGCGCTGGCGTTCGGCCCGCATCGGCGCCGAGATCGGCGGGGCCGGTCCGGCCGGCCGGATCCTGGTCCGGGGCGAGCCCGGGTGGGAGATCGTGCCCGAGGTCGCCGCGCTGCCCGGCGAGGTGATCATCGACAAGCCCGGCAAGGGCGCCTTCTACGCCACCAACCTCGACCTCGTGCTCCGGACCCGGGGCATCACCCACCTGATCCTCACCGGCATCACCACCGACGTCTGCGTGCACACGACGATGCGCGAGGCGAACGACCGGGGTTACGAGTGCCTGATCCTGTCCGACTGCACCGGCGCCACCGACAAGGCCAACCACGAGGCCGCCCTGCACATGGTCACCATGCAGGGCGGCGTCTTCGGCTGCGTCGCCACATCCGACGACGTCATCGCCGCCACGGCGAAGTGAGGTGAGCCATGCCGACCATCGCCACCGCGCGACCCGGCCCCTACTCCTTCGACATCTCGACCACCGCGCTGCTCGTCATCGACATGCAGCGGGACTTCCTGGAGCCCGGCGGATTCGGTGAGAGCCTCGGCAACGACGTGAGCCAGCTCCGCCGTACCATCGCGCCGCTCGCGGCCCTGCTGGCCGACGCCCGCGCCGTCGGCCTGGCCGTCGTGCACACCCGCGAGGGGCACCTGCCCGACCTGTCCGACTGCCCGCCGGCCAAGCTGAACCGGGGCGCCCCGAGCAAGCGGATCGGCGATCCCGGGCCCACCGGCCGGATCCTGGTCCGTGGCGAGTACGGCCACGACATCATCGACGAGCTCGCGCCACTGCCCGGCGAGCCGGTCGTCGACAAGCCCGGCAAGGGCGCGTTCCACGCCACCGACCTGGACGTCCTGCTCGCCGAGCGGGGCATCCGCAGCCTCCTGGTCGCCGGAGTCACCACCGAGGTGTGCGTGCACACCAGCGTCCGGGAGGCCAACGACCGGGGGTACGAGTGTCTCGTACTCGCCGACTGCGTCGGGTCCTACTTTCCCGAGTTCCACCGGGTCGGGCTCGACATGATCGCCGCCCAGGGCGGGATCTTCGGGTGGGTCGCCGACTCGACGCAGGTCCGAGCCGTGCTGCCCACCACGTCCGCGTTGCAACCCTCCTCCTGACCGGGAGCAGCCATGGTCTCCTCGAAGTCCACCGTCGTCCCGCTCCCGTTCTGGGTGCGTGGTGACACCAACGCGTTCTTCGGTTTCGGCGTCAACGTCCTGGTCAACGTGCTCACTCTGACCGGGCTCTGCATCGGGGTGGTGAAGCTGCCCGAGGGGGAGGTGTTCGGCACCATCCTGCCGGCGCTCGGCATCGCCCTGGTCGCCGGCAACATCTACTACACCTACCTGGCCCGCCGCCTGGCCCGTCGGGAGAACCGCACCGACGTGACGGCCCTGCCGTACGGGCCGAGCGTGCCGCACATGTTCATCGTCATCTTCGTCATCATGCTCCCGATCTACCTGCGCACCCAGGACCCGCTCCGGGCCTGGGAGGCCGGGCTGGCCTGGGCCTTCATCATCGGCGTGATCGTGCTGATCGGCGCGTTCGTCGGCCCCTACATCCGCCGGTACGCGCCCCGGGCGGCGCTGCTCGGCACGCTCGCCGGGATCTCGATCACCTTCATCTCGATGAACCCGGCCGGGCAGATGTGGCGGATGGCCTGGGTCGCCCTGCCGGTCTTCGCGCTGCTGCTGATCGGCCTGCTCACCGACACCAAGCTGCCGTTCAACTTCCCGATCGGGCTCGCGGCCCTGCTGGTGGGCACCGCGATCGGCTGGGCCGGCGGGGCGATGTCGGTGCCGGACGTGACGGCGGCCGCCCGGGACATCGCGGTCGCCGTACCCTCGTTCAAGCTGGACCTGTTGTTCACCGGGCTGTCCGACATGGCGCCGCTGCTGGCGACGGCCATCCCCCTCGGCGTCTACAACTTCACCGAGGGCATGACGAACGTGGAGAGCGCGGCGACCGCCGGGGACAACTACAACCTGCGCAGCGTGCTGCTCGCCGACGGCGCGGGCGCGGTGATCGGCGCGGCGCTCGGCTCGCCGTTCCCGCCCGCCGTCTACGTCGGCCACCCGGGCTGGAAGGCCGCGGGTGGCCGCAGCGGTTACTCGATGGCGACCGGCGTGGTGATCGCCGTGCTCTGCTTCCTCGGCATGTTCGGACTGCTCGCGGCGATCTTCCCGACGGCGGCCATCGTGCCGATCCTGCTCTACATCGGCCTGCTGATCGGGGCGCAGGCGTTCCAGGCGACGCCGCGGGCGCACGCCGCGGCCGTGGTCGCCGCACTGGTGCCGAACATCGCGGCCTGGGCGACCGGGCAGATCGACAACGCGCTGGCGGCGGCCGGCACCAGCGCCGCCGCGGTGGGCGACGAGGCGCTCAACGGCGCCGGTGTCGTGTACGACGGGCTGCTGGTGCTGGGGCAGGGCGCCATCCTTGCCGGGCTGGTGCTCGGCGCGGTGGTGGTCTTCGTCATCGACAAGCGGTTCGTCCGCGCCGCGATCTTCGCCGGCTCGGGCGCGGTGCTGTCGTTCGTCGGGCTGATCCACGGCGAGCGGGTCGAGTGGAACGCCAACGGCCAGGTGGCGCTCGGCTACCTCTTCGTCGCGGTGATCTGCGCGGTCTTCGCGCTCGGTCGTCCCACGCCACGCGAACCGGACCCGGAGGAGGCCGAGTTGGACGAGGCGTCCGCGCCGGCCGCCGATCGGGCGGCCGACGAGCAGCAGACCGCGGCGGCGCGTGGCTGAGCCGCCGGGCCGACCCGACCGGATGGAGAGGACGGACCGGATGGAGATCGATCGCGCGGACGTGGTCGCCGAGGTGGCGGCGGCCTTCGCCGGATACGAACGGGCGCTCGTCGACGGTGACGCCGAGGCGATCTGCGGGTACTTCTGGGACTCCGACCGGACGGTGCGGTTCGGCCTCGCCGACCATCAGTACGGGCTGGAGGAGCAGCGCAAGTGGCGGGCCGCGCAGCCACCGCTGCCGGCCGGCCGCCGGCTGGTCGAGACGAGGGTCAGCACGTTCGGCGCGGACCTCGCGGTGGTGACGACCCGATTCGGGTACGCCGACAGCTCCGCCACGGGACGGCAGACCCAGACCTGGGTACGCCTGCCCGTCGGTTGGCGGATCGTCACCGCCCACGTCTCCGAGCCCGCGCCGAACCTCGACTGACCGGTCGACGGGCCGGCACCGGCCGGACGTGGTCGCAGCCCCGGTGCGGCCCGGCGGTCGACCGCACGACGAAGCGCCCCGTCCGCCGTGGACGGGGCGCTTCGTGGCGTCAGCCGGACGGCGTGCCGGGCGTCGGACGGTCCTCGTCGCCACGGGGCGGCGGCGTGGCCACCTCGATCCGGGGTGACCGGTCCGGCGGAAGGTGCGCGAGGTCGGCGATGACGACCACGTCCACCTCGCCGTCGACCATCTTCTGCTCGACGGTCTCCCACGGTGCGCGGATGATCCCGTTCAGCCGGTAGTCATGTCGGCGCAGGTGGTTCAGACACGTCGCGATGGCGTGTTCCGACGGCTCCATGTCGGCGGGTACCCAGATGATGGCTAGCTCCATGATCTCTCCTGATCAACGTCGTGGACGTGGATGGGTGATCAGGAGCTGCCGGGGCGGCGGGGGACCCCGCTGGACGGGTCGACTGGTGGCCCGACTGTCGAAGGGACCGACGGCGCCCCCTCGACGCAGCGGCCCGACGGACGGCGGCGTGTCGGTCGCCGATGCTGTCAGGTCGGCGCCCCCGGCACCGGTGCTGGTGGGCGCGGACACGAATGCCAGTGCCAGCGCGGGTTGCGCCGGTAGCGGACGGGGGGTCGGGATCGGCGGTGGTGACGGTTCGGCGGTCATCGCCGCCCGCCCGCGCGCCGGCCTGCGACGGTCGGCGGCGTCGGCGCGGGATGCCCGCACCGTCACCGGTGCCGACGACGGCGGGGTGGCGCGCGTTGTCGACGAGGTGAGCGGCGTCCCCGCCTCCGGTGGCGGGGACGATCGCCGGGTACGGGGTGCCCGGGTGGGCGTGGGAGCGGTAGGTCCGTCCGTCGACGCCGGTGGCGTGGTCACCAGCGGCAACGGCAGGGAGCCGGTGGTCGGCAGCGGGACTGCCGTCGGCAGGGGGAGCGCCGTCGGCACCGGGACTGCCGTCGGCAGGGGGAGCGCCGTCGGCAGGGGCAGGTCGAGGTGCGATGGAGTGTCGAGCAGGTCCCGCGCCAGCGATCCGACGATGCCGCCAGCGGTGGCGGTCTCCACCGGTCCGCTGGTCGTCGGCGTCGGGATCGGCGTCGGCTCGGCGGAGGCGGGCTCGGCGCCCAGGGCGGCCGCGAGCGCGGCCGCGCCGAGTGCCACCGCGCCGAGGGCTACCGGCGGCGGGCAGTGCTTCGGCGGCGTCACGCGGCTGCCGCCGACCGCCGGGTCGGATCGGCCCCGGCCCGTCGCCGCCGCCCGAGCGGTCGCTCGTCGACCCGCGGCGTCCCACCCATGGGCGGATTGTTGCCCCTCGGGAACGCGGGCTACACCTGTCGCCGGCCGATCGACGTCGCGCGCGGTGAAGGGGCGGGGCGGGCTGGCCCTGTGAGCGATAACAAGGATCGCTTCCATCGATACCGCCGCACGGTCCGGCCGCTGTGACCCCGTAGCAGCATCGTCGTGAGTCACTGCGGCCACCGCGGCGTATGTCCGGCTCGTTACATCTTGACGAACAGCATGTTATCGCTCACCCTCGATGCAGAGGTCCGCGGCGTCGGTGGCTCACCGGGCGAGTCCCGTGGTCGCGCCTCGACGCGCGGCGTCCCTCCGGGCAACGGACGCCGTCTCAGGACTCGTGCGGTTCCCGGCGAACGCCGGCCGATTCCGCGTGTGCCGGTGCGAGGTGGCCCAGGATGACCGTCCCGGATTCCTTGGCCCAGCCGGCGCGCGCCGCCGGGAACAGGTCGTCCTGAGCGAAGTGGCACCTCACCACCGCCGATGCACCTACAGAAGGATCGACATGAGACCTAGAAAAGCTCTGCTGGCGACGGCGACCCTCGCGGTCGCGCTGACCGCGGGTATGACGGTCGCGCTGGCACCCATGGCCAGCGCCGGAACGACGTTGAAGGCGTCGGCGGCCGAGAAGGGCCGCTACTTCGGCGCCGCCGTCGCGACGGGCAAGCTCTCCGACAGCCAGTACGTCAGCATCCTGAACGGCGAGTTCAACAGCGTCACCCCCGAGAACGAGATGAAGTGGGACGCCACCGAGCCCCAGCAGGGTCGGTTCAGCTACACAGGCGGTGACCGTCTCGTCAGCCACGCCCAGGCCAACGGCATGAGCGTGCGCGGACACGCGCTGCTGTGGCACGCCCAGCAGCCGAGTTGGGCGCAGGGCATGTCCGGCACCGCGCTGCGCAACGCCGCCATCAACCACGTCACCCAGGTCGCCACCCACTTCCGGGGCAAGATCTACGCGTGGGACGTGGTGAACGAGGCGTTCGCCGACGGCGGCAGCGGCGGTCGACGCGACTCGAACCTGCAGCGCACCGGCAACGACTGGATCGAGGTGGCGTTCCGGGCCGCCCGCGCCGCCGACCCGGGCGCCAAGCTCTGCTACAACGACTACAACACCGACGGCATCAACGCGAAGTCCACCGGCATCTACAACATGGTCCGCGACTTCAAGTCCCGCGGCGTCCCGATCGACTGCGTCGGCTTCCAGTCCCACCTCGGCACCACGCTGGCGAGCGACTACCAGGCCAACCTGCAGCGCTTCGCCGACCTGGGCGTCGACGTGCAGATCACCGAGCTGGACGTGATGACCGGCTCAAACCAGGCCAACATCTACGCCTCCGTGACCCGCGCCTGCCTCGCCGTGGCACGCTGCACCGGCATCACCACCTGGGGCGTGCGGGACAGCGACTCCTGGCGCGGCTCCGACAACGCCCTGCTGTTCGACCGGTCGGGCAACAAGAAGGCGGCGTACACCTCCGTCCTCAACGCTCTCAACGCGGGCAGCGGCACCCCGACCACCCCGCCGCCGGGCTCCGGGGTCGACACCACCGCCTGGTACGTCCTGATCAACCGCAACAGCGGCAAGGCCCTGGACGTGTACGAGCGGGCGACCACCGACGGCGCCCGGATCGACCAGTGGACCCGCAACGACGGCGCGTGGCAGCAGTGGCAGTTCGTCGACTCGGGTAGCGGCTACTACCGACTGAAGTCCCGTAACTCCGGCAAGGTGCTGGACGTCTACAACCGCTCGACCGCCGACTCCGCAGCGGTCGTGCAGTGGACCGACGGCAACGGCACCAACCAGCAGTTCCGGCTGGCCGATTCCGGGGGCTACGTGCGCCTCATCAACCGCAACAGCGGCAAGGCCGTCGAGGTGCAGGGCGCGTCCACCGCCGACGGCGGCAACGTCGTGCAGTACGCGGACTGGGGCGGCAACAACCAGCAGTGGCAGTTGGTCAAAATCGGCTGACATCCGTCGATCGAGTCGGCGCGGTGGCGCGGACGCTCGTCGTCCGCGCCACCGTTTCCGCTCCCCGCAGCGTCTATTGGTATGCGGCCGTTGCGTCGTGCGCGAGAACACGCCACGCTTCGGACAGCAGATGGACAAGCCCGGCACTATTGGAGAGCATCAATTTCATGATTATCCGGTCCGCCACCCCGCCACCAACCTCGGAAGACGTGCCCCCCGAGGAGATCCCCGAGGATCGGCCGCCGGCCGACTGGGGTCGTTGGAACTGGGCGCGTTCCGAATGGACCGTGGCGGTGGCGGCGAGCCTGCTGCTGGCGGTGGTGCTGACCTGGCCGACCCTGCGCCACCCGGCGACCACGATCCCCGGCGACCTGGGTGATCCGCTGTTGCAGGCGTGGCAGGTCGCCTGGTCGGGGCATGCCCTGCTGAACAGCCCGGGTGACCTCTGGAACTCGAACACGTTCTACCCCGAGACGTACACGTACGCCTACAGCGACACCCTGCTCGGGTACGCCCCGATGGGGATGCTGGGCTCCGGTTTCACGGCCGCCGTGATCCACTACAACCTGCTGTACGTGCTGCTGCACGCGCTGGCGTCGTTCGGGGCGTACGCCCTGGCACGGCAGCTCGGCTCGAACCGGTGGGGCGGCGCGGTCGCCGCCGTCGCCTGGGCGTACGCGCCCTGGCGGCTGGCGCACTCGGGGCACCTGAACATCCTGTCCAGCGGGGCGATCGCGCTGTCGCTGGCCATGTTGGCCCGTGGCCACGGCTGGTCGCTGCGCCACGGGTACCGGCCCGAGCTGCGCAAGCCGGGCTGGGCGGTGGCCGGGTGGCTCGTCGCCGCCTGGCAGGTCAGCCTCGGGTTCGGCATCGGCCTGCCGCTTGTCTACTTCCTGCTGGCCACGGTCCTGGTGGCGGCCGGCTGCTACGGCTGGTCCTGGTGGCGCAAGCGGGAACGGCCCCCGTTCGGCCGGCGGCTGCTGATCGCGGATCTCGTCGGCGGCGGGGTGTTCGGCCTGGTGACCCTGCTGCTGGGCATGGTCTACCTGCGCGTCGTCGACCTCAACCCGCAGGCCGAGCGGACGCTGGACTGGACGAAGATGTTCTCGCCCCCGCTGATCGGGTTCGTCACCGCGCCCGCCGACTCGTGGCTGTGGGGGGAGCGGCACGCCGGCGCGCGCGAGCAGCTCTCCTGGCCGCCGGAGATGGCGCTGCTGCCGGGCATGATGGTGATCGGGCTGGCCGCGGCGGGTCTGTTCCTCTCGGCGTACCCGCTGCGGCACCGGGTCGCGCTGGGGCTCGGCGTGGTCGGCACCGTGCTGTTGGGGCTGGGCGCCACCCTCGGCGGTGACGGGGACCCGGGCTACCTGACCCTGTCCACGCTCCTGCCGGGCTGGGACGCGTTGCGGACGCCCGGCCGGATGATGCACTGGACGAGCCTGCTGCTCGCGGTGCTGGCGGCCGGCGCGGTGACCGCACTGGCCGAGTCGCTGCGACAGTCCACGCCCCGCCAGTGGGCGCGGACCCTCACGCCGCTGGTCCTGTTGATTCCCCTGACGGTGGTCACCCTGGAAGGCGTCAACTCCACGCCCCACCTGACCGTGCCGCCGCCGCCGGCCGCGATGCGGACGGTGCAGGACCCGATCCTCGTGCTGCCGGCCGGCGGGGTGGGCGACCTGACGTACATGTTGTGGACGACCGACGGGTTCCCCCGCGTGACGAACGGTCTCGCCGGCTTCGAGCCGGTCAGTCAGGCGCAGACCCGGACGGCGGTGGCGTCGTTCCCCGATCCGGTCAGCGTCGCGCACCTACGGGGGATCGGCGTGCGGTCGGTGGTCGTCGTGCCGAGCCGTGCCGTGGGAACGCCGTGGGAGAGCATCGCGACCCGACCCATCGACGGGTTGGGCATCACCCGGGAGGATCTCGATGGCACGCTGGTCTACCACCTCTGACCGCGTGAACGGCGGATGCCCGGGTGCGGGCGGGGTGAGGTGACGAGCATGCGACTGTCCGTCGTGGTGCCCTGCTTCAACGAGGAGGCGTCGGTCGAGCGGCTGCACGAGACCGTGTGCGCCGCCCTCGCCGAGCTGCCCGACGTCGAGGTCGAGGTGGTGTACGTCGACGACGGCAGCGAGGACGGCACTCTCGAGGCGCTGCGTCGGCTCGCCGCCGCCGATCCGACCGTCTGCTACACGTCGCTGAGCCGCAACTTCGGCAAGGAGGCGGCGATGCTCGCCGGGTTGCAGCGCGCCACCGGTGACGCGGTCGTCATCATGGACGCCGACCTGCAGCATCCGCCCCGGCTGCTGCCGGAGATGGTGACGCTGTACCAGCAGGGCTTCGACCAGGTGATCGCCCGGCGGGACCGGCGCGGCGACCGGTTCGTGCGCATGGTCGCCTCCCGGTCCTTCTACCGGGTGATCAACTGGTGGATCGACGTGCGCCTCCAGGACGGCGCGGGCGACTTCCGCCTGCTGTCCCGGCTCGCGGTGGACGCGATACTGGCGATGCCCGAGTACAACCGCTTCTCCAAGGGCCTGTTCTCCTGGATCGGCTTCCGTACGGCCGTCGTCGCCCACCCCAACGAGACCAGGCAGGCCGGGCGGAGCAGGTGGACGCTCAGCAAGCTCTTCAACTACGCGTTCGACGGTCTGTTGTCGTTCAACAACCGGCCCCTGCGCCTGGCCATCTACGGCGGCCTGTTCCTCACCCTCATCGCGCTGGCCTACATGGCGTGGGTGGTCGCCGACGCCGTCGAGAAGGGCATCGACGTCCCCGGGTACACGACGATCATCGTCAGTGTGATCGGGCTCGGCGGCATCCAGATGACCATCCTCGGCGTGATCGGCGAGTACATCGGCCGGATCTACTACGAGACCAAACGTCGACCGCACTACCTGGTGCAGGAGACCGAGTACCTCCTGGCCGAGACCGGCGAGGCGTCGCGGCGGCCGGTGCCGCCCGCGCCGCGCTCTCCGGTACGGGGCCAGCGGGTGACGTTGGCCCGGGAGAATCCCCTCTCCCGGCCGGCGCGGCCCGACGTCGGCGACCGCGACCGGAGCTGAGCTGAGCGGGGCCTGCGGGCGGTCAGCGCCCGCAGGCCCGGCACGCTGTGCGGGTACGGAGGTGGTAGTCGCTGGACGCGGTGAGGAGGCCGAGCCCCAGGAGGCAGTACGCCGACATGGCCACCCAGAGGAACGCGTCGGAGAATTCGCTGGCCGACCCGGACGCCACCTGCGCCATCCCCATGCCGAAGTAGGCGACGATGGCCGCCCCGAGCCCGAATCCCGGCACCAGCAACAGCCGGCGGGGAATCCGACGACCGGCGAGCAGGGGAACCCATCCCGGCCAGACCTCACCCCAGTGGTGCACCAGCGCCAGCGGCAACAGCACACCGGCCAGCACCAGACCGATCTCCAACCCGATGATGGAGGCGTCCTGCGCCACGTTGTCGAAGCCCACCACGGCCTGCGCGGCGAAGCGGGTGACGAGCCCGGCCACCGCCACGTACGCCGCCCAGCGTGCCCACGGCGCGGGCGTCGAGCGTCGGTGGCCGGGTCGGACGGTGCGGCAGCAGGCGGGGGCAGTCGCCTCGGGTGCGGCGCTGATAGTCGAAGACGGCCAGGCCGAGGAGCGCCGCTCCGGTGGCGCAGCCGAGCCGGCTGGCGAACGCCACCGGGTCGAACGACGGGCCGGGCGCGAACAGCAGGAGGCTCACCAGCTCCGGCAGTAGGATCGCCGCCGCCGCGACCAGCGCGCCGGCGACGATCCAGGCCAGCCCCGCGAGCGCCGGTCGCCAGGTCGCCGTGCGGTCCAGGGCGACCGTCACCGCGCCCGCGACCAGGCACAACGCCACCGACCGCCAGCCCGTGAAGCCGAGCAGGTCGGACCCGAACGGTGGGAATTCCGGCGGCGGGCCGACCGTCCACACCAGGCGTAGGCCGCCGTAGGCCACGGCCCAGCCGAGCATGGCGTACGTCAGGCCGTGGCCGCTGCCACGGGTGCGGGGTGCCGTCGTCGTCATGCCTGTGATCCTCGCGGCGTCTCCGCCGCCGGGCTTCCCTCCGGCCAGGGATGGCGCTCCCCGACCGGAGGGATCTGGCTCACGCCCGCCGCCTCCCGGCGGTCAGAGCGTGAACACGAGGGTCGAGATGCTCCGCGCGCCGACGTTGATGGTGGCCTGGCCTCCGTTCACGCTTGTCGGCTGGCTCGCCGCGTTGGCGTTCTGCGAGGTCAGGTAGTACTCCGCCCTGCTGACGTTCTGCGGGGCCTGGATCACGGCGTTGTTGACCGCGCTGTTTGACCGGTTGAGGATGACCAGCGTGATCTTGCCGTCCCCCTGGTAGGCCGTCACCTCCAGCGGGGACGCCTTGGAACTCTTGGTCAGGGCCACCCGCTGGTAGCCCGGCCGGACGTACTTGGCGTACTGGGAAAACGCGTACCCGCGCTTGAGCGGGGCGCCGGCCGTGGTGCCGTAGGCCGCCTCGCCGTCACCGATGAAGGAGTAGTAGCGCTTGCCGTACCACCAGATGTAGGCGGCCCAGTTGGCCTCCATCGACCTGTGCACCGTCCGCATGATGTCGTCGAGCGTCTCGTTCCAGACGGCCAGGTTGCTGGGGTTGCCCCAGATGTTCGAGCCGCCGCCGTCCGCCGCGTGCAGGTTCCACTCGGTCATCCACACCGGCTTGTTGTACTGGGCGGCCAGGTTGTACGGCGCCAGCCGTCCTGCGGACTCGGTGCCGTACAGGTGCCCGCCGATGTAACCGATGTTGTTCCGAGCGGTCGCGTCGTTCAGGGTCGGGTCGGTGTAGCCGTAGTTCAGGTTGACCGCCTCGGCGACCATCAGCTTGCTGTTCTGCACCTTCGAACCCTGGTCGCGGACGAAGGTGCGCAGTTCGGTGCCGCTCCAGTCCATCGAGTCGTAGTCGGGGTGCCAGTCCGGCTCGTTCTGCACGGACGTGACGTCGATGGTCACACCCTGACCCCGCATGTACTGCACATAGCTGTTCAGATGGTTCGCGTAGTCGTCGTAGTAGTCGGTCTTCAGCTTGCCGCCGCCGGTGCGGCTGTTGTTGGTCTTCCACGCGGCGGGTGCGGTCCATGGCGAGGCGAGGATCTTCACGTTCGACCCGTACGCCTTCGCCGTCTTCAACGAGTTGACGTGGGTCGCCCATTCGCTGGACTCCGGCGAGAGGCCGGTACGCACGATGGACAGGCCGAGCTGGTTGGCGCCCAGCCCGACCAGCGTCTGGGTGTCGGTGGTCGACCAGGCGCTACCCCAGATGGACTGGGCGGCCCCGAACCCGTCGACGGTCTGGTACCTGGTGTTGCTGTTCACCGTGATGTCGGCCGGGCCGGTGGGCGGTGGGGTGGTCGGTGGCGGTGTGGTCGGCGGCGGCGTGGTTGGGGGCGGCGTGGTCGGTGGCGGCGTCGTCGGGGCCGGTGTCGTCGGCGTCGGCTCGCCGGTGCACGTCACGCCGTTGAGCGCGAAGCTGGACGGATCGGGGTTGCTGCCCGTCCACGAGCCGTTGAAGCCGAACGACGCGGTGCCGTTGGTCCCGATGGCGCCGTTGTAGCTGACGTTCTTGGCGGTGACCGCGGCGCCGCTCTGGGTCAGCGTCGTGTTCCAGGCCTGCGTGACGGTCTGTCCGGCGCTGTAGGACCAGTTCAGCGTCCAACTGCTGACCGGGTCGCCCAGATTGGTGATGGTGACGTTCGCGCCGAAGCCGCCCTGCCACTGCGATGACACGGCGTAGTTCACGGCACAGCCGGCGGCTGCGGCGCCGGCTGGCGCGGCCAGTGCGACCGCCGTCGATGCCAGCAGGACGGCGCCCGCCGACACCAGGGCGGCGTTGGTGACCCTTCGTTTTCTCATCAGACTTCTCCCGAGGTGGTGGTGGTGGCGGCCGACGCGTCCGGGCTGGTCGGTTCGGAGAGCGTCGGTACGCCCGGCGTCGCCGGGAGCGCTCCCAAGCGCGCGAGGCGGGGGCTGTCGGATCTGCTGTCCGGATCAGCCGGGCCGGTCACCCTCGACCTGCCGGTCGCCGAGCCCCACGCCGCGACGATTCGCGGAGGGGGTCACCGGGGGAACGCCGGTGCGGCGGCCGGGAGTCGACGCCGGATCGGCCCTCGCGCCGGCGGTGCTGTGGGGCGCGACGAGTGACGATGCGACGAGCGGGTCCGGCGGGGCTGCGGCACCCTCCTTTGTCGACCGGCTCGTGGGGCGGGCGGCCGCTCTGCTCATTCGCGGCTCGCGGGTGAGTGCCGCACAGCGAGCGCGCGAAACAGTTTCTCGTAGCCAGGAATTTATTTCGTTCAATGCCCCCTTGTCAACGCCACACCACCCCGCCCTCGCTCCTCTCTCCCCGCCCCCCCCGGTGATCATGAAGTCGTTGCCGTGGTTGTCGGCGTGTCGTGGCGATAACTTCATGATCACCGGAGCCCGGGGGGTGCGCTGCAACAAACCTGCAAGCGGTAGGTGTTGCTTCACGGAAAACGCTTTCCTACGATCGTGTCACGTCGATGTTTCGTCCCCGGATCGAGTGGGTGCGCCTCGGGCGCTGTCGGTTGTGTGCCGCTTGGCCAGCGGCTCCGCCTCGGACGTCAGGGTGGCGGCATTGCCGACGATCGATGCGTAATTGATTGTCGCCTATTCCGGGTCGGGTGACGGCCGTCCGCTGACGCCTTCCGACATCGACGCGTCACACCGATTCTTCGAAAGTGAGGCGAGATGAGACGAACACTCGTACGCCGTCTTCCGGCGGCACTCGTGACGGTGGCTGTCGGGGTCGCGGCCGGCGTGACTCTTCAGGGTCCCCGGCCGGCGGCGGCGGTGGGCGCCGCCACCGGTTACGCCACCCAGAACGGCGGGACCACCGGTGGCGCGGGAGGACAGACGGTGCGCGCCAGTACGGGCACCGCGATCCACGCGGCCCTGTGCGGACGGGCCAGCAGCAGCACCCCGCTCACCATCGAGGTCACCGGGACGATCAACCACGGCAACACCAGCAAGGTGTCGGGATCGAGCTGCAGCACGGCGGACGGCGTGATCGAGCTGAAGCAGATCAGCAACGTCACCATCATCGGGGTCGGCAGTGGAGCCGTCTTCGACCAGGTGGGCATCCACATCCGCGACTCCCGCAACATCATCATCCAGAACGTCACGGTCCGGAACGTCAAGAAGTCGGGTTCGCCGACCTCCAACGGCGGGGACGCCATCGGCATGGAGAGCGCCGTCCGCAACGTCTGGGTCGACCACGTCACGCTGGAAGCGTCCGGCGGGGAGTCGGAGGGGTACGACGGCCTCTTCGACATGAAGAACGACACCCAGTACGTGACCCTGTCGTACAGCATCCTGCGCAACTCGGGGCGCGGTGGTCTCATCGGGTCCAGTGAGAGCGACCTGTCGAACGGCTTCGTCACGTTCCACCACAACCTGTACCAGAACATCGATTCCCGTACGCCGTTGCTGCGCGGCGGCGTCGCCCACGTCTACAACAACAGCTACGTGAGCCTGAACGAGTCCGGTATCAACTCCCGGGCCGGGGCCCGAGCCAAGGTCGAGAACAACCACTTCCGCGACTCGAAGGATGTCCTGGGCACGTTCTACACCGACGAGCGCGGCTACTGGCAGGTCAGCGGCAACATCTTCGACAACGTCACCTGGTCCAACCCGGGCAGCGACAACTACCCGGCTGGCCCCAATCCGACGTCCATCACCACCGTCAGCATTCCGTACGCCTACCGGCTGGACGGCGCGAGCTGCGTGCCGAACGTCGTCGGCCAGACGGCGGGCGCCAACACGGGCCTGCGGGTGTCCGACGGAAGTTGCTCGCCGCAGACGCCAGCGCCCACCACGCCAGCGCCCACCACGCCAGCGCCGACCACGCCGCCACCCAGCGGGACGAATCTCAGCCTGGGTGCCGGCGCGGACGGTTCCAGCAAGGCCAGCGGGACCAGCTACGGCAACGTGCGCGACGGCGACATCGCCACCTACTGGTCGCCGGCCGGCTCGACCGGTTCGATCTCGATCAAGTGGGGATCCGCTACACGGGTGTCCCGCGTGACCATCCGGGAGCCCTCCGGCACCCAGGGCTCCATCGGGTCCTGGCAGCTCGTCAATCACGACACCGGCGCCGTCCTGGCCTCCGGTGCGGGTGCGGGTGCGATCACGTTCGCCGCGACGACGCTGAGCAAGATCACTTTTAAGATCAACAGCTCCAGCGGTACGCCCCGGGTCGGCGAGTTCGAGACGTACGCCAGCTGACCATCCGGTGGCGGGCGCGTCGGGCACGCGGTGAGGAGCGGTATTCCGCAGAGGTATGAAGATGACCCTGAGGAATGCCGCTCTTCAACCCGTCGCCATGGCGCGCCCGGCAACGGCCCGTGGCCGTGGTGAAGAGCGACGACCGGCTCAGGCCGGTGCCGCGATCCGCAATCACGTTCGGTTGTCGCGGCGTCACTGTTAGCATGCGGCAATGTCCGCAGGTCAACGGGGGATCCAGGCAGGCGACGGTGATCCCGCGGTGACCGACGCGGGTCGCCTGGCGGCGTTCAGCGACGGCGTGTTCGCCATCGTCATCACCCTGCTGGTGCTCGACCTGCGGGCACCGGATTTCCACGAGGGCGGGCTGGCCGAGGGGCTTCTCGGTGAAGGGCCGTCATACCTGGCCTTCGTCGTGTCGTTCATCTACGTCGGGGTTCTCTGGATGAACCATCACGCCGTGCTCCAGTTGGTGCGGGGCACCACCCCGGCGTTCAGCTCGATCAATCTCGGCATTCTCTTCGGCGTGGTGATCATTCCCTTTCCCACCGCAGTTCTGGCGTCGGCGCTGGCCGACGGCAACACCGACGACCTCCGGGTCGCCGTCGTCCTGTACGCGTTCGCCGCCTCGCTGATGTCGGCGCCCTGGTGGGTGCTCTTCTCCTATGTCCGCCGCCACCCGGCGCTGCGGGCCGACACCATCGGCCAGGACCAGGTACGGGTGCAGGAGTTCCGCCCGATCGTCGGCCTGGTCCTCTACGGCCTGACCGGTCTGCTTGGCTGGCTGGTGAACCCGTTCCTCGGCCTGATCGGCGTGGTCGTGATGATCATCTTCCACGGCGCCACCAGTCAGGGGCTCCGCTCCGGGCGGTGGTGGCCGGGGCGCGCCACCCACCGACGCTGACCCCGCCGCACCTCGGTTCGCGCAGCTCGCGGCGTTGCGGCTATGTTTGCGCACGCTCGGGGGAGCGTCAGGGGGACAGGGACATGAACATCATCGGTGATCGGATGGCGGCGGCGTACGACGACGCCATCGAGGATCTGTGCGGAGCGACACCGAAGGGCTACTACGCGCGGCGGGGCACCGCCCGTGCGGCGGTGACCCACGCGGGAGCGGCGACGCTGAACGTGGCGTACGACCTGTCGCGCGAGCCGGATCTCGACGCCCTGCACGAGCTGGCCACCGAGGTGTCCGGGCAGGTCGAGGCCTGGTCGATCGTGGTCCGGGGCGGTGTCGACGGCGCGGTGGCCGATCTCGCCACCCGGCACAGGCTCGCCGCGCGCAGCGAGCTGCCCCTGCTGGCCTGCGGGGTGGACGAGCTGGTGTTCCGGGCGGACGAGGCGCAGCGCGAGCGCGTACGGCAGGTCGGCGCGGCGGACAGCGATCGGTACACGGACGTCCTGACCAGGGGCTTCGAGGTGCCGGACGGTCTGTTCGGGTCGCTGATGGGGGGCGCGGTGCTCGACGCCGAGCGGATCGACGGATACCTGTACGAGGAGGCCGGCCAGGTCCTCGGCACCGGTCTCGGGATGCGCACCCGCGGTGTGGTCGGCGTGTTCAACATCGCCGTCGTCCCGGACGCGCGTGGTCGCGGCCTGGGCCGCGCGATCACCGAGAAGGTGGTACGTGACGGCGTCGCGGCCGGCGCGGACGCGGCGTACCTGCAGTCCAGCGCGCTCGGCCGGCCGCTGTACGAGTCGATGGGCTTCCGTTTCCAGGAGAACTGGATCGCCTTCCATGCCTGAGGGCCACCGCCAGGGCCGGAGCCGCGACGCACGAGGGGGAAAGTAACCGTGAGCTTCAGTGACGACGTCCGCTCGGCCTTCCGTCGGGGGGAGAGCGACGCGGTGGTACGGATGAGCACGGCCGAGATCGAGCGTGCTCGTGCCGTCGGCGACGTGGCGGGCGAGGTGGAGGCCCGCTACAGCCTGGCCCGGGTGGCGATTCGTGGCGGCGACCTGGCGCTCGGGGAGACCCGGGCGCGCGAGGCCCTCGACGTCGCGGTTCGCTCGGGTGACCGCGCGCTCCAGGAGCGGCCGAGGCACGTGCTGGCGGCGGTGGCGCGGATGGCCGGCGACCTGGACCGGGCGCGGGACCTGTATCGCGAGAGCATCGCGCTGAACGAGTCGCTGGGCCGACCGGAGACGGTGAATTCCGAGACGCACAACCTGGCCTTCTGCGAGCTGGGTCTCGGTAACCTCGCCGAGGCGCGCAAGCTGTTCACCCTCAGCCGTACCCGGGTGTTCCAGCACGGCTGGGACGACTTCGTGCCGTACGTCTGCGTGGCGGGTGCGGCGCTCGCGTCCGCCGAGGGTGACCATTCGCGGGCGGCGCTCATGGTCGGCCTCGCGGACGCGGCGTTCGCGGCGATCGGCCAGGTGCCGGACCCGGACGACGCGGCCGACCTCGCCGCCGTGCGCGACGCCGCGGTCGGGGCGCTCGGCCCCGCCGCCTACGCCGCCGCGCAGGAGCGGGGTCGGCACCTCGATCCTCGTACGGCGTTCGACGACGAGCACTGAGAGGACCAGCGGGTCAGGCCGACCGGGCGGCGGCGACGGCCTGGCCGCGCTCCGATTCGGGGAAGCGCCGGAGCATGGCCCGCACCTCGTCGGCGCTGACGTTGGCGCCGAACAACTCGCTACCCGGTTCGAGGCGTACGCCCTCGGCGAGCGGGCCGGCGACGACCGGATCGAAGCCGAGGGCGTCCACCAGCGAGGCCACCGGAGCGAGGTCGGCCTCGTCGTCGCCGGCGATCGCGATGGCCTTGCGGCCGGCCGTGCCCGCCGGACGGGCGCCGTCCTCGAGATCGTGGTAGCCCATGTGGTTGAACGCCTTGACGACCCGCGACCCGGCCAGGAACGCCTGGACGATCTCACTGGACGAGGTGCGCGGATCGGTCAGGTCGTCGCGGATGCCGTCGACCTCCCACCAGTAGTTCATCGCGTCGACGACGAGCTTGCCCCGCAGCGCCTCGGCGGGCAGCGCGCGGTACTTGCCCAGCGGCAGGGCGAGGACGACGATGTCGGCGTCCGCCACGGCGTCGACGGCGGTGGTCGCCACCGCTCCGGGCGTCAGCACCTCGACGGTCAGGGCGATCTTCGCCGGATCGCCGGAGCCGGCGACGAGCACCCGGTAGCCGGCGGCGAGCGCGAGCCGGGCGAGGACGGTGCCCACCTTGCCGGCGCCGAGGATGGCGAGGGTCCGTGGTCGGTCGGTACCGCTGTCGTTCATGTCTCCCTCTCCAAGGATGATCGGCCGGTGGTCAGCCGGCCAGGATGTCGCGGACCATCGGGATCACCCGCGAGCCGTACAGCTCCACGGCGCGCATCCGGGCGCTCACGGGTTGCGCCCCGGCGGTGTAGATGAGGTCGAAACGGCCGACACCGAGACCCTTGATGGCGGCGGCCATCCGGCGGGCGACCGTCTCCGGCGAGCCGATGTAGAGCGAGCCGTGCTCCACCTCCGAGTCGAACTCCTGGCGGCGGATCGGTGGCCAGCCGCGCAGCGCGCCGATCCGGTCGCGCATCACCCGGTAGTACGGCCAGAACAGCTCCTTCGCCTCCTCGTCGGTGTCGGCGACGAAGCCGGGCGAGTGCATCCCGACCGGGTGCGCGGTGGTGCCGAGCTGGTCGGCGGCCCGGCGGTAGAGGTCGATGTAGGGTGCGAAGCGCTCCGGAGCGCCGCCGATGATGGCGAGCATGAGCGGCAGGCCGTACCGGGCGGTCCGCACCACCGACTGCGGCGAGCCGCCGACGCCCACCCAGGTGGTGAGGCGTCCCGACTCCGTCTTGGGAAACACGTCGGCGTCGGTGAGCGGGGCGCGGGTGGTGCCGCTCCAGGTGACCGGCTGTTCGTCGAGCAGCTTCGCGAACAGCTCGATCCGCTCCTCGAACAGCACGTCGTAGTCGGCCAGGTCGTAGCCGAACAGCGGGAAGGACTCGGTGAACGAGCCCCGGCCGAGGATGACCTCGGCCCGACCGTTCGACAGCGCGTCGACCGTGGCGAAACGCTGGAAGACGCGGACCGGGTCGTCCGAGCTCAGTACGGTGACGCCGGAGGAGAGCCGGATCCGCGAGGTACGGGTGGCGATGCCCGCCAGCACCGTCTCCGGCGTCGACACCGAGTACTCGGGTCGGTGGTGCTCGCCCAGGGCGATGACGTCGACGCCGAGGTCGTCGGCCAGCACCGCCTCGTCGACGACCTGCCGGATGGCGGCGGCGTGGGAGACGGGCTTGCCGGAGTCGTCCTCCGGTACGTCACCGAAGGTGTCGAGGCCGAACACGAGATCAGACATTGGTGGGCTCCTTCGCCAACAGCTCCCGGACCCGTGGCGCGACCTCGCTGCCGAGCAGCTCGATGGTGCGCGCCCGCGCCTCGCGAGGCAGGTGCATGATGTCGTACTTCAGGTCGAACCGACTCAGCCGCAGGTCGCGGGCCATGGTTGCGATCTTGCGGGCCACCGTCTCCGGTGACCCCACGAACAGCGCGCCGTGGTCGATCTCGGCCTCGTAGCGCGCGCGGTCCGGCTTGTAGAAGCCGCGCTCCTCGGCGAGCCGCGCCACCGTGGGCTGCCAGTACCGCCACCACGTCTCGACGGCCTCCTCGTCGGTGTCCGCGACGAGGCCGAGCGAGTGTTGCCCGACGGGTTGCGCGGCCTGCCCGAACTGTTCGAGCGCCCGATGGTAGAGGTCGACGTGGCCGGCGAACCGCTGCGGTCGTCCACCGATGATCGCCAGCAGGAGCGGGAGCCCGTGCCGGGCGGCGCGGATAACCGAGTTGGGGCTTCCTCCGACGCCGATCCAGGTGGGGATTCCACCCGGGCGCATGCGCGGATGGAGCCGTTGCGCGACCAGGGGAGTGCGTACGGTTCCCGACCAGGTGACCGTTTCGTCGCGTTGGAGCTGGAGGAAGAGGTCCAGCTTCTCCTCGAACAACCGCTCGTAGTCCGCCAGGTCGTAGCCGAACAGGGGGAACGACTCCGTCGCGGATGCCCGTCCGAGGACCAGTTGGGCCCGGCCGTCGCTGACCGCGTCCAGGGTGGCGAACTCGTGGTAGAGCCGTACCGGGTCGTTCGTGCTCAGGACGGTGACCGAGGTGCCGAGCTTGATCCCGTCGGTCGCCGTGGCCATGGCCGCGAGCAGGACGGGGGTGGCCGAGTCGTTGTGCCCCTCCCGGTAGTGCTCGCCCAGGCTGAACACGTCGAGCCCGACCGACTCGGCGAGCCGGGCCTCGTCCACCAGCAGCTGGACGGTCTCGGCGTCACTCAGGATCCGGTCGCCGTCCGTGGCCACCTCGCCGAACGAGTTGAGCCCCAGTTCGAAGGGTGCGGCGGACATGTCTCCTCCTCGGCGTTCTTCGCCGTCGACACGCGGGAAGTGGCCTTCCCGGTTGACGTGTCAATGATGCTAACCTGCGAATTGACACGTCAATTCCCGGGAGGGTTCGATGGTCGACACCACACCCGAACGGCGCGGGGGCCGGCAGTTGCCGACGGCGGAGGAGCTGCGGATCTGGCGGGACTTCGTCGAGACGACAGAGGCGCTCACCTCCCGGGTCGGGTCGCGTCTCCAGGTCGACTCTTCCCTCTCGCCGGGTGACTACGCCGTCCTGCTCGCCCTCAGCGAGGCTAAGGAGCGGCGGATGCGCTCCTCCGCCCTGGCCGCGCAGATCGGGTGGGAGCGGAGTCGACTCTCGCACCACCTGGGACGCATGGAACGACGCGGGCTGATCCGTCGCGAGGAGTGCGCGACCGTCCCGCGCGGGGCGGAGGTGATCCTCACCCCGGCCGGGGCCGCGGCGTTCCAGCGGGCCACCTATCCGCACCTGCGCACCATCCGGGAGCTGTTCGTCGACGCTCTCACGCCGGACCAGCTCCGCGCGGCCGGCGACATCGCGCGGGCGCTGCGCGAGCATCTCGGGCCGCGCGCCGACGAGTAGTCGGCGCATGGAGAGCGGCACATCGGGTACGCGCCTGCGGCCGTCGAGTCCGACGAGCGCCGCGCAGCCCGAGGAGCAGGACATGTCGATCGCGGGGCGGGTACGACTCGCGCCGAACGTCTCCCTGGTGCTGCTGGCGTCGATCCTCGTGTCGTTCCTGGCCGCCTCGGCGGCCCCGACTCCGCTCTACGGGATCTACCAGGAGCGCTGGCACTTCTCGTCGGTCACGACCACCGTGGTGTTCGCGGTCTACGCGCTCGCGGTGCTGGCATCGCTGCTCACCTTCGGCAAGCTCTCCGACCACGTCGGCCGGCGTCCGGTCCTGGCCGCCGCGATCGCCGTACAGATCCTGTCGCTGCTGGTGTTCATCCTCGCCAACGGCGTACCCGCGCTGCTGGCCGCCCGCCTCGTGCAGGGGCTCGCGGCGGGCGCGGCGACGGGCGCCGTCGGCGCGGCCATGCTGGACATCGACCGCGCTCGCGGGACGCTCGCCAACTCGATCGCACCCGGCCTCGGCACCGGCAGCGGGGCGCTGCTCTCGGCGCTGTTCATCCGCTACCTGCCCGCGCCGACCCGCCTGGTGTACGTCGTCCTCGTCGCGATCCTGCTGATCCAGGCCGTCGGGGTCGCGCTGATGCCGGAGACCGTCACCCGGATGCCCGGCGCGCGGCGCAGCCTGCGACCGGAGATCAGGCTGCCGCGCCCGGTACGCGGGCCGGTGCTGGTCGTCGCTCCGGTGCTGTTCGCGGTCTGGGCGCTGGCCGGCTTCTTCGGCGCGCTCGGCCCGGCGCTCGTGCGCAGCCTCATGGACACGTCGATCGTGGTCGCCGGTCTGGTGCTCTTCGTCTTCGCGCTCTTCGGGTCGGTCGCCGTCCTGCTGTTGCGCGACACCGCCGCGCGGACGGTCATCCTGACCGGGATCGTCGCCCTCATCCTGGGCATGGTCGTCACGGTGGTCTCGGTCATGGCCGACTCCGTACCCGGGTTCTTCCTCGGTCTCGCGCTCGGCGGCGTCGGCTTCGGCGGCGGGTTCCAGGGCAGCCTCAAGACGATCATGCCGCTGGTCGAGGCGCACGAACGCGCCAGCGTGCTGTCGCTGCTCTACGTCGTCTGCTACGTCGGTTTCGGCCTTCCCACCGTGATCGCCGGCTTCCTCGTGGTGTACGCCGGGGGCCTCCCGCGGACCGCCGACGAGTACTCCGTCGCCGTCATCCTGCTCGCGCTTGTCGCCCTGTTCGGGCTGCGCCGGGCGACGAGGGCGGCGCCGGGCTGATGCCCCGAACGCCGCACCTCACCGGCGCGTAGGACGTAGCGTGGTCGTCGACGGTGGGGCGAGTAACCCAGGAGGTCGCGATGAGTCCGAACGCCGGTGAGGGCGATCTGACGTCGTATCGGTCGGCGACCGACCTGGCGGACGCGCTGCGGCGCGCGGCGGCGGCCCACGACGAGCACGAGAAGCGCACCGGCCAGCGGGACGACAACTGGCCCGACTGGTACGCGAGGTACCTGGTGGCCGAGAAGTCCGGGGCGACGCTGCCCGAGTGAGCGACACCCAGCCGCGCCCGCCGGTCCACTGAGGCCGACGCGGGCGCGGCTGCTGCAATCATCCGATGTATACGCGGCGGGTGGCCTGACCCGCACCGTCGTCATGCGCGCCGATCCGCGCCACGACCACCGGTGATCGACACGACATCGCTGATATGGGGCTGACCGGGCGGCGGGATGCCCTCACATGGCCGCACTGGCGTCGATCATGGTCGGTGCGCAGGGCGGCAGCGATGATCGCGCAAGCAATCGACCGTTGCCTATTGCGTGACACCGGAGTAATCTTCCCGAAACACATCGGACGTTTGGTCGTCCACCGGGTCTGCCTACGACCTGCGCAGCATGGTCGGTGTCACCGCGCGGATCCACCATCGGGGGTCGTCGTTGTCGCGCTTGGGTGGCCGCATCGGTCACCGTTTGGAGGATCGATGTCAGACCTGACCCGGCGGCAGGCCCTCAAGATCGGTGCGGCCGGCGCGGGTGGCGCCCTGCTGCCGCTGCCGTGGACGGCGACCGCCAACGCCGACTCCGTCGCGCCGCCGCAGGTGCTCGCGGCCAACGACCTCGCCCTCTGGTACGACGAGGGCGCCGGCACGGACTGGCTGCGGGCCCTACCGATCGGCAACGGCCGGCTCGGCGCCATGGTGTTCGGCAACGTCGACACCGAGCGACTTCAGCTCAACGAGGACACCGTCTGGGCCGGCGGCCCGCACGACCCCAGCAACACCCGGGGCGCGGCGGCCCTGCCGGAGATCCGGCGGCTGGTCAACGCCAACCAGTGGACCCAGGCCCAGGACCTGATCAACCAGACCATGATGGGCAACCCCGGCGGGCAGTTGGCGTACCAGACCGTCGGCAACCTCCGGCTCGCCTTCGGGTCGGCCAGCGGAGCGTCCCAGCACAACCGCACGCTCGACCTCACCACCGCGACGGCCACGACCTCGTACGTCCTGAACGGCATCCGCTACCAGCGTGAGGTCTTCGCCAGCGCGCCGGACCAGGTCATCGCGATGCGGCTGACCGCCGACCGCGCCACCTCGATCAGCTTCACCGCCACCTTCGACAGCCCGCAGCGGACGACGGTGTCCAGCCCGGACGGCACGACGATCGGCCTCGACGGCGTGTCCGGCAACCAGGAGGGCGTCACCGGGCAGGTCCGCTTCCTCGCCCTGGCCAACGCCACCGTCACCGGCGGCAGCGTGTCCAGCTCGGGCGGCACCCTGCGGGTCACCAACGCCACCAGCGTCGTCCTGCTGATCTCGATCGGCTCCAGCTACGTCAACTACCGCAACGTCGGTGGCGACTACGGGGGCATCGCCCGGCAGCGCCTCAGCGCGGCGCGCGCCTACAGCTACGACCAGTTGCGCACCCGGCACGTCGCCGACTACCAGGCGCTGTTCGGACGGGTGACCCTCGACCTGGGCCGCACCTCCGCCGCCGACCAGACGACCGACGTACGCATCGCCCAGCACAACAGCGTCAACGACCCGCAGTTCTCCGCGCTGCTGTTCCAGTTCGGGCGGTACCTGCTGATCTCGTCGTCGCGGCCCGGCACCCAACCGGCGAACCTGCAGGGCATCTGGAACGACTCGCTGACCCCCTCCTGGGACTCGAAGTACACGATCAACGCCAACCTGCCGATGAACTACTGGCCGGCCAACACGACCAACCTGGCCGAGTGCCACAACCCGGTCTTCGACATGGTCCGGGAACTCGCCGTCACCGGCGCGCGCACCGCCCAGGTGCAGTACGGCTCCGCGAGTGGCTGGGTTACCCACCACAACACCGACGCGTGGCGGGCCACCGCGGTCGTGGACGGCGCGTTCTGGGGCATGTGGCAGACCGGCGGCGCCTGGCTGTCCACGTTGATCTGGGACCACTACCAGTTCAACGGCGACATCGAGTTCCTGCGGACGAACTACCCGGCCATGAAGGGCGCGGCGCAGTTCTTCCTCAACACCCTGGTGACCGAGCCGACCCTCGGTTACCTGGTGACCAACCCGTCGAACTCACCGGAACTCAGCCACCACTCGAACGCCAGCGTCTGCGCCGGTCCCACGATGGACAACCAGATCCTGCGGGACCTCTTCGACGGCGTCGCCCGCGCGAGCGAGATCCTCGACGTGGACAGCACCTTCCGGGCGCAGGTACGCGCCACCCGGGACCGCCTTCCACCGATGAAGGTCGGCTCGCGCGGCAACATCATGGAGTGGCTCTACGACTGGGTGGAGACCGAGCCCAACCACCGGCACATCTCGCACCTGTACGGGCTGGCCCCCAGCAACCAGATCACCAAGCGCGGCACCCCTCAGTTGTTCGAGGCCGCCCGGCGGACCCTGGCGCTGCGCGGCGACGACGGCACCGGCTGGTCGCTGGCCTGGAAAATCAACTTCTGGGCTCGGATGGAGGAGGGCAAGCGGGCTCACGACCTGATCCGCTACCTCGCCACCACCGCCCGGCTCGCCCCGAACATGTTCGACCTGCACCCGCCCTTCCAGATCGACGGCAACTTCGGCGCCACCGCCGGCATCGCCGAGATGCTGCTCCAGAGCCACATCGGTGAGCTGCACATCCTGCCCGCGCTGCCGCCGGCCTGGCCCAGCGGCCGGGTGACCGGCCTGCGGGGTCGCGGTGGGCACACGGTCAGCATCACCTGGGCCAGCGGCGCCGCCACCGAGGTGCTGGTGCGACCCGACCGCGCCGGCACCGTCCGCCTGCGGTCGCGGTTCCTGACCGGCACCGTCAGCGTCGTCGACACCGCCGACGGCACGTCGCCCCGGGTCACCCGGGTCGAGTCCGACCTGGTCGAGGTCACCGTGCAGGCCGGGCGCACCTACCGGGTCACCAGCACGGGCGCCACCACGCCGACGTTGGAGCAGAGCTTCACCAACGCCGGCATCACCAACGACAGCAACACCAACGTCGGCAACTTCGACGGCAACGGGGCCACCCTGTCGGCGCAGGCCCTGGCGCAGGCCGGCGCGAGCCCGGGCGGCACGGTGAGCCGCAACGGGGTGAACTTCCGCTGGCCCAACGTCAGTCCCGGCACGGCCGACAACGCCATCGCCTCGGGTCAGACCCTCGGTATCAGCGGCACCGGCAGCACGCTCGGCTTCCTGATTACCGGCACCTACGGCGCGGTCTCGGGGACCGGCACGGTGGTGTACGCGGACGGGACCCGCCAGACGTTCACCCTGAGCACGCCCGACTGGTACGGCGGCCCGGCGTCCGGCGCGACCGCCGCCATCGTATCCGCGTACCAGAACCGGCCCAACAACGGCCGACAGGCCACGGCGGCGTGCGTCTACTACGTGGGCGTCGCGCTGCAGAACAAGGCGGTGACCCAGGTCGTGCTGCCCAACATCAGCGCACGGGCGGCGGCGAACGTGCCGACGATGCACGTCTTCGCCATCGCGATCGGGTCCTGACACTCAGCTCGCGTCGCGCCGCCGGTGACGGCACGGTCACCGGCGGCGCGGCGTGACAAGTCCCGACTCGTACGCCCACACGACCAGCTGGGCGCGGTCCCGGCAGTGCAGCTTCGTCATGGCCCGGTTCACGTGCGTCTTGGCGGTCAACGGGCTGATCACCATGCGCTGGGCGATCTCGTCGTTGGTCAGCCCTCGCGCCACCAGCTCGACGATCTCCTGCTCCCGGGCGGTCAGCACATCCCGACCGGCCGTCGGCACGGCCGGCGGTGGCCCGGCCGCGAACTCGCTGATCAGCGTGCGGGTCACGGCCGGCGCGAGCAGCGCGTCGCCACCGGCCACGACGGCGACGGCCTGCAACAGGTCGGCGGGGTCGGCGTCCTTGAGGAGGAAACCGCTCGCGCCCGCGCGCAGGGCGGCGAAGACGTACGAGTCGAGCCCGTAGTTGGTGAGGATGAGCACGCGGGTGGCGGCGAGGTCCGGATCGGCGGCGATGCGCCGGGTCGCCTCGATCCCGTCGAGGCCGGGCATCTGCACGTCCATCAACACGACGTCCGGGCGGAGACGTCGGGCGAGCTGCACGGCCGAGGCGCCGTCGGTGGCCTCGCCCACGACCTCCAGGTCGTCCTCGGCGGCCAGCAGGGCCCGGAAGCCGGCCCGCATCAGCGCCTGGTCGTCGGCGAGCAGAACCCGGATCATCGGTGCGACCGTCCGGTCATGCCGGCTCGTCCAGCGGGAACGTGGCCCGCACCGTGAACCCCTGGTCGTCGTTGGCGGCGGCCAGCAGGGTGCCGCCCAGTCCGGTGACCCGCTCACGCATCCCGCGCAGTCCCACCCCCGGCGTCGGGGGACGGGCCGGCGACGCCTGCCCGTCGTCGCTCACCGCGACGGTCAGTCCGGCCGGCGCGTACTCGACGTGCACGCGTGCGGTCGCGGCACCGGCGTGACGGGCCACGTTGGTCAGGGCCTCCTGGACGACCCGGTAACCGGCCTGGTCGACCTCGTCCGGCAGACGCCGTGGCCGGCCGGTGACGGTCACCTGGACCGGCACGCCGACCGCACGGGTCCGTTCGGCGAGTTCGTCGACGCGGGCCAGCCCGACACGGTCGTCGTCGGGCGCGCGCAGGACGTCGAGGGTGGTGCGCAGTTCGCGCATCGCGGCGGCGCTGGCCTCCTGGATCGCCAGTAGCGTGGCCGAGGGCTCGTCGCCCTGCTTGCGGGCCAGGTGCACGGCGATCCCGGCCTGCACCTTGATCACCGAGATGCTGTGCGTCAGGGAGTCGTGCAGGTCGCGGGCGATGCGCAGCCGCTCTTCGCCGGCCCGCCGCAACGCCATCTCCTCGCGGGTGCGTTCGGCCTCGACGGCCCGCTGCTCGACCTGCTCCAGGTAGGCGCGGCGTTGCCGGCCGACCAGCCCGGCCACGTTCGCCGCCACGAACCATCCCAGCAGCAGGGCCGTCCGCTCGGCGATCAACTGGTTGGGACGGTCGACCGGGGCCACCGAGACGTCGCGGGCCAGAAAGCCACCGAGGAAGACGACGCTGGCCACGGCGGCCGCCGCCCGGTGCCCCCGCCAGGCGGTCACGTAGACCACGCCGAGGACGGGGAAGGCGGCCGACACCCCCGAGTGCACCCGGACGTGCAGGGCCAGCATGGCGACGGTCACCACGCCCAGCGCGAGCACCGGATGCCGCCGGCACACCCCGAGCGCCGCGGCCATGACGAGGACCAGAGCGACGTCGAGCGCCCCGACCGTCGCGGCGTCCGGTGCGAGCGCGGCGTTGCCGAGCAGGAGACCGCCGAGGGCGAGGCCGCTGAGGACGTACGGCAGGTCGCGGCGCATGGTCGCACTGTAGAACGGCCGTCGTTGGTGGAGCATCCCGCGCGCGCGGTAGATCCGGCGTACCACGGTCGTGGTATCCCGGCGGCGCGAAGTGTCTGCGCCGGCACGACGTCTTTGGCGGCCGTCGCCACGAGCATCGACCGCATGACATACCGCTTCTTCACCCCCGTACCCACGAGGGCGGCCACCGGCCGCACCGCGGAGGTCTACCAGCAGCTACGCGAGGACTTCCTCGGACCGCTGCCCACCTTTCAGGCGCTCTCGGCCGTGCCCGAGGTGCTGGCCGCGACCTGGTCGCTGATGCGCGAGGCCCTGCTCGCCGGCGACACGTCCCGGGTCGACCGCGAACTCGTCGCGGCGGTGGTGTCCCGGGCCAACGGCTGTCAGTTCTGCCTCGACGCCCACGTGCTGCTGCTGCACGCCCTGGGCGAGCACGGGTTGGCCGAGGTCGTCGCCCGGGGCGAGACACCCGCCGACCCGAGGCACGCCGAACTCGACCGCTGGGCCCGGGCCAGTCGCAGCCCCCGCACCGGCGACTGGACCAGCCCGTACGGCCCCGAGGTCACCGGCACCCTGCTCGCGTTCCATTTCGTCAACCGGGTCGTCTCGGCGCTGCTCGACCCCGACCTGCTCCCCGGCGGCCTGCAACGCGCCCCGCTGGTGCGGTCGGTCGGTGGCCGGCTGTACGCCAGATCCGCTCGGGAACCGAAGGCGCCCGGACGCAGCCTCGGGCTGCTGCCCACCGGTACGACCCCGCCGCCGGCCTGGGCGGGGGACAGCCCGGTCGGGGTCGCGTACGCGTCGTTGCGGGACGCCGCCACCCGGGGCGGCGAGCTGCTGGGTGACGTCGCCCGCCAGACCGTGACGGCCACCGTGCGCTGGGAGGACGGGCGGTTCCCGACCCGGCCCGCGGACTGGGCCGTCGACCTGGTCCGGGACGTGCCCGGCCGGGACCGGGTCGGAACGCGGATCGCGTTGCTGGCGGCGTTCTCGCCCAGCGCGGTCAGCCCGGGCGACGTCGCCCTCTGGCGGCTGTCGCACCCCGCCGACGCCGACCTCGTCCGGATCGTCGCGTACGGCGCGATCACCGCCACCGACCACGTCGCCCAGGCGTTGACCTCGGCGCAGCTCTAAGGAGCCCAGCATGCGAAAGGCCTTCGTCATCAGCAGCGGCGTGCTCCTCACCGCGTTCGCCCTCCAGTTCGTCTTCGCCGCCGTCGGCGCGTTCACCAAGCCCGCCGAGGACGGCGCGTACGCCCTGCACAGCGTGAACGGCATGGCGGTCATCCCCGTCCTCACCCTGCTCACCGTCCTGTTCGCGGCGCTGGCCAGGGCGCCCGGTCGGCTCGTCGGGCTGGCGGTCCTGCCGCTGGGCCTGGTCGTCGTGCAGGCGCTGCTCGCCATGCTCGCCAACGCCGGCACCGACGCCGTCGGCGTCAGCACGCCGTTCGGCCTGGTCATCGGCGGGCTGCACGCGGTCAACGGCATCGTCGCGGTACACGTCGTGGTCGGCGTCATCCGGGGAGCGCGCCGGCTGGCCGCCGAGACGCCATCGGGCGACGCGCCGGTGGTCGTACCCCAGGGGGAGCCGGCATGACCACCGCCTCGCTGCTCGCGGCGGACCTCCTGCTGGCGGTCCTGGCCGCCGCCGGCTGGCTGGGTGGCGGGGTCGCGGCGGCCGCCCGGCGGCGGCCGCTGGCGCTCGCGCTGGCCACCGTCGCGCTGCTCGCCACGCTCGCCCGCGCGACGACCGTGCTCGCGCTCGCGCGCGTCGGCTGGTGGTTCGCCGCGGAGAAGGTCGTCGTCGCCGCGCCGCTGTCGCTCGCGGCGGTCGTCGTCGCCGGGCCGCGGCTGCTGCGGGCCGCGGGCGACATCCGGTCCGTCGCGCTGCCGCTCCTCTTCGCGGGGTACGCCCTGAGCGCCGCCCTGCTCGTCACGGTCCTGCACGGCTACCCGGTGTCGGCGTCGGTGGGGCTGCTCGCGGTCGCCGGGGTCGTCGCGGCGACCGCCCTCTCGTGGCGTCTGCTCGACGCGCGCCCGTCCCGGGCGGTGTCCCGGGCGGCGGTGGCGGTGGCGGTGGCGGCGCTGCTGGCCGGCACCGGGTTGGCCGTCACCCCGGGCCCGGCGCCCGCCGCACCGCATGATCACCGGTACCCGCAGGCCCGGATCTCCGACGAGCCCACCCGGCGGTTCACCCTGACGGCCGGTACCGCCACGGTGCGCGTCGGTGGCCACGACGTCGCGGCGTGGGCGTTCGACGGGCAGGTACCCGGGCCGGAGCTGACCGCCACCGTCGGCGACGTCGTGCAGGTGACGCTGCGCAACCGGGACATCGGCCGGGGTGTCACCCTGCACTGGCACGGGTATGACGTGCCGAACAGCCAGGACGGGGTCCCCGGGGTGACGCAGCCGGCGGTGCTGCCGGGCCAGGAGTTCGTCTACCGGTTCCGGGCCGACCAGGCCGGCACGTACTGGTACCACACCCACTCGGTGTCCGACGTCGGTGTGCGGATGGGCCTCTACGGCGTCCTCGTGGTGCGTCCCGGGCCGACGAGCGGCCTCGACGTGACGGTGCCGGTGCACACCCTCGGGGGGCGTCCGCTACCGGACGCGCGGGTGGAGCAGGTCGAAGCCGGCGTTCCGGTCCGGCTGCGGTTGATCAACACGGACAGCACCACGCACCGCTACGCGCTGGCCGGAACCGACTTCCGGGTCGCCGCGATCGACGGCTACGACCTGGGCGGGCCGACGCCGCTGCGGGACACCGCCGTGCTGATCCCGGCCGGAGGTCGCTACGACCTGGTGTTCAGCGCCCCGGCCACACCGGTGGCGCTGTACGTCGACGGACGTCGGGTCTACTCGACCGGCGCGCAGTCGACGGCGACCGACAGGTGGCCCGTACTGGACCCGCTCAGCTACGGCCGGCCGGTCCCGACGCCCTGGTCCCGGTTCGACCGGACGTTCACGCTCGTCCTCGATCGCGGTCTCGACCTGCGTGGACTGCTTCCGCGCTACGCCCACACCGTCAACGGCGCGGCCGATCCGGACATCCCGCCGCAGGTCGTCCACCCCGGCGACGTCGTCCGGTTCACGATCGTCAACCGGTCGCAGACCGTGCACCCGTGGCATCTGCACGGCCATCACGTGCTCGTGCTGTCCCGCGACCGGCGGCCGGCGACCGGAAGCCCACTCTGGTTGGACTCGTTCGACGTCCGGCCCGGTGAGGTGTGGGAGGTGGCGTTCCGGGCCGACAACCCGGGGATGTGGGCCAACCACTGCCACAACCTGGGGCACGCCGACGCCGGGATGATGCTGCACCTCGTGTACTCGTGAGGACCCGGGCAGGGCCCGGCCCCCGTCGCGTGGCGGCGGGGGCCGGTACGTGGTGCGGTGGTGCGGGTCAGCTCGTGCGACAGCTGATCGTCGGCCAGGTCCAGTTGCCGTTGGCCATGATCGTGATCCCGAAGTTGTTGCCGTTGCCGTTCGGTCGGGCGGTCACCGTCCCGCTGGTGCCGCTGACGGACGCGTTCCAACTGTTCTGGATGGACTGACCGCCGTTGAGGTTGAGGCTGACGATCCAGTTGTTGGTGCCGCTGACCGCGACGTTCAGGTTGAACCGGTCACCCCACTGCTGGCCGGCGGAGAGCGTCGCGTTGCAGTTGCCGCCACCCGGGTTGCCGGTGGTGGGCCCGGAGGTCGGCCCCGAGGTCGGGTTGCCGCCGCTGCCCTCGGACACGGTGACGTCGGAGCTGCCGGCGCTCTGGTAGCCCTCGGTCGCCATGATCTGGTACGCGTGGTTGGTGCCGAGGTTCAGGCCGGCGCGGGCCCAGGCGTCGAAGTGGTTGGCCGTGGTGATGGTGCCACTCGAGCGCTTGTTCTGACGGACGCTCCAGTACTGGTAGAACGTCTGGTTGCCGTCGATCGACGGGGCGTTGACCCGCTGGCTGCGCAGGATGTCGTAGGTGCCGCCGTCGGTGGTGACCGTGCCCAGCCGCTGGGCGCCGTTGCTCGGGTTGTAGCTGCCGAAGTTCTCCACCACGTAGTACTCGATGAGCGGGTTGCGCGTCCACCCGTACAGGGCGAGGTAGGTGTTGTTGTTCCCCGGGTTGTAGTTGGCCGAGTAGCTGACCGTCCGCCGCGAGCCGGTGGCCCAGCCCTTGCCGCCGACCCAGTTGTTGGTGCTCCGGTCCCAACTGCTGGAGTACCGGCCGTTCTCGCGCAGCGTCATGCTGGCGTTGCCGCCGTCCTTCCAGAAGGAGAAGTAGTAGCCGTTGTGCGTGCCGGTCAGGCTCGAGGTGAGCGTCCGGTCGGCCTCGGCGTACGCGCTGGTGGCCGTGACCGCGACCGTGCCCGTGACGGCCAGGACGACCGCACAGGCGGCGCCGAGGAGCAGCCGTATCCGGCCGCGCCGCGGTGCTGCGGTGGGAGTGTGGTCGGTGTCGATCATGTAGGTGTTTCCTCCTCGTCACGGCTGGCACGGGGCCAGCGGTGCGGTGCGACCCGGCGGACTGTCGGCCACGGAGTCGTACCGCGTGGTGGTGGTAGACCGGTTGTCCCGCACGACGACCGGAGGCGGCAGTCGCGGCGCGGGTGGTGACGGCAATTGAGTGTCGTCGATGGGGACGGTATTGAGCCGGTCGTCCACTTGTCAACATTTTCCGGAAGGTCTGCGGCGGCGACCAGCGCGTCGCCATGCTCGAAAGGGTGCGCATCTTCCGAGGTCAGTAATCGATCCGGGGTGGCGACGGCGAGGGTGGTGACCGATCGTTCGCCGGACAACATCCGACGAATAGCGGCCGGAACTTCCGGAGACTTTCCGGACCCTCGGGCGGCACGCCGAGGCGCGCGATCGGGGAAAACTTGATTCGTTCCAAAAAAGTGAGCTAGTGTGCAGCGCGTGATGTCCGACCTCGAAGCGCAGCTGAGAGGGGTCTCGTTACGAGTGACGCGACCCCGGCTGGCCGTGCTCGCGGTGCTGCGGGATCACCCCCACGTCGACACCGACACGGTGATCGCGCTGGTCCGGGCGGACCACCCCACCATCTCCCACCAGGCGGTGTACGACGTGCTGCGCGCGCTCACCGACGCGGGTCTGGTGCGGCGCATCCAGCCGGCCCGCGCGACCGCCCGCTACGAGTCACGGGTGGGGGACAACCACCACCACGTCGTGTGCCGCTCCTGCGGCGCCATCGCCGACGTCGAGTGCGCCGTCGGCCACGCACCCTGTCTCACCGCCTCGAACGACCACGGCTTCGTGGTCGACGAGGCGGAGGTCGTCTACTGGGGCACCTGCCCCGGTTGCGCGGCCGACCGCATCTCCCAGCGATCCGCCAGTTCGGAAGGAAGTACATGAGCGACACCCAGGACAACGTCCCCACCAGCGCGCAGGGCGTGGACCAGAAGGCTGCGGCCGGTTGCCCGGTCGCGCACGACTCGGTGACCGCCCAGGGCAGCGAGAGCGAGAACCCGGCGATCGACTCGCCGACCCCGAAGACCGGTGGTCGTCCGCGCACCAACCGGGACTGGTGGCCGAACCAGCTCGACCTCTCGGTGCTGCACGCCCACTCGCACAAGGGCAACCCGCTCGGGCCGGACTTCAGCTACGCCAAGGAGTTCGCCAAGCTCGACGTCGAGGCCCTCAAGCGGGACATCACCGAGGTCCTCACCACCTCGCAGGACTGGTGGCCGGCCGACTTCGGCCACTACGGCGGCCTGATGATCCGCATGAGCTGGCACGCCGCGGGCACCTACCGCATCGAGGACGGCCGTGGCGGCGCCGGTGACGGTGGTCAGCGGTTCGCCCCGCTCAACAGCTGGCCGGACAACGCCAACCTGGACAAGGCCCGCCGCCTGCTGTGGCCGGTCAAGCAGAAGTACGGCCAGCAGATCTCCTGGGCGGACCTGCTGGTGCTCGCCGGTAACGTGGCCCTGGAGTCGATGGGGTTCAAGACCTTCGGCTTCGGCTTCGGTCGTGAGGACGTGTGGGAGCCCGAGGAGATCTTCTGGGGCCCGGAGGACACCTGGCTCGGCGACGAGCGCTACGCCTCCGAGAAGGAGATGGCGGCCGGCGTCGGCTCGACCGAGATGGGCCTCATCTACGTCAACCCGGAGGGCCCCCGCGGCAACGCGGACCCGGCCGCTGCGGCGCACTTCATCCGGGAGACCTTCGGCCGGATGGCGATGAACGACGAGGAGACCGTCGCCCTCATCGCCGGTGGCCACACCTTCGGCAAGACCCACGGCGCCGGTGTCGCGGACAACCACGTGGGCCCGGAGCCCGAGGGCGCCCCGATCGAGGCGCAGGGCCTCGGCTGGCTGAGCACCCACGGCAGCGGCAAGGGCAGCGACACGATCACCAGCGGTCTCGAGGTGACCTGGACCGACGTGCCGACGCAGTGGAGCAACCGCTTCTTCGAGATCCTGTTCGGCTACGAGTGGGAGCTGACCACCAGCCCGGGTGGCGCGAAGCAGTGGGTCGCGAAGGACGCCGAGGAGATCATCCCGGACCCGTTCGACCCGTCGAAGAAGTACCGGCCGACGATGCTCACGACCGACCTGTCGCTGCGCGTCGACCCGGCGTACGAGAAGATCTCGCGCCGTTTCCTGGAGAACCCCGACCAGTTCGCGCTGGCCTTCGCCAAGGCCTGGTACAAGCTGCTGCACCGCGACATGGGTCCGATCGAGCGCTTCCTCGGGCCGTGGGTCGCCGAGCCGCAGCTGTGGCAGGACCCGGTGCCGGCCGTCGACCACGCGCTGGTGGGTGACGCCGACATCGCCGCTCTCAAGGCGAAGGTCCTCGACTCGGGCCTCACGGTCGAGCAGCTCGTCTCCACCGCCTGGGCCTCCGCCGCGAGCTTCCGCAACACCGACAAGCGCGGTGGCGCCAACGGCGCGCGCATCCGCCTGGAGCCGCAGCGCAACTGGGAGGTCAACCAACCCGAGCAGCTCGCGACGGTGCTGAGCGCGCTGGAGGGCATCCAGCAGGAGTTCAACGCCGCCGGTGGGGCGAAGATCTCGCTCGCCGACCTGATCGTGCTGGCCGGTTCGGCCGCCGTCGAGAAGGCGGCGCGCGACGGGGGCGTCGAGGTGACCGTGCCGTTCCGGCCGGGCCGCACCGACGCCACCCAGGAGCAGACCGACGTCGACTCCTTCCGGGTCCTCGAGCCGCGCGCGGACGGTTTCCGTAACTACCTGCGCGCCGGCGAGAAGACCCAGCCGGAGGTGCTGCTCATCGACCGCGCCTACATGCTGAACCTGAGCGCGCCGGAGATGACCGTCCTCGTCGGCGGCCTGCGCGCCCTCGGGAACAACGTCGGAGGCGCGTCGCACGGCGTCCTCACCGACCGGCCGGGCGTGCTCACCGGTGACTTCTTCGCCAACCTGCTCTCCCCGGGCACCCGGTGGAAGGCGTCGGAGACCGACGAGCACGTGTACGAGATCCGCGACCTGGCCACCGACGAGGTGAAGTGGACCGCCACCGCGGTCGACCTCATCTTCGGCTCGAACTCCCAGCTGCGCGCCCTCGCCGAGGTCTACGCCAGCCAGGACGCGCGCGAGAAGTTCGTGCGTGACTTCGTGGCCGCCTGGACGAAGGTCATGGAGCTCGACCGGTTCGACATCGCCTGATCCCGCTTGACCCGACGAGCCCCGGCCGATCGGCCGGGGCTCGTCCGCGTTCCGCGCCGCAGGGCCTCGCGTGGCGAATCCACCGCCAAGTCCGCAAAACCCACGATCCCCGCAACTCCCTAGAATTCAGGGAGTTGCGGGGATCGCTAGAACCCGCAGCGGACCGGTGGCCTCTGCGTAGTACTGGTCAGGTCGCGGGGTGAGTCTTCGCCATGTCGACGAACGCCCGCCAAGCCGTCGGGCTGAAGACCAGTGCGGGACCTGCCTGGTCCTTCGAGTCCCGGACGCCAACGACGCCGGGCAGGTTGTCGGAGACCTCCACGCAGTTGCCGCCGTTCGTCCCGGACTTCGTCGACTTACGCCAACGGGCGTGGGTCATGTCCATGTCTTCGCCGTTTCCTTGATCACGTCTCGGGAGGATCTGCGCGGGAGGGCGTCGCGGAGGATCGCTTCCCACGTCTTTTGAAGCGTAACAATCTCGGCCGTGCCGCTGACGGTCTGAGACCGCACCTGGTAGTCCGTGTGCCCGACGACAGAGCCATCCGGCATCGTGGCGATGATGAACCCGCCCTGTAGGCCAGGGTAGAGCCCTGCGTCGTCCGGCACGACATGAATGTGGACGTGCGGAAGGTCGGCGACCGCCGCGAGGTGCTCGACCTGTTCCCGCATCAGCGTGCGGTCGTCGTCCACCGTCCGGCGCAGCACCGCGACGTCGAGCACGATCATTACGTGGGGAGGATCGTCGCGGGTGAGGATTGCTTGCCGCTCCATTCGCGACCGTACCCGCTGCGATATCTGCTCGGTGGTCAGCAATCCGCTCGCTTGAAGCGTCGCCCGTGCGTACGCCTCGGTTTGTAACAGGCCCGGCACGAAGGCCGGTTCGTACCAACGCAACGCCCGAGCTTGTTCCTCGAACTTGATCCATTCGCGGAGCCAGACCGGGGCCGTGTCGAGCGCCGCCAGCCGCTCTACCAGCCTCGCGAACATGCCACCGGTCGTCAGCGCCCTGTCGATTGCCGTCGCGTAGTCACTGGTCGGCGGGCGAGTGCCGGTCTCAACGGCGCTCACATGGGTGCCGGAGTAGCTGATGAGTCTGCCGAAGTCGTCTTGATTCAGTCCCCGTGCCATTCGGGCGTGACGCAACTCGTCAAGCAGGATTTCGGCTGCGGTCATGCTCATGTCCCCAACTCCTCCCCACCTCCAGCCCTCGCGCCCCCCAAGTCCCCTCACCAGGGCAATCGTTGACCGTCGGGGTCTCTCCAACGTGGTCGAACACCTTCCGACACTAGGCGGTCACGGAACAGAGTGTCACCAGACGGCGCGGCCGGTGGAGGACCCGAACCCGGCGGACGCGTTCGTACCCGGGGCCGCCCCTGTCCGGCGAGTAAACACGGGGGCGGCCCCCTCCGACGAAAGCGCGAAGGAGGCACCGTGCGCTTCACGTTCCGGCGCAGCGAACCCGCTCCGAAATTGTCTGTGCGTGGCCCTGCCCCGCGGCCTGCCCCGCGACTTCCGGCCTGGGTCACGTCGCACACCGAGGCGTTCCGCTTGGACGAGATCGGGCGAATAGGTCACCTGACCCCGGCGCAGGAGTTCCGGGCGAGCGGGGGTCGGAAGTGATATCTACGCAGGTTTCCGTCCCTGAGCGGGGACCGGTCGCGGACCGTCCGCGTCAGCACCGCCAGGGCCCGCCGCACACGCCGTTACGGCCGCACTGGGCGTGCCGCGCCGACGGTCAGCCGTGGCCGTGCGCGACGGCGCGGCTCATGTTGAAGGCCGAGTACGAAAACTCAATGCCGAGCCTGTCGATCTACCTGGCCGGGCTGCTGTACGAGGCGATGCGCGACCTGTACCACCTGAACCCGCACGACGGGCCGAGCCCGCGCGCCCTGTTCGACCGGTTCGTCGGCTGGGGCCCGTTCCGTAAGCCCATCGTCGAGGCTCCGTGATAGCCGCACCGCCCGCCCTGGGATCTCCATTCCCCGTGGAGGATGTGACCCGGCGCCGCCTTCTTTGCCCTGACGGCCGGTGAGCCCCGGGGACCGGTGGCTGGGGCTCGTCCGCGTTTTCCGGCCGCAGAGGGCGGTAACCGTCGTACGAGTTTGCGATGCTGTGCCCGTCTATGAGCCCGACAGCACCTCACGTGAAGGAGCACCGCGATGGCGAAGGTCATCTCCACGCTGTTCATCTCGGCCGACGGCGTGGCCGAGATCGACCCGGACTGGCACTTCCCGTACTTCGACGAGAACATGGGTCGCGCCGTCACCGAGGACTACGACACGTCCGACGTGCTGCTGATCGGCCGGGTGACCTACGACAGCTTCGCCGGGGCCTGGCCCGACCGGGAGGCCGCCGGCGGCGAGGACGCCGGGTTCGCCAAGCAGCTCGGTGACGTCCGTAAGGTCGTCGTCTCCCGCCAGCCGGTGGACTTCGCGTGGCGCAACTCGGAGCTCGTCGCCGGCGATCTCCCCGAGGCCGTCGCCGCGCTCAAGGCCGACCCCGGGATCAAGGGCATCCTCATCCCCGGGTCGATCTCGGTCGTCCAGCAGCTCCTCGCCGCCGGGCTGGTCGACGAGCTGCGTCTGCTGGTACACCCGGTGGCGGCCCGCAAGGGGCGCCGGCTCTTCGACGACGGCGACACGCCGTACCACCTGCGGGTTACCGCGACCGAGGTGTTCCCGACGGGCGTGCTCCGCGTGATCTACGCGCCGACGGCGGCGCCCGGCGCGGTCGGCTACGACGAGGTCGTCGACCAGGTGCCGTCCGGGAACTGAATCGGGCCGGCCCCGCCGCCGTGGGCGACGGGGCCCGCTCGATCTGGTCGGAACGGCTCGCTGTCGGTCAGGCGATCGCGCAGGTCGCGCCGTTGAGGGTGAACGCACCTGGCCGGGCGGTGTTGCCGGTGTGCGTGGCCTGGAAGCCGATGGTTAACGATCCGTTCGGCGGGATGCTGGCGTTGTAGGCGGCGTTGCGGGCTGTCACCTGGCCGGACGTGGGCGAGTAGGTCGCGTTCCAGCCCGAGGTGATGCTCTGCCCGCCGGGCAGGGTGAAGACGAGCGACCAGCCGTTGACGGCGCTGGTTCCGGTGTTGGTGATGGTGATGTTCTCGGTCAGCCCGTTGTTCCAGGCGTTGATCGCGACGCCCACCCGGCACGCGCCCGAACTCGGCGGCGGGGTGGTCGGGTTCGGCGGCGGGGTGGTCGGGTTGGGCGGCGGGGTGGTCGGGTTGGGCGGCGGGGTCGTCGGGTTGGGCGGCGGGGTCGTCGGGTTCGGCGGGGCGGTCAGGCCGAAGAACGCGACGGCGGCGGCGGCCATGCCACCGGCCGGCAGGCTGTGCCCCGCGCCCTGGATGCTGTACGCCTCGACCTGGACGGTCCCGCTGGCGTCGGCGTACCGGCGGCGGTTCCAGTTGGTCTGCGGCGTGTCGGTGGAGGTGGGTGTCTGGCTGAGCCCGAACACGTTGGTCCACTGCTCGATCGTCTCCTGCAGCAGCGAGAACGGAACGAGCGTGTCGCTGGTGCCGTGCCACAACTGCACCCGTGGGCGGGGGCCGGTGTAGCCGGGGTACGCCCCGCGCACCGCGTCACCCCACTGCTGCGGGGTCCGGTTCATGTTCCCGCCGGTGCACTGGCTGCTGCCCGGCGGGTAGTCGGCCGCGTTGGCGAAGCAGTTGTAGGGGACACCCATGAACGCCGCGCCGGCCTTGAAGACGTCAGGGTAGAGGGCCAGCATGTGGTTGGTCATCATGCCGCCGGACGAGCTGCCGGTGGCGTACACCCGGTCGGGGTCGCCGCCGTACTGCTGCTGCGCGTAGCGGATCATCGAGATGATCGACACGGGGTCGCTGCCACCGCCACGGCGCTTGGCGGCGTCCGACCAGGTGTCGAAGCAGTTGCCGAAGCCGGCCTGCTGGGTCGCCGACGGGTAGATCACGATGAACCCGTACCGGTCGGCCTGGGCGGCGAACTCGCTCCCGGAGTAGAAGCCGGGGCCCGACCCGCCGCAGCCGTGCATGGCCACGACGATCGCCGGCCTGGTCGGGCGGGTGTCCGGCACGTAGACGTGCATGCGCATCCGGCCCGGGTTGTCGCCGAACGTGGTCACCTCGGTGAGGGAGGCGGCGTACGCGGGTTGGAGCGCGGGGGCCACCAGGCCGGCCGCCACCAGTGACGTGACCAGGCCGAGCAGCAGTTTCCTTCGGATTTTCACGGGGATGGCTCCTTCGATCACCTGTGCGGGGTGGGTGTGGGGTCGCGCGCTGTGCGGTCACGGGTGCGCCCGACTCCCGTGGTGATCGCGCCTCGCCCACTACGTGTGCTCGCCCTGTGCCCGGCTGCGTACGGCGTCGCGTAGCAGATAGTGTTCCTCGCGGTCGCTGAAGTGTCAATCGATGCACCTCGATCGAATGGCGTTGGTGCCGACGCCGCCGCCCGGGTGGCGGCGTCTACAGTCGGTGCACCGTCCCTGAGTCGAGCCGGGAGCGCCTGTGGCAAACCCCTTCCCGATCGAGGAGATCTATCCCGACGACGGGGACGAGCCGCCGCGACTGCCCCGGCGGCAGGCCGGCAGCTCCCCGCAGGACCTCGCGGTGACCCTGCTGGCCGACTACACGCTGCGGACCCGTGCGCGGGTTCCGTCCGCAGCCCTCGTCGCGCTGCTCGCCGAGTCCGGTGTGAGTACGGCCGGCGCGCGTGCCGCGATCAGCCGGTTGGCCCGGCGCGGTGTGCTGGAGGGCAGCCGGGAGGGTCGACGCAGCTCCTACCGGCTCAGCCGGGCCGCCGCCGCGAACCTGTCCAGCGGCGGGAGTTGGATCCTGGCCGCGACCACCGAGGTGGTCGCGTGGGACGGCTGCTGGACCATCGTCGCCTTCTCCCTGCCCCAGGACCGTGGCGCGCAGCGGCGGGCCCTGCGCGGCCAACTCCGCTGGCTCGGGTACGCGCCCCTGTACGACGGGCTGTGGATCTCGCCGTACGAGCTGAGCCCGCAGGGCAGAGCCCAGATCGCCCGGTTCACCCGGGGCGCCGTCACGGTGTTCCGGGGACGGCAGGCCGACCTTGACGCCATCGCCCAGCGCTCTCCGATCGACGCCTGGGACATCGAGGCGATCGGCCGGCACTACGAGGAGTTCCTTCGGCGGTGGACGCCTCTGGTGCCGCAGGCGCGGTCGGAGCGCGTCGACGGCGCGGCGGCCGTGCGAACGCGTACCGAGGTCATGGACACCTTCCGCCGCTTTCCGACCCTCGACCCGCGGCTGCCCCTGGACCTCCTGCCGGCCGGATGGCTCCGGCGGCCGGCGCGGGAACTCTTCGAGGCCATCTACGACGGCCTCGCCGCGCCCGCCGAGCGGCACGTCCGAGCGGTCGTCGCCCGGTTCGCCGAGGAGGCGCAGTCCGGCATCCGGGCGCACACCGCCGCCGACATCCTCGCCGGGGTACGCGGCGTCGAGCCGGCCGAGGCAGGCGAGGGCTGCGCCTCCTGAGCGCGGCGTCGGCGGGCATTCGCCTCGCCGCCGAGGTGTGTACCTTGTGGAGGATGCGCAGCGATGGGGGAGGCCGGATGACATCGCACGGCGGACACCCGGCGGCCACCGACCGGATCGACACCTCGGTCGCGCACCCGGCGCGCAGGTACAACTACCTGCTGGGCGGCAAGGACAACTTCGCTGCCGACCGGGCGTCCGGTGACGCCCTCGCGGCGGCGATGCCCACCATCCGGCTCGCCGCGATCGAGAATCGGATGTTCCTGCAACGCGCGGTGCGCTTCCTGGCCCAGCGCGGTGTCCGGCAGTTCCTGGACATCGGGACCGGCATCCCGACCGCCGACAACACCCACGAGGTCGCGCAGGCCGTCGACCCGTCGGCGCGTGTCGTCTACGTCGACAATGACCCGATCGTCCTCGCCCACGCCCGCGCGCTGTTGTCCAGCACGCCCGAGGGGCGGACGGCGTACCTCGACGCCGACCTGCGCGCGCCGGCCGGGATCCTCGCCCATCCCGACCTGCGCGCGACGTTGGACCTGGCGCAGCCCGTCGCGTTGATGCTGGTGGCCATCCTGCACTTCGTCCGCGACGACGAGGACCCCAAGGGCATCCTGGATCAGCTCGTTGCCGCGCTGCCGTCCGGCAGCTACGTGGTCGCCTCACACGTCACCTGGGAGCATCTGCCGCCTGCGGTCACCGCCGGGTTGGCCGCCAACAATCGCGACGGCCGCTTCCAGGCGCGCAGCACCGAGCAGTTCGCGGCCCTGTTGGACGGGCTGGAACTCGTCGAGCCGGGCATCGTCTCGGTGGCGCGGTGGCACGCCGACGACGCGCCGCAGCCGCGTCCGTCCGCGCAGGACGTGTCGTTCAACGGCGCGGTCGCCCGCGTCCGCTGACGGCCAGCGTCACCGTCGCCGACGAGGCGACCGCTCAGCGGGTCTTTTTGGTCGGCCTCTTGCGGGGCGGGGTCAGCAGGTCGGCTATCGCCGCGATCGCCGAGGGCACGATGCGGTAATAGGCCCAGACCCCACGCTTCTCCCGCTCGATCAGGCCGGCCTCGGTGAGAATCCGCAGGTGATGGCTCACGGTCGGCTGAGAGAGGTTGAGCGGCGCGGTGAGGTCGGTGACCGAGGCCTCGCCCTCCGGGGCGGCCTGGATCAGGCTGAGCAGGCGCAGTCGGGCCGGATCGGCGAACGCCTTCAGCACCCCGGCGAGCCGTTCGGCGTCGGCGCGCTTGATCGGCTCACCGGCGAGGGGCGAGATGGCAGGCATGGCGGTATTGGCAGTTCCCACGACAGTCATCGTTCCACCAATTTGTCGGTTCGAGCGGCTGAACCGGACAAATCGCCGAACCGATGATGTGCTTCGCGCGACACCGACGGGGTGGCCACCGCCGATGCGCTCTCCGGCACGGCCACCGGAGAGCGCATCGCCCCGCTGCGGCGTCCGGGTCGCGGAGCCGTGCCGGCCGCAGCGCGCCGGCGCGACGGCTCAGGCCGCCGCGAGCCGCTCGCGGTGGTCGTGCGCGAACTCGGCGAAGGTTCGCGGCGGTCGGCCGGTCACCCGGGCGACGTGGTCGTTGGTGAAGTCGCCCCAGCCGCTGCCGTAGGCGACCCGGTACTCGGTGAGGACCTCCGCCGACCACTGGTCCAGACCGGCCGCGAGGAGCCCGTCACGCGTCTGCTCGGGGCTCTGCGGGAGGTACCGGACCGGGCGGTCGATCGTCCGGCTGATGTCCTGCGCCGCCTGGTCCAGCGTGATGCTCTCCGGGCCGGTGGGCGTGTAGATCATGCCCTCGTGCGGCCGCGGCGCGGCGAGGATCGCGGCCCCGACGGCGGCGATGTCCCGCGCGTCCACGAGGCCGACCCGCGCCGCGCCGAAGAGTCCGTAGAGCTGCTCGCCGGCCAGCGACCCAAGCAGGTTCTGCATGAAGTAACTCGGTCGCAGGATCGTCCAGGGGATGCCGGACGCCTGTACCTCGGCGTCGGACAGCGCGTGCAGGCGGCCGTTGCGGGTGGGGGCGTCGTGCGCGGCGCCGATCGCGGAGAGCCGGACGATGTGCTGCACGCCGGCCTGCCGCGCGGCCCAGACCGCGTTCATGCTCTGACTGGGCGCGATCGGACCCATCGGAGTGAGCAGCCACAGGGTGCGTACGCCCTCGAACGCCGGCGTCAGCGTCGAGGGGCGGTCCAGGTCGCCGACGACGTACTCGACGCCGTCGAGCGCGGATGCTCGCGACGGGTCCCGCACGAGCGCCCGTACCTGCTCGCTGCCGGCGAGTTCGCGCAGCACCTCCCGCGAGACCGTGCCGGTCGCTCCGGTGATCAGAATGGTCATGGTCGTCCTCCGGATTCGCGCGGACCCGGACGGGCCCGCTGGTCACCGGTGAGACGTTATAGTCCAAAACTTGTACCGTCCAATGATTGGACCAAAATATGAAGCGCAGCACACGTAAGGAGCAGGATCCCGACCTCGGCATCCTGGCCGTGCAGCTCTCCGGGCGCGTCCAGCGGGAGATCTTCACGCGCGCCGCCGAGGACGGCTTCGACGACGTGCGACCCCGCCACGGCGCCGTCCTGGCCTACCTGGATCCGGAGGGGACGCGCCCCGGCGAGCTGGCGCGACTGGCCGGGCGGAACAAGCAGACGATGGGCGCGATCCTCGACGAGCTGGAACGGCTCGGCTACGTGCGACGTACGCCAGACCCGGCCGACCGCCGGGCGAAACTGATCGTGCCGACCGAGCGGGGGCTCCGGCTCATGGAGGCGTCCGACGACTTCGTGGCGGCGATCGAACGGCAGCTCTCCGACGCGCTCGGCCCCGACCGGTACGCGGAGTTCCGCACCGCCCTGCGCGGCAGCCTGGCGGCCCTTCCGAACGGCGGCGACGACACCGAAGGCTGAAGGCCCCCGGAGGCCGGGGCCGGCCCGACCCACTCGGGTCCGACGGGTCAGCTCCCGGCCGGCGCCGGGGAGACGGGCATGGCGTCGGGACGCCGACGCCGGGACACCACGCCCGCGACGACGTCGACGACTCCGAAGGCGAGCAGGCTGAGGCCGAACAGGGGTAGGGCCCAACCCACCGCCACGGTCGCCGCCGCGCCGAGCAGCACCGCCCACCAGGGCAGCCGGCGTACGCCTCCACGGGCCGGCGGTGCGCCGACGAGCGCGCGACGGTCGGCGCGGGTCGGCCGGCGCTGCCACCACATGCGGTAACCCCAGACGACGACGCAGAGCAGCCCGAGGGCCAGCGCGGCGAGCAGGATCTGGTTGACCGGGCCGAAGAGGACACCCATGTGGGCCTGGGTGCCGAGGCCGCTCAGTTTCGCCAGGAGAGGCCAGTCGGCGAAGTCGCTGCGGGCGGTGATCATCGCGCTGGTGGGGTCGACGGCGACCCGGTCCTTCGCGACCGGCCAGGTGTTGTCGATCTGCGTGACGGTCCACGCGGTGCCCGCCTCTGCCGGGGTCATCTCGACCGGGCCGGAGAGGTCGGCCGTACGAGCAGCCGTCAGGACCCGGTCGAAGGCCGCCGGGTCGACGACCCCTTCCGCCGGGGCGTCCCCGTGGTGGTGGCCGCCGCCGCTCTCGGCGGGGACGGCGGTGAGGCTGGTGGAGATCTCGGGGGAGCGGGCGTCGAGGGCGTCGAGGCCGGCGCCGAAGTTGGCTCCGGCGTAGCGGGACCAGGTCAGGCCGGTCACCGAGAGGAACAGCAGGCCGACGACCAGCCAGACGCCGGTCGTGGCGTGCCATCCCCGGGTACGGCGGACACCCCTGCCGGTGGACAGGTTCGGCACGAACAGGTGCCGGGCGGCGGACCGGGAGGCGCTGCGTCGTCGCCACCACAGGAGCAGGCCGCCGAGGGCCAGCACCCAGAGCCAACTCGCCGCCAGCTCCGAGTAGTGCCGGCCCACCACGCCGAGGTGCAGGTTGCGGTGCAGGTCGTCCAGCCAGGTGGTGGCCGGCGTGGAGCCGAACCAGGTGGTGAGCTGACCTCGGACCTCGGCGGTGTACGGGTCGACGTAGACGGTGTGCACCTTCTCGCCGAGCTCGGGCAGGGAGAACGCCACCCGGGTGGTCCGGTCGCCGTCCCCGGGCTGGACGGTGGCGATGGTGCCGGTGGGGTGCGCGGCGCGGGCGGCGGCGATCTGGTCGGCGAGGGGGAGTGGACGGTCACCCCGCGCGGCCACGGTCAACTGGTCGCCGTAGAGCGCGCCGTCCAGTTGCGGCGCGACCGTGTAGGCGAGCCCGGTCAGCGCGGCGACCACGAGGAACGGCGCGACGAGGATGCCGGCGTAGAAGTGCAGCCGGACCAGCAGCGCACCGAACGGCGAGGTGCGCCGGGTCGGCTGGGTCGGGGGTTCCGCCGGGATGGACTCCTCCGGCGTCGGCGTGCCGGACAGCTCGGTCAGTGACATGTCTGGTAGTCGCGACATCGGCCGGTGTGGTTCCCGCCACTTCCGGATCGGACCGGGGTCGCGGCGGCGGCGTGGGCCGCGGTCAGGGGACGTGTCCCGCGTGGCGCTGCCGTGGCCGCCACGCGGGACGCGTCCGGGGTGTCAGCCGGCGCTACAGGAGCGGATCTGTGGTCGGGCGCTGCTGTTGCCGTTGAACATCGTGGTGAAGCCGAAGGTGTTGCCGCTGCCGTTGGACCGCACGGTCATCACCGTGCCGCTGCTGTCCCAGCTGGCGTTGCCGTTCCAGACGGTGGAGACGCGCTGCGGCGAGGTGAGGGCGATGACCACGGTCCAGGTGTTGCTGCCGCTGACCGTCACCGAGGTGTTGTACCGGTCGCCCCACACGTTGGGGGTCGACGCGGTGGCGGTGCAGGATCCGCCGCTGGGCGGTGGGGTCGTCGCGCTGGGGGGCGGCGTGGTGCCGCTCGGCGGCGGGGTGGCCCCGTCGGGCGCGACCGCCCGGCCGGTGGACGGCGAGATCATGCCCGGGCAGAGGTTGCGGCTGGTCAGGTTGGCCATGATCTGCCCGATGGCGTCCCGGGTGTTCTGGATGCCGTCGTGCATGAGGATGACCTGACCAGCCTGGAGGCGGCTGGCGTTCGACACGATCTGGCTGACGCTGGCGCCGTTCCAGTCCTGGGAGTCGACGTCCCAGATCACCTGCCGCATCCCGAGCGAGGAGGCGACCGACTGAAGGGTGGAGTTGGTCTCCCCGTACGGAGGCCGGAACAACTGGGGTCGGACGCCGGTCGCCGACTGGATGGCCGAACTCGTCTGGGACAGGTCGGACTGCATCTGGGACTGACTCATCGACGTCATGTGGGCGTGGTTCCAGCTGTGGTTACCGACCCACATGCCGGCGGACACCTGCGCCTGCGCCGCCGACCGGTTGTTCTGCACGTTCTGCCCGACGTTGAACATGGTGGCCCGTACGCCGTTGGCCCGCAGCACATTCAGCAGAGCGCTGGTGCTGCCGGTCGGGCCGTCATCGAAGGTGAGGCCGACGTAGCCGTTGCAGGTGGCGGCGTTCGACGGGGTGGCGGTGGCCGCGACGACGGCGCACGCCGCGGCGGCGGTGACGAGGATGGACAGCGCCGCCCGTAGTGGCCTGGACCGTACGAGCGTGCCAGCGGAGACAGTGCTCATCTGTGCCCCTTCTACCGGCCCGGTCCCGTCCCGGTGTGGAAGGAGAGCACGGTCCGGACGTGGTTGGTGGTGGGTGGGAGATCGACGGCTACCCCACGGACACCGGGTGCATCGATCACGGTGGATCGGAGTATCGCAGCGCAAATTCGAGGCCGTCAATAAGTTCCGGAAGTCCTCCGATAGCGCCGCAGGGCCGTCGCAGCGCGGTCATCCTGGTGCCGAGCAGTGGCGATCCACCTGCGGCGATGCGCGGACCGCAGGCGCGTCGGCTGCCGAAGGCCGAGCGTCGATCACGGTGATCCGGAAATTCATCGGAACTATCGGCGTCAATCAGATCGCCTGGCGAGGTTCTGCAACGTCGGTTGTGAGTTCAATCTCCTGGCCAGTGTCAGGGCCAGCGAAGACGGCTATTGGTTGGCACCCGCGTGCCGTCTGACCTTTCGCAAACTTTCCGAGAAACGTTGACATCGCAGTTCCGCCGTACCAATACTTTCGCCACCGACGGACCTCGATGAGCGTCGATCAAGGTCGTCCACGGCGACCCGAGCGCCGGCCGCTGTTGGCGGGGCGGGTCGGCCGACGCCATCGCGGCGCACGACGTCGGTACGCGCAGGGATCCATCCGCCGGGAGGCCCGCCCGGTCGGGTGGAGACTGCGCTGCGGGGCCGCCCGGAGCGGCGGACCGGGCGGTCCGGCTCGGCGCCGACAGGCGCTGGTGGCGCGGCGGTTGCTGGGCCGCCGCGCCACGCCGCGCCGCCATGCCGGCCCACCACACCACGCCGCCGCGAGCAGGCCCCGCCACGCCGCACCGCCGCACGGGCCTCGCCACACCGTGTCGCTACACCATTACGCCGCATGAAGGCCGATCCGTGGAGAGCCGGCTTTGTTGACGCGGTTTGTCCTCGATCGAACGAGATCGTTGACATGTGTCGGGAATCCATCTTTGATGGTCGATGTTGCCTTCTCGTCGGTCTGGTCGGGCGCTGGGTCGCCCGGCGTCGGGTCGGGCCGGTCGATGCCCCGACCTTGGAGGACGGATGAGCATTTTCGCGCGGCTCAGACCACGACGGCTCCTGCCGCCGGTGACCGTGGCGGTGCTGGTGGCCGTGACGCTCGGCGTGCCGGCGTCGGCGGCCGGTCCGTCGACGATCGTCGGCGCGGCGTCCGGCCGATGCCTGGACGTGGTGGGCGGCGGCCGGACCGCCGGCACCGGGATCAATATCTATGACTGCGGCGGACAGGCCAACCAGGCGTGGACCCTCACCGCGGCCGGCGAGTTGCGGGTCTACGACGCGACGATGTGCCTGGACGTCGTCGGGCAGGACACCACCGCGCCGGCTGCCGTGCAGATCTACGGCTGCACCGGCGGGGCGAACCAGCGCTGGCAGATCAACACCAACGGGACCATCGTCGGCGTCCAGTCGGGACTCTGCCTGGACGTGACGGGTGGCGGCACCGCCAACAGCACGATGGTCGGCCTCTGGACCTGTAACGGGCAGGCCAACCAGCGCTGGACGTCGTCGTTCGGCAGCGCCGACAGTCAGCCACCCACGCCGCCCGGCAACGCCCGGGTCAGCGGTCTGACCTGCAACTCGGTGACGTTCGCCTGGAACGCCTCGACGGACAACGTGGCGGTGGCGTACTACGACATCTACCACGACGGCCAGCTGATGACGTCGGTGAGCGCAAGCACCCTGTCCGCCAACCTCACCGTCGTGCCCGGCGCGACCTGGGGCCTCTACGTCAACGCGCGGGACGCCGCCGGCAACGTGTCGCAGGCCAGCTCCACCGTGACGATCACCCCGCCGCAGTGCCAGGCCGACACGGTGCCGCCGAGCACGCCGACGCAGCTCACGGGCAGCGCCTCGGGCACCACCGTCACCCTGCGCTGGACCGCGTCCAGCGACAACGTCGGGGTCCGGGCGTACGACATCTACCGCGGTGGCGTGAAGATCGGCGCCGTGACGGGCGCTCCGCCGGTGACCACCTTCACCGACAGCGGCCTGGCGGCGAACACCACCTACCAGTACCAGGTAGCGGCCCGCGACGGGCAGGACAACGCCTCCTCGCGCAGCGCCTCCGTCGCGGTGAGCACCGGTGCCACCTGCGCCAACCCGGTGTGCACGGTGCGCCAGGTCACGACCGACAGCGACGTTCCGTGGGGGCTGGTGACGCTGCCGGACGGGACCGTCCTGTACAACCGTCGCGACGCGCACGACATCATCCAGCTCGACCCGGCCACGGGGGCGAAGACCACCGTCGGCACCGTGCCGAACGTGCAGAGCACCGACGGCGAGGGTGGACTGATGGGCCTCGCGATCTCGTCGAGCTTCGCCAGCGACCGGTGGCTCTACATCATGCACACCTCGCCGAGCGACAACCGGATCGTGCGGATCAAGCTGGAGAACGGCAGGCTCACCACCTCCGGCGAACAGGTCCTGCTGAGCGGGATCCGGCGTAACAAGTACCACAACGGTGGTCGGCTGCGGTTCGGCCCGGACGGCAAGCTCTACGCGAGCACCGGCGACGCGCAGAACGGCGCGTACGCCCAGGATCGTGCCGCTCTGGAGGGCAAGATCCTTCGCCTCAACCCGGACGGCAGCGTCCCGAGTGACAACCCGTTCGGCAACCACGTGTGGAGCTACGGGCACCGCAATCCGCAGGGGCTCGCGTTCGACTCGCAGGGCCGCCTGTGGGAGCAGGAGTTCGGTAACTCGATCATGGACGAGACGAACCTGATCACCAAGGGTGGGAACTACGGCTGGCCGGCCTGCGAGGGCACCAGCGGCACCTGCGGCACCGCCGGTTACCTCGCGCCGGCGCGCACCTACCCGACCGCCGAGGGCTCCTGCTCCGGCATCACGATCGTGCGCGACGCCCTCTACGTCGCCTGCGCTCGTGGCGCGCGGATGTACCGCGCCGTGATCAGCGGCAGCAGCCTGACGAATGTGCAGACGTACTTCAGCGGCACCTACGGTCGGCTGCGCACCGTGGAGCCGGCCCCGGGCGGGGGTCTGTGGCTGACCACCACCAACACCGGTGACAAGGACAGCACCCCGAACAACAGCAACGAGCGCGTCCTGCACGTCACCCTCGGCGGTTAGCCGTGGGGCGTTCGCCGACGGTCACCGCATCGACAGGGTGGCCGTCGGCGAACGGCAGATGCTTCTGAGGTTCGGCGAGCGTTCACGTTCCGCACGCGGCGAGGTCATCGGGGCCGACCGTCTCCCACCTAGCGTGGCCGGCGCATCTGCACCTGAAGAGCTGAGGTTCTCGTACCATGTCCCTGCGTCACATTCTGGCGGGCCTCGTCGTCCTGCCCGCGCTCGCCGTTCCGGTGGCCGCGCACGCGTCGACCGTCGACAGTGCCAACGCGCTGCTCCCGCAGAAGACCCACTTCGACCTCCAGGCGCACCGCGGTGGCATCGGCATGACCACCGAGGAGTCGCTGGAGGGCTTCGCCAAGGCCCTGCGCCTCGGTGTCACCACCCTGGAGATGGACACCCAGATCACCAAGGACCAGAAGGTCGTGGTCAACCACGACCGCCAGGTCAGCGCGCAGAAGTGCGCCGACACCGCGCCGGTCACGGCCGGCGACCCGATGTACCCGTACGTCGGCAAGTACCTCAAGGACCTCACCCTCGCCCAGGTCAAGACCATGGACTGCGGCTACCAGCAGCTCCCGGGCTTTCCCGAGCAGGAGCAGGTCAAGGGCTTCCGGATGGTCGAGTTGAGGGACGTCCTCGACCTCGTCAAGAGCTACCGGGCGAAGCAGGTCACCCTCAACATCGAGACGAAGGTCGAGGCGGGAGCACCCGAGCAGACCGCGCCCCGAGAGCTGTTCGTCCGGCGCGTCTTCGAGGAGATCCACGCCTCCGGCCTCGAGAAGCAGGTCACCATCCAGTCGTTCGACTGGGGCGCGTTGAAGGAAATGCACCGGCTCGCGCCGAAGTGGCCGCTGGTGGCCCTGACGAACTACGACTTCCTCCAGGTCGGCAAGCCCGGCGCGTCCCCCTGGCTCGGTGGGATCGACGCCGACGACTACGACGGTGACTTCGTCAAGGCGGCCGCCGCCATCCCCGGCGTCACCGCCCTGTCGCCGAACTACGGTTTCCCGCAGAACGGCACCATCGCCGACCCGAACTTCCGCTTCTACCCCGACGCCACCATGATCGCGGAGGCGCACGCCCGTGGCCTGAAGGTCATCCCGTGGACCTGCGACGACCCGGCCACCGTGTCCGCGCTGATGGACATGGGTGTCGACGGGATCATCACCAACTATCCCAACCGGGTGCGGGCGATCATGGCCGAGCGTGGCATGCGCCTGCCCAAGAGCTACCAGCCCCGCCACTGATCGGGTCTGCCCCGATCCGCGAACCGCCACCGGGTCGGGGCATCCCACTCTGTGACAGGTGACATCACGGAGAAGGGACCCCCATACGTGTCATCGCCGGAACCCGCCTGGACCTGCTCGCGGTGAGCCCGCAGGGTCACCCACGAGCGCCGGTCAGGCTGGATGCTCGATGAGCCTCCTCGACGTCCGCTGCGCCGGGACACCGGCCGGACGGCCCGCGTCCACCTCTGCCGTCCACGGGGGCTGCGCGTCGGGAGTCCGCCACCGGGCGACCCGCGCCTCCGGCGCAGCCGCCGAGTCCGCGTGCTGCCCGGTGTCGGCGCCCGTCCCCGGGCAGCCCGCCGGGGCGATGCCCAGCTCCCGCATCCGCTCGACGTACGTGCGGTAGCGGCGTTGCGCCTCGCCGTGCCGCCCGGCCGAGCGCAGCACCTGCACCAACTCCAGGTGGGCGTCCTCGTCGTACGGGTCGCGGTGCACCAGCCGCATCAGGTAGACGAGCTTCTGGTCGGTGTCCGGGGTGTGCTGGGCCAGGGCCCGCAGCACACTGGTGTGGGCGGCCTGCGCCTCCTCCCGCAGCGGCTGGGCCCAGTCCTCGTACGGGTCGTCGGAGAGGAAGTCCCCGCCGTACAACTCGTCGGCGCGCATCAGCGCGCGGGACGTGTCGGGGTGCCCGGCCCGTAGGGCGGCCTGTGCCTCCTCGGCCGCGGTGAGGAACGTCTCGACGTCCACGTCGATCACGTCGAGGTCGATCGCCACCGAACCCCGGTCGGCCAGGACTGCCCCCCGACCGCTGGTGCGATGCCCGGTGCTGAGCACCCGACGCAGCGTGGACAGCAGCACCGACAGTCGGTTCGCGGTGCGCGACGGTGACTCGTCCGGCCAGAGCAGCTCCATCAGCCGGGCCCGGGGCACGGCGCGGCCCCGGTGCGCGACGAGGATCTTCAGCAGGTCCCGGGCCTTCTTGGACTGCCACTCGCCGTACGGGACGACGGCGCCGGCCCGGAACACCCGGAAGTCGCCGAGGGTGTGGATGACCACCGCCGGTACGCGCAGTGTGATCGCGCTGAGCCCGTCGGCGACGCCCGGGTCGAGGCGTACCCCGCAGCGGCGCAGTTTCTGTTCGGCGCCCTCGGCGCCGCGACGGGCCTGCCGACCCTGCAGGCGTGCGGCGATCAGCCGGACGGTGGCCTCCTCGGCCGGGTCGCCCAGCTCTCGGCAGAGCGCCGCCGCGTCGTCGAGCAGCCCGGCGGACGCGCGTGGGTCGTCCGCCGCGAGCACGGTGAGCTGAAGCGCCTCGATGAGGGTGGCGCGTCGCCGCCCGACGGTGGCCCCGGTACGGGCTTCGGCGGCGTCGAAGTGGGCGGCGGCGGTGTCGCCCCGCAGCAGCGCCACCCAGCCGCGCGCCAGCAGGGCGTACGGCCGTTCGAGCTCCCGGGCCAGGGTGACCGCCCGGTCGGCGAGGTCCTGCGCGGCGGCCAGGTCGTCGGCGGCGCGGATCCGCGCCAGCTCGGCGAGCACCCAGGCCGGCGAGGTGGGGCGTGACGGAGACGTGGCCATGGCGCTCAGGGCGCCCTCCAACGCCTGCCGGGCCTGGCGTGGCTCGCGCCGTCGGCGGTGCACCATGCCGAGGGCGGCCAGCGAGAACGCCTCGTCGGCGGTGACGCCCGCCAGCTCCCGCAGGCGAAGCCCGGCGGCGCCGTCGGCGAGCGCCTCCTCCAACCGTCCGAGCTGGCACTTCGCCACGGCGGCCAGGGTCAGCGCGTACGGCTCGTAGCCGGAGTCACCCGCCACCTCGGTCAGTCGTACGGCGGCCTCGGCCTGCCGCAGCGCGTCGGCGGCGTCGCCGGCCCGCAGCAGGTGGCCGGCCAGGTCCAGGTGGACCATCAGCCGGAACAGGTTGGCGTCGGCGCGGCGCAGCCCGTCGGTCGCCTCCGCCCGCCCGAGGGTCGCCGTCGGGTCGCCGGTGGCGGCGGCGAGCAGCACGACCACCCGGGCGTACGCCTGGTGGGCGGTCGGTACGCCGCACGCGTGGGCGGCGCGGGCCGCCTCCTCGACGTCGGCGCTGGCCCGCTCGATGTCGTCGTCGAGCAGGTGGTGCACCGCGGCGTGGCAGTACATCTGCACGGCGTGCGGCCCGGTCGCGCCGATCGGCGCGGTCGCCAGGAGGGCTGTCGCCAGGTGTGGTTCCCCGGCGAGGTGGTGCCGCAGCGCCGTGCGCCAGATCTGGGCGACCGGGACGTCGGCGTCTTCAGGGCGTACGGCGAGCAGGTCGGTCTGGGTGGCGAGCCACAGGTGCGCCGCCCTGCGGTCACCGGCGGCGGCGAGGTGGCGCAGCGTCCGCCCCGGATCACCACTCGTGGGTTGTCGTTCTGCTGTCGATGCGTCGCCTCCACCTTCGCTGCGAGCCGGCGGCGACGCGCGCCAGGCATGGTTGACAAGGTCTCCGGACATGCACCGCTCCTGTGTTCTCTCGTGGAGGCTCAGGCGAGCGAAGAGACAACCGGGCCCTGCGAGTCGTCACCCGGCGTGGCTTCCCCCCGGCACGATCATTGCCTTCATCGAGCGGCATCGCCATAACCAAAAGAGTCGGTGTACTTACTGACTGCAATGCGCTATCGGCATAAAGCCGCGCTCAGGTTTCCCTCAGGTCGCCGCAACGGCACCCGAACTGTCCGTACAAGCAACTGGCACGGGCGCGGGCCAGACTCTCGGTCATTGCGTGTCACCCGCCGATCGGAGCTGAGATCCGATGACCGAACAGACAATTCTTCCTGTCCTTTCCGCCTTCTGGGAGCGGCAGCTCGCCGCCCTCCCGGACCCGCCGGACCTGCCCTTCCCGCCGACGGCAGACCCGCCCGGCGACGCCCGAGTTGACCTGGGCGAGGAGGTCGAGCCGCAGGTCAGCGTGTTGGCCGGCCTGTTCGCGCTGCTGCACCGCTGGGTCGGTGGTCGGGATCTGCTCGCCGCGACGCCGGCCGCCCCGACCGACGGTGGACGCTGGCTGCCGGTCCGGGTTCGGCTGCCCGAGGATCCCACCTGGACCGAGCTGCGGGACCTGGTCCGAACGGCGCTACGTGAAGCCCGGGCGCATGACAGGGAATTGCCCGAAACTCCTCTCGGCTATCGGCCGGTGGTATCGATTGGCTCCGATCAACCGCCGCCCGGTAATCGTGGTGTGTTGCGGCTGCTGATCGACGACGCCGACGAACGGCCGACGGCCACGGTGGCCGGACACCCGCACGTCGCGTCGATCGCGGCGGCCCTTGCCGTCCTGCTCGACCGGGCGCGGGAACGCCCCGGGGCGCGGCTGTCCGACCTACCGCTGCTCGACCCGGCGACCGAACGGCGGGTGGTGCGTGACTGGAACGCCACCGACACCGCCTATCCGCGCGAGTCGTCGGTGCCCGCGCTGTTCGCCGAGTGGGCCCGGCGAACCCCGGACGCGCCCGCGCTGCGCGACGACAACCAGAGGCTCGACTACCGCGAGGTGGACCGGCGCGCCAACCACCTGGCCGGGCGTCTGCTCCGGCGCGGCATCGGCGCCGAGACGATCGTCGGGATCTGCCTCGCCGACACCACGACCTGGGTGGTCGCCGCCCTGGCGACGCTCAAGGTGGGCGCCGCGTACCTGCCGCTGGACCCGGGTTACCCGCCGGAGCGGCTGGCGCTGATGTGCCAGGACGCCGCGCCGGGCGTCATCCTGCACGCCGCCGCGCTGGCCGACCGGCTTCCCGACGACGGCACGCCCCGGATCGCTGTGGACCGCCTGCCGACCGACGACGGCCCGGCCCAGCCCCCGGCGGTGACGGTTCACCCCGACCAACTCGCGTACGTCATGTACACGTCGGGATCCACCGGCCGCCCCAAGGGCACCGGCGTCAGCCACCGCAACATCGTCCGGCTGGTCCGCGACACCACCTTCATCGACGTGCGCCCCGACGACGTGATGGGGCAGGCCGCCACGATGTCGTTCGACGCGGCCACGCTGGAGGTCTGGGGCGCGCTGCTCAACGGCGCCTGCCTCGCGGACCTGGACATCAACGACGTGATCGTGCCGGACCGGCTCCGCGCCCGGCTGCGCGACACCGGCGTGACGATGATGTTCCTGGCCACCTCCGTGGCCCGGCAGGTGGCGACCGAGGCGCCGGACGCCCTGGCCGCGCTGCGCTACCTGACCTTCGGTGGCGAACAGGCCGACCGGACCGCCGTGGAGCGGCTGCGGGCGGCGTGCCCGGACACGACGCTCGTCAACGGGTACGGCCCGACCGAGGCGACCACCTACAGCACCACGTACGACTGCGCCCGGCTCACCGCCGCGGACCCGGTCGTGCCGATCGGCGGTCCGATCGCCAACACCCGGGTGTACGTGCTGGACCGTCTCCTGCGACCGGTACCGCCCGGCGTGCTGGGCGAGCTGTGCATCGGCGGCGACGGGGTGGCCCGAGGCTACCTCGGCCGCCCCGACGCGACGGCCGAGACGTTCGTGCCCGACCCGTTCGGCCCCCGCGCCGGGGGCCGGCTCTACCGCACCGGGGACGTGGTCCGGCAGCGCCCGGACGGGTTGATCGAGTTCGTCGGCCGGTCCGACCACCAGGTGAAGATTCGTGGGTACCGGGTCGAGCCGGGGGAGGTGACCGAGGCGCTGCGCCGCGGCGGGCTGGTTCGCGACGCGATCGTGCGCGCCGATCGCGACGCCGCCGGTGACGCCCGGCTGGTCGCGTACGTCGTGCCCGACGAGGAAGTGGGCGTCGAGGCGATCCGGGAACGGGCCCGCGAGCAACTGCCCGACCACCTGGTGCCGGCCGTGTTCGTGGTGCTGCCCCGGCTGCCGCTCAACCGCAACGGCAAGGTGGACGTCGCGGCGCTGCCCGCCCCCGACGCCACCCCGGCAGCCGACGACGACGCTCCCCGTACGCCCACCGAGCGGGCGGTGACCGAGATCTGGCAGGACGTCCTCGGCGTGCCGGTGCGCCGCCGCGCCGACGACTTCTTCGACCTGGGTGGACGGTCCCTCAAGGCGACCCGGGTCCGCTCCCGGCTCGCCGCCGCGATCGGCGCGGAGGTGCCGTTGCGGCTGATCTTCGACCACCCGACGGTTGCCGCGCTGGCCGCCGCGTTGGACGAGATCGGTGGCACGCCCGCCGAGTCCGCCGATCCGGTCGCGCCGGTCGTGCTGGACGGGCCGCCCCCCGCCGATCTCGCGGGCCTGCTCGACCAGCTCGAACAGGACGCCGCCCGATGATCGGCGCGCTCACCCCCGCCCAGTTGCGCCAGCGCGTGGAGGCCCTGCCACCCGAGCGGCGGCGGACGTTCCTCGCGGCGATCCGCGCGGACGGCGACCGGTACGGCATCCACCCGCTCACCGCCGCCCAGGAGTGGATGCTCCTGCTGGCCCAGCTCCGACCGGACAGCCCCGCCTACCACGTGCCGTACCGGGTGGACCTGCGCGGTGACCTGGACGTGGCCGCGTTACGCGGCGCGCTCGACGAGATCGTGGCGCGGCACGAGGCGCTGCGCACGGTCTTCGTGCCGCTGGACGGCCAGTCGTACCAGCTGGTCCTGCCGGCGACCGGTCTGCCGCTCACGGTGGTGGACGTCGCGCCGGAGCGGATCGACGGGTACGCCGCCGCCGAGGCGGTACGCCCGTTCGACCTGTCCCGGGGGCCACTGGTGCGCGCCACCCTGTGCCGCACCGGCCCGGATGACTTCTCGCTGCTGCTCACCCTGCACCACGTGGTCTGCGACGGCTGGAGCATGGGTCTGCTCTTCGAGGAGTTGTCGGCGGCGTACGCGGCCCTGCGGGACGGCCGTGCCGTGGCGTTGCCGACGGTCCCCCGGGACGTGCCGGCGGCGCTGGCCCAGGACCGGCTGCTCGGCCCGACCGAGCTGGCCCGGCGGCTCGACTGGTGGCGTGACGCGCTGGCCGGCGCGCCGCCCGGTCTCGACCTGCCCACCGACCGGCCCCGTCCGGTGGAGCTGGAGGACGCCGGCCACGAGATCGAATTCTCCTGGCCTCCCGCGTTGGCCGACCGGGTGGCCGAGGCGCAACGACGCACCGGCGCGACCCCGTACATGATCTTCGCGGCGGCCTGGGCGGCGTTGCTGCACCGGCGCAGCCAGCAGTCGGACCTGCTCATCGCCACGCCGGTGGCCAACCGTCAGACGATCGACAGCGAGACCGCCGTCGGTTTCTTCGTCAACACGCTGGTGCTGCGCAGTCGGGTCGACGGTGGACTGACGTTCGCCGCGCTGCTGGACCGGCTCCGCGACTCGGCGCTGACCGCGCTGACCGATCCGGTGCCCTTCGACGCCCTGGTGCAGGAGCTGCGCCCGGTCCGCGATCCCGGCCGTCATCCCCTCGCTCAGGTCATGTTCGCCGTCGAGGACGGCTGGGAACAGCGGCTGACGTTGCCCGGGGTGACCGTGCTGACCAGCGGCGAGACGCACACCGGTACGTCCATGTTCGACCTGACGTTGACCGTCGTCGCACACGAGGGGCGAATCGACGGGCGGATCGAGTACCGGATGAGACTCTTCGACGAGTCCACCGCCCGCGCGCTCGCCGACCAGCTCGACACCCTGCTCATGGCCGCGCTCGCCGCCCCGGACACCCCGGTCGACCGGCTGCCGCTGCTCGACCCGGCCGCCGGTCGGGACCTGGTCGACCGCTGGGCCGCCGCCGCGCCCGCGTCACCCGAGCAGCCGAGCCTGGGCGAACTGGTCGCCCGCCAGGCGAGGACGAACCCGGACGCGGTGGCGGTGGCGTACCGCGATCAGGCTGTCACCTACCGGGACCTGGACGCCCGGGCCGACCGCCTGGCCCGGACCTTCGCCGCCCGGGGTGTGCGGGACGAGACGACCGTCGGCGTCTGCCTGCCCGCCGGCCCCGACTGGGTGGTCACCTTCTTGGCCGTACTCCGATCGGGTGGGATGTACCTGCCCCTGGACCCGCAGCTACCGGCGGCCCGGCTGGCGCACCTGCTCGCCGACTCGGTCGCCGCGCTGGTGGTCACCACCGCCGACGCGCAGTTGGCGCTGCCGACCACCGACGTGCCGCTGCTGCGCCTCGACGAGCAACCGCCGGCCGTCGACGCCACGCTCCCGGCGGCCGTCCACCCCGACGCCGCCGCCTACCTGATCTACACGTCCGGTTCGACCGGGCTGCCGAAGGGCGTCATCGGCACCCACCGGGGGCTGGCCAACCTCGCCGAGGCGCAGGCCCGGCTGGTCGGCGTCCAGGCCGGCGACCGGGTCCTGCAGTTCCACTCGATCGGGTTCGACGTCGCGCTGTCCGACGTGGTCACCACGCTCACCGTCGGCGCGACCCTGCGCCTGCTCGGCCCGGACGAGCGCACACCCGGCCCCGACCTGGCCGCCGCGCTCGTCCGGCACCGCGTCACGGTCGCCGACCTGCCGCCGGTGGTCCTCGACGCGTTGGACCCCACCGCCCTGCCCGACCTGCGGGTACTCACCGTGGGTGGGGAACCCTGCGCGCCGGACGTCGCCGCCGCCTGGTCGCGCGGCCGGCTCCTGATCAACGGGTACGGCCCCACCGAGGCCACCGTCACCGCCACGGCCGCCCACTGCGCGCCCACCGACAGCGAGCTGCCGATCGGTCGCCCGCTGACCGGGGTACGCGCCTACGTCCTCGACACCGAGCTGCGGCCGGTACCGCCCGGGGTGCCCGGCGAGCTGCATCTCGGCGGCCTCGGCGTGGCCCGCGGCTACCACGGCGACGCCGCGCTCACGGCCGGACGCTTCCTGCCCGACCCGTACGCGCCGACGCCGGGGGCGCGCATGTACGCCACCGGTGACCTGGTCCGCTGGCGTGCCGACGGACAACTCGTCTTCCTCGGCCGGGCGGACAACCAAGTCAAGATCAACGGTTTCCGGATCGAGCTGGGTGAGGTGGAAGCCCACCTGCGGCAGCACCCGGGCGTACGCCGCGCCGCCGCCGTGGTGCGGACCGACTCGCCCGGTGGCCGACGACTCGTCGGCTACCTCGTGGGCGACGGGTTGGCGGTGGACGAGCTACGCCAGAGCCTGCTCCGGCGGCTGCCCCGCTACCTCGTGCCGAGCGCGTTCGTGGTGGTGCCCGACCTGCCGTTCACGTCCAGCGGCAAACTCGACGCGTCCCGCCTGCCGGCCCCCGCCGTGGCCCGCGCCGATCTCGGCGCCGCGTACGTGGCGCCCGACGGGGCCGTCGAACGGGCCATCGCCGACACCTGGCGACAGGTGCTCGGGCTGGACGACGTCGGTGCGGACGACAACTTCTTCGACCTCGGGGGCACGTCCCTGCTGCTGGCACGGGTGCAGACCCGCCTCGCCGACCGGCTGGGCCGACCGGTTCCGGCGGTGGAGCTGTTCCGCTACCCGACCGTCGCGCAGCTGGCCCGCTTCCTCGACGGCGGGTCCGCGCCCACGGCGACGCCGACCGGCGGCCGCCGACGGGACGAACGCAAGCAGGCGCTGGCCGACCGGGCCCGCCGGGCCCGCCCGGTGCCGGCGGGGGAGGGACGAGCGTGAGCGAGCAGGAGACCGGACTGGAGATCGCCATCGTCGGGATGGCCGGCCGCTTTCCGGGCGCGGCCGACGTCGACGAACTGTGGCGTCGGGTCCTCGCCGGACAGGAGACCATCACCCGGTTCACGGACGCGGAGTTGGCCGCCAACGGGCTGAGCGAACAGGAGCGGCGGCACCCCGACCACGTGCCGGCGCACGGCGCGCTGCCGGACGTCGACCGCTTCGACGCCGGCTTCTTCGGCTACTCGCCCCGCGACGCACGGCTGCTCGACCCGCAACAGCGGCTCTTCCTCCAAACGGCCTGGACCGCCCTGGAACGCGCCGGTCACCTCGCCGGGGACCCCGACCGGCTGGTCGGCGTGTACGCCGCCGCGGCGGCCAGCGGCTACCTCCTGCACCACCTGTTCCGCAATCCACGGCTCGACTCGGTCTCCGAGTACGAGCTGATGCTCGCCAACGACAAGGACTCGCTGCCCACCCGGGTGGCGTACCACCTGGACCTGCGGGGACCCGCCGTGGCCGTGCAGACGGCCTGCTCGTCGTCGCTCGTCGCCGTACACCTCGCCGCGCAGGCGCTGCTCGCCCGCGAATGCGACGTCGCGCTCGCCGGCGCGGCGCACATCCTGCTGCCCACCGGCACCGGCTACCGCCACGAGGTCGGCGGCATCATGTCCCGCGACGGGCACTGCCGGCCCTTCGACGTACGCGCCACCGGAACCGTGGGAGGCGACGGCGCCGCCGTGGTCGTCCTGCGCCGGCTGGCGGACGCCCGCGACGACGGCGACACGGTGTACGCCGTCATCCGGGGCTCCGCCATCAACAACGACGGCCGGGTGAAGGTCGGGTTCACCGCGCCCGGGGTGGACGGTCAGCTGGCCGCGATCCGGGCCGCCCAGGAGGTGGCCGAGGTCGACCCCGCCACCATCGGCTACGTCGAGGCGCACGGCACCGGCACCGAGCTGGGCGACCAGATCGAGCTACGCGCCCTGACCGAGGCGTTCCAGCACGCGGTCGGGGGTCGGGGCGCTGAGGGTCGGGGCGCTGGCGGGGGTCGGTGTGCGCTCGGCTCGGTCAAGTCGATCGTCGGTCACCTCGACGTCGCCGCCGGCGTCACCGGGCTGATCAAGGCCGCGTTGGCGCTGCACCACCGGGTGGTACCACCCAGCCCGTACTGCACCGAGCCGCACCCCGAGCTGGCCGGCGGCCCGTTCCGGGTGCCCACCGCGCCGCAGCCCTGGCCCGACCTGGGCGGACCGCCCCGCGCGGCGGTCAGCTCCTTCGGCATCGGGGGCACCAACGCCCACGTCGTGCTCCAGGCCGCCGAACCGGCGCGGCAACTCCCCGACGACGAGCGGTCCGCGCACGTGCTGGTGCTCTCCGCCCGGGACGCCGACGGGCTCGCTGAGGCCCGTAGCCAGCTCGCCACCCACCTGGAGGCGAACCCGGACGTGCCGCTGGCCGACGCCGCGTACACCCTGGCCCACACGCGACGGGCGTTCGGTCACCGCCTGGTCGCCGTTGCCCCGGACGCCCGCACCGCCGCCGCCCGGCTCGCCGACCACGGCTCGTCGCTGGTCCGCACCGGCGTTGCCACCGGTACGCCGGCCGGTGTGGCGCTGATCTTCCCCGGCCAGGGCGCGCAGTACGCGGGGATGGGCCGCACCCTGTACCGCGCCGAGCCGGTCTACCGGGCGGCCTTCGACCGCTGCGCCGAACTGCTGCGCCCGCACCTCGACGTGGACCTGCGCACGCTGCTCTGCCCACCCGGCGAACCGGTCCCGCCCGTACCGGAGCTGGACGAGACCCGACTCACCCAGCCGGCCCTGTTCGCCGTCGAGTACGCCCTCGCCGAGTTGCTGCGGCACCGTGGCGTACGTCCGGTCGCGATGGCGGGACACAGCCTCGGCGAGTACGTGGCCGCCTGCCTGGCCGGCGTTTTCACGCTGCCCGACGCGCTCGCCACCGTCGCCGTACGCGGTCGGCTCATGCAGGCGCAGAGCCCCGGCTCGATGCTGTCGGTGGCGCTCGGCGTCGACGAGGTGACGGCGCTGCTGCCCGACGGCGTGGAGGTGGCCGCCGCCAACGCGCCGCGCCTCGTCACCGTCTCCGGCGCGACGGCCGCCGTCGCCGCGTTCGCCGCCGACCTGCGGGGGCGCGGAGTGGCCTGCCGCGAGGTGCGTACCTCGCACGCGTTCCACTCGGCCATGATGGAGCCCGCCCTGGCCGGCTTCGCCGCGCACCTGCGCGAGGTTCCGCTCAGCCCGCCCGCCGTGCCGATCGTGTCGAACGTGACCGGACGCTGGCTCACCGACGACGAGGCCACCGACCCCGCCTACTGGGTGCGGCAGCTCCGCCGCCCGGTCAACTTCGCCGCCACCGCCGAACTGCTGCTGGGCGAGCGGTACGCGCTGCTGGAGGCCGGACCGGGCCGCACCCTGGCCACCCTCGTCCGTCAGCACGGGGCGGCCCGCGGTACGACGGTGCTGACCAGCCTGCCCGCCGACCGCACCCCGGCCGGGGAGGACGAGACGGTCGCGCTGGCCGTCGGTCGGCTCTGGCTCGCCGGGGCGCCCGTCGACTGGCCCACCGGACGACGGCGGGTGCCCCTGCCCACGTACCCGTTCGCCCGCGAGCGGCACTGGGTCGACGCGTACCGGCCCGGTCCGGTCACTCTCGGCGAGAGCGCGCCGGTCACCGCCGCCCCACCACCGACCACCCCGGACACTGCCGTCGCGCCAACCGACGATCCGTACGAGGTGGTGCGGCGGATCTGGGTGGACCTGCTCGGGGTGGACGAGGTCGGTCCCGACGACGACTTCTTCGAGCTGGGCGGCCACTCGCTGCTCGGCACCCGGGTGGTGGCGCGGCTGCGCGACGCGTTCGGCGTCGACCTGCCGCCCGCCGCGATCTTCGAGTCACCCACCCCCGCCGCGCTGGCGCGTACCGTCGCCGACCTGGCCCGGCCGGCTCCCGCCGTACCGGACGGGGACCTCACCGACCTGCTCGCGGAGATCCGGGCGCTCTCGCCCGAGAGTCTCGCCCGTGAGCTGCACCTGGCCCGACACGAGGAAGGCAACCCTGATGGCTGACGAACACCGCGTGGTGGTCAACGACGAGGAGCAGTACGCCCTGTGGCCCCGGCACCGGGAGGCGCCGGACGGATGGCGCGACGCGGGCTGCGCCGGCAGCCGCCAGGAGTGCCTGGACTTCGTCACGCGCACCTGGACCGACATGCGCCCCCGCAGCGTCCGCGAACACCTCGCCGCGAGCTGACGGCCGGTCACCGCCTCGCCGCGCGAAGCCGTCCGCCAGCCCGACGCTGGCCCGGCCTCAGCGCTGGCTCAGTCTCGGCGTTGGTCTGGGCCCGGCCTGGGCGGTGAGCCCGGTCGACGGAGGTAAGTGTCCGTGCTGCCTGTCGAGCTGCCCCAGAAGTGGGGCAGCCCCACAGCCCCATGTGGTACCAGAAGTAGGGCAGCCGGCCAGCGTTCGGTCGTCCTGTGGGTGGGGCAGCTCGCCAGCGTTCGGCCATCCCAGAGATGGGGCAGCTCGACAGCGTCGTCGGATAGTGGGGGCCACCCCGCCCGCCGGGAAACCGTGGCAACAGGCAGCTGTCCGGCCGGGACCGCAGATCGCAGACCGCGACTCGCCTGAGCCCTGCACTGCCGCACCCTCGCAACGTCGAGCTGTCAATGTAATGTTGACACGGTGACGACGCCGCTGGCCGGTCTGGCTGAGGTCCGTGCCGCTCGTACCCGTCTGGATGAGCGCGAGGCCGAGCTGATCGACCGGGCCCGCCACGATGGCGTCACCTGGGCGCAGATCGCGACGGCCCTGGGCCTCGGCAGCCGGCAGGCGGCCGAGCAGCGCCGGCAGCGCCTGGCCGTGGCACGGCGTGCGCGGCGGCAGGACCTGGACCGGGGCTACTCGCCGCGGATTGTGGCGTTGCGGGCCGCGGTGGCCGAGTTGGGGCGGTGGATCGCGACGGACCGGCGGTGGGACTCCCGCTTCCGTCGGGCGACACTGGTGCGGAGCACGGTCGACGCGGCTCTGGACGCCGACCCGGGGTCGCTCTACGCGCTGGCCCTGCATCTGCGCGCCGACCTCGACCAGGCGGGCGACCGACTGCCGCAGCCGGTGCACACGGTGGCGGACGCCCTCGACACCGCCTTGTCAATGTTGCATTGACACCGCACTGCCAGCATTGCCTGATCGAGGCTCAACCCAACAGGATGTGAGTGAACTCGGCTCAACCTGGAGGGTTGAATGCGGCGCAACGCCTACCTGTTCGTGGCGATCTCCATGCTGTCCGGCTTCGGCAGCAGCGCCATGTCGCTGGTGGCCGGCCTCTGGGTCCTCGACCTCACCGGCTCGACCGCCGTCGCCGCGCTCACCGGGCTCTGCGTGTACGCCCCGGTCCTCGCCGGCCCGTGGCTCGGCGGCCTACTCGACCGGGCGTCCCGGCGACCACTGGTGATCGCCGTCAACCTCGCGCTGGCCGCCGCCCTGTTCTCGCTCCTCGCCGTCCGTGGGCCGGGGCAGACCTGGCTCGTCTTCGCCGTCTCGTGCGCCTACGGTGTCAGCTACGTACTCATCGACGCGGGCGAGACTGCGCTGCTGCCGTCCGCGCTGTCGGCAGCGGAACTCGGCGACGTCAACGGGTGGCGCTCCAGCGCCCAGGAGGGCATGAAGCTCGTCGCGCCGCTGGTCGGCGCGGGCCTCTACGCCTGGCAGGGCGGGCACGCGGTGGCCGCGCTGAGCGCGGTGATGCCGATTCTGGTCGCCCTCCTCTACCTGGTGGTCCGCCTGAACCGGCCGCCATCCGGGCGACCGACGAGGCGGGCTCACAGCCTCCGTACCGGACTGGCAGTCCTGGCCGGACAGCGGACCATCCGCGTTCCGGTCCTGCTCGCCGGAGTGTCGATCGCCATGTCCGGCTTCGTGACCGCCGCTCTCTACGCGATCGTCGTCACGGAACTGCGCCTGCCAACGAGCTTTCTGGGGGTGCTCGCCAGCGCCCAGGGCGCCGGCTCCATCCTGGGCGGACTCGTCGTCGGTCGGCTCCTCACCCGACGGGGTCCCGTGGCCGTCGGGGTCGCTGGAACGGTGCTGTTCGCGACGGGTTGTCTGGCCCGGTGTCTGCCCTGGTGGCCGGTCACGGTGGCGGGCGCGGCGACCGTCGGCGTCGGACTGCCGTGGACCGTGGTCGCGGCGGTGACCGCCGTGCAGACGCACACCCCTGCGGCGCTGCTCGGCCGGGTCGCCGCGACGGCCAACACCGCGATGTTCGGGCCGCTCGTCCTGGCGATCCCGCTCGGCTCGGCGGCCGTCCACCTGGGCGGACGTCCACCCCTGCTCGGCGCCGCCGCGCTGTGCGTGCTTGCCACCGCCGCCGCCGCTCGTAATCGTTGGCGGCTCAGCATCACGACACGCCGTCCACGCCGCTGCTCGGCGGCCAACGATCACGACCGGCAGACCTGCGTGACCGGCTGACCGGCGGGCTCCACGGACAGCGAGATCGATTCGTGGCCGTACCGTCGTCGGTCAGGTACCCGCCGGAATTAGCCTTTCGCCATGCGCCCAGCCCTGTCACCGCACCCCCCGTCGGTTGACCCACCGCCCAGGGCCTCGCGTACGGGATGGATCGTCGCGGGCGCCATCATCTTCGGGTGCCTGGCGGCGCTCGCCGTGCCGGTCGGCGGCTTTCTCCTGTGGATGTACGCCGGACCGGACGTGGACGAGCCGCGCGCGGCGGCCGACCAGTTCGTCCATCGGCTGGAGCGCAACGACGACGCCGCCGCCCACGAATCCCTGTGCCAGGAGATCAGGGAGCGGACCGACCTGGCGGCGTTCACCTCGGCGGTGCAGCGCCTCGGCCGGCCCGTGTCGCACACCATGGGCCGGGCCGCCTTCACCAACGAGGCCGGCAACAGCGCCTCGGTGACCGTCGAACTGACCGGCCGGAACGGTCAGACCTTGCGGCTCGACCTACGGCTGGAGTCGGAGGTCGGCTGGCAGGTGTGCGACGAGAAGCTCTTCGGCTGACCGGCGCGTCACTCCTCGGCGAGGTGGTCGGGGGACTCCAGGGCGGCCTTCACCGCCTGCAGGAAGGCGACCGCCTCCCGTCCGTTGACGACCCGGTGGTCGTAGACGGCGCTCAGGTTGACGAACCGGCGGGTCACCACCCGACCGTCCGCGTCCAGCGCCAGCTCGTCCTGGGTCCCGCCGATCGCCACCACGCAGGTCTGACCGGGAAAGACGATCGGCCCGGCGAGCACCACGTCGGGATCGGTGTGCAGGGACACGACGATGGTCCCGCCGGCCAGCTCGCCGGCCCGGAAGCCCTCGCCGCCGGCCCGGCTGCGGAAGTCCATCAGCGTCTCGGCGATCTCCGCGCAGGTCAGCTCCTCGACGTCGCGGACCACCGGGATGAACAGGCCCGTCCCGACGTCGATGGTGACGCCGACGTGGGCCGCCTCGGCCAGCCGTACGCTGCTGCCGTCGCCGGGGGAGGCGAACAGCAACGGGTGGTCCTCGCGCAGCCCGCCGATCACCTTGACCAGCAGTTCCGGCAGGCCGACCAGGGTGCGGGTGGCGCGGGTGAGCTGCCGGGCGACCGCGAGGGCGGCGTCGGCCCGTACCTTGATCACCGCGAGCGCCGCCGGCACCTCGCGGTGCGACTCGGTGACCACGGCGGCCACCGCGCGCTGGGCGCGGGAGAGCGTGTGCACCGGGCGCGGGTCGTCCGGCTCCGGGCCGTCGCCGGCCGCCAGCGCGGCGGCCGCGGCCACCACCACCGGCTCGGTCGCGGCCGTGGGCGCCGCCGACCGGTCGGCCAGCAGGCGTTCCACGTCGGTACGCCGCACGACCGCCTTGCCGAGCCCGCGCAACTCGTCGTCGCCCAGGCCGTGCGCGGTGGCGAGTTCCCGGGCCGAGTCGGTGAGTACGGGCCCACCCGGTCGGGTGTCGGGCGTCGGGGCGGCCGCGGTGACCGCTGCGGCGAGGAACCGCTGCCGCGCCTCCTCGTCGTCGAAGACGTGCCCGATGACGTCGCCCGGGGCGCACTCCTGGTTGACCTCGACGAGCCGGTGCAGCACGCCGTCGCCGTCGCTGAGCAGCTCCTCGGCCGCCTTGGACGTCTCCACCTCGGCGACCGGCTCGCCGGCGCGGATCCGCTCGCCGTCCTCGGCCAGCCAGTCGAGCAGGACGTACGTCGTGTCGTTGTTGTTGAGCTTGGGGACGACCAGGTCAGTCACCACTGACGACCTCCTTCACGGCCTGGTGGATGTCGGCGTCCTGCACCAGCACGGTGCGTTCGAGGTGCGCGGCGGTCGGGATGACGCTGTCCGCGGAGTGCACGAGACGTACCGGCGCGCGCAGCGATCCCCAGAGCCGCCGGTGCACGACCTGCGCCAGTTCCGCGCCCCAGGTGCCGCCGGCGGTGCTCTCCTCGGCCACCACGACCCGTCCGGCCCGCGCGATCGGCGGCAGCAGGGCGTCGGTGTCCAGCGGCCAGAGCCGCGAGGGCACCAGCACCTGGCAGACGACGTCGTCGCGCAGCAGCAGCTCCCGGGCCACCGACACGGCCCGGGCGGCCAACCCGCCGGGTACGACAAGCACGCAGTCGGCCTGCTCCTCCTCGTCCACCCGAACCCGGGCGACGTCGGCGTCCGGGCCGATCAGGTCGTAGCGGAACAGCTCGTCCACGACGCCGTCGGCGTACATGCGGGTGGTGTAGAGGACCTTGTCCTCGAAGAGCAGTCCCGGCCGGCCGGAGGCGAGCATCCCGGCGAGCACCGCCCGGTTGTCGTGGAAGGGCGACACCTCGTGCACGCTCAGGCCGGGGATGCCGATGAAGTGCTTCAGCGGGCTCTGGCTGTGCGTCGGGCCGTACCCGCGGTTGCCACCGCTGGGGCAGCGCACCACGAGCCGCATCGGCACCCGCCGGCCGTACATGGCGGTGGACTTGCTGGCGAAGTTGAGGATCTGGTCGAACGCCAGCGCCACGAAGTCACTGAACATGATCTCGACGATCGCGCTCTGCCCGGCCAGGGCCAGCCCACCGGCCACGCCGACGATCCCGCCCTCGCTCAGCGGGGTGGACAGCACCCGATCCGGCCAGCGCGCCGACAGTCCCCGGGTCACCTTGAACGCCCCGCCGTACGGGTCGACGAGGTCCTCGCCGAGCACGCTCAGCGTGGGGTCGTCGGCCAGCAGCGCGTGCAGGGCCTGGTTGAGGTTCTCCACCACCCGCTCAGCCACGGTTCTCCTCCGTCCAGCGGCTCGCCGGGCGGCCGGCGACGTCGGCGACGACCTGGGCCACGTACGCCCGTTGGCGTTCGTCGCGCGCGTCGAACTCCTCCGGGTACGCCCGCGCGTAACGCGCGTACCAGTCGTGCGCCCGCGCGTGCGCGATCTCCTCGGGGCGACGGCTGTCGTCCCCCTTGCTGTGCGGCCCCACCCGGTGGGTGAGCAGCTCCACCACGTACGGCGTGGACCGCTCGCGGACCCGGCGCAGCGCCGGTGTCAGCGCGGCGCGGACGACCTCGGTGTCGGTGGAGGTGATCCGGAGGTGGTCCACCCCGAAGGCCCGCGCCCGGCCGCCGATGCTGCCGGCGAGCTGCGCGGTCGTCGGCGTGGACTGGGCGATGCCGTTGTTCTCTACGACCAGCACCAGCGGCAGGCCCCACAGCGCGGCCATGTTCAGCGCCTCGTAGACGGCGCCCTCGCCCCACGTGCCGTCGCCCAGGTAGACCAGCGCCAGGCGGCCGGGTTCGGTGCGCTTGAGGTGCAGCGCGACCCCGGCGGCCACCGGCGCGCTCTCGCCCTGCACCCCGGTCGACAGGTAGCGCTCGCGCAGGATGTGCTGGCTGCCGCCGACACCGTGGCACACCGCGCCGTCGCGGCCCATCACCTCGGCGAGCAGGCCGTGCGGGTCGTCGAACCGGGCCAGGTAGTGGCCGTGGCCCCGGTGGTTGCTGAACACGAAGTCGTCGTCGTCGAGCAGCGGGCGCAGCGCCACCGGCACGTACTCCTGGCCCAGGCAGGTGTGCGTGGTGCCGTGCAGCTCGCCCCGGCCGAACATGTCCAGCAGCGCCAGCTCGAAGTGCCGGATGAGCAGCAGCAGGTCCAGGTCGGCGTCGGTGAGCCGGGTCGGCGCGGTGGGCGCCACCTCGGTGCGGGTGGCGGTCACCGGACGACCCCGTCCCGCTCGGCGGCGACCAGGTCGACCAGCTCGCCGACGGCGGTCACCGCCAGGTACGCCCGCAGGTCCAGGCGTACGCCGAGGTCGTCCTCCAGCGCGGAGAGCAGCCGCAGCGCCTCCAGGCTGGTCCAGTGGGCCAACGACGCGAACCGGACGTCGGGCGTGATCTCCTCGGCCGGTACGTCCGCGACCTGCTCGATGAGGCCCGCGACGGTGGTGAACAGGTCAGGCACGGATGTCTCCCTCCTCCAGGGCGATCCACGCCGGCAGCAGCCGGGGCGGGGGGTGCAGTGGCAGCACGTGCCGGGTGGTGCCGTCCTCGACGGAGGCCACGGTGAAGCCGGCGGACGGCCAGACGGCCCCGCCGGGCTTGTTGCGGGCGGTGGGCCGGAACAGCGCCTCCAGCCGGGTCGCGCCGGCCGAGCGGGCCAGCTCCGTCACCCGGTGCAGGGCCGCCTGCTCAACGCCCCGGGAGAACACCCGGCAGCTCAGCACGAAGTTCTCGATCACCCAGGCGTCCGGATCGGTCCGGTCCAGCCACAGGCCGCCGACCAGCCCTTCCGCGCCGAACCGGTCGGCCACCTCGACGGTGAGCACCAGGTGGTCGGGGGAGTCGGCGCGGGCCCGGGTCTGCGCCTCGGTGTGCGCCCGTTCGGCCATCGTGAACTGGTTGGTGCGTAGCCCGAGCTGCGCGACCCGGGGCAGGCTGTGCGCGTCGACGTCCCGGACGCTGACCCGCAACTTCAGCTCGTGCAGGTAGTCGGCCGCGGAGTCGAACGTGGCGGCGAACCGCTCCCGCCCGGCGCGGGCCCGGTACAGCTCGGTGCGTTCCCGGTCGGTTGCGCCGGTGGACAGTACGGTGAAGTGCCCCTCGGTGAGCAGCCGCGTGGAGAAGCCGGCCGGGTCGCCGGCCAGCTCCACCACCCGTACGCTCGGCAGCTCGTGGCGTACCAGCTCGCACTCGAACGGGCTGTCGTCGGCGAACACGACGGCGTCCAGGCCCAGGTTGAGGCTGGTGGCGAGCTGGCGCAGGTTCTCGTCCTTGCGCCCCCAGTTGACCGCCTGCGCGACGAAGTCGTCGGCGCGCAGCAGCAGGTCCGGATGTTGCGCGAACGCCTCGGTCACCAGGTCCGGGTCGTTCTTGCTGCACACCGCGAGCAGCACGCCCTGCCGGCGCAGCGCCAGGGCGCGACGTTGCACGTCCCGGTGGCAGTTGCCCGGGTAGTCGGCGCCGAGTCGGATGCCGGTGAGCCCGTCGTCGCCGAGCACGCCCGCCCAGAGCGTGTTGTCCAGGTCCAGCACGAGCACCTTGGCCGTCCGGCCGAGGGCCGCCCGGCAGAAGGTGGCCGCCTCGTGGGCGTACCGGCGTTCCACGGTGGGCGTCCACGCCATGCTGGCGAACCGGTACAGGCGCTCGTCGCGCACCGGACCGTCGTGGTCCACCAGCAGCGCTTCCAGGTCCAGGGTGTACGTCGTGTCCCGTCCACCCAGCTCCAGGAGCTGGGCGTTCAGCTCCCGCCAGAGGAGGCCCAGCTCGGCCCGCCCCCGGAAGCTGACCAGACTGCGGTGTTCCAACGGCGACAGCGGCACGGTGTGCAGCAGCACCGCGCCGTCGGTGCGGGTGGCGTACCCGCGCAGCGCGGCGGTGAGCACGCCGGCCCGTTCGCGCAGCACGTCGGCGAGGCCGGCCAGGTCGCCGGGGTCCCACTCGGCGGGCAGGAACCAGCCGTCGTGCAGCAGGCAGAGCGTGACGTCCGGCCGGAACTCGGCGAGTGCCGAGCCGGGGTCGCTGAGGTCGAGCACGAGCTGGTCGAAGCCGGAGACGTGGATCTCGGCGGCGATGCCGATCCGCAGCAGCGCCACCCGCAGCAGCGGTTCCAGCGTGCCGGGCGTGAACGTGCCGGTGACCGCGACCCGCAGCGGGCGCAGCGGGAAGTCGGGGCTGGCCAGCTTCTCGACGGGTACGTCGGCGAGCAGCCGACCGGCGGACGCGACGGCGGTGACCGCCGCGTCGTCCAGGTGGACCAGGCCGGGCGCCAGCTCCGGGTCGGCGGCCGCGCCTGGTCGGCGCAGCCGGCGGATCCGGTGCAGGACCTCCTCGACTCTCATGTTCGGTGTTCCTTCCCGTGGGTGGGTGCGGCGGCCGGTCAGACCCGCAGCAGGGTGCAGACCCAGTGCATGCCGCTGCCGGTGCTGGTCAGGGCGACCAGGTCGCCGGTGGCCACCTCGCCGCTGTCGAGGTGGCGCTCCAGGCTGATGAGTTGGTCGGCGCAGCCGATGTGACCGTGCGCGAGGGCCAGCTCGACGTTCGTGCGTTCCAGCTCCACGCCGAGGTCCTTGGCCAGCTCGGCGAACTGCCGGGCGTTGTCGTGGAAGTGCACGAAGCGGCGGACGTCGGCGAGCGTGACGCCGGCCCGGTCGCAGGCCGCCTGGACCACCTGCCGGTTGCGCTCCCGGATGGTCGCGACGAACCGGAACATCCGCCGTACGTCCCCGGCGAAGAACTCGTTGAGCCGGTCCGCCGGGTCACCGACGCGGGGGGTGCCGGCGTCCGGGGTGAACGGCTGGGCGGCGCCGCCGACGGGCATCCGCATGAAGCCCGCGTACCGGCCGTCGGTGATGGTCTCGGTGGCCAGCCAGCGGCACCGGTCGTGGTCACGGACCAGCACGGCCGCCGCCGCGCCGTCGGAGAAGACGCTGGTGTTCACCTCCATCCGGTTCCAGTAGGGCTCGCACACCCGGTTCGCGCCGATCACCAGCGCCGTCCGGTAGTCGGGATGGGTGGCGAACCGCCCGGCCACCGTGTCGAACGCGGCCACCCCGCCGCCGCACGCCTGGTTGAGCAGCACCGCCTCGGCCCGGTGCGCGCCGAGGCGGGCCTGGGTGTGCGCGGCCGGGTCCCAGTAGAGGTATTCGGCCAGGTCGGGGATGGCCAGCACCACGAGGTCCACGTCGGCGGCGGACAGCCCGGCCCGGTCCAGGGCCGTGCCGCCGGCCACCACCGCCAGGTCGGTCACCCCGACGGTGGGACCGGCCCGGTGGAAGGTCCGGTACTCCCAGGACCGCAGACGATCAAGATCCTTGGTGTACGCGGCCGCGGCCGCCGCCACGTCGACCGGCTCGCCGAGGACGTGGGCCAGGGCGGCCACCCCGACGCCGACCGGCGGCGCGCTCATGGCCGTACCCCCGTGCTCCGGTCGTCGCTCGCGTGGATGGCGCGTAGCCGGACCCGTGGATCGGCGGGCGCGAGATTGTCCACCTCGGACAGGAAGCGCCGGGCGGTGCCGTTGCGGCCCGTGTCGGTCCACCGGACGACCACCTCGTCCGCGCCGGCCGCGCCGGCCCGGCGGGTCACCTCCCGCAGCACGGCCGCCTCGACGCCCTTGCCCAGCACGGGACAGGAGAGCGAGAAGACGTCGACGGTCCAGCGGTCGGCGCCGCGGTCCAGCGCGACGAGGCCCGAGGTGCCGTAGTCGCCCAGCCGGTCGCGGACCCGGATGGCCACGAGATCGGCGGCCCGCTGGGCCAACGCGGCGGCCGGTGGGGCCGGGGCGAGGGCGAAGTCGTGCGCGCGGGCCACCACCTCGGCGACCTCGCCGACGCCGTCCGCGACGACGGGCCGGTAGTCGACCTGAACGTCCAGGCCGGCCACGAAGTCGTCCAGGGACAGTTCGGCGGGCGCGGCGAGGGGTCCGGTCCCGCCGCCCATCCACCGTCGCTCCGGCAGCCGGTCGGTCAACCGCGCCGCCCGCAGCTCGTCCGGCCACGCCGTCGGGTCGGCCCCGAGCAGCACGCGCCGCGGCGGCCCCTCGACCGCCGGCCCGTCGCCGGTCGGCTCATCGCCGGTCGGCCTTTCGCTGGTCGGCCTTTCGCTGGTCGGCCTTTCGCTGGTCGACCGCTCGCTGGTCGGCCCTTCGCTGGGCGGCCCTGCACTGGGCGGCCCAGCACTGGGCGGCTTGAGCTGGGCCGCGTCGACGCCGGCCAGGACGAGCTGCGCCGGTGCCACGTCCAGCGCCTCGGCGATCTCGGCGAGCTGTGCGCCGATCGGCCGGTCGTCGGTGACCCAGCCGTCGAGCACGCCCAGCAGGTCGACGGCATCGCCGTCCGACCAGCACCCGTCGCCGGTGGCCCGCAGCGCCACCCGTACGCCGGCGGCGCGCAGTTCGCGCAGCGCCGGCAGCAGGTGCGCCGCGCCGGTCAGCCCGTCGCCGTCGACGACCAGCGCCCGGCAGCCCGTGCCGAACCAGGACGCCACCAGCGTGGCGGCGGTCGCCCCGAGCCGGGCGAAGACCTCCTCGGTGTACGGCACCTTGGCGAGGCGGAACAGCACCGGGTGGTGCGCCCGCTCGTCGCCGACGGCGCGTACCGCCTCGTCGGCGTCGACGAGCAGCACCCACGGGTCGCCGGCCAGCCGGTCGCGCAGGCGTTGCCGTACGACGGTGGCGCTGGCGGCCACCCCGTCGGCGTGCATCGCGTCGGCCGGCCCGGACGGGCGGGCCGCGGGGATCGCCGGCAGCACGTACACCAGCAGGGCGCCGTGCCGACGTGCGGCGGTGACGGCCGCCTCGGCCCCGGCCAGCAGCTCCGTCGCCCAGGCGTCGCCGCCCGCGCCGGGTTCGCCCGCTTCCTCAAGGCGTTGCGCCACCACCAGCACGTCCGGCCGGACCTCGGCGAGGAAGCCGTCGGTGGCCAGGCACTGCTGCACGACCTGCTGGAACGGGCCGACGGTGAGCGTGGCGGAAAGGCCGCGCTCGTGCAGGTCCAGGCCCAGGTACGGCACCAGCGGGTCCGCCGTGTAGCTGGCCAGCAGGGCGACGCGCAGCGTCGGGGCCGGCCGCCGGCGGCTGAGCGCCTGCCAGCGGGCGCGTCGGGTGAACAGGACGGTGCTCATCGCGTCTCCGTGCCCTTGGCGCGCAGCACCGTCCGCAGTTCGCCGACGCTGCGCACGTCGCGGATCTCGTCGAAGGCGAAGGAGAGCCCGTAGACCTCCTCCAGGGTCACCACCAGTTGCAGGTGGCGCAGGCTGGTCCAGGTGCCGATGGTCTCCGGCCCGGACTCGTCGGTCACCTCGGCCGGGTCGACCTCCAGGACCCCGGCCACCACCTCGGTCAGCGTCACTTCGCCACCACCGCGCGGTCGTCGGTCAGCTCATCGGTGCCGGTCGGCGAGGGCAGCGGGGCCGGCGGGTCGGTCGGCTCGTCGTAGTCGGGCAGGTCGGTCTCCATCCGGCGGATGCTCGGCGAGGCGAACCCGGCGGCTGCCACGCCGATGCCGAACAGGCCGACGATCACGAAGATCAGGCCCATTCCGGCGCCCGGTCCGCTGCCGACCAGCCACCCGAAGTACGGCACGCCGGGGCCACCCTCGCGCATCATCGGCTCAAACCAGCGGTCCGCGGCGATACCGGCCAGGGCGGTGCCGCCGGGGTACGCCAGGTCCTCGATGAACTGGCGGGCGGCGAAGACCCGGCCCTGGTGGGACGGCTCGACCTTCTCCTGCCACACCGACTGGGCGTACCCGTCGATGAAGGGGATGGACAGGTGCAGGAAGAGCAGGGCGACGGACCAGACGATGATGCTGTCCCCGACGCCGTAGACGATCCGGCCGAGGACGCTGAAGACCAGGATGGCGACGAGCATCCGGCGGATCTTGTGGCGGGTGTTGGGCAAAAGCCCGAGCAGGAGCGCGCCGGCCACGCCGCCCACCGCGCCGATGGTCTGCACCAGACCGACCGCGTTGGTGCTGCTGTCGGTGCGGGCCAGGATCTGCGGCACCAGCAGGGCGAAGCCGACGGCCGCGAGCACGTTGATGGCGAACATGATCGCCTCCAGCCCGGTGAACGCCCGGCTGGCCAGGATGTAGCGGAAGCCGTAGATCGTGTCGTACCAGAAGCCGCCCTCGTCCGGCTGGGTCGAGCGGGGCCGGGGTGGGAGCTGCACCAGCAGCACCGCCCCGATCGCCACCACGTAGGAGAGCGCGTCGACGAGCAGGATGACCTTGATGTCCATGAAGCCCAGCAGGGCGGCGGCGAAGCCGGGAGCGAAGATCACCGGAATGGTCCGGACCGCGAACATCATCGCGTTGGCCCTCGGGTACTGGCCCTTCTCCATCATCACCGTGATGGTCGCCTGGTACGCGGGGAGCTGGAACGCGAGGAACGCCCCGGTCACCAGGTTGACCAGGTAGAGGTGCCACACCTCGACCGAGCCGCTGAGGAACAACAGCAGCACGACGGCGGTGGTGAGCGCCGAGCCGATGTCACTGAGCACGATGGTCAGTCGTCGGCCCCACCGGTCGACCAGCGCGCCGGCGATCGGGCTGAAGATGACTGTCGCGCCGAACGCGAACGCCATCAGCATGGTCAGGTCGAAGGCCCGGCCGGTGGCGTCCCACACCCAGATGCTCAGGGCGAAGTTCGTCATCCGGGTGCCGAGCGCCGACAGCAGCTGGCCGAACCAGATCGTGGTGAACCCGGCGAACCGGGACGGGCGTCGGAACGCCATGGGGGTCTCCTCCTACTGCCGTGGCGGTTGCCCGGGGCGTCCGGCCAGGCGCAACAGGCCTTGTCGGATGCCGTCGAGCAGGTTCTGGGCGGTCTCCGGCCGGAAGGCCGGAGTGGCATAGCTCAGATCGACGCGCAGCGTGGGGCCGGTGAGCGACCCCGTCACGTCGAAGGGGAAGGGCCAGTGCCCGTCGGGGTCCTCGGTCGGTCCGAACGGCGCCGCGCAGACGTCGAGGAGCTGGTTGGCCGGGGCGACGTCGTCGAAGCCGTACCCGCCCATGTAGTTGACCGCCACCATCGGCGCGGCGGTGGCGGCCAGCCGGGCGCGCACCTCGTCGTCCGGGCAGAGGTGACGCAGCAGCGCGTAGCCGATGCCGTTGTCCGGAACCCGGCCGAGCTGGCGGATCACCGAGCGGACCGAGCGGGTCGCGTCGGCGGTCGCGGGCAGCTCCAGGCGCAACGGGTAGAGCACCTGGAACCAGCCCGTCGTACGGCTCACGTCGACGTCGTCGAAGAGCGGTTCCCGGCCGTGGCCGGTCGTGGCGACGGTGACCGCGCCGCCGGTACGCCCCGCGACGGTGTCCACCACCGCCCACACGAGCAGGTCCCGCACGCTGGCGCGCAGTCGACGGGCGGCGGCGTGCAGTCCCCGGGTCGCGGCCTCGTCCAGGGTCACGGTGGCCAGGCCCAGGTCACCGAGGCGGAACGGCGTGGCGGACGGCTCGTCGGCCAACCGGGACAGCACCCCCTCGTCGGCCTGGGCCAGCCAGAACGGCACCTGCTCGCGCAGTTCCGGCGAACCCGCGTACCCGGCCAGTCGCCGCGCCCAGTCCCGGTACGACGTGGTCTTGGCCGGCAGCGTCGGCTCGACACCACGTTCGAGCTGGTCGCAGAGCGTCTCCAGATCAGCCAGCAGGACCCCCCGGGAGACCGCGTCGACGACGAGATGGTGGTTGACGAGCAGCAGCCGGTCGGGCAGTTCCGGGCCGAGCCGGAAGTGCGCCACCCGGGCCAGCGGGCCGGATTCGAGGTCCAGCGCGGTCTGCGCCTCGGCGCAGTGGGCCTCGACCGCCGCCTTCCGCTCGTCGACGGCGAGCCCGGTCAGGTCGTGGCTGACGAACGGCACGGCGTCGGCCGGGTCGCCGTGGCGCTGACGCCAGCTCCCGTCCGCCTGCCGGGTCAGGCGCAGCCGCAGCGCGTCGTGCTGGGCCACCAGCCGACGTACCGCCTCGCGGACCAGGCCGACCGGGAGCGGCCGGGCCAGCTCGAGGTAGTAGGGGTGGTTGAACAGGGCGGGCCGACCCATGCAGGGGGCGATGACGTCGGTGAACCAGCGCTGCGCGCCGGTCAGCGGGGCGTCGCCGTGCACCTCGCCCTGTTCGGCGTTCGGCGTCGCGGTGGCCTCCCCGAGGCTGGCGGCCAGCTCGGCCACCGTGGGGTGGCGGACGAGCTGTCGCGGGGTGAGGTGGATGTCGGCGGCCGCGCAGCGGGCCACGAGCTGCATCGCGAGCAGCGAGTCGCCGCCGGAGGCGAAGAAGTCGTCGGTGATGCCGAGCTGGTTGGTCCGCAGCAGCTCCGACCAGATCGCCACGAGCTGGCGTTCCCGGTCGGTGCGCGGCGCGGCGGCGGCCCGGTCGGCCGAGCGCCGGTACCCGTCGGTGACCGCGCCGCGCACCGCCGCCGCATCGGCCAACTCGGTGGCGACCTCGGCCAGCAGGCCGGCGGGGATCCGGTCGACGGGCGCGTTCCCGTCCACGGTGGTCCCGGCGTCGAGCGACCAGAGACCCCGTAGCAGCTCCACCGGCCCGACCCGCTCGTCGACGGGCAGCGCCGGGACGTCCGGCGGCGCGGGTGTGCTGGCCGGATGCAGGAGCAGGGTGGCCGCGTCGGTGGGAGGCGTCGGGGCGTACCCGATGATCCCGGCGGTGACCAGCGCGGACAGCTCGGCGCGCTGCGGCGTCGTGGTGAGCAGCACCTCGCGCCCGGCGTGGGCCTGGGCGGCGAGCAGCCGTGCCAGCTCCGCCTGCCGGTGCGCCGGGCCGGCCGGCACGACCAGCCGGCGCAGCGCGGGATGCCGCACCGCCCGCCGCACCAGCAGCGTCGCGGTGACCGCCGCCAGCTCCGGCGACCAGGCGTCGCCGGGCAGCTCGGGCACCCGGTAGCGCCGCGCCCACGCCGCCACGGAGACGACGTCGACGTCCGGCCGGGCCTGGGCCAGCCGCGCGGTCAGCTCCGCGAAGACGGCGGTGTACGGCGACGTCCGGTACGGCGGCGACGGCGGGCAGATGGCGATCGTCAGCGCCGCCACGCTGTGCGCCCGGTGCACGTCCAGCGCCGCCAGCAGCTCGGCGAGGAAGTCGCGCAGCCCGACGATGCCCGCCGCGAGCGGACCGGGTGTGAGCCGGTCCTCCCAGCGCAGGACCAGCGCGTTGCGGTCGCGCCGGCCGGTCGCCAGGCCGGCGGCCGGGTCGCGCAGCAGCCGCAGCAGCGCGCCGGGCGCGAGCTGTTCGAGGGTGTGCGGCAGGTTGAGCAACCCGGCCCAGAAGCGGACGGCCTGGGCGAGCTGCGGAACCTCGACGGTGCCGCCGACCACCAGCCGGGGCGCGGGCGGTGTCGACCGCCGCGAGACGGGCGCACGTCGACCCGCGCCGATCGGCGTGTCCGGTCGACGCACCCCGTCGTCGAGCACCTTCGCCAGCCCGGTCAACAGCCGGACCATCCGCTCCGGGCTGAACAGGTCGGCCCGGTACGCCAGGTCGGCGTGCAGGTCGTCGCCCTGCCAGGTGACGCTGAGGAAGAGGTCGAAGTCGACACCGACGCTCGGCACCTCGACCGGCGTGGCGGTCAGCCCGGCGAACTCCGGCAGCTCGTCGGAGCCGTCGAGGACGTTGAGCACGCACTGGAACAGCGGGTGGTACGCGGCCTGCCGGGGTAGCCGCAGCGCCTCCACGATGGTCGCGAACGGCAGCCCCTGGTGCCGGTACGCCTCCCGGGCCGTGCGGTGGGCCCGGGTCACGAGCTGCCGGAACGTGGGCCGTCCCGCCACGTCCATCCGCAACGGCAGCAGGTCGGCGAAGCACCCGATCAGCGGCGCGAGTTCGGCGCGTTCCCGGCCGGCGGTGGGCGTGCCGAGCACCAGGTCCGGTTGCCCGCTCTCGGTGTGCAGCAGGGCCGCGAAACCGGCCAGCAGGACGGCGAACGGGGTGACCCCCTCCACCCGGGCCAGCTCCCGCACGGCTGCGCCGAGCCCGACGCCCAGCCGCTGGGCCTGGTACCCGGCGACGTCCGAGCGCTCGTCGGGGCGGGGCTGGTCGGTGGGCAGGTCCAGCAGCGGCGGCGCGTCGGCCAGCCGCTTGCGCCAGTACGTCAGGTGCGGCTCGACGGCGGCCGACGCCAGCCAGTCGCGCTGGTGTCGGGCGTGGTCGGTGAACTGCACGGGCAGCGGCGGCAGTGGCCGGTCGACGCCGGTGGCGTGGTGGGCGTACCGGGCGGCGAGCTCGTCGAGCAGGATGCTCCACGAGGTGTTGTCACAGACGATGTGGTGCATGCCGAGCAGCAGGTGCCAGCGCTGGTCGGGCAGCCGCAGCAGGCGGGCCCGCACCAGCGGGCCGGTCCCCAGGTCGTACCGGTGCGCGGCCAGCTCGGCGGCCGCCCGGCGCAGCGCACGGGCGTGTTTCGCCGCCGGCAGCGCGGTCAGGTCCAGCGTCTCCAGCCACGGGTCGACGTGCGGGTGCACGACGGGTTCGGGTTCGCCGTCACGGCCCCGGAAGGTGGTCCGCAGCACCTCGTGTCGGCCCAGCACGTCCTCGAACGCCCGGCGCAGCGAGGTCGTGTCGAGGTCGCCGCGCAGCTCGACGGCGGCCGTGGTGTTGTGCCGGACCACGTCGTCGCCGAGCTGGTCGAGCGCCCAGAGCCGTTCCTGCGCCGAGGACGCCACGGCCGGCGTACCCGCCGGGGCGGGGGTGAGCGGGGCGAGCGCGGTGGCGTCCTCATCGGCGTCCAGCACGGCGGCGAGCCCGGCCACCGTCGGGTTGGTGAACAGGGTGTAGAGCGACACCTCCCGGCCGAACTCGGCCTGTACCTGCGACAGCAGCCCGGTGGCGAGCAGCGAGTGTCCACCGAGGCCGAAGAAGTCGCTCGTCACGCCGACCTGTTCGACGCCGAGCGCGGCGGCCCAGAGGCCGGCGAGCCGCTCCTCGGTGGCGGTGCGCGGCGCGACCACCTCGCCGTCGTCCGTCGTGGCGGCGCGCGCCGGACGGCTCCGCTCGGCGACCGCCGCGGCGGTGCTCAGCTCCTCGACGACGTACGCGGCCCGCTCCGATCCGATCGTCGTGCACAGCTCATTCGGGCCGGCGCTCGCCAGCGGCGGGTCCAGCGCCCAGACGTGGGCGAGCTGCCGGCGCAGGTCCGCTGCGCCGGTGGGCACGGCCAACGCCAGCACGCCCGGGTATGCGCCGCGCAGCGCCGCCACGGCCTGCGGGTCGGTGTCCAGGACCATCGTGGTGGCCGGATCGGCGGCGGCCAGCGCCTCCGCCGTGTACGCCCGCACCTCGTGACCGGGCAGCGCGTCGGCGAGCCGGTCGAGCGGCAACCGCTCGTCGTCGACGAGCACGAGGCGGCGTGGCTGGCCGGCGAGCCGCCGCAGCTCACGCAGCACGATCGTGCCCAGCGCCGCGAAGTACTCGCCCGTGTACGGCACGTGGCCCAACTCGTCCGCGCGCTCGTCGCTGATCTCGCTCACCGGGTAGGCGCTGACGTGGTCGGCGGCCCAGACCGCGTGGACCCCCGGCGTACGGGCGGCCAACGCGGCCAGCCGGTCGTCGAGGCGGCCGGACCGCTCGCCGAGCCGGTTGGCGGCGCGCGGCGACGCGGGGCACACCACAAGCAGCAGTGGTGCGTCGGTCCGCCGTCGGTACGCCGCCACCGCCGCGTCGAGGTCGTCCATCGCCGCGTCGAGGGCCCCGGCGGTGTGGTCCTGCCGGCGCAGCCAGTCCTCGAAGCGCAGCAGGCAGACCGTGGCGTCGGCCGTCGGCCCGGCCAGCAGGTGGGCCACCTGCTGGCCGTACCCGACCAGCTCCACCGACGCGGGTACGCGCAGGAAGCGCAGCCAGAACTCCACCGGGTCGCGCAGCGGGTCCACGGTGAAGGTGGCCGCCAGGGCGATCCGGTGCCGGCGCAGGCCGGGCACCTGCGACAACGGGCGGTCCGGGTCGTCCGCCATGGCGCGGAGCAGCTCCGGCAGCCGGCCCACGGTCGCGGCGATCGTCTCGTCGAGGTACAGGTCGGCGTTGAAGTCGACCGCGCCGTCGATCCGGTCACCCTCGACGGTCAGGCTGACGAAAAGGTCGAAGTCGGTGAGCCCGCTCTCCGCCGGCACCGGACGGAACGTCGCACCGGCCGCCTGCCGCTGCCGTACGCCGCCGTCGGTCATGGTCGCCAGCACCTGGAAGAGCGGGTTCACGCTGGGATCGCGGACCGGGCGGACCTCCTCCACCACCCGCGCGTACGGGGCCTCCTGGTGGGCGTACGCCTCGCTCACCGTCCGGTGCACCCGGCGGACGAGGTCGCGGACGCTCGGGTCACCGGTGGTGTCCACGCGCAGCACCAGCATGGTGGCGAAGCAGCCGATCAGCGGCTCCAGATCGGTGCTCGCCCGGCCGGCGGCGGGCATCCCGAGCAGCAGGTCGTCCTGGCCGGTGGCCTGGCGCAGCAGGGCGGTCAGCCCGGCGAGGACCACCGCGTTGACGGTGGCTCCGGCGCGGCGGGCCAACCCGCCGAGGGCGTCGGTCAGCTCGGCGTCGACGGTGAACGGCAGGCTCCGGCCCCGGTGGGTCTGCACCGGCGGCCGGGGCCGGTCCGGCGGCAGCGTGGACCGGGCCGGCGCCGAGGCGAGTCGTTCCCGCCAGTGCGCCAGGTGACCCGCCAGCTCCCGCTCGGCCTCCGGCCGGCGGCGGGCGGCGACGTGCGCGACGAACCGGGTGGGCAGCGCGGGCAACCCGGCCGGGGCGTCCCCGGCGAACTCGCCGTACCAGCGCACCAGCTCCTCGACGAACACACCCGCCGACCAGGCGTCGAAGACGATGTGGTGCGCGGTCACCAGCAACAGGTGCTCGTGGTCCGCGAGGGCGACCAGCCGGGCCGCGAGCAGGGGCCCGCTGGTCAGGTCGAAGCGGACCGCCGCGTGCGCCGCGATCTCCCGCTCGGCCGTTGCCTCCCGCTCCGACGCGGGGAGCCCGGTCAGGTCGAGCAGCGGCAACGGCAGCTCCAGCGCGTCCGACACCCGCTGGGTGACGACGCCGTCGACGGTCGCGAAGACGACCCGCAGCGCGTCGTGCCGGGCCACCACCGCGTTGACCGCCCGGTGCAGCGCCGCGACGTCGAGCGGACCGGTGATCCGCTCGGCGAAGGGCACGTTGTAGACCGGCGTGCCGGGCTCCAACCGGTCCAGGAACCAGAGTTGCTCCTGAGTGAAGGAGAGCGGGTAGGCCGCCGTCGCGGGAGTCGGTGTCGGATCGGCGCGACCGGCGCGGGCCTGGCCGGCTTGGCTCTGGCCGGCGCGGCTCTGGCGCAGCCGCAGGGCCAGCAGCTCCCGCTGCTCGGGGGTGAGGTCGGCGAGGTCCGGGTGCAGGTCCTGGGTCATCGGGTGGCCCCTTCGACGTACGCGCGGTCGGCGGCCAGCCCGCCGTCGAGCAGGCGGGACAGCGGGGGAGGCGTGTCGTGCAGGTAGAGGTGGCCTCCGGGGACGACGGTCAGCGAGAAACCGGCCGCGGTGCAGGCCGCCCAGCCGGCCACCTCGTCCGGGGCGACCAGGGGATCGTCGGCGGCCGCCACCGCGTCCACGGGCAGCGGCAGCGGCGGCACGGTCGTCGGGCGGTAGGACGCGACCACGCTCAGGTCGGCCCGCACGGTCGGCAGGATCAGTTCCAGCAGACCGGGGTCGGTGAGCACCTCGTCGGGTATCCCGCCGAGGTCGTGCAGCCAGCGGGTCAGCGCCGCGTCGTCGAGGCGGTGTGCCGTGCCGAGCGGCGCGGCGTCGCGCGGCGGACGGGCCGCCGAGACCACCAGCCGCTGTGGTACCGGGCCGCCCCGGGCGACCAGGCGGGCCGCCACCTCGTACCCGATCAGGCCACCCATGCTGTGCCCGAAGATCGCGAACGGCGTCGGCACCCGCGCGACGATCGCGTCGACAAGCGGCGTCGCCACCTCGTCCATCGTGCTCAGCGGCGGGTCGGCCAGCCGACGCTCACGGCCGGGCAACTGCGCGGCCCACACCTCCACGTCGTCGCCCAGCAGCGCGGCCCACGGCCGGTACGCGCCGCCGCCGGCACCGGCGTACGGGAGGCACACGAGCCGCAGCCGGGCGGCCGGGCGGGGCGCGACGCAGGTCAGCCAGGAGGTGACGTCGGCGGTCGTCGGCGGGGATACGGGTGGTGTCGCCATGCCCGCACACGTTAGGAACGGGCCGTGAGAGCGGTCTTAGCGTCGGCTGAGGGTTCCTCGCGGTGTCCGCTGCGCGCGACGCGTGAGGTGGATTTGAACGTCAACGAATACGGCGGCAACGAGAAGCGGGCAGGGCTTCAGAACCTCGCTCGCGGTCTGGTCGTCAACTGCGCCGACCGCAACAACCACCCCGATCCAAGAGGCGGCAAGAACAGCCGAGCGACTACGACTCAGCGCCCAATCTGGTCGGCTGTGCGCCCTCGACCCCTCCGCCACAGCCTACGAAGGCTGACCTGACGGGTACCTGGTGCGGATCCTCCGGCGACCGGATCGATCTGCGCGAGGACGGGTCGGCGCGGCTGGACGCGATCTCGGACGCCTACCTTTTTCACGTCGTCAGGGCCTCCGGGTGACGTGGACCGACGAATACATCTGGCGCACCTACTTCGACGGCCGCCGGCCCGCTTCCGGTCAGCCACGATGGCAACGTGTTCGAGCTGTTGGCCCTCGACGGGATGCCGGACGGGGGATGGTCGAGCCGCTTCGCCCCCTGCGCCGCGCCGCCAGTGGAACGAGAAATCCGCCGTTCGGTACTGGTCAGCTGACGTCGAGGGTGGTCAGGGGTTCCGTGGGTGGGGATGCTCGGTGAAGGCGGTGGCGTGGTCCGTGACCCACTGGCGGAACGTTCGCGGTGGTGTTCCGAGGATGTCGAATATCGTGGACGTGATGTATGCCGGGTGTCCCGTCGTGGCGTCCCACGCGGCGAGGAGCATGTCCACTGCCGCGCGCGCGGCTTCCGGAGTCTCGCGCCGGAAGTCGTCGGGCGACAGTTCCTCGAACGCGATCGGGCGCCCCAGCGTGTCACCGATGATGCTTACCTGTTGAGCTTGACTGAGTGATTCGGGGCCGGTCAGGACGTAGTCACCGCCAGCGTGCCCGTCCTCGTACAGGGTGCGCGCGACGACCTCGGCCACATCTCGGTCGTCAACGGGGGCTGTCTCGGCCGCGCCGTACGGCCACCGGACCACGCCGTTGCCACGGATGGCGGCGGCCCACCAGAGGAGGGCGTTCGACGCGAACATCCCTGGTCGGATGATCGTCGAGTCGAGCCCGGCGGCCGAGATGAGCCGCTCGATCTCCGCGTGCAACGCCGCCATCGGGTTCGGTTGCTGGAAGAACGGGTGCGGGGTCTGGTGTGGTGCGGACAGGTAGACGACCCGCTGCGCCTGGGCGGCCAGCCGGTCCACGACCGCCGCCGCGGTCTGCGCCGGAGCGGTCCAGACCAGGAAGACCGTGCTGACGGCGTGCAGTGCGTCGTCGAGCGATTCGGGCACGGTGAGATCGCCGGTGACGATCTCGACGTTGGCGGGCAGTGTCGCCGCCGTCTCGGAGCGGCGCACGAGGGCGCGGACCGGCACACCCGCATCGGTCAGCAGATCGACGACGCTGCGCCCGATGCGGCCGGTCGCCCCAGTGACAAGTACCGGAGGTCCTCCTAGGGGTGTCGCGGCGACCTCGCCCTGGTTGACGGAGTGCATCGGGGTGTCTACCTGTTCCATGGCTTCCATGAAACCGTTACCGAGTTAAAAAAGCAACCCGGTAACGAATGTTAGTCTGACACGGTGATGGAGCCTGTCGGGCTACGCGCCCGCAAGAAGCTGCGTACGCGGGACGCGATCGCCGACGCGGCGATCTCGCTGTTCCTGGCGCGCGGGTTCGAGCAGGTATCGGTCTCCGACATCGCCGTCGCGGCCGAGGTGTCGAAACCGACCCTCTTCCGCTACTTCGCCACCAAGGAAGACCTGGTCCTGCACCGTTTCGCGGACCACAACGGCGAGGCCGCACGTGTGGTGCGCGACCGTCGGCCCGACATCGCGCCGATGACAGCCCTGCACCGGCATTTCCGAGCCGGTCTCGATCGCTTCGAGCCGGTCACCGGCCTCAATGATCATCCCGAGGTGGTGGCGTTTCATCGGCTGGTGTTCACCACCCCGAGCCTGGCGGGACGGCTCACGCAGTACCTGCTCGACGATGAGGAGGCGCTGGCTGCGGCCCTCGGCCCGGGCATCGACGCCCTACTGCAGGCCGCCCAGGTGATCGCGGTTCACCGCGTCCTGGCCCGGACCAACTGGCAGAGGATCGCCGATGGGCGAACCGCACACGACGTGCAACCCGAGGCGATCGCCGACGCAGACCGAGCCTTCGCCCAACTGCGCCATGGAACGGGCGTCTCCTAGCCCGCCGCGCAGCGGCACACAGAACAGCCCCGCAATGCGTCCAGGCGGCTGGCCGACCGGCGATCCGGTCGCCTCGCCGCATTTCCCGACACGGCTGAGGAGGCGCCGTACGCTCACCCGTCGATGGTGACCGCCGCGATGGCGAAGTGCGGCCGATGGGCGCCACCGTCGGGGCGCTCCAAACGCTCGACCTCGGTGAAGCCGGCGCGCGCCAGCCGCGCGGCGATCTCGTCGACCGGCCAACGGTAGGCGGTCATGACCTTGTGGTCGAAGGCGTCGACCTCGTCGCCGGAGAAGAGGCCCAGCACCAACCTCCCGGACGGGGCCAGGGCACGCCGGAACGTGGTCAGCACGCCGTCGAGGCGCTCCGGCGGCAGGTGGATCAGTGAGTACCAGGCCAGGATGCCGGCGACGGAGTGGTCGGCCACGTCGAGGTCGCCCAACGACCCGAGGCGGTAGTTGCCGCTCGGATACGTCGCACGGGCGTGGGCGACGAACTCGGGGACCACGTCGATGCCCGTGGCGTCGACGCCCGACGACCGCAGGTAGTCGGTGAGGTGGCCGGGGCCGCAACCCAGGTCGAGCACCTTCCCGGGTCGACCCGCCAGGTGCCGGCCGATGAGGGCGAGGTCGTCGGGGTCGACCTGCTCACGCGTGCCGAACAGTTCGATGTAGAGATCCGCGACCGAGGCGTACGCCTGCCGTACCCGTTCCATGCTCACCGCGCGACTATAGAGACCACCGGGATCAGGGTTGCTCGGTGGAAGACCTGAGGCGGAAACCGGGGCCGTACCGGGGCTGCGCCCGGAGGCTGGACGGGTGTGGACGGCCAGATGATGGTGATCATGAGACGCGCCGCATTCTTCGTGATCACCGGTCCGGCCTGCATCGTGGGCTACGGGCTCGTCCGCCTGTGGGGTAGGTCCGACGGGACGTATGGTCCCGGGTTCGACTGGCAGGCCGCGCACCTGGTCGGCCTCGCCGGCATGGTGTTGTTCGTGCCGGTGGTGCTGGCGCTGGCCGGCCTGCTACGCCCCGGTCCGTGGCGTACGTCGGTCGTGGCCGTCACGCTGGTCGGGCTCGCCGCCACGATGGTGCAGTTCGGCGCCGACATCGTCGAGGGTCTGCTGGCCGCCGACCGGGCGGAGATGTCGGCGCTCGGCGCGGACTTCAAGGACGTGCCCGGCGTCGAGGTGCTGTTCTACGACGTCGTACCGCAGTTGTTCTTCCTCGGTCTGCTCGTCCTCGCGGGCATGCTCGCGGCGCACCGGCGGCTGCCCTGGTGGAGCGTGGCCCTGCTGCTCGTCGGCATCGTCCTACCGGCCGTCACGCTCGACCTGCTGCCGCTCGGCGGCCTGTGTATGGCGGTGGCGCTCGCGCCGACGCTGCCGGCGCTGCGCCGGGACGCCGCGCGGGACCGCGCGGAAACCGTAATCTGATCTTTCTTGCCGCAGTCGCCCTGAGCTGCCGAGATAACGCTCTCTCGGATAGTGCGGAAGTCCTTGACGAGGTGGTAATCGACCCGTAACGATGCATGCACACCCCCACCGGCGTGATCGGCGCACGTCGTCCCGCGAAAGGACCAATCCGTGCGCAGATCCCCGAGAGCATGGCTCGGCGCTGTGTTGAGCGCGATCCTCGTCTTGGGCGGCGTCGTCGCCACGCCACCCGCGGCCAGCGCCGCTCCGTTCACCGTCCTGGTCTTCAGCAAGACCGCCGGATTCCGGCACGGCTCGATCACCCCCGGCATCACGGCGATCCAGCAACTCGGCGCGGCCAACGGCTTCACCGTCGAGGCCACCGAGGACGCCGGCCAGTTCACCGACGCCAACCTGGCCCGGTTCGCGGCGGTGATCTGGCTGTCCACCACCGGTGACGTGCTCAACGCCACCCAGCAGGCGGCCTTCGAGCGCTACATCACGGCCGGCGGCGGGTACGTGGGCGTGCACTCCGCCTCCGACACCGAGTACGACTGGCCCTGGTACGGCGGGCTCGTCGGCGCGTACTTCGCCTCGCACCCGGCCGAGCAGACCGCCACCGTGACGGTCGCCGACCAGGTGCACCCGTCCACCAAGGGGCTGCCGCAGCGGTGGAGCCGCTTCGACGAGCTGTACAACTACCGCGCCAACCCCCGGGGCACCGTGCACGTGCTGGCCACCCTCGACGAGAGCACCTACACCGGCGGCAGCATGGGGTACGACCACCCGATCTCCTGGTGCCAGAACTACTCCGGCGGCCGGGCCTGGTACACCGGCCTCGGCCACACCGACGCCTCGTACACCGACGCGGCCTTCCGGCAGCACCTGCTCGGCGGCATCCAGACCGCCGCCGGGGCGGTCACCGCCGACTGCGGCGCGACGGTCACCACGGGATTCCAGCAGGTGGCGCTGGCCAAGGGCGCGGCCGAGACCGGCGAGCCGATGAGCCTGACCGTCCTGCCCGACCGGGGTGTGCTGCACACCTCCCGCGATGGCGTGATCCGGCACACCGACGCCGCCGGCAACACCAAGGTCGCCGGCACCCTCGCCGTCTACAGCGGCGACGAGGAGGGGCTCCAGGGCATCAAGGCCGACCCCAACTTCGCCACCAACCGCTGGGTATACGCGTACTACGCGCCCCCGTTGAGCACCCCCGGGGGCGGGGCGCCGGCCACCGGCACGCCGGCCGACTTCGCCGTCTGGGACGGGGTCAACCGGTTGTCCCGCTTCACCGTGAACGCCGACAACACCATCAACCTGGCCAGCGAGACCCTGATTCTCAACGTGCCCACCAGCCGGGGCATGTGCTGCCACGTCGGCGGCGACATGGACTTCGACGCGGCCGGCAACCTCTACCTGTCCACCGGGGACGACACCAACCCGTTCGACTCGGCCGGCTTCACCCCGATCGACGAGCGGTCCGGCCGCAACCCGGCCTTCGACGCGCAGCGCACCTCGGCGAACAGCAACGACCTGCGCGGCAAGGTGCTGCGCATCAAGCCGAGCGCGGCGGGCGGCTACACCATCCCGGCCGGGAACATGTTCGCGCCCGGCACGGCCCGGACCCGCCCGGAGATCTACGCCATGGGCTTCCGCAACCCGTTCCGGATGAGCGTGGACAAGGCCACCGGCATCGTCTACCTCGGTGACTACGGACCCGACGCGGGCACCGCCGACCCGAACCGGGGTCCGGCGGGCAACGTCGAGTTCGCCCGGATCGACCGGCCCGGCTTCTACGGCTGGCCGTACTGCACCGCCCGCAACGACGCCTACAACGACTACACCTTCCCGTCCGGGCCGTCCGGGGCGAAGTTCAACTGCGCCGGCGGGCCCGTCAACAACTCGCCCAACAACACCGGCATCACCCAGCTCCCGCCGGCGATCCCGGCCTGGCTGCCGTACGGCGGTTCCGGCTCGCCGCCCGAGTTCACCGGCGGTGGCCTGTCGCCGATGGCTGGCCCGGTCTACCGGTACGACCCGAACAACACCTCGCCCGTGGCGTTCCCCCAGTACTACGACGGCACCTTCTTCGCGGGCGAGTTCGGCCGCCGCTGGATCAAGAACGTCAAGCTCGACTCCAGCGGTCAGCCACTGAAGATCCACCCGTTCCCGTGGACCGGCACCCAGGTCATGGACATGGAGTTCGGCCCGGACGGCGCGCTCTACGTGCTCGACTACGGCACCGGCTGGTTCAACGGCGACGCCAACTCGGCGCTTTACCGCATCGAGTACGCCCGCGGCGGCCGCGCGCCCGTACCGAAAGTCACCGCCACCCCCACCAGCGGCACCGCGCCGCTGACCGTGGCCTTCTCCTCGGCCGGCACCCTCGACCCGGACGGTGACCCGTTCACCTACGCCTGGGACTTCGACAACAACGGCACCACCGACTCGACCGCCGCGAACCCCAGCTTCACGTACACCACCAACGGCACCCGCAGCCCGACGCTGACCGTGCGGGACACCACCGGCAAGACCGCCACCGCGAGCGTGGTCGTCACCGTCGGCAACAGCGCCCCGGTGGTCACCGTGAACACCCCGTTGAACGGGCAGACCTTCACCTTCGGAGACGCGATCCCGTTCTCCGTCACGGTCACCGACGCCCAGGACGGCACCATCAACTGCGCCCGGGTGAAGGTGAACTACGTCCTCGGGCACGACTCGCACGGCCACCAGCTCGCCAGCGCGCAGGGTTGCACCGGGGTCATCCAGACCTCGGCCGACGGCGAGCACGACACCGCGGCGAACATCTTCGGCATCATCGACGCCGAGTACACCGACCTGGGCGGAGGCGGCCAGCCGGCGCTGACCACGCACACCCAGGCGGTGTTGCAACCCCGCATCCGCCAGGCCGAGCACTTCGGTGACTCGTCCGGCGTCCAGATCGTCGCCGGGGCGGCCGGGCACGGCGGTGCCGCCGTCGGCTACATCGACAACAACGACTGGATCTCGTTCCGTCCGTACAACCTGACCGGCATCCAGTCGTTCAGCGCCCGGGTCGGCGCGCCGGCCGGCGGCGGCGGGACGCTGGAGCTGCGCGTCGACTCACCCACCGGGCAGTTGGTCGGCTCGGCGACCGTCACCTCCACCGGCGGGTACGCCAACTTCGCCACGGTCACCGGCGGGGTCACCGCGCCGACCGGCACCCGCACCCTGTACCTGGTCTTCAAGGGTGCCGGGCCGTGGTTCGACATCGACGAGTTCACCCTCTCCACCAGCCCCGGCGGTCCCGGCCCGGACCCGGACCCGGATCCCGGCACGGGCACCAACCTGGCCAGGGGCAAGCCGGCGCGGGCCTCCAGCTTCGAGGGCGCCTTCGTCGCGGCCAACGCGTTCGACGGTGTGGCCGGCACCCGCTGGGGCAGCGCCTTCGGTGACCCACAGTGGATCGACGTGGACCTGGGCGCGACGTACGCCCTCAGCCGGGTCAAGCTGACCTGGGAGGCCGCGTACGGCAGCGCGTACCAGATCCAGACCTCGACCGACGGCGTCACCTTCACCACGATCCGCACGGTGACCGGCGGCGACGGCGGGGTGGACGACCTGACCGGGCTCACCGGCTCCGGCCGGTACGTCCGGCTCCTCGGCACCGGCCGCGGCACGGCGTGGGGCTACTCGCTCTACGAGTTCGAGGTGTACGGCGGCACCGGCACCCCGACCGGCGGCAACCTGCTGCTGAACAAGCCGACGACGACGTCCAGCAGCGAGGGGGCCGACGTGACCGGCGCGCAGGCCGTCGACGGCAACCTCGCCACCCGCTGGTCGAGCGCGTTCTCCGACCCGCAGTGGATCCGCGTCGACCTGGGCAGCCCGACCGCGATCGGACGGGTCAAGCTGGCCTGGGAGGCGGCCTACAGCAGCGCGTACCAGATCCAGACCTCCAACGACGGCACCACCTGGACCACCGTGAAGACGGTGACCGGCGCCGACGGTGGCGTGGACGAGCACAGCGGCCTCGGCGCGAACGGCCGCTACCTGCGCATCTACGGCACGGCCCGGGGGACCGGCTACGGCCATTCCCTCTGGGAGGTGGAGGCGTACACGAGCTGAACCACCACCACGACGTGGCCGGCACGGTTCTCCGTGCCGGCCACGCCGCTGGCTCCGTCAGTCGTCGGCGACGGCCACCGGTTCGGTGCCGATGCAGCGGACCTTCAACTCGTGCCGTCCGGCCGAACCCTCGAACGTGACCTCGACGTCGTCGTCCGGGCCCCGGTCCACCTCGTGCACCCGGTAACCCTGCGCGGGCGCCCACGACACCAGGCGTACCCCGTCGGGGCCGCACTCGGCCACGGCCGTGCCGCCGCCGGTGGCGAAACTCCGGCGGACCCCGGCGCTGGCGCTCGGTGCGGCGCTCGCCGTGGACGGCCCGCCCGGCGCGGCGCCCACGGTGCCACTCGGGCCCGGCTCCGGCGCGGCGAGCGCCCGCTCGATCTCCGCCTCGCTGCGCACCCCGCCCGGTGTGCCGGTGATGCTCTCACCCACCAGCCGGATCGCGCCCAACCCGATCAGGGTCGCCACGGCGACGGTGGCCACCCACCCGGCGGCGACGAGGACCGAACGACGGCTCATGCCACCGACTATCCCCGATCCACGGTTGTCGCCGGCACATCCGGAGGCTAAGGCACGGTTAACGTGGGCCCCGCCGGCAGTGACAGCGGCTAGCCTGCCTGCTGTGGCCCGCCTGCTGCTCATCGAGGACGACCTGACGATCCGTACCCCGCTGATCCGTGCCCTGCGGGAACGCGGCCACGCGGTCGCCGCGGCCTCGACCGCGATGGCGGGCCTGCGCGACGCCCTCGACGACCGGCCCGACCTGGTGGTGCTCGACCTGGGCCTGCCCGACCTGGACGGACGTGAGCTGCTGCGGATGCTGCGCGCGGTCAGCTCGGTGCCGGTCATCGTGGCCACGGCGCGTGACGACGAGACCGAGATCGTCCGGGTCCTCGACGCGGGCGCCGACGACTACGTGGTCAAGCCGTTCACCGCCGCGCAGCTCGACGCCCGCGCCCGCGCGGTGCTGCGGCGGGGCCCCGCCGGTGTCGACGCGCCGGACCCGGCCCTCGTCGTCGGCGGTCTGCGGGTCGATCCCCGGTCCCGGCAGGTCACCCTGGACGACACGCCGGTGGAGCTGACGCCGCGCGAGTTCGACCTGCTGCACCACCTGGCCGGGCGACCCGGTCAGGTGGTCACCAAACGCGAGCTGCTCACCGAGGTCTGGCAGATCCCGTACGGCGGGGCCGACAAGACCGTCGACGTGCACCTGTCCTGGTTGCGCCGCAAGCTGGGGGAGACCGCCCAGCAACCCCGCTACCTGCACACCGTGCGCGGCGTCGGCGTACGTCTCGAAGCGCCCTCGGCCCGCCCGTGAGGGCGCGTCTGGCGCTGCTGGTAGCCGCGGTCAGCGTCCTCACGCTCGTCGCGTTCCTGGTGCCGCTGGCGTTGCTGGTGCGCACCGTCGCGCAGGACCGGGCGACCGTACGGGCCACCGCCGACGCGCAGAGCCTCGTGCCGGTGGTCGGTACCGCCGACGCGCCCACCATCCGGCTCACCGTCGAGCAGTTGGCGGCGGAGTCCGGCCGTCCGGTGAGTGTGTTTCTGCCCGACGGCACGGTGCTCGGCGCCCAGGCGCCCCGTACGCCCGCGGTGGCCCTGGCCGCACGAGGGCAGAGCCTCACCGGCGAGTCGGCGGCCGGACGGGAGGTGGTCATCGCCGTGCAGGGCCGGGCGGACGGCACGGGCGTCATCCGGATCGTGGTGCCCCGCCAGGAGTTGACCGCCGGGGTGACCCGGGCCTGGCTGGTGCTGGCGCTGCTCGGTGTGGTGCTGGTGCTGATCGGGTTGGCGGTCGCCGACCGGCTGGCGCGCACGCTGGTCCGGCCGATCAGCGACCTGTCCGCCGTGTCGCACCGCCTGGCGAACGCCGAGCTGGACGCCCGGGTCGTACCCGCCGGCCCGGCCGAGCTGCGGGAGGTCGCCGGGGCGCTCAACCACCTGGCCGGGCGGATCCAGGTCCTCCTGATCCAGGAGCGCGAGCAGGTCGCGGACCTGTCCCACCGGCTGCGGACACCCCTGACGGCGCTGCGGTTGGAGGCGGAGTCACTGCGCGACCCGGACGACGCGGTCCGGATCGCGGCCGCCGCCGACGGGCTCGAACGGGCGGTCACCGGGCTGATCGAGCAGGCCCGCTGGCGTCGCGCTCCGGTGCCGGGCGCGGTCGCCTCCGATGCCGCGGCGATCGTCGCCGACCGGGTCGCGTTCTGGTCGGTGCTCGCCGAGGACACCGGCCGGGCCGTCCACCTCGACCTGGCCCCCGGCCCGCTGACCGTCGGGGTGGCCGCCGACGACCTGACGGCCGCCGTGGACGCCCTGCTCGGCAATGTCTTCGCGCACACCCCCGACGGCACGCCGTTCACGGTCCGCCTCGTGTCCGACGCCGGCGAGGTGCTGCTCACCGTCGCCGACGAGGGCCCCGGAATGCCGCCGGGCGCCGTGAAGCGAGGGGCCAGCGCGGCCGGCTCGACCGGGCTCGGCCTGGACATCGCCCGGCGGGCCGCCCAGGCCGGCGGCGGCCGGCTGGAGTTGCGCTCCGGCCCGCATGGTGGGGCGCAGGTGCTGCTGCGGCTCGGCCCGCCACCGCGGCGCCAGGCATAGCCGCTGCGCTGCCGGGTAGCTGCCACCCATGGCGCGGTATACGAAACCCGAGCTCAGAGAGCAGATCAAGGAAGAGATCAAGGCGTCCGACAAGGGCGGAAAGCCCGGTCAGTGGTCGGCGCGCAAGTCACAGCTGGTGACGCAGGAGTACAAGCGGCGCGGCGGTGCGTTCCTGGGCGAAAAGGACGATCGGCAGAAGGCGTTGCAGCGCTGGGGCAACGAGAAGTGGCAGACGAAGGAGGGCGACGCCCGGGCCCGCAAGGACGGCACGACGAGCCGTTACCTGCCCAAGAAGGCCTGGGACGAGATGTCCGAGAGCCAGAAACGCGCGACCGACACCAAGAAGCGGGAGGCGTCCCGGACCGGCCGGCAGTACGTGGCCAACACCGGCCCGGCCAAGAAGGCACGACGCGACGCCACCACCTCCGGCCGGATGTCGGAGATGTCGGTGGCCGAGGCCAGCAAACTCGTCCGTGGCCTCGACACGCGACAGCTCCGGACCGCCCTGCGCAACGAGCACGCCGGCAAGGACCGCAAGACCCTCGTCCAGCGGTTGGAGGCGGAACTCAACCGGCGTGGCTAGCCGCCAGCAGGCCCGGAGATCGCCCTGCGGTCCCGAAGCCGGTCGCGGTGACCCGCTCGTCATCCCGGCGACGCAGGATCCGCACCTCGGTGGTGGCCCCGGTGCCGGTCAACGGCAGCACCGCCACCGGAGGAGGCGTCACGGCGGTGATACTCGCCGGTGCGATCGTCACCCCGAGGCCGGCCGCGACCAGGTGCACCACCGTGGTCCAGTTGCCGGCGTCCTGGACGATGCTCGGCGTGTAGCCGGCTTCCAGGCACGGCCGGAGATTGCGCTGGTAGGCCCGCTCGCCGGCCATTCGCGGGATGAAGACGAACGGGTCGTCCCGCAGCACCGCCGCGTTGATCGCGCGGCTTCGGGCGTGCGGGTGGTCGGCCGGCAGGACGGCGACGAAGGACTCGGTGGCGAAGGTGACGCCGACCAGGTCGTCGTGGTCGTCCGCGTCCCGAACCACGCCGAGATCGACCTCGCCGCTCAACAGCCGGTCGACGATCTGCGCCGTGTACGCCTCGTGCAGGCGTAGGTGGACGGCCGGATGGCGCTCACGGAAACGACGGATCGGCCCGGCCAGCCCGAGCTGGATGGCCGAACTGACGAAGCCGATGTCGAAGCGTCCCTGCTCCCCGCGCCCGATGCGGCTCGCCTCGTGCACGTCGTCGGACACGGCGGCCAGCACCCGCCGGCACCGGACGAGATACGCCTCACCGGCGGGCGTCAGCGCCACCGACCGGGAGGTGCGGACGAACAGCGGCGTACCGATCATCGCCTCGAGCTGTCGGATCTGCTGCGACAGCGGCGGCTGGGCCATCCGCAGTCGCACCGCGGCCCGACCGAAGTGCAGCTCCTCGGCGACCGCGACGAAGTACCGCAGGTGGCGCAACTCGGGATCCATACGTCGAGGATACGAATCAGTCCAAACAAGATATTGGACGTTCGAATGAGGGCGGCCGGAGAATCGGGGTCATGAATCCGAGCACGCTGACCGTCACGTCCATGACGACCCCCGAGGAGGCCGATGCCTTCCGGACGCTGAACGAAGAGTGGATCTCCCACCGCTTCACCATCGAGGAGTCGGACCGTAAGACGCTCGGTGACCCGTTCGCTGCCATCGTCGCGCCGGGCGGCGACGTGCTCGTCCTGCGCGACGGCGGGGAGATCGTCGGTTGTGTCGCCCTGGTACGCAGCTCGGCGGACGTCTTCGAGTTGTCGAAGATGGCGGTGACCCCGGCGCTGCGCGGCAGGGGCCTGGGCCGGCAACTCATCGAGGCCGCGATCGGGCGCGCCCGCGAGCTCGGCGCGGCCACCCTGTTCCTCGGCAGCAGCACCAAGCTCCCGAACGCCGTACACCTCTACGAAACGGCCGGCTTCCAGCACGTCGCCGCGGAACAGATCCCGCTGGCGCCGTACGACCGTGCCGACGTCTTCATGCGGATGGCGCTCTGACCGCCGGCTTAACCCGGCCTTAGCGTTGGGACAGCGCGCTGCTATCCCGGTTCCGCCGATCCTCGTAGTCGACAACCGAGGAAAGGTGGACACCACGATGAAGCGGACCAATCTGCTCCTGGCGTCGGCCGGCGGGGTGGCGGTGCTGGCAGTGGCCGGGGCCGCGCTCGGCGTCACCGCCGCGAAGGACTCGCGCACCGACACGACGCTCGCCGCCGCGACCGTCGCGCCGACGGCCGAGAGCACGACCGCCGCGCCGGCGACCGGCGGTCCGTCGTCGACCGGCACACCATCGGGTACGCCGACGAGCGGTGCCCCGTCGCCAAGTGGAGCCCCGTCTGCGGGCGGGGCGCCGGCCGGCGCCGCTGTCGACGAGAAGCGGGCCGGGGAGATCGCGCTCGCCAAGGCTGGCGGCGGTCAGATCGTCGAGATCGAGGCCGAGCAGGAGCACGGCCGTGCGGTCTGGAGCGTCGAGGTCGTCGTCGGCGACACCGAGCACGAGGTGGACGTTGACCGTGCGGACGGCTCGGTGGTCAAGGCCGAGCAGGAGCCGGTCGACGCCGATGACGACGCCGATGACAAGAACGACGACGCGGACGACGACGGCGACGACAGCGACGACGACTGATCGTCGAATCTCGCCGCCCGCCCCGGGGTCGACCCGAGGCGGACGGCGACGTCGTGGAGCAGATGCCCCGGCGCGGTGGTCTAGATCGGCACGCGTTGTTCCTGGACCGTCGGTTGCTCCTGGGCCGTCGGTTGCTCCTGGGCGAACTGGGTGCGGTACAGCTCGTGGTAGCGACCGCCCGCCGCGAGCAGGTCGCCGTGTCGTCCGCGTTCGACGATCCGGCCGGCCTCCACGACGAGGATCTGGTCGGCCGCCCGGATGGTGGACAGCCGGTGCGCGATGACCACGCTCGTGCGACCGGTCAGGGCCTCGGCGAGGGCGTCCTGGACCGCGGCCTCCGACGTGGAGTCGAGGTGCGCGGTGGCCTCGTCGAGGATGACCACGCGCGGCCGGGCCAGCAACAGTCGCGCGATGGTCAACCGTTGCCGCTCGCCGCCGGACAGGCGGTATCCGCGTTCGCCGACGATGGTGTCGAGACCATCGGGAAGCGTACGGATCAGGTCGTCGAGTCGGGCCCGCCGCAGCACGTCCCACATCTCGTCCTCGCTGGCGTCGGGCCGGGCGAACGCCAGGTTGGCGCGGATGCTCTCGTGGAAGAGGTGCCCGTCCTGGGTGACCACGCCCAGCGCCGTCCGGATCGACTCGGCGGACAGGTCGCGTACGTCGACGTCGCCGAGCTTCACGGTCCCGTCATCGACGTCGTACAGGCGGGGCACCAACTGCGCGATCGTCGACTTGCCCGCCCCGGAGGAGCCCACGAGCGCGACCATCTGACCCGCCTCGGCGCGGAACGACACCTCGTGCAGCACGTCCTCGCCGCCGCGCGTGTCGAGCTTCACCACGTCCTCGAGGGAGGCGAGGGACACCCGGTCCGCGGACGGATAGCCGAACCGTACCCCGTCGAACTCGACCGCGACCGGTCCGTCGGGGAGGGGGCGGGCGTCGGGCTTGTCGAGGATCAGCGGCCTGAGGTCGAGGACCTCGAAGACCCGCTCGAAGCTCACCAGCGCGCTCATCACCTCGACCCGGGCGCTGGCCAGCGACGTCAGCGGCGCGTAGAGGCGTGACAGCAGCAGCGCGAGGGCGACCACGGTCCCGGCGTCGAGGCTGCCGCGCAGGGCGTACAGGCCGCCCAGCCCGTAGACCAGGGCCAGCGCCAGCGAGCCGACCACGGTGAGCGCGGTGATGAAGACCCACTGCAGCATCGCCGTACGGACGCCGATGTCCCGTACCCGCCGTGCCCGGGCGGCGAACTCGGCGGACTCCTCGGCCGGTCGCCCGTACAGCTTGACCAGGGTGGCGCCGGGCGCGGAGAACCGTTCCGTCATGCGGGTGCTCATGGCCGCGTTGTGTTCGGCGGCCTCACGCTGCAAGCGGGCGAGCCGTGAGCCCATGCGGCGGGCCGGTAGCACGAAGATCGGCAGTAGGACGAGCGCCAACAGCGTGATCTGCCACGAGAAGCTGAGCATCACGGCCAACGTCAGCATCAGCGTGACCGCGTTGCCGACCACACTGGACAGGGTGTCGCTGAACGCGCGCTGCGCGCCGATCACGTCGTTGTTCAGGCGGCTGACCAGCGCACCTGTGCGGGTCCGCGTGAAGAACGCCACCGGCATCTGTTGGACGTGGTCGAAGACAGCCGTCCGCAGTTGAACGATCAGCCCCTCACCGATGCTGGCGGAGAGGAATCGGGTCACCAGCCCGAGGCCGGCCTCGGCGAGGGCGATCACCGCGATCAGTACGGCCAACCGGACCACGACGCCGCCGTCGGCGCCGTCGACGATCGCGTCGACCACCCGACCGGCGAGAATCGGCGACGCCACCGTGAGGACTGCCGTCACCACACTCAACAGCAGGAATCTGACGATCAGTGCGCGGTGCGGCCGGGCGAACCGCGCGATCCGCTTCAGGGTGGCGCGGGACAGCGGTCGCTCGTCCCGCGCGTTCATCGCGTGGCGCAGAGACGTCCACGCGGTAACTTCCATGCTCATGCGTACCTCCGATACCGGAGGCTAGGACCTCATCCAAGCTTCAGGTCAAGCCGCGCGATAAGGTTCCCGCGTGCCATTGACCAATCCATGGCTGGCCGGGCCCACGCCGGTTGGGCGGCTCGACCGTGAACGGCTCGACGAGCGCATTCTCAACCTGCTGTCGTCGCAGAACATGTGCGTACTCGCGACCACGGGTCCGGACGGCCCGCTGGCCACCCCGGTGCGGTACTACCCGCTCGGCTTCACGGTGCTGTTCACGGCCTCGCCGCGCTCGCCCAAGATGCGCAACATCGCCGCCGATCCGCGAGTGTCCGTCGGGATCTTCGCGCCGCTGGTCGGGCTGGCCAGCAGCCGTGGGGCGCAGGTGTTCGGTACCGCCCGGGTGCTCGATCCGGCGCATCCGGACCGTACGCACTACTGGGAGGCGTTCCGATGGGAGAACGAGCACGCCGAGCGGGGACGCTCGGTGTCCGAGCCGCCCGAAGACACCCTTGTGGTCGTTGAGCCCGAGCGGATTGTCTATACCGAGCACTGGCTGCGATGTGAAGGGTTCGCACCCCGCCAGGTCTGGCGCCGCACGTCACCTGCGCGGCAGTGCACCTAGGCCCTGACAAATGGCCCAGCGCACTAGGGCCTGTTTCATAAGAGCTGGCCGGCCTGCGGCGGGCCCGGACGACGACCGGCGGCGTTGCGGTGGCGTCCGGATACAACACCGGTATCCGGACGCCACCGCGCCTTGCCGGATCGCCGCCCGGACTCCGCCTCGGCTCGACCGCCCTTATGAAACAGCCCCTAGTGGGCGAGATGCTGGAGCCAGTCCCGCAGGAGTGCGGTCTCGACGGGGCGGAGCGGGACGATGGCTGGATCCGCCCCGCCGAGGGTGGCATCGAGCGCGAGGGCGCGAGCGGCGAGGGTGGAGTCCGGGGCTGGGCTCGTGTCGGTGGTCAGGGCTTCGATGAGTGCTTCCCGCATGCGCGGTGAGACCTCCGGGTCGCGTTCGCCCTCGGGGATGCCGATCAGGGAGAGCGTGGTGCCGGTTACCGCTGCCAGCGTGAGGTGGGCGGCCAGGACGGGCGGCACCCGTAGGCGGCCGTCGGAGGCGGCGCGGCCGAGGAACGTCATGAGGAGTTCCTGAGCCTCCCGCGCGGCAGGTGGGCGCCGGCCGGGGCGGTCGGTGCCGTACATCAGCAGGTAGAAGGCGGGGTGTTTCAGGCCGAAGTCGACATGCATGTCCCATCCGCGGCGCATGTCGTCGACCGGGTTGCCGCTCGACGACAAGGTGTGCTTCTGCGCCAGGTACAGGTCGAAGCCGTGGATGGCCAGCGCCGAAAGGAGCCCGTTCTTGTCGCCGAAGAGCTGGTACAAGGAGGCGGCACGGATGCCTGCCGCCGCTGCGACGGCGCGGGTGGAGAGCGCGTGGGCGCCCTCGCGTTCCAGAAGCTCGGCTGCGACTTCCAGGATCTGCCGGCGACTGCGGGTCTTCGCGTCATCCACGGTTGCAATGCTACGGCATAAGGCGTATCACTGGTTCGGTCAGCGATACGGGAGATACCGTATCAGTGATACGGCGGGAGAGGTCGATGAATCGTGTGGGATACGGCGCCATGCAGCTTGCGGGCCCTAAGGTCTGGGGGTTCCCGGACGACCCGGAGGCGGCACGGCGGCTGTTGCGCCTGGCTGTCGAGCTGGGCGTGACCTTCTTCGACACCGCGAACGCCTACGGGCCACGAACGGTGAACCAGCTGATCGGGCAGGCGCTGGGACCGATCCCCGAGGGCGTGATCGTGGGCAACAAGGTCGGCGCAGAGCGCGGCCCGGACAAGTCCTGGGTCGTCGACGGTCGCCCGGAGACGGTCCGGCGGCAGGTTCACGAGTCCCTTGCCGACCTGGGAACGGACGCGAGCGAGCTGACCTACCTCCGACTCGTCGGCGACACCCCCGGCGCGCACCAGGACGTACCGCTGGAGGAGTCGCTCGGCGCACTCGTCCAGCTGCGAGACCAGGGGCTGATCCGCCGCATCGGCCTGTCCGGCGCGTCCCCGCAGATGCTGGCCCGCGCCCAGCAGATGACCCCCATCGCGGCGGTGCAGAACCGCTTCAACCTGCTTGACCGCAGCGGCGTCCAGGTCCTCGCCGACTGCGAGACCCAGGGCATCCTCTTCATCCCCTACTTCCCGCTGGCCGCCGGACGGCTCAGCGGCCACCAGGAGCTGACCGGCCCGGCAGAGCGCCTGGGTGCCACACCGGCCCAGATCGCACTGGCCTGGCTGCTGCGCCGTTCGCCCTCCATCGTCGTCATCCCCGGCACGAGCAGCACCGACCACCTGCGGTCCAACATCGCAGCCTCCGAAGTTGCCGAACAATTGACCGACACCGAGGTCGCGCGCCTGACCGGACTCGTCGACGAGTCGCAAGCGGTCCTCGGCCAGCCCACGCCCCCCGTTCCTGGCCACCGCTGAGAGGGCCCCGGGGATGTCGCTGTCGGCCTCGGCCGCATCTGACAAATGATCTTCGGGGCTCTGAGACGGCGCCCATTTCGCCTGTCGACGACCAAGGTCCACCTGGCCGTCGACGGCCGCGCGGCGGGACCAGCAGGCCAACCGGCTCCGCCAGGGCTCCCGCGCGGGGCAGCCCGCTCGCCTTCGACGCACGGGCGGACCAGCAGGCGACGTCGTGGAACGCTGCTCTGGCGCTCCGCCAACCAGCAAAGCGATCATCATCAGACACGGGTCTAGTTGCGTCGGTGGTAGCGGTTGCGGCGGGGTAGCTGGTCGGGGTCCAGCCAGGCTGGCGGAACGAACATCGGTCGGCCGTCGCTGCCGAGCCGGACCGTCCATTCTCCCTTGTGTACGTGGCGATGGTGGTGGCCGCAGAGCAGGACGGCGTTGGTGAGACAGGTGTCGCCGCCATCGGCCCAGTGACGGACGTGGTGGGCGTCGCACCAGCGCGGTGGCCGGTCGCAGCCGGGGAAGGCGCAGCCACGGTCGCGAAGCACGAGGGCGCGCCGCAGGGGACCGGTGATGAGGCGGCGTTGCCGGCCGACATCGAGTGGTTGGCCATTGCCGCCCAGAACGGCGGGGAGGATGGCGGCGTCGCAGGCGAGCCGACGTACCGTCTGCGGGGTCAGGGAGAGCCCGGTGTCGAGCGTGCCGGCGCCGAGCTGCTGACTCAGGGCGTCGTAGCCGGTGGTGACGACGATCTGGGCGGGCTCACCGCCGTTCGCAGGTAGGTCGCCCGTGCGGAGGGCGAGTCGGCAGACGTCCGCGAGGGCGTCGTGGCGGCGTTGGCCCGGCGTACGGGTGTCGTCTGGGCCGCTGGGACCGCTGAGCGGGTCGATGGCGGCGCGGAGCAGTCCGGCGGTCTCGACGTCGAGGGTGCCGGCGAGTCTCAGCCGACCGTCGGTCTGCTCGGAAACGGTCAGGTGCCGATCGCGGTCGGCGCGGCGGGCGTCGGCCTCCAGCGCGGCCTTCGCGGCGGCCTCGGCGACGTCGGGGGCGACGTGGTCGAGGATGCGCGTGCTCAACCTGCGCAGCAGGGTCGGGTCGAACTGCCCGGCCCATTCGATGAGGACGCCGACGGCCTTGTCGGCGGCTGTCGAGCCGGCGCTGTCGTGCACCGTGGTGACGGTGTCGGTGATGACGCGGGCCTGCTCGGCGGTGATGTTCCCGTCGGCCAACGCCTGCCGGACTCCGCCGTTGTGGCCGTTGTCGAGGGCGGCGGCGAGGTCGACGAGCCGTCGGGCCGCCGGAATCGTGAGGCGTAGGCGTTCGCGGAGCCAGACGGCGGTGCCGGACGCGCCGTGGGCGCGGGCGATGCCCCGACCGTCCAGCTCGCGAACGAGGGTCAGTTGGAGCGCGGCGAGCCGTTGCGCGAGGCGGTGCGCGGCGTCGAGCGCGGCGACGAGTTCGTGCTCGGCGAGGCTCCAGGCGGACGCGTCGAGGCAGGCGGCGACCGCCGCGTCTGCCTGCGTCAGCTCCTCGACCATGACCTGACATTAGAACAGGTGTACGACAGTTTCAGTAATCATGATCGATTGGATGTCCGGACGGTGCCGATCCTCGGCAGCCGGCGACGGACGGCTCGCAGGAGCGTCAAGTGGCCGCTGGCGGCGTGCTGCCGGCATCGCGTCAATGCCGCGCGGAGCTGACGAACCAGCAGCCTGACTCCACATCGACGGGTTCGTCCACCCACGGTTGCACGATCGCAGCAAGCTGCGCCGTCATGGGCCACGCGTCCACGACCCAGCCCTCAGGCGTCATCTGAACGAGCGGACGAAGCGATTCGCTGACCGCTGTCGGCAGATCCCACGCACGTTCGAGGAGATCGTCCGCGCCGAACTTCTCCACCGTGTTGACCACCACCGTGGCACCGTAGCGCTGCATGGGGCCGGCGGCCCGGACGATGATCGCGCCGCCACCCGTGCCCAAACGGGGCAGGGGTGGCGGCGCGATCGATGTCGTCACCGCGCGATGCGCCGCCGGCGGGTCAGTTGATGCGGAACTGCTGGCCGTAGACGGCGAAGGTCAACGGCGTGTTCAGGTTGAAGTTGCCGTTGTTGAGGAACACCCGCTGGGCGGTGTCCACGCGGGAGGTGTCCGAGTGGGCCTCCTCCTTCTTCATCTCGATGACCCGCTCATCAAGGAACGCGTTGAGCCAGGTCCGCTCGTCGCCGCCCTGCGCCGGGGGCTTCGCGCGGGTGAGGGCGCGGCTGCGGATCTGACGCATGCCCTCGTACCCGTGCATGACCGCCGCGTCGTAGTAGGCGAACTGGCCGAGTGCGCGTACCCCGTCGTTCTTGCCGTCGCGGACCGACGGGTTGAAGTAGACCCGGTCCCGCTCGGCCTCCTGCGCGGCCCGGAACACGGAGTCGTTGGCGGCGGTGCGCCAGTCGCGGGTGAAGTTCGGGTCGAGGCCCGAGTGCGACGCGGTGCCGTTGACGGCGCGCAGCGCCGGCAGGTAGCCAGCGAGCACGTTGCCGGGCTTGGTGTTCGTGTACGCCTGGACGAGTTCGAGCATGTCGCCGGTGCCGGAGCAGAAGCCGATGATGCCGGCGGTGTAGCCGCGACCGTCGCCGATGTCCTCGATGTAGGAGAACTGGGCGCGCCAGTCGAGCGAGGAGTTCTCCGCCGCCGAGACGAGCTGCATGGCGACGTCCTTCTTCGCCGGGTCGTCCAGGTTGGTGCCGGTGGAGCCGCTGGCGGTCGGCGTGGGGGTGGGGGTGCCGCCGCCGGGCAGGGTCCACTGCTGGTTGGTGGTGCCGCCGCAGGTCCAGATCTGTAGCCGGGCGCCGTTCGCGGTGCTCCGGTCGGTCACGTCGAGGCACTTGCCGGAGGCGGTGTTGACGAGGGCGCCACCGCTGCCGGCGGTCCACTTCTGGGCGCCGGTGTTGTTGCAGTCGTACAGCTGGATCTTGGCGCCGTTGGTGGTCGACGCGGCGGTGACGTCGAGGCACTTGCCGAGCGCGCGGATCGAGCTGTCGCTGTTGCCCACCGTCCAGGTCTGGGCCGCGCTGCCGTTGCAGTCGTAGAGCTGCACCGCTGTGCCGTTGGCCGAGTTCGCGCCGGCCACGTCGACGCACTTGCCGGCCAGGCCGGTGATCGGGCCGGCGGTCGCGGCGCTGGCCGACGGCAGGCCGTAGCCGACCGCCGCGACGCCGATCAGCAGGGTGCCCACGGCGTAGGCGGCTGTTCTCTTACGCACCATGGTGTTCCTCGGGGGAAAGGGGCGGCAGGCCGCCGACCGGTCGGGTGCCCGGCGTGGGGGAGGGCGCCGGGGCACCCCGAATATCAGGAAACTGTATTAACAGATAGCAGTACGTCGATCAACTGTCAATCGGAACTCCGCTGGGCAGGGCGGTGGTGGCTCTGTGTAGCGCGGAGACGCACGCCAGCACCGCGGGGTGCTCACCCGCACCCCTGCGGTAGGCGACTCTCGTGCGACGGCGCAGGGCCAGCGGGAGGAGGCGAACCTGCGCGGAGGGCCGCGTGATGGCGAGCTGTGGCACGAGCCCGACCCCCTCACCCGCCGCGACCAGGGCGAGCATGGCGGTGAAGTCGTCGACGTGGTGCCGTACCGCCGGGGCGAAGCCCGCCAGCTGACAGACGTGCAGCGCGACCGAGTGGCAGAGCGTCCCGGGCGTGCCGACGATCCACTGCGCGTCGCGCGCCTCGCCGACCGGACCGGCGCCGCCGCCGTCCGGCACGACCCCAGGGGGTACGGCGAGGTAGACGGTCTCCTCCAGCAGCGCGATGGAGTCCAGCGCCGGATCGGGCGCGACCGGCGCGATGTCGTAGTCGTGCAGCAGCGCGACGTCGAGCTGCCGGCCCCGCAGGGCGGCCGGCACGTCGACCGGGTCCAACTCGGTGATCATCAGGTCGAGCGCCGGATGGTCGCGGGCCAGGGTGACCAGCGCCGCCGGGAGCAGGGTGCGGACGGCGCTGGGAAAGGCGCCGATGCGTACGCTCCCGCGCAGTCCCGTTCGGGCGGCCGCGAGGGTCGCGTCGGCGGCTTCCAGCGCGGCCAGGATGACCTCGCTGTGCCGTACGAGCGCGGTCGCCGTCGGCGTGAGGGTGACCCGGCGGCCGGTGCGCTCCAGCAGCCGGGTGCCGGCCTCCCGTTGCAGAGCGGCCAGTTGCTGCGACACGGCGGACGGCGTGTAGGCGTGTGCCCGCGCGACCGAGGCGATGGTGCCGAGACGGGCCAGGTCCCGCAGCAGAACGAGGCGACGGACGTCAAGCATCAGCTCAGCTTAGGTATTGCGTGAGTAATCGGAACTGGACCTACCCGGTTTGGTCCGTCGAGAGTGAAGGCATGACCCTGACCGGCCTGTACGTGCCCCTGATCACCCCGTTCGACAGGTCCGGAGCCGTCGCCGTCGACGCGCTGACCGCCCTGGCCTTCGACGCGCTCGACGCCGGCGCGGCCGGCGTGGTCGCGTTGGGCACGACGGGCGAGCCGGCCGCCCTCAGCGACGAGGAGCAGAGCGTGGTCCTCGACGTCCTGGCCGCGGTGTGCCGGGAACGCGGCGCGCGCCTGCTCGTCGGCGCCAACAGCGTCGCGGCGGTACGCGCCCTCAGGGAGCGGCCCGAGGTGACGGCGGCCCTGAGCCTGGTACCCCCGTTCCTGCGGCCGGGCGCTGCCGGAGTGCTCGCCCACTTCGCCCACCTCGCCGAGGAAAGCCCGGTGCCGCTGGTCGTCTACCACGTCCCGTACCGGACCGGGCAGCAACTCGACGCCGACGATCTCCGCCGGCTCGCCGAGGTGCCGGGCGTCGTCGGCGTCAAGTACGCCACGGGTGGGATCGACGCGGACGCGATCGACCTCCTCGCCGACCTTCCGCCCGGCTTCGCCGTACTCGGTGGTGAAGATCCGCTCCTCTCGCCGCTGCTGGCCCTCGGCGCGCACGGTGCCATCGCGGCCTCGGCCCAGGTCGCGGCGGCCGAGTTCGTCCGGTTGGTCACCCACTGGCAGGCGGGTGACGTCGTCCGTGGGCGGTCGCTCGGTCATCGACTCGCGGGCCTGTCGGCCGCGCTGTTCGCCGGACCCAACCCGACCGTCATCAAGGCGGTGCTGCACGCGCGGGGACGCATTCCGACCCCGGCGGTCCGACTGCCGCTGCTGCCCGCCGACCAGGACACCGCCCGGCGGGCGCTGCGTCGCCTGGACGGCTTGGCAAGCGATCCGGCGTGACCGGTCCGGCCAGGCCGTGAGACCGCGATGCGACACGTCGGAGACGAAGATCATTTGTTCATCCGGCCGTTGCGCGGCCGTGCGCGTCGGTCGCTATCGTCAGCCCGCGCGCGGGCCCCGAGGGTGCCTGCGAGCGCACCGACCCGGGTTCGTCAGCAGCGCCACCGACCGCGAGGAGCGTTCCATGGCAGTCGATCTCCGCCGTACCCTGCCCTGGTGGGCCGCCGCGACCGCCGTGCTCGCCGTCGCGGCGCTGTCGGCCTGCGGCAGCGCCGACGGCGCCGAGCCGGCCGCCGCGCCCACCACCGGCGGCGCGGTCGCGCCGACGGCGAGCGCGCCGCCCGCGCCGGCCCGCGGAAAGCTGCGCGGGTACGGCACGGTGCAGCAGCTCACCGAGGCCGCCGACCTGGTGGTACGCGGCCAGGTCACGTCCGCCGGCTTCCGGGTGGACGAGGTGCTGCGGGCCAGGACCGATTCCGGGGTACGCCCCGGAGCGTCGATCACGCTCGCCAGCCTCGACGCCGGGGTGGCCGACATGGCCCACATGTCGACCCTCGACGTGGGTCAGCACGTGGTCCTCTACCTGTCCCAGGACGCGGGGACCGCGACGCCGACGTACCGGACGCTCAGCGGCGACTTCGGCATCTTCGACGTCACCGGGTCCGGCGACGACGCCGTCGCGGCCACCCGCTCGCCGGCCATGGCCGTCACCGGCCTGCGCACCGAGGACGCGACGGCGTCGGGCAACGGCTTGCGCACCACCCTCGGCGAGTTGCGCGCGGTCGCCCAACGGCCGTGAGGCGCCTCGCCAGGTCAGTGCTCCCGGTAGGTGGCGTGGTCGAAGTCGGCGTACACCCCGTCACCGCCGAGATCCTGCACCCACAACCCGACGAAGGCGCCGGTGAAGCCCCACGCCGCCGGCTCCCCGTCGATGATCAACGCGGCGTGCTCGTCGGACAGGATGGTCGCGTCCAGGTCGACGGGCAGACGCTGCCACCCGGCCCCGAGGTCGTAGTCGAAGCGGACCACCGGCCCGTCGAACACCGCCCGCAGACCGACCCGGGTGACACCACTGGCGTCGACGGTCAGCTCCGGGTACGGGGTGCGCCGGCCGTTGTCGGAGCTGAGCAGCTCCAACACCGTACGGCCGTCGTCGGCACGGGTCAGGTAGAGGTGGTGCCAGTTCAGGGTGTTGTAGTACGCGGTGATCCCGGCGAGCTGCCGGTGGTCGATCGGGTCGAACTCGACGACCGTCTCCAGCGAGCAGTGCGTCGCCCCGACCCGTCGCGCGACCAGGCTCGGCGCCTGGCGACCCACCGGCGACTGTCCACCGTGCACGCGCAGGTGCGAGGGACGGGAGCGCAGGTCGACCCAGTCCGGGGTGGCCGGCCGGCGCAGCGTCGACCAGCAGGATTCCAGCTCGGCGGCGTCGAAGCCGTCGGTGGCGGGCTCCTCGGGCCACGGGTGCGGAGACAGGTCCGGAGCGACGACCTCCTCGGCCGGGACCCCTCCGGGGATGCGGGGCCAGCCACCGTCCGGCCACTCGACCCGCTGGATCGCGGTCTCCCGCCCGAGCACACAGTTGCCCAGGGGTGAGTAGGGGCGACCGACCAGGTGGGCCAGGTACCACCCACCGTCGGGGGTCTGGACCAGACTGCCGTGCCCGGCCTTCTGCAGGCGCAGGTCGGGGCGGCCCACCGAGGTGAGCAGTGGCCCGTCCGGGTCCACCTCGTACGGGCCGAACAACTCCCGCGAGCGCGCCACGGTGACCTGGTGCTCCCAGCTCGTGCCGCCCTCGGCGGTGATCAGCCAGTACCAGCCGTCGTGGCGGTACAGGTGCGGCCCCTCGGTCACCCCGACCGGTGTGCCGGTGAACAGGATGCGGGGTCGGCCGACGAGACGCCGCGCCGCCCGGTCGTACTGCTGGATCTCGATGCCGCCGAAGCGGTCCCGGCCCGGACGCCAGTCCGCGCTCATGCTCAGCAGCCAGCTGGTGCCGTCGTCGTCGTGGAACAGGGCGGCGTCGAAGCCACGCCCGTGCAGCTTCACCGGGTCGGACCAGGGCCCGGCGATGTCGGGCGCGGTGATCAGGAAGTTCTGCGGATCCCAGTAACCGCTGGCGAAGCTGGCCACGTCACTGTAGACGAGGTGGAACTGCCCGTCGTGGTACGTCAGGTCGGGCGCCCACACCCCGTTGGAGTCGCCGCAGCCGCGCAGATCCAGCAGGCGGCGGTCGGTGATGATCCCACCCAGTGGGCGCCAGTTCACGAGGTCGCGCGAGTGGTGCACGCGTACCCCGGGATACCACTCGAAGGTCGAGGTGGCCAGGTAGAAGTCATCGCCGACGCGCAGGATCGACGGATCCGGGTGGAACCCGGCGAGGACGGGGTTGCGGATCGACCAGGCAGCGGTCGCCACGTCAGCGGTGTCGGTCGACACGGGGGCTCCTCTGTGCGGTGCGGCTGTGAAACTTCCGGAAACTTGCGGGACCAGATCACTGGAAGCCCCTCGTACGGTAGCCGGTCTTATCGCGATAGGACAGGGGTCTTGACCGCTGGGGGAACTGCTCGTAGCGTCCCGGCCATCGATCGGTAATACCGACGAAGCAATGAAAGTTCCGGAGATCCAGGTTCGAACCCTTGCCGGCTCGGCCGGCGTCCGAGCACACCGTGAGTCCCCGAAGGGATGGATCATGACAGCGCACCTTTCCCGCCGATCGCTGCTCGGCATCGCCGGCGCCGGCGCCGGCGCCTACCTGCTCAGCGCCTGTAGCGGCGACGACAAGTCCAGCGACCCGAACGCGGCGCAGACGATCAACTGGTGGCACATCCAGAACACCGAGCCGATGCTGCCGGTCTGGGCCGCGATGGCCAACGAGTACAAGACCGCGCACAGCAACGTCACGTTCACCATCCAGCCGCTGGAGAACGAGGCGTTCAAGGCCAAGCTCACCACCGCCACGCAGGCCGGCGACCCGCCGGACCTCTTCCAGTCGTGGGGCGGCGGCGTGCTCAAGCAGCAGGTCGACGCGGGTCTGGTCAAGGACCTCACCGACGACGTGAAGGACCTGGTCAGCGGCATCCTGCCGGCCGCCATGGGGCCGTACACGATCGACGGGAAGATCTACGGCATCCCGTTCGACATCGGCATGGTCGGGTTCTGGTACAACAAGGACCTCTTCACCCGCGCCGGCATCACCGAGCCCCCCACCACCTGGACCGCCCTGCTCGACGCGGTCCGCAAGCTCAAGACCGCCGGCATCACCCCGGTCGCCATCGCCGGCAAGGACAAGTGGCCAGCCCACTTCTACTGGTCGTACCTGGCGATGCGCATCGGCGGCGTCGGCGCGCTGCAGAAGGCCGTCGACGACAAGAACTTCGACACCCCCGACCTGACCGCCGCGGGTGAGCGGCTCAAGGAGCTCGTCGACCTGCAACCCTTCCAGAAGGGCTTCCTCGGCGCCGAGTACGGCTCCCCGGACGGGCAGGCCGCCACCATGGGCAACGGCGGCGCGGCCATGGAGCTGATGGGTCAGTGGGCGCCGGCGGTACAGGCATCCAGCTCGACCAGCAAGAAGGGCATCGGCGACAAGCTCGGCTTCTTCCCGTTCCCCGCCGTCGATGGCGGCAAGGGCACCGCCACCGAGGTGTTCGGCGGCGGCAACGGCTTCGCCGTCGGCAAGGACGCCCCGCCCGCCACCATCGACTTCCTGAAGTTCCTGCTCAGCGTCGACAACCAGCGCCGGTCCGCGAAGACCGGCGCGGTTCTGCCCACGGTCAAGGACGCCACCGACGCCATCAGCGACCCGAACAACAAGGTCGTCGCGGAGACGCTGGCCAAGAACACCGGCTTCCAGCTCTACCTCGACCAGGCGTACGCGCCCGCGCTCGGGCAGCAGATCAACGACAGCGTCGCCGAGATCATCGCGGGCAAGAAGGCGCCCGCCGCGATCCTCAAGGACATCACGCAGGTGGCGAAGACCGTCTGATCGTGACCCCGTACCCATCCGTAGCCGGCGATAGAAACCGAGTGGAGCAGGCATGACCAGGCCATCGACCGTGTCGTACCCAGGACGCGGCGACACGGCGACAGATCCGCCGGCACCGGGGCCGGGCACCGCGCGACGGCGCGGCCGCCAGCCCCGGCCGGGGCGGGGTGGCGTCCTTGCCGTCTTCCTGACGCCCGCCCTGACCCTGTTCCTGCTGCTGGTCATCACGCCCATCCTGGTGGCCGCCTACGCCAGTCTCTACAAGTGGAACGGCTTCGGGCTGCCGGAGAACTTCATCGGGCTGGACAACTACACCCGCGCCTTCGGTGACCCGACCTTCCGCGGCGACCTGTGGCGCGGCCTCGTGCTGGTGCTGCTGTCGCTGACCGTGCAGCTGCCCGCCGCGCTGGCCCTGGCGATGCTGCTCAACCAGCCGCTGCGCGGCCGAGCCGCCTACCGGCTGATCTTCTTCGCGCCGTACGTGCTCTCCGAGGTCACCACGGCGGTCCTGTTCACCCTGGTGTTCTCGCCCAACCGGGGTCTGGGCGAGTCGGTCTCGAAGTTCCTCGGCGCGGAGGCGGGCGCGGTCTTCGCCGACCCGTCCACCGTGCTGTACGCCGTCTTCCTGGTGGTGTCCTGGAAGTACTTCGGCCTCTACATGATGCTCTTCCTGGCGGCCCGGCAGGGCATCCCGAAGGAGCTGTCCGAGGCCGCGGTCACCGACGGCGCCACCGCGTGGCAGGCCTTCCGCCACGTCACTCTGCCGCTGCTCGGGCCGACGATCCGGATCAGCATCTTCCTGTCGGTCATCGGCACCATCCAATTGTTCGACATGGTCTGGGTGCTCACCGGCGGCGGTCCGATCCACTCCTCGGAGACCATGGCCGTCACCATGTACCAGTTCGGTTTCCGTCGGTTCGAGGTCGGCTACGCCAGCGCGATCAGCATGGTCATGTTCCTGCTGAGCCTCGTCTTCGCCCTGTTCTACCAGCGCGTCGTCCTGCGTCGGGACACCGCGGGCGCGATCACCAACCAGGGAGGCCAGCGATGACCGCCAAGACCAGTGGCGCCCAGCGGACCCGCAGCATCGTGCTGCACCTCGTCTGCATCGGCGTCGGCGCGCTCATCGTCGTGCCGGTCTGGTTCGGTGTGATCGGTGGTTTCAAGGACAACGGCCAGCTGTCGACCAACCCGCTGGGCCTGCCCGACCCCTGGGTGCCGTCGAACTACACCGATCTGTTCGCCTCCGGCGTGTTCTGGCGGCAGCTCGGCAACAGCCTGCTCATCGCCATCAGCAGCACGTTCATCGTGGTCGCCGCGGCGGCGATGGCCGCGTTCGTCTTCGCCCGGTACGCCTTCCGGGGCCGCGAGTTCCTGGTGACCCTGTTCGCGATCGGCCTGATGTTCCCGTTCGCGGTGGCGATCCTGCCGCTGTTCGTCCTGCTGCGCTCCATCGGCCTGCTGGACAACCCGCTCGGCGTCATCCTTCCCCAGGCCGCCTTCGGGCTGCCGATCACCATCATCATCCTGCGTCAGTTCTTCCGGACCATCCCCGCCGAGGTGGAGGAGGCCGCCGTCCTCGACGGCTGTAGCTCCTTCGGGTTCTTCTGGCGGGTCCTGCTGCCGATGGCCCGCCCCGCGTTGGCCACCGTCTCGGTCCTGGCCGTCGTCACCAGCTGGAACAACTTCATGCTCCCGCTGGTCGTCTTCAGCGATCAGAGCTGGTGGACCCTGCCCGTCGGGGTCCAGGCGTTCCAGGGGCAGTACGCCGACGACACCGCCCGGGTGCTCGCCTACGTCGTGCTGTCCATGCTTCCCGCGCTGGGCTTCTACGCCGTGGCCGAACGTCAACTGATCGGCGGCCTCACCGGCAGCGTCAAGGGGTGACGACACCGGATCACCGACCGACCTGAAACGCCCCGCCACACGAAGGAGCGGACCGTGGGCTCCGACAACGGCCGAAACGTCACCATCGCGATGATCGCGCGACTGGCCGGTGTCTCCGTGCCCACGGTCTCGCGGGTCATCAACGGTCGCACCGACGTCGCTCCCGATACCCGGGAGCGCGTCGAGGCCCTGCTCAACCAGCACGGCTACCGCCGACGCACCCAGGCCAGGCGCACCGAGGCCGCGCTGATCGACCTGGTCTTCAACGACCTGGACAGCCCGTGGGCGGTGGAGATCATCCGCGGGGTGGAGGACGTCGCCCGCGCCAGCGGCGTCGGCACCGTCGTCTCCGCCATCCACTGGCGCATCTCCTCGGCCAAGCAGTGGCTCGACAACATGCGTACCCGATCCACCGAGGGCGTCATCTTCGTGACCTCGATGGTGAACCCACCACTTCAGGCGGAGCTGCGCCGGCTGCACCTTCCCGTGGTCATCATCGACCCCGCTGGCGTCGACCCGCAGGAGTCACCCACCATCGGCGCGACCAACTGGGCGGGCAGCCTGAGCGCCAACCAGTATCTGATCGGCCTCGGTCACCGCCGTATCGGCTTCATCGCCGGGCCGCCGCACCTGATGTGCAGCCGAGCCCGGATGGACGGCTACCGCGCGGCTCTGGGGGCCGCCGGCATCGCCGTCGACGACGCCCTCATCCGGCCCGGCAACTTCTACCACGAGTCCGGCTTCACCTCGGGTACGCAGCTCCTGGCCCTGCCCGACCCACCCACCGCCATCTTCGCCTCCAGCGACCAGATGGCCCTCGGCGTCTACGAGGCGGTCCGCAAACGTGGCCTGCGGGTGCCCGACGACATCAGCGTGATCGGCTTCGACGACCTGCCCGAGGTCCGCTGGTGCTCCCCACCGCTGACCACCGTCCGCCAACCCCTCGCGGAGATGGGCATGCTGGCGGCCCGGACGGTACTGCGGCTCGCCGGAGGCGAGAAGACCGAGAGCCCGCGCATCGAACTCGCCACCGAACTCGTCGTGCGCGACAGCGCCCGCCCACCGCGCTGACCCCGGCCGGTCCGTGCGGAGCGGACCGCGCGGGCCGTGCCGCCTCAGAGCCAGCCGTTGGCGCGCGCGGTGCGGGCCGCCTCGATGCGGTTGCGGGTGGCGGTCTTGCCGATGGCCGCGGACAGGTAGTTGCGCACGGTGCTCTCGGACAGGTGCAGCGCGGCGGCCATGTCGGCGACCGTGGCGCCGTCCACGGCGGCGACCAGCACCTCGCGCTCCCGGTCGGTGAGCGGGTTCGGGCCGGCCGCGAGGGCGGCGGCGGCCAGCGTCGGGTCGATCACCCGCTCGCCGGCCAGCACCCGTCGGACGGCCACCGCCAGCTCCTGCACCGGCCCGTCCTTGACCAGGAAGCCATGGGCGCCGGCCTCCATGGCCCGGCGCAGGTAGCCGGGGCGGCCGAAGGTGGTCAGGATCAGCACCCGGCAGGACGGTAACTGGTCGCGCAGCGCGGCGGCCGTGTCGAGGCCACTGCCGTCGGGCATCTCGATGTCCAGCAGCGCCACGTCGGGGCGTACCCGAAGAGCCTCGCGCGTGGCCTGCGCCCCGGTCGCGGCCTCGGCCACGACGTCGATGTCGGGTTCGAGGTTCAACAGCAGGGCCAGCGCGCCGCGCATCATGCCCTGGTCCTCGGCGAGCAGGAGCCGGATCACGACGCCCACCGTCCGGTGGGGGCGTGGGGGAGTCGGGCGGTGAGCAGCAGGCCGCCGTCGCGCGCCGGGCCGACGTGCAGCGTCCCGCCGGCCTGCGCCAACCGTTCGGTGAGGCCACGCAGGCCGTTGCCGTACCGCGGCCGGCCACCCACCCCGTCGTCGCGAATGGTCAGCACCGCCTCGTCGGTGTCGGCGGTGACCTCGATGTCGCACCGCGACGCCCGGCTGTGCCGCACGACGTTCGTCACCCCTTCCCGCAGCACCCAACCGAACGCGTCGTCGGCCTCCACCCCGAGCTGCCGGTCACCGCCCCTGACGCTGACGGTGATCCCGACGTCGCCCAGGACCGTACGGACGCCGTCGAGTTCCCGGGCGAAGCTGCGTTCCCGGTAGCCGGTGACCGCCTCGCGCACCTCGGCGAGCGCCGTACGACCGATCCGCTCGATGTCCGTCGCCTCGGCGACGACCCGCCGCGGATCGGTCGGGGCGAGCCGGCGCACCACCTCCGCCTTGACCACCACCAGCGACAGCGTATGGCCCAGCAGGTCGTGCAGGTCCCGCGCGAAACGCAGCCGCTCCTGCTCCACCGCCGTGCGGGCCAGCTCCCGTTGGGTACGCCGCAGCTCCTCCACCAGCCGGGCCGTGCGGGCGAATGCCAACGTCAGCGTGCCCCCGAGCACGGTGATCAGCGCCATCTGGGCGGTCTCGGTGGCCGGCAGCCGATGCGCCGCACCGATGAGCACGATGGCGGCGACCGATCCGCCGACCCACCCGAACCCCCAGGCCGGACGCACGAAGGCGACCGCGCCGGCCGTGGCGACGTACAGGAACAGGACCAGCCAGCCCTCCGGCCCGCCGGCGTACGCGGCGGCAAGCCCGACCGCGAGCAGCGCGAACACCACGAGCCCGCCGTGGTGCACGGCCGGTCGGACGGTCAGGTCGGCCACGGGTACGGCCACCAGGGCCAGGTAGAACAGCGCGAAGACGACCAGCCCCACCGCCGCCGGCAGGGCGGGGCGCACCTGCCCGTGTGCGATCGCGGCGGCGGGCGTCAGCAGCAGCCAGAGCCAGAGAGTGTGCGCGGCGACGAGCACGAACCCTTGCCTCCGGCGGGGAGCAGCCGTACCGGACGACATGGTGGACACCGTATCGGGGGTCACCGGTGAATGGTGGACCGCCGGTACGCCCACGCCGCCAGGGCCGTGAACGCCACCGTCCACCCGGCGAGCACGGCGAGTCCCGACGGGGTGGGCGTCAGCCCGGCGGCCGAGCGCCAGCCGAGTTCCGCGAACCGGTACGTCGGCAGGGCGTGTGCCAGCTGACGCAGCACGGCGGGGAAGTAGGCGACGGGCACCAGCAGGCCGCCCAGCACCGACAGGCCGAGGAAGGCGAGGAAGTTGACCGGCTGGGCGAGCTGCGGGCTGAGGCCGTACCCGATGGCGAGCCCGAGCAGCGCGAACGGCACCGTGCCGACCCACATCAGCAGCAGCAGCGCGACCCACCGCGCGGCCCCCAGCTCGACGTGGTGCGCGAGGCGTCCGGCGCAGCCGACGGCGACCACCGACGGCACCCCGCTGAGCGTGCAGACGAGGGCCTTCGCGGTCACCGCCCGCCAGGCGGGCAGCGGGGTGACGCGGAGCTGGCGCAGCCAGCCCGACGCCCGCTCCTGCGAGACCGCGGACCCGACCGAGAGCACGCCCGCCACCGCGCCGTAGCCGGCCAGGCCGACCATGAGGGCCACCGCCGCGTCGACGCCCTCCACCCGGTCGCCGTCCGGACCAACCCCGGAGAAGATGAGGTACGTGACCACCGGCGCGAGGACGGTGAACAGCAGCAGCCGTGGGTCGCGGGCCAGTCGGCGCAGTTCGAATCGCAGGTACGCGCGCATGTCAGTGCTCCGTCGGTGTCGCGGTGCGGGTCGTCGGTGTCGCGGTGAGGGCGAGGAAGGCGGCGTCCAGGGCGGCGGTGGTGACCTCCAGGCCCTGGAAGCCACGCGTGCCGGCCAGGGCGAGGACGGTGGCGTCGGCGTCGTCGGTGGTGAGCGCGACCCGGCCGCCCCGGACCTGCACCGACCGGACCCCGGGAAGCGCGTCGAGGCCGTCGACCGGACCGCCGTCGAGGTCGAAGGAGACGGTACGGCCGCCGGCCAGCGCGCGGATCTGGGCGGGCGGCCCGTCGGCCACGACCCGCCCCGCGGCGAGTACCACGACCCGGTCGGCGAACTCGTCCGCCTCGTGCAGGTGGTGGGTGCTGAACAGGACGGTGTGCCCGTCGGCGGTGTACCGGTCGATGGCCGCCCAGAACGCCTGCCGGGCGGCGACGTCCAGCGCGGCGGTGGGTTCGTCGAGGACCAGCAGGTCCGGGTCGCCGGCCAGCGCGAACGCGAACCGGGCGCGCTGCGCCTCGCCGCCGGAGAGTTTGTCGAGGCGGCGGCCGGCACGCTCGGTCAGCCCGGCCAGCGCCAGCACCTGGTCGGTGGCCATCGTTCGCGGGTAGAGCGCCCGAGCCAGGTCGACGACCTCGCGGACGGTCGCGCTGGACGCCCAGCCGGCGTCCTGGAGCATCGCGCCCACCTGTCCCGCCCGGACCGCCTCGGCCGGCGGCCGACCGAACACGGTGGCGGTGCCGCTGTCCGGTCGGTCCAGACCCAGCATGATCGAGATCGTGGTGGACTTGCCGGCGCCGTTGGGCCCGAGCAGGGCGACCGTGCTGCCCCGCGCGATGGTCAGGTCGAGCCCGTCGACAGCTCGGACGGGACCGAACCGCCGGGTGAGGCCGTCGAGGCGTACGGCTGTGTCATCCATGCCTGTCACGCTATTCAGGCGCGCGGGGCGCGGGCAGAGTCACCGGTACGCGGTCGGCCAGGACATTTGTCCCGGGCGCGAACCGGTGCGTGCTCACCGGGCCAGCCGGGCCTGGGCGACTGACGTTCGACACGAGCGGCCGAGGCCACCTGTCGGTGAGCCTGATGCCGGTGAGTCATCTAGATGACTCACCGGCATCAAGCTCATCAGGGTACGGCCGGGGAGCCGGCCAACCATTGTGGACGCTATGCTGCGGGCTCCGCGGGGGGAGAGGTGGTCGACCATGACGCAGTCGGAGCCCGGAGTGAACCTCCAGACCGACAGACCGAACGCGGCGCGCATGTTCGACTACTACCTCGGCGGCAAGGACAACTTCGCCGCCGACCGGGCCGCCGCCGAGATGGTGTTGCAGGTCGCGCCGTGGATGCCCGAGGCGGCTCGGCAGGGCCGCGACCTGATCGCCCGTACGGTCCGCCACCTCGTCGAGGAGAAGGGCGTGCGGCAGATCCTGGATCTCGGTTCGGGGCTGCCGACCCGGGACAACGTGCACGAGATCGCCCACCGCATCGACCCGGCCGTACGCGTCGTCTACGTCGACAACGACCCCGTGGTCTGCGCCCACGGGCGTGCCCTGCTCGCCGACGCGGCGACGGTGTCGGTGGTGCAGGCCGACCTGGGTCGACCCGCCGAGGTGCTCGGCCACCCGGAGGTCGCCGCCGCCATCGACTTCGACAGCCCGGTCGCGGTCCTCATGATGTTCGTGCTGCACCTCGTGCCCGACGAGCAGGCCCCGCAGCGCATCGTGGCGGCCTACCGCGACGCGCTCGCCCCCGGCAGCTACCTCGCGCTGTCCCACGCCAGCACCGACGTGCACCCCGACCTGATGGCCCGCATCTCGGCGATCTACGCCCGCGCGAACACCCCGTTCGTGCCCCGCAGCCACGTCGACGTCAGCGGGTTCTTCGGCGACTTCGTCCTCGAGCCGCCCGGCCTGGTCAACATGTGGCCGTACCCCGAGCCGCCGGCCACCGTCGACGCGGACGTCGCCCGCACCGGCTACAGCGGCGTGGCCCGCAAACCGTAAGCGCCCGCCCCGACATCAGCCGGGGCGGGCGCTTGGCCGGTGCCGCGAACCGGTCAGGCGACCACCGACCGCAGTGGCACTCCGGCGGCGCGCAGCGCGCGTACCAGATCGTTCGTGAAGGGGTGTTCGTCGGCCTGGAGGCCCCGCGGGTTGGGGATCACGACGTACGCCGAGGTGTCCTTCGCGGTCGTGCGCGCGTCGGTGGTGAAGCGTTCGACGACGGCCCGCGCTCGGGGCAGGTCGGCCGCCGCGACCTCGATGGTGATCGGCCGCCAGCCGCCGCCCAGGTCCGCCGCGACCGGCGCGGCGGCGGCGCTGGCCCGCGCCGCGTCCCCGCCCGGCGCGCGTCGGGCGTCGGGCGCGCCCGGCGGGTAGAGCAGCGCGTTCGCCACCAGGTGCAGACCATTTTCGTTGTACGCCCGAAAGAGCGGGTTGAACGCGAACAGCACCGCCCGACCGGCGCCGGTGGGTTCGTCGACAACGGCGGCCGTGCCCTTGAGGATGTCCGCGCCGACGGTGTAGCCGTTGGCCCAGAACGTGTCTCCGCTCGGGTAGCTGAGCACGTTCGTCCCGGTGCTGCTCGGGGTGAGGATCGGGTCGCTGTTGTTGAACTCGAAGTCCTCGGCGGGACGGCCCAGGGCGACCGGGTTGTCGGTGTCGACGTCGACCCGCAGGTGTGAGCCGATCACCAGGTAGTCGACCGGTCTGGTCTTCTCCGTGGTGGAGGTGAGGCCGGCGGCGCGGGCCAGCCGGGTGCCCTCGTTGCGCAGCCCGAGGTAGGTGTGGCCCTGGGCGATCCAGTCGCGCAGGTTGGCCTGGCCGGCGGCGGTCAGACCGCCGGTGGGGCTGCTGCCGTCGGGGACCAGCAGCACGGTACGTCCGGTGAACGCCTCGGTGTTGTCGTTGATGTCGGCCGTGGTGACCGGCTTCAGGTCGAGTCCCCACCGCTTGCCGAGCACGTAGCGGGCCTCGCCGTGCGAGCCGGACGTGGTGGAGACGCCGGTGCCCTGGAACAGCCCGACGTCGGGCAGGGCGAGTGGGGTGCCGGTGGGGCGTCCGCCCGGTGCGAGGGTGACCCCGGCGGCCTTCGCCAGGTCGTCGACCGTACGGCTCACCCTGCTCGCCGGGACGGCGACGGTGTTGGTCGCCAGGTCACGGGTCAGCGGCATGCCCCGGCCGAGCAGGGTGAAGGTGAGTTCGGCGGCGGCGGCGGAGTCCAGCGGGTACGTGTAGGAGCCCCACGGCCACGCCAGCCCGCTCCGGCCGCCGGTGATGCCCCGCACCAACTGGGCCTTCGGCCGGACGTTGTCGACCGTGTAGATGGTGGAGACACCCATCAGCAGCGGGTTGCTCCAGGACGACACGTCGTAGAAGTACGGGAACGGGACGTACGGATCCTCGCCCATGATGGCCTGAATCCAGTGCTTCTGCGGCTGGTCCATGGGGATCCAGTACGCGCCCTTGGGCACCGTGACGTTTGTGGCGCTGCGGCCCCCGAAGACGCGGGCGGTGGGCACCCGGGTGGGCTTCTGCACCTCGTACACCTCGACGTCCATTCGGCGCAGCCGCTCGACGAGCCGGCGGACGTCGGCGAGCTGCCGGTCGGGCAACAGGAAGTACGAGCGGATCGTCACGTCGGGCACCGGGAACTGGACCTCGTTGGTGGGCTGCACCACCTCGTTCGGTTCGAGGGTGCCCGCCCGGCCCTGGGCCAGCGCGTCGGTCCAGATGTCGAAGTAGCCGTCCAACACCGCACGCTTGTTGGCGGCGGCCCAGCCGAGCGTCGACCACTGGGTGTGGAACTGCTGCTGCACCCGGTCGGCGACGGCCGAGGCGCTGCCCTTCTCGTACGTCATGCCGGCCGCCCCGAAACCGGTGGTCGGCACGGTGTCGCCGTAGCCCATGAAGAACATGTCGTACGTGTCGTAGTTGAAGTAGCACTCGGTGGTGACGGTGTCGTCGCAGGCGCCGTTGTAACCGAAGCCGGCCTTGTTGGCCTCGCCGATCCGGTTGATCCAGTCCACGGCCTCACCGGCGATCTCGTGGTGGATCGGGTCGGCGTTGGGCGGGAAGAAGTACTGCCGGCCGCCCATCTCGTGCGCGTCCACGTACACCTGCGGCGGATAGCGGCGCAGCAGTTCGAGCTTGCCGTCGGTCTCCTGCTGGGTGCGGGAGAACCAGTCCCGGTTCAGGTCGAAGCCGAACTCGTTCTGCCGCCGGGTCGCGTCGCGGCCGTCCGGGTTCTGCGTCGGCACGATGACGGTGACCAGGTTGTCGTTGCGCCGGGCGACCTCGCAGGACAGGCCGGCGGCCAGCTCGTACAGGGTCTTGAGGGCCGCGTCGGTGCCGCTCTTCTCGCCGCCGTGCACGTTCGCGGTGATCCAGACGATGGCCGGGCTGTCCTTCGCCGTACGGGCGGCCGTCCGCGCGCTCGTCCGGCGGGGATCACGCAGGTCGCGTACGTCGTCGGCGATCTTGCGCAGCGCGGACGGGCGCACGTTGCGCTCGTTGGACACCACCGCGTACGGCAGGGGCTGCCCGAGGACGCTGGCCGCCAGCACTCCGGTGACGACCCGCTCGGAGGCGCGGTCGACGGCCCCCAGGTAGGTACGGACCTCGTCGTTGGTCACGACCCGTTCCTGGCCGAGGCCGAGGGGGAAGCCGAGCGTCGCCTCCGGGGTCGGGACGGTACCCAGCCGGGCGGTCGGATCGCTGCTGCACGTCGACGGTGGGGCGGCGCTCGCCGGTGCGGTGCCGCCGAGCAGGGGAGTCGTGCCGAGCAGGAGCGTGATCGCGGCGGCACCCGCCAACCGCCTCGGAGGGACCGTCCAGAACGGACGCGACGATGGGGCCATGTCTCGGGTTCCCTTCTTGGGGGAAAGCCTCGCAGTGGCCGGAGCCTATGGACGGGCCGACACGACGGTCAAGGCCTGATCGACTTCGGTGAGTGCGTGGGATGCCGGGTCGGGGACCGGCTGGCAGGATGGTGGTGTGACTCAGCGTCGTCCTGGAGGAGGCAGAACGTGCCGGAGACGATCACCATCGCGGTTCGTCCGGATCGTCCGTCTGTCGATGTCCAGCGCTCGCTCGCGTCCTGGCTGCGCGCCGACGACCGGCTGCGCGACGGGGTGACCACGACACCGCCGACCGATGAGACGTCAACGGACGGCACGGACGTGCTGCGGGTGGCGATCGGCAACGCCGGCACTGTCATGGTGCTGGTCCAGGCGGTCGCCAGTTGGTTGACCCACCGCCGCGAGGACGTGACGGTGCACCTCGTTCTACCCGGCGGATCGTCGGCCGAGTTGGACGTCCGCCGGGCGCGGGACATGGACCAGGTGACGGCGCTCATCGAGGCCGCGGTGCGCGCGGTGGCCCCGGAGTAGGGCCGACCCCCTGATCACTTGATGCGGAGCAGTTCGGGAACCGGTACTGGCAACTGCTGGTCATCAAGTGATCAAGGGAGCCGCGCGGGGTTACCGGGTGGTTAGGCCGAGGCCGATCGTTTTGGTGAGGGTGGCGCTGTCGTCGTCGCCGTCGAGCGACCAGACCATCGCCCCGCCCAGGCCGGCCCGTCGGATGTAGAGCGTCTTCTGCAACACGACGGCCGGGTCGTCGTACGTCCAGAGGGTCGTACCGTCGAACAGCCAGGCGTGCCCGGCGCGCAGGTCGCGGTGCACGGTGTAGCCGTTTCCGGCCAGGTTCTTGAGGTTCTTGTAGTCCTCGTACCCGGCCTCGAAGGCGGCCGGCGCGGGCCCGGCGGCCGGCTGGAACAGGCCGTTGCCGCCGCCGGTGACGCCGGTCCAGCCGCGACCGTAGTAGGGGATGCCGAGGACCAGCTTGTGCCGTGGCGCGCCACGGGCGATCCACCCGTCGACGGCCACCTCGACGGAGAAGTCCGGGTTGTCGGGCGAGCCCGTGGGCACGCGCAGCGCCGACTGCTGGTTGGCGCGGGCCTCCCAGCCGCCGTGGAAGTCGTACCCCTGCACGGTGGCGAAGTCCAGGTACGTGAAGATCTTGCGGCCCTCGTAGCCGGCGTCCATCGTGGCCGGGTTGGCCGGCAGGAAGGCCGTCAGCGGGTGGTGCGAGCGGGTGGTGCGACCGTACGCGTCGAGCTGCCGGCGGAACTCGGCGAGCAGCTTGGTGAAGTTCTCCCGGTCCTCGGGGCGGATGACGTTGCCGGGCTCACCGTCCCAGTTGGGCCACTCCCAGTCGAGGTCGACGCCGTCGAAGACGCCCGCTCCGGCGCCCGGCGCGCCCGGGAGGTTGCCCTTGAGGTACAGGTCGATGCAGGAGGCGACGAACGCCTTGCGGGAGGCGTCCGTGCGGGCGGCGTTGGAGAAGTACGTCGACCAGCTCCACCCGCCCAGCGAGATCAGCACCTTGAGCTGGGGGTGCTTGGCCTTCAGTTTGGCGAGCTGGTGGAAGTTGCCGTTGAGGGCCTGGCCGGGGGCGTCGGCGACGCCGTCGACACTCTCCTCGGCGGGCACCGGCCGCTGGTAGTCGGCCCAGGCGTCGCCCTCGCCCGGCCCGCCGTCCAGATAGCAGCGGCCGTCCTCGCTGATGTTGCCGAACGCGTAGTTGACGTGGGTGAGGCGGCTCGCCGCCCCGGACGTGTCGAGCTTCTTGACCGGGAAGGCCCGGCCGTAGATGCCCCACTGGGTGAAGTAGCCGACGCGGTGGTAGCCGGGCTGGCGGTCGGGCTTGGCGGTGGCGCTCGCGGCGGCGGGCGGGGCGGCGGTGATCAGCAGGGCCGCCAGGGCGACGACGGCGGTGAGGCGGCGGTGGCGCAATGGACGCATCGGCACTCCCACGACTTATCAAACAGAATTAGTAAAGACACTTATCTGATTGATGAAGTTAAGCCGATCACGCTCTGCGGTCAAGAGCAGCCCGTCCGCCACCGCCGCCCCGGTCGGTCAACCGACCTGGCTGTTGTCCTTCATCGACCCCCAGCCGTGCCACCGGTCGACCTCGATCAGGGCGCTGACCCGGCCCCGATCACGCCGGGGATAGGGATTGCCCATGTAGTGCCGGGCCAACCGGTCAATGTCCGTGAAGTCCTCGTCGGGGCGTAGCTCGGCGACGTGCCCGACGATGCTCACGTGGGTGTACCAGCCGGCCTCGTCCAACACGGTGAGCGAGACCCGGGGATCGTTGCGGACGTGCTCCAGGCGGCGGCGGCTCTCGTCCATGTTCACCAGGATCCGGCCGTCCTCCCACAGGTACCAGGTCGCGGCGGACACCGGCTGACCACCATTGCGAAGCGTGGTCATGACAGCCGGGTTCGGCTTCTTGAGCATCTCGACCGCGGCCTCGGGAAGCGGTGGCTTGGACATGTGTCTCCTCCTCGCGTGGAACAGCTACCCCTGCACCGTACGCACCGACGGCCGGTGGTCGGGCGACATGCCGGCTGGTTCGGCGCGGCGGGGGATCCGAGGGCTCAGCGCAGTTCCTGGATGCGGACCATGTTCCCGGCGGGGTCCCGGAAGGCGCAGTCCCGCACGCCGTACGGCTGCTCCGTCGGCTCCTGGACGACCTCCACGTCACCGGACTGCACCTTCTCGAAGGTGCCGTCCAGGTCCCGGGTCGCCAGCAGGATCCACCCGTACGTGCCCTTGGCCATCATCTCCGCGATGGTGCGCCGCTCGTCCTCGGTGATCCCCGGATCGGCGGCCGGGGGCGCCAACAGGATGGACGTGCCGGGCTGCCCGACGGGGCCGACGGTGATCCACCGCATCGTGCCCGTTCCGACGTCGTTGCGGACCTCGAAGCCGAGGGCGTCGCGGTAGAAGGCCACCGAGGCGTCCGGGTCGACGTGCGGGAGAATGGTCGTGTGAATGGTGATGTCCATGCTGGTCATGCTAGGGAGGGCCACCAGCGGTGACTTCTCGATTCCTGATCGGTGCGGCGGGTGGTCGCCGGTACGCACCCGCGTGCGGGCCACCGGAACGGGCCGGTAAGGATGGCTCCATGAGCGATCCCGTACTCCCCGCACGTGTCGTCGTCACCGGCGCCACCGGCAAGCTCGGCCGCGCCGTGGTCGCCCACCTGCGCGGCGTCGGCGTCGACGTGCTCGCGGTGGACCGTGCGGGCGGGCGCGACCCCCGCGACGTCGACGGCGAGTTCCTCCTCGTCGACCTGACCGACTACGGGCAGGTCGTCGAGGCGTTCACCGGGGGCGCGGACGAGCACGCCGGTGGCATCGAGGCGGTCGTGCACCTGGCCGCCGTTCCGGCGCCCGGGCTGATGTCGAACGCGGTCACGTTCGCGAACAACTCGGCCGCGACGTACAACGTCTTCGCCGCCGCCCGGGCGGCCGGCATCAGGCGGGTGGTGTGGGCGTCGAGCGAGACGGTGCTCGGCCTGCCGTTCGACACCCCACCGCCGTACGCGCCGGTCGACGAGGAGTACGCGCCCCGGCCGGAGTCGACGTACTCGCTGAACAAGGCCCTTGAGGAGGAGATGGCGCGGCACTTCTGCCGGTGGGACCCGGAGCTGGTCATGGTGGGTCTGCGCTTCTCCAACGTGATGGACGTCGAGGACTACGCGCCGTTCCCGTCGTTCGACGCCGACCCGCGGGCGCGGCGGTGGAACCTGTGGGGCTACATCGACTCCCGTGACGGCGCCCAGGCGGTGGAACGGGCCCTCGCGTACGACCGGCCGGGCGCGGACGTCTTCATCATCGCCAACGCCGACACCGTCATGACCCGCTCCAGCGCCAGCCTGCTGGCCGAGGTCTACCCGGGCGTCGAGATCCGTAAGGAGCTGGGCGAGCACGAGACCCTGCTCAGCATCGACAAGGCGCGGCGGGTCCTGGGCTACGAGCCCCGGCACTCGTGGCGCGACCACGTCGAGCCCGCTGCCGGCGATCCGGCCTGACGAGCGGGCGTACCGGGATAAAGTTCCCTAAACCGGTACGAGGGGGTGCGGCCATGCTGACGCGCACCTGGATGCGCGGGCTGGCCGACAGCACGAGCCCGCGTTCGGCGACCGTCCTGGAGCTGTTGTTCGACATCGTCTACGTCTTCGCGCTCGCCCGCCTCGCCGGGCGGGTCGCGGACGACCTGACCATCGTCCGGCACACCCTGCTGTCCGAGGCGGGGCAGACGCTGCTGTTCTTCACGGCCATGTGGATGATCTGGTCGCTGAACGCGCTGGTGGCCAGCACCTACGACCCGCGCCGGGTGGACCTGCAGGTCCTCCTGCTCGCCACCATGTTCGGCACGCTGGTGCTGGCGGTCTCGCTGCCGCAGGCGTTCGGTCAGCGAGGCATGATCTTCGCCTGCACGTACGTCGTCATCCAGCTCGGCAGGCCGCTCTACCTGGTGTTTGCCCTCCGGGGTCATCCGGCGCAGATGTTCTCGTACCGGGTGCTGACCTGGCACGCGGTCTCCGGCGCGCTCTGGATCGGTGGCGGCCTCGACGGCGGCCTCGGTCGCGGTGTCTTCTGGACGCTCGCGCTCGGCATCGAACTGGTCGGTGCGGCCTTCAACTGGCCCGTGCCGCGCATCGGCCGCGCGCCGATCGCCAGCCTGGTCTCGGTGTCCGAGGTGCACCTCGCGGAGCGGTACAACCAGTTCTTCATGATCGCGCTGGCCGAGGTGGTGCTCGAAGCCGGCGCCGCCGTCAGCTTCCCGGGCTTCTCGACCGAGCGGACCATCGTCCTGGTGTCCGCGTTCGTCGCCACGGTCTCGTTCTGGCGGATCTACTTCTACCACGTGGGGCCGGGCCAGCAGGCCAGCGGCAGCGCCGGCGGGGAAGGACTCCAACTGTCGCGACTGGCGAGCTACAGCCTGCTGTTCATCGTCGGTGGCATCATCTGCACCGCCGTCGGTTTCGGGCAGGTCATCGAGGATCCGCATCCGCCCATCGACTGGGCGCTGGTGGCCATCATCTTCGGTGGTCCGGTGCTGTTCCTGATCGGCCGCAGCTTCCTGGAGCGCCGGTACCAGTCCGCGCCGCGCTGCCAGATGTTGTTTGTCGGCGCTGCGGTGCTGGCGGTGGCGGCCCTGCCCAGCGTCCTGCTCCCGCCGGTCGCCGTGACCGGCCTGGCGGCGCTGATCCTGGCCGGGATCGCCGTCGCCGACGGGCACGCCCACCGACGCGGCGCGCAGACCAATCCGACGCTGTGAGCCGGGGTGTTGAACGCCGACGGCGCCTCCCGTATGGTGGCGGCACGCCGTCGAGCCGAGAGGAGGTCAGAACAATGTCCGATGTTCTGCGCCCCCTCCGCGCACCGGCGTCCGCGCGGATCTGACCCGGGGCGTTCGCTTTCCGGAGGTCCGCCATGACCAGTCTGCTCATCCGCCCGCTCGTCGCGGGCGAGGAAAATCTGTTCGACTCCATGACCGATCCGCTGCCCCAACTGCGGCAGATCCCGTACGCCGACGGCATCGCCGGCGGCGGCTACCGACCCGAGACCACCTGGATCGCCCTGCGCGACGGCCGGGTCGTCGGCCGGGCCGCCTGGCTCCTCCCGCCCGGGGCCGTCGGCGCCCCCTGGCTGGAGCGGTTCGACCTGGCCGCCGAGCCGGAGGTGGGGGCCGCGCTGCTGCGCGCCGCCCACGAGGCGCTGGGAGGTCCCGGTAGCTACTACGCGGCGCTGCCGGCGCACTGGCGGCGTCGACCCGAGGTGCTGGCCGTGGTCAGCGCGCCGATGGAGGCGGCCCGGCTCGCCGGCCTGGTCGAGGTGGGTGAGCGGCTGCGCTGCTCGTGGACGGGCACGCCGCTGCCGGCGACCTCCGGCCGCTACACCTTCCGGCCACCCGTCGACGTGGCGGAGATCAACGCCCTGGTCGCCCGGATCGCCGAGCCCGACGTCCTGACCGGCAGGGAGATCGCGAGTGCCGTCGCCGGAGTTGACCTGGCCACCGATCCGGTGGCCTGGCTGGGGGAGTCGCCCGACGACTGGCGGGTCGGCGTGGCGGACGGGCGGCCGGTGGGGCTGGTCGGCACGGCCGGCGACGCCTGCTATCCACTCCTGGCGTACCTCGGCCTGTTCGACGACGCGGCGCGCGGTGAGCTGCTGACCGAGGCGGTCCGGGTGCTCGCCGCCGGTGGCGCGCGGGAGGTGATCGCCGACGTGGACGCCCACCGCGTCGCGGTGCTCGCGGAGCTGGAACGCACCGGATTCCGGCAGCTCCGCGCCCGGGTGCTGTTCGAACCGCCTGCCTCGCCAGGCGGGACGGCGTAGTCCCTGCAGGGTGCGCCCCGGGTCACCGGGGCGCGCCCCCGCGGCCGTGCCGACGTCACCTCCTGTCAGGATCTGCCCATGCCGGAGTTCCTCACCCTCGTCGTCGGCGCGACGGCGCTGGTCGCGGCGGCGGTCGCCGGGCTGTACCTCTGGCCGCTGGGGCACCGGAAGCTGCGGCTCGCACCGGCGTCACCGCTCGACTTCGATGCCGCCACCGCTGCCGCGCAGAGCACCACGGCGGCAGAGGCCACGGATCCGCAGGTACGGCCGGAGTCGCGCAGCCGTCTGCTGAGCCACGGCTCGCGTACCGCGCGGGCCGTCCTGCTGCTGCACGGCTACACCATGGCGCCGGAGCAGTACGACGCCCTGGCCGAGGTGTTCTTCGCCCGGGGCTACAACGTGTGGATACCGCGCGCCCCGCACCACGGCACCGTCGACCGGCGGGCCCACCACCGGGTCGGGGCCGGCGAGCTGACGGCGTACGCCCAGCAGGCCGTGACGGTCGCGGCGGGCCTGGGGGACGAGGTGGGCGTGGTCGGCATCTCCGGTGGCGCGGTGCTGGCCACCTGGCTGGCCCAGACCCGGGGAGACGTCGTACGGCGGCTGTTGGTGCTGTCGCCGTTCTTCGGCCCCCGGCAGGCCCCGGCGTTCGCGGTCCGGCCCCTCATCACGCTGTACGGGCGGCGCGTTCTGCGCGACCGGGTCACCGCGCGCGGCTACTCGCTGGCGGCGGTCACACGGTACCTGACGATCGTGCGGTCCCTGCCGCGTACGGCGCGACGGACCGGCCTCGTGAGCGCGGCCGTGGCGATCAGCCCGCTCGACACGGTGGTGGATCCCGCCGCGGCAGTGCGGGTGCCCCGCCGGATCGCCCGGGCGAACGGCATCGACCTGCGGGTGTACGCCCTGCCCGAGTCGCTGGGGGTTCGCCACAACACCCTCGACCTGACCGCGCTCGACGACCGGGCCGCCGACGTGTTGCGGCGCTACGTCGACCTCTACGAGGGCTCTTCGGCGTCGACGACCTCAGCCGCCGTGGGCGGCCAAGGGTTGTGACCCACGCTGGGGTGCGGCGGTGCGCCGCGCGCAAGCAGCGGCACACCGCCTCGACGCGTGGCTACCGCGCGGTGTCGGCAGCGGCGTTGACGACCTGCGGGGCGTAGCCGGCCGGCTTGTCGCCGATGGAGAGACCCGGACTCACCACCCAGGACTGGTACTGCGGGGTGAACATGCCGTACGGCAGCCCGAGGTTCGGGGCGCTGGCCTCGTCGAGCCGGCGACGGGCGTCGGCCGGGATCTCGAAGTCGAGCGCCTCGAAGTTGCTGGCGACCTGCGCGGCGCTGCTCGCGCCGATGATCACCGAGGCGACGGCGGGCTGGGTGGCGACCCAGTTGATCGCGACCTGTGCCATGCTGCGGCCCAGATCGGCGGACACGCTCTCCAGCGCGTCGATGACCTGCCAGTCGCCGGGGCTGATCTCCCGACCCCCGGCGTTGGGAGTGGTCAACCGGCCAGACCCGCTCAGGCCCTCGCCGCTGCGCCGGTACTTGCCGGTGAGCAGGCCGCCGGCGATCGGGCTCCACGCGGTCAGCCCCATGCCCACGGTCTGCGCCATCGACACGAACTCCGCCTCGACGCCGCGGTTGACCAGGGAGTACGGCAGTTGCAGATTGTTCAGCGGGGCCAGGCCGTGCGCCTCGGCGTAGCTCTGCGCGCGGGCCGCGTACCAGGCCGGTACGTCGGAGAGGCCGGCGTACCGGATCTTGCCGGAGCGCACCAGGTCGTCGAGGGTGTGCACGACCTCCTCGACCGGGGTGATCCGGTCCCAGGTGTGCAGCAGGTACAGGTCGATGTAGTCGGTGGCGAGTCGGCCCAGTGACGCCTCGACGGCCCGGATGATGTGCTTGCGGCCGTTGCCGCTCGCGTTCGGGTCGCCCGCGTCGATGGTGTTGGTGAACTTGCTGGTGAGTACGAGTCGATCGCGGACACCGGCCCGGTCGATCAGGCGGCCGAGGATCTTCTCGCTCTCCCCGGCGGTGTAGAAGTCCGCCGTGTCGACGAAATTGCCGCCCGATTCGAAATACTGGCGGAAGATCGGCTCGGACTCCTCCTCGGTCTTGCCGTACGCGGCGTGGAAGCCGTCGACACCGAAGTTCATCGTGCCCAGCGCGAGTCGGCTCACCCGCAGGCCGGACCGTCCGAGCAGGTAGTACTGGTTCATCGTCGCGTCCTCCCGGTCGCTGTGCGGTCCTCGGAGCGGGCCGCGCGTTCACGACCTTGGCTCGCCAGAAATGGACCTGCAAGTCCAAAACCCGAGCTAGGGTGAGGCCATGACTCGCACGTTGACCCGCAAGGGCGAGGCGACCCGGGCGCGGATCGTCGCCGGCGCCGCCGCCGAGATCCGTGAGCGCGGCGTCGACGAGGTACGCCTGGAAGATGTGATGGCCCACACCGGCACCAGCAAGGGTCAGCTCTTCCACTACTTTCCGGACGGCAAGGAGGAGTTGCTGCTCGCGGTGGCCCAGCACGAGGCCGACCAGGTGCTCACCGACCAGGAGCCGATGCTCAGCAATCTGACCTCCTGGCCGGCGTGGCAGGCGTGGCGGGACCGGCTCGTCGAGCGCTACCTCGCGCAGGGCGTGAAGTGCCCGCTCAACGGGCTGCTCGGCCAGACGGGTCGGCGCGCGCCGGGCGCGCAGGCGATCGTGACCGGGCTCATGTGGCGCTGGCAGGACAAGATCACCGAGGGCATCCGGCACATGCAGTCGACCGGAGACATCGCTGCCGAGGTGGACGCCCACCGAACGGCGGCGGCGCTGCTGGCCGGCATCCAGGGCGGCGTCCTGCTGCTGATCAACACCGGAGAGGTCGACCACCTGGAGGCCGCCCTGGACCTCACGCTCGACTCGCTGCGGGCCGGCCGCAGCGGCAACCCGAACCGGGAAGAGGCACCGCAGTGACCGACGACAACCGACCGCCATTGGTCCTGATCCACGGCCTGACCTACGACAAGAGGCAGTGGGACCCGGTGCGGCGCGAGCTGGCGGCGATCGACCCGGACCGGCGGATCCTCGCCCTCGACCTGCCCGGTCACGGCGACGCGCCCCGGCGGGACTCCTACCGGATGTCCGAGGTCGCCGAGGTCGTGCACGCCCGGGTGACCGAGGCGGGTCTCGGCACGCCGATCGTGGTGGGGCACTCGGTGGGCGCGGTCGTCGCCACGACCTACGCGGCGCACTATCCGGTGCGGGGCGTGGTCAACCTGGACCAGATCCTGCTGCCCGGCCCGTTCGGCGCCGCCGTACGCGAGGCCGAGCCGACGCTGCGCGGCCCGCAGTGGCGGCAGGTGTGGGATCGCATGCTGGCCGGTATGGGCATCGAGTCGTTGCCGGCCGAGGCGCGGGCGATCGTCACCACCGCGACCGACCCCCGGCCGGATCTGCTGCTGGGGTACTGGGGCGAGATCCTGCACTCCTCCGACGAGGACATCGCCGCCGCGCGCTCCGGTGACCTGCGGTCGATCGCGGAGCGGGGAGTTCCCTACCGCTGGGTGACCTCGTCCGAGCCGCCGGCTCGTTACCTCGCCTGGCTGACGGGAGTCCTGCCGGAGGTCGAGGTCACCGTGCTGCCCGGCAGCCACTTCCCGCACCTGGCGGAACCGGCGACGATCGCCCGGCTGCTGGTGAGCTGAACGCGGCGGCGGGCCCGAACCGTCAGGTCGGCCGGGGCGTTCCCGGTGGTCGGTCGAGCTGGTCGAGACGGGCGAGATCGCCGTCACCGGCTCGGATCACGGCCGCGGCCAGCGCCGTGGTGTCCGGGTGGACGCCGGCCCGCTGCTCGGCAGCGGCGATCTTGACCGTCTGCGCGAGGTGCGCCCGCAGATGCGTGGCGAGCAGCCGCTGGAAGGCCTTCCCGGTGGCCGACCGGAGCGCGGCCAGCTCGTCGGCGGTGATCATGCCGGGCATGTCGTGACCCTCGTGCGGGTTGGTCGTCGGCGCTCCGGCCTCGCCGAGCAGGTCACGGGAGCGGGCCAGGTCGGCCCGGTTGCCCGCCTGGACCCGCGCGGCCAGCCCGCGCCAGGTCGGGTCGGTGGTGTGGGTGGGCACCAGGTCCAGCACCGGGAGCAACCGTTGCGTCATCGCCGCCGTGAGTTGCAGCCAGGCGATGTCGGTGGGGCTGAACGCGCCGGTCGACGGGGCGGCGACGGCCGGCGTGGAGAGCGGTGGTGCCGCCTCGTCCGTGCTGCTCGACGGTCCACCGGCGCAGCCGGCGGCGAGTACCGCTGTCATGAGCAACGCGACCTGCACGCGCATGCCTCCTCCTTCCGGCGCGGCCTCCCGAGGAGCGGGGGACGACCCGGCAGGACCGGGCCGTCCCCGTCGGGTACGACGATTCAGATCGGTCGGCCGTCGTGTCCACACTTGATGACCGGACGGATGCAGTCCTGGACCCGGCGAGCCATCTCCGCGGTCGGCCAGGCGTTGAAGAAGTCGCCGTGCATCGTGTAGCCCGGCCCGGAGGCGAGCCGGAAGTGCGACGGGTCGCCGTTGACCGGGTACCGCAGCACCTGCCGCAGCTTCGGCACGTGCACCGGGTGGGTGCTCGGGCAGGCCTGGTTCACCGGGTACGCCAGGTGGCTCTTGTGGTCCGCGGAGTCCAGGTCGCGGCCGTTCCAGCACTGCGGGAAGTCCAGGTACGACTCCAGCATTGTGCCGGCCGGGCAGTTGACGAAGTCCTTGGACGGTGGCACCTGACCGGCGTGCAGGCAGGACCAGCGGGCGATGCTGTCGTTCGGGCCGGTGGCCTTCGCGTTGCCGGCGACGAGCCGCAGGCCCTGCGGGATCGGTTGGGTGTTGGCGACGACGTCGGAGCGCACCCCCTCACCGAGGTAGTAGAACGTGGCGATGGCCGGTTCCACCGCGACGTTGTCGCGGTAGAGGGTCGGCACCCAGTACGACGAGACGTCCACCGCCGGGTTGCAGGTGGTGGTGGACTTCACCAGGTCGGGCAGGGTGGTGGTGGCGTTCGTCGCCGTGCTGCCGAAGAAGCTGTGCATGTGCGAGGCCCCCGGCAGTCCGGGGAAGACGATCGGGTCGTCCGGCAGCCGGTGACTGTACGTGCAGTCGGCGGGGAACTCGGCGACCCGGATGACGTTGGCGACCGGGGCGGCGTCGGCCCGGTCGGTGGACGAGACCAGGTACGTGCCGAGGAGGGTCAGCAGGGCGCCGATCGCCACGGTGAGGCGTAGCCGGCGGGGGACGTGGGGTGCGGCCCTGTCCATCTGGTAACTCCTGTCGGGGGACGGGTCAGGGGCAACTCCGATGCCGCCGCCGAAGACAGCGGAGTGTGCCCTGGCCAGACTGGTGGTGGCCCGGTGGGCCGGTGCGAGAGAGCGCTCTCAGCAGTTCAAGCCTCACCCTGATGTCGAAAGTTGTCAATACGTCCCGCAGTTGCTGGAAAAATGACGACGACAGCACACCGGCCGGGCCCGTGGTGAGGGCCCGGCCGGCTGCCGCGCGGTGAACTATCTTCCTAGGATGCCCAAGCGGGTGTGCCCGCCGCCCCGGACGGTGTCAGCGTTCGCGACCGGGAAGCACCGCCAGAGCCTTCGAGCGCTGCGCGACGAGGTCCGCGTAGGTGCCGTCGCGCTCGGCCCAACGGTGCATGTGTACGCCCTTGACGAGGATTTCGCTCGGGGTGGGATTCGCCGAGAGCAGCTGCATGACCTCGGTGGCGAAGTCGTCGAGCGGCAGCGCGCGCGGGTTTACCTTCTCCTGACCGGCTGTCGCGACGGCCGGGGGGACGAGTTCGACGACGTCGACACCGGTGCCGTCGAGTTGCGCGCGCAGTGCCTCGGAGTAGGCGTGCACCCCGGCCTTCGAGGCGGCGTAGCTGGGCATGGGCGGGAACGGCAGGAAGGCGATGCCGGAGGTGACGGTGATGAAGGTGCCCGCACCCCGACCGACCAGATGCGGCGTGAAGGCGTCGATGACCCGGATGGTGCCGACCAGGTTGGTGTCGATCGTCGTCTGCGCCGCCGCGAAGTGCGCAGGGTCGCGAAGGTCTTCCAGGAGCATGGCACCCGACATCGTCACCACCGTGTCCAGCTCGGGGTAGCGGGCGAGCACGGCGTCCCGGGCGGATGCGACAGAGGCGCCGTCGGTGACGTCGATGCCGAACGTGCCGAAACCTTCCGTGGCGAGGTCCGCGAGGGCCTCGGGGTTGCGACCGCCAACGGCCACGGTGCTGCCCGCCGCGGCGAACCGCCGGGCCAACTCCCGCCCGATACCCGAGGTGCCGCCGACCATGAGAACTGTGCGGTTGGAGAGATCCACGAGATCTTCCCTTCGATCCAGAGGGCGCCGACGCGGAAACTCGCGGGCGCAGACGGTGCTGCTCGCTGTCCTTGCCGAACAGGGCGATCACCAGTCTTGACCGAGCCCGGCGGGGGTGGCAGGGCCCCGGTTTTCCCAGGTCCCACCAGGGCCCCTCTGCGGCACCCGCGCCGCACTACCGTGGTGACCATGAGGGAAGAGGAGTCGGGCGGCGGCCACCGGCTGGGCAGCTACCTGCGGGCCCGCCGCGAACTGGTCTCACCGTCGCAGGTAGGGCTGCCGAGCGGCGGCCGGCGCCGCGTACCCGGCCTACGCCGAGAGGAAGTCGCCCTGCTCGCCGGGATCAGCCCCGACTACTACCTGCGGCTGGAACGGGGGCGGGACAGGAACCCCTCACCGCAGGTTCTCGAATCGCTCGCGCGCGTCCTGCAGCTCGATGACATCGAGCGGATGTACCTGCTCGACCTCGCGGCGGCGCGCCCCCGGGCGCCGCGCCGCAAGCGGTCCGAGCAGGTACCGGCGCGCGTGTACGAGCTGCTTGCCCACCTTCAGGTCCCCGCGTTCGTCGAAGGACGCGCCTTCGACGTGCTGGCCTCCAACCCGATGGCCGTGGCGTTCTCCCCGCGCCTGCGGCCCGGTGAGAACCGGTTGCGGTCGCTCCTGCTCGATCCCGAGGAACGAGCCTTCCACCAGGACTGGACGAAGGCCACCGCCAACTTCATCGCCACCCTCCGCACCACCATCGGGGACGACATCGACAACCCCCGGTTCGTCGAGCTGGTGGGCGAACTCGCGCTGTCCAGTCAGCGGTTCCGCACCCTGTGGGCCCGCCACGACGTCCGCAATCTCGACGGAGGCACGACGACGGTGCACCACCCCGTCGTCGGTGACCTACGCCTGCACCGGGACAAGCTCCCCATCGAGGACGTCATCCTCGTCGTCTACTACCCCGACAAGGACAGCGACAGCGACGAGAAGCTGCGACTCCTCGCCGCACTCGCCCACACCGGGAGCGCCGACGACCAGACACGGGTGGGGCGGCCCGACGCGTCGTCGGACCGCCCCACCCGTTGACGGAGTCGATCAGAAACCGAGTACGCCCCGCCCGCCCACCACGGGCAGCCGCAGCTCGCTGTCGTTCGGGGCGACCCGCAGCTCGGTGCCGCCCAACGGCAACAGCGTGTACTCCTGATCGCTGGAGAAGACGACCACGCCGATCCGGTGGCCCGCCGGGAAGACGTAGTCCTTCGGCTCCATGGTCCACCGGTAGTCGTACAGCTTGCCCTGCTTGACCGGCGCGGTGCGCGCGGCGCTGACGCGGTTCTGCGGGTCCATCCAGCCGCGCGTCACCACGACGGGCGTGGCGGTCGACCCGGCCGGGCCGTAGTCGACCAGGTAGGCCGTGAGGTTGGCGTCCGGCTTGTTGTCGATAGCCATCCGCAGCCGCATCTCGGGGCGGCCGGAGATGCGCACGCTCTGCGCGAGCGTGGGGGAGCGGTAGGCGAGTCGGTTGGCGCTGGCCGTGTCCGGGTCGGCGACCAGGGTGTCCGGGTGGATCGTCCGTCCCTCGTCGACGAAGCTCTGCTCGATGCGGGCCTTCGGCGGCTTGGCAGTGGTGAGCGTGCCCGGGGCGGTGGCGTCGGTGGCGGCGAACCGCAGCCCGACCTCGCGTGCGGCCGGGTCGGGCCAGTTGGCGTACGTGGTGTAAACCCGGTCCTCGCGCTGGAGCACCGCCGTCGGTTCGTCCATGATGCCGTTGCGCACGTTCCACAGCCAGTAGTCGAACCAGCGGTTCTCGGTCTGCTTGTACGTCCAGGTCTGCCCGCTGGGCAGGGTCACCGAGGCGCTGCTGCCCGGCCCGCCGTGCCCGCCCTGGTGCAGCCAGATCTTGCGCGGTACGTGGCGCTTGGCCAGCTCGTCCCACCAGCCGGCGAAGTGCTCGGTCTTGACGTTCCAGTCGTTGAGGCCGTGCACGACGAAGACGCTGGCCTGAACGTTGCGGGCGTCGAGGTAGTCGCGGTCGCGCCAGAACTTCGAGTAGTCGCCGGTGACCCGGTCCTGCTCCTCGGTGATCTGCGCCAGCTCGTCGGCGCACTGCCCCTCGGCGCGTGCCTGCCCGGCCGTGTACTGGGCCAGGATGTCGAGGTCCTCGCCCTGGAACGTGCCGGGCGCGACCACCAGACCGTTGGCCCGGTAGTAGTCGTACCAGCTGCTGATCGCCGAGACCGGCACGATGGTCTTCAGGCCTTTGACCCCGGTGGTGGCCACCTGGTTGGGCAACGTCCCGTTGTAGGAGACGCCGGTCATGCCGACCGCGCCGGTGGTCCAGCCGGCGGTGACCGGGGCGCCGTTGGCGTCGTACCCCTTGGCCCGCCCGTTGAGCCAGTCGATGACGGCCTTGGTGCCGAGCGTCTCGGCCTGGTCACCGCTGGTCGGGCAGCCGTCCGAGTCACCGGTGCCGACGCTCTGGCCGAGCACCACCGCGTACCCGCGCGGCACGTAGTAGTCGTCCAGCGAGCCGGGCAGGTTGGCCTTGGCCTGGGCGCGCTGCGTGCCGGCGTCGAGCGCACGCCGGCCGGAGCGGTCGGTCAGGCCGTTCTGCGGCAGGTCGTCGACGAGCACGCTCGGGTACGGCACGTCGCCCCAGGTGCCCTTGCGGTAGGGGCTGTGCTCGAAGATGACCGGCACCTTGAAGCCCTCGGTGGCGGTCTCCCGCGGCCGGGAGATGTCGATCGCCACCCGGTCGGGACGACCGTCGTGGTCGGTGTCCACCGGGGTCTGGACGTACACCCGCTCCTCGATGGCGTCGGCGAGCGAGAACACCGGTTGGGTCATGCCGTCGGCCACGACGATGCCGGTGGGCGCGGACGCCGTGGGGCGGGCGGCTGCGGGTGTCGGTGTCGCGCTCAGGACCAGTGCGCCGGACACGCCGACGCTCAGAAGTGCCAGATGACGGGGTCGACGCACGCGCGTCTCCCTTCGGTCGGGCTGGTTGCCGGGTCTCGGCAGGGGCCAGTCGCGAAGATCCATTCGTCGCCATGCTAGGTGCGGGTGGACGTCGGCGTCGATCCCTTCGGGTGGCCGACTCCGGCCGTTCTCCCGATCGGGGTCGGCGGCGGTAACCGAATCGACATCGAACCAGGTGGGCCGTCGACACATGACAGGCAACGTTGTCTCGGTGGACGAAAAAACCGTCTTCGCGACCTCCCGAAGATCCGTCGCGCAGCCCTATGATCTTGCGGGAAGTCGTCCGAAGAGGCGCTTTCGTCCACATTAGACGAGGAGCAAAATGCTCAGGAGAACCCGGTTGCTGATGGCGGTCGCCGTCACAGCCACGACGCTGACCGCCCTACCGGGCGGCTCGGCCACAGCCGGCGGCATCGAACGGTCCGGCGCACCCGCCGCCTCGACCGACGGCAAGACGCACACCGTCACCCTGCTGACCGGCGACGTGGTGACCGTCCTCAGCACCGGCTCGGGCTGCCCGCAGGTCACGATCCGGCCGGTCGACGAGAACGCGGTGATCGACCAGAGCTGCGGCCCCGACGGGCATCTGCACGTCGTCCCCGCCCGCGTCGCGTCCCAGATCGGCTCGGTCCTCGACCCCGACCTGTTCGACGTCACCGCCCTGATCGCCGACGGGTACGACGACGAGAGCACCACCCAGCTGCCGGTCATCGTGCAGCCCGCCACCGCCTCCGCCCGGGTGGCCGCGCTCGCCGACGTGCAGACGCTCTCCAGCATCGGCGCCGTGGCCGGCCACGTACCCAAGAAGAGCCCGGCCACCGCGAAGCTCGCCACCAACTCGCTGCTGGCCGGCGCGAAGAAGGTCTGGTTGGACCGCAAGGTCCGCGCCACCGCCCTGCCCGCCGCCGCGAAGCCCGCCGGCCTGGACCGCAACCTGACCCAGATCGACGCGCCCGACGCCTGGAAGGCCGGCTACACCGGCAAGGGCGCCCGGGTCGCGGTGCTCGACACCGGCGCCGACTTCAGCCACCCGGACCTGGCCGGGCGGGTCGTCGAGCGGGCCGACTTCACCGCCGAGGGCGGTGACGCCGTCGACCACAACGGCCACGGTACGCACGTCGCCTCGACCATCGCCGGCACCGGCGCAGCCTCGCACGGTCAGCGTCGTGGCGTCGCGCCGGATGCCCAGCTCGTGATCGGCAAGGTGCTCGACGACCACGGCTCCGGCGAGGACTCCGGCATTATCCTCGGCATGGAGTGGGCGGCCACCCGGGCCGACGTCATCAACATGAGCCTCGGCGGCAGCCAGGCCGACGACGGCAGCGACCCGCTCTCGCTCGCCGTCGACGCCCTGAGCCGGCAGACCGGCACGCTGTTCGTCATCGCGGCCGGCAACAGCGGCGCGCAGATCTCCTCGCCCGGGTCGGCCGCCACCGCGCTCACCGTCGGGGCCGTCGACCGCGACGACAAGCTCGCCGACTTCTCCAGCCGGGGACCGCTGATCAACAACCACGCGGCCAAGCCGGAGCTGGTCGCGCCGGGCGTCGACATCGTCGCGGCCCGTGCCGCCGGCACCAACCTGCAGGACCCGATCGACAGGTACTACGAGTCGCTCAGCGGCACCTCGATGGCGACGCCGCACGTCGCCGGCGCCGCCGCGCTGCTCGCCCAGCGGCACCCCGACTGGACCGGCGAGAAGATCAAGGCCGCCCTGGTCGGCGCGTCCGACCCGCTGACCGGCATCGACCCGTACGCCATCGGAGCCGGCCGCCTCAACGCGGCCCGTGCCCTCGGCGGCCCGACCAGCGACCAGCCGGTGATCAACCTCGGCACGTTCGCGTACCCGCAGGCCGGGACCAGCGAGACGAAGCTGAGCTGGACCGGCGGGTCCACCCCGGCCACGACGGTCCTCGACCTCGACGTGTCGATCGTCAACCACGACGGCCAGAGCGTGCCGCGCGGCGCGGCGTCGCTGTCGACGAGCCGGGTGACCCTCAAGCGGGGCGCGACGGGGGCGGCGACGCTGCGGATCAACCGCGCGGCGCTGGCCAGCCGGCCGGGCCTCTACCTGGCCACCGTCACCGCCCGCACCGGCCGCAACGTGGTCGCCTCCACTCCGGTGAGCTTCTACGTCGAGCAGCCCAGCTACGACCTGACGATCCACACCAAGCCGATGCCCGGCCTGCGCGAGGGCGCGGACGCCTGGATCAACCTCATGGTCGCCAACCTCACCGACCCGCTGCTGTTCTACGGCGGAGCCGGTGGCACTCCGGGGGACACGTTCACCCTGCGGGTGCCGGCCGGACGGTACTCGGTGCTCGGCGCGTCGATCGCCTACTACGTCGACAGCGACGTGCAGGAGAGCACCCTCACCGCCGCAGGTGACCTGGACATGCGCGCCGACCGGAGCGTGACCCTCGACCCGGCGCAGGCCCGGCCGGTCACGGCGACCGTCGACGGGGCGGCCACCCGGACCACCCGGACCGACCTCACCACCTTCCAGACCGCGGTGAACGGCCTGCCGTGGTGGCACCAGATCAGCGGGTTCGGTGTGGCGACGGCGATCCGCAGCGTGGCGGTCCCGAAGCCCACCATCGGATCGCGGCGCACCTGGGCGGCGGTCAACATGGACTCGCCGGCCGGTACCGCGAAGCCGTACCGCTACAACATCGTGCACGAGTACACCGCCGGCGTGCCCGCCGACCCGTCGTTCCGGGTGACCAGGGCGGAGCAGGCCCGGCTGGCCCGCATCGACGAGCGGTTCCACCAGACCGACTCACCGGAGATGTACACCACGTTCGTCCGCTTCGGTGAGACTGTCGACGGGGTGCCGGTGACCCAGACCTTCGAGGGCGTCATGCCGCCGAACCGGACGTCGTACCTGTCACCGGAGATCGTCTGGGCCGACCAGGGTGTCTACGGCGGACTGGGGGCCATGGAGGCGCCGCGCCAGTACCGGCCGGGCAGCCAGCAGTCCAAGGTCTGGGCGCGGCAGCCGCTGCACTCCGACTGGTACGACGACCCGGCCGGTGACGGCTGGAGCTGCGCCAGCCCGCCGTCGCGGACCCAGGGCAACCTGCACCTGGACATGGTGACGCTGACCGACCAGCACCAGCGCGCCGACTGCCTGCAGGGTGAGGCGATCGGGGTGAAGCGCACGCTGTCGCTGTATCGCAACGGCAAGCTGGTCGAGCAGAGCGACCGGCCGATCGCCGACTTCACGGTGCCGCAGTCGATGGCCGACTACCGGCTGACCTTCGACGTCGACACCAGCCTCATCCTGCCGATCTCCACCAAGGTCAACACGTCCTGGACGTTCCGGTCCGCCGGGCCGGTCGGGACCGGCCGCGTGCCGTTGCCGCTGCTCGCGGTCGACTACGCGCTGCCGATGGACCACGACAACCACACCGTCGGCGGTCCGGCGGAACTGACCGTCCGGCAGGCGTACGGCGTCAAGGCGCAGAAGGTGACGTCGATGCAGGTGTGGACGTCGACTGACGACGGCGTCACCTGGAAGTCGGCCCGGGTCACCGGAAGCGGTGACAACTACCGGTTCGACCTGCCGAAGGTCGCCTCCGGGCAGGCCGTCTCGCTGCGGGTGAAGGCCGCCGGCAACGGCGGTAGCGGCATCGAGCAGACCGTCATCCGGGCGTACCACGCCGGCTGACGGGTGACGTGGTGTCGGCTCGGCTACGGCCGGGCCGACACCACCGCCGTCACTGACCCTCCCAGACCGCCTTCGCGCCGGAGTCGCCGGTACGGACCACGTAGTACACGGCGACGGCGGCGGCCACCACCGACAGCACCTGCAACGCCACGGTCACCGCCCGGTTGGCGGGTACGCCCTCGACGGCGCGCGGCGGGACGAAGCGGACCAGGGCCAGCGCCACGATTCCCAGCGCGATCGTCGCGTACAGGGTCATGTCCCCGAAATCCTGGTGCGCCTCCAGCTTCGGGACGAACTCCGGCGTCACCCGGTTCGCCGAGCGCAACCGCTCGAAGAAGGCGTCCCCGGTGAGCTTCGCCAGCAGCGCGCAGATGGGCGCGCCCACCGCGAGCAGCGCCAGCACCCAGCGCGTGTGCGGCCGGATCGGCGCGACGAGCGCGTAGCCGATCGCGAGGAGCGCCAGCAGCGGCACGAACACGACCGCGGCGTGCAGCACGAGCGGGTGGGCGGGGATGCCCTGGAACTCTTCGAACATTCGGCGACTCCTCCGGCCATGGCGGATCTCGATGATCCGCGGCATGGAGGCTATCGGTACCGATCGGGCGTGCCCAGAGTCGCGTACGCGGAGCCACCACTCAGCTCCGTGAGCGCGGCAGGCAGTCCTTCTTGTACTTCAGGCCCGATCCGCACCAGCAGGCGTCGTTGCGCTCGGGTGGCCAGGGCACGCGGGCGGCGGGCCGCGCCGACACCTCGGCCGCGTAGCCGGCCCGGATCGCCGCGTCGGTCGGGTCGCCGTCGCGTCCACGGGCGAACGCGTCCAGGCCGGCCACCGTCGCCCGGTACACGCCCAGCCCGGTCCGGCCGGCGCCGGTCAGCCGTACCAACTCCTTCTCCAGTCGGGCCCGGTGCGCGTCCCAGTCCGGCCCGTACACGTCGGTCAGCTCGGGGTGGGCGGCGAGCAGCTCGTCGAACTCGTCGCGGGGCCAGAGCAGCAGATCCGACGCGCCGCCCTGGCGTTCCGAGACCTGGCGGACGAGCTGGTTCTCCAGCCGGTCGGCCAGATCGTCCTGCCGGTCGTGCGTCAGGTTGAGGTTGCGGCGTACCCGGTGGCGCTGTTGCAGCAGCAGGAACAGCACACCGGGGGCGTCCGGCGGACCGACCTCCGGGTCCGCCGTGGTGTCGCGCTCGGCGAGCAGTGTGCCGACCGCCTCGCTCAGCCACGTCTCGGCGGTCGACGACCGACCGGCCGCGTCCAGCGCCGCGCTCAGGTAGGCCGGCACGTCGGGCTGCGTGAGCAGCAACGGACGCAGCGCGGTCAGCTCGGCCATCGCCTCGTCGTCCCGGCCGCCGGCCTGGAACATCACCCGGGCCCGCAGCGCGCGGGCCACGCCCGCCCGGGGGTCGTCGACCGAGGGGTACGCCGCCAGCGCCTGATCCGCGTACCGCAGGGCCGCGTCGGTCCGGGCCCGGATCCGGGCGATCTCGGCGGCGAGCGTCAGGGCGTCCCCGGCATCGTCCGGATCCTCCAACCGGCCCTGCTCGACTGCCTCGGCGAGGTCGGCCGCGACACCGAGCGGGTCGGCCGCACCGAGCGCCGAGCGGCGCAGTTCGGCGAGGTCAGCCTTGGTGAGTACGTCTCTCGTCGGCACGATCTCACGGTACGTCGGAGGGCTCCCGTCCGGTCCAATTATGGTCATCTGCCGTCAACCCGCCCCCGATACCGTCCGGTCGCCAGTTTCTCGACCAGAGCACACAAAGGCGGAGTTATGGGCACGGTGGATCGGCGTACGTTCCTCAAGGCGATGGGAGTTCCCGCGATCGGCGCGGCGCTCCCGCTGGACCTCAGCAAGGCGCTCGCCATCCCGGCGAAGAACCGGACCGGCTCGATCGAGGACGTCGAGCACGTGATCATCCTGATGCAGGAGAACCGGTCCTTCGACCACTACTTCGGCACCATGCGCGGTGTGCGTGGCTTCGGCGACCCGCATCCGGTGACCCTGCCGTCGGGCAAGGACGTGTGGCACCAGCCCGACGGCGCCGACGAGCTGCTGCCGTTCCGCCCCGAGGTGAAGGACCTCGGCCAGACCTTCCTGCCGGACCCGCCGCACGGCTGGAACGACGGGCACGCCGCCTGGAACGACGGCCGGTTCGACGGGTGGGTGCCGAACAAGGGCGTCACGTCGATGACGTACCACACCCGGCAGGACCTGCCCTACCACTACGCGCTCGCGGACGCGTTCACCGTCTGCGACAGCTACCACTGCTCGCTGATCGGGCCGACCGACCCGAACCGCTACCACATGTGGAGTGGCTGGGTCGGCAACGACGGCAAGGGCGGCGGCCCGGTCATCACCAACGCCGAGGCCGGCTACGACTGGTCGACGTACCCGGAGCGGCTGGAGCGCAACGGCATCTCCTGGAAGATCTACCAGGACGTCGGCACCGGGCTCAACGCCGCCGGCTCCTGGGGGTGGACGAACGACCCGTACATCGGCAACTACGGCGACAACTCGCTGCTCTACTTCCACCAGTACCAGAACGCGCAGCCCGGCACGCCGCTGGCGGACCGCGCGAAGACCGGCACCGAGATCCGTACCCAGGGCCGCGACCCCGAGGCGCTGCTGGCCGACTTCCGGGCCGACGTCGAGGCGGGACGCCTGCCGCAGGTCTCCTGGATCACCGCGCCCGAGGCGTACACCGAGCACCCGAACTGGGAACCGGCCTACGGCTCCTGGTACGTCTCGCAGGTCATCGACATCCTCGCCTCGCACCCCGAGGTGTGGAGCAAGATGGCGCTCTTCATCACGTACGACGAGGAGGGCGGCTTCTTCGACCACGTGGTCCCGCCGACACCTCCGCAGACGCGCGAGCACGGGCAGTCGACCGTGCCGACCACCAACGAGATCTTCCCCGGCGACGCCGACCACCCGGCGGGCCCCTACGGCCTCGGCATCCGCGTACCCATGATCATCGTGTCGCCGTGGACCCGGGGCGGCTATGTCAACTCGCAGGTCTTCGACCACACCTCGCTGATCAAGTTCCTGGAGACGCGGTTCGGGCACGGCCGGCCGGACCTGGTCGAGAAGAACATCACCCCGTGGCGGCGTGCCGTCGTCGGTGACCTGACCACGGCCTTCGACTTCCGGCACCCGAACCGCTCGCGCGACGTGAAGCTGCCGGACACCGATGACTTCAAGCCCGCCGACCTGGTCCGGCACCCCGACGAAGTGCCGGTGCCGCCGGCCGAGGGGCGGCTACCCAAGCAGGAGCGCGGCGTGCGCCCGGCGCGGGCGATCCCGTACGCCCTGCACGCCGACGGACGGCGGGGCGACGGCGAGTTCCGGATCGAGTTCCGCAACACCGGCGGCGCGGGAGCGGTCTTCCAGGTCCGTCAGGCCGGCAGCACGGCCGTGCCGCGCAGCTACACGGTCGAGCCGGGCAAGCGCCTGGCCGACACCTGGCAGGTCTCCTCCGGGTACGACCTGTCGGTGCACGGACCGAACGGCTTCTTCCGTCGGTTCGCCGCCGGTCGCTCGGATCTCGACATCACGCCCGCCTTCGACGAGCGGGGCGACAAGATCGAGCTCACGCTCACCAACCGTGGGCCGAAGCGGGTCGAGGTGACCGTTCGGGACGGGTACCACTCGCGGGCGGTCACGCTGTCGCTGCGCCCCGGTCACACCGAGCGCGCCACCTGGCAGCTGGCCCGCACGCACGGCTGGTACGACCTGACGGTCGCCGTCGCGGGTGACCCCGACTTCACGTACCGCTGCGCGGGCCACATCGAGAACGGCAAGGACAGCATCAGCGACCCGGCCCTGGGCGGGCTCGTCTAGCTGGTGTCGGCGTTACCCGGGCCGTTCTCGGCCCGGGTGGCGCGCGCCGCAGCCGGCGGTGGGCGACCTGGGCGCGGTGGCCGACAGCGTCGGCGCGGTGGGCGGCTTGTGCCCGGCGGTGGGGGCCGGATGCCCGCGGTGGGGCCCGGCCCGCGGTGGGGCCCGGCCCGCGGTGGGGCCCGGGTGCCCCGGCGAGCGTGATGCCTCAGCGGCATCTTGATGCCACACAGTCATCACGCTCGGCCGGGTGCCTGCCCCCACCGAGGTCACCCACGGTAGCGATCAATCGGGTGACCTCGACGCCCCGCTACGGAGTGCGGGCGAGGTAGGCGCGCATCTCCTCCCGCGTTCCCGGGAGGCCGTAGCCGCAGACCAGCTCGGTGACGTTGCCGAAATTCTGACCGTCGATCAGCCATGGCTCGGCCGACCGGCTCAGCGTCTCCGCGAGCCGACGTTGGCGGGGTGTGAGGGCGTCCGCCGCCGTTCCTGCCGTCGCCGGGCCGTTTGGGAACGCGAGCGGGAGCGCCGCGCCCAACGCCGTCAACGACCGTTCGCCGCTGACGGTCGGCAACCGTTCGAGCAGCGCGTCGAACGCGTGGTCGGCGTGCCGCGGACCGAGCTGGCGCAGGGCGAGCGCCGCGTAACCGCCGAGATCGCCACCGAGGAACGGCACCCACTCACCCTCTGCTGGCGCGGCCGGAGCCTCGCCGGAAGCCGCCGACGCCCAGCCCACCAGCTCCGCGACGGTCACCGGGTCGGCCGCCGCGCCGAGGACCCGGGTCCGACCGATCGCGGCGGCCCAGCGGACCAGCGGGCGCGCATCGGTCAGCCGCCGGGCGTCCGGCACGGTACCGAGCAGCCCCGAGGACACCAGCATGGTGGCCACCTCGCCGGGCGTCGCCGCGACGCCCGAGGCGGCGTCGAGGGCGCGGGCCAGCGCGGACATGCTGCCGTCGGCCTCCTCGGGAAACCAGGCGAGAAGGTACGCCGCGACCAGGCGCACATCCGGATCGGAGTGACCCAGCAGGTCGCGGAACACGGGGACCCCGACGCGCACCGCGTCGTAGGCCGCCAGCGCGACGTACGCCCACAGTCGGCCCTGATCCGTCGTCGACAGTGACTCGAGGTAGAGGTACTCGACGTACTCCTTCTGGGTCTCGTCGCTGCCGGTCCACGGCGGCGGCTTGGCCGCGAGCAGCGCGCGCCCGCCCTCGGCGGCCCGGCGGTACTCGGCCACCGGGAAGCCGTCGGGTAGGACACCCTCGTCGTACCCGACGGCGAGGGCGCTCAACAGCCCGAGTACCGACGCCGGGTCCGGGGTGGCCGGATCGCTGAGCATCTCCAGCAGGAACGGCACCGCGTAGGCGCTCGCCTCGAACCGGTTGCCCTGGTGGAACACGTTGCCGTAGAGCTCACCCAGGGCCTCGTCCCGGGTGGTCGCATCGGGGGAGAGCAGGGCGCGCAGCTGGCCGGGCACGTCGTCGGCCGCCCCGTAGGCGTGGCCCAGCCGCGCCCAGTCGATGTCGTCAAGTCCGTCGAGCACGACACATGCTCTCCCGGCGCGATGACAGTTCGGCGTGGCGGGTCGGTCAGAACTCCTCGTACACCGCGGGGTCCTGATCTGACAGCCGCCCGTCGGGGCGGCCCAGCGCGGTGATGGCCTCGACCTGGTCGGTGGTGAGCGTGACGTCGAAGACGTCCAGGTTCTCGATCTGCCGCTGCGGCGACGCGGCCTTGGGCAGCGGAATCACCTGGCGGGCCACGTGCCAGGCCAGGATCGTCTGCGCGGTGCTGACGCCGTGCGCGGCCGCGATCTCGGCGATGACCGGGTGCTGTCGCAGGTCGTTGCCGTGGCCCAGCGGGCTCCACCCCTGCACCAGGATGCCCTGCTCCCGGTGGTAGTCCAGCGCTTCCTGCTGCGGGAAGTACGGGTGCACCTCGATCTGGTTGACCACCGGCGCGACGCCGGTCTCGGCCACCAGTCGGTCGATGTGCTCCGGCAGGAAGTTGGCGAGCCCGATGTGCCGCACCAGACCCCGCTCACGCGCCTCGATCAGCGCCCGCCACGCCTGCACGTACCTGTCGGCCTTCGGGTTCGGCCAGTGGATCAGGTACAGGTCGATCCGGTCGAGGCCGGTGCGGAACACGCTCTCCTCGATCGCGGCCAGCGCCGCGTCGTGGCCGTGGTGCCGCCCCGGCAGCTTCGAGGTGACGATCAGTTCGTCGCGGACGTCGCCCGCGTCCCGCGCGGCCCGACCGACCGCGCCCTCGTTCTCGTAGTTGACCGCCGAGTCGAGTAGCCGGTAGCCCGCCCGGATCGCGTGCCCGATCGCGTCGACGCCCGCCGAGCCGTTCAACTGGTACGTGCCGAGCCCGATCGCCGGCAGGGTCGTGCCGTCGGCAGCGCTCAGGTGCGGAATCGTCATGATCGGGACCCTACTCGCACGACTGGCGCGTCACCGTCGGCTGGGCAGCCCAGGCACCGGCTAATCTCAGTCGTCGTCGCCGTGCCCGGCGGACGCGGCCGGGGTGTTGCCCCAGACCGCCTTCGCCCCGGAGTCGCCCACCCGGTAGACCTGCACCAGGTTCGCGGCGGCCACGACCACGGCCAGCGCGGCGACGACCACGGTGACCTTCCCCGCGGTGCCGGTCCGGTTCTCCGCCGGCCGCGACGTGCGGCGGTGCAGCCAGACCAGCGCCACGGCGGCGACGAGCAGCGGTATCGCGAACCAGATCAACGTGTCTCCGAGCTGGGCGTGCACCCCCGGGTCACCGACCCGGTGCTCAAGGTCCTCACCGCTGGAGGAGGCGAGCGGCACAGCGAGTGTGGCCAGCGCGGCGATCACGACGACGAGCGTGCCGTACCGGCCGCGCCACGACGGTTTGACGGCCAGCGCGGCGACGCCGATCGCGGCCAGCGGCAGCAGGACCACCACGACGTGCACCACCAGGGGGTGCAGCGGCAGGCCATTGACGGTGTCAGGCACAGGATCTCCTCGGCGCTCGGGATGTCACTGCGCGGGACGTTATAGCCGAATTCTTGCGAAGTCCTTGCGGGGCCGAATTCGCACCCGACAGGTCAGGCCAGGGGTAGCAGCAGCGTGAACGTGGCGCCCCGGCCGTGGGCGCCGGTCACCTCGAGCGAGCCCCGGTGCGCCTGCGCCACCTGCTGCGCCAGCGCGAGGCCCAACCCGAACCGACGACCCGTCCCGGCGGTGCCATGCGCGAAGCGTTCGAAGAGTCGATCCGCCTCCGCCGGGTCCAGGCCGACCCCGTCATCGACGACCTCGGCGGCGACGCACCCCGGTCGGTGACGCACCCGCACCCGCACGTGCCCGCCCGCGCTCACGTGGCCCAGAGCGTTGTCCACCAGAGCGGTCAGCGCCCGCCGCAGGGCCACGTGAGCGCCCCGCACCGGCGCCGTCGCCTCGACCTCGACGCGCAGCTCGACGTCCCGTTCCCGCGCGTACGCCGACATGCTCGCCACCACCTCACGAGCCACCTCGGCCAGGTCGACGACGGTGTCCGGGGGCGGCTTCTGCTCGGCCGCAGCCGACACCAGCAGATCGTCGACGACCTCACCGAGCGCCCGGGTGTCCGCGACAAGCTGGTCGAGTTGGTCGGTGAGCTGCTCCACCGGTTGGGCCCGGGCGCGACGGGCGATCATCTGCGCCCGGGTGTGCAGCACGGTGAGCGGGGTGCGCAGCTCGTGCGAGGCGTCGGCGACGAAGCGGCGTTGCAGGGTCAGCGCGGTGGCCAGGGGAGCGACGGCTCGGCGGGCGAGCAGAGCGGCGGCCGCCAACGCTCCGGCCAGACCGGCCAGTTCGGCGACGAGCAGCGCGACGCCGAGCTGCCCTGCCGCTCGCGCAGGGGCGCGAGGTCGGCGGCGACCGCCCAGCGGCTGCCGTCGGGCCGATGAGCGACCAGCACACGGACCGGGTGGTCGTCGCCCGCGTCGGTGTCGAACCGCCCCGGTTGCCGCCGCAGCGCGTCGTCGAGAACGCGCACCAGTTCCGGCGACGCGCTCGGGGTCACCTCGACCGCGTCGGTCCCGGCTGTCCGTTGGGCGAGGACCTGGCCGGGCGGTGGGTCGTCCACGTCCTCGGCCATGGCGAGTACCTGACCCAGCTCGGAATTCAGCGCCCGGGACTCCTGGCGGCTGGTGAGGACGAACATCAACGCGCCGACCAGCAGCAGCACGACGCCGATCGCCCCCGCGGTCTGGGCCACGCTGCGTCGACGCGCACGAGTCAGCCGGGCCTCGTTCACGCTGTCAGCCCGTACCCATGCGGTAGCCGAGCCCGTGGACCGTACGGATCGCGCCCCGACCGAGCTTGCGGCGCAGGTGATGGACGCAGGCGTCGACGCTGCCGGGGGCGTCGGCATGGGTGAACGCGGTGCTGAGCAGCTCCGCCCGGGTGAAGACCTTCAGGGGCCGGCCGGCGAGCGCCCGCAGCACGGCGAACTCGCGGGCGGACAACGGGATCTCCTGACCGTCGTCGAACACCCGCCGGTTACCCACGTCCAACCAGCGCCGTGGACCCAGTGGCAGTCGGCTCGCCACGTCCTGATGGCGGCGGCGCAGCGCGCGCAGCCGGGCCAGCAGCTCCGGTACCTCAAACGGCTTGACCAGGTAGTCCTCCGCGCCCGCGTCGAGCCCTTCCACCCGGTCGTCGAGGGCGCCGCGGGCGGTGAGCATCAGCACCGGGGCGGTCACACCGCGTCCGCGCAGCGCCGTGACCAGGCCGAGGCCATCCAGCACCGGCAACCCCCGGTCGATGACCATGAGCTGGTAGTCGCGGGCCAACGCCTGGTGCAGGCCGCTCTGCCCGTCAGCGGCCAGGTCGACCTCGTACCCCTCGTCGGTGAGTAGGTCGGTGAGCAGCGCGGTCAGCGCACGGTCGTCCTCGACCAGCAGCAGGCGGGGGCGGGCACTCTCCACCGGCCCAGTATCACGGGGTGCGGGGGCGCTGGCCGTGCAACTCCCCTCAGACCGGGCCGGGATCACCAACGGGGGCGTCGCGGATGGCGAGCGCGGCCTGGACGAGCGCGGCGTGGGTCAGCGTCTGGGGGTAGTTGCCGAGGTGGGCGCCCGTCGCCGGGTCCACCTCTTCGGCGTACAGGCCGAGGGGACTCGCGTGGTCGACCATGGCCTCGAACAGCTCGACGGCCTCGCGCCGACGCCCGGTGCGGGCCAGGGCCTGCACGAGCCAGAACGAGCAGGGCAGGAACGCGCCCTCGGTGCCGGGGAGGCCGTCCCGCCCAGGCGGGTAGCGGTAGAGCAGTGGACCGCCGGCCGACAGCCGGTCCCCGATGGCGTCGATGGTGCCGCGTATCCGCGGTGAGCCGGTCCGGTCGATACCGAGCAGCGGCAGGACGAGCAGAGCCGCGTCGAGGTCCCGGGAGCCGTACGTGCGAACGTAGCTGCCCGTCGCCGGGTCGAAGCCACGCGTCCGGACCTCGGCGGCGATGGCGTCCCGGGATCGCTGCCAGCGTCGACGTTGACCGTCCGGCAGGGGATGCGTGTCGGCGATGGCCAGGGCACGGTCCAGGGCGAGCCAGCCCATGAGCTTGGAATGGACGTGTTGGGCGGGCTCGCGTACCTCCCAGATACCGGCATCGGGCTCCGGCCAACATCGGGAGACCACGTCGGCGAAACCGCGCACCGCCCGCCACGTCTCGGCATGGAGGCGGTGTCCGGCCTGAGCGAACGCCCAGGCGGCGTCGATCACCCAGCCGTAGCCGTCGAGCTGGTGCTGGCCGGCGGCGGCATTGCCCACGCGCACCGGCCGGCTGTCGAGGTAGCCGGGCCAACCGAGTTCCCGTTCCGCCGGTACGCGCCGGCCGTGCAGGGTGAGCAGCGCCGGCAGGCGTGGTCGTTGCAGCCGGCTGGCGTGCAACAGCCAGGCGAGGAAGCCCTGTGCCTCGTCGGCCTTGCCGACGCTGAGGAAGGCGCTGACACCGATGCTGGCGTCCCGGGGCCAGACGTAGCGGTAGTCCCAGTTGCGTACCCCACCCGGATCCTCGGGCAGGGACGTGGTGGGCGCGGCCACCGGCGCGCCCGAGGGCGAGTAGGTGAGCAGCCGCATCGTGAGCAGACTTCGTACGACGTGCTCCCGGAAGGGCACCCGCTCGTCGATCTCCGCGGTCCAGGCGCGCCAGCGGGCCTCGTCGGCGACGAGCAGGTCCCAGGCGGCCGTCGGCTCGACGTGGACGATCGGCTCACGGTGGGCCACGGCCAGCACGAGGGTGACCGGACGACCCGGCCGGACCGTGAGGGGAGTGGGTCGGCCCGGTTCGATCCGGAACGAGGGCGTGCTGTCCAGCGCGACCGCCAGCGCACCCCACTCACACACCAGGGTCTGACGCCGGTGCTGGACGCGGGGCCGGCGGTGCCGGACGCCCAGGCGGGGATCGAACTCCACCACCGCGTCGACCGCCGCCCCCTCGGCCGACAGCCGGCGCACGACCAGCGTCGTGGGCAGCAGGCGACCGCTGACCTCGGCCACCATCGCCTCGGTGAGGCAGAGCCGGCCGCCGCCCACCGCCCAGGTGGTCTCCAGGGTGGCGGTGTGCGGCCGGTACCGCCGTTCGAGGACCGTGGCCGACCGCGCCGGGCCGACCCGGAACGTTCCGGCGTCCGGACCTCCGATCAGCCTGCCGAACAGGGGCTCACCGTCGAAGCGCGGCACGCAGAGCCAGTCCATCGCGCCGTCACTGGCGACCAGGGCGGCGGTACGCGTGTCGCCGAGCAGCCCGTAGTCGCTGATCGGTCGCTCACCGGTCACGGCGATCGCTCCCGCGACGAGCGCCGGGTCACCGGGCCTGCAGGAGTACCCCGAGAGCGACCCCGTAGACGACGTGGACGACGGCCGTGACCAGGGGAGTCTGGACGCCGTAGTTGAGGGCGAACAGCCCGGGTGGCTCCAACACCGCCGTGCTGGCCGGTCCCGCCCGCTGCGACGCCATGCGGGGGTGGACACCAGGAAGCAGCGGCAGCAGCACCGTCAGGGCGATGCTGACGTGCACGATCCCGAGCAGCGCTCCGATCCACCAGGTGGCGCGGTACAACAGCGCGAACGTGCCCGCGTACCCGAGGGCGAACCCCTGACCGGCGCACAGGTGCAGGAAGAACCCGACGACCCGGGCCCGGTCGGGATCGGCGGTGACGAAGGTCCCGAGCACCAGAGGAAGATCGAGCCGGGTGAGGCCGGCCAGTTGAGCGGTGATCATCGCCGCGGTGAGCGCCGCGGTGGCGACCAACCCGAACAACGCCCATCCGGCCCAGTCCATCTCAGCAGTCGTCGACGTCGCGGGCGTGCTCAGTCATCGGTCCACCCTTCGGCTGAAACGGCGCGCGAGCTGCGACCGGACGCTCACCCACCAGGCGTCCGGTTTATCACCATAAGCCACTGGAGCTGTCGCGCTGGCCTGCTCGCCCAGACGTCTCCTGACGAGTTCGACCGCCGAGCGGCGAATCCTTTTCGTGCGTGTCCGGGCTGCCGCGAGTCCACCCGTGGTCAGCCGAGGTCGTCTCCGACCGCCGTCTCGTAGACCGTCTCGACCGGCCGGACCACCTTGACCATCGAGGCGAGGTACTCCCGCGTCTCGTGATCGGTCGAGTAGACGATCGTGCCCTTCATCCCACGGGTGAGGAGGACTTTGTAGGTGTTGCGAATCAGCAGGTCCGCTTCGGTGTCACTGACCGACTTGCGACTGCGAAACGCTGGATCCTTCGACTCCTCGCGTCGGGTCACCAGCTGACCGTCCCTGGCTACCAGGTCCGGCCCGATGATGACACCGGACCAGTCGTACTCGAAGCCCTGCGCCGTGTAGACGCAACCCACCTGGCCGAACCCGTTCGGGTCCGTGGCCCAGAACGCGCTGCCCGGCGCGTCTCCGACGCTGCGGTCGCTCTTGACGTTCCACGGCCGCGACCACGCGCCGATCTGGACGTCGGACACCAGGCTGTCGTCCGGACGCGGATCGCTCCACGGCCAGCAGTACCCGGCGGACATCCTGGCAGTGACCCCGGACGCCTGTTTGCGGGCGAGGAAGGCTTCCATCTCCTCCGGCGACTCGGCGAGACGCAGGTCGACCCTGCCGTCGCCGGTCCAGACCGACGGCTCATCGCCGCCGAGGCCGAGCAGGTCGACAACCCATTGCTCGTACGTCTCGCTGCCCCCGCAGCGGAACTGGCTGTGCAGCGACACGACCTCGATCTCCAGGTCGAGCTGCCTCGCGTGGGACGAGATGACCTCGACATTGCCGAGCTCACCCGGCTTCACGACCTGGTGCTCGTCGAGCAGGAACACCGGCACCCGGGCGGCGGCGATCAGTTCGTCGATCTGTGGACGAGACTTCTCCCGCTTGGCCTTCGGCGTGAACCTGTTGACAGAGGTCTCGCGGATGCGGTGCGCCTCGTCGCAGATCAGCACGTCCAGCCCGTTGCGTTCGGCGGACATGAAGCTGTTGAAGTAGCCGAAAAGGTTTTTCAGCCGGGTCGACCCCTTGCCGGCGTACCGGCGCAAGGTCTGGGTGAACGACCGCGAGCCCGTCGCGTGCATGACGGAGCGGTTCTGGCGCGCCAACTCACCGAGCACCGACAGCGCGATCACGCTCTTGCCGCTGCCCGGTCCACCGGCGACGACCACTACCGACTTGCGGTCCGCCGATCGTGCCCGCTCAACGGCGTGTAAGACCAACTCGTACGCCACACGCTGCTCATCCAGCAGGGTGAAGTGTGATCGGTCCTTCAGCTCCTGCGCGGCATACCTGAGGAGATGGCGGCTGGGTCGTACCGCGCTGGTCAAGAAACGGTCGGCGGCGCCTGCGCCTGATGCCGGAGCCAGGCGGCTGCGCAGGTAGTCGAGGAACTGGCCACGCCGCTGCTTCGTGAAGATGCGGCTCTGCTCGGTCACCGGGCGGTCGAACAGGTCACTGATGTCGCGGTCGACCGCATTGTGTAGGTACGCGACCCCATGCACCGGGTGGGGACGCCCGGCGAGGACGCCGAGGAAATCCGTGAGGTATTCGCAGTACTGCTCGACCTGGACTCCGGGATGCAGCCGCGGGCCATGCGCGTGTTCGATCGCCACGAGGGTGTCGGAACCCTCGTAGGACTCGGCGTAGGACCACTGCTTCAGCTCAACGACCACGTAGGAGTCGTCGGACGTCCTCGGATCCACACCGGCGAGCACCACGTCGACCCGCTTGCTGGTCAGCGGTAGCTGGTACTCGACAAGCATCTCGACTTGGCCCAACCCTGCGTCGGTCAGATCCTGACCCAGCACCTCAAGGCTCCGCGACCAGGAACGGCGTTCCGCCGGGCTCACGTTGCGGCCGATCTGCTCGACGATCCGGTCCGCGAGTGTGCCGCTGGCGACCAGCCGCAGCAGACCATCGGCGGACGTACGGAACGCTGACAACACTTGCCCCCGGGCAGCACGAAGTGATCGTGCGCATGGGGGGCGTGTCCGGCAGCCGCCGGAAGCCCGTCGTGACGCGCTCCTACGTGATGGACTGTAGCGAAGAGATCAACTCAGCGCCATGGTGGTGCTGCCTGCGGTTACCGCTTCGCCGCCGACCCGCGAGCCTGGTCGATCGGGTAGCGACGAGCCACTTCCTCGAGCTTGCTCGAAGCCGCCTCGACCAAGTCGATGCCGAGGACGTCGGCGAGCCGGGTCAGATAGATCATGACGTCGCCGATCTCGGCTTTGACCCGCGCTCCCGCCTCCTGGTCGGTCATGACGGCTGCGGCCTGTTCAGGTGTGAGCCACTGGAATTCAGCGATCAATTCGCCGACCTCACCGGCGAGCGCCATAGCTAGGTTCTTCGGCGTGTGAAACTGCTGCCAGTCGCGCTCCTCGGCGAACGCCCGTACATGACTCGTCAGGTCCTTCATGGTGGGCAGCATCGCAGAAGTCCCGGTTGGTATGCGATGCCGACACCAATGGCGCGATGCTCGCCGGTCACAACGAGACGACGACCGGTTGGACCTGGACGTTCTTGGTCAGCTGCTCAGGCGAGGGGACAGGCGTGCTGATGTTGACAGACAGGTTGTAGCCGTAGATGGCCACTCCGTCGAGGTGGTTCGCGCCCGGCCAGTCCGACTCCAGGCGGACCGCCATCCGAGTGGGAAAGTTGGTCACCTTCTCGGCGCACGACCGGATCAGGACCACGCTCGGGGTGGCGGTCAGGTGGGTTGCCAGCATCCGGGCCAGCTTCTTGTAGGTCCACCCCCAGTCCTTGGCACCTGCCTCGGCGTCACCGATCTCCTCGTCGTTGCCGTGGGCGCGGATGCACAGCGGCTCCCCTGCCTGCACCCCAGCCAGGTAGGTGGCCAACTGCCGATCCGCCTCGGCCTGCGTGAGTCCGGCGTCGATGGGCAGAAGTGCACCCCATGCGGCGGCGCCCGATTCGGCCCCTTCCGATTGACGGCGGGTATTCGGGTCCTGGGTCGCCACGATGAACATGACATGCACCTCCGGCTCGCTGCCTTATTGGACGGACGAGAGGAGGCTAGCCCGGTGGGCGAAGAAGCACGCTGTCGTCTATCCGGCCCGAATTCCCGAGGTCGCATGTTCGACAAGTATTCGCCGACTTTTTGGACAGCCGTGACTAATCGCGATCCTCGATCCGCAATTCCCGCAGAGGCAAATGGCATGGGACCGGTCCCGGTGGCGACAATCAGTGGCTCTGCGCCGCGACGGTCATTAGCGCCGGCGCGTCTGCATCTGAGTTCAGTGGATCAGCGCGTTCTCATGGGTGCTGCCGACGAAGGCGGACCAAGCGGTTGGGTGGAAGGTGAGAGCTGGTCCGGCCGGATCCTTGGAGTCGCGGACGGCGACGATGTCGGGGATGTTGGTGGCGACCTCGACGCAGTCGCCGCCGTTGTCGCCGCTGCGGGTGCTCTTGCGCCAAGCGGCGCCGGTCAGGTCAGTCATGCCGCATCTCCCCGGAAATCTGCTTGATCATGTCAGTCGATTCTGCCTCGCTGAGGGCCAGCGCATCCAGCCCTCGCCAGACGCGCTGGTAGGCGGCCAACTCGTCGGGCTTGTCGAGGTACAGCGCCCCGGTCAACGACTCGCTGTAGACCACCGACGGTTCCGGGGCGGCACGACCGCCTTTGGTCGCCGGGAAGTCCAGAATTACGAAGGACCCCGCAACCGCGCCCGGCTGCGGGCCTGCGGCCAGCGGCAGCACCCTGACGCTGACGTTTGCTAGCTCGGACAGTTTGGTGAGGTGAGCGAGCTGCTCGATCATGACCGGCGAGCCACCAACGCTGCGACGGAGTACCGCCTCAGACAGCACGGACTCAAGCCTGGGAGCAGCCGGCAAGCGTCGAATGAGCAATGCCTGCCGTTGAAGTCGGACCTGTACCGCCCGCTCGCGCTCCTCCTCGTTCAGCATCCCGCCGAGGCGGTAGAGCGAGCGGGCGTACTCCTTGGTCTGAAGGATCCCAGGGATGAGCGATTCGTCGTAACGGCGAAGGTGGGCGGCGGCGGATTCCAGGCCGACGTACAGCTCGAACCAGTTCGGCACCGCATCGCCGTACGCGTGCCACCAGCCCTTCGACTTCGTCTCGGCGGCCAGTCCGCGCATCGCCTCGGTCATCTCGGACGACACCCCGTACAGCTCGCACATCGCCTTGACGTCGAGCACCCGCACCGAGCCCTGGCCGCATTCGAGACGCCAGATCTTTTGCCGGCTGTATTCGAGCGCTTCGGCGGCGGCGTCGAGTGTCACGCCGGCCTCGTTGCGGAACTGGCGCAGCAGCCGACCGAGTTGCCGGCGCGGGACGGTCGATCCGATGTCGTCGGGCATCCGCACACTCCCTGGTTCCAACACGCAACACTGCGTTACCTGCTCCTGCAACTCCTACGGGTTTCAGCAAAGAAAGTCAATGCACGACGGGGAAATCGCGGTATTGAACGTTGCATTTCCGATGCGGACTGTCGCAGGCTGACCACAGCACGGCGGCCGGCCGGTCCCCCCGAACGGCCGCCGTGCATTCCCGAGCACCCCTCGCCCCTCCGCGTCAGGAAGGCAGGCAGACATGAACGCCAGAAACCAGCGACCGGACCCGCCGCGCGGTGGTGCGACCTACCGCTCCGGCGCGTACACCGGTCTCTTGCCGTGGCAGGTGCGTGAGCGCCGCTTCACGCCGGCCGGGCTCGGACGTCGCGGTCTGAACCCCGACGACGTGTACGCCTTCCTTGACCGGGTCGCCGCCGACATGGCCGCCGTCTACGCCGCTCTCGCCGAAAGTCGCCGCGAGACCGTCCGGATCAAGGCCGGGCTGCGTCGCTGGCAGACTGATCAGGCCCGCGCCCGCAACGAACGGGACGAGGTCCAATGAGCCAGCGGTACGTCATCCACCTGCCCGTCGTCGCCACCGACCTGCCCGCCGCGCAACGCCTGGCCCGGGTCATCGGTCGATGGATGCTGGTGCTGCCGATGACGGACCCGGGGGAGACCACCGTCTCCGAGGAGGACCAGCAGTTCCTGCGCCACCGGGTCTTCTGCGACCTGCGGCTGCCCGGCGGCCGGCGCTGCCTCCTGCGCGACGGCCACGACGGCGAATGCTCCCGCCGCCTACGCAGATGAGGGGAGCCGCCGCCGGCCGAGCGGGGCCGGCGGCGGAACCAACGCTCAGTACGTGAAGGTCCAGAGGAAGTAGAACCCGGGTGCGTTGGGACCGTACTGGCGGTACTCGCAGTAGTACCAGCTCCACTGGCCGGTGCGGGCACCCTCGCTGCCGTAGCTGTTGCAGAACTGGCCATCGGAGTAGACGCCGCGGAGTGTGCCGCCCTGCGGGTCGGCTGCCGCCGCGGCGGCGCCGGTTCCGACAAGTCCACCGATTGCGAGCGTCGCCGCCACCGCCAGCGTCGCCCATCTGCGTCCGCGCATGGAGTCTCCTTCCGTCACCGTCCACAGTGCACGTGCTCCGCGCTGAGTCGAGACCGGGACATCGAAGTTGGTGAGTGTAAGGCTATCCGTTGGGGCGGCCTCCGTAGTACGGGCCGAACGGGTGGCGCAGCAGTGCGCTCGAATCCGGACCGGGCGGCGGCCAGGGGGGGTGCCCCCGCGATGAGCAACAATCTGCACCGGGACGGTCCGCCCGGACGGCTACTCGCCTCGGCGAACCAGCTGGTCAGCCCGGAGCGTGACCATGGCGACGGTACGGCCATCGGCATCGGTGAACTCGACTTCGTAGGCAGCCGGGGGACCACTGAAAATATGAACGACGGTCCCGACTGTCCCGGCAGGCAATCCTTCCCCCGGAATGGCCTCTCGGAGCTCAACCATGTCTACAGCTCCGATATCGTCAAACTTTGCGCGGGCCTGGTCGGTCATCGTGTACGGCGTCAGTGGTATCCGAGGATCCGTGCTGCTTCCTCGCCGGCCAGCTGGAGCTGATCTCCTCGGAGATCGGGCACGCGGTAATCATTGCCCCGCACTGTCTTCAAGAATTCCGTGGGTAGCAGCACGCTGTATGTGGCCAGGTAGAAGCGCAGGTCGTCGCGCCACAACCACTCGCCATCCGTCAGCACGGATGCACCCCCGACAAGGTGTCGGCCGCTCCCGAGGACGTCGATCTCCGCGCCCATGACGTCGATGAGGCCATGTCCATGGCGTAGATAGTCCTCGACCTGGACGGCGTCGGGCAACGGCTGCGCGTTGACGTGCGCGTGGATGCTCTCCGCGTACACCTCGGTCTGGGTGGGCCCCAGTTCTCGGAAGAACCCCACCGTCTTCATCGGTGCCCTCTCACTCGTGGTACGAAGACCTCCCAGGAGCCGCCGCTTTCGACGACCGGCGGTTGGGGCTCTGCGGCCCATCGCTGGGTCCCCACCCGAGCCGTTGGCGCGAGCACGCTGACCCCGAGTTCGTCGGCGACCTGTTGGCCGAGTGGTACCGCGTTGACGTCAGGCTTGACGGTGCCGGCATAGCAGGAGACCAAACGGAGAGGGCCGCCGTCATAGGCGGGATTTTCCCGAACCGCGGCGGCGATCTGAGCCGCGTTGGTGGCGTTTCCGTCCATGTGCGCTCCATCTGCTGAAACCTTGCCTGGGACAAAGTATCCCTGGTCGGTGCCGTGCACGATGACGTCATGGTGCTCATCCAGTGGCCGCACCTTGTCAAAGTTCCGCATCGTTAAGTCGTCGTAGCCGATGCCCGTCGAGTGATCGGAGTGGTAGACCGGATCGCCGGCGGAGAGGTGGGAATCCGGGGTCCGTTCTGGCGGAAGTGGCCGGGTCCTCGGGTCGGCCCAGTCACGTCGCTGTCCCATCCGGTCGGAAGGCCCGAGGCGGGTCAGTCGCCCCAGCGCCTGCTTGAGCTTGTCGATGAGGTCGCCGAGCCGGCGTACCTCCGGGATCAGTCGTCGCAGGCTGGCCAGGAGTGCACGAAGCATCCGCGCGATCCGCGCCCCCCACGACGCGACCAGCGTGGTCACCTGTTCCACCACCAGCGGTGTGGCGAGTCCGCCGGTGAAGACGAGTTCGCCCGCGTACGTGATGAGGCGGGAGACGCAGGTGGCGATCGCGTCGCGGACCAGGAGCCGGACGGCGGCCACGAGGCCGGCGGCGCCTTCGGTGATGGCGGCCATGGTGTCGGCGCCCTGGGCGAGGCCGGTGATGGCCTGGTGTTGTTCGGCGGTCCAGGCGCGGTAGGCGGGGCCGGCGCTGCCGCCCCAGCCGGCGACGTCGTCGCGGACGGCCCGGGTCAGCTCGGCTGCCTCGTCGCGGAGCGAGGTGGCGACGTTGCGCCAGGTCTGGGCGTGTGCGGTGATCTGCGCCGGGTCGCCGGCGAGCCAGTCGAGCGCCTCGCTGAGCGGCTTGACGTGTTCGATGAGCCAGGCGATTCCGTACTGGAGCAGGGCGCCGACCGGGTCGGAGACGAAGGCGAGCGCGTCGAGGCCGGCGCTCACGACGCCGAGGCTGCCGTCGATCCAACTGCCGCTGCGGATGCCCTGCGCGATGAGTTCGATGTCCTCGCAGATCCACACTCCCGCCCAGGCGCTGGGCGGGGTGTCCGCTGCGGTGGCGACGAGCGGGTTGGACGTCACGGGCGTTGCCGCACCCCGTCGAGCAGGTGCTTGGCGTGGGCGTCGGAGTGTCGGTAGCGGTCGGCGCTGGTCCGCAGCTTTCCGGCGGTGTCCCGCACCGAGCCCGCGGCGACGCCGATGCCGTCGACCAGGGTCCGCTGGAGGCCGTCGAGCAGTGTCGGCATCAGTGCGCAGAGCTGCCCGTACGCGTCGGTGCCCAACCGGACGTGCTGGCCTGCCTGTTGGGTCGTGTCGAGGCTGCCGGCGCAGCGATCGAGGCGCGCGGCGTGGGCGGTCAGGTCGTCCGGGTCGACCTGGATGCCGTCACCGCGGGGCATCGTTCGGCCCCGGATCGTGGCGCAGCCGACTGCGGTAGGAGTCGATGATGGCCCGCGCGCCCGCGTTGTCGCCGAGGGACTCCGTGGTCACGTCGGCGACCTGCCGCAGCAGGTCGGAGCGGGCGGCTCTCGTGGTGTGCACGATCTGCTCGGCGGTACGTGCCGCGGGTTGGTGCCGGGTGCGCTCGTCGAGCCGCAGGTCGATCAGCAGGCCCGCCGAGTCGACGGTGACCAGGACCGTCCGATCGGGGGTGTGGGCGGTGCCGGTCAGCTCCCGCATCCGCGTCGACAGCGTCTTGGCCCGTTCCGCCCGTTCGGCGAGCGACGACTCCCACTCGTCGAGCCGGCGCTCCGCCGCGTCGAGCGCGGCGTCGTCCGCCCACATGCTGACCCTCCCCAGGGGACCACCGCCGGCCACCGCCAGCGAGATCACCGGTACGCTATCAACCAGTCGCTTTCTGTGCACGCCCGAGACGATCGCGAATCCGCGCCGGGAGACGGTCCGGCCGAGGAAGATTGCCTCCGTGACGAGCGACAACGCGCACCGGGGGTGGTCCGCCCGGACGGCCTGGCAGGGGCGGATCAACGCCCCGCTGCGCGCGTTCCTGCGCACCGAGACGGGCGGCGCGCGGGTGGTGCTGCTCGCCGCCGTGGTGGCCCTGGCCTGGGCCAACCTGCACCCGTCGTCGTACGAGTCGGTGTGGCGCACCAGCCTGTCGGTCCGGCTCGGCGACTGGCCCGTCTCGCACGACCTGCGTACCTGGGTCAACAGCGGCCTCATGACGTTCTTCTTCCTGGTCGCCGGCCTGGAGTTGCGCCGCGAGTTCGACATCGGTGAGCTGCGTGAGCGGCGTCGGCTGTGGTTGCCGATGCTGGCCGGGTTCGGCGGCATGCTGCTGCCGATCGGGATCTACCTGGCGATCAACGCCGGACGGTCGACCGCCGTGGGCTGGGGTGCGGTGATGGCCACGGACACGGCCCTCGCGCTCGGCGCGCTGGCCGTCTTCGGGCCGCGTTTCTCGGACCGGCTGCGGGCCTTCCTGCTGACGGTCGCGGTCGTCGACGACCTGGTGGCGATCGCGGTGCTGGCGGTCGCCTACCCGTCGCACTCCTCGCCGAGGGCGCTGCTCGTCGCGGCTCTGATCTTCGCCGTCGTGCTGCTCCTGCGGGTCTGGAAGATCCGGCACGGGTGGTTCTACACGCTGCTCGGGGTGGCGGCCTGGCTCGCGGTGTCGGAGTCCGGCGTCGACCCGGTCGTGGTGGGCCTGCTGATGGGGCTGCTGACCTACGCGTACGACCCGGGCCGCAAGGACCTGCAGTGGGCGAGCGACCAGTTCCGCCTCTTCCGGGAGCAGCCCACCCCCAAGCTCGCCCGGATGGCCCAGGCCGGGCTCACCGCGGCGCTGTCACCGAACGAACGACTACAGAGCCTCTACCATCCGTGGGCCAGCTACGTGATCGTGCCGCTGTTCGCGCTGGCGAACGCCGGGATCGTCATCGACGGCGAGCTGCTGGGCCGGGCCGTGACGTCTCCGGTGACGCTCGGCGTGGTGGCGGCGTATGTCGTCGGCAAGCCGGTCGGCATCGTGATCACCTCGTGGTTGGTGACCCGGCTCAGCGGCGAGCGGTTCCGGCCGCCGGTCGGCTGGATCGCCGTGGTGGGGGTCGGCACGGTCTCCGGTATCGGGTTCACCGTGGCGCTCCTGATCGCCAACCATGCCCTGCACGGCCCGGCGCTGGACGAGGCGAAGCTCGGCATCCTCGTCGCGACGGTGGGCGCGTCCGTCCTCACCTGGCTGCTGTTCCGGATCGTCGCCCGGCTCTCGCCGACCCGCCGCGCCCGTGTGCTGCTCGGCATGGCCATGGGCATCGTCGACCTGAAACTTCCGGTGGATCCGGAGCGCGACCACCTGCGCGGGTCGCTCGACGCGCCGGTGACGGTGGTGGAGTACGGCGACTTCGAGTGCCCCTACTGCGGGCAGGCCGAGCCGGCGGTCCGGGAGCTGCTGGCCGACTTCGCCAACGTCCGGTACGTCTGGCGGCACCTGCCGCTCACCGACGTCCACCCGCACGCGCAGGTCGCCGCCGAGGCCGCCGAGGCGGCGGGCGACCAGGGCGCGTTCTGGGAGATGCACGACCTGCTGCTCGCCCACCAGGACGCGCTCAACCCCGCCGACCTGCTGCGGTACGCCGAGCAGCTCGGCCTGGATCTCGATGAGTTCCGGGAGCACATGGTCAAGCGGATGGGCGTCGACCGGATCGCCGAGGACGTCGAGTCGGCGGACCTCAGCGGCGTCACCGGCACGCCGACCTTCTTCGTCAACGGCCAGCGCCACCATGGGGCGTACGACATCGCCGCGCTCACGGCGGCGGTGAAGTCGGCGTTCACGAGCGCACGGCTGCAACCCAAGTACCGTCGCGAGCCCGGCCAGGGCGGGGACGCGGCCCCGGAATGATCGCAATAAATGCCCTCCGACCTGCGTGAACCGTCGACATCGACGCGCTCTACGATCGCCGGCATGCGGATCGGTCCCCCCGCCGTGACGCCCGCCCTGGACGTGGAATCGCTCCCGCTCACGGCGGACGCCGTGGACGTCTACCAAAACCTCCTGCGGGTGGCGCCGGTGGCGCAGCGGACCTTCCTGACCACCGCCTCGCCACGGGCCACGCGCGCGCTCGCCGGCCTGCTGAGCAGCGGCGCCGTGCACCGCGACGACGCCGGCGTGCTGCACGTCCGGCCACCGCGTACCGCCCTGGAGAACTGGGCCGCGCTGCGGGAGATGGAGGCCGCCCGGGCGCGCGCCGCCGCCGAGACGCTCTCCGGGCTCTACACCGCCGTGCACGGAGCGGGCGCCGCGTTCGTCGAGGTCATCGAGGGCAAGGACGCCGTCCGCGAGCTGTTCCGCCAGTTGCAGGCCGGCGCCCACGCCGAGGTGCGCGGTCTGGAACGCGGGCCGTACCTGCGCGACACCACCCGCGTGCCGGAGGAGGTGCAGTACGACGCGCTGCGGCGCGGGCGGCGGTACCGCTGCGTGTACGAGGGCGAGCTGCTGCACGACGAGGCGATGCTGGCGGCCGTGCGCGCCACGGTCGCCGCCGGTGAGCAGGCGCGCGTCTTTCCCGAGCTGCCCCTGAAGATGATGCTCGCCGACGCCGAGCGTGCTCTGGTCGTCCTGCCCCGGGCCAGCGGTGACGAGGCCGACGCGGTGCTGGTGCACCGCTCCCGGTTGTTGGAGGGGCTGTCCGAGCTGTTCGAGGTGTTCTGGCGGCTCGGAGCGCCGATCCACGCCACCGCCGACACCGCCGAACCGGACGCCGAGCCGACGGTGGCCACCCAGCGGCTGCTCGCGCTGCTCACCGCCGGCCTGACCGACGAGGCGATCGCCCGTGACCTGGGTGTCAGCAACCGTACGGTGCACCGTCGGGTCAGCCGCCTCCAGGAGTTGCTGGGCGCGCGCAGCCGGTTCCAACTCGGCGTGCAGGCCACCCGCCGCGGCTGGTTGTAACTGGCCGGATCCTGCCATGACCGGTCTTCGTCACGGCGGGACGGCGGCGGCGAAACACTCCTGGGCCAGGGTGAAGTCCGTTCGATCAATCGCTGTCTGAGAGGACGGGACGATGCCCCATCCCACGACCGGGTCGCGCCACCCACGCCGCGTGCGCCGGCCGGCCGCCCTGCTCGCCGTGACCCTGGTCGCGGCGGCCCTGACCAGCGGCGCGGCCGGCACCGCCGCCAACGCGGCCACGGCCACCGAGCCGGACACCGCCGCCCTGGCCGCGTCCCTGGCCACCCAGCGGCTCGCCTGGGAGCCGTGCGGGCTGACCGAGGTCAGCCCCGAGGACGAGGCGCAGCTACGCCTGTCCTGCGCGACGGTCACCGTGCCGCGCGACTGGCACCACCCGCGCGACGGAGAGACGATCCAGGTCCGGATCAGTCGCACCGCCGCGTCCGGCCCCGACCGGGCGGGCATCCTGCTGGTCAACCCGGGTGGCCCCGGCGGCAGCGGCCTGTCGCTGGCGCCGTACGTGGCGCGGTCCGCGCCCGCCCTCGCCGAGCGGTACGACGTGATCGGCTTCGACCCGCGCGGGGTGGGGCAGAGCACCCCGCTGCTCTGCACGGTGACCTACCGCGACACCGACAACACCAACGACCTGATCACCCAGGCCAACGTGCGCGGGTGCCGCAGCACCGAGCTGACGAAGTACATCACCACCGAGCAGACCACGTACGACATGGACTTCATCCGGGTGCTGCTGGGCGAGCGCAAGCTCAACTACCTCGGCTACTCGTACGGCACCTGGCTGGGCACCTGGTACGCGGCGACGTTCGGCAGCCGGACGGGCCGGATGGTGCTCGACTCGGTGGCGGCGGTCGGCTCGCCGACGCTGCAGGAGACCTGGGACCTGCAACCGTTCACCCGGGACCGGGCGTTCCAGGAGCAGTTGCTGCCGTACATGGCCCGCCACGACGACCTGTACGGCCGGGGCAGCGACCCGATGAAGATCCGGGAGATGTTCGAGCGGGCCGGCGGCACCCGCGTCGGCATGGGACCGTTCATGTTCGGCTGGTTCATCCTCGGCGCGCTCTACGACACCCAGAACTATCCGACGGCCGCGGCGGCGGTGAACACCGTCATCCAGTACTACGAGGAGTGGAACGGCTGGACGCCCGAGCAGATCCTCAGCGCCGCGACCGCGAAGCTGCTCGCCGCGCCGGGCATCACGGCCGACGGCCGGGCGTACATCGAGCAGTCCCGCGTTGCCGCCCAGGCGACGCTGAAGACCCAGGGTGACCGGTCCCTGCTGGCCCAGGGCACGGACGAGTACACGTACGACATCGACTACGTCTTCGAGGTGATCCGCTGCCAGGACGGGCAGTGGAACGACAGCGTCGCGCACTGGAACGCGTTCAGCCGACGCCTCACCCGGGACGCGCCGCTGGTCGCCCCGTACCTGCAGAACCCGCCGGCGTGCGCGTACTGGCCGACCAGCAACCGGATGCCGAAGTTCGACCGCAGGACGTTCCCGAAGGTGCTGATGCTCCAGGACGAGCTCGACGTGGCGACCGCGTACGAGGGCGCGCTGGCGGCCTCGAAGAAGCTCCCCGGCGCGTCGATGATCAGCGTCGACAACGAGGGCAGCCACGGTGTCTTCCCGTACTACACCCCGTGCGTGGACGACCCGGTCTACGCCTACCTGCTGGACGGTCGGCTGCCCGCCGAGACGTACACGGGCTGCCAGGCGGTGCCGCTGCCGGGCGAGAGCACGGTGTTCGAGGTGGGCGGCAAGCTGACCGGCAAGGGGACGGTGCGGACCCGTCTGATCACCGACGACATGCGGGCCGCCAACCGGATGCTCAAGCGGATGCTGCGCACCGAGCCGGGACCGTCGTACCCGGAGTGACGCTCCTCGGGGAGCGGGCGGCGACCTGACGCCCGCTCCCCGATGGACAGGACGCGGCCTCTTGACTCCCGGGAAACATCGGGCCACCATCTGACAACGTTGTCACATACCCCCGTCCCTTCTGACAACGTTGCCACCCTGGAGGCGCAATGTCCGAGCCATCGCCCGTTTCGCGGCGTACCTTCCTCTCCGCCGGAGCGACGCTGCTGGCGTCGGTCGGGGTGACCGCCGTCCTGCCGGACGCGGTCGCTGCCGCCGCCGCGCCGTCGGCCGGCGGCCCGTCGACCACCACTGACCTGGCCAGATATCGGCCGGTGGCGGTCTCCTCGACCGACTACGCGCCGACGCCCGCCGCGTTCGCCGTGGACGGCCTGCCCCAGGTCGGAGTCCGGGGCAGCGGATGGCGGGCCGCGAACGGCGATCCGCAGTGGATCTCGGTGGACCTCCAGGCACCGTGCCGCGTCGAGGCCGTCACCCTGGTCTTCGAGGCGACCCTCGCCGACGGGCCGTTCGACGGCAACTACACCGACACCGACGGCGACGAGATCCTCTCCAGCGCCGCGACGGCGTACCGCATCGAGGTCTCCACCGACGGCCGCGACTGGCGGTTGGTGTACGAGACCACCGACGGCCAGGGCGGCGTACAGGCCATCAAGCTCCCAGAGCCGGTCACCGCGCGTTGGGTCCGGATGACGGTCACCAAACGGTCGAACACCAATCCGGTCGGCCTGAACGGCTTCCAGGTCTACGGCGTCGCTCTGGCACCTCGCCCGAAGGCGGACGGCTGGACGAGCTGGGAGGGCGGCAACACCGGCCGGCCGCCCGAGCTGACGGTGGCCCCGAACGGCACGGTCGCGCTGGAATCCGGCTGGTCGTTGACGATGGACGACTTCGCGGGCACCACCGACGGGGCCGAGTTGTCCCGGGCCGGTGTCGACGTCGGCTCGTGGCTGCCGGCCACCGTGCCCGGCACCGTCCTGGGCACCCTCGTCGAGCAGGGCCACCTGCCCGACCCGGTCGCCGGCTTCAACAACCTGCGCATCCCCGAGGCGCTGTCGCGGCACACCTGGTGGTACCGGCGGGCGCTGCGGTTGCCGCGCGGCCTGGACACCTCCGCCGGCCGCCGGATCTGGCTGGAGTTCGACGGCATCAACCACGAGGCCACCGTCTGGGTGAACGGCGTGCAGGTCGGCAGCGTCAAGCACCCGTTCGCTCGGGCCGCCTTCGACATCACCGACGCCCTCGCGGGCCACCGCGACCACGTCCTGGCCGTCCGGGTGACCCCGATGCCGCACGTCGGCACCCCCGGAGACAAGGGCCCCGACGGCCGTACCTTCCTCCAGTCCGCCCACCACTACCTCGACGCGCCGACCTACCTGGCGGTGTCCGGCTGGGACTGGATGCCCGCCGTCCGGGACCGCGTCACCGGCCTGTGGGACCACGTGCGGCTGCGCAGCACGGGCGCCGTGGTCGTCGGTGACCCGCACGTCGAGACCACGCTGCCGAAACTGCCCGACACCGGCACGGCCGAGGTGACCATCCGGGTGCCCGTGCGCAACGCCACGGCCACCGCGACCACCGTCACCGTGCGCGCGGAGTTCGACAAGGTACGCGTCGAGTCGTCGGTGACCGTCCCCGCCCGCGGATCCGTGACGGTCACCTTCGCGCCCGAGCGTTTCCGGGCCCTGCGCCTCGCCAAGCCCCGCCTCTGGTGGCCAAACGGCTACGGCGAGCCGCACCTGTACGACCTGACGCTCACCGCCACCGTCGGGCGCGCGGTCAGCGACCGGCGTGAAGTGCGCTTCGGTGTCCGCCAGTTCGGCTATGACTGGCACCAGCCCGTGGTGATCTCCCCACCCGGCCAGCCGCCGCTGGACTTCGTCGACGGGGCCGCCACGCAGACCGTCACGTTCGACCGGCAGCACGCCCGGCACGTGCGTATCCAGGCGGGTCAGCGCGCCACCGGCTGGGGCATCTCGATGTACGCGCTGTCGGTGGCCGACGGCTCGGGCCCGGACCTCGCGCTGCGCCGCGACGCGACCGCCTCGTCGGCGGAGAACGACAGCAACGTGCCCGCCAAGGCGGTCGACGGTGACATGTCGACCCGCTGGGCCTCGCAGGCCGAGGACGACCAGTGGATCCAGGTCGACCTCGGCGCCGCCGTCGACTTCGACCGGGTCACCATCGTCTGGGAGCAGGCGTACGCCCTGGACTACCGCGTCCAGGTCTCCGCCGACGGGCAGGAGTGGACGGACGTCACGTCGGTCAGCAACGACACCCCGCTGGGCAGCCGCGCCACCCAGGTCGAGACGTTCGCCAGCCGGACCGCCCGGCACCTGCGCGTCCGGACCGGCGCGCGGGTGACCTCGTGGGGCGTCTCGATGTGGGGGCTGTCGGTGCAACGGCAGGCCGAGCCGAACGTCGACCTGGCGCTGCACCGGACGGCGACCGCGTCGTCGTCCGACGGCGACTCCAACGGGCCGGACCGGGCCGTCGACGGCAACCCTCGTACCCGGTGGTCGTCGGCGTTCGAGGACAACCAGTGGATCGCCGTCGACCTCGGTGCTCCGGTCGCCTTCGACCAGGTGACGATCGTCTGGGAGCAGGCGTACGCCCGCGACTTCGTCATCCAGGTGTCGGACGACGGGCAGTCGTGGACCGACGTCAAGGCGGTCAGCAACAAGATCACCGAGCTGAAGATCAGCGTCAACGGCGTGCCGGTGTTCGTCCGGGGCGGCAACTGGGGCTGGGACGAGCTGCTGCGCCGGGTGCTGCCGGACCGGCTGGCCGACACGGTCGAGATGCACCGCGACATGAACTTCACCATGATCCGTAACTGGCTGGGCAGCAGCAACCGGGAGGAGCTGTACCGGGCCTGCGACGAGCAGGGCATCCTGGTCTGGAACGACTTCTGGCAGGCCGGCGGCTTCCTGCCAAACCCGCCCGGCTACGTCGACATCGCCGCCGACACGATCCGGCGGTTCCGGCACCACCCGAGCATCGTCGTCTGGTGCGGCGCGAACGAGGGCGACCCGCCGCCGATCGTCGACGCCGGCCTCAAGCAGGCCGTCGCCACCGAGCACCCGGAGATCCTGTACATCCCCAACTCCGCCAGCGGCATCGTGAGCGGACGCGGACCGTACGGCTGGGTCGACCCGACCACCTACACCGACGCGACGATCTACGAGGCCGACTCGTTCGGCTTCCACACCGAGATCGGCATGCCCGTCGTGTCGGTGGCCGAGAGCATGCGCAACCTGGTGGGCGACGCTCCCGAGTGGCCGATCGGCGAGGTGTGGAACTACCACGACTGGTCGACCATCGGTAACCAGCGCGTCGGCACGTACCAGGACGCGATCGACACGCGGCTCGGCGCGTCCGGCTCGCTCGACGAGTTCGCCGCCCGGGCGCAGTTCGTCAACTACGAGAGCCACCGGGCCATGTTCGAGGCGTGGAACGCCAACCTGTGGCAGGACGCCACCGGCCTGCTGCTGTGGATGTCGCACCCGGCGTGGCACAGCACGGTCTGGCAGACGTACGACTACGACCTGGACATCAACGGCGCCTACTTCGGTGCCCGCAAGGGGTGCGAGCCGGTGCACGTCCAGGCCGACCCGGGCACCTGGCAGACGCGGGTGGTCAACCACACCACGGCCGCGCTCACCGGCGTGACGGTCACCGCCCGCCGGTACGACCTCAACGGCCGGTCGCTGGGCGCCGCGCAGCGTCAGCGGGTGGACGTGGCGCGCTCGTCGACGACGCCCGCGTTCGCCGTGGCGTCGGCGGACGGCGGTGGGCTGCACCTGGTCCGGTTGGAGCTGCGCGACGGCCGGGACCGGCTGCTCGCGGAGAACACCTACTGGCGCTACGACAAGGCCGAGCAGATGCGGGCGCTCACCACCCTGGCGGGCGCGCGACTGTCGACGTCGACGAGCGGCGTACGCGTCGTGGACGGCCGGAACACCGTCACCACGACGGTCCGCAACCAGGGCCGTACGGTCGCCGCCATGGTCCGGCTCGCCGTGCGCGACGAGCACGGTAAGCGGATCCTTCCGGCCCGCTACGACGACAACTATCTCTGGCTGCTGCCCGGGGAGACGCGTGAGGTGCGGATCTCCTGGCCGGCCCGGCCGGGCCTGCCCCGCAAGGCCACCGTGACCGCCCAGGCGTACAACGCGGCCTAGCATTGCCCGCTGGGAGGCCGCCGACGGCGGTCTCCCAGCGCCACCCGGGCCCCCAGTGAGGTGTTGTCATGTCGTTCACCACCCGACCGACCCTGCAGGGCACCTTCGGCATGGTGTCGTCGACGCACTGGCTCGCCAGCCAGTCGGCGATGGGAATCCTCGAACGCGGCGGCAACGCCTTCGACGCCGCGGTGACCGCCGGGTTCGTCCTGCACGTCGTCGAACCCCACCTCAACGGCCCGGCCGGTGAGGTGCCGGCGGTCGTCGCCACCGCCCGGGATCCGCGCCCGACGGTGCTGTGCGGGCAGGGCCCCGCGCCGGCCGGCGCGACGATCGCCCACTTCCGGTCGCTCGGCCTGGACCTCGTCCCGGGTGCCGGCCCGCTCGCGGCGGCCGTGCCCGGCGCGGTGGACGCGTGGCTCCTGCTGCTGCGCGACCATGGCACGCTCTCCCTCGCCGACGTCCTGGAACCGGCGATCGGCTACGCCGCCGCCGGCCACCCCCTGGTGGGCGCGGTCGGCGCGACGGTGGCGGCCGTGCGATCGCTGTTCGAGGAGCACTGGCCCACCTCCGCCCAGCTCTGGCTGCGCGGCGGCCGGCCGCCGGTCGCGGGGGAGCGGTTCGCCAACCCGGTGTACGCGCGCACGCTGCGCCGACTCGTCGAGGCGGGGCAGACGGCCGGCGGGGACCGGGAGGCGCAGATCGAGGCGGCCCGCCGAGCCTGGGGCACGGGCTTCGTGGCCGAGGCGATCGACGCGTTCAGCCGGCGGCCGTTCCGCGACTCCAGCGGACGCGCACACGCCGGGCTGGTCACCGGCGACGACCTGGCCGCGTTCTCGGCGACCTGGGAGACGCCGACCACCCTCGACTGGCAGGGCTGGACGGTCGCCAAGACCGGCTTCTGGGGCCAAGGCCCGGTGCTGCTGCAGACCCTCGCCGTGCTCGACGCGCTCGACGACGACGGCGCGTACGACACGGCCACCGCCGCCGGCATCCACGCCCAGGCCGAGGCGTTGACGCTCGCGTTCGCCGACCGCGAGGCGTGGTACGGCGACAGCGCCGACGTGCCCGCCCCGGCGCTGCTCGACCCGGCGTACGCCCGGGACCGGGCGGCCCTGATCGGGGACCGCGCGTCGAGCGAGCTGCGACCCGGAAGCCCCGGCGGTGCCCAACCGCGCCTGCCGGACCACCTGCGGTCGGGCGTCACCCACCGGGCCGACGTGCCGGACCCCACCACGGGCGAGCCGACGGTACGGTCCGACGGGGTCACCCGGGGCGACACCTGCCACGTCGACGTCGTCGACAGGTGGGGCAACATGATCTCCGCGACGCCGAGCGGTGGGTGGTTGCAGAGTTCACCCACGATCCCCGAGCTCGGGTTCCCGCTGGGCAGCCGGTTGCAGATGTGCTGGCTTCAGGAGGGACTGCCCGCGTCGCTCGTCCCGGGCCGCCGGCCACGCACCACGCTCAGCCCGACCCTGGTGCTGCGCGACGGGCAGCCCGTCCTGGCGTGCGGCACGCCCGGCGGCGACCAGCAGGACCAGTGGCAGGTGCCCTTCCTGCTGCGTCACCTCGTCGGCGGTCAGCACCTCCAGCAGGCCATCGACGCGCCCGCCTGGCACAGCCTCGGCGTGCCGTCGTCGTTCTATCCCCGCGACCGCGAGCCCGGCGTGCTGCTGGTGGAGGACCGGCTCGACGCCGCCGTGGTGACGGCCCTGCGGGCGTACGGGCACGAGGTGCGGCTCGCCGACGCGTGGAGCCTCGGTCGGCTCTGCGCCGTGTCCCGGGACCCGGCCACCGGAGTGCTCGCCGCGGGCGCGAACCCGAGGGGCATGCAGGGCTACGCCTGCGGCCGGTAGGAGACGCCGGTCAGGCGCCGCGCGCGAACAGCGCGAGGCGTACCCGGTTGGGGCTGTCGGTCTTGGTCATGAGGCTCGTGATGTGGGTCTTGACGGTGGTCACGCCGATGTGGAGCCGCTCGGCGATCTCGGTGTTGGACAGGCCCTCGGCGACCAGGGTCAGCACGTCCTGCTCGCGTGCGGTGAGCCCGTCATGCTGCCGGGGCGGCGTGACGCGGGCCCGCACCGCGCGCTGGACGAGGCGGTGCAGCACCTCCGGGCTGAACGGGCTGTCGCCCGCGGCGGCCCGCCGGATGCCGTCCAACAGCTCGGCCGGCGGCGCGTCCTTGAGCAGGAAACCGCACGCGCCGGCGCTCAGGGCGGGGTAGAGGTGGTCGTCGTCGCCGAACGTGGTCAGCACCAGCACCCGGGTGGCGGGACGTTCGGCGAGGATGCGCCCGGTCGCGGTGATCCCGTCGACGCCCGGCATGCGCAGGTCCATGACGACGACGTCGGGGACGAGCCGCGCCGCGAGGGTGACCGCCTCGCGGCCGTTGTCGGCCTCGCCGACGACCTCGATGTCGGTCTGCGCGTCGCACAGCATGCGCAGGCCCGCCCGGATGAGGTGCTGGTCGTCGACGAGCAGGACACGGATCACGCCGGCCTCCGGGTGGGTGTTCCGGGCGGGACCGCGCGGGCCCGGGGAGCCGGCGTGGGCAGCGTGTTCGGCAGGACGGTACGCACCCGCCAGCCCGTACCGGTCGGACCCGCCTCCAGCCGGCCGCCGAGGACCTCGACGCGTTCGGTCATCCCGGTGACGCCGTGACCACCGCCGGCCGGCACCGCCGTCGACGTGCGGTCGCCGTCGACACCACCCCCGTCGTCGGTGACCTCCCAGTGCACGGCCCCGTCGCGGACCGCCACCACCAGGCGTGCCCGCGCGGACGTCCCCGCGTGGCGGGCCACATTGGTCAACGCCTCCTGGGTCAGCCGCAGCACCGCCAGACCCCGTACCGCGTCGAGTGAGCCGATCGCCGCGTCGACGTCGGCCTCTACGGTGATGCCGCTCTGGCGGGCCCGGTCGACGGCGGCGCCGAGCGCCGAGGGGAGCGCCGCGGGCTCGATCGCGGTCAGCGCGGCGTCGCCGCGTACCCCGTCGGGGTCGCGCAGCACCGCGACCAGCCCGCGCAGCTCCGACAGGGCCGCAGTGCCCGTGCCGTGCACGTCGTCGAACACCTCGTCCACCCGCGGATCGAGGTCGGTCAGGACGTGCCGGGCCACACCGACCCGCAGCACCATCGACGCCACGTGGTGGGCGACGACGTCGTGCAGTTCGCGGGCGATGGCCGCGCGCTCGTCGGCGCGCGCCGCCCGGCCCTCCGACTCGCGGCGTCGCTGCTCGGCGAGCGCCCGCTCCAACGCCTGCCGGCCCACCTCCCGGTTGGCCCGGATGACCAGGCCGAGCAGCACCGGGACGCCGACCTCCAGGCCCAGACCGACGACGCCGGAGCCGACCTGGCGCAGCGGGGCACCGATGCTGGTGGTCAGGTCGACCACGGTCAGCAGCCCGGCCGCCAGCCAGATCGTGCGGGCGCGACCCGCGAGCATGGTGACCTCGAGCAGAGCCCAACTCGCGCCCACCTGGTTGATGGTGACGTCGTCGACGAGGCAGATCGCGACCGCCAGCAACGCCGTCTGCGCCACCAGGTTGACCACCGGCCGGCGGTACGCCACGACCGCCACGGCGAACGCGGCCACCGCGAGGGTCCACTGTGTCGGCGTGGGAACGGAAGCGGAGTGGGGCACGAAGAGCAGGTAGCCCAATCCGCTGAGGTCGAGCAGCAGCATCCGCCCGCGCGCGTCCCGCGCGTCGAACAGCCGCCCCCACCACGCCACGCTCGTCAGCCTAGGTGCCCGGTGTCGACGGCTGCGACCGCCGGCCGCCGCCACCTGGCCCGTACGCCCAGGTAGGCGGTCAGGCCGAGCGGCCCGAGCAGGATGGTCAGCAGCAGCACCGGGGCCATGACCAGCGCCGGTACCCCCCGTTCCCGGCTGTCCAACCACGCCCAGCGGCCCACGAACAGGTCGAACGCGATCATGTGCGCCCAGCCCGCCGCCGCGCCGTCGGGTGTGCCGAGCAGGTCGCGCACCCCGTCGAGGGTCGGCGCCGTGACTGCGGGCAGCACCGTGCCGAACGCCGGCACCACCAGCAGCGCGTAGATCACCACGACCGGCAGCACGATCAGCGGCGAGCCGACGATCCGGGCCGTCCACGACCAGCGTGGCAGCAGGATCATCAGCGCCCAGAACGGCGCGGCCAGCGCGAACGTCAGCGAGAACAGCGCCCCGGTCATGCCGCGAGCGCCAGCTCCGGGCGGCGGCGCGCGAGCACCAGGGCGGTGGCGGTCGCCGTCGCGACCGCCAGGGCCGCGACGACGGCCAGGGTGAGGGCATCCGGGCGCAGCAGCGGCTGCCCGCGCAGGGCCTGCCAGGTCAACACCAGAGTGAGTACGCCGTACGCCGTGCCCGCGACGACCAGCAGCCGGACGCGGGTACGCGCGTCGAGCCGGGACGCGTACCGGGTCAGCAGGATCGCCAGGAGCGGCAGGGCCTGCAGGGCGTGCAGCCCCACGAAGTGCCCGATCCGCAGGTCACCGCCGGTGGTGCTCCAACCGACCACGGGCAGCCCCGGCCCACCGTCGGCCACGCCCACGCTGTGCGCCCCGGAGACGCCCTCGATGCCCGGGTCCTGCGTCGGAAGCACCATCGGCACGGCCGCGAGCATACCGAGCAGGGACAGGCCGAGCCCCCACCCGACGGCGGTCGCGGCGACCCGGTCGGGAATCCGCCGGATCAGCAGGACGACCGCGAGGACGAGGTGCGCGACGAACAGCACCATGATCGCTGCGCCCATCACCGCGAAGAGGATCGCGTTCAGCGCGGTGGTGTCGTTGAAGTGGCTGGTCGTACCCCGGATCACCTGAGCGACGATCACCACCATCTCCACCAGCGCCAGCGCGACGATGGTCGCCGCCGCCCACTCCGCGGCCCGGCTGCGACGCGGCAGCAGCGACAGCATCCACGCGAGCGTCGCGCCGTAGACGACGAAGGAGACCGCGAACTTGAACGGCTTGAGCCAGATCGGCGCCCCGGTGAGGACGCGGGGGTCGACGAGGACGCCGACGGCGGCGACGACGGCGAGCACCGCCGACGCGGCCACGAAGAGGGTCAGCGGGCGGTTCCAGCGCGCCGCCCGGCGCAGAACGGTAGTCATGCCTGTAGATGCTCGTGGCCGCCCGTGCCGTACGCGTCCGACCTCGGGCCCCGGTCGCGGCCCCGGGTCGGAGCCGGCCTCCTCCCTGGGTAGGAGGTGAGATCGGGCGCGATCCGCCGCCGATGCTGGCACAATGGCCGGCCTGCCGACCGGGGGAGTGACCGTGACGTCCAGCGAGGACCGTGTCCAGCCGAACGAGACCACCGTGCCGCTGCTGCCCTGCCCAGCGCCCGAGGAGACCCTGGCGTTCTGGCGGGCCCTCGGTTTCGAGGTGACCTACGAGCAACTGCGACCGTACGTCTATCTGGCGTTCCGGTTCAGCGGGTTCGACCTGCACTACGGCCCCGCGCCGAAGGACCTCGACCCGGCCCGGGAGCAGTCCGGCGGCGCCCTGGTCATGGTCGACGCGGTCGCGCCGTACCACGCGGCGTTCGCCGACGCGATGCGCCGCGCGTACGGCAAGGTGCTCGTCAAGGGCCTGCCCCGGATGACCCGCTTCCGGGCGGGAGCGTCGCGGTTCAGCATTGTCGACCCGTCGGGCAACACCATCGTCTTCATCCGCCGCGACGAGCCGAAGGACGTGGAGTACGGAGGGTCGTCCGAGCTGCAGGGGCTGGCCCGGGTGCTGGACAACGCGCGGATCCTGCGCGAGTTCAAGACCGACGACCGGGCCGCCTACCGGGCGCTCGACTCGGGGATGCGCCGCCGTGCCGACGACGCCCCGGTGGTCGAGCAGGCGATGGCGCTGGCCGCGCTCGTCGAGTTGTCGGTGGCGCTGGGCAAGACCGACCGGGTGCCCGAGTGGGGGGCCCGGCTGCGCGCGCTCACGTTGACGGAGTCGGAGCGTACCCAGGTGGCGGCCTATGTCGCGGACCCGGCCCTGCTGGAACCGTTCTGGTCCGATCCACGGTGACGCGGCGACCGGGGCCGGGCCCGGCCCGGCCCCGGTCCGGTCAGCGGTTCGCGGAGCTGCGGTGGAACAGCGCCGTCACGCCGGCCAGCAGGACGAGCAGCAGACCGGTGAACCAGTTCATGGCCGTGATCGTGCTGACCGTGCGGGTGGCGATCCCGATGCCGAGGGCCGGCAGGCTCATCCCGAGGTAGGCGATGAGGAACAGCCCGGCCAGGGCCTCACCGCGCCGGGCCGGCGCGGCCATCGCCGCGACCGTGCCGACGGAGGCCTTGAACAGCACACCCGCGCCGACGCCGGCGAGCACGCCACCGAGCAGGAACGCGGTCAGGCTCGCGGTGTGCATCCCCACCAGCACGACGGGCACGCCGACGGCCTGCGCCAGCAACCCGAGCCGTACCTTCGCCGGGGCGGGCAGCCGGGTGGTGAGGCTCTGCGCCACGGCCGCGCCGCCGAACACGGCGAACACGACCGCGCCGGCCAGCGCCCGCGACGGCAGGTGCAGGGCGCCGGCGACGAAGCCCGGCGCCACGGAGGTGAACAGGCCGAACACGGCGAACGACGCGAAGCCGGCGGCGGTCGCCGCCACGTACCCGGCGGGGTCGCCGTGGTCGGCGCTGATCCGCTGCGGCCGGTAGGTGGGCCGGACCGGCCGCTCCAACACGGTCTCCGGTGTCGCCGCGACCGCCACGAGGCTGACGGCCAGCAGCACGGCGAACACCAGGTACGGGGTGCGCAGCGGCGCGTCGACGTACTGGGCGAGGACGCCCGCGACCAGCGCGCCGACGCCGAGGCCGCCGATGTTCGCGGCGGTGGAGACCACCTCGAAGCGCTGCCGGGACGCGCCGGGGCGGTGCGCCGCGTGCAACTCCTGGAGGTACGCGGTCGCGGTCGCGGTGATCATGCCGATGCCCAGCCCGCTCACCAGGCGGGCGACCAGCAGCACCGGCAGGGACGCGTCGCCCAGGAACAGCGCGGCGGCGACCAGTTCCAGGGCCAGCGCCGGGATGAGGATCTTCTTGCGGCCGACCCAGTCCGACACGTGCCCGGCGAGCAGCAGGCTGATCACCACACCCACCGCGTACGCCGCGAACACGATCGTGACCGTGAACGTGGAGAAGCCGTCCCGCGCCATGTAGAGCGGGTACAGCGGGGACGGAACGGTGCAGAACGCCATCGCGGTGAGGAACGCCAGGGCGATCGCCCAGAAGCCACGGCCGTGGCGGGATGATCCTTCGCCGGGGCCAGCCGGGGCGACGGGCCGACGGGAGGGCAGGGTCGTTGACGACATGAGCCCACTGTCACCCCACTCGATCATCACGTCCAACGAAAGTTGACGCTAGTCACCATCGCTGCGAGTGATACTTGGGGCGTGGAACTGCGTCAGCTCGAGTACTTCGTCGCGGTGGCCGAGGAGCAGAACTTCACCCGCGCCGCCGCCCGCCTGCACGTCGTCCAGTCCGCCGTCTCGGCGGCCGTGAAGACGCTCGAACGTGAACTGGGCGCACCCCTGCTGGACCGCAACTCCAAACGCGTACTCCTGACCGACGCCGGCGTCGCGCTGCTGCCGCGCGCCCGCATCGCCCTCGACGCGGCCCGCGACGCCCGCGACGCGGTCGCCGAGGTGCACGGCGGCCTCCGGGGCACCCTGCGCATCGGCACCATGACCTCGATCAGGCTCCTGCACCTGCCGGCCCTGCTCGGCGAGTTCCACCGCCGGCACCCCGGAGTGCTGCTGCACACCAGCGTCGCGCCGTCCGGCTCCCAGGGGCTCATCGACGCGCTCACCGAGCGCCGACTCGACCTCGCCTTCGTCTCGCTGCCCGGCACGCCACCGGCGCAGATCCACCTCACCGAGCTGGCCCGGTCGGTGATCGACCTCGTTGTGCCGGACGGTCACCCGCTCGCCGCGAACGAGGCGGTGTCGCTGCGCGACCTCGCCGGTCTCGACTTCATCGACTCTCCGATCGGCTACGGCAACCGCACCGTGACCGACCGGGCGTTCGCCACCGCCGGCCTGTCCCGGCGCGTCACCATCGAGATCCCCGACATCGCCACCGGCGCCGACCACGTCCGGCACGGTCTCGGTATCGCCCTGCTGCCCCGCTTCGTCGTCGCCGACGCTCCCGGAGTCCGCACCCTGACCGTCACCGACGCCGACCTGGACTGGACCGCGTCGCTGGCCACGCCCGTGGACCGCCCGGTCGGCGCCGCAGCCCGCGCCCTCATCGCCCTGACCGGCGAGTTCCTGCCCTGATTCGCGCCGCGGGGCAGTCGTGCCCCCGCGCGGCGCGAATCAGAAGGGCCACTGCTCGTCGGACCCGGCCTCGATCAGCGGGATCATCGCGAACGCCGCGTCGGACAGCCCGCCGAACGTGTGTCGCCTGGTCGCCGTCGATGTGTGCCCGACCCGGTATCCGGCCAGGTTCCAGGTGTACACGGGCACCTCCGCCGGCACCGACGCGGCCACATCCGCCGACCCGTGCCAGTGCGCCTGCTCGTCGGTGAGGATGATCAGCCGGTCGTGTGCGCCGAAGTGCTCCCGGACCGCCTTCTCGGTGTCGGTTCCCCGGCCGAGGAAGTAGCCGCCCTCCCTGAACCGCCGCACCGCCGCGAGGACCGACTCGCCCGCCACCGAGGGGAACACCCGGCTGTGATCGGAGAACGACACCACGGTGGCCGCCTGCGCGCGGGCGGCCAGCGCGAGACCGAACACCGTGGCGGCGTCCCAGCAGCACAGGGTGCCGTCCTTGCTGAACGCGCTCTGCATCGAGCCGGACGTGTCGATGAGGATCAGCGTCCGTCCGTTCAGGGCGGGAACGTTCGCGAGGGCGTGCTGCAAGGCCTTCTCCAGCGGGTACGCCCAGCGTAGGCTCGGTGCCGCGTTGTACGCCGACAGGAAGCGCATCGGCAGTACCCGCGAAGTCGCCACCCGCGCCGGGTCGGAGAGCGTGGCCGCCACCGTCTCCGCGACGGCGTCGCCGACCCCGGCCTGGTCGAAGTTGCGCAGGTTACGCAGCAGCGCCAGGTAGCCCATCGTCGGGATGACGGACTCCCACGCGGCCGCGTCCATCGCCCGCTGTCGCCAGCCGGCCAGGGCCTCCCACGTCATACCCGCCTCGTCCAGCACGGCCCGGTCGGAGACCTCCCCGCGCTGCTCGACCGGCATCGCCATGAGCGCGTCCCGCGCCCTCAGCATCCGCAGGGACTCCGGGACCGGGTTGTCCCGATGGTGCCGCCGATCCAGCGCGTGCCGGAACAGGTCACCCTGTCGCTCGTCCCTCGCGGTGGGGTGGGTCAGGTCGATGACGTCACCGAAGCGCACCTGACGGCCGACGGAGTCGTACTTGAGCAGGCTCCGCTCGGTGTAGAGCCGGACCGCCGCGTCGGCGATGCCCCGCTTCACCGGCTTGGGCAGTGCCCGGCCGTGACGAGCCAGCCAGTACGCGAGCGCCTCGCCCGGCTCGTCGGCACGCTGCAACGCGGCGTCGACGACCGCGCGCGAACCCGGTATGCCGGCCGCCACCTGGGCGCGGGCGCCCTCGACGGCCGCCACCACGGACGCCGAGCGCATCATCGCGCCCATCCGCAGCCACGACACGAACCGGCCGAACCAGTCGGGATCAGCGACCGCGACGGTGGCGACCAGGTCCCGGAAACGAGCGTCCCGATCGGTGGAGCCCTCGTAGAAGGTGGCCTCGCCAACCATGTTCGAGACACCGAGAAGGAACAGTTCGAGGCGCGGCTCACGGACGAAACCGGGGGCGCCCTCGGCGGTCACCGGCCGCTGCTGGCTCGTGCGCGGCTTGAGGTTGAACTTGGCCATGACGTCCCCCACGTCGGTCGGCCGAGAAGGCGCCACCACCACGCACACCCGAGATCAGAGTCGGCCACGGAACAGTCCGCCGTTCTGTCCGTTGAACTACCCACCCGAAGGTGTCGGGGGGATTCGAACCCCCATCTGCGGATCCCGAAGTAACCGTTGCCTGCGCACCGGGTGTGCGTGTGGTCGCGCTTCCCGAGATCGAGGTCGGCGACGGAGGTCCTTCACCGGGGCCGGAACCCCTCCAGATGTAACCGTCGCCTACGCACCGGGAAGTGCGGTCACGACCGTAGCGGCGGTGGCGCCGGGCGGGCAACGGAGTTTGTGATCACGTTACGAGCGCCCTGCGTACGCGCCGCACGCCCGAGATCAAAGGTGGACACGGCTTCGCGGGTTCGAACCGCAGGCCCTTGCCGGGCCGTTACCAGAAGTAGCCGTATCCGTCGCACCGGGCGTGCGGCGAGCGCACCTCCCGAGATCGAAGCGGCGACGGCGACCGGCCCTCGCGGGCCAAGGTGACCTAGGCCGCTGGTCGACGCCACCCGAAGTGGCGGTGGGATTCGAACCCCCGTCTCCCCGTTTGAAGCGGAAGTAGCCGTTGCCTGCGCACCGGGAAGTGCCCCACGACGGTAGGCCCGCGTCGCCACACCAACAACCCATTTCGCAGCCTTGTCGAGGGCGGTACGTGGCTACAGCATCGCCAGCGGAACGAGCTGCACGGTGTCGACGCCGTCGAGTTTCCTCAGCTCGGACACTCCCGCGCCCTTCTTGTCCAAGGGCATCTCGAACCGCCAGGACTCGTGTCCCATCTGCGGATCGAGCTGCGTGGTCAGGTCGCCCTTGCCCTGGCAGCGCTCACGCAGACGTTCGTACGCGGCGGCCCGGTCCTCGAAGGCGATCGACCGGGCGGTCGGCAGCGCCCGTACCGCCTGCTCCACGGCGGTCCGCTGCCCGTCGGTCACGGTCGGCTTCACCCGGACGACGATGCCGATCCGCGAGGGCAGGGGATCGACGTCCGCGACCTTGAGGACGACATCCGTGACGCCCGCGACGTCGGCCATCACCAGCTCGACCGCCTCGGCGATCGGCGCGTCGGTGACCGTGGCGTGGAACAGTTCCGGCAGGTACTCCGGTTTGATCTCCGCCAACAGGTCGGGGCTGTCCTTCAGCGCCTCCTTCTCTCGCGCGTACGCCTGCTCGCGGTTCTCGAACGTCACCTGTTCGACGCTGGGCATCGACCTCAGCCGCTGTTCCACGGTGGTCTTCCGGTCCGCCGTGATGTCGTGTTCCAGGAAGACGGTCAGGGCGACCTTCGTGAACTCCGCCGGCTTCGGGGGCTTCGAGGTGCAGGCGGACACGGCGAGCAGGAGGACCAGTGCCAGGGCTGGGGCGAGGCGACGCATGGGCGGAGATCGTAACGATCATTCGCGGGCGCCGCCGTCCATTGTCGGCCGATGCCCCTGCCGCACCGGTGCACGGCAGGGCAGGGTGGGCGGGAGTCCGAAGAGGCCGAACAGCGCCGGGTCGACGAACGTCACGCATCGCCGGATCAGGCCGTCCGTCACGCTGAAGAGTTGGAGCGAGTGCGCGCGGACGCGACCGGTGTCCGGGTCGGGCGCGTAGGCCGCCAGGGCCGTGGAGCTGTTCGCCGCCACCGGCAGAAGATGCCACCCCGTCCCCCGCATGCCGAAGACGCGTTCCAGGAAACGCTGATAGTGCGATCTGCCGGCGAGCCAGAGCGCCACCGGAGGCATTTCCAACACGACGTCGTCGGCGAGTAGGCGGGCCAGACCGGGCACATCAGCGGCCTCGAACGCCGCCAGATAGCGCTCGACCACGGCACGTTCGTCGGGGTCGGCCGGCTCGCGTAACTCCTCCAGCGTCGGACCGGCGGCCCGCAGCGTCGCTCGGGCCCGCTGCAGACCGCTGTTCACCGAAGCCACACTGCCGCCGAGGATCTGCGTCACCTCCACGGCCGACAGTTGCAGCACCTCCCGCAGCACCAGCACCGCGCGTTGTCGAGCGGGCAGCAGTTGCAGCGCCGCGACCAGGGCGAGCCGCAGACCCGCCCGCTGTTCAACGGCGTCGGCGGGATCGCCGAGCCGCGAATCGGGGAACGGCTGCAACCAGGGGATGTCGAGGCGGGGGAGCAGCGGGGCTTCCGGATCGCCGGCCGGGTCCAACCCGCTCGGCAGCGGCCTGCGCGCGCGTCCCGCCAGCGCCGTGAGGCAGACGTTCGTCGCGATCCGGTGCAACCAGGTGCGCAGCGACGACAGCTGCGGGTCGTACCGGTCGGTCGCCCGCCAGGCGCGCAGCAGCGTCTCCTGCACGAGGTCCTCGGCCTCGTCGACCGAGCCGAGCATCCGGTAGCAGTGCGCCAGCAGGTCGGCGCGGTACGCCTCGTACCGTTCGTCCCGGTCCTGCGCCGCCGCCTCGACCACACCGCAGAGCGTACGCCGCACCACCGTCGAGATTTCCCAGCCGAGGCCGATGAGTTCGGGGCGCGGCGTCGGTAGGTGTGCGGTAGGAGCGGTCCGCGGTGGACCGCCACGGCGGGAGGAATCCGCATGGGCGACATCATCGTCATTCAGTTCGCCACGCTGGACGGCGTGGTCTCCGACCCGGACGGGCGCTGGGGCACCGACCACGGTGGGTGGGCGTTCCGGTACGGGCCAGGGCCGGTCAGCGACGACAAGTTCCGCCTCGGCGCCCGGATGGAGCAGGGCGTCCAGCTCTACGGCCGGCGCACCTGGGAGCACTTCGCCCAACTGTGGCCGAAACGCGATGGAGGCTACGCCTCGCTGATGAACGCCGTGCCCAAGCGGGTGGCGACCACCACCGGCATCGACGCGGCGGCCTGGTCGAACTCGGCCCCGATCGACGGCGACCCGGTGGCCTGGGCGGCGGACGAGCGGACGCGGCGCGACGTCGTGGTGATCGGCAGCCTGAGTTTGGTCCGGACGCTGGCGGCCGCGGACGTGATCGACGAGTACCGGCTGATCACGTTCCCGACGATCGTCGGTGCGGGCGAGCGACTGTTCGCGCCCGGGGCGCGGGCCGACTTTCGCTTCAAGGAGGTGGAAGCCGTCGAGGCAGGCGCGTTCACCGTGCTGCGCCGCGAGCGCTGAGCACCGTTCCAGAGCCTCGGGGATGCCTGGCCGAACCCTGGATCAGGCGTCCCCGAGGTGCATCGACAGCGCCGCCACGGTCGAGACCGCCAGCTCACGATCGAACACCTCGTCGCGCGGCACGAAGACCATGGCCTGCCCCTCGCCGAGCACCACGTCCTTCTGCCGCGCGGTGGTGGCGCCACGGAACACGTGCACCGTCACGGTGTGGGGAAAAGCGGCCTCGTACGGACGTGGACCGCTCCACAGCAGGTGCAGCTCACCGGCTGTCAGGCCCGTCTCCTCCAGCAGCTCGCGGCGGGCCGCCTGCTCGGGCGACTCGCCGGGCTCAACGTGGCCGCCAGGAAGGCTCCACTGGTTCGGCGAGACGGGCGCGTGCTCATCGCGATGCTGCATGAGCACGGCTCCGGACGGATCGACGAGCAGAACGAGGGCGACGTCGTAGGTGGCCACCACGAGACCATTTCACCCTGCCCGACTCCTGTCACGCCGCTCCTCCGCTCTGCTGCCCACCGCGTCCGCCGTGACCGTGACCGGCAGGGCTTGCGGTGGACGCTGGGCCGCTGTCAGGCGGGTGGCATCGCCTGGTTCGGAGGGCTGCGCCGGCCGCGCGCCGTGTCCTCGGCGGCGAGCGCCGCGAGGACGAGCGTCGTGAAGGCCAATGGCACCTCCGGCGGCAGGTGGACCGCAACGGGGGACAGGGCGGCCAGGACGAAGGCGAGGACGAGCGCCACGGTACGACGGGGCGTGAACCCGTAGGAACTGGTGGCGGTGAAGGTAATGCCCATGGCCAGGATGATCTCGCCGAGCGCGATGATGAAGACCTGCCGGTAACGCTCGGCGATGTGGGTGGCGGTGATCTCCAGGGCCGCTCCCCGCTCATGTCCGAGCCGGCTCGGGGTGGGCCAGCGGTCGCGCAGCAGTGGCCGCTGCGGTGCGTGGCGATTCATCGCAGTCATCTCAGCACCCGCGCTGGTCTTCGTAACCTGGATCCGCCAGACTCCCCGGTATGCGTGATCGTTCTCGCCGGTGGGCGTGGGTCGGTGTCCTCCTTGTCGGGCTGATCCTCTACGTGGCGGTGCTGCGGACCCTGGTCCGCACCCAGAATCCGAACTTCGTGCCGGCGCTGATCCTGCTCGGCGCGACCCTGGCGCCCCTGACGTTCCTGACGTTCGCCCAGGCCCGTACCGGGCGGTGGCAGGTGCCGGCGTCGGTGCTGGTGACGTCGGCGTTCTTCGGTGGGGTGATCGGCACGGTGGTGGCCGGCACCCTGGAGTACGACACCCTGCGCGGCCTCGGTGGGCTGCCCATGCTGTTCGTGGCGCTGATCGAGGAGTCGGCCAAGCTGATCGTCCCCGTGGTGCTGTTGTTCACGGCCCTGGCCCAGCATCGCCGTCGGGTGCCGTCCGACGGTCTGGTCATCGGCGTGGCGGCCGGCATGGGCTTCGCCGCGCTGGAGACGATGGGGTACGCCTTCACCGCCCTGCTCAGCTCGAAGGGCAACATCGGCGCGGTGGAGCAGACCCTGTTCATCCGGGGGCTGACCGCGCCCGCCGGGCACACCGCCTGGACCGGGCTCACCGCCGGCGCGCTGTGGGCGCTGCTGGCCACCCCGAGCGTCCGCCGCCTGTTCGGGTTCCTGGGCACCTTCGTGGGCGTCGTCGTCCTGCACACGCTCTGGGACACCTTCACCGGTTCGTTCGTCTTCGTCGCCGTGGCGATCGTCAGCATCGGCTGGCTGCTCTGGGAGCTGCGCCGCTACCGGACCTTCGGCGACCATCTGGCCGCCGGGCATCCGTAGTCGACGACCCCGTCCACCATGCCTCCCTCGGCCGCCGTGACCCGGCCGGGGGAGGCATCGCTCTGCTGATCTCGCTGCGGCGGGCCCGTCCGCTCAGCTACTGTCGGAGTATTCATATTTTGGGTCTTTCGTCGGGAAGGTGCAGCGATGGGGGTGCGCCGCTGGATCGAGAGCTGGCCGCTCTATCGCCAGCTCAGCGGCACCGACCCGCTCGGTCGCGGCGCCGCCGCCAAGTCGGCCCGATCCCGGTCGCTGACCGCCCGCACCGAGACCGCCGAGAGTGTCGCGCGGTCGGTGTGTCCGTACTGCGCGGTGGGGTGTGGTCAGCGGGTCTTCGTCGCCGACGGGCAGGTCACGCAGATCGAGGGTGACCCGGACAGTCCGATCTCGCGCGGTCGGTTGTGTCCCAAGGGGTCCGCGAGCAAGAGCCTGGTGACGAGTCCGCTGCGCCAGACGACGGTCCGCTACCGCCGTCCGTACGGCACCGAGTGGGAGGACCTGGACCTCGACACGGCGCTCAACATGATCGCGGACCGGGTCCTGGCCGCCCGGGACGAGACCTGGGAGGACGTGGACGAGCAGGGCCGGCCGTTGCACCGGACGCTGGGGATCTCCAGCCTGGGTGGGGCGACGCTGGACAACGAGGAGAACTACCTCATCAAGAAGTTGTTCACGGCGATGGGGGCGTTGCAGATCGAGAACCAGGCGCGTATTTGACACTCCGCCACCGTCCCCGGTCTGGGGACCAGCTTCGGTCGCGGCGGCGCCACCCAGTACCAGCAGGACCTGTCGAACTCCGACGTGATCATCATCCAGGGTTCGAACATGGCCGAGGCGCATCCGGTCGGGTTCCAGTGGGTGATGGAGGCCAAGCGTCGGGGCGCGAAGGTGTTCCACGTCGACCCGCGGTTCACCCGCACGAGCGCGGTGGCGGACGCGTACCTGCCGATCCGGGCGGGCACCGACATCGCCCTGCTGGGTGGGGTGATCCGGTACATCCTCGACAACGAGCTGGACTTCCGCGAGTACGTCCTCGCCTACACCAACGCCGCCACCATCGTGACCGACGACTTCCAGGACACCGAGGACCTGCACGGGCTCTTCTCCGGCTTCGTCGAGGCCAACGCCAGCTACGACCAGAGCAGTTGGCAGTACGAGGGCGCCCCGGAGAACATCTCCACCCGGGACACCGAGACGCAACGGGAGACGGCGGCGGGGCTGGAGCACGAGTCGCACGGCGCACCGGTGGGTGGGCAGACCCAGCGGGACGAGACGTTGCACCATCCGCGCTGCGTCTATCAGATCCTCAAGCGGCACTACGCCCGCTACACGCCGGAGATGGTGGAGCGGGTCTGCGGTATTCCCCAGGAGAAGTTCCTGGAGCTGGCGCGGGCGTGGACGGAGAACTCGGGCCGGGAACGCACCGGGATGCTTGTCTATTCGGTGGGTTGGACGCAGCACAGCGTGGGCGTGCAGTACATCCGTGCCGGGGCGATCATCCAGCTCCTGCTGGGCAACGTGGGCCGTCCGGGTGGCGGGGTCATGGCGTTGCGCGGGCACGCGAGCATCCAGGGCTCGACCGACATCCCGACCCTGTTCAACCTGCTGCCCGGCTACCTGCCCATGCCCCACCACGCCGACCACCCGACCCTCGACGAGTGGATCGGCAGCATCGCCCATCCCGAGCAGAAGGGCTTCTGGGGCAACGCGCGCGCCTACGGGGTAAACCTGCTCAAGGCGTACTGGGGTGACGCGGCCACCGCCGAGAACGACTACTGCTACGGCCACCTGCCCCGGATGACCGGCGACCACGGCACGTACCAGCAGGTATTGGACATGATCGACGGGAAGATCAAGGGGTACTTCCTGCTCGGTCAGAACCCGGCCGTCGGGTCCGCGCACGGCCGGGCGCAGCGTCTCGGCATGGCGAACCTCGACTGGCTGGTCGTGCGGGACCTGTTCATGATCGAGAGCGCGACCTTCTGGAAGAACGGTCCGGAGATCGAGACGGGCGAGATCGTGCCGCGGGAGTGCCGCACCGAGGTGTTCTTCCTGCCCGCCGCGTCGCACGTGGAGAAGGAGGGCACGTTCACGCAGACCCAGCGGCTGTTGCAGTGGCGGGAGAAGGCCGTCGAGCCGCCGGGCGACGCCCGCTCCGAGCTGTGGTTCTTCTACCACCTGGGCCGCCGACTGCGGGAGAAGCTGGCCGGCTCGTCGCTGCCGCGCGACCGGGCGCTGCTCGACCTCACCTGGGACTACCCCACGCACGGTCCGCACGCGGAGCCCAGCGCCGAGTCGGTGCTGCGCGAGATCAACGGGTACGACGTGACGACCGGCCGACCGTTGGCAAGCTATACGGAGATGAAGGACGACGGCTCCACGGCGGGGGGCTGCTGGATCTACACGGGGGTGTACGCCGACGGCGTCAACCAGGCCGCCCGCCGCAAGCCCGGCGCGGAACAGTCCCTGGTGGCGCCCGAATGGGGTTGGGCCTGGCCGTCGAACCGGCGCATCCTCTACAACCGTGCCTCCGCCGACCCGGACGGCCGCCCGTGGAGCGAACGCAAGAAGTACGTCTGGTGGGACGCGGAGAAATCCGAGTGGACCGGCTACGACGTGCCGGACTTTGAGAAGACCAAGGCGCCCTCGTACCGGCCCCCGCCGAACACCTCGGGCGTCGCGGGCATCGCGGGCGACGACCCGTTCATCCTCCAGGGCGACGGCAAGGGTTGGCTGTACGCGCCCAGCGGCGTCCTGGACGGGCCGCTGCCCACCCACTACGAGCCGGTCGAGTCGCCGGTGCGCAACCCGCTCTACCGCCAGCAGGCCAACCCGACCCGCAAGGTCTACATCCATCCGATCAACAACCTCAACCCGAGCCCACCGGAGCAGCACAGCGACGTCTTCCCGTACGTCTTCACGGTCAGCCGGCTCACCGAGCACCACACGGCCGGCGGCATGAGCCGGACCGTGCCGCACCTCGCCGAGCTGCAACCGGAGATGTTCGTCGAGGTGTCGCCCGAGCTGGCCGCGCACCGGGGACTGACTCACCTGGGTTGGGCGCACCTGGTCACCACCCGCGCGGCCATCGAGGCACGGGTCCTGGTGACCGACCGCGTGACACCCCTGCGGGTTGACGGTCGGATCCTGCACCAGGTGTGGCTGCCGTACCACTTCGGGTTCGAGGGTCTGGTGACCGGCGACTCGGCCAACGACCTGTTCGGCATCACCCTCGACCCCAACGTCCTCATCCAGGAGAGCAAGGTCGGCACGTGCGACGTACGGCCCGGCCGGCGACCGAGAGGACAGGACCTGCTGGATCTTGTCCTGGACTACCGGCGACGGTCGGGCAACCTGAGCCACCGCTATCCGCCGCTGGTCACGACCGACGTCGCCGACAGCAGCAGCGACCAGGAGGACTGAGCGATGCCGCATGCCAACGCCCTGTACGGGCCGCTCGATCCGGCGCCGGACGCGGGTTATGTGGACGCGCCGCAGCGGATGGGGTTCTTCACCGATACGAGTGTGTGTATCGGGTGTAAGGCGTGTGAGGTGGCGTGCAAGGAGTGGAACGACGTCCCGGGAAGTGGTCTGGATCTGTTGGGGATGTCGTATGACAACACGGGTGCGTTGACGGCGAACTCGTGGCGGCATGTGGCGTTCGTGGAGCAGCCGCGCCCACTCGGTGGGACCACCCCGGCGTTCGCCGGGTACCCGGACGGGCCGGCGGTCAGCCCGGCGACGGCGGCCGTCGGGGCGCGGACCGCCGCCGACACCGGCACCGACCCGGGTCTGGCACCTGGCGAGCCCGCTGCGGCGACCCGCATGTCGGGCGGCCCGGAGTTCCTGGGTATGCCGGGGGCGCAGCCGCCGGGGCGTGGTTCTGGCGCGGAGGGTCGGAGTGATTTTCGGTGGTTGATGATGTCGGATGTGTGTAAGCACTGCACGCATGCGGCTTGTTTGGATGTGTGTCCGACGGGGTCGTTGTTCCGGACGGAGTTCGGGACGGTGGTGGTGCAGGAGGACATCTGTAATGGGTGTGGGTACTGCATTTCGGCGTGTCCGTACGGGGTGATTGATCAGCGTAAGGGTGATGGTCGGGCGTGGAAGTGCACGTTGTGTTACGACCGTCTGGGTGTGGGGATGACGCCGGCGTGTGCGCAGGCGTGTCCGACGGAGTCGATCCAGTACGGGCCCCTCGATGAGTTGCGGGAGCGGGCGGCGGTGCGGGTGGCGACGTTGCACGGCCGGGGTGTTCCCGAGGCCCGCTTGTACGGGCACGACCCGGACGATGGTGTGGGTGGTGACGGGGCGTTCTTCCTGCTGCTGGACGAGCCCGAGGTGTACGGGCTGCCGCCGGACCCGGTGGTGACCACCCGGGACCTACCGGCCATGTGGAAACACGCCGGCATCGCCGCCCTGACGATGGCCGCCGTCACGGTTGGCGCGTTCCTCGGCAGGCGGTCATGACGCGCGAGCAGCTGACCGTGCCACCGGCCGACTTCAGCTCCTACTACGGTCGGCCGATCCTCAAGGCGCCGGTGTGGAAGCGCGACATCGCCGGATACCTGTTCACCGGGGGCCTCGCCGCCGGCGGCGCCCTGATCGGCGCGGGCGCCCAACTGACCGGACGTCCCGAGTTGCGCCGGGTGGGCCGCTGGACGGCTCTCGGCGGCACCCTCGCCAGCGCGTACCTGCTGGTGCACGACCTCGGTCGGCCGGCGCGGTTCCACCACATGCTCCGGGTCGCCAAACCGACCTCGCCCATGTCGATGGGCACCTGGATCCTCACCGCGTTCGGCCCGGCCGCCGGGGTGGCCGCGGTCGCCGAACTCGCGCCACGGCTGCCACGGCACGGTGTGCTGGGCCTCGCCCGTCGGCTGGCGCCCGGCGTCGGTGACATCGCCGGTCTCGCCGCGGCGGCCACCGCTCCGGCACTGGCCACGTACACCGGGGTCCTGCTCGCCGACACCGCCGTACCGGCCTGGCACGACGCGTACCCCGATCTGCCGTTCGTCTTCGGCGGCAGCGCGCTCGTCGCGGCCGCCGGGGTCGGCCTCATCGTGGCGCCCCCCGCCCAGACCGCCCCGCTGCGCCGGCTCGCCGTCGCCGGCGCGGCCCTCAAGCTGGTCGGTGGTCACCGGATGGAGCGGCTGCCGGTCACGGGCGAGCCCTACCGCAGCGGTCACAGCGGTCGCCTGGTCCGGGCGGGCAACGTGTTGATCAGCGTTGGCGCGGTCGCCGCGCTGCTCTCCCGACGTAGCCGGTTCCTGTCGGTGCTCTCCGGCGCGGCCCTGGTGGCCTCGTCGGTGGCCACCCGGTTCGGGATCTTCGAGGCCGGATCGGTGTCCGCGCGCGATCCGAGATACACGGTCGTACCCCAGCGGGAACGCCTCGCCGGCGCCGGCCGGCGCTGACCGCCCCGCGCGGTGAGCGCCGGCCGCTCCGGCCGCCTCAGCCGGTGAAGAGCTTCGCGGCCGTGCTGACGGTCTCGACGATGCCGTAGCCGAGCAGCACCGCGACGAGCAGCCACGACAGCCAGAGCCGCCCGGTCTGATCGCCGACGTGTTCGGGCACGGGTGGTGTGCTCTGCGGGCCGAGGGCGACCGGCTCGGTGACGCTCGCCCGGGCCACGGGCGAGGCCGACCCCCGGTCCGGCTCGTGGAACCGGTCGGGGACGGCACGGACCAGCAGGTTGGCGACGAAGCCGATGGCGAGCACGCCGACCATGGTGAACAGAGCGGGCCGGTACGCCGACGCGGTGAGCGTCCCGGGCTTGCCCTGGGTGTCGAGGATCCGGTTGACGATCAGCGGGCCGGCGATGCCCGCCGCCGACCAGGCGGTCAGCAACCGCCCGTGGATGGCGCCGACCTGGAAGGTCCCGAACAGATCCCGCAGGTACGCGGGCATGGTGGCGAAGCCGCCGCCGTAGAAGGAGATGATCAGAGCGGCGATCAGTACGAAGAGCGCCGTCGCCGCGTGCCCGGCCACCGCTAGCAGCGCGTAGAGCACCATGCCGACACCGAGGTAGACCAGGTAGATCGGCTTGCGGCCGATCACGTCGGACGTCGTCGACCAGACGAACCGGCCGGCCATGTTGAACAGCGACAGCACACCCACGAAGCCGGCCGCCGCCGACACCGACACGGCGGTGGACCCGTTGTCCCGGAAGAAGTCCTGAATCATCGGGCTGGCCTGCTCCAGGATGCCGATGCCCGCCGTGACGTTGCAGAACAGCACGATCCACAGCAGCCAGAACGAGCGGGTGCGTACGGCGTTGGACGCGGAGACGCTCGCCCTCGTCACCAGCGGTCGGGCCGCGACCCGATCGGGGTCGAACCCGGCGGGCCGCCAGTCGGGCGGTGGCACCCGCACGTTGAACGGACCGAACATCATGATCACGAAGTAGCCGATGCCGAACGTGACGAACAGTCCCACGAGGGCGGACCCGGACGCCACCGCCGCCGGGTTGGCCGGGTTGTAGTCGGGGTCGTAGAGCGACAGCAGTTGGCGCGCGAGTGGACCGGCGACCAGAGCGCCACCGCCGAACCCCATGATCGCCAGGCCGGTGGCGAGTCCCGGCCGGTCCGGGAACCACTTGATCAGCGTGGAGACGGGCGAGATGTAGCCGATGCCCAGTCCGATGCCGCCGATGACGCCGTAGCCGAGGTAGAGCAGCCAGAGTTGCTGGGTCGCGATGCCGAGCGCGCCGACCAGGAAGCCGGTGGCCCAGAAGCAGGCGGAGACGAACATCGCCCGGCGCGGGCCGTTGCGCTCCACCCACCGGCCGCCCACCGCCGCCGACGATCCCAGCATGACGATGGCGATGCTGAAGATCGCCCCGATCGCCGTCTGGCTCGCGTCGAAGTGCGCGATGAGCGAGTTCTTGTAGACGCTCGTCGCGTAGACCTGACCGATGCACACGTGCACGGCCAACGCCGCGGTCGGGATGAGCCAGCGGCTGTATCCCGGGGGAGCGACGGTGTGCCGGGGATCGAATACCGACAGCATGGAACTCTCACCTCCTGCGGCTGAGCGGGCAGGCGGCGGGCGCGTCCGGCGTTCGCCGTTGATCGGCTGTAGTTCACGTTACGTGCCCGTACGGCGCTCCTCCCGGATACGGGAAAACACGCTGACCCGGGCCGTGGCGGTCGGCCCGTGCTGACGAACTGCCTGAATCAGGCGGCAGTCAGGCACGCCCGATCCGCGGGTCCTGCCGGTCGGTGAGCCGCAGCCCGACGCCACGGACCACTTCGATCGTGGCGCCGGTGCCGAGGACCACCAGCTTGCGCCGCAGCCGCTTCACCAGGGACTGGACGTCCGCCCGCTGTGCGCGCCCCTCGTCGTGCCACACCGACCGGTGCAGCTCGGCGTAGCTCCACACCCGGACCGGCTCGGTGGTGAGGCAGATCAGCAGGTCATGTTCCAACCGGGTCAGGCCGACCTCGCGCGCCGCGTAGCGGGCGGTGGAGCGGGCCGAGTCGACGACCAGGGCGGGGTGGGACTCGGCCGTCGGCGGACGGCCCGGCGACGGCTCGCTCGGCGGCCCGGTCCGCTGCTGCGGCGCTCCGATCAGCCGGCGCAGCTCGTCGAGGTCGGCCACCAGCAGCAGCGGCGCGACGCCGTCGAGCCGCTCTGCGAGTCGAATGCGCTCGCGCGGTGACGGCGTTACCGCGATCAGCAGCGGAAACTCCTCGTCGGCCGGGTCGCCCCCGTCCAACGCCGCGTCGTCGGTCTCCGCCACCGCACCGCCTGGAATCGATGGGCATCCCTGCCCACCTATCGTCATGGTCCTGACAATGTTTGGCAAGCGCGTCACCAGCAGGGCAACCGGTAGCGACAAGATGCTCACAGCAAGTTCTTGATCGTCCTTTCCTCTCGATCATAGTGTCCACTCGGGCAACCGGCGTGACCCGCGCGGTGCATGGGGGAGGCATGAAGGGGTCCGTTCGCTCGGTTCCGTCGAGTGGATCTCGTGCACTTCCCACCATGGCCCACGTACACCCCTGGGTCGTTCTGAGGAAGGCGGCACCGATGTTCAGACGTCCACAATGGAGACGCACGGCCAGATCGGCGGTAAGCGCCGGCGCGGCGCTGGTCCTCGCCGCCACGTGCCTGGCCAGCTTCGGCTCCGGGGCGCAGGCCGCGCCCGGCTCGACGGGTACCGCCGTCGGGGACAAGATCCGGCCGGAACTCGCCAAGCAGTTCGAGGCCAAGAGCGCAGGGGACTTCTGGATTCGGTTCAAGGACCGCGCGGACCTGAGCAAGGCCAGCGCCATCAAGGACTGGACCAAGCGGGGCGCGGCCGTGGCGCAGGCGCTGCGGGACAGCGCCGCCGGGAGCCAGAGCAAGGTCCGCGCCGAACTCGACAGCTCCGGTACGAAGTACCAGAGCTTCTGGGCCACCAACGCCATCAAGGTGAACAGCGGCTCCCTGGCGATGGCCCAGCAGTTCGCCGCCCGCAGCGAGGTCGAGGGCCTCTACGCCCCGGTCGCCTACGAGCTGCCGAAACTGACCAAGGGGACCGACGAGAAGACCGTCAACGCGGTCGAGTGGGGCGTCGCCAACATCAACGCCGACGACGTCTGGTCCCAGTACGGCGTCACCGGCGATGGCGTCACCATCGCGAGCATCGACAGCGGTGTGCAGTACGACCACCCGGCCCTGGTGAACTCCTACCGTGGCAACAACGGCGACGGCACGTTCGACCACGACTACAACTGGTTCGACGCCGCCGGGACGTGCGACGGCGCGCCCTGCGACGACGACGGCCACGGTACGCACACCATGGGCACCATGGCCGGCTCCGCCGGCGCGAACCAGATCGGTGTCGCGCCCGGCGTCAAGTGGATCGCGGCGAACGGCTGCTGCCCCACCGACGAGGCGCTGATCGAATCCGGTCAGTGGATGCTCGAGCCGACCGACTCGAACGGCCAGAACCCGGACGCCAGCAAGCGCCCCAACATCATCAACAACTCGTGGGGCACCCGACTGCCGTCCAACGAGCCGTTCATGGAGGACGTGACCCTGGCCTGGGCCGCCTCGGGCATCTTCGGGGTGTTCTCCAACGGCAACAGCGGACCGGCGTGCCAGACCAGCGGTTCGCCGGGAAGCCTGGCCAGCAACTACTCGGCGGGCGCGTACGACGTCAACAACAACATCGCCAGCTTCTCGGCCCGGGGCGTCGGGCAGAACGGCGAGATCAAGCCCAACATCTCCGCGCCCGGCGTGAACGTCCGGTCGAGCGTCCCCGGCAACGGGTACGGCACCGCCAGCGGCACGTCAATGGCCGCACCGCACCTGGTGGGCGCGATCGCCCTGCTGTACTCGGCGGCACCCTCGCTGGTCGGTGACGTCGACGCGACGCGCGCGCTGCTCAACGGCACCGCGATCGACAAGGCCGACGACCAGTGCGGTGGCACCGCCGCGGACAACAACGTCTGGGGTGAGGGCCGGCTGGACGCCCTCGCGCTGCTCAACGCCGCCCCCACCGGCGACGTCGGCACCCTGGCCGGCACGGTCACCGACGCGGCCACCGGCGCCCCGATCGCCGGCGCGACCCTGACGCTCACCGGCCCGACCTCGCGCGAGATCACCACGGGCGCCGACGGCACGTACTCGACCCTCCTCCCGACCGGTGACTACCAGGTCGTCGTGTCCGCGTTCGGATACGGCAGCGCCACGAAGACGGCGACGGTCACCAACCGCACGACCACGACGCTCGACGTCGCCCTGACGGCGGTGCCGCGCGTCAACGTCACCGGCTCGGTCACCGACGGCTCCGGCCACGGCTGGCCGCTGTACGCCAAGGTGACCGTGAGCGGCCCGGCGGGCGTGTACGACTACACGACCCCGTCGAACGGCCGCTACAGCATCACGGTGCCGGCCGGGCAGACGTACACCCTGACGTACGAGGTGCAGTACCCGGGCTACCAGAAGGTCACCAAGGAGGTCGTGGTCGGCACCCGCAACGTGACGGCCAACGTCGCGGTGCCGGTGGACACCACCAGGTGCACGACAGCCCCCGGCTACACGTTCGGCTCCGACGGCGAGTACGAGACCTTCGACGCGACGACCACCCCGGCCGGTTGGTCGGTGGTGGACAACGTCGGCGGCGGCCAGGTGTGGAAGTTCACCGACGACGGTGGCCGGGGCAACCTGACCGGGGGCGCCGGCAACTTCGCGATGATCGACAGTGACGACTACGGCGCGGGCAAGACCCAGGACAGCTCCCTGGTCAGCCCGGTTGTCGACCTGACCGCCGTCAGCGCCCCGGTCATCCGGTTCAACCAGGACTTCAACCAGCTCAACGACGACACCGCCGATGTCGACCTGAGCATCGACGGGGGCGCCACCTGGACGAACGTCCTGCGGCAGGAGACCGACGTCCGGGGACCGAAGCTCACCGAGATCCCGATCCCGCAGGCGGCCGGCAAGTCACAGGTCCAGGTGCGGTTCCACTACTACGACGCCAAGTACGACTGGTGGTGGGAGGTCGACAACGTCCTGATCGGCAGCCAGGTCACCTGCGTGCCGGTCGACGGCGGCCTGGTCGTGGGCAACGTCCGCGACAAGAACGACGACAGCTACCTCAACGGCGCCACCGTCACCAGCAACGACCGGCCCGCCGAGAAGGCGGTGACCGTGGCGACCCCGGACGACCCGGGGCTGCCGGACGGGTTCTACTGGATCTACTCGACGCTCACCGGTACCCACAAGTTCACCGCGACGGCCGGCAGCTACGTCAGCCAGAGCAAGCAGGTCGACGTCGAGCCTGACTGGGCGACGACCGCGAACTTCGTCCTCGCGGCCGGCCGCCTGTCGGTGGCACCCGCCGCGCTGAGCGCGACGCTCCAGATGCCCAGCGGCAAGGCGACCAGGACGTTCACCGTGACCAACACGGGCGGCGCGCCCGTGGAGGTCGCCTTCGGTGAGCGGGACGACGGCTTCGAGTTGCTGCGGGCCGACGGCTCGCGGGTGACCCGGCAGCAGGCGCTCGGCGCGGCTGGTGCGGCCGAGCAACGGCTGACGGTCCCGACGTCGGTCGCGGCCAGGTCGTCCGGCAAGGCGGCGACGGCGACGCCCGCGGCGGCCGGTCCGCAGGCCGCGCCGTGGACCGACATCGCCGACTACCCGGGCAACATCATGGACAACCGGGTGGTCACCCTGGACGGCAAGGTGTACTCGATCGGTGGTGGTGACGGAACCGCCTCCACCGCGAAGACCTACGCCTACGACCCGGTCGCGCAGGCCTGGACGGCTGCCGCCGACCTTCCCGGCGCCCGCAACGCGCTGACCGTCGGCGTGGTCGGTGGGAAGATCATCGCAACGGGCGGTTGGGGCGACTCCGGTCCGGACGCCGCTACCTGGTCGTACGACCCGGCGGCCAACACCTGGACCGAGCTGGCCGACAACCCCGCGCCACGGGCCGCGGCCGGGCAGGCGGTCGTCGACGGCAAGCTCTACGCCGTGGGCGGGTGCACGACCGCGGCCTGCGTGCCGATGTCGAACACCGTGGTCCGCTACACCCCCGGCACCGACACCTGGGAGACGGTGGCCAACTACCCGAAGTCGGTGGCCTTCGCCTCCTGCGGCGGGATCGACGGCGTCCTCTACTGCACCGGTGGCAACGACGGCACCGCAGCGCAGAAGGCCAGCTACGCCTACGACCCGGGCGCCAACACCTGGACCGCGATCGCGGACGCGCCGACCGACAACTGGGCCAGCTCGTACGCGGTGGCCAGCGGCAAGCTGCTGGTCGTGGGCGGTTCGCAGGGCGGCGCCATCACCAACGCCGGTTTCGCCTTCGACCCGGCCACCAGCTCGTGGTCGAACCTGCCGAACGCCAACACCGCCCGGTACCGGGGTGGCGCGGCGTGTGGCTTCTACAAGATCGGTGGCTCGTCCGGCAGCTTCGACGCGGCGCCGGACAGCGAGGCGCTGCCGGGCTTCGAGGGGTGCGCCGAGGCGGCGGCCGACGTCAGCTGGATGACGATCGACAAGACCACGGCCACCCTCGCGCCGGGGGAGAAGGTCACGGTCACCGTCGGGTTGACCGCGAACGTGGACCAGCCGGGCACCTACTCGGCCGGAGTCACGATCCGGGAGAACACGCCGTACTCGGTGCCGCCGGTGGCGGTGACCATGATCGTGACGCCCCCGAAGACCTGGGGCAAGCTGATGGGTACGGTGACCGGGACGAGCTGCGCGGGCGCGACCGCGCCGATCGCCGGTGCGGTGGTGCAGGTCGACTCGTGGGCGATGTCGTTCACCTTCGCGACCGACGCCGCCGGTAACTACGCCTACTGGATGGACCGCCGGAACAACCCGCTCACGTTGATCGTCGCCAAGGACGGCTGGAAGCCCCAGACCCGTCAGACGAAGATCAGCACCACCACTCCCACGGTGGAGAACTTCGGGTTGGCGCCGATCCGGTGCTGACCCCGGAGCGCTGACGCAGTGATCCGGCCCGCCTGGTCCTCGACCAGGCGGGCCGGCCTTAACCGGCTCACGCAGTGCCACGCCGCGCGTCTTCGCGACCGCCACGCCAGGCGACCGACGGCGACACCACCCGGATGAGCGTGATGCCGGTGAGTCATCTAGATGACTCACCGGCATCACGCTCATCAGCATTACCGCCGCCGCTCAGCACCCCGTCCCCGACCGCGCTGGTGGCGGCCGGAGAGACCGCGAGCCGTCAATCCGCCGCAGAGCTACCACGACCTCGTTCCAGGCCACCATCACCATCGCCGCGCTACCCCAATGGTGGTGAACCTTTGAGGACACTGCCTAGAGAGGTGCGAGCCGGAAGCCGACCCCACGGACCGCGTGGATGGTCGCGGCGGCGTCGAGCCGGGCGAGCTTGCGGCGTACCCGACGCACGACCGAGTGCATGTCGGACCCGCGGCCCAGGTGCCGGTTGCCCCAGACCTCGAGGTGCAGCCGCTCGTACGTCCAGACCTGCCCGGGAGCGTCGACGAGGCAGATCAGCACGTCGTGTTCCAGCCGGGTCAGGTCGATCTCCTGGTCGCGCCAGCGCAGCACGCGGCGGTCGGAGTCGACGCTCAGGTCGGGCGGCGGCTGTGGGCGCCGCGCCACCTCCGCCCGTGCGGGCGGGGCCGGGGGAGGTACGACGGGGGGCAGGTCGCCCACCCCGAGGAACTCCCGTGCCTGCTCGACACTGGAGACGATCAGGAAGGCGTCGCTGCCGCCGAGCAGCCGTGCCAACTGTCGGCGCTCGGCCGGTGACGACGCGATGCCGATGACGAGTGGAGCGACCGAAACGCCGTGCATTGCCCAACCCCTTCCGGTTCCCCACGAACACTCCGGATGGTTTTCGCACCGCCGAGAATCATCGATCGGCGTCTTGATCTTAGTGACGGCTCGTCTCGGCCAGGTAAAACATAGTTGCATGTAAGCATGTGAATGAAGGCTCACGTCTGGGCGGCGCGGGCGGCAGGGCGTTCGCGGGGGAGGATCGCCCGGGTTTTTCCGGTACGAGCGTCGGTTGTGACAGAACCAAGACAATCCACGGACAGCCCCCGGATCTGGCGGGCCGAGCATGGTCGCATGTCCCACGCATCGTCGTACTCCATCGGTCGCTCGTCGGTGCCGCCGCCACCGGCGCCGTCGCCTGGCCCGGCGCGCGCGCTGGCCGCCGGCCGGCCCGCCGCGCCACCGGCTCTCCGGCTGCTCGCGGCGGGCGTCTGTTGCCTGCTCGCGCTGTGTCTGGTCGGCGTGGTCTTCGTGTGGACCCAGCCCGGTCAGTGGGTCGACGGGCTGCTGCTGCCGCGCGCCGAGCGGGGCGGGGGTTACGAGCAGCCTGGCGGCCTGTTCGGTCCGGCCACGGTCGTCCTGCGGCACTTCGGTCAGCCGGCGCCGCTGGCCGTCCTGCTCAGCGCCGTGCTGGTGGTGGGCCTGCTCGGCCGTCGGCTGCTGCCCGGCGTCGTGGGCGTCGGCATGGTGCTCACCGCCGTGCTGGCGGCCGGCGTGGCGAAGTCGGCGCTGCCCCGCCCGGACCTTGCGGTGCCGAATTCGACCACCCACAACAGCTTCCCCAGTGGTCACGTCGCGGTGGCGACGGCCCTGGCGCTGGCGTTCCTGCTGGCGGCGCCGGGCGCGGCCCGACGGTGGCTGGTGGTGCCCGGCGCGGCCGGTGTCTCGGTGATCGGCGCGGCCACCATGATCGCGGGATGGCACCGGTTCAGCGACGTGCTCGGGGGCGTCCTGCTGAGCATGGCGCTGTTCTGCCTGGCGGCGGCCGCGTTGGCGGCCCGGTCCGGCAGCGACGCGCTCCGTCCGCCCGGCGGGCCGCCCTCCGGGCGGGTCCGGCGTGCTCTCGTCGAGGGCGCGCTGGGGCTGGTCGTGCTGGTCTGGGCGGTTCGGGTGCTGGTTCCCGGTCTGGCCGCCGAACTGCGCTGGGGACCGGTCCTGGCCGTCCTGCTGGCGACCGCGTCGACGATGCTCGCGGTGGGCGTGGCGGCGTTCCTGATCCGGTCGGTGGAGTTCGTCGGATCGGCGCGAGGCATCGACAAATATGAACAATCTGCGTGATGGGATACTTGACGGCATGCCCCAGGTCCTGCTGATCGAAGATCACCAGACGGTCCGCGACGGACTGCAGTTGGCGCTCACCCGGCAGGGCCACACCGTGGTCGCCGTGGCGACCGGTGAACAGGGGCTGGAGCGACTGCGGACGACCGCCTCCGACGTGGTGGTCCTCGACATCATGCTGCCCGGTATGGACGGGTTCGAGGTGTGCCGTCGCATTCGCCAGGACGGTGACCTGCCCATCATCATGCTCACCGCGCGCAACGACGACATGGACGTGGTGGCGGGCCTGGAGGCGGGCGCCGACGACTACGTGGTCAAGCCGGTACAGGCCCGGGTGCTCGAGGCGCGCATCCGCGCGGTGCTGCGACGCACCGGCGGCGACTCACGACGGCCCGGCGCGGATCGGCCCGGGCTGCACCGGCACGGCGCCCTGACCATCGACCGTGCCGCGCTGGTGGTCACCAAGCACGGCGTGCCGGTCGGCCTGGCCCCGACCGAACTGCGTCTGCTGCTCGAACTCTCGCACACGCCGGGCCAGGTGCTCAGCCGCCAACAACTGCTGGAGGCCGTCTGGGAGCACGGCTACCTCGGCGACTCGCGGTTGGTGGACGCCTGCGTCCAGCGGCTCCGCGCCAAGATCGAGGACGAGCCCTCGACGCCGGTCTACATCCAGACGGTACGCGGCTTCGGATATCGGTTCGGGCCGCTGTGACCCCCTGGCACCGGGCCCGCGCCATGGCGTTGGGCCTGCGCACCCGGCTGCTCCTGGCGTTCGCCCTGCTGGGCGTGACCACCACGGCGGTGGTGGCCAGCGGCAGCTACTTCCAGGCGCGGACGGTCATCCTCCAGCAGGCGCAGGACGCGGCGGTGGCCTCGCTGACCGACCAGCTCTCGAAGGTGTACCCGGTGCTGAGCCTGCCGCCCGGCCAGGAGGAGATGGACCTGTTGGCGGGGAGGCTCTCCGACCGGGACAGCTACGCCGTCGTGCACTACCGGGAGCGCTGGTCGTCGAGCGTCGAGGGTGTCGACCAGCTCACCCCGCAGCTGCGACAGGAGGTGGCGCGCGGTCAGATCGCCTGGCAACGCGTCGACCGTGGCGGACATCCGGTGCTGCTCATCGGCACACAGCTCCGGCTCGACCGGTCCGACGGCACGAGCGTGGCGTCCGGAGTGGAGGTCTACTCGGTGCGCAGCCTCGCCTCCGAGCAGCAGAGCATCGACCGGCTCGCCACCCTCGCGTGGGTGACCGGCGGGCTCTCGCTGATCCTCGCGGTCCTGCTGGCCCTGCTGGCCGCCCAGGGGGTGCTGCGGCCGGTACGCGAGCTGGGTCGCGCGGCCCGCCGGCTCGGTGAGGGAGACCTGTCCACCCGGCTGACCGTCCGGGGCGTCGACGAGCTTGCCGACGTCACGCGCACCTTCAACGACACCGCCGCGACCATCGAGCGTCAGGTCGGTGAGCTGCGGCGGATGGAGGCCGACGCGCGGCGCTTCGTGGCCGACGTGTCCCACGAACTCCGTACGCCGCTGGCGGCCATGACGGCGGTCACCGACGTGCTCGACGAGGAGGCGGACCGGCTGCCGGGAGACGCCGGCCGCGCCGCGCGGCTGGTCAGTCAGGAGACGCAGAGCCTCACCCAGCTCGTCAACGACCTCATCGAGGTCAGCCGGTTCGACTCCGGCACCGCCCGGCTCGCCCTCGACGACGTCGACGTCGCCGCGGCGGTCACCGCGACGCTGCGGCTGCGCGGGTGGGCCGACCGGGTACGGGCGGACCTGCCGTCCGGTGTCGTCGCCCGACTCGACCCCCGGCGGCTCGACGTCATCGTCGCCAACCTGGTCGGCAACGCCTTCCGGCACGGCACGGAGCCGGTGTCCGTCCGTCTTGCCGCCGAACCCGACTGGTTCACGATCGAGGTCACCGACCAGGGACCGGGGTTGGACCCGGAGGTGCTGCCGCACGTGTTCGACCGCTTCTACAAGGCGGACACCGCCCGGACCCGCTCCGAGGGCAGCGGCCTCGGACTCGCCATCGCGTGGGAGAACGCGCGCCTGCACCGGCACGCCGGGCAGTCGGGGAGCCTGGTGGCGGGCAACCACCCGCCGGGCGGGGCGGTGTTCACGCTCCGTCTGCCCCGGGTGGCCGCCGAGACCGTACACGCCAGAGGCGTACGGACAGCCGCGGACGCCGGAGGCGTACGGTGAGCCGCCGTCGCGGAGCCCGGGCGCTGCTCGGGGTCGCGCTCCTGGTCGCGCTGCTCACGGCGGGCTGTGGAGTCCGGCCCAGCGACGTCATCACGGGCCGCTCCGCGGTGAGCGGCCCGTTCACCGGTAGGGGCCTCTACCTGATTTCGGACGGCGAACTGGCGCTTGTCGTCCGGCCGGTGAAGAACGTGCCCGGGCCACCGCTGGAGACACTCGTGCTGCTCGTGTCCGGTCCCACCGAGGCCGAGCGGAGCGCGGGGCTCACCAGCGAGGTGCCGGCCGACGCCGCGCCGGTGAGCATGACACCGAGCACCGACGAGCCCGGCATCACGGTGCGGTTCAAGGGCGCCGTGCTGCCGCTGTCCACCCTCGCGGCCAATCAGATCATCTGCACCGTGGCGCTCGCCGGCCAGCAGCCCACTTCCGCCCCGGTCACCCTCGTCGGCTCGGACGGCACCCGGCCGCCCTGGTCCTGCCCCATCGAGTGACCGGGGCGACGCCGCTCACACCAGGTCGACCGCCCGTTCCGGTCGGAGCAGCCCCGGGGAGAGGACCCGACTCCGGTCGGTGAGCGTGCCGGCGATCAGGATGTCGAGCAGGGCGGGGAACTCGATGCCCGCCCGCTGCCAGATCTGCGGGAACTGCGACTCGGCGGTGAAGCCGGGGAACGTGTTGACCTCGTTCACGATGGGCTCGGCGCCCTCGTGGGGGAGGAAGAAGTCGACCCGCAGCAGCCCCCGGCAGTCGAGGGCCTCGAAGGCGCGGACGGCCCGGTCCTGGAGCACCTCGGTGGTGGCCGGGTCCAGCTGGGCCGGGATCTGGAAGACCGCCCCGCCGTCGTACTTCGCGTCGTAGTCGAAGAAGCCCGCGCCGCTGACCCGGATCTCCAGTGGCGGACCGGCCTGCACCCGTCCGTCGGGGTGCTGCAGGACGGCGACGTCGATCTCCCGGCCGTGCGCGCCCTGTTCGACGAGCACCTTCGGGTCGACCTCCCGGGCCTGCGCGAGCGCGGCGGGCAGCGCCGACCACTCCGTGACCCGGACCACGCCCAGGCTGGACCCCGCCCGCGCCGGCTTCACGAAGACCGGCAGTCCCAGCCGCTGCTGGTCGGCCGGCGACAGGGTCTCCCCGTGCCGCAGGGTCACACCCGGGCTGACCCGCAGGCCCTCCGCGGCGAGCAGCCGCTTGGTGACGCCCTTGTCCATGCCCGCCGCGCTGGCGAACACCCCGTTGCCGACGTACGGCACGCCGAGCCATTCCAGCAGCGACGCGACCGTGCCGTCCTCGCCGTACGGGCCGTGCAGGGCCGGGAACACCACGTCCTGGGCGCGCAGCACCCGCAACGCCTGCGGCAGGCCCATCGGACGACCGTCCACGTGCCAGCCTCCGTCGGTGTCGATGAGCACCTCGGTGACCTGGTACCGCTCCCGGTCCAGACCGGCGAGGATGGCGGCCCCCGAGCGCCGCGACACCTCGTGTTCGCCGCTTCGTCCGCCGTACAGCACTGCCAGTCGCGTCAACATGCGACGTCCGCCCTTTCGTGGAGATGGACGCGGCCCACCCGCGCCCCGATTCCGGTCAAGATCTCGTGCGGGTTGGTGCCGGCCCAGCGCGCCCACTCGGTGACGGCCGGCGCGTCGTCGTCGCGTCCCCTGCCGATCACGACGACCGGGTCGCCGATCCGCACCGCCAGGTCACCCACGTCGACCACGCACTGGTCCATGGCGATTCGCCCGACCACCGGGCAGCGCCGGCCGCCGAGCCAGACCTCGGCCCGGCCCTCGGTCGCGCGGGGCAGCCCGTCGGCGTAGCCGAGCGGCAACAGTGCCAGCGTCGTCGGGGCGGCGGTCACGTGCTCCGGCCCGTACGAGACGCCGGTGCCGGCCGGCACCCGCTTCACGTTCACCACGGTCGTGCGCAGCGTCAGGGCGGCGTGCAGCCCGAACGCCCCCGGACCGACCGCGCCGAACGGGTCGACGCCGTAGAGGGCCAGCCCGATCCGGCAGAGGTCGAAGCGGGTCCGGGGCGCGGACAGTGCCGCCGCCGAGTTGGCCAGGTGGACCAGGTCGGGGTCCAGGCCGGCGGTCCGGGCGACGCGCAGCGCCTCGGCGAACGTCCGCACCTGACCGTCCAGCGCGGGCGCGCCCGGTACGTCCGCGTCGGCGAGGTGGGACCACACACCCCGTACCCGGACCGTGCCCTCGACCTCGTACTTGCGGGCCCAGGCCACCAGGTCGGGCCAGTCGTCGCGGCCGGCGCCGTTGCGGGTGAGGCCCGTGTCGACCTTGAGCTGCGCTGTCGCGGGCACGCCGACCCGCAGGGCCGCGTCGGCGAGCGCGTGCAGGTGGGTGATCGTCGAGACGCCCACGTCGACGCCCGCGAGGATCAACCCGGTGAAGTCGTCGTCCGGGCGGTGCAGCCAGCTCAACGTGGGCGCGGTGATGCCCGCGGCGCGCAGGGCCAGGGCCTCGGCCGCCGAGGTCACGCCCAACCAGGTGGCGCCGGCGCGCAGCGCGGCCCGGGCGACCGGCGCCGCGCCATGCCCGAACCCGTCGGCCTTCACCACCGCCATCAGCTCCGTGCCGGTGGCGGCGGCGAGCGTCCGTACGTTGTCGGCGATCGCCCCGAGGTCGACCACCGCCTCGGCCAACGCGCTCATCCGGCGACCGCCTCGCGACGCGTCCCGGGGAGCGCGAACAGCCACCGGCCGCGCGCCGCCAGCAGCGCGCGGTGCACGCCCAGGCTCAGCCCGGCGACGAGCGCGGTCAGCAGGATCGGGTAGCCCAGCACGATCAGGCCCTGGGCGCCCGCGTCCAGCTCGGAGACCGGGGCGGCCAGCAGGCGGTGCAGCAGCGCCAGCAGCGGCATGTGGATGACGTAGATGGGTAACGTGACGCGTCCGAGCGCGGCCAGTCGGTCGCCGAGAGCGGGCCACCGGACCAGCCGGGCGGCGGCGGTGACGCCGAAGGCCACCGCGACGACGGAGACCGCCGGCCAGACGCCGAACCACCGTTGCGCGCCGGCCGCCGCCATCACGGCGAGCGCGAGGGCGTACGCCCCGCCGGTCAGCGCCAGTCGACGCCGGGTGGCGGTGGCGGCCCACCGCTGGATGTGCGGCCGCAGGTAGAGGCCGGCCAGGAAGAAGACCAGGTTCGCATAGAGGCCGCCCCGGTTGCCCGGCGTGGCCAGCAGGCCGGCGGCGGTCACGGCGGACAACACCGCGGCGGGTACGACGACCAGCGACCGGGGCAGCCGGCGGGTCGCCTTGGCGAGCGTGAAGTAGAGCGCCAGGGCGTACAGGTACCAGAGGTTGGAGGGTGTGACGGTCAGCTGTGCCAGCAGACCGAGGGCGGACGTGGCCCGGTCGGTCGGGAAGTCCGGCGTCACGGCCAGGACCGCCGTGTGGATGAGCAGCCAGAGGGCGTACAGGTAGAAGAAGCCCGCGATGCGGCCCCGGGCGACGGCGCGCCAGGGCCGCTGCACGGCGTTGGCCGCGAAGAGGCCGCTGATGGTGAAGAAGAGCGGCATGCGCAGCGGCAGCAACTGCTCACCCAGCGTGCCCCACAGGCCCGGCACGGGTACCCCCACGTGCCAGTCGATCTGCAGGTAGTCCTTGACGACGACGTGCCATCCGACGACGAGGACGATGCACACGCCCTTCGCGGCGTCGGCCCACTGCACCCGCTGCGGTCCGCCGGTGTCGGCCTGCCGCCGGTGACGGAACCGGACGCGCGCGTCGGGGTCGTACCCGCCCGGTCGTGGCTCGGTGAGAGACAGCTCTTGGATCACCCAGCAGAAGGTGCCAGCGGGATATCCGCGCCTGATCCTCGGATTGTCATGATCCGGTAATGGACTCCGTCAGTTCGTCGGAGCGGGACCACCACCATCGTGCCGACGACGCGTTGGGAACCCGGGGAGCGCTACTAGGCTCGATCGCGGAGGTGCCGAACATGAAGCTCGGTCTGCACTACTGGAACTTTTCGACTCCCGCCGATCCGGCGGCCATCGCGCCGACCCTCAGCGAGGCGGCGACCATCGCCGAACAGGCCGGAGTGGCCTCGTTCACGGTCATGGACCACTTCTTCCAGATGGAGGCGCTGGCGCCGGCCGAGGAGCCGATGCTGGAGGCGTACACCACGTTGGGTTACGTCGCGGCGCAGACCCGGCGGATGACGCTGGGTGTACTGGTCACCGGTGTGATGTACCGCTATCCGGGGCTGCTGGCCAAGACCGTGACGACCCTCGACGTGCTCTCCGGCGGCCGGGCCCGGCTCGGCATCGGGGCGTCCTGGTACGAGCGGGAGCAGCGGGGACTGGGCGTGCCCGTGGTGCCGGTCGCCGAGCGGTTCGAGCGACTGGAGGAGACGCTGCGGATCTGCAAGCAGATGTGGAGTGACGACGACGGGCCGTTCGACGGGCGGCACTACCAGCTCACGGAGACGATCAACTCGCCGCAGCCGCTGCGCCGTCCGCATCCGCCCATCATGATCGGCGGCAGCGGCGAGAAGAAGACACTGCTGCTGGTCGCCAGGTACGCCGACGCCTGCAACCTGTTCGGCACGGGCGCCGAGGGGATCGCGCACAAGCTGGACGTGCTGCGCGGGCACTGCGCCGCCGAGGGCCGCGACTACGACAGCATCGAGAAAACCGTGCTGGCCAGCAAGCCGCCGCTGGAGGATCTCGACGCGTTCCTCGCCGAGGTGTCCGATTACGCCGCGCTCGGCGTCACCGAGGTGCAGGTCACGCCGGACCGGCACCCCGTGGAGTTCGCCCGGCGGCTCGGCGACGAGGTGCTGCCGCGGCTGGCCGACATCGGCTGAGTCGGGCGCGGTCGTGATCGACACCAGTTCAGCGAAGTAGGGGCATCTGCCGGCCCGGTTACCGCCAGATGGGCGATGTCGCGTCGATCAAGCCCCGTCCACGACGACGAGGGCCGCCCGCCCGCCGAAGCGGAGGGACGGCCCTCGTCGACGTCGGATCAACCGACCGAGGCGGGGAACCTGTCCCAGACCCGGTGCGCGGCCATCAGCCGCCGCACCCCGGTCAGCGCCTCGACGCCGGAGCCGGCGGCCACGATGCCGGGGGTGCCGGCCACCCCGGCCTGCTCCAGCACGCTGACACCGGCGCCCCACGCGCCGATCGCCTTGGCGTGCCGCCAGCACTCCTCGACGAGGAGCAGCACGCGCGGGTCGACGGTCGCCGCGTCCGGCCGACCGGCCTTGGCGTCGCGGGCGGGCAGCGCGTCGGGCGCGGGCACCGGGGCCCCGGCCAGCAGGAGCGCGTCGAACTCGACTGACCGGCCGGTGGCGAAGGTCCGCTGGACCGTCAGGTCGCCCACCAGGCCACCGTGTGGGGCGATCAGCAGCGGCACCATGCCGGCGTCGAAGACGGCCCGGCGGACCTCGTCGACGTCGTTCAGGTCACCGTCGGGGTCGACGACGATCCCGACAGTGCGACCGTCGGCCGGCCACTCCCCGCCGACCTGCGACAGGGCCGGGCTCGGCGTGACGTCGACGGGCGTCACCGTGGGCTGCGGCGCGGGCAGCCCCAGGCCGGTGGCCACCTGCTCGCACAGCACCGGGTCGATGTTGGCGAGGCACCGCAGCTGGCGTTCCTTGATCGCCTGGTGGTAGCACTTGCCCAGCTCGAAGGTGTACGCCCGGATGATGTGCTCCCGCTCGACCGGCGACATGCTCAGCCAGAACAGTCGTACCTGGCTGTAGTGGTCGTCGAACGACGCGGGGCTCGCGCGGACCTTGGGCGCCTGCGCCACCGTCACCGGCACGTCGACGAAGGCGTGCTCGGCGTCCCCGGCTTCGAAGGGGTTGCCGCCGTCGAGGGAGTTCGGCCGGTACGGCGCCACCCCGGCGTGCACGGCGTGCTGGTGGAAGCCGTCACGCAGCATGTCGTTGACCGCCGCGTGCGGACGGTTGATCGGGATCTGCGTGAAGTTCGGCCCGCCGAGGCGGGTGAGCTGCGTGTCGACGTACGAGAAGAGTCGCCCCTGCAGCAGCGGATCGTTCGTGACGTCGATGCCCGGCGGCAGGTGGCCGAGGTGGAAGGCGACCTGCTCGGTCTCGGCGAAGAAGTTCGTCGGCGTCCGGTTGAGGACCAGCCGGCCGACCGGCTGCACCTGCGCCAACTCCTCCGGGACGATCTTGGTGGCGTCGAGCAGGTCGATGCCGGCGAAGGTCTCCTCGGGAGTGTCGGGGAAGACCTGGATGCCGAGTTCCCACTCGGGGAACGCGCCCGCCTCGATCGCGTCGTAGAGGTCCCGACGGTGGAAGTCGGGGTCGATGCCGCCGAGCATCTGCGCCTCCTCCCAGGTCAGGGAGTGCACGCCGAGCTTCGGCTTCCAGTGGAACTTGACCAGCACCGTCTCCCCGGCCTCGTTGACCAGGCGGAAGGTGTGTACGCCGAAGCCCTCCATGGTCCGGTACGAGCGCGGGATGCCCCGGTCGGACATGTTCCAGATGGTGTGGTGCTGCGCCTCGGTGTGCAGCGACACGAAGTCCCAGAACGTGTCGTGCGCGCTCTGCGCCTGGGGGATCTCCCGGTCCGGGTGCGGCTTCGCCGCGTGGATGATGTCGGGAAACTTGATGGCGTCCTGGATGAAGAAGACCGGCATGTTGTTGCCGACCAGGTCGAAGGTGCCCTCGTCGGTGTAGAACTTGGTGGCGAAGCCCCGGGTGTCCCGGACGGTGTCGGCCGAGCCGCGCGATCCGAGGACGGTGGAGAACCGGACGAAGACCTCCGTCTCCCGACCCTTCTTCAGGAAGCCGGCCCTCGTGACCGCCTCGGCGGTGCCGTACGCGGTGAACACCCCGTGCGCGCCCGCGCCCCGCGCGTGCACCACGCGCTCCGGGATGCGCTCGTGGTCGAAGTGCGTGATCTTCTCGCGTAGGTGGTGGTCCTGGAGCAGGACCGGTCCCCGGGGGCCGGCCTTGAGCGAGTGGTCGGTGTCGCGCAGCCGGGCCCCGTTCGCCGTGGTGAGGTACGCCCCCTGCTGGCCGTTCGCGGTCGTCGGCGCGCCGGTCTCGACGCCGGTGGGCGTACGCGTCTGCGGCGCGCCCTGTTCGGTCTTGGGCGGCAGCGGATCGTGCGGCGAGGTCGGCTCCTCGACGGTGGGCGGCGCGCTGCCAGGTGCGCCCGGCACGTCCGGGGTGAGGGCGTCGGCGATCTTATCGGAGGCGGTCTTAACGACGTTCTTGACCGCCTCGGCGGGCTTGCTGGAATCCACTGGGCGAACCTCTCGCTGGAGCGTTTGGGCTGGCCCCTGCACCCCTACCCCTGCCTTGAGGGGCGAAACGCACGATAAATCCGGGACTGGTGATTTCACCGATGCGCCGCCCGACCCGGGCAAATGACACTGACGAACGTCGATATTCCTCGACTCTAGGGAGTGCCCGACGTGTCGTCACCAACCACCACCCGTCCCCGTTCCCTGCCCGCCCGAGCCGCCCGGCTCGCGCTGGCCGCCACCCTGCTCGTCGCCGGTGTCCTCGTCGGACCGACGGGTGCCGCACAGGCGGCCGGCCCCTACGACCGGGGTCCCGACCCGACCACCGCGATCCTGGAGGCCAGCCGTGGCCCCTTCGCCACCGCGTCGCAGAGCGTGTCCGCGCTGAGCGTCACCGGCTTCGGCGGCGGGGTCATCTACTACCCGACCAGCACCAGCGAGGGCACCTTCGGCGCCGTCGCCATCTCACCCGGCTACACCGCCGCCTGGTCCAGCATCAGCTGGCTCGGCCCACGGATCGCCTCGCACGGCTTCGTGGTGATCGGCATCGAGACCAACACCCGGCTCGACCAGCCGGACAGCCGGGGCCGGCAGTTGCTCGCCGCGCTGGACTACCTCACCCAGCGCAGCTCGGTGCGGAGCCGGATCGACAGCAGCCGGCTCGCGGTGGCCGGCCACTCGATGGGCGGCGGAGGCAGCCTGGAGGCGGCCTCGTCCCGACCGTCGTTGCAGGCCGCGGTGCCCCTCGCGCCCTGGAACACGGACAAGAGCTGGTCCGAGCTGCGCGTGCCGACGCTGATCATCGGTGGCGAGAGCGACACCGTCGCGCCGGTCGCCACGCACTCGGTCCCGTTCTACAACAGCATTCCGTCCTCGGCCGAGAAGGCCTACCTGGAGTTGAACGGGGCCAGCCACTTCTTCCCGCAGACGGTCAACACCCCGACGGCGCGGCAGATGGTGGCCTGGCTCAAGCGGTTCGTCGACGACGACACCCGCTACGAGCAGTTCCTCTGCCCTGGCCCCACCGGGTCGCAGATCGAGGAGTACCGCAACACCTGCCCGAGCGCCTGAGCGCGCGCCTCCGGGACGGTCGCCCCACGGCGGCCGTCCCGGCCGTTCGGGCGTATCGAGGGGTCTTGACGCGATCACCGAGAAACGTACACTGCGAGTGTAAATAACACCCGCCACGGCAAAGGGATGGGTGCATGGAGCGCGGCCTCGAACTGCACGACATCGGCGTCCGTTTCGGCGGCCTCACCGCCCTCGACCACGTCTCGCTCCGGGTGCCACCCTCCCGGGTGGTCGGCGTGATCGGGCCCAACGGCGCCGGCAAGACCACCCTGTTCAACGTGGTCTGCGGCTTCGTCACACCGCAGACGGGTTCGCTCACCCTCGACGGTCGACCGCTGCGCCCCCAACCCCACCGGCTGACCCGCCTCGGCATCGCCCGAACCCTCCAGGGGACCGGGCTCTTCGCGGGGCTCAGTGTGGTGGAGAACGTGATGGCCGGCGCATCCCACACCGCCCGTGCGGGTTTCGCGGCGGCGCTGTTCGGGTTGCCCCGCAGCGACCGCGACGAGCGCCGGCTGCGCCGACACGCCCTGGACGTCCTCGACGAGCTGGGCATCGCCGAGCACGCCGAGGCCGCGCCGGGCACGCTTCCTTTCGCCGTACGCCAGCGGGTCGCCCTGGCCCGCGCGCTCGCCGCGCGACCGCGGCTGCTGCTGCTCGACGAACCCGCCGGCGGCCTCGGCGCGGACGACATCGCCGAGCTGGCGGACCTGATCCGGCGGCTGCCCCGGCGGGACGTCGACCCGTGCGCGGTGCTGCTCGTCGAGCACCACATGGACCTGGTGATGAACGTCTGCGACGAGATCGTGGTCCTCGACTTCGGCCGGGTGATCGCCACCGGGCCGCCGGACGAGATCCGCGACGACACGGCGGTCACCGACGCCTACCTCGGGGCCCTCGTCGAGGAGCCCACACCATGAGCGCGCCGGATCTGCTCGTGGTCCGGGGGCTGGTGGCCGGTTACGGGGCCGCGCCGGTGCTGCGGGCCGTCGACCTCACCGTGCCGGCCGGCACCATCGCCGCCGTCGTCGGCGCCAACGGCGCCGGCAAGACGACGCTGCTGCGGGCGCTCTCCGGGATGATCCGGCCGGCCGCCGGCCAGGTCGTCCTCGCCGGGGAGGACCTGCGGGGTACGCCGGTGGAACAGCTCGTACGGCGCGGGATGGCGCACGTCCCGGAGGGTCGGGGCGTGATCGGCGAGCTGACGGTCGATGAGAACCTGCGGCTCGGTGGGCTGTGGCGACGCGACCGGGCGGACGCCGGCCGCGCCCTCGACGAGGTCTACGAGCTGTTCGAGCCCCTCGCGCGGCGTCGTCGTCACCTCGGCCACCAGCTCTCCGGAGGCGAACGGCAGATGCTCGCGCTCGGCCGGGCGCTGGTCGGGCGGCCGCGTCTGCTGCTGCTGGACGAGCCGTCGCTGGGCCTGGCGCCCCGGGTGGTCGCCCGGATCATGGCCCTGCTGCGCCAGTTGCGCGACCGGACCGGCCTGACCGTGCTGCTGGTCGAGCAGAACGTGCGCAGCGCGCTCGCCGTCGCCGACCAGGGCGTCGTGATGTCCCTCGGCCAGGTGGTGATCGCCGCCCCGGCGGCGACGCTGCGCGACGACGTCGACCTGCGCCACGCGTACCTCGGTTTCTGACCAACACCGGATGTCCCTGGAGGGAGAACAGTTGGACCGCTTCGTCTTCCTCACCGTCGACGGTCTGTCCCGGGGCGCGGTGTACGCCGCGTTCGCGCTCGCGCTGGTGCTCATCTGGCGGGCCGCGCGGGTCGTGAACTTCGCCCAGGGCGCGATGGCCGTCGCCGCCGCGTACGTCGCGTACTCGGTGTCCGCCGCGACGGGCGTCTACTGGCTCGGCTTCGTCGTCGCGATCGTCGCCGGCCTGCTGCTCGGCGCGCTGGTGGACCGGGTCGTGATGCGGCACGTGGACCACGCGTCACCGCTCAACCCGGTCATCGTCGCGCTCGGTCTGGTGCTGCTGATCCAGGCGGTGCTGGGCATGGTGTACGGCAACGAGTTCCGCCCCGCCGAGGTCCCGTTCAGCCGGTCCGCCCTCACCGTCGGCGGGATCGCCGTGCTGTCGCCGTACGACCTGTTCGTCTTCGCCACGATCGCCGTGGTGGTCAGCGGGCTGGGCTGGATGTTCGCCCGTACCTCGATCGGGTTGCGGATGCGCGCGGCGGCGTTCGCGCCGGAGGTCTCCCGACTGCTCGGGGTGAACGTCGGCGGCATGTTGACGCTCGGCTGGGCGTTGGCCTCGGGCGTGGGCGCGCTCGCCGCGATGCTGGTCATCCCCACCGAGCTGGGCCTGCACCCGCACGCCATGGACCTGGTGTTCGTCTCGGCGTTCACCGCGGCGGTGGTGGGTGGGCTGGACAGTCCACCGGGGGCGGTCGTCGGCGGCCTCGCGGTGGGGCTGCTGCTCTCCTACGTGAGCGGGTACGCCGGCAGCGACCTCACCCCGCTGGCGGTGCTCGTCCTGCTGCTGGCGGTGCTGCTGGTGCGGCCCGGCGGGCTGTTCGCCCCGGTCGCGGCGAGGCGGGTGTGAGCGCGACCCGGGCGGTCCTGCCGCCGAAGCGCCGGCCGGCCGACGCAGGTGACCGTCCGCCCGAGCCGCGACGGGGCTCCACCCTGCTGCGGCACCTGGCCGTGGCGCTCGCCGTGGGGGCGCTGCTGGTGGCGGTCAGCTACGCCGCCGAGCCGTTCCGCAACTTCCAGCTCGCCACGATCGCGGCGTACCTCTGCGCCACCGCCGGGTTGACCGTCCTCACCGGGCTCAACGGGCAGCTGTCGTTGGGGCACGGGGCGTTGATGGCGACCGGGGCGTACACGGTGGCGCTGTGCCAGAACGCGTTCCTGGACCGGGGGTGGACCGGCGGCTGGTTGTTGGCGCTGTCGCTGCTCGCGGCGGTGCTGGGCACGGTCGTGGTCGGCGCGGTGGTCGGTGTGGCGGCGGCCCGGCTGCGCGGCCCCTACCTGGCCGGGGTGACGCTCGCCGTGGCCGTCGTCGTGCCGGCGTTGGCCGTCACCTTCGACGGCGTCCTGGGCGGTGAGCAGGGGCTGTCGGTGCCGGTGGAGCCGCCGCCGCTGGCGCTCGGCCCGTACTTCCCGTACGAGCGGTGGCAGCTCTGGGTCTGCGGCGCCGCCACGCTGCTGGCGCTGCTGCTGCTGGCGAACCTGGTCCGCAGCCGGTACGGGCGGACCTTCCGGGCCGTTCGCGACGACGAGGTGGCGGCCCGACTGGCGGGCATCCACGTGGCCCGTACCCAGGTTCTCGCGTTCGTGGTCAGCGCCGCGACCGCGGGGCTCGGCGGTGGCCTGCTCGCGGTGCTGGCGCAGAGCGTGTCACCTGGGGCGTTCTCGCTGACGCTGTCGCTGTTCCTGCTGATGGCCGTGGTCATCGGCGGTCTCGGTCGCCTCGCCGGCGCGCTCTGGGGGGCCGTGCTGCTGGTCGCCCTGCCCGATCTCACCCATTCCGTGACCGAGCTGCTCACCCTCTCGCCAGCGGTGGCGCAGCGACTGGAGGGCAACCTTCCGCTGGCGATCTTCGGCATCACGTTGATCGTCGTGATGATCGCCGCGCCCGGCGGCGTGCAGGGTCTGCTGGCCCGCCTCGGTCGGGCGCTGCTGGCCCGCTGGCCGGCGCGACGTTCCTGAGCTGTCCCCGGCCCGGCCTCCGCCGGGCGCTCCACCCACCACACCGCTCCCACCCAACCGGACCGAGAAAGGTCGGTGTCTCCCATGCACCCTACGGCGCGACGCGGTCTCGCGATCGCCAGCTCCATCGTTCTGCTCATCGCCGCCGCTGGCTGTGGCGGCGACGACGGTCCCGCCTCCGGCGGGAGGTTGGTGCCGGGGGTCACCGACACCGAGATCGTCGTCGGCACCCACATGCCGCTCACCGGGCCGGCCTCGGCCGGCTACTCCAAGATCGCGCCGGCGACGAAGGCGTACTTCGACTACGTCAACGCCAACGGCGGCGTGCACGGCCGGAAGATCACCTACAAGGTCATGGACGACGGCTACAACCCCGCGAACACCCAGCAGGTGGTACGCCAGCTCGTGTTGCAGGACAAGGTCTTCGCCATCCTCAACGGCCTCGGCACGCCGACCCACAGCGGCGTGCTCGACTTCCTCAAGAGCAACCGGGTGCCGGACCTCTTCGTCGCCTCCGGCAGCCGGAGCTGGGACCAGCCCGACACCTATCCCGGCACGTTCGGCTTCAACCCGGACTACACCGTCGAGGGCAAGATCCTCGCCAACTACGCGAAGTCGAACCTGGCCGGCCAGAAGGTCTGCTTCCTCGGTCAGGACGACGACTTCGGCCGCGACAGCCTGGCCGGCGTGGAGAAGGTCCTCGGCGCTCAGGCGGTAGCGGTCAAGCAGACGTACGTCACCAGCAACACCAACGTCGCCCCGCAGATCGGCGCGTTCAAGGCGGCCGGCTGTCAGGTCGTCGTGCTGGCGACCGTGCCCGGCTTCACCGCGCTGTCCATCGGCACCGCCGCGCGGTTGGGCTTCAAGCCACAGTGGCTGGTGTCCAACGTCGGCGCCGACCAGCCGACCCTGGCCAAGCAGCTCGGCGCGGCCGCGCCGCTGTTGGAGGGCATGGTCGGCACCAACTACCTGCCGATGCAGAACGACACCGCGAACCCGTGGATCCAGCTCTTCACGAAGATCAACAAGTCGCACAACGGGGACGCGCCGTTCGACGGCAACACCGTCTACGGCATGTCCGTCGGCTACCTGTTCGTGCAGGTGCTGCTCGCCGCCGGCAAGGACGTCACCCGTGAGAAGGTCGTCGACGCGGTCGAGAAGGGTGGCTTCCAGGGGCCCGGTCTCGCGCCGTTGCGCTTCGCCGCCGACGACCACTCCGGCTACGGCGGGCAGCGGTTGAGCCGGGTGAGCGGGGGAGTCCAGAGCTACTTCGGGCCCACCTACGAGACCGACGAGCGCGACGGGCCGGTCAAGGAGTACACGGCCGCGCCGGTCGCGCCGCCCGCGAACGGGGTGCCGACCGCCTCCTGACCCGCGGCATCTGGTCGTACGGCCCGGGGGTGACCACGTCCGGGCCGTACGACCCTGCGCGGGGGTGCGCGGCGGTCACCGCTGGCGGGCGTTGACCGATACCGAACAGCTCTCATACTATTTGCACCGTGAATGCAATCCGGCCGGCCCGGATGACGCCGCCCACGCGTACGCGCAGTGTCCCGATCATCGCCTGTCTAGACTCGTCGCAGAGCCGGACGACACCGTGGCGGTGAGAGGGCGGGGGCGGATGAACAGGGTCGAGACGCCGGCGCGGGTCGACGGACGGACGGCCCGTGCCGAACGCACCCGGGCGGCCATCGTCGAGGCGCACCTGGCGCTCATCACCGAGGGTGACCTGCGGCCCACCGGCGAGCGCATCGCCGAACGGGCCGGCATCTCGCTGCGGACGCTCTGGACCAACTTCAAGGACATGGAGACGCTCTTCGAGGCCAGTGGCGCGGAGGTGCTGCGGCAGCAGGACGCCGCCTACCGGCCGATCTCGACGACATTGCCGCTGGCCAAGCGGGTCGACGCGTACTGCCGGCAGCGGGCGCGACTGCTCCAGCTCATCGCGCCGTCGGCACGGGCCGCGCAGATGCGCGAGCCGGTCTCCGAGCAGTTGCGCCGCAACCGCGTCAAGCACGTCGACCGGGTCCGCGACGAGGTCGAGCAGCTCTTCGCCGCCGAGTTGGCGCGCGCCGGGCGCGAGCGCGGCCAACTGCTCAACGCGGTGGTGGCGGCGAGCATGTGGCCGGCCTGGTCGATGTTGCGCTACGGCCTCGGTCTGGGGGTGGACGCGGCCCGCGCGGTGATGACCCGGACGGTGGGCGCGCTGTTGGCCGAGGTCGCGGCCGACTGATCCCGGCCTGTCCTCTTTCCATCCGCTTCCGGATGAGTGACACTGAGACGCATGGTTGCTGCATCACGAGTGCAAATAACTGTGCTGCGCGGCCGGGACGACCAGTGCGCGGCCGTCCGGAGCCTGCTGGATGACGTCACCGACGGTGGCGGCGCTCTGCTGCTGCACGGCGAGCCGGGGTCGGGTCGGACCGCGCTGATCTCCTACGCGCACCGGTACGCGAAGGACTGCGCGGTCCTGGCCGCGACCGGGCTGCCAGAGGAGGCGATGCTGCCGTACGCCGGCCTGCAACGCCTGCTCGACCCGGTGCGCGACCGCGCGACCGCCCTGCCCGAGGAGCGCCGCCGCCTGCTGTACCGGGTCATGGACGGGGAGGGCTGCCCACCCGAGCGCCGGCTGGCCCTGTCGGTGGCCGTCCTCGGGCTGCTCGCCGCGACCGCCCGGGAGCGTCCGCTGCTCGCCACCATGGACGACGTGGACCGGGGCGACCCGCAGACCACGCAGGTGCTCGCGGTCGTTGCCCGCCGGCTGCGGCAGCTGCCGGTCGTCGTCCTGCTCACCGCGGACGCCACCGCCACCGTCGACGGACTCGTGACCCACCGACTGGCCCCGCTGAACGAGCGGGACTGCATCGCCGTCCTCACCGACCGACTGTCCGAGCGGCCCGCCGCTCCGGTCGCCGCCATGCTCGCCGAGGTCGGCGGCGGCAACCCGCAGGCGCTCGTGGACCTCGCCGACGTACTCACCCCGGCGCAGTGGCGCGGGGAGGAACCGCTTCCGGTCGCGCCGCCGGCCGACGGCGCGCTGGGGCGCTCCTACCGGGCCCGTCTCGACCGGCTGCCGCCGGACACGCGTCGGATGCTGCTGCTCGCCGCGCTCGACGAGTCGGACGACGCGGCGACCCTGGTCCGCGCGGCCGACGCCGCCGGCATGGTCATCGAGGCGCTCGCCCCGGCCGAGGCCGCCGGGCTGGTCCGCGTCGATTCGGCAGGCGTCACCTTCGCCCAGCCCCTGGCCCGCGCGATGGTGGCGGCCGCCGCCCCGCTCGCGCAGCGCCGGGCCGCACACCGGCTGCTCGCGGGCGTACTCGATCCGCTCGGCCAGCGGTTACGCCGGGCGATGCACCTCGCCGACGCGACCGCGGGCGCCGATCCGGCCCTCGCCGCCGAGTTGGAGCGGGCGGCGGCCGGTGGGCGCAACGGCTGGGCCGTTGCGTCGGCGGCGCTGTGCCGGGCCGCCGCGCTCAGCGACCGCCCCGACGACGCCGCCGCCCGCCTGCTCGCGGCTGCCCGCTACGCCTGGGCCGGCGGACAACCCGGCCAGGCCCGCCTGCTGCTCGACCGTCTCCGCGCGACCTGCGCGGACCCGCTCGTCGAGGGCGAGGCCGGGCTGTTGCGCGGCGAGATCGACCTGCGCTGCGACGACGCGCCCGGCGCGGCGGCCACCCTGCTGTCCGCCGCGCGGACGGTGGCCGCCGCCGACCGCGCCCGAGCCATGCAGGGGCTCGCGCGCGCCGGTGAGGCCGTCTGCTTCGCCGGCGACCAGTACCGGTACACGGAGGTCGGCCGGCGTGCCGACGCGCTCCGCCGGCGTGACGACCCGCCGGCCGTGGAGTTGACCGGATGCCTCGTCACCGGGGTGGCGGCCACGCTGCGCGGCGATCACGAGCGAGCCGGGCCCGCGCTGCGGCGGGCCGTCGTGCTGGGTGGCCGCCTCGCCGGGCCGGAGCTGACCCCGACCGCGCTCGCCTGCGCGGCGGCGGCCGGACTGGTGGTGGCCGTGGACGGCGCCGCGCACCGCCTCGCCGAACGCGCCGTCGGGTTGGCGCGCGAGCACGGCGAGCTGTCCATGCTGTCCCGCGCGTTGGAGCTGCGGGCGGTCGCCGAGTACTGGCTGGGCCGGCACGAGACGGCCGCCGAGACCTCCCGCGAAGGGCTGCGGGTGGCGCGGGCCACCGGGCAGTTCAACTGCGCCGACGTCCACCTGGGGATGCTCGCCGTGCTGGCCGCCGTACGCGCCGACCGCGAGAGCAGCCTGCGGCGGATCCGGGAGATTGGTACGACGTCGACACCGGGCAGCCGACCGCACGCGCTCGCCGGCTGGGCGCTGGCCGTGCTGGACCTCGTCGACGGTCGGCACGCCGAGGCGGCGACCCGCCTCGCGTCCCTGGCCCGGCTCGGTACCGGTCGGGGCCAGGTGCTCGTCCAGGTGATGGCCACCCCGTACCTGGTGGAGGCCGCCGCGCACCTGCCGCACCGGCCGGCGGCGACCGCCGCCCTCGCCGCCTTCGACAGGTGGGCGAGCAGCACCGCGAGCCCGCTGCGCCGGGCGCTGTCGGCCCGGTGCCACGCGCTGTTGGCGACCCGGGGCGGCGTCGAGTCCGAGCGCGAGTTCCGGACGGCGCTGCGGTTGCACCCGACGGAGGCCGGCGTGTTCGAACGGGCCCGGACCGAGCTGCTCTTCGGCCAGGACCTGCGGCGCAGCCGGCGACCACGGGACGCCCGGGAGCACCTGCACCGCGCCCGGGAGGCGTTCACCCTGCTCGGGGTCGGTCGCTGGGCCGAGCTGGCCACGGCCGAGCTGCGCGCCGCCGGGGAGTCGGTCGGGCCGCCGGATCTGCCGGCGGCCCGACTGCTGACCGGTCAACAGCTCCGGATCGCCCGACTCGTCGCCGAGGGTGCCACCAACCGGGAGATCGCCGCCCGGATGTTCCTGTCCACCCGGACGGTCGACCACCACCTGCGCAACGTCTTCCACCGGCTCGGGATCCGCTCCCGCACCGAGCTGGCCCGCGCGTTCGCCACCGAACAGCACGCCGGTCTCGCCTCCGAACGCTGAGCGCCGCCACGGCGTCATCGGGTCTGGACGGCGTTAACTATCACCGCTAGTTTGTGCGTCAGGCACCCTCCAGCACTAAGGACACCCGCATGCGCGTCTTCACCTCCGTCGACGAGCTGACCGCCGCGGTCGGCGAGACCCTCGGCCCCGGCCCCTGGCAGCGGATCGAGCAGGACCGCGTGAACCTGTTCGCCGACGCGACCGACGACCACCAGTGGATCCACATCGACCCGGAACGCGCGGCGGCCGGACCCTTCGGCGCCCCGATCGCGCACGGCTTTCTCACGCTGTCGTTGGTGCCGGCCCTGGCCGGCCAGCTCTACCGCGTCGAGGGCGTCGCGATGGGCGTCAACTACGGGCTGAACCGGGTGCGCTTTCCCGCGCCGCTGCGGGTCGGCGCGGCCGTACGCGCCAGCGCGGTCATCGCCGAGGTGTCGCCGGTCAGCGGTGGGGTGCAGCTGGTCACGGCGGTGACGGTCAACAGCGATGGTGGCGACAAGCCCGTCTGCGTCGCCGAGACGGTGAGCCGCCTCTACCGTGCGGCGACCCGCTGAGCGGTCGGCCGTCGGTCGTATCGAACAGGCAGCCGGCGGCCGGCGGTGACCCCCGGTCACCTCGGTAGGGGCGGATGCCTCCTTGAGCGTGATGCCACAGAGTCATCTTGATGCCCCTGTGGCATCACGCTCAACAGCACATCGACACGGCGGTCAGCCACAGCGGACGATCAGCGCCCGGGGCGCCCCTAGTGCGCGTCGGAGCATGCCAAGCCAGGCACAAGGGCGCTAGCCTCGACATGGTGGCCCGGCGGTGTAGTAGCCGGCGGTGCCGCCATTGCCGTCCGCTATTGGGAGCACCGCCATGACGGCCCACGTCGACCCACGCTTCGGCGCCACCCTCCGGCAACTTAGTGAGCAGGCTGGCCTGTCCCTGCGGGCACTCGCCCAGCTCACCCACCGCGGCAAGAGCTGCCGCGACCTCGGACAGATCGTCGGCCGCCACGGCCCCGGCCACCCGATGCCGCCGCCACATGCTGCAAATAGGCACGACCTCCGACAGCTACCAGGGGTGACGGACGCTCCGCACCAGCGCGCACGGTCGGCGGCAGATCCGGATGCCGGATCAGGGCTTGTCCGTCGGCGTTGACGCCGCCCGACGATAATGGCGAGATGCTTGCGCCCAACGCCTGGTGGAACGCGATCGACCCGCAGTTACTGAAGCAGTTAGACGACTTGCTGTGCACGCGTCGACTGATCCAGGCGGTCGTCCTCCTGCGCCAGGAAGGCGGACTGCAACCGCCGCCCGGCCTGTACGAGGCGCAGGATCTTCTGATCGAGCGACGCGCCGAACTGGACCGGCAGGGTCTCCTCGAGCCCGAGCCACCGCCACCGACGACCGCGCAGCTGATCGAGAAGGCGGACGCCATCGCCGCACCAATCCTCGCCGTCGAAGCCTTTTGGGACGGCGACACACAGGGCTGGTTCGTCGTCCTGGTGGCGATCGTGAGCCGACCGGGCCGACACCACGACCGCTTCGATGAGGTGCCGTTGACGGTGCTACGACACGGCGGAGACATCCGCCTGTTCACCGGGCAGGTACCGCCGTGGCCGGAGGCACAACAGGCGATCGAGCAGGGCCAGGCTGTCGCGCGACATGCCGGCGTGCCGTTCCACTTCACCAACCCGGAAGCGCCGGACGTCGACCTGCCGCGCTGGTGGGACACACAACCCAGCTGACAGGCACACACCGCACCTTCGGCCGTCACCGGAGATCCGAGATACGGGCGGGACCGTGCACGCTCATCGGCAGATCCGGACGCTGGCGCGTCGACCACATGCCTCCGTATGCATGCTGGGGTGGCGTCCAATGGTCCGACCACCCGACTCCAGCCGCGCCCCTGAGCCACCCGTGCTTGCGAGGGCGGCGAGAAGCTCTTCTCGCCGCCCCCGCGTTCCTTGTCCGGGGCGTGTGTCAGGCGACCGTGCAGGCGGTGCCGTTGAGCGTGAAGGCGGTCGGCTTGCCGGCGTTGCCGGTGTGGGTGGCCTGGAAGCCGATGTCGACCGATGTGTTCGCGGCGATCGTGCCGTTGTAGGAGACGTTGCGGGCGGTCACCGCGCCGCTGGTCGGGGAGTAGTCCGCGTTCCAGCCCCCGGTGATGGTCTGTCCACTCGGCAGCGTGAACCCTAGGGCCCAGCCGTTTATCGCGCTGCTGCTCGTGTTGGTCACCGAGACGGCCGCGGTGAGCCCGTTGTTCCAGGCGTTGACCGTGTACGTGACCCGGCAGCCCGCCGCCGGCGGCGGCGTGGTGGGCGGGGGAGTGGTCGGCGGCGGGGTCGTCGGCGGGGGCGTGGTCGGCGGCGGCGTGGTCGGTGGGGGAGTCGTGGGCGGCGGGGTGGTCGGCGTGTCCCCGCCGATGCTGCCGGGAACCGCGCGCAGGGCGTCGTACCAGGCGACGGCCATCTTGCGGTAGCCCGTGGCGTTCGGGTGCACGCCGTCGGCCAGGTCGCTGAGCGTCAGCGCGCGGTACATGTCGACCAGGTGGACGCGCTTACCGGCCGCGGCCCGGGTCTGCACGATCCCCGGGATCGCCGCGTTGTAGCCCCGGACCACGTTGTCCGCGCCGGACTTCGGGATGATCGTCGCTACGAACACGTCCGCGTTCGGCGCGGTGTTGGTGATGCGGTCGACCAGGGTGGCCAGCCGGCCGGGCGCTCCGGAGGTGTCGCCGTACATGTCGTTGGTGCCGATGTGCAGCAGCACGGTGCGCGGGTTGGTGGCGCGCAGCCAGTTCACGATGTTGGCGTCGATCTGCGCGATGGTCCAACCGGAGTGGCCCTCGTGGTCGTGGTCACCGAGGCTGGACGGGCCGTTGAACATCGAGCCGACGAAGTCGATCCGGTAGCCGCCGGACGCGAACCGTTGCCAGAGTTCGATCCGGTAGCCACCCGCGACGTTGAAGCCGTCGGTGATCGAGTCGCCGAGGGGCATCACGCGTACCCCGCCGTTGGATTCGGCGCTCGCGGGCGCGGTCGCCACCGGTACGGCGGCGGTCATGGCCGCGACGGCGGCCAGCGCGGCCCACCACAGCCGGGCCCGGCGGGGCCTCGGGGTCGTCGCGGGCCTGTCGGGTGTCGGGGGTACGGGTTTACCAAGGGTCACAGGGCTCATGGGGCTTCCTCGGGTGATGGGACGACGACCAGGAACCCGGACGTCGGGATGTGCCCTTCACCCCGCCCGGACGCACCATAGCTTGTTATCGCTAACACCGGCAACGCATCGACCGCCGACCATGGGTACGGTCAACTCGCGAGCGTCGCGGCGAGCCAGCGCAGTTGCCGCCGGACGTGCAGGGCCTCGCCACTCTCGTGACCGTTGAACGGGTACACGTGCATCTCCCGCCGTGGCGCGTCGGGTCGGCCGGTCGCGGCGCCGTACTGGTTGTAGGCCGCGAAGCCGGTGCTCGGCGGGCACACGGTGTCGCGCAAACCGATGCCGAAGTGCGCCGGCGCGGTGGCCCGCCGGGCGAAGGTCACCCCGTCGACGTAGGACAGCGTGCGCCGGACCGCGGCCTCGGCCTCCCGGTGCACCGCCAGGTACCGGGCGATCTCACCGTACGGCGAGGCGTCGCTGAGCTCGATGGCGTGCTGGACGTCGCAGAGGAACGGCGCGGTGATCAGCGCCGCCGCGAGATCGTCGACCAGGCCGGCGACGGCCAGCGCCACGCCCCCGCCCTGGCTGTTGCCGAGCAGGGCGACCTGGCCCGCGTCCACTCCGGGCAGGGCGCGCACCGCCTCGACGGCCCGGACGGCGTCCGTGATCAGACGGCGGTAGTGGTAGTCGTACGGGTCGAGGATTCCCCAGGTCGCCGGCCAGGGCCCGCCGGGCGCGCCGTGCCGGTCGGCGGTGTCCCCGGCGGCGTACAGCCCGGACTGGCCCCGGTTGTCCATCAACAGGTGCGCGTACCCGGCCGCCGGCCAGACCAGCCGCTCGTGTGGCAGACCACGGCCGCGCCCGTAGCCGGCGTACTCCACCACGGCGGGCAGCGGTCCGGGTACGCCCGCCGGGCGGGTGAACCAGGCCCGTACCTCGTCGCCGTCGAAGCCGGCGAACGTGACGTCCCAGGTGTCGAGCACGCGCAGGTCGGTGGGCTCGGGACGGACGTCGACGAGTACCGGCCGGGCGGCGGCAGCGGCGAGGGTGTCACCCCAGAACCGGTCGAAGTCCTCCGGCTCGGTGACGGTGGGGGAGTATCGCTCGAGCTCGTCGAGGCGCACAGCGGCGTCGGGCACGGGTCCTCGCAGGGTCAGCGGGGTGGGGCGGGGGGCGCGGTGCTCTCCCGGACGACCAGCTCGGTCACCAGGTCGATCCGGCTGGTCGCCGGCTCGGTGCCGGCGGACAGGTCGAGCAGCATCTGGGTGGCGATGCCGGCCATGTCGCGCAGCGGCTGGTTGATCGTCGTGAGGGGCGGGTCCGTCCAGGTGGCGAGCGGCAGGTTGTCGTACCCGATCACCGAAAGGTCCTCGGGGACGCGCAGGCCGCACCGGCGTGCGGCCCGGAGCACCCCCATCGCCTGGATGTCCGAACCGGCGAAGATCGCGGTGGGTCGGTCCGGTCGTTGCAGCAGTTGGAGGCCGTGGGTGTGCCCGGTGCCGGCGGAGAAGCTGCCGAAGCGGACCAGCTCGCGGTCGAGGGTCAACCCGGCCTCGTCGTGCGCGGACTGGAAGCCGGCCGCCCGGGCCCGGCTGCAGAGCATGTCGGGCGGCCCGGAGATGACCGCGATCCGCTGGTGTCCCAGCTCGATCAGGTGCCGGGCGGCGAGCAGGCCGCCGTTGAAGTTGTTCGAGCCGACCGTGGGCACGGACGCCGAGGTCGCGCTGTCGGTGTCGATCACGACGAACGGTACGCCCTGACGCCGCAGGAGCTGCTGTTGCGCGTCGCTGAGGTGACAGAGGACGAACAGCACGCCCAGCGGACGCTGACCCAGCAGGGTGTCGAGCCATCGCGACGCCGGGCGGTGCGCGCCGCCGAGCTGGGATACGGCGAGACTGATCCCGGCGACGCTCGTCACCGCCTCGACCCCGCGCATCACCTCCATCGCCCAACCGGTGTCGAACTCGTGGAAGACGAGGTCGATCCGACGGGTGGCGGAGGATGAACGCCGGCTGCGGCGCTGGTACTGGTGGCGGTCGAGACTCGCCTCGACCCGGGCTCTGGTGCCGGGGGAGACGTCCTCGCGGCCATTGAGGACCTTGGAGACCGTCGCGACCGACACTCCGACGTCGTGGGCGATCGTCGCGATGGTGGTGGTGGAGCCGGGTGGGCCGAGCGGGTGGTGCTCTGTCATCGCAGCCTCATACCGCATCCGAAAGTTTCGGAGGACACTAACACGATCAGCCGACGATTCCCGTCGATGCAGCTGAGCGCGCTGGTAGGCATCCCACGACACATCGAAACTCTTGACAGGTCCAGGCGGCGGACTTAGGTTGCCGAAAAGGTTGCTCTGGTTTCCGGAAAGTTTCGGATTGTGGAACCGCGCGCCACCAACCGGTCCCACGACGGCGCGGTTCGTGGCCGGAGCTAAGGGGTCTCGGCATGAGAAGTCAGCAGCCCGTCGACAGCGAATCGGCGTCGCGCGACGCCGCACCGTGGCGCGACACCCGGCTGTCGCCGGCCGACCGGGCCGAGGCGCTGCTCGCGGTGATGTCCGTCGAGGAGAAGGTCGCCCAGCTCTTCGGGGTCTGGGTCGGCGCCGACGCGTCCGGCCAGGGCGTCGCGCCGCACCAGTCCGACATGGTCGCCAACACCCCGTCGTGGGACACGATCATCCGGTACGGCCTGGGTCAGCTCACCCGCCCGTTCGGCACCGCGCCGGTCGACCCGGTGCTCGGCGCCCGTTCGCTCGCCGCCTCCCAGGAACAGATCGTGGCCGCCAGCCGGTTCGGCATCCCGGCCCAGGTGCACGAGGAGTGCCTGACCGGGTTCGCGGCCTTCAAGGCCACCGTCTACCCGACCCCACTGGGCTGGGGCGCCTCGTTCCACCCCGAGCTGGTCGAGGAGATGGCCGGTCGGATCGGCGCGTCGATGCGCGCCGCCGGCGTACACCAGGGGCTCGCGCCCGTCCTCGACGTCACCCGCGACTACCGCTGGGGCCGCACCGAGGAGACGATCGGGGAGGACCCGTACCTGGTCGGAACGACCGGCGCGGCGTACGTGCGGGGCCTGGAGAACGCCGGCCTCGTCGCCACCCTGAAGCACTTCGCCGGCTACTCGGCCTCCCGGGGCGGACGCAACCTCGCCCCGGTGTCGATGGGCCGCCGCGAACTGGCCGACCACATCCTGCCGCCGTTCGAGATGGCGCTGCGGCTCGGCGGGGCACGGTCGGTGATGAACTCGTACGCCGAGATCGACGGCATGCCCGCCGCCGCCGACGAGCACCTGCTGACCGGGCTGCTGCGCGACGAGTGGGGCTTCAGCGGCATCGTGGTCGCCGACTACTTCGCCGTACGGTTCCTCGAGACCCTGCACGGTGTCGCCGCTGATGCCGTCGACGCCGCCCGCCTCGCCCTGCGCGCCGGCATCGACGTGGAACTGCCCACCGTGGACGCTTTCGGTGACGCGCTGGTCCAGGCGGTGCACGCCGGCGAGGTCGACGCGGCGCTGATCGACCGGGCGGTGCGCCGGGTGCTCATCCAGAAGATCGACATCGGCCTGCTCGACGAGGACTGGCGGGCCCTGCCCGACGACGTCGCGGCCCTGCGCCTCGACGACGAGGCCAGCCGGGACGTCGCCGTACGCCTGGCCCGCGAGTCCGTCGTGCTGCTGCGCAACACCGGCGTGCTGCCGCTGCCCGTCGCGACCCGGGTCGCCCTGGTGGGTCCGCTCGCCGACGACCCGATGGCGATGCTCGGCTGCTACACGTTCCCCAACCACGTCGGCGTCAACCACCCCGACCACGGCCTCGGGGTGGAGATCCGCACGTTGCGCGACGAGCTGGCCCGCCGCGTCCCGCTGCTGGTCCACGAGCCGGGCTGCGCCGTCACCGGCGAGGACGCGTCCGGCATCCCGGCGGCGGTCACCGCGGCGACCAACGCGGACGTGTGCGTGCTCGCCGTCGGGGACCGGGCGGGGATGTTCGGCCGGGGCACCTCCGGCGAGGGCTGCGACGCCGCCGACCTGCGGCTGCCCGGCGTGCAGGCGGACCTGGTCCGGGCCGTTCTCGCCACCGGTACCCCGGTGGTGCTGGTGCTGCTGACCGGTCGCCCGTACGCGCTCGGCCCGGAGTTCGACCCGGCGGCGGCCGTGGTGCAGGCGTTCTTCCCCGGCCAACTCGGCGGGCAGGCGCTCGCGGAGGTGCTCACCGGCGCGGTGAACCCGTCCGGGCGGCTGCCGGTCAGCGTGCCCCGTGACGCGGGTGGGCTGCCGGGCACCTACCTGTCGCCGCCGCTCGGGCGTCGCAACAAGGTGTCCTCGATCGACCCGACCCCGGCGTACCCGTTCGGTCACGGCCTGAGCTACACCACCTTCGAGTGGTCCGACGCGACCGTCGTGGGTGCGACGCGGGACGAACCAACCCCCTGGGCGGTGGACGGCGAGGTCCAGGTGCGCGTCACCGTCGGGAACACCGGTGACCGGGCCGGCACCGAGGTGGTGCAGCTCTACCTGCACGACCCGGTGGCGCAGACCACCCGGCCGGTGCACCGGCTGGTCGGCTTCGCCCGGGTGCCGCTGGAGCCCGGAGCGCGGGCGCACGTCACCTTCGGCGTACCCGCCGACGTCACGTCGTTCACCGGTCGGTCCGGCCGGCGGGTGGTCGAGCCCGGCGCGGTCGAGCTGCGGTTCGGGCGCTCCAGCGCGGAGATCGAGGACGCCCTGCCGCTGCGGCTCACCGGTGCCGAGCGCGAGGTCGGGCACGAGCGGGACCTACTCACGTCGGTGCGGATCGAGCCGCTCGTGGCCGTTCCGCACTCCGCATAGGAGGCGAGGATGACATCCGAGACGTTACGACCCCCGCCGCCGGCGCCACCCGGCGACGCGGTGGAGGCCACCGTCCCCGCCCCGCGCGCACCCCGTCGGCGTCGCACCTGGCGACAGGCGCTGCGCCGGGACTGGCAGCTCTACTCGCTGGCCGTCCTGCCGCTGCTCTTCTTCCTGGTTTTCCGCTACCTCCCGATGATCGGGAACATCATCGCGTTCCGCCGGTTCAAGCCGGGCGGGAGCATCTTCGGTGAGTACTGGGTCGGGCTGCGCTACTTCCGGATGTTCCTGGCCGACCCGACGTTCTGGGACGTCTTCACCAACACGCTGGTGCTCGGGACGCTGACGCTGCTGTTCTGCTTCCCACTGCCGATCATCCTCGCGCTGCTGCTCAACGAGGTACGCGCCCGACGGCTGCGGCGGTTCGTGCAGTCCGTGTCCTACCTGCCGCACTTCCTGTCGATCGTGATCGTCGCGGCGATGGTCATGCAGCTGACCTCCGTCGACGGGACCGTCAACCAGATCGTGCAGGCCACCGGCGGCGACGCGGTGCCGTTCCTGCAACGCGCCGAATGGTTCCGGACGATCTACGTGTCGTCCGAGGTCTGGCAGACGGTCGGCTGGGGCACCATCCTCTACCTCGCCGCGCTCACCACCGTCGACGACGACCTGTACGAGGCGGCCCGGATCGACGGGGCCAACCGCTGGCGGCAGACCTGGCACGTCACGCTCCCGGGCATCCGACCCACCATGGTCACATTGCTGATCCTCAACATCGGCACCTTCATGGCGGTCGGTTTCGAGAAGATCCTGCTGCTGTACAACCCGCTGACCTACCCGACCGCCGACGTGCTCTCCACGTACCTGTTCCGGATGGGCTTCGGGTCCAGCAACTTCAGCTACGCCGCCGCCATCGGGCTGTTCGAGGCGGTCATCGGGCTCACGCTGGTCCTGACGGCGAACCTGATCGCCCGGCGTACGGTGGGGACGAGCCTGTGGTGACCGTCGACGCCACCGACCCGGCCCAGGTGAGCGACCTGCCCGCCCGCGTCGGACCCCGCGGTATCCGGCCCACCCGGGGCTACCGCGTGTTCCAGGCGTGCAACGCGGTCGTGCTCACCATCGTGGTGGTGGTGACCCTGTTTCCGTTCATCAACGTCCTGGCCCGCTCGCTCAGCGACGAGGGGTACATCATCGCCGGGCAGGTCAACCTCGTGCCGCGCGGGTTCAACCTGGACACCTACCGGCTCGTGCTGAACGACTCGCTGTTCTGGACCAACTACCGCAACACCGTCTTCTACACCGTCGTCGCCACGACCATCTCGATCGTGCTGACCACCTGCTACGCCTACGTGCTGTCCAAGAAACACCTCCGGGGACGTACGGCGCTGATCGGCATCGCGGTCTTCACCATGTTCTTCACCGGCGGCCTGATCCCCAACTACGTGCTCGTCACCAGCCTGGGCATGAAGAACACCGTGTGGGCCATCGCGGTGCCCAACGCGATCAACGTGTTCAACCTGCTGGTGATGAAGGCGTTCTTCGAGTCGCTACCCACCGACCTGGAGGAGGCCGCCGCCGTCGACGGGCTCAACACGTACGGCATCCTGCTGCGCATCGTGCTGCCCCTGTCGAAGGCGATCGTCGCCACGATGGTGCTGTTCTACGCCGTGGCCTTCTGGAACTCCTGGTTCGCCGCCTTCCTGTACATGGACCAGCAGGAGTTGTGGCCGGTGACCGTCTATCTGCGCAACCTGATCGCCGGGGCCACCGGCGCGGAGAACGTCGGTGCGATCGCCGAGGCCGACGAGGTGCAGGCCGAGGCGACGCTCAAGTCCGTGACGATCGTGCTCACGACCCTGCCCATCCTCCTGGTCTACCCCTTCGTCCAGCGGTACTTCGTTCGCGGCGTGATGCTCGGCGCCGTGAAGGGCTAGCCAGCACGTCCACCCTTTCCTCCACCGAACCCGAAAGGACCGCCATGCTCCACCGATCGTGGCGCCGCGTCGCGACAGCGGTAGCCGTGCTGCTCACGGCGACCAGCATCGCCGCCTGCAGTGATGACCCGTCCGACGCCAAGGACCTGTCGGAGAACAAAGCCGGTGCGATGTCCGACTACGGCATCGGCAAGCAGTTCAAGGCGAGCGAGCCGGTCTCCTTCTCCATCCTGTACAACAACCACCCGAACTACCCGCTGCGCGAGGACTGGCTCTTCTGGTCGGAGCTGAAGTCCCGGGCCAACGTCACCCTCACCCCGGTCGCCGTTCCGCTGAGCGACTACGAGCAGAAGCGCAGCCTGCTGATCGGCGCCGGTGACGCCCCGATGATCATCCCGAAGACGTACCCGGGGCAGGAGGACGCCTACGTGTCCTCGGGCGCGGTCCTGCCGGTCAGCGACTACCTGGACCTGATGCCGAACCTCCAGGACAAGATCTCGAAGTGGAACCTGAAGCCCGAGATCGACACCCGGCGTCAGGAGGACGGCAAGTTCTACCTGCTGCCCGGCCTGCACGAGAAGCCCTGGCAGGACTACTCGGTGGCCATCCGCACCGACATCCTCGACGAGCTGAAGCTCAGCCCCCCGAAGACCTGGGACGAGCTGTACACGGTGCTCAAGGCGATGAAGGCCAAGTACCCGGACGTCTACCCGTTCTCGGATCGGTGGAGCAAGCCCAACCCGGCCGGCAACCTGCTCAACATCCTGGCCGTGTCGTACGGACTCCAGGGCGCGGGCTGGAACTTCCAGCACACGAGCTGGGACGCCGACACCAAGAAGTTCGTCTACACCGGCGCGAGCGACAAGTACAAGCAGATGCTCCAGTACCTCAACAAGCTGGTGAAGGAGAAGCTGCTCGACCCGGAGAGCTTCACCCAGACCGACGACCAGGCCCGGCAGAAGCTCGCCAACGGCAAGTCCTTCGTGATCAGCGCCAACGCCCAGGCCGTGGTGAACGACTACCGGCCGGACCTGGCCAAGACCAACCCGAAGGCCAGGATCGCCAAGATTCCGCTGCCGATCGGGCCGGCCGGTGAGGTCAACCCGGCCAACCGGCTGGAGAACGGCGTGATGATCTCCTCGAAGGCCCGCGAGAGCAAGAACTTCGTGGCGATGATGCAGTTCATCGACTGGCTCTGGTACTCCGACGCCGGCCAGGAGTTCGCCAAGTGGGGCGTCGAGGGCAAGACCTTCGTCCGGGACGGCGCCGGCATGCCCAAGCTCGCGCCCGACGTCAACGTCATCGGGCTCAACCCCACGGCCCCCAAGCACCTCCAGAAGGACTTCGGCTTCTACAACGGCGTCTTCGCGTACGGCGGCAAGCCGGAACTGGTGCAGGGCTTCTTCGCCCCGGAGGAGCAGGAGTTCCAGAAGGTCATGAACGCCCGGACGCCGGTCGTCGTGCCCCCGCCGCACCCGTTGAACGACGAGGAGCGGGAGCAGGCGTCCCTGTGGGAGACGCCGCTGAAGGACGCCGTCTACCAGGCGACCCTGCAGTTCGCGCTGGGCCAGCGGGACCTCGCCCAGTGGGACGCCTACCTGGCCGAGCTGAAGGGCAAGAACATGGACGCCTACCTGGACATGGTCAACAAGGCGTACGACCGCTACCAGAAGGACCATCGCTGAGGCGTCGGCCGGTCCGGTGACGCGCACCGGACCGGCCGACCTCGGCACCCCCGCGTGCGACCGACCGCCGGACCTGGGAGGAGATGGACAGTGAACGACGCCGCGCAGGCCGGGCGGCAGATCGGCGACGGACCCCTGTCCCGGTTCGCGTCCCGCGTCTACATCCTGCTCGTGGTCGAGGCGCTGCTCCTTCTCACCACGGTGCCCGCCCTGCTCCCGCTGCTGCTGCTCGACCGTGACCCCAGCAACCTGCCGCTGGTCGCGCTGCTGCTGACGCCGGTCGGACCGGCGGCCTCCGCCGCCCTGTACGCGCTGCGCCACCAGCGACCCGACCTGACCGACCTGCGGCCCGCCGCGCTGTTCTGGCGGGGCTACCGCGGCAACGCCGGGGGCGCGCTGCGGGTCTGGACGCCGACGCTGCTGTGGTTGACGGTGCTCGCGCTGAACCTCGCCTACCGTGACGCGATCGGCCTACCGAGCTGGTGGGTGGCCCCGCTGATCGCGGTCGCGGTCGGGGTGACCCTCTGCGCGCTCAACGCGCTGGTGATCACCTCGCTGTTCGAGTTCCGCACCCGTGACGTCCTACGCCTGGCCGTGCACTTCCTCGTCCGTACCCCCGGTGTCACCGCCGGCAACGCCCTGCTGCTCGCGGCGGCGGCCGGGATCACCGCGGTCTTCTCCGAGGCGGTGCCGGCGCTGCTCGCCTCGGTCCTGGCCCTCGGAATTCTCCGTGTCGCCGACCCGATGGTCCACCTGATCCGGAAGGAGTTCACCGCATGAGCCGCTCCACGACCGCCGAGGTGATCGTCACGCGGGGGGTCGCGTGAACGCCGACCTGGAGGATCCGGTGTTCGTGGCGGAGCCGCACGACGTCGAGGATCCCCGCGTACACCCCGCCTGGCTGCCACCGGAGGCGTTCCGGGCCCTCGGCGCGCGGCGCGTCCTCGTGCACGGCGACGGGCTGCTCGTCGACACCGTTCTCGACGAGGTGACGCGCGCCTGCACGCGCTACGGCGGACGGGTCTGGCACTCCCCGTCCTGGGACGTCGACGTCGACGTGGTGCTCGCCCTGCGCGGGGCGCCCGAGCTGCCCAGCACGGCGGTGCGGGCGGCCCGCGCGGCGGGGAGGCGGCGCTCGCCGACCTCGGCGAGACGCTCGGCGACGAGGGTTTCCTGCTGGCCCGCAGCGGTGAGACGACGGTCGTGCTGGCCGACGCGCCCGCCGGCCTCCTCTACGGGCTGTTCCACGTCGTACGGCTCTGTGCGGCGGCCTTCGACCCGGCCCGCCCACCCGAGCTGCACCGGCCCGCGCTGCGCCGCCGCATGCTCAACCACTGGGACAACGTGGCCGTGCACCCGGTGATGGGCCAGGTCGAACGGGGGTACGCGGGCGGCTCGATCTTCTGGGCCGGTGGCCGTCCGCGCGGGGACCTGGCCCGGATCCGGGAGTACGGGCGGCTGCTGGCGGCCAGCGGGATCAACGCCATCTCGGTGAACAACGTCAACGTGGGTCGGGCCGAGGCGCTGCTGCTCACCGACCGGCTCGGTGACGTGGCCCAGATCGCGGACGCGCTGCGCCCGTACGGCATCCGGGTGCACCTGTCGGTCACCTTCGCCGCGCCCCTGGTCCTCGGCGGACTGCCCACCGCCGACCCGTTCGACGAGGAGGTACGCGCCTGGTGGGCGGCCGCCACCCGGCGCGTCTACGAGCGCATCGACGATTTCGGCGGCTACCTGGTGAAGGCCGACTCCGAGGGGCAACCCGGCCCGTTCAGCTACGGGCGGGACCACGCCGATGGGGCGAACCTGCTCGCCGAGGCCCTCGCCCCGTACGGGGGAGTGGTGCACTGGCGGGCGTTCGTCTACAACCATCACCAGGACTGGCGGGACCGGTCCACCGACCGCGCCCGCGCCGCGTACGACCACTTCGCCCCACTCGACGGACGGTTCCGTACCAACGTGGTCCTGCAGGTGAAGTTCGGTCCGGTGGACTTCCAGACGCGCGAGCCGGTCTCGCCGGTGCTCGCCGCCATGCCGGCCACCCGGGTCGCGGTGGAGGTGCAGGTCACCCAGGAGTACACGGGGCAGCAGCGACACGTCTGTCACCTCGGCCCGTGCTGGGGCGAGGTGCTGAGCTTCGCGCCGTGGGGTCCCGGTGGGCGCACCATCGCCGACGTGGTCACCGGCGAGGCCGGCAAGGGCGGCGGTCTGGTCGCCGTCGCCAACACCGGCGACGACGCCTTCTGGACCGGGCATCCGCTGGCCCAGGCCAACCTCTACACGGTCGGCCGGCTCGCCTGGGACCCGCGGCTCGACCCGACGGCGGTCCTCGACGAGTGGATGACGCTGACGTTCCCGCCGTCGGCGACCGCCGACCCGGAGCTGGTCCGGCGGACGCTGCACGAGATCATGGACGACTCGTGGCGTACCTACGAGCGGTACACCGCCCCGCTGGGGGTCGGCTTCATGGTCCACCCCGGCGACCACTACGGCCCCGACGTCGACGGGTACGAGTACTCGCGGTGGGGCACCTACCACTTCGCCGACCGCGACGGCGTGGGCGTGGACCGCAGTCGCGCCACGGGCACCGGCTTCGCCGGCCAGTACCCGCCGTACTGGGCCGACGTGTACGAGTCGCCGGTGACCTGCCCGGACGAGCTGCTGCTCTTCTTCCACCACGTCCCGTACGACCACGTCCTGCACAGCGGGTCGACGGTCATCCAGCACATCTACGACACCCACTTCGCGGGCGTCGAGGAGGTGGCGGTGATGCGACGCCGGTGGCAGACCCTGAACGGGATGATCGACCCGGCCGTGTACGAGCGGGTGGCCGAGCGCCTCGACGAGCAGGTGCGCAGCGCCACCGAGTGGCGGGATCAGATCAACACGTACTTCTTCCGCAAGTCCGGGGTGCCCGACGCGCGGGGGCGGCGCATCCACTGATCCGGCCGGCCCGATCGGGCCGGCCGGAGCACCGGCGCCGGCGTGCTCACCAGGGATGTACGGTCCCGTCCTCCAGCCGGTTCACCGGCAGGTACGCGGGCGCGTACGGGTAGCGGGCCGCCGCCTCCTCGTCGATGTCGACGCCCAACCCGGGCGTCTCGGCGGGGTGCAGGTAGCCGTCGGCGAAGTGGTACCCGTGCGGGAACACCTCGTCGGTCTGCGCGGTGTGCCGCATGTACTCCTGCAGGCCGAAGTTGGGGATCGAGATGTCGAGCTGCAGCGCGGCGGCCATGCAGACGGGCGACAGGTCGGTGGCGCCGTGCGAGCCGCTGCGGACGTGGTGCAGCGCCGCGAGGTCGAAGATGCGCCGCAGGTGGGTGATCCCTCCGGCGTGCACCACCGTGGCCCGGATGTAGTCGATGAGCTGCTCGCGGATGAGCTGAGCGGCGTCGATGACGCTGTTGAACACCTCGCCCACGGCGATCGGCGTGGTGGTGTGCTGCCGGATCAGTCGGAAGCCCTCCTGCAGGTCGGCGGGGACCGGATCCTCCATCCAGGTCAGCGCGTACGGCTCCAGGCTGCGGCCGAGCCGGGCCGCCTCGATCGGCGTGAGCCGGTGGTGCACGTCGTGCAGCAGCCGCAGGTCGGGGCCGAACTCGTCGCGGACCCGCGCGAACACGCCCGGCACGTGTGACAGGTAGCGCTGCGTCGACCAGGTCGCCTCGCTGGGCAGGGCCGCGTCGGCCGGTTCGTAGAAGAGCTTGTCGGCGCTGACCCCGTACGTCTTGGGCAGGCCCGGCACACCGCACTGCACCCGTACCGCCCGGTAGCCGAGGTCGACGTAGCGGGCGACCTCGACCAGCACCTCCTCGACGGTCTCGCCGTTGGCGTGGCCGTACACGGTGACGCCCTCGCGGGACCGGCCGCCGAGCAGCTGGTAGACCGGCAGGCCCGCCACCTTGCCCTTGATGTCCCACAGGGCGGTGTCCACCGCGGCGATCGCGCTCATGGTGACCGGGCCGCGCCGCCAGTACGCGCCCTGGTACAGGTACTGCCAGGTGTCCTCGATCCGGGCCGGGTCCCGGCCGATCAGCAGCGGCGCCACGTGGTCGCGCAGGTACGACGCGACGGCCAGCTCCCGACCGTTGAGGGTGGCGTCACCGACGCCGGTGACGCCCTCGTCGGTGACGATCTTGAGGGTGACGAAGTTGCGGCCCGGACAGGTCACGATGACCCGGGCGTCGACGATCTTCACTCGATCTCCTTCGTGCCCGCGGGAGTCGGGTGAGGACGCTCGCAGGGGGTGCACGCGAGGACGGTCTGGTTATCGGGAACCTGCCGATAATAGCCCGCCGTGGGCAGGTGACGAACGGCCCCGCGACCCCTGGCACGTGCGCAGGTGACCGCGCAATCCCTTGCGCCGAAAGGTTTCCGGAATCCTTGACAATCGAGCGACCTCGATCGAAGCTGACATCGGTCACGCGAGCCGCGGTCACGGTCGGGCGAAGGGCAGTCCTCGACTAACCCCCTTCCATGCGCCATTCTCCCGAGGAATCGCGAACCATGACACTGAAGACAAGGCTGCTCGGCGTCCTCACCGCGGTCGCGACGGTCGCCGCCGCCGCGCTGGCGTTCGCCACGCCCGCGTCGGCCGCGACGCTCACGCAGGTGACCGGCTTCGGCAACAACCCCACAAACCTCCAGATGCACCTGTACGTCCCGGACCGGGTGGCATCCCGTCCGGGGATCCTGCTCGCCCTGCACTACTGCACCGGCACCGGCCCCGCCTTCTACTCGGGCACGCAGTACGCCTCCCTCGCCGACCGGTACGGCTTCATCGTCATCTACCCGTCGGCGACCCGCAGCAGCAAGTGCTGGGACGTGGCCTCGCCGCAGGCGTTGCGCCGAGGCGGGGGCAGCGACCCGGTCGGACTCGTCTCGATGATCGACTACGTCAAGCAGCGGTACTCCGCCGACCCGGACCGCGTCTTCGCCACCGGCACCTCGTCGGGCGCGATGATGACCAACGTCATGCTCGGTGACTACCCGGACGTGTTCGCGGCCGGCGCGTCCTTCGCCGGGGTGCCGTTCGCCTGTTTCGCCACCGGGGGCAGCTCGGAGTGGAACAGCCAGTGCGCGAACGGGCAGTCCATCAAGACCGCCCAGCAGTGGGGGGACCTGGTCCGCGGGGCGTACCCCGGCTACAGCGGCCGGCGGCCGCGGATGCAGATCTGGCACGGCACGAGCGACGACACCCTGCGCTACCCGAACTTCGGTGAGCAGGTCAAGCAGTGGACCAACGTGCACGGTCTGAGCCAGACCCCGACGTACACCGACTCCCCGCAGTCGGGCTACACCCGCACCCGGTACGGCAGCAGCGGCCCGATGGCCCCGGTCGAGGCGATCAGCATGCAGGGCGTCACGCACAACATCCCCGTCGACGCCGCGCAGGTGATCCGCTTCTTCGGCCTGGACGGCACCGCCCCGCCGACGACGCCTCCGCCGACGACGCCGCCCCCGACCACGCCTCCGCCGACGACGCCGCCCCCGACGACCCCGCCGCCGACCACGCCGCCCCCGACGACGCCTCCGCCGACCACGCCGCCGCCCAGCGCGGGCGCCTGCGGGGTCACCTACACGGTCAACGCCTGGAACAACGGGCTCACCGCGAGCGTACGGATCACCAACACCGGCGCGACGGCCGTGAACGGGTGGGCGCTGACCTTCACGCTGCCCGGCGGCCAGACCATCACCGGCGGCTGGAACGCCGCCTACTCCCCGACGAGCGGCGCGGTGACCGCTCGCAACGTCTCCTACAACGGCACCATCGCCCCGAACACGTCGGTCGAGATCGGCTTCCAGGCCACCCACACCGGCGACGCCGGCAAGCCCACGGCCTTCGCCCTCAACGGGGCCACCTGCTCGATCGCCTGACTCCCTTTCAGTAGAAGGAGCTGCACGAATGCGAAACGCGAGATGGAGGGCGGCGTCGAGAGCCGCCGTCGCGTTGGCCGGGGCGGGCGCGCTCGCCGCCGGCATGACGCTGGTCCTGACGGCGCCCGCCGCCGCCGGGACCACGCTCGGCGCGTCCGCCGCCGAGAAGGGCCGCTACTTCGGTACGGCGGTGGCCGGTTTCAAGCTCTCGGACAGCACCTACACCACGATCCTGAACCGTGAGTTCAACATGGTGACGGCCGAGAACGAGATGAAGATCGACGCCACCGAGCCGCAGCAGAACCGGTTCAGCTACGGCTCGGCCGAGCAGATCGTCAACCACGCCCGCAGTCGCGGCATGCAGGTACGCGGTCACACGCTGGCGTGGCATGCCCAGCAGCCGAGTTGGATGCAGGGCATGAGCGGAAGCGCCCTGCGGCAGGCGATCCTGAACCACGTGACGCAGGTCGCCACGCACTTCCGGGGGCAGCTCTACTCCTGGGACGTGGTGAACGAGGCGTTCGCCGACGGCAACTCTGGCGGTCGGCGCGACTCGAACGTCCAGCGCACCGGCAACGACTGGATCGAGGCGGCGTTCCGCGCCGCGCGGGCCGCGGACCCGGGCGCGAAGCTCTGCTACAACGACTACAACATCGACAACTGGACCTGGGCCAAGACCCAGGGCGTCTACAACATGGTCCGCGACTTCAAGTCCCGTGGCGTGCCGATCGACTGCGTCGGCTTCCAGTCGCACTTCAACAGCGACTCCCCGTACGTCAGCAACTACCGCACCACACTGTCGAGCTTCGCGGCCCTGGGTGTGGACGTGCAGATCACCGAGCTGGACATCGAGGGCGCTCCGGCCAACACGTACCGCAGCGTCGTCGAGGACTGCCTCGCGGTGGCCCGCTGCAACGGCATCACCGTGTGGGGCATCCGGGACAGCGACTCGTGGCGGTCCTACCAGTCGCCGCTGCTGTTCAACAACAGCGGCCAGAAGAAGCCCGCGTACGACGCCGTGCTCGCCGCGCTGAACAGCGGCACCACCCCGACGACCCCACCGCCGACGACACCTCCGCCCACGACTCCACCACCCACGACTCCACCACCCACCACTCCGCCGCCGGGACAGGGTGATTGCTCCGCCTCCGTGACGGTGAACCAGTGGAACGGTGGCTTCGTGGCGAACGTACGGGTGACGGCCGGCTCGTCTGCCCTCAACGGGTGGACCGTGACGATCGACCTGCCGTCCGGGGCGACCGTCACCAACGCCTGGAGCGCCACCAACAGCGGTAGCACCGGCACGACGACCTGGAGGAACGTCTCCTACAACGGCCAGGTCGCCGCCGGACAGTCCACCGAGTTCGGCTTCCAGGGCACCGGAACCGCCGGCACCCTAAGCCCCACCTGCGCCCCCGCCTAACCCCACCTCCGGGCCCCACCCCACCCTCACCCCCCGGTCCCACCGCCCGCTCTACCTCGTGATCAAGAGGTTTGCGTCACCCGCCCCGGCGTGTCGTGACGCAAACCTCTTGATCACCGGGGTCGTGGGGTGGGGCCTGGGGGTGGTGGGGGTGGGTGGGGTTAGCCGTCTATTCGGGTTATGTTGCGGATTTTGTTGGACGCGTCCAATGCGGCCACCTTGTACGCCTCGGCCAGGGTCGGGTAGTTGAACACCGCGTCGATCAGATAGTCGATCGTGCCGCCGCAGCCCATCACCGCCTGACCGATGTGGACGATCTCGGTGGCGGCGGTGCCGAACACGTGCACTCCGAGCAGGCGGCCATCCTCGGGGGAGACGAGCAGCTTCAACATCCCGTACGAGTCGCCGACGATCTGACCCCGGGCCAGCTCCCGGTAGCGGGCGACGCCCACCTCGAACGGCGTCGACGCGTCGGTCAGCTCGGCCTCGGTCTGGCCGACGAAACTGATCTCCGGGATGGTGTAGATGCCGATGGGTTGCAGGCCGTGCATCTCCCGGATCGGTTCGCCGCAGGCGTGCTGGGCGGCCAGCCGACCCTGCTCCATCGAGGTGGAGGCCAGCGCCGGGAAGCCGATCACGTCACCCACCGCGTAGATGTGCTCGACCGAGGTGCGGTAGTTGGCGTCGACGGCGATCCGGCCGCGTCGGTCGGCCGTCAGCCCGGCCGCCTCCAACGCCAGGTCGTCGGTCTGGCCCTGCCGACCCGCCGAGTACATGACGGTGTCCGCGACGATCTTCTTGCCGCTCTTGAGGATGCACAGCGCCGCCGTCTGGTGCTTCTCCACCGCGGCGACCTCCTCGCCGAAGCGGAACGCCACCGACAGGTCCCGCAGGTGGTACTTGAGCGACTCGACGATCTCCTCGTCGCAGAAGTCGAGCATCTGCTCGCGGCGTTCGACGACTGTCACCTTGGTGCCGAGGGCGGCGAACATCGACGCGTACTCCATGCCGATCACGCCGGCGCCGACCACGACCATGCTGCGCGGTACGGCCTGGAGGTTGATGACGCCATCGGAGTCCACGATGGTCCGTTCGTCGAAGTCGACGCTGTCCGGGCGGGCCGGGCGGGTGCCGGCCGCGATGACGGCCTTGTCGAAGGTCACCTTCGACTCGCGCCCGGAGCCCGCGTCGACCCAGATGGAGTGGGCATCCGCGAAGCGGCCGGTACCGGTGATCATCGCGACCCGGTTGCGGGCGAGTTGGTTGCGGATGACGTCGGTCTGCCGGGTGATGACGTGCTGGGTGCGGGCGGCCAGGTCGCTGACCGTGATCTCCTCCTTGACCCGGTAGCTGCTGCCGTACAGGTCGCGCTGGCTCAGGCCGGTCAAGTAGAGCACCGCCTCGCGCAGCGTCTTGGACGGGACGGTGCCGGTGTTGATGCACACCCCACCGAGCATGTCGCGGCGGTCCACGATGGCAACCCGCCGGCCGAGTTTGGCGGCGGCGATCGCGGCCTTCTGACCGCTGGGTCCGGAGCCCAGCACCAACAGGTCGTAGTCATACACGAGCGTTAGCGTCGCAAGATGTCGCCGTCGACACCAGACCCCGGACGCGAGCGTTACTCGTCTGCCACCACGCAGACGCCACCGTTGAGCGTGACCTCCTCCGGCAGTTGAGTGCCGGTGGCGACGATGCCCAGCGACACCGTGCCGCCCGGCCTGATCACCGCGTTGTGGCTGGTGTTGCGGACCCGCAGGTAGCTGTTGTTCGGCCGGTCGACGACCTGCGCGCCCCAGAGGGCCCGTACCTGCTGGCTGGCCCAGAACCGCCAGGTCATCGTCCAGCCGTTCACCGCCGTCGTACCGGTGTTCTCGACGGCGAGGTACGCCACGAAGCCGTCCGGCCCCTGCCGGGCGACCGTGCGGACCGCGCAGCTCGGCGGGGGCGGCAGGGTGGTCACGGTGACCGGCGACGACAGCGCCGACCAGTTGCCCGCCTCGTCGCGGGCGCGCACCACGAAGGTGTACGTCGTGTTCGGCGTCAACCCGCTGACCTGGGTCATGGTGGGACTCGGCGGGAACTGGTACAACTCCCTGACCAGGGTCAGTTGACCGCTGGCGTCGACCCGGTACACCTCGTACCGGTCGAGCACGACGTTGTCGGTCGACGGGGTCCACCGCAGCCACACCAGGGTCGCCGCGACGTCGTACGCGACCGGCTGGCCCGGCGTGCTCGGCGGCTCGGTGTCACCCGGTGGCATGGTCAACCGCAGCGTCGGGTTGGACACCGACCGGTTGCCCGCCGCGTCCAGCCCCGCGACGCTGAGGGTGTACGTCCGGGACGGGCGCAGGTCGGTGATGCGGATGGTGGTGGTGTCGGTCGAGTACGCCCGGCCGGTGTCCTCGAACAGCGCCGAGACCGCGTAGCCGACCACGCCCACGTTGTCGGTCGACGCGGTCCAGGTCAGCTCCACCGAGGTGGTGTCGATGGCGGTGACCGTGATCGGGCCGGGGGCGGTGGGGCGCTCGGTGTCGTCGGCGGCGTACGCCGGACTCGGGCCCAGCGCGACCGCTGCGGCCGCCAGCGCGGCGACGGCCAGGGTGGTGGCCCGTGATCGGGGCCGTGTTCGGATTGGGTGCACGATGAATCCCTCGCCTCCGGTTGTCCGCAGCGGGCCGGCGATTCACTGCCGTCGATTTTAGGGCAGTGGGCGGCGCGAGGATGCCCCGTCTAGCTGACCAGGCGGCGTTCCCAGGCCCAGGCGGCGATCTCGACGCGGTTGCGGGCCGGCAGCTTCGCCTGAACGCTGGCCAGGTGTGTCTTGACCGTCCCGACGGCGATGAAGAGTTGGCCGGCGATCTCGGCGTTGGTCAGGCCCCGGGCGACGAGCTTCACGACGTCGAGTTCCCGTGGGGACAGGCCCGCGTCGTCGCGCGGCGCGGTGGGCGAGCTGAGGTGCTCCAGCAGTCGTACGGTGATGGACGGGCTGATCAGCGCGTCACCGGAGACGGCGGCGCGGACCGCCTCGACGAGCAGCGTTGGCCCGGAGTCCTTGAGCAGGAAGCCGCACGCGCCGTGGGACAGCGCGGTGTGCACGTACTCGTCGAGGTCGAAGGTCGTCACCACGACCACCCGCACCGGGTCCTTGACGCCCGGCCCGGCGAGCAGCCGGAGCGCCTCCAGGCCGTCGAGGCGGGGCATCCGGATGTCCAGCAGCACCACGTCCGGACGGAGCCGACGGGTCATCTCGACGGCCGCGATCCCGTCGGCGGCCTCAGCGACCACCGCCATGTCCGGCTGCGCCCCGATGATCATGCCGAAACCGGTGCGGACCATCGCCTGGTCGTCGGCGATCAGCACCCGGATCATCGGGTCACCGCCGCGCGCAGGGGAAACGCGGCGTCGAGCACCCAGCCGCCGGAGACGCCCGGTCCGGCGGTGACCGTGCCGTCCAGGGCGCGTACCCGCTCGGTGAGACCGACCAGGCCGAAGCCGTGCCCCCGGGCCGGCGTCGTGCGTGGGCCCGCGCCGTCGTTGGCGACCCGGACCAGCAGCCAGTCCGGCGTACGGCGCACGGACACCGCCACCGACCGGGCGTCCGACGCGTGTTGGCGGGCGTTGGTCAGCCCCTCCATCACCACCCGGTACGCCGAGGTGGAGACCTCCACCGGCAGCCCGTCGAGCGGACCGTCGACGTACAGTCGGGCCGGCGCGTTGGTCGTGCCGTTGTGGCCCTCCAGCAGCGGCGCGAGATCGGCCACACCGGCCAGCGGGGCCAGCGGCGCGTCCGGCGGGGCGTGCGGATTGCGCAGCACGCCGACCATCCGCCGCATCGAGGCCATCGTCTCGGCGCCGGCCCGCTCGATCTGCTCCAGGGCGACGATCACCCGTTGCGGGTCCTGTTCCGCGACGAACCGGGCGCCCTGCGCCTGCACCACGATGCCGGTCACGTGATGGGCGATGAAGTCGTGCAGGTCGCGGGCGAACTCGGCGCGCTGCTCGGCGCGTACCAGCGCGATGGCCCGCTCCCGGCCGCTGGCGACGACGCGCAGGTAGATCCCGGCGGCGGCGGCGCCGACCGCGCCGAGCGCCTGGAGCAGCCCGAAGATCACGTAGACCAGGTCGGCGCCGGCGCGCAGCGGAAGCGCGGCGGCGGCGAGCGCGGCGACCACCGCCGCCCAGGGGGCGAACCGGGCCGCGCCAAAGCGGGTCACCACGAACACCACCGCGATCATCCCGGCGGACTCGGCCAGCCCCCAGGTGCCACCCAGCAGATAGGCCCCGCTCCTGCCGAGCAGCAGAAGGCCCGCGGTGACGGTGAGTGAGACGACACCGAGCGCGAGCGCCGCGATCGGCAGCGCCCGGGATTCCGTTCGGTGCACGGGCAGCCAGACCACCGCCGTCGCCGCCGCCAACCCCACCTGGAGCAGGGCCCGCAGCGCTTCGACCACCCCCATCCCGCTGGCGAGGCCGTACCGCAGGTCGAAGGCACAGAGCAGGGCCAGCGCCGTCAGACCGGCGAGCTGACCCAGGCGTACCCACCAGGTGGAGGAGATCGGCGCGTTCATCGTGACCCAGCGTAGCCACGCGGAGGGCCGGCCCAGATCGGCCGAAAGACAGACCCCCCGGCCGCGTTCCCCGACCGGGGACCGATGCGGCCGCCGCCCGGCGCGGGCGAGGCTTCCGGCGGTCACATCGCAACCACTGGAGGAACCCATGACAACCCACGCCCCACCGCAGACCGGGCAGGCGGCCGTCGCGGCCGTCGACCTCGTCAAGGTGTACGGCAGCGGCGAAACCGCCGTCCGCGCCCTGGACAACGTCTCGGTCGCCTTCGGCCGGGCCGGGTTCACCGCGATCATGGGCTCGTCCGGGTCCGGCAAGTCGACGCTGATGCACTGCCTGGCCGGGCTGGACACCCCCACGTCCGGGCGGGTCCTGCTGGGCGGCACGGAGCTGACCGGTCGGTCGGACCGTACGCTGACCCGGGCCCGCCGCGACCGGATCGGCTTCGTGTTCCAGTCGTTCAACCTGCTGCCGCAGCTCACCGCCGCGCAGAACATCACCCTGCCGCTGGACCTCGCCGGCCGGGACGCCGACCGTGACCTGTTCGCGCACCTCGTCGACGTGCTGGGTCTCGGCCAGCGGCTCGGGCACCGGCCCAGCGAGCTCTCGGGCGGCCAGCAGCAGCGGGTGGCGCTGGCCCGGGCGCTGGTGTCGCGGCCCGAGGTCGTCTTCGCCGACGAGCCGACGGGCAACCTCGACTCCCGCACCGGGGCGGAGGTGCTCGCCATCCTGCGCGACTCGGTACGCGACCTGGGCCAGACGGTGGTCATGGTCACCCACGACCCGATCGCCGCCGCGTACGCCGACCGGGTGGTGCTGCTCGCCGACGGTCGGATCGCCGGCGAGATCCACGAGCCGGACCAGGGCTCGATCACCGACGCGCTGCGCGCCCTGGCGGTGGCCGCATGAGGGCGACCGTGCTGCGTACCCAGGTGATCGCCGCGGCCCGCCGGCCGGGCCGGCTGATTCTCACCGGCCTCGCGATCCTCGTCGCGTCGTTCGTGGTCTTCGGCACCGTGTTGGCGCGGGACATCACCGAACGGACCGCCCGGGACACCCTCAGCGGCACCCCGGCGGCCACCGACCTGGTGGTCGGTGACCCCGAGCGGCCGCCCGCCCTGACGGCGTTGCGGGACGTCCGCGCCGTGCCCGGCGTCGTCGAGGCGGTGGGCCGGGTGACCATCGGTGTCTCGGTCGGCGGGGGATACGTCAACCTCCAGGCGGATCCGGGCCGGGGCCCGCTGGCCACGGTGCGCCTGGTCCAGGGCAGCTATCCCGACCAGCCCGGCGAGATCGCGGTGAGTCCGCGTACCGTCGAGCGGCTGGGGCTGACGGTCGGCACGGTGACCACCGGGACGGGCGGCGACCGCACGGCCGAGTCGCCGCTCACCGTCACGGGAGTGGTCGACACCCCCGTCGACGACGGCGCCAACGCCTACGCGCCGGACGACGTCGTGGCCGCGTGGGGTCACCTGACCTTCGTGGAGCGGATCGACCTGCGGGCGGCCCCGGGCGCGACGCAGGCGGTCCACCAGCGCCTGGCCGCGGCGGTCTCCGCCGAGCAGCCGGTCCGCTCGGGCGCCGAGGTACGCGACGCCGAGGCCGACGCGGCGGCCGAGCAGGTCGGCAGGCTGTTCGCGCTGGTCGGGATGTTCGTCGGGATCGCGGTGGCCGCCGCGGCGCTGGTGGTCACCTCCACGTTCCGCATCGTCTTCGCCCAGCGGATGCAGCACCTCGCGCTGCTGCGGGCGGTCGGCGCGGGCCGGGGAGCGTTGGTGGGCGCGCTCACCGCCGAGGGTGCCCTGACCGGGTTGGTCGCCGGTGTCGTCGGGGTGGCCGCCGCGCTGGCCGTCGGGCAGGCGCTTCCGCCGGTCCTGCGCGCCTTCGGCACGGTGGTGTCGTCGCCGGGGCTGCCGCTGACACCGGCGGTCGCGGTGGTGGTCGGGGCGGTCGTGATCACCGTGCTGGCGGTCCTCGCCCCGGCGTTCTCCGCCGCTCGGGTCTCGCCGCTGGAGGCGTTGCGCGCGGCCAGCGTCACCGCCGGCCGGCGGGGCATCGGAGCGGGTCGCCTGGTGTCCGGGGCGCTGCTGGCCCTCGGCGCGTTGCTGGCCGGCGTCGCGGCGGTGCGCCGCATGCCGACGCCGGGCGCGGAGTCGTACGACCCGACGCTCGGTCTGTTCCTGCTGGTCGCCTCGGGCGCGTTGGCGTTCTTCGCCCTGGTGGCCCTCGGGCCGCTGCTGGTGCGTCCGGTGCTGGCGGTCGTGGGCTGGCCGCTGCGCCAGCTCGGCGCCCTCGGACGGTTGGCGGTCGGCGGGATCGGTGGAACGCCGCGCCGCGCCGCGGCCGTCTCCGTGGTGGTGGCGCTCGGCGTGACGCTGATCTCCGGCGTGGTCATCGGTGGCGCGTCCATGCGGGTGGTCGCCGATCGCGACATGGCCCTCTCCGCGCCGGCCGACTTCGAAGTGGCGTCCGCCGAGGGTACGGCCCTGCCGGTCGCCGTCCTGGCGCGGGCGCGGGCGGCCAGCGCGGCGCTGACCCGGGTCGTGCCGTACCGGATGCTCCACGACGTCGCGCTCCTGCGGGGCGGTGCGCGCATCGGTGACGTCGAGGCCGGGTACTCAACGACCGACCTGGACCTGTCGGCGTTGCCGACCCTCGCCGACCTGCCCGTGGCGCAGGGCAGCCTCGCCGACCGGGGACCCGGCCGGATCGTGCTCGGCCAGGCGGTCGCCAGCGTCACCGGGCTGCGGGCCGGCGACACGGTCACCCTCGGCCGCGCCGCGTCAACGGTCGACGTGCGCGTGGCGGCGGTCCTGCCCGACCGTGGCCCCCTGTACGCGGGCATCCTCGCCGACCGTGCCGACCTGGACCGGATCGGCGGGCCGACGGCGTACAGCGGTCTGCTGGCCGACGCCGCCCGCGCGGGCGAGGACGGCCGTACCGCCGGGGTGCGGGCGCTGCGGCAGGCGGTCGGGGACGCCCCCGGGCTGCACATCGGCGTGCTCGCCGACGATCGGGACCGCAACGACGCGGTGCTGAGCGCCCTGGTCTGGATCACCGCCGGCCTGGTGAGTCTCACCGTGCTGATCGCCGTGGTCGGGGTGGGGTCGACGACCGCCCTGTCGGTCGTGGAGCGGGTACGCGAGTCCGGGCTGCTGCGCGCCGTCGGCCTGTCCCGGGCCGGGTTGCGCACGATGCTGACCGTCGAGTCCGGCCTCTACGGGGTGATCGGGGCGACCTTCGGTCTGCTGCTCGGCGTCCCGTACGCCTGGTTGGCGGTGCGGGCGCTGGGGCTCAACGCGCCGCTGACGTTGCCGGTGCTGCCCCTGGTCGGGCTCTTCGTGGCGCTCGTCGCGCTGACCGCGTTGGCCGGGGTGCTGCCGGCGCGGCGGGCCTCGCGGGTGAGCCCGGTGGCGGCGCTGGGCGTCGAGGGATAGGTGCGGGGGCGGGCCGGCGTCAGGGCGTGTGTCAAAGTCCTTGGCCAGGGGCTTTGACACACGCCCTACGGTGGGCGCCGGCCCGCCGCGCGGTCAGTTGGGGTTGCTGGCGTGGGTCAGCGTCTCCCAGGCGACGAAGAGGTTGTTGCTGCCGGCGGGACGCTGTTGCAGCGTGAGGGTCTGCGTGTTGGTCATGACGTTGCCCAGCCGGTTACTCATCGCGTTGAAACCGACCTCGGTGATCGGGCCGAGGCCCCGGGTGAGGGTGCCGCCGCACAGCCAGGAGGGCGCCGCCTCGCCGAGTTGGTAGCGCGAGTGGAAGCCGAGGGCCTGCCGCAGCCGCTCACCGACCTGCGGATACAGGTCACGCTGCTGGATGCGGGAGGTCTCCGCGACGTGCGAGATGGCGGAGATGCCGTATCCGGTGTGGACGAAGTCCCGGCAGGTCTCCTGCGCGAGGCCGGCGACGAAGGTGGACTGGCCCTGCCAGTAGCCGATGATCTCGCCGCTGGTGTCCAGGCCGCTGCCGGGCACGGTGTACGGGAGCGCGCCGTCACTGGGCAGGTAGATGAACGCGCGGGCACGGTTGAGGAAGCGGGTCACCGCCGCGTCGTAGGCCGTCCGGTCGTCCAGGTGCACGGCGATCCCGATGGCGGCCTCCATCATGGTCAGTTCCCAGTTGCCGTTGCTGTTCGAGCCGTTGCGGACCACCGGCAGGTAGACGGTGCGCAGCATGGTGGCGAACCGGTTGGCGTTGGGCCAACTGCTGTACGTGTACTTGATGATCTCGGCGGCCCGGGGCCAGGTCGAGGCCGCCCAACCGGTCTGCAGGGGCGCGTTGCTGCCGGTGTGGGAGGTGATCGTCGCCGACCAGGCGTCCATGATCTGGATCGCCTTCTGGGCGTACCGGGAGTCGCCGGTGAGGTACCAGGCGAGTGCGTCGGTGTACGCGGCGATCGCGTCCTCGCGCTCTTCGGTGCAGCCGTTGTTGGGGTTGGAGTAGGAGCCGCACTCGACGACCGCGCGGGGCGCCGGGGTGCGGGACAGCGAGGCGTACCGGCTGGACATCATCTGGTTGTAGGCCGCCGCCCAGGGCTGTGCGCCTGCCTGCACCCGCCCCCGTACGAAGTCGAGCTGCCCCCTGCTGACCAGCACTCCGGGGTGGGTGAAGCCGCTCGACGGCGGTGGGGTGGTGCCGCCGGTGGGCAGCGTCCAGAGTTGGTTGGCGGTGCCGGTGCAGCTCCAGATCTGTAGCGGCGTGCCGTCGGCGGAGCTGGTGCCGGTGGCGTCGAGGCACTTGCCCGAGGCCGGGTTGACCAGCTGCCCCGCGCTGGACGACCACTGCTGCGCCCCGGTGCCGTTGCAGTCGTAGATCTGCACGCGAGCACCGTTGGCGGTGCTGGCGGCCGCGATGTCGAGGCACTTGCCCAGGGCTCTGATCGTGCCGTCGTCGGCCACGGTCCACTGCTGCGCCGTCGAGCCGTTACAGGCGTAGAGCTGCACCGGGGTGGAGTTGGCCGGGTTGGCGGCCGCCACGTCGACGCATTTGCCGCCGTACCCGGTGATGGCGCCCGTGGCGGCGGCGGCCGCGGGGGAGACGCCGACGATCAGGCCGGTCGGTACGGCGAGCAGGGCCGCGGCGAACGCGGCGGCCAACCTGGTGCGGCGGGGCGGGTGCCCAACCGTTCGTCGCGCCATGGCGGGGTCCTTCCGGGGCGGCGGAAACAACTGTAAAGTGTGTTAATCATTACAGTCGCAGGCATCGATATCAATGCCTTCACCACAATTGCCCGCCGCCACCGGCGTCGACCCTCAGCCGAGCGGACCGCCGACGACGGAGAGGAGGCGCAACCTGTCGTCGCTCTCCGAGCCGGGCGCGGCCGTGAGGACCAGCAGGGTCTGGGACTGGTCCGGATCCACCAGCGTCTGGCAGTGCAACTCCAACGCGCCGACCTCCGGGTGCAGGAGGCGCTTCGGTGGGCAGGGACCGCCCGGCACCGGATGCTCCCGCCACAGCTGCGCGAATTCCCCGCTCGTGGCCAGCAGATCGTCGACGATCGCCGCGGCTCGAGAGCCACCGCCATCACGGGTGTACGCCGCGTGCAGGTGCGCCACGAACAGTCGGCTCAGCACCGGGTGATCCTGCGCCGGATGCCGCTCCCGCGCCGTTGGGTCGGTGAACCAGCGGTGGTGCGCGCTACGCGCCAGACCGGTGTGCCGGGTCTCGTCGCCGAGTAGGGCGACGGCCGGCGCGGTCTGCGCCAGGGTCTCGCCGAGGTGGTTCACCACCAGGGCCGGGGTGTCGTGCAGCCGGTCGAGGATGCGTGTCATCCCGGGGTTGACGTGGTCGGCGCGTACCGCGCGGTGGGGCACGGCGTGCCCGGCGAGCTGGAACAGGTGGTCCCGTTCGGCCAGGGACAGGCGTAGGCCGCGGGCCAGGGCGGCGAGCATCTGCTCGGAGGGGTGCGGCCCGCGCTGCTGCTCCAACCGCGTGTAGTAGTCAGTGGACATACCGCTCAACGCGGCGACTTCCTCGCGCCGCAGCCCACCGGTGCGTCGGCGCGGGCCGCGCGGCAACCCCACGTCCTCGGGGCGCAGCGCCTCGCGTCGGCTGCGCAGGAAGCTGGCGAGGTGGGCGCGGTTCACGGTGACTCCGATCGGGGTGGGCGCCGGCTGGTGGACCGGCACGGTGGGTGCAACAGACGGGCCGGCGCGGGATGTTCCGCGCCGTGCGCTTGCTGCTCGACGCTGCGGGCCACTCCGCCGATTGGCTGCAATCGGACGGCTGATCGGTTTACGCCACACGACCGTCACGAAATCCGGCGGCAGAGCGTCACAGTCCCCGGTTAGTCTGCCTCCGCGCGTCGTCGCACCGGCACGTCGCGTCCCGCGCCTGGTCGGCGCGGCGATCGCCGCCACCGCCCACCATCGGTCCGGATCAACCGACCTCAGGAGAGTTAGTGACACAGCAATCCGTCGCGACATCGGACAAGCTCGACGCCGCGGTGCTCAAGGTGGCGGGTGTCGTCGTCCTTGGCGCGATCATGTCGATCCTCGACGTGACGGTGGTCAGCGTCGCGCTGCCCACGTTCCAGACCGAGTTCGACGCCTCCTACGCCCGGGTGGCCTGGACGATGACGGGCTACACGCTGGCCCTGGCCACGGTGATCCCGCTCAGCGGGTGGGCGGCCGACCGGTTCGGTACGAAGCGGCTCTACATGGTGGCGCTCGCTCTGTTCACGATCGGGTCGGGGCTCTGCGCCACCGCCGACTCGATCGGCCAGTTGATCGGCTTCCGCGTCCTGCAGGGCCTCGGCGGCGGCATGCTCATGCCGCTCGGCATGACGATCATGACGCGGGCGGCCGGGCCGCACCGGATCGGCCGGCTGATGGCCGTCCTCGGCATCCCGATGCTCCTCGGCCCGATCGGTGGCCCGATCCTCGGTGGCTGGCTGATCGACACGGCGAGCTGGCACTGGATCTTCCTGATCAACCTGCCGATCGGTGTCATCGCCCTGATCTACGCGCAGATGGCGCTCCCGAAGGACGCCCCCGAGCCGTCGGAGTCCTTCGACTTCCTCGGCATGCTGATGCTCTCCCCGGGTCTCGCGCTCTTCCTGTACGGCGTCTCGTCGCTGCCGGAGGCGGGCACGTTCAGCGCGACCAAGGTGTGGGCCCCGATGCTGGTCGGCGGCGCGCTGGTGGTGGCCTTCGTGCTCTACTCCTTCAAGCCCCGGCACCCGCTGCTCGACCTGCGGCTGTTCCGCAACCGCAACCTCACCATCGCGGCGGGCACGCTGTTCGTGTTCATCATCGCGTTCATGGGCGCCGGCCTGCTCTTCCCGAGCTACTTCCTGCAGGTGCGCGGTGAGTCCACGCTGGCCGCCGGCCTGCTGATGGCCCCGCAGGGCATCGGCGCGATGATCACCATGCCGATCGCCGGAACGCTCGCCGACCGGGTACCCATCGGCCGTACCGTCCCGTTCGCGCTCGCCCTGATCGTCGTCGGGTTCTTCGGCTTCACCCAGGTCGACCCGCAGACGTCGTACTGGCTGCTCGGTGGGTCGCTGTTCGTGATGGGCCTGGGCATGGGCGGCACGATGATGCCCATCATGACGTCGGCGCTGCGCACGTTGCAGGCGCAGGAGGTCGCGCGTGGCTCGACGCTCGTCAACATCCTGCAGCAGATCGGCGGCTCGGTCGGCGCCGCCGTGATGTCGGTGATCCTCACCAACGAGCTGAACGGCTCCCGGCCGATCCCCGGCCTGGTCGACGAGAGCAGCGGCAAGCCGGTCACCGAGGCCGGGCTGGCCATCGCCTCCCAGCAACGACCGGAGGTGCTCGCGCAGGTGCCGGTGGACCCCTCGACCCTCGCCTCGATCATCGAGCGCGGTCTCGACTTCGCCGCGAAGTCGTTCGCCCACACGTTCTGGGTGGGGTTCGCGCTCGTGCTGGCCACCTTCATCCCGGCCGCCCTGCTGCCGCGCCGACGTACGCCCGCGCAGCCGCTCGGTGACGAGCAGACCGACCTGCCGAAGACGCCGGTCGTCATCCACTGACCGACGCGCCCGCCGCGCTCGACGCCCGTTGCGGTGTCGAGCGCGGCGGTGTGTGCGGGGTGTCAGCGCAGCGGACCGTCGCCCGGCCCGTTCGGGTCGTCGACCACGTGCACCGCAGCCTCCTCGGCGCTCGCGCCACCCGCGTCGATCCCGGCGTCCCACGCCACCGAGTCGGCCTCGTCGTCCTCGCGGACGCCCTCGTCGTACTCGACGAGACGGCCCGCGCGCGCCTCGGTCTCGTACCCCCGGCGGGTCAGCTCGTCCTCGTCGTCGCCACCCTCGGCGTACGGGTCGACGTCCGGCTCCTCCTGGGCGAGGTACTGATCCAACGACTCGCCCGCCCGCTCCTCGGCGGGGGTGGTGCCGAACCGGTTCGCCGCCGTCCAGTGGTCCGCGGCGACGATGCCGGTGTCGAGGGGGTCGCCGACCAGGTCGTCGTCGAGGGTGTCGGAGGCGTCCAGCACCCCGTCGTCCTCGGCCACGTTCCACTCGTCGACGGAATCCGTCTGGCTCACGGCATCTCTCCTTCGTCACGGCGCAGCGAAGTGCCAAGCCTATGACCGTGCAACACGGCCGGCCCCCGAGGCCTGCCCGCTGTGACGAACCGGCCTCGGGGGGCGGCGGGAATCACCGCTTCAGCAGCTCCACCACGGCCGCGGTGAACTCCTCCGGCTGCTCGATGTGACCGAAATGCCCACTTTGCTCCAGGACGATCAGCCGCGAGTCCTTCAGGCCGGCGTGCAGTTCCTCGGCGTAGCGCGGGCCGCAGATGAAGTCGTGCGCCCCGACGACCACCACGGCCGGAGCGGTGATCTCACCGAGCCGGTCGCGTACGTCGAAGGGAACCGGGTCCTGCGCGCCGGCCGGCGCCGCCCAGGCCCGCAGACCCGCCTGCAACGGGGCGAACTCGGCCTGCCGAGCCCAGAAGTCCGCGAAGTAGACCGGTAGCGCGGCGCCCAGACCGGCGCTCAGCGTCTCGTCGTCGGTGGCGGTGAGGGCCCGTTGGAGAGCGGCCGGGATCTCCGCCGCCTCCGGCCGGTCCGGGTGCCGCTGCGGGTAGGCGGCGAGGTTGGTCATCGCCTCGGCCCAGAAGTCGGCGCCGGTGAGCGGTGAGGTGTCGTACAGGATGAGCCCGGCCACCCGGTCCGGGTGCTCCAGGGCGTAGCGCTGGATGACGAAACCGCCGTACGAGTGGCCGAGCAGGTACACCCGGGGCTCCCCGAGGTGCGCGACGACCGCGTCCAGGAAACGGACATAGGTGTCCATCCGGTAGTCGTCGGCACTGTCGAGTCGTCCCGACGCGCCGGTGCCGACCGGCTCGACGTACACCATCGTGTAGTGCTCTTCGAGGCTCGGCGTCCGCAGGTAGGACCACTCGATGCCGGGGCCGCCCGAGTGCGCCACACAGACCGGGCCGGTGCCGGCGACGTGGTAGACCTGCCGCACCCCGTCGACGGTGAACGAGTGGGCGCCGGGCGCGAGCGCGCCGGTGTCGTGGTGGGTGGAACCCATGAACTGTCTCCCGATTCGTGACCCGTGCGGCGTGTGCCGCGACGGCAACTGGTGGCTGGACACCGACCAGATGCGCGGGTCGTCGGGAAAGTTCGCTCGGCGGGAAACGTTTTCTCAGAGCCGCGCCGGAACGGGGTGGAACAGCGTGAGCTGACGTACCCGCCCCTCGCGCAGCACCTGCAACCACAGCGCCGCCGGCGGGCAGTGGTCCGGGTTGTCCGTCGGGCTGATCAGGTCGGTCTCCCAGATGAGCACGTCGCCGCTGGCCACGACGCTGCGCAGCCGTTGTCGTACCCCGGCGTTCAGGTCGCTGGTCATGCCACGCAGCGCCAGCTCGGGCCCGCCGCGTGGCCCACCGGGAACGATCATCTGAGCCTCCGGCCACCAGGTGTCGTGGACCACCTGGTCGAAGTCGCCCCGCATCGCCGTGGCGATCATGTCGACGCCCTCGCGCCACCGCGCGTCGCCGGCCGCGCGGACGTCGGCGTGGGCCGAGGTCGCCGCCGCGCGCAGGCCGCCGGCGAGGGCCCGCCGGGCGTGGCTGAGGCGGCTGCGGACGGTGCCGACCGGCACACCGCACACGGCCGCGATCTGGTCGTACGAGGAGGCGTCGCTGAAGTAGCGCAGCATGGTGACCAGGCGGTCGGGCTCGGACAACTCGCCGATGGCGTGCCACACCCAGTCGCGCAGCGCGCCGGAGTCCAGGGACTCCTCCGGGGTGGGATCGGTGGCGGGGTGGGCGAACCACTCCGGATCGGCGACCGGCGTCGGACGCGGCGCGCGCAGTGTCATCCGGGCGTTGTTGCGGACGACCGTGCGCAGCCACGGCCCGACGGCTGCCGAGTCACGGATCTCGCCGACGCGCCGCAGCGCCGTCACCATCGCGTCCTGCACGGCGTCCTCGGCATCCGGTCCGTAGCCGAGCAGGCTCATCGCGACCGCCCGCATGCCCGCCTCGTGGCGGGTCAGCAGCACGCCGAGCGCGCCCGCGTCGCCCGCCTGCGCGAGCGTCACCAGTTCGGCGTCACCCAGCGTCATGCCCGGTTCCTCCCCGAAACACCTGTTCTGAACACGTCTGCTCTTCAAGCGTACGGCGGACCGGCGCGAGGACGGTGCGGCCGTTGTCGGCGGCCGGCGGCCACGGGTGTTCCGGGGTCGCCGATCTGCGGCCGGCACGCCGTGTGGCGGTGCGCACGCCTGGGCCAGGATGGGAGCGTGGACATCGAACCGGTCGACGGCGCGCCCCGGCAGGCGTTCCGCTGGGCGCTCCTGCGTCAGCGCTGGGAGGACCTCACCTTCCTGCACTGGGCCGTCGCGCCGGAGGTCGTCGCGCCCCTGCTGCCCGCGGGCACCGCGCCGGACACCATCGGCGGGGTCAGCTACGTCGGGCTGATCGGCTTCCGGATGGTCGGGCTGGGCTTCGGTCGTGGGCCGGGCGTGCCGTACCTCGGCACCTTCGCCGAGACGAACGTCCGGCTCTACTCGGTGGACGACACCGGCCGGCGTGCCGTCGTGTTCCGGTCGCTCGACGCGTCCCGCCTGGTGCCGGTGCTCGTCGCGCGGGCGACGCTGCGTCTGCCGTACCTCTGGTCCTCGATGCGGCTGGACCGCGACGGCGACCGACTCACCTCCCGGTGCCGGCGACGCTGGCCCGGTCCGGCGGGCACGGCGAGCCGGATGGAGGTCCGGGTGGGGGAGCGCATCGCCGATCCGACCGGAGTCGAACACTTCCTCACCGCCCGCTGGGGGCTGCACACCCGGGCGTACGGTCGCACGCGGCACCTGCCGAACTGGCATCCCCGCTGGCCGTTGTACCGGGCGGAGCTGCTGCGCCTGGATGACGAGCTGGTCGCCGCGGCGGGCCTGCCGGCGCCGGTCGGGCCGCCGGTCAGCGTGCTCTACTCGCCCGGCGTCGGCGTGCGATTCGGGCCGCCCGTCGGGCTCCGGCGGCCCGGCTGAGTGACACCGGGCCGCCGGTTGGTCAGTACCGCCCGCCCTCGGGGGCGGGCAGGGCGTCCAGGTCGGCGAGTTCCTCCGCGCCGAGCCGCACGTCGCCGGCCGCGCAGTTGTCCACCAGGTAGGTCGGGGTCTTGGTGCCGGGGATCGGGATGACCCGGTCGCCCTGGGCGACGACCCACGCGAGCGCGACCTGCGCGGGGCTGACGCCGGCCCGTTCGGCGACCTCCCGGACCCGGGCGACGATGGCGAGGTTGGCGCGCAGCGCCTCCTGCTGGAAGCGCGGCAGGCCTCGTCGGAAGTCGTCCGCCGGCAGGTCGTCGAACGAGGCGAATCGTCCGGCGAGGAAACCCCTGCCCAGCGGAGAGAACGGCAGGAAGGCGATGCCCTGCTCGACGCAGTACGGCAGCACCTCGGCCAGCGGATCCCGGGTCCACAACGACAGCTCGGACTGCACCGACGCCACCGGATGCACCGCCTGGGCCCGCGCGATCTCGGTCGCCGTCACCTCCGACAGGCCGATCTGTCGCGCCTTGCCCGCCGCGACGACCTCCGCCATCGCGCCCCAGGACTCCTCGATGGGCACCTCGGGGTCGACGCGGTGCAGTTGGTAGAGGTCGACGTGGTCGGTGCCGAGGCGACGCAGGCTGTCGTCGATCGCCGCGCGGATGTGCTCCGGCCGGCCGTTCCTACCGATCGTGGGTAGTTTGCTGGAGCCGTCGGCCGGCGGCGTCGCGACCAGTCCGACCTTCGTCGCCAGGACTGCCCGCTCCCGGTGGCCGTCGGCCAGTGCCCGCCCGACCAGCTCCTCGTTGGTGTACGGCCCGTACACATCGGACGTGTCGATCAGCGTGGCGCCCAGATCCAGCGCCTGCCGGATCACGGAGATCGAGGTGTCGTCGTCGCGAGGGCCGGTGATGTCGTATCCGTGGCTCATGCCCATGCACCCGAGACCGATGACGCCGACCTCGGGCCCCGCACTGCCCAGCGTGGTGGTTCGCATGACCCCACGCTACGACCGTTGCCTGCCGCCCGGCACGGTGGCGGCGCTCACTACTGTCGCGTGGTGCGCATCCGCGAGTTCGACTGGCCCGACTAGGACCGCGTCGCGGCGCTCTGGAGAGCGGCGGGCCGGGACGTGCTGCCGCGTGCCGAACTGACCGCCAAACTGGCCCGGGACCCGGAGCTGTTCCTGGTCGCCGAGGTGGACCGCGCCGTCGCCGGAGTCGTGCTCGGCACGTACGACGGCCGACGGGGCATGATCCTGCGACTGGCCGTGGACCCGGCGTGTCGCCGCCGGGGTATCGCCACCACGCTGGTCGTGGAGCTGGAGGAGCGGTTCGCGGCGTTGGGGTGTCCACGGGTGAACCTGCTGGTCCTTCCGCAGGACACGGCGGCGCTGCGGTTCTGGCAGGCGCTGGGCTACCTGCCCCAGCCGGACGTGCTCTGCTCCAAACCGTTGGACGCCGCCACGAGCCGGTGAGCCGCGCCGCCGGCTGACCGCTCGCCGTGGCTGACCGGCGGGCGGTCCCACCTCGACACGGAATTCGGCGGCTGTGTCGAGAACGGCACCGCCTGCTTCGACCACAGGATGAGGGCCGGACACGACCGGTCCCACCGGCGGGCTGACACCGCAGCGACCAAGGAGTGGACCGATGACGAAGGTGACGACCGGGGCGACGATGTCGTTGGACGGCTACATCGCGGACGCCTCCCACGGCGGCTTCGAGCACCTCTTCCAGTGGTACGGCAGCGGTGACGTCGAGACGCCGACCGCCCACCCCGAGATGACGTTCCGGACGTCCGCCGCGAGCGCCCAGCACCTGCGGGACCTCAACCAGCGGACCGGAGCGCTGGTCGTCGGCCGGAGGCTGTTCGACATGACCGGCGGGTGGGGTGGCCGGCACCCGATGGACGTGCCCGTCGTGGTCGTCACGCACACCGTGCCGGAGGGCTGGGCACCGGAGAACGACTCCTTCGTCTTCGTCACCGACGGCGTCGCCAGCGCCATCGACCGCGCGAAGGCGCTCGCCGGTGACAAGGAGGTAGGGGTCAACGGCGGCACCATCGCGGCCCAGGTCGTCGAGGCTGGCCTGCTCGACGAGGTGCACGTCGACCTGGTCCCGGTCGTGCTCGGTGCCGGCGTCCCGCTCTTCGCCGACCTGAAGATCGCACCACTTCAGCTCGACGGTCCCTTCCGCGTCGTCGAGGGCGACGGCGTCACGCACCTCGCCTACCGCGTACGGCCGGCGGCCTGACCGCGTCGGGGCCGGCCCGCGCGGGCGGCCCCGAGGCGCGGCAGCGCGCTGCTCGAGGTGGCGGCGATATCCCGGGCGGTCAGCGGTCGACGCGACCGCGCGGGTGGTGGTCATCGGTCCGGCCTAGAATCGACAGGGCTCACTGTTCCGTGCGGCGTGGGCTGGGGCTACCACGAAGGGCGGTGTGTGGCATGGGGCCGGACGAGCGGCGACGGTTGTTCGAGCAGGCGCGGGAGCGCTCGACGCGACAGGAGACGTGGGCGGAAGCCGACCGGCTCTGGAGCCGGGTGATCGAGGCGTACCGGGAGGCCGTGCGGGGGCCGGGCCGGGCCGCGCGGGAGGACCAGCAGCAGTTGGCCCGGGCGCTGTGGCGACACAGCATGCTGCTGTCCGCGCGGGGCCGGGCCGCCGACGCGATGGCGCCCGGCGGTGAGGCGGTCGTCGTCTTCGAGCGGGTGTACGACGCCGTGGCGGCCGAGTTTGCGAGCGTGCTCGCCACGCCCCGGGACGAGGCCCTGGCCGAACTGATCACCGCGCTCGTCGATCTGGCCGAGGTCTCGTTCGCCGCTGGTCAGCCCGCCACCCGACGGGACCTGTTGGAGCGTGCCGTGACGACGGGTCTGACCTCCGCCGGGTCGCCCCCGTCCGCCGGGCCGCGGACCCGGGAGGCGATGGGGACGGCCTACCACAACCAGGCGGTCGCGCTGCTGCATCGGCACCTCACCCGGCCGTCGCCGACCGAGGGCGCCCAGGAGGCGGCGCTGGCGGCGTCGCGGGCCTGTGAGCTGCGACAGGGTCTGCTGGACATGGCGCGTCCACTGTCGTTCTGGGAGATGGCCAACACGTACGGGGTGTACGCCCAGTGTCTGGTCCTGATCGGTGACCTGGACCGGGCGGCCATCGTGCTGTCGATGGGCAACCGGTTCGTCGAGACGCTGGGCCCGGCCGCCGCCGAGCCGGCCCAGAAGTTGCGGGTCGCGGCCGAGATGTTGGCCCGGGAGAAGGGTGGGTCGCGGGGCGGGGCCGGTTCACGTCGCTGGGGCCGGCGGCGCTGAGCCGACTGACCCGGCTTGCATGGAATCGTCGGCCATCGATATTGTGCGCGAAGGCGCCGCCCCGCCGCAGACCATCACCGTCGATCCGAAGCGGGTTCCGCATGCGCACACTGAGACTTGTCACGTCGCTGGCCGTCGCCGGCCTGCTCGCCGGCGCGGTGGCGACGATCGCCACGCCGGCCAGCGCGGCGACAGCCGCGTTCTCCGTGACCAACAGCTGGGGCAGTGGCTATCAGGGCCAGGTCACGGTCACCAACGACACCTCCGCGCCGATCAGCGGCTGGCGGGTCGAGTTCGACCTGCCAGCCGGGTCGCGCATCAGCCAGTCGTGGAACGCCCAGCAGGTGACCGCCGGCAGCCACTACACCTTCAGCAACGTGTCGTGGAACGGCACCCTGGGCGCTGGCGCGTCGACGTCGTTCGGCTTCCTCGTCGACGGCACCGGCACCCCGGTGAACTGCACCATCAACGGCAACGGCGTCTCCTGCTCCGGCGGAACGCCGCCCACCACGCCACCGCCGACCACTCCGCCACCCACGACCCCACCGCCCACCACCCCGCCGCCGCCGACCGCCGGTACGCCGGTCGAGCGGTACGGGCAGCTCCGGGTCTGCGGCACGACGATGTGCGACAGGTCCGGCGCGCGGGTGCAGCTGCGCGGCGTCAGCAGCATGTGGCTCAACTGGGAGACCGCTCCCTACGCCGAGAACCTGTCCGCGCTGCGCTGGATGCGGGACAACTGGAACCTCCAGGTGATCCGCGCGGCGATGGGCGTCGAGCCGGCCGGGGCGTACCTGAGCGATCCGGGCAGGGCGCGGGCGCAGGTGGAGACCATCATCAACAACGCCGTCAGCGCCGGGGTCTACGTGATCGTCGACTGGCACGCCCACGAGGCGCAGAACAACCAGTCCCAGGCGGTGGCGTTCTTCGGTGACCTGGCACGCCGCTACGGCCACCTGCCCAACGTCATCTGGGAGACGTGGAACGAGCCGTTGCAGTTCAGCTGGACCGGCGTCATCAAGCCGTACCACCAGGCGGTCGTCTCCGCGATCCGCGCCGCCGACCCGGACAACATCGTGGTGCTCGGCACGCCGACGTGGTCGCAGGACGTGGACGCCGCGGCGGCCAGCCCGCTCTCCGGCACCAACCTCATGTACACATTGCACTTCTACTCCTGCACCCACGGCGCGTCGCTGCGCGCCAAGGGCGACGCGGCGATCCGGGCCGGTCTGGCGCTGTTCGTCACCGAGTGGGGGGCCAGCAACGCCGACGGCGGCCTCGACGGTCGCGCCTGCCTGCCGGAGGCGCAGTCCTGGATCGACTGGATGAGGGCGAACGGCATCTCCTGGACCGCCTGGAAGCTCGACGTCGGCACCGACACCACCAACCTGCTCAGCCCCGGCGCGCCGGTGACCGGCGGATGGAACAACTACCTGCACGGTCACGCGCCGTTCGTGGTGGCCAACATGAGGTGACCTCGCCGCGCGCTTGATCGACTCCAGATCGCCGATGTCGAGGTATCCGAGCCAGTGGGATGCCCCGACATCGGCGATCACGTGTCGATCACCCACCCGCGGCCTTCGCCGGGGCGGCACCTGAGGCTTGCGGCTCGGTGTCCGAAGGTGATCAGAGGACCGGTGACCACGAGGCGGAACAGCGCGTCACCTTAACGTGCCGGAAACACCCTCGGTACCAAGCCTGGGAACGCTCGTCGGACAGTCGAGACCACCGACACGCGAACCGGGGTGACCATGGTCGACAACACCACGAACGCGGCAACGTTCGACGGGCCGGTGGGCCGGTCCGGCAACGGACGAGCCGTGCCCGCGTCCCGTCCGGCTCCGGCCCCACCGGGTCACGACGACCCGGCGGACCTCGCCACCCTCGGCGTGGAGGAGGAGTTCCACGTCGTCGACCTGCACACCCGGGAGCTGGTGCCCCGGGCCGGCGAACTGCTCGACCGGCTGCCGGCCACGTCGTTCACCGCCGAACTGCACCGCAGCGTGGTGGAGACCAACACCGCCGTCTGCCGCACCCTGGACGAGATCCGCGCCGAGCTGACCCGGCTGCGGCAGTCGGCGATCCAGGTCGCCGACCGGGCCGGGCTGGGCATCGTGGCGGCCGGTACGGTGCCGCTGCGCGCCGACGGCGACCCGAGCGTCACCCCCACCTCGCGGTACCGGCGGATGGTCGACGAGTACCAGTTGCTCGCCCGCGAGCAGTTGATCTGCGGCGCGCAGGTGCACGTGGGCGTCTCCGACCGGGACCTGGCGGTGGCCGTCACCCGTCGCGTCCAGCCGTGGCTGCCGGTGCTGCTCGCCCTCTCTACCAGCTCGCCGTACTGGATGGGCCAGGACAGCGGCTACGCCAGCGTCCGCTCGCTGGTCTGGCAGCGCTGGCCCACGGCCGGCGACCCGGGCGAGGTGACCAGCGCGGCCGACCACGAGGCCCTGGTCGCCGAGCTGATCTCGTCCGAGACCATCACCGACCCCGCCATGATCTACTTCGACGTCCGGCCGTCGGCGCACGTGCCCACCGTCGAGCTGCGCATCACCGACGCCAACGCCGACGTCGAGACGATCGTCCTGCTCACCGGCCTGTTCCGGGCGCTCGTGCGGCGGGAGGTGGCCGCCCTGCGCGCCGGTGTCGAGCGCACCGCCGTCCGGCCGCCGGTGCTGCGCGCCGCCGTGTGGCGGGCCGCCCGCTCCGGCCTCGAAGGCGACCTGCTCGACCTGCCCCGCTCGGCGCGGCCGGTGCCCGCCGCCGAGGCGGTCCGCCGCCTCGTGGCCGACCTGCGCCCCCAGTTGGAGGCGACCGGCGACTGGGAGCAGGTCCGCGAGCTGACCCGGTACGCCCTCGACCGGGGCAGTTCCGCCGCCCGACAGCGACGGGCCTACGAGCGGCGGGGCCGGCTGGCCGACGTGGTCGACCTGCTGCTCGACGAGACCCGGGGTCGGGTGCGCGCCCCCCTGCCCGGTGCGACGCCCCCGCCCGCGCTGTCCACGTACGCCGACGCCGGCGACGAGGTCTTCGGCCCGGCCGGGCCGACACCCGCGTACCGTCCGCTGCTCACCGCCCTGCGCGCCCTCGGGGCCGTCGGCCTGCGCCACCGCGAGCACGACCGGGACGAGGAGCAACGCGCCCGGGGCGTGACCTTCAGCGTGGCCGGCGAGGCCAGCACCCGCCTCTTCCCGGTGGACCTGGTGCCCCGGGTGGTGCCCGCCGACGACTGGCGGACGCTGCGCGCCGGCCTGGTACAGCGCGCCCGCGCGCTCGACGCGTTCCTGCGCGACGTCTACGCCGAGCGGGCCGTGGTGGCCGACGGTGTCGTACCGGCCTGGGTGGTGGAATCCTCGCCGGGGCTGCGCCCGACCGGCGCGCTCATGGGCCGACACGGCACGCGCGCCCAGGTGTCCGGAACTGATCTCGTGCGCGACCCCGACGGCGGCTGGTACGTGCTGGAGGACAACCTGCGGGTGCCCTCGGGCATCGGCTACGCCGTGCAGAACCGCCGGCTCACCCAGGCGGTGCTGCCCGAGCTGCCGGTGCCCGCCGACCTGCTGCCCGCCGACGAGACGCCGGCGATGCTGCGCCGGGCGCTGGTCGCCGCCGCGCCGGCCGCCGCCGACGACCCCGCCGTGGTGGTGCTCAGCAGCGGCCCGGGTGACCCGGCCTGGTTCGAGCACCGGCTGCTCGCCGACGAGATGGGCGTGCCGCTGACCGAGAGCGGTGACCTGCTGGTCCAGGACGGCCGGGTGCACATGGTCACCGAGGGCCACCGCAGCCCGGTGGACGTGATCTACCTGCGGATGGACGAGGAGGCCCTGCTGCACGCCCCGGGCGCGGACGGGGTGCCGCTGGGCTGGCCGCTGCTCGCGGCGGTGCACGCCGGGCGGCTCACGCTGGCCAACGCGCTCGGCAACGGCGTCGGGGACGACAAGGCGCTGTACGCGTACGTGCCCCGGCTGATCGAGTACTACCTCGGGGAGAAGGCGCTGCTCGGCGACGTGCCGACGTACCTGTGCGGGGTGCCCGAGCAGCGCGCCGAGGTGCTGGGCCGGCTCGGCGAGCTGGTGCTCAAGCCGGTCGACGGGTACGGCGGCGACCGGGTGGTGATCGGCCCGCGCGCCGAGGCCGAGGAGCTGGACGCTGTCCGGGAGCAGATCCTCGCCGCCCCACACCGGTGGATCGCCCAGGAGATGGTCACGCTCACCACCCACCCGGTCTTCGACGGTACGGCGCTCGCGCCTCGCCACGTTGACCTGCGGGCCTTCGTGTTCCTCGGCGAGACTGCGGAGGTGGCGCCGGTGGCCCTGACCCGGGTCGCGCCGGCCGGCAGCATGATCGTCAACTCGTCGCGGGGAGGTGGGTCGAAGGACACCTGGCTGCTCGGCGGAGCCGGAGAGCCCTCGGTGTAACCCACGCTTGATGCGGATGTCATCGGGACGCAACCGGGCCCACCAAGCCTGGACCGGTCAGCGGCCCGAGCGGACCGAGCCGATGAGAGGTGTGTGCCATGTGCGGTATCGGAGGCGAGTTCCGCCTCGACGGGGCGTCACCGGACCTGGCGGCCCTGGAGCGGATGCTCCCCGTCCTGTCGTCCCGCGGCCCGGACGGTGAGGGGCGGTGGCAGCACGGTCCGGCGGCGCTGGTGCACCGCCGGCTGCGCATCATCGACCTGTCCGACACCGGCGCCCAGCCGATGGTCGACGCGGAGCTGGGCCTCGCCCTGGTCTTCAACGGCTGCATCTACAACTACCGGGAGCTGCGCGACGAGCTGACCGCCGCCGGCTACTCCTTCCGGTCCACCTCGGACACCGAGGTGATCCTCAAGGCGTACCACCGGTGGGGGACCGCGTGCGTCGAGCGGCTGTTCGGGATGTTCGCGTTCGCCCTGGTCGAGCTGGCCACGCACACCCTCGTGCTGGCCCGCGACCGGCTCGGCATCAAACCCCTCTACCTGGCCGAGACGCCGGGCCGCATCCGCTTCGCGTCGACGCTGCCGGCGCTGCTCGCCGCCGGTGACGTGGACACCGACCTGGACCCGGTGGCGCTGCACCACTACATGAGCTTCCACTCGGTGGTGCCGCCGCCGCGCACCATCCTGGCCGGCGTCCGCAAACTCCCGCCCGCCACCGTACGGGTGATCACCGCCGACGGCCGCAGCACCGACACCGTCTACTGGCAGCCCGAGTTCAACCGCGCCGCCGCGCCAGCCATGTCCGCCGAGGAGTGGCAGGAACGGATCATGGCGGCGCTGCGGACCGCCGTACGGCGGCGGATGGTCGCCGACGTGCCGGTCGGCGTGCTGCTCTCCGGGGGGCTCGACTCCAGCCTGATCGTCGCCCTGCTCGCCGAACAGGGCCAGACCGGGCTGGCCACCTTCAGCATCGGCTTCGAGGCGGCGGCGGGGGAGACCGGCGACGAGTTCCACTACTCCGACCTGATCGCCCGCCACTTCGACACCGACCACCAGCAGATCCGCATCGACGCCGCCCGCTTCGTGCCGGCCGTGCACGACGCCATCGCCGCGATGAGCGAGCCGATGGTCAGCCACGACTGCGTGGCGTTCCACCTGCTCTCCGAGGAGGTCTCGAAGCGGATCACCGTGGTCCAGTCGGGCCAGGGCGCGGACGAGATCTTCGCCGGTTACGACTGGTATCCGCCGATGGCCAACGTCTCCCGCGAGGACGCCGTCGAGGCGTACGCCCGGGTGTTCTTCGATCGTCGCCACGACGCGCTGGCCGGCCACCTGGCGCCCGAGTGGATGCTCGACCACGACGCGAGCCTGGAGTTCGTCACCGCCCACTTCGGCGCGCCGGGCGCGGACACCGCGCTCGACGCGGCGCTGCGCCAGGACAGCCTGGTGATGCTTGTCGACGACCCGGTCAAGCGGGTCGACAACATGACGATGGCGTGGGGGCTGGAGGCCCGCGTGCCGTTCCTCGACCACGAGGTCGTCGAGCTGGCCGCCGCCTGCCCACCGGCGCTCAAGCTGGCCCTGGGCGGCAAGGGCGTGCTGAAGGCCGCGAGCCGGGGCATCGTCCCCGACGAGGTGATCGACCGGCCCAAGGGCTACTTCCCGGTGCCGGCGATCCGGCACCTCTCCGGCCCGCTGCTGGACGACGTCCGGGACGCGCTGACCGCGCGCCCGGCGCGCGAGCGTGGCCTGTTCCGCAAGGACTACCTGGAGGAATTGCTGGACACGCCGAACGCCCAGCGGACCACGTTGGGTTCCAACGCGCTCTGGCAGCTCGGGCTGCTTGAGCTCTGGTTGCAGCGGATCGGGGTTTAGATGAGCGTACGGACCGAGGCGCCGCACCGGACCCGCCCCGCGCGGCACCGGCCGGCGGTGACCCCGCCTCCCGGCGAGGATTTCGCGCCCGCGCCGTCGCCGGACGGCCGGCGGGTGGCGTACGTGTCCGACCGGGCGGGCACCCCGGCCGTCTGGGTCCGGGACGTGGACGCCGTCGAGGCCGTCGCGCTGCCCGGTGGCGACGAGCCGGTCCTCTCGGTGAGCTGGTCCTCGGACGGGCAGTGGCTGGCCTGCGTCGTCGCGCCCGGCGGCGCGCCCCGCACCGAGCTGTGGGTGCTGCGCCCGGACGGTACGGGACTCCGCCAGGTCGCCGGCTTCGGCCGCCGCAGCGCGAGCCTGTCCCGGTGGCTGCCGGGAGGCGCGCTGATGGCGGTCACCGAGAGCGGCGAGCGGAGCGCCGCCGTACTCGTCGACGCCGAGACGGGGCACCGGCGGGTGCTCGCCGAGGACGACCTGCTCATCCTCTTGGATGTCAGCGACGACGGCGGGTCCGCCCTGCTGCGGCGTGGCCCCCGTAACGCCCGCTGGCTGGAACTGCTCGACGTGACCACCGGCGACCGGGTACGCCTGCTGCCGGACACCGGCCGGGGCAGCACCGACCAGGGCTGGTTCGGCCCCGACGGGACGAGCGTGCTGGCGCGTACCGACGCGTTCTCGGAGCTGGCGGCGCTGGTGCGCGTCGACCTCGCGCGACCGACGCTGGCCCCGACCCGCGTCGCGGCGCGGCTGGACGCGGAGCTGGAGCACGTCGCGCTCGACACCCGGCGGGAGCGGGCCGCGCTGCTGTGGAACACCTACGGCGGGCGCAGCGAGCTGAGCCTGTTCGACCTGACCAGCGGCGTCCAACGGGCGGTGACCGCCCCCGGCGAGGTGCTCAGCGACGCCGTCTTCGCCGACGGCGGTGACCTGCTCTGCCTCACCGCGCAGGGGCCGGTGCAGCCCCGGGAGGTGTGGCTGGTCGACCTGGCGACCGGCGATCCGCGCCCGCTGCGGCCGGACACCGACGCCGCGCGTACGGGTGGCCCGGGTGTCGCGCCGCAGCTGGTCGACCTGCGTGCCCACGACGGGTTGCCGCTGTCCGGTTGGCTCTACCGCCCGGCCGGCCCGGGCCCCTGGCCGACGGCGATCAGTCTGCACGGCGGCCCGGAGGCGCAGGAGCGTCCCGGCTACAACCCGCTGTTCCAGGCCCTGGTGGCGCAGGGCATCGCGGTGTTCGCGCCGAACGTGCGCGGCTCGTCCGGCTTCGGCCGCTCCTTCGTCACCGCCGACAACCTCGCCGGCCGGTACGGGGCCATCGCTGACGTGGCGGCGTGCGCCGAGCACCTCGTCGACAGCGGTGTCGCGATCCCGGGCCACCTCGGCTGCCTGGGCCGCTCCTACGGCGGCTACCTGGTCCTCGCGGTGCTGGTGAACTTCCCCGGCCTGTTCGCCGCCGGCGTGGCCGAGTGCGGCATCTCCGACTTCCGCACCTTCTACGCCGGCACCGAGCCGTGGATCGCCGCCGCCGCCGTCAGTAAGTACGGCGACCCGGTGCGCGACGCGGAGCTGCTGCGCGACCTGTCGCCGATGACCCGTATCGACCAGCTCGACGTGCCGGTGATGCTCATCCACGGCGCGAACGACACCAACGTGCCGGCCGGGGAGTCGGCGCAGGTGGCGCAGGCGCTCGCCGCCCGGGACGTGCCGCACGGGCACCTCGTGCTCGCCGGTGAGGGGCACGACTTCCTGGCCCGCGACAACGCCGAGGCGGCGCGTACGGCCACCACCTCCTGGCTGACCCGGCACCTCGCCACGACGGTGATCACCCTCGGCTGAGGCGCTATCCTGCGCCGGTGGACGTCACGGCGCAGGGTGAGCGGCTGGCCGCCGACCTGGGCCGGTCCCTCGCCGAGCTGACCTTCGTCGACCTGGACACGGACGAGGTCACGGCGCTGGTGATCGACGCGGTGGTGCGGTGGGCCAGGGCGCAGGGCTGGCGGGTCTACCGGCGGGCGCCCAGCGTGCTGCCGTTGCCGCCGCCGATGCAGCAGCGGCACTCGGTCCTCGACGTGGCGTGCGCCCGCCCGGACGGGCCGCCGGTGGTTCTGGAGGTCGACCACACCGACCGGGCCCGTACGGTCCAGAAGCTGACCGCGGAGGCGGACGCCGGGCGGATCCCCATCTGGGTGCGCTGGGGCGTCGGCCGGTTCACCGTCCCGCCACCACCGGTGGCGATGGTGACCGTCGAGGTCACCCGACGCCCCGGGCCGGCCGGGCGCGGACGACTGCACAGCCGCGTCGACGACCGGCCCGCGCCGGCACACTCGGCCGGCGGCGGCACGGCGGCCACGCAGGCGCTGCCGATCCCGCTGGTAGAGCCGCTGGTCGACCCGCTTTCGGACCCTGGCAAGGGCACCTGAAGCGAATCGTAAGCGGGGCCGGGCAGTGTCCTGGGTGTCACCGGAGAACACGACCGACACCCAGGAGATACCGATGCGCAAGCTCGTCAACTCGACCTACATCACCCTCGACGGCGTCATCGAGAACCCGATGTGGACCGCGCCGTACTTCGACGAGGAGGCCAGGGGCCTCGCCAGCGAGCTGACCGACGCCGCCGACGCGATGCTGATGGGCCGGGCCACCTACGACGGCATGTCCGTCGCCTGGCCGCAGCAGGACGAGAGCGACCCGACCACCGGCGCGGCCTACTTCAACAACGTCAAGAAGTACGTCGCCTCGACCACCCTCACCGACCCCACCTGGAACAACACGGAGGTGCTCCAGGGCGACCTGGTCGAGGCGGTCCGCACGCTCAAGGCCCAGGACGGCAGGAACATCATCCAGTACGGCTTCGGCTCGGTCACCGCCCAGCTCGTCGACGCGGGCCTGGTGGACGAGGTCCGCTTCTGGATCCACCCCGTGTTGCAGGGCGCGTCCAGCGTGACGACGCCGCTGAACGACTTCACGGCGTCGTTCGACCTGGTCGACACGCGGGTGCACAAGAGCGGCGTGATCGTCGCGACGTACCGGCCGAAGAGCGCCGCCTGACCGTCCCCCGACGGTCGCTTCAGAGCTGGGCCCGGGCCTCGCCCGGGCCCAGCTTCGTGCCCTCGGCGACCAGCGCGTCGAAGCGGTCCGGCCCGAGGTCGGCCCGGACCCGCGCGGTCACCCGGTCGACCTCGTCGCGTTCGGCGGGCGCGCACGGCGACCGGGTGGCCAGGCGGGCGGCCGTCGCCGCGCCGAGCAGCCGGGCCGCGACCTCCGGCACGCGTACCGCCGACGCCATCCCCTCCAGCGCGAAGATCGCGTCCCGGGGCGCGGCCATCGCCTCGGCGGCCTCGAACGCCTCGACGTGCAGGGCCAGCGCGGCGTCCGGGTCGCCACCCTGCTCGATCGCGTGCCCCAGCTCGACCAGGACCGGTGGCAGGTACAGCGCGGTCTGCGCCTCCGCGCGCCCCCGCTCGGCGAGGTTGCCGAGGTGGGTGACGGCCAGGTCGAGCTTGCCGTCGCGGCGGGCGGCCAACCCGAGGCTCAGCTCCGCGAAGACCAGCGCGCCCGGGGCGTCCTGCTGCACCGCCAGGTGGTACGCGCGTTCGGCCAGCTCCCGGGCCTGCGAATAGTCCCGGGTCTGCACGGCCAACCAGGCCAGCCAGGACAGTTCGGTGCACACCTGCGGCCACAGCCGTAACTCCTCGGCCCAGCGCAGCCCCTCGGTGTGCAGCGCGGCGGCGCGTTCGTGGTCGCCGCGCATCTCGGCGAGCCCGCCCACCCACTCGGTGGCCTGGAGCCGGCCCCACCGGTCGCCGATCTCGGCGAAGAGCGTCGCGCTGCGGGTCGCCGTCCGCTCCAGGGTCGCCTGGTCGCCCGCGACGTGCGCGATCTTGGCTTGCGAGGCGAGCACGGCCGCCTCGGTCCACGTGTCGACGTCCGCCGGCATCAGCTCCACGGCCAGTGCGAGATCACTGTGCTCGATCAGCGTGTTCGCCGCGAACCACGCGCCCCGGCCGCCGGGGTCGCCGGCGACCGCCGCCCGGACGTCGGCCGGCGCGACCGCCGCGCCCCGCAGCAGCGCGAACCCGACCCGCCAGGGGGCCGCTCTGCGCTCCTGTTCCGGGTCGCCGGTGACGGCCAGGGCCCGACACGCCTCGGTGAGCCGGCCGCGCAGATACCAGTACCAGCTCAGCGCGACCGCCAGTCGCAACCCGCCCCCGTGGGCCAGCGCGGCGCGCAGGTTCGCCGTCTCGGCGTCCAGCAGCGCCAGCCACCGCCGCTGCTCGGGCCCGCGCAACTCCGGGTCGGCCCGCTCGGCCAGCTCGGTGTAGTAGCCGGCGTGCCGCGTCCGGACCTCGTCGGCGTCGTCCAGGCGGTCCAGGCAGAACGCGGCGACCGATTCGAGCAGCCGGTACCGCGGCCCGTCCGGTGCGTCGTCCAACACCACCAGCGACCGGTCCACCAGCCGGGCGAGGGCGTCCAGGTCGGTGCGGCAGACCAGCTCGGCGGCCTCCGGCGTGCAGCCGTCGCGGAACACCGCGAGCCGGGCGAGCACCTGCCGGTCGGTCTCGTCGAGCAGGTCCCAACTCCAACCGATCACCGCGGTCAGCGTCCGCTGGCGCGGCGGCACGTCCCGTTGCGGGGTGCTGAGCAGCCGGAACCGGTCGTCGAGGCGTTCCACCACGCCCTGCACGCCCAGCGCGCGGACCCGGGTCGCGGCCAGCTCCAACGCCAGCGGCAGGCCGTCCAGGCGACGGCAGAGCTGGGCGACGGCCGGCGCGGTGCGCTCGTCGAGGCGGAAGCCGCGCTGCTGGGCGGCGGCGCGGGCGGCGAACAACCGGGCCGCCGCCGAGCGCCGGACCGCGTCCGGGTCACCGTCCGACGGCGGCAACGACAACGGGGGTACGTCCCAGAGCAGTTCGCCGGTCAGACCGAGCGGCTCCCGGCTGGTGGCGAGCACGTGCACGCCGGGCGCGTCGCGCAGCAGCCGGGCGACCAGCGCGGCGACCGGCTCGACGACGTGTTCGCAGTTGTCCAGCACCAGCAGCAGGTGCCGTTGGCGCAGCGCCGTGACGAGCCGGTCGGTGGGGGACCGGCTGGCGCCGGCGGCCTCGCGAACGTCCAGCGCGCCGAGCACCTGCTCGGCGACGCCCGGGTCGCCCGCCGGCAGCGGCGCCAGCTCGACCAGCAGCACGCCGTCCGGCGGAGACTGGGTACGGGCGGCCTCGGTGGCCAGCCGGGTCTTGCCGACACCACCCGGCCCGACCAGCGTGACCAGGCGCTGCCCGGGCAACAGGGCACGCAGCTCGGTCAACGCCTCGGCCCGGCCGACCAGCTCGTCGAGCTGCGCCGGCAGGCTGTTGCGGATGATCGCGGCCTTCGGCGGCGCGCTCAGACCGGCGTCCTGTTCGAGGATGCGGCGGTGCAGGGCGACCAGTTCGGGGCTCGGGTCGAGGCCCAGCTCGTCGGCGAGCCGGTCCCGCAGCTCGGCGTAGCTGTCCAGCGCCTCGGACTGGCGACCGGCCGCGTACAGCGCGCGGAGCTGCACCGCCCGCAGCCCCTCGTGCAGGGGATTGCGGGCCACCAGCTCGGCCAGGTCGGCGGCGGCCAGGTCGTGCTCGCCCCGGGCCACCCGCGCCTCGGCCAACCGCTCGTGCACGGCGAGACGCTGCTCGGCGAGTCGGGTCGCCTCGGCGCGGACGAACTCAGCGTCGGCCACGTCGGCGTACGCCTCGCCCCGCCACAGCGCCAGCGCCTCGGTCAGCCGGCCGACGTCGGTGTGCCGGGCCAGTTCGGCGAACCGGTCGGCGTCGACCGTCCCGGCCCGCAACAGGTAGCCGGGCGCGCGGGACTCGACCAGGTCGCGGGCACCCGGCTCGGCGTCGTTGAGCGCCTTGCGCAGCTGCGACACCCGCACCTGGAGCGCCCCGGTGGGGTTGGCGGGGGAGTCGTCACCCCACAGGTCGTCGATGAGCCGGTCGGCGGAGACGACCTGGTTGCGGTTGGTGAGCAGGTCGGCCAGGAGGACGCGGACCTTGGCGCCGGGCACCACCACCGGCTCGCCGGCGTCCGTGGTGACGGCGAGCGGCCCGAGCACCCCGAACTGCACGGCGGTCATCTTATGGCCTGTATCGACGTCCCCGGTCGGACCGAAGGGTTCGGCACAGTTCCGAACGCCGGTAAGCCGACCTGAAGCGGACCGTAAGCGGGCCGGCGCACCGTGTGGGCATGGACATCTACCACGAGACTCACGGCACCGGCGAGGGCCGGCCACTGCTGCTCATCCACGGCGCGCTCTCCGGCATCGGCACCTCGTTCGGCACGATCCTGCCGCTGCTCGCCCGGTCCCGGCGGGTGATCGCCGTGGAGTTGCAGGCGCACGGCCACACCCCGGACGTCGACCGTCCACTGACCGTCGAGCACTTCGCCGCCGACGTGGTCGAGCTGCTCGACCGCCTCGGTGTCGACCGGGCCGACGTGTACGGGTGGAGCATGGGCGCGGCGGTGGCGCTGCGCCTCGGCACCCACCACGCCGACCGGGTGGGGCGGCTGGTGCTCGCCTCGGTGAGCTTCGACGACGCGGGCCTGCACCCCGGGCTGCTCGACGGCATCCAGGACCTGCGACCGGAGCACCTGCACGGTTCGGAGTTCCACGACGAGTACCTGCGGACCGCCCCGGACCCGACGGGCTGGGCCAACCTGGTCACCAAGATGAAGGTGCTGGACGCGAACCTGCCCCGGTGGACGCCCGAGCAGATCGCGGCCCTGGCCGTACCCGCCATGCTCGTGCTGGCCGACGCGGACATCGTCCAGCCCGAACACGCGGTACGGATGTTCCGGCTGCTCGGCGGCGCGGTACCCGGCGACCTGACCGGCCTACCGTCCTGCCGCCTGGCCATCCTCCCCGGCACCACCCACACCACGATCCCGCACCGCGCCGACTGGCTGGCCCCCATGATCGACGAGTTCCTCGACGACCCGGTGCCGGCCCGGTGACCCACCCGCCCCGCAGCCCGGGCTCTGCGGCGTCGATCATGGACTTGTGGTGGCCACCTTAGCCATCAAAGTCCCTTTTGCACACCACCACAACTACATGATCGACGGAGACGGGGGCGGGGGCGGGGTGGGTGGGTGGGGTCAGGGGTTGAAGGCTCGGCGGTAGGCGGTGGGGGTGGCGGCGAAGGCGCGGCGGAAGTGGGCCCGCAGGTTGGTGGCGGTGCCCAGGCCGGTTCGGCGGGCGACCTCGTCGACGGTGACCGTGCCGTCTTCGAGCAGGCCACACGCGGCGCGTAGGCGCTGCTGCGTGAGCCACGCCTGCGGGCTCATGCCGAAGCGGTGCCGGAAGGCGCGGTGCAGCGTACGGGTGGACTGGTGGCCGCGTCGGGCCAGGTCCGCGACGGTCAGCGGCAGGTGCAGGTGGGCGGTCGCCCATTCGGTGACCACGGCCAGGGCGGTGTCGTCGGTGGGTTGCAGCGGAATGAACTGCGCCTGCCCGCCGGCCCGGTGCAGCGGAGTGACCATGACCCGGGCGCGCTCGATGGCCGCCGCCTGGCCGTGGTCCCGGCCGACCAGGTAGAGGCACAGGTCGAGGCCGGCGGCCAGCCCTGCGCTGGTCAGCACCTGTCCCTCGTCGACGTACAGCGCGTTCGCGTCGACGGTGACCGTGGGGTGCTCCCGGGCCAGCGCCTCGGCGTGGACCCAGTGGGTGGTGGCCCGCCGGCCGTCGAGCAGCCCGGCCTGGGCCAGCGCGAACGCGCCGGTGCAGATCGACGCCACCCGGGCACCCCGGTCGTAGGCGGCGACCAGGGCGTCGAGCGCTCGGGCCGGCGCGGGTCCGCGCCGGAAGCCGGGCACGATGACGGTGTCCGCGTCGCGCAGGGCCTCAAGGTCGGCCTCGACGCTCATGCCGAGGCCGGCCGTGGTGGTCGGCAGCCCGCCGATATCCGGGGCGCAGATGGTGGTCGCGTACCGGCCCTGGCCCTCGTGTCCGAAGACGTGTGTCGCGATGGTCAGGTCGAAGGCGACGACGGGCGGCAGGGCGAGGACGGCGACCCGGTGCGTGGCGGATTGCTTGTGCACAGTGGCAAGAATGCCACTCGTCAGAGCCGGCGGCCGGACGAGATCCTGGCCGGGTGCGGATACAGATCGTGGTCTTCGACGGCTTCGACGAACTTGACGTGTTCGGTCCCTTCGAGGTGCTGGCGATGGCGGGATTCGCCGTCGAGCTGGTCGCGGTCGAGCGGCCAGGGCCGGTACGCAGCATGCGGGGGGTGACCCTGCACGTGCCGACGGTGCTCGGGCCGGCCGACGGCATCGTCGTACCGGGTGGGGGTTGGCTGAACCGGGCCGCCGCGGGGTCGTGGGCGCAGGCGCAGCACGGGGTGCTGCCTGCCCGACTGGCCGCGCTGGCACCCGCGACGCGCTGGCTGGCGTCGGTGTGCACGGGCAGCCTCCTGCTCGCCGCCGCCGGGCTGCTCACCGGACGGCGAGCGACCACCAACCGCAACGCGTACGAGGAGTTGCGGGCGTACGGGGTCACCGTCCTCGACGAGCGGGTGGTCGACGACGGGGACCGCATCACTGCGGGCGCGCTCTCCGCCGGGCTGGACCTGGCCCTGTGGATCACGGAACGCGAGGTGGACGTCACCACTGCCGACCGGGTCGCCGCGACGATCGAGTACCGGCGGGCGGCCGGACCCGTCGGTGGCAGAATGGTGGACGATGACTGACCATGTCCTGTCCGTTCTGGGCCGCGAGATCGACGCGTTCACCGGTGCCCTGGTCGAGGTGCCGCCACCGGAGTGGGAGCGGCCTTCGCGCTGCGACCCGTGGCGGGTACGCGACGTGGTGGGGCACGTCATCGTCGTACTCTCGCGGGTGCCGGACATGGTGGCGGCGCCCGCTCCCGGGCGGGCCGGGACCACGGCGGCGCAGTACTACCGCGCGGACGGGCGGTTCAGCGACGACACGAACGACGAGCGGGTACGGACGGCGCAGCGCCGCGCGGCCGACCCGGACGCGGCGACACTCGTGCGGGATCTCGCGGACACCGGGCGGGCCGTGGTCGAGGTGTGCCGCGACGAGCCCGCCGGCCGGGTGGTCCGGACCCGGCACGGCGACGCCATGCTGCTGTCGGACTTCCTGACCACCCGCCTCGTCGAGGTGGTCCTGCACGGCCTCGACGTCGCCGACGCGCTACCCCGCGAGCCGTGGCTCACCCCGGCCGCCACCGAACACCTGCTGCGCCTGCTCTTCGGCCCACAGTGGCGGGTCGCGGTCGACGCCACCGGAGACCCGATCACCCTCCTGCGCAGGGCGACCGGACGCGCCCCCGCCACCGCCAACGACCGCCGCGCCCTGGACCACCTGGGCCTGCGCCCCCTGACCCTGGGCTGACCCCCACCGGGCCTCCGCCCCGCAGGCCCACCCCCGCTCCGCTCCGCGATCTTGCACTTTCGGTGGCGACATAACCCATCCAAGGGCGCGAATCGTCGACACAAAGTGCAAGATCGCGGGCGAGGTGGCCGGGGCGATGGCGTACGGGGCGTCGAGCGGGTAGAAACGGGGTCAGAGAGCGCTCTCACTGTCGAGCGCGCCCATGGTCCGCCCAGTCGATAGGACGAACCACATGACGAGCCCGTCCCGACGTACCTTCACCCTTGCCCTGCTGGTGACCGCCGCCGTCACCGTGAGCGGCACCGCGGCCAGCGCCGGCCGCCCGACGCACAGCGCACCCGATTTCGGGCCGAACGTGACCATCTTCGACCCGTCCATGCCGGTCGGGGAGATCCAGCAGACCCTCGACGCCGCGCACGCCCGCCAGGTCGACAACGAGATGGGCACCGAGCGGCACGCGTACCTCTTCACGCCGGGCAGCTACGGCACGGCCGAGCAGCCGTTGCAGACGAAGGTCGGCTACTACACCGAGGTCGCCGGCCTCGGCGCGTCCCCGACCGACGTCGCCGTCAACGGCAAGATCGAGGTCTACAACCGTTGCCTCGCCGACGGCGGCACCGGCAACTGCCTCGCGCTTGTCAACTTCTGGCGCACCCTGTCGAACCTCTCGCTCACCGTCAACGCCGCCGGCCAGGACGGCTGCCGCTCGACGGCGAACTTCTGGGCGGTGTCCCAGGCGGTCTCGATGCGCCGGCTCAACATCACCGGCGGCGGATTGTCCCTGATGGACTACTGCACGGCCGGCCCGCAGTACGCCAGCGGCGGCTTCATCGCCGACTCCCGGCTGCCGGCCACCACCAACGGCTCGCAGCAGCAGTGGCTCACCCGCAACAGCGAGGTCGCCGGGTGGTCCAACGCGGTGTGGAACCAGGTGTTCGCGGGCGTCGAGGGCGCCCCGGACGACGCGACCTTCCCCGACCCGCCGTACACCACCCTCGACACGACCCCGGTAAGCCGGGAGAAGCCGTACCTGTTCGTGGACGCCAAAGGCCACTACAACGTGCGGGTGCCGGCGGCGCAGCGCGACAGCCGGGGCATCTCGTGGGCGAACGGCATGACCCCCGGACGGACCATCGGCATCGACGACTTCTTCATCGCGAAGCCGTCCGACCCGGTCCGATTGATCAACGCGCAGCTCGCGCGCGGCAAGCACCTGCTGCTCACCCCCGGCGTCTACGACATCGCCCGCAGCATCGAGATCCGGCGGGCCAACACGGTGGTGCTCGGCATCGGCCACGCCACCCTCACGGCCGTGAACGGCGCGGTCCCGCTGGACGTCGCCGGAGTGCCCGGTGTCATCGTCGCGGGCGTCACGATCGACGCCGGCACGGTCGAGTCGCCGGTGCTGCTGCGGGTGGGCCGGCAGCACGGCCACGACGCCAGCAGCGCGGCCAACCCCACCACGTTGTCCGACGTGTACTTCCGGGTCGGCGGCCCGCACATCGGCCGGACGAACACCGCGCTGGAGGTCAACAGCGACAACGTGCTCATCGACCACACCTGGGTGTGGCGCGGCGACCACGGCGTCGAGGGCTTCACCGAGGGCGTCAACGGTGACACCGACCGGTGGCGCACCAACACCGGTCGGTACGGCGCGGTCATCAACGGCGACCACGTGACCGCCACCGGGCTGTTCGTCGAGCACTTCCAGCGCTACAACACCGTCTGGAACGGCGAGCACGGCACCACGGTCCTCTACCAGAACGAGCTGCCGTACGACCCGCCGACGCAGGCCGACTGGATGAACGGCCCGGTCGAGGGCTACGCCGGCTACAAGGTCGGCGACCGGGTACGCCACCACGACCTCTACGGCGGCGGGGTGTACGTGTTCAACCAGAACAACCCGTCGATCCACACCGAGAACGGGTTCGAGGTGCCGAACCGGCCGGGTGTGCGGCTGCACCACATCATGACCGTCAACCTGAGCGCCGGCACGATCGACCACGTCGTCAACGGCGTCGGCGATGCGGCCGACATGACGAAGGTCGGCGTGCCGGTCTACCTCGCGCAGTACCCGGCTTCGTAGCGTCCCGACGGGGGCCGGAGCCGAGGCGCTTCCGGCCCCCGTCGGTGCGTCGCGGCAGGCCGAGGGTCGTTGTCAGGTCCGGGGCGAGCCCGCAGCCGGCCCGTAGTCCGGCAGCGGCGGGGTCCGGGGCTGTAGGCGACCTTCCACCCCCGCCAGGGCGCCAAGAACCGGCAGTCGGGCCATCGTGTTGCGCGCCCAGATGCCGGGGCGGCTTTTCGGGGCGAGCAGGCCGAGAAACAGGTTCGACTGATGCCGCTCCACCGTCTTGCGATAGCCCTGCTCGTACCGGTGAAACGCGACCCGATGATCCCCGGCGGCCGACGAGAGTTCTCCGGCGAGGCGGTAGGCGCCGACGAGCGACAGCGTCGCCCCGGCACCCGCCGCCGGTGACGCGCAGTGGGCGGCGTCTCCGGCGAGCGCCACCCGCCCCGACGACCACGACGGCATCCGCACCTGGCTCAGCGAATCGAAGTAGAAGTCGGGATCGGCCAGCGCTCCCGCCAGCAGCTCCGGTACGAGCCACGGAACATCCGTGAACGCCTCGGTGAGCAACCGCTTCTGCTGCTCGACGTCCCGGTGGTCGTACGTCAGGGGCCTGCTGCGGAACATGAAGTGGACCTTCGCGCCGGGATGGTTGCCGGAGCGGTAGATCGAGACGGCCCGGCCCGGAAGGTTGTAGAGCGTCACCCACCGCTTCTCGCCCAGCCCGGGGTCGGCCTCGGCGAATGCGAAGTGGTGGCCCAGGTGGGTGAGGAATCCCGACTCCGGGCCGAAGGCCAGACGCCGCACGGTGGAGTGGGTGCCGTCGGCGCCCACCACCAGGTCGAAGCGCCGGGTCGGCCCGCGCTCGAAGGTGACCGTGACTCCGTCGTCGTCCTGGTCCATCCGCCGGATGGAGTCGTCGAAGACGTACTCGACGTCGTTCCTCGTCGCCTCGTGGAGGATCGCGGCAAGGTCGCCCCGCATGATCTCGACATCGGCGTCGCCGGCTCGACGTTGGATGGCCCGCAGGTCGAGGCGCGCCACACTCCGGTTGGCCCCGTCCACGAACGACAGGCCGACGACGTCCGCCGCCGTCGCGCGGACCAGCGGCAGGATGCCCATCCGCTCGGCGACGTGTACGGCCTGCCCGCGTACGTCGACGCCGTTGCCGCCCTCGCGCAGCCGGGGCGCACGCTCGACCACGGTGGGAGAGAACCCGAACCGGGCCAACCAGAACGCGAGGGCCGGCCCGGCGATACTGGCGCCGGAGATGAGAATCCGCCGGTTCATCGGCTCCTGCTCTCTGGGCTGTGGAGGGGTACGCGGACGGGTTTGCGCCGTCCGGGCGGGTCTCGTAGGCTAAGTGAAATGCTCGTTCCACTTGACGATATGGAATGGACGTTTCAGATGTCAACCCCTTCCGAGAGCGGTGTGCCTCGACGTAGGACGGACGCCGTCCGCAACCGCCACCTCGTGCTGGAGGCGACCAAGGCGCTCCTCGCCGAGGGGGGCAACGCCATCACCGTCACCGTGATCTCGCGGCGGGCGGGCGTCGGTGCCGCCACAGTCGTTCGCACCTTCGGCAGCAAGGAGGCGCTCGTCGACGCCGCCGTGGCCGACCTGCTCGAACCGCTCATCCGACGAGGTCGGGCCGCGCTGTCCGAGCCGGACGCCGAGCAGGCTCTTCGCGGGTTCCTGGTCGAGGCGATGGCGTTCCAGTCCGCTCACTGGGTCATGGGCGAGCGGCTCGGGGTGATGGAGTTGCCCGCCACCGCCGCGCAGCGGGCGGCCCTCGACGGGGTCGGACTCGATCTGATCACCAGGGCCCGCGACGAGGGGGTGATCCGTACCGACCTCGACGTGGCTGTCGTCGCCGTGCTGATCAACGAGTTGACCTACGCGATCGCGCGGTCGGCGTCCGCCTCACAAAGTCTCTCCGAGGCCTATCTCGCGGTGATCCTGGACGGGCTCCGACCGCAGCCGGAGCAGCCCTGAACCCGGCTCCGGGTGGCCGCGCCGTCGCGCGCCCTCCGACCCTTCCGCCGGACTGACTCAAAATTTCATCGATCAGTCGTACTCTTGCGGGGTGGCATTCGATGCTGCCACGATGGCCGTCAATGCCTTCCGTCCCGAAGGAGTGGTCGTCATGGCGGTAACCCGCCGCAGGTTCGTCACGTCCGTGTTGGCGGGCTCCGCCCTCGCCGCCGCCTCCACCACGAAGCTCCTCGCCAGCCCCGCCCAGGCCGCCAGCCCTCCCGGCGACGTGGTCGGCAAGGTCACCGTCGGCTACCAGGGCTGGTTCAGCGCACCCGGCGACTCCGCGCCGATCGGCGGCTGGTGGCACTGGAGCCGCGACCGGTTCCAGCCGCCGTCGCCCAGCAACACCACAATCGTGTCCTGGCCGGACATGCGGGAGTACACGCGCAGCTATCCCACCGCGTACCCGAACCTGGGCAACGGATCGCCGGCCACCCTCTTCTCCTCCTACGACCAGCAGACCGTGGACACCCACTTCCGCTGGATGCAGGAGTACGGCTGCGACACCGCCGCCCTGCAACGCTTCAACCCGACGGGCGACGAGGGGCCGACCCGCGACGCCATGACGCTCAAGGTCCGCGCGGCGGCCGAGCGCTACAACCGCAAGTTCTACATCATGTACGACGTCACCGACTGGCTGACGATGCAGGCGGACATCAAGACCGACTGGCTGAACAAGATGTCGACGCACACCGCGTCCAGCGCGTACGCCCGCCAGAACGGCAAGCCGGTCGTCTGCATCTGGGGTTTCGGCTTCAGCGAGCCCAGCCGACCCTTCACCCCCGGGCCGTGCCTGGAGGTCATCAACTGGTTCAAGGCGCAGGGCTGCTACGTCATCGGCGGCGTGCCCACCTGGTGGCGGCAGGGAGTCGAGGACTCCCGCGCCGGCTTCCTCGACGTCTACCACGCCTTCAACGCGATCTCGCCGTGGATGGTCTACCGGACGGACACCCTCGAAGGCCTCGACTCGTACTACAACAACGTCAACATCGGCGACATGGCCGACTGCGCGGCGCGCGGCATCGACTACCTGCCCTGCGTGATGCCCGGCGACCTGGCCGGTGGGCACCGCCGCCACGGCGACTTCTACTGGCGGCACATCTACAACATGGTCCGGCTCGGCTCCCAGGGCCTCTACGTGTCCATGTTCGACGAGTACAACGAGGGCAACCAGATCGCCAAGACGTCCGAGACACAGGCGACCACCCCGGCCGGCGCGAACATCCGCGCCCTGGACGAGGACGGCGTCGCCTGCTCCGCCGACTACTACCTGCGGATCACCGCCGACGGCGGCCGGATGCTCAAGGGACAGCTCGCCCTCACCGCGACCCGACCCACCCCGCCCATGGTCGGCACCCCGCCCCCGACCAGCGGCGACCTTGCGGCCGGCCGATCCACCTCGGCCAGCAGCCAGAACGGCTCCTTCGTGGCCGCGAACGCGGTGGACTCGGACGCCGGCAGCTACTGGGAGAGCGGCGGCGGCTCCTTCCCGCACTGGTGGCAGGTCGACCTGGGCGCCAGCCAGCAGGTCAGCCGCCTCGTGGTGCGGCTCCCCGCCGGCTGGGGCGCACGTACCCAGACCATCACCGTGCAGGGCAGCGTCGACGGCAGCTCCTTCTCGACCATCGCCGGGGCCTCGGCGTTCGCCTTCGACCCGGCGACCGGCAACACCGTCAGCCGCACGCTGACGACCACCACGGCCCGCTACGTCCGGCTGAGCATCGCCGGCAACACCGGCTGGCCGGCGGGCCAGCTCGCCAAGGTCGAGGTGTACGGCGCCAGCAGCACCACGGACAACCCACCGACCGCCCCGAGCAATCTTGCGGTGACCGCCAAGACGTCGAGCAGCGTGTCCCTGGCCTGGACGGCGTCGACCGACGACAAGGGCGTCACGGGTTACCAGGTACGCCAGGGCGGCACGGTCGTCGCCACGGTCACGGGCACCACGGCGACCGTGAGCGGGCTCAGCGCGTCCACCTCGTACACCTTCACCGTCGTGGCGCGCGACGAGGCCGGCAACACCTCGACCGCGTCGAACGCCGTCACCGTGACGACCGACGCCGCCGCCAACTCTGACCTGGCCCGCGGCCGGTCCACCTCGGAGAGCAGCCACGTGCAGAGCTACGGCTCGGGCAACGTGGTCGACGGCGACGCCAACAGCTACTGGGAGAGCGCCAACAACGCCTTCCCCCAGTGGGTGCAGGTCGACCTGGGCGCTGCGCGCACGGTCGGACGGGTGGTGCTGAAGCTGCCGCCGTCGTCGGCGTGGGGTGCTCGGACGCAGACGGTTGCCGTCACGGGCAGTACGGACGGGTCGAGCTTCGGGACGCTGGTTGGTTCGGCGGGGCAGACCTTTGACCCTTCAACGGGCAACTCGGTGTCGTTGACGTTCGGTGCCGCGCAGGCTCGTTACGTGCGGATCACCGTTACCGGTAACACCGGCTGGACGGCCGGGCAGCTGGCGGCATTGGAGGTGTACGCGAGCTGACCGGACGTGGGGCGGCCGCCGGACGCCGACCGGCGGCCGCTCCTCCCGTCGAGCACCCAGAACCTAGCGGTGCTAGTCGATGTTTGGCACAAGCTCGGTGATGACAAATCGCGGTAGCTCAAGTTCGGCCGGTGGCGCGATTCTGAACGTCCCACCCCCCAACGCCTGCGGCGTCCATCCAGCGCCGAGGGCGAAGTGGACAAGATCGCGTACATCCTCGGCTGTCGGGTAGGGGTACGTCTCCCCGCTGTCGTGCACGTAGGTCTCGACGTACCCGGACTCAGAAGCAACGAAGGGCTGGCCGCTCGGCAAAGGTCAGTCGGCCTGGACCACTGCTAGGTCCGCGGATGGACCGGCTGGTAACGCTTCAACACCCTGACCATGCTCGCCCTGGCCGGTCTGACCGTCCTCACCGCCACCACCGCCCAGCAGTCGAACGTGTAGCCGTTAGCCCAGTAAGGTTCAAGGGCGTGATATCAACCGCTCAGCTGCGCCGCTTGACCAAGGTATATGGGAGGGAACTCCTCGCTTACTGCCTTAATGTTGACATTTCTGACATTGAGGAATGCGAGGCTGCTCCCGATCAGTTGCCTGAGGGTCACGCTTCAGTCCTGTTAATCGTTTTCGAAGAACTGACCAAGCTTAAGGTGCAAGCCGCGATTTCAGATAGCCCTCTGGAGCTTTTGATTCCCCACCTTGCTGCCCTGGATGAATTGGGCAGAAAGACGTCGATCTTCAATTTGTGGCGAGCTGCTTGCGGGGGGACGATTCCCGATTTCCGTACCGGAGACCCGGTCATCGACGTTATGGCCCCGGGCCTCACCTTTGTGTATCCGGCCACGCTTGCGATCCGTCATCTGACCGGGCAGCCGTCGCGGTTCACTCCGGCGCCCGACTTCCCATTCGACCCCGATCTATCGCAGCGCCTCGCCCGGGTGGTTCTCGAGGACGACGACCTCTCGAGGCTCTTTCCTGACCAAGGTAAAGACTTCTTCGACATCGTTAGTCCGGCTGCTACCAACACGGGAACCGCAGGCGGGCTGCAACTTGCCGTCATGAGTAGTGCAATATTCAAATGCGCGTACACGATGTTTCGCTTGCGTCAGCAAACCTCTGCGCCGGAGTTGCGGGATTCTCTGACCGAGACGTTGAGAATTCTCCGCTCAGTTGCCCGTGGCCAGGCCACTGCGGTTCCGGCTTGGATCGGTATCGGCAATATCCATTTGCCTGAAGATGACGTCGAGGTGCCATGGGGCAGCCTCCGTCGTTATCCGTTCCCGACTGAGCTAGAGGTGGTCCCGCCTGGTGCTAGGCCATCAATTACGGGCGACGAAGAGGGTAACCACATAACCCTTGGCGCAATTCTTGAGACAAGTTACCTGTATGAAATCGTAATTGGTAAGCCGAAGGCAGAAGTATCCGAAATAGTCTGGCCGGAGAGTATGGAAGCGGAGCAAGCCAAGATCGCAGAAATGCTAAGTCATACCTTCTTCGCGACAGCGCTCGCAAGCGAGAACAACCCGCCGGCGGCATGCGCGCATCTTTGGACGGCGATTGTCGACCCCTTTTCGTTCGGATGCCACATGTCTTACCGCACGGACGTGCTGGCGCCGGTGGGGCACTATCAGTTGTCTCCTTCGGAGGTCTCGGAACTTCGTGCGTGGGCGGAAAGGCTGAGATCTACGCCCGCCAACAAAGTTGAGATACCGCGCCGCCGGATACTCTCTGCGATTGCTGAGCGGGGAGATCCCGTCGACGGGTTCATCGATGCGGTGATCGCCTGGGAGAGCCTCTTTGCGGGAACCGATCAAGGCGAACTGTCGTTTCGTATCTGTGCTGCGATGGCAAAGTTGCTTTTTGACGGGCCGGCTGATCGATTGGCGGAACATAAGAGGCTGATAAGGCTATACACAAAACGTAGCAAAGTGCTTCACGGGGCTCAGAATATTACCGTTGCGGATGCAATCGAATCTCGAGACTATGCTATAAGGGTTGTTCTTGAGTGCGTCAGGAAGCTATACCTTCAGCACCCCGACCTTCTCCAAGATCCAGACAGGTCGAAGAAGATAATTATCGGTAGTTGAGGGCGCATCCCTCGCGAGAACACCCATCGAGGCAAACGTCCCAACTATCCACGACTGGAATTCCTCGGCAATTGCATCCTGGATTCGTCTGGCCCCTGCCGGAGGCAATGCTTTGAGCCTCGCCGGCAGCGATCGGATTGCTATGTAATCGCATCGACCACATCACGCGCCCAAGACGAAATCTGCACGCCTCCCTGCGGGACCGTTCGTGTGACCAGGTTTGCGAAACGGGCAACTGAAACTCGTGACGCGTAGGTCACCGCGCCTTCGCGGGGCTCAAGATCGCGGCGTTTCTAGGGCGTCAAGATGTTGGTCCGGGTTCTAGACTTGCCGCGTGGATCCGTCCTCCGGTTTAGCCGCCACAACATCACAGCGTTATCTGCAAGTTGCCCTACCTCGTCGCTGGCTTCATGTGCGGGCAGTAGCGGCGAGGGCGGAAGGGCTGGCGCACTTGGTAGGAGACGATACGGAGTTGCTGACGGCGGCGGCGTGGCTGCACGACATCGGCTACGCCCCAGGTATCGCCGATACGGGCTTCCACGCGCTCGACGGCGCACGTTGGCTTCAGCGCCATGGCTTTGGAGATCGCATCGCTGCGCTTGTCGCTCACCACTCCTGCGCCGTCCACGAAGCAGACGAGCGCGGCTTGGGGCAGGCTCTGGCCAGCGAGTTCCCGCGGGAAGAGACCGCTGTCTCAGATGCCCTCTGGTATGCGGACATGACGACCGGCCCGGACGGCCAGGACCTCACGGTGGACGAGAGGCTGGCGGAGATCCGGCAGCGCTACGGGCCAGACGACGTGGTGACGCGGTTCTGGCAGAAAGCTGAGCCGATGCTTCGGGAGGTCGTGGACAGGACCCAATGTCGCCTGTCAGCTCAGCCGATGTAGGGGACTGGACGCCGCTGGAATCCGTGGTCGACCCTGAGCCGCATCGAAGGGTGCATCGAAAGCCGGTCCAGTTGGTCACGGGCCACCCACACCACGGACGAGGACTCATCGCTGGTCGTCGGATCGCCGGAGAGGTACCGGGCGCGGAAGCAGATGGAGAACTGCTGCCGTACCTCGCCGTCGCTGTACTCCACCAGATGCCTGGGGTCGGAGTAGATCCCGACTAGCTCGGTCACCTCCACCTCGATGCCGGTCTCTTCGCGCGTCTCCCGCACGACCGTCTCGGCGATGGACTCGCCGAAGTCCTGAGCACCGCCCGGCAGCGCCCAGAGGCCGTTGTCGGTCCGCTGGATGAGCAGCACCCGGCCCTGGCGGTCCTGAACGAAGACAGTCACCGCTACGACGATCCTGTTCGGCTTAGGAGCGTTCGGGTTGTTGAAGTGCTCGATCCGTGCCATGCCTCCACCCTGTCAGTGTTCGGGCCACACAGCCCGCTTCTGCCCGAGTACGCGGTTGAAGCTCGCTACGTAGCTGTCGAAGAGGTCCCCGCCGCCAAGACGCCGCAGGTGAAGCACCGGTGAGTACGCGGCCGGCGTGCCGTAGAGATGAGTGTTGACCAGCATCTCGTCGTCGAAGCGGTAGATCGAGTTGTAGAGGATGGTGTCGTGGAAGTAGATCCCGACATTGTCCAGATCCCGAAGCTCTTTGTAGAAGGCCAACGCGTTCAGGATCTTGTTGGACATGGCTGCCCCGATGCCCTCGGCGTCTCCACGCTCGGCGATATGCACACCCTCCGGGTCGCCGAACAGCAACTCGACCTGCGCTCCTGCCAACGCCTTCTCGCGCAGGGTCGCGATCCAACGGTGGTTGAACTCGGGCAGGAACAGTCCTCCGTAGACCAGGACGCCAACCTGCCGGGTGGCTTGCTCCAGGAGCCGCTGCCAGAGGTCAGTGGGGACGGCTCCGCGACGCGGGTAGATGTGGACCAGTTCCGACTGGCTGATCTGCACGGCCCGCTGCGTCGGGACCGCATCCGGCCAGAGGTACGACTCGCTTTCGTCCAGTAGCTCGGCGATGGAGTGGCGATAGCGCGGGTACGGGATGCGAGCCTGGGTCACCCACCGCTCGACAGTCTTGGGGTCGACGCCGACTCTCTCGGCAAATGCCGATGCCGTCAGGCCCTTGTTGAGCATCCCGTTGCGAAGACGATCGTTCGGCATCGCGTCTCCTGCTGACTGGGCTTGGGACGGCTTCGGGGACGACTCACCCTAACAAGGACGTCCCCACTCGTCCGTGACTCGCGGTGAAGTTGTCATTACCAATTCGCGGAACCTGACTCCACAACACATGCCATCCAGATAGGACGCGACGAGCTAACGGGATCGCCGCGCCGATGGCCTGATGGAGGTGGCTATGCGCGGCGACGAGACGGCGAGCAAGGGTGAACAGGCTGAGGCGGCCGAGCGGGAGGCTGCCAAGCAGCGCATCCTGGCCCAGGCCGAGGCCGAACGCGTGCCCGTGGACGACACGACCCGTACGGTCCCGGACCGGCGGTGGCGGCGTGAGCAGCGATGACCTCCCCATCGGTCGACGGGTGGCCGGCTGGCGGGTGCGGCGCTCGATGACGCAGCAGATGCTTGCCGATCGCCTGCGCAGGTCAAAGAGCTGGGTCGACAAGATCGAGCGCGGCGTCCGCCCCCTGGACCGGTACTCGGTCATCCAGGAACTCTCCCGCGTCCTGCGGGTCGACCCGGAGGTGCTGCTCGGACAGCCTCCCAGCACCCCGACGAGCACCCCGACCGGCGTGGACGACATCCGGGCCGCGCTCGCCCGCTATGACACCCCGCCGACCTCACCACACCTGCACGAGCTGCGGCGTCAGGTCGGGCATGCCTGGTTGACGTACCAGCACGCGCACTACCCGCAGTTGGTGCGGGCGGTGCCGAGCCTGCTCGACGCCGCCCAGGGCGCGCGGTCGCCGGAGGTGCTGGTACAGGCGTACCGGATCACCGCGCTGCTGCTGATCAAACTCGGCGAGGCTGACCTCGCCTGGCTCGCCGCCGACCGGGCCATGGGCGCTGCCCAAGACGACCCAGTCCTGGCGGCAACAGCGGCAGTCGCGGTCGCCCAGGCCCTACGCGCGTCGGGCCGCGACCGACTCGCCCTGTCGGCGACCCTCACAGCGGCCAACCGAACTCTGCCACCGGCACTGCGCCCCGGTGATCAAGAGGTTTGCGGCACGTTTGGAGATCAAAGTCGACGCAAACCTCTTGATCACCGGGGACAGGGCGAGCACGCAGGGCCGGGCGACCGTCGTGGGTGGGCGGTGGGTGGGACCCTGCTGGTCCAGGCCGCCCTCGCGGCCGCCGGCTGCGGCGAGCACCGCCGGGCCACCGAGCTGATCGACCGGGCTGCGGGCACTGCCGCCAACCTCCGGGAGTACGACGAACCGCACTCCATCGGCTTCGGGACGGTCGCCGTAGAGATGGCGCGGGTGCTCGTCGCGGCGCAGCGGGGTGACGTCGACGGCGCACTGACACGGCATGTGAGCGTCGTTCGGCGGGAGGGGTGGCGGCGGTTGCCGGCCGAGTGTCGGGGTGCCTACCTGCTCGACGCCGCGCGGGTGTACCTGCATGCCGGTGACCTGCGTGGGGCGGCGCGGGCCCTGGTCGACGCGGACAGTGTCGCGCCGGCCGAGGTTCGGGGGCGGCCTCTGGCGCGTACTCTCATCGCCGAGGTTGCCCGTGCCAAGCCGGCGCCGGCGGGCGTGGCGCGGCTGGCGACGCTGGTTGGGCTTATTCGGCCGCCGGACGCCGACCGGCGGCCGCCACCCACCGCGCTCTCGTAGGCCGGCGCATGTGCTGGTCACCGATACGGATGCCTCACTGTGGAGCGGCCGCCCGTCACGCGGCGGTGAGACAACGCCAAGCCCAAAGACCTTCAGCGGTGCTCACTCTGCTGAGACTGCCTCTTCGACGTGCTCCACATCCTCATCATCAACGATGCCAACGCGGATGGCACAGCTACCCGATCCGGCTCAGCGCGTCTCGCTGTGGGGCGTGCTGAGCCTCGCGCAGGCCAGCACGGTCAGGGCGGCTCCGAGCAGCAGCGCCGCGACGGCGACGGCGGTCTCAACGTCGGGCCCGGTCTCGACCGCCACGGACACACTGACGCCCGGCTGGTGGAAGGCGTCGCTGCCGCGCGGCTCCGGCCGACTCCGCAAGGCATCGTCCACCGCGAGCCAGGCCACCGCGGCCAGCAGCGTGGCACCTATTACGGCGATCGGGCCGGTGCCATGGCGCCGGACCGCGCGGCTCACGACCCAGGCATACCCCCCGAGCACGAGCAACACCGCCACGGCCACATTGGTGAGCGAGCCGAGCAGGGCGGTCAGCCCCGACGTCAGGAGGGCAACGAATACCAGGGTGACCAGCGTGAGCACGCCCACGGCCGGCGCGGGCCGGCCGATCCGGCGCAGCCGATCCCGCGGCAACCGCCCGACAGCGACGCCGAAGCAGGCGCAGGCCAGGATCAGACAACTTGCCACCGCTAGCTGTCGCAGGAACTGCGTCCGCTGCCGTACCGGGTCGGTCACCAGCGCGATCAGCTCGCTCGCGCTCGGCGGAGCATCGCCGAATGACGAGGCCGCCCATCCCCACATCTGCACGAGACCCGCGAGGGTGAGGAGAAGCAGGCCACCCTGCAGCAGCAGACGTGTCGACCGAGGCACCGCGGGACCGGTCACCGCGGGGTGGACGGCAAGAACGCTCAGCACGACGACGACGCCGGCCCCGGTCGCCCAGGGGGATCCGAACAGCGCGCCCACGACGGCGAGCAGCGCGGCCCCGAGGAGCAGCAGAAGCTGCTTCGCTGAAGGCATCCGCACAGGGTATACAGGCGGATCCCAGACGTGGCACCCGCGGCTGGAACCGAGTCGATCTTCCGGAATGCCGGCACGCTGGCGTGTGGCAGGAACGGGCGGCACACGCCAGTGGCCCGCAACGTTGTCGACCCGGGCCACGGGCGTGCTCTCTGGTGTCGTCGCCGCCTGGCTTACGCCCAGACGACGGATCCGGACTGCGGCCGCCGAGGCGGCGGCACTGTCACCACCAGGGAGGACCGCCCCGTTCCTCACCGTAGGACTCCGGCAGTGCACCTGGTGGTGACGGTCTGGAGGGCGTCGAGGTCGTGGCGCAGGTGCGCCACGCGGGCTTCGGCCTCGGCGACCAGCGAGTCGGAGACCCGCGCCCAGTCCTGCGCCGACGGCTTCTCGGGTAAAGCCTGGAAGATGGTGGCGATCTCCCGAACTGTCAGCCCGACCCGCTGAGCGAGTCGGGCGAACCGGATGCGACAGGCCGCGTTCTCGTCGAACCGGCGCTGGTTTCCAGTGGTTCGGCGCGCTTGGATCAGACCTTGTTCTTCGTAGAAGCGCACCGCCGACGGAGCGACGTGGCTCGCGTGTGCAACGTCTTTGACGGTGAACACGAAAGATGTCGGGGCCTGCGGACTGACGGTCATGTCCCCAACATGCTGCAACACCCTCTTGACTTCAACAGTCCTTGAACCCCCAGCATCAGCCGTATGCAGATCCCAGGAAGCAGCGGTGCCCCGATGCAGGCCGACGCCAACCAGGTGGCCGCGTACTGGACGCGGTTGGCGTACGAATCCATCGTCCGGTTCACGCGCGACGAGCAGGCCAAGCGCGGCTTCACGCAGCCGCAGTTCTGGATCCTGCGCCACCTGTCTCCACACGACCTCGCGCCTCATGACGGCGCAGCCAGGACCATTTCCCAACTTCAGCAAGCCATGACCGAGTACATCCGCCCCGACGACGACCTCGCGAGCGAAGCCGAGGTGCTCCTCAGCCGCGGATGGATCCACGCAGATCAGGACGGACACCTACGACTCACCGACGCCGGCGAGGCGGCTCGTCTCCAGATGGGGCAGTCAGCTCCCGAGATTCGGTCGCTGATCCACCGAGGTATCGATGACGCGGACTACGTTGCGGCGCTGACGGTGCTGCAGAAACTCATCGCCAACACCACCCTGGTGCCAGAGGCGGAAGCCTGAGACTTGCGTGAGAAGTACTCGGGCCTGCCCTGGCCGTCGCGCCGGCTGAGGTTCGGGGGCGGCCTCTGGCGCGTACCCTCATCGCCGATGTTGCCCGTGCCAAGCCGGCGCCGGCCGGCGTGGCGCGGCTGGCGACGCTCGTTGGGCTTACCCGGTGACGGACTCGCGGCGGCGCACGTCGTCGGCGGGGTTGATGGTGCGGACCGGGTTCGGGACCGGGCCGCGTCGTCGCCACTCGCGCGGGTAGCCGAGTGAGACCTCCTCGAATCGGACGCCGTCGTAGAAGGTCGTGCGGGGGATGTGCAGGTGCCCGTAGACCATCGTGGACGCGCCGAAGCGCAGGTGCCAGTCGCGGGTGCGGACGGTGCCGCACCACTGGGCGAACTCGGGGAACCACAGGATGTCGGTGGGTTCGCGCACCAGCGGGTAGTGGTTGACCAGCACGGTCGGCAGGTCCGGGTCGCGTTCGGTGAGCCGGCGCTCGGTCTCGGTGACGCGGGCGTCGCACCAGGCCTCGCGGCTCGGGTACGGGTCGGGGTGCAGCAGCGCCTCGTCCGTGCAGACCACGCCGGCCGCGTACGCGATGTCCAGCGACTCCTGCTTGGTGCTCGCCTGGGGCACCCGGAACGTGTAGTCGTAGAGCACGAAGAGCGGGGCGATGGTGGCCGGGCCGCCCTCGCCGTCCCACACCGGGTACGGGTCCTCGGGCGTGACGACGCCCAGGCGTTGGCACATCGCCACCAGCTCGCGGTAGCGGGCTTCGCCGCGCAGGTGCTCGGGGTCGCCGGGCGGTGTCCACAGCTCGTGGTTGCCCGGTGCCCAGACGACCGTGGCGAATCGGCTGCTCAGCAGCTCGAGCGCCCACTCGATGTCGGCGAACCGGTCGGCCACGTCGCCGGCGACGAGCAGCCAGTCGCCGGGGTGGTCCGGGCGCAGGTCTTCGACGAAGGCGCGGTTCTCCGCGTAGCTGATGTGCAGGTCGCTGACGGCCCGCAGCCGGGGGGAAGCGCTCACGCCTTGAGGCTAGGCGGCGGTGGCCCGATCGGCACACTCCGATCCGCTCGTGTCCTCCTCCGCTCGCCGTGGGCTACCACGGGACGTGCCGGCTGGCCGGCATATCCGGTGACCCGGCGGGAAAGCGCGGGGCGTCCGAGAGCCCGAAACCGGAGCAGGAGACGAAACATGCCTTTCATCACCGTGGGGACGGAAAACTCCGCACCCATCGACCTGTACTACGAGGACCACGGTTCCGGTAAGCCCGTGGTGCTGATCCACGGCTTCCCGTTCAATGGTGCGACCTGGGAGAAGGAGACCAGGGCGCTGCTGAACGCCGGATACCGGACGATCACCTACGACCGCCGCGGTTACGGAAACTCGGCGCAGCCGGCGTTCGGGTACGACTACAACACGTTCGCGGCGGATCTCGACGTGCTGATGACCGAGCTGGACCTCAGCGACGTCACCCTCGTGGGGCACTCGATGGGCACCGGCGAGGTGATTCGCTACCTTGGCAACTACGGCTCTCGACGGGTGAGCCGGGCCGTGGTGCTCAGCCCGCTGCAACCGATGCTGGCCAAGGCGGACGACAACCCCGAGGGCGTCGACCGCAAGCTCTTCAAGGGCTTCCAGGACGCCATCATCAAGGACCGCTTCGCCTACCTGACGTCCTTCTGCGACGCGTTCTTCAACCCGGACCAGAACATGGGCAAGCGGGTCAGCGAAGAGGCGTACCGGGCGCACTGGCAGATCGGTGCGATGGCCTCCGGCAAGGCCACCCACGACAGTGTGGACTCCTGGCAGGAGGACTTCCGCCAGGACCTGCCGAAGATCGACATTCCGGTGTTGATCGTGCAGGGTGATCAGGACCGGGTGCTGCCGTACCCGGTGACCGGTCAGCGGCTCGGCCCGATGATGCCGACCGGCACGCTCGTCACGCTCAAGGGCGCGCCGCACGGTATCCCGTGGACGCACGCCGACGAGGTCAACAAGGCGATCATGGACTTCATGAAGCAGCCCGCGAAGGCGCGCGCCTGACCCGTACCGGTAGCCGATCGGACGCCAGCGCCGTAACGGCGCTGCGGCACCCGGCCCCAGGGTTTCGCACCGGGGCCGGGTGTCGGCGTCGGTCACGCCCGGATCAGCGTCACCAGCCCCGCCGCCACCAGCACGCCGGCCCAGAGTCGGTCGACGTTGAACCACGCCTTGCGGAGCACCCCCACCCCGAGCACCTCGTAGACCAGCACCGCCACGACCAGGGCGGTGCCGAACATCGCCACGGTGTGCACGCCCGCCGCGGCCAACCCGGGCAGCGCGCCCACCGGCGCGGCGGCCAGATGCCCGGAATGGCCCCCGGACACCGGCTCGGCCACCAGCACCGGCAGCAGCATCAGCCCCGCGCCGTGCGCCGACGACATGAGGAACGACCAGCCGGCGAGCTGTGCCGCCGACAGGCGCATGCCCGCCCAGCGGAAGTGCCGCTCGGAGAGCAGCCGCCACAGTCCGAAGCCGACCAGCAGCACCCCGCCGACCACCGCCAGGACGGTGCTCGCCGTCACCGAGCGGGTCGCCGTGACCAGGGCGGCGACGATCCCCACCGAGGCCAGGTGCCCGGCCGCGATCGGTGGCAGGGCCCCCAGCAGCGCCGAACGGCTGCGCTCCTGAAGGCCCCGCGCCACCGCGAACAGCCAGCCCATCGCCGGGTTCAGGCCGTGGAACGCGCCGAGCGCGGCGAGCGTCACCAGGGTGGCGACGGTCACGGGAAACAGTACGAGTCGGAGGACGCGTCCCCGCCCTGTAGGCGCGTCTGGTGCACGCGCAGCCCCCGGAACTCGTCCCCGTGCGGAAAGAACCGCTCGTCCGGGGCGAGCCCGCCGGCTTCGACGTCCACGTCGAGCTTGGCGAGCCACGCGCCCACCCCGTCGGGGTAGAACTGGTCGTCCCACGCGCCGTAGAGGGAGTTGCTGACGTAGACCCGCCGGCCGTCCCGGCTGACCTCCACCATCTGCGGGCCGCCCGCGAGGGCCTCGTCCGGGGCGGACGGGTGGGCGGTACGACGGACGATGCCGCCCAGGTGCACCGAGCCGGTCTGCACCGGGTGCAGCGGGTCGCTGACGTCGTACTGGCGTAGCTCGCCGGTGCCCCAGCACGACACGTAGAGGAACCGGTCGTCGACGGACAGGTCGATGTCGGTCACCAGTGGCGGCACCGCGCCGAACGGCTTGAGCAGGTCGGGCAGGTCCGCCGGGTCGGCCGGCTCGGCCGGGATGTCGATCACCTTGGTGACCGCCCAGGCGTCCCCGTCGCGGTGCCACAGCCACACCGAGGCGGACAGGTCCTCGACGCTGATCACCACCCCCACGAACCCGTACGACTTCGTCGGATCGTGCGCCGGGCGCAGCTCCAGCGGCATCTGGTACTGATCGCCCAGGTCGACCCGCTGCACGTGCCGGCGCTTGGCGAGATCCCAGAAGTGGATGGCGTGACCGTAGCGGCGGCCCAGCAGCAGCTCCCCGATGATGCCGTCCTCGATCATCGACGGGGTGCCCCACTCGCTGGTGACCAGCACGTCCTGGTTGAGGTGCCACCACACGTCGTATGCGAGGAACTGCGGCCCCCGGTCGGCCTCCCACGCCCCGCGTACCTCGAAGGTGGTGTGGTCGAGGATCGCGACGCCACCCGGACCCTCCTCGCCGTCCGCGCCGCCGAGCGCGGACAGGTAGATGCCGTCCGGGCCACAGTGCACCGTGTGCGGCCGGGAGTAGCCGGCCCGTTTCGCCAGCTCCTCCGGGCCGATCACCTTGACCACCTGCGGCTGGCGGGGATCGGGTTGGGTGTCGATCACGTGGATACGCGAGGAGCGCAGGCCCGGCACGATCAGGTAGCGCCGCTCCACGTGCGGGTGCGGGGCGGTCGGGCAGAGCGCGCTGCTGCACGCGTTCCAGCCGAAGTGGTGCAGCTCGTCGCCGAGGTGCGGCAGGTCGGTCCAGCCGACGACCCGGCCGTAGTCGGGGGAGTCCGGGTCCGTGTCGAGCACCACGATGGCGTCCGGGCGGCTCGCCGTACGGTCGAAGGCCGCCACGTAGGCGAGCTTCTCGGCCGGCGCGGTGGCCGCCTCGCGGGGTGACGGGTAGAAGGTGGGGTCGGGCGTCCAGCGGGTCATCGCATCTCCGCTTCGTCAGGTGGTGGGCCTCAGGTGGTGGGAACGCCGAGCCGGTCGAGCAGGAGACGGCGCAGCGCGCCGAAGCCCGGGTCGTCCGGCGTGCGGGTGGGGGCCAGGTCGACGAGCAGGTCCGCGGCGATGCGTCCCTCGTCGAGGAGCAGGATCCGATCGGCGAGCAGCAGCGCCTCCTCCACGTCGTGGGTGACCAGCAGGGCGGCGAAGCCGTGTTCGGCGCGCAGCCGGCGCAGCAGCACCTGCATCCGCAGCCGGGTGAGCGCGTCGAGAGCGCCGAACGGCTCGTCGAGCAGCAGCAGGTCCGGTTCGCGGACCAGCGCCCGGGCGACGGCGACCCGCTGTGCCTGCCCGCCGGACAGCTCGGCCGGCCAGGCCCGGTGCCGCTCGGCCAACCCGACCTCGGTCAACGCCCGCTCGATGCGGCCGGCGGTGTCCGGGCCGGTCAGGCCGAGCCCGACGTTGGCCGCCACCCGCTTCCAGGGCAGGAGCCGGTGCTCCTGGAAGACCACGGCGGCGGTGCCGTGCACGGCGGTCTCACCTGTCGCCTCACCGTCCAGGCCGGCGAGGATGCGCAGGAGAGTGCTCTTGCCCGAACCGCTGCCGCCGAGCAGGGCCACGACTTCGCCCCGGGCGATGCGCAGGTCGACCCCGGCCAGCACGACCGTCGGCCCGAAGGACCGGCGGATCGCAGTCGCGGTCAGCACCGGGGTCGCGCCGATCAGGTGGCTCGCAGTCCGCGTCGCCATGTCAACATCCTCCTCTCCGCCACGCGTAGGGCAAGGTCGGATATCAGCCCGAGCAGCGCGTAGACGAGCAGGCCGAGGAGCACCACGTCGGTCTGGCTGAACTCGCGGGCCTCCATCATCAGGAAGCCGATGCCGGTCTGGGCGTTGACCTGTTCGCCGACCACGAGGCTGAGCCAGGCCGCGCCGATCGCGAGGCGCAGGCCGAGAAAGAGCGACGGCAGCGCCCCGGGCAGCACCACGTGACGCAGCCGGGCGGCCGGCCCGAGCCCGCAGGCCCGGGCGGCCTCCACCAGCCGCTCGTCGATGTCCCGAATGCCGGCGTACGTGTTGAAGTAGACGGGGAAGAACGCGCCGAGCGCCACCAGGCTGATCTTCAGCGACTCGCCGATGCCGACCCAGATGATCAGCAGGGGCACCAGGCCCAGGTGCGGCAACATGCGGGCCATCTGCACCGGCGGGTCGACGAGATCGTCGCCGAGGCGCAACAACCCGGCCACCGTGCCCAGGAGGAGTGCCAGCACGCCGCCGATGAGCAGCCCCGCGCCGGCCCGGGTGAGGGAGTCCACCAGGTGCACGGCGAGCGTGCCGTCGCGGGACAGTCGCCAGCCGGTCGCGAGGATGTCGCTGGGAGCGGGCAGCTTCTCCGGCGCCAGCACGCCGGTCCGGGCCGCCAGCTCCCAGCCCAGCACCAGCGCGACCGGGCTGAGCAGCCGCCGCCACCGCCGGGTCCGCCGGGGGCGCGCTTCGGGCGTCGCCTCGGCCGCCACCTCCGGCGGCGTCTCCAGCAGAGGGGTACGACTCACTGGAACACCGCGCTGAACCGGTCGTCCACCTGGCTCCTGATGTCGACCGGTCCCGGGATGAGGTCCAGCGCGATGAAGCTGTCGGTGATCGCCTGAAGTTCGTCGCCGATGGCCGGGCTGACCGGGGCGAGCGGCCTGGCGCTGCGGGCCAGGGCGCGGCTGGTCACGTCCTCCGGAATCTTCAACTCCGGCGCGAGGGTGCGGGCCCGCTCCTGCGGGTTGGCGATGCCCCAGTCGGTCACCTCGCGGTACTTCTGCAGGAACGCCCGGACGTCGTCCGTGCGCCTGGTGACCGCGTCGGGGGCGGCCAGCACGTACTCGCGGTTGCTGGCCAGGCCGGTCGCGTCGGCGAGCACCCGTACGCCCGGCTGCTCGGCCAGGGCGAAGTACGGGTCCCAGATCACCCACGCGTCGACCTGCCCGCTGTCGAAGGCGGGCCGTCCCTCGGCCGGCTTGAGGTACTTCACGTTGATGTCGCGCAGCGTCATCCTGTTGGCCTCCAGCAGCCGGACCAGCAGCCAGTGCACGTTGGAGCCCTTGTTGAGGGCGACCGTCCGGCCCTTGAGGTCGGCGAAGCTGCGGTAGCCGCTGTCGGCCTTGACCAGCACGGCCTCACCCTGCGGGATCGGCGCGGAGGTGCCGATGATGGAGAACGGTATCTTGCCGGCGGCGGCGAAGACCGGCGGGGCCTCGCCCACCTGTCCGATGTCGATCGACCCGGCCTTGAGCGCCTCGGTGAGCGCCGGCCCGCTCTCGAACAGCGACCACTCGACGTCGGCGGCCGCGCCGCGCGCCTTGACCAGGCTGAGCCCGCCGAAGCGCTGGTAGCCGATCCGCAGCTTGCCCCCGTCGTCACCGGCGTCGGCGGACCCGCCGCAGGCGCTCACGCCGCCCGCAGCGAGCAGGACGAGGGCGGTGAACGCCGCTGTGAGCAGGGGACGAACAGGTGAGGGGGTACGCATGGCGGCTCCTTGACATGAGCGGATGAGCCGGGCCGCGTCGACCGGCGTGGGCGGTAGCCTACTAACCCGATAGGTTTTATGGGTAGGCTGTCGGCGGGTTCGTCCCACCCCTCAGGAGCGCCGCGCGCACACACGGAAAGAGTCCCGATGACCCTCACCTTCCACTGGTTCCTGCCCACCAACGGCGACAGCCGGGACGTCGTCGGCGGTGGACACGGCGTACCCACCGGCACGGCCGGGGGCGCCCGCCCGCCGAGCGTGGCCTACCTGGGTCAGATCGCCCGCACCGCCGAGCAACTCGGCTTCGTCGGCGCGCTCACCCCGACCGGCGCGTGGTGCGAGGACGCCTGGCTCAGCACCGCGATGCTCACCGAGGTCACCGAACGCCTCAAGTTCCTGGTGGCGTTCCGGCCCGGCCTGACCTCACCCACCCTGGCCGCGCAGATGGCCTCCACCTTCCAGCGGCTGTCCCGGGGCCGACTGCTGCTCAACGTGGTCACCGGCGGCGAGTCGACCGAGCAGCGGGCGTACGGCGACTTCCTGGACAAGGACGCCCGGTACGCGCGCACGGACGAGTTCCTGCACGTCGTCCGCGCGCTGTGGCGGGGGGAGACCGTCGACCACGCGGGCGACCACCTGCGTGTCGAGCAGGCGCGACTGCACCGGCTGCCCGACCCCACGCCGCCGGTCTACTTCGGTGGCTCGTCCGCCGCCGCCCTGCCCGTGGCCGTGCGGAACAGCGACGTCTACCTCACCTGGGGCGAGCCGCCGGCCCAGGTCGCCGACAAAATCGACCGGGTACGGGCCCTGGCCGCCCAGGCCGGTCGGGAGCTGCGCTTCGGCATCCGGCTGCACGTCATCGCCCGCGACACCGCCGACGAGGCGTGGGCACAGGCCCGCCGGCTGCTCAACGGCATCGCCGAGGCCGACATCAAGGCGGTGCAGGAAGGGCTGCGTCGCAGCGAGTCGGAGGGGCAGCGCCGGATGCTCGACCTGCACGGCGGCTCTCGCGACAGCCTCGAGGTCGCACCCAACCTGTGGGCCGGCGTCGGCCTGGTACGCGGTGGGGCCGGCACCGCCCTGGTGGGCAGCCACCGCGAGATCGCCGACCGGATCGCCGAGTACCACGCGCTCGGCATCGACGAGTTCATCCTCTCCGGCTACCCCCACCTCGAGGAGGCGTACTGGTTCGGCGAGGGGGTGCTACCGATCCTGCGCCAGCGCGGCCTGTGGCAACACCCCGACGCCCAGCCCTCGGCGGCGGACCTCCCGGACATCCCCTTCGCCGGCACGACGACACCCCGCCCGACGCCGGAGCCCGCGATCGTTGGTCGTTGAGTAGGCGGCGCGCCAGCGCCCAGCGACGCCCCGCCGCCTACCTCCCGTTCCGTCCGTGCCGGTAGTCTCGCCGCGTGAATCCGAAGGTGATCGAGGGCCGGTTGACCGAGACGCAGGCCGGCTCGGGTGTGGAACGGCGCGCTTTCGGTGAGTTCGTCGGGCCCCACGGCGAACTCGCCTCGTACGCGTTCGGCTGGACGACCAACTCCGAGCAGCACGTCGCCCGGCTCACGGTAGGGATCGGGGCCGGAAACCCCGGCGGCGCCAGCTTCCACGCGATCATCTTCGACAGCGAGAACAGCTACGCCTGCTCGCTCGTCGACGAGCCGTTCGAGCGAGTCCCCGAGGGCGGCCCGGACCTCACCGCGACCGAGGCCCGCGCACACGAGGATCTGCCGTTCATCTGGTGGGTGGTGGACCTCGTCATGGAGCGTGACCGACGCGCGCGGTGGATGAAGCACTGGCTGCTGGGGACCAACAGCATCCAGACCAGCGAGGTTTTCGACCAGAAAGAGCCGATCCTGTACGTCAGCCACGACGCCGACGACGGACTCTGGCAACTCATCGGCGCGAGCGACGCCGACCCCGCGACGGGCAAGCTCAGCCACCTTCACCACGCCGTGGAACATGACCTCACGCTGCTCGACGTCCTCGACCTCGGCCCCGGCGAGAGCGCCTACCGAACCGGGCCGGACGCGCCCTGGACCGCCGGGCCGTCCTGAGACGAGCGGGGGCTTGATTAGTGCCGAGGCATCCCGCCATGAGGACTGTTGACTATGAGCGGCACGCTGTCTGGTGCCAGAAAATAGTGGTCCTCGAAGTACTCGAGGTGAACGTGGCCGCCGTCGTCCATGCTGGCTACCTGGCGTAGCAGGTCGGCGAGGAGCGACCGGCTTTCCGCGCCACCGTGGATGCTGAGATAGTGGCGATCGTCGACACCAATGACGACGGGCCCCTGTGTCGCTTCGATGAGAACACCCCGTAGGTGCCGAGAGTGAGCCGACGGCGCAAGGCTCAACTCGCCTCCGCTTGCTACCAGTTCAGCGAGGTGACAAAGCTCAGCACGGGCACCCGCGATGTCGACACCTTCGGCCGCTGAGTAGTAGTCAAGGTTCACCCCGCAACCCTAGGCTCCCGCGTCTATCCAGCAACTTTCAGCTCTGATCGCCGAGGGTCTTGTCGTTCATCCGGCAGACCGCCAACCCGTGGCGCGATCGGCGATCCCGTCGGCTCACGGCTCAGCGCAAGTCGATCTCAACCTGGTGCTCGGTGAGCATGCCCAGCAGATACTCCAACGTCGTCGCCGGACGCAGCAAACGCCGGTCGTAGCCGGCGACGAGGTGTTCGCGGGCGATGGCAGAGTTGTGCCACACCAGCCGAAATGGTGTATGCGCGCCGAACCCTCCGGCGAGGCAGTCGTCGAGGGCGTCGAGATTCCAACCGAAGTATCCGCCCGGCCCGTTGATCGCCTCGCCGATCGCGCAGTAGAACCCTTCAACGTCGGTGACGAACCGGCCGTCGAGTTCGTACGTGCTGCCGGCCGGCCGGTCCGGCACGCCGGATTGGTGGGCGAGTGCTGCTCCTGCCCAGCGGTGGCGCAGCTCCCGGTCGTAGCCGGCCCACAGGTTCTTCTCGACGGGCCGTCCGGCCCACCAGTGCCTGAGGATGCCCAGGACGCCGGTCGGCATCGGTTCCTGCGGGTCGCTGTCGACGGTCACGTCGAGGAGTCCGGGACCGAGGCGCGATGGCTCGCCGGCCTGGACGGTTCCGGACACCACGGCGGCGATGACCGGGCTGATCGAACCGTCGGCGGCGACCAGGTAGACCTCGGCGCGGATCCGGCGGCGGCGCAGGCAGCCCTTGGTCGACTGCCCGACCGCGTCCAGCGCATCCAGCAACAGTGGTTCCGGTCGGCAGCCGAGCAGCCGGACCTGCGGCACCGGCGGTTCGGCTTGCTCGCGGAACACGCCGATGACGTCCCGACAGGTGCCGTAGGGTGCCTCGTCCGGGCTCAGGAGTACGAATTCGGTGACGTCGTCGCTAGGACGTTCGACAGCGTCCGTGCGGTCGTAGACGTGGACGAACCCGTCGAGGTCGATGTCCACGGTCTCCGGCATCGTCGCGTTTGGCCGTTGCGCGAGGACGACGACGTCGGCGAGGTCCTCGCCCCACCAGGACGGCGGCGTGCCTGGTAGTGGGGGAGGCGCCGTTACGGAGACGTTCCCCAGCCAGGCACTTTCGGTTCCGAGTGCCTCGGCGGGCAGCCGGTCGAGCAGGTCGGCGAGGGCGCCGGCCGGGGCGCAACCGACGAGCGTGAACCGCTCCCGTGGCCGTGGCGGCAGGTCGACGAACACTCCTTCGATCTCCGCGCACAGCGCCAGCGGGATGTCGATCTCGTAGGAGCACTCGAAGTCGACGTCGCCGAGGAGCAGCCAGCGCGGGCTGACCGGATGCTCCCACTTCCACCGCCGCAGCTCCGGCGGAACGCCAGCCTCAAGGCCCGCGCTCGTCGTCACGCCGCGACCCTACCAACTGGAAACGCCGCGGCGGAGAGCGCGTTCGCGGACGACGAAGCACGGCATCCGTAACCTCAATGCGTCCGCTCCTCGGCAGCAGCGGGCTCCGCGACGCGATGCGGCGCAGCGTCAGCCGCCCGTTGCGTCCCACACCACGACGCGCACGACGAACGCCTTGTCCGCGCGGCTGTCGTTGGTGATGGTGGCGAACCCGAGGCGTCCCTCCGAGGTGCGGAAGCACCAGTCGGCGCCGGGCGTGAACAAGGCCCGCGCCGAGCCGGTGGCGGATGCGACGCACCCCGCGTACGCCTGGCCGGGGTTGCCGCCGGAGTACTGGTACACGCTCGGGGCGTTGGCGACCTGGATGTTGTCCGAACGCAGATCGCCCCAATCGTGGTAGAGGTCGAGCCCGTCCGTGGCCCCGTCGGAGTGGTGCGGCACGACCGGCTGATCCGGTTGGTCGACGTCGACGGCGGCCTCTCGGGGCAGCACCAAGTTCCGGACGACGAGGGTGCGGGGCGCGTCGGGGTCCGTCGTACCCCCGGGGGTCGGGGTGGTCTGGCCGGTGGGCGGCGCGGCCGGGCTGGCGCTCGGCGTCGCCGTCGCCGTCGGCCCTCCGGCGGGCGGTGACGTCGACGAGGAGCCGGCGGTGGGTGGCGGCGTCGACGAATCGCGGAGCTGGCTCGCCAGGACACCGCCGAGCAGCAGGCAACCGAGTGCCAGCAACGCGATCGCGACGCGGGTCCGCCGCCGCCAGAGCCAGAACGCCCCGAGCACCAGGACCGCCGTCAGGGTGAGGGCGAACAACAGCACGTCCTGTTTGAGCCAGCTCTCCACCGCGGTCACCACGCCGAGGACGTTCGCCGCCACGCCGATCACGGCGAGGGTCCTGATCCGGCGGTCGTCGCTGTTGCCGCCGGCCGGTGCGGGGGGCGGGGACTCACCCAACGGTTACCTCCACTGTGGATAGCGGTGCCGGAGCGGACTGTACCGCCCCCGTCATGATCCCATCAGCGCGCTCGTCGGCGGACCGCCTTGCGGCGCGGATCGAGTCAACTGTCCGACGTCCCAGCGTGATCTCTCATCCCGGGCACACTGTTGCCGCCGCCGGTGACGATCCTCTACGGTCTGCTGAAGCGGTGGGCGGTGCGGTCCGCATCCGACCGACACCGCCGGGTGCCCGTCGTGCGGGCCGGGATGGTGGAGTCCCGGGCCACCCCGTCGACGGTCGTCACGGCGGTCGTGTGATCCCAGCTCGTACCCCGGGTGGTGCTGTCCGGGCGTGGCTCAGCGCGGAGCCGACGGCGAGCCGACCACGCCGAACCCCACCGGAGAATCCCGTGTTCCTCAGCCCGCACGAGCAGGACCGCCTGCTCGTCCACGTCGCGGCCGATGTCGCCCGCCGCCGCCGCGAGCGCGGCCTGCGACTCAACTATCCCGAAGCCGTCGCGATCATCACCGCCTTCCTGCTCGAAGGGGCCCGGGACGGGCGTTCGGTGGTCGACCTCATGTCGGCCGGCCGGACCGTGCTCGGCCGCGACGACGTCCAGGACGGCATCCCCGAGCTGCTGAGGGAGGTGCAGGTGGAGGCCACGTTCCCGGACGGCACCAAGCTCGTGACGGTGCACCACCCGATCCCGTGATCCCCGGGGAGATCCTGCCGGCGGACAGCCCGGTGGAGATCAACGTGGGTCGGCCGGTCACCACGCTGGTCGTGGTCAATACCGCCGACCGTCCGGTGCAGGTCGGTTCGCACTACCACTTCGCCGAGGCCAACCCGGCCCTGGCGTTCGACCGGGACGTCGCCTGGGGGCAGCGTCTCGCCGTCCCGGCGGGTACCTCGGTCCGGTTTGAACCGGGCGTGAGCCGCCGCGTCGACCTGGTGCCGCTCGGCGGCGCGCGCGTCGTGCCGGGCCTGCGCGGCGAGTGCGCCGGGCCGCTGGACACGGCGTCACCAGCCAGACCGACGACCGACGCGCCGACGACCGACGGGCCGGCGCGGTGAGCGCCGTGCGGCGGGACCGCTACATCGATTTGTACGGGCCCACCACCGGCGACCGCATCCGGCTGGCCGACACGAGCCTGTTGATCGAGGTCGAGACCGACCACTGCGTGGGCGGCGACGAGGCGGTCTTCGGCGGCGGCAAGGTGATCCGCGAGTCGATGGGTCAGTCACGGGCGACCCGTGCCGAGGGCGCCCTCGACACCGTCATCACCGGCGCGGTGGTGCTCGACCACTGGGGGATCGTCAAGGCCGATGTGGGCCTGCGGGACGGGCGGATCGTCGCCCTCGGCCGGGCCGGCAACCCGGACACCATGCCCGGCGTCCACCCCGACCTGGTCATCGGCCCGGCCACCGAGGTGATCGCCGGCAACGGCCGGATCCTCACCGCCGGCGCCGTCGACACCCACGTGCACTTCATCTGCCCGGAGATCGTCACCGAGGCGCTCGCCAGCGGCGTCACCACGCTCGTCGGCGGCGGCACCGGCCCCGCCGAGGGCACCCGGGCCACCACCGTCACCCCGAACGCCTGGCACCTGGCGCGCATGCACGAGGCGCTGGACACGCTGCCGGTCAACGTCCTGCTGCTCGGCAAGGGCAACACCGTCTCGCCAGAGGCGCTGTGGGAGCAGTTGCGCGCCGGCGCGGGCGGTTTCAAGCTGCACGAGGACTGGGGCACCACCCCGGCGGCGATCGACGCCTGTCTGCGGGTGGCGGACGCCTCCGGCGTGCAGGTGTCGATCCACACCGACACCCTCAACGAGGCCGGGTTCGTGGCCGACACGCTGCGGGCGATCGGCGGCCGGGCCATCCACTCGTACCACACCGAGGGCGCGGGCGGCGGGCACGCGCCGGACATCATCACGGTGGCCAGCGAGCCCAACGTGCTGCCGTCCTCGACCAACCCGACCCGGCCGTACACCGCCAACACCCTCGCCGAGCACCTGGACATGCTGATGGTCTGCCACCATCTCAACCCGTCCGTGCCCGAGGACCTGGCCTTCGCCGAAAGCCGCATCCGACCGTCCACGATGGCCGCCGAGGACCTGCTGCACGACCTCGGCGCGATCTCCATCATCGGCTCCGACGCGCAGGCGATGGGCCGGGTGGGCGAGGTGATCCTGCGGACCTGGCAGAGCGCGCACGTCATGAAGGAGCGGGTGGGCGCGCTGCCCGGCGACGGGGCCGCCGACAACCACCGTGCCCGGCGGTACGTGGCGAAGTACACCATCTGCGCGGCGATGGCGAACGGGCTGGACGGCGAGGTCGGCTCGGTCGAGCCGGGCAAGCTCGCCGACCTGGTGCTGTGGGACCCGGCGTTCTTCGGCGTACGACCACACCTGGTGATCAAGGGCGGCATGATCGCGTACGCCCAGATGGGTGACGCCAACGCGTCCATCCCGACGCCGCAGCCGATGCTGCCGCGACCGATGTTCGGGGCGTACGGCGTCGCGGCGGCGGCCACCAGCCTGGCGTTCGTCGCGCCGGCCGCCCTCGACGCCGGGCTGCGCCTGGACGTGCGGCGACGGGTGGTGCCGGTCGCCGATGTGCGCTCGCGGGGCAAGGCCGACCTGCCGGAGAACAACGCGATGCCCCGGATCGAGGTGGACCCGGACACCTTCACCGTGCGGATCGACGGGGAGGTGGTGGAACCGGACCCGGTGCCCCGCCTGCCGATGACCCAGCGGTACTTCCTGTTCTGATGCCGACGTCGAGCCTGCTCCTGTTGCTCGCCGACGGTCGCTTCCCGGCCGGCGCGCACGCGCACTCCGGTGGTCTGGAGGCCGCCGTCGCCGCCGGCCGGGTCACCGACCTGGCCTCGTTGGAGGCGTTCCTCGTCGGCCGGCTGGCCACCGCCGGTCTGGTCGGCGCGGCGTTCGCGGCGGCGGCGCACCGGGCGGCGGTCACGCCGGCCAGCGTCGGCCCCGGCGCGCGCCCGGTCGGCCTCGGCCATCCCGCGCGGCGGGCGACCACGCCGACCGATCCCGGCGTACGCCCGGCGGTGGCGGCTGATTCGGCCGTACGCGGGGAGGCGCCGGCCGACGCCAGCCCGTGCCGGAACGCGCTGGCGCGGCTCGACGCGGAGTTGGACGCCCGTACCGCGTCACCGGCGCTGCGGGGGTGTCCCGCCGCCAGGGCCGGGCCCTGCTGCGTGCCGGACGGGCCATCTGGTCGGCTGGCCCGTTCGACGATCTGCCCGCGACACCGCAGGGAGCGCACCAGCCGTTGGTGCTCGGGCTGCTCTGCGCCGCCGCCGGCCTGAACCGCGCCGAGACCGCGACGGTCGCCGCCTACGGGACGGTGACCGGCGCGGCCAGTGCCGGCGTACGCCTGCTCGGTCTCGACCCGTACCAGGTGCAGGCCCTGCTGGTCGGTCTCACCGACCTCTGCGACGGCACCGCCGCCGACGCGGCGCGGGCCGCCGACGATCCACCCGAACGGCTGCCCGCGGCCGCCGCGCCCCTTGCCGACATCTACGCCGAAGCTCATGCCACCTGGGAGGTGCGTCTCTTTGCGTCCTGACACCGTTTCGCCGATCGCTGCGCCCACTGCCGACCCGCACGACGAGACTGTTCCGCACACCCACCCCGAGCCGGGGGTGGACCCGCATCCGCCGCTCGCGCGGGCCGGCCGGGCGCTGCGCGTCGGCATCGGCGGGCCGGTCGGGTCCGGCAAGACCGCCCTGGTGGCGGCGCTGTGCCGGGCGTTCGCCGACGAGCTGCGCCTCGGTGTGGTCACCAACGACATCTACACGACCGAGGACGCGGACTTCCTCAAGCGGGCCGGCGTGCTGGACCCGAGCAGGATCCGCGCGGTGGAGACCGGGTGCTGCCCGCACACCGCCATCCGCGACGACATCGGGGCCAACCTCGACGCCGTGGACGAGCTGGCCGAGGCGGTTGGCCCGTTGGACCTGGTGCTGGTCGAGAGCGGCGGGGACAACCTGACCGCCACGTTCAGCCGGGGCCTGGTGGACCGGCAGATCTTCGTGGTCGACGTGGCCGGCGGGGACAAGGTGCCCCGCAAGGGCGGCCCCGGGGTCACCTCCGCCGACCTGCTCGTGATCAACAAGACCGACCTGGCGCCCATGGTCGGCGCGGACCTGGCCGTCATGGACCGGGACGCGCGGGCCCGGCGCGGCGACCTGCCGACCGTGTTCCTGTCAATCGTGGGGGACCCGACGGCCGGTCGGGTCGCCGACTGGATCCGCCACGAGCTGGCCCACCACGCGGCCCTGCACCCGATCGCCGCGCAGGCCGGCCCGGTCTGATGCGCGCGTTCGCCCGGGTGGTGGCCCGCGCCGACGGCCGGGGCGGCACGACCCTGACGGAGCTGCGCGGCGAGACGCCGCTGCTGCTGCGGCAGACACCCGGGGACGGTCGCGTCGTGACCGTGTACGTGGTGGGCGGGGCGGCCGGCCCGCTCGCCGGCGACGACCTGCGGCTGGAGATCGACGTGGGGCCGGGCGCGGCGGTGCGGGTGCACAGCGTCGCCGCCTCGGTGGCCCTGCCCGGCCGGCCCGGCGCCGTGTCGCGGATGGCGGTACGCGCCGTGGTGCACGACGACGGCGCACTGCACTGGCTGCCCGAGCAACTGGTCGCGGCGGCCGGCTGCGCGCACCTCGCCGAGTCCCGCATCGAGCTGGCCGCAGACGCGCGGCTGACCTGGCGGGACGAGGTGATCTGCGGCCGGTACGGCGAAACGCCGGGCGCCGCCGTCGTGCACACCCGGGTCGACTACGACGGCCGGCCGCTGCTGCGCCAGTCCCTGGCGGTGGGGCCGGGTGCGCCCGGCTGGGCCGGCCCGGCGGTGCTCGGCGGCGCGTCGGCCACCGGGTCGCTGCTGGTGGTGGACCCGTCGCGCCCCGCCGAGCCCGCGATGGTCGAGGGCACGCTCGCGCGGCTGCCCCTGGCCGGTGGTCCGGCGACGCTGTGGAGCGCCACCGCGCCCGACGCACACACCCTGCGCGCCCACCTCGACGCGGGGGTGGGCGCGAGCGTCCAGGGCTGATCCCGTTAGGAAGGGCCCCTTCTTATACACCAGGCGTTAGGAGGGGGCCCTTCCTTGAACCCTCTGGTCATGGCCTGAACCCCGACGCCGTTATGCGGCATCTCGGCCCCGCCGGATCGGAATGCTCCTAGTCTCCGAAGGTGCGATCGTCGGTCGCCGGAGGGCTCACAGGAGGCCGTGATGAGTGGAAATGCTCGACCCGAGGGCATCAGTCCGACAGCCGTGGAGGGCGCTCCCGGGCTGTGGCGCGTCGACCTTCAGCGGCACGATCTCAGCATCGAGGGCCGGGAGGTCGTGCAGAGCCGGGTGGAGTTCACGCCGGACTCGCCGCCGTTCAAGCACTTCCACCCCGGCGAGGAGATCATCTGTGTGCTCCAGGGGTCGCTGGAGTACACCCTCGACGGTCAGCCGCCGGTGGTGTGCAACGTCGGTGACGCCCTGACCGTGCCGTACGGGGTCCACCACCAGGCCCGCAACGTCGGCGACGGGGTGGCCGTCGAGTTGGCCACGTACGTCGTCGAGAAGGGCAAGCCGCTGCTCACCAAGGTGGAGTGAGCCCGACGTCAGCGGCGCGGCCCGGCCGCCTCGGCGTGGTCGCGGCGACCGGCCGGGTCGAGGCGGGCGATCAGCTCGGCGAGGTCGTCGAGCAGGGCGCTGTCGGCCGGTACGCCCACCTCGGCGAGGCTGGCCCGGACCCGCTCGTCGAGGCGGGCGTGCTCGCGGCGGCCGCGGGCAGTCAGGTAGGCCCGGATCCGTCGGCGGTCCAGCACGTCGATCCGCCGGAACACGAGGTTACGGTCGACGAGTTGGTCGACCAGCTTGGTGAGCGTGCCCGGCGGCAGCGAGGCTTCGGCGGACACCTCGCTCATCGGGTGGCCCTGACCGTCGGCGAGCAGGCAGAGCACCCGCCACGCCTCGGTGGTCAGCTCGTCGTCGGCCAGGACGGCGGCCAACCGGCGGGAGAGCAGCCGTTCGGCGCGGGTGAGCGAGCGCAGCAGGTCGGCTGGCGCCCCGGGCACGTCTGACATGGAACTCCCTGGGCCGGTGGGCCCTGTCATGGTAGCGAGTCGTCCCGGTCCGTGGTGAACTCTGGTCTTCCGACCTGGGCCGGGCAATCATGTGCTCATGTCCGCGCCGGCACCGCCGTGGCTCACCGTCGATCGGGCCGTGGTCAGCATCGCGCTGGTGTACCCGATGCGCGGGCCGGCGGGAATGTTCGGCCCGACCTGCGAACTCTGCGCCCAGCTCGCGGTCGAGGAGATCAACGCCTGCGGCGGGGTGCTGGGCCGGGAGGTACGGCTGGTGCCGGTCGACGGTGGCGCCCCGCCCGCCGAGGTGGCCGCCGAGGTCGAGGCGCTGGTGTCGGTGGGGGCCGTGCAGGGCGTGACCGGTTGGCACATCTCCTCGGTACGGCAGGCGCTCGCGCCCCGGGTCGCCCACCGCGTGCCGTACGTCTACACCGCGCTGTACGAGGGCGGTGAGCGTACCGAGGGGGTCTATCTGACCAGCGAGACGCCGGACGCCCAGTTGTGGCCCGCCATGCGGCTGCTCGCGGGCGAGCAGGGCGTGCGCCGTTGGTTCGTGGTCGGCAACGACTACGTGTGGCCGCGGCGTACCGCGCGGGCGGCCCAGCGGTACGCGTTGCGCGGCGGCGGTCGGGTGGTGGGGCAGGCGTTCCTGCCGTTGGAGACGCACGACTTCGACGAGGTGCTGCGCCAGATCGAGCGCAGCGAGGCCGACGCGGTGGTGATGCTGCTCGTCGGCGCGGACGCGGTGCGGTTCAACCGGGCGTTCGGGCGGGCCGGGATGGACCAGCGTTGCCTGCGCCTGAGCACGTTGATGGACGAGAACATGCTGCTGGCCAGTGGCGTGGGCGCGACGCGGCGGCTCTACAGCACGGCGGGCTTCTTCGCCGGTCTGGTGACGCAGGAGAACCTGGACTTCCATGGCGAGTTCGCCCGCCGGTTCGGGGTGGAGGCACCGCCGCTGGGCAGTCTGGGGGAGTCCTGCTACGAGGGTGTGATGCTGCTCGCCGCCCTGATCGCGCAGGCCCGCACCCTCGACGTACGGGCGATCGAGACGGCTGCCGACTCGGTGGCGTACCACGGGCCGCGCGGTCGGCTGCGGCTGCGTCGGCGGCACGTGCGCCAGCGGATCTACCTCGCCGAGGCCGACGGTCTCGACTTCACCGTGCTCGCCCAGCTCTGACCGACCGTCCGGACCCTTGACAGGTCCACCCGGCCCGACCCTAAGATACTTCCTGCGTGAAGGATCTGGCTCGGGGCCGGATACCGCGATTGTGTCCACCGTCGGCGGAAATCTGTCCGCCGACCATTGTGGTGGCCCTTTCCTCAGCCGAATTAATCAGTGCCGGCATCGTCTGTGAAGGCGATGTCGGCCATTGTGGCGTGCGCCCTCTCCAGGTGCCGGGGAAACAGTCAATTAAGGACTGGGAAACACTCACGCAATCATGCCGGTCGACGCTTTGCGTGCCCGTACCCGATGCGATGACCACCGGCGACGTCCACCCGTCGACCTCGGCATCGCCAAGTTCAGCTCCACCGGACCGCACCGACCGTCCTTTCGCTACTTGAGTGCACCGCAGGGAGATTAGATGTCACTTCTTTGGGGCCGCCGCATCCTGGCGGGTGCCATGACCCTCGTCGCCGCGGCCGCCATGACCGCGTGCGGCAGCAAGACCAATGACGAGGGCGGCACGGCCGGCGTCACCGCCGACGTCTCCGGCGACACCGTCAAGGTGGGCCTGCTCAACTCGCTCTCCGGCACCATGGCGATCAGCGAGGTCACCGTCCGCGACTCGATCATGCTCGCCGTCGAGGAGATCAACGCGGCCGGTGGGGTCCTCGGCAAGAAGATCCAGCCGGTCGGCGAGGACGGCGCGTCGGACTGGCCCACCTTCGCCGAGAAGGCCGAGAAGCTCATCTCCGAGGACCGGGTCGCTGCCGTCTTCGGCTGCTGGACGTCGGCCAGCCGCAAGGCGGTCAAGCCGGTGTTCGAGAAGAACAAGGCGCTGCTGTTCTATCCGGTGCAGTACGAGGGCCTGGAACAGTCGCCCTACATCTTCTACACGGGCGCGACGACCAACCAGCAGATCGTCCCCGGGCTCGACTACCTCAAGTCCCAGGGAACGAAGTCGGTCTACCTGGTCGGCAGCGACTACGTGTTCCCGCGAACGGCCAACAAAATCATCAAGGCGTACGCGGCGGCGAACGGGATGACCGTGGTCGGCGAGGATTACGCGCCGCTCGGGTCCACCGAATTCGGCACGATCGTCAACAAGGTCAAGTCGTCCGGCGCGAAGGCGGTCTTCAACACCCTCAACGGTGACAGCAACGTGGCCTTCTTCAAGGAGTACAAGTCGGCCGGGCTGACCGCCGCCGCCATGCCGGTGGTGTCGGTGTCCATCGCCGAGGAGGAGGTCAAGGGCATCGGCACCCAGTACCTGGAGGGTCAGCTGACCGCCTGGAACTACTACCAGACCACGCCCGGCGCGGCGAACAGCAAGTTCGTGGCCGCGTACAAGGCGAAGTACGGCGCGGACAAGCCGACGAGCGACCCGATGGAAGCCGCCTACGTCAGCGTCTACCTGTGGAAGGCGATGGTCGAGAAGGCCGGCGCGTTCGACGTCGAGAAGGTCCGCGGCGCGTCCGACGGGATCACCTTCGACGCGCCGGAGGGCCTGGTCACCGTCGACGGCAAGACCCAGCACATCGCCAAGACCGCCCGCATCGGCAAGATCGGCGCGGACGGCCTGATCACCGAGGTGTGGAACTCCGGCAAGCCGGTCGCGCCGGACCCGTACCTCAAGACCTACCCGTGGGCGAGCGGCCTGAGCTGACGACGCCGGCCCGGGCGGGTGGCGCGACGACGCGCCCCCGCCCGGGCCCCCCGACCAGCAGTACGGAGTACCCACCGTGACAGTCCTCTTCGGTCAACTCTTCACCGGCATCAGCATCGGCGCGGTGCTGCTGCTCATCGCGCTCGGGCTGGCGCTGACCTTCGGCCAGATGAACGTGATCAACATGGCCCACGGCGAGTTCATCATGGCCGGCGCCTACACCACGTACGTGTTGCAACAGAGCATCAGCGGGGCCGGTGTCTCCCTGCTGGTGGCGTTGCCGGTGGCGTTCGTGGTCGCCGGCACGATGGGTGTGCTGCTGGAGATCCTGCTGATCCGTCGGCTCTACGCCCGCCCGCTGGACACCCTGCTGGTCACCTGGGGCGTGTCCCTGATGCTGCAGCAACTCGCGCGGGACGTCTTCGGCAGCCCGAACGTGCAGACCCGCGCGCCGGACCTGCTCACCGGCAACGTGGCGTTGCCCGGCGGGCTGACCGTCGCCAACAACCGGCTGTTCATCCTGGCCCTGGCGCTGGCCGCCGTCGCCGCGCTCACCCTGGCGCTGCGGCTCACCCCGTTGGGGCGTCGGATCCGCGCGGTGGTGCAGAACCGCGACCTCGCCGCGGTGTCCGGTATCCCCACCGCCCGGGTCGACCGGACGACGTTCTTCGTCGGCTCCGGCCTGGCCGGGCTCGCCGGGGTGGCGCTCACCCTCCTCGGCCCGATCGGCCCGACCATGGGCACCAACCTGATCATCGACGCCTTCCTGGTCGTCGTGGTCGGCGGGATCGGCCAGCTCAAGGGCAGCGTGATCGTCGCCTTCGCCCTCGGCGTGCTCCAGGCCACCGGGGAGTACCTCACCACCCTCAGCGTCGCCAAGGTGATCGTCTTCGTGGCGATCGTCGCGTTCCTCCAGTGGCGGCCACAGGGCCTGTTCACCCTGCGGACCAGGAGCCTCGCATGACCGCCGTGACACCCGCGCCGCCGAGCACCGTCGGCACACCGGCCCCGGCCGACGCCGTGCCACCGAGACGGCCCGGTGGCCGCTCGCGGCTGCGCACGCTGGCCGGGTTCGCGTTCGGCGCGGCGCTGCTGTTCGCCGTCGCGCCGCTGGCGCTGTCGGACTTCCGGCTGGCCCTGCTCGCCAAGTACCTCTGCGTCGCCATGGTGGCCGTCGGCATCGGCATCGCCTGGGGTCGGGGCGGCATGCTCACCCTCGGCCAGGGCGTCTTCTTCGGCCTCGGCGGCTACGCGATGGCCATGCACCTCAAGCTCGCCGACGCGGGTCCCGGTGGGATGCCCGACTTCATGCAGCTGTACGGGCAGCTCGACGAACTGCCCGTGTGGTGGCGGCCGTTCGCCAGCCCGTGGTTCGCGTTGCCCGCCACGGTGCTGCTGCCGATGGCCGTCGCCTTCGGGCTCGGCTCGCTGGTGTTCCGTCGCCGCGTGCGGGGCGCGTACTTCGCCATCCTCAGCCAGGCCCTCGCCGCCGCCATGGTGATCCTGCTGATCGGTCAGCAGGGGACCACGGGCGGCACCAACGGGCTCACCGACATCCAGGGCTTCTTCGGTTACGACCTCGACGACCCGGTCAACCAGCGGATGGTCTACTTCATCATCGCCGGCATTCTGTTGGCGCTGCTCGCCCTGGCCCGCCAGCTCATGCACAGCCGCTACGGCGAACTGCTGGTGGCGGTGCGCGACGGCGAGGAGCGGGTCCGCTTCCTCGGCTACGACCCGGCGTCGGTCAAACTCGTCGCCTACGTGGTGGCGGCCGGCATGGCAGGCCTCGCCGGCGCGCTGTTCGTGCCGGCGGTGGGCATCATCTCGCCCGCCCTGATCGGCATCGTCCCGTCGATCGAGTTCGTCATCGGGGTCGCGGTGGGCGGTCGCGCCACGCTGCTCGGGCCGGTGCTCGGCGCGGTCGCGGTGGCCTGGGCGCGTACCGCCCTCTCCGAACGGTTCCCGGGCACCTGGACGTACCTCCAGGGTCTGCTCTTCGTGGTGGTGGTGGCGTTCCTTCCCGGCGGCCTGGCGTCGCTGTGGGCGCTGGCCCGTCGCCGCGACGCGGACCCCGCGTCGAGCCGGCGCGGGTGGTTCCCGCTGGCCCGGCGACGCGCCGACCGGGCGGAGGTGGAAGTGGCATGAGCGACGACCGACTGGACGGGTTGTCCGTCCGTGACGTGCGGGTCAGCTTCGACGGTTTCACCGCGGTCGACGGCGTCTCGCTGGAGGTGCCCGCCGGGGACATCCGGTTCCTGATCGGGCCGAACGGCGCGGGCAAGACCACCCTCGTGGACGCGATCACCGGCCTGGTGCGGGCCACCGGATCGGTGTGCTTCGGGGATCAGGAGCTGCTGGGTCGGCCCGTGCACCGGATCAGCCGCCTCGGTGTCGGACGGACGTTCCAGACGTCGACGATCTTCGAGGAGCTGTCGGTCGTGCAGAACCTCGACATCGCGGCCGGCGCGCGCCGGAGCTGGGCCACCCTGGCCCGGCGACGGCGGGGCATCCCCGACGAGGTGGCCGCCGCGCTGGACACCATCGGGCTGACCGGCCGGGCCGACCAGCTCGCCGGCACGCTCGCGCACGGCCAGAAGCAGTGGTTGGAGATCGGCATGCTGCTGGTGCAGGACGCCCGGCTGCTGCTGCTCGACGAGCCGGTCGCCGGGATGAGCCACGAGGAGCGCGACGCCACCGGCGCCCTGTTGGAGACGGTGAGCCGCGACCGCACGGTCGTGGTGATCGAGCACGACATGGACTTCCTGCGGCGCTTCGCGCGTAGCGTGACCGTGCTGCACGCGGGCAAGGTGCTCAGTGAGGGCACGGTGGCGCAGGTCCAGGCGGACCCGCGCGTGCAGGAGGTCTACCTTGGCCACTCGGTCGACGCCGGGTCGGTCCCCAGTCCTTCGGAGGCATGATGCTGACCCTGCGTGGGGTGCACGCCGGTTACGGACGTTCCCGGGTGCTGCACGGGGTGGACCTCGCCGTCCCGCCGGACGGGGTGGCCGCGGTGCTCGGGCACAACGGCGCCGGCAAGAGCACCCTGCTGCGGGTCGCGGCGGGCCTGCTGCGCCCGACCGCCGGGGTGGTCGAGCTGGACGGCGAGGACGTCACCCGGCTCGCGCCGCACGAGCGGGTGGCGCGCGGGATGGCGTACGTGCCGCAGGGCCAGCAGTGCTTCCCGCACCTCACGGCGGCGGAGAACCTGCGCCTGGTCGCCGACGGCCGGCGCGACGGCGCGGTGGCCACGGCGGAGGTGCTGGACCTCTTCCCGGCGCTGCGCCCGTTGCTGCGGCGGCGGGCGGGGCTGCTCTCCGGCGGACAGCGTCAGCAGCTCGCCATCGCCCGCGCGTTGATCACCCGGCCGCGGCTGCTCATGCTCGACGAGCCGACCGAGGGCATCCAGCCGTCGGTGGTCGCCGAGATCCAGGAGCGGATCGTCGAGCTGACCCGGCAGACCGGCTTCAGTGTGCTGCTCGTCGAGCAGCACCTCGGCTTCGCGCTGCGGGTGGCGAACCGCTACCACGTCCTCGAATCCGGCCGGGTCACCTCGCACGGCGATGGGGGAGTCACGGCGGAGCGGGAGGTACGCGCGGCCCTGGCGGTCTGAGCCGGCTCGGGCCGGAGCGTGCCCCGGCGGCACCCTCCGGTTCGTAGAATCCCTGCCATGGCGCAGATCGTCGAGTTACTGGCCTCGCCCGTGCACCGCTTCCTGGGCCGGCCCAGCGACGGTCCGGCACCCGCGCCCCCCGGCGAGCTGGTCGACGCCGTCCAGATCCGGGCCGGCCTCGGCATCGTCGGCGACCGCTACTTCGGCAAAGCGGCACACCGCGACGCCAGCGTCACGGTGATCGCCCAGGAGTCGCTGCCGGCCGGCATCGGGCTGGCGCAGGTCCGCCGCAACATCCTCACCGCCGGCCTCGCCGTGGACGAGCTGATCGGCCGGGTGCTGGTGCTCGACTCCGGCGACGGCCCGGTCGGCCTGCGGGTGAACCGGGCCGCGCGCCCCTGCGCCTGGATGGACGTCACGGTCGGCCCGGGGGCCTGGAAGGCGCTGCGCACCACGGGCGGCGTCCGCTGCACCCCCCTGCACGACGGCGTGCTGCGGATCGGCCCGGTCACCGCCACCGTGAGCTGACCGGCGCTCAGACCTGGCTGATGTGCGCGGCGAGCACCCGCCACCCGTGCGGGTCGTCGTGCACCCAGGTGCGGGTGTAGCGCAGGCGCGCGCTGAACGGCGCGCCGTCGAACATCCCGGCGACCCGGGCCAGGCAGAACGTCACCCCGGTCGACCCGACGACGAGCAGGTCCAACTCCTCCTCGGTCAGCTCCTCGACGACCGAGGTCCGGTCCCGGTACGCGGCGAGATCTTCCGCCTTGGTGTGCTTTCGGCCGTCGGGGCCGATCGCGATCAGTTGGTCGACCAGCAACTGGTCGAGGGCGGCGGCGTCACCGGCCCGCTGCGCGGCCTGCAGGGTGCGTTCAGCGTCGAGTAGCTCCGCCTCGCGTGCGCTGTCCGGCATGGCGCCGTCCTCCCGGTCTCCCACTCCCGGCGTCACCGTCCGGACTGACCGCATTGTGGCAGGCCGACCCGTCGGGACGTGGGGCATCGGCGCGGCGGCGCGCCCGCCCGTGTCGGGGAATCGCCGACAGCAGCCTGATTCATCCCGAATACTGGCTTTATGCCACGGAAGGTGATGCCGCATGAGTGCCTCTGACACGTCCGGCCAGCAGGCGGGGCTGCCCACCATCGTGCTCGTGCACGGGGCCTTCGCCGACTCGTCGAGCTGGAACGGGGTGATCGCCAACCTCAAGCGCCGGGGCTATCCGGCCATCGCCGTCGCCAACCCGCTGCGCGATGTGCAGGGGGACGCGGCGTACGCCCGCTCCGTCGTGGACAACGTCGACGGTCCGGTCGTGATGGTCGCGCACTCGTACGGCGGACTGGTGATCACCGAGGCCGCCGACGGCGCGGCCAACGTGAAAGCCCTGGTGTACGTCGCCAGCATCAGCCCGGACGTCGGCGAGAGCGTGGTCGACCTGGTCATGAAGTACCCCGGCAGTCAGCTCGTCACGTCCATCGAGATGGTGCCCTACCCCCTGCCCGACGGTGGGACGGCCATGGACCAGTACATCAAGCAGGACGTGTTCCCGGAGGTGTTCGCCGCCGACGTCGACCCCGAGCTCGCCGAGCTGATGGCGGTCACCCAGCGGCCGGCCTCCGCGATGGCCCAGACCGGGTCCGTGAAAAAGGCGGCCTGGAAGACCATCCCGTCGTGGACCCTGATCAGCACGCAGGACCAGGGCATCCCGCCGGACCTGCAACGCTTCCTGGCCCAGCGGGCCGGGTCCACCGTGGTCGAGGTCGACGGGTCGCACGCCGTGGCGGTCTCGCAACCAGGCCCGGTCGCCGACTTCATCGACACCGCCGCCCGCGCCACCATGGGCTAGCTCGGACGGCGGTGCGTACTAGGCTTCGTGCCATGGCGGACCAGGACCGTCCGGGCGCGCACGCCACCGGAGCGACGCGACCGGTCGAGATGGTCGTCCGGGAGATCCTCGCGGTGGTCCCGGCCGGGTGCACCTGGCTGGTGCCGGTGCCCGACGCCCACCGAGCCGTCGCCGACTGGCGGATCGCGGCCACCAGTGGGCAGAGCCAGGATATCTACGGTCGGGGCGTCGACCGCGTCGGCGCCTGCCTCAGCGAGTTGTACCCCACCATGGTCGGCGGGCCGCTCTGGCAGCTCTACGAACGGGTGTTCAGCACCGGGCCGTCGGGCCGCCTGGCCGACTTCCGGTACGTCCAGAGTCGTACCGGGGTCGTCGCCGACTCGCTGTTCGACGTCGAGGTGCACCGGGTCCTCGGCGGCCTGCTGGTGTCCTGGCAGCGGCTCGACGAGGACCGTCGTCGCCTGGACCGCACCGAGCTGCTGGGCAGCCTCGGCTGGGCCGAGTACGACCTGGCCAGCGGGATCAGTCAATGGTCACCCGGCATGTACCGCGTCTTCGACCGGGATCCCGCGCTCGGGCCGCTGTCGCGCGCCGAGCAGGCAGCCGCCCTGTTACCCGACGACTACCTGCTGCGCGAGGCGGCGTGGCAGACGTTGGACGGCGGGGAGTCCTCCGACGTGACGGTCCGGTTCCAGACGACCGGCGGGGTGCGGCACCTGCGGATCCTCTCCGACGTGTCCCGGGACGCGGACGGCGTACCGCTGAAGATCCACGCCGTGGTGCAGGACGTGACCGCCCGGGTGAACTCGCGTACCGCCATCGAACGGCTCAACGACCAGTTGCGGACGCGGGAGCTGACCGCGCTGGCCGAGCACCGGCTCGCCGGGCAGTTGCAGAACCTCATCCAGCCGGTGCCCCGCGAGACGTTCGCCCTGCCCGGCATCGAGGCGGTGGTCAACTACCTGCCGGCCGAGAGCACCGCGCAGGTCGGCGGTGACTGGTACCACGCGCAGGCCCAGCCGGACGGCACGGTCGTGCTCGCCGTCGGCGACGTCGCCGGTCACGGCCTGGACGCGGCGAGCGGAATGGCGCACCTGCGCTTCGCCCTGGTTTCCTGGCTGTCGATCGGCATCGGGGACCCGTCGGTGCTGCTCGGGCACCTCAACCGGCTCTGCGGTCAGCTCTCGATCACCGCCACCGCGGTGGTCGCCGTGTACGACCCGGCCACCCGGGCGCTCTGCTGGGGCCGGGCCGGGCACCTGGCGCCGCTGCTGTCCCGAGCCGGTCGGACCGACCCGCTCGAAAGCCCGCCGGGTCTGCTGCTGGGCGCCATGGTCGACTCGACGTACCCGGTGCTCACCGCGCGACTGCGCCCCGACGACCTCGTGCTGTTCTACACCGACGGCCTGGTCGAGCGCCGGGAGCCCGGGCAGGACCGGTTGCGGCAGGTGAGCGCCACCCTGTCCGCGCTCAGCGCGACGCCGGGGGAGCAGACCCTCGCCCGGCTGCGGAATCTGCTGCACCACCCCAGCCCGGACGACGACACGTGCACCCTGGCCGTCCGCGTGCTGCCCTGATCCGCGCCCGGCTCACCGCGACAGCCGGATCCGGACCACGGTGCCCGCACCGGCGGTGAACACCCGTACCTCGTCGCAGATCCGCTCGACGATGGCCAGCCCGCGACCGCGTACCGCGTTGGCGGCGGGCATCTCCCGGCCGAGCGTCCGCGCCGGGCCCTGGTCGACGACGTCGCAGAACACCTGGTCGCCCTCGGCCCAGAGCCGGACCCGGCCGCCACCGGTGGTGTGCTGCAACGTGTTGGTCGCCAGCTCGCTGACCGCGAGCGCCAGCAACTCCACCCGCTCGGCCGACAGGCCCCGCGCCGTGGCGCCCTGGCAGACGAACGTGCGCAGCGCCCGCAGGTCGGCCGCCACCTCGTACGCCATCGTGTCGGTGCGCGGGGCCGACGGCGGCTCCTCGGCCACCGCGTGCGCGTTGGGTCGGTCGGCCGCCATCAGCCCGCCAGCCGCGGGTCGTCGGCGGGCGGACGCAGCAGGTTGCCCACGCCGGTGATGTCGAGGACCGCCGCGACCGGACCGGAGGCGTTGACCGCGTACAGGTGCCGGCCGTCGGCGCGCGCCGCCTGGTGGGCGGTCACCAGGCCGTGCAGGCCGGTGGAGTCGAGGAACCGCAGCCCGCCGACGTCGACCACCACCACCGCGGCGGCGCGTACCGCCGCGGACAGCACGGTCGTCAGCTCGGGCTGGGCCGCCAGGTCGCACTCACCGGTCAGCGTGACCACGATTCGCCCGGCTGCCGTGGACGTGCGGGCCTCGAAGTGCGCCATCGGACAGCAGCACCCTTTCTCGTCGCGTCGGCCGTTGTCGGGACATCATGTCATCCGATGGCCGGTCGGCCGTGTCCTCCGTTCGGCGGTTGATCAAGAAGGTGCGGCCACTGTGCGACGGCGGACGGGTCAGGACCCCGAGTCGTCCGCGACGGACCCGCTCAGCTCGCGTCACCGCGCGTCCCGCTACGGGCGGATGTCCAGTGCGCCGATCAGGTCGTCGCGCAGGGTGAACCGGTACCGCAGCTCGACCGGGCTGCCCGGGAAGTCGCCCGACAGCCGTGTGAGAACCAGGTAGGAGTCGCCCGCCTGGGGCGTGACCCGCACCGGTTCGGCGGTGTACGAGTACTGCGCCATCGAGCGCTCCCGCCAGGAGCGGATGGACGGACGGCCGTCGTACAGCCGGTCCTCGTCGGCCACGCTCGCCGTGTCCGCGAAGCAGGCGACGAAGGCGTCCACGTCCCCGTCGCCGACGGCCCGGAAGTACCTGTCGATCACGTCGGGCAGGTCGACCGCCATCTGCTCCTCCTGCGGCCCGGGCCGCCCGTCGGGGCGGCCGCCGTGGTCCCGGTCCGACCTCACGGTACGAGACACGGCGGGTGGGGCGCGGCGCAACCGGCAGAACCGCCGGGCCAGCGCCTCCCGGGGTTTGTCGCCGTCCGGCCCGGGTAGCCACGCGTTCCGGCGACGGAAGGGGCGGGTCCATGGCCGAACTGGCGTTCGTCGACAAGGTGGCGGCACGGGCGGGTATTCCGCCGGCCGAGGCACGCCCGCTGACCGAGGCCGTGCTGCGCACGCTCACCGAGCGTCTCAGCGGGGGCGAGGCCACCGCGCTCGCCCCGCACGTGGCCGACGAGCTGAGTCCGCTGCTGGTCAAGGCCGCCGAACCGCCCGAGACATTCGGGTACGACGAGTTCCTGCGCCGCGTCGCCGATCGCGCCGGCACGGACCGGGCCGGGGCCGAGCGGGGCGTACGGGCGGTCTTCGAGACGATGCACCGGGTGGTCGGGCACCGGGAGTTCTCCGATGCCCTGTCCCAGCTCCCGGCGGAACTGCGGGCACTGGCGCAGCCGCTGCCGCACGGCCCCTGACCGACGCGCGCCTGATGCGTCGGTGACCGTTCGGTCCCTGGCGTGTCGCCACGACACCGGATCTACTGTGCGTAACCGATCGAACGCGCAGTGGCGGTTGTCCCCGCGCCCGTCCGCCGGGTCGTCGCCGCTCCGATCCGAGGAGCGTCCCCTTGGCGTCCATGGTGTCCCCGCGTCCCCTGCTGACCGCAGTGACGACAGTCGTCGCGCTGATCACCCTCGCTCCCGCTCCCGCCGTGGCGTCCCCGCACAGCTATCGGGTCGTCGACCTCGGCACCCTGAGCGGGGGTGACGGCGCTGCGACGGCGATGAACGATCGCGGCGACATCGTCGGCTGGAGCACCGTCGCCGGCGGCGCCCGGCACGCCGTGCTGTGGCGACACGGCGTCATCACCGACCTGGGCGTGCTGCCCGGTGACACCGATTCCAGCGCCGTGGACGTCAACGAGTTCGGTGACGTGGCGATCACCTCGTTCGGCTCGGACTACCTGACCCGCGCGGTGCTCTGGCGCGACGGCCACCTCCGTGACCTGGGCACCCTGGGCGGGGAGAACAGCGTGGCGATCGGCGTCAACGACCGGCGGCAGGTGCTCGGCACCAGCGAACCGGCCGGCGACATGCCGCACCGTTTCCTGTGGCGCGACGGCGTCTTCACCGACCTGGGTCGGGAGTACTTCTACGAGTTCACCGCCGACTTCAACAACGCGGGCGACGTGGTGGGCGGGTTCAACGTGCCGCCGCAGGACTACCCGTGCACCTGCGTCGGTGGCCGGCTGCGCGACGGCGTCTTCACCCAGATCGGCAGCGAGGCGCTCGGGGTCAACAACCGGGGTCAGGTGGTGGGGGCGGCGAACGGGCGGGCGTTCCGCTGGCAGAACGGGACACTCACCGACCTCGGCACGCTCGGCGGCGACTGGAGCCGCGCCACCGCGATAAACGACCGCGGTGAGGTGGTGGGCCAGAGCGCCACCACCACCGCCGCGTGGCACCCGTTCCTCTGGCGCAACGGGTTGATGACCGACCTGACCACCCGGGGCGTGGGGGAGACCGACTGGATCGAGGACATCAACATCCGGGGCCAGCTCGTCGGCGCCCGGGGGAACCGGCCGGTGCTGTTCCGCTGAGCGGAGATCTTCGCGCTGTGGACGTGTGGGCGTGGCCTGACTACCCGGGCGTCAGCGGCGGCCGCGACGAGCCGGCCGGCGGTTGGCTCCGCCGCGTTGCCGCGGGGCGCCGCCGCCGTGTGGACGTGCGGCGCCGCCGCGCGGGCGGGCCGCTCCGCCGGTCGGCCGTGCCGCCGGGCGACGGCGGGCCGCCACGACGATGAGCGTGCCCACCACGGCGACGATGACGACGGGGATCACCCAGGACGGGAGCCCGCGCTCCTTCGAGGACGACGGCGGCGCGGCGGCGGGCGTCACGGCCGGGTCGAGGGTCGCGGCCGGCACGGCGGACGCCGACGCGGTGCCCTCGGCCTGGGCCAACAGGGCGGGATCGGGGCCGTTCGTCGGCGCCGCCCAACCGGCCGGGGCCGCCGTGCTCGGCCCCTGGTAGTCGAAGGTGACGGTGCCCTTCACGGCCTCACCGTCGGACGCGACCGTGAGGTAACTGGCGGTGTAGCGGCCCTTCGCCGGCCAGTGCGCGACGGTCACCATCGCGGGAAAGCCGGTGTGGTACAGCCGGGGCTCGAAGGTGCCGTTGACCATGAAGTACTCCTGGACCGGCTTGTCCAACCGCTTCGGCTCGCCGTACGACCAGCCGCTGTCCACCCGTGACCCGTTCGGGCCGGTGAGGGTGAAGTGCGCGTTGGCGGCCGGCTTCTCCGTGAAGTACAGCTCCACCCTCTCGAGGGGCTGGCGCACCACGGTGCCGGTCAGCGGAGTGGAGGTCGCCAACTGGCCGTGCGCGGACGCCGGGGCGGCGGGCAGCGCCAGCGACGCGACCACGAGCACGGCCAGCACCGCCACGGCGCGACGTACGACATTACCGACAGTGACCAGCCTCGATCGCATTCGTTCATCATGGTCATTTCCCCGCCGCCGAACAAGACGTAGAGTTCACCCTCCGACGATCACCTCGACACCCCGTCCCCCTCGCGTCGTTCGGAGTTCACCCGTGTCCGTCCCCGGTTCGCGCCCCACCGCCCGCCTCACCGCCCGCCCCGCCGCCCTGCTGGTCACCGGTCTGCTCACCGCCGTGCTCGCCGCGGGCTGTGGCCAGAACGGCGACCCGTCCGTGGCCGCCCCCTCGACGGCCCCGACAACCGCCGTCGCGCCGACCCCCTCCGTCGCGCCGACCATGGCGGGCAGCCCCACTCCCACCCCCGCGGCCAGTACCCCCGCCGCCGTCGACCGGGAGATCACCGTGACCATCGCCAAGCGACGGATCACCCCGCCGACGGGCCGGGTGACCGTGAACAAGGGCCAGTCGGTCCGGATCACGGTCACCTCGGACGTCGCCGACGAGCTGCACGTGCACGGCTACGACCTGGGCGCCCGCCTCCCGGCCGGCACACCGGGCTCGGTGGAGTTCCGGGCCGACAAGACCGGGTTGTTCGAGGTCGAGACGCACGAGACCGAGCTGGTGCTGTTCCAGCTCGTCGTCCGCTGATCTCCGATGTCCGCCGCACCCACGCTGCTGGCGCACGGCGTCGGCGGCCGTCAGGACCTCCCGATCACGCTGCCCGAGCTCGTCGTTGCCGCCGCTCTGACCCTGGTCGTCACGTTCGTCGCGCTGGGCGTGCTCTGGCGGGAGCCACGCCTGGACCGTGATGCCTCAGGTGGTCGGCCGGTGCCGGACCGGCTGGCCCGCCTCGTCGACGCCCCCACGTTCCGGTGGGCGCTGCGCGTACTGGGCCTGCTCGGCGCCGGCTGGTTCGGTGTCGGCCTGCTCGCCGGGCCGGACACCCCGGAGAACCCGACGGCCGGAGTGCTCTACGTGCTCCTCTGGGTCGGTCTGGTGCCCGTCTCGCTGCTGTTCGGTCCGGTGTGGCGGGCGGTTAACCCGCTGCGTACCGTGCATCTGCTCGGCGCGCTGGCGGCCCGGCGCGACCCGGCGCGCGGCGTCCGTGAACTGCCGGCCGGTCTGGGCCTCTGGCCCGCCGCGCTCACCCTCTTCGGGTTCGTCTGGCTCGAACTGGTCGCGCCGGACCGGGCCACGCTGCCGGTCATCACCGCGTGGCTGGCCGGGTACGCCGTGGTGATGCTGGCCGGCGCCGTGGTGTTCGGCGCGGCGTGGTTCGACCGGGCCGACCCGTTCGAGGTCTACAGCGCGCTCGTCGGCCAGCTCGCTCCGATCGGCCGGGCCGCCGACGGTGTGCTGGTGTGGCGCAACCCGCTCGACGGGATCGCCGGGCTGCGGCCCCGCCCCGGGCTGGTCGCCGTGGTGATCGTGCTGCTCGGCTCGACGATGTTCGACAGCCTCTCCAACGCGCCGGTCTGGCTGCGCTTCGCCCAGGAGAACGGGCTGCCTCCGGTGGTCACCGGCAGCGCGGGACTGGTCCTGGTGATCGGGGCGGTCGCCGTGGCGTACCTCGCCGCCACGGGCGTCGCGGCCCGCGTCGGCCGCACCGAGCCGGCGGACGCCGGCGCGGTCGGGGCGCGGCGCGTACCGGGCGAGATCGCGCACTCGATCGTCCCCATCGCGGTGGGTTACGTGGTGGCGCACTACTACTCGCTGTTGATCCTGGAGGGTCAGCGCACCCTCGCCCTGCTCTCCGACCCCCGCCACACCGGCGCGGACGTCTTCGGCACCGCCGGCTGGGAACCGCACACTGCGTTGGTGACCCCGTCCGGGGTGGCCAATCTTCAGATCACCGTCATCGTCGTCGGGCACCTGCTCGGCACGCTGCTCGCCCACGACCGCGCCCTGTACCTGTTCCCCCGGGCGCGGGCGGTCGCCGGTCAGCTTCCGCTGCTCGCGCTGATGGTCGCCTACACCGTCGCCGGCCTGCTGCTGCTCTACGCCGGTTAGGCCGAGGGTCAAAGCCCCTGGCCGGCCTGCCGAGGGTCCGGACGGCGACCGGCCGCTTCGGCCGCTGGTGGCGCGTCGCTCGCGGGCCCGTGGTCCGGCCGGATCGGAGCCACCCGCTCCAATGAGCGTGATGCCGGTGAGTCATCTTGATGACTCACAGGCATCACGCTCAATGTGGTGTCCGCCGTCGGCCGTCGGCCGCGCCGTCGGCGCCGTCCGCCGTCGACCCGCAGGGGCGCGGCCCACCGCCGGCCCACCGCCTGGACTCCGCCTCGGCTCGACGGAGGACCTTGACCACCCGGCCTGGGCGCGTCCGCGCCCGCAGACGAGGATGGGCGCGTGGACTCCGCTCTGACGCGCTACCTCGACGATCTCGTGGCCACCGCCCGGGAGGTCCTCGGCGACGATCTCGTCGGCGCGTACGCGGCCGGTTCGGTGGGGCTCGGCGCGTACGAGCCCGGCCGCAGCGACGTGGACGTGGCGCTGGTCTGCGCCGGCCCGCTCACCGACACCGTCAAGCGGACGCTGGTGGCGCGGCTTCGTCACGAGTCCCTGCCCTGTCCGGCGCGCGGGCTGGAACTGGTCGTTTACCGGCGGGCGGTGGCGGCGGCCGGCAGCCCCGAACCCGGCTTCGAGGTCGAGCTGAACACTGGACGCGCCATGCCGTTCCGCCGCACCCTCGACCCGGCCGATCGGCCGAGCGCCGACGGCCGCTTCTGGTACGGGCTGGACCGCAGCATCCTGCGCCAGAGCGGACTGGCGTTGCTCGGTCCGCCGGCGGCCGAGGTCTTCGCCGACCTCGCCCCGGCCGACCTGCGTCGCCTGTTGATCGAGGCGCTGACCTGGTGGCTGGCCCTGCCAACGCCGCCGGACGACCGGCCCGCGCCCGGCACCGAGGACGCCGTGCTCGGCGCCTGCCGCTCGCTGGTGCGGCACCGCGACGGCGTGTGGCTGTCCAAGGTGGACGCCGGTCGGCGGCTCGTCGACACCGGCTATCCCGCGGAGGTCATCCGTCGGGCGATCGCCGCCCGGCACGGCGGTCCACCGCCCACCGGCGCCGAGGCCCGCGCCTTCCAGCAACGGGTACGCGCCGAGATCGCCGGCTGACCTGTGCTCAGCGCACCGGTCGGCTCTGCAATGACGCGAAGAGCAGGTTGAGGCCCTCGGCCATGGTCGGATGCGTGATGATCGCGTCCCGCAGCGCGGCCCATGGCATCCGCGCGAGCATGGCCAACTGCACCGAGGTGATCACCTCACCCGACTCCGGGCCGAGCAGCGCCGCGCCCAGGATCAGGTCGGTGCGGGTGTCGATCACCGCCTTCCACATGCCCCGGGTCTCGCGCAGAGTGCGGGCGCGGGGGATCGCGGCGACCGGCAGGTGGGCCACCTCGACGTCGTATCCGGCAAGGCGCGCGTCGCTCTCGCTGAGACCGACCCGCGCCAGCTCCGGGGTGGTGAAGACGGTGTACGGAACGAGCCGCCCGGACGTACTGCGCCGCTCGCCGGCCAGGTTCGCCCGGATGATCCGGTAGTCGTCGAGCGACACGTGCGTGAACTGCGGGCTGCCCGCGACGTCCCCGGCCGCCCACGTCCGCTCGGCGCTGGTGCGCAGATACTCGTCGACCAGCACGAAGCCACGCTCATCGAGCCGGACACCGGCCGCGTCCAGCCCCAGCCCGTCGGTGACCGGCGCCCGGCCGGCCGCCACCAGCACCTCGTCACCGGTCACCACGCTGCCGTCGTCGAGGGTGACCCGGAGCGTCCCGTCGGGGTCGCGGTCGACCCGGGCGACGGCCACGCCGACGCGGACGTCGATGTCGTCCGCGAGGAAGACCCGCATCAGCGCGTCGGCGACATCGGGGTCCTCGCGGCTGAGTAGTTGCGGGCCGCCCTCGATCACCGTCACCGCGCTGCCGAACGAGGCGAACATCTGCGCGAACTCGACCCCGACGGTCCCGCCGCCGAGCACCACCAGCCGTGCCGGCAGCCGATCCAGCCGGAGAAGGTCGTTGCTGGTCAGCACTCCGGCCTCGGCCATCCCGGGCACGGACGGCAGATGCGGGCGGGTGCCCGTGTTGATGACCACGTCGGCGCCCCGCAGCAGTCGTTCACCCCCGTCGGCCAGCTGCACCCGAACGGTCCGATCGGCGACGAACCGGGCCGCACCGATCACCAGGTGCAGACCCGAGTCGAGGAACTGCTGCCGGTTGGCGGCGACCATCCCCTCGACGACGTCCTGCTTGTGCGCCCGCAGCAGGTCGATGTTGACCCGCCCACCCTCGACGGCGAGGCCGAGCGCGGCGGCGTGCCGTAGCTGGTGGGCCGCCCGCGCGCTCGTCACCAGCGCCTTGGTGGGGATGCACGCGACGTTGATGCAGCTCCCGCCGATCATGCCGCGCTCCACCATCGCCACCCGGCGTCCGGAGCGGGCCACGTCCATGCTCAGCGTCTTGCCGGCCTTGCCGCCGCCCACGACGAGCAGGTCGAAGTCCTCCGGTTGGTCGGTCACGGGCGCTCCTTCGCGGCCACGGGGTGCTCGTCGTCGCCACCCGGGCCGGCGGTCGTCGGTGCGTGTCGGCCAGCCCAGCCTGCCAGCTCCGACGGGACGTCCGGGGCGGTTCCCGGCGAATGCAGGTGGCGTACCAGGGCGGCGAGGGGTGGCCGTTGGTCGTCAGGCCTCGGCCGTGACCAGGTAGAGGGTGAAGCTCGCCAGCAGCGGACCGGCGGCAAGACGGCGAAGCCACGGCCGGACCTCCCGGTCGACCATCTCGCCAGCCGCCACCGCACGGGCGGAGTTGCGCCGCAGCCCCAGGATCTGATCGGCCGTGCCGAAGTCCTCGAAGACGACGGCGATCGCCTCGACCGATCGCACCCGCAGGCCAACTCGCGCCGACAACCGGACCAGCTCCCGACCGACGGTCGGATTCCGCACCCGCCCCGCCACGAACCGGGCGAAGCGGCGGCTCGTGGCCACGTCCTCGTCGGCGACGGCCAGGGTGTCCCAGTCCGGCTCGGTCACCACGAGCACACCCGCCGGGCGCAGCACCCGGCGGACCTCGGCCAACGCCGCCGCGGGATCCTCCACGTGCATCAGGACGCGATCGATCCGGGCCCTGTCCATGCTGATGTCGTCCAACGGAAGCGCGTGGGCGTCGCCCACGCGCAGGTCGATCCGCGGCCGGTCGGCCAGCCGCCGACCCGCCTCCGCGAGCATCCTCGGGTCACGGTCGACGCCGACCACCAGGCCGTCGGCCCGGACCGCATCGGCCAACCGCCCCAGGTCGGTGCCTGGCCCGCAGCCGACGTCCACCACGCAGTGCCCCGGCCGCAGGTCGAGAGCGTCGACGGCACGCCTCTTGTAGTCGCGACCGATCGGGGTGGCCGCGGCCGTGTCCAGGTACGCGATCCGGTCCGCACTCGTGAGCTGGCTCATCCGCCCATCCCACCATCGACTCGTGGGCGTGCGGCGCAGCCGGTGTGTGGGTTCGGTGAAGATCGTCGAACCCTGGTCGTACCGGGCCCGGAGAACGTACGCGCCCCGGGCCCGGACGACCGGTCAGTGCCGGGCGGTGCCGTTGTCGCTGACCGGCTGCCCGAAGGCCAGGAACGGTACGGGCGTCGGAGCGTCGGGCCGGGTGAAGATGGGCTCGTGGGTGGGCGTGCGGTCGGCCGGCCCCACCGGGTATCGCAGCGGCGTGCCTGCCGGACGCTCGCCATCGGCGCGGTCGTCGTCGGCCCGGTCGTCGTCGGCGTGCGCGGCATCGGCGTGGACCGCCTCGTCGCCGGTCTCGTCGGTACCGGCCCGGTCCGCCTCGACGCGCGCCTGCTCGGCCTCGGCCTCGTCGTCACCGGCGCCCTCGACGTCGGCCCGCCCGGTCTCGGCGCCGTCGCCCGCGCCCCGGTCGACCGGGATCGGGTCGGCGGCGGCGCGACTCGACCGTGGACCGACCATCGGATACTCGGCCGTCTCCGTACCACCGGCAGCGGCGGCCATCACGGCGGCGGCGGCCAGGTCGGCCACCCGCTTCGCCTCCCGCTGCACCCGGGCACGGACCTCCTTGGCGTGCCGCTCGGCGGAGTCGCCGGCCCGCCGGGCCTCGTCGAGCCGGGTCGCCTCGGCGGTCAGGTCGCGACGCACCTCGCTCAGCCGTTGCTGCATCCGGGACAGCTCGTTCTCCAGGGTCTCACCCTCCTGGCGGACCTCGGCGAGCTGCTGCTGGGCGGTCTCCAACTCGGCGTGCAGTTGGGCCGACTCCTCCCGGCGCTCCTCGATCTCCTGCTGGAGCGCGGTCAACTGCTCCTGGTGGCTGGCGGCCTGCTCATCGGCCCGGTTCCGCAGCTCGGTCACGTGCTGCTGCGCCTCGGCGAGCAGCGCGGCGATCTGCTGCTCGGTGGAGCTGCGCTGCTCGGCCAGCTCCTCCTGCGAGGCCGCCTGCAACTCGGCGATCTCCTGCTCGGCGGCGCTGCGCCACTCGGCGACCTCGCGCTCCACGCCGGCCTGCCACTGCGCCATCTCCTGCTGGTTCTTGGCGCGGGCCGCCTGGACCTCCTGCTGGATCTGCGTACGCGCCGACTTCATCAGCGCGTCGGCAGCCACCCGGGTCTGGTTGAGCTGCTGCGCGCTCTGCTCGGTGATGCGCTTCGCCTCGTGCTGGGCGCGTTCGTGCGCGGCCTCACCGTCGGCGCGTAACTGCTCGGCGCGTTCCCGGATCGCCGTCAACTCGGCCTCGGCCACGGCGCGGCGCTCCTCGTACGCCTGCTCCTGCTCGCTGCGCCGCGCGGCCACCTCCTCGGACAGATCCTGTCGTGCCTGCGCGGCCCGCTCACGGGTGTCGGCGAGGATTCGCTCCGCCTCGGTGCGCAGCTCGTTGGCGCGGTCGGCGGCCGACTCGGTGATGAGGGCGGCCTGCTTCTCGGCGAGGGTCAGTATCTCGCCCACCATCGGGCCCAGATCCTGGAACGAGGCGCGGTCCACCTGAACCGGCTGCTCGTGCATCTCGGCCAGCTCGGCCCGCAGCCGCTGCACCTCGGCGGTCAGCTCACGCACCCGTACCGCCGACCGCCCGTGCTCGCCGCTGAGCATGGCGATCTGCCCGTCGAGCTGCTCCAGGTGCCGGTCCACCTGGCGTTTGTCGTAGCCGCGCAGGGCGAGCTCGAAGCTCGGCCGCGAGGCCGCATCGTCGCGTGTTGCGAGCGGCTCAGCGCCGATGGACATGCACCATCCTCCGTACGGTCGGGCGCAAGGTCAACCGCCCTGCGGGCCGTGAGTGTGGCGCAACGCTACCGCCGAGCCCACCCCCGTGCGAAGGCACGCACCCCTCATTCGCCGATCATGGAGTCGTGGTGCCCGGAAGGCCCTGATTGGCGGCTCTTGTCATTCACCACGACTCCATGATCGACGGTGACGGGTTGGGGGGTGGGTCAGCGGCGGCGGGCCAGCAGGACCGCGTCGTGGTGGACCATGTCGTGCGGGCCGGGGCGGGAGCGGGTTGCGGTGGTTTGGACTTGCCAGTGGGTTGGGTCCAGGTCGGCGGCGACGTCCTCGGCGGTGTACATCATGTCCGGCATGTGCATCCGGTGGCTCGACGTCCACAGGTCCATCGGGTGGTGGCCCACGATCAGCAGCGCGCCGCCCGGGGCCACCGCGGCGGCCAGGTGGGCGAACAACTCCCGCCGCTGCGTCGGCGGCAGGTGCATGTACTGCGCGGTCACCAGGTCGTAGGCCTCCTCAGCGGGCGGCTTGTCGCGCAGGTCGGCGTGGAGGAACTCGATCCGGTCACCGACTCCGGCGGCCTCGGCGTGCTCGGCGGCCCGACCCAGGGCGGTGGTCGAGATGTCCACGGCCGTCACCTGCCAACCCCGCTCGGCCAGCCACACCGCGTCGGCGCCCTCACCGCTGCCCACGTCCAGCGCCCGCCCGGGGCTGAGATCGGCGGTCTCGGCGACCACTTGCGGGTTCGGGCGGCCACTCCACACCGCCGGCTTCGACAGGTACCGCTCCTCCCAGGCCGGCTCCTCGAAGGTCGTGGCGACCAACTGCCGGTACGCGGTCACCGCGTCCCGGGTCTCCTCGGCGATGAGGTCGGCGTTGATCGCCGCCCCGGCCATGAGCCCGGCGGCGGCGGACGTGATGACCTGACCACGCAGGTCGGCCACGTTGCCGGCGACCCAGACGCCCGGAACGGTCGTCGCGCCGGTGGCGTCGGCGGGGATCTGGGTGCCCACCACGTGCCCGCCCATCGTCACCTCCTCCGGGGCGAGACCCAGCCCCACGAGCAGGTCGGCGCGGGGCGACGTGCGGGTGGCGACCACGACGGCGTCGAGCGCCACGACGCGGCCGTCGGCGAGCCGGACACCACTGAGCGCGTCCCCGGTCACCTCGAGCGCGGCGATCGGACCGGGTACCACCGGGATGCTCCGGGCGGCGAGCCGTTCGGCCGTCTCCTCGTCCGGGGTTGGCGCGTCGTGCAGCAGGAGCAGCACGTCGGAGGACCACTGCCGCCACATCTCGGCCTGGTGCACGGCCATCGGCCCGGTCGCCAGGATGCCGATCCGCCGGTCCCGAACCTCCCAGCCGTGGCAGTACGGGCAGTGCAGCACGTCGCGACCCCACCGCTCGGCCACCCCGGGCACGTCGGGCAGCTCGTCGGTGAGCCCGGTGGCCACCAGGAGCCGGCGGGCCCGCACCGCGTCGCCGTCGTCGAGGGCGATCCGGAAGCTGTCGTCCTCCCTTGTCACGGTACGGACCCGGCCGTTGCGGAACTGCCCGCCGTACCCGGCCACCTCGTCGCGTCCGGCGGCGATCAGCTCGGCCGGCGGCGTCCCCTCCCGGCCCAGGTAGTTGTGCACGCGGTCGGCGGGCGCGTTGCGCGGCTCGCCCGAGTCGATCACCAGCACCGACCGCCGCGCGCGGCTCAGCGCCAGAGCGCCGCTGAGCCCGGCCGCGCCACCGCCCACCACCACCACGTCGTACGTCTCGTCCACCGGAATGTCTCCCTCTTCGTCGGTTGAGCCCACCATCCGTCGCCGCCACCAGGATGGCAAGTATCGTTGCCGTTATGGCAAACGACGACAACGCCGCGCTGGCCGCCGTCGGCCCCCGGTTGCGGGCTCTGCGCCACCAGCGCGGCACCACGCTGACCCAGCTCGCCGACCTGACCGGCATCTCGGTGAGCACCCTGTCCCGGCTCGAGTCCGGCAGCCGCCGGCCCACCCTGGAGCTGCTGCTTCCGCTGGCCCGCGCCTACCAGGTGGCCCTGGACGAGCTGGTGGATGCCCCGGCCACCGGCGACCCCCGCGTACGCCCCAAGCCGATCGTGATCCACGGCGTGACGCATCTGCCGCTGACCCGCCGCCCCGGCGGCCTGCAGGCGTTCAAGCAGATCTTCCCGCCGGATCCGACCGCCGGGGGACGAACCCCGCAGGTTCACGAGGGGTACGAGTGGCTGTACGTGCTCTCGGGTCGACTGCGCCTGGTGCTCGGTGACCGCGACCTGATCCTGACGCACGGGGAGGTCGCCGAGTTCGACACCCGCATCCCGCACCTGATCATGAACCCCGGGCCGGGCACCGCCGAGGCGCTCAGCCTCTTCGGGCCGCAGGGGGAGCGGCTGCACGTCCGCGCCCGCCCCGCCGCGTCCGACGAACGATGATCATCACGACATCGGCGATGTCGCGGTTTCCCTGCCAGCTGAACACCCCGACATCGGCGACCTCGGGTCGATCATGCGTAGGTCCGAACAGCTCAGCGAGGTGCGGCCAACGGCGGCGTCGACGACCCGAAGGCGGTCAGGAACCGGTCGCGGAAGGAGTCCATCGGCCACACCGGCGCCTGTGGACCCGGCCGCAGGCCGTCCTGCCAGCCCCACCCGGTGATCTGTTCGAGGACCTTCGGGTCCCGGGCGACGATCGTGATCGGCACGTCCCGGCTCGCGCCCTCGCCGGTCACCACCGGAGCGGGCTGGTGGTCGCCCAGGAAGACCAGCACCAGATCGTCGTCGCCGTAGGTCTGCACGTAGGAGATCAGCGACTGGAGCGAGTAGGCGATCGCCTGCCGGTAGCCGGCCCGTACCCGGCCGGTGTCCCGGTCGTCCTTACCGCCGTCCTTCGCCCCGGCGTCGCCGTGGTAGACCGAGCCGTCGCCGACCGCGTCCCAGCCGATCATGCGGGGCACCGCCGTCCACGGCGAGTGGCTGGAGATCAGCGGGATCTCCGCCATGATCGGACGGTCCGCGTCGGCGCGCACGTGCCGCTGGAAGAAGGACAGCGTGTACTGGTCGGGCATCGGCGCGTAGGCGAACTTCGGGCCCCGGTAGCCGAGCGCCTCGGTGTCGTAGTAGCGGTCGTACGAGAAGAAGTCCTTCTCCGGCCAGGGTTGGGTCGCCGCCGGCAGCACCCCGACGGTCTGCCAGCCGGCCCGGCGGAACGCGCCGTTGAGGGTGAGCCGGTCGCTGGCCAGCAGACTGCGGTGCCGCTGCTCGTTGTCCGTCCACAGACCCGACAGCAGGGTGTCGTGCGCCAACCAACTACCGCCGCCGAACGTGGGGGAGGTGAGAAAGCCGCTGCGTGAGCCGTACCCGGCAGCGCGCAGGCTCGCGGTCCCGGCGTCCAGCACCTCGTTGACCTGCGGCGCCAACTCCGGGTCCTCGACGGCGTCGCGCCCATAGCTCTCCACGAAGGCCAGGACGACGTCCTTGCCGCGCAACCCGGTCAGCAACTGCTCGCCCGGGGCGTCCTGGAACGGGTCGGCGTCGATCTGGGCGGTGAACCGGCTCCCGTCGTGCAGCCGCGCGTCCACCTGCTCGGCGTGCGCGCCCACCAGCGCGGTGGTCCCGGCGTCGGCCACCGGCACACCCGGGACGATCCGCGCCCCGGCGACGGCGCAGACCACCCAGACGACCGTCAGCGCGGCCACCGCCCGCGTCGCCGTCCGCTCGTGGTCCACCAGCAGCGACGCCAGCCGCCGCAGTGCCACGGTCACCACGACCAGCAGCGCTCCGATCAGCAGCACGACGCCGACCAGCGCGCCGAGCGCGCCGACCCGCCCCGCCGAGTCCCGGACGAAGCCGAACGCGTCGTCCAGCAACAGCCAGTCCAGCACCAGGTCGAACGGGCGGTCGAGGGCCGTGCGGAACCCCAGGTCGGCGAGTTTCACGATGGCCAGCAGGCCGAGCAGCGGCCCGAGCACGGCCACCACCATCCGTCGTGGTCGCGCCGGCAGCGCCAGCAGCAGCGCGGCCACCAGCAGACCCTCCAACGGGATCCGCACGAGCGCGCCGGGGGTCAGCTCACCGAGGCGGTCCGGTCCGACCAGGACCACGTACACCAGCAGGACCGCCAGCACCGTGCCCGCCCCCCGCAGCGCCCGCCGCGCCGGGCCGCGCGACGCGGGCGACACCACGGGAGTACGACCAGCGGCGTCGCCGGTCGACGCGGAGCGCCCGCGCAACCGGTCGGCGAGCCGGCGTCGCCGAGGTGCGAGGGTCATCGGGGCCTCCAGTCGGAGTGGACCGTACCGCCGGAGCGCGCCGCCAGCGCGGGCCGGGGCACCGGGAGCGTCGGCGTGGGCACCGGCAGCAGCGGGCGAGCCGGCCGGGGCGCCGGGCGGCGACGCCACAGCCAGGCCACGTCCCGGCCGAACGACTCGACCAGCAGCGCCAACGCCGCCACCAGGACCAGCGTGGTCCACTGCTCCGGCAGCGCCCGCGCGGCGGCCACCGTCAACAGCACTCCCTGGGCGGCGGCCACCACCTTGCGCCAGAAGCGTGGCGGCAACGTGCCCCGCAGCCAGGGCAGGACCGCGCTCGCCGCGACGAAGGCGTACCGCATCGCGCCGATGGCCAGCACCCAACTTCCGGCCGCCGGGGCGACGTAGACGCTGAGGACCAGGATGAGGAACGCGTCGACCTCCATGTCGAAGCGCGCCCCCAGGGCGCTGGCGGTGCCGGTGCGCCGGGCGACCTGGCCGTCCACGGCGTCCAGCAGCAGGGCCACCGCGCTCAACGCGACCAGCAGCCCCACCGGCGTCGGGCGGTCGAACGAGTCCACGACCAGCGCGGTGACCGCGCCGACCAGGACGCCCCGGGCCAACGTCACCCGGTCGGCGGGGCCGAGGCGGGACGCGCCGGACAGGTGCAGGCCCCGGCTCAACGCGAGACAGGTGACCGCCGCGTAGCCGACGCCGGCCAGCCAACCCGCCTTGTCCAGACCCACGGTGGCGGCCAGCGTCGCCAGCACGACCAGTTGTGCGGTGAGCCCGATCACCGGGCCGCTTCGAACTGTGGGCACCGTACCTCCGTGTTTATGATCGACGACCCCGACAGGGAACACGGAAATCAGGGCCGTTCGGTTCGACCGGGACAAAAGGTGAGGTGTACGAGGGTGAACCGCGAGGCGTACGCCTGCTGGGTGCGCGAGCCCGGCGCGGCGGAGATCCGGCCGGTGCCACTGCCCGCCCCGGGCCCCGACGACGTGCTGGTCCGCGCGCGCTACTCCGGGGTCAGCCGGGGCACCGAGACGCTGGTGTTCGCCGGTCGGGTGCCCGCCGACCAGTACGCGGCGATGCGCGCCCCGTTCCAGGAGGGCGACTTCCCCGGCCCGGTCAAGTACGGCTACCTCAGCGTCGGCGTGGTCGAACAGGGCCCGCCGGAACTGCTCGGGCGTACGGTGTTCTGCCTGCACCCGCACCAGAGCGCGTACGTCGTGCCGGCGACCGCCGTGGTGCCGGTGCCCGACGACGTGCCGCCCGCCCGCGCCGTGCTCGCCGGCACGGTGGAGACCGCCGTGAACGCCCTGTGGGACGCCGCGCCCCTGCTCGGCGACCGGGTCAGCGTGATCGGCGCGGGCATGGTGGGCTGCTGCGTCGCGGCGCTGGTGGCGCGGTTCCCCGGTGTGGACGTCGAGCTGGTCGACACCGACGCCCGCCGGGCCGGGGTGGCCGGGGCGCTCGGCGTCCGGTTCGCCCGACCCGCCGACGCGACCGGCGACCGGGACCTGGTGGTGCACGCCAGCGCCACGTCCGCCGGCCTGCAACAGGCGCTGGACCTGCTCGCGCCCGAGGGCACGGTGGTCGAGCTGAGCTGGTACGGCGACCGCCAGGTGCAGGTGTCCCTCGGTGGGGCGTTCCACTCCGGACGGCTCACCGTGCGCAGCAGCCAGGTCGGCATGGTCGCGCCCGCGCGGCGCGGTCGTCGCAGTTACACCGACCGGTTGGCGCTGGCCCTGGACCTGCTCGACGACCCGGCGTTCGACGCGCTGATCACCGGCGCGTCCCGGTTCACGGAGCTACCCGACGTACTCGCCCGACTGAGTTCGGGTGACCTGCCCGCGCTCTGCCACCTCATCACCTACGACGACGGGGAGTGACCATGTTCAGCGTGACCGTTCGGGATCACATGATGATCGCCCACAGTTTCCGGGGCGAGGTGTTCGGCCCGGCCCAGCGCCTGCACGGGGCGACGTTCGTGGTGGACGCGACGTTCCGCCGGCCCGACCTGGACGCCGACGGCATCGTCGTGGACATCGGCCTCGCCACCGAGCAGCTCCGGGCCGTGGTGGGGGAGCTGTCCTACCGCAACCTCGACGACGAGCCCGCGTTCGCCGGCACGAACACCACCACGGAGGTGCTCGCCCGTACCGTCGCCGACCGACTGGCCGAGCGGGTACACGCCGGCGACCTGGGGGCCGGTGCCCGGGAGCTGGCCGGTATCACCGTCACCCTGCACGAGTCACACGTCGCCTGGGCCAGCTACGAGCGGTCGCTGTGACCGACGCGGGCCGGCCGCCGCCGGCCCCCGCCCCCGCCGCCGCGCGACGACGTGCGGTGCACGTCGTCCTGCCGGGGGACATCGACGACCCGGGCACGCCCAGCGGTGGCAACACGTACGACCGGCGGGTCTGCGCCGGGCTCGCCGAGCGTGGGTGGACGGTGCACGAGCACCCGGTACCCGGCGCGTGGCCGCACCCCGACCCGGCCGACCGGGCAGCGCTGGCCCGGCTGCTCGCCACCACGGCGGACGACGCCGTGGTGCTCGTCGACGGCCTGATCGCCTCGACGGTGCCGGAGCTGCTCGCCCCGCACGCGACCCGGCTGCGCCTCGTCCCGCTGGTGCACATGCCGCTCGACGACGAGGCCGAGGGTCGTGCGCTGGCCACCGCCAGCGCCGTCGTCACCACCAGCGGGTGGACCCGCCGCCGGCTGCTGGCCCGCCATGCGTTGCCCGCCGAGCGCGTCCACGTCGCGCCGCCCGGGGTGACGCCCGCTCCGGTGACGAATCCCGGCAGCGCAACCGGTGACCGGTTGCTCTGCGTCGCCGCGGTCACCCGTCACAAGGGTCACGACCTGCTGGTCGACGCCCTGTGCGTGCTGGCCGAGACGCCGTGGACGCTGGTCTGCGCCGGCACCCTGACCCGGGAACCCGAGCTGGTGTGCCAGCTGCGCGACCGGCTCGCCGGCGCCGGCCTGGCGGAACGGGTCCGACTGGCCGGCCCGCTGACCGGCCCGGCGCTCGACGCCGCGTACGCCGCCGCCGACCTGCTGGTCCTGCCCTCGCGGGGCGAGACGTACGGGATGGTCGTCACCGAGGCCCTCGCGCGTGGCGTACCGGTGCTGGGCACCGACGTGGGGGGCCTGCCCGAGGCGCTGGGTCGCGCCCCCGACGGCGTCGTGCCCGGTCTGCTGGTCCCGCCGGACGATCCGGCCGCCCTGGCCGGCGCGCTGAGCCGGTGGCTGGGCGACGACGAACTGCGGTCCCGGCTGCGGCGCGCCGCGCTCGCCCGCCGCGACACCCTGTCCGACTGGCCGGTGACGACCGCGCGCCTGGCCACCGTGCTGGAGGAGGTGACGGGGTGACCGTCGAGGAGACCCTGCCGTTCGCCGACTGGCTGCGTCTGCGGGAGCCGGCCGACGCGGCGGCCCGCGCCGACGACCTGCTGGACGCCGTCCGACCCCGACTGGCCGGCCACGACCCGGTCGTGATCCACGACCTGGGCAGCGGCACCGGTTCGATGAGCCGCTGGCTCGCCGCCCGGCTCAGCGGACCGCAGCGGTGGGTGCTGCACGACCGGGACGCCGACCTGCTGGCCCGCGCCGCCGACAGCATGGCCGGGGTGACCGCCGCCGACGGAGCGCCGGTCACCGTCCACACCCGCTGCGGCGACCTGACCCGGCTCACCGCCGCCGACCTGTCCGACGGCGCGCTGGTCACCGCGTCCGCGCTGCTGGACATGTTGACCGCCGAGGAGGTCGAGCGGGTGGTCACGGCCTGTGTGGACGCCGGCCGCCCCGCCCTGTTCGCGGTCTCGGTGACCGGACGGGTCCGGCTCACTCCCGAGGACCCGCTCGACGCCGCGGTCGAGGAGGCGTTCAACGCGCACCAGCGGCGTACCGTCGACGGCCGTCGGTTGCTCGGCCCGGACGCCGCCGCCGTCACCGCCGCCGCATTCGCCCGGCGGGGCGTGCCCGTGGTCGAGCGGCCCAGCCCGTGGCGACTCGGCCCCCAGCAGGCCGACCTGGCCGCCGAGTGGTTCCGGGGCTGGCTGGGCGCGGCCTGCGAGCAGCGGCCCGACCTGGCCGGCCCGGCCGACGCGTACGCCCGACGTCGGCTGGCCGAGGCGGCGGCCGGCCGGCTGGGCGTGGTGGTCGAGCACCGGGACCTGCTGGCCGGTGGATGAACCATCCACACCCTGGGTACGTGCACTAAGAGAGTGGACGATCTTCAGGGAGGACCGGCGTCGATGGTGTGGGCCTGGGCACGAGTGGTCGGCGGGGTGGGCCTGCTCGCCGTCCTGCTGTGGCAGGTGGGCGGCGGCGCGTTCCTCGCCGGCGTACGGCTGATCGACGCCCCGGCGCTGGCCGCGGCCCTGCTCATCGGCGCGCTCACCACGGTCTGCGCCGCGTGGCGGTGGAGTCTCGTCGCCGGTGGCCTGGGCGTGCGGCTGCCGCTGGCGACCGCGGTGGCGCACTGCTACCGGGCCGTGTTCCTCAACGCCACCCTGCCCGGCGGGATGCTCGGGGACGTGCACCGGGCGGTGCGCCACGGCCGCGACGCCGGCGACGTCAGCCGGGGTATCCGCGCGGTGGTCTGGGAACGTGCCGCCGGTCAGGTGGTGCTGGTGGGCGTCGCCCTGGTCGTGCTCGCGGCGTTCCCGTCCCCGGTGCGTCCGTACCTGCCGGCCACCGCCGCGCTGCTCGTGGCGGTCGGACTGGCCGCCGTACTCCTGGCTCGGTTGTTGCCCGGTACCGGCCGGTCCCGGTGGGCGCGTGGCGTGCGAACCGCCGTCGCCGACGTGCGGACCGGACTGCTGGGCCGGCGGACCTGGCTCGGCGTGCTGGTCGCCTCCGCCGTGATGGTCGCCGGTCACCTGGCCACCTTCCTGGTGGCGGCCCGGACCGCCGGATCCGACGCGCCGCTGACGAGGTTGCTGCCCCTGACCCTGCTCGCCCTGCTGGCCATGGGCCTGCCCCTGAACGTCGCGGGCTTCGGCCCCCGCGAGGGGGTGGCCGCCTGGGTGTTCGGCGCGGCCGGTCTCAGCGCCTCCGAGGGTGTCGCCACCGCCACCGTCTACGGCGCGCTCGTGCTGGTGGCCAGCCTGCCCGGCGCGGCCGTGCTGCTCGCCCGACGGGCCCGTGAACCCACCGCCGCTCGGGAAGCCGCCTCGCCCGGCGGCTGTTGATTCAGTGGTGAAACGGTACGCGTCGCCGCCGTCCCGCGGCGCCGGACGAAGGAGTCCCATGCCCGAAGCACTGCCCGTCGCCACGGTCCGTACGCAGGTCACGGTGCCGTTGGCGTTCCCCGACGGCTACACCACCACCGTCCGGGTGTTCACGTTCAAAGGTCTGGTCGACGGTCGCGAACACCTCGCCCTCGGCCTGGGCGACTGGGCCGGCGCGCTGGACCGGCTCACCGCCGGTGGGGAGCCGCCGCTGGTCCGCCCGCACAGCGAGTGCCTGACCGGGGACGTGTTCGGCAGCCAGCGCTGCGACTGCGGGCCGCAACTGCGGGAGGCGGTGCAGCGGATCGCCGAGACCGGCGGGTTCCTGCTCTACCTGCGTCAGGAGGGCCGGGGCATCGGCCTGTACGCGAAGCTCGACGCGTACGCCCTTCAGGATGCCGGCCTGGACACCTACCAGGCCAACGTGGCGCTGGGCCGAGGCGAGGACGAGCGCGACTACACCGCCGCCGCGCAGATGCTGGCCACGCTCGACGTGCCGCGCGTACGCCTGCTCAGCAGCAACCCCGACAAGGCCGAACAGTTGACCCGGCTGGGTGTCGACGTCGTGGAACGCGTCCCCACCAGCGTCTTCCTCTCCCCGGCCAACGCCGACTACCTGGCGGCGAAGGCCGCCAAGGCGGCCGAGGCAGAGGCGGCCGAGGCAGCGGCCGAGGCCGCAGCGGCCGAGGAGCGGGCGGGCCGCACCCCTGACCGGCCCGTCTCCCGGTGAGCTGCCGGCCGGCGTCGCCACGGCCCTACGTGCTGCTGAGCTGCGCCACCTCCATCGACGGATACATCGACGACACCTCCGACCAGCGTCTGTTGCTGTCCAACGAGGACGACCTCGACCGCGTCGACGCGGTCCGGGCCGGCTGTGACGCGATCCTGGTCGGTGCCGCCACCGTCCGCCGTGACGACCCCCGCCTGCTGGTGCGATCGGCGGCGCGGCGGACCGAACGGGTGGCGTGCGGCCAGCCCGCCTCGCCGGTCAAGGTGACGCTGACGGCGCGCGGGGACCTCGACCCGACCGCGCGGTTCTTCACCGCGGGCGACTCCACCCGGCTGGTCTACTGCGCCAGCGGCGCCCTGGACAAGACCCGGGAGCGGGTCGGCGAGCTGGCCACCGTCATCGACGGGGGAGAGCCGGTCGACCTCGGCTGGGTCCTGGCCGACCTGGCGGCGCGGGGGGTGCGCCGCCTGATGGTCGAGGGTGGCGGGACGGTCCACGCCCAGTTCCTCACCGCCGGCCTCGCCGACGAGCTGCACCTGGTCGTCGCCCCGTTCTTCGTCGGCGACCGTCGGGCGCCACGCTTCGTCGACGAGGGCCGCTTCCCCTGGCATCCGGGCCGCCGGGCCCGACTGGCCGAGACGCGCCAGATCGGCGACGTGGTGTTGCTGCGCTACGCGCTCTCCGAGCGCTGCCCCGACGACTGACGGCGACGCCGCAGCGCGTACGCGAGCGCGCTGAGCAGGAAGAGCGCCCCGCTGAGCGCCAGCCAGCGCAGCAGGTACGGCCGCTGCGTCTGGCCGGTGGCCGCCTCGTGGGTCGTCTCGCCCCAGCGCAGGATGCCGGGTGCGTAGACCAGGAACAGCAGCGCCGTGCCGAGCGCCGGCACCCGCAGGTGGTTGAGCAGCACGACGCGACCGCGTGCCGCCGCGCGCAGCACGCGGTCGACGCTCGCGTACACCGGGAACAGCACCAGGTCGTGCGCGACGACCGCGCCGACGAACCAGAGCAGCATCCGGCCGAACGTCGCCTCGTCGGCGAGGCGTAGCGCCACCCAGCCGGCGAGCACGATCACCGCCGTCACCAGGGCGAGATGCCAGGGCGCCGCGCCGTAGGCCGCCCGCGGCCGAGCGGTGCGCTCAGTCATCGGTCCGCTCCCGGAAGTCGATCTCGGCGACCCACTTGGTGCAGTGCACGCCGGGCAGGGCGGGCACGATGACCCGGGCCGGATAGCCGTGGTCGGGGGAGAGGTCGACGTCGTTGACCCGCAACGCCAGCAGCGAGTCGGGATCGAGGACCTGGTTGGCCGCGAGTACCGCCGTGCGGAACAGCCCGGCCTGCTCCAGCGACGACACCCGCGCCGAGACCGGGTCGGGAACGCCGGCGAGCGCGGCCAGGTCACGAAGACGTACGCCGGTCCACCTCTGCCGGGTCGACCAGCCCTCCACGCAGGCGATGGGCAGCGCGGCCGTGTGCTGGGTCAGGGCCAGCAGGCCGGGCCGGTCCAGGGTCACCGTTCGCCCACCGCCGCGCAGCGTCAGTCGCCAGCTCGCGTCGGTCTGCTCGGGACGTACGCCGGCGGCGGCGACGGTGCGGTTGACCGGGAAGCCGTTCGGCCCGGTGCCGGGTTGTCGCCCGCGAGGCAGCAGCAGCGCGGTACGCCGCAGTGGACCGTCCAGGCTCTCCCCGATGGTCAGTACGGCCAGCAGCAGCGCGCCGCCGCCCACCAGGGCCACCGCCCCACGTCGGCTGACCGTGGCCGGGCCCGGTTCGGTCGCGACCAGGCCGTCCGGGTCGGGTGGTTCGGGTCGCGTGTCGGCGCGCGTGGTCCGCAGCTCGGTGCCCGGCGGGCGGGATCGCAGCGCGGTCACCAACCGGGGGAACTTGATGATCACGTGCGCCACGAAGGCCGCCGTGAAGATCCACGCGCCGAAGTAGTGGGCGGTGTAGAAGTCGAAGCCGAACACGTACGAGTACTGGATGTTGAGCAGGCCGGTGGCGATCTGGAACAGGATCCCGCCGACCAGCAGCAGCAGGGTGAGCCGTTCCAGCACCTGCGCCACCGAGCGGGCCGGCGGCCAGGCGAACAGCTTCGGCAGCACCGACCACAGCTTGCCCAGCACCACCGGGACGAGCACGATCCCGAGCGTCACGTGCAGGCCCTGGGTGACCCGGAACAGCCAGGACGGCCGCGTGGGCCAGTCGAAGACCGGCAGCCGCAGCCAGCCGACGTCCTGCGGGAACGCCTGGTCGAAGCGGGGGCCGTAGGCGGCGTAGTCGAGCAGCCCCGTGATGATCACCAGTGGTAGCGCCACCAGCAGCGCCGAACCGTAGACGGCGGTGAGCCAGGGACCGCGCAACGGACTGCGCCAGGCGCGTTCGGCCGCGTCCACACCCGGCGGACGATGCCGGGCCAGTCCCCGCCAGAGCCCGCGCGGCGCGCCGTAGCCGTCCGCGTCCGACACCGGGGCCCCGCTGTCGCCCGGGCCGGGCCTTGCTCCTGGCACTCGCTGTTCCCTCCTGGTCCTCACATCCCGCCGTCGTCGGCCCGCCGGGCGCGAGCGCCGGTGGCGGGCACTGCCGGCAGGTTAGACCGCAGGGGTACGACGCAGCGGGGTTTACCGCATTACCGAACGCTTACCGGGCCATCGTGGCCGGCCGAGCTGTTGCGAACTCCTTACGGCTGCGCCGAACCGGCCCGTCGGACGCCCGACCGGCCCTACCGTGTCCGACATGCGCGTACTGGTCACCGGCGCGGCCGGGTTCATCGGGTCGCAGGTCGTCGACCTGCTCGTCGAGCAGGGCCACGAGGTGGTGGCGCTGGACGCGCTGCTGCCCCAGGCGCACGGCGGGGAGCTGCCTGCCTGGTCACGTGAGCACCAGGTGGTGCGCGGCGACGTCCGGGATGGCGCCCTGCTGGATCGCCTGCTGCCCGGTGTGGACGTGGTCTGTCACCAGGCGGCGATGGTCGGCCACGGCCTGGACCCGTCGGACGGCCCCGACTACGTCACGCACAACGACTACGGCACGGCCGTGCTGCTGGCCGCCCTGCACCGGGCGGGAATCGGCCGGCTGGTGCTGGCCAGCTCGATGGTGGTGTACGGCGAGGGGCGCTACGCCTGCCCCGAGCACGCCACGGTGCGCCCCGCGCCACGGCGACCCGAGGACGTGGCGGCCGGCCGGTACGACCCGACCTGCCCCCGCTGTGGTCGGGGCCTCGACCCGGTGCTCGTGCCCGAGGACGCGCCGCTGGAGCCGCGCAGCACGTACGCCGCCAGCAAGCTCGCGCAGGAACACCTGGCCGCCGCCTGGGCCCGACAGACCGGTGGGACGGTGTGGGCGCTGCGCTACCACAACGTCTACGGCCCTCGGATGCCCCGCGACACCCCGTACGCCGGAGTAGCGTCCATCTTCCGGTCGGCGCTGGCGGCCGGCATGGCCCCGCGCGTGCTGGAGGACGGCCGGCAACGGCGGGACTTCGTGCACGTCACCGACGTGGCGCGGGCCAACCTGCTGGCGCTCACCCGCGACCTGCCACCGGCCACCCTCGTACCGGTGAACGTGTGCTCGGGCGAGCCGCACACCGTTGGGGAGCTGGCGGTCGCCCTGGCCGAGGCGATGGGCGGACCGGCCCCGCAGGTCGTGGGCGGGGCACGCGCGGCCGACGTGCGGCACGTGGTCGCCGACCCGCGCCGTGCCGCGGAACTGCTCGGCTACACCGCCCGGGTCGGCTTCGCCGACGGCGTGGCCGGCTTCGCCACCGACCCGCTCCGCGAACCAGCCGCCATAGCAGGCTGACCCCGCCCCTAACCCCCACCCCCGCCCCGCCCGGCGTGCGCCGATCTTGCACTTTCTGCTGCGACAGATGTGGGCACATAGTCCATATCGACAACCGAAACCGCAAGATCGACGCGTCAAGGGGGCGGGGAGCGCGTTGTCACTCCTATGGGCGTGATGACTGTGGGGCATCTTGATGCCTCACAGTCATCACGCCCACCGGAGTGGCCGGTCCCGCGTTGGCCGTGGCCCGGCGCGCCGGATGACCGCCCGCCTACGGCTGGCGTGCGCATGCGCCGGGCAAGCCGCGGGCCCGGTGTGGCGTGCGGCGGGGGTGGTCAGGAGACCGTCCAGAGCAGGTGGTTGACGGCCAGCGCGGTGAGCGCCTGCGCGGCCAGCCACCAGCGTCGCGAGGTCGCCGGGAGATGGGCGGTGGCGACCAGCAGCCAGCCGACGAACGGCAGCCAGATCCGCTCTACCTCGGCCTTGCTCAGCCCGGACAGGTCCGCGCCGAGGACCGCCACCAGGGCCGCCAGCGGTAGCAGCACCGTGGGGCCGGCTGCGCGTACTCCTGCTGCCGTAGGCAGGGCCAACCGCCCGGCGGCCCGCCAGCCGGGCGCGGCCGCCAGCGCGCGGCGCAGGGCCGGCCCCAGGACCGGACCGGCGCTGAGCAGCAGCGCGGCCAGGTTGGCCCACACCCAGTAGGCGTACGGGCGGTCGGCGGCCCAGCCCTGGTAGTACCGCTGGACGACGAGGTGGTAGCCGTCCCACCAGTGAAACCCCGCCGCGACGAACACCGCCGTCACGGCGGCGACGCCGACGGCGGCGGCGAGCAGCGCGCCCAGTCGGTGGGTACGGCGCAGCGCGACCACGGCCAGCGCGAGCACACCCACCAGCAGGAACCCGTACGACAGGTGCAGCGCGAAGCCGAGCACCGCCCCACCGGCCAGGGCGGCCACGCGGCCCCGGACCGCCAGCAGCGCCAGACCGGCCGCGACCACGGCGGCGAAGATGCCGTCGGCCGAGGCGCCCACCCAGACGGCCCCGGGCAGCAGCACCAGGAAGGGCACGACCGCGCGGGCCGCGTCGGGCGCGCCGAGCGCGCGCAGCGTCACCGGCACCGACACCGCGATCGTGGCGCCGAGCAGGACGCAGGCCAGCGCGGCTGCGGTGCCTCCGCCGAGGCCGACGCGGTCCAGCCAGACGAAGATGAGCAGCGCGCCCGGCGGATGGCCGGCGGTGTGGGTGGACCAGGAGTCGGGTTGGAAGTCAACGATCCGGCTGGTGAATCCGGCCAGCATCGTCGGGATGTCGGTCACGCCGGGAACCTCGTGCAGGTACTCGGCCTGCGGGGTGAGCCGTCGGGTCAGCCCCGCCGACGCGCCGTCGACCAGGGCCAACGACATGGTCCAGGCCACCGCCGTCAGCCACGCGGCAGCCAACAGGCGGCCCCACCGGGCGGTGCGGGCCCACCGGGCGCCCCAGCCCACCACCGCGACCGCCACCACCAGCGCGGCCGGGCTGCCCCAGCCGACGTGTGGCCGCCACGTCGCGTACAGCGGAGCGGCGTCCGCGTGCAGGCCGCCGCCGCGCGCGTTGAGCAGGGCCCCGACCAGCACGGCGACGCCGAGCAGCGCCGCTTCCAGCCCCAGCACGAGGAGGTCTCCGCCGGGGCGGCGAGGCGGGGTCCGCCCGGGGGCGGTGGCGTAAGCGGTGGTCGAGGCCATGACCACCGGACGGTACGGCGACAGCCCACCCTCGCGCTCGCCAATCGGCGGCCCGTCACCGGACGGTAAGAAATGCCCGGGCGGTAAGGGTTCGGTAAGCACATTTCGGCCTCCGCCGCGCGCGCGTCGCCCTAGCGTCGGCGGTATGGCGACTGAGATCGACGTGGTGCTGCCCTGCCTGGACGAGGCAGCCGCCCTGCCGGGTGTGCTCACCGCGCTGCCGCCCGGCTACCGGGCCATCGTGGTGGACAACGGCTCCCGGGACGGCTCGCCCGAGGTGGCCGTCCGGCACGGCGCCCGGGTGGTGCACGAACCCCGACGCGGGTACGGCGCGGCGGTGCACGCCGGCCTGGAGGCCGCCGACGCCGAGCTGGTGTGCGTCCTCGACGCCGACGGGTCGTTCGACCCCGCCGAGCTGCCGGCCCTGGTGGCACCCGTGTCCGCCGGTACGGCCGACCTCAGCGTGGGTCGGCGTCGGCCGGTCGGGGCGGGAGTGTGGCCGTGGCACGCCCGTGCCGGCACGGCGCTGGTCGCCGCGTTGCTGCGCCGTCGGGGCGTACCGCTGCGGGACCTCAGCCCGATCCGGGTGGCCCGCCGCCAGGCGCTGCTCGACCTCGGTGTCACCGACCGGGCCTTCGGCTACCCCCTCGAACTGCTGATCCGGGCCGCCGCCGCCGGCTGGCGCATCCACGAGACGGACGTCACCTACGCGCCGCGGGCCGCCGGCACGCGGTCCAAGGTTTCCGGTTCGGTGCGGGGCACCCTGCGTGCCACCCGCGACTTCGCCGGTGTGCTGCGGACCGTGGACGGCCCTCGGTGACCGTCCTGCTGGTGGTCGCCAAGGCGCCGGTCGCCGGGGCGGTGAAGACGCGGCTCTGCCCACCGGTCACGCCGGCCCAGGCGGCCCGGATCGCCGCCGCCGCGCTGCGCGACACCCTCGACGCCGTCCGCGCCACCCCCGGTGTCACGCCCGTGCTGGCCTGGTCGGGTCGGCTGGCCGAGGCGGAGGACGCCGACGCGTTGACCGCCGCGCTGGACGGCTGGTCGGTGCTGGAGCAGCGCGGCACCGGGCTCGGCGAGCGGCTCGCCAACGCGTACGCCGAGGTCGCTGCCGCGTACCCCGGGCGGCCGGTGGTGCAGATCGGGATGGACACGCCGCAGGTGACGCCGGGCCGGCTGGCCGCGGCGGTGGCGGGGCTGCGCGCCTCCGACGCGGTGCTCGGTCGGGCGCACGACGGCGGCTGGTGGTCGTTGGGGCTGCGCGACCCCCGGCACGCCCGGGTGTTGCGGGACGTTCCCATGTCGACGCCCGACACCGGTCGCGACACGTGGGCGGCCCTGACCGGGCGTGGCCTGCGGACCGCGCCGCTGCCGGTCCTGCGGGACGTCGACAAGTGGTCCGACGCCCTCGCGGTGGCCGTCGAGGTTCCCGGCGGACGCTTCGCCCGCCAGGTCGCGGCGGTCCGCCTCACCCTGCTGCCGGAGGGCCGGCGGTGAACCCCGTCGACACCGCCCCGGTCGAGGCCGCGCCGCCGGTACGGTCGCCGTCCGGGCCGACGCCGCGCCGGGGGTACGACGGATCCGGCGACCCCTTCGCCGCCGCGCTCGCCGCCGACCGGGTGGCCCTGCGGCGGTGGCTGGTGCACGGCGACGGGGTCCGTAGCCGGCTCCCGGTGGACCGCTGGCACGGCACGGCCGAGTCGGCGGTCACCGGCCTCGTCGCCCGCTGTGGTGGCCCGACGCTCGACCTCGGGTGCGGGCCGGGCCGGCTCACCGTGGCGCTGACCCGGGCCGGCCGGACCGCGGTCGGCGTGGACGTCTCGCCGACGGCGGTGCGGCTCACCCGCGCCCGTGGCGCGGTCGCGGTGCACGGCGACCTGTTCGGGCCGCTACCCGCCGAGGGTCGGTGGGCGCACGCGGTGCTGATCGACGGGAACATCGGCATCGGCGGCGAGCCGGTGGCGCTGCTGCGCCGTTGCCGGGACCTGCTCGCGCCGGGTGGCACGGTCCTGGTCGAGCTGGAGCGGCCCGGCGCGGGGTCGTGGCAGGGCCAGGCCCGGGTGGCCGCCGAGCAGCGGACCGGACGGGTGCTGCTGGGCCCGGTGTTCCGCTGGGCCCGGGTTGACGCGCGTGCGGTGCCCGCGGTCGCCGACGCCGCCGGCCTGGCGGTCCAGGACGTGTTCCGGCAGGGGCGGCGCTGGTTCGGTGAGCTGCGGGCGAACCGCTGAGAGGGCGGGCGTCAGGCCGCCGGCAGGCGCACCACGAACCGGCACCCACCGCCGACGTTCTGCACGTCCACCCGACCGCCGTGCGCCTCGACCAGTCCGCGTACGATCGCCAGCCCCAGCCCGCCGGAACCCTCGCCACCGGGGCGGGGCGTACGGGCCGGCTCGCCCCGGAACGCGACGTCGAACAGTCGGGGCAGGTCGTCCTCGGGGATGCCGCCGCAGGTGTCGGCGATCGCCAGCCAGGCGGCGTCGCGTTCAGATCCGGCGTCCACCCGCACCGTGCCGTCGCTCGGCGTGTAGTGCACCGCGTTGAGCAGCAGGTTGCCCACCACCCGGGCCAGCTCGGGTTCACTGGCCAGCACGGTGGGCCAGCCCGACTCGGCGGCCTCCAGTCGGATGCGCCGGGCCTTCGCCAGGGGCGCGGTGCCGGCGAGGGCGTCGGAGACGACCTCACCCAGCGGCACCGCCGACAGGGTCAGTCGCAGCGCGCCGGCGTTGATCCGGGACAGCTCGAACAGGTCGTCGACGAGTCGGGTCATCCGATCGGTCTGCACACGGATCCGCCGGTGATACTCGGCGACCGTCGCCGGGTCGTCGACCACCCGGTCCTCCAGCGCCTCGGCCATCGCCCGCAGGCCGGCCAGCGGCGTCCGCAGGTCGTGCGACACCCAGGCGACCAGGTCCCGGCGGCCCTTCTCGACCCGCCGTTCCCGCTCCCGGGCCTGGGCCGCCCAGACCGCCGCCACGGCCAGTCGACGCCCGAAGTACCAGCCCACGCCGAGGCTCACCACCGCCGCCGCGGCGACCGTGAGCAGGACGACCTGGAGGTCGTGCGGGGACAGGAACATCGCCTGGGCGACCACCACCACGCCGGCCACCACGGCGACCACGGCGATGGTGAGCAGGACGCACACGTGCACGGTGATCGACCGGTGCCGCAGCAGTCGCAGGGTCAGCGCGCCCAGCAGACCCACGCCGAGCGCGGCCGCGAGCGCCGCCCCGAAGATCAGCGCCAGGTCACGCATCGGCCGGCTCGTAGCGGTAGCCGACGCCCCAGACCGTGACGATGCGTCGTGGCTCGGCCGGGTCGTCCTCGATCTTCTCCCGCAACCGGCGGACGTGCACCGTCACCGTGGACTGGTCGCCGAAGTTCCACCCCCACACGCGTTCCAGCAGCTCGGTGCGCTTGAACGCCCGTGTCGGGTGTCGCATCAGGTGCGCCAGCAGATCGAACTCGCGCAGCGTCAGGGCCAGCTCGCGGCCGTGCAGGCGGGCGATCCGTGGCCCAGTGGCCACCTCCAGCCCCGCGTCGGCCAGCAGTTCGGCCGCCGGCGCGGCCGGCTCACCGGCCCGGCGCAGCACCGAACCGACCCGCAGCACCAGCTCCCGCGGCGAGAAGGGCTTACTCAGGTAGTCGTCGGCGCCGAGTTGCAGCCCGAGCACCCGGTCCGCCTCGTCGCCGCGCGCCGTCAGCATGATGATGGGTACGCCGTCCGGCCGCTCCCGTAGGCGCCGGCACACCTGCAACCCGTCCAGCCCGGGAAGCATCAGGTCCAGCACGACCAGGTGCGGCGGCCGGTCCTGGACGGCCTCCAGGGCGGCCAGCCCGTCCGCGACGTGACTCACCTCGTACCCGGCGTGTTCCAGGTAGCGGCAGACCACGTCGCTGACCGTCCGGTCGTCGTCGACCACGAGCACCCGCTGCGCCACCGGTCACCTCCCCGCGGCCAGCCTAGCCAGCACCGATGCGGCCGGCGATTTCGCAGACCTTGTGGTCTCCTTACGTTCCGTACCCCAATCGTCCCGACGCACCGACTGGCCGGTCCGCCTGGTGACGGCGAGGCCTGGGGTGCGCAGTGGGCTGCGTACGATGCGGGGCTGAGTTCCCTCGTCGCGGCGGAGGTATCGGGCAGATGGCAGGCCAGCACGAGGGTTTCGCCCTCGGCGTCGACCTCGGTACGTCCAACACGGTGGCCGTGCTGCGCTGGCCGGACGGTCGGACCCGGCCGGTGCTGATGGACGGTCAGCCGGTCAGCCCGTCGGCCGTGTACGCCGACCCGGACGGCACGTTGCACGTCGGCTGGGACGCCCGGCGGCTGGCGCAGGCCGATCCGGCCCGGTTCGAGGCGAACCCGAAGCGTCGGGTGGACGAGCCGACCGTGCTGCTCGGTGACCGGTCGTACCCGCCGGCGGAGTTGCTCGCCGCGGTGCTGGCGGCGGTCGCGCGGGCCGCGGTGGGTGCGGTCGGCTTCCTGCCTCCGGCCGTGCTCACCTGCCCGGCGGCCTGGGACGAGTCACGGCGGCAGGTGCTCGCCGACGCGCTGTTGCGGGCCGGATGGCCGCAGGCCGCCGAGCACACGCTCGCCGGGCCGACGCCACCGGGCACACGTCTGCTGCGTGAGCCGGTGGCCGCTGCCCGCTACTACACCCAGGTCCTGCACCGGCCGGTGCCGGTCGGTGGCGCGATCGCGGTGTTCGACTTCGGTGGCGGGACGCTCGACGTCGCGGTGTTGCGCAACGAGGGCGCCGACCCGTGGGGTGACTCCGGGTTCCTGGTGGTCGCCGACGGCGGTCTGCCCGACCTGGGCGGCCTCGACCTGGACGCGGCGCTGGTGCAGCGGGTCGGCGAGCTGCTGGGCGAGCGGCACGCCCGACGGTGGGCGCGCCTGGTCCGCCCGTCAGACCCGGCGCAGCGCCGCGACCAGGTCCGACTGTGGGACGAGGTACGCGGCGCGAAGGAGACGCTGTCCCGTTCCGCTGTGGCGCCGGTCGCGGTGCCCGGGGTGGCCGAGGCGGTGCGGTTGACGCGCGACGACGTCGAGCGGGTGGCGGCGCCGCTGTTGCGTCGTGCCGTGGAGCGCGCCCGGGAGGTGATCGCCGCGGCCGGCCTGCGCCCCGACCAGCTCGCCGGGCTGTTCCTGGTGGGCGGCTCCTCGCGGATTCCGCTGGTGGCACGAATGCTGCACGCCGAGCTGGGCGTGGCCCCGACGGTGCTGGACCAGCCGGAGCTGCCGGTGGCCGAGGGCGCGCTGACGGACCTTCCGCTGCGCCGAGCCCTGCCGGCGCACGCGGGACCGCAGGCCGTCCCGCAGGCTTCGCCGGCCGGGCCGCCCGCGCCGGCTGCGGCGTCGACCGTGCCGGCCCCGGCCGGTCCGCCGGGCGTGCCGGCTGCGGCGGAGAACGCGCCGACCGTGCCGTCGCAACCCGGGCCGGCGTCGGCCAGGCCGAGCGGATCAGCCGGGGCGGGCGGCTCGGGTTGGCAGCCGGCGCCGCCGGGCGTCGCGGGCACCCTGGTCGGCGGGGCGGGAGCCACCCCGACGCCCACCCCGCCCATCCCGAGCGGCGGTACGACTTGGCGGCGGGCCCGGTGGGTGGTGCTCGGGGCCGTGCTCGCCCTGGCCGGGGTGGCCACCGCGGCGACGCTCTACCTGCTGCGGGACCGCTATCCGGACCTGGAGTTCGGGCCGCTGCGCGAGCTGTCGAGGCCATCGGCCGGCGCCGAGCGGCCCAGCGGCATGTGGACCGCGGTGCTCGGCGACCGGGCCTATCTCGGGTACCCGCTGCCGGACGACCGGCTGGAGGTGGTCGCCGTCGACACCGGCACCGGCGACGAGCTGTGGCGCAGGCAGACCGGCGTCACCGCCGACGACTGGACCGGCCTCGTCGCCGTGCCGGGGGCGGTTGCCGTCCTCGCGGACGCGCCGGGCGACAGCACTCCGCGCGAACTGGCCGTCCTGGACGCCCGGTCCGGCGCCCAGCGCTGGCACCGGGCGGTCCGCGGCGACGACGACGTCTACTTCTCCGACGACACCGCCGTGCTGGTGGACCGGGCCGCCGGGCGGCTGGTCGGCCTGAAGCTGGGCGACGGCACCGACAAGTGGAGCAGGCCCAACCCGCGTGACCAGTACGGCGGGGCGCGTACCGTCGTCGAGCCGGTGGGCACCGACGCGGCGGCGGGCGGGCCGGCCTTCCTCGGCGGCGCTGCCCGCGACCCGTGGACCGGCAAGGGGCGACGACTCGTGCAGATCGGGGCGGACCGCTCGGCGCGGCTAGTCGACATGTCCTCCGGCTCGGTGCTGCGCGAGTGGGGCAACGTGGCCGACCTCGACGACCTGGTGGTGGCGCACGAGGACCGCCTCTTCGTGGCCCCCACCGACGGCGGGTACCAGGTGCTGGCGTACGACCTGGGTTCCGACGCGGCGCCGGTGGTCGTCTACCGGGCCGAGAACGCGGAGTACCGGCCGAAGGCGCTGGTGGCCTGCGGCGAGCGGCGGGCCTGTCTGGTGCAGGTACGCAACAGCGACGTCGAGCACACCGAGGTGGTGGCGGCGACCGAGGGGAAGTCGGCGATCTCCTGGTCGGCGCCGGGCGCGACCGGCCTGGTGCCGGTCGGCGAGCAGGTGCTCACCCAACGGGAGTACCCGAAGGCGACGGTCACCCTCTTCGACACGGCCGGCAAGGCGTTGCTGGCCGACCGCCCCGGCGTGGCGGCCCGACTGGACGCCGGCAACCTGCTCGTCTTCGCCGAGCCGACCAGCACGGTGGCGGACAACCGGAGCGTGGCCGGCGTGTGGGCCGAGTCGGGCGACGTCGACGAGTTGGGCCAGCTCGTCGACGTGCGCAGCGCGTCCTGCTCGTGGAACACGCGGGCGATCGCGTGCGGCGCAGACAAGGACTTCGTGCTGTACCGGTTCGCCGAAGACTGACCGCCGGCCGGACAGATGCCGGTGGAGTGCGCGACGGATCCGTGGCGGGCGGCCCGTAGGATGCTCCGGTGAATCTTCGGGGTACGGTCCGCGCCGATCGTCCGCTGGTGGTGCTCGCCGTGGGGGAGGAGGCCCGCTACCTGCCGGCCGAGCTGCCGGTGCTGCTCACCGGCATGGGCAAGGTCAACGCCGCCAGCGCGGTCGCGGCGGTGCTGGCGGCCGGCCCGCGTCCCAGCCTGCTGCTCAACCTGGGTACGGCCGGCGCGCTGCGCCCCGGGTGGACGGGTATCCACGAGGTCGCCACCGTGCTCCAGCACGACCTGGACACGGCTCTGCTGCGTACCCTCACCGGTCAGACCTACGGCGCGCCGCTCGCGCTGGCCGCCGAGGGCGCGGTGCTGGCCACCGGTGACACCTTCGTGGCCGACGACGACGCGCGGGACCGGCTGGCGCAGCGCGCCGACCTGGTGGACATGGAGGGGTACGCGGTGGCCTGGGCCGCCGCGCAGGCCGGGGTGCCGTGTCGGCTGGTCAAGCAGGTCAGTGACGAGGCGGGGGAGGGCGCGGCCCGGACCTGGCGGGAGTCGGTGGACGCCTGCGCCCGCGATCTCGCCGAGTGGGTCGGGCGCCACCTCGGCTGACCGCGCTGGGTCACCCGGCGGGCCCGCGCGGTCGGAGTCCGCGCGTGGTCTCCCGGTCGCCGGAGCCGGGGATCAGGACGTGCCCGGCCAGTGCGAGCGCCACGATCGCGGTGACCAGCACCGGTGGCCAACCGCCGGCCCAGGGCAGCACCAGTAACGGGAGCAGTTGCGTCGCCACCCGCCGCCACGGCACGCGGGTGGACAGCAGGTAGGTGAACAGCGCCCGGCCGAGCACGAACACCAGCGGCCCGCCGATGATCAGCATCAGCCACCAGGCCGGGGTCGTGCCGCTCGGACGGTTGACGACCAGGTCGACGGAGGCCGCCGTGATGGTCACGCCGCCCAGCAGCACCAGGTGGGTGTACGGGGCGATCCGGGTGGACCGGCCGGGCGCGGAGGCCGCCGCGGTCTCGAGCAACTCGCCGGCGCGAAACACGTAGATCTGCCAGAGCAGCAGCATGATGGCGAACGCGCAGAGCAGGGCAGCGATCCGGAGGCGGTCGAATTCGCTGCGGCTGAGCTCCAGGGTGGGTATCAGGATGATGTCGCCGAGGGCCAGGATGACGAACTGCTGGTACCGCTCGCCCAGGTGCGCGGTGGTCCGGTCGTACTGGTCGAGAGGCACCCGGCCGAGCCACGGGGTGGGGTAGCGCGCCGCCGCGGCGAGCACGTCGATCGCGATCGCGGTGGTCCAGATCCACAACCGCCCCGAGTCGACCAGCACGCCGATGATCCAGAGGACACCGGAGACCAGGAACCAGAACAGGAACCGGGTGGCTCGCGCCATGGCCGCTCGGTGCCGCTGCCGGTACAACGTGCTGACCAGGACAATGCCGCGCACCACGTGGGTGCCGACGTAGGCGAGCGCGAATACCGTGGCCTGCCCTCTGGTGATCATCGGCAGCGCCGCCGCCATCCCGACCGACCCGACCATGGCCACCATGAGGATGAGCTGGATCGGGCGCTGCTGCGGATCGTAGAACTCGGTGGTGGTCGTGGTGACCGACCACGTCCACCAGATCGCGGTCAGCATCAGCGCCACCGCCGTGCTGCGGCGCCAGGAATGCTCGTCGGCGAGCAGCGTCGAGGTCTGCGCGAGCGCGGCCACGAAGACCACGTCGAAGAGCAGTTCGAGCAGCGTCGCCCGGGTCGACCCGTCCGGCCGGCGTACCAGCGCCGCGGTGCCTCCGGTGGTCATGCCCGGCCTCCCGCCGTGTCTTCGAGGATTATCGGCGGCGGGGGCGCGGCGCGTCCCCGGTTCGGCGATTCCCGCTGAGCGGGGAAGAGGGCGACCGGAGGTTGCCACGGCGGGCCCCCCGGGTGACGCTTGTCGGCATCCATAGATCTCGATCTCCGTCGGAGGTTCGGATGCGTCGTTCGCCGCTCGTCGCCCTCGTCCTGACCGCCCTGCTGCTCGTCGCGCCGGGCGCGGCACAGGCCGCCCTCCCCGCTCATGCCGCGCCCGACGCGGCCGGCGCCCTGTCCGGGGTACGCACGCCGGGCGTCGCCTGGGGCGCCGACCCGGCCACCGGCCGGATGACCGTCACCGTCGACGACACGGTGACGCCCGCCGACCTGGCGAGGCTGCGGGCGGTGGCCGATCGCGCCGGCGCGCTGCTGCGCCGGGAGCCCGGCACGCTGCGCACCCTGATCGCCGCCGGCCAGGGCATCTACGGTGGCGGTAGTCGTTGCTCGCTGGGCGCGAACGTGCGCAGTGGCAGTACCTACTACGTGGTTACCGCCGGGCACTGCACCGGGACCGTCAGCACCTGGTACGCCGACAGCGCGCAGACCACCGTCCTGGGCACCCGCACCGGCACCAGCTACCCGGGCAACGACTACGGGCTGATCCGCTACACGGGCCGGATCGCGCATCCGAGCGCCGTCTACACCTATCCCGGGCTGCTGACCATCAACGGACCCGGCACCGCGTACGTGGGTCAGGCGGTGTGCCGCAGCGGCGTTACCACCGGCGTGCGCTGCGGCACGGTCACCGGGCTCAACCAGACCGTCAACTACGCCACCGGCGTGGTCTACGGCCTGATCCGCACCAACATCTGCGCCGAGCCGGGGGACAGCGGCGGGCCGCTGTACGTGGCGTCCACCGGCACCATCATCGGCATCCTGTCCGGGGGCAGCGGCAACTGCACGTCCGGTGGAACGACCTACTACCAGCCCATCGCGGAGGTGCTGGCGGCGTACGGACTGACCCTGCCCTGATCGCTGTTGCGCTCAGCGCAACGGGTTGCTCACGTGGCACAATGCGCCTAGGCTCGGCGGGACCCCGGACCCCTCCCCGAGGACGTGCGCCGCGATGCCGAGCGAGCCCCGACCCGACCGCACGGCCACCTCGACCGGCCCGCCGCCGGCCGAGGTGGTCACGGTGGGCGAGACCATGGTGATGCTGTGCCCGCCCGCGGGCGAGCCGCTGGAGCGCGCCGAACGCGTCACCGTCTCGGTCGGCGGCGCGGAGTCCAACGTGGCCGGCTACCTGGCCCGGCTCGGCCACCGGGCGACCTGGGTGGGCCGGGTCGGCGACGACCCCTTCGGCCGGCTCGTCGTGCGGCACGTCGCCGACACCGGTGTCGACGTCGACCTGGTGGCGGTGGACCCGGCCGCACCCACCGGCCTCTACGCCAAGGACCCCGGCCCCACGGCCACCGCCGTGCACTACTACCGGGCCGGCTCGGCCGCGTCCCGAATGGACGGCGACGCGCTGGCCGACCCACGGCTGGCCGGCGCACGGGTGCTGCACCTGTCCGGGATCACCCCGGCGCTCTCGGCCTCCTGCCGGGCGCTGGTCGAGCGCGCGGTGACCGACCGGCCACTACCGGGCGCGCTGGTCAGCTTCGACGTCAACCACCGGGCCCGGCTCTGGCCCGCCGAACGGGCCGCGCCCGTGCTGCGCGACCTCGCCGACCGCAGCGACCTGGTCTTCGTCGGGCAGGACGAGGCGTACGCCCTCTGGGGCACGAGCGATCCGGCCGCCGTACGCCGACTGCTGCCCGGCCCCCAGGCGGTGGTCGTCAAGGACGGTGCGGTCTGTGCCACCGTCCTGTTCCGCGACGCCGAGCCGGTCGTCGTCCCGGCCCCCCGCGTGTCGGTGGTGGAACCGGTGGGCGCGGGTGACGCCTTCGCCGCCGGCTACCTGGCCGGACTGCTGCGCGACCTCGACCCGACGCGACGGCTGCGCCTCGGTCACCTCGTCGCCGCGCAGGCGCTGGGCAGCACCGGTGACGACGCGCCGCTGCCGCCCTGGTCGTGGTTCGAACGGCTGATCGACGGTCCCTGGTCGCCACCCGACCTGACCGCCGCCCGAGCAGAGGGCTGAGGGGTGTCCGAGGGCGTCGACCGGGCGATGCGCGCGCTCGAACTCCTGGCCCGCGAGCCGGCGCAGCTCGGCGGCGTGGCCACCCACCTGGGCGTGCACAAGTCCACCGCGCTGCGCCTGCTGCAGTCGCTCGAGGCGGGTGGCTTCGCGCGCCGCGCCGACGGCGGCTGGACGGTGGGTCTGCGGCTGATCGACCTCGCCCAGCAGGCCCTGGACTCGCTGGACGTCCGCGCGGTGGCCCGCCCCCACCTGGCGGCGCTGGGCCGCGACTGCGGGCACACCATCCACCTCGCGCAGGTGGTCGACGACGACCTCGTCTACGTCGACAAGATCGAGGCCCGGGGTCAGGTCCGCATGTACTCCCGGATCGGCCGCACCGCGCCGCTGCACGCCAGCGGGGTGGGCAAGGTGGTGCTCGCGTACGGTCCGACGTCCCGGGTGTCCCAGCTGGTCGACGGCGGCACGCTGCCGGCGTACACCCCGGGCACCATCTGCGACCCGGCGGAGCTGCGCACGGAGCTGGCGGCCGTCGCCGCGCAGGGCTGGGCCGCCGACGACGGCGAGTTCGAGCCGCTGATCAACTGTGTGGCGGCACCGGTCCGACAGGCCGACGGCGCGGTCACGGCCGCGGTGTCGGTGACCGCGCCGACGGTGGTGGCCACCCTCGCCGACCTGCGCGCCCTACTACCCCGACTGCTGGCCACCACCCAGCAGATCTCCCGCGACCTCGGATGGAGTGGACCATGACCACAACGGACTTCGCGCACCTCTTCGGCGGCGCCCGGGTGATGGCGATCCTGCGCGGCCTGCCGGTCGCCGAGACGGTCCGGCTCGCCGAGCGCGCCTGGGACCTCGGCATCGAGGTGGTGGAGGTGCCGGTCGCCACCGCCGACGCGGTGCCCGCCCTGCGCGCCGCCATCAAGGCGGGCGCGGCGCGGGGCCGGATCGTCGGGGCCGGCACGGTGCTCGACGACGAGACGGTCGCGGCCGCCGCCGACGCGGGCGCCGCGTTCACCGTCGCGCCCGGCCTGGACCTCGCGGTGGCCGACGCCGCCGCCGCGCGCGGTCTGCCGCACCTGCCCGGCGTGGCCACCCCCACCGAGGCGCAGGCGGCGCTGCGGCACGGCCTCACCTGGCTCAAGGCGTTCCCCGCCATCTCCCTCGGCCCAGCCTGGTTCAAGGCCATCGCCGGCCCCTTCCCGCAGCTCCGCTTCGTCGCGACAGGCGGCCTGGACGCCACAAACGCCGCCGCGTTCCTGGACGCCGGCGTACGCGTGGTAGCAGTCGGCTCAGCCCTAACCGACCCCACCCAGCTAGACCACCTAGCCAAACTAACCACCCAAGCCTGACCCGCCCCGCCCCCGCCCCGCCCGCCGGTCTGCGCCGTCGATCATGGACTTGTGGTGGGGGCGCGAAAGCCGCCTTTCACTCGACATCGGGCACCACAACTCCTTGATCGACGGGAGCGGGGGCGGGAGCGGGGCGGGAGCGGGGCGGGAGCGGGGGCGGGGGGCGGGTGGGGTGGGGGGGTGGCGGGTTTGTGCCATGGCGTGAACGCGCCGGGGGTCGGCGGGGTGGGACAGCGGGGCGTTGCCTTGATGCTGTGCTGCGTACCGCTCCTCGACACAAAGAGGTCATCGTGGCTCTGTCTCCCAGGCGTCGCCGATCCGGGCTGATCGCCCTCGGTACCGCCCTCGCTCTGACCGCCGGGTTCACCCCACCCGGCACGGGGGCGTCCGCCGCCCCGCCCGGCAATCCCACCCGCCCGACCGGCCAACCGCCCGCGGCCCCGGGTCGGGCGTCCACCGTCACCCTGATCACCGGGGACCTCGTCACGGTCACCACGGCGGCCGACGGCAGCACCGTCACGGCCGTTCGCCGGCCCGACGGCAGCACGCCGACCTTCCACCGCACCGTGCTGGACGGCGACACCTACGTCTACCCGGACGCCGCGCTGCCGTACGTCACGAGCGGCCTGGTCGACAAGCGGCTGTTCAACGTCACGGATCTGATCGCCGACGGGTACGACGACGCGCACACGAACGCGCTGCCGCTGATCGTCACCCTGACCGACGCCGCGGCCCGCGCCCGTACCCGCCCCACTGTGGACGGCTCCGAGCTGGTGCGGCCCCTGGACAGCGTGCGGGGCGCGGCGCTGACCCGCCCGCGCGAGAGCGCCGAGAAGTTCTGGGGCGCGCTGACCGCCGACCCGGCCCGCCGGACCGGCGGAACCCCGACGCTCGCGAGCGGCATCGCCAAGGTCTGGCTGGACGGCCGGGTCCGGGGAGACCTCGCCGAGTCGACCGCGCAGATCGGCGCGCCGAAGCTGTGGGCCGAGGGCAACACCGCCGCCGGTGTGGACGTCGCCGTCCTCGACACGGGGGCGGACGCCGAGCACCCGGACCTCGCCGGCCAGATCGCCGCGTCCAGCAGTTTCGTGCCGGACGAGCCCGACATCCTCGACTACCAGGGACACGGCACGCACACCGCCTCGACGATCGCCGGCACCGGCGCCGCGTCCGGGGGCGTCGAGCGGGGTGTCGCCCCCGGCGCGCGGCTGCACGTCGGCAAGGTGCTCAACAGCGAGGGCGGCGGGCAGGACTCGTGGATCATCGCCGGCATGGAGTGGGCGGCCCGGGAGCAGAAGGCCCGGATCATCAGCATGAGCCTGGGTGGTGAGTCCACCGACGGCAGCGACCCGCTGAGCCAGGCCGTCGACCGGCTCAGCGCCGAGACCGGCGCGCTCTTCGTGGTCGCCGCCGGCAACAGCGGCCCGGCGAGCATCGGCAGCCCCGGCGCGGCGAACTCCGCGCTCACCGTGGGCGCCGTCGACTCGACCGACCACCTCGCCGACTTCTCCAGCCAGGGCCCGCGCGCCGGCGACGGTGGCCTCAAACCCGAGATCACCGCACCCGGCGTGGACATCCTGGCCGCGCGCTCGCACCTGGTGCGCGGCGGCTCCGGGGACTACACGCTGATGAGCGGCACCTCGATGGCGACTCCGCACGTGGCCGGCACGGCCGCGCTGGTCGCCGCCGCGCACCCCGACTGGACCGGGCAGCGCATCAAGGAGGCGCTGGTCAGCACCGTCAAGGCCACCCCGGACTACACCCCGTACCAGGCCGGTGCCGGGCGGGTGGACGCGGTCGCCGCCGTACACGCCACCGTCTTCGCCACCCCGAGCGCCTACTCCGGCTTCCAGGCCTGGCCGCAGCAGCCGGGTGCGACGGTCGACCGGACGGTCACCTACACCAACGTCGGCGCCGCGCCGGTCACCCTGAAGCTCGCCCTCGACGCGCCGAGCGCCCCGGCCGGTCTCTTCGCCCTCGCCGCCGACACGGTGACCGTGCCCGCGAACGGCACCGCCACCGTCACCCTCACCGCCGCGTACGACAAGCTTCCGGTCGAGAAGCAGGTCAGCGGCATGATCATCGCCACCGACGCCGCCGGTACGGTCCGCGGTCGCACCCTGATCGGGGCGAGCCGGGAGGGTCAGCGGCAGAACCTGACGCTGGTCGCGAAGGGCCGGGACGGCAAGCCGCTCGCCGGCAAGGTCCTGCTCACCACCGATGGCCTGTTCACCGCCGTCGACCTGCCCGAGAGCGGCACCGCGACGCTGCGGCTGCCGGTGGCGAGCTGGTCCGGTTGGATCACCGCCGACGTGCGCGGTGTGCACGGGCCGCGCTCCAAGGGCATGGCGATGCTCAGCTTCGTCGACGTCGACCTGAGCGCCGACCGCACCGTCGTCCTCGACGCGCGCAAGGCCCGGCAGGTGCGGGCCGAGGTGCCGCAGGAGGCCACCGCCACCTCGCTGCGGATGGACATCCACCGGTCCACCGGCAACAGCCTCACCGAGAGTCAGGTGCTGCCCGACGACTCGTACGACAGCATGTGGGCGTTGCCGACGGGCCGGGCGGTCACCGACGGCGAGTTCGAGTTCGGCGCGCGGTGGCGGCTGGAACAGCCGGCGCTGACCGTGGCGGCCGGCGGCCGGTCGTACGACGATCTGCTGGTGAAGCGCTCGACCCCGGCGTTGCCGGCGGGTCGGCGCCAGCTCGACGCGGTCTACGTCGCCGACGCGTCGGCGGCCGGGCTGGCGAAGCGGCCGGTCCGGGACCGGGCGGTGGTGGTCCGGCGCAGTGACACCGTGGACGTCGCCACCCAGGCGCAGGCCGCCGCGGCGGCCGGGGCGAAGTTGCTGCTGGTGGTCAACGACGGCGTCGGCCGGCTCCAGCCGTGGGACGAGTCGTTGTGGAGCCCGGAGATCCCGGCCCCGCTGACCGTGGCGACCCTCACCGCCGACGAGGGTGACCAACTCGTCGCGGCGTTGGAGCGCGGCCCGGTGCGGCTGACCGTCGAGTCGCACCCGGAGACGACCTACCTGTACGACGTGGTCCACCACTGGAGCGGCGCGGTGCCGGTCGACCCGACCTACCGGTTCACGAAGCGGCAACTGGCCCGGGTGGACGTGGAGTTCCGCAACTACCGGCAGGGCCGGGCGCTGGAGTTCCGCAACGACATCTGGAAGGGCTTCGCGTCCGGCAACCAGGAGATCGCACCGGCGCAGGGCCGACGCACCGACTGGGTGAGCGCCGACCAGCGCTGGCTCGACGACGCGTTCATCCCCGGGGAGACCGGGCAGCACCCGATGGCGGTGGCCACCTACGCGGCGAACAAGCCGAGCACGGTCACCTGGTTCGGGCCCATCCAGCGCCCCCGCATGGGTGGGAGCTACGTTCCCGTGCGCTACCTGGACACCGTCTACCTGCCCGCGCCCGGGTGGGGCGACGGCGGCGGGCACGTCGGTGAGGCGTACGCCAACTTCGACATGGTCAACCGGACCACCCTCTACCAGGGGGACAAGGAGCTGAACTGGGGTAACGCCGAGTACCTCCAGGTGGGCGGCCTGTCCGCGCAGCGGCTGCCGTACCGCCTGGTGGTGGAGAACGACCGGGCGGCCTGGACCAACCCGTACTCCCGGCAGACCCGCACCGAGTGGGGCTTCAGCTCGGCGGCCACCGGCGCGGAGTCGGCCGAGGTGTTGCCGATGATCCAGCTCGACTACCAGGTGGCCATCGACCGCGACGGCACGGCGTCCCGGCGGGCGCCGCTCACCGTGGTCGCTTCCCACCTGGCCGGCGTCTCGGCGACGGTGGGTCCGGTCACCGTCGAGGTGTCCTACGACGACGGCAGGACGTGGCAGAAGCCGCGCCTCACCCGGCACGGTGACGGCTGGAGCGCCGCGCTGGACGCGCCGGCGAAGGCCACTTTCGTGAGCCTGCGGACGACCGCACGGGACACGGCCGGCAACACCGTGAGCCAGAGCATCACGAGGGCGTTCGGCCTGCGGTAGTGCCGGACCGGCCGCCGGTCGGGGTGCGCGCGCATCCCGACCGGCGGCCGTCGCCGTGGTGGGCTCAGCCGGCGTCGTCGTGGGCTCGGCCGTCAGCGAGGCCGACGCGCTCGGGCCGGTCGAGGAAGTGCAGCCGCGCCTGCTTCTCCGGCAGCTCGATCACCGGGCCGGCGCGGAACCCGCTGCGCCGCAGCCGCCGGAGCATCCGGTCGTTGCGCACGTCCGGCTCCATGACGACCCGCAGCCGCCCCGGGTCGGCGAAGACGAAGTTCAGGATCGTCCCGAACAGCGCGCCGGTGAAACCGGGCTCGGCGCGCACCGGGGGCCCGATGAGCAGGTGGACGCCCACGTCGCCGGGACGTACCTCGTAGCAGTCGCCGACCGGGTCGGCCCCGGGCTCGTACGTCTGCGCCAGCGCCGCCGGCACGCCGTCGCGGTGCACCAGGTACGCGTGGTGGGTGGTCAGCGAATCCAGGTACGCGTAGATCTCCCGCACCCGCTCGCGGCTGGCGTCGCGCATCCCCCAGAACCGGGCCCGGTCCATCGTGACCCAACCGTGCAGCAGGTCGGCGTCGTCGTCGGGGCGTACCGGCCGGATGGTGACCACACCGAATCCGGGGACGTCGCGTCGGTGGTGCTGTCGGTCAGTGCTCATCCGGCTCCTCGGTGAGGCGGTCCCAGTCGGTCGTCACCGGCAGCAGCTCACCGGCCAGCCACGCGGACCGCTGGTCGTGGTGGTGCTCGTCGCCCGGCACTCCGCTGACGCCGGACGGGACCACCCACCGGCTGTCCTGGCGCCGGGCCAGGTCCCAGACGTACCGCGCGGCCGGCCCCCGGAAGCATCCGTGGGTGACCCCGGGCACGCTCGACGTGGCCAGCACGCAGTCGTGGTCGCCGTCGAGGCGGGGGCCGGGCGCGGCGTCCGGGTCGGGCAGCGCCCGCCAGGCCGTCAGCCGGTGCAGGTCACCCCAGCGCACCGTGCCGTCCGTCGCGGCCGCGACCTCCTCAGCCGCCGCGCGCACCACCGCCGCGACGTCCACGCCGGGCAGCGGGGCCGCGTCGAGCAAATGCTCCAGCGCGTAACCGACCCGCGCCCTCAGCGTCAACCAGGGCGCGAACACCTCGGGGTACGCGGGCGGCTCGGCCAGCGCGGCCAGCGCCGGGTGGTCGGCGATCCGGCGTACGACGGCGGCGCGCAGGAGAGCGAAGTCGGCCGCGTCGACGCTGTCGGCGTGCATCCGCCGGTCCCAGCGCAGCAGCCGATCGCGCAGGGCGGCGGCGGCCGGACCGAGCCCGGTCAGAGCGTCGAGCACCCCCAGCAGCGCCCCGGCGGAACCGAGGTACGTGTCGGTGTGGATCGCCGTCATGTCTGCGGCGGTGACGTCTCGGCCGGCGTCGAGCAGGTCGGCGATCCGGCGCGCGCGGTGCGGTGCGGCGAACTCGACGCCGAGCGGCGCGGACAGCCCGCGTTCGTTGGCCATCACCGCCCGGTCGGCCACCTCGGCCCGGGGCATCGGCGTGTACCAGCCCTGCCAGGCGTACGCCGCCTCCCACGCCGGGACCGGCCGGCGGCCGTTGTCCGGGTGCCGCACGGGCACCGCACCGGCGACCCGGTGCAGCAGGCCACCGGCGGTGTCGGCCGCCTGCACCACGTTGACCGGCTCCACCCAGTGCCGCAGGGCGGTGTCCACGTCGGACACGCTACGGGCCCGCAGCAGCTCCGGTATCGCCGCGAAGCCCAGCTCGCCGCTGACCCGGGGCGGATAGCGCAGGCTCAGCGCCGTGTCGTCGTCCGGTCCGCCGGCGATCACCGGGCCCCGGTCGGTCTCCACCACCTCCACGTCGACCGGGTCCGCTCCGGCCACCTCGATCGTCTCGACGTGGACGGACGCCTCCCGCCAGCCGTCCGGGCCGAGCGCCCGTACACCAGTGTCGTGCCGGCGCAGCCGTTCGACGTAGACGTCCTGGTAGTCGGCCATCGCGTTGGTGATGGCCCAGGCCACCGGGCCGGCGTGGCCGAAGTGTGCGATGCCCGGCACGCCGGGCACGGCCAGGCCGACCACGTCGTACTCCGGGCAGGCCAGCCGGATCTGCTGGTAGACGCCCGGGTCCTCGAGGATCCGGTGCGGGTCGCCGGCCAGCAGCGCCGCGCCGCTGGCCGTGCGGGAACCGGCGAGCAACCACCCGTTGCTGCCCGCGATCGCCGGCCCGTCGGTGTTGAACGCCTCGGCCGCCGCCGGGCCGAGACACCGCGCGACGTGCTCGCGCCAGAGCTTGCCCGGGAACCCCGCGAACAGGATGTGATGCCCCAGCCACACCGCGAGCGGCGTCCACGGCTCCCACCGGCCCGGGGCGAGCCCGACGGCGGCGAACTCCGGCGCGCGGGCCGCCCCGGCGGCGAGGCCGACGTTCACCCCGGCCACGTACGCGCCCACCCACTCGGCGGTCGCCGCGTCCAGGTTGGCGTGACAGCGGCGGGCGGTGTCGTCCAGCCGGACCTGCCGGGCGAACCGGTCCCAACCGAGCGCGTCGACGCCGAGGAAGGCGGCGCTGGTGCCCTGCGACCGGTGCCGCTCGACCTCGATCTGCCACGCCCGGTCGTACGCGGTCACCCGACCCTGCGCCGCCGCGAGAGCGAGCGGGTCGTCGGCGCGGACGTGCGGCACGCCCCACGGGTCGCGGAACCGTCGTGCCGTCATGCCGGTTCGGCCGTGCGTCGGCGGGCGGCCGGTACGACCAGCGGGGTGCCGGTCTCCGGGTCGTCGATCACCCGGCAGGGCAGCCCGAACACCTCGGCCACCAGGTCGGCGGTCACCACCTCGCGCGGGTCTCCGGCGGCCACCACCCGACCGTCGCGCATGGCGATGAGGTGGGTGGCGTACCGGGCGGCGTGGTTGAGGTCGTGTAGCACCGCGACCAGCGTACGGCCCTGCTCCTCATGCAGCCGGGCGCACAGGTCCAGGATGTCGATCTGGTGGGCGATGTCGAGGTAGGTCGTCGGCTCGTCGAGCAGCAGCAGCGGCGTCTGCTGCGCCAGCGCCATCGCGATCCAGACGCGCTGCCGTTGGCCGCCGGACAGCTCGTCCACCGGCCGGTCGGCGAGGTCGGCGACCCCGGTCGCGGCCATCGACTCGTCAACGATCCGCTCGTCCTCACGCGACCACTGCCGCAGCAGCCCCTGGTGCGGGTAGCGCCCCCGGGCGACCAGTTCGGCGACGCCGATCCCGTCCGGCGCGATCGACGTCTGTGGCAGCAGGCCGAGGGTCCGGGCGACCTTGCGGGCGGGCTGGTCGTGGATGTTCCGACCGTCCAGCAGCACCGTGCCCGCGCTCGGGCGCAGCATCCGCGACAGCGCGCGCAGCAGCGTCGACTTGCCGCACGCGTTCGGCCCGATGATCACCGTGAACGACCCGTCGGGCACCGCCACGGTGAGGTTCTCGGAGATGGTGCGCCGGTCGTAGGCGAGGGTCAGCGCGCTGCCGCCAAGGCGGGAGGTCATGGGTGCTCCTTGTTCACAGTTGGTTACAGCCGGCCCGCCCGGCGTTCGACGGCCAGCAGCCAGACCAGGTAGCCGCCGCCGAGCACACCGGTCACCACGCCGACCGGAAGCTGATGCCCGGCGAACGCCCGCTGGGCCACCAGATCGGCGCCGACCAGCAGGGCCGCGCCGACCGCCATCGAGGGCACCAGGTTCGGCCCGGGCGCGCGGGTCAGCCGCTTGGCGACGTGCGGCGCGACGAGCGCTACGAACGACACCGGGCCGGCCGCCGCCGCCGCGAACGAGACGAGCAGCACCGCCGCGGTGAGCAGCATCAGGCGCGTCCGCCGTACCGGCACGCCGAGCGCGCTGGCCGTGTCGTCGCCGAGTTCCATCATCCGCAGCGCCGGCGCGCAGCCGACGAGCACCAGCGGCGTGAGCACGGCGGTGACGGCCAACAGCGGCCCGGCGTTGGCCCAACCCCGCCCGTCCAGGCTGCCGGTGAGCCACAGCACCGCGCGGGCGGCGTCCATCAGCGGAGCGCGGGTCAGCAGGTACCCGTTGACGCCGGTGAGGATCGCCGCGACGCCGATGCCGACCAGGACGAGGCGGTAGCCGTGCACGCCCCGCCGCCACGCGAGCGCGTAGATCAGCAGGCCGGTGGCGAGCCCGCCGCCGACCGCCGCCCCGGCCAGGGCCAGGCTGCCGCCGCCCAGGACGACCACCACCAGCGCGCCGGTCGACGCGCCCTGGGTGAAGCCCAGGATGTCCGGGCTGCCCAGCGGGTTGCGGACCAGCGACTGGAACAGCGTGCCGCCCAGCGCCAGCGCGGCGCCGACCAGCAGGGCCGTGACCAGCCGGGGCAGGCGCAGCTCGGTCACGATGAACTGCTCCGCCACGCTGCCGCCGCCGGTCAGGGCGCGCAGCACGTCGGTCGGGCCCATCGGGTAGTCGCCGCTGCCCATCGCGACCAGCGAGAGCCCGGCGGCGAGCAGCGTCGCGCCGAGACCGACCGCCAGGGCGCGGGGGCGGAACCGCACCGACAACCCACCGGGGGTACGAATGACCGCGCTCACGGGGCCACCAACCGTGAGCGGCTGACCAGCCAGAGGAACAGCGGGCCGCCCAGCACGGCGGTGACCATGCCGACCTGGAGTTCACCGGGGCGGCCGAGCACCCGGCCCAGCACGTCGGCGCCGAGCAGCAGGACCGGCGCGAGCACCGCGCAGTACGGCAGCAGCCAGCGCAGGTCGGGCCCGGTCAGCGCGCGTACCAGGTGCGGCACGAGCAGGCCGACGAAGACGATGGGACCGCAGGCGGCGGTCGCCGCGCCGCAGAGCAGGGTGACCGCGACGATCACGGCGGCCCGGATCACGGCCGGTCGGGCGCCCAGCGCCCGGGCCGCGTCGTCGCCGAGCGCGAGGGCGTTCAGCGGACGGGCAGCCCCGAGGGCGACCAGCAGGCCGACCAGGATGAACGGCGTCACCCGGGCCACCGTCGCGGCATCGGCGCTGGCCAGCGAGCCGACCGTCCAGAACCGCAGCCGGTCCAGCGAGGCGGTGTCCAGCAGCATGACCGCGCTCACGAACGAGTAGAGGGTGGCGTTGAGCGCCGCGCCGGCCAGCGCGAGCCGGGCCGGGGTGGCGCCCCGTCCGCCGCCGACGGCGTAGACCAGCGCGGTGACCAGGGCCGCGCCGAGCAGCGCGAACCAGACGTACCCGCCGATCGCCGTGACGCCCAGGAAAGCGGCGGCGGTGGCCACGGCGGCGGACGCTCCGGCGTTGATGCCGAGCAGCCCTGGGTCGGCGAGGGGGTTGCGGGTGAGCGCCTGCATCACGGCGCCGGCCACGCCGAGCGCCGTGCCGGCGAGCAGCCCGAGCAGGGTGCGGGGCAGGCGCATCCGGTGCACCACGGCGTACTCGGTGGCGTCGCGGTGCAGCAGCCCGGACCAGACGTCGGCGAGCGGCAGCGACTTCGCGCCGACCGCGATGCTGAGCACCAGGATCACGCCGAGCAGTGCCACGGCGGCGAGCAGGCCGGCGGCGCGGGTCGCCCGGCGTCGCTTCGGTGCGGGGGCCGTCGACACGTCCGGCACTGATGGTGTCGGGCTGGTGATGGTGGGTGTGGCGTCCAGTGTGGGCTCCGGGGTGTGGCGACACGGCGAACCGCTGTTGACAACAAGCGAGGTTAGGCTAACCTAACCCCGCTGTCCCGGTCGACCCCGGCCATCCTTTGATCGAAAGACGACACCATGCCCGATGCACTGTCCGCCCGTCGCCTCTCCCGTCGTGGCCTGCTGGCCGCTGGCGGCGCCGCCACGCTGGCCGCGCTGCTCGCCGGCTGCGGCAAGGACGATTCCGCCAAGCCTGCGGGCAGCGACAACACCGCCGGCCCTTGGTCGTTCACCGACGACCGCACCAAGAAGGTCGAGGCGGCGGCCCGTCCGGCGCGCGTGGTGGCCTTCACCGGAGTGGCGGCGGCCCTGGTCGATTTCGGTCTCGACAAGCAGGTCGTCGGCGTGTTCGGCGAGACCAAGCGCGCCGACGGCACGAAGGACCCCCAGGCCGGTGACCTGAACGTCGAGGCCGTGGAGATCCTGGGCAACACCTGGGGCGAGTTCAGCCTGGAGAAGTACGCGGCCCTGCGCCCCGAGCTGCTGGTCACGCACATGTACGACCCCGACGCCCTCTGGTACGTGCCGGACGAGAGCAAGGACAAGATCCTCCCGCTCGCGCCGAGCGTGGCGATCACCACCGCGCGGGTGCCGATGACCAAGCCGATCGAGCGGTATGCCGCGTTGGCAGAGTCGCTCGGCGCCGACCTGTCCGCCAAGAAGGTCACCGACGCGAAGGCCCGCTTCGACGCCGCCGCCGACGCCGTCCGCCAGGCGGTCAAGGCCAACCCGGGCATCCGGGTAATGGCCTGCTCGGGCAGCCCCGACCTGTTCTACGTCTCCAACCCCAAGGTCAGCACCGACCTCATGTACTTCGCCGAGCTGGGCGTCGACATCGTGGTGCCGACCAAGCTCGAAGCCGGCGACTACTTCGAGGCGCTGAGCTGGGAGAACGCCGGCAAGTTCCCCGCCGACCTGATTCTGCTCGACAACCGCAGCACCGCGTTGCAGCCCAAGGACCTCGCCGCCAAGCCGACCTGGACACAGCTGCCCGCCGTGCGGGCCAACCAGGTGACGCCGTGGGACGCGGTTCCCCGCTTCTCGTACGCCGGCGCAGCGCCGCTGCTGGAGAACCTCGCCACCGCCATCCGGAACGCGAAGAAGGTCGGCTGACGCCATGAGTACGAGCACCGTCGCACCCGTCGCCCTGCAGTACCGCTTCTTCGCCGCGCACGTCGTGCGGGCCCGTCAGGTGGGGGCCTCGCTGATCCGGGTCACCTTCGGCGGCGCGGAGCTGGTCGACTTCGCCGGCGGCGGCCGGGACCAGAGCGTCTCGCTGTTCCTGCCGCACCCGGGTCAGGACGCCCCGGTCGTCCCGGTCGAGCGCGGCGAGGACTGGTTCGGCGCCTGGCGGGCCCTCCCGCCGGACGTCCGCGCGGTCATGCGTTCGTACACCATCCGGGAGCACCGCCCGGCGGTCGGCGAGGTGGACATCGACTTCGTCGGTCACGGCGGCACCGGTCCCGCCTCGCGGTGGGCCAGCCTGGCGGTGGCCGGTGACCGGGTGCTGCTGCTCGGCCCCGCGGTGTACGACAACCGCAGCGTCTGCTTCCGGCCACCGGACGACACCGACCTCGTGGTGCTGGCCGCCGACGAGACCGCGCTGCCGGCCACCGCCGGGATCCTGGCGTGGCTGCCCGCCGGCACCCGGGTCCGCGCCTGGATCGAGGTCCCGGACGCGGCGGACATCACCGAGCTGCCCACCGACGCCGACGCCGAGATCCGCTGGATCGTGCGCGGCAGCACCGCACCCGGCAGCGATCTGCTGGTCAGCGCGCTGCGCGTCACCCGACTTCCGGCCGTCGCGCCGTACGCCTGGATCGCCGGCGAGTCCGGCGTGGTACGGGCGCTGCGGCGGCACCTGGTCGGCGAGCGCGGTTTCGACCGTCGACGGGTGACCTTCGCCGGCTACTGGCGGCGCGGCCTCTCCGAGGAGGACCTGCGCGCCGAGGCGCTGGCCGGCGCCACCGCCTGACCGGCGATCCCACCAGAACGCAGCACGGCCCCCGGCGCGCGCACGCGCCGGGGGAGGGTTCCGGCTGCCCATCGTCAGAACGTGGAAGGACATCCCGTGACCGTGCCGACGTACCCCGGCGAGACCGACCCGCGCAGCGCACCGGCCGCTCTACCACCGGCCACAGCGCCCGCCGGGGCCCGCGCCCACCTGTTGCACGACGGGTCGGTCGAGCAGTACCGGCGCGCGATCGCCGACGGCGTCGACCGGGTCGCCCGGCGGGTCGCCACGGTGGACCGGCCCACCACCGGAATCGCTCCGGGCGAGCTGGCGCCCCTCGTCGACAGCGTCGACCTGGACCGGCCCCTGGGCGACGCCGGCGCGGCGCTGGACGAGCTGGAGGACGTCTACCTGCGCGACGCCGTCTGGTTCCACCACCCGCGCTACCTGGCCCACCTCAACTGCCCGGTGGTCATCCCGGCGCTGCTCGGCGAGGCGGTGCTCAGCGCCGTCAACTCCTCCCTGGACACCTGGGACCAGAGCGCCGGCGCGACGCTCATCGAGCGACGGTTGATCGACTGGACCGCCGCCCGGATCGGTCTCGGTCCGGACGCCGACGGAGTGTTCACCAGCGGAGGCAGCCAGTCGAACCTCCAGGCGCTGCTGCTGGCCCGGGAGGAGGCGTGCCTCGCCGCGACCACCCCGGCGGCACGCCTGGACCTGCTGCCCCGCCTGCGCGTGCTCACCTCGGTCGCCGGGCACTTCAGCGTCCAGAAGTCCGCCAAGCTCCTCGGCCTCGCCCCGGACGCGGTGATCGCGGTGCCCACCGACGCGCGGCGACGCGTCCGGCCCGCCGCCGTCCGCGAGGAGATCGCCCGGTGTCGGGCGGCCGGACTGGTCCCGATGGCCGTCGTCGGGACCGCCGGCACCACCGACTTCGGCTCCATCGACCCGCTCGCGGACCTGGCGGAGGTCTGCGCGGAGACCGGCGTCTGGCTGCACGTCGACGCCGCGTACGGCTGCGGTCTGCTCGTCTCGCCGACGCGCCGGCACCTGCTCGACGGCATCGAACGCGCCGACTCGGTGACCGTCGACTACCACAAGTCGTTCTTCCAGCCGGTCAGCTCCAGCGCGCTGCTGGTCCGGGACCGGCGGGCGCTGGGGCACGCCACCTACCACGCCGACTACCTCAACCCGGCGCGCATGGTGGAGCAGCGGATTCCGAACCAGGTCGACAAGAGCCTGCAGACCACCCGCCGCTTCGACGCGCTGAAGCTGTGGCTGACCCTGCGGGTGATGGGCCCGGACGCGCTCGGCGAACTCTTCGACGAGGTGGTCGACGCGGCGGCCGACGCCTGGCAGCTCGTCAGCGAGGACCCCCGCTTCGAGGTGGTGACCCGCTCGCAGTTGAGCACCGTGGTCTTCCGTTACCTGCCCACCGGTCCGGGCCGGGAGCTGGCCGACGCCGCCAACCTGTACGCCCGGGAGGCGCTGGCCGCCTCCGGCCTCGCCGTGGTCGCCGGCACCCGGGTGGACGGCCGGCACTTTCTCAAGTTCACGCTGCTGAACCCGGCCACGACCGTCGACGACGTCGGCCACGTGCTCGAACTGATCGCCGGCCACGCCGGGCGGTACGTGCGCGACACCGTCGCCGCCGACCTGACCTGCCCCGTCGGCTGACCCCGAACCCCGCCTGGAGAAGAAGATGTCCACCCACGACTTCGTCGCCATCGGGCTGGGCCCGTACAACCTGGGCCTGGCCTGTCTCACCGCGCCGATCGACGAGCTGGACGGGGTGTTCCTGGAGGCTCGACCCAGCCTCGCCTGGCACCCCGGCATGCTGCTGGAGTCGGCCCGGTTGCAGACCCCGTTCATCGCCGACCTGGTCAGCCTCGCCGATCCGACCTCCCCGTACTCGTTCCTCAACTACCTCAAGGAGATCGGCCGGCTCTACCCGTTCTACATCCGGGAGAGCTTCTACCCGCTGCGCAGCGAGTACGACGCGTACTGCCGGTGGGCGGCGGCGAAACTGCCGAACCTGCGCTTCGGTCAGACGGTGACCACCGTGGAGTACGACAGCGCCGACGGGCGGTACGTGGTGCGGGCCACCACCGGCGGGTCCGAGAGCGTCGAGTACCGGGCGCGGCACCTGGTGCTCGGCACCGGCACGCCGCCGCACCTGCCGGCCGCCGTCGCCGGGCTGCCCGGGGACGCCGCGCACAACTCGCGCTACCTGGAGCATCGGGACGCGCTGCGGACCAGGCGCAGCATCACCGTGGTGGGCAGCGGGCAGAGCGCCGCCGAGATCTACCACGACCTCCTCGGCGACATCGGCCGGTACGGCTACCAGCTCAACTGGGTCACCCGCTCGCCGCGGTTCTTCCCCCTCGAATACACCAAGCTGACGTTGGAGATGACCTCACCGGACTACGTGGACTACTTCCACGCGCTGCCCGAGGAGACCCGCTACCGGCTGGAATCGGCGCAGAAGGGGCTGTTCAAGGGAATCAACGCCGACCTGATCAACGACATCTTCGACCTGCTCTACGCGCACAGCGTCGCCGGTCCGGTGAACACCCGGCTGATCACCAACACCGAGCTGGTCGACGCCACCCACCACGACGGGGAGTACACGCTCGGATTGCGGCACGTGGAGCAGGAGCGGGACTTCACCCTGCGGACCGAGGGTCTGGTCCTGGCCACCGGCTACCACTACCGGGTGCCGACGTTCCTCGAACCGGTGCGCGAGCGCATCCGCTGGGACGCGCACGGCCGCTTCGACGTGGCCCGCAACTACAGCATCGACCACGACGGGCGGGGCATCTTCCTGCAGAACGCGGGCACCCACACGCACAGCATCACCTCACCCGACCTGGGCATGGGCGCGTACCGCAACTCCTGGATCATCCGCGAGCTGCTCGGCCGCGAGCACTACCCGATCGAGAAGAGCATCACCTTCCAGGAGTTCGGGGTGGTGTCGTGAGCGTGGTCTTCAGCCGCGCCGACGAGCGGCTCGGGAACTTCGCCCTGCGTCGCCTCGACCCAGAGGGCGACGCCGGGGTCCTGCACGGCTGGGTGACCCACCCGAAGTCGGCGTTCTGGTTGATGCAGGACACCGACGAGGCCCAGGTCGTCGAGGAGTACCGGCGCATCGCCGCCCACCCGCACCACGACGCGTACCTGGGCCTGTGGCGGGGGAGCCCGGCGTTCCTGGCCGAACGCTACGACCCGGCGCACGTGGAGCTGGTCGGCCGGTACGACCACCAACCCGGCGACGTGGGCATGCACTTCCTGTGCGCACCCGCCGGCACGCCGGTGCACGGCTTCACCCGCGCGGTGATCCGTACCGTCCTGGCCTGGCTCTTCGCCGACCCGACGACCGTGCGCGTGGTGGTCGAGCCGGACGTGCGCAACACGGCCGTGCACGCGCTGAACGCCGCCGTCGGGTTCGAGGTCGTCGGCCCGATCACCAAGCCGGAGAAAGAGGCGCTGCTCAGCGTCTGCACCCGCGCCCAGTTCCAGGCCGCCACCGAGCGGGCTACCGCCACCCCAGCAGAAGGAGCCCCGGCGTGACCACCACCGCCGTCCCCACCTCGCCGACCGTCACCGGCTCGGCCACCCCGGGCGACCCGGTCGCGCACCTCACCCCGCAGCGCTGGGCGCGGGCCAACCGGATGCTGGTCCGCAAGGCGCTCGCCGAGTTCACCCACGAGCGGCTGCTCACCCCGACGCCCGTGCCGGGCCCCGACGACCGGCAGTGGTACGAGGTCCGCAGCGACGACGACCTCATCACCTACCGGTTCGCCGCCCGGGTGCTCGCCCTGGCCCACTGGCAGATCGACGCGGACAGCATCACCCGGCACCGCGACGGCACGTCGCTGCCACCCGACGCGGTGGACCTGATCGTCGAGCTGCGCGGCACTCTCGGGCTCTCCGCTCGGGTGCTGCCCGTCTACCTGGAAGAGATCACCTCCACCCTGGCCGGTACGGCGTACAAGCTGGCCCAGGGTGCGCCGAGCGCCGCCGAGCTGGCCGGCGCGGACTTCCAGACCATCGAGACGTCCATGACCGAGGGTCACCCCTGCTTCGTGGCCAACAACGGCCGGCTCGGCTTCGGCGTCGACGAGTACCACCGCTACGCCCCGGAAGCCAGCACGCCGGTAAGCCTGGAGTGGCTGGCCGCGCACCGGGACCACTCGACGTTCAGCAGCGCCGCCGACCTCGACTACGACGCGCTCATCTCCGGCGAGTTGGACGCTGCGACCCGGGCGCGGTTCGCCGCCACGATGGCTGACCTCGGGCTCGACCTCGCCGACTACCACCTCATCCCGGCGCACCCCTGGCAGTGGTGGAACAAGCTGGCGGTGACGTTCGCGGGGGAGTTGGCCGAACGCCGGCTCGTGCACCTCGGCCCCGGCCCCGACTCGTACCTCGCGCAGCAGTCCATCCGTACCTTCTTCAACGTCACCGATCCGGGCCGGCACTACGTCAAGACGGCGCTGTCGGTGCTGAACATGGGCTTCATGCGCGGGCTGTCGGCCGCGTACATGGCCGCCACGCCGGCCATCAACGACTGGCTGGCCGATCTGATCGCCGCCGACGAGGTGTTGGCCGGCACGGGCCTGACGGTCATCCGGGAGCGGGCGGCGGTCGGCTACCGCCACCGGCAGTACGAGGCGGCCACCGAACGGACCTCCCCGTACCGCAAGATGCTCGCCGCCCTGTGGCGGGAGAGCCCGGTGCCGGGTCTGGCCCCGGGGGAGCGACTGTCCACGATGGCCGCGCTGCTGCACGTCGACGACGGCGGCGGCTCGCTGGCGGCGGCGCTGATCGACCGGTCCGGCCTCGCGCCCGAGGTGTGGCTACGCCGCTACCTGGACGCCTACCTGACCCCGCTGCTGCACAGCTTCTACGCCCACGACCTGGCCTTCATGCCGCACGGCGAGAACGTGATCCTGGTCCTCGACGAGCGGCACACCGTCCAGCGGGTGATCTTCAAGGACATCGCCGAGGAGATCGCGGTGTTGAGCGCCGACGTCGAGCTGCCGGCCGAGGTGGAGCGCATCCGGGTCGAGGTGCCCGACGACACCAAGTTGCTGACCATCTTCACCGACGTGGTCGACTGCTTCCTGCGTCACCTCAACGCCGTCCTCGTCGAGGCCGGGGTGCTCACCGAGGACGCCTTCTGGGGCACGGTCGCGGCCTGCGCCGCCGACTACTTCGCGCGGGTGCCGCACCTGGCCGAGCGGGTCCGCCACTACGACCTGTTCGCTCCCGAGTTCGCGCTGTCCTGCCTCAACCGCCTTCAGCTGCGCGACAACCAGCAGATGATCGACCTGGCCGATCCGTCGGCCGCCCTGCAGTTCGTCGGCACCCTCACCAATCCACTGGCCGCCCACGCCCCGGCCCGCTGACGCCACTCCGTCTTCATCGCGATCACTTGATGCTGACCAGTTGTCCGGCCCCTCCTGGAACTGGTCAGCATCAAGTGATCATTCCCCGCCGGGCACGGCAACCACGCGTCGTACCCGTACGTGACGGTCTCCGGATCGGCTGACCCTTCGCCTACCGGTAGTCGGCGTAGATCCGGCGTTGCGCACCGTCGACGGTCACCGGGCCGCCGTGCGGGAGGATCCACTGCGGTCTGGTGTGGCCGAACGGCACGCCGACGCAGACCACCGCCTCGGGGTTGTAGCGGTGTATCTGGTCCACGACCGTGTCGCGCTGCTGCTCGCGTAGCCGTGCCCGCTCCTGCGCGTCGGGCCGGCGGTCCAGGTCGGAGACCGGGGGACGGGCGACCAGGACCGCGTCGGCGGCGGCCAGGAGACCGCGTTCCCCCAGCGAGCGGACGATCCAACCGACCTCGCGCGCGGGGAGCAGCTCCTCCGACGTCTCGATGATCAGCACGCCGCCGCGCAGCACCTCCGGTCCGAACGGGAAACGCCCCGCCGTGAGGAGCCACTGCAGGACCTCCAGGCAGCCACCCCAGGTGGGGCCGGTGACGGTGCGGCGCGGCCCGTGCCAGGTCCACGGCTCGGCCGGCTCGCGTTCCCCGAACGACTGCAACGCCCGCGGATCGTCCCAGGGAACCCCGACATCCTCGGACTCGCCCGGGTCGGTGATCTCCAACTGCTCGCCGGTGAGCAGCGCGGCGCGCAGCGAGCGGGCGTGGATGTCGTCCACGGCGGGACCGGGGCCGAGGTGCACCTGGGACGACCCGCCGTAGAAGCTCGCGATGCCGAGCCCCCAGAGCCACTGGTGCAGGTTGGTGTTGTCGCTGGTGCCCAGGAACGGCTTCGGGTCGGCGCGGGCCAGGTCGGCGTCCAGGTGGGGGACGACGGTGATCTGGTCGTCGCCGCCGACGACGGCCAGGATCGCGCGTACCCGAGGATCGGCGAAGGCGGCGTTGACGTCCGCCGCGCGGGCCTGTGCGCTCGCGCCGACCGTGCGGGTGGTGGGGTACTCGACCGGGACGAGGCCGGTCACGTCGGCGAGCCGGCGCATGGCCTGCTCGTGGATCTCGGGAAAGGCGCCCGCGGCGGCGAAGGACGGCGACAGGACCGCGATCCGGTCACCCGGGCGTGCCTTCGGTGGACGTACAAGATCGTGCTTCATTCCGAGATTCCACCAGCGGCACCGGTCGCCGCGCACCCCGTTTCGGTGCGCGCCGACGGTGGCCGCACCGAGCAGAGATCCACCGGTGTTATCGATAACACGAGGTGAAGACCCCTACCGCACCCGTGTCGCCGCTCCTGATCTGCCAGCTCAGGCGTGGTGCACAGGGAGCCGTAATAGTTAGAACCTTGAATTTGTGCGTAGTCCGGCCGTAACATGCCGAACACGGATGTGAACGCTAACGTTCGGACCCCTGCATCCCGCCGAGCCCGTCCCGCCCGGTTGCCGTCCCATCGCCGGTAGCGCTCATTTGGAGGTCCCATGTCGTCCCTGCCCCTCAGCCGACGCCGCGTTCTGCAGGCCGCCGGCGCCACCGCCGTGGTCTCCGCGACCGGCGCCGCGACGCTGGGCGCCGGCCCCGCCGCCGCCGCGGTGGTCCCGCCAGCGCGCGCGGACATCGGCGTCGCGGCCTACGCCTTCGACCCCGGTCAGGTACGACTGACCAGCGGCCGTTGGCTGGACAACCAGAACCGCACCCTGAACTATCTGCGCTTCGTCGACGTTGACCGGATGCTCTACAATTTCCGCGCCAACCACCGGCTGTCCACCAACGGCGCCGCCACCAACGGTGGGTGGGACGCGCCGAACTTCCCGTTCCGTACGCACATGCAGGGGCACTTCCTGACCGCGTGGTCCTATGCCTACGCGGTGCTGGGCGACACCACCTGCCGGGACAAGGCGAACTACATGGTCGCCGAGATGGCCAAGTGCCAGGCGAACAACGGCGCGGCCGGGTTCGGCGCGGGCTACCTCTCCGGCTTCCCGGAGTCGGACTTCTCCGCGCTCGAGGCGCGGACCCTGTCCAACGGAAACGTCCCGTACTACTGCATCCACAAGACGCTCGCCGGCCTGCTCGACGTCTGGCGCTACACCGGCAACACCCAGGCCCGTACGGTGCTGCTGGCCCTCGCCGGCTGGGTCGACACCCGCACGTCCCGGCTCAGCTCCAGCCAGATGCAGTCGATGCTCGGCACCGAGTTCGGTGGCATGAACGACGTGCTGACGGACATCTACCAGATGACCGGTGACAGCCGGTGGCTCACCACGGCCCAGCGGTTCGACCACGCCTCGGTGTTCAACCCCCTGGCCAGCAACCAGGACCAGCTCAACGGTCTGCACGCCAACACGCAGGTGCCCAAGTGGATCGGCGCGGCCCGCGAGTTCAAGGCCACCGGGACCACCCGCTACCGGGACATCGCCAGCAACGCGTGGAACATCACCGTGGGCGCGCACTCCTACGTCATCGGCGGCAACAGCCAGGCCGAGCACTTCCGCGCGCCGAACGCCATCGCCGGTTACCTGAGCAACGACACCTGCGAGCAGTGCAACACCTACAACATGCTCAAGCTGACGCGGGAGCTGTGGCTGCTCGATCCGAACCGGACCGACTACTTCGACTTCTACGAGCGCGCGATGATCAACCACCTGCTCGGCGCGCAGAACCCGGCCGACAGCCGTGGCCACATCACCTACTTCACCCCGCTCAAGCCCGGTGGGCGGCGGGGCGTCGGCCCGGCGTGGGGTGGCGGCACCTGGAGCACCGACTACAACTCGTTCTGGTGCTGCCAGGGCACCGGCCTGGAGATCAACACGAAGTTGATGGACTCCGTCTACTTCTACAGCGGCACGACGCTCACGGTGAACCTCTTCGTGCCGTCCGAGCTGAACTGGTCGCAGCGGGGGATCACGGTCACCCAGAGCACCACGTACCCGGTGAGCGACACCAGCACGCTCACGCTCTCCGGCACGATGAGTGGCTCGTGGAGCATCCGGGTGCGCATCCCGGCGTGGACGAGCGGCGCGACCATCAGCGTCAACGGGGTGGCTGAGTCGGTCACCACGACGCCGGGCAGCTACGCCACCGTCACCCGCACCTGGGCCGCCGGCGACACCATCACCGTACGACTGCCCATGCGGGTCGTCATGCGGGCGGCCAACGACAATCCCAGCGTCGCCGCCGTCACGTACGGCCCGAGCGTGCTCTGCGGCAACTACGGCAACACCACGCTCAACTCGCTGCCGTCGCTCGTGGTCTCGTCGGTCGCCCGGACCAGCACCAGCTCGCTCGCGTTCACGGCCACCGCGAACGGGTCCACCGTCAACCTCGGGCCGTTCCAGGACGCCCACGGGTTCAACTACACGGTGTACTGGAACACCAGCGGCAGCAGCGGCGGAGGCAGTTACCGGCTGGTCAACGTGGGCAGCGGGATGGTCCTCGGCATCCAGAACATGTCCACCGCCGACGGCGGGCTGGCCCTGCAGTGGGACGACAGCGGCACGGCCGACCACAACTGGGTCATGATCACCGATGGCAACGCCGTCCGGTTCCGCAACGTCAACAGCGGCAAGGTCCTCGGTGTGGAGAACATGTCCACCGCCGACAACGCCCGCGTCCTGCAGTGGTCGGACAACGGCACCGCCGACCACCGGTGGACGCTCGTCGACAACGGCGACGGCACCTACAAGATCCGCAACGTCAACAGCGGCAAGCTGCTCGGCATCCTGAACAACTCCACCGCCCGGGGCGCGCAGGCGGTGCAGGATTCGGACAACGGCAGCGCGGACAACCGCTGGCGGCTGGTGGCCAACGCCTAGACCGTCGAGGCTCGGCCTGGCCGGGGCGTGTGTCGAAACCCCGAATCGGGGGCTTCGACACACGCCCCTCGTGCTGTCTCGGCCCGGCCCGCGAGATCTTGCCGAACTCTCTTGCGCGGATAGGTCTGTAATGCAAAGCTAACTTCATGACACACGAATCCGCTCCGCAGGCGGACGGCCCTCGGGAGCTGTTGGCCGCTGTGCGCGACCTGACCCGCCAGGTCCAGGTCGCCCAGCGCGGCACCTGGTTTCCGCTGCTGGTCCTCGCGGTGGTCACCCTGGCCGCGATCCCCGTCTACCGGTACGCCCCCTACCTCGATGTGTTCGACACCTGCCGATCCCGCCCGGGGCACACGGTCTGCATGGCGCCCAATCCGGCGGAGCTCGGGTACTGGACCGTCGCGCTGGTGCTCGCGTACGTGGCGATCGCCGGCTTCTACGTACGGCAGTCCCGACGCCGTGGCGTGGGCACCCCGATCCGCCCCTACGTCGTCGTCGGCGTCGCGTTGGCCGTGCTGATGGCCGCCGTGTCGATCTGGCTGACGTTCCACCCGCTCCTCCCCGTCCCCGCCGACCCCTTCTCCACCGACCCGGTCAAGATCGAGGTCGGGCCGGCGACGTGGCTCGTCAACGGACTGGCCAGTCCCGTCGCGGTCATCGCGCTGGCGCTGATGGTGCTCGCGTGGGTCGAACGCAACTGGGCGCTGCTTGCGTACAGCCTCGTCTACCTGGTGATCGTGATGGTGCAGGGCGGCCAGGTCATCCACTCGACCTCGTCGTGGTTCTTCCTGCCGCACCTGCTCCTCGCTGCGGCGCTACTGCTGCTCGGCAGCGCGGCCTTCGCCCTGTTCCGGCCGAGCACCGAGGTTCCGAGGCGATGACCGACCATCCCACCAACGGCCTTGACGACGTGGTCCACCAGCGCGTCCGACTGGGCATCCTGGCCATCGCGCACCAGGCTCGCCAGGTCGAGTTCGGCTTCCTGCGCACCACCCTGCAGCTGACCGCGGGCAATCTCGGGCAGCACCTGACCGTCCTGGAGAAGGCCGAGCTGATCCAGATCGAGAAGGGCTACGAGGGCAAGCGCCCGCGTACCTGGGTGACTCTCACCGCTGCCGGTCAGGCCGCCCTGCGCGACGAGATCGCCCACCTCAAGCAACTCATCCAGCAGGTCGAGCAGACCGGGCCGCCGCCGACCGGTGACCCGGTGACCTGAACCTCAGTCGGCCGTTCCCGCGCGCCGGAACGCGCGGGCCAGCTCGGCCAGGTCGAGCCCTTCGAAGTGGCGCAGGAACCGCTGCCGTACGGCAGCGAGATGGCTGGGCCAGGACTCCTGGAGGCGGGCGAAGCCCGCGTCGGTGAGCACCGCGTTCCAGCCGCGGGCGTCCTCCTCGCACCGTTCCCGCTTGACCAGTCCCTGGCTCTCCAGTCGGATGATCGTCCGGGTCATGCCGCTCAACGAGAGGTAACAGGCCGTAGCGAGTTCGTGCATCCGCATTCGCCGCTCCGGCGCCTCGGAGAGGTTCATCAGGGCGGTGTACTCGGTCAGCGGTAGCTGCCGGTCGCCCACCATGTCGGCGTCGATCGCGCGTGGCACCACGTACATCACCTGGCCCAGGGCGCGAACCAGCGCCTCCTCGTCGGGTTCGAGGGGTCGCGGCGCCTCGGGGTGGGGATCGGCCATCCCGCAAGCATAGTTGCTTGATTGAGCAATTGCTTACTGTGGGTGTGAGGGTGCTCATACCACGGTCATTTGCTTGACGAAGCAAGGAGCGGCTAGCGTTCCGGCGGTCAGGTTCGGACTACTGAAAGGCGCAGCCATGACCAGGATCGGGATCATCCTCGGAAGCACCCGCCCGGGGCGCAACGGCGAAGCCGTCGCCCGCTGGGTCCACGAGATCGCCCAGCAGCGCACCGACGCGCAGTTCGAGCTGATCGACCTGCTCGACTACAAGCTGCCGCACCTCGACGAGGCGATGCCGCCGGCGATGGGCCAGTACAGCCAGCCCCACACGCTGCGCTGGGCCGAGACCATCGCGTCGTTCGACGGCTTCGTGATGGTGACGCCCGAGTACAACCACTCGACCTCCGGCGCGCTGAAGAACGCCATCGACTTCCTCTACAACGAGTGGAACAACAAGGCCGTCGGGTTCGTCAGCTACGGCTCCCTCGGTGGCGCCCGGGCCGTGGAGCACCTGCGCCTGATCGCCGGTGAGCTGCAGATGGCCGACGTGCGCTCGCAGGTCGCGCTCTCGCTCTACACCGACTTCGAGAACTTCAGCACCTTCAAGCCCGGCGACCAGCACCTGCCGGCGCTGACCACCACCCTCGACCAGGTCGTGGCCTGGAGCACCGCGCTCGCGCCGCTGCGCCAGGGCTGACCTTTATCGGTACGCCTCGAGACGGCCGTGGGAGTCCCTCCCACGGCCGTCTCGGTGCATGGGTGTCCCGGCGGGTTCGTGAACATCGGCCCGGTGTGACGGTCGGCGCGGCGCGAGGCGGGCCGCTACCCTCGGCGTGATGAGCCGAGCCGCCAGCCCCGCGCGGGCTCCGCTGTGGCGGGACCGTGCCTTCGGCACGTACTGGATCGCGCAGTCGCTCTCCGCGGCCGGCGACGCGTTCGCCTACCTCGCGGTACCGCTGCTGGTGTTGCAGGCGACCGGATCGGTGGCCCAGATGGGCCTGCTCACCGCCGTCGCGGGCGCGGCGTCCGTGGCCGCCGGCATCTTCGGCGGGGTGCTGGTCGACAGGTACGACCGGCGTCGGCTGATGATCGTCGCGGACCTGGTCCGGCTGGTCCTCTACGGTCTCGTGCCGCTGGTCTGGCTCGCTGGCCCGCGCGTCTGGCTGCTCTTCGTCGTGCTGCCGGTCTGCGAGGCGGCCGGCATGCTGTTCCAGGTCGCCGCGGTGACCGCCGTCCGCAACCTCGTCGACGCCGACCGGATCACCGAGGCCAACGGCCGGCTCCAGGCGACGTTCGCGGCGACCGCCGTCCTCGGGCCGCTGCTCGCCGGTGTGGTGTCGGCCCGCTTCGGCCCGGCGGTCGCCATCGCCGTCAACGCCGCCAGCTTCGCCCTCTCGGCCGTTGGCCTGCGGCTGATCCGGTTGCGCACCGCCCAGCCCGCCGACACCGCGCCGATGGCCCGGGAACGCCCGCTGGTCGAGTTCCTGGCCGGCGCGCGGTTCCTGTGGCGCCAGCCCGTGCTCCGCGCGCTGACCGTCCTGCTGTCGGTGTTCATCTTCCTCACCTACGGCTTCACCGACGTGCTGATCTACCACGTGACCCACGACCTCGGCGGCACCGAGGGGACGGTCGGCACCGTACTCGGCCTGGCGGCCCTGGGCACGGTCGCCGGGGCGCTGCTGGTGGCTCCGCTGCGCCGGCGACGCGGATTCGGCGCCACCTGGATCGGCGCGCACGCGATCTGCGGGTTCGCGGTGGCGGGCGTCGGCGTCGCGACGACCGTGCCGACGGTCACCGCCCTGACCGCCGTGTACCTGTGCTGTCTCAGCGTCGGCGGAATCTGCTCGATGTCACTGCGCCAGGAGATCACTCCCGACCATCTGCTCGGTCGGGTCACCTCGGCGTTCTGGAGCACGCACTACGCCCTCGGCCCGGCCGGCGCGGTGATTCTGACGTGGACGGCCAGCCGGTACGGCGTACCGGCGGTGGCGCTCGTCGCCGGAGCGGGTTGCCTGCTGGTGGCGGTCGGCGGGCTGTTCACCCCGGTCCGCCGCGCGGGCGCCGAACCGGCGTCCACCGCACCGGGACTCGGGCCGGCGCCGGCCGTCGGCACGACCGGCGGCTGAGGCACCGCACGGCGGGGGACTCAGAACTCCCGGTACATGACGTGCAGGCCGACCCGCCCGAGGGTTCGGTGGCGGAACGCGCCCGGCACCGTGCCGACCACCTCGAAGCCCTCCCGCCGGTACAGCTCGACCGCCGTCCGGTTCGTCTCCACCACGGCGTTGAACTGCATCCCGGCGTACCCCGCGAGGCGGGCCCAGGTCAGAGCGTCGCGGCACAGCGCGGTGCCGACGCCCCGGCCCCGGGCGTCGGCGGCCACCAGGAAGCTGGCGGTGCTGACGTGCGCGCCCGGTCCGGGACGGTTGGCCCCCATCTTCGCGCTGCCCAGCACCCGATCACCGTCGGTCGCGACGACGGTCCGTCCGGGCGCGGCCTCCACCCAGAGGGCGTACGCCTCCTGCGCGGTCATCCCCGGGTCGTAGGCGAAGGTCTCCTGTGCCCGGATCACGTCCTCGATGATCGGCCACACCTGCGACCAGTCCTGGTCGGTGAACGTACGGATCAACACGGGCGCAGGCTACGCAGGACGCGCCGGCGGGGACAACGGGTTTTGCGGGCCCGTCAGGAGGCGGCGTCGGCGCGCCGGGCGCGCGGCATCGTCGTGGCGCGTGCTCGACCCGGCGTCGGCCCGGCGGTGTCCCGGCGGACCAGTTCGGCGGGCAGCACCTCGACCCGGGGGGTCGGCGCCGCCGCGCCGAGCACCAGCGACATGGCCCGGACCCCCATGTCGACGAGGGGGAGCCGCACCGTGGTCAACGCGGGTGTGACGTCGCGGGCGATCGGCATGTCGTCGAAGCCGACGACGGAGATCCGTCCCGGTACGGCGAGCGAGCGGGCCCGCAGGGTGGCGAGGGCGCCGATGGCCATCGAGTCGTTGAGCGCCACGATGGCGGTCAGCTCCGGATCGGAGTCGAGCAGCCGGGCGGTGGCCTCCGCGCCGCCGTCCCGGTCGAACTCGGCGTACCGGATGCGCCGCTCGGGCAGGTCGAGGCCGTGCTCGGCCAGGGCCTGCCGGAGCCCGGCCAGCCGGTCGGTGGTGGTGGTGAGGATGCGCGGGCCGGCGACCACGCCGATCGCCCGGTGGCCCAGCGCGCAGAGTTCGCGGCCGGCGAGGTGACCGCCGGCCTGGTTGTCCGGCATGACGGCGTCGCCGGAGTGCTCGTGGCGGCCGATGACCGCGACCCGCCCGCCGGTCGCCTCGTACGCGGCGAGCTTCTCGTTGAGCTGTCGGGTGAAGGCCTCGTCGTGGTAGCCGGACCCGGCCAGGATCAGCGCAGCCACCTGGTGGCCGCGCAGCAGCTCCACGTACTCCAGCTCGCGGTCCGGGTCGCGGTAGCTGTTGCAGATCATCAGCAGCCGGCCCTGGTCGGTGGCGACGCGTTGCAGGCCGCGGGTGATCTCGGCGAAGTACGGGTCGGAGACGTCGTGCACGATCACGCCGACCGCGCTGCGGTGCGAGCGGGCCAGCAGTTGGGCGTGCGCGTTCGGCACGTACTGCAACTCGGCGACGGCCGCGAGCACCCGTTCGCGCAGCTCGTCGGTGACCGGTTTGCTGCTGCCGTTGATGACGCGCGAGGCCGTGGCGGGTGAGACGCCCGCGCGCCGCGCCACGTCGGACAAGGTCGCCATGGCCCGCCCCCTCGGTCTGTTGACGGCGTTTCGCCGCGCCGGCTAGCGTCACCGTACCGCAGAGAAAGCCCTTTCCCGCAGGGAGGCCCGGCCATGTCGGAACGCTTCGCGGCACTGCCCGGCGGCGTCGGAGTGTCCCGGCTGCGCGTCTACGACACGGCGGCGCCGGACGGCGTGGTCGGCGGCACCCCGCACGTGCACCTGTGCTGCACCGAGGGGTACGTGGTGACCGGCGGCGAGGGCGCGGTGCAGACCCTCGGCGGCGAGGGCTTCCGGGAGACCCCGCTGCGGGCGGGCACGGTGGTGTGGTTCGAACCGGGCACCGTGCACCGCCTGGTGAACGGCGGCAATCTGTCCATCGTGGTGCTCATGCAGAACAGCGGCCTGCCCGAGGCCGGCGACGCGGTCCTGACCTTCCCGCCCGAGGTGCTGGCCGACCCCGAGGCGTACGCCGAGGCCGCGGCGCTGCCGGACGGGGGAGCGCCGGGGGCGGACGTGCGGGGCGCGTACCGTCGGCGGGATCTGGCGGTGGCCGGCTTCGCGGCGCTGCGGTCCGGTGGGCCGACGGCGCTGGCCGCCTTTTACGCGGCGGCGGCGGTGCTGCGCCGGCCGCTGCTGGCGGCCTGGCGGCAGCGGTGGGCGGACGGCGCGGGTGCGGCCGCCGCCGGTACCGGCGCCCAGTTGGACGCCCTGGAGCGGGGCGAGTGGCGTTATCTGGGCGGGGCCGGCGTGTACGCGGTGGACGCGCCCGTCGAGCGTGGCCGGTTGGGGATGTGCGGCCTGCTCGACACCTATCCGGCTGCCGGCTGACGCCGCCGGTGCCGCGCGGTCCAGTTCGGACCGCGAGGGCGATGATCCACTCGGTTTCAGGGCAGTCGCGGTGTCCGAGAGGGAGGGAAGGCCCGGTTTCCAGCAAGCCGAGTCGACCGTGGGCGACGCCTTCACCGGGCGGCCCGACGGGCGTCGAATAGATCGAGGAAAGGCCTTGCCTGCGGTCTGGACGCCGCCTACGCTCCCAGGAAAGCGTTTGCCTGACCCGCCGACCGACCCGGCCCCCGGGTGCCGCGCCGGGCCCCGAGGAGGTTCGCGTGACCGAGAACTCTTTGGACACGGCAGGCCGGCGCGCCGCCGCCGACCAGGCGACTGGTGGGCGGGAAACGGATTCAGCCGCCCCGGCGGACTCCTCGCCCGGATCGGCCGACGCTCGCGTCGGGAGCGGGCTCGGATCCGGAGCGGCCGGTCCGTCGCCGGACGATGATGACCGGTCACCCCGACGCACGCTCGGCCGTCGCGCGGCGGCGGTCGCCGACTCGCTCTGGCGGCCGGCGCTCGGGCTGGCGGCCTTTGTCCTCGCCTGGTGGTTCGTCGCCGCCCGGGAGTACGTGCCGAACTACCTCGTGCCCACCCCCGGTCAGGTCTGGACCACGATGACCGACCAGTGGTCCGAGTTGGCCCGGCACACCCTGGTCACCCTCTACGAGACCGTGCTCGGCTTCGTCCTGGCCGCCGCGCTGGGGCTGGCCACCGCGGTCGCCATCGCCTACTCGCGCACCCTGGACAAGGCGCTCTATCCGATCGTCCTGTTCGCACAGGTCATCCCGAAGATCGCCATCGCGCCGCTGCTGGTCGTCTGGTTCGGTCTCGGCCTCACTCCGAAGATCATCCTGGCGGTGCTCATCGCGTTCTTCCCGGTGGTCATCTCCGGCGTCGCCGGCCTGCGCTCGACCGACCCGGAACTGCTCGACCTCTCCGCCACGATGGGCGCCGGGCCCTGGCGGACCTTCCGCAAGATCCGCTTCCCGAACGCGTTGCCGCACCTCATGGCCGGCCTGAAGGTGGCGGTCACCCTCGCGGTGGTCGGCGCCGTGGTCGGCGAGTTCGTCGGCGCCAGCGAGGGGCTCGGCTACGTCCTGTTGCTGGCCAACGGCAACCTCGACGCCCCGCTGCTGTTCGCCGACCTGATCCTGATGTCCGCCATCGGCATCGTCCTGTTCGTTCTGGTCGAGATCGCCGAGGCGTTGCTCATCCCGTGGCACGCCAGCCGTCGCGCCGGCGTGTCCCTCACCACCTCCTGACCGACCCCATCACGGAGGCACCGATGAAGCGCACCGCCACCACCATCCTGGCCACCGCCGCCCTGTTGCTCGCCGCCGCCGGCTGCGGCGGCTCGGACTCCGCCGGCAGGACCGGCGCCGACGGCAGGAAACAGGTCACCCTCACCCTCAACTGGGTGCCGTACGGCGAGCACGCGCCCTTCTACTACGGTCTGCAGCAGGGCTACTACTCCGCCGAGGGCATCGACCTGAAGGTCCTGCCCGGCAACGGCTCCGGCAACACCGTCAAGCAGGTCGCCCAGAAACAGACCGACTTCGGCTGGGCCGACAGTCCCGTCCTGCTCAAGTCGGTGGCCAGCGGGATGCCGGTGCGCAGCCTCGGCGCATACCTGGAGAAGGGCCCGTCCTCGGTGGAGTTCTTCACCGAGAAGAACATCAGGACACCGGCCGATCTCAAGGGCAAGACCGTCGGCGGCACACCCGGCGACGCCCTCTACGCGACCTTCCCGGCCTGGTTGGAGAAGAACGGCCTGAAGAAGGACGACGTCAAGGTCGTCAACGTGGACGCCGCCGGCAAGATCGCCGCCCTGGCCGAGGGCAGGGTCGACGCCATCATGGGCTTCTTCCACGACCAGGCGCCCACCATCGAGAGCAAGACCGGCAAGAAGGTCGACGTGCTGCTCTTCGCCGACTACGGGATGAACCTGCTCGGCACCGGACTGATCGCCAACACCCAGACCCTGCAGAAGGACCCGGAGCTGGCCCGCAGGTTCGTCCGGGCCACCCAGAAGTCCTGGGCCGACGCGGCGCGCGACCCGGCCGGCGCGGTGAGCGCCATGGTCGCGCTCGCCGAGAACGAGCCGGCCCCCGAGGTGCTCACCAAGCAGCTCACCCTCAACCTGCCGCTGCTCGGCGGCGACGGTCCGGCCGGGGTGAACACCGAAGCCCAGTGGTCCGAGACCATCGACCTGATGGCCCGCTACGCGGAGCTGAAGGATCCGGGCGCGCCGGACGCGTACTGGGACTCGTCGTACGCGGCCAAGGGCTGACGAGGTGAGCGCCGCGCCGGCGACCACCGGCACCGCCATCGGGATGTCCGGGGTGACCGTCCGGTTCACCACCCGACGTTCGCGGACCACCGCCCTCGACGACGTGTCCCTGCACATCGAGCCGGGCGAGTTCGTCACCATCGTCGGCCCGTCCGGCTGCGGCAAGTCCACCCTGCTGAAGATCGTCGCCGGACTGGTGAAGCCCACCAGCGGCGAGGTCTCGCTGCTGCGACAGCCGGTGCGCGGCCCGCAGCAGGAGATCGGCTTCGTCTTCCAGAAGGCCGCGCTGCTCCAGTGGCGTGGCGCGCGGGCCAACATCCTGCTGCAGGCCGAGATGCGCGGGATGGACCGGGCGCGGGCGGCCCGTCGGGCGGACGAGCTGATCGAGATGACCGGGCTGACCGGCTTCGAGAAGGCGCTGCCGCACGAGCTGTCCGGCGGTATGCAGCAGCGGGTGGCGCTCTGCCGCGCGCTGCTGCACGCCCCACCGGTGCTGCTCATGGACGAGCCGTTCGGCGCCCTGGACGCGCTGACCCGCGAGCAGATGAACGCCGAGCTGCACCGCATCTGGCGGGAGACCGGCACCACGGTGGTGCTGGTCACCCACTCCATCGCCGAGGCGGTCTTCCTCGGCACCCGGGTCGTGGTGATGAGCGCCCGGCCCGGCCGGATCATCCGCGCCTTCGACGTCGAGCTGCCCGCGCACCGCGACTACGCGCAGGTGATGTCGGACTCCCGCTTCGACCGGCTCGCCACCGAACTGCGCGGACTGCTCGGCAGCGCGGCCGCCAACCACTGAACGACCAGCACGACGAAGGGGACCACCATGACCCGCAGGTCGATCGGCATCATCGTCAACGGCGTGACCGGACGGATGGGCTACCGCCAGCACCTCGTCCGGTCCCTGCTGGCCATCCGCGAGTCCGGCGGCGTGACGTTGGCCGACGGCACGACCATCTGGCCAGAACCGGTCCTGGTGGGGCGCAACGAGACCAAGCTCCGCGAGCTCGCCGGGCGGCACGGCCTCACCGACTGGACCACCGACCTGACCGCCGCGCTGGCCCGCGACGACGTCGAGATCTACTTCGACGCCCTGGTCACCCAGCAGCGGGAGAAGGCGATCCGCCAGGCGATCGAGGCCGGCAAGCACATCTACACGGAGAAGCCGCTCGCCGAGGACACCGCCGCCGCGCTCGACCTGGCCCGCGCCGCCGACGCGGCCGGTGTCCGCACCGGCGTCGTGCAGGACAAGCTGTTCCTGCCCGGCCTGCGCAAACTCAAGCGGCTCGTCGACGGCGGCTTCTTCGGTCGGATCCTCTCGGTGCGCGGCGAGTTCGGCTACTGGGTCTTCGAGGGCGACTGGCAGCCGGCCCAGCGTCCCTCGTGGAACTACCGCGCCGAGGCCGGCGGCGGCATCACCTCGGACATGTTCCCGCACTGGCACTACGTGCTCCAGGAGCTGTTCGGCCGGGTCACCGCGGTCACCTGTGTGACCGCCACCCACGTGCCCGAGCGGTTCGACGAGGACGGCCGCGCCTACGCCGCCACCGCTGACGACGCCGCGTACGCCATCTTCGAACTCGACGGCGGCGTGATCGCGCAGATCAACTCGTCGTGGGGTGTGCGGGTGTACCGCGACGAGCTGGTGGAGTTCCAGGTCGACGGCACCGAGGGCAGCGCCGTCGCCGGGCTGCGCCGCTGCCGGGCACAGCACCGGGCGGTCACCCCGAAACCGGTGTGGAACCCGGACCTGCCGGTCACCGAGGACTTCCGCGCGCAGTGGACCGAGGTGCCCGACAACGAGGAGTTCGACAACGGCTTCAAGATGCAGTGGGAGGCATTCCTGCGGCACGTCGTGGCCGGCGAGCCGTTCCCGTGGGACTTCCTGGCCGGCGCGCGCGGCGTGCAGCTTGCCGAGCTGGGGCTCCGCGCGGCCCGCGAGGGCGTCCGCGTCGAGGTTCCGGAGCTGCACCCGTGAGCGCCGTCGAAGTGGCGCTGCCGGGCGGGCGGCGACACCGGCTCACCGGGGCCGACGGATTCACCCGCCCGGCCGCACCGGCGACCAGCCGGATCGCGTACGCCGCCGCGCACGTGGTCGCCGATCCGGGCGCGGAGAACGTACCGGGCGCCCCGGCGACGGTGGACTGGGACGCCACCCTCGTGTTCCGGCGGCACCTGTGGTCGTACGGGCTGGGTGTCGCCGAGGCGATGGACACCGCCCAGCGGGGAATGGGGCTGGACTATCCGGCGACCCGGGAGCTGGTCCGACGCAGTGCCGCCGAGGCCCGTGCCGTGGGCGGGCGGATCGTCGCCGGTGTCGGCACCGACCAGCTCCCGGCCGGCCCGGCCAGCCTGGCCGGGGTCACCGCCGCGTACCGCGAGCAGCTCGACGACGTCCGCGCCGCCGGCGCGCGGCCGGTGCTGATGTGCAGCCGGCACCTGGCCGCCACCGCCCGCGACGCCGAGGACTACCTACGGGTGTACGACGAGCTGCTGACCGCCGCCGGCGAGCCGGTCGTGCTGCACTGGCTGGGCCCGATGTTCGACCCGGCGCTGACCGGCTACTGGGGGTCCGCCGACCTGGACCTGGCCGCCGACACGGTGGTCGAGCTGGTCAAGGCCCACCAGTCGACGGTGGACGGCATCAAGGTGTCGCTGCTCGACGCCGACCGGGAGGTGGCGTTACGGCGTCGACTGCCGGCCGGGGTACGCCTCTACACCGGCGACGACTTCCACTACCCGGAGCTGATCCGGGGCGACGAGGTGGGCCACTCCGACGCGCTGCTCGGCGTGTTCGCGGCCATCGCGCCGGCCGCCGCCGCCGCGCTGGATGCTCTCGACCGGGGCGACCTGACGTCGTACGACGAGATCTTCGCTCCGACCGTGCCGCTGGCCCGGCACCTGTTCGCGGCGCCGACCTGGCACTACAAGACGGGCATCGTGTTCCTGGCGTGGCTGGCCGGGCACCAGGACCACTTCACGATGGTCGGCGGCGCGCAGTCCGGCCGGTCCCCGGCGCACCTGGCGACCCTGCTCACCCTCGCCGACGCCGCCGGGCTGCTGCCCGACGCGGAGCTGGCCGCCGCCCGCGCGCGGGCGTTCTTCACCGTCGCGGGGGTTGTCCAGTGAGTCTCGCGCGGTTCTCGTTCAACCAGGCCACCGCGCAGCGCTGGGCGCTGCCCGACGTGGTCGCCGGCTGTGTGGCGGCCGGTGTGCCGGGCATCGGACTGTGGCGGGAGCCGGTGGCCGAGTACGGGTTGGCCCGCGCGGCGAAGCTGGTCCGCGACGCGGGCCTCACCGTCACGTCGCTGTGCCGGGGCGGATTCTTCACCGCCGACGACTGGCGTGCGCAGAACCTGCGGGCCATCGAGGAGGCCGCCGCGCTGGGCGCACCCGAGCTGGTGCTCGTCTCCGGCGGACTGCCGGCGGGCAGTCGCGACGTCGACGGTGCCCGCCGCCGGGTCGCCGACGCGATCGGCGAGCTGGCGCCGCACGCGGCGGCGGCCGGCGTCCGGCTGGCGATCGAACCGCTGCACCCGATGTTCGCCGCCGACCGCTGCGTGATCGCCACCCTCGGTCAGGCGCTCGACATCGCCGAGCGGTTCGATGCGGAGGTGGTCGGGGTGGTGATCGACGCGTACCACGTGTGGTGGGACGACACCGTGTACGCGCAGATCGTCCGGGCCGGCGCGCGGATCGCCGCGTTCCAGGTCTGCGACTGGGTGACACCGCTGCCGGAGGGGGCGCTGCTCGGCCGGGCGTTGCCCGGCGACGGGTGCATCGAGCTGCGGCGGCTGCGCGAGGCGGTGGACGCGGCCGGCTACCGGGGTCCGATCGAGGTGGAGGTCTTCTCCGCCGAGGTGTGGGCGCGGCCGGGCGCGCAGGTGCTGGACGCGGCGATCGCCGGCTATCTGCGCCACGTCGTCTGACCGGCGCGGGGCGCAGGGGTACGCCGACCGGCGGTAGGGTCGTCGGCGTGGATCTGGAGAAGACCGCAGCCCTGCTCGGGGTGCCCGTCGAGGCTGTCGAGCGGGTGCACCGGCTGGCCGGCGACCGGCCCTCGGCCCCGCTGCCCGCCAAGGCCGACGCGCCGGCGATCCTCGACCGGCTCGCGGTGCCGCCGGACGACGCCGTCGAGATCATGGCGGGGTGGCCGGACCGCGACTCACCACTGTGGACGCCGGAGCTGCGCTGGCTGCTCGACCGTTCGATCGCGCTGGTCCGCGCGGATCTCGGCGGGTACGGCTGGCTGCCACCCGGGCCGGAGCTGCCGCTCGACCGTGGCCCCGCCTGGCGGCATCTCTACGTGTACGCGTACCTCGCGCTGGTCGAGATCGTGCGGGGCTACCACCGCGACCACGGCGTTCCCGACGCCGTCTCCTGGGCGACGCTCGCCGACCTGGGTCGTAACCTCGCCGTCGACCGGCGGATGCGCGGCGAGGGCTGGCCGGTCATGCAGAGCTGGTTGACGCTGCACGTGCGCGGCGCCGTCTACGAGTTGGGCCGGTTGCAGCACCATCGCGGCGACGGCGCTATCGGCCTGCACATCCCCGACGCGGGGCCGCTGACCCCGGAGGCGGTCTCGGCGTCGCTCGACGAGGCCCGGGTCTTCTTCCCGCGTCACTTCCCCGACGAGCACTACACGGCGTTCTCCTGCGGCTCGTGGCTGCTCGACCCCCAGTTGCGGGAGTACCTGCCCGACGACTCGAACATCATCCGGTTCCAGCGACGGTTCGAGCTGGAGTCCTACGAGGAGCCGGAGGGCCTGGACGCGGACGTCGAGGTGCTGCGATTCGTCTTCCGGACGCTGACCACACCGCTGGACGAGTTGCCGCGCCGCACCGCCCTGCAACGGGCGATCGTCGACCACCTGTCGGCTGGCCGGCACTGGCAGTGGCGTCAGGGCCGCTTCCCGATCGACGCGACGCATCGGCCGTACCTACCCTGATCCGGTGCTAGCCGCCGAAGCCCCGAAGATCACGGACTGGATGCAGGCGTGGGGGAGCCTGGCCGGGTTGGTCATGTCGACCTTCGCCGTCGTCTTCACCGGTCTGCTGTTCCGTCACGAGACCCGGGTCCGTCGGGAGGAGCAGGAGAGCCGCGAGGCGGCGCAGGCGCGCCTGGTCATCCCGGTACTGACCCGCGATGACGACGAGAGCGACGGCGTCGTGGTCCGGCGCGACCCGACCGAGGCGACGGTGACCCTCGTCAACCACAGCGCCGCGCCCATCTTCGATGTCCATGTCGACGTCGCCTGGCAGGAGTCGTTCCGCTGGCCGGGACGTCGCCGAGAGATGCAGGGCACCGTGATCGCGAACGGGGGCAGACGCTTCGCCGTGGTGGAGAAGTCCGAGGCGGTGCGCTTCGAGTTGACCGGCACTGCCGCGTACCTGGGGCAGGCGAGGATCCGCTTCACCGACGCGGCCGGGCTGGTCTGGCAGCGAACGGGTCTGGGGTCGCCGGTCCGCTACACCCCGCCGGAGAGCACTCTGGGCAGGGCGTTCCGGTTGCTGCCCTGGGTGCTCCTGGTGATCTACGTGGTGCTTCCCGCGATCGTCATCACCGTCGTCGCCGCCGTGGTGTGGCTCTGGCCGTAGCCGGTGATTGTCCCTCAGCCGCGCCGAAAAAACATGATCTAGGCACGGGTGAAACATCATGATCTTATCTGCATCATGATCCGTAACACCGCTCGAATCCTCGATTAACCGTCGAGGGCTTAGGTGGGGGAGCGCTCCCATGCGGGTCGCGGTCACTGAAGAAGCTCCACACAGGAGCAATCGAAGGGAGTCTCGTGTCCACACGCACGAGCGGGAAAAATCTGCGAAGACTGGCGATACCGACGCTGGTCGCAGCGATGCTCGCCGGCACAACCGGCGTCGCGGGATCAGCGTCGGCAGCGCCGGGCGACCGGTCGGCCAGCGGCGGCGCCGGCTACTTCACCAAGGGATCGGACCGGCGCACCACGCTGACCGACGGCGCCGATCGTCGCGCCGACGCCGACGGGACCAGCCCGAAGACCGCCGTGGACGCCAACGGCTCGGGCGTCTACGTCGTCGAGCTGGCCGAGGCGCCGCTGACCACGTACGTCGGTGGGACGTCCGGGCTCGCGCGGACCCGCCCCACGCCGGGCGCCCGACTGGACGTGACGTCGGCGCCGTCGCAGGCGTACCGCCGGCACCTCGACGCGCAGCGATCCGCCGTCGCGGGCGCGGCCGGCGTCCAGGTCAAGGCCGCCTACACCGCCGCCTTCAACGGGTTCTCGGCGACGCTGACCGCCAAGCAGGCGACCGCGCTGCGGGCCGACAAGCGCGTCCGCGCCGTCACCGCCGCGCGGGCGCTGGGCACCCGATCGGCGATGCCGCTCGCGGCCGCCCCGAGCGCCCCCGCCGCCGGTACGCCGACCTCCTCCGCGGCCGCCGCGTCCACGACGGACGCCGCCGCGAAGCCGGTCAAGCCGGCCAAGCCGGTCAAGCCCGGCCCGGCCACCGGAGCGGGCATGGTCGTCGGCGTCCTGGACACCGGCATCTGGCCGGAGAGCGCGTCGTTCGCCAAGAAGATGCCGGCGCCCAAGACCTGGCACGGCACCTGCCAGACCGGCGTGGCCTTCGTGGCCGAGCACTGCAACGGCAAGATCGTCGGTGCCCGGTACTTCGCCGACACCTGGCTCGCCGGCGGTGGCTCCGTACCCGAGGGTGAGTTCCTGTCGCCCCGCGACGCGGCCGGGCACGGCACCCACACCGCGTCCACGGCCGCCGGTCTGCCGGTGCGGGACGTCACCATCGACGGCCGCTCCTTCGGTGCCGTCTCCGGTGTCGCGCCGGACGCCCAGATCGCTGTCTACAAGGTGCTCTGGGGCGGGATGGGCTACGACGCCGACATCATCGCCGGCATCGACGCGGCCGTCTCCGACGGTGTGCAGGTCCTGAACTTCTCCATCGGCAGCGACCTCGGCGACTGGGAGGCCAACACCCCCATCGGTGTCGCCTTCCTCAACGCCACGCTGTCCGGCGTCTTCGTGGCGGCGTCGGCGGGCAACACCGGCATCGTGAGCGGGGCCATCAGCAACGCGGCGCCCTGGGTCACCACGGTGGGCGCGGCGGTGACCAACGCCAACGAGGCGACGGTCAAGCTGGGCGACGGCACCAAGCTGGTCGGCGGCTCACTGGACGCCCTGCCCGGCGACGCCTCGCGGCCGATGGTCTTCGGCGACCAGGCCGGCTCACTGGAGCAGGGTTCGGCGTACTGCGAACCCGGCAGCCTGGACGCGGCCAAGATCAAGGGCAAGGTGGTCGCCTGCGCGCTGTCGTCCCCCTTCTACTCCGCGCTGGAGGTGAAGGAGAAGGGCGGGGCCGGGATGGTCGTGTTCGTCCCGGAAGGCAACTACCGGGTCAACTCCGTCTACAACTTCCCGGTGGTCTACCTGAACACCGAGAAGCAGGCCGGCACGCTGTTCAACTACCTGATGCGCCACCCCACCGACGCCAGGGTGTCGCTGCGCAACGGTGGCGACGGCTCCAGCGTCCCGGGGATCCCGAGCGTGGCGGACTTCTCCTCCACCGGCCCGGACAAGGTGACCCTCGGCGTCTTCAAGCCGGACCTGGTCGCGCCGGGGACGGACATCATCGCCGCGGTCTCACCGGCGGGTAACTTCGGTCGGGACTACGACGCGTACTCCGGAACCTCGATGGCCTCGCCGTACGTGGCCGGCGCGGCGGCGATCCTGCGCGCCACGCACCCGACCTGGTCGCCGGGGACCGTCGCCTCGGCCCTGCGGACCACCGCCACCGACACCCGGGGCACCAGCAACCCGCTGGACCAGGGCAGCGGTTTCATCAACCTGACCGGAGCCAAGGACCCGGGCCTGGTCATCGAGCCGACCGCGGCCGACCTGGTCGAGTTCAGCGAGACGGCCCAGCCCGACGGCAAGGAACTCAACCTGCCGGCCATCTCGCTGCGCGAGTACGACGGCACCCACCCGGTGACCATCAAGCGCACCCTGACCAACGTGGGTACGACGCGGGAGACCTACCGGTCGTCGGTGTCCGGCCTGCCCGGCATGACGGTAACGGTGTCGCCCGCGTCGGTGACGCTCGCGCCCGGCAAGTCCGCGACGGTGTCCATCACGCTGCGCCGGGGCAGCGCCCCCTGGGACCGGTACGTCACCGGGTCGATCACCTGGCGCGGCAAGGTCCACAGTGCCCGCATCCCCGTCGCCGCCCGCCCGTGGGGCATCACCCCCCGGCCGTACGCTGACGACGGCGAGGAGTTCGGCCGGATGACCAGCGGCTCGTTCGGCTACGCCCAGCCGGGCTTCACCGGCCCGCTCACCGGTCGCAGCACCGGCTACACGCCGATGCGCCGGGACTCGTACTCGATGCCGGCCGGTGTGTACGGCGGCGTGTTCGACCCGAGCGCGTCCGGCGTGAAGAAGGTCGACTTCACGGTGCCGGCGAACACCGCCGGCATCATCGTCGAGGCCAACACCGAGGATCCGAACACGAACCTCGACCTGTACCTGTACAAGGGCGACAAGCTCGTCTACAGCAGTGACAGGTACTGGACCAGCGCGGAGCAGGCGTACAAGTTCCTGCCGGAGCCGGGGCGCTACACGGCCTACGTGTTCGCGCAGGTGCCCGGTGGCCCGGTCGTGGACTTCCAGTTGAGCCACGCCATCATCGGTCGCAACGCCATCTACGCGCCGGCCACGCTGACGTTGCCGTCGACGACCGAGCGCGGCATGAGCCTCAACTTCACGTTGAAGCCCAACCGGCCGCTGCCCGAGGGCGACTTCTGGGCGTACACCGAGTACCGCACCAACGGCACGGTCGTCCCCGGCAACCTCGTCTACACCCAGCAGAGCGCCTGGGAGGAGTAGCCGTACCGGAATCGTGGGGCGGCGCTGTCGTGCGCCGCCCCACTGTTCTCGCTAGCGCTGCCAGGCGTCGATCGTGCGCACGCCCTTGCGCATGGTCTGGTCCAGGATGGCGGGATTGCCGCTGCTGCCCTCCCAGCCCTGGTCGTCGAAGACCGTCACGACCCCGTCGACCCGGGCCACGGCGATCTGGCTGGACCCCTCGCCGCCGGTGCGCTCGCCGTTCAGGTTCGTGGCGGCCCAGGCGCGGGTCACGAGCAACGCCTCGTCCCCGACACCGGGCACTGCCCTGCTCTCGACCGTGACCGGGTCGTCGCCCTGGTCGAAGGATGGGCAGGCCTTCACCGCATCGCTCAGACGGCGCAGGTAGTCCGTGGCGCCGTCGCCCGCGAAGGTGAAGATGGTCTGGTGGATCATGCCCTGCGGCGTGTTGCTGTCGGGCTCGCCGGCCTTCTTGTACGTCACCGTCATGGCCGCGCTCGCGGTGACCTGCCGGCCCCCGGTGCCGAACTCGTTGCCGCACAGCTTGGGCAGCGCCTCGGCGACCGGCGTCGAACGTCGGGGTGACTTCCGTAGCTCAGACGGTAGCTCCACGAAGGCCGACGTCGGGATGGTCGTCGGCGCGCTGGCGCTCCCGGACGGCGGGTCGGTCGGACTCGCCGGGGCCGACGTCGTCGACGCGCTCGACGGTGTCGCGTCGGATCCCTCCTCGGCAGCCGTGCAGGCGGTGCTCAGCGCGACGGTGCCCACCAACGGCAGGATCAGCCCGAGCATCCGGGGCGCTCGGACGGTCGGCGGCAGTGCGGATCGGCTCATGGTTCCCCCCTCACCTCGACCTGAGCAGTTCCCCGCCAGCGGCGACCGGAAACGATCAATGCCGCCGTGGCGACCGGGGTCGAGCGGCCGCGTCGCGGGACCGGATGCGTCTACGCGGCGGCCGGGATGACGGCCTCGATGAGGTGCGGTCCGTCGTCGGCCAGCGCTCGGGAAAGCTGTTCCGCGAGTTGCTCGGCGGTGGTGACACGACTGGCCGGCATGCCGAAGGCGTTCGCCAGACCCACGAAGTCGATCTGTGGGTTGGCCAGGTCGAACAGCGGATTTCCGTCCGGGTTGGTGTGACCCGGACGATTGCTGAAGTACTCCCACTCCTGGCGCAGAATCGCGTACGCGCGGTTGTTGAGGACGACGTTGGTGATGTTCAACCCCTCGCGTACCTGCGTCCACAGCGCGGTGACGGTGTACATGACGCAGCCGTCCGCCACCAGCGCCAGTACCGGCCGGTCGGGTGCCGCGACCGCGGCGCCGACGGCGAGGGGCAGGCCGTCACCCATCGCTCCGCCGGTCTGCATCAGCACGTCGTGGCGGGGAGCGCCAGCGGTGGCGGCAGCCAGGGCGGTGCCGGAGCTGACACTCTCGTCGATGACGATGGCGCGTTCCGGCAGCAACGCCGCGACGACGTCCGTCCAGTTCCGCAGGGTGAGGTTCCCGGTCGGCAGCGCCGGTCGACGCGGTTCGGTCACCGGGGTGGTTGCGTCCGGGGCCACCAGGTCGGCGAGTCGGTCGAGCGCGCCGACGGCGTCCTGGCCAACCTCGGCCAGGACGTGCGTCTGCGCTCCCTCGGGTACGAGCAGGCTCGGTTGATCGGAGTAGGCGAAGAAGGAGACGGGTGCCTTGGTGCCCGCGACGATGACGTGCCGTATCCCGTGCAGTTGGTCGAGCACCTGATCCGGATAGAAGCCGAGCCGGGGAAACATGGGCAGGCCGGCCCCACGCTCGACCCGGTTGGAGTACAACTCTTGGAACACCCGCGCGCCCGTCGACGCCGCGATACGGCCGGCGGCCAACAGACCCGACTCCCGCAGCACGGTCCCGCCGATGATCAGGGCGGTGGACTCCCCGGCGCGAAGGACCTCCGCGATCCGCGTGAGCACGTCCTGGCTGACGGCCGGCGTCGCGCGGGGCGGCATCGGCGGTGCGGCCGTGCCTCCGTCCGACCACGACACGTCCGCCGGCATGATGACGGTGGCGATCTGACCGGGTGGCTCCAGGACGGCGGCGAGCGTGGCCGCGCCGTCGGGGCCGGCCCCGGCCGCGTCCTCGGGTCGGCGAACCGGCCCTTGCAGCCATCCGCCCAGGGCGGCGATGTCCGAGTTCAACGGAGGATCGAAGGCGGTGTGGAACGTCGCGTGGTCGCCGACGATGTTGACCACCGGCGAGTTGGCGCGTCGGCTGTTGTGCAGATTCGTGAGCCCGTACGCGAGTCCGGGCCCGAGATGCAGCAGGGTCGCCGCCGGCTTGCCCGCGATACGGGCGTAGCCGTCCGCCGCGCCGGTGACGACGCCCTCGAAGAGTGCGAGCACTCCGCGCAGTTCGGGAACCGACTCCAGCGCCCCGACCAGGTGCAGCTCGGTGGTGCCGGGGTTCGTGAAGAGCACCTCCACCCCGGCGTCGGCCAGCGTCCGCAGCAGTGCTTCCGCGCCGTTCACACCCACCACCTCACCGACGGCTGAACCAACAATGATCCGATCCTAAGGGTGCATTTCGGACTAAAGTGGTGACGCTCGTGAAATAGCTCGACGGGGATCGGGGATCGGGGAACGCGGGATGAAGCCGGGCTACACCGAACGCACCTACCAGGCCCGACGCCTGGACGTCGGTGTCGATCGACCGTTCGAGGAGTTCCGGCGGCAGTACGAGCAGGCAGTCCCGCGCTACGACGACGCGGCGTTCGACGCCCTGGTTGCCCGCGACGCCTCCTGGGACGACGTGCTCGCCCTGATGCGCGAGCGTGCGCCCCACGACTTCCTCATCTACTGGAGCAGTGGCGAGCTGCGGCCGATGATGAGCCTCGCGGGTGACGCCGGCAACGCTGTCGAGTACCTGATGGGCAACCACACCATCGCCGAGAAGATGTACCGGCACGACCCGACCGCCATGCTGTACGCGCCGTTGCGCACGATGATCGGCGATGGGCCCGACGGCGGGGTGCGGTTCGTGATCGAGCAGCCCAGTCGCACGTTCGGGTCGTTCGGCGTGGAGGCGATCCACGAGGTCGGCCTGCAGCTCGACCGCGAGGTCGCCGCCCTCCTGGCACATCTCGAGCTACCCGTGCCAGCGTCCCTGTCGAACTAGCGCGCGGGTTCGTCAGGCCGGATCGCTTCGATGACGATCACGGTGATGTTGTCGTGTCCACCCTCGTCGATCGCCAGGGCCACGAGTTGTTCGGCGATGTCCCCGGGGTCGGCGTCGGAGTCGAGCGCGGCCCGTATCCGTTCGTACGGCACGTACGAACTCAGTCCATCAGAGCACAACAGGACTCGGTCGCCGGGCTGAAGCTGGAGAGGCCTCAGGTCGGCCGACCGGCCGTCGGCCCGTCCGTCGAGGAAGCGGGCTAGCCTCCCGGGGAGGTTGGGCACCTCCTCGGCGTCGGCGACGAGGTGTTCGTAGGTGTGATCCTCGCTGATCTGCACCAGGGCGTTGTCGCGGGGGCGCTTGCGTCGGATCAGGTAGGCACGAGAGTCCCCAACGTTTGCCACGACCGCATCACTGCCGGCATGCAGCAGAGCGACGAACGTGGTGCCCATCCCGGCCAGATTCGGGTTCTCGCGGACCTTCCTTCGTAACTCGTCGCTCGCGTCGTTGATGGCCCGTCCCAAGGAGTGAGCAAGATCCTCAGGATCCACCAGGCGGTCGTACGCCTTCACGGCAGCGACGACTGTGCTACTCGCGATGTCACCGGCGACATGGCCGCCGAGGCCGTCTGCAACCACGTACAGCCACTGTCCTTGGCTGTGGGAGTCCTCGTTTCGTCTGCGGACGAGGCCCTGGTGCGTCCGGCTGGCCGCCGCGAGAGTGAGGGCCACGGTCATGACCCGCTCCTCGGCTCGCCGTCAGGCCACGGCTCCTTTGCGTTCGCGTCGCGGTGCAGGACGTGGACCGTCTCGACTCGGTCGCTCGCCACGACGTACTCGGTCACCTCGACCGGCTTCTGGTCGCCCCCGGAGGTGCCGACCCGCACGATCTCCAGTACGGGCAGGTTGGTGGGGATCTCCAGAAGAGCTGCCTCGTCTCTGCTGGGCATCCGGGCGCGGTGAATCTCCATCCAACTGATCGGCCAGTGGCCGGCCTTTTCGATGTGGTGCAGCCACTCGCCCGCCGCCGGGCTCGCGTCCAGGTTGGCCACGATGTCGGCGACGCGTGGGTGAATCCACGAGATGTTGATTTGGAACGGGGCCTCGGACGCTGGCCCGGTAACCCGGAACCGGCGCAGCACTTCGGTGCCGGGCTCCACTCCCAGAAGCTTGGCGACGCGGGGGTCGTCCAGTCGGGCCGGCAGGTTGACGGCCTTGCCGTGGCTGACCCACACCTCCTGGCTGCTTGCCGAAGGGAATGAGTATCCGGTTGCCTGCTCGTTGCGCTTGACCAGATCGCCGCGGGGTCGACGTGGACGTATCGTGCCGTATCGAACGGCGATGCCCCGCCCCTGGACGGCCCACACGTAGCCTTCGGTCTCCAGCAGGGCGATGGCCCTCCCGACTGTGTCGCGGTTGGCGTCGTACTCGGCCGCGAGATCGTTGAGGGTCGGAAGCCGGGCACCCGGTGCCCATTCTCCGGCTTCGATCCGTTCGCGGATCGTGGACGCGATGTTCAGGTAGCGCGAGTGCACCGGCACGTCAACGCCCTTCCCGGTTGTCCATAGACAAGCCTTGACTCTGGGTCAGATTGTCCCCAGACTATCCCCAGGGATTGTCCCAAGACAATTGGTCTCGATGAGGCCGAGGTTGGGTCGGCCGTCGCGACCGGCGCGCGGGGAGCCCTCAGGAGGAGGATGTCCATGACGAGAAATTGTGGCGATCCAGAAGCGTCGCCCGCGAGCAGTCCACCGATGCTGGAAAGCCCGACGGTTGTCGTGGCGGAAGTGCCGCAGGTCTTCGTTCTCATCAGGGATGAGAAGGTTGTCGGCTACCTCTTCGACCTTCCCTCGGGTGCGGTCGCCATCCTGGATGGTGCGCGGGAGATCTTCCGGTCGGACTCCCTGGACGACTTCGCCAGGTTCTTCGGCCCCTTGCTGGATCTCGACATCGCCAAGGTCAGGCAGGACCGCTAGACGTGCGGTCTCTGGCGGTCCGGGACGTGGCCGGTGGCGGGCGGGTTGACCCGCCCGCCACCGATTCCCATCAGGTGACCGTGACGGTCAGGTTGAGTGAGCGGGTCTCCCCGCCGGTGTAGGTGATCGTCACGCGGGCGGTGAAGGTGCCCTTTCGCGGATAGCTGTGACTTGTCGACCGCAGCGTCGCGCCGTGCGCCACCGCGCCGTTGTCGCCGAAGTCCCACGCGTAGTCGGTGATGCTCTGCCCGGACGGCGCGGTCGCGGTGGCGGTCAACGTGGTGGTCAACGGCGCGGCGCCGCCGGTCGGGTTGGCCGCGATCGTCAGGCTTCCGCCCGGCTCCTGCTTGACGCCGGCGCCGTTGAACCGCATCCAGTCCAGCGACATCAGGTCCGGCGTGCCGCCGACCTGCGCGGTGTTGACGAACTTCGCGTACAGGGTGGTGGTGCCGGTCGGTTTGTTGGTGAGCGTGACCGTGGGGGACACCAGGTTGTCCCATCCGCCGGTGGAGCCGATGGTGGCCGTACCGATCAGCGTGCCGGTGGGTGAACCGGTTCGCAGCTCGATGGTGCCGCCGAGTCCGCCGTTGGTGACCCCGAGCGTGACCGAGCCGATGTTGCGCAGGTCCACCGGCCCGTACGCCGCCCAGTCGTTGTGGTCGACGTCGCCGAGCCGCTTGCCGGCGCGGGCGGTGGTCCGGTCGTTGACGATCAGGCCGGACTGGGCGCTGAAGTGCTCGGCCTCCCTGCTCTTGGGCTGCAACTGGATCCGGGTCGAGCCGGTCAGCGCCGGCACGCCGGCCGCGCCACCGTCGGTGTACTGCGCGGTGATCAGGGTGTAGAGGTTCTGTCCCGGCCCGTGCCCGTCACCGGCGTCCGCCTCGGTGGCCAGCAGCCCGGAGCAGCCGGTGTAGACGTCCAGTGGGTGGGCGTGCGTGTCGTGCCCGAGCTGCGTCTGGACGGTCACCTTCGCGCAGTCGATGGTGGTGTCCTCCGGGTCGGTGACCGTCACCGTGTACGGGATCTTGTCGCCGAAGTCGAAGAAGCCGCCGTCGGGCACGGTGATGGTGACCGTCGGCCGGGTGTTGCCGACCACCACGTCGGTGACGGCGGTGGCGGTCAGACCGTTGCCGCTGTTGCGGACGGTCAGCCGGGCGGTGAATTTCCCGGCAGCCGAGTAGGTGAAGCTCGGGTTGGCGGCGGTGGAGTCGGTGGTGCCGTCGTTGGTGAAGTCCCAGGCGTAGCTGAGGGCGGTGCCGTCGCCGGCCGTCGCGCCGGCCGAGGAGAAGCTGACCGTCAGCGGCGTACGCCCGGTGTCCGGACTGGCGGTGATCTTCGCGGTCGGTGGTCGGCCGTTCGCCACGTAGTCGATCCGGTAGATGCCCGCGCCGGCGTTGCTGCCGCCGCGACCGCTGCCGGTGCCCTCGCCGAAGTCGATGACGTAGAGCGAGCCGTCCGGGCCGAACTCCGCCTCGAAGGGCTGGATCCAGCTCATGTTCTCGAAGATCCCGTTGATCGACTGGAGGTCACCGACGGCCGTGGGGGCGAAACGTGAGTTGCTGAAGGTCTGCGCCGCCCGGTGGATCGAGAGCGTCTTGAACCACCTGCGGGTGAACTCGTACGTCATCCACTTGCCGTCGAAGTACTCCGGGAACTTGGTGGTACGGGTGTTCGCCGGGTCGAAGTCGTAGACCGGCCCGCTCATCGGGCCGCCACCGCCGGTGCCCACCTCGGGGAACTGGGCGGAGGCGGAGTACGCGTACCAGACCAGCGCCGGCTTCGCCGCCGGCAGGGTGGTCAGGCCGGTGTTGTTGGGGGAGTTGTTCACCGGCGCGGCGCAGGTGAACTTCGCCCCGGAGGTGCTGGTGGCGAAGTTGTAGTCGTTGAACGGGATGTTGTTGCCCACGCAGTACGGCCAGCCGAAGTTGCCGGCGGCGGTGATGCGGTTGAACTCGACGGTCCCCTCCGGTCCACGGTTCGCGTCCGCGGCGCGGGCGTCCGGGCCGTAGTCACCGACCAGCACCGCGTTCGTTCCCGGCTCGATGGTGATCCGGAACGGGTTGCGCATGCCCATCGCGTAAATCTCCGGTCGGGTCCGCGCGGTGCCGGCGGGGAAGAGGTTGCCGCTGGGCACGGTGTACGTACCGTCGGCCTGCGGGGTGATCCGCAGGATCTTGCCGCGCAGGTCGTTGGTGTTGCCGGCGGTGCCCTGGGCGTCCCAGGCGGCTCGCCCGGACTGCTCGTCGATCGGGGTGTAACCGCTGGACGCGAAGGGGTCGGTGTTGTCGCCGATCGCGGCGTACAGGCGACCGGCCGCGTCCATGGCCAGCGATCCGCCCATGTGCGAGTTGGCCCGACCCACGCCCCGGTACGTCGGGACGGTCAGCAGCCGCTTCTCCGAGGAGAGCGCGACGCTGTTGTTCGCCACCGTGAACCGGGACAGGTTGAGCTGTTTGAGGGTCTTGTCCGACCAGAGCAGGTAGACCCAGCCGTTGCTGGCGAAGTCGCGGTCCAGGGTCATCCCGAGCAGGCCGTCGGACTGGTCGGTCATCGCCGAGGTGTACGCGAGGTCGAGCAGCGTGGTGACCTGGAGCGTGTCCGAGTCGACCACCTTGAGCGCGCCGGTGCGCTGGATGTAGTAGACCCTGCGGTCGGGAGCGACGGCCAGCTCGAACGGGTCGGCCAGGTTCTCGGTGACCAGCCCGACGCGTTCGAACGTGCCGGTCCTGCTGGCCGAGCAGTCGCCGGCGACCGCGCCCGCGGCCCACTCGATGCCGTAGCGCAGGTGCTCCAGGAACGTGGCGCTGCTGAACTGGGAGCTGGCGTGCCCACCGGCGGTGAACCAGGACCGGCCGCCGTCGTAGCGCTGACACCAGGAGTACGCGTGGTCGACGCCCTCGTCCAGGCCGCTGATCCCGTCACGCACCTTGATCTGCGCGAGGGTGTGCACGTTGCCGGTCGGGTTGGTCCGCCAGTTGTACCACTCCTCGCTCTGCTCCCACAGCTCCGGCAGGTTGCGGGTGGAGGGGTGGGCGCGGTCGAGGACCTTCACCCGCCCGGGGTACGTGCCGCCGGTGGCCGAGAAGTCCGGGTGGTAGTCGAAGATGGTGCCGACCAGACCCTCGTACCAGGACCAGTCGCGTTCGCTGGCCGACGCGGCGTGCAGGCCGGCCCAGCCGCCGCCGTTGCGGATGAACGTCTGCAACGCCGCGCGCTGGCTGCCGTTGAGCAGGTCGCCCGAGGCGGGGGTGGAGTTGGTGTTGTTGAAGACCAGGGCGTCGAAGGTGGCGAGGTTGGCGTCGGTGAAGGCGCCCGCGTCGGTGGTGGCGACGACCTCGAAGTTGTGGGTGGCGCCGAGCTGCTGGATCGCGGCCACGCCGGCCGGGATCGAGTCGTGGTAGAAGTTGGTGATCTTCGAGAAGACCAGCACCCGGAAGCGCGGGGCGGCCTCGGCGGGCAGGGCGGTGGTGGTGCTCAGGACGGTGGCGACGGTGAGCAGGGCGAGGCAGATCGCGCGCAGGTGTTTGGGCATGGGGGCGCTCCCTGTCGGACGGTGAGGGTCGGAAAGCGCTTTCTCGATGCCCGCATCACGGTACTGACAGCCAGTTATGAGCGTCAATAGACACGAGGTAAGCGGTTTCCTGGCGGGCTGCCGCAGCGCGACGCGGGTACGGATAACCGCACCAGGATCGTTCGGGTCGCCCGGATGTCCGGATCGCCGTCGGCGTCGAGGGTGGAACACATGGACAACGTGGTGGAACTCGACGGCGTGACCCGCACCTACGGCTCGCGCAGACGGCCGCTCGCCGCCCTTCGCGGCATCTCGCTCGTGGTGCCGGCCGGCACGTTCGTGGCGGTGATGGGAGCCACCGGCTCGGGCAAGAGCACCCTGCTGCAGTGCGCGGCGGGGTTGGACCGGCCGACGTCGGGGCGGGTCCGCCTGGTCGGCCGGGACGTCACCCGAATGCGCGAAGGCGCGCTGACCCGGTTGCGTCGCGATCGGGTAGGTTTCGTCTTCCAGTCGTACAACCTGCTGTCGGAGCTGACGGTGCGGCAGAACGTGCTGCTGCCCCGGCGGCTGGGTGGACCGCGTCCGCACCCACTCGACGAGGTGCTGGCCGAGGTGGGTCTGTCCGGGTTGGCCGGTCGGCCGGTCGGCGAGTTGTCCGGCGGCCAACGCCAACGGGTCGCCATCGCCCGCGCGCTGGCCAGTCGTCCCGCCGTCGTGTTCGCGGACGAGCCGACCGGGGCGCTGGATCCGGCGACCGGTGAGCAGATGCTGCGCTTGCTGCGTGACGGGGTGGACCGGGCCGGTGTGACGGTGGTGATGGTCACCCACGATCCGATGGCGGCGGCCTGGAGCGACCGACTCGTCCTGCTGCGCGACGGCGAGGTGGTGGCGGACGGCCCGACACCCGATGCGGCACACATCGGGGAGCGGCTGCGTGCCACCACGGGTGACCCGGCGGTGGCCCGGTGAGCGCGGGACTGACCCGGCAGGCGCTGCGCAAGCAGCCGTGGGCCTTCGCCGGTCCGTTCGTCACGCAGTGCCTGGCCGCCGCGCTGGTGTCCGGAGCGCTGGGCGCCAGCTCCTCGATGTCCGGCGCGCGGTTGGACCCGGCCGCCCGGCAGGTGCTGACCGAGAGCTCGATCCCCGAGATGGCCACGCTGTTCGTGGTGGTGTCCGTGTACCTGACCGCGTTGATCGTCGGACTGACCATGACGTCGTCGATCGCCCGCCAGGCGCGGGACATCGCGCTGGCGCGAGCGGTGGGTGCCACTCCCGGCCGGGTGCGCCGCGCGGTGGCGGCCCAGGCCGCCGTGGTGGCGGTGCCGGCGACCGCGCTCGGCGTACCGCTCGGTGCCCTGCTCGCCCACGCCTGGCTGGCGGGGCTCACCGGACACCAGGCGATCCCGCCCGGTGTGACGTTCCACCCGTCGCCCGCGGCACTGCCCGCGGCGCTGGGCATCACCGTCGGGGCGTCGGTGGTTGGCGCGCTGACCGCCGCGATGCGACCAGCACGGGTACGCCCCGCCGCCGCGCTGACCGAGACGGCCGTCCCGCGGCGTCGGATCAGCCTGCTGCGTACCGCGATCGGGGTGGTCCTCCTGACCGGCGGCGTCGTGCTGTCGATCCTGATCGCGAAGGGTGACCCGGCCAAGGCCGGTGAGTCGAGTCTCTTCACCATGCTGGCGATGTGCGTGGGAGCCGGCTTCCTCGGCCCGGTCCTGCTGCGGTTGGCCGCTCCGCTGACGCGACTGTTCGGGGGTACCGGGGCGCTGGCGGCGGACAACCTCGCGGTGCGCGCCACGGCGCTGTCCGGCGCGCTGGTGCCACTGGTCCTGGCGATCGCGTTCGCCACGGTGAAGGTGGTCACGCACACCACGTCCGCGCACGTGCACGGCGCTCCCGACCCGGCGGCGCAGGTGTGGACGGAGTATTCCGGCACCGCCGTCTACGTCGCCTTCGCCGCCGTCGCCGCGGTGAACACGCTGGTGACCGTACTCCTGTCCCGACGTCGGGAGCTTGCGGTGACCCGGCTGGTCGGCGCGAGCAGGATGCACGCGCTGGCCGTGGTCGTCTGCGAAGCCCTGCTGGTGACGGTGACCGCCCTGGCGGTCAGTACCGTGGTCGCGATGGTCACCATGGTGCCGATGCTGCACGGCATGCTGGGCACGTGGATGCCCTACCTGCCACCCGGGCAACTGGCCGGCGGCCTGGCCGTGGTGCTCGGCCTGGTGCTGCTGGGCACCGTCGTGCCGGCGCTGGTCGCGATGCGCCGCCCGGCGGTGGAGTCGCTGGCGGTGGACCCGTGAGGTCCGTCGTCGGCGTGGTCCTGCGTGCTCCGACGACCGCCCGTACCTGGCGTGAGGTCGGATACACGGTCACCGGCACCGTGCTGGCCGTGCCGACGTTCGCGATAGCGCTGCTGGGGCTGGTGTTCTCCGCGCTGTCGCTGCTGACGATCGGGCTACCACTGCTGACCGGTGTGCTGCTGCTCGCGCGGCTGACCGTTCGGTACTTCCGGGGGCCGGCCCGGCTGTTCCTCGGCTGGAGCTGGCCGAACCCGCCGCCCGTGGGCCGCCGGGGGACGGGCCCGGTGCGCTGGGCACGCGCGGTGTTGACGGACGCCAGCGGCTGGAAGGCCCTCGCGTACTGCTTCGCCCGGCTGCCGCTGATGGCCGCGGGGGCGTACCTCGGCGGGGCCCTTGTCGTCGGAGGTCTGGTGGGCGTCACCTACCCCGTGTGGGTGCACCGCTTTCCGCAAGACCCGCCGTGGGGCGGCTCCTGGGCACTGGCCGCGCAGGGGTTGGCCGCGCTGCTGGTGTTCCCGTGGTACTTCCGACTCATCGTGTCGCTGGACCGGTGGCTGGTGCGGGCACTGCTGGAGCCGGGACCCGAGCGGGTCCGGATAGCGGCTCTGGAGGCCAGCCGGGCCGCGCTGCGGGCGGACGCGGCCGCGCTGCTGCGGCGGGTGGAACGGGATCTGCACGACGGTACGCAGGCCCGGCTGGTCGCGCTCGGCGTGGGTCTGTCGCGTATCGAGGGGCGAGCCGGTGAGCCGGAGCTGAAGGCGATGGTGGCCCAGGCCCGGGGCGCGGTGGTGGAGACCCTGACCGAGCTGCGGGACATCGTGCGGGGCATCCACCCGCCCGCGCTCGACACCGGCCTGAGCACCGCGATCGAGACCCTGGCCGCGCGCAGCGCGGTGCCCGTCGAGGTACACGTGGACCTGCCTGAGCGCCCGACACCCGACCTGGAATCGGCGCTGTACTTCAGCGCCGCCGAACTCCTCACCAACGTGGCGAAGCACGCCGGGGCCAGCCGGATCCGGCTGGACCTTCGCGCGCAGAATGGCGTCCTGCGCCTGACCGTCAGCGACGATGGGCGCGGCGGGGCGCGATCCGGGGGCAGGGGTACGGGTCTGTCGGGGCTGATCCGACGAGCTGAATCGCTGGACGGCGCGCTCTGGCTGGACAGTCCGCCCGGGGGACCGACGACCATCACCGTGGAGCTGCCGTGCGCGTAGTGATCGCCGAGGACAACCCGTTGCTGCGCGACGGGATCACGTTGCTGCTGACCGATCACGGGATCATCGTCGTGTCGGCGGTGGACAACGGTGACGACCTGCGCGCGGCGGTCGACGAACACCGACCGGACGCGGCGGTGGTCGACGTACGGATGCCACCGACCTTCACCGACGAAGGCCTGCGGGTGGCGTTGGCCATCCGGGCGGCCCACCCGGACACCGGCGTGCTGGTCTTCTCGCAGTGGGTGGAGACCCGGTACGCGCGGCAACTGATCGCCGAGCACCCGGGTCGGGTCGGTTACCTGCTGAAGGACCGGATCGTCAGCACCGAGGACTTCGTCGACGCGCTGCGCCGGGTGGCCGCCGGCGGGACGGCACTGGATCCGGAGGTGGTGCGCCAGTTGTTGGCGGCGCCGTCGGTGGACGCGGGCGTCGCCCGGCTCAGCGAGCGGGAGCGCGAGGTCCTGGGGATGCTGGCCGAGGGCCGGTCCAACCTCGCCATCTGCGAGTCGCTCCACCTCGCCCCGCGCAGCGTGGAGAAGCACGTGACGGCCATCTTCACCAAACTCGACCTACCCCAGGCGCGAACCGACCACCGGCGAGTTCTCGCCGTACTGCGCTATCTGAACGCGGCACGCTGATCTCTCGTGGCAAGGAGCGGCCCATGCACGTCAGTCTCGCGACGAGCGCCGGTAGGGCCGGCCGGCCGAACGAGGACTTCGTGGGGGCGGTGCCCGGCGCTCTCGTCCTGCTGGACGGCGCCGGCATTCCAGGGGCCGAGGCGTTCTGCGCGCACGGGGTCGCCTGGTACACCCATCGTCTCGGCGGCACGCTGCTCGGCGGTCTGTCGCGGGCCGACGGGCGGGGCCTCGCGGCCATCCTCGCCGACGCCATCGCTGAGACGGCCGCCGCGCATCGCGCCACCTGCGACATCACCGATCCCAGCAGCCCGCAGGCGACCGTTCTGATGGCCCGCGTCCACCGGGGACGGCTGGAGCACCTTCTGCTCGCGGACTCGTACCTCGTGCTCGATGAGGTCGGCGGCGGCGTGCGGGTGGTCACCGACGAGCGCGAGGTGGCCGCCCGGCGGGAATGCTCGGCGCCCCTGGCCGGCATCACACCCGGAACCCCGGAGTACGACCACATCCGCGCCTCCTGCGCCCTGGCACTGCGCGCTCGTCGGAACCGGCCGGGCGGTTACTGGATCGCCAAGGACGATCCGCAGGCGGCCTGGGAGGCGGCGACCGGGAGCGTCGCCCTCGACGAGTTGCACGGCATCGCGGTGCTCAGCAACGGTGCCAGCCGGATCGTCACCCCGTACGGTCTGACCGACTGGCCGGGGGTGCGGGAACTACTTGCCGCCGACGGGCCGTCCGGCGTCATCCGGCGTATCCGTGCGTTCGAGGCGCGGGTGAGCGGCGACCCCGACGCCGTGGTTCCGGACGATGCCACTGTGGCCTCCTGCGGATTGCGATGAGAGCGCGTAAGGCCTTCTCCTGAGCGTGATCTGTCCAATTCTTCGGAACTGATGTCAGCCCATCTTGTTGCGTACCGAAACTGTTGTCGGATCCCTGACTTCGCCCGTTCGTTTGGGGCATTTCGGTGCTGTGGCCCTGGCGGGTGGCACTTCGTTTGTGCTTTATTTTGACCCCTGCCGGGCCTTGCTCGATCTTGTCTGGTGTCTCCACTTGATGGTCGGACGGTTTCTACCATTTCTCGGCGAAGGAGTCTTCCGTGGCGCAGACGGTTCCTGTGCGGGTGGGTGCGGTCGAGGTGCTGGTCGAGGTCGTGCCTGCGGCTGGTTCTCAGCAGACGTCGACACCGGGACGCGTCGATCGGGCGGTGGACTACGCGGCAGGCGCGTTCGAGCGGGCGCAGTCGGCGGTGGAGGAGATCGCCGTGTCGACGGCGCGCACGGTCGGCCGGGTTACGCGCCGGGTCGGTAGCCCGGAGTCGGTCGAGGTCGAGTTCGGGCTGAAGGTGTCGGCCAAGGGTGACGTGATCGTTGCGGGCGCCGCGGGTGAGGCATCGCTGAAGGTGAAGATCACCTATGGCGCGAGTGCCGACCCTGTGCATCGCGGGCCGGGCGAAGCGGCCCCGGACGACGCGGACACCGAAACTGAGGCGCCGCAGGACGGCGCGTAATGACGGTGCGGGTGGCCGGCTACGACTTTCTCGGCTGGGTTGCTGCTGATGGCGCGTCGCCTGCCGGCACCTGTTTCCAGGTCGAGGGGGGTGTGCTGGTCACAGCCCACCACGTTCTCGTGGATATCGGTGCGGCGGCGGTGGGATCCATGGTGCGGGTCGGGCCCGTCGGCGTCGGTGCGGGATGGGACGCGACGGTCGATCGCTTCGACGAGGTGCACGACCTGGCGGTCCTGCGCGCCGAGCGGCCGCTTCCGGGGTCGGCGTCGCACCTCGTTGTCTCGGACGGGGTGCGGGACAACGAGGCGGTGACGACGGCCGGCTACCCGACGGTCGAGGACGACGGGCACGAGTACGAGCTGCTGACCGCGGGAGGCCACTGGCGCGGGCCGGCGCTGCGGGACGGCGTGTTGTGGTCACGTCTACAGGCGGACGCGGTGATGCCCGGCATGAGTGGTGCGCCGGTGCTGCGGGCGTCCGACCGGGCGGTGGTCGGCGTGGTTTCCGGCCGCTACAACTCGCAGGACGGCTGGCTGGCCGGTGCCGTGTGGGTGTCGCGGGTGGAAGACCTGTCCGCGCTGCTGGAAGGGGTGGCGTCGGTCGTCGTCGAGGAGACGACGCCGGCCAATGGTCTGCTGGACCTGGTGCTGACGGTGTCGCAGTCAGAGGTGCGCCTGTCGGGGTGTGGCCAGGACGTGACCGCGGAGCATCGTGGTGTCTCAGCTGGCCTGGCCAACGCCTTGCACGACGTACGCCGGGAACGCGCTCGGCTACGTGCGGTGGTACGTGACCTTGCGACCGGTGGCCAGGCCGCCGGCGTGGTGTCGTTGCGGCGCGCCGGCGAGCTGATGGCGGAATCATTTCTGCCGGTCGCGGTGGCGCAGGCGCTTGCCCGGGTGATCCGCCGTGCCCAGCGGGAGCACGTGCCGGTGCGGGTGGGGGTGCAGGCGCCGGACTGGTGGTGGCTGCCGTGGGAGGCATTGCCGGAGCCGGTGACCGGCCGTCCGGTGGTGCTGCACGAGCTGGTGTCGGTGTATCGGAGGGTGGATGCGGCCGGCTCCCGATCGGCTGCGGCGCCGGGGCCGTTGCGGATCGTGGTGGCGATCGCCTCGCCGGAGGCCGGCAGTGGTCCGCTGCTGGATTACGAGCGGGAGTTGGGCAGTGTCCTGGACGCGGTGCACGGTGCGCACCGCAGCCGGGCGGTGGTGCGGATCGTGCCGTTCGCCACGACGGCGGCCATCCGTGCGGTCCTCGCCGAGGACACCACGCATGTGCTGCATCTGTCCGCGCACGGTGCGCCGGGCGTCCTGCACCTGGAGGACGAGCAGGGGCGTCCGCGGTCGGTGGACCCGGAAACCCTGATAGCGGAGGCGATCCCGGAGGGCCGGATGCCGCGGGTGATCTCACTGGCGGCCTGCTACACCGATGTCGACGGCGAGGACGGCGCGGGGTCGTTCGCCGCCAGGCTGGCCCGGCGGGGCGCGGGCGCGGTGATCGCGACGCAGACCTCGGTCACCGACGTGTACGCCACGAGGCTGTTCGCCGCCGTGTACGCCGAGCTGGCGGCATCGGCGCGGCCGGATGTGGTCGCGGCGGTGGCGCAGGCCCGTCGGCGCGTGCAACGAGACCTGGCCACCGGTCCGGACCCGTTGACCCAGGCGGTCGGGGGCATGGACGAGTGGAGCGTGGTCAGCGTGCTGGCCGCCACACCCTCGGTGGCCGTCGCGGACGGCACCGCACCAGCCGAATCTCGCGCGGAGATCGTGCCGGACCTGGGCGGCCTCCTCGCCCGGCCCGTCGGGCAGTTCGTCGGTCGCCGACCCGCCCAGCGCGTTCTGCCCGGCCTCCTCAGTGACGGCACCGGTACGGCTGTGCTGCTGCACGGCATCGGTGGGGTCGGGAAGACCACCCTGGCCGCCGAGGTGGTGCGCCGCCTGCTTGACACCTCGCCGGACTGGCGTCTGGTCACCGTGACCGGGCCGGTCACCGTCGACGGACTGTTGACCGCGCTCGCCGACGCGGCTCGCCGGGAACTGGTGCTGCGGACACAGTTCAGCGGCCCGCCGATGGTCGCGGTGCAGACGGCCGGTCGGGTCGACCTGCCCTGGTCGGACCGGTTCGCGCTGCTGCGCGACCAGGTTCTGGCCGGGGTGAGGATCCTGGTGGTGTTGGACAACTTCGAGGACAACCTGATCCGTGACAGCGGCATCGACGGCGGCTGGTCAGTCGGGGATTCCGGGCTGGCGGGACTGCTGGCCGCATGGCTGACCAGCCCCGGCCGGAGCCGGCTGCTGATCACCAGCCGTTACCGGTTCGGGCTACCCGTTCCGGCCGCCGAACGGCTGCATCACTACCAGGTGCCGCCGTTGAGCCTGGCCGAGACCCGAAAGCTGCTGTGGTCGCTGCCCCGACTGGACCGGCACGCCGCCGATATCGACGCGGTGCAGCGCATCTGGCAGACCGTCGGTGGGCATCCTCGGGCCTTGGAGTACCTCGACGCGCTGCTGCCCGGCAATGGCGGCGACCCGGCCGGACGGGGCCGCTTCGCCGACATCACCCGACGCCTCCACCACGCCGTCGAAACACGGCTCGGTACTGCCGGCACGGCCGCCTGGCTGGCCCAACAGCGCACTTTGGACGCAGCGCTGGCTGACACGGTCACGCTGGCCGCCGACGATGTCCTGCTGACCGAGCACCTGACCCGCCTCGGCGCCATCGAGGGCGCGGTCCGGCTGCTGGCCGGGATCAGCGTCTACCGCGAACCCGTCGACGTCAACGGGCTGCTCTTCCAGGTCGGCGTCGCGAAGCCGGATGCCGAACAGCAGCCCGGCGACATGGCGGAGGCGGCCGCGGAGATCACGGACCTGCTGTCGCGTTATGCACTCGATCTCAACGGGCTGGCGGAGGCAATCGGGCAGGACAGCCCGCTGACCCCGGTAGACACCGAACGTCTCGTCCGGCTTCTTGAGCAGGCACGCCGACCGCCTCAGCCCCCGTTCACCGCACCACCGGGGATGGCCGGGCTGGCCCAGAAACTCGCCACTACCAGTCTGATAGCGATCGTCGATGACGGCCGGATCGTGATGCACCGCTGGACCGCCGCCGAGCTGCATCGCCACTGGAACAGCGACCAAGGTCCGCACCACCGCCCCGGGCTGGTCACCGCCGCCCACCGGGCCGCCGCGACATACTGGCAGTGGCGCGTGGGGAGATGGCCGCAAGATCGGCTCGACGACCTCCACGATCTCGGCGAGAGCCGGCACCACCTGCTGGCCGCCGGCGATCTGGAAACCGCCGGCACCATCACCGAGCACATCTGCAGCCAACTCGACGAGTGGGGGGCCTGGGACCGAGAGGCCAGCCTCATCCACGACACCCTGCGCTGGCTTCCTGAAAATTCACCCCGTCGGCCGGCCTGGTACCAGCAGCTCGGCATCCTCGCCCAGCTTCGCGGCGACTACGCCGAGGCGGAGCGTCGTTACCAGCAGTCCCTGGCCATTGAGGAGGCGCTGGGGAACCAGGCCGGCATGGCCAGCAGCTATCACCAGATGGGCATCCTCGCTCAGTATCGGGGTGACTATGCCGAGGCGGAGCGTCGTTACCAGCAGTCCCTGGCCATCGAGGAGGAGCTGGGAAACCAGTCCGGCGTGGCCGCCAGCTACGGTCAGCTCGGAACCCTCGCCCAGCTTCGGGGTGACTACGGTGAGGCCGAACGCCGTTACCAGCAGTCTCTGGCGATCAGCGAGGGGCTGGGCAACCGGTCCGGCATGGCTGCCAATTACCACCAGCTGGGTATCCTCGCGCAGGGGCGGGGTGACTACGGCGAGGCGGAGCGTCGTTACCAGCAGTCCCTGGCGATCAAGGAGGAGCTGGGGAATCGGTCTGGCATGGCTACCGGTTACCACCAGCTCGGCATCCTCGCTCAGTATCGGGGTGACTATGCCGAGGCGGAGCGTCGTTACCAGCAGTCCCTGACCATCGAGGAGGAGCTGGGAAACCAGGCCGGCATGGCCGCCAGCTACGGTCAGCTCGGAACCCTCGCCCAGCTTCGGGGTGACTACGGTGAGGCCGAACGCCGTCACCAGCAGTCTCTGGCGATCAACGAAGGGCTGGGCAACCAGTCCGGCATGGCTATCAACTACCACCATCTGGGCATCCTCGCGCAGGAGCGGGGTGACTACGGCGAGGCTGAACACCGTTACCAGCAGTCCCTGGCGATCAAAGAGGAGCTGGGGAATCAGTCTGGTATGGCTGCCAGTTATCACCAGATGGGCGTACTCGCTCAGCTTCGGGGTGACTACCGTGAGGCCGAACGCCGTTACCAGCAGTCTCGGGCGATCAACGAAGGGCTGAGCAACCAGGCCGATATGGCCACCTCAATCAGCCAGCTCGGGACTCTGCGTACCGAAATGGGGGAATTTGGCGAGGCGGTGACCTTCCACTGCCAGGCCCTCGCGATACGGCTCGGGATCGGCGTTCCCCAAGCCGGCTTCAATTTCGCCCGGCTCCGTGAGCTCCGCAGGATGCTCGGCGAGCACGATTTTCGCGGCGCCGTCATCGCTGCCCTCGACGAACAATCGGTGCGGACGCTGATCGCACTACTGGACCAGGCGGAAGGTCCAGAGCAGGAAGACGGCACAGGGCGGTCCGTCGTTGGCGAGGAGTAAAGGCACGCCGTCTTGCCGTGCCCCTACGGCAACGGGTTCGGCGTGATCTGATGCCGTGGTGGAGTACGAGTTCGAGGATGCCGTGTGGGAGTGGCGCGGGCCATCGCCGTACCACTTCGTAACGATTCCACCCGAGTGCGTCGACATGGTGCGTCAGGTGGCATCCGCCGTCACCTACGGCTGGGGCATGATCCCGGTCGAGGTCCGGCTTGGGCGAAGCCGGTGGCGCACCTCGCTGTTCCCGAGGGACGGGGGCTACGTCCTTCCGCTGCGGGACTCGGTGCGCAACAAGGAGGGCATTGCCCTCGACGACGTCGTGCACATCCACCTCGCTGTCCGGCCGCGGTAGGGCGGCTCGCCCACCCGCCCTGGTCGGACGCTGAGCCACAGCGTCCGACCAGGGGGGCTGCTAGAGGTACGGGCGCGTGATGAGTTCGATCGCGTGTCCTGCCGGGTCCTTGAAGTAGACCCCTCGGCCGCCGTGCTCGGTGTTCGTTTCACCTGGCCGCTTCATCTGCGGGTCGGCCCAGTACGTGACGCCTCGTTCCTGGATGTACGCCAGGCCACGCGCGAAGAGCTCGTCGTCGACGAGGAACGCGTAGTGCTGCATCTGGATGTCCACCGGCGGCTCGGCGAACTGGAGCAGCACCCCCTCGTCCAGCAGTACATTGACGAACGGCCCCCACGAGGGCGCCTCCGGGAGTCCGAACAGTTCCCGGTAGAAGGCCGCCGACGCGTGCTTGTCCGTCGAGGCGATGATGGTGTGGTTGAACGTGACCGTCACGAGTACCCGTCTTTCGGTCGATCCGAAGACCCGACCGGAAGCACACGGCGTCCAGCAGCCGTACTGATTTGACAGACCCCGGAGGCGAGAACGCCCCGGACCCATGCGGGAGACGCGTACGCGTCGATCTCGGCATGGCGGCTGAAGTAGCCAGAACCTCCGGGGGTAGGCCCATCTGGGGCGCATCAAGAGGCTAACACGATGCCTTCTCACGTGCGTGACCACCACCTACCGCCAAGCGAACGCGAAGCTCGGACGTTTGGCTATCGTCTCCGGCATGGCGATCGATCTCTCCGGCGTCGTCGGCGCGGCCTTCCTCGCGGACGGCCCGGCCGATGGTGTCGACCTCAGCCTGTTCGGGCAGTTCGCGGGCTCCTGGACGCTGGACTGCACCGAGTACGAACCCGACGGGTCGTCGACCGTCCGTCGTGGCGAGTGGCACTTCGGGTACGCGCTCGGCGGGCGGGCGACCACCGACGTCTGGATCCTGCCGGGCGTCGAACACGGCGTCAGCGTGCGGTTCCCCGACCCGTCGGCGGGTGCGGGGGTGTGGCGTTCGACGTGGGTGGGCCCGGCCCGCCGGCGGACACACACCTTCCTGGCGTCCCGGGTCGGCGACGAGATCGTGCTCGACGGCGGTGACCTGCGGTGGACCTTCTCCGACATCGGTGCCGACGAGTTCCGCTGGCGCAACGAGGCGCGACAGCCCGACGGGGAGTGGCGACTCCAGCAGACGTTTCAGGTGTGGAGGTCGTCCTGAACTCGCCAGCACATTCTGGGCCTGAGCTACGCCCCAGCCGTCGCCAACAGCAGCGCCTCCGCGCCGACCGGGCGGAACCCGGCCGCCTGGAAGGCGCGCACGCTGCGGGCGTTGCCGGCCGCCTGCTGTGCCCAGAGCGGTTGCCCATCGGGTACGAGATGTCGGGCGGCCGTGGCCAGCGCCCGCCCCAGGCCCCGGTGGCGGCAGTCCTCGTCGACCTCGATCGCCGTCTCCCAGCGGCCCGCCACGCCTCGGCCCAGCACGACCACCCCGCCGTCGGCGGCCCAGACCCGGACGTCGTCACGACGGCGACGAGCCCGGCCCGCGCGGGCGTGACCGGCGTCCGGGACTTCGGTCAGCCGCAGCGGGGGCGGGCCGGTTAGCGGACTCGCGACGGTCAGCAGGTCGATGGTGTCGGTGCGGCGCCCGGTGCGGTCGAGCAGCGCGACGAGGAAACGCGGATTCATCGTGGCCGCCAGGCCGTCGCAGTCGATGGCCGCCAGCGTGTGGCGTACCCATTCGGGGTCTTCGTTGGTGAACACCACGGAGTGCGCGGTGAACGCGATGACGCCGGCGTCGCGGTGGCACGGCTGCGGTACGACGGTGGTCCCGCCGTCGGCCGGCGGGAACAGCCCGTTCGCTGCCGCTCGCAGGATGTCGGCCAGGGTGCTGCCGGCGATCGTGGTCTCCTCGGTTCGGTGGGAAGCGCCGACGGCCGGCGCGTGACGCGCCGGCCGCCGGGTTGCGCCGATCTCAGCTGCCGGTGCAGGTGGCGGTGGTGCCGCTGCCGTTTCCGGTGCCCTGGAAACCAAAACTGGTGCTCTGGCCTGCGGCGAGTCGTCCATTGTAGCTCTGGTTCGCGACGGTGACGGTCCCGCTGCTACCGGTCGCGACACCGTTCCACAGCGAGGTGATTGAGGCGCCACTGGGCAGGTTGAGGGTGACCCGCCAGCCGCTGAGGGCGGTGCTTCCGGCGGTGACGGTGACGTTGGCGACGAAGCCGCCGTTCCACTGGTCCTGCACGGCGTAGGTCGCGGTGCAGGCGGCGCCCGTCGGCGGCGGCGTGGTCGGCGGCGGCGTGGTCGGCGGGGGAGTCGTGGGCGGCGGCGTGGTCGGCGGCGGAGTCGTGGGCGGGGGAGTTGTGGGCGGCGGCGTGGTCGGCGGCGTGTCGCCGTCCAGCGTCAGGTTCTTCTGCTGGACCGTCCACTGGGTACGGCACAGGCCGCAGTTGGGCCCGACGAAGTTCGCGCCGGCGGTGGTGTCGCCCTTGAGCCGCCACTTGAGGTAGAGCACCGCGACGCGGCCGAACTCGCCGCCGTTGGTCTGGTCGTACGTGCCGCCGTGCCCGACGTTGAGGTTGCCCATGAAGGCGGGCAGCGTGGACGGCAGCTTGCCCCAGTCGTCGATGGCGTTCGGGTAGGCGATGTCGCTGGGCCCGCCGATGATGTAGGCGATCGGCTTGGTCAGTCTCCTGAGCTGGTAGTCGTCGGCGTCGTTGAGCAGGCCGCTGCTGAAGATCCCGGTGGTGGTGACGCGCGGGTCGTTGGAGACGGCGTACGCCTCCAGCCCGCCGCAGGAGAAGCCCGCGACCGCGACCTTCGTCGTGTCGATCTTGTTGAAGTATTTGCTGCCCTGCCGGGAGTTCTCCGCGATGGCCCAGTCGATGGACTGGGTGAGCATCTGGGAGTTGGTGGAGCCGGAGCCGTTCGGGGCCCCGTTGGCGATGGCGAGGAAGCCGTGCGAGGCGATCTCGCGCAGGAAGTTACCCTGCGAGAGGCCGTTGGCCGAGCAGCCGCCGTTGCCCCAGACGAAGATGGGCAGGCGCTCGGACGGAAGCGTCTGCGGCCGGAAGATGGTGTGGTTGGTCAGGCTGGCCGAGGTCTCGTAGTCGGCGGGGTAGGGGCCGGAACCGCCCACGGCGGCATCGGCCGGCGTCGCGCCGAGCGTAATGATCATCGAGGCGATCGGCACCACGGCGGCCGCCAACCCCGCGTAGATCTTCGATCTTCTTCTCATGCGCGCCTCCAACGGATGTCACGGTGGGGCTCCCCGCGGCGGCGGTGGCGGCGGTACGTTCGCGCGGCGAGCGCAGGCCACGGGCCAGGTCGATAGGTACGTGTCGACCACCCGGCGGGGTCCCCACAGGCGATCCGATGGGAGCGGTGTGCAGTTACTATCACTGCCGCAACGAAAAGTGTCAATGTCTGGAGAGGTCTCAACGCCGGCTTCGGCGTGCCGGCCCGATGCCACCCGACCCGGCCGTCGGGAGGTCCTCCGAGGCCTCGAAGTGGGTGATCCACGCGGCGGCGTCCGGCCAGTGCGGTGTCGCCACCTCGACCAGCCGCGCCTGCGCGAGCGCGCCGAGCGCGGAGTGGATCTCCAGGAAGGTGTCCCTGGCCTCCTGGCGGGGCCACGGCTTCGGCAGCAGGTGGTCGGGCAGGTCCGGGTCGATGTCGGCGAACCGCCGCCAGGAGTCCATGGCCGAGGTCCGGGCCACCAGCGCCCGCGCCGCGTCCACCTCGTTGTCACGTACGGCCGCCCGCAGCGGCGCGTACCGCCGGATGAAGCGCGAGTACTCCGACGCGAGAGCGGCCAGGTCGTACGCGCCGGCCGGACCGTGTGGTCCGGACTCCTCGTCGAACCGGACGTGCATCACCGACCACCGGGCGCCCTCGACCTGGTCCAGCAGCTCGCTCAGCGCCCCCTGCGCCGGCGCGGCGTCCGATCCCGGCCGGATCCACACGCTGTCGTACAGGCCCGCGAAACGTAGCGCGCCCAGTGTTCTGCGTACGGCGTGCCGCGACGCCTGCCCGGAAGTCGGGATCGAGAAGGAGGCCAGCACCCAGTCGCCCGTCCAGTGTGGTGGCCGAGCGCCGAACGTCAGGAAGTGCCGCATCCGCACGCGATGCCGGGCGATCGCCTCGGGCGTCAGGTGGTAGACCGGGGGCCGTCGGCTCGCCCTCATCGCGATCAGGCCCCGCTTGACCAGTCGGGACAGGGCGGCACGGGCACTGGACTGGCTGACCCCGAACTCCGCGAGGATCGCGATGACCGCCGCCGACGGCAGGTCGGCGTCCGCCGAGTCGAGATACTCGCCGAGTACCGTCGCCAGCAGGTGCTGCGGGCTGGACCCGGTCTGCGCTCGGGGAGCTCGCACGTCATCACCGTTCACCTCACCAGATTGCCGCACCGGGCGGTGTGCAGCCCGTCAGGTCAGCGCGGCCGCCCTGCGCAGCAGCACCGATCGTTCGCGCTGGTTGGCGCAGAGCCCGGTCGCCGCCTCCAGCTCGGCGCGGGCCTCCGCCCGCCGACCGAGCCGGGCCAGCAACTCGCCGCGTACGGTCGGGACCAGATGTGATCCGGGGAGTCGGCCGGCGGTGACCAGCTCGTCCACGATGGCCAGCGCCCGCGCCGGACCGGAGGCCATGGCCACGGCGACGGCCCGGTTGAGCTCGACGACCGGTGACGGCGCGACCCGGCTGAGCGCGTCGTAGAGCCGCACGATCCGGGTCCAGTCGGTCGCCTCCACCGACGGCGCCGACGCGTGGGTGGCGGCGATAGCGGCCTGTAGACCGTAGGGGCCGAGGCGACCGGTCGATGCCCTGGCCAGCGCGGCCAGCCCCCGGCCGATCGCGGCGGCGTCCCACCGCCGTCGGTCCTGATCCTCGAGCAGGACCGGCGTGCCGTCCGGGCCGACCCGGGCCGGGAAACGCGCGGCCGTCAGCTCGCACAGCGCGAGCAGGCCGTGCACCTCCGCCTCGTCGGGCTGGAGCGCCGCCAGCGCACGGGCCAGTCGGATCGCCTCGTACGCGACGTCCGGGCGCAGCAGGTGGTCGCCCGACGTGGCCGTCGACCCCTCGGTGAAGATCGCGTACAGGACGTGCAGCACGCCGCCCAGGCGTGCCCGGCGCTCGCCGGACGGCGGCAGCTCGAAGGGCACCCCGGCCGCCGCGATGGTCTTCTTGGCGCGGGTGATGCGGGCCTGCACGGTCGGCACGGGCACGAGGAACGCGCGGGCGATCTCCTCGCTGGACAGCCCACCGACCACGCGCAGGGTCAGCGCCACCCGGGCCTCGGGGGAGAGCACCGGGTGGCAGCTGACGAACATCAGGGCGAGGATGTCGTCGTCGATCCGGTCGGGGTCCACCTCCTCGTCCAGCGCCGAGCCGACCGCCGTGTCGGTCGCCAGGAGGGCGTACCGCTCGCGCAGCGCGCTCCGGCGGCGGATCGTGTCGATGGCCCGTCGACGGGCCGTGGCCATCAGCCAGCCGGCCGGATTGGCCGGGGACGCGCGCGGCCACGACACCAGCGCCTCGGCCACCGCCTCCTGGGCGGCGTCCTCGGCCAGCCCGAGATCGCCGGTGAACCGGGTCAGCGCGGCGACGATCCGCGCCGACTCGACCCGCCAGACGGCCTCGACGTCGGCCGTACCCATCAAATCTCGCCGTCGTTCCCGCTGCCCGCCGGGACCTCGTCGGCCTCCGCCACCCGCCGGACCTCGATCTTGGACCCGCGGACCGCCGGGACGCGTGTGGCCCACTCGACGGCCTCCCGCTTCGAGTCGACGTCGAGCAGGAAGTAGCCCCCGAACAGTTCCCTGGTCTCGCCGTACGGGCCGTCCGTGACCATCGGGGCGTCGCCGCCGAAGTCCACCACGACGCCCTGGCCCGGATCGTCCAGTCCTTCGGCCGCGAGGAGGACGCCGGCCTTCAGCATCTCCTCGATGAACTGGCCGGTCGCGGCCATCGCCTCGTCGATCGACGCCATCATGGCCGCGTTCGACTCGTCGGTGCCCCGCATGATCAGCATGTACTTCGCCATTGCCCTCTCCTCCTTCGGCGGGGTCGCCGCTCGCCCCTCGCGCCTCTTCGTCGAACGAGCTGACCGCGCATCGACACCGTCGCAGAGAATTCTCCGACGGTGCGGCGCGGACTCGCGCCGATGCCGCGAAGCGGGCCGTCACAGGTGGTCGACGCGGACGGCGACCCTGCTCGACCTCGTCGGCGGCGTCCCCGGACGCCACCGCAATGCCGCCGGATGGACGCCCGGACTCCGCTCGGCTCGACCGCCCTTATGAAACAGGACCCAACGCCCAGGAGGGACGCCAGGTCGGCGCGGGCAGCGGCGTCAGCCCCGCGCAGTGGTCGAGCACCGCGCGTAGCCCCGGGTGCGGGTTCGCGCGGCGCAGGAGGAGCGAGAGCGGGTACGCGAGCGTCGGGCGCGCGATCGGGATGCGGCGCAGGTCGTGCGTCGCCGGCCAGAGGTACCTGTCGCGCGCGCCGACCAGGGTCGCCACGTCGGGGGATTCGGCGAGGACGTCGAGGAGCACCTCGTTGCCGAAGTTCGGCCCGGCGGCGTCGATCCGTAGGTCGAAGGCCTCGGTGAGCTGGTCGTAGAAGTCCGCCCACTCGCTGTGCGGCGCGATGCCCGGCACCCAGATCCGGTGCCCCCGAAGCTGGGCCGGCGTCAGCGTGCGCGCGGCGGCGAGCGGGTGCCGTGGGCCGACGAGCAGTTCCAGCGCCGAGTCGAAGGCGTGGACCATCCGCACGTCGCGCGGCAGCGTCGTCGGATCGGTGACGGACCGGAACGAGGCGTCGACGTCGCCCGCCTGGATGGCGGCGACCGCCTCGCGCGGGTCGTTGACCCGCAGTGTCACGACGTCGAGGTCGGTCTGCGGATGGGAGCGCCAGTAGTCGTGCAGGACCACGGCCTGCGCGGAGCGCAGGCCGAGAACGTCGATCCGCAGGGCCCGCGAGCCGGGCCTGATCGCGGCGACCGCGCGGTCCACCCCGGCGACGATGCCCCGGGCGTGCGGGAGGAACGCCTGGCCGTCGAGTGTCAGCTCGACCCCTCGGGGGGTACGCGTGAACAACCGGACCGCCAGGGCGCGTTCGAGCGCCGCGATCCGCTTGGAGATCGCCTGCTGCGTCACCCCCAGCTCGTCGGCCGCGTGCTGCAACTGCCCGAACTCGGCCGCCCGCACGAACGACCGCACCGCCTCGGTATCCACCGGCTCATTATGCCCATCCACAACTGCTGGTTGTGGCTCGCGGGATCCCAGTTGTTTGCTTCCGCGCGGGCGCGAGAGTTGTGCTGCCCCCGGATGTCGGTGGATTCGGGAGGGTCGCATGCGGGGGCGGTTGGGGCGCGATTTCGGTTGGCTGTGGTCGGCGTACGCCGCCAGCACGTATGGCACCTGGCTCGCCTTCGGTGCGTTTCCGCTGATAGCGGTCCGTGTTCTGGACTCTTCGGCGGTCGCCGTGGCGGTGCTGGATGCGGCCGGTCTCGCGGTCGCGGCGGTGGTGGCCTTTGCCCTCGGGCCATGGGTCGAGCACCGCGCGAAGCGACCGGTGATGATCACGATGGACCTCGTCCGCTTCGTCGCGATGGTCAGCGTCCCGGCCGCGTACGGCCTCGGGCTGCTGTCGTACGGTCAACTGCTGGTTGTGTCGATCATCTCGGGGACTGCGGGCATCGCCTTCTCCGCCGCGTCCGGGGCGTACCTGAAACATCTGGTGCGTGGCGCGGACCTGCTGGCGGCCAACGGGCGGTTCGAGGGCACGGCCTGGGTGGCGACCGCGGCCGGGCCGCCCCTGGGTGGCGCGCTCGCCGGGCTGCTCGGTCCAGTCGTGACCGTCCTGGCCGACGCCGTCAGCTACCTGCTGTCCGCGTTCGCGATCCTGCGTGTGCGGGGCGGCGACGTCGCCACACCTCGTGGCCGCGCTGCGGGGCTGCGGCCCGCCGACCTGCTGCACGGGGGCAGGCTCATCCTCGGCGACGGCGTCCTGCGCGGGCTGTTCCTCAACTCGATTCTGGTCGGTGGCCTCATCATGGCCACCGCGCCGCTGCTGGCCGTGCTCCTGCTGGGCCAGTACCACCTGCCGGCGTGGCAGTACGGCCTCGCCTTCGGCATCCCGGCGCTCGGTGGGCTGCTGGGCGCCCGCCTCTCCGCGCGCCTCGTGAGCCGCCACGGCCGACACCGGGTCATGATCCTCTTCGGCTGGCTGCGTTCGGTCTTCCCACTCGGTCTCGCCCTCGTCCAGCCGGGTGTGCCCGGACTCGTCACCGTGATCGTCGTCGAGGGACTGCTGATCACGTGCATGGGAGTCTTCAATCCGATCTACGCGACCGAACGCCTGCGCCGGGTCCCCGCGGGTCACGCCGCGCGGGTGCTCAGCACGTGGAGTGCCGTCGGCAAGCTCCTGCAGGCTGCCCTGATGGTGGGCTGGGGTCTTCTCGCCACGCTCACCAGCCCGCTCGCCGCGATCACGCTCTCCGGAGTCCTGCTGCTTGCCACCCCGCTGTTGCTGCCCAGCCGGACACCGTCGGTGGCCCCCGAGGCCAGTACGTCCGGGCGCGACGTCCGGGTCGGGTGACCTTCCGCGGACATCCGCTTTATATTCCCGAACGTCGATGTTAACGTTCACTTAACGTCGTCGTCTGCCAGTCGACATGGTCGTCGGCAGTGACCCGGGGATCGGAGAACGCTTATGACCACGTCCGGCAGGGTGCTTGGGCTGCGCACGGTGGCGGTGCTGACGGGGTGCGCCCTCGCCACCGCGGTCCCGGTGGCCGCGTCCGCGTCCGCGACGACCATCACCGTGGCCGCCGACGGCAGCGGCACCTACACGACCGTGCAGGCGGCGATCGACAGTGTCGCGGCGAACAACGGCGTGCCGGTCACCATCACCATCAAACCCGGCACCTACCGGGGCGTGGTCACCATTCCCGCCAACAAGCCCTACCTCACCCTGGTCGGCGCCGGCAGTTCCGCCGCCCAGGTGGTGATCGTCGAAGGGCATGCCTCCGGCCAGACCAAGCCCGGTGGCGGTACGTACGGCACGTCCGGCAGCGCCTCGGTCTTCGTCAACGCCAACGACACTACGATCAGGAACCTGACCATGTCGAACGACTTCGACGAGGCCGCCAACACTCTCGACGCCGAGCAGGCCGTCGCTGTCAACACCTCGGGCGACCGGGTGCAGTTCGACAACGTCCGCGTTCTCGGCAACCAGGACACCCTGCTGGTCAACGCGCCCAGTGTCAGCTCGGTCCGGCGTCTCTACGTCCGAAACTCCTACGTGGAGGGTGACGTCGACTTCATCTTCGGGCGGGGCACCATGGTCTTCCAGAACGGCACCGTGCACTCGCTGACGCGGGGCTCGTCGTCGAACAACGGCTACCTCACCGCCGCGGCCACCGACATCAACAACAAGTTCGGCTTCCTGTTCTGGGGAACCACCCTGACCAGCAACGCTCCCGCCAGGACCGTCTACCTGGGCCGGCCCTGGCACCCCAGCGGCGACGTGAACGCCCGCGGTCAGGTCCTCTACCGGGGCGTCACGATGGGCGCGCACATCCGCACCGACCCGTGGACCGACATGTCCGGCTTCTCGTGGCGGAACGCCCGGTTCGCCGAGTACGGCAGCACCGGGCCCGGGGCCGTCATCAACGCCAACCGGCCGCAGATGAGCGCCTCCACCGCCACCCAGTACACACCCACCGCCTACCTGGCGGGTACCGACGGCTGGAACCCGATCCGATGACGACGATCCGTTCCCTGCGTACCGCGGCCCTCATCGCGGTCGCCGCCGGGGTGCTCGCCGCCGGCCTGCCGGTGCTCAGCGCCCAGGCCGCGGCCGGCGACGGCACGCCGGCCGACTCGAACATCAGCTTCGTCGGCCGGTGGAACAGGACGAACGCCTCGGCCTACGTGCCCTACTGGGCCGGCGCGTACCTGCGCGTCGGGTTCACCGGCCGAACGGTGAAGCTCCGGCAGCGCAACACCATCCAACTCTGGGCGAGCATCGACGGTGGGGCGTTCACCTCCTTCACCGGCTCCGGCACGATCAACCTGACGCCGACCGCGCTGGCGGCCGGCAGTCACACGCTGATCGTCAGCTACCGGCAGGTGGCCGGCTCCTACACCGGTGACGCGGTCTTCCAGGGGTTGATCCTCGACTCCGGCGCGCGCACCTTCGCGCCACCGACCCGCCCCAAGCTGGTCGAGTTCGTCGGCGACTCGATCACCGCCGGGGCCACGAGCAGTCAACTCGCCGTGACGGACTACGGCTTCAAGGTCGGTGAGCGGCTCGGCTACGACCACACGCAGATCGCGATCGGTGGCATGTGTCTGGCCGAGACGACCGATGGGTGCTGGGCGCAGGAGACGCGCTACTGGATGTCCTCCGGTGGCCAGGTCGGCACCGACCCGTGGGACTTCTCCCGCTACACCGCCGACGGCGTGGTGATCAACCTGGGGACCAACGACAAGAGCCACGGCGTGAGCGCGGCCGCCTTCCAGACGGCGTACACCACCTTCCTGACAAGGATCCGGGCCAGGTTCCCGAACGCCAAGCTCTTCGCCATGCGGACGTTCATCGGTCGGTACGCGACGGAGACGGAGGCGGCGGTGCGGGCGCGCAACGCCGCGGGCGACGCCAACGTGTTCTACCTGGACACCACCGGCTGGCTGCCGTCGGGGGGCCTGAGCGACTCGGTGCACCCGAACGACGCCGGCCACCAGGCCATCACCGACCGGCTGGCCCCGATCCTCAGCGCACGACTGAACACGACCCCGGCCCCGACGACGCCGCCGCCGACGACGCCCGCGCCGACCACGCCGCCCCCCACGACGCCCGCGCCGACCACGCCGCCGCCGACGACGCCCGCGCCGACGCCTTCCGCGGGCGCGGCCTGCGCGGTCACCTACCGCAAGACCGGTGACTGGGGTACGGGCGCCCAGTTCGACGTGACGCTCAACAACACCTCCACCGTCGGAATCAACGGGTGGACACTGACCTGGTCGCTGCCGGGCAGTCAGCGGATCACGCAGTCCTGGAATGCCACGGTCACCCAGTCCGGCGCCGCGGCCACGGCGGTGAACGTCGCCTGGAACACGGTGATCCCGGCCGCCGGTTCGACCAGCTTCGGATTCATCACCGACAGCCCGCTCGGCGGAGCGACCGGCTTCGCCCTCAACGGCTCCCCGTGCGCCGCCGTCACGTGATGGCGAGCGCCTCCGATCGAGGCAGGAGTAACCCGATGACGGTTCGCCGATCGCGTCTCGTGGTTCTGGCGGCAACGGTCCTGACCGTCGTGGCCGGTGGGCTCGGCATCGCCACCGCCCAGGCCGCCACCCCGGCGTGCGCTGTCGACTACCGGGTCACCAGCCAGTGGACCGGCGGGTTCGGCGCGGATGTCGTCGTCACCAACCTCGGTGACGCGGTGACCAGTTGGAGCCTGGCGTGGAGCTTCGCTCCCGGGCAGGGCGTGACGCAGGCGTGGAACGCCACCCTCACGGTCACCGGCTCGGCGGCCACCGCCACCAACGTGAGCTACAACGGTGCCGTCGGCACCGGCGCGTCGGTCAACTTCGGCTTCACCGGCTCGTGGAGCGGCAGCAACCCGGTGCCGTCGTCGTTCTCGTTCAACGGCACCACCTGTGCCGGTCCACCGGCACCAACACCCACCGCGCCGACGCCGTCGCCCACCGCGCCGTCGCCGACATCGACGCCATCCCCGGCGCCGACACCCTGCACCGGCCCGAGCACGCCGCCGGCCAGCCCCTCCACGTCACCGACGCCCGTGCCGACCAAGGTGTGGATGGCGGGCGACTCCACGATGATGAACGCCAGTTCCTGTCCGATCGGCTGGGGCAGCCAGTTCGCGTCCTACCTCACGTCCAACGTCACCGTGCAGAACAGCGCCGTCGGCGGTCGCAGCATCCAGACCTGGCTGTACGAGGGCAATGTGACCTCCACCAAGAACTCGGCCGGCGAGTGCGCGCTCAGCTCGACCGCCTACAGCGCGCGATGGTCGGCGATGCTGGACAGCGGCAGTGGCTTCAAGGCCGGGGACTACCTGATCATCCAGTTCGGCATCAACGACGGTGACTCGGCCTGCCCGCGACACGTCGGCGCCAACCGCTTCAAGGAACTGCTCGGCGTGATGGCGACGGCCGCCAAGGCCAGAGGGGTGAAGCCGATCTTCGTCACCCCGGTCGCGGCGATCACCTGCAGCGGCAACACCGCCGTCGGCAATCGCGGTTTCGTCACCGAGACGACGGCCGCGGCCGCCGCCAACGGTGTACCGGTCATCGACCTGCACGCCAGCAGCGTGGCGCTCTACAACTCGCTCCGGTTGTGCCCGAACAACGGTGACTACTCGACGGGCGCGGTGGGCGCGTTCTTCTGCAACGACCACACCCACTTCGAGACCGCCGGGGCCAGACAGATCGCCGGCCTGGTCGCCACCGCCCTGCGGGCGCAGAACATCCCACTCGCTGCCTACCTGAGATGACAGCCACCGCTTTGCTGATCGGGCCGGCGCGGTGGCCGGATCACGCCTAGGGCCTGTTTCATAAGAACTGGTCGGCCTGCGGCGGGCCCGGACGACGCCCGGCGGCGTCGAGGTGTTCCTCACGATGGGCAGGATGCCCGAGCAGCAGGTCGACACCGCGGTCGACCCGAGCATGATCACCTCGATCATCAGGTCGTCACCGCTGGCGTAACGCCGGGGCGTGACCATTGCGCGGTGGGGCGGCCGTTGAGACGCCACGGGTGCCCGGTGACCCGCGGCCAGCCTTCCGGCGAGTTCTCCCAGTTCTCCTGCCGGCCGTACACGGTGAGGTCCAGCGCGTGGTAGGTGGTCATCAACGCCTCCACGCCCCGCCCGGTGGTCCAGTAGGTCTCGTAGACGTTGTCGCCGTCGCGCAGGTAGCAGGCGATGAACCCGAAGTCACGACCGTCGGCCAGAGCCGGGTCGGAGTCTCTCGCCGAATACCAGGGAAACGGGTAGCCCATGAACTCCGCGAACGGGGCACTTTCGTCGTAGGGGCCCTGGCAGAACACGGCGTAGGTGACGTCCCGAGCGTGCAGGTAGTCCAGCGTCTGCATGTGACAGGTCGAGAAGGTGCACCCCTCACACTGGTGCTCGTACGGCTTGTCGTCGTGCCACATGTGGAAGTAGGCGATGAGCATCCGGCGGCCCTCGAAGACCTCCACCAGCGGGGTGTCCCCGCCGGGGCCCTGGACCGTCACCGTCGGCATCAAGGTCATCGGCAGCTGACGGCGAGCGGCTGCGATCGCGTCCCCTTCGCGGGTATGGGCCTTCTCCCGGACCAGCAGTTCGTCGCGCTCGCGCAGCCAGGTCTCCCGGTCGACGACCGGGGGCGCGGCGGCGCTGAAGGCGGGGGTTGCCGTCATGGCGTTCTCCTTAGTAGGTGAGGATCGGTTACAGGTACAGACGACCGAGTCGGCGATCGTCATCGGCGACCGATGACGGATGGGGTCTGCGGTCGTCAGTACAGTGGTGAGGATCATTCAGCCCCGGGGAAATCAGATGTCCGACTCGACCGACGAGCAGGCGGTCTGGCTGCAGCGCGCCTTCGACGAGCACCGGCGCGAGCTACACGTGCACTGCTACCGCCTCGCCGGGAACGTCACCGACGCGGACGACCTGGTGCAGGAGACATTCCTGCGTGCCTGGCGGGCTCGCGACCGCTTCGAGGGTCGGGCGTCGGCGCGCACCTGGTTCTACCGGATCGCCACGAACGTCTTCCTCGACAGCCGCAAGGCGGCCGGTCACCGGACGGTACCGTCCGGGGATCCGCTGGAGTGGTCCACCGAGCTCGGTCCCTATCCGGACGCCCTGCTGGCCGACGATCCGCAGACCGGTCTCGCCGCCCGGGAGACCGTCGAGCTGGCCCTGATAGCCGCGCTCATGTACCTGCCGCCACGGCAGCGGGCGGCCTTCGTACTGCGCGACGTCCACGGCTGGACGCCGCCGGAGATCGCCGCCGCGCTCGACACCGCCGTGGCGGCCGTCAACAGCCTCCTCCAGCGGGCCCGCCACACCCTCCGCGGGCGCGCTCCGTCGGACCCACAGGACTGGCGCCGCCCGCAGCTCACCAGCGAGGACGAAGAGATCCTGCGCCGCTACGCCAACGCGAAGGACCCGGAGACGATCCGGTCACTGCTCGCCGAGGACGTACGGATCACGATGCCGCCCGAGCCGCCGGTCGTCGGGATCGACGCGGCCGCCGAGTTCCTCGGCCGACCGCTCGACTGGCGTACGTTCCCCACCTCGGCCAACGGGCGCCCGGCGCTGATCAACTATCTCCGCCGGCCCGGCAGCCCGCACTACGAGGCGTTGGTCGTCGACGTACTCCGGATCGAGAACGGGAAGATCGTAGAGAGCAACGCCTTCATCGGTGCCCGTCACGTCGCCGCCTTCAGCATGCCCGCCACACTCGAGCCCTAGGTGTTCTGTCCAGAGAGGTTGGGGAGGCGGCTGGCGGGTGGGCCGCCCTCATGATGTGCCACCGTCCACATCGGCTTCAACGAGGGCCCGACTGCTATCGTCCAGCACCGGAATGACGATCATGGTGGATGTGGGGAGTTGACGGGGATGCGTGGGAAGCCGAGCACGCGGTTGGCGGGTGCCCTGGTCATGGTGCCGACGACAGTGGCCCTCGTTCTGGTCGGCACCGCCTCGGCGGCGTCGGCGGCCACGGGCACGCCGAGCGGTGCGCCGCCGGCGGCCAACGGTGTCGACGTGTGGTGCGTGTCGACGACCGGCGCCAAGGCGTGCTTCGCCGCGTACGGGGACCGGGTCTGGGTGAAGGACACCAAGGCGAATGGCGCACCCGCCGCCGGCACGATCCAGGGACCGGACTGGAGCCGGCAGTGCATCAACAGCAGCGGCGCGGACGCCGGCTGGGTCATGTGCAACTTCGACGTGCCGGAGTACGACGAGGGCCTGCTGTGGGCGGTCAACAACCCGTTCATCGGCAACGAGAGCAGCACGGAGATCTACACCAGCGGCCCGATCTGACGCCGGCGTTCGCGTAACGAGCCCCGGTCCGTCAGACCAGCGGCGCCTGCGCGGATCGGCCGCCGTCGCCGGCCGCGCGGACGCCCTCGGGAGCGGTGATCGGGGCGGTGATGATCCGGCTCGGCAGCACCGGCGCGTCCCGACCCGTGCCCCGGAGCGCGCCGCCGGTGGTCGACTGTTCGTGGTAGTCCTGCTCCACGTTGACCGACCAGATGTCGTGGGCGCTGCCGGTGACGATGTTCTCCACGGTCAACATCGCGGTGAGCATCGAGTGGTCCTGGTTGTTGTAGCGGTGCATGCCGTTGCGTCCCACCGGGTGCACGTTCGGCACGGCCTCGGCCAGCCACGCCCGGATCACGTCCACGTTGTGCTGGTAGCGCTCGTCGTACACCGGATAGGCCTTCGGCATGCGCACGACGTAGCCGGCCTCGACCACCCCCGGGCGAACCAGGCCCAACCGCTGCAGCTCCGCGGTCGCGAGGGCCACCAGGTCGGCATCGGCGGTACGCCACATCTCGTCGTCCTCGAAGACGAAGTACTCCAGGCCCAGGCAGGTGCGCCCGTCCTTGACGAGGTACGGCGACCAGGAGCCGAAGTTCTGGATCCGGCCCACCCGCACCGCGGGATCGTGCACGTAGATCCAGTTGTCGGGGAACGAGAACTCGGCCGGCACCACCAGGGCGACGGTCAGGAAGTCGCGGTAGCGCAGGTCGGCGGCGCAGGCCAGCACGTGCGGGGGCGCCGGCGGGCGCAACGCCGCGACCAGCTCCGAGATCGGCATCGACGAGATCACGTCGTCGGCCGGCTCGGTACGCTGCCCGCCCGCGCCGTTGACCGTCACGCTGATCGCCCGGCGTCGCTTCGGGTCGCGGTGCACGGCGGTCACCCAGGTACCGGTCGACACCTCCCCGCCGCGCTGGCGTACCTGGTCGGCGCAGCGTTCCCACATCATCCCCGGCCCGTACTTCGGGTACTGGAACTCCTCGATCAGGCTGGTCACGTCGGTGCGGCGGCGTCCGGGCAGCACCGCGTTGCGGATCGCCGTGGCCAGCGACAGGTTCTTGATCCGCTGCGCGGCCCAGTCGGCCCGCAGCCGGTCCGCGGGCATCCCCCAGACCTTCTCGGTGTACGTCTTGAAGAAGATCGAGTACAGCCGCCAGCCGAACCGGGCCGACACCCAGCCCTCGAAGTGCGACTGGTCGCGAGGTGGGCGAACCCGCGCCCGGGCGTACGAGGCGAGGCACCGCACCGCCTCCGGCAGACCCAGGTTGCGCAGCGCGTTCGACGGGCTCAGCGGGTAGTTGAACAGGGCGCCCCGGTAGAAGATCCGACTCATCCGGGGCCGGGTCAGGAAGTCCTCGTCGGGCAGGATCTCGTGCCAGAACGCCTCCACCCGGGGGACCTTGGTGAAGAACCGGTGTCCGCCGATGTCGAAGCGCCACCCGTCGCGTTCCACGGTCCGGCTGATCCCGCCGACCACCTCATCGGCCTCGAAGACCTGGACCGGCCGCCCGTGCCGGAGCAACTCGTACGCCGCCGTGAGCCCCGCCGGCCCCGCGCCGATGACCACCGTGCCGTGTTGCTCGCTCATGCCGCCGAACTCCCTGTTGCTGGTCGAGGCGGCCCGCGTACCCGTTATGACCGGGATGTCACCTCTGGTCCTGGTGGGTTTCTCCTCCGGCGAGGTCCGCCGGGGCGTACAACGGGGAGGGCGGCAGGCGGTTCGGCGGACCGGGGGAGCGGGGCGGATGCACCGGTGGCGGGGCGGCCGGCGGCGCGCGACGGCGCTGGTCCGGGCGGGCGCGCGACTGGTCCGCCGGGTGCCGCCTCCCTGGCCGTACCTGATCGGGCTCTTTCTCGGCGCGAAGCTGCTGCTGACCCTGCTCGGCCTCCTGGTCCTGCACGCCTGGGACGGCATCCCCGGGGCGCCACCGCCGGACGAGGCGCTGATGTGGGCGCAGCAGCGGGAGATCTCCGGGCACCGGTGGATCTCCTTCTGGTTCGCCTGGGACGCGCTGCTCTACCTGCGGCTGAGCGAGCTGCCGCTGACCGGGCGACCGTGGGGGGACTTCGGCTTTCCACTGCTCTACCCCTTCCTCGCCCGGCCGGTCGGCGCGCTGCTGGGCGGCGACAACGCGCTGGCCCTGCTGTTGATCAGCAATGTCGCGTTCCTGGGCGTCCTCGGGTACGGCTACCGGCTGGCCGAGCTGCTGTTCGCCGACGCCGACGCGGCTCGTCGATTCACCCGCTACCTGGTGCTCCTGCCGACGGCGTTCCTGTTCCAGGCCGCGCTGACCGAGTCGCTGTTCGTCTGCCTCGCGCTGGCCGCCTTCTACTACGCCGAGCGTCGCCGGTGGCTGGTGGTCGGCGTGGTCGGCTACTTCCTGGCGATGAGCCGGTCTCTCGGACTGCTCGTCGTCCTGCCGTTGGCGCTCGTGCTGCTGCGCCAGCACGACTGGCGGCTCGGTCCGCGTGCCCTGCTCGGATACCTGCGGACCGGCTGGCCGTTACTGCTGCTGCCCGCCGGATGGTTCACCTTCATGGCGTTCTGCAAATGGCGGGGCGGGGACTGGTTCGCCTACCAGCACGCCCAGAAGGCCGGCTGGGGGATCGAGACGCAGAACCCGCTTCCGGTGGTCCTGGGCGGGCTCACCGGCGAGCCGCGCGACGCCGCCCGGGTCCTGTTCGCCCTGGTCGTGTTGGCCGTCCTGGCCGCCGGGTTCCGCCGTCGGGAGCTGCCCTACCTGGTCTACGGCGTGCTGATGGTGGTGGTGCCGCTGTCGCTGGGCCCCGCCGTCTACAAGAGCCTGCTGCGCTACCTGCTCGCCGCGTTCCCGGTGGCCCTCGTGCTGGCCCGCTGGGCCCGCCGGGCGAGCGTCGACGGGTGGCTGACGGCGGCGCTCGCCCTCGTGCAGGGCGCGCTGTTCGTGCTCTGGCTCACCTACTGGACCCACATGATCATCTGATTGGACGGACGTCGGTCGGGGCAGGATGAGGCGATGACCGAGCCACGGGTACGCCTCGACGACCTGGGCGCCTGGCTGATCAAGGGCAACGCGGACACCGTCGACCTCGCCACCCGCTTCGCCCGCGAACCCCTGGTGACGAGCTGGTGCGTACGCCCCGGCTACCGCGCCCGGCTGATGCGGACCGGGCAGCCCGTGGTGTTCTGGGCCAGTGGCAGCCGCGCCCGCCTGCCGTACGGGGTGTGGGGCGTCGGCCGGGTCACCGGGCCGGCCGAGCCGGGGCCACCGGGGCGACCCTGGTCGGTGCCCGTGGAGCTACCCATCCTCGCCGAGCCGGACCGGGTGCCCCGAGGCGTGTTGCGCGCCGACGACCGGCTCGCCGCTCTGGAGGTGCTCCGACAGCCGCAGGCGGCCAACCCCTCGTACCTGACGGTGGCCCAGTTCGCCGCCCTGCGGACGCACCTGCCGGTCTAGCACCGGCGACCCTGTGCGAGCCTGGTACCCGTCGTCGCCAACTTCGGGGGAGGCCCGGTGTTCGCCCTGGCGCTGAACGAGGATGTCGAGCTGCGCGCGTTGGACCCCTGGCGGGCCGAGGAGTTCCTCGCCCATCTCGACCGGGCGCGGGATCACATAAGTCCCTGGGTGGCGCCGTCCTTCGTCGCCACCGACCTGCCGTCGGCCCGGGCCGTGTTGCAGCGCTACGCCGACCGCTGGGCGGCCGACGCTGGCGGCATCTGGGGCCTGTGGTGGCGCGGCACGCTGGTCGGCGGGGTGATGTTCGTGTCGTTCGACGTCACGGTGGGCCTGTGCGAGGTCGGCTGCTGGGTGGAGCCGGCGGCGCAGGGCCAGGGCTTCGTCGCCCCCGCGATTCGGCGGATCGTCGACTGGGCGGTGCGGGAGCGCGGCATCCACCGCGTCGAGTGGCGGACGAACGCCGCAAACGTCCGCAGCATCGCCCTGGCCCGCCGGCTGGGCCTGCGCCACGACGGCACCCTGCGTCAGGTCTACCCGGGCATGGACGGTCGCGTCGACCTGGAGATCTGGTCGGTGCTGGCCGACGAGTGGCGGGCCGCGTCCGTGCCACCACCCACCGTCCACTGACGACGACGGATTTCTGTCGTACCCGGGCGGCAGCATGCATTCATGGCCATCCCCGCGCTCACCCCGCATCCCGACCCGCCGCGCTCCGTGCCGCTGCGCGAGGCGCGCACCCGGTTCAGCCAGCTCGTCGCGTTGGCCGAGCTGACCGACGCGGTCACCGTCGTCACCCGCGACGGCGATCCCCGCCCGGTCGCCGCGATCGTTCCCGCCGCCGCGGCCCGCAGCGCCGCCCAGGCCCGCGCCGACGCCGACCGGCTCGCCGCGGTCACCGCCGGGTGGGCCCGCCGCCTCGACGAGCAGCACCGTCGCAGCAGCCAACGGCACGCCGCCGAGCTGGGCGCGGTCCGCGCGGCGCTGGCGGAGGTGTGGGCCGAGCTGGACCGCCGGGTCGTCCCGGGCAGCGACCCGACGCTGGCCCGGCTGCGCGCCGCGCACGCCGACCTGCTGGCCGACTGACCTCCGCTTACCGGGGCCGGTGGCGACTCGCGCCCGGTCCGGCCTGGCCCTGCGCACCGTGCGGCGGCGGCTCGCGCCCGGTCCGGCGGCGGCTCACGCCCGGTCCGGCGTCGGCCTGGGCGCCGTGCGGCGGTGGCCGCACACGGTCCGGCCTCGCCCTGTACACCCCGAGGCCGGCAGAGCGGGCACGGTCCGTTCGTCGTGCGGCGGGGTCAGCTCGTCGCCGGGTAGGCGTGGGTCTCGGTCGCCTTGACCGCCACCCAGATCCGTTGGCCCGGGATCAGCCGGAGCTGGGCCGCCGCGGCCGGCGTGACGTCGGCGGCCACGCCGACCGGTCCGTCCACCTGCACCCGCACGTTGTCGCCGTGGCGCTGGACGCCGCTCACCGTGCCCGCCCACGTGTTGCGGGGGCTGCCGTCAGGTCGCGACGGGTGCAGGGCCACCGCCGCCGGGCGGAACGCCACGAACGCGTCGCCGTCGAGCCGGTCGGCCACGCTCAGGGTCAACTCCGGCGCGACACGTACGCCGTGGCCCTCGGCCCGACCCCGGTAGAGATTCAGCCCGACCAGCCGTGCCACGTAGTCGGTGCGCGGGCGGGCCGTGACGCTCGGGCCGTCGCCCTCCTGGACGACGCGCCCGCCCTCGACGATGACCAGGCGGTCGGCCAGCGCCAACGCGTCCAGCGGATCGTGGGTGACCAGCACCGTCGCACCCGGGTGCGCGGCCAGGTGGCGGTGCAGTTGCGCGCGGGTCTCCAGGCGCGTACGGGCATCCAGGGCGGCCAGCGGCTCGTCGAGCAGCAGCAGCGACGGTCCGACGGCCAGCGCGCGGGCCAGCGCCACCCGCTGCGCCTGCCCGCCGGAGAGCTGGCGGGGCTTGCGGTGCGCCTGGTCGGCGAGGCCCACCCGGTCGAGCCAGCTCCGCGCGGTGGCCCGTGCCGCCCGCCGGTCGACGCCGTGCCGGCGCGGCCCGAACGCCACGTTGTCCAACGCGTCAAGGTGCGGAAACAGCAGGTAGTCCTGGAAGACCACGCCGATCGGCCGGCGCTCGGTGGGCACCCAGCCCCGGCTCGCCGGCCGGTCCAGGTCGACACCGTCGAGGGTGACGTGCCCGGCGGTGAGCGGGTGCAGCCCGGCCAGGGCGCGCAGCGCGGTGGTCTTGCCGGCCCCGTTGGGCCCGAGCAGCGCGACGACCTCACCCGGTGCGACCCGCAGCGGTACGTCCAACCGGAAGGCGCCCCGGTCGACGACCAGCCGGGCATCCAACAGCGGCGTGGTCACGGGCTGGTCGTTGGGCGGTGGCGGGGTCACGGGCCTTTCGTTGGGTGGCGGCGCGGTCACGGGCTTCTGGTTGGGCGGTGGCGTGGTCACGGGGCCGCCATCCAGCGGTCGCGCAGCGCGGCCAGGATGCCCACCGAGACGATCAGCAGCACCAGGCTGAGCACGATGGCCGACTCCAGGTCGGTCTCCAGCGCCAGGTAGACGGCCAACGGCATGGTCTGCGTACGCCCGGGATAGTTGCCGGCGAAGGTGATGGTGGCGCCGAACTCGCCGAGTGCCCGCGCCCAGCACAGCACCGCGCCGGCGGCGATCCCGGGTGCTACCAGCGGCAACGTGACGTGCGTGAAGGTCGTCCACCGGCTGGCCCCCAGCGTCGCGGCGGCCTCCTCGTAGCGGTGGTCGGCCGCGCGGAGCGCGCCCTCGACGGCGATGACGAGGAACGGCATGGCGACGAACGCCTCGGCCAGCACCACGCCGGCGGTCGTGAACGGCAGGGTGACGCCGAACGTGGCGTCGAGCCAGCCGCCGAGCAGCCCGCGTCGGCCGAAGACCAGCAGCAGCGCCACGCCGCCGACCACCGGCGGCAGCACCAGCGGCACGGTGACCAGGGCGCGGGCCAGCCGGCGGCCGGGGAAGTCGACCCGGGCCAGCAACCACGCCAGGGGCACCCCGAGCAGCAGGCAGAGCAACGTGGCCAGGGTCGCGGTCTGCACCGACAGGCGCAGCGCCGTCAGCGCCCCCGGCGCGGTGAGCCGCTGCGGCAGCGTCGCCCACGGCGCCCGGACCACCAGCCCGGCCAGCGGCAGGACCAGGAAGAGCAGGCCCAGCCCGGCCGGGATCAGCAACGCCGCCGGCACCCTCGAACGACGTCGCGAGGTGGTGGGCTCGTGGACCAGGCTCACGACGCCGCCTGGAACCCCGCCTCGGCGAGGACCGCCTGTGCCGGCGTCGAGCGGACGTACGCGACGAAGGCGCGCGCGCCCGCCCGATTGGGCGCGTTCTTCAGCGCGACGATCGGATAGTCGTTGATCGCCCGAGCGGACTCGGGGAACTCGACACCCGTCACGTCGGCGCTCGCGGCACGGGCGTCCGTGCGGTAGACGAGGGCCGCGTCGACCTCGCCGAGCTTGACCTTGGCCAGCGCACCCTTGACGTCCTGTTCGAGGGTGACCGGCGTCAGCGCGACGCCGGCCGCGGTCAGGGCGGTACGCGCCGCCGCGCCGCAGGGCACCTGCTCGGCGCAGAGCGCGACCTTCACGCCCGGACGGGCCAGGTCGGCGAGACCGGTCACGCCCTTCGGGTTGCCGCTGGGCACCGCGACCACCAGTTGGTTGCGGGCGAAGACGAACGGCGCGCCGTCGGCGTCACCGGCCTGCGTCACGGTCGCCATGTTCTTCGGCGCGGCCGAGGCGAAGACGTCCGCCGGAGCGCCCTGGGTGATCTGGTTGGCCAGGGCCGAGCTGCCGGCGAGGTTGAGGGTGACGGTGACGCCCGGGTTGGCGGCCTCGAAGTCCTTCGCGATGCGGGTGAACGACTCGGTCAGCGAGGCGGCGGCGAACACGGTCACCGTGCCGCTGACCCGACCGTCCCGGGTGTCACCCCCGGTCGCCGGGTCGCCGGCGCGGTCGCAGCCGGCCGTCGCCAGCACGGCCACCGCCAGCGCCAGCGCCACGAATCTGGCCCGAGGCCTCATCCGTTCCCCCTCGCTCCGGCCGGGGCGGTGGGCGCGGCCCGCTCCACCACCACGGTGGTCGACTTGATGACGGCCACGGCGACCGAGCCGACCCGCAGGTCGAGCTCGTCGACCGCCTCCCGGCTCATCAGCGACACCACCCGGAACGGGCCAGCCTGGATGTCGACCTGGGCCATCACCGTGTCCTTGCGGACGTCGACGACGATGCCGCGCAGCCGGTTGCGCGCCGAGGAGAGCTCGGCGCCCGCGTCCGGGTCGGCGGCCTGCGCCCGGGCGAACGCCGCGAGGTCGACGCCGTAGATGATCCGGTGGCCGTGCTCGTCACGCCCGGCGGGCAGCCGCCCGGCGTCCACCCATCGGCGGATCGTGTCGGCGCTGACGCCGAGCAGGTCGGCCGCCGCGCCGATCCGGAAGGTCGTCACCGGAAAACCATAGCCGCCGCATCTGCGAGGAAGAAGAGCCAAACAGGGCCGATTCTGCGTACGCGTGCGCGGTTTTCGATCGCAGTTGCGATAGGGCTCAGCTGGCCCGGGTGTCGTACGTCGCGCGGTTGGCGAACACGTCGTCCATGTGGGTCTCGGCCCAGGCCTTCAGGCCCCGCACCACCTCGTGCAGGGAGAGGCCCAGGTCGGTGAGCTCGTAGGTGACCGTGACGGGCACGGTCGGCTCCACGGTGCGCGTGATCAGACCGTCCCGCTCCAGCGAGCGCAGTGTCTGCGTGAGCATCTTCTGGCTGACACCGGCGAGCTGGCGCGACAGTTCCGAGTAGCGCATCGGCCGGGGTTCGCCGGCACAGTCGGCACCGGACTGCGGCGAGCCTGCGCCGCGGAGCGCGGCCAGCACCAACGTGACCCACTTGTCCGCGATCCGGTCGAGCAGCTTGCGGCTCGGGCACTGCGCCAGGAACGCGTCGTACTCCGACTTGGCCTGCGCCCTCTTCTGGGCCGCCGTCGCCGTCGCCATCGCCCTGCTCCTTCCTGAGGGTGAGTTACGCACTTCGAGGTGCCTACTTTCCATCAGGAAGTTACCCCCTGATAGTTGGTTCCGGTAACAGTGCGGCACCGGCGCCCCGCGCGGTGCGATGCGAAAGTCAGAGGTAGCGAAGATGGCTTCCCACTCTCTCCCCGGCGGCACCTTCCGGCTGGGCGACCTGGACGTCACCCGGTTCGGCTACGGCGCGATGCAGCTCGCCGGCCCCTGGGTCATGGGACCGCCGGCCGACCGGGACGGCGCGCTCGCCGTGCTTCGCGAGGCCGTCGAACTGGGCGTCACCCACATCGACACCGCCGAGGCGTACGGGCCGCACGTCACCAACGAGCTGATCCGGGAGGCGCTGCACCCGTACCCCGAGTCGCTGCACATCGTGACCAAGGTCGGCGCGATCCGCGACGAACAGGGCGGATGGCCCACTGCCCGCGACCCGCAGAGCCTGCGCCGGGCTGTCCACGAGAACCTCCAGACGCTCGGCCTCGAACTGCTCGACCTGGTGAACCTGCGGCTCGGCAACGCCGAGGGCCCCGAACCCGGGCCGGTGGCGGAGGCGCTCGACGCGCTCGTGGACCTTCAGCGGCAGGGCCTGATCCGGCACCTCGGGGTGAGCAACGCGACGCCGGAGCAGGTCGCCGAGGCGCAGTCGATCGCGCCGATCGTGTGCGTGCAGAACATGTACAACCTCGCGCACCGCCAGGACGACAAGATGATCGACGCGCTCGCCGACCAGGGCGTCGCCTACGTGCCGTTCTTTCCGTTGGGCGGCTTCAGCCCGTTGCAGTCCGCCGTCCTCTCGGCCGTCGCCACGCGGCTGAAGGCGACACCGATGTCCGTCGCCCTCGCCTGGCTGCTGCGGCGGTCGCCGAACATCCTGCTGATCCCCGGCACGTCGTCCGTGGCACACCTGCGCGAGAACATCACGGGCGCGGCCCTCGTCCTGTCCGACGACGACCTCGTCGAGCTGGACACGATCGGACGCTGACTCAGGAGTTGGGGCGGGGATGGCCCTTGAGGTGTCTGCCCAGCTCCCGGGCGATCTCGCGGTTGGCGTCGCGCTCGGCGAGGGACTGCCGCTTGTCGTACGTGCGCTTGCCCTTGGCCAGGGCCAGTTCGACCTTGGCCCACCCGTTGTCGAAGTACATCGACAGCGGCACCAGCGTCACCCCGCCCTCGCGGACCTTTTCCAGGATCTTGCCGATCTCGGAGCGGTGCAGCAGCAGCTTGCGGTTACGGCGGGGCGCGTGGTTGGTCCAGGTGCCGTAGCGGTACTCGGCGATGTGCAGCCCGTACAGCATGATCTCGCCGTCGCGCTCGTGCGCGAACGCGTCCACGAGCGATGCCCGCCCCTCGCGCAGCGACTTCACCTCGGTGCCGACCAGCACGATGCCCGCCTCGTACGTGCGCAGCACGGTGTACTCGTGTCGCGCCTTCTTGTTCGAGGCGATGAGTCGGCGTTCGGGCTTGCGGGACGGGCTCACCCGGCGACGATATCCGGCCGCCGCCTCAGTCTCCCGTCCGGCGCTCGGCACGCAGCCGCGCGGTCAGGTCCCGTACCGCCTGCCCGAACTCCTCCTGCGACTCGCACGGCAGGTGAGCGAGGATGGGTGGCGGCACGCTGTCGCTGGGCGGGGGCACGAGCCCCTGCGGGTCGGTCAACCGGCGGTCCACCGTCGCCTCCGGCCCGGTCGACGGCCCGGTGTCCCCGCACCGGTGCGGGGCGAAGATCCACCCACCGATCGGGTCGGTGTCGCGCCACAGGTTGACCCAGCGCCAGCCGATGCGCTCGCCGATGTCCCGGAGCGACCCCGGGTTGACGTAGGCGGGGAACAGCCGCGAGTACAGCCGACTCAGCGGTGACCCGTAGGTCAGCAGGGCGACCCGGTCGGTGACCCGCCGTGGCAGTTGCAGCAGCGTGGCCGTGAGCAGCACCGATCCGTGACTGTGCCCCGCCAGCAGGACGCCCTCGCCCTGGTCCACGAGGTAGGTGATCCGCTTGGCCAACTCGGGCACCGCCCGCTCCGCGTAACAGGGTGGCGCGAAGGGATGCGCTCCCCGGGGCCAGAAGGTGCCCAGGTCCCACAGGACGCCCACGTACCGGCGGAACCCGGCCGTCCGGTAGGCGAAGAACCCACCGATCACGAGCCCGATCAGGATCGCGGCGATCGCGTAGTTGCCCGCCCCGATGAAAAAGTTGACGAAGCTGTCGGGCACACCGAGGTACGCCTGGAACAGGTCGCCGGGATAGAGCTGCAACAGGCCGAGCAGGCTGGTGGCCAGCCCAATCGCGGCGAATGCGGCGTAGACCACGGCGAGGGGTTCCACGCGTTCGGTGAACCGGGCCCGGGCGACCGCCTGCTCGACCCGTCGCAGCCGCGTCGCCGCCTCCGGCGGCGCGTCCGGGTAGTCGGCGGCCACGATCGCCCGCGCGGCCCGCCACCGGCTGGCACGGGTCGCGACGGTGACCAGCACGCCCACCAGCACCGCCGCGGCCACCGCCAGGAAAAACCCGAAGATCGCCCATTTGTACGCCAGCGGCGGGCCGAACGCGAACCGGCTGACGTGCCGCCCGTCGCGGTCCAACACGTCCGCCACGCGGTAGACCAACTCGGCGGAGAACGCGACCGCGAGTCCGGCGGCGACCGTGACGAAGACCGGCGCGCCCAGCGCGCGCAGCCGCGGGAGCCGTTGTCCGTCGGCACGCCGTCCGCCGCCGCGCGCCCAGAGCGCCGTCGCCGCGAGGATGACCAGCAGGAAGGTCTGGCTGACGAACAACCAGGCCACGGTGGCGCTGTACCCGGGCAGCATCTCGCTGTGCGGCCAGGGCTCGCCACTGGCCAGGGTGTACGCGATCACCAGGATCGTCAGGCCACAGGCGATCGTACGGAGCCCGCGCGTGACGCTCTCCAGCCCGGGCACGAAGCTGGTTCGGTCCATGCCGCTCACCTGGGTCAGCAGGACCAGGCAGGCGAGCAGCACGACGCCCGTAGCCACCGCCAGCGCCACCCGCACCCACGAGGAGTTCTCGCTGTCCCAGGCGGCCAGCAGGCTGCCGTCCAGCGTGGCGAACGCGGCCGCGACGTGCACGGAGCGCAGCCGTCCCACCACCGGCGTGCCGTCCCACTGGCCGACCGCGCTCAACTGCGACACGGACGTCTCCTGGACCGCCCCGGTGCGGAAGGCGTCGAACGAGTGGCTCGGCCGAGCGGACAGCCGCCACACGATCCCGATGGCGGCGACCGGCACCAGGGCCAGCACGCCCAGGCGTACGCCGGGCGAACGCCCGCCGAGCCAGGACAGCCAGTTGCGTCCGTCCAGGCAGCTCGGCGTGCCCATGCACCGCCAGGCGACGAGGTCCACCGCCACCCCGACGATGGTGAGCACGTAGAGCATCGTGAGGGTGAGTGCGAGCACCCGACCCAACGCGACGAGGGCGTGCTTCGCCGAATCGTTGGCGGGGCGCATCCAGAGCGCCACGTTGCAGAGCATGAACGGCAACAGGAACACCAGCGACAGCGTCCGTACGGCCGTGCCGGAGGGCAGGTCGTTCCAGCGGTACGCCTCCAGCGTCACCCCGTCCGTGCCGGTCGAGTCCGGGTAGCCCGGACGGGGGCGGTAGAACCCGCCGCTGCGGTCGCCGGCCACCTGGTGCACGAACGGCCGGTTGAGCACCCGGTCAGCGCCCGCCCCCGAGACGCCGTGCACCCGCAGCTCCACGATCCGACCCGTCTCCGGTCCGGTCGGCGACGCGTCCGCCATGGGCCCCCCGAGGTGTGTGACAGCCGGCGGGACGCGGCGCCGGCCGCCCGCGGCGGTGCCGCTTACCCGCCCCGCGCCGGATCACGCCTCGCGGCGCTGCCCACCGGTGGTGCGGAGCGGCCCGGCGAGGTGGTTCTATTGGCGCCATGGCAAACCCGGTGATCCTGACCGTCGACGACGATCCCGCGGTGTCCCGGGCGGTGGCCCGGGACATCCGGCGCCGCTACGGCGACCGCTACCGGGTGCTGCGCGCCGCCTCCGGACCGGAGGCGTTGGACGCGCTGCGGGAGGTCAAGTTACGCGGCGAGCAGGTGGCGCTGCTGCTGGCCGACCACCGGATGCCGGAGATGACCGGCGTCGAGTTCCTCGAGGCCGCCATGGACATCTTCCCGGCGGCCCGCCGGGTGCTGCTCACCGCGTACGCGGACACCGACGCCGCGATCGAGGCGATCAACGTGGTGGACCTGGACCACTACCTGCTCAAGCCGTGGCACCCGCCGGAGGAGAAGCTGTACCCGGTCGTCGACGGGCTCCTGGAGGCCTGGTCGGTGACCCCGGACGCCACGAGCGCCGAGATCCGCGTGGTCGGGCACCGCTGGTCGGCGCCGTCGTTCAAGATCCGTGACTTCCTGGCCCGCAACCTCGTGCCGTACCGCTGGTTGCTCTCGGACGACCCGGAGGGCGCCCGACTGCTCGACGCGGCCGGGGCCACCGAGGCGGACGTACCCCTGGTGGTGACCGCCGAGGGCAAGGCGCTGGTGGCCCCCAGCGAGGCCGAGCTGGCCGCGTTGGCCGGGCTGACCGTGGTGCCCGCGTCCGACTTCTACGACCTCGTGGTGATCGGCGGCGGCCCGGCGGGCCTGGGCTCGGCCGTGTACGGCGCGTCCGAGGGGCTGCGGACCGTGCTCGTCGAGCGGCGGGCGACCGGCGGGCAGGCCGGGCAGAGCAGCCGGATCGAGAACTACCTGGGCTTCCCGGACGGCGTCTCCGGCGCGCAGTTGACCGACCGGGCCCGCCGGCAGGCGGTGAAGTTCGGCGCGGAGCTGCTCAGCGCCCGCGAGGTGGTCGGCCTGAGCGAGGCCGGCGGCGCGCGGCTGCTGCGCTTCGGCGACGGCAGCGAGATCGCCGCGCACACGGTGGTGTTGGCGACCGGCGTGTCGTACCGGGTGCTCGACGCTCCCGGGCTGGCCGACTTCACCGGTCGGGGGGTGTTCTACGGCGCGGCCGCCACCGAGGCGCCGAGCTGCGTCGACCAGGACGTCTACATCGTGGGCGGGGCCAACTCGGCCGGCCAGGCGGCGGTGCACTTCTCCCGGTACGCCGCGCGCGTCCACCTGCTGATCCGCGGCGCGGACCTGACGGCGTCGATGTCGAGCTACCTCATCGACCAGTTGGCGCGCATCGACCGGATCACCGTGCACCCGCACACCGCCGTGGTCGGCGCGACCGGCGACGACCACCTGGAAGGGCTCACCCTCTGCGACACCCGCACCGGGGAGAGTCGCACGGTCGACACCTCCTGGTTGTTCATCTTCATCGGCGCCGAACCCCGCACCGACTGGCTGGACGGCGTGCTCGTGCGGGACGGTCGGGGCTTCATCGTCACCGGCCCGGATCTGCTGGCCGGTGGGCGACGCCCGGCCGGCTGGTCGTTGTCCCGCGACCCGTACCACCTGGAGACCAGCCTGCCGGGGGTCTTCGCCGCCGGTGACGTCCGCGCCGAGTCGGTCAAGCGGGTCGCCTCGGCAGTCGGCGAGGGCGCGATGGCCGTGTCGCTCGTGCACCGCTACCTGGAGGCCCAATGACCAGCCAGTCCGATCGGCTGACCCCGGCACAGCTACGTGAGCTGTTCCTGTTCGAGGCCCTCGACGACGCGCAGCTCGACTGGCTGAGCGAGCACGGCCGCGTGGAGCAGCGCGCCGGCGGCACCCTCGTGTACGGCGAGGGCGAGGCCGCCACCTGCTTCTTCGTGCTGCTGCGCGGTGCGGTGGCGCTGAGCCGGCAGGTCCGTGGCGACGACGTCGAGGTCAGCCGCACCGACCAGCGCGGCGTGTACGGCGGGGCCACCCAGGCGTACCTGGGCGACCAGGTCGAGCAGACGTACCGCAACAGCCTGCGCGCGCTCGTCGACGCCGACTTCTTCGTGCTGCCGGCGGAGGACTTCGCGCACGCCCTGCGGTCCTGGTTCCCGATGCCGATGCACCTGTTGGAGGGGCTGTTCTTCGGCATGAGGGACAGCCAGACCATCGTGGGCGAGCGGGAGCGGCTGCTGGCGCTCGGCTCGCTCTCGGCGGGGCTGACCCACGAGCTGAACAATCCGGCCGCCGCGGCGGTGCGGGCCACGTCGGTGTTGCGGGACCGGGTCGCGGGGATGCGGCACAAGCTCGCGATGATCGCCGACGGGCGGCTCGACGGGCGGGCGCTGCACGGGCTGGTCGCGTTGCAGGAGGAGGCGGTGGCCCGGGTGGCGACCGCGCCGAAGCTGACCCCGGTCGCCACCGCCGACGCCGAGGACATCCTCACCGACTGGCTGGAGGACCACGGTGTGGGTGGCGCGTGGGACCTGGCGCCGATCCTGGTCGCCGGGGGCCTGGACGCGGCGTGGCTCGCCCAGGTGAAGGCGGCCGTCGGGCCGGCGGACCTGGAGGCCGCGGTGCGGTGGCTGTCGTACACGGTCGACACCGAACTGTTGATGCGCGAGATCGGCGACGCGGTGACCCGGATCTCGGGTCTGGTGGGCGCGGCCAAGCAGTACTCCCAGCTCGATCGCGCGCCGCACCGGGTCGTGGACGTGCACGATCTGCTGGACGCGACGCTCGTCATGTTCAAGGGCAAGATCCCGGCGGAGGTCAAACTCGTCCGCGAGTACGACCGGAGCCTGCCGCCGATCCCGGCGTACGCGGCGGAGCTGAACCAGGTGTGGACCAACCTCGTCGACAACGCGCTGGGCGCGATGGGGGAGAAGGGCGTGCTGACCGTCCGCACCGGACGGGTCGGCGACCTGTTGGCGGTGGAGATCACCGACACCGGTCCCGGTATCCCGCCGGAGGTGCGCCCGCGCATCTTCGAGCCGTTCTTCACCACGAAGCCGGTCGGGGCGGGCACCGGACTGGGACTGGACATCTCGTACCGGATCGTGGTCAACAAGCACCACGGCGACATCCGGGTGGAGACAGAGCCGGGGCACACCACCTTCCGGGTCCTGCTGCCGATCACCGAGGACGTGGCCGCGTTGCCCTGACACGCCGACTACCTAGAGACATCGAGCGGTTGCGGGCAGTAGTCTCGGGCGGCGTCCGTGCTTCCCGCCCCCCGAGGAGCTTCCGTGGACTCGATGGCCCGCCCGCGTACCGCGACCCACGATGACCAGCCGATCGATCCCCCCGACGACAGCTCCGTGCTGCCGGAGCTGGAGGACGCCGTCTGGATGCACCACGCGCACACCTTCGCGCACACCAGCTTCTGGGCGGTGGCCCGCCGGCTGCCGAGGCTGGTCCGTGAGGCGGTGGCCCTGGCCTGGGCCACCAACCGCACGGACACGGTCGCCTCCATCGGCCTGAACGTCGCCGCCGGGGTGATGACCACCTTCGGCCTGCTCGCCACGACCGGCGTACTGCGGGAACTCTTCGCCGCCGGTCCCACCCCGGACCGGGTGCGCGCCGCCCTGCCGGCGCTGATCGTGGCCGCGACGGCGATCTCGGCGCGCGGCGGCCTGACGATCGCCGCCGGTTGGGCCCAGGCCCGGCTCACCCCTCAGATCAACTACCAGGTGGAGCTGCGGCTGTTCGAGGCCACCACGGCGGTGGACCTGGCCGCGTTCGACGACGCCGGGTTCGCCGAGGAGATGGACCGCGTCCGCGACCGGGGGATGGGCGAGGCGGCGTGGATCGTCGACCACACCGTCAACCTGGTCACCGGCGTCGTCGGGATGCTCGCCACCGCCGTCGCGGTGACCGTCATCCAGCCGCTGCTGCTGCCGTGCCTGCTGCTCGCGGCGGTGCCCCAGGCGATCACGGCCGTGCGGATGGCCCGCCGGGAGTACCTGGCGATGCTCGCCCGGATCACCCGACGGCGGCGGATGTGGATGCTCGCCCACCTGATGGCCAACCGGCACACCGCCGCCGAGGTGCGCGCCTATCAGATGCGCGAGTTCCTGCTCGCCGAGTACCGGGGTGTGATGGCCGTCGAGACCCGCGCCCAACTGCGGCTGGTCCGCTCGCAGACCGGCACCCGGGTCGCCGGCGCCACCGTGGCGGGCCTGGCCACCTTCGGCGTGTACGCGGTGCTCGGTGGCCTGCTGCTCGCCGGCATGGTCGCCCTCGCCGCCGCGGCCACCGCCCTGCTCGCCCTCCAGTCCGCCCGGACCAGCCTGGGCGTCGCGGTCGTCGCCACCAACTCGCTGTACGAGGACGCCCTCTACTACCAGGACTACCGGGACTTCCTCACCCGGGCGCAGGGCCGGGTGCCCGTCGGCGGCAGCCGGACGGCCGACGGCGTCGAGGCGATCGACCTGCACGAGGTGAGCCTGCGTTACCCCGACACCGACGCCCCTGCGGTCGACCGGGTCAGTCTGACGATCCGGCGCGGCGAGGTGATCGCGCTGGTCGGTGAGAACGGCTCCGGCAAGACCACCCTCGCCAAGCTGATCGCCGGTCTCTACCAGCCGACCGGCGGGACGATCCGCTGGGACGGCGTCGACGCCGCCGAGCTGGATCCGCGCGCGCTCGGCGCACAGGTCGCGGTGATGACGCAGGAGTACTGGAAGTTCCCGTTCACGGCCGGTCAGAACATCAGGGTGGGCCGGCACGACCGTACGCCCGAGCGGCCCGGCCCCACCGTGCGGGAGGCGGCCGACGCGGCCGCCGCCCACGACATGATCGAGGGCCTGCCGCACGGCTACGACACCCTGCTCGACCGGGAGTTCAAGAACGGCCACGAGCTGTCCGGCGGACAGTGGCAGCGGCTGGTCGCCGCGCGTGGCCTCTACCGGGACGCCGCCCTGCTGATCTGCGACGAGCCGTCGGCGGCTCTGGACGCCCGCGCCGAACACGCCCTGTTCCAGCACCTGCGTCGCCGGCCCGACCGGGCGGTCGTCCTGATCACCCACCGGCTGGCCAACGTCCGGCACGCCGACCGGATCTTCGTCATGGATCAGGGCCGTCTCGTACAGCAGGGCAACCACGACGAGCTGATGGCGGCCGGGGGCCTCTACCGCGAGCTGTTCGAGCTACAGGCCAGCGGCTACCGCGCCCACACCAGCGAAGCCCACCGCCCCTGATCCCCGCCCGCCACCCCCGCCCGCCGCCCCCGCCCCGCCCGTCGCCCCCGCCCCGCCCGTCGCCCCCGCGATCTTGCACTTTCGGTTGTTGAATTCGGTGGGGATGCGCCCTATGTCGCCGCATAAAGTGCAAGATCGCCGGCCGGCCGGCCGGCGGGGTGGGTGGGCTGGGCTGGCGGTTCTGTGGGAGCCGCGGCGCGGCGGGGGTCGGGGTGAGCCTCGGCTCGGGCTTGATCCACTCGGGTTCAAGGAACCCGGGGCGTCTCGCCGCTGAGTACGGCCCGACATCACCGAACCCGAGTGGATCATCGCGGCGGGGGCCGGGCCCGGGGGTCGTGGTCAGGCCTGGTTGGTGAGGACGTCGGCCAGGACGCGGGTGTGGGTGGAGAACGCCAACTGGACCGGGTCGGTGAGGACCAACCACTCGGTCGCCTCCTCGGTGGGCCGCGACGGCGGCAGATCCTCGGCGTCCCGCTCCGGCAGCATCCCGAAGATCATCATGGTGCCGCCCTGTGGTGCGCCCCGTACGGCGAGGAGCCGGGCGTCGGCGGCGTCCGCGACCAGCCCGGTCTCCTCCCACAGTTCACGCACCAGCGCGTCGGACCACTCCTCGCCGTACTCGATGAAACCGCCGGGCAGCGCGAGCAGCCCGCGGGCCGGCTCGATGGCCCGGCGGACGACCACCACGCCGAGGCCCTCGGCCGTGCGGACCGGGAGCACCGCCACCGCGACGGGCAAAGGGTTGCGCCAGACGGTCTCGCCGCAGGCCGCGCAGACCCGCGGCCAGCCGGCCGCCGCGGGGTAGGCGGCGCCGCAGTAGGAGCAGTGCGAGTACGGCGTACCGGTCATGCCGCAGCACGTTACCCGCCGGCCGCGCTCATTCGATTGGCGTGCCGGTGTAGAAGGCGGTGGTGCGTTCGGCGGCGGCCTTGGCCTCGTCGGGGTCGGTGCCGGCGGCGATGCTTGCCTCGCCCCACAGGTGGCTGCTCAGCTCCATGGCCCGTCGACCCTGGGCGGAGGCGACCCACTCGGCGCTGTCCTCCGGTCGCACGCCGACGCCGCCGGAGAGGTACGTGGCGAGGCCGAGCAGGCCCAGGTCCCAGCCGACGCCGACGGCGCCCGGTCCGAACTGGGCCCACCGGTCCTGGTCGACGTGCGCGATGTGGTCCAGGTCCAGGCGGGCCTGATCGTCGCCCACCGGCGTGACCCGCACCTCGATCCAGCTCACCTCGCCGCCCATCTCCCAGGTAGCGGTGAAGCGGTGCGGGGGCTCGCAGGTCTCGACGGTGCCGTGCGCGTTGCCCTCGAGCTGGTACGTGCCGTGCAGCCGCAGGTCGCCGCTGATCGGCAGGAACCAGCGGGGGATGCGCTCGGCGTTGGTGCAGGCGTCCCACAGGTCCTCGGCCGTCGCCTGGTAGGTCTGGCTGATCGTGGTCACCCGGGCCTCGCCGGCGGCCAGCGTGCGGCTGCCGACCTGTCGCTGGACGGCGTTGATCTGCTCGGTGGCGTCGAACATCAGGTGTTCCTCTCGTCGGGTGGGTCGGCGGGCCCGCGTAGGCGCCGCTCGCGTCGGCCCCGGGCCAGCTCGGTGGCGAGCGCCGCCAGGGGTGGCGCCCAGAAGCGGCGGAAGTGCTCCAGCCAGCCGTCCACCTCGCGCAACGGGCGCGGGTCGACCGCGTAGAGCCGCCGGGCGCCGTCCGGACGCACGGTGGCGAAGCCGTTGTCCCGCAACACCTTGAGGTGCTGGGACACGGCGGGCTGGGAGATGCCGAACTCGTCGCGGATGACCGCGTTCACCGCGCCGGCGCTCTGCTCGCCGTCGGCGAGCAGTTCCAGGATGCGGCGCCGGACCGGATCGCCCAGCACGTCGAAGGCGTGCACGGCGACAGTTGTATCACTCCTGACTTATTTAAGCCAGCTCTGATACTCCGACGAGCTTGTCGAGTTGGATCGGCAGGTCACGAATGCGCACCCCGGTGGCGTGGTACACCGCGTTGGCGACCGCCGCCGCCGCGCCCACGATGCCGATCTCCCCGATGCCCTTCACCCCGGCGAGGTTCAGCTCGTCGTCGTGCTCGTCCACCCAGTACGCCTCGATGGACTCCACGTCCGGGCAGGCCGTGATGTGGTAGGTGGCCAGGTCGTGGTTGACCCAGTCGCCGTACCGCTCGTCGAGCAGGCCCCCCTCGTGCAGCGCCATCGACAGGCCCATCGTCATGCCCCCGATGAGTTGGCTGCGCGCCGTCGTCGGGTTGACGATCCGGCCGGCCGCGAACACGCCGAGCATCCGGTTGAGCCGGATCTCGCCGGTGGTGGTGTCCACCCGGACCTCGACGAACTGCGCCCCGTACGCGTACCGGGGGAGTGCGGCCTGCTCGCCGATCTCGTCGGTGGTGTCCGCCTCGGCGGTCACCTCGGCGTCCGGCGGTCTGCCGTCGGGCACCTTGGCGCGCAGCGCCGCACACGCCCGGATCACCGCCCAGCTCCAACTGGAGGTGCCCATCGAGCCACCGGCCAACGGGGCCGTGGGCAGGTCGCTGTCACCGATCCTGATCTCGATCCGTTCGGGCGGCACCCCCAGGGCGTCGGCGGCGACCAGCCAGAGCGCCGTACGCGCCCCGGTGCCGATGTCGGTGGCGTTGATCTGGACCAGGAAGCCGCCGTCCGGACGGGCGGTGACCCGCGCCGAGGACGGGCGGGACCGGGTCGGGTAGGCCGAGCCGGCCATGCCGGAGCCGACCAGGAAGCGTCCCTCGCGCCGGGACCGGGGCGTCGGATTCCGGTCGGCCCAGCCGAACCGCCGCGCGCCCTCGCGCAGGCAGGCCACCAGATTCCGACTGGTGAACGGTTTCCCCTGGTCGGGGTCGACCTCGGGGTCGTTGCGGACGCGCAGCTCCACCGGGTCGATGCCGACGGCCACGGCCAGCTCGTCCATCGCCGACTCCAGGGCGTACGCGCCGGGGCACTCGCCCGGCGCCCGCATCCAGAACGGGGTGGGCACGTCGAGGCGGGTCAGTCGATGTGTCGTACGGCGGTGCGGCGCGGCGTACATGCTGCGCGTGTAGACGGCGGTCTGCTCGGCGAACTCGCGGATCATCGAGGTCTGGCTGATCGCGTCGTGGCTGATCGCGGTCAGTCGCCCATCCGTGTCGGCGGCGAGGCGGACCCGCTGGATGGTGGGCGTGCGGTAGCCGATCGGCCCGAAGATCTGCTGGCGGGTCAGCGCCAGTTTCACCGGCCGGTCCACGTGGCGGGCGGCCAGGGCGGTCAACACCACGGCGGCCTTGGCGTACCCCTTGCTGCCGAAGCCTCCGCCGACGTGCTCGGCGATCACCCGGACCGACTCGCGGGGCAGGTCGAACAGCTCGCTGAGGGTGGCCCGCACCGATGACGCGCCCTGGTTGGAGTCGTGCACGAGCAGCCGCCCGCCGGTCCACTGCGCCGTGGTGGCGTGCGGCTCCATCGGGTTGTTGTGGTAGGCCGGGGTCCGGTAGGTAGCGTCCACCCGGACCGGCGCGGCCGCGTACCCCGCGTCGAAGTCCCCCTCGGCCGTGTCGGTCGGGTAGTGGGGATTGACCTCGTCCGGCTTGTACAGACCGGGGTGGTCGTCGGTGAGCACCGTGCTGTGCGGGCCCGTGTCGTACTCGACGCGCACCAGCCGGGCGCCCTCGCGGGCCGCCTCCAGGCTCAAGGCCACCACCACCGCGACGTACTGCCCCCGGTAGTGCACGGCCGGGTCCTGAAGCAGCCACAGGTCCGGCTCCACCATGGTCGCCAGCCGCGGCGCGTTGCCGTGATGCACGACGGCCAGCACGCCGGGCGAGGCCAGCGCCTCGGTGGTGTCGATCCGGGTGATCCGACCGCGCACCACCGTCGCGGGCACCACCCAGCCGTAGGCTACGCCGTCGACCGGGTACTCCACCGCGTACCGCGCCGCGCCGGTGACCTTCTCCCGGCCCTCCAGCCGGGGGTGCGCCTGACCGATCGCCCCGGTGCTCACGACGCCGCCAGTTCGCTGAGCACCCGTACGGTGATGGACCGGGTCAGCGGCAGCTTGAAGCCGTTGTCGCTCAGCGGGCGGGCCTCGGCCAGCTCCGCGTCGGCGGCCCGCGCCGCCAGTTCCGGGCTGAACGGCTGGCCGCGCAGCTCCTGCTCGGCCCGGTACGCGCGCCACGGCCGGTGGGCCAACGCCCCGTAGGCCAGCCGCACGTCGCGGACGACGCCGCCGTCGAGGTCCAGCACCGCGGCCACCGAGCCGGCCGCGAAGGCGAACGACGCCCGGTCTCGTGCCTTGAGGTACGTCGAGTGGCGCGCGGCCGGCAGCGCCGGCAGCCGTACGGCCGTGATCAGCGCGCCCCGGGCCAGGGTGGTCTCCCGTTCCGGATGGGCGCCGGGCGAGCGGTGCAGGTCGACCATGGGGACGTCCCGGACACCGTCGGTGTCGTGCACCTCCACCACGGCGTCCAGCGCGGCGAGGGCGACGGCCAGGTCCGACGGGTGGGTGGCCACGCACTGCTCGGACCAGTCCAGCACCGCGAGGTCGCGGTTCTCGCCGTGCAGGGCGGCGCATCCGCTGCCCGGCTCGCGCTTGTTGCACGCCTTGCCGGTGTCCTGGAAGTACGGGCAACGGGTGCGCTGCAACAGGTTGCCGCCCGTGGTGGCCATGTTGCGCAGTTGCCCGGAGGCGGCGGCGAGCAGGGCGCGGGTCAGCACCGGGTAGTCGCGGCGGACCGCCGGGTGCGCGGCCAGGTCGCTGTTGCGCACCGTCGCGCCGATCCGCAGTCCGCCGTCGGGCAGTTCCTCGACGGTGTCCAGGGGCAGCCGGTTCACGTCCACCAGCACGTCGGGGCGCTGTACCCCGAGTTTCATGAGGTCCACCAGGTTGGTGCCGCCGGCGAGGTACGCCGCCTGCGGCTCGGCGGCCAGCACGGCGACGGCGTCGGCCACGTCGGTGGGCCGGTGGTAGCGGAACGGCCTCATCGCGCCGCCGCCGTCTCGCGGACGGCCGTCACGATGTGCGGGTACGCGGCGCAGCGGCACAGGTTGCCGGCCATCCGCTCGCGGATCTCGGCGTCGGTGAGGTCGGGCGCGGCGGCGAGGTCCTCGGTGACCGCGCTGGGCCAGCCCCGTTCGACCTCGTCGAGCATCCCGCGCGCCGAGCAGAGCTGCCCGGGGGTGCAGTAGCCGCACTGGAAGGCGTCGTGCGCGATGAAGGCCGCCTGCAACGGCGACAGTTCCTCCCCGTCGGCCAACCCCTCCACGGTGACCACCGAGCGGCCGTCCAGGGTGACCGCGAGCAGCAGGCAACTCTTCACCCGGCGACCGTCGAGCAGCACCGTGCAGGAGCCGCACTGGCCGTGGTCGCAGCCCTTCTTGGCCCCGGTGAGGCCGAGATGCTCGCGCAGCGTGTCGAGCAGGGTGGTGCGATTGTCCAGCGTCACCTCGCGTGGGGCGCCGTTGACGTCGAACCCCACCCGGGACGCGTGCTGCGCGTCGACGACCGTCTGTCTCTCTGCTGCTGCGGACACCGCCCCAGATTAGCCATCCCGGGTACAAATGCGGGCGAATAACGCGAAGAGCGCTTCGCCGTGGGGCGTCCGCCCCGCGAACGGCGACGGCCGCCCGGGTACGCGCCGCAGCGCCACCCGGGCGGCCGTCCGCCCGCCCCCGTCTCAGGCCACCGGAGTGGCCCGGGCAAGATTCCGATGCGCGCGGATCAACTCCGCGTAGCGCAGACCGCTCGCCTTCACCGTCCGCCGCTGGGTGGCGTAGTCGACGTGCACCAGCCCGAAGCGCTTGTCGTAGCCGTACGCCCACTCGAAGTTGTCCAGCAGCGACCACACGAAGTAGCCGTCCAGCGGCACGCCCCGGGCCACCGCCGACGCGCACGCCGCCAGGTGCTGCTCCAGGTGGTCGGTGCGCTCCTTGTCCTCGACCGTGCCGTCGGGGGTGATCTCGTCGTGCCACGCCGAGCCGCTCTCGGTGACGATGATCCGGGCCGGTCCGTACTGCTCGTGCACGTCGACGAGCAGCCGCTCCAGCCCTGCCGGGTACATCTCCCAGCCCATCGCGGTCTCCACCGAGCCGGGGACGGGCACCTGCTTCGCGTACGGCGCCGGGCCGGTCGGGTCGTCGACCACCAACTGCCGGAAGTAGTAGTTCACCCCGAGGAAGTCGGTGGGCGTCGCGATCACCGCGAGGTCGTCACCGCGTACCGGCGGCTCGACCCCGTACGTCTCGACCATGTCGGCGGGGTAGCCCCGCCCGTGGATCGGGTCCAGCCACCAGCGGTTGACGTGCCCGTCCGCCCGCCGCGCCGCCGCGACGTCCTCGGGCCGGTCGGTCGCCGGCTCGATCGGGCTGAGGTTGACGACCAGGCCCACCGAGGCGGGCCGGGCGGCGTTCGCCCGGATCGCCTGGGTGGCGAGGCCGTGCCCGAGCAGCACGTGGTGCGAGGCGCGCACCGCGCGGGTCAGGTCCCGCTCGCCGGGGGCCATGTTCCCGTCCAGATGCCCGATCCAGCACACGCAGAGCGGCTCGTTGACCGTGCACCAGTCGGCCACCCGGTCGCCCAGGCGAGAGGCCACAACCGCCGCGTAGTCGGCGAACGCCTCGGCCGTGGCGCGCTCCGGCCAACCGCCGGCGTCCTGCAGGGCCTGCGGCAGATCCCAGTGGTAGAGCGTGACGAACGGCCGGATCCCGTCGGCGAGCAGCGTGTCGACGAGCCGGTCGTAGAAGTCCAGCCCGGCGGGGTTGACCCGGCCCACACCCGCGGGCATCACCCGGGGCCAGGCCACCGAGAACCGGTACGCGTCCACGCCGAGCTGCCGCAGCAGCCCGACGTCCTCCGGCCACCGGTGGTAGTGGTCGCAGGCCACCGCCCCGGTGTCGCCGTTGTCGACGTTGCCCGGGGTCGCCGAGAAGGTGTCCCAGATGGACGGCTCCCGGCCGTCGACATCGACGGCCCCCTCGATCTGGTACGCCGCCGTGGCGACGCCCCAGAGAAAGTCGGGTGGCAGCTTGGACAGGTCCGGCACGGGAAGGCTCTCCTCTGGGTTCGGGTGGATCACTTGACGGCGCCGGCGGTGAGGCCGGCGACGAAGTACCGCTGCAGGGCCAGGAACCCGGCGACGACCGGAATGCTGACCACCAGCGACGCGGCCATGATCTGGTTCCAGTAGACGTTGAACTGGGTCGAGTAGCCCTGCAGGCCGACGGCCAGGGTGCGGCTGCCCTCGTCGGTCATCACCGAGGCGAACAGCACCTCACCCCAGGCGGTCATGAACGCGTACACGGTCACCGCGACCACGCCGGGCACGGCGGCCGGCAGGATGACCTGGAACAGCGTGCGCAACGGCCCGGCCCCGTCGACCTGCGCCGCCTCGTCCAGCCCGCGCGGGATCGAGTCGAAGTAGCCGACCAGCATCCAGATCGAGAACGGCAGCGAGAAGGTCAGGTACGTGATGACCAGGCCGGTCCGGCTGGCGTACAGCTCGATACCGGTGGCGTTGCCCAGGTTGACGTAGATGAGGAACAGCGGCAGCAGGAACAGGATGCCGGGGAACATCTGCGTGGACAGCACCGTCACGGTGAAGACGCCCCGGCCCCGGAACCGGTACCGGCTGACCGCGAACGCGGCGAAGATGGCGATCGCGACCGAGCAGACCGCCGCGAGACTCGACACCACGAGGCTGTTCACCAGGTAGCGCGCCAGCGGCACGGTGCTCCACATGTCGACGAACGGTTGCAGGGTGGGCCGGCTGGGCCACCAGGTGAACCCGTTCTGCACGTCCCGCAGCGGCTTCGCCGCGGAGGTCACCATCACGTAGAGCGGGATGACGACGAAGAGGGTGAGCAGGGTCAGCACGATGCGCCGGCCCCAGCGCTCACCGGCGGTCTCACGCATGATCGTCCCTCCGGCGGTTGGTGATCAGCAGGTACGCGGCCGAGACGACCAGCAGGAACAGCAGCAGCGCGACCGACATCGCCGAGCCCGACCCGAAGTCCCAGGTCTTGAAGGAGCTGCGGTAGATGTGGATGGAGATCAGGTCGGCCTGCGCGGGCGCGGAGCCGCCGAAGAGCACGAACGGCGTGTTGAAGTCGTTGAACGTCCACAGGAACAGCACCAGCAGCAGCACCAGGTTCACCGGCCGCAGCATGGGCAGGGTGACCGAGCGCAGCCGACGCCAGAACCCCGCGCCGTCGATCGCGGCGGCCTCGTACAGCTCGCCGGGCACGTTCTGCAGACCGGCCATCAGGCAGAGGAAGGCGAACGGCCAGTTGCGCCAGACCGACACCACCAGCAGCGACCAGAAGCTGTTGTCGCCGATCAGCCAGAACGGCCGTTCGTTCAGCAGCCCGAGTTGGTCGACGAGCACGTGGTTGACCAGGCCGGTGTCGCGCTGCAGCAGGAAGCTCCAGGTGATCACGGCGGCGTAGACCGGCAGCGCGTACGGGGTGAGGAACAGCGCCCGCAGGATGGCCCGCCCACGGAACGGCTTCTGCAGCACGACGGCCGCCGCGATGCCGAGCAGCCAGGCGAAGCCGACCGAGAGCACGCTGTAGGCCAGCGTCACCCAGAACGAGTGCAGCAGTTCCTTGCCGGCGGCGCTGTTGAAATCGAGGGTGGCCCGGTAGTTCTCCAGGCCGACGAAGGGTGCGGTGGACCAGTCGCGGATGTGGAACTGGGTCAGCTCCAGCATGCTCATCCAGACCCCGACCACCATGGGGATCACGTGGATGGCGAGTTCCAGCACGATGGCCGGCGCGAGCAGCAGGTACGGCAGGGGGGAACGGCGGGGGCCGCGCGGCCGGCGGGCGGCCCCCCGGGCGGGTGACCCGGCCCGGGGTGCGCACCGGTCGGCGTCCGGCGCGGTGGTGCTGGTTGCCATCGGGGTCCTCTCGGAGGCGGTGGCCGTGGTCAGGCGACGAGCCCGACCACGGCCACCGGCGCTGCGTGGGTCAGCGCATCTTCTGCTGCGCGTCGGTCAGCTTCGCCTTCACCGATGCCTCGGTGACCGGCTTGCCGCTCGCCGCGTCGGCGAACAACTCCTTCATCGCGGTGCCGACCAGGGTCTCGAAGGTGCTCTCCTCCGGCACCTGCGGCAGCGGGGCCGCGGTGGTGACCAGGGTCTCCTGGATGCTCTTCTGCTCCGGAGCGCTGAACGCCGGGTCGGCGCCGGCGGTCTTCACGGCCGGCAGCGAGCCGTACGTCTTGTTGAGGATCGTCTGCTCCTCGTCGCTGGTCATGAACTTGACGAAGCTCAGCGCGCCGTCCTTGTTCTTGGTGTGCTTGAAGACGGCCATGTTGATGCCGGCCACCATGCTGTTGACCTTCTTGCCGCCGGCCGGCGGGTTGGCCAGGAACGGCACCGGGGCCACGCCGTACGCGTCGGCGGCCATGTTCTGCGTCTTGAGGTTCGAACCGGCGGACTGCCACAGCAGCATGGCGGCCTTGCCGTTGGCGAAGTCCGAGACCGACTGGTTCTGCGCGTACTCGGCGTTGCTCGGGTTGGTGATCTTGTCAGCGGCCATGAAGTCGATGTAGCGCTTGATGGCCGAGACGTTCTGCGGGGTGTCGAAGGTCGGCTTGCCGGCCGAGTCGAACCACTCGCCGCCGTACTGCTGGCTGAAGGTGAACGCGTGGTGGGCGTTCTCCGACGGGTTGGCGCCCTCGATCGCGAGGCCCCACTTGCCACCGGTGCTGAGCTTCTTGCCGTACTCGACGACCTGCTCCCAGGTAGTCGGCGGGGCGGTGATGCCCGCGTCGGCGAACATCTTCTTGTTGTAGTACAGGCTGTACGCCATGGAGTAGAGCGGGACGGCGGCCGGCGGCTTGCCGGGCGCGCCGGCGGCGGCGAGCGCGGCGGGCACGATCCGGTCCTTGCCGCCGACGGCCTGCAGCGCGGCGTCGTCGAACTCGACGAGCGCGCCGGTGGCCTGCAGCGACGCCGACCAGGTGTTGCCGATGTTCACCACGTCCGGGCCCTTGCCCGAGGTGGCGGCGGCGAGCAGCCGGTTGAGCAGGTCCGACCAGGGGACCACCTCGACGTTGACCTTGATGCCGGTCTGCTTCTCGAACTTGTCCAGCTCGGGCTGGAGGGTGGTCTTGTCGGCCTCCAGGCTGGCGCCCTGGTTGCTGGCCCAATAGGTGAGGGTCTTGGGCGAGGAGGCGGAGTCGTCGCCGGAGCCGCCGCAGGCGGTCAGCGATGCGGCGGCCAGTACGGCGGCAGCGAATATCCCGAGGTGTCGTCTCGACACGGTCAGCCCTTCCGGTGCGTGGTGGGGGTCCGCCGACCGTCGTCGTCGATAGGGGTGAGGCGACGGCGGTCGGCTGCGGACGGGGTTTCTCCGGACGCGCCGTCGGAGGTCCTTCGGCGTTTCCCGGGAGTTACATCACGGCTTAATGAATGTCGTCATTAAAGTGGTTGGCCGGTGGGTCGTCAAGCACGGTGCGGTTACAGTCGCCACCTACGGCCGACGGGAACGAGGTGACGAGTGGAGCTGGCGCGTGCCACCAACCGGAGCGTCCGGCTGCGCAACCGGTCCGCTCTGCTGACGAAGCTCTTCCTCGATGCCCCGCTCACCCGGCAGGACCTGGTGCGCAGCACCGGGCTGAGCCAGCCGGCGGTGAGCAACGTGGTGGCCGACCTGATCGACGAGGGCATCGTCGTCGAGGCCGGGGCCGCCGAGTCCGACGGCGGCCGACCCAGCATGCTGCTGCGGGTCGCCGCCCGGTACGCCTTCGTGATCGGCGTGGACGTCGGCGAGACCCGGGTCCGGGTCGAGCTGTTCGACTTCGCGATGACGCTGCTCGCCAGCGTCGAGTATCCGCTCGACCCGGCGCGTACCGAGCCGGACCTGGTGGCCGGGCACGTGCTGGCCGGCATCGAGGTGGTGACCGGCCGGGCCGGCGTGGCCACCGCCGACGTGCTCGGCGTCGGCATCGGCGTCTCCGGCGTGGTCGAGCAGGGCGACGAGGCCGTCGTGCACGCCCAGGCCCTCGGCTGGGACCGGGTGCCGCTGGAACGCCTCATCGGCGCCGGCACCGACCTGCCGCTGCACATCGACAACGGCGCGAAGACCCTCGGGCAGGCCGAAATGTGGTTCGGCGCCGGGCGTGGGGCCCGGCACGCCGTCTTCGCGCTGGTCGGGTCGGGCGTGGGCGCCGCCGTGGTGACCAACGGCGCCACCTATCGGGGCGCGTCCAGCAGCGCGGGGGAGTGGGGGCACACCACCCTGGTGTACGGCGGCCGGACCTGCCGGTGCGGCGCACGCGGCTGCCTCGAGGCGTACGTGGGCGCGGAGGCGATCATCGACCGTTACCGGGAGGCCCGTCGGGGACGCGCCGTTCCCGGCGAGGACGAGGAGTCCCAGCTCGCCGCGCTGGTCGCCGCCGCCGACAGCTCGGCCACCGCCCGCCGGGTGCTGGACGACACCGCCGGCTACCTGGGCGCGGGGGTGGCCAACCTGATCAACCTGTTCAACCCGGAGCGGGTGGTCCTCGGCGGGTGGGCGGCGATGGCGCTGGGCGACCTGCTGCCGGCCGTGCGCGAGGCCGCCGGCCGGCAGGCGCTGCGCCAGCCGTACGAGCAGGCGTCCATCGAACTGTGCCGCCTCGGCGTCGACGCGGTGGCCCTCGGCGCGGCCACCCTCCCGATAGCCCGCTTCCTCACCGCCGGCGGCGTCCCTCCCACCTGACCCCCTTCGCCCGTTGATCAAGAGGTTCGCGTCATCCCGGGCGCGGTTTCTGACGCCAACCTCTTGATCAACGGGAGTCAGCTCGGGCCGGCGGGACGGGGGTGGACGGGTGGGGCGGGGTGGAATTACACAAAATCTGATTCTCGGGATAAATAACGAAGTTATAGATCGATGTCTTGACGCCGCCGCAATCTCGCCGCAACACTCCTACGAGAGCGCTCTCCTCTCCCCGCGGCGTCGCATCGGCGGCACCACCCACGGCACCACGGGCGAAGACCGACCCCACCCGCACGGCGTCCGTAACGCCCTATCGACAGGCGATGTCATGACATCTCGTGCTACATCCGTACGCCCGCGTCCCCGGCGGCGGACCGTTCGGCACCTCCTCACCGGAGTCGCGGTGGCCCTGGTGGCAGCCCTGACCCCGGCGGTGGCCACGGCGCCCGCGCAGGCCGCCCCCACCCTGCTCTCGCAGGGCCGCCCGGTGACCGCCTCGTCCACCGAGAACGCCGGCACCCCCGCCTCGGCCGCGGTCGACGGCAACACCGGCACCCGCTGGGCCAGCGCCTTCAGCGACCCGCAGTGGCTCCAGGTCGACCTCGGCGCGCGGGCCACCATCAGCCAGGTCAACCTGCTCTGGGAGGGCGCCTACGGCCGCGCCTTCCAGATCCAGACCTCCGACGACGCCGCCACCTGGACGACGATCTACTCGACCACCACCGGCGCGGGCGGCACGCAGAACCTCACCGTGACCGGCGCCGGCCGGTACGTGCGGATGTACGGCACCGCCCGGGGCACCGCCTACGGCTACTCGCTGTGGGAGTTCCAGGTCTACGGCGAGACCGGCGGCGACACGTCCACCTGCGGCAGCGCCAACGTGGCGCAGGGCAGCCCGGTGACCGCCCCGTCCACCGAGAACGCCGGCACCCCCGCCTCGGCCGCCGTCGACGGCAACACCGGCACCCGCTGGGCCAGCGCCGCCAGCGACCCGCAGTGGCTGCGCGTCGACCTGGGCAGCACCCGCACCATCTGCCGGGTCACGTTGACCTGGGAGGCCGCGTACGCCCGGGCCTTCCAGCTCCAGACCTCCGCGGACGGGTCCACCTGGACCACGATCTACTCCACCACCACGGCAACCGGTGGCACGCAGAGCCTCACCGTCACCGGCACCGGACGCTACCTGCGCGTGTACGGCACCGCCCGGGGCACCGCCTACGGCTACTCGCTGTGGGAGGTGGCGGTCAACACGACCGGCGGCGGCACCACCGAACCCCCGGTCGGCACGACCGACCCGTACAACCCCAACCTCGGCGCGAACACGTACGTCTTCGACCCGAGCACCCCGACGTCGACGATCCAGAGTCGACTGAACACCATCTTCACCCAGCAGGAGACCAACCAGTTCGGCGCGCAGCGCTACGCCGTGCTGTTCAAGCCGGGCACCTACACCGCCGACGTCAACCTCGGCTTCTTCACCCAGGTCGCCGGCCTCGGCATGAGCCCCGACGACGTCAACCTCAACGGTCACGTCCGGGCCGAGGCGACCTGGTTCGGCGGCAACGCCACCCAGAACTTCTGGCGGTCCGCGGAGAACCTCTCGGTGACCCTGCCGTCCGGAGTCAGCGTGGAGCGGTGGGCGGTGTCGCAGGCCGCGCCGTACCGGCGGATGCACCTGCGCGGCGCGCAGAACCAGATCCAGCTCTGGAACGGCGGCGACGGCTGGTCCAGCGGCGGCCTGCTGGCCGACACCCGCATCGACGGCCTGGTCGTCTCCGGATCGCAGCAGCAGTGGTACTCGCGTAACAGCGAGTTCGGCAACGGCTGGACCGGCTCGGTGTGGAACATGGTCTTCCAGGGCGTCAACGGCGCTCCGCCGCCGAGCTTCCCCAACCCGTCGCACACCGTCATCGCGCAGACCCCGCAGGTCCGCGAGAAGCCGTTCCTCTACGTGACGGGCAGCGGCGAGTACCGGGTCTTCGTGCCCGCGGTGCGCACCAACTCCACCGGCACGAGCTGGTACAACAAGACCCCGGCCGGCTCGTCGATCTCGCTGTCGCAGTTCTTCGTCGTCCAGCCCGGCACCAGCGCGGCCACCATCAACGCCGCCCTCGCCCAGGGCAAGCACCTGCTCTTCACCCCGGGCGTGCACCACGTCACCGAGCCGATCCAGGTCAACCGGGCCGACACGGTCATCCTCGGCCTCGGCCTGGCCACCATCCAGGCCGACAACGGCAGCGTCGGAATGCGCGTCGCCGACGTGGACGGCGTCAAGGTCGCCGGCATCATGTTCGAGGCCGGCACCACCAACTCGCCGGTGCTGATGGAGGTCGGCCCGTCGGGCTCGTCGGCGAGCCACGCCGGCAACCCGACCTCGCTGCACGACGTGTTCTTCCGCATCGGCGGTCCGCTCGTCGGCAAGGCCACCAACACGCTGACCGTCAACAGCGACAATGTGATCGGTGACCACATGTGGCTGTGGCGGGCCGACCACGCCGCCCAGGGCGTGCCCACCGGGTGGACGCTGAACACCGCCGACACCGGGCTCACCGTCAACGGCGACGACGTCACCATGTACGGCCTCTTCGTCGAGCACTACCAGAAGTACCAGACCATCTGGAACGGCAACGGTGGGCGGACGTACTTCTACCAGAACGAACTGCCGTACGACGTGCCGAACCAGGCGGCCTGGATGAACGGGTCCACCCGGGGCTACGCCGCGTACAAGGTGGCCGACTCGGTGACCAGCCACCAGGCGTTCGGGCTGGGCAGCTACAGCTACTTCAACGTCAACCCCGCCGTGGTCGAGGAGCACTCCTTCGAGGTGCCGGTCAACTCGAACGTGCGCTTCACCAACATGGTCACCGTCTCGCTCGGTGGCGTCGGCACCATCAACCGGGTGATCAACAACGCCGGTGGCACCGCGAACGCCGCCAACCAGACGGTGTACCTGACGAACTACCCCTGACCGGGACGCCCGCGCCGGCCCGGTCGACTCATCTGACCGGGCCGGCGCGGGTCGTACCCAGGGCCGAGGCCGGCCCGGTCCCGCCGAAGACCGGGCCGGCCACGGTCGTCTCCGCGTACGCCACTTCGTCGGCCACCCGAAAGCGTCGGGCATACGACTCTCCGCGCGCCCGCGCTGATGATCGCGGCTCGGGTGGGCTGGCATCGACGGTCTTATACTGTGCCTACCGGTCGTGGAACCCGTAAGCGGAGGCGGGCGTGCCACTTTTCTTCCTGAGCTACGCCCAAGAGGACAACCGCAACGGTCAGATCCAGAAGTTCTTCGGCGATCTCAGTGACGCGGTGGCCGGGCTGGCCGCCGTCCGCTGGGACGAGGCGGGCTTCATCGACGGGCAGATCCTGCTCGGCAGCACGTGGACGGACACGCTGTCCGATGCGTTGTCCACCAGCGCCTGTCTGATCGCGCTCACCTCGCCCCGGTACGTCGTCAGCGACTACTGCGGTCGGGAGTTCCGGGTCTTCGCCGACCGGATCGACGAGCACGAGCGGCTGTTCAAGGTCCGTCCACCCGCGATCGTGCCGGTCCAGTGGATCCCGTGCGACAAGCTGCCCGCGGCGGTCGCCGGCTACCAGTACCGCAACTTCCCGACCGGCACCGCGTACGCGCAGGACGGCCTGCTCACCCTCAAGCAGCGCAAACGGCACGAGGACGACTACGAGGACTTCGTCGACGCGCTCGCCAAGCACATCGTGCAGACCGCCCGGGACCACCAGCTCCAGCGGCCCGCGCAGCGCCCGGTGCTGTCCAAGGTGACGAGCGCCTTCGACCTGCCGCCACGGCCGCAGGCGCACCACGGCGCCGCCGTGACGACGGCGGTGCAGCGGGCCACCAGCGCACGGCACGTGCACATCGTCCTGGTCGCCGGCAGCTCCGCCGAGGTCGCCGGCAGTCGCCCCGGAGCCGAGGACCGGTACGGCGCGATCTCCCGGGACTGGCGTCCGTACCAGCCCGAGTTGGAGGTGCCCATCGGCAGCTGGGCCGGGGCCATCGCCACCACCAAGAGTTACGGCTGGACGGTGGAGGACGCCGAGGAGTTGGCGGCGGTGCGGGAGTGGGCGCTGGCGCACAACCAGATCGTCGTGCTGGTGGTCGACGTCTGGTCCGCCGACCTGCCGCGCTACCGGCAGAGCCTGATGCGTCACGACCGCGAGGTGACCGGGCCGCGTGCGCCGGTGCTGGTGCCGTGGACGGCGGCCGACGACGCCGCCGCCGGTGGCAACCGCAAGATGTGGGACACCCTGGCCCGGGTGCTCCCGTACCACGTGCTGCACAGCACCCGCGACGTGTGGCGCACCGAGATCGCGACCTGCGCGCGCTTCCAGGAGGAGTTGGAGGACGTGCTGGTCGTCGAACAGGGCCGGATCTACCGTACGGGCACCGTCTACCAGGAGCCGCCCACCGACGGCCCCGGTACCCGCCCGATCCTCGAAGGTCCCTAGGGGAGACACGTCATGGCGCTGAACGAGACGGCACGCGGCCAGATCGTGACCTTCTACTCGTACAAGGGTGGCACCGGCCGCACGATGGCGCTGGCCAACGTGGCCTGGATCCTCGCGAGTCAGGGCCTGCAGGTGCTGGTCGTCGACTGGGACCTGGAGTCTCCGGGTCTGCACCGCTACTTCCACCCGTTCCTGCGGGACAAGGAGCTGCGGGCCACCCCGGGCGTCATCGAGATGATCTGGGATTACTCGATCGCCACGATGCAGCGCAACCGGGACGAGGACTCCCAGGAACTCCTCACCGGCCACGCCAAGATCCAACGTCGTGCGGTCTCGCTGAACTGGGACTTCAGCCACGGCGGCGTGATCGACTTCGTGGCCGCCGGCCAGCAGGACTCGGCGTACTCCCGGTTGGTGAGCACCTTCGACTGGGCCAACTTCTACGAGCGCCAGGGCGGCGCGTCGTTCATCGACGCGGTCCGGGCGCAGATGCGCGCCGAGTACGACGTGGTGCTGATCGACAGCCGCACCGGCCTCAGTGACGTGGCCGGCATCTGCACCGTGCAACTGCCCGACCTGGTGGTCAACTGCTTCACCATGTCCACCCAGAGCATCCGGGGAGCGGCGGCGGTGGCCCGCTCGATCCGCAGCCAGCGCCCGGACGACCCGCCGCTGCTGCTGCCGGTGCCGATGCGCGTCGAGGACGCCGAGCTGCGCAAGCTGGAGACCGGGCGCGACCTGGTACGGACCGAGTTCGCCCCGTTCCTCGACCACCTCTCGGAGGCGGCGGCCGCCCGCTACTGGAACACCATCGAGGTGCCCTACCGCACCTTCTACGCCTACGAGGAGATCCTCGCCGCGTTCGGTGACCGGCCCGAGCAGGTCGGCACCCTGCTGGCCGCGTACGAGCAACTCGCCTCGGTGATCACCGACGGGCGCGTCACCCAGTTGCACCCGATCGGCGAGGCGGACCGACGCCGTTCGCTGACCGAATTCGAGCGCAGCCGGCTCACCGCCGAGCAGGCCGTGCTGCTCAGCTACGCCTCGGCAGACCGGCTCTGGGCCGAGTGGATCACCGACCAGTTGGAGGACGCCGGGCTGCGGGTGGATCGTCGCGCGCTGGACGTGCCGGTGCTCTCCGGCGGGCGGGCCGAGTTCGACCGGGCCGTCAGCGGCGCGAGCCGGGTGCTGGCCGTCCTCACCCGGCACTACGCCAGCACGCCCCTCGCCGGCGAGGTGTGGAAGAACGCCACCGGCCGGGACCAGCTCGGCGGCGCGGGCGTGCTGGTGCCGCTGCGCGTCGACGAGTCGCGGCTGACGATGCCGTACAGCGACCACAGCCCGGTGGACCTCACCGACGTCGACCCGTCCACCGCGCGAACCCGCCTACTGGATGCCGCCGGCGGGACGACCGCCATGGCCGGCGGTCGCGCGGTCGGCCGTTTCCCCGGCCCGTTCCCGGCGATCTCCAACGTCCGCCAGCACGGCACCCCGTTCGTCGGTCGCGCCGCCCAACTCGAAGCGCTACGCGACCGGCTCACCACCTCGCCGGACTCGGCCATCCAGGTCGTGCACGGCCTCGGCGGTGTGGGCAAGACCCAGCTCGCCGCCGAGTACGCGCTGCGCTTCGGCCGCGGGTACGACCTGGTCTGGTGGATCCCGGCGGACAGCGAGGACCGCATCCGCGGCGGCCTCGGCGACCTCGGGCAGGCGATGGGGCTGGGCACCGGCGGTGGCGCCGAGGCGGCCCGACGGGTGCTCGACGCGCTGCGCCGCGCCGGGCCCGACCAGCGCTGGCTGATCATCCTGGACAACGTCGACAAGCCCACCCACGCCACCCGCGCGCTACTGCCGCAGGGCCCCGGCCACGTCCTGCTCACGACCCGCGACCAGAGCTGGAGCGAGTACGCCACCGCGACCGAGCTGACCGTCTTCGACCGCGCCGAGAGCGTCCAACTGCTGCGGGACCGGGTTCGCGGACTCAGTGAGGCCGAGGCCACCCAGGTGGCCGAGAAGCTCGGCGACCTGCCGCTCGCGGTCGAGCAGGGCGCCGCGTACCTGCGGGCCAGCGCCATGCAGGTCGAGAAGTACCTGAACTCGCTGGACACGCCCGGCCTGCTGCGCATCCTCGACGGCCGGCAGTCCGCCGGCTACTCCAAGGCGCTCGCCGCCACCTGGCTGTTCACCCTCGGTCAGTTGCGCGAGGAGAAGCCGGCCGCCGCCCGGCTGCTGGAGCTGTGCTCGTTCTACGCGCCGGAGCCGATCCCGGTCGCCATGCTCACCGGTGACCGCTTCGCCAGCTTCATGGCGCCGATCGATCCGACGCTCACCGACCCGATCCTGCAGGGCCTGGTCACCGCCGAGCTGGGTCGCTACGGCCTGGCCCAGGTCGACGCCGAGAACAACACGGTACGGATCCACCGGCTGGTCCAGTTGGTCATCCAGGACCAGCTCAGCGATCCCGACGAGGCCCGCCGGCAGGCCCAACTGCTGCTCGCCGCCGCCAACCCCCGCGACCCCGACAAGCCGGTCAACTGGCCCGAGTACGCCGAGCTGTGGCCGCACGTACGCCCCAGCGGCCTGCACCTGTCCACCCTGGACGAGGCGCGTCAGCTCGTCGTGGACATCGTGCGCTACCTCTACCGGCGGGGCGACTACGACAGCAGCCGCACCCTCGCCGAGGATGCGCTGACCGGGTGGCGCGACACCGACGAGGACGACCCCACCCGGCTGCGCATGCGCTTTCACCTGGCGAACGTGCTGCGCGCGCAGAGCAACTTCGACGGGGCGTACGAGATCGACCGGGACGTCTACGAGCGGCAGCGGCGGATCTTCGGCGAGGATCACCTCTACACCCTGATGACGGCCCGCAGCGTCGGCGCGGACCTGCGCGCCCAGGGGCTCTACCACGAGGCCGAGGCGCAGGACCGGCGCACGCTGGAGTTGAGCGTGCGCAGCTTCGGCGACGACAGCGGCCGTACGCTGATCGCCGAGAACAACCTCGCCGTGTCGCTGCGGCTGGTCGGTGACTTCCGTAACGCGGCCGCGCTCGACCAGCACATCCACGAGCGACGGCGGGACCGTTTCGGCGAGGAGGACCCGTCCACCCTGGCCTCGGCCAGCAACTACGGGCGCGGCCTGCGCGACACCGGCGAGCTGTGGCGGTCGCACAGCGTCCTGCAACGCGCGTACACCAGCCAGCAGAAGGTGAACGGACCGGACCATCCGGAGACCCTGCGGACTGCCAAGGAGTTGGCGCTCACGCTGCGTCAGCTCGGCCGCTTCACCGACGCGCACCGGCTGATCGAGCGGACGGTGGTCCGCTACCAGCGCACCCTCGGCGCCGAGCACGCCGACACCCTCTCGGCCGAGATGGCCCTCGCCACGACCTGGTCGGCGGTGGGTGACAACCAGACCGCCCTACGGTTGGCACGCCGCCTGAGCATCAGCTACAACGCTGTGCTCGGCGACTCGCACGCCATCAGCCTGGCCTGCCTCAACAACCTCGGCGTGCTGCTGCGCAAGCAGGGCGACCACGCCCAGGCCCGGGAGCTGTCCCAGCGGGTCCGCGACCAGTTGCTGGCCAACCTCGGCGAGCGGCACCCGCACACCCTGCTGGCCACCCTCAACCTGGCCAACGACCTGTTCGCCCTCGGTGACCGGGAGAGCGCGTTGCTGCTGGACACCACCGCGTACGTGGAGCTGACCCGGGCGTTCGGCGCCGAGCACCCGGACACCCTCTCGGCGTCGGTCAACCTCGCGTTGAGCCGCCAGGGCACCGAGAGCGAGGCGGACGCCGGCCGGGCGCTCTACGACGAGGCGTTCGGGCAACTCGTGCAGCTCTTCGGCGGCGACAATCCCCGGGTGGTGCAGGCCCGCCAGCGGGAACGCTCCAACGCCTACATCGAACCGGCGCTGCTCTAGGTCCTGTTTCAAGGCGCGGTCGGTCAGGTGGCCGCCGCCAGCCACGCGGCGAGGGCGAGCGGGTCGGCGTCCACGAGGCTCTGGCTGAGCGCCCGCACCACCTCGGGCCGGCGGGTCAGCATCCGTGCCGCCGCCGGTTGCCCGGTGCGGTGGGCGGCCAGGGCGAGTCCCACCCAGGCGTCGACATCGCCGGAGTCGGCCGCGAGCCGTCGCCGGTACCCGGCCAACGCGTCCTCGCAGTTGCCCGCCGCGTACGCCTGGTCGCTCGGGCTCGACCGGTGCGGCCCGCCGCCGCCCAGGAGCCGGTGGCGGACGGCGGCCTCGGGGCCACTGGCCACGGTGAGAGCGGGCCGGGCCGGGGCCGGGACGACCGTCGACGGTGAGCCGTCGAGAGCCGGTGGCACGCCGTGTCGCCACGCGCGCGCCAGGCGGGCCACCCCGTCCGGGTCGGGCCGCAGGTTGGCCAGGCCCCAGCGCACCGCGCCGGCGTCCGCGACGTCCCGCGCGGCGGCCTCGACCGGGCCGTCGAGCGGGTCACGCCAGCCGTGCAACGTGCGGGCCATGTCGGTCACGAACGACCGGCCGACCGCGGTCAGCTCGGTCGCCCCGGCGAGCTGCCGGACCGCGCGGACGGTCTGCTCCCGCCAGTACGCGTACTCGAACGCGGCGGCGCTGCCCTCGTGCCGGCGCTGCCGCCACACCTCGGCCACCCCGAGGTGGGCGTACGCGCCCTGGAGCAGCGCGCCGACCGGGCGCGGGTCCAGCCGCCACGGCGCCCGGTAGCGCGCCGGCCCACCCTCGCTGTGCAGCGGGACGAGGTCGAGGAGCGCGCCGAGTTTCGTGTGCTGCGCCTCGTGCACGAGCAGCAACGCGAGGGTCTGCGCGTCGGCCGGCACGGAGAGCGCGATGGCCCCCAGCGCGTCCCTGCTGGTGGCGCTCACCGGGTTGCCCGAGGGCGGCGGACGCAGCGGCACGAGCGAGCGCAGCAGCCCGGCCAGCGCGTCGACGTGCGCCGGAAGGTGCTCGCGCAGCCACTGCCCGGCCCCGGCGGCGAGACGGTCCAGCCGGGCCGCCCCCGCGTCGTCCAGCCGTGGCGCGGACGGCCGGTGGTAGCAGTCGCGCCACGGGTCCTGGTCGTCGACGAGCACCCCGGCCGCGTCGAACGGCACGGTCCGGCGTGCCGGCTGCCACTCGATCCCGCCGTCGCCCGCGTCCAGCAGCCGACCGGCGCGGGCGTCGACGCACACTCCGCCGTCGTCCGCGCCGCCGTCGATCCGCAGCGTGCCGGTCGCGCCGCGCAGTCGGATCGCGCCATCGGCGTGCAGGCCCGTCGCCGCCCCGACGGTCGGCAGCGGCAGCACACCGTCGGCCGGGCGGGGCAGCGTCAGCGTGAACGTCAGGCCGGCGCGGACCGCCGCCGCCGTGGCGAGCGTCGCCAGATAGGTGGGGCCGGCCGCGCCGTCGAGCGCGGCGCGGGCCCAGCCGGTCACCGGTGGATGGGCCAGCACCGCGGCGACCGTCGCCGGTTCGGCGTGCTCGGCCCGGGTGAGCAGCTCCAGACTCTGCCGCACCAGCGGCTGGTCGCGGCAGGCGCGGGCCGCGGCCACGGTCAGCAGCCGGCGGCGACCGAGCTGCCCGCCGCGCAACACGGCGATGGTGTCGGCGTCACCGTGGCCGGCGGCCAGCCCGGCGAGTTGTCTCGCCGTCAACGGGCCCGTCACGGGCGTACCGCCGGCACGCTCCGATCGCGCAGCGCCGCCAGGTCGGCGGTCACCCTCTCCTGCACGTGCCGGATCAGCCGGAACAGGTCGGCACAGTAGACCGAGGGGTGGGTGAAGCCGTCGCCGTCGCGGAACCGGTGCGCGTACAGGCCGCCGCCGCAGACGCCGACGACCGGGCAGGCCCGGCAGGCCGGGGCGAGCGCCGCGATCCCGGTGGGACGCCCCGCCAGCGACGGGTGCCGCAGCGCGTCGTCGAAGCTGTGCCGGAAGACGTCGAAGCCGGTCCGCATCGCCGCGGCGCTGGTGGTCTTGAGCGTGTCGGTGCCCTCGATGGTGCCGTCGGTCTCGATCGTCATGACATCCGGATCGGTGACGCCCAGCGCCTGCGTGCCGCTGCGACCGCCCAGCAGCAGCGCGATCAGCGACTCGAAGAGTCGGATGCCGGTCCGCCGGGGCCGCTCGGCGTACCAGCGGTCAAAGACGGCGATCAGCCAGTCCGCGTACGGGGTGGCGGGGTCGTCGGGGTGACGCCCGGGTGGGGGAGCGCTCCAGTTGCCGTGCGGGAGCAGCAGGTCCAGCCGGGGCGGGTCGAACTCCCGCAGGCCCTCGTAGACGGTGACCGGATCGTTGGCCAGGTCCACGGTGCACAGCAGACCGGCGTAGCGGGCGCGGTGTTCGGGTCGGGCCAGCAGGCGCAGCGCCCTGGCCACCTCGGCGTAGCTGCCGCGCCCATCGGCGTGACGGCGGTGACGGTCGTTGGCCGTACGGTCACCGTCCACGCTCACGCCGACGTCGATGCCGTGCGTGTGGCACAGGTCGAGCGCCGCCTCGTCGAGCAGCAGCCCGTTGGTCTGCATCGCGACATCGAGCGTGACCCCGGTGGGCAGCGCGGCCCGCAGCGTGCGGACCGTCCGGTCGAGCACGGCGAGACCGGCGAGCAGCGGCTCACCGCCGTGCAGCACCACCCGGACGCGGTCGGCGCCGTGCCGGGCCAGATGGGCGGCGAGCCGGTCGGCGACCCGGCTCACGGTCCCGGGGGCCATGATCCGGGGCCGGGACCGCCAGTCCTGGTCGGCGTGGCGGTAGACGTAGCAGTAGTCGCAGGCCAGGTTGCACCGCGAGTGGACCTTCAGCACCACCTGCCGGATGTGCGGCGTGGCCACGGCAGGGCGGTCTCGGGTGGCCGACGGCGGGGCGTCGGCCGGCACGGTCAGAAGCTCGACTCGAAGGCCGACACGTCGCCGGGCCGACCCGGCTCGCCCTCGGCGGCCAGCGCGCCCAGCACGTGCGCCAGGACGCCGTCACCGGCACCGGCCAACAGGTCCGCCAGGGGTACGTCGCCGAGCTGCACCAGCGCGGTGCCGACAGCGTGCGGGATGGGCGGCTGGTCGTGGTCAGCCACGGTGGACCGTCCTTCGCTCGAAGACCGGCACCTGAGTCACCGCTGCGCTCACTCCGCCTTTCTACACCATCGCAGCCGACCCGCGAGGGCGCGACACCGTACCCCGTACGCGCTGGCCACCGTGCCGTTACCTGGCGTACCGCCACGGCCCGTCGGCGTCGGCGGGCCGATACCGGGCCGATCGGCCTGTCGATGTGGGCGGTCGCCGTTCGTGTGGAAGATGAGGGGTCGACGTCACGTCGACCCACCGCTCGCGAGGAGGAACGATGGCGCTCTATCTGCTCAGCATGCACCAGCCCAACGGCGGGACACCGGAGCCGGAGTTCCTGGCCCAGGTCATGCGCGAGGTCGGTGAACTGCGGGACGAGCTCGTCGCGGACGGGTCGTGGGTGTTCGGTCAGGGCCTGCACGGGCCGGAGACCGCCACCGTGCTGCGTCCCCGCGACGGCGACGTTCTGGTCACCGACGGGCCGTTCGTGGAGGGCAAGGAGCACCTCGGCGGGGTCACCATCATCGACGTTCCGGACCTGGACGCGGCCCTGCGCTGGGGCCGCCGTTACGCGCTGGCCACCACCCTGCCGATCGAGGTCCGCCCCTTCCGGTCCGCCGCCGGAGGGTGACCGTGCCCGACGTGGAGGCGGTGTTCCGCGCCGAGTACGGCCGCGCGGTCGCCGTCCTGGTGCGCCTCCTCGGCGACATCGACCTCGCCGAGGAGGCCGTGCAGGACGCCTTCACGATCGCGCTGCGGCGGTGGCCGACCAGCGGCCCACCAGCCAGCCCGGCCGGTTGGGTCATCACCACCGCCCGTAACCAGGCCATCGACCGGTTGCGTCGGGAGGCGACCCGCGCCGACCGGCACGCCCAGGCGGCCCTGCTGTACGCCCCCGACCCACCCGCCGAGGAGGGGCCCGTGCGCGACGACCAGCTCCGTCTGATCTTCACCTGCTGTCATCCGGCGCTCGCGCCGGCCACCCGGGTCGCGCTCACCCTGCGTCTGCTCGGTGGCCTGCGGACCGCCGAGATCGCCCGCGCGTTCCTGGTGCCGGAGGCGACCATGGCGCAGCGGTTGGTCCGCGCCAAGTCGAAGATCCGCCACGCGCGCATCCCGTACCGGGTGCCGAGCGACGCCGACCTGCCCGACCGGCTGCACGGCGTCCTCGCGGTGCTGTACCTGATCTTCAACGAGGGTTACACGGCCAGCGCCGGCCCGCACCTGGTCCGCGCCGACCTGTGCGCCGAGGCGATCCGGCTGGCCCGGCTGCTCGTCGAGCTGATGCCGGACGAGCCGGAGGCGCTGGGATTGCTCGCGCTGATGCTGCTCACCGAATCCCGCCGAGTCGCCCGCACCACCGTCGGCGGTGACCTCGTGCCGCTGCCCGAGCAGGACCGGAGCCGGTGGGACGCCGCGTTCGTCGCCGAGGGGCAGGCGCTGGTGCGCCGCTGCCTGCGCCGCGGCCGGCCGGGGCCGTACCAGATCCAGGCCGCGATCGCCGCCGTGCACAGCGTCGCGCCCCGCGCCGCCGACACCGACTGGGGACAGATCCTCACGCTGTACGACCAGCTCACGGTCGTCGCCCCGGGCCCGGTGGTGGCGCTGAACCGGGCCGTCGCGCTCGCCGAGGTTGCCGGCGCGGCCGTGGCGCTGAACGAGGTGGACCGGCTCGACCTGCCCGGATACCACGTGCGGCACGTGGTCCGCGCCGACCTGCTGGCCCGGCTCGGCCGCGACGCCGAGGCTGTCGAGGCGTACCGGACGGCCGTGGCGTTGACGGACAACGCGGCCGAACGGGCCTTCCTCACCGCGCGGGCGGCGGCGCTGGCCGCGGGCTGACCGCGCGTTTGCCGACCGCCCGCGCCGGGAAACCGAGCCGCCCGTCGGCCCGGCTGCCCGCCCGTGGCCGCAGCAGTGGATGGAGGCGGAGATGGCGTACCGACCGGCGACCGTCGACGCCGTTGCCGACCTCGGCACCCTCACCCTCGGCGTCGAGGAGGAGTTCCTGCTGCTCGACCCGGCCAGCGGCGGCAACCTGGCGGTCGCCGACGAGGTGCGGGCCGCCCTGCGCGGCCCGGCCCGCGACCAGAGCCGCCAGGAGTTCCGGCACAGCATGGTCGAGATGGTCACCCCGGTCTGCGCCGACCTCGACGAACTCCGTACCCACCTGGTGGCGCTGCGGCGATCGGCCGTCGAGGCCGCCGCCCGGGCCGGGGCCCGGCTCGTCGCCGTCGGAGCGACGCCGGTGGCCGAGCCGCACCGGACGGTGCCCGACGAGCCGCGCTACCACGCCATGTCGCGCCGGTACGGGCCGGTGGCACACGATCCGGCCGTCTGCGGGTGTCACGTGCACGTCGGGCTGCCGGACCGGGAACTGGCCGTGCAGGTCTGCAACCACCTGCGGGTGTGGCTGCCGGTGGTGCAGGCCCTCACCACCAACTCGCCGCTGCACGACGGGTACGACACCGGCCACGCCAGTTGGCGGTCGATGCAGTTGGAACGCTGGCCCAGCATCGGCCCCACCCCGTACTTCGAGTCGGTCACCGACTACGACCGCACGGTCGACGAGCTGATCGCCGCCGGCGTCATGCTGGACGCCGCGATGGTGTACTGGTACGCCCGGCCGTCGTCGGCGTACCCGACCGTCGAGGTGCGCGTCGGCGACGTCTGCCCGACGGTGGACGACGCGGTGCTGGTCGCCGCCCTGGTCCGCAGCCTGGTCGCGACGCTCGCCGACGACGTACGCGCCGGTGTGCCCGCCCCGGGAGTGCGCGACTGCCTCGTCGCCGCGGCGCACTGGCGGGCCGCCCACGACGGCCTCGACGGCGAGCTGATCGACCTGCGGGCCGGCGGCGCCCGCCCGGCCTGGGACCTGGTCGACGACCTGATGGCGACGATCGCCCCGGCGCTGCTGCGGCACGGCGACCTCGGCTACGTCCTGGCCCAACTGGCCCGGCTGCGCCGCGACGGCACCGGCGCGACCCGACAGCGCCGGGTGCTCGACGACACCGGCGACCTGCGTGCCGTCATCGACGACCTCGCCGCCCAGACCGCCGCCGCCTGACGGACCGGGCCGCTCCCGTTTCCGCGCTGCAGGAGTCGGCGGTGGCTCAGGTGATGCCGTGGGTCTGCAGCCACAGCTCCAGCAGGCCGAGCTGCCACAGCTTGTTGCTGCCGGCGGCCGCCTCGGCCCGGTCCGGCTCGGCGAGCAGACGCGAGACGTACTCGGGGCGGAAGAGGCCTCGCTCGCGCGCCGCCGGGGCCTGCAACGCCTCCGCGACCAGTTCGCGCACCGGTCCGTCCACGTTGCGCAGCGCCGGCACCGGAAAGTAACCCTTCGGCCGGTCGATCACCTCGGCCGGCAGCACCTCCCGGGCCACCTCCTTGAGCACACCCTTGCCGCCCTGCGCCACCTTGTGCTCCGGCGGGCAGTGCGCGGCGAGGGCCACCAGGTCCTGGTCGAGGAACGGCGTGCGCACCTCCAACCCCCACGCCATGCTCATGCTGTCCACCCGCTTGACCGGGTCGTCGGGCAGCATCAGGTGGGTGTCCAGGCGCAGCACCGCGTCCAGCGCGGTCTGCGCCCCGGGCGCGTCGAGATGCCCGGCGAGCAGGTCCCGGCTGGCGTCGTGGTCCAGCGCGTACGCCGGGCCGACGACGGCACGCAGCCCATCGTGGTCCCGGTCGAAGAACGCCGCCGCGAACGTCTCGGCGGCACCGTGCCGAGGTGCGTCGACCAGCGGCTGGTGGTAGCCGTAGCCGGCGAACACCTCGTCCGCGCCCTGCCCGGACTGGGCCACCTTCACGTGCTTCGCCACCTGTTCCGACAGCAGGTGGAAGGCGACCACGTCGTGGCTGCCCATCGGCTCGGTCATGGCCCGCACGGCGTTGCGGACGGCGGGCGCCAGGTCGTCGTCGGCGAGCCGGATCCGCTGGTGGTCGGTGTCGTACGCGCGGGCCACCAGGTCGGAGTAGTGGAACTCGTCGCCGGACTCGTCGCCCCGACTGTCGAAGCCGATGCTGAACGTGCGCAGGTGCGCCTGACCGGCCTCGGCGAGCAGCGCCACGATGAGGCTGGAGTCCAGACCGCCGGAGAGCAGCACACCGACCGGGACGTCGGCCACGAGCCGGCGGCGTACCGCCGTGCGCAGCGCGTCCCCGACGGCGGCCCGCCAGTCGGCGGCGTCCATCCGCGCGTCGGCGGGTTCCCGCACGTAGTCGGGTTGCCAGTACACCTGCTCCCGGCTGCGCCCGTCGGCCTCGACGATCCGCAGGGTGGCCGGTGGCAGCTTGCGGACGCCGCGCAGCACGGTCCGCGGCGCGGGCACGATGGAGTGCCAGGACAGGTAGTGGTGCAGCGCCACCGGATCGATGCCGGTGTCGACGTCCCCGGCGCGCAGTAGCGCGGGCAGGGTGGAGGCGAACCGGAGCCGTCCGGGACTCTCGGCGAGGTAGAGCGGTTTGATGCCGAGCCGGTCGCGGGCCAGCACGAGGCGTCGCCGGACCCGGTCGACCAGGCCGATCGCGAACATGCCGACCAGGTGGTCGACGAAACGTTCGCCCCAGTGCGCGTACGCCACCAGGATCACCTCGGTGTCGCTGGTGGATCTGAAGGCGTACCCGGCGTTCTGTAGCTCCTCGCGCAGCTCCGGGTAGTTGTAGACGCAGCCGTTGAAGACCAGCGCCAGGCCCAGATCGTCGCGCGCCATCGGCTGGGCGCCGGCGTCGGACAGGTCGATGATGGTCAACCGGCGGTGCCCGAGGGTCACCCAGTCGTCGGTCAGCAGGCCCTCGGCGTCCGGTCCGCGGGAGCGCATCGCCTCGGTCATCCGGGTGACCGCCGCCGCGTCGGGCGGTCGGCCGTCGAAGCGTGCCTCTCCGCTGATCCCGCACATCGGGCGTCTCCTGTCGCGCTTCCCGGCGCGGTGGCGGCCGGTCCCGCCGCAGCGACGAACGGGGCGGCTGGCTACCCGCACACAAGCCAGGTAAACCAGAGCCCTGATGTAAGGAAGGGCCCCTTCTTATACACCAGGCGTTAATAAGGTGCCCTTCCTTACATCAGGTGCGCAGGGTGCGCAGGATGCGGGCCAGCTCGGCCCGGTCGGTGTCGGGGAGGTGGCCGAAGAAGCGGTCCGCCTCGGCGCGGCGGGCGGCCCGGATGGCGGCGCTGACCCGGGTGCCCTCGGCGGTCGGCGCGACCAGGGTGGCCCGCCGGTCGGCCGGGTCGGGTCGCCGCTCGACGAGCCCCCGGGCCTGGAGGTCGTCGACGACCTCGGTGGCCGAGCGGGGCGCGATGCGCAGGTGCTCGGCGAGGGTGCCGGGGCGTACCTCGCCGTGCCGGCCGAGCACGCCCAGCGCCCGGGCCTGGCTGGGGGTGACGTCCCACGGGGCCAGTGACTCGCGGGTCTGCCGACGCAGGCGGGACGCGACCGCCCAGAACGTCTCGGCCAGGCTCTCGTCGCCGCTGTCGGCGGTGTCCTCGGTCACCGGAATACGGTAGCAGCCGATGCTGTTGTTCCCTCATGTTGAGGTAACCTCAGCATATCCTTCCGGAAGGAGTTCCCCTTGGAACCCACCCCGATGGGCCGCGACCGCGGCCACCGCACCGTCAGCGCCGAGGAGAAGGAGCAGGCCCGCCAGGTGTCCCTGCGCCGCATCGGCCGCCTCTTCACCCCCCACCGACCCGCGCTGGCCGTCGTCACCGCGATCATCGTGCTCTCCTCGATCGTCGCGATGGCGAGCCCGTTCCTGCTCCGTACCGTGATCGACCAGGCCCTCCCGCAGGGTGACGTGACCCTGCTGGTCTGGCTGGTCCTCGGCATGGTCGCCGTCGCCGCCGTGACCGCCGCGCTCGGCGTCGTCCAGACCTGGATCTCCACCCAGGTCGGGCAGCGGGTCATGCACCGGCTGCGCACCGACGTGTTCCGTCACCTCCAGCGGCAGTCGCTGGGCTTCTTCACCCGCACCCGCACCGGCGAGGTGCAGTCGCGCATCACCAACGACATCGGCGGCATGCAGTCGGTGGTCACGTCCACCGCCACCGCCGTCGCGGCCAACCTCACCACCGTGGTCGCCACCGCCGTCGCGATGGTCGCGCTCTCCTGGCAGCTCTCCCTGGTCTCGCTCGTGGTGCTGCCACCGGCCATCTGGCTGACCCGTCGGGTCGCCCGGATGCGCCGCGAGATCACCGCCCAGCGCCAACGCGAACTCGCCGACCTCAACGTCACGGTGGAGGAGGGGCTGTCCATCAGCGGGGTGCAGCTCGCCAAGACCCTCGGCACCGGCCCCGCGCTGGTCGACCGGTTCACCGCCTCCTCGGAGCGGCTCGTCGACCTGGAACTGCGCAGCGAGCTGGCCGGACGCTGGCGGATGGCCTCGATGAGCATCATCTTCGCCGCCGTACCGGCCGTCATCTACCTCGCCGCTGGCCTGCCCGGCGCCGCCGGGACACTGAGCATCGGCACCCTGGTCGCCTTCACCGCCCTGCAGGGCGGCCTGTTCCGGCCGCTGATGGGCCTGCTCAACGTGGGCGTGTCGCTGACCGCGTCGCTGGCCCTGTTCGCCCGCATCTTCGAATACCTCGACCTGCCGGTCGACGTGGACGACCCCGCCGAACCGGTCCGCCTCGACCCGGCCCGGGTCCAGGGACACCTGCGCCTGGAAGACGTCACCTTCGGCTACCCGGGCAGCGACACCGCCGCCCTCGCCGGCATCACCCTCGACGTGCCCGCCGGCACCAGCCTCGCCCTCGTCGGCGAGACCGGATCCGGCAAGAGCACCCTCGCGGGCCTGGTCAGCCGCCTGCACGACCCGACCGCCGGCCGCGTCACCATCGACGGCGTCGACCTGCGCGACCTGCGCCTGGCCGACCTGGCCGCGATCGTCGGCGTGGTCAGCCAGGAGACGTACCTGCTGCACACCACCGTCCGGGAGAACCTGCGCTACGCCCGGCCGGACGCCACCGACGCCGAGATCGAGGCCGCCGCCCGCGCCGCCCAGATCCACGACCTCATCGTCGCGCTCCCCGACGGGTACGACACCGAGGTCGGCTCCCGTGGGCACCGGTTCTCCGGCGGTGAGAAGCAACGGCTCGCCATCGCCCGTACGCTGCTGCGCGACCCGCGCATCCTGGTCCTCGACGAGGCCACCAGCGCCCTGGACACCGAGACCGAACGCGCCGTGCAGAGGGCGTTCGACGTGCTCGCCCAGGGTCGTACCACCATCACCATCGCCCACCGCCTCTCCACGGTCCGCGACGCCGACCAGATCGCCGTCCTCGACCACGGCCGCATCGTCGAGGCCGGCACCCACGGCAGCCTGTTGGACCGCAACGGCCGCTACGCCGCGCTGGCGGCCTGAACGTCGCGCGCTCGGCCCGTCCTTCGCCCACCGTCGCCGGGAGGGCGAGGCCGTCGCCGTACGCCGGGAAACCGTCACCATCCTGGCGACTCGCCGGAGCTGACGCGGGGGTGCAGGACTGGCCAATATCAACTGTCGAGGATCAGCTGCGCGTTCACGCGATCGGCGAGTTCCCAGAGAGGGCCATGCGTCACGATGCCCTCGCCTCGTCCTTGCTTCGTGGGTGAGGCGCGGTAGAGCGTTCGGACCGTGTCGCCAAATCCGACCACGACCCACCAGGTCCCGTCGGGATAGCGGCGTCGCCAGGTTGTCGACACGAACTTCCCGGTGTCTGTCCGTGCTTCCACGAGAATGAGCTCCCATGCCTCCGGATCGAACTTCTCCAGATCAGCTAGGGGAGCGTCGTGCCCATCGACCCGCTCACGCAGATGCGCCCCGTGCAGCCGAAGCGGTCGAACTCCGGTGAGCACCTGACGGACACGGGCGAACAGGGGACTCGGGCCGGAATCCACGTGAAAGCGAGCTACTGAGACGCCCACTGCTCCACACCCTGCCACTCAGTTCCTGCCCCGCATCTCGACGGGCGTCAGCCTAGATCATCAGTCCCGGACGCGTCGGCGGCGCTCGGAGTCGGACCGTGCCTGATCTGGACCATCGGGTCGGGGCTGGCGCGGGTTGCCCGGTGCTGACAACCTCGGCGTCGTGGGTACATTCGTGACGCAGCTTCCGGCACTTCTCGGTGTGCTGGTCGGCACCCTGGGCACGATCCTCGCCACTACCCTGACCGATCGCGCACGGTGGCGGCGCAGCCAAAGCACCCGCTGGGACGAGCGGCGGCTCGATGCGTACGTCGACTACGCGCACGCCCTCAAGGAGAGTTACGCGGTGGCGCTGCGGATGACGGCTGACCTGCGGCCGGAGTCGCATAGCCACCCGATCGACCGGGAGGGCGGTCTGGCCCGGCTGGCCGAGTCCGACGCGAAGGACCATCGTCTGGGAGAACCTGTTGCTGCTCGGCGACGAGCCGACGGTCGCCGCCGCCGCCAACTGGCGCGATGCGGTCTGGCAGGTGGAACGGCTCGCCCGATCCATCGTCGATCCATCGTCTGACATCTCCGAGATGCTGGCCCGGGTCAACGAGGCCCGCGATGCCTACTACCGGGCGGCTCGACGGAGCCTCGGTGTCCGCGGTGGGTCGGTAGAGCAGTCGGCGGCGCTGCGGCAGGCGCTGCTCGGCCGGCCAGCGGGTACGGCTGCCGCGCTCTCAGTGCCCGTGCACGATGTTCCTGAGGACAGTGGCCGTCGCGACGCGCCCGCTGGTGACCGTTCAGATGGTGGTCTTTAGATCCACTTTGACGCACGCTGTTCGATGTGAAGGCGTTCGTGGGTGTGACCGACGAGAGGTGGTACCGCTATCTGGCCGAGCGGCCCGCGCTGAACGAGGTCAACTTCTGGCGGCCCTCCGGTGGCACCTTCCGCGCTCTCACGCCCGGTGAGCCCTTCTTGTTCAAGGCGCACTCTCCGCTGAACCGGGTGGTGGGCGGCGGCTTCTTCAGCGGCTTCACCCAGCTGCGGATCTCCGAGGCCTGGGACCTTTTCGGCGAAGCCAACGGCGCCTCGAGTATCGACGAGATGCGCCGCAGTGTCGGGCGTTACCGCAAGCAGGCGATCGGTGCCGGGGAGGACCCGATCATCGGCTGTATCTTTGTCCGCGACGTGACCTTCTTCCCCGACGAGTCGACCGTTGATCCACCGCCACGATTCGCGCCGAACGTCGTGCAGGGCAAGACCTACAACCTGGCCGACGCTGATGCTGCGGCGTACTTCGATCTGCTGATCCATCGTCTGATCGGGACGACGGCGGCGGTCGACCTGAGTGGTCCGTGGCACCGCCCCGGTCCCGTCTACGGCGATCCGCGGCTGGTGCCCCAACGGCTCGGGCAACAGTCGTTCAAGGCGGTGGTCCTGGGGGCCTACGGCCGGCGTTGTGCGATCACCGGCAACAGAGTCCAGCCCGTGTTGCAGGCTGCGCACATCCGTCCGCTCCCGCTCGGCGGCGAGCATCGGCTGGACAATGGCCTATTGCTCAAGTCCGACGTGCACATCCTCTTCGACCGTGGCTACCTCGGTGTCGATCCAAAGCATCGCCTACTGGTCAGTCCCCGGCTTCGCAGCGAGTTCGGCAACGGCGACCAGTTCTATGCGAAGGCTGGTGAACAGATCGCGTTGCCGGAACGACGCAGCGATCGGCCACGCGCTGACTTCCTCGAATGGCATCTCGACACCGTCTACAAGGCGGCTTGATCCGGTCTTGCCTGCGCTGAGCGCGCTCCGGTCTCATGCGATGACTCGGCCGCTGTCAGGCCGATGAGTTGAACGAAGATCTCCCGTTTGGCGGTCGCGACGCCTCGGCGGTCGATGAGGTAGCCGATCAACCAGGCCCAGCCCTGGTAGGCCGGCAGGGTGCAGACTGAGACGACGCGGAAGGTCAGGGCGCGATCCCCGGCGAACTGCACCGAGGCTCGCCCGTCGATGACGATCAGGTCTCCGGGGGAGGGGCGCGTGGTCACCAGTCGCGGACGTCGGGGTGCTGCTCGTGCGGCGGCCGGCACTCCCGCGCGTGCATGCTCTGCCAGTCCCGCAGCGCGCGCCCGAGCCGGGTGTTCTCCTGACTGAGCAGCCGTACCGTCTCGTTCAGCGTGCTCAGCTCGTCGGCCACGCGGGCCTGGAACTCGCGTACCTCATCGGGGTCGACGCCGCGCCGACGGGCGGCGAACTCGCGGGTCCGCACCTCGTACGGCGTCAGCCGGGCGGGGTAGCCGGCCGGCAGGGGTTGGCTTCCTCGATACACCTGAGCCACGACGATCCTCTCTGCGGGCAGGCGGGGTCGGGGCGGGTGCACGCACCCGCCCCGACCGAGGGGATGAGCCGCACTCGTTGCCACGCGAGGACCGGCTCGGGATCAACATATCTAGACATGCTAGATGAGTCAACGCTGCTTGTTAGGCGCGTCGCGGTGTGATCAAATCGGATTGCCACGCGAGGAGTGCCATGCGAGAAGTGCCGGATTACTGGCGCATCGCCGACGATGTGATCGCCGACGTCAGGTCGAAGAAGCTCAAGCCGGGGGACAAGTTGCCCTCGATCGCCGAACTGCGTTCCCGCTACGACGTCAGTCATGGGACCGTGCAGATGGCCTACGCCCGGTTGGAGGCGCTGCGCGCGATCCGACGGCAGCAGGGCAAGGGCGTCTTCGTGACCGACCCGAAGACCTGGATGCGGGAGCCGTAGGTGGCGTGGGACATCTCGGAACACGCCGCCTACGCGGGCGGTCTCGCCACCCGTGTGGCAGACCTGCGGCAGCGTTTTCCGGACGCACTCGTGACGTGCGACGTTGACGGAAACTTCTCCGGGCCCGAACTCATCTGCTGGAACGCACACCCTCGCAAGATCTGGGTGTGGGTGTTCGAGTCGGATGATGCTGCGGGGGCGCGGCGAGCTTCGGCCCGGCTGGAGCAGTTCATCGCGGCCCCGCACGAGCTGACCGATGTCGTGGACAAGCCGGTGGTGGCCGGCCCGAACGGCGTCTTCGACAAGGAGTCCGTCACCGCGTCCAGTTACTTCGACGTGGATGGGCGGATCGAGGTCCGGAACGGGCCCACCGACGGCATTCAGCTGTTCCGGGCCTTCGGTATCGATGACTTTGACGACATTGCCAACCGGGTCGCGATCAACCTCGTGCTCGGCGCCGCGTACAAGGCGGACCGTGACTCCCGAGGGGCGCTGGGTTTCCGGCGTGCCGGTCTCCCCGTGCACTCGCCAGGTGACGAGCGCGTTTGACAGGTCCCGCCTACCACATCGAGGCGCGGTCTGGGACGTCGTCCACAGGAGTGCGCGCTGTCCACAGGGTCGCGTGCGTGGCCGGTGTGCCGGGGCGCGGTACGGCAGGTTCGTCCCATGGACTCGCGGCTGTGCGCGCTCGTGGCTTCCGGGGGTGGGGTGTGCACCTGGCGGGAGATGGTGCGGGCGGCACCCGAGTGGACGGTTCAGGCCGCGTGCCGGGCTGGTCGGCTGGTCCGGGCGCTGCCCGGGGTCTATTTGGACGCCACCCTGCTCTCCGGGACGAGCACCGCGGAACCGCTCCTGGCCCGCGTCGAACCCGAAGTGGCGCGGCGGGCGGCTCTCGCGTACGCCGACGGTCGGGGTGCGCTCTGCCGGCTGACCGCGCTCGACGTGTGGGGCCTGCGCCGCCAGCCATCCGGCGAGCCGGTGTACGTCGACGTACCGATCGGCTCGGGTCTGCGTGGCCGGCCCGGGTTGATTCTCCGACACCGCACGGGATTCGCGGCCGAACCGCCGCAGGCGGTGGTACGAGGTGGGTTCCCCGTGACGCGACTCGACCGGACCCTGGTGGACTGTTGGCCGCTGCTGCCACCGGGCGACCGCCCCGGGCCGGTCATCCGCGCCGTCAATGACCGGATCACCACGTCACAGCGACTCGTCGCCGCCCTGGCCGAGGAGCCCCGGTTGACCGACCGCGCGGCGCTGCGTGGCCTGGTGGACCGGCTCGCCGCCGGCTGCCGTAGCCCGCTGGAGATCTGGGGCCACGATCACGTGTTCACGGGGGCGGGCATGCCGGCGTTCGTCCGCCAGGCACCGGTGCGAGTCGGCGGTCGGACCATCTACCTTGACATGCTCGCCGAGGCCGAGCGGGTCAACGTCGAGCTGGACGGTGCCACCAGCCACGGTGACCCGGCCGAACGCGAGATCGACCTCCGCCGCGACGCCCTGCTGGCAACCACGGGAATCCTCGTCGTCCGCTTCACCCACCGTCGCCTGCTGGCGAACCCCGCCGAGGTCCGTCAGCAGACCCTGGCGATCCTGGCCAGCCGCCGCCCATCCTGACGATCACTTGATGGTGACCAGTTCTCCGGCACCTCTGACAACTGGTCACCATCAAGTGATCATGAAAAAGCCGCGTCAGGGGGTTGTGGCGAAGGCTAGGGCGCCGCAGGCGGCGATCAGGAGGAACAGGGTCAGCAGGATGAGGCTCACGATCGCGCCGGGGCGTTGGATGACCGGCTTGCCGGGGTCGAGGGGCGCGGGCAGGTGCGCCGCGACGCCCGGCGTCGGCTGGGGCGGGGCGAGCCGCAGGATGCGCCGCAACCGGAAGCGGTCGAAGCCGAGGAAGATCGGAATGCCGATGATGCCGATTCCCCACCAGCCGGCCAGCAGGGTCTTGTTGGTGTGGTGGCGGTACAGCGAGAGGCCGCAGGCGCGGCACATCCAGCCGCGTTGGGAGGAGACGACGTACAGGATCACGATGCTCGTCATCGACTGGAACGAGACCCGCGCGGCGGGGTGACTGCCGCAGAACTGGCACTCCCCGTCGGCGGGTGGCCGCAGGGCAGGGGGTGGCACGGGCGCGGGAGTGGGCATTGTCGACATTGATGGCTCCGAGACTCAGGCGGCCGGCGTGGGGTAGCGGTCCCCGCCGTACTGGCGCAGCGCGGCCGCGACCTCGTCGCGCGACTGCCGGGTGTTCCGCAGGTCGGCGACGCGGTAGCCGCGCAGGCCGGTCAGCTCGACGTCGGGCGGCACCGCGCGCTGCGTCTGGTCGGCCACCCAGACGGTGAGCATGCTCGGCTTCTCCAGCTTGCCGGCGTTCGGCTTCTTCTCGATCGCCACCCGGGTCACCTCCGACCACCCGAACTCGGTGGTGTTCGGTCCCTTGGTCCAGGTGATGCCCTGCTCACCGATGCGGACGGCGAACGCCTCGCGGCTCTCCCGCACCGCGCCGAGGCCGCCGATCAGGGCCAGCGCCGCCATCGCGTACCCGACCCAGTTGCCGAAGGTGAACTCCTGGTTCATCATCGCCAGCAGTTCCGGCGAGAACAGCAGGACGACGGCGAGGACCAGCAGCGCCGGGCCCTTCGCGTACGGCTTCCAGTTGCGTTCAAGTTGCATCGTGCGTTCCTCCCCCGTGCCTTCCCTGGTGGAAGGACGGGAGGATGCTAACCAGTCGCGATCAAGTTTTGGTGACCCGGTGGTGAAGAAGGTCGCCGATCCAGCGCGCGGCCTCCCGCTGGGCGGCGAGCAGGTGCTCGCGGGCGTCCGCCATCTCCTGGTCCGCGTCCTCGTCAAGGCGGTCGCCGAGGATCGTCGCCCACCGCCGGCTCAACTCCTCGGCGTACGTCGCCCGGCGCATCTGCTCGTCGAACTGGTACTCCATCCGCACCATCGCGTCGACGTGGGGTCGTAGCGCCGGCATCATCCGCTCGTCGAGGCGTACGGCGGCGTCGGGTCGGCAGGTCACGAGGACGTCCCCGCGCCGGTAGGACCACTCCGGGTCCTCGGCGAGCGCCCGCTGCAACGCCACCTCCAGGTCGGCGGCCCGGTGCGGGGGCAGGTCCCGGGCGGCATCGGCGGCGAGCCGGGTCAGTCGCTGGACGGCGTTCGGCTGGAAGTACCCCACGTACCAGTTCAGCACCTCGGCCCGCAGGCTCGCCGGTGACGACCAGGCGAAGGTGGCGCGGACGTAGAACGAGTAGACGTACCCCTGCGCGGGCACCGCGATCAGCCGGGGCGCGTCGCGCTGCTCGACCAGCGGGCCGGGCGGAGACGGGCCGGCGCCGACGGGGGCCTCGTCCTGGAGCGCGGCCACCAGCCGGTCCCACGTGCGCGCCCACCACCGCCAGCCGCGCACGCTGCCGTTCCGGGTGATCCTCAGCGCGCGGACGACCCGCTGCCGCCACAGATCCGCGGGCCTCGGTTCCTGCTCGGGAGCGTCCGTCATGGCACCCCTTCACGGTCACGGGTCCGCGCGCCCGCAGCTCACGTTAACAACGGATGACCGAAATGCCCGCCGCCGCGCCGATGTGCGACACAATGCCGGTTGCCCGCGGTTCACCGGGCATTGTGGAGCAGTTGGGCCGGCGGGACTGTCGCCGACCGCGGGCAACGGCCAGACTGAGCGCGACCTGCCACTCACGTTGATCGATGGATCGGATGGTCTGGAGGCAGCCTGTGTCCACCCTCGTGTCCCCGCTTGCCACGCTCGGCGCGATCCGCCGGCGTACCACCACCCTCGCCCTGCTCCTCGCCCTGGTCGCCGCCGCGCTGGTCGGCCCGTCCGTGCTCACCCCACGGCTGACGGACTCCGCGTCGGCGGCGGTCTACAGCTCCTGCACCATCAGCCGCTGCGCGGACGCGCGCACCGCACGTTCCGGCTGGTCCGCCAAGGGCTTCCCGACCAGCCGCGGCTGGTACTCCTGGAGTGGCGGGCTGTCCAACTTCGCCGGTGGCCGGTTCTACAACTACGAGGGTCAACTGCCCACGAACGCCACCTACTACGAGTACGACGTGTACCCCCGCACCCAGGGCGCGGCCCGCGACGCGTACCGGATCGTGGTGAACCGCAGCACGGGCGTCACCTGGTTCTCGCCCAACCACTACACCGACTTCTACCGGCTCTGACCGACCCGGTGGCCAGCCGGTCCAGGAGGCACCCGCATGGACGACGCTGAGCAGGTTGGCGCGGTGGTACTGGCCGGGGCGGCGGCCCGCACCCGACCCGCGCTCTTCGCCGCGCTGGCCGAGGCGCTGGCCCTGCCGGCGTACCTGGGCGACACCTGGGACGCCCTCGCCGACGTGCTCCGGGACCGGCTGGACGCCGGCCCGCTGGCCCTGCTGGTCACCGACGCCGGTCAGCTCCTCGCCGACGAGCCGCCCGGCCAGCACGCGCTGCTGAGGGCCGTGCTCGACGACCTCGCCAGCACCGCCCCGCACCCGCTGCGCGTGGTCCTGCGCCCCTGAGGTCGCGATCGGTCACCGGTCGGGCTGCCGACAGTTCGGCCGGTGACCGGTGCGGTGACGGTGGCGGTGACGCTCGGGTGACGGCCCTTTCGCGATCCTCGTGCCGGACCGGGCGGTGTGCGCCGGCGTGGGCAGCGGGGAGGCCGCAGCGGTGGACTTCGTCGACGGTGTGCTGGTGCGGTTGGCCGACCCGGGCACCCGCGCCGCGCTCTTCGACGACGCCTCGCTGGCCCACCTGGTCGAGGCCGCGTACGACACCGAGGCGATGCCCGTCGCGCCCCCGTACGCGGCCGTCTTCGACGAGCTGACCCTCGGCTTCGCCGCCGCGCCGGTGACCCTCGCCGAGGGGGAGTGGCTGGGCGAGGGTGGCACGGCCCGTACCGAGCTGCGCGTGCGTCTGCACGGACTCGGCGGGTCGGCGCTGCGCATCGACGCGCTCTGGCGGGGGAGCCTCGTGGTGCGCACGAGCGCCGCCCGGGACCGGGTCGAGGACCTCGACGTGGCGACGCCGGCCTTCGACGTCGACCCGCAGATCATCGCCGACCTGGGCGCGTTGCCGGCCGATCCGACGCTGCTGGAGACCGAGCGCCGTACCCGACTGGTGGCCCGGCTGCGGGCGGGCCTGCACCAGCCCGCCGCCTTCACCGACGCGCACCTGGACCGGCTGCTCGCCGGTGTCGGCGCGGCGAACGCCGGTGACCTGGTGGACCGGATGCGCGGGCAGGCCGCCGGCGCGACCGTGCGGCTGCGCTACGCCGCGCCGCCGGCCACCCCACCCACACCCCGCCCGCTGCCGTTCGCCGCCGCCGTGCTGGTCCGCGACCAGGGTTTCTCCCTGGCCGACCTGCTCGTCGAGACGCGGCTGGTCCGTGCCCGCGCCGAGGAGCTGGGGCTGGACGTGCCCGCGCCGGAGGACGTCCGGCGGCGACACCGGGTGGTCGCCGTGTGGGTGGTGCCCGTCGAGACGTTCGACGACGACGGCTGGCCCGGCGGTGACACCGGCACCGCCGCGCAGAAGCGGGCCGACCGGTTCGCCCGTGCCGGCCAGTGGCTCGCCCGCAGCGGCATCGGGCTCGCCGCCGTCCCGACCTGAGATCAGACCAGCAGCAACTTCGTCCGGGAGGACCCGTGGCACCGACAGCAGCATTCCCGTTCATCGAGGTCCGGATCGTGCCGCCCCCGGCGCCGCTGGCCCAGCGTTCGCCGGGCGTCATCGCCGTGGTGGGCAAGACGCCGTCCACGGCCGACGGTGGGTCCGCCCCGGCCAACACACCGGTCCGGATCGAGACCCTCGACGACGCGGTGACCAACTTCGCCCGCCGACAGGCCGGCAACGTGGTCCGCAACGCCCTCTACAACTCGCTCGAACTGGCGTTCCTGCAGGACCCGCGCCCGGCCAAGGTGTACGGCGTCAAGGTCGCCGGCGACGACTACGCCGCCGCGCTCAGCGGTCTGGAGGCCGCCGACGACGTGACCATGGTGTCGCTGGCCAACGAGTCGACCGTCGGCAACCCTGCCGGCGCGGGCGCGCCCACCGGGCTGCACGCGCTCAAGGCGCACGTGGAGACGATGTCCGCTGCCGGCCAACGCCGCATCGGCTTCGCCATGGTCAACCCGGCGACGGAGAAGAGCCCCACCTACGTCACCGACATCACCACCGCCGCGAACCCGCTCAAGAGCAGCACCAGCCGGATGCTGATGATCGCCGCCCGGGGCGCGGACGGCGACGCGGCCACCGCCGCCATGGCCGCCGTGGCCGGGCTGCCGGTGCACCACAGCATCGTGCTGAAGAAGATCCGCGGGGTGGCCATCCCGGTGGCCAAGCAGTACAGCCCGGCCGAGATCAAGGGTCTCTCCGAGGCCAACCTCACCCCGATCATCGACCCCACGTTGATCACCGGCGAGAGCCTGCACTTCGCCGACGGGCGGCTCTTCACCACCGACGCGAGCCTGCTGCACGTCGACCTGGTACGCACCCTCGATCAGATCGAGTTCATGCTCCGCGCCGGACTCATCGGCCTGGTCGGCGACGCCCGCATCACCAAGCCGGGCATGACCCTGCTCAAGACCCAGGTGGACGGCATCCTCGGCCCGCTCAAGCGGCAGGCCGTGATCGACGACTACCGCATCGAGATCCCCGTGCTGGACATCCTCACCATCCCCGAGGTCGCCCGTACCGCCACCGACACGTCGATCGTCACCACCGCCCGGGCCGACCGCACCGTCGACCTCGTCGTCACCGTCACCTACGGCCCGGCCGTGAGCCGCCTGCTGGTCACGCTCGTGGCCAAGTTCTGACCGGAGGAACCAGACCATGGAGTGGAAGACCCGCCTCGCGGTGCAGTACACCAAGGGCACCGAGACGGTGTTGATCAGCCCGATCGACTCGTTCAGCCCGTCCTTCTCGCTCAACGTCGAGGCGCTGCACTCGTGCGAGGTGACCCACATGGGCGCCATCCACGCGCCCGTGTCGATGAACTTCACGATGACCGTCAAGGCGATCGGGGACGTCGCCGGCCGGCTCACCAAACTGGCCCTCGACGGCGAGCTGTTCGACATCGCGCTGCTGGAGCACACCGGCGACGACTGGGCGTTCTCGTCCTTCGTGTTGCAGGACTGCCTGATCACCAGCGCCACCCCGACCACCGCCACCATCTCCGGCGCACCGGCCGCGACGTTCAGCGGCTTCAGCCTGGCGGCCTCGGTCGACCCGAAGACCGGCGACCCGTCCGTCCTGCCGTAATTCCACCAGGATCAACCGGAGGTAACAGATGGCGACCGGAGCTGGCCGCGCCGCCCGGGTCACCCGTACCGGGCTGGCCCTGGTGCACGCGGGTGAGCTGGTGTTGCCGGCGGCCGGCAGCGAGGCCGAGGCCGAGCAGGTGGCCGAGGACGATCGCGCCGTCATCGCGTACCACTTCCCGGTGGAGATCGAGGTGGTCGCGGCCGGCGGCGCGTTCGACGCCGACGCGCTCGCGGACCTCGCGCTGGCCCGCCTCGCCGAGCACCTGGACGGGCGGTTCTGACGGTGGCCATCTCGGTGCACGTGCCGGTGCGGATCCGGCTGGACGCGCGGTCGGTGACCGAGCGGCCGGAGGCCGTCACCGACGCGCTCGCCGCCGCCCTGGCCCGCGCCCTGGAACGCTCCCGCCAGGAGGCGGTCGCGCCACACGGCGGCTACCTGGAGGTACGCACCGACGCGCCGGAGTTCCGCTGGACCGGCGCGGCCCGGGAGCACGTGACGCCGGACGAGCGGCGTGCCTTCGAGGCCCGGCTGCGCCGGCGCGTCGACGAGGTCGTCGCCGCCGCGCGGCTCGACCCGGGCCTGCCGCCCGGGGTGCCCCTGCCGCTGAGCGAACCGGCCACCGAGCTGTTCGACCCGCAGCGGATGCGCCACCTGCTCGCCGTGTACCGGGTGCCGTCCTACGACGCCGGTGGGGACGCCGCCGAGGTGCCGGTGGACGGCCCCGAGCCGCCGCGGGTGACCTACCAGTGGCTGCTGCGCCCGGCCGCCTACCTGGCCGGTCACTTCGCCGAGCTGGCCCGCGAGGCGGTACGCCAGCACGGCGGCCTCCCGTCGGGCGCCCCGCAGGGGATCATCGCCCGGGTCATCGACGTGGACGGCCGCCCGGTCTGGGCGATCATGGTGACCACCACTCCACTGTCGGTCCTGACCTTCGAGCAGTTCGGCGAGACGGTGTTCCGGGCCACCCCGCAACCCCACTTCGAGGTCGAGGCGCGGGTGCCCAGCCCGCAACCCGGGACGGTGCAGCGGCGGCCGGTCGCCGACCGCAGCGCCCTGGTCGCCATGGTGGACGAGGAGTTGAGCGGCGACATCCGGCGGCGGCTGCGGATCGCCTCGCCGCGCGGCGAGACCACCAGCGTCGAGGAGTACCAGGCGCAGATCGAGCGGGCCGTCGACGCCGAGGTGACGCGGCGGGTCGACGCGATCCTCGCGTCGGTGGGCGGGGCCACGCCGACCAGCCTGGTGGTGGTCGACATCGGCGGCGTCTCCCTGTTGCTGGTCAGCACCGAGGAGACCGACGCCACGCTGCACTTCACCGGCACGGCCAACCTGTTGCCGATCAGCGTCGAGCAGCGCCCGGCCGCCCCGCCCGATCCGAACGCGCCGTCCGGCGGCGGGGCCGGCACGGGCACCGGAGTCGGCACGGGGAACGGAGCCGGCGGCGGAGCGGGCAGCGGCCCGGGTGGCGGTGGACCGGGCGGAACCGGTTCGGGCGGCCTCGGCACGGGTAGCGGTCCCGGTGGCGGGGCCGGTGGCACCGGCGACGGTGGCACCGCCGCCCGGCGGGGCGGTTTCGTCTTCGACCCGAGCAGCCCCAGCGCACCGCCGGGCGTAGAGGGGCGGCGGTTCCCCGCCGTCGGGGCGGGGCACTCCACGATGCCCGCCTGCGCGTCGTTCAACGGGGAGCCGGAGCTGGCCGCGCTCGGCCCGGACGGCGACGAGCTGCGCCGACTGATGGACGACATCGCGTTCCGGTTGCAGATGGGCGAGCCGTGCCGTTACCCGGCGAACTTCTGCCTCCAGGCCGCCGCCGTGCTGCGCGGCCGGGCCGCCGCGATCAGCCTGCTCGTCGGCTCGGCCGAGCGGGAGGCGTTCACCCGGCCGGTGCCCGAGGGCAGCGGGCGACTCGGCCCGCTGGACTTCCGACCGGTCGCCTCGCCGGCCGTGCAGTTCCTGCGTCACCTGGCCGGCGTCGTGCCCCGCCTCGACCATCTCGCCCAACTCGTCATGCGCCGCTACCGCCAGCCCGAGCACTTCGCGCGGATCCAGGGCGGCTGGATCGACACGTCCGCGTCCTGGAACCTGCACTTCGCGCAGGCGCTCAGCCCGGCCGTGAACGCCGCGGTGGGTGAGCTGTTCGTCGTCGGCAGCCAGGCCATGCTGGTGCAACTCCTGCTCAGCTCGCGCAACGGTATCGAGGCGCGGATCGCCCGCTTCGAGGCGTACGCGCCGATCTTCGAGCGGTTGATCGTCTCCCAGCTCACCGACTACGCCGAGTTGCAGGGGCTGCGCGAGCGGCTGCGCCGCCACGAGGCCGCCCGGTGGACGCAGGAGCACACCGACGCCGGCGGCGGCGCCGTCGCCACGCTGAGCGTGCTGAACCCGTCCACCGCCTGGTACGGGGCCGCCCGCGCCATCTCCAGCGGGTTCCTCGCCGCCGAGGCGGCCCTGACCAGCCCCGGCGCGGCCGGCGAGATCGTCGAACGCGACGGCGTCACCCGCATCCGCGACTCGCACGCGGTGCTCTGGACCCTGGCCGAGATCGAACAGGCGCTGGTTATCCAGCGCGGCGAGGCCGAGGGCGTCGACCCGCTGGTCAAGCAGATCAGCGACCTGCCCGACGTGCTGGCCCGCTTCGCCGGTAACCGGTCGGCGATCCGCGACGAGCTGTGGCGGGTGTTGCAGGACATGCGACGCCACAACACCGAGATGCTCGGCCGCGCCCGCACCGACGCGCACTTCGCCTTCCGGTCCAGCCGGATCAGCGAACACATCCCGTCGGCCACCATCGCCGGCGGACGCTACGCGTTGCAGGGCATCCACCTCGTCACCCACCAGCAGCTCGGCGAGTTCTTCGGCGGCAACCCCTACTACGCCAGCGGCGTCGACAGCCTGTTCAGCACCGAGCTGGGCCGGGAGGCGCTGAGCGCCTTCGCCGTCATGGTGGGGATCATCGCGCTGTCGCTGCTCTGCCCGCCGCTGGGCTTCGTGGTCGGGGTCGCCGTCGCCGCCGTCGACGTGGCGCACGCCCACCAACGCGAGCGCCTCTACTCCTCGATGCTGGACCCGGAGCTGGTGCTCACCCGCACCGAGATCGAGGTCGAGCTGTTCGCCGCGTACCTCGGGTTGGCGATGTCGCTGATCCCGGAGGCCGGCACCATCGGTGGCGCGGCCGTGCGCGGCGGCCGGGTCGCGCTGCGCTTCGGCGTCCGCGCGGGGCTGCGTGCCGCCCGGGGGTACGTGGTACGCCGGGTCACCCGACAGATCGTCGAGGCCGCGTCCCGCGACCTGCTCCAGGGGTTCCTCACCGAGATCCTGCTCAACGAGGTGCTGGAACGCGTCGTGCAGAAGCTGATGGAGCCGATCCTCGCGTACGTGGAGCGCGAGGCGATGCTCAGCGGCGCCGTCGGCGGCCCGGAGGGCGCCCGGTTCATCCTCATGGTGCTCGACTCGCAGCCCGGCGGTGCCGCCGCCGGCCCGCGCGTGCCGGTGGTGCGGCCGTGACCGGGCCCCGCCGGTTCCGCGCCGGCCGGTTCCTCGACGCCGCCGCCGTGCACGCCGCCGCCGACGCGAACCCCCGGCTGCGGCGCTTCATGCGGACCATCGCCGAGCACAGCGAGGCCGGTGAGGTGCGCTCCCGGCGGCTACTGGAACACCTCATCCGCCGCATCGTCGACGACGTCGGCGACCTGCACCTGGGCAACGCGCTCAACCGGCTGGAACGCATCGCCGTGCTGCGGGACAACATCGCCGCGATCCTCGACCACGTGCTGGAGGGAGGCACCCTGCCCGAGGGGGTGCGGGTGGCGACCCTCGGTGAGTACTTCGACCAGCTCAGCACCGAGATGCGCGAGCTGAGCCGACCCCGCGAGGGCATCGTCGGTGACGCGCCGCTGCGGCTTGCCGACGACGCGGGCGCGTACGCCGACTCGCTGCTGCGGGAGTTCGACGGCGGCGGCGCGGCCGGCCGGCACGTCGAGCCGGCCGCGATCGTCGGTGACGCGTTCCGGGCCATGCCGGCGGACCGGCAGGCGGCGCTGCGCCGGGCCGCCGAGCTGGAACCGGCCGCGCTGTGGCGCGCGGTCGCCGCCGAGAGCGAGGCCGGCAAACGGTCCGCCGTCGCCGACCTGCAGACCCGCCTCGGCGGCCGGCTCACCCCCGACGAGCTGGCCCGGCTGCGCACCGCCGTCGACGACCTCGGCCGGGCCCGCTCGCGTGGCCTGCAGATGAGCGACGCCCGGCTCGCCGACGCCCTCGCCCGCATCGGCGATCCGGACCTGCGGGCCGTGGTGGCCGGCGGTGACGTCTGGCTCACCCAGCAGCTCGCCGTGCACAACCCGGAAGCGCTGGCCACCCTCTGGCGGCGCTTCCGCGACGGGGGCGGACGCGCCGACGACGGTCCCGGCTTCCGCGCCTACCTGCGCCACGACATGGTCACCTACGGCCGGGGCGTCCTCGGCGAGTACAGCGCGGCGTTCTCGCTGAGCAGCATCGAGCTGTTCCTCAAGGGACCGGACGCCAACGTCAAGGTCGCCGGCACCGACCTCGTCGGCATCGGGCACGACGGCTGGGTGTGGCTCCTCGACGACAAGTCGCACCGGGCCGCCAGCGTCAGCGGCGTCAGCGCGCTCACCGACAACCTCGTGGCCAACCTGCGCCGCGACGCCGCCGACTTCCGCGACGCCATCGCCCGCCTCCAGCGCGACGACCCCGGGTTCACCCCCGACCCGCGCATCCTCGACGCGATCTCCCGGATGGAGGACGCCGCCGCCGAGATCGACCGGATCAACCGGCGCGGGTCCGCGTCCACCCGGCCCGCCCGGATCAGCGCGGCCCTGGCCGAGCGCCGGCTGCGGCTGCGCGTCACCAGCGCCGCGGGCGAGGTCCGCGAGATCACCCAGGCCCTGCGCGACCTCGGCCTGGCCGTCGAACCCACCGGTACGCCGGTGCCGCTGCCACCCACCGGAGGACGCTGAGCATGGCGATCACCAGCAGCTTCATGCGGTACGGCACGGTGCCGTCGGCGATCATCAGCGACGGGGTGCTGCCCATCCCACTGTGGGCGGTCACCGCCATCTCCCTGGCCCAGACGTACCACCTGCCGCCGATCGGCTCCACCGCCCACAAGGCCATCGTGGCCACCCACGACGACACCATCACGCTCACCGGGGTGCTCGTCGGCGCGGAACGCTACGCCTGGAAGTTCGCCCTGGAGACGATGGCCGAGGCGAGCAAACGCGGCACCGCCCTCGCCGCGTACTCCGGTGGGAAGTTCGGCGGGCTGATCCTGGTCACCTCCATGACCATCCGCACCGACATGCAGGTGCAGTCGCTGACCTTCAACGCCTCGGCCGCCCGTCGCGACGTCCTGGACACCACCATCACCCTCGTCCACGTGCCCCGTCCCAGCCTGCTCGGCAAGCTGCTCGACGTGGCCAGCATCGGAGTCGGCGCGCTCGCCGACGGGTTGGGCAACTGATGCCACCATTCCCGATCGACCGCTACCTGCTGCCGGAGACACCGATCGAGGTGCCCGACGGGTTCACCGAGGTGCGCCAGGGCCTGACCGCCGGCCTCCCGCACCGCGTCGAGCTGGGCGCGGGCGTGCACGCGGTGCTGATCCTGCCCACCGGCCTGGCCCGACAGTGGCTGTCCACCGACCCACTCGCCGTGGTCAGCAGCTCCGCCGACGACCTCGCGCCCCGACCCACGCCGACGGCCACGTCCCGGCCACCGGCGCTGGTCGGTCGGGTGCCGCTGCGTCTCGTCGTCCGCCAGGGCACCCGCATCCTCGGCTCCGTGCCGCTCGCCACCGGCCTGCGCCGGGTCTGCCCGGACGCGGGCACACCGACCGCCCCCGGCGTCACCCCGGTCGTCGTCGAGGTGCTGGTGCTGGCCTGGCTGCTGCACGCCGGGACGGTCCGCGGCTCCGGCGACTACGGCTCCTACCTGACCATGGCCTGGCGGCCCGCCGACCGGGCGGTGGACCAGTTCGGGCCACCACCGATCAACGAGTTCGTCTGGCGTCGCCGGCCGCCCGCGCAGCGCGTCGAGTCCGACCTCGGTCCCGCCCGGCTGCGCTACCGCTACCTGCTCGACAAGAAGATGCGGAGGGTGCTGCGGTGACGCTCACGCCGTTCCAGACCGGCCAGGTACGCCAGGGCGCCGTCGGCAACGACGCCGGCTGGACCATCACCTTCCACCGGGAGACCCCGACCGGCATCAGCCCGGACGCCGCGCTCACCCTGTCCAGCGCCGACTACTACGCGGCCATCGACGCCGCGCTGCCCGACGGGCTGGGCCCCGGCGCGTACACGGTCACCGTGCAGGGGCTCGTCGACGAACACTTCGCCGCGCTGCGCACCGCCGAGGGGCAACCGCCGCTGGTGGCGAAGCTGCACCTGTACTGGCGCGACGCCAACACCTCCGTCGGCGCGTTCTTCACCAACCTGGTCGGCGTCAACGCCGGCCCGACCCCGGCCGAGTTGACCCAGGCGCTGGTCGCCGTCCTGCGGGTCACGAAGGTGCGCCGGCTCACCGGCGAGCGGACGTACGACACCGAGCTGACCCTCGTCGAGCAGGCGTACGCCCGGCTCGGGCAGCGGGTCGCCGAACGGTTCGAGGCGGCCACGTTCACCGCCGCGATCCGCGCCATCGGCGAGCGGACCCGGGTGGACGTGACCGGATGGGGCGCCAACCCGGACGGCACGATGACCCGCGGCGCGACCGAGGCGGCCGGCGACGAGCGGGTCGCCTTCGGGGCGGGGCTGCTCTACCGCGCCGCCCTGGAACGTCTCGGCGGCGCCTTGCAGCAGTCCCTCAACGCGTACGGGCGGGGGATGCTGCTGATCCGCGACGGCACCGTGCACGTCGGCAAGCGTCCCATCCCGTACCCGGAGGGCGAGCCGAAGCCGCTGACCCTCGCCACCGGTCTGCTGGCCTGCACCGAGAACGGCACCCAGGACACCGACCCGTACGCGGCCACCGAGACCGGCGGCACCGCCGCGCCGCGCCGCCGGGCGTGGACGCTGACCCTCAAGGGCCGCCCCGACCTGAAGCCCGGCGACCTGGTGCGCTTCGATCCGCCCCCCACCGACGAGGCCACCACGCTGGGCAGCGTCGGCGCGGCGCTGCTCGGCTCGTTCGCCGCGCCGTTCGCCCCGTCGACCGGGGAACTGGGCGCGGGGTCGAAGCTGCTCTACCTCAGCGCCGCCCGGCACACGCTGTCGCGTACCGCCGGTTTCGTCACGGTGGTGCAGGGCGTGGAGGTCGCGTCGAGCGCCCAGGCGTGGGACACCTGGAGCGACGCGTCCGGTGTGGGGACCGCCGAGCCGGCCGGCCCGGCGTCGTCGCCCGGGGTGGCCGCCGCCGAGGCGGTGCGCCGGGCCGCCCGCGCGGCCCGGGGTGAGACGCGCGGCCTGGAGATCGGCGAGGTACGCGCGGTCGCCACCAACGCCAGCGGCGCGGTCGAGCCGCCCGCCCAGACCGAGACGGTGTGGGAGGGCCTCGTTCGCCCGGACGGCCGCCCCAACGGCTCCCGCCGCCTGCCGGTACGCCGGCAGCAACCCGCTCCGCTGCCCGGGGTGACCTACCTGACCCCATTCGCCTGGGGCGGGTGCGGGCTGATCCTGCCCCGCTACCCGGGCACCCGGGTGGCGCTGGCCTACCGCAACGGCGCACCGGACGACCCGGTCGAGGTGGGCGCGCTCTGGCCCACCGGGCACGCCCCGGTCTCCGAGCCGGGGGACTGGTGGCTGTCCCTGCCGGTCGGGGTGGCCGACAGCAGCCGCTCATCCATCGCCGACACGGCAACCCCCGCCGACCACGACGGCAAGGTGGCGCACGACCTCACCGACGGCGACGGCAACCGGGTCATCGAGCTGGGCGAGCTGACCGTGCGGGTGGGTCGGGCCCAGCTCAAGGGTCGCGGCCAGCGCCCGGCGCGCGCCGACGAGGCCGACAGCATCACCATCGAGCACGCCGCCGGCGGGTCCTCGATCGTGATGAAGCAGGACGGCTCGATCACCATCACCGCCACCCAGATCGACCTGGACGCCGGCAACGGCGCGGTGAACATCAGCGGCGGCACGGTCAGCATCGCCGCCGACGACGTCGACGTCCAGGTCAGCAACGCGATGAACGTCCACTGAGGAGAGCGACATGGTATTCGTGCTCACCACGTCGAGCGACGTGCACTGCCCCAACCAGGGGAAGGTCTCTCCGACCGGGCAGGGCAAGCTGACCGTCGACCACAAGCCGGTGGTCCGCCTCGACGGCGTCAACGGCAAGTCGGTGGCCGGCTGCACCATCACCACCAGCAACTCCACCAAGCAGTGCAGCACGGTGACGTCCGCGACCGGGGCGGCCGGCAAGCTCACGGTCGGCGGGGCCGGGGTGGCGCTGGACTCGCTCAGCGGCGCCACCGACGGCTCCAGCCCCGGACTGTCCGCCAGCGCCGGGCAGAGCAAGCTGAAGGCGGCCTGAGGTGGACCGCACCGAGCGCGAACGGCAGGCCGCCCAGCGCCGCTACCTCGGCTGGGGCCTCGCCTTCGAACCCACCATGCCCGGCGTCGACCTGGCCCGGGACATCGTCTTCGACGACGGACCGAACGGCCGGACGTTGGCGCTGGTCGAGGGCACCGGCAACGTGGCGCAGAGCCTCGCGGTGGCGCTGACCACGCTGCGCGGCTCGAACGTCTTCGACGCGACGTTCGGCTTCGACGGGCTCAACGCCCTCGCCGAGCAGATCGAGCCGAACCTCATCCGCGAGCAGGTCCGCATCGGCATCATCACCCTGCTCGACCGCGATCCGCGGGTCCGCAAGATCGTCGACGTGAACCTCGACGACGGCCGGCTCGGCGCGGGCCGTGCCGACGACGCGTCGGCCGCCGCGCTGCGCGCCTCGCGCACCCTCCAGGTCCAGGTCCAGTTCGAAACCATCACCGACGACCGGCTCTCGGTGCGCCTCGGGGAGCTGCCAAGTGTCTGACCCGACCCTCCCGGCCGAGCTGGCCGACGTCCTCGCCGTCGACGCCGCCGCGCTGCGGGCCACCGGCTCGACGGGCTTCGGCATCGTCGAGACCGGCTTCGTGCCCAAGTCCTTCGCCCGGCTGCTCGCCGAGAAGCTGGCCACCGCCCGGCTGCTCTTCGGCGAGGACGTCGACCTGACCAGCGGCGCGGTGCTGCGCAAGGTCCTCGAACTCGCCGCCCTGGAGGACGCCCGGATGTGGGCCGCGCTCGGCGCGGTCTACGACAACTCCTTCGTGGTGTCCGCGACCGCCGACGCGCTGACCCGCCTCGGCGAGGAACTCGGCATACCCCGGCCGTACCTGCCGGCCCGGGGGACGGTGAAGCTCAAGCTCAAGGCCGCGCTGCCGACCGGCCACCCACAGCTCACGCTGCCCCGGGGCGCCCGACTGTCCACAGCCGGCGGGCACCACGTGGCCCTGGACGAGACAGTGGTGCTCTCCGCCGCCGTCGGTGAGCGCGAACCGGCCGTCGCCGCCTTCTATCCCGGCCCCGCGCACAACCTCGACCCCACCCAGCCGCAGCAGAAGATCGACCGCTGGAACCGCGCCGACACCCTGCTGGCCGACCTGGACGACGCCGAGCAGGCCGCCGGCAAGGAGCTGGTCGAGATCACCCACACCGTCGCGCTCACCGGCGGCGAACAGCAGGTCTCCGACGCCCGCTACCGGCAACTGCTGCTGGCCGCGCCCCGCTCCATCTGGACGGCCGAGGCGATCGGCCTCGCGGTGGCCACCGTGCCCGGCGTACGCCAGGTGCAGGTCTTCGACGGCCGGGGCGGACTGGACCTCAACCAGTCCATCTTCGGCAACTTCAACTTCATCGAGCGGGTCTTCAGCACCGAACGCGACCTGGGCAACCCGTACTACGTCACGGTGCTCGTCGCGCCGACCGCCGCCGCCATCTGGGACGGGCCGGACGGCCTGCACGCCGCCGTCGAGTCGGTCATCGAGGACCTGCGCCCGGTGGGCATCTTCGCCTCGGTGGACCGGGCCGACGAGGTCGGCATCGGCGTCGAGGCGGACCTGGTGATCCGGGGCCTGCCGCTGCCCACCGGCTCGAAGGAGACGATCAACGCCTCCACGGCCGCCACCGAGCTGCGCGCCCGGCTGCACGCCCGGCTGCGCCGGTACGTCGACGAACTGCCCTTCGGCGAGCCGGTCCGGGCCGCCGAGGTGATCTGGACGCTGATGAACGAGCCGGGCGTCGCCGACGTGCGCAACCTGCGGCTGGTCCGCTTCCCGGCCGACTCGGCGGTGGTGGTGACCGGCAGCGCGCCCACCGGCGACGGGGTGCAGCGGCTGCCGGTCGGCGACAACGCGGTGCTCGCCGCCAACCAGGTGCCCGTCTACGTCGACCGGGACGACCCCCGGCCGTTCCGGATCGTCTGAGCGGGGGCGCGATGACCGACATCCGGGTACCCGTGGACGGCGTCGACCCGTCCGTCGAACGCAACCTGATCGACCAGTTGGAAGGCCCCTACCCGGGAACCGTCCGGCGGGTCGTGGTGCCGCTCGCCACCACCGGTGCCGCCGCCGTGGACTGGACCAGTCGGCATCCGCTGCTCACCGTCGTGCTGCGCCGCGACCTGGCCGAGGAGACCGTCCGGGTGACGGTCACCGTCGACCCGGGCGGCGCGGGGCAGCGGGTACTGCCGCCGGTGGTGTTCGCGCCCTGGTCCGCGGAGGGCGCGTCGGTGCCGGCGTACGTGCCGGACACCGCCGACGAGCCGCTGGTCGCGCCGTTCGCGGTCGCCGTGTCGGCCGAGCGGGCCGTCGAGGGCACGGCCGCCTTGGCGCTTACCGGCACCGCGCTCCCCGCCCTCGTCGAGCTGGCCGTGGTCGAGGGCAACCTGGGTCGCCTGCTCTACCTGGTGTCGTACGAGAAGCACCGGCTGCGTCGGGCGGCCCGGGAGGTGCACGCGTACCGGACCCTGGCGCACGCCCGGCGCGACGCGCTGGACCGGATCGGCGCGGACGTCGGGGTGGCCCGCTTCGTCGACGAGCTGGTGCACGAGCCGACAAACGGCGAGGTGTACGCCCGACGCCTGCCCCCACCGGCCCGCGAGCCGGACGACGCGTACGCCCACCGGCTCGGGCTGTACCGGCGGTTCCTGCTGCCCACCCCGGGCGCGGTACGCCGGCTGCTCAACGGCCCCGGCGCGGACACCGACCCGAACACGGGCCTCTTCGCCGACCTGCCCGGCGGGGCGCGCTTCACGCTGCGCGAGGACGACGACCAGTTCGCGGTGGCGGTCCGGCTGGTCGCCGTCGGCGACCCGCAGCACCGCACCAACTTCCTCGCCCAACTGCGCCGCGACCGCCTGGTGTTGCCCGCCAACACCCCGCCGAACAACACCGTCCACGCCGGTCGGGCGTTGCCGGCCAGCCGCCTCGCCGAGGTCACGGCGCTGCGGGCGAGCCTGCGTCAGTCGTACACCTTCGACAGCTCGCACGGCATCGCGCCGCCGCTGGCGACCGCCCTGGACCGTGCGGGGCGGGTGTGCCGGGCGCTCGGCTCGACGATCGTGTGGCAGGTCAGCCGCGCCCAGGACGACGCCGGTGGGAGCCGCTACGAGTTGGGTCTCGGCGTCGACGTGAGTTGGCCGACCCCGGCGCAGGCCACCGACCTGCGTAACCGGGTGCTGGACACCGGCCGGACGGTGACCGCCGACCGGACCGCCGAGGCGCTCATCGTCGCCGCCCGCGCCGCCGGCGTGCCGACCGTCTCGGCCGACGGCGAGCTGGCCTGGCTGTGGCGGGTCTGCGGGTTGCCGACGACGCACCGGGTCAGCACCACCGTGATGTACCTGTCGCACCTGCCCACCCGGGGGCTCGCGGTGACCGCGCCGCTGACCGCCCCGGTGGGCGTCGACGCGCCGGTCGAGGCGCAGTTCCACGCGCCGGGCGACCCGGGTGGCAACGCCCTGCTGCTGGCCGGTCTGGCCGCGGCACGCACGGCCTGGGTGGCTGCCGGGGAGACGGCGTGGTCGCCGTTGACCGACGCCGCGGCCCGCACCCGGTGGGCGGCCGTGCCGACCCGACCCGCCGGGCAGCCGGTCGACGCGGTCCTCGCCGCCGCCGGCCTACCCGCGGTACGCGACCCGGTGCCCGTGGTGGCCGCGCTGAACCGCCTCCCCGACGAGCTGGTGGAGACCATCGAACTGCCGGCCGCGCTGGCGTCCGCGCTGATCGCCGGCCAACCGGCCGCCGCCGACCGGCTGGCCCGGCTGGTGGGGCTGCTGCGCGACCAGCACCTCGCCGCCGTGCTTCCGCTCGTCGAGACGGGCAACCGGGTGCTGCTGGTGTGCGGCGTCATCGGCCTGCCGCAGGCCGGGGTGAACCTGAGCGAGCGCCGGGCCACCGGGTTCCGCTGGTACACGGTGGGACTCGGCGGCGGCACGGCGGAGATCAAGGCGGTCGGCGCGCGGACCGCGCTGCGCCCCACCCACGCCGGCCTGGTCGCCGTGGTGGCGCTCTCCTACGTGCGGACCGGCCGGACCGATCCGTACGAGTTCCGGGTCGAGCTGCCCGACGGGGTGACGTTGACCCTGGAGCAGTACGAGCGGCTGATGAACACCCTGACGAGGATCTGCCCGCTCGGGGTGGAGATCAACACCTTCGGCATTCGCCGTGACCACGTCGACCTCGACGACGACGGGACGGCCGAGCCGCTGCGCCCGGCCGTCGCCCGGACCTTCCGCACCTTCCAGCAGCGCCGGCACCGCGGCGTGTACGACCAGCTCTGAGAGGGACACCACGATGGCGAACGAGATCAACTACGACGGGGTGACCGTCACCGAGCTGTACGAGGCGTTCACCAGGAACGGCATCCCGGCCTCGGACGCCAGCGTGCTGGTCTCCTCCTGGATCTACGAGAACGTCGGCACCGCGAAGCGGGTGTTCAGCTACGCCGAGTCGTTCCCGGCGGTGGAGCCGGGCTGCGCCCCACCACCGTTCGCCCGCACGTTCGCGCACACCGACTGGGTGGACGGCGAGGACGTCGTGCAGGCCGGCCAGACACCGGGGGAGCAGGGCTTCAACGAGCGCTTCCACCGCATCGAGCACGACCTGGACCACCTCGGCACCGACCTGGCCAAGGCGTTCACCTGCATGGCGGCGATGCGGGTGAGCCTGCGCCGGCTGCTCGACGAGATCCGCGCCGAGATCAACCGGCTGCACTCGACGGTGCACGAGAACAAGATCGTGCCCGGCCCGTACACCTTCGAGCAGATCCCCAACTACATCGGCGCGTTGGACTTCGGCAAGTACATGGGCACCACGATGTTCATGGACAAGAAGGTCAGCATCTGGCAGACCAAGGCCGGCACGATCGTGCTGCCCGCCGTGGAGACCCTCGGCGTGGACGTGGTGGTCGGTCCGAAGGTGCGCGGCGCCGCCCAGGTCGCCCGCTACGCCGTCGAGCACGGTGACGTGCGGCAGCGCTTCCCGCGCGAGGTGAAGGTGGTCGAGTTCATCCGCTTCTTCGGCGAGGACGAGGTGGCCGATGGCCGGAGCATCCGCGACGTGCTCAAGGTGCTGCCGGCCGACAGCAGCTACCCGAGCCTGGACGCGATGATCGCCGAGGTCAGCGAGCGCGAGGCCGTCATGGTCCGGACCACCGTCGGGGCCCAGTCGGCGGTCTCCGCGGCCCTCGGCGTCGACGCGGGGCTGGAGAACGTCGCGGACGCCGACATCGCGATGCTCGCCGGGGTGCCGACCAAGGCCCGCGCCGCGCTGGCCCGCGCCGGGATCAGCACGCTGGGCAAGCTCGCCGAGGCGCCGGCCGAGCGGGTGCTCGGCATCATGAAGGAGGCCGGGGTACGCGCCGAGGCCGGCGACGCCGCCGAGTGGACCGGGTACGCCCAGACGCTGAGCAAGCTGCGCTGAACGGCCGGCGACGACTCCGGCGAACGGTTGATCCGCGCCGTTCGCCGGGTCGGTGTGACGACACTGCGCTGGCGTACCGACCCTCCACACCCGACCGTGAGAATCCCACGGGGCGATCGGGCACGAAGGGCGCGCGGATGGCAGTTCACGAGGCGAGGTACGACCTGCGCTCCGGGGCGCCGGAGACCGGGGCGGTGCGACCGAGTCGGTACGCGTTGCGGCTGCTCGGCGGCTTCGCGCTGGAACGCGACGGCCGGTCCGTGGTGGTGCCGCAGGGGGCCCGGCGGCTGCTCGCCTACCTCGGCGTACGCCAGCGGTGTGCCCGCTCGGAGGCTGCTGGGACGCTCTGGCCCGCCTCCCACGAGGATCGGGCGCGGGCCAACCTGCGCACGATGCTGTGGCGGCTGCACCGGGTGACGCCCGAGCCCTTGGTCGAGGAGGACGACGGGCTGGCCCTGGCCGCCGACGTCACGAGTGACGTGGCCGCCCTGAGTACGGCGGCGGCCGTCCTGCTGGCCGGCGGCTCACCCGTGGGCACCGTGCCGGCGTTGGCGACCGGCGAGCTGTTGCCTGGCTGGTACGACGACTGGGTTCTGACGGAGCGGGAACGGCTGCGCCAGACCCGGCTGTACGCGCTGGAAGCTCTCGCCGAACGCCTCACCGCCCAGGGACGCTTCAGTGAGGCGGTGCAGGTGGCGTTGACCGCCGTGCACCTGGAGCCGCTGCGGGAGAGCGCCACCCGCGCGCTGATCGCGGTGCACCTGGCCGAAAGCAACATCAACGAGGCGGTGCGACGGTTCGAGCTGTTCCGCGCCGACCTGGGCCGGGAGTTGGGCGTCGCTCCGACACCCTGGCTGGAGCGTCTGGTGCAGGCTGGCCGCTCCGGCGCCGCGGTCCCGTATCCCTGAGCAACCGCACCACCCATACCGACAACGCGCCCGCGCGTGTCCCGCCTGGCCGCTACCTGTCTGGCCTGGCCGCTACCTGTCTGGCTCCTGCCCGGCCGTCGGTCTGCCCCCGCCAACAGTCCGCTCAGTCAGCCCGGCCGCCCGTGGGCGGCGGCCACGGGTCTCCTGCGCGCCCTCTGCTCTGCTTCAACCCGCGCAACACTGAGACGCCGTCAGTGTTGCCTCCGTTGAAGCAGAGCAAGGGACGCGCGAGGGGGTGGGGTAGGGGCGTCGGTTGGCGGGCGGGCGGGCCGCTGGTCAGCCGGGTCAGTGGGTCGCGGGCGGGATGCTCTGCTCGTACTGGAAGACGTTGTGCGGGTCGTACTTCGCCTTGACTTTGCGCAGTCGCGGGAAGTTGCGCCCCCAGTAGGCCTCCTCCCACTCCGCCATGCCGATGTTCGGCACATTGACGTACGCGCCGTCCACGTAGGGTCGCAGCGCCTGGCTGAACTCGGCGATCCAGGTCTGCGCGATCGGGGTGATGGCGTCGCCGCTGTCCGGCTCGCCGCGGGTGCCCCAACCAGCGCCGGGCTCGGAGTAGAAGAGCGCGTCACGGTGCGGGAACGCCGAGCCGCCGAAGGGCTCCTGCCGTTGGGCGCCCCGGCCGAACGCCTGGGTGAAGAAGTTGCTGTCCGGCGACGGCGCCTTCTCCATGAACTCGCGGACGATGCTGATCGCCCTTGTCGGGAAGGGTTCCCTGGTGAACTGGGAGAAGAACTTCCACTTCGCCGGCTCTTCGTCGTTCGGGACCTGGAATCCGGCGTACGTCTCGCTCCAACCGCCGATCTGCACGCTGACCTCGGGGTTGCCGATGGAGAGCAGCGGTTCCAGCAGCCTTCTCACCTCCGCCTCCGATCCCTCGGCGAGCACCCCGAACACCAGGATCTCGGTCGGGTGGATCTCGACCTGGCTGCCGAGGCGGGGGTCGGCGAACGGCGCGACGCGCTGCCAGGTGTCGAAGACGTCGTGCAGGTCGTCGAGGCCCGACCAGGTCGCCTGCAGGTACGCCACGCTCTCCAGCGGGGCTACCTGGTAGGTCAGGGAGGTGACGATCCCGAAGTTGCCGTTTCCGGCGCCGCGCAGCGCCCAGAGCAGGTCCGCGTGGTTCCACGGGTCCACCTCGAGCACCCTGGCGCCGTTGGCGCCCGCCGCGACGACGATCTCCGCCCCGATCAGGTTGTCGCAGGCCATGCCGAGGTAGCGGGTGAGGAACCCGAAGCCGCCACCGAGGGTCGCGCCGGACAGGCCGACGGTCCCCTCCGTTCCGGTCGTCGCCGCGAGGTCGTACTCCCCGAGCGCGGTGATCGCTTCCGACTGGTTGAGCCCCGCGCCGAGCTTCGCCGTGCGCGTGGCGGTGTCGATGTGGACGTCCTTCAGCTCGCTGACGTCGATGACGAGGCCGTTGTCGACGTTCGACCAACCTTCCAGGCTGTGCCGGCCGCTGCGTACCCGCAGCGCCACGTCGTGCTGCCGAGCCCAGGTGAGGGCGTTGACGACGTCCTGGGTCTCCTGAGCGAAGACGATGACCAGCGGGTAGCGCACGAACAGCTCGTCCCAGCCGATGCTCGCCTCCGCGTAGTCGGGGCTCTGGGGGCGGACGATCCGGCCGGTCAACGTCGCGGGCGGGTAGGTGTCGCCGACGGGTGGGCCGTCCGCCGCCACCGCCGAACTGCCAGCCATCACGCCGGGCAGGGCGATCGCTCCGGCGCCGACGGCCGTCGCCCTGAGCAGATCGCGACGAGAAAGGTCGCGCATGGTCCGAATCCTCTCGACGGGGGTCGCGTCAGAGATTCGACCGAGAGGACCTTTGCCTCCCAACTGACGCAAAACCACCGTAATTCCGCAGGCTGCGGCGCAGATCCGAGAACTTGTCACAGAACCCGGTCGGGTGACGCGACGGCAGGTCAGTTGGCGTGCGCGGGCTGGTCCAGGATGGCGCTGAACCGCTCCTCGGCAAGATCGAGCTGACCGAAGATGTGCCGCTTGACCCCCGCCGACAACGGCGTGTCCGGCCGGCCGATCAGATCCCGGAAGAGCGGCACCAGCGGCCGGTACTTACGGGCCGACGAGACGACCTTCGGCCCGACCGTGTGGATCACGCCGACGCCGTTGTCGGTGAAGTCCGACACCTTGATCACCCGGGCCCAGGGCTCGCGGTCCAGGCTGACCGCCAGGTGCTCCCGGTACTGCGTGTTGCGGTCCCGCTCGGGGTCGTACACCGGGTTGGTGACGGCGGCGACGAGCGTCGCGACACGCGTCCCGAACCGCACGGCGAGCGCGGCCAGCGCGGCCCCGGTCGGGTCGGTGCCGGCGCCGTCGCCGGCCAGCTCGACCGGGTGGTCCTCGACCGCGTCGTGCAGCAGGCCGGCGACGATCACGTCCACGTCGCGCACCTGGTAGTGGTGCATCAGTCGGATCGCCACCCGCAGCAGGTGGTTCAGGTACGGCTCGCGGACGCGCCGGTCGTCACGGTGCAACTCGGCGGCCAGGTCGAGCGCGGCGGTCAACCGCTCGCGGGCGGCGTCGTCGAACTGTTGGATCTCCAGCCGGAAGCGCTCCAGCAGGCCCGGTTCGCCGTGGATCTCGGTGATCGCGTGCATCGGCATGCTGCCCAGGTGCGGCGGGAAGTCCATGCGTCACTTATAGCCGATCTTCACCACATCGATGAGCCCTTACGTCGTCGACCCGACCACGAACTCCGGCGGGTCGAGCCGTCAGATCGGCAACCGGTCGGCCCCGGCCAGGGGATTCACCACGAGAGGGACCAGCGGCGTCGGTAGCACGGGATCACGACGCAGGGTGGGCGTCCAGCCCGCGTCGGCGGCCAGGTCGGGATCGTGGACCGCGTTGTACGCGGCCAGCAGGTCGACCGGCCGGGCCCGGCCGGTGCCCTGGCGCACCCAGGAGCCCCGCTCGGTCAGCCCGGTGCCACCCCAGTCGTAGAGCAGGTCGGCCGGGTCGACCGCCGGATCCAGGGTGAAGAAGTTGTTCTCCGCGTACATCGCCGACTGGACCCCGACGCCGAGGGCGTACTGGAAGCCGTCCCCGCCGAGCCGGTAGTGGTTGTTGTAGACGTCGACCTGACCGAAGCGCACCCGGGGCAGTCGTTGCAGGACGCCGTCGAAGAGGTTGTGGTGCAGGGTGACCTTGAGCCGGCCCACGTCCGGCCCGACAGTGTTGGACGAGCCGATCAGCATCAGCTTGTCCCGCCCGATGAACCGGTTCCAGGTGGCGGTGACTCCGCTGGCGGTGTGGGTGACGTCCAACGACCCGTCGTGCACCTGGTAGGGCCGCCCGAAGTAGCTGGGCTGGGCGCTGTCCGGGTTGTCGCCGTCGGTGAACGTGTCGTGGTCGACCCAGACGTGCTCGCTGCGACGTACCGAGATCTGGTCGTACTGGCTGTTCCAGTTGCCGGTCTCGCCGTCGGTCGGCGACCAGGCGGGGAAGCAGTCCCGGGCGTCCACGAAGGTCAGGTTTCGCACGATGACGTTCGACGCCCGGTCGATCATGAGGGTGAGGCCGGTCAGCCGGGCCCCGCGCAGCCCGACGATCGTCGTGTTGGGGCCCACGTTGATCTGGGTCTGGCGGGTCTGGTTCGCCACCGACCGCACCCGGGCCTCCTCCAGCGGCCCGGCGGGGGCCACCCGACCCCACACCGCCGGGTCGTACGCGGCCAGGTAGGCGTCCAGCCGGTACGTCGGGTCGGCCAGGTCGGCGCAGCTCAGCGCCGTACCGTCGGGTGCTTCGAAGCCGTCGACGGCACCGTCCACGTAGATGAGCTTCGGCGTGGCATCGGTGGCGTTGGTGGCGTTGTCACCGCCGAGCGCGTCGACCAGCTCGGCCCGGCTGTGCACCACCCGGGTCCGTTCGGCGGTGGCCGCCGAGCCGCCGGTGGTGCCGTCGCCCTCGGCCGCCCAGCCGTCGCGCTCGGGCAAGGCCTGCCGACCGAGGTGGCGGGCCGACCAGGACAGCCGGTCGGTGGGCGGAACGTCGGGGTGGGCGGCGGCCGGTGCGGCGACGAGCAGCAGGGCGACCACCAGTACGCCGATGAGGGGTTTGCGCATCGCTTCGCTCCGTTCTGCTGAGGTGTCCGATGGCGTCGTGTCGGGTCCGGAGGTGCTATTCCGCGAGTTCGGTGCGATACGGGGCAGTCGCCCAGGGCACGCCCCACTCGCTCGGCAGCGCCCCGCGTTCGGCCGAGGCGCGCAGCACGTCGGCCACGCCGCGCAGGTGACGGACGCGCTGGTCTCCGTCGCCCACCCCGTCGACCAGCTCCCCGTCGAGCAGTCGGGGCTCGGGGGCGGCCCGCAGCGCGTCCAGCAGGGCGGTGAACGGCGCGGTACGGGCCAGCGGCGCGATCAGCGGCACCCCGACCGGGTCGATCCGGTGGGCGAGCAGGTTCTCCAGCAGGCCCCGTCGACCGGGGACGCGGCGGGTCACCGCGTCGCCGGGCAGGCGCAGCCGGTCGGTCGGGTACTCCAGCGACGCCGGGCCGCTCTTGCCGGTCACCACCAGCTCGCCGGCCACGAACTCGGCGGAGGCCAGCGTGACCGCCGCCAGCACGGGTGGGCCGGCGCGGAGACGGACGCGCAGCACCGCCGTGTCCTCCACCTCGATCGGCCGGACCCGGTAGCGCTCCACCTCGATCGCCGCCGGCCACGGTGGCGCCCCTCCCAGCGCCTCGGCGACCGCGAGGCACTGCATTACCGCGTGCGCGAGTGGGTTGACGAGCGCGCCGTCCAGCACCGGCCGGCCGTCCACGCTTCGTCGACCGGCCCACGGGGAGCGGGCGTAGTAGGCGTCCGGCCGTTGCCAGGCGGCGACGGCGGAGATGCCGGTGACCGTGCCCAACCGGCCTGCGGCCACCGCGTCGGTCAGCGCGGTCAGCGCCGCCGAACCGAGCGCCTGAAAGCCGACCTGCGCCACCCGGCCGGCCGCCGCGAGCGCGTCGGTCAGCTCGTGATGCTCGGCCAGCGACAGCACCGGCGGCTTCTCCAGCAGCAGGTCCGCGCCGGCCGCGACGGCGTCGCGGGCGATCGGCAGGTGGGTGTGCGGCGGAGTGCAGATCACCACCACCTCCGGGCGGGTGGCGGCGAGCATCGTCGGGTGGTCGGTGAACACGCCGACGCCGGGCGGCACGGGCGCCTCCCGCTCGTCGCGCACCGGTGCGACGTCGACCAGGGCGACGAGTCGCAGGCGGCCGTCGGCGTGCAGCGGGGCGATCACCCGCCGGTGCCAGTGACCGTGCCCGTTCGCCCCGATCACCGCCACCGTCGTCGGCGGCACCGACCCGTTCACGCGACACCGACCGATAGCGCCACCGCCGGTAGCGCCGCCCTCCCGGCCGGGGCCGCCCGGCTCACCGGACGCCGGCCAGGGTCGCCTCGACGCCGTGTCGTCCGAGCGCGGTGAGCCAGGCGGTCACCTGGGCGCGTACCTCGTCGTCCTCGGCGACCTCGGCCGGGATCACCTCGCGCAGCGCGAAGACGGCGTCGACCGCGCCGGCCGGGCTCTGCGCGCCGGCGTCCAGGGCGGCCCGGATCGGCCCCGCGAGCGGGTCCTGCAACGGCAGCGGGCGGCCGTCGTCGGCGTACCCCAGCGCGAAGCGCAACCAGGACGCCACGACCAGCGCGCCCCAGCGCGCGGACCGTCCGGACGCGCGCAGGTCGGCGATGGTCTGCAGGATGCGTTGCGGCAGCTTCTGCGACCCGTCGGTGGCGACCTGGAGGGTGCGGTGCCGGATCGCCGGGTTGCCGAACCGGGCCAGGACCTGTTCGCCGTAGTCGACGACCCGCACCCCGTCCGGCGGTGTGAAGCTGGCCGCGACGTCCTCGGCGATCAGCCGGCGCAGCACGTCGGCCAGGTGCGGGATCTCCAGGGCGTCCGCGATGGTCTCCCGCCCGGCCAGCGCGCCGAGGTACGCCACGGCCGAGTGCACACCGTTGAGGGCGCGCAGCTTCAACCGCTCCCACGGCCCGGCGTCGTCGGTCAGCACCGCCCCGGCGTGTTCCCAGCCCGGCCGTCCGCCGGGGAAGTCGTCCTCGATGACCCACTGCGCGTACGGCTCGGCGGCCACCGCGGCCAGGTCGGTGACGCCGAGCGCCCGACGGGCCGTGTCGATGGTCTCCGGGGTGCTGGCCGGCACGATGCGGTCCACCATGGTCCCCGGGCACGTCACGTTGGCGGCCACCCAGTCGACGAACCCGGCCGGCGTCCCGGCGGCCCGCGCGATCGCCTGGTCGACCAGGCCGCGCAGCCGTCGGCCGTTGGCCGGCAGGTTGTCGCAGCTCACCAGGGCGACCGGTCCGGCGTCCGCGGCGGCGCGGGCCGCCAGCCCGCGCAGCAGCAGACCCGGCACGGTGGCCGGGGGCCGATGACCGGCGAGGTCCGCGGCGAGCGCGGAGTCCGGCGACAACCGGCCGGTCACCGGGTCGAGCTGGTACGCCTTCTCGGTGACGGTGAGCGTCACGACGCGGACCGCCGGGTCGGCGAGCAACGCCACCACGGCGTCCGGATCGCTCGGCGCGTGCCGTACGCCGCTCAGCGCGCCCACCACCCGGGTGGTGGCGTCGGCGGCGGACAGGGCGCTCACGCTGAACAGGTTGTCCTGGGCGGCGAGCGCGTCGACCACGGCGGCGCTGCGCGGGGCGACGGCCACGATGCCCCAGTCGCCGCCGGCCGCGCCGACCGCCGCCTCGGTGTAGACCGCCTGGTGCGCGCGGTGAAAGGCCCCCAACCCCAGGTGTACGACGCCCGTCGGCACGGTGCCCGGCCGCACGAGGGGGCGGGAGTCGACGGGCAGGTGGCGCAGCACCCCCAGGCCGAGGCGGGACGCGCCGACGGTCACCGCCATGCCGGACCGTCCGGGAACCGGTACTCCGCGATCGACGACTGTCTCATGGTGGCGCTGTAACCGGGGCGCTCCGGGAGCAGGTACCGGCCGCCGCGGGTGCGTACCGGGTCGACGAAGTGTTCGTGCAGGTGGTCGACGTACTCGATCATCCGACCGTCGAGGCTCGTGCCCACCCGCAGGTAGTCGAAGATCGCCAGGTGCTGGACGTACTCGCAGAGGCCGACGCCGCCAGCGTGCGGGCAGACCGGCACCCCGAACTTGGCCGCCAACAGCAGCTCGGCCAGCACCTCGTCGACGCCGCCGACCCGGCACGCGTCGACCTGCATCACGCCGATCGCGTCGGCCTGGAGCAACTGCTTGAAGATGACGCGGTTGGCGGCGACCTCACCCGTGGCCACCCGGCACCGGCCGTCGGTCAGCTCGGCGACGGCGCGGTTGATCCGGGCGTGCCCGAGGATGTCGTCGGCGTGCGTCGGCTCCTCGATCCAGTACGGGTCCACCTCCGCGAGGGCGGTCATCGCGGTGATCGCCTCGTCGACGTCCCAGACCTGGTTGGCGTCCATCATCAACAGCGCGTCCGGGCCGATCTCGGCGCGGATGATCCGGGCCCGGCGCAGGTCGTCGGCGAGCGGGCCGCCAACCTTCATCTTCATGGCCCGCCAGCCGTCGTCGTACGCCTGCCGGGTCAGCGCCCGCACCTTGTCGTCGGGGTAGCCGAGCCAGCCGACCGAGGTGGTGTACGAAGGAAAACCGTCCCGTTCCAGCGTCGCCAACCGGTCGGCCAGGCCGTCGCGTCCCTTGTCGAGGATGGCCGCCGCCTCGTCGGGCGTCAGCGCGTCGCTGATGTGGTGGAAGTCGACGCTGGCGACGAGGTCGTCGGTGGGCAGCTCGGCCAGGAACCGCCACATCGGCTTGCCGGCGATCCTGGCCCGCAGGTCCCACACGGCGTTGACGAGCGCCCCGGTCGCCATGTGGATGACGCCCTTCTCGGGGCCCAGCCAGCGCAACTGCACGTCCGCGCTGAGCGAGCGCCAGAACGCCACCGGCTCGGCGGCGATCTCCTCGACCGTACGACCCTCGACGTGGTGGGCCAGCGCCCGCACCGCCGCGCAGGTGATCTCGTTGCCCCGGCCGTTGGTGAAGGTGAACCCCGCGCCCACCGGCCCGGAGTCGGTGCCCAGCTCGACGTACGTCGCCGAGTAGTCGCCCCGGTTGATGGCGTCGGACCCGTCGCCCCGGGCGGCGGTGGGGAAGCGTACGTCGTGCACCTCGACGGAGGTGATGGTGGTGGTCACTGGCTCGACCCTTCGAAGTGGAAGACCCGTTTGGGTAGCCGGTACGCCAGGTCGACGATCGTCTCGGCGGCCTCGTCCATCGCGAGCCGGTGCTCGGCGACCAGCCGGGCCAGGAAGCCGGCGTCGACCCGGCGGGCCACGTCGTGGCGTACCGGAATGGAGCAGAACGCCCGGGTGTCGTCGACGAACCCGGTCGTGTTGTAGAAGCCGGCGCTCTCGGTGACCGTCTCCCGGAACCGCCGCAGCGCCTCGGGGGAGTCCAGGAACCACCAGGGCGCTCCGAGCAGCAGCGCGGCGTATCCGCCGGCCAGGGGCGCCAGCTCGCGGGTGAAGGTGTCCTCGTCGAGGGTGTAGAGCACCACCGTCAGCCGGGGGTCGTTGCCGTAGCGGGACAGCAGCGGGGCGAGCGCGTGCACGTACTCGGTGGCCTGCGGCACGTCGCCGCCGACGTCCCGGCCGTGCCGCTCGTACAGCCAGCGGTTGTGGTTGCGCACCGCGCCGGGGTGCAGCTGCATCACCAGTCCGTCGTCGAGGGACATCCGGGCGAACTCCATCAGCATGTGCGCCCGGAACGCCTCCGCGTCGGCGGCGTCCGCCGCGCCGCGCAGCCCACGGTCGTAGAGGCGGGCGGCCTGCGCCGGGCTCAGGTCCAGGGTGCGCGCGGTGGGGTGCCCGTGGTCCGACGAGGTCGCCCCGGCCGCGACGAACGCGGCCCGGCGGGCCCGCAGCGCGGCCAGATAGCCGGGGTACGTGCCGGTGTCCTCGCCGGCCAGCGCGCCGAGCCGCGCCACGTTGGCCGACCAGCCGTCGAACTCCATGTCCACCACGTCGTCCGGGCGGAAGGTGGTGACCACCCGACCGCCCGGCCCACCCCAGCCGTCGGCGGCGAGCTTGGCGTGCGCCGCGAGGTCGTCCAGCGGTGACTCGGTGGTGGCGAGGACCTCGATCCCGAAGCGCTCGAACAGCGCCCGGGGCCGGAACTCCGGCTCGGCGAGCCGCGCGGCGATCTCGTCGTAGAGGGCGTCGGCGGTGTCGGGACGCAGCGGGGTGTGCGCCCCGAAGACGGTACGGAGGGTCTGTTCCAGCCAGAGCCGCGACGGGGTGCCCCGGAACAGGTGCCAGTGCGCGGCGAAGCGCCGCCAGATCACCCGCCCGTCGGCCTCGACCGGGCTGCCGTCGCGGGTGGGGACCCCCAGGTCGCCCGGGGGTACGCCCTGACTGAGCAGCATCCTCGTCAGGTAGTGGTCGGGCACGATGAGCAGCCGCGCCGGGTCGGGGAAGGGCTGGTCCTCGGCGAGCAGGGCCGGGTCGACGTGCCCGTGCGGCGAGATGATCGGTTGCCGCGCCGCGAGGGCGTACAGCTCCCGGGCCAGCGCGCGCTGGCCCGGCTCGGCCGGCAGGAGCAGGTCGGTGTGGTCGGACGTCGGCACGGGGCTCCTCGTTCTGCTTCTCAGCGGGTGGTGAGCAGGTCAGCGACGCGCACGGCTCGCCCGGTCTCCAGGGACCGGTTGGCGGCCAGGCCGGTGAGCAGGGCCAGCGCGCCGTCCTCGGCCGTCGCGGCGCGGCCCAACGGATCAGGCTGACCGCCCAGGAGCACCGCCGTCATCCGGGCGTCCGCGCCGCCGTGCCCCTGGCGGGTACGACCCTCGATGAGGATCCGTCGGGGCGGTTCCCAGAACGGGCGCACCGTGAGCGTCGCGTCGCCCCCCTCGGTCGGCGCCTCGACGCCGTGCAGGGCCGCGCCCTTGACGGCGCCGGCGGTGCCCCGGTCGACGTAGTCGTTCTCGGTCACCTCCAGTTCGAGGCGTCCCCGGCTGCCGTTCACCATCACCCGGTAGCCCTCCCAGGGGGCGTACGCGGTGAGGTGGTAGGTCATTGTCGCGCCGGTGGAGTAGCGGGCCAGCACCGCCATGTCGTCCTCGATGCTCACCCCGGGGGCGAAGACGTTGCGGTCGCGCTGGTAGCCGTCCTCGGCCTCGGCGTCGAGGTACAGCTCGCGCAGTCGGGGGTGCGCGTCGAGCCGCAGCGCGAACGGGTCGTCAACCGCGGCGGGGGAGCGGTACGCCCGGTCGTAGTCGCGGGCGTAGCCGTGCCGGCGGCCGCTCTCGCCGTAGAAGAAGAGTCGACCGGCCGCGTACACCTCGACCGGGGTGGCGGCCAGCCACCAGTTGACCAGGTCGAAGTGGTGGCTGGCCTTGTGCACCAGCAGGCCGCCGGAGGTGGCCTTGTCGCGGTGCCAGCGGCGGAAGTAGTCGGCCCCGTGGCGCACGTCGAGCAGCCACTCGAAGTGCACCGAGCCGATCTCGCCGACCGCGCCCTCGGCGAGCAGCCGGCGGACCTGCTCGTGCAGCGGGTTGTAGCGGTAGTTGAAGGCGACCGCAACGCTGCCGCCGGTCTCGGCCACGGCCTCCAGGATGCGCCGGCAGCGGGCGGCGTCCACGGTCATCGGCTTCTCGGTGACGACGTCCCGGCCGGCGCGCAGCGCGGCCACCACGTACTCGTCGTGGGTGACGTCCACGCTGGTCACCAGGACGACGTCGACGCGTTCGGCGTCCAGCATGGAGGCGAATCCGCCGGCGGGGTACGTGGGCACCGGCCGGTGTCCCAGCTCGCCCAGCCAGCGGTTGTGCGCGTCCATCCGGGTCTGGTTGACGTCGGCGAAGGCGACCAGCTCGGCGGAGTCCGGGTGGTCGAGCACCAGGGCCCGGACGAACATCTCCGCTCGCGCGCCGGTGCCCACGATGGCGTAGCGGACCCGCCCGCCGGATCTCGGTGACATGCGATCGCCCTCCGGATGACCCCTGCAAAGGTTTGCAGTGAAGTAACCACGATCAATGTGATGGCGTCAACGACAGCGGCACAACCGGCGGCAATTGTGGGTTTTTGCGGGGTTGAAGGCCACCACTGGGCGTCTCGATGCAACAAAGCTGCAAACATTGACCGTTGACAGTGGAGCAACCGTTTGCATTAATTGGCGGCACCCGCGTGACCACCGCCGCACTCGGACGAAGGGGCCGCCGTGCCAGTCACCATCCGGGACGTCGCCCGCGCCTCCGGGGTGCACATCTCCACCGTGTCCCGCACCTTCTCCGCCCCGCACCTCGTCAACCCCGAGACCCGGGTCCGGGTGCTGGCCTGCGCGGAGGACCTGGGCTACCGGCCGAACCGGGCCGCCCGCGCCCTCATCACCGGGCGTACGCACAACATCGGGCTGATCATCGCCGACATCGCGAACCCGTTCTTCCCACCGCTGATCAAGGCGGCGGAGAGCCAGGCACGCCACCGCGACTACCACGTCTTCGTGGCCGACACCAACGAGGACCCGACCGCCGAGGAGGAGTTGGTCCACGCCCTCGCCAAGCAGGTCGACGGGGTGCTGCTGTGCAGCCCCCGGATGAGCAACAGCCTGATCGAACAGCTCAGCCGCGAGGTGCCGCTGGTCGTGGTGAACCGTCAGGTGACCGGCCTGGCCTGCGTGCTGATGGACGTCGGGCAGGGCGCCCGGGCAGCCGTCGAGCACCTGATCGGTCTCGGTCACCGCGACATCGCCCTGCTCGGCGGGCCGCGCAGCTCGTGGACCAACCGGGAGATGCGGCGTGCCGCCACCACGGCCGTCCGGGCCGGTGGCGGGGAACTGACCGTGCTCGGCCCCAACGCTCCCACCGAGACCGGCGGCTCCGCCGTGGCCGAGCAGGTGCGGCACAGCGGCGTCACCGCCGTGCTCGCCTACAACGACCTGATGGCGATCGGCCTCATCGAAGGGCTGGACGCGCTCGGGGTCCGGGTGCCGCAGCAGGTGAGCGTCGTCGGGGTCGACGACATCGCCCTGAGCCGGCTCACCCGACCCAAACTGACGACGGTGGCCACACCCACCGGGGCCGCCGGCCGGACGGCCGTCGACATGCTGCTGCAACAGGACATCGAGTCACCGCGCGGCGCGCGGGGGCCCGGTACCGGCACGGCGGTCGGCGTCCGGCGTACCACCGCACAGGTAATGCTCCAGACCGACCTGGTCATCCGCGACTCGACCGGGCCGGGTCCGCATGCCCGGCCGGCACGTCCCCTGGCCGCGCCCTAAGGCCCGGACCCGCACTGCCCTGCAGGTCCGGGCATCCCGACCGCGGCCTCGGGTGATGCCGTCGCCTCCTAAAGCCGAGGAGTGAGCGCACATGCACCCCGCAACGTCCCCCACCACCGGCACGCCCGTCGGGCGTCCGCCCGCCACCCCGCTGCCCCGGCGGCGGCTGCTGCGCGGCCTGCTCGCCGCGACGGTCGCCGCGCCGCTGCTGTTCGGCGCCGCCGCGTGCGGCGACGACGACGCCGCCGACCCCAACGCCCCCGTCAAGCTCTCGATCTTCTGGTGGGGCGGTGACGCCCGGGCCAAGCTGACCGAGGACGCCCTCGCCCTCTACACAAAGAAGCATCCCAACGTGACCTTCGAGAAGACCTGGCAGGCCAACCAGGGCTACTTCGACAAGCTCGCCACGCTCACCGCCGGTGGCAACCCGCCCGACCTGTTCCAGATCGACGACAACTACCTCGCCGAGTACGCGGCTCGCAACACCACGCTCGACCTCACCTCGTACCAGAAGTCCGGCAAGCTGGACACCGCCACGTTCCCCAAGAGCCTGTGGCAGTACGGCGTCGTCGACGGCAAGCTCGCCGGCCTGGCCGCCGGGGAGAACACGCAGGGTCTGGTCTACAACAAGACGCTGCTGGCGAAGCACAACCTGCCCGAACCGACCACCGGGATGAGCTGGGAGCAGCACATCGCCTGGGCCGAGGGAGTGTCCGCCAGGACGGGGGTTCCCGGCACCCAGGATCCGAGCGCCGACTACAAGGCGTTCTGGGTCTGGCTGCGCCAGCAGGGCAAGGACCTCTACCAGGGCAAGGATCTGGGCTTCACCGCCGAGGACGTGACCGCCTGGTTCGACCTCTGGAAGGGCGCGCGGGACCGTAAGGCCACCCCGACCGCCGACGTCATCCACGAGGGCAACTCCAGCGACGTCACCAAGCAGTTGGTGGTCACCGGCAAGTCCGCGACGTCCTGGGTCTGGGCCAACCAGATGCCGGACCTGAAGAAGAACACCAAGGACGAGCTGGGAGTGATCGCCTACCCCGGCGATCCGAGCGCGCAGTGGGCCCGGGCCTCGATGTACTGGTCGGTGTTCAAGGGCAGCAAGAACAGGGACGTCGCGGTCGATGTGATCAACTTCCTGGTCAACGACCGGGAGGCCGTCACCCTGCTCGGCACCGACCGGGGCCTGCCGTCCAACCTGGACCTGCGTCAGGTCGTCAGCGACGGCACCACCGACCCCGCGATGAAGCAGTCGATCGCCGTCGAGGCGGAGCTGACCCAGAAGTTCGGCGAGTCGCCACAGGTGCCGATCAAGGGACACAGCACGGTCAAGTCCGAGCTGGTCAAGGCCGCCGAGAGCGCCCAGTACGGCCGGGCCACCCCCGCGCAGGCCGCCGCCCAGTTCATCGAGGCGTGCAAGGGCGCCATCGCCTGACCCGCCCCACGAGGCGAGGAGAGGAGCCGATCGTGGCGTTGACCACGGCGCCCGACCCGACCCGACCCGGCCCCGGATCCGTCCGGACCCACCCCACCCGGCGTGGGTCCGGCGGCATCCGGCACCGCGAGGGTCTGGCGGGGTACGTCTTCCTGTCGCCGTGGCTCATCGGCCTGATGGGTGTCACGGCGGTCCCCATGCTGCTGTCGCTCTACCTGAGCTTCACCAACTACGACATCCTCACCCCGTTCTCCGAGGCCCGGTGGGTGGGGCTGGCCAACTACGAGCGGATGTTCACGGCCGACCCGTCGTACTGGCACGCCGTGCGGGTCACCCTGACCTTCGCGCTGGTCGCCGTACCCCTGAAACTGGCCGCGGCCCTCGGCGTGGCGCTGCTGCTCAACCGCGCGTGGCGCGGCGTCGGCCTGTTCCGCGGCCTGTTCTACCTGCCGTCGCTGCTCGGCGGCAGCGTGGCGCTGGCCATCGTCTGGGTCAACATGTTCAACCGCGATGGTGCGTTCAACTCGCTGCTGAGCCTCTTCGGCATCGAGGGCAGGCCCTGGGTCAACGACCCGGACTGGGCCCTGCAGACGCTCATGGTGCTGGCCATCTGGCAGTTCGGCGCCCCGATGGTGATCTTCCTGGCCGGGCTGAAACAGGTGCCCACCGAGCTGTACGAGGCCGCGTCCGTCGACGGCGCCGGTCGGTTCCGGCAGTTCCGCGCCGTCACCCTGCCGATGCTCTCCCCGGTCATCTTCTTCAACCTGGTGCTGGAGACGATCAACGGCTTCCAGGGCTTCACCGCCGCGTTCGTGCTCAGCAACGGCACCGGCGGCCCGGTCGACTCGACCCTCATGTACACGCTGAACCTCTACATCACCGGCTTCACCGACCTGGAGATGGGCTACGCCTCGGCGATGGCCTGGGTGTTCCTGCTCGCCATCGCGGTGCTCACCGCGATCTTCTTCAGCACCGGGCGGTTCTGGGTGCACTACTCCGACGGGGAGGACCGGTGATGGCGACTCCGACGGCGGCGGCGCTGCCCGGAGCGGGACGACGCCCCGGCGGCCGGCCCGTGCTGCGGCTGCTGATCCTGGTGGTGATCGTGGCCGTGGTGCTCTACCCGCTGATCTGGATGGTCGGCACCTCCGTGAAGTCCCAGGAGGAGATCGTCAACAACGTCGGGCTGCTGCCGGAGCGGTTCACCCCGGGCAACTACACCGCCGGCTGGTCCAACTTCGACGTCGGATTCGGCCGGTTCTTCCTCAACAGCGCGCTGGTCAGCCTGCTCACCGTCATCGGCAACGGGCTCTCCTGCCTGCTGGCCGCGTACGCCTTCGCCCGCCTGAGGTTCCGGCTGCGTGGCCTCTGGTTCGCCGTCATGATCGGTACGCTGCTGCTGCCCCAGCACGTGCTGATCGTGCCGCAGTACATCCTGTTCCGCACCCTCGGTCTGGTGGGTGGCGAGTGGCCCTACCTGCCGCTGCTCATCCCGCAGTTCCTGGCCACCGAGGCGTTCTTCGTGTTCCTCATGGTGCAGTTCATGCGCGGCGTCCCACGGGAGCTGGACGAGGCGGCGCGGATCGACGGCGCCGGCCCGTACGGGATCTTCCGGCACATCATCCTGCCGCTGAGCCGACCCGCGCTGGTCACCACCGCGATCTTCTCGTTCATCTGGACCTGGAACGACTTCTTCCGCCAACTGGTCTTCCTGTCCCAACTGAAGGACTACACCGTGCCGGTGGCGCTGACCCTCTTCATCGACTCGACGAGTCAGAGCGCGGTCGGGCCGATGTTCGCCATGTCGGTGCTGTCGCTGCTGCCGGTCTTCCTGTTCTTCGTCGCGTTCCAACGGATGCTCGTCGAGGGGATCAACACCAGTGGCATCAAGGGCTGAACCCGTCGACGACGCCGAGCGGCGGGACTGGCGGGACGTCGCCCGCGACGCCGCGGACCTGGCGCTGCTCGGCATCCTGTTGACCCTCGCGGCGGCGCCGCTGCTCACCGCCGCCGGGGCGGCCGGTACGGCCAGCGCGGCGGTGCGCGACTGGACGCGTACCGGCGGTTGGCCGTCGGCGCGGACGAGCCTGCGCCGGTTCGGCCGCTCGGTGCTGCCCGGCGTGCCGGTCAGCCTGCTCGCGCTCTGCGTGCTCGGGCTGCTCGCCGCCGACCTGGCGGCGCTGACCGCCGGGCGGGTGCCCGGTGGCCCACCGGCGCTGGCGGTGACCGCTCTGGTCGCGGCCGCTCTGGCCGGGTACGCCGGGCTGGTCGTCGTCGAGGCGGGCCGGAACGGGGGCGGGCGGTGGCGGGTCGCGGCCCGGTCCAGCGCCCGCGCCTGCCTCGACGCGCCCACCCGGTGGGCCGCCCTCACGGGCGTGACGGCGTTGGCGGGGCTGCTCGCCGTCCTGGTCACACCGGTGGCCGTGCCCATCCTCGCCGGCTACACCCTGGCGGCCCTGCACGCCGTCGCCAGCCGGATGCCGGTCCCCACGGACGTCGGCCGCGCCTTCGCCGCCGAGGTCGGCAGCCGCGAGCCGGCCGCCGTCCGGCCGGAGCTGCCGTGACCACCGATCCCGCCACCGACGCCGCTCCGGTCGCCGAGGAACCGGCTCGGCTGTTGGTCGGCGTGACCGAGGTGGCCCGGTACGTCGTCGACCCCGCGTTGGACGCGCGGCACGGCCCCCGGCCGTACCTGCACCCCGTGCGCACCCTCGGCGGCACGGTGGTCACCGACGCGCTCCCCGCCGACCATGTGTGGCACCTGGGAGCCTCCCTCGCGGTGCAGGACGTCGACGGCGTCAACCTGTGGGGCGGGCGTACCTACGTGCGCGACGTCGGCTACACGTGGCGCGAGGACCACGGGCGGATTGTCCACACCGGCTGGACGCGGCGCTCGGCGGACCGGCTGGCCCATCAGCTCCAGTGGCGCGACCCGCGCGGACGGGTGCTGCTCGCCGAGCGGCGTCAGCTGGCCGCGTCGGCGGTGACGCCGGACGTCTGGCGGCTCGACCTGGACTCCGCGCTCACCGCGCCGCCCGACAGGTCCGTGCGCCTGGGCAGTCCGGCCACCAACGGTCGTCCCGGCGGGGCCGGCTACGGCGGCTTCTTCTGGCGGGCGGTCGCCGCCGGGGGCGAGGCGACGGTGTTCACCGCCGAGGCGACGGGGGAGGAGGCGATCAACGGCAGCGCCACCCCGTGGCTGGCGCTGGCCGGCACCGGGCCGGGCGGTGGCGCGTACACCCTGGTCTTCGCGGGCCTCGGCCCCGGTGACCGGTGGTTCGCGCGGACCGCGATGTATCCCGGCGTCTGCGTGGCCTTCGCCTTCGACCAACCGGCGGAGGTCCCCGCCGCCACCACCCGCCACGGCAGCTACCAGGTGTGGATCGCCGACGGCACCCTGTCCCCAGCCCAATGCGCCACCCTCGCCAGCGCGCGTCGATGATGAAGTTGTTGTCCCGACACGCCGGGCGTGGTGACAACAACTTCATGATCGACCGGGTAGGGCGGCGGGGACGGCGGCGGCGGTGACGCGGATGGCCTTGACTATCGCCGGGATCGAGCCGATCAGCAGCACCAGCCCCCAGATGATGGCGATGATGGCGAAGACGATCGCGCCGATGTCGTCGAGGATGCTCACCAGGATCACCGGCACCAGATTGTGCAGGAATTCCAGCACGACGGTGCACAGCAGGGTGGTGATGATTATCAGGACGAGGCCCTTGTTCTGCAGAAACCGGGGCTGGGCCAGCACCAACAGCCCCGCCCAGACCAGCTTGAGCAGCAGCGCCAGGCCGAGCAGCACCGCCGCGTCGCCGACCGGGAAGAAGCCCCACAGCGCCAGGTACGCCAGGGTGCCGAACGGCACGGCCAGGAACAGCGACACCATGATTATCAGCTCCACGAACGCGATGATCAGCAGGATCAGCGAGCCCAGGATGAGCAGGATCGAGAAGATCAGCGTCGCGACGCCCTGGATCCGGCCCTGCACCCGCTCCGGCACCACCAGGCTCAGGCAGAACAGGCCAGTGGTCCAGAGCGCCACCGCGTCGATCAGCGCCAGGTAGCTGGTGCCCCGTCCGGACGGTTCGCTGACTCCGGCCGCGTCCACCTCCACGCCGAGGTCCGCCGCGCCGACCAGCAGCGCGCCGGTGGCGTCGCCGCCACCGGTGAGCAGCGACGATCCCACCTCGACGAGGACCACCAGCGTGATCGCGACCAGCGCGAGCAGCAGGAACGGCTTACGCAGGTCACCCATGGCGGGCCTCCGTACGGTCGGGGAGCGCCCGGCTCGGGCCGGTGGGTGGACCTGTCACCCGGCGGCGACGGTGACCGTGCATCCCACACCTCCCGGGCAGCCCAGCAGCACCGTGGTCGCGCTGTCGACGGCGATCCGGGCGACCGCCTCGCCACCGTCGTCCGGTTCGACCTCCGACCGCACGGTGAGGTCGGCGTCCCCGGGCGCCGGGGCGTTCACCACGAACGTGCGGCCACTGCGCAGCACCAACGTCCGCAGCTCGCCCGGGTCGGCGACCCGCACCGCGCAGCCGCCGACGAAGGTGAGCACGTCGCCGGTACGGTCGCAGTCGGCCTGCACGGTCGTCGGGTCGATCGTGCTGCTCGCCCCGGCCAGCCGGCCCAGCCGCTGCACGATTCCCGGCCGATCGCTCGCGCGGCCCTGCTCGCCGCCGCCGACGCCGACGGCGAGCGCGAAGAACGCCACCAGCAGCACCGCCAGCGTCACCAGGACGACCTTCTGCCGACCGCTCATCGCCGCGCGACCGCCCCGGGCACCTCGGTGAAGCGGATCTGGTCCACGCCCGCGAAGTACCTGTCGAAGCCCTGCGTCTTGCCGACGGCGACCAGGGTGAGCGTGTGCCGGCCCGCCGCCAACCGGACGGTGCCCACGTCGGTGAAGTCCTGCCGGATCACCGTCGGGCTGAAGCCGAAGAAGGTGCTGCCGAGCTGCACGCCGTCGATCTGCCAGATGGTGTTGGCGTAGTCGAAGCTCGTGGTGCGCGTGGTGGAGAAACGCCAGAGGGCGTCGGCCGGCAGTTCGACGGTGACGTTCACCCGGTCACCGGGCGCCAGGCCCGTGAAGAACAGTTGCGCGTCGTCCGACCAGGTGATGTCGCAGCAGTTCGGCTGCGCGTCGATGCCCGCCGCGGTCTTCGCCGGGGACTCCACCTTTGCCCCGTCGACCAGGCTCTCCGCCTCCAGCGTCACGACCCGTGGCGTGCCCGGCGTCGGTGGGCCGTCGGAGCGGGTCAGCAGGTAGCCGACCACCCCGGCGACCACGAGCACCAGCGCCGCGGCGGCGGCGATCCACGGCCACGGCGTCCGCTTCGGCGCGGCGACCGCCCGGACCTCGTACGTCACCCGGCCGCTGGAGCGCGAACTCTCCTCCGGCGCGGTGTTCGCCGAGTACGCGAACCCGGTCATGTCGTAGCGGCGGGGCGCGGTGCCGGCCGGCACCGCGAGGCGGACCAGGAACGAGACCGAACCCTGACCGGGCACCACCCGCTGCGGCTCGGTGACGGTGAACCAGGCCCGCTGGCTGCCCTCGCCGGGCGCCACGTCGAAGACGACGGTGTCCGGCGCGAGGCCCGGGTTGGAGACGGTGAACGTCAGCTCGCCGTGGTTGGCGGCGTCCAGGGTGAACTGCGACGCGGCGCCGACGACGGCCCATTCGGTGGTCATGAAGGCTCCTTAAGCGGACGGTGCCGCGGTCGGCTGATCCGATGGTGGCGAGGCGGCGAGGACGACCTCGGCGGTGGTCGCCGCCGGCTTCTCCGCCTCGACGATGCGGGTGATCACGGCGAGGTGGTCGGCGGCGTCCGCCGGCACCCGCACCACGATGTGAAAGGGCCTCTCGTCGGGTTCGTCGATGGCGAAGCCGCTCACCCCGGTCGCCACCTCCAGGGCCCGTCGCATCCCGTACGGGGTGCCGCGCCACCGCGCCAGCAGCGCGCCGTGGGCCACCAGGTCCCGTAGCCGCCCGACCGGCAGGGGCAGCGGCGCGTCCGGTCGGTGCGACGCCACCACGTGGTCCATCGCCACCCAGCGGGTCAGGCGTACGACCATGTCCTCGGGGGCCCGGTACGGGTCGAACAGGGCGTCCACCTCGGCGAGGATCGCCTCGTCCGGGGCGTGCAGTCCCTCCATCACGTCCAGCAGCGCCCAGAGCACGCTGCCCGGCACGCATGCCCGCTGGTACGCGGCGGGCAGCAGCCGCTCAATCGCCGAGCGTCGCATCCTGGCGCACCACCTCGATGTCGTGCTCGCCGGAGCAGAGCAGCCACGTGTCCGGGACGGTCACCACGTCGGCGGTGGCCTGGTTGGCGCTGGCGGTCCAGGTGACCGTGTCGGCGCTGCGGTAGACGCCGCGCTCGCCGCAGGCCAGCACCAGCCGGTCCGCCGCCGGACCGCCCGCGCCGGAGGCCGCCGGACCGCCCGTGCCGACGGCCGCCGCGGCAGGGCCGCTCACGGCGACGGCGTCGACCGGCACGAACCGGGTCCGGTCGCGCAACGGCAGCCCGCAGTTGACCGAGACCGGTTGCCACTGCGGCTGGGCGGCCAGGGTGTCCAGCCGCAGCACCCCGCCGCTCTGCGTGGCGGCCACCGCCTGCTGGCCGGCGAACGCCAGATCCCGGCAGGTGCCGCCGATCCAGCCGGCCTGCACCGACTGCCATTTGACGTCGGACTCGAACAGCCGGGTGCGGTGACAGCCCTGACCGGGCTTCTTCGGGTCCGGCTCGCCCGCGCCGCTCCACAGCAGGGTGGCCGGGCCGTCGTACTGCACCGCGAGGACCCGGTTGTCCACGTTGGAGAGCCCGACGTGCGTGAAGCTGCCCGGCCGGCCGCCGGCCGTCGACAGGTACACCCCGAAGCTGGCCTGCGCCGCGACCGCCACGCCCGGCGCGCCGCGCTCGGAGACGAAGGCGCGGACCGCGTAGAAGCCCCGGTCGGCGTCGGAAGGGTCGACGAGGATCTGCAACGGCACCGCGCCGGGCAGCAGCGACACCTCGTACAGCCCGGTGTCGGTCGCGACCAGCAGCGCTCCCGCGCCGTCGCGGTCCAGCCACGCCACGTCGGAGATCCGCGAGTCCAGGTCGGTCAGCAGCGACCACGTCTCACCCAGGTCGGTGCTCAGTCGTACCCGGGAGCCGCCCGACTCGCGCACTGTCACCACGGCCACCGAGCCGGGACGCGCCACGATGCCGGGCCGCACCGGGGCGGGGGCGGGCGCGACCCGCAGCACCGTCTCGTCGTCGTCGAACCGGCCGGCCGGCTCCCAGCCCGAGCCCGCGTTGCTGGAGCGGAACAGCACCGGGCCACGCCCGGCGTACCAGGTGCGCGGCTGGTACGCGTCGACGGCGAGGGCGCGGACGTTGGCGTCGGGCGCCTCGTCGACCACGAACCGCACCGACTCGACGTACCGCACGCCCGGCTCGGCCTGCTCCAACAGCCGGTACACGTTGGACGCCCGCAGCGGCTCACCGAACGGCCACCCGCTCGGGTTGAGCGCGGTGGGCAGCGGGCTGAGCGTCTGGTGCAGCCGGTCGTGGATGCGCCGCCGGACCGCGTCCACGTCCTCCTCCCGCCGCACCACCACGCGGGCCCGCACCGACACCGCCTTGAACCGGGCCCAGCTCGCCCGCGAGCGGATACCGACCATCCGGCGCTGTTCCAGGTCCGCCTCGACGCGGCGGCGGGCCTCGGGCACCTCGTACTCGCGCAGCACCGCCACCGGCAGCCGGCCGCCCGGTCGGGCCGCCGGTGGCACGTACGGCACCAACACCACCTCGACCTCACCCGGGCGGGCGAAGCTGTAGACGGCCGAGCGGGTGAACGCGCGGGCCCGCGCTACCGCGCCCGAGCCGGTGGCCAGGACCTCGAAGTCGCGGGCGGTGACCGCGCGCTGCTGGGCGAAGAACTCGTACGGGCCGCGCAGCAGCACCGACTCCAACGCCTCCATCTCCCGGCCGCCGGCCGCCCGGGTGGGGTTGTCGACGCGTACCCCGGGCAGTGGATCGCGCAGGGTGGTCAGCGTGCCGGCGGCGACATTGCCGGCCGGACCGCCGCCGGCCCGGTACCAGAGGCGGACCTGCCGCCCGGCCGGGGGCACGGCGGCCACCGGCGTCGGCCCGGCGGTGCCGTCGGCGGACGGCCGCAGGTCCAGGGCCGGGGCGAAGGTGACGGTGCCCGAGCAGCGGTCCACCAGGTACGCCTTGGCCTGCGGGCCGAGCCCGGCGAAGCTGTCCACCGGTTGCCAGATCTCGAACGTGTGGCCCTCGTGCTCGCGGGCCGCCGCCCCCAGCTCCACCGAGCCGGTCGGCACCTCCACGCCGAGCAGCAGGTCCAGCGGCTCGGCGGTGTGGGCCAGGGGAGCGCGGGCCGCGCGCAGCACCTGCCCCGGCTGGCCGGTGCCGAGACCCAGCAGCTCCGCGTCCACCGGCTCGCAGTGGTGCATCCGGACGGTCACCGAGGACTCGCCGGCCGGCAGCGTCGCCGGCTCGGTCGTGACGAACACGACGGGCCGGGGGTCGGCGCCACGCGCCGCCGCGACCCGCAGCCCGGCCGGGATCCGCACCGCCGAGGTGTCGACGCCGGCCCGGCTGAACACCACGTCCGCCCAGGCCGCGGTGGGCGCGTGCCGCGCCACCCCGAGCAGGTTCAGGAACTGCACGTACGCCTTCTCCGGCAACTGGTTCAGCCGATAGATCATCACCTCGGTCAGGTGCGCGAACGCCTCCACCAGCGCCATGCCGGGGTCGTGCGCCGACAGGTCGGTCCAGCCGGGGCAGGACTGGCGGATCCGCTCGCGGGCCTCGGTGACGAGGTCGAGGAAACCTCGGTCGTCCAGGTGCGGCACGGGCAGCGTCATGACGATTCTCCCGGTTCGTCGTCGGCGGGGAGCAGATCCACGGAGAACACCAACTGACCGGGCGTCAGGCTGGCCCGCACCCGGTAGTCCAGCCGGATCACCAGCCGCCACGCGTCGTCCACGTCGGGCCCGGCGTCGACGTCGATGACCTCGACCCGGGGCTCCCAGCGGGCGATGGCCTGCCGCACGTAGTGGATCGCCAGCCCGGCCGTGGTGTCGTCGTTGGGCGCGAAGATCAGCCGGTGCAGCCGGGAGCCGTACCCGGGCCGCATCAGCCGCTCGCCGGGCGTCGTCGACAAGAGCAGGAACAGCGCCTGGCGTACGCTCTCGTCGCCCTCGGTCATGGCCAGCCCGCCGGCCGCGGTGAGCGCCAACCCGCCGCCCCGGCCGGCGTCGAAGCCGGCCCCGACGAAGCGGAACGCCCTCACCGGTCCGCCCCCAGGAAGCGCTGTCGGGGGTCGCGGACGGTGTGGTGGATCGCGTCCGGCGGTGTGCCGTCGGTGAACCCCTCCAGGTGCGAGAGCACCACCCGGCGTCCGTCGACGCGGAGCCAGTCGCTGTAGCCGACGCGGACGGTCAGCGTCTTCGCGCACGGTTTGATGGTCGGTCCGTAGTTCGGGCAGGCGACGATCTTCCGTCCCTCCGGGTCGTCGTCCACCAGCACCGGCACGGCGGTGACGGTCACCCACCGCTGCGACGGTTGGTTCTCGACCCGGCCGTCGTGGTCACAGGCGATCACCGAGTCGCGGTGGATCCAACGCATCAGCCGCCTCCTTCGTGGTGGGCGCGGGCGAGCGAACGGGCCTGCCGCGCCGCGGTGGTCGGGTCCTCGGTCGCCTCGGCATGCAGGAAGTCCACGCTGCGGGCGCGGACCACCATGGCCCGGCCCGGTGCGGAGATCACCAGGTCGGTCGCCGCGTGCAGGGTGGCCAGGTCGGGGGTGAGCTCCAGCCAACTGCCGCCCTCGGTGCCGAGCCGCAGGCTGCGCTGGACGTCGTCCACGACGATCGACTGTCCGCCGGCTGTGCGCAGCGTCCAGCGCCGGGCCCGACCGTCGTCGATGCCCGCGTCGTACGGCTCGACGGCCCCGAACAGCGAACCCAGCACGATGCCCGAGGCCGGCTCGCCGCCGGGCAGCACCACCAGCACGGTGTCGTCCGGATCGGGGAGCGCCACCAGACCCTTGCCACGTCCCGCACCCGGGCAGAGCACGCCGAGCCAACCGGCGTCCAGATCCCCGTACGCGGGCAGGGTCAGCCGTACCCGGCCCAACCCGTCCGGGTCGGCCACGTCGGTCACGGTGCCGAGGGTGACGACCGCGCCGGCGACCGCCGTCGGCGCCACGACCGGCGGCACGGTCGAGAACCGGGTGAGGTACCCCTCGCCGTCCACGGTGTGCACCACCTCGGTCAGCATGTACGCCCCCGCGAGAGGGTCGGGCACCCCGGCCAGGTCGATCCGCCGGCCCGGCCGCAGCGCCGGATCACCCTCGGCCACCCCCTCGGCGGTGGACAGGGCGGCAGCGCGCAGGTCCAGCCGCGCCTGAGCCAGCGCGGCCACCTCGTCGTCGCTGCGTCCCGGCTGGTCGACGGCGGTGCGGACCCCGTCGGCCCCCACGTCGGCCGGGTCCGGACGGTCACCGGACGGCCGACCGCAGCGCGCCTCGTCGGCCCGCTGGCTGATCGGCTCCGCCCGCTGCGGGTGCCACCCCAACGCGACGCTCGCGCCGCTGGCCTGGTCGGCGTTCGTGGACAACCGCAGGGCGTGCACACCCGCGCCGAGGGTCAGCGGGACCGGCTCACCGTAGCCGGCGAGGGTCACCAGTCGTACGCCGTCGCCGTCGGCGGCCAGGTGCAGCCCGGCCCGCCCGGCGACCTCGCAGAGCAGCTCCAGGTCACTGTGCCGGTGCTGGACCAACCGTTCCAGCCGCGGGCCGTCGTCCTCGGCCGCCACGGTCAGCCCCACCCCGCCGCACAGGTCCCGGGCCAGCTCCGCCGCCGTCACCGAGGTGAAGACCCGCAGGTCCTGCCGCTTGCGCAGCCGGTGCAGCGCGTCGTACGCCCGCAGCCGCAGCACGACCGCGCCATCAGCGGCGTACTCGACCTCCACGCAGGTCACCTCCCCGACGAACAGCGCGTCGGTGTGGTCGGCGAGCCGTACGACGAGGGTCGAGCCGGTGCGCACGGCCGGGTCGAGCGCCGCGGTGCCGGCCGCGGTCGCGAGCACCAGCTCGGCCTGGGTCGGCTGGTCGAGCCGGGCGGCCACCCGCAGCGAGCGGATCCGCTGGCGGGCCACGGCGTTCAGCTCGACGCCGTCGAGCAGAACGGTCAGCGCCCGGGGCGCGACGCTGGTCACGGCGTACCCCCGCGACTGGTGCGCCGCCGGTCGACGCGGTCCCGCTCGCGGCGGCCGTTCCGGTCGGGCCGGTCCCGCTCGCGGCGGCGATCGAGGCGGCCCAACTCGCGGCGGCGGCGATCGAGGCGTCCACGAACGACCCGCCGGCCCGCGCCATCGCGCCGAGCGTCGACTCCGGCGCGGAGCCGCCCGAGCCGACGGGGGCACCGCCAGGGTCGTACCGGCCGGCACCGCGAGCGGGTCGGTGATCCGGTTGTGTTCGGCCAGCAGCCGCCACCGCAGCGGCGAGCCGAGCGCGTCGTTGGCCAGCAGGTCGAAACGGACCCCGGCGTGGCCCGGCTCGGTGGCCCCGTCGCCGGCCGCGACCACGGCGCTGCCCGGCGCGGCCACCGGCGTACTCGCCACGGCAAGCTCCTCGGCGAAGCCGGCCTGCGCCTGGTCCGCGCTCTCGGCGGTCCGGACCAACTTCAGTCGCAGCCAGGAGCGCCGGGGCGAGCCGGTACCGGTGAACGCGTCGAACCGCTCGGCCACCGCCACGATCACGCCCGGCACGTTCCACGTCTTGCCCCAGACCAGCCGGACCAGCGGCGGACGCAGCCAGCCGTGCTCGACGTCCGAGTTCTCCGCCAGCATCCACAACGGTCGGGTCAGCATCCGTACGTCGGTGGGGCGCACCTGCGCCTGGACGAAGTCGACGTCGAAGAGCAGATCCAGCACCAACTCCGTACGGCCACCGCCGGTGAAGACCAGCGGGTCGTCGGCCAGACCGGAACCGGTGAGCTGCGCGCCGCCCGCACCGCGATGGCGTACGCCGGCGAGCCGGGTCACCTGCACGGTCTCCGGGTTGAGCAGGCAGTCCACCCGCTCCCCGGTGGAGTCGATGAGGAAGGCCACACGTTCCATCAGCCGCCCGCCTGCTCCCGGTCGAGCCGGCGCTCGTGGCCGGCGTCGAGCGCCGCGCCGGGCACCGTCCACAGCGGTCCGTCATCCGGTAGCGCCGGCCACGGGTCCACGTCGGGCGCGACGGCCGCCGACGGGAACGGCGCGCTGACCGGCCAGTGCCCGGCGCTGTCGACCTCGGCGGTGCCCGTCCGGTACCCCGGTTGAGCGTCCCACCGCCCGACCTCGCCGCCGCGCCGCCCATCGGCGTACGGGTTGTCGGCGCGTTGGTCGCGGTCCGGCCGGGTGTGCTGGCCGTGGTGCGGTGTGTCGTGCTGGTCGGGCCCCTCCGGCCCGCCGCGCCGACCCGTTGGTTGCTGGTCAGGAAGCCGGTTCGCGTGCTGCTCGGGCGACGGCTTGGAGCGTCCCCGGCGGTGGTGCTCTCCGAGTCGCCCGGCCCGTTGGTCGGGGAGCCGGTCGCGGTGCTGTTCGAGATGGTGGCCGGCGTGGGGCCGCCCCTCGGTGGGGTGCTCTCCGAGCCGGGCCGGCCTGACCGGCTCGTCCGGCAGAGCGGGCCAGGATGGTCCGTCCACCCTCCCGCCGCCGCGTCCGTGCCGCGCCGTCGTGGCGTCCAGAGTGGGTCGTCGAGAGGAAGCCCTTGCGGAGGTGTCGAAACCTTCGCCGGGTGGCACAGGTGTGGGGGGTAGCTGTGTCGCGGTGCCGGGGGTGGCGACCGTCTGCCCGGGGTGGGCGACACCGGGCGCTCGGAACGGCCTGCCGACGCTCGCCGCGCCGTCCCGTCCGTTCGCCGACGCTGCGCCGTCGGACCGGGCCGTCCCGCTCGACGATGCCGCGCCGTCCGGGATCGCTGGTCGAATCTTCGGGAGCCGTCGTTCGGATTCGCCGTCCGGGTGTCCGGGACCGTCCGGCCCGGGGCCAGGGTGGGCGTGATCACCAGCGCCAACCGGTCGGGCGCGCGGGTGCGGGTCGCCGGGTCGGCCGTGGGCGGCGGCGACCGGCCGGCCGGTCCGACCGGCGACCCGAGGGGACGCCGAGTCGACCGGGTCGCCCGAGCGGTCCTGCCGCCGCGATGGCGGGGTCTCGTCCCGCGTCGGCGCGGCCTGGTCGACGTCGAGGTCCAGCTCACGGAGCAGGCCGGGGGCGTGCGCGGCGACCAGGTCCACCCAGTGCTGCGGCGGCTCGCCGAGACGACGCGGCGGGTCCGCCGGACGTTCCGGCTCGGCGGTCGGGGTGTCGACGCGTCCGGCGAGGCGCTGCACCGCGCCGGCCACCGAGCGGAGGCGACCGGCCAGCCAGCTACGCGGGCGTCGGCGCGGCGGCACCGCCGGCCTCCAGTTCGAGGCCCTCGTAGCGCAGCGTCAGCGACGCGATGGCGATCTCGTGGCTCACCGTGTTGAGGTGCGCTCCGCGCCACCGGGTGGGCCACGCGTCGATCAGGTTCCAGCGCAGCACCTCGGCGGTGCCCGCCGCGTCGAGCAGCACCACCGACACGTTGCGGCGGTTGAGGGTGCCCTTGGCGGTGGCGTTCACCCAGTCCCACAGCTCACGGGACGCGGTGAGGCCGAAGTGCAGTGTCACCGGCTCGTACTCGGCCTGGCCGGGGACCATCCGCGTCGGTCCGGGGCCGTGCTCCCGGTACGGCTGCCCGGGGATGTTCACCTCCAGTCCGCTCATCTCGGTGAAGTGGCCGTTGGTGACGCCGTTGATGAGCAGCCGGAAGTTGTAGGCCCGGTACGGGTCGACGGGCGCGCCGGGCTGTGGGGTGGCGGGGGTGGCCATGTCAGCCTCCGATCGTCTCGGTCTCGGTGCCGCCGGCCCACTGGCTGAGCTTGAACACCACGAATTCGGCGGGCTTGACGACGGCGATGCCGATGTGGGCGATCACCATGCCGGCGTCGCGGACGTCCGGCGGGTTGGTCTCCTCGTCGCACTTGACGAAGAACGCCTCCTCGGGGCTGCGCCCCAGCAGCGCGCCGTCGCGCCACACCCGGGTGAGGAACGCCCCGATGTCGCGCCGGATCGAGCGCCAGAGGGTGAAGTCGTTCGGTTCGAAGACCATCCACCGGGTGCCGTTGGCGATGGCCTGTTCGATGGCGATGCTGAGCCGCCGGACGTTGAGGTAGCGCCACTCGCTGGCCTCGGCGGCGAGCGTACGGGCGCCCCAGACGCGGATGCCCTCGCCGGCGAAGTAGCGGATCACGTTGACGCCCTTGGGGTTGAGCACGTCGTGCTCGGGGCGGGTGACCCGGTAGCCGAGGTCGACTGCGCCCCGGACCGGTTCGTTGGCCGGCGCCTTGTGCACGCCGCGCAGGGCGTCGGTGCGGGCCCAGATGCCGGCCAGGTGCCCGCTCGGCGGGGTCAGTTCCAGCTCGCCGGTGATCGGGTCACGGACCTGCAGGTACGGGTAGTAGAACGCGGCGAACTCGGACTGCCGGGGCCGGTACGCCGGCGGTCCCTCCCCGCCGCCCGGACCAGCGGCAGGGCCCGCACCCTCGGCGGGTTTCGGCGGCTTGCCGGAGGACGGGGTGGCGACCCGGGTCAGCGCGGAGATGTCGTCGATGTCCGGGGCCGGGTCGCAGATCGCCACCATGGTGCGGGTCCGCTCGGCCATGCTGATCAGCGCGTCGTGGGACACCGGGTCGGAGAAGCCCGGAGCGGCGATGATGGAGATCTCGTCGACGGCCTCCAGCAGTTGCAGGCCGCCGCGTTGCTTGCCGGCGCCGGTGATCGCGCCGCCGTCGCCGACGTTGACCACCCAGCAGCGCGCGCCCCCGTTGTCCAGGAAACCGAAGACGGCCCGCGCGAGGGGGGTGCTCTCGACCTGGTCGCCGTCGGCGAAGAGCCGTAGGAACTCGGTCCAGTTGTTGACCGGTACGGCCTTGCCCAGGTGGGCGTCGCGGTTCGGGGCGACGCCGACGAACGCGGCGATGCTGGTGCTCACCGGTCCGATCGGTCGGGCGCCGCTGGGGACCTCCTCGACGTAGATGCCGGGGGAGAAGTAGCTGGGCATCGGTCCTCCTGTGTGGGGCGGGCGTCAGTGGGTCGGTGGCGCGCAGACGATGACGATGTCGTCGTCGTCCGCGTCCACGTCGGCGGTGAGCACGAGCCCGCGACCGCTCAGTCGCAGTCGTACCGGATGAGGGTGTTCGGGGTCGTGCGGGACCCCGGCGATCAGGAACCGGCCGTCGGGCCCGGTGCGGGTCGCGGACGCCGTGCCGGGCACCTCGACGCGCATGGCGGCGAGGGGCTGGTCCTGCGGGCCGACGACCCGGCCGGCGAGCGCGCGCACCGCGACCTGACGCAGCCGCAGCGGCTGCAGGACCGGGGCGCGGCCGGTGTCGGGTGGTCCACCTGAGCCGGTACGTCGATCAGCAGCGCCGGGCGGGGCGCGGCGTCCAGCGCGTGCCACAGCGCCGCCGCTCCGGCCTCCAGCACCACCGGGTAGCGGCCGTCCCGGGTCGTGGCGGCGAGCACCCGGTCCAGCACGGCGAGCCCGGCCGGACCGGCCACGCTGAGCAGGTAGCGGACCGTGAACCGGTACGGCTCGCGGACCGCGCCGCTGGAGCGGGTCTGCTGGGCCGGGCGCAGTTCGAGGGGCCACAGGGTCAGCCCGTCGGCGTCGCCACCCGCGCGGGGTGGACCGATCGGGACGGGTTCCCCCGCCGCGCCGGTCAGCCATTCGACCAGCTCGGCGGTGGCCGTCTCGATCGGTCCGCGCCCGTCAACGGTCATCGCGGCGGCGTCCCCTGGATGCGGTACGCGATGGCCTCGTTCCACACGTGCGGGTAGACGCCGATCTCGAAGTAGCGGGTGAACCGGTTGATCGGCGCGTTGGTGTGGTCGTGGTAGATCAGCCAGATCGGCGCGATGGTGAAGAGCGCGTAGTTCGCCAGCACCAGCGGGATGTACAGCGGTCCGAGCAGTCGCGCCTGGAAGATGTGCACGTCCTCGTGGCGTTGGATGCCGGAGTTGGAGCCCGCGCAGACGGTGCCGATGGTGGTGGCGTAGCGCGGGGAGACCCCCTGCACCACGCAGACCCGGCCGCTGGCGGCCGACGTGGGCCGGTCCAACGAGTGCCCGAAGACGAGGTGCACGACCAGGTAGACGGCCCCGACCACCGTGTTGAGCAGGCTCCACGTGTGGTCGACGACGAAGAGGACGATGCCGCGGGCGTCCGGGGCGTACACCCCGGCGGAGGTGACCGCCCAGCCGAACACGGCCCCGACCAGCAGGCCCACGACGGCCCCGACGAGCAGGCCGATCGGCCCGCCGGCCAGGAGGCCGAGGACCGCGCCGGCAGCCATCTGGATCACCGCGCTGAGGATTCCGAAGATCATGTCGTCACCCCCCTCAGACCCAGGAGCGGAAGACGCGGGGCTCGCGACCGCTCGCGAGTTGGGTGGGTGTCGCCTGGCGGTTGCCGGGCGGGAACTGGTTGACGCCGAGCGCGGCGGAGAAGATGACCAGCGCGTTGAAGAACGCGATGACCCACTTCTCGCCGCCGACCTCGTCGGCGAACACCGCCGAGAGGTAGGACAGCAGCAGGGCGATGGCGATGGCGATCCACTTGCGCAGCTTGTCGCCGCTCGGACCGATCAACCCGCCGATGACGTTGGTGGCCAGCAGGGTGGCGGCGCTCGCTCCGGCGAGACTGCCCAGGGCTGCCCAGGTGAAGAGATCGTTCACGGCGATCCCCCCTTTTCTGCAGTGGTGCGACCGGGATGTGGTGGTGGTGAGGCCGGCGCTCCCGCGCGGGGAGCACCGACGCCGGTCGCCGCCGTCGCGGGGCGGCCGGAGCGGGGACGCGGCCGGCGGAGGCCGGCCACCGGATGCGTCAGCCGGGCCCGGGCGCGCCGGCGGGCGGCCCCGGCGGGGTCGGGCCGGGCGCGGTCGGGTCGGTCGCGGTCGGACCGGCTGCCGCCGGCGCCGTCGAGCGACGGCGACGCAACAGGAGTACGGCCACAGCGGTGAGGACGAGCAGCAGGAGCACGCCGCCGACGACCAGCAGCCACGGGAAACCACCCGAGTCGGTGTCGGCGGCTGCCGGCGAGGCCGAGGGGCGCGGCGGCGCCTCGGCGACGGCGCGCAGTTCCATCGGCTTGTCCTGGTTGGCGTCGACCTTCCAGGTGACCGATCGACCGTTGACGGTGCCATTGGTGTCGATCACCCGTCCGGGAAAGGTCACCGAGATCTCGAACGACATCAGCTTGAGGAAGGCCTGCTGCTGTTGCGGATTCTGCTGGGCGGCTTTCCCGCCGTATTTCTTCGGATCCAGCGGTAACGTGAAACGGTAGAAGTCGCCGTCCCGGACCAGTTTGACGCTCTCGCTGTCGAAGCCGGCCAGCGGCGCCTTGCGATAATTGATCTGTGCGCCGAAGAGCTTGCTGTCCTCGTAGCCGGTCTCCTCGCCGGGAGGCAGCGCCGGAATGTTCTTCCGCAGCTCGGCGAACGCGGCCGGGATGTTCTTGTTCTGGGAGCTCAGCACCGACTTCTGGGCGGTCAGCAGCAACTGCCCGTCGACCGTGTCGTCGGCGTTCACGGTGAGCCCCATGTTGAGTTGCATGCAGCCGCTCAACGCGACGAGAAGAAGGAGGCACACCGCGACGCGGAGTGCCCTACCGCGGTTGACGCTCCTGTTCATGCGCTCAGTGTGTGTGATCCAATTCACCACGAGCAGTCAGCGATTGGTCACAAGGTAGTCGCCGATTGTACCGGCGCACTGTCGTATTTGGCCGAGGCGGAGAGCGGCCCCGAAGAATAGACTGAAGCTTTGCGCCGCCGGCCGGAATGGCGGGCGACTCAGCCCTGCGGTGGCCGCCAGTCGACGCACCAGGTCATGCTCCGCAGCGTGACGCTGGCCGGGACGAGGCGCAGCGCGGCGGTACGGGCCGCGAGGGCGAGAGGGTTCCGCAGTTGCTGGCCGTACCGCCCGGCGCGCAGGGACGCGCGGGCGATGGCCTGGGTGCGGGGGCGACGCTGCTCGTCGTACGCCGCCAGGGCGGCCGGCAACCCCTGCGCGCCCCCGGCGCAGGCCGCGCCGAGCACCACCGCGTCCTCGATGGCCTGGCCGGCGCCCTGCCCGAGGTTCGGCGTCATCGCGTGGGCCGCGTCGCCGAGCAGCGCCACCCGTCCCCGCACGTAGGACGGCAGCGCCGTGGCCAGGTGGTGGATGTCGTTGCGGAGAACCACTTTGGGTGGGGTGGCCGCCAGCAGCGCGGGGATGGGGTCGTGCCACGTGCCGAAGTGCTCCCGAACCGCCGCCAGCTCGTCCGGGGCGTGGCCGCCGGGCGGGGCGTTGCGGGCCGCGTACCAGTAGAGCCAGCCGTCGCCGATCGGCACCATGCCGAACTCGGCGGCCGGGCCCCAGGTGATCGCCGTCGGGATCGGCTCCGGGAACGCGATGGCGGCCCGCCAGGCCGTCGAGCCCGCGTACACCGGGGCGGGAATCTCCGGCCAGAGCTGGGCGCGCAGCCGGCTGCGCAGGCCGTCGGCACCGACCACCAGGTCGGCGTGGAGGGTTCGCGGGCCGTCGGGCCCGCGGTAGCGCACCGTCGCGTGGTCGGAGTCGGAGTCGATGTGCTCGACCTCGGTCCCGGTGTGCAGCGACGACGCGGGCAGCGCCTCGCGCAGGATGCGGTGCAGGGTGGCCCGGTGGACGCCGAGCGCGCTGGTGCCAAGCTGTCGGACCATCTCTGCCGCGTCCATGCGGGACAGCCACCGGCCCCGCCGGTCGCGGACCCCGCCGGGGGCCTCGGCGTGTGCGTTGGACCGCAGGGCAGAGCTGAGGCCGAGGGCGTCCAGGGCGCGTAGCGCGTTGGCCATCAGGCTCAACCCGGCGCCCACCTCGCGCAGTTCGGGGGCGCGTTCCAGGACGGTGACCCGCCAGTCACGCCGGTGCAGGGCGAGCGCCGCGCTCAGCCCTCCGATGCCCCCGCCGACCACCACCGCGTGTGGCTCGTCCATGTCGTCCACCCTTCTACACCTGTAGAAGGGGGATACTACCTGCGCACCGCGCAGAGGAGGAACCCCGTTGAACGCCCGCGCCCACCGGATCGCGCTGTTGACCGACGCGGCCATCGAGCTGATCGCCGACGGCGGCATGCGGGCGCTCACCCACCGGGCCGTCGACGCCCGCGCCGAGCTGCCGCCCGGCACCACCTCGGCGTACCTGCGCACCCGCCAGGCGCTGATCGAGGCGGTGGTGCGGCGCCTCGTCGAGCGTGACCGGGCCGACCTGGCCGCGTACGACCTGCCGACCGAGCCGCCCGCCCCGCAGGCGGGCCCCCGCCTGGACGGCGACGACCTCGACCAGCTCGCCGCCGGGGTGGCCGAGGTGCTCGACCGCTGGCTGGGCGTCGGACGCAGCCGTACCCTGACCCGCTACGCCTGCCTGCTGGAGGCGGTGCACCGCCCCGAACTACGCGGCATCCTGCGACACGGCATCGGCATCCGGGCCCAGTCCCGCGATCTGCTGACCCGCGCCGGCGCCACCGACCCGGACCGGCAGGGCGACCAGTTCGTCGCGTACGTCGACGGGCTCCTCTTCGACCGGCTGGTCGGCGCGGGAGCGCTCACCGCCCCGACCCCCGGCACCCCGGACAGCCGCGCCGATCTCGCGGACGCCGTCCGTACGCTGCTGCGCGCCCTGACCGGGAGGTGACCGGAGCCGGTGATCGCGCGCCGGACGCGACGGCGGCCGACGGGCGGCCCGGTCGGCGGCTCCGCCGGCCGATGGTGGACGATCGCGGAGGGCGAGCCGGCGGACGCCGGTGATCGCTGACGGCCGCACAACGCGTCGGTCGACCGGTGGGAGGTGCCGATGGCGTGGTTCGCAGGCCACCGGTTGCGGCAGGGGTGGCGGCCGGTGCTGGAGGCGACCGTCGCGGCGACCGTGGCCTGGCTGCTCGCCACCCGCCTGCTCGGGCATCCGCAGCCGTTCTTCGCGCCGGCCGCCGCGCTGATCGTCCTCGGTCAGGCCCGTGGGCAGCGCATCCGGCGGGCCGTCGAGGTCGTGCTCGGGGTGGCCGCCGGGGTGCTCGTCGCGGACCTGGTCGTGCAGGCGCTGGGCCCCGGCAGCACCTGGACGGTCTGCACGGTCATCCTGCTCACCGTCCTGCTCGCGGTCGCCTTCGGGGCCACCGGCGTCACCCTCGTACAGGCCGCCGTCTCCGCGCTCTACCTGGTGGTGGTCGCGCCGCCGGACGGGTCGCTGGTGCCGTTCCGCTTCGTCGACGCGCTGATCGGCGGCGCGGTGGCGCTCGCCGTCAGCCTGCTCGTCGACGCCCGGCACCCGCTCGCGCCGCTCGTCGTCGAGGTGCGGCGCACGTTCGACGAGCTGGCCGGCCTGCTGGGCGGGATCGCCGACGCGCTGGACGGGCGCGACGAGCCGGCGGCGGTGGCCGCCCTGGCGCGCGCCCGGGGCATGGACGCCCGGGTCGACGGGCTGCGGGACGGCGTGCTGGCCGCCGGCGAGGCGCTGCGGCTCAACGTGCGCCGACGCCGACACATCGGCCGGTTGCGGTCGGTGGACGAGTCGGTCCGGCAGATCGACTACGTGGTCCGCAACGTCCGGGTGCTGGCCCGCGCGGGCGTGACGCTCAGTCGACTCGGGACCTCCACCCCGCCCGAGCTGGGCGACGCGCTGCGCTGCCTGGTGGAGGCGGTCCGGGAGGCCGGCGCGGCGCTCGCCGCCGACCTGGACGGGCAGGAGGAGGTCGCCGACCGGCACGCCCTGCGGGCGGACGAGGCGGCGCTGGCGGCCGTCCGTACCGCGGGGCAGCTCTTCGGGTCGACCCAGACCCTCCCCCTCGCCATGATCATCGGCCAGGTCCGGGCGACGGCGATCGACCTGCTGCGGGGCGTGCATCCCGACGACGACGTCGCCGTCCTGGCCCGCGTGGACGCGGCCCTCGGCCTACCCGCCGTCTGACCGACACCGGGGGTCACCCGGTGAGCCACCCGGTGGCCCTCGCCCGGATCTCCGCGGGCAGCTCATGGCCGCCGGTGAACTCCTCGTAGGTGACGTCGTAGCCGATTCCGCGCAGGTGCGGCACGAAGCGGCGGCTGCACACGTCGACGGGCAGCACCGGGTCGTCCACCCCGTGCGAGACGAAGATCCGTGGTCGCCCACGGACGACCGGCGGCGCGGCGAAGCCGGGGGAGAAGGCCAGCACCGCGTCGACCAGGTCGCCGTTGGCCAGGCCCAGCGAGAGCGCGTACGAGGCTCCGTCGGAGAAATCGCCGAGCGTCACACCCTGTACGGGGTAGCCGTCGAACGCGCTGGCCAGCAACGCGTCGATGTGCCCGACGTCCACCCCGAGGCCACCGGCGATCAGGTCCCAACTGGTCGCCGACGACTGCGGGGCGATCAGCAGCAGGTGCTGCGCGTCCGCCTCCGCGAGCAGCAGGTCCAGTCCGTGCCGCGCGGAACCACCCGCCCCGTGCAGGAGCACCACCAGCCGGTACGCGGCCCCGTCGGCGGCCGGCTCCGGCACGTACGCCATCGCGGGCCGACCACCGTCACCGCCGGGCAGCGGCACGATGCCGCTCGGCCCGGTCACCACCGGCGGGTGTGGGCGGGTGGTCAACCGGCCGTGCCGGTGACCCTGCGCGGGCGCCCGGCTCGGCGGCACGGGGTCGGACACGGGCCACCAACTCCTCGCGGTCGACGAGAGGTGCGAGGCGGTTACCCGGCCGGCCGCCGGTTAACCGGGCGGCCGCTCAGGCGCTGTCCCGGGCCACCAGGTCGGACGGGAAGAGCGTCACCGGCGCTCCCGGGCGACCGGCCAGCACGGCGGCGGCCGCCGCGGCGGCGATCCGGCCCACGGGGTGGCTCGCGGTGGTCAGCGCCGGCGCGGTCATGCCGGCCAGCGGGATGTCGTCGAAGCCGGCCACCGCGACGTCACCGGGCACCCGGACGCCGTCCTCGCGCAGCTCCGCGATCACGCCCAGGGCCGTCTCGTCGCTGATCGCGTAGATCGCGTCGACGTCCGGCCAGCGCCGCAGCGCCTCGCCGGCCGCCTCCCGGCCCCGCGCCGCCGTGAAGTCCCCCCGCACGACCCGCTCCGGCAGGCCGGCCTCGCGCATCAGGTGCCGGTACGCCCGCACCGGCCGCTGCGCGCACGGCAGCCACCGTGGACCGGTCACCATGGCGATCCGGCGGCGGCCCGTGCCGTACAGGTGGCGTAACACCGCGCCCGCGCCGGTGGTGTTGTCGACGTCGAACGACGGCACTGTGGCCGAGCCGATGCCGATCGAGGCGATCCGGCCGTGCAGCGCCCGGGGTACGGCCGCCAGCAGGTCCTCGGTGGTGTTGACCAGCACGACCCCGCACACGCTGCGGTCGGCGGCGAGCTGGTCGAGGCCGCGCGGGTCACCCAGCGGCAGCCAGTGCAGGGCCACCCCGACGCCGGCCGGCGCGCACACCCGGGCGGCCGAGCCGACCACGCGGTCCACGTACGGGTCGTCCAGCACGGCCGCGCTGGTGCCCAGGGCGGCCACCACCAGCCGTACGCCGCCGCCGCGGACCAGTGCGCGCGCGGCCGGGTTGGGCACGTAGCCGAGCTGGTCGGCGGCCGTCACCACCCGTGCCCGGGCGGCCGGCGAGGCGAACCCGGTGCCGGCGATCACCCGCGAGGCGGTGGACCGGGACACTCCGGCGGCCCGGGCGACGTCCTCCAGGGTGGCTGGGCGCGGTGCCGCTGCCGTCATCGTGTCCTCCCCGACGACGCCCGCCCCCGGCGGGCGTGCGCCTGCCAGCCATCATCCCCCGAGCTGCGGGCCTGCGGTAAGGGGCGGGGCCCGCTTGTGGTGGTAGCGCTCTCAGGTGTGCGATCGTGCCAGGAGATCACCCCCCAGGAAGAGGACCACCCCCTTGAGTGCCCCCACCAGTCCCGCCGTCGCCCCGGACGCCGCCGCGCCGACGCGGGCCATCGTGCTCGCCCGCAACGGTGTCGCCCTGACCTTCACCCTGAACGGCCTGGCCGTCGGTAGCTGGTTCTCCCGGGTGCCGGCCGTCCGGGAGGCGCTGGATCTGTCCGCCGGCCGCCTCGGGCTGCTGTTGCTCGCGTTGAGCGTCGGCGCGCTGCTCGCCATGCCGACGTCCGGGCTGCTCGCCCAGCGCCTCGGCTCCGCCCGCACGGTGACCCTCGCCACCGTGCTGGTCGCGGTGGGCCTGATCGTGGCCGGGTTGGGCGCGACGGTCGCCGGGTCGGCCGCCGTCGTCGCGCTGGGGATGGTCGCCTTCGGCTACGGCTCCGGCGCGTGTGACGTGGCGATGAACGTCGAGGGCGCGGCGGTGGAGCGTCGGTTGGGGCGTACCGTCATGCCCCGTTTCCACGCGGCCTGGAGCCTCGGGTCGGTGGCCGGCGCGGGCGTCGGCGCCGGCGCGGCCCGCCTGGACGTGCCGGTGGGCGCGCACCTCGCCGTGGTGGCCGTGGTGGTCCTGGTCGGCACCGTCTTCGCGTCCCGGGCGTACCTGCCCCAGCCCGCCGTGGACGCGGCCAACGGGCCGACGGACACCACCCCGGCCGGTCGTCGGCGGGCCCAGCTCGCCGCCTGGCGCGAGCCGCGCACCCTGCTGATCGGGCTGTTCGTGCTGGTGGCGGCCTTCACCGAGGGCAGCGCCAACGACTGGCTGGCGGTCGCGTTCGTGGACGGCCGGGACCTGAGCGAGGCGGCCGGCGCGGCGGTCTTCGGCGTGTTCGTCGTCGGCATGACCCTCGGTCGCACCGCCGGCACGGTCGCGCTGGACCGTTGGGGGCGGGTGCCGGTCCTCACCGGCACCGTCCTGCTCGCCGCCGCCGGCGCGACGTTGGCCGTGTTGGCCGGCTCGGGACCGGTGGCCATCGTCGGTGTCGCGCTGTGGGGGATCGGCGCGTCACTCGGCTTCCCCGTCGGCATGAGCGCGGCGGCCGACGAGGAGGCGCACGCGGCGGTACGGGTCAGCGTCGTCGCCGTGATCGGCTACACGGCCTTCCTGGGTGGCCCGCCGCTGCTGGGGCTGCTCGGCGACCACGTCGGCGTCCTGCGGGCGCTGCTGGTGGTGCCGTTGCTGCTCCTGCCGACGTTGGCGCTGGTGCCGGCGCTGCGTCCGCCGCGCGCCGCCGACCGGGAGCAGTCGTCGGCAGCACAACAAAACTAGCCCGGATCAGGGCGTGCCGGTATCGGGCGCGTGGCCGAGTGCGCCGCGCGCCCGTGCTGGCTACGGTCGCCCGATGCCAATCGACGAGATCACCGCCGCCGCGGCGGGCACCTGGACCCTGGGCGACCGCACGGTGCGCCGGATGGGCTTCGGCTCGATGCGGATCACCGCGAACCCCGACCTCGATCGCGCGATCGCGCTGCTGCGCCGCGCTGTCGAGCTGGGCGTCAACCACCTCGACACGGCCGCGTTCTACGTCTCGCCCGGCGGAACCCTGCGGGTGGGCACCGGTCCCGCCCGGTACGCCACCGAGCTGATCCGGGCGGCCCTCGCCCCGTACCCCGAGGATCTGGTGATCGCCACCAAGGTCGGCTTCGGCTACGACCCGGTGGACGGGTTCACCGAGGCGTTCACCCCCGCGCAGTTGCGCGCGCAGGTCGAGGAGAACCTGCGTCGTCTCGGCCGCGACCAGCTCGACGTGGTGAACCTACGGCTCGGCCGGGGGCCGGGGGCGGTGCCGCTGGCCGAGCGGTTCGGCGCCCTGGCCGAGCTGCGCGACGCCGGGCTGATCCGGCACCTCGGGCTGTCCAACGTCCGGCCCGAGCAGCTGGATGAGGTGGCCGGCATCGCGCCGGTGGTCTGCGTGCAGAACAACTACGGCGTGGACGCCTACCGTGAACAGGACGCCTTCGTCCGGACCTGCGGCGAGCGGGGAGTCGCCTACGTGCCGTTCTTCGCGCTGGCCGGAACGTCCCGGGAGGCGGGAGCGACCGCCGCGCCGGGCGCGGCCGTCGAGGCGGTCGCCCGCGACCACGGCGTCACCCCTTCGCAGGTACGCCTGGCCTGGACCCTGCACCAGGGCCCGCACGTCCTCGCCATCCCCGGCACCAGCGACCCGCTGCACCTCGAGGAGAACATCGCCGCCGCCGCCCTCCACCTGACCCCGGAGGACCTGACCCGCCTGGGCTGACGCCGTCCCCCACCCCCGTCCCGCCGGCGTTGATCATGAAGTTGTTGCCATCGATGTCGGCGTGTCGTGGCAATAACTTCATGATCAACGGAGCCAGATGCGCAGGAGGCCCGCGGGGTGGAAGCCGGCTCGGCGGGCCGGGGGCAGGTCGGGCGCGGACTCGTAGCCGACCAGGGGTACGTCGGGCAGGGTGGCGGAGATCGCCAGCCAGATCTCGTCCGGATCGTCGCTGGTGCTGAACAGGTTGGAGACGCCCGACGGATCGTCGCCGCTGACCACCGCCCCGCCCACGACAGCGCCCCGCCCGTCGTGCCGGGCCAGCACCCGGATGCCCGGGTCGGCCAGCAGCGCCGGGCGGAACAGCTCCCCGCCGCCGTGCGCGCTCGCCCACTCCGCGAGCCCTCGCGCCGTGGTGACCCGGTCGAGCGGCACGCCGGTCGGCGGCTCGGTGGGCGGGCGGTGGATCCACTGCGCGTCGAAGAGGACCCGGAACCCGTACGCCGCGAGGTCGAGGTCGGCGAAGCTGTCCTTCACCGACGCGCCGGCCCCGGCGTCGATCCGCGCGAGCAGCGCCTCGGGGTCGACGCCGGGGCGCAGGGTGACCGCGTCCGGATACCAGGGCGGGGAGCGGCGGGGCACCGACCACGCGTCGGCGTCGATCCGGCCGACCAGGCCGTGGCTGGCGCACACCACGTCGCACCATTGCGCGTTGTTGTGCGCCGCCGCCTCCCGCACGTCGTTTGGCACGTCCGGCAGCCTAATCGGTGAGCACGACGAGCCGCTGGGTCGCGCGCGTCATCGCGACGTACCTGTCGACCGCCCCCTGGACGCCCTCACCGAACGCCTCCGGATCGACGAGGACGACCAGGTCGAACTCCAGCCCCTTGGACAGTTCCGGACTCAGCGACCGGACGCGACTCGTCGCCGGCCGGAACGTGGGGTCGCCGATGACGCAGGCGATTCCCTCGGCGTGCTCGGCGAGCCAGCCGTCGACGATCGCGTCCCGGTCGCGCACCGATCCGTGGGTGACGGGGATCCCGTTGCCGCGGATCGAGGTCGGCACGTTCGCGTCCGGGAGTACGGCCCGGATGACCGGTTCGGCCTGCGCCATGACCTCCCGGGGCGTCCGGTAGTTGACGGTCAACGAGGTCAGGGTCACCTCGTTGAGCCCGACGCGGGCGAGCCGTTCCCGCCACGACCCGGTGAATCCGTGCCGGGCCTGGGCCCGGTCCCCGACGATCGTGAAGCTGCGCGACGGGCACCGCGACAGCAGCATCTGCCACTGCGCGTCGGTCAGCTCCTGCGCCTCGTCCACCACGATGTGCGCGAACGGGCCGGCCAGCAGATCCGCGGCGACGCCCGGCAGCACGGCCTCGTCGACAAGCGCGTCCTGCAGGTCCAGTTGGCGCAGGCTCGACAGCACGCCCTCGCCGTCGTCGTAGGCGTGCGCCTCGATCAGCTCGTCGACCACCGTCGCCATGCGTTCCCGTTCGGCGGCGATCGTGGCGTCGCGGCGGCGGGTACGCCCTGACGCCTCCGCATCGCCGAGCCGCTGTCGTGCCGCGTCCAGCAGCGGCAGGTCGGACACCGTCCACGTGCGGGCGTCGGCGCGCTGGAGCCGGCGGACGTCGTCGGGACCGAGCCAGGGGGCGCACCTGCGCAGATAGGCGGGTACCGACCACAGGTCCGCGACGATGTCGGCCGCGTCGAGCAGCGGCCAGGCGCGGTTGACCGTGGTACGGAGTTCCGCGTCGCGCCGCAGCGACGCGCGGACGAGGTCCTCGGGTTCGTCGCCGTCGTACCTGCCGAGCAGGATGCTCAGCAGTTCGTCCCAGATCTCGTCGCGGGCCTCGTTGTGCGGGGTGCCCGGTCCGGGCGCCTCGAACGCCTGGGCCCAGTCGTCGGCGCTCAGCCGGATGTCGGTGTCGCCGGCCGCGACGGTCAGCGCCGTCGTCGGCGGCTCCTCGTAGAAGCGGACGGCCGCGTCGATCGCCCGTACCAGGTCGAGCGAGGACTTGAGGCGGTCCACCTCCGGGTCGCTCTCGGCGGCGGCCGAGGCGCCCTGCGGTACGAGGTCCCGCAGGGTGCAGGTCTGCACGTCCTCCTCGCCGAGGCTGGGCAGGACGTCGGCGACGTACGCCAGGTAGGGCTGGTGCGGCCCGACGAACAGCACCCCGCCGCGCCCCTGCCGCAGGCGCGGGTCGGAGTAGAGCAGGTACGCGGTGCGGTGCAGGGCGACGACGGTCTTGCCCGTGCCCGGACCGCCGTCGACGACGAGCGCGCCGCGTGATCCGGCCCGGATGATGGCGTCCTGGTCGGCCTGGATGGTGCCGAGCACGTCGCGCATCCGGGCCGAGCGGTTGCCGCCGAGGCTGGCGATGAACGCCGACTGGTCGTCCAGCGCGGCGTGCCCCTCGAACCCGTCCGGGGTGAACACCTCGTCCCAGTAGTCGCTGATCCGGCCGAGGGTCCAGCGATACCGGCGTCGGCTCGCGAGGCCCATCGGGTTGGCGTGGGTCGCTCCGAAGAACGGCGCGGCGGCCGGTGAACGCCAGTCGAGCAGCAGCCGGCGGCCATCGCCGTCGCTGAGGCCGAACCGTCCGATATAGACGGGCTCGGGGTCGTCCGCGTGGACCATGCGACCGAGACACAGATCCAGACCGAAACGGCGCAGCGCGCGCAGGCGGGCGGTCAGCCGCCGGACCTCCTCGTCCCGGACGACCGCCTGCCGACCCTTGCCCGCCGGTGCCCGGCGCTCGGCGTCCAGGCGGTCGGACAGGTCGGCGATCGACCGCTGAAGGCTCGCCGCGATCACGGCGAAGTGCTGCTCGTCCCGGGCGACGAGCGCCGGGTCGGCCTTGGCGGCGAGGTTCTCGGGGAGGTCGAACACACTGGCCGCCGCCGACGACACGTTCATCTTCATGGCTCCCGTTTGCGCAGGTCATGGCCTTGGACGGGCCATTCTGCGGCACAGCGGGGGCCTTGTCGCAAGTCCCCCCATGCGGTATATGTTGGATATGGCGGGAGGGGTTCTTCCCCGTCGTCACGGCTTCCGCTCGGCGTAGACGAGATCCATCGTGTCGGCGCGCCCGCCCCAGCTCAGGTCGAGATGCCAGCACCCCGCTCGCGGCATGTCGATGATCGACGGCGCCGGCCCGCCGGCGACCTCGTGGGTCACTCGCGTGTCGGTGCCGTCCAACGTGGCGATGATCTTCAGGCTGGTCGAGGCGCCCGGGGGCGGCGAGGCCGTGGCGGGCCGGGCCACCCAGAGGATCTTGTTGCTCGACGCGTCCGGTCGGACCTGCGCCAGCGGGTGGCCGAACAGCACCGCCACGATCTCACCCCGTGCGCCGAAGACGTGCGGCATGCGGGTGTCCCCGTGGAACCCCTCGTCCGCCCAGTCGGGCAGCGACCCCGTCTCGACCCGCGACGCGCAGCCGACCGCCGCAGTGGTTGGACCGCCGGCAGTCGTCGCCGGCCCGTCACCGGCCGTGCCGCAGCCCGCCAGCACCAGAACCGACCCCAGCAGAAACCTGCCCCAAGTGATCATCTTGCTCCCTCCCACAAGGACGTGTCCCGTACCAGAGAGACACCGGTCGGGCCGGGCGGGTTCCTAGGGGAGCGAGCCGGCGATCTCGAGCGCCTCGGCCATGCTGCGCGCGCCCTCCAGCCGGTAGGTCACGCCGGCCTGCTCCCAGATCAGGGTCGACGCGGCGAGTCGTGCGGTCTCCCGGCGGATCTGCCCCGACCGGTCGACGTAGGACAGCACGTGCGGACCGTCGACCCAGACGGCGAAGTCACCGTCGACCTGCGTCCACTCCGCACCCGGCCGGCTGGTCCGCTTGTGGAAGGTCAGGTCGAGACGACCGTCGAACGCGTCGAGACGCACCCCGCCGCCCTCGTACAGCAGCGTCGCGACCCGGTACGCGCCGGTGCCGTCGGGGTCGGCGACCGACACCCGCTCCGGCGGCCCGAGCGCGGCCGGCACCCGGATCGGGAAGCGCACCGCCCGCCGCGCCTCGTCGAGCCCCACCATCCGCAGCGACGGCAGGGGCGACGGCTCGTCCTCGGGCGGCGACGGCGTGGACGACGTGACGATGCCGACGCCGGCGAAGCGCAGCACCTCGCCGACCGCGTCGGCGACGGCCGCACGCGTCGGCGGCAGCGCCGCGACCAGCAGGGCAACGAGCGCCGCCGCGGCCAGGGAGCGCCACCGACGTCGCCCGCGTACGTCCCCGACGAGCCGGTCGCGCACCCGTGCGGTCACGTCCGGCGTGACGGGCGTGTCCAACCAGACGCCCAGGTCACGCAGCTCCGCTTCCAGGCCGTCCCGGGTGAGGTCATCCATGACGCACCTCCTCGTCGGCGAGCAGGGCGCGCAGCTTCGCCAGTGCCCGTGAGGTACGCGACTTCACCGTTCCCCGGGGCCAGCCCAGCATGACGCCCGTCTCCTGCTCGCCGAGATCGAGGAAGAACCGGCAGACGATCACCTCGCGGTCGCGTACCGGCAGTTGCCGCAGGGCCGCCACCAGCGCGGCCCGCCGCTCGCCGGCCAGGACGGCGTCAACGGCGTCATCCTCGGCGACCTCGGGCGGGGGGTTCGCCGCCGCCCGCAGGACCAGGCCCTCCCGGCGCGTGCGGGACCGGTGCAGGTTGCGGGTCTCGTTGGCGACGATCGCGAGCAACCAGGAGCGGAAGGACGACTCTCCCCGGTAGCGGGACAGCTTGCGGTAGCCCTTCACGAACGCCTCCTGGACGACGTCCTCGGAGTCCGAACCCGCGCCGAGCAGCACCGCCGTCCGGTACGCGGACGCGGTGTGCCGGGCGACCAGGAGGTCGTACGCCTCCAGGTCACCGGCTCGGGCGCGGGTGACGAGCACGTCGTCGTCCAGGGGAACCTCCGGTCGGACTCGCACTGATGACACCGCCCGCGCCCGTCGGGTTCCGCCCCAGCGGAGTCAGATTCCTCCCACCCGCCGTGCAGCCTATTGCCAGGAATCGGTGCTGAACTGGGAGTGGCGTCGAAGGAGAGGGGCTGGGCATGGGCTGGTTCAACCGGCGGTCTCGCGGCGGCGAGGCGACCCCGACGAAGCTGGACCGTGAGGCCACCCGGGACGACCTCGCCGCGCTGGAGGCGTTCGTCGCCAGCCGGCGAGGGGTGGAGTTCTACCTGGAACCGGAGACGACCGCCACCGACACCACCGTGGTCGCGATCGCCTACGACGGTGAGTGGATCCGTCGCCGCACCGGCACACCCCGGGCAGCGGGCGACATCGCCCGCAAACACGCGGTGCCGCTGTACGAGGCGGCCCGCACCGGCTACCCGGAGCGGATGCGGGTGTGGAATCGGGCCCACCCGGAACGCCACGCCCGCTGAGCCGGTCAGGCCGTAACCGGGCTCAAGCGGGTTTCGCCTGCGCGAGTGATCGCTGGATGAGCGTGAGGACGGGTGGAAGGATCAGCTCACCGCCGCCGATCGTGGCGCCAGCGTTCACGTGGTGGGGCGTGCCGTCAATGTCGACCGAAAGGGCTGGCGCTGCGCTCGATGAGCATCGTCGGGTGAGTGACTCGCCCCGATATCTTCGCAGGTCAATGTGGTGCTCGTGACCGGGCGGCACCGGGGTCCGCGTTGACCGGCGGCGCGAGGGTGTGGCAGCATTCGCGGCCTGACGGCAGTGAAGGAAGTCGGTGCGAATCCGACGCGGTCCCGCCACTGTCACCGGGGAGTGATCCCCCCTCGCGAGTCACGGCCGTGTGTCTGCGGTTGGAAGGCCGGGGGAGAGCGTCGATCCGGAAGCCAGGATACTTCGGCCGTCGGGACGTACCCCAGGGCGTGGACACCCGAGGAGGACCCGATGACGCATGGCGTCTTGCGCACCCACGAGCACCGTCGTACCCCGAGCGGCGGTCGCACCGCCGCGCCCCGACCCGGCCGCACAACCGCGCCGGCATCCGCTCGCTTGGGCGTCGTTTCCCGCTGAGTTCCGCGCCACGCCACCCGTCGCCGCCGGCCCCGTGCCGGTGAGCGGTCCGGGTCGCGGTGCCCGCTGAACCCCGCGCCCACCCGCACGTCGTCGCCGAACCGCTTCCGCGAGCGCGCCGACGTTACCGTCCGGAGCCTGCCGTGCGCATTCTGCTGCTCTCCACCGCCGACACCGACCTGCTGGCCGCCCGCGCCAGCGACGCCGACTACCGGCTCGCCAACCCTGCCCGGGTGGCGGCCGACGAGGTGCCCGCCCTGCTCGACGGGGTCGACCTCGCCGTCGTACGCCTACTCGGCGGTCGGCAGGCGTGGCCGGACGGCCTCGCCGCCGTGCTCGCCAGCGGCGTGCCGACGGTCGTCCTTGGCGGCGAGGCGCTGCCCGACGCGGAGCTGATGGCGGTCTCCACGGTGCCGTCCGGGGTGGTCGCCCAGGCCCTCGCGTACCTGGTCGAGGGTGGCCCGGACAACCTGGGGGAGTTGGCCCGGTTCCTCTCCGACACGGTCCTGCTCACCGGGGAGGGGTTCGCACCGCCCGCGCCGACCCCGGCGTACGGCGTGCACGGCGAGCACCCCACCGAACCGGGTCGGCCCACCATCGGAATCGTCTTCTACCGGGCGCACGCCCTGGCCGGCAACACCGTGTTCGTCGACGTGCTGGCCGAGGCGGTCCGCGCGGCCGGCGGCAACCCCCTGCCGATCTTCTGCGGCTCGCTGCGCGGGCTGACGGCCGGCGCCGGCCCCCTCGGGCTCTTCGCCCGCTGCGACGCGCTGCTGGTCACCGTCCTCGCGGCCGGCGGCGCGGTCGCCGCCGACGCCTCCTCCGGCGGCGACGAGGACGCCTGGGACGTCGGCGCGCTCGCCGCCCTGGACGTGCCGGTCATCCAGGCGCTCTGCCTCACCAGCACGCGCGAGCAGTGGGCCGCCAGCGACGCCGGACTGTCCCCGTTGGACGCGGCGATGCAGGTGGCCATCCCCGAGTTCGACGGCCGGATCGTCACGGTGCCGTTCTCGTTCAAGCAGGTCGACGCCGACGGTCTCTCGGTGTACGCCGCCGACCCCGAGCGGGCCGCCCGCGTCGCCGGGATCGCGGTGCGGCACGCCCGGCTGCGGTACGTGCCGAACGCCGACAAGCGGATCGCCGTGGTGCTCAGCTCGTACCCCACCAAGCACTCGCGGGTCGGCAACGCCGTCGGGCTGGACACCCCGGCCTCGGCGGTCCGGCTGTTCGCCGCGCTCGCCGAGGCGGGCTACGACCTCGGCGGCACGCCGCCGCCCACGGACGGTGACGCGCTGATCCACGCGCTGATCGCCGCCGGCGGGCACGACGTGGAGTGGCTCACCCCGGAGCAGTTGGCCGCCGCCGAGGCGCGGATACCGGGGCAGACGTACCGGCGCTGGTTCGAGGCGGTCCCGGTCGAGCTGCGCGAGCGGATGCGGCAACACTGGGGCGAGCCGCCCGGCGAGCTGTACACCGACGGCGGGGACGTCGTGCTGGCCGGGCTGCGCTTCGGCAACGTGGCGCTGCTGATCCAGCCGCCGCGTGGTTTCGGGGAGAACCCGATCGCCATCTACCACGACCCGGACCTGCCGCCGAGCCACCACTACCTGGCCGCGTACCGCTGGCTCGCCGCGCCGGTCTCCGACGGCGGCTTCGGCGCGGACGCCGTGGTGCACCTGGGCAAGCACGGCACCCTGGAGTGGCTGCCCGGCAAGGGCCTCGGCCTGGCCGCCGGCTGCGCGCCCGACGCGGTCCTCGCGGACCTGCCGCTGGTGTACCCGTTCATCGTCAACGACCCAGGCGAGGGCACCCAGGCCAAGCGGCGGGCGCACGCCGTGGTCATCGACCACCTGGTGCCGCCGATGGCCCGCGCCGAGACCTACGGCGACCTGGCCAAACTGGAGCAACTGCTGGACGAGTACGCCACCGTGCAGGCGCTCGACCCGGCGAAGGTGCCGACCGTGCGGGCGCAGATCTGGGACCTGGTCCGCGCCTCCGAGCTGCACCACGACCTGCACACCGAGGCGATGCCCGACGCGGACGACTTCGACGACTTCGTGCTGCACCTCGACGGCTACCTGTGCGAGGTCAAGGACGTGCAGATCCGCGACGGCCTGCACATCCTCGCCGACGCGCCCACCGGCGAGCCGCGGGTCAACCTGGTCCTCGCGGTGCTGCGCGCCCCGCAGATCTGGGGTGGCGTCCAGGCCCTGCCCGGCCTGCGGCAGGCCCTCGCCACCGCGTACGGCCTCGACGAACAGGAACTGCTTGCCACGCCGGGCCAGCGGATCGCCCTGCCGGCCGCGTTGACCGACGCGGTGGACGGGCCGGCCGGCACCGCCGCCGATGCCATCGACCTGATCGAAACCCTCGCCCGGCGGCTGGTCGTCGGCATGGAGACCCTGGGCTGGACCGCCGACACGGCCGAGGCGGTCGTCGCCGAGGTGACCGGCCAGCCGATCCCGGACGCCGCCGAGGTGCTGCGCTTCGCCGCCACCGAGTTGGTGCCCCGGCTGGTTCGCACCACCGACGAGCTGACCAACACCCTCGGTGCGCTCGACGGCCGGTTCGTGCCGCCCGGCCCGTCCGGCTCACCCACCCGGGGCCTGGTCAACGTGTTGCCCACCGGCCGGAACTTCTACTCCGTCGACCCGAAGGCCATCCCCAGCCGCAACGCCTGGGACGTCGGCGTGGCCCTGGCCGACTCGCTGCTGGCCCGGCACCTCGCCGACACCGGCGCGTACCCCCGCTCGGTGGGGTTGACCGTGTGGGGCACCAGCGCCATGCGGACGCAGGGCGACGACATCGCCGAGGTGCTCGCGCTTATCGGCTGCCGGCCGGTGTGGGACGAGCGGTCCCGGCGGGTCACCGGCGTCGAGGTGGTGCCGACCGCCGAGCTGGGTCGGCCCCGCGTCGACGTCACCGTACGGATCTCCGGGTTCTTCCGCGACGCGTTCCCGCACGTGGTGGCGCTGCTCGACGACGCCGTCCGGCAGGTCGCCGCCCTGAACGAGCCGGCCGAGGAGAACTACCTGCGCGCCCACGTGGCCGCCGACCTCGCCGAGCACGGTGACGAGCGGCGGGCCACCGCCCGGATCTTCGGCTCCAAACCCGGGGCGTACGGCGCGGGCCTGTTGCCGCTGATCGACGCCCGGACCTGGCGCAGCGACGCCGACCTGGCCGAGGTGTACGCGGTGTGGGGTGGCTACGCGTACGGCCGGGGCCTGGACGGGCGGGAGGCGCGCGCCGACATGGAACGCTCCTTCGCGCGGATCGCGGTCGCGGTGAAGAACCAGGACACCCGCGAGCACGACATCGTCGACTCCGACGACTACTTCCAGTATCACGGCGGGATGGTGGCGATGGTCCGCCACCTCACCGGCACGTCCCCGGCCGCGTACGTGGGCGACTCGGCGATGCCGCACGACGTGCGGACCCGCACGCTGGGCGAGGAGACCCGGCGGGTGTTCCGGGCCCGGGTGGTCAACCCGAAGTGGATCGCCGCGATGCGCCGGCACGGCTACAAGGGCGCGTTCGAGCTGGCCGCCACCGTGGACTACCTGTTCGGCTACGACGCCACCGCCGGTGTGGTGGACGACTGGATGTACGAGCACCTGGCCGCCGCGTACCTGTTCGACGACACCACCCGCGAGTTCCTGGAGAAGTCCAACCCGTGGGCGCTACGCGGCATCACCGAGCGGCTATTGGAGGCCGCCGACCGGGGGCTGTGGGCCAAGCCCGAGCCGGCCACCCTGGACCGCCTGCGCGACACCTACCTGGCCAGCGAGGGCGACCTGGAGGACCGGGCATGACCACGACCTACCCGTTCAGCGCCGTGCTCGGCATGGCCGACATGCGGCTGGCGTTGCTGCTCAACGCCGTGTCCCCGGCGATCGGTGGGGTCCTCGTGCGGGGCGAGAAGGGCACCGCCAAGTCCACCGCCGTACGCGCCCTCGCCGCGCTGCTGCCCCCGGTGCGCCGGGTCGCCGGCTGCCGCTTCGGGTGTGATCCGGCCGAACCCGACCCGGGCTGCCCGGACGGGCCGCACCCGGTCGGGGCGGCCGTCGAGACCGGGCCGGCGCGCCTCGTCGAACTGCCCGTCGGAGCGGCCGAGGACCGGGTGGTCGGGTCGCTGGACCTGGAGAAGGCCCTCGGCGAGGGCGTACGCGCCTTCGAACCGGGCCTGCTCGCCGCCGCCCACCGGGGCGTGCTCTACGTGGACGAGGTCAACCTGCTGCACGACCACCTCGTCGACCTGCTGCTGGACGCGGCGGCGATGGGCCGCAGCCACGTCGAGCGCGAGGGCGTCTCGGTCAGCCACGCGGCCCGGTTCCTGCTGGTCGGCACCATGAACCCGGAGGAGGGGGAGCTGCGCCCGCAGCTGCTCGACCGGTTCGGGCTGACCGTGGAGGTGAACGCCAGCCGGGACCCGGAGATCCGGGTGGAGGTCGTCCGCCGGCGGCTCGCCGCCGACGCCGACCCGGCCGGGTTCGCCGCCCGCTGGGCCGACGCCGACGCCGAGATCGCCGCCCAGGTGGCCGCCGCCCGCCGCCGGCTTCCCGGGGTACGCCTGCCGGACGCCGCGCTGCGGCAGATCGCCGAGGTGTGCGCGGCGTTCGACGTGGACGGGATGCGCGCCGACATCGTCACCGCGCGTACCGCCCTCGCCCACGCCGCCTGGCACGACCGGGACCGGGTCACCAGCGACGACGTGCGGGTGGCGGCCCGACTCGCCCTGCCGCACCGCCGTCGCCGCGACCCGTTCGACACGCCGGGGCTGGACGAGAAGCGCCTCGACGAGGCGCTGCAACGGGCCCAGGACAACCACCCCGACGACCCGGACGACGACGGCCGCCCGGACGACGGCGGCTCCGCCGGCCCGCGCCCCGACGGTCCCGATGGTGGCGGTGGGGGCGGCCCCGGCGGCAGTGCCGGCGACCTGGGCGGCTCCTCCGGCGTGGACGGCGACACCGGGGAACATCGTCACGATGGGAACGGCCCCGACGGTCGTGGCTCCGACGACAACGCCCGCGGTCCCACCGACGTGGACGGTGGGGAGTCGGGCAGCGGCGGGCACGATTCCGGCGACGGCGACTCCGGGAGGGCCGACGGCCCGGAGCCGCACGCCGCCGACGTCGGCGCGGACGGGGACTTCTCGGGGGTGAACGGTCGGGGCGGTCGCCGTCGGCGGGCCGAGGAGGGTGAGCCCAGCGCCACCGGGAACGACCGGGAGCGCGAGGGCGGACGGGTGGCCGTACCCCGGGGTGGTCTGCGAGCCCGGCTGCTGACCGCGCCCGGCGTCGGTGACGGGGTGCCGGGCCGGCGGTCGCGGGCCCGGACCGGGAGGGGCCGCACCACCGGGGCCCGGGTGCCGAACGGTGGGGTCGGCGCGCTGCACCTGCCGGCCACCATCCGCGCCGCCGCACCCCACCAGGCGACTCGGGGGCGACTGGCGGGCCCGCTGCGCCTGCGTCCGGACGACGTCCGCGAGGCGGTCCGGGAGGGGCGCGAGGGCAACCTGGTGCTGTTCGTGGTGGACGCCAGCGGTTCGATGGGCGCCCGGCAGCGGATGGTCACCGTGAAGGACGCGGTGCTCGCCCTGCTCACCGACGCGTACCAGCGGCGGGACAAGGTCGCGGTGATCGCCTTCCGGGGAGCCGGCGCGCGCACCGTGCTGCCGGCGACCTCGTCGGTGCTGGCCGCCTCGACCCGTCTGGCCGAGTTGCCCACCGGCGGGCGGACACCACTGGCCGAGGGTCTGCTGGCCGCCGCGGAACTGCTGCGGGTGGAGCGCCTGCGCGACCCGAAGCGCCGCCCCCTGGTCCTGGTGGTCACCGACGGCCGCGCCACCGCCGGAACCCGCCCGCTCGACCGGGCGGCAGGAGCGGCGGCAATCCTCGCGGCGACGGGTGCCCCCTGCGTGGTCGTCGACTGCGAATCCGGCCCGATCCGCCTGCACCTGGCCCGCCGCCTGGCCACCCAACTCAACGCCCCCCTGCACCCCCTGCACGCCCTGACCCACCCCGCCCCCCGCGATCTTGCAGTTTCTGTCGCCACATAAGAGGACGAGATACGCATATGAGCAACAGAAACTGCAAGATCGCGGAAGGCGCGCGGGGTGCGGAAGGCGCGCGGGGTGCGGAAGGCGCGCGGGGTGCGGAAGGCGCGCGGGGTGCGGAAGGCGCGCGGGGCGCGGAGGGCGCGCGGGGCTTGACGATGAGGGGGGAACTCTGATGCCGCAGGGACAGCCGAGTCACGTGCCCGCGGACGGGTTGACGACGCGGCAGCGGCGGAATCGGCCGCTGCTCGTTGTCCACACCGGACAGATGAAGGGGAAGTCGACGGCCGCCTTCGGGCTGGCGCTGCGGGCCTGGACGGCCGGCCTGCCGATCGGAGTCTTCCAGTTCGTCAAGAGCGCCAAGTGGCGGGTCGGGGAGGAGAACGCCTTCCGGGCGCTCGGCGAGGTGCACGAGCGTACCGGCCAGGGCGCGCCGGTCGCCTGGCACAAGATGGGTGAGGGCTGGTCCTGGATCCAGCGCGGCGGCGAGGCCGACCACGCCGCCGACGCCCTGGAGGGGTGGCGGCAGATCCAGCGGGACCTGGCCGCCGAGCGTTACGGGCTGTACGTGCTGGACGAGTTCACCTACCCGATGAAGTGGGGCTGGGTGGACGTCGACGAGGTGGTCGCCACCCTCGCCGACCGGCCCGGCTTCCAGCACGTCGTCATCACCGGTCGCGACGCCGACCCGCGCCTGGTCGCCGCCGCCGACCTGGTCGCCGAGCTGACCAAGGTCAAGCACCCGATGGACGCCGGTCAGAAGGGTCAGAAGGGCATCGAGTGGTGATCGCCCCCGCCGAACCGTTGTCGCTGCCCCGGGTGGTGGTCGCCGCGCCGGCCAGCGGCCACGGCAAGACGACGGTCGCCACCGGGCTGCTCGCCGCGCTGCGTCGACGCGGCCTCACGGTCAGCCCGCACAAGGTCGGCCCGGACTACATCGACCCCGGCTACCACGCCCTCGCCGCCGGCCGGCCCGGTCGCAACCTCGACCCGTTCCTGGTCGGGGCCGAGCGGATCGCCGGCCTGCTGCGGCACGGCGCGAGCGTCCCCACGCCCGCCGACATCGCCGTGGTGGAGGGCGTCATGGGCCTGCACGACGGCGCGGTGGGCCGGCGCGACTTCGCCTCCACGGCACACGTCGCCCGGCTCGTCGACGCGCCCGTGCTGCTGGTGCTGGACACCACCGCGCAGGGCCGCTCCGCCGCGGCGCTGACCCTCGGCATGGCCGCGTTCGACCCCGCCGTGCGGATCGGCGGCGTGATCCTCAACCGGGTCGGCTCGCCCCGGCACGAGACGCTGCTGCGCGACGCCCTCGCCGAGGTGGGCGTACCGGTGCTCGGGGCCGTCACCCGCGCCGCCGAGGTCGCCGCGCCGGCCCGGCACCTCGGGCTGGTACCGGTCGCCGAACGGGCCCCCGAATCGCTCGCCATCGTCACCGCGCTCGCCGAACTGGTCGAGGCCACCGTCGACCTCGACGCCGTCCTCGACCTGGCCCGCAGCGCCGGGCCGCTGACCGCCCCGGCCTGGGACCCGGTCCAGGCCGTCGGCGGGCCGGCCGGCGTCGGGCGGCCACGGGTCGCGCTCGCCGGTGGTCCGGCCTTCACCTTCTCGTACGCCGAGACCGCCGAACTCCTCACGGCTGCCGGCGCGGACATCGTCACCGTCGACCCGCTGCGCGACCCGGCGCTGCCCAGCGGCACCCGGGCGGTGGTCATCGGCGGCGGCTTCCCCGAGGCGTACGCCGAGGCCCTCGCGGGCAACGGCACGCTCCGCGCCGAGCTGGCCGACTTCGACGGGCCGATCGTGGCCGAGTGCGCCGGGCTGCTCTACCTCGGGCGGTCCCTGGACGGCGTACCCATGTGCGGGCGGCTGGACCTGACCGCCCGGATGACCGGCCGGCTCACCCTCGGCTACCGCGAGGCCGTCGCCGTCACCGACTCACCGGTGGCCCGGACGGGCGAGCCGGTACGCGGCCACGAGTTCCACCGCACCACCACCGACCCCGGACACGGCAAGGCGCCGGCGTGGCGCTGGAACGACGCCGAGCACGGCTTCGTCGACGGCCGAGTGCACGCCTCCTACCTGCACACCCACTGGGCCGGGCACCCCGCCGCGGCCCGCCGGCTGGTCGAGGCGGCCCGATGACCGCCACGCTGACCGGCGTCGGCGTCGGACCGGGCGACCCGGAACTGCTCACCGTCAAGGCGGTGCGGGTCCTGCGCGATGCCGACGTGGTCTTCGTACCCGTGATGGCGGACCGGGCCGAGACCAGCGCGACGACCGGTCCGACGCCGCCGGGCGCGGACGCCGGACGGGCCGAGGCGACCGTCCGGGCCTACGTCGCGGCGGACCGGCTGCGCCGGCTGCCGTTCGCCTTCGACGATCGAGGTGGGGTGACCGCCCGCCGCACGGCGGCCTGGGACGAGGCCGCCGGGACGGTCGTCGAGGCGATCGACGCGGGCGCGCGATCGCTGGCCTTCGCCACCATCGGCGACCCCAACGTCTACTCCACCTTCGGCTACCTGGCGCAGAGCGTGCGGGCCCTGCGCCCCGCCGTGCGGGTGGCGACGGTGCCCGGCGTCACCGCCATGCAGGAGCTGGCCGCGCGCAGCGGCACCCCGCTCGTGGAGGGACGCGAACCGCTCACGCTGCTGCCGGCCACCGCCGGCCTCGCGCCGTTCGCCGACGCCCTCGCCGGGCCGGGCACCGTGGTCGTCTACAAGGGCTGGCGACGGCACCCCGAGCTGTTGGCCGAGTTACGCCGGCAGGGCCGCCTTTCCGACGCCGTGCTCGGGCGCGCACTGGGCCTGCCCGGCGAACGGATCGGCCCGGTCGACGACGCCGTGCCCGATTTGCCGTACCTGTCCACGCTGCTGGTCCCCGCCCGGCGCGCGTACCGAGGAGGAAAACTGTGACCAGCGACGGCAAGGTGTGGTTCGTCGGCGCCGGCCCGGGCGCGGCGGACCTGCTGACCCTGCGGGCCGCCCGCGTGATCGCCACGGCGGACGTCGTGATCTGGGCGGCCAGCCTGGTGCACGCCGACGTGCTCGACCACGCCCGCCCCGACGCGGAGGTCGTCGACTCGTCGCAACTGCCCATCGAGGGGGTGTTGCCGCTCTACGAGCGGGCCGCCGCGCAGGGGCTGACCGTGGCGCGCATCCACTCCGGCGACCCGGCCCTCTGGGGCGCGGTGCAGGAGCAACTGGACCTGTGCCGGGCGCTCGACCTGGCCGTCGAGATCATCCCCGGGGTGTCGTCGTTCACCGCCGTGGCCGCGATCGTCGGGCGGGAGCTGACCGTGCCCGAGGTCGCCCAGTCGGTGATCCTCACCCGCCTCGAAGGCGGCAAGACCCCCATGCCGCCCGGCGAGCGGGTCCGCGACTTCGCCCGACACGGCACCACCATGGCGCTGTTCCTCTCCGCCGCCCGCTCCGGGCAGGTGCAGGCCGAACTGCTGGCCGGCGGCTACCCGGCGGACACTCCGGCCGTCGTGGCGTACCAGGCCACCTGGCCCGACGAGCTGGTCGTGCGCTGCACGGTCGGCGCCCTGGAGGCCACGGTCAAGCGGCACAAGCTGTGGAAACACACCTTGTTCCTGGTCGGCCCGGCCCTCGCCGCGACGGGCACCCGCTCGCACCTCTACCACCCGGGGCACTTCCACACCTTCCGTCGCGCCGAACCGGCCGCCCGCGCCGAGCTGCGCCGCGCCCGCGCCGGAGAGACAGAAACCCCATGACGTACGCCGAACCGCCGCTGCGCGAGCCGGACCTGCCGCGTACGGCGAAGGTCCGGCCCACCGCGCTACGGACCGGCTGGACCACTGGCGCGTGCGCGACCGCGGCGGCCAAGGCGGCGGTCACCGCCCTGGTCACCGGCGAGATCCAACCGGAGGTGGAGATCGGCCTGCCCGCCGGGCGACGGGTGCGCTTCCCGGTCGAACGCTGCGAGGTCACCGGCGCCCCACCGGTACGCGCCGAGGCGGTGGTCGTGAAGGACGCCGGCGACGACCCGGACGTCACCCACGGCGCCGAGCTGACCGCCACCGTGGACTTCACCGACACTCCCGGGCTACGCCTGGCCGGCGGCTCCGGCGTCGGCACCGTCACCAAACCCGGCCTCGGGCTCGCCGTCGGCGGCCCGGCCATCAACGACACGCCCCGCCGGATGATCGGCGAGGCGGTCGCCGAGGTCGTCGACCTCACCGAGGTCGGCGTGCGCGTGGTGATCAGCGTGCCCCGGGGCGAGATCATGGCCCGCAAGACCACCAACCGGCGGCTCGGCATCCTCGGCGGCATCTCGATCCTGGGCACCACGGGAATCGTCCGGCCCTTCTCCACCGCCTCCTGGCGGGCCAGCGTGGTGCAGGCCGTGCACGTCATGGCCGCCCAGGGCGAGCGGACCGTGGTGCTGTGCACCGGTGGGCGTACCGAGCGGGCCGCCCGCGCGCTGCTGCCCGACCTGCCCGAGGTGTGCTTCGTCGAGGTGGGCGACTTCACCGGCGCGGCGGTCACCGCCGGCGTCGAGGACGCGATGACCGGCGTGGTCTTCGTCGGCATGGCGGGCAAGCTCGCCAAGCTCGCCGCCGGCATCCTGATGACCCACTACACCCGCTCCACGGTGGACCTGTCCCTGCTCGGCGCGGTGACCGCCGACGCCGGTGGCGATCCGGCGCTCGTCGCCGCCGTGACCGAGGCCAACACCGGGCGGCACGCGTACGAGTTGTGGGAGGCCGCCGGCCTGCTCGGCGCGGCCGGGGACCTGCTCTGCCAACGGGTCCAGGCGGTGCTGCGACGCTTCGCCGGGCCGACGGTCACCGTGGACGTGGCGATGGTCGACTTCGCCGGAGCGCGGGTCGTCGCCTCGTCCGGCCGGTGGCCGCGATGAGCGCCCCGGACGCGTTGGTGGGCGGAGTGACCTCGAGCGAAGCGACGGCGACGGTGGCATCCCCGGACGCGCTGGTGACCGTGGTCGGGCTCGACGCCGCCGGGGCGCCGCCGCATCCCGCCCTCGCCTCCGCGCTGGCCGGCGCGGGACTGGTGGTCGGGGCGGCCCGGCACCTGGCCGCGGTGCCCGTACCGGGGAGCGCGCAGACCGTCGTCCTCGGACCGCTCGCCCCGGCCCTGCGCCGGCTGGCCGACGCCGTCGACGCCCGGGTGCCGGCCGTCGTGCTGGCCAGCGGCGATCCCGGCCTGTTCGGGATCGTCCGGCGGCTGCGCGCGGCCGGGCTGCCGCTGCGGGTGGTGCCGGCGGTGTCCAGTGTGGCCGCCGCGTTCGGCCGCGCCGGACTGTCCTGGGACGGCGCGGCCGTGGTCACCGCGCACGGCCGCGACCTCCGACCGGCGCTGAACGCCTGCCGGGCGCTGCCGCTGGTCGCGGTCCTCACCGCGCCGGGGGCCGGGGCCGCCGAACTGGGCGCCGGCCTCGTCGGCTGGTCCCGACGCCTGCTGGTCGCCGAGAACCTCGGCACCGACGCCGAACGGGTGCGGGAGATGAGCCCCGCGCAGGCCGCCGCCGGCACCTGGCCCGACCCACACGTCCTGCTCAGCGTCGCCGTGTCCGAGCCCGCCGTGCCCGTGCCCGCCGTGCCCGTGCCCGCCGTGCCCGTGCCCGCCGTGCCCGTGCCCGCCGTGCCCGTGCCCGCCGTGCCCGTGCCCGCCGTGTCCGAGCCCGCCGTGCCCGTGTCTGCGCCCGCGCGGGCCGTGCCCGCGCCAGCTCCCGAACCCGCCGCGGTCGGTGGGATGCGCGTCGACAACCAGCCGGCCGCCGCGCCGATCGGCGGCTGGGCGCTGCCGGAGAGCCGGTACGCCCACCGCGACTCGATGATCACCAAGTCGGAGGTGCGTGCCCTGGTCGTCGCGCGGCTGCGCCCCCGGCTGGGTCGCCTCGTCTGGGACGTCGGCGCGGGCAGCGGCTCGGTCGGCATCGAGTGCGCCCTGCTCGGCGCGGCCGTGCTCGCCGTCGAGCAGGACCCGGCGTCCGCCGCGACGATCCGGGAGAACGCCGCCACGCACGCCGTCGACGTCCGGATCGTCGTCGGGCGTGCCCCGACGGCGCTTGATGGTCTGCCCGAACCGGACGCGGTCTTCGTGGGTGGCGGCGGCGTCGACGTCCTCGCCGCCGTGGTGGCCCGCCGCCCCGAGCGGATCGTGCTCACCCTGGCCGCACTGGACCGCGTCGCGCCGGCGGTGGCGCTGCTGCGCGCCGCCGGCTACCGGGTCGAGGGCAGCCAGCTCGCCGCCGCCCGCCTCGCCGACCTGCCCGGCGGGTCGATCCGTCTCGCGGCCACCAACCCGGTGGTCGTCCTCACCGGGGAGCGCCCGTGAACGACAACACTCCGGCGCGGATCGGCCTGGTGGCGGCCACCGCCGCCGGTCGGCGGCACGCCGACATCCTGGCCGCCGCCTGGCCGCACGCCCGGCTGGTCCAGGGCGACGGCGTCGCCGACGCGCTACGCGCCGCCTGGGCGGAATGTGACGCGGTGGTCGCGTTCCTGGCCACCGGCGCGGTGGTACGCGTCCTCGCGCCGCTGCTCGGCGACAAGCGCACCGACCCGGCCGTGGTGGTCGTCGACGAGGCGGCCCGGCACTCGGTGGCGCTGCTGGGCGGTCACGCCGGCGGCGGCAACGACCTCGCCGAGCGGGTCGGCGCGCTACTGGACGCCCGACCGGTGGTCACCACCGCCACCGACGCGGTCGGGCTGCCCGGGCTGGACACCCTCGGCTGGCCCGTGCGGGGCGCGGTCGCCGCGGTGTCCCGGGCCATCCTGGACGGTGAGCCGGTCGAGCTGGTCGCCGACGCCGCCTGGCCGCTACCCGCCCTGCCACCGAACGTGCGCGTCGTCCAGCCCGAGGCCGGCGCCGGCCATGCCGGCCACCCCGGGGCCACGGCCGTCGAAGGCGTGGCCGTTGAAGGCGCGTCCGTCGAAGGCGCGTTCGTCGAAGGCGCGTTCGACGAGGGCGTCACCGGCAGCGCGGCCGCCGAGAAGGCGACCGGCGGTCACTACCGGCTGCTGGTCACCGATCGGGTGATGCCGATCGACGCGCGGACCGCCGTGCTGCGACCGCCGTCGCTGGTCGCCGGTGTCGGGGCGAGTCGGGGCGTACCGGCCGCCGAGGTGGCCGAGCTGCTGCACCGGGTGCTGGCCGAGGCCGGCGTCGACCCGGCGAGCCTGAGCTGCCTGGCCAGCGCCGACATCAAGGCCGACGAGGCGGGCATCCGCAGCACCGCCGACGCGCTCGGCGTACCCCTGGTGACCTGGCCCGCGACGCGCCTCGCCGCGGTCGACGTGCCGCACCCCAGCGAGGTGGTCCGGGCGGCGGTCGGCACGCCGAGCGTCGCGGAGGCCGCGGCCCTGCTCGGCGCGGACGGCCGGGCCGGCGACGCGACGCTGCTGGTGGGCAAGACCGCGTCGGCGATGGCGACCGTGGCGGTGGCGCGGCACGCGCCGCGCGGCCGGCTCGCCGTCGTCGGTCTCGGGCCGGGCGCGGCCGACCTCCGCGCTCCGCGGGCGGTGGCGGAGCTGCGCCGCGCGGCCGTGGTGGTGGGCCTGGACCAGTACGTCGACCAGGTCCGCGACGTGCTGCGGCCGGGCACCCGGGTGCTCGCCAGCTCGCTCGGCGCGGAGGAGGCGCGGGCCAGGGCCGCCGTGGCCGAGGCCGCCGCCGGCCGCGCGGTCGCGCTGATCGGGTCCGGCGACGCCGGGGTGTATGCGATGGCGAGCCCCGCCCTGGAGTACGCCGACGAGCGGATCGACGTGGTGGGCGTGCCCGGGGTGACCGCCGCCCTCGCCGCCGGGGCGCTGCTCGGCGCGCCACTCGGGCACGACCACGCCTACGTCAGTCTGTCCGATCTGCACACTCCGTGGGAGGTCATCGAGCGGCGGGTGAGCGCCGCCGCCGAGGGTGACTTCGTGACGGTGTTCTACAACCCGCGCAGCCGCGCCCGCGACTGGCAGCTCGGCAAGGCGCTCGGCATCCTCGCCGCGCACCGGCCGCCGGACACCCCGGTCGGGGTGGTGCGCAACGCCAGCCGCCCCGGCGAGCGGGTGCACCTCGCGACGGTGGCCACGCTCGATCCGGCCGTCGTCGACATGTACAGCGTGGTGGTGGTGGGCAACAGCGACACCCGGCTGGTCGCCGGGCGGATGGTCACACCCCGGGGGTACCGGTGGCGCTCGTGACCATCGACGCCTGCCAGGGCTGCGGCGCGTGCCTGCTGACCTGCCCCACGCACGCGATCAGGCCGGTCGCCGGCGGCCTCACGGTACGCGCCGACCGGTGCACCGGCTGCCTGGAGTGCCTGGAGATCTGCCCGGTCGACGCGATCCGCGTGACCGAGCCCTGGGAAGGAGTCCGATGAGCCGGATGGTGCATCCCATCGAGGTCGAGTCGTACCGCATCCTGCGCGAGCGCGTCGACCTGTCGCACCTGCCACCGTTGACCCGGGCGGTCATCGAGCGGGTGGTGCACGCCAGCGCCGACCTCGCGTACGTCGACGAGCTGGTCTGCGACGAGGCGGCCCTGGCGGCGGGGCTGGCCGCGCTGCGCGCGGGCGTACCCGTGGTGACGGACGTGGCGATGGTCGCCGCCGGCATCACCCGGGCCGGACTGGAACTGGTCTGCCCGGTCGCCGAGCCGGCCGCCGCCGAGCTGGGCCGCGCGGCCGGCATCACCCGCTCGGCGGCGGCCGTGCGGATCGCCTTGGACCGGGTCGGCCCCGGCGCGGTCTGGGTGGTCGGCTGCGCGCCGACCGCGCTCGTCGAACTACTCACCCTGGACGCCGCCCCGGCGCTGGTCGTCGGCCTGCCGGTCGGCTTCGTGGGCGCGGCCGAATCGAAGGCGGCGCTGCGGGCCAGCGGCCTGCCCGGGGTGTCCAACGTGGGCGAGAAGGGCGGCTCGGCGGTCGCCGCCGCCGCCCTCAACGCCCTGCTCTACAGCGAGGAGAGGTCATGACCGGGTTGGTCATCGTCGGGCACGGCACGCGCAGCGCGGCCGGGGTCGACCAGTTCGCCGCGCTCGTCGAGCGGGTCCGCCGTCGGGGTGAGATCGGCGACGTGGAGGGCGGTTTCATCGAGCTGTCCCGTCCGCCGCTCACCGACGCGGTCGGCACGCTCGTCGGGCGCGGTCACCGGAACCTGGTCGCGCTGCCGCTGGTGCTCACCGGCGCCGGGCACGGCAAGGGCGACATCCCGGCCGCGATGGCCCGTGAACAGCAGCGGCACCCCGGGTTGACGTACCGCTACGGGCGTCCGCTCGGCCCTCACCCGTTGCTGCACACGGCCCTCGAGGAGCGCATCGACGCCGCCTTGGCGGGCACCACGTCGGCGGACGCCGACCGGGCCGGTACCTGGGTGGCGCTCATCGGGCGCGGCTCCACCGACCCGGACGCCAACGCCGAGGTCGCCAAGGTCGCCCGGCTGCTCTGGGAGGGGCGCGGGTACGCGGGCGTCGAGCCCGGGTTCATCTCCCTCGCCGAACCGTCCGTGCCGGCGGTGCTGGAACGGCTGCGCCGGCTCGGCGCGCGGCGGATCGTCGTCGCGCCGTACTTCCTGTTCGCCGGGGTGCTGCCCGACCGGATCGTCGCCCAGTCGGCCGAGTTCGCCGCCGCCCACCCCAACCTGGACGTCCGCGTCGCCGACGTGATCGGCGACTGCGACGCCCTCGCCGACCTGGTGCGCGAACGTTACGACGAGGCGCTGGGCGGGGACATCCGGATGAACTGCGACACCTGCGCCTACCGGGTCCTGATGCCCGGCTTCGCCGACAAGGTGGGCCGCCCGCAGCAACCGCACGACCACCCCGACGACCCGGTTGGCCACCACCATCACCACCACCACGGGCACGGGGCGATCGCGGTGGCCACCGGGTCCTGACGCTCACTCGCTGCGGGCCGTCTCCGGGCCGGTGACGCGTTCCAACAGCGGCATGGTCGAGGCGATGACGCCCAGGCAGGCAGCCAGGCCGACGACGACGATCAGAGCGAAGCGCGGCGGCGGCGCGACGAGCGTGTAGTGCATCTGCGCCCGCAGGAACAGGTGCCCGGCGAGCAGTCCCATCCCGATGGCGACGGCGGCGACGGCGAGCATCGGTACGGCGCTCTCCAGCGCCACCACCCGGCGCAGGACCCGTACCGGGGCGCCGCTGAGGCGTAGCAGGCTGAACGGTCGACGGCGTTCGGTGAGACCGCCGATCACACTGACCGCGAGGCTGCACCCGCCGAGCGCGAGGCTGGCCACGATGATCACGTTGGCCAGTTGTTCCCAGCCGCGCAGCGTGTCGGCGAAGTCCGACTCGAAGTCGCCGGGCACGTTCGGCCCCACCCAGAAGGTCGGGAAGGCGACCTCCAGCACGGTGCGGACGCCCTCGATGGCGGTGGCGGACCCGTCCGTGCCGACGACCACCGACAACACCGGTAGCCGTTGGAGGTCGTCGAGGGTGAGCGAGGCGGCGGGCCAGACCGTCGCGGGCGATGCCGACTCCCGCCAGCGGCTGAGGCCCATCGGCACCTCGATGACGCTCGCGCCTTCGGCGCACCGGCCGTACGCGCTCGGGAGGTCGGCGCACGCGATCACCCCGACCTCGCCGGAGCCGGTGGGCGCCGGGTTCTCCCGGATGGCGGTCGCCGACCGCACACCGCTGATCGCGTGCAGGTCGGCGAAGAGCGTGTCGGGCACCGACTGCGCCTTCTCGTCGAAGACGGTGTTCACCGTGCCCGCGTCGGTCGAGCCCACCGGCGCCGGACCACGGTTGGCGACGATCGTGGTGATCACGCCGACGGCCACGCTCGTCACGAACAGCGCGAGCATGATGCCGCTGATCGCCCGGAACCCGGCCTTCGGGTTGTCGGCGAGACGTCGCGCGGCGATGAGCGTGGCGGGACGGTTGGCGTACCGGGCCATCACCCGCGCGCCGACCATCGTCAGCCAGGGACCGGCGAGGACCAGGCCGGCCATGATGAGCAGCAGGCCGGGCAGGAACACCGCGGTCTGGCCGTCGGACGTCGCGGGCTTGAAGCCGAGGGCGAAGAGCAGCACGGCGACGCCGAGCACCATCGGGATCAGCCGGTACGCGCGTGGGGCGCGGGGAGTGACCCGTCGGGTGACGCCCAGCGGCGAGATCCGGACCCGGCGCAGCGAGATCTGGGCCGCCAGCGCCGCGCCGGCCGGGACGCCGAGCGCCACCAGCAGGATGTTCAGCACGCCCAGGGACATGTCGCTGGGGAAGAACGGCATGCCGGTGAACGGGATGCCCGCGAGCGGGTCGCGGAAGGCGTAGAACAGACCGAAGCCGACGGCGGTGCCGGCGAGGGCGGCGGCGGTCGCCTCCACGGCGGCGACCGTCGAGATCTGCCGGGGCGTCGCGCCGACCAGGCGCATCGCGGCGAAGCGCTGCTCCCGGCGGGCGGCGCTGAGCCGGGTGGCGGTGCCGATGAAGATCAGCACCGGGAACAGCAACCCGCCGGCGATCACGCCCAGGATGAGGTCCACCGTGGTCTCGGGGAGGGCGGGGGTGTCGCCGACGCTGGTGACCTGCTTGGCGGCGGGCAGAGCGGCGACCTGGTCGGGGGTGCCGCCCACGATGATGAGCAGGGTGTCCGGCGAGGTCAGCGCGGCCGGACCCACCGTGCCGAGGTTACGCCCCGGGTAGCGGTCGCCCAGTTCGGCGGCCGGGTGGGCGGCCAGCAGATCGCGGAACGCGGGCGAGGCGTAGAACTCCCCGGAGCCGGGGACGGTCGGGACGCCGACCGGGGTGGGCGACGTCGAGCCGGTCGCGGCGACGTCGATGCGGATGATCTGCTTGCCACGGAAGTAGTCCTGACGGGTCGACCACCACAGCGGGTCGACGTCGCCGGCCGAGGCGTTGGGATACATCGAGGCGTACCGGGTGAGCTGGGCGTTGACGGCGTTGACCCCGGCCAGGGTGGTGAGCAGCAGCCCGCTGCCGATCGCGACGGCGGCGGCGATGACGAGCAGGCGGGTGAGTGCCTCCCGGCCACCGGCCACGGCGAGGCGGAGGCCGAAGCGGATCATGAGGCGATCCGTTCCGGCGCGTTCACGCGCCCGTCGCGGACCATGACCTCGCGATCGGCGTACGCGGCGATCCGCGCCTCGTGGGTCACCAGGATGACTGTGGTGCCCTGCTCGCGGGCGGAGCTGACCAGCAGGTCCATCACCTGTTCGCCGGTGAGCGAGTCGAGCGCGCCGGTCGGCTCGTCGGCGAAGAGCACCTGCGGCTCGGCGACCAGGCCGCGGGCCAGGGCGACGCGTTGCGCTTGCCCGCCGGAGAGCTCGCCGGAGCGGCGCTGCTCCAGGCCGTCCAGGCCGAGGCGCGTGAACCAGGCGCTCGCCTTCGGCAGCGCCTGCTTGCGGTGTACGCCGTCGAGCAGCAACGGCAGCGCGACGTTCTCCACGGCGGTCAGCTCGGGGACGAGTTGGCCGAACTGGAACACGAAGCCGAACCGGTCCCGGCGCAGACCGCTGCGCCGGCTTTCGTCCATGGCGTCGACGCGTGCCCCGTCGAAGAGGATCGCGCCGGAGTCGGGCACCAGGATGCCGGCCAGGCAGTGCAGCAGGGTGGACTTGCCCGAGCCGCTGGGCCCCATGATCGCGACGATCTCGCCGGTGTCGACGCTGATGGTTGCACCCCGCAGGGCGGGCGTCTGTCCGAAGGCGAACGTCACGTTACGGGCTTCGATGACGACGCTCATGGCCGCACCTCCTTGCGCAGGGCGTCCAGTCGGGCGCCGGTCATCTCGATCCACCGGAGGTCGGCCTCCAGGTGGTAGAGGCCGTGGTCGGCCAGGAGCGCGTCGACCAGGTTGCCGGCGCGCTTGATCTCGGTCAGCTCGCGCATCCGGTGCAGGTGCGCCCTGCGCTGGGTGTCGAGGTAGTCGGCGGCCGGCCGGTCCAGCATCAGCGCGAGGACGACCTTGGCGAAGAGCACCGTCTGTAGGTGCGGCTCCGGGTCGACGGGCTGGGTCAACCACTGCTCGACCTCGGTCGCACCGACGTCGGTGATGATGTAGCGCTTGCGGTCGGGCCCCGCGCCGGGTGCGACGTCGCTGATCACCACCTTTCCGTCCCGGGCGAGCCGGCTGAGGGTCGAGTAGACCTGGCCGAACGGCAGTGGCTTGCCCCGGCCGAAGAAGGCGTCGTAGTCGCGCTTCAGGTCGTAGCCGTGGCTGGGTTCTCGTTCGAGGAGACCGAGCAGGGTCAGTGGCACGCTCATGCCCAGGAGACTACACCGAGGGTATACCTCGCGTATATACCCTCGGGGTGCTCGCCGTCGCGCTCCTGGTCCGGGGGTGTGCTGGGTGTTTGCAAGGAAGGGCCCGTTACTAACGCATAGCGTTAGTAACGGGCCCTTCCTTGCGGGTCAGGCCGTCAGGGCGTGGGTCAGGGCGTAGCCGGCGCTGGCCGCGGTGAGCCCGGCGGCGACGCTGCCCGCCACGTTGGCCAGCGCGAACAGCCGGCGACCGCCCCTGGCCAGCCGCAGCGTCTCGTAGCTGAACGTCGAGTAGGTGGTCAGCGCCCCACAGAATCCGGTGCCGACGAGAGCGCTGACCGCCGGACCCGCCGGTACGCCGACGAGAGCGCCGAGCAGCAGCGAGCCCACCACGTTGACGGTCAACGTGCCCCAGGGGAACGCCGAGGTGTGCCGGGACTGCACGGCCCGGTCGGCGAGGTAGCGCAGGGGAGCGCCGACGGCCGCGCCCAGGGCGATCAGCAGGACGGTCATCGGGCCGCCGCGCCGCTCAGCAGTCGGGCGGTGACGGCGTCACCCAGCGCGACCGCGACGAGCGCCCCGAGCAGCGTCGCGGCCAGGTTGGTCAGCGCGGTGCCCGCGGCGCCCGCGACCAGCGCCTGCTGGATGTCGACCGCGTAGGTGGAGAACGTGGTGAAGCCGCCGAGAATCCCGACCCCGAGGAACGGGCGCGCGAGGGGGTGCCCGCCGCCGAGGTGCCCGAGCACCGCCATCAGCACGCCGATCAGCAGACAGCCGGACGTGTTGACGGCGAACGTCGCCCACGGGAAGCCGGTCGACGCGTGCGGAGCGAGGTGTTGCAGCCCGGCCCGGCCCAGCGCGCCGAGCACGCCGCCCGCCGCGATGGCGGCGACGATCGCCGCGGGGTGCGCGGTCAGCTCACCCCGGTCGGCGGGCACCCGGAGGTCGACGTCTGGGTCGGTGCGCGGGTCCAGCGGCTCTGCCACGGGTTCTCAGCGTACTGCCGCCGCCGGCGGTGTCCGCGTACGGCTCACGGACGCCGGCGGCCGCGCGTGTCAGCCTCAGCGTACGGCCGCGACGGCGGCGTCCGCGCCGCCTCGCCAGAGGGTGCCGACCTGGTCGAAGCCGGCCGCCGTGAGGGCGGTCAGGTGCCAGGAGACCGGCGGGGTCCACTCGGGGCTGTGCCCACTCGGATAGATCGTCTGCCGCTGGGCGACCAGCGGGGCGAGCGCCGGGTCGGCGCCGGCGCGGGCCCACCAGTCCGACCAGGACAGCGTCGAGCCGGCGGCGTAGCGGGCTTCGCGCCGGTCACGTGCCCGATCCAGGAGCCGCTTGGTCAGCGCCGGCAGCGCGTCGTCGGGCATGTGGTCGGCGTTGACGAGGACGCCGCCCGGGCGCAGCACGTCGCGCAGTTCGGCGTAGAGCTGCCCGAGCCGGTCGGCCGGCAGCCAGTGCAGGGCGGTGGCGGTGAGGACGGCGTCGTAGTCGCGATGGGGGAGCGCGGCGTGCCAGTCGGGGGCGCCGAGGTCGGCGGTGACGATCGTGGCGCGTCCGCCGAGCGAGGCGCGGGCGATGGCGAGCAGCGCCGGATCGAGGTCGACCAGGGTCACCTCGGCGTCGGGGAAGCGGGCCAGCGTGCGCAGCGAGATGGTCCCGGTGCCACCCGCCAGGTCGAGCACGCGCGGCGGTCGACCGTCGACGACCGCGTCGACGGTGTCGAGCATGGCGGTGAAGCGGTGTTCCCGGTCCGGCAGGTACGCCTCCTGCTGGCGGTCCCAGCTCTCCTGCCATGCCCAGGGATCGGTGATGTAAGGACTCATAAGAAAAAGGCTAGTTACAGCACCGGAGTGTTGTCCAGACCTTGTTGCACATCTTTTGCAACTGCGAGAAGATGGCAGGGCGATGATCGAGGTGACGCCGGGTCAGGCAACCGCCCGACCCGGCGTCGTCGTCCCGGCGGTCAGGCCGCCGTCTCCGCCACCTCCGTGTCGGCCGTCGGTGCCGGCTCGCTCCGCCGAGCCAGCCGCAGCGCCCCGACGAGGACCAGCAGCCCGGCCAGGGTGAGCGCGGCGCCGGCCCAGATCGGCGAGGTGTAGCCGAACCCGGCGGCGATGGTCACCCCGCCGATCCAGGCGCCCAGCGCGTTGCCGAGGTTGAACGCGGCGATGTTCGCGCCGGACGCCAGGGTCGGTGCCTGGCGGGCGTAGTGCATGATCCGCATCTGCAGCGGCGGGACGGTGGCGAAGCCGAACCCACCCATCAGCACCAGCGCGACGATGGTCAGGGTCGGGCTCGTCGCGGTCAGCGCGAAGCCGACGAGGACCACGGTGAGCGCCGCCAGGACGGTGACCAGCGTGCGTGACAGCGACCGGTCGGCCGCCCGGCCACCGAGCAGGTTGCCGGCGAAGAGGCCCACCCCGAAGAGGACGAGCAGCCACGGCACCGTGCCGCTGGCGAAGCCGCTGACCTCGGTGAGGGTGTAGGCGATGTAGGTGAACGCGCCGAACATCCCGCCGAAGCCGAGGACGGTGATCACCAGCGACAGCCAGACCTGGGTGTGGGTGAAGGCTCCCAGCTCGCCGCGCAGGCCGCCGGCGGGGCGGTCGGTGTCGGCGGTGTCGCGGGCCGGGATGAGCACGGCCAACCCGATCAGGGCGACCACGCCGATGGCGGTGATCGCCCAGAACGTGGAGCGCCAGCCGAAGTGCTGCCCGAGGAAGGTGCCGAAGGGTACGCCGAGCACGTTCGCGATGGTCAGTCCGGCGAACATCATGGCGATGGCGCCGGCGCGACGGGCCGGCGCGACCAGGCCGGCGGCCACCACGGCGCCGATGCCGAAGAACGCGCCGTGGCAGAGCGCGGCGACGACGCGACCGGCCATCATCACCGGATAGTTCCCCGCGACGGCGGAGAGGAGATTGCCGACGATGAAGAGCACCATCAGGCCGAGCAGTACGGGCTTACGGGGCAGTCGGGTGACCGCCGCGGTGAGGGCGACTCCGCCGACGGCCACGCTGAGCGCGTAGCCGGAGATCAGCCAGCCGGCGACCGGCTCGGTGACCGCGAAGTCGGCGGCCACCTCGGGCAGCAATCCCATGATGACGAATTCGGTGAGGCCGATACCGAAGGCGCCGATGGCCAGCGCGATCAGGCCGGGCGGCAGGGACTGTTGGCGTGCGGACATGGTCATCCCATCGGGGAGGGGTCGGATGTGCAGCGTGTGCAACTACACGCGTTGACAACGAGATGCTTGCACACGCTCTATATAAGCGCAAGCGTGGTAGCCTGGGCTCCAGGTCAGATCACATCGAGGAGGCCGAGATGGGCATCGCCGACGACGCGGTCGAGATCCGCGCCCAGGGCTGGCGCACCCTCGCCGCCCTGCACGGGCTCATCGAGGCGTCCCTGGAACGGGCGCTGCAGGCCGGCCACGAGCTGTCCGTCGTCGAGTACACGGTGCTCGACGCGCTCTCGCGGCAGGACGGCTGGCACATGCGGATGAGCCAACTCGCCCGCGCCGCCGCGCTCTCCGGAAGCGCCACCACCCGCCTCGTCACCCGGCTGGAGCAGCGCGGACTGTTGACCCGCATCCTCTGCGCCGACGACCGGCGCGGCATCTACACCGAGCTGACCCCGGCCGGGTCCGAGCTGCTCGCCCGCGCCCGACCCACCCACGACCGGGTACTCACCGACGCGCTCGCCGAGGCGCACGCCACCCCCGAGCTGGCCCCACTGGTCGACGCCCTGCACCGGCTGCCGGCCGTCCGCTGACCGCCCGGTCAGGCTGACGACGGCGGGCGTACGGTACCCGGGATCGCCGCACCAAGGGAGGCACGCGATGCAGGACCGCACCCCGGCGCTCCAGGAGTTGGAGCCGATCGAGCGCGCCGACGTCGACGAGCTGCGCGCCCTGCAACGCGAGCGACTGCGCTGGTCGCTGCGGCACGCGTACGACAACGTGCCGCACTACCGCCGGGCCTTCGACGCCGTCGGAGCGCACCCCGACGACTGCCGGGACCTCGCCGACCTGGCCCGTTTCCCGTTCACCGGCAAGGCGGAGCTGCGCGACAACTACCCGTTCGGCATGTTCGCCGTACCCCGGGAGCAGGTGGCCCGACTGCACGCGTCCTCCGGCACCACCGGCCGACCCACCGTGGTCGGCTACACCCGCGACGACCTGCGCACCTGGGCCCGGCTGATGGCCCGGTCCATCCGCGCCTCCGGCGGACGACCCGGCGACCGGGTGCACGTCGCGTACGGCTACGGGCTCTTCACCGGCGGCCTCGGCGCCCACTACGGCGCCGAGGAGTTGGGGTGCACGGTCATCCCGGTCTCCGGTGGCATGACCGAACGGCAGGTCATGCTGATCCGCGACTTCGAGCCCGAGATCATCATGGTGACGCCCAGTTACATGCTCGCCATCGTCGACGAGATGCGGCGTCAGGGCGTCGACCCGCGCAGCACCTCGCTGCGGGTCGGCATCTTCGGCGCGGAGCCGTGGACCGAGGACATGCGCCGTGAGATGGAGCAGCGCCTGGACATCCACGCGCTGGACATCTACGGGCTCTCCGAGGTGATGGGCCCCGGCGTGGCCACCGAGTGCGTCGAGACCAAGGACGGGTTGCACCTCTGGGAGGACCACTTCTACCCGGAGATCATCGACCCGGTCACCGGCGCGGTGCTGCCCGACGGCGAGCAGGGCGAACTGGTGCTCACCTCGCTGACCAAACAGGCGATGCCGGTCGTGCGCTACCGCACCCGCGACCTCACCCGGCTGTTGCCCGGCACCGCGCGCCCCATGCGCCGGATCGAGAAGATCACCGGCCGGACGGACGACATGATGATCGTGCGGGGGGTGAACGTCTTCCCCACCCAGATCGAGGAGCTGATCCTGCGGACGCCCCAGCTCTCGCCGCACTTTCAGTGCGTCCTGGACCGGCAGGGCCGGCTGGACACCCTCACCGTACGGGTTGAGCGACGCGCCGACGTGGCCGTGGACGCCGCCGAGCGGGCAGGTGCCGCCCTGGTGGAGCTGGTGAAGAACACGATCGGGGTGAGCGTCACTGTGGACGTGCTCGCCCCGGACGCGGTGGAGCGGTCGATGGGCAAGATGCGCCGTATCGTCGACCAGCGACGGGCCAGCTGACCCCGTCCGGTCAGCGGGACAACGGGTCGGCCGGTGTCGACCTAGGATCGACGCCATGCGTGTGCTGGTGGTCTCCGCTCCGCTGGTCGGGCACGCCTTCCCCCTGGTGCCGCTGGCGGTCGCGCTGCGCGACGCCGGCCACGACGTGCTGCTGGCCACCGGCGGCGGCGCCCTGGCCGCCGCCGACGCCGGACTGGCCGTGCACGACATCGCGCCGGGCTTCGACTTCGGCCGGATCGCCCGGCGGGTCTTCCTCCGCCATCCGCTGATCGCCCGTGCCGAGATGGCCGGCACCGCCGACACCCGGGGCGCGGGGCTGCTCTTCGGCGCGCTCAACGACCAGCTCACCGACCCGGTCGTCACGCTGGCTACGCAGTGGCGACCGGACCTGGTGCTGCACGAGCCGTTCGCGGTCGCTGGGGCGGTCGCCGCCGCACGGCTGGGCGTGCCCGCCGTACGCCAGGAGAACAGCCTCTTCGACGGCCGGGAGCTGGTCGCCGCCACCGTCGTCCGGCTCGGCGCCGCGCTGCGCCGGCACGGCCTGTCCGAGCTGCCCGCCCCGGCCGCCGCCCTCGCCGTGGCGCCACCCAGCGTCGCGACCCAGGACGGCTGGCCGCTGCGCCACACCTCCTACGTGGGCGGCGGTGAGCTGCCGGACTGGCTGCGGGAGCCCGCCGAACGGCCCCGGATCCTGGTCACCCGCAGCACGCTGACCGGCCCCGGCGACCGGGGCCCGATGCCCGCCGTGGTCGCGGCCGCGCCCGACGTGGACGCCGAGATCGTGCTGGTCCGCCCCGACCGGCGTACGGCGGCCGGTCCGTTGCCGGCCAACGTCCGGGTCGTCGACTGGATCCCGCTCGACGAGGCGTTGCCGGCGAGCGCGGCGCTGGTTCATCACGGGGGCGCGGGCAGCGCGCTCGGCGCCCTCGCCGCCGGCCTGCCGCAACTGGCGACCGTCGGTCCGGGGGACCGGCGGCACAACGCGGAGCTGGTGGCTCGCCGGGGCGCGGGTCTCGCGTCCCGCCCGGCCGACATCACCGCGCGCACGCTGACCCGGCTCCTCACCGACGAGACCCTGCGGACCGTCGCCGTGCAGGTCAGCCAGGAGATCGCCGCGATGCCACCGCCGTCGGCCCTGATCGCCCGGCTGGCGGCGCTGGTCTGAGCCCACCCCCGCGTGTCCCCGCCGGTCGGCGGCCCGGCGGCGGCAGGATGACCGGATGCGCCACGTCGTGCTGTTCCACTCCGTGTACGGGCTGCGGCCCGCCGTCCGCGCCGCCGCCGACCGGTTGCGCGCCGCCGGGCACCAGGTCACGACCCCCGACCTGTACGGCGTGCCCGCCGCCGACACCGTCGAGGACGGCTTCGCGCTGCTCGACAAGATCGGCCACGAGCTGGTGCTCGACCGGGCCCGCGCCGCGCTGCGCGACCTGCCGCCGCAGACGGTCCTCGCCGGCTTCTCGATGGGCGCGGGGGTGGCCGGGGCGCTGCTCGCCGAACGCCCCGACGCCGCCGCCCTCCTCCTGCTGCACGGCACCGGCGGTGCGCCGGACGTCGTGCGGCCCGGGTTGCCGGTGCAGTTGCACGTCGCCGACCCGGACCCGTACGACGCGCCGGACGAAATCGACGAGTGGCAACGGGCGATGACCGCCGCCGGCGCCGACCTGACGGTGTTCCGCTACCCCGGCGTGGGTCACCTGTTCACCGACCCGGCCCTGACCGAGTACGCCCCGGACGCCGCCACGGCGCTCTGGCCCCGCGCGCTGGCCTTCCTCGCCGACACCTGACCGCGCGTCCGCGCGGTCAGGTGTCGCCCTGCGCCTCGCCACCCCAGCTCGGCGGCGTCTTCGCCTGCCGCCCCTCCCGGAGCGGCGTCTTCGCCGCGGTGCCACCCCGGCCCGGCGACGTCCGTCGCCGGCGCCCGTCCGTCGCCGGCGCCCGTCCGTCGCCGGCGCCCCCGATCGCCGACCCCGATTGGCGTGCGTCGACCCCGCCGCCCCCTCGTCGGCGCGGTCGATCCGCCGCGAGCGAAGTGTTCAGCTTGCGGTCGCGCCGATGCGCGGGGGCGTGGCCGTGCCGTGGACGCGCTTGGCGTACGTGCGGTAGAGCCGGGGTCCGACGATCGGCATGAGCAGCCGCGCCGGCAGCGGGGCGTGCGCGAGCACCGCCTTGATCACCGCGGCGTCGCCCTCGTACATCGCCATCCCGAAGATCAGCGGCAGGTCCTTCTTCGGGGTGTCGTTGAGCCCGTGCTCACCGAGCTTCGCCCATTCGGCCGCGGTGACGTACCGCTGCGCCAGCGGCAGGATCTCGGCCTCCTCGAGGGCCATGTGCTCGGCGGCGACGGTCCGGAGCTGCTCCAGGGCGTCGGCCACGGCCGCGCCGTCGTGTCCGGTCCGACGCCATGCGGGGAGCAGCGCGACGACCGCCTCGTAGGCCTGCTCGATGCCGTGGTGCTGGGCCTGCATCGCGGGGACGACGGCGGCCGCCTCCGCGCCACCGCGCTCGGCGAGCAGCGGCCACAGGAAGAGGTCCTCACCCTCGTGGTGCAGGTGCAACTGCTGGCACAGGAGCGCGGCGTGGGCGCCGACGACGTCCGCGCGCTTCGCGTCGCCGGGCCGTACGCCGCGGACGAGTTGTGGGAGCAGGCCGAGCTCGCGACGGAACATGATGTGCACCATGTACATGTCGCGGACGTCGGCCATCGCTTCCTGGTGGGTCTGGTTCACGGTTCCCTTTCCACGGACTCGGTGGGTCGAACACGACGATCATTCGCGCCGCCACTTGGAACCCACTTGGAAGGAGGGAGTCAGTCGGCCAGCGCCGCCGTCGCCTGGGCCAGCCAGTGCGGCGCCTCCCACCGGCGCGCCAGCGCCGCCGCCAGCCGGAAGTGTTCCGCGGCCTCCTCGGTACGACCTGTCAGGCGGAACAGCTCCCCGAGCGTCAGCGCGACCGGTCGTACCACGGCCGCCGTGGTGGAGAGCCCGGCCAGTTGATCACGGAACGGGAGCAGCGCGTCGATCACCGGCTGCGCCAGGTCCCGCCGACCCAGGGCCACGATGACCATCGCCCGTACGCTCAGCAGGGACGACTGGAAGTAGTCGGGGCGGTAGGTGTGCCGGCCGATCGGCATGGCCCGTGCCTCGTCCACCCGGCCGCTCTCGATCAGCGCCAACGCCAGCAGGTCGTCCACGATCGGCCCCAACGACGGCCGCATCCTGCGGGTCGCCTCCACGTGCTCGCCGAAACGGCCCTGGCTCATCAGCAGGGTCGCCACGGCAAGGTAGTGGAAGGCCTCCGCGTGCAGCGATCCCTGCCGCCGCATCTGCTCGGCGACCTCGTCGTAGTGCCTCCGCGCGGTCACGAAGTCACCGGCGACGTGTGCGAGCACGGCCAGGGAACACAGGTGGAGAACCTGCGCCTCCTTGAGCTGGTACGTCTCGGCCAGCTGCCCCTGCCGCGTGACGCTGGCCCGGAGCTGCTCCGGGTCGTTGAGCGCGGCGGCGCAGTGACCGACCACCTGCTCGGCGACCCAGCGCCAGGTCACCAGGCCGTGCTCGTCGGCGAGGTCCCGCAGCTCCCGGGCCAGCTCCAGGCGCTGCGGGGCCTCCAACTCGTAGTTCAGGGTGCGGGCGCGGGCGGCCAGCGCGAGGGCGCGCAGCTCGGGGTCATCCAGCCGCCGGGAGACCGCCACGGCCTCCCTCCCGGCCGCCACGCCGCGTGGGTCCGCTTCCCCGTCCAGCTCGGTGGCGAGCGCGTCGAGCAGCCGGCACCGGGTGACCGGGTCCAGGTGGTCGGCGCGCAACAGCCGCGTGAGCAGCTCGACGGCGGTGTGGTCCACGGCGCCGTACTCGTGGCGCAGCCAGGGGCTCGGCACGGTCCACGCGGTGAAGGCCGCGATGAGCAGCTCGTCGCGGCCGGCCGCGATGGCGATGTCGACGGCCCGCGTCCGCGTCCGCTGGGCGGCGGCCACCGCGCCGGCCCGGGCCTGGGCGCGCAGCAGCCGGCCCAGCAGGTCGACCCGGAGCGCGTCCCGGTCCCCGGGCACCGACGCGGCCGCGTCGACGGCGTTTGCGAGCAGTTCGATGGCGGCGTCGTACGCGTACCGACGCTCGGCCAGCTCGGCGGCGCGGACGGCGTACTCGACGGCGAGGGGCGCGGTGTCGGTCGACGCGGCGCGCGAGTAGTGGTACGCCAGGGCCGGATAGTCGTCCGGGTCGAGTCGGCGGGTGACGGCGGCGATCCGGGCGTGCAGGCGGGTACGGCGTAGCTGCGGCAGGTCGCGGTAGATGGTGTCGCAGACCAGACCGTGGACGAAGCGGACCCGTCCCGGCGCCGGCTCGGTGAGCAGACCGGCGCTCAGTCCGGCTTCCAGCCCGCCCAGGACGGTGCCCTCGTCGGCGCCGGAGGCGTCGACGAGGGTCCGCACGTCCGCCTCCCGGCCCACGGTCGCGGTGAGGCGCAGCACCGACACCGCCGCCGACGGCAGGTGGGCGAGTCGTCGACGCAGCACGTCGCGGACGCCCTCGGGCACGTCGGAGGTGGCGACGAGGGTGCCCTCGGCGGCGAGCAACCGGGCCGACTCGCGGACGTAGAAGGGGTTGCCGCCGGTGCGTTCGGCCAGCGCGGCGACGGTGTCCGGATCGACGCTGGTCCGGGCCAGCGCGCCGAGCAGCCGTTCGACCTCGGGCGTCGTCAGACCGCCCAACGCGATCCGCTGCGGCGACCGGCGGGCCAGGACGGCCATGGTGTCGGCGAGCCGTTCGGCGTTGTCGGCGGGCCGTAACGCCGCGACGAACAGCACCGCGCCCGCCGTCGTCTCGGCCACGCTGGTCAACAACAGCAGCGTCTCGGCGTCCGCGGCGTGCAGGTCGTCGAGTACGACGGCGACCGGTCGGCCGGCGGCCGCGGCGTCCAACCAGGCGGCCACGGCGCGATGCAGCCGGAACCGGCCGGCGGTGACGTCCCCACCGACCTCCCCGTCGCCCTCGTCGAGCAGCGGTGCGAGCGCCGGGGCGAGAGCACCGGGCGGCGCCTGGAGCGCGAGGCGCCGTAGCGCCTCGACCCACGCCCAGGCCGGCGGGGCGCCCTCGGCCTCGGGGCAGCGACCGAGGGCGACCAGCCAGCCGGTGGCGTTCAGGTCCTCGACGAACCGGCTGAGCAGACGCGTCTTGCCGGCGCCCGCCTCCCCGCTGACCAGCGCGACACGCGGGCCACCTACCCGCGCCTCGGCGGCTGCCTGTCCGAGGGCCGCCAACTCGGCCTCCCGGCCGACGAACGTCTCCTCCGGCCGCTCGGCCCCGGCGGCCGTCGTCGCGGCGGCCGGCGGGAGCAGGTCCAGACGTTGGCCCAGGATCGCGGCCTCGACCTCGACCAGCGCCGGGCCGGGGTCCAGGCCGAGCTGGTCCACCAGGGTCGCCCTGGCCCGCCGCAGCGCGGCGAGCGCGTCGCCCTGCCGGCCGGTACGCCACAACGCCAGGGCCAGCAGCCGCCACGCCTCCTCCCGCAGTGGCGCCTGGCGGGTCAGCAGCTCCGCCTCCGGCACCGCCTCGGCGGGGTCGCCGCCGCGCATGGTCACGTCGACCAGCAGCTCCCGGGCGACCAGTCGCAGCTCCTCCAGGCGCAGCACCTCCGGCTGCGCCCACGGCTCACCGACGAATTCGGCGTACGCCGGGCCGCGCCACAGGTCGAGTCCGGCGCGGAGCAGCTGACGGGCCCGCTCCGGGTCGGTCGAGCTGACCGCGCGAGCCTCGGCCAGCAGCGACTCGAATCGGCTGGCGTCGACGGCGTCGGCCGGCACCCGCAGGGCGTACCCGGGTGGCACGGTGACCAGGACCCGCGCCGGCGCCCGGCGCTCGCGGGTCGGCTCGACCACGCGGCGCAGGTGCGAGACGTACGCCTGCAGCGAGACGATCGCCCGTGGTGGGGCGTCCCCCCGCCACAGCAACTCGATCATCCGGCCGACGGAGACGACCTCGCCGCGGGCCGCCAGCAGCAGCGCGAGCACGGCGCGTTGACGGGGGCCGCCGAGGTCGGTCGGTCCGCCGGTGTCGACCTCGACCTCGAGCGGTCCGAGCACCCGTAGCAGCATGACTGGGCCAATCCTAGTCAACGGCGTCGGGCGATCCGCCCGTGCACGGTCACGCCCGGGTCGCCGCGGTCAGGCCGCGGCGGCCAGGTCGCCCGGCGCAGGCGTCACCGGTAATCGGAATCCGGTCCGGGCGCGGCCGGGGCGAAGCGCCGTCCGGGCGCGGCCGAGCGTCGGGGCGCTCGTTCCCACCGGCGCAACGTCGTCCCCGGTGACCGCGCGTAGTCGGCGGCGGACCGGCGCACGGTCGTCCGGCCGCGTCGGCGCGGCGGGCGTGGGGGCCTCCGGGGCGGTGGGAAGCGGTCGGAGAATCGGCGCGCGGTCGGGCGTCGGTCCCGCCGCGTTGGCTGCGCGCCGCTGCTGACCGGTGGGCGGCAGCGCCGCGAGGCCGCCGACGGTGTCGGATGCCGGATTCTCGGCGGCCCGCCGGGTGAGCACGGCGCGCAGGGCGTGGGGAAGACGCTCGGCGGCGACCTGACGCAACGCCGGCGCGACGAACGCGTACCCGCGGACGCGGTCGTCGCGCAGCAGTCCGGCGGAGACGAGGGCGCGCAGCAGGGGAGCGGACCTCCCCGGCCGCCACCCCAGCGCCTGGTCGACGGCCGGGCCGGAGAGCAGGCCCGTGAGGGTGCCGGCGGCCATCAGCACCGCCCGGCCCTCACCGCCGAGCCGGTCCAGCTCGGCGCCGGTGCTGCGACGTACCGGTTCGGGCAGCGTCGTCGGGTCCGCTCCCGCCGCGATCGAGGTGACGTATGCGACGGCGTGCCCGGGCCGGCCGCCGACCAGCGGCAGCAGCCGGTCGGCCAGGGCCACCGGCTGCCCGGCGCGGGTCAGCAGGTGCCGCAGGAGGCGGCCGGACTGGACGGCGGCCAACGGTCGGATCGGCACCCGCCGGGCGGGACCCGGCCGGGTGTCGGCCCACTGCGGCTGGTGCACGGTGAGCACGGCCAGCGGAACGCCCCGCACCGTGGCCGCGGTGAACAGGTCGTGCAGGAAGCGACTCACGGCCGGCGCGGCGCGGTCCACATCGTCCACGGCCACGACCAGCGGCCGATGGGCGGCCAGCCGCAGGAGGGCGTCGCGGCAGATCGCCGCGGCGGCGAGCGCCTCGACCGAGGCGTCCGGGGTGGTCAGCAGCCGGTGCAGCGCCGGCACCGCCGCCGCGACGCGGTCGGGCGGGTACAGCGGCGTCAGGGCGTCGGTCAGGCGTTCGCGGACCGCCGCCGGGCCGTCGCCGGGGCGGGTGCCGGCCAGGACGCGGACCAGCTCGGCGACCGGCGCGAGCACCTGATCGGGGTACGGCGGGCAGCCCACCACGCACCAGCGCACCGGCAGCCCGTCCACCGTGTGCAGCGTCCGGCTCAGCTCGTGCAGCAACCGGCTACGGCCGCTGCCGCTCGGGCCGACGAGGGAGATCCAGCGCGGTTCGCGTGTCCGCAGGGCCTCGCTCACCTGCTCGCCGATGCCGGCCAGTTCGCGGCGACGCCCGATGAGCGGGCCGTCGTGCCGGTCGGCGCCGGGACGGGCGGGACCGCTGGCGTGCCACACGGGCATCGGCGCCAACCGGCCGGCCACCGGCATCGGCGCGAGTTGACGCTGGGCGATGAGGCCGGCGGTGGCCCGCGCGGTGACCGCGCACAACGCGACACCGCCGGGTGCCGCGTACCCCTGTAGGCGGGCCGCGGTGGTGATCACCGCGCCGCTGGCCACGCCGTGACCACCGCTGACCGCGTCGCCCAGGTCGACCACCACCTCGCCGGTGGCGATCCCGACGCGCACCCGCAGGGTGATCTCGCCGAGGATGGGACGGCGGTCCAGCGCGGCCTGGATCTCCAGCCCGGCCCGCACCGCCCGGTACGCGTCGAAGCCGTCGGAGTGCCGCGCCCCGAACAGCGCCATCACCGCGTCGCCGACGTACTTCTCCACCACGCCCTGCCAGCGGCGCAGCACCCCGGCGACCCGTTCGAAGTAGGCCCGTTGCAGGGCGCGGACGTCCTCGGGGTCGAGCTGGTCGACGAGCGCGGTGGAGCCGACGATGTCGACGAAGAGGACGCTGACCGTCCGGCGTTCCTCGGGCACCGGCCAGTGTGGGCGGTCGGTCCGCTGTGTGTCGGCGACGATGGTGATCATGGGTGGCGCACCCGACCTTCCCGGGTGATGGGCTGACGACCCTCGGAGATTGGCATCCCTGGGCCGACAGGGGATCGGCAGAACGACGTATGTCGGCCGCCCGCAACCTTTAGTCGCAATGTCGACGCGAGGAGTACCACAAGCGGCAGATGGCCGTAGAACGGTCGGGGGGCCTGTGATTAGGCTGCGTGCCATGGCCAGCGATGTGGACACCGCACCGCTCGTGGGCCGGGCCGAGCTGGTACAGACGGTTCGGTCGGCGCTTCTCGGTGACGTGGCACAGGGACAGACGGCCGCCGTCTTCCTTACCGGCGAGAGCGGTGTGGGCAAGACCCGGATCCTCGGCGAGGTCGGCGTCCGACTGCGTGCGGCGGGCGCGTTGGTGTTGACCGGCAGTTGCCTGGACATCGGCGACGCCTCCCCACTGCACCCGTTGCTCCAGGCGCTGCGGCGTTTCGACGCCGACCTGACCGCCGCGCAGGCGCGCACCTCCTCGGCCGTACGTGGGCTGTTGCAGGTGTTCGCCGACGAGACCGGCGGCCCGGACGGCGCGGGCACCCTGTTGGAACGCGTCTCCCGGGGTCTGCACCTGATCGCCGAGGGACGACCGCTGGTGCTGATCCTCGACGACCTGCAGTGGGTCGACCGCAGCACCCGGCAGCTCCTGCTGTACCTGTTGGCGGGTCTGGGCGACCTGCAACTCTCGGTGCTGGCGGCGGTACGCGCCGAATCGTTGCAGGGCGCGCATCCGCTGCGCCGCGTGCTGACCGAGCTGCGCCGGCTACGGACGGTACGGGTGCTCGACCTGTCTCCGCTGGACCGCGCCGACACCGAACAGCTCGCCGCCGCGGTGGTGGGCCGGCCGCTTGCCGTCGAGGCGGCCGAGCAGGTCTGGCAGCGCAGCGGCGGCAACCCGTTCGTCATCGAGGAGCTGGCCCGCGACCTGCGGGACGGGCGGGACGGGCTGTCCGAGACGCTGCGCGAGATCTTCCTCGACCGGGTCGACGCGTTGCCGCAGCACGCGCACGCCGTGGTGCATGCCGTGGCGGCCGGCGTCGAGCCCGTGCAGCACTGGTTGTTGGCCGAGGTGCTGCACCTGCCCGACGGCGAGTTGATCGAGGCCGCGCGGGCCGCGGTCGCGCACCGGTTGCTGGTCAGCGCCGACGACGGCTACCGGCTGCGGCACCGACTCGTCGCCGAGGTGCTGGCGCACGAGCTGCTGCCCGCCGAACGCTCCGGGCTGCACCGCCGCTACGCCGAGGCGCTCACCGCGGCGCCGGGCGAGCTGCGGCAGGCCCGGTTGGCGCATCACTGGCGGCTGGCCGGCGAGCCGGCCCGGGCGTTGCCGGCCGCGGTGGGCGCCGCGCAGGAGGCCGAGCGGCTGCACGGTTACGCCGAGGCGCACCGCCACTGGACGGTCGCGTTGCAGTTGGCCGGCGACTCCGGCTCGCCAGAGGTGGACCGGGTCGAGCTGCTCGGTAACGCGGCCGAGGCGGCCCACCACTGCGGTGAGCACGCCCGCGCCTTGGCGTTGCTGGAGGAGTTGGTCGCGGTGCGGGGTGGCGCGCCGAGCTGCGCGCTGCACATCCGCCGGGCGCGATACCTCGCCGCCGCGGGCCGCTCCGCCCTCGCCGAGAAGGAGTACGAGCGGGCCCTCGACGCGTCGGACTGCTCGCCACGGGAACGGGCGACCGCCGCCGCGCGGCTCGCCGAACTGCTGCTGCACCTGGGCCGGTACGCCGACGCGGGCCGGCGCGCGCGGGAGGCGCTGGCGTTGGCCGCCGAGGTGGAGGGGTCCACCACCGAGGTGGTGCTCGCCAGCTCGGCGCTCGGCTTCAGCGACGCGTACCTGGAGGACCCGGAGGCCGGGCTGGCCGTCGTGCGTCAGGCCCTGGAGACCGCCGAGCGCTCCGGCCAGCCGGAGGACGTGGCCTGCGCGTACCTGCACCTGGCGGAGCTGTTGACCGGGCCGCTGAACATCCTCGAAGAGGGTGTCGTGGTGGCCCGCCGGGGCGCCGAGCGGGTGGCCGAGCTGGGCCTCGGGCGTACCTATGAGACCCGTCTGTTGGCCATCGCCACCAACGGGCTGTTCCGGGTGGGGCAGTGGGCCGAGGCGGAGAAGGTGGTGGCCGCCGCGCTGCGGCACCGACCGTCCGGGGCGGACGCCGTCGAGCTGCTGCTGGCCCGGTGCCGGCTGTCGGTGGGCTACGGCGACATCGCGGCCGCCGACCGGGACCTCGACGCGGTGGCGACGGTGCTGGCCGGGGGCGGCGCCCGACACGTCATCCCGCTGCTCACGCTGCGCGCCGGGCTGTCGATGTGGGAGGGCCGGCACGATGTGGCTCGCCAGGCGGTGCAGCGCGGCCTCACCGAGAGTCGCTCGGACGACGTGACGATCCTGTCCGCGCTGGTCTGGCACGGGTTGCGCGCCGAGGCGGAGGCGCACGCCAGCCGTACCGTCGACGTGGACCCGACGGCGGTACGCCGGCTGCGGGACGTGGCCGAGCGGGTGGCGCGCAAGAGCGCCGCCGCGGCCCGACCGGTGCGGTCGGTGGTGGACGGCTTCCTGGCGCTGTGCGCCGCCGAGGTGAGCCGCCTCGACGGCAGCGACCCGGAGCTGTGGGCCACCTCGGTCGCCGAGTGGGACCGGCGTAACCACCCCTACCCGGCGGCGTACTCGCGGCTGCGCCAGGCTGAGGCCCTGTTGGCCCGACGGAGCCGGGTGGCCACCGCGGGCAAGTTGCTCCGGGAGGCGTACGGGGTGGCCCAGGCGTTGGGCGCCGTGCCACTGACCTCGGAGATCCGGGAGCTGGCCGGGCGGGCCCGGGTGTCCCTTCAGGAGCGGGACAGCGCCGACGGCGCCGGCTCGGTCGAGCCGGCCGACGACGAGTTGGCGACTCTCACCGCGCGGGAGCGGGAGGTTCTCGCGCTCGTCGCCGAGGGGTTGACCAACCGGGAGATCGGGCAGCGGCTGTTCATCAGCGAGCGGACCATCGGCGTGCACGTGTCGCATATCTTCGACAAACTGCAGGTCCGCACCCGCGTGCAGGCCAGCGCGATCCACCTGCGTAGCGCGCGCGGTTGACCAACCCACTACGTATCCCCGGCGCGCGTGTGCGCCGGGGATACGTCGTTCTACTGATCCCGGCGGCGGTTGCCGGCTGAGAGGCTGTGCCCCGTCGACGGCGTCGCGTAGGCGCAACGACCATCATGGAGGAGAGATGACCGAACCGGTCTGGGGGCCCGTGCACCGGGACATCGTCGACCTGCTCGCCGATCACCCGGCGGACGTGCCGGCGGTGGTCGACCATCTCACGAAGCTCCAGGACCTGCTGGTGCGGTTGCCTCCGTTGGAGGCGAGCTGCCCGCTCGCCGACTTCAACAGGTTGTACCTGACGATCACCAGCAGTGTGCTGGACGGCCTGTACGACGACCGTTTCGTCGACCCGGTCTTCCTCTCCCGCCTGGACGTCGAGTTCGCGGCCCGCTACTTCGACGCTCTGCGGCTCTGGACCGACTCCAGCCCGGGCACGCCGAAGGCGTGGTCGTGTCTGTTCTCGCGGATGCGGGGGCCTGACGCCCGCCCGTTGCCGTCGGCGGCGGCCGGTGTGAACGCGCACATCAACTTCGACCTGCCGTTCGCGTTGGTGACGACGTTCGACCACCTCGAGTCGGAGCCGGTCGACGGCACCGACCAGCACCACGACTACCTCGAGATCAACAACATCTTCGCCGACAAGATCCCCGGTCTGCGCCGGGGCTACCTGGAGCGGTGGCAGCTGCTCATTGACATGCTCAACGGCGACATCGACGACTGGTACCAGGGGGAACTGGTCGAGTACACCCGCGATGTCGCGTGGCGCAACGCGCAGAAGATCTGGCGGTGCCGGCACGATCCGGACGCCCGAGAGTGCGAGCGTCTGCGGCTGGACGACAACGCCGCTGCGCTTGGACGGTTGCTGCTCTCGCCCCTCGGGGCGTTCCTGCAGTAGCCGGGACGGGGGGTCCCCGCGCTCCGCCCGTGGGGGCGGCGGAGCGCGGGGGCGCAACCACCCGCCCGCTCCACCTACCCGCGCGGTCCGCCGGCACCCGTCGGCGGCGACCGGGTAGTCGGCCGGTCGGCCCGGGGGTGTCGACCGTCTGCCGTCGTCGGCCGGCCCGGGGGTGCCGGCCGGCGACGGGGGAGCGGCGGGTGCGGGGCGGGTGCGGCGAATCCGGGGGTGTCGACCGATGAGTTCCGGGTACGCCCGCGCCATGACCGTCCTGGACCGGCGTCGTCCCGCTGCCCGACCTCGTCCCGCGCGGCCCGGTCCGCTGCGTCCGGGCGGCCCGGTCTCGCGGCCGGCTGCCCGGCCGGGTGCCCGATGACCGACGTGCCGACCCGGCTTCCGTTCCGCTTCGACGCGGCGTTCCGTCCGGCACTGGCGCTGGTGGGGGTCCGCCCGGCGACGGCCTGGGTCGCCGTCGACGACCGGGACCTGGAGATCCGGTACGGGCCGTGGCGGCTGCGGACCGGCCGGGACAACGTGCTCGGCGCCGAGGTCGGCGGGCCGTACCGGTGGTGGCGGGTGATCGGCCCGCGCCTGTCGCTGGCCGACGGCGGCGTGAGTTTCGGCAGCAGCGCGCGGGCAGGGGTCTGCGTGCGCTTCGGCGTACCGGTGCCGGCCCTGTCGCCCGCGGGCTGGCCCCGGCACCCGGCGGCCACGGTCACCGTCGCCGACCCGGCTGCCCTGGCTCGGCTGCTCGGCGGACCGGACCTGCCCTGAGCAGCCCACCTACCTGTCCCGTTCGGCCGCTCGGGCCGTGGGCTGGCACCTACGGTCGGATCAGGACCTGCGAGGGTGGGACGGGCGATGGCTGACGAGCACCGGGCGAGACCGCGACGCTGGGGCGGACGACGCCACACGCCGACCGGGCCGGACCCGGCCCTGCGCGCGGCCCGCGACCCGGCCCGGCCGCACCCGGGCGGTCGGCCGGGTGTCGTGGTGCCGGAGCGGGTGGACAGCCCGGCCCGCTCGACGACGCCGGCCAGCCCGCTGCGGCGGTGGCTCTTCGAGCACCAGGTGCAGCCGCCGGGCCCGGAGACGAGCGAGGGGCAGAACCGCCGGCACGCCTGGTGGCAGGTGATGTGCCTGACCGGCGTGGACTACTTCTCCACCCTGTCGTACCTGCCGGGCATCGCGGCGGTGGCCGCTGGCGCGCTGTCTCCGCTGGCGACCCTGCTGATCGTCGCGCTGACCCTGTTCGGCATGTTGCCCATGTACCGGCGGGTCGCCCAGGAGAGTCCGCACGGGCAGGGTTCGGTGGCGATGCTGGAGCGGCTGCTGCCGTTCTGGCGGGGCAAGATCTTCGTGCTCGTGTTGCTCGGGTTCGTGGCCACCTCGTGGATCATCACGATCACCCTGTCCTCGGCCGACGCCACCGTGCACCTGCTGGAGAACCCGTTCCTGCCGGACGCCCTGCACGGCCCGGCGGTGCCGGTGCTGCTCACCGTGGCGCTGCTGCTCGTCCTCGGCGGGGTGTTCCTGCTCGGCTTCCGTGAGGCGGTGGTGGTCGCCATCCCGTTGGTGGCCGTGTTCCTCGTGCTCAACGCGGTGATCGTGGTGGTCGCGGTGGCCCGGATCGCCGGCGATCCCACCATCGTGTCGAACTGGACGGCGGCGCTGACGGCGAGCGGCGGCGGACCCGGCGACGTGCTGCTCACCGCCGTGTTGGCCTTTCCGCTGCTGGTGCTGGGCCTGTCCGGCTTCGAGACCGGAGTCAGCATGATGCCCCTGGTGGCGGCCGACGGACCGGACCGGCAGGCCCGGCTCGCCGCCCGGATCCGGAACACCCGGCGGTTGCTCACCACCGCCGCGCTGATCATGTCGGTGTACCTCATCTCGACGACGTTCGTGACCACCGCGCTCGTCCCGGCCGCCGAGTTCCGGCCGGGTGGGGCGGCGAACGGACGGGCGCTGGCGTATCTGGCGCACACGTACCTCGGTGAGGGGTTCGGCACCGTCTACGACCTGAGCAGCGTGCTCATCCTCTGGTTCGCGGGCGCGTCGGCGATGGCCGGGCTGATCAACATCGTGCCCCGCTACCTGCCCTCGTACGGCATGGCCCCGGAGTGGGCTCGTGCCGTACGTCCGGTGGTGATCGTCTACACCGTCGTCAGCGTCGCCATCACGGTCGCCTTCCGCGCCGACGTCAACGCCCAGGCCGGCGCGTACGCCACCGGCATCCTGGCGATGATGGTGTCCGGCGCGGTGGCGGTGGCCATCTCCGCGGTCCGGAGCCGTCAGCGCGGCGGCGCCATCGGCTTCACCGTGCTGACGCTGGTGCTGCTGTACGCGTTGGTGGAGAACGTCATCGAGAAGCCGGACGGGATCACCATCTCGGCGCTGTTCATCCTCGGCATCATCGCGGTGTCCCTGGTCTCCCGGGTCACCCGGACCACCGAGCTGCGCGCCGAACGGATCGAGTTCGACGAGGCGGCCCGACGGTTCGTCACCGAGTCGCTCGCCCACGACGGTCAGTTGCACCTGATCGCGAACAAGCGCCAGGGCGGGTCCCTGAAGGAGTACACCCTCAAGGAGCGGGCGCAGCGCGGCATGAACCCGGTGCCCGGCGCGTCCGACGTGCTGTTCCTGGAGATCGACGTGGTGGACCCGTCGGGATTCAGCCAGGTGCTGCGGGTGCACGGGGTGGAGGTGGGCGGCTTCCGGGTGCTGCGGGCCAGCAGCGCGGCCGCGCCGAACGCGATCGCCGCGATCCTGCTGGCGCTGCGCGACGCGACCGGGGTACGCCCCCACGCGCACTTCGAGTGGTCCGAGGGCAGCCCGATCGCGCACCTGCTGCGGTACCTGATCCTCGGCCGAGGGGACACCCCGCCGGTGGTGCGGGAGATCATCCGCCGTACCGAGCCGGACCCGCTGCGCCGCCCCGGCATCCACGTCGGCGGCTGAGGACACGCGCCGTCTGGTACCGAAAAAGATGAATGGCAGCACTATTCACGTTCACACCTCACTGTCCGGATTGCGGTCATATCGTGACCTCTGGTGGTCGGCGGCACGTCCGGCCCCCCGCGCCCGAATGGGACGCGGTCACGGCACGTACGCAGGAAGGCAGGAACCGGATGTCCACGTACCGACCAGGAGATCGCCCAGCTCGACCTCGACGGCGGTCCCGATGGTTCTTAGCCGGCGGGCTCCTGGCGGGGAGCCTGGTGGTGGGCGCGGCCGGGGTGGCCGGCGTCGCCGCCGCCGCCGACCGTGACCTCTCCCTCGGCGTCCTGGGCCGGTTGACCGCCGCCGACCGCGACGACGACCGACGCTCCGGCGACGGGTCCACCCCGAGCGCGGCGGGGACGACGCCGAGCGGGCCCGGCCGCAGACGCCGGGTACCGGCAAGCATGGCGTGGTCGAGGTGCCCTGCGACGCGGCGAAGCTGGTGGCCGCGTTGGTGGCGGCCAACGCGGAGGGCGGCGCCGAGCTGCGGCTCGCGCCCCGGTGCCGGTACACGCTGACCGAGGCGTTCCACGAGACCGACCAGTACGACGGCGGCATCCGCGACGCCCGGGAGCAGGCCGACGCGGCGGAGACCCCCGGGGACGCCGACGCCCCGCCGCACAACCCGGCCGACGACACGGCCGGCCTGCCGGTGATCTACCAGCCCATCACCATCGACGGCGCCGGCGCGACGATCGCGCGCGACGCCCAGGCCGAGGCGTTCCGGTTCTTCACCGTCCGCGACGGCGGCGAGCTGACCCTGCGCGACGTCGAGCTGCACAACGGCCGCTCGGCCATCGAGGGCGGAAGCGTGCACGTCGTGCACGGCGCGACGGCCGTGGTGGAACGGGTCACCGTCACCCAGAGCACGTCGCTCTCGCCCGAGGGCGGCGGCGGTGGGATCTTCAACGACGGCAACATGGTGGTCACCGACTCCACCTTCATCGGCAACAGCGCCTCCGGCGCCGCGGGCAAGGGCGGGGGCCTGCTCAACGGCGGCGTGTTGACGCTCAAGCGCTCGGAGTTCCACCACAACAGCGCCAACGGCTACGGCGGCGGGCTCGGCAACTACCGGGGCGCGGCCGACGTGGAGAGCACCAGCTTCGCGCAGAACAGCGCCGGGCAGGGCGGCGGCCTGGCCAGCTTCTCGGCCCGGACGAAGGTGTACGACACCGAGTTGCTGAACAACACCGCACAGGTCGGCGGCGGCGCCGCCAACTCCGACGCGGTGCTGGTGATGCGCAAGATGACCATCCGCGGCAACACCTCCACCGTCAACGGCGGCGGCATCTCGACCGTCAAGGGGCTGCTGCCCCTCGACGACAGCGTGGTGGCCGGCAACACCACGCACGGCATCGGGGCCGGCATCTACACCGAGAAGTCCAACCTGCTCGTGCGCGGCAGCGACGTGACCGGCAACGAGGCGGTCGGCGCGACGTCCAGGGGTGGCGGCATCTACGCCACCGCGGGCGCGGTGGCGCTCTACACGAGCAAGGTCACCCACAACGCGGCCACGGTGAAGCCGGGCGGCATCTTCGCCGAGCACGCCCAGGTCAAGATCGACGACGAGAGCGTGGTCGTCGAGAACGAGCCGACCAACTGCGAGGGCAGCGCCGTACCGATCGCGCACTGCTTCCGCTGACTTCGACCCGTCCTTGATCCTGAGCGCAGACGCCCGCCCGGACAGCCGTCCGGGCGGGCGTGCTCGTGCTCGTGCACGGCCGGTCAGCTCGGCGCGCGCAGCCGCCCGGACAGGTCGGTGGCGAAGAAGTCGAGGAAGCCGTCGGGGTCCGGACCGGCGTTCTGCAGCACGATGTGGTCGAATCCGGCGTCGACGTACGACCGGACCTTCGCCACGTGCGCCTCGGGGTCGGGGCCGACGGCGAACAGCGCCCGGACGTGCTTCTCCTCGACGTGCGCGCTCGCCGCGTCGAAGTTCACCGGGTTCGGCAGCTCGCTCATCACCTTCCAGCCGGTGACCATCCACCGGCTGGTCTGCAACACCGCCCGCACTGCCTGCTGCTCGTCGGTGGCCCAGGCCAGCGGCGCCTCGGCGTAGCGGGGGCCCGATCCGCCGGCGCGCCGGTAGTGCTCGACGACCGAGGCGTCCGGATCGGTGGCGAACAGTCCGTCGCCCAGTTCGGCGGCGAGCCGGGCCGACGCCTCCCCGCTGGCCGCGACGGCGATCACGGGCGGGGTGTCCGGCAGGTCGAAGACCCGGGCGTCCTCCAGGCGCAGGTGCCGCCCCTCGTACGACCGGTAGCCGCCCTGCCAGAGCAGTCGGATGATCTCCAGCGCCTCGCGCAGCCGTTCGTGCCGTCCCCGTACGCTGGGGAAGCCCTGCCCCACCACGTGCTCGTTGAGCCGCTCACCGGCCCCGACGCCGAGGGTGAACCGTCCGTCGGAGATCAGCCCCATGGTGGCTGCCGCCTGCGCGATGATCGCCGGGTGGTAGCGCACCGTCGGGCAGGTCACGCCGGTGGCGAGGCGCAGCGTGGTGGTTCGCGCCGCGATCGCGCCCAGCACGCTCCACGTGAAGGACGAGTGGCCCTGCGCCTCCAGCCAGGGGTGGTAGTGGTCGCTCATCTCGACGAAGTCGAAACCGGCCTGCTCGGCCCGGACGGCCTGCCGGATGATCTCCTGCGGCCCGAAACCCTCCGAGGCCAGCTTGTAGCCGATCTGCATTGGCGCGCCCCCGCTCCGTCCCGGCCCTGACGGCAGTCGGTTCCCGACCGCAAGACCGACAAACCAGCGCCATGGGCCCGCCCGTCGTTTTCACACACCGGAAACATTCCAGGCAGTTGATCTAGGCCCGTCACCTGGGTCGGGTCCCCAGGCTGAGGGTTTTCCGGGCAGCCACTTCAGCTGTCTTCCGGGCTCCCGGCTCGTGGGAGGCGGTCGGTGCCGACGGTGGGTGCTCGTCGTTCTCGGCGGTGAAGCGGGCGTCGTGGGGTTGGGGGGCCCTACCTGGACGCCGGGGTCGTACATCGACTCTCGGGCTTCCCGCTGCGGCGGGGTGGATCTTTTGCCGGTGCCGGATCCGGCCCGGTGCCCACGTCGGTGAGTGGGTGGAAGGTCAAGATCGGTCACGTCTTTGTTGCCGGCCGGGGTCATATGATGAATTTTTGCCCATCTGTAGATCTGCATACATCGATGTAACCCGATCGCTGACTGTTAGTAGCCTGCTGCGGACCGTCCGGTCGAATGTCTCGAGGGGAGAACCAGGCGTGCAGAAGAAGAAGTTGTTCATCAGCAGCGCAGCGGCACTATCGGTCAGCGGTCTTCTGCTGATCGTTCCTCTGAGCGGGGCGAACGCGGCTGACACCAGTCCCGCCGCGAGCAAGAAGCCGTCCGGGATGACCGCACTGTCGCAAACGACAGGGACTCCCGTAACAGTGGTGGCGGGCGCGAACAATATCTCCTTCGCCACCTGCCCCGCTGGCACGATCGTCACCGGAGGAGGCGGACAGACATCCGCGTTCGACATCTTCCTCACTGACTCGTTCGCGTCGGGCAACGGCTGGGCGGTACGAGGCTCCAACCGGGGAACCACGGCTCAAACCCTTACGGCCGTCGTCACCTGTCTCGGGTAGACCAGTTCGCAGATGGGCCCGTTACCCCCGGTGTCGGGGGTAACGGGCCCGCGGTCGTCCCGGGCGTTGACAAAGCCCTCCATGGGACGTCGACGGCCGAGCAGGGAGGGGTGGTGTCCTAGGACGGTTTAGGGGGTGTGGGGGGTGGCACCGAGGCGGCCTCTGGTGGAGACGAAGTGGTAACTCATGACGGCGAACGCCGGGTCGCGGACCAGTCGACGGAAGGCGGTGAGCTGCTGCGGTGACAGGCCGGCCGCCAGCAGGTCCGGCTCCAACTGGCGGGAGTTCGTCTCGTAGAGCGACGTGCCGGTCGACCCGCCGGCCCAGCTCTGCGAATGGGTGACGGTGTCGACGTCGGCCAGGCCGGCGAGGGTCATCTCGGTGTGCACGTCCTGCGCCCACCCCAGGTCGGCGCCGTGGTCCTGGAGCACCCCCATCATGGTGTCCATCACCTGCGCGAACAGCTTCGCCGCGTCGTCGCTCGGCGCGGTCAGCACCCGTACCGGCGTGGTGCAGTCGAACTCCTCCACGACCAGCCAGCCGCCGGGGGCCAGCGCTCCGGCGAGGGTACGCAGGACCCGCCGGCGCTCGGGTAGGTGCAGCAGCACCAGCCGGGCGTGGACCAGGTCGAACGCGTCCCCGGGCGGGGGATCGGCGCGGACGTCGTGCCGGCGTACGCGCAGGTTGCCGTCGGCCACGAGGTGCGTGGGGTCGATGTCGGTGGCGAGCACGCTGCCGTCCCCGCCGACCGCGCGGGCGATCCGCCGGGCCATCGAGCCGCCACCGGCCCCGACCTCCCAGCAGGTCGATCCGAGGCGCAGGACCGGACGGGCCAGGCGGCGCATCGTGATCGGGTCCAGGAAGGACTCCAGCGCCCGCATCTGCGGTACCGCGTCCGGTGCGCCGTTGTCGAAGGTGTACGTCCTGTCGCTGGTCGGGGTCGCCATACGTCGTCCGCCTCTCCGAGTGGGTGACTGCGGGGTGTCGGCCCCGCACGCGGGGGCCGGCTGACTACGGGGTGTCGGCCCAGAGCCGTGGGCTCGCTCCGGTGCCCGGCGGTGTGCGGGTGGCGGTGATGCCGACCATCGCCTCCAGGCGGCCCGGGTCGCTGCGCGCCTCGGTGGTCGGCCGGTCATAGACCACCCGGCCGTACTCCAGCACCGCCACCCGGTCGGCGACCTCGATCGCGTGGCGGAGCTGCTGCTCGACGAGCAGCACCGTCAACCCGTTCGCGGCGAGGTGACCGACGAGGTCGCGGACCCGCGCGGCCAGGTCGGGCGCGAGCCCCTCACAGGGTTCGTCGAGCAGCAGCACCCGCGGCTGGCCGAGCAGTGCGCGGGCGATGGCCAGCATCTGCTGCTCGCCGCCGGAGAGTTCGCAGCCACGGTGTCGCAGCCGTACCGCCAGGCGCGGCAGCAGCTCGAGGATCCGGGCCACCGTCCAGCCCTCGCCGCCGGGTGTCGCGGCCCGCCACGGCGCGGCCGCCAGGACGAGGTGCTCGGCGACCGTCAACCGGGAGAAGACCCGCCGGCCCTGCGGTACGAGGCCGACGCCGGACTGGGCGACCCGGTGGGGTTGCCGTCCGGCCACGTGGACGCCGCCGATCTCGACGCGCCCGCTGGAGGCGCGCACCAGCCCGGCGATGGTGTGCACGAGAGTGCTCTTGCCGGCGCCGTTGCGACCCACCACGGCCTGGATGCTGCCCGCCGGCACCCGCAGGTCGACGTCGTGCAGCACGGTCCCCCCGGAGTAGCCGGCGCAGAGCCGCTCCACGTACAGCATCAGGACACCCCGTCGGCGTAGGCCCGCCGCACCAGCGGCGAGGTACGGATCTCGTCCGGTGTGCCGGTGGCCACCGTCCGGCCGTCGCGCAGCACGGTGACGGTGTCGCAGAGGGCGTACACCAGGTCCAGGTGGTGTTCGACCAGCAGCACGGCGACCTGCCGGGGCAGCGCCGCCAGCAGTTCGGCGAGCCGGCCGACCTCGCTGGCGGACAGTCCGGCCGCCGGTTCGTCGAGCAGCAGCAGGCGGGGACGGCCGGCGAGGGCCATCGCGATCTCCACCTGTCGGCGTTGCCCGTGTGCGAGCTGGCCGGCGGGTACCGACGCGAGGTCGGACAGGTCGAGCTGATCGAGCAGCGCGGTGGCGCGCCGTCGGGCGGCGTCCCGGGTTCCACCGGGCCACCAGCGGTGTGGTCGGACCGTCCGGGGCAGCGCGGCGACCTCGATGTTCTCGCTGACGGTGAGGGTCGCGAAGACGGCGGGCCGCTGGTGCGTCCGGTCCATGCCGCGGCGGGCCCGGGCCGCCGGTCCGAGCCGGCTGACGTCGCTCCCGGCGAAACGCACCGTGCCGCGCTGCGGGCGGGTCGTCGCGCCGAGCACGTTGAGCAGGGTTGTCTTGCCGGCCCCGTTGGGCCCGATCAGGGCGTGGCGCTGGCCGTCGTGCACGCACAGGTCGACGTCGGTGAGCGCGGCGAGCGAGCCGTACCGCACGGTGACCTTCTCGGCGCTGAGCAGGCAGGTCATACCCGTAGCTCCGGTGTGCGGGCGGCTGCCGCGGCCGGGCGGTCCAGCGTGGGGACGGGTTGCCGCGACCGAGGGCGGCGGACCCGGGTGACGCCGGTGGGCAGCAGGTAGACCGTCGCCACGAACAGCGCGCCCAGCACCAGCGGCGCGTGTCCGGGCAGGACCCCGAACAACCAGTCGCGTACGGCGATGACGAGAACCGCGCCCACCAGCGCGCCGCCGACCGACGCGGTGCCCCCGATGACGACGCCGAGCAGCAGCAGCGCCGAGGTGTCGAAGCCGAAGTCGGCGGGGGAGATGTACTGCTGGGCGACGACGAGCAGGGAGCCGGCCGCGCCGGCGATCGCCCCGGCGGCGACGTGCGCGCCGGACAGGTACAGCGGCACCCGGTGCCCGCTGGCCCGTAGCCGCGCCTCGTCGTCGCGGGCGGCCCGCAGCAGCAGTCCGCCGCGGGTGCGCACCAGCAGCAGGACCGCGCCGACAAGCGTCGCCACGACGATGAGGGTGTAGACGTACCGGGCCCGGTCGGAGGCCAGCACCGGCAGTCCCCACAGCGGACGGACCGGGGTGATCCCGGCCAGGCCGTCCGTGCCGCCGGTCACCGACCGCCAGCGTCCGAGGACGGTCACGACGAGCTCGCCGATCGCCAGGGTGATCATCAGGACGATGACGCCCCGGGCCGGCACGACCAGCGGCAGCGTCACGGCGGCGAGCGTCGCCCCGGCCAGCGCCGCCACGGCGACCTGCACCACGCCGACGTCCGAGACCTGGCTGCCGAGCACCGCGCTGGCGTACGCGCCGGCGGCGTAGGGCGCGGTCTGACCCAGGGTGGGCAGGCCGGCGACCCCGGTGAGCAGCGCGACGCTCACCCCGACCAGGCCCAGCGCGAGGGTCCGGGCGAGGATCGCCGCGGTGTAGTCGTCGACCACCCACGGGGCCACGACCAGGCCGGCGACGACGAGCACCGCGATGGTGGCGCGTACCCGGCGGAGCACTCCGTCCCTCACGTCGCCGCCCACCGCAGGGCCAGACCGCGCGCCCGAACGGCGAGCACGGCGGCCATGGCGGCGAACAGCAGGAACGGGGCGGCGGACGGCAGCAGCGCCACCCCCAGCGTCTGGATCTCGCCGACCGCGAGCGCCGCGAGCAGGGTGCCCGCCATGGAGCCGAGCCCACCGAGGACGACGACGACCAGCGACAGCAGCAGTACCGTGTCGGCGGTGTCCGCGCCGGGGCCGATGATGGGCGCGCCGAGGACCCCGGCCGCGCCGGCCAGCGCGCCACCGGCGGCGAGCACGCCGACGCGGATCCGTGTCGGGCTCACGCCCAGGCAGGCGACCATCTCCGGGTCGTCCACGGCCGCGCGGACCAGCATCCCGGCCCGGGTCCGCCGCACGATCAGGTAGAGACCGGCGGCCAGCGCCGCCGCCACGACGATGAAGACCAGCCGGTACGCGGCGTAGCGGTGCCCGGCGACCGCCACCGACCCGTCGAGGGCGGCCGGGACCCGTACCTGCGGGTCGTCGGGGCCGAAACCGGCGACGAGGAGGCTGCCGCCGGCCAGTGCCACCCCGAAGGTCAGCAGCGCCTGGGTGAGGTGGTTGCCGGTGGCGACCGGCGTGAGCAGCCCGGCGAGCACCACACCGGCCGCGGCGGCGGCCAGCACTCCGACCCCGAGAGCCAGCGCGAGGCTCGCCCAGCCGCCGTCGAGCACCGCCGCGGCGGTGTAGCCGCCGATCGCGTAGAGCATGCCGTGTGCCAGGTTGAGGATGTTGGCGACGCCGAAGCAGAAGACCAGGCCCGCCGCGGCGACGAACACGAGCAGCCCGTAGGCGACACCGTCCAGCGCCGGGATGAGGTACGGGTCGATCCGGTTCGTGCCCGCCGCGACGGTGCTCACCGGCCGACGGTCGCGAGGTCGCCCACCACGGTGTTGGACAGTGCCCGACCGTCCTGGCGGACCTGACGCAGGTACCACTTCTGCACGGGCGAGTGGGTGACCGAGGAGAACTGCCACGCGCCGCGTGGGCTGGCGATCTGCCCGAGCTTGCCGATCTCCGCGTTGATGGCCTCCGGTGTCGGGTCGCTGCCGGCGGCGCCGATGGCGCGGTCGAGCACCGCCGCCGCGTCGTACGACGCCAGGGCGTACGTCGTCGGCGACCCGTCGTGCTTGGCCTTCCAGGCCGCGACGAAGTTGCGGTTCTCGGCGTTGTCGAGGTCGGGGGAGTAGTTGAGCACGGAGTAGATGTCCCGGGCCGCCTCGCCCTGGGCGTTGAGCACGCCGCCCTCGGTGAGGAATCCGGCCGCGTACAGCGGGATGTCCTTGATCTCGGACTGGGCGTACTGCTTGACGAAGTCGACGGCGGCGCTGCCGGCGTAGAAGGTGTAGACGGCCTGCGCGCCGGAGGCCTTGATCCGGGCGAGGTACGGCGTGAAGTTGGTGGTGGCCGGGAACGGTGTGAAGGTGGTCTTGCCGTCGGGGTTGGCGAGCGTCCCGCCGGCCTTGGCGAACGCCTCGGTGAAGCCCCGCAGCTCGTCCCAGCCGCCCTGGTAGTCGGGGCCGATGGCGTACACCGAGCCCTTGACGTTGTCCTTGACGTGCTGGGCGATCGCGGCGCCCGGCTCGTCGGAGAGGTACGAGGTGTGCCACACCCGGGAGACGTCCTTGATCTCCGGTCGGCCGTTGGAGCCGACGAGCGGGACCTTGGTCTCCTGTAGCAGCGGGTAGACGCCGGCGACCGAGCCGCCGCCGACGATGCCGGTGAGCGCGGCGACGCGGTCCTGCTTGAGGAGCTTGGTCGCCGCCGGCACGGCGGTCGCGGCGCCGTTGCCCTCGTCGGCGACGACGAGGTCGACCTGCCGGCCGCCGAGCTTGCCGTCGTGGGTGTCCAGGTACAGCTCGAAGCCGTCGCGGATCTCCTTGCCGACGGACTGGTACGTCCCGGACAGCGACGCGAGGAGTCCGATCTTGATGGACCCGCCGCCGCTCGTGGCCGGTTCGTTGTCTGCGCAGGCCGTGCTCACGGCGAGCACGAGCGTGAGCAGCGTGGCGCCGACGGCACGGCTGCGCGCAGGGGTGGTGAGGGACATGTCGTCTCCAGGGGAAGAGGGAGGGGGTCGGTCGGTGGGTCAGCGGCTGCGGGCGAGCGCCGCTCGGGCCGCGGGGGTCAGCGCGTCGCCGATCCGGTTCGCCAGCTCCGTCATCTCGTAGGACACCTTGCCCACGTCGCAGTCGGGCGCGGCGAGCACGAGCAGCGACGCGCCGTCGTTGAAGGCCATCGAGAACATGAAGCCGCCCTCGAGCTGCGTGACGTTGGAGATCACCGCCCCGGCGTCGAAGAAGGCCGCCGCGCCCCGTAGGAGGCTGACCAGGCCACTGCCGGTCGCGGCGAGCTGGTCCGCCCGGTCCGGCGGCAGGTCGCGGGTGGCGGCCACCATCAGGCCGTCACTGGAGATGGCGATCGCATGGCTGACCTCGGTCGCGCGCTCGGCGAAGCTGTCCAGCAGCCAGCCGAGGTCCTGGTGGTCGGTCACGTGCTCTCCTGTCCCGTCACTTGTTGCTCAGGTTGATCGGGGTACGCCGGCGGGCCGCCACTCCGCGCGCGTACGCGGCCATCGCGGTGGCGACCTGGGCCGGGTCGCGGTACTCGGAGCGTTGCTGCGGGGCGGGCGGGGTGACGCCGCCCGGCACCAGATGCCGCTGCGGTTGTCGTTTGGGCAGCCCGGCCGTGGTGGTGGTGGCCACCTCGGGCGTCTGGGCCTGGGCGGCGGTCTGCCACGCGTCGTCGGCGGGGCTGGACCACTGGCGGCCGTTCGGGGCGTCCACGACGTCGGCGTGGAACCAGTGGTTGACCTGTTCGAAGATGAGCAGCTCCTCGGTCGGCGCGTCGGCGGGGTCCAGGCGGGGCGTCGGGCGGAACACGGGCGCCGCCGGCAGCGTCCGCGTGGCGGGGGCGCGCCCGGCGGTGGGTTCCGGGCCGGGCCGGTACGGGGGCGGGGCGGCGGACGTGCGGGCGGCCCGCCGGGACAGTCGGCCGGGCGCGAGCAGGTACTCCTCCGGCGGCAGTGACCGGATCATGGCAGCGGGTAGCGTCGCCTCGGCGAGGGTGCCGCGTCGGGGGCCACGGCGTAGTTGGACGCTCGCGCCGAGGCGGGCGGCGAGCTGACCCACGACGACCAGGCCCATGGCCCGGACGGCGGCGACGTCGATGGCGGGTGGCCGGGCCAGCAGCTCGTTGAGTTGCTGCAATCGTTGCGGGGGCAGGCCCACGCCCTCGTCGCTGATCTGGACGATGACCCGGTCGCCGAGGCTGCGGCCGCTCACCCAGGTCTCGCTGCCCGGCGGTGAGTAGGCCGTCGCGTTGTCCATGAGTTCGGCGAGCAGGTGCACGACCTCGTCGACGGACTTGGCGGCCACCGCGACGTCGCCGTCGACCATGCCGAGCCGGATCCGCGGGTAGTGCTCGATCTGGGACTGGGCGGCCTGGAGCACCTGTTGCAGGGGGACGTCGTGTTGGCGTACCCGGCCGACGCCGACGCCGCCCAGCACGAGGAGGCTGGCGTTGATCCGGCCCATCCGGGTGGCCAGGTTGTCCAGGGCGTAGAGCTGGTGCAGGCGGTCGGGGTCGGTCTCGTCCCGTTCGACCCGGTCGACCTGCGCGAGCACGGCGTCGACGAGCCGCTGTTCGCGTCGACTGAGGTGGATGAAGATGTCGGCGGTGTTGGCGCGCATCACGGCCTGCTCGGCGGCGGTCCGCACGGCGGCCTGGTGCACGGCGCTGAACGCCTGACCGAGTTCGCCGATCTCGTCGTCGCTGGATGCCTCCAGGGCCGCCGTGGACTGTTGGCGGGCCAGCTCGTCGGGGTCGACGCTGGAGCTGTCGGGGCGTTGCAGCCGGGCCACCACGGCGGGGAGCTGTTCGAACGCGACGGCGTTGGCCGCGTCGCGCAGTCGTCGCAGCCGGCGGGTGATCTGCCGGGCGACGGCCCAGGTCACCAGGGCGGTCAGCACCAGCGCCAGGAGTACGCCGACGGCCTCGGCCACGGCCCGGCGGCGCTGGTCGGCGTACGCGGCGCGCACGTCGTCGAGCACCGCCACGTCGACGCGGCCCCGCAGGTCGGCCAGGCGGGCGGCGCGCTGTTGCGTCGTGGTGACCCAGTCGGCGGTCGCCAGGCGCAGCGACGATCCCGGTTGGGCGCGGTTCACCTCGTCCTGCATCCGTTGCAGGGCGAGCGCCTCCGTGCCGGTGCCGGCCTGCTCCCACCAGAGGCCCCACTCGGCCGGGGCGAGGGCCAGGAACGACAGGCTGGACTCGGTGTAGCTGGTGCGGGCGGCGGTGATGTCCTGCTGGGTGGCGGGGGTCAGCTCGCCGGCCGCCACGGCCCGCAGGACGGCGACCTGCTGCTGGCCGATCGCCTCGGCGGTCTTCGACAGCGCGGCCGAGGCGCGGATGCCGTCGGCGAGCCGCGCGTTGACGACGCCGTGCGAGACGTTGTCCCGGAAGGTGATGAGGTCGGCGATCGCGATGCGGTAGCTGAACGTCATCGCGGACACCGAGGCGTGTTCGGCCGTGCGGACCTGGGTGCGCAGCGGTGCCAGGCCGTCGAGCGCGGCGTCGACGCGGCGCAGGAGCGGGGCGTTGGCGTCGGTGGGCACCCGGTCGCGCTGGCGGCGGTAGCGCGCGACGGAGGCGTCGGTGGCGGCCATCTCCGTGCCGAACGCGTCCTGCTGTTCGGCGGCGGCGTTGGTGAGCAGGTCGGCGGCCGCGACCCGTTCGCGTTGCAGCCGGTACGCCAGGTCACCGGCCTCCGCGCCGAGGCGGGCCAGCACCTCCAGGTCGCTGGCCCGGCTCGTCTGGCGGGCGCTCTCGGTCAGCGCGAGGCCGGCGAACCCGATGACGGCGACCAGTGGCGCCGCCACGATGAGGCGCATCCGGCCGGCGATCTTCCAGCCGCGCTGGCGGGTCGGGTAGGGTCGGGCCGCGTGGGACCTCGTGCTCGACGCCAAGATTGACTCCCGCGACTCGTCGATGACGGTCTATACGCACCTTGCCGAATGCAAGTCCCATTCCGCCGGAACCCGCGTTCGGAGGCCAGACCTCGCGGTGGTACAAACTGGCCGTACCAGCATCTGTACCCAGAGTCAGCGGCCGGTGGCGTGCCGCCTCCGGCCGGTGTGGGACGCGCTCAGGGCTGATCGTCGAAGCGCTCCGGCCCGCGCCGTGGTGCGGCGTCGTCCGCCTCGGGTTGGCTGCTGAGCACCTGACCGATCAACTCGCGCAGCTCGTCGATGGCGTCCACCACGGCGCCCGGGTCGCGCGCGTCGCGACGACCGCGCTGGCGCGGCACGGGTGGGTCGAGGCGAGCGCGGTCCGAGGATCGCGGACCCCGTCGACCGTCCGCCGCCAACTGTTCGGCCGCGACCTGCGGCCACAGTGTGGCCAGCCGACCGCCGGTGTCGAGCACGTCGTCGCAGCGGACCGCGAACTCCTGGCTGCCGAAGCGGCGGCCCGACTCCACCGCCGCGACCGTCTCCCGGCTGAACCGCACCAGGTCCGCCAGGGCCCGCTGGGTCAGGCCCCGCCGTACCCGGCAGGCGCGCAGCTCCCACCGGAACTGTTGGCTGGCCGCGGAGTACGCGGCGCTCGGCGGGGGCGTGTGCTCCATGCGCTCACCTTCGTGGCGTCCGCGAATCAGCGACGGGCGTCAGATCGAGATTGACCGACGGGCCGGACATTCATAGGGGGCAATTCTTAACCCATGACACGATGGGTGTGAAGACGTGCGCGATGAATTGTCGCGCAATGCGCGAGAGATCCACGCGCCCGACTCGTCCGCAGGTGTCGGCAGCGTCCTGCCGATAGGACCCGGGCCGCCGCACCGGTCGACACCGCCGTGGCCTGCCCGTCAGGCGGCCTGTGCCGTGGCCGGAGCGGTCGGGGTTGCCTCCGGGACGTCGGCGGGCGCGTGGATGTCGATTGTCGCGAGCAGGGCGTCGTGCGCCCGGAACGACACATTGGGGGTGAACGAACGGCGATGGTCGGGGGAGAGGCGCAGGCCGGGAATGGTCGCGGCGAGGTGGGTCAGCGCGACGTCGGCCTCCAATCGCGCCAATGCCGCGCCGATGCAGAAATGTGGTCCGTGGCCGAATGACAGGTGATCGGCGGCGTCCGTACGGTATGGATCGAACCGGTCCGGTCGGGCGAACACCAACGGGTCCCGGTTGGCCGCCCCGATTATCAGCAGGCAGCGTGCGCCCGCCGGAATGGTGACCTCGCCCAGGGTGACGTCCCGACGGGTCACCCGCAGCCAGCCGTCGATGGCGGGCGCGAACCGGAGGGTCTCGGCCACGAAGGCGGGCACGGAACGCGGGTCGCCGACGAGTGCGCGCCACCGGTGCGGGCTGGACAGGGTCGCGTCGAGCGCGTGGGCGAGCAGCCCGGCGGTCGTCTCGTGTCCGGCCACCAGGAGGTTGAAGGCGAGGCTCGCCACCTCCGGCACGGTCAGCACGTCGTCGTCATCGTCGCGGTAGGCCAGGGCGCGGCTGATGAAATCGCCGCCCTCGGCGCCGCTGTCGAGTCGCTGCCGCACCAGGTCCTGGCAGTAGCGCCAGAAGTCCAGCAGGCCCCGGGCCAGGTGTACCTGCTCGTCCTCGTCCGGTTGCCCCCAGATGAGGGCCACCTGGCCGTCCGCCCACCGCCGGATCCGGTCGACGTCGGCGTCGGGAACCCCGAGGATGTCCAGGATGACCAGCAGCGGAAGCTCGGTGGTGAACTCCCGGACGAGGTCCACCCGCCGGCCCTGCTGAGCGACGAGCCGGGACACCAGGTCCTCGACGCGGCGGCGGACGATCCGGCCGTACTCCGCCTCGGCCCGCTCGGCGGTGTTGGCGAAGGTCGCCCGTAGGGCGCGGCGGGTGCGGGGATGCACCGGTGGGTCGGCGGCGACCGTGGTCGGCGGCGCGTCGAGCTGCGTGACGAGGCTCATCGCCGCCGGGCAGACCTCGTACACCGGGGCCAGGGTGAGGGCGTTGCCGAACGTCGTGGCGTCGGCGAGGGCCCGCCGGACGTCCGCGTGCCGACTGATCAACCACAGGCCCAGATCCTCGGCGTACAACGCCCGAGCGGGATCGTCGAGAATGCGTCGCCAGGTGGCGGCGGGATCGCTGAGATAGGCTCCTGAGTACGGATTCAACTGCATCGAATGCCTCCTGACACGCCGCGCGAATTCAGCGGCGCTCGCATTCCGTCCGTCGCGCGAGGCGGGCCGACAATGGTGGGCATCCGCCGCCTGCTCCTCACGGTGCGCTGCCCCGATGCGTACGTCAAGATTGGTGTCTATCTATTTAGCGGTGCCGTGATTTGTGAAATGCAGGACCATCTCGGCCCTCGCCCGCTGCACGTTGCAGGCCGGTGCTTGCCCCGATCCGTCGTACCCGCGCTTCCCCATTTCCGGGCAACGATCGCCCGGGCCCCGGGTGACGGCACCGCGCCCACCGTCGGCCGGGGCACGGCCGACGGCGGGCGCGGAGGGACCGGTCAGGAGTACGGAAGGCGCAGCACCGACTGGTTGCCGATGCCCAGGGTGGTGGGGTTGTTGCCGATGGCCGACCAGACCTCCACCCGGACCGTGCCGTTGCTCAACGTGCCCAACGTCCCGGTCGCCGAGGCCAGGCCGGCGCTCTGGGTGTAGTGCTCGTAGCCGGTGACCGGGTCGGTGGCGAAGTAGCGCCACGTCTCCGTCCGGTCCCAACTGCCGTTGCCGGTCAGGTCGTAGGAGACCCGTACCTGCGTGCCGTTGCCGACGGCGGTTCCCGCGTCCACGAACAGGTCGAACGCGGTCTGCGCACCGGAGTAGGTGAGGTTCAGGCCGGTCGCGGTGAAGACCTGGGCGTTCGTCGGCGTACCGTCGTGGTTTCCGTTGGCGGCCGCGACCGTGGTCGTGGCCGTGCTGCCCGCGTTGCCCAACCCGCCACCGGCGAGCAGGTACCGCGTCGGCGAGCCCGAGCTGGGCGGCGGCGTGGTCGGCGGGGCGGTGGTCGGTGGCGCCGTCGTGGGCGGTGCCGTCGTGGGCGGTGCGGTGGTCGGCGTGCTCGTCGGCGGTACGCCGCCGGAGGCGTTGCCGCCGCTCCAGGTGTACGCCCCGGTGGTGGCCGTCCGTCCGGCCCCTACCGTGAGCCGCGTGCCGTTGGAGAACGTGACGGTGATCGGGTTCGCGGTCGGGTTCGACGCCACGTAGGTGCGCGCGCCGTTACGGGAGAAGACCGCGCTGAGCGGGTGGTTGGCGCTGACCGTCGTGTCGACGGTGCCCAGCGCGGCGAGGTTGCGGATCCAGTGGAAGGTGTGCGCCCGACTCTCGCCTTCCTCCGGGGTGTAGCCCGGGTTGGCGCGCAGGTTGGCCAGGGCCGCGTCGGGGTCGCCGAGGGCCTGGAACTGCCACAGGATGTCCTGCCACACCGTCGGCGGCCCGCCGTTGTTGCGGACCAGTTCGGCGTAGTTGGTGCGCACGTACGCCGGGTTGGCGCCCAGGTAGAGGTGCCCACCGGTGACCGGCAGCAGGTTGATGCCCTGGATCATCTCCGGCTCGCCGCTGAACCAGGTGGCGTACGCCCCGCCGTCGCCCCAGACCATGCCGACGGTGGAGTGCCCGAAGGCGGCCGGGAAGTTCTGGTCGCTGACGTCGAACCAGTACTCCTGGATCGCGGCGGCCTGTGTCGTGTAGAGGAAGATTCCGGCGTCCCGGACGGCGGTGTCGCCGGTGACCTGCCCCCACTGGATGAGGGCGTTGGCGAAGTTCATCCCCTCGGAGGACGACTCCTGGTTGTTGCCGGAGCCGAACGAGCCGTGCCCGGACGCCCAGTCGTGCCCGGCGTAGATGTCGAAGTCCCGCAGGTACGGGAAGCGGGTGTCGTCGCGACGGTAGTTGTTGGCGTCGCGGATCAGCAGGTCCACCATGCCGCCGTAGCGGCTGCTCGCGGCCCACGACGGGTCGAACTTGGCCAGCGTCGCGGCGGCGGCGACGAAGTAGCCGTAGTGGAAGTGGTGGTCGTTGAGCTCCTGGTCGGAGCCGTACGACGCCGGGTAGCCGATCAGGGTGCCCCAGTTCGCGTCGTAGTAGAAGAGCTTGCTGGTCTTGCCCGTGGAGGCGGTGAACCAGTCGGTGAGCGTGGAGCGGATCGCGTTCAGCGCGCTGTCGCGGGTGGTGGTGTCGTTGACCAGGTCGGCGATCTCGGCGATCCGGGCGGCCCGGCCGAGCCCCTTGCCGGTCCAGTACGTGTCGTTGCCGCGCTGGTCCATCGGGTTGCTCCGGGCCGCGGCCAGGTGACCGGTCAACGTGGACAGATCCGATCCACTCCCGTCGCCGACGGCCGGCAGCTCCGGCAGCACGCCCTGGAACGTCATGGCGGTACGGAACTGGCTGATCCCGGTGAGGACCTTCATCCGGCCCCGCGCCGACGGGTAGGTCGGCGTGATCGGGGTCGAGCCCGACAGGGACTTCCACTGGTGCGGGTAGAGGCTCACCACGGTCTGCGTGGCGCTGCCCTCGCGGGCGGTGGTGGTGAAGGCGTACGTCGTGCTCAGGCCGTTGGTCGACGGGTCGTAGGAGTAGGAGACCCGGGTGCCGGTGACGTGGGCGTGCGCGTACCGGCCGTAGCTGGTGGCCAGGTCGGCCCGCTCGCTGGCGCTGCCCGTCGGGGGCAGCAGGGCCACCGAGAAGTAGCCGCGACCGGCCAGGGTGGAGGAGATGCGGCTACCGCTGACGGCCCAGCTCGCGCCGCTCGGGGCGTACGCCACGTAGTCGTGGCCGTTGACCCGGAAGCCGATGGTGGTCCCGCTGTTGGACCACACGTCGGGGGTGCCGGACGTGCCGATCACCGCGTCCCCGCCGGTGGCCTGGAAGTAGGCGAACGGCAGGCCGTGGCCGATGGTGGCGCGCAGGGTGCGGGCCCCGTCGCTCCAGTACGGGCTGACCGTCCAGTCGGTCCAGCCGTCCACCTTGACCTGGGGCGCGGCGAGCCCGGCCACGCCGACGCGGATGTCCTGCACGTACGGGTAGTGGTACTCGCCGACGCCGGTGGCGGTGCCGCTGATGGCGGGGGTGGAGTTGGCCGAGAAGCCGAGCCCGTCGGTGAACGTGTCGTACGAGGTGGGGTGGGCGTGCAGGGGCTCGCTGAAGGCGCAGTCGGTGCGCTTCCACAGCAGCGAGGACCACCAGTCGTTGGTGGGCACCGCTCCGGCGGGGGCGTTGGCGGTGGCGAACTGCCGGGGGTTGCTGGACATCTGCCCGCAGCCGGTGGGGAGAGCGCCGACCGGGGTGGTGGTGTAGCTGCCGGCGCCGACGGGCGCGGCCTCGGCGGCACGGGTGACGGGGATCGTGAGGCCACCGACGACCAGGGCCAGGGCGGTGGCGGCTGCCAGCGCCCATCGGCGGTGGGGGACGGGAGGTTTCATGGTGCCTCCATCGCGCGTCCGGGCGCGGATCGTGCCGCCCCGGCGCCTTGCGTCTGAATTGTGGAAAACGTCGATCGAGAGAGCGCTCTCTCAGACGGCACGGTAATCGACCGTCGAGATCCCCGTCAATGTGTCCGTTCGGTTGCGTGCGGATGTCGCGAACTGACCGGGGTTACCGGCCGACCCCGTCCAGCTCGGCGTGCAGCGCCTCCGGCGCGCGCATCCGCCAGGCGTCGGTCACCAGCTCGCGGAGCCGGTCGACGTCGACGGCCGCCAGGCGCAGCAGCACCAGCGGCAGGCCGTCGTACCCGGGCGTGGTGAAGAAGACGTCGGGCTCACCGAGCAGCAGCGCCTGCTTCTCGGCCTCGTCCCCGACGAACAGCACCGCGATGTCGAGGCGGATCACCCGTGGCCGGCCGGGCGTGCGCTCCGGATAGGACCAGACGAAACCCTTGTCGGCCACCCGGAAGTCGAAGCCCTCGCTGTCGATCTCGACGGTCTGGGGCAGGGCCAGGGCCAGGCGGCGGACGTCGTCGGCGTCAGCCACCGGGACCCCGCACGTCACGCGCCATTCGCATGAGCCGAGAGTACGCACCGGGACCGACAGGACTCAGCCGGACAGGTCGACCGCCGCGGCGCCCACGACCACCCGGTCGGCCTCGCGCTGGACGTAACCGATCACCGTGGCCTGGCCCGGGTCGAGGTCCGGCGGCACGGCCAGCTCCACCTGCCCCCGCTCGCCGTGCAGGGGTGTCGACGCGAAGGCGCGTACGACGTTGTCCTGCCGCAGCGTCCGGCCGGCGTTCTCGCCCCGGGCGATCGCGCTGTCCAGGCCGCGCTGCACGATCGCCACGTTCACCACCGCGCGCTGCGGCGGCCGCTCGACCCGGTAGTCCAGGACCAACGGCGTGCCGCCTCCGCCGACCTGCGGCACCGACACCGTCAGGGGCGCGGCGGCGGCCGACGTCAGGGCGGACGCGATGGCGCTCGCGGCCCGGCCCCGGTCGGAGCCGACGAACTCCACGCTGCCGTTGACGATCATCTGCGGGGTGTAGAGACGTCCGGAGCCGAAGGCGCGGGCGTACGCCTCCTGCCGTGCGGTGTGTGCCGCGTCCGCGAACTGGTCGGGCCAGCCCAGATCGTCCCAGTAGTCCACGTGGAAGCCGAGGGCGAACACCGGCTCCCCACGCGTGCGGGCGTCGCGCTCGATCTCGGTGAGCAGCTCCTCGGCGGGCGGGCAGCTGTTGCAGCCCTGGGAGGTGAACAACTCCACGACGGCGACACCACCACCGTTCATCGACGAGCGTGGACCCGGTGCGGGGTTCGTCATGGTGTGTCTCCTCCGGTGCGACCGCTGACCGCTCTGCGATTCCCCTTACCGCGCCGACGACGCCTGGGCAGCGAGGTGGTTCCGGCTCCTGGAACGCCTCTTGTAGCACAAATCCGCCGTTACGCGCGGCGATGCCACTTACGGGTAACCAACCGCGAAGGGGGATCTTCCTCCGATAGCTTGCGAAGGAGAGAAAAACTCTCATTCCTCGTGAGTTGCGGCTAAGGAGATCAGTGATGAAGCGCAGCGTAGCGCTAGCGGCGGCCCTCCTGGTGGGTCTGACCAGCGCCGGAAGCCTTCCCGGGGCCGCCTTCGCGGACGGCGGTCCCGCAGGTGGCCACGATGACGGCGGGGGACGCGGACACCACCGGGGCAGCGAGGGCGCGGTCTTCGTCCAGACCAACAAGGCCGAGGGCAACACCATCAAGGTGTACGAGCGCGACGACGACGGCCAGCTCAGCAAGGCGGGGGAGTACGAGACCGGCGGCCTCGGCGGCTTCACCATCGGCGCGCCGGTCGACGCGCTGGCGTCGCAGGGGTCGTTGATCTACCACCGCGGGCTGCTGTTCGCCGTTAACGCCGGCAGCAACACCGTGACCGTCTTCGACGTCGACGGCACCCGGCTGCACAAGCGGCAGGTGATCTGGTCCGGGGGTCTGCTCCCGGTCAGCGTCACGGTCCGCGACCACCTCGTCTACGTGCTCAACGCCGGTGGCGAAGGGTCGGTGCAGGGCTTCGAGCTGGACAAGGGACGCCTGTCGCCGATCCACGGCGCCAACCGCTCGCTCGGCCTGCACAACGGCAACCCGCCGGCGTTCATGACCGCTCCCGCCCAGGTCAAGATCGACCCGGAAGGCGAGTTCGTCCTGGTGTCGACGAAGGCGGCCAACGTCATGTTCAGCTACGAGATCGGTCGCCACGGCGAACTGTCCCGCCAGCCGGTCATCAGTGACGCCGGGTCCACGCCGTTCGGCTTCACCTTCGACAGCGAGGACTCGGTGCTGGTCACCGAGTCCGGCAGCAACGAGGTCAGCCGCTTCGAGATCGACGACGACGGCGCCCTCGACCAGTTCGGGCCGTCGGTGCCGAACGGCCAGCAGGCGCCCTGCTGGATCCAGCGGGTCGGCGACTACTTCTACGTCGCGAACGCCGGCAGCTCCACGATCAGCGCCTACAAGGTCGACGACGACGGCAAGCTCCAGCTCGTGCACGCCGTCGCCGCCGACACCGGCGGCGGGTCGATCGACATGACCACCAGCGACGGCTTCCTGTACGTCCAGAACGCCGCCGCCGGCAACGTTCAGGGCTACGAGGTGAACGACAACGGCTCCCTGCGCCTCGTCACCACCGTCGAGGGCCTGCCGAAGTTCACCGACGGCATCGGCATGGAGGGCATCGCCGCCTCCTGACGATCGACCCGCCGCTGGTCCCGGTCGCTTGCGGCCGGGACCAGCGCGCGTCCCCGTCCCGGCCCGGACATGACAACTGTGTGACAAATCAGCCCGTGGGTCGATCGCCGGTTTCGGCGGGGCCGGGCATGGGGCAACCAGACGTCGCTGACGACAACACCTTCGGAAGGGACGGCCCCCGTGGAAATCCAGGGCTTCTTCACCGCGATCATCATCGGCCTGGTCATCGGCGCCCTCGGTCGCCTCGTGGTTCCCGGCAAGCAGAACATCTCGATCGTGCTCACCCTCGCGATCGGCGTGCTCGCCGCGATCCTCGGCACGCTCGTCGCCGGGGCCCTCGGTGTCGACGACACCGCCGGCATCGACTGGATCGAGCTGCTCCTGCAGGTCGTGTTCGCCGCGATCGGTGTGGCCGGCACCGCCGCCGTCCTGGGCCGTCGGCGCCCCTGACGCCCCGCTCCCTCGGGGGCTGCCGGCCCCCACGCGCCCGTGGCGACGACTGGTCGCCACGGGCGCTGTGCTTGGATGATCCGGTGCAGTTCACCGTGACAGACGTGCCCGCGCGGGAGCGGTTCGAGGCGCGCGACGAGACGGACGCGGTCGCCGGCATCGTCACCTACCAGCTGACCGGCGCCATCATCGCCTACACCCACACCGAGGTCGATCCGGCGTACGAGGGTCGGGGCGTCGGCTCGACCCTGGCGCGCGCCGTCATGGACGACGCGCGCGCCAAGGGCCGCAGCGTGGTGCCGATCTGTCCGTTCCTCGCCGAGTGGCTGGTGAAGCACCCCGAGTACGAGGACATCGTCGTACGGTCCACCCGCAAGGTGAAGTAGCCCCGCGCTCAGTGCCAGTCGCTGATCGCGACGTCGTCCGGGGCGGGCCTGCCCCGCCCGGTCTCCACCAGCTCCTTCAGGCTCATCAGGAACGTCGCCCACTTGGTGCTGCAGTGGTGCATGAACTCGCCCGGCGCACGCCAGCCCTCGTGGGCGAACAGGACGATCGTGTGGTCGCCCCGCTGGTCAAGGTGCCAGTCGATCTCGGTGCCGACCCATTCCTCAGGACCCCCGGTGACCCGCCAGCGGACGTGGCCGCCGGGGTCCAGGTCGAGGACCTGCATGTCGAAGCCACCGACGTCGCCGAACCGGAAGGCCAGCTGCCCGCCGACCTCGCTCGTGCCGACCGTGTCGGTCGTCCACCAACCGGCGAGTCCCTCCGGGGTGGCCACCGCGCGGTAGACGTCGTCGAGCGGGGCGACCACGCCGACCCGGTGCAAAATGTCGACCATCTCATTCTCCGTGGTTGTCGGTGCGGTGACGTTCGATCGTCTCGGCGATCCGCTTGATCCGGCGCAGGCGGGCGTCCCAGGTCGCCCCGACGGCGGTCAGTTGGGCGACCGCGCGGGCCAGTTGCGCCTCGTCGACCTGGTAGTGACGCTCCCGACCGGCGGGAGTCGAGTGGATCAGGCCCACCCGGTCCAGGACGGTCAGGTGCTTCGAGACGGCCTGGCGGGTGACGGGGAGTCGCTCGCTCAGTGACGTGGCCGTGCCGGGCCCGCCGGTGAGCAGCAGGTCGATCATGCTGCGCCGGATGGGATCGCCGATCGCCGACCACAGGGCATCGTCGACTGCCGTGGTCATGACGTGGCGACCAGCCGGGTGACGTACGCGCCGAGGTTCGGGACGTAGTGGTTCCACCCGCTGACGTGGTCCTGGTACTGCTTCTCCAGCAGGGCGACCTCCCAGCCCATCTCGCGGAACCCGGTCTCCGTCATCCGGACGCGGGTCCCCGTGGCGGTCGGAACGAGGTCGAAGGTGACCAGCAACGACTGGCCGCCGCGGTCCGGCTCGGTGAAGCACCACCGGAAGGAGAACCGCTTCGGCGGGTCCACGTCGACGACGGCCAGGTCGACGGTCGTCGTCGCGCCGGTCTGCGCGTCGCGCCACACCAGCTCGCCGGGCGCGCCCGCGACCGGTTCGAACCGGGCGTCGTCCGGCCACCACTCCCGCACGTGCTCGGGCTGGCTGATCACCTCGAAGACCACCTCGAGTGAGGCGTCGACGTCGATGTCGCGTTCGATCACTCCGTACTCCATGCGTACCACCCTCTCGCAACCTTTGGTTGCGTCACGGTACAACGGCCCGGCGGCGACGTGCAACCTTTCGTTGCGCGTCGGCGCGGCGGGTCTCCCGGCGGCATGGCGCGTGCGACGGCGGTACGGTGCAGGTCGGGTGGCCTGTCCGGCCCGCACCGTCGTCCCTTCACGACCCCCGGGAGACCTGAACGATGACTGCCTCCGTGCTCCGTGCCCTGCACCACGACCGCCCGGCCGGCGACCCGCTCGTCCTGCCGAACGCCTGGGACGCGGGCAGCGCCCGGGTCTTCGCCGACGCCGGATTCGACGCGCTCGCCACGCCCAGCGCCGGAGTCGCGGCCTCCCTCGGCTACGAGGACGGCGCGACCCCGGCCGCCGAGATGTTCGCCGCGGTGGCGCGGATCGTCCGGGCCGTGTCCGTACCGGTCTCCGCCGACGTCGAGGACGGGTATGGGCTGACGCCCGCCGAACTGGTCGAGCGGCTGCTGGAGGCCGGTGCCGTCGGCTGCAACCTGGAGGACTCCGAGGGGCACGCCACGCTCAAGGAACCGCAGCGGCACGCGGACTGGCTGGCCGAGGTGCGGGCGGTGGCCGGCGACGCGCTCGTCATCAACGCGCGCGTCGACACCTTCCTGTTCGGCACCGGCGATCCGGCCGACGCGATCGCCCGCGCGAAGCTCTACGTGGCGGCGGGGGTCGACTGCGTCTACCCGCTGCGCGCGCCCATCGACGTCCTTCCGGCGCTGCGCAAGGGCATCGCCGGCCCGATCAACATGGCCGCCGCCCCGAGCCGGGAGTCGGTGGCCGCGCTGGCCCGCAACGGCGCCACCCGCATCACCTTCGGCCCAGGCCTGCAGCGGTACGCGATGGGCGCGATCGGCGACCTGGCGGCGAACCTGCGCGTCTAGTGCCGTGACCACGAACGTTCACGTTGGCCGACAGGCCGTCGGGCCTGTTGGTCGGATGGCGTCGTGGCGGTCAGGCTGTGTCGGTGACAGATCTCGTACGGATGCGGCGGCGCAGTGATCAGGGCGCGGCGCGAACCGCCGAGACGAGCCCGCCCGCGCCCTCGTCCTGCTGAGGCGGGGTGAGCGCAGGACGTCCGTAGGCCTCGGCGCGCTCACGCAGGGTGAAGGCCTCCGCCTCCCAGCCGAGGCCGTCCAGCCAGCCGACCGGGTCCTCCGGCATCTCCCAGACCCACATCGACGCTGCCGATCCCGAAACGGCATCCCCCCGGAAGCGTTCGACCACACCGCGCGAGCCCAGTGTGAGGCCCATCCTGCTGCCTGCGGCGGACAGCGCGCCGACCCGTTCGAGCAGCGACTCCACTGCGTCCCCGGGTAGATAGATCAGCAGCCCCTCGGCGATCCACACCGTCGGCTGCGCCGGATCATGCCCGGCCGCGGCCAGGGCGGCGGACCAATCCTCGCGGAGGTCGACCGGGACGGTGATCCGCTCGCAGCGCGGAACGGCACGCTCCTGACGCAGCACCGCGGCCTTGAAGCCCAGCGGTTCGGCCGTGTCGACCTCGAACAACCGCGTACCCGCGGGCCAGTCCATCCGGAAGGCCCTGCTGTCCATCCCGGCCCCGAGCAGCACGACCTGCCGGACGCCGGACGCGACCGCCCGATCCAGCAGGTCGTCCAGAAACTTCGTCCGGATGACGATCGAGAAGGCCACACCGAGCCAGCGGCGCCGCGCCGCCTCGTCCGTGCGCGGGGGCGGCGGCGTCCCGGGGCCTCTCCCGCCGGCCGTGGCGAATGCCAGCGCCAGCGGGTCGCGGAACAGCGGCTGCTCGCGTGCCGTCTCCATTGCCCGCACCCGGGCCACGCCCACGGCTGTGGCCCACACCCCGGACGGTTCGATCGGTTCCGCCGCATGAGTCATGCGTTCAGCCTAGCTAGGCGGCGCGTCACCCAACACCGTGAACGTTCGTGGTCACAGCACTAGGGCGGTGCCCCGACACCGTCGCGCCGCCACACACGCCGTCGGCGCCCCTGACCGGGTCAGCCGTTGAAGTCCGTCATCAGCCAGATCCGGTCGAAGGCGCGCTCGGCCAGGTCCGTATGCCTGATCATGAAGTTGACGACGATCAACGTCTCGCCGAACGCGTCACCCACCTGCCCCTCGTCCAGCCAGACGGTGGCCAGCACGGTGTGCTCGGTGCCGTCGAGGATGGGATTGTCCGCTCCGCCGGTGCTGGCGGCGCCGTAGCCGCCGAGGGAGAAGTCGTGGTCGTTGCCGTCGAGGTACCACATCACCTCGCCGATCGCCTCCTCGACCTCGTCGTCCAGGCGAAGGTCGAACGGCGCTTCGCGCTCGTTCTCCGGAAGGCTCCAGCCGGCACGAGCGTGCAGCGGAACCGGATCGAAGACCGGCACTCCGGGGTCGGGGCGCTCCGTCACCGCGGCGCCCGCCGGCACATGGACGACCCGACACCGGGTGGGCGTGAAGCGCGGCTCGACGAAGAACAGCAGCGACCCGTCGGCCGGCAGGTCGAGGTCGTGCCCGTGCGAGGGAATCGCGGCGAGGTCGAGCGTCAAAGCGAGACACTGCCCGGGCGGCCACTCCGCATCCGGCGGCAACGCCGCGAGACCGCCGAACCGGCCGACCACCGGCAGGCCGTCGCCCTTGGGAACCAGCTCCGTCTGTGGTCGGGCCAGCCGCACCCAGCGCTCGATCTCGGCCAGCGGCACGCCCTTTTCCCGGGCCGCGCCCCGGAACTCCTGTCGTACGTCCATGGCCGGGCATTGTGCCGGAAAGGTCCGACAGACATCGGGGCGCGACCGCCACGCGGGTTCGACGCCGCGCCGGGCCGGGTCTCCTCAGCCGGCGTCGACGCGGGCGGCCAGGGCGTCCACGAGTCGGCGGGCGGAGCCGGCCAGGTTCCACCGGCCGGCCAGGTCGAGCAGCCGCTCCGGGTCGGCGGGGGCCGTCGGCAGCGCGGTGGGCAGCTCCGGCAGGGCCACGTCCAGGGCCACCCGGACCACCGTCGGCGCGACGGCCAGGTAGTCGCGGGCGCCCGCCAGCTTGGTACGCAGACCCGGCGCGAACGACGAGTCGGAGTCGTCCAGCGCGGCCAGGACGCCGTCGATGCTGCCGTACCGCTCGATCAGCCGTGCGGCGGTCTTCTCGCCGACGCCCGGCACCCCGGGCAGCCCGTCGCTGGGGTCGCCGCGCAGGGCGGCGAAGTCGGCGTACCGATCGGCCGGCACGCCGTAGCGGGCGCGTACCGCCGCGTCGTCGCAGTCGTCGAGCTTGGCCACGCCGCGCCCGACGTAGAGCAGGCGCACGTCCCGGGAGTCGTCGACGAGCTGGAACAGGTCCCGGTCGCCGGAGACCACCTCGACCGGGCCCGGCTGGGTCACCGACAGCGTGCCGAGCACGTCGTCGGCCTCGTAGCCCTTCGCGCCGACGGCGGTGATGCCGACCGCGTCGAGGACCTCGAGGATCATCGGCACCTGGGGGGAGAGCGTGTCGGGGACGACCTCGCCGCCCTGCGGGGCCACCCGGTGCGCCTTGTACGACGGCAGCAGCTCGACCCGCCACGCCGGTCGCCAGTCGTAGTCGAGGGCGCACACCATCCGGTCCGCGCCGCGACCACGGATGAGCGTGGCAAGCATGTCGAGGAAGCCACGCACCGCGTTGACGGGCTGGCCGTCCTCGGTGCGCGCGGCGGACTCCGGAATGCCGAAGTACGCCCGGAAGTAGAGGCTGGCTGCGTCGATCAGCAGGATCGGGGGTCGGTGTGCCACGCCCGACAGCCTGGCACAGCCCTCCGACGATCAGCGGTACGCCCGGCCGCCCAGCGGCGTCAGCGCCGATAGACGGTGTCGCGGCGGGCGAGGTGCTGCACCACGTAGCTGGTCACCAGCAACAGGATCGCGACCACCACCTCGACCCAGGCGGCGACGCCGTCGGCCACCGTCAGGCCGATCACGAGCAGGACCAGGCCGACGAGCGCGAGGACTCCGGCCCACAGTTGCCGACGACGGCGGGTCGCCGCCCGGTTCGCGTCGTTCGATGTCACGTCGGCCCTCCCGGTCGGGGCCACCCATGTCGGCCTCCCGATCCCAGGCTATGGCCCCCGCCCCGGTCCCACCCGGGAAACCAGCGTGCGGGCCGGGCCGCCGACGGCGCAGACTGCCGGTGTGGCGTTCCTTCCCGGCCTGGTGCTGGCCCGGCGGTACCACGACGAGGTGGTCGCGCCGATCCTGCGCGGTCGCCTCCCTGGCCTGCGGTACGCGGCGGGATTGCTCGACGGTGGCTCGGAGGTGCTCGGCCTGGACACGGCCCGGTCCACCGACCACGACTGGGGTCCTCGGGTGCAGGTGTTCGTCGGGCCGGCGGACGTCGCCGCGATCCCGCGACTGCGCGCCGTGCTGGACGCTGAGCTGCCCGCTCCCTTCCTGGGCTGGCCCACTCGTTTCGCCGGTGACGACGGTCGACTGGGCGTCGCCGACGCGGCCGGGACGCGGCACGGGGTCACGATCGACGACGTGGCAGTGTGGTGGCGCCAGCGGCTCGGGTTCGACCCGATGGCCGGGGTCGGCACGGCGGACTGGCTGGCGTGCCCGACCCAGCGGCTCGCCGAGGTGACCGGCGGCGCGGTCTTCCACGACGGGCTCGACGGGGCGCTGACGGCCCGGCGGGACGCGGTGCGGTGGTATCCGCCGGACGTGTGGCGGTACGTCCTGGCCGCGGTGTGGACCCGGGTCGCGCAGGCTGAGCACCTGCCCGGCCGGTGCGCCGAGGTCGGCGACGAGTTGGGCAGCCGGATCGTCACCGGGGGCCTCGCCAGAGACCTGCTCCGGCTCGGTCTGCTGCTGCGTCGGCGCTGGCCGCCGTACGACAAGTGGCTCGGCACGGTCTTCGCCGGACTGCCCGGCGCGGCCCCGGTGGTCGCGGCGCTGGCCGAGGCGGTGGGCCCGGGCGACTGGACCCGACGCCAGGCTGGTCTGGTCGAGGCGCTGGAGACCATGGCCCGGTGGACCGACGAAACGTCTCTGGCAGCGCCGGTACGCGCCCGGGCCGTCCCGTTCCACCGCCGGCCGTTCCTGGTGCTGCGTGCCGAGCGTGTCGCCGTCGCGCTACGCGCCGCAATGACCGATCCGACCATGCGCGACCGACCGCTGTGGGGTGCGGTCGACCAGTACGTGCACAGCGTCGACGTGCTCGGCGACGCGGCCAGGGCTCGCCGGGTGGCCGGCGGTCTGTGGTCGGATGCGCTCACCGACCAGCGGTGACGGCCGGACGCCGGCTCTCGTCGCGGTCATGGTCGGTGAGGTCGTGCAGGTGCCGGACCGGTGAGAGCAGCAGCACCAGGGGCGCACCGATGAGGGTAGCCGCGACGACGAGCAGGGTGGCGCGCGTGCCGAGCGGGCCGGCCAGCGCGCCGGCGACGAGCCCACCGACCGGGATCGCGCCCCAGGAGACGAACCGTACGGTCGCCATCACCCGCGAGAGCAGCTCGGGCGGGCTGGCGATCTGCCGGTACGTGCGGGTGGTCACGCTGAGCACGACCGTGCCGAGGGAGAAGACGATGCTGCCGGCGGCGAAGGCCACGTACGCGGGCCAACCGGTGCCTCCGGGAATCAGGACCGCGCCGACGACCGTCGTGAGTCCGGCGGCGACCAGCGCGCGGGCGCTGCCGAGCCACCTGGTGATCCGGGTGGTGAGGGCGGCGCCGACCAGCGCGCCGACACCCTCGACGGCGAGCAGGACGCCGACCAGGCCGGGTGGCGCGTGCAGGTCGCGGACCAGGTAGAGCGGGTGCAGCGCGAACTGCGCGCCGCAGACGAAGTTCATGGCCGTCGCGGCCCACATGCACGGACCGATGACGGGGTGGTACGCGGCGTAGCGCCAGCCCTCGCGGATCAGCGCGCCGACCGGCGGCCAGTGCTCGGGCGCGTCGACCCGGCGCGCGGGCAGCGTACGCAGGAGAGCCGCGGAGACGAGGTAGCTGGCCGAGTCGACGAGCAGGGTGGGCACCGCGCCGAGCGCCTGCACGGCGAATCCGCCGAGCGAGGGGCCGCTGAGCAGGGTCGCGGCGTGGGTGGCCGAGGTGAGGCTGTTGCGCGACTGCAACTGCTCGCGCTCGACGATGCTGGGCAGGAAGGTCGAGTTGGCCACGTCGAACAGCACGTTGGCGAAGCTGACGACCAGCGCGGTGATCACCAGGTGGGTCACCGTGAGCTGCCCCCACCACCAGGCCAGTGGGATCGACGCGACGGCGAGCGCTCGGGCCACGTCCGCACCGACCTGGGCGCCGCGCAGCGGCAGGCGTTGCACGATGACACCGGCCGGCAGGCCGATCACGATCCAGGCGACGTAGCTGGCCGCAGCGATCAGACCCATCTGCCAGGCGGAGGCGTTCAGGACGACCAGCGCGGTCAGCGGCAGGGCCACCGCGCCGACCGCCGACCCGACCATGCTGGTCGTGCCGGCGGTCCACCAGCGCCAGAACACCCCGGCCCGTGCGTCGACGTGCATGTCGTCGGCCCCCGTTCGTCGCGCCGCGGCATTCCTGGTGTCAGTGCGTTCCATTCTGGAACGGACTATAGTCGGGTCGGGACAGAGGGAGGAAGCGGGTGCGACGGGAGGATCTCGCCGACGCGGACTGCGGCATCGCGCAGGCGCTCGGTGTGCTGGGGGACTGGTGGACGTTCCTTATCGTGCGCGACGTCGCCGGCGGCACGACCCGCTTCGACGCGCTCCAGCGCGAGCTGGGCGTCAGCCGGCGGGCGTTGACCGAACGCCTGGCCGCGCTGGTGGAGCACGGCGTGCTGGAACGTCGCCCGTACTCCGCGCACCCGCCCCGGCACGACTACCTGCTCACCGCGCGGGGCGAGGGCCTGCTACCGGTGCTGATCGCCCTACAGGACTGGGGAACGAGGCACCTGATGGGTGACGGGGAACTGACCGCGACCGCCGACGACGCCTCCGCCGAGGCCCGACGGGTGCACCATCTCGTCGGGCGGCGACTGCCCGAGGTCGTCCTGCCTGGGCCGGACGGACGGCCGGTCCCGGTCGCGACGCCGGACGCCTGGAGCGTCCTCTACCTCTTCCCGGGCGCGTACGCGCCGGGCGTGAACGCCTATCCGCCCGGGTGGGCCGACATCCCGGGCGCGCGGGGCTGCACCCTGGAATCGACCACCTACGCCGACCGGTATCCGCGGTTCCGGGACCTGGGGGTGCGGGTGTACGGCATCAGCACCCAACGACCGGACCAGCTCGCCGACTTCACCGCCCACGCCGGGTTGCCCTTTCCGCTGCTGTCCGACGAGGACGGCCGACTCGCCGCGGGCCTGCTGCTGCCCACCTTCCGGGCCGGCGGGGTGACCCGGTTCAAGCGACTGACCATGCTGGTCGACCCGGCGTCGGTGGTGCGGGCGGTGCAGTTCCCGGTCACCGATCCGGCCGGGTCGGTCGACGAGATGCTGGCGCTGGCCCGCGACCACGCGACGATCCCCGGCTGACGCGAGGCGTCGACCGGGGATCGAGGCGTACGGGTCGGGTCAGGCCGGGAGCGTCCAGCGCTGGTTGGCGCCGGCGAAGCACTCCCAGATCTGCAGGCGGGCGCCGTCGGCCGAGGTGTTGTCGGTGACGTCCAGGCACTTGTTGGACTGCGGGTTGCGCAGCGTGCCGTTGGACTGCGCCTGCCACACCTGCGCGCCGCTGCCGTTGCAGTCGTACAGCTGCACCTTCGCGCCGTTGGCGGTGGAGCCGCTGGTGATGTCGGCGCACTTGCCGAGGGCGCGCAGCGTGCCGTCGGTGGCGACGGTCCAGGTCTGCGCGGCGGTGCCGTTGCAGGTGTAGATCTGGACGGCGGCGCCGTTGGCGGTGCTCGCGGCCGCCACGTCGACGCACTTGCCGCCGATCCCGGTGATCCGGCCGGTACGACCCGACGGCGGCGGGGTGGTGCCGCCCATGATGGTGTCGTACATGGCGCTCACCAGCGAGGTGGAGCCGGTGGTGTCCTGCGACAGCTCCCAGTTCATCACGCCGCCGGCGTTGGCGAGGGCCCACTGCGTCTTGCGCTTGACGGTCGGGATGCCGTTGTAGCACTGCTGCGCGCCGCCGGCCGTGGTGCAGTCCCGGTTGGCGTTGGCCGGGTCCAGGGCGACGAGCGCCGAGTACGTGTAGTAGCCGGGGCGGCTGTAGAAGGGGATGCCGAGGACGGCCTTACTGGCCGGCAGGCCACGGGACTTCCACAGGTTGATGCTGTTGATCGACCAGTCGTAGTTGGAGTGCGGGCTGCCGCCGTCGTACGCCATGATGTTGAGCCAGTCGACCTGGCTGAACACGGCGGTCGGCACGCCGTCGAGGTAGTAGCCCTCGGAGACGACGGCCGCGGTGAGCAGCTTGCCGCGGCTGTGCAGGGCGCTGCCGAGCTGGGTCATGAGCTGGGTGTAGTTGTTGGCCGAGGCGCCCGGGTCGGGGTACTCCCAGTCCATGTCGACGCCGTCGAGGTTGTACTGGTTGACGAAGTTGACCAGGTTGTTGACGAACGCCGACCGGCTGCCGGAGTTGGCCGCGAGGGCTTCGAAGGCCGAGTCGTTGCCGTCGTTCCAGCCGCCGACGGCGATGGAGACCTTGACGTTGTTGGCGTGCGCCTGGGAGACGAGCGAGGAGAGTTTGCTCGGGTTCTCCACGGCGCGCAGGCTGCCGTCGTTGTTGGGCAGCACGAAGGCGTAGTTGATGTGGGTGAGCTTGTTGTACTGGATCGTGTTGACGTTGCCGGCCCACGAGGGCATGTAGCCGACGCTCTTGAAACCGTTCGGCAGCACCACGGCCTGCGCGGCGGTGGGGACGAGGGCGACGGTGGTGACGGCGGTGGCCAGGGCGAGCAGGCCGGCGCTGAGGACGCGGCGCAGTGGTGAGGACATGGGGGCCTTCCCGTGGGCGGGGGACGACACCCGCCCGCGCAGGGTTGTCGCGGGCGGGACGTGGGGGATGCAGGAACGGGTGGGCCTCGAGGTGGCCAAATCTTAAAGAGTGTTAACTGTCCGAGTCAATCAACACCGATGAATTTCCGTCGCGGAGCCCACGCGGCTTCTGACGATGCCCAAACGACCGTTAAGCTGACCGGGTGGGAACCGACGAGCTGTACCCGCCGGACCGGCTGGTCGCCGCGCAGCGCGCCACCGCCGCTGCCGGCCTGGACGCGCTGCTGCTCACGCCCGGCTCCGACCTGCGCTACCTGACCGGCTACGACGCCCACGCGGGGGAGCGGCTGACCTGCCTGGTGCTGCCCGCCGAGGGTGAGCCCACGCTCGTGGTGCCCCGGCTGGAACGTCCCGCCGCCGAGGCTTCGACCACCACCGGTCTGCGCATCGTCGACCACGCCGACGGCGCGGATCCGTACCCCCTGGTCGTGGCCGCCCTCGACGGCCCGGCGGCGGCGGTCGGGCTCGCCGACCGGATGTGGGCCGAGCAGGTCCTCGCCCTGCGCGCGGCGCTGCCCGGCGCCGCGCAGCGGCTCGCCGGCGACGTGCTGCGCGAGCTGCGGATCCGCAAGTCCCCGGCGGAGATCGCGGCCCTCGCCGAGGCCGGCGCGGCGATCGACGAGGTGCACCTGCGCATGGGCGAGTGGCTGCGACCCGGGCGCACCGAGGTCGAGGTGGCCGCCGACATCGCCGCCGCGATCCGCGCCGCCGGGCACGTCAGCGTCGACTTCGTCATCGTGGCCGCCGGCCCCAACTCCGCGAGCCCGCACCACGGCACCTCGGACCGGCCGATCGGCGTCGGCGACCCGGTGGTGGTCGACATCGGCGGCACCATGCCGTCGGGCTACCGCTCGGACTGCACCCGCACCTACCTGGCGGGCGGGACCGCGCCGGCCGAGTTCGAGGCGTATTACGCGGTGCTGCACGCGGCCCAGCGCGCGGCGGTGGCGGCGGTCCGGCCCGGCCGCACCGCGGCGGCGGCCGACGCGGCGGCCCGGACGCCCATCACGGCCGCCGGATACGGCGACGCGTTCCTGCACCGCACCGGGCACGGCATCGGCCTGGACGGTCACGAGGATCCCTACCTGGTGGCCGGGAACGACCGGCCCCTGGAGGCCGGTATGGCGTTCTCCATCGAACCCGGCATCTACCTGGCGGGCCGGCACGGCGCCCGCATCGAGGACATCGTCGTCTGCACGACGGACGGCGTGCAACGGCTCAACACCACCCCCACGGAGCTCATCGCGCTATGACTGTCGACCGGATCCTCCCCACCGACGAGGCCCACGACCTGCTGGACCTCGCTACCGAGCTGGCCGACCGTGAGCTGGCGCCCAAGGCCGCCGGCTTCGAGGAACGCGCCGAGTTTCCCCGCGACGTGCTGCGCACGATCGGCCGCGCCGGCCTGCTCGGTCTGCCGTACGCCGAGGAGCACGGCGGCGCGGCGCAGCCGTACGAGGTGTACCTGCAGGTGCTGGAGATCCTGGCCAGCCGCTGGCTCGCGGTCGCCGAGGCGGTCAGCGTGCACACCCTGAGCTGCTACCCGGTGGCCGCGTTCGGCACCGACGAGCAGCGCAAGCTGCTGCCGGACATGCTCGGCGGCGAGCTGCTCGGCGCGTACTGCCTCTCCGAGCCGCAGGGTGGCTCGGACGCGGCGGCACTGAGCACCCGGGCGGTCCGCGACGGCGACGCGTACGTCGTCTCCGGCACCAAGGCGTGGATCACGCACGCCCACAGCGCCGACTTCTACAACGTGTTCTGCCGCACCGGCGGTCCCGGCCCGAAGGGCATCTCCTGCCTGGTGGCCGACGCGGGCACCGCCGGCATCGCGCCGCAGACCGCGGAGCGGACCATGGGGCTGCGCTCCTCGCCGGTGGCGCAGATCGTCTTCGACGGGGCACGGGTGCCGGCCGACCGGCTGGTCGGTGGTGAGGGGGCCGGGTTCACCATCGCGATGTCCGCGCTGGACTCCGGCCGGCTCGGCATCGCGGCCTGCGCGGTGGGGCTCGCTCAGGGGGCGCTGGACTACGCCGTCGGCTACGCCCGGGAGCGGCAGCAGTTCGGCCGGTCCATCATCGACTTCCAGGGTCTGGGTTTCCTGCTCGCCGACGCGGCCACCCAGATCTCCGCCGCCCGCGCGTTGACCCTGGCGGCGGCCCGGCTGCGCGACGCCGGGCGGCCGTACTCGATCGAGGCGGCGAAGGCGAAGCTGTTCGCCACCGACATGGCCATGCGGGTGACCACCGACGCCGTGCAGGTGCTCGGCGGGGCCGGCTACGTGGCCGATCACCCGGTGGAGCGGTACCTGCGCGAGGCGAAGGTGTTGCAGATCGTGGAGGGCACCAACCAGATCCAGCGGTTGGTGATCTCGCGGGCGCTCGCGAAGAGCTGACCAGGCGCGGGGCGGCGCGGCGGGGTTCCTCGTCGCCGTCGCGCCGATTTCCCGGTAGGTTGCTCGCCGTGGAGGAGATCGACCGCGCCATCGTCGCCGCCCTGACCGCTGACGGCCGCCTGTCGTACACCGACCTGGCCGAGCGGGTGGGACTGTCGGTGTCCGCCGTGCACCAGCGGGTACGGCGGCTGGAGCAACGCGGCGTCGTCAAGGGGTACGCGGCCCGGGTCTCCTTCGAGGCGCTGGACCTGCCGTTGACCGCGTTCGTGGCGATCCGGCCGTTCGATCCGTCGCAGCCGGACGACGCGCCGGAGCGGCTCGCCCACCTACCCGAGATCGACTCGTGCTACTCGGTGGCGGGGGAGGACTTCTACCTGCTGTTGGTGCGGGTGGCCAGCCCGACGGACCTGGAGCGGGTGTTGCAGGAGATCCGCACCTCGGCGAACGTGACGACCCGGACGACGGTGGTGCTGTCCACGCCGTACGAGAATCGTCCGCCGAAGATCAGTGCCGGGGCGCCTGGTCGGTCGCGGTCCCGGGCGCCGGAGGAGCCGGCTGGTTCCACCGCAGGATGACCTGCCGGCCGTGCTCGTGACCGAGCGCGCTCACCGTCGCGGTGTCCAGCCGCAGTCGTCCGCCGGCGGACGGCGGTAGCCCGATCCAGCGGGCGCCGAGCACCCGCAGGCTGTGCGCGTGGCCGACCAGGGCCACGGTGCCGCGGTCGAGCAACGGGGTGACGCGGGTCAGCACGCGGTCGAGACGCTCGCCCACCTGGGCGGGTGACTCGCCGCCGGGGCAGCCGTCGGTCCAGATGTTCCAGTGCGGGTCGTCGTCGTGGATGTCGACGGTGGTGCGGCCCTCGTACTCGCCGTAGTTCCACTCGCTGAGGTCCTCGTCGACGGCGTCGACGGTGAGCCCGGCGAGCTGCGCGGTGCGCAGCGCCCGGGAGCGGGGACTGGACAGGACGGTGGCGAAGCGCCGGCCGGCGAGGAACGCCGCGAGGGTCCGGGCCTGTCGCTCGCCGTCGGGGGTCAGCTCCAGGTCGGTGTACGAGGTGTGCCGGAGGCTGGCGCTCCAGGTGGTCTCGCCGTGCCGGATCAGCAGGAGCTCTCCCATGCGGCCAGTTAACCACCGTGGCGGCGTGGTCCGGGCCGCCCTCCCTCAACCTATCTTCCTAGGACGCCCTAGCGGGTGTGCCGACCGGCACCACCGGTTTCAGCACCGGAAGACCGGGCAAGCGAGCGGCGACAACCGCCAGACCGAGGAGGCGCGATGAGCTTCACCGAGAAGGCAAAGAACAAGGTCGAGCAGATGGCCGGGGCCGCGAAGGAGCGGGTCGGCGACATGACCAACAACGAGCGGATGCGTGGCGAGGGCGCCAGTGAGCAGAGTGACGCGCGCGCCAAGCAGGCCGGTCAGAACGTGAAGGACGCGGGTCGCAACGTGAAGGACGCCTTCAACAAGTGACCTGAGCGGTCGTGGGGTCCCCGAGCAGATGCCGCTCCGGGACCCCACGCGTGCGAGCCGTTAGGGTCGGCGGCGTGACCGTGCTTCGTTCGCTGGTGTTGTTCGCGTTGGCCGCCCTGGCTGAGATCGGCGGCGCCTGGCTGGTCTGGCAGGGTTGGCGTGAGCAGCGCGGTCTGTGGTGGATCGCCGCCGGTGTGGTCGCCCTCGGCTGCTACGGCTTCGTGGCCACGTTCCAGCCGGATCCGAACTTCGGCCGCATCCTGGCCGCGTACGGCGGCGTGTTCGTGGCCGGCTCGCTGGGCTGGGCGATGGTGGTCGACGGATTCCGCCCAGACCGCTGGGACCTGCTGGGCGCAGCGCTCTGCCTGCTAGGCGTAGCCATCATCATGTACACCCCCCGCACCACAACCCCATAACCCCTCGCCACCCACCCCCTCCACGCCGCCACCCCGCCACCCCCTCCACGCCGTCGATCATGGACTTGTGGTGCCTGATTCATGGTCTCGCGAGTGTTTCGTCCCCACCACAAGTCCATGATCGACGGCCCGCTAGGAGGCCCGGGGCTCCCGCGTGCGGCGATCTTGCACTTTCTGTGGTGTCGTAAGGGGTCATATCGCTTATTCCGGCGACCGAAAGCGCAAGATCGGCGTGAGGTGGGCGGGGCGGTGAGACGTACCCGATTCTGCGATGATGCGGCGCGTGATGGGACCACGGCTCCGCTCGTTCTGGTGTGGGGTGCTGGTTGTGGTGGGTTCGCTTGGCGTGGGCGGGTGCGCGGCTTCTCGGGTGCCGCCGCCGGAGCGGCCGACGTTCGTCGGATCCTCCGCCGCGCCCTCGGCCAGCAGCGCCGCATCGACAGCTACTCCGACGCCGGGGGTTGCGAGCGTCCCCGGGGCGTCGAGGGTGGGGACCAGGGCGCCGGTGGTCGACCACGGGCCACGGGCCGGCACCCGGGTCGCGCTGACGTTCGACGCGGACATGACCGACGGGATGCTGGCCAATCTGCGCAGCGGCAAGGTGCGGTCGTACGCGAACCTGCGGATCCTCGACCTGCTGGAGCGCGAGCAGGTGCCGGCGACGTTCTTCCTGACCGGCAAGTGGGTGCGGCGGTACCCGGAGGTGACCCGGCGGATCGCCGGCAATCCGCGCTTCGAGTTGGCGAACCACACCTACGGGCACGCGGCGTTCACGGCGGACTGTTACGACCTGCCCCGGCTGCCGGTCGACGAGTTGGCCGCCGACGTGGCGAAGACGTTCGAGGTGCTCGCGCCGTACGGGGGGCGGCAGACCCGATACTTCCGCTTTCCGGGGTTGTGCCACGACGCGGCGGCGTTGGACGCCCTCGCGCCGTTGGGTGTGACGGTGGTGGACGGGGACGTGATCAGCGGTGATCCGTTCGCGAAGGCGTGGAAGCCGCTGGTGCGGGCCGTGCTGGACCACGTCCGTCCCGGCTCGGTGGTGATCATGCATGTGACCGAGGCGAACGCGACGATGACCGATGAGGCATTGCCGCACATCCTGGCCGGGTTACGCGAGCGTGGGTTGACGCCGGCGCCGTTGTCCGAGGTGCTGGCCACCGGTTGAGTGGGCGGCCAGCACCTCGGGTACGTCAGTCGTCGCGGTGGTCGCTCCACCACTGCTGGCCGTCGGCGGGCAGGGTGTCGATCGGGTCGTAGTAAGCGTAGCGCTTGTTGAGCGCCTCCAGGTCGGCGGACTCGATGGAGGTGCGGTAGTTCTTGGTCCAGTAGGAGATGCCGCGCTCACGGTCGTAGTCGGTGAGCATGTGGACCCAGCGCTTGCCGACGAAGGGGACGTCGCAGACGATCCGCGGGGTGGCGTAGCCGGGCAGGTAGCCCATGATGTCGTGCTGGAGCTGCTGGGCGTGCCAGACCGGGACCCGCCAGTGCTCGGCGTTGGGGATCATGTCGCACATGTAGAAGTAGTACGGCAGGATGCCCGCTTCGCCCTGCAGGGCGAAGCAGAGGTCGAGCAGGTCGGCGTTCGTGGCGTTGACGCCGCGCATGAGGACGCCCTGGTTGCGGACGTCGCGTACGCCGACGTCGAGCGCGGTCTGGGCGGCCTTGGCGACCAGTGGGGTCAGCGACTGGGCGTGGTTGACGTGGGTGTGGATGGCGAGGTTGACGCCGCGTCGGGCGGCGGTGCGGGCGACGCGTTCGAGGCCTTCGACGACGTCGGGCTGGAGCCAGTGTTGGGGGAGGCCCATGAGGGCCTTGGTGGCGAGCCGGATGTCGCGGACGGTTTCGATGTCGAGCAGCCGCATGAGGTACGACTCGAGGTTGCGCCAGGGGACGTTGGCGACGTCGCCGCCGGAGACGACGACGTCGCGTACGCCGGGGTGGTTCTTGAGGTAGGCGATGTGGGCGTCGTAGCGGTCGACGGGCTTGAGGGTGAGTTTGAGTTTGTCGACGGTGGGGGTGGAGTTGCCGACGAGGTCCATGCGGGTGCAGTGCCCGCAGTACTGCGGGCAGGTGGAGAGCAGTTCGGCGAGGACCTTGGTGGGGTAGCGGTGGGTGAGGCCTTCGGCGACCCACATGTCGTGCTCGTGGAGGCTGTCACGGCTGGCGTAGGGGTGTGAGGGCCAGTCGGTGCGTCGGTCGGAGGCGACCGGGATCATGTAGCGGCGGATCGGGTCGGCGAGCAGCGCTTCGGTGCTCATCGTCTCGAACGGCACCATCGTGTTGATCATCTGCGGGGGCACCAGCATGGACATGGTGGCCAGTGCCTTCTGGTCTGCCTCGAGGTCGGCGTAGAAGGTCTCGTCGATGGTGTCGCCGAGGACGGCGCGCAGCTGCTTGATGTTCTTGACGCAGTTGACCCGCTGCCACTGGGCGCTTTCCCACTGGTCGCGGGTGACGTGTCGCCAGCCGGGGAAGCGGGTCCAGTCGGGTTCGACCAGGGGGCGGCGGTGGTATTCGTACGGCTGCCCGGCGGTCGGTGTGGCGACCGGGGCGTGACGGGGTTGGGGGATGGTCTGGGTCACGGCCCCTCCTCGGTGGTGCGGTGGATCATTGAAGCTCGAAGGCTACTGGAAAATATTCGGCAAAGAAATTAGTCTGCCGTAAGTTTTCCCGTTACGCGAGCCCTGGCCGGGGCTTCGAGCGGCTGCGCAGGGGAGGTTGGCGTGACGTCACCGGTGGGACTGCACCGCGTCGTGCAACCGGCGGGGGTGCTGCCGCAGGCGGCGTGGCGCCTGGACGCGTCGAGGGAGATCGCGCCGAACGAGGTGCGGATCCGGGTGCAGCGTCTGAACCTGGACGCGGCGAGCTTCCGCCAGTTGTCGGAGAAGCACGGCGGGAACGGTGACGCGGTACGCGCCGAGGTCCTGGAGATCATCTCCACGCGGGGCAAGATGCAGAACCCGGTGACCGGCTCGGGTGGGATGTTGATCGGCGTCGTCGAGGAGGCCGGTCGGCGTTCCCCGCTGGGACTCAAGGCCGGCGAGCGGGTCGCCTCGCTGGTGTCGTTGACGCTGACGCCGCTGGTGATCACCGACGGGTTGGCCCGCTGGGACGGTCGCAGCGAGCAGGTGCCGTGTGACGGGTGGGCGATCCTTTTCGCCCGGTCGATCGCGGCGGTGCTGCCCGAGGACGAGGATCCGCAGCTGTCCCTCGCCGTGCTGGACGTGTGCGGGGCGCCGGCGCTGACGGCGCGGGTGGTGTCGCGTCAGGTCGAGGACCGGCGGCGTGCGGGTGATCCGACGCCGGTGAGCGTGGCCGTGATCGGTGGGGCGGGCAAGAGCGGGTCGCTGTCCCTGGCCGCAGCGCGGCGCGCGGGCGCCGCCCGTACCGTCGGGGTGGTTCCGGTGGCGGCGGAGCGCGACGCGCTGACGGCGGCGGGTCTGGCGTCGGTGGTGGCGGTGGCCGACGCGCGGGATCCGGTGGGCCTGTCCACGGCGGTGACCACGGCGTTGGGTACGCCGGCTGACGTGACGGTGGTCTGCGTGGACGTGCCGGGTTGTGAGCACGGGGCGGTCCTGGCGACCGCGGACGGCGGCACGGTGATCTTCTTCTCGATGGCGACGAGCTTCTCGGCGGCGGCGTTGGGCGCGGAGGGGCTGGCGGCGGACGTGACGATGCTGGTGGGCAACGGGTACGTGCCGGGGCACGCGGAGTTGGCGCTGGGGTTGCTGCGTGCCGAGCCGGGGGTGCGCCAGCTTTTCGCGGCGCGGATCGCGGCAGACTGAGGTCATGACGAACCCCTCGACGTTGTACCGCGGCGGCGTGTTGCACTGTCCGGCGGATCCGAGCGCGACCGCGCTGCTGGTGTCCGGTGGGCGGATCACCTGGTTGGGCACGGACGGTGACGCGCCGCCGGCCGAGAAGGTGGTGGACCTGGGTGGGGCGCTGGTGACGCCGGCGTTCGTGGACGCGCACGTGCACGCCACGGACACCGGGTTGGCGTTGTCCGGGCTGGAGTTGTCTGGCGTGCGCTCGGCGGGGCAGTTGCTGGACGCGGTGGCGGGTTTCGCGGCGGGTCTGCCGGCGGACGCGGTGGTGCTGGGGCACGGTTGGGACGAGTCGGGTTGGTCGGACGCGACGCTGCCGGACGCGGCGGCGTTGGACCGGGCCGCCGGCGGCCGGCGGGTGTACCTGTCGCAGGCGTCGATCCATTCGGCGTTGGTGTCGTCGGCGTTGCTGGCGGCGTGCCCGCAGGTGGTGGACGCGGCCGGCTACGACCCGTCGGGTTGGCTGCGTCGCGACGCGCACCACGTGGTGCGGGCGGCGGCGCAGGGTGCGGTGACGCGGGCGCAGCGGGTGGCGGCGCAGCGGGTGGCGCTCGCGCACGCGGCGTCGCTGGGGATCGCCGCGGTGCACGAGTGTGGCGGTCCGGAGATCTCCGACGAGGAGGACTTCACGGGCCTGCTGGGCATCTCCGGCGCGGGGGTGCCGGAGGTGTACGGGTACTGGGGTGAGTTGGGTGGCGCGGCGCGGGCCCGGGAGTTGGGCGCGGTGGGCGCTGGCGGGGACCTGTTCGCCGACGGGGCGTTGGGGTCGCGTACGGCGCACGTGTCGCAGCCGTACGGCGACGGTGACGGCTGCGGGCACGGCTACCTGACGGTCGAGCAGGTGCGTGATCACCTGGTGGACTGCGCGGCGCACGGTCTGCAGGGCGGGTTCCACGCGATTGGTGACGCGGCGATCGGCACGGTGCTGGACGGGTTCGCGGCGGCGGCGGCGACGCTGGGTGTGGAGCGGCTGCGGGCGGCCCGGCACCGCGTGGAGCACGCCGAGATCATGAGCCGGCGGATGATCGCGCGGTTCGTGGAGTACGGGATCGTGGCGAGCGTGCAGCCGGCGTTCGACCGGCTGTGGGGTGGTGCGGGCCGGATGTACGAGGCGCGCCTGGGCCTTGCGCGGTCGTTGGAGTCGAACCCGATGGGTGCCATGCACTCGGTGGGTGTGGCGTTGGCGTTCGGGTCGGATTCGCCGGTGACGCCGTTGGACCCGTGGGGGTCGGTGCGGGCGGCGGCGGCGCATCACAACCCGGCGCAGCGGATGAGTGTGCGGGCGGCGTTCGCGGCGCACACGCGCGGCGGGTGGCGGGCGGTGCACCTGGACGCCGAGGGGGTGCTGGCGCTGGGCGCCCCGGCGACGTTCGCGGTGTGGTCGACGCCGGCCGGCGTCGAGCGGGGCCTGCCGGTGCTGCTGGCCGAGGATCCGGACCTGCGCGGCCCGGACGATCCGACGCCGCTGCCGGTGTGCCGGCGGCTGGTGCTGCGCGGCGAGGTCATCTATGAGGAAGGGTCGTCGTGAGCGAGCAGATGAGCGGTGTGGCGTGACCGGGAAGCTTGATCTTGATCCGGTGTTGGTGGCGCGGGCGCGGGAGTTGGCGCGGCGGGCCGGTCAGCCGGTGGTCGACCTGGCGCGCAGCCACACGACGGTGTCGGTGGAGCGGGCGGTGTTGCGCCTGGCCGGGGTGACGGGCGCCGACCCGGACGGCATTCCGTGGGTGAACCGGCTGGTCGACGCGGTCGTCGCGGACGTCGGCCTGGGGCACGGGGTGGCGGCGCCGGTGTTCGACGCGCTGGTGCGCGAGGGCAGCACCGACGTGACGTTGCTGGCGCAGAAGGCCGCCGCCGGGTCGGTGCGGTTCGGCGTGCCGTCGGGTCGGGCGGCCACGGCGGCCCGGTCGGCGGCCCGCAGGGCCGTGGGCGCGGGGATTCGGCGTATCGACCGGCGGCGGGTCGAGCGGGACCGGCTCGTCAAGCGGCACGGTGACCCGAAGCAGCGGCCGTGGATCTACCTGATCGTGGCGACCGGGGACATCTACGAGGACATCCCGCAGGCGCAGGCGGCGGCGCGGGCGGGCGCGGACGTGATCGCGGTGATCCGCTCGACGGGGCAGTCGTTGCTGGACTATGTGCCCGAGGGCGCCACCCGGGAGGGGTTCGCCGGCACGTACGCCACGCAGGAGAACTTCCGGCTGATGCGGGCGGCCCTGGACGAGTCGTCGAAGGAGTTGGGCCGCTACGTGCGGCTGACGAACTACGCGTCGGGGTTGTGCATGCCGGAGATGGCGACCCTGGCCGGCCTGGAACGCCTGGACATGATGCTCAACGACTCGATGTACGGGATCCTGTTCCGCGACATCAACCCGGTGCGCACGTTCGTCGACCAGCGGTTCTCCCGGCAGGTCCACGCCCGCGCGGGGATCATCATCAACACCGGTGAGGACAACTACCTGACCACCGCCGATGCGGTCGACGAGGCGCACACGGTGACGGTGTCGCAGTTGCTCAACGAGTTCTTCGCGCACGAGGCGGGCCTGGCGGACTGGCAGTTGGGCCTGGGGCACGCCTTCGAGATCAACCCGGAGGTGCCGGAGTCGTTCCGCCTGGAGTTGGCGCACGCCCTGCTGGCGCGGGAGTTGTTCCCGGACGCGCCGCTGAAGTGGATGCCGCCGACGAAGCACATGACCGGTGATGTGTTCCGGGGCAACCTGCTCGACGGGTTCTTCAACCTGGCGGGGACGCTGACCGGTCAGGGCATCCTGTTGGTGGGGATGATGACCGAGGCGGTGGTGACGCCGTGGTTGTCGGACCGGGACATCGCCCTGCAGAACGTGCGGTACGTCCTCGGCGCGGCCGGCGGGCTGCACGAGGACTTCGTGCCGGCGGCGGGCGGGTTCATCCGTCGCCGCGCCAACCAGGTGCTCGGTGAGGCTCTGGACCTGCTGGAGCGCATCGGGGAGCAGACGCTGCTCACCGCGATCGCCGAGGGCACCTTCGGGATCATGAAGCGGCCCGCGGACCGGGGCAAGGGCCTCGACGGGGTCGCCGCGCACGAGGGCGACTACTACAACCCGGCCACGGAGATCCTGGAGGCGGGTCGTGAGTAAGGGGATCGTTCGGCCCTACGGGGACACCACCGGCGACGGGATGGTGCAGGTGTCGTTCACCCTGCCCGTGCCGCACGACAAGCGGGCCGAGGGCGCGGCGGTGCAGTTGGCCAACAAGATGGGCATCGATCCGGCGATGGTGGTGCACGCCAAACCGATGGGGGACGGGTTCACGTTCTTCGTCGTGTACGGGCGGGTGAACCACCTCGTCGACCTGAACGCGGTGCAGGTGGTGGAGCGGGACTTCGCGCTGCTGTCGGCCAAGGACGTCAACACGGTGGTCAAGCAGCGGCTGCGGCGCAAGCTGTCCGTGGTCGGCGCGTGCATCGGCACCGACGCCCACACGGTGGGCATCGACGCGATCCTCAACGTCAAGGGCATCGCGGGGGAGAAGGGCCTGGAGTACTACCGGGAGTTGAAGGTCACCAACCTGGGCGCGCAGGTCAGTGTCCCGGAGCTGGTGGAGGCCGCGCGGGCGGAGAAGGCCGACGCGGTGCTCGTGTCGCAGGTCGTCACGCAACGCGACGCGCACCTGCACAACACGCGGGAGATGTCGGCGGCGTTCCGGGAGGCCATGCCGGCGGGCAAGCGGCCGCTGCTGATCGTCGGCGGTCCCCGCTTCGACGAGACGATGACCGACGAGTTGGGCGTCGACCGGATCTTCGGTCGGGGCACCACGCCGGGCGAGGTGGCCAGCTATTTGGTGCACGCCCTGATCACGCAACGGAAGGCGAACGCATGACCGACGACGCGCGGCTCGGGTTGACGGTGACGCACCGGCGGTATGTGCCGTACGCGCACGCCCACTACGCCGGCAACCTCGTCGACGGGGCGTACGCCCTGGGGCTGTTCGGTGACGTCGCCACCGAGGTGTGCATCCGCACGGACGGCGACGAGGGCCTGTTCGCCGGGTACTCCGACGTGCGGTTCACCGCGCCGATCCGGGCCGGTGACGTGGTCGAGGTGACGGCGCAGGTATCGCGGGTGGGCTCCCGCAGCCGCACCCTGGAGTTGAGCTGCGTGGTGGTGTGCCGGGGCCGCCCGGACCGCTCCGAGTCCGCCGCCGAGGTCCTCGACCCGCCGATCGTGGCGGTGACCGCGACCGGCACCGTGGTCGTACCCGCTTCCTCATGACCCTCGCGGTCTGCGCGGACGTCGGCTCCACGTACACCAAGGCGGCCGTGGTGGACCTGGCGGCCGGTGTCCTGGTCGGCGCGGCGGCCGCGCCGACGACGGTGGGCAGTGACGTGCTGCGCGGCCTGGACGCCGCGGTCACGGCGGCCACCGCCGGGCTCGGGCTGCGCGACGTGCCGTGGTACGTCTGCTCGTCGGCCGGCGGTGGGCTGCGGCTGGCCGTTATCGGCTACGAGGCCCTCGTCACCGCGCAGGCGGGCCGGCGGGTCGGGTTGTCCGCGGGCGCGCACGTGGTGCACACCGGCGCCGGGCGGCTCGACGCGGCGGCCCTGGCCGCGTTGCGGGCGGCCCGGCCGGACGTGGTGCTGCTGGTGGGTGGCACCGACGGCGGCGACGCCGACACGATCCGCCACAACGCGACCCGGCTGGGCCGCGCCCGCTGGCGCACGCCCGTCGTCCTGGCCGGCAACGCTGATGTCCGCGCCGAGCTGACCGCGCTGCTGCGGGACGCCGGGGTGCCGGTGAGCAGCGCGGACAACGTGCTGCCGCGCATCGGGGTCCTCACGCCGGCCTCGGCGCGGGCCGCGATCCGGGCGGTGTTCCTGCGGCACGTCATCGGTGGTAAACGACTGTCCCGGGGTACCCGTTTCGCGCGGCTGGTGCGGGCGGCCACGCCGGACGCGGTTCTGACCGGGGTGGAGGTGCTGGCCGACACCATCGGCGGCGACCTGGCCGTCGTCGACGTGGGTGGGGCCACCACCGACGTGTACTCGGTGCTCACCCCCGACGAGCGGGCCAGCGGGCCGGGCCGGGAGGTCGCCGGCAGCCTGTGGCGTGCCCGCACCGTCGAGGGCGATCTCGGCATGCGGTGGAGCGCGCCGGGCGTGGTGCGCGCCGCCGTCGAGGAGCGGCTGCTCACCGACGCCGGCGACCTCACTGCCGCCGCCGAGCGGCGGGCGGCCGACCCGGCGTTCCTGGCCGCCGATGATGCCGAGCGGGCCGTGGACGCGCGGATCGCCACCCTGGCGGCGACGGTGGCGCTGCGCCGGCACGCCCGTGGTGTCGCCACCGGCGAGCGGGCCGGGCGGGATCTGCGGGACGTGCGGCTGCTGGTGGGCTCCGGTGGGGTGCTGCGGCACGCGCCGGCCGACGCGTCGGGGCGGGTGCTGGCGGCGGTCCTGGCCGACCACGCGGGTGGGTGGGCGGTGCCGCGCGCCGCCCGCGCCGTGGTGGACGTGGACTACGTGCTGGCCGCCGGTGGGCTGCTCGCCGAGGAGCACCGGACGGCGGCGCAGGCGCTGTTGCGCCACCATCTGTGCCCGCAGTGAGACACACCGATCCGACACGCCGTGGCGCAACACACGACAGGCCGGGGTGGGTTGACAGGAGGCGGGGTGTAGCACGTACCGTCTTTGAGTCCTACCACGGGAAGCGGCTGTTGTTCGCTTCGTCCCTTCGTCCGCTGGCCGAGCGACATGTTTCAGTGTTCTCGTCGCGGCGGCCAGGTCCAGCGGGCGGGGGTCGGCGGGGCGGCGCGAACCGGCCGCGGTTACCGGTGTACGGGCAGGGTGAGGTGCACGGCCAGTAGACAACGGCCCGGCGGGGGCAGCCAGTCAACCGCCTGGTCGGTCCGAAGGTCGGCGTGCCCCATTCTCGCCCCACCGGCCGGGAAGGGCCTGGGAGCATCGGGGCGCGGCGCAAGCCGCGCCCCGATTTCATGTGCGCGCGACGTCGCCCCCAACCTCCGCGCCGATCTTGCGGTTTCTGTTGTTGAAACGGGCAGGAATGCCCCGTTCGTCGGGACAGAAAGTGCAAGATCGCGGAGCAGGGGTCAGGCGCGGATGGCGGCCGGGTAGCCTTCGGCGGGTGATCGAGGTGAAGCTGCGGTGACGACGCTGGACCGGGACGAGAGTCACGTCCCCACGGCGACCAGGGCGCCGGTCGCCGCGGGTCGGCCGCTGCCGCTGCGCGTGGCCGCGCCGATGGCCGTGGTCGCCGGATTGGCCCTGCTGCTGGCGTTCCCGCCGTACGGGGTGTGGCCGCTCGCGCCCGTCGGGGTGGCCCTGCTGGCCGCCGCCGCCCACCGGCGGCGGTTGCGCGCCGGCGCCGGCCTGGGTTTCCTCACCGGGGTGGCGCTGTTCGCGCCGATGCTGGCCTGGACGAACCTGCACACCGGCTACCTGCCGTGGGTGCTGCTGTCCCTGCTGCAGGCCGGCTACCTGGCGCTGCTCGGCGCCGCCACCGCCTGGGTGTCCCCCCTGGCCGACCGGGGCCCCTGGCAGTGGCCGGCGCTGACCGGGCTGCTGTGGGTGGGGCAGGAGGCGGTGCGCGACCGTACCCCGTTCGGCGGTTTCCCGTGGGGTCGCCTCGCGTTCAGCCAGGACGACTCTCCGCTGCTGCGCCTGGCCGCCCTCGGCGGCGCGCCACTGGTCACCTTCGCCGTGGCCCTCGCCGGTGGCCTGCTCGCCGCCGCCGTCTGGCGGGGCTGGGCGGCCCGCCGCGACGCGCGGGCCGAGTGGTGGCTGGCGGCGGTCGTACCCGCCGCCGTCGCCGTGGCGGTGGGCGCGGTGAGCCTGCTGGTGCCCGTCGCCGCCGCGGGCGGCGGCAAGGCCGTGACCGTCGCCATCGTGCAGGGCAACGTGCCGCGCCTCGGGCTGGACTTCAACGCCCAGCGGCAGGCCGTGCTCAACAACCACGTCGACGCCACCATCGAGCTGGCCGCCCGGGTCGTCGCCGGCACCGCGCAACGGCCCGACCTGGTGGTGTGGCCGGAGAACTCCAGCGACATCGACCCGCTGCGCAACCCCACCGCGGGGGCCCGCATCGCCCAGGCCGCCGACGCGATCCGCGCGCCCATCCTGGTCGGCGCGGTGCTGCTCGGGCCCGGCGCCGGGCAGGTCCGCAACGCGGGCATCCTGTGGCGGCCCGGCACCGGGGCCGACATGGCGCAGCTCTACACCAAACGGCATCCGGTGCCGTTCGCCGAGTACGTGCCGTTGCGGAACATCGCGCGCATGGTCAGCGACAAGGTCGACCTGATCCGCACCGACTTCGTGCCCGGCAGCACCCCGGGGGTGGTACGCGCCGGCCCGGCGACGCTCGGCGACGTGATCTGCTTCGAGGTCGCCTACGACGAGGTGGTCCGCGACACGGTCACCGGCGGTGCGCAACTGCTGGTGGTGCAGACCAACAACGCCACCTTCAACGAGGCGGAGGCCCGCCAACAGCTGGCCATGGTGCGGCTGCGGGCCGTCGAGCACGGCCGCCCGGCGCTGATGGCCTCCACGGTCGGCGTGTCCGGGTTCGTCGCCCCCGACGGGCGGGTAAGCGATGCCACCGGGTTCAACACCCGGGAGGTCGTGGTGCGGCAGCTACGGCTCGACAGCGGGCTCACCCTCGCCACCCGCCTCGGCTGGTGGCCGGAGCTGGCCCTGGCCGCTCTGGCGGTGGCCGCCCTGGTCGGCGCGGGTGTGCTGCGGCGCCGCCAGCGGGTCGTGCCCGGATAGCAGCAGCCGGTACGCCGGCGGGAGCGGAGGAACCGTGGTCCAGGCGACCGATACGATCCGGCGTCCCGACGAGGTGCCCGGCGTGGGTCGGGTCCTGGTGGTGATCCCCACCTACAACGAGGCCGACAACGTGGCGGCGATCGTGGGGCGGGTCCGCCGGGCCGCCCCCACGGTGAGCATCCTCATCGCCGACGACAACAGCCCCGACGGCACCGGCGCGATCGCCGACGCCCTCGCCGACGGCGACCCGCACGTGCAGGTGTTGCACCGCAGGGGCAAGGAGGGGCTCGGCGCCGCGTACCTGGCCGGGTTCGGGTGGGCGCGCGAGCGCGGCTACCACGCGGTGGTGGAGATGGACGCCGACGGCTCCCACGCCCCGGAGGACCTGCCGGCGCTGCTGGAGGCCGCCCGCGACGCCGATGTGGTGATCGGGTCGCGGTGGACCAGCGGGGCGCGGGTGGTGAACTGGCCGCTGCGGCGGCTGCTGCTGTCGCGCGGCGGCAACCTGTACGCGCGTCTCGCGCTGGGCATGCCCGTCTCGGACGCCACCGGCGGCTACCGGGTGTACCGGACCAGCGCCCTGGACGCCATCGACCTGGCGTCGGTGACCTCGCAGGGGTACTCGTTCCAGGTGGAGCTGTCGCGGCTGGCGCACCGGGCGGGGGTGCGGATCGTGGAGGTGCCGATCACGTTCGCCGAGCGGGAACGCGGGGACAGCAAGATGAGTCCGCGCATCGTCGCCGAGGCGTTGTGGCGGATCACCGCGTGGGGTGTGCAGGACCGGCGGCAGGCCGTACGCCGCAGCCTGAACGGCACCCCCACCGGTCAGGTGCGGTGGCCGTGAGCGCGGCCGTGTCATGCTGGATGCGCGGTTCGTGTCGTGCCGCGGGATGGCGATGAGGTGAGATGCGCCGAGGACTGAGGTTCGTGCCGCTGGCCCTGCTGCTGACGGTGGTGCTGGAGCTGGCGGTGTTCGTCGTCGTGGGCAGGGCGGTGGGGTTCGGCGCGGCGGTGCTGCTGGTGTTCGCCGCGTCCCTGCTGGGGCTGGTGCTGCTGCGCCGCGAGGGAATGCGCGCCTGGCGGGGGTTCCGCACCGCCGCGCAGGCCGGGCAGCCGCCGGGACGGCAGGTGACCGACGGGCTCGTCGGGTTGGCCGGTGCGCTGCTGCTGGCGATACCCGGGCTGGTCAGCGGCCTGGTCGGGTTGTCGCTGATGGTGCCGCCGGTGCGCCGGTTGGCCCGCGTCGGGGTGCAACGCGCCGCCGAACGGCGGGTGTCGTCGATGGTCGCCGGTGACCTGTTCGGGCCGCGTACGGTCCGGGTGCGTCAGGGCGCGCCACAGCCGCCGCCACGTCCGCAGCCGGAGCAGCCGGTGGTCGTCGACGGTGGCCGCGCCATCGAGGGCGAGATCGTCGAGCCGGGCCGCAACTGAATCCACCCACTCACACGACGGCGCCCCCGGGGTTTCCCGGGGGCGCCGTGTCGTGCGGGTGCGGCTCAGGCGCGGCCGCGGCGGGTACGAACCTCCTGGAGCCGCTCGGCGAGGATGTCCTCAAGCTCGGCGATCGAACGCCGCTCCAGCAGCATGTCCCAGTGGGTACGCGGCGGCTTGGCCTTCTTCTGCTCCGGCTCGCTGCCGTCGACGAGTCGGGCGACGCTGCCGTCGAACTTGCACTCCCAGGTCGTCGGGACCTCGGCGTCGACGGCGAACGGCACCTCGAACTGGTGGCCCTTGGCGCAGAGGTACTCGCGGGTCTGACGCGGCGCGAGCTCCGTGTTGCGGTCGGATTCGTAGCTGACCGCGCCCAGCCGGCTTCCGCGCAGCATACGCTCGCCCATGATCGACTTCCCCTCGTTCGTGGTGCTGGTCTTCTGGGTGTAACGGCGCGTTCCCGTCGCACCATTCCCGCCCGAGGGCGTGAGGCGTCCACGGGCGGGCCGGAACCAAGGGTAGCCGGCCACGACCGGGACGCCACGGCGGTGGCGTGTCGTGACTGCCACCGGGGATGTTAAGGCGTGCGAGGACTCTGCCACACGCCCTAACCGCCCGAACGCGGTCAAGGTTGCGGCGACGTCGCACCCGGGTCGGAAGCACCCGCCCCGCCGGGTGCGGCCGCGCCGAGGCGGGCCAGCGCCAGCGCCAGGTCGCTGACCTGGTCACCGAGCTGCGCCACCCGCCGCTGGGCCACGTCCCGGTCGGCCTCGGCGGCCTCGAGCCGTACCGTCAGGGCCGTGAGCCGACCCTCGGCGGTGGCCGCGGCCTGCCGGGCGGCGGTCAGCTCGGCGCTGAGCGTGTCGCGCTGCTCGGTCGCGGCGGTCAGCTCCGCGCGGAGCCGGGCGGCCAGCTCGGCGGCGTCCTGCCGGGCGCCGTCGGCCTCGGCGGCGACGGCCTGGGCGCGGTCCCGGGCCCGTTCGGCCTGTTCGCGGGCCCGGGCGGCGTCCGCGGCCGCGGCGCGGGTCCGTGCGGCGTCGGCGCGGGCCTGGTCGATCTGACGGCGTACGTCCTGCGCCTCGGCCTGCCACCGCGCGGCCCGCTCGCCCGCGTCGGCGGCGTCCCGGGTGGCCCGTTCGGCGTCGGCGCGCGCCGCGTCCCGCTCGACGGTCAGGTCGGCCGCGCGCTGCCGCTCGGTGTCGCGCTCGCCCCGTAGGTCACGGACCTCGGCGCGGGCCTGGTCGCGGTCGCGTTCGGCCTGCGCGCGCAGCGCCTCGGCGGCGCTGACGTCGTGGCGGGCCTGGTCCCGGGCGGCCTCGGCCTGTTGGGCGCGCTCGTCGGCCGCGGCGGCGCGGTGCGCGGCGACCTCGGCACGTCGGGTGGCGTCGTCGGCCTCGGCGCGGGCCGTGCGGGCCTGCTCGCGGGCGCGCGCCGCGTCGGCCGACGCGGTCTCGGCGTCGTCGCGGGCCTCGTCGCGTTCGGTCTGCGCGGCCACGACCTCGGTGGCTGCCTCCGCGCGGGCCTGCGCGAGCTGCCGCTGCACACCCACCGGGGACAGCTCGGCGTGCAGCGCCTCGGTCAACGTCTCGACGATCTGGTCGAGGCGGTCCACCGCCTCCCAGGTGCGGGCCACCTGCCCGGGCAGGCCGGGGGCGTTGCGGTGGCGCATCCGACTGTTGCGCGAGGCGCGTTGGCAGGCGCCGTCGTTGTCACGGCAGTAGCGGAACGGCCGGCCAGCGCCGACACGCTGCGCCACCGGCGCTCCACAGTGGGCGCACGGGCGGGTTTCGGTGGGGGTGAGCGGGGCGTCCATCAAGGGCGAAGTCTAGGCCGCGTGTCGGCTGCTCAGGTCGCCGCCCGGGCCGTCGCGTCCAGGGTGTAGCGGCGCTGCAGCAGCAGCGCGGCGAGCATCGCCGCCGCCGGCAGCAGCCCGAAGCCGTAGCGGACCGCCGCGAGCGCCGCGTCCGGCTGCGCCGGTGACTCACCGGCGGTCGACGCCACGAAGCCGCCCGCCGCCAGGCAGAGGGCGTACGCGTAGGGGCCCAGGGCCGCGCCGGTGGCCTCGGTGGCCGTCCACACCCCGGTGTAGGTGCCCGCTCCGGTGGTGGCGCCGGCGGCGTGGATCACGTCGGGCAGCATCGAGAAGGGCAGCAGTTGCATGCCGGCGAACGCCACCCCGAGCACCGCCACCGCGCCGACGAGCACCGGTAGGCCGGCCGGTCTGCCTACCGCCAGCACCAGCGACCCGGCCGCGAACGCGCCCTGCGCGCCGAGCAGCGCCCGCTGCTTGCCGATCCGGCGGGCCAGCACCAGCCAGGCGGGGGTGACCAGCAGCGCCGGAGCGACGAACGCGGCCACCAGCACCGTGGTCAGCGCGGGGGCACGCAGCTCGTACTCCGCGTAGTAGGGCACCCCGGCCAGGACCAGGTGGGTGCTGGTGGACATGGCCAGGTAGGCGGCGACCAGCGGACGGAACTGCTCATCGCGCAGGGCGGTGCGCAGCGCCCGCCACCCGCCGTGCCTCGGTGCCGTGCCGCCCGACGCGACGCCGCGCAGCCGGGCGATGCCGGCCACGCCCACCAGCATGGCCACCAGCATCCCGACGGCGAGGACCACGCCCATCCGCTGGTAACCGCCCCGGGTAGCGGCGTCGCCGCCGGTCAGCAGCGGGGCCAGCAGGCCGGAGGCGAGGATGCCGAGGGTCAGCACGACCATCCGGAACGCCATCAGCCGGGTGCGTTCGTCGTAGCCGATGCGCAGGTCGGCGGGGGTGGCCAGGTAGGGGACCTGGTAGGCGGCGAAGAGCAGGTTGCCGGCGACGAAGGCCACCGCCACCCAGCCGGCGGCCGGCGCGCCGGTCAGGCCGCCGGGCACCGCGAACAGCGCGGCGAACGCGACCGGCAGGGCGCAGCCGAGCAGCAGCAGCCGTCGCCGGTCACCCCGGCGGGCCTGTTCGACGTCGGCGCGGTGCCCGACCCACGGGTGCAGCAGCACGTCGGCGATCTTCGGCAGCAGCAGCGCCAGACCGGCCAGCCACGGCCCGACGGCCAGCACGTCGGTGAGGAAGTAGAGCAGCAGCAGGCCGGGAACGGTCACCCAGACACCCATGCCGAGGGAGCCGGCGGCGAACCCGGCGAGGGGGCCGCGGGGCAGCGTCGCGTCGGTGGCGGCCGCGGGCCGCCGGTCGAGCCCGGTCATCGCCGCATCCTCTCCGCAATCCAACAGTTGCTGGATTCTAGGGGCACAATGGCGGCCATGACCACGCCCCGACGCCGTCCGGGTCGACCTCGGCGCGACCAGACCCGACCCACCCGCGAGGTGGTGCTCACCGCCGCGACCGCGCTGTTCGCCGAGCGTGGCTTCGACGCCGTCGGGCTGCGGGAGGTCGCGGCCGCCGCCGGGGTCGACGTCGCCACGGTCGCCCACCACACGGGTACGAAGGCAGCGCTCTACGAGGCGTGTTTCGCGCGGGTGTTCGACGTGGAGCGGCAGGTCCTCACCGCCGCCGCCGAGCGGGCCCGCACGGCCCTCGACGCGGGCCCGGACGCGGCGCGGCGGGCGTTGCACGACCTGGTCGACGTGTTCGTGGACTTCCTGCAGGACCACCCGGAGACCACCGCTCTGTGGCTGCGACGCTGGTTGGAGCCGCAGCGGCACGCCGAGCTGGACCAGCGCTACGCCGAACCGCTCTACCGGCTGGTGGCGGAGCTGCTGACCGCCGCCGCGGCGGCCGGCGCGCTGGCCGAGCCGACCCCGCACATCACCGTACGCAGCCTGGTCTGGGCCACGCACGGACACGTCGTGGCGTTGGCCTCGGGCGTGCCGGCGGCCCGGGAACGCCGCGAGTTCCGGGCGTTCGTGCACCGCTTCCTCACGGCGTTGTACGGACCGACGGGTTGACGGGCCGCCGCCGCCCGACGATTATCCATCGGACGTTGGATAATGCGGGGGAGCGGCGATGCGGGCAGAACCCAGGGTTGCGGTGATCGGCGCCGGCGCGGCCGGACTCGCCACCGTCAAGGCGCTGCGCGACGCCGCCGTCACCGTGGTCTGCTTCGAGGCCACCGACCAGGTCGGCGGCCTCTGGGTGTACGGGGCGCCCGACTCACCCGCGTACCGCACGCTGCACCTGAACACCAGCCGTGGCCGTACCGAGTTCGCCGACCACCCGATGCCCGCCGACTGGCCCGACTACCCGGACCACACGCGGGTCGCCGGCTACCTGGCCGACTACGCCGACCGGTTCGGGCTGCGCGACGCCATCCGCCTGTGGCACACCGTCGAGCGGGTCATCCGCCGACCGGACGGCAGGTGGACGGTCACGGCCAGCGGGCCGGACGGGCCGGTCGAGGTCACCGTCGAGGCCGTGGTCGTCGCCAACGGTCACAACCGGGTGCCCCGGCTGCCCGAGCCGCCGTACCCCGGCACCAGCACCGCCGAGCAGATCCACAGCCACGACTACCGCGGCCCCGAGCAGTTGGCCGGCCGGCGCGTCCTGGTCGTCGGCGGCGGCAACTCGGCGATGGACATCGCGGTGGACGCCTCGTACGCCGCCGAGCGGACGCTGTTGTCGCTGCGCCGGGGCGTCTGGGTGGTGCCCAAGCACCTGCTGGGTCGCCCCTCGGACACCCTCAACGGCGCGCTGGCCCGCCGGCTCCCGTGGCGGCTGCGCCAGCGCATCAGCCAGACCATGCTCGCCGCCGCCGTCGGCAACCCCGCCCGCTACGGGCTACCCGCGCCGACGCACGGCTTCCTGCAGGACCATCCGACGCTCTCGGACGGCCTGCTGTCCCGGCTCGCCCACGGCGATGTCGAGGCCCGCCCCGGTGTGGCCGCCCTCGACGGCGACCGGGTCGAGTTCACCGACGGCCGCGCCGACCAGGTCGACCTGATCGTGTGGTGCACCGGCTACCGGGTGGAGATCGGGTTCCTGCCGGCCGAGCTGCTGGGCGGCGGGGCCGACACCCTGGCGTTGTACCGGCACGTGTTCCACCCTGCGGCCCCCGGCCTGATGTTCGTCGGGCTGATGCAGTCCACCGGATCCGCGTTCCCGCTGGTCGAGGCGCAGGCCAAGCTGGTCGCCGCGCAGCTCGCCGGCCGGTACGCCCTGCCCGACCCCGCGCGGCAGCGGGCCGCCTGCCGGGCCGAGCTGCGAGCGGCGACGGCCCGCTGGGGCCAGCGCCGCCCGGCGATGCGGGTGGACTTCGACGTGTACCTGGCCGAGTTGACCCGGGAGTTGAAGACCGGAGCACGCCGGTGACGGCGCTGACCGGCCGGCGGGTCCTCGTCACCGGCGCGAGCGGCACCTTCGGCCGGCACCTCGGCGTCGCGCTGCGCGCCGGCGGCGCCCGGGTGGTGGGGCTCGACCTGCACGCCCGCGACGACGACGACCTGCCGGTGCTCGGCTGCGACCTGACCGACCCGGTGGCCGTCCCCGCCGCCGTGCGGGAGGCCGTCACCCGGCTCGGAGGGCTCGACCTGCTGATCAACAACGCCGGGGTGGGCGGTCCCGCCCCGGCGGAGCTGGCACCGGACGAGGTGGTCCGCCAGCAGTTGGAGGTCAACCTGCTGGCCGCCTGGCGCACCACCGCCGCCGCGCTGCCGGCCCTGCTCGACACCCGCGGGCGGGTGATCTTCGTGGCCAGCCGGATGGCGGTGCTGCCGCTGCCCCTCGCCGCCGCCTACGGGGTCAGCAAACGCGCCCTCGTCGCGTACGCCGACGCGCTGCGCCACGAGGTGGGCACCCACGTCGGGGTGAGCGTCGTCTACCCCAGCATGGTCGCCTCACCGATCCACGACAGCACCGCCGAGGCCGGGCTGTCGCTGCGCGGAGTGTCCCGCCCCGAGCCCGTCGAGGGTGTCGTCGCGGCGATCCTGCGCGCCGCCACCGCCCGGCGGGCGCCCCGGGACGTGGCGACCACCCGACGCGGCCGGCTGGAGATGGCCGTCGGCCGGCACGCGCCCGCGCTGGCCGACCGGCTGGTCCGCCGTACCCTCGTGGCCCGGCTCGCCGCCGGTGACCTGGACGCCGCGCCGCTGGCCGCCGGGATGGTCCGCCGCCACCGTGGGCGGTGAGGACCGGATCAGGGTACGGCGACAGCCGCCCGGGAACGGTCGGCGGCGATACGGACGGCCAACGCGGCAAGGGCCGTACCGGTCACCCACCGCTGGACGCGCAACCATATCGACCGGCGGGCGAAGAACCCGGCCAGCGTCCCGGCGCTGAGCACGATCATCGCGTTGACGCTCAGCGCGACGGCGATCTGGGTCAGGCCGAGCAGCAGGCTCTGCGCCGCCACCTGTCCCCGCGCCGGCTCGACGAACTGCGGTAGCAGCGACACGTACAGGATGGCGATCTTCGGGTTGAGCAGGTTGGTGACCAGGCCCATGGTGAACAGCCGCCGGGGCCGGTCCGGTGGCAGCGGCGCGGGCGTGAACGGTGACCCACCACCCGGGCGCACCGTGCGCCACGCCAGCCACAGCAGGTAGCCGGCGCCGGCCAGTTTCACCACCGTGTACAGCGCCGGGACCAGGACGAACACGGCGGCCAGGCCGGCGACCGCCGTGGCCAGGTAGACGCCGAAACCGGCGGCCACCCCGAGCAGCGAGATCAGGCCGGCCCGGCGGCCCTGCGCCACCGACCGGGAGACCAGGTAGACCATGTTCGGGCCGGGCGTGAGCACCAGACCCAACGCCACCAGCGCGATACCCAGCAGCGCACCCGCATCGACCATGACGTCGCCCCCGTTCACCGGCCCCCGACCGACGGTAGGCCGGACGGCGACCGGTGACCCAGAGCCACCTGCGAGGCGGTGGCCTGCCGCACGGGAATGGTCACCGGCCCGACGGCGCTGACCTGTTGCGGCGTGTGTCGCCGGTCGGAGGCGGCGCGTTACGGTGGCCGAAGGAGGTGCCGCAGGGTGACCGAAGCGTGGGACGCGGCCGTGGAGGCGCAGATCCGGGGCGCCGCGCAACGCGGCGAGTTCGACAACCTGCCCGGGATGGGCAAGCCGATCCCCGGGCGCGGGATGCCGTACGACGAGTCGTGGTGGATCAAGAGTTTCCTGGAGCGCGAGAAGCTGCCCAGCGACCTGTTGCTGCCCACCCCGCTGCAACTGCGTCGACGTGTCGAGCAGGTCCCCGACGAGGTCCGCGACCTGCCCACCGAACAGGCCGTGCGGGCCTTCGTGGGGCAGCTCAACGCGCAGATCGTGGCCTGGTTGCGCAACCCCGACGGGCCCCGGGTCGCGGTCCGGCCGGTGGACGCCGACGAGGTGGTCGCCCGCTGGCGTGCCGAACGCGCCCCTCGGCACGTGACCGCCGCCGCCACCGAGCCGGCCCCCGTCGCCGCCCCGGCCCGCCGATCCCGCCGGGCTTGGTGGCTGCCCTGGCGTCGCCGGGCCTGACGCCCCGAACAGTCCCGAACAGTCCCGAACACCCGCTTTCGCCCTCGATCCCCGTGCCGCCGCTACGGTCGGCACCGGGCGACCTGACGGCAGGCACGGGGAACGGGGGCGACGTGGGTGAGCGCGCCGCGACGTACGCCGAGGTGTTCGCGGTACGCGAGTACCGCCACCTCTTCGGCGCGTACCTGCTGTCCCTGGCGGGCGACCAGCTCACGGCCGTCACCGTGGCGTACCTCGTCTACCACGGGACCGGATCGGCGGCGCTTGCCGCCGCCGCGTACGCCAGCTCCTATCTGGCCTGGCTCGTCGGCGGACCGCTGCTGTCCGGCCTGGCCGACCGGTATCCCCGCCGCCGTGTCCTGATCGTGTGCGACCTTGCCCGCGCGGCCCTCGTGCCGGTGGCGGCGCTGCCGGCCGTCCCCGCGCCGGCCCTGGTGGCGATGCTCTTCGCGGTCAACCTGATGCGGCCGCCGTTCGTGGCCGCGCGCGCGGCGTTGCTGCCCGACGTGCTCGACGGCGACCGGTACGCGGTGGCCAACGGCGTGGACAACATCTGCGCCCAGGTCGTGCAGGTGCTCGGATTCGCCGTCGGCGGGAGCCTGGTGGCGCTGCTGTCGTTGCGCGGCGCGCTGCTGGTCGACGCCGGCACGTTCCTCGTCTCGGCCCTGCTGATCGCGCGCGGCGTCCGGGCACGTCCGGCGCCCCCGGCGCCGTCGGGTCGGGTCCGCGCCGGCCGCGCGGACGGCCTGCGGGTGCTCGCCGCCGACCCCCGGCTGCGCGCCTACCTGCTCGTCCTCTGGACGGCCAGCGCCTGCACCTACGCCGCCGAAGGGCTGATGGCGCCACTGGCGCGGCAGTACGACGGCGACGCCGCCACGGTGGGTGTGTTGCTGGCCGCCGCGCCGACGGGCATGGCGTTCGGCGGGGTCGCGCTCACCCGGTTCTGCCCACCGGCGACCCGACCCCGGCTCATCCTGCCCCTGGCCGCGCTGTCCACCGGCGTGCTGACGGCGGCGTGGCTCGTTCCGCCGCTGTGGGTGCTGCTCCTGCTGCTGGCGCTGGCCGGGGCCGCGAGCGCCTTCGCCGTCCCGCTGAACGCGCTGTTCGGCCGGGCGGTGCCGGCGGAGTACCGGGGACGCGCGTTCGGGGTCGCCGTCACCGGCCTCAGTGGCCTGCAGGGGACGGCGATGGTGCTCGCGGGTCTGGCCGCCGACCGGTGGCCGGCCACCACGGTCGTCGGGTTCAGCGGACTGTCGGGCGTGCTGGCGGTCCTCGCCCTCGGTCCGCTGTGGAGACGTGCCGCCCGTTTCGCGCCGTTTGAGGGGCGGGTCGTACAAACCCGAACGGTCCCGAACGCCGAAAGCCCTACCGCCGAGGTGGGCGGCGGTCGACGCTGAGGTCGTCGGGTGGGCACGGGGCCGCCCCGAAGGGGGGAAGGAGAAGCGCATGCGTGGCGTTCGCGAGCGTGGCATCAGCTGGACCTGAGGAACTACCTGGAACGGCCTCGGCATCCCCGCGGGTGCCGACGGCGTTCAGCAGAGCAGGCGCGGGTGCCGCGCGGGTCGTTGGTCCCTCGACCTGCGCGGCACCCGCCCGACCGGCTGACGGGGTCACTCCACCGCGGCCCGCCACACCCAGGAGGTACGCCGTGCCCGACCCGGCAATTCACCACGGCCGGTCATCCACAGCAGCACGTCGGGCGCGTCGCCGGGCGGGGCGTCCGGGAAGAGCCGCCGCAGCACCAGCGCGCTCAGGCCGTGCGGCGGCTGCCACGGCACGCCGAGGCCGAGGGCGATGTCGTGGGTGTGCAGCACCGTCTCGGCCACCCCCATCGCGGCGAACCCGGCCGGGTCGCAGGGCCCCCAGTGCCAGGCCCGCTCGGTCGGTTCGGCGGCCTCGACGGCGACCGCGAGCAGCCGGGCACAGGCCCGTACCACGTCGAGCACCCGGGCCGGGCTCGCCGTGGGGGAGACCCGCAGGTCGTACGGCAGGTAGCTGTCCTGCGCCAGGCCGGTGACCTGGCCGGCGTACGCGAGCAGGTCGTGCGCGACGTGCGCGGCGGTCGTCCAGCAGCTCCAGGTCAACGTGCCGGCCGGCACCGACCAGTCGCGGTCGAGGTGCGGGCGCAGCACCCGGGTCATCTCGTCGGCCGCCGCCCGTACGTCGGCGCCGGTCATCACGGACGTCCGTAGGTCGATGCGTGCAAGAATCCATCCTCGTGCTCGGGGGGAGGCGGACACCATGTTGCCCAACCTGGTGGTGGACACGACGGTACTGCCGTCGGCGGACCGGTTCGAGTTCTGGTACGCCCTGATCGCCCAGGAGACGGGGCCCGTGCACATCACCAGCGCGCGGCTGGACGATTTCGTCGCGTACGCCCAGGCCATCGACCTCGGCCGGATCCGGTTGGCCTCGCTGCGGTACCCGTCGCTGCTCGCCACCCGGCCCGGCGGGCTGGTCCGTCGAGCCCAGGCGGACATCTACCAGCTCACGCTGCCACTGACGGGTCGTAGCACGCTGGTCCAGGATCGCACCGAGACCGCGCTCGTCGCCGCCAGCCACTTCACCCTGCTGGACACGGCCCGTCCGCACATCGCCCGGCACCGGGCGGACAAGCCCGGTCTCGCCACGACGATCACCGTGCAGATCCCCTACGCGGCGCTGCCGTTGCCGCCGGATCGCGTGCGTCGCCTCCTGGCCACGCCGATGTCGTCGGGTTCCGGCGTCGCCGGGCTCCTGGCCCACCACCTGCGCAGCATCGCGGCGCACCCGGAGCAGTACGAGCCGAACCAGGCCGAGGTGCTGGGCGGCATGGCGTTGGACCTGCTCGCCGCCACGCTCGCCCAGCGCCTCGACATCGAGGGTGTTCTGTCGCCGGAGACACGGCACGCCGCGTTACGCGCCCGCGTCGTCGCCTTCATCGACCGCCACCTCGACAGCGCCGAACTCAACCCTCGTAGCGTCGCCGCCGCCCACCACATCTCCCTGCGCTCCCTGCACCGCCTGTTCGACGGTGAGGCGACGACACCTGCCGAGCTGATCCGGGCCAAGCGTCTGGAGCGGTGCCGGCGGGACCTGGGTAACCCCCTGCACGCGCGGCAGCCGGTGCACCTCATCGCCGCCCGTTGGGGTTTCCCGGACAAGGCCCACTTCAGCCGCCTCTTTCGCGCCCGCTACGGACGTTCACCGCAGGCGTACCGGGCGGCCCACACGGCAGCGGACCGCTGAGCCGGCAGCCGTTAGGGCCGTCGGTGGTCGGTCGGGTCGTCCGCGTCGAAGTCGCGTACGGCGGTGCGGATCATCTCGCCGTACGGGTCGTCCGGTAGCTGGTCCAGGTGTTCCCGGGCCCGGGCGAGGTGTTCCCGGGCCTGGCCGGCGTTGCCCAGTCGCCGGTGGCAGTCGGCGAGGTTGAGGTACAGCGACGGCAGGAACGCCCGGACCTCGAGCGAGGGCAGGTGCCGCCGGACGCGTTCGTCGGTCAGCTCGGACACCGCCGTCAGGGCGCGTTCGTCCCAGCTCAGCTCCGCGTCGAGGGTGTCCTGAAGGTCGGCGAGATGGTGGGCCACGGTGCAGCGGTGCAGCGCGTCGGCGGTCGGGCCGAGTTCGTCCCACAGCGCGGTGAGCAGTTCGCGGGCCTCGGCGGTGTCGCCGGTCTGGCCGAGCCGCACCGCCTCGATGACGCGGGTCATGGTCGGGTCGAGGGTCATCTGGTCGTTCATGTGGCCGATGGTCAGGCCTCAAGGAGGTCGAGGGTCAAACGGCGAGCGCGCTGGCTATCGTCCGAAATTTCAATGATCGGTATTAATCTTGCACCTGTAAGTCGAATTTCGTAGGCTGCCCGGGTGATCGAGCAACCCCTCGTCGAGGCGACGTTCGGCTCGATCGCGATGTACGTGGCGACGCGCCGGATGACCCGGGCGATGCTGCGGTGAGCGACACAAAAGAGCTGGACGCGATACCGCGCGGCCGGTAGCTTGCAGTCGACCGCGACACCGTCCGAGGAGGTGAGACCCATGACCGCTGGTTCGATGTGGGTGCTCCCCTCGCCGTCACGGTTGGGCGACTGACGTAGCTGTCGCCGGGAGCGCCTTTCACCAAGGCACTCTCGAAAGGCCGCTCCTGTGTCCTCCGTTCACCGTGATCCTGCTTCCTCGCCGAGCCCCGACGCGGATCGTCCGCCGCACCTGTTCGACGTGATCATCGTCGGCTGCGGGCCGACCGGCGCCATGCTTGCCGCCGAACTACGCCTGCACGACGTGCGGGTCCTCGTGCTGGAGAAGGAGATCCAACCTCCGTCGGCCGTTCGCATCGTCGGTCTGCACATCCGCAGCCTCGAGGTGCTGGCGATGCGCGGACTCCTGGACCGCATGCTCGCGCACGGACGGCGACGTCCGGCCGGTGCCTACTTCGCCGCCATCGACAAACCCGCGCCCACCGGGCTGGACTCCCCGTACGCCTACCTGCTGGGCATCCCACAGCCGGTCATCGAACGTCTGCTCGCGGAACACGCGACCGGACTGGGCGCGCAGGTCCGGCGCGGGCGGGCGGTCACCGGTCTCGCGCAGGACGACGAGGGGGTGACCGTCGAGCTGTCCGACGGGGAGCGGTTGCGCAGCCGCTACGTCGTCGGCTGTGACGGCGGGCGCAGCACGGTGCGCAAGCTCCTCGGCGTCGGCTTCCCCGGCGAGCCCACGCGGACCGAGACGCTGATGGGCGAGATGGAAGCGGGTGTCCCGCCGGAGGAGATCGCCGCCACCGTCGCCGCGATCGGCGGAGCCCGGCACCGATTCTGGGTCCGACCCGCGGGTGTCGGGGCCTACAGCGTGGTCGTCCCGGCGGCCGGAGTCAGCGATCGCGCTCAGCCGCCCACCATCGAGGATTTCGCTCAACAACTGCGGGCCGTCGCCGGAACCGACTTCGGCGTGCACTCGCCGCGCTGGATGTCCCGCTTCGGCGACGCCACCCGGCTTGCCGAGCGGTACCGGGTCGGTCGGGTCCTGCTGGCCGGCGACGCCGCCCACATTCATCCGCCCATCGGCGGTCAGGGCCTCAACCTGGGCGTGCAGGACGCGGTCAACCTCGGCTGGAAACTGGCCGCGCAGGTTCAGGGCTGGGCCCCGGACACCCTGTTGGACACCTACCAGGCCGAACGTCGTCCGGTCGCCGCCGACGTGCTGGACAACACCCGCGCCCAGACGCAACTGCTGTCCGACGAACCGGGCGCGCGGGCCGTACGCCGTCTGCTCAGTGAGCTGATGGACTTCGACGAGGTCAACCGCCATCTGCTGGAGAAGATCACCGGAACCGGCCTCCGCTACGACCTGGGCGAGGGCCCGGACCTGCTCGGTCGCCGGCTGCCCGACGTCGACGTGCGACAGGGCAACCTCTACGGGCTGCTGCATCGCGGCCGTGGCCTGCTGGTGGACCGCACCGAGCGACTGACCGTCGGTGGCTGGAAGGACCGGGTCGATCATCTCGCGGACGCCGGGGCGGCGGTGGACGTCCCGTTCCTCCTGCTGCGTCCCGACGGCTATGTCGCCTGGATCGGCGACGAGCAGCGGAACCTCGACGACCATCTCGCCCGGTGGTTCGGCATGCCGTGAGTACGAGCGACGCTCAGGCCCTTACTCAAGTTGACGCTTTATAAATCTTCTGCTTAAATAAGGGCCATGAGCGTGACCCTCGACGACCAGCAGCTTGATGCGCTGTTCACCGCACTGAGCGATCGGACCAGGCGCGACATCGTGGCTCGGCTGACCACGGGCCAGGCGACGGTCAAGGAGCTGGCCGAGCCGTACGCCATGAGCATGCAGGCCGTGTCGCAGCACATCCGGGTGCTCGAGCGGGCCGGCCTGATCAGTCAGGGGCGGCACCGGCAGAGCCGGCCGTGTCGCCTCGAACCCGCGGCGCTGGACGCCGCGCTGTCCTGGATCGAGCAGAGCCGCCAGGCCTGGGCGGATCGCCTGGACCGCCTGGAGACACACCTCGCCCACCTGCAGGAAGGCTGAAATCCGTGGGTGACGACGAACTCGTCTACCGGCGGGTCTTCCGCGCGCCGCGCGAACTTGTGTGGCGGTGCCTCACCGAGCCCGACGAACTCGCGCAGTTCTGGGGACCGCGCGGCATGGTGACACCGGTCGAGGGCATCGTCGTCGACCTCCGGCCCGGGGGTCGGTTCGAGACCCTGATGATCGGAGACCAGGGCAGCTACCGGATGGTCGCCACGTTCACCGAGATCGTTGTGCCTGAGCTGCTCGCCTGGGTCGAGCCGGCGACCCGGATGCACACGACCAGCACGTTTCACGATCTCGGCGACGGCGGAACCGCGGTCGTCATCCACCAGCGGCACGTGCCCGAGGCGATGCGTACGCCCGATGCTCGCGCTGGTTTCGCCACCTCGCTCGACAAGCTCGCGGAGCGCCTCGCCCACCTCACCCGGAAGGATCAACCATGACTGACCCGCAGCCGTGGGTCGCATCGACCTACCGAGGGCTCGCCGACCTTCTCGCCACCTCGGCCATCGACATCTGGGATGCGCCCTCGTTGTGCGAGAAGTGGCTGGTGCGGCACGTCGTCGCGCACGTCACGATGCCGGTGCGGCTGACCCCCGCACAGTTCGCGGCCGAAATGGCCGCAGCCCGCGGTGACTTCACGGTGCTCTCCGACACCGTGGCCACGCGCGACGCCGAGCTGCCCCGCACCGACCTTCTCGATCAGCTCCGATCGCCGAGCCTGCACGCCTGGCAGCCGCCGGGCGGTGGCGCCGCCGGCGCGCTGAGTCACGCCGTCATCCACTCCCTGGACGTGACGCTCGCCCTCGGCCGGCCCGATGTCGCACCGGCGGACGCGGTCGGCACCGTCCTGGGCAATCTAGGTGACGCCAACGGCGCCATCTTCGGAATCGACCTGGCCGGTGTCCGACTCGAGGCGACCGACACGGACCGGCGCTGGGGGAGCGGTGAGGTCGTCCGTGGTGACAGCGGTTCTCTGGTGGCGCTGCTGAGCGGTCGAACGCTGCCCGACGGCCGGAGCCTGCCCCGCGGCTGACGCCGCGATATCGAACCATGACCGACCGCGAAGTTGTGTGTCGTGTCCGGGTAATTACGCAGGTGGCGACGGCGCTCCATGATGGTGCCAGGATGTCGATCTGGACGTTCGGTGCGTCGATCGGCTTCGGTTCTCGGGTTCGAGACGGTGACGCCAACTCGGTCGCCACCGAACGCGAGTGCGCCTACCACCGGCGAGGAGAGACGTGACCCCGGACATTCAGGCGGTGCTGGCCATCGGCGCCACGACACTGGTGACCGCCGCCGCTACGGACGTGTGGAACGGGTTGGCTCGCCCGGGGTTCATCCGGCTGTTCGGACGCGGTCGCGCCGACCAGGAGGCGAAGGCCGCGCGTCGGCTCGATGCGCTGGCGGCCACCGTGGAGCAGGCACCGGCGGACAAGCAGGTCGAGGTCCGGGCCCAGCAGCAGCCGCAATGGCTGACCCGGTTGCAGGATCTCGCCGAAGACGACCCGGCCGTCATCGATGACCTGCGGGCCCTTGTCACCGAGGTCACCGCCCGGCTACCCGCCGAGCAGAAGGTGCAGATCCAGAACATCGTGGCCCGGGACCACGGCGTCGCGTTCGGCGTCCAGAACGGCAACATCATCTACCACGAGGCGTCACCGTCGACGGAAGCGTGAGCGGGAGTCGATGGATCGCATGGCCACGGCAGAGGAACCACACCCCTCCTTCCAGCAGGTCACGTCGGTCGCTGGGTTCGCCTACGGCGTGATCAACGCCGACATCCACGTCTTCGCCAACGGCGAACCGCTCTACCTGCTGGCCAACTGGCAACCCGAACCGGACGCCGACGTGGACTGGCTGCGGCAGATGCCCAGCCGCATGCTCAACGCCCGACGCGCCGTGGTGCCGTTCACCGGCCGCGATCAGGAACTCGCCGACCTGCGGCAGTGGCGCGACAGCGGACCGCCGCGGCTGAGCGTGCGCTGGCTGCACGGGCCCGGCGGGCAGGGCAAGACCCGTCTCGCCGCCCAACTCGCGGCCGAGTCGCTCAGCGCCGGCTGGAAAGTGGTTGCCGCGTTCCACGGTCCCGACGCCGACCGGCCCGAGCCCGGCAGCCACGACCTCGCCCTGACCGGGACCGCCGGGCTTCTTCTCGTGGTTGACTACGCCGACCGGTGGCTGTTGAGCAACCTCACCTGGCTACTCAAGAACACCCTGCTTCACCAGGTCGGCGTCCCCACCCGAATTCTCATGATCGGCCGCAGCCTGGACACGTGGCCGGCGATCAGCGCCATCCTCGACAACTATCGGGGCCACACGAGCGCCCAGCGGCTCCCCGACCTGCCCACCGATCACGCCCGGCCCACCATGTTCACCGCGGCCCGCGACCGGTTCGCCGCCATTTACCGGCATCCCCGCCCTTCCACGATCCTGCCCTCGGTCCCGCTCGACAGTCCCGAGTTCGGGCTCACCCTCGCCGTACACATGGCCGCCCTGGTCGCCGTCGACGCCGCTGTCAGCGGCGAGCGGCCTCCCGAAGGCATGGACGCCCTGACCCGGTACCTGCTCAATCGGGAACAACTGCACTGGCGACGGCTCTACCACGACGGCCTCACGGGAACCGGGAGCGGCTATCGGACCCCCGGCGACGTGATGAACCACGCCGTTTTCACCGCTGCCCTCACCGGCGCGCTCGACCGCACCGCCGGCGCCGAGCTTCTCGAACAGCTCGGTGTCGGGCCAGATGTCGAACAGATCCTCCGCGACCACACGGTCTGCTATCCACCTGCCGAACCCAACCAGCCAACCGTCCTGGAACCCCTCTATCCGGACCGGCTCACCGAGGACTTCCTCGCACTCACCCTGCCGGGACACCACACCGACTACCCCGCGCAGGACTGGGCACCCCGCACCGCAACCGCTCTCCTGACCGCCCGCTCCCAGGACGACTCGACAAGCTCGGTGCTCTCCCGATCGATCATGTTCCTCGCCGCGGCCGCTGACCGCTGGCCCCACGTGGGCAGCACTCTCCTCTACCCGCTATTGCGCACACATCCCGATCTCGCGATCAGAGCGGGCGGCACCGCGTTGACCGCTCTCGCCACCAGCCGATCCGTGAGCATCGAGGTGCTGGAGAGCATCGAACCTCTGCTACCGATCGAGAGGCACATAAACTATGACATCGCCGCGGCCGCCGTGACGAGCGTGCTGACCGCACACCGCCTCGCCCACACCACTGATCCCGCCGAACAAGCTGTTCTGCAGTCCAAACAGGTCTTCCGCCTTGCCCGTGTCGGCCGCCAGGAGGAGGCTCTGGCCGTGGCCGAGGAGGCCGTGGCCACCTGGCGGCGGTTGGCCGCGGCAGACCCGGACGCCCACCAAGAAAACCTCGCCACCTCGTTGAGCGACCTCGGCCTTCGTCTGTCCGAGCTGGGTCGCGGCGAGCAGGCCGTGGCTCCGGTCCAGGAGGCTGTCGCCGTCTTCCGTCGGCTGGCCGCGGCAGACCCGGGCGACTACCTACCCTTTCTTGCCACGTCGCTGAACACTGTCGCTGCGGTTCTAGCCCGGCTGGGCCGCCTGGCGGAGGCTCTGGCCGTGGCCGAGGAGGCCGTGGCCACCTGGCGGCGGCTGGCCGAGGCGAACCCGGACGCCTACCTATCCGACCTCGCCAACTCGTTGAACAACCTCGGCGCCTGCCTGTCCGAGCTGGGTCGCTCCGGGCAGGCCCTGGCCCCAGCCAAGGAAGCCGTGGCCATCCTGGGGCGGCTGGCCGAGAAGAAACGCGGCTTCTACGTGTCCGACTTCGCCCTGTCGTTGAACAACCTCGGCAACTGCCTGTCCGCGCTGGGCCGCCGTGAGCAGGCGCTGGCCGCGACTCAGTCGGCCGCCGGCACCTACCGGGTACTGGCCGAGGCGAATCCGGACTCCTACCTACCCGACCTCGCCCTGTCGCTGAACAACCTCGGCCTCCGCCTGTCCGCGCTGGGTCGCCCTGAGCAGGCCCTGGCCCCGGCCGAGGAAGCCGTGGCCATCCGGCGGCGGCTGGCCGAGACGAACCCGAACGTCCACCTTCCCCACCTCGCCGACTCGTTGAACAACCTCGGCGCCTACCTGTTCGAGCTGGGCCGCCCTGAGCAGGCCCTGGCCCCGACCGAGGAAGCCGTGGCCATCGGACGGCGGTTGGCTGAGACGAACCCGGACGTCCACCTTCCCGACCTCGCCGACTCGTTGACCAACCTCGGGGCCCACCTGTCCGCGCTGGGCCGCCCTGAGCAGGCCCTGGCCCCGACCGAGGAAGCCGTGGCCATCGGACGGCGGCTGGCCGAGACGAATCCGGACGCCTACCGACCCCACCTCGCGGCGTCGTTGACCAACCTCGGCACCTGTCTGTCCGCGCTGGGCCGCCCTGAGCAGGCGTTGGCTGCTGCTGAGGCCGCCGCCGTCATTCACCGGCGGCTGGCCGAGGTAAATCCGGACGTCTACCTAGCCGACCTCGCCACCTCGTTGACCAGCGTCGGCAGCATCCTGTTCGCGCTGGGCCGCCGCGAACGGGCCATCGCCCCGGCCGAGGAAATCGTGGCCGTCCGGCGGCAACTGGCCGAGACGAACCGGGACACCCACCTACCCGACCTCGCCATGTCGTTGTGGACATACGCCACGGTGTGCGCAGACGCGAAGCAGAACCTGCCCGAAGCCTTGAAGGCGATCACCGAGGCGACTCAGCTCTACGGATCGTTGGCCAAACGTATGCCGCAGAAGTTCGCAGGCCAAGCACTCTCCGCGTACCGGACTCTGGCCGATGTGCTGGAAGGAGTCGGCCGCAGGGGCGAAGCGGACGGTCTTCGGCAGCAGCTCGACAGGGTTTCGATCAGAACCACGGATTGAGCCTTCAGGGATGGCCACGGTCCCACCACCTGCGCCACTCGTCGGTGTCAGCCGAGCACCGGCACCGAGCGCCCCTCGTCCACCGTGTAGGCGCCCGTCGAGAGGACGCCGAGGGTCGCCGGCGTCAGGGTCAACGAGACGACGCCGCCGGGCAACACGCGGACGCTGTCCTGCGGGGCCGCGAACGTCGCGGGCGTCGACCCGTCCGGAAAGAGGCGCTTGCCGCTGCCGACGACGACCGGGTACTGCAGCAGTCGGTAGAGGTCGACGAGTCCGGCCTCGTGCAGCGTCTGCACGAGCCGCCAACTGCCGTGCACCTGGAGTTCCCCGCCCGGCCGGTCCTTGAGCCGGCGGACCTCGTCGAGGATGTCGGTGCGCAACACCGTCGTCGGGCTCCAGTCGGCCTCCTCGTCGGTCAGGGTCTCGCTGACGACGTACTTGGGCAGGGTGTTGAGCTTGGCGGCGATCAGGTCGTCGGGTGCGGTGACCTTCGGCCAGTAGCCGCCGAGCAGGCCGTAGCTCGTGCGGCCGAAGAGGAAGGCGTCGGCCGTACGGAACCAGCCCTCGACGACCTCGTTGGTGTGCGCGGACATGTGCGGGACGAGCCAGCCGCCCCGGTCGAAGCTGTCCGAGCGGTCCTCGTCCGGGGCGCCCGGTCCCTGCATGACGCCGTCGAGGCTCACGAAGACGTTGACGCTGAGCAGCACGGTTATCCTCCGTCGGGTGGGTCGGGCCGCCGCCCTCCGGCGGCCGGCCGACGGAGGTTAGCTGCCGGGTCGCGGATCGGTCTTGTACAGGAACGACATCGTCGGGTCGTCACCGGCGCCCAGCCCTCGCGCGGTGTGTCCGACGTAGCGCCGCAGCGCGTGTGCCAGGTGAGCCTGGTCGAAGTAGCCCAGCACCGAGACGACCGCGCGCCAGTCGAGGCCGTCGCGCAGCATGGTGGCCGCGGCGTTCGCGCGGTCGATCTGCGTCACGGCGGTCGGCGACAGTCCGGTGACGGCACGGTGTTGCCGCTGGTGGGTGCGCGTGGACCCGTGACGGTCGGCCTCGGTTCCCGTCAGGCGTGAGGGAACCAGCAGCCCCGAGTCGCGCAGCCGTCGGACGAACTGCTCGACGTTCTCGTACGTCGGCGTCTCCCAGTCCTCGCCGCCGATGACCACCCGGCCCGAGCGTGTCACCGGGAAGGACACGTGGCTGTCGACGATCGACGTCGCGGGGTGCGGCCGGAAGACAGCGCCGAGCGTCAACCGGATCCCGAGGAACTCGGCGTCCGGCGGGACCGGTGCCGTGGTCGCCTTGGTCTCGGGCCCGCGTAGCGAGACCAGGAGCCGCCCGGCCGAACGCGTGACGATCAGGTGGCAGCACGTACGCGCCACGGACGTCATCGTCTCCTCGGCGTCGCTGGTGGTGCGCCAGACACGGTCGACGATGTCCGCCTCCGCGTCGGTCGGACGATGCTCGAACCGCAACGCCATGACGCCTCCGAGCTGTCCCAATACCGGCTCCTGAGCCTAGGGCGTGTGCTGGCGGATGTGCGATCAGGGATCGAGAGGTTGGTCGGGAGGGGGCAGCCGGGGGTGCTCCAGACCAGGGGCGCTTTGCGGGTCCACGCGTCGTCCTCGATCGTCTGGACGAGGAACCGGGCGAGGTCGGCGCGGTTGATCCGTGCGCCGGGCTTTTCGGTGCCGGCCTCGGCCGCCCGCACGGTGCCACCGGTGGGCTTGTCGGTCAGGGTCACGGCGCGGACCAGGGTCCATTCGATGCCGGACGAGGCACGGATGACCTGGTCGACGCCGGTGTGGTCCTCGAAGCCTGCCTTGATGTTCGACAGCTCGGGCAGGACGGCCTGATCATCCGCACCGCCTACGCCGAGGTCCCTCCGCGCGTCGAGTACACCCTCGCCCCGCTGGGTCGCGGCCTACACGAGATCGTCACCTCGCTGATCGGCTGGGCCGCCGACCACCACGACGAGATCCGTGCGAATCGCGAGCGCGCCGCAACGACCGGATCCTGACCGCTCCACAAGCAGTCGTGCGCCACAGTGGCAGCATCTGACCGCGCCGACACGCCCGCAAACCGTTCGCAACCCTCCGGGGGACCGGGTCGCACCAATTAACGAATTACCGGTAACAACAATCCTTTAATCCATGCCTACAAACGGGACATAACGCGCGCGCACCATAATGACAGTTAAGATGCGTAAGCACTTACGCTGTTGTTTCGGCGGTCCGTCGCCGCCCCGGGCCGCCCGCAGCTTCCAGGCCACAGGCGCGCGCGGCACGGCCGGTGACGGGTGTGATGGGCCGATCCCGAGCCGGGCTTGTCGAGGTGGTCGTAGACCGGGCAGGTGTAGACAGCAACCGCGGCCGCACCCGAGCTGGGGTGCGGCCGCGCGGGTCGGTCGTGTCAGTGCGCGTGATGGTACTGGTGCACTACGGCGTGGCCCTTGCCCCGCGAGATCATCCACCGGTTCACCGGGATGGTCAGCACAAACGCCACGACCAGCGAACCCACGAGGGACGCCCAGAACAACACGCTGGTCAGCCCGGCGTCCATCGCCGCGGGCACCGCGACGATGAACGCGTTGTCCAGCAGTTCCATGATGGCGATCGACACGGTGTCGGCGGCCAGGGCGACCGTCAGCGCCGCGCGGAACCCGACGCCGGCGCGCAGCACACCGCGCATCGTGAGCCCGTACCCGAACACGAACGCCAGGACGATCGACAGCACGACCGTGGCGGCATTGTGCAACCCGAACGCGGTACCGATCACCATGCCCAGCACCTCGCCAATCGCGCAGCCTGTCAAGCAGTGCAGTGTCGCCTGCGCGGCGACCGCCCAACCCGCCGCCGCTGCGGGGCGCCCGTCGTTCTCGTGTGCCGCAACCAGCGTTGGCGTGCCCTCGTGGTGGTGATGTTCGTGTGTCATGTTCGCCTCCTTCAACCCCGCTGAATATACCCCTAGGGGGTATATGTGGCCAGGGGTGTCCAGGCGCAGCGGGCGGTAGCCGTCATCGCCCAGCTGGGCGAGTTCGCCGTCGATGCCGACCGAGTAGGTGCGTAGAAGTGCACGTTCTCGTGGTGCCGGGGCGCAGCGCCCCCTCGCCGGCGTAGGCAGCCCCGGCCGCAATGCCACCTCATACGGACGGACCGTCCTGATAGGCGGCCGTTCATCTCGTCGCGGTGGCCCACTCGGCCGCCAGCGAAGGGCTGTAGTACCGGGTGAAGCCACAGCCCCACGCGATCGGGTCGGCGAGCGGCGCGCCGCCCCAGCGGGGCATGCCGGACACGAGCAACCGGGTGCCGACCTGATAGGCCGGGCCAGCCTCGGACGTGGCATCGCCCGTCCCGCCCGAGGCGGCGGGCGGCGACATGTCCACCACGGCGGTGCCCCCGGATCCGCCCCGGAACCAGGTGTGCACCTGGAACGTCACCGATCGCAGGTCCAGCGGAGGATGCGCGCCGCGTTCGGTTCGGGCCGGTCCGATGCCGGTCACGGTGCCGTCGAAGGCGAAGGCCTGCTCGGCGAGGGTCTTTGGTGCGTACGCCTTGACGCACTGCGCCGCGCCGAAGGCGAGCGGGTCGCCGGGCTTGACCCCGGCCGGCAGGTCGGCCGCGGGCGTCGGAGTGACCGGTGCGGACGATGACGTGACCGGCGGCTGTGCCTGCGGCGTCGCGGTCGGCCGGTGGACGCCGTACGCAGCCGCCGCGATGATCACCGTGGTCGTGGCCGCCGCCAGCATCAGGGTCCGGCGTCGGCGGTGGACCCTGCGCACCGCCCCGGCGACCACGGCCAGTTCGTCGGGGGCGTCGGGGGCGTCGGCGGCGAACAGCTCGCGCAACTCGCGCTCGGTCGACTGGCTCATCGGGTCTCCCTCTGTGCGTCGATGGCCGCGGGTCCGCGCAGGCTCGCCAGGGCACGTGAGGCGGTGGCCCGCACGGAGCTCTCGCTGACCCCCATGGCCGCGGCGACCGCCGCGTCGTCCAGGTCGGCGTAGTAGCGCAGGACGAGCACTGTGCGGGCGCGCGGGGCGAGCCTGCTCAACAGCACCCGCATCTGGTCCCGGGCGGCGACCGCGTCGGCCGGGTCGGCCACCGTGGCGCCGGTCTCCTGGCGCAGGTCGGTGGGCCGCTCCGTCGTCCAGCGCCGGCGACGCCAACTCAGATGCGCGTTCACCAGCATGCGGCGTACGTAGGCCTCGGGGTCTGTCGCCGCGCGCACCCGCTTCCAGTGCCGGTACACGTCGGCCAGCACGGTCTGCGCCAGATCCTCAGCCACCTGCCGATCGCCGCTCAGGACGAACGCCAGGCGCACCAGCGACCGGCCATACCCCGCCACGAATTCCTCGAACGACACGCCCGCTCCCGTCAGTGCTCTCCACTAGGAAGACGCACCGGCCGCCGCCCGGCGCTGCACGGCTACCCTCTCCGAGCGCTGGTCGGCGTTCGACACCGGCCCCGGACCCGCAGGGCCCGGAGCCGATGTCGTTGCCCGGTCTACCTCGCGGCCGGTGAGGCGTACCCGACGATGGACGAGGCCCAGTTGCTGTACTGCGGGTGGGTCACGCCGTCGGACTGGTTGCCGCCGACCACGTAGTGGTTGCCGTCCGTGCTGGTGTCGTAGTACGACGTGACGATGGCGACGTGGTCGTAGCTGCCGTTGCCGTCCCAGTCGTAGACCGCCGCGTCACCCTTGCGCGGGACGTAGCCGCTGCCGCGCCCGTGCCAGGTGCCGTTGTTGATGCCGTACGTCCGGAAGCTGCCCGCCGCCGCGGTGAGCCCGGTGTACTTCGCGCCGCCCCAGTAGAAGGCGAACTTCGCGAAGTCCGCGCACCATTGCCGCTTGCGCCACGCCACCGGCCCCCAGGCCTTGGTGCCGTCGCGGTACATGTAGCCGTTGGTGGTCTTGCCGCACTTGCCGTAGGTGGAGGCGGTGCCGTCATTGCGGTCGTTGGCCGGGTCGGCCCAGAAGCCGGTGTAGAAGTTGCAGTCTTCGGTCGAGGTCTCGGACAGCCGTGCCTGGACGTCGGCGTTGGTGGACGTGTACTGCTCCCACGCGATGTTGCCGACGTCGATGCCGAGCTGGGTGTCGCCCGCGGCGTACGCGGGGCTGGCCACGCTGAGGGTCGACGCCGCGAGGGCGACCGCCGTGACCAGCGCCATACGGATCCGTCTCATCGGTTCTCCTGCTTTCTGACTGACGAAGGTGGACGTCAGAAAGCGTCGGCGTGCCGGCTTGGGCGGCCCTTGAGGGAGTCTTGACTCTCCTCTTCGACGAGGTGGTGGAGGCGGTCAGCCGTCGAGGTCGCGTAACGCCTGGGCCACCGTCTCGGCATTCGGATGGTCGAGTTCGCGAAGGATCGTGGCCGCCTGCCGCAGGAAATCGCGCGCCTGCTCCGCCTCGCCGGCGGCGGAGTGGCTCTGCCCCAGATGCGTCAGGATCTCCGCCTCGTTGTACCGGTCCCGGAAGTTGCGGACCAGCTTGAGGGCCCGCTGGTAGCAGGTGTTGGCCTCGGCGTGCCGGCCCAGGTGGTGGTACGCGTAGCCGAGGCTGTCCCAGGCGCCCGCCTCGGCGTGCTGGTCGCCGATCTCCTGGTTGAGCTCGACCGCCCGCTCGCAGTACGCCACGGCCGCGCCGTGGTCGCTGAGCTGGGTGTGCAGCCAGCCGACATTGTTGACGGCCATCGCCTCCCCGGCCCGGTGCCCGGCCTGCCGGTAGAGCCCAAGGGCCAGCTCGTTGTGGCGCAGCGCGTCGGACCAGCGGTCCTGCTGGTTGAAGGCCCAGCCGAGCCCACGGTGGGTGTGCGCCTGGCTGACCGGGTCGCCCAGCTCCTCGAACAGCGCGAGTGCCCCCTGGTAGTACCGGTGGGCCTCGTCGAGTTCTCCGAGCTGGGTGTGGGCCACTCCCAGACTGCGGTGCGAGCACGCCTGCCAGTGCCGCTCACCGAGCCGGCTCGCGGCCCGCAGCGCCGCGAGCTGCGTCGCGGTCCAGTCACGCCAGTGCCCCTGCTCGTCGAGGTAACTCTCCATCGTCCAGGCCAACTGCCAGGTGTACGCGTCGAGCCCGTCGCGCGCGGACTGCCGCAGGATGCCGAGCAGCACGGCGTGTTCGGTGTGGAACCAGGCCAGCGCCTGCGCCTGGTCGGCCACCGGATCGAGGGTGAGTTGGGGCTGGGCGGGCGGCAGCGTGATCGGCTCGCGGGCCGGGTCGAGCAGGCAGGCCGCCGCGTGGGCGGTGTGCAGGTAGTGGTCGAGCATGCGGACGAGGGCGGCCTGCCGGTGGTCCGGGGCGTCGCGCTCGACCTGCTCGGCCGCGTACAGGCGGACCAGATCGTGCAGGCGGTACCGCGTCGACGTCTGTTGGTGGACCAGGTGCGCCTCGTGCAGGTCGTGCAGCAGCGGCCGGGTCTGCCGCGGGGAGAGCCCGCTGAGGCTCGCCGCGGCCCCCAGGCCGACCTGGGGGCCGGGAGTCAGACCGAGCAGCCGGAACATCCGGGCCGCCTCCGGCTGCAGGGCGCGCGTGGAGGAGGCGAAGACCGCGCGCAGGTCGGCGCTCAGGTCGCCGGTAGTCAGGGCGTCCAGCCGCGTCGCCTCCTCGGACAGCTCCTCGACCAGCGCCCGCAGCGGGAGACCGGGGTGCATCGCCGCGCGTGCCGCGACGATGCTGAGGGCCAGTGGCAGGCCGTGGCACCGGGCCAGCAGCGCGGCGACGCTGTCGGGTTCCTCCGCGAGCAGTCGCGGCCCGAACCGGCGGGACAGCAGGTCGTGGGCCTCGTCGTCGGTGAGCACGTTCAGGGTGAAGCCCTGCGCGCCCTGCGCCACGAGGCCGCCCAGGCGGCGACGGCTGGTCACCAGGACGGTGCAGGTGGGACTGCCGGGTAGCAGGCTGGCGACCTGCCCGGTGTCGTGGGCGTTGTCCAGCACGATCAGCATCCGCCGGCCCGCGAGCAGGGTGCGGTAGAGGGCCGCCTGCGCGTCCACGCCGGTCGGGATCGCCTTGGGCGGTACGGCCAGGGCGTCGAGGAGGCCGCGCAGGGCCACCGGTGGCGGCACCGGCTCGGCGGCGGGGTCGAAGCCGCGCAGGTTGACGTACAACTGGCCGTCGGGGAAGCGGTCCAGGTGGTCGTACGCCCAGCGCAGGGCCAACCAGGTCTTGCCGACGCCGCCGGTGCCACCGATGACCGCGACGGCGACGGCGTCCGCGTCGTTGGTCTGATCCTCGACGAGGCGGGACAGTGTGGCCAGTTCGCGGACCCGGCCGGTGAACAACGGCGGTGGGGCCGGCAGTTGCCGGGGCGTCGGGTGGGTCGCGGCGGTCCCGGTCGTCGGCGCGGCGAGTGTCGGGTCGCCGTTGAGGATGCCCAGGTGCAGCGCTTGCAGATCGGGGCCGGGGTCGACGCCGGTCTCGTCGGCCAGGACACGGCGCAGCCGGTCGTAATGCTCCAGCGCCTCGGCCTGCCGACCGCAGCGGTAGAGGGCGCGCATGAGTTGCCCGGCGAGGCGCTCGTCCAGCGGATGGGCCGGCGCGTCCCGCAGGAGGTCCGGTAGCAGGGACGCGTGCAGGCCCAGGCGGAGCGCGGTGTCCGTGCGGTCCCGTTCGGCGGCCAGCCTCTCCTGGGTGAGCGCCTCGCGCGTCTCGTTGAGCCACGGGGTGTCCAGCCGGGGAAAGGGCTCGCCACGCCACAGGCCGAGGGCTTCGTCGAACCGCCCCAGCGCCGCCTCGTCGTCGGGCACGGCGCGCGCCCCGGCGACCAGGTCGCGGAACCGGTGCAGATCCACCGCGGCCGGGTCCACGCTGAGCAGGTAGCCGCCCGAGCGGCGGGAGATCTCGGCACCGTCGGCCAGGCAGGACCGCAGGCGGGACAGGTAGCTGTACAGCGAATTCACGGCGCGCTGCGGACGATTATCGGCCCAGACGCGTTCGAGGAACTGGTCGACGTGCACGACGCGATTCGCCTCGATGAGCAGGATCGCCAGGACGCTGCGTTGCCGAGCGTGGCCCAGGTCGACCCATGCGCCGTCGATCTCCGCCTCGACCTCGCCGAGCAGCCTGAACTTCACCGACACCGTCCCCCGCTGTCGCCGTTCCCGGCTTGACCAGGCGATTCAAGATTCGCTCAAGAAGTCTCTCCATTGTATTCGGAGACATTCTCGGATCCGGATCGCGAGGACCGCCGTCTACGGGCTGGGACGGCACGGCAGCGGGCCCCGGGACTCCTTGACGGAGTCCCGGGGCCCGCTGCGGCGGTGGTGCGCGGAGGGCGTCAGTCGCCGGCGGGAACCTCGTAGAGCCGGCTGCCGCTGACCGAGGCCCGTGTCACAGACCCAGAGGTGCTCGCCGTAGGGCGCGAATCAGCACCGCGCCGAGGGGTCGCGGCGTCAGTTCGGCAGGTACGCCGAGCGGGCCTGGCTCACCTCGGCGGCCTGGCGCTCGCGCCACCGGCGTTGGCTGTCCCGGTTGCAGGCGCGGCACGTCCGGCGGTATCGACCCGTCGACTCGTCGATCTCACGGTCGTGCCCGTTGCGGCAGGTCGGGCCCTGCACCCGGGTGCGGCAGTTCTCGGCGCGGCTGACCTGCCGCAGGTGGGTGGGCTCGATGCAGTCCTTCGCCGGGCAGAGGTGGTCGACCTCCAGATCGGGGCGGTACCCGCCGACGAGGACGACGTACGCGGCGATGTGCGCCCAGGCGCGGCCGGCGACCTTCTGGTGAACGCCGCGCCGCGTGCCGTACCCGCTGATGATGAGGCAGCCGTCGTCCTGCCGTACCGAACGCCGCAGGAGATGGTCGCGCAGACTGGCCTCGGTGAAGTGTCGGGACAACCCCTTGACCTCGCTGAGCACGGCGTCAGCCTATCGGAGGCGGGCGGCGTGCTCGGGCAGGTCGACGTCGGTGTCGTCGGCGACGTCGGCGCAGTCCACCAGTTGTACGGCTGTCGCGTGGGCTCGGAGGTAGTCGCGGGCGCCCCGGTCGCCGGTCGCCGCCTCGGCGACTCCGGGCCAGTGGTCGCGCCCGAGCAGCACCGGATGTCCGCGTCGCCCGTCGCGGTAGGTGGCCATGGCGAGGGATTCGGCGGTGGCGTCGCGGGCGACGCGGCGTACCGCCTCGGGGGTCAGGTCGGGCTGGTCGACCAGGGTGACCACGACGGCGGCGGCCGGGCTGGACGCCAGGGAGTCCAGCCCGGCCCGAAGCGACGAGCCCATGCCCGAGGCCCAGTCGTCGTTCACCACCACCTCGGGCAGCCGGGTGCGGGCGCGGATCTGGTCGGCCTGCGCGCCGAGCACCACCAGCACCGGTCGGCAGCCGGCGGCGGTGAGGAGGTCGGCGGCGTGCTCCACGAGCAGGCGGCCACGGTAGGGCAGGAGGGCCTTGGGTTGGCCGAGCCGTCGGCCGGCGCCGGCCGCCAGGAGGAGACCCGCCGTGACCATGGCCAGAGCCTAGTCCGCACGAGCGGCGGACGCCCCGCGTCCCGGGACGCCCAGGCGCAGGTCAGCGCGCCAGCCACTCCCGGTACGAGGTGGGCGCGAGAACGGCGTCCTGCTTGCCGGTGAGCACGTCGCCGGGGGCCGCCGCGAACATGCCGGCGGTGTCGTCGGTGGTGACGGTCCGCTGGTCGCCGCGCGCGGCGAGGGTGATCCGGCCCAGCTCGTCGAGCCCGAACACGTCGGGGCCGGCGACGTTGCGGATGCCCTGAAGGGGCGCGCCCACGCTCACGTCGGCGACGGCCTGGGCCACGTCGGCCGCGGCCATCGGCTGGACGGGGGTGCTGGGCAGGCGTACGCCGGTCTCGTCGGCGGTCCAGGAGATGACCGCGTCGATGAACTCGAAGAACTGGGTGGCGCGGACGATCGAGTACGGCACTCCGCTGGCCTTGAGGATGTCCTCCTGGAGCACCTTCGCGCGGTAGTAGGCCAGGTCGGGCACCTGGTCGACGCCGACGATCGACAGGACCACGGCGTGTCCGACGCCGGCCTTCTCAGCGGCGGTCAGGAGGTTGTCCATGGTGGTCTGGAAGAACGCGGGGGAGGCCTCGTCGAAGGTCGGCGAGTTGGTGAGGTTGACGACGACGTCAACGTCCTTGAGCGCCTCGGGGAGGCCCTGCCCGGTGAGGAGGTCGACTCCGGTCGACTGCGAGTGCCCGAACGCGTCGTGCCCGGCCGTGCGCAGGATCTGGACGACCTGGGAGCCGATCAGGCCCGTTCCGCCCATCACAGCGATCTTCATGTCCGTTCCACCTTCCGTGTCCCGTTCGTCCCGGCACCCCAGCGGCGCCGGCAAACTCGGACCTCTTATGTCCGAGAACTATACTCGGATAAGAAGGATCCGAGTATCAGGGGTGGTTAGGGTGAGGCGATGAAGATGTCCGGCGGTGTCGAGTGGGCGCTGCACTGCTGTGTCGTGCTCACCACCAGCAGCCGGCCGGTCCCGGCCGCCCGGCTCGCGGAGCTGCACGACGTCTCCGGCAGCTACCTCGCCAAACAGCTCCAGTCGCTGGCCCGCGCGGGGCTCATCCACTCCGTGCAGGGCAAGTCCGGTGGCTACGCGCTGACCCGCGCGCCGGAGTCGATCAGCGTGCTGGACGTGGTCCACGCCGTCGACGGGCCCGGCCCGGCCTTCGTGTGCACCGAGATCCGCCAGCGCGGGCCGCTGGCCACCCCACCCGGCGACTGCACCGGCGCGTGCCCGATCGCCCGCGCCATGTGGACCGCCGAGGCGGCGTGGCGTGACGCCCTGGCCGGCATCACGATCGCCGACCTCGCCCGCGACGTGGACGTCGACTCCGGCCCCGAGGCCCTGGCCACCGTCCGCGCCTGGCTCACCGGCGACCCCGCCGGCTGAGCGCTCGGCGGGCGTGACGTGGCTCAGCCGGCGCGGCGTACCTCGGTGTCCCAGATCTCGGCCCACGGACGTCGCAGCCCCCGGCACACGTGGATCGGGCCGCCGTTCTCGTCGTTGGCCACCTCGACCCGCTGGTCCACCCGCCCGGCCAGCACACACTGCTCGAACCAGCCGTTCAGCGCGTCGGGGCGCTCCCAGCCGACCGCGATGACCACGTCCGCGTCGGCGGGCGGGCGTCCGAAGTCCAGCATGCTGTTGTGGCCGGAGTACGCCCGGGGCAGCCCCCGTGCCGGTCCGTAGCGCGCGACCGCCCCGGCCTCGCCGTAGTTGGCGGTGAGCACGACCGCCCGCGCGCGATCGGACTCCGGCAGGCCACGGTGGACGGTGGCGAGTGAGTCGGCGAACGCCGGCCAGCCGATGGTCTCACCGGCGTCGTAGTTCACGTCGACCACGAAGGCGGGCAGCCGGTCGGCCGGCAGCACGGGCAACAGCAGCACGATGCTGGGCAGCAGGAACGGCACCGCGCCGGCCGCGAGCACCCCCCGCCGCAGCCACGACCGGCCGCGCGACGCCCAGGCGGCGGTGACCACCGCGCCCGCCGCGACGAGCGCCAACAGCAGGGGAGCGTCGTAGTAGCCCTTGCCGCCGGCCACCAGGACCACACCGAACACGACAATCCAGGCCCAACCCACCGCCCGGTACGACCGCCACGCCGGCCGGCGCAGCAACGCGACGAGACCCGCGATCCAGATCGGTACGGCGTACGGGCTGATGATGAGGAACTGGAGGGTGAACGCGTCGAGGCGGCCGCTGTAGGAGCTGCCCCCGTCGGAGATGGACGCGGCCACGCCGAGCTGCGGGAATCCGTGCGCCGCCTGCCAGATCAGGTTCGGCGCGGCCAGCACCAGGGCGGTCGCGGCGGCGGCGAGCACCCGCCGGTCGCGCAGCAGCCGACGCGGCCCCGCGATCAGCACCCCGGCGAGCAGGCCCACGGCCAGCAGCGCCGGCAACAGCTTGTTGAGCATGCCCACGCCGAGCACCAGCCCGAGCGGGAGCGCCCACCGGGTGTCGCCGGTGCGCAGCAGTCGCACCGCGCACCACGCCACGCCGAGCCAGACCAGCAGGTCGACGGTCGTGGTGCTGAGCAGGTGCCCGCTGGCGAGCACGATGCCGGAGATCGCGGCGAGCACCGCCGCGAAGCTCTGCCCGCCCCGGCCGCCACCCAGCTCCCGGGCGATGGCGGCGACCAGCAGGACCGCGCCCCCGGCCAGCAGCGCCGACGGCGTCCGTAGGACCACCAGGTTGCCCGGCGCGATCTCGTCGAGCAGGCGGGCCAGCGCGGGGACCAGTGGGCCCTGGTCGACGTAACCCCAGTCGAGGTGCCGACCGCAGAGCAGGAAGTACAGCTCGTCGCGGTGATAGCCGTAGCGACCCGCGAGGAGCAGCAGCGTCACGCTGGTCGCGGCGGCCACCAGCCACGGCCCCCGCGTACGCGGACCGGGCTGCGGCAGCTCGGTCGGTGTGGACGACCGGGCCGGCGGGCGCTCGGTGTCGATGACGGGCTCGCTCACCGATCCATCATCGCCCGTGACGACGCCGGGTGGGTGCCCGTAAAGCCTCCGGGTGCACGTGCCCTGAGCAGGTGCGAAGATCAGTTTCGCAACCCGACCGAGAGGACGACATGCGATACCGCACTCTGGACGCCACCGGCACGGTGCGCGGACGCGACCTGTCGAGCGGGTCATGATTGCCTTCCCCGAGCCGACCGCACCGGCCGGCAGCCGCACCGAGGTCTTCCTGCGCTACCTGGACTACTTCCGCGAGTCGGTGGTGGCCAAGGTGTCGGCGTTGGACGAGGCGGAGCTGCGCAGCAGCCGGCTGCCGTCCGGGTGGACGCCGCTGGAGCTGCTCACGCACCTGCGCCACGTCGAGCGACGCTGGATCGAGTGGGGTTTTCAGGGTCGGGACGTCGCCGAGCCGTGGGGAGACCGTCGGAACGACCGCTGGTACGTCGCTCCCGACGAGACCCGTGACGACCTGGTGGCGGCGCTGCGGGCGCAGGGCGCGCACACGACCGCCGTGGTGTCGGCGCACGACCTGGCCGAGATCGGGGCGCCGGGCCCACGCTGGGACGGCGCGGACCCGGCGTCGTTGGAACGGGTGCTGTTCCACCTGGTGCAGGAGTACGCCCGTCACCTGGGCCACCTCGACGTGGTCGCCGAGCTGGCGGGAGGCCCGACCGGGGAGTGAGGCCGCCCAGCCGATAATGGGCCGATGCCGCTGCTCGTCACGCCCGCCCTGCCCGCCGGGAGCCTCGCCGCCCAGGAACAACCCCACCTTGCGGTACGCCCCGGGCTGGCGCTGCGGCCGTGGCGCGACCACGACGCCCCCGCCGTACGCGCGGCGTTCGGCTGCCCGGCGATCCAGCGGTGGCACGTGCTCCGACTCGACGACGACGCCGAGGCCAGGGCGTGGACGGCACAGTGGACCGGTCGGTGGCGTGCCGAGACGGCCGTGAGCTTCGCGATCGTCGACGGCGACGACCGGCCGGTCGGCCAGACGGGACTGCGGGAAGTGCTGCTGACCGAAGGGTCGGCGCAGATTTCGTACTGGCTGCTGCCCGACGCGCGCGGTCGGGGGATCGCCACCGCGGCGCTGGAGGCGCTGACCCGGTGGAGTTTCACCCAGGCCGGGTTGCACCGGTTGGAGCTGAACCACTCGACGGCCAACGCGGCGTCGTGCCGGGTCGCCACGCGGGGCGGCTTCGCCGTGGAGGGGGTGGCGCGTCAGTCGATGCGGCACGCCGACGGCTGGCACGACATGCACCAGCACGCGCGACTGCGCACCGAGGGGCCGATCGACTCAGCGGGGCTGCGCCCAGCCGACGAAACGCGGAGTCAGATCGGGTAGCACCACGTCGGGGTTGAGCGTGGCGAGGTCGACTTCGGCCTCCTTCTGGACCGCCGCCAGGTGGGTCAACAGACCCGGACGGTCGGGGCGGGCGCAGCCCTGCGGTAAATCCGTTGCCCACCAGGCACGGGTTGACCATGCTGACGCGCATGGATCAGTGACCAGTGGCGCACGTGCGCGATGAGGACGGGTTCGAGTGACCTCCCCGCCTCCGTCCGCCGTGCCACTCGAAGCCCACACCGCAGGACCGGTACGGGCTCCTTCAGCGACGTGATCTGCGACGTCGCGCCAGCCGGAGACACCGGCTACCCGCCACTGGATCCAGGAGGCCCCTCGGCGCCTCCTGCCGAAACCCTGGAATCGCCGAAACCATGAGTAGTTCCCGCCAGGTCCGGATGCCCGCCTTCGTCCGCGCGGACACGCCTGCCTTCGACGCGTCAGGCGTCTTCGCGACCCCACCGCAGCCGCGCCCCCAGCGCGGCGTCTCTCGGTGTGACCTCGCCGCGGCAGCCTTCTCACCACGATCACGCCCACCGCTGACCGCTGACCCGATCCTTTTCAACCTCGAGATGAGGACCGGCAGGCCAGAGATGGTGGACCCGGGCGCGTACCCCGGAAATTGCCTGGCGGCGCGCATACCGCGATGGGAGGGTGACCGGCATGACTGCGCACGCTCTGGCCGGGGCCCTGGCCGACGACGGACGGCGACGGATCTTCGCGGCGGTCGCGTTGGGATCGACAAGCGTGCCCGAGGTCGTGCAGCGCTCCGGCTTGGCCACGCGGGCCGTGCGCACCGGGCTCGGTCGGCTCGCCGCCGCGGGCCTCATCACCGGCGGTGACGGCGCGCTCGCGGTCGACGAGGCGTCGCTGCGGGCCGCGGCGCGCGAGCGCCGCCCGGCCGACGACGCCGCGCCGGCCGACGACCCCGTGCTGCGTACGTTCCTGCGCGGGGACGTCCTGGTCGGCATGCCGGCGCAGCGCGGACGGCGGCGAACGCTGCTGGCACACATCGCGCAACGCTCGTTCGAGCCGGGTACGCGCTATCCGGAGCGTGCCGTCGACGACGCGCTCAAGCCGTGGTGCGCCGGCGGCGCGTCGGACCACGCCACCCTGCGCCGCTACCTCGTGGACGAGCGGTTGCTCACCCGTGAGCAGGGCATCTACCAGCGGACCGACACCGAAAACCCGTTGACCGGCCACTGATGATCGACGGGTGACCACGACCGTTCGACCCGACTGGGTGACCGCCGCTGTCCGTCCCGACCATCCGGACGCGACACTCCTGTTGCGCGAGTACATGACGGAGATGGTGGTGCGCTACCACCGCCGCCCCGACCGACCCGGCGAGGTCGACGCCGCGCTGGCCGAGATGCCCAGCGACGACCTGGCGTACCCCACTGGTGTGCTCCTGCTCGCCCACCGCGGCGCGGATCTGGCCGGCTGCGCCGGGTTGCGCTGGCACCGGGACTGGGCCGAGCTGACCCGCGTCTTCGTCCGCCCCGCGCACCGGGGGGCCGGTGGGGGCGCGGCGCTGCTGGCCGCCGTCGAGCGTCGGGCGCGGGCGGCCGGAGTGGACCGCATCCGCCTGGACACTCGCGCCGACCTGGTCGAGGCCCGCGCCCTGTACGCCCGGCACGGCTATGTCGAGATCCCCGCCTACTCGCGGGGCCCGTACGCCGACCACTGGTTCGAGAAGGAGTTGACGGCCGGCTCGGAAGGCGCTAAATAAGAAGAGGAACTTGAGTCACCTCGACTCAACCATCACCTTCGGCCAGGAGAACCGAGGAGGCATGACCATGTTGATGCGTACCGACCCGTTCCGCGAGGTGGACCGGCTCGCCGAGCAGTTCTTCGGTACGGCAGCCCGGCCGGCGACCATGCAACTCGACGCCTACCGCGACGGAGACTTCTTCTACGCCGCGTTCGACCTGCCCGGCGTCGACCCCGACACCATCGACTGCACCGTCGAGCGCAACGTCCTGACCGTCCGTGCCGAGCGCCGCCGACCCGCCGGCGACGGTATCGAGCTGGTCGCCGCCGAACGTCCGATGGGCACCTTCACCCGGCGACTGTTCCTCGGTGACACCCTCGACACCGACAAGCTGGAGGCGGGCTACGAGCACGGGGTGCTGACGCTGCGCATTCCCGTCGCCGAGCGGGCCAAGCCCCGCCGGGTCACCATCACCGCCAACGGCAACGGCCGACGGCAGATCAACGCCTGAACACCGCCTCGATGGCCGGCGCCCGCCCCGGGGTGCCGGCCATCGGCGCGTCGCCGGCCTTCGACTCCCGGGCCGGCGCGTCGCCGGCCCTCGGTCCTCGGGGGAGCGCGTCGCCGGACGGTGGGTAGAGGGCGGCGAGGGCGTGGGCGGTGCTGGCGACCAGCTCGCGTAACTCGGTCGGGGTCAGCACCTCCACCTGCGCGCCGAGCTTGAGCATCTCTACACAGCCGTGGCGGACCGACTCGATCGGCACTGTCGTCGTGACCCAGCCGGCCGCGTCCGGCGCACCGGCGTTCTCCTGCGCCGCGCGGCTCATCGCCGGCGGAAACAGGTACGTCGTCTGCGCCAGCGCCGCCACCGTCATCCGTACCCGCGCCTCGGCGCGGTAGACGCTCCGCTCGTAGCGTGCGGCCAGCTCCTGCCAGCTCTCGGCGAGGTCGAACCCGGTCGGCCGTTCGGCGGGCTCGTCCAGCACGGCCAGGTCGAGGATCGCCGCCACCCGATAGGTCCGCACCTGCCCCGACGCCGCGGCGACCAGGTACCAGCGGCCGGCCTTGAGCACCACGCCGAACGGATCGAGGGTGCGCGTCACCTCCCGAGGCGCCTTCCACCGCCGGTAGCGCACCTGCACCCGGCGGTCCTCCCAGACGGCTGCGGCAAGTGCGGCCAGGTGTGGTGTGGGCTCGGGTTCGCGGAACCAGCTCGGCGCGTCGAGGTGGAACCGCTGCCGGAGCCGGGCGCCCCGGTCGGCGAGGTCCGCCGGCAGCGCGGCGCGCAACTTCAGCTCCGCCGTGGCCAGCACCGAACCCAGGCCCAGCTCAGCCGCCGGGCCGGGCATCCCCGCCAGGAACAGCGCCTCGGCCTCACCGGCGGTCAGGCCGGTGAGGCGGGTGCGGTAGCCGTCGAGCAGGCGGTAACCACCGGCCGGGCCCCGCTCGGCGTACACCGGCACGCCGGCGGCCCCCAGCGACTCCACGTCGCGGTACACCGTACGAACCGACACCTCCAGGGCATCGGCCAGCTCGCCAGCGGTCATCCGCCCCCGGGCCTGCAGGAGCAGTAGCAGGGAGACCAGCCGGCTGGCACGCACGATGCGACCGTAGCCGACCCCGATGTCGCCGCTGCGAGGGCCGGCCGTCGGCGCGCCTGCGTGGCAATCCCATCCGCTGCTGAGAACCTTTTTCACATGGTGTCCACCGACGCGCCCATGCTCGCCCGCCCCACCGCCCGACCGGCCCTGCCGAGCGCGCCGCTGGACGTCACCGAGGCCTGGCTGCGCAACCGTCGCCTCTCCGAGCACACCCGCGACGCGTACCGGCGCGACGTCGCCGCCTTCCTCGGCTGGTGCGCGGGACACGACCTGGACCCGCTGCGGGCCACGTTCCTGCACGTCAACGAGTACGCCCGCACGCTGGAGTCCACCCTCGTGGCCCGCAGCGGCCGACCGTTGACCCCGGCGACCGTGGCACGCCGACTCTCCGCCCTGTCGAGCTGGTACGACTTCCTCGTCAAGCTCGGTGGCGTACCCGCCAACCCGGTCTCCGGCGCGGACCGCCCCCGCGTCGACCGGGACCACTCCGCCACCATCGGACTCACCCCCGAGGAGGTGGACGCCCTGCTCACCGCCGCCGACGCCGAGACCGGCCCGACGGCGGCCCGCAGCCGGGCGGCCATCGCGCTCCTGGCCGACCTGGGCCTGCGGGTCGGGGAACTGGTCTCGCTGGACCTGACCGACCTCGGTACCGAACGCGGGCACCGCAGCGTGCGGTTCGTCGGCAAGGGCGGCAAGCAGCGCCGCCGCGCCCTCACGCCGGGCACCGCGTACGCCCTCGACGCGTACCTGGCCCAGCGGGCCGCCGCCGCCGGCGTGCCGGTGACCCACCTGACCGGGCCGCTGCTGGTCACCGCCAGCGGCGCACGACTCGACCGGCACTCCGTGTTCCGGATGGTCCGCCGCCTCGCCCGGGCCGCCGGCATCCCGGCGTGGGCGCGACTGTCCCCGCACTCGCTGCGACACGCGTTCGCCACCACCGCCCGCTCCGAGGGCGTCCCCCTGGAAGACGTGCAGGACGCCATGGGGCACGCCGACCCGCGCACCACCCGCCGCTACGACCGGGACCGGCACAACCTCGACCGCGACCCGGCGTACGCGGTGTGGGCCGCCCGGTCGCGTCGGCGCGGCTGACCGTCGTACCCCCGCCCTACGGTCGGGGGATGAGACACGGCCTGGAGATCCCCTGCGGCGGCGACGACCTCGACGTCGCCACCCTCGTCGAGCTGGGTGAGCTGGCCGAGCGCGCCGGCTGGGACGGGGTGTTCCTGGAGGACTACGTCATCCACCACTGCGGCGACGACCCGTCCACGTACGACCCGTGGCTGATGCTCACGGCGATCGCCGGGCGTACCGAGCGGGTGCGCCTCGGCACCGCGGTCACGGCGCTGCCCCGTCGGCGTCCGGCGAAGCTGGCCCGCGAGGTGTTGACCCTCGACCACCTGAGCGCCGGCCGGGCCACGGTTGCCGTCGGTGTCGGTGACCCCGCTGACCGGGGCCTGGCCGCGTTCGGTGAGCCGACGGAGGTAGCCGTGCGCGCCGCGATGCTCGACGAGGGTCTGGACCTGCTGACCGGCCTGCTCAGCGGTGAGCGGATCGAGCACCACGGCACCCACTACCGCGCCGAGCAGGTGGCGCTGCGGCCACCGCCCGTGCAGTCGCCCCGGGTGCCGGTCTGGGTCGGCGGCAGCACCCAGGCCGGGGCGGTGCGGCGTCGCGCGGCACGCGCCGACGGCATCGTGCCCTACAAGCTGACCGACACCGACGGCTGGGCCGACTTCACCCCCGACGAGGTTCACGAGCTGGCAGCGGCCATGCCGCCGACCCGGGCCGACGGCCAGCCGTTCGACGTGGCGATCGGCGGGCGACGCCGCCGCCCGGACGAGCGCGCCGAACGGGCCTACCTCGGGGAGTTGGCCGCCGCCGGGGCGACCTGGTGGCTGGAGTACGTGCCGGTCGGCGACCCGGCGGCGATGCGCGACGCGGTGGCCCGCGGCCCGTTGCGCTGAACGCCGCGTCAGCCCTGCGGCATCACCCGTGGCGCGCCGGACGGCAGGCCACGGGTGACGCGCCGAGGGCCGGGCGTCAGCCCTGCGGTCGGCGGCAGAGGCAGAACGGCTGCCCGATCGGGTCGAGCAGCACCACCCACGTCTCGCCGGGCTGGAACTCCGGCTTCGACGCGCCCGCGGCCACGAACTCCTTCTCGGCCACGGCCAGATCGTCGACGTAGAGGTCGAGGTGGTACCGCTTCTGCCCGGCCGAATCCGGCCAGGCCGGCGGTTGGTAGCCCTCGACGAGGCCGAACCCGATGGACACGCCGCCGTTGCGGATCATGGCGTACTCGGCTTGGCTGTGGGTGATCTCCCAGCCCAACGCCCGGTGGTAGAAGGCGGCGTGCGCGGCAGGGTCGGAGCTGTCCAGGTTGACCATCGCGAGGTCGGCGGTTGTCGTCATGCGTGCAGTCTGCGCCGACGTACCTGCCAACTCCTGTCAGGTACGTCGACTTTTCTCGACGCCGGCGACCGTCACCCCCGCTCCCGTCGACCGGTCAGCAGAGCAGGTCCAGGTGGTGGTGGGCGTCCTCGGCGATGTCCTCGTGCCGCAGCCACCGCCGCGCCCACAGCCGGGCCGCCAGCTCCGCCTGCTCGTCACCCCAGGCGGCGTGCTCCACGAGCAGCGCGGCGGTCAGCGCGTACGCCAGACGCAGCGCCAGCGCACGGGCACCGGCGATGACCGTCGCCGCGCCCGGGTCGGCCGTCACCGCGACGATGGTGTCGCGGAGCTGCCCGGCGACCGTGGCCAGGGTGTCGGCCAGCGCGGGCGACAGCGGCCGGGCCAGGTCGACGGCGGCCGACAGCCGTCGCAGCAGCGGCGACCCGGCGTCCTCCCGGGTCAACGCGCGCAGCACGTCCAGGGACAGGACGTTTGTGGTGCCCTCCCAGATCGGCAGCACCTGCGCGTCGCGCAGCAGCCGGGGCACCCCGGTGTCCTCCACATACCCGGCGCCGCCGAAGCTCTCCACGTACTCGCTGGCGGAGCTGACGGCGAGCCGGCCGGTGGCGAGCTTGGCCAGCGGCGCGACGATGCGCAGCTCCGCGACCGCCTCCGGGTCGGCGCCGACCTCCACCCGCCCGAGCAGCGCGAACGCGTGCCCGGCCAGGGCGAACGCGCCCGCCGCGTCGACCGCGAGGGTGCCGAGCGTGGCGCGGTGCAGGGGCGAGGACGACAGCGGGCCGCCCGCGACGTGCCGCGCGTCGGCGAACGCGCGGGCGTAGGCGAGCCCCGTCGCATCCCGCCGGCAGCGGCGGCGGCGTTGTGCACCCGGGTCACCACGACCAGCGTCATGGCCCGGACCAGGCCGGGCACCGCCGGGTCGCCCAACGGCACCGCGTACGCGTCGCGCAGGCCGATCTCGGCGGTCGGCAGCGCCCGGGTGCCGAGCTTGTCCTTGAGCCGGTGCACGACGACACCGGGAGCGGGCGCGTCCGGTGCCGCGCCGGTGGCCAGCGGCGAGTCGACCGCGTAGCGGGGTACAAGGAACGGAGCGAGCACCCGGCTGCCCCGCCCGGCGCCCTCGGGACGGGCCAGCGCCACCGCCATCGCCGCGTCGGCCGCGGAGCAGAACCACTTCTCCCCGGTCAGCCGCCACGAACCGTCCGCCGCCGGCCGGCCGATCGTGCTGGAGCGGCCCAGGTCCGAGCCGCCCTGCGACTCGGTCATCCACTGCCCGCTGGTGATCGCGGTGTCCGGATCGGTGGAGGTCAACCGGGGCAGCCACGCGTCGCGGACACCCGCGTCGACGTCGGGCAGGCTGAGCAGCGCCGCCGCGCCGTCGGCCATCGCCACCGGGCAGGAGAACGTCGCCGACTCCGGCCCGTACAGGTGCAGCAGCGCATGCTGCACGACCCGCGCGGCAGCGCCCCAGGTGCCCCGGGCGTCGGGCAGGTAGGGCAGCGCCACCACCGCGTGCCGGGCGGCGGCGGCCCGCTGCGCCTGCCAACCGGCGGACACCTCGATGCGGTCGACGCGGGCGCCCCACGGGTCGTACCGGACCAGCGTCGGCGGGTGCGCCTCGGCATCGGCGTGCGCCGCGCGCAGCGGCCCGCTCACATCGGCGGCCAGGTCGGCCAGGCGGCCCTTCGCGGCGGCGTGACCGGCCGCCCCGAGGTGACGCTCCAGCCAGGACCGCAGCAGGGCATCACCGGCGTACGGGTCGGCAGGGGGTGGTACCGGCTGCACGAAGCGGCTCATCGATCGGCTCCCTGACGCTACGGGGGTGTGCGCCGACGGTAGACGATGCGTCGCCGCACCGAAAGAAGGCCCAGTTTCCGGCTTGCCATGCCTCACCGCGACGGCTTTCTCTACGGTCGGTAGTCGTGGGTGCCGGCCAGTCGTGGAGCCGACCGGCCCGGCGGCGCCGCCCGATGCGTGCCGGGCTGGTCTTCGCCGGGTTCGGCATGGCGCTGTGCTGCGTCGGAGTCGCCGGACTGGGAGCGTGGAACCTGCAGACCGTGCGGCAGGCCGCCGGCCCGATCCGGGAGACCGCCGACGGGTTCCTCAGCGAGGTGTCCCTGGGTGACAGCGATCGTGCGTACGAGCGGCTGTGCGCCGACGCCCGGACCCGGTGGAGCGCGATCGGGTTCACCAGTTGGGTGCGGACCCCGCCCATGGTGACCGACTACGAGATCACCGACGTGTCGGTGTCCACCAAGGGTGGGCGTCCGCGCGGCACGGTGACCGTGAAGGTGACCCGCGCCGGCGGCATCAGCGAGGAACGCCGCCTGCCGGTGGTCCGCGAGGGCGGCGACTGGCGGGTGTGCGGTGACCCCTTCTGAGCCGCCGGCCCCGGAGCTGGCGCACCCCCGGCTCTTGCGCCGGCGGCAGGGCGTCGAGCCGACCACCTCGACCGAGTTGTTCTTCGACCTGGTCTTCATCTTCACGATCACCCAGGTGTCGCACTACCTGATCGCGCACCCGGACTGGCGTGGCGCAGCCCGCACCGCGCTGCTGTTGGCGCTGGTCTGGTTCGTCTGGGTCTACACCACCTGGGTGACCAACTGGCTGCAACCGGACCAGGGCCCGGTACGGGCGATGCTGATCGGGGTGACGCTGGGCAGCCTGCTGTTGTCGGCGACGATCCCACAGGCGTTCGCCGGGATGGGTCTGCTCTTCGCGGTGGTCTACGTCAGCGTGCAGGTGGGCCGGACCGTGTTCGCGTTGTGGGCGGCGCAGGGCAATCCGTGGCTGGTCGACGGGTTCCAGAAGTCGTTGCCCTGGATCGCCGCCACGTCGGTGCTCGTGGTGGTCGGCGGCCTGCTCGACACCCCGGCCCGGGAGGTGGTGTGGACGGCCGTGATCGTGCTCGAGGTGGTGGGCCTGTCGACCGGCTACCCCCTGCCGGGGCGTGCACGCAGCCGCCCGGAGCGGTGGATGGTGGAGGGTGGGCACCTGGCGGAGCGCTGCGCGGCGTTCGTGCTCATCGCGCTCGGCGAGTCGATCCTGGTCACCGGCAACACCCTGACGTCACACGTGGACGTGGTGCGCCTCGGCGCGTTCGGTGTGGCGTTCGCCGGCTCGGTGGCGCTGTGGTGGGTGTACTTCGCGCGGTCCGCCCCGGCCGCCGCGGAGGTCGTCGCCCGCGCGGGCACGCGTACCGGGGCGCTGGGCCGGCTCGCGTTCAACTACCTGCACCCGGTGATGGTCGCCGGCATCGTCGTCACCTCGGCCGGCGACGAACGGCTGCTGCACGCTCCGGGCGCGACGGCCACCACGGTCACCGCCCTGTTCACCCTGGCCGGCCCGGCGCTGTTCCTCGCCGGGCACGCCGCCTACCAGGCGGTGCTGTGGCGGGCGCTGCCCACCAGCCGGATCGCCCCTGTGGTGGTGCTGCTGGCCCTGATACCGGCCTGCGTGGGTCTGGGCGCCACGGTGGTGACCTGCGCGGCGCTGGCAACGGCGGTGACCGTCGCGGTGATCATGGCGGATCGCCTGCGGGCCCGGCGGGGCACGTCGTGAGCCGGCCGGCGCACCCGCAGTTGCTGCGTCCCCGCCGCGGGGTGGAGCGGACCACGTCCACCGAATTGTTCTTCGACCTGGTCTACGTCTTCACGATCACCCAGTTGTCCCAGTACCTCAGCGCGCACCTCGACTGGCCGGGTGTGGGGCGTACCGCGGTGCTGCTGGGCATGGTCTGGCTGGTCTGGATCTACACCGTGTGGATGGGCAACTGGCTACGCCCGGACCGCGCGCCGGTGCGCGCCACGCTGCTGGTGGTGACGCTGGGCAGTCTGCTGCTCGCGGCGGCGTTGCCCACCGCGTTCGGCGGCGACGGTCTGCTCTTCGCCGGAGCGCACGCGGTGGTGCAGATCGGTCGGACGGTCTTCGCCATGTGGGCGATCCGCGGCCAGCCGTACGTCAGTGACAGTTTCCGCCAGTGCGTCGTCTGGATCACCGCCACCGGGTTGTTGGCTCTCGTCGGCGGCCTGGTGGACCCCCCAGCCCGCGAGGTGATCTGGATCGGTGTGATCGCCGTCGACGCGCTCGGGTTGGCCACCGGATTCCCGGTGCCCGGCTTGGGCCGCAGCACCCCGGAACGTTGGGAGGTCGAGGGTGGGCACCTGGCCGAACGCTGCCAGGCGTTCGTCCTCATCGCGCTGGGGGAGTCGATCCTCATCACCGGCGGCACGTTGACGCAGCGCCTGGACCGGGTGGGCATCTTCGCATTCCTGCTCGCCTTCGCGGGATCGGTGGCCCTGTGGTGGGTGTACTTCGACCGGGCGGACACCGTCATGCGAGCCCTGGCCCAGGCCGGTGAACGGGCCGGACGGCTGTCGCGGCTGGTGTTCAACTACCTGCACCCGGTGATGGTGGGCGGCATCGTGATCACCGCGGTCGGCGACGAGCAGTTGCTGCACGCTCCCGGCCACGCGGTCGGCTGGGCGGACGCGCTTGTCGTACTCGGCGGCCCGGCACTGTTCCTGGCCGGGCACGCCGCCTACCAGCTGGTTCTGGGCTTCGTCGGGGTGGCGGGCCGCGTCACGGCGACGCTGCTGCTGCTCGCGCTGATCCCCGGGACGGTCGCGCTGGCCACGCCGACAGCGGTCACCGCCGGGGCGGCGCTGCTGGTGACGGCCGCGGTGATTGTCGCCGACCGGATGTCGGAACGACGGGCGTCTCAGTCGCGGGGGCCCAGGTCGCCGCTGCGGTAGTTCCGCCGCCAGAGCACCTGGTAGCGCACGTCGGCGGTCTCCACGGTGTCGCCGATGACGACCTGTTCACCCTCGCGGACCACCCGGAGGTGTTGCTGCGGCAGCCCGGCGAGCCCACCACCCCGTTCGCCGCGCTGTTCACCCTGGGTGGTCCGGCGTTGTTCCTCGCCGGGCACGCCGCCTACAAGGCGCTGCTGTGGCGCCGCCTGCCGACCAGCCGGATCACCGCCGTGCTGGTGCTGCTGGCGTTGGTGCCGGTCTGCGTGGGGCTGGAAGTGCCCGTCGCGGTGTGCGCCGCGCTGGCGTTGGCGGTGACCGTCGCCGTCATCGTGGCCGACCGGTCGCGGGCCCGGTCCGCCGCCCGAGAGCCGTCCTGACCCCGGCCGGCGGCACTGCGTCGGTTCTCGGACAACGCCACCGTGGGCGGGCCGCACGATGGTTAGCGTGGGGTCACCGGCCCTCCGGGTGGCCTTCCTCGGTGCTCGGCCGAGTGGAGGCGACGTGATGGCAACCGACCGGCGGACCCGACCACAGCGCTGGCTGCTGCTGGTGGCCGCCCCCGGTTACGGCAAGAGCACCGCCCTGGAGGTCATCGGCGGGGACGGTCCGACGGCCTGTCACCGGGCGGCGGATCTGCTCGACGCGCTGTCGCACCCGAGCGGCCCGTCGGACGCGCACCCGCCCGCCCGGGTCGCCGTGGACGAGGTGTCCGCGCTCACCGGGGACGAGCAACTGGCCCTGGTGCGGCTGTTGGGCGCGCTGCCGGGTCAGCCCGCGGTGACGCTGGCCGCTCGACACCCCCTCGCCGACGCGGCCCGCAGCGCCTGTGCCGGACCCGTGGTGCACCGGGGACCGGAAACCCTCGCCCTCGGTCGGGACCAGGTCGCCCGGATCCTGCGCGACGAACACGCGGTCCCCGACAGTGACCTGGCCTACCTGGTCTACGAGCTGACCGCCGGCTGGCCGGCGTGGGTACACCTCGCCGGTGACGCGCTCGGCCGCCAAGGGGTCGGCCGGCGGGAGCTGCTCGCGGCCCTGACCGAACCCGGCACCGCCGGCGGGCAGTTCGCCCGCGACGAGATCCTCACCGACCTGCCCGCGCAGGTGGCGCGTCTGCTCGGCGACATCCACCACCTCGACCCGATCACCGCGCCGCTGTGCGTGGCCATCGACGCCGACGCGCCAGCCGACGCCACCGCGCAGGCGCTGCGGTGGGCGACCCGCACCGGGTTGCTGGTGGCTCACCCCGCCGGCGGTCCGACCTCACCGCCGCGACGGTGCGGCTGGTACCGGTGCTCGCGGCGGTGCTGGCCCAACAGGAAGGCCGCCCGGACGCCTCGGGTCGCCGCCGGTTGTCCGCCGCCGCCGACTGGTACCTCGCCCACGCGTACCCCCTCGCCGCCGCCCGAGCCCTGCGCGACGCGAACGACACCGCCCGGTGCGCGGCGCTGATCGTCAGCCACGGCGTGGAGATGCTCGCCGGCGGTGGGGCGTCCGACGTCACCGACCTGATCAGCGCGCTGCCGCCGCCCGAGCAGCACCCCGACCTGCAACTGATCCTCGGCGACGCGCTGCGGATGTCCGGCTCGGTGACCTGGGCGTCGCGCGTCTTCGCCCCGCTGCTGGCCCAGGCGGACCACGACCGCCGGTGGCCGGCGCGGCTGCTCTGGCGGGCCGCGATGGTGCCGTACCTGCGGACCGACTACGCCGGCGCGCTCGCGGTGCTCGACCGGGCGGACGCCGCGCCGACGCCCGCCCCACCGGGCCCCGACGACGTCCTGCTGCTGGCCTGCCGCGCCAGCACCCTCGCCCAACTCGGCCGGGTCGACGACGCGGTCACCACCGGGGCCCGCGCGCTCGTCGCCGCCCAGCGGGTGAACGAGGACGCCCCGTTGGCGGCGGCGCACATCGCGGCCGCGCTCACCTCGTCCGGCACCCGCCGCGACGGGCACCTCGCCGACGCCCTCGCCGCGGCCGAACGCGCGGGTGACCTGGTTCAGCAGGCGCGGGTCCTGGTCAACCAGGCGCACTGCCTGCTGCGGGAGGCCCGGTACCCGTCGGCGCTGGCCACCGCGGTACGGGCGGTCCGCGCGGCGGAGCTCGCCGGCCCGCCCGGAGTGCTGGTGACCGCCCTGCACAACGCGGGTGAGGCGCTGGTCCGGCTGGGCCGCTACGACGAGGCGACCCTGCACTTCACCCGGTCCAAACTGGTCTCGCAACGGTTGGGGCTCAACCGGGCGGCCGCCGGGGTCTACGGGTTGGCCGAGGTCAGTCGCCGTCTCGGCCGGCGCGAGGAGGCGCTGGCCGCCTTCGCCGAGGCCGCCGAACTGGCCCGTGACGTGGGGGACCTGCAGGTACGCATCCCGGCGCTGGCCGGCCTGGCCCGGCTGCGCTGCGAGAGCAACGCCGCCGACCTCGACGCCGCCCGTGCCGCCGCCGACGAGGCACACCGGCTGGCGCCGGCGTTCCTGCTCTCCTGCGCGCTGGCCGCGACGGGCTGGGTGGCGTACGCCGAAGGTGACCTGGAGGTGGCCCGGCGGCGGGCGGCCGAAGCGGTACGGGCGGCCCGGACCGGACGGCAGGCCGACGCGTTGGCCGAGGCGTTGGAACTCACCGCCGCGGTCGCCGCCGACCCGGCCGCGAGTCGCGACGCCCTGGTGGAGGCCGGCGCGATCTGGCAGGCGGCGGGCGCGGGTCCGGCCGCCGAACGGACAGTCGTCCTGCTGGGCCGGGTGCCGGGCGCGGACGCCGCGCAGCGCTCGGCGGCGCGGGCCGCGGCCAACCGGTTGCTGGCGCTCGGAATCGAGACGGTCGACGGCCGGCAGTTGTCCGAGCTGTCCGTCGACGGTGGAACCGTCGAGGTGCGGGTGCTCGGCCGGTTCGAAGTCATCGTCGGTGGGCGGGAGGTCCCGCTGCCGGCGTGGCGGTCGCGGCAGGCCCGCACGCTGCTGAAGATCCTCGTCGCCCGGCGTGGCCGCGCCGTGGGACGGGCCGAGCTGTGCGAACTGCTGTGGCCCGACGACGAGCCGCGGCGCACCGCGCACCGCCTGTCGGTGTTGCTGTCCGCCGTGCGTGCCGTGCTCGACCCGCCCCGGCGGTGGCCCGTCGACCGGTACGTGCGCGCCGACCTGACCGGCGTACGCGTCGACCTGACCCGGGTGGTCGTCGACGCGGAGACCCTCCTGGCCGACGTGCCCCGGGCGGAGCGGCTCGCCCGCGCGGGTGACCCGGCGCGGGCCCGCGCGGTGCTCGCCGACGTGGACGCCGCCTACCGGGGGGACGCCTTCACCGACGAGCCCTACGAGGACTGGGCCGACGGGCTGCGCGAACAGGCCCGCTCGATGTGGTTGCGGGCGCTGCGGGAACTGGCCCGGCAGTACCGGCGCGACGGCGACTCCGACCGGGCCGCGACCACCCTGGTCCGGCTGCTCGACGCCGACTGCTACGACGAGTGGGCGCACCGGGCGCTGGTCGCGACGCTCGTCGGGGCCGGCCGGCACGGGGAGGCCCGGCGGGCGTTCGACAGGTGGGGCGGGGCGATGCGCGCGATCGACGCACCGCCCCCGCACCCGGATGTGCTGCGCGCCAGGGCCGGTCAACAGGGGTAGAGGTTCTCGTTGCCCGCGTTGGTGTCCACGTACGCGTAGAAGATCACGCTGGCGTCGGGGTTGTCGTCCTGGGCGCAGGTGTCCGCCCCGCCCCCGCCGTCGAAGATGTCGCCGTTGGTGGCAACGCCCCAGACGATGACGCCGGCCTTGCCGATCAGCAGGTCCGCGCCGTGCGACCCGTTGAGATGGTCGTTGCCGTCGAGACCGGCCAGCACGTCGTCGTTCGGACCGCCGACGAGGGTGTCACCGCAGCCCTCACCGAACAGGATGTCGTTGCCGGCGCCGCCGTAGATCGTGTCGACGCCACCGCCGCCGTAGATGGTGTCGTTGCCGCCGAGCCCGTGGATCTCGTCGGGACCGGCGCCGCCGTAGATGACGTCGTCGCCCTCGGTGCCCATGATCGGGTCGCCGGCGGTGGAGGCGCACGGGTTCGCGTCCGGGTCGGCGTACGCCGTGCCACCGCCGACGCCGATCAGAGCGCCGCTGACCAGGAGGGCGGCCAGCGCCGCCGCTCGGATACGCATGATGGGACCTCCCGTTCGTGGACCCCGTCCGGAGTCCGGTGACGCCACGGTGACGTCGCCGGCAGGGTCGCAGCCGCCCGTCATCGTGGCGTCAGTACGCCGTCCGCGTCCGCGCCGATGACCGGGCCCTGACCAGGGTGCGGAGTCTGGTCGCAACGCCGTCGTCGACCGTCGACGAGGCAGTGTGGAGGGAATCCAATGAACCGGAAACTGGCTGGTCTGGCAGTGCTGACCAGCGTGGCGGCGGCCACGACGCTGCTCGCGCCGAGCACAGCGGCGCAGGCGTCGGTCGGCCTGTACCGGGTCGCCGCGACGAGCGTCCTGGACGCGACGAACGCCAAGACGATGACCATCTCGTGCAACGGCGTCGACCAGGTGGTCGGCGCGGGTGGACGGATCAACGACGGTCAGGGTGACGTCCTGATGACCCGGGTCTACGCCGACGCGACCCTGCGTACGGTGACGGTGTTCGGGGTGGAGGCCAACGCCACGAACGTGCCCTGGTCGGTGGACGCGTTCGCGGTCTGCGCCCCGGCCGGGGCGGTGTCCGGCCTGCAACTGGTCACCACCACGTCGGCGAGCAACGCGCTGGACAAGGTGGGGATCACCGCCGTGTGCCCGCCGGGCAAGAAGACCTTCGGCGGTGGGTACCGGATCGACAACGCCAACGCCGCGGTGGCGATCGACGAGCTGGCGTTCACCGCGGCGCTCGGTTCGGTGTCGAGCACCGCGTACGTGTTCGGCGCTCCGGGCAACTTCACGTTGCAGACCCAGGCGTTCTGCGCCACCGCGCTGCCGGCGATGGCGTTGACGGAGGCGACGAGCGCGTTCAACGCGAACTCGCCGAAGTCCGTGACGACGCCGGCCTGCCCGGCGGGATCGCAGACCGCCGGGGTCGGGGCGGTGTTGACCGGGCTCTCCGGGGCCGGCTCGGTGGCGACGTTGGTGCCCCGGCCGGCACTGGACACCGCCGAGGCGACCGGACGGGAGATCGTCGCGTTCGCCACGCCGTGGAACATCAGGGCGCAGCAGGTCTGCGTGGGCTGACCCACCCGTACCACGGCCGGCCGTCCCCAGCACGGGGGCGGCCGGCCACCGCGTCGACGCGTCAGTCGCGGGGGCCGAGGTCGCCGCTGCGGTAGTGCCGCCGGCAGAGCACCTGGTAGCGCACGTCGGCGGTCTCCACGGTGTCGCCGATGACGACCTGTTCGCCCTCGCGGACCACCCGATCGTCGACGACCCGCGCGTTGAGCAACCCCTCCCGGCCACACCAGCACAGCACCTCGACCTGGATGCGGGCCACCTCGTCGGCCAACTCGAACAGGCGCTGCGCGGCGGGGAACAGGCAGGACCGGAAGTCGGTGGCGAGGCCGAACGCGAACACGTCCACGTCGTAGCTGTCCACCAACTCGGCCATCTGCTCGACGTGCTCGACGGTGTAGAAGCAGGCCTCGTCGCAGATCAGGTAGTCGACGCGTACCCCGTCGGCCCAGCGCCCGCGCACCAGCGCCCGCAGGTCCAGGTCGTCGGTGACCTCGATGGCCTCGTGGGCCAGGCCGATGCGGGTGGTGACCTGTGGACCCAGCGACCGGTCGATGCGGGTGGTGACCAGGCCTCGGCGGCCCTGCCGGGCGTGGTTGTAGTTCATCTGCAACGCCATCGTGGACTTACCGCAGTCCATCGGCCCCCAGAAGAACTTCAACGCCGCGGCGTGCACCGGCCGCCCGTCGAGCCCGCGCGCGGCCGCGCAGGCGGCGGGAGCGTGCGGCTGGCCGGGGAACGGGTGGGCCAGGCAGGTCGGGGTGGCAGCGGCGTCGTCGGTCACGGTCGGGCAGCCTAGCCGATCGACCGGCCCGGATCTGTCAGGTGCGTCGCACGTGCTCAGAGCACCCGTGGTGGGGTGTTGCCGGCCGCGATGATGGCCCGGCGCATCGGCACCGCCAACAGCAGCAGGAACCCGACCACGAAGAAGCCCACCAGTGAGACCAGGCCCACGCGGTAGGAGGCGGTGAGTTGGAACACGATGCCGAACGCGAGCGGGCCCAGCCAGCTCGTACCCCTGTCGCTGATCTCGTAGAAGCCGTAGTATTCGCCCTCCTTGCCGGCGGGGATGAGCTGGCTGAACAGGGACCGGCTCAGCGCCTGACTGCCCCCCAGGACCAGACCGATGCAGGCGCCGAGCGCCATGAACGGCAGCGGCGCCTCGGCGGGCAGCCAGAACACGCCGAGGATCACACCGGTCCAGAGCACCAGGCTGATCAGCACCGTCTTGCGCGCGCCGATGCGCCGGGCCAGCGCGCCGAGGAGCAAGGCGCCGCCGAAGGCGAGGAACTGCACCAGCAGGATCGTGACGATCAGGGTGCTCTGCTCCAGCCGCAGCTCCTCGGTGCCGTACTGGCTGGCCATCGTGATGACGGTCTGGATGCCGTCGTTGAAGACGAGGAACGCGAGCAGGAAGAACAACGTCAGCGGGTACGCCCGGATCTCGCGCAGGGTGTGCCCGAGCTGCCGGAACCCGTCGGTGAGCACGTTGCCCCGCGCGGCCACGGCCGCTGTCACGGGACGGTCGCGCAGCCAGCGCAGCGGCACCAGGGTGAACGCCGCCCACCACACGCCGGCGGACACGATCGACCAGCGGGCCAGGTCCAGGGTGCGCTGCGGGTTGTCGTCCTCGCTGAGCAGGGAGACGGTGGCCAGGTTCACCGCCAGCAGCAGGCCACCGCCGAGGTAGCCCAGCGCCCAGCCACGACTGGAGATGCCGTCCCGTTCGTCCGGGCCGCCGAGCTGCGGCAGGAACGAGTTGTAGACCACGATCGCGGCGCCGAAGGAGATGTTGGCGACCAGGAACAACGCGCCGCCGAGCAGGTACCGGTCGCCGGTGACGAAGGCCATCGCGATGGTCGCCCCGGCGCCGGTGAACGCGGCCCCGCCGAGTAGGCGTTTCTTGTGCGCCGACCGGTCGGCGATCGCCCCGATGACCGGCAGCGCGAACACGGTCAGGAACACCGACAGGGAGATCAGGTACGGGTAGTACGACCCGGCCGCGACCCGGATGCCCAGCGGGTGCACGTACCCGTCGCAGGTGTCCGCGCCCAGCTCGCAGCCGGCGGCCGTCTCGGCGACGGTGGTCAGGAACGGGCCGAGGAACACGGTGATCACCGTGGACTGGAACGCGGAGTTCGCCCAGTCGTAGATGTACCAGCCTCGGCGCTCGCGGGGGCTGCTCGCCGGAGGCGGGGTGTCGGTCACCGTGGGGGTCACGGTCTCGGCCATCGGAGGTTCCTTCGGTGCTGGTCAGGCGGTCCAGTGGCCGCGGCTGCGGTAGACGTCGCGCAGCACGCCGACGTGATCGGTCATGATGCCATCCACGCCACGATCCAGTAAGTCGTGCATCTGGTCCGCATCGTCGATCGTCCAGACGTGCACCTGAAGGCCGAGCCGGTGGCAGTAGTCGACGAATCGGCGGTCCACCACCGGCACCCGCCCGTAGCGGGGCGGCACCTGCGCGGCCACCACCGACGGGGGCAGCCGCAGCGGCCGGCCGTGCAGCGAGGCCAGCCGCAGCCGGGCGACTCCCCGCATGCCGAGGCTGGTGGCGACGCGCCCCTGGGTGAGCGCCCGCAGCCGGGTCAGTCGGGCGTCGCTGAACGAGGCGAGCAGCACCCGGTCGGCCGCGCCGACCCGGGTCAGGGTGGCGACCGTCGGCGCGACGCCGCCGTCGGCCTTCACGTCGATGTTGAAGCGGACCTGCGGCCAGGCGTCCAGCACCTCGTCGAGCCGGGGTACGACGGCGGCGCCGCCGACGCGCACCGAGGCGAGGTCGGCCCAGCTCAGGTCGGCGATGCGCCCCGCCTCACCGGTGACCCGCGCGAGCGTCGGGTCGTGGAAGATCACCGGGACGCCGTCGGCGGTGGCGTGCACGTCGGTCTCCACGTACCGGTAACCGAGCCCGACGGCACGGGCGAACGCCACGGTGGTGTTCTCGTCGCCCTCGGCGGCCCCGCCGCGGTGGGCGAACGCCAGCGGCGCGGGCGCGTCGAGGTAGGCGGATCGGTTGAGCACGCGACGCAGTATGCACGCGGCCGGTGGAGCGCAGGTGGCCTGTCGGCGACATTCGTCCGCGCGGGCCCTGGCGCCCCCGTCACCCCCGTGGGGCGGGAGCGCCAGGGGGCTCACGGGCGCACCACGTACCCGCCGGTGAGGATCGGGTACCGGGGGCGTGGGGGCGCTTCCGGTGGCAGTTCCGTCTCGGGGTCGAGGCAGCCGGTGGGTGGCGGCTGGGTCCCGTTCTGCGTCTGGGCGTCGACGATCACGTCGGGCTGCCGACCACCGTCGATGATCTTGACGTAGTAGCCGTGGTTGCGGACCGGGTCGACGCCGTCGGGCACGATCGCCGTGAACACCGCGACGTTCCCGACCACCCGCAGGCAGGTCACGTCGGCCCGTCCCCGGGCAACCTCGGTGCCGTCCGGCAGCGCATGCCGGTAACGGAACTCGCCACGCGTCGACCCGTCGACGGTCGTGACCGCCGCGACGCCGAACCAGATCCGGTGCCCCACCATGTTGGGCTCGTCGTACACGAAATGCCCCGAGCCGGCGACCAGCGCCACGGGCCTCGGAGGCGACGTCCCGTTCGGCGCGGTGGGCTGCGCCCACACCGTCGTCGACCCGGCGGCGACCAGCGCGACTGTCGCCGCCGATGCCGTCCCGACCCGTGCGTACCAGAGCATGGAAAACTCCCTCGCGTCGATGGCTTGACGCTCTCCAGCCTCGTCGCAGCCCTGATCGCGCTGATCCCCACGCCGAGCCAACCGCCTCCCCTGCCCGGGGGAGCCGTGGGCCCGCGCCGAGGCGGCGCGCGACCCCCGCAGCCCGCGCCGATCTTGCGGTATGTGTCGCCGTTATGGCCGGCTCGGCCCGGTATGTCGCCACAGAAAGTGCAAGATCGCGGGGGTGGGCGGGGCGGGGCGGGGTGGGGGTGGGCCTCGGGCGCGGGGCTTCAGGGGGTGGGGCGGTGGGTGCGGCTCGTGTCGGTGGGGCGGCCGGGGTCGACGTGGTGGGGGAGGTCGGGTTCGTCGGGGCGCAGGGGAGCGAGGGTGTCGGTCAGGGCGTCGATGATGCGGTCGGTGGCTCGACGGGCCGCCCCGGGGGTGGTGGCGTTTGACTCGCCCAGGTCGACGGGTTCGCCGAAGTGCACCCGGATCACCGGGCGACGCCACAGGGAGCGGGCGATGCCGGGCAGCATTCCGTTCGGCGTCGCGTAGGGCAGCACCTCGTGCGCGCCCCACTGGGCGACCGGGATGACGGGTGCGCCGCAGGCCAACGCGAGCCGGGCGACGCCGGTCTTGCCGCGTTCGGGCCACATGCCGGGGTCCAGGCCGATGCGTCCCTCGGGGTAGATGAGGATCACCGAGCCGGCCGCGACGGCCTGGGCCGCGTCGTCGAGGGCCTGGTGGACGGCGCTGGTGCCCCGGTCGACCCGGATGTGCCCGACGTGGCGCATCGCGGCGCCGAGCACGGGGGCGCGGAACAGGCCGGCGGTCGCCATGATCCGTGGGGCGATGCCCCGTTCCCGGCAAGCGGCGATCATGACCAGGGGGTCGAACGGGCTGATGTGGTTGGCGGCCAGCACGAGCGGTCCCCGGCGCAGGTGCGCGGGGACGTCGCCGGTGACCTCCAGGCGGGCGAGCAGGGCCACCAGGGCGCGGGCCAGCATGAGGGCGGCCCGCCAGAGCAGTGGTGGCTGCCAGGTCGTCGTGTCCATCAGCGCGCCATCCTCGCACGAGGCGGTGGGGCCGCGAGGGCGAGTGGCCGGAGTGATCAGGGTCATTGGTCCCGGGCCGCTTTGGGCCGCCCGGCCCTGCCCCTTTCTCTACGACGAGCAGTAGTATTTACTACGTCTCGTAGTACGCATAGTTGGGGGTTCAGGTGGACGCGTTGGACGTCGCCCGGTGGCAGTTCGGTGTCACGACCGTCTACCACTTCCTGTTCGTGCCACTGACCATCGGCCTGTCCGTGCTGGTGGCGATCCTGCAGACGATGTGGCACCGCACCGGCAACGAGCGCTACCTCAAGCTGACCAAGTTCTACGGCAAGCTGTTCCTGATCAACTTCGCCATGGGCGTGGTCACCGGCATCGTGCAGGAGTTCCAGTTCGGCATGAACTGGAGCGACTACTCCCGCTTCGTCGGCGACATCTTCGGCGCGCCCCTGGCCATCGAGGCGCTCGTGGCGTTCTTCCTCGAGTCCACGTTCATCGGCCTGTGGATCTTCGGCTGGGACCGGCTGCCCAAGCGCGCGCACCTGGCCAGCATCTGGGCCGCCGCCATCGGCACGAACCTGTCCGCGTACTTCATCCTCGCCGCGAACTCGTTCATGCAGAACCCCGTCGGCTACCGCATCAACCCCGACAGCGGACGCGCCGAGCTGACCGACTTCCCGGCCGTGCTCACCAACAAGGTCGCCCTGATCACCTTCCCGCACACCCTGGCCGGCTCGTTCCTGGTCGCCGGGTCGCTGATCGTGGCGGTCGGCCTGTGGCACGTGATCCGCAACCGGGACTCCGCCGACACCGGCGCGTACCGCTTCGCCACGAAGTTCGGCTCGTGGGTGGTCCTGGTCGCCTCGGCGGCCGTGCTGTTCACCGGCGACATCCAGGGCAAGATCATGACGGATGTGCAGCCCATGAAGATGGCCGCCGCCGAGGGTCTCTACACCACCGAGAGCCCCGCCTCGTTCTCCGTGCTCACCATCGGCAGCCTCGACGGCAGCCGCGAGGTGTTCGCCCTCAAGATCCCGTACCTGCTGTCGTACCTGGGCACCGGCGACCCGAACGGCACCGTGCACGGCATCAACGACCTGCAGGCCCAGTACGCCACCCAGTACGGCGCGGGCAGCTACACCCCGATCATCCCGGTCACCTACTGGAGTTTCCGCTTCATGGTCGGCTTCGGGTTGGCGGCGGGCGCGATCGCCCTGCTGGTGCTCTGGAGCCAGCGCAGGGGCCGTACCCCGCGCAGCAGGTGGCTGCTGCGCGCCGGCCTGGCCATGCCGGTGCTGCCGCTGCTGGCCAACTCCTTCGGCTGGATCTTCACCGAGATGGGCCGCCAGCCGTGGATCGTCTTCGGCGAGATGCTCACCCGCAACGGCGTGTCCCGCAGCGTCTCGCTCACCGAGGTGCTGACCTCCTTCACCGCCTTCACGCTGATCTACGCCACCCTCGCCGTGATCGAGGTCAAGTTGCTGCTGCGCTACGCCAGAGCCGGCGTGCCGGACGTCAGCGAACAGCCCCCCACCGACGACACCGACGACGCCGAGCGTCCGCTCGCCTTCGCCTACTGATCCCGGAGCCCATCGTGGACCTGACCACCATCTGGTTTCTCCTCGTCGCCGTGCTGTTCACCGGCTACTTCATCCTGGAGGGCTTCGACTTCGGCGTCGGCATGCTGCTGCCCGTGCTCGGCCGCGACGACCGGGAACGCCGGGTCCTGATCAACACCATCGGCCCGGTCTGGGACGGCAACGAGGTGTGGCTGATCACCGCCGGCGGGGCGATGTTCGCCGCGTTCCCCGAGTGGTACGCCACCCTCTTCTCCGGCTTCTACCTGCCGCTGCTGCTGATCCTGCTGGCCCTGATCGCCCGCGGGGTGGCCTTCGAGTACCGGCACAAGCGCCCCGAGGCGTCCTGGAAGCGCCGCTGGGACGCCGCGATCGTGGTCGGCTCGCTGTTGCCGGCGATCCTGTGGGGCGTCGCCTTCGCCAACATCCTGCGCGGTGTGCCCCTGGACGCCGACCACGAGTACGTCGGTGGCCTCGTCGACCTGCTCAACCCGTACGCCCTGCTCGGTGGCGCGACCACCCTCGCGCTGTTCCTGACTCACGGCGCGGTGTTCCTGGCCCTGAAGACCACCGGCGACATCCGCGACCGCGCGGGCGCCCTGGCGGTGCGCCTCGGTGTCGGCGCCGCCGTGCTCGCGGTCGGCTTCCTGGCCTGGACGTTGAGCATCCGCTCCAGCGCGGCCGCCGTCGTGCTCGCCGTCGGCGCGGCCCTCGCCCTGCTCGGTGGCCTCGCCGCCGCCCGGGTACGCCGGGAGGGCTGGGCGTTCACGGGTACGGCCGTGGCGATCGGCCTGGCCGTGGCGACCCTGTTCGCGGCGCTGTTCCCGAACGTGCTGCCGTCCACCCTCGACGCGGCGGGCACGCTCACGGCCACCAACGCGGCCTCCACCCCGTACACCCTGAAGATCATGACCTGGGTGGCGGTGATCTTCACTCCGGTGGTGCTGGCCTACCAGGCCTGGACGTACTGGGTGTTCCGCAAGCGCATCGGCATAGCCAACATCCCCCAACACTGACCCCCACCCCCACCCCCACCCCCACCCCCGCCGATCATGGACTTGTGGTGCCCGACCTGGGGCGTCAAGGGCGCTTCGTCACCCACCACGACTCCATGATCGACGGGCGTCCGGCCGGGGAGGTTATCGGCTGGTCGGTGTCGGGGCGGGCCGCTACGGTGTGCCGATGCGCGTTCGTGAACTCACCATCGACGACCTGGACGACGCCTGGGAACTGGGCCGGTTCGCGTTCGGCTCTGATGCTCAGCGGTCCCCGCACACCACCGTCGAGGTGCCCGGCATGACCCGCTACGGCGCGTTCGACGACACCGGCCGGCTCGTCGGCAAGGCCGTCGACCTGCACCACGACCAGTGGTGGTCCGGTCGGGCCGTCGCGGCGGCCGACGTCGCCGGGGTGGCGGTCGCCCCCGAGGCGCGGGGCCGGGGTGTGGCCCGAGCCCTGCTCACCGCCCTGCTGGCCGGGGCCCACGAGCGTGGCGCGGCGATCAGCGCCCTGTACCCGACCGTCGCCGCCCCCTACCGGGCCTGCGGCTGGGAGGCCGCCGGTGTGCTGCGCACCGTCAACGTCGTCACCGCCGCGCTACCCCGGCACCGGCCCGCGTCGCACCTGACCGTCCGCGCCGGCACGCCCGCCGACCTGGACGCCGTCGCCGCCCTCTACGAGCGGGTCAGCCGCCACCGCAACGGCATGTTGACCCGCCGGGGCAAGCTGTTCGACTTCTTCGCCGCCGACGCGAAACTGCCCGGTGACGGGATCACCCTCGTCGAGGACGACGGCGACCTCGTCGGCTACGCCACCTGGCAGCGCGGCCAGGGCTACGGCGCCGACTCGGTCCTCACCGTCGACGAGGCTCTGGCCACCACCGCCGACGCGGCCCGGGAACTCGTCGGGGTGCTCGGGAGCTGGGCCAGCGTCGCGCCGACCCTGCGGCTGTGCCCGCTCGACGGTGACGCCGTCAGCGTCCACCTGCCGTTGGAGGCGGCCCGGGACCACGAGCGGGACCTGTGGATGCACCGCCCGGTCGACGTCGTACGGGCGGTGGGTGAGCGCGGCTGGCCCACCCACGCCCGGGGCGTCGTCGACTTCCACCTCACCGACCCGCTCGCCGACTGGAACACCGGCACCTGGCGGTTGGCCGTCGCCGACGGCGAAGCCGAGCTGACCAGACTCGACGGCGAGGCGGACCTGCGGCTCGACGTGCGCGGCTTCGCGCTGCTGTACGCGGGCGCGGCGGGTGCCCGCTCGGTGGCCCAGGCCGGCCTGCTGCACACAGTCGGCGTCGAGCCGGACGCCCTGGACCTGCTGGGCGCCGGCGGTCCGGCACACCTGCTCGACTACTTCTGACCGCCCCTTCGGGGACGGGTGGCAGTCCGGCGCGCCGGTAGGGTGTGCCGGTGCAGATCCTGACCCGCGTCCACTCCGGAGCGACGGCGCAGCGGCTGCTGCCCCACCCGCGCCTTGCACTGGTAGCGGCCTGGGACGCCGACCGTCCGGCGATCCGGATCTGGGAGTACCGGGACGGACAACTGCGGCAGCGGGCAGCCCTCGGCGTGGACTCGGCCGGCTACGTCGAGGACGTCGGCTACGAACGGTTGAAGCGCACACCCTCCGCCGCCTGGCACCCCCGCGACCCGTTGTTGGCGGTGGCGGACGCCGAGAGCGTTGTTCTCTGGACCCCCTCGGGCACGTCGCCGGTCGACGGCGTCCCGTCGACCGAGTACCGGCGGAAGGTGGCATTCAGCCCCGACGGTCGCACGCTCTGGTTGTCGCCCGCCGCCGGAACGGACGGCTGGGAGCACTCCGTCGCGCTCGACCTCGCCTCGGGAACGACCCTCACCGGCCCTCGGTGGGACACCGGGGTGGTGGCGCATCCGGCGGGTGGCCTGGTCTGCACCCTCGTGAGCGACCAGGGTGCCACGCTGGTGCTCTTCTCCGCGGACACCGGGCCGGTGCTGCGGCCGGTGCGCCGTGCGCTGGTCCTGGACTGCGACGGCTACCAAGCGCCGATCTTCAGCTCGGACGGCCGGCACCTCGCGGTACGGGGCAACGCGTACAACAACTCGCTTGAGGTGTTCGCGTTTCCCTCGCTGCGGCGCGTCCTGGGCATGACACTGGGGGAGCCGAGCCCGGGGTACCCGTACCCGCAGGAGTGGCTGGACGAGATGCGGGCCTGGTCCCGCCACAACGTCGCGTTCGGTCCGTCGCCGCGGGTCCTCTGGATCGGAACACCCGAAGGCGTGGTCGTCGAGCTGGACGTCGACGGCAGTCGGGTGGTCGAGCACGAGGTGCTGCCCAGGGCAGCGGTGACCGCGCTGGCGGCCACCGCCACCGGTGAGCTCGTCGTCGCCGGCAACGACGAGCTTCTTGTCCTGTCGGTGGGCACGGCCGACCCGGGCGAGGCAGCCGGGGCCTCAGCGACCGCGTTCCTCGCCAGCACCCGCGAGGCGTCGGTCGTCGACATGGACCAGCTCGACCTCACCGACGGCACGCGGGTCTGGCAGTCCGGCGACCGGGCGACGGTCAGCGAGACCTCCGCGACCGACCCGTCCTGGCTGCGGATCCGGGCGGCCGTGACCCGACGCACCTGAGTCGCTTCCGGCGTCAGGCCACGTCCGCCGGTTGAACGGCGTTCCGGCGTCAGGCGACGCCCGCCAGCTCGTCGTTGGCCCGCTCGGTGACGAGCGTGAGGACGCGGGCGGCGACGTCGGCCTCGGCGGGCGGGATGTCCCCGTACAGCCGGGCGGTGATACCCCCGACGGCCTCGGCGACACGGGCCTGCGTGCTCTGGCCGGCATCGGTGAGCGACACCCGCGGCTCGGTGGTGTCGTCGAGCCGCGCCAGGCCGGCGTCGACGAGGCCGGCGATCACCTCGTGCACGGCCGACTCGTCGACCCTTCGGGCGCTCGCGAGGCGCCGCACGAGCGAGGTCCGGTCGGCGGGGCCGGCGGTGAGGGCGTTGAGGGCGAGGACCTGGGCGAAGTCGATGCCCAGGGGCGCGACGGCGCGGTCGAGCAGGGCCCGGGTGGCGAAGTGGGCCTGACCGATGACCTGACCGTTGAGAGTGGACACGTTGCCTCCTTCGAAAACGTTGGCTGAACCAACGTTGATAGAACCAACGTAACATGGTTTGTGGGTCACGCCAACGATTACTGTTAGGCTCCCGCCATGGACGCCACCGCCCCGCAGTCACCCGCCGGGCTGCGTACCACCGCGAGCTGGCTGCTCAACCAGGCCGCCGCCCACGCCGGCCGACTCGCCAGCGCGGGCTTCGCCGCACACGACCTCCGCGGCTACCACTTCCGGCTCCTCGCCTCGCTGGCCGAGGACGGCCCCGCGAGCCAGGCCGACCTGGGCCGCCGCTGCGGCATCGACCGCAGCGACGTCGTGGCCGCCATCAACGACCTGGCCGGCCGGGAACTCGTCGTACGCGCCCCCGACCCGGCCGACCGCCGCCGCAACGTCATCAGCCTCACCGACGCCGGCGCCGACGAAGCCCACCGGATGGCCGACACCGTCGCCCGCGTCCAGGACGACCTGCTCGCGCCCCTGTCGAGCGCCGAACGCGCGCAGCTGACCCGCCTGCTCACCCGACTGCTCCAGCACCACAACGGCCACTGACCGCCGCTCGGGCCCGCCCCACCGCAAAGGCAGCGCTCAGCTCGCCTCGCGCAACTCCGCCAACCGGGCCTCGATCTCGGCCAACTCCGCGCGCAGCTTCTCCGCCTGCTGCTCCGCCTCGGCCCGCTCGGCGCCCAGGATCTGCTCCACCGCCTCCTGCACACCCGGCACGTCCACCAGCGCCACCATCTTCAACGCCTCGGCCGGCTTCACCACGTACGGCTTCGCCAGGGCCTTGCTGCCCTGCTGCGCGGCGACCGTCCACTCGCCGTCCGCGTACGCCAGGGTCACCGTGAGGCCCGCGGGCCCCTTGGGCTTCGCGGCCTTGACCGCCCGCCGCGCCGGCGGCTTCTCGACCTGCTCCACCTTCGGCTCCTCCTGTCGCTGCGCGGGCACCCGCGGCGTGTCCAACACGAACTCCGGCGCCGCCACCGCGGGCGCCTCCGGTTCCGGCTCCGGTTTCGGCTCCGCCACCCGCCGGCCCGCGCCCTTGGGCGCGACCGCCAGATCGGCGGGGGAGAACGGCAACTCGTCACGACCGAACCGCACCACGACGAACTCGTCGGACACGTCCGGATCGGTCAACTCGACCACCTGGCCGACCTGACCGGCGATCTGCCCCGCCGACGCGGTGAACACCACCCTCGGCTTACGGCCGGCCGCCAACGCCTCCCGGATGCTTTGCACCTCGTCAGTGGACAAACCCTGGCCGGCATCCATCACAACCCTCTTCCGTACACCTGTTTGATTGCTGTCTTGATACCAGTCGACTGCGACACCCGCCGCACGGGGCTTAGGGCGTGTGTGAAGCCCCTGGCCGGCCGTTGGCTGGACTCCGCCTCGGCTCGACCGAGGACTTTCAGACACGCCCTAGCCGCCGAGGGCCCGCAACGCCCGATCGGCGTGGTCGTTCATGCTGACCTCGCTGTGGATCACCTCGATGACCCGCCGGTCCGTTCCGATCACGAACGTCATCCGCTTCGTGCTCAACGCCCCCAGCGGCACCCGCCGCCGGACCCCGAACGCCCGCGCGACCGTCCCGTCCACATCCGACAGCAGCGGATAGTCGAAGCCGTGCATCGTCGAGAACTCCGCCTGCTTCGCCACCTCGTCGCGGCTGATACCCACCCGCGACGCGCCCAGCGCCGTGAACTCCGCCGCCAGGTCCCGGAAGTGGCAACTCTCCGCCGTGCACCCCCGCGTCATCGCACCGGGATAGAAGAACAGCACCACCGGCCCCGACGCCAGGAACTCCGACAGCCGCCGCGGCGTGCCCGTCTCATCCGGCAACTCGAAGTCGTCCACGACATCGCCGACACCCACACCCGCCACCGCGCACCTCCGTAGTCCGAACGACCGCGCGGGAAGCGTAAGCGATCACACCCGCAGCGCCTCGTGCGCCACCAGCACCACGGCCCGCAGCATGTGACCCTCCTTACGACGACTCGTCCGCGCCGGTCACGGTAGCGTCGGCCCAACCCGCCCGACAGACCCGGAGGCGCCATGGCACCCGTCACCGTCATCACCGGCGGCGGCCGCGGCATCGGCGCGGCCACCGCCCGCCGCCTCGCCACGGCCGGCCACCACATCGCCCTGTGCTACCGCCGCGACGACGCCGCCGCCGCGACCGTCCTGGCCGACCTGCACGCCACCGGCGTCCAGGCCATCGCCGTACGCGCCGACACCACCGACCCCGACCAGGTCACCGCCCTGTTCGACGCCGCCGCGCAGCTCGGCCCCCTCACCGGCCTGGTCAACAACGCCGGCGTCACCAGCCTCATCGGCCCGTTCACCGACCTGCGCGTGGACGACCTGCGCCGCGTCGTCGACGTCAACCTCATCGGGTACGTCCTCTGCGCCCAGCAGGCAGCCCGCCGCCTCACCGACGGCGGCGCCATCGTCAACGTCTCCTCCGCCGCCGCGACCCTCGGCAGCCCGGGGGAGTACGTGCACTACGCCGCCGTCAAGGCCGCCACCGACACCCTCACCGTCGGCCTGGCCAAGGAACTCGCCCCACGCGGCATCCGCGTCAACGGCGTCGCCCCCGGCCTCGTGCGCACCGACATCCACACCGACTCCGGCGTACCCGACCGCGCCGACACCGCCGCCGGCCGCATCCCGATGGGCCGCGCCGGCGAACCCGACGAGATCGCCGCCGCCATCGCCTGGCTCCTCAGCCCGGACGCCTCCTACACCGCCGGCGCCGTGCTACGGGTCTCCGGCGCCCTGTGAGCCGGGGCGCGCGACACGCGCCCCGGCCCACCGCCCTCAGTGGGTGAACAGCTTCGCCGCCGTGATCACCGTCTGCACGACCCCGTAGCCGAGCAGCACCGCCACCACCAGCCAGGAGATCCACAACCGGGCCTGCTGCCCGCTCCGACCGTCGTCGCTCATCGCGTACCACTCCTTCCCGCCGCCGTGACCTCGTCCACGTCCTGCTCCACCGGCTCGTGATAGCGCTGCGGCACCGGTCGCACCAGCAGGTTCGCCACGAAGCCCACCGCGAGCACACCCACCATCGTGAGCAGCGCCGGCCGGTACGCCGCCGCCGTCAACGTCCCCGGCTTGCCCTGCGCGTCGAGGAACCCGTTAACGATCAACGGCCCCGCGACACCCGCCGCCGACCAGGCCGTCAACAACCGGCCGTGGATCGCCCCCACCTGGTACGTGCCGAACAGGTCCCGCAGGTACGCCGGCACGGTCGCGAAGCCGCCACCGTAGAACGACAGGATCACGCACGCGAACAGCACGAACAACGCCGTCGCCGTGTGCCCGAACAGCGCCAGCAACGCGTACATCGCCATGCCCACGCCGAGATACACCAGGTAGATCGGCTTACGGCCGATGACATCCGACGTCGACGACCACACGAACCGGCCCGCCATGTTGAACAACGACAGCAGACCCACGAACCCACCGGCCGCCGCCACCGACACCGCCGACGTCCCGTTCTCCCGGAAGAAGTCCTGGATCATCGGGCTGGCCTGCTCCAGGATGCCGATACCGGCCGTCACGTTGCAGAACAACACCACCCACAACAACCAGAACGACCGCGTCTTCACCGCGTTCGCCGCCGACACGTTCGCCGTGGTGACCAGCGGCTTCGCCGCCACCGACGCGGGATCGAAGCCCGCCGGACGCCAGTCCTCGGCCGGCACCCGCACGTTCGCCACCCCGAACATCATGATCACGAAGTAGCCCAGGCCCAACGTCACGAACAACCACACCAGCGCGCTGCCCGACGCCGTCGAACCCGCGTTCGACGGGTCGTAGCCCGGGTCGTAGAACGACAGCAACTGCCGCGACAGGGGAGAGGCCACCATCGCCCCACCACCGAACCCCATGATCGCCAAACCGGTCGCCAGACCCGGCCGATCCGGGAACCACTTGATCAGCGTGGACACGGGGGAGATGTACCCGATACCCAGACCGATGCCGCCGAGCAGGCCGTACCCCAGGTACAGCAGCCACAACTGCTTCGTGGCGATGCCCAGCGACCCCACCAGGAAACCCGCCGCCCAGAAGCAGGCCGACACGAACATCGCCTTACGCGGCCCGTTCGCCTCCACCCACGTCCCGGCCACCGCCGCGGACAACCCCAGCATCACAATCGCGATACTGAAGATCACCCCGATCGCGGTCTGACCCGTGTCGAAATGGGCGATCAACGAATTCTTGTAGACGCTCGTGGCGTAGACCTGGCCGATACAGAGGTGGATGGCCAACGCCGCCGGGGGAATGAGCCACCGGCTGTAGCCGGGCGGCGCGACGGTATGCCGACGATCGAGTGCGGACAGCATGCGCTGCTTCCTCTCCGAGGCGGACGAAACGTGGTCACAACGTGCCCACCCCGCACCCAAGGAGCAAACCTCACCATCGCCGGACGGTCCCTCCCGTGAGCTGAGCGGTCACTCAGCCCACGCCGCACCTACCCCAGCTCCGGCGCATGCCAGCCACCCGCCAACGCATCTGCGTCCGCCGGACCCCAACTACCCCTGTCGTACGAGCGCACCGGCGCCGCCAGATCCAGGATCGGCGCCACGATCCGCCACTCCTGCCGAATCGTCTCCGCCCGCGCGAACCGCAGATGCTGCCCGTCCATCGCGTCGTCGAGCAACCGCTCGTACGCCTCCTGACGCCGACCCAACGCCGCACCGAAGTCCACCGACAGATCCACCGGCCGACTCGCCACCGCCGCGCCCGGACTCTTCGCCTGGATCGACATCGTGATGCCATCCCCACGACCCAACCGGAACCGCAACAGGTTCGCCGGCGCCTCCGCCCCACCCTCGGCGGGGATCAACGACCGCTGCGGCCGCTTGAACTCGACCACCACCTCCGTCGCCGTCCCCGGCAACGACTTGCCCGTCCGCAGATAGAACGGCACACCCGCCCACCGGGGCGAATCCACCGTCAACCGCGTCGCCACGAACGTCTCCGTGTTCGAATCCGGCGCGACACCCGGCTCATCCCGGTAACCCGCGTACTGCCCCCGCACCGTCGACTCCGGCGACAACGGCACGACCTGCCGCAACACCGCCGCCTCCGCCTCCCGGAACGAATCCACGTCGTCACCAGCCGGCGCGTCCATCGCGATCAACGCCACGACCTGCAAAATGTGGTTCTGCAACACGTCCCGCGTCGCACCCACCGTGTCATAGAAACCGGCCCGACCCTGCGTACCGAAACCCTCAGCGAGGGTCACCTGCACGTTGTCGACGTGCTCACGGTTCCACAACGGCTCAAACAGCCGGTTGGCGAACCGGAACGCGTACAACCCCTCCACCGCCTCCTTGCCGAGGTAGTGGTCGATCCGGAACACCCGACTCGCGTCGAAAGCCGCACCCAACGTCCGATCCAACTCCTCGGACGACGCCAGGTCACGCCCGAACGGCTTCTCCACGATCACCCGACCACGGTCGGCCAACCCGACCGCCGCCAAGCCCCGCACCACCGAACCGAACACCATGGGCGGAATCGCCAGATAGAAGATCGGCCGCCGCGCCTCACCCAGACGCTCCGCCAGCCGCTCGTACGTCGCCGGATCCGCATAGTCCCCGGAGATCATCGACAGGTTGGCCGCCAACGCGTCGAACGTCTCGTCATCCACCTCGTCAGAAGCCTCCGCCACCGACTTACGAGCGGTCGCCACCAACTGCTGATCATCCCAGGGGGAGCGGGCCACCCCGATCACCGGAACGTCGAGACGCCCCCGCCGCGTCAACTCGTACAACGCCGGAAACAGCTTCTTCGAGACAAGATCACCTGTCACACCGAACAGCACAACCGCGTCTGAACGCACGCGCATGACACTTCCATCCGATCATGTGGACCTGATCTTCCGAACGGACAACGGCGCGCCCCACCGGAGGAATTCCCAGCGAACGGCCCACGTGAGGTCGGCGACAACGCCACAACGGAAGATGACCCCACAGCGCTCCGCACACCCCCAGGAAGGACCAGAATGACCCTGGCCGCCGACCGCTCACCGGAAACCGGCCCCGACGTGGTGTGCCTGCCAATGTTCGGCACGACCCGCGCCGCCACCGCCGCCGCCTTGCACCCCGCCCTCGCCGGCGCCGGCCTCCGGGAGACATACCTGGACCTGCCCGGCCACGGCGACACCCCACCCACCTGCCCGCCCACCTCCCAGGCCCTGCTCACCACCATCTGCGCCTGGCTCGACCACCACATCGACGGACCGGCCCTGCTGGCCGGCGCCTCCTACGGCGCCTACCTCGCCGCCGGCATCGCCCGCCAACGCCCCGACCTCGTCCGCGGCCTACTCCTGATCTGCCCCGGCATCACCATCGCACCGGCCAGCCGCACCCTGCCCGAGCACCGCCCGCCGCCAGGACCCACCGGCTGGCTCGACGACGCGCCCACCGACCTGCGCCCACACCTCGACACCGCGCTCGGCCACCGCACCCCGACCGTCGTCGCCACCGTCCTGCGCGCCCTGGACACGGGCGGCCCCGGCGACCACACCTTCCAACAGGAACTGCGCACAGGCCCCGGGTACGCGCTCCCCGACGAGACCGCCGACACCCCCTTCGACGGGCCCGTCAGCGTGCTCACCGGCCGCCAGGACGGCATCGTCGGCTTCGCCGACCAGTTCCACGCCATGCGCCGCTACCCCCGAGGCACCTACAGCACCGTCGACCAGGCCGGGCACTACCTGCCCTTCGAACAACCAGCCCTGCTCCGCGCCCACACCCGGGCCTGGCTCCGCCGAACCCCACAACCTGAGGCCGGTACGCGACAATGACCGCCATGGCTGACCTGGACGACACCAAGGCCGCGATGCACTACTACCTTCGCAGGAACCGCGACGACCTCATCTGGAAACTCGACGGCATCAGCGAACGCCAGGCCAGAACGCCCCGCACCACCACCGGCAACAACATGCTCGGCGTCGTCAAACACTGCCTCAACGTCGAGGCCGCCTACTTCGGACCCACCTTCGGCCGCGAGTTCCCCACCCCGCAGGAGCTGGTCCCGCTCACCGCGTTCGACGACGACCCGCAGGCAGACTGGTACGCGGACGAGAACGAGACCAAGGACGGCCTCATCGACCTGTACCGCCGCGTCGGCGCCTTCGCGGACGAGACGATCGACCAACTACCGCTCGACGCGCCGGGGCAGGTGCCCTGGTGGCAACCCGGCCGCCAGGACGTGACACTGGCCCGGACCATCATGCACGTCACCAGCGACATCGCCCGGCACGCCGGTCACCTGGACATCATCCGCGAGCAGCACGACGGGGCGATCGGCTGGCAGCGCGACAGCACCGGCATTGCCGACGGATACGACTGGCCGGCGTACGTCGACAAGCTTCGCAAGCTGGCCGACCAGTTCGACTGACCGAGCTGGGGGAGAAGGCCGCGGAAACGACACTGCCCTGCCGGTGCTACCGGGCACCGGCAGGGCAGTCACACCGCCTGAAATCAGTTGTCGGTGCCCTTCAGCCCCTGCAACATCTCGGCGAAGTCAGTGGTCTCCGCCGGCGGAGGCGTCTCGATGGTGACCGCCTTGCCGTAGTCGGTGTAGTCGACCACGATGTCGCCCATCGCGCCCATGACCGTGGCCGCACGACGCGGCCGGTACTGCTCGTCGACCCAGAGGTCGACCTTGACCTCCTTAACGCCCGCAGCGGTGAACTGCTTCTCCACAGCGGCCCGCAGCTTGGCGTCGACCTGAGCCAGCTGCGTCGCCACCGGGGTGGTGACGGTGTAGTGGACCGTGCGCGCCCCGTTCACCGTCTCCTCACCGACGACCGTCACGCCCTCGGACGCGAGCAGGGTCTTGACCTGCTTGGTCGGGTCGATGTCCTCGAACTGCTTGCTGAAGTCCATCCCGGCCTGCTGGCCGATGCTGCCCATGTCCATCTTCAGCCACCGCTTACCGCCCATGCTCGAACGGTCCTTCGCCGGCACCTCGACGTAGAACGCGGTCCCGATCAGCCGGACGGTGGTCGGACCGTCGCTCGGGTCCGCCATCGTCATCTCGGCCTTGACCGGGTCACCCAGGTCCAGGACACCCTGCATGGAGATCTTCTGGCCGCCGGTCGTTCCCGTCATCGTCAGCGTCACCGAGTCGCTCTTGTCGGTGACGTCGATCGTCTTCTGCAACGAGCCCTTGAGGTCGCTGGCCAGCAGCTCAAGGACGCTGGTCTGCTTCGGCGCGTCGGACGAGCCCGACGAACCGGTCGCCACGCCGCAGGCGGAGGCGGTGAGCGCCGTAAGCGCCGAGACCGCGACGACGGCGGTCTTCTTCCACAGTGACACGTGATTGCTTCTTTCCGACAAGGCTGCGGGGAATCTCCCCAGTAGATCGACGACACGCTAGCCCACCGCGTCGATCTGCGGGTGCCGTGCCACATTCGATAATGCACATTATGTAAAGTTGGCCGATCTGGTGGCCCCCCGCCACACCGAGGGCGAGCCAGTCGCGCGTCAGGCCGAGTGGACGCGCGTCCTCGTTCGACCTGACGAGGCGTGCGTTGACCGGCGGGAGCAGGCCAGCTCCGTCGGACCGCCGAGGTCCCGGTACACGGTGGGCGTGCCCGCCCGACCACAGGTGGGACAGCTTGCGGGCGACGTCATGCCGCGCACGATCCGTGGCTCCTCGATCAGCCTATGGCCGTTCGGGCCGGCCCCGACCGGGCTGCCGGCCGCCGTGGTGGGCTGTCCAGGCTGCGCTACGCCTGCCCCACCTACGGGGCAGCTCGACAGTCCTTCGCCGAGGTCGGTGCGGTCGCCCGGATGGCCTCCATCCCCTACTCCCCCCGCTTCCCGGGAACACGAAAATGCTGCATAATATCCCTTATGCATGACAAAAAGGACGAATCGCTCGGAGCCTTGATCGAGGAGTTCCTGACCGCCCGGGCCACCCGTAAGCCCTCCCCCCACACCCTGGCGGCCTACCGACGCGACCTGTTCGCGGTGGCCAACCTGGTCTCCGCCGGTAATGCCACTCCCCTCCCCCTCGACGAAGTATCGATCACCGACCTCTCCCCCCGGGTGTTACGGGCGGCGTTCGCCCGGTTCGCCGCTCCCCGCGCCCCCGCCTCGGTGCACCGCGCCTGGTCCACCTGGAACAGCTTCTTCACCTTCCTGGTGACCGACGGTGTGGTGGCGGGCAACCCGATGCCGGCGGTCGATCGGCCCCGGGCCGTCCTGCCCGAGCCGAAGCCGCTGCGGGGCGCGGACACGCCCGAGGTGCTGCTGGCGTCGGTGGCGCGTGACGACGGCCGGCAACGGGACCCGTGGCCGGAGCGGGACGTGGCGGTGTTGGCGGTGGCGCTGTGCGCCGGGTTGCGTCTGTCCGAGCTGCTGGCGTTGCGGGTCGGTTCGTTGGCGGGTCGGCCGGGTGAGCGGCGGATCGAGGTGGCCGGCAAGGGTGGGCGTCCCCGGGTGGTGCCGATCGAGACGGACCTGGACCGGGTGCTGGCGGACTATCTGGCCAGTCGGGCGCGGCGGTTCGGGTCGCGGTCGGTTCGCCCCGACTCGGCGTTGCTGGTGGACCGGCGGGGTGAGCCGCTGCGCCGCGGTGGCCTGCAGTATCTGGTCGAGTCGTGTTACCGGCGGGCGGGTATCGGTGACCGGGTACCCAAGGGGGCGCGGTTGCACGCGCTGCGGCACACGTTCGCGACCCGGTTGGCGGAGGACGGCGCGGGCGCGGCGGAGATCATGCGGTTGTTGGGGCACGCCTCGCTGGCATCGTCGCAGACGTACATCGAGGTGACGGCGGGTCAGCAGCGGGAGGCGATCCGGGCTAGTCGTACCCACCGGGTGTTGGCTGCTCTGGTGTCGGCGGAGGGTGACGCGGCGCGCTGATGCTGGCCTCAGCCGAGGTCGACGAGCAGGGGTCGGTGGTCGGAGATGGTGGACGTCGGCGTGGTGACGGCCCGTACGGGCGGGAGCGCGTCGAGGGCGTGTCGGTCGGCGAGGATGTGGTCGAGTTGGACGCGGGGTTGTCCGGAGGGGTAGGTGGGGCGTCGGCCGAGTGGCTGCCAGCGGGATACGAGGCGGGCCGGGCCGGCGGGGAGGTTGAGGTCGCCGAGCAGGACGCGGGGGCCGGGTAGGGCGCGCAGGGCGCGCACGGTCTGGCGGAGTTGGCGGGCGTTCCAGCCGGGTACGAAGGACAGGTGGGTCGCGGCGACGGTGAGGGGGCCGTGGGGGGTGTCCAGGATGGCGGCGAGGACGACGCGGGGCTCGTCGTCGAGGAGGATGAGGCCGCCGCCGGGTCCGGGGGCGTAGATGGGTGAGCGTATGGGCGCGGGTTTGAGTCGGGTGATGTGCCAGCTGCGCACGGGGTGGCGGCTGATGAGGCCGATGCCGTAGCAGGGTTCGCCGTGGCCGTCGTCGTCGTGGCGCAGGGGTCGGAACCGTTCGCCGGGGGTGCCGACGACGGCGGCCGCGAAGCGGTGGTGTGGCGCGTCGAGGGCCTGGGCGGCGATGGCGGTGAGGTCGAGGTTGCCGCTGCGGTGTTGGTCGCGGTCGACTTCCTGCAGGGCGAGGACGTCAGCGTCGAGGGCGTGTACGGCGGCGGCGAGTCGGTCGGGGTCGACGAGGCCGTCGGTGAGGGATCGTCCGTGCAGCAGGTTGAAGGTGGCCAGGCGCACTCCTGCACCTTACGTGTCCGTGGCAGGGTTGCCGCGTGGTGAAGCTGTTGCTGTGTTCGATGCTGGTGTTCGTGGCGGTCGGGGCGTGGGGGGTGTGGTTGCGGCGTAGGCGGGGCCGGTGAGCGGTGAGTCGCGCCACTTGCGGGGCTGGTGGGGTGGGTCGGGTGGGGAGAATTGCCGACCGTGGACGCCGTATCGCTGAGCACCCTGCTGGCCGCCGCGGCGATGGCCGGGTGGGTGGATGCCGTGGTCGGTGGTGGCGGGTTGTTGCTGCTGCCGGCGTTGTTGGTGGCGGCTCCGGGGGTGCCGGTGGCGACCGCGTTGGGCACGAACAAGTTGGCGGCGATCTTCGGTACGGCGACGGCGGCGGCGACGTACGCGCGGCGTACGAAGGTGGACTGGCGGGTGGCGGGGCCGGCGGCGGGTGTGGCGGTGCTCAGCGCGGGGGTGGGCGCGGCGTTGGCCGGGGCGGTGCCGGCGGCGGCGTACCGGCCGGTGGTGTTGGTGGTTCTGGTGGCGGTGGCCGTGTTCGTGTTGTTGCGTCCCCGGTTGGGGGTGGTGGCTGTGCCGGCGCGGCGGACGCGGGCACGGGTGGCGGTGGCGATCGGTGTGGCCGGGGTGGGGATCGCCCTGTACGACGGGTTGATCGGGCCGGGGACGGGCACGTTTCTGGTGCTGGCGTTCACGACGTTGGTGGGTGCGGATTTCGTGCACGGGTCGGCGATGGCGAAGGTCGTCAACGCGGGTACGAATCTGGGCGCGTTGGTGGTGTTCGCGGTGACCGGGCATGTGTGGTGGTGGTTGGGCGCGGCGATGGCGGTGTGCAACATCGCGGGCGCGGTGGTGGGTGCGCGGATGGCGTTGCGTCGCGGGTCGGGGTTCGTGCGGGTGGTGTTGCTGGTGGTGGTGCTGGCGTTGGTGGCGAAGCTGGGTTACGACCAGTGGGCGGCCCGGTAGGGGCGCGGGTTCAGGCGCGGCGGCTGGGTGAGTCGAAGCGGCCGGCGCGGATCTCGCGCAGGGCCCGGCGGCGGATGTCGCCGCGCAGGGTGTCGACGTAGAGGGTGCCGCGCAGGTGGTCGGCCTCGTGTTGCAGGGCGCGGGCGAGGAATCCGCTGCCGGTGATGGTCAACGGTTCGCCGTGCTGGTCGACGCCGTGGGCGGTGGCGTGCAGGGCGCGCGCGGTCGGGAAGTACAGCCCGGGGATGGACAGGCAGCCTTCCTCGTCGTCCTGGAGTTCGTCGGACAGTTCGAGGGTGGGGTTGATGAGGTGGCCTCGGTGGCCGTCGGCGTCGTAGACGAAGACCTGGGCGCTGACGCCGATCTGGGGTGCGGCGACGCCGGCGCGGCCGGGTGCGCCGAGCAGGGTGTCCATCAGGTCGGTGACCAGGGCGCGCAGTTCGGCGTCGAAGGTGGTGACCGGCTCGGCTTCGGTGCGCAGGACGGGGTCGCCGATGATCCGGATGGGCCGCATGGTCATGGGGGTCAGCGTATCGCCGGTGGTGGTGGTGTCAGCGTCCGGCCAGGGTGGCGCGTACGGGTGCGGTCTTGGCGGCGGCTTCGGCGACCTCGGCGGTGGGGTCGCTGTCCCAGGTGATGCCGCCGCCGGCCCAGGTGTGCAGGGTGTGGCCGGTGGCGGCGGCGGTGCGGATGGTCAGGCCGAGGTCGATGCGGCCGGGGGCGATCCAGCCGAGGGCGCCCATGCTGGCGCCCCGGCCGACGGGTTCGGCGGCGGCGATGTGGGTGAGGGCGGCGAGTTTCGGCGCGCCGGTGACGGAGCCGCCGGGGCAGGTGGCGCGGAGCAGGTCGGCGAGGCCGAGGCCGTCGGCGGCCTGGGCGCGGACGGTGGATTCGGCCTGCCACAGGTCGCACCAGCGGCGCACGGTGAACAGTTCGTCGACGGTGACGGTGCCGGTGCGGGCGATGCGGGCGAGGTCGTTGCGTTCGAGGTCGACGATCATGATGTGTTCGGCGCGTTCTTTGGCGCTGGTGAGCAGTTCGGCGTGGCCGGTGGCGGTGGCGGGGCGGGTGCCCTTGATGGGTCGGGTGATGATCTGGCCGTGGTGGACCTCGACGAGGGTTTCCGGGGAGGCGCAGCCGATGGCCCAGCCGTCGCCGGTGAGGACGCCGCCGTAGCGGGCGCCGGGGAGCGCGCCAAGGCGGCGCAGGGCGGGTAGCGGGTCGCCGCTGTAGGGGGCGGCGGCGTGTCCGACGAGGTTGGTCTGGTAGATGTCGCCGCGGCCGATGGCGGCGCGGACGGCGTCGACGGCGGCGGCGTGTTGCGCGGGTGTCCAGCTCTCGGTCCATGGGCCGAGCCACCAGGGCGTGTCGTCGGGGGCGGCGGGTGCTCGGGTGGGTCCGTGGTGGTAGATGACGACGGCGAGGTCGGGCAGGGTGGGCGCGGGTTCGGGCGCGGTGGCGGGTACGCCGGCCAGGTGCGTTCCGGCGGCGGCGGACAGGTAGAGCGCGGCGCCGCAGACGACCGGGCCGTGTGCGGCGGGTCGGTTCAGGTCGCGCAGGTCCAGGCCGTGTGCGGCCAGGAACTCCTCGGCGAGTGCGGCGGGGTCGCCGCCGTCGGCGCGATGCCAGTGGAGTCGGGCGCGTTCGACGAGGCTGTCGCGGCATCCGGGTGGTGCCGCGGGCGCATCGACCAGCACCTGTGGGAGCGTTTCCACGCCGTATGGTCCGATCTTCCTCATCCGTTCAGTGGATTTCCGGTACGGCAAGGCGACACCTGCTCGATGCTGGACACCTTCGCTTGGTACTGTGCGTCACTGGTCATGTGAACCATGACACAGTGCCCCCACAGTCCGGAGAACCCGATGTGCCAGCACCAACCGACCTGCCCCTTAGCTGAAGCCACCGATCGGGAAGCCGCCCGCGTCCTCGCCTGCTTCCCTGAGCAGGGCTGGAGCCTGCTCTGCAACGGCGTGATCGTCTTCGAGGACACCGGTGAGCTGCTTCCCGACGGCAGCAGCATCGCACCCCACCGCGGCCCCGCCCGCCACGCCCTCGTGGCCTGAACGACCACCCAGCGTCACCACGCCGAGTCGCTGTCCATCGCACAGCGGCTGCCGGGGCGGCCCGATACCGCCCGCCCCGGCACGCCCGTCGTCAGTCCTCGAACGCCTCCGGCGACGGGCACGAGCAGACCAGGTTCCGGTCGCCGTACGCGCCGTCGATGCGCCGTACCGGCGGCCAGTACTTCCCGGCCCGGTCCACCCCGGCCGGGTACGCGCCCACCGACCGCGGGTACGGGTGCGGCCACTCGTCGCCGCTGACCATCGGCGCGGTGTGCGGGGCGTTCGCCAGGGGGTTGTCCCCCGCCGGCCACTGCCCCGAGCCGACCTGCTCGATCTCGGCGCGGATCGCGATCATCGCGTCGCAGAACCGGTCCAGCTCGGTGAGGTCCTCACTCTCGGTCGGCTCCACCATCAGCGTCCCGGCCACCGGGAACGACATCGTCGGCGCGTGGAAGCCGTAGTCGATGAGGCGCTTCGCCACGTCGTCGACGCTCACGCCGGTCGCCTTCGTCAGCGGCCGCAGGTCGAGGATGCACTCGTGGGCGACCAGGCCCTTGTTGCCGGCGTACAGCACCGGGTAGTGCTCGCGCAGCCGCGCGGCCACGTAGTTCGCGGCGAGGACCGCCACGCCGGTGGCCCGGGTCAGCCCCTCGGCGCCCATCATCCGCAGGTACGCCCACGGGATCGGCAGGATGCCCGCGGACCCGTACTTGGCCGCCGAGATCGCCGGGGTGGCGTCGACGTGGGCGCCCAGGGGGTCGCCGGGCAGGAACGGCGCGAGGTGCGCGCGGACCGCCACCGGGCCGACGCCGGGGCCGCCGCCGCCGTGCGGGATGCAGAACGTCTTGTGCAGGTTGAGGTGCGACACGTCCGCGCCGAACCGGCCGGGCTTGGCGTACCCGACGAGGGCGTTGAGGTTCGCCCCGTCGACGTACACCTGGCCGCCGGCGTCGTGGACCTTCGCGCACAGCGACGCGATGCCCGTCTCGTACACGCCGTGCGTCGACGGGTACGTCACCATGATCGCGGCGAGCGCGTCCCGGTGCTTGTCGATCTTCGCGTCGAGGTCGACGAGGTCGACGTTGCCGTCGTCGTCGCAGGCCACCACGACGACCCGCATGCCGGCCATCACGGCGCTGGCGGCGTTCGTGCCGTGCGCCGACGACGGGATGAGGCACACGTCGCGGTGCGACTCGCCGCGTGACGCGTGGTACGAGCGGATGGCCAGCAGACCGGCCAGCTCACCCTGCGACCCGGCGTTGGGCTGCACGCTCACCGCGTCGTAGCCGGTCACCTCGGCCAGCCACGACTCCAACTGGCCGATCATCTCCCGGTAGCCGACGGTCTGGTCGTCCGGCGCGAACGGGTGGATGTTGGCGAACTCCGCCCAGCTCACCGGCTCCATCTCGGTGGTCGCGTTCAGCTTCATCGTGCACGAGCCCAGCGGGATCATGCCCCGGTCCAGGGCGTAGTCGAAGTCCGACAGCCGCCGCAGGTAGCGCAGCATCGCCGTCTCCGAGTGGTGGCTGCGGAACACCGGGTGGGTCAGGAAGTCGGTCGTGCGGGCCAGGTCGCCCGGCAGGGCCGCGTCGACGTCACCGTCGAACGCGGGCACGCCGAACGCCGCCCACACCTGCCGCAGGTGCGCGTCGGTGGTCGTCTCGTCGCAGGACATCCCGACCCGGTCGGCGTCGACCAGGCGCAGGTTCACGCCCCGCTCGGCGGCGGCCGCGACGACCCGCGCCGCGCCGCCGGGCACCGTCGCGGTGACGGTGTCGAAGAACGCGACGTCCGCGACGTCCACGCCGCCGGCGCGCAGCCCGGCCGCGAGCCGCGCCGCCATGGCGTGGGTACGCGCCGCGATGTCCCGCAGCCCGTGCGGGCCGTGGTAGACGGCGTACATGCCGGCCATCACCGCGAGGAGCACCTGCGCGGTGCAGATGTTGCTGGTGGCCTTCTCCCGCCGGATGTGCTGCTCGCGGGTCTGCAACGCCAGCCGGTACGCCGGGTTGCCGGCCGCGTCGCGGGACACCCCGACCAGGCGTCCGGGCAGCATCCGCTCCAGGCCCGCGCGCACCGCCAGGTAGCCGGCGTGCGGCCCACCGAAGCCCATGGGTACGCCGAAGCGCTGGGTGGTGCCGGCGGCGATGTCCGCGCCGATCTCCCCCGGTGCCCGCAGCAGCGTCAACGCCAACAGGTCCGCCGCGACCGTCACGAGGGCGCCGGCGGCGTGCGCCGCCCGCACCAGGGCGGCGTGGTCACGGACCGCGCCGGACGCCCCCGGGTACTGCAGGTGCAGGCCGAAGAACTCGGCCGGCAGCTCGTCACGCGCGACGTCGACGACCCGCACGTCGATGCCGAGCGGCACCGCCCGGCTGGTGATCACCGCGATGGTCTGCGGCAGGGCGTCGGCGTCGACGACGTACACCCCGCTCTTGCTCTTGGAGGCGCGGCGGGCGAGGGTCATGGCCTCGGCCGCGGCGGTGCCCTCGTCGAGCATGGAGGCGTTCGCGGTGGCCAGGCCGGTCAGGTCGGTGACCATCGTCTGAAAGTTCAGCAGCGCCTCGAGCCGGCCCTGGCTGATCTCCGGCTGGTACGGCGTGTACGCCGTGTACCAGGCCGGGTCTTCGAGCACGTTGCGGCGGATCACCGCCGGGGTGTGCGTGCCGTGGTAGCCCAGGCCGATCATGGACACGGCGACGGTGTTGCGGGCCGCCAGGGCCCGCAGCTCGGCGATGGCCTCGGCCTCGGTGGCGGCGTCCGGCAGGTCGAGGGTGCCGTGCCAGCGGATCACCTCGGGGATCGCGGCGTCCATCAGCTCGTCGATGGAGTCGTGCCCGACGACCTCCAACATGCGGCGCTCGTCGTCGGGGCCGGGGCCGATGTGACGGGTGGCGAACTGCTCTACGGACATCAGGGGCGCTCCCGGGCGAGGTCGACGGGTCGGCCTCCCCCTCTGTCACACCCCACCGGAGCGCTCCACAGTGCCTGCCCACGAGGTCCTTTTGCCTGAGAGGTTCCGGGGAGGATTTGCCCCTTCGGCGCCGCCCCTGCTGTCGAGGCGGTCTCTCCCACGTGGGTGGTACCGGCATGGTCAACGCTACCAGCGCCGGTGTTTCCAGCAGATGTCCTACCCCGCGGCGGCTGTCACACCGGCACCGCCGACGCGCCGGTGACCCGCTCGGCGAGCACCGGCAGCACCTCCCCCAGCGGCGCGTCGACGCGCACCGTGGCGTACCCGTCACCCCGGGTCGGACCCTGGTTGACGATCGCTACCGGAATGCCCTGCTTCGCGGCCCGGATCACGAACCGCCGGCCCGACATGACCGTCAACGACGACCCCAGCACCACCACCGCCCGGGCCTGCTCCACCAGCGCGAAACACCGCGCCACCCGCTGCGGCGGCACCGTCTCGCCGAAGAACACCACGTCCGGTTTCAGCATCCCCGTCCCGCAGATCCCGCAGTCCACCGGCCGGAACCCCGCCACCTGCTCGTCCGGGAGATCAACATCACCGTCCGGGTTGACTGCGGCGACCCGGGCCACGAAGTCCGGGTTCGCCTCGCGCAGCCGCCGGTCCACCTCCTCGCGCGAGGTCAGGTTGCCGCAGTCCAGGCACGTCACCTCGTCCAGGCGCCCGTGCAGCTCCACCACCCGCCCGCTGCCCGCCGCGCCGTGCAACCCGTCCACGTTCTGCGTGATCACCGCGTCGACCAGGCCGGCGTCCTGCAACCGCGCCACCGCCCGATGCCCCGCGTTCGGCGTCGCCCGCGCGATCAACCGCCACCCCAGGTGGCTGCGCGCCCAGTACCGCCGCCGCGCCACCGTGTCCCGGGTGAACGCCTGGAACGTCATCGGGGTGTGCCGGCGGGCCACCCCGCTGGGCCCCCGATAGTCCGGGATACCCGACTCGGTGGACAGGCCCGCCCCGCTGAGCACGACCACCTGACCGCCGGCCACCAGCGCGGCCAGTTCCTGCACACTCGTCGTCACCCCTTCATGCTGCCTCAGCGCACCCCCCGATGCCGAGCACCCGCCTACGCCGCGACGACGTCGGCGACGACACAGGCGATGTTGTCGGGCGCGCCCGCGGCCCGCGCGGCGGCCATCAGCTCCCGCACCGTGCGCTCCGGGTCGGCTCCCGCGCCCACCGTCGAGGCCAGGGCGGCCCGGTCGACGACCGCCCACAGCCCGTCGGAGCACAGCAGGTACCGGTCACCGGGCACCGCCACCCGCAACGCCAGATCGGCCTCCACCTGCCGACCGCCGCCGAGCGCGCGCACCAGCAACGCCCGCTGGGGGTGCGCGCCCGCCTCGGCAGGGTCGAGCCTGCCCTGATCCACCTGCGCCTGCACCCACGTGTGGTCCCGGGTCAACACCGACAGCTCGCCGTCGCGCAGCAGGTACGCCCGGGTGTCCCCGACGTGCGCCAACGCCAGGTGGGTGCCGCTGTGCAGCAGCGCGGTCAGCGTCGTCGCCGGCTGGTGCTCGTCGGTCGCCAGCCCCCGCACGGCCCGGTCGGCGTCGGTGACCGCGCCGGCCAGCGCCGTCACCACCTCCACCGCCGACACGTTGGTGAGGTCCAGCGACGCGAGCGCGTCGATGGCGGCGGCGCTGGCGGCAGCGCCGCCGGGCCCCCGCACACCGTCGGCGACGGCGAGCAACCGCTCGTTGGCGTACGCGGCGTCCTCGTTGCTGTCACGGGCGATCCCGGTCTCACAGCCGGTGGCGTAACGGACACTCATCGACGACATGGTGGTGCTCCCCTCGGACAGGTCCCGCACGAGGAGGGCGGCGAGCCGCGCGCGGGCAGCGGTGTCGACCGACACCCGCCGCCAGTACGCGGTGACCATCTCGGCCGCCGCCGCCGGCTCCAGAGCACACACGGTGCGGATCTGCGCCAGCGGCATGCCGATACGACGCAGCTGAGCCACCAGCCGGGCCAGCGGCACCTGCCGCGGGTCGTAGAGCCGGTACCCGGACTCCGCGTCCACCGCCGCGGGCACCAGCACCCCCACCCGGCCGTACAGGCGCAACGCCTTCGGCGTCAGACCCGCCGCCCGGGCGAACGCCCCGATCGTCAGCAACCCCACGTCGGGTTCCTCCTCGCACCGGTCACCGTGACCGGCGCACCCCACACTGGGGGTTGCCCACAGGTCAAGGTCAAGCCCGGCGGGTGCCGGTAGGTTGGGCCCATGCGTGTCGTCATCGCCGGAGGCCACGGCAAGATCGCCCTGCTCGTGCAGCAGCACCTCACCGGGCGCGGTGACGCCGCCGTCGGCCTGATCCGCAACCCCGACCACGTCGACGACCTGCGCGCCGTAGGCGCCACCCCGGTCCTCTGCGACCTGGAACACGCCGACGTCGACGAGGTCGCCGCGCACCTGCACGACGCCGACGCGGTCATCTTCGCCGCCGGCGCCGGCCCCGGCAGCGGCGCCGCCCGCAAGGACACCGTCGACCGGGCCGCCGCCGCGCTGCTCGCCGACGCCGCCACCCGCGCCGGAGTCCACCGCTACCTGCTGGTCTCCTCGATGGGCGTGGACCGGCCGCCCGCCGCCGGCACCGACGACGTGTGGGCCGCCTACCTGCGCGCCAAACGCGCCGCCGAGGACGACCTGCGCGCCCGCGACCTGGCCTGGACGATCCTGCGCCCCGGCCGGCTCACCGACGACGAACCCACCGGGCACGTCACCCTCACCCCACACGCCGGCCGGGGCGCCATCAGCCGCGCCGACGTCGCCCTCGTCCTCGCCGCGCTCCTGGACGAACCCCGCACCGCCGGGGCGACCCTGGAACTCGTCGACGGACCCACCCCGATCGCCGACGCGATCCACGCCGCCACCACCTGAACCTCAACCCGGGGGTGGGGCCTCACACGTAAGGCCCCACCCGCCAGGTGTTCAGCGCTGGTGGTGACGCGGCAACGCCGTCTGCCCGGCCGCGCCACCCACGAAAGGCGCCCCCGGCGTCTCCTTCGCGATCCGGTCCATCGTGCGCACCAACTGCTCACTGCCGTCGTCCAGGTGCCGCGCCGCCGCCTGCATGTGCGACACCATCATCTCGCCGAAGATCCGCAACGCCTCCCGGGTCGCCACCGAGTCGTCGAAGCTCGACCCGGCCGAACTGCGGTACTCCGCCACCGCACGCTCGGCCTCCTGCTTCGCCTCCTCCGCCGCCGCCCGCATGTAACTCTCGTACTGCACCCGGGCGTACTCCGCGACCCGCCGCGCGTAGTCGTGCGCCTGCGCGATGATCTGCTCCGCCTCCCGCTGCGCCGCCGACAGCAGGTTCACCTCCTTGGCCGCCGGCACCTTCGCCGCCGCCCCCGCGCTCGGGATCACCCCGTGGCGGTGCAACTCCACCCGATCGGTCAGCCGCTCGTTCTCCGCCCGCAGATGCGCGATCTGCGTCGCCAACAGATCCAACTCGTCGGCGACCTGCACCCGGAACCGGTCCACGTCCGCGTGGTCATAGCCCCGGCGCGCGAACGGCGCCGTACCGAACTCCCACCGCCGAACCCGGTCGGAGGTCATCCGCACCTGCACACCGCCGGACACCTGAATCCCGTCGTACCGGCTGATCGGGCTCGCGCTCATTGGTCACCCCCTGAACTCGACTGCTGGACCGCCGTACGCCACGCCGGGCCGTACCACTGCTTGCCCAGACCCTCGTGATGCACCTGACCCTCGTGGTAACCCGCCCGCGCCAACGTCTGCGCCGCATGCGACACCATCTCGTCGGACCCGCACACGTACACGTGCCGCGAACGCCAGTCACCATCGGCCAACGCCCGGTCCACCGCCTGCACGAACTCACCCGGCCGGTTCACGTCCGCGCCCACCACGTACGTCACCGTCAACCACGGGAACGACGACGCCATCTTGTCGATCGCGTCGCTGTCGTAGAACTCGCTGCGCGACCGCGCACCCACATACAGGTCCACCCGCCGACGGGAGCCCTCCGCGGCGATCTGCTCCACCAACGCCTTCATCGGCGCCCAACCCGTGCCCGAGGTCAACAACAACAGGTCACTGGAACCCGCCGACCACAACGCCAACCGCTCCCCCACCGGCGCGGCCAGATTGACACGGTCACCCACCGCCGAGCCGTACACCAGCCGCGACGACACCGCGCCACCCGGAGCGGCCCGCACATGCAACTCCAACGTGCCGTCCGCGCGCGGCGCGTTCGCCGGCGAGTAGTACCGCCACGACCGCACCGACGGATGCGACACCCCGATCGACTGACCCGGAGTGAACGGCAACAGGTACTGCGGACGCACCGTCAACACCGCGACGTCGAACGCCCGCCGCTCGTGGGCCACGATCTCCGCCACCCACCACGGCGGGTTCACCGCCTCGGCCGCCTGCGCCGCCTCCGTCATCACCTGCGCGACCAACCCGTACGCGCCCGCCCAGTCCTGAGCCAGCTCGTCGGTCCACTGCTCGGCCAGGAAATGCTGCAACGTCGCCAGCAACGCCTCACCGACCGCCGGGTAGTGCTCCGCGCGCACCGCGAACTTCCGGTGGTCCGCGCCGAGGTCCTGCAGGAAACCCACCAGCCGATCGACCTGGTCCACATGCGACACGATGTGCCCCAACGCGGTGACGAGGCGATCCCGCTGCCCCGCCATGTTCGTCGGGAACATCTGCCGCGTCTCGGGATGGGCCAGGAACAACGTCGAATAGAAGTAGAGCGGCACCTCGTCGCCGTGCGCGGCGACGAGGGACCAACTCTGCTTGAGTCGGGCCGCGTCCACGCTCAGACGCCCGGACGCTCTCCGGTGGACACCACCTGGTCCTGCACCTGCCCCAGCACCACGCGCACGTGGTCCAGGACGTCGGCCGGCACACCCAACTCCGTCAGCGTCGTGATCAGGTGCACGCCCACCTTCGCGTAGTGCTCCGCCGGGATGCCCAGCGGCTGGTGCGTCTCGGCCAAACCGCGACCCGCGTACTCGTTCGGGCCGCCCAACACCACCGCCAACATCAACGCCAGGTGTCGACGCTGCGTCGGCATGTCCACAGTGGCGAAATAGCCCGCCAGCTCGGGATCGGCGAGGACCTTGTCGTAGAACAGTTCGACGGCCGCCTTCACCGAACTCGCGCCGCCGATGCGGTCATAGTGCGAGGCGGCAGCGGTCTCTTCCGTAACCGTCACGGTCGTTCCTTCCGGGGGTGAAAGGTCGCGCGCGGTGACGCGCAGGGGCTACGGCCACCGACGCGACACCCGCGTGCCACGGGGCACCACGGCGGGGACCGTGACGGACCATAGCGTGCCCGCAACCTCCGGTCAGGGCCCCCCTATCCGATTCCCGACAACTGGTGGACACGCACCGTCACCACGGTCCACCCGAGATTCCACCCACCGCAACCGGAGCACCACAGACAGTGTCCACCATGGATTCATCGACCGGGGAACAGCCACCCAACGTCGACCGCCCTGACCCACAGTCACCAGCCGGGCGTGCCCAAAAAAGTCACCCACACCAACGGACCGCGCACCGACAGACGCGCAGCGCTACTCAACCCGCGCGCCGCCGCGCCCGCCGCGCCGCCAACTCATCCCCCACCGGATCAGACGAGGACCCCACCACCGGCTCCGCCGGGCCGCTCGCCGCCGGCTCCGCCGGCAGATGCGACAACGACCCCTGGATCTCCTTGAAGGCCCCACCGATCGCGATCCCGAACACGCCCTGCCCACCCTGCAACAGGTCGACCACCTCCTCCGGGGACCGGCACTCGTACACCGTCGTCCCGTCAGAGATCAGCGTGATACCCGCGAGATCCTCCACACCACGCGACCGCAGCGCCTCGATCGCCTTACGGATGTTCTGCAGGGACACCCCCGCATCCAACAACCGCTTCACGACCTTCAACACCACCAGATCGCGGAACGAGTACAACCGCTGGGTCCCCGAACCCGACGCGTCCCGGACGCTCGGCACCACCAACGTCGTCCGAGCCCAGTAATCCAACTGCCGATAACTGATGCCCACCGCGTGGCACGCCGTCACACCTCGGTAGCCCACCGAGCCGTCACCCTCAGGCGTCACACCCGGCTCGTTCACCTGTGTACCCGGATCGGGATCCTGCGGCTCGTGCATGCGGACAACCTCCCCGTCAGTGCGGCGACGCATCGTTTCCTGCGACGCGCACCCCTCGACACGGCAACCCTAACGCCACCTTCAGGGGTTACCGCGGAGGAACCGGCGCGACACGCCGCGCAGCCACCGAGAAAGATCACCAACCGCGCGCCAGCGTCACCCACCGTGACACCAGCCGGGCACCCGAACCGCTCAGCCCGCGAAGTCCTCCGGACGCACCTGCTCCAGGAACTCGCGGAACTTCTCCACCTCATCCTCCTGCTCATCAGGGATAACGATCCCCGCCTCGCTGAGGACCTGCTCGGCACAACGAATCGGCGCACCAACCCGCAACGCCAACGCGATCGAATCGCTCGGACGCGCCGAAACCCGCACCCCGTCACCGATCAACAAGTCGGCGTAGAACACGTTCTCCTTGAGCTCGGTGATCTCCACCGCCTGCAACGGCGCCTGCAACGCCGCCAACACATCCCGCAAAAGATCATGCGTCAACGGGCGGGCCGGCTTGACCCCCTGCTGCTCATAAGCGATAGCCGTGGCCTCGACCGCACCGATCCAGATCGGCAGATAGCGGTCGCCCTCGACCTCCCTGAGCAGGACGATCGGCTGGTTGCTGGGCAGCTCCACCCGAACTCCGACCACGCTCAGCTCGCGCACCGCCGCCTCCGTGTCGTCGTCAACCTACGCACCGCGCCCTTCCCTGCACGGTACACGGACCGCAACACGGCCGTCCCATGCGCTACAGCACCACGTCCGCGCCAGAAAGGGGTTACCCCGGCAAGCCTACGGCACGCTTCAGAGAAGAGATCTTTCCGCTCCGCCGCACCTGCCGGGCACCTCACCGACCCAACGTCGACCGCAACCCCACCCGCACCAACGCCGCGTGCAACTGCTCCGACAACGCCACCAACTCCCGCGCCGTCTCCGCCGCCCGCGCCCGCGCCGCCGGGTCACTCTGCCGCGCCAACGGCGCCACCAACTGCGCGAACAACCCGACCTCACGATCGGCCGCAGTCCGATAACCCCGCAGATGCCGCGGCTCCAACCCGTACGCCGCCAGACCCGCCACCGCCGACGCGATGATCAACGCATCCGCGTCATACCACCCCGGCGGATCCGACACCAGCACACCGAGCCGCTCCAACTCCACAAGCGTCGACTCGTCGACCCCACTGCGGGCCACCAACTCAGCCCGGCCGAGCCGCACCTGCGACGACTCGGCCGGCTCCGCCGACTCCCGACCCGGAACCGCACCATCAGGCCCCACCGCCACCAACGCCGGCCGCGACCGCTCCGGCTGCTCACCGGACGAATCCCACTCGGCCAACTGCTCACGGATCACCCGCAACGGCAGGTACCTGTCCCGCTGCGCGGTCAACACGAACCGCAACCGCGCCACATCGTCCCAGCTGTACTTCCGGTAACCCGACGCCGTCCGCTGCGGCTCAACCAGCCCTTCGGCCTCGAGGAACCGCAACTTCGAAATCGTGGTGTCCGGGAAATCCACCCGCAACTGACCCAGCACCTCACCGATGCTCATCAGCGGCTGGGACCGGGCCGCCCCGGGTGGCGTGGAGGCCGCAGGCTCGTTCACCCCCGGCCGGCCTCCTCCTCCGGGCGCGGACCGGCGATGAACACCACCCGGAACTTACCGATCTGAACCTCGTCACCATTGCTCAACGTGGCCGCCTCGACCCGCTCACGATTCACGTACGTGCCATTGAGGCTACCCACGTCCCGCACCGTGAACGTCCCACCATCACGGTGGAACTCCGCGTGCCGACGCGACACCGTCACGTCATCGAGGAAGATGTCACTGTCCGGATGCCGGCCACTGGTCGTCACGTCGTGGTCCAACAGGAACCGGGCACCCGCATTCGGACCGCGACGAACCACCAGCAGCGCCATACCCGGCGGCAACGAACCGGACATCCGGCTCGGCACCACATCGGTGTCCGGCCCCTCCAGCACTTCGTCGAGCGAGCCGAGATTGAGCGTCGAGGTGACGTCGAGCGGGGGGAACTCGTCGTCTGGGCGCGTCATGGGACCACCTCACGGATCTGTTCGGTCGGCGTCGGGTAATGGCGGGTCTGGCCGCCGGGCACTCCAACACCCGGCGGCTGGCTCCCCGTGCCCGGGAAGGCAATTCCACAACGCACAACTAATGGGTTCTTCTCGGTCGACTGGGCGAGCCTAGCCAGCGCCGAAATGCAGGGCAACCGGACGCGCGCAGACATCCCGCACGCCGGATCAAGCACACTCAGCCTTCGGTGATCTTCTGATACGCGCCCGCCGTGAGCAACCCGTCGGTCGCCGTCGGATCAGCCGGCGTGATCTCCACCAACCAACCCGCACCGTACGGATCCGTGTTGATCAGCTCAGGAGTGTCGCCCAGCGCCTCGTTCCGCGCGGCCACCGTACCCGCGACCGGCGCGTAGATCTCCGACACGCTCTTGGTCGACTCGATCTCACCCAACGAGTCACCGGCCGCCACGACCGCACCCGCCTCCGGCAACTGCACGTACACGATGTCACCCAACGCGTCCTGCGCGAAGTGCGTGATGCCGACCCGGATCGAACCGGTACCGTCACCCGCCACCCACTCATGCTCGGCGGTGTATCGCAGATCCTCGGGAATCACCAGACGCGTCCTCATCCATCGTGCCCCGGACCACCCGGGCCCGGCGCGGCCGCGCCGGTCAGGAGACCGGACGGGCGTGTTTCCTACTTGGTCGGCACGTGCAGCGCCGAAACCTCGGCAACCTCACGCTCCCCAAACGTCACGTTACCGCCGTCACCCCGGACCGACGCCACCACCCCACCAGGAATGTTCAACGCCGTACGCATCGTCGCCGGATCACCGATCACCGTGATCGTGTACGGACCCGTCAACCGACGCCCCTCCACCATCAGCGACCCGTTCTCCCCATCCAGGAAGTACGTCGACGCGATCACCCGCACCGTCGCCCGGTCACCACCGGAGATCTGCATCGCCTCCGCGCCCGCGCCCCGCAACTCCTGCACCGCGTCCAACACCCGGTTCGCCGTGATCGGCTTCACCCCACTGGAGAACTGCACCGTCAGCCCCGGGCCCACCGCCGGCAACGTACCCGCCAGAATCCCCAGCTCGTCCGCCCGACGCGTCGCCTCGTCCAACGCCGCCTGCCGACCCTGCTCACCCGAGGCCAACTGCCGCTGACTGTCCTCCAACGCCCGGATGTCCTGCTGCAGGCGACTCTCCCGCGCGTCCAGATCCGACAGGATCCGCACCAGGTCCTCCTGACGCGTCGCCCCCAACGTCGGATCCGTCGACGTCGTCTTCAACTGCACGACCAGCGTGAACCCCAGCAACGCCAACAACACCGCGATCATCACCCCGGCCGCGCTCCACCGCGACCGACCGGTCACCGCGGGCGTGGCCGGCGGCACGTCCGGCTCGTCCGACGACACCGCCGGCTCCCCCGCCCGCGACACCGCGCGCAGGTCCACCGTCGCCCCGTCATCGGCCGGCACCACCTCCGGCTCCGCGTCGTCCGGCTGCGGCTCCGACACCGGCCCGCGCGGCGCCAACGGACTCAACTCGTCCGGATCCGGCGCATCCGGCCGCGGATCCGGCTCACCCGCCGGCCCACCGGGCCGCCCCGGCACCACCGGCTGCGGCCAGCCCGTCCCCGTCTCATCCTGCTCGTCGCTCATCGCTGTCAAACCTACGCCCGGAACAGGTGCCGACGGATCGCCGCCACATTTCCGAAGATCCGCACACCCAGCACGACCACCACACCGGTGGACAACTGCCCACCCACGCCCAACTGGTCACCCAGATACACGATCAGGCCCGCCACCAGCACGTTCGAGATGAACGACACCACGAACTGCTTGTCGTCGAAGATGCGGTCCAACTTCGCCCGCACCCCACCGAACACCGCGTCCAACGCGGCCACCACCGCGATCGGCAGGTACGGCTGCAACGCCGACGGCACCGTGGGATCAAGCCACACCCCGAGCACCACACCGGCGAGCAACGCCAGCACCGCGATCATCCGCCACCTCCGGAAGGACTAGCGGTCCCCGGCGAACCCGACGACCCAGGACTGCCAGACCGGCCACCCGACCCCGAAGGGCTCGGACTGACCGACGGCTTGGCGTAGCGTAGCTGCGGCTCCGGCGCCGCCGGCAGGGTGAGGTCCTCCGCCTCCCGCACACCGAACGACAACCCGGTCTTCTGCGCGACCTCCCGCATCAGCGCCGCGTTCCGACTGTCCTCGAACTTGCGCCGCATCGACCCCGGACCCGTCGCCGACACCTCGTACGGCCCCGTCACCGGCCGGAAATCCACCAGGATCGCCTCACCCGCCGAACGGATCGTCGACGTCGACGTCAACCGCTGGCCGTTGATCGCGATCGCCTCCGCGCCGGCACTCCACAACGCGTTCGCCACACCCTGCAGGTCGCTGTACAGCACCCGCGGCGGCCCCGCGCCCGCACCGGTCACCGCATCCGCGTTCCCCGGAGCGTCCGCCAGGCGCACCACCACACCGTCACCCCGCACCCGACCCAGCCCGGTGCTCGCCTCCAGGTCCCGCAGACGCGCCGCGGCCGAACCGCTCAACGCCGCGTCCCGCTGCCGGCTGACCTCCTCACGCAGCTGGTCCGCCCGCGCCGACAACCGGTCGGTCTGACTCTCCCGCTCCTTGATCTGCGCCACCAGCCCCGAGCGCGCCTGGGCGCGCCCCGGCTCGTCCGCCATCGTCTGGCGGTACGCCACCGCGAACAGGAAACCCAGCACCACCACCACGACCAGGCCGACCGACCGCGCCGCCCAGCCCCGGGGCGCGTCCGGAGACGACCCCCGCCGGCGCGCGGCGGCCGCGTCCGCGTACCCCGGGTCCAGCGGGTTACGGAACAACTCGGTGAGGAAGTCCGGCGCGTACACCCGATCCGGGCGGGGCCGCGGCGTCGGCGGCGTCGCGCTCACGCGGCCGCGTCCCGGCCACGCGCCCCGCGCACCAACCGCGACGCCTGCACCACGTACATCGCGCCGGCCACCCAGTAGAGCACCAGCCCCCACCAGGCCAATCCCCAGCCGATCGCGGCCGTGGCCGTCGCCGCCGCGCTCCACTCGGTGGCCAGCAGCAGCACCGGGAACGCCGCGAGCAGCAGGAACGTGGCGGTCTTGCCCACGTAGTGCACCGGCGGCGGCCCGTACCCGAAGCGGCGCAGCACCGCCAGCGAACCGAGCAGCAGCAGCTCCCGGGCCAGCAGCGCCGCCGTGAACTGCCACGGCACCACCCCCCGGGCGGTGAAGGCCAGCAACGTGGCGAGGATGTAGAGCCGGTCGGCGAGCGGGTCGAGCAGCTCACCGAGCCGGCTCACCTGCCGCAGTCGGCGGGCGATCCAACCGTCGACCCAGTCGGTGGTGCCGCCGATGGCCAGCACCACCACCGCCGCGACGTCCGCCCGGGAGACCAGGAAGAGATAGAGGAACAGGGGTACGCCCAGCAGCCGCCCGAAGCTGATCAGGTTGGGCAGGGTGAGCACCTGGTCGCCGGGCGTCTGCTCGCCGGTGTCCCGCGGGTGCTCTGCCTGAGCCGGCCGACGCGACACCGAACCTCCTTCACGGCACGCCCCGACGCCGGGCCGAGATCGGGCGCGGCGGAGGTCGTACGCGCTGTCGGGCCGGCAACCACCGGCTCCCCTGCGGCCCCGGGACGGGACCTCTGCCCTGATACGGCCCGCGATCACCGAGATCGCGGGCCGGTTAAGTGCGCTGCCACTATATCGGGCTCTCGTCGACGGCCCGGCCGCCGTGCGCTGTCGGCGCGGTGGTGTGGCGGTGTGGTGTGGATCACCACCGCCAGAGCGTCCTAGGATACTAGTGGAACGTGTCAGGCCGTCTGGACCGCTGCCTGGTCGGCCTGCTGCTCCGGCACCGTCTGCGTCGCCGCGCGGCCGAACGCCAACAGGGACGCCAACAGGTCGTGCTGCGTCCGGGGCGGCATCCTGTCCAGCACGGCCTGCACCGCGCGCTGGCGCCGCTCCGCCAACTCCCGCAACAGCGTCAACGCGGCGGCGGTGGGCACCAACCGCACCTCCCGCCGGTCCCGCGGATCCGCCACGCGACGCAGCAGGCCGGTCGCCTCCAACCGGTCGCACAGTCGGCTGGCCGAGGAGGGCACCACGTCCAGCAGCTCCGCCAGCCCGTTGACATTGGTCTCCGGACGGCCACTGATCAGCATCAGCACCCGCAACTGCGTGGGGGGCACCTGATGCCGTGACGCCGCCGAGTCGAGCACGGCGATCAGCGTCTCTGCGGCCGCGTTGATCGCCGCGGCGAGATCCGCCGGTCGCTCCACCCGATGTCCCCTGCCGTCGTCGCGCTGGTGCCCGCCCGGGACGGTGGCGGCGACTCTCATCCGCCATCCCGCCCACGCGGACCATGCCAGTCGAGGCAGACGACGACGGCGTCGTCGCGCAAATCGGAATCCGCGTGGTAGGCGTGTAGTTCGCGCATCACCGTACCAACCGCCTCGGTCGCCGGCTGCAACCGAGTGGCGCGCAGCGAACGAGCCAACATCCGCTGCCCGTACGGCTCCCGCCCCGCCGGCTCGGCCGCCCACACCCCGTCGCTGACCACGAAGACCCGGTCACCCGGCGCGAGCTGGAACTCCTGCACCTCGTAGCGGGTCTCGGCGAACATGCCCAGCGGCAACTGCTGATCCAGCGTCATCGGCTCGACGGTCGCGCCGCGCATCCGCAGCAGGTGCGGCGAACCGGCGTCGACCGCCCGTACCCGCCCGGTGGCGATGTCCAGCTCCAGCAGCAACGTGGCCACGTGTCGACGGCCCCGGTGCTGGTAGTAGACCGTGTCCGAGGCCAACTCCGCCTGCTCCACGAGGCCGCCGTCGGAGCGGCGGGCGTTGCGCATGGCGTTGACGGTCACCGCCGTCAGCAGCGACGCGGCCAGGCCGTTGCCCTCGCCGTTGAGCACCGTCAACGTCAGCCGTTCCCCGTCCAACGACCAGTCAAAGTGGTCTCCACCGACTGTGTACGCCGGTTCCAACTGCCCGGCCAGGTGGAAGCAGCGGTGTGCCACGCTGCGCCCGGGTAGCAGGTCCCACTGCATCTCGGCGGCCATGCTGAGCCGCTCCCGACGACGGGCCCGGCGGTACCGGTCGGTCTCCCGGTCCGCGGCCCGCATCGCCACCGCCAGGTCACCGGCGATGTCGGTGGCACGGCCGGTGACCGCCGGGCCGGGCACGGTCGGCAGCTCGATGAGCAGCACGCCGAGGCGCTCCCCCCACACCGTCAGGGGCAGGTAGAGCCGGCAGGCCCCGTCCTCGAGACCGTCGCGCACCGGCTGCTGGCTGGAGAAGCAGCGCTGCGCCACGGTGTGCCGGGCCAGGGCTCCGGCCGCCGGCAGGTCCGGGTCCAGCACGGGCCAGAGCCCGCTGATCCGGTAGTCGGCGACGAACACGTCGGTGCGCACCGCGCCCAACGCCGCCCGGATCGCCCGGTCCGCCGCCTCCGCCAACTGGTCGGGCGCGGCTTCGCGTAGCGCGCGCGACACCCCGTCCGGCGCGTCCACCATGCTTGGTCGTCCCTCCAAAAACTTGCTACAGGGCAAGCATCATACGGAGACCCCGGACAACCCGTCGTCGCGGGTCAGTCGGCGCCGCGCGTCGCCAGGACACCGTGGAAGGCGTCCGGCACGTCGACCGGCACGCCGGCGGGCCGCCAGCGGTTGACCGGGACGATTCCGTCCGACGTCGGCGTCCACCGGCCCAGCAGCGGCGCGAACGCCGCCGCGGGTCGCATCCGGAACGCCGGCCCCATCATCGCCAACGCCTGCGGGTGGGCGGCCAGCTCCTCGGTGTCGAAGTCCACGGCCAGCAGGCTGCCCGGCGCCGCCGCCGCGTACAACTCGTCGAGGGTGCGCCTCAGCGTGTCGTCGTCGAGGAACGCGGCGAGCCCGAGGAAGACCAGCCCCACCGGCCGTCGCCCCCACCCGGGTACGAAGCGGTGCAGTTGGGCCGGGTCGATGGTACCGATGTCGGTGGCGTCGCCGTAGCCGTAGCCCGCCCGGTCGCTGCCGGCGAGGATCCGCTGACCCAGCCGGATGGTCACCGGATCGACGTCGGTGTAGAGCACGCTGGCCTCGGGAGCGACCTCGTGCACGTTGCCCATCGTGGGCACCCCCGCCCCGAAGACCAGGAACCCGTCCACGCCCTGCTCGACGATCGCCCGGACCGCCCGGCCGAGAAACGCCCGCAGCTCCGCGAAGACCGGCGCGCACGGCCCGTACGCCTGCTCGAAAGCGGTCGCGGCGGCCACGTCGACGCCGAAGTGGTGCTCCCCACCGAGCCAGTAGTCGATCATGCGAGCGGTGCTCGGCTCGTCCGGTTCACCCATCGACGGCGCTCCTCCCCTCGGGTCGTCGCCAGCGTACCGACCGGTGCCCGAGCGGCGGTATCGCTCCGCCGCGCCGCCACGCCCGCGATACTGGCCCGGCGGGGGGTGGGCGGTGAACGCGGCGAACAGCGCGGCGGTGGTGGTCGGCGTGGACGGCTCGCAGCCGTCCCTGCGCGCCGTGCGCCTGGCCGCCGCCGAGGCGGTCCGCCGGCACCGGCCGCTGCGGGTGGTGCACGGTTTCATCTGGCCGCTGCTACGAGTACCCGTGGCACCTCCGTCCGGCGCGCCGCCGGGCGTCGGACTGCGCGAGCGGGCACAGGAGCTGGTCGCCGCCGCCGTGGCCGAGGCCGAGGCGACCACACCCGGGCTGACGGTCTCCGGGGAGATCATCGACGGCGAGGCCGCCGCGGTGCTGGTGGGCGAGTCCCCGACCGCCGCGCTCATCGTGCTCGGCGACCGGGGACTGGGCGGCTTCTCCGGGCTCGTCGTCGGCTCGGTAGCGGTGCAGGTCAGCGCGTACGCCGACTGCCCGGTGCTGGTCGCCCGCGGCGAGCAACGCCCCGACGGCCCGGTGGTGGTGGGGCTGGACGGCTCACCGGCGTCGCTGCTCGCCGCCGACGTCGCCGCCGAGGCCGCGGTGGCGCGCGGCGTGCCGCTGCGCGCGGTGCACGCCTACCGGCACCCCGGCAGCAGCGGTCCCGGCGACCTGCAACCCCTGGTGTACGACGAGGCGCGGTTGCACGACGAACAGGAGCGGCTGCTCGGCGGCTGGCTGCACGGGCTGACCGACCGCCATCCGGGGTTGCGCCTGACGTGCCGGGCGACCCGGGAACGCGCCAGCGCCGTGCTCGCCGAGGCGTCCGCTGACGCGCAACTGCTGGTCGTCGGGGGGCAGGGGCGCGGCGAGGTGACCGGGTTGCTGCTGGGGTCGGTGAGCCAGTCGGCGCTGCACCACGCGCGTTGCCCGGTCGAGGTGGTGCGCGGTCCCCGCTGACGCCCCGGGGTTGGTCCGCCGCCCAACGGGTAGACGGCCGCGGTACGCCAACGGCGACGAAGGAGGCAGCAGATGCCAGGACCACGGCCGGGCAGCAACGCGTACGACAAGCAGCGGGCGCGCCTGCGCAACGCGATCGACGACTCCGGACGTCGGGTACCCGACGGCAAGGCCAACCAGGTCGCCAACCGGATCCTGCAGGAGGATCGCGGCCAACGGGGCGTCGTGCGCGGTGAGCGCACGTACGGTCCCAAGAGCGAACGCGAACCGGGCGACCCGAAGTGAGGGGCGTCGACCTGGCCGACGGCGCGATCGCCGGCGCGGTCGGCAGCACCGCGCTGAACGTGGTCGGCTACCTCGACATCGCGCTGCGGGCGCGGCCGGCGAGCAGCACGCCGGAGCAGACCGTCGACAAGCTGGCCCACCTCGCGCACGTGGACCTGGGACCGGAGCCCCGGGCGGCCACCCGCCGCTCGGGGCTCGGCCCTCTGATCGGTTACGGGCTGGGCATCGCCGCCGGCATGGCCTTCGCGCTCTACGCCGGGGGCCGACGGCAGCCGTTGCCGATGGCCACCGGCGTGCTCGGCGCCGGCGTCATGGCGATGACCGACGGGTCCATCACGGCGCTGGGCATCAGCGATCCCCGTACCTGGCGGCGCTCGGACTGGATCTCCGACATCATCCCGCACCTGGCGTACGGGCTGACGGCCGCCGCCACCTGGAACAGGCTGCGACGGCCGTCAGGTCACGGTCGTTAGGCGCGGGTGTCGCTGTCGTCCTCGGCGACCGGCTCACCCGCCGGGCCGTACGGCGACACCTGCCCCTTGGGCACCGGCCGGCCGGCGTCCCCCCGCGACGAGCCACGGTTGAGCGGATGACCCGACGGTCCGGGCCCCTTGCTGTCCTGGCTGGTCGCTCCCTTGGCGTTACGCCGGAACTCCTCCTGCTGCGGGTTCACCACGAGCGTCTCCCTCCCGGTACGGCAGGCGGCATCGACCGCCTCCACCGGCCGCATACCCGTGGGATCCGGCCACATTCCGGTCCTGGCTGGCGTCGGGAGGGCTAGCCGGGCGTGCGGCGGGTACCCCCGTGGGGTGGGTGACGATCGAGCGGTGGTGCGGGTCCTGCTGGACCGGCGTGGCGACACGTACGCCGAGGAGGCCGGCATCCGGCTGGCCGACCGTCCCGGCCCGCTGTACCAGCTGCTGGTGCTGGCCACCCTGTTGAGCACCCGGATCCGGGCCTGCGTCGCGGTGGACGCGGCGCGGGAGCTGTTCGCGGCCGGCTACCGCACACCGCAGGCGATGGAGGCGGCGAGCTGGCAGCAGCGGGTCGACGCGTTGGGGCGTGGTCACTACCGCCGCTACGACGAACGCACCGCCACCATGCTGGGCACCGGGGCCCGGCTGTGTCTGGACCGGTGGCACGGCGACCTGCGTCGGCTGCACCGCGATGCCCAGGGTGACCCGGCGGGGCTGCGTCGACGGCTCACCGAGTTCCCCGGCATCGGACCCACCGGCGCGGACATCTACCTGCGCGAGGCGCAGACGGTCTGGTCCGACGTGCGCCCGTACGCCGACCGGCGGGCCCTCGCCGGCGCGAAGCGGTTGGGCCTGCCGGGCTCACCGGACCGGCTGGCCTCCCTGGTCGACGAACCGGAGTTCGGTCGGCTCGCCTCGGCGCTGGTACGGGTGGCGCTCGGCGAGGAGTCCGCCGGTGAGGTCGCCCGCGTCGCCGCCGGCTGAGCCGCTCACTTGACGGTCTTGTCCCCCGGTCGGGTCAGGTGCCACACCAGCAGCGCGGCGAGCAGCGCCAGGACGATGACGCCGCCGGAGATGCCCCGGCCCTCCTCGGGGCTGCGGCCGGTGCTGCCGAAATAGATCACCGCGAGGCCGGCGAGGACGGTGACGAACGTACGTAACCCTCGGTCCTTCACGTACCGCACCGTAGGCGGGCCACCTTCGCACCGTGACGATTCACGCGTTTTGTCCCTCTTTCGGGGGTGCGGTCACTGTTCGGCGACGAAGCCTCGCAGCCGTACCCGGCGCACCGCCCGGTCGGCGACCTCCACCACCTCGATGGTCAACCCGGGCAACCGCACCGTCTCACCGGGAGTCCCCGGCAGGTGCCGCAACCGGGACAGCACCAGCCCCGCCACCGTCGTGTACTCCCGGGACAGCGGGAAGCTCAGCCGCACCCCCACGTCGGGCAGATCGTGCAGGGGAAAGTCACCGGGCACCAGCAGCGACCCGTCCGACTCCCGGACCACACCGCGCACGTCGCGGTCGGTCTCGTCGTACAGCTCGCCGACGACCTCGGCCAGCAGATCCTCCAGCGTGACGATGCCGTCGATGCCACCGTGCTCGTCCACCACGAGGGCCATCTGCTGGTGTTCCTGGCGCAGGCAGCGCAGCGCGTCGGCGACCGCCACGGTGACCGGCAGCAGTAGCGGCGGCCGGGCCCGCTCCCCCACCGTGCCGGCCTCGGCCCGGACCAGGTCGCGGATGTGCACCACGCCGACCACCTCGTCGAGGCCGCCCGGGCCGGTGACCGGCGCACGGGACCGGCCGGCGACGCCGAGCAGACGAACCCCCTCGGCGGCGGGCAGGTCGGCCGGCAACGTGGTCACCTCCCGGCGGGCCACCAGGATCTCCCGCAGCGTCCGACCGGCGATGTCGAACGCGCCGGTCAGGATCTCCCGCTGCTGCGCCGACAGTCCCCGCTGGGTGGCCAGCATCTCCCGCAGCTCCTCCTCGGTCATCTCCTCACGGCTGGCCCGTGGGTTCCCGCCGGCGAGGCGGACCACCACGTCGGTCGTCGAGCTGAGCAGCCACACCGCCGGGCGGGACACCCGGGCGAGCAGGTCCAGGGGGCCGGCGCTGAGCAGCGCCCACCGCTCGGCGCGCTGCATCGCCAGCCGCTTCGGCGCCAACTCGCCGATCACCAGCGTCACGAAGGTCAGGGCCACCGTCACCAGCAGCACCGCGGCCGGACGAGCCACCGCGCCGAGGAAACCCAACGGGCCGACCAGTGGCTGGGCGAGGGACACGGCGGCCGCCGCCGAGGCGAGGAACCCGGCCAGGGTGATGCCGAGCTGGATGGTGGCCAGATAGCGGTTCGGGTCCCGGGACAGCCGGACCAGCCGCTCGCCGGCCCGGCTGCGCCGACCCAACCGTCGCAACTGCCCCTCGCGCAGCGTCACCAGCGCCATCTCGCTGCCGGACAGCGCGGCGTTGACCAGCACCAGGACGGCGACCAGCGCCAACTGCCCGAGCTGACCGCCCACCACGCACCCCCGTCGACCGCCCTTCCGTCACTCAACCGCAGCGCGGCCGGCTCCCGCGTGCGTTTAGTCGACCTCCAGGTCGTCCAGCGAGATGGAGTGCGTCATCAACCACCGGGCCAGCGCCGTCATGCCGAACAGCCACAGCGGCACCGACTCGGTGGGCCCGTTCGTCGCGTAGATGGCGAACCGCAGGTCCGGGGCGCGGTACGCCTCGATCCGCCACTGGTGCTGCCGGTCCCGCCAGACCGCCGAAGGGTCCATGGCGTCACCGTAGGTGACCGCCGACGGTTTGGGGGCCGGTTAGCCCGGCACCACGGCGGCACCGAGCAGAGCCCGCGCGGCGGACACCAGCATGGCGATGCCGATCCCGGCGAGCAGCAGCCAACCGACGCCGCGCCACCCCGAGCCGCGAGCGGGCGGCGGCACCGGCGGCGGTCGCCAGATCTCCCGGTACGACCAGGCCAGCACGCCCACGCCGAACGGGAGGAGCCCGATCCACCACCAGAACCACCGGGTGCCGACCGCCGGTGGGGCCCCACCGACCAGCCGGACCAGCCACATCAGGGTCACCGCGCCAGCGAGCAGCCCGGCGGTGTCAGCGAGCCGGTGCGCGGCGACGCCGGAGGCCTGCCACGGGCGCGCCGACGCGGCCAGCCGCGCGTCCAACCCGTCGGGCCGCTCGGTCGCCTCCGGTACGAGGGACTGCGCCTGCGCGTTGGGCGGGTCGACAAAGGCGTACCGCACCCGACCGCTCGGCACGCTCCACGCGATCATCGCGCCCCGCATGTCGTACCGCAGGTGCGGCCGGCTGCCCCAGTACAGGTCGTCGTCGGCCCAGCCGGACGCCCGCTGGAAGGTCACCACACGGCCCGCCGCCAGATCCCGGTCGAGCTGGCCCGCCGTCGCCTCGCGCGGGGTCACCCACCACGCCAGCGCAGCCCACAGCACCCACAGCAGCGGCAATCCCCAGCGCATCGCGCCCGCGACGACACCACGCCACCGGTCACGTGACGACCGCGACGGGGACAGCAGCGGCTCGGCCACCTCTCCACCCTGACAGCCCACCGCAACCCCGGCCACCCCTGGTCATCGCGGAGACGCGCTCAGGTGACGACGACCCGCGCGTCGTCGGGCAGCCGACGGGTCGCGCCACGGCGGTCCAGCAGTTCCAGCAGCGGCACCGCCACCCGTCGGGTGGTGTCCAGCGCCTGCCGGGCCGCCGACAGGGTGAACGGCTGGGGCAGGCCGGCGAGGACGGTGACCGCCGCGTCGAGCGCGTCGGGCAGCAGCACCACGGTGTCGGCCAGCCTCAGCAGCGCGCCGGCGCGTACCGCCGCGCCGATCTCCCGAGGTCCCAGGCCCAGTTCGACGAGACGGTCCGCCTCCGGGGCGCGGAACGGCCGGTCGGCGTACTCGGCGCGCACCCGCCGCACGGCCCGCGCCACCGGCTCGGGCAGGGTGTCGACGGCGGCCGTGCCGATCCGGCCACCGTGCACCCGCAGCGGCGGACGCACCAGCGCCTCGACCAGCGCCCGGTCGGGCAGGGCGAGACGTTGCCGCAGCGCGTCCACCGGCATGCCCGCCTCCAACGGGTGCTCCCGGGCGTAGCGGGTGACCTCCTCGGTCACCTGGTCGCCGAGCTGCCGCCAGTGCCCCGGATCGGCCAGCCAGTCAGCGGCCACCGGCGTGGCCTCCACCGGCACACCCATGCGCCGCAGCGCGCCGACCCGGACCAGGCGACGGCGGCGCAGCTCGCCGGCCAGGTCGGGGCGACCGTCCAGCTCGGCGAGGACCGCCGCGCGGGCGACCGCCGCGCCCCGGCGGGACAGTGGCGGCGGCGCGACGTCGAGGACCCGTACCCCACCGGCAACCCGATGACGGCCGGGATCACGCAGCAGCGCCCGGTCGCCGACCAGCAACGGCAGCGGGCGGGCCAACCGCAGCCGGACGGTGTCCACGCCGAGCGGCCGCACCCGCGCCGGCACGGCCGCCGACCCCACGTGCAGGGTGAGGGTGGACGGCAGGTCGGCGGCGGGGTCACCGGTGAGCCGCACGTCGAGAAGGTCGGTGCGGTGGAACCGCCCCGGGGTGAGCAGCGCGTCGCCGCGGCCGAGCCGGTCGCGGGGCGTACCCCGCAGGTTGACCGCCACCCGGGACACGGCCGACGCCTCCGCTCGGGCCTCGCCCAGGCAGTGCAGGCCGCGGACCCGGACCGGCTCGTCGACGCCGGCCAGTTCCAGGGTGTCGCCGACCCGCAGCCGACCGGCGCCCAGCGTTCCGGTGACGACGGTGCCGCTGCCCCGCACGGTGAAGCTGCGGTCCACCCAGAGACGCACGGGCGCGTCCGCGACGGGGTCGGGCAGCCGCGCGACGAGCCGGTCCAGCGCGGCCCGCAACTGGGGCAGCCCGGCGCCGGTCAACCCGCTGACCGCCACCGTCTCCACCGCGCCGAGGCTGCTCGCCGCGATCTCGTCCCGGGCGCGCTCCGTCGCCGGCCCCGGGTCGGCGAGATCCGCGCGGGTCACCACCAGCAGGCCGCACCCGACGCCGAGCGCGTCGAGCGCGGCCAGGTGCTCGGCGGACTGCGGCATCCACCCCTCGTCGGCGGCGACCACGATCAGCGCGGCCGGCACCGGACCGACCCCCGCGAGCATGTTCGGCACGAACCGCTCGTGCCCGGGTACGTCGACGAAGGCGATCGTGCCGCCGGACGGCAACGTCGTCCAGGCGAACCCCAGGTCGATGGTCATGCCCCGGCGGCGTTCCTCGGCCCACCGGTCCGGTTCCATCCCCGTCAACGCCCGGACCAGGGTCGACTTGCCGTGGTCGACGTGCCCGGCGGTGGCGACGACGAACATGCTCAGTCGTCCCCGGGTACGCGCAGCACGGCGGCCAGGACCGTGTCGTCGGCGTCGACGGGCACGCACCGCAGGTCGAGCAGGAGTCGGCCCCGCACCACCCGACCCAGCACCGGCTGGTCTCCGGTGCGCAGCGGGACGGCGTACCGTTCGGGCAGGCTCAGCGCCCACGATTCCAGCTCGACGCCGGGAGCGCCGCCACCGCCGACGACGGCGACCGCCTCCACGACCTCCGCCTTGCGTCCGTCCGCGCCGAGCCGGTCGCGTAGCAGCTCCACCCGGCGACGTAGGACGGCCGGATCGGCGTGCAGCGCGGTCCGCGTCGGGGTGTCCGGCCGGTGCAGCGTGGCGGCCAACGCCGCCAGGGTGAGCTTGTCGACGCGCAGCGCGCGGGCCAGCGGGTGGCGGCGTAGGCGTTCGACGAGCGCGGCGTCGCCGAGCAGCAGGCCGGCCTGCGAGCCGCCGAGCAGTTTGTCGCCGCTCGCCGTGACCAGGGCCGCGCCGGCGCGCAGGGTGCTGGCCGCGTCCGGCTCGTCGGGCAGCAACGGATCCGGTGCGAGCAGCCCGGAGCCGATGTCGGCGACCACCGGCACGTCGAGGGTGGCCAGTTGGCGCACCGGCACGGCCGAGGTGAAGCCCGTGACCTGGAAGTTCGACGGGTGCACCTTCAGCACGAACCCGGTCTGCGGGCCGACGGCGGCGGCGTAGTCGTCGAGCGTCGTGCGGTTGGTGGTGCCCACCTCGCGCAGTCGCGCGCCGGTGCTTACCAGCAGGTCCGGTAGGCGGAAGCCGTCGCCGATCTCGACGAGTTCGCCGCGGCTGACCACAATCTCCCGGCCGGCGGCCAACACCGTGGCCGCCAGCACCAGCGCGGCAGCGCCGTTGTTGACCACGTGCACGGCGGCGGCGTCGGGCACGGCGGCGGCGAGCGCGTCGAGGGCGTCGCGGCCCCGACGGGCTCTGCGCCCGGTGTTCAGGTCCAGTTCGACGTCGGTGTGCCCGGCGGCCGCGACGACCGCCGCGACGGCGGCCGGCGACAGCGCCGCCCGGCCCAGGTTGGTGTGCAGCACGACACCGGTGGCGTTGAGCACCGCGCGGGGACCCGGCGCGGGCAGTCCGGCGACGGAGGCGTCCCGCACCTCCTCGGGGGCGATCTCACCACGGCGAGCCCGCGTCTGCGCCCGCACGACGGCGGCCTTGACCCGCTCGCGGCCGAGGGTCGCGATGGCCGCCGCCAGCTGCGGATCGGCGAGGAGGGTGTCGGTGCGGGGCACCCGACGTCGCGGGTCCTCGCTGCCGTCACGCATCACGTCACTCCTGCCGCCGTTGGCGGAGACGGACGGGAATCGAACCCGCCTGGCCCGGGTCCCGGACCACACCGGTTTTGAAGACCGGGAGGGGCACCAGCCGCCTGAACGCCTCCGTCGCACATTCGATCACAACGCCGGTGCGACCGCTCAGTCAGTCGTCGGATCCACCTCGGTCCGCCGGGCGTTCACCCGCTCGCGTTGCGGCACGACGGTGTAGCGGGGGTCGCGGGCGGACGCGACGCCGCCGTAGAAGATGCCGAACCGCGTGGCGACCGACGCGCCCAGCAGCGCGGCCCCGGACAACGCCCCGACGGCGCGACTACGCCGACCCAGCAGCGCCCCGGCCACCCCGGCGGTGGTCAGCAGCCGACCGGCGCGCAACAGCCGGCCCGGCCGACCCGACCGGTAGGGCTCGCTGAGCAGCCCGAGACGGGTCTCCACGCGGTGCGCGCCGTACAGCTCCAGGGCCGCCCCGGCCACCGCCATCCGGCGGGCCGGCCCGGCCTGCGACGGCGGCGCGGCGAGCAGACCGACGCCCGCGCCGCTGGCCAGCGCGCTGCCCGCGAAGATGACCGGCAACTCGGGGTACGCCTCATGCCACGACGGCACCGCCGTGTCGGCGAGCAGGACCCCGGTGTACGTCGCCAGGGCGGGCGCGGTGACGGCGGCGACCAGCCCGGCGGCGTGCCCGGCCGGCGGCAGAGCCCGACCGACCAACCCGAGCGGACCGTGCCGGGGCAGCCAGTCGGCGGTCTCGGCGATCGCCGCCAACCCGGCGGCCGGCCCGAACGCGCTGAGGATCCAGGTGCCTACCGACATGGGCGAGGTCAGCTTCGCCACCCGCAGCATGTGATGGAACCGCTCCGGCCGGCCCAGGTCCCGGATGAGGAAGACCGCGCTGGCGCTGACGGCGCCCAGCGCGGTGACCCGGCCGGCGCGGCGCAGCGCCGGGCGGCGGGTGAGTTGACCTCCGGCGGCCAGCAGCGACGAGCCGGCGGCCAGACCGCCGGTGAACAGGTACGCGGCGATGTCCCACTTCCACACCGGGGCCTTGAGGATGGGCCGGCCGTAGTAGGAGGTGAACTCGGCCTCGGGGACCCGCAGCTCCTCCCCGCCACCGCGACGACCGCGCCGGGAGCGCCGCGCGGCGTTCTCCCGGGGCTGCGCCGGCCGATCGTCGTGGGGTTGCGGCGTCCGATCCTCGTGGGCGCGGGCCGGCACGGCCACATCGGCGCCGTCGTCCGCCTGCCTCTGGCCCGGTAGGTCGAGGCTCGCGGCGGCCAGTCGGTCGCGGAACCGGCGGAACCGGTCGCCCACCGGCTGGCGCTCCGGGCTCACGAGGATCTCCCCACGAAGGCGGCTACGGTGGCCGCCGCCATGGCGAGCGCGGCGATGCCGGCGCGTTTCCACATGGCCGGTAGGTCCCGGGTCGTCACCACCGGGTCCGGCGGCAGCCCGTACACCTCCGGCTCGTCCAACAACAGGAAGAACGCCCCGTCACCACCCACACCATCGTCCGGGTCGTGCCCGTACAAGCGGGCCTCGGGAACACCCCGGCCGTGCAACGTCGCCACCCGCACCGCCGCCCGCTCCCGCAACTCCTCCAGTGGCCCGTACTGGATCGACTCCGTCGGACACGCCTGCGCACACGCCGGCGTCATCCCCACACCCAGACGGTCGTAACACAACGTGCACTTCCACGCCCGACCATCACCCTTACGCTGATCAATCACCCCGTACGGACACGCCGAAATGCAGTACCCACACCCATTACAGATGTCCTCCTGCACCACCACCGTCCCGAACTCCGTCCGGAACAACGACCCCGTCGGACACACATCCAAACAAGCCGCATGCGTGCAGTGCTTACACACATCCGACATCATCAACCACCGAAAATCACTCCGACCCTCCGCGCCAGAACCACGCCCCGGCGGCTGCGCCCCCGGCATACCCAGGAACTGTGGCTGCGCGCCGCCGTCGGCCGGGCCGGTGCCGGTCGCGCCGCCGTCGGCCATGCGCGCGGCGGCCGACGGCGACCCGGGCGGCAGACCCGGTTCGGTGCCGGTCGGCCCCGCCGTGCCGGCGGCGACCGCCGCCGAAGCCGCGCTGACCGTCGTACCGGTGGGCGTACCGGCGAACGCCGCGCTGCCATGTCCCGCCGGGCGCGGCTGCTCCACGAACGCCACGTGCCGCCACGAGTTCGCCGTCAACGCACCCGTGTTGTCGTACGACATCCCCAACAGATCCAGACCACTTCCCGGGACGTCGTTCCACTCCTTGCACGCCACCTCACACGCCTTACACCCGATACACACACTCGTATCGGTGAAGAACCCCATCCGCTGCGGCGCGTCCACATAACCCGCGTCCGGCGCCGGATCGAGCGGCCCGTAGAGGCTGTTCGGGTCAGGAATCACCGCTGCCCTTCCCGTCCTGGTCGATGGTGACGGCCGGCGCGTGCCCACCCGGGGTGATCCCGGCCCGCCGCTGGTAGTCGGCGACCAGGTCGAGCAGGGCAGCCCCGGTGGGCCGCCGGCCGGGCCGTACGTCGCAGGTACCGATCTTGCTCTCCTGGATGAGGACGTTGGGGTCGAGGGTGATGCCGAACAGGTCGTTGGCCGAGTCGCCGGTCACCAGACCCTCGAACCCGAAGTGGTACGGCAGCCACACCTGATGGATGACCCGACCGTCCACCCGCAACGGAGTGAGCCGGTCGGTGACCAGCACCTTCGCCTCGATCACCGCCCGACCGCTGACCAGGTGCGCCCACCCGAGGTGGGCCAACCCGGTCTCGGCGGCCAGCTCCGGCGACACCTCGACGAACATCTCCGGCTGCAACTCGGCGAGGGGTCGTACCGTCCGGCTCATCCCACCTGCGGTGTGGTGCTCGGTGAGCCGGCTGACCGTGAAGATGTACGGGAAAACCTGACTGTGCTCCTGCGGCGGGCTCGGGTTCACCGAGTTCACCGGGTGCGCGTACGACTTGCGGGTCGGGTTGGCCTGCTGGCGGTAGAGCGGGTTGCGCACCGGCGACTCGACCGGCTCGTAGTGGGTGGGCAGCGGCCCGTCCAGGACGCCGCTGGGCGCGTACAGCCAACCCTTGCCGTCGCCCTGCATCACGAACGGGTCGTCACCGGCGATCCCCTCCGGACCGGACGCGCCGGCCGGCGGCCGGTACGACGGCGGTTTGGTCTTCTCGAAGTCCGGCACGTCGTGGCCGGTCCACTCGGCCTTGTCCGGGTCCCACCAGATGTAACGCTTGCGCTCGCTCCACGGACGGCCGTCCGGGTCGGCGGAGGCGCGGTTGTAGAGGATGCGCCGGTTCGCCGGCCACGCCCAACCCCACTCGGCGGCCACCCAGTCCTGCTCGTGCCGGGACTTGCGGCGGGCGGCCTGGTTGACGCCGTCGGCGTACACGCCGGTGTAGATCCAGCAGCCGACGGCCGTGGAGCCGTCGTCGCGGGCCTCGGCGAAACTGGACAGCGGCTGGCCGGTCGTCACGTCGTACCCGTTGATCTCGCGCAGCACCGACTCGGCGCTGGGCTCCGCGTGCGGACCGTGGGTGGGGTAGTCCCAGGTGAGGTCGAGCAGCGCCCGGTCGCGCGGCAGCGACGAGCCGGCCAGCTTCTCCCGCAGTCGGCGGCCCAGGTGGTAGAAGAACCACAGCTCGGAGCGGGCGTCGCCCGGCGGCTCGACGGCCTTCTCCCGCCACTGCAACAGCCGCTGGGTCTGCGTGAACGTGCCCTCCTTCTCCACGTGCGACGCGGCGGGCAGGAAGAACACCTCGGTGCGGCACTCCTCGGGCACGATCTCGCCGGTGGCCACCTCGGGGCCGTTCTTCCAGAACGTCGCGCTCTCGATCATGAACAGGTCCCGCACGACCAGCCAGTCGAGGTTCGCCATGCCCAGGCGTTGCGCCCGGCCGTGCGCGGATCCGACGGCCGGGTTCTGGCCGAGCAGGAAGTACCCCTTGATCTTTCCATCGATCATGTTGAGGACCTGCTGGTAGGTGCCGTGGTCCCCGGTCAGCCGGGGCAGGAAGCCGTAGCCGAAGTCGTTCTCCGGCGTCGCGGCGTCCCCCCAGTACGCCTTGAGCAGGCTGGCCGCGTACGACCGCGCGTTGCCCCAGAAGCCCTTCTGCCCGGGGTGCCGGATGCTGTCCACCCACTCGTCAAAGGTGGGGTGATCGGCGTGGTGAGGCATGGGCAGGTAGCCGGGCAGCAGGTTGAACAGGGTCGGGATGTCGGTCGAGCCCTGGATGCTCGCGTGCCCGCGCAACGCCATGACCCCGCCACCCGGACGGCCCACGTTGCCCAGCAGGAGCTGGATGATCGCCCCGGCGCGGATGTACTGCACTCCGACGCTGTGCTGCGTCCAGCCCACCGAGTAGATGAGCATGCCGGTGCGTTCCCGGCCCGAGTTCTCCGTCCACGCCCGCGCCAGTTCCAGGAACTTGTCCTGCGGGATGCCGCAGACCCGCTCCACCATCTCCGGCGTGTAGCGGGCGTAGTGCCGCTTGAGGATCTGATAGACGCAGCGCGGGTGCTGCAACGTCTCGTCCCGCTGGGTCTGGCCGCCCACCGGCGCACCGTGCGACTCGTGCTCCAACCCGGCGGCGGTGTCCCGCTCCTTCGCGGTGTGTCCGCTGCCCGAGGAGTCCTCGTGCCCCTCGTACTGCCAGCTGTCCTGCACGTAACTGCCGGTCTCGGGATCGAAGCCGGAGAAGAACCCGTCGCCGTCCTCGGTGTCGCTGAACCGGTCGCTGACGATCGTCGCCGCGTTGGTGTAGGCGAGGACGTACTCGCGGAAGTCCAGCTCGTTGTCGAGGATGTACCGGATCACCCCACCCAACAACGCGATGTCGGTGCCCGCCCGGATCGGCAGGTACGCGTCCGCGACCGCGCTCGTGCGGGTGAACCGCGGGTCGACGTGGAACACCTTCGCGCCCCGACGCTTGGCCTCCATCACCCACTGGAACCCGACCGGATGCGCCTCGGCCATGTTGGAGCCCTGGATGACGATGACGTCAGCGTTGGCGATGTCCTGCTGGAAGTCCGTCGCACCGCCGCGACCGAAGCTGGCCCCCAGACCGGGGACGGTGGCGGAGTGTCAAATACGCGCCTGGTTCTCGATCTGCAACGCCCCCATCGCGGTGAACAACTTCTTGATGAGGTAGTTCTCCTCGTTGTCCAGCGTCGCCCCACCCAGGCTGGAGATCCCCAGCGTCCGGTTGAGCGGCCGGCCCTCGGCGTCGCGGTCCTCCCAGGTCTGGGCACGGGCCGCGAGGATCCGATCGGCGATCATGTCGACGGCCGTCTCGAGGTCGAGGTCTTCCCACTGGGTGGAGTACGGACGGCGGTAGCGGACCGTGGTCTGGCGCAGCGGACTCGTCACGAGGCTCTTGCTGGCCGCGCCCTTGGGACACAGGCGGCCCCGCGAGATCGGACTGTCCGGGTCACCCTCGATCTGCGTGACCTGCCCGTCGGCGACGAAGACCCGCTGACCGCACCCCACCGCGCAGTACGGACACACCGACCGCGCCACCGAATCGGCGGTCTCGGTACGCGCCGTCAGAGCGGCCGACCGCGCCGACTTCGCCGCGGCGCCCCGGCCCAACGGGTCCGTGCCGGTGAGCTGGCGATACACCGGCCAACCCTCGATGAACGTCCGTAGACCCATCCCCGACACCTCCTTGCCCGTGAGCGCGCGACCTCCCGAACATAGGTCAGATGAGGAGTCTTCGCTAATCGAGCGTCCGTCCGTCGCGGCGACGGTCCAGTCGGCCCAGGCGCCACGTCAGCGCCGGGACCATCACCGCCGCGGCGACGAGGTGCAGCACGACCAGCGCCACGACGGTCACCGGCGCTGCCCCGCAGAGAAACGGCGGGACCAGCGAGATCGCGGTCAGCACCACCGCCGTCCACAGGAACCGGTCGGCGGGACGCGCGCTGAACCGACCGAGTACGACGGCGAGAACGACGCCCACCGCCGAGAAGACACCCGTCACCACGGCGAACCCGGCCACCGGGATCACCTCGCCACCCTCGGGAATCTCGAAGTCGACCCCGGCGGCCCCGGCGAGCGCGGCGGCGAGAGTCGTCGTGGCCATCGCCGCCACGGTGGCGACCAGGCCGACACCGACGAGCCCGAGGAGCCGGTGGGTGCGGTAGGGCGTAGCCGAGACACTCACCGCGCACCACCTGCCGACAGACGCTCCGGCAGCCCCAGTCGCGGGAACTGGTCGGCGTGAAAGATGACGATCTCGGTGATCGCCCCGCCGGTGACGCGCAGGACGTCGATGGTCAACGGCAGGTACGCGCCCTCCGCCTCCCGCCAGTGGTAAAACGCGACCGCGGGCTGCCGGTTCACCGAGGTGGCGACGCCACGCAGACCCGTCATCCCGTCGAAACCGTCCCCGATCCAGTCGCTGAGCACCGCGTCCCGACCCACGTGCAGGCCCGGCGTGGGCGGCATCGAACAGCGCACGTCCTCGCGCAACATCGTGGTGAGCCGGCCGATGTCCGTGGCCACGCTCGCCTCGGTGAAGCGCCGCACCAGCTCGCGCGTCCCGGCGTCCTGGTCGCCACCGGTCCAGTCCTGCCGCTCGGCGGGCAGGTGCTCGCGCAAGCCCGCCCGCGCCCGCTGCAGGGCGCTGTTCACCGAGTTGACCGAATCCCCGAGCAGCTCGGCGACGTCCTTCGCGGGCCAGCCCAGCACGTCCCGCAGGATCAGCACGGCCCGGGGACGCGGCGCGAGGTGCTGGACCGCCACCACGTACGCCAACTCGATCGTCTCCCGCGCGACCGCGACCGCCTCCGGCTCATCCGCGTCGCCCGCCGGCAACTCGTCGAGCAGCCGATCCGGGTACGGCTGCAACCACCGCACCTCACCGCCCCGGGCCGGCTCCGGACGGCACCTGGCCAACAGGTCCAGGCAGGCGTTCGTGGCGATCCGGTACAGCCAGGCCCGCACCGTCGACCGCCCCTCGAACGTCTCCCGCCGCCGCCAGGCCCGCAGGAACGTCTCCTGCACGGTGTCCTCGGCGTCCTCGAACGACCCGAGCATCCGGTAACAGTGCACGTGCAACTCCCGCCGGTGCCGCTGCGCCAGCCCCGCGAAGGTGGTCTCGTCGGCCTCGGCCAGAGCGCCCGCGCCCTCGCTCCGCGCGTCCGTACCCATCACGTCTTGCTCCCGTCTCGTCGTGTGCCGTCACACCTATGACGGGTGCGGGCACGAGAACTCATCACCCGCGCCGACCGCGCGTCCCGACGTACCGTGGCGACACCCGCACCGACGGGCGTTACCCTGACACCATGCAGGCCGTCTCGCCCCCCGCGACCGGCGTGGCCTTCCTGGCCCGCCCGGGTCGTCCGGCCGTCGTGGCGCGCACGCTCACCGAGCTGGCCGGCCCCACCCGGGGCGTCGTCGAACTGCCGGTGCGGTTGATGTGGAACGCCGAGCGCACCTTCGACCTCGGCGACCCCGACCAGCTCCTCTGGATGTACGAGAACGTACTGCGCGAGACCGCCAGCACCGACGACCTGCGCACCCTCATCAACGGGCGCACGCTGCGGCGGGTGTGGCGGCTGCTCAACCTCCCCCGGGGCGTCCGCCAGGCCTGGGAGAGCCGGCACCGCGGCCTGCGCGCGGCGTGATCGCACCGCACCTGCACGACTTCTACCGGGAAGTGGCCCGGGTGGCGCTGACCGCCGCCCGGCCGTACCGATTCGTGCTCGGCGGCGGGGTGGCGTGGGCCGCGCACGGCCTGGTGGCCCGGCCCACCGAGGACGTGGACCTCTTCGCCGACGTGGAGGGCGCCGCCGCCGCGGCCTCCGCCGGGGTACGCGCCGCGCTGGAACGCGCCGGGTTCACCGTGACCGACGCCGACCCGGACAGCGAACTCGCCGACCTGTTCGACGGGTACGGCCGCGACATGAAGGACTTCGTGGTGAGCCGCGACGCACGGCAGATCCGGCTCAGCCTGGCCCGACTCGATCGACAGCAGAGCCCGGTGGTGATGGACCTCGGCCCGGTCATGGACGTCCGCGACCTGGTCGCCAACAAGATCGCGGCACTGGTCAACCGGCGGGAGGTCCGCGACTTCATCGACGTCGCGGCGGCGCTCGAGCACTACGACGTGACGCAACTGCTGGTGCTGGCCCGGCAGGTCGACCCCGCGCTCGACCCGGACGACGTCCGCGCCGCCGGGCGCTACCTCGACCGGCTGTCCGACACCCGTTTCGGCCGCTACGGCCTGAACCCGGACGACGTCGCGCGGGTACGCCGACGCTTCACCGCCTGGCCCCGCTGACGCCGGCTGGCCACCCCGTGCCGTGCTGCGGAAACCGGGGCTGACGTGGCGGGAGTGACAGGGGCTCGTTATGGTGCGCGAGGCGCTCACGAGGCGCGTCAACCCCCATCGAAGGGCACGTCATGACCTCTGGATCCGGTCCATCGCGTCGCCAGGTGCTCGCGGTCGCCGCCGCCGCGGCGACCGCCCCGCTGATCGCCGCCGCCCCCGCCCAGGCGGCGGGCCCCGCCCGGTCGCGCACCTGGGACCTCACGCTGCTGGGCACATCGGACACGCACGGCAACGTCTACAACTGGGACTACTACCGGGACGCCGAGTACGACGACAGCAAGCACAACGACGTCGGCGTCGCGAAGCTGGCCACCCTGATCAACCAGATCCGCCGCGAGCGGCGCGGCAAGGCCACGCTCGTGCTCGACGCCGGCGACACCATCCAGGGCACTCCCCTGGCGACGTACTACGCCAAGCAGGAGCCCATCACCGCCACCGGCGAGAAGCACCCGATGGCCCGGGCGATGAACGTCATCGACTACGACGCCGTGACCCTGGGCAACCACGAGTTCAACTACGGCCTGCCGCTGCTGGACCTGTGGATCCGACAGCTCGGCTTCCCCGCCCTCGCCGCCAACGCGGTCAACGCCAAGACCGGCAAGCCGGCCTTCCTGCCGTACATCATCAAGAAGGTCTCCCTGGGCTTCGCCGCGCCGACCCTGCGGGTCGGCATCCTCGGCCTGACCAACCCGGGCGTCGCCATCTGGGACCGGGGCAACGTCGAGGGCAAACTGCGCTTCGACGACATGATCGCGACCGCCGCGAAGTGGGTGCCGGTCATGCGGGCCCGCGGCGCGGACATCGTGCTGATCTCCGCCCACGGCGGCGACAGCGGCACCTCCAGCTACGGCCCCGAGCTGCCCAACGAGAACCCGGTGGCGCTGATCGCCCAGCAGGTGCCCGGGATCGACGCGATCCTCTTCGGGCACGCCCACAACGAGGTCGTCGAGCGGTTCGTCACCAACGAGCGGACCGGCACGCAGGTGTTGCTCTCCGAGCCCTCGAAGTGGGGCCAGCGGCTCACCCGGATGGACTTCACCCTCACCCGTGAGCGCGGCCGTTGGACGATCACCAATAAGGCCGCCACCATGCTGAACACCAACACGGTCGTCGAGGACCCGAAGGTGGTCGCGGCCGTGCGGGCCCAGCACGCCAAGACTGTGGCGTACGTCAACCAGGTGGTCGCCACGTCCACAGTGGAGCTGTCGGCGGCGGAGTCCCGCTACCAGGACACGCCGATCCTCGACTTCATCAACCACGTGCAGACCGAGGTGGTCGGCGCGGCCCTGACCGGCACCGCGTACGCGGACCTGCCGGTGCTGTCGATCGCGGCGCCGTTCAGCCGTACCGCCGTCTTCCCCGCCGGCGACGTCAAGATCCGCGACGTGGCCGGCCTGTACGTGTACGACAACACCCTCGAAGCCGTCGTGCTCAGCGGCGCCGAGGTACGCGCGTACCTGGAGTACTCGGCGAAGTTCTTCCGCACTCTCGCGCCGGGCGCTCCGGTCGACCCGGAGCAGATCAGCGACCCGGCCGTGCCGGACTACAACTACGACGTGATCTCCGGCCTGGACTACGACATCGACATCTCCAAGCCGGTCGGCCAGCGCATCACCCGACTGATGCTGCCCGGCACCGACACCCCGGTCGCGGACGACGCGCAGTTCGTGGTGGCGGTGAACAACTACCGGCGCAGCGGCGGCGGCAATTTCCCCGGCATCGTGAAGACCCAGGTCTACAACGCGCAGCAGGAGATCCGCCAGCTGCTCATCGACTGGGCCCAGGCCAAGGGGACCATCAACCCGGACGACTTCTTCCAGCCCAACTGGCGTCTCGTGCGCGAGGGTGTGCCGGTCTTCTGACCGTGACGTGACGGCGGGCCGTGGGTGACGACACCCGCGGCCCGTCCGCGTATGTTCAGCCCTGCACGTTCCAGCGGACCGGGTCCTCGGCCTTCTCCGGCCGGTCCCGCCCGGGATCGGTCTCGGTCAGCGCGACCTGGTCCTCCGGACGGACCGCGGGTGGCAACTCCCCGAACCGGATGTGGCGCAGGAACGCGTACTCGTCGTCGGTGAACGGTTGCTCGGCCATCGGCACCCCCCTACTCCCCCGTCATTGTCCAACGGCGGGCCTTCGGCACATCGGTCCGTTGGCTGACAGCCCGTCGACGTTGGGTGGACCCCGACACACCCCGTAAAGCATCCTAGGATCCTGGTCTCATGGCCACGGAACCCGGCAATTCGCGTCGATCTTGCATTAACGGTTGCCGAAGTGTGCGGGTTCGCGTGGAATGTCGCCACAGAAAACGCAAGATCGGCGGGCTGGGGCGGGGCGGGGCTCAGGAAGGGGTGTCGGCGGGCGGGCGGCGCGGGGTTGGCAGCCGGTCCAGCACGGCGAGGGCCGCCCGGATCGGTCGGCGGCGCAGCATGTCGTCGAAGCTCGCCTGCCCCTGACAGAAGCGCACGAACATCCGCCAGCCCGGCGGGGTCGCCAACAGCCCGTGGAACACCTCCGGGCGCCGGGTGAACAGGTCGAGCAACCGGAACCCTGCCCGCATCTCCGGCGTCAGGCGCTCGGCGACCGCCCGCTCGTACCCGGCCAGATCCCCGGCGGCCACCGCCGCCCCGGCCAGCTCGCCGGAGCGCAGGGCGAAGCTGATCCCCTCGCGGCTCCACGGCTCCAACAGCCCGGCCGCGTCCCCCACCACCAGCACCCGGCCGTTGCGCAACGGCGAGTCCTCCTCGCGACACCGCGTCAGGTGACCCGAATCGTGCGCCGCCGGCAGCCCGGTCAGACCCAACCGGTCGACGAACTGCCGCAGGTAGGCACGTGTCCCCTCCCCCGCGCCCCGGCCCGCGATCACACCGACCGTCAACCGGTCGCCCTTCGGGAACACCCAGGCGTACGAGCCCGGCATCGCCCCCCAGTCCAGCAACAGTCGCCCACGCCAACGCTCCTGCTCGGCGGGCGGCACCGGGATCTCCAGCTCCAGCCCCAGGTCCACCTGGCGGTAGCGCACCCCCACGTGCCGGGCGGTCACCCCCGACGAGCCGTCCGCGCCGATCACCGTGCGGGCCGCCAGGGTCGTGCCGTCGGCCAGTCGCAGGCGTACCCCCTCGGGATCCTGCTCGATGGCACGGACCGCGACCTGCTCACGCAGCTGCGCGCCGGCGGCGACCGCCGCGGCGCGCAGGCGGTCGTCGAACTCCTCCCGGCGCACCATCGTCACCACCGGGCTGCCGTTGCGGCGGGTGAACTCCCGCCGGCCGTCGCGGGTGAACGTCACCCGGTCGACCCGGTCGTGCGCCGGCACCTCGATCCGTTCCCGCACGGCGGCCAGCGAGGTGCCGATGAGGCCGCCACCGCAGGTCTTGTAACGCGGGTGCGTGGCCCGCTCGACAACCAGGGTGCGAACACCCGCGCGGGCCGCGGCGTGTGCCGCGGAGAGCCCGGCGGGGCCCGCGCCGACGACGACCAGATCCCAGACGATCACCATCGCAGCGTAGGGCGTGCTCGCCCTCCACCGCCCGAACGGGTGGGCATCTTCGGTCGGGCAGGGGGTAACCGATGCGGCGCAACCGTCCGCGTCCGGCGGGTGGGCGAAGGAGGAGATCATGCAGCGGATGGAGCTGTCGGAGGTCGAGCAGCGGGTGTACGAGGCGGTCACCGCACTCGAAGCACGCGGCCAGGTGCCCTATCCGGACCTGATCGCCGAAGGATCCGGGCTGACCGAGGAGCAGGTGCACGCCCCGCTGCACCAGCTCACCGAGAAGGGCCTGCTGCACCGCGAGGACTCGCCGATGGCCGGCCTCGACTTCGGCCCCCGGTTCTGCGCCCGTCAAATGGCGTGACCCTGGACGGTTCGCCCCCGCTGGTCGGGGTAGCGGTCAGGAATGCATGATCGACCGTCAACGGGGGGCACGATGAACGCGGCGCGCGAGCCGCAGCCGGTCGATGCGGCCGAGAACCGCCGACGCTGGCAGGCCGTCGGCGTCGGGCTGGTCGCCGCGTTCATGACGCTGCTCGACGTGAGCATCGTCAACGTCGCGGTGCCGTCCATCGACCGCGCGCTGAACGCCTCCCCGAGCGACCTGCAGTGGGTCCTCTCGGGGTACGCGCTCACCTTCGGTCTGGTGCTCGTACCGGCCGGCCGCTTCGGAGACTTCCGAGGTCGGCGTAACGCGTTCGTCTTCGGGATCGCGTTGTTCACCCTGACCAGCGCGCTCGCCGGCCTGGCGACCTCACCCACCTGGCTGGTCGCCGCCCGGCTGCTCCAGGGCGCCGCCGCCGGCATCATCAACCCACAGGTGATCGGGCTGATCCAGCAGTTGTTCCGGGGGCCGGAGCGGGCCCGCCCGTTCGGGTTGCTCGGCGCGACCATCGGCATCTCCACCGCCGTCGGACCACTGCTCGGCGGCCTGCTCATCGCCCTCGGCGGTGAGGAGCACGGATGGCGGTGGGTCTTCTTCGTCAACGTGCCGGTCGGCATCGTCGCGGTGATCCTGGGTTGGCGGCTGCTACCCGGTCGGCCCGACGGGCAACCCGGCCGCCGTCGACTCGACCCGGTCGGTGTGCTGCTGCTCGGCGTCGGCGTGGTGCTGATCCTGCTGCCCCTCGTGCAGGAGCAGCAGTGGCGTACGCCGTGGAAGTGGGCGCTCATCCCGGCCGGCCTCGCGGTGCTGGTCGCCTTCGGCCTGTGGGAGCGGTGGTACGCGCGACACCGCGAACCGCTGTTCGACCTGCGCCTGTTCACCTTCCAGTCGTACACGCTCGGGTCGCTCATCGCGCTCATCTACTTCGGCGGGTTCACTGCGATCTTCTTCATCTTCACGCTGTTCCTGCAGAACGGGCTCGGCTACAGCGCGCTCGTCGCCGGTCTCGCCATCACGCCCTTCGCGCTCGGGTCCGCCGCCGCGTCCGCTCTCGGAGGACGCATCGTCAACCGGTTCGGCCGACCCCTGGTCGCCATCGGCCTGCTCGCCGTGGTGATCGGGCTGGCCGCCACCGTGCTCGCCCTGCACGTCGCGCCGCACTCCCCGGCGCCCTGGGTCACCGCCGGTCCGCTGCTCGTCGCCGGCATCGGCAGCGGCCTCGTCATCGCCCCCAACCAGACGCTCACCCTTGCCCAGGTGCCCGTCCCGCAGGCGGGCAGCGGAGCGGGCATGCTCCAGACCGGTCAGCGGATCGGCGCCGCCGCCGGCATCGCCGCGGTCGGCTCGATGTTCTTCTCCTCGCTGGCCGACAGTCACGGCGACTGGACGGGAGCTTTCGAGAAGTCGCTGCTGCTCGCCACGGGCATCATCGCGCTCGCGCTGGTGGCGGCGTTGATCGACATCTTCCGCAATCACCACCACTGACGCGATCCGCGGGTACGGCGATGGCCGGCACCCGTTGTCGGGGTGCCGGCCATCTGTGTGTCTTAGCTGTTCCAGTTGTGGGCGACCAGGTCGGTGGCCTGCTGCTCCCACTGGGCGTAGGCGTCGGGGTAGGCGGAGACCTGTACGGTCTGGGCGGCGTCGGTCAGGGGCATGTCCTGCCAGCCGTCAACCTGACGCAGGCCCTTGAGGAACGCCGTCGTCGAGTACTCCGGGTCGGTGATCTGCTCCGGCGTGCCCCAACCGCTCGACGGGCGCTGCTGGAACAGACCCAGCGAGTCATGGTCGTTCATGTCGCCGAGGTGACCCAGGTTCTCCAGCTTCGACTCCTGCAGGCTCGTCGCGATCGAGATGACCGCGGCCCGTTCGGGCAGGCCGGCCTTCTTGGTGGCCGCGATGATGGCCTTGGCGTTGGCGGTCTGCTCGCCGTTGAGGTCGATGTGCGACTGGTCGCCCTGCGGCTTGGGTGCGGCGGTCTGCACCGCGGCGGCGGCGGGCTTGGCGTCGACCGGGTTGGCGTGGGCGGCGATGGGGCCGGCGAAGACGCCACCGGCGAACGCGAGACCAGCGATGGACAGCATGCTCTTGCGGAAGATCGTGTTCATCAGGGGTTGCTCCTTCGGGGGTAGGAAACACCCACCTGTCACCGTTCGGGGGATCAGGTGACGGGGGTGTCAGCACCTCGTCCGGGCGCTCAAAGTCTGGGGGGCGGCCTGCGAGCGGGGGCTCGTGGCGGCCGGTCCGGGTGTAACGACCCGGGGGGCGGGGCCATTCCCGGGGGCTTGGCTCCCCCGGGGCGGGGGGCTCGGCCGTGGTCCTGCGATCGTCCGGAGGTGTAACGACCCCCGGCCCGCCACGATTCCGGCCCACGGGTGCAACCGGTCACCACACCGGCCCCACAACCGGACACACCACCCACGCACGGTGGTCGGCCTGGGTGATCGACTCCGGATCGCCGAACTCGGGGCATCCCGGACCGGTCGATGCCCCCATATCGGCGACCTCGTGTCGATCACGGCGATCACGGCGATCACGGCGATCACGGCGATCACGGCGATCACGGCGATCACGGCGATCACGGCGATCGGGGCGATCGGGGCGATCGGGGCGATCGGGGCGGCGTGGCAGGAGCCCGCCGCCGACGGACGCCAAGCGGGCGTCCCGGGTCGTCGACACCCCCGCGACTGGCGGTCGGGAGTCGATCACGCCGAGGCGGTGTGGACCGGGCGAACGCCACACCGCCCCACGACGTGACCTGGCGCCCGCCGGGACAATCCGACGGGCGCCAGTTCGAGGTACGTCCGGGGCACTGCCCCGGCTGTGGTGCCGGTTAGTGCGCGGCTCCGCCGAAGCGCTGGCGGCGACGCCAGGCCAGGGTCAGCAGCAGCATGATCGCGCCGGCGCCGACGAGACCGCCACCGAGCTTCATGGGCGTACCGATGCTGTCACCGGTGACGGGCAGCGGCTGCTTGCGGTGCAGCACCCGCAGCTCGGTGCTCGCGGTCCGGCCGGACTCGCGGCCCGTGGCGGTGAAGGTCAGCAGACCGGTCACCGACGGCTTGTAGCTCTTGGTGAAGTGCCCCTGGGCGTCGGTGTACGCCGTGAAGTTGAGCGGCGCGCTCGCCTGGTACGCCACCGGCGCCATGGCCACGGTGGTGCCGTCGCTGCGGCGGGCCGGCGCGTTGCCGGCGGCCGGGGCAGCGAGGGGGGTTACCGTCACCGAGATGTCGACGGTCTCGTTGGGGCCGAAATTGGTGCCGGTCAGGATGACCGTCTCGCCCAGGAAGATCGTCGGCCGGTTGACGGTCAGGGACGCGGCGGCCGGCGGGTACGGCGGCGGTTGAGGCGTGCCGCTGGGCGTCGGCTGCGGCTGTGCCGCCCCCGCTGCCGTCGGCACGGCCACCACGGCCAGGCCGACCGTGAGCGCCATGATGATGCGGGATAGCCGCATGATTGGTTCCCTCCTACTGGTCACAGCTTCGTGCGGAATGAACTTGGGTGGTCCAAGGGCTGGCGGTGGGGGTCAGCCACAGCTCGGCCTGCCCGACGCCGGTCTTGGCCGTCAGGACGGTGACCTCCAGCGCCCTCTCGACGCCGGGGCCGATGTCGACGTTGGCCGTCGCCACCTGGCGGCGGCGTTCGGTGCCGCTGCCCAGTGCCGTCTCGGCCCCGTCGAGCCGGGCGTCGAGCACGGAGCCGCCCGCCGGGCTGAAGATCGACACCAGCGTGCGCACGGTGTACGGGTCGCCAGCCAGACCGAGGCCAAGGATCGACTTGCTGAGCCCTGACTTCGGCGCCGTCGAGCGCAGAGTCACCCGCAGTCGGAGCTCGCGGCGGCCGTCGGGCCGGCATTCGCCGACCGTGAGGCTCGCCGTCGGCCGCAGGTAGTAGCCGAGCTTCGCGCCGCTGCCGTCGTTGAGAAACACGCCGACCGTCGGCACGGTGTCCTGTTCCGGGAGCGTCCCGGCCATCCGGCTGTTGCCGAACGTCCGTTGTTCTTCCGGGTGAGCACTCCAGAACAATATCCGGCGTTCCGTGATAGCACGGTCAAATGCGGACAACAACACCCTGGGGTTGACATTCTTCGTGAAGAAGGCGTCAAACACCGCAGCCGCCGAGGATGCGAAGTAGGCGTCCTGCTGCGTGGTGTCCAGTCGCTGGTAGGTCTCGTTGAGCAGGGTCTGCACGGCCTTCTCGCTGGCCAGCGGCGCCCCGCCGGGCACCAGCACCGGGCCGGTCGCCTTGAGCAGGTAGGACAGCACCACCGGATCCACGGCGAGCACACCGTCGACAGTGGTACCGGTCTTGCGCCGGTACATCTCCCGATACAGGGCGGCGGCGGTCGGGAAGTGCGGGGTCAGGTTCACGTCGGCGGGGTAGATGCCGGGCAGGTCGGTCCAGATCGCCCGGGTCTCGGCGGGCAGCTTCAACGCCGGGGTGAACCGACCCAGGGACGCGCTGCTGCCCTGCCGGCCCATCTGGACCCGCCCGCCCTCGGCCTCGATCATCGCGTACGCGCCGAACATGCCGCCGGTCGCGCGCAGCTCGGCCAGGTTCTGCGAGACGAGCAGGTAGCGCCGAGAGCCGCTGGCGCCGAGCAGCGGCGGCAGCAGCCGAGCGCCCTGGTCGGCCGCGGCGGTGAGGCTGGCCAACCGGTCGATCTCGCCGCGGAGATCGGTCAGCGCCTGGCGGACCTGGCTGACCAGCTTGTCGGCCGGCACGGCGGCCAGGTCCCGACGGGTGCCCTGCACCGAGTCGTTGACCCGGGTCAGCTCGCCGGAGACCGACGTGAGCCGGGCCAGGTCCAACCGGCCGCCGGCCGGCACGAGGCTGGTCAGGTCCGTGCGCAGCAGGCTGGGGAACGCCTGCCGGGCCAGGTCGTCGATGGCGATGGCGATCAGCCGGACCGCGTCGAGATCGTCACCGGCCGCCGGGGTGTGCCGACCGAGCCTCCAGCTCGGGTCGGACGTGGCGGTCCGGGCCGCGCCGGACTGCTCCTGCAGGGCGGAGAGGGTGCGCAGGGCCCGGTCGGTGTCCCCGCCGACGACCTGAGCGCTCAACTCCCGGGCCAGGCCGGCGGCATTGAGCAGGTGCGCGCGCGCCTGCCAACCGCGAAAACCGATCCACCCACCCGCGGCCAGCACCAGCGATCCGACCACGAGCGCGCCGAGCAGGGCCCGGCGCAGTCGCGCGCGCCGGCGACGCCGGGACCGGCTTCGTCGTCGACCCGGTCGTTCGCTCTCCGTCACACCACACTCCGATCCAGGAATCGGACAGTCTGTCGAATTCCCTGACGTTCTTAGCACGTTACGAGGACTCTCGTACCGTTATGGCATTTCTGGTCCTTTACGCGAGGTTTCCTCGCGACGCCGTGGCTCCCTGCGGGACGCGGCCGGCGGCCTCGTGCAGCAGCCGTTCGATCCGGTCGACACCGGCCGGCAGCGACATCTCCCGCAGGTACGTCTGCCGCCCCCGCCGGCCCATCTCGGTGCGCGCGGGCGGCGGGATGGTGGCGGCCAGCCAGAACCGGTCGGCCAACGCGGCCCAGTCCTCGGGTGGGCAGGACAGCCCGGCTCGGGCGCGTTCGACCAGCTCGACGGTGTCCCCGCCGGCCGACGCGACGACCGGCGCGGCGCACGAGAGCGCGGCCTGCAGCTTGCCCGGCACCATGCCGCGAAGCTCGGGCAGGTCGCGCAGCATGATCAACTGGTAGTCGGCGGCGGCGTACAGCTCGGGCATGTCGACAGGTGAGCGCCGTTCGAGGAAGCGGACATTCTCCGCCTTGAGGTCGGCGGCGAGCCCCCGCACCCGCCGCTCGTCCGCGCCCGAGCCGACCAGGACCAGGTCCATCGTCCGGTCCAGCGCGGCCGCGGCCCGTACCGCCGTCTCCAGCCCCTGGCGGGGTCCGATGGTCCCGGCGTGCATGACCACACACCGGCGATCCCGGCGGACCATCTGCCGGGCCGCCGCGCCGGGTGTCGCCGGGTAGAAGATGCGCTCGTCCGTCCAGTTGAGGACCAGACGAACCCGGCCGGGGTCGGCGCCGGCCGCGACCACCAGGTCGCGCATCGACGGCGCGGCCACGGCGACCCGCGCGGCCGACCGGTAGACGCGGGTCATCGCGGCGTCCATCCGCGCCAACCAGCGGCCGCCGCCGGACGCGTCGACGCCGTCGCGAGCCCAGACATCCTGTACGTGCAGCACCGTCGGCACCCTCGCGAGGAGCCGCAGGACGGCGGCGGTGGCGAACGTGGTGGCCGGCAGTTGAAAGACGTAGAGCGCGTCCACGTCACCCAGGAACCGGCGGGCCGCCAGCGACGCGCTCCCGGCGAACGACAGGTAGCTGGCCATCCGCGCCCGGGTGGTGGTGGCCCCGCCGGAGACCCGCGGCACCCGGCGGACCGACAGCCGGTCGCTGTGCGTCTCGTGGTGCCACCGCTGCCGCCACCCTGGATAGACGTGGCCGCCCGGGTAGTCGGGGAATCCGGTGAGGACGCGGACCTCGTGCCCGCGCGCGGCCAACTCCTCGGCGAGGCTGCCGGGGATGAACGCCGGCTCGGGCGGGAAGTGGTACGACAGGATGCCGATCTTCACCGCGGCACCGCCGGTGGGCGCGGACCGGGCTCGGCCGGCGCGGCACCGCGTCCGACGGGGCGGCCCGCGTAGGATGCTGGCAACCCCTCCCCGCGCGCCCAGCGGCGTCGACGCATCACCCTCGCGGTGCGGCGACCCGTGTCCGCATCCACGAGAGGGCTCCCGATGGCCGACCGCGTGCTGTTCGTCTGCCACGCCAACCTGTGTCGCTCGCCGATGGCCGAGCACCTGGCCCGACGGCTGTTGGCCGACCGTCCCGTGCTGGTGTCCAGCGCCGGCACCGACGCGATGGACGGGATGGCCATGCACCCGTACGCGGCGGAGGTCGTGGCCGAGGAGGGCGGCGACCCGACGGCGTTCAGCAGCCGTACGCTGCGTGCCGAACAGCTGACCGAGGCGACGCTGGTGCTGACCGCGACGCGGCGGCAGCGGTCGGTGTGCACCTCGCTCGCGCCCGGCGCGCTGCACCGGACGTTCACCCTGCGCCAGTTCGGCCGGCTGGCGGCGGCGGCCGAACCGCCCGTCGGATCGACCGACGATCCGCTGGGGGCCGCCATCGCCGCCGCCGCCAGCGCCCGCGGGCGGCTGCAACCCGCCGCTGCGGACGCGGACGACCTTCGGGACCCGATCGGCGGTACCGTCGCCGACTTCCGTCGATGCGCCGAGGAGATCGAACGCTCGCTACGACCCCTCGCCGCGCTCATCGGGGCAGCCGGGTGAGTTCCTGGGTACGGTCGCTGACACCGTTGACCCCGGCGTCCTCACTGTGCCGGGCGGCGGGGGCCCGGTCGGTCGGGACCGACGGCGTGGCCGTCGAGGCGACCACCCGGTAGGCCTCGTACTGGTACGCCTCGGCCTTGGCCACCTTCGCCATGTTGAGCACGCAGCCGAGCAGCCGCACCGAGACCGAGTGCAGCGCGCGGGCCGCCGCGGCCACCTGGGTACGCGACGTCCGACCCTGCTGGCTCACCAGCAGCGCGCCGTCGGCCTGGACAGCCACCACGACGCCGTCGGTCACCGCGAGCAGCGGCGCGGTATCGATGATCACGATGTCCGCGGACTCGCGCAACGCGAGCAGCAGGTCCGCCATCGCCTTGGAGCCGAGCAACTCGCTCGGGTTGGGCGGCGCGGAGCCACTGGGCAGCACCAGCAGGGACTTGTCGCCCCACCGCTGCACCACGTCACCGACCTGGACGTCGCCGACCAACACGTCGGTGAGGCCGACACCGGCGTCCAGGCCCAGGTAGTCGTCGACCTTCGGGCGTCGCAGGTCGGCGTCGACCAGCAGCACCCGCCAGCCCGCCTCGGCCAACGCGATGGCCAGGTTGCACGACATCGTCGTCTTGCCCTCGCCCTGCAACGCGCTGGTCACGGCGATGACCCGGGCCGGCTCGTGCACGTCCACGAAGCGCAGGTTGGTCCGCAGCTTGCGGACCGCCTCGGCACGGGCCGACGTCGCGGCGTCGCCGACGATCAGCGGGGACGTGCGGGCGGCGCTCTCGAACGGGATCTCACCGAGCAGCGGGCTTCCGGTGGCGCGTTGCAGGCCGGCGGCGTCGCGCAGGCGGACGTCGGCGACGCCGCGCAGGATCGCCAGGCCGACGCCGAGGACGAGGCCGAGCAGACCGCCGAGTACGAGGTTACGCAGCGGCTTCGGCGAGACGGGGCTCGCGCTGACCCGTGGGCCGCTGACCACCTCGATCTTGATGGGTGACTTGCCCTCGGGTGGCGTCTCGACCTTCTGGACGAGTTCGACGAACTTCGCGGCGAGGGTCTCGCTCACCCGCAGGGCGCGGGCCTGGTCGGTGTCGGTGATCGAGGCGCGCAGCAGGACGGTGCCCGTCTCGGTGGAGGTGGTCACCCGGCGCTGCACCTCGTCCGCGGTGAGCCCGACCGGCGTCTCGGCCGCGACACTCTGTGCCAGGCGGTCGCTGCTGAGCAGGTCGGCGTACGACTTGACGCGCTGCTGGAGGAACAGCCCGCCCTGGTAGGCATCGGAGACGCCCTGGTTGGGGGTGGTGACGAAGAAGGTCACCGAGGCGACGTACCGGGGCTGGGCCCGTACGGTCAGAAACGCCGAGACGCCCAGGGACACCATGATCGTGAGCAGCACGACCCACCAGTGCCGACGCACGTGGCGCAATTGGCGAAGCAGGTCCATCAGGCTTGCCTCCGGACCGGTCCGGTTACGCCAAAGAACTTCACGAAAACCCCCAAGGTCGTCTGTCAACTCGTGAAACCATTAAAGCCCCTCATAGGACTTATGTCCGGAGTTATGCATTTTCGGCGTCGGTAACCGCGCCGTCCCGCATGACCAACCCGACAAAGGGCCATTCGGCAGCGGCGACGTCCGGAAAAGTCGGCGACCGATTCCACGGGCCGATCTCGATCGCCGCGCCGCGCCGCGCACGATCACGACGTACCGCCGAGCGGATAGGCTCGACAACGGTGTGCCGGGAAGTCTGGTCGGCGATTGGATCTTTGCCGTCCCGACACCAGAGGTGAGCCCTTTGACCGACCGCACCCCCCACCGCGACCGACTCTTCGCGCGGTCGTCCTGGCCGGAGGCCCGGCACCTGGCCGACGTGCTGCGCACCGAGACGGTCGGTGGCGCCCTGCTGCTGCTCGGCGCCGTCCTCGCGCTGGTCTGGGCGAACTCGCCATGGAGCGAGGCGTACGTCCGGCTCGGGGCCTGGGTGCCCTGGCCGGGCGGCGCGCGCTGGCACCTCGACCTGAGCCTCGCCACCTGGGCCGCCGACGGCCTGCTCGCCATCTTCTTCTTCGTGGTGGGCCTGGAACTCAAGCGTGAGTTCGTCGCCGGCGACCTGCGCGACCCACGCCGCGCGGCACTGCCGGTGGTGGCCGCCCTGGGTGGAATGGCGCTGCCCGCATTGGTCTACGTGGCCGTGCTCCTCGGCACGGGCGGCGAGGGACTGCGGGGCTGGGCCATCCCGACCGCCACCGACATCGCCTTCGCGCTGGCCGTCCTCGCGGTGGTCAGCTCACACCTGCCCCAGGGTCTGCGCGCCTTCCTGCTCACCCTGGCCGTGGTCGACGACCTGTTCGCGATCACCATCATCGCGGTCTTCTACACCGCCGACTTCCACCCGCTGCCGCTGTTCGCCGCGCTCGCCCCGATCGGGCTCTTCGCGTGGCTGGTACGGCGGGGCCGGACGTGGTGGTGGGCCCTCGTCCCGCTCGCGGCCGCCACCTGGGCGCTGGTGCACGCCTCGGGCGTGCACGCCACGGTCGCCGGCGTACTGCTCGGCTTCACCGTGCCGGTGCTGAGCCGCGCCCCGGGCGGCACCGCCGCGACGGCCGACCGGGCGGAGTCGGGTGGCGCGGACGCGGGCGGTCTCGCCGCGCACCTGGAACACCGGTGGCGACCCGTGTCCGCCGGCTTCGCCGTGCCGGTCTTCGCCCTCTTCGCGGCCGGCGTGACACTCCGTGGCACCGATCTCGGGACCCTGCTGACCGACCCGCTGGTGATCGCCGTGGTGGCCGGCCTGGTGTTCGGCAAGAGCATCGGGATCTTCGGCTCGACCTACCTGCTGGCCCGGTTCACGCGCGCCGAGTTGGACGAGGACATCACCTGGTCCGACCTGTTCGGCATCGCCCTGTTGGCCGGGGTCGGGTTCACCGTCTCGCTGCTCATCGGCGACCTGGCGTTCGGCGCGGGCAGTACGGCCGACGAGCGGGTCAAGGCGGCGGTCCTCGTCGGGTCGGTGATCTCCGCGGCGCTCGCCGCCGCCGTGCTCGCCCGCCGCAACGCCGCGTACCGGCGGGTGGCCGAGAAGGAACGCCTCGACGCCGACGGCGACGGGGTGCCCGACGTCTACCAGCGGCCCGGACGGGAGTGACCGGCCCGGCCCGCGACCCGCCATGCTCAGCGCTGGCGGTCGCGCGGCGCCCGCTCCTCGGTCTCGTCCGCGAGGGCGTCGGTCGTGGGGGCGGTGAGGTCGTCGGCGGGCACCGCCACCTCCTCCGCGAGGTCCTGCTCGTCGGGCTTGCCGCCGGGCTGCGGCTCGGGAGCGGTGGCGCCGCCGGCGTATCCGTACTCGTTCGGTTCGTCGTGCCGGTTCATGTGGTTATCCTCCCGCTTTTCCCGGTTTCTCTGGTACCGCCCACGGTAGGCGGTGATCGTCGCCCCCGCAGCGCGGCGGGGATTGTCGCCGCGACCACGGCGGCGGGAGACTCAACGCCGCCGCGAGCAGTTGCCGCAGCGCGACGATCGCGGCGGTGGAGGCCAGGCCACCCCACGCCGGATCCCCGGCGAGCCGCAGCAGGCCGGCCGCCGTCAAAAGGTCCAACAGCACGCGTACGGCGACCCGCACGTCGCCGGTGCACACCGCCGCGACGACCCCGGTGACCAGGGCCAGCGCGGTCACCGCCTCGACCAGCCCGCCGATCACGTCCCCTGCCGCCCGTCGGTGACCTGCCGTTGCTCCTGCCGGATCTCCCGGCCCAGGAAGTAGTTCAGCGCCGTCCGGATCGTGGCGATCGCCGCCAACTGGCCGATCTGCGTGAACGACGGCGACACCGCGGTCCGCAACACGTCGGCCGCGAGTTGGAACTCCAGACCGAGCGTCAGGAACCGGCCCAGCGACAGGCGGATCGGGGTGAAGACGGCGGCGGTGCGGTGCCGTAGCCCCTCGGCCACGAACCGCACCGCCGCCCAGAGCGCGCCCACGACGATCACCAGGGCGCCGGCCACCTCCACCACGGCGACCAGCACCTGGTCGCCGTGGCGCAGCAGCTCCGCCGGCTCCACCCGGAGGCGTTACCCGCCACCGGGGCGGCTAGTCGGCGCTCAGGTCAGCTCGTTCACGGCCTCCAGGATCAGCCAGAGGCCACTGATGGCGAACAGCACCGCGGCGCCGTACCTGATGGTCCTCTCCGGCAGCCGGCGGCCGAGCATCCGGCCGACCAGGATGGCCAGCGCGTCCGCGGCCACCATGCCCACCGTGGAGCCGAGCCAGGTGCCGAACCAGCCGTACTTGGTGGCCAGGGTGATCGTCGCGAGCATCGTCTTGTCGCCCAGCTCGGCCAGGAAGAACGCCACCGACACCGCCACGATCGCGGTCTTGCTGGTCTTCTCGGCCTTACGCTTCTCCTCCTCGGTGAGCTTGTCACCGCGCAGTGTCCACGCGCCGAAGCCGAGGAAGGCCACGCCGGCCACCAGCGAGATCCATTCGGTGGGCAGCACGGCGCCGAGACCCGAACCGATGGCGACCGACGCCAGGTGCACCACCGCCGTGGCGACGGTGATGCCGATCAGCACCGGAAGCGGCTTGAACCGCGTGGCGAACGTCAGCGCCATCAACTGGGACTTGTCTCCCAGCTCGGCGACGAAGATGACGCCGAAGCTGACGACCAGCGCGGCGAGGAATCCCTCCATGACATCCTTCCCGTTCAGACCGGGAGGAGGTGCGGGGGCGCCCTCGACCCGGCTGCGACAGCCTGAGTCGAAGGTCTCGCCCGCCCCGGAGAACCGGGGCCGCGTGGCCGGATGCGGAACGCACCAGTATGTCGACCACGACATTGGGGGCTACTCCCCTTCGCGCGACCAGCCTAACCGATCAGCGAGCGGGCCGGACGGCGCGGGTGAACAGGCTCACCACGCCCGCGCCAACGTCACCCCGAACAGCCCGCGCGGGTCCGTCCAGAAGTGCGACGCCGCGAAGCCCGCCGCGCCCAGTTCGGCGGCCACCCCCTCCGGGCGGAACTTCGCCGACACCTCCGTCCGCAGCTCCTCCCCCTCGTCGAACGCCACCGAGAGGTCCAGCACCCGGACCCGCATCGATCGCGTCGCCCGCAGACGCATCTCGATCCACTCCCGCTCCGGGTCCCACCGGGCGACATGCGCGAACGCCTCCGGGTCGAAATCGGCCCCCAACTCCCGGTTGATCACATACAGCACGTTGCGGTTGAACTCGGCCGTGACCCCGGCCGCGTCGTCGTAGGCGGGCACGATCACCGACGGGTCCTTCACCAGGTCGGTGCCGAGCAGCAACCAGTCGCCGACCTCCAGCGCGGCGCGCATCGCGGTCAGGAACCCGGCCCGCTCGGCCGGCAACAGATTGCCGATCGTGCCGCCCAGGAACACCACCAGCCGCCGCCCGCCGGTCGGCAGCCGGTCGAGCTGGCGGGTGAAGTCGCCCACGATCCCCCGCACCCGCAGCCCCGGATAGTCGGCGGCGATCTGCGCCGTCGACCCGAGCAGGGCGCTGACCGAGACGTCGAGCGGGACGAACGTGCCCAGCCCTCCCCGGCGGGTGAACGCGTCCAGCAGCAGCCGGGTCTTCTCCGACGAACCGGAGCCCAGCTCGATCAGGGTCTTCGCGCCGGTCAGCGCCGCCACGTCGGCGGCGTGCGCGGCGAGCACCGCGCGCTCGGCCCGGGTCGGGTAGTACTCGGGCAGCCGGGTGATCTCCTCGAACAGCTCGCTGCCCCGCGAGTCGTAGAACCACTTCGGCGGCAGCCACTTCGCCTCGGCCGTCAGCCCCGCCCGGACGTCCGCCCGCAGGCCACGCTCCAGGTCCTGCGGCTCAAGGTAGATCTCCAACGGTTCCGCGCTCATGGCCCCCGCCCCTATCGTGGTCGTCAGACACCTCGCGTAGCCCGGCCGGCAACGCTCATCCGGCCGGCAGCCCGCACACCCGCACCTCGTCCGTCGTGGCGGTGACCAGGCGCTGCTGCGGCACCGGCCGCCACCCGGCGTCGTCGTCGTGCGGCTCGGACGCCACCACCACCGAGCCCGCGCCCGCGCGCACCGACAGCGCGTGACCGACCGCCGTAGCCACCGCCCGCCGTCCGTCGGTGAGCAGCAGATTCAGCCGCGACCCCGGAGCGGCGGCGGCGACCTCGACCACCGTCCGGCCGACCGCCTCCGCCGGGTCGTCGCCCGCGCGCAGCCGATGCCGCACCAGCGCCCACAGCAACGCCGAGTCGGTGGCCGCGTCCAGGGTCAGCAGGTCCCGCACCGGCAGGCCGGCGGCGAGCGGCACCATCGAATCGGGCCAGCCCCGGATCACACCGTTGTGGCTGAACAGCCACCGGCCCTCCGCGAACGGCGCCGCCGCGCCGTCGACCACCGCCATCCCCACGGTGGCCGACCGGACCGCGGCGAGCACCGCGCCGGCACGTGTCACCGCCGCCAGCTCGGCGATCGTCGGGTCGCTCCAGATCGGCTGGGCACGCCGGTACCGCACCGGAGGACCGTCGTCCGGATACCAGCCGACACCGAACCCGTCGGCGTTGATCGTGCCGCCGCCGCGCATGTCACGCGGCGCCCAGGACTGACGGACCAGCGCGTACGCCGGCTCGAACAGCAACGCGGCCAACGTGACCGGCGGGCCGAGGTAGACCAGATGACGGCACATCAGCGCACCCCGCGTGGCGTCGGGCGCCTCACCGCGGCGACTCGTCCGGACCGGCGTCGCGGGCGCACCGGAAGCCACTGAAGATCTGCCGGCGGATCGGATAGTCCCAGTTGCGGAACGTCCCCCGGCACGCCGACCGGTCCGTGCCGAACGAGCCACCGCGCAGCACCCGGTGGTCGTCGCCGAAGAACACCTCGGAGTATTCGCGGTACGGGAACGCGACGAAGCCGGGATGACCGGTGAACGTGGTCGACGTCCACTCCCAGACGTCCCCGATGAGCTGGTGCACACCGAGCGGCGAGACGCCGGCCGGGTACGCGCCCACCGGCGCCGGCCGTAGGTGACGTTGGTCGAGGTTGGCGTGCGCCTCGGTCGGGTCGTCGTCGCCCCACGGGTAGCGGCGGGACCGCCCGGTCGCCGGGTCCCACCGCGCCGCCTTCTCCCACTCCGCCTCGGTCGGCAGACGCTTACCGGCCCACGTCGCGTACGCCTGCGCCTCGTGGAAACACACGTGCACCACCGGCTCGTCGGGGCGTACCGGGTCCCAGCGGCCGAACCGCCGGTACGCCCAACCGTCACCGTCGCGACGCCAGTGCAGCGGCGCGACCAGTCGCTCGCGCACCCGGTGTTCCCAGCCGGCCGCGCTCCACCACCGCCGGTCGGAGTAGCCGCCGTCGGCGATGAACGCCTCGTACGCGCCGTTGGTCACCGGTGCGGCGTCGATGACGTACGCGGGCAGGTGGACCTGGTGCGCGGGCCGTTCGTTGTCCAGGGCCCAGGGATCGGTGTCGGTGCCCATCGTGAACTCTCCGGCCGGCACCAGCACCTCCCCGCCGGCCCGGACGGCCGGCTCGGGCGGCGGCGGGGCGTGCAGGACCGCCGCGCCCGCGCGCAGCTGGTGGGTCGCGAGCATCGTCTCGTCGTGCTGCTGCTCGTGCTGCACGATCATGCCGAAGGCGAACCCGTCGGCGACCAACGGCCGGTCGGTGAAGCGCACCGCGTCGAGCAGGTCGTACACCTTGTCGCGGACCGCGCCCACGTAGGCGCGCGCCTCCGCCGGTGGCAACAGGGGCAGCCGCGGTCGGTCCCGGCGGGGCTGCTTGAACGCGTCGTACAGGTCGTCGATGTCGCGGCGGACCGGCTCACGGCCGCCCACGTCGCGCACCAGCCACAACTCCTCCTGGTTGCCGACGTGCGCCAGATCCCAGACCAACGGCGACATCAGCGGAGAGTGCTGGCGCATCAGGTCGCCGTCGTCGACCGCCTCGGTCAGCAGGGCCGTGCGGGAGCGGGCGCGCGCCAACTCCTGTGCGATCCGCCCCCGCAACAGCTCACCGTCGGCATGCTCCGTCGTACTCGCGCTCACCGTCGCACCTTTCGTTCGCGACTGCGGGGCTCGCAGACCCGGCTCACTCCTCGCGCTCACCCGTCGCACCTTTCGTTCGAGGCTCGCTCTCGCGCGCTCACCGGTCGACCCTTGCGATGGCGGCGAGCCGCCGCCGTACACCGTCGTGGATGTCGTCCTCGGTGCCGGCCGGCAGGCCCAGCCGCGGTAGGGCGGCCAGGGCCAGGTCGAGCAGCGCGGCCGCCGCGACGGCCAGCGCCGGGTCGGCGAGGCCGCGCCGGGCGGCGGCCGACCAGCGGTGCGCCACCGGCGCGCCGATCGTGTACGCCGCGCGGACGGTGCCCGCGTCGGTGAACAGCGCGCTCAGCACCGCCAGCGGTAGCCGCCAGTCCCGGTCGGGCTGGGCGTCCAGATACCGCAGCTCCAGGTAACCGCGCGGGCGCACCGGCGGGAAGAGGGTGCTGACGTGGTAGTCGAGGTCGTCGGTGGTGGGCGGGCGGGGCAGCGCGCCGTCCAGCCAGTCGGCGAAGGTGACACCCGGCGGCGGGGCCCAGTCCGGGCCGGGCCGGCGCAGACACAGCAGCGGGGCGGCGAGCACGTAGCGTGCCCAGGCGGCCGGCGGGTCGTCGTCCGCGCGCTCGGGCGCCCACACCGGGCGGGTACGCGCCGGATCGATCGCCAGCCAGGCGGCCATCCGCGCGGATGCCCAACCGGTACGCCGGCCGGCGTGCCGACTCGACGAGGCGAACGCCGCGAGCAACGGTGGGCCGACGGCGTGGGCCGCCGCCCAGCGCGGGGCGACCTGGTCCGGTTCGCCGATGTCGAGGCACACCTGCAGGCCGGCGGTGCTGTACATCATCGTCCGGCCGGCCGGGCCGCGCCGGTCGAACACGCGGCGCATGGCGCGGTAGCGGGGAGTGTCCAACACCGGGCGGGGCCGACGGTGCGGGTCGATGCCGCTGCGCCCCAGGGTCAGCCCGGCGGCGGCCAGCAGACCGGCGACCTGGGCGATGTCGGCCTCGGTGGCCTGGATCAACGCGCCGGCCGAGGTACGCGGCGGGGTGGAGATCTCCAGCTGGCCGCCCGGTTCGAGGGTCACCGTGCCGCCGTGTCGCAGCGGCTCGGCGGGGCTCGCCGGATCCAGCGTGACGGGGCTGTGCCGCCCCAGCGCCGTCCGCAGCCGCGCCGGGTCGACTCCTCGGGTGGGGTCGGCGGCGTCGTGCACGGTCCATTCCAGTTCGACGCCGGTGTACGTGGGAGGGCCGGTCTTGAAGCAGATGCGCGCGAGGTGTCGGCCCGCGGCGGCGGACTCGCGCAGGATCTCGCTCTGGTCCAGCTCCGGCGACGTCACCATCGGTGCAGCCTCCCTCGTCGTGCGACGACCGCGTGCGCCGTGCGTCAGCTCCGGAGCACGGGTGCCACCGTAGACCCGGCCACCGACACTCCCCTTTCCGAGCGTCGACGGGACCACCAATCCCTGTCTAACAGACGCGTTTCCCGGTGCAGGGCAGAACGAACCGCGCGCCCGTACGCTCAGTCGCCGGCCGGGCCGGCCGGGTGCGAGGGCTTGACCTTCGCCTGACCGGGTGGCGTCGCCCGCGCGGACTGCTCCGCAGGCGGCGACGGCGGCGGCGGAGCGGACGGAGACGGGGACAGCGGCGACGGGCTGGGCTTCGCCTCGGGCACCAGCCGCTGGCAGTACTCCTCGACCGCGCCGACCCCACCGGCGGCCGTCACCAACCGCTCGAAGGCCGGCGTTCGCAGCGCCTTCTCCCGCTGCTCGGGCTTCTTGGACCGCCAGGCCTGGCACAGCCCGTGCAGCTGACCGCCGGGGGTCGTGCCGACCGACGGCGAGACGGACAGGGAGGGACGGCCGGGCGGCGTCGATCCGCTCGGCGCGACGGGCCCGGTGCTCACCTGCGCGCTGGCAGTGGGTGGCGCGCTACTCGGTGCCGGCGGCGGTTCGGGTGCCTTCTCCAACCCGGCCGCGGCGAACGCGACGCCAGCGGTGGCGGTGGCCGCCAACGCCCCGATCCAGGCCACCGCGCCGGTCCTGAGCCGCAGACGGCGTGGCCGTCGGGCCACGGCGGGCGCCGGGACGGCGCGGGCGGCTCGGAACGCGGCCAACGCGGCCTCCTCGCCCGCCAGCTCCGCAGGTCGGGCCGGGCCAGCGGCGGCGGCGAGCAGCCGGGCCAGCGGCTCGGCCCCGGAGTCCGGCGAAGCCCCGGACTGCCGGACGCCCGCCGCGCCCGGGTCGGCGATGTCAGGCGGGGGGCGGTGTCGATGCGGGCGGCGTCGAGCAGCCGTTCGGTCTCGGCGCGGCCGGCACGCCGGTGCGGGTTCATCCGGAATCCCTTCACGTCAGCCCTCCGCCTGCTCGGCGTGTGAGGTCTGCCGGGAACGCCCGATCCGGCGACGAGGGGCGGAACCACCTCGGCGCCGACCGCCGGTGGGCCGCCGTCGGCCGGCGCGCTCGACGTGTCGGGCGCGCGCAGCGGGGCGGTGGCGTCGCCGTCGACCGACGGCGTCGGTACGGCCTGCCGGTCCAGCAGGGTGGCGAGTCGCCGCAGACCGCGGTGCGCGGCGGTCCGGACGGCGCCGGCCCGGCGACCGAGCACCCGGCCGGCGGACTCCGCGTCGAGCCCGATCACGGCCCGCAGCAGCACCGCCTCGGCCTCGCGGGGTGGCAGCGTGGCGATCAACGCCAGCGCAGCCTCGGTGCTGATCGTCTCGTCGGCCCGCTCGGCGGTGTCGCCGTCGCCGGCCATCTCGGTGAGCGCCTGCACCGGTACCGGCAGCGACGGTCGTCGCCGCAGCCGCCGCAGGTGGTCCATCGCGCGGTTGCGGGCGATGGTGACGGTCCAGGCGCGGAACTCGCCGCCGGTGAAGGTGGGCAGGTCGCGGGAGATCTGTAACCAGGTCTCCGACGCGACGTCCTCGGCGTCCGCGCCGACCAGGGCGGTCAGGTACCGCAGCAGTCCCGGCTGGAGGCTGCGGTACAGGAAGCGGAAGGCGTCCTCGTCCCCGGACTGCGCGGCGGTGACCGCCTCGGACAGTTCGCCCGTCATCGGCGGCCCACGGGCCGCCCGGAGCGGATCGGCGCGACACGCGTCGGCGTCGTGCGCGCACGGCGAACCGCCGCCCTCACCCGCTCCCGCACCCGCACCGCCCCCGCCGATTTCGATTCGGGCCCCGTCCGGGCACCGGCCGGGGTGTCCACACCCGGTGATGGCCCGGAACGGGCTGCCCGTCTGCGCCCCGAGCCGGGCTAACGGTAGGAGGGGACGTTTCCTGCGACAAGTTGGGATCGCATTACAGAAGAGTGACAATTATCAAACCATCCGACCGGCGTGCCGGCGTAACGGACGACGCCCCTCGGGCGCTCCCCGGCTCAGGTGAGCGTCTGCGGCGGCGACCGGGCTGGCGTACGCCGACATGTGTCGGCTTTTGTGACCTGGCGTCATCGAAGCGTCACACACCGGCCCGGCCGCCGGAGGTCGCCCCGGGCGGACCGACGGGGGCGACCCCGCACCGGGTCCACCGCAGCGAGCCGTTGGCCGCCACTCTGGGTACGGTAATGCCGTGTTGTCATCGGAGGTCGTGCTCAGCGGTCGGTACCGCCTGGACGAACGTGTCGCCACGGGCGGCATGGGCGACGTCTGGCGTGCCTCCGACCTCGTCCTCGGCCGGCAGGTCGCGGTCAAGGTCCTGCTGCCGGCGCTGGTCTCCGACCCGGACTTCATCGCCCGCTTCCGTGCCGAGGCGCGGATCATGGCGGCCTTGCGGCACCCCGGCATCGTGCAGGTGTACGACTGCGGGGAGGACGACCTGCCCGACGGCGGTCGAGCCGACTATCTGGTCATGGAGTTCGTCGAGGGCGAACCGCTGTCCAAGCGGATCGAGGCCGCCGGTCGCCTCGACGTGGCCGAGACGATGTCGATCGTCGCCCAGGCGGGGCACGCGCTGGGCGCGGCGCACCGCGGCGGCATCGTGCACCGCGACGTCAAGCCCAGCAACCTTCTGGTGCAGGAGGACGGCACGGTCGTCCTGGTCGACTTCGGCGTCGCCCGCTCCACCAACGTGACCAGCATCACCAGCACCAACGCGGTGCCCGGCACCGCCCTCTACATGGCGCCCGAGCAGGCCGCCGGCCGGCCGGTCAGCGGCGCCACCGACATCTACGCCCTCGGCGCGGTCGCCTACTGCTGCCTCACCGGCGGCCCGCCGTTCACCGGTGACAACCCCCTCCAGGTCGCCGTCCGGCACCTCGACGACGAGCCCCCGGAGCTGCCGCACGACATCCCGGAGGCGGTCCGCGCCCTGGTATCGCGGGCCCTCGCGAAGGACCCGCTGGACCGCTTCACGAGCGGCTCGGCGATGGCGGAGGCGGCCCGTACCGCGGTGACCGGCGGCGAACCACCGACGGCGCTGGCGTCATCGGTGCCGCTGCGCGAGGCGGGTCCGGGCACCCGCACCGACGTGCCGGTCGGCGCGGCGGTGGCGGGCACGACCGACCCGGCACGCCCGCGACGCCGCGGGCCGCTGGTCGGTGCCGCGGTGGCCATGCTGGTCGCCCTGGTCGGCCTCGGCGCGGCCCTGGGCGCGGCGCGCAACACCGGCAACGATCCGGCCGTCAAGCTGCCGACGGTCGCGCCGACGCCGGGGCCGACCGAGCAGGTGGAGTTGCCGGCGGCGAACGAGCAGATGACCAACGACCCGGGCCGGCCGAACCGGCCGACCGTCCCGGACACCACGACGTCCGCGTCGGTCAGCGCCACGCCGAGCGTCCAGCCCAGCCAGTCGGCCAACTCTCCATCGCCGACGCCGAGCGCGACCACCGCGCCGCCGCCGAGCGACCCGCCGAAGACCCCGTCGTCGCCGAGCAACTCGCCGGCGACCGACCCGAGCCCCTCCACCGAACCGTCGACCGGCTCCGGTGACGTAGGCGGCTGACCAGCCGCCCCACCAGCACCGATATCCCCAAAACGGACTTACGTCGCCGAAAACCGCTCTAGGCTCTCCGCAGGTCATTTCCACCGTCTGCGGGAGCCCGGGTGAGCGCTGAGAAGCTGGTCGTGATCGGCCAGGGGTACGTCGGACTGCCGCTGGCCATGCGTGCCGTCGAGGCGGGCCTGGACGTCGTCGGCCTGGACGTCGACGCCGACCGGGTGAAGCGGCTCGCGTCGGGTGAGTCGTTCGTCGAGGACATCCCCACCGACCGGCTGGGCCGGGCGCTGGGCAGCGGCCGGTACCGCCCCAGCACCGACTACACCGACGCCGAGGGTTTCGACGTCTGCGTCATCACCGTGCCCACCCCGCTGCGCGACGGCACCCCGGACCTGAGCTTCGTCGAGCAGGCCGGTATCCGCGTCGGCCCGTACGTGCGGCCGGGCTGCACGGTCATCCTGGAATCGACCACCTACCCCGGCACCACCGAGGAGCTGCTTCGGCCGCTGTTGGAGTCGGCCAGCGGGCTGACCAGCCCCGGCGACTTCCACCTCGGCTACAGCCCGGAGCGGATCGACCCGGGCAACCCGACGTGGCGACTGGAGAACACCCCGAAGGTGGTCTCCGGGATCGACGCGGCGTCGCTGGACCGGGTGCAGGGCTTCTACCAGCGGCTCGTGGAGCGCACCGTCGCCGTCGACTCCACCCGGGTGGCCGAGTTGACCAAGCTGATCGAGAACACGTTCCGCCAGGTCAACATCGCGCTGATCAACGAGCTCACGATGCTCTCACACCACCTCGACATCGACGTCTGGCAGGCGATCGACGCCGCCGCGACCAAGCCTTTCGGGTTCCTGCCGTTCCGGCCCGGCCCGGGTGTCGGCGGGCACTGCCTGCCGATCGATCCGTGCTACCTGTCCTGGCAGGTCAAGCGACGCCTCGGCCGGCAGTTCCGGTTCATCGAGCTGGCCAACGACATCAACCACGAGATGCCCGAGCACGTCACCCAGCGGATCATGGCAGGGCTCAACCGCACCGGCCGGGCGGTCAGCGGCGCGCGACTGCTGCTGCTCGGGCTCGCGTACAAGCGGAACACCGGTGACATGCGGGACTCCCCCGCCGTCGACGTGGCCCGCCGTCTGCAGGCACTCGGCGCCGAGGTGCACGCGGTCGAGCCGTACGCGGAGGCCCACCAGATCCCCGCCGGGGTCGCGGTCGTCGGGCTCACCGAGCGGGAGGTGCGGGCCGCGGACGCGGTCGTGGTGGTCACCGACCACGACTGCTTCGACTACGACCTGGTGGTCCGGCACGCCCGCTACGTCTTCGACACCCGCAACCGGTGCTCCGGCGAGGTGGTCGAGCGCCTGTAGGGCGTGCCCCGGACCCGGCACCGCTGGCCGGTCCCGCCGCCGGGGAAGGCGGCGGGGCCGGCCGGCGGATGTCGCTTCGGGCACCCGTGGACGACACGCTCACTGGTCGGCGAGCGCCTCGACGACGGGCCGCGACAGTGCCCGGCGGGCCGGAAGCACCGAGGCGAGCAGAGCGGCCAGCACCGCCACGCCGAGGATCGAGGAGAGCTGGCCGAGTGGCAGCACCACGTGGAAGTCCCCGCCGAGGCGGGCCAGCAGCGCCATCCCGGCGGCGCTGACGCCGGTGCCCAGCCCGATACCGAGGATCGCGCCGACCAGCGTCATGAGGATCGCCTCGACCGCGAGCATGGCCCGCATCCGGCCGCGGGACAGCCCGACCGCCCGCAGGACGCCGTTCTCCCGGGTGCGCTCGACCACCGACAGGCTCAGCGTGTTGGCCACGCCGACGAGGGCGATCACGACGGCCAGGCCGAGCAGCGCGGTGACGGAGGCCAGCAGCATGTCCACCGTGCCGGTGAGCATCTTCTTGTACGCCCCCTGGTCCATCAGGTTCGCCGTCGGGTAGCGGGCGAGCACGGCCTCGATCGCAGCGCGGGCCCGTTCGGCGCTCACGCCGTCAGCCGGGTCGATCTCGGCGAGGAAACCGCGTTCGCGGGGAAAGAGCACCGCGAAGTCCCGGTCGTCCAGCTCGATGACGTGTCCCTCGGGCGCGGCGCTGGAGACCATGGCCGGCGCGTCGTCGGCCACCACCGCGGCCACCCGGAACGCCCGCCCCTCGATGGTGACGGCGGAACCGACCTGCCAGCCGTGCGCCCGCGCCAGCTCCTGGTGCACCAGCACCTGCCCCGGCCCGAGTCGGTCGACGTCGCCGGCCACCACGCCGGACAACGTCCGGCCGACCAGCGCCGGGTGGGCGGCCCGGACCTCGATGTCGCCGGTCACGACGCTGCGCTGCTCGTGCACCACGCCCAGTTCGGGGCGCGCGGCCAGCTCACCGGCGAGCGCGGCGGGCAGATTCTGGCCGATGCCGCTGACCACGAAGTCCGTCCCGATCTCGGCGTCGACGCTGCGTTCGATGCCGTCCTTGGTGCTGCGCGCGCCCACCACGAACGCCGACACCAACCCGATCCCGATGACCAGGGCGGTCGCCGTCGCGGCGATCCGACGCGGGTTGCGAACCGCGTTCGCCACCGCCAGACCGACGGTCATCCCGAACACCCGGCGGGCCGGCCAGCCGATCAGCCGGACCAGCGCCGGGACGAGCACCGGGCCAAACAGCACGATGCCGAAGAAGGCCAGCACACCGCCCACGGCCACGAGGAGCACCTGACCGGCGTCGGCCGCGCCGGCCAGCGCCGCGACTCCCGCGCCCAGCACCACCGCGCCGAGGGCCAGCCGCACCCGGCCCGCTCCCCGAGCGGGCTGCACGGCGGCGTCGGTCAGCGCGGCCACCGGGGCGACCCGGGTGCCCCGCCAGGCCGGCAGCAGGGCCACGGCGACGGTGAGCCCGGTACCGAGCAGCAGGCTGGTCAGCACGGTCGAGCCGGCGACGGTCAACCCGCCGGAGAGCGGCACGTCCAGTCGAGACATCAGCAGCCGGAGTCCGCCGGCGAGAGCCACCCCGAGCACGACGCCGAGGGCGGAGGCGACGAGGCCGAGCAGCGCCGACTCCAGCAGCGCCGCCCGGAACACCTGCCCCCGGGTCGCACCCACCAGGCGCAGCAGCGCGGTCCGGCGGGTGCGCTGCGCCAGCACGATCGCGAAGGTGTTGGCGATCACGAAGCCGGCCACCACCACCGCGACCCCGACGAAGATGAGCAGCAGCAGCAGGAACTGGTTCAGATTGCGGACGGCGTCCTCGACGGCCTCATCGAGGATCTGCTGGCGGCCCTTCACGTCGACGTCGGCGCTCCCGACGGCGGCGCGTAGCCGGTCGGCCAACGCCGCCTGGGCTGTTCCCGGCCGGGCCGCCACCATGATCCGGTCGTAGCCACGCCCGCCGCTGACCGCGAGCGCGTCCGCGCCGACCAGACCGATGAACGGGCCGCCGACGTCGCGGACGCTGCCCGCCACGTCGACCGTGCCGACCAGGGTGTACGGACGGGCCGCCCCGCCGGTACCGCCGACGAGAACCGGAGCGCCGAGGGTGAAGCCCTCCTTCGCCACCGTCGGCGCGTCGAGCACCACCTCGCCCGCGCGGTCGGGGAGGCGACCGGCGACCACGTCGTACGAGCGCAGGGCCGTCTCGGTGGGGATGGCGGCGAGCACTGCGTAGCCGAGCACCGGTCGCCCGTCAGCGCCGAGGAGTCCACCGGCGCCGAGCAGCTCACCGGCCGCGGCGGCCACCCCGTCGACCGTACGGACGTCGTCGACCAGCCTCGCCGGCAGCGGCCGGGGGCCGTCGGGGTAGACGCCGAGGTCGGTGTGCCGGTCGAAGGCGCCGGCCCGCTGGTACGCGCCCGCGCGCATCCCGTCCACGACGATCAGCGTGCCGGCGACGAAGGCGACACCGAGTACGACGGCGAGCGCGGACAGCAGCATGCGCAGCGCCTCGGCGCGCAGCGTACGCAGGGTCAGGCGGATCATGTGCGGGCTCCCGGTGCCGGCGCGGATCGGACCCCTCCGACGCTATGGCCGGTCCGGTCGGATCGATCTCCACCTGCGCTCTCGACCCGCGTACGCCGCAGGTGGCGCACGGACGCGCCGGCCGTACGACCGCGGTCGTACGGCGGGTCAGCGCCCGGGTGTGACCAGGCCGCTCTCGTACGCCAGCACGACCGCCTGCACCCGGTCGCGCAGGTGCAGCTTCGCCAGGATCCGCCCGACGTGGGTCTTCACCGTCGCCTCGGCCACGTGCGCCTTGGCGGCGATCTCGGCGTTGGACAGCCCCTGCGCGACCAGCAACAGCACCTCCCGCTCCCGCTCGGTGAGCTGGGCCAGCCGGGGGTCGGCGGTCGGGGTGACGCCAAGTTGGCCGGCGAAGCGGTCCAGCAGCCGCCGCGTGATCGACGGGGCGACCACCGAGTCGCCCCGCGCGACCACGCGGATGGCGTCCAGCAGCTCCTCCGGCGGAACGTTCTTGAGCAGAAAACCGCTCGCGCCGGCCCGCAGCGCGGCGAACGCGTCGGCCTCGGTGTCGAAGGTGGTCAACACCAGCACCCGAGGCGGACCCGACGGCCGGTCGGCGCAGATCCGGCGGGTGGCCTCCACCCCGTCCATGGTCGGCATCCGGATGTCCATCACCACGACGTCCGCCTCGGTGCGGGCCAGCACGCGCAGGGCGTCGGCGCCGTCGATGGCCTCCCCGACCACCGTCAGGTCGGGCTGCGAGTCCAGCACCATCCTGAATCCGGCGCGCACCAGCGCCTGGTCGTCCACGATCACCACCCGGACCGTCATGCCGCGATCACCTCCGCTGAGGGCTCCGACGGTAGCGGGAGCCGTACCCGCACCTGCCAGCCCCCGGTCGGCCGGGGGCCGGCGGTGAGGCTGCCGTCGTACACCGCCACGCGCTCGCGCATGCCGAGCAGACCGTGACCGCCGGGCGGCGCTGGACTGACGACCGGGCGGCCCCGACCGTCGTCGACGACCCGGACCTCGACGGCGTCGGCGGAGTACGTCATCCGCAGGTCGACAGTGGCGCCGACGCCGGCGTGCTTGAGCGCGTTGGTCAGCGCCTCCTGCACCACGCGGTAGACCGTCAGCTCCAGGCCCGGCGGCAGGGCCGGGGGCTCGCCGCTGACGGCGTCCCGGACAAACAGCCCGGCGTCGCGGAAGCGGGCCAGCAGGTCGGGCAGCTCGGCCAGGGCCAACCGGCGGTGCTCCGGGTCGGCGGCCACGACGTCCGCCCCGGCGGGGCCCGAGTCGCGCAGGACCCCGACGAGCCGCCGCATCTCCTCCAGCGCGGAGCGGCCGGTGTCGGCGACCACCTTCACGGCGGCGCGCGCCTGCTCGGGGTCGCGGTCGAGCATGAAGCGGGCACCGTCCGCCTGGACGATCATCACCGCCATGCTGTGCGCCACCACGTCGTGCAGTTCGCGGGCGATGCGGGTGCGCTCCTCGGCGACCGCCGCCCGCGACTCGGCCTCCCGCTCACGTTCGAGGGTGGCGGCGCGCTCTTCGAGGCTCAGCACGTAGAGGCGGCGGGTCCGCACGTTCAGCGCGACGAGCCAGACCGCGCCGGTGACCAGCGCGTACCACAGCGCGGTCACCCACCACATGATGACGCCGGGGGTCTGCGCGGCGGCGAGCAGCACGCCCACGGCGGCGACCGCGCCGGCCAGCACACCGTCGCGCAGCCGCCGGCCGTATTTCACGACGCTGTAGAGCGCGATCAGGACGGCGACGTCGAACGCCTGCGGACCCCACCGGGTGATCACCTGGACCAGGGCGAGCGCCGCCACGACGACGGTCACCGCGCTCGGGTGGGTGCGGCGGAACAGCAGCGCCACCGCCATGCCCACGCCGACGCCGACGGCGGCCCAACCGCCGGGTTGCGACACCGCCGAGGTGAGACCGACGAACGCGACCACGACGGAGACGGCCACGTCGAAGGCGACGCCGCGCAGGGGGCGGCCGAACAGCGTGCGTCTCACGGTCACCCAGCGTACGGGTCGTCGACGGTCAGGGCGGCGTCAGCTCGCGCAGGCGGTTGATCTCGATGGCCTGCTCGGTGGCGAGTGAGGTGGCCAGCTCGTTGAGGGTCGCGTCGACCCCGACCGACAGCAGGTCGGTCGCCATGGTCACGGCGCCCTGATGGTGATCGGTCATCATCGTGATGAAGAGCCTGTCGAACTCGACGCCCCGGGCGGCGGCCAGTCGCCGCATCGCCTCGGGGGACTGCATGCCGCGCATGCCGGCGTGGTCGTGGCCGGGCGCCGTCTCGGGCAGCCCGCGGGTGGAGAGCCAGCCGCGCAGGACCTTGATCTCGGGGCCCTGGCCGGCGCGGATCCGGTCGGCGTACGCGCGGATCCGCGGATCCGCAGCGTGGTCCGTCGCCAGTGTGCTCATCTCCAGCGCCTGCTCGTGGTGCGGGATCATCATCTGGACGTAGACGGTGTCCAGGCCGTTGTAGCGGGGTGGGCTGTCGTCGCGCAGCTCGTGCGCGGACCGGGCGACGGCGGGCTCGCCGGGGCGGCCGGGCACGAGGACCGGCGGCGGCGGTGGACCGGTCGGGCCGGTCGTCGGCGTGGGCGTCGCCGAGGCGGGCGCGGCGGCCGGCGGGCCGGGTTCACCGGCGGCGCGGATGGCCAGCGCCACCAGCGCCGCGACGATGGTCGCCGCTATGACGACGGCGAGTAACCGACCACGTCGGACAGTCATGCCGCACTCCCCTCAGGTCGAGGTCGCAGCGATCCTATCCATTGACGAGTCGACGTAGATGTGACCCGGATCACATCGATGATCTCCGAGGCTCGGTAAGGTACCGACAACGTCATCCCCCCTTTCGAAGGGCGCCGCCAATGATCAAGTTGGCCACCGCACGGCTCCGACAACTCCGCATCGTCAGCCTGGCCGCGACCGGCCTGCTGCTGACCAGCGTCGCCCTGGCGACACCGAGCAGCGCACAGGAGGCCGCACCGGCCGCACCGGCGGCCGCCAGCGACATCCCGGGCGTCGACGAGATCCGCAGCAGCCCCAACCTGCGGCAGATCGCCAACCTCCCCAAGCAGGCGCCGTTCGACACGACGGCCGCGCTCAACAGCGACATGGCGTTCCAGGGCAAGTACGCCTTCGCCGGCAACTACAACGGGTTCGTCATCTACGACATCTCCCGGCCCAGCGCGCCCACGATCACCGCGCAGGTCAACTGCCCGGGCTCGCAGAACGACATCTCCGTCTACGGCAACCTGCTGTTCGTCTCCACCGACTCGTCGCGCAGCGACGACTCGTGTGCGAGCGTCGCGCAGCCGGCGTCGGTCAAGGAGTCGTGGGAGGGCATCAAGGTCTTCGACATCAGCGACAAGGCCAACCCGCGCTACATCAAGTCCGTCGAGACCGCCTGCGGGTCGCACACCCACACGCTGGTGCCGGGCAAGGACCGCAAGAACGTCTACCTGTACGTCTCGTCGTACAGCCCGCGGGCCGAGTTCCCCGACTGCCAGCCGCCGCACGACTCCATCTCCATCGTCAAGGTGCCGGTGAAGAAGCCCACCGAGGCGGCCGTCATCTCGACGCCGAACCTCTTCCCGGACGGCGGTTTCCCGGGCAGCGAGACCGGCTCGGCGACCACCGGCTGCCACGACATCACCGCGTACCCGGCGAAGGACATCGCCGCCGGCGCCTGCATGGGTGACGGCATCCTGCTCGACATCAAGAACCGCGAAGCGCCCCGGCTGATCACCCAGGTCCGGGACACCGTCAACTTCGCGTTCTGGCACTCGGCCACCTTCAACAACGCCGGCACCAAGGTCGTCTTCACCGACGAACTGGGCGGCGGCGGCGCGGCCACCTGCAACGAGACGGTCGGCCCCGACCGGGGCGCGGACGCCGTCTACGACATCACCGGCCGCGGCAACGCGCGGAAGCTGGAGTTCCGCAGCTACTACAAGATCCCCCGGACCAACGGCGACACCGAGAACTGCGTGGCGCACAACGGCTCGCTGGTCCCGGTGCTCGGGCGGGACATCATGGTGCAGGCGTGGTACCAGGGCGGCATCTCGGTCTGGGACTTCACCGACTCGCGCCACCCCAAGGAGATCGCCTACTGGGAGCGGGGCCCGCTGTCCGCCACCCAGGCCGTCACCGGCGGCGCCTGGTCGACGTACTACTACAACGGCAACATCTACTCCAACGACATCCAGAAGGGTCTGGACGTCCTGGAGCTGAACGACTGGCGGACCTGGTCGGCGAACCTGACCCGGTTCAAGGAGTTGAACGTGCAGACCCAGCCCGGTTACCTGAGCTGGTAGAACCGACGTCCGACCCGGGCCCGGCCGCTCCTCGAGAGGCCGGGCCCGGCCACGTCAGGTGGGCCTGGTCACCCGGGCCCGGGTTGACGAGCGCCTGACCGGGCGCTGTGTCAACGTGGTCACCTGTGAAGTCTGCCGCCGGCGCGCCGCCGGCCCCGCCCGAGCCGACCGCGCGCTGGCGTCCCCACCCGCTCGACCTGGTGGCCGTCGTGCTCGCGGTGGCCGGCGCGGTCTGCGCGCTGACCGGGCTGCTGCCCCGCGCCGAGACCACGGGCACCCTGCACCGCATCCTGCCGCTGCTGCTCTTCCTCGGCACCGTGATCGTGCTGGCCGAGCTGACCGCCGTCGCGGGCGTCTTCGACGTGCTCGCCAGTCGACTGGCCATCGCCTCCCGGGGCCGCTGGGCGGCGCTGTTCCTGCTCTGCGGCGGCCTGGCCACGGTGACCACCCTCGTGCTCAACCTCGACACCACCGCCGTGCTGCTCACCCCGGTGCTGCTCGCCCTGGCCCGCACCCTGCGCGTCCCCGCCGGGCCGCTCGCGGTCACCACGGTCTGGCTGGCGAACACCGCCAGCCTGCTGCTGCCGGTGTCGAACCTGACGAATCTGCTGGCCGCCGACCGGGTCGGCCTCACCCCACTGGCGTACGCCGAGCGCATGGCGCTGCCGCAGCTCGCCGCCGTGACGGCCACCATGGCGCTGCTCTGGTACGCCTGGTGGCGGCGGGAACGACCGGACGGCGGACGCTTCATCCCGCCGGCCCCGCACGTGCCGGCCGACCCGGTGCTGCACCGCACCGCCCTCGCCGGCTGCCTGCTCTTCGTCGCCGGCATCCTCGCCGGGGTGGAGATCGGGCTCGCCTCCACCGTCGCCCTCGCGCTGGTGCTGGTCGGCTTCGTGATCCGCTCCCCCGCGACGCTGCGCGCCCAACTGGTGCCGGTACGACTGCTGCTCTTCGTCGTCGGCCTGTTCCTGGTGGTGCAGACCCTCGGCCGGCACGGGCTCGACGACCTGGTCGCCGGTCTGGTCGGCGCCGACGGCGGAGCGGTCGGCGCGTTGCGTGCCGGCGGCACGGGTGCGCTGCTGGCGAACGCGGTCAACAACCTACCGGCGTACCTGGCCGGCGAGTCGGTGCTGCCGACCGTCGACCACACCCGCCTGCTGGCCCTGCTGATCGGCACGAACGTCGGCCCGCTGGCCGCGCCCTGGGCGTCGCTGGCCACCCTGCTGTGGTTCGAGCGGTGCCGGGCGGCCGGGGTGGCGGTGCCGGTGCGACGGTTCGTGCTGACCAGCGCCCTGCTCGCCGTCGTGGGCACGCTGGCGGCGGTCGGCGCGCTGCTCCTGGTCGGCTGAGGGCCGTCACCCGGCGGCCCGCTCCACCACGAACATGAAGCAGCCGTAGATCACGTTGCGACTGTGCAGTCGGTGTACCTGCGGATCGGCGAACAGCTCCGCGATCACCGCCTCCGGGTCCGTGCCGTCGTGCAGCCGGCCGCCGCAGATCCGTCCCTGCCGGTCGTACGCCCGCAGGACCTGGGCCCGTCCCCGCCAGCCCGGCGGGTGGCCGCCGCCGTGGTCCGGGCCGGGGCAGGCGGCGGCGTGCGCGAAGACCGGCCCGATCTCCCGGTACGCGGCGGCGGCGATCGGCGGGGCGTACCCGAAGAGCAGCACCGCCTCCCCCACCTCCGCGTCGCGTAGGCAGCACCGTAGCGGCTCCCCGCCGCCGGCCAGGCGCCCTTCGACGCGATGGCCGGCGGCGTCTCGGCCGGTCCGACGGACGAGCTCCAGCACCGCGGCCGGCACGGCGTGGATGAGGAAGGTGGCGGTGGTCGTCATGCGTCCAGCCTGCCCCGGTGCCGGTGCGGGTGCTGGCGGTGATCGGACCTGGCGCTCGGGACCAGCCGCCGGCGCGAGGGCGAGCGCTGTCAGTCGCGGTCGACGGCGAGCTGAAGCTCGGTCACGCCGGCTTCCGGGGAGTCCTGGCGATAGTCCAGGTACACCTCGCGGGCGAACCCGTCCGGGCGGTACCCGTTCTCCTCGATCCACCGGGCGAGCGCCTGGACGCTGCGGTCGGCGTCGTCCATCGAGCCGTGGTGCACGATCGTCGCGGCCGTCCCGACCGCCGGCAGGTCCCGCACCGTCACGTCGGGAATCGCCGTGACCCCACCGCCGACGCTCACCCCGGCGTGCACCACCACCGCCTCGCCCTCGTCCTCGGCCGGTTCGTACCAGGCGATGGCCGGCCCGGACGGGGTGATCCCGGCGGCGTCGAGCCGGCGGAACAGCTCCGGGTAGAGCGGCTGGATCACCGGACCGATGTCCTGACTCTCGTAGCTGGGCGCGACGGCGGTCAGCTCCGCCACGCGCACCGGCGCGATCTGCTTGAGTACGACGTCCTGGTTGGTCATCCGACCCTCCGATTCGATCATCCGGAGCCTCGCCTCGACCGCCGCGAGCCGGGCCGTGTCGGCGGCCAGCCGGGTGGCCAGCTCGCTGCGACGCAGCCGCAACATGCCGCGCAGCTCGGCGGTGTCGACGGTCTCGTCCAGGATCGCGCGCACCTGCTCCAGGGTGAGCCCCAGGTCCTTGAGGGCGATCACCCGGTTGAGCCGACGCAACTGCTCGGCCCGGTAGAAGCGGTAGCCGGTGTGCGGATCGACGCTGGCCGGCCGCAGCAGACCGATGCTGTCGTAGTGGCGCAGCATCCGCACCGACACGCGGCCCAGTCGGGCGAAGTCTCCGATGGTGAACATGATCCCCTCACGCTGGTCCCTGACACGGTGTCAGAGTCAAGCGTCGGGCCGGGGTCAGCCCACCGGTGAGCGCCGGGGCGGGCGCGGGCCGACCAGCCGGCGGACCATCGGCGCGGCGTTCCACTTCGCCGCCCCGACCAGGTCACGAGCGTGCTCCAGGACGGTGTAGTCGGGTCGGTTCATCCCGTCGGCGATGGCCCGGTCCAGGTCGTTGCCGCACCCGCTGAGCACGGTGTCGAAGTCGCGGCGGACCGGCTCCAGCAGGTCGTAGCCGAACGACCGGTGCATCCGGGCGAACAGCGGCTTGTAGAGCCGCACCCGCTCGTGCAGACCGGAGGAGTACGACATGGGGTGCTTCGGCCGCCGCACGACGTAGTCGGGCAGCACGTCGGCGAACGCCCGCCGCACGATCCACTTCTCCTGGCCGTCGCGCACCTTGAGGTCCAGGGGCAGACGCATCGCCAGCTCCACCACGCTGAGGTCGAGGAATGGCACCCGCGCCTCCACCCCGTGAGCCATGGCGGCCCGGTCGACGCGCTGCAACTCGGTACGGCAGAGGTTGCGGATCCGGTGCAGAAACAGCCGGCGGGACGCGATCGGGTCGACCTGGCGGTACATCGGGTACCCGCCGAACAGCTCGTCGGAGCCGTCGCCGGTGAGCACCACCTTGACGCCCAGGTCGCGCAGCCGACGGAAGATCGGCACCGACACGACGGCGTTGATGATGTCGCCGTACTCGGTCAGCTCGGAGATCCGGATGGCCTCCCGGACGTCGGCCAGCCGGATGTCGCGCGGGCGCAGCTCGACCACGACGTGCGGCACGTCGAGGTCGGCGGCGAGCCGACGGGCGTACGCGACATCGGGACTGTCCGGCACGCCGACCGTCACCGCCACGCAGTCCGGGTGGAGGTCGCGTACCTGCCGCAGCGTCAACGAGCTGTCCAGCCCGCCGGAGAGGACGACGCCGACGGTCAGGTCGGTCTCCACCCGCATCCGGATGGCGTCGGTCAGGGCGGCCCGGACGAGCAGGGTGGCCTCGTCCGGGTCGTCGATGACCGGCAGGCCCTCGCCGATGGTGAGCAGGTCGACGTACGGGCGCAGCCGCACCGGTCCGTCCGGCTCGGCCCAGCCGTGGTGACCGGGAGGCACCTCGGTGACCGGGGCATGATGCCCGACGAGCGCCTTGACCTCGGAGGCGAGGTACAGGCAGCCGGGCCGCCGGGACCAGTACAGCGGTTTCACCCCGAGCGGGTCGCGGGCCAGGTACGCCCGGCCGGTGGCGCGTTCGACGACCGCGAAGGCGTACTCGCCGCGCAGCCGGGTCACCGCCGACTCGCCCCACTGTTGGAAGGCCGCCAACAGCACCTCGGTGTCGCTCTCGGTGCGGAACACCTGCCCGAGGCGGGTGAGCTGCGCGCGCAGCTCCCGGTGGTTGAAGATCTCGCCGTTGAAACAGAGCAGCCACCGCTCGTCGGTCGAGGTCCAGGGCTGCACGGCCCGGTCGCGGTCGACGACCCGAAGCCGGCGGGTGCCGGCGAGTAGTCCGGTCTCACAGCGGGTCTCGGTGACCTCGCCGCGCGGGGCGAGGACGGCGAGCATCCGTCGGAATGTCGCCGGGTCGGCCTCGGGGCCGAGGCTGAGCGCTATGCCGCACACGGGCTCAGACCCCCATCTCGGCCTCGTACGCCCGGCGCAGGCGATGCCGGGCGGTGGGCGCGAGGCACAGGTGCCAGGCCTGCCCCTCGTCGATCACGTTCAGGTCGCCGGCCTCCTGGCGGGCCAGCAGCAGCTCCGCGAGGGCGTCGCGCGCGCCGAACCGGGTGAACCAGGCCAGCTCGACGTCGGCCGAGTAGCCGAGGCAGTGGCCGCTGGGCAGCATCGCCGCGTAACCCAGGCGGCGTAGCCGGTACTGGTGCTCGGTGCTCCGGACCAGGCTCGTCACCCACAGCGGCGGGGTGCCCGCGGGCGCGGCGGCGGCGAACTCCCGGCCCAGTTCGTTGAGTAGCGCCACCACCTCCCGGCGGGCGCGACGGAACAGCAGACCGGCGGTGCGCGGGGTCACGTCGGGGCGCAGCCGCCGGCGTAGTCCGCGCGCGGCCCGGCCCAGCACGGTCGCGGGTTGCTCCTGGTAGCGAAAGCGCAGCAGGTCCCGGCGGCGCAGCCACTCCAGGTCGACCAGTTCCGCGCTGCCGTTGACCTGGTCGTCGGTGTGGAACACGGGGGCGTCCTGCCACCACAGCACGTCGATGCGGGAGAGCAGGTAGATCCGGACCAGCGCGGTGAGGTCGCGTGCCGAGGTGCGCTCGTTCGGCTGGTAGCGGGCCATCTCCAGCAGCAGCGTCTCGCGCGCCCCGAGCAGGCCCTGCGGGGTGGCGTCGAGCACGGCCGCCAGGGCCGGTTCGCGCAGCCGCTCGTCGATGAGCACCTGACGTGCCCGGGTGCTGGTGGCGTCGGCCAGGGCCCCCACCTCGACGAGCAGGTCGGCCACGGCCGCCCGGTAGGCGGCGAGGTCGGGGGCGGCGCTGGTCGGGCGTCGGGTGGCGGCGCCGGGGGGTCGGCGGCGAGGTGGAGCGGTGGGCGACGCGGGTTGCTGTCCCGGACTACGGCTGGGCACTCGCATGACGGGTTCCCTTCTCCGGCCACGTCGCTGGGTCAATCACCCTGAAAAACACCGTAATCATCGAGACCGACGTAGACCGAACAATCCTCCGATCTCACCCAAAGAAGCCGCGGGCGCAGGTGAGGCGCCCGCGGGCCGCGCCACGACGACTGGTGTTACCGGCTCGGCCGCAGGCTTGCGGGGTGTCCGGGCGTCGTCACCGACCTGTCCCGGTGCGACTGCGCGCCATCCTGGCGGGACGGTGCGCCGCCCTGATCGGCGGGTACGCCGCCCGGACGGCCACCGGGGGTCGGCGGACGCTGCTTCGCACGCGCGGTCGGTGCGCTCGGCCGGGCGACCGGCACGCCAGCGGGCGGCCCGGTCGGATGCCTCGTCGTGGCCGGCGTGGTCGATCTCGACCCGGCCGGGTTACGGCTCGGCTTGGCGACAGCCGCCGGGGATCCCTGGCTCGTGGAGGTGGCCGGCCCGGTCCTGGAGGGCACCGGCGTGGCGCTGGTGGCGATGTCCCCGGCGGGGGACGACGGTTCGGCCGCAGGGGCGGGCGGGAGCAGCAGCCGCAACTCCTCGACCTCCCTGCGCAGGCGAACCGCGGTCGTGTCCGCGCCCATGGCGCTCAACAGGCCCTCGGCGCGCTCCAACTGTCGGCGCGCGTCGTCGTGGCGCCCGTCGGCAAGATCCTGCCGGGCCTGCTCCAGCATCCCTCCGACCTCACGTTCGGCGACCATGGACTGCGCCCGCTCGGCGTAGACCAACTCGGTGACCGGCCACAACAGGCCGCCCGGCTCCGCGCGGCCGGCGCCGAACCAGAGACCGCCGACGACGGTGACCAGGGCCAGCGCGGCGGCAACGTACGTGGGTCGCCTGCCACGGCGGCGCGCGACGCCGGTCGGGGCACCGGTGCGGGAACGCCGGCGGCGGCCCGTCCACGGTGGTCGGCTCGGAGCGGGCCGGTGCGCCACCGTCACCACGTCCGGCTGAGCCGCGCGTGGGGCTGCTGCCGGCGCTGCCGGTTCCGCGGTCGCCTCGAACTCCTCCGACCGCCGCACCACGTCCGCGTGCCAGTCGGCCAGGAGGGCGATGACGGCGTCGTCGTCCGGATGACCCGGCGGCGGACGCTCGCCACGGCTGATCGCGTCGAGCAGTTGGTCAGCCTGCACGATGGGGTCCGGCGGCGTCGGCACCGGCTCGGACGCGGTCACAGGATCACCCCGGCGAGGGTGTCGCCCACGAGGGCGCGGAGCCGGGTGAGAGCGCGGTACTGCGCGAGTCGGACGGCGCCGGGCGTCTGCATCTACTCGACCTGGAAGGGCGCCGCCTACAACACCATCTCCGGCACCTCGATGGCCAGCCCGCACGTCGCGGGCGGGGCCGCGCTCTACAAGGCCACCCACCCCACCGCCACCCCGAGCGCGGTCAAGTCGGCCCTCCAGGCGGCCGGCACCACGAATTACAGCTGGCCGGCCGGCGACCCGGACGGCATCCAGGAGAAGCTGCTCAACGTCGCCACCTTCTGACCCCCCGCTGATCCGTCCCGGCCCGAGTCAGGGCCGGGACGGTTCCGTCAGCGGGGTCACCGTCCGGTCCGTACCGTCGTAGCTGCGGGCCGCGTCGAACGCGCCCGTCGGGCGCTGTCCGCCGGTCAACGCGCGGGCCATCCGCAGGTCCGCGTCGCGGAACCGCAACGCCAGGCTGAGGTGCGGCACCCACGCTCCCGGCGCGTGCCAGGGGCGGTGTCCGTCGGCCTTCTCGAGGACGTCCCAGACGGCGGCGTGCAGCGCGGTCAACGCCGGGGTGGGCCGCGCGAGCCAGACCAGCGGGGCGCTGCCATCGAGCACCACCACGCGGTCGAGCGTGACCGGCACCGGCAGCGCGGCGTCGAACAGGTCGGCCAGCCGGTGCTCGACACCCGGCCCGAACTCGTCCACGGCGGCGAGGGTCAGGTGCGGCCGGTTGGTCTGGTGGGTGTTGCGGGCCAGGCTCGGCAACCCGGCCGCCGCCAGGCGATCCCAGGCGGCCCGGACCTCGGCGTCCAACCCGGCCGAGCAGACCAGTTCCACGGTACGCACGAGGCCCACGCTAGCGGGCGCCACGCCCGTCAATGACCGAGCGGTGCGGATGGCCGGCCCCGCCACGGACAGCGGGGCTGATTCCGCCTCCGAGCCGGGCCGGACGGCCAGGTCGAAGAACAGTCCGACGGCGCTGGAGCGTACCGGTTTACCGGACCCGCCATCGTCTTCCTGGGCACCACGCCATCATTGAAGCCATTCCGGACATGAGGGCGCGACTGGCCTCATCGGCCGGGGAGTAGGCAGGACGCGCGGATCAGCGTCGCTCGTCGAACCGGTTTCGCAAAGACCTGCCCGCTCCCCGCGCTCGGCGGGGCAGCCAGATCCCGCCGATCACCAGCAGGACGATCACAAGGATGAGCAGCCAGCGCATCAGAACCTCCATGTCCGGGGGGTGCAGACCGTTGTGCCCCGCCGCCGATCCCCTTCAAACACTTCGAGAGCAGATCGCCGATGGCTGCCCGGTGCACAGCGTCTTGAGGCTGTCGTGGGCACGTGGCAGGCTCATGCTCCATGATCGACGATTTCGCGAAGACGGCATGGCCAAGCCGAGTCGCGAGACGAGACTCTGCGCTGGCCCCGCGCGAAGCCGACGAAGTCTCGCCACGCCTCCGGCGCGAACGTCAGCGTCCCACCGTCACGGTCCTTCGTGTCCCAAACGAGGACGACGCCCCGAAGGTTGTCAGCGACCTCCACACACGCCCCTCCGTTGTTGCCACCCTTGGTGCTCTTGCGCCACAGCGCGTCGGTTAGGTCCATGAGGATCCCGCTTCCCTGAGCAGGTCTAAGGACTGTCCACGGGAGAGAGCTTCCCCGCGGATGCGCTCCCATCGCCGGTCAGGAGAAACAATTTCTGACTGCTGTTCGGTTATTTGCGCCTGGGCCTGCCCGTCGATGTGGTTCGTCGCCGGGGCGCGTTGCCGGCAGCCGAGCCCTTCGACGGCACGGTGACGGCCCAGTGTTGCGTGGGGTGAAGCAGAGCAAGGGCTGACGACAGGTCAGAGCCAGCCGTTGTCCCGGGCGGTCCGTACCGCCTCCGCGCGGTCGGTCGCGCCGAGCTTCTGCACGGCGGCGGAGAGGTGGTTGCGCACGGTGCCGGTGGACAGGTGCACCCGGCGGGCGATCACGGCGACCGGCGCGCCGAACTCGGCCAGCCGCAGTGTCTCCAGTTCGCGGGGCGTCAGCGGGCACGCCGGCAGCGTCAACGCGTCGGCGGCCAGGGACGGGTCGACGTACCGGCCGCCGGCATGTACCCGGCGGATCACGTCGGCGAGCGCGCCACCGGGCGAGCCCTTGGGCAGGAAGCCCCGGGCACCGGCGGTCAGCGCCTGCCGCAGGTGACCGGGCCGGCCGTGTCCGGTGAGAAGCACCACGGCGCACTCGGGTCGGACGCGGGACAGCTCGGCGGCCACCGCGATGCCGTCCAGGCCGGGCATCTCCAGGTCGACCACGGCCACGTCCGGGCGGTGGGCGAGCGTCGCGGTGACCGCTGTCGGCCCGTCGGGGGCGTGTGCCACCACCTCGATGTCCGGCTCCAGGTCGAGCAGCGCGCCGACCGCGACGCGGATGAGATCCTCGTCGTCGGCGAGCAGGACGCGGATCACGTCGCCACCGGCACGGTGGCCTCGAGGGTGAAAACGGTGTCCTCGCGGCGTACCCGCAGTTCGCCTCCAGCAGCGGCGAGCCGGTCGGCCAGGCCGCGCAGGCCATGGCTGTGCGCGTCCGGGCCCCGGTCGTCGGCACCGTCGTTGACCACCGTCATCCTGGCCACGTCGCCCTCCCGGCCGATACGGATCCGGCACCAGTCGGCCCGGCTGTGCCGCAGCACGTTCGTGCCGGCCTCGCGCAGCACCGCCGCCAGTTCGGTGGCGACGGACTGCGGCAGGTCCGCCGGCGGCGGCAGGACGGTGCACCGTACGCCGCAGGACCGCAGCACCCCCACGATCGCGGTGAGCTGTTCGTCGAGGTCGACGACGCGGTAGCCGTGCACGGTCTCGCGTACCTCGGTCAGCGCGGACGCGGCGAGTCGCTGGGCCTCGGCGGCCTCCCGACCGGCCCGCTCCGGGTCGATCGGGGCGAGGCGGGCGGCGAGTTCGGCCTTCAGGGCGATCACCGTGAGGCGGTGTCCCAGGACGTCGTGCACGTCGCGGGCGAAGCGCAGCCGTTCCTCGGCGGCGGCCAGCCGGGCCTGGGCGGCCTGGCCCTGCCGCGCGTCCACCAGGAGGTCCCAGAACCAGACCTGGAAGCCGTTGAGAGCGGCGATGCCCACCCCGACCCCACCGGTCACCGCCAGGTGGCGCGCGACTGAACCGCCGGTCCATTCGGCGACGGCCACCGACACCAGCAGGACGGCGGCGGCCACCGCGAACGCGGCCCGCGGCCGGACGAGCAGCGGCGCCATACCGATCAGCGCCGCCCCGAGCCAGGCCCACGTCGGCCAGGCGCCGGCCGCCACCGGCCCCACCAGCGGAACGGTCAGCACGGCCGCCCCGGCCAGAGCCAGGTGGAAGCGGCGACGCCGGCGCGGGTCGAGCCACGGTGTCACGGCCGCGTACAGCACCGCGGTCTGGGCGAACACGAAGGCGAGGACGCCGGCCGCGCCGAGCGCCGCCCGACCCGGATCGGGCTCACGGGCGAGGCCGACCGCGGGCAGCAGGACACTCGCCCAGACGCCGGTGACGAGCGACAGCAGCGTCGCCCGGCGGGCACGGCGCAGCCGGCGGTCCGCCCGGACTGTGCCTGCCTCGCTCACCACGCGTCGATCCTAGGACCGCCCCGCGCACGCTCCACCCCTGCGAGATGTCACGGTCGGACCGTGCGGCCCGCACGAACTTCCGGTGACGGACACACCTGCCCCCTGCGCCGCGCCGACGGCAGGGTCGAGGCATGGAAGAGACACAGATGTACGCGAACACCGCACCCGTCGTACCGCTGCCCGAGCCGCTGCCGGCCACCCCGCCGGCGCCCCCGGTCCCGACGGCGACCGGGGGCGGCCGGGGATGGCTGTGGCACCTCGGCGAGATGGCGGTCGCCATGTTCGTCGGGATGCTGCTGCTCGGCCCGCTCTGGGACGCGGCCGGCACCGTGCTCGGGATCGGCGCGACGCTGGGCCGCCCGGAGGTCGCCGCGCTGGTGATGGCCACCAACATGACCATCGGCATGACCGTGTGGATGCGCTACCGAGGACACCACTGGCCCGCATGCGTCGAGATGGCCGCCGCGATGTACGTCCCGTTCCTGCTGCTGTTCGTCCCCTTCTGGACCGGTCTGCTGGACGGTGACGCACTGATGCGCGGCGGACACCTGCTGATGGTGCCGGCCATGGTGCTGGTGGCGCTGCGCCACCAGCACCACACACCGACGGCGGTACGCCACCACCCGGCCGTGGTGGCGCTCGCCCGACGCTGGCCGGCCGGCCTCGCGCTGCTGGTGACCGTCGACATGTGGGTCGACCCGGGCGTGCTCAACCCGTGGACGATGCTGGTGCTGCCCGGCGGGTACCTGCTGATCGGCCTGGCCCGGCGGACGCTGCGCGGGCCGGGTGTGCTCGCCACCCAACTGGCCGGCCTGGCCGTCTGGGTCGCGCTGACGCTGGCGGCGGTCGCCGTCGGGGGGCGGACCGCGGCGTGGCTCGTGGCGCTGGGGTGGCTGGCACACGCCGGCTGGGACGTCATCCACCACCGCACCGGGCGGGTGGTGCCACGGGGGTACGCCGAGTTCTGCGGGGTGCTCGACGTGGTGCTGGCCGGCGTCATGATCCTGGCCATCCTCACCACGGGTGCCTGACGCGCACGGGGCGCCGGGCGTGTTGTGCCGGTCGGCGCAGCGGCACCGACGGGGTGATGAAAGGCTTGGCACATGAGTTCCGCACCTGCACAGCACGACGCACCGACCGCCAGCGAGCCCGACGTGACCGCGTTCACGGACCTGGGGCTACGCGACGAACTGCTGGGCGCGTTGTCCGCCCTCGGCTACGAGGAGCCGACGCCCATCCAGCGGGAGGCCATCCCACCGCTGATCGAGGGTCGGGACCTGCTGGGTCAGGCCGCCACCGGCACCGGCAAGACGGCGGCGTTCGCGCTGCCGCTGCTGCACCGGATGCCGGCCCACCGCGACGGCGGGGACCCGGTGGCGCTGGTGCTGGTGCCGACCCGGGAACTGGCGGTGCAGGTGTCCGAGGCGTTCCACCGGTACGGCAAGGACCTGGGCGCACGGGTGCTGCCGATCTACGGCGGGCAGCCGATCGGCCGGCAGTTGCGGGCGCTCGACAGCGGCGTCGACGTGGTCGTGGCCACCCCCGGGCGCGCGCTGGACCACATCGCCCGGGGCACCCTGCGCCTGAGCGGCCTGGCCACCGTCGTGCTGGACGAAGCCGACGAGATGCTCGACATGGGCTTCGCCGAGGACATCGAGGCGATCCTGGAGCACGCACCCGCCGAGCGGCAGACGGTGCTCTTCTCGGCCACCATGCCGTCGCGGATCGACGGGATGGCGCGCCAGCACCTGACCGAGCCGGTACGCATCGAGATCGGCCGGGAGCAGCCGGTGGCGGGCGAGGCGCCCCGGGTCCGGCAGAGCGCGTACATCGTGACCCGCGCGCACAAGCCGGCCGCGCTGGGCCGGGTCCTCGACGTGGAGTCGCCCACGGCGGCGATCGTGTTCTGCCGCAGCCGCGAGGAGGTGGACCGGCTCACCGAGACGATGAACGGCCGGGGTTACCGCTCCGAGGCGCTGCACGGTGGGATGAGCCAGGAACAGCGGGACCGGGTGATGGGCCGGCTGCGGGCCGGCACGGCGGATCTGCTGGTGGCGACCGACGTGGCGGCCCGTGGGCTGGACGTCGAACAGCTCACCCACGTGGTCAACTACGACGTGCCGTCGGCGCCCGAGTCGTACGTGCACCGCATCGGTCGGGTGGGTCGGGCCGGACGCGAGGGCGTGGCGATCACCCTCGCCGAGCCGCGCGAGCACCGGATGCTCAAGACCATCGAGCGGGTGACCGGCCAGCGGATCACCATCGACAAGATCCCGACCGTGGCGGACATGCGGACCCGCCGGCTGGAGCTGACGCAGGCGGCGCTGCGCGAGAGCCTGCTGGAGGACGACCTCGACCCGTACCGGGTGATCGTGGAGACGCTGACCGACGAGTTCGACCTGATGGAGGTCGCCCTCGCCGCCGTGAAGCTGGCCCACGAGGTGACGTCGCCGGGCTCCGACGACGAGGAGGAGATTCCGCAGGTTCCGGTCCGCGCCCCGCGCGAGGGTCGCCCGGAGTTCGGTGGGCGGGGCGGCGATCGGCGCGGTGGCGGCCGGCCGCGCGTCGGCGGCAACACCGTCCAGGTCTTCGTCGGCCTGGGCCGGCGGGCCGGCGTACGCCCCCAGGACCTGGTCGGCGCCATCACCGGCGAGACCGGCATCCGGGGCCGGGACATCGGCTCGATCGAGATCGCGGACCGGTTCTCCCTGGTCGAGGTGCCGCAGGGCGTCGCCGATGAGGTGATCTCCGGGTTGCGCCAGAGCACGATCAAGGGCCGCAAGGCGACCGTGCGCCGCGACCGCGGACGCGACGAGCGCTGAGCTGAGCCGTCGGCGACCGCCTGGGTACGGCGGTCGCCGACGGGCCCTCACAAGGAGTACGGGCCGAAGCGTCCCCACGCCACCACGGCGGCGAGGACGAGCAGCACCGCGCAGGTGATCGCGCCCTGGATCTCCAGCCGACGCTCGGCCGCCGTGTCGCGCTTCTTCCGGTCGCGCAGGTGCACGAGGATGCCGCCGATCATGACGATGACCAGCCCGACGGCGGCCAGCGGCGTGAGGACGGTGGCGATGCCGGTGAACGCGGGCAGCACGAGCCCGAGGGCGGCGGCCACCTCGACCGCGCCGAGGGCCTTGACCTGCGACGGCGGGACCGGGTCCACCCACCGCATCATCTCGCGCAGCTTGTCCTTCGGTTGGGTCAGCTTGGCCAGGCCGGCGCCGGCGAAGACGACAGCGAGCAGGATCTGGATGATCCCGAGCACGAGATTCACGGGGTTACCTCCGGGGGCACCGCCTCGCGGCGGAGAGGTGGTCGACGCTTCGAGCGGAACACTAGCCTTCGATGCGTGGACGCCGATGACCCCCGCCGTCGACGGACGGCGGGGGTCACCGTGGTGGACTGTCAGACCGTGAAGAGCGCCGGTCCGTCCAGCGCCTGGACGTCGGCCGGGCGCAGCGCCAGCGCGAGCACGTCGGCCACGTCGGCCAGGGTGTGCACGGTCAGCGCCTCGCGCACCTCGGCCGGCAGGTCGTCCAGGTCCGGCTCGTTGCGCGCCGGGATGATCACCTCGGTGAGGCCGGCCCGGTGCGCGGCGAGCAGCTTCTGCTTCACCCCGCCGATCGGCAGCACCCGACCGGAGAGGGTCACCTCACCGGTCATCCCGAACTCGGGACGGACCGGGCGGCCGGTGACCAGCGACGCCAGGGCCGTCACCATGGTGATGCCGGCGCTCGGGCCGTCCTTGGGCACCGCGCCCGCCGGGAAGTGGACGTGGATCCGCCGCCCGGCCAGGGCGTTCGGGTCGATGCCGAGCCGTCGCCCGTTGGAGCGCAGGTACGACAGCGCGATCTGCGCCGACTCCTTCATCACGTCACCGAGTTGACCGGTCAGGGTCAGTCCCGGCTCGCCCTCCATGCTCGTCGCCTCGATGAAGAGGACGTCGCCGCCGGCGCCGGTCACCGCGAGCCCGGTGGCGACACCGGGAACCGCCGTACGCTCGGCCGACTCCGGGGTGAACTTCGGCCGCCCCAGATAGCCGCTGAGGTTGTCGGTGTCGACGCGTACCGGCGACGGGTCGGTCGCCAGCGTCACCGTCACCTTGCGCAGGATCTTGGCCAGGGCCCGTTCGAGCTGCCGGACACCGGCCTCGCGGGTGTACTCCCCCGCGATCAGCGCGAGCGCCGCGTCGGCGACGGTCACCTCGTCGTCGGTCAGCCCGGCCCGCTCCCGCTGCCGGGGCAGCAGGTGGTCGCGGGCGATGGAGACCTTCTCGTCCTCGGTGTACCCGTCCAGCATGACCAACTCCATCCGGTCCAGCAGCGGGCCGGGGATGGACTCCACCACGTTGGCGGTGGCGAGGAAGAGCACGTCGGACAGGTCCAGGTCGACTTCCAGGTAGTGGTCCCGGAAGGTGTGGTTCTGGGCCGGGTCGAGCACCTCCAGCAGGGCGGCGGCCGGATCACCGGCGTAGCCGGCGGCCAGCTTGTCCACCTCGTCGAGGAGCACGACCGGGTTCATCGAGCCGGCTTCGCGCAGGGCCCGGACGATCCGACCGGGCAGCGCGCCCACGTAGGTGCGCCGGTGACCGCGGATCTCCGCCTCGTCGCGGACGCCGCCGAGCGACACCCGGACGAAGTTACGCCCGAGGGCCCGCGCCACGGACTCGCCGAGGCTGGTCTTGCCGACCCCGGGAGGGCCGGCGAGGGCGAGCACCGCGCCGGAGCCGCGACCGCCGACCACGCCGAGGTTGCGCTCGGCACGCCGGTTCCGCACGGCCAGGTACTCCAGGATGCGGTCCTTCACGTCGGACAGACCGGCGTGGTCGGCGTCGAGCACCTCCCGGGCCGCGGCCAGGTCGGTGTTGTCCTGGGTACGCGTGCTCCACGGCATCTCGAGCACGGTGTCCAGCCAGGTACGGATCCAGCCCGCCTCCGGGGAGGCGTCACTGGCCCGCTCGAGCTTGCCGACCTCGCGCAGGGCCGCCTCGCGGACCTTGTCGGGCAGCTCGGCGCTCTCCACCCGGGAGCGGTAGTCGGCGGAGCCGTCCGGCTCGTCCTCGCCCAGTTCCTTGCGGATCGCGGCGAGCTGCTGGCGCAGCAGGAACTCCCGCTGCGACTTCTCCAGGCCCTCGCGGACGTCGCTGTTGATCTGCTCGGTGACCTCCTGCTCGGCCAGGTAGTCCTTCACCCAGCCGACCAGCAGCTCCAGCCGGGCGGTGACGTCCGGCGCGGCGAGCAGTTCGGTCTTCTGCTCCAGGGTCAACCACGGCGCGTAGCCCGCCGAGTCGGCCAGCTCGGAGAGGTCGGTCATCCGCTCCACGGCGTCGATGACCTGCCAGGCGCCCCGCTGCTGGAGCACGGAGGTGACCAGGGCGCGGTACTCGCGGGCGAGCTCACGTGCGCGGCCGGCGGGAGCGGGTTCGTCGAGTTCGGTCGCCTCGACCCAGAGCGCCGCGCCGGGACCGGGCACGCCGGAGCCGATGCGCGCGCGGGACAGGCCACGGACGACGGCGGCGGGCTCACCGTCGGGGAGCCGGCCGACCTTCTCGATGGTGGCGACCACGCCGATCGGGCCGTACTCGCCGTCGATCCGCGGGACGGCCAGCAGCTTGCGGTCGCCGGTTGTCCGCGCCGCGTCGATGGCGGCCTGGGTGGTCGGGTCGAGGGTCACCGGGATGACCATGCCGGGCAGCAGCACGGCGTCGGTCAGGGGCAGTACCGGAAGAGTTGCCATCGAACACCTGCTATCCATTGAGTTGAGCGTGTCTCACTCAAGTAACAAAGCGTTCCCCTTGTTCCGGCGTGTGACCCAGGCCACTGTCCGGAGCCCGGCGGCGAGCCGGCAGCAGCAGCTCGCGAACCGCCCGGCCGCCCCCGGCCAGCGCTACGGCCACGGGGATGGCCAGGCTGGTCAGCGCCAGCGCGAGGACCACCCGGGCAGGCAGTCCGACTCCGACGGCGAGCGCGGTCAGCACTGTGCAGACGGCCAACTTCACCCGGGTACGCGACAGCGGGACCGCTGCGGACTCGCGGGCGGGCGCGACGACAGACATGCGCTTCTCCTCGTCTTCTCCGGTGAGCGGGCGGTCTCGTCGGGCCGCCCGTGCGGGACCCGGACGACCCGACGGGACAAGCTCAGGTGAGCCTGCTCTTGACGGTGTTCACGACGCCGCCGGCCGGGTCCGGGTTGGTGCCGTAGAGCCGCGGGTCACCGGGCGGCAGCACCGGCTCGGGGGCGTTCGCGCGCGGGTTGTCGTCGTACCGGAACTCGCCCCTGCCGTCCGGCGCGGGCCCGGACGCCCACCGCCGCTGGGCGGCGTCGACGCCCGAGGAGAAGCCCAGGTAGGTGTAGCCGAACTCGTCGGTGAACTCCGCCGAGTCCGGAAAGGCCTCCGGCACCGGCATCTCCTCCAGGCCGTCCTCCTTGAGCTGCTCGATGGCCGCCAGCCAGATGTTCTGGTGCATGGTGTCGCGGGCCAGCAGGAAGCGCAGCATCTGCTTGACCCCGGGATCGTCGGTCATGTTGAACAGCCGGGCGACCTGCAACCGGCCCTGCGCCTCGGCGGTGACGTTGAGCTGGAAGTCGGCCAGGAGGTTGCCGCTCGCGGTGACGTACGAGCCGTTCCAGGGCACCCCGCTGGCGTCGACGGGCAGCGCCCCGCCCCCGCCGTGGATGAAGTGCGCCGGGTTTGACCCGGCGTAGACCGCCCCGCCCCCGGGGTTGTCCGCGACGGCCTCCGACAGCGCCAGCGGGGCGCTGTCCAGCAACCGGCTGATCATTGTCACGATCATCTCGACGTGGCCGACCTCCTCGGTGCCGACGTCGAGCAGCAGGTCCTTGTACTTACCGGGGAGTCGGCAGTTCCAGCCCTGGAAGAGGTACTGGTTGGCGACGGTCATCTCGCCCCACTTGCCACCCAGCACCTCCTGCAGACGGCGGGCGAACGCGGCGTCCGGAGCGTCCGGCTTGGCCTCGAACTGCAGGTCCTTGACGTGGCTGAACATCCGACCTCCTCGGCACCGGGTTGCTGGCGCCAAGGACGATTCCCATCCCGCTGACCCGGCCGGGCCAATGCGTGTCCCGCACGGGTCAGCGCAGCGGTCCGACCGCCGGCAGCAGCACCTCCAGCGCCACGCCCCGCGGGCGCAACCGGTGCGCCCGCAGCGCTCCCCCGTCGGCGGCCACCAGGTGCCGCACGATCCACAACCCCAGCCCGGACATGCCGACCACGGGGGCCGGACGGCGCAGCGCCACCAGCAGCCCGTCGTCCACCCGCCCCTCATTGGTGACCACGATGCTCAGGCCGGGGCCGCGCAGCGCGGCGTAGAGCCCGACCCGCCCGTTCGCCGGCCCGTGCCGCAGCGCGTTCTCCACCAGGTTTCCCAGCACCTGCCGGGTGCGGCCGGCCGGTACCGGCCAGCAGGCCGCCCGTCGGGTGGCGCGGACCCGACGCCGGCCCGCCGGCACGAACGCGGCCGCCTCACGCAGGAGGCCGGCCAGGGGCACGGTCGCTTCCGGTTGGGCCACCGGCGTCAGCGCGCCGGCGCCGGCCGTCGCGTCGCGGAGCAGGCCCTGCAGATGGACGGCCTGGTCGCGGGCCAGCGCGATGACCGCCCGCCGGTCCGCGCCGGTCAGCGGCCGGTGGTCATCGGCCAGCGCCCGGGTCAACGACGTCAGCGCGCTGACCGGGGTACGGAACTCGTGACACAACACCCGCAGCAGCAGGTCCGCGTCGACCTCCGGTGGGATGCCCGGTCCGGACCCGGCGCGTCGCAATCCTCGCAACCGGCCCTGCCACACCTGGCGTGCGCGCATCCATCCGACTCCCCCCGATCGGTGCATACCCGCATGATCGGTACCCGCTGGGGAACGGCCCAGACATGCCGGACGCCCCCAACCTCAGACTCGCTGTCGTGGACGATCACCCCCTGTTCGTCCGTGGCTTGGAGCTGCTGCTTCCGGTGACCACCGACGGACGCGCCGAGGTGGTCGGCTCGACCGGCGACGCCGCCGCGGCGGCGGGCATGATCAGTCGTTGCCATCCCGACCTCGCGCTGGTCGACCTGCACATGCCACCACCCGGCGGCGTCCGGGCGGTGGCCGCCATCCGGCGGACCACCCCCCGCGTACGGGTGGTCGCCATGTCCGGCTCGACCGACCCAGCGCCCGCACTGGAGGCGCTGCGGGCCGGCGCGGAGGGATTTCTGCCGAAGACCAGCGAACCGGAGGAGCTGCTACCCCCGCTGCTGGCCATCCTCGACGGCTGGGCAGTCCTGCCGGCGGAACTGCTGCGCGCCCTCCTCGGACCCGCCCGGACGGCGTCCGTCGACCTCGACGCCGAGGAGCGCCGTCTGCTGCGGGCGATCGCGATCGGGCGCAGCACCGTCGACATCGCCGAGGAACTGCACGTGTCGGAACGGACGGTGAAACGAATGACCGCCGCTCTGCTGCGCAAGCTGCGGGTCGCCAACCGGGCGGAGGCGGCGGCGGTCGCCGGCCACGCCGGTCTGCTCACCGATTGACACCGCACCGGGACCTGCGATTACGGCCAGTTCGCTGTTTTGTGGCCCACTCAATCGCGACGCGCCGAAATGAATGGCACGCACATTGTTGCGGATTCCCCGGGTGATAGGTCAGACTTTGGAAACATCCCGCCACACACAGGGAGTAATCGGCAATGGCGAGAAAAGTAATCACGGTGCTGACCGACGACCTCGACGGCGGGAAGGCCGATCGGACGGTCGAGTTCAGTCTCGACGGCGTCGCGTACACCATCGACGTCTCGGACGAGAATGCGGGTGTCCTGCGTAAGGCGCTGGACCCATACATCAATGCGGGCCGGCGGATCGGCCGAGGCCCGGCGGAGAACGCGCGGGCAGTTCGGCGGCCGGGGCGACCCACCGGCGCGGGAATGGACCGCGAACAAAACCGGGCGATCCGGGAATGGGCCGTCAAGAACGGCTACAAGATTTCCGAGCGGGGCCGGATCCCGGTCGAGGTCGTCGAGGCGTACAAGAACCGCTGACGCACGGCACAGCGACGGGGTCCCGCCAAAACGGCGGGACCCCGTCGCTGTGTGCGCGGCCGGCCACCCGGGGTGCTGTCCACCCGGGTGGCCGGCCGCTCATCGACCGGTCAGTTGACGGTGACGCGGATCGAGTCGAACGCCGGGGTCTGGTTGGCCCGCTCCATCATGGGCAGACGGTGCGAGCCGTCACCGGCCCAGACCGAGCACTGCGCGGTGCCCGACTCCGGCAGACCCGGGATCTGGATGGTCACCTCGTCCGGCTGGGCGCCACCGCGGCCGTCCTCGGTGGCGACGAAGAACGCCGGCACCTCCTGCGGCTCGGGCGGCGCGGTCAGGCTGTCCAGCATCCGGCAGGCGGTGTGGAAGTGACCCCGGACCAGGCCCTGGGCGTTGAGCAGCGAGCTCTCCACGTAGTAGCCACCCTGGCCGGCCGCCAGGAACCGGTCCCGGACCAGGTTCTTGGTGCTGACCCGCAGGGTGAAGGGCTGGTTGCGGCCGACCTGCTGCGGGAACTGGGTGATCAGCAGCGACGGGTTGTTGGCGGCGGCGCCGACCTCACCGAACTCGGTGCTCACGCAACGGTTGCCGAGCTGGAAACCGTTGTGCGGCTCCAACTTGCTCTCGTCGCAGTTGTTGGCCAGCACACCGAGGCCAGCGCCGGGAGCGTTGCCGCCGTTGTTGCCACCGCCGGTGTTCCCACCGCCGTTGTTGCCACCGCCGGTGTTCCCACCGTTGTTGGTACCGCCGCCGGTGTTCCCACCATTGTTGCCGCCACCGTTGTTGTTACCGGTCGGCTGCACCTGACACTGGGCGAGTTGCGCCAGGCCCTGCGGGCGGGGCCCGACCCGGTCGATGGCGGTCGTGATGCGGTCCAGCACCGCCTTACGCTTGTCGGCCAACGGCCGCAGAATCGCGTTGTCGATGAACGCCTTACCCTTGTTGCCCTCGGCGGCGAGCCGGCGGTCGGCCTCGGCGATCTGGGTCTGCAACTGCGCGAGGTTACGGTCGACCTCGGCACGCGCCCGCTCCGGCACCTGCGGCAGCTTGGACAGAACATCCGGACAGGCGATGGCCGAGCCGGTGCCGACCGTGCCGTCCTTACCGTCCTCGCACTCCGCGACCGACTCCTGACCGTCACCCCAGTGGTTGCGCACCCACCGACCGTTCTGCCACGTACGGCTGGTCGAGGTGCCGCTCGGCGCGGTCGAGCCGGGGCTCGGTTCCACGCATTGCCCGGCGACGGGCCGGGGCTTGTTCGTCCGCCGGTCCTGGGCCGACGAAATCTGGGTGACGGCGACTACTCCACCGAAGACCACCAGCGTGCCGACAACGGCCAGCAGACGCTTGCTCCGCGCGATGCCGGGTGACCGGCGCGCCCGAGTGGACCTGCGCATCGAATTGCTCTCCTTCTCGATCCGGTAGTGGATTCCTGCCCTCGGCGGACCGACGGATGTGAGATGGCACGCCACGGTGGCGGCCACCGCGACCTACCCGGTAACGTGTCGACGGCCGACGATGCCCTTTCCGCACCGTCGCCCGCGCCCGATCGACGCGGTTGGGGAGATCCTCTTCATTCGCGCAGGAGTACGGGACGGCGACGGGGAAGGTTCAACCACCCCACAGAAAAATGCTCGGCACCCGAACGGATCGGGAGCCGAGCGGTCTTGGGCAGCGGAGAGTCGCGGTCAGTCCACGCAGAGGTGATCGAAGGCGAAACCGCCCACCAGCTCGTCGCGGCGGCGGCTCAGCGCGGCGATCTCGGCGGTGAGGTCCGCACGCGCGAGCAGGCCCGGGTCCGCCGACCGGGCGACGCGCAGCCGCTCACCGATCGCGACGGCCGCCAGGTCCTCGGCCAGGCGGGCCTCGTCGACACCGCACGAGAATCGCTGCGCGGTGATCGACACTCGCTCGACGAGGCAGCCGTCCAGGCGCGGCTGGACCCAGCTCCATCCCTGCGCCGGACCCTCGATCCAGCGCACGTGCAGCCCGCGCACGATCGGGTCGGCGAGCTGCCCGGCCACGTACGCCTCGACGGCCGCCGCCCGGGTCAACGCGCCGAGGTCGTTCACCGGGCCGGTCCGCCCGTCGGGCAGCCGACCGAGGATGTCGCGGAAACCCACCGGGGCGGGCTCGTCCCCGGTGCCGCCCGCCGCGTAGGCGCGCGCGTCGAGCACGTACTCGATCAGACGCCGGCCGTGCTCGGCGGCCCGCAGCGTCGGCGACCCGATGCGCAGCACGGGCAGGCCGACGGCCGCGCCCACGGCGTCGGCGAGCCGCTCGGCGCGCTGCTCGGCCGACCCGGGCAGCGGGACCGGTCCGATCGTCACGGCGACGACCGGCCGCTGGGTGTCGGGCGCGCAGACCACGAGGTCGAACGCCGTTCGGCTGGCCGAGCCCCACTGGCTGCCGGTCACACCCGGCGGACGCCCCTGCACCAGTTCGCTGAGCCGACGCGTCCCGTACACCCGGTGGCCGGCGCGGCTGAACAGCGCGTCGCGTCCACCATCGGCGGGCAACGCCCGCAGCCAGCCGCGCTCGTCGGTGCTCGTCATCTGCCTGATCCATCCGCCGGTCGGTCGAACCGCGCCGAGTCTAGGCGGTCGATCACCCGTTCCGGTGGCGCGGCCCGCCGGCCGCCGCGCTAGCGGCAGACGGCCGTGACGACGACGGGCGCCTGCGGCAGGGTCGGCGGGTGGCAGCCCCCGGGCGTTGTCGGCCGCCACGCCGCCGCGACGTTGTAGAACCAGTCGTCCGGCACGTACGCGGCCCATTGGGACAGGTCGTTGCCGCCGTTCAGGCCACTGGCCAGCGCCACGCTCCGGGAACCGCTTCGGAGCGCGGCCAGCAACTGCTGCATGCCGACCGTCGGATAGCCGAGCGCGGCGCACGCCTGGTCGCCCGAGCGCCAGCACGTCCAGGCCAGTGCCGGGTCGGCGATGGCCCGATCCGGGTACGGGGCCGTGAACAGGTCGAACACCACCGTCTCATCGAAGATGGCCTGACCGACGCTCTGCCAGAAGTCAATCGCGTACGCGGCGTCCGGCATCGGCTTGGCGCAGACGGCGCGTTCGTCCCGGCAGGTCGCCCCCGGCCCGGTGTAGCGGCCGTGGCTCCAGGCGAGCGCGACGATGGGCGTGATGCCGGCGGTCGTCAACCGTTGCGTGTACGCCACGATCTCCTGCCGGTACGGCTCCCCGCCGTAGCGGGGGTCGACGTACGACAGGCCCAGCCAACAGGCCTCGTTGAGGGGGATGTACACCGCCTGCACGCCGCGTGCGGCGAGCCCGGCCACGGCGGTGGCGTCGACCGGGCCGTCCCAGATGCCGCGCCCCTGCACGCAACGGGCCTCCGCTCCGGTGCGCACGAGCGGCGTCAGGCGTCGGGGCGCCGCCGTGTCGATGACCGGGGAGATGCCCCAGAGCTGGTCGCGGACCACGCTGACGTACGGCGCCTGCCGCTCCTCGCCGGGTGTCAACACCCGCACGGAAATACTCTTCTCGCTGCTCAGCGTCGCGCCCTGGTCGTCGTACACCTGGGCATTCACGCTGTAGAGGCCGGCCGGCAGATCACGCCACCGTGCGGTGTACGGCGCGGTGGTGTCGGTGCCGAGCGAGATCCTGTCCGACCAGCTGCCCCAGCCGAAGAACTCGACGCGGGTGATCCGTCGGCCGGGCGCGGCCGTGGCGGCGGCTTCCACGGTGATGGTGGCCGGGGCGAAGAAGTGGTCGCCCTCCTCGGGCTTGATGATCCGCACGGACGGACGGTTCGGGTCGGGGGTGGGGCTGGGCGACCCGCTCGGCCGCGGACTCGGCGAAGTCGGCGGTGGGCTCGACGGGGGCGGAGGCGCGGGCACGGAGGTCGTGCAGGTGACGCCGTTGAGCGTGAATTCCTGCGGCTGGCTGGTCCAGACCACCCCGTGCGTCATGGCATACGGAAAGGACACCGTCTTGTCGGCCGGCAGCGTGACACCGGGCAGGTTACGGATCGTGACCTGCGCGCCGTGCTGTTCCCAGCGCACGCCCTCGACGTTCTTGATCTGCTCGGTCGGGTAGCGCAGCGGGAACCGCAGCGTCCACTCCGCGAGCGGCCGACCGAAACTGTGCACCCTGAGTTCGCCACGCAGCATCGACGAGTACCGGGCGTAGACCAGGAGCTCCGCCGCGCACCCGCTGGCGGCGGAGGCCGGGAGAACCACGGCGAGAGCACCCGTGACGGCGACGAGCGCCACGACGGCCAGCGAGACAACCCGATTTCTCATCAACGACCCCCGTCATCGATATTCGTCACTGGAATCGTCGCCCCGGCCGGTGTCGGACGTCAAGGCGCGCAGGGCTGCGTCGCCACCCCGGGGAAGGGCGTCGACGCCAATTCCACGCCGCTGGCCGCGCCCGGGTACACGCATGGCGGCCTCCTCAGACGCGTATTACAACCGGGTAGAAGCGCGTGAAGGGGACACGGACCACGCCACGTCGGCAGCCGACTGTGACCTGTATCACACTGCTGTCGCGTTCCAGTCGACCTGCCGGGGTGTATCCAGCGAGGTCGCCCGAAGCGGATCGGCTGGGAGGTCGGAGCATGTCGCGACAGCTGCGGTTCGGCGCCCTCGCCGCGAGCGGGCCGCGTCCCCGCCGACGCGAGGGGGAGCATCCGCGCCGGCCCCGGCACCCGCGACCGGCCGGCGAGCCGACCATCCGCCGTCGACCGACCACGGATCGGGCGGAACGACACCACCGGCTTCCCGGGCGGCCCACCTCCACCCGGGCCACGCCGGCCGGCGACGCGCTGCCTGGCGCCGAACCACCGCGCCGCGACACGGACGCGGCAGCGCAGGTCGGTCGGAGCGCCGTCGCCGCCGCCGGCCGGGTGCCGGGCATCCGCGACGTCCGACCGGTCACCGTCCGCGTGGACGACCGGACCGTGGGCCTCGACCTCGACCTCATCACCGAGTACGGACACCACCTGCCCGCCGTCGCCGACGCGGTCCGGCGCGCGGTCGCCGACCGGGTGTACGCCGACACCGGCCACACCGTCGTCGCGGTGACGATCACGGTGCGGGATCTCGTGGTGCCCGGCTCGGACGAGGCCACTCTCCGCCCCTCGACCACGCGGGGAGAGCTGACCATGGCGACCGTCAACCGGGCTGCCTCATTCCTGCTCGGTGTGGTCCTGCTCGCCGGCGGCGCCCTGCTGGCCGCGCAGGCGCTGCTGGTGACGCTCGGTGTACCGACGCCGCTGCTCGTCCGCCCCGGCTGGTACGAGGCGCTGACCAGCACCCGCTGGGCCGATCCGGGCGTGCGGGTGGCGGCCGGCGCGGCCGTCCTGCTGGGCCTCGTCGTCCTGGCCGCTCAACTGCGTCGGTGGACGCCGGTCCGGCTGCGGGTCGACGAACGCGACGGCTGGCACCTGCGCCGACGGTGTGTGGAACGTCGACTGACCGAGGCGGTGGACACCGTGCCGGGCGTACGCCGGACGAGAGTGCGCGTCCGACGGCACGGCGACCGGTGGTGGCCCCGGCTGCACGCCACCGGCGACCCCGCGGCCCGCGCCGAGGTCGAGTTCGCCGTGCGCCAGGAGCTGCGCCGGCTCGCCCGGCCGCGCGTCGACCGTGTCGAGATCCGACTGCTGCCCTCCCGGGGACCGGCATGACCGACGCCGCACATCGCCTGCTGTGGACGATCGTCGCGCTGCTGCTGGTGGCCGGTGGGGCGACCGCGCTGACGATCGGCGCCGGCGCGCTGTCGGGCGGCGACCCGGTCCTGCTCGGCGGCGGCCTGGTCGACGCGTGGCGGCTGGCGACGCCCTGGAGCACCCTGGCCGCCGCGGTGGCCGGGCTGCTGACCGCCGTCGCCGGCCAGCGCCTGCTGCACCGGACGGTACGCCGACCCGACCGGCCCCTGCGGGGCATGCTGAGCCACGCCGGGAACCGTCCCGGTCGCACCCGGCTCGCCACCGAGGTGCTCGTACGCGCCCTGGAACGGGACCTGGTCCGGGCGGCCGGGGTACGCCGCGCCCGGGTCGTGCTCACCGGCCCGCCACCGCGACCCGACGTGTGGGTCCAGGTGGACCTGAGCAGCGACGCCCCCGCCGCGCGGGTCCGCGAGCACGTCCACGCCGCCGTCCGCCGGTTCGCCACGACGGCCGGCTGCGCACCCGCGCACCTCGACGTGACGGCCCGGATCGAGCCGGACCGGCCGTGAGCCGAGCGTCCGTACGGGTCAGCGCGCGGCCCGACGGCCGACCACCCCGCCGCGGTGCCACCCGGCCCAGCCGTCAGGGGTCCAAGGTCCCGGGCCGGTGCGGTCCGGTCGGCCCTGCCGCCCCGAGGGGCCGAGGGCGTCCACTGGAGGTGCCACCGGGAAGCGCGGTGCGAGGCTGAGAAGGGACGTGGACACCATGACCACGACGATCGACCGGACCACCGCCGGGACCCCCGCTGCGGCGACCGACACCACCCGAGCAAAGGCCGCCCGGTACGTCCTGGCGGGCACCCGGATGGCGCTCGGCTGGATCTTCCTCTGGGCATTCCTCGACAAGCTGTTCGGCCTCGGCCACGAGACCGAGTCGAAGAACGCCTGGATCAACGGGGGCAGCCCCACCAAGGGCTTCCTCACCTTCGGGGTCGCCGGTCCGTTCAAGGACATGTACACGAACATCGCCGGCGCCGCCTGGGCGGACTGGCTGTTCATGGTCGGCCTCGCCGGGATCGGCGTCGCGCTCCTGCTCGGTGTCGGCATGCGGGTCGCGGCCGTAGCCGGCGGACTGCTGCTGGTCCTCATGTGGACCGCCGTCCTGCCCCCGGAGAACAACCTCTTCATGGACGACCACCTGATCTACGCCGCGGTGCTGGCCGCCCTGGCGCTGGTCAACGCCGGCGACACCTGGGGCCTCGGGAAGGTGTGGGCGAAGCTGCCGATCGTCCGGCAGGCGCCCTGGCTCCGGTGAGCCCCTCCGACGCGGGCGTCACCCTCCGGGGTGACGCCCGCGAACGTGCGCGTGCGCCCGTGGGCCCGTGGGGAACCGTGTCGATCATCCGCGGTCGGTTCACGGGTGTGGCGTACATCGGCCGTCGGCGATCCGGCAGGATCGACGGTGACCGGACACATCACCGCAACACGGCAGGAGATCCCGCATGAACCAGGCAGCAGGCGCCCGATCGGGCAAGCCCGAGGTGGGTCCGATCGAGGGTGCGCCGCCGGCCGACCTCGTGATCGAGGACATCACCGTCGGCGACGGCCCGCAGGCCGAGCCCGGCCAGTTGGTGAGCGTCCACTACGTCGGCGTGTCGCACTCCACGGGCGGCGAGTTCGACTCGTCGTGGAACCGGGGCGAGGCGTTCGAGTTCCCGCTCGGCGGCGGTCAGGTCATCGCCGGCTGGGACCAGGGCGTGGCCGGCATGCGCGTCGGCGGCCGGCGGCGTCTCACCATCCCGCCGCACCTGGGGTACGGCGACCGTGGCGCCGCCGGCGTCATCAAGCCGGGCGAGACGCTGATCTTCATCGTCGACCTGCTCGGCGTGCGCTGACCGACACCTCGCGGGGGTCGTCCGGCTCGACGCCGGGCGGCCCCTTCGCACGTCAGACCCGGGCGACAGCAGGTCGGCGTCAGACGGCCCCGCTGCCTAGCACGTCAGCGCCCCCCGGCCTTCGGTCACGGCGTGTCCAGTCAGACGGCCCCGCGCCTCGGCACCTCAACGGCGCTCGGCCGCTCGGCGCTCGGCCGCTCGGCCGCTCGGCGCTCGGCCAGGTCAGGGTCAGGCCGCCAGCACCAGGTCACCGGGCGCGGCCGGCGGACGGCGGACGGGCACGGCCAGATCGGCCGGCGCCGCACGACGGGCGGCCTCGACCACCCGGGCGGGCTCGAGGATCGGCATCACCCGGTGCAGGCCGGTGGCGCGCAACACGCGGGCCACCACCGGCGTCGGATCGACCACGACCAGCTCGCCGCCCCGGCCCCGGACGCGCAGATGCGCGGCCAGCAGGGCCCGCACCCCGGCGGCGGAGAGCAACCGGAGCCCGGACAGCTCGAGCTGGACGACCGGACGCGCCGGCGCGGACCACAGCGCGGACCGGAACACGGCCACGGTGGCGATGTCGACCTCACCGGCCACCCGCACCTGGACCGCCTGGTCACCCACGCTGACCTGCACGTCGATCCGGTCGCTGCGCTCTTCCATGCCCTGAAATCTAGCCCCCACCACCGACAGTTTCGCCCGTCCGGGGAGTGATTCCGGGTACGTCCAGGGTCATCCCCCAGGCTTCCCCTCATCCGCCCGAGGGTGGAGGCCAGGGGCGTCGGGGTCGGCCGAACGACCAGGTGGCGCGCCGTACCGGGCACGCCCCGCATCAGCGTCGGAGAATGGGGCGATGGTGATCCCCCGCCCCCGGCCGCCACGGTTGATCCGGCCCGTCCGCGAACCGGCCACCGTCCCGCCTCCGCTTCGCGGCGTGTGGGCGGCCACCGATCGCCGCCTCGACCAGGTCGACCTCCTGCCCCTTCCCGAAGGCGCCGTCGGGCCCGAGGACGTGCTCGTGGACCCGTCCGGTCGGGTCGTCAGCGGCGACGAGGACGGCAACCTCTGGTGGTGGCCGGTCGACGCGCCGGCCGGCACCCGGGGACGGCTGCTGGCCGAGACCGGCGGCCGGCCGCTCGGCATCGAGCTGGACCCGTCCGGGGAGGCCCTGGTCGTCTGCGACGCGTACCGCGGGTTGCTACGGGTCACGCCGGACGGAACGGTCCGCGAGCTGACCGGGACGGCGCCGCCCGTGCACCTGGCCAACAACGCGACGGTGGCCCGCGACGGCACCGTCTACTTCACCGACTCGTCGGACCGGTTTCCGGTCTCGCACTGGAAACGGGACCTGCTGGAGCACCGCCCCAACGGCCGGGTGCTGGCCCACCACCCGGGCAGTGGGCGCATCGAGGTCGTGGCCGAGGGGCTGTACTTTCCCAACGGCATCGCCCTGACGCCCGACGAGTCGGCGCTGATGCTGGTGGAGACCACCACCCACCGGCTGCTGCGCGTCGAGCTGAGCGGCGGGGTGCGGGTGCTCGCCGACCTGCCCGCGTACCCGGACAATCTCTGCGCCGTGGGCGACGGCACGTACTGGATCGCCCTGCCCAGCCCCCGCGTGCCCCTCGCCGAACGGCTGCTGCCGCACCCACGGCTGCGCCAGCTCGCCGCGCTGCTGCCCGACGCCATGCAGCCGCAGCCACGCCGCTACGGGCTGGTCGCGCTCGTCGACGGCGAGGGCACGGTCCGTCGTACGCTGCACGGCCCGGCCGGGCACTACTCGATGATCACCGGGGTACGACAGCACGGCGACCACCTCTGGTTGGGCAGCCTCACCGGGTCCGGCGTGGCCCGCGTACCCCTGGGGTGACGAGCCTGGCCCGCGCCCGACGCCCCCGGGCGGCGGCCGGCCCCGACGGCGGCGGTCCCCGCCCCCGCGAAGGCGAGCGGGCCGGCCCACCGCGTGGGTGGACCGGCCCGAAGGGTGTCTGTCAGCGGCCGCTCACCGAGGGCGCCGGGGCCGGCGACCCACCGGCGACCGCCCCCGGATGCGCCGGGGCGGCCGGCGCGGGCTTGAGCCCCGGAGGCACCGGCAACGCGCTGCCCCTGACGAACTCGTCCCAGCTCACGTTCCACGCCGTCCAGCCGTTGCCGGGCTGCAACTCGACCTCGGTGCCCTTGACGGTGACCAGGTCGCCGACCTGGGTCACGCCCATCAGCCAGTCGGCGGCGGTGGCGGAGACGTTCGCGCAGCCGTGCGAGGTGTTGGTGTAGCCCTGCTCGCCCTCCGACCAGGGCGCCGAGTGGATGAACTCGCCGCCCCAGGTGAGCCGCTGGGCGTCGTCGACGTCGACCACGTAGCCGCCGTTCGGCTCACCCCGGGTGTCGAAGGTGGTCCGCTCGTGCTTCTCCATGATCACCATCTTGCCGCTGGAACTCGGCGTACTCGGCTTGCCCAGGCTGACCGGGATCCGGCGGACCAGCTTGCCGTCGCGCAGCACCGACATCTGCTTCGTGGCGTTGTCGATCTCCAAGGAGACCTGCTTGCCGATCTTCGAGGTGGCGGTCCGCTCGGCGTCCCCCATCAGTTTCTTACCGATCGGCAGCCCCTGCAGACCGGCCCGGACGCTGATCGTCGTCCCGGGTCGCCAGAAATCGGGTGCCCGGTAATAGACCTGACTCCCGTCGTCCAGCCACGACCAGGTGCCCGGCTGCGGCGGATTCGTCTTCACGAACAACCGGCGCTGCACATCCGCCCTGGCCTCTTTCGGAATTGCCGGGTCGAACGCCACCGTTACCGGCATGGCAGTACCGTACGTCCGGTTGCCGACGAAATAGAGCGTGCTGGTCACCTGCGGCTTCGTCGACGTGGCCATCGTGGTGAACGTGGTGGTCCGCGTCGTCGTCGCACCCGAGTCGCCGGTCGCCGTCACCTCCGCGGTGTACGTGCGCCGGGGCTGCAGCGGCGCGCTCGGCACCCAACCCGAGCCATCCTCACGCGGCTCCGCCTTGACCTGCGCGCCCTTGTCGTCGGTGAGTCGGACAGCCGTGACCCGTCCGCCCTTGACCACCGTGCCGACCTCGGCGCTGACCGGGATCTCGCGGGTCTTGTCGCCCGGCGTGACGGTGAGTTCCGGCGGCGCGGCGTGCCGCTTGGCCGGCCCGGCCACCGGGTCCCGACCGATGGTGCACCCGCCCAACACGAGCGGTGCGGCCGCGACAGTTACCGCCAACAGCGTCAATCGCCGCCTAGACGTCATGTTCAGTCCCCCCGTTTTCGGCTTCCCTCACTCATATTCTGGCCGCCTCGACGGGAGCATTCAGGGCATTCGGAGATAATCGCGAGCGCATTTATCGACGCATTTTCCGCCACTGAGCCGCTTGCCGAGAAAGCGCACCACTGCCGGTTGTGGGTGCTCTCCGGCCGCCCGCATGCCCGCCGACCCGCAACGTCCGGTCCGACCACGCCGCCGCCACTCCCGCCCCTATCGCCCTAGGTGCACGACTGACGCAGCAGGCACACGACCGGCCGGAGCGGGCCGGTCTGGGCTGGGCTGGTCAAGATCCGCACAACTTCCCCGATGTTGCTGCCTCCGGCCGGCGGGAGGCAGCAAGATCCCCGATGTTGCGCGGATCTTGGCAGCCCCACAACCCACGAGCAGCAGCTGAGCCCGCCCGAGGGAGCAAGTCCCGGGTCCCACCCCACCCGTCGCGCCGATCTTGCACTTTCGGTTGCCGTTATCGGCAGGCAAGTCCGGTATGTCGGCGCAGAAAGTGCAAGATCGGCGCGGCGGGTGCGGGGCGTGGAGTCTGGGGTCGCGCACCTGGTGGGCGGACTTTTGTCAGGTGGAGCGAAACTTCTGCTGATCGTGAGGGAGCTTTGCCTTTGTCCATGGTCAAGGGTAGGGTCGCTTTCCAGATAGAGGGTTGCCCATTCGTCGATCAGCCTGCCTGCCGCCCCTGCCGGGGTCGGCCGCGGTCCGCCCAGAGGGTCGCCGACCGCGGAATAACGCGTCGTCCACACCGTCCACGCCGGAGCACATCTCCGGCCGGTTCGGCGCGTCCCGGTACGGGCAGCCGGTTGACCGCTGCCGACGGCACGCCATCCGTCAGGAAGGAACCACCACCATGGATCACCAGGCCAACCGCTCGGAGTCGACCGGGGCGTCCGAGTCGGTCAGTCGGCGAGGGTTGCTCCGCGCCGCGACCGTCTCCGCCGCCGCTGTCGGCGCTGCCGGGCTTTTCGCCGGCCCGGCCAACGCGGCGCCCGCCGGTGACACCGCCGCCGCAGGTCAGTCCCACGGCCGGCGTCGGGTGCCGGTGGACCGCATCAGCATCCAGCTCTACACCCTGCGCGACCAGCTCGCCGCCGACCTGCCGGGCACCCTCGCCGCCCTGCGTCGCATCGGCTACCGACGGGTGGAGCACGCCGGCTTCGTCGGGCGTACGGCCGCGGAGTTCCGCGCCGCGCTCGACGCCGCCGGGTTGCGGGCCACCTCCGGGCACACCGGTATCCCGCAGCCGTTCGACGCCGCCACCTGGGAACGCGCCCTGGCCGACGCCAACACGCTGGGCTCCAAGAAGATCGTGCACCCGTACTTCGGTCGGGACGCCGAGGGCCGCCCGTACCGGGACCCGGCCATCTACCGGGCCCTGGCCCGGGACCTCAACCAGGCCGGCCGGCTCGCCGAGCGTGCGGGCCTCGACTTCGGCTACCACAACCACCAGCTGGAGTTCGTGCCGCTGACCGACGGCTCGACCGGCTTCGAGATCCTCACCGGGCAGACCGATCCCCGGCTGGTCCACTTCGAGCTGGACCTCTACTGGACCTGGCGGGGAGCGCACGACCCGGTCGACGTCATCCGGGAGAACCGCGGGCGAATCCGTCAGGTGCACGTCAAGGACCTGGACGTCGAGGGTGGCTTCGCCGATCTCGGCAACGGCGTCATCGACTTCGGTCGCATCTTCGCCCACGAGCGCGAGGCGGGCATCGAGGAGTACATCGTGGAGCGCGACGACGCGGGCACCTCGCCGCGGGTGCCGGCCGACGCCCTCGAGACCGCCCGGGTCGGCTTCGACTATCTCGCCTCGCTCCGGTACTGAGCACCGTGAAGGGCTATTTGATGAACAGAACCGCATTCGCGTCCGCCCTGCTCCTGGTGACCGCCGGCCTGGTCGCGCCGACGACGGCGGCGACCGCCGCGCCGGCTCCGCCACCGGACAGCAGCTTCCAGAAGGTGACGCTCAACGACTTCCCGGGCGAGCCGATGAGCCTCGCCGTCCTGCCCGACCTGCGGGTGCTGCACACCTCCCGGACCGGCGAGGTACGCATCCACGACCCGCGCACCGGGCTCAACACCCTCGCCGCCGACATCGACGTGTACCAGCACGACGAGGAGGGGTTGCAGGGCATCGCGATCGACCCGAACTTCGCCCAGAACAAGTGGGTGTACCTGTACTACTCACCACCCATGGACACCCCGGTGGACGACCCGGCCACGCCGGACGTCAACGAGGGGGACGCGCCGGAGGTCGGCACCGCGGCGGACTGGCAGCGGTTCAAGGGCGCGCTGCGGCTGTCCCGGTTCAAGCTGGAGGGGATGAAGCTCAACCTCGCCAGCGAGCAGCAGATCATCGACGTGCCGACCGACCGGGGGATCTGCTGCCACGTCGGCGGCCAGATCGACTTCGACAGCAAGGGCAACCTGTACCTGTCGACGGGTGACGACACCAACCCGTTCGCCTCCGACGGCTACGTCCCGATCGACGAGCGGGCCGACCGGAACCCGGCGTACGACGCCCAGCGCACCGCGGCCAACACCAACGACCTGCGCGGCAAGCTGCTGCGCATCAAGGTGAAGTCCGGTGGCGGGTACACGGTGCCGGCGGGCAACCTGTTCAAGCCGGGCACCGCGCAGACCCGACCGGAGATCTACGCGATGGGGCTGCGCAACGCGTTTCGCTTCGCGGTCGACCGGCGCACCGACGACGTGTACGTGGGCGACTACTCCCCCGACGCCTCCACGGCGAACCCGCAGCGCGGGCCGGCCGGGCACGGCCGGTGGATGGTGGTCGACAAGCCGGCGAACTACGGCTGGCCGTACTGCGTGACGCCGACCATCGCCTACCGCGACTACGACTTCGCCACCGGCGAGTCCGGTCCGAAGTTCAACTGCACGCGCCCGGTGAACGACTCACCGCACAACACGGGCAAGCGCGTGCTGCCGCCGGTCGAGGCCCCGCAGGTCTGGTACTCGGCGGCCGCCTCGGCCGAGTTCCCGCAGCTGGGCACCGGCGGCATCGCCCCGATGGGTGGCCCGGCGTACGACTACGACGGGACCAGCACGTCGCGTACCCGGTGGCCGGCCTACTACGACGGGGTGCCGCTGTTCTACGAGTGGACCCGGGACTACATCAAGGAGTTCCGCCTCGACGCCGACGGCGACGTCACGGACATCCGGCCGGTGGCGCCGTCGATCGTGGTGGACAACCCGATGGACATGGAGTTCGGTCCGGACGGCGCGCTCTACGTCCTGGAGTACGGCGACGGCTACTTCGCCGAGAACCCGGACGCGCAGTTGTCGCGGATCGACTTCGTCCGGGGCAACCGGACGCCGATCCCGAAGATCAGCGGCACCCCGACCGTCGGGCAGGCCCCGCTGACCGTCGCGTTCTCCAGCGCCGGCACCACCGACCCGGACGGCGACAAGCTGAGCTACGCGTGGGACTTCGACGCGGACGGTTCGGTGGACAGCACCGACCCCAATCCGTCGTGGACGTTCCAGGAGAACGGCTCGTACACGCCGACGCTGAAGGTGACCGACCGCACCGGACGCTCGGCCTCGGCGACCCTGCCGCTGGTGGTCGGGCCGACCGCGCCGGTCATCGAGTTCGTCGCCCCGGTGGCCGGGCAGCCCTTCCAGTTCGGGCAGACGGTCGCGTACGAAATCAAGGTCACCGACGACCTTCCGGTGGACTGCTCGCGGGTGAAGGTCACCTACGTGCTCGGCCACGATGAGCACGGGCATCCGCTCTCCACGGCGACCGGCTGCTCGGGCACCATCCCCACCTTCCTCGACGGTGGGCACAGCGGCGCGGACAACCTGACCGCGGTGTTCGTCGCGGAGTACACCGACGCGCCGACGGAGCCGGGCGTGCCGCCGCAGAGCGCCACGGCGACCGTGGTGCTCGATCCCACGCCGGTGGCCGGCCTGGCCGGCTGACCTGTCGACAGTGACGGCGGCGGCGACCGGAGATATTTCCGGTCGCCGCCGCCTCGCGTCGCGGCCCGGGCCTGCCGGCCGGGGGGCACCTCGCTCCGGTCGGCGCGAGCGCCGGTCAGCTCCAGTCGTTGTCGACGTGGTTGTCGCGCCAGCGTCCGCCCACCGGCGGGGTGTCCAGGCACATCCCGTCGTCGGCGTTGCCGGCCAGGTCGTTGTCCTCGACCCGGCAGTCCACGCAGCTCCCCCGACCGGTGATCCACAGGCCGTGGGTCTGGGTCCGGTCCTCGTGGTTGTCCCAGATCCGGTTACCGCGGATGGTGGCCGAGTCGAACGCCGCGTCGATGGTGATGCCGGCCCGTCGCTCGGGTGCGGCGGACAGCTCGTACCCGCACCCGGGAGGGGGGATGTCCCCGCTCCACGCGCTGATGCCGTCGGGACGCACCGGGGCGAGGGTGAGTTCGTCGCCGGTGTTCGCGGCGACCATCGCCACGGCCCGCCCCACCCGCAGGACCTTGCCGCGGTGACCGTCGTGCGGCCAGTTCGCGGACCGGTCCACCACGGACCGTTCGGCGTAGCGGACGGTCTCGCCGCTACCGCTGGCGGCCTGCGCGTACTGTCGGCCGTTGTTGCGGATCCGGTTGTTGAGCAGCACCGCGTCGGTCATCTGGTGGCCGATCCGGATGGCGTCCAGCCCGTTGCCCCAGAAGTCGTTGCTCTCGATCACCACGTCCCGCACCGGGCCCTGGTAGCCCCGCCCGAGGTCGTACGCGTGGTAGCCGTGCTGGCCGTTGCCGCTGATCCGGTTGCCCCGGATGGTGTACGGGCCCGGGGTGTTGCCGACGCTGACCCCGTCGCGGATGTTGCCGTCGATGACGCAGTCGGCGACCAACCCACCCCGCCCGGCCACCCCGGCGGTGCCCTGGGCGGAGATGTCGAAGCCGGCCTCCAGGTTGCCGGCCATGGTGCAGGCGGAGACGATGAGACCGTCGGCGCCCCAGTCGGAGATGCCGAACCGGTTGCCCTGGCTGTGGCAGCCGATGATGCGGTAGCCACGCGGCGGCGTCCAGTAGTCCTTCTGCAGTTCGAGGAAGATGCCGTTGGTGCCGTTGGCGAGGGTGGTGCAGTTCGCGATGGTGAGGCGCTCCACCGAGCCCCACCCGCCGATGCCCACGCCGATCCCGGCGCCGCCGATCTGCTCGCCGTTGTCCAGTCGGCCGCAGCCGACCACGACCACGCCGTCGATCAGCGAGTCCTGCAGGAAGTCGCAGCCCAGCCCGGTGGCGGCGGTGTGGTGGATGTAAAGGTTGCGGAACACGCCGCGCACCACGTACTGCAGGCCCAACCCCTTGGCGAGGTAGTTGTACTCGGCCATCGCCACGCCCGAGCCGTCGATCTGGAAGTCGGCGAAGGTGCAGTCGGCGATGTGGCGGTCCCGGTCGGCGCCGTGCTGCACGGTGGTCCAGAACGCCAGTGGGGTCGGGTCGGCGCGGTTGCCCTCGTTGCTGAGCATGAACCGGGTCGCCGCCGGGCCGGCCCCGACCAGCGAGACGCCGCTGCGCCACACCGTGCCGGCGTCGCGGATCGAGTAGATGCCGGGCGGGCAGTAGATGACGCGGGCCCGACCGTCCGAGGCGTACCCCGCACCGAGGCGGTCCACGAGGGCGGCCAACGCCGGCTGGTCGTTGGTCGCGCCGTCACCGGTCAGGCCGTACTCCCGGGCGTCGCAGTAGAGCGGCGCGCCGGCCGCGGCGGGCCGGCGGACGCGGATCGAGTTGAGTAGCAGCTCGTTCGCCACGGCCACGGGTCGGCTCCCTTCGACGCGTCCGGCGCGTACCGGCGGGGCCGACTTCCCGGTGACACGGCCGGGAAACCCCGGGGCACGCGCCGGCCCCGACGCCGCGCGGGCGACGTCGGGGCCCAGGGGGTACGCGTCAGACGGCGGCGATCAGCAGCGCCGGGCGCTCCACGCAGTCTGCGACGTGCCGCAGGAAGCCACCGGCCACCCCGCCGTCGCACACCCGGTGGTCGAACGTGAGGCTCAACTGGGTGACCTTGCGGACGGCCAACTGCCCGTCGACCACCCACGGCTTGTCCACGATCCGCCCCACTCCGAGCAGCGCCGCTTCGGGGTGGTTGATGATCGGCGTGGAGCCGTCCACGCCGAACACCCCGTAGTTGTTGAGGGTGAAGGTGCCGCCGGTGAGCCGGGCCGGCGCGAGCGTCCCGGCCCGCGCCGCGGCGGTGGTCTCCGCCAGCGCGGCGGCCAGTTCGGCGGTGGTGAGCCGCTGGGCGTCCCGCAGCACCGGCACCAGCAGGCCCCGGTCCGTCTGCGCGGCGATACCCAGGTGCACGCCGGCGGACTGGACGATCCGCTGGCCCTCGGTGTCGACGCGGGCGTTGAGCTGCGGGTACCGGCGCAGGCCGCTGAGGCAGATCCGGGCCAGCAGGGCCAGGATGCTCACCGGGGCGTCGGGCGTCGCCGCGTTGATCGCCGCACGGGTCTCCAGCAGCCCGGTGGCGTCCACGTCGACCCAGATGGTCACCTCGGGGATCTCCCGCCGGCTGCGGGAGAGCTTGTCGGCGATGACCTTGCGGATGCCGGTGAGCGGGATGACCACGTCGCCGTCCCCGGTCGGGGCCAGGGCGACGTGGGGCTCCGGCACGGCGGCGAGCCGGGGCGCGGTCGAGGCCGCCTCCACGTCGGCGCGGCGGATCACGCCGCCGGGTCCGGTGCCCCGCACGGTGGCGAGGTCGACGCCGCGCTCGCGGGCCAGCCGGCGCACGATCGGCGAGATGACCAGGGCACTCGACGACTGGGCACCAACCGTCGCGCCACCGTCGGCGGCAGCGGAGTGGGAGGCCGGACTCGCGCCGGGCCGGTCAACCCCGACCGTGCCGGTACCGGCCGGGCCAGTGACGGCCGAGCCAGTGACGGCCGAGCCAGTGACGGCCGAGCCAGTGACGGCCGGACCGACACCGACCGGACCGGCGGCGGCCGAGCCAGCGCCGATCGCGCCAACCTCGCTCGCGCCAACGCCGGTCGGGCCGGTGGCGGTCGGCGCGGCGTCGGTCGGGTCGGGGGCGAGGGTCAGGCGCGGCCGGCGGCGACGGCGCGTCGCGCCGCCGTGCCCGGTGCCGTACCCGATCAGAACGTTGCCGGAGCCGGCCCGCTCCTCCTCACGGTAGGTGGCGTGCCCGGCGGGCTCGTCGCCGCCGCCGTCCAGCGGCGCGATGGTGATCAACGGCTGGCCGACCGGGCGTACCTCGCCGGCCGCGCCGTGCAGGGTCACGACCCGTCCGGCGTACGGGCAGGGCACGTCGACGACCGCCTTGGCGGTCTCCACCTCGACCACGCTCTGGTCCACCTCGACGACGTCACCGACGGCGACCCGCCACTCGACGATCTCGGCCTCGCTCAGCCCCTCGCCCAGGTCGGGCAGGAGGAAGACCTGGGTCCGCTCGACGGTGGTCATGCCGCCGCCCAACGCGCGTCGGGCTGGTCGTCCCACTGCAGGCGGGCGACCGCGTCGAGGACGCGGTCCACGCCGGGCAGGTGGGTGTGCTCCAGCATCGGCGCCGGGTACGGGATGTCCAGCCCGGCCACCCGCAGCACCGGGGCGTGCAGCGCGTGGAAGCAGCGCTCCTGCACCCGGGCGGCGATCTCCGCGCCGACGCCCGCGAAGCCGGGCGCCTCCTGGATGACCACGCACCGGCCGGTACGCCGGACCGAGGCGGTGATGGTGGCGTCGTCGAACGGCACGATGGTGCGCACGTCGACGACCTCCAGGTCCCAGCCGTCCTCGCGGGCGGCCTCGGCGGCCTCCAGGGCGACCGGCACCGCCGGTCCGTACGCCACCAGGGTGGCGTCGCGGCCGGGCCGGCGCACCACGGCCCGGCCGAACGGCTCGGTCCGCGTCGGCAGGGCCGCCTCGGCGCTGGCGAAGTAGAGCTTCTTGGGCTCCATGAAGACCACCGGGTCGGGGTCGTCGATCGCCTCCCGCAGCAGGGAGTACGCGTCGTCGACGGTCGCCGGGGTGACGACCTTCAGGCCGGGGGTGTGCGCGTAGTACGCCTCGGACGAGTCGCAGTGGTGCTCCACCCCGCCGATCCCACCCGCGTACGGCACCCGGATGACGATGGGCACGCTGAGCGCGCCCCGGGTGCGGTTGCGCAGCTTCGCCACGTGCGAGGCGATCTGCTCGAACGCCGGGTACGCAAACGCGTCGAACTGCATCTCGACCACCGGCCGCAGCCCGGACATGGCGAGGCCGACGGCGAAGCCGACGATGCCGGCCTCGGCCAGGGGCGTGTCGAAGCAGCGGTTCTCGCCGAAGCGGGCCTGCAGGCCGTCGGTGATCCGGAAGACGCCGCCGAGCTGCCCGACGTCCTCGCCGAAGACGACGACCTTCTCGTCGGCGGCGAGGGCGTCGGCGAGCGCGGTGTTGAGCGCCTTCGCCATGGTGGTGGCCATCAGGCGTCACCCTCCTCGTCGCGTGCGGCGGCCAGCTCGGCGCGGACGAGTTCGCGCTGCTCGACGAGCTGCGGGGTGGGCTCGGCGTAGACGTGGTCGAACAGGCTCAGCGGGTCGACCGTGGGCTGGCTGTTCATCCGGGCGCGCAGGTCCGCGGCGTACGCCTCGGCCTGCTCGGCGACCTCGGCGACCGCCGCGTCGTCGAGCACACCACGGGCGCGCAGGTAGGCCTGGAGGCGGGCGATGGGGTCCCGGTCCCGCCAGGCGTCGACCTCGGCGCCGTCGCGGTAGCGGCTGGCGTCGTCGGCGTTGGTGTGCGGCTCCATCCGGTAGGTGTGCGCCTCCACCAGGAACGGCCCCTTGCCGGCGCGGGCGTGCGCGACCGCGCGGGTGAGCACGGCGAGCACGGCGACCGGGTCGTTGCCGTCGACCTGCTCACTGGGCACCCCGTAGCCGATGCCCTTGTACGCCAGCGACGGCGCGGCGGTCTGCCGGGACAGCGGCACGCTGATGGCGTACCTGTTGTTCTGCACGAAGTAGACGACCGGGGCTTTGAACACGGCGGCGAAGTTGATGCCCTCGTGGAAGTCGCCCTCGCTGGTCGCCCCGTCACCGATGAAGGCCAGCGCCACGGTGTCGCGCCCCTGGTACGCCTCACCGTGGGCGAGGCCGGCCGCGTGCACGCACTGGGTGGCGAGCGGGGTGCACTGCGGCGCGGTGTGCACCCGGGTCGGGTCGTAGCCGCAGTGCCAGTCGCCGCGCAGCAGGGTGAGAACCTCGACCGGATCGATGCCTCGGGCAACCAGCGCCATCGATTCGCGGTAGGTGGGGAACACCCAGTCGGTGTCGCGGACGGCGAGCGTGGCGGCCACCTGGCACGCCTCCTGGCCCCGGGACGACGGGTAGACGGCGAGGCGACCCTGCTTGGTCAGCGCGGTCGCCTGGGTGTCGAACCGGCGGCCGAGCACCATCCGGCGGTACAGCTCCCGCAGCGCCTCGACGGGCGGTTCCGGGTAGTCGGTGCGGGCCGGCAGCGGCGTGCCGGTCTCATCGAGCAGGCGGACCGGTTCGGCGTCCGGCAGCAGCGGACGCGCCGGGTCGGGCGGGGTGACCGTCCGACGGGCGCGCGGGGATGCCCTGCGGACCGCCTGGGGTGTGGTCGTCACGGCGGGACCTCCTGGGACGTGTGGTGAGCCTATGCTTCCGCCTGACGGATGATTGACTCAAGATCCACGAAGAAGGCGGGACGTCTGGCATGCGGAAGGCAGATCGGTGAGCCAGGAGACCGGAGACGGGGTGGGCCAGGCGACCGGAGCGGGACGATCGGTCCGAGCCTTGGACGAGGTCGACCGGCGGATCGTGGACGAGCTGGTCCGCGACGGGCGTACGTCGGTGCGCACGTTGGCCGAACGGATCCACATCTCGCGCACCAACGCGTACGCGCGGGTCGAGCGCCTGATGCGCGACGGCGTGATCACGGGGTTCCGGGCACAGGTCGCGCCCGAGGCGGCCGGGCTGGGCACCTCGGCGTACATGGCGTTGACGATCGAGCAGAACACCTGGCGGGAGGTGTCGGCCGAGCTGGCCCAGGTGCGCTACGTCGAGCACGTCGCGCTGCTCAGCGGCGAGCACGACGTGCTGGCCCTGGTCCGGGCGCCGGACAACGCCGCCCTGCGGGACGTCGTACTCGACCGGGTGCAGCGCATCTCCGGGGTGCTGTCGACAAGGTCGTGGCTGGTCTTCGAAGAGTTCGAGGGCACACAGAGCCCCTGGACCTGAGGTGTAAGGAAGGGCCCCCTATTACCGCCTGGTGTCTAATAAGGGGCCCTTCCTTACACCTCGGGCGGAGCCTCGAGGCGCTCGCGGTCGGCCAGGGCCAGCAGCGGCTCCAGCGAGTGCCGGTCGCCGTCCAGGCCGGCGTGCGGGTCGCCGCGCTCGGCGAACCGGGCCGGCACGGTGAGCACGTCGAAGTCCTCCGGACGGGCGTCGTCCAGCTCCGCCCAGTCCAACGGCGCCGACACCAACGCTTGCGGCGTCGGCCGGATCGAGTACGCCGACGCCATGGTGTGGTCGCGGGACATCTGGTTGTAGTCGACGAAGACCGGCCGGTCCCGCTGGTCCCGCCACCAGGTGGTGGTGACCAGGTCCGGCAGCCGACGCTGCATCTCCCGCCCCAGCGCGAGCACCGCCCGGCGGCACTCGCCGAAACTCCACCGCGGCTCGATTGACAGGTACACGTGCAGGCCCCGGCCGCCGGTCGTCTTCGGGTAGCCGGTCATGCCCAGCTCGGCGAGGAACGCGCGCACCTCCCGGGCCACCGGCACCACCTGCTCGAAGCCGACGCCCGGCAGCGGGTCGAGGTCGATGCGCAACTGGTCGGGGCGCTCCACGTCGCGGGCGGACACCGGCCACGGATGAAACCGCAGGGTGCCCAGGTTGGCCGCCCAGATCACCACGGCCAGTTCGCTCGGCGCGACCTCGTCGGCAGTCCGGCCGCTGGGGAACGTGATGTGCGCGGTGCGCACCCACTCGGGCGCGCCCGCCGGCAGCCGCTTCTGGTAGAACGCGTCGCCGCGGTTGGTCTGCCGGGTGGCGATCGTCGCGCCCTCGAAGACGCCGCGCGGCCAGCGTTCCAGCATGGTCGGCCGGTCGCGCAGCGCCCGTAGGATCCCGTCGCCGACCGCCAGGAAATAGCGGACCACGTCCAGCTTGGTCAGCCCACGTTCCGGAAAGTACGGCTTGTCGGGGCTGGAGACGCGGACCAGCCGCTCCCCCACCCGGATCTCCTCCGCCGCCGTGGCCACGCCCCCGAGGGTACGACGTGGGGGCGGACCCGGTGGGCTACCGGCCGGTGACCAGCGTGGCGTGCTGCTGCGGCGACGGGCCGCCGACCGACTGCGTCGCGGACAGCTCGGCGCCGGAGTGTTCCCACAACTGCTCGTCTCGGTGTGCAGATCGTCGCTCGGCGACCAGCCGAGCACCTCGGCGGCGAGCCCGACGTCCAGCCGCTGCCAGGTCGACTCGACCGGACCGGTCTGCTCGGCCTCGACCAGGTCGGTCGGCACCCCACTGACGTCGATGAGGAGCTGGGCCATGTCACGGACGCTGGCGGCGACCCCGCGACCGATGTTGATCACGTAGCCGGCCGCCGCGGGCCGGGTCGTGGCCAGCAGAATGGCGGCGGCCACGTCGCTCAGGCCCACGAAGTCCCGCCGCGGGCCCGGCGAGCAACTGCGCGTCGTTGAGCCTTCACCTGCCGCCCGGCGGAGTTGATCACCACGTCCGGTTCGAGGTCACGCAGCAACGCGGTGATCTCGGCGGCGGCGGCCAGATCCAGGGCGCGGACCGTGACGCCCGCCCCGATGTCACGCGGGGTACGGGCGCCCCGCGATGACGGTGTGCCCGGCATTGGCCAGCGCCCGGCAGATGGGGCGGCCGAGGAAACCGGTGCCGCCCAGCACCACCACCCGCCGCGACCCGCCGGCCGCCGGCTGCCGCTGCGCGACGATCATGACCGCCCCCGGTCGTGGTCGCTCATCGGCCTGGCCCGAACGCGTGCCGCGACAGGCTCTTCACACCGGTCATTCGGCCGGCGAGGATCGCCGTCGGCAGCAGCGTGATGGCGTGCAGCCGGGACGACATGTAGCGGCGGGCCGCCCGGGCCGCCCGCGGCCAGCCCTGCTCGTCCATCCGCCGGGCGACGTCGACGAAGAACGCCCGTGCCTCGGTGAACCGGGTGCCGGCGATCGCGTCGGCGGCAGACTTGCTCACCGCGTGCCGCCGGTACTGGAAGCACAGGGTGGTGTCGATCGCCATCTGCTCGCCCCGCTGGATGAGATCGATCACCAGCGCGAGGTCCTGGATGACCTGGAGCTCCTCGCGGAAGTTGACGGCCTTGAGCGCGTCCGTCCGCCAGCAGATCGACGGGAAGTATAACCAGCAGCCGCGCAGCAGGCTGGCCGCCAGATCCTCGCCACCCATCAGCGTCCGGGACTCGACGCGCGGTGCGTAGAGCCGCCGCTTGGCCTCGTCGACGATGGTGTTGACCACCGTGCCGTCGGCGTCGATGATCTCGACTCCCGGCTGCACCATGCCGACGCCCGGGTACTGCTCGATCACCGACCGCACGGTCGCCACGTAGTTGGGGTGCATGATGTCGTCCGTGCCCATCATCACCAGGTACTCGTGTTCGGCGAGGCCGACGCACTTGCGGAAGTTGCCGGTGATGCCGAGGTTGCGCTCGTTGCGCTGGTAGCGCACCCGCTCGTCGGTGATCTGCGCGAACCACTCCGGCACGCCCGGCTCGGTGCCGTCGTCGACCACGGTCAGCCGCCAGCCCGGGTCGGTCTGTGCCAGCACGCTGCGCACCGCCGCCTGCATGAGGGGCACGCTCCCGTAGTACGGCAACATGATGTCGACAATCATCTGCTCCCCGGACCTTACTGTGCGTGGTGGACGTGCGCGACGAGCGCGGGCCACATTATCAGTCATCCCACGCGAATCCCGTACCGGCGAGCCGGCCTGCCGGGCCGTCGCGACATTGCCCCGGGACGCCGGGCCGACGGGTCCGACGACGTCTACGCCGAGGGCTATCATCGTCGCGCCCGAACCGCACGCCCCCGGATTGGACGCAGATGCCAGACCGTGCCGTCATCACGGATGCGCCTCAGGCGCAGAACGACGTGGGCTCGCCCCCGCCGGCCGCCGAGCCGGCCCGCCGGCGACTTCCGTTCGCCCGCCGGCTGGCGCTCAGTGTCTGGTTCTGGCCGACGGCATTCGCGGCCCTCGCGGTCGGCTGGCGACTCGGCAGCCCGGAGATGTGGCAGGACGAGCTGGTCAGCATCGACCTGGCGAACCGCTCCACCAGCCAGATCCTGAGCATGCTGAAGAACGTCGACGCCGTGCACGGCGCGTACTACCTGTTCATGCACGGCTGGGCAACCGTCTTCGGCAGCGGGCCGACCAGCGTGCGGGTGCCGTCGGCGCTGGCCATGATCCTGGCCACCGCGTGCGTGGCGCTGGCCGGGCGACGGATCTTCGGCCAGACAGCCGGGATCGCCGGCGGGTTCACCTTCGCCCTCGTGCCCACGGTCACCCGTTTCGGGCAGGAGACCCGGTCGTACGCCTTCGTCGTCCTCGCCGCCGCCGCGGCCACGCTGTTCCTGCTCCGGGCCTTGGAGCGGCCGGGGTGGCTGCGGTGGGCGCCCTACACGCTCGCCGTGGCCGGTATCGGCCTGGTGAATGTGGTGGGGCTCACCCTGCTGATCGGGCACGGCCTGGCCGTGCTGATCCACTGCTGGCGGGAGCGTCGTTGGTGGTCGGTGGTCTGGTTCGGGCTCGCCGCGTTGGCCGGCGTGGGCATCGCCGCCCCGGTGATCCTGCGCGGCATGAAGCAGGCGGGCCGGCAGATCAGCTGGATCCCGGACAGCGCGCCCTGGACGGTCTGGGAACAGGTCCTCGGCTCGGTGTTGCTGGCCTTCGCCGTCACCGCGCTGGCCGTGGTCGGTGTGCTGACCCACCTGCGCCGCGGCACCGCCGCTCGGACCGTCATGTTCGCGCTCATCGCCGCCGTGCCGCTGCCGGTTGTCCTGCTGGCCTCCACCGGCGACATCAACTACTTCTTCTCCAAGTACCTGCTCTTCGTCCTGCCGGCCTGGGCGGTGCTCGCCGGCGCGGGCGTCGCCGCGTTGCGCCGCGTCCCGCTGGTCGTGGTGGGTCTGGTGGTGCTCGCCGGCCTGAGCGTGCCCGGCCAGCTCGCACTGCGCGCCGAGTACTCGCACAGCTGGTACACCTATCCGCAGAAGCGGGCGTTCGCGCCGTTCGGGTACTCCGAGGCGGCGCGGGTGGTCGAGTCCGGTTACCAACCCGGCGACGGGCTGGTGGCCGGTGGCGCCTGGTGGTGGGCGGCCGAGGACGGGGTTCGGTACTACCTTCCCAAGGACGTGAAGCTGCGCAACGTCTTCGAGCAGCGTTCCGCAGCCCAACGCAATGAACTCTTCAACGCGGCCTGCACCAACCCCGCCCGTTGTCTGCACGACGAGCCGCGACTGTGGGTGCTGCTGCCGGCGGTCACCGACACGCCGCTGGCCAGCCTGCCAAAGAAGCAGTCCGCCGTGCTCACCGAGCGCTACGAGGTGGTCCGGGTCGACCACGTGACCGGGATGACCGTGGCCCTGCTGCAACGGCGCGGCTGAGTCGACGCCCGGCCCGGCGCGGCACGGTTACCCCGTGCCGCGCCCGGGTACCGGGGTCGGCATGGCGGAACTGTCGACGCTCTGGATCATCCGGCACGGGGAGAGCACCGCGAACGTGGCGGCCACCCGGGCCGAGGAGGCCGGCGCGGACGTGATCGCCCTGAGCCACCGCGACGCCGACGTACCGCTCTCGGACACCGGCGAGGAGCAGGCGCGGGCGACCGGCCGCTGGCTCGCGGGGCTGCCCGAGGACCGGCGACCCGAGGTCGCGGTGGTGTCGCCGTACCTGCGGGCGGTCTCCACGGCCAAGCTGGCGCTGCACGGCACCGGGATTCCGGTGAGCCGTGACGAGCGGCTGCGCGACCGGGAGCTGGGCATCCTGGACGGCCTGACCGGGCACGGGGTGCGCCGGCGGTTTCCCGACGAGGCGAAGCGCCGTGAACGGCTGGGCAAGTTCTACTACCGACCGCCCGGCGGTGAGGCCTGGACCGATGTGGCGCTGCGTCTGCGGACGCTCCTCGGTGACCTGCGCCGCGACCACGAGGGCCAGCGGGTGCTGCTGTTCGGCCACGACGCGCTGGTCTTCCTGCTGCGCTACCTCATCGAGGGATTGACCGAGCCGGAGCTGATGGCGTTGACCCGCGAACACGTGATCGCGAACTGCTCGGTCACCGACTGGTCGGCCGACGAGCAGGGCCGCCTGCGGCTGGGCGGTTTCAACGAGGTCGGCCACCTGCACCGGCAGGGCGCCGAGGCGACCAGGGAGGACGAGATCCATGCCGAACCGGTCTGAGGTAAAGGTGATCACGCCGGCGCTGCTGCGGGACTGGGCGCTGCCGGTGCCGGCCGGGGGCAAGGAGAGTCGGGGCACCGTGCTGGTGATCGGCGGCTCCCGCTTCACCCCCGGGGCGGTCCTGCTCGCCGGAGTGGCCGCGCTGCGCGCCGGCGCCGGGGTGCTCCAGCTCGCCCTCGCCGAGTCGACCGCCGCCACGCTGAGCATCCAGGTGCCCGAGGCGCTGGTGGTGGGGCTGCCGGAGACGCCCGACGGCACGGTGGCCGCCGACCGGGCCGGCCAGCTCGGTGAGTTGGCCGGCGCGGCCGACGTGGTGGCCCTGGGTCCGGGGTTGACCGGCATCGACGAGACCTACCGACTGCTGGACCTCGTCCTGGAGGCGGCCGGTCCGGACACCCCGCTGGTCCTGGACGCGTACGCGCTGGGCGCGCTCAGCCACGAGCCGAAGCTGCTGGTCGGCTCCGGCCGCCCGGTGGTGCTCACCCCCAACGTCACCGAGGCCGGCCACCTGCTGGGCCGGGACCCGGGTGACGACCTGAGCGCCGAGGCCGCCGAGTTGGCGCAACGGTACGACGCGGTGGTCTCGCTCTACGGTCACGTGGCCGCCCCGGACGGCCGCGGATGGCGGGAGGAGAGCGGCGACGCCGGCCTCGGCACGTCCGGCAGCGGGGACGTGCTCGCCGGCCTGCTCGCCGGGCTCCTGTCCCGGGGCGCCGACCCGGCGCAGGCCGCCTGCTGGGGTGCGTTCGCGCACGCCGTGAGCGGCCAGCGGCTGATTCCCCGGTACGGCCGGATCGGTTTTCTGGCCCGGGAACTGCTCGACGAGATCCCGCGCACCCTGGCCACCGTCTGACCAGGCGAGGTGAGCCGGGTTCGCCTGTTTCGTCACTCCGGCTCGGGGTACCGGATCGACACCAGCCGAGCTACCGAACAAGGGGGCACACCGGTGTCGACCGATGCCATCGTCCTGCTCAAAGAGGACCACAAGGAGATGCGCCGTCTGTTCAAGGCCTTCCAGGACGCCGAGGAGGGACCGGCGAGCCAGCGGCAGAAGCTGGTGGACCAGATCCTGGAGGCCCTGACGGTGCACACCTACCTGGAGAACGAGGTGATGTACCCGGAGGTCCGCCGGCTCCTGCCCGACCTGGAGGACGACATCCTCGAGTCGTACGAGGAGCACCACGTGGCCGACCTGCTCTGCCTGGAACTGGCCAGCATGGACGCCAAGGACGAGCGCTTCACCGCCAAGACGACGGTGCTGATCGAGAACGTCACGCACCACGTCGAGGAGGAAGAGGAGGAGTGGTTCCCCAAGGTCCGCGAGGCGTTGGGCCGTAAGCAGCTCCAGGAGATCGGCGAGAAGATGATCGCGCTGCGCGCGGACGCGCCGCGTACCCCCACCCAGCCGAAGGCGATCAAGAAGGCGCGCGACGCGGTGACCGCCTGAGGCGAGGCGTTCGCACCGAGGGGCCCGGCACATCGCCGGGCCCCTCGTCGGTTCGTTTGCTCAGTCGCCCGAGCCCGGCTCGGCCATCCGGCGGTGCCGCTCGGACCTGCGCTGGTCCGGGATGATCTTCCCGGCGGCCGGCTGCACCTTGCTGATCAGTGAACCCGCCGTGACGGCCTGGTCACCCCTCATCACCTCGGCGTACTCGCGTCGGGAGGTCGGCCGGGTCGGCCGGGTCGGCCGGCGCCGGCCCGGTAGGATCGGCGCGGGCCGTTACTGGCGCGTTGGGATGGAGAACCATCGGGGAGCGGCCCCGTCACGAGGACGTTTGCCGTGCGCCTGGGCCTTCCGCACATTCGTAGGAGGTCGCATGTCGCGCAACGCCGAGTCCACCGCATTCCGGAGCGCCCTCGAGGTGATCCGGGCTGTCGAGCCGCGGGTGGCCGACGCCATCGGCGCCGAGCTGACCGACCAGCGGGAGTCGCTCAAGCTCATCGCCAGCGAGAACTACGCCTCCCCGGCGACGCTGCTGGCGATGGGCAACTGGTTCAGCGACAAGTACGCCGAGGGCACCGTCGGCCGCCGCTTCTACGCCGGCTGCCAGAACGTCGACACCGTCGAGGCGCTCGCCGCCGAGCACGCCCGGGAGCTGTTCGGGGCCGCGCACGCGTACGTGCAGCCGCACTCGGGCATCGATGCCAACCTGGTCGCCTTCTGGGCGGTGCTCGCCGACCGGGTGGAGTCCCCCGCCCTGAAGAAGGCCCAGGTACGCCAGGTCAACGACCTCACCGAGGCGGACTGGTTCGAGCTGCGCCGCGAGCTGGGCAACCAGCGGATGCTCGGCATGTCCCTGGACGCCGGCGGCCACCTCACCCACGGTTTCCGGCCGAACATCTCCGGCAAGATGTTCGACCAGCGCAGCTACGGCACCGACCCGGCCACCGGGCTGATCGACTACGACCGGGTGGCCGAGGCCGCCCGCGAGTTCAAGCCGCTGATCCTGGTCGGCGGCTACTCGGCGTACCCCCGGAAGGTGAACTTCCGGATCCTGCGGGAGATCGCCGACTCGGTCGGCGCGACCTTCATGGTCGACATGGCGCACTTCGCGGGCCTGGTGGCCGGCAAGGTGTTCACCGGCGACTTCGACCCGGTGCCGCACGCGCACATCGTCACCACCACCACCCACAAGTCGCTGCGCGGCCCGCGCGGCGGCATGGTGCTCTGCCAGCCGGAGCTGGCCGACCAGGTGGACCGGGGCTGCCCGATGGTGCTCGGCGGCCCGCTGCCGCACGTGATGGCCGCCAAGGCCGTCGCCCTGGCCGAGGCCCGCCGCCCCGACTTCGCCGACTACGCCCAGCGGATCGTGGACAACTCGCAGGCCCTCGCCGACGGGCTGCTGCGTCGGGGCGCGAAGCTCGTCACCGGTGGCACCGACAACCACCTGGTGCTGATCGACGTGTCCGGCTACGGGCTCACCGGCCGGCAGGCCGAGCAGGCCCTGCTCGACTCGGGCATCGTCACCAACCGCAACTCGGTCCCGCAGGACCCGAACGGCGCCTGGTACACGTCCGGCATCCGGATCGGCACCCCGGCGCTGACCACGCGCGGGCTGGGCACCGCCGAGATGGACCAGACGGCGGAGCTGATCCACACCGTGCTGACCCAGACCACGGCCGGCGCGAACGCCGACGGCACCCCGTCCAAGGCGAAGTACACGCTCGACGCCGACCTGGCCGACAAGATCTCCCGCCAGGCCGCCGACCTGCTGGCCCCCCACCCCCTCTACCCCGCCGTAGACCTAACCTGACGGCCTCCCCACCCCCCACCCCCCACCCCCGCCGCGGACGACCGCGTCGATCATGGAGTCGTGGTGCCCGAATCAGGGCGAGTGGCGACCTTCGTCCACCACCACAACTTCATGATCGACGCGGACGGGGGTGGGGCGGGGGCGCGGGGCGGGGCGGGGCGGGGGGGGGCGCGGGGCGAGGGTGGGGGTTAGTTCAGGGGGCGTTTTAGGTGGTAGCGGTGGACTTCGGTGCTGCCCTGGACGTTGTTGACGTCCTCGGCCGCTGAGACCAGCTCCCAGCCCTCGCGGCCGGCGCGGTTGAGGTGCGCGATGGCCGTGTCGCCGTAGGCGGTGATGTCCTTACGGGACCCGTCCGGGCCGTACCAGACGAACGAGACGGTGAAATTGCGACCCTGTCCCTGATAGCGACGAACGAGCAGGGCGTACTCCCAGGCAACCATGCGGCCCATTATGACCGTCCACGCAGGAGCTCGTCGGTGACGAGGGCGGCGAGTCGGTCCAACCCGACGTCGATCTGCTCCGGCGTCACCGCGCTGACCGACAGCCGCAGCGCGCGCACCGGCGCGGTGTCGTCGTAGAAGTGCGCCATCGGCGTCCACAGCACGCCGTAGTCCCGCCCCGAGATGTCCAGCAACGCGTCGTCGACGACGAACGGCACGGTCACCACCACGAAGAACCCGCCGGCCGGCACCGTCCAGCGCACCTCCGGCCGGTCCGCGAAACGCCGGGCCAGGCCGGCCACCAGGTGGCGCAGGTTGCGGGCGTACGCGGCCCGCTCCCGGGTGTTCGCGGGCACCAGGCTGCACCCGTGCTCCAACAGCCGCCCACCGATCACCGCCTGCGCGAGCGGTGAGGTGTTCACGGTGACCATGCTCTTGATCATGGCGAGTTGGTCGGCGAGCGGCCCGACGCGGCCGTCCGGTCCGGCCACCCGCTGGTCGGCGACCACGTAACCGACCCGGGCCCCGGGCAGCACCGTCTTGGCGAAGGAGCCGAGGTAGACCACCCGCCGGTCGGTGTCCAGCGCCTTCAGCGTGGGCGGACGCGGCCCGTCGGCGACGGCGAACAGCCCGTACGGGTTGTCCTCCAGCAGCAGTAGGTCCTCCTCGGCGGCCAGCGCCAGCAGCCGCTGCCGGTCGGCGACGTCGATGCTGGTCCCGGACGGGTTGGCGAAGTCCGGCATCACGTAGCAGGCGCGGGGCCGTAGGCCCGCCTGGCGGGCGCGGCGGGCCTGGGCCCGCAGGTCGCCCAGGTCCACCCCGGACGGTCCACCGGCGACCGGCCACACCGGCAGGTCCACCAGCCGGGCCGCCCCGGTCAGCCCGACATAGGTCGGCGCGACCGCCAGCAGCACGTCCGTCGGGCCGGTCCGCAACGCCCGCAGCACCAGGAACATGGCCTCCTGACACCCGACGGTCACCACGACGGTCTCCGGGTCGACCGTGATCCCCTCGTCGAGGGCGAGGTTCCGGGCGACCAGGTGGTGCACGATGCCCTTGGTCCGGCCGTACTGCATCAGCAACCGGCGTGCCTGCTCGGGCGAGTGCCCCCGCTCGTCGACGAGGTGCCGGTGGAACGTGTCCAGGTGCCGGTGCACCGCGGCGACGTCGAGGAACTCCTCGTACGGGCGGCCGGCCGCGAGCGACACCGCCGCCGGATACCGTTCGGACACCTCGTTGAGGAAGTTCATCGAGGTCAGCGCCGGGTCGCCGAGCGCGGGGTGCAGATCGGCGACGGTGAGGTCGGCCGGTTCGGTGGCGTCCACCGGCTCAGCCCGTCCGGAGGGTCCGTAGCCCGGCCGCCGCCGCCGGGTCGGCGCAGCCGGCGAGGTTGAGCGCGTCCCGCACCTCGGCGGCGAGCAGCGCCAACGCGTCCTGCGCGCCGCGCCGCCCCCGACGGCCAGCGCCCAGAGCAGCGGCCGGCCGACCAGGACGCCCGCCGCGCCCAGCGCCAGCGCCCGCAGCACGTCGGTGCCGCCCCGGATCCCGCTGTCCAGCAGCACCTGAGCACCGTCGCCGACCGCGTCGACGACCTCCGGCAGCATGGTGACGCTGGCCGGGGCGCCGTCCAACTGCCGGCCTCCATGGTTCGACACCACCACCGCGTCCGCCCCGATCCGTACCGCCTCGACCGCGTCACGGGGGTCCAGCACCCCCTTGACGACCAGCGGCAGGTCGACGTGCTCGCGCAGCCAGGCCAGATCCGCCCAGCGCAGGGCCGCCTCGAACGACGCGTCGGTGTGCGCGGCGATCGCCGAGACGCCGGGGACGCCCGCGTGGGCGAGCGTGTCCCTGCCGTACGGCAGGTTCGCGGCGACCACGTCCGGCGGCAGCCGGAACGCGTTGCGCAGGTCGCGGGGGCGTCGGCCGAGCACCGGGACGTCCACGGTGACGACCAGGGCACGGCAGCCCGCTGCCACGATCCGGTCCAGCAGGTCGCGGACCAGGGCCCGGTCCCGCAGCCAGTAGAGCTGGAACCAGACGTGGGCGCCGGTCGCGGTGATCTGTTCGATCGGCGTGCTGCTCAGCGTGCTCGCCACGAACGGCACGCCGGCCGCGCCGGCCGCCGTCGCGAGGCCTGCCTCGCCGTCCGGGTGTACGAGCCGCTGGTAGGCCATCGGCGCCACCCCGACCGGCAGCGCGTACGGCTCACCGAGCAGCCGTACGCCGGTGTCCACCGCATCCCTGCCGCGCAGCACCCGGGGCAGCACGGCGACCCGGTCCAGCGCGGTGCGGTTGGCGGCCAGGGTCACCTCGGCCGCGCCGCCGCCGGCGACGTAGTCCCACACGTCCGGGGCCAGCACCGCCCGAGCCTGTTCCTGGTAGTCGGCGAACGTCACCGGCCGGTCGGCCAGCACCCGCTCAACCACCGCGTACCCCCGTGCCCTCCGGCTGGGCCGGCGCCGCCTCCCGATTCGGCGACACACCGAACCGGTCCCGCAGGAACGCCGCGGCGCTGTCCTGCGCGTGCCGGCCGTCGGTGAACACGCCGGGCATGGCGAAGAACCCGTGGATCATGCCCGGGTAGTGGTCGACGCGGACGGGCACGCCGGCGGCGTCCAACCGCTCGGCGTAGCGCTGCCCCTCGGCGCACAGCGGGTCCAGCTCGGCGGTGATCACCAGGGCCGCCGGCAGGCCGGACAGGTCGTCGGCGCGCAGCGGCGACGCCAGCGGGTCCCGCGACTGCTCGGCGTCGGTGAGGTAGTGCGTGCGGTACCAGGCCACCGAGTGACGGTTGAACAGGGTCGGGTCGTCGCCGACCGGGCCGGACGCCTCGCCGCCGATGTCGGTGTTCGGGTAGACGAGCAGTTGCGCGGCCAGCGCGGGCCCGTCCGTGCGGCAGAGCAGGGTCACGGCGGCGGCGAGGTTCCCGCCGGCGCTGTCCCCGCCCACCGCCAGCCGCGTCGGGTCCACACCGAACCGGTCGGCGTTCTCGGCGATCCAGACGGTCGCGGCGTGGCAGTCGTGCACGGCGGCCGGGAAGGGGTGCTCCGGGGCGAGCCGGTAGCCGACGGTCACCACCTGACAGGGCACCGCGTTGGCCAGCCGACGGCAGATCCCGTCGGCGGTGTCAATGCTGCCGAGGGTCCAGCCGCCGCCGAAGAAGTACAGCAGGGTGGGCAGCGGACCCGACCCGGCCGGCCGGTACACCCGGATGGGCAGGTCACCACCCGGACCGGGAATGTGCTCGTCGCGTACCTCGGCGACCTGCTCGACCGCGCCGCCGCCGGCGCGGATCGCGGCCAGGTCCGCGGCGCGCGCCTCGGCGAGGGTCTGCGTGTACAACGGCGGTGTGCCCGCCGCGGCGCGGGCGGCGCGGTAGGCCGCCACCTCCGGGTGCAGGGCCATGCTGATCTCCTATCCGCCGGTGCTGACCAGCAGCTTGTCGATGCCGCGCAGGAAGAGGCTGCCGCTGTACGTCGGGGTCTCGGTGACCGCGAGCCGGGGGAACCGGGCGAACAGGCGGGGCAGCGCGAGGCGTCCCTCCAGCCGGGACACCGCCGCGCCGAGGCAGAAGTGCAGGCCCACCCCGAAGGCCAGTGACGGCGGTCCGGCGCGGGTCGGGTCGAAGACGTCCGGGTCGGGGAACCGCGCCGGGTCCCGGTTGGCCGCGCCGATGATGATGAGCACGTTGTCCCCCTCGGCGACCGGCACGCCGGCCAGCACGGTGTCCTCGGGCGCGGCCCGGGCGAGGAAGTGCACCGGGCTCTGCAGGCGCAGCACCTCGTCGACGCACCCGGCGGCGAGGGCCTCGTCGGTGGGCAGCGCGGTGACCGCCCCCGGGTGGGCCAGCAGCAGCGGCAGGCCGTTGCTGAACATGTAGACGGTGGTGACGAAGCTGGCGTTGAACAGCACGATCAGGTTGCTGATCAGCTCCTCCTCGGTCAGCTCCACCTCGCCCGAACCGACCGCCTCGACCAGGGCGCTGATCAGGTCCTCGCCGGGCGTACGGCGGCGGTGCGCCAGCAGCTCCCGGTAGAACGCCCGCAGCTCCTGCGCTGCGGTGTTCGCGGCGGCCAGCCGCTGCGGGGTCTTGCCGGCCACGTCCAGGAACTCGTCGATACGCTCCACCCGATCCCGGTACCAGGTCAACTCCCCCGCCGGGATGCCGATGAACTCGGCCATGACCAGCGCCGGAATGGGGTACGCGAAGTCGGCCACGAAGTCGACGACACTGTCGCCGGCGTCGGCCATCCGGTCCAGCAGCTCGTCGACGACGCGCAGGATCACCGGCTCCAACGCGCCGAGACGACGGGGCGTGAACGTACGCGAGAAGACGTGCCGCATCCGGGTGTGGTCGGGCGGATTGATGAACATCATCGACGTCTGGAAGGTGCGCAGGATCTCGTGCTCCTCCCAGCCCGGCGGTGGCTGTTTGGTCCACCGTGGATCGCGCAGCATCGCGTCGATCAGGTCGTAGCCGACCGCCACCGCCGCCACGGTGCGGTGCTCGGCGCGCGGCGGCACCGCGCTGACCGGCCCGAGCCGGTGCAGGCGGGCGTACCACGGGTACGGATTTTGGCGGCCCTCTTCGCTGTAGAGGCCGGTGAGCAGGTCCTGCACCGTCACGACGTACTCCTCCCCAGGATGTCGGTGCTCCGGGGGCGGCGGGGTGGCCCGCCGCCCCCGGCGGTGTCACAGACCGAGCAGCCGTATCGGCACGGCGTCGGCCATCGCCTTGTTGCCGGCGTCGTTCGGGTGGATGTGGTCACCCGAGTCGTACGCGGGCAGCAGTTGGCTGGGCTTGGCCGGGTCACGCAGCACCCGGTCGAAGTCGAGCAGTCCGTCGAACTCCCGGCTGCCGCGCAGGTACGCGTTCACGGCCTGCCGGGTGGCCTCCTTCTCCGGCGTCCACACACCTGGCGCGCCGTGCCCCTCGTACGGCGTCAGCGTCGCCACCAGGCTGGTCAGGCCGCGCTGCTGGAGCTGCTGGTTGATCTGCCGCAGGGTGGCGATGATCGCCTCGGACGAGTCGTTGGACATCCAGATGTCGTTGATGCCGAGGTGGGTGACGACGGTCCGCGCCCCGGTCTGGGCGAAGACGTCCTCGTTGAGGCGGGCCGCCGCGTTCGGGCCGAGCTGGAAGTAGCCGGGGTAGTCGCCCGCGCCCGGCTCGGTGCCCTCGTGGTTGAGGCGGTTGCCGGCCAGGCTCAGGTTGAGCACGCCCGGGGTGCGCTTGTCGGGCCGGTCGGCGAGCAGCCGGTCGGCGAGCAGGTCGGGCCAGCGGCGGTTGGCGTTGACGGTGCTGCCGTTGCTGTCCCCGATGGAGTCGCCGAGCACGACCAGCGCCCCGGGGGTGCCCTTGCGCTGCACGTCGACGCCGGACAGGAAGAACCAGCAGCAGTTGGGCCGGATGGTGAAACCGGCTCCGTCAGCCGCCCCGGTCAGGTCACCGGCGCCGATGAAGTTCGTCTGCTGGGACTGCCCGTGGAAGGTGGTCGGCCCGGTCGGCGTCGGGAAGTGCAGGGTGATCACCAGGTCGCTGTCGTCGGCGACGGCGAAGGTCAGCGGGTCGCTGAGCAGCTCGGCGCCCCGGTTCATGGTCGCCGAGGCGGCGCCGGTGAAGGTCAGCGGGCGCAGCGAGGCCGGGTCGATGTCGGAGACGTCGTCGACGGTGGCGGTGTTCGGTCGGGCGACGGTGGCGCGACCCACCCGAACGGACTGTTCGCCGTAGAGGTTGCTCAGTCGTACGCGCAGCGCCGGGCCGCCCACCGAGACGTGCACGACCATCCGGACGCTCTGGTCGTTCAGACCGGTGTTGGTCAGGCCGACCGAGTTGCCCCGGGTGACCGCCGCGGCCCAACTGCCCGCCCACTCGCCCCGGTCCGGACGATCGGCGACGGTGGAGGATCCGCCGGCGATGGCGACGACGGCGGGTGTTCCGGTGACCAGTAGCGCCGCGAGGGCGGTGACGACATGCCATCTCTTCGGGGTCGACATGGAACCTCCATCGTGTGGCAGCCCAGGGCCGTCCGCTGACGGCTCCCGCCTGGACGATGGTCCAGAAACCTAGCCGCCGCCGATGACGGGCGTCAATCAACTGATCGACGCGATCAAATGTCCGCCGGGCCTGCGGTTTCGCCCGTCGGCCCGGTCCCGGCACGTCTCCGTCGGCCTAGGCTCGCAGGCGGCGGCGGTGCGGTCGCCGAACGCGCGCCCACCGCCCGCGACGTCACCGGGAAACCGACCCGGAGACCGCCGCTCTCCTGCGATGGGGGTTTGCCGGATGACTGACGGACCCGGGCACGCGACCTATGTGGACCGGGCGCTGGACCTGTTCGCCGACTTCGGCGATCGGGAGGCGCTGGTCGGCGGTGGCCGCCGCCTGACCTACACCGAGGCCGCCGCGCGGGTACGCGCGATGGCCGCGACGCTGACCGGGCACGGCGTACGGCCGGGCGCGGCGGTGCTGGTGACCATGGGCAACGCCGTGGAGGGGCCGCTGCTCCAGCTCGCGCTGCACCTGCTCGGGTGCCGGACGATGTGGGTCGCCCCGGTCACCGCCCGCCGGGAGGTCGACGAGTTCGTCCGGCTGGCCCGCCCCGACGCCCTGGTCTACGACGCCCGCGACCCGGCCAGCCTGGGGCCGGAGCTGGCCGCCGCGCTGCCCGGCGTACCGGTGTGCTGCCTGGGCCCCGGCGGTGCGGGCCCGGACCTCACCGCCGACCCGGGCGGTTCCGTGCCGCCGACGACGGAGGTCCCCGCGCCGGAGTCGTTCCTCCAGACCAGCGGCACCACCGGCGCGCCGAAGCTGGTGCACCACACCGAGAGCTTCTACGCCCAGATCCTCACCCTCGCGGCAGACTTCCGCGCCGCCGGCTTCCCGCTGCTGCGGCACCTGTCGCACTCGCCCATGTGGTTGGCCAGCGGCCAGATCACCACCCTGTTCAACCTGTTCACCGGCGGCGTGCTGTTCCTGCGCGACGACTGGGACCCGACGGCGTTCGTGGCGACCGTGCAACGGGAGCGGATCAACTCCACCTTCGTGACCCCGCCGATGCTCTACGAGCTGCTGGACCATCCGACGCTGGTGGACGCCGACTTCTCGGCCATGTTCATGTTCAACGTGGGCGCCGGGCCCGCCGCGCCCGCCCGGCTGCGCCAGGCCATCGCGCGGTTCGGCCCGGTGCTGCGCATCGTGTACGGCCTCAGCGAGGCCGTCGTGATCACCGCGCTGCCCGGCCTGACCGACGACCCGGAGCACCCGGAGCGGCTGCGCTCCTGCGGGCGTCCCTACGGCGACGTGCGGATCGAGATCCGCGACGACGACGGCGTGGTGTTGCCGCCGGGCCAGGACGGCGAGGTGTGGGTGCGGAGCCGGCTGAGCTTCGCCGGGTACCACGGGCAGCCCGAGCTGACCGCGCAGACGCTCGTCGACGGCTGGGTGCGCACCCGCGACATCGGCCACCTCGACGAGGACGGCTACCTCTACCTGGTCGACCGGGCGCACGACATGATCGTGACGCACCGGCGGAACTGGGCCATCTTCTGCCGCCCCATCGAGGACGTGCTGGCGGGGCACCCGCAGGTGCGGGCGGCCGCCGTGATCGGCGTGCCGGACGACGAGGTCGGCGAGGCGCCGTACGCGTACGTGGTGCCCGCGCCGGGCGCGACGGTCACGGCGACGGAGTTGATCGACCTGGTGGCCGCCGACCTGAACGAGATGTGGGCGCCGGTCGGGGTGCAGTTCGTCGACCGGTTACCGGTGAACCGGTCGGTCAAGGTGGACAAGCGGGCGTTGCGCGCCGAGTACGCCGCGCGGCGGGCGGCGGCGGTCGGGGCGTGACCCCCCGCCGGCAGTTGGTCGTCCTGGTCGGCGCGGACCTGATCTCCAACCTGGGCACCCGCATCTCGGTGGTGACCATCCCCTGGCTGGTGCTGGTCACCACCGGCAGCCCGACGAAGATGGGTCTGGTCGCGTTCGCCGAGACACTTCCGTACCTGTTGTCCAGTGCCCTCGGCACGCCCTGGGCGGACCGGATCGGCCTGCGCCGGACGTCGATCCTCTGCGACGCCGGCAGCGCCCTGGCGATGGTCGTCGTCGCGCTCACCCCGTGGCTGGGCTTCGCTCCCCTGGTGGCGCTGGTCGCGGTTGCCGGGGCGCTGCGCGGCATCGGCGACCGGGTCAAGCACGTCATGTTCCGGCCGGTCGCCGAGGCCGCCGGGGTGCCCCTGATCCGCCTCACCTCGGCGTACGACGGGTTGAGCCGGGTGGTGACGCTGTTCGGCGCGGCCGTGGGCGGTGTGCTGATCGCCGCGTTCGGGGTGACCCAGGCGATCCTCATCGACGCGGCCAGCTTCGCGATCTGCGCGCTGCTCATCGGCCTCCTGGTTCGCCCGCCGGCCGCCCCGGCGACGCCCGCCGCGCCGGTGGGCTACCTCCGCGCGCTGCGGGACGGCTTCGGCTACCTCGGTCGGGACCGGCCGCTGCTGGGCATGCTGGTGGTCGTCTCGGCGCTGAACATGGTGGCCAACGCGAGCGTGGCCGTCTACATCCCGTTCTGGGTCGCCCGCGAACTACACGGTCCGAGCGGGCTCGGGCTCGTGCTCGCGGCCTTCTCGGCGGGCGCGCTGCTGGGCAACGTGGCGTTCACCGCGCTCGGGCCCCGGCTGCCCGGCCGGCTGACGTTCCTGATCGGGGCGACGGTCGCCGGCACACCCCGACTGGTCGCCCTGGCGATCAGCGACGAACTGCCGGTCGTCCTCGTGGTGACCTTCCTGTCCGGGATCGGCATCGCGGCGGTCAACCCGCTGCTCGGGGTGGCGCTGTACGAGCGGGTGCCACCGGACCTGCAGACCCGGGTGCTCGGCATCGCCGGTTCGCTGGCCTTCGTCGGCCTGCCGGTCGGCGCGCTCCTCGGTGGCTGGTCGGTGGACGCGTTCGGCCTCACCCCGGCGCTGCTGCTGATGGCGGCGGCCTGCCTGTCGGTCACCGCGCTGCCCCTACTGGCCCGGACGACCACACCGTCGCGGCCCACCCCGGTCACCACGTCCTGACCGCGAAACTGGGTTGCGCACGGGGAACGGCGCCCGCAGGCTCGGGCGGATGAGCGCACCCGCACCGCACACCGACGAGCCGGCCGCCCCACTGATCGACGTCGCGTTGGCACGGCACCTGGTCGCCGAGCAGTTCCCGTGCTGGGCCGACCTGCCCGTACGCCCCGTCGAGGTCGGCGGCTGGGACAACCGCACCTTCCGCCTGGGCGACGAGATGACCGTGCGGCTGCCCAGCGACGAGGGGTATGTAGCTCAGGTCGCCAAGGAACAGCGATGGCTGCCGATGCTCGGCGCAGCCCTCCCGTTGGAGATCCCCGTGCCGCTGGCCCAGGGCCGGCCGGGAGCGGGCTACCCGTACCCCTGGTCGGTGTACCGCTGGATCGACGGGCACACCGCGCGCCCCGAGCGGATCGACGACCTGACCCGGTTCGCGACGGACCTCGCCGCCTTCCTGCGGGCCCTGCGCGCCGTCGACGCCGCCGACGGCCCCGCGGCCGGCCCGCACAGCTTCTGGCGGGGAGGACCGCTGTCCACCTACGACGCCGAGACCCGGGCGGCGATCGAGACACACCGCGACCGGCTCGACGTCGACCCGGTCACCGCCATCTGGCAGGACGCGCTCGATGCCACCCGGTCGGGCCCGCCGGTGTGGTTCCACGGCGACGTCGCGTACGCCAATCTGCTGGTCCGCGACGGCCGGCTCGCCGCCGTCATCGACTTCGGCTGCTGCGGCGTCGGCGATCCCGCCTGCGACACGGTGATCGCCTGGACCCTGCTGCACGGCGACAGCCGGGCCGCCTTCCGCGACGCGCTCGACGTCGACGCGGGCACCTGGGCGCGCGGGCGCGGCTGGGCCCTGTGGAAGGCGTTGATCACCCTGGACGGTCCCGACCCCGCCGCTTCCCGCCGCGTGATCGACGAACTGCTCGCCGAGCGCCCCTGAGCGTCAGCGGCCGGCCGCCGCCGGGGTGGCGTGTTCGGCGTGGCAGCGCGGGCAGCGCAGCCGCGACGCGACGGTCCGGGGCACCCGCAGCCGTTGACCGCAGGCGCAGGCGAACACCGGCTGGGCCGACCGCAGGTACTCCTCGCGCGTCCGCCGGGGCCAGCTCCCGTGGCAGCGGTGGCAACGCTTCGGCGGGTAGCTGTGGTAGTGGGCCAGCCCGAACGCGCCCAGGAGCATGACGGTGGCGACGACCGGCAGTCCCAGCAGGACCACCAGGGCCGGCATCACCGCGCCGGACACCACCGCGCCGACCACCGTCAACAGCAGCACCGGCACGCCGAGCAGCAGACCGGCGAAGCCCCAGGTGAAGGTGAGCAGGGACGGCACGAAGAGCGGCCACACCCCGCCGGGCGTCCAGCGGGCCACCCCGTACCCGCCGCAGCGCGGGCAGTTCGGCGAGGCGGCGTGCGGCACCGACCCCAGCGCCTTCGGCGCGAGCCACTCGACGACCCTCTTGAGGATCTCCTCGACGATTTTGCTGGCCAGTTGCTGCAGGAACGATGTGAGCACGCTGCCACCTCCCGACCGCCGCGTCCCACCGTCATCGTGACCGGCCGCCGCCACCGGCCCCGGCCCAGCGCGCCGACGCCGCCGCCAACGACGCCTTTCCGACACGCCATCGTTCGTCCTGCGTTCGCCGCACGGCCGTCCGGGCGTCGACGGCGGCGGCTAGCGTCGTCCGTCGTCACCGGGACGTTCCGCCCACCAGCGCCAGGAGGCCCGTCGCGCATGACGTCGTCATCCACCCGTCGCACCAGCGCCGAGGTCGTCGCCGTACACCGGATCGGCGACAGCGCGCCGCACAGCGCGTTCACCGACCTCGTCCGGCATGCCGGTACGTGGTTCTGCGCGTTCCGCGAGGCCGACGGCCACCTCTCCGACGACGGCGTGATCCGGGTGTTGACCTCTACGGACGCGCGGGCGTGGAGGTCCGCTTCCGTCATCCGGGCGGCCGGCGACCTGCGCGACCCACGGTTCGTGGCACGCCCCGACGGGCGGCTGCAACTGCTGGCCGCGGCCCGGACCGGGACGTTCACCACACTGTCCTGGATGTCCGACGACGGCCACGCCTGGGGTGAGGCCACGCCGGTCGGTGAGCCGGACGTGTGGGTGTGGCAGGCCGCCTGGCACGACGACGCCATGTACGGCGTGGGTTACGCCACCCGGGGGCCGAGGTTCGCCCGGCTCTACCGCAGCGTCGACGGGCTCGACCTGCGGCCGTGGGTGCCGACGCTGTTCGAGGGTGGCTACCCCAACGAGGCCGGGTTGGCCTTCGCCCCGGACGGCACCGCGCACTGTCTGCTACGCCGCGACGGCGACGACGCCACCGCGCGGCTCGGTCGGGCGCACCCGCCGTACCGCGAGTGGACCTGGACCGACCTTGGCGTCCGGGTCGGCGGCCCTTCGTTGCGGCGGCTGCCCGACGGGCGGCTGATCGCCGGCGTACGCCTGCTCGACGGCGACGTCCGCACCGCGATCTGCGCCGTCGACGAGGAGCGCGGTGAGCTGACCGAGCTGGTCGCGTTGCCCTCCGGCGGCGACACCAGCTACCCCGGTCTGGTGTGGCACGACGACCGGCTGTGGGTCAGCTACTACTCCTCGCACGAGGAGCGAACCTGCGTGTACCTGGCCGAGGTGAGCCTGGCCGAGGAGGCGGTGGTCGGCTAGCGTGCCGGCATGCCATCGACGCCGAGCGAATCGACGGACCCGTACTGCCTGCGTCCCGGCGAGGCCGCCGAACTGCTGCACGACCACCCGTGGCGACGGTTCGTGGCACTCGGCGACAGCGTCGTGGAGGGCATGTGCGAGCCGACACCGGGCTACCCGGACGTGCAGTGGGTCGACCGCCTCGCCGCCGAGCTGAGGGCCGTACGCCCCGAGCTGGCGTACGTGAATCTGGGCCGGCGCGGTCTGCGCGCACACCAGGTACGGGCCACCCAGCTCGCTCCCGCGCTCGTCGCCGAACCGGACCTGGCGCTGGTGGTCTGCGGCGGCAACGACGCCTTCCATCCGGCGTACGACGCGGACGCGGTCGACGTCGAGCTGACCGCGATGATCGAGGCGTTGCGGGACGTGGGCGCGGACGTGATCACGATTGGCATGTTCGACGTGTCGCACAGCCCGGCCGTCCCCGAGCACATGTGGGCCGGCCTAGGCGAGCGGATGCGCCGCCTCTCCGCCCACACGGGACGGTTGGCCGAACACCTCGGAACAATCCACGTACACCTCACCGACCATCCGCTCACGGCCGACGCGACCCTCTACAGCACCGATGGCCGCCACGGCAGCGGCCGCAGCGACGCGATAGCGACGGCCGAAACCCTCCGTGCCCTGTCCCGCCACCTCCGAGGCTCACCCCGACCTCGTTGATCATGAAGTTATTGCCGCCGTCATCGGCGTGTCGAGGCAACAACTTCATGATCGACGCAGAAAGGACCGGGTTAGTTGTACAGGAGGATCCCGGTTAGGAGGACTCCGTGGGCCAGGTTGAGGATGCCGTCGCCACCGGGGTAGCCGACCCGCGCCAGGCCGCCGGAGGCCGTTCGGCCGAACAGGTACGGGGCCAGGCTGTACGGGACGTCGGCCGTGACCGTCTCGCCGGTCTCGATCTGCACGAAGTCCATCGGCACCCGGTCGGCCGGCAGGTACTGCTGCAGGATCGCCCCGCCCCGGTCGACGGCCGCCCGCAGACCCTCGACCCAGTCCGACGGGCTCAGCTCGGGGCCGATCAGCACGCCGTGCCCAGCCGAGCCGTCCGCCGGCTTCGCCACCAGCGAGGCCTGCTCGGCGATCGCCCGGTCGAGCACCGCGACGGTCAACGGCACCGTGTACGGCACGTGCCGGCGGATCAGCGTCCGGTCGTCGGCGGGCAGGGTGTCGACGTCCTCCCACAGCCAGGCGAAGGTGGTCTTGTTGCCGAGCAGCCAGGCCGCCGACGACACGTACATCGGCAGGGTGCCGGCGGCCAGCGCGCCGGCCACCGCGTCCAGACCGGCGGTCGGGGTGACCCGGTTGGGCACGAACAGCCGGAACAGCGCGTCGACCGGCGCGCCGTCCACGACCAGGCGGTCGTCGGCGTCCAGGGTGGCGCTGGACAGGGGCGCGATGACCAGGTCGAGGCCGAAGTCCCGGGCCCGGACGGCGAGCGGGCTGAGGATCCGGATGAACGTCTCCGGATCGTCCAGGCCCGGGTAGTCGGCGTCGAAGTCCATCAACAGGGCCAGCCGGGCGCCCTCGGGCAGGTCGAGTTCGTCGCGGATCGCCACGAACCGCTGGTCCAGCAGGGACGGCGCGGCCCGGAGCGGCAGGCCGTCGAGGAGCCCGTGCTCGGTGTAGAGCTGCGCGAACCGCTGGATGACGGTGTCGGCGTCGAACCCTCCCCCGAGGCTGCTGTCGATGTTGTACTCCACGAACTTCGGCACGCCGTGCGTGAAGATCACATCCGGCCGGTACGCGGCCAGCAGCGCCTCGGTCAGCGGCTCCGACTCGTCCAGCAGGCGGGTCTCCCCCGCCGGAACGCCGAGCAGCCGGCGCAGCTCGCCGGCGGTGTCCACCCGGCGGCGGCAGGCGTCCAGGACGAGTTGGGCCAGCCGGTCGCAGACGTCGTTCAGCTCCCGCCAGGTGTCGGCGGCCAGCACCGGGGGGCGGGCCAGCCGCCACTGCTTGTTGTAGGTGGCCCGGCCGTGAAAGACGCGCTCCCAGGCGGCTGCGCCGGTGGCCACCATGGCCCGGCGGGCCGGCTCGGGCAGGTCCGTCCACGCTCCGTCAGCCGACGGCCAGGGATAGTTCGGGTCGATCATGAGCCGTCCTTCATGGTCAGGTGGATGGCGGTGGCGAGCTGCTCCCGACCGGGCTGCACGGCCCGGTCCAGGGCGGGGGCGAACGGCAGCACCGCGCCGTCGGGTCGGGTCACCCGGCGCGGTGGGGCGAGCAGCCGTACCCGCTCGACGACCGAGGCGATGACCTCGGCGGCGAAGCCGCAGGAGCGGTTGGCGTCGTCGATGACGACGAGGCGGCCGGTACGCGTCACCGACTCACAGACGCCGTCGATGTCGAACGGATAGAGGGTGCGCGGGTCGAAGACCTCCACCGACACCTCGTCGGCCAGCTCGTCGGCGACGGCGAGCGCGTCGTGCACGAGGTGCCCGACCGCGACCACGGTGACGTCGTCGCCGGGTCGGTGCACCCGGCCCCGCCCCAGCGGCACCGGTTCCAGCTCGGCGACATCGTCCCGGACGTCCATCGCGCCGGCCGGCGCGAACACGACCACCGGGTCGTCGTGCCGGATCGCGGTGACCAACAGGCCGTACGCGTCGGCCGGGGTGGACGGTACGACGGTGACCACGCCGACGTGGGCGAAGAGGCTGTACGGGTGGTCGGAGTGCTGCCCGGCCCAGCCGGTGCGCGACCCGGAACCGGGCACCAGGTAGGTGACCGGCACCGCGCACTGCCCGCCGGTCATCAGCGGGAACTTGTGCGCGTGGTTGACGATCTGCTCGAAGACGAGGAACAGCAGCGACGGGATCTGGAACTCGATCACCGGCCGGAGCCCGGCCAGCGCCGCCCCGGTGGCGAAGCTGGTGAACGCCTGCTCGGACAGCGGTGTGTCGCGGACCCGGTCGGTCCCGAACCGCTTGGCGAGCCCGGTCGTCACCAGCGACGCGCCGACCTGGACGTCCTCGCCGAGCAGGAACACCGTCTCGTCGCGGGCCAGCTCGTCGGCGAGGGCCCGGGTCAACGCCCGCCGGTACGACAGTCGGGGCACCTCAACCACCTCCGGTGCGGACGGTCAGGCCGCTGGCGTACAGGTACGCGAGCGCGTCGGCCGGCTCGGGGTGCGCGCTGGCCAGGGCGAACCGCACCGCCTCGTCGAGGGTCGCCTCGACCTCGGCGTCCACGGCTGCCCGGTCGCCGTCGGTGAGCCGGGCGCCCTGGATGTCCACCGGGTCCCGGGACCGACCCCGGGTCACCTCGTCGGGCGGCCGGTAGTCGAGGCGTACCGCGTGTTCGAAGGTGTGGTGGACGTCGAAGCGGTAGGTACGGGCCTCGATCAGCTCCGGGCCGCCGCCGGCGCGCATCCGCGCGACGGCGGCGGACGCGGCGGCGCGTACCGTCTCGGGGTCCTGGCCGTCGACCTGGACGGCCGGGATGCCGAAGGCGGCGGCGCGGCCGGCGATGCTGCCGGCGACCGCGCCGCCGACCGGCATGGTGGTGGCGTAGCCGTTGTTCTCGCAGACGAACAGCACGGGCACCCGCCAGAGCGCGGCCAGGTTGAACGCCTCCAGCAGCATCCCCTCGTTGACCGCGCCGTCGCCGAAGAAGCTCACGCCGACGGTGTCCCGGCCCTGCCGTCGGCAGGCCCAGACCGCGCCGGTGATGATCGCCCCGGACGCGCCGACGATCGCGTTCGCGCCGAGCACGCCGATGCGCAGGTCGGCGGCGTGCATCGAGCCGCCCCGGCCGGCGTTGAGGCCGGTGACCCGGCCGCACAGCTCGGCGAGCATCCGCGCCGGGTCCGCGCCCCGGGCCAGCACGTGCCCGTGCCCGCGGTGGGTGCCGGCGAGCACGTCGTCGACGCCCAGCGCGGCGCAGACGCCGGCGGCGATCCCCTCCTGACCGAGGTACGGGTGGATGCCGCCAGCGATCTGCCCGCCGTGGACCAGCTCCACCGCCCGCTCCTCGAACCGGCGGATCAGCCGGACCGTGCGGTAGAGCCGGACCGGATCGGCGTCGCTCACGCCGGGCCCTTGATGGCGGCGAGGATGTCGTCCCAGAGCCGGGCGCGGGCGGCGAGGGCGGTGTTGACCGTGTCGGCGCACTCCTGCCACCTGGCGTCGTCGTCGCCGCACAGGTCGGCGAGCATCTGCATGGCCATCGGCGTGTGCTGCTCGCCGTCGACCTCGATGTGCCGTTCCAGGTAGTCGACGAACGTGTGCAGCCGGTTGCTGCGTTCGTTGACGGTGACGACCTGGGTGAACATGTCGGGGATCAGGTCCTCGCGGCCGAACGCGAACGCCGCCGCCTGGCAGTGCACCGGGGTCGACTCGATGATCTGCCAGGTGGTCGCGGCGAACCGGGCGGACGCCGCCGGCGCCCCCGCCTCGGCGAGCGCGTCGGTCACCGGCCGGCCCGCGCGCAGCAGGTCGACGAGGGCGTTCACGGCGGTGGTGTCCGCGCCGGCCTCGGCCATGCCCCGCACGTACAGCTCGAAGTGGCTGAGGTAGCCCTCGCCCAGTTCGTCGCTCTCCTCGACCATGACGATGTCGTTGATGAGCCGGCGACTGCCGGTCGGGCCGGTGGGGATCCACGGCACGCTCACACAGGTCAACTGCCGCTGCAACGACTTCAACAGGGACATGAAGTCCCAGACCGCGAAGACGTGGTGCTCCATGAAGGTGACCAGCGCCTGGTGGGTGTCCAGGTTGGCGTAGAGCGGGTGCTTGACCACGGCGTCGCGGCGCTCGGTCACCGCCGCCTCCAGCCGCTCGATGCCCGGGTGCGTCCTACCCCAGTCGTACCGTGACATTGTCAACCTCCCTGCTGGGCGCGGTCGCGCCAGATGACCGGGCAGTAGTCGGGGTCCGCGTAGTCCGGCCGCCCCTCGTGGGTGCGGCGGACCAGCACGTCGTGGTTGTACGCGGCGAGCGTGCCGTCCGAGAGGGGATACTCCCGCCAGGCGTTGTCGCCGTCCTGCAGGTGCAGCGAGATCGCCTGTCGGGGACGACCGCTGACGTTGGGGCCGCTGCCGTGGTAGGTGCGGCAGTGGTGGAAGCTCACGTGTCCCCTCGGGATCACCATGGGGATCTTGCGGATCTCCGCGCCGTTGTGCGCGGCGTTCTCGGCCAGCATCTCCTCGAGCTGGCTCCGGTCCCGGTCGGCGAAGTGCCGCACCACGGTGTCGTCGACGCCGATCTCCTTCCACAGGTGCGAGCCGTCGACCATCGTGATGGTGCCCATCTCCTCCCCGCAGTCGTGCAGGGGGATGAACGCGGTGAGCATCTTCTCCGACAACGAGGACGCCCAGTAGTGCTTGTCGAAGTGCCAGGGCACGATGTTGCTGGGCTCGCCCTCGATCGGTGGTTTGAGGATCAGGGTGGACTGGAAGACACGGATCTCGTCGGCCTGGGCCAGGCGGGCGGCCACCGCGCCGAGCAGCGGCTTGCGCAGGATCGCGCCGAGCCCGTCGTGTTCGTGGTGGACGTAGTCGTTGTGCCGCTGTACCGGCCCGTTCGACGGCTCCCAGTAGGCGAGCTTCGGTGGGCGTACCGGCAGCCGGCGATCCCGCTCGCCGTCGTAGTAGCGCCGCGCGGCGGCGGCGAGCGCCTCCACCTCGTCATCGGTGAAGATCTTCTTGGACAGGTACCAGCCGTGCTCGGCGTAGTGCCGCACGTCCTCGTCGGAGGGCAGCAGCGCCTGCTCCGCGGCGGTCAGCGCGCTCACGCCCCCACCCCCTGCGCGGCCAGTTCCCGCTCCTTGGCCTCGTAGAGCGCCTTGATGTTGCCGCTGCCGAAGCCGCTCGCGCCCCGCCGCTCGATCAGCTCCAGGAACAGCGTGCGGCGCACGTGCATCGACTCGGCGAAGATCTGCAACAACTGTCCATCGTGGTCGGAGTCGACCAGGACCCCCAGCTCACGCAGACGGTCCAGCGGAGCGTCCACCCGACCCACTCGTGCCTGGAGGGTGTCGTAGTAGGCGCCGGGGGTGCCGGCGAAGCGAACCCCCCGCCGTCCGAGGGACTCCACGGCCGCCACGATGTCGTCGGTGCGCAGCCCCAGGTGCTGCACGCCCCCACCGGCATGCTGGTCGAGGAAGGCGTCGATCTGCCCAGGCCGGCGGGTACGGTCCGGCTCCAGCAGGACCACGGTGACGCGGCCCGACGGGCTCTGCACCACCTTCGAGTTCATCCCCTGGCCGGCGACCTCGACGTGCTCCTCGAAGATCTGCGCGAAGCCGAACAGCTCCTCGAAGTGCCGGACCGTCCCGTCGAGTTCCCCGGGCGGCACGCACACCGCCAGGTGGTCGACCTCGGCGAGGACCGCCTCGGCGTCGTCCGGCCCCGGCGGCGTCGGCGTGATCACCCCGGGCAGGAACTCGCTTCGACTCCCCCGACGCTGCACCAGGCGGTGCCGCACGTCGGCGAAGCCCTGCACCTCGGCGGTCACCACCTCGGCGTCCGCGCCGGTGCGGGTGGTCGGTGGCGTCACGCCCGTCGCACCCCGGGCCAGCAGCTCGGCGTACGCGCCCACGACGTCGTCGACCTCGACGGCGACGACCGCGATGCCGTCACCGTGCCGGTGCACGTACCGGGCCGCCGGATGGTCGACGCTCAGCCCCGAGGTGAGCAGCAGTCGGATGTCGCCGTGGCAGAGCAGCAGCGAGCGCTGCCCGGTCAGCCCGGTCTCCGGGCCGCCCTGCCCGCAGAGCTGGAAACCGACGGCGGTGCTGAACCAGAACGCCGCCTGTCGGGCGTCGCCTACGTAGAGTTCGATGTGGTCGATACCACGGATGTCCATGTCGTCACGTGCCCTTCCCCATGCTTCGCCCGTGTTGCCGTCCGGACGCCCCCAGCCCGGGATGCGCGTCGCTCACCTCCTCGGCTCGGCGACCCGCGCGAGCACCAGGCTCACGTTCTGGCCGCCGAACCCGAACGAGTTGGTCAGCGCGTACTCCGCGTCGGACCGGCGGGGCGCCCCCCGGATGTGGTCACCCGGGCAGGCCGGGTCCAGGTCGTCGAGGTGGTACGTCGGCGGCAGCAACCCCCGACCGAGCGCCAGCGCGGTCGCCGCCGTCTCCAACACCCCGGACGCGCCGAGCAGGTGACCGGTGAGCGCCTTGGTGGAGCTGACCGGCACGCCACCGTCGCCGAACACGTCCGCGAGGGCCGTGGTCTCCGCGATGTCGCCGAGCTTCGTGCCGGTGCCGTGCGCGTTGACGTAGCCGACCGCCGCCGCCGGCACTCCCGAGCTGCGCAGCGCGCCCCGGATGCACGCCGCCGCGCCCGCGCCGTCCGGACGCGGGGCGGTCGGGTGGTACGCGTCGGTGGTCGCGCCGTAACCGGCCACCTCGGCGTACCCCCGGGCGCCGCGCGCGGCGGCGTGCTCGGCACGTTCGAGGACCAGCAGCGCCGCCCCTCGGCCAGCACGAACCCGCTGCGGGAGGTGTCGAACGGCCGGCTCGCCCGGGTCGGGTCGCCGCCGGCGCGGGCCAGTGCCCGCGCGTTGCCGAACGTGTCGGTGAAGGTCGGGAAGAGCGGCGCCTCACTGGCCCCGCAGACCACCACGTCGGCCTCCCCGCACCGGATCAGCCGGACCGCGTCGGCGACCGCCTGGGCCCCCGAGGCGCAGGCCGTGCCGACCGACGAGCTGTAACCCCGGATGCCGTACGCGATGGCGATCCGCGCCGCCGGCATGTTCGGCAGGATGCCGGTGAGCAGGTACGGGCTGACCGCCGACCGTCCCCGCGCCGCGCGGGCCAGCACCTGCGACTCCAGGGTGGCCAGCCCGCCGACACCGCCGACGATCACGCCGATCCGGGAGGGGTCGACGTCGCGGCCCACCTCGATGCCGGCGTCCGCGAGCGCGTCGGCGGCGGTGAGCAGCGCCAGGACCACGGTCCGGTCCAACACCCGGCTCTCCGGGCCGGGCAGGACGCTACGCGGGTCGATGTCGGGCAGCAGACCGGCGACGTCCAGCGAGCCCGACGCCGGATGGCCCTCGGGTGGGCGTGTCAGCCCGGACCGCCCGGTCGTCAACGCCTCGAAGGTCTCCTCGACGCCCCGCCCGACCGGAGAGAACAGGCCCATCCCGGTGATCAGCGCGCTCACGCCGGCGCTCCGCTTCGCTCCGCGCCGGCTTGAGACTCCGAGCGGCTGAGCTGCTTGGTTCGCTCGCTCCGCTCGCTCACGCCGGTGCTCCGACCCGCCCGCTCACGACGCGGCCTCGGTGAGGTAACGCTCCCGCAGGGCCACCTTGCGGACCTTGCCGGTCACGGTCACCGGAATGTCGTCGGAGCGTACCGGCACGACCCGGCGCAGCGTGGCGCCGACGTCCGCGCCGAGGGCGGCGCGCACCCGTTCGGTGCGGTCCTCGGCCTCGTCGGCGCCGGCGGCCAACTCCAGCAGCACGTCGGTCACCACCCGCCCGCCCTCGGCGACGATCACCACCGTGCAGTCGGTGACGTCCGGGCAGGTGGCGAGGATCCGCTCCTCCGACAGCGCGGTGAAGAACCGCCGCCCGTCCCCGGCGTCGACCGAGTCGACCGCGCGGTCCAGGTGGTAGTACCGGCCCTCGGCGTCGGCGCGGACCAGGTCGCCCGTGAGGTACCAGCCACGCTGGCGGAACCGGTAGGTGGTGGCCGAGTCGTTCCAGTAGCCCCGGAACAGCGACGGCGAGTCGACACCCAGGAAACCCACCTCGCCGACCGGCACCGGCTCGCCGTCGGTATCCAGCACCGCGACCCTGGTGAACTGGTACGGCCGGCCGATGCAGCGGCCGTACCGGTCGGTGTCGGCGCGGTGGGTGATGTGGAACATCGAGTGCCCCATCTCGCTGGAGCCCAGCCCGTCGATGAACAGCGAGCCGGGCACCCGCGCCACCCCGTCGCGGGTCACGGTGTCGTGCCAACCGACTGCGACGAGGCGGCGGATGTGCGGCTCGTGCGAGCAGTCGCCGGTGTTGAACCACAGCCGCACCGAGTCCAGGTCGTACCCGGACAGGTCGAACCGGGCCAGCTCGGCCCAGGTGACCGAGAAACCGAACACCCCGTCGGGACGCCAGCGTTGGATCGCGTCGAGGACCCGCTCGCCGCCCTGCTCGGAGAGCAGGAACATCTGGGCGCGGTTACCCAACGCCTGGTTGACCATCAGCACAGTCGCGGTGTGCGGTGCGGGAAGGGCGTTGAGGATCCGGCTGGTGCCCTGCGCCTGCGGCATGCTCAGCAGGTGCCGGGTGGCCGCGAAGAGGCTGGCGTGGGAGTGCAGCACCGCCTTGGGCACCCCGGTCGTCCCGGAGGTGTGGGTGATCACGATCGGGTCGTCCGGGTGGTGCCGGTAGTGCGGCGGGGCCTTCGCCGGGTCGCCGGTGCCGGCCCGCGCGGGCGTGCCGAGCACCGGTACGCCCAGCTCGTGCCCGGCCAGCAGCGCGGTGTGCGCGTCGTCGGCGAGCACCCCGACACCACGCAGCCGACGGATGTACTCGGCGGCGATCTCCGGGCGGAGCTTGCCGTTCATCAGCGCCGGGATCGCGCCGAGCCGGGCCAGCGCCAGGAAGCTGAGCACCATATCGGCGGCGGCGGTGGCCCAGACGGCAACCGGGTCGCGGGGGCGTACCCCCTGCTCGTGCAGCCACGCGGCGCGGGCGGCGACCCGCTCGTCGAGCTGACCCAACGTGAGCGGCGTCTCGGCTGGATGCCCGTCGACGGCGGTGTCGAAGGTCAGCGCCGGCCCGTCCGGGTCGGCGCCGTGCGCCAGCACGCGGGCCAGCATGTTGCCCGCGCCCAGCTCGGTGTCGGCGGCCAACCGGCCGCGCAGTCCCGGTGTCCTCATGGTCGTGCTCCTCCCCCCAGCAGCACCGCGACCGCCTCGGTGGACAGGTCGGGCGTCTGTTCGATCAGGATCAGCAACACCTCGTCGGCGTCGCCGTCGTCGTGCAGTAGTGCCGCCTGCGCGGTGCCCTCGGCGTACGGGTCGCCGGTGGGGCTGAGGCAGACCACCGGACCGCGCAGTCCCCAACGGGCCGCGAGGTGCCCGGCGACGCTGTTGGGCACGGACTGGTAGAAGAACAGCGGCCCGATCCGTCCGCCGGCCTCGACCGTCACGCGGACGTGATCGGCGCTGGCCCGGTCACCGCTGGCGCTGACCAGCACGATCGCGGTGCGTACCCCCTCCGGCACCGGCTGGTCCCCGTACCGCCGCCGCAGGCACCGCTCGCCGACCGCCACGACCGTGGGCGCGAACGCCGAGTGCACGAACCCCGGCACCCCCGGCACGACCCCGTCCCCCGGCTCGGGCCAGCGCGCCCGCGCGAGCTCCCGCACTCCCACCTCCCGCGATCTTGCGGTTTCTGTTGTGGATTCGCGTTCTTCGCCGGATTCGTCGGCGCAGAAAGTGCACGATCGCGGGGAGGTGGGGGTGGTCATGGCGCGCCGACCAGGAGCGCGGTGTTGGCGCCGCCGAACGCGGAGTTGAGGGTCAGGGCGTGGGTCACCGGCGCACGGCGCGACGCCGCCGTGATGACGTTGACCGGACACGCCTCGTCGGGGCCCCGCCAGCCGGCGTTGACCGGCAACTCGCCGGCCCGCAGCGCCATCGCCGTGACCACCAGTTCGAGCAGCCCGGACGCCTCCAACGCGTGCCCGTGCAACCCCTTCGTGGAGCTGACCGGCACCTCGTTGGCGTACCCGTCGAGGGCCCGCCGCAGCGCCGCGGCCTCGGCGGCGTCGCTCTGGGCGGTGCCGGTGGCGTTGGCGTTGACGTACCCGATCGCCCGCGGCGGCAGCCCGGCCCGGCGCAGCGCGGCGCTGGCCGCGCGGGCCAGCCCGGCGCCGGTCGGGTCCGGCTGGCACGGGTGGTACGCGTCCCCGGCGCGTCCCCAGCCCGCGACGGTCGCCACCGGCTCCGCGCCCCGCCGCGCCTCGGCGCGGGACTCGACCACCACGGCGGCCACGCCGTCACCGAGCAGCAGCCCACGGCGGCCAGCGCTGAATGGGCGGACCGCGCCGTCGTCGGCGAGGGCGCGGCCGGCGTCGAAGAGCGCGAACTGGTCCGGCTCGACGAGATAACCGGCGGCCACCACCACCCGGTCCAGATCACCCCGGCTGATCAGGGTGGCGGCGTCGGCGACCGCCGTACTCGCCGACACGCACGCGCTGGTGTAGACCCGGGTGTGAGCGGACAGCCCACACCGGGCGGCGAGCTGGCCGGCGAGCGCGGACGGGACCGGCTCCACGCCGGGGGCCGGGCCGCCGTGCACGGCGAGCAGCAGCGCACACCCGGCACGCCGGGCGCGGTCCAGGCCGGCCGTCCGGCAGGCCGCGTCGATCGCGTCGGCCAGCTCGTCGGCGAGGGTTCCGACCTCGGGCAGGGTGGCCGCCACGGTGACCCGGCGTGCGCTCGTGTCGAAGCGACGGATCGGTCCGAAGGCCGGCGTGGCGGCGAGCTGCGCCTCGGCGCCCCGCCCGAGGGCGCTGACCGCGTGCACACCGGTGAGCTGGACGACGGGCGGCTCAGCCATCTGCGGGAGCGGCCAACGACGCCCGCAGGACCGCCAGGGCGTCGTCGACGGTACGGATGCCGGCCAGGTCGTCGTCGGTGAGGTCGAGCTGACGCTGGTAGCGCTGCTCGACGAGGTGCACGAGCCAGGCCAGCTCCATCGAGCCGACCCGGTCCGGGACCTCGTCGGCCGGTTTCGCGGTGAGTTCGGCGAGCATGGTCAGCAGGTCAGCTCGCCCCAGGTCGGGCTGACCGGTCATCAGGCGGCGTCGCGCTTCGCCTCGGCGACGCGGTCGGCGACCATCGTGGTGAACTCGCCTACCGTCATCAGCGCGAGCTTCTCCGACTCGTCGTCGGCGAACGTCAGGCCGAACTGGTCCTCGACGCGGACGGCCAGATCGGACAGGGCCAGCGATTCCAGGTCGACGCCGGACGGGCCGAGCGTGGTGTCGTCGTCGAGCCCCTCGACGTCGTAGTTCATGTCGACGAGCTGCTCGACGACGAAGGCGCGGACCTCGGCTCTCATGGATACCCTCTCTGCGTAAGCCAGGTGACGGTGTCCGATCGGGACACCGCGTTGGTCTGGGTCGGTGGGGACACCGGCGGTCGGCCGGATCCCGCCGTACGGTCGCCGCGCGCGGGTGTCGGCGCGGTAGTCGGCGCGCTTGACGGCGCGGGTGTCGGCGTCGAGGTGGCGCAGCGGGCCGGTCACGACGTCACCGCCGAGCGCAGCGCGTCCGTCGAGCGGACCAGCTTGCCGGTGGTGGTACGGGGCAACGCGTCGAGCAGGCGCAACACCCGGGGTCGCTTGTAGCCGGCCAGCCGTTCGGCGAGGAGCTTGTCCAGGACCTCCTCGGACAGCGGGCCGTCGGGCTGGACGTAGGCGGTGATGCCGTCGTCCCACACCACCACGGCGGCGGCCACGCCGGGCAGCTGGGCGACGGTCGCCTCCACCTCGGTGAGGTCGACCTTCATCCCGCCCACCGAGACCTGCGAGTCGAGGCGGCCGCGCACGGTGACCAGGCCGGTGTCGGCGTCGACGGTGCCGGCGTCGCGGGTGTGCAGCCAGCCGTCGGCCCAGCGGGTGGGGTCGCTCAGCCCGACGTACGGCGATGCCGGGCAGGACACCCACAGCTCACCGCCGGACTCGCGGACCTCGATGCCGGGCGCGGGGGCGATCGACGGGCGGTGCGCGCCGTGCAGGTCGGTGCCGATGACCCCGACCTCGGTCATCCCGTACATGTTGCCCAGCGGCACCCCGTACCGGTCGGTGAACGCCCGCGCCACCGCGGCCGGGACCAGTTCGCCGCCGGTGGTCATCCGCCGGAACTGCGGCAGCGGACCGGTCGGCCGGCTGGAGGCGAGCAGTCCGATGTGGAACGGCACGCCCAGCACCGTGGCCGGCGTGGCCTGGGCGGCGATGGCGGCCAGCACCGCGTCGCCGCTGAGCCGCTGCGGCGGCACCAGCTCCACATCGGCGTGCAGACCGTAGAGCAGGCCGCCGACCAGGCCGAGCACGTGCACCATGGAGGGCAGCAGGATGATCCGCTCGCCGGGCAGCGCCACCCCGTCGATACGGGTGTAGCGGCGCACCTCGGCGACCAGGTCGGCGGCCGTACGGCCGATCACCTTGGACGGGCCGGTCGAGCCGGAGCTGAGCTGGATCACGGCGTGGCCGCTGACCGCTGGGCCGTCCGCGTACCGGGTGACGCTCTCGGTGACGTCGACGAACACCTTCAACGCGCCCCCGCCGGTCCGCAGCGGGGCGACGACCACCTGCGGGGTGAGCCGGGCAAGCGCCCGGTCCACCTCGTGGTCGGTGAGCCGGTGGTCGAGCAGGATGGCCTGCGCTCCCGCCCGCCAGGCGGCGAGCAGGTTGACGACGTACGCCAGCGACGGCGGCAACCGCAGCGCGGCGGCGCCACCGGGACGCAGTCCGGCAGCGGTCAGCCGGTCCTGCGCGGCGGTCACCAACCGGTGCAGGGTGGCCCGGTCGATCGGTTCCGGCAGGCGGAGACAAACATCGGTTGGACGGCCGGCGAACAGGACTTCATCCACCCAGCCGGGGTCATCTACCGTAAGGTTTTCGGCGACATGATTCATTGCCCCCACCATTCGACCCGCAGCGCAAAGTAGGGCATAGGAGCCAATTTCTGGCATCTTTCGAGGTGCTGCCGGAACCCTACGACAGCCACGTTGAGCATCGCTAGATGCAAATGGCTAGATCAATTTGAGCGCCCGGACCGATTGCCGCATACCGCCGCCCACCACTCGTTCCCACCTGCCGGCCATGATCGACTCGACTTCCTGGAAGTCGGGCCGTCCCAGCCGATCGGACACCGCCGTTTCCGGGATCCCGAGTCGATCAGGGATGGGTGAGGCCAATGAGGTCGGCCAGCCGGGCCACGCCGGCGGCCGCCGGTCCGCACTGGGCGATCTCGGCGACCAGGGTACGGACAGCAGGGCGACGGTGGATCTCGCCGGGCGCGACGGTGTGTGCGTCGGCCAGCGCGCGCCCGGCTCCGGTGACGTCGCCGCCGTCGAGGTGGGCGCGGGCGGCGTCGACGAGGTGGGCCGCGCGAAGGTCGGCGGGCAGCAGGGGCCAGTCGTCGCGGCGAACGGCCATCCGATGGTGGCGCAGGGCCTCGTCGGTGTCGCCGACGCGCAGTGCGGTCAGGAAGCGGGCGAGCCTCGGGAGCCAGGCTGTGCAGACGTTGACGGGGCAGGTCACTTCCGCCAGGTACATCAAGCACGTCGGCAACCTGGTGGGCGCGCGCCAAGTTCATAACGGTATTGAGCGAGGAGGCAGCCTCGCGCTGGTCTCGCTAACGTGCGGAGCCAGCAGATGCGCGCATCCTGAGCCTCGGTCAGTCCCGGGCAGACCGCTACAGGTGCTCGGCCGCAAGCTGCTCGGCTTCCAGGGTGAACTCGTCCAGTTCGGCCGGACTGAGGTCGGCTTCACGAAGAAGCTGGCCGAGCATGAATAGCTCGGCTCCGAGGGCGGTCTCGGGGGAGATTGAGTCGACCAGTTCCGGCTCCCCGAGGACTGCCCGGATAAGCCCTTCCATCTCGAGTACCGGCAGTGGATCTCCGCCCTGCTGCCGGGATCGGATTCCCGAGACCCAAGCAGCCACGTCACTCGGAGTGGCGTCCGCACCGAATCGCCGTTCGACAGCGACGGCAAAGGCAGCCCCAATGACCTTGAGACCGTTACCCAACCCGTGCCGGCCAATCTCGACTGACAAGGCATCGACCGCGTCCCAGTCCGCCCTGTGCAATGCCCGGATGAGTTCGCTGAGCGGCTGATCAATCACTTCTGGTTCAACCTGGCCTTCCACTGTCGGATCACTCCGGAAACTCGCTGCGCTGCCACGCCCGCCAGCAGCCCAGCCACCACGAGATGCCCCGCAGCCTCCGACCCATCGATCTTCGCGCGTGGTGACGGGCCAGGACCGGTGGGGGTGCTCGTTCCGGACGAGTGTGCACCGGAGGGACGGTCAAAGTCACGCAGGGCCGTAGATCCCTTCTCCACGGCGTCGACACCTGCCGAGACCTGGTCCTGCACGTCGTCGGCCCTTCGCGCCGCACGAATGAGGAAGGCGCCTCTTCTCCGGCCCAGGTCCCGTCGATCGCTGTCAGCCAAGAGTTCCTCCCCCGGCGGTGACCCGGAGGTGGCTGCCGCCGATCGTGGCGCCGAGCCAGGTGCCACGGCATTCAGGAAGTCCGCGACGTTCCGCGCCGCATCGCTGCTCAACCGGGCGATCCGGCGAGCCTTGTCGGCACCGGTGCGGCTCTGACCTACCGCCGCGCGCAGCCTGGGATGGTCGGTACCTCTCCCGACCGTGGAGTACCGGGCATGCCCCTGAGTGACGTCCGATGCGGCACGTGTCGCCTGGACCGCGATCGCGTCCAGGCGGTCGATCGTGGACCGGAGTTGGGCCACGACCTGAGCGAGCAGGTCGCTCACCCCAGCGCCCTGCGGAATTCGTCAGCACTTTCCTGTGCGGAGGTGATGACCCGCAGGGTCAGCGTCACCTCGCGTATCGCCTCAGCGAGAGCCCGGCGGGCCTTCTCGGCCTCCTCGCGCCGGCTGTCGTGCATGGTGGGGAGCATGACCCCAGCGGCTTCGTCCAGGGATGCGCCGATGCCCTCGATCGTCGTCCGGCTCTGGTCGAGAAGGTGACGCGCTTCGTCGAGGGCTGCCTTGACCTCGCCGATGCTCATAGTCAGCCAAGGATGTTGATGTACTGCCGGGCCGCCGCGGTGCTGCCCTGGAGGGTCGTGGCTGCCTCGGTCAGACGTTGCTTGCTCTGCTCGGCTCGGGCGATCGCCTCAGCGATGGCCGGATGGCCAGTGCCTGCGGATACCGCGCGCAGCCGAGCGAGCACCTGGTCGGTGCCGTCGATGGCGGCGCGGATCTGGCTCGTCGTCGTGACGCTCTGCTCGGCTGCCTGGGCGAGCGCGGCTTTGACTTGCTCGATGCTGGCCATGCCGTCCTTCCGGTCGATCGCACGGCGAGGGGCACCGGCGTTCTGCACGGGCAGTAGCGACGCAGACACTACCCAACATGAATCCCTCTCCGTAGCCCCGTCTCGGGGCGTCGCGCTAGCCCGGTTTGATGCTGGCGAGCTGGACGAGAAGTTGAATCAGCCGATATGCCTCGGCGGCGTCGACGGCGCGGAAGGCGACCGTCCGGCCGCCGCCGACCCGGGTCACACCCGGCACCAGAACGGCGAGGTCGACCATGTACGGGCCGTACAGATCGACCTCCACGTCCAACGGCCCGGACATCGTCCACGGAGGAATCGAGGCGCGGCGGGTGATGGCATCGGCGGCAGCGTGACGCAGCCGCTCGCGCGCCTCCTGCGGATGCAGAGCCACCGCGGCGGCTTGGCCCAGGGTCTGTTTGACGGCGACGGTGACCGCCGAGGGCACCAGCTCACCGAACTCGGCGCAGGCGGCGTCGTCTCCGCTGAGCAGGACGACCGGCACGTCCAGGTGCCCTGCCATGGCGGTGTTGAGGCCGATCTCGCCTAGTGACCGACCCGCCACGCGTACGTCGAGGATCGCGTCACTCATCGTGTGGGCCAGCACGGCCGGGCCGGCACCGGCCCGAGCGTGATAACCGATGAACATGACGGCGCCCGTGTGCTCGTCCAGACCCGCGAGCATGCCCAGCGGGCGCGGTTTGCCGCGCACGAGGTGCGCCCGTCGGTCGAGGTCCTCCGGCAGGATGTTGCGGAACGTGCCGTGCGCGTCGGCAACCCACACGACGGCGTCGGGTGCGGCATCGAGAACGCCGGCGATCACCGCGTTCGCCTCGGCCGTCATGAGGGCCCGGCCGCGCTCGTAGTCGTACCGATCGGGATTCGTCTCGGTGGGATGCACGATCCCCGAGACGCCTTCCAGGTCGACGGAGATCAGCACCTTCATGACCTTGGGATCCTACGCGCTCCCGATGGTCACGAAGGTGGTCGAGTTGATCGACAGCAGGTCGCCGAGGTGGGGGCATCCACCCGCTCCGGATACCCCCACCTCGGCGATCTGGAGTGGATCAGAGCCCTGCGGCGGCGGCGAGACGGGCCTCGTCCGGGGTCTGGGCGTGGATGTGGAAGCGCAGCGACCGGGCGTCGGTGAAGCACTCCCGCATCGGTCGCACCAGGTCGCGGTGCTCCTCGGTGCGCTCCCACGCCTCGAAGTCGGCCAGGCTCGCCCACTCGCTGGTGATCAGCCACTGCTCCGGGTCGGTCGACGAGCGGCACACCTGGTCCACCAGGTGCCCCGGCACACCGTCGGCGACCAGGTGCCGGATCTGCTCGTACGCGGCCAGAAACGCCTCCGTACGCGGCGCCGGCACCCGGACCAGGAAGACCACTCGGGCCCGCTGTCCGCTCACGGCGTCTCTCCTTCCGTCGGCGCGGCGCCCCGCAGGACCAGCGCGCTGTTGAATCCGTCGAAGCCCCGCGCGCAGACCAGCGCCAGCCGGCTGCGCGGCCGGCGGTGCTCACGCAGGAAGTCCAGCTCGCACCCGTCGGCGACCTCGTCGGGGCCGGCCGAGGCGGGCAGCGTGTCGTGCGCGAACGCGAGCAGGGCGGTGGCCACGTCCAGTGCCGAGCCGCCCTGGTGGGCCCGGCCGGTCAGCGGTTTCTGGGTGGTGACCGGGGGCGGCCGGTCGGCGAAGACGGCGCGCAGCGCCGCCGCCTCGCTGCGGTCGTAGCGGAGTACGCCGAGCGCGTCGGGCAGCACCACGTCGATCGCGGTCGCCGCGACGCCGGCCCGGTCCAGGGCCAGCCGCATCGCCCGCGCGTACTGGATCGGGTCGCCGGCGCTGTCGGCGGTGGTGTGCGCGGCGTCGTGGGTGGCCCCCCAGCCGCTGACCTCGCCGTAGATCCGGGCGCCCCGGGCCAACGCGTGGCCCAACTCCTCCACCACGAAGACCGCGCCGCCCTCGGCCGGCAGGTAGCCGCTGGCCGTCGCGTCGAACGGCCGGTACGCCCGCTCCGGGTCGGCGACGTCGCTGAGCAGCCCGGAGCGCAACTGGCAGGCCAGGGCGTACGGGCTCAGTGGACACTCGGTCGCCCCGGCGATGACCACCGGAGTCCCCCGGCGCACCGCGCGGGCGGCGTGCGCGAGGCTGTCCAGCCCGCCGGCCGCCTCCGCGACCAGCACGCCGCTCGGACCCTTGAACTGGTGGTGGATGGAGAGCTGTCCGACGCTCGCCGCGTAGAACCAGGCGATCGACTGGTACGCGCCGACGGTGCGCGACGGCCCACCCCAGAGCCGTTGCAGTTCCCGCTGCCCGAACAGGTTGCCCCCGGACGAGCTGGCCAAGGCGACCGCGTAGCCGTACGGGTCGGGTGCCCGCTCGGGCAGCCCGGCGTCGGCCAGCGCGAGGCGGGTGGCGGCGAAGCCGAGGTGTGTCCATCGGTCGGTCTGCACGAGTTGCCGGCTCTCGGCGTAGGACTCGGCCGCGAAGTCGGGCACCTCGCCGCCGAGGCGGGTGGGGTAGCCGGCCGGGTCGAAGAGCGTGATCGGCCCGGTGCGCCGGGTGCCGGCCAGGACGGTACGCCAGTGCGCGTCCGCGCCGACGCCGCTGGGCGCGACCACACCGATTCCGGTAACGACCGCCCGGGCGGTGCTCACGCCGCCGCCGGAAGTCGGCGGAACACCATCGCCGACTGGAAGCCACCGAACCCGCTGCCCACCGACAGGGCCACGTTCACCGGCACCTCCCGTGCCTCGTTGGGTACGTAGTCCAGGTCGCACTCGGGGTCACGGGTGCTCCAGTTGGCCGTCGGCGGCACCACCCCGAACTCGATCGCGAGGGCGCAGGCGGCCATCTCGATCGACCCGATCGCGCCGAGCGAGTGCCCGACCATCGACTTGATGGAGCTGATCGGCACCCGGTACGCGGCCTGGCCCAGCGCCCGCTTGAACGCGGCCGTCTCGTGCCGGTCGTTCTGCCGGGTGCCCGAACCGTGCGCGCTGATGTAGGAGACCTGCTCCGGGATGATCCGGCCCTGCCGCAGCGCGTCGCTGACGGCGAGGCCCATCTCCAGCCCGTCGGGGCGCAGCCCGGTCATGTGGAAGCCGTTGCTGCGGCTGGCGTAGCCGGCGACCTCGCAGTAGACGTGGGCGCCCCGCCGTCGGGCGTGCTCGGCCTCCTCGAGCACCAGCACGGCCGCGCCCTCGGCCAGCACGAATCCGTGCCGGTCGGCGTCGAACGGGCGGGAGGCGTGCGCTGGGTCGTCGTTGTCGGGACTGGTCGCCTTGATCGCGTCGAACGAGGCGACGGTGACCGGTGAGATCGGCGAGTCGGCCGCGCCGGCCAGCACGATGTCCGCCTCGCCGTCCACGATCATCTGGTGGGCGTAGCCGATGGCGTCGATGCCGGACGTGCAGCCGGTGGAGACGACCTGCGCCGGGCCGTGCAGGCCGTGCCGGCAGGCCACGTCGGCGGCCAGGCTGCTGGGCACCAGCGCCTGGTACAGGTATGGGCCGCCGAGTGCCGCGTCGACCAGCCACCGCCGGCCGTGCTCGCTGACCCGCACGTACTCCTCTTCCAGGGCCATCGTGCCGCCCACGGCGGTGCCGAGCACCACCCCGGCGCGGTCCCGCTCGGCGTCGGTAAGCACCAGGCCGGCGTCGGCGATGGCCTCGGTGGAGCAGGCCAGCGCGAACTGAACGTAGCGGTCGGCGCGACGCCGCTCGGCGTCGGTGAGCCCGGCGGCGACCGGGTTGAAGTCACACTCGGCGGCGATCTGCGAGCGGAACGGCGACGGGTCGAAGAAGCTGATCCGCCGGGTGGCCGTACGCCCCTCGGTGATGGTCTTCCAGAACCGGTCCCGGCTGGCGCCGCCGGGGGCCACGACGCCCACGCCGGTCACCACGGTGCGACGGCCGGTCACCGCGCCACCTCTGTTCGCGACTGCGGGGCTCGCAAACCCGGCTCACTCCTCGCGCTCACGACCCACCCCCTGTTCGACGAGTTCGGTGTCGACGTGCCCCAGCTCGGGGCGCGGGGCCAGGGGGCCCAGGTGGAAGACCACCTCGGCCGGCTCCGTGCCGGTGTTGCGCAGCCGGTGCCGCACGTTGACCGGTACGAACAGCGCCTCGCCGGTGGCCACCTGCGTGGGCTGGTCGTCGAGGTCCACGGTGATCGCGCCGCGAGCCACGTACAGGAACTCCTCGCTGTAGGGGTGGTAGTGCTCGGCGATCCGCTCCCCCGACGCGAGGGTCGCCACCCCGAGGAAGCCGGAGGTGCTGCCGACGGTGCGGGGGCCCAACAGCACCCGCAACTCACCGCCGCGTCGCCGGTCCGCCGGTACGTCCGAGGCCGCTATCAGCCGGGTGCCCAGGTCACTCATCGCCGGCCTCCCCCGCGGCAGAGCCGGCCTGCGCCGCGGCGGAGCCGGCCTGCGCCGAGGCGGAGCCGGCCTGCGCCGAGGCGTCGCCGTCGACGGAGCCGGCCTGCGCCGGAACCGAGCCGCCGGCCGGGCCGCTCCGGCCGGCGCGTTCCCGGGCGATCCGCTCCACCCGGTCCTTGATCACGGCGAGTTGGATGACGCTGTTGGTGTTGATCCGCTCGGTCATGGCGGCGTTGTCGACGGGCGCGGTCGGCTTCATGGCGAAGTCCTGCGTCCAGGTCATCCGGGTGCCGCCGGCCTCCTCGGTGTAGCGCCAGTGGATCCTCATGTACTCGAACGGCCCGGTCTCCACCCGGTGCGCCCGCACCTGACGGCTCACCGGGTCGGCGGTGCGTTCGCTGACCCAGCTCCACGCCACCCCGTTCTCGTCGGGGTACATGGTGAGCCGGAACCGTACGGTGTGCCCGTCGCGGTGCAGAATCTCCACCACGGCGTACTCGGTGAACAGCTCGGTCCAGTTCGCCACGTCGTTGGTGACGTCCCAGACCAGCGCGAGCGGCGCGTCGATGAGCACGGTGTTCTCGGTGTGCCCGGGTGGGTCGGTACGGCGGGCGACCAGGTCGGCCACCGCCGCGATGCTCAGTTGCCCGGCCTGCTCGGGGATGCTCACCTGCCACCGGTCGGCGACGACCGCCGAGAGTTCCAGCAGGGCGAGCGAGTCCATGCCGAGTTCCTCCAGCGACGCGGCGGGCGTGCGGGCCGCGGCCTCGGCGTCCAGGCCGCAGTGTGCCACCAGGATGTCGGTGATCTCGGCGGTCATCGGGCGACCATGGGTGACGGTCATCGGGTCCTCCTGTGGGTTACGTCGGGCTCCGCGGCGGGCGCGGCGCGGGGTGTTGGGGTGGCCGCCGGCCGCGACGCGGGCGCGGCGAGCAGGCGGTCGACGAGGCCGGTGGTGTAGCGGCCCTTGCGGAACCCGGCGTCGTCGAGCACCCGCCGGACGAACGGGATGGTGGTGTGCACCCCCGGACCGGCGATGTCGAACTCGTACAGCGCGCGTTCCAGCCGGTTGAGCGCCGACTCCCGGTCGGGCGCCCAGACCACGACCTTGGCCAGCAGGGAGTCGTACCAGGGGCCGACCAGGTAACCGGCGCGGGCGTGGGTGTCCACCCGGGTGAACGGGCCGCCCGGCGGGGTGAACCGCTCGAGCCGTCCGGGGGTGGGGGCGAAGCCGCGTGACGGGTCCTCGGTGTTCACGCGGCACTCCACGGAGACGCCGCGCAGGTGTATCTCCTCCTGCCGCCACCGCAGCGGCACGCCGGCCGCGATGTGCAGTTGCTCGTGCACCAGGTCGATCCCGGTGACCATTTCGGTGACGGGGTGCTCCACCTGGATCCGACAGTTGATCTCCAGGAAGTGGAAGCGTTCCTCGGCGTCGACCAGGAACTCCAGCGTGCCGGCGCCGACGAAGCCCACCTCCAGCGCGCCCCGCAGCGCGGTCTCGGCGATGGAGTCGAGCGTCGCGGCGGACAGCGCGGGGGCGGGGGCCTCCTCGACGAGTTTCTGGTGTCGGCGCTGCACCGAGCAGTCCCGGGTGCCCAGGTGCACGCCGTTGCCGTGGGCGTCGCAGAGCACCTGCACCTCGACGTGCCGGGCCTCGGTGAGGTAGCGCTCGACGTACACCCGGTCGTCGCCGAAGGCGGCCTGGGCGGCGGCCCGCGTCCGCGCGTACGCCCGGGCCAGCTCGGCCGGACGGCGCACCACGGTCATCCCCGGCCGCCGCCCCCGGCGGCGGCCTTGACGATCACCGGGTAGCCGACGGCGTCGGCGACCTCGGCCGCCGCCGCGGCGGTGGCCACCGGCGCGACGCTGCCCGCCGGCAGCGGCAGTCCGGCCCGGCTCATCAGGGCCCGGGCCGAGGACTTGTCGGCCAGCGCCGCCATCACCGCCGGCGGCGGCCCGATGAACGTCAGCCCGTTGTCCGCGCAGATCTCGGCGAAGTCGGCGTCCTCGGAGAGGAACCCGTATCCGGGGTGGACGGCCTGCGCGCCCACCTGGCGGGCGGCCTCCACGATCGCGGCGGCGTTGAGGTAGCTGCGCCGGCTGGACGCCGGTCCGATCCGGACGGCCTGGTCGGCGAGGCGGACGGCTGCGGAGTCCGCGTCGGCGGCGGAGTAGACCACCGCCGTGCGGACGCCGAGTTCCCGGCAGGCCCGCAGCACCCGCAGGGCGATCTCGCCCCGGTTGGCGATCAGAACGGTCTCGAACATCGCCACCCCCGCCGTCAGGCCGGATCCAGCTCGACCAGTGGCTGGTCGTACTCCACCGGCTGACCGTCCTCGACGAGGATCGCGACCACCCGGCCGGCCCGGTCGGCGCTCACCTCGTTCATCAACTTCATGGCCTCGACGATCGCCACCGGCTGACCGGGACGGACCAGGTCGCCGACCGCGACGAACGGCCCAGCGCCCGGCTCCGGCGCGCGATAGAACGTGCCGACGATCGGCGCCCGGATCGCGGCGCGGCCCGGAACCGGGGGGCGGATCAGCGCGGCCGGCGGACCGGGCGCGGCCGCGGTCGGCGGCGGCGTGGCGGCGGCCACCGGCAGGGCCGCAGGTACGCCCGAGCCGCCGACCGGCTCGTCCGGATGCCACTCGATCTCGAGCACGGTCGCCCCGCTGCGCAGCCGGATCCGGCGTACCGGCCCGGCCAGCTCGGCGAGCAGGTGCCGGGCCTGTCGGCGTAGCCCGGCCAGCACCTCCTCGCCGTCCGTGTCGGATCCCTGGGATCCGTCCGCCCGGACGCGCCCGTCGACGTCCGCCCGGCCGTTCGGGCCGTCGGCGGTGGACACCGTCGCGCCGGCCGTCATCGGGCACCCGCCTGGTTGCCGGCGCGGGTGGCGCCGAACCGACGGAAGCGCTGCCGTCGCAGGCGGACCAGCATCGCGGGCGGAACGTCCAGCAGCGGCAACAGATTGGCCAGCAGGGCGGCGCGCAGCCGCCGGGCGGTCTCCGCCGGGTCGTCGTGGGCGGCCGTCGCGGGCTCGGAGACGATCTCGTCGACGACGCCGAGGCGACACAGGTCGGGCGCGGTCAGCCGCAGCGCGCGGGCCGCCTGTGGGGCGGCGGAGCGGTCCGGCCAGAGGATGGCGGCGCAGCCCTCCGGGCTGATCACCGAGTAGACGGCGTGTTGGAGCATCAGCACCCGGTCGGCGACGCCGAGGGCCAGCGCGCCGCCGCTGCCGCCCTCGCCGGTGATCACCGTGACGACGGGGGTCGGCAGCACGGTGAGGGTGAGGATGTTCTCCGCGATCGCCGCCGCCTGCCCCTGCTCCTCGGCGCTGATCCCCGGGTCCGCGCCGGGCGTGTCGATGAGGGTGACCACCGGCAGGCCGAGTCGCGCGGCGAGACGCATCAGCCGCAACGCCTTGCGATGCCCGGCCGGGCTGGCCATGCCGAAGTTGCGGGCGACCAGGTCGGCGGTGGTGTGCCCCTTCTGGTGGCCGATCACCATCACGTGCCGCCCGGCCAGGCGGGCGATCCCGCCCACGATGGCCGGGCAGTCCCCGCCGAGCCGGTCGCCGTGCAACTCGACGAACCCGTCGAAGACCGAGTCCAGGTAGTCCAGGGTGGTGGGTCGGCCGGGGTGGCGGGCCGTGCGCACGGTGTCCCACGCGTCGCGTACCGCCGGCTGCGTGCCGTCGTCGGCCGCCGCCGTGGGCGGTCGCTGCCCGTCGGCCACCGCCGGCGGGACCGCGTCCACCAGACGCTCGTGGTGTCGCGCCGGCTCCTGACGGGGTACGGACGCCCGCGCCGGACGGCCGGTGCGGGCCGCGGCCAGCAGCGCCGCCAGCCGACCGCGCAACGACCGGCGCTGCACCACCATGTCGACCTGCCCGTGACGCAGCAGGAAGTCGGCGGTCTGGAACCCCTCCGGCAGGGCGCGACCGGTGATCTGACGGATCACCCGTGGACCGGCGAAGCCCATCCGGGCGCCGCTCTCGGCGAGCACCAGGTCGGTGTTGGTGGCGAAGGATGCCGCCACGCCGCCGTAGGTCGGGTCGGTGAGCACGCTGACGGTGAGCAGGCCCGCCTCGCGCAGGGCGGCGATCGCCTGGCTGACCGTGGCCATCTGCATCAGCGACAGGGCGCCCTCCTGCATCCGGGCGCCGCCGGACGCGGTGACCAGGATGAGCGGCACCCGGTCGTCGAGCGCCCGCTCGGCGGTGCGGGTGATCAGCTCGCCCACCGCGGCGCCGAGGCTGCCGCCGAGGAAGCGGAAGTCCATCACCGCCAGGGCGGCCGAGTGCCCGCCGATGGTGGCGGTGCCACAGAGAACAGCCTCGGGCAGGCCGGTGGCGGCCCGCGCGGCGGTGAGCCGGTGCGGGTACGGGAGCACGTCGACGAAGTTCAGCGGGTCCGCCTCGGGTATCCGGTCGGGCAGCAGGCGCAGCGAGCCCGGGTCGACGAGCTGCCGCAGCCGCTCCGGCGCGCCGAGGCGGGAGTGCTCCCCGCACTCCGGGCACACGTCCAGGTTGCGGCGTAGCCGCTTGCGGTAGAGCAGGCTCGCGCAGCCGGCGCAGCGGGACCAGAGCTGCTCCTCCTGCCCCGCGGCGGCGGTCACGAGCGCCCTCCGGCGTCGAACCGGTAGAAGCAGCGCGCCATCGCGTCGCGCGGGGAGCGCCAGGTCGGCAGGTACGGCGAGACGTACGGCCGGAGCCGGTCGCTGACCCGGATGAACTCGGGGTGGCCCCGGGCGGCCTCGACCGCCGGCTGCGCCGGCTGCTCGGTCTCGAGCAGGTGCACGTAGAGGTCGTGCAGCCGGTACAGCGCGCGGTGCCGGACGCCGACCAGGCGCGGTAGCTCGGTCGCGTCCGACTCGGCGAAGATTTCGGCGACCTGCTCCTGCGCGGTCGGTACGACCTTCGCGATGATCAGCGATCGGTCCATGGCTGGGCCTCCCCCCACGGCGTCCGGGTCGGCCGGATGAGCCCCGGGGACGCGCTGGACGACTGCCGCCACGATGCGGCAGTCGTCGTCACGGCGGCGTCACCGCGACGGATCGACCGGCGACGCCAAACGGTGACGCTGCGTTGACGCAACCTGTGTATGAGCTATGCGTCCCATGTGCAGCCCGCCTCGAATGATCGATGTTTTTGCAGTTCAGAACCGATTTCATGGGCGAGATTGGGCCAACATGGGCGTTGACTCACCGTGACCGTAATTGATAATCTTCACGGTGGTCAGCCCGGCGGCTCCGGCGGGTGACGCCGCGCGTGGACAGCCGTGGTCGGATTCCATCGACGGAGCCGACGGTGGCGACGCGGGCAGCCGATCCGGGACACAGCAGACAGTCGGGACGAGCGTTCCACAGAGGGGTGCCGCCGTGGCCGCTGATCCGTCCGTGCCGACCGCCGAAGGCCCCGGCGAGGGTGACCTCGCGCTGCACCTGCTCGGCGGCTTCCGCCTCCTGCACGCCACCGCGCACATCGTGGTGCCGCGCGGACTGCAACGGGTGATCGCCCTGATCGGGCTGCGCCCCGGCGCCACCCGCAGCCAACTCGCCGGGCTGCTCTGGCCCGACGTGTCCGAGGAGCGGGCGCTGTCGTCGCTACGGACCGCGCTGTGGCGGCTGCGGCAGGACCCGTGCTGCCCGATGGTCGTGGCCGGCGACACCGTCCGGCTGGCCCCGGCCGTCCGCCTCGACGTCGACGACCTCGTCGGGACGGCCGAGCGCGTCCGCAACGGCGACGACCCGCGGACCACCGCCGGGGCGCTCGCCGCCGGCCGGCACGACCTGCTGCCCGGCTGGTACGACGACTGGGTGTTGCTGGACCGGGAACGGCTGCGGCAACTGCGTCTGCACATGCTGGAGCAGGTGTCCGCCCAGCACCTCGCCGCGGGGCGGCACGGCGAGGCGTTGGAGGCAGCGTTGGAAGCGATGGCCGCCGAACCGCTGCGCGAGACACCGCACCGGCTGGTGGTCCGCATCCACCTCGCGGAGGGCAACGCGTTCGAGGCCGTGCACGCCTTCTACGTCTACCGGGACCTGCTGCGCCGCGAGCTGCGCCTCGAACCCAGCCCGGCGATGAGCGCCCTGCTCGACGACACGCTCGCCCCGATCCGGGCGGCCACCCGCCCCGCCGCCGGCCGGGACACCGCCGTACGGCCGTCACCGGCCGGTCGGCACACGTGACGGTGACGTGACACGGCCTGCGGCACGGTGACCGCATCAAGCACGTGACCACCGGCCTGCGGGTCGGGATCGGCCACCGGCGGAAGGGGTCCCATGAGTCGTCTACTGATCGTCAGCCGGATCATCCCAGGCGCGGAGGGGCGGGTCGCCCAGATCTTCGCCGAGTCCGACGCCACCGAACTGCCCGGCCTCACCGGCGTCACGCACCGGTCCCTGTACGGCCTGCACGACGTGTTCGTGCACGTCATCGAGACCTCGGACGTCAATCCGGGCGCCCTCGCCGCCGCCCGTAACCATCCGCTGTTCCAGCAGGTCAACGAAAGGCTCGCGGCGCACACCTCGCCGTACCTGTCGACCTGGCGCTCCCCGAAGGACGCCATCGCCGAGTGCTTCTACCGCTGGGACGCGGCCGACGCGGCGGCGCCTCACCCGGCCGGCTGACATGTCCACCACGGGACCGCACGTCCTGGTCATCGGCGCCGGCACCGGCGGCCTGTGCCTGGCGCACGGGCTGCGCCGCGCCGGCATCAGCGTCGCCGTCTACGAGCGGCATCGGCACAGCGGAGAAGGGCTGCTCGGATACCGCGTGGGCATCGGTCCGACCGGCAGCCGGGCACTGCGCGACTGCCTGCCACCTCAACTGTTCGCCACGTTCCTGGCAACCTGCGCCCGGCCGCCGAGCTACTTCAACGTCGTCACCCAGCGGCTGCGCGAGACCGCGTCGTTCGAGCTGCGGCCGGCCGTCGATCCCGTGCGGACGGAACACTCGGTGGCCCGGATGGTGCTGCGCCAGGTGCTGTTGACCGGCCTGGCCGACGTGGTGCACTTCGACAAGACCTTCGTCCGGTACGAGCAGCACGACGACGGCACGGTCACCGCCCACTTCGCCGACGGGACCACCGCCACCGGCGACCTGCTGGTGGCGGCGGACGGCACGCACTCGGCGGTCCGCCACCAGTACCTGCCGCACGCGGTCATCCGGGACGCCGGGACGATCAACATCGCCACGCGCATCCCGCTGACCGCGCAGACCCGCGGTCTCGTGCCCGAGCGCGTCGCCAAGGGCATCTCGCTGATCTTCGGCGTCGGCGGCACGATGGGCGTGCTGCACGTGATGGAGTTCAAGTGGGACGCGAACCGGACGATCAAGCCCGGCGTCGGCGACGACGACGCCGCCCTGCTGCGGGCCTGGTCCGGCCTGTCCGAGCAGACCAGCGCCGACTACATCAACCTCATCATCTGGAGCACCGCCCGTCGGTTCCCGTCCGACGTCCTGGAGCGCCGGGGCGAGGACCTGAAGCGGGTCGCGCTGGACCTGACCCCGAACTGGCACCCGGACCTGCGGGAACTGTTGCGGACCAGCGATCCGGGCAGTGTCCTGCCGATCAGGGTGAGCACGTCCGAGCCGACGCCACCCTGGAAGAGCAGCACCGTCACCCTGCTCGGGGACGCCATCCACACGATGACCCCCGGGCGCGGGGTGGGGGCGAACACCGCGCTGCGCGACGCCCGCCTGCTCTGCCAGCACCTCACCAGCGCCGTCGCCGGGGACAAGACGCTCGTGCAGGCCGTGGCGGACTACGAAGCCGCCATGGTGCCGTACGGCTTCGCACGGGTCGCCGAATCACTGAACCGCAGCGGCACCAACGGCGAGGACCGGATGTACCGCCCGGTGGTGGGCCGTCTCGCCCTGCTCGGCGCGCGCGGCTACTTCGGAGTGACCAGTCGGGTGCCCCCACTGCGACGCCGTTTCGTCGACGACTTCCACACCTACGAGGGCGACGAGGACTGACCGCGGCACCCACCGACCCGGGTACGACGTGCGAGCGTCGTACCCGGGTCGCCTCGTGCCCGGCGGGCGCCGGTCGCGACGTCGGCGCTGGTGGGCGCGACGCTGCGTCACCCGTCGGGCACCCCGCGAGGTGGTGGGCGTCGGCGCGCGCCGTACGACCGGTCCTGTCTGTCGTCGTCCGATCGCGTGTGCGAAGCTGCGGCGAGTTTTTCTCGTGACTTTCTCGACGAGGTGAGAGGGAGGTTCGCCGTGGAGTGGTCTATCGGACACTCGCTGATAGTGGTCGTGGCGGTGTTGCTGGGCCTGGCCGCCGGATGGTTGCTGCGCGGCCGGCAGGGCGCGGGGGCCGCCGCACGGCCCATCGTGGACGGCGATCCCGTCGCCGGTCTGGCCGTGGTCACCAGCCCGGAGCCACCGGCCATGACCGACGAGGCCCGGCTGGCGGCGAGCATCGACTCCCCGCCCGCGGCGGTCGCCGACGAGCCGGCCCCGGTCGACACGGTCAGCGCGCCGGCCACCGTGACCACGTCGGACGATTCCGCGCCGGACGCCGTCGACCCCGGCGACATGGCCCTCACCGAAGCCCCGCCGACCGTTCCGGCCGATGACCGGACCGACGCGGTCGACGAGCCGGGCACGGTCGACGAGCAGCCCGCCCCGGCGACGGTGGTCGCCCCGCGCCAGCCGCTGGACGACCGCACCGACACTCCGTCGGACGAGCCGATCGACGCCACGCCGGTCGACACCACGCCGGCCGAGCCGGTCGATGCCACCCCGGCCGAGCCGATCGACGCCACCCCGGCCGACACGACGCCGGCCGATGCCACCCCGGCCGAGCCGGTCGACGCCACCCCGGCCGAGACCGTCCCGGCCGCGCCGGACGAGCAGGCCGAGGCCGCTCCCGCCGAGAGCGCGTACACCGGGACGACGCCGGCCGACACGACCCCGGCGGTCGCGGCCGGTCTGCCGGCGGTGGACGTCGACGAGGCCGAGCCGGCGCGGGCCACGCCGCCGGTCCGCGCGGCCGACGCCCCGCCGATCCCGGCGACCACGGCGGACACCGACCCGACGGGCCCGGCGGACGACTTCCGTCGGATCCAGGGTGTGGGGCCGAAGATGGCGGCCGCGTTGCAGGCGGCCGGCGTGCGCACCTACCGCCAGCTCGGCGAGCTGGACGAGCCGGCGCTGCGCGACCTGATCCGGACCGCCGGCCTGCGCGCCGCGCCCGCGCTGGCCACCTGGCCCCAGCAGGCTCGGGTGCTGGCCGGCGCCGGCGACGCGGCGAGCGCCGTCCTGCCCGGCGGCGACCAGGGCTGACGCACCACCGTGAACCCCCGGACGTCCGCGCGGACGTCCGGGGGTTCGCTCGTTCCGAGCGCGCCCGACGGAGGCCGGGACGCGGGTCGACCAACCGCCCGGTCGGGGGACGGTGGGACGAATCCCGAGGTGGCGGGGTGGGCCGCTGGCTAGCGTCGGTCGGGGTGGGCCGGACGGTCCGCCACGTCGACCGGCACCGCAGGAGCGAGCGTGCAGTTCTCCGCGCCGGAGCCCGGGCCTGGCAGGACGCGACCACCGGTACGCGACCCGGATTCCCCCCGCCGGGTGACTCTGCTCGAACTCTTCTTCGACCTGGTGTTCGTGGTCGCGCTCGCGCTCATCTCACGCGGCATGGTCGACCAGCTCGACTGGCACCGCGCCGGACAGGCGTTGATCCTGCTGGCCGCCGTCTGGTGGACGTGGGCGATCACCACCCTCGTCACCGACCTGTACGACCCGGAACGGACCGAGATCAAGCTGCTGATCGCCTCGGTCATGTTCGGCGCGCTGCTGATGACCACCGCGATCCCCGAGGCGTTCAACGCGCGCGGCATCGTCTTCGCCGGCACGTACGTGGCCATCCACCTGGGGCGCGGGCTGTTCCTGATGCCGGCCGTGCGTCGCCAACCACAGACCCAGCGCCGGGCGTTGCGCATCTTCACCTGGTTCGTCGTGTCGGCGATCCCCTGGATCATCGGCGCGTTCGTCGCCGGTGACGCCCGGCTGGCGTGCTGGGCCATCGCGCTGGCCATCGACTACACCGGCTTCCGGCTCGCGTACCCGGTGCCGGGGCTGGGGGTGGTGCCGGAGCCGCAGCGCAACGTCACGGCCGAGCACCTGTCCGAGCGGTACCAGCAGTTCTTCATCATCGCGCTCGGCGACGCCATCCTGACCATCGGCACCATGTTCAACCTGGCGCACACCGAGGCCCAGAACATCGCCTCGTTCGCGGTGGCGTTCGGGACCACCCTGCTGCTCTGGCGGATCTACGTCCACAAGTCCGGCCAGCTGCTGCCGACGGCCATCAAGATGTCCGGCGCGCCGGCCAAGTTTCTGTTCACCGCCCCGTACACCCACCTGCTGATGATCGCCGGAGTGGTGACCACGGCCGCCGGGTTCGACCTGGTGCTGCACGACCACCCGGGACGTACGCCGCCGGCCTGGGTGGCGGTGATCCTCGGCGGCCCGGCGCTGTTCCTGGTCGGCCGGTCCTCGTTCGAGTACGAGGTGTTCAGTCGGGTGTCGCCGTCCCGCCCCGGTGGGCTCCTCGCGTTGCTCACGATCGCGCCCGTGGTGATGTACCTGCCACCGCTGGCCGCCTCGTTCGGCGCGCTGCTGGTGCTGGCCGGGGTCGCCTACGCGGACCACCTCCGCAGCCACGGCAAACCGCCGGAGCCCCCCGCACCGCCGCACTGAACCAGCCGCCGGCCGGCGGGCGGTCACACCAGCGCGCCCGCGTACCCCCGGGCCTGTAGCCGCTGCCCGGCGGTGTTGCCGAGGCGCACCTGGAGGCCCAGCGGCACGGCGGCACGGCGGACGTCGTCCACGTGCAGCGAGCCGTGCCGGTCAACGGTCAGCACCGGCGGCTCCTCCAGCTCGCCAACCGGCGCGTGGAAGGAGAGCAGGGTCACCGAGGTGGTGAGGTAGCCCGGGTAGGCGGCGCGGGCCACCGCCTCGTCCGGGTGGGCGAGCACCACCAGGTCGCGCAGGTGAGCGAAGTCGGCCGCGAGCGCGCCGGCCTTCCAGTGGGCCGGCTCGTCGGCGGCGCCGGTGTGGTGCCGGGACCGGTTCGCCGACGTGATGTAGAGGTGGTCGGTGCCGGTCTCGGCGAGCGCCCGCTCGAAGAACGTGTTGGACGGACAGGTGAGGCCGGGAGCGATGACCTGGGCGGTCCGCAGTCCGCAGTCGACCTGGGTGAGGTGGTCGGGCAACCGGTCGGCGGCCGGACCCCGGAAGCCGAACGGCCCGGCACCGTAGAGGGCGTCCATCAGGGCCCGCACCCGGCCGACCGGCAACCGGGGTGAGATACGGGACCAGTCGAACATCCCCGGGATACGTCCGATCGCGGTGGTGATGCTGCCGACCTGGTCGACGGCCCGGCCCTTGGCCAGGTTCACCCGACGGACGGTGGCCGGGTCCGGGCGGGCGACGAGGGCGTAGACGTTGGCGAACGCCACCGCGACGACCGCGCCTCCGGCGAGCGCGCGGGCAGCGACCGCGACGTCGTGGGGGCGGTCGACGTAGAGCGATGGTGTCGGGACGTCCATGGGTCCTCCTCGGCGGGCCGTGAGGCAGTTCTACGTCCGATGCCCCGCGCGGCGGCCGGGTCGGTCGGCGATCCGATAGCCGCGCGCGGAGACCTCGTGCGGGCGGCCGATGCCGGCATCGTCCGGACGGACGATGCGGCGGGGGTACGACGCGTCCACCGTTAGCGGCGCGACCCGATTGGGTACAACGCGTGCACCTCAGCTCCACCACATTCCTTCAGGAGGCAGCGATGCGCGGCACCTCGATACTCGGAGTCATCGTCGTTATCTGGCTGGTGATCGGCGCGGTCGCCGCCGGCCAGCGGGGCTACTACAGCGGCGACGACACCAACTGCGCCGAGGCGGGCACGATCCTGGTCACGATCGTGGCCGGACCGTTGAACTACATCGGGGCCAATCCCAAGATCGACTGCAAGCTGCCCGAGCCGTCCAAGTAGGACGAAGGCGGTTCGCCCGGCCCGCGCCCGCGTAGGGCGCGGGCCGTTTTCCGTCCCAGGGTCGGGCGGGCGGTCGGGCGGCGGTCGGCGGTCGGGCGGTCGGCGGTCGGCGGTCGGCGGTCGGCGGTCGGCGGTCGGCGGTCGGCGGTCGGCGGTCGGTCGGGTGATGGTGAGGGCGGTGCCCAGGGCGGGCGCAATGGGGCGAAGAAGCCGAAAGGTGATGTCGGGGCGTTCATCGCGAAGAGGGGACATCTATCCGGCACCTGGCCGCTGACAGCCAAAAAGTTTTGTGGGGTCTCTACAACTCAGCGGCGGTTGGTTCGGCCGTTGCACCATGGCGCCGTCCGCTCCGAGCCGGAAAAGTGATCACTGCCGGGAGCCGTCGTGTCTCGGCACGTACAGATGGTCTACCAAAGGGGTCAGTCGGGTGTTCAACCGCGTCGCCATCGTCAACCGTGGTGAGGCCGCCATGCGGCTCATCCACGCGGTCCGGGAGCTGGCCGCGGAGACGGGCAGCCGGATCGAGACGGTCGCCCTCCACACCGACGTCGACCGCACGGCCACCTTCGTGCGCGAGGCCGACATCGCCTACGACCTCGGGCCCGCGTCGGCGCGCCCGTACCTGAATCTCGCGACGCTCGAGCGCGCCCTGACCGAGACCGGCGCCGACGCCGCGTGGGTCGGCTGGGGCTTCGTCGCCGAGGATCCCGCCTTCGCCGAGCTGTGCGAGAAGATCGGGATCACCTTCGTCGGACCGAGCCCGGAGGCCATGCGCCAGCTCGGCGACAAGATCGGCGCAAAGCTGATCGCCGAGCAGGTCGGCGTGCCGGTCGCGCCGTGGAGCCGCGGCGCCGTCGAGAGCCTGGAGGCCGCGACGGCGGCAGCGGCCGAGATCGGCTACCCGCTGATGCTCAAGGCGACGGCCGGCGGCGGCGGGCGCGGCATCCGCGTGGTCACCAGCGACGCCCAACTCGCCGACGCGTACGAGCGCACCAGCCAGGAGGCGGCGCGGGCGTTCGGCAGCGGCATCGTGTTCCTGGAGCGCCTGGTCACCGGTGCCCGGCACGTCGAGGTCCAGGTGATCGCCGACGGTCAGGGCACCGCGTGGGCGCTGGGCGTGCGGGACTGCTCGGTGCAGCGGCGCAACCAGAAGGTCATCGAGGAGTCGGCCTCGCCGGTGCTCGACAAGGCGCAGGCCGCCGAGCTGAAGACGTCGGCGGAGCGGCTCGCCGTGGCGGTCGGCTACCGGGGCGCGGCGACCGTCGAGTTCCTCTACCACCCCGGCGACCGGCTGTTCGCGTTCCTGGAGGTCAACACCCGCCTGCAGGTCGAGCACCCGATCACCGAGCTGACCACCGGATTCGACCTGGTCAAGGCGCAGCTGCACGTCGCGTCGGGCGGCCGGCTCGTGGGTGACCCGCCGGTGGAGCGCGGGCACGCCATCGAGGCCCGACTCAACGCCGAGGACCCCGACCGTGACTTCGCGCCGTCGCCGGGGCGGATCGCGCGGCTCGACCTACCCGCCGGGCCGGGCATCCGGGTGGACACCGGCGTCAGCGAGGGCGACACCATCCCGGCCGACTTCGACTCGATGATCGCGAAGATCATCGCGTACGGGCGGAACCGGGACGAGGCGCTGGGCAAGCTACGGCGGGCGATGGCCGACACCACCGTCATCATCGACGGTGGCGCGACGAACAAGAGCTTCGTGCTCGACCTGCTCGACCAGCCGGAGGTCATCGACGCCAGCGCCGACACCGGCTGGATCGACCGGGTCCGGGGCGAGGGCCGGCTCGTCACGCACCGGCACTCCGCGGTCGCCCTGGCCGCCGCCGCGATCGAGTCGTACGAGGAGGAGGAGCACGCCGAGCGGCAGCGGCTCCTGTCGACCGCCGCCGGTGGGCGTCCGCAGGTGCAGCACGCCAGCGGCCGACCGCTGGACCTCAAGCTGCGCGGCGTCACCTACCGGCTGCGGGTGGCCCGGATCGGCGCGCACCGGTTCCGTGTCGGCATCGAGGCGGGCGGCGACGTCCGCACGGCCGACGTCGAGCTGGACCGCTTCGACCGGCACACCGGCCAGATCGCCGTCAACGGCATCCGGTACCGGCTGCTCACCGGCACGCACGGCCCGACCCACCTCGTCGAGGTGGACGGCGTGACGCACCGGGTCAGCCGGGACGAGGGCGGCGTCCTGCGCTCCCCCATGCCCGCGCTCGTCGTCGCCACCCCGCTGGAGGTGGGCGCCGAGGTCGAGGCGGGCGCGCCGGTGCTGGTGCTGGAGGCCATGAAGATGGAGACGGTGCTGCGCGCGCCGTTCCGGGCCCGACTCAAGGAGTGCGCCGTCTCGGTGGGCAGCCAGGTGGAGGCCGGTGCGCCGCTGCTGCGGCTGGAGCCGGTCGCCGACGAGGCCGCCGACACCGTGGCCGCCCCGAGCGGCCCCACCGTCGAGCTGGACCTGCCCGCCGCCGACGCCGGCCTGTCGGCGTACGAGCGCAGCCGGCGCGGTCAGGAGGACCTGCGCGGCCTGCTGCTCGGCTTCGACGTCGACCCGCACGACGACCGGCGGGTGCTCGACGACTATCTCGTCGTACGCCGGTTGGCGGCCGAGGACGGGCACCGGCCGCTGGCCGCCGAGCTGGACCTCGTCGACGCGTTCGCCGACCTGGCCGAGCTGAGCCGCAACCGGCCGACCGGCGAGGACGGCGGCGCGCACGCGCGCAGCGACCGGGAGTACCTGCACACCTACCTGCAGAGCCTCGACGTGGAGCGGGCCGGTCTGCCGGACGCCTTCCAGGCCAAGCTCGCCAAGGCGCTCAGCCACTACGGCGTGACCGACCTGGAGCGCTCCCCCGGCCTGGAAGCCGCGGTGTTCCGGATCTTCCTGGCCCAGCAGCGCGCGTCCGTCGACGCCACCGTCGTGGCGTCGCTGCTGCGGGAGTGGCTGCGCGAGACGCCGCCGGACGAGTCGCTGCGCGAGCCCGCCGGTCTGGCGTTGGAGCGGCTGGTGGCCGCGACGCAGGTCCGCTTCCCCGTGATCGCCGACCTGGCCCGGGGCGTGGTGTTCGCCTGGTTCGCGCAGCCGCTGCTGCGCCGCAACCGCGCCCGCGTCTACGCGCAGGTGCGGGCCCACCTGCGACACCTGGACGCCCACCCGGATTCGCCCGACCGCGCCGAGCGCGTCGCCGAGATGGTCCGCAGCACCGAGCCACTGGTCCGACTGCTGGGCCAGCGCCTCGTGCGGCACCACCTGGACAACACGGTCATGCTGGAGGTGCTCACCCGCCGCTACTACGGCAACAAGGCGCTCAACCGGGTGCGGACCCGCGAGGTCGCCGACTGCTCCTTCGTGGTCGCCGAGCGCGCGGACTCCACCGTGGTCTCCGCGGCCGTCCGCTTCGACGGGCTGGGCGACGCGCTGCGCGGGCTCGCCGAGCTGGCCGGCGCCGAGGATTCCGTCGACGCCGACATCTACCTCGGCTGGGAGAACCAGCCGGAGGACTTCGACGCGATGGCAGCCGCGCTGCGCGACGTGCTCGCCGCCCATCCGTTGCCGGCGCGGGTCCGTCGGCTCACCGCCACCGTCGCGGGTCGCGGCGGGGCGGTCATGCACCACCACTTCACCTTCCGCCCGTCCGACGCCGGGATGGTCGAGGACCGGCTGATCCGCGGTCTGCACCCGTACATCGCGCAGCGGATGCAGTTGGAGCGGCTGCACAAGTTCGACCTGACCCGGCTGCCGTCGTCGGACGAGGAGGTTTACCTCTTCCAGTGCGTGGCGCGGGAGAACCCGGCCGACGAGCGCCTGGTGGCGTTCGCCCAGGTACGTGACCTGACCGAGCTGCGCGAGCAGGACGGCCGGCTGGTGGCGCTGCCCACCGCCGAGGACGCGGTGGCGGCCTGCCTCGACTCGATCCGCCGGGCCCAGTCGCGCCGGCCGTCGAAGACGCGCTTCACCACCAACCGGATCGTCGTCTACGTGTGGCCGCCGAGCGAGCTGACCCGCGAGGAGATGGAGATGATCGCCGGGCGGGTGCGCCCGACGACGGTGGGCGCCGGCCTGGAGGAGATCCTGTTCATCGCGCGTCAGCGCGACCGCCGCACCGGCGAGCTGACCAAGATCGCCGTACGGATCTCGTTCGACGCCCAGGGCGGCGCGGAGCTGACCGTCGGCGAGCCGCCGGCCGAGCCCGTCGAGCCGCTCGACGAGTACCGACTGAAGGTGCTGCGGGCCAGCAGCCGCAACACGGTGTACCCGTACGAGCTGACCGGTCGGCTCGGTGAGTTCGTCGAGCACGACCTCGACGACGCGTACGCGCTGGTCCCGGTGGACCGGCCCAAGGGGCGCAACCGCGCCGCGATCGTCGCCGGTGTCGTCACCGCGCCCACCGAGCGACACCCGCAGGGCGTGACCCGGGTCGTGCTGCTCGGCGACCCGACGAAGTCGTTGGGCGCGCTGTCCGAGCCGGAGTGCCGGCGGGTGATCGCCGCCCTGGACCTGGCGGAGCGGATGCGGGTGCCGCTGGAGTGGTGGGCGCTGTCGGCCGGGGCCAGGATCTCGATGACCTCGGGTACCGAGAACATGGACTGGGTGGCGGCGGCGCTCAAGCGCATTGTCGAGTTCACCCAGGCCGGCGGTGAGATCAACATCGTGGTCGCGGGCATCAACGTGGGCGCGCAGCCGTACTGGAACGCCGAGGCCACGATGCTCATGCACACCAAGGGTGTCCTGGTGATGACCCCGGACTCGGCGATGGTGCTCACCGGCAAGCAGTCGTTGGACTTCTCCGGCGGCGTCTCCGCCGAGGACAACTTCGGCATCGGCGGGTACGACCGGGTGATGGGTCCGAACGGGCAGGCGCAGTACTGGGCGCCGAACCTGACCGCCGCGCGGGACGTGCTGATGGCCCACTACGACCACACGTACGTCGCGCCCGGCGAGGACGCGCCGCGTCGCGCGACCACCACCGACCCGGTGGACCGGGACATCTCGGAGTTCCCGCACGACGTGGCGGGCAGCCCGTTCCGTACCGTCGGCGAGATCTTCTCCGCCGAGGCCAACCCGGACCGCAAGAAGCCGTTCGACATCCGGACGGTGCTGCGGGCCATCGCCGACCAGGACCGCCCGGTGCTGGAGCGGTGGGCGGGCATGGCCGACGCCGACACGGCGGTCGTGCAGGACGCCCACCTGGGCGGCATCCCGGTGTGCCTGCTCGGTATCGAGTCCCGGTCGGTGCCGCGTCGGGGGTTCCCGCCCACCGACGGCCCGGACACCTACACGGCGGGCACGCTCTTCCCCCGCTCGTCGAAGAAGGCCGCGCGGGCCATCAACGCGGCCAGCGGCAACCGGCCGCTGGTCGTGCTGGCCAACCTGTCGGGCTTCGACGGCTCGCCCGAGTCGATGCGCAAGCTGCAACTGGAGTACGGCGCGGAGATCGGCCGGGCGATCGTCAACTTCCAGGGCCCGATCGTGTTCTGCGTGATCTCGCGGTACCACGGCGGCGCGTTCGTGGTGTTCTCGAAGGCGCTGAACCCGAGCATGACGGTGCTCGCGTTGGAAGGGTCGTTCGCCTCGGTGCTCGGTGGCGCTCCCGCCGCCGCGGTGGTGTTCTCCGCCGACGTCAACGCCCGGACGGCCGCCGACGAGCGGGTACGCGCCCTGGAGGCCCGTGTCGCCGCCGCGTCCGGCACCGAGCGCGCCGCGTTGACGGCCGAGCTCGACGAGCTGCGGTCCTCGGTGCGGGCGGAGAAGCTCGGCGAGGTGGCTACCGAGTTCGACCGGGTGCACAACATCCAACGGGCCGTCGAGGTCGGCTCGGTGGACGCCGTCATCCGCGCCGCGGAGCTGCGTCCGCGCGTCATCGAGGCGATCGAGGCGCGGCTGAACGCTTGATCCGCCGCCGGTCCCGCTGAGTGGGGACGGCGCCGACCCATCCGGGTCGGTGCCGTCCCCGCTGTCGTTGACGCCCTGCCGCTCGGCGCAGCGGCGAAACTTTCATCCGATGACTATCCACAGTCGCGCAGCTCACCCGACTGTTTTCCGGAAGTTTTCAGAGTTGACGGGGCCCATCGACGGCCATAATGTTTCGAACGAGTTTCCGGTCCTTCGAAGCCACTCCCCGCGCCCTTTCATCCCGGGCCGCACCCTTCCTTCAAAGATCGACACTTGTCGATCATTATCGAGAGGTAGGCAGATGAAGCCAAGACGGTGGATCAGCGCCGGCGTCGTCGCCGTCGCGACCGCTGCGGCGTTGAACGCGGTTCCGGCCACCGCGAGCCGGCCGTACGACCCGACCAGCCAGACGCTCGCGGCCCTCGGCCAGCGCCACGGCCTGAAAATCGGCACCGCGGTCAACGCAGAGGCGCTCAACGACGCCAACGACCCGCGCTACCGCCAGCTCGCCGCCTCGGAGTTCTCCTCGGTCACCGCCGAGAACGCGATGAAGTGGGAGAGCCTGGAGCCCACCCGGGGCACCTACGACTGGACGGCCGCCGACCAGCTCATCCAGTTCGCCCAGCGCAACCACCAGAGCGTCCGGGGCCACGTGCTGGTCTGGCACAACCAACTGCCCGCCTGGCTCACCAGCGGCGTCGCCGACGGCACCATCAGCAAGCAGGAGCTGCGCGAGCTGCTGCGCAAGCACATCACCACCGTCGTCGACCACTTCAAGGGCAAGATCTGGCAGTGGGACGTCGTCAACGAGGCGGTCAGCGACCCCTGGGACACCCCGTCGACGCTGCACTACAAGGGTTTCTGGGCGCAGAACCTGGGCCCGGACTACATCGCCGACGCGTTCCGCTGGGCCCGCGCCGCCGACCCGAAGGCGCTGCTGTTCTACAACGACTACAACATCGAGGCGTTCGGCTCGGGCAACCCGGCCGACGACAAGACGCAGTTCGTCTACGACATGGCCAAGGGCCTGCGCGCCAAGGGCGTCCCGATCGACGGCGTCGGCTCGCAGGGCCACCTGGGCACCCAGTACGGCAACTTCGACACCCTGCAGGTGACCGCCGCCCTGAAGCGCTTCTCCGCGCTCGGCCTGGCCACCGCGTTCACCGAAGTCGACGTCCGGAGCCAGCTGACCGAGGGCGTCCGGGCCGGCAACTCCGAGGAGATCAATCCCCGGTTGCAGGCGTCGGCCGCCAACTTCAGCGTGCTGATGAAGGCGTGCCTCGCCGTACGCGACTGCCTGTCGTACACCGTCTGGGGTTTCAGCGACAAGTACTCGTGGGTGCCGGACTGGTTCAACGACCCGCCCGAGGGCCTGGCCACCATCTACGACGAGAACTACCAGCCCAAACGGGCGTACCAGGAGCTGAAGTCGGATCTGATCTTCGCCGGCCCGCCGTACGTCCTGCCGCGCGTCGCGCCCCGGCCGCACCGCTGAACCGGCACGGGTCGTGCGGGGTCCACCCTCCCCGCACGGCCCGTGTCAGCGGGCCACCGTCATGTCGTCATCGGGCAGGAGCGGACGCATGAACGTCCGCTCGTAGCGCACCACGCAACCCGACTCGTCACGGATCGCCTCGGCCGCGACGAACTCCGGGTCCTGGCCGAACCGTGCGCGGTACCGCTCGTACGCCGCGAGGCTGTCGAAGCTGAACAACGCCTCGGCCCGGTCGCTGGCGCCCTCGGCGGGCAGAAAGTAGCCGTGGTGCACGCCGCCGTGCCGGGCCACGAGCCGCATCCACGCGCGGGCGAACCGTTCGAACGCCTCGATCTGCGCGGGGTCGATGGTGTAGTGCACGACGCAGGTGATCATCGGTCCACCATAGAGCTCCGGGCGGCCGGCAGTAGGATCGCGGACACCTCGGCGAAGAGTGCCGCCCTGCTGCCGGAGTCCGCATGTCCGACGATCCGCCCGGCGACACCGACCGCCGCCGGGGCACGACCGTCCCTGGTCGGCGCGCGAACGGCCCGTTCCGCGCGATTCGCCGGGCCCTCGCCGTCGGCTGTCTCGTCGTCGTCGCCGCTGTGCCGGCCCGGCCCGTCCCCGCCTCCCCCGGGCCCACGACCCTGTGGGTGGCGCAGATGAACCTGTGCGACAGCGGTCGCGCCGCCTGCTACGCCGGCCGGGCGGTGCCCAGGGCCGCCGAACTGATCAGGACCGAGCGGCCCGATCTGGTCACCCTCAACGAGATCTGCCAGGACGACGTGCCCACGCTGGAGGCGGTGTTCGCGACGGTCCACGGCCGCGCGAGAGTCACGTCCGCCTTCCAGGCTGCCGGCGACCGGCCCAGCGGCGCCGACACCCGGTGCCGCAACGGCCGGGCGTACGGCATCGGTCTGCTGGCCCGACTGCCGACGACGGTCAGCCGGTACACGGTGCACGGTGGGATCCACCCGGCGCAGGACCTCGCCGACCCCGAGGAACGACCCTGGCTGTGCGTGCACGTCGAGGGCGGGTTCAACGCCTGCACCACCCACCTGGCGGCCACCAGCCGCAGCGTCGCGCTCACCCAGTGCGGCCACCTGATCGACGGGATCCTGCCCGCCATCGCCCGCAGCGCCGGGTACGCCCCAACGGTGCTGAGCGGCGATTTCAACCTGCGCCCCGGCGACGTCGGGTCCTGCGTGCCGCCCGGTCATCCCCGCGTCGGTGACGGGGCGGTGCAGCACATCGTGGCCAGCGACGACATCAGCATGTGCTGCGCCCGGTCGGTGGACCTGGACGGGGCGACCGATCACCCCGCCCTGTTGGCCACCCTCGTCGTCGGCTGCGCCCGCCCGGCCCGTCAGTCCTCGTCGTCGTCCGGTTCGAGGTCCTGCTCGTAGTAGTCGAGGTCCTCCTCGTCCATGTCCTGCGCGGCCAGCGTCTTCTCGGCCTCGTCGGCGCGACCCTGCGCCCGCAGCGCGAGGGTCAGCACCGCGGTGGCCTCGTAGCCGTACTCGTCGGGGTCCTCGGCCAGCACCTCCCGGGCCTCCGCCTCGGCGCGGGCCGGCTCGCCGAGGCGCAACCGCAACCGTGCCCGGTGCAGCCGGGCCGAGCGACGACCGTCCGCCAGCTCGTCGCCGTCGAACAGGGTGACGGCCCTGTCGAGCCGGTCGAGCGCCTCGCCGGTACGGCCGGCGCGGTCCAGCAACTGCGCGGCGGCCACCTGGTCCCGGCCCGACAGCTCGGCGGAGGTGGGCCGCGCTGCCGCGCCGAGGGCGTCGACGCGCGCCAGCACCGCCCAGGCGACGTCGTCCGGCGGCCGGTTGGCGAGCCGGCCCAGCGCCTTGCGCAGCACCCGCAGCTCGGCGTCGGCGTCACCGTTGGCCCGGTGCCGGTCGGCGGCCGTGACCAGGTGCGTGAACCCCTCCGTACCGTGGAGCAGGTCGGCGGCGTCCTCCAGGACAGCCGCCAGCGGCGGCAGCCCGTCGGGCAGCTCCCCGGCCCGGATCAGCTCGGCCAGCACCACCCGCGCGGCATCGCGGTGGTGGTAGCCCCGGCGGTACAGCTCCCACAGCAGGTGGCGGCAGCGCAGCGCGTCGTCGCGCAGACCGACCCGGTCGAGGCTGCGGACCGCCTCCTCGGCGGCCTCGATCGCGTCCTCCTGCCGGCCCGCGTTGCGCAGGGTGTGCGCCACGTCGAGCCGGGTCCGCGCGGCGCCGGCCTGGTCGCCGGCCGCGGTGAGCGCGGCGACCCGTTCGACGAGCGCGGCCAGCGCCGGGTCGGCTGCCCGCTCGGACGTGGTGACCCGCCCGGCGAGGACGGTGAGCGGCACGTGCCGCGCCACCGGCGTCGCCGCCATCCGCGCCTCGACCCGCTCGCTCTGGTGCCGGTTGCCGTTGCGGACGTCGAACCGGGCGGCGATCGCGCGGGCCTGCGCGGCCACCTCGTCGTGGACCTCGGCGACCGTCGCCTCCCAGCGGCGGGTGCCGTCGTCCGAGCGGCGGGACACCACCAGGTCGGCGTGGCCCGCCGCGCGCAGCCGGCCGAGCACCAGCGCGGCGGACGCGGCGAACTCCATCGCCGCGTACGGCGACGAGGGGCGCTCCAGCCAGCTCAGGTGCCGCTCCACCAGCTCCAGGCCCCGCGCCTCGTTGCCGGTCAGCCCGCAGAACAGCACGTGCTGGGCGAGGTTGTCGAGGTGGTGACGGTCGTCGCGGATGCGGCGGTAGCCGTCCCGGTGGGCCTCGACGGCCTCGTCGTAACGGCCCGTCCGCAGGTACGGCGTGAGCAGCTCGCTGAGCATCCACTGTGGCTGTTCGGTGCAGCCGCCGCGCTTGTACGGCTCCCCGATGGTGATGGCCTCGTCGAACCTGCCGAGCGACGTGAGGTGCCGGACCTGCCCCGACGGAACACACGCCTGGCAGTCCGACATCGAGTCGCGCTTGGCGGTGGCCATCCGGTCGTACGCCTCCTGGGCGGCATCCATGTCCCCCACGTGGTGCGCCACGAGCCAGCGGTGCTGGTGGACCGCGTGCAGGCTGTGCCCGGCGAGCCGGTAGCGGCGCTGCATGTCGTCAAGCACCGCCCTGGTGCGCTCCAGCGGGATGTCCGGGAACTGGGGCAGCGCCCAGACGATCCACTTGAAGTCCCACAGCAACGTGCGGGTGTGGTAGGCCTCGACCACCTCGGGCTGCCGGTCGGCCGTCGCCAGGCACCAGGAGAAGGCGAGGAACGCCCGGGTCGGGTCGCCGCCGTGGTGGAAGTCGCTGATGGCGTTCATCCGGGCCGAGAAGGCGAACGGCACGTCGCCGGCCGCGTCCGCGTGCCGGAAGACCGCGTCCAGCGCGGCGAAGCGGGCCGGACCACGTGGCAGCGCGTACGCCTGCGCCAGGCGGTCCCGCAGCTCCTGCTCGGAGGTGGTCATCGGGTTCCCTCCATGGCGCGGGCGAGCAGACCGAGGAACGACTGGTTCAACGCGGCCGTGTCGGCGGGCCGCAGCGGCTGGTGGCCCAGCAGCAGCGCCTGCACGTACAGGCCCTCGATCGCCAGCGTCGTCAGCTCGTCGTCGCCGGCGGCGATGGCCTGCCGGACGAGGGGGTTGCGGTGGTTGAACACGAGCTGCGGTCGCTCGTCGCGGCCCTGCGTGAAGGTGCCGAGGATCGACGACCACAGTTCGTCGGCCTGCTCCTGCCCCTGACGCAGGTCCACCGCCAGGGCGGTGTCGCCGTCGAGCAGGTGCAGCGCCGGCATGCTGGCCGGTTCGAAGGCACGCACCAGCACCTGCACGCCGAGCCGGTCGAGGGTCCGCTGCGCCAGGACGAGGAAGGGCCGCACGGCCAGCTCGACGTCCGGGTCGAGCGGTTCCAGCCGGGTCGCCAGGTCACTCGCCGTGAGGATCTCGGTGACGACGCCGCTGTCCACGTCGGGCAGCCGACGCAGCAACTCGGCGTCGTACACGTAGCCCGCGTTGACCACGGCGATCCCCTGGGCGGCGGCGACCGCGGCGAGCTGCCGGAACTCGTCCACCGACGGCGTGTACCGCACCACGCCGTGCCGATCCCGGAACTCGGCGAGCGTCAGTGGGCCCATGTTCGTCTCGAACGGCCACCACTGCTCGACCAGGCGCAGCATCTCGTCGTCGTGCACCGCCAGGGCCTTGACGCCCAGGTGGTGCACCCGCAGGAAGGCCTGGAGGCGACGCGGGTCGGTGCGTCCGAGCCGGGTCATCCAGCCGCGCAGGGTGTCGCCCAGCGCGTCGCGGACCTCGTCGAGCAGCGCGTCCTCGTAGAGCGCCTCCCGACTCGCGGTCGGGCGCAACTCGGTGGTGTCGACCACGCACCGGACGAAGAAGGCCCACTCCGGCAGCAGCCGTTCGATGTCCTCGGAGAGGAGCATCTGTTTGAGGTAGACCCGGTGGGCCACCCGCGACGTCGGGTTGGCCGGCATGGGCAGCACGAACGCCACCCCGCGCAGGCCCGCCGCGGGAACCGCCAGGTCGATCACGTCGAAGGGCGGAAAACCGAAGACCTCCTGGGCGTACGCGTCGAGACGCTCCCGCCGTGCCGCCGCCGGCTCGGCCGGGTCGTTCTCCCAGGGGGCGAGGCCGGTGGTGATGGCCTCGTGCTCGACGTGGACGTCGATCGGCAGCAGCGACCCGTACAGCGCGGCGATCTCGACGACGGTGTCCCTGCGCAGCCAGTGCTCGGCGCCGCGCCGGGGCACCAGGGTCACCGTGGTGCCCTGCGCGGGGCGTTCCCGCTCGGCCGGGGCGATGTGCAGCTCGTAGCGCCCGTCGCCGTAGCCGATCCACTCGACGGTCGGCGAGTCGGCCGCACGGGTGGACACCCGGATCTCGTCGGCGACCAGGAAGCAGGAGAGCAGCCCGATGCCGAACTGGCCGAGGAACTCGTGTCGGGCGAATCCCAGCTCGTCCCGCTTGGAGCTGCGGCCGATCGTGGCGAGCAGTTCGTGCACCTGCGCCTCGGTCAGACCGACGCCGGTGTCCTCGACGCGCAGCGTGCCGTCCCCGGTGGACTCCGGTGGGTAGATCCGGATCGAGCCCGGCGCGCCGGGCTCGCCCGCCCGACGGGCGGTGATCGCGTCGACGGCGTTCTGCATCAGCTCGCGGACGTAGACGCGTGGGCTGGCGTACAGGTGGTGACTGAGCAGGTCGACGATGCCGCGCAGGTCGACGTGGAAGGTGTAGCTCACAACCGCCCTCTCCCGTGATCCGATCGGCTGCACCCTAGCGGCTGGCCCGACGCGCTGGGGGCGCGTTTTCGTCGGACGGTCGTGCCATGCTGCCGCTCACCTTCAGGGCGAGGAGCGCAACGCATGGTCACGGTGATGGTTCGGGACGAGACGGCGACCGGCAGAGCCGTCGACAGTTGGCCGTTGACGGGCCTGCCGGAGCGCATCTCCGCGCGGGAGTTGGTCCGGCTGCGGGTCCGCGAGGAGGTGGCGCGGTTCAACGCCGCGCGGCCGCGGCACTTCCGGGGCCTGGTGCAGCCGACCGACACGGAGGCCACCCTGAACGGCTACCGGGTCGCCCCGGGCCGGCGACTCGACTGGGAGGCGCAGGCGGACCGGGCCTGTGCCGCGTTCTCCCACAACGGTTTCCTGCTGCTGGTCGGCGACCACCAGGTCGACGACCTCGACGAGGAGATCGACCTGCGATCCGACCTCGACGTGGCGTTCGTCCGGCTCGTCGCGCTGGTGGGCGGCTGACATGGGTGACTGGACGGCACTGCTCCCCCACCTGAGCGACGCGGACCGGCGGCAGGTGGAGACCGGTCTCGCCGAGGCCGACGAACGGATCCGCGCGGTGCTGCGCATCGCCAGCACCTACTACTGGGGATCCTCGGTGACGAACGTGCCCGAGTGGTCCACGGTGGAGTCGTGGTCGGCCGGGGAGCGCCGCCGCGCTGCCCTGGCCCTGCACCGGGAGTCGGCGTCCGGGATGAGCGGGGTGATGCCCGATCTCGCCACCGAGGATGTCCCCTTCACGCGGGCGGACCTGCTGTGGTGCCTGGACGTGGTCGCTCGCCGAGGCGGCGTCGACGACGGCACCGACCTGGAACTACCCGCCCTGATCGCGCCGCGCCTGACGGCCGCCGAGCTGGCCGACCTGGTGCCGGCGCTGTCCGCCCTGAACAGCGAGCTGCTCGACGACTACTTCGTCACGGCGGCGACCCGACGGCGTACCGTCACGCTGCTCGGCCAGGCCATCGACCGCGCCACCGGCAGCCGCCTGCCGGCGTGGTTGCTGCACCACGGGGACAGCTTCGGGCCCGCCGTCCGCGCCGACCTGGACGCCGACCTCGCCGCACCCGGCGTGCCGGAGCTGCTGGAGCACTGCGCCGCGTTGGAGAAACCGGCGGCGACCGCGAAGTGGCTGCGTCGCCTCGACGAACTGCTCGTGGCCGCGCACGGCGGCCGGCAGGTCGTCCGCCGGCTCCTCGAGGCGTTCGCCGCCCACGGGCGGAGCGTGCACGACGACACGGACCGCCTCCTGCGCGGGCTGGTCTGGGCGCTGTCCCGCGAGCGCGACGAGCGGGCGACGGAGCTGCTGGCCCGGGCCACCACGAGCGCGGCGTCCGCGCCACGCCAGGCCGCCGGATTCCCGTACGCCTCGCGGACCGCCATCGCGGCGGTACGGCTGCTGGCCGACCGGGACGGTGACGTGCCGCTGCGCACGCTGGCCCGCCTCGCGGTGACGGTCCGCAACAAGGCCGTACGGAGCCGGGTCCAGAGCGCGCTGACCCAGCTCGGGGCCCGGCGTGGCTGGTCGCTCAGCGAGGTCATGGAACTGGCCGTCGACGACCACGGGCTCGGACCGGACGGGCGGCTGCGCAGGACGGTCGGCCCGTACGAGGCGACGGTCGAGATCGTGGGCGAACGGGCGCGCCTGGTCTTCGCCCGCGACGGGGTCGACCTGAAGGGCGTTCCGGCCCAGGTGAAGCAGTCCCACGAGGACGACCTCGCCGAGCTGCGGGGCCTGGTCAAGCGGATCGGCGCGACGCTGGTCAGCGAACGTCAGCGGGTCGAGGGGCTGCTGTCCGAGGAGCGCGTCTGGTCGTACCCCGACTGGTCGTCGCGCTTGCTCGACCACCCGGTGACCGCGACCTACGGGCGGCGTCTGCTGTGGGAGACCAGCGCCGACGGCCGGCGCTGGACGGCCGGTCTGCCCCGGCGCAACGGCGACGGGTGGGCGATCGTCGATCGGGACGGCCACGCCCTCGCCCAGGGATCGGTCCGGTTGTGGCATCCGGCCCGCGCGGACACGGCCGAGGTGCTGGCCTGGCGCGCGCACCTGGTCGCCGCCGGCCTGACGCAGCCGTTCAAACAGGCGTTCCGCGAGGTCTACCTGCGCACGCCGGCGGAGGAGAAGACGGAGACCTACTCGAACCGCTTCGCCGCGCACATCCTGCGCTACCGGCAGGCCAACGCCCTGCTGCGCGCCCGCGGCTGGCAGGCGGGCTACCTGGGCACGTGGGACGGCGGGTACGACAGCGAGGCCACCAAGGTCTTCGGCGGCGGCGCGTGGCAAGCGTCCTTCCACCACGCGCTCGTCGACGACCCGCACGAGCGCCGCCACGACGTCGAGTACTGCTCGACCGACCAGGTGCGCTTCGCCCGGCACGACGGCAAGACGTGGCAACCCGCGCGGATCATCGACGTGCCACCGCTGGTGTTCACCGAGGCCATGCGCGACGTGGACCTGTTCGTCGGCGTCACCTCGATCGCCACCGACCCGCAGTGGGCCGACCGTGGTGAGGACCGCTTCTCCGTCTACTGGCACCGGACAGCGGTGGCCGAGCTGACTCCGTCCGCGCAGGTACGTCGGGACGCGCTCGCCCGGCTGCTGCCCCGGATGGCCATCGCGGACCGGGTGGACCTCACGGAGCGGTACCTGCGGGTGCGGGGCAACCTGCGCGCGTACCGCATCCACCTCGGGTCGGGCAACATCATGATGGAGCCCGATGACAGGTACCTCTGCATCGTCGCCGCGCGCACCCAGACCGGTCGCCTGCACCTGCCGTTCGACGACGACCCCATGCTCGCCACGATCCTGTCCAAGGCGATCATGCTGGCCGCCGACGACCGCATCACCGACCCCACCGTCCTGAGCCAACTCCGACCCACGGTGAGCGGTTGATGCCGACCGAGCGAGTGGACTACCGGCGCATAGCGAACGAGATAGCAGGAAGGATCAAGTCCGGCGAGCTTGCGCCGGGCGAGAAGCTACCGTCCACGCGGGAACTGGCCGGACAGCACGGCGTGCACATCTCCCCGATCAACCGGGTCACGACGATCCTGAAGGATCGCGGGTTGGTCGAGGGACATCCCGGTAAGGGTCTCTACGTGGCTGAAGCGGAGCAATCCGATTAACAGGCCCCGCCTGCTCAGGGCACGTCGATGACGATCTTGCCGGTGCTGGCGCCGGCTTCCACGAGAGCGTGGGCGTCCGCGACGGTGTCCAGCGTGAACCGTCGGGGGTCGACGATCGGCCGCAGCGCGCCCGCGTCGCCGAGGGCGCTGGCCTCGCGCAGGATCTCGCCGTGCGCGTCGCGCCCCTGACCGGTCAGCAGTGGCAGCAGGGTGAAGACGCCGGAGTAGGTGGCACCCCGGAACGACAACGGTGCCAGGCTGTGCGTACCCCAACCGAGCGCGCTCACCACGCGGCCGGTGTAGGTGCGCACGGCGGTGAAGGACTTGTCCAGGGTGGCGCCGCCGACGGTGTCGAAGACGACGTCGAAGCCCTCGCCGCCGGTGTGCGCGGCCACGTAGTCCGCGACCTCGGTGGCGTTGTAGTCGATCGGCGTCGCGCCGAGCCGTGCGATGGTCTCCAGGTTCCGGGGTGAACCGGTGGCGAAGACCTCCGCGCCCCGGGCGCGGGCGATCTGGATGGCGGCCTGTCCGACGCCACCCGCGCCGCCGTGCACCAGGACCCGCTGGCCGGCGCGCACCTGCGCTCGGTGCACCAGCGCCTCCCAACTGGTGATGACGGCCAGCGGCAGCGCCGCCGCCTCGCGCAGGCTCCATGCCTTCGCGGTGCGGGCCAGCAGCCGGGCGTCGACGGCCGCGTACTCGGCGAGCGACCCCTGAACATCACCGACTCCGCCGGTGAGGCCGTACACCTCGTCACCCTCGGCGAAGCCGACGACACCCGGCCCGACCTCCGCCACGACTCCGGCCAGGTCCAGGCCGAGGACGACGGGCGGATGGTTCCGGGCGTGCGGCGCCTTCCCCTCCCGGATCTTGGCGTCCAGGGGGTTGACGCCACTGGCCGCGATTCGGACGAGCACCTGCCCCGCGCCGGGGACCGGCGTGTCGACCTCCTCGACGACGAGCGGGCCGCCGAACTCGTTGAGCACTACCGCGCGCATGGCGCTACCTCACCCTTTCCACTGCTGATGAGCACATTGTTGGTCTTTGTCATGTCGTCTGGTGAGCGACCAGCGACCGGGCGGCGTTCTTCGCCTCGTGCACGACCACCCGGTCCTGCAGGAGGCGACCCGAGGCCAACGCGCCGTCGATCAGGAGCCCGATCTGGCGGGCGAGGCCGGCCGGATCGCTCGCACCGGCCTGCCTGGTCAACTCGGTGAGCCACGTCTGGCGCCGCTCGGTGTGCCGGATGGTGATGGCGCGGGCTTCCGAGTCCAACGATGCCTCCACGGCAGCGCTGACGAAGGGGCATCCGAAAAAGCCGTGTCGGTCGAACGCGTCCAGGAGGGCGTCGAAGAGACCGACGAGCTGGTCCGCCGGCCGAGCGCCGGCGCGCTCGGCGGCCCGCTGCAACTGCGCCATCCACGAGTCGTCGGTGCGGCGCAGGTAGGCGGCCACAAGGTCGTTCTTGGTACGGAAGTGGACGTACAGGGTCGACTTGGCCACCCCGCTCTCGGCGATGACCTGCTCGATGCCGACACCCCGCAGTCCGTGGGCGTAGAACAGCTCGGCGGCGGTGTTGAGGATCCGCTCCTCGGTGGTGGTCTTCCTGATCTTCGTAGCCATGACCCCTCCCTTAATCGAACAGACTAGTCCGTTCGATTAAGGGAGCCCACATGAGTGCCGTCACACACCGTGACAGTCGTGGGTCAGGGCAACAGGAGGACGTGCAGGCGACGCGGGCCGTGCACGCCCTCGACGCGGATCAGCTCGATGTCGCTGGTCGCCGACGGCCCGCTGATCCAGGTCAGCGGGCGCTGCGGCGTCAGCCGGGCCAGGGCCTCGGGAACGGTGGCCACCACCTGGTCGGCGCGGACCACGCAGATGTGCAGGTCCGGCAGGAGGCTGAGCACGCGGCGTCCCTGGTCGGGCGAGCCGTCGAGGACCACCGTCCCGGTCTCGGCGATCGCGACCGCAGCGGCGGTGACGACCCCGTCCGCCGCGCCGATCCGCGCGTGGTCGAGGCCGTCGTCGGGCAGCGCGGTCACCGTCGCCGGCAGCCAGGCGGGGGCCAGACCCGGGGGTACGACGACCGTGCCGCCCGCCGGCAGAATGTCGGCGATCGTGTCGGCGACGGCGGCCTCGGGAATCCGGTGTACGTGGGCCCGGTAGTCGGTCAGCCGCTGCGCCAACTGGTCGAGGTCCGCGTCGGCGGCCCGCCGGTAGTCGCGCGGCACCGGCACCGGATCGGCGGGACTGCCGGCGAGCGCGGCACGCAGCCGGCCGAGGACGAGGTCGCGGGACGTCACCGATCGGCCCACCATTCGCGGAACGTCTGCTCCGGCGGGTCGGGCAGGTCGCGGCTGGCGGTCCAGCCGTTCAGCGGCGGGGGCAGGCCCCGACCCCGCCGACCGGCGAGCCGGCTCAGCCGGGCCGCGCGCTGCCCGGCCGCGTACAACCGGGGTCGGTCCATCGTGTACGCGGCGGCGGCCATCGCGATCGACTCGGCCGTGGGTCGCTGCCGCGCCTCGACGGCCTCGGCGCGCAGGTGCACCAGCAACTCCGGGATGTTGATCTTCACCGGGCAGGCGTCGTAGCAGGCGCCGCAGAGCGTCGACGCGTACGGCAGGGAAGCATTGTCCTCGATGCCGGTGAGCTGGGGAGACAGCACCGCCCCGATGGGCCCGGGATACACCGATCCGTACGCGTGCCCGCCCGCGCGCTCGTACACCGGGCACACGTTGAGGCACGCCGAGCAGCGGATGCACCGCAGCGCCTGCCGACCCAGCTCGTCGGCGAGCACCGCGCTGCGCCCGTTGTCCAGCAGGACCAGGTGAAACGCCTGCGGCCCGTCGCCGGGGGTGACGCCCGTCCACATCGAGGTGTACGGGTTCATCCGCTCCCCCGTCGACGCGCGCGGCAGGAGTTGGAGGAAAACCTCCAGATCGCGCCAGGTGGGCACCACCTTCTCCACGCCCATGACGGTGATGAGGGTTTCCGGCAGGGTGAGGCACATCCGGCCGTTGCCCTCGGACTCCACCACGGCGAGGGTGCCGGTCTCGGCGACGGCGAAGTTCGCGCCGGACACCGCCACCGGCGTACTCAGGAAGGTCTGGCGCAGGAACCGGCGCGCGGCGGCTGCCAGGGCGGTCGGGTCGTCGGTGAGCGCGGGGTCGACGCCGGGCATCTCGCGCAGGAAGATCTCACGGATCTCGGCGCGGTTGCGGTGGATCGCGGGTACCAGGATGTGGCTCGGCCGGTCATCGCCGAGCTGCACGATCAGCTCCGCGAGGTCGGTCTCGACGGCGGTGATCCCGGCCGCCTCCAGGGCCTCGTTGAGGCCGATCTCCTGGGTCGCCATCGACTTGACCTTGATGACGCGGTCCGCGCCGGCCGCCTGGACGAGGTCGGTGACGATGCGGTTGGCCTCGATCGCGTCCGTCGCCCAGTGCACCACACCGCCGGCCGCCGCGACCTTCGTCTCGAGCTGTTCCAGCAGCTCGGGAAGGCGGTGCAGGGTGTCGGTCTTGATGGCCGCGCCGGCCGCGCGCAACTGCTCCCAGTCGGCCTGCTCGGCGATCACTGACCCGGACTTGGTCCGGATCGTCGTCGTCGCGTGCCGCAGGTTCCGCCGCAGTTGCGGGTCGGCCAGGCTGCGCCGCGCTGCGGTCGGGAACGACTCGTCGCCGCGCAGGTGCCCCACGCCGGGCGGCGCGGTCGCCGGCATGCCGAGGAACGTGCGGCGGGTCACGACCGGGCCGCCGCTGCGCCGCTGGTCTCCGTCGACGCCAGGATCTCGGCGAGGTGCACGGTACGCACCCCGGTGCGCAGCCGGGACAGTCCACCGCCGATGTGCATGAGGCAGGACACGTCACCGGCGGCGCACACGTCGGCGCCAGTGTCCAGCACGTGGCGCATCTTGTCCGCCAGCATGGCCGTGGACGTCTCCGGGTTCTTCACGGCGAACGTGCCACCGAAGCCGCAGCACTGCTCCGCCGCCGGCAACTCGACCAGGTCGAGGCCGCGCACCTCGCGCAGCAGCTGTCGCGGCCGGTCGCCCACCCGCAGCATCCGCAGCGAGTGGCAGGTCGGGTGGTAGGTGACCCGGCGCGGGTAGTACGCGCCGACGTCGGTCACGCCGAGCACGTCCACGAGCAGCTCCGACAACTCGTACGTCCGCGCGGCCACCGACTCGGCCCGGTCGGCCAGGCCCTCGTCGCCCGCCTGCCGGGCCACCATCGCGTGCTGGTGCCGGACCGACCCGACGCAGGAGCCCGACGGCGCGACGATCACGTCGTACGGATCGAAGGTACGCACGTGGCGGCGGACCAGCGGCACGGCCTCGCGCCGGTAGCCGGTGTTGACGTGCATCTGCCCGCAGCAGGTCTGCTCGGTCGGGAAGACGACCTCGTGGCCGAGCCGTTCCAGCAGCCGTACGGTCGCCGTGGCCGCCTGCGGGAACATGGTGTCGGCCAGGCAGGTCACGAAGAGCGCGATCCGCACGGCACACCCCCGCCCGTCGTCACGGTCGGACCCGCAGGTGGGTGACCCCACCGTCGACGTCCAACACCGTACCCGTGGTCGACGCCGATCGGGGTGACGCGAGGTAGAGGATCGCGTTGGCGACCTCCTCCGGGGTGACCAGCCGTCCGATGGGTTGGCGGGCCCGCAGCGCCGCGCGCTCGGCCGCCGGGTCGCCCGCCTGCGCGAGCAGTCGTCCCACCCACGGCGTGTCGGCCGTGCCGGGGCAGACGCAGTTGAACCGGATGCCCTCGCGGACATGGTCGGTGGCCATGGCGAGGGTCAGCGACAGCACGGCGCCCTTGCTGGCCGAGTAGAGCGCGCGGCCCGGCAGCCCGTTGAGCGCCGCGATGGACGAGATGTTGACGACCGACGCGTGCTCCGAGCGGCGCAGCCAGGGCAGCGCGGCGCTGACCACCCGGGCCATGCCGACCACGTTGACGTCGAGCACCCGGTGCCACTCGTCGTCGCCCTGGTCGGCGACGGTGCCGGTCGCGCCGATGCCGGCGTTGTTGACCACCACGTCGAGGCCGCCGAGCACGGTGGCCGCCTCGGCGACCGCCGCGTCCACCGATGGCCGGCTCGACACGTCGGCGGTGATGCCCGCGATGCCGTCGTCAAGCCCGCTCGGGTCGAGGTCGAGAACCGCCACCCGGGCGCCCCGAGCGCGCAACTCCACGGCGGTGGCGCGTCCGATGCCGGACGAGCCGCCCGTGACGATCGCGGCCAGCCCGGCGAACTCCGCGGTCATGCCGCCACCAGCGTCTGGCGTGCCCGGCCCAGGCCGGCGACCTCCAGCTCCACGACGTCACCGGCGCGCAGGTACGGGTGATCCGGAAGACCCAGCGCCACCCCGGCCGGCGTTCCCGTGTTGATGACGTCGCCCGGGTACAGGACCATGAACTGGCTCAGGTACCAGAGCACGTGCGCCACCGGGAAGATCATGTTGGCGGTGGACCCGTCCTGGCGGAGCACGCCGTTGACCCACAGACGCAGCGCGAGCGACTGCGGGTCCTTGACCTCGTCGGCCGGCACGAGACCCGGCCCCAGCGGGTTGAAGGTCTCGCAGCTCTTGCCCTTGTCCCACTGGCCGCCGCGCTCCAACTGGAAGGCGCGCTCGGAGACGTCGTGCGACACCGCGTACCCGGCGACGTGCCGCAACGCCTGCTCCGGAGTGTCGGCGTAGCGGATGGTCGTCCCGACGACGACCGCGAGTTCGACCTCCCAGTCGGTCTTGGTCGAGCCACGGGGAACGAGCACGTCGTCGTACGGCCCGACGATGGTCATCGGGTCCTTCATGAAGACCACCGGCTCGGCGGGCAGCGCCGCGCCGGTCTCCGCGGCGTGGTCGCGGTAGTTGAGTCCGATGCAGACGATCTTCGCTGGACGCGCCACCGGAGCGCCCACCCGCAGCGACGCGGCCCCGGGCAGCTCGGTCAGCTCGCCCCGGTCGAGCGCGCCGCGCGTCCGGGCGATCCCGTCTGACGCCCAGAACGCCCCGTCCAGGTCGGCGGTGAGTGGCCGCAGGTCGAAGGCCGTACCGTCGTGCTGGACGACCGGGATCTCCTGGCCGCTCGGGCCGAGGCGCTGGAAGTTCATCTCACCCTCCTCTGTGTCCGGCTGAATCGCGGGGGGTGGCGGACACCACCGCATTCAACACCGACACGCCTCGCCGCCCGCACAGCGGGATCACCTCGGTCGGCGGACTGGGACGCGGCCACCGCGCCGCGTCGGCCGGGTGGCGCGACGATCGACATCGGATCGCCGATGTGGGGGTGACCCAAGAACAGGTCACCCCCACATCGCTGATGTCGTGTGGATCATGTGGTCCGGGTCGCCTCAGCGCCGGACGGCACCGGCCGGCGTCAGCGCGGCGGGGTGTCCCGGCGGGAGGGGAACGGGGTGCCGGGCTGCCCGAGGGTGGAGCGGGCGCGCAGCCCGACCGGGTCCGGGGCGGCTGCCGGCGCGGCCGGGGTGGGCTCCGGGGTCCGGCGCGCGTCCAGGTACGCGGCGGCGGCCAGGTCGTCGTCGGTGGGGGCGGCGAGCAGGGCGTAGAGCAGCCCGACCACGCCGAAGATCACCGCCACGACGATCGGCACCAGCAGGGCGCTCACCCCGGCACCGGTCACTCCGCCCGAGCGCTCGTGCAGGTGCACCGAGAGGGCGCTCATGCCGGTGAAGTGCATGCCGTTCACCGCGACGCCCATGACCAGAGCGGAGGCGAAGATCGCCAGGCCGCGCCGGACGGTCATCGCGAGCCACAGGGCCACGGTCGCGGCGACGACCGCGATGACCACGGAGAGGACGACCCGGATGGTGTCGTAGCCGAGGCTGCCATTGAGGCGCATCGCCGCCATGCCGGTGTAGTGCATGGCGGCGACCCCGGCGCCGGTGAACACGCCGCCGGCGATGAGGCGTACCGGGTTCAGCCGGCCGGTGCCGACGATCGCCAGGCCGATGCCGACGGCGACCACCGCGATGGCGGTGCTGGCGGCGGTCAGTGGCACGTCATACCGGATGCGGGTGCCGTCGACGGCGAAGCCGAGCATGGCCATGAAGTGCATGGCCCAGATGGCGGTGCCGCCGAGCGCCCAGGCGGCCAGCAGGCCCCACCAGGCGCGCTGGCGGGCGGTACGGGCCGTGCGGATGCGGCCGGCGCAGACGAGCCCCAGGACCGACCCGAGCACCGACAGCGCGTAGCTCAGCGCGGGCGTGATCCACCCGTACTCAAAGTGATTGATGTCCGCCACGGCGATGTTTCTCCCCACTCGTTACCGGCGCGTATGCACAGCGCCCGGGCAATGATCAGGGGTGCTCCGAGCAGGCGCAATAGCACCCCCGGGCTATTCGTGGGGTGCCGTCACGGTGACCGTCCGATGCGTCGATTCACCGACCCGGTTGACCGAAAGTGATCATCAGGCGGAGGTGTGGTACGCGAGCACTCCCCGGTTGATGGCCGCTATGGCCTGCCGGGCCGTGGCACGCAGCTCCGGCGACGCGCCGCCCGAGTCGGAAAGTTGACCAAGAAGGTCGACCACCTGCCGCGCCCACCGGACGAAGTCGCCGGCCGGCATCTCGCCGTCAATCTCGTGCCCGCTGCCGAGCACCTTCGCCAGGGCCTCGCCCCGGGCCCACCGGTAGACCGGCCAGGCGAAGCCCAGATCCGGCTCGCGGGTAGCGGCCAGCCCACGGGCGGCCTCGTCGGCCTCGATCTCGCCCCACAGCTTCAGCGTCTCGTCCACGGCGTCGGAGACCGGGCCGCGCGGCAGGGAGGCCCGCTCGTCGACGTCGCGGCGCGCCTCGAAGACCACCACGGACACCGCGGCGGCCAGCTCGGCCGGGGAGAGCCCGTCCCACACGCGTCGACGCAGACACTCGGCGACCAGCAGATCCGCCTCGGTCCAGATCCGGCCAAGCATCCGACCGGCGTCGGTGACCGCGCCGTCGCGGCCGAGGTATCCACGCTCGGTCAGCAGCGCGACGATCCGGTCGAACGTCCGGGCGAGGGACCCGGTACGCCCGGACACCCGCTCACGCAGCTCGTCGGTGTCCCGTTCGAGACGACGGCGACGCTCCGCCCAGCGGGCGTGCTCCTCCCGCTCCGGGCAGGCGTGACAGGGGTGGTTACGCAGCTCGGTGCGGAGCTGGCTGAGCCGGTGGTCCTCGCCGGGCGCCTGCCGGGAGCGGCCACCTCGGCGGCCACCGTGCCGGTCCAGGCCGGTGCCGCTGACCTCGGCGGCGAGGTCCCGCCGGGCCCCCGGCGAGCGGTGGTTGAAGTGCTTGGGCACCCGGATCCGGGCCAACACCTCGGCGGGCGTGGTGAAGTCCCCCGGGCTGACCCGCCCCGCCCAGCGGTCCTGGGTGAGCACCAGCGGACGAGGTTCGCCGAACCCGCCGGTCGCCGGGTCCAGCACGACGGCCAGACCGGCCCGCCGGCCCGACGGAACACGGATCACGTCGCCGATACGCAGCCGCTCCAGCGACGCCACGGCCGCGGCCTTGCGCTGGGTCTGCCCCTGCCGGGCGATGGCCTTCTCCCGGTCGGCGATCGCCACCCGCAGCGCGAAGTACTCGTCGAAGTCGCCGTGGTGGCAGGCGGCCTCCGCGCCGTACGCCTCGATGGTCTCGGTGTTGCGCTGCACCTGCCGCGCCAGACCGACCACCGACCGGTCGGCCTGGAACTGGGCGAACGACGACTCCAGCAGCGCCCGGGCGGGCTCCGCGCCGACCGAGCCGACCAGGTTCACCGCCATGTTGTACGACGGGCGGAAGCTGGACCGCAGCGGATAGGTGCGGGTGGAGGCGAGCCCGGCCACGTGCCGCGGGTCGGTCTCCGGGGACCACACCACCACGGCGTGCCCCTCGACGTCGATGCCCCGCCGGCCGGCGCGGCCGGTGAGCTGCGTGTACTCCCCCGGGGTCAGGTCGACGTGCGCCTCGCCGTTGTACTTGACGAGGCGTTCCAGCACCACACAGCGCGCCGGCATGTTGATGCCCAGCGCAAGGGTCTCGGTGGCGAAGACCGCCTTGACCAGGCCCCGGACGAACAGCTCCTCGACGACCTCCTTGAACACCGGCAGCATGCCGGCGTGGTGGGCGGCGAGGCCGCGCTCCAGGCCGTCCAGCCACTCCCAGTAGCCCAGCACCGTCAGGTCCTCGCCGGGGATGGCGGTGACCCGGGACTCGACCACCCGGCGGATCTCGGCGCGCTCCTCGGGCGAGGTGAGCCGCAGCCCGGCGGCCAGGCACTGCTGCACGGCGGCGGCGCAGCCCGCGCGGCTGAAGATGAACAGGATGGCCGGCAGCAGACCCTCCCGGTCCAGCCGGTCCACGATGTCCGGGCGGATCGGGCCGCGCCAGCGCGGACCTCGGCGTCCGGAGCCCGGCCCGGCGCTGCGCCCCTCGCCCAGCTCCAGCCGGCGCATCGTGTCGCGGGTGTAGCGCAGCAGCTCCGGGTGCACGTCGTGCTTGCGGGCGGCGTCGGCGTCGTGGAACAGGTCGAACATCCGCTTGCCGACCAGCATGTGCTGCCACAGCGGCACCGGCCGGTGCTCGCTGACCACCACGGCGGTCTCGCCGCGCACGGTGACCAGCCAGTCGGCGAACTCCTCGGCGTTCGACACGGTCGCCGACAACGAGACCAGGGTGACCGACTCCGGCAGGTGGATGATCACCTCTTCCCACACGCCGCCGCGGAACCGGTCGGCGAGGTAGTGCACCTCGTCCATCACCACGTAGGCGAGCCCCTGCAACGTGCTGGAGCCCGCGTAGAGCATGTTGCGCAGCACCTCGGTGGTCATCACCACCACGGGCGCGTCGCCGTTGATCGCGTTGTCGCCGGTCAACAGGCCAACCTGCTCGGCGCCGTACCGGTCGACGAGGTCGTGGTACTTCTGGTTGGACAGCGCCTTGATCGGCGTCGTGTAGAAGCACTTGCGCCGGGTCGTCGGCGGCGTCGCGCCGCCGGCCGCCGCCGGGTCGTCGGGCCACCCCCGCAGAGCCAGGTGTACGGCGAACTCGCCGACCACGGTCTTGCCGGCGCCGGTCGGGGCGCACACCAGCACACCGCTGCCCCGCTCCAACGACTGACACGCCTCGCGCTGGAAGTCGTCGAGGTCGAACCCCAGGTCCAGGGCGAACTCGTCCAGCGCCGGAAACTCGGAGGCCTGCGCGGTCCGGCGGCGCGCCGCGGCGTACCGCTCGGCGGGGCTCGACATGGCACCAAGATTAGTGCGTGCCGGCACAGTGCACCCCACAAGGCCGTCCGGCAGGGCTGTCGGCGAGGGTCGGTAGGGTGCACGGCGTGCCGGACCATGCCGAACCGCCCCAGACCACTGCGCCGGGCAGCGCCACCGCCCGCCGGACGTCCCGACGGCCCGTGAAGGCGGTGCTCTTCGACTTCCACGGCACCCTGGCCCAGGTGGAGGAGCCTCGGCAGTGGGTGCTGGAGGCCGCGGCGGCGTGCGGGGTCACCCTGGACCGGGTCCGCGCCACCTCGCTGGCCGACCGCCTGCTGACCGCCGGCCGCGCGGGCGGCCCGCTACCGGCCCGGGTGCCGCCCCGGCTGGCCGAGCTGTGGGCCGACCGGGACCTCTACCCGCACGCCCACCGGGGGGCGTACACCGGGCTGGCCGAGACCGTGGACGCCGGCATCGAGGGCTTGCCCGACGCGCTCTACGAGCGGCTGCTGATCGCCGAGGGCTGGGTGCCCTACCCGGACACGGCCCCCACGCTGGCCGCGCTGCGCGACGCCGGCGTACGCGTCGCGGTGGTCAGCAACATCGGTTTCGACCTGCGCCCGCACTTCGACGCCTGGGGGTTGACCGACCTCGTCGACGCGTTCGTGCTGTCGTACGAGGTGGGGCGCTGCAAGCCCGACCCGGCGATCTTCTGGCGCGCCTGCGGGATGCTGGGCGTCGACCCGGAGCAGACGCTGATGGTCGGCGACAGCCCGGCCGACGCGGGCGCGGTGGCCGCCGGCTGCGCGGTGCTGGTGCTGCCGGCCGCCGAGCCGGGCCGGGAGAACGGGCTGGGCGCAGTCCTGGACCTGGCCCTGCCCGCCTGACCCCGGGCTGATCCGCGTCGAGGCCGCCCGCGCGTCCCCGGAGCCCACCGCCTAGCGTCAGGGCCGTGACGGACACCCTCCTGCCTGCGTCGACACCGACCGACGCGCCCCCACAGCGGCACGGTGGTGTCCTCGCCGTGGGGCTGGTGCTCGGCGGGGCGCTGTCGGTCCAGTTCGGCTCCGCCGTCGCCGCGCTGCTCTTTCCGCGTACCGGCGTGGCCGGGGCGGTCACCCTGCGGCTGACGATCTCGGCGGTGTTGCTGCTCGTCGTGTGCCGGCCGCGACTGCGCGGACACGACCGCTCGGCCTGGCTCGCCGTCGGCGCGTTCGGGCTGGCCCTGGCCGGCATGAACTCGCTGTTCTACCAGGCCATCGAACGCATCCCGCTCGGACCGACGGTGACGCTTGAGGTGCTCGGTCCCCTCGCCCTGTCGGTGTTCACCGCCCGCCGGCTGGCGAGCTGGTGCTGGGCGGGACTCGCGCTGGCCGGGGTGGCGCTGCTCGGGCAGGGCGGCTTCGACCGGCTCAATCCGGCCGGCGTGGCGTTCGCGTTCGGCGCGGGCACGATGTGGGCCGCGTACATCGTGCTCAGCGCCCGCGTCGGCGGCCGGTTCCCCGGCGCGGACGGGCTCGCCCTCGCGCTCACCCTGGCCGCGCTGGTCACCCTGCCGCTGGGCATCGTCGACGGCGGCGCGGTCCTGCTCGACCCGCAGGTGCTCGCGTTCGGCGCGGCCCTCGCGGTGCTCGCCTCCGGCCTGCCGTACACCCTGGAACTGCTGGCGCTGCGCCGGATGCCCACCGCCACCTTCGCGGTGCTGATGAGTCTCGGCCCAGCCGTCGCCACCCTCGCCGGCTGGCTGGTGCTGCGCCAGGCGCTGACCGTGTCGGAGTGCGTCGCCATCGTGTTGGTCATCGCCGCCAGCATCGGCGCGGTACGGGTCAGCGCAGCAGTCGCAGGGCCCCGGGCACCGCGGTGATGGTCACCGGGAGGCCGAGCGAGCGTTCCCCGTCGGCGTACGTGACGATCCCGTCGGCGGCCAACTCCACCGTACGGGCCCGGTAGCTGCTCACCACCGGGTGCTCGACGTGGGTGCCCTGGTAGATGTGCGGCTTCACCCGGATCATCGTGCGCCGGTCCGCTCGACCGGCCACCACCACGTCCAGCAGCCCGTCGGTCGGGTCGGCGTCGGGGCAGATCCGCATCCCACCGCCGTACGACGGGCAGTTGCCCACCGCCACCAGCACCGCGTCCATGTCGTGCACCACCCCGTCGAGGCGCATCGTGTAGCGCCGCGGCTTCAGGCGGGCCATCTCGATCAGGATCGCCAGGTCGTACCGGCGGGGGCCGCGCGGCCACCGCATCCGGTTGGCCCGCTCGTTGACGATCGCGTCGAAGCCCGCCGCGAGGACGGCCCCGTACCAGCGTTGCGCGCCGTCGACGCCCGTCATCCGGGCCAGGTCGACCTCGCGGCTCCGGCCGGTACGCAGCGCCTCGGCGATCACCTCCACGGCGGCGACCGGATCGGCGGGAAAGCCGGTGTCGATCGCGAAGTCGTTGCCGGTGCCGGCGGGCACCGGTCCGAACGGGATGTCGGTGCCGGCCACGGCCTGCAGCGCCCGGTGCACGGTGCCGTCTCCGCCGATCGCGACCAGCGCGCCCGCGCCCTCGGCGACCGCCGTCCGACAGGCCACCTCCGCCTCATCGGGGGTGGACGCCGACAGCACCGTCACCGGCCGGCCGGCGGCGGACAGCCCGTCCAGCAGCCGGGGCAGCAGGGCCCGGCGTCGTCCCCGGCCGGCGGTCGGGTTGGCGAGCACGGCCACCGGGCCGGCGGCCGACGCGGCGTCCTCCGCCGGTCCAGGCCGAAACTCTTTCACGGTCACGGCCAGCACCGTACTCGTCGTACATCTGATGTTCATCGTGCGGAGGTAGCGCTCCCAACCCACCGGGCGGCTGGAATCGGTCGACGGCGGACACAGCGACGCCGCCCCCACCTGGCGGGGACGGCGTCGGCTGGCTCTGGCGGCGCGGGGCCGTCAGGTCATGTCGTCGTAACGGCGTTCGATCGGCGCCGGCTTCGCGATCGGCTCCGGAGCGCCGATCGGCGCGGTCGCGTCGACCCGCTGCCCGGCCACGACCGGGTCCGGGTCGAACTCCAGCGGCGAGACCTCGTCGTCGTCGAGACCGGCGAAGACCTCCTTGCCGCGACCCCGCCGCCGGTCGTTGATGAACGCGATGCCCACCGCGCCGAAGTAGAGCGCGGAGAGGCAGACCGCCAGGGCGGTCATCCCGAACGGGTCGGGGGTGGGGGTGACCACGGCGGAGAACGCGAAGAACACGAAGATCGCCACCCGCCACCAGCTCAGCAGCCGCTTCGCGCTGGCCAGGCCGACGAAGTTGAGCATCAGCACGATCAGCGGGAACTCGAACGCCACCCCGAACAGCAGGATCAGGTTGGTGACGAAGGAGATGTACCGGGTGACTTCCAGCGTGGTCGAGATGTCATCGCCGGACACGTTCATCAGGAACTCGAGGCCCTTGGCGGTGACGAAGAAGGCCAACACCGCGCCGGCGGCGAACAGCGGCGCCGCCAGGGCCGTGAACGCGTACGCGTAGCGCCGCTCGTGCCGGTGCAACCCGGGCGCGATGAACGCCCAAAGCTGGTAGAGCCAGATCGGCGCCGCGATGATCAGGCCCACCCAGAGGCCGATCTTCAGGTTCAGCAGGAAGAGGTCCGCCGGGCCGAGCTGGACGAACAGGCACTTGCCGGACGCGTCCTTCGACCCCGGCAGGTCGCAGTACGGCTGCGACAGCAAATGCCGCACCGGCTCGGCCAGCCAGATGCCGAAGCCGAAACCGACCAGGATCGCCAGCGAGGCGCGGAACAGACGGTTGCGCAGCTCACGGACGTGCTCGATGAGCGTCATCGAGCCGTCGGCGGCCCGCTCGAACGTGCTCGGGCCGCGCTTACGCAGGGCGAAGGCCACGGTGCGAAGGCCCTTCGGTCAGTTGTCGCGGACGCGGTGCACCGGGTCGACGACCGGCTGCTGCGCCGGCGCCTGCTGGTACGGCGGCTGCTGCGGCTGCCCGGCGTACGGCGCCTGCTGCCCGGCGTGCGGCGGCAACGGCTGGTAGCCGGCCTGCGCGTCGGCCTTCTCGGCCAGGTCGCGGTCGTCGTCCTGCAGGCTCTTGGTCTCGGCCTTGATGATCCGCAGCGAGCGACCCAGCGAACGGGCCGCGTCGGGAAGCCGCTTCGCACCGAAGAGCAGGATCAGCACAACCACGAGAACGGCGATGTGCCACGGCTTGAGGGCACCCATGAGAAGCTCCAGTCGCTCTGTGTCCGGGGGGTGGTACGCAGCCCATCGTACGTGCGGATCGGTGCGATGCCACCCGCCGGGTGGTGATGGATCGGCCCGGCCGGTGAAGTCTTGACCAACGCGCGATGATCCGTCAACCACCTGGGCCGACGGCGCGGTCAGCCGCGCTTGGCCTTGATCAGCTCAAGGCGCTGCTGGGCGGTGTCGAGCTGACGTTGGACGCCCTCGGCGCGCTGCTGCAACGCCTCGGCGGTCTCCCGCAGCGCCTCCGCCTCACCGGCCCGGCGCTGCAACGCCTCGGCGGCGCGGCGCAGCTTGGGCAGCCGGGCCAGCACCGGGCGTACGGCCAGCGCGAGCGCCACGAGCGGGAGCAGCACCAGCGCGAGCACGATCCAGATCAGCACGCCGGCCAGCCTACTGGGTGCGGCCGGCCACCGCCGGATCGCCCGACGGCGCTCCGGGGGCCGCGGCCGTGCGGTCGTCGTCGGGCAGCCGCGTCACCGGCGCGGGCACCGCGTACGCGTCGAGCGCGGCGGACGCGGTCGCTCGGACCTGCTCGGCCAGCTCGACGGGGGCGACCACGGTGACGTCCGGGCCGAGGCCGAGCACGAACCGTCGCGCCCACCCCAGGTCGGTCACGCGCAGCGAGACGAGCCACTGGTCACCGTCGCCGGCCTCGACCCGCTCGCACGGGTAGTACTCGGTGATCCACCGTTCGCCGCGCCCGATCCGCAGGGTGATCAGCGGCAGGTCGGGCGACGGCCGGAAGACCCCCTCGGTGCGATCGTGCGGGACGGCCTGCGGCGGAACGGCGGCCGGCTCGTCCAGCTCGGTTATCGCGTCGATCCGGTCGGCGCGGAACAGCCGCACCGCCTCCGCGCGCCGGCACCACGCCTCCACGTACGCCCGACCGCCGACCATCAGCATCCGCAGCGGGTCGATCACCCGCTCGGTGGTCTCGTCCCGGGCCGCCGTGTAGTAGGTGATCCGCAGCGCTCGGCCGCCCTCCACGGCGGCGCGCAGCGCCTCGACCCGCCGGGTGTCCCCGGGGAGCCGGACCGCGACCGGCGCGCCCACCAGGTCACCGGCGGCGTCCTCGATCTTGGCGAGGGCCCGTTCGATGGCGTCCCGGTTGGCGACGCCGGGGGTCTCGGCGAGCATCCGCAGCGCCACCACGAGCGCGAGGGCCTCGTCGGGGGTGAGCCGCAGCGGCCGGTCGATGCCGGCGTCGTAGGTGATGGTCACCCGGTCGCCGTCGAACGCCATGTCGATCAGATCACCGGGGCCGTAACCGGGCAGCCCGCACACCCACAGCAGCTCCAGGTCCTCCCGGAGCTGTCGTTCGGTGACACCCAGGTCACCGGCCGCCTCGGCGACCTCGATGCCCGGTCGGGCCAGCAGGTAGGGCACCAGGTTGAGCAGGCGCGCCAACCGGTCGGCGGAGGTCTTGGAACCGCCGCGGGCGGCCGGGCGGGTCACCGGGCACCCCCGGAAACCGCCAGCTCGTCGTGGCGGACCGCGATCTCCTTGAGCCGCTGGATGACCGCCTCGCGGACCTCCGGCGGGTCGAGCACGCGGACGTCCGGCCCGTACCCGACAAGGTGGCCGGCCAGACCGTCCGGGTCGGCGTACGGCAGGACCAGGCGGTCGCCGTCCGGCCCGGCGGTCACCTCGACCGCCCACCGACGCAGCCCGGCGGCCCGGCCGGGCGCGGCCAGCACGGTCGCCCGGCCGGTGCGCTCCACCGGCCCGGACCAGCGGGCCACGTGACTGATCAGGTCTTCTCCCAGCGGCGGCTCGTAGGCGCCGGACGCGCCGGTCACCCGGACGGCGCCGACCACCCGGGAGAGGCGGAAGCAGCGGGTGGCGTCCCGGTCCAGGTCGTGGCCGACCACGTACCACCGGCCCCGCCAGCAGACCACGCCCCACGGTTGGAGCCGGCGGCGGCTGGGGGCGTCCCGGTCGGGTACCCGGTAGTCGAAGCCCACCTCCCGGCGGTCCCGGGCGGCGGCGGTCAGCGGCGCGAACGCCGGGTCGACGGTGACCATCGGCTCCAGGCCGAGGGTGGCCTGCGGGTCGACGTCCACCCCGGCGGCGCGCAGCTTGGCCAGCCCGGAGGACGCGGCGGCGGCCAGCCCGGCGTGCTGCCACAGCCGGGCGGCGATGCCGACGGCGGCGGCCTCGTCCGGTTCGAGGGGGATGTCGGGCAGCGCGTACTCGCGGTGGGCGATGCGGTAGCCGGGCTCGGCGTCGAAGACGCTGGCCGTGCCGGTCTCCAGGGGGACGCCCAACTCGCGCAGCTCGGCCTTGTCCCGCTCGAACTTGCGCTGGAACGCCTCGTGGTCGCGCGCGTCGTCGGGATCGTGCTCGTAGCCGGGCACGGTCGCGGCGATCTGCGCGGCGGTCAGGAACCGTCGCGTGGACAGCAGGCAGATCACCAGGTTGACCAGGCGTTCGGTGCGGGTCCGCGACACGCGGTAGACGCTAGCAGCCGACGCGCCCACATCGTGCACCCACGCGGGGCGTGCCGCACACTTGTTCGGATCGGGTCCTCCCCCGGCGCGCCGCCGCTCACCGCCATAGGGTTTCCCTCATGTCGCAAGCCGGGATGAAGACCGAGAGCGAGAGCGTCGGCACCGTGGTCGTCGCGGGCGTCGCCAACCTCGCCATCGCGGTCGCCAAGCTGGTCGCCGGGCTGATCTCGGGGTCGGCCGCGATGCTGTCCGAGGCGGCGCACTCGGTCGCCGACACCACCACCGAGGTGCTGCTGTTCCAGGCGCTGCGCCGGGGCGCCCGGCCGGCCGACAAACGGCACCCCTTCGGGTACGGCAAGGAGAGCTACGTCTGGGCGTTCTTCGCCGCGATGTTCACCTTCGTGGCCGGCGCCGGTTTCGCCGTCACCCACGGCGTCACCACGATCCTCGTGCACGAGCACAGCGGCGACTACCTCGTGTCGTACATCGTGCTGGCGGTCTCGTTCGTCATCGAGTCGATCTCGCTGGCCCGGGCCGTGCGGCAGGTCCGGCGCGAGTCCGAGCGCTGGCAGACCACCCCGCGACGGTTCCTGCGGCTCACCGCCGACACCACCGTCAAGGCCGTCTTCCTGGAGGACAGCGCGGCCCTGATCGGCCTGGTGCTCGCGGGGCTCGGCGTCGGCCTGTCGCACGCCACCGGCGACGAGGTGTGGGACGGCGTCGCGTCGATCCTCATCGGCCTGCTGCTGCTGACCGTCGCCGGGATCCTCGCCAGCAACAACCTGTCGCTGCTGGTCGGCCGGGCCGTCCCGGAGCGGCTGCGTCGCGAGATCGAGCAGGAACTGGCCGGCCTGCCCGAGGTGGAACGCATCGACACCCTGCTGACCATGCAGCTCGGCCCGGACGACATCCTCGTCGCCGCGAAGGTCGACTTCCGCGACGAGGCCACCGGCGCGCAGATCGAGACCACGGCCGACGAGGCCGAGCGGCGGCTCACCGAGCGCTACCCGGAGATCCGGTTCGTCTTCCTCGACCCGACCCGCTCACTGCCGGGCGCCACCGGCACCGCCCGCCACACCCAGGCCGCGCCGCCCGCCTCCCCCGGCGACGAGCGGACCTGAACCCGAGCGGCGTCGCACCCGGTCGCGGTCCGCCGCGCCCGCGCGGCTAGCGTGCCCGTCATGGTGCGATGGCGTACGGGGACGGTGGCGGCGCTGCGACGGCAGTGGACCGGGGCGGTGGAACTCGACGTCGACCTGCCCGACGGCACGCGCATGCGGGCGCTGGCCTATCCCGAGCTGGTCGGCACGCCCGAGCCCGGCGACCGGGTGCTGCTCAACGCCGGCGCGCTGCTGATGGGGCTGGGCACCGGCGGGTACGCCCTCGTGGTGGCGGTGCCGGACCGGCTGCCCCCGGACCCGCCGGACGCCGGCGACACCCGCGACGCCGGGCACCTGGTCAAGGCCCGCTACACGCCGTTGCAGCCGATCCTGCTCGGTGTCGACGAGGAGGCGTCCCCGCACCGGGCCGTGCTGGCCGACGCCGACGACCTGGGCGGCCTGCCCGTGGTCACCGCCGACCTGCACTCGGCGTTGCCGGCGATCCTGGCCGGCATCCGGGCCGACGCCCCTCGGGCGCGGGTCGCGTACCTGCTCACCGACGGTGGCGCGCTGCCGGCCTGGTTCTCCCGCACCCTGGCCGGGCTGCGCGACGAGCTGGTCGGGACGATCACCGTCGGGCAGGCGTTCGGCGGTGACCTCGAGGCCACCACCCTGCACGGCGGTCTGCTCGCCGCCCACCACGTGCTGCGCGCCGACGTGGCGATCGTGGCGCAGGGCCCCGGCAACCTGGGCACCGGCACCCGGTGGGGCTTCTCCGGTGTCGCCGTCGGTGAGGCGGTCAACGCGATCGCCACGCTCGGCGGGCGGCCGGTCGGCTCGCTGCGCATCTCCGACGCCGACCCCCGCCCCCGGCACAACGGGGTGTCGCACCACAGCCTCACCGCGTACGGCCGGGTGGCGCTCGCCCCGGCGGAGTTGGTGGTGCCCGACGGCCTGGACCCGGCCCTGGCCGCCGAGGTCGACGCCGCCCTGGCGCCGCTGGCGGCCCGGCACCGGATCGTGCAGGTGCCCACCGCCGGCCTCGACGCCGCGCTGCGCGCCAGCCCCGTCCCCCTGTCCACCATGGGCCGCCCCCTGGACGCCGACCACGCCTACTTCCTGGCAGCAGCAGCCGCCGGCCGCCAAGCCACCACCCACCTCCCCTAACCCCAACCCCACCCCACCCCACCCCCACCCCCCAGCCCCGGTGATCAAGAGGTTTGCGTCAGAATCCGGCGCGATATTGACGCGAACCTCTTGATCACCGGGGGCAATCGGTGGGGTTAGCGGATCACGGGGCGTTGGTCTCGGGGTAGGGCCTCGATGAGTTCTCGGGGCAGATTGAGGGTGTCGGCGCTGACCTCGGGCGGGGTGTTCGCCATCCACTGGGTCAGCGAGACGGACTCGAACCGGGGCTTGCGGAACATCTCCAGGAACACCAGCGGCTCGGTGCCGAGGTTCTCGATGTAGTGGCCGTAGGCGAACGGCACGTACCCGACGTCACCGGCGCGCATGTCGAAGGTGCCGGCCACGCCCTGACTGGCGAACACGCCCATCCGACCGTGGCCAGACAGGTAGTACTGCCACTCGTCGTCGGTGGGGTGCCAGTGCAGTTCCCGCATCCCGCCCGGATCCACCTCGACCAGCGCGGCGCAGATCGTGGTGGCCGCGGCGAACTGGGTGACGTCGGCGATGCGGACCTGCCCGCCCGGGAACCGCTGCGGCTGCTGGGCGAGCAGCCGGTGACTGAGGCTGCGGGGCACGTCCCCGGTCGGGCTGACGACCCGGTCCTGGTCCAGCGGCGGCGGCACCTGCCCGGCGAAGATGTACTTTTCCCGCTCGGGGATCGAGTCGAGCTGATCGAGCCGCCACCCGAAGTTCTTGGCCAGCACCTCCTTCGGGGTGTGCGCGAAGAAGTCGCTGATCAGGAACGTGCCGTTCTCGGTGAACGCGCCGTCGTCGAAGACCAGCAGGAACTCCACACCCTCGTCGAGCGCCTGGATGTGGTGCGGCACCCCCTGCGGGAAGAACCACAGGTCGCCGGCGCGTACGTCGTCGAGGAAGTTGCGGCCCTCCTGGTCGACGGCGCTGATCCGGGCGCTGCCACGCGACACGTACGCCCACTCGGACTGCTTGTGCCAGTGCAGCTCCCGGTACCCGCCCGGTTCCAGCGCCATGTCCACGCCACTGAGCTCGGTGGCGATGGGCAACTCCCGTACGGTCACCTCCCGGGTCCATCCGCCGCGCTGCACCCGGGTGTGCGCGTCCGAGAAGGAGAACCGCAGGTTCGGCAGCGTGCCCGCGTCCGTGCTCGGTGGAGTCAACAGATCGGGGTTCTGCCGGTCGCGGACCACGTCGCGTGGCCCGGGGTCCACCCAGCCCCCACCGTCGCGTTCGGGCTGGGGCACCGTCGGGTCGTTCATGATCGCCTCCCGCGTCGTCGCGTCCTCGCGCCGCCGGCCCACTGGGCGGCAGGACGGCCCGCGACGGCGACGGCCAGCGGATACCCGGTGGGGCGACCCGGCCGGGCCAACCCCTGGCCCCGACGGGTCAGCACGTCCGACACCGCGCGGGGCAGCGATCACCGGACACCGTGCGCGACCGCGCGGGGCGGGGATCACCGGCACACCACGCGCGACCGCGCGGGGCGGGATCAGGAGAGGAAGATCAGGGCGAGCCAGCCGCCCACGATGAGCGCCAGCGCCACGGCCAGCACCCAGGTCGGCACGGTGTACTCGCCGCGCCGGTTGCGGTCGATCTCGGCGCGGATCTTCTCCCGCCGGCGCTCGACCCAGTTCTGCCGCGCGTCGCCGCGCTCGGAGGGGTCGGATGGTCCAGAAGTCGTCATGGCGCGCCCAGCCTACCGGTCGTGCCGGCCCCGTCGGCGTACACCACCGTCGGGGCCGGCGGACCCGTCACATGCTGGCGATCAGCCGCTCCACCCGCTCGTCGTACGCCCGGAACGGGTCCTTGCAGAGCACGGTGCGTTGCGCCTGGTCGTTGAGCTTCAGGTGCACCCAGTCGACGGTGAAGTCGCGCCGCTTCTCCTGGGCGTGCCGGATGAACTCGCCGCGCAGCCGCGCCCGGGTGGTCTGCGGCGGAGTCTCCTTCGCCTCGAAGATCTCCGGGTCGGTGGCCACCCGGTCCACCTCGCCGCGGCGCTCCAACAGCCCGTAGAGGCCCCGGCCACGGCGCACGTCGTGGTACGCCAGGTCCATCTGCGCCACCCGGGGGTGCGACAACGGCAGGTCGTGCTTGCGCTGGTACCGCTCGATCAGCCGCAGCTTGCTGACCCAGTCGATCTCCCGCGAGACCGGCTCCAGGTCACCGCTCTCCACCGCGTTGAGCACCCGGCCCCACAACTCGACCACCCGCTTGGCGGCCTGGTCGCCGCCGCGCCGCTCGACGAACTCGGTGGCCTTGGCCAGGTACTCCTGCTGGATGTCCAGCGCGCTCACCTCCTTGCCGGAGGCCAGGCGCACCTTGCGGCGGCCGGTGATGTCGTGCGACACCTCGCGGATCGCCCGGATCGGGTTCTCCAGCGACAGGTCCCGCATGACCACGCCGGCCTCGATCATCCGCAGCACGATGTCGGCCGTGCCGACCTTGAGCAGCGTGGTGACCTCGTTCATGTTCGAGTCACCGACGATGACGTGCAGGCGCCGGTAGCGCTCGGCGTCGGCGTGCGGCTCGTCGCGCGTGTTGATGATCGGGCGACTGCGGGTGGTCGCCGACGAGACGCCCTCCCAGATGTGCTCGGCCCGCTGCGAGAGGCAGTAGACCGCGCCGCGCGGGGTCTGCAGCACCTTGCCGGCCCCACAGATCAACTGCCGGGTCACCAGGAACGGGATGAGCACGTCGGCGAGCCGGCCGAACTCCCCGTGCCGGGAGACCAGGTAGTTCTCGTGGCAGCCGTACGAGTTGCCGGCCGAGTCGGTGTTGTTCTTGAACAGGTAGATCTCACCTGCGATGCCCTCGTCGTGCAGCCGCTTCTCCGCGTCGACGAGCAGCCCTTCCAGGATCCGCTCGCCGGCCCGGTCGTGGGCCACCAGGTCGGTCACCGAGTCGCACTCCGGTGTCGCGTACTCCGGGTGCGACCCGACGTCCAGGTAGAGACGGGCCCCATTGCGCAGGAACACGTTGCTCGACCGACCCCAGGACACGACGCGCCGGAACAGATACCGCGCGACCTCGTCCGGGGACAGCCTCCGCTGCCCGCGATAGGTGCAGGTGACGCCGTACTCGGTCTCGAGGCCGAAGATTCGCCGCTCCATGATGAGACATTAGCCGCCCGGAGGCCCGGTTCGTCACTGTCACACCACAGGTCGTGCCCGAGGGATGGTCACATAGCGGCTGAGTGCGACATTCCGTCCGGTCCGAGGCTGGCCACGAACCGCCGGCAGGCGTCGTACTCCGGAAGCAGGCCGCTCTCGCGGGCCTGCGCGAGGGTCGGCGCGGCGTCGTCGCGCGCGGACAGCAGCGCCGTGTCGGCGGGCCACTCGATGCCCAGTTCCTCGTCGAGCGGGTGCACCGCGTGCTCGCCGGTCGGGTTGTACGTGGCCGAGCAGAGGTAGCTCAGTGTCGCGTCGTCGGTCAGCGCGCAGAACCCGTGCCCCAGGCCCTCGCTGAGGTAGACGGCCCGCCGGTCGGTGTCGTCCAACCGGACGCCCTCCCAACGGCCGAAGGTCGGTGAGCCGACCCGCAGGTCGACGATCACGTCGAGGACCGCTCCGCGCACGCAGGTCACGTACTTCGCCTGCCCAGGAGGTACGTCGGCGAAGTGGATGCCGCGCACCACGCCGCGCGCGGAGACCGACAGGTTGGCCTGGGCGAGGCGCAGCGGGTGCCCCACCGCCTCGGCGAGCTTGTCGAAGCGGTACCACTCCATGAACATGCCGCGCGGGTCGCCGTGCTGCTGGGGGCTGATCTCCCAGGCGCCCTCGATGCTCAGCTCGCGGATCTTCACCAGGACACCCCGTTGCCGTCCAGCAGGCCGAGCAGGTAGTCGCCGTACCCGCTCTTGGTCAGCGGCGCGGCCAGCGCACGCAGCTGGTCGTCGTCGATCAGGCCGGCCCGCCAGGCCACCTCCTCGACACAACCGATCTTGAGGCCCTGCCGCTCCTCGACCACCCGGACGAACTCGGCGGCCTGCATCATTGAGGTGAACGTGCCGGTGTCCAGCCACGCGGTGCCGCGATCGAGCACCGTCACCGACAGCTCGCCGGTCTCCCGGTACACCTCGTTGACGGCGGTGATCTCCAGCTCGCCGCGAGCGCTCGGGGTGAGCTTGCGGGCGATGTCGACCACCCGATTGTCGTAGAAGTACAGGCCGGGTACCGCGTAGCGGGACTTCGGCCGCGCCGGCTTCTCCTCGATCGAGAGCACCCGGCCGTCGGCGTCGAAGTCGACCACGCCGTACTCCTGGGGGTTGGCGACCTGGTAGGCGAAGACCCGGCCGCCGACAGGGTCACCGTGGTCGGCGAGCTGCCGTCCCAGCCCCACGCCGTGGAAGATGTTGTCGCCGAGGATCAGCGCCACCGACTCGTCGCCGATGAAGTCCGCGCCGAGGATGAACGCCTGCGCGATGCCCTCCGGGCGCGCCTGGGCGGCGTACTCCAGCCGCAGCCCGAACTGGCTGCCGTCGCCGAGCAGCCGGCGGAACTGGTCCTGGTCCTCCGGTGTCGTGATCACCAGGATCTCCCGGACCCCGGACATCACCAGAGTAGAGAGCGGATAGTAGATCATCGGTTTGTCGAAGACCGGCATCAGTTGCTTGGACACCGCGCGGGTGATCGGCCACAGTCGGGATCCGGTACCGCCGGCAAGGAGGATTCCACGCACCGGCGAAGCCTACCGGCACGGCTACGGAACGTGCGTGGGGGTCGCGTCCCACGTCCGCCGACGAACGTCGCGTACACTTCCGAACCCGTGAGGATCCTCGTCACCGGCGGAGCCGGATTCATCGGGTCGGAGTACGTTCGACTGTTGCTGGGCAAGCCCCTGGGCAACGCTGAGGGCGTACCCCCGCTCGAACCGGCGGTCGTGACCGTGCTCGACAAGTTGACCTACTCGGGCAACCGGGCCAACCTCGACCCGGTCCGCGACGACCCTCGCCTGCGGTTCGTGCAGGGTGACATCTGCGACCCGGTCGTGGTCGACGAGGTCGTCGCCGACCACGACGTGATCGTGCACTTCGCCGCCGAGTCGCACGTCGACCGCTCGATCGCCGGCGCCGCGCCGTTCGTCACCACCAACGTGCTGGGCACCCAGACGCTGCTCGACGCGGCGCTACGCCACGGCACCGGCCGGTTCGTGCACGTCTCCACCGACGAGGTGTACGGCTCCATCGACGAGGGTTCCTGGACCGAGACCTGGCCCCTCGCCCCGAACTCCCCGTACTCGGCGTCCAAGGCCGGCTCCGACCTGCTCGCCCTGGCCTACCACCGCACCCACGGCATGGACGTGGTCGTCACCCGCTGCTCCAACAACTACGGTCCGTACCAGTTCCCGGAGAAGGTCATCCCGCTGTTCGTGACCAACCTGCTCGACGGCGGGACGGTTCCGCTGTACGGCGACGGCGGCAACATCCGCGACTGGCTGCACGTGCACGACCACTGCCGGGGCATCGCGCTGGTCCAGCAGAAGGGTCGCGCCGGCGAGGTCTACAACATCGGCGGCGGCACCGAGCTGACCAACAAGGAGCTGACCGGCCGGCTGCTGGACGCCTGCGGCGCTGACTGGGACCGCGTCGTGCCCGTCGCCGACCGCAAGGGCCACGACCGCCGGTACTCCCTCGACATCAGCAAGATCAGCGAAGAGCTGGGCTACCAGCCCAGCGTCACCCTCGACGACGGCCTCGCCGAAACCGTGCGCTGGTACCAGGAGAACCGGGCCTGGTGGGAGCCGCTGAAGTCGGCCCCCACCGCATGACCCGACTACTCGTCACCGGCGCCGGAGGGATGCTCGGCCGGGACCTGGTCACCGTCCTGGAGACCCGGCCCGACCTGAAGGTCACCGCCGCCGCCCGTACCGACCTGGACATCACCGACCCCGCTGCGGTCCGCACCGCCGTCGCCGGACACGACGTCGTGATCAACGCCGCCGCGTGGACCAACGTCGACGGCGCGGAAGCCGACGAGACGGCGGCCACCGCCGTCAACGGCCACGGCGTGGCGAACCTCGCGGCGGCGTGCGCCACCAGCGGCACCCGGTTAGTTCAGGTCTCCACCGACTACGTCCTCGCCGGCGACGCCGACTCCCCCTACCCGGAGGACGCGCCGACCGCGCCCGTCAACGCGTACGGGCGCGGCAAGCTGGTCGGCGAGCAGGCCGTCGCCCGCCTGCTGCCGGACACCGGGTACGTCGTCCGCACCGCGTGGCTGTACGGCGCGCACGGGCCGAACTTCGTGGCGACCATGCTGCGGCTGGCCGGCCAACGCGAGCACCTCGACGTGGTCGACGACCAGCACGGGCAGCCCACCTGGTCGTACCGTCTCGCCGAGCGACTGGTCGCGCTCGCCGACGCCGCCCTGGACGGTCGCGCCGCTCCCGGCGTCTACCACGGCACCTGCGCCGGCCAGACCACCTGGTACGGGCTGGCCCGTGCCGCGTTCACCCTGGCCGGTCTGGACCCGGACCGGATCCGACCCACCACGAGCGACAGGTATCCTCGTCCCGCCCCCCGTCCGGCGTACAGTGTGCTAGGGCACAGCCGCTGGGCGGCCGCGGGTCTGCCGCCGCTTCCGGATTGGCATTCCACCCTGGTTGACGCGTTCCACTCCCCCGCTCCACCCGCCCCGTGGAAGGTCGCATGAAGCTCACCCTCGTCACCGGCCTGACCGGCCTGATACTGCTGGCCACGATCGTCGAGCTGCTGCGTCGCCGGCAGCTCCGCGAGAAGTACGGCATGCTCTGGCTCTGCGTCCTGGTGATCGTCATTCCCCTGTCGCTCTTCCCCCGCCTGCTGGACAACGTCGCCGAGCTGCTCGGCGTCCAGTCCGGCGTGAGCCTCGTGCTCTTCCTCGGCATCGTCTTCCTGCTGCTGGTCTGCGTGCACCTCAGCTGGGAGGTCAGCGCCCTGGAGGAAGAGACCCGGACCCTGGCAGAAGACTTCGCCCTGCTCCGCGCCGAGATCGACGCGGACCGGGCGGCCCGAGACGAACTGGTGTCGCACGATGGTTAACGGCAAGCGGGTCCTGATCATCATCCCCGCGCTCAACGAGTCCGGCTCCATCGCCGACGTCGTCGGCGAGGTCCGCGGCGAACTGCCCGGCGTCGACGTGCTCGTGGTCGACGACGGCTCCACCGACCGCACCGCCGCCGTCGCCTCCGCCGCCGGCGCCCGGGTCGCGAAACTCCCGTACAACCTCGGTGTCGGCGGCGCCATGCGGGTGGGGTACCGGTACGCCCGCGATCACGACTACGACGTGGCCATCCAGATCGACGCGGACGGCCAGCACGACCCGCGGTACGTGCCCAAGCTCGTCGACCTGCTCGACGAGACCGACCTGGTGATCGGCGCCCGGTTCGCCGGCGAGGGCGACTACAACGTCCGCGGCCCCCGCCGCTGGGCCATGGTCATGCTCTCCGGCGTGCTGTCCCGCGTCGCCCGCACCAAGCTCACCGACACCACCTCCGGGTTCCGGGCCGCCAACCGCCGGGTGATCGACATGTTCGCCACCTGGTACCCCGTGGAATACCTGGGTGACACGGTCGAGACGCTCGTGCACACCGCCCGGCGGGGCTACACCATCCGCCAGGTGCCGGTGGCGATGCGCAAGCGGATGGCCGGCACCCCCAGCCACTCCCCGGCCAAGGCCATGATCTACCTCGGTCGGGCCTTCGCCGTCCTCACGTTGGCGCTCATTCGCCGGTGATCCGGCGACTGCTGAGTCTGGTCCCACCGGGCACCGTCGCCGTCGGCGCCGGCCTGGCCCTGCTGGGGCTCGCCTCCTACGTCCACCTGGCCGTCGCCGGGCACAGCCTCACCGCGGCCGACTACTCGTCGCTCGCGGCGCTCTGGACGATCGTCTTCACCTTCGGCATCGGCCTGTTCATGCCCGTCGAACAGGAGGTCGCCCGGCTCGTCGCCGGCCGGCGCAGCCAGGGCCTACCCCCAGGACCGGTACTGGCCCGAGGGGCGGCCCTGGCCGCCGGTCTGCTCGCCGCCGTGGTCGCGCTGATCATCGCCGCCCGCGGGCCGCTCACCGACCGGTTCTTCGCTGGCGACGGCACCATGGTCGCCGTCCTGATCGGGTCCCTCGCCGCGCTCGCCGTCGCGCACACCACTCGCGGCGTGCTCTCCGGCCTGCAACTGTTCCCCTGGTACGGCACCCAACTCGGCGTTGACGGCGGCCTGCGCATCGCCCTCGTCGCCCTGCTCGGCCTGACCGGCGTCACCTCCCCCGTCTGGTTCGGCGCGGTGCTGATCGCCGCCCCGCTGATCGGCGTGGCGATCACCGCCCCACCCGTGCTCCGGGCCGTCGGCGGCGGCGTCCCCGTCGCCTGGGCCGCGTTCCTGCGCGGCCTCGGCCTGCTCATCACGTCCAGCCTGCTCTCCCAGGTCGTCGTCAACATCGGCGTGATCAACGTGAAGGTGCTGGACCCCTCCGACGTGGCCACCGCCGGCGCGCTGCTCTCCGCGCTGGTGCTCGTCCGGATCCCACTGTTCGTCTTCGCCTCGCTCCAGGCGTCCCTGCTACCCGGCCTCGCCACCTCCGCCGCGACCGGCGACCGTACGGCCTTCAACAGCCTCCTGCGGCGGGCCCTGGGCATCGTCACCGCGCTCGGCCTCACCGGGGCTGTGCTCGCCGTCCTGCTCGGCCCGTGGCTGGTGCGGACCCTCTTCGACGCGCCCGACGTGCTCGGCCACGGTGACTTCGCCTGGCTCGCCGTGGCCACCCTCGCCTACCTCTGGGCGATGGTCCTCGGTCAGGCGCTGCTCGCCCTCGACCGGCACCGGGCCCAGGCCGTCGCCTGGGCCGTGGGCGTGGCCGCGCTGGTCGCCGCCACCCTCGCGCCGGTGGCCACCGCGCTGCGGGTCGAACTCGGCTACGCCATCGGCTCCGTCGTGGTCGCCGCCACCATGGCCGCCCTGCTGCGCGGCACCCGATCCCCCGCGCCGGCCCCCACCCCCACCCACGAAGCCGCCGCACCCGAAGTAACCACCGCCCCCTGACCCACCACCCCAGCCCAGCCCGGCCCACTCCGGCCCGGCGATCTTGCAGTTTCTGTCGCGACCAATCGTCATCAAACTGACTTTTCGTCAACCGAAAGTGCAAGATCGGCGGGCTGGAGCGGGGCGGGGAACGCGTACGGCGGGCGGCCCGGAAACCGGGCCGCCCGCCGTGTGCGCGTACGGAACTACTTGCCGTCCGCCGGCTTGTCCTCCAGGTCGGCCGAGCCCGCCGACGTCGTCGGCTTGTGCGCCTCCGTGGTCGGCTGCGCCGGCGTGTCCGGCCCACCCGCCTCGGCCGGCTCCTCCGCCGCCGCGACATCACCGTCGAGCAGCGCCGTCAGCGCCGCCCCCGTGATCCGCCGGAACGTACGCCCCACCCGCTGACGGTCCAGCACCGCCACCTCGAGCTGGTTCGCGGCGATCGTACGGGCCGCGCCACCCTCACCGCCGACGGTGCTCAACGCCTGCACCGCCACCCGGACGGCCTCACCGAGGGACATGTCCGCCCGGTGCTGCGACTTCAACACACCGGTGATCGCCTCGGCCTGGCCGCCCATCGCCATCCGGCCCGGCTCGTCGTTGACCGACCCGTCGTACGTGAGCCGGTACAGCTCGTCGTCGTCCGGGGTCGCCCCGACCTCCGCCACACAGATCTCCACCTCGAAGGGCTTCGACTGCTCGGTGAAGATCGCGCCGAGCGTCTGCGCGAACGCGTTGGCGAGGGCGCGTCCGGTCACGTCACGCCGGTCGTAGCTGAGGCCGTTCAGGTCGGCCATCCGCACACCCGCGCGGCGCAGGTTCTCGAACTCGTTGTACCGGCCGACCGCGGCGAAGCCGATCCGGTCATAGATCTCACTGACCTTGTGCAGGGCGCTGGAGAGGTTCTCCGCGACGAAGAGCACCCCGCCGGAGTAGCTCAGGACCACCGCGCTGCGACCCCGGGCGATGCCCTTGCGGGCCAGCTCGGAGCGGTCGCGCATGATCTGTTCGGGCGAGGCGTAGAACTGCATGGCCACGGCGGCGGTTCTCCTTACGGCGCTTGCTGACGACTGCTGACTGGTGGGGGTGGACGGCGCTCAGCCGCCCGGATTCTCCATCCGACCGGCGACCACACCCTCGGCGATCGCCGCCGTCTCGGTGTCGGTCAACCGGCGGGTGCCCTCGGCGGTAGCGGTCATCACCACCGGATAGATCCGGCGGGTCAGGTCCGGTCCGCCGGTCGCGGTGTCGTCGTCGGCCGCGTCGTAGAGCGCCTCGACCGCGAGCCGGGTCGCGTCCTCGAGAGACACGCCGGTCCGGAAACGCTTCTTGAGCGCCGACTTGGCGAAGAGCGAGCCGGAGCCGATGGCGTCGTACCCGGTCTCCTCGTACGGGCCACCGGTCACGTCGAAGCTGAAGATCCGCCCGGCGCGCGCCGGGTCGCTGGCGGCCAGGTCGAAGCCCGCGAACAGCGGGACCACGGCGAGGCCCTGCATGGCCGCGCCCAGGTTGCCCCGGATCATCGACGCCAACCGGTTGGCCTTGCCGTCGAGCGAGAGCATCGCGCCCTCGATCTTCTCGTAGTGCTCCAGTTCCACCTGGAACAGTCGCATCAGCTCGATGCCGATGCCCGCCGTGCCCGCGATCCCGACCAGCGAGTACGCGTCGGCGGGGTGCACCTTCTCGATGTCGCGCTGGGCGATCAGGTTGCCCATGGTGGCCCGTCGGTCGCCGGCCATCACCACGCCACCGGCGGCCGAGATGGCCACGATGGTGGTCGCGTGCGGCGCCAGGTCGGCGGCCATGCCCGGTGGGAGCGGCCGACGACCGGGCAGCATCTCGGGGGCCACCCGGCTCAGAAACGTGGTGAAGGAGGACGTCCCCGCGTTGGTGAACACATCTGGTAGACGCCCGGATGGATCAAAGCCCGCTGCCACGTGGTTCCTCTCAGGTACGTGATCGCCCTGGCCAGCCTCGTAGGACTGTCACGGAACTGGCCAAGACCACCGTTGCAGTTGAAGCAGAGTATCCCGCGCACCCATCCGGTGCGATGATCGTGGTCCAGATGTTGCGGGTCCGCGCCGCCACAGATCGCGCAGACCCCGTCCTGCTCGGCCAGGAGCTCCTGAAACTCCTTCTCCCCGATGCCGTAGCGCCGCTGGAGGTGGTACTCGCGACTGCCGCCATGCAGTCGGAGCCTGCTCTCCTTGCCCTTCTCGTTGTGGCAGGGCTTGCAGTATCGGCCGTAGCCGCTGCGGGCGGAGCGGTTACGCGGAAAGTCATCCAGGGGCTTTGTGACATCGCAGTCAGGGCACCTTCGATGCCCTTCCGGCACCGCGGGCAACTGCCGCACATCCCTGCCCTGCTGCTCCTTCACGCGCTTGGCATAGCTCGCCTTGGATCGAGCGTTGAAGCAGGGCTTGCAGTAGCTACCCCGACCCTCCGGCCGCTTGCTGTTCGCGCAGAATTGATCAAGGGGGAGCCACTCACCGCAGTCGCGGCAGCGGCGGTGGCCATCTTGGTCATTCAGAGGCATATCCGTTTTGCCCGGCTATGCCCTATTCGCCCCCTTTCTGTACATAGCCCCTCACAAATTCTTCTGCGTTTTCCTCCAGGACGGAGTCGATCTCGTCGAGCAGGTCGTCGACGTCCTCGGTGATCTCGGCGTGCCGCTCGGCCACCTCGGGGTTGGCCTCGGTGGTGACGTCCTCGATTTCCTCGCCCTGGCGGGACTTGCCGGACTGCGACTGGCCGCCGCTGTCATGAGTGGCCATTGCTGCCTCCTCCACGATCGTCTGCGATGAACTTACCTCGCCAGGACGACGAAAAGCCCGCCGCGCGCCGGCTTGCGGCACACGGCGGGCATTCGGTTGGCGCGTTCAGCCGCCGGTCAGCGTCTCCAGCAGGTCCTTGGCGCTGGCGCAGCGGTCGAACAGGGCTCCGACGTGGGCGCGGGTGCCCCGCTCCGGCTCCATCATCGGTACCCGGACCAGCGACTCCCGGCCCACGTCGAAGATCACCGAGTCCCAGCTCGCGGCGACCACCTCGGAGGCGTACTGCGCGAGGCAGCGGCCCCGGAAGTAGGCCCGGGTGTCCTCCGGTGGCTCGGTCATCGCGCTGCGGACCTCCTCGTCGGTGAGCAGCGTCTTCATCGCCCCACGGGAGACGAGCCGGTTGTAGAGGCCCTTCTCCGGGCGTACGTCGGAGTACTGCAGGTCGACGAGCTGGAGCTTGTGGGAGCCCCAGCCGAGCTTCTCCCGCTCCCGGTAGCCCTCCAGCAGCCGCAGCTTGGCCACCCAGTCCAACTCGTCCACGCAGAGCATCGGGTCGCGACCGAGCCGGTCCAGGACGCCCTCCCACCGGTCCAGCACGTCGGCGGTCTGCTCGTCGACGTCGGCGCCGTAGCGGTCGTCGACAAAGGACCGGACCCGTTCGAGGTACGCCCACTGCACGTCCAGGGCGGTCAGCCGGCGGCCGTCGCGCAACCGCATGAGGTGCGTGAGGGACGGGTCGTGGCTGACCGCGCGCAGTTCGCTGACCGGGTCGGCGATGCCGAGGTCGGCGCCGAGCGCCTTCTCCTCGATCATGGTGAGGATCAGCGCGGTGGTGCCCACCTTGAGGTAGGTGGAGATCTCGGAGAGGTTGGCGTCGCCGATGATGACGTGCAGCCGGCGGTACTTGTCGGCGTCGGCGTGCGGCTCGTCGCGGGTGTTGATGATCGGGCGTTTGAGGGTGGTCTCGAGGCCGACCTCGACCTCGAAGAAGTCGGCGCGCTGGGAGATCTGGAAGCCGCTCTGCCCGCCGTCCTGTCCGATGCCGACGCGGCCGGCGCCGCAGACGATCTGGCGGGTCACGAAGAAGGGCGTCAGGTACGCCACGATGTCGGCGAACGGGGTCTGCCGGCGCATCAGGTAGTTCTCGTGGGCGCCGTAGCTCGCGCCCTTGTTGTCGGTGTTGTTCTTGTAGAGGTGGATGGGCTGGCTGCCGGGGATGGTGGCGGCGCGGCGGGACGCCTCGGCCATCACCCGCTCGCCGGCCTTGTCCCAGCGCACGATGTCGCGGGGGGTGGTGACCTCGGGGGTGGAGTATTCGGGGTGCGCGTGGTCCACGTAGAGGCGTGCGCCATTGGTGAGTATCACGTTGGCCAGGCCCAGGTCCTCGTCGGCGAGGGCCTCGGCGGGGTCGTAGGCGGCACCGGAGTAGGTGAAGCCGCGGGCGTCGCGCAGCGGCGACTCCTCTTCGTAGTCCCAGCGGGCGCGACCGCCCCGGTTGAGTTCGGGCCGGGCCCCGTAGGCGTTGACCACCTGGGACGAGGTGACCATCGGGTTGGCTCCGGCCTGGCCGGGCACGGAGATGCCGTACTCGACCTCGGTGCCCATGATCCGTCTTACGCTCATCGACCTACCCGCTTCGCTCGCCCGACCCGGTCCCCGTCATGTCGAGCGTAGTCCGACTGTTCGGGGTCGGGGGCGCGCCGGTGCGGGCGGGTCACGGGTGTCGCCCCGCGTCCCGCCCGCCGCGTTCAGTACTTGATGGTCATTGGAACGGTGGTGACCCGGCCGCGTAGATCCGGGTACTTGGTCAGCAGCTTGTCGACGCGTCGTTGCGCGACCGGGTCGCTGATCAGCAGACGGAGTGGGCCTCGGGTCGTACGCAGCATCATCCGGGTGCGCTCGGGCTCCTCGAACAACGTCGGCACATAGATCGCCTTTTCGGTCCGCCCGCTGGTGCCCTGCAGGGCGGAGAGACAGATCGACTCGACGTAACCGCGGTAGCCGGTCCGGTCGAGCACCACGGTGACGGTGCCCGGCTGCTCGGGGTAGCGGCGGTAGGCCGCGGCGCACACCTGGGCGAACCGCACCGGGTTGTCGACGTCGTGGTCGATCCAGCTCTGCGCCCAGTTCTGCTTGTCGACCACGAGCAGGCTGTGCCGCCAGCCGGTGAGCCCGCAGAGGACCACCACGGTGAGCACGGCCAGGGCGGCGGCAAGGGCGGAGACGGCGGCGCCGCGGGCACGGCGGCGGACCGCGCCGCCGGACGGGACGGGCAGCAGCACGACGAGGGCGGCGACGCCGACGAACAGGCCGACGGTGGCGAGGTGCACGCCCTTCATGAAGTAGTAGGCGGGCTGGATGCCGGTGAGGACGTTGGCCAGGGCGATGGCGAGGGCGAAGGCGACGGCTACCGCGATGGCGGCGAGGTGTCGGCGCCAGGCCCGGTCGGCGCGGCGGGCCTGGATCACGAGGCCGATCAGGACGATCGGGGTGAGGCCGAGCAGCGCCCGCCACGCCTCGGCGATCTCCGGGCCGGCCTTGGCGTCGAGGGCCTCGGTCTGGCCTGCGGCGAAGATCCCCAGCAGCATGGGCAGCGGCGCGAGCAGGGCGGTGACCAGGCCGACGGCGAGCACGGTCCGGCGGATGCGGAGCAACTCCCGGCGGTGCGCGATCAGCCAACCGAGCACCAGCAGCCCGGCCGGGGGGAGGAACAGGTAGTAGGTGAAGCCGATACCGATGAGCAGGGCGCCGAGCAGAACGAGTTGTTCCCGGTTGCCGGCGAGCGGGCGTACGACGAGTGCGGTCACCGCGACGGCGAGCGCGAGCCCCAGCGCCTCGCTGGGGTAGCCGGCGATCAGCAGCCGGGGCAGCTGGCTGCCGAGGACGAGGGCGCCCACGACGACGGTCAGGACGACCCGGTGCAGCGGGTGCAGGGGGCCGGGAAGCCGTTGGGCGGCCCAGAAGAGGGTGAGCGCGAGCAGGCCGAAGGTGGCGAGACACCACCACCCGTAGTGGCTGAGGCTGCTCGCGCCGCTCGGGGTGCCGGTGGCGGAGCGCAGGTGCGCGTCGAGCACGGCGGCGTTGAGGTGCCAGCCCTGCGGGTAGCGGACGAGCAGGGAGACGATGTCCTCGCGGGCGGCGGCGGGGTCGAGGAAGACGTACCCGCCGAGCCGTCCGATGGCGTCGACGAGGGCGACGTGGCGGAAGTTGTCCTCGCCGAGGGCGAGCAGGCTGAGACGGCCGGCGAGGCGGCCGGCCCGCAGCCAGGGCGACGCGAAATAGCCGACGATGGCGACGGTGGCGACGACGGGCAGCAGGTCGGTCCAGCCGGGCCGGGGCAGGGTGGGGCGTCGGCCGGTCGCCGCGGCGATGAGGGCGAGGACGGTGAGCGCGGTACCGCTGACCGCGACGGGGTGCAGCCCCCAGGGCCAGAGGGTGAAGAGCAGCCCGGCGGCGGTGGTGACGCCGACGAGCAGCAGCATGGCGAGCACGAGCCGGTCGAGCAGGGTGCGGCCGCCGCGGAGCAGGCTGGCCGTGGCCAGCAGCACCAGCGGGGGCAGCAGCCAGGCCAGGTGCAGGGGGTACGCCACCGCGGGTACCAGCCAGGCGACCGCCAGCGCGACGAGCAGCGCGCGGTACGGGCGGGCGGGGGGCGGGGTCCGCTGGTCGACCGCAGGGCGTGCCGGCGGGTCGGTGACGGTGAGTTCGGACGGCACGCGGATCCTCGACGTTTCGCAGGGTTGGAAGCGCCACAGCGTACCGGTTCGGGTGGGCGGGCGTGGGCCGGTGTGACGAGCGGGGCCCGGGGCGCGTCGCGTCCCGGGCCCCGCTGGTGTCAGCGCCTGCCTACAGGTACTGGCCGGTGTTGCTGGCGGTCTCGATGGACCGGCCGGCCTCGGTGCCCTTGCCGCCGGAGACGAGCGTACGGATGTAGACGATCCGTTCGCCCTTCTTGCCGGAGATGCGGGCCCAGTCGTCGGGGTTGGTGGTGTTGGGCAGGTCCTCGTTCTCGCGGAACTCGTCGACGCAGGCGTCGAGGAGGTGCTGCAGGCGTAGGCCCTTGCGACCGGAGGTGAGGAATTCCTTGATGGCCATCTTCTTGCTCCGGTCGACGATGTTCTGGATCATCGCGCCGGAGTTGAAGTCCTTGAAGTAGAGGACTTCCTTGTCACCGTTGGCGTAGGTGACCTCGAGGAAGCGGTTCTCCTCGGTCTCCGAGTACATCCGCAGAACGACGGCGTCGATCATCGCGGCCACCGTGGCCTGCGCGTCGGTGCCGTGTTCGGCGAGGTCGTCCGGGTGCAGTGGCAGCCCGGAGAGGATGTACTTGGAGAAGATGTCCTTGGCCGCCTCGGCGTCCGGCCGCTCGATCTTGATCTTCACGTCGAGCCGGCCCGGGCGCAGGATCGCCGGGTCGATCATGTCTTCCCGGTTGGAGGCGCCGATGACGATGACGTTCTCCAGCCCCTCCACGCCGTCGATCTCGCTGAGCAGCTGCGGGACGATGGTGTTCTCCACGTCGGACGAGACGCCGGAGCCACGGGTCCGGAAGATCGAGTCCATCTCGTCGAAGAACACGATCACCGGCGTGCCCTCACCGGCCTTCTCCCGAGCCCGCTGGAAGATCAGCCGGATGTGCCGCTCGGTCTCGCCGACGTACTTGTTGAGCAGCTCCGGGCCCTTGATGTTCAGGAAGAAGCTGGTGTGCTTCTCCTTGCCCTGCCGCTCGGCGATCTTCTTGGCCAGGGAGTTGGCCACCGCCTTGGCGATCAGCGTCTTGCCGCAGCCGGGCGGTCCATAGAGCAGGATGCCCTTGGGCGGGCGGAGCTGGTGCTCACGGAACAGGTCCGCGTGCAGGAACGGCAGCTCCACCGCGTCGCGGATCTGCTCGATCTGGGACTGGAGGCCACCGATGTCGGAGTAGTCGACGTCCGGCACCTCCTCCAGGACCAGCTCCTCGACCTCGCTCTTCGGAATCCGCTCGTACGCGTACGCCGAGCGGGGCTCGATCATGAGCGAGTCGCCGGCCCGGATCGCCGAGCCGATGAGCGTCTCGGCGAGGTGCACGATGCGCTCCTCGTCGGAGTGGGAGACCACCAGCGCCCGGTCGCCCGGACCGCCGTTCGGCCCCTCCAGGATCTCCTTGAGCATCACCACCTCGCCGACCCGCTCGTACCCGAACGCGTCGACGATGTTGAGCGCGTCGTTGAGCAGGACCTCCTGGCCGCGCCGCAGCTCGGCCACGTCCAGCGAGGGCGAGACGGCGACCCGCAGTTTGCGGCCGCCGGTGAACACGTCCACGGTGCCGTCGTCGTGCTTGGCCAGGAAGACTCCGTAGCCACTTGGCGGCTGTGCGAGCCGGTCGATCTCCTCCTTGAGCGTGACGATCTGCGTGCGAGCTTCCTTGAGGGTGCTCACCAGCCGGTCGTTGTTCTCGGTCAGCCGCGCCAACTGTGCCTGGGTGGCCGCCAGCCGCTCTTCGAGCTGCCGGACGTGTCGGGGGCTTTCGGTCAACTTGCGCCGCACCAGGGCGAGTTCCTCCTGAAGGAACGCGACCTGCGTGGAGAGATCGTGGGCTTCCTTCTCCCACCGTGCGGCGCGCGAGTCCGCGTCGTCGCTGCGTGCTGCCACGTCCCACCTCCCCGGGGGGCTTGAACGTTCTGAGCTAACACTAGCCGCTATGAGCCCGATTCGGTCCCACGCAACACCCTCGTCACTGAACCTTGATCGCCAAGGGGTGGTCTGCGGGGTCGTTAACGGCGTTCGGGTACCGTCGGAGGCTGGTACGGGAGAACATGGGGGGTGCACCGGTGGCCGAGGTCGCGACCGACCAGTTGCAGGTCTGGGTGGACCAGGATCTCTGCACGGGCGATGGGCTCTGCGTGCAGTACGCGCCAGAGGTGTTCGAGTTCGACATCGACGGCCTGGCGTACGTCAAGGGCGCCGACGGTGAGCTGAGGTTGGCCCCGGGCAGCCGGGTCGACGTGCCCGAGCACCTGCGACTCGAAGTGATCGACTCCGCGAAGGAGTGCCCGGGCGACTGCATCCACGTGGTGCGCGGCGACGGCGTCGAGGTCGCCGGCCCGGACGCCGAGGACGACTGAACCGACGCCGCGCGGTCCGCGCGACGCCGGCCCCAACGGGGTACGCCTCAGAGCATCGGGCGGCCGACCACCGAGGCGACCAGCCGTGCGAACTCCTCCAGCCGGGCGATCTGCCCGGCCCCACCGTCGTCGAGGGTCTTGCCGAACCGCAGCGCGTCGTGCCGGGGCGTACCGGCCATCTCCTCGCTCGGCGGCGCCTCGTCCAGCGAGGTGAGCAGCAGGTAGACGTCGATGCTGTCGACCCGGATCTCGCCGCTGTCGGAGCGGTTCAGTCGCCGCCGGCAGCCCACCTCGGTGACCGTGGAGACGGGCACCACCCGCAGCGACGACGTCATCGAACCGGGCGGCCCCTCCCCCGGCGGCACGTCCTCGCCGTGCCAGAGGATCAGCCGGCTGCCGTCGCAGACGACGACCTCCTGCCACACCCCGTTGACCTCGTTGACGAAGCGTTCCAGGGTGAAGCCGAGCACCGAGGCGCCGCGCAGCACCCCGCCGAGCGCTTCCAGCGCGACGTCCGGGTCCCGCAGATAGGCGCGCGCCGCCGACTCCAGGTCCTGGTAGGGCGACCAGTCCGGAAACACGGCGGGCAGGTCGCCGCCGCCGTAACCCGGTCGGCTCATCGGGCCGCCTCCCCCCGCTCACCGATGGTCACGGCCTGTCCATCTCCCCCGTCGCGTCGGGCTGCGCGTCGGCGGCCTGGGCGGCGGCGGCCTGACGGGCCGCCTCGGCCGCGCGCAGGTCCTCGCGGCGCTGCACGTACGCCTCGGTGCCCTTGCTGGGTTTGCGGCGACGCGGCGGCGCGGTGACGCCCGGGGCGAGCTTGCGCGCCGAGACCAGGAACGCCGTGTGCGCGATCATCCGGTGGTCGGGGCGGACGGCGAGGCCCTCGGCGTGCCAGTCGCGCACCAGCGACTCCCAGGCGCGCGGCTCGGTCCAGCCGCCGCGCTCACGCAGCGCCTCGACCAGCTCGGAGAGCTGCGGGGTGGTGGCCACGTAACCGATGAACACGCCGCCGGGCACCAACGCCCGCTCGACCATGTCGAGGGTCTCCCAGGGGGTGAGCATGTCCAGGATGATCCGGTCGAAGCCGGTCTCCTGGCACTGCGCGACGTCGCCGACGTGCAGGTGCCACGACGGGTGCGGCCCGTTGAAGAACGCCTCGACGTTGCGCTTGGCGATCTGGGCGAAGTCGTCGCGTACCTCGAACGAGTGCAGCTCGCCCTCGGTGCCGACGGCGCGCAGCAGGGAGCAACTCAGCGCGCCGGAGCCGGCGCCGGCCTCGAGGACCTTGGCGCCGGGGAAGATGTCGCCCATCGCGACGATCTGCGCCGAGTCCTTCGGGTAGATCACCTGGGCGCCGCGCGGCATCGAGAGCACGTAGTCAGACAGCAGCGGACGCAGCGCCAGGAACGCGGTGCCGCCGCCGGAGGTGGTCACCACACTGCCGTCGGGCAGCCCGATCAGCGCGTCGTGCGCCAGGATGCCGCGGTGGGTGTGGAACTCCTTGCCGTGCTCCAGCGTGACGGTGTGCATCCGCCCCTTGGGGTCGGTCAGCTGCACCCGGTCGCCGGGCCGGAACGGGCCTCGGTGCACGGGTGTCAGCGTCCGGGGGGCGTCGTCGGCTGCGACGGTGGAGGGAGTTGCGGTCACGGTGTCATCTTCCGGTTGGGTTCGAGGAGCTGTGCCAGGTCCCCGATGTGCAGAATGCCGACGACATCTTCGCCTGACGTCACCACGTACTGCGCGCCCGGGTGGGTCTGCACGGCCTCCATCACCCGTTCGCCGTCGAGTCCCAGCGTCAGGGTGGGGAGCGCGGTGAGCGGCCGGGCGACGGAGTCCACCGCCAGCCAGGCGCGGCGCTCGACGGGTACGGCCGCGGCGGCGGCCGGGTCGACCAACGCCACCGGGCGGCCGGTGGAGTCGGTGACCAGCAGCGCGGCGGCGGGCTGCCCGCCCTCGGCGCGGCGGCGCTGGGCCTCGGCCAGCGGCGTGCCGGTGGTCACCGGCCAGATCGGCCGCGCCAGTTGGGCCAGGTCGATCAGCGGGAACCGACGACTGACCCGCGCGGCGCGGATCGACTGCCCGGCGCCGCGCCAGAGGGTGACGGCGACCAGCAGCATCAGCGGCAGCGCCACCGGGGCCAGGTGGTCGGTGGCGGTCAGTAACCCGACCAGCGCGGCGGTGCCGACGGCGACGACCCGGCCGGCCCAGCCGGCGACCTCGGTGCCACGGTGCCGGTCGCGGGTGAGACCCCACACGGCGGCGCGTAGCGCCCGGCCGCCGTCCAGCGGCAGCCCGGGCAGGATGTTGAACACCGCGACGATGACGTTGCTCAGCGCGAGCTGGAAGGCGAGCTGGTGGCCGACGGTGCCCGCCGGCAGGGCGAGGGTGGCGGCGACCGCGAGGGCGCCGAGCACCGCGGAGACCGCCGGGCCGGCCAGCGAGACCAACAGGTCGATCCGGGGCGTCGGGGCGTCCCGCTCCATCTCGGTGTACCCGCCGAGCAGTTCGAGGGTGATTCCCCGCACACCGATGCCGTAGCGGCGGGCGGTGAGCGCGTGGCCCAGCTCGTGCAGCAGCACCGAGCCGAGCAGGGAGACCACGAATCCGAAGCCGATGAGGTAGCCGCTGATCTGCGACAGGTCCAGTTGTCGGCGGGCGAACTCGGCGTAGAGCACGGCGACCAGCACGGCGAGCAGGAGCATCGACGCGTTGAGGTGCAGGGGCACCCCGAACACCCGGCCCACGCTCAGACCGGGTCGCCGGTCGGACCGGCGCGGCGGCCGGGAGGTCTGCTCCATCGCACCGATGCTACGGACCGGTCACCTGCGGGGCGGGCGGCGGGCGGTGTCACACCGGTGCCCTAACCTTTGCGCACATGACGGCGGAACCGGTCACCACCCCCCAGTCCTCTCCCCCGGCGCAGACGCCGCCGACGGTGCGGGCCTCGCTGTCGCCGTCGCGGGCGGCGGATTTCAAGACCTGTCCGCTGCTCTACCGGTTCCGCAGCATCGACCGGTTGCCCGAGCGGACGACCCTTGAGCAGGCCCGGGGCACGCTGGTGCACGCGGTGCTGGAGCGGCTGTTCGACCTGCCCGCGTCGAGCCGCACACCGGCCGCGGCCGGTGACCTGGTGGCCCCCCAGTGGGACCGACTGGTCACCGAGCAGCCGGAGCTGGCCGCGATCTTCGACGATGCCGAGCCGGCCGGTCCGGTGCAGTTCCTGCGCTCCGCGGCGGGGCTGCTCGAGGGCTACTTCGCGGTGGAGGATCCGACCCGCCTGGAACCGGCCGAGCGCGAGAGCCTGATCTCGGCGGTCGTCGACGAGGAGCTGCTGATCCGGGGCTACCTCGACCGGCTCGACGTGGCCCCGGACGGCGCGCTGCGGGTGGTCGACTACAAGACCGGCGGCGCGCCCCGGGAGGCGTTCGAGGCGCGGGCGCTGTTCCAACTGAAGTTCTACGCGCTGGTGCTGTGGCGCACCCGTGGGGTGGTGCCCCGGGTGCTGCGCCTGCTCTACCTGCGCGACGCCGAGGTGTTGGACTACACGCCCGACGCCGACGAGCTGCTCCGCTTCGAGCGCACCGTGGTGGCGCTATGGCGGGCGATCGAGCAGGCCACCGCCCGGCAGGACTTCCGACCCCGGCCGAGCAAGCTGTGCGACTGGTGCAGTCACCAGGCGCTGTGCCCCACGTTCGGCGGCACCCCACCCCCGTTCCCCGTAACGGCGACAACCGCCGACCCCCTCCGCGACGCCCGCACCACCCCCACACCCCCCGGCGCCGACGAGTAACCCCACCGCCCACCCGCACCCCGCCCCGCCCCGCCCCGCCCCGCCCCGCCGATCTTGCACTTTCGGATGGCGACTTCATCGGATTCGCACCGTTTATCCCCACAGAAAGTGCAAGATCGACGGCGTCAGGAGGGCCCAGCCCCGGCACCGCCCGACCGGAGCGGTGCGGTCCGGGTCGGGACAGGGCGCCCGGCCGACCTCTACCGTGGTCCGCGACGCACAGGCCGGTGGAGCGGGGACGGGAGACGAGATGAGCGATCGGGTGGCCCCGGCGCGGCCGGTACGGATCCTGCTCGCCGACGACCAGCCGCTGCTGCGCACGGGCTTCCGGATGGTGCTGGGCGCCGAGGGCGACCTGGACGTCGTGGCGGAGGCCGGTGACGGCGTGGAGGCCGTGGAGCTGTCCCGACGGCTCCTGCCCGACGTCGTGCTGATGGACATCCGGATGCCCCGGATGGACGGGGTGGCGGCGACCCGGGCCATCGTCGACTCCCGCCTGCCGGTGCGGGTGCTGGTGCTGACGACGTTCGACCTCGACGAGTACGTGGTGGGGGCGCTGCGCGCGGGCGCGAGCGGATTCCTGGCCAAGGACGTACCCGCCGAGGAGCTGATCGCGGCGATCCGCACGGTGGCCGGCGGGGACGCGGTGGTCGCGCCGCGGATCCTGCGGCGACTGCTCGACCGCTTCGCCGACCTGTTGCCCGACCCGGCGGCGACGCCGTCGGCGGCCCTCAACGCGCTCACCGACCGGGAACGTGAGGTACTGGTGCAGGTGGCCCGAGGGCTGTCCAACGCCGAGATCGCGGCGGTGTTGTCGGTCAGCGAGACCACCGTCAAGACCCACGTCGGGCACCTGCTGACCAAGCTGCGGCTGCGCGACCGCGTGCAGGCCGTCGTGCTGGCGTACGAGTCGGGTCTGGTCCGCCCACGGGCGTAGTCGCCACGCGGCGACTACCTCACCCGGCGTACCCGAAGATCCCCCCGGGGAGGGACGGCCCGGCTTGCCGTCGTCACCTACCGTGACCGGAGGCGGCGTCGCGCGGTTGACCCTCCTGTGACGTGCGGGGGAAGTGTGCAAAACCGGTCGATCGGCCGTCGGGTCAGGGGCAACCCTGATGCGGCATGGGGGTGCACCCGCAGCGGGAAATCCGCTGCGCGTCCCCCCAGGGGCGGACGGGACGGGCGCTCGCAGCGCCGATGATTGAACGGTCGCGCCGGACCATCGGGGGGCGGCGTGGGATTCGGACAGACGGAAGAGGTAGATGACGTGACCGCGACGGTAGGCCGGCAGGCGCAGGCCGCGGCCCGGGCGAACGACGTGTGGAAGGTGTACGGCAGCGGCGAGGCCCAGGTCATCGCGCTGCGGGGGGTAAGCGCGGAGTTCGAACGTGGCCGCTTTACCGCGATCATGGGGCCGTCGGGTTCCGGCAAGTCCACGCTGATGCACTGCCTCGCCGGTCTGGACTCGGTCACCCGGGGGACGGTGTCGATCGGTGAGACGACGGTCACCGGGCTGGGCGACTCGGGGCTGACGAAGCTGCGCCGGGAGAAGGTGGGCTTCATCTTCCAGCAGTTCAACCTGCTGCCGACGCTCACCGCCAAGGAGAACATCCTGCTGCCGATGTCGATCGCCGGGCGCAAGCCCGACCAGGCCTGGTACGACACGGTGATCAAGACGGTGGGCCTGCAGGACCGGCTGGACCACCGGCCGGCGCAGCTCTCCGGCGGTCAGCAGCAGCGGGTGGCGTGCGCGCGGGCGCTGGTCGCCCGCCCCGAGGTGATCTTCGCGGACGAGCCGACCGGCAACCTGGACTCGCGCTCCGGCGCGGAGGTGCTCGGCTTCCTGCGCGACTCGGTGCGCGAGCACGGTCAGACCATCGTGATGGTCACCCACGACCCGACCGCCGCCGCGTACGCCGACCGGGTGGTCTTCCTGGCCGACGGTCAGATCGTGTCGGAACTGATCGAGCCGACCGCCGACACCGTGCTGGACACCATGAAGAAGCTGGACACGCCGGCCGAGGTGGGCAACTGATGTTCCGGGCGACACTCAAGAGTCTGCTGGCCCGCAAGGTCCGGCTGATCCTGTCCGCGCTGGCGGTGGTGCTCGGGGTCATGTTCGTCTCGGGCGCGTTCGTGCTGACCGACACGCTGGGTCGCTCCTTCGACTCGGTGTTCGCCGACGGCTTCTCCGAGATCGACGTGAACGTCGCGGCGAAGCCGAAGATCGAGGTCAGCGAGTTGGAGGGCGAGCAGACCTCCGCTCCGCTGCCGGCCGCCGTGGTCGACCGGGTCAAGCAGGTGCCGGGGGTGGCCTCCGCGACCGGTGTCGTCAACGCCGACGGCGCACGGGTGATCGGCAGCAACGGCAAGGTCGTCACGTCGTTCGGTCCGCCGCAGCTCGGTGAGAACTGGGTCGGCGAGAGCGACCTGCTGCAACTGCGCGAGGGCCGCGCTCCGCAGGCCGACGACGAGATCGTGATCAACAAGTCGCTGGCCACGACCGCGAAGGTGCGCGTCGGCGAGAAGGTCGGCGTGCTGACCGCGTTCGAGTCGAAGAAGCGGGACTTCACCCTCGTCGGCATCGCCGGTTACAGCGGTGACCGGGACTCGATCGGCGGCGTCAACGAAGTCTTCTTCACCACCCCGGTGGCGCAGCGGCTGATGCTGGGCGAGCCGGACACCTTCAGCAGCGTCACCGTCCGCACCGCCGGCGGGGTCTCCGACGAGGCGCTGCGCGACGACATGGCCCGCACCCTTGGTGCGGACTTCGACGTGAAGACCGGCGAGCAACTGGCCGAGGACGCCGCGGCGAGCCTGAAGGAGGGCCTGTCGTTCTTCAACAAGATCCTGCTGGGCTTCGCCGCGGTGGCGCTGCTGGTCGCCACGTTCCTGATCCTCAACACCTTCTCGATCATCGTGGCGCAGCGCACCCGGGAGTTGGCGCTGATGCGCGCCATCGGGGCGAGCAGCCGCCAGATCATCGGCTCGGTGGTGCTGGAGGCCATCGCGGTCGGTCTGCTCGCGTCGGTGCTCGGTCTCGCCGCCGGCATCGGGGTGGGCGCGCTGCTGGCGTTCCTGTTCGGCAAGCTGGCCGGTGGGCTGACCCTGGCCGGGATCGGCGTGCCGGCGGCGGCCGTGATCGGGTCGTTCGGCGTCGGCCTGGTGATCACCGTGGTGGCGGCGCTGCTGCCGGCGCTGCGGGCCTCCCGGATCCCGCCGATCGCCGCCATGCAGGACGTGGCCACGCCGGACCGGTCGTTGACCAAGATCACCGTGGCCGGGTCGGTGGTCACCGGCATCGGCGCGGTGCTGCTGTTCCTGGGGCTCAGCGGCAACGCGGGCGGCCAGACGCTCGCCACCATCCTCGGCGGCGTGCTGTTCGCCTTCATCGGTGTGGCGCTGCTGACTCCACTGATCAGCCGGCCGGTGGTGAACCTGCTCGGCGCGATCTTCTCCTGGTCGGTGCCGGGCAAGCTGGGCCGGCTCAACTCCGGGCGCAACCCGCGCCGCACGGCCATCACGGCCGCCGCGCTGATGGTCGGCATCGCGCTGGTCACCGGCATCACGGTGATCCTGGACTCGGCCAAGAGCAGCATCAGCGCGCTCGCCCAGGACACCATCAAGGCCGAGCTGGTGATCGCCGGTCAGCAGGGCGGCCCGCGTCCGCCGAGCTTCGACCCGAGCGTGCTGGACCAGGCGAAGGCGCTGCCCGGCGTGCGGATGGTCGACGGCGAGTACGGCGACATGGGGCGCATCGACGGCGAGAGCACGTGGGTGGCGGCGAGCAGCGACATCGCGTCACTGCGGCAGATCTTCGGCGCGAAGGCCGCCGCGGGTGACATCGACCGGCTCTCGCCGACGCAGATGCTCGCCAGCTCCGACACCGCCAAGTCCCGGGGATGGTCGGTCGGCTCGACCGTCAGCGTGCAGCTGACCCGGGGCGAGGCCCGCACGTACACGATCAGCGGCATCTACGAGTCGTCGCAGCTGACCAACCCGGTGACGTTGCCGGCGACGGCGGCGAAGGACTTCGCGATCCCGCAGCCCATCCAGGGCTTCATCCAGCTCGCGCCGGGGGCCCGGGTGGCTGACGTGCAACCGCGGGTGGAGACGCTGCTCGCGGATAGCCCCGAGGTGTCGGTGGCCGACCGGGACGCGTTCATCAAGCAGCAGACGAGTTCGCTCGACGGGCTGCTCACGATGATCAAGATCCTGTTGGCGCTGGCCATCATCATCGCCGGGCTCGGCATCATCAACACCCTGGCGCTGTCGGTGCTGGAACGGACCCGGGAGCTGGGTCTGCTGCGGGCGATCGGCCTGCGGCGCGGCCAGACGATGGGCATGATCACCGTGGAGGCGGTGGTGATCTCCGTGTTCGGTGCGCTGCTGGGCGTGGCGGTCGGCACCGGCCTCGGCGCCGCGGTGGTCGAGGCGCTCAAGGACGAGGGCATCACCGACCTGAACCTCCCCTGGGGGCAGATGGTCGTCTTCCTCGGTCTCGCCGCGATCATCGGGGTGGTGGCCGCGGTGCTCCCCGCCGTGCGGGCGGCCCGGATCAACGTCCTGGGCGCGATCGCCCACGACTGACGCCAGGTACGACAACGAGGGGGGTCCCGCACCGCGGGGCCCCCTCGTTCTTTCCGGCCGCGGCTTTCCTTCAGGCCGCGGCGCGGTCGTTCAGCAGCGCCGCCAGCGCCGCCAGGTCCACGCCGACCAGGCTTCGCACCTGGTGTACGGCGGGGATGGGGGGCAACGCCACCTCGGCGGGTACGGCCAGCACGGCCGCCCCGGAGGCGAGCGCGCTGGCCACCCCGGTCGGTGAGTCCTCGATCGCCACGCACCGCTCGATCGGCGCGCCCAACAGCCGGGCGGCGGTCAGGTACGGCTCGGGGTGCGGCTTGGCCGCGACCACCTCGTCACCCGCGACCACCACGTCGAAGGTGTCCCGCCCGAGGGTGTCCAGGGCGACCTCGACCAGCGCCCGGGGGCTGGAGGTGACCAGGGCGGTGGGGACTCCCGCCGCGCGGACCGCGTGCAGCAGCTCGAACGCGCCCGGCCGCCAGGGCAGACCGGTACGGAACAGCTCCAGGATCCGGGCGTTGATCCACGCCGCGCTGATCTCCGGATCGCGCTCGGGTTGGCCCAGGTCGTCGTGCAGGATGCGCATCGACTCGGCCATGGCCGTGCCGATGATCGACCGGCGGGCATCGGCGGACAGCTCCCCGCCGTACTCGCGGGCCAGCTCCTGCAACGCGACGTCCCACAGCTTCTCGCTGTCGACCAGCGTGCCGTCCATGTCGAAGAGCACGGCGGCGGGGTGTTGGCTGCTCAGCGGATCCTCCAGGGGTCGTGACCGACACCGGCGATCCTGCCAGCCGGGTCCGCCGCCGGTGGCGGCCACGGCTCCGAGGGTGACCGGGGCAACCCCGCTCAGCTCAGGTCGCACTCCTTCAGCGAGCGTTCGTAGCCACGGAAGAACCTGTCGGTACGCTGTTCGGCGGTGCCGTGCGCGCCCTCGGCGAACCACGGCTGGTCCGGGTCGTCGCCGACCGCCGCCACGCCCTCGCGAAACTCGTCCAGGTCGCCCTTGGCGAGTTTCAGGTCGCCGGCGCGCACCGAGTCGCCGAGGTACGCCCCGGCCATGCAGTCGGCCTGCAACTCCTGCTGGATGGTGAAGCTGTAGTTGATGCCCAGGCGCACCTGGATGCCGTGGGCGTACTCGTGACCGAGCAGGTAGAACACGAACGCGTCACCGACCTCGCGGAACGCCGCCACCGACCAGGCCACGTCGTACGCGATGAAGTCGCCCTGCGAGCAGTAGACCGCGTTGTTGCGCGGCAGTGGCTGACCGCCGCAGGAGACCTCACCGGCCCGCTGGTACGGGGTGACCCGCCGGATCGGCGTGAAGCGCTGCCCGGACGCCTTGAACTGGGCCGCCCAGTAGCGCTCCGCGATCGCCTGCGCGTCGGCGACGTCCTGTTTGAACTCGGCCACGGTGGTGGTGCTGTCGGCGCGGGTGGTGTTCGGCTCCGGCGAGGCGGCCGGCGGGTTCGCCCCTGGACGTTCACCCTCCGGCTCGGCCAGGCCACCTCCCGCGCAGGCGAGCGACACCAGCGCGACGACCACCAGGCCCACGAGAGGTCCCCGCGCGACGCGTCCCGACCATGCCCCCACTGTGCCTCCCCAGACCTCGGCGCCCGCACCACGCCATACCCCGACGGTACGACCACCACGCCCGTCACCGGATTCACGCACAACCACCCCGGACGGTTCACGCCCCGCACAGAACCCCTTCCCCCTCCCCCGGACCCCCGCCCCTCCCCCCGGTGATCAAGAAGTTTGCGTCAGCCCGTGCGGCGTGTCGTGACGCGAACCTCTTGATCACCGGGCCCATCGGGTGGGGGTGGGTGGGGACGGTTCACCTGGTGGGGGTCGGGGTCGGGGGGCCAGAATGGGCCGGGGCGGAGGTGGCCGTCCGGTCGGGAGGGCGACGTGCACGTGCTCGGCAGCCGTCGACGAAGCCAACCGGCCCCGGCGCATGTCGTGTGGCGGTCGCTGCGGGACCCGTACGAGGCCGGCAGTCGGCCCTGGCTGGAGTTGCGCGACGACGAGGTGCCGCCACGGGTGGTGGCGGGGTACGCGCCGGTGCTGCTGGTGTGGTCGTCGCTGTGGCCGCACCGGCCACTGGACGAGATCCGTTTCGACATCTCACCCGGGCGTCCCGGCGGTGACTGCGCGGTGCGCTGGACCCTGACCACCCCCGACCCGGACCTGCCCAGCGAGAGCACCCTCGGCTACCTCCGCCACCGCCTCAACTACCTGATCAACAACCACCTCCGCCTCTCCTACGGCCAATAACCCCCCACCCGCCTACTGCCGTTGATCATGAAGTTATCGCGCCGACACGCCGACATCGATGGCAATAACTTCATGATCAACGGGGCGAAAGCGGGGGCGGGCGGGAGGGGCGGGGATGTCCGGGGGGGTGGGGTTGGGTTCGACGTTTCTGGTGAGCGGTGCCGGGGCGGCACCGGGAACAGGAAGGCCACCATGAAATACATGATCATGCTTTACGGGTCGCAGCGGGACTACGACGCGTTGTCGGGCCGGCCCTCCGACCGGCCGGCCATGTCGGCTGAGCAGGTGGCGGCCATGCACCAGCACATGGAGACGTTCCACCAGGCGCTCGCCGAATCCGGGGAACTCGTCGACGCGCGGGGCCTGAGCGAGCCCGTGCACGCCCGTCGCGTACGGGCGCAGGGCGGGACGCCCGTGGTCACCGACGGCCCGTACGCAGAGACGCAGGAGGTCCTGGCGGGTTACACGGTCGTGGAGTGCGTCAGCTTCGACCGGGCCACCGAGATCGCCGCCGGCCTGGTCGACCCGGACACCCCGGGGGCGTACGTGGACGTGCGGCCGGTGCTCGAGGGCGTCGAGGACCTGGCCGGCTGAGCACGTGCCCGAGACACTCGCCGAGGACCTGCTGCGCGAGTTGGCGCCGCAGGTCCTCGGCGCGCTCGTCCGGCGCTTCGGGCACTTCGACACGGCCGAGGACGCGGTGCAGGAGTCGTTGATCGCGGCGGCGGACACCTGGCCGCGCGACGGCGTACCGGACAGTCCCCGGGCGTGGTTGATCACCGTCGCGTCCCGGCGGCTCACCGACCTGCTCCGGCGCGACCAGGCGCGGGCGCGGCGGGAGGAGAGGGCGGCCCGGTGGATGCTGCCGGAGCAGTGGCTCGCGCCGGCCGCCGACCGGCTCCAGGACGCCGACGACACGCTCATCCTGGTGTTCCTGTGCTGCCATCCGGCGCTCACCCCGGCGTCGCAGATCGCGCTGACGCTGCGCGCGGTCGGCGGGTTGAGCACCGCGGAGGTGGCCCGCGCGTTCCTGGTGCCGGAGGCGACCATGACCCGGCGGATCAGCCGGGGAAAGCAGCGGATCCGCGACAGCGGCCTCCGGTTCGCCCCACCGACGGCAACGGAGCGCGCCGATCGGGTCGCCGCGGTACTGCACGTGCTCTACCTGGTGTTCACCGAGGGGTACGCGCGTACCGCCGGGCCGGGGCTGCTGCGCGCCGACCTGACCGCCGAGGCGATCCGACTGACGCGGTTGGTGCGAAGGCTGCTGCCCGACGACCCCGAGGTCACGGGACTACTCGCGTTGATGCTGCTCACCGACGCCCGCGCGCCGGCGCGGATCGGTCCACACGGCGAGTTGGTGCCGATGGCCGAACAGGACCGCGCCCGGTGGCGGGCCGACCAGATCGCCGAGGGCGTCGCGTTGGTCGCCGAGGCGCTGCCGCGCGGGCCCGTCGGGCCGTACCAGCTCCAGGCGGCCATCGCGGCCGTGCACGACGAGGCGCCGAGCGCGGCGGCCACCGACTGGGCACAGATCACCGCCCTCTACGAGGTGCTGCTGGGCCTGTCCGACAACCCGGTGGTGTCGCTCAACCACGCCGTCGCGATGGCGATGAGCCGGGGGGCTCGGGCCGGCCTGGCGCTGCTCGCCCACCTGGACGGCGACGCCCGGTTGGCCGACGATCCGCGGCTGCCGGCCGCCCGCGCCCACCTGTGGGAACTGACCGGTGAGCGGGCCGCGGCGCGCGAGGCGTACCGGAAGGCGGCCGCACGCTCGACGAACCTGGCGCAGCAGCGCTACCTCAACGCCCGCGCGGACCGGCTGGGCGACGACCCGCCGCCCGCCGGCTGAGGTAGCGACCCGGCCGGGCGTCGACCCCAGCCGAACGCCCACAGCCGAGGCGGGCCGGGCGGACGGTGGCGTCAGGGGCTGGCGGCGAGGAAGACGAACGCGGCCAGCAACACGAGGTGGACGCCGCCCTGCAACACGTTGGCCCGCCCCGGTACGACGGTCAGCACCGCCGTCACCGCGGTGAGGGCCAGCAGCGCGAGCTGGGTGCCGCCGAGGCCGAGCAGCAGCGGGCCGTCCAGCCAGATCGAGGCGATGGCGATGACCGGAATGGTCAGACCGATGCTGGCCATCGCGGAGCCGAGGGCGAGGTTGAGACTGATCTGTACGCGGTCGCGGCGGGCGGCGCGGGCGGCGGCGAGGGTCTCCGGCAGCAGCACCAGCAGGGCGATGATCACACCGACGAACGCGTGCGGCAGGTTGGCGGCCGCCACGCCGGCCTCGATGGTCGGTGAGACGGTCTTGGCGTCGCCGACCACCGCGACCAGCGCGACCAGCAGCAGGGCGAGGCTGACCAGCGCCGCGCGGGTGGTGGGCGGCTTGGCGTGCTCCTCCGCGTCGATGACCCGACCCTCGGTGTCGACCGGCAGGAAGTAGTCGCGGTGCCGGCCGGTCTGCACCAGCACGAACAGCCCGTACAGCGCGAGCGAGGCGACGGCGGCGAAGGTGAGCTGGGCCGGGCTGAACTCCGGGCCGGGCCGGGCGGTGGTGAAGGTCGGGATGACCAGGCTCAGCGTGGCCAGGGTGATCACCGTCGCCAGGGCGCCGCCGGTGCCCTCGGGGTTGAACACGGCCACCCGCCGGCGCAGCGCCCCGAGCAGCAGGGACAGGCCCAGGATGCCGTTACACGTGATCATGACGGCGGCGAAGACGGTGTCGCGGGCGAGCGACTGGGTCTTCTCCGGGCCGCTGATCATCAGGGTGACGATGAGGGCCACCTCGATGACGGTGACCGCGACGGCGAGCACCAGCGAGCCGTACGGCTCCCCCACCCGGTGTGCCACCACCTCGGCGTGGTGCACGGCCGCGAGCACCGCGCCGCCCAGTAGCGCGGCGACCACCACGACGACCGGGCCGGGGAGATCTCGCCCCCACGTCACGAGCAACACCAGCACCGCGAGCACGGGTACGGCGACGGTCCAATCAAGCAGGCGGGATCGAAGCTGGGCTGGCATGCGTCAAGAGTGCCAGGTCACGTGATCATGTGCCCACCATCGATGCGCCTCGTCGCGTGATCCGTAACCCATAGGTTACGCTTCTCGGCGTGGACGAGGTGGCCGCGGCGATCGCGGACCCGGTACGGCGGCGCATCCTGAGCATGCTGCGTGACGCGCCGCTGACCGCTGGCGAGATCGCCCAACGGTTCGCCATCAGCCGCCCGGCGGTCAGCCGCCATCTGCGGGTGCTCCGCGAGAGCGGGCTGGTCCGCGACGAGCTGGTCGGCCGCACCAGGATCTACCGCCTCGATCCCGCCCCGCTTGCCCCGCTCGTCGACTGGCTCGGCGGGCTCGCCGCGCCGGAGGAGTGGGAGCAGCGCCTCGACGCCCTCGAGACCGAGGTCTATCGGACCCGCCGGGAACGCCGCACCCGCGGCCCGGCCGCCCATCGAACGGAGCACACCGCATGACCCGGACCCCCGCTGGCCGCCTGTTCCGCACCGCCACCGGCCACGACCTCGTCCTCACCCGCACCTTCCGCGCCCCGGCGGCGGACGTGTGGGCGAGCCTGACGGACCCGGAGCGCACCGCCCGCTGGTTCGGCCCGTGGGAGGGCGACGCCCGGCCCGGCAACACCATCCGCGTCCAGATGGCGTACGAGGAGCAGCAGCCCTGGTGCGACGTACGCGTCGAGGAGTGCGAACCGCCTCGTCGCCTGGCCGTGTCGATGGTCGACGATCACGGCGACTGGCTGCTGGGATTCGCGCTGACCGAGACCGACGGCACGACCGAGCTGCGCTTCACCCAGCACCTGCGCAGCCTCGACGGCGTCGCCGAGGTGGGCGCCGGCTGGGAGTACTACCTCGACATGCTGGTCGCCTCGCGGGACGGCACGCCCCGACCGGAGTTCGACGAGTACCACCCGGCGATGCGGTCCTACTACGAGGCGCTGGCCGACGGGGTCTGAGGGTCGACCTCCCGCCGCAGTCGGGCGAACTCGGCCGTCAGCGCCGGCAGCGGGAAGTGGGCGTTCAGGCCGCTGGGGTTGGGCAGCACCCAGACCCGGGCCGGGCCCATCCGATCCGGCTGCGGGCCCAGCGCGGCCTTCGGCCGGACGAACGCGATCCGGTACGCGGTCACGCCGAGCACCGCCACCCACCGCGGCCGGTGCCGCTCGACCTTGACCGCCAGCCCGGTCACCCCGGCGACCAGCTCGGCGGCGGTCAGCTCGTCGGCCCGGGCCGTGGCCCGGTTGCTGAGGCTGGTGAGGCCCAGCCCCTGCCGGAGCAGTTCGGCGCGCTCCCACGGGCGCAGTTCCCGGTCGGTGAAGCCCGCGCCGTGCAGGGCCGGCCAGAAGCGGCTGCCCCGCCGGGCGAAGTGCTCCCCCACCGCCGCCGAGTAGAGCCCCGGGTTGAACCCACAGAACAGCACCCGCAGGCCAGGGCCGATGACATCCACCAGGCCGCGACCGGCCGCCGCCGCGACCTCGTGGCGGGTCGGCGGCCGCCACGGCGGTGACACGTCCGCGTCCATGACACCGATCCTGCCGTACGCGCCGACGCCCGTCCCCGCTTGCCGACGACGGCGACGCACGGACCCGGTGCGCGCCGATGGTCATGCTTTGACACCCTGAGCCGATGCAATCCACCGACCACCTGACCGCCAGCCGTTACGCGCGGATGCGCTGGAACACGCCCCTGTCGGAGGAGCACGCGGCCCTGCTGCTGCGCCGCCTCGACGTCCGCCCCGGCGCGCGTGTGCTGGACCTGGGCTGTGGGTGGGGCGAACTGCTGCTGCGCGCTGTCGCCGCCGGCGGTGTGGCCGCTCCGGTCGCGACGAGGGGCGTGGGCGTCGACACCGACGAGGCGGTCCTCGCCCGGGGCCGCAGGCTCGCCACCGAGAGATCGCTGAACCGGCACGTCGCCTTCGTGGAGGGCGAGGCCGCCGCCTGGCAGGAGCCGGCCGACCGGGTTCTGTGCGTCGGCTCGGCGCACGCCTTCGGGGGCACCGGAGCGGCCCTCGACGCCCTCGCCACCGTGGTCCGCCCCGGTGGGCGGCTGCTGCTCGGCGAGGGGTACTGGCAGCGTGATCCCAGCGCGGAGGTCGCGGAGATCTTCGGTGCGGACGTCACCGACCTCGCGGGCCTCGTCGAGGCCGCCCGTGAGCGAGGCTGGCGGCTGCTGCATCTGAGTACCGCCGACCAGCGGGAGTGGGACGACTTCGAGTCCAGCTGGCTCGCGGGCCGACAGGAGTGGCTGTTGACCTATCCCGAGGACCCCCGCGCGGCCCAGGTCCGCACCGAGCTCGACGACCGGCTGCGCGAGTACGTGGGCGGCTACCGCGGCGTACTCGGCCTCGCGTACCTGGTCCTCGGTCGCTGACACCTCTGCCCAAGGTCACCGCCCTGGCGTACGTCGCCTCCGGCGAATGCCGGGCTCGTGCGCGCGTCCCAGGCCGCAGCACGTGGGGTTGACGGGCGCAGACATCGGAGGTTTACTGCCTCAACGACACCAGTCGATACTATCCGTCCGTCCACACTGGCCGGTTGGAGTCGTCGGCTGGCTCGTGTACCGCAACACGGCACCATCACCACCGCTCCACATCACCACCGCTCCACATCACCTCAGCCGAGCATCGGCGGCCCGGCTTCCGCATCACCGCCACCATGGCCCCTGACGCGCCCACGCGCGCCGTGCGGGGTCGACGCTCAGCTAAGGAGCATCACCATGCGTTCCCGTCCCCGCCTGTTGGCCCTCGTCACCGGCCTGGCCGTGATGATGGCCGGTCTGGTCGCGCTGCCGACCACCGCCTCGGCGGCACCACTGACCAAGGTCCTGGTGTTCAGCAAGACCGCCGGCTTCCGGCACTCGGCCATCCCCAACGGCATCGCGGCCATCCAGCAGCTCGGCGCTGCCAACGGCTTCAGCGTGACCGCCACCGAGGACGCCAACCAGTTCACCACCTCCAACCTGGCCCAGTACCAGGCGGTGGTCTTCATGTCGACGACCGGCGATGTGCTCAACTCCAGCCAGCAGACCGCCTTCGAGCAGTACATCGCCGCTGGCGGCGGATACGTCGGCGTGCACGCGGCCGCGGACACCGAGTACAGCTGGCCGTGGTACGGGCAGTTGGTCGGGGCGTGGTTCGACTCGCACCCGGCGATCCAGACCGCGACCGTGAAGATCGAGGACCGGAGCAACCCCTCGACCGCGCACCTCGGCGCCACCTGGGTCCGCTCCGACGAGTGGTACAACTACCGCACCAACCCCCGGTCCACCGCACGGATCCTCGCCAGCCTCGACGAGTCGTCCTACAGCGGCGGCAACATGAACGGCGACCACCCGATCACCTGGTGCAAGGCGTACGGCGGCGGACGGGCCTGGTACACGGGTCTCGGGCACACCGAGGCGTCGTACACCGACCCGAACTTCACCCGGATGCTGCTCGGTGGCCTGCAGGTCGCCGCTGGTTCGGTGAGCGCCAACTGCTCGCCGGGGACGAACCCGACCACCCCGCCGCCGACCACGGCCCCGCCGACCACCCCGCCGCCGACCACCGCGCCGCCCACGACGGCTCCGCCGACCACCCCGCCGCCCGCCGTCGCCGGTTCGACCCTGCGGGCCCGCGCCAACAACCAGTACGTCAGCGCGGCCAACGCCAGCACCCCGCTGATCGCCAACAAGACGTCCGTCGGCACCAGTGAGCGGTTCGAACTGGTCAACCTCGCCAACGGCAACGTCGCGCTGAAGGCCAAGAGCAACGGGCAGTTCGTCGCGGCGGAGAACGCCGGGGCCTCCGCGCTGATCGCCAACCGGGCCACCGCCGGCGCGTGGGAGACGTTCCAGCTGATCCGCAACTCCGACGGCACGGTGAGCCTGCGGGCCACGGTGAACAGCCGGTACGTGGCCGCCGACAACGGAGGCTCCTCCCCGCTGATCGCCAACCGGACCTCCATCGGTCAGTGGGAGAAGTTCGACCTCGTCACCACCAACTGACCGCACCACGACCCACACCCCGCCACCCACACCTGGTCGTGGTGCGCCCCAGCACGCCCCGGCCCTGGTCGTCGAGGAAGGACGATCATGCTTTCGAAATCCCGGCGCTGGTCCCGGGCACTCGTCGCGGCGGTCACCACCGTCGCGAGTGTGACCCTGGCCGTGGCCGCCAACTCCCCCGCCGCGCAGGCGGTGGTGATTCCCGCCAGTGACTACCAACAGATCAAACTCGCCACCGGCTCCGCCGAGCTGGGCGAGGCCATGTCGCTGGCCGTCCTGCCCAACCGCTCGGTGCTGCACACCGCCCGCAACGGCGTCCTGCGGGTGACCGACGTGGCCGGCAACACCAAGACCTCCGGCACCCTGTCGGTCTACACCCACGACGAGGAGGGGTTGCAGGGCGTCGCCGTCGACCCCGGCTTCGCCACCAACCGGTGGATCTACCTGTACTACTCGCCCACGCTGAGCACCCCGTCCGGGGACGCGCCCACCACCGGCTCGCAGTCCGACTGGGACCGGTGGAAGGGGCACCTGCGGCTGTCCCGGTTCACCCTCAACAGCGACGACACGCTCAACCTGAGCAGCGAGAAGATCGTGCTCCAGGTCGCCAACGACCGTGGGCAGTGCTGCCACGTCGGCGGTGACCTGGACTTCGACGCCGCCGGCAACCTGTACCTGACCACCGGTGACGACACCAACCCGTTCGAGTCGTCGGGCTACGCGCCGCTGGACGAGCGGACCAACCGCAACCCGCAGTTCGACGCCCAGCGCTCCGCCGGCAACACGAACGACCTGCGGGGCAAGGTGCTGCGGATCACGCCGCAGGCGGACGGGACGTACACCATCCCGTCGGGCAACCTGTTCGCGCCCGGCACGGCCAACACCCGTCCCGAGATCTACGCGATGGGTATGCGCAACCCGTTCCGGATGAGCGTGGACAAGGCGACCGGCGTCGTCTACGTCGGCGACTACGGCCCGGACGCGGGAAGCACCAACTCCAGCCGGGGCCCGCAGGGTCAGGTCGAGTTCAACCGGATCACGGCGCCGGGCAACTACGGCTGGCCGTACTGCACCGGCAGCAACACCAGCAACGAAACATACAACGAATACACCTTCCCGTCCGGGCCGTCGCAGTCGAAGTACAACTGCACGGGTGGGCCGACCAACAACTCGTTCCGCAACACCGGCCTGCAGACCCTGCCCGCGGCGAAGCCGGCCTGGATCAAGTACGCCGGCGACTCCGGCTCACCGTCGGAGTTCGGCAGTGGCTCCGAGTCGCCGATGGCCGGACCGGTGTACCGGTACGACGCCTCGCTCAACTCCAGCGTCAAGTTCCCGCAGTCGCTGAACGGCCTGTTCTTCGCCGGTGAGTACGGTCGCCGCTGGATCAAGCCCATCGCCATCAACGCCGACGGCTCGCGGGGAGAGATCTCCAGCTTCCCGTGGTCCGGCACGCAGGTCATGGACATGGCCTTCGGCCCGGACGGCGCGCTGTACGTGCTGGACTACGGCACCGGCTCGAACAACCAGGCGCTGTTCCGGATCGAGTACATCGGCGGCGGCAACCGCAACCCCATCGCGGTCGCCTCGGCGAACCCGACCTCCGGGGCCAACCCGTTGACGGTGAACTTCTCCTCGGCGGGCAGCTCCGACCCCGAGGGTGGGGCGCTGAGCTACCTGTGGACGTTCGGGGACGGCACCACGTCGACGGCGGCGAACCCCACCAAGACGTACACCACCAACGGCACGTACTCCCCCACGTTGAAGGTCACCGACCCGACCGGGCTGACCGGTACGGCGAGCCTGGTCGTCACCGTGGGCAACACCGCGCCGACGGTGACGCTCACCTCGCCCGCCGACGGGCAGCTGTTCAACTTCGGTGACACCATCTCGTACCAGATCAGCGTGAGCGACCCGCAGGACGGCACCATCGACTGTTCCAAGGTGAGCCTGACGTACGCGCTGGGCCACGACAGTCACGCCCACCAGATCACCTCGAAGAACGGGTGCAGCGGCTCGATCACCGTCCCGACCGACGGCGAGCACGACTCCGCGGCGAACATCTACGGGGTCTTCGACGCCGCCTACACCGACAACGGCGGGCTGACCACGCACAGCATCCGGACGCTGCAACCGAAGCACCGCCAGGGTGAGCACTTCGGCGGCCAGTCGGGCGTCCAGGCCACCGACCACACCAGCGCCGAGGGTGGCCGCACGGCCGGGTTCATCGAGAACAACGACTGGATCTCGTACACGCCGTACAACCTGACCGGCGCGAACCGCATCACCGTGCGGGCGTCGTCGGCCGGGGCCGGCGGCACGATCGAGGTGCGGACCGGGTCGGCAACCGGCACCCTGCTGGGCACCGTCACGGTGCCGGTGACCGGCAACTGGGAGACCTTCACCGAGGTGTCCGGCACGATCAGCAACCCGCCCAGCGCGTCGACCACCCTGTACCTGGTGTTCAAGGGCGGGTCGGGCTACCTGTTCGACGTGGACGCGTTCACCTTCACCACCGGCACCGGTGGCAGCACGCCGGTGACCACGCTACGGGCGCAGATCAACAACCAGTACGTGTCGGCGGTCGGCACCACCGCGTTGATCGCCAACAAGGCCAGCGTCGGCAGCACCGAGCAGTTCGACCGGGTGGACGCCGGCAACGGCAACATCGCCCTGAAGTCGCGCTCCAACGGGCTCTACGTCTCGGCCACGAGCACTACCGCACCGTTGGTCGCCACCGGCACGTCGATCGGGGCGGCGCAGACCTTCCAGATCGTCAACAACTCGGACGGGACGGTCAGTCTGCGTGCCACGATCAACAACCAGTTCGTGTGCGCGGAGAACTCCGGGGCCGGGTCTCTGATCGCCAACCGCACGACCGCCGGGGCCTGGGAGAAGTTCTACCTGACCACCGGCTGACACGTGGTGGGCCCGGCCCGTTCGGTGACCGGGCCGGGCCCACCGCACCATCGACTGCCGACGCGCCGCGTCGACTAGGGCCTGTTTCATAAGGGCGGTCGAGCCGAGGCGGAGTCCGGGCGGCGATCCGGCAAGGCGCGGTTTCGTCCGGATACAACACCGGTATCCGGACGAAACCGCAACGCTGCCGGTCGTCGTCCGGGCCCGCCGCAGGCCGACCAGTTCTCATGAAGCAGGCCCTAGGGGTCCCCGCCGTCACGAGTCGGCGGGGACTCCGCTGTCGAGTTGCCCGATCACCGGCGCCAGCAGATCGTTGAGTTCCCTGGCCAGCACCACGACCGCCCGCCGCGCCGCGGCGGGCACATTGTCGTGGGGACCGTCGGGTGTCGGCGGCAGGCCGTCGAGCGGCAGCGGGGCCTCCACCTGGAGCAGCGCCCGCAGGTACGGGCGGCGCGTCCGGTCCTGCTCGGTGGGCGTGGTGAACTGGCCGAACAACTGCGGCCAGTTCTCCCACCCACGGTCGCGTTGCCACTGCTTGCTCCAGGTCAGCTCCGCGGGCCAGCGGGAGGCCACGGTGACCGCGCAGACCATGCTGCCGTCCCACGGGCTGCGTTGGCAGGTCGCCGAGATGATCCGCCGGTGCCACCGGACGAAGCCGGGCGACAGCTCGCTGGCCACCCGCCAGGCCGTCGCGGCGAACGCGACCGGCGCGAAGTCCCCCCAGGTCTCGGCGAAGTCACCGATCCGGCGGAGCACCTCGGCCTCGTACCGGCCGTGGCCGTCGACGCCGTGCTCGCGGTCGAACTGCTCGTCCAGCCAGAAGGCGCGCGGTTCCGGCATCCTCGACCCCGTTCTTAACGATCGCGCCCGCCACGGTCACGCGTCGGTCACGCACGGATACGGACGCCTCTATCCCACCATGATGCAGAACGGGTGGCCGGCCGGGTCGGCGTACACGCGCAACGGCTCTTCGGGGTCCTCGATCCGGTCGTAGCGCAGCCGGCCGCCGAGGCGCAGCACGCGCTCGTGTTGGACCAGCAGTTCGTCGACGGAATCCACGGTCAGGTCCAGGTGTAGCTGTTGTGGCACATCGTTCTTCGGCCACGTCGTCTCGGGCAGGCTGTCGACCTGCTGGACCGCGATCTGCGGGCCACCATCCGGGGACCGCAACACCAACCAGTCACGCCCGCGCTCGTCGGGTCGGCCGTCCGCCGGTGGCTCGTCGCCGGGCCGGTAGACGAAGCCCATGAGCTGCCGGTAGAACTCCGCCAACTCCCGCGCGTCGGTGCCGTCGAGCACCACCGACGTCAGCCGGGGAACGCCCTCCTGGTCGACCATCCTCGATCACCTCCGGACGCCATTCTGGCCGGGCCACGCTGCCGTCGCATCCGCAGGCGGCACCGTACTTGACACACACCCCGCTGGACAGTGGACGATTCAGCGTGCGAATTCTCGTGGTGGGTGGCAGTGGCTTGATCGGCGCGCACGTCGTGGAGGTGCTGCGCGAGCGCGGTCACGACACGACCTCGGTGGCGCGTTCCGCCCAGCCGGGGGTCGACCACCTGCTCGATGTGGGGTCCGCCTCGATCGACGAGCTGCGGTCGTTGCTCGCCGGTCACGACGGCGTCGTGTACGCCACCCGGACCGACGAGCAGCGGCCGTTGCCGAAGCCGATCTACCCGCAGTTCCGGCGGGAGAACGTCGATCCGGTGGTACGCCTGTTCACCGCCGCCCGCGACGAGGGCCTCACCCGTGGGGTGGTGATGGGCTCGTACTACACGTACTTCGACCGGCTCCATCCGCAGTGGCGGCTCGGTGAGCGGCACACGTACATCCGCTGCCGGCTGGAGCAGGCCCGCGAGGGGCGTGCCGCCGCCGGCGTGGGCCTGCCGGTCGCCGTACTCGAGCTGCCCTTCGTCTTCGGTCGGGCTGGTGACCGGCTGCCGAACTGGGCCGGGCCGCTGGACCGGTGGGCGCGCTCTCGTACCCCTTTGCTGGCGCCGACCGGCGGAAGCGCCGCGGCCTCGGCGCGCAGCGTGGCCGAGGTCGCGGCCGACGCCCTCGAGAGCGCCAGCGGCGCGGACATCCCGGTCGCCGACGAGAACCTCACCTGGCACGACATGCTCGGGCGCATCGCCGAGGCGGTCGGCCGACGCCGCCGGGTCGGCCGGCTGCCGGCCGGCGCGGCGCGGACGGCGCTGCGGCTGGGCGGCGCGGCGCAGGCGCTCGGTCGCAAGGAGTCCGGGATCAACCCGACCTTCCTCGCCGACCTTCTGCTCGCCGAGCTGTTCATCGAGCCGACGACCGGCCGTTCGCTGGACGCCGCGCTGCGCGAGACCTTCCCCGGTTAGCCGGGTGGACGCGCGAGGTACGCCGTCTTGACGTCGGCCGAGAACCCGCAGGCACGGTAGAAGGCGTGGGTGGCCGGGTTCCGCGAGCCGGTCATCAGCATCGCCTTGTAGCAGCCCGCGTCCCAGGCGGCCTGGAGCGTGCCGGCCATGATCTGCCGACCCAGACCGGTACCTCGCCGCGATTCCTCGACGACGACGTTCTCGATCACCGCGTACGGCGACGCCGACCGGCTGAGGTTGGGGATCACGTTGAGGTACGTGGTGGCGACGACGATCCCGTCCAGTTCCAGGACGAACAGCCGCAGGCCTGGTGAGCGGAGGATCTGCGCGAAGGCCGCCAGGTCGGTGCCGTCGTCCAACACCGGATCGTCCGGGTTCAGCTGTCGGTAGAGGCGGATGATCTGCGCGAAGTCGTCGGGCCGGGCCGCACGGAACATGCCGGCAGCGTAGCGGCGACGATGGGCGAGCGCTGTCCGCGCGGGCACGTCCCCCGCGTGACCGATCGCGATCAGGATCTTGACAGCCCTGGGTGGGAGGGGAAGCATCATCGCCGATTAGACAACGTTGTCAAACCCGTGCGTGGCTCCGATGTGGAGTGCGAACGCGTGACGGGTCGCCGCCGCCGAGCTTCGTGCAGACGGTGCCAACCGAAGGGCCAACACTGTGTCAGACACATCGGCGCGCCTGGCGTACACCGCCAAACGCCGAACCCTCGCCGCCGCCACCGCCGTGGCCGTGGCGGCGCTGGCGGCGGTCTCCGCGGGCACACCCGCCGCGGCCGCCGCGCCTGTCCGCCTGGTCACCGACCCCGCCGGGTACGTCAACCCGCTGATCGGTTCCACGAACCTCGGCAACACCTACCCCGGAGCGGTCCGCCCCTTCGGGATGCTGGCCTGGAGCCCGCAGACCAGCGCCGGCAAGCAGACCTCGACCCCCGCGCCCGGTGGCTACGAGTACGGCGCGACCCGGATCCGCGGCTTCAGCCTCACCCACCTCAACGGGGTCGGCTGCAACGGCGGCGCGGGCGACATCCCGATCATGCCGGTCGTGGGCGACGTCAACTCCTCGCCGTCCGTCGACACCTCCGACGCGACGTACGCGAGCAGCTTCTCCCACCAGAACGAGACCGCGCGGGCCGGCTACTACCGGGTGGGCCTCGACAGTGGCGCGTCGGCGGAGCTGACCACCACCCCGCGCACCGGCTCGGGCCGGTTCGGCTTCCCGGCCGACCAGCCCGCCAGCATGCTGTTCCGCACCTCCAACTCGGAGACCGGCAGCACCGACGCCACCGTACGGGTGGACGCCGCGGCCCGGACCGTCACCGGCTCGGTCACCGCCGGCAACTTCTGCGGCCCGCACAGCGAGAACAACCGCAAGTCCCTGTACACGCTGAACTTCACCGCCCACTTCGACCAGCCCTTCGCCAAGGTCGGCACGTGGCAGGACGGCACCCGGACGCCGGACGCCACGACGGCGACCGGCGGCACCGGCCTCGACGCGGGCAACCCCGTGCCGGGCAAGGGGTCCGGCGCGTACGTCACCTTCGCCCAGGGCACCACGACCGTCGGCGTGAAGGTCGCCATCTCGTACGTCAGCCTGGACAACGCCGAGGCCAACCTGCGGGCGGAGAACCCACGGCAGAAGAGCTTCGACGCGGTCCGGTCGGAGGCCACGGCGGCCTGGCAGCGCGAGCTGAGCAAGATCAAGGTCGGCGGCGGCACCAACGACCAGCTCAGCACCTTCTACACGGCGCTGTACCACTCCATGCTCGAACCCACCCTGACCAGTGACGTCGACGGCCGCTACCTCGGCGCCGACGGCACGCCGCACCGGCTCACCAAGGGCCAGGACGCGCAGTACGGCACCTTCTCCGGCTGGGACCAGTACCGCGCCCAGGTGCAGCTGATGACGCTGGTCAACCCGAAGGCGGGCAGCGACTATGCGCAGTCGTTGTTCAACTACGCCACCCAGCGGGGCGGCGAGTGGGACCGCTGGCTGCTCCAGCACGGCAAGACGAGCGTCATGTCCGGCGACCCGTCGGCCCCGGCGATCGCCGGCATCCACGCCTTCGGCGGCCGGGACTTCGACGTCAAGGGCGCTCTCCGGTCGCTGATCACCGCGGCGACGGTGCCGAACGCCAACGACTCCGACAGCGCCGGTTGCAACGTGGCGTGCGTCGGTCAGCGTCCCGCCCTCGACAAGTACCTGGAGTTGGGCTACGTCCCCGCTGACGGCTGCTCCTGCTGGGGCGGCGCGGCCGAGACGATGGAGGACGCGGTCGCCGACTCCGCGCTCGCCGAGCTCGCCGGGCAGGTCGGCGACCAGGCGAACGAGCGGATTTTCCGTAAGCGGTCGGGCACCTGGAGCAACGTCTTCGACCTGACCGCCACCGCGCAGGGCGGCTACCCGCGCTCCCGCAAGGCCGACGGCACCTGGGCGGAGCGCGACTTCCAGCCCGCGACCGAGAGCGGGTTCGTCGAGGGCAGCAGTGCCCGCTACACCTGGATGGTCTACTCCGACGTCGCCGGCCTGGCCCGCGCCATGGGCGGCAACAAGGTGGCCGAGCAGCGCCTCGACGCCTTCTTCCGTACGCCGGACGGCGCCTTCGACTTCTCGGCCCGCGACCTCACCCGGTACGACCCCACGAACGAACCGGACATGAACGCGCCCTACCTCTACAACTACTTCGGCGCCGCCGACAAGACCCAGCAGACGGTCCGCGCGGTGATGGACCAGCTGTGGGGCAACACCCCCGGCGGCATCCCGGGCAACGACGACGCCGGCACCATGTCGTCGTGGTACGTCTTCTCCGCGCTGGGCATGTACCCGCAGAACCCGAGCCGGGCCGACCTGGTGCTCACCGCGCCGCTCTTTCGGCGCGCGGTGATCGACGCCGGACCCGGCCGCCGGATCACCGTCGACGCCCCGGCCGCGTCGGCCCAGAACACGTACATCCAGTCGGTCAAGGTCAACGGTAGGACGTCGACCCGGAGCTGGGTCCCCGACACCCTCGTCAACAAGGGCGGCACCGTCTCCTTCGTACTCGGCGACAAGCCGAACACCAAGTGGGGCAGCTCCCCCGCCGACGCCCCGCCCTCGTACGGCGACGGCCGGCGGCCGTACCTGACGGGCGCGAGCCCGCAGACGCTGAAGGTGGAGCCGGGCAGCACCTCGGCGACGACGTACAAGATCCAGGCATTGACCGAGGCTGCCACCACCGCGCGCTGGAAGGTCAGCGCGCCCGCCGGCCTGACCGTCACGCCCAGGCAGGGCGAGTTCAGACTGGCCGGCGACGGGTTGGGCAGCAGGGAGCTCACCGTCTCCGCGCCGGCCGACCTCAAGCCCGGCGCCTACGCCGTGACGGTGACCGCCACCACCACCTCCGGTACGGCACTGCCCACCGTCACCATCCCCGTGACGGTCGCCGTGCGGGACAGCGTGCTGTGGAACCTCAACAACAACGGCATCTCGGCCGACGACACCAATCCGCAGGCCAACTTCGACACCGGCGGCTGGAGCTACTCCGCCACGGCGCTCGAAGCCGCCGGGGTGAAGCCGGGATCCACCGTGTCGGCCAACGGGTTCGACTTCACCTGGCCGAACGTGGCCCCAGGCGACCCGGACAACATCCTGGTCGGCGGCGGCGGTCAGGTGCTCAGCGTGCAGGCGGCGGAGGGTGACACGAAGCTGAGCCTGCTGGGCAGCGCCGCGTTCGGTGCCACCAGCGGCACGCTGACGCTGACGTACACCGACGGCACGACGCAGCAGGCGACGGTCGGCTTCAGCGACTGGACGCTGGGCGGCGGGTCCGACCAGCCGTCGTTCGGCAACGTGACGGCGGTGCACACCACGTACCGCGACAAGATGGGCTCGGGGGTCGAGCCGGTGGCGACGTACGTCTTCGCGACGACCCCGATCGACCTGCAGCCGGGCAAGCGGCTCGCGAGCCTGACGCTGCCCACCACCGCCGAGGGCGGCGTCATCCACCTCTTCGGGGTGGCGACGGACTGACGCGAGACACGAGGGCCTGCTCCGCCACTCGGCGGAGCAGGCCCTCATTGGTACGCGCCGGCTGCACGCCGGGCGGTGGCGCTCAGCGCAGCTCCTCGGCCAACCCGACGACGATGCCCTCGGGGCCGCGGACGTAGCAGAGCAGGAAGATGTCCTCGTACCGCTGCACCTCCCCGACCAGTTCCGCCCCGTGGCGGCGCAGCCGGGCGATCGTGTCCTCGACGTCGTCCACGGCGAACATGATCCGGCGAATGCCGAGGGTGTTCGTCGGCGCGTCCTCCGGCTCGTGCCGAACGGCCTTCGGCGCGTGGAACATCGCCAGCTCGACCTTGCCGTGACCGTCCGGGGTACGCAGCATCGCGACCTCCTGCCGCACGTCGTCGATGCCGATGACACGCTCCACCCAGCGCCCCTCGACCGGTCCCCGGCCCTCCACCTCCAAGCCGAGTTCGACGAAGAACGCGATGACCGCGTCGAGGTCCTCGACCACGATGAGGACGTTGTCCATCCGCCGGATCGCCATGCTGGTTCCTCCTCTACGTGTGGTCGCCGGGACCGACGTCGCCGGCCTGCCGCGCGGCGATGTCGACGAACTCCCGCACCAGCGGTGACCGGTTGTTCTCGGCCCAGGCCAGGCACACCTGGTTGTCAGCGAGGTCGCCGACGGGCACGTGGACGACGTCCGGCCTGGTATAGAACCTCGCGATCGACAGCGGCAGGATCACCACCCCGGCCCCTGCGGCGACGTGCTCCAGCTTTTCCTCGACGGAGGTCAGCACCGGCCGGGGGCGGGGCTCCGGGTCCGTCGGACGATTCGGCAGGTCCCGCCACTCCGGCACCGCGTCCGGGTCCTGAAGCAGGCGCTCCTGGGCCAACTCGGCGAGGTCGACCGACTCCTTGCCGGCCAGATGATGTTCGCCGGGCAGGACCACGACGCGGGGTTCGGTGAACAGCGGGCGGAGGCGCAGGCCCCGCTGGTCGACCGGAAGCCGCACGTAGCCGACGTCGGCGCGCCCCTCGCGGAGCACCTCGGCCTGGTCGTCCCGGGAGGTGCGGACGACACCGACAGCCAGTTCGGGGTGCAGCTGAGCGATGGCACGGGCCTCGGCCGTGACGATGATGCCCGGCATGAACGCGATGGTGAACGTCGGCCGGCCGTGCGCCGCCCGCTGCACCCGCCGACCCAGGGCCTCGGCCGAGGCCAGAAGCGGACCGGCGTCGGCCAACAGTTGACGACCGGCCTCGGTCAGCACGGTGGAGCGGCGATCCCGAACGAAAAGCTCGGCGCGGAGTTCGCGCTCGAACGCCCGGATCTGCCGCGACAGGACCGGCTGGGCGATGTGCAGCCGCGCGGCCGCCCGGCCGAAGTGCAGCTCCTCGGCGACGGCCACAAAGTAGCGGAGCTTACGCAGATCGACGTCCATCCGACCCTCCCGTCCAGCACTCACGATACCCGTCGGGCATCACAGCAGCTCAAAGAGGTCTTGGACGTGAGCATCAGTGCCGACGCACCGTAGTGAGCGTCAGCCGAACGATCCGGAAGGACCATCATGACCCTCACCGACCAGCGCGTCGTCGTCCTGGGCGGCACCTCGGGAATCGGGCTCGCGACCGCCGCCCGGGCCGCCCAGGAGGGCGCCCAGGTCGTGGTCGCCTCGCGCAACCGGCACAGCGTGGACCGCGCCCTCGCCGCCCTGCCGGCCGGCACCCAGGGGTACGTCGCCGACCTCGCCGACCCGGCCGACGTGACGCGCCTGTTCCAGGGGCTCGGCCCGTTCGACCACCTCGTTTACACCGCCGGCGAACCGCTCGCGCTGATGTCCGTCGACGCCCTCGACCTCGCCGCCGCCCGTACCGCCTTCAACCTGCGCTACTTCGGTTCGCTGACGGCGGTCCACGCGGCGCTCCCGCACCTGCGGCCCGGCGGGTCGGTCACCCTCACCACCGGCACCGCCAATCACCGGCCGAAGGCGGGCTGGTCGGTGGTCGCCGGCATCACCGGAGCGATCGACGCGCTGGTCCGCTCGCTCGCCGTCGAACTGGCGCCGATCCGGGTCAACGCCGTCTCGGCCGGCGTCATCCGCTCACCGCTGTGGGACACACTGCCCGACGACACCCGAGAGCAGATGTACGCCCACCTCAGCGCGTCACTGCCGCTCGGCCGCGTGGGCGAGCCCGAGGAGGTCGCCGAAGCGTTCGTCTACCTCCTGCGGTCGACGTACGCCACCGGCACGCTGGTCACCGTGGACGGCGGCACCCTGCTCGCCTGAGAACGGCGCGCTTCGCCTCCCTCTCGCCATGCCAGGACAGGCACCCGATGACCCCCACTGACGTGCTTGATTATTCCGCGCATGTCGGAGCAGGAAAGCATTTACCCCAATCCAGCATTCACCGGGAATGCCCAACACCAACGGAGGCAACTCGCATGAAGTTGAGATCGTTCGCAAGCGCTGCGGCCACGATTGTTGCTCTGACTGGCGGCATGACTGCCTTCGTATCGCCCGCCAACGCATCTGTTTCACAAGGTTACATCAAGGGGATTGACTCGATCAATGACGACTGGGGGGACGAGGGAATACTCAGCACCACCTCTCACTCATACAGTCTGGCCACGGGCCTCTGGCAGCAGGTCCTCAAGGGAGAGGGGCTCTATTCGGGCTCTGTCGACTGCGCCTTCGGACCTATGACAAAGTCGGCAACCGAAGCCTTCCAGTCGCGTTATCATCTACCGATAGATGGCGCCGCCGGCCCTCAAACCATGGGGCGAGCTGACGACTTTCTCAAGTTGGGCACAACCGACACGTATATCGACTATGATCGCGGCATTAACGGTGGGGCGTGGTTCCGTCGCATCGACAGCACCTATCACCTATATCTCAACGGAGCTTGGCGGCCAGCCTCCTATTCGTCAACGGCTGGCTGTTAACCGGCACTTGTTCCAGGTTCTCTTTCCTGGACAATCCGTTGGTTGAGAGCAGCGCGCTACGGTAGCTGTCGTCATCCCGTATGCCGTCGACCCGCCTTTCCGGGGAGCAGGCCTCCGCCCGGTCCGCCACGTCAGGATGGCTTTGACGCACGTTCGGACGCTGGCGGGTCGGGCGGTGGTCTGCTCGGCTTGCCCGGGTCGATGGCAGGCGGGATGGCCCGCGCAACCACCCACGGACCGCAACCCGTCAACGGGGTTGCGCCCCTCGGGCAGACGGCAGGTCGCCGGCCGGGGCGTGACCCTATCCAACGCGTACGCACGATCACGCCCGTGACAGTGGACGCTGCGCCCACCGGGCGCTGCCCCGGCCTCTCGCCTCGATCCCGTATGGGAAGCTGCGGCGGTGACGACGTTCAACATCCGTACCGCCACGCCGGCAGACGACGGTTTCCTGGTCGACATGCTCGTGCAGGCCGTCAACTGGCTGCCCGAGCGCAACTGGTCACGCGAGGAGATCCTGACGAAGCCCGAGCTGGCCCACTACGTCGCCGGCTGGATGCGCCCGGGAGACTTCGGGGTCGTCGCCGTGGATCCGGCTGATCGGCCGATCGGCGCGGCCTGGTGCCGACACCTGACCGCCGGCGACCCGGGCTACGGGTACGTCAGTGACGACGTGCCCGAGCTGACCCTCGGGGTGGTGGACTCCTGGCGCAATCGCGGCGTGGGCCGGGCGCTCGTACGCGCGGTGCTGTCCGTCGGAGCCGAGCGCGGCCTACGGGCGGTGTCGTTGAGCGTGGAGCGGGCCAACTTCGCCGCGAAGCTCTACGCGAGCGAAGGCTTCCACACGGTCGAGTCGCTCGACGACGCCGACACCATGGTCGCCCAGCTCGCCGACGGCGCCTCGGCTGACGCCGACCCGTCGGTCAACGAGAACCCCTGACCGTCGACGTCGCGGGCTACTGCCCGGGCCGCGCACCGTCCGGCGCGACCGGCCCGTACACGTGGCGACGCACGAGGTCGTCCCGTTCCAGGATCACGTCAACGACCTGCCAGAACTCAGCGATCCTCGGATGACTCAGCCCCTCTTCCCGGCTGAGCTTGCGTCCGAAGACCGGACTGTCACCGCCCACCTCGCCACCGTTCACGAGCGTCGCGGCAGGGGCCGGGGAACCGACCACGGGACCGACCCGGCAGCCGAACGTGATGTGGTCGTCGACGCGATCCTGGCCCCACGTCCCTAAGATGGCATCGATCCAGGCCTCGTGAACCCCGTTGTGGTGATAGCAGCTCGCGAAGTAGACAGCGAAGGCAGTGTCGCCCTCGTAGATGTTGGCCCAGGTCCGGTCCGCCTGCGTGTCGCAGCACTGGCACACGAACTCGCGTACCTGGCGGCTGCTCTCATCGATCACGAGATTCACGGCGCGAACTCTAGCGGCACCGAGCGCAGTCCCTCGACGGCGGCAATACTCGATCAGAGTGCGACGTGACCGTCATCCAGCGACGTCGTCCGCACTGGATCTCCTACGCTGAATCTCCACGTTGATCTCGGCCGCTCGCCGCTGCAACGGCAGCGCCTCCTCCACCAGCCCCAGAGCACTCAACGTGTACGCCAGGTTGTGCAACCGGAGCGCGATCGTGGGATGCCCCGCCGGCAACGCCGCCTCACTGATCTCCAACGCCCGCCGCTGCAACGGCAACGCCTCCCCCGCCCGCCCCAGAGTCCCCAACGTGTACGCCAAGGTGTCCAATCGGACCGCGATCGTGGGATGCCCCGCCGGCAACGCCGCCTCACTAATTTCCAACGCCCGGCACCGCAGCGGCAGCGCCTCCTCCGCCTGCCCCAGATCCACCAACGTGCCCGCCAGGTTGTTCAACCGGGTCGCTATGTCGGGGTGTTCGGCCGGCAAGGCCGCCTCACTGATCTCCAACGCCCGCTGCTGCAACGGCAACGCCTCCTCCGCTTGGCCCAGATCCCCCAAGGTTCCCGCCAGGTTGTTCAGTCGGAGGGCGATGTCCGGGTGCCCTGCCGGCAACGCCGCCTCACTGATCTCCAACGCCCGCCGCTGCAACGGCAACGCCTCCCCGGCCCGCCCCAGAGCCCCCAACGTGTACGCCAGGTTGTCCAATCTGGTGGCAATGATGGGGTGCCCCGCCGGCAACGCCGCCTCACTGATCTCCAACGCCCGCCGCCGCAGCGACAGCGCCTCCTCCACCTGCCCCAGCGCCCGCAAGGTGCCCGCCAAGTTGTCCAACCTGAGCGCGATGTCCGGATGCCCCGCCGGCAACGCCGCCTCACTGATCTCCAACGCCCGCCGCTGCAACGGCAACGCCTCCCCCGCCCGCCCCAGAGCCCCCAACGTGTACGCCAGGTTGTCGAGTCGGAGCGCGACTGTGGGGTGGCCCGCCCGCAACGCCGCCTCACTGATCTCCAACGCGCGCAGTCGCAACGGCAGCGACTCGCCCGCCCGTCCCAGAGCCACCAACGTGGACGCGAGATTGTCCAGCCTCAGCGCGATGTCCGGATGCCCCGCCGGCAACGCCGCCTCACTGATCCTCAGCACCCGCTCCTCAGCCTGTAGAGCCTGGCCGTACCTCGCCTGCGTGTAGTGATAGAACGCGACCTGGCCCAGCAGGTACGCGAGGGTCAAATTGACGCTGTCCTCGGGCATGTGGTGATCGAGCGCGTCGACGTGTGGAACAAATGCCCTCCACTGCGGCCAGATGTCGACGTCTTGTGCGGGGTTGCCTGGTGGGCGGGCTCGGTCGAGCAGAGCCAATGCGCGGTCGAGGACTTGCTGCCACAACGACTCGTCAGGATTGGTGGGCTCGTCGTGGTGGTCAACCTGCGTCTGCGCCTGGCTGCGGACCACCGTCTGCACGAGTCGGTGCATGCTGACGGTCGTCTGCGTGAGTGTGACCAGGTTGTACGACGCCAACGCCGCCAACGCCTGGTCGACAGCACCGGCCTGCTCGGCATAACCAGCCAAGATCGATCGTGGGACGTCGTCGGGCGCGTAGCACGACAGTATCCGCAGCAGGTCGATCGCTGCCGGCCGGACTTCGCGTAGCTGGTCGAGGGTGAGGAGCCACACCTGGGCCACCGCGCGCTCCGCCTGGTCCCCCTCGGCGATGGTGTTCAACACCTCGGACGGCTGCGCCCGTAGCCGATCCAGGTATACCGACACCGGCAGGCGCGTCTGCCTCAGGTAGCCCGCCGCCTGCTGCAACGCCAATGGCAGGTACCCCAACTCGTCGGCCAACACCGCCGCCGCCAACACATCCCGCTGCTCCCCCGGCTCCAGCAACAGCCGCACCGCGGACTCGCGATCCAGCATGTCCAGGCGTAGACACCCGTCGACAAGCGCCTCCCAGTTCACGTTGCGCCGCGTGGTGATCAACAGGTGCCCGGTGTCGAGCTGCGCCAACAACGGCTCGACATGTGAGCGCTGCTCCACGTTGTCCAGCACGAGCAACCAGCCCGACTGGTTCTGCAACCAACCGACGGCCCATCTCGCGGCCTCCGCGACGGTCGCCGTCAGCATCAGTTCCGGGTTCATCCGGGCCGTCAACGCCGCCAAGCCATTCTCGATCGCCGCCGGGCTGTCAGCGGTCACCCACCACCGCACCGGGTACCGATCACGCCGCTGGTGGGCGTACTGCAACGCCAACTCGGTCTTGCCCACCCCACCCAGGCCATGCACCGCCTGGCAGATCACCCCGCTACCGGCGGACATCACCGCCTCCAATGCGGTCAACTCGTCCTGCCGGCCCACGAACAGCCGCGTCGACGGCTTGGGCAGGTTGTGCAACCGCTTCCCAGTGTCGGGCGCCGTCGACGCCCGGTGCAGCTCGATGCGCCGCGCGTCGACCTTCGCGTCGTCCCCCGTGATGGCGAGCCCGCTGATCTCCCCCGCCGCGATCGACCGACGGCCCTCGGCGCTCACCTCACCAGGCTCCCCCGGGCCGGGGGCATCCCGGTCGCTCATCGAGTCACCTGGCCACCGTCCCCGGTGATCACCACCCCGCTGATCGTCTGGCCGGCGACAGACCGCTCACCCGACGCCGTGATCGTCACCCCCGCCGACGCCAGCAGCTGCGACAACTCGGCGGCCAACCGCGCATCGGCAGCAACCGCCTTGCGGATCTGCCACCGCAACGCCGCCAATCGATCCTCGTCATCCGGATCTTCGGCCACATCGAGTACCGCTGCCTCCACCAACGGGGCTGACTCCTCCCGTCCCAGCAACCGGCGCAGCAGCCGTCCACCCAGACCGACCGTCGCGTCCGCTGCCACCTCCTGCACCCGCGCCACCACACCCGCTCCGTACGCTCCGGCCGCCGCCGCCACGTACGGCACCACCGCACCAGCCAGCGAAATCACATCCGGATCCATCAGCCCTCGCCCTCCGAGCCAGCAACCAGCGACCTCGATCAGTACCACACCGATGCACGCACCGTAAGGGCGCGGCCTCAACCACCGCGAGTCACCGCAGGAGCTACCTCCGGCGCATCAGGGCTCACTAGGGTGACCAGTGCGGGTCGAGGCTCTTGCCGTGCCCCTGGGGGCATCGTCCGTAGCCGGTGCTGGACACGTTCCAGTGGTGGGAGCAGTACGGGACGTCGCACCGCGCGCACAATCCGGCGTCGTCGTAGAAGCCGGCCGTCGTGACGGCGGCGTACCGGTACGGCGGGGTGAAGGCGTCGACGATGCGCTGCGCCTCTGCCGGGTCCGCCGGTCGTCCAAGCCCGTTACCCGCCGCAACCCCGGAATACAGCAGCCACCACCGCTGGCCGGTGTGGCGCTCCCGCGCGGCGGCGTAGGCGTCGCGCTGCGCCGATGACCAGCGCTGCCATTCAACCGGCTGTCCATCCGGTGCGACAAGTTCCACGCGGGTCGCCGGACGCTCACACACCGCGCACGGCGGCTCGGCGACGAAGGCTTCAGACATGGCCCCCATCCTCCTACGACCGCCGGGCGGACTGGACCGTCGATGCCGCCAAGGCCGGGGGCGCTACTTGGCGTTGAAGTAGCTCGCCTCCGGGTGGTGGACCACGATGGCGTCGGTGGCCTGCTCCGGCATGAGCTGGAACTCCTCCGACAACTCGACGCCGATCCGCTCCGCGCCCAACAGGTCCACGATCTTCGCCCGGTCCTCCAGATCGGGGCAGGCCGGGTAGCCGAACGCGTACCGGCAGCCCCGATAGTCGTTGCGCAGAATGCCGGCCAGGTCCTGCGGGTCGTCGTGGCCCAGCGGACGCCCGTCGGGCAGGGTCAGCTCGGCGCGCACGCGCCGGTGCCAGTACTCGGCGAGCGCCTCGGTGAGCTGCACGGACAGCCCGTGCACCTCCAGGTAGTCGCGGTACTCGTTGCGGGCGAACAGCTTCGCCGCGTACTCGCTGACGGGTTGCCCGACCGTGACCAGTTGCAGCGCGACCACATCGAGCTGGTCGCCCTTGGGCCGGAAGAAGTCCGCGAGGCAGAGCCGTCGCTCCTGCCGCTGGCGGGGGAACGAGAACCGGGCGCGCTCCGCGTGCCCGTTCTCGTCGAGCACCACCAGGTCATTTCCTTCGGAGTACGCCGGGAAGTAGCCGTACACCACGGCTGCCTCCAGGACCTGGTCGGCGATCAGCCGGTCCAGCCAGTACCGCAGACGCGGCCGACCCTCGGTCTCGACCAGTTCGTCGTAGGAAGGCCCGTTGCCGCCGCGGGCGCCGTTGAGCCCCCACTGCCCACGGAACGTGGCCCGCTCGTCGAGCAACGCCGCGTAGTCGGCCATCGGAACGCCCTTGACGACGCGCGTGCCGAAGAACGGCGGGGTGGGTACCTCCACGTCGACGGCCACGTCGGAGCGGACCGAGGAGTCGTGCAGCTCCGGCAGCGAGTCGGTGACCAGCGTGCGCTGCCGCTCGCGGCGGGCCCGGCGGGCGGCCAGCGCCGCCTCGCGCTCCGGGTCGACGACCGGGGCGCCGCCGCGCTTGGCGGTCATCACCCGGTCCATCAGGGACAGACCCTCGAACGCGTCGCGCGCGTAGTGCACCTGCCCGGGGTACGTCGAGCGCAGGTCGTCCTCGACGTACGACCGGGTCAGCGCCGCCCCACCCAGCAGGACAGGCCAGCGCTCGGCAACACCGCGGGTGGCCATCTCGGCCAGGTTCTCCTTCATGATGACCGTGCTCTTGACCAGCAGCCCGGACATGCCGATCGCGTCGGCGCGGTGCTGCTCGGCGGCGTCGAGGATCGCGCTGATCGGCTGCTTGATGCCGATGTTGACGACCTCGTAGCCGTTGTTGGACAGGATGATGTCGACCAGGTTCTTGCCGATGTCGTGCACGTCGCCGCGCACGGTGGCCAGCACGATGCGGCCCTTGCCGCCGTCCTCGGTGGCCTCCATGTGCGGTTCCAGGTACGCCACGGCGGTCTTCATCACCTCGGCGGACTGGAGCACGAACGGCAGCTGCATCTGCCCGGAGCCGAACAGCTCGCCGACGACCTTCATGCCGTCCAGCAGGATGTCGTTGATGATCGACAACGGGGACCGGCCGCCGGCCATCGCCTCGTCCAGGTCGGCCTCCAGGCCGTTGCGCTCGCCGTCGATGATGCGCCGCTTGAGCCGCTCGTCCAGCGGCAGCGCCGCCAACTCCTGCGCGCGGGTGGCCCGCGCGCTGGTCACGTCGACGCCCTCGAACAGCTCCAGGAAACGCTGCACCGGGTCGTACCCGTCGCGCCGCCGGTCGTAGACCAGGTCGAGCGCGACCTCGCGCTGCTCGTCGGGGATCTTCGTCATCGGCAGGATCTTGCTGGCGTGCACGATCGCCGAGCTCAGACCGGCCTGCACGCACTCGTGCAGGAACACCGAGTTGAGCACCTGCCGGGCGGCCGGGTTGAGGCCGAAGGAGATGTTCGAGATGCCCAGGGTGAAGTTGACCCCCGGGTACCGCTGGGCGATCTCCCGGATCGCCTCGATCGTCTCAAGGCCGTCGCGGCGGGTCTCCTCCTGCCCGGTGGCGATCGGGAACGTCAGCGCGTCGATCAGGATGTCGGAGCGGTCCATCCCCCACCGGCCGGTCAGGTCGTCGATCAGCCGCGCGGCGACCCGGACCTTCCACTCCTTCGTGCGCGCCTGCCCCTCCTCGTCGATGAGCAGCGCCACCACCGACGCGCCGTGCTCGCGCACGATGGGCATGACCCGCGCGTACCGGGAGTCGGGGCCGTCGCCGTCCTCGAAGTTCACCGAGTTGACCACGCAGCGGCCACCGAGCATCTCCAGCCCGGCCTCGACGACGGCCGGCTCGGTGGAGTCCAGCATGATCGGCAGCGTCGACGCGGTGGCGAACCGGCCGGCCAGCTCGCGCATGTCCCGCGTGCCGTCGCGGCCGACGTAGTCGACGCACAGGTCGAGCAGGTGCGAGCCGTCGCGGGCCTGGCTACGGGCGATCTCGACGCAGGCCCGCCAGTCGGCGGCGAGCATGGCCTCCCGGAACGCCTTGGAGCCGTTGGCGTTGGTCCGCTCTCCGACCATCAGCACCGAGGCGTCCTGGGCGAACGGCACCGGGTGGTAGATCGACGACACACCCGGCTCGTGTCGCGGCTCGCGCGGCGACGCGGTGACGCCGTGCAGCCGCTCGGCCAGCACCCGGATGTGCTCCGGGGTGGTGCCGCAGCAGCCGCCGACGAGCCCCACGCCGTACTCGGAGATGAACCGTTCCAGGGCCTCGGCCAGCTCCACGGGAGTCAGCGGGAAGTACGCGCCGTCGGCCGTCAACACCGGCAGGCCGGCGTTCGGCATCACCGACAGCGGGATCCGGGAGTGCTGCGACAGGTAGCGCAGGTGCTCGCTCATCTCGGCCGGGCCGGTCGAGCAGTTCAACCCGATCAGGTCCACCCCGAGCGGCTCGATCGCCGCCAGGGCCGCGCCGATCTCGCTGCCCACCAGCATCGTGCCGGTGGTCTCCACCGCCACGTGGCAGATGATCGGTACCCGCTGGCCCAGCTCGGCCATCGCCCGCTTCGACCCGACGATCGCCGCCTTGACCTGCAACAGGTCCTGGCAGGTCTCGATGATCAGCGCGTCCGCGCCGCCGGCGATCAGGCCGGCAGCGTTCTCCTGGTACGCGTCGCGCAGGGTCGCGTAGCCGGCGTGACCGAGGGTGGGCAGCTTGGTGCCTGGGCCGATCGAGCCGAGCACGAAGCGGGGCCGCTCCGGCGTGCTGGCCGCGTCGGCGGCCTCCCGGGCGATCCGCGCGCCCGCCTCGGACAGCTCGCGGATGCGCTGCGGGATGTCGTACTCGCCGAGGTTTGCCAGGTTGGCGCCGAACGTGTTGGTCTCCACGCAGTCCGCGCCGGCGGCCAGGTACGCGTCGTGCACCCCCCGCACCACGTCGGGGCGGGTGACGTTGAGGATCTCGTTGCATCCCTCGAGGCCGTCGAAGTCGTCGAGAGTGAGGTCGGCGGCCTGCAGCATCGTGCCCATCGCCCCGTCGGCGATGAGGATCCGATCGGCCAGCACATCCAGCAACGAAGTCCGCACCCGTTCAGGTTAGTGCGGCCCCACGCGAACCCGAGCCCCGTCCACGCCCGATCCCATATTGTGTCGGGCGGATCACCCTGTCCGGTTCGCCGCCGTATGCCCGGTGGCGCAGTGGGTGGACCGGCGCGGCCGACGGGCCGCATCCCTGCCCGGCACGTAGGCTGACGGACGTGAAGGAGAACAGGGACGCCATCGTGCACCACGGTCCGACAACCGGGCGCGGTCCCGGTGCCGGCCGCCACGAGCAGGGTGAGGTGACGGCGTGACCGAGTTCGACGGACTGCCGGTCCTGCGGTCCCCCGTGGCCATCGCCGCGTTCGAGGGCTGGAACGACGCCGCCGACGCCTCCACCGCGGCCGTCGAGCACCTGGAACAGGTCTGGAACGCCCGGCAGATCACCGAGCTGGACCCGGAGGACTTCTACGACTTCCAGGTCAGCCGGCCCACCATCACCATGGCCGACGGGGAGACCCGCCGGGTGGAGTGGCCGACAACCCGGTTCATGGTGGCCAGCCCCGAAGGCACCGACCGCGACGTGGTGCTGATCCGGGGCATCGAGCCGAGCATGCGCTGGCGGACGTTCTGCGAGCAGGTGCTGGAGATCTGCCACAGCCTGGAGGTGGAGCGGGTGGTGCTGCTCGGCGCGTTGCTGGCCGACGTGCCGTACACCCGGCCGTTGCCGATCAGCGGCAGCGCCTCCGACGCCCAGGCCGCGGAGCGCTACCAGCTCACCCCCACCCGGTACGACGGGCCGACCGGCATCGTCGGCGTACTGCACGACGCGTGCGCCCGCGCCGAGGTCGACGCCGTGTCGTTCTGGGTGCACGTGCCGCACTACGCCAACAACCCGCCCTGCCCCAAGGCCACCCTCGCCCTGCTGCACCGGGTCGAGGAGGTCGTCGACCTGCCGGTGCCGATGGCCGACCTGGCCGAGGAGTCCGCCGAGTGGGAGCAGCGGGTACGCAGCGCCGCCGAGCAGGACGCCGAGCTGGGCGAGTACGTCCGCGAGCTGGAGGAACGCGTCGGCGACGAGGGCATCACCCCGTTGACCGGTGACGAGATCGCCCAGGAGTTCGAGAAGTACCTGCGGCGTCGAGGCGGTTCGGCCGGCCCCACCGCCGGCTCCTGGTAGCACTGTCCGTCGCGGGCCCTCGGACCTCCTCTGGTCCGGGGGCCCGTCTCCGCGCTCGGGGGTCCGTTTCCGTTTTCAGGGCCCGTTTCCGCGTGTCCGGGGTAGCGCCGTCACACCCTCTAAGGCATCCTAGGAACCTAGATGTGATCAAGGAGGCGGATGTGCAGATCAATCCCGGCGCCGCCGAGTTCCCCCACCGGCAGATCGCCGCACAGCTCAAGGCCCAGGTCCGCCGCGGCGACTGGGGCCCCGGCGAGCGGCTGCCGTCCATCCCGGCCATCGCCGAGATGTTCGGCGTCGCCAAGCAGACCGTGCAACGCGCCGTCGACCAGCTACGGGTCGAGGGCATCCTGATCACCAAACCCGGCTCGGGCACGTACGTCCGGGGCACCCGGCGTCGACTGAACCGCCTCTCCCGGGGCCGGTACGGCGGGTTCCGCGGCTACCACACCGACCTGGCCGCCCGATACCGCCAACAGCTCGTCTCCGTCGGCCTCTCTCCCGCGCCCGCCGAGGTCGCCGACGCGTTCGGCGTCTCCGACGGCACCAACCTGCTCTGCCGTCGCCACCTCGTACGCACCGACGACTCCCCCGTCGAGGTCGGCGCCTCCTGGTTCCTCCCCCGCGACACCGACGGCACGTCGCTGGAGCGGGCCGAGGCGTTCGGCCGGCCGCTCTACCAGGAGGCCGAGGAGGCCACCGGCCGCCGGTACGTGTCGGCCACCGACACGATCAGCGCCCGCCAGCCCAGCCGCGAGGAGGCCGAGACCCTCCAGATCCGGCCCGACACACCGGTGCTGCACCTGCTGCACATCGCGTACGACAGTCACCGCAAGCCCATCGAGGTCGCCCAGGCCACCTGGCCCGGCCCGATGACCACCCTCACCGAGGAGTACCAGATCCCCGGCCCCAGCGCAGCGCCCGACCCGGACCCCGGCCTGGTCCTGGGCTAGCCGGCACTCCGGCCTGGCCTGCCCGCCTTAGCCCGTTCGTTCCGCGCCCCGGCCCGACCGCCTCCCTCGCCTCCGTCCGGCCCTGACCACCTCGACCGGCCCGATCCTGCCCTGCCCCGCTCGGGACACCCACCACCGGGACGGGAGCTGCGAAATCGCGGGGTGCCGGAGCGCTCCCGGTGAGTTTCCTGTCGAACGCACCGCCCTATACATCTATACACTCGGTATCTATACTGCGAGTATATAGCTGGCCGGGGATTGGTTCCGGCGGCTCACAACCCAGGGGAGGGTCAATGCCAACCGTCAAATCTGTTGTTGCACGGGGGATCACACGCCGTGGCCTTGTCGGAGCCGCACTGGCGGTCGGGGCCGGCGCATCGATGGGCATTGCCGGCCGCGCCTCGGCGGCAACCGCCGGTTCAGGCCCGGTCCGACTCCGCCTCCCCAGGCCGACCGGGCCGTACCGCGTGGGGGTGGTACCGCTGCACCTGGTCGACCGGTCGCAGCCGGAACCACTGGCCGGGCCGGGGCGGTACCGGGAACTGATGGTCAGCGTCTGGTATCCCGCCCGAGACGAGAGGCGCTACCCGCGCTACCCGTGGATGACCCCCACCTCGATGCGCGTGCTGCTGGCCTCCGCCGGGTTCGACTCCGACGCCGCGCTGGCACCGTTGACGGCCGGGCACGAGGGTGCCCCGGTGCGGCACCCGGGCCGGCGGTTGCCGGTTGTGCTGTATTCGCATGGCGCCGGCAGCCACCGTTCGGACACCACGATCGTGGTGCAGGAGCTCGCCAGCCACGGGTACGTGGTGGTCACCGTGGACCACACGTACGACGGGTTCAGCGAATTCCCCGACGGCCGAGTCACCATCCCGGAGGACGACTTCGATTCCACTCCGTGGACCTACACGCGGGACGTCCGGTTCGTCCTCGACCAGATCGCCGACCTCGCTGCCGGGGGGAACCCCGACGTCGACCACGCGCCACTACCGAGCGGGCTGGGCGCCACCCTCGACCTGAGTCGGATCGGCATGTTCGGCTGGTCGAAGGGCGGCACCGCGACAGCCCTGACCCTGGGCACCGACCGACGGGTCCGGGCGGGGCTGAGCCTGGACGCCCCGATGCTGTCCCAGCCGCTGCCCACCACCGACCTGTACCGGCCGTTCATGCTCATGACCGCGGAGAACACCCGGGCCGCGATGCCCGCCGTCGCCGAGTTCTTCACGCACCTACGCGGATGGCGACTCGACGTCCAGGCCGCCGGCGCCATCCACTCGTCCTACGGCGACAACCAGTGGCTCGTGCCGCAACTGGCAAAGCTCATCGGCATGAGCGACGAGGAACTCGCCACCTGGGTCGGCACGCTCGACCCTGCCCGCGCGGTCCGCATCGGGCAGGCGTACCCGCTGGCGTTCTTCGACAGGCACCTGCGGCACCGGAGCGGCCACCTACTGAACGGGCCGAGCCGGTCGTTCCCCGAGGTGGCGTACCTTCCGTGACCGTCTGATCGACTCGGCTTCCTGGAAGTCGGGGCATCCCAGGCATCCGGACAGCGCGGTTTCAAGGAACCCGAGTCGATCAAGGACGGGCAGCCCCGATGGGGAACGGCCGAACTGTTAGAGGCGGATGCCGAGGAGGGCGTCTACGGTTTTCGCGAAGAGGGCCGGGGCTTCCGGGTCATCCGTGGCGCCCGCCAGGGTCGCGTCGGCCCAGCGGTCGGCGACGGCCAGAGCGCCGGGGGTGTCGAGGTCGTCGGCCAGTCTGGCGCGTACCCCGGACAGCAGCTCGGCCCCGGACGGCCCGGCGGGCGCGGCGGCGGCCCGCCGCCAGCGGTCCAGCCGCTCCTGCGCGGCCGTGAGCAGGTCGTCGGTCCAGGTGCGGTCGCTGCGGTAGTGGCCGGAGATCAACGCAAGCCGGATCGCCATCGGGTCGACCTTGTCGGCGCGCAGCCGGGACACGAAGACCAGGTTGCCGCGGGACTTGGACATCTTCTCGCCGTCCAGGCCGATCATGCCGGCGTGCACGTAGTGCTCGGCGAACGGGGCCTGGCCGGTGAGCCGTTCGGCGTGCGCGGCGGACGCCTCGTGATGCGGGAAGAGCAGGTCGTTGCCGCCGCCCTGCACGTCGATGCGGTCGCCGAGCAGGTTCAGCGCGATGACCGCGCACTCGATGTGCCAGCCGGGCCGGCCCGGGCCCAGCTCCCCGCCCGGCCAGGACGGCTCACCCTCGCGCGCCCCCCGCCACAGCAGCGGGTCGAGGGGATCGCGCTTGCCGGCCCGGTCGGGGTCGCCGCCGCGTTCGGGGAAGATCTCCAGCATCTGTTCACGGGTCAGGTTCGACTCGTAGCCGAACCGGCCGGTGGCGGAGATGTCGAAGTAGACGTCGCCGGTGCCGTCGTCGAGCCGGTACGCGGCACCGTCCTTGACCAGCACCTCGACCTTGTCGGCGATGTCCGGGATCGACTCGACCGCGCCCACGTAACGCTCCGGCGGGATGATCCGCAGCGCCTCCATGTCCTCGCGGAACAGGGCCGTCTCCCGCATCGCCAGGACCACCCAGTCCTCGCCGTCGCGGGCGGCCCGCTCCAGCAGGGGGTCGTCGATGTCGGTGACGTTCTGCACGTACCGCACGGGACGGCCGGCGTCGCGCCACATCCGCTGCACCAGATCGAACGTGATCATGGTGGCGGCGTGACCGAGGTGGGTGGCGTCGTACGGGGTGATGCCGCAGACGTACATGCTCGCCGCGTCGGCCGGGTCGCTCGGGTGGACACCCTGCCGCGCCGAGTCGTACAACGCCAACGGCTCGCCCCGACCCGGCAGCCGTGGCACCTCGTGTCCCGCCCAAGACTCCATGGCCTCAGCCTAACCAGCCCTCAGGCGACACCGGGACGCCCAGCGGGTGATCAAGATGACAGCGGGGTCACATGGGTGGCCAGGGTATCGCCGGCCAGTCCTCCGGCGGCTGCGGGAAGCGGCCGGTCTCGCGCAACTTCTCGACGCGGGCGGCCAACTCGGCGATCTCGCTGATCGTCAGGTGGTCGGCCAGCTCCTCGCCGAGCGGCCCGGCGACCTGCGCGGCGAGCCCGTCGAGCATCTCCATGGCGTCCGGCGGAACCTGCTTGCCGGCCCAACCCCAGAGCACCGTACGGAGCTTGTCCTCGACGTGGAAACTCACCCCGTGATCCACGCCGTAGATGCGGTCGTCGGCGCCGACGAGCACGTGCCCGCCCTTGCGGTCCGCGTTGTTGATGACCGCGTCGAGTACGGCGAGGCGGGCCAGGCGTGGATCGTCGGCGTGCGCGAGGGCGTACGCGGCACCGTCGTCGTCCCGGGCCGCCGCGATCGGAAACCAGCGCGGCGGCACCTCCTCGGCCGGCACGAACCCGACCAACGGCTCCGCGTCCTCCGGCTCGTCGATCCAGAGTTGGCAGGAACCGGGGCCGAACGGACCGTCCCGCAGCACGGTCGGCGGCACCAGGGCCCAGCCGGTGGCGTGGGACACCAGGTACGCCGACACCTCCCGGCCGGCGAGGGTGCCGTCCGGGAAGTCCCACAGCGGGCGCTCGCCGCGTACCGGCTTGTAGACGCAGCGGGCCGTGACGCCGTCGAGGGTCAGGATGCCCCGCAGGGTGGTGTTCGACGCGTCGACCAGCCGACCCTCCAGGTCGAGGGTGCCGTCGCGGAGCAGCCGCAGCGCGGCGTCACCGTCGCGCAGAGGTTGGAGGCCGGACAAGGTCACCGGTGGTAACCGTTGTGCCGCGGGCACAGGTGCCCGGCGGGGTCCAACGGCTGGCCGCACAGCGGGCACGGCGGCCGGCCCGCGTTGACCACACGCCGGGCCCGCTCGATGAACTGGCGGGTGGCCTGCGGTGTGAGCCGCACGCGCAGCCGGTCCAGGTCCTCGTCCGGCTCCTCGTCCTCGTCGTCCTCTTCGTCGTCCTCGTCGCCCAGCTCGACCTCGGGCTCGACCTCGCCGGCGGCGATCGCCTCGATCACCACGGTCGCGGTGTCGACGTCGAAGGCCAGCCCGAGCGTCCCGACCCGGAACTCCTCGTCGACCGGGGTGTCCAACGGCTCGTTGTCGCCGGTCACCGGCGCCAGCTCGGGCAACTCCACCCCGAAGCGGCGCTGCGCCTCGGTCAGCAGCTCCTCCAGCTTCTCGGCCAGCAGGGACACCTGGACCTTTTCCAGCGCGACGCTGACCAGCCTGCCGCCGCCGCGGGCCTGCAGGAAGAACGTGCGCTCCCCCGGCGGCCCGACGGTCCCGGCGACGAACCGCTCCGGCGGTTCGAAGGCGTGCACCTGGTGGGTCATACCCACGACCCTATCCGGCCCACCATGGCATCGCGCACCCCACCGACCCGAATCGCCGCAGGGGCAACGCGCCCGGTGTATCGGGTGCTACACCCGGGCGTGGCGGTGTTTCTCACCTGGCCGCGCCCGCTCCGCCGCCGACGGCGGCGTCCGAGTCGGCCGCCCGCGTGGTCCGCCGACGCCGCTTGCGCGGCGGCGGGACCAGCGCGGCGAGGTCACCGCCGGCGTCGTTGAGCCGAACCAGGAAGGGCCGCAGCGGCGTGAAGCGGATCGCGGTCACCGACGCCGGGTCGGCCACGATCCGCTGAAAGGCATCCAGGTGTACGCCGAGAGCATCCGCCACGATGGCCTTGATCACATCGCCGTGGCTGCACGCCAGCCAGATTGCCTCGGGCCCGTGCTCGGCGTTCACCCGGGCGTCCCAGTCGCGGACGGCGGCCACCGCGCGGGCCGCCATCGCCGCCATCGCCTCGCCCTGCGGGAAGACCGCCGCGCTGGGGTGCTGCTGAACCACCGGCCAGAGCGGCTCCTTGGCGAGCTTCTTCAGCGGCTGCCCCTCCCAGCTGCCGTAGTCGCACTCGATCAGGCCCTCCTCGACAACCGGAGTGGCCTGGGGCAACGCCAGTTCCAGGGTCTGCCGGCAGCGAATCAGCGGACTGGTGACGACCGCCGCCAACGGCACTGCCCGCAACCGTTCGCCGACCGCGGTGGCCTGGGCGCGCCCGGTGTCGTCCAGCTCGACCGGCTGTCGGCCGGCCAGGCCGCCGTCGGCGTTCGCGGTGGTACGGCCGTGTCGCAGAAGCAGAAGGGTCGCCACACGATCACCCTAGGCCTCCCCGGTACCTCCCGAGTGCCACGGGCTCCGGCCACGCCGCCCCGATCGCCGTGATCGACACGAGTTCGCCGATATGGGGGCATCGACCGGTCCGGGATGCCCCGAGTTCGCCGATCCGGAGTCGATCACCCGGTCGTATCGCCGCACGCGGGCGGTGTGTCCGGTTGTGGGGCCACTGTGGTGACCCGCTGCACCCGTGGGCCGGAATCGTGGCGGGCCGGGGGTCGTTACACCCTCCGACGATCGCAGGACCACGGCCGAGCCCCCCGCCCCGGGGGAGCCAAGCCCCCGGGAATGGCCCCGGACCGCGGGTCGTTACACCCGGTCCCGGCACGAGCGAGCCCCGATCCCCTCGGATCGTCAGCCCCCGGGAATGACCCCGGACCGCAGGTCGTCACACCCGGTCCCGGCACGACGAGCCCCGCTCACCGCGGATCGTCAGCCCTCCGGGAATGACCCCGCCCCCGGGTCGTTACACCCGGACCGGCCGCCACGAGCCCCCCGCTCGCAGGCCGCCCCCCAGACTTTGAGCGCCCGGACGAGGTGCTGACACCCCCGTCACCGATCCCCCGAACGGTGACAGGTGGGTGTTTCCTACCCCCGAAGGAGCAACCCCCATGAACACGATCTTCCGCAAGAGCATGCTGTCCATCGCTGGTCTCGCGTTCGCCGGTGGCGTCTTCGCCGGCCCCATCGCCGCCCACGCCAACCCGGTCGACGCCAAGCCCGCCGCCGCCGCGGTGCAGACCACCGCACCCAAGCCGCAGGGCGACCAGTCCCACATCGACCTCAACGGCGAGCAGACCGCCAACGCCAAGGCCATCATCGCCGCCACCAAGAAGGCCGGCCTGCCCGAACGGGCCGCGGTCATCTCCATCGCCACCAGCCTGCAGGAGTCCAAGCTGGAGAACCTGGGTCACCTCGGCGACATGAACGACCACGACTCCCTCGGCCTGTTCCAGCAGCGCCCGTCGAGCGGTTGGGGCACGCCGGAGCAGATCACCGACCCGGAGTACTCGACGACGGCGTTCCTCAAGGGCCTGCGTCAGGTTGACGGCTGGCAGGACATGCCGCTGACCGACGCCGCGCAGACCGTACAGGTCTCCGCCTACCCCGACGCCTACGCGCAGTGGGAGCAGCAGGCCACCGACCTGGTCGCCCACAACTGGAACAGCTAACACACACAGATGGCCGGCACCCGACAACGGGTGCCGGCCATCGCCGGTTCTTCGGTGCGTGCGGTCAGGTGGCGCTGATCGTGCCGGTGAGCAGGAGAGCGAGGACCAGGGTGCCCAGCGCGACCCGGTACAGGACGAAGACGTACAGGGTGTGGTGGGCGACGTAGCGCAGCAGCCAGGCGATCGCCGCGTACCCGATGCCGAAGGCGATGAGGGTGGCCACGATCGTCTGGGCCACCGTGGGCACGGACGTTCCCGGGGCGGACGGTTCGAAAACGTCCCCAAGGCTGAACACCCCGGACATCACCACCGCCGGGATGGCCAGCAGGAACGAGTAGCGCGCCGCCGCCTCCCGGGTCAGGTTGAGCAGCAGGCCGGCGGTGAGCGTCCCCCCGGAGCGGGACACGCCGGGGACCAGCGCCATCGCCTGGGCGAAGCCCATCACGACGCCGTCCTTCATCCGGAAGTTCTCCAGCGTGCGCGTCTGCCGACCCCAGTACTCGGCGAAGGCCAGCACGAACGCGAACACGATCAGCGTGGTCGACACCACCCAGAGGTTGCGCCCGGCCGTCTTGATCTGGTCCTTGAAGAGGAACCCGAACAGCCCGATGGGGATCGAGCCGACGATCACGTACCAGCCCATCCGGTAGTCGAGGCTCGAACGCACGGATTTGTCCCTGAGCCCGACCAGCCAGGTACGGGTGATCCGCCAGATGTCCTTCGCGAAGTAGATCAGCACGGCAGCCTCGGTGCCGAGCTGGGTGACCGCGGTGAACGACGCGCCCGCGTCGCGGTCGAAGAAGATCGCCGAGGTGATCCGCAGATGCCCCGACGAGCTGACCGGCAGGAACTCGGTCAGCCCCTGGACGATGCCCAGGACGATGGCCTCAACCCAGGTCACTCGCCGACTCCCGAGAGCTCGAGAGCCTCGGCGACGGTCCGCAGGGTCTGCACACCGCTGTCCCGGTCGGCCACGAACAGGGTCACCGACAGCGTGGTGACACCGGAGGCGGCGTACTCGCGCATCCTCTCGGCGATGCGCTCCTTCGGGCCGAGCAGCGACGTACGGTCGATGAACTCCATGGGTACGGCGGCGGCGGCGTCGCGCTGGCGCTTGGCCAGGTAGAGGTCCTGGACCTCGCGGGCGGCGTCGCCGTAACCCATCCGGGTGGCGAGCTGGTTGTAGAAGTTCTGCTGCCGGCTGCCCATCCCGCCGACGTAGAGCGCGGCGTACCAGCGGACCAGCTCGGCGCAGGAGGCGACGTCGTCGCCGACGACGACCGGCACGGACGGCACCACGTCGAAACCGGCCAGTTCCTTGCCGGCCTTGGCCCGGCCGGCGGAGACGGCGGCGAGGTGCTCGTCGGCGAACTCCGGGGCGTAGAACACGGCGAGCCAGCCGTCGGCGATCTCGCCGGCCAGCTCCAGGTTCTTCGGACCGACCGCGGCCAGGTAGATCGGGATGTGCTCGCGGGGCGGGTGGAAGCTCAGCCGCAGCGCCTTGCCGGGGCCGTCGGGCAGCGGCAGCGTGTAGTGCTCACCGTCGTACGCCACCTCCTTGCGGGCGATGGCCAGCTTGACGATGTCGACGAACTCGCGGGTACGGCCCAGGGGCTTGGCGAACCGCACCCCGTGCCAGCCCTCGGAGACCTGCGGGCCGGAGACGCCGAGGCCGAGCCGGAACCGGCCGCCGGACAGGGCGTCGATGGTGGCGGCCGTCATCGCGGTGGCGGCCGGTGTACGGGCGGGGATCTGCATCACCGCCGAGCCCACGTCGATCCGTTGCGTCTGGCCGGCCATCCAGGCGAGCATGCTGGGCGAGTCGGAGCCGTACGCCTCCGCCGCCCACACCACCGAGTAGCCGAGGCGGTCCGCCTCCTGGGCCAGCGCCAGGTGGTCGGCCGGCGTACTCCACGCTGTCTGGTATCCGAGGCTGAGCCCGAGTCGCACTGGTCCTCCCCCATCCGTGGCACAGGTCGCATCAGGTTACGCAATGCCGAAAACGGACCCGATCACCGGCTCACCGCCAATGATCCCCCGTCCGTCGCGGTGCCTTCCGGAGGCGGAACCGGCAGAACCGGCAGAGATGACGGGAGCGAGGATATCCGTGGCGGCGGGTTCGAAATAAGGTTCACCCATGCAACAGCGACCGCTCGGCCGAAGCGGGCTGGCGGTTTCGCGGCTCGCGCTCGGCACCATGACCTGGGGCCGGGACACCGACGCCGACGATGCGGCCGCCCAGCTCAAGAGTTTCCTGGACGCGGGCGGCAACCTGATCGACACCGCCGACGTGTACGGCGACGGCGACGCCGAGTCGGTGATCGGGTCGCTGCTGGGCACCCTCGTCCCGCGCGAAGAGCTGCTGATCGCCACGAAGGCGGGGTTGCGTCCGGGCAGCGCCCGGCGGCGCGACGGCTCCCGGGGTCACCTGCTGCGCACCCTGGAGGCGTCGCTGCGTCGGCTCGGCACCGACCACGTCGACCTGTTCCAGGTGCACGGATACGACCCGGACACCCCCCTGGAGGAGACGCTCGCGGCGCTGGACCACGCGGTGGCCAGCGGAAAGGTCCGTTACGTGGGGGTGTCGAACTTCTCCGGCTGGCAGACCGCGCGGGCCGCCGCCTGGCAGACGGCCTGGCCGGGCCGGGCGCCGGTGGTCGCCACCCAGGTGGAGTACTCGCTGCTGGAGCGGGGGGTGGAACGGGAGGTCCTGCCGGCCGCTGACGCGCTGGGCCTCGGCGTGCTGCCCTGGTCGCCGCTGGGTCGGGGGGTACTCACCGGCAAGTACCGGCATGGGCGTCCGGCGGACTCCCGGGCCGCCTCCCCGCACTTCGAGCGGTTCGTCTCCACCTACCTGGAGCCGCGCTGCTCCAGCATCGTGGAGGCGGTGGCGACCGCGGCCGGCGGGCTGGGGGTCTCGCCGCTGGAGGTGGCGCTGGCCTGGATCCGGGACCGGCCCGGGGTGACCGCGCCGATCCTGGGCGCCCGGACGGTCGGGCAACTGCTCGGCGCGTTGCAGGTCGAGCGCATCACGCTGCCCGAGGAGATCACCACCGCGTTGGAGGACGTCTCCGGGGTGCCGGTCGGCTACCCCGAACGCGACGGGTGACCCGAGACGGCCCGAGGACGGCACGAACCAGGCACCGCAGCGGCGTCGGTCACCCTCCAGGGGGTGGCGGACTGCCGCCGGGCTGGGCAGCATGGGTGGCATGGACTACGAGTACGCGCCGCTGCGGCTGCCGCCGAACGTCGACCGGTTGACCGCAGCGGCGCAGTTGGCGATCCAGGCGGAGTTCTCCGGATGGGAGCTGGCCCGGGTACGGCTGTTCCGGGACGGCACGCGGCAGGTCATGTTGCGCCGTCGGCGGGTCAACCAGCCGCAGCCGGGCCTGTCGTACTGACACCGGGCCGGGGCACCGCGACGAAACGCCCGGGACCCGAACCGCGTACGGTCGGGCCCCGGGCGTCGTACGGCCCGCCACAAACTAGTGCTGGTGCCCGGCGTGGTCGTGGTCGTCGTCGTCGAGTTCCAGGAACGGGTGCTCGTCGAGACGACCGACGAGCCGGTCGTCGGCGGCCGGCTGGAACGGGCCGACCGCGTCGTCGTCGTCGAACGACTCCAGGTCGACCGGGGTGCCCACCTCGCTGACCATCACCACCCCGTCGAGCGGTTCCAGCTCCGGGACGTCGAGTGCGCCGAGCGAGCCGTCGCCGCTCTGCAGCAGCTCCAGCACCGCCTCACCGACGCCCTCCACCGGCGCCGGCTCGTCGTCCTCGGGGGTGCCCTCGCGGCGGGCCGCCTCGGCCGCCCGCAGCAGCGCGGAGATGCTCGGCACCCGGTAGTCGCGGCGTTGGCGCACCGAGATCACGCGGGGGTGCGGGTCGCTGGCCTCGACACCGTCGCCGCCGAAGCGCTCGTCGGCCTCGTCCGGGTCGATCGAGTCAACGTCCCACGGCGTGACCTCACCGAAGGCGTCGAGGAGCTGCTCGTCGTAGGCGAAGGAGGCGTTGTTCAACGCCACGTACGCCTGCCAGACGTCGTCGTCGTCGACGCGGCCCTGCGCGGCGCGTACGGCGGCCAGGTGGTGGCGGGCCGCTTCGATCACCCGCTCGAGTGCGGCGTCCAGCTCACCGTGCTGGTCGGTCATGTGGGGCAGTCCCTTCACGATGGGGAGGTAACGCGGACACTGCTAGCAGGTGCGGAGGAACCGGTCGAGAACCCGCACGCCGAACTGTAGTCCGTCGACCGGAACGCGCTCGTCGATGCCGTGGAACAACGCGGAGAAGTTCAGGTCGGCGGGCAGCCGCAGCGGCGCGAACCCGAAGCAGCGGATGCCGAGCGTCGAGAACGCCTTCGCGTCGGTGCCGCCGGAGAGCATGTACGGCACCGGCCGCGCCCCCGGGTCCTCGGCGCGCAGCGCCGCCGACATCGCCTCGACGAGGTCGCCGTCGAAGGTGGTCTCCAACGCGGGCTGCCGCTGGATGTACTCGATGTCGATGTCCGGGCCGACCAGCTCGCGCAACTGCCGCTCGAGCAGCTCGGACTGGCCGGGGAGGCTGCGGCAGTCGATGGTGGCGGTGGCGCGGCCCGGGATGACGTTGTCCTTGTAGCCGGCGCTCAACCGGGTCGGGTTGGCGGTGTTGCGGATCGTCGCGCCGATGATGTTGGCGATCGGGCCGAGCTTGGCGATGGCGACCTCCGGGTCCTCCGGGTCCAGCTCGATGCCGAGCAGGTCGGAGACCTCGGTCAGGAACGCCCGTACGGTGTCGGTCACCACCACCGGGAAGCGGTGCCCGCCGATGCGGGCCACCGCCTCGGCGAGGGCGGTGACCGCGTTGTCGTCGTGCACCATCGACCCGTGCCCGGGTCGACCCTTGGCGTGCAGCCGCAGCCAGTCGATGCCCTTCTCGGCGGTCTCGATGAGGTAGAGGCGCTGGCTGTCGTTGACCGAGTAGGAGAACCCGCCGACCTCGCCGATCGCCTCGGTGCAGCCGTCGAAGAGGTCGCGGTGGTTCTCGACCAGGAAGCGCGCGCCGTAGTCGCTGCCCGCCTCCTCGTCGGCGGTGTACGCGAGGACGATGTCGCGCGGGGGCCGGACGCCGGTGCGCTGCCAGTGCCGCACCACGGCGAGCACCATCGCGTCGAAGTCCTTCATGTCGATGGCGCCGCGACCCCACAGGTAGCCGTCGCGCTGCTCGCCGGAGAACGGGTGCACCGACCACTCGTCGGCGTCGGCGGGCACCACGTCCAGGTGGCCGTGCACCAGCAGGGCCTCCCGGCTCGGGTCGGCGCCGGGGATGCGGGCCACCACGTTCGCCCGGCCTGGCGCGGACTCGTGCAGGACCGATTCGATGCCCACCTCGGCGAGCTTCTCCGCCACGTACTCGGCCGCGCGGCGTTCGCCGACGCTGGTGTCGTTGTCACCGGTGTTCGTGGTGTCGATGCGCAGCAGGTCGCGGCAGAGGTCCACGACCTCCGCGGTGGGGTCCGGTCGGGCGGAGGCGGCGTCGCTCGTCATCGCCCCTTCATACCAGCCCCGAGTTACCGGCGGGCCGGCGCACCGAGGGGAGGCGGCCGGGCATCCAGGTCGACGAATCGGGCGGCGGTTTCGCGGCGGCCGCGTTCGGGTACCGCCGCCCACGACCGCACAACCCCTGCCGGAGCTTCCGCCCGCCAGTCGAGGAGGGCATCATGTCCGCCGTTCCCCTGCCCCCGTTGCCGCCCACGCCCGCCCCCGACGAGGGTTACCGGCCCGGCGGCCGTAGCGTCGCCGACATCGTGGACCGCGAGCACCGGCAGTTGCTGACCCTGGTGGACCAGCTCAGCGGCCCGGACGCCACGCCGAACGAGGCCCTCGCGGTGCTCACCGCCGCGCTGTCGCGGCACATCTCCGCCGAGGAGCAGTACCTGCTGCCAGCGGTGCGGGCGGCGCTGCCGGCCGAGGCCGCCCGGGTGGACGCGGAGATCGACGGTGACGCGGCGTTGCTGGCCGCCCTCAAGGGGCTGAACGACGAGACCGTGACCGAGGTCGCCGAGCGGGTCCGCCGCCACGTCGACGGGGTGGGCACGCTCGTCACCGAGCTGCGCGCGGTGGCGACGTCGGAGGAGCTGATCCGGCTGGGCAACCGGTTGGAGATCGCCGAGGAGGCCGCTCCGACCCGGCCGCACCCGGGCACTCCGGCCACGCCGCCGTGGAACCGCATCGTCGAGCCGGCGGTGGGCGTGGTGGACAAGCTCCGCGACGCGGTGACTCGGCGGCCGACGTACCTGAAGGACCTGCCGGAGCCGCCGCGCGACTGAAACGCGCGGGCCGCACCAAAGAATGCATTCAATGTCACCGATCCACTTGGCCCCTTCCGCCGGCTGCGACGTGGTCCTACCGTCACCGTATGAACCTGGAGCTGCGACACCTGCGGGTGGTCTGCGCGATCGCGGAGACAGGGAGTGTGACCAAGGCGGCGTCGACCCTCGGGCTCGCCCAGCCGGCGCTGACCGCCCAGCTCCAGCGGATCGAACGGACGCTGGGCGGGCCGCTGTTCGACCGGGACCGGCGCGGCGCCCGCCCCACCGCGCTCGGTGAGCTGGTGCTCGCCCGGGCCCGGGTGCTGCTGCCGGCCATGAAGGGCCTACAGGACGAGGCGGCGCGGCTGGCCGGTGCCGCCGAGGTGTCACGCTGCTACCGGCTCGGCGGCGTGAACAGCCCGATCCTGGGCCGGCTGGTGCACCGCCTCGCCGCCGAGGAGCCGCCGGCCCAGATCACCACGTACGCCTCGTGGTCGGTGGACGAGCTGGCGCAGTTGGTGGCCGGCGGACGGTTGGACTTCGCCCTCACCGGCGTCTGCGGCGACGCCACCCCGTCGGCCGAGTTCGGGTTGCGATGGCGGGAGGTGGCCGTCGACCCGGTGCTGGTCCTGCTGCCGGCGAGCCACCCGCTCGCCGACCGGGACGAGGTGCGCCTGGCCGACCTGCGCCACGAGCAGTGGGTGGCCGCGCCCGGCGACGGCTGCTTCGGCGACTGTTTCGCCGCCGCCTGCGCGCGCGCCGGCTTCACCCCGCGCAAGGTGTACGAGACCGACATCCGCGGCTGCGTCGACCTGGTGGACGCGGGCGTCGCGGTGGCCCTGTGCCAGGCGACGTTCCGGCCGGTGGCCGGTCTGGTCACCCGGCGGTTGGCCGGTGTCCCGCTGCGCTGGCGACTGCTGCTGGGGTGGCATCCGGAGTCGCCCGCCGCCCGCGACGCGGAGCTGCTGCTGGCCACGGCGAAGGCGGCGTACACCGACTCGCTGGCGTCGCACCCCACCTACCTGGACTGGCTGGTACGCAACCCGGCCTTCGGCGTCCGACAGCCCAGCGCGGCGTGAGGGCCTACTGCCCGACGGGCTCGGCGGGACGCCGCGTGAAGAAGCGGACGAGGTCGTCGGCCGCCGTCGGGGACAGCATCATGGCCTGGACCCGTGCGCACATCTCGGCGATCGGCTGGACCCTGGCGAACATCGCCTCCTCGTACGCCCGGATCGCCGCGTCCGGGTCGCCGGGGTGGGCGACGAGTTCGTGGGCGAGTTCGGCCGCGTCCAGCATGGCCTGGTTGGCGCCCTCGCCGACCGGGGGCATGAGGTGCGCGGCGTCACCGAGCAGGGTGACTCCCGGCTGGTGGGCCCAGCGCGCGCCGACCGGCATCGCCTCGACCCGGCGCGGCGTCGGCGCGTCGTCGCCGGCGTCGATGAGGGCGACCAGGCGCGCGTCCCAGCCGTCGAAGAGGGCCCGTAGCGCATCCTTGCTGCGGTAGGCGTCCAGGTCACGGCCCTCGGCACGGAGCGAGATCCCGACCCGGATGCTGCCGTCGCCGAGGCGCTGGGCGGCGAGGATCTGGTTGACGCCGACGCACCACAGGTTGCCGGGGCCGACCATCTCGGCGAGCTCCGGGTGGCGACGGTCGGCGTCGCCGATGGTGAGATCCACGTGGGTGGAGACGTACGTCAGTGGCGCGTCGATCAGCAGCGGTCGGACGACCGAGCGCGCGCCGTCCGCGCCGACGAGAATGTCGCACTCGACGCGACGACCGCTGTCGAAGGTCAGCAGGAAACCGCCGGCGGGTCGCGGCGTCGCCCCGACGAGGCGATGACCCCAGGTGACCGCGTCGGACGGGAGCGCGTCCAGCAGAAGCTGACGCAGGACGGTGCGGTCGATCTCCGGGCGTCCGTCGAATGAGCCGGGGCGCGGTGTGTGGTGCACGAGCGTACGCCCGGCGGGGTCGAGGATGCGGTGCTCCTCGCCCTCGGGCCGCGCCGACGACCGGAACACCTCGCCGAGGCCCGCCTCGGCGAGGGCGCGCTGCCCGGACTCCGGGTGCAGGTCGAGCATCCCGCCCTGCGAGCGCGCGGCCCGGTCCGCCTCGCGTTCGTGGACCACCGCCTCAATGCCGTGCAGGTGCAGGATCCGTGCCAACGTCAGCCCGCCCAGGCCGCCGCCCACGATCGCCAGTCGCATCGCCATGCTCCTTACCGTACACTGTATTGCGTGGATACACCGTACGGTAGCGAAGTGGTGCCGGTGTGGGAACGGCCCGAGCCCCGCCCGCGGGCGACGCCGGTGCCGCTGAGCCGCGCGAAGATCGCCGAGACGGCGATCCGGCTCGCCGACGCGCACGGCCTCGACGGCCTGTCGGTCCGCCGGATCGCCAAGGAACTCGGCGTCGGTCCGATGCGCCTCTACGACTACGTGACCAACCGGTCAGAGCTGCTCGACCTGATGGTCGACGCCGTCTACGCCGAGATCGCCGAGGGTGGCCCGCACCCCGGGTGGCGTGCCACGGTGCTGGCCATCGTGCGACGGACCCGCGCCGCCGCCCTCGACCACGAGTGGTTCTCCGACCTGCTCGGCGGACGACCGCAGCTCGGGCCGCACGCGCTCACCGTGGGCGAGTCGACCGCCGCGGCGCTCAGCCAGGCCCCCGCCGTACGCGACGTCGACGACCTCCAGCGCGCCCTGGGCGCCCTCAACGCCTTCATCATCGGAGCGCTGCGGCGGGAGGTCACCGAGCGACGTACCGCCCGGTCCACCGGCACCGAGTTGAGCGCCTGGCAGGCCAGCCTCGGCCCCTACCTGACGCGCATGCTCGACACGGGCCGCTATCCCACGATCGCCCGGCTCGTCGTCGACGGCGCGCACCTCGACGCCGAGGAGACCTTCGACCACAACCTGACCACCCTCCTGGACGGCATCGCCGGCCGGTGAGGCGAGGCGAGACGAGGGCCACCGCCGGTGCGAACCGCCGCTGTCCGGGTATCTGGCGGACATGACCGATCTCTACCCGCCCGCCGACGACCGCGAACTGCTCCGCCAGGCCGCCGCCGCGCACACCGCCGCCACCCGTCAGGTGGAGGCGTTCCTGCGCCGGCTCCCGGAGGTGCCCGACCCGGCCGACGTCACCGAGTACGCCAACCTGCTCACCCGCGAGGACCAGACCCGGGGCGAGCGCGACGCCGCCGCCGACGCGGCGGGGCTGACCATCGGCAGCCTGGAGCCCGACCAGGGCCAGTAGGGCACGACGACGGCGCCGACCCGAACCGGGTCGGCGCCGTCACGTACGGCCGCGCTCAGCGTTCCACGAGCGGATCGTGCCCGAGGTCGAGCAGCGAGTGCCGCCACTCGTCGTCGGCGTTGCCGCGCCGGGGCTTGGCGTCCATCAGCTCGCGGATCCGCTCCACCGCCTCGCGCATCACCTCGATGTCCTCCGGCGTGAGGTCGACCTTGCGCTTGTTGAGCACCTTGAGGATCTCCCGCCCCGGCTGGGGCAGATCCAGGTCCGGGTTCGGGCTGAACGACTCCTCGCCCGATCCCCTGGTCAACAGCCAGGTGCGCAGCTGCTCCGACGGGACGTTGACCTCGGCGTGGAAGTCCTCCCAGAGCACTTCCACCTCGGGGTCGAGCCGCGTGTCGCGTACCATCACGTCTCCTCTCGCGTCTCCGGGTCGTCCTGGTCGGTCTTGGGGTGCAGGCCCTCGGCTGGTACCCGCGTTCGGCGTGGATTGGCGGTCGGGGGCGCCAGGATCGGGTCGGGGTGCTCGTCCGCGTCCTCGTGCGGCTCGTCGTGGTCCTCGCGTCCCGCCGGCCCGCTCATCGTGGGTGTGTTGTCGTGGCGGCGGTGTAGCCCCGCTCGCCCGCGGTCACGTCGAAGGTGAGTTGCCCGTCGCGGGCGTCCACGACGACCTTCTGGCCGGGTGAGATCGCCGATTCCAGCAGCATCCGGGACAGGTGGTTGTCCACCTCGCGCTGGATCACCCGGCGCAGCGGACGGGCGCCGAACTCCGGCTGGTAGCCGTGCTCGGCGAGCCAGTCCACCCCGGCGGTGGTGACCTCCACCTGGATGTCCTGGGCGTGCATCCGGCGGCGGGTGTCCTCCAGTAGCAGCGCGGTGATGTCGCGCAACTGCTCGGCCTCGAGCCGGCGGAAGATGATGATCTCGTCGATGCGGTTGAGGAACTCCGGGCGGAAGTTCTCCTGCAGGCGGCGCATCAGCCGCTCGCGCAGCTCGTCGTTCTCCTGATCGCTGCCGGGCGCGCCGGTGCCGAAGCCGACGGCACGCTGGGTGCCGGTGATCAGCTCGGAGCCGAGGTTGCTCGTCATGATCAGGACGGTGTTCTTGAAGTTCACCGTACGGCCCTGGCTGTCGGTGAGCCGCCCGTCGTCGAGCACCTGGAGCAGGATGTTGAACACGTCCGGGTGCGCCTTCTCGATCTCGTCGAGCAGCACCACCGCGTACGGGCGGCGCCGTACCGCCTCGGTGAGCTGGCCGGCCTCCTCGTAGCCGACGTACCCGGGTGGGGCGCCGACCAGCCGGCTCACCGTGTGCCGCTCCTGGAACTCGCTCATGTCCACCCGGACCATGCGGTCCGCCTCGCCGAACAGCGCCTCGGCCAGGGCTCGGGCCAGCTCGGTCTTGCCGACGCCGGTGGGGCCGAGGAACAGGAAACTGCCCATCGGACGCTCCGGGTCGGCCAGCCCGGCCCGGGAGCGGCGGACCGCCTCGGCCACCGCGGTGACCGCGTCGTCCTGGCCGACCACCTTCTCGTGCAGGTGACCCTCCAGGCGCAGCAGCCGGTCCCGTTCCTCCTCGGTGAGCTGGCTGACCGGGATGCCGGTGGCCCGGGAGACGACCTCGGCGATCTCCTGTGGACCCACCTCGGGCACCTGCGAGGACGACGGGCCGTCCTCGCCGTTGGCGCGCCGGATCTCCGCCTCCAGCTCGGCGATCCGGTCGCGCAGCGCCGAGGCGCGCTCGTACTGCTCGTCGGTGACGGCCTGCTCCTTGTCGCGGCGTACGTCGTCGAGCTCCTGCTCCAGCTCCCGTACGTCGGACGCCGGGGTACGGGTGCGCAGCCGCACGCGCGCGCCGGCCTGGTCGATGAGGTCGATGGCCTTGTCCGGCAGGAACCGGTCGGTGACGTACCGGTCGGACAACTCGGCGGCGGTGACCAGCGCCTCGTCGGTGAAGCGCACCTGGTGGTGCGCCTCGTACCGGTCCCGCAGCCCGCGCAGGATCGCGATGGTGTCGTCGATGCTCGGCTCGGGCACCAACACGGGCTGGAAACGCCGGGCCAGCGCGGCGTCCTTCTCGATGCTCTTGCGGTACTCGTCCAGCGTGGTCGCGCCGATCACCCGCAGCTCACCCCGCGCCAGGGCGGGCTTGAGCATGTTGGACGCGTCCATCCCGCCCTCACTGCCGGCGCCACCCGCGCCGACCAGGGTGTGGATCTCGTCCAGGAAGATGATCAGCTCGTCCCGGTGCGCCCGGATCTCGTCGATGACCTTCTTGAGGCGTTCCTCGAAGTCACCCCGGTAGCGGGTGCCGGCGACCAGGCCGGCGAGGTCGAGTTGCACGACCCGCTTGCCGAGCAGGGTCTGCGGGACGTCCCCGTCGCAGATCCGCTCCGCCAACCCCTCGACGATGGCGGTCTTGCCGACACCTGCCTCGCCGATCAGCACCGGGTTGTTCTTGGTCCGCCGGGACAGGATCTCCACGGCCTGCTCGATCTCGTCGGCCCGGCCGATCACCGGGTCGATCTGGTCGTTGCGGGCCAGGTCGGTGAGGTCCTGGCCGTACTGGTCGAGGGTGGGCGTACCCCGGTCCGGCTTCGGGCCGTTCATCGGGCCGCGTTCGGCGTTGGCGGCCTGCAACGACTCGGGTTGGATCCGTCCGGCGGCCAGCATCCGGCCGGCGGGCGACTCGGGGTTGAGCGGCAGGGCCATCAGGATGTGCTCGGGGCCGATGTAGTTCGCGCCCATCGCCCGGGACAGCTGGTGGGCGTCGAGCAGCGCCCGCTTGGCCGCCGGGGTCAGCGACAGGTTCGGTGGCACCTCGCCGCGCGGCGCGCCGTCGCCCTTGCCGCCGAGCGCGTTGAGCAGGGTGTCCGGGTCGGCGCCGGCCCGGCGGACCAGGTCGCGCAGCGGTTCGCGTTGCAGCGCCGCCCAGAGCAGGTGGTCGGTGTCCAGGTCGCTGCTCTGCCGCTGGGCGGCGCGACGGGCCGCGTCGGCCAGCATCTCCCGCGCGTCGGCGGTCATCAGTCGGGTGATGTCGACCCGGTGCGGCGGTCGGCGTCCTCCCTCACCCCGGCCGAAGTACCGGGCCAGGAATTCGTCCCACGGGTCGGAGCCGAGATCACCGGGTCCCATCATGTCTCTCCTCCGCAGTCGGGCGCGGCACGGTCGGCAGGGGCTACCCGGCACCCGGCGCGACAAACGCCGCAGGCGGTGGCGCACCTCGCCGTGGAGTGGCGTCCGGCCGGTTCGGTCGGGTGGTGGCAGGCTGGCGGCATGACGGAGAACCCGCTGCTGATCGTGGACGGTGCCAACGTGGTGGGCTCCCGCCCCAACGGGTGGTGGCGGGACCGGGCCGGGGCTGCCGCCCGGCTGCGGGACGCCCTCGCGCCGGTGGCCGCCGAGGGGCTGCCCGCCCGGTTGACGGCACCGGTCGACGTGGTGCTCGTGGTCGAGGGCGCGGCGCGGGACGTGCCCGGCATCGACGAGGTGCGCGTGGTCTCCGCCCCCGGCTCGGGTGACGACACGGTGGTCGAGCTGGTGCGGGCGGCCCCGCAGCGCCGCCGGCTGGTGGTCACCGCCGACCGGGAGCTACGCGAGCGGGTCACCGCCCTGGGCGCGGAGGTGTACGGCCCCCGCTGGCTCCGCGAAAACTGAAAGGTTCTCGCACTGGGACTCCCACAGAACGGACTCCCGGCACTTCACGGGGGTTAACGGTCAGGCGGGCATCAACACCGCCAGGGCGGATGTTCTCCCGGGGACGGCGATAGGCTCTAATGGAGATCTCCCCGCCCCCAGGAGGTTCCGCCGTGGCGAGCGTCGCCGAGCTGAAGGCTGCCATCGATGTCGCCCTCCAACAGATCGGTGACGGGCAGACAGCCGTCCAGGCGGCGGGTGAGAAGCTGGCCGAGGCGCAACAAACCCTGGCCGGCGCGCTGGAGGGCAGCGGGCACGAGACGGTGGAGGCGGCCCAGGCCTCGCTGACACAGGCCAGCCAGGAGCTGGAGGAGTGTCTCGCCGCGACACTGGTCGCGGTGGAGCAGGCCCAGCTCTACGTCTCCACCCTGTAGGCCGGCGTGTCCATCATCGAGGACATCGGCGGCCAGGTCCGCGCGGCCAGCGAGGAGTTCCCGGTGGGTCTGCTCGGTCAGGCCCTGGAGAAGTTCGGCCTGGCCGCCGAGCGGCTGCGCTGGGTCCGCCAGGAGTCGGCCAACCCCATGGGCGTGCCCGAGCTGTCCGCCGCCACCGAGCACGCCGAGAGCGCGAACTACGCGCTTCGGGTGGCGCAGGAGCAGCTTTCGGCGTACCTGGTCGCGATCGGGCTGGCCGCCGACGGCGCCCCGCCGCCCCGGCCGCAGCAGCGCGACCAGCGCCACGACGAGGCGCCGTCGGACGGGCCCACCACCGTGGCGCCGGAGCGGCCCGAGCAGGTACGGATGCGTCGCTGGTGGTCCGTCCGGGTGGCGGAGCTGACCGGCGGGCACGAGACCGACGCGGACGAGCCCGACGAGCGACTACGCGACTCACAGGAGCTGCTGCGCCGGGTCGTGGGCGGCGTACGCGCCGGTGACCGTGACCGACTGCGGACAGAGCTGCGCCGCGCGTCGGCCGACGTGGGCCTCGGCATGGCGGCGCTCGCGCCTCCGTTGCTGCGCGAGCTGGCCGGTGAGCTGCTGGGGCATCCGCCCCGCGCCAGCGACCTCGGCCGGCTGCGCGGGGAGCTGGACGGCCGGGTACGGGACCTGCTGCCCGGGCTGCCACCGCCGGTGCTGGAGACGCTGCTGACCCGGGTCTGCCGGATGCCGCCGCCCCGCTCGTCCGGGGAGCCGCCGCACGCCGCCGACTCGGCCGTGGCCGCCGGGGTGACGGCCGGGCTGCTGCTCGCCCGGCTGGGCCGGGACCTGCCCACGGGAGCGCCGCAGGCCGCCGCCGAGCCGGACGCGGGCCCGACTCCACGCCGCGACGACAAGCGCGCCGGCACCCCACGCTCCGGCGGTCGACCCGACAGCGGCGCGAGCCCACGCCCGAACGTCCCGCGCGCCGGCGGTCGGCCTTCCGGCGCGGCGGGTGGGCAGGCGTCGGGTGGGGTCGTACCGCCGCGCACGGGCAGCCCGTGGCGGGACGCGCCGGCTCGCCGGGGCTCCGATGGCTGACCGGCGCGGGCAGCTCGCCACCCGGGTCCGGGACTCCTCGCCGAGGCGCTGGGCGCCACCCGTACCCGGCTGTCGGCCGCGCAGGCCGACCTGAGCGCCGGGCGCGAGCGGCTCGCCCGGGTCCGCCGGGCCGCCGCCGCCGTACCCGAGCGGGTGGGCGGTCAACGCGACCGCCGCCTCGCCGAGATCGACGCCCGGCACGCCACCCGCATCGCGGAGCTGGCCCGCCACGCCGCCGACGCCGCCCGCCAGGAGGCGCCCGGCTGCGCCGGCGCGGACTGGCCGGGCTGGACCCCCACGCCCCTGCGCCGGGCCGAGCCACCCGGCGCGCTGCGGGTCGGTACGGTCCGGCTCGACGACGTCGAGCCGGTACCCGCGCTGGTGCCGCTGCTCGACGCCGGGCACGTCCACCTGTCGGGCGACGACCGCGCCGGCTGCGACGCCGTGGTGTCCGCGCTGCTGCTGCGGGCCGTCGGTCGCGCCGACCCCGGTGGGGTACGACTGATCGGGTACGACCCGGAGCACCTCGGCGGGGGCCTGGCCGGGTTCGCGCCGCTGGGCACGGCGGGGCTGCTCACCTTCGTCGGCCCCGGCGGACTGGGCCCGCTCCTGGACGACCTGGTCGAGCAGATCCGGCGGATCAACGAGACGGTGCTGGCCGGCGAGTACGGGTCCCTGCGGGAACTGGCCTCGGCGACCGGCCGCCGCCCCGAGCCGTGGCGGGTCGCGGTGCTGCTCGGCGGCGACGAGTTGAACCGGCACGAGCGCGGGCAGCTCGACCGGGTGGTCCGTGCCGGCGCGGCCTGCGGGGTGCACCTGGTGGTCCGTGGCGGGTCACTGCCCGACGACCCGACGGTGACCCGGGTGGTGGCGGACGCGTCGGGCGCCCGGATCGGCGGCCCGTCGGGCCTGTCGGTCCGGCTGGACCCGCCGCCGCCGGCGACGCTGGTCACCGAGACCTGCCGCGAGGTCGCCGCCCAAGTCAACGCCGGCCCACCGCCGACGCCGTTCGGCGACCTGTTGCCGCCGCCGGAGCTGATGTGGCGGGAGAACTCGGCGGACGGCCTGACCGTGCCGATCGGCGAGGGACCGCAGGGTCGACCGGTCCGCCTGACGCTCGCCGACTATCCGCCGCACGCCCTCATCGGAGGGCCGTCCGGCACCGGCAAGACGAACCTGATCTTCGCGTGGATCGGCGCGCTGGCGGCCCGCTACTCCCCCGCCGAGCTGGAGTTCTATCTGCTGGACTTCAAGGAGGGCGTGTCCTTCGCCCGGTTCGCGCAGGGCCGGCGTGACCCGAGCTGGCTGCCGCACATGCGCCTGGTCGGGATCAACGTCAACACCGACCGGGAGTTCGGGCTGGCGCTGCTGCGTTTCCTCGCCGAGGAGCTGCGGCGGCGGGCCGACGCGGCCAAGAAACACGAGGTCACCAAGCTCGCCGAGTTGCGCGCGGTGGACCCGACCGGGCACTGGCCGCGGATCGTCGCGGTGGTCGACGAGTTCCAGATGCTGCTGGCCGGCCGTGACGTGGTGGCCCGGGAGGCGGCCGACCTGCTGGAGGACCTGGCCCGCCGCGGCCGGTCGCAGGGCATCCACCTGGTGCTCGCCTCCCAGGACGTCCGGGGCATCGAGGCGCTGTGGGGGCGTCCCGCGCTGGTGGCGCAGTTCGCCCTGCGGATCGCGCTGCCCAAGGCGTTGCGGATCCTCGCCGAACGAAACGACGCGGCGCAGTCGCTGCCACGCTGGCACGCGGTGGTCAACGCCGAGTCGGGCATGGTCGAGGGCAACGAGGTCGCCCGGATCCCGGCTGCCAGCGACTGGGAGACGTGGAGCGGCCTGCAGCACCGCCTGTGGCGGATGCGCACGCCGGACGCGGCCCCGGCCCGGCTCTTCGACGGTGACGCGATCCCCCGGCTCACCGAGGCCCCCGACTTCCGGGCCCTCGAAGCCCCGGCGGACGGCCGCTCCCCGCGCAACCCGGTGGCCCTGCTCGGCGAGATCATCGACGTGCAGGCGCGTTCGGCGGCGCTGCGGCTGCCCCGCGCGCCCGGACGCAACCTGGCGGTGCTCGGCACGCGGGTGGACGAGGCGTGCGCGGTGCTGGACGCGGCGGCCCGGTCACTGGCCCGCCAGCACCCGCCGGGCACCGCCCGCTTCTCCATCGCCTGCCTCGACCCGGACGCCGACGGCATCGCCCGCACGCTCTACGACGACCTGGCCGACGACGCCGCCTGGTACGACGAGGAGACCGTCGGCGAGTTGATGACCGAGACGGCCGACGGGTTGTCCGGCGCGGGCAGCCCGCACTACCTGCTGCTGTTCGCGGTCGACGCGGCGGCCGGCGCCCTCGCGGCGCGGACGGGCCGGCGCACGGGCCTGGAGCAGTTGCGCCGGATCCTGCACGACGGGCCGGAGCGGCGTACCCACGTGCTGGCCTGGTGGCGGGGCGTGGCGCGGATGCGCGCCGACCTGGGTGGTCCCGCCGCCCGCACCGACCAGATCGGGGCCTGGGTGGCGTTGGACGCGCACGGCGGTGAGCTGGGCGCGTCGCTCTATCCGGGCACCGGCGGCCCGGACTGGTATCCCCGCCCGTGGCGTGGGCTCTTCTTCGACCGGGCCGTGCACCGCACCGGCCACGTGATCATCCCCTATGGACCGTCGCGATGAACGAGCCGGTGGCGAGTGAGACGTACACGGCGCAGCTACGACGGCTCGCCGAGCTGACCGCTCGCGTGCGCGAGCAGCGCGCCGAGGCGCACACCTGGTACGAGCGGCAGTGCGCGGCGGCCGAACGCGCGGTCGACGAGGCCGTCGCCGAGGTGCGGCGTGCCGAGCAGGAGCTGGTCGACGCCCGGGAGGAGCAGGAACGGGTGGACGCCGAGGTGGCGCACCTGTGGCAGCAGGCCCGTGCCCGGCTGGGCGCCCGTCGCATCGGCGGACCGCCCGTGCCGGCCAACGGCGGCGCCCCGGCCGACCCGGCGTTGCTCCTCGGCCGGGTTCGTGACCTGCTGAACCGGGCCGGGCAGCCGGGCGAGCTGCCGGGTTCGGTCAACCCGTTGCTGGCGCTGTGCGGGGTGGGCGGCGCGGTGCTCGGGTACGCGCTGGGCGTCGCCGCGCGGGCGCTCGGCGTCGGGTACGGCGGCGACCTGGCGGTCGGCATGCCGGTGCTGGCGCTGGTGGTGACGCTGTTCGGGCCACTGATGGGGCTCGTGCCGGCGCGGGCGCTGGCCGATCGCCGGCACGCGATGCTCGGCCCCCAACCAATCATGGTGGTACTCGGCGCCGGCCTGGTAACAACGGTGCTGCTCCTGACCCTAGGCCGCTGACCGCCCGCCCCCTTCTTCTCCGGTTGATCAAGAGGTTCGCGTCATCAATCCGGCGTGTCGTGACGCGAACCTCTTGATCAACCGCGGGGAGAGGGTCAGGCCGGCACCAGGACGGCCTCGCGCAGGAGGCGGCGGGCCAGGGTGACCCGGTCGGCGTCGTCCGGGAGGCCGGGTAGGTCACCGACCCGGGTCGCGGCCCCGCTCAGCAGGGCGCGGGTGGCTGGCTCGCAGTCGGCGGGCAGCGTGATCGTGCGGTCGAACAGCCGTAGCGCCACCTGGCCGTCCCCGTGCGGCAGGAGCTGCCAGCGCAGGCCGGGTCGCAGGGTGAGCCGGGAGTCGGCGTCCAGCGCGGCCAGCGCGCCGGCCTGGGCGAGTGGACGGATCGGCGCTGGGCGGGCCGCCGGCCAGGCGCGCTGGCGCAGCCGCGCGGCGACCGCGCCCGGGTCGGCCCGCAGCAGCCAGTCGCGCAGCGCCTCCACCGTTTCGGTCAGCTCCGGCTCGATGGCGTCCGGGTCGGCGACGTCGGTGCCGAACGGCAGGCTGGCCCGTAGCCGCTGGTCCTCGGCGGCCAGCGCGAGCAGTTCCTCGACGAGCGCGTAGCGGGTCAACGCGCGGATGCCCACGGTCAGGTGCAGCGAGCTGGCCTCCTGCGCCTGGGCGCTGTGCAGCCACCCGCGCGGCAGGTAGAGGGCGTCGCCGGGCGCGAGCACCACATCCAGCGCGGCGGGACCCTGAGCGGTGGCGCCGACCTCGTCGGCGCGGCCGCCCCACGGCTGCTTCTCCAGCGGGTCGGGCAGCACCGGCGGGTGGATCCGCCAGTGCTTGCGGCCGTCCACCTGCAGTACGAACACGTCGTGGGTGTCGTAGTGGGTGGCGAAGCCCTGGCTACCCGCCGGGGTGAGGTAGGCGTTGACCTGCAACGGCTGACGCAGCGCGAGGCCCAGGTCGCGGGCGAAGTCCACCAGTGGCGGCCAGATCCGGTGCAGGCCCTGCAACACCAGGGTGGCACCCCCGGCGTACTGCTCGAGGATCCGCTCGTCGAGCACCTGGTCGCCGATCTCGGCGCCGGCCCCGCCGCCGCCGGTCCAGCGGGCCGCCGGCACGAGCTGTCCGTCCTTGGCGACGCGCAGGAAAGGGGTACGCAGACCGCGCCGGCTGAGCAGCTCGTCGGCGTCGTCCGGGCTGAACAGGTCGGTGAACCCGGACGGGTCGGGCAGCTCGGCGGCGCGGGACAGCAGCGGGGTGTGGCCCCAGTGCGCGGCGGCGAACTTGGCGGGCTCGACCGAGACGCAACGCGCCAGCGCGGCGACGGCGCTCGCCGCGGCGGGTACGCCGTCGGGGGCCACGGACGGAACCGCCGGGCGGCCGTGGCCGCCCGGCGGGTCGAGGTACGTCATGGCGTGCCGCTACCGGGCGCTGCCGTCGGCGCCACCGTCCTGGTGACCCGGAGTCGCGCCACCGTCGGCCGGACCCTCCGCGCCACCGTCGGCGCCACCGTCCTGGTGACCCGGAGTCGCGCCACCGTCGGCCGGACCCTCCGCGCCACCATCGGCGCCACCGTCCTGGTGACCCGGAGTCGCGCCACCGTCGGCCGGACCCTCCGCGCCACCGTCCGCGCCACCGTCCTGGTGACCCGGGGTCGCACCGCCATCGGCCGGACCCTCCAGGCCGCCGCCGCCCGTGGTCTGCATGTCATCGTCGTTGAGTGCCATCGGTACTCCCTCGGGTGTGCCGCCCCGCCGTACGCCGGGGTCCGTCGTGCTGCGGGTGGTACCCCACGCGCGATCTTCTCTAACCCACACCGTAGACGCCGAACCGGGACGACACGGTCGGTTCGCGGGCGGCGGCGGAGAGTGCCAGGATGAGGCGGTGATCCTGGTGGGCACGTCGGGCTGGCAGTACCGGGACTGGCGGGGCCGCTACTACCCGCAGGGGATGCCGCAGCGCCTCTGGTTGGAGCACTTCGCGTCGGGCTTCGCCACCGTCGAGGTCAACAACGCGTTCTACCGGCTGCCCGAACGCGAGACGTTCGCGGCGTGGCGGGAACGGACCCCGGCGGACTTCTGCGTGGCGGTGAAGATGAGCCGCTACCTCACCCACATCAAACGTCTGCGGGAGCCGGCCGAGCCGGTGGCGCGGTTCCTCGGCCGGGCCACCGCCCTCGGCGACCGACTCGGCCCGGTGCTGCTGCAACTGCCACCGAACCTGCGGGCGGACGTCGACGCGCTCGACGCGACGCTGCGGCTGTTCCCGCGGGACGTGCGGGTGGCGGTGGAGCCCCGGCACCCGTCGTGGTGGACCGACGCCACCCGGGCGGTCCTGGAACGGCGGCAGGCGGCGCTGGTCTGGGCGGATCGTCTCGGTCGACCGGTGGCCCCGCGCTGGCGGACCACCGACTTCGGGTACCTGCGGCTGCACGAGGGGCGGGCCCGACCGTGGCCGCACTACGGGCGGACGGCGCTCGGCTCGTGGGTCCGCCGGCTCACCGACGAGTTCGACGCGGACGAGCCGGCGTACGTCTATTTCAACAACGACCCCGGCGGCGCGGCGGTCACCGACGCCGTCGCGTTCGCGGCGCTGGCCCGCGGGGCCGGCCACCCGGTGTCCCGGGTGCCGTCCCCGCCGGACAGCGCCGCTCGATAGGCCGGTCTCAGGGCAGCATCATGGCGAGGTCCTTGGGCATGGTGTCCTTCACGTCCTGCCACTCGCCCTGGGTGACGTGCCGACGCAGGGTGTCGAGCACCACCTGCGTCACCCGCTCCGCGCCGCCCTCGGCGTCGTACGGGAAGCCCTGGCGGACCTCGTAGAGGAAGTCGTCGCGGTTGAGCTTGATCGGCACGTCGGACGGGTTCCAACCGTCGAAGTAGATCCCCCGGACCAGCACGGGCAACTGCTGGGCGAACTCGACGCTCTCGCCGACCGCCAACCGGTCCCGCAGCAGGTGCAGCACCGTGCGCAGCGCCGCGTACGACTGGTTGCGCCGCTCCTTCGGCCACCCGTAGGCGTCCTCGATGTCCTTGAGGATCAGGTTGGTCTTGTCCAGCGAACTCTCGAACGCGGAGATCATCGCGTCAGGCATCGGTCGACCCCCGTTCCGTGGCCTCCCAGCGTCGCTCGTCGGTACGTCGCGGCGGCCCCACGGGACCGCGCCGGGCGCGTACCGGGCTGCCCTGGGTGGCACGTCGGGCGTTGTCCGCCGTGCCGACCACGTGCAGGACGGCACCACGCCGTCGATCCGTCACCAGTCGAACCGTCATCCCCCGTCACCTCCGTGTCGTCTCCGGCCGTCGGGCGGCCGTCACCACCGTGCCCACCCTGCCCGGCGAGCGGGTGAGCCCACCCCACCCGGATCGGGTGAGACGCGGGGGTTCAAGCCCTGCACCGCGCTCGTCCATGATCAGCACAACTTCGGGGATGTTGCTGCTTCAGGCCGTCGTGAGGCAGCAACATCCCCGAAAGTGCTGCCCACCGATCGGGGCGTCCGCCTCGCCGACTCCCCAGGCGGCGCATTGGGCCAGCGCGAAGGTTTTACCTGTTCAGTAAGCCAATGAGTGTCGTCGCGTTGGTCTGCGCGTAGTCGCGGTAGCAGTTGTTCATGAGGACGTGCGTCTGGCCGGCGGAGTCGGCCAGCTCGCGCAGCTTCGGCGCCCAGTCCTTGAGCTCCCGCTTGGAGTAGTGGTAGCCGAACTTCTCGTGGATGTCCTTGCTGGTCCACTTGTCGCTGTGGCCGTGAAAGCGCATCACGGCCAGGTCACCGGTGGCGGCCAGCACCGGGGGCACCGACGAGCGGTGACCCTGCGGCATGTCCACGCAGACGTACGACAGGTCGTGCTCGCGCAGGAACGACAACGTCTCGTCGGCGTTGTCGCCGTCGAACCAGGAGGCGTGCCGAAACTCGTAGACCGGTAGCAGCGGGGCGCAGCGCTTCGCCACCTCCAGCAGGTACTGCTTGTTGGCCCGCTTGATCGTGAACCAGGGCGGGAACTGGAACAGCAACGCGCCCAGCTTGCCCGCCTCGACGAGGGGGTCCAGCGCCGACAAAAAGCGTGTCCACACCTCCTCGTACGCCTGCGCGGGCAGGTCGTCGGGGTAGACGTTCTTCTTCTCGGTCTCCGGCCGCAGGTCCTTGTAGAGCGCGCTGACCTTTGTGGGATGGCCGGTGAGCAGGCTGAACGCCTTGATGTTGAACGTGAACCCGGCCGGCGTGCGGTCGACCCAGAGCCGCGCGGTCGACTCGGCCGGCGGCGAGTAGTAGGTCGCGTCCACTTCGACCAGCGGGAACTGCCGGGCGTAGTACGCGAGGCGTTTCTCGGGGTTGTCCGCCGTCTGGGGATACCAGCCCGAGTCGAGCAGCGTGCGGTCGGTCCAGGACGCGGTGCCCACCAGAATGTCACCCATGGATGGAGTCCATCGCGTCGCGGACCGACCGGCAACCGCTGCCGTCGCTCAGGCCGCCCGCCGTTCGCGGGTCTGCTTGCAGGTGACACAGGTGGTGGCGGCCGGGAAGATCTCCAGCCGCTCGACCGGGATCGCCGCCTTGCAGCCCTCGCACCAGCCGTACGTGCCCTCGGCGAGGCGGCCCAGCGCGTGCTCGTACTGGGCGCGCCGGTCGAGGATCGTCCGCAGGAGGGACTGGGCGGTGTCCCGCTCGGCCGTCTTGGTGCCGCTGTCGGCCTGGTCGTCGCCGGCGGTGTCGCCGACCTCCACCAGACGCAGCACCTGACTCTGCAGGACGGCCTGGTCGTACTCCGCCGTCAGGTCGTCGTAGCGCGCCTGCAGGGACTGCCTGATCTGGTCGATCTCCGTCTGGGAGCGGCCGGTGTCGACCGTGTCGTGGACGAGCATCGCTGCCTGCCTTTCCTGGCCTGTGGTTCCGGTGAACCGGGTCCGGCGGCGTGGCGCCCCGGGTAGCGGTCGCATGCGGTACGCGGGCGATCACCCACGCTCTGTGAGCCGGGCGAGTACCCGCCGGACACGGCCCGCAAACGAGCCAATTTCAGCCCTCGCCGGGCGCCTCGACGAGCGCGGGATGGCGGGGGTCGTCGGCGCGTACGACCACGTCGGCGAAGCTGGCGGGAACCACCTCGTCGGCGTAACGGTCGAAGGCCGGCAGGGTCCACCCCCGGGCCGGATCGGTGCGGCGGCGCAGGGCCGCCGTGGACACCTGAAGGTGGACGGTCACGTCGAACGGCAGCGCTCCGCCGAGCAGGAGCGCGCCGCTGACCAGGACCACGCCGCCCGGCGGCAGGTCGACGTACGCGGCGCGGCTGGCCCGGTCGGCGACCGGGTCCCACAGCGACGGCAGCACCCGCCCGTCGCCGCCGGGGCCGGCCGGGTCGAGCACCTCACGGCGCAGGCCGGCCTCGTCGAGCCAGCCCTCGTAGTAGGCGTCCGGGTTGGTGCGGCCGAGTTCGAAGCGCAGCGACGCGGGGCGGAGGAAGTCGTCGGCGCGTACGTGCAGGACCGGACGACCCCGGGCTCGCAGCGGGTCGACCAGCGCGGCGGCCAGCTCGTCCGGGCCGGCGGCGGGAGCGCCGTCGACGGCGACGCGCAGCCGGGCGGGCTCGACGGTGGCCGAGGCGTCGGCGAGGCGGCCGGTCAGTTCGGCGACGAGCAGGTCGGGCGAGATGGGACGGATGCGCACCGGTCCATCCTGCCCCGCCCGGGAGCGGCGAGCGGTGGTGGCGGTCAGCCGGTGCGGTCGACGGTGACCCGCGCGTCGTCGGCCAACCGGTAACCCACGCCGTAGACCGTGGTGACCAGGGGCACGTCGACGCCGACCTTGCCGCGCAGCCGGCGCACGTGCACGTCGACGGTGCGAACCCCGGCGTGCTCGTAGCCCCACACGGCGTTGAGCAGTTGCAGCCGGGTGAAGACGCGGCGGGGGTGTGCGACGAGGTGCAGCAGCAGGTCGAACTCCAACCGGGTCAGGGGCAGCGGCTCGTCGTCGCGCAGCACCGACCGGGACGACGCGAGGATGTGCAGGGCGGGAATCGTCGGGGTGAGGGCCCGCACGGGTGACCGGTTGGCCGGCACACCGTCGGCGCGGCGCTCGGCCGGAGCGGAGCTGGTGACCACGCCCTCGCCACGTTCGAGCAGCTCACGCGCGGCTTCGAGCAACCGCAGGGCCGGCGGCGTCAGCGACTCCTCGCAGGTCAGCGGGATGGACAGCGTCACGGTGAGCACGGGCGCGGCGGTGTTCGCCGGGCGGCGTTGACCGCCGGGAGGTCGACCGGGCACCGCGGGTTGGGACGTATGCCATCCGGCGCGCGACGAGGCGGGGCTGACCGACATGGTCCTCCTTGGGCTGGTCCGGGTATCTCCCCACGGCCCGGGACGCCGCTTCATCGATGCTTCCCGGCGTCCGGGCGAGGGTCAAGAGGCGGCTGCGTTGCATGAATGTGACAATTGACGAACGCATCGGAGCCAGACGCTCGCTCTGCGTACGAAGCCAGATGATTACAGCAGAGCCACCCGGATACCCCGTTACGGGGGTCCCCGTCCTGTTCACCATGCGGATACCGCCGCGCCCCGGCCGGCCAGCCGGCCCGCTCAGCGGGTGTGGTCCACGCTGATCCGCGCCTCGTCGCCGAGGCGGTAACCCACCCCGTAGACGGTGGTGACCACCTCCGCGCCGTCGAGCTTGGCGCGCAGCCGCCGGACGTGCACGTCCACGGTCCGGGCCACCGCGTGCTCGTATCCCCAGACGTTCGAGAGCAACTGCAGGCGGGTGAAGACCCGGTGCGGGCGCTCGGCGAGAAAGAGCAGCAGGTCGTACTCGATGCGGGTGAGGGCGACCACCCGGTCGCCGTGCCGGACGGTCCGCGAGCCGGCCAGGATGCGGACGTCGGCGGTGTCGGCCACCGCGGACGCCTCGACGACGGTGGGGCGCGCGAGCGGTCGCGGCGTCTGCGGTACGTCGTCGGCGGGGCCCAGCCGACCCTCGCCGGCCTCGGCCAGCTCGCCGAGCAACTGCACCAGCCGGGCCAGCCGGGGGCTCATCGGCCCGGGGGCCAGGTCGAGGGTGATGGTGAGGGTGGGTCCGGTGCGCGGGCGGCCGACGGCCCGTCCCGGGTGACCCGGCGAGTAGGGACGGGTGGGGATCGCGACGACGGACATCATGCCTCCTGATGGCGGTACGCCCGCCACGCCCGGTGCGGCGTGGGGGTCAGCGGCGCGCCCAGCCGGCGGTGACCGGGGACGCGAGGGGGGTTGCGCGGTGCAGGGGGGTCGGGCCGAGCGCCGGTAGGCCGGCGATGCGCCAGGCGGCGAACCCGCCGTCGACGTCGGTGGCCCGGCGCAGGCCGATGTCCTGCAACGCGGCGGCGGCCAGTGACGAGGTGTAGCCCTCCTGGCAGAGGATCACCACCGGCACGTCGTAGTCGACGGCTTCGGGCAGCCGGGCCGGGCAGCGCGGGTCGAAGCGCCACTCCAGCACGTTGCGCTCGATGGCGAGCGCGCCGGGCACGACGCCGTGCGCGGCGCGTTGGGCCGCCGGCCGGATGTCGACCAGCAGGGCCCCGGCCCGGTACGCCAGGTGCGCCCGCTCCGGGTCCAGCCGGTCGAGCCGGGCACGCGCGGCCGCCAGGATCTCGTCGATGCCACGGGAGCCCGGCGGGGGCACGGGCGCCGGACACTGCTCGGCGGTGAGCTGCATTATCGAATCCTTCCGGGAACGAGAGGGTCGGGTCGATTCACCACGACCGGCCGGCCTCGGCGACCTCGGCGGCGCGCAGCCGACCGTCCAGGAGGTCGTAGCGGGTCATCCGGCGCAACGCCGGCCGGTAGACGTGCACGCTGACCGCCGGGTCCGCGCCGCGGTTGGTGACCCGGTGGACGTGGTGGGCGCCGAAACGACGGCCGGCGCCGGCGGGCAGCACGCGGGGCAGCAGCCGTCCCCGGCTCACCGCCTCCTCGGTGAGGGCGCCGGCCACCACCCGGAACGCGCCGGCGGAGCCGCCGTGGTCGTGCAGGTCGGTGCCCTGGCCGGGCAGCCAGCTCAGCGCCCACACCTCGTGGTCGTCGGCGGTGGCGAGTCGGGCGTACCAGCGTTCGCCGGGGTCGAAGCGCAGCGTCACCGGCCAGCCGGCCGGGTCGGCCCAGCGGGCGGCGACGGCGAGCAGGTCGGCGGCCGGACGATCGTGGGTCATCGGTGGTTCCTCGCGGGTCGGTGCGTGGGGTGCCCCCGTACTCTAGACGGCAAAGCCTATAGGTTTAGTAGGTAATTCCACATGTCGAGATGACCCGTGCGGTGGCCGGCCTGATCAGCGCAGGACCGGCGGCTCCACCCGGTAGCCGGGCAGCGACGGCCACCGGACGGTCAGCACCACCGAAGCCCGCTCCGCGTACCAGGAGTGGTCCACTCCCCGCCCCCACACCACGTAGTCGCCGGGGGCGGCCAACCGGACCGTCCGGTCCGGCAACTCCACCCGGAAGCACCCGTTGACGAGCACCAGCAGGGTCGTGCGGCGCTCATTGGTCGCCCACCGCGAGCGGGTCTCCCCAGGCGGGTGCACACCCCACTTCACCTCGACGTCGGTGCTGTGCCGGATCTCGCCCGGCGGCGCGAAGTGCCCGAGCAGCCAGCCGCCGTCGCCGACCCCGTCGACGCCCGCGTTACCCACGTAGACCGTCTCACCCATCGGACCTCCCCCACGTGCCGGCCGAGCAACCTATCAGGGCTCCGGCGGCCAGGGCCGTTTCACCAGGGCGGCCGCGCCTTGCCGGATCGCCGCCCGGACCCGCCGCAGGCCGGGCGGTTCTGCTGAAACGGCCCTAACCTGGACCGGTGACCGACGACCTCGACGCCGCGACCCTGGCGTTCGCGCACCGGATGTTCGACCTGGCCCGCGCGGGTGCCACCGAGGAACTGGCCGCCCAGGTCGACGCCGGGCTGCCGGTCAACCTGACCAACGACAAGGGCGACACCCTGCTGATCCTGGCCGCCTACCACTCCCACCCCGACACGGTGGCCGCGCTGCTGGCTCGCGGCGCGGACCACACCCGCACCAACGACCGGGGTCAGAGCGCCCTCGCCGCCGCGGTCTTTCGCAGCGCCGCCGACGCGGTCCGCGCGCTCCTCGCCGCCGGAGCCGACCCGGCGTACGGCAATCCCTCGGCGCTCGAGACCGCGCAGTTCTTCGACCTGCCGGAGATGGTGCGGCTGCTGCGGGCCGACTGACGGTATACAGGGGCGGTGGAAGATCCCCTGCCCGAACAGATGCGTGCCGCCGGCAGCGCCCTGCTGACCGCGCTCGACCCCGCGACCCGCGCCGACGCCGTGTACCCCTTCGACGACGAGCCGGCCCGGCGGTGGCTGGAGTACCGCCCGCGCCCGCGCCCCGGCGTCTGCCTCGCCGCGCTGGACATCGCCGGGCGCAAGGCCGCGCACCGACTGCTGGCCACCGCGCTCAGCCCATCGGCGTACGCCCAGGCCATGGCGATCATCGCGCTGGAGGAGGTCCTGGACCGGGCCGAGGGGTGGCGTCGCGGGCGGCACAGCGGCGACTACTGGATCGCCGTCTTCGGCGACCCGGCGCGCGACGACCGCTGGGCGTGGCGGCTCGAAGGGCACCACCTGTCGGTGACCATGACCGTCGTGGACGACCAGGTCTCCCCCGCGCCGGTCTTCTTCGGCGCCAACCCGGCCGCGGTGCGGTACGCCGGGCGCCCCGTCTCCCGACCGCTCGGCGTGGAGGAGGATCTGGGCCGCGCCCTGCTGGACGCGCTGGGCCCCGCCGGACGGGCTGCCGCGATCATCGCCGACGAGGCCCCGACGGACATCATCAGCGCCACCCGCGCCCGGGTCGACGGCCCGCTCGAACCCCTCGGCGTACCGGCCGACCGACTCGGCCCCACCGGCCGGGCGCTGCTCGACCAGATCGTCGCGCTCTACCTGGACCGGCTACCGACCGAACTGGCCGTACGCGAGGCGACCCGCCTCGCCGGCGGCCCGCTGCACTTCGCCTGGGCCGGGCCGACCCGGCCGGATCAGCGGCACTACTACCGGGTGCAGGGCGACGACCTGCTGATCGAGTACGACAACACCAGCGACGACGGCAACCACGCGCACACCGTGCTCCGCCGCCCCGCCAGCGACTTCGGCGCCGACATCCTGGCCGCCCACCACACCTCCCACCCCCACTAACCCGCCCGCCCCGCCCCGTCCGCCCCGCCCCGTCCGCCCCGCCCCGCCCCGCCCCGCCCCGCCCCGCCCCGCCCCGCCCCCGGCGATCATGGAGTTGTGGTGGGAACGAAGGGTGCGAGCGGGTGCATAACGCCCACCACAACTCCATGATCGGCAGGCCGCGGAGAGGCGCCGTCCCAGGCGATGCCGCAGCCCGCACTCGCACCCGCGCCTATCCCCGCCCCCGCCCCCTTTCTCGTCGATCTTGCGATTTCTGTGGCGACTAAAGGCGTCAATGGGGCAAAACGTCCACAGCAAGTGCAAGATCGGCGCGGGGTCGGGCGCGGGGTCGGGCGGGGGCACGCGGGGGCGGGCGAGGCGCGGAGGTCGGGGGCGCGGGGGCGGTGCCGGGGCGCGCGGGGGCGGCCGGGGCGCGCGGAGTCGGGCAGGGCTCGGGGGTCGGGGCGCGGGGGCAGCCGGGGGGCGCGGGGGGGGGTGGGGGGTGGGGTTAGGGGTGGGTTGCTTCGATGAGGAAGCGTTGGGCGTGGGCTACGAAGGGGCCCTGCTCGGCGATGCGGCGGTGCAGGGCTAGCAGGGGCGCGCGGTGGCGGTCCACATTGAAGCCCGGCACGGTCCAGACCACCTTGCGCAGGAACCAGACCACCGCGCCGATGTCGTGGAACGCCGCGCGCAGTGTGGCCCGGCGCAGGTCGACCACGCGCAGTCCCGCCGCCTCAGCGGAAGCGACCGCCTCCTCGGGGTGCCGGCCGTCCGGTGGTGGCAGCGGGCCGAGGATCGCCTCGCTCAGCTCCCGCATCGTGCCCGGCCCGATCTGCTGCGACAGGTACGTCCCGCCGGGGCGCAGCACCCGGGCCGTGTCCGCCCAGTCGGTGCGTACCGGGTGCCGGCTCACCACCAGGTCGAACGAGTCGTCGCCAAAGGGCAGCGCCGAGTCCGGCGCGACCGCCACCACCGTCGCGCCGAGCGGGCGCAGGTTCCGTCGTGCCACCAGGACGTTCGGTGGCCACGCCTCGGTGGCTACCAGCACCGTGGGCGGGTACGGGATCTCGGCAAGCACCTCGCCCCCGCCGGTGTCCACGTCCAGCGCCGCGTGGGCACGAGCCATCCGGTGGCCGACCAGCCGGGCGTATCCCCACGGTGGACGCTCTTCGGTGGCTCGGCCGGCCAGCCAGTCGAAACCCCACCCGTCGACGGGCGCGGCGGCGGCCTCCGCGATCAGGTCCTCGGCGGTATGCGCGTCAGTCACGGCGATCAGCCTCGCCGGCACGCCACCCGAGCGGCAATCCATATACCCGGCGCTTGATCGACTCGCGTTCCTGGAAGCCGTCCTGTCACCGAGCCGCCGACGCCCCGTCTTTCCGGAAACCGAGTCGATCACGCAAAGACCGAGTCGGTCAGGGGCGGGGGCGGACGACCTCGACCGTGCCACCGGCGAGGGTGTCCAGGCTGCCGGTCTCGACGCGGCCCCCGTCGAACTGGCGCATCAGCCGCGCGCCCAGGTACACGCCGACCCCGCCGGCCGCCAGCGCCACCAGCTCGGTGAACAGGATCGCGGCCGTCGCACCACGATCCGGCGAGTGGGCGCGGACCAGGCTGGTGATCAGGAACAGCCCCGCCATGGCGGCGTTCACCAGGTTGAAGGCGATGGCGGTACGGCGGGTGCCGTCGACCGGCACGTCCCACAGGTCGACCATGCCCGCGATGGCCGTCATGGCGGCGGCGAAGAGGGCGGCGACGCCGGTCCAGTAGCCGACCTCGCCGAGGAAGACCGGCCCGCCGGCGACGTCGGTAAGGTCGAAGACCGTGGCGCTGACGAAGAGCCCGAGCGGGAACGTCACCAACATCGGTTGGATGGGGTGCCCCTGCACCCGCAGCCGGCTCTGCATCGGTCCTCCCCAGGGTCAGGCGCAGTCCACCAGTACCAGGGTGCTACCCGAGCGCCCGAGAGGTGAAACGACGCCGCCCGACTCGCCGCCGACCGGGAGAACGGGCATCCACCCGTGCCGGTCGACGGTCAGCTCTCGCGGGGGCGGGAGACCGTCCGCACGAGTCGTTCGGCGACCTCGCGCAGCGGTATGTTCAGCGACGAGGCGGCGGTACGCAGCACGTCCAGGGCCTCGGCAGCCGGGCACCCCCGCTGCGTCATGATCACCCCGATCGCCTGGCCGACGACACCCTCGTGCAGGAGCGAGGCGTCCCGCTCACCCGCGAGCGCCTGCTGGCGGCCCCGGTCCCGGACGGCGGCCAGCAGCAGGCCGGCGTGTTCGGCGAGCAGCATCGCGGTGAGTTGGTGCTGTGGGGTGAGCACGTCAGGCGCGGCGGCGTACAGGTTGATCGCCCCGATCACCTGGTCGTCGATGTCCACCGGCGCGGAGATCACCCCCCGGACGCCGAGGTCACGGGCGCGCGGCGTCCAGGCCGGCCACCGTGGCTCACCGGCCAGGTCGACCGCGAGGATCATCTCGCGGCGTCGGATCGCGGTCATGGCCGGCGTGTCGGGCCCGTGGCGCAGATCGTCGAGGCCGGCCATCCGATCGTCGGAGGCGGCGAGGCTGGCCGGCTCGCCGGCGCGCAGCGCGGTGAACCCACACCAGCGCACCCCGGCCACCGCGTCCCGGGTGACCCGGACCAGCGCCAGCAGCGCCTCATCGAAATCGGTCAGGCCGATCAGGCCGGCGGTCAGCTCCCGCAACAGCGCGGCTGTCTCCAGCACACCGAGTCGTTCGACCACCGGTTCCCGCGTGTCCAGGTTCACCGTCGCACTGCCCTCGTACGCCCCCGCGCCCATCCCGCTGACGTCGTCACGTGTGCCATCGTCTGCTCTCTTCCGCCTTGACCGACCCGCCCTACTACCCTCGCAAACCGGGATCGAAACGGCGCACGCAGGGGTCTCTGCCCTACCCGGAGGTACGGCAGAGACCCCGCGAGCCAGGTCAGCGCGACGCGCTGCTGAGCCGGCGCCCGATCGAGGCGATCAGCCGGTCGAGCTCGGAGCCGAACGGGTTGTCGTGCACCAGGTACGTCCAGGTGGCGGTCGGCCGGACCAGGGTGCCGTCCTCGGGCTCCCAATCCTCATCGAATTCGGTCTCGTTGAACGTGGCGATGGTGCGCGCCTCGATCTCCGGGACGAGGTTGTTGAACGCCGGCACCGCGGCCCGGTGGAACTCGTCCAGCGGGTCGAGCCGCCCCAGCGCCCGCAGGTGTACGCCCTCGCGGACCTCGGACAGCTCGGCGAGGTGCTCGGCCCAGAGCCGGTCCAGGTGGAAGAGCGCGATCGAGCGGCCCGCCCGGGCGAGCAGGTCCTCGTCCATCTCGCCGGCCTTCTCGGGCTCCTTGTCCAGCAGCATCAGGGCGGCCACGTCGCTGGTCAGCAGGCGCTCGCGGCGGGCGGCCAGGGCGATGCGCTGCTGCTCGATCACCACGCTGTAGCGCCAGGTGTTGCGGTGGATCTCGTGGTTGACGCCCTCGGCGACCCGCTGGGCGTGCTCGACCGCGTAGTCGACCTGCTCGTCGGTGACCAGGCCGTCCGCGTTCATCCGCGGCGACGGGGGCACCGCGTCGGCGGCGTGCCGGACGACCAGGTCGTCCTCCAGGCTGACGAAGAAGACCGAGCCGCCCGGGTCGCCCTGCCGGCCGGCGCGGCCCCGCAGCTGGTCGTCGACGCGGCGGCTGTCGTGCCGACCGCTGCCGATCACGTAGAGGCCACCCAGCTCGGCCACCCGGTCCCGGTCGGCCTGGTCGCTGCCGCCGAGGCGGATGTCGACGCCCCGGCCGGCCATCTGGGTGGAGACCGTCACCGCGCCGTACGCGCCGGCCTCGGCGATGATCGCCGCTTCCTCGTCGTCGTTCTTGGCGTTCAGCACCACGCAGGACACCCCGGCCGCGTTGAGCCCGGCGGCCAGCGCCTCGGACTCCTTGACGTCCAGGGTGCCGACGAGCACCGGCCGCCCGGCGTCGTGGCAGCGGCGGATCTCGTCGATCAGCGCCTCGTCCTTCTCGGCGCGGGTGGCGTAGATCCGGTCCTGCTCGTCCTCGCGGACGCACGGCGTGTTCGGCGGGATCACCGCGACCTCGAGGTTGAAGAACTCCCGCAACTGGTCGCCGACCAGCACCGCGGTGGCGGTCATGCCGCACACCTTCGGGTAGAGCGCGATGAACGCCTGCACCGCGATGGTGCCGAGCACCTCGCCCTCGGCGGTGGCGTCCAGCCCTTCCTTGGCCTCGACCGCCGCCTGGAGCCCGTCGGGCCAGCGGCGGCGCTGGGCCACCCGGCCGCGCATCTCGTCGATCAGCTCGACCGAGCCGTCCCGGACGATGTAGTCCACGTCACGGTGCAGCAGGGTCTGGGCGTGCAGCGCCACGTGGACCGCGGAGAGCTGCTCGACGTGCTCCTCGTCGTACAGGTCGATGCCGAGCTTGGCCTCGACGGCGGCCAGGCCGGCAGAGGTGAACGCCACGCTGCGCCCGTCCTCGGCGATCGTGTAGTGCCGACCCTTGCGCAGGCCGCGCACCAGCGCGGCGGCGGCGTGTACCGGGTCCTGCTCGCCCGGCACCGCGCCGGCGAGCACCATCGGCACCCGGGCCTCGTCGATCATGATCGAGTCGGCCTCGTCGATGATCGCCGTGGTCAGTACCGGCTGCACGCGGTCTTCCACGTCGGTGACGAGCTGGTCGCGCAGGTAGTCGAAGCCCGCCTCGCTGACCGAGATGTAGGTGACGTCGCAGGAGTACGCGTCGCGCCGCTCCTGGGGCGTGGACGCCTCGTTGACCCAGCCGACGGTCAGGCCGAGCAGCGTGTAGACGGGCTCCATCCACTGGGCGTCCCGGCGGGCCAGGTAGTCGTTGACGGTGAGCACGTGCACCGGACCGTTGCCGAGCCGGACGTGCCCGTACGCGGCGATGGTGGCGGTCAGCGTCTTGCCCTCACCGGTGGCCATCTCGGCGACCTTGCCGGAGAGCAGCGCCATCGCGCCGAGCAGCTGCACGTCGTACGGCCGCTGGTCGAGGCCCCGGCGGGCGGCCTCGCGGCCGACGGCGCAGATCTCCTCGTAGCCGGTGGCGGCACCGGCGGCCTCGGTCAGCTCGGCGTCGTCAAGCGCCGCGAGGTCGTCCTCGCGCGCCTCGATCGCCGGCAGCAGCTTTTCCAGCGGAGCAAGATCCACGGTTGATCCCGGGCGCTGGAGGAAACGCCGGAACTTGCTCTTGAACCGTTGCGACACACCCATGAGCGGCAACGGTACGCGATTCTGGCCCGACACGGGCGGCCCGGCCGCCCGGCAAGTTTGGTCCCGCCGGGGCGCGGTCAGGCGACCAGCAGTTGGTGGGTGGCCAACTCCCGGTAGAGCGGGTCGGTGGCGGTCAGTTCGGCATGGGTGCCCACGGCCACCACCCGGCCGCCGTCGAGGACGACGATCTGGTCGGCGTCCACCACGGTGGCGAGCCGGTGCGCCACGATCAGCAGCGTACGGCGCACGGCCACCGCGTCGATGGCGCGGCGTAGCGCGGCCTCGTTGCGCGCGTCGAGGTTGCTGGTCGGCTCGTCGAGCAGCAGCACGGGCGGGGCGGCCAGCAGGGCCCTACCGATGGCCAGCCGCTGCCGCTCACCCCCGGAGAGCAGCACCCCGCCCTCCCCCACCTGCACGTCGAGGCCCTGCGGGGTGCGCTGGGCCAGGTGGGTGAGGTTGACCTCGTCCAGGACCTCGCGCAACCGGTCGTCCGTCGCGTCAGGGGCGGTGATCAGCAGGTTCTCGCGCAGCGTGCCGGCGAGCACCGGCGCCTCCTGCTCCACGTAGCCGAGCCGGGCCCGCAGCGCGTCGCGGGGCAGATCCCGCACGTCCACGCCGTCGACCCGGACCGCGCCGGCGCTCACCTCGTAGAAGCGCTCGACCAGGGCCAGCAGCGTCGACTTGCCGGCCCCCGACGGGCCGACCAGGGCGGTACGGGTGCCGGTCGGCACCGCGAAGCTGACGCCGTGCAGCACCGACGCGCCGCCCGGGTAGCCGAACCCGACCCGGTCGAACTCGATCATGGGTGCGGCCCGGCGCGGGGTCGTCGTCGCGGGCCCGGCCGTCGGTCGGTCCGCCGCACCCTCCGCCGGCACGTCCAGGATCTCCTCGATCCGCTGCAACGCGCCCAGACCGGACTGCAACTGGGTGTACGCGCGCAGCACCTGACCCAGCGGCAGCGCCAGGAGGAACAGGTACATGACGAAGGCGACCAGATCGCCGACGGAGATCGCCCCGGCGGCGACCCGCGCCCCGCCGATGCCGAGCACGAGCAGGAACGCCCCCTGCACGGTGACCGAGCCGATCGGGCCGATCAGCGCCTGCACCCGGGCCACCCGCAACCCCGCCCCGTACGCCTCACGGGCGCTGACCGCGACGGTGTCCGCCTCCCGCGCCTCGGCCCGGCTGGCCCGGATGGTCCGGGCCGCCGAGATCGCCCGCTCCACCGCCGAGGTCATCTCGCCGACCCGCTCCTGGGCTGCGCGGGCCAACGCCCGGACCCGCCGGGCGAAGGTCGCCGCGAAGCCCAGCCCGAGGCCCACCCCGAGCAGGGTGACGCCGAACAGCAGCGGGTCGAGCAGCACCATCGCGGTGCCCGCCCCGACCACCATCACCGCCCCGGTGACGGTCTCGAACAGCCCGGAGGTGACCACCGCCCGCAGCAGGGTGGTGTCCGAGCCCACCCGGGAGAGCAGGTCGCCGGTGCGCCGCTGGTCGTACTCGGCGATGGGCAGCCGCAGCAGGTGGGCCGCCAGCCGTCGCCGGGTGCCCAGCACCAGCCCTTCGGCGGTACGTTGCAGCAGGTAGTCGCGCAGGCCGCCGATCGCCGCGCCGAGCACCACGAGCCCCACCAGCACCGCCACCAGCCACCAGACCGGGTGCTCGCGGCCGATCCGGTCCAGAACCGACCGGGTGAGCAGCGGTTGGGCCAGTGCCGCCGCCGAACCGGCCAGCGACAGCACGCCCACCACGACGAGGGTGCCCCGATGCTCGCGCAGGTACGGCAGCAGGGCGCGTAGACCGACCGGACGGCTGTCGACCGGCGTGTCCGTCGAGGTGCTCATGGGGCGAACGGTAGCCGGCCCGCTCACCCCGCGACGGCTCCTCAGCCGGCCAGGACCACCTGTAGCTCCTGGCGGCGGCGCTCGGCCAGGTCGGTGAGCAGGGTGGGCGCCTCGTCGAACGGGACCACCGCCGAGACCAGGTGCTTGCGGATGACATCGCCGTACGTCCGCAGCAGGTCGACGGTCTCGGCGGAGAGCCGTTCCCGGTCCCAGGTCGGCGCGAGCCCGCGCGGTACCCGTCCGATCTGCGCGCAGCGCAGGGCCAGGCCGTTGTGGTGGAACTCCTCGCCGAGCCGGACCGCGTCCGCGCCGCCCTGGTAGAAGGCCAGGTCGATCACGGTGCCCTGCGGGCGCAGGAGCCGCAGCGCGAGGTGCAACGCCCACGCCTGTCCCCGGCACTGGAACACCACGTCGGCGCCCCGGTCGCCGGCGACGTGGGCCCACCGGGTCTTCAGCGCCACGGCGGGGTCGTCCGCCTCCGGGTCGAGCGATTCCAGGCCGAGCGCGTCGGCGACCCGACGACGCCGCGGGGTCGGGTCGAGCACCACCACCGACGCGGCGCCGTGCCGGCGGGCCAGCAGGGCGGTCAGCAGGCCCACCACTCCGGCGCCGACCACCGCGACCCGCCGGCCGCGTACCCCGTCGCCGAGCGAGCGGACGTCCGCGCCGTGCAGGTCGGCGGCGGCGTGCAGCAGACCGTTCGCGCAGATCGGGCCCATGTGCGCGACGTAGACGCCGAGCAGCGGGTCCAGGTCGTCGGGCAGCGGCACGAACCGTTCGGTGACCGGGTCGGCCAGCCAGCCCGTGCGGTGCCCGTAGGTCATCGCGCCGACCGCGCCCATCGCCACCGCCGGGGTCGCGCTCTCCACCACCCGGCCCACCTGCATGTAACCCAGCCGGGTCACCGGGTACGGGGTGCTGGCCGCGCCGGGTTGGAAGAGCCCGAGGTCGGCGTTCCAGGTGACGTTCAGGTAGGGGTTCGTGCCCTTGACGTAGCTCAGCTCGGTGCCGGCGGAGACGCCGCTGAACAGCGTCTCGACGCGGAACGTGCCGGGCCGCAGCGGCGCGGCCTCCTGCTCGACGATCTCCACCCGACCGGGGGCGGTGACGGCGACGACCCGATCACGCATCGACGGTCACCCCGGTGCTCAGGGCGCCCGAATCGGCGGGCGTGGTGAGTCGGATCGTCCGGCCACCGCGGGCCGAGTCGGCCACCGCGAGGGCCAGCCGCTGGGTCTTCAACGCCTCGGCGTACGGGACCCGCACGTCGTCGCCGACACCGCGGACGGCGTCGACGAACGCGCGGTCCACCGCCACCCGGGCGGCCTCCGGATCGGCCGGGACGTGCCGTTCGCCGTCGGCGTCACGGATCAGCAGGCCGTCCTCGCCCAGCGACAGGGCCAACCCGTCGGCGAGGATCTCCAGGCCGGCGCGGTGCTTCCAGCCGAGCACGCAGGCGGCGCTGAGCGTGCCGACCGCGCCGCTGGCGAAGCGCAGCGTGGCGGTGGTCACCGAGTCGATGTCGGCGCCGTCGACGGGCGGTGGCGTGCCGTCGCCGTACGCGGTGACCTCGGTCACCTCGCCGGCCAACACCCGGATCAGGTCCAGCACGTGGGCGGCCTGCTCGACGACCGGGCCGCCGGACCGGTCGCGCCGCGACCACCAGGCGACCGGCGGCACCTTGTCCAGCCAGGCGCCGCTGACCATCCGAACCGGACGGTCGGCGAGCAGCTCACGGGCCGTGTCGAGCACGCTCAGGTAACGCCAGTGGTGCCCGACGGCGGTGCGCAGTCCACGCCGGGCGACGAGGTCGGCGATGCGTTCGGCGGTGCCCAGGTCGACGGCGACGGGCTTCTCCACGAACATCGGCACCCCGGCGTCGATCACCGCCTCCTCGGCCGGGCCGTGCGCGAAGGGCGGCACGCAGACGTACACCGCGTCGGGGCCGGCGGCCAGCAACTCGGCCACGTCGGTGAAGGTCCGCGAATCGTGCCGCGCGGCCAGCGCGGCCGCCGCCTCCGGAACCACGTCGGTGACCCCGACGATCTCGACGTCGTCGAATCCGGACAGCACCCGCGCATGACGCTGCGCCACTCCCCCGGCACCGACCAGGCCCACCCGACAGCTGACCATTCGACAACCTCTTCCGAGAACGTTTCGGCTCCGTCGGGAGCAGTCCCCTGGCATGCGCGCAATCAAACGTTCATCCCCCGGGAACGCGCCGATGCCACGTCGTGATCAAGCTGTTGCCCTGGGAACGGTTAGCGCGAGGCGGCAAGTGGGAACTAGAGCCCTGCTTGTTCCACGCACGAAAAGAGGGGGTGCCCGTGCGGGATACGACCGTGTCACCGGTGGTGGAGGCGTGGGCCACGTACCGGACCACGTCGGCGGCGGACTGGCCGGCACGCCGGTTGCTTCGGGCCAAGGGCGAGAGCCGGGTCAGCGTGGTGCTGCCGGCACGCAACGAGGAGGCGACCGTCGGCGCGATCGTGTCGACCATCCGGGAGCATCTGATGGACCGGGTCGCGCTCGTCGACGAGCTGATCGTGGTGGATTCACGGTCGACCGACCGCACCGCCCAGGTGGCCCGGGCCGCCGGCGCGGAGGTGGTCAGCCAGGACGCGATGACCCGCGGCCTGCCCCGGCTCACCGGCAAGGGCGACGCGCTCTGGGCGGGGCTGGCCGCCGCCGGGGGCGACGTGGTGGCGTTCATCGACGCCGACCTGCGGGAGTTTCGCCCGCACTTCGTCACCGGCCTGCTCGGGCCGCTGCTCACCGACCCGTCGGTGGACTTCGTGAAGGGCTTCTACCACCGCCCGCTCGTCGGATCCGCCACGGTGGAACAGGACGGCGGCGGGCGGGTGACCGAACTGATGGCCCGACCGCTGCTCAACCTCTTCTGGCCCGAACTGGCCGGCTTCGTGCAGCCGCTCGCCGGTGAGTACGCCGGACGCCGCGACGTGCTGGCCCGGGTGCCGTTCGTCTCCGGGTACGGCGTGGAGACCGCCATGATGATCGACCTGCTGGACCTGGTCGGTCTGGACGCGCTGGCGCAGGTCGACCTGGGCGAACGCAAGCACCGTCACCAGGACACGGCGGCGCTGGGCCGGATGTCCGCGCAGATCATGCTGACCGCGTGGTCCCGGCTGCAACGACGCGGTTGGGCGACCCCCGGCCTGATGCCGGAGGCGCTGCTGACCCAGTTCCGCCGGGGCGGCTCCGACACCCTGCCCAACCTGGACCGGGAGGTCGTGGTCAGCGACGTGTCCATCGAGGAGCGTCCGCCGCTGGCCGAGCTGCGCCACCGGCTCCCCCGCCGACGGGTGGCGGCCGCGTGAGCGCCCCGGTTCGTCGGCCGGCCACCGCCCGGGTACGAAAGGACCGTCGATGAGCCTCACCGTGCTGATGAACGCCGGCCCGTGGCTGTCGGTGCCCCCACCCGGGTACGGGGGCATCGAGAACGTGATCGCGACCCTGGTGCCCGAGCTGCGGCGGCTCGGCGTGCGCGTGGTGCTCGCCTCGGTGGAGTCCAGCGCTCTGCCGGTGGACGAGAAGGTGTCGGTCTTTTCCGACGGGCAGTTCGGCGCGCTGCAACGGCCCTACAACCAGGTCTGTGGCATCGCGCAGGCGCACCTGGCCGGGGTGGTCCGCGAGCTGCACTCCCGTGACGACATCGACCTGGTGCACGACCACGTGGAGGCGGTCGGGCTGGCCACGCTCACCGCGATGGGACCGTCCGGGCCGCCGGTGCTGCACACCCTGCACTGGGACCTGGCCAAGCACCCCGCGCTCTACGGCGCTCTCGACGGCGGCGACCGGGTCCGGGTCAACGGCGTCTCGGCGTCGCAGTTGGCGCGGGCGCCACTGGCGCTGCGGGAGCACTCGGTGGGTCACGTGCACCTGTCCACCCCGCTGGCCGTGGACGCCGACCGTCGGCCCGGTCCGCCCAAGGGCGACCACCTGCTCATCCTCGGTCGGATCAACCCGGGCAAGGGGCAGGACGTGGGCGCGCGGCTCGCGCGGCGGATCGGCGTACCGCTGGTGCTGGCCGGTCCCGTGGGGCCGTACCACCGCCCGGCCGACCTGGCAGCGGCGGGCGACGAGGCCCGGCAGAACCCGGACGTACGGTTCTTCCTCGACGAGGTGGCGCCGCACGTCGACGGCGACCTGGTCCGCTGGGTCGGCACCGTGGCCGGGCAGGAGCGCGACGACCTGCTGGCCAGCGCCCGCGCCTCGCTGTTCCCGCTGCGCTGGGAGGAGCCGGGAGGCACGGCCGTGGTCGAGTCGCTGGCCCTGGGTACGCCGGTGGTGGCCACCGCCCGGGGCTGCCTGCCCGAGTTGATCGAGCACGGACGCACCGGCCTGCTCACCGGCGAGGAGGACGAGCTGGCCGATCTGGTGCTGGCCGCGGACCTGCTCGACCCGTACGAGTGCCGCCGGGTCGCGGCAGAGCGTTTCACGCCCGCGGTAATGGCCCAGCGCTACGTCGAGCTGTACCAGCGGGTCCGCGAGCTGGCGACCGCGTCCCGCCTGCAACCGGTCTGAGCCGCCGTCGCCGCCGGCGCGTTTGCCCCCGGCGGCGACGGGTAGGCGCACCCGTACGCCTGCCGCGCAGCGAGGGAGCCGGTGATGGTCGGACCGATGGCGCACTCCCGGGCGCGGGCCAACCCGGCGGACGGCAAGCCGCCGGTCCGCCGCGCGGCCAGCACCGCGTCCGTCGTGTTCCTGCTGGTCGGTGTGCTCGGCTTCGTCCCGGGGATCACCAGCGGTACGCAGAACCTGCGCTTCGCGGGGCACACCTCGGGCGCGTTCCTGTTCGGCGCCTTCCAGGTGTCGGTGCTGCACAACCTCGTACACCTGCTGTTCGGGGTCGTCGGCCTGGCGCTGGCGCGGACGGTCGGCGGCGCGCGGACCTTCCTGGTCGGCGGCGGCGCGGTCTACCTGGTGCTCTGGCTCTACGGACTGGCGGTGGACCACGACACCGGCGCGAACGTCCTGCCGGTCAACGCCGCCGACGGTTGGCTGCACCTCGGCCTGGGCCTCGGTCTGATCGCGCTGGGTCTGCTGACCGCGCGGCCCCGGCGACCGTGAGCCGCGTCGCCCTGGCCGGTCGGTCCGGTTTGCTGGCGCGGAACCTCGGGTAGTGGGCAGATCCCGACCCACCAGCGAATCGAGGACGCCCCGATGGCCAGCCGGATAACCTGCGAGGTGCGCGACACGGCACCGGTGGCGGTCGTCCGGCTCACCGGCGCCCTGGACCTGGGCACGATGCGGTCGGTGCACCAGGCGCTGGACGGCGCGTTGGCGGCCCAGCCGGAGGCGCTGGTGGTCGACCTCGCCCGAGTGAACGTGCGGGACCGGCTGGCGCTGTCGGTCTTCGCGGCGACGGCCCGGCGTGCCGAGGAGTGGCCGGCAGTGCCGGTGGTGCTCTGCGCCCCGCCGCCAGCCGCCGCCCGTTGGCTGGCCGAGTCGACGACGTGCCGGGTGGTTCCGGTCTCGCTGAACTGCGCGGAGGCGACGAGGGTGGCCGGCGAGCAGGGAGCGCTGCGGATCCGCGCCCGGTTGGAGCCGGTGGCGGAGGCGTGCCGGCGGGCCCGGGAGCTGGTCGGCGACGCGTGCGCCCGGTGGAACCTGCCCGACGCGGCGGGTCCGGCGGCTCTGGTGCTCACCGAGCTGGTCGGCAACGTCGTCCGGCACGTGGGCACCCCCATGCAGGTGACCGTGACGCTGCGGCGGCCGTACCTGCACCTGGCCGTGGTGGACGGCAGCCCGACGGCGGCCCAACCCGCCGGCCTGGACCTGCGGGCCGAGGGTGGCCGCGGGCTGCTGCTGGTCCGCGAGCTGGCGCAGCGGTGGGGCAGCGTGCCGGCGGGTCAGGGCAAGGCCGTCTGGGCGATGCTGCCGGCGGCGTGAGGCCGCGGGGCACTTCGACCGGTACCAGCGATCTGACCGAATTCACCGCTTAAGCCTGGTTACATGGTGCAAGGGTCGGGTAGGCACGCCCGTCCTTTCTGCCGTCACGACGGGGTGAGCAGCCATGCCCAAGCGGGTAACCACGGAACCCGTTCGCGATCGGGGACCGGCGATCCTGGCACCGGCCCGCTTCGGGGGTTTTCCCGGGGCGCTGCGGACGCCGGTCCCCGGCAACTCCCTGATCAAGTTCCTCGCCACCACCGACCACAAGCAGATCGGCGTGCTGTACCTGCTGACCTCCTTCGGGTTCTTCCTGGTGGCGGGCCTGCAGGCGATGGTGATGCGCGGCGAGCTGGCCCGGCCGGGCCTGCAGTTCCTCTCCTCCGAGCAGTACAACCAGCTCTTCACCTCGCACGGCGCGGTGATGCTGCTGCTGTTCGCCACGCCCGCCGCCTTCGGATTCGCCAACTTCATCGTGCCGATCCAGATCGGCGCGCCGGACGTGTCATTCCCCCGGCTCAACGCCCTGGCGTACTGGCTGTACCTGTTCGGCGGTCTCATGGTGGTCGCCGGGTTCGTCACGCCGGGCGGCTCGGCGGACTTCGGCTGGACCGCCTACAGCCCGCTGAGCAGCGTCGAGAACAGTCCCGGCGTGGGCGCGAACATGTGGGTGCTCGGCCTGGTGGTCTCCGGCCTGGGCACCATTCTCGGCGCGGTCAACCTGATCACCACCATCCTCACGTTGCGCGCGCCCGGGATGACCATGTTCCGGATGCCGATCTTCACCTGGAACATGCTGTTCACCAGCGTGCTGGTGATCCTCGTCTTCCCGCTGCTGGCCGCCGCGCTGCTGGCGCTCTCGGCCGACCGGTTGCTCAACGCCCACGTGTACGACGCGGCCACCGGCGGCCCGATGCTCTGGCAGCACCTGTTCTGGTTCTTCGGCCATCCCGAGGTGTACATCATCGCCCTGCCGTTCTTCGGCATCATCACCGAGATCATCCCGGTGTTCTCCCGCAAACCGCTGTTCGGCTACACCGGGATCGTGCTGGCCACCATCGCCATCACCGTGCTCTCGATGACCGTGTGGGCGCACCACATGTTCGCCACCGGGCAGGTGCTGCTGCCGTTCTTCAGCATCCTGAGCTACCTGATCGCGGTGCCCACCGGAGTGAAGTTCTTCAACTGGATCGGCACCATGTGGAAGGGGCAGCTCACCTTCGAGACGCCGATGCTGTTCGCCATCGGCTTCCTGGTGACCTTCCTTCTCGGCGGCCTCACCGGGGTGCTGCTGGCCAGCCCGCCGGTCGACTGGCACACCCACGACAGCTACTTCGTGGTGGCGCACTTCCACTACGTCGTGTTCGGCACGGTGGTCTTCGCGCTCTTCGGCGGCTACTACTTCTGGTGGCCGAAGATGACCGGACGGCTGCTCGACGAGCGGCTCGGCAAGGCGCACTTCTGGACGATGTTCATCGGGTTCCACGGCACCTTCCTGGTGCACCACTGGCTGGGCGCCGAGGGCATGCCCCGCCGGTACGCCGACTACCTGCCCAGCGACGGCTTCACCACGCTGAACACCATCTCCAGCATCTTCGCGTTCATCCTCGGCCTGTCCACGCTCTTCTTCATCTACAACGCCTGGAAGTCCTGGCGGTACGGCGCGATGGTCACAGTGGACGACCCGTGGGGCTTCGGCAACTCGCTGGAGTGGGCGACCACCTGCCCGCCGCCGCTGCGCAACTTCGACAAGATGCCCCGCATCCGCTCCGAGCGGCCGGCGTTCGACCTGAAGTACGGCCCACTCGTCGCCGACCTGGGCCGGGACCTGCCGCAGCGCACCACGAAGCCACCCCAGCAGTTCGGCGACGAGATACACCTCGAGCACCACGCGCCGGAGTCACCCGCGCCCGAGGGCGCGCACGGCGCCATGGAGGCGGCCCGCTACCACCCGGCGCCCGAGTCCGGCGCCCGCCCGGTGGACGTACCCGAGCCCGAGGGCGTACGCCGGCCCAGCTTCGAGCAGAGCGACGCGCCGAAGGACGCGCAGGACGCGCCGAAGCCGCACGAACGCTGGCGGCACCCGCACAGCGACGGCGGTGAGACCGAGGACCGCTGAGAGTCGTACGCGCCAAGGGGCCCGACACCTCCTTCGGTGTCGGGCCCCTGCTGTCTCGGCGGATCAGTCCCGAGCGGGCGGGAGCCCGGCGGCGGTGAGCGAGCGGCGCACCGCCGGCTGTACCCGGGTCAGCCGCAACGGCACGCCGGTACGCTCGGCTGCCTCCCGACCGGCCACCAGCGCGGCGATCCCGCCGGCGTCGAACCCGCCCGCCCCGACCAGGTCGACGACGACCTCACTCGGCTGGCCGGTGACGGCCTCCAACATCGCGCGGCGTAGCTGGTCCGCGCCGTCGCGGTCGACCTCGCCGCCGACCTCGACGACCACCCGGTCACCGTTCTGCCGTACCGAGATGCGGGTCTTGCCCGGATCCGGTTCGGCGGCGCCGTTCTGCCAGGGCGGTGGGGCGTCGGCGAGCATGGCCTGCCGCAGCCAGGTCAGCGCCCGCGACAGCAGGCGGGACACGTGCATCTGCGAGATGCCGAACCGGGCGGCGATCTCCGCCTGGGTCTGGTTGCCGTAAAAGCGCATGGCGAGGATGCGGCGCTCACGCCAGGGCAGCCGGTGCAGCAGGCCGCTCACCGTCACCCGGTCGTCGACCGATTCGAGGGCGTTGTCCGACTCGCCGACCAGGTCGCCGAACTCCGCGGAGCTCTCCCCGCCGACCGGCGCGTTCAGCGACGCCGGGCTGTAGCCGGCCGCCGACTCCAACGCCGCGAGAATCTCCTCCTCCGGCGTCTCCAGTCGGGCCGACAGTTCGGCCACCGACGGCGCGCGGGACAACTCGCTGGTCAGCGCGGCGGTGGCCTGCCCCACCTCGAGGATCAGATCACGCAGCCGCCGGGGCACGTGCACGCCCCAGGTGCGGTCCCGGAAGTGGCGCTTGATCTCGCCCACGATGGTGATCGCCGCGTACGCCGTGAACGAACCCCGCTCCGGGTCGTACCTGTCGACGGCGTTGACCAGCCCCAGGCGGGCCACCTGCTCCAGGTCCTCAAGCGGTTCGCCCCGCCCCCGGTAACGGCGGGCCAGCCGGCCGGCGAACGGCAGCGCGAAGCGGACCAGGTCGTCGCGCGCCTCCTGTCGCCGCTCCGGCGGCAGCCCTTCGATCCGGGCCGCGTACGCCAGCGCCGCCGCGTCGAGGTCCTCCAGACCACGCTCGGTGGGTGGTGGTGTGGTCGTGGTCGTGCTCGTCTGTCCGAACATCCGCGCCTCCCTCAGGAAGGTCCCCCGCCCGGATCGGGAAACCGGTCGTGCGCGTGGTCGAGCCACGCACCGGGCCGGAAAGTGGGTCAGTGACTGGGATGCCAGCGGGCGACAACATCTCTACGCAGCGCGATCAGGTCGTCGCAGCCAGCGATGTTCCCGCTCCGTAGGTACTCAATCACGGGACCCCGGGTTCGCGAGGAAGTTTCGGCGTCCTCCCCTTCAGGAGACGAGCAGCCCCTGGTGGCCGCCGGTGTCACGAAGCACCGACAGGGCCTCTGCGACCCCCAGCGGGGGCGGGACGGGCAGGTCGTACGGCTGGGCGCGCATGACCTCGGTGGCCCGGCGCGTCGGCACGGACGTCACCGGATAGCCCCGCGCGGAGGTCCGGTCCAGCGCCCGGCGTCGTCGGCCGAAGCCCGCCACCGCCAACCACTGCGGGAGCCCGGCCAGGGCGGGCGAGCGCATACCGGGCGGCTCGGGCAGGACGTCCACCGAGCTGAACTCCTCGCTGCCGGCCAGCCACCACTCGGCCTCGTCCACGCTGCGGCGGGTGGCGTTCTCGCACCAGTACGGCACCAGCCCCGCCCGCACCACCTGCCACGGATCGAGCAGCCGACCGCATTCCACCACCAACCGGTCACCGGTCTTCCCGGCGGCCCGCAACCAGCGCCGGTAGAGGTCGGCCACAGCCGCGCTCAACGCTCCCGGCCGGGGCACCAGCACCCGATGCAGCGGGCGACCGTGACGGTCCGCGAAGTCCCGCGCGGAGAGCTCGAATCCGGGGTCCATGCCGTACTCGGCGTCGCCTGACGGCACCGACACCTCCGGCGGCGCCCACCGGGCGGCGTCGCCGCCCACCGCCCGCAGGACCTGCCGCAGGGCGTGGCTGTCGGGGTGGAAGTCCACCGGGTCCAGTCCGCTCGCCGGGCAGCCGACCTGGAAGCTGTGCCCGGGCCCACGTTCCAGCACCGGCCACGTGCGCGCGTCCCGCACCAGCAGCACCGGGGCGTCGGCGCTGAGCCGGTCGGTCAGGAACTGCGCGTACGCGGCCGGCAGCGACCGCCAGCGGGCGGCCAGCGACACGGTGACGCCGGTGAGGGTTCCCCGGCTGGCCGGGCAGTGCACCTGGCGCAGGTGCACGTCGGGGTTGCCGCCGACCAGCCGCTCGGCGAGCGCGCCCCCGTGCGCCAGCGCCTCCCGGGGACGGTCCACGGCCCCGTCGCTCCAGTGCACGGTCATCTCGAAGCCGGCGGGCAGCCACGGCACGCCGAGAGCGACCGCCAGGTGGGCGGCCGCGCCGTGCGGCGACCCGATGAGCACCCCCGGATAGCTGCGGCGCGGGTACTGGTCGACGAACCAGCGGGCCACCCGGGCCGCGTCCACCTCACCGATCTGGTCGACGGTGAGGGCGACCCGCCCGGCGGCTCGGGTCGCCGCGGCCCGGCGAACCGGCTCGGGCGCCGTCGGAAACCGCGAGATCGGCCCGGTGTGCCCGAGGTCGGCGCAGTCCGCGCCCCGCAGCGCCCGGGCGGTGGCGGCGACCAGCACCCGGGCAGCGCTGCCCTGGGCCACGACCCGGTCGCCGGCCAGGCCGGCGCCATCGGCCGTGAGCCCCTTGTGCACCTTGTGCACCGGCCCCACCTTGCCTCGTTCGCTCACCACGCGGCCCGGCTTCCCGTCCCGATGGGGTTCAAACGGGGCATCACCCACCCGGCGGTCACAATCCGCTGGTCAGCGGGTTGCGCCGGTCATCACCGACGATCGGCCGCGCAGGTTTCACCGGGGCTGGGGCGGGCACATCGGGGCCCATGCGCACCGACGACACCAGCGAGCCCGCCGCCGCCACGATCACCCCGTACGAGGACGGTCCACTGCTCGTCCGCGGCGACTTCGCGCTGGTGACCCCGGACGGCGAACGGATCGACGCCCGGCGGGGCACGGTGGCGCTGTGCCGCTGCGGCAGGTCGGCGCTCAAGCCGTTCTGCGACGGCACCCACAAGGCGATCAGCTTCCGGGCGGGCACCACCCGCGAGGGCTGAGCGGATCAGACCAGCGCGATCGGCGTCGGCGGGGTCGTCACGGACACCGGACCCACGCCGACGAGCGGGACGGTCGGCGGCGGGGTCGGCGGGGCGGGTGACCGCAGCGAGCTGCGGCCGGCCGCCCAACTGTCCAGCAGGTGCGCCGCGAAGAGCCGGTCCACCGCGAGCGCCGCCGCCGCGCCGAAGAGCACGTCCGGAGCGAGCGCCGGCTCGGTCCGGACCAGGCCGCCGCACAGGTCGTGCGCGGCGATCTGCTCGTGCACCGCGTCCGCCTCCACGTGCTCGTCGTAGAAGCGGGTCGCCACCTCGTCCAGGCCGAGGCGGCGCAGTCCGTTGCCGTAGCGGCGGTTCGGCAGGGACGAGGTCATCTCGAAGGCCGCCAGGTGCCCGAGCAGCGCCCCGCGCAGCCGTCGGTGCAGCCCGAACAGGGACATCAGGTTGTTGGTCGCCAGGGTCACGGCGGGCACCACGTCCAGGTGGGTCCCGTAGCCGGTGTCCAGGCCCAGCCGTTCCAGGGTGCGCCGGAACAGCTCGGCGTGCATCCGGTCCAACCGCCCGTTGCCGTACTCGTCGGTCTGGATCTCCACGAGGGCGGCCTTGGCGGGGCCGCCGAGGCGCGGCAGCGCCCAGCTGTGCGGGTCCGCCTCGCGCAGGTGGTAGACCGAGCGGTGGGCGACGAACTCGCGGAACTGGGTGAGGTCGGCACGCCGTTGGAGCGCGGCGGCCAGCGACGGCCCGTCGTCGGCCGCGACCAGCTCGGCCAGCCCGGCCGCGACGCCGTCCGCCGGCACCGCCGGCACGTCGGCCAGCCGGCGCAGCGCCGCCTCGAAGGGGCGCTCGGCGCGGGCCCGCAGCGCCAGCAGGGTGGGCTGCCACTCCCAACCCTCGTCGACGCCCTGCCAGCCCCGGTAGTGCAGCTCGTAGCAGAGGAACAGGGTCAGCTGCAGATCCTCGTCGGTCAGCGGGTCCGCCGGGTCGAGGTCGACGCCGAGGTCCGCCGGCAGGTCGTACGGCGCGCGTCGCAGCGCGTCGGTCACCGCCGCCGACAGCGGGCCGCGCGGCTGCGGCAGGGGCGCGGGACCGTAGCGGCGGTCGGCGGGCTCCGGCATGGGACCTCCAGGGTCGTCGGGCCGCTACTGATGCCCTGGTGGCGTGCGCCTAAACGAGATCCTCGACGGCCACGGCCTGCTCCACCTGCTCGCGGACGCGCCGGGCCGGTTCGCCCTCGGCGTACAGCCCACGCAGGTCGGCGAAGGCCGGTTCCGGGGGCGCCAACGAGACCGTCGCGTCGACCACGGCCTCCAGGACGCAGGGCCGGTCCGCGGCGAGCGCCTCGTCCCAGGCCGCGCCGACCAGCTCCGGACGGTCCACCCGGACGCCGTGCAGCCCGAGCAGCCGGGCCCAGCCCGCGTACGGCACGTCGGGACGGCGGCCCATCGGGTCCCCGGACGATTCCCGTCCACCGCCCATGCCGTTGTGGTCGCGGTTGTTGAGCACGAGCACCACCAACCGTGGGTCGGCCCAGTCCTGCCAGTGATGCGACACCGTGATCAGCTCGGCGAGGCCGTTGAGTTGCATGGCCCCGTCGCCGAGCAGCGCGACCACCGGCGCATCCGGGGCCGCGAGCTTGGCGGCCACCGCGTACGGCAGGGCGCAGCCCATCGAACCGAGGGTGCCGCAGAGTTGCGCGTTCACCCCGGGCGGCAGGACGAGGTGCCGGGCGTACCAGTAGAGGACCGAGCCGACATCGACCGCCACCGACCCGGCGTGCGGCACCCGGGTGGACAGCTCCTGCAGGACGAGCTGCGGGTTGATCGGTTCGGCCGGCGCGGCGGCCCGGTCGGCGGCGGTCGCGCGCCAGCGGTCGACGGTGCTCTCCACCGTCGCGCGCCACTGTTGGTGCGGCCGGGCGGGCACCCGCTCCAGCAGTGCCCGCAGCGTCTCGGTGGCGTCACCGACCAGCGGGACGTCGGCCGGGTAGCGGCTGCCGATGCGGGTGCCGTCGATGTCGATCTGCACCGTGCGGGCCTGGTCGGGCATCGGGAAGTAGTCGGTCCACGGGTCGTTCGTACCGACCAGCAGCAGCGTGTCACAGCCACCCATCAGCTCGGCCGCAGCCGGCGTGCCGACCTCCCCGAGCACCCCGGCGTGAAAGGGCAGGCGCTCGTCCAGGATCGGCTTGCCCAGCAGGGACGTCGCCACCCCGGCGCCGAGGCGGTCGGCCAGCTCGACGATCTCGGCGGCGGCGCCCCGGGCACCCTGGCCCACCAGGATCGCGGTGCGCTGGCCGTTGCCGAGCACCTGCGCGGCGGCGTCGAGGTCCACCTCGTGCGGCAGCACCCGGGCCAGCGGCTCACCGGGGGTCGCCGTGATCACGCCCGCCGCGTGCGTCCCCAGGTCCGGCACCAGGGCCTCCTGCAGGTACCGGGGCAGCACCACGCACGTCGGGCTCCGCGTCGCCGCCGCGGTGCGGAACGCCTGGTCCAGCAGCGCGGGTACGGACGCCGGGCTGCGGCCGTACCGGACGAACTGGTTGCACACGTCGCCGAAGAGCCGGCTCAACCCGATCTGCTGGTGCGCGCCGCCCAGCGGCCCGGTGACGTCCTCACCGACGATCGCCACGACCGGCTTGCTGTCGAGCTTGGCGTCGTACAGGCCGTTGAGCAGTTGCACCGCGCTCGGTCCCTGGGTGGCCAGGCAGACCCCGATGCCACCGGTGAACTTGGCGTGCCCGGTGGCCATGAACGAGGCGGTCTCCTCGTGCCGGGCCGGAACGAACGCCGGGTCGCCCCCGGCGTCCTCCAGCGCCTCGACCAGCGGGGCGATCGCCGCTCCGGGGTAGCCGAAGGCGCGCGGCACCCGCCAGGCCCGCATCCGCTCGACCACCAGGTCCGCGACCCGGCGCTCAGCCATTGCCGCGTCCCGGGGTGCCTTCGTCGACGTACCGCAGGACCGCGCCGACGCCGTCGGTGAGCTGCGGCGCCTCGTCCGCGCCGAGCACCGTCAACGCCGCGTCGGTGCCCACCAGCGCCCGGACCAGCGCCGCGTCGGCGCGGACCCGCTGCGGGTCGCCGACCGACATCGCGCTCAACTGGGCCGGGTCGACGGCGATCTCGGTCGGCTCGGGGCCGATCCACAGCTCGCCGTTGGCCGACGGGTCGTCGACGATGAGCATCGTGTCGACCTGGTTGCGTTGCAGGGCCGACACGACCGCGTCGAGTCCCGCGCCGACGTCCTCCTGCACGCCGAACTTGTCCAGCGCGGCGGTGATCCGCTGGTCGGCGACCTCGGCGATGGTCTGCACCGTGAGGTCGTCCAGCATGCTCTGGTCGGCGCCGCCGGCCCGGGAGCCCGCGTCGGTGCGGACGACCAGGTCCTGCCAGCGCGGCGGCATCTGCGCGGCGATCATCCCGGTGGCCCGGACGTCACCGGCCACCACCACGACGTCCGCGCCGACGCGGTCGGCCAGCTCCACGGTCGCGGCGGTGACGTCGCCGGCGTTCTGGTGCCACGCCTCCATGGCGGCCCGCTGGTAGCGCGACTGCGACCAGCCGCCGGGCTGGACCCGACGCAGCGGGAAGCTCTCCCGGCCGGCGACGTGCGCCCGTCGGGGTACGCCGCCCGCGCTGACCGCGACGGCGTCGCCCCCGGTACGGTCGGCCACCACCCGGACCCACGCCACCTGTTCGCCGCGCTGGGCGAGCAGCGGCATGACGTGCGGCAACGGCCCGTAACTCGCCAGGTCGCGCAGCGGCGGCGCGGACAGGTACTCGGAGAGCACCACCTGACCGTGGCTGGCGAAGACCGCCAGGCCGTAGTCCCCGACCATCGGGTCGTGACCCCGGATCACCCGGTCCAGCGCGGCGACGCTCGCCTCGTCCGCCCCCTGTTCGGCCAGGCGGCGTTCCAGGGCGCGCCAGCGTAGGTCCAGCGCCGGGTGGGCGTCCTCGGTGTCGGCGGAGGCGTCCAGGTACACCGAGCACCACGGCCCGGGTCGGTCGTAGAGCGGGCGCAGGAAGGACAGCTGCATGCTCGACCCCTTTCCAGCTCGACCGCCCGCTTACCCCCGTCGCCCGGGATGTCACCTCGCGGGCGTGAGCCCGTGACCAGGTTTCATTCACGTCGTTCAACCGGGGACATCGATACGATCAGTGAACACAAGCGGACTCTCGGTGGTGGACATGGACAGCGGACTCGATACCCGGCGGATCGTGCACCCGACGGAGCGGATCGTCACGGGACGGCTGGTCCGCCTGTTGGACGGCTACACCCGCGAAATACGCGTCGGCCAACCGGTGCTGGTCGCGGTGCTCGCCGCGGCCGCGTTCGCCCGGCTGCCGGCCCTGCTGCTGCGCGCGCTGTTCTCGTTCGGCGGCGGTGGCGCCCGCCGACGCTGGAAGGAGCTGAAGCAGGGCCCGGAGTACCTGGTCACCCCGGTCCGCCTGCGGAACACCGCCGGTCAGCTCTGCGAGGTCGAGCTGCACGGACACCTGCCGCAGAGCGCCCTGCACCCGGCCGATCAGGTGCAGCTCACCCTGCGCCCGCAGCGCGATCCGGAGCTGCCGCCGCGGATCGAGCGGATCGTCAACCTGACCACCGGGCAGTTGCTCACCCCGCGTACCGCGACCCTCTGGTCACACCTGGGACCACCGCTGCTGTTGCAGGCGACGATCGGCGCTCTGCTGTTGGCCGGCGTCGCGGCCTGTTCCGCGCTGACCTGAGCGCTCGGCCGGGGCCGGTCAGCCGACCGGGGCGGGCTCGCGGACCGGCTGCCGGTCGCCGCCGAGCATGCCCCGGCGATGTGCCCAGCGTTCGAAGATCAGCGTGGCGAACGGCGGCACGGCGCACGCCAGCGCCACGACGGTCACCGGCAGGCTCCAGCGGCGCAGCCGCGCCACCGCGAGCACCAGCAACCCGTACGCGATGAACAGGCCGCCGTGGATCGGCCCGAAGATCTTGACGCCCAGCTCATTGTCCGGCGGACCGTACTTGACGGCCATCCCCACCAGCAGGGCCAGCCAGGAGCAGGCCTCGGCGATCGCCGCCGCGACGAACAGCCGGGTCACCTTCTCGCGCATCCGGCAATGCTAGCGGTGCCGGCCGTTCGCGCTCTCGCCGACCACAGAGCGTGCGACAGGGGTCACGGGGCCCGCCACTGGGTAGGAAAGAACCCTCGGGTCTTCCCCGCTCGTACGGCCACGTGCGAGGTTAGGGGGAACCAGCGGTGACAGGGCGGTGACCATGGGCGAGGATGTCGGCGTACGGACCTTCAGTCGGGAGGATCGGGCCCGCTACCGCGAAAAGGTGCGGAACTGTCTGGATGTCTTCGCCGAGATGCTGCGGGAGTCGCGGTTCGACATCGACCGGCCGATGACGGGGTTGGAGATCGAGCTGAACCTCGTGGACGAGGCGTCGAATCCGGCCATGCGCAACGCCGACGTGTTGGCGGCCATCGAGGATCCGAGCTTCCAGACGGAGCTGGGCCAGTTCAACATCGAGATCAATGTGCCACCGCGCCGCTTGACCGGCACCGGCACCCTCGACTTCGAGGAGCACGTGCGCGCCAGCCTCAACGCCGCCGAGGAGAAGGCCCGCACGATCGGCGCGCACATGGTCATGATCGGCATCCTGCCGACGTTGCGTCCCGAGCACCTCACCGCCGAGACGCTGTCGGCCAACCCGCGCTACAAGCTGCTCAACGAGCAGATCTTCGCGGCGCGCGGCGAGGACCTGCCGATCGCCATCTCCGGGGTGGAGCGCCTGGCGGTCACCGCCGACACGATCACCCCGGAGGCGGCCTGCACCAGCACCCAGTTCCACCTCCAGGTCAGCCCGGCGCAGTTCGCCGACTACTGGAACGCCGCCCAGGTGGTCGCCGGCATCCAGGTGGCGCTCGGGGCGAACGCGCCGCTGCTGTTCGGTCGGGAGCTGTGGCGCGAGACCCGCATCCCGCTGTTTCAGCAGGCCACCGACACCCGGCCGGAAGAGATCAAAGCCCAGGGGGTACGCCCCAGAGTCTGGTTCGGCGAACGCTGGATCACCAGCGTCTTCGACCTGTTCGAGGAGAACGTCCGCTACTTCCCGGCGCTGCTGCCGGTGTGCGACCCGCAGGACCCGGCGCAGACCCTGGCGGCCGGCGAGGTGCCGAACCTCGCCGAGCTGCGGCTGCACAACGGCACGATCTACCGCTGGAACCGTCCGGTGTACGACGTGTCGCGCGGCCGGCCGCACCTGCGCGTGGAGAACCGGGTGCTGCCGGCCGGGCCGACCGTGCTGGACACCATCGCCAACGGGGCCTTCTACTTCGGACTGGTCCGCGCCCTCGCCGAGTCGGACCGGCCACTGTGGTCACAGATGTCGTTCAGCGCCGCCGAGGAGAACTTCACCAGTTGCGCCCGGCACGGCATCGACGCGCAGGTCTTCTGGCCCGGCCTCGGCTACCTGCCGGTCACCGAGCTGGTGCTGCGCCGGCTGCTACCGATGGCGCACCACGGGCTGGACCGGTGGGGCCTCGACCCGACCGAGCGGGACCGTCTGCTGGGCGTCATCGAGCAACGCTGCCTGACCAACCGCAACGGCGCGACCTGGCAGGTGGCGACGCTGCACCGGTTGGAGTCCACCGATCACCTGGACCGGCCGGAGGCGCTGCGCGAGGTGGTGCGGCACTACGTGGAGCTGATGCACAGCAACCGGCCGGTGCACGAGTGGCCGATTCCCTGACGATCGCCCGTTCTCGCCGGCCGTCGACCGTCGGCCCATCGGCTCGGACGTCGCACGTCGATGACCACGGCGGCGGGGACCCTGACCGTGGCGGCCGGGGTCCGCGCCCGCTGAGAGCGTGACCGCGCTCAGCCACGTGGGGTGGGGACACCGAAGAGGTCGGTGATGCCGCCGGGCAACTGCGCCAGCAGGTCGTGCCGGTCGTCGTCGTCGAGCGCCTCGGCGACGGTGTTCAGCACCACCTGGGCGTGTTGACGCACCTGGTCCCCGTTCGACACCTGCTCACGGTCGCCGACCTTCTTCAGGAACTCGTCGACGTCCCACCGGCGTCCCTGGGGGTTTCGGGTGACAGAATCGTTCAGCCGATCGGGCAACTGTGCCGCCAGGTTGTCGGCCTCCTGTCCGGCGAGCCGTTCGCCGAGCACCGACAGGACGGCCTGCACCGAGCGCACGGCCTCGTTCTCCCCGAGCCCTCCGCGCTGTCGTACGGTCGCGATCATCTGCTCGTACTCCATGACCCGCTCCCTTTCGCCTCCTGGACCGGCGCGCAGGCCGGCTAACGGACGAACGGACGGCGTTCCCGAGCCCACGGACCACAAACGCGCCACCCCCCTCGCGCCGATCTTGCGGTTTCGGTCGTCAACATGGGGTGGTATGCCCCTTGTGTCGCCGCAGAAAGTGCAAGATCGCGGGAGCTGGGGCGGTCAGACCTTGAGGAGCACCTTGGTGCAGTCGTCCTGCTTCTTCTGGAAGATCTTGTAGCCCTTGGGGGCGTCGCGCAGCGGCATGCGGTGGCTGACGATGAAGCTCGGGTCGATCTCGCCGCGTTGGATGCGCTCCAGCAGGGGGCGGGTGTAGCGCTGCACATGACACTGACCGGTCCGCATGATGAGTGACCGGTTCATGAACGCGCCCATCGGGAACTTGTCGACGAAGCCGCCGTACGCGCCGATGACCGACACCACTCCCCCGGATCGGCAGGCCAGGATCGCCTCCCGCAGGGCGAACGGCCGTTCCGTCTCGGTCCGGGTGGCCTGCTTGGCCCGGTCGTACGCGTACATCGCGGAGTTGGCGTGGTGGCCCTCCAGACCGACCGCGTCGATGCACGCGTCGGGGCCCCGACCGGCGGTCATCTCGTTGAGGGTGTCCAGCACGTCGACGTCCTCGTAGTTGATCGTCTCGGCGTCGGCGTGCTCGGCGGCGAGACGCAGCCGGTAGGGGAACCGGTCGATGACGATCACCCGCTCCGCGCCGAGCAGCCGGGCGCTGGCCGCGGCGAGTAGCCCCACCGGCCCCGCGCCCCAGATCGCGATGACCTGCCCGGGTTTGATGTCGCACATCTCGGCGCCCAGGTAGCCGGTCGGAAAGACGTCGGCGAGCAGGACGGCCTGGTCGTCCGGGATCTCGTCGGGCACCTTGAGCGGGCCGACGTCGGCGAACGGCACCCGCGCGTACTCGGCCTGGCCGCCCGCGTACCCGCCCAGCAGGTGGGAGTAGCCAAAGATGCCGGCCGGTGAGTGGCCCATGACCTTCTCGGCGATGCCGGCGTTGGGGTTGGAGTTCTCGCACACCGAGTAGAGGCCACGCTGGCAGGAGGAGCAGTGCCCGCAGGCGATCGGGAACGGCACCACCACCCGGTCGCCGGGCTTGAGATTGCGGACCTGCGGCCCGACCTCCACCACCTCCCCCATGAACTCGTGGCCGAGGATGTCGCCCTTGCGCATCGCGGGGATGTAGCCGTGGTAGAGGTGCAGGTCGGAGCCGCAGATCGCGGTGGTGCTGACCCGCACGATGGCGTCCCGGGCGTTCATGATCGTCGGCTCGGGTACGTCGATCACCCTGACGGTGTCGGCGCCCATCCAGGCGGTGGCCTTCATTGCTTCGCCCCTTCGAGAAACGGTCAGCGCCGGGTCGGCGGCAGCGGCTGCGCGGGTCGCTGCATCGCCTGCTGGCGTACGGAGATGCCGTTCGGGCTGCCCTCGGAGCGGACCACCTCGCCGGCCTCCAGTACCTGCTTGAATCGGCGCAGGTCGTCACGGACCTGCTGCTCGGGCTCCTCGCCGAAGAGCTTCGCCACGGCCCGGCCGAGCGCGCCCGCCGGTGGCGCGTAGCGCAGTTGCACCCGGACCTCGGTGCCGCGGTCGCCCGGGGCGGGTACGAACGCGACCCGACCGGCGTTCGCCACCCGACTGCCGGGCAGCGACCGCCAGGTGATCGACCTGTTCGGCTGATCGTCGATGATCTCGGCGTCCCATTCGACGCGGCGACCGGCCGGTCCACGGGCGACCCAGTGCGAGAGGCGCAGGTCGTCGGCGCGTACCGACTCCAGGTGCGCCATGAACCGGGGCAGGTTCTCCACGTCACGCCAGAACCGGTACGCCTCGGCGGGTGACCGGTTGACCGTCACCGCGATCTCCATCCGGATCATCCGCTCCCGGGCCCGGCGGGCACGACCGGCGGCGATCGCGGTGGCGACGTCCAGGGCGGTGATGCCGGCGATCGCGGCCGTGGTCAGGGCCAGGCGGCGGCGACGCTCCCCCCGCCGGTCGACCATGGCCCGGCCCAGCAGCGTCAGGTCCAGGGCGTCACCAACGACCCGGGTCCACGCCCAACCGGCCGGGCGGCGGCCGGTGAGCAGACCGACCGCGTGGATCACCTCCCGCGTTCCGACGGCGGGGATCACGGCCCGCGCGGCGGGTGAGTCGTCGACGCCGGTCAGGCGGGCCAGGGTCCGGGGCGCGGCCAGCGCGCCCACGCCCAGGGCCAGGCTCAGCAGACCCAGCGCCCGCGTCGCCGCGGTCGGCACCGGGCCGTCCAGCTCCGGCAGGAGCATGTTGTCGACCCGGTCCATGAGCCGGTCCCCTTCGGTCGGCGCGAGCGCCGGCGGCCACCGACGCGGGCGGCCGTGAGCCGCCACCGTGACGCTATGCGCTGGATCCTCCCTACGCGCCCGAATTGAGGGAGAACGCCGATCAGACCTTGTTGATGATCACCGCTATCTTGTAGTCATGAAAATGGATGGGGCATACGAGGTTCGGCAGAGCCGCATCCTGACCGGGCTCACGCTGGCGCTGTACAGCGCTCTGCCGATGACCGCCGTGGTGATCGGCCTACAGGACCTGTCCGAGCGCTACATGTTCGTCATCATTGGGCTGGGGTTCGAGGCGACCATGCTCGCCCTGATGCGGGGCCGCGTCGGCCGCGCGGTCCGGCAGGAGTTGCTCTTCGCCGTTGACGAACAGGGCGTCTACCTGGGCCCGGACGAGTACGGCCGGCCCGCGACGCGCGAACCGTGGTCCCAAATCGACTTCATCGTCCACTTCACGGGCCGCATCTGGAAGACCAGCACCCGGCCAAATCCGAACCGTAACGTCGGTATCGCCCGTGGCGGCAGGATCATCACTTCCCGGGCAACGGGCGGTTGGCGCTTCAGCGCCCGGCGGGCCGCCGCGGCGGCCGACCGGTTCGGCGGGGGAAAGCCGGTCCTCAAGGGACCGTACTTCGATCAGGTGCCGCGCGAGTGGTTCCACACCCTCACCCTGCCGCCCACATGGCTCGCCGCCCACGCCAGACCTGGCGGTGTGTCCGGAACACAACGCTGATCAACCGGCAGCACGTCACCTTCAGTCAGCATCACGACATTGACCGATTTGGATCAGCAACGCTCCGTTACCGTCGGCGCACCCCCGTTCCGTCGCCGCGAGGAGCACGCCCGTGAGCCCCACCCTCCTGCGCAAGCTGACCACCACCATCGCCATCGCGCTGCTCGTCGTGGAGGCCGCCGCGCCCGCTGGCGCGCGTACCCCCCGGCAGGTGTCGCCCGCGCCCGGCGGCGTTCGCGCCGTCGTGCGGGACGCGGCCACCGGCGCGCCGGTGCCCTGCGCCTGCGCCGCGCTCGTGCCCATCGACGCCGCGGCGCTGACGGCGGTCACCCTCGGGGAGGACCAGCTCGGCCGGTACGGCGGCTGCGCCGACGAGCAGGGCAGCCTGGTGACCGGTGACGTCGCACCCGGGGACTACCGGTTGCTCGTGCGGCCCTACGACACGACCCGGCACGGCTGGCAGTGGGTCGGCCGGCACGGCGGCACCGGTGAGCGCGAGCGCGCGTCCGTCATCCGGGTCCGGGCCGGCACGGTGACCAACGCGCCCGACATCCGGCTCGATCCGCCCGGCACGGTCGTCGGGGTGGTGACCGACGCGGCGACCGACGCCCCGGTCCCGCGAGCGCTGGTGATGGTGGTGCCGTACGTGCCGGACCCCAAGTACGACGACCACGGGCCCACAACCGATGAGAACGGCCGCTACACGATCACGGGCCTCGGGCCGTACGAGTGGCCGGTGCAGTTCGCCGCGGGTGGGTACGCCACCGTCTGGTCCGGCGGGGTGGGCAGCCGGGCGCAGGCGCGAAAGGTCCGGGTCCGCGCCGCGCGGACGACGACCCTGGACCAGGCGCTGCCCGCCGGCACCCCGGTCAGCGGGGCGGTACGCGTCGACGAGTTGCTCACCTACGCCCAGGTGCTTGCCTTCGACGCCAGCACCGGAGACCTTGCCGGCGTGGCGGACGTGGGGAGCGGGTACGCCCTGCGCCTGCTCCCCGGGCAGCGGGTGAAGCTGCGCTGCGACTGCGCGTACGCCCCGCCGGTGTGGCACCGCGACGCGGCCGGCTTCGACGCCGCGACCCCGCTGCGGGTCCGGCACGCGCCGGTCGTGGTCGACTTCGACCTCGACTAGAAAACCCACCGGAGCACGGTGACCAGGCCGACGACGCACAGCGCCACCAGGAGCACGCCGATCGCGACCGCCCCGAGGCAGCCCAGTCCGTCCCGCCACGAACTGGGCTCCTCGGGACGTGGCCCCTCATCGGTCCAGGTGACGGGCCCGTACCGGCCGGCCTGCTCCAGCAGTCGCGCGAAGCGCGGGCCCGCCACCGGCCCGAGTCTGGCGCTGGGGTCGGCGGTCACCCGCAACGCCCGCAGACGCCGCCAGGCGTTCCCGTAGGCCTGCTCGAACGCGGCGACCTCCCGCGCGTCGGCGTCCTCGCCGAGGAAGCCCCATCGCCCCGCCTCGGCCACGTTGCCCACCTGCCGGTAGAGCGCGGCACGCCGCGCCCGCACCTCCAGGTCGTCGGGGTACGCGGCGGTCAGGCTCGCCAGGCGTTGCATCGCGGGGTGCACGTGCCCGCGCTCCAGATCCGCCGTCACCCTCGCCAGCACCTGTTCCTTCGCCACGGCGGACATTCTGAGCGGTGCGCCTGCCACGCCGACAGCTCATTTCCGTCGGTCGGGCGTTAGCAACGGGCCGCAGCGGGTAGCCGTCGTCCGCTCTTTGTCGGGCCGGGAGGTGGGATGACGACGGCGACCAGCGACTTCTTCGAGCGGCTGGCCGCCGCGTGCCGGGATCCGCGGTTCAGCAAGGTGTGCGGAAGTGTGCGCTTCGACATCGCCGACGGGGACGACCTGGAGCAGTGGCTCCTGGTCATCGACCACGGCAAGCTAGAGGTGTCGCAGAGCGGGGACCCGGCCGACACCGTCATCAGGGTGCCGGCACAGGTGGCGGAGTCGATGGCGCGCGGCGAGGTGAACGGGCTGGCGGCGATCGAGCGCGGCGAGATCCTGGTCGACGGCGACCTCGCCCTGGCGTTGCGCATCGGGCGACTGTTTCCCCGCGCGGCCGAGGGTGGCGCGGGAGCCGACCAGCCGACGGCGACCAGCGCGCCGTGAGGGACATCCCGGGCACGGTGTCGTGCATCGACGGCAACACCTTCATCGTGTCGGACGCCAGCGGAGACGTGGAGTCGTCGCCCGCAACGCCGGTGGGGCTGTTCGCCAACGACACGCGCTATCTGTCCCGCTGGGTGCTCACTGTGAACGGCGAGCGGTTGGCCGCCCTGTCGGTGGACGACAGCCAGTACTACGAGGTCACGTTCTTCGTGGTGCCGGGCGGGGCCGTCGACTACGTGGAGGCGGACGTGTCCGCGATCCGGCGGCGACGCATCGGCCCGGACCTCACCGAGACGCTGACGATCTTCAACTACGGCCAGGGAGTGGTGGACCTCGACGTGCGACTGGAGGTCGAGGCCGACTTCGCCGACATCTTCGAGATCAAGTTCGATATCCAGGACAAGGCGGGCAGCTACTACACCGACGTCGAGCCGAACGAGTTGCGGGTCGGTTATCGACGCGGGACGTACCGGCGTGAGGTCGTCGTGTCGACGAGCGAGTCGGCCACCATCGACGCGCGCGGCCTGCGGTACGCGGTACGGCTGCGGCCCGGGGAGCAGTGGGACACCCGGTTGCGGGTGGTCATGCGGGCGCTGCGACCGGACGGCGTCGACCTGCGCGCCGCCCTGCGCGCGCTACGCCCGGACGAGTCGACACTGCCGGACAGCGTGCGCGAGTGGGTGGCGCAGGCGCCGACGCTGGACACCGAGAGCGCCACCCTCCAACAGGTCTACCACCGCAGTCTGGTGGACCTCGCGGCGCTGCGGTTCGCGCCGCTGTCACTCAGTGGAGCTGCCGTACCCGCGGCCGGGCTCCCCTGGTTCATGACCCTGTTCGGCCGCGACAGCCTGCTGACCTGCCTACAAACGCTGCCCGTCACGCCGTCGCTGACCCCGCCGACACTGCGGATCCTCGCCTCGCTCCAGGGCGCCCGGACCGACGACGTGCTGGAGGAGGATCCCGGCCGGATCCTGCACGAGCTGCGCTACGGGGAGTCGGCCGCGTTCGAGGAGCAGCCGCACTCCCCCTACTACGGCACCGTCGACGCGTCGCCCCTGTTCGTGGTGCTGCTCGACGAGTACGAGCGGTGGAGCGGCGACACCGGCTTGGTGATGGAGTTGGAGCAGGAGGCTCGCGCGGCCCTGGACTGGATCGACGCGTACGCGGACCTGACGTCGACCGGCTACGTCTGGTACCAGCGGCGCAACCGGGCCACCGGCCTGGACAACCAGTGTTGGAAGGACTCCTGGGACAGCATCTCCTACGCCGACGGCCGGCTGCCGGGGTTCCCGAGGGCGACGTGTGAGGTCCAGGGGTACGCCTACGACGCCAAGCTCCGTGGCGCGCGGCTCGCGCGTACGTTCTGGGGCGACCACGACTACGCCGAGCGGCTGGAACGCGAGGCGGCGGCGTTGTACGAGCGCTTCAACCGGGACTTCTGGCTCGAGGACCGTGGCTATTACGCCCTCGCGCTCGACCGCGACGGCACTCCCGTGGACAGCCTCTCCTCGAACATCGGCCACCTGCTGTGGAGCGGCATCGTGGCGCCCGACCGGGCCGTGCGGGTCGTCGAGCACCTGATGGGTCCGGCGCTCTTCTCCGGCTGGGGCGTGCGGACCTTCGCCTCCGGGCAGAGCCGTTACAACCCGCTCGGCTACCACAACGGCACCGTCTGGCCGTTCGACAACTCGTTCATCGCGTGGGGCCTGCGCCGTTACGGCTTCCTCAGCGAGGCGGGCCGCATCGCCGAGGGCATCCTGTCGGCCGCGACCTACTTCCAGGGGCGGCTGCCCGAGGCGTTCGGAGGCTTCGACCGCAGCACCACCCGGTACCCGGTCCGGTATCCCACCGCCGGCAGCCCGCAGGCGTGGTCCAGCGGAGCGCCGATGCTGCTGCTGCGCACCCTGCTCGGCCTCGACCCGCACGAGGAACACCTGGCCGTCAATCCCGCGCTGCCGTCCGCCTTCGACCGGATCGCGCTGCTGGACATTCCCGGACGCTGGGGGCTCGTCGACGCGTACGCCCGGCACCGCCCCGACCGGAACTAGTTCACCGCCCGCGTGTGCAGGACGGCACGGGCCTGTTCGGCGGCGCGGGTGATGCTCTCGCTGATGAAGTCGAGGAAGCGGGCGATGTTCTCCAGGCGGGCGGCGGCCGGGGTGCCGGGGCCGAGGACGGCGACGCCCTCACGTGCTGTCGCGATGAGTTGGTCGTTGGCGCGGGCGCTGGCCATCGTCGCCTGGTAGAAGAGTTCGGTGTCGATGACGTAGCGGTCGCGGCGGCGCTCGTCGCGCTCGCGGCGTACGAGACTCTGACTCTCCAGGAAGCTGATGGCCTTGGAGATGGACGCCGGGCTGACGTGCAGACGCTGGGCCAGCTCCGCCGCGGTGAGGCTGCCCGTGTCGGTGGTGAACAGGCAGGTCAGTACCCGGGCCCCCATCTTGTTCAGGCCCGTGGCCATGAGGACGGTGGTGAACACCTCCTCGTACTCGGCGACGGCCTCGGCGTCGCGGCCGTGCGGCTGCGGGATCGCCTCGGCGGTCCGGGTGGCGGACGGCACGCGGCGGCGGGCGCGGCGTTCGGTGGCGCGGTGGGCCAGCTCGGCCCGGTAGGCGTTCGGGCCGCCGTTGCGCAGCACCTCGCGGGTGATCGTCGAGGTCGGACGGTCGAGGCGTCGGGCGATCTCGGCGTACGGGAGGCTGTCGGCCAGCCCGGACGCGATCTGCTGACGGTCCTGCTGGGTGAGTCTGCCTCCCGGCACGGTGATCTCCTCGGTGGTCGTCCTCAACGGCATTGCCACCATAGCGTTCACCGCCAGTCGATTGCAATGGCGGTAACGCCGGCCGTTGCTTTAGCGGCAGATCGGTTGCAACGTTTATAACGCTCTGAGCTGCTTTTACTGCTCATCTACGCAACAAGGCTGTTGCCACTAACTAGAAAGCAACGTAGCGTTTCCAATGTCAGAAACACCGGAGAGAGCATCGGAGAACGCCGTGCAGAGCTTCGCCACCCCCGCCCCCATCGCCGCCGTCCTGGACATCCCGGCCGGGCGCGTCCAACTCATCGCCGCCGACCGCACCGACACCACCGTCGAGGTCCGGCCCGCCGACGCCGGCCGCAGCCGCGACACCCGGGCCGCCGAGCAGACCACCATCGCGTACGCCGACGGCGTCCTGCGGGTCACGACCGCGTCCCCCGACAACCAGCTCCTGGGCCCCGCCGGCTCGGTGGAGGTCACCGTCCAACTGCCCGCCGACTCCCGCGTCGAGATCAGGGCCGCCAGCGCCGAGCTGCGCGGCGTCGGACGCCTCGGTGACGTCACCGTGGACGGCGCGTACCGCCACATCAAGGTCGACGAGGCGGCGAGCATGCGCCTCACCGCCGTCGACGGCACCGTCGAGGTCGGTCAGCTCAACGGCCCCGCCGAGATCAGCACCACGCGGGGCGACATCCGGGTCGCGCAGGCAACGCGAGGTCGGCTCGTGCTGCGTACCCAGTCCGGCGACATCTCGGTCGCCGCCGCCAGCGGCGTCTCGGCCGCCCTGGACGCCGGCACCGGCCACGGGCGCATCAGCAACGACCTGGTCAACCACGGCAGCGCCGACCTCGACATCCACGCCACCACCTCGCACGGCGACATCACCGCCCGCAGCCTCTGAACCCCAACCCCCTCAAGGAGTACGACAATGACGACGAACACCCCCTCCTCGACCAGTTCGCCGTGGACCGGCATGGTGCCGGTCGACGACACCGCCCTGGCCGTCACCGACACCGGCGGCGCGGGCGTCCCCGTGGTCTTCCTCAACGGCCAGTTCGCCACCCAGGGGTACTGGCGCAACGTCATCACCGACCTGGGTACCCGATGGCGGCACATCACCTACGACGAGCGGGCCCGCGGCAGAAAGTCGGGACGCTCGGCGGACTACTCCTTCGAGGCGGCCGTCCGGGACGTCGACGCCGTTCTCGCCGCCCGAGGCGTCCAGCGGGCGGTGCTCGTCGGCTGGTCGTACGGGGCCGTCGTCGGCGCCCACTGGGCCCACCGCAACCCGGACCGCACGATCGGCGCGGTACTGGTCGACGGCGCGTTCCCGCACGACTGGCTCGACGACGCCATGGAGCTGCGGATCCGCAAGCTGTTCCGGCGCCTGGGCTGGTTCACGCCGCTGCTGCGGCCGACCGGCCTGACCCCGCGCATGAGCGCCGCCCAGCAGGCGGAGAGCAACATCGAGCTGGGCCGGCTCTCCCGGGAACGCGAACTGGGTCCGGTGCTGGACGGCATCACCGTCCCGGTGCGGTACGTGGTCGCCTCGGGAACGTCCCTCGGCAGCAAGGGTGACGAGCAGGAACGCATCCGCGCCAGCCTCGACGCGGTGACCACGCGCAACCCGAACATCCGAGTCCACGCGAAGGTCGCCAGCAACCACGGCGCGATCCTCAAGAAGGACTTCGCGGCCGTCGCCCAGGCCGTACGCGAGGTCGCCGCCCTCGACAGCGAGCACCGCTGATACACCGAACCCCGGTCCCCCCGGCCGCCGCGCGCGACCGGGTGGCCGGGGCGGCGGCGGGGAACCGGCGCACCACTGTGGATGATCGCCTGGTAGGAAGAAGGCAACCGCCTCACCCTCGGGAGATCACTGTGCCTCGTACCCCGCTGTCTCGCCGTTCCCTGCTGGCCGCCGGCGGCGCGACGGCCGTCGCGCTCGGCGCGGCCGTCGCCGGTCCGTCCGCGGCGAGCGCCGCCGCCGCGCCGCCGGCCGACGACACCGTTGCCACGCCGGCCGAGGCGCTGCGTCGGCTGCTCGCCGGCAACCACCGCTTCACCAGCGGTCACGGTCGGCACCCGCACCAGGGCCTCGACGACCTGCACCGCCTCGCCGCCGGCCAGCACCCGTTCGCTGTCACGGTCGGCTGCGCCGACTCCCGGGTCGCGCCCGAGGTGCTGTTCGACCAGGGGCTCGGTGACCTGTTCGACAACCGGGTGGCCGGCAACATCGTCGACGACCTGCTGCTGGGCAGCGTCGAGTTCGCCGTGGAGGAGTTCGGCAGCCTGCTGATCGTCGTCCTCGGGCACGAACGCTGCGGCGCGATCACGGCCACCATCGACGCCATCCACACCGGCGGCACCGCTCCCGGACACATCGGCGCCATCGTCGACAGCCTCCGCCCGGTGGTCGAGCCGGTGCTGGACCAGCCCGGCGACCCGGTGGAGAACGCCGTCCGCGCCAACATCGCCGCCCAGGTTCGGGCACTGTCGGCGCGCAGCCCGATCATCGCCGAGAAGGTGCGTCAGGGCGCGCTGCGGGTCGTGGGCGCCCGCTACGACCTGGACAACGGACGGGTCTCCCTGGTCGCCTGACGGCTTGTCTTCCCGGTCGTCCGTCCGGTACGGGCGGCCGGGGCTATTCCAGCGTCCAGCCGATGGCGGGCGGGTGGACCCGGGCGCATACCGGCCCGCCGGCCGCGTCCGTCAGCCCCAGTCTGCTCACCAGCAACCCCCCGCTCTCGTGCGCGGCGCGCAGCAGGTCGGTCGGGATGTCGGTGAACATCAGCTTCGCCCGCCGGAACATCGCGAACCCGTCATCGATCACCGTGCCCCAGCTCAGGTAGAGAAAACGCCCTCCGGGTCGTCCATGCACGAACGGCCCGCCGACGTCCAGCACCCCGTCGATCTCCCGGCTGGACACCGCTACGTTCCAGACCGCCCGTGCCGCGTCGACCCGTACGCGATCGACCACCTCGCTCTTGCGCTGGATGCCGACGTGCACGTTGCCGAGCCGCAGCGCGTCGGCCTCCGCGCCCGCGCGCCGGCCCGGCAGGTCACTGCCCTCGATCCGGATCCGCACCCCACCAACTCTAGTTTCTCGGCGTCGACCGCCCGATGGTCGACGCTCGGCGAGGCCCTCATCACCAGCCGACCCCGTGTGGGCGTGCGAATCACCGACGATCGCTCGGTAAGTCCGTAGTGTCCGTAATAGTGATCTGCCGTCGGTGAGGAGTTCTGATCATGCGTCGACGCCTGGCCGCGCTGCTGTCCGTACCATTGCTCGCCCTTCCCGCTGCCTGCGCCGCCGCATCGACGACGCCAGAGTCGCCGCCGGCCACCGGTACGCCCGCACCGGCGCAGTCCTACTGGGCGGGCCAGGACGAGTTGATGGCCGCCGCCGACACCGTGGAGGACTACGCCGCCCGGAACTGGCCACACGCCTACACCTCGGTCAGCCTCGACCTACCCGGACGGGTGCTACTGGTCCACCGCGTTCCCACCGCCGACTTCGACGCCAAGATACGCCCGCTGGTGCGCGGGGTGAGCGTGCGCTTCGTCGACTCCGCATACTCCGGGCGGACGCTGGACGGTTGGTTCGAACGAGTCCAGGCGGACATCGACGACTGGCGGCGCCGTGGCGTCACGATCCATTCCCTGTTCTGGAATGGTGAGGGCTCGATCGACCGGTGCCTGACCGTGGAGGTGGGGAACCCACGGCACGACGCAACCCTCCTCACCACGCACTACGCGGACATGTCCATCTGCGTGCGCCAAGGCGGGCCGGCTGTGCCGCTCACCGCTGACTGACCGCTCGCGGCTAGGGTGCGTTCATGGTCGATCGGCGGCAGGTGATGACGTTCCGCGTCCGCGCGCAGCAGCTGGACCGGGATGAGGGCGGCTCGCTGGCCGACACCGCCGTCCTGGACATCGGCGTGCAGAACACCGGACCGGACGGCGCCCGCTGGGCTCTCGCCGTCCGTGGCGTCGACGTGACCGCGCTGTCCGACGCCGACGTGGTCCTGCTGTGGACCGTACGGGGCGCTCCGCACCTCTACCGCCGGGCCGACGTCGGGCAGGTGGTGGCCGCGGTCGAGCCGTTCTCCGACGCTGACGCGGGCAAGCGCATCTACGACGCCTCGAAGCCGTTGAAGGCCGCCGGCATCGGCAACCTCGCCGCCCTCGACGAGGTGGCCGCCGGCATGCGGACGATCGTCACCGCGCCAACGGTCAAGGGCGACGTCTCCGGCCGCCTGGCCACCATGCTGCCCGAGCCGTACCTGCGGTTCTGCCGGCCGTGCGACGCCACCCACCTGTACGAGATGCCGTTCCGGCTCGCCGCCGCGCGGGCCGGTCTCGAGTTGCAGCTCGACACCTCACCTCCGGTCCTGCGGCGCATCACCGGCTTCCGCCGGGTGTCCGCCCCGGGCGACCGGTTCGACCTCGTCCGCGCGTACCTCCGGCTGCTCGGCCCCGCCACTCCGAAGCAGGTCGCCGACTATCTCGACGCGCCGGTCAAGGACGTGAAGGCACGCTGGCCCGACGACGTGGTCGACGTGACGGTCGACGGCGAGACGCGCTCGCTGCTGGCCGCCGACGAGGAGGCGCTGACGTCGGCCGAGGTGAGCGCGACCCGCCTACTCGGCCCGTTCGACCTGTTCCTGCAGGCCAAGGACCGGGCGACACTCGCGCCCGACGCCGCCCACGCGAAGGAGTTGTGGCCGGTGCTGGGTCGCCCCGGCGCGGTGCTGGTCGACGGCGAGATCGTCGGCACCTGGCGTCCCCGCAAGTCCGGCAAGACGTTCACGGTCGCGGTCCAACCCTGGCGCAGACTGTCCGCCGGCACGCGCGACGCCATCACCGCGCAGGCCGAACGCCTCGCCACGCACCGCTGCGCCACGCTCACCGACGTCGACTTCGCCGACTGACAACCCGAGCCGGACGGCACTCGGCGGCACCGTCAGCGCGGCGCCCGGGTACGCCGGTAGTAGGACCACCCGGCCAACGGCAACGCGATCGCCCAGGCCAGGAGCAGCGGAAGGCCGATGAGGACACCCGTCGGGGTGAAGATGTCCTGCGCGCTGGATTCGGAGAGGTCGGCGGCGAACTGCCAGGGCAGGGTCGCCGCATAGCCGATCATCAGGGCGGATCCCAGCACCGTCGGCGTGAGCGGCACCCACGGCGGCACGCGGTGGCCGCGAAGCCACGGCACCCACCGGGGAAACGTACGCCCCCAGTCGCTGATCAGGCCGAGCGCCAGCACTCCCCCGAGCCCGGCGAGGACGCACAGCAGGCCCAGGTAGAACGCGCCGGCCGGCAGGCCCAGGAACCCGTCGACCGGGTGGTCCCCGACGCCGGGCCCGCGACCGTGGTACCACTCCTCGAACGGTTCGGCGTATGCGAACAGCGGGATGCCGAGGATCCAGGGAACGTGCAGTGGGATGAAGCCCAGAACGGGCGCGATCCACGCCACGTGACCTGCTCGGCGTGCCCACGGCGGCGGCTTCGATGCTTCAGCGCTCTGGTTCACGGTCGTCACTCCGTATCGATGCGGTGGTTTCCTCCGGTCCCACGCTGCGCTGTCGGCGTGCCCGGCGGATCCCCGCGCAGAGGGAGCGGGGTCCCCCGTGCCCGGGGGGCGCGGCCCGCACGACGAACGCCCCGATCCACTGATGCGGACGGGTGCGAGCTGGGAGACTGTGAGCTGCCGTCGGCATCAGTTGACCCCCCTGCACGTTCGGCCGCGCCGAGCGCCGAGGCGCCGGATGGAAAAGGGGGCGAGGATGCAGCCGACCTGGCTCTCGACGCTCTCCTGGATCTCACTCGCGGTCGGTGTCGTCAGCTTCGTGATCGTCCTCGTCGACACGTACCTCTACGGGCACCGTCAGCCGGTCAGGGTCATGGAGATCGTCTGGCTGGTCACCGTCCTGTACATCGGCCCGGTGGCCGTCCGCCTCTACTGGACCTGGGGTAGACCCGAGGCGCTCGCGCCGTCGCCGCGCAAGGATCGGTCTCGACGGCCCCACCGGGGCACCATCGTGACCCAGGTGTCCCGTTGTGGCGCGCACTGCGCCCTCGGCTTCGTCGTCGCCGAGGTCGCCCTGTACGGATTCGATCTCCCCCGGAGCCCGCTGTGGATCGGCTACGCGGGCGACTATCTGATGGCGGTGACGATCGCCGTCCTCTTCCGGCTCTTCGAGAGCCCCCGTTGCAGCCTCGCGGAGGTCTGGCGCGCGCTGGCGACCGTCGTGAAGGTGGAACTGGTGACCATCACCGCGTTCGAGGTGGCGTTGTTCGTGTGGCTGACGCTGGCGCACCACATGGTCTTTCCGGAGCCACCCCTGCGGCTCGACAGCCCCACGTTCTGGTTCGCCGGCCAGATCGGGATGATCGCCGGCTTCGTCACGGCCTGGCCTGCCGCCTCCTGGCAGATCGGCCGACGATTGAGCGTCGCGGCACGCTGACGTCGTCGGAGCACGGGTAGCGGGGCTGGTGCGGCACGGTCACACCTCGGCGGCCGTCTGGCCGACCGGGAACCGCACGCCGGTGAGGTCCTCCGAGACGGCCCAGAGGCGCTGCTGCACGGTCAGGTCGTAGGACTCGGGGCTGGACGTGACCAGCTTCGGGTGCCCGCGCGTCTCGCCCAGGCCGTCGGGGCCGTAGTACTGCCCGCCGAGGACGGACGGGTCGGTGGCGGCACGCAGGGTGGGCAGCGCGCCTGCCGCAGCGGGCTGGGTGACCACCGGGGCGAGCAGGGTGATCGGCGCGCGGACGAGCGCCGGGGAGTTGCGGACCAGTTCGGTGTCGGAGACGCCGGGGTGCGCGGCCACCGCGACGGTGGTGCCGTGCGGGGCGAGCCGGCGCTGCAACTCGTAGGTGAACATCAGGTTGGCGAGCTTCGACTGGCCGTAGGCGGCGACGCGGCCGTACGACCGCTCCCACTGCAGGTCGTCGAAGTGGATCGCGGCGCGGATCCGGTGGCCGACGCTGCTGACCGTGACCACCCGGGAGCCGGGCACCGGCAGCAGCAGGTCGAGCAGCAGGCCGGTGAACGCGAAGTGACCCAGGTGGTTGGTGCCGAACTGCATCTCGAAGCCGTCGCGCGTGGTCTGCTTCGGCGTGTACATGACGCCGGCGTTGTTGATCAGCAGGTCGATCCGCGGGTGGGTGGCGTGCAGTCCGGCCGCGGCGGCGCGCACCGACTCCAGCGAGGTCAGATCCAGTTCCTGTACGGAGACGTCGCCACTCATCCGGGCGGCGGCGCGCTTGCCCTTCTCGGTGTCGCGTACGGCCAGCACGACCGAAGCCCCGCGTTCGGCGAGGAGCCGGGCGGTCTCGAAGCCCAGGCCGGTGTTGGCGCCGGTGACCACGGCCACCCGGCCGTCCTGGCGCGGAATCTGCTGCTCGGTCCACTTCATCTCAGGCTCCTAAGGTACCGCCGGTAAGTTATGCTCGAAACGCTAATGTACCGCCGGTACGCTGTCAAGATACCGGCGGTACCTAAGTTAGGGTTGACGCATGACGTTCCAGCGGGCGCGCAGCGAGGAGCAGCGCGCGGCCCGTCGCCAGGCAATCCTGGAGACGACCTCGGCGATGCTCGACGAGATGCCGGTGGCCGACGTGACCCTCAACGAGCTGAGCCGGCGGGTCGGCCTGGCCAAGACGGCGGTGCTGCGCTATTTCGAGTCCCGCGAGGCGGTGCTGCTCGACCTCCTCGACGACCGGACGACGACCTGGCTGGCCGAGCTGGAGCAGGAGTTGACCCGGGGCGTCGAGCCGGACCGATCCGCGTCGGAGCGGGCCGAGCAGGTGGCCGACGTGCTCAGCCGGTCGCTGGCCGCCGAGACGGTGCTCTGTGATCTCTTCGGCGCGCAGGGCGGAGTGCTCGAACACAACGTCTCGGTCGAGGCGGCCCGCCGGCACAAGCGGGCCTCGCTGGTCAACCTCGCGGCGATGGCCGGCCTCATCCGCCGGCACCTGCCCGAAGTCGGCGACCGCGCCGACCTGTTCTGCCTTCAGGTCCTCATCGTGGCCGGCGCGTTCTCCGCCTACAGCACGCCACCGCCGAGCCTGCTCGCCGTCTACGAGTCCGAGCCGACGCTCGCGGTCTACCACATCGACCCGCAGACAGCCCTGCGCATCGCGATCATCACGCAGCTCATGGGCGTCCTGCCGCGCGCCTGACTCCGACCCACCCGGGCCGTTCCGGGGCTGAGCCTCGCGATATTCGGTGGCCCTGGGGCTTCGTCCGGTCTATCGTGGCCCGCCGTGCTGTCAAACGAAGAGATCATCGGACGGGCCCTGGATCGGATCGAGGCCGGGTACGTCTTTCCGGCGAAGGTCGCGGACATCGACGCCACGATCCGGCGTCGTCTCGCGGCGGGCGAGTACGACGACCTGGACGGGCCAGCGCTCTGCGAGACGGTGACCGCCCACCTTCAGCAGGCGTGCCCGGACAGGCATCTGCGGCTGCTGTGGTCGGACCAGCCACAGTCGCTGGATCCAGCGGACGAGGACGGGGGCAAGGCGGCGTTCCTCGCGCTGCTCCGGACGGAGAACCAGGGCGTCCGCCGGGTCGAGCAGGTGGACGGCAAGGTCGGGCTCATCGACGTGCGGCGCATCGCGTACGCCGACGAGGGGGCCAGCGTGATCGGCGCGGCCATGCAACTGGTCGCCCTCAGCTCGGCGCTCATCCTGGACCTGCGCGCGTGCTCCGGCGGAGCGCCGGAGGGAGCCGCGATGTGGTGCAGCTACTTCTTCCGCGACGACCAGATGCACCTCAACGACTTCTACGAGCGTTCCACCGGCGCCACCCGCCAGTTCTGGACCGCCGCGCACCTTCCCGCGCCGCGCTACCTGGACCGCCCGGTCTTCGTGCTCACCAGCGCGACGACGTTCTCCGGGGGCGAGGACGTCGCGTACACCCTCCAGGCGCACGGTCGAGCCGTCGTCGTCGGTGAGACGACACGGGGCGGCGCCCATCCGACGGCCCGCCACGCGGTCACCGAACATATCCTGGTGACCGTTCCGACCGCCCGGACCATCAACAGCGTCACCGGGACCAACTGGGAGGGCGTCGGAGTGGTCCCCGACGTACCCGTGCCGGCCGACCAGGCGCTCGACACGGCGCTCAAGGCCATCGCGGACGCCTAGGGCATGCGGCCGAGACCGGATGCCGTCATGCCGGGGACCTGTCTGACGTCCTCGACCTCGTACCGGGCCACCGACGGCAGTGAGCTGCCCCTGTTGGTCTTCGAGCCGGGTGACGGCACACCGCCGCGCGCTGGCGTCGTCCTGTTCCACGGCGGCGCCCTGCGCGGCGGATCACCCCACGGGCTCGCGCCGCACTGCCGGGCGCTGGCGTCGCGGGGAATCCTCGCGGTGTCGGCCGGGTACCGGCTGCTCGGTCTCGGCGCGACCAGCATCGACGACTGCCTCGCCGACGTGCGGCGCGCGGTCGCGCAGTTCGGCCGACTGGCGGCGTCGCGCGGGCTCGCTGCGTCGCAGCTGGCCTCGGGTGGCAGCTCGGCCGGCGCGCACCTGGCGATGCTGGCGGCCCTGACGCCGTCCCGCGCGGCACCGGAGCCCGGCGTCGCGGCCGTGGTGGCCCTCAACCCGGCAGGACTCAACCTGGGCGTCCGCACGCCCGACGCGCAGCGCCGCCTGGAACGGCAGGTTGGCCTCGACGCGGGCAGGTTGATTGAGTATTCGCTGATCGAGCGGGTCCGGCCGGGCAATCCGCCGACGCAGATCCACCACGGCACCCGCGACGAGGTCGAACCGATCGACTGCGCGCGGCGCTTCCGCGACGCGATGGCGCGCGCCGGCAACGAGTGCGCCCTCCTCGAGTACGAGGACGCCGAGCACGGATTCCACTACCCCGGCGACGGCGGGCACTTCGACGACGTCATCGACGCCACGGCGCTGTTCCTCCTCGGCCGCCCGGGAAGGAGGAACACCGCGCACGGCGGCTCCGCGGGATCGGAGGTCGCTAGGCGTCGCGGCGCAGTGTGAACCAGAAGGTCGGCACCGCGTTGGTGCCCGGCGTGACGTCGACAAGTGCCCAGCCGGGGAACCTGGCGCGGACTTCGTCCGCGGTGACGCCGGCCGCCCACGACGCGATCTCGGTGGTCGGATTGTCGAGTGGCTCGGGGCCGTACCCGAACATCAGCAACAGTGCCCCGGGAGCGGCGCGGTGGGTGAGCCCGGCAGCGTAGGCGTCGCGGCGATGCAGTGGAATTCCGCAGTAGCAGCTCAGGTCGAAGAACAGGTCGAAGGGGCCCGGCACGTCCAGCTCGTCGAGGCGGGTGGCGTCTCCGTGCCGCACCCGTACCGCCACTCCCGCCGCCGCGACCTTCTCCCTGGCCAGGTCGACGGCGCTGTCGATCAGATCCACGGCGGCCACCTCCCAGTCGTGCCGCGCGAGGTAGACGGCGTTGGTCCCCGTGCCGCAGCCGAGTTCGAGGGCCCTACCGGGCGGCAGCGCGTTGCGCCCCTCCACCAGGTCGACCAACTCGGGCGGTGTCACGCCGGTGTCCCATGGCGGCGTGCCGGCGCGGTAGTAGCTCTCCAGTGCGCGGCGAACCGCTTCCTCCTCCTGGTCCCGCTGCGGGGAGGCCGGGGCGGGGGCCGACCCCTGGGCGGCGTTGGGCTGCGTCATCGTCTCCTCCAAGAATTTAGAGTTAGACTCTAGTGACATACTCTGAAGATAGGCTCGCATCATGAACACGGTCAAGAGGCCGGACAAGCGAGCCGAGCGCTCGCACCGCACCCGCCAGAAGGTCATCGACGCGGCTCGCGAGCTGTTCGTCGCGCAGGGGTACGGGGCGACGAGCCTGCAGGAGGTGGCGGATCGTGCGGGGGTGGCCGTCCAGACGGTCTACTTCGTCTTCCGTAACAAGCGCACCCTGTTCAAGGACGTCGTCGACACGTCCATCGCCGGGGACACCGAGCCGGTCGCCACCATGGACCGGGAGTGGTTTCGCGCCGCGTGCGCCGAGCCCACCGCAGCCGGGCAGTTACGCGCACACGTGCACGGCACCGGCGAGATCCTGGGCCGGGTCGCCCCGATCATGCCGCTCATCGCGGCTGCCGCAGCCACCGACCCGGAGATCGCCGCACAGTGGACGGATGACCCCGACCCGCGTTACACGGTGCAGTACGCAGCGGCCGAAGCCCTCATGGGCAAGCCCGACGCCCGCCCCGGCCTCTCCGTCGACATGGCGGCTGACCTGCTGTTCGGCCTGCTCAGCCCGCAGCTCTACCTGATCTTCGTCCGCGACCGCGAGTGGTCACCGGAGGCGTGGGAAGAGTGGGCCCGCACCGCCCTGACCACCCAACTCTGCGCCGACCCCGACTGATCCGCCGCCGAGCGCGCGCGGTGGTCGTAGCCAGACCGGCCGGTGTTCACTCGTACTCAAGAAAATTAAGGTTTGGCTCTTGGAAGTTCAGGATTCTTAAGCTACAACTTTAAGTATGACAGAGCAGGCGATGGACTGGCAGGAACTGACCAGCCTGACGCGAGGCCAGCCGTTCGTCGTCGAGCGCGTGCGCCTGGCGAGCAACGGCGTCGCGATCGAGGGCGCGTTCGAGCTACCGCAACTGGCCCAGCTCAACGTCGAGGATCAGGTCTTCGTCACGGCGTTCGTGCGCTGCCACGGGTCGATCAAGGAGATGGAACGCATCTTCGGGGTGAGCTATCCGACGATCAAGTCACGGCTCAACCGGATCACGCAGATGCTCGACTTCGTCGAGACCGATCCCGCGCCGTCCCGGGCCGACATCATCGACCGGTTGCGCCGCGGTGAGATCACGGCGCAGCAGGCGTTGGCCGAGCTGGACGGCCGCTCATGATGCCCCAACTGGTGACCGTCAGGGTCAATCGCCCCGCCCGCCGACCCGTCCGTTTCTGGGTTCCGGTGCTCCCCGTGGTGCTCGTACTCCTGCCGGTTCTGGTCCTGGTCGTCCTCGCGGCGATCGTGGCCTGCCTCGTGTTCCGCATCCGCGTGGTGCGGGCGCTCGGCGCCGGATGGCGCGTGGTCTCCGCGCTGCCCGGCGCCCGCTTCGACATCGAGCAGGGCCACTCGGCCGTGCTCGTGGCCATTCGATAGGAGAGGTTCCGATGACCGAACAACGCAAGGACATCCTCGACATGCTTGCCGCCGGCAAGATCACTGCCGAGGAGGCGGAGCAGCTCATCGCCGCCCTCGAACGGGACCAGGCACCGGCGGTGGCGGGTGCCGACGCCCGGCCCAAGGGGAAGGTGAAGTACCTGCGGGTGGTGGTGGATGCCACCGACAACGGCGAGCCGTCGCGGGTCAACGTGCGGGTGCCGCTGCAACTGCTGCGGGCCGGCGTGCGGCTGGCGGCGCTGGTGCCGCCGCAGGCCCTGGTCAAGGCCAACGCCTCGCTCAGCGACTCGGGTGTGCCGATCGACCTGACGCAGCTCAAGCCCGAGCAGTTGGAGGCGCTCGTCGAACACCTCGACGACGTGACCGTGGAGGTGGACTCCCCCGATGCCACCGTGCGGGTCTTCTGCGAATAGCCGCCGTCCGACGGGACGGCCCCTCGAGAGGGTGCTGCAACACCCTCCCGAGGCTGCGCCCGCCGCAGCGGAGCGCAGGTGAAGTGCCAACCTGAAGTCTAGCCACTCCTCCACGACCAGCGAAGGGACCACTCGGGCGAGTGGTCCCTTCGCCGCATCCCGCCGCTGCGCGCCCGCCCGTCCGCTTGCCGATCCGCCCACTCGCACGCCAAGATCCGCGCAACTTCCCTGTTACTGCTGCCTCCGCCACCCGGGAGACAGCAACATCCCTGATGTTGTGCGGATCTTGGGAGCGGATCAGCGTGGCGGAGGCACGCTGATCCGCGAGCGGGGACTCGCCGACCTGGTCAGCCCGCCCGGCGGAAGGATCGCGATCACGACTCGCGCTTGGCCTTGCTGCGCCGGGGCCGCCGACGAGGGGTTTCGCCGCCGCCGGCAAGCCGGGTGAAGGTCAGCATGTTCGCCAGCGCCACGGCGACGATCGCGAGGCCGACCTGGATCGCGAGCACGATCCAGTCCCAGCGCAGCACCCACACCTTCACGCCGGCGTCGTCGTCGACGTGCAGGGCCCGGGCGACCACGGTGCCCAGCACCGCCGAGCCGACGCCGAGAACGAACGTGGCGAAGATGCCGATCCGCTGCCGCCCCGGCAGGATGAGCCGGCCGAGCAGGCCGACGAGTGCGCCGATGAGCACCGCGCCGAGATAACCGGTTACCAACATTGCTGTCTCTCCCCTTCCAGCAGTGTCGGAATACATGCCCGGATCTCACGTTCGCGGAAACCCGACCCCCGATACGCTGACGGGCCTTTCACCCCTTTGCGAAGGACGTACATGGCCCGCCCCTACCGCCCCGGACCGAAGCAGTTCGTCTTCACCGCCGGTGACGGCACCACGCACCAGGTCTCGGTGAGCGACCCGCAGGAGGCCTACGTGGCGTTCTCCGCGTTCTTCCGGGGCCGCGAGTCCGCCACGTACACGATCAGGGACGAGCCAGCGCGGCAGACTTTGGTGCTCATGCCCCACCTGGGAGTGATCTCCCGGATCGAGGAGGCGGACCCGCCCCGGTCGGCACACCTGCGGATCGATCGGGCCAACCGTTACCTCCCGAGCGCGATGCTGTTCTTCGAGAACGGCTATCGCGGCCTCGACCACTTCGGCCAGTGGTTCGCCGACCTCGCCGACCTCGACGCGGCACCGGAGGACCGCGGGGCCGCGCGCGCCGCCACGATCACGACGGAGGCGGCGGCGCTCGCAGAGGTCGCCCGGATCTGGGCGGACTCGGGCTACGTCGACCCCAGCGACAGGTACTACGTCTTCTTCGACGGGCACGACATCGACGACGACCGCGCCGAGCGGGCTGCTCTGCTGCCGCTGATCGAATTCCTCGGCCTCGAACGGGTCGATACCCCGGCCGAGGCCGCCGGGGGCGAGGTCTGGGTACGCACCGACCCACGCCTGGTCGCCGAGTGTGCCCGCTGGTCGTGAACAGTCAGCCCGACCAGCATCGGCAGGTCAGCGGCGTAGGCAGAAGGGATGGCCGGCCGGGTCACGCAGGACGCGATAACGGTCCGGCGCGAACTGCTGCTCTTCCTTGACCGCGCCGAGTTCGATCGCGCGCGCCTCAGCGTCGTCGAGGCTGTCGGGGTCATCGGCGGCCAGGTCGAAGTGGATCTGCTGCGACCGCTCACCCGAGGGCCAGGTCGGTGGCTGGTAGCCGTCGACGCGAACGGCGCCGAGCAGCAGCGGCCCCGCCTTGACCGCACAGAAGTCCGGTGTCTGGACCGCGACCTCACCGTCGAGCATGGCGGCCCAGAAGCGGGCCAGGTCGGCCGGGTCGGGGCAGTCCAGGTTGATCGCGGCGATGTGAGCTACCGGCATGGCTCCTCCAGAGGGCGGGACGCTGATCGACTCTAGCACCCAAAATGACGGTTCACTCTTTTTACTCGGCCATCTCATCGGGCCGCCGCCCGACGCCGGGACGAACGCTCGCGGGCCGGCAGCGATCGGGCCCGCCTAGTCGTTGATGATCGCCATCAACGCCGCGGCATAGGGCGCGGGGTCCACGTCGCCGCGGACCGCCAGTTGCAGGCTATAGCTGACGCAGAGGGCCACGAAGGCTTCGGCGATTTGTCCCGCCCGTGGGCGCTGGCGGTCCGGCACCAGCTCGGCGATCGCGGCCCGCATGGCCGAGAGCTGTCGTTGCACAACGGCCGCCAGCAGCGGCGACACCGCCGCCTCGGCGTAGATCTGGGCAACCAGCCGGGCGTGGTGGGTGTCCCGGGCCTGGGTACGCACGTACTCGAGGAAACCCCCCACCGCCTCGGCGGTGAGCGCCCTCGGCAGCGCGTCGGTCCCCTGTTCGCAGACCGCGACGACGATCTCGTCCTTGCTCGTGAAGTACCGGTAGATGGCTCCGTTCGAGAGCCCGGACTCGGCGACAATGTCGGCCATCGACGTGTGGGCGAAGCCGTGGCTGGCGAACCGGGCGCGGGCGGCGTCCACGATCTGCTGGCGGCGAGAGTCGAGATGGGCTTGACTGACCCTGGGCATAAAGAGTGACCCCTCGTTTTTCTTGCTACTGTCGAGAGCGTACCTCCTCGCACCGCAACTCAGGAGCCCGCCATGCGCTACCAGACCTTCGGCCGTCTTACCGGACTGCGCGTGTCGCAGTACGCGCTCGGGACGGCGAACTTCAGCACCTCGGACGCCGGCGCCGGCCCGGAGGCCTCGCGACAGATCTTCGGGGCCTTCGTCGAGGCCGGCGGCACCACGTTCGACACCTCCAACCTCTACCGGGACGGGGAGGCCGAGACCGTGCTGGGCGGGCTGCTCGGGCGTCAACGGGACGACTTCGTGATCATCACCAAGTACAGCGGGAGCAGGCAGGCCCCGCCGCGCCCCGGCACGACCGGCAACAGTCGCAAGATCATGGTTCGGTCTCTCGACGCGAGTCTGCGCCGTCTGAACACCGACTACGTCGACATCTTCATGCCGCACTTCCCCGACGGTGTCACGCCGATCGAGGAGATCCTGGCCGGGTTCGACGACCTGATCCGCTCCGGCAAGATCCTGCACGGCGCGCTGTCCAACTTCCCCGCCTGGCGGGTCGCCGGTGCCGCGGTCCACACCGACCTGCGCGGCCTGGCACCCCTGGTCGGCATACAGACCGAATACAGCCTGGCCGAGCGATCCGCCGACCGGGAGCTGCTGCCGATGGCGCAGGCCCACGGCCTGGGCGCGATCCTCTACTCCCCGCTGGCCGGCGGCCTGCTGACCGGCAAGTACCGGCAGGGCGCACCGGGCCGGCTGACCGCCCGGGGCGACGCGGTCGAGGGCACGGCGCAGCGCACCGCTGTCGTCGACGCCGTACTCGCGATCGCCGAGGAACTCGGTGTGAGCGCGGCCCAGGTCTCCCTGGCCTGGCTGCGTCGCCGGGCGGCACTGGCCTCCACGGCCATGATCCCGATCGTCGGCCCGCGCACCCCGACCCAGTTGGAGGAATACCTGAAGTCTCTCGACCTCGACCTCAGCGACCAGCACTACCGGCGTCTGGACGACGTCAGCGCCATCCGGCCCGGCGCCCCGCACGAGGATGTCGCGGCCGCGCTGGATCAGGGCGTCGACGGCGACCGCACCCTGCTCGACCGTCCTGTCGTTCCCGCCATCTGATGCCGGAAGTTCGTCGCGGCGAACTGCACGTGACCCGGAATTCACCGGTCCTTGCGCAGCAGGAGGGTCACCGCCTCGCCGTCGGCCGTGCCGAAGGCGCCGTCGGTGGGGTGGCCCAGCGCGGCGCCGAGGGTGCGTACGTGCAGGTCGACCACCGCCTCCACCAGGTCGGCCAGCACGGACACCGCACCCCGGCCCCGTCGCCAGCCCACCACGCACAGACCGAGGCCGACGACCGCCGCGGGCCACCACAGCAGGCCGAGCGCCAGGTACAGCAGCCCCCAGCCCACCCGTCGGGCGGCGGCGGCGAAGTCGGCCTGCGCGAGGGCGAGCGGCCCCCGGGTCTCCTCGGGCAGCAGCAACCACAGCCGGGGCCACGCGGCGGCCAGGTCCAGGCCGTAGCCGGCCCGCACCCGTACCGCCGTGGCCTGCATCCGGTCACCGATCCAGGTCGGCCGGTCCGGCTCGGTCAACGCGATCCGGTCGCAGGCGCGGGCGAGCGCCTGGGTGTCCGGCAGCGGTCCGGCGGCGTCGGCGGGCGACCGCAACCGGCGTGCCTTGTCCCGCAGGGCGTTCTCGTACCGGTCCATGGCGGCGTTCCACCGGCGTCGCCGCCGGCGGGTCACGGCATCGCCGACCCGACCCCAGTCCTGCGTCCACAGGGCCACGACCAGGCGTTCCAGACTCTGGGCGGCCATCGCGGCGACGACACCGCCCAGCACGACACCGAGCACGATCAGCAGCGCGGATCCGGTGCTGCGCGTGGGTGACCCGAGGGCGAGCCGGTCCACCTCCCGCCGCAGCAGCGCCAGGTCCCACCAGTGGGCGTGGCCGAGCCGCAGCGCCACGGCGGCCATCGCCACGAACACCACACCGGGCAGCGCCAGTGCGGCGAGCCACCGCTCCGCCAGCTTGCCGCCGAGCGAGGCGATGAGCGCGTTCACCGGTCCATCCGGAACGCCGGCAGCGGGCAGTCCCACACGGCGCAGCGCGGTGGCGGGCCGCCGTCCGGCCGAGGTATCTCGACCCGGTCGCACAGGTCGGCGGGGCACACCTGGACCACCTCCGGGCGGCGGCCGCGGATGCCGGCCAGCGGCAGGTAGCGGTCTCCCCGGACGGTCGTGTCGCCACCGACCAGCCCGGCGAGGCGCATCAACTCGGTCACCTCGGCCAGCACCGCGTCCACGCCCTGGTCGGACAGCGAGCGGTCACGCAGCCGCGTCAGCGCGCGGGTCGGCTCCGGGCCGAGCAGGTCGCCCACCTGCGCGATGTCCGCGCAGATCCGGGCCAGCCGGGTCGCCCGGTCGTCGTCGAGTCGCCTGTCCGGAACCGATTGACTCATCGGCTGATTATCCCCTGTCGATGTGGCGTCCGGCTGGCAGGCTGGGGAGCGACCGCGAGGGGAAGGTGTGCCGGTGAGTCGCTACGCGAGGGACACCGTCGACCACTGGCGTCGGGTGGCGGCCGGGCAGCGGCGCGGCGAACGGCGTTGGACCGAGGCCCAGGTGGAGCTGGGGGCCGCGCTGCTCGACCGGTACGAGGCGGACCGCGCACGGGAGGGCCTGATCGAGGCCACCGTCGTGCTGGAGGCCGCGATCCGCACGATGGCCGACTCCTTCCTGGCCGAGGAGTTGGGTACGACGCACGGTGTCCGCGCGCTGACCACGTACACCGATGTGCTGCTGGCCAGGGCCCGGATCGAGAGTGCGCCGCAACTCCTGGACATCGCCGAGCAGTATCTGCAGTTCGCCGAGGACGCCTCGGCCGACCTCGGCAACAGCGCGGTGCTGATGCTCAAGAAGTGCCAGGTCTATCGGGTCCGGCACGACTTCGACGGCTCGGTCGACACGCTCTACCGGCTCACTTCCATCGCCAACATGGCCGAGAACTGGATCAGCGCGGAGCACCTGCCCGCGTTGCGGGGCATCCACGCGGAGGCGCTGGTGCGCGCCTACCAGCTCACCGGGGTGGAGGACTACGTCGACGAGGCGTTGGAGCTGCTGTCCTCGGTGGACGCCGTCGGGCCCCACCAGGACCAGATCGTCGTGCTGCGCGCCCGGTGCCTGCTGGCCCGGGCGTCCGGGACCACCCACACCGCCGACGTCGAACGGGCCGTCGCGGTGCTGCGGGAGCACACCCCGCAGGGCAACGATCCGCGTTTCCTGCTGGGGCAGACATTGCTCACCCTGGTCGACCGCACCGGCCGCGCCGAGTTGCTGGGCCAGGCCTGGGAGGAGTTCGCCGCCGTGGTGAACACCGTCGGAGAGCGGCATCCGCACCATCGGACGGCGCTCGCCAGCCTCTCCACCGTCGGCATGAAGACGCACCAGTTGACGGGCGACGTCTCCGCCCTGGAAGTGGCGATCGGCCTGCTGCGCCGAGCGCTCGCGCTGTCCGTACGCGGCGAGGCCAACCACGCGTCGTACCTGGACCAGTTGGGCTACAGCCTGCGGTTGCTCTACGACGCCACCGGGGAGCCCGCCTACCTGGAGGAGTCGCTCGCCCTGCTGCGCGAGGCGCTGGACGCCCTGCCCGCGCGCGATCCGCAGCGGGTCGAGACCGGCTTGTCCATCGCCCAGGCGTTGCGGGCGACGTACCTGCGTACCGGCGAACCCGCCCTGCTGACCGAGGCCGCGGAGCGGGCGCTCGCCGCCGGCCGCATCGAGTCCGGCGCCGTGCCGGTCCGGATTCAGGCCTTCGACAAGGCGGCCTACACGCTGACCGCGCTGGATCGGTGGCGGGAGGCGGCGGACGCCTTCGACGAGGCCATCACGTTGCTGCCCCGGCTGGCGTCGCGCGGGCGTACCCGGCACGACCAGTACGCCGACCTCGGTTCGACGGCCGGGCTGGCGGCGACCGCCGCCTCCTGCGCGATCGGCGCGGGGCAGCCGGAGCGGGCCTTGGAGCTGTTGGAGCGTGGGCGGGGTCTGCTGCTGCACCAACGGTTGACCGCGGACGGCGAGTGGGCGGCGCTCCAACGCGCCGACGGGCGTCTGGCGGCCGACTTCCAGCGGATGCGCCGCGACTTCGAAGCGCCGGCTCCCGAATCGTCCCGGCCCACCACCTTCGGTCGGGACCGGGAGACCGAGTGGAACGTGCTGCTGACGACGATCCGGGAGCTGCCCGGCCTGGGTGACTTCCTGCGCCCGCCCACCGCACGGCAACTGCTCGACCAGGTCGACGGGACCGTGATCGTGCCGATCGCGAGCGAGTTGCGGTGCGACGCGCTCATCCTGCGGGAGCACCGCGTAACGGTGCTGCCGCTGCCGGATCTGTCGCTGAGCGACGCGGTGACGCAGTTGCGGCTGCTCCAGCAGGCCACCACCACGGCGTCCGATCCGTCGGTGGACGCGCGGAGCCGTCTGCGCGCCCAGTCGGTGCTCGGCGGCGTACTCAATTGGTTGTGGTCTGCCCTGGTCGAGCCGGTGCTGGACGCGATCGGCGCGCCCGGGGCGGTCGGCGAGCTGCCGCGCGTCTGGTGGTGCCCGGTCGGCCCGCTGGCGTTCTTTCCCCTGCACGCCGCGCAGGCCGAAGCCGGCCGGTCCGCCCTCGACCGGGTGGTCTCTTCCTACACCCCGACGGTGACCGCGCTCGCCCGGCGACGCACCGCGCAGCGGCAGTCCCGCCGCGACGCCCGGTCCTGCGTCGTGGCGATGCGCGCCACCCCCGGCGGTCTGGGCGCGCTGCCCAGCGCCGAACGCGAGGCCGCGTCGGCGGCGCGGGCGCTACCCGGGGCGTGGCTCGGGATGGACGCGCGGGCCACCCGGGAGGAGATCCTGGACCGGCTGGCCGACTCCGCGTACGCGCACTTCGCGTGCCACGCCGTGGCCGATCCGCACGACCCGGCGCAGGGCCGGCTGCTCGTGCACGACCACCAGGACAGCCCGCTCACCGTGGCCGACGTGTCCCGGCTCGACCTGGAGGCGGAGTTCGCCTTCCTGTCGGCCTGCGCGACCGCCCAGGCCCCGCCGACCCTTGTCGACGAGGCGCTGCACATCACCGGCGCCTTCCAACTCGCCGGGTTCCGGCACGTCATCGGCACCCTGTGGGAGGTCGACGACGCGATCTCCCTCGCCCTGACCACCGCCTTCTACGCGCACGGCGACGCGACCTCATCGGCCGCATACGCGCTGCACTCGGCCGTACGCGGGCTGCGGGACCGCTATCCGCTCGCGCCGACGCTGTGGGCGGCGCACATCCACACCGGCGGCTGACCCTCCGGCGGGATCAGCGGGTACGCCGGACCAGCGCGCGGGCCCTTTCCGTGTCGGGATGGGTCGGGCCGTGTACGCGTTCGCACCCGGCCAGCGCGGCCCGCGCCGCGCTGCCGGCCCGCCGGTCACCCGCCTCGATGAGCAGTTGGGCGAAGAGCATCCGCATCTCCAGGGTTCCGGGATGATCGACGCCCCGGCCCCGCTCACTGTCCGGCAGCGTGTCGGCCAGCAACCGGATCGCCTCAGCCGGCCGCCCCGCCCCGGCGAGCGCCCTGGCGAGGGAGTGCCGGGCGTGCAGCGAGACACCGTCGGTGTTGTTGAGCGCGCGCCCCGCGTCGTCGGCGAGCGCCTGGGCCGGGTCGACCGCCTCGGCCGCCCGGCCGGAGTCGAGCAGGACGACAAGCAGGTTGCTGCGCGCCTGCAGCGTCACCGGGCTGGTGGGCCCCAACGTCCTGGTCATCCGTCGGACCACGTCCCGCAGGGCCCGCTCGGCGGGCTGGCTGTCGCCCCGCAGGTGTTGAAGGCCGGCCAGTTTCATCTGGCAGGCCAGGGTGTCCGCGTCGTCCCGGCCCAGCGTCCGCGCCATACCGTCGGCGACCCGCCGCAGCAGCGGCTCGGCCTCGTCCATCCGACGCAACTCGATCAGCAACCAGCCGAGGTTGTTGCCGCTGCGCAACGTCTCGGCGTCGTCGTCGCCCAGCACCCGGCGGCGTGCCTCGTAGACGTCCCGTTGCACCAGTTCCGCCTCGGCGTGCGAACCGCGCTGCCACAACGCGAAGGCCAGGCTGTGCTTGGTGCGCAGGGTGTCGGGATGCTCCGCCCCCTGCGCCGAGCTGCGCAACCCGACGACCTCCTGGTACACGGTCACGGCGTTGTCGACGTCCCTGGTACGCATCAACTCCTGCGCGTAGCGGTGTCCCGCGTCCAACGTCCGCGGGTCGGCCCCGCCGTACTGCTCGTGGAAGGCGTGGTACTGCAACCCGAAGGCCGTCGGACCACCGATGGTCTGCGTCGCCGGTGGACGACCGCCGCCGCTGACGGTGATCTCGATGACCGGGCCGGTCGGCTCCGGTCCACGCGGTGGCTCGTCGTCACGCTTACGGCTGCGGTTGAACCATCTGCCCACTGCGCGCACCTCCGGCGGTGTCGACAGCCTCACGGCCCGTCCATACAGGAGACCACGTGCGCGGGCACCTCGCCGACCCCAAGATTCGCGCGACTTCCCCGATGTTGCGGCATGCACGGTCGGGGATACCGCAACATCGGTGATCCCGCGACCTGCCGCCCGTCGCAACCGGGGCGATCAAGAAGTGGCGACGGCACCCGCCGGTCGGTACGTCATCAGGACGACCCCGGAGGCGAAGGGTTCGGCGGACACCAGCTCCAGTCGTACGGGCGGCTGACCGCTGTCGAACAGCGCCTTGCCCTGGCGGAGGAAGACGGGGTGCACGAGGAGATGGATCTCGTCGATCAGCCGGAGATCGGCAAGGGACCGGATCACGCTGAGGCTGCCGTAGACCACGATGTCCCCGCCGGACCCGCGCTTGAGCTCGGCGATCTCGTCGGGGTCGATACGGGCCAGTCTCCGGGTGTTGTGCCAGGTCGCGGTGTTGCCGGAGGCGGAGACGACGATCTTCTCCAGCGCGTCGACGCGCTGGGCATATCCTCGGACCTCGTCCGGTTCGTCGGGGTTCTGGGCGGCCAGCGGCCAGTAGCTGGCGAAGTCGGCGTGGGTGACCCGGCCCAGCAGCAGGCTGCCGGCGTTGTCCACCAGGCTCCGCTCGTACCGCTGAAGTTGCTCGCCGAACAGCAGCCAGTCCATCTCGTCGTCCGGACCGGCGACGAACCCGTCCAGCGTGGTCCACATCGACACGACTATCTTGCGCATACCCTCGTCCTCTGTGCTGGTTCGGGCTCAGTGACCGCCGCTGAGCGCGGCTCGGACGGGTTCGGGTGTCCGGCTCGGGAACCGCTGCTGGAAATCGACGAGTCCGACCCAGGTGGGGCGCAGGCCGATCCGGACCATCCGCAGGCCCGGCTTGTCGATCGCCTCCAGGTAGGCGGCACCCGCCTCGTCGCCCATCCCGGCGCGCTGGATGGTGGCGTACTCGGGTAGGACGCCGTCGACCTCCGTCAGGGTGACCTGCCCGCGCAGCATGAGCACCTCCGGAAGCCCGTCCGCCGTGTCGATACAGACGGCCACGTCCGGCCTGGCGCGCAGGTCACGGATCTTGTAGGTGCCGGCGAACGCGCCGACGACCAGCTCGTCACCGGTCCAGAGAAAGTTCACCGGGATCAGCCGGGGCGTCAGGTCCCGGCTGGTGTAGGCGAGGCGTGCCACGGGCGCGCCGAGCAGGCGTTGCGCCAGGGCGGTGTCCAGCAGCTTCAGATCACCTTGCGGCAGGTTTGCCGCCTCGGCGTTGGGCAGGCTCATGAGAGTCAACGTAGAGGGTCAACTCCTACAGAACAAGTGCAACTCCTAAATTAGGATCGAGGTAGGCTGACGGTCATGAGCGGCGTGCGTAGCTATGGGGATCCGTGCGGTGTCGCGCGTGGACTGGACGTCATCGGGGAGCGGTGGGCGCTGCTGGTGGTCCGCGACCTCCTGCTCGGCCCCCGGCGTTTCAACGACCTGCTCGGCGGCCTGCCCGGCGTGAGCCCCAACGTGCTGAGCCAGCGGCTGCGCCAACTGACCGAGCAGGGCGTCGTGCAACGGCGGGACCTCGGGCCGCCGACGCGGGTCCACCTCTACGAACTCACCGAGTGGGGCCGCGCCCTGGAGCCCATCCTCCTGCAGTTCGGGCGCTGGGGAAGCCAGTCACCGCAGATGCCCGAGGGCGCTCTGGGCGTCGACTCCCTGCTACTCAGCGTCAAGGCGTCCTTCGATCCGGCGCGAGCCCCGGAACTCGCCGGCACCTACGCGTTCCACATCGACGCCGACACGATCCTCGCCGAGGTCGCCGAGGACGCGGTGCAGATCCGTCGCGGCACGGCGCCCGACCCCGACGCGACGCTCACCACCGACATCGACACCCTCCGGGCCGTCTGCGGCTTTGAGATCACCCTCTCGGCGGCAGTGGAGTCGGGCGCGTTGCGCCTCACCGGCGACGAGGACGCCCAGCGGCGCCTCACCGACCTTCTGCTGACCCCGTTCACGTGATGAGGCCGACAAGCATCGCCAGTCGCGCCACGCCGGCCGGCGCCGGGCGACATCGGCGATGAGAGTACGCATCAACGGGCCAGACGCACGGTATCGGCTTGTTGGGCAACTACGCTGCGCACTACTCTCCTGACCGACAGCACTTGTCAGCCGTCCGCTTCTCTGATGGAGGTCACCATGAAGCTGACCAAGCTCTACAAGGATCCCGGCTCGGGTGGGAACGGGTGCCCTACCGTCTACCTCGGAGAGAGCGGGGAGCTTGTCGTTCAGGGGAACCTCATCGACGAGGACACCGTCGGCCAGCTGGAGAACGTTCTTCCTGGTGAAGGCGCGGTGCGGATTCCCGCCCAGGTTCTGCTCGGTGCCATTGAGCGCTACCGCCAGTCCGAGCAGCGGTGATCGAGCGTTGACCCGGTCGTTCACGTCCCTCGATGACGACGAGTTCAACCAGCTGTTCCGCGACTTCCGATACACGGCCTACCGGCTGGAGACGCTTCAGCAATACGACGTGTCGTACGAGCAGGACGAGTTCGCGCGGTTCCTGGCGGGTGAGACCCGCGGCGAGTTTCCGGGGATCGCGGCTTGGTGCGACACCGTGCGGGCGGCGGTGTCGGCGGGCAAGCGCATGCACCGGGTCCATGTCATCACCGAGCCGCTGTCGGATTACGTGCGGTTCGAGTGCGGCTGGGCCTACGAGCACACCGTCGAGGCAGGCGAGGACGTCCGCCTCATCGTGGTCTCCGACGACGACTGGCCGGCCGCGTTACCGCACTACGACTACTGGTTGTTCGACTCAACGCGGCTGGTGGCCATGTACTACGACGAGGAGGGGCGCTTCGTCTCCGGCGAGTTGGTCAGCGAGGCAGATCAGATCGTGCAGGCCAATCTGTGGCGTGATGCGGCCGTCGCGGCATCGGTCCCCTATAGGAAGGTCACAGACCAGCGACAGATCAAGGTCCCATGACTGATCGCTCGCCGACGGGGTGGCAGCGTGCGGGCCTCCAGCCGCCGCGTCAACTTCCCCGCAACGCGACCGGCTTCGTCAACCGCGAGCAGACCCTCACCCGCCTGGACGCGGCATTGCCGAGCGATGAAAACCACTCGGTTGCGGGCCTCCCGATGATCGTGGCTGCCATCGCGGGCGCCCCCGGCGTTGGCAAGACAGCGCTGGCCGTCCATTGGGCTCACCGAGCACGCAGCTGGTTCACCGACGGCGATCTCTACGTCGACATGCGCGGCTACGGCCCTGGTCCAGCCCTCGATGTCGGCCAGGCATTGGACACGTTGCTCCGCGCTCTGCACGTACCGGCGGAGCAAATCCCCACGGACACTGACGGACGTGCTGCCCTGTTCAGGTCCGTCCTGAGCGGCAAGCGCGTCCTGATCGTGGTGGACAATGTGTCCACCGTCGGTCAAGTCCGGCCGCTACTCCCGGCCACACCGACCTGCATGGCGATCGTCACCAGCCGCAGCCGACTTTCCGGCCTCGTGGCACGGGAAGGAGCGTCACGGATGACTTTGGACGTTCTGTCTTCTGACGAGGCAATCGCGCTGCTCAGCGACAGCATCGGCGGGGACCGCGTCGGCGCGGAGCCGCAGGCCGCCGCTGAACTTGCTCGCCGCTGCGCCTACCTCCCCCTCGCTCTGCGGATCATCGGGGAGCGCATCGCCAACTCTCCCCATGTCACCCTCGCGGAGTTCGTGGCAAATCTCGCCCTGGCCGAGCATCAACTTGACGCCCTCGCGGTCGACGATGACGAGCTTTCCGACGTACGGGCGGTGTTCTCGTGGTCCTACCAGACGCTGCCCACCGACACGGCACGGTTCTTTCGACTACTCGGCCTTCACGCCGGCTCCGACATCTCGGCGGCGGCAGCGGCGGCCCTCGCTGGCGTGAGTCTGCCCCGAGCCCGCAGTCTGCTCGACCAGCTCACGGCAGCGCACCTGGTGCAGAACCCCGCCCGCGACCGATACCTGTTCCACGATCTTCTCCGCGCCTACGCGCTCGAACGAGCACAGGCCGAGGAGACGCCCGAGCAGCAGCGCCAATCACGCCGCCGTGTCTACTCCTGGTATCTCTTGATGGCCGAAGAGGGCCGCAAGGTCATTCTGCCGTACTCGCATGCCGTGGACTTGGCCCCAGCCGAACCAGGCGTCGCCCTCGCCGCTCCACGCACGGTGGCCGAGGCGATGGCATGGTTCGAACGTGAGCGGCTGAACCTTCTGGACACCGTCCGGCAGGCCGACGATCTGGGAGAACTCGACATCGCCTGGCAACTGCCGGTGGTCAGCGACGGTTTCTTCGAACTGAGGTCGTACTGGGCCGACTGGCGCGATATCCACCTCATCGGCCTGCGTGCGGCACGCTCGGCCGGATCGCGTCTCGGCGAAGCCGCCAACCTCCGCTGCCTCGGCGACGCCTACTGGCGCACAGGGGAGCGCGCCACCGCGCTCGACTGCTATCACCAAGGCGTCGCCGCGAGCCGTGAGGTCGGCGACCACTGGGTGGAAGGATTTTGCCTTCGCGGCCTGGGCCTTATCCACGAGGAGCTTGGGCAGACCGACGAAGCCATGGAACTCTACCGGCAAGCGCGAGAGGTCTTCCGCCGCCACGACGTCACCCGAGGTGAGGGCATGTCGTTGCTCAGCCTCGGCAACGGGCACCGCGCACGAGGACACTTCGACACGGCCATCGCCCATTACCAGGAAGCAGTCGCCATCCTCGGCAGCATCAACGATGACTGGAGCGTCGCATGGGCCTCCTACCCCCTCGGCCTGGCGTATCAGCAGCTCGGCCGACTCGACGAGGCCCTGGAACGGCACACGCACGCCCTGGATCTGTTCCGCAGGTTCGACGACCGACGCTGCGAAGGACTCACGCTGGCAGCGCTTGGCGACACCCATCACGCCGCAGGCCAGCACGAAGACGCGCAACGCTGTTGGCAGCAGGCACTACAGATCCTCGATCCCCTGGCAGATCCCCATGCTGGTGTCGTTCGCAGCTCTCTCGCGCAGATCGGCAGCGACCAGAGCACCTAACCACGCTCGAGTGCCGTCGTAGCGCCGGCAGGCGTCGCGTCAACTACGCGGGGGCTGCCGCATGCCGTCGCCGACGCCGGTTGCGAAGCTCATGGGTGACGCCCCAGAGCCCGACGAACACGAGCGCTATCCCGCCGAGCGCGACCAGATACTCCGCCCCGTCTCGGGACACCCACAGCCGGCCCCGCTCCGGGGCATCCGGCGAGTAGAGGACCGTGACGGAGTCACCGTCGCGGTTGGGGGAACCGCTGCGGGTGACCAACTCCCAGCGGAGCACCTGCCGTCCATCGGGGACGGCGTACTGAAATTCGTAGTACGTCCCATGGCGACTCGCGCGTGGTGGCGTCTCAGATGAGCTGATCACCGTGGCGCTGGTGTAGACCTCCCCCGGCCACCCTCGATGATCCCAAACGATGGTGACGCCGAGACCGGTCACCAGGATTCCGCACATGATTGCCGTCAGTGCGGCCCGCAGCGCCGAGACACCAGTGGGATTGCGGTACTCAGCCATGGCCGAGAGGCTATCCGCGCCACGCAAGGGGTTGCGGGGTGGGCACGATCCCCAGTCCACCGGCTGGCTGATCGCCGGCGTGGCGCAGCGCCCGAGGCAACTCCCGATTGAGGCTGATGACTCTGAGGCATCAAAATACCGCTGAGTCATCAACCTCATCGGAGTACATAGAGGCCCGCCCTGGTGCGACAAACCCGCCGACCAGTCCGAACAGCTCGGTGGGGCGTTCAGCGGGTGAGGCCGACCAGCGTCGCCAGTCGCGCCACGCCGGCCGGCGCCGGCCGCGCCCGCGCACAATCGGCGATGAGGGTACGCGCCAGAGGCCGCCCCCGAACCTCGGCCGGCGCGACACTGTCCGCGTCGACCAGAGCGCGCGCCGCCCCGCGCAGGTCCCCGGCGTGCACGTACACCCGCGCCGCGTCGAGCAGGTAAGCGCCCCGATACTCGGCCGGCAACCACCGCCAGCCCTCCCGCCGCACCACGATCGAGTGCCGTCGTAGCGCCTCCACCGAGTTGTCCCGCGCGTTCGCCAGCAGCACCCGTACCAGCTCGACGGCGACCGGGCCGAAGCTGGTGCGATGCTGATCGTCGTACCCCCGAAGGTTTGCGGCGACGCCCGCGGCCCGGTCGGTCAGCGCGGCGGCGTGCCGGTGCTCGCCGCAGCCGGCGGCGGCGAGGGCGGCCTGGAGCAGCAGCGTCCCGCCCACGGCCCACTCCCCGCCGACCGCCGCGGCCGGACGTGGTTCGCGGCGGCGAGCGTCGCGGCCAGGGCCAGGCGGTCACGGCGCGACGCGCGCAGCGCCTGCCCGACCGACACGGCCGCCGTCGCCGCGAGGACCGGGTCGTCACCGGCGACGCCCATCGCCCGGTCGGCGGCCAACCAGGCAAGATCGGCCTCGCCGAGTTTGACCAGCAGCGACGAGGTGATCCGGTACGCCGACACCAGCAGCTCCGCCGACCGCGCGCCCTGGGCGGCGTCGAGCAGACCCGGCAGCACCCGCAGCAACTCCCCGTAGTGCGCATGCTGATAGGTCAACCAGGCGTGCCCGACCTGCCCTCTTGCCTCTTCCGGCGTCTGCTGGGTGGCTTCCGGGGTGTCGTAGCGGGCGAGCGCGGCCCGGATGTCGTCCACCCCGTCCGGCGTGCCCGCCGGAGTGCTGGGCGGCTGGCCGAGCAGCGCCTCCGGTTCGACGCGCAGGACGTGGGCCACCTCCTGAATGACCGAGTACCGGTCCAGGGGGCGGACACCCCGCTCGATCTTGTCGACCCAGCTCTTCGACCTGCGCAGCCGGTCGGCCAACACCTGCTGGGTCATCTGCCGCCGTACCCGCCAGCTCGCCACCCGTCGCCCGATCGGGACGTCATCCCCTGTCACGCCGCCACCGCCGGTCCGGGACCGCGCGGGTCGTGTCCTCCACGGGTACGCGCTCCGCCTCGGCCTGCGCGAGAATGCGCTGCTTGGCCGCCTCCCGCTCGGCAGCTTCAGCCTGTTCACCCTTGCTCGTCGGTTCGTCGCCTGGCATGCCCACCTCCCTGACCAGTGGGTACGGCATCAGCTATCCAACGCCGTCACCCACCGTCATCGTCGATGCGGCATTCAGTGCCGTACCAGGCGAAACGCGTCCGTTACGGCGTAGCGGACAGGCGAAGGTGGTGACCCGTCTCGGCCACTTCACGGGCGAGTTCTCGGTAGGCTGCGGCAAGGGCGATGGCGTCTGCTGCCGCGAGGGTTTCGCGCGCCGCCGCCACGTCCCCGGCCTGCGCCTGCGCGACGGCGAGGTGCATCAGGTTGCGGCCGTGCCACTCCGCGCCGCTGGCTTCCTCACTGACGCCCGCGACGCCAGCCGTCAGCAGTTCCAGCGCGCGATCGTTCGCGCGACTGTCGGCAGCTCAGAAGCCAAGCCGCCCGCTTCGGTCGACTACGCGCTCACGTCCGATCAATACGACGCCAAGTAACGACTCAGGTATACGGGTGCTTCCGCCCGTCCGCGGACGACAATGCCGATAGTTCAGACGTGACGGCGACAGTCGGCAGCGTTAGCGTGACGGATGGCAATCCTTGACCCGCAGGGGTTGGAGAGCTGCCACCAGCCGACCTGGGGTGATCGCGATGACTGAAGTGTCGTTCTCGGAGCGCATGCGCCAGCTTCGCGGCCAGCGTGGTCTGTCACTGCGTGAGCTTGCGAAGCAGACCTACTACGGCAAGTCCTACCTGCACGAGCTGGAGACCGGCGCGAAGCCACCCACCGCTCATGTCGCCCGACACGTCGACGACGCTCTTCACGCCGGTGGTGAGCTGTCCGCACTGGCCGCAACGCGTCAGGGCATCCGCCGTCGTGTTTTCGTCGCCGCCGCCGGCGTTACTGCCGCACTCCCACAAACCCTGCTCGCCCACGGTCGACATGTCGGGAGTGGCACGCCTGGGCAGTTGGCCGAGCGAACGGCGAGATTACGCCGGCTCGACAACTATCTCGGTGGCGCTGACACCCGTCAGATGTACGCGGCCGAGGTGGAGACGACAACGCGACTGATCCAAAACGGCGTGTACGCAGAGCGCACGGGTCGGCGACTGCTGGCGGTCCTCGCCGAGCAAGCGCAGTTGGCCGGTTGGGCGGCGTTCGACGCGGGTGACCATCCCGACGCGGATGGCAATTTCCGGATCAGCCTTGCCGCCGCACGGGAGGCCGACGACAACGCGCTGATGGCAAACGCGATGGCATTCCTTGCGTACCAGCAACTCGCCACCGGGCGTCGGGGTGCGGACGTGGCCAGCGCGGCCTGCGAGACCGCCGGCACCACGGCGACACCACGGGTGCGGACGTTGCTGCACCTGCGGGCTGCCTGGGCATCCGCTGTCGCTGGCGATGCGCCGGCCGCCGACCGGCATCTCGGAACCGGTACGACCCTTCTTGCCGAGCGCGACGACCGGCCCGAGCCGGACTGGGTGTACTGGGTGGACGACACAGAAGGCGCGATCATGACCGGCCGCTGCCAGACCGTGCTCCACCGGCCGCTTCGCGCAATTCCGGTGTTGGAGCGCGCCTTGGCGACCTTCTGTGACACGCAGGCCCGCGACAAGGCGCTCTACCTGTCCTGGCTTGCTGACGCCTACCTGGACGCGAACGAGGTCGAGCAGGCGTGCCAGGCTGCGGCAAGCGCCGTCCGCCTTGCCTCCGGCGTCGGTTCCGTCCGGCCACAGCAGCGAATTGACGCATTCCTACGTCGCGTGGAGCCGCACGCAGGGCTGCCGTGCGTCGCCGATCTTCGGGCCCTCGTTGCGGCTATGCCTCCGCGCCCTCGACGGAACGACTCAACCACGCCAGGTACTCCGTCGAACCCTGCACGATCGGAACCGCACTGACCTGCGGGTTGGTCCACGGATGCTCGTCCAGGACGAATCGCTCCAACTGCGGATATCGCTCTGCTGTGGTGTAGAGCAGCACCTGCCACTCCTCGCCCGAGCCCTGTGCGCCGTGGTGCCAGAACACGCTGGTGACGGGACCGATCACCTGTCCGCTCGCGGCGAGCCGGGCGGCGACTGCCCCCGTCGCGAGCCGGACGCCGACCTCGCGTGTCTCGGTGGCCGTTGACACTTGGAGGTAGTCGCTCATCCGTTAAACCTTAGCGGCATCGCGACACGACTCAGACCATCCAGTAATGACAAACAGAAGCATTGTCTGTGTGGGCTGTTCGGAGACAGCCCGGCTGCGGACAAGCCCTGCCGGCCGATACGCTGAGAGCCACCGCCCGAGGGATCGTCTGGGACGCTCGTCGCCATTACTGTTCGCGCCGTGAATCTCGTGATCGATGAGAGCAGTCGCCAGATACGCGAGTTCGTGTGCCACTGCTGCGACACGCGGCGGACCGGACCTGGGCCAACATCTACGAGGGCGACATCGCATTCGCTGTCTACTTCGCGAGCTGCTATCACCACAACGGGGTTCACGAGGCCTGGATCGATGCCATCTTGGGTACCTGGGGCCAGCAGGCCCGGGAGCATGCGGGCCATGGCCGGGTAGTTGCACGAGTTGCGGAGCTGATCGGCTCGGGCGATCTCGGCTGCCAGGCGTTCCGTTGTGTAGGTCGGCTGGCGGCGCTCGCCGTCCTCGATCTCGATCAGGGCCGAGCAGATCGCCGGCACGCACTCGGCGGCGGCCTCGCGGGCGGGGTATCCGGGCTCGGTGCCCTGGCCGAGCAGGTCGGCCACCGTGACCTGGAGTGCGGCGGCGAGAGCAACCAGAGTGGAGCGGCGGTCGACGGTCTTCCGACCCGACTCGACCTGCGATACGTACGACTGGGTGACGCCAGCAAGCCCGGCAAGGACGGCCTGGGTCATGCCACCTCGACGCAGCCGCCAGTACCGAATCCTGGCGCCGATGGTGTCCGGCTTCTTCGCCATGTCTGCGGCACCTCCGGACAGAGGACTGGATTGCGGTGCGGAACCGCTGGCCCTGCAAAGTTGGACGGTACACCCGGAGAGCGCTGCATCGGTGACGCTGAGTGCCATCGCTTCGGTTCGCTCGGGTCGCCCGGCGCTCCGCGAACTCCGACTAGCGTCACTGACGTGACCTGGACGGACCCTGCCACCTGGTATGCCAACCTCGCCGCCTTCCACGCCGCCGCAGCCGCCTTCATCACCGACCCCGTTGGCAGAGTGCTACTCGTCAAGCCCACCTACCGCGACCACTGGGCCTTCCCGGGCGGGTACGTGGACGACGGTGAGTACCCACATGAAGCCTGCGCCCGCGAGATCCGGGAAGAGCTGGGGGTGACGATGGCAGTGGGTGACCTGCTCGTTGTCGACTGGGCACCGTCGGCAGCGCCACGACCGCGCGCACTCGTCAGCTTCACCTTCGACTGCGGGACCATGGCCACTCTCGACGGCTGCAACCTGCACGGGCAGGAGCTGGAAGATGCCGCGTTCTTTTTCGCCGAGGAGGCCGTGCAGCGACTTCCCGGCAACGTCGCCTCGCGGATTCCTATCGCGATCCGTGCCCGTGACCAGCACGCTCCGGTCTATCTCGCTGGCGGATCAGCGGTTGACCTCGGGTGAAGGCGTGCCTTGACGCGGGTGCAATACGTCAGCCCGTGGCCTGAGATGCCCGCCCTCGGGCGCAAATACCTGCACTCATGCGGCCAGCTTGACGCCGATACGGCCGGCGAGCAGGCGCAGGTCGTCGGGGACAGCGCGGCGCCGGGCGCGCTGGGCCAGAGTCACCACGGCGTCGCGGGCGAGCGGGTTGATCGCAAATGGGATGGGCGCTGCCCGCTCGGCCTGCACGAACGCCGCGAGCGCTTCGGCGTCCCGCCGACCCCCGTCCGCGAGCGCGCGTCCCAGGTCGAGCCAGTACGACTGCTGGCGGATGGATGCCGCGAGCACCTGCGGTCGGACCGTCCGGGACAACTCGATGACCCGGCCGGACTCGCCCTGCTCGGCGGCGATGGACATCTCCCAGAGCCCGACGTTGGTTGGACCGAACCCGCAGCCGTTGAAGCCAGCTCCGTCGGCCGGGTCGCCGAGCGTTGCCGCCTCACGGGCCGCCTCGACAAGATGATCGCGAGCCGCGTCCAGACGGCCGCTTACCGTCGACGTCAACGCGGCCGAGAGGTGGAGCTGTCCGAGCATCTGACGCACCCGCTCGTCGGCGGCGTCGGCTTGTAGCTCGGTCAACGAACGGTCGGCCGCGCGTGCTGCAACCGATGCGGATTCGATCGGCAGGCTCTGGGCGTAGGCGAAGCGGGAGGCCGCGATCCATGCCGGATCTTCGGTTTCCTCCGCGACTGTTCCGGCGAGGCGGGCGGCGTCGAGGGCCAGGTGCCGGTAGCCGAGGTTCCGCAGGCAGGTGGCGGCCTGGTAGGCGACCTGGACGAGCACGGTGCCGCCTACTGCGGCGGCTTCGAGCAGAAGCTTGGGAAGCAGGCGGGCCATGGCCGGGTAGTTGCACGAGTTGCGGAGCTGTTCGGCTCGGGCGATCTCGGCGGTCAGACGTTCTGCGGTGTAGGACGACGGGCGGCGCTCGCCGTCCTCGATCTCTATCAGGGCCGACCAGATCGCAGGCACACACTCGGCGGCACTCTCGCGGGCGGGGTCGCCGGACTCGGTGCCCTGACCGAGCAGGTCAGCCACCGTGACCTGGAGCGCGGCGGCAAGAGCAACCAGAGTGGAGCGACGGTCAATGGTCTTGCGACCCGACTCGACCTGCGACACGTACGACTGGGTGACGCCAGCCAGCCCGGCAAGGACGGCTTGGGCCATCCCGCCACGGCGCATCCGCCAGTACCGAATCCTAGCGCCGATGCTTTCCGCCCTATTCACCATGCCGTCGCCCACTCTCAGGTCGAGAAGCCGGGACAGACGCCATGCTTGCTATCCCCGCAAGTTGGAAGGTACACCTCCAGAGCGGCCAGAAGATGACGTCGAGTTTTCGAGATCCGCCGCCCCGCGCAGTCACACCTAACCTTGCGGTGCCGTGTCGATCACCTGAAGAGATAGATGACCGGACGGAAGGCTGAGTTGGGGTACCTGAACAGCTTCCGAAGCTGCTGATGAGTGGATAGTCGACCTCGGCCAACTCGAGCACATGAAAGTACTTGTGTCGCCCAGGCGACTGTCTTATTAAGGTCCGAGACCGTAGCGCGTATCGTGCGCACATGACTTCGATCCAATTTGTATTCAGTCATAGCCCAGGCAAGCTCGAAGAGTTTATAAAGAAGCTTCAATCGGTCGGCTCGCCGAGCAAGATCACGACGGACTACCCCAAATCAATTGGTTTCGGCTCATCGCATGCGCGCAGCTTTCCCAGCATCCTCAAGTATGCCGGCTTGCTTGACTCTTCAGGCCAACCAACCGAGGTCTACAAGAAGGGCCTCCGTGGTGGGCCTGCCGGGCGGACATTGGTCGGCAATGCAATTTCGCAAGCGTATAGACCTTTATTCGACATCTACTCAGACGCCGGCACTCACGCGGACGCAGATCTAGTGACGTTCGTCAAAAGCAACTCAAACTTGGATGACGAGAAGGCGGCGCTAGTCGTCCGGACATTCAAGGTGCTTTGCAGGTTTGCGGATTTTGATCCTGCCCGCGAGACCGAAGAAGACAGCGACGCCATCGGAGAGCCGGGGCAAGAATCGGGCAACACGAACGTCCAGCGTCGTCGGCGGAACGGCGGCAACTCAGCAGGCGCTGTTGTCATAAACGTAAACATTGCGCTATCGGTTGACGCCACAAGCGACAGCGCGGTCTACGACGCCTTCTTCGCGGCAATGGCGAAGCACCTCAAGGGCCTAATGGACGGCGGTGCCTAGAACGCCGCGCGAGGTCGCAGACTGGGCGGCCGACGCGCAGGCCGAGTTGAGCAAGCTTCTGGCAAAGCACGAATCGTCGACGCATCGTGTGATGACTCTGACCGAATCTTACGAGAAGTTGACCGAACTCAATATTAAGCAAGACAAGCTGCTTCGGGAGGCACTTCAGTGTGCCGAACACGGGCTTTACCGCTCTGCACACGTTACGTCGTTCGCTGCGTTGATGGACTTCGTTCATGAATGGATAGCGACAGACGTGACGCGGCTTACCTCCATTCAGACCAACTATCAAAGCTGGAATATCCAACAGGCCGCCGATTTGCGTGGGCAAAAAGACCATACCCTGTTCGAGGTACTGAAAAAGCAGGGGTTGATTACAAATGCAATGATGAAAGCCCTGCAAGGGCTACTAGCCAAGCGCAACGAGTGTGCACACCCCGAAGACTACGAGCCGGGCATAAATGACACCCTCGGGTATCTCGACGAGATCATGAAACGGATCGCCGCCCTCGGGCCACATTAGATAACTGGCGCTTCAGCCTCATAAATGACGCAATCTGCGACTTGCCATCAACGTCACAACGCCACGATCGCCGCTGTCTCCGCAGGTAGCTCGATCCGGTCCCGCATCACCGTGACACCCTCGCCCGTAGCCAGCAGCACCCGCCGAGCCACACCAGGCAGCGACACTCCCTGCCCCCGCCCAGCAAAGTTCGCCACGACCAACGTGTCCCCCCGCCGCATCAGCAAAAACTGGTCGCCATGCTGCACCGACACCGCGTGCATCCGAGGATCAGACAGGTCAGCCACCGACCGCCGCAACGCGATCAACCGCTGGTAGAACGCCAACATCGAAGCATGCTCGGGCTTGTCCAGCTCGGCCCAGTCCAACCGGGACCGGACGAACGTCTCCGGGTCCTGCGGATCGGGCACGTCCCCCTCCGGCCACCCGTGTGACGCGAACTCCCGCCGCCGCCCGGTCCGCACCGCAGAAGCCAACTCCGGCTCAGGATGCGACGTGAAGAACTGCCACGGCGTGGAAGCCGCCCACTCCTCCCCCATGAACAGCATGGGCGTGAACGGCGCCGTCAGCAGCAGCATCGCCCCGACCCGCACGAGCGCGGACGACAGCGAAGCCGAGATCCGATCCCCGGTGGCCCGGTTGCCGATCTGGTCGTGGTTCTGCAAGTAGGCCACCAGCCGATGGCCAGGGACGCGGGAGTCGAGAGGCCGCCCGTGGTGCCGGTTGCGGAAGCTGGACCAGGTGCCCGCGTGGAAGAACCCGCCGGTCAGCACATCCGACAGGGTCTCCAGGGAACCGAAGTCGCCGTAGTAGCCCTGCCGCTCCCCCGTCAGCAGGGTGTGCAGCGCGTGGTGGGCGTCGTCGTTCCACTGGGCGTGCAGCCCGAACCCGCCCGCCTCGCGGGGCGTAATGAGCCGGGGGTCGTTCAGGTCGGACTCCGCGATCAGCGACAGGGGTCGGCCCAGGTGCGTCGACAACGACTCGACCTCGACGGCCAGCTCTTCGAGCAACGGGATCGCCCGGGTGTCCGGGAGCGCGTGCACGGCGTCGAGGCGCAGGCCGTCGACGTGGTAGTCGCGCAGCCACATGAGCACGCTGTCGATGATGTAGCGGCGTACCTCGTCCGAGTGTGGGCCGTCCAGGTTGATCGAGCGGCCCCAACTGTTGCTCTGCTCGGCCAGGTAGGGGCCGAACCTCGGCGCGTAGGCCCCGGAGGGCCCGAAATGGTTGTAGACGACGTCGAGGATCACCCCCAAACCGCGAGAGTGGGCGGCGTCGACGAACCGTTTCAGGCCGTCCGGGCCGCCGTAGGGCTCGTGCGGGGCGTACCAGCAGACACCGTCGTACCCCCAGTTGTGTTCGCCGTTGAAGGCGTTCACCGGGAGCAGTTCGACCATGTCGACGCCGAGGTCGACCAGGTGGTCGAGGCGGTCGATGGCCGCGTCGAAGGTGCCCTCGGGGGTGAAGGTGCCGATGTGCAGCTCGTAGAGGACGCTGCCGGGCAGCTGGCGACCTGTCCAGGAGGAATCACTCCACTGGAACGCAAGATGGTCGTAGCGGCGGCTCGGCCCGTGCACACCCGCAGGCTGCCACGGCGAGCGGGGGTCGGGCAGCGCGGTCTCGTCGTCGTTCAGCAGAAAGGAGTAGTCGAGGCCGGCGTCCGGCACCTCGACGGTCCACCAGCCGTCGGCGGCGGCGCGCATGTCGTGGTCGGTGTCGCCGGCCAGGCGTAGGCGCACCCGGCTGGCGTCCGGCGCCCAGACGGAGAATGTGGTCATGACGAGGCCTCCTCGGCAGCGGTGGGAGGAGCCAGCAGAGCAACGGGGTAGTCCGCGAGGAGATTGTCCAACGGGACCTCCCCGCCACTGTAGACCCGGCCGGTGAACAGGTCCTTCACCTCGTGAACAGGAAGCGACAGGGCTGTGTCACACCAGCCACCGGCCCGTGCCAGGCCGAGCGGCAGGCGGGTCGCCACGGCGATCACGCCACCCCGGTCGAACGCCACCACGTGCCGGCCGACCGGGCCGTGCGCCGGCACCGGCCGGTAGGTGGTGAACAGCTCCGGGTGCGCCCGCCGCAGGCGCAGCGTCCGCGACACGACGAGCAGCTTCGCCGCTCCGTCGGTGTCGACCGGGGGACGCCAGCCACCGTCGAGCCGTGCCAGCATCTCCCGGCGTACGTCGAAGTCGACCGGCCGCCGATTGTCCGGGTCGACCAGGGAGTTGTCCCACAGCTCGGTGCCCTGGTAGGTGTCCGGGACGCCGGGCATGGTGAGTTGGATCAGCTTCTGCCCGAGGGAGTTGCACCAGCCGGCCGGGGCGATCGCGGCGGCGAGTTCGGTCAGCTCGTCGTGCAGCGCCGGGTCGTCGTACATGCGGTCGATGACCGCGTGCATGGCCTGCTCGAAGCCCGCGTCGGGGTCCGCCCAACTGGTCGAGGCCGCGGCCTCCCGGGCGGCCTTCTCGGCGTACGCGTGCAGCCGCTCCCGCTCGATCGGCCACGCGCCGACAGCCGTCTGCCAGAGCAGGTGGGCGAACGCCGGGTCGGGCAGCGGCGCGTACTCCATCCAGGTCTTGACCTGCTCCGCCCAGCGGCCCGGCAGCTCGCTGAGTACGGCGAGGCGGGCGCGCACGTCCTCGCCGCGCTTGGTGTCGTGGGTGGAGAGGGTGGTCATGCTGGCGGGCCAGCGGACCTGCTGCGCGGCGGCGTAGCGGTGGAACTCCGCCGGCGGCACCCCGAAGTGGGCGGGGCTGCCGCCGACCTCGTTAAGCGCCACGAAGCGGGTCCACCGGTAGAAGGCGGTGTCCTCGACGCCCTTGGCCATCACCGCGCCGGTGAGCTGTGGGAAGCGCATGCCCAGCTCGTCGTCGGGGTCGCGCAGCCGGCGGGTGATCCCGTCCAGCGCGCCGGTCAGGTCGGGGCGGCGACGGCCCGCCTCGGAGCGGGCGGCGGCGAGGTGCCGGGCGCCCTGCGGCGGGTAGCCCCGGTAGACCGGGAACACCGCGGCCAGCTCGGCGAGCGCCGCGCGGGCCTGCTCGGTCGGCACCTCGGGCGCGAGCGCGGCCAGCCGGGTCAGCTCGGCACCCAGCAGCGTCGTGGCGGCGGCCAGCTTGGTCGAGTGGGTCAGGTCCTCCCACGAGGTGCGCTGCCCGGTCAGCCGGGTGTCCAGCACGGTGAAATCGCCCTCGGCGTCGGTGTCGACGAAGAGCCCGTTCACGGCGGCGAGAGCGTCGTACCCGGTGGTGCCGTCCACCGGCCAGTCCGGCAGCTCCTCGCCGTACTCCAGGATCTTCTCCACCACGAGCCAGGCGTCCGGCGCGGCCCCGCGCAGCCGCGCGAGGTAGCCGGCCGGGTCGCGCAGGCCGTCCGGGTGGTCGACGCGGATGCCGTCGACCTCGCCGTCGGCGACCCAGCGCAGGATCAGCTCGTGCACGGCCGCGAACACCGCCGGGTCCTCCACCCGCAGGCCCGCGAGGCCCGCGATGGCGAAGAACCGGCGGTACGTCAGCTCGGCGTCCCCGCGTCGCCAGGAGACCAGCTCGTAGCGCTGCCGGTCGTGCACCTCGCGGGCGCTGCCGTCGCCGGTGCCGTCGGCGATCGGGAAGCGGTGCTCGTGATAGCGCAGCTCGCCGTCGACGACCTTGAGGTCGTCCAGGGCGGCCGCGTCGTCGGCCAGGACCGGCAGCAGCAGCCGGCCCCGGTCCCAGTCGATGTCGAACCAGTCGGCGTACGACGAGTCGCGCCCCCGACGCAGCACGTCCCACCAGGCCGGGTTGGCCGGCAGCACGGCGACCCCGGCGTGGTTCGGCACGATGTCGACGACCAGGCCGAGCTGCCGCTCGCGCAGGGCGCGCACCAGCCGCTGCCGGGCGGCCTCCCCGCCCAACTCCGGGTTGACGCTCCGGTGGTCGACGACGTCGTAGCCGTGCTGCGAGCCGGGCGTGGCGGCCAGCAGCGGGGCGGTGTAGAGGTGACTGACGCCGAGGTCGTCCAGGTAGTCGACGATCGCGGCGGTGGCGTCCAGGTCGAAACCGGGGCGGACCTGGACGCGGTAGGTGGCCTTGGGAGGGGTGGCCGGCATGTCAGATCATCCTCTCCAACACGACGAGGGACCGGTCCGGCACCCGGATGGTGCCGCCCGCGCTGATCACCGTGGCGTCGCCCGGCTCCGGTTCGGCGGTGCTGATGACCCGTTCCCACTTCTGCCCGTACTCGCTGCCGGGCATCGTGAAGTCCAGCGGCGCGTCGTGGGCGTTGAAGCACAACAGGAACGAGGCGTCGTGGTGCCGCTGGCCGTACTGGCCGCGCTCGCGGATGCCCTCGCCGTTGACGAACAGCGCCACCGAGCGGCCGAAGTCGTTGCCCCAGTCGTCGCCGGTCATCTCCCGCCCGTCCGGGGTGTGCCAGGCCAGGTCCGGCAGCGGCTCGTCGGTGCCACGCCCGCCCACCGGCAGGCCGGTGAAGAACCGGCGGCGGCGGAACACCTGGTGGCGTTTGCGGAAGTCGGTGAGCGTCCGGACGAAGTCCAGCAACTGCTCGTCGGCGTTGTCCCAGTCGACCCAGGCCAGCTCGCTGTCCTGGCAGTACACGTTGTTGTTGCCGTGCTGGGTGCGGCCCAACTCGTCGCCGTGCCCGATCATCGGCACACCCTGCGACAGCAGGATCGTGGCCAGGAAGTTGCGTCGCTGCTTGGCCCGCAGCGCGAGCACCGCCTCGTCGTCGGTGTCGCCCTCCACGCCGCAGTTCCACGACCGGTTGTGGCTCTCGCCGTCCCGGTTCTCCTCGCCGTTGGCCTCGTTGTGCTTGTCGTTGTACGACACCAGGTCGGTGAGGGTGAACCCGTCGTGCACGGTCACGAAGTTGATGCTGTGGAACGGGCGGCGGCCGTCGTCCTGGTAGAGGTCGGCCGAGCCGGAGATCCGCGACGCGAACTCGGCCAGGGTCGCCGGCTCACCGCGCCAGAAGTCCCGCACGGTGTCCCGGTACTTGCCGTTCCACTCCGTCCACAGCGGCGGGAAGTTGCCCACCTGGTAGCCGCCCGGGCCGACGTCCCACGGCTCGGCGATCAACTTCACCTGGCTGACCACCGGGTCCTGCTGCACCACCTCGAAGAACGTGGACAACCGGTCCACCTCGTAGAACTCGCGGGCCAGGGTGGCCGCCAGGTCGAAGCGGAACCCGTCGACGTGCATCTCGGTCACCCAGTACCGCAACGAATCCATGATCAGTTGCAGGGAGTGCGGGCTGCGCACGTTCAGGCTGTTGCCGGTGCCCGTGTAGTCGACGAAGTAGCGGCGGTCCTCCTCGCTGAGCCGGTAGTAGCTCGGCGCGTCCACGCCCTTGAAGCTCAACGTCGGCCCGAGGTGGTTGCCCTCGGCGGTGTGGTTGTAGACCACGTCGAGGATGACCTCGATGCCCGCCGCGTGCAGCGCCTTGACCATGCCCCGGAACTCCTGCACCTGCTGTCCCAGACGGCCGAGCGCCGAGTAGCCGTGGTGCGGGGCGAAGAAGCCGATCGTGTTGTAACCCCAGTAGTTGCGCAGACCCAGGTCGTGCAGCCGGTGGTCGTGCACGAACTGGTGCACCGGCATCAGCTCGATCGCCGTCACCCCGAGCCGGGTCAGATACTCGATCATCGGCGGGGAGGCGATCCCCGCGTACGTGCCGCGCAGCTCCTCCGGGATGTCCGGGTGCCGCATCGTCAGCCCGCGCACGTGCGCCTCGTAGATCACCGAGTGGTGGTACGGGGTGCGCGGCGGCTTGTCGTTGCCCCAGTCGAAGTACGGGTTCACCACCACCGACTTGGGCATGAACGGCGCCGAGTCGGTCTCGTTCATCGTCTCCGGGTCGCCCAGCTCGTAGTCGTACACCGCCGGGTCCCACGTGACGTCACCGTCGATGGCCTTGGCGTACGGGTCGAGCAGCAGCTTGTGCGGGTTGCAGCGCAGCCCGTTCGCCGGGTCGTACGGCCCGTACACCCGGTAGCCGTAGCGCTGCCCCGGCTCGATGCCCGGCAGGTACGCGTGCCAGACGTACGCGTCGACCTCCCGCAACTCCACGCGACGCTCCGCGCCGGTGTCCCACTCGTCGAACAGGCACAGCTCGATCCGCTCGGCCACCTCGGAGAAGATGGCGAAGTTGGTGCCCATCCCGTCGTAGGTGGCGCCCAGGGGATACCGCTCGCCCGGCCAGACCTGCATGTCGCTCCCTCAAGCCATGGTGATGTGCGCGCCGGCTCAGCGGCCCGCGCGCAAGCGGGTAGTGCCCCCGCCCCGGGCGCGCCAATCCATCCTTTCAGGCGGTGACCGGAATCCACCTGTCTGATGCGCGCTACACCCTCAGGTGTCTTCCGTCACCATGGCCGATTTCGAGATGCGAACCGGCGTCCGATGGCCTTTGCTTGTCGGGGGACACGCACCCGCGTGCGCCCGTCGGCCCTCGGCCACCCTTTTTCCACCCTCTCCGCCGCCACTGACGCCGGCGCGCCCCTCCATGCCTGGACGGAGACAGATGTGACGACCCTGCGGGTCGATGAGCAGCTCGCTGCCACCAAGGACCGGACCCACCGACCCACCGTGACCTCCCGGCCCCAGCCTTCGACCTCGCCCGGTCCGTCCGCGCAGCCCGGCTCCGCCGTGCCGGCGCAGCGCGGGCCCGGTGTACCGCCGCAGACCCGTCGCATCCTCATGCTGTCGTGGGAGTACCCGCCGGTGCTCGTCGGCGGCCTCGGCCGCCACGTCCACGCCCTGTCCGTGGCCCTGGCCGCCGCCGGGCACGAGGTCACCGTCGTCACCCGCCACACCGAGGGCGCGCCCCTGGAGGAGTACGCCGACGGCGTGCGCATCTTGCGCGCCCCCGAAGACCCGGTGACGTTCCCCCTGGCCACCGGCTCGCTGCTGGCGTGGACCATGGCGTTCAACCACACCCTCACCCGCACGGCGCTGCGCGCCACCCAGGCCGGCGCCTACGACGTCATCCACGCCCACGACTGGCTCGTCGCGCACACCGCGATGACGTTGCGCGACCACCTGGACATCCCGCTGGTCAGCACGATCCACGCCACCGAGGCCGGGCGGCACCAGGGCTGGCTGCCGGAGGAGATGAACCGCACCATCCACGGCGTCGAGCAGTGGCTCAGCAGCGAGTCCAACCGGGTGATCGTCTGCTCCGGCTACATGCGCGACGAGGTCAACGCCCTGTTCGGCGTACCGGCCAGCCGGGTCGACGTGGTCGCCAACGGCGTCGAGTCGTACCGCTGGAAGGTGCCGGCACGCGACGTGGCGGCGGCCCGCGCCCGGTTTGCCGGCGACGGCCCGCTGGTCACCTTCGCCGGCCGCCTCGTGTACGAGAAGGGCGTCCAGCACCTGGTCGCCGCCCTCCCCCGGCTGCGCGAGCGGCACCCCGGGCTGCGCGCCGTGATCGCCGGCGACGGCCCGTACCGCGCCGAGCTGGAGGCCGAGGTGCACCGCCGTGGCCTCGGCGGCATGGTCAGCATGCCCGGCTTCCTCGGCGGCACCGACCTGCCGGCGCTGATGGCCGCGTCCGACTGCTTCGCCGTGCCGAGCATCTACGAGCCGTTCGGCATGGTCGCCCTCGAAGGGGCCGCCGCCGGTGCGCCCCTGGCCGTCGCCGCCACCGGTGGTCTCGCCGAGATCGTCGAGTCGGGAGCGACCGGCATGACGTTCCGCCCGCACGACCCGGACAGCCTCGCCGATGCCGTCGACGCGCTGCTGTCCGACCGCGAACGGGCGCGCGCCATGGCCCGCCGAGCCCGTCGGATGGTCACCGAGCAGTATGGCTGGACGGCCATCGCCCAGCGCACCGCCGCCAGCTACGGCGCCGCCATCGCCAACGACGCCGCGTTCACGACCGAGCGCGCCGAACAGCGCATGTCGCAGGGCCGGGCGCTTCCGGCGCTGCCCGACGGCAACCTGCTGGCCGCCGCCGGCCTCCGCTGAGACCCCGATCGGGTGATCGACCCGGGTTTCATGAAGTCGGGGTGTCCGACGTCCTGGGACACCCCGACTTCCGGCAAGGCGAGTCGATCGCCGGGCGGCGGTCGGGCGTCGCCGCTCGGCGGCGGGCAGCCGGGGCTGCCAGACTGTGCGGATGTCTCATCCTGTCGACTCCCTGGATTCGGCCTTCCCGGTCGCCGCTTCGATCGCGCTGGACCTGATCCGGCACCCCGAGGTCGCCGCGCGGTGGTCGCGCCCGAGCGCCCTGCCGCACCTGTCCGTGGGTGGTCTGGCGTGCCACCTCGGACGGCAGGCGATCCGTGCGGCGGAATTGCTGCCGACCCCCGCCGAGCTGCCCACGCTCGACTCGGCCGACGACCACTACGAACGGGCCTCCTGGGTCACTGAGGGCACGCCGGACCAGGACGCGGTCGCCGAGGGCCCGGACGAGGCTGACGCGGTCCGTGGACCGGACGACCTGCACGCCCGCTCCACCGAGGCCCTCGCGCAGGTCGGTGACCTGCTGACCCGGGGCGCCGCCGTCGACGTGGTGCCGATCCCGTGGCAGGGCTGGTCCCTGCGCCGCGCCGACTTCCTGCTCACCCGCCAGTTGGAGATCGTCGTGCACTCGGACGACCTGGCGGTCAGCGTCGGCGTGCCCACGCCGGTCTTCCCGCCGGAGGTCTTCGACCCCGTACGCGACCTGCTGGTCCGGCTGGCCGTCCGCCGGCACGGTCAGTCCGCGCTGATCGGCGCGCTCAGCCGCAGCGAACGAGCCCGCGACATCGCCGCCTTCTGAGCCCGGCCGCACACCTCCGGTCTCGCCCCCAGGTCTCTGGTGCGTCCCCTGTCGAGCTGCCCCAGAAATGGGGCGGCTGCCCTGCCCCGCTGCGGGCGGCTGCCCTGCCCCGCTGCGGGCGGCTGCCTGCCCCGCTGCGGGCGGCTGCCTGCCGCGAGCCCGAAGCCCCGGGTGACTGTGACCGGCAGGTCCACGGACCTGGACGCCGCCTTGATCGACACGTGGCGCGACCGACCGTCGAGGTCGCTCAACAAGGGGCGGTGCGGCCGGGTCCGGGCAGCGGTGCGCCGTCCGCCGGGCCGACGCCCGCGAACCGGCCCGCCGGCACGACCGGGATCGGGGGGGGTGAACCCACCACTCCGCGCCCCATATCCGGGGCAGCTCGACAGGAGGCGAACAACAGACCCGGGGTACCGCCGGGACGACCGCGGGCAACCGCGCAGAAGCGTCACGGACCACCGCATGGCAGGACCCTGGGAACGACGCAGGCCGCCGACCCCTAATCGGGTCGACGGCCTGCGGTCGTGCCAGGAGCGGAGGTCAGCGCTCGTTGAACGGGACGTAGTCCCGCTCGGCGGCGCCGACGTAGACCTGCCGCGGACGGCCGATCTTGGTCTCCGGGTCGCTGATCATCTCGCGCCACTGGGCGATCCAGCCGGGAAGCCGGCCGAGCGCGAAGAGCACCGTGAACATCTTGGTGGGGAAGCCCATGGCCTTGTAGATCAGGCCGGTGTAGAAGTCCACGTTCGGGTAGAGCCGCCGGGAGACGAAGAAGTCGTCGGCGAGGGCGATCTCCTCCAGCTCCATGGCGATGTCCAGCAGCGGGTCCGGCTTGGCCATCCGGCCCAGCACGTCCTGCGCGGCCTTCTTGACGATCGCCGCCCGCGGGTCGTAGTTCTTGTAGACCCGGTGGCCGAAGCCCATCAGCTTGACGCCGTCCTGCTTGTCCTTGACCTTGCGGACGAAGGACCGGACGTCGCCGTCACCGGCGTGGATCTGCTGGAGCATCTCCAGCACCGCCTGGTTCGCGCCGCCGTGCAGCGGGCCGAACAGCGCGTTCACGCCCGCCGACACCGAGGCGAACAGGTTGGCGTTGCTGGAGCCGACCAGCCGGACGGTCGACGTGGAGCAGTTCTGCTCGTGGTCGGCGTGCAGGACGAAGAGCATGTCCAGCACCTTCGACATCACCGGGTCGACCTCGTACGGCTCCGCCGGCACGCCGAACGTCATGCGCAGCAGGTTGTCCACGTACCCGAGGGAGTTGTCCGGGTACAGCAGCGGCTGCCCGATGGACTTCTTGTACGCGTACGAGGCGATGGTGGGGACCTTCGCCATGAGCCGGACCGTGGAGATCTCCACGTGCTCGGAGTCGAACGGATCCAGGCTGTCCTGGTAGAAGGTCGACAGCGCGCTCACGGCGGACGACAGCACCGCCATCGGGTGGGCGTCCCGGGGGAAGCCGTCGAAGAACCGACGCATCTCCTCGTGCAGCAGCGAGTGCCGCCGGATCCACTCGGTGAACTCGGTCAGCTGCTGCTCGGTGGGCAGCTCACCGTAGATGAGCAGGTACGAGACCTCCAGGAAGGAGGACTTCTCGGCCAGCTGCTCGATCGGGTACCCCCGGTAACGCAGGATCCCCGCGTCGCCGTCGATGTAGGTGATCGCGGATGAGGCAGCCGCGGTGTTGACGAAACCGGGGTCGTACGTCGTCATCCCGGTTTCCTTCAACAGCTTGCTCACCCCGATGCCAGCGGGGCCCTCGACCGCGGAATGCACCGGCATCGACAGCTGCCCGCCGGGGTGGTCGAGCTTGACTTCCGTCATGTGGTTCCTCGCTTCGCCGGCAGATCTACGTTGAATTGCCTTCGCTTCTACCGTAATTGCGGCTCGGGGGACACTGCCCGCCGTGGTTCGGCGGTGAGGTATGCGTCACCCGATTCCCGACCAGCAGGCCGGGAAACCCGCAATCCCGGCAGGCGGGAAGCCCACGAAAGCCGCAAACGACCTGTCCGCGGCAGTCCGCCGGACAGCCGGTTTTCAGGACAGCGCCAGGCGGCGCAGCGTACCCGTGGCCGTGACCTGGTAGACGTCGAGCTGGTTGGTGCCGGCGTGGAACAGCCGGTCGTCGGTGAGCAGCGCGGCGAACCGACGCCCGCCCGGGTCGGTCGGCACCACCGGGACGACCGCGCCGATCCTGCCGTTGACGGCGACGGCCAGCAGCGTGCCGTCCGGGATGGCGTCCGGCACGTCACCCCAGACGAGCGCCGGGAGGGTGCCGGTGTCCGGATCGGTGGCCCGGAACGCGGCCAGGTCGGCGACGCGGGCGCTGCCGCCGCTGGGGCCGGCGCGTACCTCGGTGCCGACCAGCCGGTGCGGTGTCGGCAGCGGCGGTGGGGTGGGCACCCCGCCGGGGAAGGTGACCGCCTCCCCGGGGGTGTCGTAGAAGTGTTTCGTGGCGTCGGCGCGCGGGCTCTGGCGGGCGGAGCGGCCGTCGACCCGCCAGGGCAGGCGGATGCCGGCCTCGTCGGCGACGGTGGGCAGCAGGTCGACGTGTTCCCAGTTGCGATCGTCCACCCGGCCGGTCTGCTGCCGTGGTTCCTTGACGAACATCGGCACCCAGGCGACCTCGCCGGCGGCGGCCCTGATGGCGTCCATCCCCCGGCCCTGCGCGCCCGGCCGGAAGCTCACCCCGTGGTCGGCGGTGACGACGACGAGGGCCTGGTCGTAGAGGCCGCTGGCACGCAGCGTGCGCAGCGTCTCGCCGATCAGCCGGTCGGTGTAGCCGAGTTGGGCGAGGTGGCGCTGACGGGCCAGGTCGATCCAGCCGGCGCCGTCGTTGGGCAGATCCTCGGGTGCGTCGTAGCGCGCGCCGGACGGCAGGTACGCCCACGGGGAGTGCGGCATCAGCAGGTGCAGGAAGTGCAGGGTGGGCCGGGGCCGCGGCTTCAGGCCGGCGAGGAAGCTGGTGAACCGGGCGGGCTGATTGTCGTCGAGGCTGTCCCAGCGGAACTTGGGGTCGGCCGGTACCGGCTCGGCGGCGTCCAGGCCGGCCTCGGCCCGCGTCCGCTCCCGGTACGAGTCCTCCGGGTCGACCGCGCTCTCCGTCGGCCCGGCGATCCGGCCGAGCAGCTTGCCGGTCTCCTTCACCAGCACGCCGAGGCCCTGTTCGGGGGCGACCGGCTGTTCGCAGCGGCTGGGCGGGCAGAGCCGGGTGATGCTCTCCTCGGCCTGGATGTCGTACAGGCCGCCGAAGGCGGTGAAGAGGTTGTCCGGGTACTGCGAGTAGTGCGGCGCGACCGACCGCGCCGGGTAGCGACCGGTGAGCATCGCCGGCAGCGCGTTGGGCGTCCAGCCGCTGACCCCGGTGGCGTTGCGGTACCAGGTCGACGCCCCGGCCAGTTCGGCGAAGTGCGGGAACCGGGCCGCGTCGATCCGGCCGTCGCCGCCGAGCAGGCTGACCAGCGGCAGCTCGTCGAGGATCAGCATGACCACCGGCGGGTGCACGGCCCCGCCCTGCGCGGTGCCGACCGCGCCGCCGTCGCCCCGCGGCAGCACGACCGCCGAGGTGGGCGACACGAACAGGAACAGCGCCACGAACGCCAGCGGCCCGGCGGCGGCCAGTCGCAGCGCACGGCCCGGGGCCCGCCACCGCCGGTGCGCCGCCGCGCCGGCCACACCGGCCAGACCGGCAAGAGCCAGCAGGGGTACGCCCCGAAGCGTCGTCACGTGCCGGCCCACCTGCACGGCGAGGGCGGCGACCAGCAGGCCGACGAGCAGCGTATGGGTGAGCGCGCGGGCGGTCCGGCCGGCCAGTCGACTGAGCGCGCCCAGCGCCGCCACGGGCAGGGTGGGTACGAGCGCCACCAGCGCGACCAGCAGCAGGATCTGGCCGGTGTCGGCGCGGTGGAACAGGAAGAAGTCGGGACTGCGGCCGAGCACGTCCAGCAGCGGCTGGGTGACGACCAGCCCGACCAGCGCGACGATCTCCAGCACCCGGCCCAGCTCCCCGCGCCACCCCCGCTCCCACCGCCCGCGTTCGGGTGGGGTCTCGACGGGCGGGTCAGCCACCCATCACCGTCCGGTAGAGCGTGCGGGTGCCCGAGGGCAGTTCCAGCCGGTCGGTGATCCGGCCCCGGGCGGCGAGGAGCCGTTCGAAGGTGTCCCGCCGGTAGTCGGGGAAGAGGCCGTCGGGTTTGTTGGCCAGCAGCCGGGCGGCCATCGGGTCGTCCGGGTGGACGAACTCCACCACCACGGCCCCGCCGGGCGCGGTCAGCCCGGCCAGCCAGTCGACGACCTCCGGCAGCGGCACGTTGCGGCCGATCGCCAGGTGGTGCGCGAGGGCCAGGGCGAGCACCACGTCCGCCGACGCCCGCTGGGCGAAGCCGGCGCGCTCGACGCCGCGCCAGCCGCCGCCCGGGGACGGGTCGGCCAGGTCGACCACCAGCGGCAGGATCCGTTGCTGCCCCTCGGAGCGCAGCGCCCGGTACAGCTCGTCGACCACCGCCGGGTCCTGCTCGACGGCGACCACGTAGTCGGCGTGCCCGGCGGCCAGTCGGGAGTACCGGCCGTCGTTGGCACCGAGGTCGAGGACCAGGCGGGGACGGCCGGCGGCGGCCACGGCGGCGACCACGAACTGCTCCTTGGCGACCCGGTCGCGGGCCGAGTAGCCGCAGGTGCGCTGGTAGTCCGACCAGTGGCTGCCGGAGGGGCGGTGTTCCAGGCGGCGGACCAGCTTCTCGATGCCGCGTACGGTGGCCGCCTGCAACTGGCGCGTATAGCCGGCGGCCCGGAGCTGGGCCTTGACGTCGGTGGTGCTGGCGGCGGCGTTGCGTTGCTGCATCGCGCCGTGCAGGTGCAGGTGGGTCAGGACGCCGGGGCGCAGCCGACGGGTTCCGCCGAAGAGGGGACGCAACTGCTCGGCCTCGATGCCGTCGACCTGGGCGCGTAGCCAGGGTTGGAAGTCCACGCCCAGGTGCGCGGTGAGCAGCAGCGGGTAGAGCAGGGTCTGGCAGAACTGGCGGTAGCCGGCCCACGGTTCGCCGTCGCGGACCGGCGTGAAGGAGCCGATGTCGATGAAGACGGGTTTCGCGCCGCGCCACTGGAGGTTGTAGGCGGAGCCGTCCTTGGTGGTGAACCCCTCGGCGAGGGCGGTACGCAGGATCTCCAGGTGCAGCAGCGCGGCGTCGCGCAGCATGGCGAAGGACCACTCGTACGGGTGCGAGACGAACGGGATGCGTTCGTGGCGCAGCACCGCCGCCCATTCGGTGCCCGCGGGCGCCAGCGTGGCCGGGGCGTCCTCGGTGGCGCAGACCTTGCCCGCCGAGACGAGCGTGGGAAAGAACGGGCTGGCCGCGAGGGTGCGCCAGTGCGCGGCGGCCTGGGCGTCGAGCCCGCGCAGCACCTCGTCGCCGACGTGGAAGACCCGGTTGGCGGGGTCGCGGAAGGAGGCGGGCTCGGGGCGTACCCCGGTGGGTGTGCTCGTCATGGTCGCCGCGACCGTTACCGCTGGTCGGTGGGCTGCCGGCGGAACCGGTCGACCAGCCGCCGCCAGTAGAGCTTGGCGGCGACCGCGACGCCGGCCACCCCGCCGACGACGGCCTGCACGATCAGGCTGCCCGATCCCGCGTCCAGGTAGGCCAGATGGATCACCGACCGCTCCTTCCCCTCGCCCGTCTCGACACCGGCGTCCCGGGGCGACAGCAATGAGGCTTTTGACCCAGTAAGCCGGACTTGTCCATCACCGTACGCTGCTCGTCCGCGCCACCGCGCCCACATCCGAGGACTCCCAGCCCGGCCACAGGAAGCGGCTTGCGTCGGTAGGCTGCGAAGCGTGCGCTGGATGGTCGTGGACGCGCCACTGGACTCCTCCGGCGCACGGCGCGGCGAGGAACGGGCACCGGCCGCCCTGCGTCGGGCCGGCCTGCTGGACGCCCTGGCCGCCGACGACGACGGGCAGATCGACGAGGCCCGGTTACGGGACCCGAACCGGGAGCCGACGAGCGGGGTGATCGACGCCGCCGGCCTGGTCCGGGCCGGCGCCGCGATCAGCGCACGGATCGGCGGGCTGATCGCGGACGGTCACCGACCGCTGGTGCTCGGCGGCGACTGCGCGATCCTGCCCGGCATCTGCCGCGCGCTGCCCCGCACGACCGAGCTGTGGTTCGTCGACGCGCATCCCGACTTCCTCGACGGCGCGACGTCGCCGACCGGCGAGGCCGCCGACATGGACCTGTCGGTGGTCACCGGGCACGGCCCGGCCGCCGCGATCGGCGTCGACGACGCGCTGCTCGACCCCGCCCGGGTGCACCTGCTCGGCCACCGACCGCCCACCGACGAGGACAGTCGCCTCGAGGCGGCCCGGATCGACCCGGCGATCCACCAGGTGCCCGCCGTCGACCTGCTGCGCCTCGGCGCCGGTGCGGTCGGCGCGGGCCTGGCCGCCGACGGCGACGGGCCGGCCTGGCTGCACCTCGACCTGGACGTGGTGGACCCGCGCGACCTGCCGGCGGTGACTTACCCGGAGCCGGACGGGCCACGGTGGGCGGACCTCGTCGCACTGGTCACGCCGCTGGCCCGCGCCGACCGGCTGCTCGGGATGAGCGTGACCGACCTGAACCCCGACGAGGACCCCGACGGGCGGCACACCCGGCGCGTGGTCGAGGTCCTCGCACAGATGCTGACCGGCTGACCGGCCTAGCTGCGGCGGTGGTGCATGCCCAGGCGCAGCAGCACGAAGCGCAGCACGGTGGCGACCAGGTTCGCGACCACCAGCACGGCCAGTTCCACCGACCGGGCGGGTACGGCGACAACCGCGTGCAGCGCCGCCAGCGCGCCACTGGTCAACGCCAGGCCGAGGCCGAACGCCAGCAGCCCCTGCGCGTGGTGCCGACCGGCATTGCGGCTACCGGTGATCCCGAACGTCAGCCGTCGGTTCGCGGCCGTGTTCGCCACCGCCGTCAGAAACAGCGCCAGCAGGTTCGCCGGCTGCGCGCCGAGCGCGCCCCGGGTGGCCACGAACAGCAGCAGGTACGCCAGCGTGCTGGCCACCCCGACGGCGGCGAACCGGACCAGCTGCCTGGGCAGCCCGACCGGCACCTGCGCCGGTGGCGCGGCCAGCGGTGCCCGACCGAGCTGGGCACGTAGCTCGGCCACGGGCAGCGCGCCGGTCACCAGGGACCGCCCGAGTCGACCCATCCCCCGCAGGTCGGCCAGGGCGGTGGCGACGATGTCGACCCGACTGTCCGGGTCGTCGACCCAGTCCACCGGCACCTCGTGGATGCGCAGCCCGGCCCGTTGCGCCAGCACCAGCAGCTCGGTGTCGAAGAACCACCCGGTGTCCCGCACGAGCGGCAGCAGCTCTTCGGCCACGTCCGCGCGGATCGCCTTGAACCCGCATTGCGCGTCGGAGAACCGCGCGAACAGCGCGCCGCGCAGCAGCAGGTTGTAGGCCCGGGAGATGACCTCCCGTTTGGCGCCGCGCACCACCCGGGACGTACGCGCCAGCCGGGTGCCGATCGCCAGGTCGGAGTGGCCGGAGATGAGCGGCGCGACCAGCGGCAGCAGCGCCGCCAGATCGGTGGACAGGTCCACGTCCATGTACGCCAGCACCGGCGCGGACGAGGCCGACCACGCGACGGACAGCGCGCGCCCCCGGCCCTTGGCGTCCAGGTGCAGGACCTCGACGCCCGGCAGCTCGGCGCGGAGGCCCTCGGCGACCGTCAGGGTGCCGTCCACGCTGGCGTTGTCGGCCACGGTGATCTGGAACGGGTACGGGAAGTGCTCGGTGAGGTGGGCGTGCAGCCGGCGTACGCACGGCCCGAGGTCGGTCTCCTCGTTGTAGACGGGGATCACCACGTCCAGCACCGCCCCGGTGGTGGTGGACCGGGTCCGGACGGCGGGACGCGGGCCGCTGATCGCGGTCACGACGCGTCCGCGCCGGTGCTCAGGTCGTAGACGGTGACCCCGTCCACGGTCTGCGCCGTAAAGGTCTCCTCGACCCAGGTGGAGATCTCCTGCGAGGCCGAGCTGCCTCCGTTGGCACGGAAGCCACCACCGCCCATGAAGTAGTGGATCTTGTGGTCGGCGACGTAGCGCTGGAACTGGGCGAGGGTCGGTGACGGGTCGCTGCCGTTGAACCCGCCGATCGGCATCACCGGGTCGCCGGTGGCCAACTGATAACCGGAGGCGTTGTTGGAACCGATGGTGGCCGCCACCCAGGTGTAGTCGTCGCTGTCCCGCTCGAGCAACTCGCGCATCGCGGCGCTGGGCTCGCGGGCGTCGAGGAGACCTCCCATGCCGCCGCCGGCCTCCCGGCCACCACCGGGGAAGCCGGGAAGTTGACCGCCGCCGCGGAAGCTGCCGGGGAAGCCCGGCGCCTGCCCGCCACCCGGGAAGCCCGGGGACCGTCCGCCGTTCTGGTTGCCGTTGCGGCCGTCTCCGCCGGGCGGCTGAGCGCCGTTGCGGCCGTCGCCGGGGAACTGCCCGCGGCCGGGGAACGCCATGCCGCCCGGCGGTCGTCCGCCGGGGAAGCCACCGCGGCCGAATCCGCCCGCCACCGCGGGGCCGGCGCTCGGGATCGAGCCGGTGTGCGGGGTCGCGGCGGTCTGTGCCGCGTACGCCGCCGGTCCCGCGAGGGCCGCCGCCGCGCCGACGCCCAGCGCCACGGCCCCCAGCCACCGGGGCAGTCGAACGGTCAACAGGAGAAGGGCCGCGCCGAGCAGGCCGGCGACCAGCACGACGGCACGCAGCCACGGGTACCAGTCGGGGCTGCGCCCGAGCAGCACCCACGCCCACCAGACGGTGACCGCGAGGGTGGCGGCGAGGGTCGCCGTGGCGGCCAGCGGACGCCACCGCTGCCACCGGGACACCAGCACCGGTTCCTCGTCCGCGTCGGCGGCCGGGGTGGGCCGCGGTCGGCGCTGCCGCCAGAGCAGGGTGACGCCGATGCCGACCAGCGCGCCGACGGCCGGCGCGAGCGCCACGGTGTAGTAGGCGTGGAAGATCCCGGACATGAAGCTGAAGATCAGTCCGGTAACCAGCAGCCAGCCACCCCACAGCAGCAGACCGGCCCGGGTGCGGTCGGTACGCGCGGCCCGACCGGCCACCAGCAGGCCCGCGACCAGCAGGATCAACGCGGCCGGCAGCAGCCAGGAGATCTGACCGCCGACCTCGCCGTCGAACATCCGCAGCAGGCCCGTCCGCCCCGAGAACGGTCCACCCCCACCGCCCATCCGTCCGGCGCCGCCGCCGACGCTGCCCACCTCGTCGCCGGTGATCCGGCCGAGACCGTTGTAGCCGAGGGTCAGCTCCAGGATGCTGTTGCCCTGCGACCCGCCGACGTACGGACGCGCGCTGGCCGGGACGAGTTCGACGACGGCCACCCACCAGCCGGCGGACACCACCACCGCGAGGCCGGCGAGCAGGAGTTGCCGCACCCGCCGCCACAGCCCGGTCGGGGCGGCCAGCAGGTAGACGCCGGCGAAGACCGGCACCAGCAGGAAAGCCTGGAGCATCTTGGTCAGGAAGCCGAACCCGACCAGCGCGCCGGCCAGCACGATCCACCGGGTACTGGCCGTCTCCAACGCGCGCACGGTGGCGTACGCGCCGCCGAGCAGCAGGAGCACGAGCAGGGCGTCGGGGTTGTTGAAACGGAACATGAGCGTCGCCACCGGGGTGACGGCGAGGACCGCTCCGGCGATCAGGCCGGCAACCGGCCCGTACCAGCGCTTCACGCTCGCGTAGAGCACGCCGACGGAGGCGACCCCGCACAGCGCCTGCGGGACGAGCATCGCCCAGCTGTTCAACCCGAAGATCCGCACCGACAGGGCCATCAGCCAGAGCGAGGCGGGCGTCTTGTCCACCGTGATCGAGTTGGCCGCGTCGGACGAGCCGTAGAAGAACGCCTTGCCGCTCACCGAGCCGGCCTGCGCGGCGGCCGCGTAGAACGAGTTGGCCCAGCCGGAGGCACCCAGGCCCCAGAGGTAGAGCAGGCCGGTGCCCAGGAGCAGGGCCAGCAGAGCGGGCCGGGTCCAGGTCGCCGCACGGCCCGCCGGAGGCGGGTGTTCCTCGGGGCGCGTGCTCGGGTGGGGCGGCCCGACCGGGTCGCCGGGCGTCGTCGACAGGGTGTCTGTTCGGTCCATGCCGCCAGCCTTGGCGGCCGAACTGGCGGGACCCCGTGCGCCGCCTATGCGTCAGCTGTGGGATCCGGCAGGCGGACGGCGAACACCGTCCGGCCCGGACGGCTGTCGACGCCGACCGTGCCGTGGTGCGCGTCGACGACGGCCGCCACGATCGCCAGGCCGAGCCCGGTGCTGCCGTGCGCCCGGGACCGGGAACTGTCACCCCGGGCGAACCGCTCGAACATCTCCGGTCGCAGCTGGGCCGGTACCCCCGGCCCGTCGTCGGCGACGGTGAGGACGGCGGCGTCCGCCTCGACGGCGAGGGTGGTGGTGACCGTCGTGCCGGGCGGGGTGTGCACGCGGGCGTTGGCCAGCAGGTTCGCCACCACCTGGTGCAGGCGGGCGGCGTCGCCGGGCACGCGGATGACGACCTCGGGCAGGTCGAGCCGCCAGTGGTGCTCGGGGCCGGCGACGTGCGCGTCGCTGACCGCGTCGACCACGAGGGCGGACAGGTCGACCGGGTCCGCCGCGAGCGGCCGGCCGGCGTCGAGCCGGGCCAGCAGCAGCAGGTCGTCGACGAGGCTGGTCATCCGGGCGCTCTCGGACTCGACGCGGCGCAGGGCGTGCGCCACGTCGGCGGGGACCTCGTCGCGGCCCCGCCGGGCCACCTCGGCGTACCCACGGATCGCCGCGAGCGGGGTGCGCAGCTCGTGGCTGGCGTCGGCGACGAACTGGCGTACCCGGGTCTCGCTGGCCTGCCGCGCGGCCAACGCGTCGGCGACGTGGCCCAGCATCCGGTTCAACGCCGCGCCGACCTGGCCGACCTCGGTACGCGGATCGGTGTCGGCGGCCGGCACCCGGACGGCGAGCGCCACCTCGCCCCGGTCCAGCGGCAGCTCGGTGACCCGGGCGGCGGTCGCGGCCACCCGGTTCAGCGGTCGCAGCGTGGCCCGCACGATCAGCGCGCCCGCGCCACCGGCCAGGAGCAGTCCGAGGCCGACGACCCCGGCCTGCGCGGCGACCAGCGCCCAGACGGTGTCCCGCACACCGCTGAGCGGAATGCCCACGGCGACCACGACCCCGTTGGGCAGTTGCCGGGCCACCGCCCGGACGTCCCCCTCGTCGAGGGTGATGGTGCGGGGCCGGCCGTCGGTGGGCAGCGCGACCAGCCGTGCGGCGTCGGCGGCGGGAACGTCGGCGAGGCTGCCGCTCGCGGTGCTCCGCGTCGCCGTGGTGACGCCGTCGGCCCGGCGTACGGCGAGCGAGCCCGGCGGGAAGCCGCGCGGAGGCTCCGGCGGGGACGGTGCGGCAACGCCCGGCCGCACAGCGGGCCGCCCGGGGTCGCCACCGGGGCGGAACCACGGCGGCAGGTCGCGCGGCCGGTCCCCCATCGTCAACTGGGTGTCGACCTGGGCGACCAGCACGTGCCGCAGGGCCAGCGTGGTGAGCCCGCCGATGGCGACGCTGACCAGGGCGAGCAGCGCGACCAGGGCGAGCACCAGCCGGGTCCGCAGCGACCGGCCAGCCCACCAGCGCCGCAGCCGGACGAGTGCCCTAGTCAGCGGGTTTGAGGACATAGCCCGCGCCGCGCAGCGTGTGGATCATCGGCGGTCGCCCCGCGTCGATCTTCTTGCGCAGGTACGAGATGTACAGCTCCACCACGTTGGCCTGGCCGCCGAAGTCGTAGTTCCACACCCGGTCGAGGATCTGCGCCTTGCTGAGCACCCGGCGCGGGTTGCGCATCAGGTAGCGCAGCAGCTCGAACTCGGTCGCGGTCAGCGTGACGAGCTGGCCGGCGCGGCGGACCTCGTGACTGTCCTCGTCGAGGCTGAGGTCGCCGACGGTCAGCAGCGCCTCCTCGTGGGCGGCGACCGCGAAGCCCGAGCGGCGCAGCAGCGCGCGGAGCCGGGCGATCACCTCCTCCAGGCTGAACGGCTTGGTCACGTAGTCGTCGCCGCCCACGGTCAGCCCGGCGATGCGCTCCTCGACGGCGTCCCGGGCGGTCAGAAAGAGCACCGGCACGGTCGGGGCGTGCTCGCGCAGCCGACGCAGCACCTGGAAGCCGTCGAGGTCGGGCAGCATGACGTCGAGGACGACGGCGTCCGGCTGGAACTGCCGGGCGGCGCTCAACGCCGCCATGCCGTTGCCGGCGCTGCGCACCTGCCAACCCTCGTAGCGCAGCGCCATCGAGAGCAGATCGGTCAGCGTCGCCTCGTCGTCCACCACCAGCACGCGGACCGGTTCACCGTCCGGGCGGCGCAACTCGATCCGGCCCGGCACGGTCTGCCCCTGGATGACCATGCCCCCCATCGTGGACACCTCCGCTGTGTCGCGCCTCTGCGCCGCCTGTGTGCCAGCTGTGCGGCCGGGCCGCCGAGCCACCGCTCAGCCTCCGACCGTGGTCACTCGGACACCCCGTACGCGTCGGTCCGGACGAAGCGCATGCTCCACCCGCCGTGGCCGTCGGGCTGGTCGCGCTCGTAGAGGTGGTCGGGGCCGGGCTGTGTCGGGCCGGTGCCGCCCGGATGCCGCATGATCCACCGCTGCGGAGGGGCGCCGTCCGGCTCGGCCGGTACCGCGCGGACCAGCCCGTCCGCGGGACCGCCGACGAAGCGTACGGTGACCTCGCCCATCGCGGCGCTCCCTTGCGTGACGATGCCGGCACGCTCGGTGCGTACGGCCCTGGGTCGCAAGCTACCGCACCCGGCGGTGACCCCGGCCGAGGTACGGCGTGATCGGCGGCCGACGCGGTTTGCCCAGCTCGGCCCCCGGGTACCGCGATTCCCAGGCCCCGCCGCCGGGCGGGACGAGGATGAGGAGTTGTCGATGCGGACGCTGGACGGGCGGTACCAGCTCGAACAGCGCATCGGCGTCGGCGGGATGTCCGAGGTGTGGCGGGCCCACGATCGGGTGCTGGACCGACCGGTCGCCGTGAAGCTGATCGCGCCCGGCCCGGACGGCCACCACGACACGGTGGACCGGATCCGCACGGAGGCCCGCTCGGCGGCCCGGTTGGTGCACCCGAACGTCGCGAGCGTGCACGACTTCGGCACCTCCTCGACGCTTCCCGGCCGCCGGGTCCCCTACATCGTCATGGAGCTGGCCGAGGGCGAGACCCTCGCGGCGCACCTGCGGGCGGGCCCGCTGGACTGGCGCATCTCCGTGCGGGTCTGCGCGGAGGTCGCCGCCGCGCTGTCCGCCGCGCACGCGAGCGGCATCGTGCACCGCGACGTCAAGCCGGCCAACGTCATGCTCACCCCGGCGGGGGTGAAGGTCCTCGACTTCGGCATCGCCACCCCGACCGGCACGGCCGACCCGATGCCCGACGGCATACTGCTCGGCACCCCGGCGTACCTGGCGCCGGAACAGCTCGACGGCGCCCCCGCGACGCCGGCCGCCGACATGTACGCCCTCGGCGTGCTGCTCTACTACTGCCTCAGCGGTCGTCTCCCGTACCGGGCCCAGACCCCGGCCGAGCTGCTGGCCGCGCGCCGGTCCCGGCCGCCCGAGCCGCTGCCGGAGGTGGACGGGCTCCCGCCCGAGGTGTCCGAGTTGTGCCGCTGCTGCCTGGACGACGATCCCGCCGGGCGTCCGACCAGCCTGGTCGCGGCGCTGCTGCTGGCCGAGGTCGTGGACGCCCGGGTGTACGTGCCGATGGCGATCCCCACGCAGCGGTCGCTGTCGCCGTCGCCGTCGCCGTGGACCGAGCGGGCGGCGGCGCAGCCCACCGAGGCGCTGTCGGTCGTCGACGGGAGCTGAGCTGAGCGTTTCGCCCGCCCTCGGCCGGGTAGCCGGGCGGGTGAGCGACGGGAGGAACGCGATGCCGAGTCCGAGTTCCTGGCTGCATGAGGCCACCGCCACCGCCGAGGGTGGCCACGTCCGAACCGATGACGGCGGGCTCTCCACGCCGCTCGCGTCGCCGCTGGCGGCGCACTGCACCGGCCTGAGACCGGAGCAGTTGTTGGCGGCGGCCTTCGCCTCCTGCCTGCACCACGCCGCCGTGGAGGCGGCCGGGGAGATCACCGACGAGGCGCACACGGTCCAGGTGCGCGCCGAGGCGAAGCTGGGGCGCGACGACGACGGCCGGTACCGGGCCGACGTGCACGCCTCGATCTCGTCGGCCGGTCTGAGCCGGGCGCAGTTGGCCGACCTGGTCGAGTACGCCGATCGGCTCTGGCCCTTCTCCAGCAGCGACAACACGCGGCACCGGTTGACCGTCACCCCGGCCGAGAACGGTCGGCACTGAGAGCGGGCTCTTGTCGGCCGGACGGCATCAGCGGCGGGTGGCACTCTCCCTGATGAGCCTGATGACTCTGGGGCATCTTGATGCCTGAGAGTCATCACGCTCATCGGAGTGCTACCGCCGGACCGCGATGACCCATCCGCCACCGACACGCATCGTGGTCAGGCGTTCGGTGGACCCCCGCATCACCCGACAGGGGGATGACCGGAGCCCCGCAGAACATCACCTCTCGGTGGGACGCGATGACCACCTTCACCTGGCGAATCGGAAATACCCGTCTCGTCTGATCGGCGAGGTTGTGCCGACATAACCGGCTTTCGCCCGTTGCCACGCCCACGATTCGGGCAAATTGTGGCGCATGCCACTCTTGGGGCCGATGGCAGCGGGCGACCGACTATCTAGCCTCGGCGGGTGCATCCCGACGACCCCACCGCCCAGAAGCTGACCGACGCGCCCTCGACCACCCGCACGAGGGACGCCGCATCAACCGAACGGACGATCGGCCGTCACCGGGCCCCCGAACCGCCGCCGCGCCGCGCCCTGCTCGGCTCCACCCCGGTCCGGGTCGCCCTGGCCACCGGCGTCACCTGCTGTCTCGGCCTGGGCGCGTTCGCCGCCGCCCGCGACGGGCAGGAAGCCCCGCAGCCCGTCCGGCCGATCGCCGACGCGCTGGCCGACCGTGCCGCCATCGCCGACGAGCGCGCCTCCCGGTCGCTGGACCGCGACCTCGCCCCGGCCCGGGTCCTGCCCACCCCGACGGCCGCGCCGACCCCGACGCCCACCGTCACCCGCAAGGCGCCGAAGAAGCCGGTCAAGCCCCGCCGGCCGCGCCCGGTCGCCGGGCTCGACCAGCAGCAGATGGACAACGCGAAGATCATCGTGGACGTCGGCGTGGGGCTGAAGATGCCGCGTCGCGCCCTGGTCGTGGCGCTCGCCACCGCGATGCAGGAGAGCAACCTCTACAACCTGGCCAGCGACGTGCTACCGGAGTCGAGCGAGTACCCGCACCAGGGCAGCGGCTCCGACCACGACTCGGTCGGGCTGTTCCAGCAGCGGCCCAGCAGCGGGTGGGGCACGGTCGCCGAGCTGATGCGCCCGTCGTACGCCGCCCGGGCCTTCTACACCGCCCTCGCCGAGATCCCCGGCTGGCAGGACATGAGCCTCACCGCCGCCGCCCAGGCGGTGCAGGTCTCGGCGTACCCCGACGCGTACGCCCCGCACGAGGACCGGGCCACCACCGTGGCGGCCGCGCTGCTCGCCTGAGGCCGTCTCAGCGGGTGCCGGCCGCCGCCGTGGGCGTGTCGGCCGGCACCGGCTCGACCGTCACGCCGACGAGGATCTCGTCCGCCAGGGCCTCGCGACGGCGGCGCGCGTGCAGCGCCTCTTCGAAGTCACGCCGGGCCTGCACGGCATCCGCGTACGCCTGCTCCCGGACCCGACGGGCCTCCTCGCGGGCCTCGTCCAGCGCGCGGCGGGCCTGCGCCAGGATCTCGTCCGCCTCCTGACGCACCGCGTCGCCGGCCCGGCGGGTGGCGGCGGCGTCGCCCAGGTCCAGTCGCTGGAGCAGCCCGCTGAGCCAGGTCGCCTCCTGGCGGATCTCGTCCCACTCCCGGGTCGCCCCGGCCGCGCCCTCCGCCCGCGCCGCGAGCCGGGACAACCTGATCCCCAGCTCATCCAGGCAGGAATCCACCTGTCGCTGGTCGTAGCCGGTCTTCACGACGGAGAACCTCATACTGTCGCCCCCAGGCAGCCGCTGTTACTTCCCCACCTGGATCCTCGGGCGCGACGACATCCACCGAGGCGGTTCGGGAAAATTGTTCAGCATGCGCGGGACGGGCGGATCAGGGGCGCTTGGGCAGCACGACCACGCGGCCGAAGAACTCGTCGATGCGGCGCACCACGTCGTTGAAGTCGTCCAGGTCGATCGGCTTGGTGACGTACGCGTTGGCCTGCAACGTGTAGCTGCCGACGATGTCGGTGTCCGCGTTCGAGGTGGTCAGCACCACGATCGGAATGGTCCGCAGATCCTCGTCCTGCTTGACCGCCCCGAGCACCTGACGCCCGTCCATCCGCGGCATGTTGAGGTCGAGCAGGATCACGTCCGGCCGGCGGGCCCCGGAGTGGCGACCCTCGGCCCGGAGGAACTCCATCGCCTCCTCGCCGTCGCTCACCACGTCGATGATCTTCTCGACGTCGGAGTCGGCCAACGCCTCCTCGATCATCAGCACGTCGCCGGGATCGTCGTCGACCACCAGGATGCGTACCGGCTGCGGGCTGTCGCCCATCACTACCTGCCTCGGGTGTCGGCGGAGAATGGAAACCGGACGGTCACCATGCTGGCGGGGAAATCTAGCCCATCAGAGGGCGCTGTGGGACGCCGGGTCAGCCGTGTCGGGAACGTAGCGGAGCACGTCGGCCAGACCGGTGATCCGCAACACGCGCTCGACCCGACCGGCGGCGCCGGTGATCCTCAGCCAGCCCCCGTCGGCCGCGGCCTGGTTGTCGCCCCGGACGAACACCGCCATCCCGGTGGAGTCGCAGAAGGTCAGGTCGGTGAGGTCGAGCAGCACCCGGCGCTCACCGGCGGCGGTGAGCCGGTCGATGGCGGCGGCCAGCTCTTCGGCGGTGCTCAGGTCCAGCTCACCGGCGAGCCGCAGGCAGGCGACACCGCCCTCGCGCTCGGCGTCGCTGACACTGAACGTCACCGTCTCCCCCTCGCTCGCTCCACCGGCGGGTGGGACGTTTGCAGTGCGGCAAGTATACGCAGGGGGGTACGACGCTCCGCAGCGCGTGGTGATCGTCTGGCCGACCCGGGTCAGCCGGCGGAACGGGACGCGGCGGCCAGCCCGGCACGCCCCAGGGCCAGCGCGTGCGCTGCCCGGGGGTAGTCCCGCAGCTCGGCGGCGAAGTGCTCCAGGGTGAGTTCGACGGCGCTGGCCGGCACCCGCCGGCTCGTCAGGATCTCCGCGAGCCAGTCGACGAATTCGGTGAACAGCGAGGCGTCGTCGACGTACAACGCGGCGGCCAGCGAGTCCAGGATGTGACCCAGGTCGCTCACCGTCGAGTCGAGCTGGGTGGCCGTGTACTCGCGCGTCGCCGGCGCCTTCGCCCGCAGATCGGTCAGCGCGCTGTCGATCAGATCGCCACGGCGGCGGACCAGACTCGCGTACTCGTCGTCGGCCAGGTGCGCGAGTCGCGCCGCCGGCACCCGCCGTAGCGCCCGCTCGTCAGCGATCAACCCGGCCGCCGCCGGCGCGTTCGGCGCCCAGGCCGCGCCGAGCCGGGCCGCCCACCGGCCGTCCGCGCCGAAGCCCCGCCCGCCGACCACGACCGGCACGTCCGAACGCCGGCACGCCTCGATCATCCGATGGGCGTGCGGCAGCCGCATCGGCAGCGCGCAGGCCAGCGCGACCGCCTGCGCGTCGTGCCGGTGCAGGTACGACACGAGGTGCGCCGCCGGCACGCTGGCGCCCAGGAAGGTCACCTGCCAACCGCGGAGCCGCAGCACCTCGGCCACCAGCCGGGGCGGCAGGGCGTGCCACTCGCCGTCCATGCAGGCCACCACGACATGACCGCCGGTCGCACGCGGTTTGGCGTGCGCCGCCACGGCGGCCACCACCCGCTCGCTGATGTGGGTGGCCGCGTGCTCCTGCGCCACGCTCCACTCGTTGCGGGCCCACCGCTCACCCACCTCGGCCTGTGCCGGCGCGACCAGGTCGAGCAGCACCCGCTCCGGCGGCACGCCCGCCTCCAGCAGGCCGATCGCCACGTCGATCGCGGCGTACTCGTCGGCGTCGGCGAGGCAGGCCAGATAGCCGGGGTAGGCGTCGGTCGGTTCCGTTGTCGCGGCGGGGGCGGTCACGCGGGGCTCATCCTCTGCTCGTCGGCGGTCGTCGGCGGGGGAACGGCGTGCAGGTGCCGCGCGCCACGACCGGGGCTGACCGCGCGCAGCGCCAGGACGGCGATGTCGTCGTGGTCGCCGTGCCCCAGCCAGTCACAGGTGACCTGCTCGACGCGCTCGGCCAGGGCCGGCGCCGGCATGCGCTGGCAATCCGTCACGGCCGTCACCAGCCGCTCCGCGCCGAACTGCTCGTCGCCGCGACGACCCCCACGGGCCTCGGTGACACCGTCGCTGTAGAGCAGGCAGGTCTCGCCCGGCGCCAGGCGTACGGTCACCTCGCCGACGCGCGGGTCGGGCACCACCCCGATCAGCATGCCGCGCAGCGGCACCACCTCAACCTCGCCCGAGCCGCGCAGCACCAGCGGCGGCAGGTGCCCGCCCCCGGCCATCGTGAGGGTGACGCCTCCGTCGCGCTGCGGACGGGCCACGCCCAGCACGATGGTGGCGAAGCGGCCCTGGCCGTTGGCCTGGGTCGTCTCGAACAGGGCGTCGTTGAGCAGCCGCAGCAGCCGGCCCGGGTGGGACTCCACCCGGTGCAGCGCCTGCAGGCACTGGCGGAGCTGACCGGTGAACACGGCCGCCTCGACGCCCTTGCCGGAGACGTCGCCGAGGAAGAAGACGGAACCGCCGTCGGCGAGCCGGTGCGAGCCGTAGAAGTCGCCGCCGATGCGCAGTCCCGCCTGCGCCGGACGGTACGCGGTGCCCCACTGCACGCCGGCGGTCTCGGTCGGCTCGACCGGCAGCAGGCTGGCCTGCAGGGTGTCGGCGACCTCCGCCTGGTCGCGGTAGAGCTGGGCAGTGGTCAACGCCGCGCCGGCCCGGGCCGCGAACGCCCGGATCAACTCGACGTCGTCCTCGTCGTACCAGCGGCTGGAGCGCCGGGCGACCAACAGCACCCCGACGGGGGTGTCGCGGCCGGGCAGCGGGACGACCCGGGCGGTGCTGTCGACGCCTGTGAGGCCGGGCAGCCAGCCGGCGTCGACCGCCTGCTCCACCAGCCAGTCGACCGTGTGCGGCTCGACACCGGTCAGCCCGTCGGCGATGGCCGCGGGGAGGGTGACGCCGGTCAGGACGCCGCCGTCGACCATCGGGGCCTCGTCGTCGACCCGGGTGGCCCGCCACCAGCGGACCCGCCCCGCGCGGGGCGCGAGCACCAGCACCGCCACCTCGGCCAGGGTCGGCACGGCGAGTCGGACGACCGCGGCGGCGGCCCGGTCGGGGTGCAGCGGGTTGCCCAGCTTGTCGCCCACCACGGCCAGGAAGGCCGACCGGGCCCGCTCGGCGAGCAACGCGTCGGCGCGGCTGACGCTCTCGGTGACGTCCTCGACGTACCAGCAGCAGCGGCCGGCGGACAGCGGCATCCGGCGGGCGGTGAGCCGACGGTCGTGGTGGGTGAAGTTCCCGGGCACGCCCTCGCCCAACCCCGGCACGCCGGACGCGGCCAGCGGTTCACCGGGTACCACCTCGGGCAACAGCCGCTCGGCCACCGGGCTCACGTGCCGGACGACACCGTCGGCGTCGCAGACCACCAGGCCCTCGCGGAAGTGTTCGACGACCTCGGACCAGTCCGGAGTGGCCTGGTCACGGTCGGGGGCCGACGGCGGCAGCGCGGGCGCGGGCCAGGACGGTGCGTCGGCGGACCACGCCGGGGCCCGTGTGGTACTCGGCGTGGAGATCCGTCCGTCGCCCGGGTCCCAGTCCCTGACGTCGGAAGCAGTCACCAGCTGAGCCTCACTCCTTGTCGTCCACCCGAACGTGCACTGTCCACCCACCCTACGCCGGTGCGCCGTGACCGGCATCCGACAGCAGGTCGGGCCCCGGTTCCGGTAGCGAGCGGCCCCGCTCGACGGTTGTTACGATCCCCTCGCGCCGGTCGGAGTGCCGGCCCGGGGGAAGGGGCCTGATCGTGCTGTCGGAAGGGCGTAGGGCCGACGCGAAGCCACTGAGCGTCGCCGTCGACCGGTCCGACCCCGACGTGCCCCTGATCCGCGTCGGCGGCGAGCTGGCGTACGCGACCTCGGCCCCTCTGCACGCCGAGATCGACCGGATCCTCGCCGACGCGCCACGCGCGATCGTGTTGGACTTCGCCGATCTGACCTTCATCGACAGCACCGGTCTCGCCGTGATCGTGCACGCCTGGCGGGAGGGCCAGGCGGTCGGCGCCGGGCTGCGGCTGCGCTCGGTCCCGCGCTTCCTGGCGACGATCCTGGACATCACCGGGGTGGCGACGCTCCTCGGTCGGCCGGTGCCCACCGCTCGTCCGGAGGGCGGGCCCGACGCCGAGGCGTCCGCCGCCACGGCGTGATCCGGCGACGCGCAGCCCCCGGGTTTGCGTTCCGCGTGCGGACTGGGAACATGGTGCAATGCCCCACCAGCTGTTGACCATCGAGGTGAGCCGGCCCGACGCCGGTCACGTCCGGCTACGGCTGACCGGCGAGCTCGACTACGACACCGCGCCGGAGCTGGTGGCCGCCGCGGCCGGCCTGCACGGCGAGCCGCAGGTGACGATCGACCTGAGCGGCGTCGGCCTCTGCGACTCGTCCGGGCTCAGCGCCCTGCTGATCGCGCGTCGGAGCGTCGGCGCGATCCGGCTCACCGGGGTCAGCCCGCAGATCCAGCAGTTGCTGGATCGCACCGGCCTCACCGAGCTGCTGGCCGTGCAGGGCGACGACGAGCTGCGCGCCACCGGCTGACGGCCGCACCGAACGACCACCCCACGCGCGAGGGGGCCCCCGACCCTGGGACCTGGGGCCGGGGGCCGGAGAAATGCCTAGGGCGCGGTCATCGGCTGGAGTCGGGGCCCGCCGTCGCGCAGTTCGACGGTCGACGGAGGTTCGATGTCGTCGGGTTCCCCCGAGTCGGGCGTCTGGTACAGGTAGCGGACAAACTCCCCACCCGCCTCGTTGTCGTCCGCACCCGGCCACTGGCCGATGCAGTCCATTCCGACCACTTCCCGGCCGGTTCCGTCGGCCTCCTCCAGCAGCGCCCACAGGCTCACCGGGTAGCACCGGGTGGCGTCGGGCGTGAGCTGCCAGCGGGCGTACCAGCCGGGTCGAGCGGGAACGATCTCGACGATCCGTTTCATGACGACCTTCCTTCCGCGTACCTCGGAAGAACTGCCTCCTGCCCCGATCCTGCGGGCCGCACGGGTGAGCGCCCCTCACCCCGGGCGGATGAAGCCCGGCCGACGCTCAGCCGTACTCGGCCGGCAGCGTCCGTTTCGGCTCCCGGGACGACGGGAACGCGACCGTCGCAGGATCGATCCCCAGCGGAAGGGGCGTCACGATGCGCAAGCAGATGGAGGGCGACAACCAGCGCCGCCGGGCGCTGGCCCGGCAGGCCCGCGAACAGGGCGGCCAGCCCAGCGAGTACGGCGCGAGCCTGAGCGCCTCCAAACAGCTCACCAGCCTGGACCAGAGCAGACGGGCCGGCCCGCCGCCGGCCGGACGGCACAAGACGGACACCACGCGTGGTGGACCGGCCCCGCCGTCGAGGGGTACCCCGGACAATCCGCGACCGCAGCCGCCGCCCGGTGGCGCGGCCGGTGTGACAAGTTTGGGATACCGGGATCTGGTCGAGGATGTCCGACGCCGGTCCGGGGTCGACTTCCCGACGGCGAAGGTGGGCGCCGAGGCGACCGTGCTGGTGCTGGCCTTCGCGCTCGACACGGCCGAGCGGCAACGACTGCTCGCCGCCGTGCCGAACTCGCTGCACGACGTGGTGCCCGTGGACGGCATCGAGCGGCACCGCGATCTGCCCGGCTTCCTGGCCGAGGTGGGCCGGATCAGCGGGCGTACGCCGGAGCAGGCCCGCTACCAGGCGGAGGCGACGATCGCCGCGCTCGCCGAGCAGGACGGCGACCTGATCGAGTCCCTGCACGTCCCCGACGGCCTGCGGGAGCTGCTGAACCCGCCAGCGGCCGGCGGCGGCATCGTGGGGGCCTCCACCACCACGCCCACCCTGGACGAGGAGCAGGTCCAGGCGGCGCTGGACGACCTGCCGTACTGGGCCGGCGACACCACCGCCCTGTACCGGGTGGTCGCGCTGCCACCGGACAACCTCGACCGGGTGCTCGCCCGACTCGACCGGCTACGCCAGGAGACCGGCCGCGGCCCGAGCATCGGGCGGCCCGGCGACACAGCCGCCGTGCTGACCGTCCGCACCAACCAGGCGGACGGGGTGAGCGCGCTGGACGTGGACCTGGCCCACGCGATCGACGACGCGATCGACGAGGTCGGCGCCGGGATGGCCGGCGGCTGACCACCGCCACGGCGTACGCGGGCCGGCGGACGCGGGTGCTCCCGCGCCGCCGGCCCGTCGGCCGCTCGGTTAGCGTGCCGTCATGAACCGCGCCGCCGACCGTCTGGAGTTGGTCGCCGATCCGGTCCGCAGGACCGGACGGACGCTGCTCTCCGCCGGCGTCGAGCAGTCGTACGTGGATGTCGAGGATCCCCGGCACCTGCACTTCGAGTACGTCCGCCGGATCGCGTCGGCCGTGGAGCTGGCGGCCCCCGCGGGCGTACCCCTGGACGTGTTGCACCTCGGCGGCGGCGCGTTGACGCTGCCCCGCTGGCTGGCCGCCACCCGGCCGGGCTCGGCGCAGCGGGTCGTGGAACGGGACCGGGCGGTGGTCGACCTGGTGGCGCGGGAGTTGCCGCCGCTGCCACCCGAGGTGCGGGTGGCGGTCGGCGACGCGCGGGAGGCGGTCACCGCAGCCGGGGCGGACGGGTACGACCTGGTGATCGCCGACATCTACCAGGCTGCCCGGATGCCCGGACACGTCCGCACCGTGGAGTTCGCCGCCGAGGTGGCCCGTGTCCTGCGGCCCGGCGGGCTCTACCTGGTCAACGTGACGGACCTGCCACCGCTGGTCGGCACCCGGGTGCAGGTGGCGACGCTGCGGGCGGTCTTCGGGGACGTCTGCGTCTTCGGCGACCGCCGGATGCTGCGGGGTCGGCGCTACGGCAACCTGGTGCTCGCCGCGACGCACCGCCCCGGCGGGCTGCCGGTCGGTCGGCTCGCCGTGGCCGCGCTGCGCGACCCGATCGTGGGTGGGCTGCTGCACGCCGCCGCCCTCGACACCTTCGTGGCCGGCGCGCACCCGCTTCTCGACACCGACGTCTGAGGTAGGGCGAACCGGCCGGGATGCCGGGTTTTCCACGGTCTGCGCGGGGAAGGCCCGGCGGGTGAGCAACGCCGAAGATCGGGCCACCGCCCGCCGGACCCTGGTCGTGATCGGGCTGGTGCTGGCCACCGCGCTCGCGCTCGCCTTCGTGTACGCGACCCGTCGGGTGCTCGTCTGGGCGGTGGTGGCCGCCTTCTTCGCGGTCGCGCTCAAACCGGCCGTGGACCGGCTGCAACGCCGGTTCGTCCGCCGCCGGGCGCTGGCCACGCTGCTCGTCTTCCTCGCCGCGTTCGTCGTGCTGGCGGTCCTGGCCACGGTGATCCTGGTGCCGCTGCTGGACGAGGTGGGCCGGTTCGCCGAGCGGGGGCCCGAGCTGCTGCGCGACGCGCGCGCCGGGCGCGGTCCGCTGGGCGAGTTCCTGGAACGCACCGGGGTACGGCGCTACGCCAGCGCGCACGCGGACGAGCTGCGGAATGCCGGGGCCCGGCTGCGGCAACCCGCCGTCGGGGTGCTGCGTGGCGTGGCGGAGGGGGTCGCGGGGCTGGTCACGGTCGTCGTGCTGGCGTACCTCATGGTGTTGGAATCGCCGCGGATCACCCGCGGCGTGCTCGCGGTGGCCGGGGACGGCCAGGGCGAGCGGTTGCGCCGCGTCGGCCGGGAGGTGTCCCGGACGGTCACCGGCTACCTCACCGGCAACCTGCTGATCAGCGTGATCTGTGGCGGGCTGACGTTCCTGGTGTTGAGCCTCACGGGGGTGCCGTTCGCCGGGGTGATCGCGCTGCTCGTCGCGGTGGCCGACCTGATACCGCTGGTGGGCGCGACGATCGGCGCGGTGCTCGCCGCCGGGGCGGGGTTCCTGCACTCCCCCACCGCCGGCGTCGTCGTGCTCGTCTTCTTCGTCGTCTACCAGCAGGTGGAGAACCACCTGCTGCAGCCCCTCATCCTCGCCCGCGCGGTCCGGCTCAACCCGCTGACCGTGCTGCTGAGCCTGCTGCTCGCGGCGGAGTTGGCCGGGTTGCTCGGCGCGCTGCTGGCCATCCCCGCCGCCGGCATCGTCCAGATCCTGCTGCGCGAGTACGGCCCGCGACGGGCAAACCCGCCCCGCTCACCGACCCCGCGTCGCGACCTCGGGTGAGGTGCTCTCCAGCGGCACCGCGTTCGCCGGGACCAGCCCCAACTGCACCGCCGAGCGGGTGAGCGCGGCGTCGAGCACCCAGTCGGCACCCACGCGGGTGCGGTTACCCGGCATCGCCATCAGGTGGTACGCCCGGGTGACCGCCTTGGCGGGCAGCCCGGCCAGGTTGACGTGCAGCGGGTTCGCGGCGGCGTCCTTGCCACCCAGGTCGACCACCCAGCCCAGGTCGTGGTGCTTGTACGGCCGGCGCGTGCCGAACCCGTACGACGCGGCGATGTTGTGCGCCACCCGCTTGCCCTGCCGCTCCGCGTGCTGCGCCGTCATGCCGCAGATCTGCCCCGGGTTGACCAGGTCGGGCACGGCGGCCGCGTCACCGCAGGCGAAGACCTCCGGATAGCCGGGGACGTTGAGGTACTCGTCGGTGACCAGTCGGCCCCGCTCGGTGCGCAGGCCCAACTCGTTGACGAACGGGTCGGGGCGTACGCCCACGCACCACACCAGCGTGCAGGTGGGGACGTACTCGCCGTCGGTGAGCTTGACCCCGTCGCAGGTCGCCTCGGCCACCGAGGTGCCCATCCGCACGTCCACGCCGCGCTTGTTCAGCACCTTGTGCGACGTGTCGGACATTCTCTTGTCCAGCTCCGGCAGCACGCGGGGGGCGACGTCGAGCAGCATCCAGCGGGGCCGGACGGTGAGCCGGGGTCGCTGCGCGTGCAGGGCGTCGGTGAACAGTTGGCCGTGCGCGGCGACCTCGGTGCCGGTGTACCCCGCGCCGACCACCACGAAGGTGGAGCGGGCCCGCTGCTCGGCCGGGTCCTCGGCCTGCTCGGCCAACTCCACCTGGCGGACGATGTGGTCGTGCAGGTAGACGGCCTCGGGCAGGCCGCGGAAGCCGTGCGCGTACTCGGTGACGCCCGGGATCGGCAGCAGCTTGTTGACGCTGCCCACGGCCAGGACCAGCCGGTCGTACGCCAGGCGGTTCTTCTCCCCCTCGGGCTGGGTGAAGCCGACCCAGCGGTTCTGCAGGTCGACGTGGTCCGCCTCGCCGATCACCACCCGTACACCCTTGAGGGTTCCGGTCAGCGGCACGGCGATGCGCGACGGCTCGACCACCCCGGCGGCCACCTCGGGCAGCAGCGGCAGGTACAGGAAGTAGTCGGTGGAGTTCAGCACCACGATCTCGGCCCGGTCCCGGGCGATCCGGCTCAACGTCTTCGCCGCGTGGTAACCGGCGAACCCGGCCCCCACGATCACCACACGAGGTTTCGTCATTGCCGGCCGTTTCCCGTCGCAGCCCAGGACAAACGTCAGTCCCGGCGGCAGGTCCACCTCCACCGGAGTTCGCCCGGTCCCCGCCGACCGGCCTTGTCGATCAAGAGGTTTGCGTCATGCGCCTCGGCGTGTCGTGACGCAAACCTCTTGATCACGCGGGTGGGGTGGGGGTGGGGGGTGGGGGTTAGGGGGGTGGGGCGGTTATGGCCCAGCGTTCGTGGTCGCGCCAGGCGCCGTCGATGAAGAGGTAGTCGGGGGAGAAGCCCTCCAGGCGGAAGCCGAGCTTGCGGGCGACCCGCCGGGACGGCTCGTTGCCGGGCTGGATGTTCGCCTCCAGGCGGTGCAGCCCGACGCTGGTGAACGCGTGGTCGATGACCAGGGCGATGCCCGCCGAGGCGTGCCCGGTGCCGCTGTACGGCTCGAACGCCGCGTAGCCCAGGTACCCGCCGCGCAGCGCGCCGAGCACGATGCCGCTGATGTTCACGTAGCCGGCGATCGCTCCGCTGGCCCGGTCGCAGATCAGGTAGCCGGCGCTGTCCCGGCGGCGGATCCGGGCGAGGTAACGGTCGTACTCCTCGGGCGTTTCCGGCGCGGCCAGCCACGGGTGGTGCAGGTCCCGACTCCGCCGCACGGCCGCCACGAACTCGTCGACGTCGGTCGGCCGGGGTCGCCGGATCGCGGCGGGACCACCGCTGCGCAGGTATCTCACGACGGACCACTCTGACCCACCGGCGGGACAGTTGTCCAACCGGCTAGCGGGGGGTCAGCACGGAGAACTCGTTGCCGTCGGGATCAGCCAACACGACCCGACCGGCCTGATCGGTGCCGATCCGGCTCGCGCCGAGGGCGAGCAGACGGTCCACCTCCGCCTGCTGGTCACCGTCGGCGGCTGGCGCGAGGTCGAGGCGCACCCGACCCTCGCCCGCACGCGACATGTAGGGCGGCCCACCCCAGGTGATCTTCGTGCCGCCGCGCGGGGACTGGATGGCGGTCTCCTGGTCCTGGTCCCAGACCAGCGGCCAACCGAGCGCCTCGGCCCAGAAATACCCGACCTCCGGCGTGCCGTCGCAGGCCAGCGCGCCGACGAACCCGCAGCCGGCGAGGAAGTTGTTGCCCGGCGGGATGACGTCGAACTCGTTGCCCTCCGGGTCGGCCAGCACCACGTGGTCGGCGTCCGGGCCCTGGCCGATGTCGAGGTGCCGTCCACCCAGCTCGATCGCCCTGGAGACCGTCAGAGCCTGATCGTGCTGCGAGGTGCTCGTCAGGTCGAAGTGCATGAGGTTCTGGACGACCTTCGGCTGCTCGGTCGGTGCGAAGCGGAGTCGGAACCCGGTGTCGTCGGTGGGCACGAGCCCCACACCCTCGCGCGGATCGTCGACGATCTCCCAGCCGAGGATGCCGGACCAGAACCGCGCCAGCGGCAGAGGTTCGAGCGCGTCGAAGCTGATCGCGAACAGGTGAGAGGTCATCGGTCTGCTCATCTCCGATCCGAATGGGCGCGGCCCGCCGTGGAGCGGAAGCGTACGGATGGGCACGCCGGTCCGCATCCGAGTATTCGACCAAGCCCCTCGTCCGGCGCGAATCCCGCTACCGCCGCGCCCGCCCGCCGCCTAACCTCGCACCGTGGCCAGGACCCGGAAGCGGACAATCCGCGTCGACGACGTCGACTATCAATGGACGGTCAGCCAGGCCGATCCGCGCCACGTCGTGGTCCGGGTGTGGAACGTCGACGGCGGCCAGGACGTCCGGCTGGAGGAGCGGGTTGCCTTCGACGACCCGTGGCTCAACTATGGACCGATCATCACCACGGATCCCGAGCGGGTGGCCGAGGTGTTTGCCCTGGAGCCGGTCACGCCACGGCTGGTCGAGAGGCTGATCCGGTCGGCGCTCGCCGATCCGCTCAGTGGCGCGTGACGAACGTGACGAAGGCCCGCCAGGCCGCCGGGGTGACGACCAGCGCCGGGCCGCTCGGGTCCTTGCTGTCGCGGATACCCACCACGCCCGGCAGGTTGGCCGCGACCTCGACACAGTCGCCCTGATTGCCGCTGCTGCGGGTGCTCTTGTGCCAGATCGCGCCGGTCAGGTCCATGCCGCTGCCGCCTCCGTGATCACGTCGAGGGTCTGCCGGTGCGACAACGCCTCGGCCCGTACCGATTCCCACGACTGTCGCAGCGATAGTACGTCGGCGGGGCGCTCGATCACCGTCCCCTGTAGAGGATTGTCCAGGTAGGCCACGTCGTCCCCGTCAGCCGGGGTGGCGATCACGAAGGCGCCGTTCAGCCCGGGATACGCGCCCACCTCGCGCGGCACTAGGTGCAGGTGCACCCGTGGCCGCCGACCAATGTCAAGAAGGTGCTGTAGCTGCTCGCGCATCACGGCCGGTCCGCCCACGGGCCGTTCCAGCACCGTGTAGTCGAGCACCGCGACGAAGAGTGGTGGCTGCTCACGGGTCAGGATCTCCTGCCGCTGGAGCCGGGCAGCGACAGGCTGGTCCAGCTGATGATCGGCCAGCTGACTCGCGCCGGCATAAAGCGCCCGCGCATAGCCCTCGGTTTGCAGCAGCCCCGGCAGCACCAACGGCTGGAACGAGCGCAGCGCGGTCGCCTCCTGCTCGATCGTCACCCACTCGCGGAACCACGGCATCACCGACTCGCGGATCATCGTCTCGCGGATGCGCAGCAGCAGGCCGTCGGCGTCCAGCACGCGGTCGCTGCGCTCGGTGAACTCCAGCCGGGGCGGACGCCGACACTGCTCGACGGCCGCGACGAGCGACGCCGAGTAGTTGATCCGTTCGCTCAGCGCTTCCTGGGACAGACCGGCGACCGTCCGCAGCCGGCGCAGCTCGCCGGCGAACAGCTCCAGCATGGGCAAACGATCCACTGCACACCTCTGCACACCGGGGGCGTCTGACACGTACATCGGCGCTGGTGGGGCTCGCGCGCCTTCCGACAGTAGCGGCCCGGTCAGCAGACTGTCACGTAGCGGAACCGCCCGGCCCGGCCCACTGACGGGCGGAACCGAACGAGGGGCCGCCGCGAACCCCCGTACCGCGGCGGCCCCTCCCCCACCTGTGAAGGAGCGTGTTCCATGGTGACCTCACCGCCCGTGCCGACCGGCACACCGCCGCACACGCCGCTGCGTCCGATGTGGTGCTGCCGCGCATGCGGTGGCCCGTGGCCCTGTCCGACCGCCCGGCTGGTGCTCAAGGCCGAACACGAACACGACCTGATCGGCCTGTCGATCTACCTGTGCGGGCAATTGCACGACGCGATCCGGGACCTCTACCGGCTCAATCCCGACGACGCGCCCGCGCCGCAGGCCCTGTTCGCGCGGTTCGTCGGCTGGACCCCGTACCGCCGTCCGCTCATCGCGCCGGACTGAACCAGCGGGCCAGCCACGGGGTGAGCGCGACGAGCGCGAGGGCGAGAACGGTGATGACGGCCTGCCCGATCCGGCCCGGGGTGACGCCACCGGCCGGGTCGAGCACGTAGTTGGCGTACCCGTTGGCGGCGGCGTCCGTCGCCAGCACGGCGCAGCCCAGCGCGAGCCCCGCCGGACGGCGGGCCGCCAGCAGCAGCGCCGCCAACGGATCCCACAGGGTCAGGGACGCGAAGTAGACCGCGAGCCAGCCGGGCAGCGCGAGTTGCGGCCGGAGACCGGGGACGAGCAGCTGGAGTACGTGCACGACGCCACCGTACGCGAAGACCAGCACAGCCCCCGCCACGACCAGCCGGACCCGCGCCGGAACGCCGCGCCAACGATCGGTGCCCACCCGGCCAGTCTGCCGCGTGGCCCCGACACGAGAGGCACCCTGATCGACTCCGTTTCGCTGATATAGGGGTGTCCGGGGCACTTCGACACCCCCAGTTCAGCGAAACGGAGTCGATCAAGGGCTGAACCGCCGGCTACGCCGGGTTGTTGGCGTGGGTCAGGGTCTCCCAGGCCACGAAGAGGTTGTTCGTGCCCTGGGGACGCTTACGCTCGGTGTAACTCTGGGTGTTGGCCATGCCGATACCCATCCGGTTGTGCAGCGCGTTGAAGCCGACCTCGGTGATCGGGCCGAGGCCGAGGACGACCGAGCCGCCGCACACGCTCGACGGCACGGCGGTGCCGTTCTCGAACTTGGTGTGGAAGCCGAGCGCGTGGCGCAGCCGGTCCTGGAGCTCCGGGTAGAGGTCGCCGCCCTGGATGCGGGTGGTCTCGGCGACGTGCGAGATGGCGGAGATGCTGTAACCGGTGTGGACCCAGTCGCGGCAGGTCTCCTGCGCGTGACCGTCGGTGTAGGTGGCCTGGCCGTGCCAGCGGGACACGAGTTCGGCGGGGGTGTCGACGCTGGTGGCCGGCGGGTACAGGGGTCGGACCCCGTCCGCGGCGATGTAGATGGACGCGGCGGCGGCGGCCCGGAACCGGGTGAGCGCGCGGTCGTACGACGTGCGGTCCTCCAGGAAGATCGAGATGCCGATCGCCGCCTCGGCGAGGGTCAGGTCCCAGTTGCTGGTGCGGGAGTCACCGGCGATGACCACGGGCAGGTAGACGGTGCGCAGCATGATCGCGAACCGCGCCTGGTTGGGCCAGTTGCCGTAGGTGTATCGGATGATCTCGGCGGCGCGCGGCCAGACCGAGCCGGCCCAGCCGGTCTGCAACGGGGCGTTGGCGTTGGTGTGCCGCTGGATGGTTGCCGACCAGGCGTCCATCAGGGCGATCGACTTCTGCGCGTACGCCGAGTTGCCGGTGATGTACCAGGCCAGCGCGTCGGTGTACGCGGCGATGGCGTCCTCACGCTCGTCGGTGCAGCCGTAGTTCGGGTTGGAGGTCTGACCGCACTCGACGGTCGCGCGCGGTGCGGGGACCCGGGACAGCGAGGCGTACCGGCTGCCCATCATCTGGTTGTAGGCGTTGCGCCACGGCTGCTCGCCGGCCTGCACCTTCGCCTTGACGAAGTCGAGCTGCGGCCGGCTGACCAGCACACCGGGATGGGTGAAGGTGGCCGGGGCAGCCTGGGCGCTCGGGGGTGCGGTGGTGGTCACCGCGCCGGCGGCGAGCGCGATGACCACCGCCAGGAGTACGCGTCGACAGCGCATGGGGCTCTCCTCAGTACGGGTGGATGAATAGACAACTGTCTTAACAGTTGCCGGACATCCGACCGCATACCGGGAAACCGGGCAAGAAGGCATCGATAAATTCAAGACTATGAAAAATCAAGTATTTATCCACTTTCCCGCGCTCACCCCCGCTGAGCCGCCCCGTCAGAGCGGCTCGGGCAGCGTCTGCTCCATCGGCATCGGCACCTGGAGGTAGGTGACGCCGCGCATGTCCAGCCAGGCCCGGTCCGGCCCGCGCACCAGCCGCACCATCACCGACTCGCAGGACGGGCAGCGGCCGACCAGACCCGGGGCGTGCGAGTAGACGTGCAGGCTGGCCATCGAGCCGGTCATCCCGCAGTTCTCGCAGCGGCCCATCGCGGTGCTCAGGTCGACGGCGAACAGCTCGCGCAGCGGACCGTCGAGCATGTTGCCGTCCAGGTAGGACATGTTGGTCATCGGATCTCCTCGACAAGACGGTGAGCGGCGGGCGCGCTCTCAGCCGGTGGGGCCGAAGCGTTCGGTCCTGATCCGCCGCGACTGATGGCCCAGCCCCACCAGCAGGTCGGCCACGGCCTCCACGAACCCGGTCGGACCGCAGACGTAGGTGAGCGGTTGCAGATCCGGCGGCCAACCGTGGGTGTTGACGTCGGCCAGGCCGACCCGGTGCGGCTCGCCGCGCCACCCGTCGGGGGCCTCGCGCGTGTAGACGTACGCCACGTCCAGGCCGAAGTCGTCGCGGCCCCGACGGCGCAGCTCGTCCGCGTAGATCACGTCCTGCGGCGTGCGGACCGAGTAGATCAGCCGGAACGGCACCTTGCTGCCGACCTCCCGCCGGGCCCGGATCATCGCCATCAGCGGGACGACCCCGGAGCCGCCGGCCACGAGCTGCACCGGATCGGTCTGCTCCGGACGCCAGATGAACCAGCCACCGAGCGGTCCGCGGATCTCCACCGGGTCGCCGGCGGCGAAGACATCGATGAGGTACGGAGACACCTCGCCGTCGTGGACCCGCTGGACGGTCACCTCGATGCGCGGGCCGCCGGGCCCGTCCACGACCGGCCCGGCGATCGAGTACGACCGGGCGGCCTGGTAGCCGTCCGGGGCGGTCAGGCGCACGTCGACGTGCTGGCCGGGCAGGTGCCCCGGCCAGTCGGGCACCTCCAGGACCAGCGTCTGCGCGGACGCCGTCTCCACCCGGCGCTCCACCAGCCGGGCCACCTGCCACTTGATCGGCGCGCGGGCCGGGGTGCCCGTCGCCACGGCCCGCTCAGTCACCCTGGTACCGCTGCTCGCGCCACGGGTCGCCGTAGTCGTGGTACCCGGCGGTCTCCCAGAAACCCGGCTCGTCCATCGTCTTGAGCCGGATGCCGCGCACCCACTTGGCGGACTTCCAGAAGTACAGGTGCGGCACGAGCAGCCGGGCCGGCCCGCCGTGCTCGGCCGGCAGCGGCGCGCCGTCGAAGGTGTGCGCCACCCACGCCCGGCCGCCGCGCAGGTCGTCCAGGGGCAGGTTGGTGGTGTAGCCGCCGTAGGAGTGCGCGAGCGCGAAGTGCGCGCCAGTGTCCACACCGTCGAGCAGGGTGTCCAGGGAGACGCCCGTCCAGGAGGTGCCGAGCTTCGACCAGTGGGTGACGCAGTGGATGTCGACGGTCGGCGTCTCCTGCGGAAGCGCCATCAACTCCTGCCACGACCACCGGTACTCGGTGCCGTTCTCGGCGGCGATGACGAACTCCCAGGTGTCCAGGGAGACCCGGGGTGTCGGGCCGGCCGAGAGCACCGGGAAATCCTCGGTCAGGTACTGACCGGGCGGCAGGGCCGGCTCCTGTGATCGGGGCCGACCCTGGAAGCCCGGTGACACGATTCCCATTGCACAGTCGTACCACCCGGGCCGGCCGGGGCGGGAGCTTTCCCGCGTACCCCCTCGTGGGCCCGGCGCGGCGCGGTCAGTGCCGTTCGGTCACGACCTCGCGCTCGGCGGGCGTGCCGCCCCGGGTGGCGCGCAGGCTGGTCAGGGTGACCACCACGAGCACGCCGATGATCACGCCGAGCGAGGCCAGGGTGGGGATCTGCGGCACGCTTTCCCAGATGCCGTGCGCCCAGTGCAGACCCAGCTTGAGCCCGATGAACGCCAGGATGATCGCCAGACCGTAGCTGAGGTGCACCAGCCGGCTCAGCGCCGCGTGCAGGACGAAGTAGAGCGCCCGCAGGCCGAGCAGGGCGAAGGCGTTGGTGGCGAAGACCAGGTACGGGTCCTCGGTGATCCCGTAGACCGCCGGCACCGAGTCGACGGCGAAGACGATGTCGGTGGCCAGCACCGCGACCACCACCAGGGCGAACGGGGTGAGCGCCCGCCGGGCGCCCTCCCGGACGGTCATCCGGGTGCCGTGGTAGTCGTCGACCACCGGCATGACCTTGCGCAGCAGCTTGACCGAACGCATCGTGTTGATGTCGACCTCCTGCTCGTGCCCGGAGAGGGCGTCGCGCAGGAGCTTCACCGCGGTGGCGATGAGGATGATCGCGAAGAGCAGGAACGCGAAGTCGAGGGTCTGCAGCGCCGCCGCGCCGAGGGCGATGAAGACCGCCCGCAGCACCAGGGCGCCCGCGATGCCGTAGAGCAGCACCCGCTGGGCCAGCACGGCCGGCACCGCGAACGCGGCCAGCAGCAGCATGAAGACGAAGAGGTTGTCGACCGAGAGCGACTTCTCGACGAGGTAACCGGTCAGGTATTCGACGCCCTGCTGGGAGCCGTAGCGGGCCCAGAGCCAGCCGCCGAAGGCCAGCGGCAGGGCGATGTAGAAGGCCGACCAGCCGATCGCCTCGCGCATGGACACCTCGTGCGGCTTGCGCGTCACCAGGAAGTCCAGCACCAGCAGGAGCAGTACGCCGGCGATCGTCACCGCCCAGAGGGTGGGCGTACCGATCGACGTCAGGTCACTCGCCGCCGCCAAGGGGGACAATTCGGTCATGGGGTCTCCTCGAACACCGTGTCATGTTCGAGGTCTCCTTCACCCATCACCTGATGGGCAACCACCCGAGGCACGCCGGGCGTGCCGTACTGACCGGAATGGTTCGTGGGAAGTACTCCCCTCGCCACGACCAGGTTAGGCCAGGCCGGATCGACACGCCAAGCCGGACGTCGATGGTTGCCCTGGCCAACCGCTGTGTGCGCCCGCTTCTCCGCCCGCCGTCAGGCGCGGCGCAGCGTCGCGCCGGGGGCCATCGCCTGCTCGACGAGGTCCCGGTAGTCGCGCGGCAACTGCGTCGCCACGTCGTCGAACTCGCCGCCCGTGATCGCCTCGCGCAGCGTGGTGAACACCGCCCGGACGGCGTCCCGCGCCGCCGGCTCCTCGACCCGCGCCCGCAACGCCACGCGCGCCACGAACTCGGCCGCCCCGAAGCGGTCCGCCTGCTCGGTGCTCGGGCTCGGCTTGAGCACCAGTTGCAGCGGCTGCGGCAACTGGGCAGCCAGGTCCAGCACCTCGCCACCGGTCAGCCGCTCGGCGAACGTCTCCAGCACCGCCCGGGTCAGCTCGACGGCCTGCTCCGACGACGTACGGGTGCGTTGGGAAACCTGGTCGACGAAGGTGTCGTAGTTCATCGCGTACTCCCTCGAACTGTGTCTGCGGCGCCTGCGGGTACCCGCCGCGCCCCGGTGGAAACGACGCCGGATTTCCCGGACCGAGCCGGGCGTGACCCGACGGCGGACGGGTAACCGCCGCCGGACGCGACCAATCCATGCCCCGAGGGAGCCCCAGACATGGCGAGCTACGCGGACGTCCTGCAGTACCTGTCGAGCCTGGACTACCCGGCCGAGAAGGACGACGTGGTCCGCGAGGCCGAACGTGAAGGCGCCCCGCCGGACGTGCTCAAGGCGCTGCGCGCCCTGCCGCCGGTCGACTACGCCAACGGCACCGAGGTGGCCCGCTCGGCCGGCATCGAGGCGGCCCCCGAGGTCGGCCCGGCGCAACGCGCCACGCAGGCCCGGGACAAGAAGCACAACCGGGTGTCGCAGCACCTGCGCGGCATCTGACCACGCGGTGGGGTCGTCCGTCGTGGCGAGCCGGCGTCGCCGATGACCGGCACCGGTCCGCTGTCGCGCCCGCCGGACGGGCACACCCCCGCGGCGACGCAGCTCGCCATCGTGGCGGCCGTCGGCGTCCTCGTGGGCGGCGTCTTCGCCCTGGCGCTGTCGCCCGCGCTGTCCCCGCTGGCCGGCTGGGACGCCGCCGCGCTGAGCTGGCTGACGCTGGTCTGGCGCAAGCTCTGGCCGATGGACGCGCCGCGCACCGCGCAACTCGCCGTGCACGAGGACCCCAACCGGGCCACCCGGGACGTGGTCCTGCTGATCGCCTGCCTCGCCAGCCTGCTGGCCGTCGGGCTGGTCCTGGCCAGCGCGCACGCCGCGCCACCCGGAGTACGCCGCGACCTGTACGGCGCGCTCGGGGTCCTCAGCGTGGTGCTGTCCTGGCTGGTCGTGCACACCGTCTTCGCCGCCCGCTACGCGCGGATCTACTACACGGGCCCGGACGGCGGGGTGAACTTCAACCAGAGTGAACCGCCCCGGTACTCGGACTTCGCCTACGTGGCGTTCACCGTCGGGGCGACGTTCCAGGTCTCCGACACCAACCTGACCAGCAACGAGATGCGCCGGACGGTGCTGCGGCACTCGATGGTGTCGTACCTGTTCGGCGCGTTCGTCATCGCCGTCACGGTGAACCTGCTGGCGGGGCTGGCGCATTGAGAGCTGAGGCCCGGCTGCGTCACGGGCGGGAGCCTCGCCGGGACAGGCGGGCGCCCCTTGGCCACGAACCGCGACCGGGGGCGCCACGCAAACCTGCCCAGGCGGTGGACCACGTCCGAACCGGTCGCGGCCACCAGGCGGTGGATGCCCGCCCGAACCGAGCGGTCAGCACTGCCGGGTACAACCATACGACAGAACATCCTCCGTACGGTCAGTTTTTGCCGAACTGTGGGCCAACGCACGTCAGCCCTCGGTCGGCCGTTCCGCAGAGCGGGTCGGGTCAGCCGTGCAGGCCGCCGGTACGGTCGCGGGCCTTGAGCCGGGTGGTGGGCAGCGCGGGCGCGGGCAGCGGCGACGCCGCGTCGTCGGCCACCACCCCGAAACGCCGCCCCGCCATCCAGTCGTCCCGAGCCTCGGCGATCTCCTCGTGCGAACGGCCCACGAAGTTCCACCACATGACCAGCGGCTCCTCGAACGGCGTACCGCCCAGCAGCAACAGCCGCGCCCCCGCCCCGCCGCGCACGGTCAGCTCACGCCGACCCGTACCCAGATAGAGCAGCGCCCCCGGCTCGAAGCCCACCCCGGCGGCCTCGGCCGCGCCGGACATCGCCAACACGGCGTACTCGAAGTCGGGTCGCAACGGGAGCGTCGTCGGCGCGGACCCGCCCAGCTCGAGCTGCACGCCCACCAGCGGGGTGTGCACCACCGCCGGCGACCGCTGCCCGGCGAACTCGCCCACCAGCAGCGTCGCGTCGACCTCACCGTCGCGCCAGCGCGGCAGGTCGGCGTGGTGGGCGAAGTCGGCCGCGCCGGCCCGCGTCGGGTCCGGCAGCGCCACCCAGAGCTGCACACCGTGCATCACCGGCGGGTGCGTGGCCGGCGACCGCTCCGAGTGGGCGATGCCGTGCCCGGAGGTCATCACGTTCAACTGGCCGGGTCGGATCGCCTGGACGTTGCCCAGGCTGTCCCGGTGGATGATCTCGCCGTCGAGCAGCCACGTCACCGTCTGCAGCCCAGTGTGCGGGTGCGGCGGAACCTCCATGCCCGGTCGCTGCGCCACATCATCCGGGCCGAAATGGTCCACGAAGCACCACGCGCCGACCATCCGTCGGGGCCGCTGCGGCAGCAGACGCCGCACCGTCGTGTACCGACCGAGCGGCACGTCGTGGCCGGGCAGCAGCACGCTGCCGGGATCGACGTCGGCCACGCCGGGCGGTCGGGTCTGCGCCAGCATCGATTCGGTACGCTCCACCGCCCGACTGTACGCTCGCGCGCTCCACCGACAGCGGCGCTTCCGGTTCGGGGTGACCCCCAACTCAACCGCGCGGGCGCTCGGACCCGCGCTCGATCCACCCGGCGTCACCCCGGCCGCTGAAGCCGGCCCGCCGTCACCGGGCCTCGGCCACCGTCACCGCGTTGACGCCCGCGACCAGGTCCAGAAAGATCCGGTTGGACGAGCGGTCCCATCCCGGCGTGCTCACCAGATCCCCGGCGGCGACCCCGTTCCACCGCTGGTCGCGGACCACCACCGAGCCGGCGCCCGAGCCCGCGCGCACCCGCACCGGCGGCGTGCCCGGCACCCGGACGGAGAGCCGGCTGGTCCCGCCGGTCAACCGCACCGTCATGACGCCGCGATCCACGGGCGGCAGGATGAGATCGGTACGAGCGGAGCCGCCGACAAGGTCCACTCCCCGCAGACGCGCCCGCGTCAGATCCAGCACCTGCTCACTGACCCCACCCTCCAGGCGCAGACGCCAGGCGACCCGCTCGCTGAGCAACACCCGTACGGCCCGTCCATCGGACGCGCCGGCGGCCACCACGCCGAGCCGGACCGTCTCCCCATCGAGCACCGGCCGGGCAGCCACACCCGTGCCGGACGGGCTGCTGATCCGGTAGAGGTCGTCACCCAGGTCCGTCACCCGCAGGTCGAACGACGTCAACCCGTCGACGAGCACGAAGGTGGCCTTCTGCCGGCCCGCCAACGACGCGGTCATCGTCTGGTCGGATGCCGCCGCGGCGTCCTGCCTCGTGTCCTGCGGACCCGTGTCACTGTAGGTCTGACCGAGGCGGTAGGGGTCACTCACGATCACCGCGACGGCCATGACGCCGAGCACAAGCACGACGGCAGCGGCGGTCAGCAGCAGGCGGGCACCGACGGACCAGCGTCCCGACGCGACCTCCGCCTCCGGTGGCCCTACCTCCGTGTCCTGCCTCGAACGCGGCGCAACGTCCCGGCCCGCAGGTGAGCCTGCATCGGACGCCGGGCGAGGCTCTGTCTCGGGCGGCGGTCCCGCTGTGCTGGTCTCCCGGTCCCGGCTGGCCGGCTCGGACCCCGGTTGGCTCGTCGCCGGGTCGTCGGCCGGCAGGTGCGCCGCAGCCGTCCGAGCCGCCGCCATCGTCTGCGCGCATTGCCGACCTGTTCGGCGTGCCGCCTGATGCTCGCTGCCGTCACCCACCACGGCCATGCCCTGTCCCTCCGCCGGTCCCCGCCGGAGGGTACGGACGCGATCGTCGATCGGATCACCGCGCGCTGACAACGCCACTGCGCTACGTCGCCACGCGGGATCCGCAGCCCGCTGGCCACCGACGGCGTCGACTGCGTCCGCCATCGTGATGACCCGCGGGCATCACGCCACCGGCAGTCGGCCCACCCCGGCCCCACCCCACGCCGCCCCAACAAGCGTGATGCCTGTGCGTCATCTTGATGACCCACAGGCATCACGCCACCGACGGTAGGCCCACCCCGACGCCGCCGAGGTCTGGAAATGCGGTGATGGCCGGCACCCGTTGTCGGGTGCCGGCCATCTGTGTGTCTTAGCTGTTCCAGTTGTGGGCGACCAGGTCGGTGGCCTGCTGCTCCCACTGCGCGTACGCGTCCGGGTACGCCGACACCTGCACGGTCTGCGCGGCGTCGGTCAGCGGCATGTCCTGCCAGCCGTCAACCTGACGCAGGCCCTTGAGGAACGCCGTCGTCGAGTACTCCGGGTCGGTGATCTGCTCCGGGGTGCCCCAACCGCTCGACGGGCGCTGCTGGAACAGACCCAGCGAGTCGTGGTCGTTGGCGTCGCCGAGGTGACCCAGGTTCTCCAGCTTCGACTCCTGCAGGCTCGTCGCGATCGAGATGACCGCAGCCCGCTCGGGCAGACCCGCCTTCTTGGTGGCCGCGATGATGGCCTTGGCGTTGCCGGTCTGCTCGCCGTTCAGGTCGATGTGGGACTGGTCGCCCTGCGGCTTGGGTGCGGTGGTCTGCACCGCTGCGGCGGCGGGCTTGGCGTCCACGGCCGGGGTGGCGGCGTGGGCGGCGATGGGGCCGGCGAAGACGCCACCGGCGAACGCGAGACCAGCGATGGACAGCATGCTCTTGCGGAAGATCGTGTTCATCAGGGGTTGCTCCTTCGGGGGTAGGAAACACCCACCCGTCACCACTGCGGGGGATCGGTGACGGGGGTGTCAGCACCTCGTCCGGGCGCTCAAAGACTGGGGGGCGGCCTGCGAGCGGGGGCTCGTGGCGGCCGGTCCGGGTGTAACGACCCGGGGGGCGGGGCCATTCCCGGAGGGCTGACGATCCGCGTGAGCGGGGCTCGTCGTGCCGGGACCGGGTGTAACGACCTGCGGTCCGGGGTCATTCCCGGGGGCTTGGCTCCCCCGGGGGCGGGGGGCTCGGCCGTGGTCCTGCGATCGTCGGAGGGTGTAACGACCCCCAGCCCGCCAGGATTCCGGCCCACGGGTGCAGCCGGTCACCACAGCGGCCCCACAACCGGACACACCACCCACGCACGGCGGTCGGCCTGGGTGATCGACTCCGGATCGGCGAACTCGGGGCATCCCGGACCGGTCGATGCCCCGATATCGGCGAACTCGTGTCGATCACGACACCGCACGACCGCCGGGGGGCCGGCGGCGGGCTGCCTCACTCGCCCAGGCGAGATCGGACCTTGTTCGCACACGAGTCCAGAACGGTTCGCGCGTCGAGTCCCAGGCTCTCGATCGCCACCAACGCGGTGAACACCACGTCGGCCAGTTCGGCTGCCACGTCCTCGCGCGTGTGGGTGACACCCTTGCGCGGATTCTGCCCGAGCAGGCCGATCCAGGCGGCGGACGCCTCGCCCGCCTCCTCGGTCAGCTTGAGGATTCGGCAGGTCAGTTCCGTCTCCCCGGTGCCGTTCGCGGTGTCCAGCCAGCCCCGCGCAGCCCGGGCCGCCGCCCAGATCGAGTCGTCCACGACGACAGTCAACCGCATCGGACCGGACCGGCCGACGATCGGCACCCACGCCGTCGAGGCCCAGCGCCACCGGGCTCCCTCGGGGCCTGACCGGTCGGTCAGCGTAGCCATTGACTCCGGTCGAAGGCGGTCCTAGGTTCAGGACGCTACCGGCCGGTAGGCAACCGTCCCGCCTGGTCGCCCCCGCAGGCGACATCCGTCCGATGGGGAGCATCGATGCTGTCCGTACCCGTTCGCACCCTGCGCCGCCTGGTCGCCGCCACCGCGACACTGACCCTGGCCGTCGGGCTGATCGGCCCCGCACCCACCGCCGCCGCAGCAGGCGTCGCAGCGGACCGCGGCTCCGACGGCGACCAGCCGCTGCCCGGCTACACCTTCCAGAACCCGCCGCTGACGCCGCTGACGGTGGCGGGTAAACCGACGACGGTACGTCAGGGCGTGCACCGGCACGCCGCGTACATCATCGAGGTTCCCGCCCGGTGGAACGGCGACCTGGTGCTGTGGGCGCACGGCTACCGGGGTCAGGGCACGGTTCTCTCGCCGGAGCCGCCGGGCTTCGAGCTGCGCCAACGGTTGCTGTCCCAGGGGTACGCGTGGGCGTCGTCGTCGTACGACCGCAACGGCTTCGACATCCGCTCCGGGGTGCTGGGCACGAAGGATATCGCGGACCACTTCGCCCGGACGGTGCGTCGGCCGCACCGCACGTATCTCGCCGGGGTGTCCATGGGCGGGTACGTCATCGGTCGCTCGCTGGAGCAGTATCCCGGCTACTACGACGGCGCCCTGCCCATGTGCGGGGTGCTCGGCGACCAGAGGCTGCTCGACTTCTACCTGGACTACAACCTGGTCGCGCAGGCGCTCGCCGGAGTGCCGGCCTACCCCACGCCGACCGACTACCTGAACAACGCGGTGCCGCGCATCCAGGCGACGCTGGGCCTCGCGGGGCTCACGCCGACCGGCCCGGACACGACCACCGAGCGGGGCAAGCAGTTGCGGGCCGTGACGGTGGACCGTTCGGGCGGGCCGCGTCCCGGCGCTGACGCCGCGTTCGCGGTGTGGAAGGACTTCCTCTTCTCGATCATGGTGACCGAGGGCGGCGACTCCCCCGCCCAGCGGCCCGGACAACTCGCCACGAACCTGCTCACCCGCTACCGCCCGAACAGTCCGGTCGACCTGAACTCGACCGTGCGGCGGGTCGCGCCGGAGAACGTCCGGCAGCGGCTGCTGCCGACGCTGACGGAGGTGCCGCGCATCGCCGGCCGTCCCAGCGCGCCGGTGGTCAGCCTGCACGACCTCGGTGACCTGTTCGTACCGTTCAGCATGGAGCAGGCGTACGCCACCGACGTGGCACGGCACGGTCGTAGCCGGCTGGTGGTGCAGCGGGCCATCCGGGCCGCGCAGCACTGCGAGTTCAGCCCGGCCGAGGCCGGGGCCGCCTGGGACGACCTGGTGTCCTGGGTACGCACCGGCAAGCGCCCGGCCGGCGACACCGTGACCGATCCGGCGGTGGTGGCCCGACCCGACTACGGCTGCCGGTTCAGCGACCGGGCGGTGTACGCCGCCGGGGATGGCACCCGCCGCCTCTACGCCCCCTGCTGACGAAAGACGAGACCGGCCGGCCCCCGTGACGGGAGCCGGCCGGTGTGTTCAGGATGCTGTCACCAGAGCTGCTGGACGAGGTCCGCCGCCTGCTCCTCCCACTGCGCGTACGCGTACGGGAACGCGGAGACCTGCACGGTCTGCGCGGCGGTGGTTAGCGGCAGGTCCTGCCAACCGCCCACGTTCTTGAGCGCGTCGAAGAACGCCGTGGCGGCGTACTCCGGGTCGGTGATCTGCTCGGGCGAACCCCAACCGGACGACGGACGCTGCTGGAACAGGCCCTGCGAGTCGTGGTCGTTGGACGCGCCGAGGTGGCCGAGGTTGTAGAGCTTCGACTCCTGCAACGAGGTGGCGACGCCGATCACCGCGCCACGGTCGCCGACGCCGGTCTTCTTGGCCGCGTCGACGATCGACCGGGCGTTGTCGAGCTGCGCCTTGTCGAGCGGGATGCGCGACTGCGCGCCTTCGATGCCGTGCGGGATCAGCTCGTCGCGGCTCGGCTTGCCGGTCGGCGGCTTGCCGGTGGCGGAGCCGGTGGTCAGGCCGGATTCGACGGGCTGCTCCTGGTGCGCAGCGCCGGTGGCGGCCTTGCCGGTGGCGAGGTCGATGGCGGCGACGGCGCCCTGGTGCGGCCCGGAGGTGACCGGGGCGGCGGTCGCGGTCGGCGCGAGCGCCAGACCACCGAGGGCGGCCACACCCACCACGCCGAGCGCGGTCTTGCGGTACGAGTCCTTGGCGATGGCGGGGAGCCATCGAGTGAAGTCGGGCTTCACGATGGTTCCTTTCGATCGTGCGGAGCGCTCCGGGGTGAACGCCCCTCGGGATTGACCGCGGAAAGGGGTTTGGGCTCCGGCGGTACGGGGGACACAACCGGGTTGACGAGTCGGTCATTCCGGAAATGCCGGAGTCACCCCGAGCTGGGGACCCAGTCACTCCCGGGAATTCGGATGGCCGGCCGGACCCGGGTGACGGGTGGGCGGATCCGGACTATCGACGCAGACGGGTCAGCCCGGATGGGCCACGCCGAACCGGACGAGCACGTGCCAGAGCTGTTTGAGGTGCTGAAGGTTGTCCGCGAACGGACCCCGGTCGGCCCACCGCTGGGGCTCGGTCACCAGCGACACGGCGCCCCGGCCGATCAGCGCCGCGTCCACCGGCGCGTCCGGTTGGCCGAACTCCCGGTGCAGGCGGGCCGCGAGCACCGGGATGGCGGGACCCCGGAACTCGGCGTCGACCTCGCCGACGGGCAGCACGAAGCCGGGGTGCCAGCGCAGCGGGAAACCGTACCGACGCGCGAGAGATTCCAACTGCTCGCCGGTGGCGGTGCCGACGAAGGACGGGTCCGCAACCAGCTCCTCGACGTCGGACGCGAGGTCGAGAGCGCCGTGGACCTGGGCCTCCACGTAGTCGTCGAGCGCCCGACCGACGGTTCCCGGCGTGCGCGGGCCGTCGAGCAGCGTCCGCGCCAGGGCGGCGACGTCCGTCTCGGCGCGGCCGAGGCACACGCCGGTACGGGCCACCTCGGCCAGGAGCCCGGCGAGGACCGCCTCGAAGGCGTCCGCCGTCCCCACCACACCGGGGCCGAGGTAGCTGTCGCCGAGGCAGAAGGTCGCCCGCGCCAGCACCGCCGGACGCAGCCGCAGATGGCAGGAGCCGAAGCGGGGGCAGGCGCCGTCGGCGTGGTCGAGCAGGTTCAACCCACCGTAGATCGGGCGGTCCGCCGGGGTCACCCCGGTCTGTTGGTACGCGCCGCCGAACATCCGCCGCTCCCAACGGTCCCGGTCGCCACCGGGGTACGCGGTGAGGCCACCGGCGGAGATCCCCGTGACGAACTGACTGCGGTACACCCCGTCGTCTGCCAGCGCGGTCGCGACGGCACGCCCGTCGGCGCACAACCGATCCGGGTGGAAGTTGACGGTGATCCGGCCGCGCTCGACGGCGGCGAGCAACCGCTGAGCCGGCTCGTCGACAGCGGCGGCGGCGAGGTGGCGGGCGATCGTGGCGAGCGCCGCAGGACGCTCGGTCACCGCCGACGACCGCACGTACGCGAGGGCGGACGCCTGCGCCGGCGTCAGGGCCCCGGCGTGCGGCACGTCCCGCTCGGACGTCGCCGTCACGGCGTGTCCGGCTCCGTGTCCGGCTGCGTGTCCAGCTCCTGGAAGACGGTGATGTGCAGGTCGGCGGGGGCGTCGAGGCGCGCGTTGAGCGAGCGCCACGGCGTCAGCGTCGGCGGCGCGACCTCGCTCGCACCGGCGGCGACCAGCCGGGCCGTGGTCGCGGCGGCGTCGTCCACCTCGAAGGCCACCCGGAGGCGCGGGGCGACCTGACGGCCCACCTCGACCTCGTCGATCAGGCGCTTCTGCGCCGGGTTGGCGATCTCCAACGTGGCCCGGCCGGCGTCCAGGATCACCACCCGCGCGTCCCCGTCGCTGGTGAACTCGGCCTCCACGGGCAGGCCGAGCGCGTCCCGGAAGAACGCCACGGCGGCCTCGTGGTCGGCCGCCTCCACGACGAGGCGCAGCTGACGGACGACGGGTACGGGGTGCTCGGCGGCCATGCGGCGGATCGTAACGCCTACGCTGACGCTGACACTGTCCCGAAGGGAGCGAGGATGGTCGACGCGTACCTGCTGCGTCCGGTCGGCCGGGTCGCCTCGCCGCTGACCGACGCGGCGACCGCGCCGCGGCAGGGCGACGAGGGCTCGCCACCGGCCTGGCTGGTGTTCGAGCCGCAGGTCGAGCCCGCCCTGCGCGACCTGGACGTCGGCGCGGAGCTGCTGGTGCTGACCTGGTTGGACCGGGCCCGGCGCGACGTCCTGGCGGTGCGTCCGCGTGGTGACGAGACCCGCCCGGTGACCGGCGTGTTCAGCACCCGCTCACCGCACCGGCCCAACCCGATCGGGCTGCACCGGGTCCGGGTGCTGGCGGTGGACGGGCTGCGCGTCGAGGTCGCCGACCTGGAAGCCCTCGACGGCACCCCGGTGCTGGACGTGAAACCGGTGCTGGGCGCGGCCGACGAACGCTGAGGCGTCCGCCGGCCGCTCGGGTCAGTGCCCCCGGGCCAGCCACTCCGGCAGGTGCGGGGCCTCGGCGCCGATGGTGGTGTCGTCGCCGTGGCCGGTGTGCACGACCGTGTCCGGTGGCAGGGTCAACAGCCGGGTACGGATCGACTCGACGATGGTGTCGAAGTCGCTGTACGACCGCCCCGTCGCGCCCGGTCCGCCCTGGAACAGGGTGTCGCCGGTGAACACCGCGCTCAGGCCCGGGGCGTGGAAGCTGCACGCGCCGGGACTGTGCCCCGGGGTGTGCAGCACCTCCAGGGCGGTGCCGGCCACCTTGACGATCTGCCCGTCGTGCAGTTCGCCGTGCGGCGGCAGGTGGGGGTGGACCAGGTCCCAGAGCACCCGGTCGTCGGCGTGCAGCAGGATCGGCGCGCCGGTGGCCTCGGCCAGTTCGGGGGCGACCCGTACGTGGTCGTCGTGCGCGTGGGTGGCGAGGATGGCCCGCACCCGGCGCTCGCCCACCAGCGCGAGGATCGCGGCCACGTCGTGCGGCGCGTCGAGGACGACGCACTCGTCGTCGTCGCCGATCACCCACACGTTGTTATCCACCTCGAAGGTCTGCCCGTCGAGCGAGAACGTGCCGGCGGTGACCGCGTGGTCGACCCGGACGGTCATCAGAACACCACCACCGAACGCAGCACGTCGCCGTGGTGCATCCGCTCGAACGCGTTCTCGACCTGGTCGAGGGCGATCTCCTCGGTGACGAAGGCGTCCAGGTCGAGGCGGCCCTGCCGGTACAGCTCGGTGAGCATCGGGAAGTCCCGGCTGGGCAGGCAGTCGCCGTACCAGCTGGACTTGAGCGCGCCGCCGCGCCCGAAGACGTCCAGCAGTGGCAGCTCGATCCGCATCTGCGGGGTCGGTACGCCGACCAGCACGACGGTGCCGGCGAGGTCCCGGGCGTAGAACGCCTGCTTCCAGGTCTCCGGTCGGCCCACCGCGTCGATGACCACGTCCGCGCCGAAACCGCCGGTGGCGGCGCGGATCGCCTCGACCGGATCGGTGTCGGAGGCGTTCACGGTGTGCGTGGCGCCGAACTTCCTCGCCCAGTCCAGCTTGCGACTGTCGGTGTCCACGGCCACGATCGTCGTGGCGCCGGCGAGGGCCGCGCCGGCCACCGCCGCGTCCCCGACGCCACCGCAGCCGATCACCGCGACCGAGTCGCCGCGGGTCACGTTGCCGGTGTTCAGGGCCGCGCCGAGGCCGGCCATCACACCGCAGCCGAGCAGGCCCACCGCGGCCGGCCGCGCCGCCGGGTCCACCTTCGTGCACTGCCCGGCGTGCACCAGCGTCTTCTCGGCGAACGCGCCGATGCCCAGCGCCGGGGTGAGTTCCGTGCCGTCGGTGAGGGTCATCCGCTGCTTCGCGTTGTGCGTGTTGAAGCAGTACCAGGGTCGGCCGCGACGGCAGGCCCGGCAGTCGCCGCAGACCGCCCGCCAGTTGAGCACCACGAAGTCGCCCGGGGCCACGTCGGTGACGCCCTCCCCCACCTGTTCGACGATGCCGGCCGCCTCGTGGCCGAGCAGGAACGGGTAGTCGTCGTTGATGCCGCCCTCGCGGTAGTGCAGGTCGGTGTGGCAGACGCCGCAGGACTGGACCCGGACGATCGCCTCACCGGGGCCGGGGTCGGGCACCACGATGGTGGTGACCTCGACCGGTGCGCCCTTGCTGCGGGAGATGACTCCCCGGACTTCCTGGCTCACTGCGCCTCCTGGTGGTGGTCGGTGGCGGGACCCGGGGCCGGGCGGTGAAGCGGGCTCGGCGGTGGGCCCCGGGCGAACCTACCGCGATCACCACGGCCGGCCCAGTCGGCCAGGGGGCGGGTTATCGCGGGTCACGCGGGGTACGCGGGCCACGATTCGGACCACGGCCACCGGGAGTGATCATGAAAATCGCGCACCTGCCGCTGCGGGCCAGCATCGGCGCGTACTTCCTCGACTCGGGTCTCGGCAAGCGCAATCTGGAGGGCGAGGCCGCGCAGGCCATGCACGGGATGGCGGTGGCGGCAATGCCGCAGCTCGGCCAACTGGACCCACCCCGGTTCGCCAAGCTGCTGTCGTACTCGGAGATCGCTCTCGGGGCGGCGCTGCTCGCGCCGTTCGTGCCGACGCCCCTGGTGGGGCTCGGCCTGACCGCGTTCGGCGCGGGTCTCGTGCAGCTCTACCTGAAGACGCCGGGGATGCGCCGGCAGGGCAGCATCCGACCGACGCAGCAGGGTGCCGGGCTGGCCAAGGACGTGTGGCTGGTCGGCGCCGGCCTGACGCTCGTGCTGGAGGGGCTGACCCACCGCCGTCGGCGCGGCTGATCAGGCGTAACCGCGCCGCCGGCACCCGTTATCGTGTGCCCGACCCCGACGGTCGGCCTGAGGAGCTGCGGTGACCCACAGTCGTTCGGTGCGGCCGTTCTACCGGCCCATGCGGCCCCGCCGCCGGGACGAGCCGCACCGCGCGGCCACTCCACTGGAACTCTTCTTCGACCTGTGTTTCGTGGTGGCCGTGGCGCAGGCGGCGTCCGCCCTGCACCACGACGTCGCCGAAGGGCACCTCGACCACGCGCTGCGCAGCTACCTGATGGTGTTCTTCGCGATCTGGTGGTCGTGGATGAACTTCACCTGGTTCGCCTCGGCGTACGACACCGACGACGACGTCTACCGGATCACCACGCTGGTGCAGATCACCGGGGCGTTGATCCTGGCGGCCGGGGTGCCGCGCGCGTTCGCCGAGGGCGACTTCACCGTCATCACCTACGGGTACGTGGTCATGCGGCTGGCCGCCGTCGTGCAGTGGAGCCGGGCCGCCGCCGGAGATCCGACGCACCGGGCCGCGGCGCGCAGGTACGCGATCGGCGTGACCATCGTGCAGCTCGGCTGGCTGCTGCGGCTGGCGCTGCCGGACGACTGGGGCATCGTCACGTTCCTGCTGCTGGCGCTCGCCGACCTGCTCGTTCCGGCGGTGGCCGAGCGGCCGGGCATGACCCCGTGGCACCCCGGGCACATCGGCGAGCGGTATGGACTGTTCACGCTGATCGTGCTCGGCGAGGCGGTGCTGGCGATCTCCCTGGCGATCCAGACCGGGCTGGACGCGGGCGACCACGGTCTCTGGGCGCTCGCGGCGGCCGGCGCGGTCATCGTGTACGCGCTCTGGTGGCTCTACTTCGACCGCCCGGTCGAGACGCCGGACCGGCTGCCGTACTCCCTGGTCTGGGGCTACGGCCACTACCTCGTCTTCGCCGCGATCGCCGCCGTCGGCGCCGGCCTGCCCGTGGTGGTGGACCACGAGCGGCACCTCGCGCACGTGTCCGGAACGACCGCCGCGTACGCGGTGGCCGTACCGTTGGCCGTCTTCCTGCTCACCGTCTGGGTGCTGCACGTCCGCCGCCAACAGCACGGCGCGGTGGTGGTCGCCTATCCGGTCGTCGCCGCGGTGGCGCTGCTCGTGCCGCTCGGACCGGCCCCGGTGCCGGGGCTCGCGCTGCTGCTGGTCGCCCTCGTGGCCCTGACGGTGGTGCTGCGCGAACGTGATGCCGGGGCCGTCACGAGCCGTACGGCCTGACATCGATCTGGATCAGACATCGATCATCCGGCCTGCCGGCGCGCGGGACGGCCCGAAAATGGGCAGAATTGCGGGATGTTACGCCGCCGATGGTTGCTGGCCGACCAACTCGGGCCACATTTCCTCGACGACCCCGATCAACCGGTCCTCCTGGTGGAGATCCGGGAGCTGTTCCGCCGCCGCCCGATGCACCGGCAGAAGGCGCACCTGATCCTCTCCGCCCTGCGCCACCGCGCCGCCGAGCTGGGCGACCGGGCGCTGCTGCTGCGCACCGACACGTTCCGCGAGGCACTGACGCAGGTCACCGAGCCGGTGGAGGTGTGCCACCCGCACTCCCGGGCCGCGCTGGCGTTCGCCCGTTCGGTGCCCGGCCTGACCGTGCTGCCGCCGCGCGGTTTCATCACCAGCCAGTCCGACTTCGCGGCCTGGGCGGACCGCACCCGGCGCGGCCCGCTGCGGATGGCCGACTACTACCGGCAGGCCCGTCGCCGGCACGAGGTGCTCAGCGGGCCGTCCCGGATCGCCGCCTCGGCCCCGACGCCGCGCCGCCCGCGCGGTGAGGCCGCCGCCGTGCCCGCCACCCCGCCGCCACCACCGCCCATCGTCGAGGACGACATCGACGCGCAGGTCCGCCGCGACCTCGACGGGTGGGCGGCCGACGGGGTCCGGTTCGTCGGTCGGGACGGCCCCCGGCGGTACCCGGCCACGCACGACGAGGCGCAGGCCCGGTTGGCGCACTTCCTCGCGTACCGGCTGCCCGGGTTCGGCCGCTACGCCGACGTGATGAGCGCCGACGACCCGCTGTTCGCGCACTCGACGCTCTCCTCGTCGTTCAACCTGGGGCTGCTGCACCCCGAGCCGGCCGTGCGCGCCGCCGAGCAGGCGTGGCGGTCCGGCGCCGCCCCCCGTACGGCGGTGGAGCCGTTCATCCGCGGGCTGCTCGGTTGGCGGGAGTTCCTCTGGCAGTTGTACTGGTACCACGAGCCGCGGTTCCGGGGCGCGAACTGGCTGGCCGCGACCGAGCCGATGCCGCAGTGGTTCGCCGACCTGGACGCCGACGCGGTGGAGGCGCGCTGTCTGGCCGACGTGCTCGCCGCCGTCCGGGACCGGGCCTGGACGCACCAGAGCCCCCGGCTGCTGGTGCTGGGCAACTACGCGTTGCAGCGCGGCTGGCGTCCCGCCGAGGTGGCGGACTGGTTCCAGCGCTGCTTCGTCGACGGCACCGACTGGGTGATGAACGCGACCGTGATCGGCATGAGCCAGTACGCCGACCTGGCCAGGGTGGACACCCGCCCGTACGCGGTGGACGGCACCGACATCGACGAGATCAGCGACTACTGCGCCGGCTGCCGGTACGCGCCGGAGCGGGCGCTCGGCGAGTTGGCCTGCCCGTACACCGGGGGTTTCGAGAGCTTCCTGCACCGCAACCGGGAGCGGTTGGTGGCCGACCCGCGACTCGCCGCCGAGCTGGCCCGCCGCGACGAGCCCGAGCACCGGGAGGCGGTGCTGGCCCAGGAGGAGAAGCGCGGCGGCAGCCCGCCCTGATCAGGTGGGGTCGGCGACCGGCGGCGGGACCGGCGCGGGCCGCGCCACGCCCCGGTTCAGGCCGACCATCAGCACCCGGTGGTACGACGCCGGCATGATCCGGGCCAACAGGTCGGGCACCTTCGCCGACCAGCCGATGAGCACCCGGCCCCGCCGTCGCTCGACGCCCCGCAGGATCACCTCGGCGGCCCGCTCAGGGGCGATGGTGAGCAGCTTCTCGAACTGCGCCCGACCGGCGGCGTACTCCTGGGCCGGCACGCCGCTGCCGACGCGGGCGTTCTCGGTGATCCGGGTCCGGATCCCGCCCGGGTGCACCGACGTCACGCCGATGCCGTCGTCGACCAGCTCGTGCCGCAGCGCCTCGGTCAGGCCCCGGACGGCGAACTTGCTCGCCGCGTACGCGACCTGCCCGGCCGGCGCGATCAGCCCGAACAGGCTGGAGATGTTGACCAGGTGCGCCCCCGGTTCGGCCTTGAGCGCGGGCAGCAGCGCGTGCGTCACCTGCGCCACCGCCCGGAAGTTGATCTCGATGACCCAGCTGAACTCGTCGAACGTGACCTGGTCGAACCGACCGCCGAGGCCGACGCCGGCGTTGTTGACCAGCAGCCGGATCCGCGGATGACGCTGGCCGATCTCGGCCGCCACCCGCGCGGTGGCCGCCGGGTCGGCGAGGTCCACCCGGTAGGTGTGCACCCGCCGGTCCGGGTGCGCGACGCCGATGGCGGCGACGACGCCGTCCAGCCGCTCGGCGTCCCGGTCCAGGAGCACCAGGTCACAGCCGCGACGGGCCAGGCCGTGCGCCAGCGCCGCGCCGATGCCGCTGGCCGCGCCGGTCACCACTGCCGTCGCGCCGGCGAACTCAAACCTCCGCACGATCGGTGCTCCTTCCCTGGCGGGCGCGGCGGGAGAACCGCACACCCTCGTCGGCGAGCCGGCCGTGCCGCATCAGCAGCACGTCGCGGACGTAGTTCTGGTGCAGCCGCCACGGCGTCCGCGCGCCCTGCCGGGGCAGGGCCGCGACACCGCGCAGCACGTACGAGGAGCGCAGGTCGATCAGCGGCGCCCGCTCATCGCCGGGCGGCGGCAGCGGGGTCACGACGTGTTGGCCGGTCCGGTCCAGGTGGCGCAGCAGCCGGCAGACGTAGCCGGCGACCAGGTCGGCCTTGAGGGTCCACGACGCGTTGGTGTAACCGATGGTCAGCGCGAAGTTCGGCACCCCGGAGAGCATCATGCCCTTGTAGGCGACGGTGTCGGCCAGGTCGACGTCGACACCGTCGACGCGCAGCGTCAGGCCACCGAGGGCGAGCAGGTTGAGCCCGGTCGCGGTGACCACGATGTCGGCGCTCACCTCGTCGCCCGAGGCCAATCGGAGGCCGTCGGCGGTGAACGTGTCGATGGTGTCGGTCACCACCGACGCCCGACCCTCCGCCACGGCGGTGAAGAGGTCGCCGTCGGGCACCACGCAGAGGCGCTGGTCCCACGGGTCGTACCGGGGCGAGAAGTGCCGGTCGACGTCGTACCCGACCGGCAGCAGGCGCGTCGCGGCCCGCCGCAGCAGCCGTCTCACCAGCCCCGGCGCGCGCCGGCTGAGCTGGAACGTGGCCGTGGACAGCAGCACGTTCTTCCACCGCACCACCGGATACGCGACGCCCGCCGGCAGCCGACGCCGCAGGGCGTCGGCCAGCCGGTCGCGTGCGGCCAGGGCGATGAGGTACGACGGTGAGCGTTGCAGCATCGTCACGTGGGCGGCCCGCCGCGCCAGGGCCGGCACCAACGTCACGGCGGTCGCGCCGCTGCCGATCACCACCACCCGCTTGCCGGCGTGGTCGAGGTCGTCCGGCCAGTGCTGCGGGTGCACCAACCGCCCGGCGTACGCGTCGACGCCCGGCAGGGCGGGCGTGTAGCCCTCGTCGTACCGGTAGTAGCCGGTGCAGGCGAACAGGAACGAGCAGGTCAGCACCACGGTCTCGGTGGTGTCGGTGCGCTCGGCGTACACCGTCCAGCGGGCGGCGTCGCTGTCCCACTCGGCGCGCGTCACCCGGTGGGAGAAGCGGATGTGCCGCTGCACGTCGTACTCCCGGGCCGTTTCGCGCACGTACTCGAGGATGCTCGCGCCGTCGGCGATCGACCGCGCGTCGGTCCATGGCCGGAACGCGTAGCCGAGGGTGAACATGTCCGAGTCGGACCGGACGCCCGGGTAGCGGAACAGGTCCCAGGTGCCGCCGACCGCGTCGCGCGCCTCCAGCACCGCGTACGTCTTGTCGGGGCAGTCGCGGCGCAGGTGGCAGGCCGCGCCGACGCCGGACAGGCCGGCGCCGACGATGAGCACGTCAACGTGGTCGGAGGGCATCGTTTCCTCCATCCGGGGCGGTGGTCGGACCCTAACACCGCGACCGAACGACCGTTAACTAGCGTCGGACCGCCTGCGGGCCGGAGCGGCGGGACGCCCGCTCGGCGTCGAGCCGAGCGAGCATCCCCTCGAAGTCGTCCGGAGCGAGGACCGGTCCGCTGTTCTTGCGCCACCCGCCCTTGCGGGACCGCCGCTGCACCGACGACTCGAACGCGCCGCCGGTCGTCCGCACCCAGCACGCGAGGCGCACGGTGGGCCCGCCGAGGAACAGCGCGGGACGCGCCTCGAACCCGGTCACCTCCGACCATGGGAACGTCCGGGTGCGCGAGATGTGCCGCAGCCGTACGCCCTCGTCGTTGACGTAGATCCCGGTCAGGTACATGCGGGTGACGCCCGTCAACCACAACCCGAGGAAGGGGAACACGGTGAACACGCCGACATCGTCGCGCGGGTCGAGGTCTCCGCGCAGCAGCGCCGACCCGACGCCCGCCAGCATCGCCAGGCCCACCACCGATCCGACCACCACCATGAGCCCGGTGACCGCCTGGGTGAGGCCCCACGGATCCATCCGCCGCCATCTGCGCACGGCCCGCAGGCTAGTCCATGGACGCTCGCGTCGATTCCATGATCCAGTTCGTCTCCCAGGTTCGTTCGCCGTCGACCGAGAACGCCTGCTCCCAGCGGGCCCTCGTCGCGGTGATCCCGGACCAGATGAACCGGCACCGGACCGGACGCCCCTCGTGCTGGTCGTCGGCGTAGAAGCGGCCCACCCCGTCGACGAAACGACCGACCATCGGCGGCTGCTCCAACTCGCCGCGACCGCTGTTCATCCAGTAGATCGACCACTGCTCGCTCGCCGGGTCGAAGATCCTGATCGTGGCACCGGAGAAACCCCTGGTCGGGAAGGTTATCTCGTCGAAGTTGCCGCCCCCGCCGAAGAAGCTGCGCGCCACCGACACGCCGGGGAACTCGTCCCACTCGTCGCAGCCGGTGAGCCGTTCGCGGAGCCGCCGGTTGACCACGTTCCAGGTGCCCACGTAGAAGTCGAAGTCGCCCATCAGTGGCCCACCGGCCCTTCCGCCCGCGAGTCGCCCAGATAACCGGCCAGGTCGGGGCTCTCCGGGGCCAGCAGGTGCCGGACCCAGGCGGCCCGCTCGTGCTCCAGCACCGCCAACTCCCAGACGCAGCCGACCTCGCGCCGACCCAGCTCGACGAAGTGGGTCGGGTCGTCGTCCGGGCAGTCCAGCACCGGCTGACCGGCCACCGCGATGTGCGCCTGCAACGCGTTGTCCCACACCCAGGTGTACGCCAACAGGTAGGCGCCGGTGTCCGCGCCCCGGTGCAGCACCACCCACCCGGCGGCCGGCGTGCCGTCGCGCACCGCGCGGGCCAGCAGCGCTGGCAGGACGTCGTAGGCGGCCTTCTCCACCGCCGGTTCGATCGGCTGCCCCGGCTGGTCGATGTGGTAACGCTTGAGCTGCCAACCGCCCACCACGATCGGCTCCAGCGTTCGTAGATCCTTGTCGTCGAATGCCATGCCGGGACGGTAGGACCACTTCGCTGACAGCTAGTGTCAGTGAAGTGCGGGCCAGTCGACTCATTTCCGTCCTGCTGCTGCTCCAGTCGCACGGCCGGCTGACCGCCGCGCAACTCGCCGAGCGGCTGTCCGTCTCCCCACGCACCATCTACCGCGACGTGGAGTCGCTGCACGCCGCCGGCATCCCGCTCTACGCCGAGGCCGGGCACGCCGGCGGTTACCAGCTCGTCGACGGCTGGCGGACCCGGCTGACCGGCCTGACCGCCGAGGAGGCCGAGCGGCTCTTCCTCGCCGGGCTGCCCGGCCCCGCCGACGAGTTGGGCTACGGCGACGTGGTGGCGGCGCTGCGACTCAAGCTGAACGAGGCGCTGCCCACGCCGTTGCGCGACCGGGCCACCCAGCTCCAGCAACGCTTCCACCTGGATACACCCGGTTGGTACGCGGACGGCGACGCCTCCCCCGAGCTGGCCCGCACCGCCGAGGCCGTCTGGCGGCAGCAGCGCGTGCGGGTGCGGTACCGCAGTTGGCGGGGGGAGGTGACCCGGGTGCTGGAGCCGTACGGCCTGGTGCTCAAGGGCGGCCGATGGTACGTGGTGGCCACGCAACCGGGCCGGTCCGAGCCGGCGACCTACCGGGTCAACCAGATCCTCGCGCTGACCTCGCTCGACGAGGAGTTCGACCGGCCGGCCGACTTCGACCTGCCGGCCTGGTGGCGCGAGCACGTGGTGCGGTTCCGCGCCCGACTGCACCAGGACGAGGCCACCGTACGCCTGTCCCCCGCCGGCCGGCAGCGGCTGCGGGAGATCGGCAGTGATCCGGTGGTGGCCGCCGTGGACGCCAGTGCCGGTCCCGCCGACGCCCAGGGCTGGGTGACCGCCGTGCTGCCGATCGAGTCGTTGACCCACGCCCACGGCGATCTGCTGCGCCTCGGCGCCGACGTGGAGGTGCTGACCCCGGTCGCGCTGCGCGAGCTCCTGGCCGCCACGGCCGCCGGCCTGGCAGCCCTCTACGGCCCCCGGTAGGTGCCGTCGCCTTCCACAATGGAAGATCGGCGGGACATCGACTGTCGGCCACGTGTGCCACCCTGGGACGGTCGCCAGCGGTCACCGGAGGTGAGGGCAACGCTACGACTACGCGCGCTGGTCGCCGTCCCCGGCACCGGGCCGGTCACCCTCGACGTCGCGGCCGGCGAGACGGCCGCGCTGGTCGCGCCGCCCCGGGTCGGCACGGCCGTGGCCCGGGTGCTGGCCGGCCTGGCCGCCCCGGTCACCGGTCGGATCATGGTGGGCGCGCGGGACGTCACGTCCCTGCCGCCACCACGCCGGCAGATCGGCTACGTGCCGGCGGGCGGCGCGCTGCTGCCGCAGCTCACCGTGCGGCGCAACATCGAGTACGGCCAACGCAAACGCGAACGGGTGCACGAGATGGCGGACGACTGGACGGCGACGGTGGTGGAGCGGCTGGAATTGGCGCCGACGCTCGACCTGCTCCCGCACGTGCTCTCCGACGCGCAGCGGTTCCGGGTCGCGCTGGCCCGCGCCGCCGTCTGCCTACCCGAGGTGCTCGTCGTCGACCTGCCCGTCGACCCCGCCGGCGGCAGCCGCCTCGGCGACCTGCTGCCCCGCCTCGCCCCGTCGGAGACGCCGGGGGTCGCCACGCTCGTCTGCACCGCCGATCCGTCCACCCTGGCCGACATCCCGACGCGGCACCACCTGGTCACCGAGCCCGACGAGGTCCCCCGGTGACGTCGGCCGGTGGCCTCAGCCGCCGTACCCTGCTGCGCGCCGCCGCCGTCGGCGCGGCGGCCACGGCGGCCGGGTGCGGCGGCGGCACCCGCTCGATACAGGTGGCGGTGGTCTGGAGCGGCGGCGAGCTGGACCGCTTCCGCGAGGTCGTGGCCGCGTACCCCGCTCCGGTGCGGGTGGTCAGCGCCGGCAACGACATCGACGCGTTCCTGCGCGCCCGGCACCTCGCGGGCACCTCGCCGGACGTGGCGATCCTGTCGCGTCCCGGCCTGGTCACCGAGTACGCCGCGCGGGGCTGGCTGCGCCCGGTGCGACCGTCGACCGAGTACGCGGTGCCGATCGGCCTCGGCGACCTGCTGATAGCCAAGGGGCAGCGCTACGGCCTGTGGGTCAAGGCCGCGCACAAGTCCCTGGTGTGGCATCTGCCCTCGATGCTGCCCGAGCCGCCGACGAGCTGGGACGCACTGGTCTCGCTGACCCGCCGCCTCGGCGCGCTCGCCCGCGACGGCGGTCCGGCGCCCCTGGCCATCGGCGCGGCGGACGGCTGGGTCCTCACCGACTGGTTCGAGAACGTGCTGGCCGACCTCGCGCCCACCGCCTACGACGCCCTCGCCGCGTCCGAGGGTGACTGGCAGGGCCGGGCGGTGCGCGACACCCTGGACCGGCTCGCCGAGCTGTGGAGCATCGACGGCGCGTTCCCCGGCGGCGGCAAACGTGCCCTGCTCACCCAGTACGAGGAGTCGGTGATCCAGGTGGTGCGCTCACGGCGGGCGGTGATGGTCTTCGAGGCCGACTTCACCGCCGAGGTGGTGGGCCGGTTCCGCAGCGGCGCCGAGGAGCCGGTCACCTTCCGCTTCCCCAGCGCCGGGGCGGGCAGCGGCGCGCTGATCGTCGGCGGCGACGTCGCGGTGGCCTTCGACCACGACCGGGGCGGACTGGAGCTGGTCGAGTGGTTGACCCGGGCCGACTCGTTCGGTCCCTGGCTGCGGGCCGGCGGCTACCTGTCGCCGAACACCACCATCGCGCTGACCGAGTACGCCGACCCGGTCCGCCGGCAACTGGCCCGCGAGATGCGCGGTCCGGACACCCTGCACTTCGACCTCTCCGACCAGTTGCCGGGGGCGTTCACCGGCTCCGACGGCGTCGGCATCTGGCGCATCATGCAGGACTTCTTCGCCGACGTCACCGGCGGCGTGCCGGCCCGCCGCGCGATCGACGACGCCACCGGGCAGCTCGCCGCGGCGGCCCGCGAGGCGGGCGGTGACCGGTGAGCGAGACCCGGGTGCTCGGCGAGCTGGCGGTGCTCGACGACGTCGGCCCGCCGCGCCGGGGCCGGGCCTACCCGGCGGCCGGTGCGACCTCCGCGCTGCTGCTGCCGGCCGCGCTGCTGCTCGGGGCGCTGGTGCTGTGGCCGGTGCTGCGCACGCTGCACGCCAGCGTTACCACCGACGGTCGCTGGGTCGGCGCGGAGCACTTCCGGGCCGCCCTCGCCGCGCCGCACACCGGCGCGGTGGTCGGCCGTACGGTGCTGTGGGCGGTGCTGGTGCCGGCCGTGGTGACGGCGTTGGGCTACCTGTTCGCCGTCGTGTCGCGCCGCTCCCAGGAGGGTGGCCTGGTCCGGCTGATCCTGCTGGTGCCGGTGGCGTTGCCGCTGGTCGTCACCGGCGTGACCTTCCGGCTCATGTACGACCCCGACCCGACCCGTGGCCTGGTGACCCTGCTCGCCGCGCGGGTGACCGGCCGCTCCACCGAGGACGCCCCGCAACTGCTCGGGCCGGGCCTGGTGACGGTGGCGTTGATGTCGGCGTTCGTCTGGGCGTGGGTGGGGCTGGCCGTGCTGGTCTTCCGGGCCGCGCTGGACCGCGTACCGCCGAGCCTGGCCGACGCGGTACGCGCCTACGGTGGCGGCCGGCGACACGTCCTGTGGGACGCGCAGTGGCGGCCGCTGTTGTTGCGTACCGTCGCGGTGGTTTTCGCCCTGGTGGCGCTCGGCACGAGCCGCACCTTCGACCTGATCCTGGTGATGACGCCCGGGTCCGTCCGCGACGACGCGGCGGTGCTCGCCCTGCGGGTCTGGCAGACCTCGGGCGGCACCACCACCGGGCAGGGCGCCGCGCTCGGCGTCGTCTGGCTGGCGGCGGTGGCCGCCGGAATGCTGGTGGCGGCGTTCTTCGTCCGCCAGGCGTGGCCGCCGCCGCGGGTCGAGGCGACGCCCGACGCGGCGCCGACGCGGCCGCCGCGCCGGCTGTTCCGGGTGCTCGCCGCCGCCGCCGCGGTGGCCTGGCTCTTTCCACTGGTGGTGCTGCTGGCGACCTCCGCGCACGGGCAGGTCGACGCCGCCGCGCAGGGCTGGTGGTCGGCCCCGCCCGGCGCGGGCTCCTACGAGGCCCTGCTCGGCGGCGACGAGCTGTGGCGGGCGCTCGGCTTCACCCTGCTGCTGGCCACCGTCGTCACCGCGACGGTTCTCGTCGTCGGGCTGCTGGCCGCGTACCCGCTGGCGTGGCTGACCGGGCCGGCCGCGCAGGCGACCGGCCTGCTGCTGATGGCCGCCACCGTCGTCCCGGTGCAGGTGATCGCCGGGCCGGTCAACGAGGTGCTCGGCCTGGTGCTCTCCTCCGGCACCGCACGCGGGTTGGCGCTGGTGCACGTGGCGCTGGGGGTGCCGTTCGCGGTGCTGGTGCTGCGCAACGCGTTCGCTGACCTACCGGCCGACCAGGTGCGCGGCGCTCGCCTCGGCGGCCGGCGGTGGTGGGGCACGCTTCGTCGACTGGCCCGGCACAACCTGCCCGCCGTGGTCGCCGTGTCCGTGCTGGAGTTCGTCCAGGTCTGGAACGACCTGGCGGTGGGCCTGCTGTTCAGCAGCCCGGAGGCCACTCCGCTCGGGTTGTTCCTGGCCGGGCAGAGCCGCGGCTTCGTGTCCAACAGCGGGGTCCTGGCAGCCGGTTCGGTGCTCGCCTCGGTGCTGCCGGTGGCGCTCATGGTGCTCGCCCGGCGGCAACTCGTCGCCGGCCTGGTCTCCGGGGGCGTACGGTGACCCGCCCCACCGGCGCGCCCGGTCGAGGGCCGAGGTGGCCGCTGCTCGCCGCCGTCGTCTCGCTGCTCGGCGGCGTGCTCGGCAACGTGGGCATCAACCTGCTCTCCGAGCTGGTGAGCAGCGCGCTCGGCCCGGCCGCCGAGCTGCTCGGCCCGGCGAGCATCGTGATCGGCCTCGTCGGCGCGATCGGCTTCGCGGTGTACGCGCATCAGCGCCGGGCCGGGCGGGAGACCGGTCCGGAGCCCACCGATGTGGTCAGCACGCCGGTCGAGGATGTGCCGACCCTGCCGTACACGGCGGGGTTCACCGGCCGCGACGAGCACGTGCGGGCGGTGCTGGACCTGCTCGCGCGCGAGCACGCCGTGGCGGTGCTGGGCCGGCGGGCGGTGGGCACGTCGGCCTGCGCCATCGAGGCGGCGAACCTGTGCCGGGCGGACTTCCCGGACGGGCAGTACCACTTCGACCTGCGCCGGGGCGGTCGACGCCGGTCTCCCCGGCAGGTGCTCACCGCGTTGGCGGGGGTCCTGGGCAGCGCGCCGCCGGTGTCCGGTCGGCCGGACGCCCTCGCGGCCGCGGCCGCCGCGATCCGCCGCAAGATCGACGGTCGCAAAATCCTGCTGGTCCTGGACAACGTCGACCGGCCCGAGCAGGTCCGCGCGCTGCTACCGCCGACCGCGCGCACCTGCCGGCTGCTGCTGGCCGGCGGTCCCGCGCTCAGCGGGTTGAACGGGGTGGTGGAGCACTGGATCGCCGAGCCCGGCCCGGACGAGGCGGTCGAACTGTTCGCCGCCGCTGGCGGCGCCGCCCCGGCCGCCCGGGTCCGCCGCGCCGACCCGCGTACCGATCCGGCCGTGCGCGAGATCGTCGACCTGTGCGGCCGGCAGCCGCGCACCGTCCGCGCGCTCGGCTACCGCACGGCCCAGCACGGCTGGCGGCACGTCGACGTCCTGGACGCGCTGCGCCGGGCGGTGCGCACCCGCCGCACCAGCGGGTCGCCGTCTCGCCGGCGGCCCAGCTCGTCACCGAACAGGACACCGCCTACCGGGCATTGACCCGCGAGGCCCGCCGGCTCTACCGCCTGATGTCGCTGGCGCCGGCCCCGGTGGACCGGCCGACCATCGCCGCGCTGGCCCGCCGGCACCCCGAGCGGATCACCGGGCTGCTGGACCAGTTGGCCGCCGCCGCGTTCGTGGTCGGCGCCCCCGGCGACCGGTACGAGGTCCGTCCGCTGCTCGCCGCGAACGCCCGCCTGCACCTGCGCGACGCCGACCCGGCCCGTTCCCGGGTCGCCGCGCAGGCCCGGCTCACCCGGCATCTGGCCCGGCGGGCGGAGCGGCACGCCGCCAACCTGACCGTGCTGGGCTCCCCGCCGGACCGGGAGTGGTCGCTGCCGCTGGACGACGACCCGTACGGCTGGTTCGACCTGCACCAGGAGTTGCTGCTCGCGGTCGTCCGGGTGCCCGCCGGGGCGGCCGAGACGCTGCCCCGACGGGTACGCCGGTGGTGGTTCCGGTTGGCCGTGGCGCTGTGCGGGTGGCTCGCCCACGTCGAACGGCTCGACGAGTGGGAGCAGGTGTGCCGCACGGTCCTGGCCACCCCGACGGCCGACGACCGACCGGAGATCGCCGGCTGGGCGCACAACGAGCTGGGCGTGCTGCGCCGACGTCGGCACGACCCGCAGGGGGCGGCGGCGGCGCTCACGCTCGCGGTGGCCGAACGCGGCCGGCGGGGCACCGCCCAGGCGCGGATGAACCTCGGCCTGGCCCTGCTCGACCTGGGGCAACTCGACGACGCGGTGGAGCACCTGGAGCTGTCCCGCCGGCACCGCTCGTCCGCGGACCGGGCCGGGCACGCCCTCACCCAGCTGGGCCTCGGCGCGGCGCAGCTGGCCCGGGGTGAGCTGGACGCCGCACACCACCATCTGGTGCGGGCGGCGAACACGTTCCGGTCGGTGGGTGACGCGCGCGGTTACGCCGCCGCGCTGACCAACCTGGTGCTGGTGCACGCCAGCCTCGGCGAGCACCTGGACGCGGCGCAGGCCTGGCGGGCCGCGCTGCGCGAGTACGAGTCGGTCAACGACCCGACCAGCCGCGCCGCGGCGCTGCTCAACGCGGGCGCGACGCTGCTGACCAGCGCGCCGGGGCAGGCGCGGGCGGCGTACGAGCTGCTGGCCGAGAGCCGACGGCTGCGCGAGGACGTCCGGCCCACGGCGGGGCTGGCGCGTACCCTGCTCTACCTGGGCGACGCCGCCGCGGCGCTGGGCGACCGGGCCGACGCGCGGCGGCGGTGGGCGGACGCGGCGACGGTGGCCGAGGAGGTCGGCGACGACCGGGCGCTGGCCGCCGCCGACGAACGCCTGGTACCCGACGTCGAAGCGCCACCGGCCACCCCCTGAGCGGTGTGTCCCCCCGGGTCGGCGTGATGTCGATCGCTCGTCGTGGTCGGTGGCGTCGGTCTGGGAGAGTGTGTGACCGTGGACGCTCTCTCGGTGCGGGGACTCAGCCGCAACTTCGGCAACCTGGTCGTGCTCGACGATGTGACCTTCACGCTGCCGCCGGGCCGGATCGCGGTGGTGCTGGGCCCCAACGGCAGCGGCAAGACCACTCTGCTGCGCTGCGTGGTGGGCGCCGACCGGCCGGACGCGGGCGAGGTGCGGGTGCACGGGTACCGGGCCGACGAGACCGACCCGCAGGTGCGCTCGCTGGTGGCCGCCGCCCTGGACGACATCGACTTCTTCCCCGACCTGTCCGTGGTCGAGCACTTGGAGCTGGTCGCGTACGCCCACGGGGGCAACGCCGAGCCGGTCGAGGAGGTGCTCACCGAGCTGGGCCTGGAACCGGCCCGTGATCAACTCCCGGTCACCCTGTCCAGCGGGCAGCGCCGCCGGCTCGCGCTGGCGTCCTGCTTCGTCCGGCCGCGTCGGGTGCTCATCCTCGACGAGCCGGAACAGCGCCTCGACGTCGCCGGACGGCAGTGGCTCGCCGACCGGCTGCGGCGCGAACGCGACGCCGGCACCACCGTGCTGATGGCCTCGCACGACCCGGAGTTGATCGACGCGGTCGTGGACGAGCGGATCGAGATCGGCCGGTGACGGCCGCGCCGACCACGATCGCCGAAGCGCCCGCCGGGCTGCCCACGGCCCGACAGGTCCGTACGCACCTGCGCCGCGCCCGCCGCCGCCACCACGAGCACTCGCTCGGCGATGTGCTGGGCGACGCCTACGTCATGGTGCTGTTCGTGGGCATGTACGGCTGGTTCGCGATCAGCGCCAGTCGCAACATGCTGGACTCCCCCACGGTGGGCCAGGCCGAGCCGGGGGTGCGGTGGTGGCTGGCCCTCGCCGCGCTGCTCGCCGGCGCCGGGCTCGTCTGGCGCGGCCTGCGCGCGTTCGGCCCGCTGCTGGTCACCCCGGCCACCCAGAGCTGGGTGACCAGCGCGCCGATCGATCGGCGGGCCTGGCTGGCGCCGCGCCTCGCGGTCCTGGTGGCGGGCGCGGCGGTGGGCACGGCCGCGCTCGGGGTGGCCGTAGCGGCGCTCGGCGGTGTCAGCGACCCGGCGACCCTGGGCTGGGCGGCCGCCGCCGGCGCGGGATGGGGCGCCGCCACGCTGGCGTTCAGCGTCGTCGCCCAGAGCAGCCGGACGGGACGGCGGTGGCCGGCCCTGGCCGGCGCGGTCCCGATGGTGGCCGCGGCGGTCATCACCGCCGTCGTGGTGCTCACCGGCCGCCTCGGCGAGGGACTGCCCCGGCCGTCGTCGACGCCGACCATCGCGCTGGTCGCCGTCGCCGTGCCGCTCGCGGTCGTCGCCACGGTGTTGGCGGTACGCGCGCTGCCCGTCGTCGACCGGGCCACCCTGACCACCGGCGCGCAGTTCGCCAACGCCGCCGCCACGGCCACGATCCTGCTCGACCCGAGCCTGCTGACCGGCCTGGTGGAGAGCCGTCGTTGGCGGCGGGTCGGCCGGGTCCGCAGCAGCCGGTTCCTGCCCGGTCCGGGCTGGTGGGCGTTGCTCCAGGCGGACGTCCGACGACTGCGCCGGCACCCCAGCGCGCTGCTGATCTGGGCGGGTCTCGTCGGTGTCCAGTACGCCGCCGCGCTCGCCCTGCCCGGCCTGGCCGGGGCCGCGCAGGTGGTGTTCGCCTATCTCGCCGTCAACCGGCTCACCGGCGGGCTGCGCGCGGTCAGCCGGTCGGCCGGGCTGCGCCGGGCGCTCGGCGGCAGCGACGCTCTCCTGCGCGGCGTCCACGTGGTGGTGCCGGCGATCGGCGCGGGCCTGTGGTGGCTGCTGACCCTGCCGAGCCTGCCCAGCGTCGACGCCGGCCCGACCTGGCTCGCGCCGACGCTGGTGCTCGGGGTGGTGGCCGCCGCCTTCCGGGCCGGCACCCGCCCGCCGATCGACTACGGCGGCGCGACGGTCAACACGCCGTTCGGAATGGTCCCGGTCGACCTGCTGCGGCAGGGTTCCCGGGGGCCGGCGCTGCTCGCCGTGGTCGTCCTGCTCCAGCTGTTCCTGGGCTGAGGCCGTCGCCGTCAGCCGTCCAGACGGCGGACCATGTTCATGATCGTTTCGAGCTGGGCGCCGCCCTTGATCGGGAAGTTGGTCGCGCCCAGGTAGCCCCACCAGTCCCAGCAGCCGTTGGGGTTGCTCAGCGCCGTGCCGGCCTGCGGATAGAGCACGACCAGGTTGTTGGTGTCCGCGTACTGGTTGAGGTTGGCCCGGTCGACGAACGCCGTACCCACCGACCCGGCCCCCTGCACACAGCCGTGCAGCGCGACCAGCAGCCGGCACGACTGGCCGACCGCGCACGCCGACGGGACGTACGCGTAGCCGTTGGCGTCCATGCTCAACCCGTTGGCCCAGCCGTTGACGGCGAACGTGTTCTGGTCGAAGCGCACGAGCGTGCCGCCCAGCGCTCCCGTGTTGCGCGCGTTGACTCCGCCGAGCAGTTTGCGCAGCAGGGCGTTCTGCGGGTCGGTGCCGCAGTCGTTCAGGTAGGGCGACGCGGTCGCCGTACATCCCAGCGTGCCGTACGGGGTTACCCACGCGTGACCGGCGGCCGAGCCGCTGTCGTACTGCACGCTGGCGCCGAAGCGCTGGTAGTAGCGGACCAGGTCGTCGGTGACGGACTTCTTGACGGCGGTGTCGTTGTTGCCGTGGAACACGTACACCGGGTCACCGGAGAGGTTGCCGACCGGGTCGACCCAGCCGTACGACGCCCAGGTGCGGGTGTACGTCTCCAGCGCCGACACGTTCGTCGGGTAGATGTTGTCACCGCAGCCGTAGAGCGCCTGGGCGACGGTGTTCTGGGAGCAGTAGTAGGGCCCGGCGGCGAAGACGGCCGCGCCCCGGATCCGGGACGAGTAGGCGACGTGCAGCTGGGTGGCCAGGTAGCCACCGGAGGACACCCCGGCCACGTACACCCCGGAGATGTTGTAGCTGCCCAGCGCCCCGGACACCGGTGGCGTGGTGGCGGGGGTGGCGGCCTGGGCGGGGGCCGCGACGGTCAGGATCAGCAGCAGGACGGCGGTCAGGGCGGTGGCGGCTCTGCGCGGTGTGGTCATGGACGCTCTCCTCGGCAGCGCCGGCGGGGGCGTCGACGCGCGCCGAAGCTACCGTGACGTGGACCACACCCGACATGAGCCCGACCGACACGCTTGTCGATGCCGGTGTGTGCGCGGCCCACCCACGAGGGTCGTGGCGACGCGCCTGCCGAGGTTCCATCCGGGCCCTGTCGAGCTGCCCCGGAAATGGGGCATCAGGACCCCCGCGCGGACGGCGTCGGCGAGCGGGCGGCGGCGCCAATGACTCACCAGGGCACGGGCGTTCCGTCCCAGGAGAAGAAGCCACCGGTGGGGCCGTCGTCCGGCAGCAGGGCCAGGCGGAGGGCACCCTGCGCGGCCTCGGCCGGGTCACCGCCGGCAGCGGCGGCCCGGGGGTTGAGATCGGTGGCCCGCAGGCCGGGGGCGAGCGCGTTGACCTTGAAGCCGTCCTCCGCCAGCGTCTGGGCGTACAGGACGGTGAGGGCATTGAGAGCGGCCTTGGACGACCGGTAGGCGGCGGCGGCCCCGCTTCCCGGGGTGAACTGGGGGTTGGGGGTGGTGCTCCAGGTCAGCGACGCGGTGCCGCTGGAGATGTTGACGATGCGCGGACTCGGGGACCGGCGCAGGGCGGGCAGGAAGGCATTGGTCACTGTCACCACCCCGAACACGTTGGTCTCGTAGGTGTGCCGGTACTCCTCGATGCCGGCGCCGGTCGGCGGATCGAGGGACGGCGAGATGCCGGCGTTGTTGACCAGCACGTCCAAGCTGTCGATCTGAGCCGCGGCCTCGGCGACGGCGTCGGGATCCGTCACGTCCAGGATCAGCAGACGGGCTCCGGCTCCGATCTCCTCGACGGCCCGCTGCCCGCGCCCGGGGTCACGGGAGCCCACGTACACGGTGAGACCCTCGGCCGCGAGCAGTCGGGCGATATCCTTGCCGATGCCCTTGTTGGCACCGGTGACCAGAGCTGTGCGTTCATCCATGACGCGAGTCTTCCCTGGTCGGGGGGTGCTCTGTCAGGGACAGCCGGTACCAGGCAGTTCAGGAGGCGACATGGCGAGGCAGGAGCTGGCGCACTACCTGCGGGACCGCCGGGCGGCCCTGCGTCCGGGCGATATCGGCCTGGCGGTGACGGGCACCGACCGCCGCACACCGGGTCTGCGCCGCGAAGAGGTGGCGGAGCTCGCCCACATGTCGGTCGACTACTACACGCGGCTGGAGCAGGCGCGGGGGCCGCGGCCGTCGGCCCGGATCCTGGACGCGCTGGCCCGCGCGCTGCGGCTCACGCCGGCCGAGCGCAGCCACCTGTTCCGCCTGGCCGGTTCGAGCGCGCCACCTGGCGTCAGCGCCGTGCGGCGGGTGCGCCCGCACGTGGCCCGGATGCTGGAGCGGCTGCCGGAGACCGCTGCCATCGTCACGGACGCGGCGTACGACATTGTCACCTGGAATCCGCTGGCCCGAGCACTGCTCGGCGCCGACCCTGGAGGCGGGACGACGAACCTGGCCCGACGCCGTTTCCTGGGCCAGGGGCGGATGTACGAGAGCTCCAGCGCCGAGGAGTTCGGGCACATCGTGGTGGCACGGCTGCGCCGCGCCGCGGACCGCTACCCGCGTGACGCGCAGCTGGCCGCGCTGCTGGCCGAACTGCACGCCGGCAGTGCGGAGTTCCGGCAGATCTGGGCGGCGCGTCCGGTCCACGCTCCCGGGCATCGCACCAAGACCCTGGACCATCCAGCGGCCGGTGCGCTGCGGTTGAACTGCGACGTCCTGCTCGTGCCCGAGGATGACCAGGAAGTCGTCCTGATGACGGCCGACCCCGGATCACCTGCTGCGCGGGCCCTGCGCGGGCTGGCCACACAGGCGATCTGAAACGACGGACGCGCGGACGGCCGCGTCGCTCAGGCGGTGTCGCCCGGGGCGAGGTGGCGGTAGCCGGGGATGGTCTCGGCGAACCAGCCGGCCACACTTGCCAGGCCACGATCGTTGAGCTGCGCGTCGTGGATGGGGTACGCGGCCTCGGCGCCCACCGCGCGGGCGAAGCGGATCGCCTCGTCGAGGCGGAGCCACGACCCCTGGGCGGGCACGAGCAGGGTGTGCACCGGCTCGTCCGGCACGTGCACCGAGTCGCCCGGGTGGTAGAGCCCGTCACCGACCAGATAGCCGAGGTTGGGACAGTCGGGCTGACCCTCGTGGATCACGGTGTGCCGGCCGCCGTGGGCGCTCACCGGGATGCCGGCGGCGGTGAAGCGTTGCCCCGGACGTACCCGGGTGACCGGCAGCGGGGCGAGGTCGGGCAGCCGGGCCCCCTCGGGGGCGTACACCGGCACGCCGAGCCCGGCCAGCCGCAGCACGTCCACGTGGTCGGTGTGCTCGTGAGTGACCAGGACGGCGTCCGCGCCGACCAGCGCGCGCGGCTCGCTCCAGGTGCCCGGGTCGATCACCAGCACCGCGCCGTCCTGCTCGACGCGGACGCAGGAGTGCGTGAATCGGGTGATCCGCATCCGACGACGGTACCCGCGCCCTCGCCCCGGAGTTGACCGTCGACGGCAGCACCGTCACCGCCGTCGCCCCGGTGACATGCGGACGATGTAGAGGAACTGCGCTCCGAACGCCGCGAGCGCGACCGCCACCCCGGCGACGACCATCAGCCAGTGCCAGCCCCCGACCATGCCGAGCGCCAGGGCCACGCCCGACCCGACCAGTGCCGCGTTGACCGCGCCCACGAGCGCGGCCGTGGTGAGCAGGAACTCCCAGCGTCCGGGCCGGGTGCCCACCAGCATCCGCGCCGTATCCGCGCTGTCGTCGGACGCCACGGCGTCGGCGAAGAAGTCGTGCTCACTGGCGAGACGGTGGTGGTAGTAGGCGCGGATGCGCTGGATGCGCTTCATGTCCAGCGAGTTCTCCACGGTGGTCTCCACCAACCGCAGGAACGTCAGCCCGCCGATGATCACCAGGGTCGGCAGCACCGCGCCCAGATAGGGCCGCACCACCTGGTCGTTGCCGGCGGCGAAACCGAGGCCGATCAGGGCCGCCGACAGCACGGACAGGAAGATGGTGGCACGCCCGGTGGCCTCGTCGATCGTGCCGGCGCGGGACGTCTGCAGGGCGTAGTGCTCGGTGTTGAGGACGCTCAACAGCGCCTTCTCGCGTTCCGCGTCGTCCACACCGTCACCTTCCGCGCTCGCCCGACTCCGATACCGTCACCCTACGAGTGGCACAGCGGGCCCGACCGACGAAACCGCCGGTCGCGAACGGGACAGCGAGCGGCAAAGCCGGCACGTATCCTCCGCATCTCGGCGGGCATGGGCCACGACGGAAGGGGACCGGATGCCCAAGTGGGCGGGGCGGGGCCGCCAGCGACGCGCCTTCGTGGTCGGTGGGCCGTTGCTCGGTGTCGCGCTGGTGATGCTGGTGGCCGCCTGGCGCAGTGCCGGCTTCCTCAGCGACCTGCTGCTCAACCTCGGGTCCAGCGTCGTGCTCGCGGCCATCTCGTACGTCATCTTCGATCCGCTGTTCGAAGAGGCCCGCAAAGCCCGGGTGCAGGAGCACCTGAGCTTCGACCAGGCGGCGTTCGTGACGCGCCTGCGCCGCTCGGCGCGCCGGGTCCGCATCCTCGACACCTGGACGATCCTGCTGGAGCAGCGGCACCGCGAGGAGACCTTCGACGCCGTACGCGCGGCGCTCAGCAACGGCGCCCACGTCCAACTGCTCCTGCTCGATCCCGACTGCACGGCCGCGCAGCAACGCTCCGAGGAGTTGGAGCGGCAACGGGTGGACGTGCCGCGCCAGATCCGTACCAACCTGCGGCACCTCGCCGCGTTCTCCGACGGCCTCGATCCGGCGGTGCGACACCGGTTACAGGTACGGCTCTACGACGCGTCCCCGTCGATCCAGCTCTACCAGTGGGACAGTCGGGCGCTGATCTCGTTCTTCCCGATCGGGAAGCTGTCGTTCAACGTGCCCCAGCTCGAGGTCGACATGGACAGCCCGTGGGGCGGATTCGTGCACTCCCGCTTCGAGGAGCTGTGGGAGCACCAGCGGGAGACCTCGAACCTGGACCAGTACTGGTCGGTGACCGTGACTCTGCGCCACGAGGACTCCGACGTCGTCGAAGTGCGCGTGCCCTACGTGACGGTGGAGGGGCAGCACTACGTCGACTGCCGGGCGTTCCGGGTGACCGGCCCGCTGACCGTGCGCGCCGTCCTGCCGCCCCGCCCGGGAGCGATGCCAGCGGTGTTCGCGCTGGCTGAGCCGGCCGACGGCGACCGGACGCCGGCCGCCGTCGTGGCCCGGCACTTCGACCAGAAGTACGGGCACGGCGACGGGCAGCGGGCAGTTCGCCGACTGGTGCCGCCGCCGCAGGGTCCGCGTACCCCCGTTCCTCGTGCCGCGGCGGCCGGCGACACGCACGGAGGGTGACCCGGCTTCGACTCGTCGGGTGCCGGGCGGGACACTGGTGACCGCCCGCGTGCCACCGACCAGGAGGAGTGTGCCCGTGCCGCCCAGCCCCGGGCCGACGCCGCTGCGGGCCGACTGCGCGCGCTGCTTCGGGTTGTGCTGCGTGGTGCCGGCCTTCGCCGCGTCGGCCGACTTCGCCATCGACAAGCCGGCCGGGCGGGCCTGCCCGAACCTGCGCCCGGACCACCGCTGCGGCATCCACCCGGAGCTGCGGGAGCGCGGATTCGCGGGCTGCACCGTCTTCGACTGCTTCGGCGCGGGGCAGCAGGTCGCGCAGGTCACCTTCGGTGGGCGGGACTGGCGGGACGCTCCGGAGACCCTGCCGGCGATGGCCGAGGCGTTCCGGGTGCTGCGTCCGCTGCACGAACTGCTCTGGTATCTCACCGAGGCGCTGTCGCTGGGCCCCTCGGCCGGGTTGCGCGCCGAGCTGGACCGCGCCCGCGTCGAGATCACCGGGCTCACCGAGGGCGATCCGACTCGCCTGCGCGCGGTGGACGTCGACGCGCACCGGGCCCGGGTCAACCCGCTGCTGTCGCGGGCCAGCGACGCGGCGCGCGCTCCCGGGGGCATCGACCGTCGGGGCGCCCACCTCTTCGGCGTGGACCTGCGTCGGACGGACCTGCGCCGGGCCAATCTGCGCGGCGCGCTGCTGATCGGCGCCGACCTGCGCGGCGTGGACCTCACGCTGGCCGATGTCACGGGTGCGGACCTGCGCGGGGCCGACCTGCGCGGCGCGGACCTGCGGACGACGCTGTTCCTGCACCAGGCGCAGCTCGACGCCGCGCGTGGTGACGCGCGCACGGCCCTGCCGGCGACGCTGACCCGGCCGCCGCACTGGACGGCGCTCGCGCTCACACCGGTGCGCGCCCCGGCTGCGAGCCGCCGTGGGCGGCGACGCTGACGACGGTACGAGGTCCGCGTCCGCCGGCTGATCCCGCGCCGGCCGGACACCCCGTCGCCGACAACCCCGGCCGCCGAGCCGGCAGCGGCCGGCGGACGAGGTTTCGTGGGTGACCCGCCGGGTAGCCACCGCCGACGCGGACCGGCACCGACGGGAGGCACGGCGTGGGCTACCGAAAACGCGACGGTGAGCTGCCGGGCGACCCGCAGCACAGCGAGGACGAGGCCGGCCAGGTGCCGTTGGTGCAGGTCGAGACGGACACCGAGGTCCCCGCGCCGGCCGACACCGACGAGCGGCCGGACATCGTGACCGAGGGCGACAATTCGGGTGTTGCCGGGGGCTCGTCCGGCAGCAGCGGCGGCGGGTCGAGCATGCCGGGACACCCCGACGCGACCCGCCGGGGCTAGCGGCTCGCCAGCGCGGCGCGCGCCTCGGTCATGCCCTTGTTGGCCAGACCGTCCGCGCGCTCGTTCTCCGGGTGGCCGTTGTGCCCCTTGACCCACAGCCAGGTGACCTCGTGGCGCTCGCAGGCCGCCTCCAACCGCTGCCACAGGTCGGCGTTCTTCACCGGCTGCTTCGCGGCGGTCCGCCAGCCGTTGCGCTTCCACGACGCCAGCCAGCTCGTGATGCCGTTGCGCACGTACGTGCTGTCGGTGTGCAACTCGACGGTGACCGGCCGGTTCAGGCTCTCCAACGCCTGGATGGCCGCCATCAGCTCCATCCGGTTGTTGGTCGTCGGCGTGGCCTCGCCGCCGCACAGCTCGCGCTCGTGGTCGCCGTAGCGCAGCAGCGCCCCCCAGCCGCCCGGCCCGGGGTTGCCACTGCACGCCCCGTCGGTCCAGATCTGCACGCCCCTGCCGGCCGCCACGTCCACCATGGCAGGCAACCTACCGGGCGGCGACCGTGCGCCGGCCGTTCGGGGGCCGGCGCGGCGACATCGAAGGCACTAGGGTCGGCCGGATGGAGCGGCACGTGGCGTTCGACCGTCTGCACAACTTCCGCGATCTCGGCGGTTACCGCACCGACGACGGGCGTACGGTCCGCTGGCGGCTGCTCTACCGCTCGGACTCGCTGGGCAAGCTGGCGGGCGCCGACCTGGACCGTTTCCACGCCCTCGGCGTCGGCACGGTGATCGACCTGCGATATCCGTCGGAAATCGCCGCACGGGGTCGCGCGCCGCAGGTTGACGGGTTGGCCTGGCACAACCTCAGCGTGGAGCACCGCCCCTACAACCAGGCCACGATCGACCCGACGGTGGATCCGTGGCGCCACCTCGCCGACCGGTACGCCGAGGTCGCCGAGGACGGGGCCGCCGAGCTGCGCCAGGCGTTGGAGGTGATCGCCGCCGCCGAGGCACCGCTGGTCTTCCACTGCGCGTCCGGCAAGGACCGCACCGGCCTGCTGGCCGCGCTGCTGCTCGCCCTGCTCGGCGTCGACGAGGAGCAGACCGCCGCCGACTTCGCGCTCACCGAGCTGGCCACCGCGCGCCTCATCGCCGACTGGAAGGCGCTGAACCCCGACCGTGAGCTGCTCTGGCCCGGGTACGGTCGCGCGCCCGAGGCCATCATCCGGCACTTCCTGGCCGATCTGACCGACGCGTACGGATCGGTTGTCGGTTACGCCACCGACCGGCTCGGCGTGGACGAGGCGTTGACCGCCCGGCTGCGTGACCGCCTCCTCACCGGGTAGGACGGTCGCCGAAAATCGCGCGCCGACCGTGGCCCGGTCTGTCAGAGTCGACCGTCGTGGACGGAAACTGGGACGGCCTGCGAGCCGACGTATTAAGCACGATCGACGAGCTGATTGCCGCCGGGCGGGAGTCCGGGGTGCAGGTCGCCGCTTACCTCGACGGCGAGCCGATCCTCGAGGTGCACGCCGGGCCCGCCGACCGGGCCACCGGCCGGGCACTCGCCGCCGACACCCCGATCTGGAGCGTGTCGACCGGCAAGGCCCTCACCGCCACCGTGGTGCACGTGCTGGTCGAGCGTGGCGAGCTGGACTACGACCTGCGGATCGTCGACGTGTGGCCGGAGTTCGGCCGGCACGGCAAGGACGGGGTCACCCTGCGGCACGCGCTCACCCACACCGCGGGTGTGCCCGCCCTGCCGGTGGACGTGACGCCGGAGGACTTCACCGACTGGGACCGGATGTGCGCGATCGTGGCCGACGCCGAACCGATCGCCGCGCCGGGCGCGGTGAAGGCGTACCACGCGTGGACGTTCGGCTGGCTGGTCGGTGAGGTGGTGCGCCGGGTGACGGGCCGGCGCGTCTCGGCGGTGCTCGCCGAGGACGTGGCCGGGCCGCTCGGCGTCGCGGACGAGCTGTACCTCGCGGTACCGGCCGCCGACCTGGACCGGCTGGCCCGGGTCGAGGACCGCAACCTGTCGGCGCTGTTCGACTTCGCGAGCGCCAACCTGCCGAACTTCGACCGGGTCGCCCCGCCCGGCGTCCGCCCAGGCGCGCAGGTCGGCGGCCGGGCCGACGTCCTCACCGCCGAGGTGCCGGCGACCGGCACCATGACCGCCCGCGCCGCAGCGCGGATGCTCGCCGCCCTGATCGGTGAGGTGGACGGCGTCCGGCTGATCTCGCCGACCCGGCTCCGGGCCGTGACGACGCCAGACGGGCCGCCCGGCCCGGAGTGGGTGTTCGGGCAGGAGACGACCTGGGGCCTCGGGTACGCGGTGGACGACGACGGCTCGTTCGGCGCGGCCGGCAGCGGCGGCAGCCTCGCGTACGCCTACCCGGAGCTGGGGTTGACGGTCGCGGCGACGAAGACCTTGCTGGCGGCCGGCGACGGTGACCCGATGGAGGACCTGCGGGTGCTGATCCGCGACGCGGTGTCGGCCCGACGCTGACCGGGTCGGGTCAGTTCTCCGCGTCGGGGACGGGTCGCTGCGGACCGCCCACCACGGCCGCCGGGATGGCCGGAGCCGGACGGGCGGGCCGCAGGCGGTCGCGGAGGCGTTGCGCGGCGTCGCCGGCCGTGGCGGCGATCATCGGCAGGAGCCGGGTCGAGTTCATGATCGCGATCTCCTCGGCCGGGGTGGTGACGCCGTCCAGGAAGCGCAGGACCCGCTCGGCCGGATTGCGGTCGAAGAGCCGGTCGAAGAAGTCGGGCCCGCCCACGCCACCGGAATCCAGCGCGCGCAGCGCCACCGCGTCCATCCAGCGGTGCCGGGCCGGATAGGCGGGGGCCGGCACCGGCGGCCGGCCGGCGGCGAGCGCGCGGGCCACCTGGTCGGCCTGGCGGTACATGGCGGAGAAGGTGAAGCCGGTGGAGGGCCGGGTCGCGCCACCGGCCGTGCCGAGACGTACGACGCGCGGGGAGGGCCGGGCCGGGAACGGCGCGTCGGTCATCGGGATCACCCCGTTCTCGACCTCGCGGACCCGCAGCCCGTCCGGGTCGAGCCCGAGCAGGTCGCGGTAGCCGGCCAGCGCCGTGTCATAGCCGGCGTCGGTGAGCAGGTCGGACGAGAACTCGGTGTACTCGACGAGGGCGTACCGGTCGCTCACCGGGAGCACGTAGCCGAAGGAGACACCCCGGGCGGGCTGCGGGGTGCGGAAGTCCATGAGCACCGCCCGCCGCGGGTCGAACACCGGCCGGTCGGCCTCCAGCCACCAGCCACGGAAGTGCTGCAACCAGGTCGTCCGCCCGGCGCGGGCCGGTGGCCGGGGGCGGGAGTCGAGTGCCCAGCCGGCCCGGATCTCCCGCCCGTCGCCGGTGCGCACGACCACCCCGGTCCCGTCGTCGCGGACCACGTCGGCGGGTGCCGCGATCCGCGTCACGTCCAGCCGGCGCTCGGCCTCGGCAGCCCGGTCGTAGACCGGGCCGGAGCGCAGCATGGCGTACCGCAGGGGGGTCAGGTCCAGGACGCGACGCCGCGCGGGCGTGACCACCTCGACCTGGTGCCAGCTCGCGCTGAGCAGCGGGTCGAGGTCGATGTCGGGGTGGCCCCAGAACGCCCAGGTGCGGTCCTGACCGCGCCGACGGACCGGGTCGACGACGGCGATCCGCGGGCCCCGGACGCCGTGCCGGTCCAGCGCGGCGAGCAGCAGCGAGGCGGCGCCCCCGCCGCCGAGCAGCGCGAGGTCGACGTCGAGCCGTGCGAAATCGGTCACCCGCCCCACGCTGCCACACGGTGCGATTCGACCACGCGCCGCCATCGCGTTGACACGCAACCATTTGGTTACCTATGGTGCACAGGTAACTGTTCGGTTCCCTGTCGAGGGAGAGTCGTGGACGACGCGTTCCGGGCCTTGGCCGACCCCAGCCGGCGTCGACTGCTGGACCGGCTCAACGACCGCAACGGCCAGACCCTGCGGGAGCTCTGCGAAGGGCTGTCCATGACCCGTCAGGCCGTCAGCAAACACCTGTCGGTGCTGGAGGCGGCCGACCTCGTAGCGACCGAACGACGCGGCCGCGAGAAGGTCCATTACCTCAACGCCGCTCCGATAAACGCGATCGCGGACCGCTGGCTCAGCCGCTACGACCGGGAGCGTGCCGCCGCGCTCGCCGACCTGACCACAGCATTGGAGCAACAGCCCATGGAGAGCCCTACGTTCGTCTACACCACGTATGTCGCCACCACGCCGCAACGTCTCTGGGCCGCGCTCACCGAACCGGCGTTCACCCGCCGTTACTGGGGCGGAGTCGCGCTGGTGTCCGACTGGACGGTCGGCGCGCCCGTGCTCTGGCAGGACGCGCCCGACGTCGAACCCCGGGATCTCGGCCAGCGCGTGTTGGTCGCCGAGCCCTACCGACGCCTCTCCTACAGTTGGCACGGCTTCCAGCCGGAACACGCCGAGCACTTCGGCTGGTCCCCCGAGGAGTTGGCCGTCCGACTGGGCGAGCGCCGATCGACGGTCACCTTCGAGATCGAGCCGCACGGGGAGTCGGCCGTCCGGTTGATCGTCCGCCACGACGGCTTCTCCCCGGACAGCGAGATGCACCGGGCCATCAGCGGCCAACTTGACGGCAGCGGCGGCTGGCCGGAGTTGCTGGCCAGCCTGAAGACCCTCGTTGAGACCGGCGAGCCGATCGCCGCGCCGACCCAGGCCGGCTGACGCCTCGCTGATCCAGGCCCCGCCCTCGCCGATCCACGCGCGCGCGATGAGGAGCATTGGCGCCGCCGGAGCCGATACCTCGCCATCGGCCCAGGGGTGACAGCCCGACCGCAGCGGACATCGACCGGAGCACCGACGCCGGTCGGTCCGTGCAGGCCCAAGGGCTGCTCTCCCCCGCCTTCGGGTGGACACGTGACGGCAACGAAGGTTTCTCATTTTCACCTGATCGGGGTCCCAACCCACCTAGTGTTGGGCACACCGGTGCTAGTCACGGAGTTGGCCACCCGAACGACGTCCCACGCAGTCAGCGGACGAAAAGTGAGGGAAGACGCGTATGAAGGTCTCAACAGCACTCTGCTCGGCGGCGCTCGGCGTGGGTCTCGGCACGCTCCTGCTGCCGGGCGCCGCACTGGCCGACACCGTCGTGTCACCGGCCACCACCCCGGTCGGAGGAACCGTCGTGCTCACCGCGACGACCTGCAACCCGAAGTCGGGTGACGTCATCTTCCGGGTCACCGGACCCAACCGCGACGAGAACGTCCGATCCACCACGGCCGCCGCGGGCGGCGGGCTCAGCGCCGAACTGTTCACCGCCGGGTTCACCCTCGGCACGTACACGGTGGCCGCGACCTGCGGCGACGGCAGCTCGGCGGGCAGCGCCACCTTCGCCGTCACCCCGATCGGCGGCGCCCCGGCCGGCTCGGGCGGCGACAACCGGGACGGACGCGACGCGGGCGCGCTCGCCGCCGGAGGCACCCTGCTCGGCACGGCCGCCGCGGGCGCGGTGCTGCTGGTACGCCGACGCCGCCCGGTGTCGACCGTCGCCTGACCGGCGACCGCTCCATCCCAAGAGGTCGGGTGCCCGTGCCGGTACGACCGGCGCGGGCACCCCGACGAGCCCTTACGGAGGTGCGCACGTGTGGTGGCGGCGAAGCCTGCCGGCCGTGGTCGCCCTCCTCGGCGTCAGCGGGCTGGGGCTGATCACGGTTGGCCTCACCGCTGACCCGGAGCGGCCACCCGGGCCGTCGGCTGACGCGCCGACCCGCACCCGTCCCGCGCCGGACCTGGCCCCCCTCCCCCACGCAGCGCCCGTCCGGGTGCGGATCCCCGCCATCGACGTACGCGCCGAGATCGTCGCCGTCGGTGCTGACTCCGCCGGGGTGCTGGAGGTACCGCCCCTGGACCGGCCGACCCTCGCCGGCTGGTACCGGTACGGAGTGAGCCCCGGCGAGACCGGCAACGCCGTCCTGGTGGGACACGTCGACTCCCCCGCCGGCCCGGCGGTCTTCTTCGACCTCGGACGCCTGCGCGCCGGCCAGGAGATCCAGGTCACCCGGGCCGACGCGCGGGTCGCCACGTTCACCGTGGACGGCGTCCACGCGTACCCGAAGGACCGCTTCCCCAGCGGCCTGGTCTACGGCCCGGCGGACGTCGCCGGACTGCGCCTGATCACCTGCGGCGGCCGGTTCGACGACGCGACCGGCAACTACGTGGACAACATCGTCGTCTTCGCCACCCGTACCGCCTGAGGTAAGCGCCCCACTGTCGGGGGCCGGACGCCGCTGGGCAGAGTCCGGTGGCACCATGCCCTGCGAGCGCCGTGGCCGCGACGGTGCGCGGGGAGGGGGCGCGTCGTGGATCAGCGAGCGGTACGGGACCGGGCCGGTCGGGGCGTACGCGCCCTGGCCCGTCGACTGCTCGGCCGTCCCGGAGGCGAGACTCCCGCCCCCCGGCGGTCCAATCCGGACGCCGTGGTCGACTGCGCCGTGTACGTCAAGGGTCGCCGCGAGCCGGGCCGACCGCACTACGACGACGCGTACGCGAGCGCCCGGCGCACCCGCGACGCGTTCGTGTGGCTCGGACTGCACGAGCCGGGGCCGGCGGTGCTCGCCGCGGTGGGGCGCACCTTCGGGTTGGACGAGCTGACCGTCGAGCAGGCGCTCGCCGACGGGCACCGGCCCACGGTGCAGCGGCACGGGCCGGTCACCCTGCTGGTGCTGCGGACCGCCGGGTACGTGGAGCACGCCGAGCTGACCGACACGTCCGAGGTGATCGACACCGGTGACGTGATGGTGCTGCTCGGTGACCGCTTCGCCGTGACCGTGCGGCACGGCGCGGCCGGGGCGCTGCGCGACGTCCGCGCCGACATCGAACGCCGGCCGGCGCTGCTGGCCGCCGGTCCCTGGGCGGTGGCGTACGCGGTCTGCGCCCGCATGGTCGACACGTACCTGGAGGTGGCCGGGCACGTGGAGCGCGATCTGGAACGCGTCGAGGAGGCGGTCTTCGCCCGCGAACGGTCGGCCGACATTCAGCACATCTACCAGCTCAAGCGGGAGGTCGTGGAGTTCAAGCGGGCGGTGCTTCCGCTCCAGACGCCCCTGCGGACACTGCTCGACCCGACCGGCGACGGACCGCCGCGCGCCCTGCACCGCTGGTTCGTGGACGTCGACGGCCGGCTGGCTCGGGCCGTGGACCGGGTGGCCGCGTACGACGATCTGCTCACCTCGATCGTGCAGTCCCGCCTGGCGCAGCTCGCCGTCGAGCAGAACAACGACATGCGAAAGATCGCCGCGTGGGCCGCGATCGCCGCCACGCAGACCGGCATCGCCGGCGTCTACGGCATGAACTTCGATCACATGCCCGAGCTGGCCTGGCGCTACGGTTACGCGGGCGCGCTGGCCCTGATGGCGGTGGCCGCGCTCGCCCTGTACCGCCTGTTCCGCCGCTCGGGCTGGCTCTGACCCCCTCCCCCGCGATCTTGCACTTCCGGTCGCCGACATACACCCTTTGCCGGCAATGCGGGGACAGCAAGTGCAAGATCGGCGAGGGGTCAGGATCGGCGGCGGGCGAGGAAGGCGCGGATCCGTTCCCGGGGCCGGTCGGTCAGCTCCGGGCCGTGGGTGAACGCCGCGATGTCGTACTCCAACTCCCCGAAGACGTGGGCGGTCTGCCGCGTCATCCGGTAGTCGCTGCACAACAGCTTCGGGGCCCAGCGGACGCCGAGCACGTTGAACAGCGCGTCCCCGGTGATCAGCAGTCGGGTCGGCTCGTGCAGCAGTGACACGTGACCGGGCGAGTGCCCGGGGGTGTGCACCACCCGCAGGCCACCGCCGACGTCGAGCACGTCGCCGTCGGCGAGCGGCTGCGCCACCTGGACAGCCGGAAACCGGCCGCCGGCCATCCGGGTGAAGAACCGGCCGCCGGTCACCGCCGGGTCCACCGGTGGGTTGTGGCCGCCCTCGGCGTACGGGACGTCGGCGGCGTGCGCGGCGATCGGCGCGCCGGTACGGCGGGACATCTCGGCCGCCCCGCCCGCGTGGTCGGGGTGCGCGTGGGTGAGCACGATGCGGGTGACGTCCGCCGGCGTCTTGCCCATCGCGGCCAGCCCGCGCACGATCCGGGCCGGGGCCTTGGCCAGCCCGCAGTCGACGAGCGTCACGCTGCCGTCGTCGTCGACGAAGGCGTACGAGTTGACGGCCGAGCGCCCCACGGTGGGGATGCGCCAGACGTTCGGAGCGAGCGACACCGCCGGGGAACGCGTCATGTTGGGGATTCTAGGGGCGATCGTCGACCATCACTGTCCGTCGACGCGTGGGCGACCGGTTCTCACGGCCGGCCGGCGGGTACGGCAGGATGGGCCGGTGGGCAGAGCGGGACGAGGCCGGCGGGCGGACGCGACGACCGGCGGGCGCTGCCCGTGCGGGTCCGGCGGGGCGTACGCCGACTGCTGCGCCCCCGTGCACGGCGGCACCGCCGAGGCGTCGACCGCCGAGGCGCTGATGCGCTCCCGGTTCAGCGCGTTCGCGCGGAACGACACCGGCTACCTGCTGCGCAGTTGGCACTCCGACACCCGGCCGGAACGGCTGGAACTGGACCCGGCACAGCGGTGGACCCGGCTGGAGATCGTCGAGACCGAGCGCGGTGGTCTGCTCGACGCCACCGGCACGGTCACGTTCCACGCCCACTACCGCGAGGCCGGTCGGCCGGGCACGCTGACCGAACGCAGCCGCTTCGTCCGCGCGGACGGTCGCTGGGTCTACCTCGACGGCGAACTGTCCTGACGGCCCCGCCGACCTACGACGACGTCGGACGGCGGGACCGCCGCCGGGCCACGACCTCACCCCGGGCCGCGCGCACCGGCCGCGGCGACGTCGTCACGCACGGCCGCGGGGCGGCGTCGGCGACCCCGCACCACCAGCGCCACCACGAGGTACGCCCCGGCGGCCACCGCGAACGCGACCGCGTTGCCGGCCGCCGTGGCGACCAGCCCGTACCCGGCGTACGTCCCGATGATCAGCACGTCGGTGAGCATCCCGGCCAGTGAGGTGACGGTGGCGCGGCTGCCACCGGTGATCCGGGCCTGTAGTCGCGCGTCGGCCAGGACAGTCGCCAGTTGCGCGGCCGCGAACGCCACCGCGAGCAGCACGAAACCGGCCGGATGCCGGACGAGTGCGCCCCCGGCCAGTGCCAGCGCGACGAGCCCCAGCAGCGCGGCGTAGCCCCGACGGCCGAGCCGTTCGCCCACCGGGGCGAGCAGCCCGCCCACGGTCACGCCGGCCCACAGCAACAGGAGCAGCAGCGGCACCGCCCGCGCGTCAGCGCCGGTGTCCAGGGCCAGCAGCGGCGTGTACTCGTCCAGCGCTCCCCAGTCGGCGGCCACCACGGCGACCAGCAGCACGGCGGCCCGCACGGGTGGCCGCGTACGGACCTGCCGCACACCGGCCCGCAGCGTCTCGGTCCAGGTCAGCTCGTCGTCGTGGTCGTCCGGACCGGACGCCACGACCGGCGGCGCGTCGTCGTCCGGGGTGACGAGCGGTGGCGGGGCGACGGGCGGTGGCGGGGCGATGGGCGGTGGCAGGGCGACGGAGGGTGGCGCGACAGGCGGCGGTGGCGCGTCCGGCGGCGGTGGCGCGTCCGGCGGCGGGCGGTGCTCGGGGAACCGGGTGGCGACGGTCGCGGCGAGCAGGCAGGCGAGCACGCTGCCCGCGCCGACCGCCGGGTACCCACCGGCGGCGAACACCGGGCCGGCGAGCACCCCCGTGACCACCACGCCCAGGACGCCCGCGGTGCGCGCGCGGCCGAGCACGCGGGCGTACCGGTCGCTCGCGTCGAGGCGGGCCAACTCGGTCCAGACCAGTGCCTCCAGCGCGCCGGAGACCAACGCGCCGCCGGCGCCCCAGAGCAGGAAACCGACCGCGAAGGCCGGGTACGACGGGAGCAGCACCCAAAGCGCGTAGCCGGCGGTGGTCACCAGCGGGGCGAGGCACAGCAGCAGCCGGCGGGAGACCACGTCGGCCCACGCGCCGGACGGCACCTCGAAGAGGATTCCGGCGCCCGACCAGATGACGAACAGCGACGAGATCTGCCCCACCGACAGGCCGGTGTCGGCGAAGAGCACCACGTACAGCGGGTAGAGCAGGACGAGGTCGCTGAGGAACGCGTACCCGTAGAGGGTCGCCGAGAGGCGGCGCACCGCCGGGTCGGGCACGCGCGCGGCGAGATGGTTCATGGGGGCCTTCCCGTGGGAGTGGACGCGGACACCGGACGTGCGGTGTCCGCGGTGGCCCACGGGTGTGGCCTACGGGGCGGGATCAATGTCGCCAGGTCATGTCGGCGATGGTAGACCGGCCGCGCCGACGCCGGCCAGGCTTTCCGACGGGCCGGGCGAGACGGGAGCGGGGCGGAATCCCGGTGGATTCCGCCCCGCTGGCCCGCCGCTCGGCCCGACCCGGCTCAGCGCCGGTCGGGATCCACGGGCGGGATGACCGTCGTGGTCTCGCTGTCGTCGCCGGTGCGCTGCCCGGGGACCGCACCGCCGCTGATCACCTGGGTCGTGTCGGCGTCCCGGCCGGGGCCCACCACCTGCGTCGTGTCGTCGGTCGACGGCCGCACCTGCGTGGCGTCCGCGTCCGACGGCCGGGTGACCACCTGCGTGACCTCGGGATCGGACTGACGAGGGGTCACCTGCGTGGCGTCCGCGTCGGACGGCCGGGTCACGATCTGCGTGGCGTCCGCGTCCGACGGGCGGGTCACGATCTGCGTGGTGTCGGGGTCGGCGGGTCGGGTCGTCACCTGCGTGACGTCGGCATCCGACGGGCGGGTGGTCCCCGACGTGCGGTCCGCCTCGAAGGGGCGGCCGACGGCCGACGTGCGGTCCGCGTCGGCGCGGGCGGCGGTCGAGCGGTCCGCTTCGGCCTCGGCACGAGCGGCTTCGGCACGGGCCTCTGCCGCGCGAGCCTCTGCCGCGCGAGCCTCCTCGACACGAGCAGCCTCGGCGCGGGCGGCTTCGGCTTCGGCCTCGGCGCGGGAGGCACGGTAGGCGCGGGTGTGCGTGGCGATCAGCTGCGACTCCTGCTCGGCGCGGGTCAGCCACGACTCCCAGCGGCTCTGCATCGGACGGATGAGGCCACCACCGACTCCGACCACGAGGATGCCGCCGACGGTGGCCAGCACGGCGATCAGCACCGGGGTGGTGACCGCGGTGGCCACGCCGATCTGGTTCAACGCGGCGATGACGCCCAGGCCGAGGATGAACACCGAGGCGATGCCCGCCAGAGCCCGGCCGTACGACAGCCCGCCGAGCGCGCCGCCGATGATGTCCTTGACGGCGTTGGCGATGGCGGCGGCGACCACGACGATGACGATCGCGACGAAGGCGCGGGGCAACCACGCGACCACGGCGGTGATGAGGTCGGAGATCGGGTTGGGGCCCCAGATGCCGAAGGCCAGCTGGAGGGTGAGCAGCAGCACCGCGTAGTACACGAGCTTCGCGACGATGTCGCTGGCGTCGTACCGGGATCGGTTGAGCGCCCGACGGATCCCGCCGCGCTCGACGGCGCGGTCGAAGCCGACCCGCTCGAGGATCTTCTCCACGATCTTCAACACGGCCTTGGCGATCAGCCATCCGGCCACCAGGATCGCCACGAAGGCGACGGCCTTGGGCAGGAAGAGCATCACCGAGCGGAGGGCGTCGCCCACCGCGTCGCTGACGTTGTCACTCATCTGGTCATTCCTTAGGGGCAGCGGGGATAGTCCGCCCCACCTACCCCCACCAGCGCGCAGGGAAACGCCGCCGACCCCTGGCGCGCCGGCGGGTCTGGCAATATTCTCCGTGTTGCGTGCGGCCACTGGAGCTACTTTTCATCCCCCCGCCGTCGGCCGCAGGAGGAGCTGTCATGCACGTCGAGCATTCCGAAGTGGACCGCCGGACACTGCTGCGCGCCGGTCTCGGCGCGGCCGCGGTCGCCGTCGTCGGAAGTGAACTCGCCTTCTCGGGCGCGGCGCAGGCCGCCCCCGGCACGGACCTGGACTGGATCATCGGCTGCGACGAGTGGGGCGCCCGCCCACCGGCGGACCCGCTGTCGGTCAGCGCCATCGCCACCAACAAGATCATCGTGCATCACATGGCGTTCCCGAACGTCACCGACTACTCCCGCGAGCAGGCGGTCAAGCTGGCCCACGACTGCCAGGACCTGCACATGGACGGCAACGGCTGGTCGGACTCCGGTCAGCACTTCACGGTGAGCCGGGGCGGCTACGTACTGGAGGGCCGCCGGGGCAGCCTGGAACGCCTCGAAGCCGGCGACCGCCAGATGATCGCGGCGCACTGCCCGGGTGAGAACGGCCGGGCCATCGGCATCGAGAACGAGGGCACCTACGTCACCGAGACGCCACCGGAGGCGCTCACCGACTCGCTGGTCAAGCTCTGCGTCGCGATCAGCCGGCAGTACGGGCTGCACGCGTACGACATCTTCGGCCACTGGGACTTCCGCACGACCGATTGCCCGGGCGCGGCCTTCTACCGTCAGTTCCCGGAGCTGCGGCGGCGCGTGCACGCCGCCCTCGGCACCTCGCTCGGTGACGTGCCGGCCCGTCGCTGGCCCGACCTGTGGCGGTTCGTCAACTCGCCGTCGGTCCGGGTGGTGCAGCACCTGCTGGCCTTCCGGGGCTATGCCGTGACGGTCAGCGGCACGTTCGACGCCGCGACCGTGGCCGCCGTGCAGGACTGGCAGGCCCGCAACGGCATCCCGGTGGACGTGGACGCCACGCTGACCACGGCGACCTGGGAGACGCTGGCGCCCGAGTTGGACCAGCACGCGAGCGGAGCGCCGGTCACCGCGGTGCAGGAGATCCTGGCCAAGAAGGGGTACGCGGTCACCGTCACCGGGGCCTACGACCATGCCACCCGCAAGGCGGTGCAGGACCTTCAGGCGCTGCACGGCCTGCCCCGCAACGGCAAGCTCAGCACCAGCACGTGGTGCACCATCGTCGGCGGGTCCGTCCGCGAGTCGTTCCGGCACCGCTGAGCCACCGGGTGCGGTGCGGGTCGAACCCGCACCGCACCGGGCCCGTCACCAGCGCGAAGCCGCGCGCCTCGTTGTCGGCCCTCCGTCGGCCTGCGACGATGCCGCATCGGCTGGCTGGCTGGCTGGCTGGCTGGCTGGCTGGCTGGTCAACATCTCCCAGCCCGGGTCCTGACCAGCGCGTCGGCGCAACCGGTCGGTTTGGCCGACGGTGCGGGCGGAAAGAGTGCTGGGCATGACTTGGGCCCGTCGAGCCGTACCCGCGGTCGCCGCCGCCGTCGCGGCGCTCGCCGCGAGGGATCTGATCCAGCGCGACCACGCGCTGCTGCGCAACTTCCCGGTGCTGGGCCGCGCCCGGTACCTGCTGGAGGCGATCGGGCCGGAGCTTCGGCAGTACATCGTGGCGGGCAACGACGAGGAACGGCCGTTCACCCGGGACCAGCGCAGGTGGGTGTACGCGTCCGCCAAGCAGGAGAACAACTACTTCGGCTTCGGTACGGACAACAACATCGAGTTCACGCCCGGGTACCCGATCATCAAGCACCGCACGTTCGGCCGGGCCGTGCCACCGTCGTCGCCGACGGCCGGGCACGACGTCCGACTGCCGTGCGCGAAGGTGCTCGGCGCGGCCCGGGGTCGAGCGCGCGCCTTCCGGCCGGGGTCGGTGGTCAACATCTCCGGAATGAGCTTCGGCTCGCTCTCCGGCAACGCCATCACCGCGTTGAACAAGGGCGCCGCCCTCGCCGGATGTCTGCAGAACACCGGCGAGGGTGGCCTGTCGCCGTACCACCGCAACGGCGGTGAGCTGGTCTTCCAGCTCGGTACGGCGTACTTCGGCTGCCGCGATGAACACGGCCGGTTCAGTCTGGACCGGCTCAAGGACCTCGTCGCCGGTGCTCCCGTGCGCGCCTTGGAGATCAAGCTGAGCCAGGGGGCGAAGCCGAGCCTCGGCGGCCTGCTCCCCGGAGCGAAGGTGTCCGCCGAGATCGCCGCGACCCGGGGCATCCCGGCCGGGCGGGACTGCGTGAGCCCGTCGCGGCACGCCGAGTTCTCCGACTGCGACAGCCTGCTGGACTGGGTGGAGCTGCTGGCCGCCGAGACGGGCCTGCCGGTGGGCATCAAGTCGGCGGTCGGCGACCTGAGCTTCTGGCAGGAGCTGGCCGGCCTGATGCGCGACACGGGCCGGGGCGTCGACTTCGTGACGGTCGACGGCGGCGAGGGCGGCACCGGCGCCGCGCCGCTGATCTTCACCGATTCGGTGTCGCTCCCGTTCCAACAGGGCTTCTCCCGGGTCTACAAGGTCTTCGCGGAACACGACCTACACGAGCGGGTGGTGTTCATCGGCAGCGGCAAGCTCGGCCTGCCGGACAACGCCGTGGTGGCGTTCGCACTCGGCTGCGACATGGTCAACGTGGGCCGCGAGGCGATGCTGTCGATCGGCTGCATCCAGGCGCAGAAGTGCCACACCGACACCTGCCCCACCGGGGTGGCGACACAGAACGCGTGGCTGGCCCGGGGCCTCGACCCGACGCTCAAATCCGTCCGGGCGGCCAACTACCTGGCGACGTTGCGCCGGGACCTGACCAAGGTCGCCGAGGCCTGCGGCGTGGAACACCCCGGCCTGATCGGCACGGACGCCGTGGAGATCCTGGACGGCCGCACCGGCTCCACCCCACTGCACGAGGTGTACGGGTACCGCCCGCACTGGGGCCTGCCCTCCGCTGCCGACCAGAAAGAGATCATCCGGCTGATGATCCCGGAGGCGCCCCAGGGCGGCAGCGCCCCGCCGTCACCCACCGCCGTCGGCTGATCCCGCCCACCGACCCACCGACCCGCCGCCCACGGGGCCCACCGCCCGCCGCCCGCCGCCCACGGGGCCCACCGCCCGCCGCCCGCCGCCCACGGGGCCCACCGCCAATCTGCCTACGGCCCACCGGCCCGCCGCTTACCGCGCCGCCGGCCCGCCGCCCACCGCGCCACCGCGCCGCCGCCCGCCGCCAACCACCAACCACCAACCACCAACGGGCCTACCGCCCCACCGGCCCGCCGCATACCGGCCCGCCGGCCCGCCGCCAACCTGCCTACCGCCCCAACCGGCCCGCCGGGCCACCGGGCCGCCGCCCGCCGCCAACCGCCGCCGGGCCTACCGCCCCACCGGCCCGCGCCCCACCGGCCCGCCGCCCGAAGAGCGTGATGCCTGTGAGTCATCTTGATGACTCACAGGCATCACGCTTCTTGTGGTGCTTCCGCCCCGAGGCCGCTGCGGTGCCATCCGACACCACCCAAGAAGCGGGTCCGCCAGAGTCTCCTTCGGCGTCATCCGGCGCCGCGCGAATAACTCGTGGAGTCGTGTTCCCGGCCGACCTATGGTGGCGCGGTGCTGATCCGACGTGAGACCCCCGCCGATATCGACGCCATCCGGGCCGTGCACGCCGCGGCCTTCGCCGCCGCCGACCACGGCCCTGCCGACAATCCGGAGCACGGGCCGCAGCACGATCCGGGCCACCGGCCGGACCACGATCCGGGCCACGGGCCGGACCACGGGCCGGGCCACGGGCCGGACCACGGGCCGGGCCACGGGCCGGACCACGATCCGGGCCACGGGCCGGACCACGATCCGGGCCACGATCCGGGCCACGGGCCGAGCACGGACACCGCCACCAGGAGCACCGACGGCGGTGGCGACGGTCGCCTGCCGGTCGAGGCGACGCTCGTGGACGCGTTGCGCGTCGACGACGGGTGGCTGCCCGCGTACTCCCTGGTGGCGGTCGATGGGGACGGCCTGGTGGTGGGTCACGTGGTGGCCACGCGGGCCCGCGTGGCCGGTGCGCCGGTGGCGTTGGGTCTCGGGCCGCTCGGCGTGCTGCCCGGCTGGCAGCGACGCGGGGTCGGCAGCGCCCTGATGCACGCGGTCCTGGGCGCCGCCGACGCCCGAGACGAGGCGCTCGTGGTGCTCCTCGGGCACCCCGAGTATTACCCGCGTTTCGGGTTCCGGCCGGCCGTCGAGCTGGGCGTCACCCCGCCGCAGCCGTGGGGCCCGCAGTACTTCATGGCCCGACCGCTGACCGCCTGGCACGGATCGATCCGGGGCGAATTCCGCTACGCCCGCCCCTTCGACGACCTGTGACCGGACCGCACCCGCTGTCGCAACGATCCTGTCGGTCCGTCGCGAGAGGATGGCGACATGACCGACCAGACCGGGAACGAGGATGCTGCTATGGCCCGTGAAGTGCAGATAACGTTCGACGCTGCCGATCCTGCCGCCCTGTCGGCGTTCTGGGCCGACACCCTCGGCTACGAGTTGCAGGGCCCGCCCGGGGGCTTCGACTCGTGGGAGGCCGCGTTGGACGCGATGGGCGTGCCGCCGGAGCGACGCAACGACGCGTCGGCGGTGGTCGACCCCACGGGGGCGGGGCCACGGCTGTTCTTCCAGCGGGTGCCGGAGGGCAAGCAGGCCAAGAATCGCGTCCACCTCGATGTGCGGGCCGCGCCGGGGCTGACGGGTGACGACCGGATGGCGGCCCTGGAGGCGGAGGCCGACCGGCTCACCGCTCGGGGTGCCACACGGCTCGCCCGACACGAGCCCGCTCCCCCGCTCGGCGCCGGTCACATCGTCATGGCAGACCCGGAGGGCAACGAGTTCTGCCTCGACTGAGCGGGCGTTCTCCCAGCTCATTGCCGCGACGACCGGCCGTCATGCGAACATGTGTACGTGTCGCACGACGCCCACATCCTGCACGCCGACCTGGACGCCTTCTACGCGTCGGTCGAGCAGCGTGACGACCCGCGCCTGCGCGGACGGCCGGTGATCGTCGGCGGCGGCGTGGTGCTGGCCGCCAGCTACGAGGCGAAGGCGCGGGGTGTGCGCAGCGCGATGGGGGGTCAGCAGGCACGACGGCTCTGCCCGGACGCGATCGTGGTGCCGCCCCGGATGTCGGCGTACACGCAGGCCAGCCGGACGGTGTTCGAGATTTTCCGACAGACCACGCCGCTGGTCGAAGGGCTCTCCATCGACGAGGCGTTCCTCGACGTGGGCGGGCTGCGCCGGCTGGTCGGCACACCGGCCGACATCGCCCAGCGGCTGCGCCGGGAGGTCCGCGACCGGGTCGGCCTGCCGATCACGGTGGGTGTGGCCCGGACGAAGTTCCTGGCGAAGGTGGCCAGCGCAGTGGCGAAGCCGGACGGGCTGCTGGTTGTCGCCCCCGACGCCGAGACTGCGTTCCTGCATCCACTGCCGGTGGAACGGCTCTGGGGCGTCGGTCCGGTCACCGCCGCGAAGCTGCGGGAACGCCGGATCCGTACCGTCGCGGACGTGGCCCGGCTCGGCGAGGCCGCGCTGGTGTCCCTGCTCGGGGCCGGCGCCGGCCGGCACCTGCACGCTCTCGCCCACAACCGCGACCCCCGGGCGGTGCAGATGGGCCGGCGGCGGGGCTCGATGGGCGCGCAGCACGCGTTGGGGCGTACCCCACCTGCGCCGGAGGAACTGGACGCCATCCTCGCCGGTCTGGTCGACCGGGTCACCCGACGGATGCGGGCGGCCGGACGGTCCGGACGCACCATGGTGTTGCGACTCCGCTTCGGCGACTACACCCGCGCCACCCGCTCGCACACCGTGCCCAAGGCGACCGCCGACACCACCCCACTGCTCGCCGCCGCCCGGACACTGCTGCGGGCCGCCCTACCGGAGATCGACCGGCGCGGGGTCACCCTGCTCGGCGTCTCGGTCGGCAACCTGGACGACAACCCGGTGCAGCCGGAGCTGCCGTTCCAAGCCAACACCGGGGCCGACCTGGACGCCGCCGTGGACGCGGTCCGCGACCGCTTCGGCTCGACGGCGCTCACCCGGGCGGCGCTGCTCGGCCGCGCTCCCGGTGTCGAGATGCCGCTATTGCCGGACTAGAGCGCCCCGGTTGCTGCGACCGGAGACACATCACAGCAGGTCGGCGGTTTAGCCGGCCGCACACAGGTGAAGTCTTGAGGGGAAAGCCTGACGAGGGGGGCCCATGTCCGACGAGACCAGCAACCGACCGAGCCGTCGTGCCGAACGCCCGGGCGACGTGACCGACCCGCTGCTCTGGCAGCTCGCGGTCGACGTGCTCGAGGCCCACGAGGCCGACGACGAGGGTCGCTGCCGCAACCTCCAGTGCGCCGGCCAGTCCTGGCCGTGTGCGGCGCGTACGACCGCCGAGCAGTCGTTGCGACTGGCCCGCAGCACCCCCGACTCGGTCGAGACGGCCATCGACGGTGGCGGGGGCGGCACCGGCTGGACGGCCGAGGCCGCCGCGCCGGCGCAGCGCTGGGGCTGGAACGGCGACGTGATGGCCCGCCGCGAGGCGAGGTCGGCCGCCTCGGCGGCGTGACCCGTCCCGCGAGGACAGCGCCAGACGAACGAACGCTCGGCCGGTGACCCGGCCGAGCGTTCGTCGGTACGTACGTCAGAGAGCGAGCCGCTGCCCCGGGAAGATCAGGCCCGGGTCCGCGCCGATCAGCTGACGGTTGCGCTCGTACAGGGCCTGCCAGCCGCCGCTGCGGGGGTGCCGCTCGGCGATCTCCGACAGGGTGTCCCCCGGCGCGACCACGTACGTGTCGCCGCCGGCCGCCGGGGCGGTCCGCTCGTGACCACGGGTAGCCGGCTGGTCGCCGCGTGCCGGCCGCTCCTTGCCGGAGGTGGACGTCGACGACTTGGAGGTCGACTTCGTCGGGGACTTCGCGGTGGACTTCGTCGGGGACTTCGCGGTGGACTTCGTCGAGGTACCGCCCGACGAGCCGCCCTTGCGGCCGCAGGTCGGCCACGCGCCGATGCCCTGCCCGTCGAGCACCTTCTCGGCGATCGCGATCTGCTCGCCACGGCTGGCCAGATCGGCGCGGGCGGCGTACTTCGTGCCGCCGTAGCCGGCCCAGGTGCCCTGGGAGAACTGCAGCCCGCCGTAGTAGCCGTTCCCGGTATTGATCTTCCAGTTGCCGCCGGACTCGCACTGGGCGATCGCGTCCCAGTTGACACCGGCCTGGGCCGGGGCCGCCGGGCCGAAGAGGGCGACGGCGCCGGTGACCGCGCCGACCGCCAGGGTACCGACGGCGACGCGGCGGGTGGTGACCCGTCGATGACGGGGGGTGTACGCAGACGTCATGGATCATTCCTCCACGCCGGCGAGGTGAGCTGTCGGGTTCGGGCCGAGGAGCCCGGCCGCGCGCTGGCGGCTTCACCCCGAGGTGACATGCACCGAGGAACGTTGGGTCCCCCGCTCCTGCCCGGGTTCTGTTTCCGACGACCGGGGGCAGGATTTGGCGTTGCCGGTCGCGGCGTCCACGGTGGTGGACCCGACCGACGGTAGGCACGGTGGGTGACGGTCGCCCACCGCTTGTGAAGTTGTTCACCGGCTCACGCGGGGCGCTGCGGCCAGCGGTTGCGGAGGACGTCCACCTGTGCAGCGGCCATCATGGACCGTTTCCGATCAGGGCCTGCCGTCCCGGTGAATTGACGTTCGGACAGGAAACCGTAGACGGGCGGTAGCGATGCTCTGGAGCACACCGGGTCCGTCCCGGAAACGACACCCCAGGAGGAGATCATGCCGCTCCAGCAGAGTCGCAACGGCCGTCGCCGCGCCGCAGCCGTCCTCGTAGCCCTACTGGCCGGCGCTGGCCTGACGCTGTCCGCGCCGACCGCCGCACAGGCGTCCAGCCCGTGCACCAGCCTGACCTTCTACCGGGTCGGCGGCTACCCGGGCGGCGCGGACATGCACGTGCCCACCGTCGGCTGGCAGACCGGAAACAAAAGCTGCTACCTCACCTACGGCCACTCGGGCTCCGCGGTGCTGGTGCTCCAGGAGGCGCTGAACAACTGCTACGCGCGGTCGCTCAGCCTGGACGGGAACTACGGTCCGAAGACCCGGGACGCCGTCCGGTACGCCCAGCACAAGATCAATGAGGACATCGTGTACGCGAACATCGCCGAGGACGGCGAGTACGGCCCGCAGACACGTGCCTACATGGGCTTCGCGATCTTCGGGGTCAACGGCGGCCCGGTCATTCCCAACGTCTGCTACTACCCGGGCTGACCGCCGTACAGCGCCGGCCGGAGCCCTCGCGGACTCCGGCCGGCGCCGTGGCGGCCCCTCCCCCGGTGCGGCGTCGCCGGCTCCCCCCTGCGCGGCGACGCTCATGGATCAGCAGACCCGGACCGCCTCGATCCGCTGATTCCAGTTCCCCCCGATCGCGGCCGAGTCGTACGCCAGGTTCGCCCGGTAGCCATAGGCGTGCTGGTAGCCGAGCAGGCCGGTGGCGTTGGCGTTGTCCCAGAAGGTGGAGACGGTGCCGGACGGCCGGTTGTTGATGATCGATTGGGCCCGGTTGCGGAAGTACGAGGGCAGCGGGACGTCGTTGCATCCGTTGTACGGACCGTCGAGCAGGAAGATGTCGCCGCTGAAGTTGGCCCCGGCGTACAGGCAGAGCAGACCCGACGGGCAGGCGTAGTTGGCCTGGGCCGGGCTCGGGGCGACGCCGAGCGTGGCGCCCACGGCGATCGTACCGAGCAGCGCGGACGTGAGCCTTCGCAGAGCACTTCGCACGATGGTGACCTCCGGTGTCGTCACGACCGGAACCGGCCGCGAGTCGAGTTGCTGACATCACGTTGATCGATGTCCTTGTAGCAACGATGATCTGCGCGGAAGGTCGACGAATTCCTGCCGGAACCTCAATCCGGCTGTCCCGGGGGTGCCGGTGGGGCGACCGGCGGTGCAGCGAGCGGCGGTTCATGGAGATTCGGGTCCTCGGGCCGGTCGAGGTCTGGGCGGACGGCCGTCCGGTCGATGCCGGAGCGGCCCGCCAGCGCGCCGTCCTGGCCGCACTGGCGGTCGACGTGGGCCGACCGGTGAACCTGGACGCTCTGGTGGACCGGGTCTGGGGTGACGCGTCGCCGCCCCGGGTTCGCCACAACCTGCACGTCTACCTCGCCCGGCTCCGCCGGGTGCTGGCCGACGCGGGCGCGCCGGACGTGTTGGCGCGACGGTCGGGTGGTTACCTGCTGGACCTGCCACCGGAGACAGTGGACGGCCCGCACTTCGACGCGCTGCGGCAGCGTGCCGACGGGCTGCCCGACGGGGACCCCGAACGGGTGGAACTGCTGCGCAGGGCGCTTGAGCTGTGGCGTGGCGAGCCGCTGGCGGGGCTGCCGGGCGAGTGGGCGGCCCGGGTCCGGCAGGACTGGCACCGCCGGCACACCGACACCGTCGTGCAGTGGGCCCGTGGAGTGTTGCGACGGGGCGAGCCGGATGCGGTGATCGATCCGCTGACCCGGCTCGCCGACGAGCACCCGCTCGACGAACCGGTCGCCGCCGTGCTGCTGCACGCGTTGGCCGCGGCTGGTCGCGGGGCGCAGGCACTGACGTACTACGCCCGACTGCGGGACCGGCTCGCCGACGCGCTCGGTGTGGACCCGGGCATCGAGCTTCGCCAGCTACACCAGGCCATCCTGCGCGGCGAGGTCACCTCGCCGACCCCGGAGGTGTCCCCCGTGCCGGCCGCCGCGGTCATCGTCGCCCCGTCGCGGCCGGACCGCCCGGTCCCCGCGCAGTTGCCGTCGGATGTCCGGGGCTTCGCCGGGCGGCGTTCGGAGCTGGACCGTCTGGACGCGCTGCGGGCGTCCGCCGAGGAGCGACCCGGGGCCGTCCCGCTGGCCGTGCTCTCCGGAGCGGGCGGGGTCGGCAAGACGGCCCTCGCCGTGCACTGGGCGCACCGGGTCGCCGGGCAGTTCCCGGACGGGCAGCTCTACGCCAATCTGGAGGGCTACAGCCACAGCGGCGTCGTCCGAAGCGCGGAGCAGGTGGTCCGGGGCTTCCTGGCCGCGCTCGGGGTGCCGCCGCGCGAGGTGCCGGCGGACGAGCAGGCGCAGACCGCGTTGTACCGCAGCCTGCTCGCCGGTCGGCGGGTGCTGGTGCTGCTCGACAACGCCCGGGACGCCGCGCAGGTACGGCCGCTGCTGCCGGGCGCGGCCGGCTGCCTGGTGCTGGTGACCAGCCGGGATCGGCTCACCGGTCTGGTGGCCACCGAGGGCGCCGAGGCGGTCGTGCTGGATCTGCTCAGCGCCGACGACGCGCAGGCCCTGCTGTACGCGCGGATCGGGGCGCGGGCGGAGGCGGAGCGGGCCGCGGTCGACGATCTGGTCCGACTCTGTGACCGGCTACCGCTGGCCCTGGTCGTGGTGGCGGCGCGGGCGGTGGTCCGGCCCCACCTGCCGCTGGCCGAGTTGGGCGCGCAGCTCCGGGCCGGCGGCCGGCTGGACGGGCTCGACACGGGCGACCACGACAGCAGCGTGCGGGCGGCGCTGTCCTGGTCGTACCGGCTGCTGTCGGTGCCGACCGCGCGGCTGTTCCGGCTGGTCGGCGGCAGCACGGACGTGACGGTGAGTACGGCGGCCGGGGTCAGTCTCGTCGGTGCCGGCCGGCGGGCCGTCCAGGCGGCGTTCGCCGAGCTGGCGGATGCGCACCTGATGCTGGAACGTGCCCCGGACCGGTACGCCATGCACGACCTGCTGCGGGCGTTCGCGGCCGAACTGTCCGCCGAGCACGACCCGGCCGGCGACCGGGCCGAGGCGCGCGGCCGACTCTTCGACCACTACCTGCACAGCGCGCACGCCGCGGCCGTGCTGCTGCATCCGCACTGGGATCCGATCACCCTCGCCCCGGCCGTCGCCGGCGTGCGGCCGGAGAAGTTCGGCGACCACGACGAGGCGGTGGCGTGGTTCACGCGCGAGCGCGACGTGCTGATCGCGCTCGTGGAACGGTGCGCCGCCAGCGGCGCCGACCGGCACGCCTGGCAGCTGGCGTGGAGCCTGACCAGTTTCCTGGACCGCCAGGGCGGCTGGCACGACCAGTTGGCGGTGCAGCGGACGGCGCTGGCGGCGGCGCGGCGCGGCGGCGCGGCGGTCGGGCAGGCGTACGCGCACCGCAGCCTGGCGCGGGCGCAGGCCCGGCTGGGCCGGCTCGACGAGGCGCCCGGTCAGCTCCGGCGGGCGCTGGAGCTGTTCCGCGAGCTGGGCGACCCCGCCAACCAGGCGCACACCTACCTCGATCTCGCCGAGGTGGCCGACCGGGAGGGCCGGCGAGCCGAGGTGGTCCGGCATGCCGAGGCGGCGTTGGCGCTGTACCGCGAGGCGGGCCATCGCTACGGGCAGGCGATGGCCCTCAACGCGGTCGGCTGGTACCGGGCCCAGCTCGGCGAGCACGACGCCGCCGTTGAGGCGTGCCAGCAGGCGCTGGAGCTGCTGCGCGAGTTCGACGACCGGCAGGGCCAGGCGCCCACGTGGGACACCCTCGGCTACGCGCAGCACCGCGCCGGACGACCAGCGGAGGCGGTGGTCGCCTACCGGCACGCGCTGGCGCTGTACCGGGAGTTCCGGGACCGGTACTACGAGGCGGACACGCTGACGCACCTGGCGGAGGCGTTGGTCGACGCCGGCGACCCGGCGGAAGCGGCGCGGAGCTGGCGGGCGGCGCTGGGCATCCTCGACGAGCTGGGCCACCCGGACGCGCAGCGGATCCGTCAACGGCTCACGGCGGCCGACGGGTCGTGACGGCGGGGCCCGCTGTTGGGCCGGCCCACCGCCGCTCCCACGGAGATCACGAACAAGACCAGGGACACGATCGGAAACCAGTCTCCCGTACGCGAATAGACAGTGCCTGACCCTCGCGTCGGAGCGGCCGTGACCAGCAGCTCCGCGTCACCGGCGGTCGCCTCGCCCACGACCCTGCCGCCCGGGTCAGTGACGGTCAGCCGGCCGAACGCGGCGGCGCGGACCACGGTGATCCCGTTCTCCACCCCACGGACGAGGGCCATCCGGCTGTGCAGCCAGCCGTCGGAGGTGAAATCCAGGCCGGGGACGAGCAGCACCGAGACGCCCTGCGCCCGATACCGCCGGACCAGACCGGGATAGTCAAGGTCCTTGCAGATCGCCACGCCGAACCGCCCGTCCACGATCACCTCGTCGTCGCCCGGCGTCAGCCAGTCCTCCAGGCCCGGGATCAGATGTCGCTTCTCGTACGTCCTGATCGTTCCGCTCGGGTCCAGCACCAGCGCCACGTTGCTCGCGGTCCCGGCCCGCCGCAGCACCACGCCGACGACGACCCGGGCCGCGGTCTGCTGGAGCGCCTCGACGAGCAGGGGCAGGGTGGCGTCTGTCACGGCGAACACCTTCTCCGGCAGCACGACGATCCGCGCCCCGCGCGCGGCCAGGTCCGAGACCCGCGGAACGTACCGGGTGAGCAGGTCCCGCCCGGACGGTTCGTCGATCGGGAGCCCGTCCTCGGACTGTCGCAGCGCGACGAGGCCCACGGTCAGCGGCTCGGCCGGCTCCGGGGAGCGGCTCAGTGACCAGGCCGACCATCCGCCGACGCCGAGCAGGAGGGCGAGCAGGCAGGTGAGGGCCGGGCGTGGGCCGTCGAGCCGGGCGGTGCGGGTGGGTCGCAGGCCCGCGAGCAGGGCGGCGAGGGCGATCGGGACGGCGAGCAACAGGTAGGTGACGCCCCACACGCCGGTGAGCGCGGTCAGCTGGATGACCGGGCGGACGTCCGCCTGCGTGTAGGCGAGGCTCCACCACGCGCCGTGCGGCAACAGGCGGGACGCGGCGTACTCGCCCAGCACCCACAGTGACGGCACGGTGAGAACGGCGGTCCCGGTTCGCCCGTGCCGCAGGAGCGTCCGGGCGAGCAGGACCGTGCCGGCCGCCAGGCCGAGACCGAGCACGAACACGCCGCCGACCACGGGGACCGGTAGTCGCAGCGTGCCGAGGTAGTACCCGACAATGCCGAGTTGGCCGATCGACCAGGCGAGAACCGTCGCACCGAGCGCGGTCCTCGGGCGTACCCGCACCGAGGCGAGGATCAGCGGGATCGGGGCGAGCCAGGTCAGCGCGGCAACCGGGTGCAGCCCGGAACCACCGAGCCAGAGCAGTCCACTGAGGAGCGCGGCGATGATCGTCGTCATGCGTCGATCGTGCGGCGGGAGCGGCCGGGGCGGATCGCCGTACGAACTGGAGGTGATCTGGTCCTGTGGAGGGAGGCGCGGCAGCGCCCGGCGAGACCATACTGCCGGCGTGAAGCGGTACGTCAATCTCGCCGTCACCGTGGCCGCCGTGGCCGCGACCGTGCTACCCGCCCTGGCCGGCGGTCCCCGTGCCTGGTGGGTGCTGCCGCTCGCGGTCGCGTCCTCGGTCCCGGTGCTGTGGCGTGACCGCGCGCTGGTCCAGGTCGCCGTCGTCGTGGGCCTCGCCACGACCGTCTCCGCCTCGCTCGGCGCACCCCCGCTGCTGCCGGTCGGTCCGCTCGTCTGCCTCTACACGTTCGCGGCGCGGGCCGCCCTGCCGATCCGCCTGCTCGGCATCCTGGTCACCGCCGGCGGCCTGCTGGTCTCGCTGCTCTATCCACACCCGGACGTGGAGGTGCTGCGGTACCTGGTGGTCGCCTACAGCTTCGCGTACGCCCTGGGCACGAGCGCCCGCGCCCGCCGTACCCAGGCCATGGCCCACGCCGAACGCGATCGTCGCGTCGCCGGTGAACGTGCGGCGGCCGTGCTGCGCGAACGCGCGCGCATCGCCCGGGACCTGCACGACATCCTCACCCACGCGGTCGGCGTCATGATCGTGCAAGCGGAGGCGGGACCTCTTCTGGTGCGCCCCCACCCGGACCGCGCCGACGCGGCGTTCGCCACGATCGCGGCCACCGGCAGGGACGCGGTCGTCCAGCTCCGCCGCGCGGTCGGCAGCCTGCACGAACCCGCCGATGAGTCCCTCGACCAGCCGGGCCTGGCCCACCTGCCCGTCCTCGTCGAACGCGTCCGCGCCACCGGACTCGACGCCGTCCTCACCATCTCACCCCCGCCGTGCGGATCCGTCGCCGGATCTCAGTCCGAGGTCACCCTCGGTCCACCGGTCGAACCGCCCGCGCACGTCGGGGTCGCCGCCTACCGGATCGTGCAGGAGTCCCTGACCAATGTGGTCCGGCACGCCGAGGCCCGATCGGTCCGCATCCTGCTGAGCTACAGCGCGGACGCCCTGACCGTGTCGATCACCGATGACGGTCGCGGCAACCGGGCTGTCGGCGTCGGGGTGCCCGGATACGGAATCGTCGGCATGCGCGAGCGCGCCCGGACCTGCGGCGGGACCCTGCGCACCGGCCCGGCCTCCGAAAGCCACGGCTTCACCGTCACCGCCACCTTGCCGCTCTGCGCACCCGTGGCCGTCTGATGCTGCGTGTGGTGCTCGCCGACGATCAGGACCTGTTCCGGGCCGGATTCGCCACGATCCTCTGCGCGGAGCCGGACATCGAGGTGGTCGCCGAGGCCCCCGACGGCGCCGCCGCCGTGCGGGCCACCCTCGACCACCGTCCCGACGTCGTCCTGATGGACATGCGGATGCCCGTTCTCGACGGTGTCGCCGCGACCCGGCACGTCTGCTCACTCACCCCGAGCCGGGTCCTCGCCCTGACCATGTTCGACACCGACGACTACCTGTACGCGGCCCTGCGTGCCGGTGCCAGCGGCTTCCTGCTCAAGGACGCCCCACGAGCCGACCTGGTCAACGCGGTGCGGGTGGTCGCCGCCGGCGATGCGCTGCTCGCTCCCGGCGTCACCGCCCGGGTGATCGGCGAACTACACCGACGCGGCCACCCGGACCCGGCGCTCGCCGCCGCGGTGACCGCCCTGACCGCCCGCGAGACGGACGTCCTGCGCCTGATCGCGGCCGGTCTGTCGAACGCCGAGATCGCCGCCCACCACCACCTGAGCGAGCACACGGTGAAAACTCACGTCGGCAACCTGCTCGCCAAACTGAGTCTGCGCGACCGCGCCCAGGCAGTCATGATCGCCTACGAATCCGGCCTGGTGATCCCCGGTCGCTGACCGGTGGCGACGTCACGGTCTGCCGACCTCGTCGATCATGGAGTCATGGTGCCTGTCAGGCACCGTGATGAGCGCTTTGTCACCCACCACAACTCCATGATCGACGAGGCGAGACAGTTCGCGAGGAGGCTTACAGGGTGCGCGCCAGCCGGTCGGCGAGGGTACGGGTGAACCGGGCCGGGTCGGCCAGCTCGCCGCCCTCGGCGAGGACCGCCAGGCCGTACAGCAGCTCGGCGGTCTCGGTCAGGGCCGGGCCGGAATCGCCCTGCTCGTGGGCCTTGCGCAGCCCGGCGACCAGCGGGTGACCCGGATTGATCTCCAGGATCCGCTTGGTCGAGGGGACCTCGTGCCCCATCGCCCGGTACATCTTCTCCAGCGTCGGCGTGAGGTCGTGCGCGTCACCGACCACACAGGCCGGTGAGGTGGTCAGCCGCGAGGACAGGCGGACCTCCCGGACGCTGTCGGCCAGGGTCGTGCCCAGCCAGTCGACCAGCGCGGCGAACTCCTGCCGCTGCTGCTCACGCTCGGCCTCGGCCTGCTGCTTCTCCTCGTCGGTGTCCAGGTCGACCTGGCCCTTGGCGATCGAGCGCAACGGCCGGCCGTCGTACTCGCCGACGCGCTCGACCCACACCTCGTCGACCGGGTCGGTGAGCAGCAGCACCTCGTGGCCCTTGGCGCGGAACGCCTCCAGGTGCGGGGAGTTCTCGATGGTGGTCCGGGAGTCGCCGGTGGCGTACCAGATGTCGGTCTGGCCGTCCTTCATCCGCGACACGTAGCCGGCCAGGTCGGTGGGCTCCGCCGCGTCGTGGGTGGACGCGACCGACAGGATCTCCAGCAGGGTGTCGCGGTTGTCGGCGTCGTCGATCAGCCCTTCCTTGACCACCGCGCCGAACTCGGTCCAGAAGGTGCGGTAGCGCTCGGCGTGGTTGGCCTTGAGGTCCTTGACGGTGGCGAGGACCTTCTTGACCAGGCGGCGGCGGACGATCTGGATCTGCCGGTCCTGTTGGAGGATCTCGCGGGAGATGTTCAGCGACAGGTCGTGGGCGTCGACGACACCCTTGACGAAGCGCAGGTAGGTGGGGACCAGCGCCTCGCAGTCGTCCATGATGAACACGCGCTTGACGTAGAGCTGCACGCCGCGGCGGCCCTGCGGGGAGAACATGTCCAGCGGGGCGTGGCTGGGCAGGAACAGCAGCGCCTCGTACTCGAAGGTGCCCTCGCCCTTCATGTGCACGACCTCGAGCGGGTCGGCCCAGTCGTGGCTGACGTGCTTGTAGAACTCGTTGTACTCGGCGGCGTCGACCTCGTCGCGGGGACGCGCCCACAGCGCCTTCATCGAGTTGAGGGTCTGCACCTCGCTGGTGGGCGGCTCGCCCTCGGCGCCCGAGCGCTCGACGCTCATGCGGATCGGCCACGCGATGAAGTCGGAGTAGCGCTTGACGATCTCGCGGATCGTCCACTCGGCGGTGTAGTCGTGCAGGTTGTCCTCGGTGTCGGCGGGCTTGAGGTGCAGGGTCACCGCGGTGCCCGCCGGCGCCTCGTCGACGGACTCGATCGAGTAGGTGCCCTCGCCGGTGGACTCCCAGCGGGTGCCGCCGGTCTCGCCGGCCTTGCGGGTCAGCAGGGTGACCCGGTCGGCGACCATGAACGCGGCGTAGAAGCCGACGCCGAACTGCCCGATCAGTTCCTGCGAGGCGCGGGCGTCGGCGGATTCGCGGAGCTGGCGCAGCAGCTCGGCGGTGCCGGACTTGGCGATCGTGCCGATCAGCCGGACCACCTCGTCACGGGTCATCCCGATGCCGTTGTCCCGCACGGTCAGCGTGCGCGCGTCCCGGTCGACCTCGATGGCGACGTGCAGGTCGTCGGTGTCGGCGACGAGGTCCTTGTCGACGAGCGTCGCCAGCCGCAGCTTGTCCAGTGCGTCGGACGCGTTCGAGATGAGTTCCCGCAGGAAGACGTCCTTGTTCGAGTAGATCGAGTGGACGACCAGCTGCAGGAGCTGACGCGCCTCGGCCTGGAACTCCAACGTCTCGGCCTGGTTGCTCACACCGTCTCCCTTCTCGGCTCGTACGGAGGTTCGCGCAAAGGATACGAGCCGTCACCGGCGCGGGTGTGTGCGCCTCCGGGTCGTATTCCCGATTCTCGTCCGCCCGTCGCGCGACCTACCTGACTTTGCCTGACAGAAGTCAGCCCGATAGCGTTCCTGTCGACAAGCCGCCACGAACCCTGGAGCACTCCATGAAGATCGCTGGAAGCACCGCCCTCGTCACCGGCGCCAACCGGGGCTTCGGCCGGCACCTGGCCGCCGAGCTCGTCGCCCGCGGAGCAACGGTCTACGCCGGCGCGCGCAACCCGGACAGCGTCGACCTGCCCGGCGTGACGCCGGTCCGGCTGGACATCACCGACCCCGCCTCGGTGGCCGCCGCGGCGAAGCTGGCCGGCGACGTGAACCTGCTGGTCAACAACGCCGGCATCGACAGCCGGGCGGACCTGCTTGAGGGTGACCTCGACCTGATCCGCCTGGAGCTGGAGACGCACTACCTCGGCAACCTGTCGATGATCCGGTCCTTCGCGCCGGTCATCGCCGGCAACGGTGGCGGAACCATCCTCAACGTCCTGTCCGTGCTGTCCTGGGTGAATTTCCCCCTGCACGCGGCGTACGGCGCGGCGAAGTCGGCCGAGTGGGCGATGACCAACGCGCTACGCCTCCAGCTCGCCGAGCGGGGCGTGCGGGTCGCCGGCCTGCACGTCGGCTACATGGACACCGACATGGCCGCGACGATCGACGGCCCCAAGTCCGACCCGGCGGAGATCGCCCGGATCGGCGTCGACGGCATCGAGGCCGACGCGTACGAGATCGTCACCGACGACGTCAGCCGGCAGGTGCAGGCCGGGCTCGCGGGCGGCGTCGCCGCACTCTACCCGCAGCTCCCCTGACCGCCCCCCCACCGGGAACGCGACGGGCCGCCGCCGGCATGCACCGGCGGCGGCCCTTGATCGGGTACGCGGTCAGCTCCCGCCGCGTACGCCGTCACACTCGCGGTCAGCAGCCACCGCAGGTGTAGAAGAGGATGTCCCAGTGGCTCCCCTCCTTGGTGTAGAGGTTGCCCGACGGCGCCCGGTACTGGTACCCGAAGCCGGAGATGTAGCCGACATAGGCGTAGTTCGCGGAGATGTAGTTCTGGATGCACGTGCTCAGCGCGATGTCGAGCTTGTAGCCGTTCCAGTGGCTGTACGTGCCCCCGGCGTGCCCGACCTCGGTTCCCGCGGTGATGGTGACCGCGCAGCCGCTGGCCCGCTTGAAGGTGATGATGCCGTCGATGGTGGCCTGCCGGACCCCGTCGAACGAGGTGCAGGTGGACACGTTGCGGTCGCTGCAGTTGCCGCTGGAGGTCCAGGAGATGCCGGCGGCGCGTAGCTGCGAGGTGGCGCTGGAATGGCTGATGGCGAAGGCCGGAGCGGCCAGGCCGAACGTGGCGCAGACCGCCGCCAGGGTGGCCACGAACAGCGTGAGCACGCGGCGGCGCAGGGTGGATCGAGTGGGTGACATGGCACTCCCGTTCGCGTGAGGGGCGGAATTCTGCGAATCAGGGGCCGGCCTTGGAGGATTTCTACCAGAGATAGACGGACGTGACCAGATGTCGGGTGGGAGCGCGACACACGCCCCCACCCGACGCGCCCTAGCTGGCCTGCAGCGTCACGTCGTCGATCACGAAGCTGGTCTGCAGCGACGAGTCCTCGGTGCCGGTGAACTTCAGGGTCACCGTCTGCCCGGCGAACCCGGCCACGTTGAACGTGCGCTGGGTGTAGCCCGAGGCGGCGTTCAGGTTCGAGTACGTCGCCAGGGTGGTCGAGCCCACCTGCACGGTGAGCTTGTCGTACGCCGTGGAACCGGTCGTCTCGGCGGTGTCGATGTGCAGCCAGAACGACAGCGTGTAGCTGGCGCAACCGGCCGGCACGGTCACCGACTGGGACAGGGTGTCGGTGTGGGTGCTGCCGTACCCGTCGAGCCACGCCTTGTACGACCCGGTCCGGGCCGCCTGGCCGCTGGAACTGGTGATCACGCCGGAGGAGGCGGTCCACGGCGTACTGCCGCTCTCGAAGCCACCGTTCCATTCCTGCCCCACTGCTGACTTCAGTGCCAGTGTGTCATCAGCTATGAGTGTCCAGTGATGGCTGTTCCGTGACAATAAATGTGACATACAAACCACATTCTCAGTGCTGCATCACTCATATGGCAGAACCACAAAGTTTCAAACATTCAATGTGTGCCCCTCACCACTGTGACTTTGAACATGAAGGCAAATATCCCTTTCAGAGCCAGGGCGAATCACGATACTGGCTACTTGTTTTCTAGTTATATTTCCTTTTCTACAGCGTCAAAGCTATTATGACAAAAATCCGTCTAATTAGTTACCCTTTTATAATGCCTTTTCTGCGCTTTCTGTCAACACAACAAGTCCACTTCCAATTCCCTTTTCACAATCTTTCAAACTGTGTCTCAAACCAAACCAAAACGGGTTCAACACTGTTAGTTGAATACATAAACACAACACAACACAAATCGCTTGTTTCTGTCTACTTCGAATTCAATCCTTCTCCCGTGTACGAATATCAATGCCCTCAATTCTCTCCAGTTTGTATATGATCAATCCTTTCCTAGCATTCTGTAGTAGTAGTATCTGATGTTCATATAATTTGGAAACCCCTTCTCAGGCCTGTCTTCATATCTTCACATCTAGACAGAGTCTGAAGCAATGGCAATGTGTTTCATTCATTCTCAACTCAGTGTTGAACAGACCTCTCACTCACAGATGGAGTTCTACTGAATCCTTCATTCTCATGGGAATTTCTTCGTATAAAAGTAGTGTGTCATTCTCGTCTCAGAACCTGTATCTGATGTTTGTGTGTCCTCTCAGTGTTGAAGCCTTTCATTATCAACGTGGAATTCTTCATTTGATTTGTATTTCGGACGTTTACTATCATAACGTCCTCATATCTTCATTTCCCATATCCAGCATTCATTCCCAGGAACTCATTGCTAACAAACCTTCTCAGTTACCCTGAGTCTCTGTGATGAATTAGTTAGTTAATTACTTTCTCAGAAAGCAGTTTGTAAATTCTCCAAATATCAAACATGTTTCAACTGCAAACATCTTCAACCATGACTCATCATGAAAGACGTTTGATGTGTTTGTGCTCATATCTCCCAATCATCAATCCTTGTTTCCAACGCGCGATTCCCGCGCTCAGCGTTCTACCTCTCATGGGGGCTCCTCGGGGTCGGAGAGATAACCGAGACACTTACAGATATCTATGTCTGTGACATCGGACGTTCGTCCCGAACCCCCGCCCGTTAGACGGTGGGTACCGGCGTCGGCACAGGTGAGTAGAGGTGCCAGGATGGGTAGGTAACGCCAGCAGGGGTCGTCGGGCCCGGAACGGGGGGCTAGCGATGAGGCCGGGTCGAGCGTGACACGACCCCGCAGCGACCTGTTCGACGACGGCGGGGCCACCGGACAGCTGATGGCGGAGCTGGACTGGGCCGACACACCGCTCGGCGCGGTTTCCGACTGGCCGCAGAGCCTGCGCTCCGCCGTACGGATGGTGCTCTCCTCCCGCTACCCGATGCTGCTGCTCTGGGGCGACCGCCTCTCGCAGCTCTACAACGACGCGTACTCGGCGTTGATCGGCGACAAGCACCCCGGCGCGCTGGGCGACGACGTGCGGGTGACCCTGGCCGAGGGCTGGGACGTCCTCGCCCCCCTGATCGAGCAGGCCATGGCGACCGGGGTGGCCAGTTGGGTACCCGCCCTCCAGCTTCTGCTGGAGCGCGCCGGCTACCGCGAGGAGGCCTACTTCAGCGTCTCGCACGCCCCGGCCCGCGACGACGACGGCCGCACCGTGGGTGTGCTGACGGTGTGCAGCGAGGTCACCGAACAGGTCGTCGGCGAACGGCGACTGCGGCTGCTGCGCGACCTGTCCCTGCGCGGCGACGGGCGCACCGTCGACGTGGACGCGACCTGCGCGCGGCTGATCGACGCGATCGGCGGCCACCCACTGGACGTACCGTTCGCCGCGATCTACCTGCGCGACGGTGGAACCCTGCGGCGGATCGCCCACGCGGGCGGCGGCCCGCGCGACGCGACCACCACCGGATCGCTGCCGACCGTCGTCGACCTGGCCGACCCGGGCCCGACGGCCCGCGCCTGGGGGCTACCGGACGCGGCGGCGGGGCGGCCCACCGACGTGACCGGCCTCGACGAGCGGCTGTCGCTGCCCGCCGGTCCGTGGGGCGATCCGGCCCGCGCCGCGCTCGCGCTGCCGCTGCCGGCGGGTGCCGACGACCAGCCGCTCGGCGTCCTGCTGGTCGGCGTCAGCCCCAACCGCTCGCTGGACGAGGCGTACCGCTCGTTCTACCAACTGTTGACGCAGCAGGTCTCGACGGCGGTGCGCAACGCCCAGGAGTACGAGCGGGAGCGACGTCGGGCCGAGACGCTGGCCGAGCTGGACCGGGTGAAGACCACCTTCTTCACCAACGTCAGCCACGAGTTCCGTACCCCGTTGACCCTCATGCTCGGGCCGTTGGCCGACGCCCTCGCCGACACCGCCGCGCCCCTGACGCCACCGCAGCGGGAGCGGGTCGAGACCGCCTGGCGCAGCGCGACCCGCCTGTTGACACTGGTCAACAGCCTGCTCACCTTCTCCAGCCTGGAGGCCGGCCGGGCTTGCAGCGACGCCCACGAGGTAGACCTGCCGGCGCTCACCGCCGAACTGGCCAGCGTCTTCCGCGCCGCCGTCGAGCGGGCCGGGCTGACCCTGGACGTCGACTGCCCGCCGCTGCCCCACCCGGTCACCGTCGACCCGGTCAACTGGGAACGCGTCGTCACCAACCTGCTGTCCAACGCCCTGAAGTACACGTTCATCGGTGGCATCCGCGTCGCCGTGGACGCCGACCACGACGAGGTACGCCTGACCGTCGCCGACACCGGCATCGGGATCGCCGAGGCGGAGCTGCCGAAGCTCTTCGAACGCTTCCACCGGGTGCAGGGCGCGCGGTCGCGCAGCCACGAGGGCACCGGAATCGGCCTGGCCCTGGTCAACGAGCTGGCCCGGCTGGAGGGCGGCGAGGTGCGGGTGACCAGTCAGGTGGGCGTCGGCACCACCTTCACCGTGGCCCTGCCCTGGTCGGCGGCACGGCGCGCGGCGGCGACCGGTCCGTCCCCCGAAGGGCGGGGCGACGCGGCACGCGCCGCCGTCCAGGAGGCGACGGGCTGGCTGACCGACCCGGCCGGAGACGTCGCCGAGCCCGCCACGGCGCCCGGTCCGGCCGCCGACGAGCTGGCCGGCGCACGGATCCTGCTCGCCGACGACAACAGCGACATGCGCGCGTACCTGAGTCGGCTGCTCGCCGCGCAAGGCTGGCGGGTGCGGTCGGTCACCGACGGCCGGCAGGCCCTCGACGCGATCCACCGGGACCCACCGGACCTGGTGCTCACCGACGTGATGATGCCCGTGCTGGACGGCTTCGACCTGGTCCGCCGGTTGCGCGCGGACCCCGCGACCCGGTCGCTGCCGGTGCTCGTGCTCTCCGCGCGAGCGGGCGAGGAGGCCAGCGTGGCAGGTCTGAGCCTGGGCGCCGACGACTACCTGGTGAAGCCGTTCGCCGCCGCCGAGCTGATCGCCCGGATCCGGACCGCCATCCGCCGCGCGCGCAGCGGCGCGTCCGACCACGACAGCCCCGCACCGACAGCCGTCAGCACCCCGACATCGACGCAACCCGTCGGCACGGCCACGGAGACCAGGGCCCGGACCGGACCCCCCGGTGACCAGCCCGCACCGGTCGAGGCCGCACCGGCAGGGGGCGCGTCACCCGTGGACCGCGTCGGCGACCCGACCCGCGCGTCGGCGATCGCCAGGCCCGACGAGGACGGGCTCGGCGACCGGCTGGACGAGCAGTGGACGTACCCGTCGGTGCCCACCTCCGCGGCGGCCATGCGACGGGACGTCCGGCTGGCGTTGGACGACCTCGACGTCGACGGGGAGGTGGCGGAGGATCTGCTGCTCGCCGCCTCCGAGGCGATGAACAACGCCGTCGAACACGCGCAACGACCCAGCCGCCCCGAGGTGCGGGTCCGGCTCCAGGTGGGTGACGCGCTGGTCCGGATCTCGGTACGCGACTTCGGCACCTGGCGGGACCGTCGACCGGCCATGGACCGGGGGCGTGGCGCGCTACTGATGAACGCCTACGGCGACGTACGGCTGGTCTCCACCGGCGAGGGAACAACCGTGACCATCGAACGCCGGCTGACCTGAGCCACGGCGACCAGCTCGGCTGAGGACTAGCCAAAGGCCCTGAACTAGGCCAAAACAAGGTACCGATTCCCACCCCGCCCCCGCGCCCGCGCCCGCCCCTACGCCACCCCCACGCCCGCGTCGATCATGGACTTATGGTGGGCGTTATGCATTCGCTCACACCCTTCGTCCCCACCACGACTCCATGATCGACGGGGTGGGGGCGGGAGTTGTGGTGGCGTTCGGACTGGGGTCCGGGACTTGCCGGGTTTAGGGACACCGACCCGAGCCACATTCAGAGCGTGTTTGAGCAGCTGAGCCCTGGGTCCAGCCCGCACCGCGTCAGAAGCGGATGCGCCCAGTGCTGGGACGCTGGTTGCGACATGGCTGAGTTGGGCCATCGCCGTCGTCAAGGCGCACCGCACAGCTGCCGCCCGAAGACCGTGATCGAGCAGGAGCTACCCACCACGGGCCAGCGCTGTCCCAGGGATCAGAGTCGGTGGCCCGCGCCGTCGCGGGCGACGATGCCGTCCAACCGCTCCCCCGGCGCGAGGGTGGCCGGATCGAACCAGAAGATCACGACCTGCTTGTCGAGACTCCATCGCGCCAGCGTGGCGTCGACCTGCCGACCGTCGACCGTGCCGATGATCCGCGCCGCCGGACCGACGAAGTAGCCGAAGGTGGGCACCGCCGGGGTCGACGCGCTCTCGTCGTACCCGATCTGGTGGAACCCCAGGCTGCGGTCGGCGCCCTCGACGTCGTTGACCAGGATGTCCGTGCTCACCGTGCCGTCCACGGCACGACGACCGGCGGCCAAACCGATGGTCACCCTGGGCGCCCCCGGGACCGTCACCGCCACGAAGAAGTAGACCCGCCGGTCGGTGCCGTGCCCTATTCCGGTGTCGATCACCTGGCCCAGGGGCTTCGGATGCGGCACGCCACGAGCCTGCGTGGGCGGTGGCGTCGACTCGTCTGACATCGCCGCCGCCGTCGGCGTGACACCGGCCGGGGGCGAGGCCACGGCGACCGGAGACGCGGGCCCGGCCGGCGCGGGATCGCGCGAACCGCTCGGGTCGACCGTCACCGCGGTCACGGCGACCAGCCCGGCCGCGAGCGTCGCCGCAGCCGCCCCGGTGACCCGCCGACGGGTCCGCAACCGTCGCCCGTCACGCATCACCCGGGCCAGGTCGATCACGGCGTCGGGGCGTTCGGTCGCCCGCATGGCGTCCCGGAGCCGATCCAGCTCGCTCATCGGCGCGCCCCCTCGTCGGTGGTGCGCGGTGCGGCGGTGCGCAACTTCTCCAGGGCCCGTGAGCTGGTGCTCTTGACGGTGCCCACGGACACGGCGAGTTCTCGGGCCACCTGCGCCTCCGGCAGGTCGAAGTAGTACCGCAGCACGACGATGGCCCGTTCCCGAGGGCTCAGCACGCCGAGGATGGCGACCAACCAGCGCCGGGTCGCCACGTCGTCGGCCACGTCACCGCGTCGCTGCTCCGGCACCTCGTCGGTCGGGTACTCCCGCATCGGCCGTCGCCACCGGTCCACCAGGTGATTGACCAACGTGCGACGCGCGTACCCGTAGGCGTCGTCGTCGTGGATCCGCGACCACGACGCGTACGTGCGGACCAGCGCGGTCTGTGCGGCGTCCTCGGCCTGGTGGTGATCGCCGGTCATCAGGAACGCGGCGTGCACCAGCCGCGCGGACGCCGCCCGCGCGAACTCGACGAACTCCGCGTCACCCCGCGCCACCGCGAACCCTCCCCCGTGCCACATCACCTCAGACGGGTGCGGCCGCCGGAAGGTTGAGATCCGGATCACTTCAACTTTTTGTCGCCATGACCCGTCTTCTCCTGTGTGCGCGCCTTCAGGCGACGCGCGAGGGGAGAGACATGTCGACGAAGGGTACCCGCCGGTGGCATCTGGCCTCGGCGGCGTCACTGCTGGCGGTGGCGCTGCTCACCGGATGCACAGGGCCAGCGGCCGGGCAGCCCGCCGGAGACCCCGGTACCGGACCGCGACCCGATGACCACGCGGCGGCGTCGCACCGGCCAACCGGCGTCGGCGTCCTCGGCACCCGTAGCACGCCCAACCACCCGGTCAGCTATCCCGCCACCGGCGGGAACCGCTGGACGATGGCCGCCGCCGAGACGACGCGTGGCGGCGCGGAGAGCGGCACTCTGCTGCGCTACCGGGTCGCCGTGGAACGCGACATCCATGGTCTCGCGGCGGGTGACATCGCCACCGCGATCACCGCGACGTTGAACGACCCGCGCGGATGGACGGCGGGCGGGGACTGGCGGCTGCGGCGGGTGGGTGCCGGCGATCCGGCGGACTTCACCATCTACCTGGCGACCCCCGGCACCCGCGACACTCTCTGCCAGGACGTGCCGGACGGCTACACGTCCTGCCGCAGCGGCGACAAGGTGGTGCTGAACGTGGCGCGCTGGGTGTCGAGCGTGCCGGACTACGGCGCGAGCCTGACCACCTACCGGCAGTACATGGTCAACCACGAGGTGGGGCACCGGCTCGGGTTCGGCCACGAACGCTGCCCGGGATCGGGCCGGCCGGCGCCGGTGATGCAGCAGCAGACGTTGGGCCTGCACGGTTGCCGTGCCAACGCGTGGCCGTACCCGAACGGCACGACCCGCTACCACGGCCCGTCCGGGGCGTACGACGACGCGATCCCCCGGCGCGAGGGCGCGTACCCGAAGCACTGAAACCGCCGCTCAGGGTCGGCGGCGGCGCTCCTGCTCAAGTCGCTCGTCCAGCCGACCCAGCTCATAGATGGCGTTGAGGCTGGTCGGCAGGCGGCGGACGTTGTCCGGCCCGGGGTCGGGATCGGGAGGTGGCGTCGGGTCGGGAGTCGGTGCCGGAACGGCCGAGGGACCGGCACTGCCACGGCGGCGCAGCAGCAGCAGCGCCAGCCCGACCAGGACCGCCGCCACCAGCAGATAGGACACGGGCGGCCAGCCATCGCGGACGGGGTCGGCGATGGCCGGCGCGACGATCGGCGCCGGGGTGTCACCGCCCCGCACGGGCACGACCGGGTCGCGTCCGGCGGCGCCCGCCCGCTTGTCGGGGCGATCGGGCGGAACCGTCGCCCGCGCACCGGCCGACGACTCGACGGGCCCGGGGGTCGCGCCGGGCGTCGACGGGCCGGACGGCGCGGTCGCCGGTGGTCGGCTCGGCCCGGAGGTCGGGCCGCGGGTGGCGCTCGGCGTCGGGATCGGTGTGGGCGTACCGCCGCGGCCCAGCAGGTCGCCGACGATCCGGCCGACACCGCCGACCAGTTCGCCGAGCGGACCGGGTGTGGCGGAGACCGACGGCGTGGGCGCGGGCGCGAGGGCGAGGGTCAACGCGAGGACGACGACGGCAGGCATCCATCCACCTCCGATGTGCCGATGCGAGGCACCGTATCGCAAGGTGGGATGCCGTGGGGTGCCACGCCACGCCACGCCGAGCCACGTCAGGACGCAACGCGACGCGGCTGACGTCGATTGCGGTCGGGGCGTCGGCTGTTACGCGGCGGTTACCCGACGGCGAGGTGCCCGTGTCGGGGCGGGACGACGGTGACGACTGAGGGCCACCGGCAGAGCCGCCGCGACGTGACCCCGGGACACCGAACGGAGAACCACGATGAGGATCAGGAGCGCGTTGACCGCGACGGCGGTCGTCCTCGCCGGAGTGCTCGCCACGGCGGGCAGCAGCGCGGCCGGCACCAGCAGCGCGACGGGCACCGGCTCGGCACGCGCCGCCACCGAGGCGGCGTACTGCGGGATCACCTGGGGCAGCGGGGAGAAGTCGGCCGGCGCGCTGAGCGACGCTCCCCTGGTCGACGTCCGGACGGGCCGGCACGACTGCTACGACCGGGTGGTGTTCGAGTTCGCCGGCCCGGTCGACGGGTACACGATCGGCTACGGCGAGACCTGGACCGAGGGCGAGGGGCTCGCGCTGTCGCCGTACACCGCCGGAGGCGCGCTGCTGCGGGTTTCGCTGCGGGCCCCGGCGTACGACGCCGACCACCTAGGCACGGTGCCGTACCCGGTCGGCACGCACGTCACGAACCTGCTGCGCTACCCGACGCTGCGCGACGTGGTGTTCGGCGGCAGCTTCGAGGGCTACACCACCTTCGCCGTCGGCGTACGGGCCCGGCTGCCGTTCCGCGCCGTCGTGCTGGCCGGTCCGGGCGCCCACAGCCGGATCGTGCTCGACGTCGCCCACCAGTGGTGACCGCCGCCGTACACCGGCCCGGCACGGTCGGACCCGGGCGGCCGTGCCTCAGGGCGGTGACGGACCTTCGTCCGGCTCGACGCGGCGGGTCGTACGGAACCGCCGTTGGTACGCGGCGGGGCTGATCGACAGCTTCCGGGCGAAGACCCGCCGCATGCTCTCGTAGCTGGGGAACCCGGCGAGCGTCGCGGCCTGCGTCGCGGTGTGGTTCTGGTCCAGCAGCGCCCGCGCCAGGTCGAATCGAATGTTCTCGACGTAGCGGGCCGGTGTCGTGGACAACTCGTCATGGAACAGCCGGGTGAGCTGCCGAGTGCTCACGTTGAGGTGTTTCGCGAGTTCGGTGAGCGAATGGTCGGCGCGGGGGTTCGCCGTCACCACGTCGGCGATCCTGCGCAGGGCCGGCGACCGGGGCGCGGGCCCCTGCAACGGCGCGGAGAACTGGGACTGACCGCCGGCACGCTGCATGTACACCACCAGAGCGCGGGCCACGTCGCGCGCCAGGTCGGGCCCGTGGTCCTCCTCGACGAGAGCGAGCGCCAGGTCGATGCCGGCGGTCACGCCCGCCGAGGTGTAGGTCGCGCCGTCGCGCACGTAGATCGCGTCGGGTTCGACGCGGCAGGTGGGACACCAGGCGGCCAGCTCGTGCGCGACCTGCCAGTGCGTGGTGGCGCGCTTACCGTCGAGGAGGCCGGCGGCGGCGAGGACGAACGCTCCGGTGCAGATCGACGCGACCCGTCCGGCCGCGGCGGCCGGCAGGCGGGCCGCGTCCGCCAGGTCGACGGGGACGCGGGCGCGGGGATACCGGTCGGAGCCGGCCACCAGCAGCGTGTCGATGCCCGGCGTCGCGGCGGAGACCGCGCCGTCGACCGCCATCCGAACGCCGAGGCTCGACGTGACGTCCGCACCGGTCGGCGAGAGCAGAACGATCCGGTAGGCGGCGCCGAACCGGTTCGCCTCCTTGAACACCTCGGCCGGACCCGCGACGTCCAGCAGCGTCACCCCGTCGTACACGAAGATCGCGACGCGATGCGGGCGGCCGTTCACGGTCTCCGGCCCTGCGCCGTCGCGCCTTGCCGCACCCGGCGCGGTGGGTGTCGACGGTTACCGGGGTGGCGGACGGGCGGCGTGGACACGATGCATTGGTAGCACGCCGCCAGCGGAAACGAACGAGGTCTCGGCGACCAGCCGCTGTCCAGATATGAGGGGTTCCTGGCTCGACGAGGGCGGCGGGCCACGACGACCGGTGGGCACCATGGGGTCATCAGCACTCGGCTCACCTCGTCGGGAAGGTGAAAGGTAAATGGCAGAGGTCATCGCGGGATTCGAGATTCCGCGGTCAACGGCGGTCGCCGAGGCGACCCGGCACATTCAGGAGACGACCGGGCCGCTCATCTACCACCACTCACGTCGGGTTTTCCTCTTCGGCCTGATCCACGCCCGACGGCTGGGTGTCGAACCGGACCCGGAGCTGCTCTACCTGGCGGCCATGTTCCACGACGCCGGGCTCGGGACGCCGTTCTCGGACCTCCAGCAGCGCTTCGAGGTCGACGGCGCCGACCATGCGCGCCGGTTCCTGTTGGACCGGGGGTTCCCCACGACCGCCGCCGAGACCGTCTGGACGGCGATCGCCCTGCACACCACGCCGGGTATTCCCGACCGGTTGGGTCCCGAGATCGCGACCACCTACCTCGGTGTGCTGACCGACGTTCTCGGCCTGGGCCTGGACGGGCTGGACACCGACCAGTTGGCGGAAATCCTCGCCGTCCATCCGCGCGGGGATTTCAAGAACGAATTCCTGCGCACCACGGTCGACGGGCTGAAGAATCGACCCGAAACCACGATCGGCACCGTCAACTCCGATTATCTCGAACACTTCGTTCCCGGCTTCCGGCGTGTGACGACGGTCGAGCGCATCGTCGGCGCACCCTGGCCGAGCTGAAAGGCAACGAGCATGAAAGCCATCACCGTACGCGACCGTGACGCCGGGGTGCAGGGACTCACCCTGACCGACATGCCGTACCCCCACGCCGCGGAGAACGACGTCATCGTGCGCGTCCACGCCGCCGGCTTCACACCCGGCGAGCTCGACTGGCCGACGACGTGGACCGACCGCGCGGGGCGTGACCGGACGCCCACCATCCCCGGGCACGAGCTCTCGGGTGTCGTGGCCGACCTCGGCTACGGCACCACCGGCCTCACCGTGGGTCAGCGGGTGTTCGGCCTGACCGACTGGGCCCGCGACGGATCCCTCGCCGAGTACACGGCGGTGGAGGCGCGGAACCTCGCCCCGCTGGCGGCCGACGTCGACCACCCGGTGGCTGCGGCGCTACCGATCTCCGGACTGACCGCCTGGCAGGGGCTGTTCGACCACGCCCACCTCACGGCCGGCCAGACCGTCCTCGTGCACGGCGCCGCCGGAGGTGTCGGCTCGATCGCCGTCCAACTCGGGCGGGAGGTGGGCGCCCGCGTGATCGGCACCGGTCGCGCCGCCGACCGGACCGTCGTGCTCTCTCTCGGCGCGCAGGCGTTCGTCGACCTGGACGCCGACGACCTGCGACAGGTCGGCGAGGTGGACGTGGTGCTCGACGTCATCGGTGGCGACATCCTGCGACGGTCGACCGAGCTGGTCCGCCCCGGCGGCACCGTCGTGACCATCGCCGCGCCGCCCGAGGTCCAGCCCAGGGACGGGCGAGCCGTCTTCTTCGTCGTCGAACCGGACCGTGCCCGGCTGGTCGACCTCGCCGAACGCGTCCGCACCGGACGGCTCAGGCCCATCGTGGGCGCGGTACGGCCGCTCGACGAGACGGCCTCGGCGTTCGCCCGACGCCAGCGCACAGCGGGGAAGACAATCATCAAGATCGCGGACTGACCGGGATCCGGGCCGGCGCCCGCCGAGGTCGAGGCGGGAGCCGGCCGGCGCCGACCGTGAGACGGCTAGCCTGCGGAGCCCTGCGGGGCCTCGTCGGCCAGGTGCCAGACCTCGCGCATCGGGGCCCACCAGTCCCCCGAGCCGGGCTCGGCCAGCGACTCCTGGCACGGGTCGGTCAGCTTCCACCACTCCTGCGTCTGCGGGTCCGCGGCGATCAGCCGCAGGTCGGCCTCGTAGTCGTCGCCGACGTACTCGTAGTAACCGAAGAGCAGGTCGTCGTGGAGGAAGATCGTGTAGTTGCGGAAGTTCGCCTCGCGCAGCGTCTGCTCGACGCTCGGCCAGACGGCGGCGTGTAACCGCAGGTAGGTCTCCCGCTGCTCGGGGCGGAGTCGGATCACGCAGCCATGACGTTGCACGTCGTGCCCTTTCGTGTGAGGGGGATGCCCGGAGGCACCTGACCGTAGCGGTGACGACGCCGGGATGAGGACCCGACCGGCCGCCGATGACGACCGTTCCGCCAGGGTTACGCACAGTGGTCACGGGTCTACCCTCGACTGATGGAGGGCCGCGTACTGGTGGTCGAGGACGACGTCTCCATTCGGGAGGTCACCGCCCTCGGTCTGCGCCGCGCCGGCTTCCGGGTCGACACCGCCACCGACGGACGACAGGCGCTCGTGACCTGGCGAGCGCACCCGGTCGACCTGATCGTGCTCGACGTCATGCTGCCCGAACTGGACGGTCTGGAGGTGTGCCGGGAGATCCGGCGGACGAGCCAGGTGCCGATCCTCATGCTGACCGCGCGCACCGACACGCTCGACGTGGTGGTCGGTCTGGAGTGCGGCGCGGACGACTACCTGCGCAAGCCCTTCGACCTGCCGGAGCTGGTGGCCCGGGTCCGCTCGGTGCTGCGGCGGGTGAGCGCGCCGACGCCGTCGCGCACCATCGCCGTGGGCGACCTGGAGATCGACCCGGGCGCATTCGTGGTACGCCGCGACGGCCGGGAGGTGGAGCTGACCGCGACCGAGTTCCGGCTCCTGCTGGAGCTGGCCCGACGTCCCGGCCAGGTCTTCACCCGGGAACTGTTGCTGGACCTGGTCTGGAACCACCGCTTCCTGGGCGACTCACGGCTCGTCGACGTGGCGGTGCAGAGGCTGCGCGCGAAGGTCGAGGACGATCCGGCGCACCCGCGGCGCATCCGCACGGTACGCGGCGCGGGCTACAAACTGTCCGCCGGTTGACGGGAGGTCGGCGATGGCCGTACGCCCGGTGCCGCCCGGCCGGCTGCGGCGCCGACTGACGATCGCGTTCGTGCTGGTCGCCGGAGTGTCCGCCGGACTGCTCGCCGGCGGGACCGGGCTGCTGCTGCGGCAGTCCTGGTGGGACGCGTCGCTGCGTCAGGCCGCCGCCGACGCCCGTTACCAGCTCGTGCTCGCCGGACAGTTCCCGCCGTTGACCGAACAGCGCGACGCCGAGCTGCTCACCAGCTTCGAGGGCAGCGGTCGGCATGTGGTCCTCGTCGACGGCGTCATTCGTCCCTCCCATCCCGGGTACGCCCCTGCCCTGGGCACGCGCCTGCGGGCGTCGGTCGCGGACGGGCAGCTCGCGTACCAGCGGTCGACGTCGGCGCAGCGCCCCCGTCTGCTGGTGGTGGGTGGGCGTGTCCCCGGTTCGACCGCTGAGCTGTACGTGATCACGGTGGAGGACGACGTCGCGGCCGACCTGAACCAGGTGTACGCCGCGCTGCTGGCCGGCTGGATGGTCGTCGTCCTGGTCGCCGCCGCGGTGGGCAACCTCCTGGCCCGCCGCACCCTGGAGCCGGTGGGCCGGGCCAGCCGCGCCGCCCGGGCGCTCACCGAGGGGCTGCTCGCCACCCGTCTGCCGGTACGCGGTCGGGACGAGTTCAGCGCGTGGGCGGCGTCGTTCAACGAGATGGCCGAGGCGCTGGAGGCGAAGATCGCCGCCCTGTCCGCCGCGCAGGCCCGGGAGCGGCGGTTCACCGCCGACGTCGCGCACGAGCTGCGTACCCCGGTGACCGCCCTGGTGGCGGCGGCCTCGCTGCTGCGCGAGCAGCTGGACCGGCTGCCGGACGACGCCCGGCCGGCCGCGCGGCTGCTGGTCGGGGACGTGGTCCGGCTGCGCCGCCTGATCGAGGACCTGATGGAGATCTCGCGGCTGGACGCCGGGCGGGACCGCCCGAGCGTCGAGCCGGTGGACGCGCTGGCGCTGTTTCGCGCGATCGTCGCGGCGCGCGGCTGGTCGGACCGGGTGCTGGTCACCGGCGATCCCGTGGCGCTGCGCACCGACCCTCGCCACCTGGAGCGGGTCCTGGCCAACCTGGTCGCCAACGCGGTCGAGCATGGCGGCGGTGAGATCTCCGCGAGCGTGCGCGCGGCGGGCCGAGGCGTCGTGTTCGAGGTGGCCGACCAGGGGCCCGGCATCCCGGTCGCGCACCTGCCGTTGGTGTTCGACCGGTTCCACAAGGTCGACGCCGCGCGCTCGGCCCCGGGCAGCGGCCTCGGTCTGGCGATCGCCCGGGAACACGCGGCGGTGCTGGGCGGGGTGCTGAGTGTGCGCAGCGCGCCGGGCGTCGGCACGCGGTTCCGCCTGGAACTGCCCGCGCGGGATCCCGACGGTGCCGCGCGGGAGGGGTGCGGGATGAGCGGCCGTGACGGGTCCCGCGCGGCAGGATTGGCGCTGGTCGCCGCGCTCGTCCTGAGCGGGTGCGGCACCCCCGCTCCGGCGTCCTGGGCACGGCGCCGCCGGGGCCGCCGCCCACCACCTTCCCACCGACCGTCGCGCCCGCCACGACCGCGCCGGCCGCTTCGGCGCCGCCGACCACCGGCACCCCGCCGCGTCCGTCGACGCCGGCGGTCACCGGGACCCGCCGGCCGGACCCGGTGACGATCGAGCTGTGGTACGTCCGCTCCGGGCGGCTCGTGCCCACCCGGCGCACCCGACCGGCCACCGTCGCGACGTCCCGGCTCGCCCTGAGTGAGCTGTCCGCCGGGCCGACTCCGGCCGAGGCCGCCACGGGGATGGTGACCCTGCTGCCGGCCGGCGTCGAGGTCACCCGGATCGTCGACGGGGTGGCGACACTCGGCCCCGTCCCGTCCGCCGACGACCCGGCGGACCGTCGGCGGCTGCGCGAGGCGCAGGTGGTGTGGACGCTCACCCAGTTCCCCACCGTCCGGCGGGTCCGCTTTCCCGGGGGCGCACCGGTCGGTCGGGCCGACTATCCGGGCCTGCTCGCGCCGATCGTGGTCACCGGGCCGAGCGTCGGCGAGCGGGTCACCGCCCCGCTCACCGTCAGCGGCACGGCGGACGTGTTCGAGGCCACGGTGAGCGTCCGGGTGCTGGACGACGCCGGCCGCCAGGTGGCCGCCGCCTTCGGCACGGCGAGCTGCGGCAGTGGCTGCCGGGGCGACTACCGGGTGGTGGTGAACTGGCGTACGAACAGGGAGCAGCACGGCACGATCGAGGTGTACGAGGTGTCGGCCCGGGACGGCACCCGGATCAACGCCGTGGCCGTGCCGGTGCTCCTCGCGCCGCCCGACAGCTGAGCGCGAAACGTGACCGTTTCGCTCGCCCGATGCGACGCACCTCATAAAAGCCTGCAGGAAGGGCTCCGAGCGAACTAGGGTCAGTACGACATCGTTTCACGGGGGGTGCCAGTGCTGGAGGGTCAGCAGGTGAGCGCGGGCGTCGGCGTGCCGGCCGCCCGGTCGGCCCGGTGCACGAGCACCGACCTGTTCAGCGTGGTGATCGACCTGCTGCGCGAGGTCGGCTTCGACCGGATGACCATCGACGCCGTGGCCGCCCGCGCCCACGTGAGCAAGGCCACCATCTACCGACGGTGGGACGGCAAGGCCGAGCTGGTCGTCGCCGCCCTGAGCGACCGCCAGGTCGGCGTGCTCAACCCACCCGACACCGGCTCGCTGCGGGGTGACCTGCTCGAGCTGCTCCGCGCCACCGCCGCCATCTGTGTCGCCGACTGCGACCTGATGCAGGCGCTGACCTTCGCCATGCGGACGAGTCCGGAGCTGGAGCGTCTGGTACGCCACCAGGTGCTGCCCGCCGGTCGGGTGGCCAGCACCGCCGTCCTCGTCCGCGCCGCCGCCCGTGGGGAGATCCCCCCGGAGGCCGGCGAACGGGACCTGTTCCACGATCTTGCGCCCGCGCTCCTCATGTCCCGACTGGTCGCGCACGGTCTGCCCGCCGACGACGCGTTCCTCACCCAGGTCGTCGACCAGGTGCTGATCCCGGTCCTGACCTACCGGCACGACCGCCCGTCCCAGGCCTGATCCATCAACATCCGCACCACGGAAGGCTTCACCATGCCCGGAACCACCTCGACCGCCCCCGGCGCCCCCGGCGCCGGGACGTCGACAGGCGCCCCGCACCCGCGGCGCTGGATCGCCCTGGGGGTCATCGCGGTCTCGCAGCTGATGGTCGTCCTCGACGCCACCATCGTGAACATCGCGCTCCCCCAGGCCCAGGCCGACCTGGGTATCACCGACGCGAACCGGCAGTGGGTGATCACCGCCTACACGCTGGCCTTCGGCGGTCTGCTCCTGCTCGGTGGCCGGATCGCCGACTACTGGGGGCGTAAGCGCACCTTCCTGGTCGGCATGACCGGCTTCGCGCTGGCCTCCGCGCTGGGCGGCCTCGCCACCACCGGTGGGATGCTCTTCGCCGCCCGCGCGTTGCAGGGCGCGTTCGGCGCGCTGCTCGCGCCGGCCGCCCTGGCGCTGCTCACAGTGCTGTTCACCGAGGCCACCGAGCGCGCCAAGGCGTTCGCCGTGTACGGCGCGATCGCCGGTGGCGGCTCCGCGGTCGGGCTGCTGCTCGGCGGGGTGCTGACCGAGTACGCCGACTGGCGCTGGTGCCTGCTGGTCAACATCCCGGTCGCCGCCATCGCGATCGCCTTCGCCCTCCCGCTCGTGCCGGAGAGCCGGGCGCACGGCAACACCCGCTACGACGTGCCCGGCGCGGTCGTCGTCACCGCCGGTCTGGTCTCCCTCGTCTACGGCTTCACCAAGGCGGCCGAGGACGGTTGGGACGCGACCGCCACGCTCGGCTTCATCGCCGCCGGTGTGGTGCTGCTGGCCGCCTTCGTGGTGATCGAGCTGCGCACCAACCACCCGCTGCTGCCGCTGCGGATCATCCTGGACCGCAATCGGGGCGGGGCGTACCTCACCTCGACGCTGATCGGCGCGGGCCTGTTCGGGGCGTTCCTCTTCCTGACCTTCTACTTCCAGGTGGTCCTGCAGTACAAGCCCCTGGAGGCCGGCCTCGCGTCGCTGCCGGTCACCGCCGGTGTGCTGATCGCCGCGGGCGGCGCCAGCCAGCTCATGCCGCGACTGGGCGCCAAGCCGCTGATGGTCGCCGGTGCGGTGCTCGCCGCCGCGGGCATGCTGGTGCTGACCCAGATCGACGTCGACACGTCGTTCCTCACCCACCTGCTGCCCGCCCAGGTCGTCCTGGGTCTGGGGCTCGGCTTCACCTTCGTCCCGCTGTCCAGCCTCGCGCTGGTCGGGGTGCCGGAGCACGACGCCGGCGCGGCCAGCGCGACGCTCAACGCCACCCAGCAGGTCGGTGGCTCACTCGGCACCGCGCTGCTGAACACCTTCTACACCAGCGCGGTCACCGCGTACCTGGTCGGCCGGGCGCCGAACCCGGCGACGCAGGTGGAGGCGCTGGTGCACGGGTACCGCGTCGCGTTCGCCTGGGGCGCGGTCCTGATCGTGCTCGCCGGGCTGGTCACGCTGGTGCTGGTGAAGGTGCGCAAGGAGGACATCCCGGCCGGCAACGCCGTGCACATGGGCTGAGCCCGAACGACGCCGCCCGGCCCGCGCCCGATGGGGTACGGGCCGGGCGGCGCACACCGGGTGCGTCCGACCGGGGCGAATCGTCCGGTAGCGTCCCGACCATCGTCGAAGATCCGTTGAGGAGACACATGTCCACGGCTGCCGACCAGATCATCCACGCACTACGGGCGGGCCACGAGGAGCTTGCCGCGCTCGTGCGCGACCTCAAGGACGACGACCTGCGCCAGCCCTCCGGGGCCAGCGAATGGCAGGTCTCCCAGGTGCTCAGCCACCTGGGCAGCGGCGCCGAGATCGGCCTCGCGGGGCTGAACGCCTCCATCGAGGGCACGCCCGCCCCGGACGGCGACTTCAACCGCGGCGTGTGGCAGCGCTGGGACGCCATGTCCCCCGAGGAGCACGCCGCCGGTTTCCTGGCGTCCAACGAGCGTCTGGTCGAGGCGTACGAGGCGCTGGACGCCGAGACCCGCGAGACGCTGCGGATCAACCTCGGCTTCCTGCCCGACCCGGTCGACGTCGCCACCGCCGCCCGGTTCCGGCTCAGCGAGTTCGCCCTGCACCAGTGGGACGCCGAGGTGGCGTTCAATTCGTTCGCGGCGGTGACGCCGGAGGCGGTGCCGCTGCTCCTCGATCAGATCGGCGGCATGCTGAGCTGGACCAGCCGGCCCAAGGAGCTGGCCGGCCGGGAGGCGACCCTGCTGGTACGGCTGCGGGACCCGGAACGGACGTTCGGGCTGCGGCTGGGCGAGCAGATCACGCTCACCGACGCGCCGGAGCAGCCCGACGGTGAGCTGTCCCTGCCGGCCGAGGCGTGGCTGCGGCTGGTGGTCGGCCGGCTCGGGCAGCGTTACACCCCGGATGGCGTGCGGGTGAGCGGGCCGGTGACCCTGGACGACCTGCGCCGGGTCTTCGTCGGCTTCTGAAAAGGTCCGCGCGGGCCGGTGCTCCCGGCCCGCGCGTACCCTCGTCAGCCCTTCACGCAGACGACCTGCTTGAGGTGCGCGACCACCTCCACCAGGTCGTGCTGCTGGGCCATCACCTCGGTGATGTCCTTGTACGCGCCGGGGATCTCGTCGACCACCCCGGCGTCCTTGCGGCACTCCACGCCCGCGGTCTGCGCGGCCAGGTCGGCGGTGCTGAACGTCCGCTTCGCCTGCGCCCGCGACATCCGCCGCCCGGCACCGTGCGACGCGGAGCAGTACGCGTCCGGGTTACCCCGGCCCCGCACGATGTACGACCCGGTCCCCATCGACCCGGGAATGATGCCCAGGTCACCCCGGCCGGCCCGGATCGCGCCCTTGCGGGTGACCAGCACGTCGACGCCGTCGTAGCTCTCCTCGGAGACGTAGTTGTGGTGGCACGAGATGGGCTCGTCGTAGCCGACCTGCGGGAACTGCTCGCGCACCACATTGCAGAGCAGCGCCAGCATGACGGCCCGGTTGCGCCGGGCGTACTCCTGCGCCCACCACAGGTCCCGCCGGTACGCCTCCATCTCCGGCGTGCCGGCAAGGAACACGGCGAGGTCCCGGTCGGGCAGGTCGGCGTTGTGCGGCAGCTTCCGGGCCACCCCGATGTGCCGCTCGGCCAGCTCCTTGCCGATGTTGCGCGACCCGGAGTGCAGCATCAGCCAGACCCGGCCCTCGTCGTCGCCGCCCTGCTCCAGGCAGACCTCGATGAAGTGGTTACCGCCGCCGAGCGTCCCGATCTGCCGCTGCGCCCGCGTCTCGAGCTGCGCCACCCGAGGGTCCAGACCGGCGAAGCGACCCCAGAAGTCGTCCCAGCCGGCCTGCTCCAGCCCGCGGACCCGACGCGGGTTGACCGCCTCGGGCCGCTGCGCGAAGCCGACCGGGATGGTGGCCTCGATCGCGGACCGCAGGCCGCCCAGGTCGTCCGGCAGGTCGGCGGCGGTCAGCGAGGTGCGCACCGCCGACATGCCGCAGCCGATGTCGACGCCGACCGCAGCCGGCGAGACGGCCTGTCGCATGGCGATCACCGAACCGACCGTCGCGCCCTTGCCGAAGTGCACGTCCGGCATCACGGCGACACCCTGCACCCAGGGCAGCGCGCCGATGTTGCGCAGCTGCTTCGCGGCCTGCGGCTCGATGGCGTACGGGTCGGTCCAGACCCGGACCGGCGCCCGGGTCCCGGCGAGCGGGGTGAATCCCATGATGGTCTCCTTCTGTCGTGCGGGTGACCGATATCGATCATGCGCCGGGCGGCTGTGGTCCGGCGGCGGTACGGGGATACGAGAAGGCCGCCCGATCCCGGTGGGGATGGGCGGCCGGCGGACGCGCTACGCGTCGGCGTCAGTCGCGCCACCCCGGCCCGGTGCCCCGCAAGGGGTTGCAGGCAGTGGTCGTGGCTGTGGTGAGGAGATAACCGCCGGCAGGAAGCAGACGCCGAGCGGCGTCGGTGCGGACGCGTCGCGACACGGCGTACCCCCCTCGTGGTTGCTCTCGTGGTTGCTCTCGACCTTGCACCGGTGACAGTAGGAGGATGGCGGCACGTCCGCAATGGATATCTCCGTCGGCGCGGCACCGGCGGGCCTGGCGGGCCTGGCGGGCCTGTCACCCGCAGGTCCTGTCGAGCTGCCCCAGATGTGGGGCGGCACCGAGCGACCGGCCCCGCCACCCAAACCACCGTCTGCCAAGCGGACCACCGTCTGCCAAGCGGACCGGTGCCCGCCACCCGGACCGGCGACCGGCGGCCGGCGGCCGGCGGCCGGCGGCCGGCGAGCAGATGGGCGCCCGCCACGGCGACGCCGCGCCCGGCTGCGCGGAGCGCGCCCGGCTGCGCGGAGCGCGCCCGGCTGCGCGGAGCGCGCCCCATTTATGGGGCAGCTCGACAGGGGCACGACACAGCGAGCGGCCCACCGGGCCGGCCCTCGTCGCTAGGCCCGTTCAGGTGTCGTAGCAGCCGTCCCACGGCGGGTCGAACCCCAGCTCGTCGGGGAGGAACTCGGCGTGGTCGTCGCCGTCGTACTCCTCGGACCAGTCGACCAGCCCGAACGCGTGCCCGTCGACCTCGACCCGGAACAGGCGGATGGCGAAGACCCGACCGGGCAACGCGTCCAGGCACCCGGTGAGGCGGGCCTCCGCCCGGTCGATGGAGGCGTCCTCGTGCTCGCTCGCGCCCCTGCGGCGGTACCAGTCGTCTTCGGCTCCGGCACCGCCGGTGAGGGTGGCGGTGACGGAGCCGAAGAACTGTCGGGAATCGCCATGGCCGCGAGGCTATGGCCGACCTACGACGCGGACACCAGCCGGAACGACTGCGCCGCGGTGCCGTTGCACGTGTACTGGATGAGCTGGACGCTGTCCGCCGTGGATGCGCCCGGCACGTCCAGGCACTTGCCGCTGCTGCGGTTGACCAGGCGGTAGTAGCCGCCACCCTCGGACTCCGCGCGCCACTGCTGGTTGACGCCGCCGCTGTAGGACCAGAGCTGGATGGGGGCCGAGTCGGCGGTCGACCGGTCGGTCACGTCGAGCACCTGCGCGCTGTTGTTGCGGTTGTTGACCCGCAGGTAGCCGTCGCTGGTCGGGACGAACTGGTACTGCTGGGCGGTGCTGTTGTTGCAGGCGTACTGCTGGATCGCGGTGCCGTTCGCGGTGCCGGCGGCCCGCGCGTCCACGCACTTGCCGCTGCCCCGGTTGACGACGGTGTGCCAGGCGGTCGGGGAGATCGGGCCGGCGCTGCCGGTCGGGGTGGGCGTCGGGGTCGGGGTCGGCGACGTGCCGACGCCGGCGAGCCAGTGCAGCCCGTCGATCAGCAGCTTGTTCTGCTGGGCGCTGTCGAAGGTGGACGACAGGCCGGTCTTGGTGCCGTAGTCCATCCTGTTGTGCCCGAAGTTGGCGTAGATCATCTTGTACTGCCGGTTGCTCCAGACCAGCGGGTAGTAGCCGCTGTACCAGGACTGGTTGGGGTCGGTCCCGACCGGGAAGCTCGACGGGTCGACCGAGGCCAGGATGTCGATGTTCGAGTTCTGCCGCAGGTCGTTGCTCCACGAGTACCACTCGCTGAACGACGACGAGAACGTCGCCGGCAGGTTCCGGGTGGCCGCGTGGGTGCGGTTGTCGACGCGCATGGTGACCCGGGTGGGCAGCCAGGTGTTGGTCCGGAACGAGCCGGAGCCGAGGAACGTGTTGTAGTACCAGCTCCAGCTCGACGGGTTGTCGGTCCACGCGCTGACGTGGAAGCCCATCCACGCCCCGCCGTTCTGCATGTACTGCTGGAAGGCGGGGCGCTGGGCGGCGGGCGGCGCGTCGTCCAGGAACATGACGACCTTGTACTGGGCCAGGTTGGACGTGTTCAGCAGGCTCCAGTTGTTGGTGGCCTCCCAGGAGAAGCCGTACTGCGCGGCGGCCTGCGGGAACCAGGCGCGCGCGTCCTTGATGAAGTCGATGTGCGCGTCGTCCCAGGTGCCGTTGTAGAAGGCCAGGACCTTGAACGTCGGCGCGGCCTGCGCGCTGCGCGCGACGCCGAGACCGACGCTGGCGGTCACGGCGACGACGAGCGCGACGAACACCGACAGGATCCTTCTGGTACGGGAGGAAAGTTCTGCGATCACCTGATCGTCCCTTCGGTGGGGACGCGCGCCGCCGCGTCGTCGTAAATCTGTTCACAAGGTTTACAGATAGACGAAAGGTTATGCTTTTCCGACGTGCGGCGTCAATCGCCAGCCGCGTCGATCGGGTGGGATTCCTGCGGTAGCGGGTACTCCGGCCCGATGACCAGCTCGGATGCCGTCGACGTCGACAGGCCGCTGGCTGTGGACGTGCCCGCCGCGACGCACGACGCCAGCGGCGAGCGGGTGCCGATCCGCGACCTGGCCGCCCTCGCCCCGGAGGCGCGACCCGCGCGCCGGTGGACGCCGGGCCGGGTGGTGGCCACCCCCGCCGCCCTGGACCACCCGCACGGACAGCGGATCGTCGACCGGGTGCAGGCGCTCGGCATCGAGGTGGAACGGCTCCGATCCAACCGACTCAGCGGAGTACGCGGGCAGACCGACCGCGAGACCTACGCGCGGGCCAAGGCGACCATGGCGATCGTGGTGAGCCCGCCGTCCCGGCGCGACCTGCAACCCATCGCGCCCAGCGCCGACTGGCGCGTCGACCTCGCCGAGGGCTGCCCCGCGCACTGCCAGTACTGCTACCTGGCCGGCTCGCTCTCCGGCCCGCCGGTGACCCGGGTGTACGCGGACCTCGACGACATCCTCGCCGGACTGACTCCGTACGCCGGGCGTGGCACGGTGACCAGCCGCGACGCGCGTCGCGCCGACGAGGGCACCACGTTCGAGGCGTCCTGCTACACCGACCCCCTGGCGCTGGAGCACCTGACCGGCAGTTGGCAACGGGCGGTGCGGCACTTCGCCGACTGGGACGCCCCCGTGCAGTTGCGCTGGACCACCAAGTACGCCGACGTGGACAGCTTCGTCGGCCTGCCCCACCACGGCCGCACCCGGGTCCGGTTCAGCGTCAACTGCGCCCCGGTCAGCCAGCGGTTCGAGGGCGGCACCGCCCGGGTGCCGGACCGGCTCGCCGCCCTGCGCCGGCTCGCGCTCGACGGTTATCCCGTCGGGCTGACCATCGCGCCCATCATCGCGCTGCCCGACTGGCGCGAGGCGTACGGCGACCTGCTGGACCAGGTCCGCGCGGCGGTCGACGGGGTACCGGAGCTGGACCTGACCGCCGAGCTGATCACCCACCGGTTCACGCCCGGCAGCCGGGAGGTGCTGCTCGGCTGGTACCCGCGTACCCGGCTGGAGATGGACGTAGCGGCGCGCAGCCGCAAACACGGCAGGTTCGGCGCGGTGAAGTACGTCTACCCCCGGGACACGATGGCCGAGCTGCGACGGTGGTTCACCGACGAGCTGACCGCGCGGATACCCGCCTGCCGCGTCCTCTACTGGACCTGAGCGCCGGGTCTCAGCCGACCGACGAACGGGCGACCGGCGCGGCGAAGAACGTGTCCGGGTACGGCTCGTCGCGCAGGCGGTAGTGCCACCACTCCCGGTCGTAGTTCACGAAACCGGCGTCGGTCATCAGCCGTCGCAGCAACCGCCGGTTGTCCCGGGCGGTCCCGGTGATCCGGGGGTCGTCGGTGTGCGCTCGGGCGTCGAAGCAGTCGAAGCCCGTACCCATGTCGATGGTGTTGTCCGCGAAGCGCTGCGCCCGGGGCGCGGTGCAGGCCACCAGCGACTGGCCGGGCCGGTACGGAGGTTGGCTGGCGGCGGGCTCGTCGACGAGGGTGAGGTCCATCGTGCTGCCCCGGCTGTGCGCGGTCGGCGCACCGATGTAGCCGTCGGCGAAGAGCCTGTCCTTCGCCAGGTCCGGGTAGAACTCGGCCTTGGTCTGCTGCTCGCCGGGACGCTTCGACCAGGCGACGAAGTCGTCCACCGCCGGCTGCGGGCGGTAGCAGTCGTACACCTTGAGGCTGTGGCCCCCGGCGAGCGCGGCGTCCTGGACCCGACGCAGCGCCTCGGCCGCCGGCCGGGTGAGCAGGCACAGCGGTTCGCGGTAGCCGGTGATCGGCCGGCCCACGAAGTTGTGCGCCGTGGCGTACCGGATGTCGGCGTGGATGCGCGGGTCGACGTCGGTCAGCACCACAAAATTCGGCAACTCGCCCGCGCCCGGCGGGGTCGCGCTCGGGCGGGCGGTAGGGCCGTCAGGCGTCGGTCGAGGGCTCGCCGAGACCGGGGTGGCGACCGTCGGCGTGGGGCGCGGCGGCGAGGAGCAGCCGCCGAGCGCCGCGGCGAGCGCGAGTACGGCGACGCCACCCAACCGTCCTGACCTGCGCACAGGTCCTGTTTACCAAAGGCGGTCGGTGGCGCGCGGCGGATCGGTCGGGGCGTCCCGCGCCCGGTCCAGCGGGCCCGCTCAGTCGCCGGACGTCAGCGGAACCGGGTGGACGCCGACCCTCGTCGCCTCGGGCGTCTCGGCCAACTGCGCGGCGAGGAAGCGCAGGGCCGCCTCGTCGTCGTCGATACCCCCGGCCTCGTGGCCGTTGTAGCGCCACACCGACAGCTCTGTCGGTCCCGCGTGGGAGTTGTGGGCGGCGTAGACACCCGAGGGCGGCACGATGTCGTCCATCAACGCCACCGAGTAGCGGGTGGGCCGGCGGCAGCGCCGCGCGAAGTTGACGCCGTCGACGTACGACAGGGTCGTCAGCGTCCGCTCCTCGGCGTCGCGGTGGATCGCCAGGTAGTCACGGATCTCCCGGTACGGGTGGGCGTCGGTGACCACCACGGCGCGGGGAATGTCGCACAGGAACGGCACGAGGGCCACCACCGCCCGCACACCGGGGGCCAACGCGCCGGCCGCGAGCGCCATGGCCCCGCCCTGGCTGTGCCCGAGCACCGCCAGTCGGGTCGGGTCGACCATGGGCAGGGTACGGGCGGCGTCCACGGCCCGTACCGCGTCGGTGATCAACCGTCGGTAGTAGTACGTGCGTGGGTCGGCGATGCCCCGCGTCGCCACGCCGGGCGCCTGCGCGCCGGTCGCGCCCAGGTCCGTCGTGTCGCCCCGGCTCCAGCCGGAGCCCTGCCCCCGGGTGTCCATCTGTAGATGGGTGAACCCGGCGGTCGCCCAGAGCAGGTTCTCCAGCGGGTGCCCGCGCCCGCCGCCGTAGCCCACGTACTGCACGACGGTCGGCAGGGCGGTGCCGGTGCCGTGGGGAACCCGGAGCCAGGCCCGTACGGGCTGTCCGGCGAAGCCGGGGAACGTCACGTCGTACACGTCGATGGCGGTCAGACCGGTCACCACGGGTTCGAGCCGGACCGGCCACGCCGCGTCGCGCGCCTGGGCGAGCGTGCGCGCCCAGAAGTCGTCGAAGTCGGCGGGCTCGCGCACCACGCCGCGGTACTCGCGTAGCTGCTCCTCGGGCAGGTCCGTGTACATGGCGTCCTTGTCTGTCACGTGGGACGGTACGCCGAGACGCATCCGACAAATTACCGGAACATTTCCGCAACTCTGCCGAACGCTATGACCGACCTGGCGTGTCGTCAACCCCCTCGGTGAGGCAAGATGACCCGAGGAGCGGGCGTGCCGTTCCGGGACACGGGACGGGCGACGCGGGCGGTGGCCCCTCCCGGAGCGGTGAAGGAGACACGGGTGGACGCGGACGACGGACGCAGGGTGACCATCACCGCGATCGCACGGGAGGCCGGCGTCTCGGTGCCGACCGTGTCACGGGTGCTCAACGGCCGGTCCGATGTGGCCCCCGACACCCGGGAACGCGTCGAGGAGCTGTTGCGCCACCACGGCTACCGGCGCCGCAGCAGCCGCAGCGTCCGCCGCGCCGGCCTCGTCGACCTGGTCTTCAACGACCTGGACAGCCCCTGGGCCGTGGAGATCATCCGGGGCGTCGAGGACGTCGGGCACGGCGCGGGTGTCGGCACCGTCGTCTCCGCGATCCACCGGCAGCCCACCGCGGCCCGGCAGTGGTTGCAGAACCTGCGCACCCGGGCCACCGACGGGGTCATCTTCGTGACGTCGCACCTGAGCCCGCCGCTGCACGCACAGCTGCGCCGCCTCAACGTGCCGGTGGTGGTCGTCGACCCGGCCGGCGTGCCGGCCATGGACGTGCCGACCATCGGCGCGACCAACTGGGCGGGCGGGCTCGCCGCGACCGAGCACCTGCTGGCGGTCGGCCACCGCCGGATCGGATTCGTGGCCGGACCGACACATCTGCTGTGCAGCCGGGCCCGCCTCGACGGCTACCGGGCCGGGCTGGAGGCCGCCGGAGTGCCGGTGGACGACGCGCTGATCTACCCGGGCGACTTCTACCACGCCTCCGGCTTCGCGGGCGGCACGGCGCTGCTCGACCTGGCCGATCCGCCGACCGGCATCTTCGCGGCCAGCGACCAGATGGCGTTCGGCGTCTACGAGGCCATCCGCCGCCGAGGGCTGCGGGTCCCCGACGACGTCAGCGTGGTGGGATTCGACGACCTGCCGGAGGCCCGCTGGGCGTCCCCGCCGCTGACCACCGTCCGGCAGCCCCTGGTGGAGATGGGCCGCCTCGCGGCGCGGACGGTGCTGCGGCTGGCCCAGGGTGAGGGCATCGACTCCCCCCGGGTGGAGCTCGCCACCGAACTGGTCGTCCGGGACAGCGCCACCGCGCCGTCGACCGGGTGACCCACGTCGTTCCAACGGCCTGAACCGGGTCGGATACCTGGTTCCACCGCTACCGGTCGGGCTCCCGGAAGTTCCGGCAACCGGTGGCGCGGTGAGCGGCCCTCGCCGCCCACCGCGCCCAGCGGATCAGTGGTGGTGTGCGCGTACGGCCCGACAGATGGTCACCGGCAGGGCGGGCGCGCCGTCGACCGGCGCGGGATCCTCGGCCGTCGGCGCGACGCCGCCGGCGGCGACCCGGTCCAGCGTGTCCAGCCCGGCCGCGTCGACCGTCCCGAAGATCGTGTAGTTGGGCCGCAGCGCCGAGTCGGCGTACACCAGGAAGAACTGGCTGCCGTTGGTGTCCGGACCGGCGTTGGCCATCGCGAGCACGCCCCGCGCGTAGAGCCGCCGTACGCCGGTCGGGTCGGTGGGCGCGGGCGGCAGGTCGGTGGGCAGCTCGTCGCGGTACCGGTAGCCCGGTCCGCCCTCGCCGGTGCCGGACGGGTCGCCGCACTGCAACACGCTGAGCGTGGGGTACGCGGTGAGCCGGTGACACGGGGTGCGGTCGTAGAACCGCTTGCCGACCAGGTGCAGGAAGCTCTGCACCGTGCACGGCGCGGCAGCCCGGTCCAGGGTCAACCCGATCGGCCCCTGGTTGGTGGAGAGCGTCACGCGGACGGTGCCCCGGTCCGGGGTGCGGCGCGGGTCGGGTGGCAGCGGCACGGGTCGGGCGGCCGGCTCGTCGGGCGTCTCGGTGTACGCGCACGGGCCGTGCGTGGTGCGCGGCGGGCGGTCATCGGCGGGCGGCGCCGGGGCGTGTGCCACGGTGGCGACGCCGGACGCGTCGACGGTCGCCCCCGGCGCGGCCACCGCGCTGGCCGAAGCGCCGACGACCAGCGCCGCGGCGATCGCCGTCACGCCCGCGAGGCGGGTCAGCGCACGCACCGACGGGCGGGGTGCCGCCGCGCCGGAGGGCGTTTCGCGTTCACTCGACACAGGGATCCTCCTGGGACTCGCGCTGCCAGAAAGACCGGAGTCTATGGATGCCGGAGCCGGTTGTCGATCGCTGCGGCCGGTTGCCGACCCCTCAGGGCAGCCGGCGGCGGCGGTGCCACAGCAGCCCGCCCAGCAGCACCAGCACTCCCGCGCCACTGATCGCGGAAACCGACCAGAGCCAGCCGGAACCGGTGTGCGCCGGACCGCTGGCCGCCGCCGGGCGGGGCGGACCGGGCGCGGCCAGCACGGACGGGGTCGCCGACGGCGTGGCGGTCAGCTCTCCCGGCTCGACCAGGCGACCGACGCCGACGTCGCGGGGCAGCGAGAAACCCCAGTCCAACAGGGCCGCGCCCTGCTCCCAGCCCCGCTTCGGCGTCGGCTCGGCACCCAGCAACGTCACCACCAGCCGGCGACCGTTGCGTTGCGCCGCTCCGACGTACGTGTGCCGCGCCAGGTCGGTGAAGCCCGTCTTGCCGCCCAACGCGCCCGGGTACCGGTAGATGAGCTGGTTCTCGTTCTGGATCTGGAACCCCTTCGTCCGCTGTGCCGGCTGCGCGGGGATCGTCGCCAGGTCGGTGAGCGCGTACCGGCGGAACGTCGGCTGCGCGAAGCAGGACCGGGCGATCAGCGCCAGGTCGTACGCGCTGGTGAACTGGCCCTTGCCGTCCAGCCCGGACGGGGTGACGGCATGTGTCTGGAGCGCGCCGAGGTGGTGCGCCTGCTCGTTCATGGCGCGCACTCCCCCGGCCGCGCCGTCCGGGCCACCGCCGAGACGTGCCAGCGCGTTCGCCGCCTCGTTGCCGGAGTTCAGCAGCAGTCCCAGCCAGATCGTCTCGATCGTGTAGCGGCCACCCTCGACCAGGCCGACGGCGGACGAGCCGGGCTCGATGTTCATGTCCGCCGCGGTGACGGTCACCGTCTGGGCGGGGTCGAGTCGGGGCATCATCGTGGCCGTCAGCAACAGCTTCTGGACGCTGGCCGGGGTGCCGTACTCGTGCGGGCCGCAGCCGCCGAGCACCTGGCCGGAGTCGAGGTCCGCGACCAGCCACGACGTGGCAGTGATCGCCGGTGGCGCGTCCACGCCGGCCGGCACGACCAGGCCGCTGGTCGCCAGTCCGACGCCGCCGACCACCCGAGCCTCGGGCACGGTGGGCGGGGGCGACGGGCGCGGCGGCCGGGACACCGTCGGGGCCGACGCCCGCGGACACCGCACGGCCGGCGGGGCGGCAGCGGTACGCGTGGCCGCCGCCGCCGTGCCGACAGCCGGCGCGGAAGCGGGCAGGACGGCAGCCGCCGTGACCGCCAGCAGCGCAGCAGCTCTCATGTGCCCGACCCTAGCCAACAAGATCGCTCGGCGGGAGCGGTTGGCCGCTCGACCATCCGGCGGCGGACCGCTCCACCAGGTAGTCGTGCAACGCGGCACTGCCCCGCAACCGCCGCAGGCTGCGGGCGTGCAGGTCCTGCTCACGACGGGCCAGCTCGGCGCGTACCCGCTGCGCGCTGCCGGTGGTGCGCAGCTCGCCCAGCACCGCCTCGATGATCTCGAACGGGTACGCGCCCCGACGCAGGAGCGCGACGACCTGCGCGGCGCGCAGCTCGGTCTCGTCGTACACCCGGTAGTTGGTGCCGGGCGCGCGGCCCGGCCGCACCAGGTCGCGCGCCTCCCACAGGCGCAGTTGCGAGGTCCGCACGCCGACCAGCGCCGCCACCTCGCCGATGCGGACACCACGGCGCTGGGCCGGCCGGGTCGCCGGCGGGTTGGCCAGCACGGTTTCGAAGGCACCGAGCACGCGGCGGATGTCGGCGCGTTCGCGGTCCAGTTCGGCATGGCCGCCGTCGAGCGCCGCCAGGGCCGCCGGCACGTCGCCCCGGTGTACCGCCGCCATGATCTCCCGGGTACGGCCCCAGCCGTGCCCCTCGGCCAGCCGGCGGGCCACGGTCAGCGCGCGGGCGTGCGCGGTCGTGAAGATCCGGTAGCCGCTCGCGGTTCGCCGCACCGGCGGCAGGACGCCCTCCTCGACGTAATTGCGCACCTGCTGCACCGAGATCCCGACGGTGGCGGCGAGGTCCACGGCTCGCAGGCGATCCTTCGGCATGGCCTCCACCGGGCAACCGTACCGCTTGTCATGTGATTTGAGACTTTCCCGTCCTTAAGTAACAGCCGCACGCTCGATTGTTCGTCAAACCCTCTATGTGAGGATTAATGAGACAATTTAATGCGTCCCGTGCAGGGCGGGGTCGTTCTGCCATCACTTCGTGAAGGGTTCGCATGTCGCAGCCAGCAAGGTCCGCCGCCGACAGCCACGACATGATCGAGGTACGCGGAGCGCGGGAGAACAATCTCGCGAGCGTCTCGGTCGACATCCCCAAGCGCCGGTTGACCGTCTTCACCGGTGTCTCCGGGTCAGGTAAGTCGTCGCTGGTCTTCGGCACCATTGCCGCCGAGTCCCAGCGCATGATCAACGAGACCTACAGCGCGTTCCTCCAGTCGTTCATGCCGAACCTCAACCGGCCGGACGTCGACTCGCTGCGCAACCTCAGCGCCGCCATCGTCGTCGACCAGGAACGGATGGGCGTCAACTCCCGCTCCACCGTCGGCACCGCCACCGACGCGTACGCCATGCTGCGGATCCTCTTCAGCCGGCTCGGCGAGCCGTCAGTCGGTGGCGCGGGCGCGTTCAGCTTCAACCTGCCCGAGGGCATGTGCCTCACCTGTGAAGGACTCGGCCGGGTCTCCGACCTCGACGTCAACGAGCTGGTCGACGTCGAACGCTCGCTCAACGACGGCGCGATCACCGCGCCCAACTTCGCCGTCGGCTCCTGGTACTGGCAGACCATCGTCGGCTCCGGCCTGTTCGACCCCGACGCCAAACTCCAGGACTTCACCCCGCAGCAGTGGGAGGACTTCCTGCACAAGCCAGCCACGAAGATCAAGGTAGGCAGCAACAACTGGACGTACGAAGGGCTCGCGGTCAAGGTCAAGCGGCTCCTCCTGGCCAAGGACCGCGAGTCGATGCAGCCGCACATCCGCGCCTTCGTCGACCGTGCGGTCACCTTCACCACCTGCCCGTCCTGCGCCGGCACCCGGCTCAACGCCGCAGCCCTGTCGTCACGGATCGCCGGCCGCACCATCGCCGAGTGCTCCGCCATGCAGATCAGCGACCTGGCCGCGTTCGTCCGGACCATCAACGACCCGGGGGTCGCCCCGCTGATCGGCAACCTGCGTGACCTGCTCGACTCACTGGCCGAGATCGGGTTGGGCTACCTCAGCCTGGACCGGGAGTCCGCGACCCTCTCCGGCGGCGAGGCGCAGCGGGTGAAGATGGTCCGACACCTCGGCTCCAGCCTCTCCGACGTCACGTACGTCTTCGACGAACCCACCGTCGGCCTGCACCCGCACGACATCGCCCGGATGAACGACCTGCTGCTGCGGCTGCGCGACAAGGGCAACACCGTGCTGGTGGTGGAGCACAAGCCGGAGACCATCGCCATCGCCGACCACGTCGTCGACCTGGGACCCGGCGCGGGCACGGCCGGCGGGCAGATCTGCTTCACCGGCGACGTCCCCGGCCTGCGCCGCGCAGACACGCTCACCGGCCGGCACCTGGACCACCGCGTGACCCTGCGCGACGAGGTACGCCGACCGACCGGCCAGCTCGGGATCCGCCGCGCCGACCTGCACAACCTGCGCGACGTGGATGTGGACATCCCGCTCGGCGTCCTCACCGTGGTCACTGGCGTGGCTGGCTCGGGCAAGAGTTCGCTGATCCACGGCTCGCTGCGCGGCCGGTCCGGTGTGGTGATCGTCGACCAGTCCCCGATTCGCGGGTCACGACGCAGCAACCCGGCCACCTACAGCGGGCTGCTCGACCCGATCCGTACCGCCTTCGCCAAGGCCAACGGCGTCAAGGCCGCGTTGTTCAGCGCGAACTCCGAGGGCGCCTGCCCGGCCTGCAAGGGCATCGGGCTGATCTACACCGACCTGGCGATGATGGCCGGCGTGGCAAGCGTCTGCGAGCGCTGCGCGGGGCGGCGGTTCACCGACGAGGTGCTCACGTACACACTGCGCGGCAAGAACATCAGCGAGGTGCTGGCCATGTCGGTCACCGAGGCACACGGGTTCTTCCCCAGCGGGCCGGCCCACCTGATCCTCGACCGGCTGGTCGACGTCGGGTTGGGCTACCTCAGCCTCGGTCAGCCGCTGACCACCCTGTCCGGCGGGGAGCGGCAACGACTCAAGCTCGCCATCCACCTGGCGGAGAAGACCAGCACGTACGTCCTCGACGAGCCCACCACCGGCCTGCACCTGGCCGACGTGGACCAACTGTTGGCCCTGTTGGACCGCATGGTCGACGCGGGCAACACGGTCATCGTCATCGAGCACCACCAAGCCGTGATGGCCCACGCGGACTGGCTCATCGACCTCGGGCCGGGCGCCGGGCACGACGGCGGTCGCATCGTCTTCACCGGCACGCCGGCCGACCTGGTCGCCCACGGCGACACTCTCACCGCCACCCACCTGCGCGAGTACGTCCACAAGCCCACGATGCGGTGACGGGTCGGCGGTACCCGGGCCGGGCGACCTGACCTGACGCCGCACGGAGGGCGGTCCGGGCGCACCAGGCGGCGATGTGAGCGGGCCAGCGGCGGCCGGTGCGCGGCCGGCGCTGTCGGTGGCCGGTGCTGTCGGGTGGCCGGCGCTGTCGGGTGGCCGGCGCTGTCGGGTGGCCGGCGCTGTCGGGTGGCCGGCGCTGTCGGGTGGCCGGCACTGTCGGGTGGCCGGCGCTGTCGGTGGTCAGGCGACTCGGCGCAGCCACCGCCGCTGCCGGGGTGTCTCGACCGCCTTCGGGTGGTAGCCCGCCCGGACCCAGGACACCGCCCGCTCGGCCGGCAGGTCGTCGAGGATCGCCAGCGCGGCCAGCGCCGTGCCGGTGCGGCCGATCCCGCCCCGGCAGGCCACCTCGACGCGCTCGCCGTCGCGGGCCCTCCGCAGCGCCTCGCGCAACGCGTCGAGTGCGTCCTCCCGATCGAGCGGCACCCAGAAGTCGGGCCACCTGATCCGCCGGGATGGCCAGACCGGTTCCGGTCCAGGCGCCAGCAGCAGCGCGAAGTCGGCCGGCGGGGCGGTCGCGGCGATGCGGCGTCCCCGCACCACCGCCCCGCTGGGCAATACGAGCAACCCGGGCTGCTCGGACCAGGTCTGCGCGGCATCCATCGGCACATTGTGCCGCGAGCGCGGGCCGGTCATCGTGCCCGGTGGACACGAAAGCGCCGCCCCCGACCGTGGTCGGGGGCGGCGCCGGTGTCGGTGTGCAGGTCGCCTCTCGGCGAGTGGCGCGACGCGGCTCCAGCCGAACGGTATTCCGCGAAGGCTATGTAGGTGAGGCCCGGGGACACTGAGTCACACCGACACTGGTCTACAACCAGCCGACGCCGCCCGATGTTCCCCCTCCAGCGAGGTCGTTCGGGCGACTAGTCGGGCCGGCGGTGGGGATGCCGATGGCCGGCACCCCGGGGGCGCCGGCCATCGATGCGGTCGTGCGTCAGCTGTTCCAGTACTGGCCGACCAGGTCGGCGGCCTGCTGCTCCCACTGCGCGTACGCGTCCGGGAACGCCGACACCTGCACGGTCTGCGCGGCCTCGGTCAGCGGCATGTCCTGCCAGCCGTCAACCTGACGCAGGCCCTTGAGGAACGCCGTCGTCGAGTACTCCGGGTCGGTGATCTGCTCCGGCGTGCCCCAACCGCTCGACGGGCGCTGCTGGAACAGACCCAGCGAGTCATGGTCGTTCATGTCGCCGAGGTGACCCAGGTTCTCCAGCTTCGACTCCTGCAGGCTCGTCGCGATCGAGATGACCGCAGCCCGCTCGGGCAGACCCGCCTTCTTGGTGGCCGCGATGATGGCCTTGGCGTTGCCGGTCTGCTCGTCGTTCAGGTCGATGTGCGACTGCGCGCCCTGGGTGCCGTGCGGGATCAGCTTGCTCGCGTCGGGCTTGTCGGCCTGCACCACGGCGACCGGCCGGGGGTCGGTGCTCGGGGCGGCGACATGGGCGATCGGGCCGGCGAAGACACCACCGGCGAACGCGAGACCGGCAACGGACAGCATGCTCTTACGGAAGATCGTGTTCATGGGGGTAGCTCCTTCGGGGGTAGGAAACACCCGCCTCACCACAGGGAACGGCGACGCGGATGTGCGCACCTCGTCCGGCGCTGCACAAACGGGGGGTCTCGGGTGCGGCACCAAGCGGAGCGGTGCCGGGGCGGCGTCCGACGGGCGAGGGAAGTCGCTCGTGGGCGCCGGGACCGTGTGTAACGACCGCCGGTCCGGGGTCATTCCCGGGCCCTCAGCCGTGGATCCGGAAGCGGACCCGGGGCCGTCCTGCGGTCGTTCGGGGGTCTGCAACGACCCGGTCCGGCCGACCATTCCCCGGGCGGGGTGGCCGTGGTCCTGCGATCGTCAGGGTGTGTAACGACCCCGGGTCGGCCACGATTCCGGCCCCGGGATGCACCCGGTCACACCCCATCGCCACCCGGAATCGGACATCACGCCCAAGGCGCACCACCCGGCGCTCGCCGTCGGGCCGCCCACGGCGACGCCCACCGGCAGCCGCAGGTGAGCGTGGCCATGGGCCGGTCCGCCGCCACCCTGTCCACCTGGCGTCCCCTTCCGCTGTTCCGCTGTCCGTCGGGGCGGCTGCGGCGGGGCATGGCGGTTGTGGGCTGTGATGCCGGTGAGTCATCAAGATGACTCACCGGCATCAACGCCGCAGGAGTGGTCGCCGCCCCCTGGAATCGGAAAGCTGCCGGGTCCGCACCGCACCGCACCGGACCGCACCGGACCGGACCGCACCGGACCGGACCGCACCGGACCGGACCGCACCGGACCGCACCGCACCGCACCGCACCGCACCGCACACATCGTGCGGGCGGCGATGGGCTAGCGCTCGTCCGAGGCCCAGGAGGCGCCCCGGTAGAGGGTGCCCCGACCGTCGGGATCCGGCGTTCCCGCCGGGGGCGCACCACGGCGAGACAGAGCCGCGTCCGATTCGGGGTTTCGGGCGGCGCGGCGGGCCTTGAGCACCCGCGAGCCGACGAACCAGGCGACGGCCGCGACGCAGACGACGATCACGACGTTCTGGAGGGTGCCGACGTAGCCCTCGACGAGGTGCCAGTTGTCACCGAGCAGATAGCCGGCGAGCACGAAGGTGGTGTTCCAGATCAGGCTGCCCAGCGTCGTGTAGAGCAGGAAGGTCCGCACCGGCATCCGCTCCACCCCGGCCGGAATGGAGATCAGGCTCCGGAAGATCGGGATCATCCGGCCGAAGAACACCGCCTTCACGCCGTGCCGCAGGAACCACGCCTCGGTCCGGTCGACGTCGCTGAGCTTCACCAGGGGCAGTCGGGCCACGATGGCACGCATCCGGTCGCGGCCCAGGGACGCGCCGATCAGATAGAGCGCCAGCGCGCCCAGCACCGAACCCAGCGTGGTCCAGAAGATCGCGCCGACCAGGCTGATCCGACCCTGTGCGGCCACGAAGCCGGCCAGCGGCAGGATGACCTCGCTGGGGATCGGCGGAAACAGGTTCTCCAGCGCCACCGCCAGACCGGCCCCCGGCCCGCCGAGCCGTTCCACCAGATCGCTGACGTACCCGACGATTCCGCCCTGCGGCGGTTCGGCCGCGGCGGCGGGGGTTCCGGTGGCGAGGACGGCGTGCGACGTTCGAAGCATGCCCACACGTTACGAAGCGATCCTGAGAGCCAACCGTGAGGCGGAGACCTCGCGGGCAGCCACGGACGGGCCGGCTCGCGCTCCGTTGCGGCTCGCGGTGGCGCAGCCGCCGTGCGTACCCCTGGACGTCGCGGAGAACGCGCGGGCGCACGCCGACGCGGTCCGCGCGGCGCGCGCCCGGGTGGTGATCTTCCCGGAGCTGTCCCTGACGGAGTACGAGTTGCAGGGGCCGGTCGTGCCGATGGACGACCGGCGGTTGACGCCACTTGTCGACGCGTGCGCCGAGGTTGGCACGGTGGCGTTGGCCGGCGCGCCGGTGCCCGGAGACCACATCGGAGTGCTGGCGGTGACCGGTGACGGGGTGACGGTGGCGTACCGGAAGATGTGGCTGGGCGGCGTGGAGGCGCGGCGGTTCCGGCCGGGCGACGCACCGGGCGTGCTCGACGTGGACGGATGGCGGATCGGGCTGGCGGTCTGCAAGGACACCGGTGTCGCCGGGCACGCGCAGGCGACGGCGGCCCTGGGGATCGACGTGTACGCGGCGGGCGTGCTGGAGTCGGCCCGGGACGCCGCCGTGCCGGACGTGCGGGCGCAGCGGATCGTCACGACGCACCGGGTCTGGGTGGCGATGGCGAGCTTCGCCGGGTCGACCGGCGGCGGTTACCGCGAGGCGGCCGGCCGCTCGGCCATCTGGACACCGCACGGTGACGAGGCCGCGCGGGTGGGCACGACACCGGGCGAGTGGGCCGCGACCTCAATCCACTGAGCACACCGGCGTTTCCTGTCGTACCGGTGCGGCAGGATCGGGCGATGAGCGCGATTCCCCCTCGACTGTCCGTGATCACCCTGGGCGCCTGCGACCTGGGCCGGCTGCGATCCTTCTACCGGTCCCTGGGCTGGCCGGAGCTGCCCGCCAGCGACGACGGCTGGTCGGCGTTCCTGCTCGGAGGCGTTCTGCTCGCCCTCTACCCGCTGCCCGAGCTGGCGGCCGAGGCGGCACCGGGTGTCGCCGATCCGGCCGGTGGCTGGTCCGGCGTGACGCTGGCCTGCAACGTCGACGACCGCGCGGGGGTCGACGCGGCCTTCGAGGCGGCTGTCGCGGTGGGGGCGTCGGTCGTGGCAGCGCCGACCGACCGTTCGTGGGGTGGCCGCTCGGCCTACATCGCCGACCCGGAGGGCAACCGGTGGGAGATCGCCTGGGCGGGTACGGCGGTCTTCGACGAACGCGGCGCGCTCGTCTCGTTCGGCGGGTGAGCCGTGCCGTGGTTGATCCCGGGCGACGCCCTTGACATGCTTCGGTCCATGACCGTTTTCCCGCCCACCTTCGCCGACGACGTCGTCGACCAGCCAGCCCAGACGCAGATCGAGGCGTTCATCGACGAGCATCGCCGCGCGCTCAACGAGGCCCTGGACGGGCTGACCGAGGAGCAGGCACGACGCTCGCTGGTGCCGTCGCGGACGACACTGCTGGGTCTGGTGAAGCACGCGGCCTTCGTGGAGAAGGTCTGGTTCGACGAGGCGATCACATGCCGGTCGCGTGCCGAGATCGGCATCCCGGCGACGCCGGACGAGTCGTTCATCCTCGACGACGGCGACACCATCGCCAGCATCCAGCAGGCCCACCGCGAAGCGTGCGAGGCGTCGCGCCGCGCGACGGCCTCGCTGGGTCTGGACGACGTGCTGCACGGCAACCGGCGCGGCCCGCTGCCACTGCGCTGGATGTACCTGCACGTCCTGCGCGAGTTGGCGCAGCACTGCGGGCACGCGGAGATCCTGCGCGAGCAGATCCTGCGCGACTGACGCGCCGACCGTCCGATGTGGACGCGTCAGAGCGCCAGCCGACCCGGGACGGTGTCCCCGAAGCGCCGCAGGGTCCAGCGGGCGGGCGGCCAGCCGCCGGTGTCGTGGTCGGTGACCCACTCGCTGATCGACGCCGGGGGCACCTCCAGGTCGAACGCCCGGAAGATCGGCTGCGCGGCGAGCGCGTGGAAGGCGCCCTCCACGGTCTCGCTGTGGCCGACCAGGACCACGGTGCCGCCCCGGTGCCGGTGCGCGATCTCCATGACGGCGCGGCTGACGCGGACGACCAACTCCGCCCAGCTCTCGTTGCCGTCCTCGAACGGGCGGAAAACTCCCCCACCGGGCACCGCGTGCTCGGTCCGGAAGCGGGCGACCGGCAGCCCGTCGGCGTACGGCGGGGTGTGCCAGGTGCAGAGGCCGCAGTCGGCCAACGGCCGGACGCCGAACGCCGCGGCGATGGGCTGCGCGGTCTCGACGGCGCGGCGCAGCACCGACGAGTACACCGCCACCGGCCCCTCGACGGCGTAGTCGTCCACGAGTCGCTTGGCCAGCCGGTCGGCCTGGTCGTAGCCGAGCGACGTCAGCCCCCGGCACCCGTGCGGGCCGCCCACGATCCCGTCGACCTGATGGACCGACTCACCGTGACGCACGAAGATCAGCCGTGTTCGCATCGGCCCATCATGCCAGCGACGTCCGCGGATAGATCAGCCGTCCGGACGGACGATGGCGTCAGTCGGCGTCCAGGACCTCGCGCAGCCGCGCGGCGAACTCCGCCGGCTTGCCCGCGTATCCGTGCTCGTCGCCGAGGAAGCCGCCGTGGTGACTCGGGAACACCACGGCCTCCTGGCCGAGGAGCGCCGCCGTGCCGAGGGCCGTACGCGCGGTGTAGGTGCCCGACGACTCCGCGCCGACCGCGATCACGATGCGGCTCGACGCGGCGGTGAGGACGGCCGCGTCGGGGCGGTAGTCGGTGATCGCCCATGAGCTGTTGGACAGCAGCGGATCGTCGCGGCTGCCGTCGTCCTCGGTCGGCAGGCCGACCATCGCGGGGTCGGGGGCGGGCTGGGCGAAGTAGGCGTCGGTGAACTCGCCCTGCCACGACGTCATCGCGATGAAGGCGGCCATGCCGGCGCCGAATCCGTTGGCCTGGTACGCCTCGTAGAAGGCGTTCCGAGCGCGCTCGGCTGCGGCGGCGTCCGGGAGCACCGCGTTGATCGGCGGCTCGTGCGCCACCAGCGTGACGACGTCGTCGGGGTGGGTCGCGACGAGTTCGAGCGCGGTCACCGCGCCACCGCTACTGGCGAACACGTCCACCGGACCGGCGGCGAGGGTCTCGATGAGCAGGTGCAGATCGGCCGACTGCTGCTGTGGCGTCTGGTCGGACCGGCCGTCGCTACGGGTGCTGCGACCGAGACCGCGCGGGTCGTACGTGATGACGGTCCGGTCCGTCAGGTGCGGGGCGAGCGCGCCGAAGCCCTCCGCCGTCATCGGCTGGCCGATGAGAAGCAACGCGCGACGCCCGCCGGTCGGAGGCAGTGGACCTCGGACGTCGTAGACCAGGTCAGCGCCGGGTACGGCGAGGCGGTGCGTCTGCGTCGTCGTCATGCCGGTGAGACTACTTAGTCGTTGGCGCGATCGGCGGGTAGCTCACGGGTCTGGGCCAGCAGCGCGTCGAGCTGGACGGCGGTCTGCCGGGGCAACCGGTCACGGTCCACCAGTTCGGCGATGGTGTCCCGCAGGTCGGCGATGCGCCGCTCGCGGTCCCGGGTCCGTCGGTTCACGTCGGCGAGGTCGTCGCGCAGGTCCTCGGCGGTTCTGCGGTCGACGTCGCCACGGGCCACCGCCGCGGCGAGCACCTGGTCGAACTCGTCGCTGACCTGCCGGAAGCTGACCGGCAACCCCTGCCCGACGGACGACGGCACGGCGCTGCTGGGGCGGGGCGACGGGGAGGCCGACGTCGCCGGCTTCGGCGACTGCGTCCGGGGCGGGGGCGCCGTGGTGGAGGGCGACGACGGGCCGGCCACCGGCCCGGGGCCGGACGTGTCGGGTGCGCCGATGCCCTGGGTGAGCAGCGCGCCGAGGCCGACCAGCACGGCGAGGCCGGCCGCGACGGCGAGCGCCACGGGCCGGCGCGGACGGCGTCGGACCGGCGCGGACACGACCGGCGCTGGCCGGGCGGCCGAGCGGTCGATCAGGGTCGGCGGGTGGGCGGCCGGGACGATCCGGAGCAGCTCGGTGGGGGCTCGACCGGCTGGCCGGCGCCGAACCGTCGGGCGAGCTGTGCGGCGCTGGGCCGCCGGGCCGGGTCGGCGGCGAGGCAGGCGAGGGTCAGCTCGGCGATGTCGGCGGGTAGGCCGGGCACTCGCAGCGGAGGCACCGGTGTGCCCCGCTGGTGCACCTCGATGGCGTCCTCCCAGCTCTGTACGGGCAGCGGCGCCGCGCCGGTGAGCATGCGGTAGAGCACCGCGCCGAGGGCGTACACGTCGCTGGCCGGGTCGGGCGGACCGGCGGCGAGGCGCTCCGGGGCGAAGTACGCGGGTGTGCCCATCACCGGCTCGCCGGACTGGCTGTCGAGCCCACCGAGCGCGGCGATGCCAAAGTCGAGCACCTTGGCCCCGGTGTCGGTGAGCATGACGTTGGCCGGCTTCACGTCGCGGTGTACCACCCCGATGCGGTGCGCGGCGGCCAGCGCGGCGGCGATGTGCCCGGCCACCCGGACCGCCTCCGGCCAGGGCAGCGGGCCGGAGCGCAGCCGGTCGGCGAGGTTGTGGCCCTCGACCAACTCCATCACCAGGTACGGGACGACGACGCCGCTGGCCAGGGTCGCCTCGGCGTAGTCGTACACCTGGGTGACGTGCGGGTGGGTCAGCCGGGCGGCCGCGCGGGCCTCGCGCCGGATGGTGGCCCGCAGGTGCGGGTCGGCGGCGAGCTGGCCGGCGAGTACCTTGATCGCCACCGGCCGGCCGAGCACGTCGTCGTCGGCCCGCCACACCTCGGACATGCCGCCGAGACCGATCCGCTCGTGCAGCACGTAGCGGTCGTGGAGGCGGAGGGTGGGGGTGAAGGGTGACATGGCCAGACCAGTCTGCCCGGCGAGTGCGCGATCGACCACCCTACGTGTCCGGACCGGCACCGTTCGTCCCCGGAGTGCCGGAATGGGCGGTGATCAGGAGCAGCGGGGCACCGGCCGGGGCTGGATCCGGTCGGCGAGCCGGCGCAGGGCGACGGCGGTCAACTGCCGGGTCGGGGCGAGCAGCGGCCGACGGACGCGCTCGACGACGACCGGGGCGTCCGGTCGGGCCGAGGTGACGTGGCGGTTCATCGCGTCCAGGGCGGTGACGTATCCGGTCGGGAATTCCATGGTCAACTCCTGACGTGAGGTCCGGTGGAGGCCCGGACGACGAGTTCGGTGGGTAGCAGCACGTGACCCGCGGCAGCGTCTGTGGGTGGGTCGAGCAGCAGTTCGGCGGCGATCCGGCCCTTCTCCTGCGCCGGCTGCCGGACGGTGGTGAGGCCGGCCGCCGCCGCCTCGGGGACGTCGTCGAACCCGGTCACCGAGACCGGCGGGTGGGTGCCGCCCGGTCGCCGGGCCAGCGCGTCGAGCACGCCGAGGGCGAGCACGTCGGCGCCGGCCAGCACGGCGGTGGGCGGCTCGGGCCGGTCGAACAGCCCGGCGACGGCGGCCGACGCGGCGTGGCCGCTGTTGCCGGGGGCGTTGAGCAGTATCAGCTCCGACCAGGCGACGCCGACCTCGGCGAACGCGTCGGCGAAGCCGGCGAGCCGGCCACGGGTCGTCGGGTGCCGGGCGTGCTCGAACCCGGCCAGGGTCACCGGACCGGCGGGCGCGTCGGGCAGGACGGAGTCCACGAGCAGGGCGACCCGCCGGTGGCCGAGACCGGCCACGTGCGCGGCGACGCCGCGCGCGGCGGCCCGCTCGTCGATGCCGACGAACCGCTCGTCGGCGGCGGCGTCGTCGCGTACGGCCGTGCTGACGTACGGCAGGCCGCGCGCCCGGATGACGTCCAGCGCCCACTCCTCGTCGGCCACGCAGTACACGCAGAAGCCGTCGACGGCGGCATTCTCCACGGCCCGCCGGGCGTCGGCCTGCGCCTGCGGCAGGGGCACGAGCAGCATGCTGGTGCCGTGTCGCTCGGCCGCGACGCCCACGCCGGCGAGGAAGCGGACGGCGAAGGGGTCGGTGAAGGCGTACGACAGCTGCGACGTGAACAGCACCCCGATCGAGCCGACGAAGCCACGGCGCAGGGAGCGGGCGGTCGGGTTGGGTCCCGGGTAGCCGAGCTGGCGCGCGGCGGCGAGGATGCGCTCGCGCAGGGCCGACGAGAGCTGGTCGGGGCGACTGTAGGCATTGGACACGGTGCTGCGGGAGACACCGACGGCGTCCGCCACGGCTTGCAGTGTCGGCTTCACTCGACGCCCCTCTGTATCGATTCAGACTGGATCGATACAGAGACTAGCCCGCCACGTCGGCAACGGTCAATGCGAATGAACCCGCGCGCGCCCCTCAGGGCACCGTCACCGCGGGTAGGTCTCCTCCAGCAGCCGGCCCAGGATCTCCGGCGTACGCTCCGGCGGCTCCGCCTCGACGCAGAGCCGCTCCATGGCCACGGCGTAGTAGTCGAGGTCGTCGCGCTTGTCCAGGTAGAGGGCGCTGGTCAACTGTTCGATGTAGACGATGTCGGGCAGCTCCTGGTCACCGAAGCGCAGGATGGTGAAGGCGCCACCGGCCGCCGCGTGACCACCTGCGGCGAAGGGGATGACCTGAAGTCGGACGGTGGGCGACTTGGTCGCCTCGATGAGCGCGGTGAGCTGGCCCCGCATCACCTCTGGACCGCCGATCGGCCGGCGCAGCGCCGCCTCGTCCACCACGGCCCAGAGCAGCGGCGGCTTGTCCCGGAGCAGCAGTTGCTGACGCTGCATCCGCAGATCCACCCGGCGGTCGATCTCGGCGACGCCGGCGCCGCCGTGCCCGAGCAGCACGACCGCCCGGGCGTACTCCCGGGTCTGCAACAGGCCGGGGACGAACTGCACCTCGTAGCTGCGGATCAGCGCCGCCGCCGCCTCCAGGCCCAGGTAGGACTGGAACCAACTGGGCAGCACGTCGCCGTAACGGTGCCACCAACCGGGACTGTTGGCGTCCCGCGCGAGCTTGAGCAGCGCGTCGCGCTCCCCCTCGTCGCTGACGCCGTAGAGGGTGAGCAGGTCGGAGACGTCCCGTTCCTTGAAGCCGACCCGGCCCAGCTCCATCCGGCTGATCTTCGACTCAGAGGAGCGGATCTCCCACCCGGCGCCCTCCCGGGTCACCCCGCTGGACTCCCGCAGCCGACGAAGCTGGGCGCCGAGCAGCATGCGCAGCACGGTTGGCCCGGTTGTCGGGCCGCCCTCGGCGGGAACCATCGTCACGTGCGGACCTCCGGATACCGACCACGTGGCCGGGCACCGAGCCCGACCGACGTGTAAGCATGCCATGGACCGACAGTGAGGTGAACTCCTCCGGACCGGCGATTCAGTCCCATCGCTGGGACCGCCCGGCGCGGCCCTTCAGTTGATCAGATGGTCGAAGTCCCCGTCGCGGGCGCCGAGCACGAAGGCGGCGATCTCGTCCACTGTGTAGATCAGCGCCGGACCTTCCGGATGACGCGAGTTGCGGACGGCGATGCCGGCCCCTCCCGGCAGTTCGGCGAGTTCGACGCAGTTGCCGCTCGGGTTGCTACGGCGACTCTTCTGCCAGGTCAGATGGGGCAACTGAGGGATCGGAACGCCATTGGGTGGCTGCTGCATGAGAGGCGTCTTTCTGCTCACGAGCCCGCCGGTGCCCGTGGGAGGAGCGGTGACGCGGCGAGGGTGCGGTATCGGGGTCGGACCGTATGCACGTGCATCTGCTATTGCATCTGCACCGGATGGCGAGCATGATAACGCACGTGATCGGTGCTTATCCGTTCACTTTGCGTTACCCCGAGCGGGGTGATGACCAGGGAAAACTGACACCGACGCGGCAGGCGCGCCGCGCAGACCGGAGGCGGGAGGCGGTCGCGGCGATGGGAGGTCTCCTGCCGGATCCGATGAGCGTTGCCTCCGGCGTCTGTGCGGCGGGTGCCCTGCTCTCCTCCTGGCAACTGCGTCGCCGCGCCGTACGCGCCGAGGCCGAGATCGAACACCTCCAGGCCGAGCTGGCCGCCGAACGCCACGCCGCCAGCCACGACCCGCTCACCGGGCTGCCCAACCGCCGCGCCTTCTACCGTCTCGCGGCCGCCCTGCTCACCAACGCCGACGGTGAGCCGCTGATCGCCATCGTGCTCGACCTCGACGACTTCAAGCAGATCAACGACCGGTACGGGCACGCCGCCGGCGACCAGGTGCTGATCAGCGTCGCGGAACGACTGGCCGGGTTCGCGGGCGACAACCTCGTCGCCCGCCTCGGCGGCGACGAGTTCGCGGGGCTGCTCGCCAGCCCGACCGTCGACCGACGCTGGATCGAGCACGCCACCCGACGCCTCAGCGAGACCGTCGCCGCGCCGATCCGGCTGACCGGGTGCAGTGTCCGGGTCACCGCGTCGGTGGGGCTCGCCCCGGTGACCTGTCCGGCCCAGCTCACCGACGCGCTCAGCCGCGCCGACGCGGCCATGTACCAGGCGAAGAGCCTCTCCGGCCCGCGGGCGCCGCGACAGCTCGTCGACAGCGCCCGCTTCGTGGAGTAGCGGCTCAGGTGGCGCTCGCGCCGAACCACCGGCGCAGCTGACCCACCAGGTCGGTCTGATCGTCACCGACCCACGCCACGTGGCCGTCCGGACGCAGCAGCACACCGGGTACGTCGAACCCGTCACCGACGTCGACGACGTGGTCGACCCGGTCCGCCCAACCGGCGGCCGAGAGGCGACCGGTCGCGTCGAGCAGCAGCCCGCGGCCGGCGCGCATCAGTTCGTAGAGACGTCCACGGGTCAGCCGGACGTCCCGCAGGTGCCGCCCCAGCAGCTCGTGACCCGCGCCGAAGTCGTAGCGGACCCCGATCGCGGTGACCTTCTCGATCAGGTACCGGTTCACGTCCTCGAAGTCCATCAGCTCCGCCAACAGGTGGCGTACCGCCTGCGGCCCCGGATCCGGTGACAGCAGGAACATCTGCGCACGGGTGTTGACGAGGACGTCGGCGGCCACCGGGTGCCGCTCGGCGTGGTAGCTGTCCAGCAGCCCGTCGGGCGCCCAGCCGGCGACCTCGGCGGCCAGTTTCCAACCGAGGTTGACCGCGTCCTGGATGCCGAGGTTGAGGCCCTGCCCGCCGGTCGGTGGGTGGATGTGCGCGGCGTCGCCGGCCAGCAGCACCCGGCCGACCCGGTAACGCTCGGCCAACCGGGTCGCGTCACCGAAGCGGGACAGCCAGCGCGGCGAGTGCACGCCGAAGTCGGTGCCCGCGTACGCCCGCAGTTGCTGTTGGAACTCCTCGATGGTCGGCGGGACATCGCGGTCCTCGGCCACCCCCTCGGCGGGCACGAGGACCCGGTACACGCCGTCTCCGAGTGGCCCGAGACCGAAGCGGAGGTGGGTCCTGCGCACCTCGGCGACCACGTCCGCCACCGTCTGCGGGGATACCCCCACCTCCATCTCGCCCAGCAGCGAGTCGACCCGGCTGGGTTCACCGGGGAAGTCGACGCCGAGCAGCCGACGGACCGTGCTCCGGCCGCCGTCGCAGCCGACCACGAAGCGCGACCGCAACCGCGTCCCGTCGGCCAGCTCCACCGTCACCCCGTCGTCGTCCTGGCGCAACCCGACCACCTCGCTGCCGCGCCGGACCTCGACGCCGACCTCCACGGCGTGCTCCGCCAGCAGGCGGTCCGTGGTGGTCTGCGGGATGCCGAGGACGTACGCGTGGGCACTGTCGAGGCCGCCCGGCGGCGGCTTGGGGATCGCCGCGAAGTAGCCCCCGAGCGGATGCCGCGTACCCAGGGCGAGGAAGCGCTCCAGCAGTCCGCGCTGGTCCATGATCTCGATGCTGCGCGCGTGCAGGCCGAGGGAACGGACGAAGCGGGTCGGCTCGGCATCCCTTTCCAGCACGACAACGCGTACGTCGTGCAGTCGCAACTCACCGGCGAGCATCAGACCGGTCGGTCCGCCGCCGGCAATGATGACATCGATCACGATTCCCCCCGATTTTCCCAGGTTTGGGCTTCGGGTGACGATTCTGCGGCACGACGGGGGTCTTGCCGCAAGACCCCGGGTGCGATATACGTTAGAGGTGGCAGGGAGCCGGATCCCCCTGCCGTTTCGCGTTTCCGGGCCGCTCAGCGCCGTTCGTCGAGGTCACGCAGCGCGGTGTCGGCGAGGGTGACCAGGCCGACCGGCGACACGAGCCCACGGACGATCCGGGCGGCCGTCGCGCGATCGTCGGGGCCGCCGGTGGGGTCCAACGCCTGGCGGGTCCAGTCGCTGAGGTCGTCGAGCGCGCGTACCGCGAGGAACCAGGCCAGCCGCGCCGCGTCGATGTCGACCGCGCCGTACCCGGCGAGCACGGCCCTCTCCTGCCCGGGGGTGATCGGCGCGAAGGCGAGCACCCCGCCCACGACGAACATCAGGTCACACTCGCGCGGGGCGAGCACGGCGTCGTCCCAGTCGATCAACCAGACCTGGCCGTCCGGGCCGAGCAGCAGGTTGCCCAGATGGGGATCGCCGTGGCAGACCACCGCCGACCCCGACCGGTGGGCGGCGAGTCGCTCGACCCCGGCGAGCAGGGTGGACACCCGGTCGGCGTTCGCCGCCCAGCGTGCCGCCAGGTCGGCGACCAGCGGATCGCCCGAGTCGACCTGGTCACGGAGCCGTCCGGCCACGTCCCTGGTCGCGGCCACAATCGAGGGGTACGCGTCACCGCCGCCCGGTAGCAGCCGTTCCAGTTCGCCGGTCACCGGGACCGCGTGCACGGCGGCCAGCAGTTCCCCGTACGCACGCCAGTGCGCCTCGCTCATCGGGCCGTCCAGCGCCCGCAGGTCGGACACCCACGGGACCACGGAGAGGCGTACCCCGTCACGCTCGGCGTACAGCCGCCCGGCACGGGTGCGGACCGGCGCCGCGACCCCGGGCACGCCCCGCTCGGCCAGGTGCGCGGCCACGATCAGGCCGGCCGGCGTACCGCCACCGCTGACCTTGACGGCATACCGCCCACCGTCGCCCGTCCCACCCCGCCACAGCCGAGCCCGCACATCAGCCCCGTGCGGGATTTCGTCCACAACGGACAACCGAAGCCCAAACGCCTCCTCAACCCACTCCACAACCCCCACACCCACACCCCACACCCCACCCTTGTTGATCAAGAGGTTCGCGTCACGATCGGCTCGTATTCTGACGCGAACCTCTTGATCAACGTGGTCCGGTCCGTCAACGCAGGGTGGACAGGTGCCGGTCTAGGGCCGCGTACGACTCGGCGGTGCCCTGCGCCATGCCGGCCTCGACCATGCCGTCTCGCTGGGCGGCGGTGTCGAAGCGAGTGGTGCTGGTCAGCAGCGTGCCGCCGTTCAGCTCGGTGAAGACAAGCGTCTCCACCGCCACCTGGCCGGGCATGCCCTCGAACTCGAAGGTCTGCACGATCCGCTCCGGCGCGGTGATCTGCCGGAACTCACCCCGGAAGGCGTAGTCGTTGCCGTCCGGAGCGTGCTCGACGATGCGATAGCGGCCACCCTCGCGGAAGTCGATCTCGACGTCCGCCGGATTGCCCCGGCACCACCATCGCTTGAGGTGCTCGGCCTGGGTGTGCGCGGCGAAGACGAGGTCTCGCGGGGCGTCGAACGAACGGACCATCGTGATGTCCCGCTCGGAGGACACGTCGACCGTCAGGTCACGGGTCTCGGTCATGGCTGGTCTCCTTCAGGTCGTGTAGATAGTCGTCGAGGGCGTCGTAGCGTTCGGCCCAGAGCCGGCGGTACTGGTCCACCCACTCGGCGACGGTGCGCAGCGGCGTCGGATCGAGGCGGCACCGCCGCCACTGGGCGTCGCGGGTCCGCACGATCAGCCCGGCGCGCTCCAGCACCCCCAGGTGCTTGGAGATGGCCTGGACGCTGATCGGGAACGGCGCGGCCAGTTCGTTGACCGTCGCCTCACCGGTGGCGAGCCGGGCCAGGATGGCGCGGCGGGTCGGGTCGGCGAGCGCGCCGAACACGGCGCTGACCGGGTCCGCTGTCATGTCGCTTTCAACCACCTAGCTAATTAACCGACAGGTTGAATCTACAGCTCGACCGCCGACTGTCAACGGTTTCACCGGACCAGGACCGTGATTCGACCCGACACACGGGTACGGGGAGAACAGCCCGATACGACCGACGAGAGGAACCCCTCGTGGTGAGCGTCCGCGCCCTGGTACTCAACTGCACCCTCAAGCCGTCGCCGGCCCCCTCCAGCTCAGAGCAACTGGGCCGGGAGGTGCTGGCCGAACTGGCCCGGCAGGGCGTGGACGGCGAGATCGTCCGGGTGGTCGACCACGACGTGCGCTTCGGGGTGTCGACCGACGAGGGCAACGGCGACGGTTGGCCCGCCATCCGCGCCAAGCTGCTCGACGCCCAGATCCTCATCATCGCCACGCCCATCTGGCTCGGCCAACCCGCGAGCGTCACCAAGATGGTCCTCGAACGCCTCGACGCCGAGCTGTCCGAGACCGACCACGAGGGACGACTGCTCACCTACGGCAAGGTGGCCGGCGTCGCGGTCGTGGGCAACGAGGACGGCGCGCACCACACCATCGCCGAGGTCCAGGGAGCGCTCAACGAGGTGGGCTTCACCGTCGCCGCCGCCGGAGCGACCTACTGGGTCGGTGAGGCCCTGCACAAGGTGGACTACCGCGACGCCGGCCCCAAGACCGACACCACCGGCCGCACCACCAGGGCCCTGGCGCTCAACAGCGCCCACCTGGCCCGGTTGCTCGCCGAACAGCCGTACCCGCCGCCGGACGCGCAGGGCGCCGCGGTCGGTCCGAGCCGCGAGCCGGCCTGACGGTCCGTCCGGCCGCCGAGGGTACGGTCAGCGCCAGCCGTAGCCGGCGCGCAGCGCCTGCCCGACCCGGTCGAACCGGGGCCGATCCAGCACGGCGCCCTCGCGGCGGATGCTGTCCTCGCGCATGGTGAGCACCCGGTCCAGCCGGACCCAGCTCGGCCGCTTGTCCCGGTCCCACTCGCCGGGGCCGAGCGCGAACCAGTGCCGCTGCCCGTCCCGCTCGCTCTGACTGGACAGCATCAGCCCGAACAGCGTCCGGCTGTGCCGCCCCACCACCAGCACCGGGCGGTCCTTGCCCTGGCGGGGGTCGTCCTCGTACGGCACCCACGTCCAGACGATCTCACCCGGGTCGGCCTGGCCGTCGACCTCCGGCGCGTAGCTCAGCTCACGCCGCTGCAACGCGTTCACCTGCCCGGGGCGGGCCACCCGCGCCGGTGACGGCCCGGTACGCCGGGGCGACGGAATTGCCGCGCCCACCCGGGAGATGCGTTGCGCCACGTTCCTCAACAGACCAGCCACGGCGGGCAGCCTACCGGCCCCCGCGCGGTCCCCCGGAGCCGGAGCGCTGCGGCAGACTGAGCCGATGGACCACCTACCCGACGACCTGCCGATCCTCGAACGGCGCGCGGTGCGCGTGGTCGTCATCGACGACTCCGACCGGGTGTTGCTGTTCCACACCCGCGACCCGGACCACCCTCGGCTCGGCACCTGGTGGGAGCTGCCCGGCGGCGGCATGGACCCGGGCGAGACGTACCGCGAGACCGCGGTGCGGGAACTGCGCGAGGAGACTGGCATCGTCGTCACCGCCGACCAGGTGGGCGCGCCGACCTGGCGACGGCGGGCCAGCTTCCTGCACCGCCAGTTGCGCCACGTCCAGGACGAGGTGATCGTCGCCGTACGACTGACCGGTCCCGGCCCGGACGTGGACGAGACGGACCGACTCGACTACGAGCGGGAGGACTACTTCGGCTTCCGCTGGTGGCCACTTGCCGACGTGGTGACCAGCGCCGAACGCTTCTATCCCGGTCAGCTCCCTCGGCTGATCACGCCCCTCCTTGCCGGTGAGCGGATCGACGAGCCGTTCGAGCTGTGGTCGTGACCGGGCCGGTGCGGATGCCGGACCGGGTCGCGCCGGGCAGAGTGGAGGCATGACGACCGACCTGCACGGCCCGCTGTCCGCGTACGCCGAACGGCTGCACGCCGCCATCGGCGATCGGCACCACGTCGCCTCCCCGCTCGGCGCCTGGCTGCTGCTCGCCGTCAGCGCCGCGACGACCGAAGCCGCCCAGGCGACCGGCCTGCACACGGCCGACGCGGACGCGGCGAGCGGGCCAGAAGCGGTAGCCGGGTCAGACGCGGCGGCCCGGTACGCGACGGGCGAGCGGCTGGCGGCGGCTCTGGGCACCGATCTGGCCAGCGCGGCCGACGTGGCCCGCACGCTGCTGGACGCGCCGCACCCGCTGGTCGCGTCCGCCACGGCGTTGTGGCTGCGAGCGGTTCGAGGAGTCGACGAGCCGGCCGGATGGCGGGCCACGCTCCCCGCGACGACCGAGGTCGGCCCGCTCCCCGACCAGGCCGGCCTGGACGCCTGGGCGCGCGAGCACACCGACGGCCTGATCGAGACGTTCCCCCTGAAGGTCCGCCCGGACGTGGTGTTCGCCCTGGCCAGCGCGCTCGCCACCCGGATCTCGTGGGCCGAGCCGTTCGACGTCACCGACGCCCGCGCGCTGGGTCCCGGTAGCGCCTGGGCGGGCGACCTCCGTCAGGCGTTGCGCAGCCCGAGCCACGGGCACCAGGGGGCCATCGTCACGACCGAGCGGGCCGGCGACGTGATCGTGCACGCCGCCCGCGCCCAGGCAACCGACGGCGCGGGGCTGGTGGTCCTCTCGGTGGCCGCCGCGCCGCACGTGCCGGCGGGCGATGTGCTCGCCGCCGCGTACCGACTCAGCGTTGGCGCGGCCGACGGCGCGCAACCGACGGGTCGGCGGTCACTGTTCGACCTGCCGCTCGGCGAGACCCCGCTGTGGACGCTGCGCGAGGAGCGGGTCCGGACCCGCGCGCGCGACGGCCGCGAGGAGCGGCATCAGGCGGTACTCCCCTGCTGGTCGGCGCGGAGCGAGCACGATCTCATGGCCGCGACGCTGGGCTTCGAGGCCGCGGCCGGCACACTGGCTCGGGCACTCGGCCAACCGGTCCAGGGCTTCGAGGCGGGTCAGGTGGCGATGGCCCGGTACGGCCGGTACGGGTTCGAGGCGGCGGCGGTGACCGGGATGTTCGGCACGGTCAGCCTGCCCCCGGAGGGAGTCGCCCGTACTGCCGAGCTGCGCTTCGGCCACCCGTACGCCGTGGTGGCCGTCGCCACCGACAGCAGGGCCGACGGGACCACCGGCCCGTGGCACGGGGTGCCGGTCTTCTCCGCCTGGGTCACCGAGCCCGAGGAGCTGCCCGACGCCGAGAGCTGACGCCGTCGATCCGCACCGGATATCACCAATCGCTCGTCGGCCAGGCGGGATCGGGCTCGCTCCCGTCGCGGGGCAGTCGGGCCACCATCTCGTGGAACTCCCGTACGGTCACCGCCTCGCGCAGGGTCGCGAAGACGGCGCCCGTGCCCAGCCGTGCCGTGGCCGCGTCCACTCCGGCACGCTGGCTCACCCGGCGTAGGAAGTCCACCGGACCGGCGTCCATGGGCGGCGGCGTGGCCGGTCCGCCGACGACGAGACCCACCCCGGCGTCGAGCCCGTCACCGTCGGTCGTCACGGCCGGGACCGGGTCGGTCGGGTGGGCGTCCGGGGCGAAGTCGTACAGGTAGCCGTCGACCTGGTCGGGGAGGTGCCCGGCGGGGTCGGGCGAGGCACCGGTGACGCGTTCCGCCATCGTGGTGAGCACCGCGCGGGCGAGAGCGGCAGCCTGCCCGGTCGGTAGGCCGGAACGCCGGGACACCGCGTCGATGAAGTGCCCAAACCCGTCGCCGCCCGCGCTGTCGGTCACGCCGGGGCGGTTACCCGCGCCCGACGGGGGCAAACAGCGCCGGATGCGGGCCGGCGACCCTCATCGCAGCAGGTCGGCCGCCACCAGGTGGTCGAAGATGAGCTGGTCGACCGGGGAGGTGCGGTGCCGGTCGGCGTACCCGAGCCAGGCCATCTCGGCGATTTCGCTGGCCGGCCGCAACCGTCCCCGGTATCCGGCCTGGTAGCAGGTCATCCGCACCGCGACGCCGGCCGCGTGCCCGTGCGCCTGCGCGGTGAACGTGCCCAGGTGCGTCGCCCCGCGCACGTCCACCTCGACGCTCAACTCCTCACCGATCTCCCGGCGCAGGGTCTCCAGATCGCTCTCCCCGGGCTCGCGCTTGCCGCCGGGCAGGTACCACACGTCCTTGCCCTGCGACCGGGTGCTCAGCACCCGCCCGTCCTCGATCAGGATCCACGCCACCTTGTCGATCTCGCGCACGCCGCCTCCCGCCTCGCTGGGAGCGCGCACGCTACCACCTGACGCCGGCGGGAACATTCACGCGGCGAGCAGGTCGAGCAGGAGCGCGGCGGTCCAACCGAACGCCGGTGAGCCCAGCCCGGCCCCCGTGTCGGGATGGAAGTACTCGTGGCAGCCCGCGCCGGCCACCAGATCGATCATCGAACGGCGAAGGCCGGCGGCCAGCTCCGGGTGACCGTGGACGGTCAGCCCGCGCCGCACCAGCCAGCCGATGTTCAGCCAGCTCGGCCCCCGCCAGTAGCGCAGCGGCTCGAAGTCGGGCGCGGTGCGGTCGTAGCTGGGCAGCGGCCGATCCATTCGTTCGGCCACCCCGAAGCGCGCCGACGTCGCCTCGACGACGAGCGCGTCGACCTGCCGGGCAGGCAGGTTGGGCAGCAGCAACGGCGCGAGCCCGAGCACGGTACGCGCGCCGATGAGCCGTCCGGCGCGCAGGTCGCGGGGCTGGAACGTGCCGGTGACCGGGTCGTACAGCCGTCGTACCAACGCCTCGGTGACGCGGTCCGCGCGGAGCCGGTGCGGGCCCGGGTCGAAGCCGGTCAGCCTGGCGATGTCGGCCAGCGCGTGCTCGGCGGAGCCGAACGCGGCGTTGAACAGCGGGCACTCCACCAGGAACGGATGGTCGTCGGCCAGGTGACGGTCGGCGTAGCCGTGGCCGCGGTAGGCCGCGACGATCGCCAGGTAGCGCGCGTAGTCCAGGTCCGTGGGGCGGTGCGCGGCGTCGGCGTGCGCGGTGTCGTGGCGACGGTACGCGCGCATCACGGCCGCCTCGGCGTGGACCGCGGCCATCGGCTCGTCCCAGGCGGGGCTGTTGTCCAGACCGGACTCCCACGGGTGTACGACGCACACCAGCCCGTCGCCGGCCACATCCCGCCGCTCGGCCAGATAGCGCTGCTGGGCGACCAGCGCCGGGTAGAGCCGGCGCAGCGCGGCCAGTCCACTCTGGTCGGGCACCCGCCGATAGGCCAGCAGCGCGGCGAGCGCGTGCACCGGCGGCTGGACCAGGCCGGAGGTGTCGACCCCCGGTGCGCCCGGCACGTCGGCCGAGCGCCACAGGTCCGGGCCGGGGAAGTACGCGCCGACCCGCAGCGCCGGATTGAACACGATGTGCGGTACCCGTCCGTCGGCCCACTGCGCCCGGAACAGACTCGCCAGCTCCCGCCAGGCCCGCCCGAGCCGGACGTGGGCCAGCCCGATCGCGATGAACGCCGAGTCCCAGCTCCACTGGTGCGGGTAGAGCGTGCGCGACGGCACCGTGTGGTCGTGCTCCCAGTTCGCGTCGAGGGTGGCGACGGCCAGCCGGCTCAGCCCGGCCGGCTCGGCCGTACCACCGATGCGGGCCGGTACGGCGTCGGCGGTCATGCGGCGGCCCGGCGGGGCAGCGCGTGCCGCAGCACCGTGACGGCCTCGCCGAGGGCGCGGACGGGGTCGCCGCGGAGCCGGCACTCGAGGGACAGCCAGCCCCGGTAGTCCAGCTCCAGCAGGGTCCGTACGAGCCCGGTCCAGTCGAGGTGCCCGGCGCCCGGCTGGTACCGGTTGGAGTCGCTGACCTGCACGTGCCCGAGGTACGGGGCGGCGGCCCGCAGCGCCCGGTGCACGTCGTCCTCCTCAATGTTCATGTGGAAGGTGTCGGCGACCACCCGGACCGAGGGCAGCCCGAGGGCGGCGCACAGGGCGACCGCCTCGTCGAGCCGGTTGACCATGTGGTCCTCGTACCGGTTGAGGGGTTCGAGGAACAGGGTGACCCCCTCGGCCCGAGCGTGTTCGCCCAGCTCGCCGAGGGCGTCCAGGAGCACCTGCCGGTCGCCGGCCGGCGGGCGTGGCGGTTCGAAGGGCGGCAGCCGCCGGGAGAACATCCCCCAGGCGGCGGGGGTCATCACCCCGATGCCGCCCAGCTCGGCGATGACCGAGAGCTGGGAGCGCAGGTTGCGGACCGCGTCGGCGGACCGGTCGGGGTCGAAGTCGCCGATGAAGTGGGTCATCTCGACGCAGACGGTGGGCATCACCACGCCGGCGGCGCGGGCCCGGCGCAGTTCGGGCAGGCGGCGGGCGAACGCGAGGTCACCGCGACCGCGCAGCTCGATGCCCTGGTAGCCGAGCGCGGTGGCGAGGGCGTACTTCTGGATCAGGTTGGTGCCCGGCAGGAGTTGTTCCTGGCAGGCGAGCGCGATGGTGGTCATCTAGAACCTCAACACCACTTGGAGGACGTCACCGGCGCCGCGGTCGAGCAGCGCGAGGGCGTCGGCGACCGCGCTGGCGTCGACGATGTGGCTGACCAGCGGCAGCGGGTCGACGCTGCGGTCGGCCACCAGCTCCATGAAGGTCTGTGCCACCCGGTCACCGGTCCACCGGCCGGCCATGCCCGGCGCGGGGGTGGGCCCGGAGACCTGAGCGGCCACCAGCTGGATGCGGTTGTGGTGGAACTCCTCGCCGAGGCCGAGCCCGTCGGCCTGGCCCTGGTAGAAGCCGGCGGCCACGACCCGGCCGGCGTGCGCGGTGGAGCGGATCGCCTCGTGCAGCGCCGGGTACGCCCCGGACAGCTCCAGGCAGACGTCCGCGCCCCGGCCGCCGGTGGCCTCGCGCAGCACGGTGGCGGCGGACCGGACCTCGGCGTCCACGGTGGTCCGTGCGCCGTAGTGGGTGGCGTGGGCCAGCCGGACGGGCACCTGGTCGACAGCCACCACCCGGGCGCCGGACAGCGCCGCGAGGCGGGTGGCGAGCAGCCCGAAGACGCCCTGCCCGAAGACGCCGACCCAGTCGCCCAGGTGCAGGTCGCCGGCGAGCACGGCGGTCAGCGCGATGGCGCCGGGCCGGGCGAAGACCGCGGCGAGCGGGTCCAGCCCGACGGGCAGGGGTCGGACCGCGTCGGCGGGGAGCACGGCCTCGGCGCGGTGCCCCCAGATGCCCCACACGAGCTGGCCCGGATGCCGGTCGGCGACCTCTGCGGCCACCTCGACGACCTCGCCGACCTCCTCGTAACCGAAGCCGACCAACGGGTACGGCACGGGGGCCTGACGGGGGACGAACATGCGGGCGGTGTCGTCCCAGTCCTTGCGGAGCCGGGGATTGCTGCCCCGGTAGAGGGTCAGCTCGGTGCCGGCGGAGATGCCCGAGTAGCAGGTGCGGACCCGGACCTGGCCGGGACCGAGCGAATCTGGCGGGCAGGGCTCGAGACTGATCTGTCGAGGCCCGGCGAGGGAGACCACCCAGTTGCCCATGTGTCACATCCCGGTAGCACTGGGCTCCAGGATAGCCAAAAAATAGCCATATGTCTTGCTATTGATCAATCGAAGGTGTTGGATCCCTCTTGTACCCTTCGAGAGGAGTGCCACCGATGTCAGCACCTCCGAGGCGGATACTCGCCACCACCCTGATCCTGGCACTGGCCACGTCCACCCTGCTGGCCTGCGGAGACGACGGATCCGACAGCAACAGCAAGAAGATCACCGTGTGGAGCCTGGAGGACGTCGCCGACCGCGTCACCGCCACCAAGGCGATAATCGCCGACTTCACCGCCAAGACCGGAATCCAGGTCGACCTCGTCACCGTCAACGAGGACCAGTTCCCCTCGCTGATCGCCGCAAACGCCGCCGCCGGCGAGCTGCCCGACGTGGTCGGCTCGGTCTCGCTGGCCGGCATCCGTACGCTCGCGGGCAACGAGCTGCTGCACGCCTCGGCGAACGCGGAGGTCGTCGACGCGCTGGGCCGGCAGACGTTCTCCCCCCGGGCGTTGGAGCTGACCTCGGACGACGGCAAGCAGCTCTCCGTGCCCAGCGACGGGTGGGGGCAACTGCTCGTCTACCGCAAGGACCTGTTCGACGCCGCCGGCCTGCCCGCCCCCGACACGTACGAACGGATCGCCGCCGCCGCGACGAAGCTGAACACCGGCGGGGTCGCCGGCATCACCGCCGCCACCTCGGCGAGCGACGTGTTCACCCAACAGACCTTCGAGCACCTGGCCCTGGCCAACGGTTGCCAGCTCACCGACGACTCCGGCGCCGTCACCCTCGACTCCCCGCAGTGCGTCGAGGCGTTCCGCTTCTACGGCGACCTCATCCGCACCAGCTCCGTCAAGGGCGCGCAGGACGTGGACACCACCCGGGCCACCTACTTCGCCGGCAAGGCGGCCATGGTGATCTGGTCGCCGTTCATCCTCGACGAGCTGGCCGGGCTACGGAACGACGCCAAGCCGACCTGCCCCCAGTGCCAGGGCGACCCGGCGTTCCTCGCCAAGAACAGCGGGTTCGTCACCGCGATCAAGGGTCCGAACGGCACCGAACCCGCCCAGTACGGCGAGATCAGCTCGTGGGCGGTGCTGGACGGCGCGGTGACCGACCCGGCCAAGTCCTTCGTGGAGTTCATGCTCGGCGACGGTTACCCGCGCTGGTTCGGCATGTCCCCCGAGGGCCGCTTCCCGGTGCGCAAGGGAACCCCGGCCGATCCGGAGGCGTTCCTGACCGCCTGGACCACCAGCCCGGCCGGCGTGGACACCAAGAAGCCCCTCACCGACGTGTACGGCGACGACGTGCTCGCCACCCTTCGCCGCAGCCCGGACACGTTCGGGCGCTGGGGGCTCAGCCAGGGCCAGGGAAAGCTGGTCGGCGCGATGCTCGGTGAACTTCCGGTGCCCAAGGTGCTGGCTGACCTCACCGCCGGCAAGTCCGACGCGGCGGCCGCCGCCGGTCGGGCCAAGAAGGACGTCGAGGCGATCAAGGCGGGCGTCAATTGACCACCACCGCGCCCGGCCGCTCCCCCACCGAAGAGCGGCCGGAGCGGGCGCGTCGTCGACCGCTGACGCTGCGCCGCCGAGAGTCCCGCGCCGGGCTGGCGTTGGTCGCGCCGACCCTGCTCGTCACCATCGTCGTGATCGGCATCCCGATCGTCTGGACCGTGGTGCTCGCCTTCCAACGGGTACGGCTCGCCACCCTGCGCAAGACCGGCCTGTTCGGCGAGCTGACCCTGGACAACATCGACCGGGTGCTACACACCCCCGGCTTCGCCGACACGCTGTGGGTCACGCTGCTCTACAGCGTCGGCGGCACCGTCGGGTCGATCGTGCTCGGCCTGATCGCCGCGCTCGTCGTCCGCCGGCCGTTCCGCGGTCGCACCCTGGTACGGGCCTCCATGCTGCTGCCGTACGTGGCGCCCGTGGTCGCGGTGACCTTCGTCTGGCAGGTGATGCTCGACCCGCAGCTCGGCATCGTGAACCACTGGGGGCAGCGCCTGTTGGGCTGGGACGCGCCGGTGCCGTTCCTCACCCAGGAGTCGACCGCGCTGGCCACGGTCATCACGTTCGAGGCATGGCGGTACTTCCCGTTCGCGTTCCTGTTCCTGCTGGCCCGACTCCAGGCGGTGCCCGGCGAACTGGAGGAGGCCGCCCGCGTCGACGGGGCCACCCCCACCCAGCGGTTCCGGCACATCCTGCTGCCGCAGCTCCTGCCGGTGATCGCCCTGCTCGGCGTGCTGCGCTTCATCATGACGTTCAACAAGTTCGACGACGTCTACCTGCTCACCGGCGGGGCTGCCGGCACGGAGGTGGTCAGCGTCCGGGTCTACGAGTTCCTCACCGCCCGTACCGACGTCGGGGCCGCCGCCGCGCAGGCGGTCGTGCTGGCCGTGGTGCTCATCGTGTTCGTGCTGATCTATCTGCGCTTCTTCGGACGGAGGGTCGGCTGATGGACCGGGACATGGTCGAGACGGTGAGCCTGCGCTGGCTGCGCCGCCTGGTGATCGCCGCGTTCCTGGTGGTCACCGTCTTCCCCTTCTACTACATGCTGGTGCTCTCGGTACGCCCCATCGAGCGGCTGCTGCTCGACCCGGGCGCGCTGGTCGTCGGCTTCGGCGAGCTGACCGTGGCCACGTACGCCGAGGTCCTCAAGGCCACCGACGACGGCGGCCAGGGATTCCTCACCTTCATCCGCAACAGCGCCCTGGTGGCGGTCGCGGCGACCGTCCTCACGCTGCTCGTCGCGATCCCCGGCGCGTACGCGGTGGCCCGGCTGCGGTTCTTCGGTCGGCGGCAGGTCGACTTCCTGTTCCTGGCGGTCTACCTGTTCCCCTCGATCGTCATCGCGATCCCGCTGTTCGTGGTGTTCAGCCTCGCCGGGCTGCGCGGTTCGCTGTTCGGGCTGGTGCTGGTCTACGTCTCGCAGACCCTGCCGGTATCGGTCTACATGCTGAAGAACTACTTCGAGACCATCCCGGTCAGCCTGGAGGAGTCCGCGGCCATCGACGGCGCCGGCCGGCTCGGCATCATCCGCCGGGTCAGCCTGCCCCTCGCGATGCCGTCGATCATGGCGGTCGCGCTCTACGACTTCATGATCGCCTGGAACGAGTTCCTGTTCGCCCTGCTGTTCCTGGTCGACAAACCCGACCGCTGGACGGTGTCGCTCGGCCTGTCGCTGCTCTCCGACGGCGTGGAGGTGCCCAAGACGGTGCTGATGGCCGGGTCGGTAGTCCTCACCCTGCCCATCGTGATCCTCTTCTTCGCCAGTGAACGGCTGCTGACCGAGGGCCTGACCAGCGGCGCGGAGAAGGGCTGAGCCGCCACCGATCGGCGCACCCGCCAGCCCGGCCCCGGCCGACCCGGTTACCGTGGGCCGTATGGCCAACCCGACCCGCTGGGCGACCGACACCGGTCCGGAGCACTCGCAGTGGTACGTCGACCGGTTCCGCAAACTCGCCGCCGAGGGCGCCGACCTGGCCGGCGAGGCCCGACTGGTGGACACCCTGGTCGAGCCCGGGTCACGGATCCTCGACGCCGGCAGTGGCACCGGTCGGGTCGGCGCGGCCCTGGCCGAGCGCGGGCACACCGTCGTCGGGGTGGACGCCGACCCCGTCCTGGTGGAGGCCGCCCGCGCCGATCATCCCGGTCCGCGCTGGCTCGTCGCCGACCTGGCCGACCTGGACCTGCCGGCGATGGGAGAGGGCGAGCCGTTCGACGCCGCCGTGCTCGCCGGCAACGTGCTCGCGTTCGTCGCCGTCGGCACCGAGCCGGAGGTGCTGCGCCGCCTCGCCGGGCACCTGCGCCCGGACGGCGTCCTGGCGGTGGGCTTCGGCACCGAACGCGGTTACCCGCTGACCGCGTTCGACGCCGACGCGGTCGCCGCCGGGCTGCGCCTCGAACACCGCTTCGCCACCTGGGACCTGCGCCCGTGGCGGGACGACGCGCCCTTCGCGGTCAGCGTGCTGCGCCGGCCGGCAACCTGACGCCGGGGCGACGTCGGGACGGGGCGGCGAACGGCCCGAGCGGCGTCAGGACGGGGCGGCGACGGCCCGCGCCGCGGCCGGATCGAGGGTCGCGCCCGCCGGCACGAGACTGACCAGGCCGGCGGGCAGCCGCACCGGTCGCACGTCGCGGTACCCGAGCATCGGCAGCACCTCCCGGTCGGCCAGCACGTACCGCCGGCCCAGATCGGTGACCACCGACACCGCCCCACCGGACGCGCCGGGCGCCGCGGCGGCCTCGACCACCGCGCCGCCGCCGGGCTGCACCACCACGTGGTCGGCCAGCGCCGCGCCGCCGGACGGCGCGGTCCGCGGAACGGCCGCCAGGTCCGGCAGGTGTACGCCCCAGCGCACCTCGCCCGCGTCGTCGTCGCCGACGCGGGTGCAGATCGCCGCCTCGTCGGTGGCGGCGAGCCGGGGCGGGGCGGGCGGCGGAGCGGTCGGGCCGCTCGGGGCGAGGTCGGGCATCGTGGGCAGCGCCGCGAACCGACCCAACGTCATCGGCTCCGACTCCCCCTGCCCGGTACGGGCCAACAGCAGCCCGGCCTGCAACTCGGTGATCCCGGCCAGCCCGTCGTCGAGCGCCACCGCGTACTGCCGGCCGCCGCCGGAGTTGCGGACCAGGTAGACCTGCCCGATGGTGGCGCCCGGCACCCGGGCGGAGGGTTGGCCCTCGCCGGGCAGCGGCGGCGGGGCCAGGTCGACCCCGGCGGGGAGGGCGTTGAGCAGTGCTGGCGCGACGGGCACCGCCCGTGTCCGGGTGGTCGCCAGCGCGGCCAGCACCCGGTTGGGATCGCGGATCAGGTAGCGACGCTGGTGCCACACGAGGTGCAGGTCGCCATCCGGATGGCGGAGCAGCAGCGCCTCGTCGCCGAGGGGCCGGCCGCCGTCGGGGTCGACGCCGATGAGCAGGGCCGAACGGGAGTCCGCGCCGGCCGTCGTCGAGCAGACCGTCCAGGGCGACTTCGCGAGGCGACCGGGCGCGGGCAACGAGTCCGGCGCGTCGGCGATGCCCAGTGGCAGGCCGCGCGGCACGCCGTCGATCGACCGCCGGGAGACCAGTACCGTCTTCGACCGGTCCGCGCCGACGATCAGCAACGCCGAGGCGTAGTTGAGCACCGGGTGCAGCTTCTGCTCGCGGTACACGAACCGGGCGCCGGACTCCTTCTCCACGATCACCGCGCCCGGGTCCCGCCAGCCCTTGCCACCACCGGCGAACAGGCCGTACAGCGCCGCGCCCCCGAGCCCGATCACCGCGACGAGGACGCTGGCCAGGCCCGCGCCCGCCAGCCGTCGGAACGGCGACTGGGCCGGGTCGGTCTCCCGCATCACCAGCGCGGCGACCGCCCGCTGGACGCTGAACTGGTAGGAGTGCAGCTGATCCTGCCGCGACGGCATCGGGTCCCTTCCGCTGGTTCGACCGGGCACAGGATATGCGCTGCGTCGATGTCCCGTGGACCCTGCGTGGCGGGGCGGAACCCGGTCGGTACCATTCGGGGACGAATCCGGCGGCGAGAGGGCACCGTGGGCGCGCGTTTCGAGGAACTGGCCTGGCGGGAGACACCGATCGGCGCGATCAGCCTGCGGCGGCGTCGCGACCCGGCGCTCCAGGTCGAGGTGTACGAGGTCAAGCTCGACGACGAGTACCTGATGTCCAGCCTCTTCCCCGTCGCCGAGATCGAGCTGGCCCGCCTCGGCCTCGCCGAACTGGCCGGCGACACGCTCGACGTGGTGGTCGGCGGCCTCGGACTGGGCTATACGGCGTGCACCGCGCTGGCCGACCCACGGGTACGGGCGCTGCTGGTGGTGGAGGCCATCGAGGACGTCATCGACTGGCACCGACGAGGGCTGCTGCCCTTCGCGGCCGGGCTGGCCGAGGACCCTCGGACCCGCTTCGTCCGGGCCGACTTCTTCGCCGCCGTGGCCGGCGACGAGGGGTTCGACGCCGAGGCCCCCGGGCGGCGCTTCGACGCGGTCCTCCTCGACGTCGACCACTCGCCGCGCAACGTCCTGCACCCGAGCCACGCGCCGTTCTACACCCCGGACGGCCTCCGTCGGCTCGCCGCGCTGCTCCGTCCGGAGGGTGTCTTCGCGCTCTGGTCGGACGACCCACCGGACGACGCGTTCACCGCGGCGCTCGGGAAGGTGTTCACGACCGTACGGGCGCACGTCGTGCCGTTCGCCAACCCGCTGACCGGTGGCCAGTCCGCCAACACCGTCTACGTCGCCCGGCGCTGACGCGCCCTCGCCCTCGCCCTCGCCCCCGCCCCCGCCCTCGCCCTCGCCCTCAACCCCTCGCCGATCTTGCAGATTCTGTTGGTGATATGCGGGCCGAAGTCCTTTTTGCCGGGACAGAAAGTGCAAGATCGCGCAGGGGTGGGCGTCCGGGGGGTGTTTGGGTTTCGCGGGGGCGGGAATGTGGGGCCCGGGGTCGCCGCATCTCGCGCCGCGACCGAGTTACGGGAGGTCGCGATGCGTGCCCTGCTCTGGGTCGTCGGCGTGGTGGCTGGCGTGCTGATTCTGCTCGGGCTGATTCTCGAGGCCGTCCGCTGGCTGATCATCATCGGTCTGATCGCGCTGGTGATCGTGATCGTCCTGGGTGTGGTCAAGGGTCGGCAGGCCATGCACCACCAGGGCCGTCGACGCTGACGGTCAGAACCAGTCCGCGCGCATGTCGAGCGCGGTGCGGTCGAGGCTGTCCAGCAGGTCGAACTGGGGTCCCGTGCGGGGCAGTTCGACACTGAAGAAGTAGCGGGCGGCCTGCCGCTTCCCGGCGTGGAAGGAATCGGCGCTTCCGGTGGGCGGCAGCGCCAGCACCTGTTCGAGCCAGATCCAGGCGATCACCACGTGCCCGACCGCCTCGAGGTACGCGCTGGCGTTGGCCAGGGCAAGCACCGGGTCGCCGCCGGCCCAGAGCCGCCGGGTGACGGTGGTGATCCGTCGCACCGCCGTGTCCAGCCGCTCGGCCAGTTCGGCGGCCTCGCCGCCGGCCACCCGCGCCCGCGCGACGGTGTCCCCCATCGTCTCGGTCAGCAGGACCAGGCCCGCGCCGCCGTGCATGGTCATCTTGCGCCCCAGCAGGTCCAGCGCCTGGATTCCGTGGGTGCCCTCGTGGATCGGGTTGAGCCGGTTGTCGCGGTAGTGCTGCTCCACGTCATGGTCGCGCGTGTAGCCGGCGCCGCCGAGGACCTGGATGGCCAGGTCGTTCGCCGCCAGGCACCACTGCGACGGCCAGCTCTTGGCGATCGGGGTGAGCACGTCCAACAGCAGGTGCGCCCGCTCGCGGTCCGCGTCGGTCGGCGCGGTCTTCTCCTCGTCGAGCAGCCGGGCGCAGTAGAGCACCAGGGCCAGCGCCCCCTCCACGTAGCTCTTCTGGGCCAGCAGCATCCGGCGTACGTCGGGGTGGTCGATGATCGGCACCTGCGGCGTGGCCGGGTCCTTCGCGCCGACCGGTCGGCCCTGCGGCCGTTCCCGGGCGTACGCCAGGCTCTTGAGGTAGCCGGTGTAGCCCAGCGCGGTGGCGCCGGCCCCGACGCCGATCCGGGCCTCGTTCATCATGTGGAACATCTGGGCCAGTCCCTGGTGGGGCGCGCCGACCAGGTGGCCCACCGCGCCGGGCTGGCCGCCCGGGGTGTGCCCGCCGTCGCCGAAGCTGAGCAGCGCGTTGGTGGTGCCCCGAAACCCCATCTTGTGGTTGAGCCCGACCAGCGCCACGTCGTTGCGCTCCCCCAGCGAGCCGTTCGGGCCGACCAGCACCTTGGGTACGACGAACAGCGAGATGCCCTTCACCCCGGGCGGGCCGCCGGGTATCCGCGCCAGCACCAGGTGGACGATGTTCTCGGCCAGCTCGTGGTCACCGCCGGAGATCCACATCTTGGTGCCGAACAGGCGGTACGTCCCGTCGGGCTGTGGCTCGGCCCGGGTGACGATGTCGGCCAGTGAGCTGCCGGCGTGCGGCTCGGACAGGCACATGGTGCCGAAGAACCGGCCCTCGAGCATCGGCCGGACGTAGGTGTCGACCTGCTCGGCGCTGCCGTGAGCCAGCAGCAGGTTGGCGTTGCCCAGGGTCAGCAGCGGATACGCGGAGGTGGCCACGTTGGCCGCCTGGAACCAGGCGAAGCAGGCCGCGGCGACGGCGTGCGGCAGTTGCAGACCACCGACGGAGTCGTCCATCGCGGCGGTGAGCAGGCCCGTCTCGGCAAAGCTGCGCAGTGCCGCCTCGATCTGCGGGATCGTCCGCACGCGGTTCCCGTCGATCGTGGGCTCGGCGAGGTCGGCGGCCCGGTTGTGCGGGGCGAACTGGTCGGTTGCCACCCGCTCGGCGAGGTCGAGGGCGTCGTCGAAGGTCTCCCGGGAGTGCTCGGCGTAGCGGGGACGCTCGACGAGGTGCGCCACCCGCAACCAGTCGTGCAGCAGGAAGTCCAGGTCACGGCGGGAGAGCAGGGTGGACGGCACGGAACTCCTCGGCGGGGCTGGGGTGTGTCGGCTCGGGGCGGCGGCCCGGCGTCGCCCGGTCCCATCCTGACCGATCAGTCGGGAGCGCACCACCGGCGGCCCGGGGCGGTGTGGCTGGCGTACCCGACCCGGTGGCGGGGTCGGTGTTTCGCCGGGGCCGGCACGGGGATACCGCGCCAACGGTGGCGGACCATCGACGGGTACGGCGGTGTCGCCCGTCGGGTGAGGAGCGGGCCGATGTCCATGCTTCCCACCGAGGAGGATCCTCGGTTGACACCGGTACTCGTCGAGGACCGGGTCTGCACGGGCGTGACCACGCTGCGGGGGCGCGTCTTCCTGAGCTACCCGTCGGCGGACGGGCCGGGTGTGCAGGTGGTCGAGGCGCTGCCGGACGGCCGTCGCAACCCGTACCCGGACGCCGCCTGGAATGCGCGGGACCAACCGCCGGACGGGACGTTCGTGCACGTCAATGGATTGCGCGCCGGCCCGGACGGTCGACTGTGGATCGTCGACTCCGGGTCGCCCCAGCTCGGCGGCGACCAGGTGCCCGGCGGGGCGCGGTTGATCGTGGTCGACGTGGACGGCGACCGGGTGGACCGGGTCTACCACCTCGACGGCGCGGTGCGTCCGCACAGCTACGTCGACGACGTCCGGTTCCACGACGGCACCGCGTACGTCACCGATGCCGGCGCGCCCGGCCTCGTCGTCGTGGATCTCGACTCGGGCGCGTGCCGACGGGTGTTGGACAGGCACCCGAGCACGGTGGGCAGGCCGGTGGTCGCCGACGGCCGGGCGCTGCGGGATCCCAGCGGGGCCGAGGTGTGCCTGCACGCCGACCAACTGGAGGTGTCGCCGGACGGTCGGTGGCTGTACTACCAGCCGGCCTCGGGTGGGATGTCCCGGATCGGCACCCGGTGGCTGGACGACCCGACGCTGTCGGATGAGGAGTTGGCCCGGCGGGTCGAGCCCTGGTCGGACACCCCGAGCACCGGCGGCACGGCCATCGACGCGCGCGGCACCATCTACGTCAGCGATGTCGAGAGCCGCCGCATCCTCGCGGTGGGGCCGGACCGCAGCGTGCGTACGCTCGTCGCGGACCCACGCCTGAACTGGGTGGACGCGATGTGGCTCGACACCGACGGGCAGCTCTGGCTGCCGGCGGCCCAACTGCACCTGACGGCCGGGTTCAACGGCGGGCATCCGGCCGTCGCCTACCCCATCCGGATCTACCGGATGCCGGTCGACGCCGGCCCGCCACCGACGGACCACGCCTGACGGCGGTATTCCCTCCCTACCCGCTGCCGGCCCAGATCGCCGCTCACCTCGGCGCGACCAGCACAGGGTAGGAATCGTCGATATCCTGCCTCGCATGCATCGAAGCCGTGTGTACGCGTTGCTCATCGACGCGCCCGAGGCGGAGGCCGCGCGGGCGGCGGAGTTCTGGTCGGCGGCCCTGGGCGTCGGCACCCGGTCCCACCCGGAGGAGCCGCAGTTCGTGGGGCTGCACGAGGCGGTGCCGGGCCTGGTCACCGCCGTCCAGGCCGTCGACGACGCGCCGCGCTACCACCTCGACATCGAGACCGACGACGTGGCGGCCGAGACCGCCCGGCTGGTCGGCCTGGGCGCCACTGAGGTGACGCGGTGGATGGAGTGCCGCATCCTGCGGGCGCCCGGAGGGCACCTGCTCTGCGTCCTGCCGGTCGAGAGTCCACCCGAGGTGTTCGACGCCCAGGCCCGGACCTGGTCGTGACGCGCGCACCTGTCGCAGGGCCGCAGTAGGGTTCCGGCCATGGCTGATCTGGTGTTGGTGGCAGGAGCGTGGCTGGGGTCCTGGGCGTGGGACGAGGTGACGCCGCCCCTGCGGGCCGCCGGCCACCAGACCTTTGCCCTGACCCTCTCCGGTCTCGCCGAGAGGCAGGGAGTGCCGGCCGGCCAGCAGACCCACGTGCGGGACATTGTCGACGAGATCGAACGCCGCGACCTGCGCGACGTGGTGCTCGTCGGGCACAGCTACTCGGGCATCCCGGTGGGGCAGGCCGCCGAGCGGATCGGTGACCGGTTGACCCGGGTGGTCTTCCTCGACTCGGAGGTGCCGGTCGACGGCGGGTCGTTCGCATCCGGCTGGTGGCAGGGGCAGGCGGCGTTCGAGTCGGTGCTCGCCGCCAACGGCGGCGACTGGCCGCCGCTCGCCCCAGCCGAGTTCGACGGTCAGGGTCTCACCGAAGAGCAGATCGCGCGGCTGGTCAAGGGCGCCACCCCGCATCCGGGGCGCACGCTGACCGAGCCGGCCGTGCTGAGCGGTTCCCTGGGCGACCTGCCGGCGACGTACGTCAAGTGCCTGCTCGACGGGCCCGAGCCCAACGACACGGTGGCGGCGCTGCTCGCCAGCGAGCGCTGGCGGCTCCTCACGATGGCCACCGGCCACTGGCCGATGTTCTCCCAGCCCGCCGAGTTGGCCGCGCTGCTCGCGGCGGAGGCGAGCTGACCGGCGGCCGGTGCCGGCACGCCGTCAAGGTCGGCTCGGGGGCATCGGTGCCATGAGCGTGATGCCTGTGAGTCATCAAGATGACTCACAGGCATCACGCCTCGGGAGGCAGTTGCCTCCAGTCAGGAGCGGCACAAGCCGGGCGACGGCCAGTCGGGAGCGGCACAAGCCGGGCGACGGCCAGTCGGGACGGTCACGGCGTGACGGTGTCGAGGGTCCTGATGTGGCGTACCGGGGACGCGAGCAGCCACAGCACGGCGAGCACACCGCCCACTCCGGCGACGACCAGGGTCGGCCGCAGTCCGAGGGTGGTGCCGAGCGCGCCGCCGACCAGCGCGCCGAGCGGCCGGATGCCGTAGTTGACGGCGCTGTACGCGCCCGCTCGACGACCCCGCGCGTCGTCCGGGGTGACGGCGGCGAGCAGGGCATTGAGGTTGACGTCCATCAGCATCACACCGACGCTGGACACCAACTCGATGGCCGCCAGCATGGCCACCTTCGCCCAGGTCGGGCCGTTGATCAGCGCCGTCAGCGCCAGCGGGGCGGGGAACACCACCGCGCCGATCATCGCCGTACGACCGAGCCCGATGGCGCGCGAGATGCGGGGTGCCAGGGCCGCGCCGGCCAGGCCACCGAGCGCTCCGACGCCGAACGCGACGCCGATCGCGCCGGCCGACAGGCCGAGTTCCCGGTTGGCGTAGAGCACCAGCAGCGCCGACGCGATGAAGGTGAAGAAGTTGACGGTGCTGGTGCAGCCGAGCGCGGCGCGCAGCACCGGGTGGCGCAGTACCAGCGCCATCCCCTCGCGGACCATGCCGAGGGTGGACGTCTGCCGTGGCGGTGGCGGGGGTTCGGTGACCGGGATACGACGCAGCAGCAGCGCGGACGCGAGGAAGGACACCGCGTCGACGAGGATCGCCACCGGCGCGCTGAGCGCCTGGACGAGTCCTCCGCCGACGGCCGGGCCGACGATGAACGACAGGGACCGGCTCACGCTGAGTTTGCTGTTGGCCTCCACGTACGCCGAGCGTGGCACCAGGGCGACGAAGAACGCCTGCTGCCCCAGGGCGAACAGCACCGCTGCGGCGCCGGTGAGCAGCGCCACCAGGTAGAGCTGGGTCAGGGTGACCGCGCCGAACAGGTACGCCACCGGGAGGCTGAGCAGCACGACGGCGCGGACCAGGTCCGCGATGATCAGGAGGCGGCGTTTGTGGGTGCGCTGGTCGACCCACGCGCCGAGGAACAGGCCCAGCAGGTTGGGTAGCCAGATCAGCGCGGTGAGGACACTGACCTGCACGGGCGTCGCGGCGAGCAGGGCAACGGCGATCAGGGGCAGGGCCAGCTCGCTGATCCGGTCGCCGAACGCCGTGATCGTCTGACCGATCCAGAAGGTACGGAAGCGCCGGTCGCGGTGCCGAACCGGCGCGGCCGGGGCGTCGACGACGGTCATGACGCGGACTCGTCGTCGGCGGCCTCGGGCAGCAGGTAGCGCAGCATCCGGACGACCTGCGCGTCGGCCGGCTTCGTGTCGTCGTCCTTGCGCCGCACGTACGGGGCGATCAGCTCCTCGATCGCCTCTTCGAGGTGCCGCAGTTCGTCCGCCGTGGCGACGAAGCGGGTGTCGGACACCCCGGCGAGCCCGCGCCACTCGGCCTCCAGGCGGGGCTCGTCGTGCAGCAGCCACTGCTGCGGCGTCTCCGCGATCCGCGCGAACATCTCGCCGCGGAGCTGCCGCGCCGCGGCCTGCCCCTCGGCGTCGTCCGGCAGGCTGAAGCGGAACCCTCGCGCGGTCGCCTGCCACCAGCGCTCCCGCTTGCTGGTGCTTCCGTCGGCGTCGGCGACCAGGCCGAACGTCGCGAGGTGACGCAGGTGCCAGCTCACCACCGACGGCGTGGCCCCGACGTGCGGCGACAGCCCGGTGGCGGTGGACGGGCCGTGTCGCTGGAGCCGGTCGAGGATGGCCAGGCGGACGGGGTGTGCCAACGCCCGCAGGGCCTGCGGCTCGGTGATCTCGAAATCCCCGTACGGATTCTTGAGAGACATGTTTCGAAAGTAGTCTCTCAAGTCCCTCCGGGCAACCCGGTCAGCTCACCCCCAGGCGAGCGAGCGGCTCGACCAGTTCCCGCTCCTCGTAGCTCAGGTGCGACAGCAGGGCGTCGGTCAGCAGGTTCACCGCGGCGCGCAGCTCGGCCAGCCCGTCCGGCGCGCCGACGTACGCCACCAGCGCCTTGTCGACGCCCTCCAACACCTCGTGGATGACGTGGTGCTCCTGCTCCAGCCGGTCGACGACCGGGCGCAGCCGTGGGTCGGCCTGCCGCAGGCGCGGAAAGAGCGCCTGGTCCTCGATGGTGTGGTGGGTGGTGACGATGCGGCAGTAGGACTCGCAGTACGCCCCCAACGTCCACCGGTTCTGCCGCATGGTCATCGTGTTGATCTGCGACCGCGCCGCGCCGGCGTCGATCTCGCCGGCCGCCACCTGCTCGATCAGGTCGTGGATCTGCGCCAACTCGGCGCGCAGTCCGTCGTGCACCTGCACCAGGTGCTGGCCGGTGGCCTGCTCGTGCGCGGTGTAGGTGCGGGTGGGATCGGGCGTCGGCCCGGTGGGGCGGGCCGCCTCGTCCCAGACCTGCCGGTCGCTGAGCCGGCGGCCGTCATCGGGTGTCGGCACCACCGCGAAGGCGCCGGCGCTCACCCGCGCCCGGGCCCGCGGCGCGGGGGCGCGACGACCGCCGCCGGCTGCGTGTCCGCAAGGACCTCGGCGGGGGTACGCACCGACGCGGCGTCCCGGTCGCGCTCGGTCGCCACCAGTTCACGCACGGCGGGCGCCACCTCACCGGCGAACCGGCGCAGGTCGTCGGGGTCGTCGCTGGCCAGGATGAACGTGCCGATCCCGTCCCCCAGCGCCAACTCGGTCAGCTCCCGCACCCACTGCTCGACGGGTCCGTGCAACGGGCCACGGCCCACCGTGGAGAAGGTGCCGGAGATGTTGAGCAGCCGGCGGACGTCGGCAGGTGAACGGCCGGCCTCGTGCGCCGCGTCGTCGATGACGGCGTTGCCCCGGGCCAGGTCACCGGGTTCGAGGTAGCCGAGCGAGGGCAGCCAGCCGTCGGCCCGACGACCGGTGAGCGCGAGCATGCGTGGCTTGTACGCCCCGAGCCAGATCGGCACCGCGTGGGCGGGGGCCGGACCGCGCTTCGCGCCGATGACCCGGTGGAACTCGCCGTCGACCCGCACACCGCCGCGTGCCTGCGCGTCCCACGTCTGCCGGAGGACGTCGATGCCCTCCTCCAACGCCCGGACGCCCTGCCCGGGGGTCAGCCGCCGCCCGCCCATGGCCTCGATGGCATCCCAGAAGGCGCCCGCGCCGAGGCCCAACGCGACCCGACCTCCGGTGAGCAGGTCGAGGCTGGCGACGCTGCGGGCGAGCACGGCGGGTGGGCGCAGCGGCAGGTTGGTGACGTTCGCGGACAGGTGCACCCGGTCGGTCCGGGCGGCGATGAAGCTCAGCAGCGTCCAGGTGTCCAGGAACCGTGGCTGGTACGGGTGGTCCTGGAAGGTGACCAGATCCAGCCCGACCTGCTCGGCCAGGACGGCGAGCCCGACGGTGCGGTCCGGGTCGTCGTTGCCGGGCGTGGTGAACGAGCCGAAGACCAGGTCGTGGCCGTAGTCGCTCATGTGCGAGCCTCCTGTCGTACGCGCCGCGTCGCGCGATGCGTCGCGACGCCAACCTTATGTCAGACAGAACATCTGTTGCCAACATGGTCTGTGACTTCGGCTATCGTCGGGGTATGACGGGTGCCACCGACCGGCCGGACCGGCCCGATCCGCTCGACGACGATCTGGGCTGGATGCTGGGGATCGTCTTCCGTGGCTACGTTCGGGCGGCCGAGCACGCGCTGACCGATTTTCCCGGCGGCCCGCGCGGCTATCAGGTGCTCACCGCCTCGGTCACCGGCCCGGGTCGCAATCAGGGCGCGATCGCCGAGGAGTTGGGGATCGACCGCACGGTGCTGACGTACCTGATCGACGACCTCGAACGCCCCGGCTTCGTGGCCCGGCGGGCCGACCCGTCCGACCGGCGCAGCCGACTGGTGGACGTCACCGACGCCGGGCGGGCGGCCTGGGAGCAGCGGCGCGAGGCGCTACGACGGGTGGAGGCGCACCTGTTGGGGTCGCTCACGCCGACCGAGTCGACGACCCTGCGCACCCTGCTGCAAAGAGTGGCCTGCTCCACCCAGGCCACCGACCCCCTGCGCAACCTCTGCGAAGCGGTAACCGAAATCCACCCCGCCCCACCCGCAGAACGGCGTTGATCAAGAGGTTCGCGTCAGGATTCCGGCCTGCGGTGACGCGAACCTCTTGATCAACAGGGAGGGTGGGGCGGGATCAGCGGACGTGCACGAACACCGGGTTGGAGTAGAACCACAGGTCGTCCCATGGGCTCTCGAGACCGTCCGCGAGGGGCTCGGCCTCGTCGGTGCTGGTGCCGCGCACCCGGGCGTACGTGTCGGCCTCGACGTTGCGCAGGGTGTGCCGGATGACGTAGTCGTGACCCTGCCGACGCCAGTCGCGCGGGCCGAACCGGGCCACCACCTTGGTGGTGGGGTTGGTGTCGGCGTCCAGGTTGGCGCTCGGTCCGGTGATCTGCCCGACGATCAGGTCGACGCGGCGGACCTCCGGCCGGTCGCCGTTGCCGTTCACCCCGTCCTGCGGGCGGAACCGGATCTCGATCTCGACGTCGGTGCGGCTGCGACGGTTGACCGTGATGGTCTCGCCGACCTCAGCCGTCTTGCCCTGCGACGTGGCGGTCACGTCGAGGCTGCGGATCAGGTCGCCGGTGGTCACCCAGATCCGGCCGTTGCGCAGGCCGTCCATGATGTCGCCGTAGTCCTGGCGCGCGTACACGTAGGTCTTGCTGTACTCCCCCGGCCAGAAGTCCGAGCCGCCGCGCGTCCAGTGCACGTGCGAGTCGGACGTCGCGGTGATCCACCAGCGCCGACCCTCGCCGAGGAGCGAGTCCCAGAGGCCACCGACCCGTGCGGTCATCTGGTCGAAGCCGCCGTAGGTGGGGTGGTTGCCGTACCCGCCGCGCTTGCCGCCGTTGAGCGGAGCGGCCTGGTGACCGGGCGCGCCCTCGAAGCCGATGTACACGTCGGGCGCGGCGTTGTTGCCGTTACGGAACTCGCGCGGGGTGTCCTGGCCGTAGACGCCGAGGCCGGTCGCCGAACGGGAGGCGTGGTGGGCGATCACCAGCGGCTTGTGCGGCATGCCCCGGGCGACCTTGAGGAACTCCACCATCTTGGCCTCGGTGTCGCGGGCCGGGTCGGTGGGGAACGCGTCGTACTTGGCGAAGCGGCTCTCCAGCTCGAAGAGCTGCTTCGCCTCGTCGTCGTGGCGCGGGATCATCAGCGTGTGGTGGTCCAGCGAGGGCGCGTCGAACTCCATGCCCCAGAACTGGAGCACCTCGGGGACGAGCTTGCGCGAGCGCAGCAGGTCGGGGTACGCCTGCTCGATGTTGACCTTCGAGTGCGTCGGTCCACCGTGGTCGGTGCACATCGCCCAGGTCAGGCCGAAGTTCTTGGCCATGATGGCGTTGGTGACGATCGGGTAGACCGCGTCCGCGCCCTTGTGGAAGACGATCGGGCTCCGGGTGGTGTCGAACTCGCCGCTGTACTCGGAGTGGACGTGGTGGTCACCCGCGCGCCACGACCGGTTCTTGACGCCGCCCCGGTCGCCCTCGTCATCGCCGGGCCGGCGCTCCTCGTCGGCCCACGCCGCGCCGCCGCCCACCAGGGGACTCGCGGCGGCCAGCGTCGCGCCGACACCGGCGTACTTGACCAGCTTGCGCCGCGACAACTGCGCGCGCTCGACCTCTTCGGCTTGCTTGTCTCTCACGTGAGAGCCTCTCCTCGATCAAGCGAATGCTCTTTCGATCAAGGAGCCTCGAAGAGGTCGGTGAACGCCCGCCGTACGCCGGACGGTTACCCGGTGAACTCCCTGGCCGAGCCCGTTGAAGGGCACGGCGGCGCGGGCGCTGGGTGACGAAACGACAGCGGGGCGACAGGATCAGGGGCGTTGGCGCCCCCGCTCCACGCGTGCCGATTCGGCCGTCGACGGCGCGGCGGGCGCGGTGACCACCGTCGGCGCGACGTCGACGGCCGGCAACCCGGTCCGACCGGCGACCGGCAGGACCAGTTCGCTGCGCCCGAGGTCGACCCGGACGGTCGCGTCCCGGTCCTCGGCCATCGTGAACTCCGGGTCGCTCTGACCGAGCACCAGGCCGAGGACGTGCCCGGCCGGCACCACCGCGTCGTACGCGTTCAGCGGCACGGTGACCGTGTACCACCGGTCCGCCCGCAGCGGCGTGGTGAACCGCAGCGAACGATGGTGCGCGGCGTCGAGCCAGCCCCGGGCCAGCACCGCGTGGTCGGAGACCTCGGTGATCTCCTCGGTGTCGTGGTAGCAGGCGTCGTCGGCCTGGGTGGACGCACCCCAGCAGGACTCGGTGTCCAACGTCCGCACCGCCCCGAACCAGCTCCGCTCGGCGGTGCCGTAGTCGACCAGGCGGGCGCCCAGCTGCGTGGTCGGCCGATCCACCCGGACGCGCAGTCGCACCGACGCGCTGCCGGAGATCCGCAGCGCAGTGTCCAGCGGAGCGGAGAGGAACACCAGCCGGCCGGCGGTCGCGCTGTTCGGCTCGGCGACCACCGCGTCCTCGGTCAGCGCCTCGTCGACGTACTCCCGCTCCTGGCCCGGCCGCGCGGCGCGGCCGCCGAGGGTACCGGTGACGCCGTCCCCGACGCCGAGGTGAACCCGCATCTCCCGGGTGCCGGGCGCGGGCCAGTCGCGCTGCGTCGTCCACCTGCCGGGGGCGGTCTCCAGGTCGACCCGCGGTTCGTCCATCACCCCGTTCGGCAACCCCTGCAACCAGTAGTCGAACCAGCGGTGCAGGGTCGCCACCCACTCGGCGCGTCGCACGTCGAACGGATCCTGGTGGCCGGCCTGGGAGAGCCACAGCTTGCGGGGTACGCCCCGCTCGGCCAACTCCTGCCACCAGCGGGCGAACTGGTTCGTGGTGACGTTCAGGTCGTTGAGACCGTGTGCCACGAAGACACTGGCCCGCACCCGGTCGGCCGACGGCCGGTAGTCGCGCTGCGCCCAGAACCCGTTGTAGTCGCCGGTCTGCTCAGCGCTGTCCGCCCGCAGCCGGGCGAGCACTGTCGCGCAGGCGGACTCGGGGCGGCTGCTGACGTCCGAGTGCAGCCAGCCGGGATAGTCGGTCGACACCAGCGTCCCCTGGTATCGCATGTAGTCGTACCAGCTTGAGATGGCCGAGACCGGCACGATGGTGGCCAGGCCCGGCACGCCCGTGGCGGCGACCCCGTTGGCGACGGAGCCGTCCCACGACTTGCCGATCATGCCGACCCGGCCGGTGCTCCAGCCGGCGTCGACCGGTCGTCCGTCGGCGGTGTACGCGCGGGCCCGGCCGTTGAGCCAGTCCACCACCGCCCTGGCGCTGCCCACCTCGACCGGGCCTCCGACGTCCTCGCACCCGGTCGAGCGGGCGGTGCCGGCGAGGTCCACGGCGAGGAAGGCGTAGCCGCGCGGGACGAAGTAGTTGTCGTAGAACAGGGGCACCGAGGCGATGACGCCGGACGCGTCGTACGCCTTGAACTCGCCCTCGTTGCCCCGGCCGCAGCAGAGGTAGTAGGGCGACGCCTCCATGATGACCGGTACCCGGATGCCTGCGGCGGCGGCCTCCCGGGGCCGGACGATGTCCACCGCGACCCGGTCGCGGACGCCGTCGCCGTCGCTGTCGGCGCGGGTCTCGACCCAGACGCTCTCCCGGATCGCCCTGGCATAGGAGTAGGCCGGGACCGTACCGGTGCCGACGACGTGGGGTGGGGCCGGACGGTGCCGGTCGGTCGGGTCGGCGGTGGCGGGCGCGGCGGCGAGCGCCGCGACCAGTAGGCCGGCCAGGGCGGCGGCGCTTCGTGCGCGGGTTCGGGCGGTCGGCATCGGTGTCCTCCCGGGTGCGGCGCGTCCAGGACATTCCATCGTATCGATGCCTCTTTGCCCAGTGGCCACGGCGCCGCGCCGTCCTCAGATCCGGGCGCGGGGCAGCCAGCCCAGGAAACGGTGTCGCGCGTTGGGCAGGGGCAGCGTCGGCAGGTCCTGGGCGGCGGCGACGAGGCACGAGCCGAGGTAGACGGCGAGGGAGGCGCGCGCCCCGCCGAACTCGGCGAGCAGTTGGCTCTGCTTGGTCGCGCAGGGCCACTCGCGGCCGCAGCCGGTACACGTCCAGCTCGGCGGGTTGGGCAGGTGCTCAGGGAGCTTGGCACGGCGATAGCGGCCCACGACGCTGTTGTCCGCGCGGACGTCGCGTCGCCGGCGCTCGGGCCCTTCGTTGCGTCGCCCGGGTGGCCGGGCGGCGGGCAGGTAGCGCCGGACGGTGCCGAGGAGCGCCCCGACGCGTACCAGGGCGTCCGGCCCGACGTGGTGGGCCAGCAACGCCGTGAGCAGGTAGTGCCCGAGCAGGTCGAACGAGTCGCGGTTGAGCCGTAGGTCACGGCACAGGTCGACGAACTCGGGCGTGGTCAGCGGGACGCGGTCGTCGAGCGCGCGGCGCAGCACCTCCCGCAGCGCGACGCCGAGGCTCATCAGCGCGTCGCCCTCGCCCAGTCCCAGGCTGTCCTCGTCCGCCACCCGCGCCAGCGCCTCGGCCACCGCCAACCGTACGACGCGGTCCGGATCGGTACCGTCCAACGACTCACCCCCGCCTGTCGGCCGGATCTCCGGCTGTGGCCCGGACGTCGGGACGCCCGGGGGATCATGAACAAGATTTCGCTGCCGCACCGGAGGCGACTAGGACAGCGGGCGCAGGATCGCCGCGTGCGATAGCCGGAAAGCGAAGTCGGCTCGGCAAAACGGCGGATCGACGGACGTGCACGGCCGGTTGCCGTATGGTGGAATTCCCATCAATGGATATGTGATTTGCTGGGAATGACGCCACCACCACCGCCGAACCCGGTCGGCTACGCGCCGCGATCACCGGCACGTGCGCCCAGCCACGTCCCGACCCCACCGCCGGCCCCGATCCGACCGGCGGTCTCCTCTCGGACGGAGACAGCGGATGACGTCACCAGTGCAGGCCCGAGCATTCGAGAGTCACGACCCGGCGGCCATCCACCGCTTCCTGGCCAGCACGTACACCGCGGACCTGCGTATCCACGCGGGCGAGACCGGCTACCACCTCGTCCACCAGCGCGTCGACGCCGGGCCGTTCGCCCTTGCCACGACCGGCCAGAGCGCCCATCTCGACATCGAGGTGGGCGACATCGACGGGCTGATCGTCTGCCGTACCCGCAGCGCCCTGATCAGCCGTACCTCTCAGGGAGAGACCCACCGCTTCGGCCCCGGCGACGTGTTCCTGACCAACCGGCCGGGCGAGCCGTTCAGCCTGCGGTGGGAACCCGGCGAGGTGGAACTCTGCGTACTGGACCTCGGGGTACTGAGACAGGTGGCGACCGCCACGCCGGCTCGGCGGCCCGGCCCGATCCGTTTCACCGACCTCGGCCCCGTCGACGCGACCCTCACCCGGCAGTGGCGACGGACCACCAGGTACGTGAACGACGTCGTCCTGAACAGCCCGACCGCCAGCGCCCAGCCGCTGGTGATCGGCAGCGCCGCCCGCATGCTCGCCGCGGCGGCGCTCGCGATCTTTCCCAACACGGCGTTCACCGACGAGACCGCCCGGGACCGCCACGACGCCAGTACCGCGACCCTGCGTCGCGCCATCGCCTTCATGGAGGAGAACGCCGACCGGGACATCGGCGCCGCCGACATCGCCAACGCCGCCGCGGTCTCCCTGCGCGCGGTGCAGCTCGCCTTCCGTCGCCACCTCGGCACCACACCGATGGCGTACCTGCGCCGGGTCCGGCTCGACCGGGCGCACCACGACCTGGTCCGGGCCGACCCTCGACGGGAGACCGTGTCGGCCATCGCCAGCCGTTGGGGGTTCGCCAGCCACAGCAGGTTCACCGCCTGGTACCACGCCAGCTACGGGGTGCCGCCCCGCGAGACGCTGCACGCCTGAGGTCGCCCCGGCGCGGACCTTGTGAACACGTCCTGGTGGCGACGAAAATCGATGCTGTGAGGCTTCCGTCGAGGTTCGCCCGGCCGCTTGTGTGCCTGCTGCTCCTCACCGGCTGCGGCACCTCGCCCGGGACCACCGACGGCCCTACGGGCGACCCCCCGCCCCCGTCCCCGTCCCCGTCCCCGTCCCCGTCCCCGGCAACCTCCGTCTCCCCCGCCGCCTTCGACAAGGCGCTGCACGACGAGTTGATCGCGATGCTGGAGCGCGACCAGGCCGACCGTGCGGGCACCCCGCAGACCGAGTCCGACCAGGCGCGCACCCTCCGGCTGAAAGAGATCATCCGTACCCACGGCTGGCCGACCTTCGCTCTCGTGGGCGAGGACGGGGGCAACGCCGCCTGGGCCATCGTCCAGCACTCCGACCTGGACCCCGCCTTCCAACAGGAGGCGCTGGACCTGCTGCGCGCGGCCGTCGCCGCCCGCCAGGCGTCGCCGGGCAACCTCGCCTACCTCGAGGACCGCGTCGCCGTGGCCAAGGGCGAGCCCCAGGTGTACGGGACACAGATCCGCTGCGGGCCGGACGGTCCCGTCCCGGCGACCCCGATCAGGGACGAGCCGGGCGTCGAACGCCGCCGCGCCGAGGCTGGCCTGCCCACCCTCGCGAGCTACCTCGCCGAGATGACCACGATCTGCGCCCAGGACACCAACTAGGCGGGTGCCCGTCCAGCGCGTGACGGCCCCTCAGGGCCGCTCCCGCTCACGGGCGGCCCGCACCTCGGGCACCGAGGCTTCCAGCAGGTCGGCGAGGCCACGGAGCTGCTCGGCGACCCGGACACCGAGCGGGGTGAGCGTGTACTCGACGCGCGGCGGGATCGCGGTGAGCACCTCGCGGGTGAGCATTCCGTCGCGCTCCAGCGTCTGCAGGGTCTGGGAGAGCATCCGCTCGCTGACCCCTTCGATGCGCCGCCGCAGGGCGTTGAACCGGTAGCTGCCCTCGCCGAGCGCGAGCAGGGCGAGCGAGGCCCACTTCGACGTGACGTCCTCGAAGGCGGCACGGGAGGTGCAGCTCCGCGCGAAAACATCGCTGACGAATTCCTGGGTAGGCCCCGCCGGGTCGTGGGCCGGCACGTCGGTCACGTCACCAGCCTACCCGAGGCTTACTCAACGACTTGTGCTGTAGATTCGTAAGTGCTTACTAGAAGTAACCGCTTATCGGAGGTCCCCATGCCCACCTATGCCGTCACCGGCGCCACCGGCCGCCTCGGCCGGCTGGTGATCGAGCACCTGCTCGACGCCGGTGTGCCCGCCGCCGAGATCGCCGCCGTCGTCCGCAGCCCGCAGAAGGCCGCCGACCTGGCCGCCCGCGGCGTCGAGATCCGGCAGGCCGACTACGACGACCCCTCGACGCTGCCCGGCGCCGTGGCCGGCGTACGCCGCCTGCTGCTCATCTCCGGGGACACCCCGGGGCAGCGGGTGCCCCAGCACACCGCGGTCATCGACGCCGCCCGGCTCGCCGGGGTCCAGCGCCTGGTCTACACCAGCATCCTGAAGGCCGACACGACCACGAACCCGCTCGCTCCCGAGCACAAGGCCACCGAGGAGGTGCTGGCCGCGTCGGGCCTGTCGTACACGGTGCTGCGCAACGGCTGGTACACCGAGAACTACACCGATCAGCTCCCGCAGTACCTGGCGAGTGGCACCATCCTCGGCGCCACCGGCGGCAGCAAGGTCTCGGCCGCTCCCCGGACCGACTACGCGGCCGCCGCCGCGGCGGCGCTGACCCGGAACGAGGGCGGCAACACGGTCTACGAGTTGGGCGGCACCGCGTTCACCTTCGACGAGCTGGCCGACGCCGTCACCGAGCTCACCGGCACGACTGTCGTGCACCGGGACATGTCGACCGCCGAGCTGGCCTCCGCGCTGCGGAACGTCGGGCTCGACGCCGGCACCGCCGGGTTCGTGGCCGCCCTCGACCACTCGATCGCCATCGGCGAGCTGGCCACCGACAGCGACGACCTCAGCCGGTTGATCGGTCGACCCACGACCGGGCTCCGCAACGCCATCCGCGCCGCGCGCGCCTGACTCGGGCCCGGGTTCGTTGTGCTGGCGGGCGACGAGGGCACGCCCTCCGTCGCCCGCCCGTTCAATCGGCGGACGCCGGCGTCAGCAGGCCGGTCAGCAGGCTGCGCAGCGTCCGCTCGAAGAGGTCCGTCGGGGGCGTCGGCGGCCCGACCCGGCCGAGGGCCGCGACGAGATGTGGGTACGCCCCGAGGTCGATGCCCGCGAAGCCGGGTGACCCGGCGGCGGCCTCGCTGCGGGCGAACAAGCTCACCACGCCGGTCAGCACGGCGATCGCCTCGAACTTGGCGCTGACGGCGCAGCGCACGGGTTCCAGGATCCGGATGCAGTTGTCGAACCAGGCCAGACTCTCGGGACCGACGCCCGACGGCCGTTGGATCACGTCCACCAGCCACGGGTGGGCGCGGAACAAGCCCAACTGCCGGCGGGCAACCAGCAGCATCTCGTCCCGCCAGTCGGCCTGCTCCGGCGGGTACGGCCGCAGCTCCCCCACGACACGGTCGGTCATCAGGTCGAGCAGGTCGTCACGGGACGACAGGTAGCGGTAGAGCGATCCGGCGCCGGTGCCCAGCGCCGCGGCGACGGCCCGCATCGACACCGCGGCGAGCCCTTCGGTGTCGGCCAGGGTGATCGCCGCCGCGACGATCGCCTCCCGGCTGTGCGTCGGCGCGGGGCCACGGGTTCCCCGTTCGGGTCTGGCCCAGATCGGCTGCCGACCGGCCTCGCGGTCTCCGGACCTCCTGGCTGCGTCGGTCACCGACCCACTCTAGAGCCGCTGACGGGGTCCGCCCGGCAGGCACCGCGCGGGGTCGCGCGGCGGGCCACTCCTTACGCGGGGGTTTCTCGGGCCGGGACCCGACCGCTACCGCTACTCCCAGAACCGAGGAATACGAATGCGAATGTCAGTCCGATCGGACAGATCGGCTTGGGTTATTGTCCCAATTATCCCTCATTGGACCATTTGTCGTGATGTGGTGGTCAGCGCGCTTCATCGGCGTCATTCAGGCCGTATCACGCAGGACGCCACTCGTTGGACGTCTCCTGCGAGTAGTACCCACGGAGGGTGTTCTGTGACAGCTAAACCCAAGAATTGGCTACGGCGGCGGGTGGTCCTGCCGTCGCTCGCGACTGGCGCAGCCGCCACGGTGGCAGCCAGCCTGCTGCTCTTCAGCTCGACCGCAGCAAACGCGCAGGAAGCACCGGTCAACCTGGGGACGGCGGCCGACTTCTCCGTCCTCGCCGGGGCGGAGCCCACCAACACCGGCCCCAGCTTCCTGGCCCAGAGCCTCGGGCGGTTCCCCGGAAACACCGCGTCCGGCTTCGGAACGGCCACCATCGGCGGGGAGGTGCACCTCGGCGACGCGGTCGCGCTCCAGGCTCAGAGCGACCTGACCACCGCCTTCAACGACGCCGCCGGCCGGACCCCGTTCACCAACCTCCCGGCGGAGCTGGGTGGCAACACACTCAACGAAGGGGTCTACCGGATCGGGGCCGCCCAACTGACCGGAACGTTGACGCTCAACGGCCAGAGCGACCCGTCGGCCGTGTTCATCTTCCAGGTCGACTCCTCGCTGACGACGGCGTCGAACAGCAGCGTCGTCCTGACCAACGGGGCGTCGGCCTGCAACGTGTTCTGGAAGATCGGCAGCTCGGCGACGATCGGCACCGGCACCACCTTCGTGGGCACCATCATGGCTCAGGCCGCGATCACGATGGCCACCGGCGCGACCCTCCAGGGCCGCGCGCTGGCGCGCACCGCCGCCGTCACCCTCGACACCAACGTCATCAGCGCACCGATCTGCGCCGGGCCGACGGGCCCGCCTGGACCGACCGGCCCACCCGGGCCCACCGGCCCGTCCGGCCCGCCCGGCAGCCCCGGAGCACCGGGTAGCCCTGGTGCACCCGGCAGTCCTGGCGCACCCGGCAGCCCCGGCGCACCCGGCCCGTCCGGCGCACCCGGCCCGTCCGGCGCCCCCGGCCCGTCCGGCGCCCCCGGCAGCCCCGGAGCACCGGGCAGCCCCGGAGCACCCGGCAGCCCTGGAGCACCGGGCAGCCCTGGCGCACCCGGCAGCCCTGGAGCACCCGGCAGCCCTGGAGCACCGGGGAGCCCCGGCGCACCGGGTAGCCCCGGCGCACCCGGCAGTCCTGGCGCACCCGGCAGTCCTGGCGCACCCGGCAGCCCCGGCAGACCTGGTGGGGGCGGCGAGCAACCCATCCTGCCGGTCACCGGCGGCGGTGCAGTCCCGGCCATGACCGGCGTCGGAGGTGTGATGGTCGTCCTGGGCGCGGTCGCGTTCTTCCTCGCCCGGCGTCGCCGCCTGGAGTCCTGATCGGTGGGCCCGGCCGGTGTGATCCCGGCCGGGCCACCTCCCGTTGTCGGCCCGCTCCCCACCAGGGGCGGGCCGACGACGTGTTCGCCATGGACCGTCAGCCGGTGAGCCCCAGCTCGCGCATGAGGGCGTCCTCGCGCTCGTGCGGGAGGTAGCGCAGAACCTGTGGCGGTCGCCGTCGCAGCGCGCCAGGTCGGTCTGGGCGAACTGCGGGCTGCCGGCCCTGCCCTGCGGCGTCGCGAAGTCCAACGTCCACTCGGTCGGTACGAGAACGTACCTTCGGTGCGAGATCGAGAACGTCCAGGACCGTCACCTGGGCTCCGGTAAGCCCAGCTGTCAGTCGTTCCAGGCCACCGTCACTATCACCGCGCTACGCCAATGGTTGTGGACCTTTGAAAACGCGGCCTAGGGTGGTCGCCATGCTTCCGCGCCGCCACCACGACCAAGGGTGGGTCCTGGCGGTGACCCTGGCACGCTCCGACAGATCGGCCGCCTGGTGAGCGGTGCGCCCGCTCCCGCGCAGCGAGGTGATCGGTCACGCCCCGACCGTCGCCGGCCCACGGTCGCCGACGCCTGCGCGCGGCTCGCCCGGTCGCGTCCCTTTGAGATCGGCATCGTCGTCGTCATCCTCGCCAACGGGATCGTCCTCGGTGTGGAGACGTACGAGGGGCTGTTCCCCGCGAGCGGCGCGCTGCACGGGCTGGAGCTGTTCTTCCGCGCCGTCTTCACCATCGAGATCGGCGTCCGGTTGGCCGCGTACGGCCGGCGTCCACAGGACTTCTTCCGGCACGGTTGGAACGTCTTCGACTTCCTCGTGATCGCCGCCATCTTCGTTCCGGGCCTGCACGGCGACGCGGCGCTGTTGCGCGTGGTGCGGGTCGCCCGGATGGTCCGGCTGGTGCGGTTCTCGCCGGGCCTGCGGACCATCGTCTCCGCGCTGTGGCGCAGTCTGCCCGGCGTCACCGGATTCCTCGCGCTGGCCGTGGTGACGCTCTACGTGTACGGGATGGCCGGCTGGCTGATCTTCGGCGACCGGTATCCCGACGAGTACGGGGACATCGGCAGGTCGTTGCTGACGCTGTTCGTGCTGCTGTCGCTGGAGACGCTGCCGGACCTCATCGAGCAGGGGCTGGCCATCTCGCCGTGGACGCTGCTCTACTACGTCAGCTACGTGGTGATCACCGTCAACCTGCTGCTCAACATCCTCATCGCGGTCATCGTGAACTCCATGGAGGAGGCCCGTCGTCTGGAGATGACCGAGCGGTTGGCCCCCGGCTACGACGAGGACGGTGACGGCATCCCCGACGAGGTGGACCGCATCGCGCTCACCCAGCGGCTGGACGACCTGCGCGCGGTCATCGGCGAGTTGGAGCGGGAGTTGCGGATCGACCGGGAGGACGGGCACGGCCGGCCGCATCGCGTCCAGGTGCGCTCCGAACGCTGACCCCGCGATCGTTCCCCGCGCGTAGCGTGGAACCGTCATGGACACCGACCCCAGCGCGATTCGTGCGGATCTGCACCGTCGACGCGACGAGACCACCGCCGAGATCGCCGCGCTCGAGGGCGACCTGCGGAGCCTGTTCGAGGCGTCCCGGTCCTCGAACGCCGACGACGAACACGACCCCGAGGGCAGCACGATCGCGTTCGAGCGGGCACAACTGAGCGCCGTGCTGGCCGCGGCCCGTCGACGCGTCGCCGAACTGGACGAGGCGCTGAGCCGCGTCGCGGCGGGCACCTACGGCGTCTGCGAACGGTGCTCCCGCCCGATCCCCGCCGAACGGCTCGCGGCTCGCCCGTCGGCGCGTACCTGCGTCGCCTGCGCCAGCCGACGGTGACGGTGGCGACGCCCGCGGACCCGGTGCCCGGCGGACGCCGCGGGGGTGTCCGCGCACGGACGGGTTCCGGTCAGACGACGGTGGGACTGCGGCGTTCCAGCAGCACGACGTCACGCCAGCGGTCGCGGTGGCGGCCGATCCGTTCGCGTACGCCGATGACCCGGAAGCCGGCCCGGCGGTGCAGGGCCAGGCTGGCGGTGTTCTCGGGGAAGATGCCGGACTGGATCGTCCAGATGCCGGCGCCCTCGGTCGAGGTGATCAGCGCGTCGAGCAACAGCCGGCCGACCCCGCGCCCCTGAGCCGCCGGGTCGACGTAGACGGAGTGCTCGACGACGCCGGCGTAGACCGGACGGCTCGACGTCCGCGTGACGGCGACCCAGCCGAGGACGAGGCCGTCGGCGACCGCCACGAACCGGTGCGCGGCGATCCGGCTGGCGTCGAACGCCGCCCAGGTCGGTGCGGTGACCTCGAAGCTGGCGTCGCCGCCGTCGAGGCCGAGTTGGTAGATCGCCAGGACGCGGTCCGCGTCGCCGGGGCTCATCGGTCGCAGGGTCGTCTCGGCCACGGGTGGGCTCCGATCTTCTCTCCATGATGTCGCGGGTCTGGTGTGTCAGACAGTTGTACCGTGCGGGGACACCGGCCTTCCGCCGCGCTCACCGGCGTCCCGCACGTCCCGGCGTCCGCTCGTCGAAAGATGTGATGTATCGATTCGATGGTGGCAGCTCGCCGCGTCGGTTCAACCGGCCGCGATTGTGAACGTCGAACCTTCCCCGCAACTCGCAGGTTCCCTTACCGCAACCGGACCGCAACGGCGTGAGCCGCCGCGAGCAACCGGCGCGGTCCGTCGCGGAGAGCGCGAGGAAACGTTGGATGTCTATGCGTATAGGCCCCACGGCGTCGTTGACGCATCCAAACCGCCCTCCGTATACTCCGAATGATCATCTGATCTTTAGCCGAGCCGGGCGAGGAGCGCATGCCGCAGATCACTGGCGTCACCGTCGAGGACGTCCGCTTTCCCACCTCGCTGACCGCTGACGGGTCCGACGCCATGAACAAGGACGGCGACTACTCGGCGGCCTACGTCATCCTGCACACCGACGGCGTCGACAGCGCCGGCGTACCGCTGGCGGGTCACGGCCTCACCTTCACCATCGGTCGGGGCAACGACATCGTCGTGGCGGCGGCGGCCCACCAGGCCCACCGCCTGGTCGGCCTGGACGTCGCCACGATGGCCGCCGACATGGGCGCGGTCTACCGCCTGCTCACCTCCGATACCCAGCTGCGCTGGCTCGGCCCGGAGAAGGGCGTCGTCCACCTGTCCCTGGCGGCCGTGCTGAACGCGGCCTGGGATCTGGTCGCGCGACTGGCCGACAAGCCGCTGTGGCGGCTGCTCACCGACATGTCCCCCGAACAACTCGTCGACATCGCGGACCTGCGTTACCTGTCCGACGCGCTGACCCGGGACGAGGCGCTGGCCATCCTGCGGGCACAGCAGAGCACGAAGGCCGACCGCCTCGCCGAGCTGGCCCGCACCGGCTACCCGGCCTACACCACCTCGGCGGGCTGGCTCGGGTACGGCGACGACAAGCTGCGCCGGCTATGCCAGGAGGCCGTCGACTCCGGCTACGGTTACGTCAAGCTCAAGGTGGGCGCCGACCTCGACGACGACATCCGCCGGTGCACCATCGCCCGGGAGATCCTCGGCCCGGACCGCAACCTGATGCTCGACGCCAACCAGGTGTGGGACGTCGACCAGGCCATCGAGTGGGTCAGGGCGCTGGCCCGTTTCACCCCACTGTGGATTGAGGAGCCGACCAGCCCGGACGACATCCTGGGCCACGCGGCCGTGCGCCGCGCCGTCGCTCCCGTCGGCGTCGCCACCGGCGAGCACTGCCACAACCGGGTGATGTTCAAGCAGCTCTTCCAGGCCGAGGCCATCGACTTCTGCCAGTTGGACACCGGCCGGCTGGCCAGCGTCAACGAGATTGTCGCGGTGCTGCTGCTCGCCGCGAAGTTCGGCGTCCCGGTGTGCCCGCACGCGGGCGGCGTCGGGCTCTGCGAGATGGTCCAACACGTGTCGGTGCTCGACTACGTCGCGGTGTCGGGGGATCTCACCGGCCGCGTCACCGAGTTCGTCGACCACCTGCACGAGCACTTCACCGATCCGTGCGTCATCCGGGACACCGGTTGGGGCAGCGGATACGTCCTGCCCCACGCGCCCGGCTACTCCACCCGTATGCACCCCGAGTCGATCGAACGGTACCGGTTCCCGGACGGCCGCTACTGGGCCTCGACCGAGGCGGCTACCGTGTCATCTCCGGAGCCGTACGTCATCGCGGGTGGAGCCGCCACCCCCGCCGGCCGCTAGGAGGTGTCATGTCCCGCACCGACGAGGTCGTGAACGGCATCAAGCGGATGATCCTGGAAGGGACGTTCAAGCCCGGGGACCGGCTGCCCATCGAGAAGGACCTCGCCGAATCCCTCGGCGTCTCGCGGGGCTCCCTGCGCGAGGGGATGTCCGCGCTGTCGATCCTCGGCATCGTCAACATCCGCCAGGGTGACGGCACGTACGTCACGAACCTCGACGCGCCGCAACTGCTGGCCCCGATGGGCTTCGTGGTCGACTTCCAGGGGCAGGGCGACGGACGGCACATCCACACCGTCCGCCGCCTGCTCGAATGCGAGGCCGCCCGGTTGGCCGCGACCAGGATCACCGACGAGGCCCTGGCGCAGGCCGCCGAACTGCTCGACGAGGCGGCCCGGATCGCCGGCCGGTCACCGCAGGACCACGAGCGCATCATGGAAATCGACATCGCGTTCCACCGGATCATCGCCGCACAGGCCGACAACCCGGTGCTCATCGGCCTGATCGAGGCGTTCGCCGGGCGCACCCTGCGCGGGCGGCTCTGGCGGAGCCTGCACGAGGAGGGCGCGGACCGGCGTACCCACGACGAGCACGTGGCGATCCTGAAGGCCCTCCGGGCGCGCGACCCGGAGCGGGCCCGCACCCGGATGGCCAACCACCTGATCGGTGTGGAGGAGTCGCTCCAGGGGTTGCCCGACGAGGGCTGACCGCCGCCGTCGATTGATCGCCCGCCCGTGCCGCTCGTCGGTGGCACCGTTCCCGGTGCACCGCGCGCGCTCACGGGCGGGCGACCCCCCGCCCTAGTCCCGCTCCGAGCCCTTGCTTCCGGTCATCGCCGCGACCAGATCGTCGGTGCTGACCTCGTCGGCACGCAGCCGAGCCGCCCGCCGGCCGAGACGCAGCACCTCCACCCGGTCGGCGATCTCCAGAACCTGCGGCATGTTGTGGCTCACCAGCACCACCGACATGCCCGCCGCACGAGCCCGCCGCACCACGTCGAGCACCCGCTCGGTCTGCACGACGCCCAGCGCCGCGGTGGGCTCGTCGAGGATGACCACGTTCGTCGCCCAGATGATCGCCCGTGCCACCGCGACGCACTGCCGCTGCCCGCCGGACAGCATCGCGATCGGCGTGGTGACCCGTGGGATCCGTACGCCCAACTCGTCGAGCGCCACGGCTGCGCCGTGGCGCATGGCGCGCTTGTCGAGCAGCCCCAGCCGACCGAGCGGCCCGGACCGCAGGATCTCCCGCCCGAGGTAGAGGTTGGCGGCGACGCTGAGGTCGTCGGCGACCGCGAGATCCTGGTAGACGGTCTCCACCCCCGCGCGCCGGGCGTCCACCGGAGTCGAGAAGTGGACCGGGCGGCCACCGACCCGGATCTCGCCCTCGTCCGGCGCGTGCACGCCGGAGAGCGTCTTGACCAGCGTGCTCTTGCCGGCGCCGTTGTCACCGATGAGGGCGACGACCTCGCCCCGGTGGACCGTGAAGTCGGCGCCGCGCAGCGCCTCGACGTGGCCGAACCGCTTGACGATCCCCCGGGCTTCGAGCACCGGCGGCTCCTCGGGAGACCGCCGCTGGTCGTTGTCGGTCGTCGGCGCGGAGGTCGTCGCCATCACTGCACCGGGGGGTTGGCGCAGCTGGGCTCGAGCACCGCCTTGATCTCCGGCGAGTCGATGTTCTTCTTGGTGACGAAGGTGACGCCGGTGTCCGCCGACGCCAGCGGCGCCTTGTCCCGGAGGTGCTTGACCATCTTGTCGACGCCGAAGTAGCCCATCTTGAAGGGATTCTGCACGACCAGCGCCGAGATCTGGCCGTTGCGCAGTCCGGCGATCTCGTCCGGGGCAGCGTCCCAACCGATGATGACCACCTTGCCGGACTTGCCCGCCGCCTGGATGGCCTGCGCCGCGCCGAGCACGCTCGGCTCGTTGGCGGCGAAGATGCCGGCGAGGTTGGGGTTCGCGGTGAGGATGTTCTCGGTGACCCGCCGCGCCTCGTTGACGTCGCTGCGGCTGGGCTGCTGGCCGACCAGCTTGAGGTTGGGGAACTGCTTGAGGCCCTCCTTGAAGCCGTCGACCCGCTCGGTGTTGGTCTGCGAGCCGGGCTGGAACTCCACCAGCGCCACGTCGTGGTTGCCGGAGCCCAGCTCGGTGGCGAGCAGCTTGGCCGCCTCGACGGCCGAGGCCTTGTTGTCGGTGGCGAAGAGCGGCACGCTCGACGGCTGCGGGCTGGTGCCCGAGTCGATCATCGCGACCGGGATGTTCGCGCCGATCGCCTGGTCGGTGGCGGGTGCCAGCGCGCGGGAGTCGGTGGCCGCGTAGACGATCCCGTCGACCTTCTTGGTGACGAAGTTCTGGATCAGGTTGACCTGACCCTCGACGTCGGTCTCGGTGGTCACCCCGTCCCACTGGACGGTGACGTTGCCGGCGCGCTGCGCGGCGCACTCGGCGCCCGCCTTCACCGTGTTCCAGTAGTCGGCCCCGACGGCCTTGGGCACGACGGCGAGCTTCAGCGGCCCGGAGGCGTCCTTGGTCGCGCCGTCGCCTCCGTCGCGGACCTCGACTCCGCCGCAGGCGCTGAGCAGCGCCGCCGCCACGGCGGCGGCGAGGACGGCCTGCGCGCGCAGGAGGTGACCCCGGGGACGTCGGCGGATGGTGGTGTGTGCCATGGTGTGCGTCCTTCCTCTGGTGAGCTGCGGGAACGGCAGATCAGCCCCGTGACTCCAGCCGCCGACGGCGGTACTGGTCGAAGTAGACGGCAGCCCAGATGATCAGGCCGACGATCACCTGCTGGTAGTGGATGCTGATGTCGAGCAGGACGGCGCCGTTGCGGACCAGGGCGATGAGGAAGGCGCCGATGATGGTCCCGACGATCCGGCCCTGCCCGCCGAATAGGCTGGCGCCGCCGATGACCGCCGCGGCGATGACGTCGAGTTCCAGCGAGATGCCGTAGTTCGGCTGCCCGGAGTTGACCCGGGAGGCGGCGATCATGCCGCCGAGGCCGACCAGGACACCCGCCAGGACGTACACGTAGGTCAGGTAGCGCCCCACCGCGATGCCCGAGCGGCGGGCGGCCTCCAGGTTGGAGCCCATCGCGTAGGTGTACTGCCCGAAGCGGGTCTGCGAGAGCAGGAAGGCGACCCCGACGGCGACCAGGGCGGTGATCACGACCGCGAACGGAATGCCGATGATCTCGCCGTTGCCGAGCAGCTGGAACGACTTGGGCAGCCCGTAGACGCCGACCGCGCCGGTGATGATGAAGACCAGTCCTCGGCCGACCGACATCGTTCCCAGCGTCGCGATGAACGGGGGTATCCGGGCGACGGTGACCAGCAACCCGTTCAGCAGTCCCGCCAGAGCGCCGACACCGATCGCGACCGCCGTGGCCGCGAGGAGCGGAAAGCCCAGGTCCCGTACGACCATCGCGCCGGCCACGCCGGCGAGCGCGGCGACCGAACCGACCGACAGGTCGATTCCCTTGGTGATGATGACCATCGTCTGCGCGGCGGCGATGATGGCGATCACCGCGGTCTGCGCGCCGATGTTGAACAGGTTGTCGGCCGTCAGGAAGTAGGGACTGGCGAAGCTCAGCGCGACGAACAGGACGACGAGCGCGGTCGCGGCGGTGAACTCGGACAGCGCGTGGGAGATCCGCTCGCGCAACCAGTCGTTGAGCGCGCCGCCGTGGGCCTGGTCGGTCGCCTCGACGGCGCTCATCGCCGGGCCCGGCCGTCGTCCACTGTGTCTCGCCCGGCTCGGCACGCGCCGCCGCCGGTGATTGACGCTCTCGCTCGCAACCGGACCTCCCCAGGAAGTCACGCACGGGCCACGCCCCGTAGCGCCCGCACGATAGATCAGATGTTTGCAATGATCAGGCGTTACCTTGCCATGGTCACACTCGTGTTGCCAAGGTCTTACCGGCATGTTGTGGCATCGTTATTCGCACCTCGGGCACGATACGTCCGACCAAAAGACCCGCTAACCGTGTCCGGTCCGGGACGGCGACCGACGTCGTCAACGGAGGGGTCTGCCGCACGGCCACCGGTCGCCTTGAGCATGTTATCGATAACATGCTATGTTCCGCCAAGGAGTCGAGGGCACGTCCCTCCCGTTCGGAACCACCGGCACCTCGAAGGGCATCGGGTCCCACGACCCGGTCGACGGCCGGTGAGCTGTCCGAGCCACACCTGTCCGGCGTACGTCATTCCCGCGTCCGCGCACGCGGCAGTCCATTGTGACGTTTACCCCGCAGGCAGCACCGTTGTCGACCCGTCGGACCATCCCGGGCACCGCCGAATCTCGCCCCGCACGACCCCCGGCAGCCCTTCGCCGATCGGGCCGCCCGACCTCGACTCCGCCGCCATCATTTGTCGAAAGGCAGGACCATGGACAAGATCCCCGACGAACGCACACCGCGACCCCTCCTCCGGGGCCGTCGGGTGCTGGTGCCGCTCGCGGCCACCCTCGCGGCGGTCGCCGCGACGGTGGCGGTGACCTCGGCCGCCAACGCCGGCACCACGCTGGGCGCCTCGGCGGCCGAGAAGGGCCGCTACTACGGCGCCGCGGTACCGGCCTTCAAGCTGTCCGACAGCCAGTTCGCTGGCATCGTGAACCGGGAGTTCAACCAGCTCACTCCCGAGAACGAGATGAAGTGGGACGCCACCGAGCCGCAGCAGGGCCGGTTCAACTACAGCGGCGGGGACCAGATCGTCGCCCACGCCCAGTCGCACGGCATGATCGTCCGCGGCCACACGCTGCTGTGGTACCAGCAGCAGCCGGGTTGGGCGCAGGGCATGTCCGGCACCGCGCTGCGCAACGCCGCCATCAACCACGTCACCCAGGTCGCCACCCACTACCGGGGCAAGATCTACGCGTGGGACGTGGTGAACGAGGCGTTCGCCGACGGCGGCAGCGGCGGTCGACGCGACTCGAACCTGCAGCGCACCGGCAACGACTGGATCGAGGTGGCGTTCCGGGCCGCCCGCGCCGCCGACCCGGGCGCCAAGCTCTGCTACAACGACTACAACACCGACGGCATCAACGCGAAGTCCACCGGCATCTACAACATGGTCCGCGACTTCAAGTCCCGCGGCGTGCCGATCGACTGCGTCGGCTTCCAGTCCCACCTGGGCACCTCGGTGCCGGGTGACTACCAGGCCAACCTGCAGCGCTTCGCCGACCTCGGCGTCGACGTCCAGATCACCGAGCTGGACATCGCCCAGGGCTCCAACCAGGCCAACGCCTACGCCCAGGTGACCCGGGCCTGCATGGCCATCGCCCGCTGCACCGGCATCACGGTGTGGGGCGTACGGGACAGCGACTCGTGGCGCAGTAACGACAACCCGCTGCTGTTCGACCGGTCGGGCAACAAGAAGGCGGCGTACACCTCCGTCCTCAACGCCCTCAACGCGGGCACCGGCACCCCGACCACGCCGCCGCCCACCACCCCTCCGCCGACCACTCCCCCGCCCACGACGCCGCCGCCGACCACTCCTCCGCCCACCGGTAGCGGCTGCACCGCCTCGGTGTCGCTGAACTCCTGGAACGGTGGCTTCGTCGCCACGGTCAAGGTCAACGCCGGCTCGACGGCCGTACGGGGTTGGTCGGTCCGGATCACGCTGCCCTCGGGCGCCGCCATCACCAACACGTGGAGCGCGCAGGCCAGCGGCTCCTCGGGTGCGGTGGACTTCCGCAACGTCGACTACAACGGCCAGATCGGTGCGGGCGGCAGCACGGAGTTCGGTTTCCAGGGCACCGGCGCCGGTCCGTCCGCGACTCCTACCTGCACCGCGAGCTGACCCGTCCCCTCTCAGCTCACCCCCTGAGCGCCCCCGGGGCCGCGCGGACCACCGCGCGCCCCGGGGGTGCTCGCCGTCATGGGGGTGCGCCTACCCCGCGTCAGGCGTCGAGGCAGGAGCGGACCGCGGCGGTGAGCCGGTTGGCGCGCTCGTCGCCCGCGCCGTACATCTGGTTGACCACGTAGCCGAACCCCACCTCGTGGTACGCGTCGGCGAAGGCGAGGTTGCCGCCGGCCCCGTCGTGGCCGAAGCTGTGCTCCCCCAGCAGCGGCCGGGCCGGCTCGGAGTGCAGCAGGAAACCGGTGCCCCAGCGCTGGCCGGTGTCGGGCGGGCCGTGCCGTTGCTGGCCCCGTGAGCGGACGACGACCGCGTCGTCGACCGAGGCCCGGGTGAGCAGGGGTCCATCGCCCACGTCGGACACGCAGGCCGCGTAGAGGCGCGCGAGGCCGCCCGCGGTGCTCACCGCTCCCGCGCCCGGAATGCCGGCCGCCTGGATGTCCGGGTCGTTGAAGCTGACCAGACCGTCGGCGTCGGCGGGGAAGGCGAACGCGCCGCCCATGGTGATCCCCCGTTCGGCGACCGGGTCGACGAAGGGATCGGCGTCCGGTGGTGGGGCCAGATTCCAGGCGACGCCGTCGCGCTCGGCAGCGGGCAGCCCGAGCCAGGTACGCAGTCCCAGCGGGCCGGCGACGGTGTCGCGGAAGTACGCGCCGGGGAGCTGACCGCTGACGCGGTGGATGACCTCGCCGACGAGCCACCCGTAGGTCATCGAGTGGTAGCTGTGCGCCGTACCCGGCTCCCACAGCGGGGTCTGCGCCTCGATCGCCGTGATGACCGGATCCCACGCGAGCACCTCGTCGAGGGTCAGCGGCCGGTCCAGCGCCGGCAGGCCGGACTGGTGGGTGAGCAGCCACCGTACGGGGATGTCGGCCTTGCCGTGCTGGCCGAACTCCGGCCAGTAGCGCGTCACGGGCGCGTCGAGGTCGAGGCGCCCCTGCTGGGCGAGCAGGTACGCGCAGATCGCCAGGACCCCCTTGGTGCAGGAGAAGACGACGACCGGCGTGTGCGCCGTCCAGGGGCGTCCGGTGCGGGTGTCGGCCAGACCGCCGTACAGGTCGACGACCTTGCGACCCCGCACGTAGAGGGTGACCGCGGCGCCGACCTCACCGCGGAGGGTGAAGTTGTCGCGGAACGCGTCGGCGACGCGCCCGTAGCGCTCGTCGACGTCGCCGTGGATCTGCGGCTGCGTGGCCACTGCCTATCCCTTCAGTGAGCCCTGGATCAGGGCCTTGATGAACTGTCGCTGGAAGATCAGGAACACGATGAGGGTAGGTGTGAGGATCAGCAGCGAGCCAGCGCACAGCAGCACCAGGTCGGTGCCCCACTGGCCCTGGAACGCGCCGAGCGCTCCGGCCATCGTGCGTTTGGTGGCGTCGTCGACCAGCACGATCGCGAGCAGGAACTGGTTCCACGTCCAGAGGAACATCAGGATCGTCAGCGACGCGATGGCGGGGCGGGCCAGCGGCACCTGGACCCGCCAGAACAGCTGCCAGGTGCTGCTGCCGTCCACCCGGGCGGCCTCGGACAGCTCGACCGGCACGTTGGTGAAGTGGGCGCGCATCCAGAACACCGCGAACGGCATGTAGAGGCCGATCAGCGGCAGGATGATGGCCCACCGGGTGTTGAGCAGACCGAGGTCCTGCATCTGGTAGTAGAGCGGGGTGACGACGGCCTCGAAGGGCAGCGTGAGGCCGAGCAGCAGCAGACCGAAGACGAGCCGGCCGCCGGGCACCCGCAACTGACCCAGCCCGAAACCGGCCATGGTGGCGATGAGCACGGACACCGGTACGACGCCCGCCACGATGAGCAGGCTGGAGCGCAGCAGTGCGCCCATGTTGGCGGCGGTGAACGCGTCGGCGAAGTTGCCCCACTGCGGGTCGGACGGCCAGGCCAGACCGTCGGGCACGGTGCCGCGCGGTTGCAGGGCGGCCGAGAGCATGCTGACGAACGGCAGCAGGGTCACCAGGATCAGGGCGATCAGGAAGACCCGACCGGTCAGCTGCTCACGTCGGCTCAGGTTCACGGCTTCTCCCCCCGGGTCAGTCGCTGGATCGGCAGCACGAAGGCCAGCACCAGAAGCATCAGTACGACCGCGAGCGCCGAGGCCAACCCCACCTGACGCTGCGAGAAGGCCAGCCGGTAGATCTCCAGACCGGGGACGGTGGTCTGCAGTCCCGGTCCGCCGCTGGTGGAGATGTAGACGATGTCGAAGCTGGCCAACGCGGCGATGATCGTGACGGTGAGGCAGACCCCGATCTCCTGACGCAGGCTGGGCAGGGTGACCGCGAGGAACTCGCGGACCGGCCCCGCGCCGTCCAGCCGGGCGGCCTCGTAGAGCGCCGGATCGATCTTGCTCATGCCGGTCACCAGCAGGATCGTGCAGAGGCCGAGCAGGACCCACGCCCCGATCACCCCGACGGCGGGCAGCGCCGTGTCGAAGTCGCCCAGCCAGGCGCGGGCCACGCCACCGAGCCCGACGGCGCGCAGCACCTGGTTGACCAGACCGTTGGTCGAGAGCAGCCAACTCCACGCGATGCCGGCCGCCACCAGGGGAATGACCTGGGGCAGGAACAGGATCGTCCGGACCACGGTGCCGAACGCGCCGGTGGTGATCCGGCGGACCACGCTCGCCACCAGCAACCCGAGCGCGACCGGGATGAGGCTGAAGAAGACGATCAGGATGATCGCGTTGGAGATGATCTTCAGTAGGTCGCTGTCGGTGAAGACCGTGACGTAGTTGTCCAGGCCCGCCCAGCGGGCGACCCCGATCCCGTTCCAGTCGTAGAGCGAGTACTGGACGGTCAGGGCGAGGGGCCGCAGGACGAAGACCGCGTACATCACGAAGGCGGGCAGGACGAACAACCAGCCGGTCCCGGCCGCGCGTGCCCACCGGCGTCGGTGGGCCCGCGCGGACGCGGGACGGGCGGGACGACCCACGGACGACGCCCGGCCGTCCCGCCCTGGTGGTGCGCTGCCGAGGGCAGACGTCATCGGGACAGTTCCTTCTCGTACTCGGCCTGGACCGCCTTGACGTACCCCTCGGGCGTCTGCTGGCCGGCGACCAGCTTCTGCATCTCGGGCGTGATCGCGGCGGCGAAGATGCCGCCGGTCGCGTTCGCGGTGAAGTCGACCGCGCCGTTCTCGGCCCCGAGCTGCTGCGCCGCCTTGAGGGTCTCGGCCAGCACGGTGTTCGGGGCGGCGGCCGGCACCGGAAGGTCGCTCGGGCCACCCGGGCTGGACCCGCCGACCGTCACGGCGATCTCCCGCGCCTTGGCGTCGGTGTGGACCCAGTTGAGGAAGAACGCGGCGGCGTCCGGGTTCTTGGCCTTGGCGGAGACCCCGAAGGTGTTGGGGGCGGACATCGCCACGTGCTTGGCGCCGGCCGCCTCGCCGGGGAACAGGAAGAAGCCCACGTTGCCGGCCATCGTCTTGTCGAGGTTCGCCGACTCCCAGTCGCCGTTGAACATGAACAGACCGTTCCCCTTCTGGAACTGCCCGACCATGCCCGCGTAGTCCAGGGCGTTGGCGTCCTTGGTGAAGTAGCCGGCCTGCGCCCACTTCTGGATGGTCTGGGTGGCCTTCAGCGCGGCCGGCGTGTCGAAGGTGGCTCCCGGCTTCTGGAAGATCCAGTCGGCGACCTGCGCCGGGTCGCCGAACTGGTTCTGCAGCGCTTGGTGCGGGAAGTTGATGCCCGCGGTGTTCTTGTTGAACTGCATGATCGGCTGGACCCCGCTGATCTTCGCCTTCGCCAGCACCTGCTCGAACTCCGCGACCGTGGCCGGCGGCTGGGTCATGCCGACCTGGGCGGCCAGCTTCTTGTTGTAGAAGACTCCGGTGACGCTGTAGCCGAGCCCCATGCCGTAGAGCGATCCCACGCCCCGCGTCTCGTCGCCGACGCGCAACTGCACGAGCTGCGAGGCGGGGAACTTGTCCCAGCCGTACGCGGTGACGTACGGGTCGAGGTTCTTGAGCAGGTCGTCCTTCACGAGGTCGACCATCGTGGGAAGCCGGATGATGTCGGGCGCGTTGTCCGAGGCCATCACGCGGGGGGCGTTCTCCACGATGACCGTGAACTGGTCCTCGCGGATATTGAAAGTGACGTTCGGGTGCTGCTTGGAGAACTCGTCGGCCAGCGCCTTGGCCAGCGGGAAGCCGGTCTCCGCGTACATCTGGAGGGTGACCGGCCCGGTGCCCAGGTCCGTCTTGACGGCGGCGTCGGGCCCGGCGGTCGACGACCGGTCGGCTCCGGGCGCGCTGCACGCCGTGGCGGCGAGCCCCAGCACCAGCAGCGGTCCGAGGACCAGCGCGCCGCGTCGCGGGAATGTCGTCAGCGTTTGTGCCATGTCATGACTCCTATGTTTCCTCCGCGCGTCCCACGACCCACGGCCGCGCGACGGCTCCACCGGGACCTTCGCGACGGGCGAGCGGCCACGACACGTACGCCGTGACCATCTCGCGCCGCCGCGCTCGCGTACCGACTCAGCAAGCGACCGACGGCGTCTACCGACGCGCCAAAAGTGGCCGCTAAACTGATTTAGCAGAGCATGCGCGTGACACCGGAGGCTGTCAAGGACAACCTGGCAACGGTCCGGAAACATCGGGTTCACACCACGCCCGACCCGACCGGGGCCGGGCTCCGTGCGCCGACGCATCATGATGGGCGGGAGCGGGAGCCCGTGGCGCCGCGCCTGATTCGGAGGACAGATGGGCCGCAACAGAGCAACCCTGGCCGACGTCGCACGGCGGGCCGGGCTGTCCAAGACCGCCGCGTCGATGGTGCTGAACGGCAGGGAGGGCACCCGGCTCTCGGCCGAGGCACACCAGCGCGTGTTCGCCGCCGCCGAGGAGCTGGGCTACCGGCCCAACCTGGCGGCACGCAGCCTGCGTACCCGCAAGACGGCGACCATCGCGTTCGTCTCCGACATCGTCGCCACCACCCGCTTCGCCGGCGGCCTCATCCGCGGCGCGCTCGACGCGGCCCGGGAACGCGACCACGTGCTGCTCATCACCGAGACGCAGGGCGATGCCACCTTCGAGCAGTACGCCATCGAGGCCATGCTCGACCGGCAGGTCGACGGGGTGATCTACGCGGCGATGGCCACCCGGCGACTCACGGTGCCCCCCGCCATCCTCGGCGGCCCGGTGGTGCTGCTCAACGCCACCAGCTCGGACAATCTGCCCTGCGTGCTTCCCGACGACGACCGGGCCGGTCGCGCGGTCGCCACCGCCCTGCTGGAGTACGGTCACCGCGACGCCATCGCGCTCATCGGCCGCAACCGGATCAAGGAGGGCGACCAGGAGATCTCCCTCGCCGCTCGGGCCCGCCTGCACGGCATCCAGCAGGCGCTGAGCGACGCGGGCGTCACCCTCCTGGCGGAGTCCTTCTGCACCGAGTGGCTGCCCGAGCACGGTTACGCCGCCACGCGCGCCCTGCTGAACCGAACCCAACGACCAAGCGCCATCATCTGCATGAACGACCGGCTGGCGTTCGGCGCCTACCAGGCACTCGGCGAGGCGGGCCTGACCGTCCCGGACGACATCTCGGTGATCTCGTTCGACGACGATCCGATCGCCGCCTGGCTACGTCCCAGCCTCGCGACCACCGCGCTACCGCACGAGCAGATGGGGAGGCGCGCGGTCGAACTGCTCCTGGACGGCGGGGCCGCCGAGCGGTCGCTCGTCGCGATGCCGCTGCGCCGACGCCGGTCCCTCGCGCCTCCCGCCTCCTGATCCGGGCACCCCCGCCGCGGGCGGGCCCGTACCGGCACACGCCCGCGCCCGGCGCGACGGGGCCGGACGACGACAGGTCCGGGCCGGGGCCGTGCCGCCCCGGTCCGGACCTGTCGAGCTGTCAGCGCGGTGTGGCTAGCGCCGGGTCCAGCGTTGGTTGGAGGCCCCGGTGCAGGTCCACAGGAGCACCGTGGTGCCGTTGGCCGTCGCGTTGTTGTTGACGTCGAGACAGAGGCCCGACGACGCTCCGCTGATCGTGCCGTTCGAGTTGAACGTCCACCGCTGGTTGGCGCCGCCGTTGCAGTCCCAGATCTGGACCTTGCTGCCGGCGCTGGCGTTGGTGGGCGCGTCCAGACACTTGCCGAGCGCCTGGAGGGTCTGCCCGTTGGCCGTCCACCGCTGGTTGGCGGCCCCGTTGCAGTCCCAGATCACCGGCTGGGTGCCGTTCGTGGTGTTGCTCTGCGGGACGTCCAGGCAGCGGCCGGAGGCAACGCTCGACAGCGCGAAGGAGGTGGTCGGCGGCGGCGTGGTGGTCGGCGGCGGGGTGGTCGGCGGCGGGGTGCTGGTGTCGCCGCCACTGACCCGGTACACCACCGTGCCGTGCGCCGGAACGCTGGCGGAGATGGAGCCGGTGCTCGTGCTGGTGGTGTTGCTCCAGGCGTCCACCAGGGTGAAGGAGCTGCCGGACTTGCCGACGGCGGCGGCCGTCGTGGAGATCGTCGTCGTCGAACCGCTCTGGTTGAACAGCGCGACCGCGACGTCACCGTTGGCCAGCCGCTTGGCCAGCACGCGACGGGTGCCGTCGAACGACACCTGGCCGGCCTGCAAGCCCAGGGCGTCCTGGTTGATGCCGATCAGGTTCGCGTTCTTGAGGATCGTCTGCGTCGCGGCGTTCATGTTGCGGACGTCGTTGCCGGCGATCAGCGGCGACGCCATCATCGCCCACATCGCGAAGTGGCTGCGCATCTCGGTGTCGTTCATGCCGCCCCGGCCGACCTCCATCATGTCCGGGTCGTTGAATCCACCCGGGCGCGCGTACGAGGCCAGCGGGACGGTCACGTTGATGATGTTCTGGATGCCCATCGGGTAGCCGTTGGTCTGCCCGGTGTCCCACGCGTTGGTGATGTCCTCGGTGGTGCGCCACATGTTCGCCACGTCGCCCCAGTTGCGCTGCGGGCCGGTCTTGGCGTGGATGCTGTTGGAGTTGATGCTGTAGACGATCGGCCGGCCGGTCGCGGCCAGCGCGTCGCGCATCTTGGCGAACGTGGTGACCTGGTCGTTGATGCTGCCGTTCGGGGAGCACCAGTCGTACTTGAGGAAGTCGACGCCCCAGGCGGCGAACTGCCGGGCGTCCTGCGCCTCGTGGCCCTGGCTGCCGGTCGCGCCGGGGTAGCTGTTGAAGTACTGCGCGCAGGTCTTGTCGACGGGCACCTGGTAGAGGCCGAACTTCAGCCCCCGGGCGTGCAGGTAGTCGCCGAGCGCCTTCATCCCGCTCGGGAAGCGGGTCGGGTCGCCCTGGAGGTTGCCGGAGCTGTCGCGGTTCGGGTTGAACCAGCAGTCGTCGACCACGACGTACTGGTAGCCCAGATCGCGCATTCCGTTGCTGACCATCGCGTCGGCGGTCTGCCGGATCAACCCTTCGTTGATGTTGCAACCGAAGGAGTTCCAGCTGTTCCACCCCATCGGGGGTGTCCGGGCGACGCCGTTCTCCAGCGCCTGGGCCCCGGGTGCCCGCAGGCCCACGAGGGCGGCGGCCACGAGGAGCCCGGCCGCCGCTGCCCGCCCCCAGTGACGGGCTCGGATTCGCTTCATTCGGGAGCGTCCTTTCGGTAGTGCCATCCACGGGGGACGGCAACCCGGATGAGGCGGGCACCGTCGTGTGCGCGACCACTGTTAGCGTTAACAGCAGACGCCGGTCATATTACGGAGCCGTTTCGTCGAATTCAACTACTTCCATGTCTCGACGTATCGGCGAGCGGACCCACCAGGGCAGGCGCAGGCCCCGTCGGTCACGGATGACCGACGGGGCCCATTCCCGCCGCAGACGGCCGGGGGTACGGCCGGTCGGGGCGAGCCCGCCTCAGCTACGCAACTGCCACTGCTGGTTGGTGCCGCCGTTGCACGACCAGAGGATGAGCTTCGTGCCGTTCGCCGTTGCGGCGCCGTTCGCGTCCAGGCAGAGGCCCGACTGCACGCCGGTGATCGTGCCGTTGGCGTTGACGTTCCACTGCTGGTTGGCCTGGCCGTTGCAGTCCCAGATCACCACCTTGGTGCCGTTGGCGGTGCCGGCACCGGAGGCGTCCAGGCACTTGTTGCCGTACACCATGAGCTGCCGGCTTGCGGTCACCGTCCACCGCTGGTTGGTGGCTCCGCTAATGCAGTCCCAGAGCTGGGCCTGCGTGCCGTTGGTGGTGACGGATCCGCCGATCTCGGCGCAGCGACCCGACTGGACGCCCACGATCTGCCCACTCTGCGGGTTGGTGCTGCCGCCGCCCTGGACGCCGGCCGCCGCGATCACGGACTGCGCGCCCGACGGCCAGTTTCCGTTGGAGACCGTGACGTTGCTGTTGACCACGTTGCCCCGGTCGCCGTTCGTCACGTTGGTGCTGCCGTTGGTCGACCAGTTGTTGGTGACGGTGAAGTTGCCCATGTTCTCCGCGTAGTAGTAGTTCGCGGTGGCCCAGGTGCCGGTGGAGGAGAACACGTTGTTGCGGGCGGTGTAGTAGCGCGAGCCCTCGTCGAAGTAGAGCCCGAACCAGCCGTTGGTTCGCAGGCAGTAGTTCTGGTTGATGGTCCCGCCCGGGTTCGCCGAGAGCGTGTAGATGCACCCGCCGTCGGTCATCTGCTGCATCACGTCGTGCACGTAGTTGCCGATGACCTGGTTGTTCGACGCGGTCGTGGCCGTGGAGTAGCGCGGCTGGTAGTTGTAGAGGCCCCGGTTGGCGTAGTGCTGGCTGCCACCGGCGTCGTTGGCGCCCCAGCCGTAGCCGACGGACAGCCCGGTGTACGGCATGTTGTAGACCTCGTTCTGCGAGACCAACGAGGTGCTGACGTAGGTGGTCAGGATCGACACCACGCCCCGGTACTCCACGCCCAGGTCGTGCACCCGGTTGTTGCTGATGGTGACGTTCCGGTTGACCATCCGCTGGTCGCCGGGGTGGTGGGCGTCGGCGCGCACGCCGCCGACCACGATGCCGCCGGCCGAGTTGCGGGCGATCTCGGAACGGGTGACCGTGATGTTGCTGGTACCCAGGCCGACACCGCTCGCGTGGGCGTTGGCGTCGTTGCCGATGCCGATGGCCGTCTGACCCAGGTTGACGAACTGGGAGTCGCTGAAGGAGATGGTGTTGGCGGCCGACACCTGCACGGCGGCGGGCATCTGGGCCCAGCTCGGCCGGGTGGCCTCGAACAGCGGGCAGCCCTCCTGGCAGGAGGTCAACGCGTCGGACGGGCGGGCCCAGGTGCCGACGATGTGCGCGCCGGTCTGCTGGTCGGCGAAGCCGTTGCTGCTGCTCGGGCCGAGCCAGCTCGTACCGGTGAAGGTGACGCCGCTGAACGAGATGTGGTGCGCGGGCGCGTCGTACGTGCCGCCCACGTTGACCAGCGACTGGAGCTGCGGCAGCTCCACGCTGACGCTGTTCATGTTCTGCCCGGCGAGCGGGATGTAGTTGAGCTGCCCGCTGCCCGGGTTGAGATACCACTCCCCCGCCGAGTCGAGGAACTCGTACGCGTTGGCCAGGTAGAACGGGCCGGCCCGGTGCGGACGGGACAGGGTGTCGAAGCCGAACGTGTTGTTGTTCCAGGCCGGCTGCTGCATCGTCAGGAAGTTCCCGCTGATGCTCTGCACGGGCGAGTACCGGTCGGTGAACGAGCCGACGCTCTCCACCTCGACCCGGCTCTGGTTACCGACGTTGTTCAGGTAGCTCAACGCGCTGTTGCTGAACCGCATGCCGGTCGTGGTGAAGGTGAAGTCGGCGCGGTTGACGGCGGTACGCGCCCGGGTGGCGATGGCGCCGTTGACGTAGAGCTGGCGGCTGTCCAGCCCGGTGGGGACGCTGGCTCGCCAGATGTTCTTCGCGGAGTCGACAAGCGACCAGCCGGTGACCGCCCGCGCGCCGCTGATCGTCGGGTGGGCCGAGGCGGCCGCCCGCCAGATCACCTGGTAGCCGTTGGTGCCGGAGTCGGCGGCGGTCAGCCGCAGCGGCGAGGTGAGCCGGTACACGCCGTCGGCCAGTTCCACGACGATGTCGCCGGACATGGAGCTGTTGAGCGTCCGGACGGCGGCCTGCGCGCCGGCCAGCGAGCACGGCTGGCTGGCGGAGCAGGTGCTCCCGCCGCCCGACGGGGACGCGTAGAGGGTGGTGGTCGCCGCGGCGGCCGGTGTGGCCGCGGCGGTGACGGCGACCATTGCGGTCAGTGCCGCCGTGGCGGCGCCGGCGAGGAGCCGGCGCGCCACGGCGATGGATGAGACGGACACTGGACGGTCTCCTGGGGGGGGTAGAGGTGGGGTGGTGGGGTTAGCGCTAACAACATGGGCGTGCCGACGCCCGGTCAGGCGACGACCTTGCGGAGGTGGTGCAGGCCGTCGACCGCGAGGCGGTCCTGGGTGGGGGCCAGGGGCCGCCAGATCGACGCCGCGGTGGCGATGGTGGCGTTGTCGGACGTGAACGACTCGATGCAGACCGCGCCCCGGTAGCCGGTGCCCCGCAGGACGGAGAAGAAGCGCGGCCAGTCGAAGTGGTCCGCGCCGGGAGCGCCCCGATCGGTGCCGCTGACCTGGACGTGCTTGATGTGCGGACCGGCCAGCGCGAGGGCCGCGTAGGGGTCTGCCTCCTCGATGTTCATGTGGTACGTATCGATCATGATGCCGACGCTCGACGGCAGGCCGTCGATCGCCTCGATCGTCTGCTCAACGGTGTTGAGCACGCTCGTCTCGTAGCGGTTCAGCGCCTCGACACCGATGCTCACGCCACACTCGCCGGCCCGGTCGGCGACCGGCGCGAGCGCCCGCCGGAAGTCGGCGTAGCAGGCCGCGCGGGCCGCCGCCGACATCCGCCAGGTACGCCCGACGGCCGCGTACACCGGACCGCCGACGCAGGGCGCGCCGACCGCCGCCGCGCTCGCCACACACCCCATGAGGTACGCGACGGTCGACTCGACGACGGCCGGCGGGGCGTCCACCAGGTCCCGCCCGGGCGGGGTGACCGCGCAGACCCCGGCCGCGGCGAGGCCGTGCTCGGCCAGCAGGTCCCGCGTGCGGACGGGATCCCAGTCGCCGGGCTGCTCGATCGGCAGTTCGACCGCGTCGAACCCGAACGAGGCGATCCGCGGGATCAACCGGGCGAGGGCCTCGTCGTCGACCGGCGAGGCCCACACCCAGGGGTTGACGCCAATGGCGTACACCGCAACCTACTTCCAGCGCTGGGGGTAGCCGGGCAGGTCACGGCAGCCGCACATCGCGTAGTGCAGCGGCGGCATGCTCGCGTCGAGGTACTGGTCCAGGTTGTCCTGGGTGATCGTGGGCTGCGGCAGCTTCCACGGGCTGGACACCTGCTTGCCGTCGAGGATGTCCAGCGCGGCGACGATCGGCGTCCGCCACTGGTACGTCGGGTAGGTCGGCGCGATGGCGGTGAGCTGCTTGTCCTTCCAGAGCTTCAGGAAGTCGAGCTGGTCCTCGCCGTTAATCGGCGGTACGGGCTTGCCGGCGTCCTGGAACGCCTCGACCGCCGCCACGGCGACCGCTCCGGCGTCCATCCAGACCCCGTCGATCGTGCCGTACCGCTGGATGTAGTCGTTCACGATCTTCTTGGTCTTGGCGGGGTCGCCGTCGGTGAACTCCACGCCCACGACGTCGACCTTCGCCTTGTCCAGCGCGATCTTCGCGGCCGACCAGCGGGTCTCCAACACGTCGACCCCGGGCAGGATGCGCAGCGCCAGCAGCTTGCCGCCGGGCTTCATCTTCTGGCTGACGAACTCCGCGCCGACGTGGCCGAAGCCGTAGCCACCCACCGGGTTGATGAACGTCACCGGGCAGGTCGTGTTGACGCCCCGGTCGAAGACGACCACCGGCAGGCCGGCCTTGCAGGCGGCCTCGACGGCCGGGGTGAGTGTGGCGGTGGTGTTCGGCGACACGATGAGCGCGTCGCAGCTCTTGCCGAGCAGATCGTTGATGTCGGCGATCTGCTTCTGGTCCTTGCCCTCGGCGTCGACGTGCACGAACTCGCTGATGCGGGACTTCTGCGCCTCGACCTCGGCCTGCATGGTCTTGAAGCCGACCTGCCGCCACGGGTTGTTCAGCGCCGCGTTCGAGAAGCAGATCTTGTGCGGACCGGCCTTCTTGAACTTGGCGGTGTCCACCATCTTCGGGTTGAGCACCTGCTCCCACGGCTTGTCCGCCGGGCCCGTCGGGGCGGCGTCGAGCAGGGCCAGCTCGTTGTCGTAGTCGGCCTGCACGAAGAACTTGGACTGCTCCCCGGTGCCGGACCCCGCGGCGGCGGACGCGCTGCCGGACGGGGACGCGGTCGGCTCGTCGGTGGCGCATCCGGCGGCGGCCAGCGTCAGCACACCGGCCGCAGCCAGGGCGGTCATGGATCGTCTCATCGAATCACCTTTATCTTGAGGAGGAGGAACGCGAAGCCGAGACCGCCACGGCGAGCAGGATGATCAAGCCTTGGACGGTCGATCTGAGGGCACCGGAGACGCCGGTGAAGTTCATCAGCGCGAAGAGCGTCTCGAGGGTCAGTGCGCCGAGCATCGCCCCGACGACCGAGCCGCGACCGCCGCCGAGGGCGACCCCGCCGAGCACGACGGCGGTGATCGCGGCGAACTCCAGGCCGACTCCGGCCTGGAACGACACACCGCTGTACCCGCCGAGCAGGATCGCCGCGACCGCCGCCGCGACACCGCTCAGCACGAACGCGATCGTCTTGGTGAGACCGACGCGTACGCCGCTCAACTCGGCGGTGCGCGGATTGTCCCCGACGGCGACGAGCGTGCGGCCGAAGTCCGAGCGGGTCAGCACCACGGCGATCGCGGCGACGACCACCAGCACGAGCAGCGCGTACGGGATCCGGCCGAGCAGCGGCACGTCCTCGATGGCCCGTCGACCGAACCGACGGAACTCCTCGGAGAGGCCGCCCTTCGGTGCGCCGTCGGACCACAGGTAGACGGCGCCGACGAGGATCAGGAACATGCCCAGGGTGGTGATGAAGGAGGGCACCCGCAGCACCGTGGTGACCAGACCGTTGACCAGCCCGACGAACGCGCCACCGACGAGCAGCAACGCGACCACCGGCCAGGTGCGCGACGGGTCGCTGTCGATGAGGCGGGCAGCCACGACGACCTGCGCCGTGACCAGGGAGCCCACCGAGAGGTCGAACTCCCCGCTGACGATCACGAAGTACTGACCGGCGGCGAGCAGGATGATCGGCGCGGAGCGACCCAGGAACGACATCAGCGACCCGGGGGCGAGGAAGTCGGGTTGCACGAACGCGATGATGATCAGCAGCACCGCCAGGAGCGCGGCGATCGGCGCGATCCCGTCGGGGCGGATCCGGAGGGTGAGCGGACGGCGCTCGGCGACCCGCATGGTCAGGACCCCGCCTTTCGCATGGCCCGTCGGGCGTAGACGGCGACCGCGGCGATGATGATCACGCCACGGATCACCTGCTTGAAGAACGCGTCGACCTCGAGCTGGTTGAAGACCGCGTCGATGCTGGCGAGCAGCAGCACGCCGCCGATCGTGCCGAGGACGCCCCCGCGCCCGCCCGCGAGGGCGGTGCCACCGAGGACCACCGCGGCGATGGACTCCAGGTCGTAGAGCCCCTCGGTGCCCACCCGCGGGGCGCCGGAGCCGAGCCGGCTGGCCAGGTAGACGCCGGCCAGCCCGGCACAGAGGGAACACAGCACGTGGGCCGTGACGAGGACCCGGTCGTTGCGGACGCCGGAGAGCCGGGCGACCTCCGGATCACCCCCGACGGCCACCAGGTGGTGGCCGAACCGGGTACGCGAGAGGACGAACCAGGCCGCCGCGGTCACCGCGAGCAGCAGCAGGAAGGACACCGGCACCGGGCCGACCCGCTGGTAGCCGAGCGTCCGGACGAGAGCGGGCGCGCTCTCGCCGGCCGGGCCGTCGTAGCCGTTGTCGAGGTAGCCCTTGAGCAGCAGTCCGACGCCGAGGGTCGCGATGAACGCGTTGATCCGCAGCTTGGTGACGAGCAGCCCGTTGAGCAGTCCGACGCCGGCGCTGACCGCGAGCGCCAGCCCGATCGCCGGCAGCAGGGCGCCGTCGCTGCCGTTCATCGCCTCGGCCGCCACCAGGGTGCTGAGGCTGATCACGAACGCCACGGAGAGGTCGAGCGACCCACCGAGGATGACCAGGGTCTGCCCGACGGCGACGAGCCCGAGGCCGGCGGCGACGTGCAGCAGGCTCACCGTCGTCGACTGGTTGAAGAGCTGACCACCGTCGAGCATGACGATCAGCCAGCCGACCACGAGGGTGAGGGCAAGGGCCACGTACACGCCCGGCACGGCACGGCGGGCGGGACGCAGCGACAGGGCGGTCATGAGACAGCCTCCCGGACGGTGGTGGTGCCGACGGCCAGGGCGACGACGTCCTCCTCGGTCGCGCCGGCGGGCAGCTCGCCCGCGATCCGACCGTCGCGCAGGACGACGATCCGGTCGCTCATACCGAGCAGCTCCGGCAGCTCCGACGAGATCATCAGCACCGCCGCGCCGTCGCTGGCGAGGCGGCGGACGAGGTCGTGGATGGCGGACTTCGCCCCCACGTCGATGCCCCGGGTCGGCTCGTCGAAGATCAGGATGCGCGGGCTCAGCGCCAGCCAGCGGGCCAGCACCACCTTCTGCTGGTTGCCGCCGGAGAGGAAGCGGATCTCCTGGTCGTCGCCGGCCGAGCGGACCTCCACGGCGGCGAGCAGCTCGCGTACCCGTGCCGTGCGGGCGGCGCGACCGGACCGTGTCGCGAAGGCGGCCCGGCTGGCCAGCAGCGCGTTGTCGAGCACCGATTGCCGTGCCACGATGCCCTCGCCCTTGCGGTCCTCGGTGACGTACGCGATGCCGGCCCGCATGGCGGCGCGCGGCGAGCGCAGCCGCACCGGTTCGCCGTCCAATTCGACGGCGCCGGTCGTGAACGGCGCCACGCCGAAGAGCGCCCGAGCGAGCGCGGATCGTCCGGAGCCCTGTAGGCCGCCGACGCCGAGCACCTCGCCGGCGCGCAGCTCGAGGTCCACTCCCCGCAGCTTGCGGTTACCCCCGTCGCGGACGGTGAGCCGGACCGGCCCACGGTCGTCGGGACCGGCCCGCTCGGGGTAGTAGCTGGACAGCTCGCGGCCGACCATGTGCCGGACCAGCTCGTCGGCGGTCGTGCTCGCGGTGTCCACCGTGGTCACCCGGCGACCGTCCTTGAGCACGGTGATCCGGCTGGACAGGTCGAAGACCTCGGTGAGCCGGTGCGACACGTACAGCAGACCGATCCCGCGCTCCTGGAGGCGGCGTACCAGCCCGTAGAGCAGTTCGACCTCCTGGTCCGCGAGGGCCGCGGTCGGCTCGTCCATGATGAGCAGTCGCGCGTCCAGGGCGAGCGCCTTGGCGATCTCGACGACCTGCTGCTGGGCGACGCCGAGCCGCCCGACCCGGGCGTCGGCCGGCAGGGCGGTCTCGCCGATCGAGGTGAGCAGGTCGCGGGTGCGGTCGAGCATCGCGCGGCGGTCGACCAATCCACGCCGGACCGGTTCGTGGCCCAGGTAGACGTTCTCCGCGACGGTGCGCTCGGGCAGCAGGTTGAATTCCTGGTGGATGATGCCGACGCCGGCGCGCTGGGCATCACGGGGGCCGTGGAACGCGCGCGGTTGGCCGGCGAACTCGACGGTGCCCTCGTCCGGGGCGTACCCGCCCGAGACGATCTTCATGAGCGTCGACTTGCCGGCGCCGTTCTCACCGACGACGGCGTGCACCTCGCCCGGCGCGACGTCGAGGTCGACGCCCTCGAGGACGCGTACACCGAGGAACGACTTGCCGATGCCCCGCAGGGCCAGCAGCGGTGCCGGTGGTGGATCTGACATCCCGATAGCCCTTACAGATAGTAGTCATCGACGAGGTCAGCACAGCCGCCGGTAGGCCGTTCGACGCGCTGAGTGACGCACTTTCGCAGCTTGCTGAAGAACTTGCGTTTTTATGGTGCAAACATTTCCTTGACATCGAGGAAACATCACACGTATGAAGATAGATGTTTGGATGCGGGTCCGCAATCCTCGATCTGCGGCGACAGCCAGGCCCAGCACTCGATCGGCACGAGTGCGGGCATGGACCGGTCAGGCCCGACCACCCCTACCCGGGGGTAACATCAGACGCTCGACGTTATATTGACAGTCCTCAATGGATGATTCATCCTGACCTCGCAGACCATGGACGAGATCACAGCCCACATCACGCTGTGTGACATCCAGCGGGGCTGACTGCCGTCTCGGCGTACGGCACGACGACCGCGACCAGCACACCCGTGGCTCTCGCGCGCCCAGGCACGACCTGACGCGCTGTCGGCCCGTGCTCGCAATCGCCAGTTGCCCGCCCAAACCTAGGAGACGGCATGCGTCGCCCCACAATGATCATTGGATTGATCGTCGGCCTGTTGGTGGCCCTCGGCCTGGCCCCGCCAGCGTCGGCCGCCCCGGCGTTCCGCGCCCTGTTGTTCACCAAGACCGCCGGCTACCGGCACGACTCGATCCCGGCCGGGATCTCGATGATCCAGCAGCAGGCCGCCGCGAACAACTTCGAGGTGGTGGCGACCGAGGACGCGAGCGTCTTCACGGCCGCCAACCTCGCCACCTTCGACGTCGTCATCATGCTCCAGACCTCCGGCATGGTCTGGACCTCGGCCTCCCAGCGCCAAGCCATCGAGGGCTACCTCGCCAGTGGCAAGGGCATCGTGGGCGTGCACAACGCCACCGACATGGGCATCGAGTCTGAGTACCCGTGGTGGGACCAGATGATGAACGGCGGCGCCCACATGCCCGAGCACTCCCCCGGAGTCCTCGCCGGCACCGCCATCGTCGCCGACAAGCAGCACCCCTCGACGGTCGGCCTGCCGGACCGCTGGAGCCGCAGCGAGGAGTGGTACAACTTCGACTCCAACCCGCGCGGCAACGTGCACGTCCTGGTGACCGCCGACGAGCGCACGTACAACCCGGGCTCGCGGGCGATGGGCCCGGACCACCCGATCTCGTGGTGCCGCAACACCGGTGGCGGACGGGTGTGGGCCACCGCGATGGGCCACGCCATCGACTCCTACAGCGAGACCTACTTCCGCAACCACGTCCTGGGCGGCATCAAGTGGGCCGCCGGCAACCTGCCCGGCGACTGCGGCGGCACCGTCTGGGGCAACTTCGAGAAGCGCACGCTCGACGACAACACCGCGGACCCGATGGCGCTGTCCGTGCTGCCGGACGGTCGCGTCCTGTACGTCCAGCGGGGTGGCCAGGTCAAGATCTTCAAGCCGAGCACGAACAGCACCGTCACCGCCGCCACACTGAGCGTCTACACCGGCGGTGAGGACGGCCTCACCGGCGTCGCGATAGACCCCGCGTTCGCCAGCAACGGATACGTCTACCTGTACCACTCACCCGCGAGCAGCTCGACCGACGTCAACCGGGTGTCCCGCTACACGCTCTCCGGTGACACGCTCAACCTGTCCACCGAGGCCCGGATCATCGACATCCCCGCGTACCGGGACCGGACCTTCGCGGAGCCCGGACACACCGGCGGCTACATCGACTTCGGCCCGGACGGCAACCTCTACATCGGCACCGGCGACGACACGCCGCCCAACCTCGACCCCAACTGGCAGGGGTACGCCCCGCTGGACTGGCGCTCGGGCAAGTCCAACCTGGACGCCGCCCGGTCCGCCGGTAACACCAACGACCTGCGGGGCAAGCTGCTGCGCATCAAGCCGTCGGCCAGCGGCGGGTACACCATCCCGACGGGCAACCTCTACCCCCAGGGCACGGCGCAGACCAAGCCCGAGGTGTACGCCATGGGCTTCCGCAACCCGTTCCGCTTCTCGATCGACCCGGTCACCGGCTGGGTCTACCTGGCCGACTACGGGCCGGACCGCAACCCGCCGACGACCAACCGCGGCCCGGAGGGTCTCGTCGAGCTGAACGTGATCAAGACGGCCGGCAACTACGGCTGGCCGTTCTGCCACGGCAACAACCAGCCGTACGCGCCGTTCAACCCGGACACCGGTGTGGTCGGGGCGAAGTTCAACTGCAGCGCGCCGGTCAACAACTCGCCCAACAACACCGGCCTGGTCAACCTCAAGCCGGTCGTCTCGCCGAACATCTGGTACGGCTACCCGGCCTCGACGACCTTCCCCGAGCTGGGCTCCGGCGGGTCGGCCCCGATGGGCGGCCCGGTGTACCGGTACAACGCGAACAACCCGTCGGCGACGAAGTTCCCGCCGTACTACGACGGCGTGCACTTCTTCTACGAGTGGGCCCGCAACTACGTCAAGGAGGTCCACTTCGACTCCTCGACGGCGGTCACCCGGACCAACCCGTTCCTGCCCGGCGGCAACTTCAACAAGCCCATGGACATGGAGTTCGGCCCCGACGGTTCGCTGTACCTGCTGGAGTGGGGCTCGAACTTCGGCGGCGGCAACAACGACTCCGGGCTCTACCGGATCGACTACATCCAGGGCGGCCGGTCACCGATCGCGAAGGCCGTCGGCACGCCGACCAGCGGCAGCGCCCCGCTGACCGTCCAGTTCAGCAGCGCCGGCACAAACGACCCGGACCCTGGCAACACCCTCAGCTACCAGTGGACCTTCGGTGACGGTGGTACGTCCACGGCAGCCAACCCGACACACACCTACACGACCAACGGCGACTACACCGCACAGCTGAAGGTCACCGACAACACCGGCAAGACCGGCTTCGCCAACGTGCAGATCACCGTCGGCAACACCGCCCCGGTGGTCACCATCAACGTGCCGCCCAACGGCGGCATGCTGAACTTCGGCGACAAGGTCTCGTACACGGTCAGTGTCTCCGACCCCGGCGGCGCGGCCATCGACTGCACCAAGGTGTTCGTCAACCCGGCCCTCGGCCACGACGACCACGCCCACGAGACCACCGAGTACCCGGGGTGTTCGGGGACCATCTCCACCGACCTGCTCGGTGGGCACCCCGAGGGCGCGAACCTGTACTACGTGCTCAACGCCCGCTACACCGACAACGGCGGCTCGGGTGGCGGCTCGCCGCTGACCGGCTACGCGCAGGCGATCCTGCAGCCGAAGCACAAGCAGGCCGAGTACTTCAGCAGCCAGTCGGGCATCCGGGTCGTCGACCAGAGCGCCGCGGAGAGCGGTAAGCGCGTCGGTGACATCTCCAACAACGACTGGGTAGCGTTCAACCCGATGAGCCTGTCGAACATCAGCACCGTCAGCTACCGGCTCTCCTCGCCCAGCGGCGGCGGAAGCATCGAGCTGCGGGCCGACTCGCCGACCGGCACCCTGCTGGCCACCACGTCGGTGCCCAGCACCGGCGGCTGGGACAACTACCAGTCCACGGCGGCGACGAGCGTCGCGGCCCTGTCCGGGACGCACACCCTCTACATGGTGTTCAAGGGCAGCTCGTCCAACTGGTTCGACCTCGACGCCTTCACCTTCGGCGGCAACGGCGTGGGGGTGCCCGGCGGCAGCGACCCGGGTACCGGTGGCGTGGCCGGGAAGACCTGGACCCTCACGGCCCAGCACAGCGGCAAGCTGATGGACGTCAGCGGGGTCTCCACCGCCGACGGCGCCCAGGTCGTGCAGTGGGCGGCCACCGGGGGCAACAACCAGAAGTGGCAGGCGGTGGACGCCGGCGGCGGCGCCGTCTACCTCAAGGCGGTGCACAGCGGTAAGTGCCTCGACGTCGTCGGCGGCTCGACCGCACAGGGCGCCTTCCTGCAACACACCACCTGCAACAACTCCAACCAACAGAAGTTCACCGTGACGGCGACCGGCACCACCGGGGTCTACACGGTCAAGAGCGCGCTGAGCGGGCTCTGCCTGGACGTCAACGGCGCCTCGACCGCTGACGGGGCCCGCCTGCTGCAGTGGGGCTGTCACAGCGCCGCCAACCAGCAGTGGCGGTTCACCCAGGTCTGATCACCGGACCTGGCGCGAACGAAGCGCCGGCCACCCGCTCCTGACGACGGGTGGCCGGCGCTCCGGCTTTTCAGCGCCGCGCCGTCAGCGGAGCAGTCCGGCGTCGCGCAGCGCCACCCACAGCCGCTCCGGGACGTCCGCGTCGAAGCGGCGCAGGGTCTCGGTCACCTGGGCCTCGTCCCGCAGGCCGACCACCGTCGAGACCACCACCGGGTGCCGGCGGACGAACGCCAGCGCCGCCTGGGGCAGCGTGACGCCGTGCTCCTGGCAGACCGCCGCGATCCGGCGGGCCCGTTCGATCACCTCGGGCGGCGCCTGCTGGTAGTTGTAGGTCGCGTCGGCCGGCGGCTGGTCACGGGCCAGCAGCCCGGAGTTGTAGACCCCGGCGATCACCACGCCCACCCCCGCGGCCTGCGCGGCCGGCAGCAGGTCGTCGGCCGCGCCCTGTTCGAGCAGGGTGTAGCGGCCGGCGCACATCACCACGTCGATGTCGGTCTCCTGGACGAAGCGGGCCAGCATCGCCGACTGGTTCATGCCGGCGCCGATCGCGCCGACGACCCCCTGGTCACGCAGCTCGACCAGGGCCGGTACCGCCTCGGTCGCCGCCTGCTCCCAGTGCTCGTCCGGGTCGTGCAGGTAGACGACGTCCACGCGGTCCAGGCCGGTGCGGTCCAGGCTGGCCTCCAACGACCGCAGGACGCCGTCGCGGCTGAAGTCCCAGACCCGCCGGTGGTCGGCCGGCACGTCGAACCCCTCGGGGTCGCGGTCCCGCGCGCCCTCGGGCGAGGGTACGAGCAGCCGCCCGACCTTCGTCGACACCACGTACTCGTCGCGGGGCCGAGACCGCAGCGCCGCCCCCAACCGCCGCTCGGACAGGCCGAGACCGTAGTGCGGCGCGGTGTCGAAGTACCGGATGCCGGCGTCCCAGGCGGTGTCGACGGCCGCCGCGAACTCCTCGTCCGACGTCCCCCGGTACAGGTTGCCGCCCTGCGCCGCGCCGAAGCCCAGCGTGGTGAGGCGTACCCCCGGTCGCCGGGGCAGCTCCCGGCCCGTCACGGCTCCCCCAGCCCGTACGCGCGGGCGGCGGTCTCCCGCCAGATCGACGCCTGCTCCGCGTCGGCGAGCGGTTCCAGCAGATCGGCGAGGACGCCGACCCACCGGGTGTAGGAGCTGGCGAGCAGGCACACCGGCCAGTCGGAGCCGAACATGAGCCGGTGCGGTCCGAACGCGTCGAGCGCGTGGTCGATGGCGGGGCGCAGGTCGGCAGCGGACCAGGACGAGCCGTCCACCTCGGTCACCAGGCCGGAGAGCTTCGCGGTGACATTCGGCTCGGCGGCGAGCGCCCGCAGGTTGGCGGGCCAGTCGCCCAGGTCTCCCCTGCCGAGCGACGGCTTGGCGAGGTGGTCCAGGACGAACGACACCTCGGGCAGGTCCCGGACGAGCCGCGTGGCCGCCGGCAGTTGATGGTCGCGGACCAGCAGGTCGTAGGCGAGACCGGCGGCCCCGACGGCCGCGATGCCCCGCCGAACGTCGCGCCGGTCGAGGTACGCCGGGTCGGGCTCGGACTGGACCAGGTGGCGGATGGCGACCAGCCGCTCCCCGCCGCGGGCGGCGCGCAGGCGGTCGAGGCGCTCGTCGATGTCGTCGGCGGCGAGGTTGACCCAGCCGACGACGCCGCCGATGAGGGGATCGTCGGCCGCGATGCCCAACAGGTGTTCCGTCTCCGCCACGGAGGCGATGGACTGCACGACGACGGTCTCGGTGACCCCGGCGGCCCGCGCCGCCGGAGCGAGATCCGCCGGGGTGAAGTCGTTGTCGATGGCCGCCATCGTGTCCGGGTCGATCCACGGTTGCGGGTGCCGGGCGCGGACCCAGAGGTGGTGGTGCGCGTCGATGATGCCGGGACGCCCGGTCGGCGTGGGCCCGGTCATCGGCCCAACCATCCGCCGTCGACGGGCAGGACGGTGCCGTGCACGTAGTCCGACGCGCTGGCGGCCAGGAACACGGTGGCGCCGGCCAGGTCGTCGGCGCGTCCCCACCGGCCGGCCGGGATCCGACCCAGGATGGCGTCGTTGCGTACCGGGTCGTCGCGCAGCGCCTGGGTGTTGTCGGTGGCGATGTACCCGGGCGCTATCGCGTTGACGTTGACGCCGTGTCCGGCCCACTCGTTGGACAGCGCCTTGGTCAGCCCGGCGAGGCCGGACTTGGCCGCCGTGTAGCTCGCGACGTTGATGCCGCCCTGGAAGCTCAGCAGCGAGGCGGTGAAGATGACCTTGCCGTGGCCCCGGTCGACCATCCGCCGGCCGATCTCCCGGGTCAGCACGAACTGGCTGGACAGGTTGACCTGCATTACCCGGTCCCACATCTCGTCGGGGTGCTCCACGGCCGGCGCCCGGGCGATCGTGCCGCCGTTGTTCACCAGGATGTCCACCGGCGCGACCGCCTCGGCCTCCTCGGCCAGCCGGTACACCGCGGCCCGGTCGCCCAGGTCGGTCCGGATGGCGGTGAACCGGCGACCGGCGGCCTCGACGCGCCGTTGGACCTCACTGCCCTCCGGCTCCAACTGCGCCGACACCCCGATGATGTCCGCGCCGGCCAACGCCAGGGCCTCGGCCATCGCCAGGCCGATCCCCCGCCGGGCCCCGGTTACCAGGGCGGTCCGTCCGGTCAGGTCGAACAGGACGCTCATCGCTCCTCCTCCCGCCAGTCGAGCAGCACCTTCATGACACCTCCGCCGGACTCCAGGGCCGTGAACGCGTCCGTGACGCCGGCCACCGGGAGCACCCGGGAGATCAGCTCCTGGGCCGGGATGACGCCCGCCGCCACCAGCCGGATCGCCTCGACGACATCCTCGCGCCGGTACAGCCGCGCGCCCAGCAACTCCAGTTCCCGCCAGAAGAAGCGGTGCAGGTTCACCGGACGTGGCTGCGGGTGGATCGCCACCATCACCAGCCGGCCCCGGGTGGTCAGCACGTCCACCGCCGTGCCGACGCCGGCGGCCGAACCGGACACCTCGAACGCGACGTCCGCGCCCGCGCCGCCGGTCCGTTCGTTGACCAGCGCCACCACGTCGGTCGGCCCCGGGTCGACGGCCTCGATGCCGATGCCCGACGCGACTCCGCGCCGGAAACCGTCCGGTTCGACGAGCAGGACCTGGGCCCCCCGCTCACGGGCGACGGCGGCGATGAGGACGCCCACCGGGCCCCCGCCGACGACGACCACGTGCTCGCCGGACGCCACCTGTGCCCGGCCGACGTCGTGCACCGCCACGGCGACGGGCTCGACGAGCGCCGCGCGGTCCAACGGCAGGTCGTCGGGGAGCGGCAGCACCAGGTCGGCCGGCACCGTCCAGGACGACTGCATCGCGCCGGGCGAGTCGATGCCGAGGAAGTCCATCGCGTGACAGATGTGCGAGTGGCCACGACGGCACGCCGGGCACTGCCCGCAGGCGCGCGTGGGCATCACGGTGACGGGCTGCCCGACCCGCAGATCGGCCACGCCGTCGCCGACCGCGGCGACGCGCCCCGACATCTCGTGTCCCAGGACCGCCGACGCGCCGACCCGGGCGTCCATGTCGCCGTGGAAGATGTGCAGGTCCGTACCGCAGATCCCGGTGTACGCCACCGCGATCCGTACCTGGCCGGGGCCCGGCGGTTCCGGTGCGCGGTCCTCGATCCCGAGGTCCCGTGCTCCCTTGTAGACAACTGCCTTCACTGCTGCTCCGTCTCGACGTGGTTGGTACGTACGGTGCGGGTGACAGGGCGGCCGGAGCCGCGTCCGCGGTGTCGGCGCCACGGACACGGTAATCATCCGACCAATTGCGGTCCAGTGCGGATACGGTCCGTGCCGGCTCAGTGCCGCAGCGGCGCCACGTCGTTCGGGGACGTGACCGCGTCGACGAGCAGGGCCTCGACCCCGGCCGGCACGGCGGCGACCGGGTGCTCGGCCACGGCGAGCAGCCGCTTGCCGGCTCGCTCCGGACGGACGTTCGGGCTGTCGGCGGTCGGAGTCCCCGGACGGTGTCCGGCGGCCGCGATCGCCGCCTCGTCCACCCGTACCCCGAGGCCGGGTGTCTCACCCAGGACGAACGCGCCGTCCTCGACGTGCAGGTCGAGGCCGATACCCGTCGGTGGTCGGAGATCCTGCAACTCGCTGACCAGGTGGTTGGGCACCGAGGTCGCGGCGTGCAGGAGACCGACGGGGATGTTGCCGATGGGGCTGACCGGTAGGTCGTTGGCGTGCGCCAGCGCCGCCACCCGCAGGAAGTGGGTGACCCCCCAGACCGCGGCCGTCTGCACGATGTCGACCGCGCCCGCCGCGATCAGCGGCCGGTACTGCTCCAGCCCGGTGAGGTTCTCACCGGTGGCGATCGAGGCCCGTACGCCCCGCCCCACGGCGGCCAGGCCCTCGGCGTCCCAGCGGCGGACCGGCTCCTCGATCCAGATCAGATCGAGGGTACGTTCCAACTCGGCCACGTGGCGCACGGCCTGCTTGCGCGACCACGCCTCGTTGACGTCGAGCATCAGGCCCGGCCGTCGGCCGTGACCGGCCTCGGTCAGCACCTCCCGGACCAGGCCGAGCCGGTGCCGGTCCCGCTCGATGTCGAGACCGCCCTTGAGCTTGGCGGCCCGCAGGCCGTACCCGGCATAGACCTCGTACTCCGCGACCAGTTCGTCGTCGGTCAGCCCGATGTCGAGACCGGAGGCGTACGCGGGAACCCGCCGGTCCCGCCCGCCGAGCAGGCGCCAGAGCGGCTCACCGGCGATCTTCGCCTTGATATCCCACAGGGCGGTGTCCAGCGCGCCGATCGTCCCGAACACCAGGCCGGCGTGCCCGGCCTTGAACGTCTGCCGCAGCATCCGGTCGTACAGGGTGGACACCGCGCGGGGATCTTCCCCTTCGATGGCCGGGAAGATCTTGTCGATCTCCACGTGCGGCCCGAGGCCGATGCCGTCGATCCCCTCGTCGGTCTCGACGATGGTGATCGGCAGTGTCGTCACGCCGTCGGGGAACACGCCGTTGGCGTCGCCGACGGGTCGGCCCCACTCCTGGACCGTCGTCAGGGTTCGATACCCGGTGATGCGCATGTCAGCCTTTCGTGGAACCAGCGGCGACGCCGTCGGCGATCTGGCGCTGAAGGAACAGGTAGACCGCCAGGACCGGGATCGCGGCGATGAGCACCCCGGAGGCGAAGGTGGGAATGTCCTCGGAGTACTGCCCCCGCAGCGAGGTCACCCCGACCATGAGGGTCCGGTGGTCGGCCGACGGCATCAGCAGCAGCGAGATGAGCACGTCGTTCCAGCAGAACAGCGTGTTGAGGATGCCCACGGACAGCAGCGCCGGAGCGCCCAGCGGCAGCATGATCCGCCGGTAGACGCCGTACACGGTGTTGCCGTCGATCCGGGCCGCGTCGACGATCTCCGCCGGGATGGTGCGGTAGTAGCTGGTCATCAGGAAGACCGTGAAGGGCAGGAACTGCGCGACGTACGCCAGGATCAGTCCCGGGTACGTGTCGACCAGGCCGCTGTCGGCCATCACCCGGGCCAGCGGCACCATGATCACCTGGAAGGGGATGAAGAGCGCCGCGAGGCAGCCGATGAACAGCGCCGTCGAGCCCCGGAAGCGCAGTTGGCTCAGCGCGAAGCCGGCCATCGACCCGAACAGCAGCAGCAGGAACACCGCGCAACCCACCACGAGGATCGAGTTGGCGGTGTACCGGCCCATGCCGACGCTGGTCCACGCCTTGGTGATGTTCTCGAAGTGCAGGGAGTCCGCCAGACCGAAGCGGTCGAGGATGTACTCCCGGCGGGTCTTCATGGCGACGTTCGCCGTGAACAGGAGGGGGTAGATCGTCGCGACCGCGAGGAGCCCCATCGGGATCACGAGCAACCATCTGCCCAGTCGGACGCGGGACATCAGTCCTCCCTCCCCGCGCGTCGGAGCAGCTTGAGCTGGAGCAGCCCGACGACGAGCATGATGACGAACAGAACGGTGGACGCGGCCGACGCGAGGGCCGGTCGGTTCATCCGACCCTGCTGGATCCAGATGTAGTACTCCGGCAGGTAGGTCGAGCCCTCCGGACCGCCACTGGTCATGACGTAGAGCAGGCCGAACATGGACGTCAGCATCCCGATCATCGTGGTCACGAAGACGAACTGGATGGTGCGGGTCAGGCTGGGAATGATCACGTGCCAGATCACCTGGGCCAGGGACGCGCCGTCCACCCGGGCGGCGTCCAGCAGGGCCGCGTCCAGGGTCGCGAAGCCCGCGAGGAAGACGACCAGGGCCATTCCGAAGGTCGCCCACACGTGCACACCGACGACCGCGAACATGGCGACGTCCGGATCACCGAGCCAGTCCACCGGCCCGATGCCCACCGTGGACAGGACAACGTTGACAGGACCGTCAAACGAGAGCAGCAGATTGAAGATCGCGCCGACGATGACCGGGGACAGCACGGCCGGGAAGAAGTAGACGCTGCGGTAGAACCGGTGCCCCGGCACGCGCAGGTAGATGAACGTGGCGAGTAGACCCGGAATGGCCACCGCCACCGGCAGGAGCAGGACCAGCAGTCCCACGTTGCGCAGCGCCTGCTGGAACAGCGGATCCTGGAGCAGGTGGACGTAGTTGTCGAAGCCGACCATCGCCCCGTCGCGGTCGCCGTCGCCGGTGAAGGAGAAGTTGACACCGAGCGCGAGCGGGTACAGCCGCAGCAGCACGAGGATCAGGACGGCCGGGGCGACCAGCACGAAGGGCGCCAGTTGCTCGGCGCGTCGGCCGCCGGCGGCGCGCCGCGAGACGGCGCGGTCGCGAGGCGGCGGTGCGGAGGGCGGGACCCCGCCGGCCCGCCCGGCCGAAGCCGAGCGGACCGACGGGAGCGACTTGCCGATCGTCACGAGATCAGCCCGCCGTGTCCGAGGCGGCCATCTGCTTCACGACCTCGTCCACGCTGATCGAGCCGCTGAGCAACTGCTGCGAGAGGCGGCCCATCAGGTCGAGCGACTTCGAGGAGAGCGCCACGTGCACCGCCGGCTTGCCGGTCTTGAGCGCGGAGACGATCGTGGTGACGGCCGGCCCACTCGCCGACACGTCGATCGTCGTGTCCGCGGTGATCGCGCCGGCGTTGGCGTAGAACGCCTTCAGCGCCTCGGTGGAGCTCAGCGAGCGCACCAGGTCGGCGGCCACCTTCGGGTCCTTGGTCCACTTGGCGACCGCGTACCCGATGCCGCCGTCGTACGGCAGGCTGGGGGTCACGCCGCTGGTCACCGTCGGGGCCATCATCACGCCCAGCTTCTCCGGCGTGATGAACTCGTTGAAGTCCTTCCAGTGCCCGATGTCGGACATGAGGCCGATCATGTGGGCGGCCTTGCCGGACTGGAACACGGCGAACGCGTCGTTGAACAGGGCGGTGGAGTTCGCGCCGTCGTTGTTCAGCTTGGCGGTGCCGGTCTCCTTCCACAGCTCGAAGAGCCGCTTGACGTTCGGCGACTTCCAGTCGCGCTTGCCGGCGATCCAGTTGTCGTATTCCTGCGGGGTCAGCACGCCCGATGCCATGGCCGACAGGAAGAACTGGATGCCGTAGCCCTCCTTGTTGCCGACGGAGAAGCACTTGGCGCCGGTCTGCTTGGTGATGACACCGCAGTTGGCGACGAACTCCTGCCAGGTCGTGGCGGGCTTCGCCGGGTCGAGACCGGCCTTCTCGTAGAGCGTCTTGTTGTAGTAGATCGGGTGGCCCTGCAGCGTCACCGGAGAGGCGTACGTCTTGCCGTCCTTCGCGAACGCCTCCCAGCCGGCCAGCCGCTGCCGGTCCTCGCCGACGTACTCGTCGAGCGGCTGGAGCGAGGCCACCCGGTCGCGGATCTGGCCGCCACCGTTGAACAGGATGACGTCCGGCCCCTTGCCCGACTGGAGGGCCGCGCCCAACAGCGTGTAGTACTCCTCGAACGGCTGGGCGACGAACTCGACCTTGACGTCCTTGTGCTTCTTGGCGAAGTCGGCCTTGGCCTTCTCCACGTACTGGGCGGAGCTGGCCTCGCCGGACTTCCAGTCCCAGACGACCAGCTTCTTGTCCGAGCCTTCGGACGATGAACCCGAACCTGTCGCGCTTCCACAGCCTGTCAGGGCCAGCCCTGCAACGAGGACCGCGGACCACACTGCTCGTTGCTTCATCGTTGCTCACCTTCATATGGGGAGTGGCCGAGACGCCGGCCGTCGATGCAAGATTGACGAGAACGTAACTCGTATGACGTCTGACGTCAACGGTTGCCCGTACACTGGGGCGGACTTGTGGGCCCGCTCCCGCGGCCACGCGGAGGTGAACGTGACGACATCGAACCAGTCGGCCGTCAACGGCACGGCGACACCGAACTGGACGCGTCGCCCGACGAATCTGGCCCAGGCGATCACGGCCGAGTTGGTGACCCGCATCGTCCAGGGAGCACACCCCTCGGGCACGCCACTGCCCCCCGAGCCGGTGCTCTGCGAGACCTTCTCGGTGAGCCGCACCGTCATCCGGGAAGCGGTGAAGATCCTGCAGGAGAAGGGGCTCGTGCAGGTCCGCCAGGGCAGCGGAACGCTCGTCACCCCACCCTCGTCGTGGGACATGCTCGACGAACTCGTCCTCGCGGCGACCATCGCCGAGGACGACACCCTGGCGATCCTGGACGACCTGGTGGTCACCCGCCGGGTGCTGGAGTCCGACATGGCCAACGTGGCGGCCCGCCTCGCCGACGAGGCGGCGATCGACCGGCTACGCGCCCTGGTGGACCGCATGGACGAGCTGGTCGACGACCACGTCACCTACCAGGAGCACGACCGCGCCTTCCACGACACGGTCATGCAGGCGTCCGGAAACCGCATCGCCCGGGGTGTCGTCCGGTCCCTGGAGAGTCAGGTCGTCAACACCGCCCGGTACATGGGTCAGCCCGAGCGGGCCATGTGCGTGGCGTCGAACCAGGGGCACCGGCGCATCTACGAGCGCATCGCCGCCCACGACCCGGACGGCGCCGCGCAGGCGATGTTCACGCACATCACGGAGGCGTGGCTGGTGCGCCGCAGCGGACCGGGGAGCCCCACCCGGTTGCAGCGCTGACCGCTCCACCGACCCCTGGTGCGAGCCCCACGCCGCCCCGTCCGTGAGGCCGGAGCGAAATCCAGGTCCATCCATCGCTTGAGAATGTTAGCGATAACAGACTACCCTCGGGCCGCAGAGGCGAAGGGCACGCTTCACCGCTCCACTCGATCCACCGAGGTCGATGGAGTAGTGCATGACCAACGCCCGCTGGTGGGTGACCGGGCCTCCCCTCAGGGGCGTTGACCACCGCCGTCGACGTACGGCGGGCCGCCGCACGCGGGAGCCAGGGTGGACACCCGATCCCCTCCTGCCGTGCTCGCGGCACCGCCGCCGCCCCACCCGAGCGACCCGCGACGACACCCGCGACACGCCGCCAGCGCACGCGGCGGGCCGCCCGCCCGTCGTGACCCACCCTGGAGGTACCGATGCACCCCACACCGCCACCACGGACCACGACCCGGCTCCGGCGCGGTCTCGCCTGGCTCACGAGCCTGCTACTCGTCTCGACGCTGATGCCGGCCACGGCCGCCCGCGCGGACAACCCCATCGTCCAGCACATCTACACCGCCGACCCGGCGCCCCTGGTCCACAACGGACGCGTCTACCTCTACACCGGCCACGACGAGGACGGCTCCTCGTACTTCACCATGAAGGACTGGCGGGTGTGGTCGTCCGCCGACATGGTCAACTGGACCGACCACGGCTCGCCACTGAGCCTCGCCACCTTCAGCTGGGCGAGCGCCAACGCGTGGGCCGGCCAGGTCGTCGCCCGCAACGGCAAGTTCTACTGGTACGTGCCGGTCACCGCCCGAGCGACCAACTCGATGGCCATCGGCGTCGCGGTCGCCGACAGCCCCACCGGGCCGTTCCGGGACGCCATCGGCCGCCCCCTGGTGGGCAACGGTGAGATCGACCCCACGGTCTTCATCGACGACGACGGTCAGGCGTACCTGTACTGGGGCAACCCGAACCTGTGGTACGTCCGGCTGAACGCCGACATGATCTCCTACAGCGGCAGCGCCACCAAGATCCCGCTCACCACCGCCGGGTTCGGCGCCCGCAGCGGCAACGCGAGCCGGCCCACCCTCTACGAGGAGGGCCCCTGGGTCTACAAGCGCAACGGCACCTACTACAACGTGTTCGCGGCGGAGTGCTGCTCCGAGTTCATCGGATATTCGACCGCCACCGGCCCGACCGGCCCGTGGACCTATCGCGGCACGGTCATGCCCCGCCAGGGCGCGAGCTTCACCAACCACCCGGGAGTCATCGACTTCAACGGCGGCTCGTACTTCTTCTACCACAACGGGGCGCTGCCGGGCGGTGGCGGTTACACCCGTTCGGTGGCCGTGGAGAAGTTCACGTACAACACCAACGGCACCATCCCGACGATCAACATGACCACGACGGGCGCGCCGCAGATCGGCACGCTGAACCCGTACGTGCGGCAGGAGGCCGAGACCATCGCCTGGGGTTCCGGCATCGAGACCGAGCCGGCCAGCGAGGGCGGGATGAACGTCGGGTGGATCGAGAACGGGGACTACATCAAGGTCAAGGGCGTCGGCTTCGGTACGGGCGCGACGTCCTTCTCCGCGCGGGTCGCCTCGGCGACGTCCGGCGGCACCATCGAACTGCGCCTCGGTAGCCCCACCGGCACCCGGGTGGGCAGCTGCGCGGTACCCGGCACCGGTGCGTGGCAGACGTGGCAGACCGTCTCCTGCCCGGTCTCCGGCGCCACCGGCACCCAGGACCTGTACCTGCGGTTCACGGGCGGCAGCGGCACCCTGTTCAACCTCAACTGGTGGCAGTTCCAGGCCAACGGCACCACGCCCACTCCGACGCCCACCCCGACGCCGAGTCCGACCGCGGACCCGACGCCCACGCCCATCCCGACGCCCACGACCACTCCCACGCCGACGAGCCCGGCCGGGACGTCCTGCGCGGTCACCAACGCCGTGGTGAACACCTGGCAGGGCGGGTTCGAGGGACGGCTGACAGTCACCAACTCCGGATCGTCGGCGCTCAACGGCTGGCGGGTCACCTGGACGCTCGCCAGCGGGCAGACGGTCTCCCAGGTCTGGAACGGCACCCTCACCCAGTCGGGTAGCCAGGTGACCGTCGCGAACGCCGCCTACAACGGCCAGCTCGCGCCCGGAACCTCGACCACCGCCGGCTACCTCAGCTCCACCACCTCAACCAGCCCTCCGACCACCACCCCCACCTGCACCCCCGCCTAACTCCCCCGGGTTCCCACCCCCAAAAACACCCCCACCCCATCCCCACACCCGTCCGCCGCCGACGTTGATCATGAAGTCAATGCCCCCGACACGCCGATAGGGAGCAACAACTTCATGATCGACGGGGCGGGGCCGGGGGTGGGGTGGGGGTTCTAGAAGTCGTCGTCGAAGGCGACCGTGCCGGTCACCCCGACCTGGTACGCCGACACCCGCCGCTCGAAGAAGTTGGACAGCTCCTGCACGTCCTGCAACTCCATGAAGGCGAACGGGTTGGCCGACCCGTAGTGCGGCGCGATCCCGAGCTGGGCGAGCCGGCGGTCGGCGACGTGCTGCAGGTACTGGCGCATGTCCGCCAGGGTGAGGCCGGGCACCCCCTGGCCCACCAGGTCCTCGGCGAACTGGACCTCGCACTCGACCGCCTCGGTGAGCATCCGGCGGACCTGGTCGGCCAGGTCGTCGTCGAACAGATCGGGCTCCTCGGCGCGTACGGTGTCGACGACGTCGAACGCGAACGCCATGTGCATGGACTCGTCGCGGAACACCCAGTTGGTCCCCGACGCCAGCCCGTGCAGCAGGCCACGGGAGCGCAGGAAGTAGACGTACGCGAACGCGCCGTAGAAGAACAACCCCTCGATGCACGCGGCGAAACAGATCAGGTTGAGCAGGAAGGTCCGCCGGTCCTCGCGGGTACGCAGCTCCCGCAGGTCGTGCAGGGAGTCGATCCAGCGGAAGCAGAACTCGGCCTTGCGACGGATCGACGGGATGTTCTCGATGGCGGCGAAGGCTGCGAACCGCTCGGTCTCGTCGGGCACGTACGTGTCGAGCAGGTTCAGGTAGAACTGGACGTGCACGGCCTCCTCGAACAGCTGCCGCGACAGGTAGAGCCGACCTTCGGGGCTGTTGACGTGCTGGTACAGGTTGAGCACGAGGTTGTTGGCGACGATCGTGTCGCCGGTGGCGAAGAACGCGACGAGGCGGCTGACCAGGTGCCGCTCGGCCGGCGACAGACGGTCCAGGTCGGCGAGGTCGGCGTGCAGGTCGACCTCCTCGACCGTCCACGTGTTGCGGATGGCGTCCCGGAACCGGTCAAAGAAGTGCGGGTAGCGCATCGGACGGAGAGTCAGGTCCATCCCGGGGTCGAGCAGCATGTGCGTGGTCCTCGCGTCGGTGGTGCTGTCCGTGGTGGTGTCGGCGACGGTCACTGGCACGCCTCGCACGACTCGGGGTTCTCCAGCGAGCAGGCCAGCGCCTCGGCGTCGACCGCGACGGGGAGGACGGGCGGCACCGCGCTGACGGTGGCCTGCTGGATCCGGGTGGCCGGCCGGGACCGCAGGTAGTAGGTGGTCTTCAGACCGGTCTTCCAGGCGTACAGGTACATCGAGGAGAGCTTGCCGATGGTGGGCGAGGCCAGGAACAGGTTCAGCGACTGGGACTGGTCGATGAAGGGCGCGCGGGCGGCGGCCAGGTCGATCAGCGCCCGCTGCGGCAGCTCCCACGCGGTACGGAACAGCTCCCGCACGTCGGCCGGCAGCTCCATGACGGACTGCACCGAGCCCTCGGCCCGCTTGATCGCCGACCGGATCTGCTCGGTCCACAGACCGCGGGCCTTCAACTCGCGTACGAGAGCCGTGTTGACCTGGAGGAACTCCCCCGACAGCGTCTCGCGCTTGAACAGGTTGGACACCTGCGGCTCGACGCACTCGTAGCAGCCGGCGATCGAGGCGATCGTCGCGGTGGGCGCGACCGCCACCAGCAGCGAGTTGCGCAGCCCGTACTCCCGCACCCGCTGACGCAGCGCGGTCCAGCGTGCGGCCTGCGTACCCTCGACACCCCACAGGTCCGGTTGCAGGCGCCCCCGCGCGGCCCGGGTCTGCGCGAACGCCGGGTGGGCGCCGAAGTCGCGGGCCAGGTCGGCGGAGGTCTCCAGCGCGGTCAGGTACAGCTCCTCGCTGATCCGGGTGGACAGCTCCCGCGCGGCCGGTGCGTCAAACGGCAGCCGCAGCGCGAAGAACACGTCCTGCAGCCCCATCAGCCCGAGCCCGACCGGCCGCCAACGGGGGTTGCTCGCCGCCGCCTGCGGGGTCGGGTAGTAGTTGATGTCGATGACCCGGTCGAGGAACGTCACCGCCGTACGCACCGTGGCGCGCAGCCGTTCCCAGTCGATGCCCTCATCGGTCAGGTGGGCGGCGACGTTCACCGAGCCGAGGTTGCAGACTGCGGTCTCGTCGTCGCTGGACACCTCGATGATCTCGGTGCAGAGGTTGGAGAGGTGCACCACGTTGCCCGGCTCGGCCGTCTGGTTGCACAGCCGGTTGGCCGCGTCCTTGAAGGTCATCCAGCCGTTGCCGGTCTGGGCCAGGGTCCGCATCATCTTCCCGTACAGTTCGCGGGCCGGCAGCTGCCGCACGTAGCGGCCCTCCGCCTCGGCGGCCCGGTACGCGGCGTCGAACCGCTCGCCCCACAGATCGGGCAGTTCGGGCACCTCGTCGGGGTCGAACAGCGACCACATCTCGTCGGCCTCGACCCGGCGCATGAACTCGTCCGGGACCCAGTTGGCCAGGTTGAGGTTGTGCGTACGCCGGGCGTCCTCGCCCGTGTTGTCCCGGAGCTGGAGGAACTCCTCGATGTCCGGGTGCCACGGCTCCAGGTAGACGCAGGCCGCGCCCTTGCGCCGCCCGCCCTGGTTGACCGCCGCGACGCTCGCGTCCAGTGTGCGCAGCCACGGCACGATGCCGTTGGACTGCCCGTTCGTGCCCCGGATCAGCGCGCCACGGGACCGGACCCGGGAGAACGCGATGCCGATGCCACCGGCGAACTTGGACAGGTTCGCGACCTGGGCGTAGCGCGCGTAGATCGAGTCCAACTCGTCGCGCGGCGAGTCCACGAGATAGCACGAGGACATCTGGGTGTGTCGGGTGCCGGAGTTGAACAGAGTCGGCGAGCTGGGCAGATAGGCGAGGCTGGACATCAGCCGGTAGAAGTCGACCGCCTCGTCCGGCGTACGGGACAGGCCGCAGGCCACCCGCAGCAGCCAGTACTGCGGCGTCTCCAGCACCAGCCGGGTGGTGGGGTGACGCAGCAGGTACCGGTCGTAGACGGTGCGCAGGCCGAAGTACTCGAAGCGGCGGTCGCCGTCGGGGTCGACAGCGTCGTCGAACGTCTCCGCGTGCGCGGCGACGAACGCGGCGGTCTCGTCACCGATCAGACCCTCGGCGTGGCCGGCCCGGATCGCCGCGCTGAACGAGGTGATGCCCTGGCGCCGCACCTCCTTGTCGACGTAGCCGGCCAACAGCCGCGCGGCCAGGCGCGAGTACTGCGGCTCCGTACCGATCATCTCGGCCGCCGTCTGGATGGACAGCCGGTCCAGCTCGGCGGTGGTCGCGCCGTCGTAGAGGCCGCTGATCGTGCGGGTGGCCACCCGCATCGGGTCGACCTCGGTCAGGTCGTCGGCCCACCGCTCGACCGCCCGGACGATCTTGTTCACGTCCACGGCCTCGGTGCCGCCGTCGCGCTTGCGCACCTGCATCGGGGTCCGCCGCGCGGCCTCGCCGCTGACCGGGACCACCTGGGTGACTGTCACCACTCACTCCTCGGGAGTTCGAGACCTCAAGGGCCCTCGGACGCGGGGAGACGGACGCCGTCGACGCCAGGCCAGCGCGGGCGTGGGCGAGGTGGCGTCAGCCGTTCCGCGCGGCCTCGGACCGCCGCGCACCCGAGGGTCGGGTACGCGGCGCGCTGGCAGGTCTTCGGACTCGCGGGCGCGACCGGGCCTGCCCGGTCACCTACTGGCCGTCGCTTCCCAGGCCGTTGGCCCAGTGCTGATGACGGCGGTCGTTCCCACTCACCGCTGCGGGACAGTCCCGGACTTGCACCGGGTTCCCTCTTGCCTCGACCACTCACCAGGAGTGGACGAACCAGCTGCGGTCGACACCATATATAGGGGCGAGCACGTTTGTCACACCCCACATGTCGGGTTCGGCGTGTCGCGGTCGCCGATGACGACCCTCGTCGATCGGCTCGGAGCCGGCCGACGAGGCGGTGCCGCCCCGACCGTCGCCATCGGCTTGACCGAGGCGAACCGGCACCGATACGGTCGACCCACTATCTGCGGCGACGCGAGGGAAGCCGGTGAGAATCCGGCGCGGTCGCGCCACTGTGAGCGGCCCCCAGCCCGGGGGGCGCGAGCCAGGACGCTCGGTCGTCCGCAGCCTTGCGATGGGGACGCGTCATCCCCGAGGAGGTTCGTTCACGCATGTCCAGCTCCACGTCCAGCCAGCCGCTGTCGCACCCCGCTGTCCCGACCCGTCTCCTGTGGACGGTCCTGGCCACCGTCGCCGTGCTCGCCCTGCTGGCCTACCTCGTCGCCTTCGATCAGGGGGCGGTCTCGCGCAGCGGGATGTACCTGCACGAGCTGATGCACGACGGCCGGCACCTGCTCGGTGTCCCGTGCCACTGAGCGACACCGGCACCGCACCCACGTTCGTCACGGTCCTGCTGCGCGGGCTGCTCGCCGGCCTGGTGGCCGGCCTGATCGCCGGGACGTTCGCCTACGTCGTCGGCGAACCACACGTCGAGGCGGCCATCGCCATCGAGGAGGCGGCCACGCACGCGGAGGCCGCCGCCGACGGGCACCAGCACGCCGAGGAGGCCGCCGAAGGGCACCAGCACGGCGAGGAGGCCCTGATCGGCCGCAACGGCCAACGCGGCGGCCTGTTCCTGGCCACCGGCCTGTTCGGCGCCGCCATGGGCGGCCTGTTGGCCAGCGCGTACGTCCTGCTGGCCCGTCGTCGGCGGACCGCCGACGACGGGCGGTCCGGGCTGTTGCTGGCCGGCGGTGCGCTGCTCGGCACGGTGATCGTGCCGTTCCTCAAGTACCCGCCGAATCCGCCGGCCGTCGGCGACCCGTCCACCATCAACCAGCGCACGGTCACCTACCTGCTGATGGTGGTACTCGGCCTGGTCGCGGTCTGGTCCGGTTCGCTCGGCTACCGGTCGGTGGGTGAGCGCGCGCCCGTGTGGCTGCGGGCCAGCGCGGCGGTCGGCGGTTTCCTGCTGGTCACCGTCGTGTCCTATGTGGCGCTGCCGTCGTTCCAGGAGGTCCCCGGCGACTTCCCCGCGACGCTGCTGTGGAGCTTCCGCCTCGCCTCGCTCGGCACCCAGATGGTGCTGTGGACCGGGATAGGCCTGCTCTTCGCCGCCCTGATGCACCGCCAGCGCGCGGTCGCCGACGCACGACTGGCCGGGTGAGCGCCACCAGCCTGCGGCTGGTCGCCCACGGTCACACCGCCGCCCTGCGGCAGGCCCGGTTCGGCGGGAACGACAGCCTGGACGAGGGCGGCCGGCGTGCCGCCCTCGCCCTGTCCCCCGCCGCTGCGGGCCGTCGCGCAGGCGACGCGGTGGCATGCCTGTCCAGCCCCGCGGCGGCGGCCGTCGAGACCGCCGAGGTTCTCGGGCTCGCGCCCACCGTCGAGGCGGCCCTGGCCGACTGTGACTACGGCGACTGGTCGGGCCGGTCCCTCGCGGAGATCGCCGCGACGCGGCCGGACGCGCTGCGCGAATGGCTGTCCACGCCGGACGCCGCGCCGCACGGCGGTGAGTCGATCCTCGCGGTACGCCAGCGCGTCGGTCGGTGGCTGGACGCGCAGCGCGACGTCGGCCGACGGGTCACCGCCGTCACGCACCCGCTGGTGATCCGGGTCGCGCTCGTGCACGCCCTGGATCTGCCGCTGGCCACGTACCGGCAGTTCGACGTCGCGCCGCTGGCGATCGTCCGACTCACCGGCCACGGCCCGAGCTGGCAGTTCCGCCTGGACGCGGCACCGGCACCGGCGAACGGGTGACGAGGGTCTACCACGGCTCCTGTCGAGCTGCCCCAGATCCGGGGCAGCGAGGTCGGCGGGCAGTCGCGCGACCCGCGCCTCGGAGCCGAGATCGGGCGGCTCAGAGCTGAGATCGGGCGGCCCGGACGGGTGTCGGGCAGGCCTGGAACGCACGCCCGGCGGGCCTGGAACACAGGGCCCGGCGGGCCTGGAATACACGCCCGGCGGGCCTGGAACGCAGGTCGGGCGGGCCGTGAGGAACGGCCCGCCCGACTGATGTGCTTCCGGCTTACTTCGTGACGGTGACCGTGAACGGTCGGGACACCGTCGCCTTCGAGCGGGACCCGGACAGCGTCACGCTGGTGACCCCGGGCTCCGTCGCGTCCGGGACGCCGACGGTCCCGCCGGCGACGATGCCGTCACCGTTCGCGCGTACCGTGCCGACCCGACGGCCGTCGCCGAGGCTGACCGTGATCTCCTCGTTCGGCGCGAAGCCGGAGCCGTCGACCGTGATCGACGTGCCGCGCGGCGCGGACGGCGTGGGCAACGACAGGCGCGGCTGGTAGGCCGGGTCCGTCGAGCCCACGGTCAACTGCACGGTTGCCGTCGCCGGCGTACCGGAGGACGCGCCGGTGGCGCGGACGGCGTACCGCCCCGGTGGCGTGTCCCCGGAGGTCGCGACGGTCGCGCGGACCGTGCCCGTCGCGGACGCCGAGACCGTCACCTCGCGGGTCGTGCCGGCCGCGAGGCCCACCGTCACCCGCTCGCCGGCGGCGAACCCGCTGCCGACGACCGTGACCGCGTCCCCAGCGGCGACCGACTGCGTGCCGGACACCGCGAGGGTGGTGGCCGCCCCGGCCCGCCGGACGGTCACGGTGAAGCTCGCGGTGCTGCTGGACACCGTGTCCCACGCGGTGACGCGCACCGTGTAGGCGCCCGCACGGGCGTAGGTGTGCCGGCCGCTCAGCGCGCCGTCCGCACCGATCGTGGCGTCGTCCGGAACCGTGCCGTCACCCCACTGGACGCGGGCGTGGTAGCCGGTCGGGTCGGGAAGACCGCCGGTCACCGATCCGAGGTTCGCCGTGAGGACCTGCCCGGCGTCGACGCTCTGGTCGCCCGGGGCGGCGGTCACCAGCGCGGCGGCCGGCGTGCCGTCGTCGGCGACGGCGAACACGTGGATCCGGCCCGCCGAGCGCGGGTCGCCGGTCTGCGTCGGCAGGGTCACCGAGACCAGCGTCCTACCCGCCGGGATCTGGTACGGCGTGGTGGCGAACAGGAACGGCTGGGCGCCGTCGCGGCTCGTGCCACTGAGCCGGTACGCGGACTTCGCGACGACGATGTTGCCGTAGGACGGCGTCCCGTTGGCGTTGCCGCCCAGCGTCCAGTCACTGAACTGGATCGGAATGCTCGCGGTGCTGCCGTCGCTGAACGTCGCCGTGCCGGTCGTTGCCTGGTTGCCCTGCGTACCGGCACCGATGAACGAGATGCTCTTGGCGTCGGCCGGCAGGCGCAGCGCGATCGTCGCGCCGTTGCCGGTGGCGTTGTCCGGCTGCCCGGCCGGGACCTGCGGCAGGGTGAAGCCCAGCGCGGTGCCCGGCACCTGGTGCCGCTGCCCCTGGGTCACGCCGGCCGCCGCGAGGGCCGCCCGCGAGTACGCCCACGACTTCGCGTCGCAGTCCGCCGCGAGGGTGCCCTCGTCGCCGACACACACGCTGTCGAACGCCGCGGTGAGGCCGGAGTTCGCCGCGTACGCGACGTCGACGCCGACCGTCACCGAGCCCTGACCGACGCCGTCGGTCACCGTGACGCTCGCCTGGTGGTAGCCCGGCGTGGCGTAGGTGTGCTCGCCGCTGACGCGGTAGACCTCCCGGGAACTCAGCGTCAGGGTGCCCTCGGTGGCCGGTGACCCGTCACCCCAGTCGATCGTGGCCCGGTAGTCGTCGGCGACGCCACCGGTGACCGTGGCCAGGGCCACCGTGGCGGGCGCGCCGGAGCGGGCGTGCACGCCATCGGTGGCGGTCACCGTGATGTCACCGCCGCCCAGGTCGAGGTCACCCCCGGCGAGCAGCTCGATCTCGGCGAGGGTCGGCTGGGCCACGCCGACCGTCTTCGTCACGACGAGGCGGAACTGGGAGTACCGTCCGGGCTTGTCGATCCGGAACGGCCGGGTCTGGTTGCGCCAGCGGAACACCTCGCCCGCCCGCGCGTCCAGCGTGCTCCAGGTCAGGCCGTCGGTGGAGCCCTGCAACCGCCAGTCCGCCGGGTCGCCCACGGTCGCGCCGGAGGTGATGGTGTAGTAGGTCGGCTTCTGCCGTCCGCCACGGCTCGTCCAGCCGATCTGCGGCGTGCCCGACGACGTCGTCAGCTGGGTGGTGGACGAGTCGTCGAACAGCGTCGACGCGTCCGGACCGCCGCTGACGGTGGCGGTGCCGAGGCCCGGCCCGGTGACGTCCTGCAACGGCTGCGGTACGGCGTCGCCCCTGGTCAGCGACGGGGGTGTGGCGTCGCGACCGGTGCCCCACGACGACGGGTTCGGTCCCATCTGGAAGTCGATGGTTCCGCCCCTGGCGAGCGCGGACACCTCGACGGAGACGTCGCGCTGCTTCTTGCCGTTGACCTTCACGCTCTGCACGTACACGTTGCGGTTGTTGTTGTTCGCGGCGTTGACCACGATGTCGCCGGTCGGGCGGTGGACGGTCATCCGGGTGAACTGCGGCGAGCCGATCGCCCAGTGGGTCGACCCGGCCTGCAACGGGTAGATGCCCAGCGAGCTGAGGACGTACCAGGCCGACATCTCGCCGTTGTCCTCGTCGCCCAGGTAGCCCTGACCGATCTCGCTGCCCACGTAGAGACGCCGCAGGATCTCGCGCACGGCCGCCTGGGTCTTCGCCGGAGCGCCGGCGACGTCGTACAGGTACGGGATGTGGTGCGACGGCTGGTTGCTCATGCCGAGCTGTCCCATCCGCACCGCGCGGGCCTCGATCATCTCGTGGATGACGCCGCCGTAGCCGCCGGGGTGGTCGGCGTTCTCGGGCGTCGCGAAGAAGGTGTCGAGCTTGTCCCGCAGCGCCTTCTGCCCGCCGTACAGGTTGATCAGGCCCTGGGGGTCCTGCTGTGCGGTGAACGCGAAGTTCCAGCCGTTGGTCTCGGTGTAGACGCCACCCCAGTCCAGCGGGTCACCGGCGAGGAACGTGCCGGCCGCGTCGCGGCCCTGGAAGAGCTTCGTCTTGGCGTCGAAGAGGTGGACGTAGTTGCGGGCCCGCTCCAGGAAGTACCGGGACTCCTCCTTGAGTTGGTCGCGCCGCGACTTCGGCGTGGCCGGGTCCTTGGCGAGCGCGGCGGCCATGTTGCCGATGCCGTAGTCGTTGATGTACCCCTCCAACGCCCACGACACCGACTCGCCGGTGCTGGTCGGCGTGTAGCCGAGGAACAGCGACGTCTCGATGCCCTTGCGGCCGACCGCGCCGCGTCCGGACGCGACGGTCGCGTCCTTCACGGCCGCGTCGTACGCCGCGAGCGGGTCGGGCAGCTTGACCCCGGTGAGGTACGCCTGCGCCAAGGCCACGTTCGCGCTGGTGCCGGTCATCAGGTCGGCGTAGCCGGGCGACGACCAGCGGGCGATCCAGCCGCCGTCGCGGTAGTGCTGGACGAACCCGTCCGAGATCTTCGCGGCGACGTCCGGGTAGAGCAGCGAGTACGCGGGCCACACCGTGCGGTAGGTGTCCCAGAACCCGTTGTTGACGTAGATCTGCCCGTCGACGATCTTCGCGCCGGTCCGGGTGGCGGTCGACGTGCCGGTCGGCGCGGACACCGGGCTGGCGTACTGCCAGTGGGGGGCGGCGGCGGTGCCGGTGTTCTCCGACTGCGAGTTCGGGTAGAGGTTCAGCCGGTACAGGTTCGAGTACATGGTGACGAGCTGCGTCTCGGTCGCGCCCCGCAGCTCGACCCGGCCGAGGCGGTCCTTCCAGGCGGCGGTGGCGGCGTCGCGGATCGCGTCGAAGGTCCGGCCGGTCACCTCCAGGTCGAGGTTGCGACGGGCCTGCTCGACGGAGAGGAACGAGGTCGCGATCCGCATCGTCACCTGACGGTTCGCCGAGACGTCGAAGGTCGCGGACGTCGCCGTGACGGCTGCCGGCGCGCGGTCGAACTCACCGGACACGAACATCCGGCTACGTCCGGCCGAGAGGCCGCTTCCGTTGTCGACCCAGCCGGTGAACGTGCTGTCGGTACCGAGGGTGAAGGTGCCCTTGGCGAAGACGAGACTTCCGGTCGACGGTCCCGGCCCGAAGGTGAACCGCATGATGCCGGCGTGGTCGGTCGGCGTCATCTCGGCGACCAGGCCGTTCTGTAGCGCGACCCGGTAGAGGTCCGGCCGTGCCGTCTCGTCCTCGTGCCGGAAGGCCAGCGCCCGGCTGGCGGGTGCTCCGGTGAGGGGGCCGTCGCCGGCCACCGGCATCACCGACATCTGGTTGCGGTCGCCCAACCAGGGGCTGGGCTCGTGGGAGATCGCGAGGCCCTGCAAGGTGGGCAGGTTGGCGGCGTTGTTGGCGCGGTGGTAGTCGTACTCCCAGGAGTCCGAGGTCGCGTCGGTCACCGGGGTGAAGAAGTTGAACCCGTTGGGTACGGCGGTGATCGGCAGGTTGTTGCCGCGCGAGAACCCGCCCGTGGAGTTGGTGCCGCGGCGGGTGTCGACGTAGTTCGTCAGCCGGGAGCCGTCGATCGTCGCCGGGTTCGGAGTCAGTTCGACGTCGTCGAGCCACCCCTGGAAGAGGGTCTCCTCGGTGGCCTGCGGGTCGTCGTACGCCAGCAGGACGCGGTCGATCGTCTTGCCGCGCGCGACGGCGCCGACGTCGGCGCTGACAGCGTTCCACTGGTCGGCGAAGAGCACCTTCGAGGCGCCCTGCCCGGCCGGGGTCAGCGGGTTGCCGTGCTGGTCGACGGCGGAGCGTCCACTGAGGTAGCTGCCGTCGGTGAAGTGCAGGTCGACCGAGGCGTAGGTGGACGGGTAGCGGGCGTCCTGGCCGGTGAACTCGGGGAAGATCCGGTACGACAGGCGGGTGTTCGGCCCGACCGGGATGTCGACGTCGAACAGCTTGTTCGTCGCGTACGAGCGGCCACCGGTCTGGGCGCCACCGTAGTAGCGCAGCGCGGCCAGCCCGGTGAAGCCGACGCCCGGCTTCGTCGTGTAACCGCCGGCCGGGCCGGGGCCGATCTCGGTGACCATGGGCGTGGCCGGCGGTCGGACGTCCGAGCCGTCGCTGATGTCCCAGCTGGCGAGCTGGGTGAGAGTTCCGCCGGAGTTCGCGGAGACCACCAGCCGGTACCAGCCGTAGGCCGTCGTGTTGGTGACGCCGTACCTGTTGGTGGCGAACCGCTTGGCGAAACCCTGCTTCGTCTGGCGGTCCAGGTCGACCCAGGCGCTGCCGTCGGTGGACCCCTGGAGGGTGAAGTCGCGGGGGTCGCGGCCCGGCTCGTCGTCCGCCGAGGTCAGCGCGTACCGCTTGACGACCGCCGGCTTGGCCAGCTGGTACGTCACCCACGCGGTCGATTCGAACGCCAGCCACTTGGTCGACGGCTTCCCGTCGGCGAGGTTCGCCGCGATCTCGTTCGGCGGGTTCTGGGCGCTCGCGGTGACGGCCTCGACCTGGCCGAGCAGGCTGCCGGGCAGGTTCGCGTCGCTCGACCCGCTGAGGTTGCCCTGCACGGGCCGACCGGAGCGGTCGACCTCGACGGTGCTCGGGGCGGGCTGCGGGTCGGCCGATTCGAACGAGGAACGGAAGGCGCCCGGTGGCGGGGCGCTCGGCGCGGCGCTGGCCAGCGGCGCGGCGACGACCATCCCCAGGGGCAGCAGGACGGCGGTTGTCGCCACGGCTATCCGCAGGGAGACGGCGCGCGTACGGGGGAGATACGGCATGGGGGCGGGACCTTTCGACTCGATCCGGTCGAGTACGTCGAGCGTCTGGGTGGCAGTGGAGGGTGGACCGGCTCTGACATCGTTGTCATCGGGCGTGCCTGACAAGCGAGGGCAGATCCGGTGGATGTTGGCCAGATGTTTCCGGGCAACCAACGGCCTGTCAATGGGTTGATCGCCGCGAAACGCGCCCAGCGCTTCCAGTTCGTAAGGAAGGGCACCTTCCTATACACGAGGCGTTAGGAAGGTGCCCTTCCTTACTCGGCCTTGGCGAGGCGCAGGTGGACTCGCGGCCGCTCAGCGACCGCCCGCCGCCAGCTCGGCCAGCATTCCCTCGCAGCTACGCACGACCACCTCGGCACCGCGCCGCTGGGTCAGTGGGAGCAGCGGATCCTCCGCCCGGTCCCGCCACCGCCACTGGGCGTCGGCGGCGGTCTCCCAGAGCCGTTGGGTGGTCGCCTCGTGCTCGACACCGAGCCGGGCGGCCAGGGAGACGCCCTCGCCGCCGACCAGCCGCCGCGCCTCGGCGGCCAACTCGGCGTCGAAACCGAGACGGGCGTTGCGCAACGCCACCAGCAGGCGCAACTCACGGAACTCGTGCGCGCCCGCCAGGATCTGCTCGATCGCGCCGACCAACTCGTCGCTGCCCCGGACCGGCTCGGCCCGCACCAGGGACTCCACCGCGGCCAGCGCCGAGCGCGCCTTGAGCGCGTCGCGCCGATCGACGAAACAACGGGTCATCGACTCGCGCAGCTCGGTGAGGCCGCTGCGCCGGATCAGCTCGGCCGACATCGCCACCCGGGTGTCGAACCCACCGCGGACCAACGTCGTGGCCAGCCGGATACCGAAGAGGCCGAACCGGTCCAGCAGGCCCGCGCGCACCTCGGGATCGAGGCGCACCGGAAGGTCGCCACGGACGAAGCGATCGGCGGAGAGCAGGTGGGGCTCCAACCCGGCGCGGGGCACCCCGGCCAGCGTCGCCAGCGCGGCGAATTCGGACTCGCTGAGCAGCCGACCCGCGAGGCCGACAGCTCCACTGCACGCCACCACGTTGACGGCCAACGCGCCCACCCGGGGATCGCGGTGGTGCCGACGGGCCAACTGTCGGGCGGTGAGCAGCCCGTCGATCCGGCCACCGCCGACCTCGTCCGCCCGGGACAACACCATGATCACGTTGACCGGGGCGGCCTGCCCGACGGCACTGTCCCGACCGGACTCCAACACCCGCAGATCGCTGTCGCGGCCGTCCCGGGTCAGGAACAACACCGCGTCCGCGTCGGCCAGCACCCGGTCCAGCACCGGCGCGTGCCCCTGCTCGTCGACCGTGCTGAGCGCCGGGGTGTCGACGAGCGTCACCTGCCGCAGCGCCCGCGTCGGCCACCGCACCACGATGTCGCGTACCTCCCCGGCACGCCAGCCGAGATCCACCCGCATGCCGGTCGCCGACTTGACCACCGTCAGCTCCTGCGGAGGCTGCCCCACCGGGTAGGCGGTGGCGCCCGGCGACGCGCCGTCCTCGTACCAGGTGAACGCGCCGTCGGCGCCCTCGACCGGCGCGACCTCCTCCCCCATCAGCGCGTTGAGCACCGTCGACTTGCCCGCACGCCACGGCCCGGCGACCGCGATCCGCAGCGGCTGCTCCAACCGCGCGATCTGGTGCCGCAACCGCCCGACCGCCCGCGCGTCGTGCTGGTAGACCTCCAGCGCCTGGTGCAGCAGCCCCCAGGCCGCCTCGTCCAACCGCACCCCGACAGTCATGCCCCGGGCTCCAACAGCACCGGGGTCGACCGGGCGGCGGTCAGGTGCTGGGACTGCTCGTAGAGCGCGGCGAGGCGGGTCATCTTCGACCGGATCTCCCGCTGCCGCTGCTCGCGCAGGGCGACGTCGGTGTCGGCCTCCTGCTTCGCGCTGCGGAACGACTGCACGATGGCCTCCTGCAACTCCTCGGTCAGACCCGTGAAGTGGTCGCGCAGCATCCGTTGCACCTGCCGGGCGGCGTCCCGGCAGTCCCGGACCATCCGGACGAAGAACTCGTCGACATGCCGCTGGATGGCCGTCTTCACGGTCGCCTGCCGGCGGCGCAACATCTGCTTGCTCTCGTCGCGGATGCTCTTGCCGCCGAAGAGGGCGCCGATGCCGACCGAGACCGGGTTGATCATCGGCATCCCGGCCAGGGTGGTCGCGAGGCCGAACATCAGCATGCCGCCGTACGAGCCCTTCATGCCGGTGAACAGCTTCTGACCCGTCGTGAACCGGTCGATCCGCGGCCGTTCCAGGTCCGGCAGCCGGTCGCCGAGATCCTCCGGCATCGTCATCGACCAGGGCGGCAGCACGTCGTAGCCGTACCGGTTGAAGTGGGCGGCCACCCGGCGGGCGATCCAGTCGCAGCGCTGGACCAGCCACTCGTGGTTGGCCTCCGCGGCCTCGACCAGGCTGCGTGACAGCCACTCGTCGAAGGTGTCCCAGGCGACGAGCGGGTCGGCCTCATCGAACGCCTCGTCGACCGCCCGCAGGATCTGGCGCGTCCGGTCCCGCAGGTCGTACTCGATGTCGGAGAGCAGGTCGGCCATCTCGTCGTTGAGGGTGTTCTGCCAGCGGGTCGAGCAGCGCCGCAGCTCGTCGACCTCCCGCTGGGCCGCGTGCAGCCGCGAGATCGGCCCGGACTGCTCCGCCGCCTCCTGCGTCGCCAACTCGGCGCGCAGCGGCGCGGCCAGTTGCTCCACCACCGTACGGGCCACCGCCTGCACCGACGCCCGCGCCAGGTGGTCGGCCTTGCCGGCCAGGTCCCGTTGCAGGCGGGCGATCAGCGCCGGAAAGCCGGACTCGGCGTTGAGACCACGGTCGTCGGCCGCCGCCGCGCGCAGCCGCAGCGTCGCCGACACCGGGATCAGCGGCGCCGCGACGCCGGCATCGGCGAGGTGTTGCCGGTTGCGCTCGGCGACCGTCCGCCAGTCCGCCACCAGGTCGGTCTTGCTCTGAACCACGACCACGTTCGGTTGCGAGCGCATGACGTGCAGCAGCATGTTCAGCTCGGCCACCGAGAGCTCCCTCGTGGAGTCGGAGACCAGCAGCACGGCGTCCGCGCGGGTCGAGGCGGCCACCTCCACGGCCGCGCCGAGCGCGGTGACCTCGTCGGTACCCGGAGTGTCCACCAGCACGAGTCCGGCGGCGAGCAGCGCCCGGGGCAGGCCGACCTCGACGTACGCCGGACCGCCCCCCGGCCGACGCCCGACCGCGCCGGACACGCCGGCCGCGACCTGGTCGAGCGCCAGGGAGGTCCGCTCGGCGAGCGTCGCCGCCGGCCCTCCCGCGGGTCGTCCGGCCGACGCCTGGACCATCGTGGCGCAGGCGGATTCGGCGTGCTGCACCACGGTCGGCAGGACCGTGGTGCGACCGTCCCCGACCGGGCAGGCCGGCGCGTTGATGATCGCGTTGATGAGCTGACTCTTGCCCTGGTTCGGCTCGCCGACGACCAGGACCCGCAACGTCGGATCGAGCAGTTGGGCACGCTTCTGCCGGACCGTCTGCAGCAGATCGCCGCGACCGTGTGTCGTACACGTCCGGGCGATCTCGTCCAGTACATCCAGCCAGATCCCCGCCATCACCGCACCAAGTGTGCGGATTTCGGCTCAATTAGCAAGAGGTGTCGGAGAGGAAACCGGGAAGGGCCGGGCCGCTCGACGCGACCCGACCCCCCGCTTCCGACGGAAAATCCCGTCAGAGCAGACCGCCGGTGATGCCCAGCAACCCGTGGTCCGACGAGGCGGGCCCCCCGTCGTGCGAGTCGCCGGTCACACCGTCGGTGAGCCCACCCGTCACGTCGCCGACCGTGCCGGTGACCCCGGGAAGGAGACTGTCCACGTGGTGCGTGACACCGCCCACCACGGACGGAACGTCCACCGGCGGCACCACGCCGCCGACGGCGCCCTCGCCGAGGCCCAGGCCACCCAGGGTGTCGTGGACACCGAGGGAGCCGACGATGCCGTCGACCTGACCGTGCACGCCGGAGAGGACGCCACCGGTCACGTCGCCGCCGAGCACCGGGTCGGTGACGCCGAGCACGCCGGTCGGGTCGCCGACCGTGCCGGTCGCGCCGCCGAGCACCGGGTCGACGATCCCGTCGACGGGCTGCACCACGTCCGCGTCGAGCGTGTGCGCCACGTCGGACACCCCGGTCAGGTCGGTGTCGAGGCCGCTCGGCCCGACACCCAGGCCGACACCCGGCAGCACGCTCACCCCGGCGGCGACGGTCGACGGGTCGACCGCGATGGCGCCGAGCACACCGGCCTTGACGTCCACACCAGACGGCGAGCTGGTGACGCTGATCTGCTGCGCCACGCTCTGCAACTGACCGACCACGTCGGTGGCGTCGGTCACCAGCGGGTCGAAGCCGAGCTGCCCGACCACCGGGGCCAGCGGCGCGAGGCCCTGCCCCGGCGCGTAGTCGACCACCAGCGGCACCACGTCCTGCACGTCGGCGGCGGTGATGTCGCTGAGCCCCGCGGCGTGCAGCGCGCCCTCCGGGTCGAGGTCGAACGCCGACCGCGCGTCGGGGTTGGTCAGCAGGTCGAGCACGAAGTCGTGGAGGGTCTGTTGCGAGTCCATGTGCCGGTTCTCCTCGGATTGGCATCGGCGACCGTCGTTCGTCGAGAGGAACGCTATGGCGGGGGGCGGCCCCGGACATCGGGGCTGCGCCCGCAATCGATCAAGCCGCGTTAGGGCGTTCGCCGGCTCCCCCGTTAGGGGGACTGGGGGAAACCGTCCCGGTCAGATTAGGGTGCCGACCACGCAGTGATCTCTGGTACGAACGTAGGGGCCCGCGGGTTTCGCCGGGGGTGGGTCGCCGGACAGCGCCGACGCCATCGCCATCAGCCGGCCACTCGCGGAAAGAGAAGAGACGGATGCCGTACGTCCTGGGGATAGACATCGGAAGCACCAACACCGCCGCCGCCGTCGCTCGGCGCGACGGCCGGACCTGGACGCGTCCGGAGGCTGTCCCGCTGAACGCCGGCTCGCCGCTCGTACCGTCGGTGCTGCACCTGGCCGAGGACGGCGCGCTGCACATCGGCGGGCCCGCGACCGACGACGGCAGTCGCACCAGCAGGGATTTCGTCCGCCGGATCGGTGACGACGTGCCCCTGCTGCTCGGTGGCGAGGCGTGCGCGCCGCAGACCCTCACGGCGGAGTTGGCGGCCTGGGTGGTGGAGCAGGCGCACGCCGCGGAAGGCGGCCCGGCCGAGGCGGTGGTGCTCAGTCACCCGGCCGGCTGGCGGCCGTACCGCCGGGAGCTGCTGCGCCGCGCGCTCGTCGACCTCGGGCTGCGCACGGTGACGCTGCTCCCCCGTACGGTCACGGTCGCGGAGAGTCACGCGGCGCGTGGCTTCGCGGGCACCACGGCGGCCGTTTACGCGTTGGGCGGCGCCAGCTTCGAGGCGGCCCTGGTCCGGCGCACCCCGCGCGGCACCTACGAGAGCTTCGGCACGCCCCAGGGTCTCGACCCGATCGGCGGGGCCGACTTCGACGAGCTGCTGGCCAGCCACGTCCGTACCGTGCTGTCCCGGGAGCTGGCCGCCATCGGGCGGCGGGACCACCACGCCGCCCTGCGCGGCCTGCCGGCCGAGTGCGACCGGGTCAAGCGGGCGCTGACCGTCGAGCCGGCCGCCGACGTGGTGTTGAGCCTGCCGACCGGTCCGGCACGCATACCGGTGACCCGCGCGCAGTTCGAGGCGATGATCCGCCCCACCGTGCAGGCCACCGTGGACCTCCTGCTGCGCACCGTGCAGGGCGCCGGCCTGACGCCGACACAGCTCGACGGCGTCCTGTTGGCCGGCGGCTCGACCCGCATCCCGCTGGTCACCGAGCTGATCAGCACGGCGCTCGGTGTGCCGGTCGAGGTCGAGCCGGACGCGCAGCTCACCGCCGCCACCGGAGCGGCGAGCGCCGCCTGCCAGGTGGTGTCACCCCGGCCGCGCCCTCGACCCCCGGCCCCGGTCCGCGATCCGGCGCCGGTCCCGGGTGAGGGCCGGGCGAGCCTCCCGGCCCTGCGGCGACCCCGGGACCACGCCACCGATCCGGGCGAACCGCCACCCCGACCGCCGGTCCGGATCCTGCCCCTCGACCTGCCGAAGGCGTCCCGCCTGGCACTGACGCTCAGCCGGGGACGCGAAGGATGACCACAATGATCATGAATAACCTCGTCGACTCCCGACTGGTGCTGGGCCGGGCGTCCAGGGCCCTGTTGGACCGGGTCGCCGACGATCCGGTCGCGCCGCTCACCGTCGGCCTGGCCGGCCCCGCCGGGCACGGCAAGACCGCCCTGCTCGCCGAGCTGACGAACATCCAGCAACGGGCCGGCGTCACCGTGCGCACGGGTGTTCCCGGGCCCGGCGAGCCCGTCGACCCGGACGACCTGATCCTGGTCGACGACGCGCACCTGCTCGACGACGAACGGATCGGCGTGCTGCTGCGCCTGGTCGCCACCCGCCGGCACCGGCTGGTCGTCGCCCACCGCCCCTGGCCCCGGTCGGCAGCCCTCACCGAGCTGGTCGACACGCTGCGCCGCGACGGGCAGGCCGTGCTGCTCGGGCCGTTCACCCGGGAGCAGACCGGGGCCTGCGTCGCCGCCGTCCCCGAGTTGACCCAGCGCGCCGAGCTTGTCGACTTCGTACACGCGCAGACCGGTGGCGTCCCCCGCGACGTCGAGCGGCTCACCCGCGGCCTGCGCGCGGCACCGAGCCTGACCACCGTCCCGACCGAGCCACCCCGACCCGTCGTCCTCGAGTTCGCGCCGGAGCTGGAGATCCAGCCCGCCCCCGTACGACGACTGTTGCTCGCGGTCGCGGCCGGCGTACCGCTGCCGGTGGCCATGCTCGGCCCGCTCCTGGATCAGGAGCCGGAGGCGGTGGACGAGCTGATCGCCACGACCCGGGCGGCCGGGCTGATCGGCGCGGACGGCCGGCTCACCCCGCTGGTCCGCCGGGCCGTCACCACGCTCAGCCCGGCCACCGAGCGCAGCGCCGTCTGGCGTCGCCTCACCGAGTTGCAGCTCGCCCGGGGTGGTCCGGTGCTACCGCTGGTCCGCTCGCTGCTCGCGGTGGGCGTCCTCGGCGACTGTCCGGCCCCGACGCTCGCCGCGGCGGCCCAGGAGGCGCTTGCCGACCAGCCGGCCTTCGCCGCCGAGCTGTTCGCCGCCGCCACCGCGGCCGGGCACCCGACCGGCGCCCGCCAGGCTCTCGCGGCCGCGCTCGCCGGTGACCTCGACGACGCGCTGCGCCTGGCGGACCGGTTGCTGACCACCGCCGACCCGGCGGTCCGCGCCGAGGCGGCCGCGGTGGCGGCGACCGCGCTGGCGCACCGGGGCCACGCCGGCCGCAGCGTCGAGCTGTACCGGTGGTCGGGCACCGCCTCGTCGGTGGCGTTCGCCGCCGTGGGCGGGTTCGCCATCGGCGACCTGACCGCCGACGGGCCGCGCGTGGACGAGCCCGCCGGCGCACCGCCCACCCTGCACGCCAGCGCCGCCCGGCTGATGGCCGACGGAGTACGCGAGGGCGTCACCGGCACGCCGAGCGCGGCGCTCTCCGCGCTCGTGCAGTCCGCCGCCCTGCTGGAACCGGACGGTCGGGCGGCCCTCCTGCCGGACAGTCCGGCGGCGCTGGCCGCGCTGACCGCCGTGCACTGTGGCGAGCTGGACATCGCCGAGCGGGTCCTGCACCGCGCGGAGGCCGGCGGTGTCGGCGGCCCGCTGATGGCCCGCCGGCATCGGCTGTTGCAGGCCTGGATCCTGATGGTTCGAGGTCAGACGCTCGCGGCCGCCGAGCGCCTCGCCACGGTCACCGCCGACGAACGCCCGTTGGAATCCCGCGACCTGCTCTTCGCCGCCGCGCTGCGGATGGGCATCGCCCGGCGCACCAGCGACCTCGGCGCGCTCAAGCGGGGGTGGGGCCAGGCGCTGGAGGCGGTGGTCCGCCACGGGGTCGACCTGTTCACGCTGCTGCCGCTGGGCGAACTGGCCATCGCGGGCGCGCGGCTCGGTGACGTGGCCCGGTTGGCGCCCTACCTGCGGGAGGGCGCCACCCTGCTCGACCGACTCGACACACCGACGCTGTGGAGCGTCCCGCTGCACTGGAGCGGCCTGCACGCCGCCATCCTGACCGGCGAGCCGACGGCCGCCGACGACCACGTCGCCGCCCTGCTCGCCGCCGCCGAGCACAGCCGCTACGCCGGTGTGGTCGCCGCGGCCGCCGAGAGCTGGGTCGAGGTGCTACGGGGTGTGGTCGACCCGGTACGGGTCGAGGCCGCCGCCCGGGGCCTGCACGACACCGGACTGTGTTGGGACGGCGCCCGCCTCGCCGGTCAGGCCGCGATCCGCACCGCGGACCGACGGGCGATGACCACCCTGCTCGAGTGCGCCCGGGTGCTCCAGGGTCGGCCGGCCGGCGCGACCGGTGGGCAGCGCCCGAGCGACGGCGCGACCGCCACGCCGGCCGCCACCGCGGCCGGCCCCACCCAGCAGGGGCTGAGCGACCGCGAGTACGAGGTGGCCGAGCTGGTGCTCGCCGGGCTGACCTACCGGGAGATCGGTGACCGGCTCTTCATCTCGGCCAAGACCGTGGAGCACCACGTGGCGCGCATGCGCAACCGGCTGCACTGCGCCAATCGGGCGGAGCTGCTGGCGTTGCTGCGGACCATGGTCGCCGACCGGGCCAGCGACGCCGCCGGGCAGCCGTGGCCGCAGCGGTCGGCCCGATGAGCCGGCGCACCCGGCGGAGCGCCACGTGACGCGCGCACGACGACCTGGGGTCCGGCTCGTCGCGACGGCGGCGGTGCTGCTCGCGTTGTGGTCGTACGCAGCCTGTCTGACCGGCCAGGACGCCCTCGACCTGCTGCGGGTGCGGGCCCTGGCCGACACCCTGGGCCAGCCCATCGACCGGCTGGTCCTGAGCCTGCAGACCGAGCGCCGGGCGACCGCCGAGACGCTGGCCGACGCCGCGCCCGCAGGGGCCACGCTGGCCGGGGCGCGGGCGGCGACCGACGTGGCAGCGGCGCAGGTCCGGGCGTTCGGAGACGGACACGACCTGCGCCTGCTCAGCGCGGGGGCGGTCCGCGACCGGGCCGAGACCCTGGTCCGGAGGCTGAACGGGCTGGGGGCGATCCGGTCCCGGGTGGACGACGGGCAGCTCGACCAGGCGGGCGCGGTCGACGGGTACGACCAGCTCGTCGATGCCGCCTTCGACGTGTACGGACCGGAGTGGGGCGCGCACGAGAGCAGGCTGGCGGTCGACACCCGCGCGGTGATCGCGCTGGCCCGTGCCCGTGAGCTGCTGGCCCGGGAGGACACCCTGGTCACGGCGGCCGTCCTGAGCGGTCGACTGGGCGTCGAGGAGCGCCGCCGGCTGGTCGAGCTGGTGGCCGTCCAGCGGTACGCCCGGGCCGAGGCGACGGCCGGCCTGCCGGGCGACGGCCAGGGCGCGTACCAGCGACTCGTGGCGGGACCCGAGTTCGCGGGCCTGCTCGCCGTGGAGGACACGCTGCTGCGCACGGACCGGGTCGACGCGCTGCGTGGGGTCAGCGCGCAGAAGTGGCGCGCGGCGGCGGACGCCGCCCTCGGCGCGCTGCACGAGCTGGTGACGACGACCGCCCGCGCGAGCGTCGAACGGGCCACACCCGGCGCCGCGGTGATCGTGGGGCGGACCGGCGTGGTGGTGGGTCTCGGGCTGATCGCCGTAATCGCGGTGCTGTTGGGCTGGGCCAGGGCCGTACGCCGCGGGCCCGAGCACGAGACGCCGCCGGGCGCCGACGAGCCTCGGTCGGAACCGCCGACCGCACCCGTCGACCGGCTGCCTCCCGTGCCGCCCGTTGCCGAGAACGGCGGCGATCAGCAGGGTGGCGGGCCGGCGCGGGAACGTCACGCGGCCGACCTGTTGCTGGGGATCACCCGGCGCAACCAGGTTCTGCTGCGCGACCAGCTCGACCTGCTCGACGCGATGCAGCGGCGGGAGCAGGACGCCGCGGAGGCCGACGAGCTGTTCCAGCTCGACCATCTCACCACCCGTATCCGCCGCAACGTGGAAAAGGTGATCACCCTCGCCGGGGCGCGGCCCGCGCGCCGCTGGCGACGCCCGGTCCCCCTGCTCGACGTGACGCGCGGCGCGGTCGCCGAGGTGCCGGAGTACCACCGGGTCCTGGTGGCGCCGCACTGGCCGTGGTCGCTCGCCGGGCCCGCCGTCACGGACGTCGTGCACCTGCTGGCCGAGCTGATCGAGAACGCTCTGACCTTCTCGACGACCGACACCACGGTCCGGGTCACCGGCGAGCACCGGCCACACGGCTGCGCGATCGTGGTGGTCGACGACGGTCCCGGCCTCGACGCCGCCGCGCTCGACGAGGCGAACCGTCTGCTCGCCAGCCCGCCGAACGACCCGCCGAGCGACGCCGGAGGGTTGTACGCGGTCGCCCTGCTGGCCGCCCGGTGCGGTGCCCGGGTCGTCCTGCGGCCCAGCCGACGCGGCGGGACGGCTGCCATCGTGCACCTGCCGGCCGAGCTGGTCACCGTGACCGGCGGCCCGGACGCGACGTCGCCGGGGCCCGCGTACCGGCCGCTGCCCGGAGCGGTCGAGGTGCCGGACGCGAGGCCGACGGGCAGCGCCGACGGGCTGCCGATGCGGATCCGCCAATCCGGGGCGCCCGTGCCCGGCCCCGGCAACGCCGGCCCCGAGACCGTCGAGCTGCCGATCACGAGAACAACGAGGAGACATCGATGACGCACGCAGTGGTCACCGAGGACAGCCTGACCGGCGCGCTGGACCGCCTGGTGGACCGGGTACGCGGTGCGGAGTTCGCCGTGGTGCTCTCCCCGGACGGGCTCCCGCTCGGCGGTTCCCGGCAGGTGCAGGCGAAGCTGGCCGAAGAGATCTCCGGGATCGTTGCCGGCCTGTTGGCGCTGGGACTGGCCGCCACCCGGACGTGTGACGCGGGCGGGCTGCGCCAGATCGTGGTGCAGATGTCGCGGGCGTTCCTCTTCGTCGCCACCATCTCGAACGGGACCATCCTGACCGTGCGGATCTCCGGCGACGAGGTCGAGGTGGGCGACATGGCGTACGAGGTCGCGCTCTTCGTCGGGCAGGCCGAACGGCACCTGCCGATCCGCCTGGAGACCGCCGCCGCGGCGAGGAGCGGAGATTCTGGTGCCCAGCGCCGGCTCAGCTGACGAGGCGTGGTACGACGACGACGCCGGCCCGGTCGCCCGTCCGTACACGATGACCGGTGGGCGTACGACGTCCGAGCGCGGCCGGTTCGACCTGATCTCGCTGGTCGTCGCGCGGCGGTCGGCGACGTCGCCCACGTCGCTCTTCCCCGAACAGGCGCGGATCGTCGAGCTGTGTCACCATCCAGTGTCGGTGGCTGAGGTCAGCGCCGAGCTGGATCTGCCCCTCGGCACCGTTCGGGTCCTCCTCGGTGACCTGCTGGGGGCGGGGTTGGTTGAGACGCACGAACCGCCGTCGCTGTCGGAGCTGCCGTCGCAGGAGCTGCTCGAGTCGATACTCGTCGGGCTGCGCGCCCTGTGACCGCTCGGGTGCCACCGCGACCGAGCGGTCGCGGGCGGGCGTCCGGCGACGAAGTGAAGGGGAGACAGGCAGTGCCGGCAACACCGCCGCAGCCACGGCGTACTGTGGCGATCATTCTGCTGGACCGGATCGTGGCCGCTGCCGCAGCCGTACGGCGGGTGGTCACCGGCCGGGCCGACGTGTCGCGGGCCACCTGGGTCGCCGTATTCGCGGCGCTCGGGGTGGTGGTGGCGACGGTGGTCTCGATCGTCAGTGTGGTGCGTACCCCGGAGCGGCTCGCGCCGGTGACCCTGGACGCGCCCCCGTCGGTGGACCAGTTGGGCACGCCTGCCCCCGGTACGCCCCGGGGGCAGGCACAGCCGGCCGCCACCAGCCCGACCACCGTGGGGTCGCCCTCGGCCAGCGCCGCGCCGCCACCCGTCGAGCCGCCGTCCAGCGCGCCGGCCGTGACCCCCTCGTCGGCCTCCCCGACCCCGGCCGCCCTCGCCGCCGACTTCGTCGTCGAGGACAACGCGCTGCTCAGCTACGGCGCGACCGTGACGATCAGCAATCCGGGGCCGGTGCCGGCGACGCGGTGGACGCTGACCATCACGCTGCCCCGGGAGTCGCTGCGGGTCAGCGCGGTCGAGGGCGCGCGGGCCACCCAGGACGGCGCGGTGTGGACGTTCGTGCCGGACGGCAGCGTGGGGCAGGTGCCGGGCGGCGCCTCGACGCGGGTGACCTTCCGGGTCAACGGCGCGGTGGTCGGCGCGACGCCGACGGCGTGCACGATCGACGGGGTCGCCTGCGGCGGCCTGTCGAGCTGAGCCCCGGCCGCCGAGTCGGTCCCGACGGCGGCCCGGACGCGGTGGCGAGCATCGCTCATGCTGAAGGGGTGATTCGCTTCGTCCTGAACGTCCTGTGGCTCATCTTCGGCGGTGGCCTCGTGCTGGCGATCGGCTACGGCTTCGCCGCGCTGATCTGCTTCCTGCTGGTCGTCACCATTCCGTTCGGCGTCGCCGCGCTGCGCCTCGCCGTCTACTCGCTGTGGCCCTTCGGCCGCACGCTGGTGCCCAAACCGGGCGCGGGCGTCGGCTCCGGGCTGGCGAACGTGCTCTGGGTGGTGCTGGCCGGTTGGTGGCTGGCCCTGTCCCACATCCTCGCCGGCATCGCGCTCTGCGTGACGATCATCGGGATCCCCTTCGGCATCGCCAACTTCAAGCTCGTCCCGGCCGCCTTCTGGCCGCTGGGCCGGGAGGTTGTCGAAGCGCCGTGACACGTCGACGGGTCGCCCGTTTCCGAGGCGGGCGACCCGGTCGGGGCCGACGCCGTCGATAGTGGACAATCCGGTTCACCCCGACGGACCCCTCGATAGGAGCCTGGCATGGCCGGCCCGGACGCCGAACTCACCGCGACGCTTCAGCCCGACGTGCCGCACGCGGCACGGATCTGGAACTACTGGATGGGCGGCAAGGACAACTTCCAGTCCGACCGGGCGGCCGGTGACGCGGTCGCCGAGGTCTACCCGGAGATCGTCCTGATGGCGCAGCAGTCCCGCCGCTTCCTGGTCCGGGCGGTCCGGTACCTGGCCGCCGAGGCCGGCATCCGGCAGTTCCTGGACATCGGCACCGGCCTGCCGACCATGCAGAACACCCACGCGGTCGCCCAGGGCATCACGCCGGACGCGCGGGTCGTCTACGTCGACAACGACCCGATGGTCCTCGTGCACGCCCGCGCGCTGCTGGCCAGCACGACCGTCCAGGGTGTCACGACGTACGTGCCGGCCGACTACCACGACCCGGAGGCCATCCTCGCCGAGGCGGCGCGGACGCTCGACTTCGACCAGCCGATCGCCGTCATGTTCATGGGCGTGCTGGGGTACGAGCCGGACCTGGAGGTGGTGCGCTCGATCGTCGGGCGGACGATGGACGCGACGGCGTCCGGCAGCCACCTGGTGCTCTGGGACGGCACCAACACCAGCCCGCAGGTGGTCTCCGGGGCGCAGCGGCTGGCCGAGAACGGCGGTGTCCCGTACATCCTGCGCAGCCCGGCGGATCTCGCCGGCTGCTTCGCCGGGTTGACGCTGGTGGAGCCCGGTCTCGTGCCGATCCCGCTGTGGCGTCCGGACGAGGCCGACGCCCGGGGGATCGACGCCTACGGCGCGGTGGCCCGCAAGCCCTGACGCGACGCCGACCCCCCGGTACGTCGCCCGGATCAGCGCGCGCAGGTCAGCGTCAGCCCGGCCGGCGGCGCGCTGGCGGTCGCGAGCAGACCGAACGTCGTCGACCCGTCCGGCGCCAGCGTTCCGTTGTACGGTGCGTTGCGCACCACCACATCAGCGCCGGCCGGGTCGACGACACCGCCCCACACCGCCTGGATCCGCTCGTCGCCGGCCCAGCGCCAGGAGACGCGCCACTGGTCCAACGGCTGCGTGCCGACGTTGCGGACCGTCACGGTGGCGACGAATCCGGTGCCCCAGCGCGAGTCGATGGTGGCGGTCGCCCGGCAGGACGTCAGCGCGGCGGTCCGGCCGCTCCCCCCGTAGTAGGGCTCCCACCGGCCCTCGGAGTCGCGGAACCCGAACCAGTACTCGGTGTCGGGGGTCAGCCGGTCGAAGGTGACGGTGCCGTCGCGCTCGGCGGAGACCAACTCGGCCACCGGGTTCCGCCACGCGTAGGCGTCGTCGCGGCTGGCGAAGAGTCCGACGGTGATCGGCGGCCGGTAGCCGCACGGCGGGCTGAGCGCGATGAAGTAGACGACGGTCAGGCTGGTGGTGGTGGCCGCGGACACCCGACCACCGATGGGCAGTGCCGGTGGGCAGACCGGGGTGGGCGTCGGCGCCGCCGTGACCGACGCCGTGGGTGTCGGCGCCGCCTGGGCGACGCCGGTGGTCGCGGCCCAGCCGGTCGTGGCGGTGGTCAGGGCGATGGTCGTGAGAGCCAGGAAGATGCGACGCATCCGTACCTCCGAGAAGCCGTCGCCGTCGCGGCCACGGATGGGCAGCCGACCGTACGGGTCCGGACCTGCGCGGCGGCCGCCCGACGGCGATCGGCATGCGGCCGCTGACGGGGACTGCCCGCGCGCGGGTGGTGGGGCCACCTCGCGCGTCCCCGACTCCGGAGCAGAGATCGACCACGCCGGCTCCCGAGCGCGGCCGAACCACAGCATCGCATTCGACGGTTGTCGATACAAGCGGGGTGTCGCGAGCCCGTCGGACGCCCGCCGCCTGCCCGTCGCCGCGAGGACACGCGCCGGGCCCCCGGATCGACGATCATCCATAGCGGTATGTCACTTCGACGCGGGAGCACACACCATGCGCGACAGGAACAACACGAACCGGCGGGTGACGAGGGCACTGACGGCGGCGGCCACCGTGGCGGCGCTGACGCTGGCCCCCCTCACGACGCCGTCACCCGCAGCCGCCGCTCCCAGCCGGGCCGACCTGGCCCTGCGCTGGGCGCCCATCCACTACCAGGACGTCGACGCCACCGGCACCCACGCCCTGGGCGGCCGGAGTGACTACGTCACCGCCGTGGACTTCGACGGCGACCTGAACGGGCGCAACAACTGGGACCGCACCGGGGCGTCCGGCACGTCGCTCGCCGCGCACGTGTACTACTCCGTCGTGGAGACGAGCACGCACTGGTACATCACGTACCTGTTCTTCCACCCCCGGGACTGGACCGACCACCCGTTCTTCGAGACCGAGCACGAGAACGACGGCGAGGGCGTCCTCTTCGCGATCGAGCGGGACGGCTCCACGTACGGCGTCCTGCGCGGGGCGGTCACCGTCGCGCACAGCGACTTCTACTCGTACACCCCGGCCGGCAGCAGCTGGACCAGCGGCCGGGAGAGCGTCGACGGCACCCTGCAGTTCCAGTCCTCGCCGCACGACTCCTTCACCCACCCGGTCACCGCCCAGGAGGCGCAGGGCCACGGACTGAAGGCGTACCCGCAGTACGCCATCAACGGCGACGGCCTGGTCTACTACCCGTCCACGGTGGCCGAGACGCCGGAGAACGGCGACGACCGGGACGTCCGTTACCAGCTCATCGACATCTTCGCCGCCGGCGGCCTGTGGGCGCAGCGGACGAACGCGAATCTCTTCGCCAGCCTGGGCACCTTCGCCGGCGACACCTCCGGCGACTGCGGCGTCGGCACCTGGAGCTGCTCGTCGAACTCCGCGAACGCCCCCTGGGGCTGGGACGACGGCAACGACGTACCCGCCCGTGGCGAGTTGGCGAGTGACCCGGCGAAGCTGTCCGCCGATTACTTCACCGTCCCGGCCGGGTTGGCGCGCAGCTACAGCTACAACCCGTACGCCACTGCCGCCAAGGCACTGGCTGAGGCGGCCCGCACGGCACCGCCGACCGTCGACTGACCCGATCCGCGCAGGTGCGCGGCCGACCCGTTCGGCCGCGCACCCACGCCCACCGGCGGTCGCGCCACGCCGGATCGACACGTAGCCTGCGCAGATGCGACACACCCTCGCACCGGACGACAAGACCCTGCACGGCCACTTCTCCCCCGACCTCGCGCCGGTGCTCACCATCGACTCCGGCGACACCGTCACCTACCGCACCCTGGACTGCTGGTGGTCGGCCGGCCCGTACCCCGGCGGCGCGAACCGGGACCGCCCCCGGGTCCCGCAACGCCGGCCCGAGGACGGGCACGCGCTCGTCGGACCGGTCGCGGTCCGCGGCGCTCGCGCCGGCCAGACCCTCGCGGTACGCATCGACGCGATCGTCCCGGGCACCTGGGGTACGACGGTGGCGGGCGGGTGGCCGAGCGCCTTCAACGAGCGCTACGACGTCGAGTCGACACAGGTGGTACACGCCTGGGAGCTGGACCCGGCGACGATGACCGGCCGCAACCAGCACGGCCACACGGTGGCGTTGCGTCCCTTCATGGGGGTGCTCGGCATGCCGCCGGCGGAGCCGGGACGGCACTCCACCACCCCACCTCGCGAGTGCGGCGGCAACCTGGACTGCAAGGACCTGACCGCCGGGACCACGCTGTTGCTGCCGATCACGGTCGACGGAGCGTTGTTCTCGGTCGGGGACGGGCACGCCGCCCAGGGCGACGGCGAGGTGGGCGGCACGGCGATCGAGTGCCCGATGGACGAGGTGACGCTGACCTTCGACGTCCGCGACGACTTCCCGGTCACCGGCCCGGTGGCCCGTACCGCCGACGCCTGGCTGACGCTGGGCGTGGGAGCGACCCTCGACGAGGCGACGCTCCGTGCCCTGGAGGCGATGATGACCCTGCTGCAACGGCTGCACGGTCTCAGCCGGCCGGACGCGGTGGCGCTGGCCAGCGTCCTCGTCGACGTACGGGTGACCCAGATCGTCAACCAGACCGTCGGCGCGCACGCCGTGCTGCGCGACGACGCGCTGCGCTGAGCTGACGCCGGTCCGGGTCGTGGTCAGCGCAACCGGCGGGCCGTGAACCGGGCCGGCGGCTCGGCGATCGCGTCCTGCGCGGCGATCAGTTGGATCTCCCGGGTGCCCGCCGCGAGGGTCGCTTCGAGGACGGCGAAGACCGAGGAGACGGTCCGCTCCAGCGCGGTGGCCGGTGAGCCGGTGGTCGACAGGTGCGCCAGGTACAGCGCCGCCGTGACGTCGCCGCCGCCGTTCGGGTTGATCGGCAGCAGCGGGGTGGTGACCGCCCAGGCCCCCTCGTCGGAGACCGCCACCACCTCCAGCGAACCCGCCGCCACGTCGTCGTGCAGCACGCTCGTCACCAGGGCGTGCCTCGGCCCGGTGGCACGGACGACGTCGACCGCCTCCAGCACCTGGGCGAGGGTGGTGGTCGTACGGCCGGCGAGGAAGTCCAGCTCGAAGTGGTTCGGCGTGATGATGTCGGCGCGCGGCACGACGGTGTCGCGCAGGTACTCCGGGATGCCGGGCCGGACGAACATCCCCCGGCCGACGTCGCCCATCACCGGGTCGCAGCAGTACACGGCGGCCGGGTTGGCGGCCTTGACCTGGGCGACGGCGTCGAGGATCACGGCGCCCATCGCCGGGTCGCCCTGGTAGCCGGACAGCACCGCGTCGGCGCTGCCGAGAACGCCCCGGTCGGCGATGCCCGCGATCACCTCGGCCACGTCGGCGGCCGCCAGCAACGGGCCGCGCCACGCGCCGTACCCGGTGTGGTTGGAGAAGTGGACGGTCAGCACCGGCCACACCTCGTGCCCGAGACGCTGCAGGGGGAAGACGGCGGCCGAGTTGCCGACGTGGCCGTAGGCGACCGACGACTGGATGGACAGGATCTGCACGGACCCATTCTGGCCGCCCCGTCCGCCCCGGGACGCGCGGGCCACCGATTCTGTCGGCTGGCCCACTGCGGTTCGCCCGGACGCCACACGGCACTTGGGGGCGGCCCGGACCGCCGAAATCCGGGCCGCCCCCTCGTGCCGCGCGGTCAGCCGCCGAGGCTCGCCGCGGCCGAGGCGATCGACGAGGCGAAGTAGCTCACCTGGGTGTAGACGCCCGGGTAGTTGGGTCGGGCGCAGCCGTTGCCCCAGCTGACGATGCCGACCTGGATCCAGGCGTTGGTGGCGTCGCGGCGGAACATCGGGCCACCCGAGTCGCCCTGGCAGGTGTCGGTGCCGCCGCTGGCGTAGCCGGCGCAGATCTCCTCGGCCGGGATGAGGTCGCCACCGTAGTTGGAGTTGCAGGTGGAGTCGCTGACGAACGGCACGCTCGCCTTGAGCAGGTACCGCTGCTGCGCGCCGCCCTCACGGGCCGCGCCCCAGCCGGCGACGGTGAAGGTGCCGCTGTCGTACGCAGTCGTGGTGGCGATCTTCAACGTGCTCAGCCCGGTGACGGGGGTGGCCAGCCGGATCAGCGCCCAGTCCTTACCGTTGCCGTTGTAGCCGGGCGCGCGGTAGACGTAGTTGGACCGGACGGTGATCCGGCTGGACGACTGGAGGTCGACCACCCCGAGGGTCGCGGTGATGCTGGTGTTGGTGCCGGTCGCGCCCACGCAGTGTGCGGCGGTGAGCACCAGCCGGGAGCTGTAGAGGGCCCCGCCGCAGCCCATCGAGAGCCGCACCATGAACGGGAACTCGCCCTGGGCGGCGCGGGTGCCGCCGACCACGTTCGGCGTGACGGGGTTGTCGGCCGCGGCGGCGGGTGCCGCGAGGGTGAGGCTGGCCGCGGCCAGCGCGGCGGCCACCAGGCCGGTGAGGGTACGCCAGCGAACCATGCATTCCTCCGCTTCGGTACGGCACGCCTTGTGGGCGCACCTGATCGATAGCGGCTATCGTATTGATGGGAATATATGTTCCGGGTCATCCCCTCTGGGTCGTACTCCAGGGTTATGGATCGCGCTAGACGTCGCGGTCCCGCCGACGGCGACGCCCACGGGCGGCGACGACCGCCATGAGGCTGACCACCGCGGCGGCCAGTTGCAGCACCGCGCCGAGCAGGTCGACCAGGCTGGAGAGGGCGGTAGCGTCGGGGACAAGGTCCATCGCGGCCTCCGGGTTTCGACCCCCACCATCCGCGCCTTGCGGAGGGCTTCCCCCGGGCCCACGGACATCGACGGGCGCCACCACCATTATGGCAGCGGCCGGCGAGCGCACCAACCCCGGATTCCGAGGCGGTGACCGGACGGCGGCCGGCTCACCGCGGAACGGACTCCTGCCCGGCCAGCACCACCAGGCCGTCGGCCGGAACGGAAACGGAAGCCGTCGCGCCGTCGGGCCAGACGAGGTAGCCCACCGGTGGCCCCGCCGATCCCCATCGCGCCCCGACGATCGTGGCCAGTCGCGCGTCGTCCGCCCCCGCGGCACGTCGTACCCGGGTGCCCGGGGCATGCCCGTCGTCGGCCACGATGAGCAGCGCGTCGAGGATCTGTCCCACGCCGGCGGCCGGCAGTCCCGGCACGTACGGCTCGTCCACGGAGCCGAGGCGCGGCGTCATCATCGTGCGCAGCAGCGCGGCCTGGCGGACCGCCGCGTGGCGGAGCTGCCCGTCCACGCCAGCCTCGACGACGGCCAACGCCTCCTCGATCGCCGACCAGAGCCGCGTCGGCGTCTCGTCGAGCAGCCGGCGGGCCTCCCGGTCGACATCGGAGCAGGCGGTGTCGACCGCCGTGTCCTCGCCCAGCTCCGCGATCCAGGCGACGTCCCCCACCTCCGGGAGCAGTCCGGGCGACTCGGCCGCGACCACGAGGTACAGCATGGCGAGCAACTCCTGCCGACCTTCGCCGTGGTAGAGCCGACCGACGCCGGAGCCGGCCGGCCCACGGCTGGGCGGGAAACGTTCGACGAGGTGCGCGGCGCGGCCCTCCGGCAGCGTCGCCGCGCGGCGCGTGTCGGCCACCCGTTCGCCGAACGAGCGCCGTTCGCGGCGGTCGACGAGGGCCTGACGGTACGGGTCCGCGCTGGTCGGATAGATCGTCCGGCCGTACCTGGCGAGGGTTTCGCCGGGCTTCAGACCGGCCGAGTCGAGTTGCCGGGCGGCCACCGAGTAGCCGACGCCGGTGCGGGCCGCCTCCTCCCGGATGGCGCGCCTGCGGGCGCGGCCCGCGACGGGGGAACGGTGGGACGGGTGATCGGACATGACGCCTCCGGTGCAGCCCCACGCGCTCCACGGAGCGGGCGACGTGACCGGCACGCCGAGAATCGACACGACCGCGCGGAGTCGGCGACTCTTGGCCCCAGGTATGTGGTCGGGCGTGGGCCACCACATCGGGCGCGGGCAGGCGCTCTGCCGCCGCCAGCATATCGCGACGCCCGCGCCGACGGCCGCCCTCGCGTCGGCACGGTGTCGGCCCGCGTCGGCGGGGCTGTCAGCGGCGTGTCGGGGCCGTGTCAGGCGCGCCGCGCACGCTGGTCGGCATGACAAGCGATCTGGTGATCGAGGCCGAGGGCCTCGTCAAGACCTTCGGGAAGACGAGGGCGCTGCAGGGCGTGGACCTCGCCGTACCCCGGGGGACGGTGCTCGGGGTGCTCGGCCCCAACGGCGCCGGCAAGACCACGGCCGTCCGCATCCTCTCCACCCTGCTGGCCCCGGACGCCGGAAGCGCCCGGATCGGCGGCTTCGACGTCGTCCGCGACGCCGGGCGGGTCCGGCAGCGTATCGGCCTCACCGGCCAGTACGCCTCGGTCGACGAGGATCTGACCGGGCGGCAGAACCTGGAGCTGTTCGGCACGCTGCTGGACCTCGGTCGCGCCGGTGCCCGGCGGCGGGCCACCGAACTGCTCGAATGGTTCGACCTGACCGACGCCGCCAACCGGCCCGCCAAGACGTACTCCGGGGGTATGCGCCGACGGCTCGACCTGGCCGCGAGCCTCGTCGGCTCGCCGGACGTGATCTTCCTGGACGAGCCGACGACCGGGCTGGACCCGGCCAAGCGCGAGGACATGTGGGACGTGGTCCGGTCGCTGGTGACCAACGGCTCCACGGTGCTGCTCACCACGCAGTACCTGGAGGAGGCCGACGCGCTCGCCGACGCGATCACGGTGATCGACCACGGCCGGGTCATCGCCCACGACACACCCGACGGGCTCAAGCGGATCGTCGGCGGGCAGACCCTCGAGGTCCGGCCGACCGACCCGGCGCAGCTCCGCCGAACCGCGGCGATCCTGACCGAGGTCGGCTCGGGCGGGCCGGCCGACGAGATCCGCAGGGGCGTCCTCGCCGTGCCGGTCGCCGACGACACGGCGCTGACCGAGAGCGTCGCGCGCCTGGCCTCCGCCGGCATCGCCGTCACCGAACTCTCCCTGCACCTGCCCAGCCTCGACGAGGTGTTCTTCACCCTCACCGGGCGTACGGCGTCCGAGGACGACACCACTTCGCGTACGGAGGTAGCGGCATGAGCACCCTGGTCGGCGCACCAACCACACCGAACTCCACACCGTCGACGGCAGCGGTGAACCCACGACCGTTCCGGCTGGTGCGGCACTCGCTGGCGCTCGCCAAACGCAGCCTGATCAAGACCTGGCGTACGCCCGAGGCGCTGATCGATGTCACGCTGCAACCGGTGCTGTTCCTGGTCATCTTCGTCTACATCTTCGGCGGCGCGGTCGCCGGCTCCACCCATGACTACCTGCAGTTCCTGCTGCCGGGCATCCTGGCGCAGACCATCGCCACCGGGGCGATCGCGATCGGCGTGAACCTCAACACCGACATCGCCAAGGGCATCTTCGACCGGTTCCGGTCGCTGCCGGTCCCCCGCTCCGCACCGCTTGTCGGCGCGGTCCTCGGCGACGTCGTCCGGTACGTGATCGTCACGGTCTCGACCCTCGCGATCGGCTACCTGATGGGTTTCCGGATCGACACCGACCCGTTCCGGGCGATCGCCGGCTGCGTGCTCGCGGTGCTGTTCGCGCTCTGCCTGAGCTGGCTGCCGGTCTGGGTGTCGATGAAGGTGCGCACCCCGGGCGCCGTGCAGGGACTGATGTTCGCCCTGATCATGCCGCTGAGCTTCGGGTCGAACGTGTTCGTCGGCACCGACACGCTGCCCGGCTGGATGCAGGCCTTCGTGAAGGTCAACCCGATGACCCACCTGGTGGCCTCGGTACGCGGACTGTTCCTCGGCACCCCGCTCGACGCGCACGTGTGGTGGACCCTCGCCTGGTGCGCCGGCTTCGTGGCGGTGTTCATGCCGATGGCGTTGCGCGCCTACCGCAAGAAGGTCTGACCCGGGCTAGGCGAGCAGGTCCTCCATCAGCTCACGGACCCGGGTGACGGCCGCGGCCACCGGCCGGGCACGCCAGACGGCCAGCAACGACTCACGCTGCTCCTCGTTACCGAGGGCGGCGTCGAGTCGTTCGCTGCGTTCGCTCGGGAAGAACAGCTCCATGTGCGTCCCGAGCCGCTTGGCGAGCGCGGACAACTCGCGGGTGGTGGCGATGTCGTCCCGGTACGCGGCGAGGTCCGCGCCGCCTGACGCCCACGCCCCGATCACCGGCAGGTCCTTCGAGTTGAGCGCGTCGTCGCGGGCGAGCGCCAACAACGTGGCCGCCTGGCGGGCGGCGTCGGTGCCCGATGCCCCCCGCGCCTCGGCCACCCGCAGGTACAGGACCGCCACCGAGGCCCGCAGCATCACCCGCGGCTGCGGTGGCGGGCCGGTCCAGCCGGCGAGAGTGCGGTTCACCTCGTCGGCGTGGGCCAGTGCCTCGTCATAGCGCTCGCGCTGCCAGGCGAGGTGCGCCAGGCCGAGAAGCGCCTGCGCGACGTCCATCTGCTCGGCCTGGCCCGGCGTCGCCGTCTCACCGAGTCGCCGTTCCGCGTCCGCGTCGCCGGTCAGGGCGAGCTGCACGTCCAGCCGCACCCGGATCGACCGCGCGTCCTGCTGTGCGCCGATCATCTCCATGTGCCGGACGCTGCGCGCCAGCCACTCGGCCGACCGCCCCTCCCTGCCAGGGAGCAGGAACTGCCCGACGGCACCCGCGGCCATCGCCATGCCCCAGTGGTCGCCCGCCACCTCGAAGCGGTGGTACGCCTGCTCGGCGTCCTCGATCGACGCCTCCGGCAGGCCGTTGTTCTCCCGTACCGCCGCGCGCGCGATCAGGCCGAGCGCCTGCACGTACGGGTCCGGGTGCGCGATCAACTCGGTCGCGGCCTTCAGGCTCCGTTCCGGGTCGGACTCGTCGAAGCCGGGCAACGCCACCGCGAACGCGGTCAGCCGCGGCGACACCTCGGCGGGCCGCTCCGCGAGCAGCGTGCGCAGGGCGCGCCGCGCGAGCACGGCGGGCCGCAGGTCGGCGCTGATGCCGCCGTTCGCGCTGATCAACAGGCACGTCCAGGCGAGTCGGTCCCCGTGCGGCAGGGGCCGGCCGCTGGCCCGGCCCCGCAGGATCGCCGAGCGTCGACGCCGATGCGGCTCGTCGACGTGCAGCATCCCGCGTGCCCAGACGAGGACTTCCAGGTGCAGGCCGCGCACCGTCCAGAGGTGCAGCAGCGCGGTGGCGACGTCGACGGCGGCCGGCTCGTCGTCCTGACCCAGCGCCCACCGCAGGCCCGCGACCAGGTTGTCCTGCTCGACGGCGCAACGGTCGAGCGCCTCCACCTGGTCGGGGCCGACGAAACGGTCGCCGAGCGCGACGGCCTCGTCCCGGCACCACCCCGCCAGGCCGGCCATCGCCGCGTCCCGGTCGCCGGACGCACCGAGTCGGGCCTCGCCGTACTCGCGGACGGTCTCCAACATCCGGTAGCGGGGCGGCCCGTCCCCCTCGACCAGGGTCAGCAGGGACTGTTCGACGAGCCTCGCCAGACCTCGCCGTACGTCGGGGGTCCGCGCGACCGCGGCGGCGAGGTCGGCGGTGAACGGCGCGGGGATGACCGCGACCCGCTCCAGCAGCGCCCGGTCGTCGGGCGCGAGCAGTTCGCGGCTCCAGTCGACCATCGCCCACAGGCTCGCGTGGCGTTCCGGCAGACCCCGCAGCGCGTCGTCGAGCAGCGCGAACCGGTCGGTCAGCCCGGCGAGCACGTCGTCGATCGGCATGTGCCGCAGCCGCGCGGCGGCCAGTTCGAGGGCCAACGGCAGATTGTCGAGCCGGTTGCACAGCGCGAGAGCCCGCGCGGTGTCCCAGGTCGGCACCGCGCCACCGGCCCGTGCCCGGGATTCGACCAGCCCGAGCGCGTCGGCGTCCGGCAGGGCGGTCAGGCGGTGGACCCGCTCGCCGGCCAGGCCCAGCGGGGCGCGACTGGTCGCGAGCACCGCCACCTCCGGGGAGACCACCGCGAGCAGATCGGCGACGACGGTGGCGACCGCGTCGAGGACGTGCTCGCAGTTGTCGAGCACGACCAGGCCGTCGAGGTCCGGCGCCACGGCCCGCATCCGCTCCTCGGGGCTGAGCACCCGGCGTTCGAGGCCCAGACTGCCGCCGGTGGACGAGGTGTCCGCGCCGCCGAGCGCCGCGAGCACGGTGGGCAGCACCTCGTCGGGCGAGCGCAGACCGGCCAGCTCGACCACCCGTACCCCCTGCCCGGCCGCCGCCGCGCGCCGGGTCACCTCGGCGGCGAGGCGGGTCTTGCCCGCGCCGCCGGTCGCCACGATCGTCACCAGGGCCGACTCGTCGAGCGCCGCGTCCAGGGCCTCGACGTCCCGCTCGCGGCCCAGCAGGGCGGTCATCGGCCGGCGCCACGCGGCGGGCAGGACGACGCGTGCCGGCGGACGGGGTGACGCCACGACGGCCGGCTGGTTGAGTTCGCCGCGCAGGAGGGCCAGGTGGACCTGTGTGATCACCGGGGACGGGTCGGTCCCGTAGCGGTCCGCCAGCTCGTCGCGGAGACGCTCGACCACCTCCAGCGCCTCCGCCTCCCGCCCCTGCGCGGCGAGCACCCGCACGAGCAGGGCGGCCGACGGCTCGTCCGGGGGCGTCCGCGCGGCCAGCCGGCGCAGGTCGGCCTCGTCGTACGGGCCCGCGCCGGCGAGCGCGGCCTCGGCGCGCAGCGCGGCGACGGCGGCGAACAGGCGCGCGTCGTCCGCGCTGGCGATCTCCGGCACCTCGGGGAACAGGGCGCGGGCCCGGTCGGCCGCGTCGCGGGCCGCGCGCGCGTCACCGGCCCGCAGCGCGACCCGACCGCCCTCGACCAGCGCCCGTGCCTCGACCGCGTCGACCGTCACCTCCTCGGCCGGCAGGCGGTAACCCCCCGGCACGGCCACCACGGGCAGCCCGAGACGACGTACGCGGGACACGAGCGCCTGCACGGCGCCGGTCGCGTCGTCCGGCGGGGCGCCATCCCAGACCGCGTCCACGAGCAGGCTGGTGGAGACCGCCCGCCCGCGCGCCTCGACGAGCGCGCGGAGCACCGCGGCCAACCGCTCGCCCCGGACCGGCCGGCCGTCGACGGCGAGGGGACCGAGGATGGTGATCTGCACGGGACCAGCATCCCTCACGCGCACCACAGAGCTGTGCAGGGTGCCCGACGGCGCGGGGTGCGGCCGGGACGCCGCGGTGCGTACAGTTTCGGGTCGGACTTGGGGTGGGCCGGCGAAATCCGGCACAGGAAACGGGACGAGACAACGACGCATGACGGTGGACAACATTCCCGACAACGCTCAGGGCGGCATCGACCGGAACCGGCTGGAGACCTGCCTGAGCGTCTTCGAGGCGTTGGAGGCCCTTCCTCCCGACCACCCCGACGTGGTGCGGGTGCAGCGGGCCACCGCGCGGCTCTACAAGGTGATCAAGCAGCGGCGACGTGAGGAGCGGCGCGACGCCATCCTGGCGGCCGACCGGGCGGTGACGGAGGCCACGGCCACCGGCGCCCCGGGTCGGATCGACGACGAGACCCAGGGCATCCCCCTCGCCTCCCCCACCAGCGGCACGACGGCGGGGCTCCTGCACAACCCGCGCGGCTGCTACATCTGCAAGCAGCGCTACCGCGAGGTGGACGCCTTCTACCACCAGCTCTGCCCGTCCTGCGCCGCGCTGAACCGGGAGCGCCGGGACGCCCGTACCGACCTGACCGGCCGGCGCGCCCTGCTCACCGGCGGGCGCGCGAAGATCGGCATGTACATCGCGCTGCGGCTGCTACGCGACGGCGCGCACACGACGGTGACGACCCGGTTCCCGCACGACGCGGTCCGCCGGTTCGCCGCGATGCCCGACAGCGCGGACTGGCTGCACCGCCTGCGGATCGTCGGCATCGACCTGCGCGACCCGGCGCAGGTGATCGCCCTCGCCGACTCGGTCAGCAGCCAGGGCCCTCTCGACATCCTGATCAACAACGCGGCGCAGACGGTCCGCCGCTCGCCCGGGGCGTACGCCCAGCTCGTCGCCGCGGAGGCCGCGGCCCTGCCGGACGGTCCCCTGCCGGAGCTGATCACGTTCACCAAGCCGGCCGGCGCGGGTGGCGCGCTCACCGCCGGCTCGGAGTCGCCGGCCCTCACCCCGCACGCGCTCACCGCACTGGCGTTGACCAGTCGTTCCGCCTCGCCGGAGCGGATCGCGGCGTCCACCGCCATCGACGCCGGCGGTCTCGTGCCGGACCTCGATCCGGTCAACAGCTGGGTGCAGCGGGTGCAGGAGGTCGACCCGGTCGAGCTGCTGGAAGTGCAGTTGTGCAACGTGACCGCGCCGTTCGTGCTGGTCAGCCGGCTACGTCCGGCGATGGCCGCCGCGCCGGCCCGCCGGAAGTACGTGGTGAACGTCTCGGCGATGGAGGGTCAGTTCGGTCGCGGCTACAAGGGGCCGGGGCACCCGCACACCAACATGGCCAAGGCCGCGCTGAACATGCTGACCCGCACCAGCGCCCAGGAGATGCTGACCGACGGCATCCTGATGACCAGCGTCGACACGGGTTGGATCACCGACGAGCGGCCGCACCCGACGAAGATGCGCCTGGCCGACGAGGGGTTCCACGCCCCGCTGGACCTGGTCGACGGCGCGGCCCGGGTGTACGACCCGATCGTCCGCGGCGAGCAGGGCGAGGACCTGTACGGCTGTTTCCTGAAGGACTACGCGCCGTGCGCCTGGTGAACGACGAGGAGAAACCCATGCCATCCGACCACGATTCCTGGCCGACCCTGGACGAGCTGCTCCGCGAGGAGGCGGAGCTGGAACGTACCGGCCTGTCCGAGACGGACGCGTACGAGCTGGGCATGCGCGCCGTGGCCGCCGCGAGCGAGCGGGCGCTGCCGGTCGCGGTGGGCGTGTGGCGGGCCGGGCGTCAGCTGTTCCACTGTGGCCTGCCCGGCTCCACCCAGGACAACGACGCCTGGCTGCGCCGCAAGGGCCGGGTGGTGATGCGGTTCGAGCACTCGTCGCTCTACGTGGCCCGGCTCTGCCAGGACAAGAACGTGACGCTGACCGAACGTTACGGGCTGCCGGCCTCCAAGTACGCCGCCGCCGGGGGCGCGGTGCCGCTGCGGGTGCGCGGCACCGGCGTGGTGGGCTGGATGGGCGTCTCGGGGCTTCCGCAGTTGGACGACCACCGCTTCGTCGTCGACATCCTGCGGTCGGCCGCGCAGTAGTTGGCGAACCCGCCGCCCGTCCGGCGTCGGACGGGCGGCGGGGTCTCTCCGTCAGCCCGCCCGACGGTTGGCGCGCACGGCGCCCAGGATCACGCCGAGTTTGGCCAGCGACAGCGGGTGCTCGCGCATGGAGACGACCTCGTTGAACCGGCGTGCGATCGCCACGTCCGTCACGGTCGCCGTGAGGATCTGCCGGCTCGCCCAGCTGGAGATCCGGTAGCCGCGCGGGTAGGGGCCGTCGACGTGCGGCAGCGCCAGGTCGGCGGAGGTCGACGTCGACCACGCGGCGTCGACCACGACCTTCTGCAGGCCGAGGAAGTGGCGGGCCGGCACGCTCAGGTCCGGGCCGGGGCGTAGGTACGCCGACAGGCAGGCCGCGTGCAGGGCCGCGGCCGTCATCCCCTGCCCGTACACCGGGTTGAACGACGCGACGGCGTCGCCCACGCTGACGAGCCGGGCCGGGAAGCGCCGCAGCGCGTGGAAGTCCCGACGCCGACTGTCGGCGTGGTGGTAGGTCTGCACGTCACCGAGCATCTCCTGGTCGGCGACCTCGCCGAACTCGGGCGGGAACTGCTCGCGCAGCCGTCGGACGAAGTCCTGCGCGGTGCGTCCCGGCCGGTCGTCGCCGTAGCCGGCCATCATGGCCATCCACCGGCCGTCCTCGATGGCGAAGAAAGCGGCGCCGGCGACGTCCGTCATGGTCCGTGGGGTGTGCAGGGCCATGACGACGCGCATCTGAGGGGTCTGCTCCGGGCGTCGGAACAGCGCGGTGGCGTAGTTGAGGTGCACCGGCATCCGGCGGGTGGCGGGCCGCTCCCAACCGGCCTGTTCCAACCAGTCGGAGAGCCGGCTGGACCGGCCCATGGCGTCCACCACCAGATCGCCGCCCTCGACGCCGGCCACCCCGTCGACCTCGCAGCGCACACCGGTGACCGCGTCGCCCTCGATCACGAGCCCGGTGGCGCGGGCGGTGACGGTCTTGACGTTGGGGAGTCGGAGCACCTGCTGGCGGATCAGCCCCTCCAGCAGCGGCCGACTGCCGGCGAGGCTGTCGTCGTCGTCGGGTACGACCACCTTGCGTCGACCGTCGAGGTAGCTGCGTCGGGTGGCGGGTGGCGCCTCGACCGCGCCGTGGGCCAGCGCCTGCTGGCGGAACCCGGGGAACAACTGCTCCAGTTGCAGAAGACCGCCGGGCAGCAGCGCGTGCAGTTGGGTGCCCTGGGGCACGCCGGGCCGTGCGCCGCTGACCTGCGGGTCGTCCCGGTCGATGAGGATCACGCTCTCGGCGTGGTCGGACAGGACCCGGGCGGCCAGCAGGCCGGCGACGCTGCCGCCGACCACCACCGCCTTACCCAGGACCGAAGTTGGCTGTTCGGGAGGTCGCACGGCGTTCAACGCGGCGAAGACCCGAACCGGGGAGAGGGACATGGTGCTCTCCAAAGGAGTACGAGGCAGGGCACCCTCCCCCGAGTCTGCCGCACGGACAGACCGGCGGCGCCGGCCGTTCGACAGGATGCCTGACGATCGTTGCACAGGCAGTGTCGGTAGTCCGTACGGCCCACACGGGTGTCGGAAACCGGCCACACCGCTGGACGAGGTGAGCGTACGGCTGATTGGGCTTGGCGCGCGCGAGTCGGATCTGTCAGCATCACCGGCATGCCCGTCGCCCGTCGTACCCTGCTCGGGGTTGGCCTGGCCGCTGCGACCTCCGCTCTCACCGGCTGTGGCGACAGCGGCGGTGAGTCGGCGGGTGGGGCCGACCCGGGCGGCACGGTGACGGCCACCGACGCGGCGGGGAACAGGGTGGGATTCGGCGCGGCCGGGAAGCCCACGGCCCCTTCGTCGGGCACGCCGAGCGCCTCCCCCACGGCCGGCGCGGGCGTGCCGGGCAACCAGGCCCGGTACGCCGCGGACGTGACCGCGTTGCTGCGGCGACACCTGCCCGCCTCGGCGCAGACCGTCACGCACCACGGCTTTCCCGGTGCGGTCGCTCTCGTGCTGGTCAACGGGAAGACGACCGTGCACACCGCGGTCGGGGAGGCCCTGCGCTACGCGGCCGGCCCGAAACTGCTCCCGGCGAAGAGCCGGGTCGCGATGCGCCCGGACTCCATCTTCGACCTCGCCTCGGTCACCAAGGTCTACACCGCCATCCTGCTGCTGCAGCAGGTCGACAGGGGCCGTGTCGACCTGGGCGCACCGGTACGCGACTACCTGCCGGGGTTCACCGGCACGGGCAAGGACCGCGTCACCGTCGAGATGCTGCTCACCCACACCAGCGGCCTCCCGGTCGGCGCCAAGGTCACCGGTCTGCCGGACAACGCGGCCCGGTGGAACGCGGTCCTCGCCACACCGCTGGTATCGGGCGCCGTGCCCGGGGACACGTTCCGCTACTCCAGCGTCGGCCTCATGGTCGCCGGCAAGATCGTCGAGAAGATCACCGGCAAACGCCTCGACCAGGCGCTCAAGGCGAACCTCACCGGCCCGCTCGGCCTGCGCGACACCGGCTTCGCCCCCACGACCTGGCTGTCGGCCAGCGAGAGGGCGGCCCGGATGGTCGCCACCGACGCCCGCTCGTCCCGCGGCCTGCTCCGCGGCACCGTGCACGACGACGTCGCCAACCACCTCGGGGGCGTCGCCGGTCACGCGGGGGTGTTCGCCAGCGCCAGCGATCTCGCGGCGGTCGGCCAGCTGCTCCTCGACGGTGGCACCTACCAGGGCCGCCGGGTCCTCGCCGCCGACACCGTGCGCCGGATGCTGACCAACCACAACGCGGGCAAGCCGGCCGTCGACCCGGAGCGTCCGCACCGCACGGCCGCCCACGGTCTCGGCGTCGTGCTCAACCAGCAGTGGTTCATGGGCCGGCTCGCGTCGGGTCGCACCTTCGGCCACACCGGGTTCGCCGGTCCCTCACTGCTGGTCGACCCGGGCCGCAAGCTGGTCCTCGCCCTGCTCACGAACCGGGCCCACCCGAACTGGTCCTGGGCGAATCCCGATCCGGTCCGCGCGGCCGTCGGCGACCTCCTCGCCTCGTCGGTCACCTGACCGACGCCATCGGCGGTCAACCCGCCACGGCGGCCGGCTCCCGGTCCCGACGACGCCCCGCGTAGCTGACGATTCCCAGGCCCAGCCCGATGACCGCCAGGACCAGGCCCACCCGGGCCGGCGCGAGGTAGCCGAGCCCGGCGGCGATGCCGACGCTGCCCAGCGCCGCGCCCAGGCTGTTCGCGATGTTCATGGCGGACTGGTTGAGCGCCGCGCCCATCAACTGGGCGCCGGGGGCGACCGTGATGAGGCGTGCCTGCAGGACCGGACCGAGGTAGAGACTCGTCGCGCCGACCAGGAACGCGCCGACGAAGAGGCCCACGGGGTGCGACGCGACGACACTGAACACGCCGATGCTGACGATCATCGCCACGAAGCCGATCATCTGGCTGCGACGCAGGTCCCGGTCGGCGAGCCAGCCGCCCAGGGCGTTGCCGACGGTCATGCCGAGGCCCACCGCGACCAGCACCCAGGGCACGGTCGCGGCGGAGAGTCCGGCGACGTCGGTGGTGACCGGCGCGATGTACGAGTCGACCGCGAAGAACCCGGCGAAGCCGATCGCGCCGGTGGCCGCGACCAGCCAGACCTGCGAGGTGCGCAGGGCCCGCAGCTCGGCGGCCGGCGAGCCGTCCGCCGCCGCGGCGACCTCCGGCACGACCGCCAGCACGGCCAGCAGCGTGAGCAGGAAGACACCGGCGATGACCAGGTACGCCGTACGCCAGCCGGCCGCCTGCCCGAGCCGGGTGATCAGCGGTACGCCCACCACGTTGCTCACGGTCAGGCCACCGAGCACGGTGGCGAAGCCCCGCGCCTCGTTGCCGGGACCCATCAGGGTCGCGGCGAGCAGGCCGGCCGCGCCGAAGTACGCGCCGTGCGGCAGCGCGGCGACGAACCGCGCGACCAGCACCAGCTCGAAGTTCGGGGCGGTCGCCGAGGCGATCGTGCCCGCGACGAAGAGGACGAGCAGCCCGAGCACGAGCCGGCGGCGGGGCAGGCGCGCGCTGAGCGCGGCGATCAGTGGAGCGCCCACGACGACGCCCAGCGCGTACGCGGTGATCATCCAACCGGCCCGCGCGACGGCGTCCGACGAGGATCGGGCGTAATCCTGGGCGAGCAGGTCGCGTGCCATCTCGGGGAGCAGGCCCATCGCCACGAACTCCGTCAGGCCGACCGCCACGCCGCCCAGTGCCAGGGCGGCAAGCGCCGCGAGGCGTTGACCTCTGCTCAGTGCGTTCACCGAGCGAATTTAGCAACAGCGTTGCGTAATAGAGTGGCGAGATGACGCGGACCACAGCGGACGTGACGTTCCTGCGCGGCTACAACCAGGCGCAGGTGTTGGCCGTGGGGCGTACGGCACGGACGTTCGAACGGTCGACCGTCGTCGCCGCCACCGGCCTGACCCCGCAGGCCGTCTCCAAGGTCATCGCGCGCCTGAGCGCCGACGGCCTGATCCGCCCCGCCGGTGTCCGCCGCCTGGGCGTCGGCAAACCCGCGCTCGTCTACGAGCTGGTCCCGGACAGCCGGTACGCGATCGGCGCGCACGTCGCCCGGCGCACGCTGCGACTGGTCCTGGTCGACCTGGCCGGCGCCGTGCGCCACTCGACGGTCCGACCGCTGCCCGCGGACTTCACCCCGGAACAGCTCCTCGACGCGCTGTGCGTCGGCATCGGAACGATCACCGCGGACCCCGCGCTACGGGACCGGCTGACCGGCGTGGGCCTCGGCATGATCGGCCCCCTGGACCACGCCAACGGGCTGGTCCGGGACGCGCACGGCCTACGGCACTGGCACGACGTACCGCTGCGCGAACTGGCCGAGGCGCGCCTCCGCCTGCCGGTGCACCTGGACAAGGACGTGACCGCGGGTGTCACCGCCGAGGCGTGGCGGTACGGCGCGACGTTCGGCGACGCGGCGCTCATCATGGTCGAATCCGGCATCGGGGGCGGTTTCTGGCTGGGCGGCGCGGCCCATCGGGGGGCGCACACCAACGCCGGCGAGTTCGGCCACACGGTCGTCGACCTGGACGGGCCCGTCTGCGTCTGTGGACGCCACGGCTGCCTGGAGGTCGTCCACCTCCGTGCCGTCGAGACGGGGGACGTCCCGCGTGCCGCCCGGGTCCTGGCGATCGGCGTCGTCAACCTGCTCCAGACCCTCGACCTCGCCCGCGTGGTCCTCGCCGGCGCGGATCTGCTGCGCCACGCCGAGGTCTACCGCGCCGCCGTGGAGCAGGCCGTCCGTACCGACGTGCGGCGTGCGGACTGGCTCGCCCCGAGCGTGACCCTCTCCAGCCTCGGCGCGGACGTGATCGCCGCCGGGGCCGCGATCCAGGTCCTCGACCAGCAGTACGGCGTCCCGGCGCTGGCCCCGGTCAGCTAGACGAGTAGTGCCTGACCTCGCTGGGGCGCTGGGCGCGGCCGGTGGCCGGGGTGACCCTCAGTCACCCGCGTGGGGGCGGATGCGGCGAGCCGCCGAGCCAACCTGTACACCTTTCGTGACCACCGAGGTATCGGAGGGTGATGCCGCGTCGGGATGCTGACGGCATGCGCAGAAGACGAGCCCCATGGGTCCTGTTGTCATTGCCGCTGCTCAGCCTTCTTACCGCCTGCAGTCCACCCGACGAGCCTGTTGTCGCGCTAGCCGTCCACGATGGTCGGCCGGTAGGTGTCCTGGTGACCTGCGGCGGGATGTCAGCCCGGGTCCGTGTCTACGAGGACCCCCCTGACGACGGGAGCGAGCGTCCGCTGGTCTTGTGGGCCGCCAGCGGTCGACCCACAAGCGGGACCGTGGAGGTTGTCCTGCTCGGTCAGCCGCCGGATGGCTGGGAGGTCGAGGAGGCTACCGACTTCTTCGCCGAAGGACTTGGCACAGTGGTGGACGTCGAGCCGCTCACCGAACTCAGGCCCGAGGTCACCTACAGCGTCGGGGGGTCTGGTGGGCGTGATGCCATCTCGGTAGATTTCACCCTCGCGGATCTCCCGCGAATCGGGCCGGACCAGGTGCTGGCGCCGCGCGGCCGGGATTCGACGAAGATCGTTTCGCGGAAGACCTTCCTGCGCAAGGCCCGCGCCAGTTGCTGACGACATGGGCGTCGCCGTGCAGTCGTTACCGACCCCTGCGTGTCGTTCGTGACCTCGTACCCGCTGAGCGACCCCGGGACCGAGCGGTCGCCTACCGCGGGACGGCGTCCGTGTAGACGCAGCCGTTGCCCGGGTCCTCGCTGGCGCTGATCACCGCGTCGAGGCGATCCCGGACCTGGACGAGTTGGTCGATCTGGTGGGTGATGCGGTCCCGTTCGGCGTTCAGCAGGGCACGGGACTGCGGGGTGTTGACCTGAGCGTCGACGCAGGGCAGCAGATCCAGGATCGTCCGGCTGGACAGACCCGCGCCGTACAGCGTCTGGATGAGCTGGACGCGGTCGATCGCTCCCTCGCCGTAGTGGCGCTGACCGCCGCCGCTGCGCTCGGGGATCAGCAGCGACTGTTCCTCGTAGTAGCGCAGGGCGCGCACCGACACTCCCGTGTTGGTGGCGAGTTCTCCGATCCGCACGGCCCCTCCCCCCTCACGTGGTGACGCCGACAACACTTACCTCTGACGTCAGCGTCAGATTCTAGCGTCGTCCACGCGACGGCTGCCAGTGCGACGGCTCCCGTCGACGTACGCCGGCGGACCGGGAGGGTTGGCGCACCCCTCCCGGTCCGGACCACGGCGACGTCCGTCGCAGTCGGTCAGCGGGTGTACGGGCCGTTGACGACGTCCATGATCGGATGCTGGGTCGTCCTGTCCTGCGCCCGGCCGCCGGTCGAGCCGACCGGGTCGGCCCGCCCCTCGCTGACATCGAAGTCGTAGGCGCTCTCCGCGTGCAGGACCTGGTCGATGCCGGCGACCTCGTCCGATCGCGGCACCCGGAAGCCGACCGTCACATCAATGATCTTGACGAGCAGCCAGGTCAGCGCCACCGAATACGCGGCGACGGCGAAGGCGCCGACCGCCTGCTTCCCCAGTTGCCCGGCACCCGCGCCGGCGACGAGGCCGTCGGTGGTGTCGAACACTCCGATGAGCAGCGTGCCGACGAAACCACCGACCGCGTGAACCGCCACGACGTCCAGTGAGTCGTCGTAGCCGAAGCGGTCCTTGAGGCCGACGGCCCCGGCGCAGACGACACCGGCGATGACACCGATGGCGATCGCACCCCAGGTGTTCACGACCGCGCACGCGGGGGTGATCGCCACCAGGCCGGCGACCGCGCCCGACGCGGCGCCCAGGGAGGTGAAGCCACCCTTGCGTACGCGCTCCCAGACGAGCCATCCGATCATGCCGGCACCGGCCGCCACCTGGGTGTTCATGAAGGCGACACTGGCGGTGCCATTGGCGGCGAGGGCCGATCCGGCGTTGAACCCGAACCACCCGAACCACAGCAGGCCGGAGCCGAGCATCACGAGCGGCAAGCTGTGCGCCCGCATCGACTCACGCCTGAAGCCGACCCGGTTGCCGAGGACGAGGAGCGCGCCGAGGGCGGCCATGCCGGCGTTGATGTGGACCGCCGTGCCTCCGGCGAAGTCCTTCACGCCGAGCTTGAAGATCCAACCGTCGGCCTGCCACACCCAGTGGGCCACCGGGAAATACACCACGGTCACCCAGAGCGCGACGAACAGCATCCACGCGCCGAACTTGGCACGGTCGGCGATCGCCCCGCTGATCAGGGCCGGCGTGATGACGGCGAACATCATCTGAAAGACCGCGAACGCGAGCACCGGAATGCTGCCCGTCAACGTGGTGTCCGAGATGCCGCTCAGGCCCACGTTGCTCAGGTCGCCGACGAGTCCGCGTCCACCGACGTCGTCGCCGAAGGCGAGCGAGTATCCGTAGGTCACCCAGAGCACGCTGACGATGCCCAGGCTGATGAAACTCATCAGCAGCATGTTGAGAACGCTCTTCACGCGAACCATGCCGCCGTAGAAGAACGCCAGGCCGGGGGTCATCAGCATGACCAACGCGGCGCTGATCAGAACGAATGCGGTATCCCCCGCGTCGAAGCCGTCTGGCATCGAGATGCACTCCATGTCGTGGTAGCTGCCGCAGCAGTGCGGCGTGGTGAATGTCGGTCCGACCGCCTCAGACGAGGTCGGCGGCCTTCAGGGCGCTGCAGCAGGTGTCGACGATGAGGCGGGTGACGGTGTACGGGTCGACATTGGCGTTGGGCCGGCGGTCCTCGATGTAGCCCTTCTTGTCGATCTCCACCTGCCACGGGATGCGGACGGAAGCACCGCGATCCGAGACGCCGTAGCTGTACTCGTTCCAGGGCGCCGTCTCGTGCGCGCCGGTCAGACGGGCCTCGACGCCGGCGCCGTAGCTGCGGATGTGCTCGGCGGGCTTGTCGCCCCGGCCGAGGGCCTCGCAGGCCTCGATGATCGCCGAATAGTTCTCGCGCATGGCGCGCGTCGAGAAGTTGGTGTGCGCGCCGGCGCCGTTCCAGTCGCCCCGCGCGGGCTTCGGCTCCAGGGTCGCGGAGATGCCGAAGTCCTCAGCCGTGCGGTGCAGGAGCCAGCGGGCGATCCACAGCTGGTCGGCGACCTCCAGTGGGGACAGCGGACCGACCTGGAACTCCCACTGGCCGGGCATGACCTCAGCGTTGATGCCGGAGAGGGACAGTCCTGCGGCGAGGCAGTTGTCCAGGTGCTTCTCGACCACGGCGCGGCCGTAGATCTCGTCCGCGCCGACGCCGCAGTAGTAGCCACCCTGCGGAGCCGGGTAGCCGCCGTCCGGGAAGCCCAGCGGGCGGGAGCCCTTGAAGAACGTGTACTCCTGCTCGATGCCGAACAGCGACTCCTGGCCGGCGAACTGCTCGGCCACCGGGCGCAGCAGCGCCCGCGTGTTGGACTCGTGCGGGGTGCCGTCGGTGTTGAACACCTCGCAGAGCACCAGCAGGTGCGCCCCGCCGCGGATGGGGTCGGCGTAGGTGGCGACCGGTTCGAGGACACGGTCGGAGCTGCTGCCCTCGGCCTGGTTGGTGCTGGAACCGTCGAAGCCCCACGTGCCCGGCGTGACGCCGTCCTCGATGATCTTCGTCTTCGACCGGAGCTTCGCGGTCGGCGCGGTGCCGTCGATCCAGATGTATTCAGCCTTGTACGCCATGGGTCTCTTCTCCTGTGATCGGGCCGGATGGCCCACGAAATCGTGATCGGTGGAACGGACGGTTCAGACCGCCGCGAGCGGCGCGTCGGTTCGCACGAGGGTGGCTGACGCCGGGCCCTCGCCCACCGTCGACGTGAGCAGTGCGACAACGTTGTCATGTGCTCCGCGTTCGGCATCGGAGAGCGCCGTGCCTCCCCAACGGTCCCGCAGAGTTGGATCGGCCCCCCGGTCCAGGAGGTACTGGACCACGTCGAGGTTTCCGTCGGAGGCGGCCAGGTGCAGCGCCGTCCGCCGGTCGTAGTCGGCCGAGTTCGGATCCTTCCCCGCGGCCAGCGCGAGCCGGACGTACTCCAGATCGCCGTGACTGGCGGCCCACAGCAACCGCGTGGTCGACGCCACCTCGTCCTCGTTCCTGCCACGTCGCGGATCGCGTTTGCCGGAGTCCTCCCCGGCGGCCAACGAGTCGTAGACGTGGAAGTTGAACCGGTTGATGAGTTCCTTGCAGAACGCGACTCCCCGGACGGAGTTGCCGAGCGCGTCGAGGCGGGGCGACCAGACGCAGACGCCCATCACGCCGGGAACCACGATCATGAGTCCGCCGGAGACACCGCTCTTCGCCGGCAGACCGATCGTGAAGGCAAACTCCCCCGAATAGTCGTACATCCCGCACGACGACATCAGCGACAGGCACTTGCGTGCGGTGTCAGCCGAGAAGATCCGCTCCCGGGTGAGCGGGTTGACGCCGCCGTTGGCGAGTGAGGCGGCAACGACCGACAGCGACCGCGCGTCGACCTCGATGGAACAGCACTGGAAGTAGAACTCCAATGTCTCGGTGAGGTCGGTGCCGTCCGGAAAGGCCTGATGCTCGCGCATGAAGTACCCGAGCGCGAAGTTCCGATCCGCCGTACGCCGTTCCGAGAGATAGACGGCATTGTTGAAGCCGACCGTCCCGCCGCCGGCCAAGCTGCGCCACGTTTCGGCGACGTGGTCGAAACGGTCGGCCATCTCCCATCTCGGGCGCAGCAGCGAGCAGCACATGATCGCCCCAGAATTGATCATCGGGTTGTGCGGAAGGCCCTCGTTGTTCAATGTCAGCTCGTTGAACCCGCGACCGCTGGGTTCCCGCCCCACGTGCCGATGGACCTGTTCGGCGCCGTGCTGCTCCAGCGCCAGACAATAGTTGATCGGCTTGCAGACCGACTGGACGCAGAACGGGGTCTCCGCGTCCCCCACGGCGAAACGCTGGCCGTCGGTCGTGCACAACGCGATCCCGAAATTCTCCGGATCGACGCGGCCGAGCTGCGGGATGTAATCGGCTACCCGCCCCCCGTCCACACCCCTGAGGCCCTCGTAGATCGAGAAGATCTCCGTCTGTAAGGCGGCGAAGTCCGGAATGACGAGGTCTCCGCGAAGGGACCTCTCGATGACACCGCCACCCGTCCTGCACCACGCGATGAAACGGGATATGTCGATGCGGGCCGGACCGTCGCCGCTGGTGGCAGACCGCACCTCGACCAGGCGCGGGTCCGTCTCCGAGATGCCTGCGGCGCGCAGCCGGCCGACGAGTTCCGCCACCGCGACCGTTCCGTCGGTGTCGACCGTGAAGGATCCGAACAACTTCCCGTACTCCGCCGCTGCAAAATCGTCGAAGCCGGACGGCTCGATACGGCGGGACCACGCCTGATCGGGGCGACGTGGCACGGCTCTGGTTTTCCTGGTCGCGGGCATAGCGGGTTTCAACTACTCCGTAATCAATGGTGACAACGTGGTGGCGACGCCATCTCCGGGAGTCGCGCTCCGGTGACGGTTGACCCACCGACCTTTCGAAGACTAGGAGGGACCGGTGTACGACCGCTTGATTTCCTCTTACCTGCGACTGCCGCCCCCAGCCGCTCCATCGGGGGTGCCGGGACACGTGAGTGAATAGGGGCAGCACTACCGCTACGGTGATTTCTCACACACCTTTAGAACAGGTTGTGTGAATCCGTTGGGCGCACGCCTCCGATGTCATGGTCGCGCGCACGCGGTCACCCAGCCGTCCGTACGCGCCCGGCTAGCCGCCGGTCCCCCCGTCGTCGACGAACGCGACCACGGCTGCCCAGGCCGGCCCGGCACCTGTCGCGACGCCTCGTGCGGCCGAGGGGCGCCGGGGCGGACGACCCCGTGGGAGGCTGGCGACACCGCCGACACCCGCGCGGCGGCGGGGATGGACTGCCGACGGACCCGCCGATTACGTCTTTTCGAAAATCGATATCCAATCGACAGGAGAGACCGTCGCGCAGAGCTGGCAGGACAATCCCGGAGCGATATTTAAGGCATATTTAATCGGCGCGGCCGGATAGGCGCAGGGGGTCGACTCGTACTCTTTCTTCTCGGAAGAAAGGTGCACCCTCGTTGACACATCTGCGATCCACCCCTCGACACCGTCGCGCCCTGACCGCCCTGCTGGTGGTGGGCCTGGCATTCACCGGCGGATGCAAGGAGTCCCCTGGCACGCCCGGCGCTTCCGGCCCGTCCAGCGACACCGGCATCGGCTCGTCCGGACCCGCGACACCGACGACCGCCCCGGCGACCACCCCGAGCGCCCCGGGCACCTCGACCAGCCCGTCCGCCCCGGCCAAGCCGGGCACCTCGTCCACGACCGCCGCCGCGCCCACCACGTCGGGTGGTTGGATCACCGTCGACGCCGCCGCGCAGGCCGCCGCGACGAGGGCGTTCTTCGCGCGCAAGCCGAAGCCGGTGACCGGCAACCCGGTGAAGGTCGCGGAGTTCAACGTCGGCTGCACGGTCAGCCACCACAACAGTGACGACCCGATCGTCCTGCCCAAGCTGGCCGGCGCCTCGCACAACCACACCTTCTGGGGCAACAGGTCGACCGACGCCACCTCGACGGCGGAGTCGCTGCGGGCGTCGAAGGCGACCACCTGCAACTCGCCGGACGACCAGTCGGCCTACTGGGTGCCGACCATGTACCAGAACGGCAAGGTCGTCGACCCGACCGAGGTGACCGTCTACTACGGTTCCCGCCTGAAGGACCCGAGCAAGACCCAGCCCTTCCCGTTCGGCCTGCGGATGATCACCGGCAATGCCAAGAACCAGGTGGACACCCCGGACAAGCAGGGCAACCACTTCTGGTGCGCCGGCATCGGTGGCGAGATCGGCCGCAGCGCCGACAAGACCTTCCCCGTCTGTGCCAAGACCGCGCACGTCGTCCGGCAGATCACCTTCCCGGACTGCTGGGACGGCAAGCACCTGGACAGCCCCGACCACAAGGCGCACATGGCCAACGGCGACCACACCGGAGCCTGCCCGAAGAGTCACCCGGTGCCCGTCCCGTCGGTGTCCTTCGTGGTCTCGTACCCGTTGAGCGCGAACACGAACGGCATCACCCTCGCGTCCGGCACCTCGTTCTCGATGCACGCGGACTTCTTCAACGCCTGGAAGGACGAGGCGCTGGCCGCAAGGGTCCGCAACTGCCTCGACCAGAAGGTGAAGTGCAACTCCGCCGGCAACTTCTGAACTGACCGGCCGGCGAGTCGACGCCGATCGACGAGGTCTCCGGTGGACGATTCGGGCGACCAGCCCGGACCCGATGCCGGAGACCTCGCGTCAGCCGACTCGACTGCCTACTTGCGCAACAGACCCAGGAATTTCTGCTGCCGTCGGGAACGCCCGGTCGGCGGCGAACTCGCCGATGTAGACGACGGCGGCACCACCGCTCAAGCGCGGACATCCCTGGTCCATCCGAGGAATCGGCGGTGCAGCACACCGGCCGGCGTCCACCGCATGTCCTCGGTCGCCTGCACGAGGTAGGACCCGAGGTAGAGGGCCAACGACACCGGAGCGTCCGCATACTCCGCGCGCAACTCGCGCTTACAGATCGTGCAGGGCCAGGGCAGGCCGCAGCCACCGCAGCTCCAGATCGGCATGACCGGGCCGTGGGCGGTCATCGCACACCGGCCAGGAGGCAAGCGATCATCGTCGATGTCTGCCGACTGGTCGCCCATCCGCCCTGCCAGCAGGGGTACGGCGCGAGCCGCGTCCACGACGTCCGGCAGCCGTTCCACCTGTCGTACGAGCCCCGGATGTGAACCGCGATGTTCGCCTCTCGCCGCCCACTGCTCACTGCTCACCCTCCTGGGGCCAGTGGACACGACTGATCGGAATCCGGTGCCGGGCACGGCAGGGCAGGTCTGCTCCGCAGCGGCAGACGTGTCGCCAGAGCCGCCACGACCACACCGGCCGATGCCTGCGGGCGAGCGTCAGCGCGGTGGCCGAAAGGTACTCCTCATAAGAAACGCGCCGCACCGACCTCTCCCTCGTTCGAGCACGAGGAGGGCTCCCTGCCCTCGAAGCTGAGGGACGCGGCGACCAGGCGATACCCGCACCGCCCGCCGCATCCCGTGAGCAAGAAGCTACGGTGGGTCGCGGAACGGAATGGGTAGAGTTCCTACCCCTGGATCACGAGAGAAGCCCGACCTTGACTGCGAGGTCACGGGCGTCGTCACGAGTGGAACGTGGGCCGTCGAGCAGGTCCACGGTGATCTGGCGGGCGTACCCGTTGAAGCGGATGGTCTCCGGTGCCGACTCGTACGCCTGCCGGAGGGTCGAGACGGCCGCTTCCGTGTCGTTCTTGCCATGGTGCGCCCGCGCGACCTCGATGAGATGGCGCGCCCGGCGCGGCCTCGACGGGATCGCCGCGGAGTCATGACGGCGCGCCTGTCTCACCGCCTCACCGGACTTCTGCAACTCCACCGCCACGGTCACCGCATGAGCGCCCATGATGACCTTCGAGAACGATGTCTGCGGCTGATAGAAACCCGTTGGCAGGCGCTGCGCCACTCGATCCGCACGATCCCAGTACCGCCAGGCCCTACCTTCCTCACCAGCACGGGCGGCGGTGTAGGCAGCCTCGAAGTTCAACGCACCCCAGAGCGCCAACAGGTTCGTGTTCCCATCGGCCGCACGGGACTCCAGCGCCGACAGGAGGTTCACTGTCACCGCCATCGCCGTGTCCCAGTCACCGGCATCCCGATGTACCTGGCAGAGGAACCACCCCGCGCACGCCACCGCCTCCGGGTCGCCAGACTCCTGCGCCGCCACCATCGCCCGGTCGGCGACCCGCCACAACAACTCGGCTGCGGGCTGATACGCGAGGAACATCTGCGCCAGGCCGAACGTCTCCGCCAACAGGGCCTGAGCCTGCCGACGCTCGTCACCCTCGTACGCCAACGCAGCACGCTGCACGTCGCGCAGCAACCCCGGCAACAATCCGCCCAACACCGTACGGTGATCCGACGCCTGATGACGCGCACGCCAGGCCATCGCGAGCCGATCCCTCAGTCTCGTCAACGACTCCGGCGAGATCTCGTCGAAAGCTGCGAAGCGGTTCACCGCGTCCCGCACCGACGCCAGCGCCGGGTGCTCCGGCCCATTGACAGCAGCAGACCGCGCCCCCAACTCGCCGGCAAGGACGGACACCTCGACCTTCAGAGCACGCGCGATCCGGTCCAGCATGTGAATACGGGGCGGCAGGATCCGATCGGTCTCCACCGCCTTGACCCACTCGGCACTGCGACCGACCAACCCACCGAGCACCGCGCGGGTTTTGCCCGACCGCTCGCGGTAAGCCTTCAACCGCTGCCCGAAGGTCAGTTCCGGCACGAGATCCATCCCGAACCTCCTCGTAGCGCGACAACACCAGCCGTATCCAGGGCCGACGTTGCCTCAACGCTACCGAGCGGCCAAGTCCCTCATAACCCCCTCGCTGGCAAGTTCTGGGCGCTCCGACACCCCACCCGCAGCTGTCTCCGGGGTCGGGGTCGGGCTGGTGCTGGTCCGTCGCAGCCCCACCCGGCTCGCGACGGTCCGGGCCGATATGACGGCGGTGACCGGTCACCCCGAGGGGTGACCGGCCACCGTCACGTCGATCGGCTAGAGCTTCGCCGCGCCCGCCTCGGTGGCCTCCTGCACCGCCGAGGTACGACGGACCTCAGCCCGCTCGTCGCCCGCGTCCTCCCGGTCGGCGACGGACATTCGGGCCGCCCGGTTGGCGGTCGGCGCGGCCTGGTCGCCCGTCACGCCGCCCCGGATGCGGTTGTTCGCCGCCACCTGCGCGGCCGGGTCGTTGCCCGTCACCGTCAACTGGCCGTTGATGATGTTGTCGTCGACGGTGACGCCACCGGTGGTGTTGGTGACGCTGACGTCCGCGCCCCAGTAGCCGCCCGACGCGCAACTGTCCAGGGTTCCGTTCGGGCCGAGCTGGACGCCGCCGAGGTTGCCGGCGAAGGTTGCCCTGCCCCGGACCGCGCTGCCGCACACGACACTGCCGGTGGCGCTGTTGAGCACCGAGAGGGTGCCGTCGACGAACGAGTCGTGCACGTCGGTGTAGTACGTGCCGGTGCTGCTGACGTTGCGCGTCACCTGGGTGCCCTGGTCGAGGCGTACCTCACCGGCGCCGACGGTGACGTTCCCGCTGATCGTCGACGCCTCGGCGAACAGGAAGCTGTCGATGGTCGCCGAACCCTTCGGCCGGACGGTCAACGCGCCGGTCCGGGCGTCGGACAGGAAGACGCCGTAGCCCCCGGCAGCCAGCACGACCTGGCCGTCGACGGTCGTCTCGGTGGCGTCGAGGTAGCCGTCGGCGGCGATCCGTACCTCACCGCTGACCCGGCCGCCGGTGACCACCAGGTTGGCGCCGGCGGCGACGGTGACGTTGCCGGTGATCGTGGTGCCGGTCAGCGCGCAGGACTCGCCGGCCGGGACGAGCAGGTCGTTGGGCACGGTCACCGCGCCGCCGGTGCCGATGCAGTGGGTGACCAGGTCGGCGTGGGCGGTGGGCGCCACGGCCAGCACCGAGGCGGCGATGACGGCGCTCACGGTGGCCAGCTTGGCGACGGTACGTCCGGGCATCGTGGTTCTCCCTCTGAATGAGATGCGGGGGCTCATGCGCCGACGTCCGATCGGGCCGCGGCCCGGACGATGGCGCCCTGCTGGCGCTTGCTGAGCGTTCCGGCGGTCACCAGCGCGGTGGTGACCGCCTCGACGTGCCGGACGAAGTCGGCGTGGCCGGGGTAGTCGGCGTGTTCGTCGATCAGATCGTTGATGGTGCAGCCGTCACCGGTGTCGACGTTCGCCACGCCGGTGTCGACACCGTCGATGACCACCGTTTCCCGCGTGTCGGAGGCGGGGCAGGCGTCGGTGCCGTCGGCCACGACGGTGAACGTCACCGACTGCTCGGCGGCGGTGTTACCGGCGGTGTCCGTCGCCCGGTAGCGCAGGGTGTGCGCCCCGACGGTACGGACGACGACCGGCGCGGTGTACGCGGTCCACGCGCCGCTGTCGAGGGCGTACTCGGTTCGCGCCACGCCCGAGTCGGCGTCGGTGGCCGTGACGGTCACGGTCCCGCCGCCGACGTACGCGCCGTCGCCGTTCCGGTCGCCGGCCACCGTGGCCGTCACGGTGGGTGCGGTGGTGTCCTCGGCCGGCGGCGCGACGACGGTGAAGTGGGCCATCTGCTCGGCCGAGGTGTTACCGGCCACGTCGGTGGCCCGGTAGTGCAGCATGTGCATCCCGGTGGCGGTCACCACGACCGGGCTCGTGTACGCCGTGAAGGCGGCCCCGTCGAGGGCGTACTCGATGGTGGCGACCCCCGACCCGGCGTCGGTGGCGGTCAGTGTGGCGGTGGCCGTACCGACGTAGTTGCCGTCGCCGTCGCGGTCTCCGGTCAGCGCGGCCGTGACCGTCGGCGCGGTAGTGTCCTCCTCGGTCGGCTCGACGACCCGGAACGACACCGAGCCGACCGCGCTGGTGTTGCCGTCCCGGTCGGTGGCGCGGAACTGGACCGAGTGGTCGCCGACCGCGTTTACCTGCACCGGCGCGGTGTACGGCTGGAAGCTGGTGTCGTCGACCTGGTATTCGACGGTGTCCACGCCGGAACCGGCGTCGGTGGCCGTGACGGTGACCGTCGCCGCGCCCACGTAGTTGCCGTCGCCGTCGCGGTCACCGGACACGGCGGCGGTGACGGTCGGTGGCGTGGTATCGCCGCCTCCCCCGCCGTCGGTGACCACCAACTCGCCGACCATCTGGCTGTGGCCGGGAATCGAGCAGAAGTAGCGGTAGCGGCCCGGCGTCAGCGTGACGGTCGCCTCGTGCCGGCCGTTGTTGGCGTCGAACGGACTCGCCAGGATGTTGAGCGTGACGTCGTGGTTGTAGCCCTCGGTGGACGTGTCGAAGGTCAACGTGTGCGGCATTCCGGTGGTGTTGCCGGTGGCCGCGCTGTTCTCCCAGACGATTGTCGTCGCGCCGGCCACCGCGGTGGTGGGGACGGACTTGTAGCGGGTGGTGTTGTCGTCGGCGGTCCAGGTGAGCACCTGGTCCGCGGCGGCGCGCGGGGCGGCGGAGGCGGGTGGCGCGGCCAACGGCGCGACCGTGAGCAGGACCGCCGCCAGCGCGGCCGTGAGTCGTCGGATCATCGTCTCTCCTAGAGCTCGCGCACGCGGATGTTGCGGAACTCGGTCAGGTCGTTGTCACCGTGGTTCTGCAGGCCGATGAAGCCGCGCAGGAACTGCCGCAGGTCGGTCGGCGGGTCGCCGGCCCGGGAGGACTGCTTGCCCGGCGTGTTGTCGAACTCGTTGATCACCACGCCGTTGCGGATCATCGTGTAGTGCTGCCCGACCACCCGGATCTCGTAGTCGTTCCACACGTTCTTCGGGGTGACGCCGGCCTGGGCGAGCGGAACCGGGTCGAAGTTGTAGACCGAGCCGGTCTTCTGCGGCTCGCCGCTCTCGCCGTCGTAGATCTGGATCTCGTGTCCGCAGTAGATCGCCATCCAGGCGGTCGAGGTCCGGGCCGACCCGATGGTGCCGCAGCTGCCTTCTGGCCGCTGCTCCAGCGGCACCCGCAGGTCCGGGAAGCGGATGAAGACACCGGTGTTGGCCCGGTTGGTGCCCGGCGCGATGTCCTTGAACTGCACCTTCAGCGAGAAGTCGCCCAGCTCCCTGGTGTGCCAGAGCATGCCGAGGCCGCCGCTGGAGCGCAGCGCCCCGTCGGGCTGGATGCTGAACGAGCCCGTCGGGGCCTGCTCCCAACCGCGTAGCGACTCGGCGGTGCCGTCGTAGAGCGGCTCGTACCCGGTGCGACCGTCCCGGCCGATGTCGGAGGCGGCGGCCAGCCGGGTGAGCGTGCCCGCCTCACGGGTGTTGAGCAGGCCGTCGTCCTGCAACGCGCGGGTCACCGCGCTGACGTGCCGGACGAAGGCGTTGTGGTCGGGCCAGGTGCTCTCGTCGTCGACGAGGTCGTTGATCGTGCAGCCCTGCCCGACCGTCCGGCTGGGCACGCCGGTGTCGGTGTCGCCGAGCCAGACCGTGGCCCGGGCGTCGGGCACCGCGCAGCCGACCGTGACGGTGGTCCGCACGGTCGCCGTCGCGCCGTCGGCGTACGTGACGGTGAGCTTCGCGGTGTAGGTGCCCACCTTGGCGTACGTGTGTCGGGGGTCCGCCTCGGTCGAGGTGCCGCCGTCGCCGAACTCCCACCGGTGGCTCACGCCGCCGGACTTCGAGCCGGTGAAGGCGATCGTCAGCGGCTTGTTCTGCACGGCCACCGAGGTCGCTGCGGGCGCCGGGGTGGGCGCGCCACCGGTGTAGGTGACCCGGATCAGCTTCTGGTTGGGGCTCAGGCTGAAGAAGCCGCCTCCGTAGTCGAGCAGGTAGAGCGCGCCGTCCGGGCCGAACTTGGCGTCCATCCAGCTCTGCAACCGGTTGTCGCCGTTGCCGCTGGGGATGATGGCCCGCAGCGACTCGGCGTACACCGGCGGGGCGGCCTGCGGCACGCCGGCCTCGTCGACGGTGACCGCGACCCGGTTGACCGGGTTCGACTGGTCGCCGATCAACCACTTGCCGTCCCAGTGTTCCGGCCAGGCGACGCCGCTGTCGGTGTCGACGAGGCTGCGGTGGTAGGTGGGGCCGGACATGATGGCCTGCCCGCCGCCGCGCAGGTACGGCTGCGTGTAGGTGGCGTCGGCCGCGACGTAGGTCGGAAGGCCGCTGCCGTCGGTCCGCTTCGGGAAGACCGGGCCGCCGCCGTCCGGCGAGTACCAGATCATGTTGTCCCGGGCCGCCGGGATGTCCTCCAGTCCGGTGTTGCGCGGCGAGGTGTTCTTCAGGTTGTCGCAGTCGTACCAGCCGGTCAGCACGCTGGCGTCGGTGTTGCTGCGGTCCCGGTACGGCTGCCGGTTACCCATGCAGTACGGCCAGCCCTGGTTACCGGCCGAGGTGATGATGGTGGCCGTCTCGTACTTCGCCGGACCGAGGGTGGGGCTGGGCGACGAGGCGTCCGGGCCGACCCAGCCGGCGGTCAGCCACTGGTGCACCGGGTCGATCTGGAGGCGGGCGATGTTGCGCACGCCCATGACGTAGATCTCCGGGCGGGTCTTCTCCGTGCCCGGGGGGAAGAGGTTGCCCTGCGGGATGGTGTACGTGCCGTCCGCCTCCGGGTGGATCCGGATGATCTTTCCGGCGAGGTCGTTGGTGTTACCCGACGTGCGGCGGGCGTCCTGGAACGAGGTCCCCTGGTACTCCTCGGTCCAGTTGTTGCCGGAGTAGCCCTGCGACCCCTCGGAGGAGTTGTTGTCGCCGGAGCCGACGTAGAGGTTGCCCTTGGCGTCGAACGCCATGCCGCCACCCGCGTGGCAGCAGCTGTGGATCTGCACCGGGAACTGCAACAGGTCCTTGCGGGTGCCCTGGTCGATCGTCTGGGTCGTCCGGTCGTAGGTGAAGCGGGAGATGGTGCGCTGACCGACCCGTTTGACCCGGTCGATCGACTCGTGTGGCATCCAGTAGACGTAGAGCCAGCCGTTCTCGGCGAACGTCGGGTCGGGCACGATGCCGAGCAGGCCTTCCTCGTTCTTGACCAACTCCGAGCCGCTGCCCCGGTTGCCCATCACCTCCAGGGTGGTGAGCAGCTTGACCTGCTTGCTGCGCGGGTCGTAGGAGTGGATGGTGCCGCAGCCCAGGCCAACCTTCGGGTCGTTCCAGTCCGCGATCGGGCCGCTCGGGCAGGCCGCCTTGCCGACGTAGAAGACGGTGCCGTCGGGGGCGATGGTGAGCCCGTGCGGCTCGCCGATCTGGTCGAGCTGCCCGGTCTGGTTCGCGGCGGTCAGCCGTTCGACCTTGTAGTTCGCGGCGATCGTCGCCTGGCAGTCACCGCGTACGCGGCCGGTGGTCCAGTTCAGCGCCCCGGTCAGGTGCGCCCGGAACGCCTCCTCGCCGTAGCTGCCCTCGGTGTGGCCCATGCCGGTGTAGAACGACCGCCCGCCGTCGTAGTCCCGGCACCAGGACACCGGGTGGAACGGACCGTTCGCGCCCGGACCCGGGTCGTAGTGCCGCTCCTCGACCTGGGCGAGGGTGTGCACCGCCCCGATCGGGTTCGTCTCCCAGTTGTCCCAGCGGTCCGACCGGGTGAGGGTCAGCGGCAGCGACGCGGTGGCCGGGTGTTTGCGGTCCAGGATGTCGACCACCGCCCGGTTCACCGGGGTCGGCGGCGGCGCGGTGGCCGTGCCGGTGAACAGCCGCAGGTCGGCGAGCTGGATCAGCGGCTCACCGCTGTTGGCGGTGATGTTCAGCCGGTAGCGGCTGAACTCCTGCGGCGAAGCGATGTCGAACCGCCGGGTCTGGAACCGTTCGGCGAACGCCTGGTTGGTGCGCTGGTCCAGATCGGTCCAGCTCTGGCCGTCCGTTGAGCCCTGCAGGGTCCAGTCCTTCGGATCCCGCCCGACGAAGTCGTTGGCCGACGTCAGCGCGTACCCGGTGATCCTCTTCGGTGCGGCCAGCTCGTAGGTCACCCAGGCCGTGGGCGTGCGGACCAGCCACTTCGTGTTGGCGTCGCCGTCGGTCAGCTTCTCCTTGGTCTCGGTGGGCGGGTTCTCGCCGCTGGCGGTCACCCGGGCCACCGGCTCGGCCACCGGGATCGCGCCGGCCGGGCGGGCGCCGATCAGGCCGGTGAACCAGGTCGAGTCGACCTGCGCGCGGGCGGCGTCGGCGATGCCGACGAAGCCGCCGCCGGCCTTCATATAGGCCTGGAGCGCCAACTCCTGGTCGCGGTTGAGCGCGGCGCCCGTCGCGGAGAGGAACACCACGCTCCGGTACGCGGACAGCTTGGTCGGAGTGAACACACCCGGGTCCGTGGTGGCCATGACATCGATGTCATGACTGGCCGCAAGTTGTCGGATGGTGTCCACCGCGCGCGCCACCGGGTCCTGCTGTTCGGCCACCGGCCCGTGGAACACGAGCACGGCCGTGCCGCTCTGCTGCGTCGGCGCTGGCGCCGCGCTCGCCGCTCGCGGCGCGGCTGCCGCCGCCGATGCCGTGGTCGTGGCCGGGATCAGCGTGGCGAAGGCCGCTATCGCGGCGAGGGTACGTCGTAGGTCTCTTGTCATCCCCGTCCCCACCTTTCGGTCAGCTTCCGTGCGTGTGGGTGTGGCCCTGGAACCGGTGGATCGCCTCCTCGGCGCCGGGGGGCATGCTGCCGTCGGCGTTGCGCACCAGGAAGATCCCGGCCATGCCGCCGTCGGAGTGGTTCTGCACGTGGCAGTGGTACATCCACGCGCCAGGCCCGACGCCCTCCCCGGCCAGCACCTGGAACCCGAACGAGCTGCCCGGGTTGAGGTCCTTGTTGTCGACGACCAGGCTCGGGTCGGCCGGCCCTTCGAGCATCCCGGTGCGGTTGTCCGCCCAGCGGTGGGCATGCAGGTGGAAGGTGTGGAACAGGTTGCCGTGCCCGATGGCGAGCCACTCCACCCGCTGGCCCAGGTTCGCCTCGAACATGGGCGTGTTCGGGGCCATCCGGTTGTTGATCGTCATGTCGTGGAACACGACCGTGAACTGCTTCTCCGGCAGGATGTCGCCCCGACGCCGGACGATCAGCGCGCCGTACAGTCCCTTCGCGACGCCGGCCGTGCCGTGGTCGGTGCCCATGGCGTGGTCGTGGTAGTGCCAGTAGCCGGCGCTGCCGGGCATGTACCGGCGACCCGACGCGGCGACCATCTCGTGCGAGCGCCACACGTACGTCCGTGTCTCGCCGGGGTCGTTGAAGGAGTCGTTGAACGGACTACCGTCCGAGTCGGTGCTGTAGTCCACGCCGTGCGGGTGGATGGACAGCCGCTGGTCGGTGGTGTTGACCAGGGTGATCTCCAGGGTGTCACCCTCGTAGATCTCCAGCACCGGTCCGGGCACGGTGGCCTGGCCGGGTGCGAGGCCGTAGCCGTACAGCCCGCCGGGCAACTGCTCGGCGTAGATGGTGACCTTCCTGGTCACTCCGGCGGCGGCCTGCGCGGGGCTGCCTCCGAAGGCGCTCCCGAGCGTGGGGGCGGACGCGCCCAACGCTCCGGCTGCGAGCGCCCCGGTGGCGATCAGTGATCGGCGGGACAGGTGGCGATGGGAGCCAACGGCGTGATCGTCCATGGGTCTCCGTTCCCGACCGGGCGAAGACGCGACGAGCGCAGGGTGCATCGACCGCCGAGCACAAGGCGGCAGCACGACTGGGGTGAGGATCGTCGCGGACTTCGCTCGGAAGACTCAGAACTTTCGATGGATGAACCCAACTTATGTAATCCATCGACGAAAGTACAGGTCTGATTGCAGGAAGATTACCGCGACATCACAATGGCCATCGATCGGCCGGCGCTGGTGGTGTCAGAGACCGTGCCGGTCGTCGGCCGGCAGGCTGGGGGTTTCCGGTGGCGCCGGCGGCTGCTCGGGCTGACCGACCCGCGCGTGCGTCGGGTCCAGGACGCGGGAGAGGAACGCCCGGGTGCGTTCGTGCTTCGGCGCGCCCAGCACCTCCTGCGGCGGCCCCTGCTCGACGACGACGCCACCGTCCATGAACACGACCCGGTCGGCGACGTCCCGGGCGAACGCCATCTCGTGGGTGACCACCATCATCGTCATGCCATCCTCGGCGAGCCCGCGCATGACGGTGAGCACGTCACCGACCAACTCCGGGTCGAGCGCCGAGGTCGGCTCGTCGAAGAGCATCAGCTTCGGGTCCATCGAGAGCGACCGGGCGATCGCGACCCGCTGCTGCTGCCCGCCGGAGAGCTGCGCGGGGAACGCGTCGGCCTTGTCGGTGAGGCCGACCCGCTCCAGGTTGGCCCGCGCGATCCGCTCGGCCTCGGCGCGCGAGCGGCGCAGCACCTTGCGCTGCGCGACGGTGAGGTTGCGGAGCACGGTCAGGTGCGGGAACAGGTTGAACGACTGGAACACCATGCCGATGCCCCGGCGGACCGCGTCGATCTCGACGTCCGGGTCGGTCATCTCCACGCCGTTCACCCAGATCGTGCCGGCGGTGGGTTCCTCCAACAGGTCGACACAGCGCAGCAGGGTCGACTTGCCGGACCCGGACGGCCCGATCACGCAGACGACCTCGCCCTGGCCGACCTCGAAGTCGATGCCCTTGAGCACCTCGATCGGCCCGAACGACTTGTGCAGGTCACGGATCTGTACGGCGGGACGGGACGGGCTGGTCGTCATGCGGGTCACCGGGCCTTGGCGTAGCGGAGTTCGAGGCGGCGTACCACCTGGGACAGCGGCAGGGTGATGACCAGGTAGGCGAGGCCGGCCACCAGCAGCGGGGTGGCGTTCACCCGGTCGTTGAGCATGTCCCGGCCGAACTTGGTGACCTCGATGGTCTGTGCCGTCACGCCCAGCACGTACGCCAGCGACGAGTCCTTGGTGAGCAGGATGAGCTCGTTCGTCAGCGGCGGGATGACGATCCGGAACGCCTGCGGGATGACGATCGTGCGCATGGCGGTGAAATGCGACATGCCGAGGGTACGGGCCGCCTCCATCTGCCCCTTCGGCACCGCCTGGATGCCAGCGCGGATGGTCTCGGCCATGTACGCCGCGGCGGTCAACCCGAGACCGATCGCGATCGAGCCGAACACGCCGCCGGGGATCTGCCGCTCCGGGAAGGCGATGGGGATGCCGTACCCGACGAGGAAGAGCACCAGCAGCGCCGGCAGCCCCCGGAACAGCTCGATGTACGCGGTCGCCAGCCAGCGGTACGGCGCCACCCGGGACAGCCGCATGAGCGCGAGCACGGTCCCGAACACGAGGCCGAAGGCGAACGCGCCCAACGTGTAGAGGATCGTGTTGCGCAGCGCCACGGTGATGATCGTCGGGAACATCGACTCGATGATGTCGACGCGGAAGAACGCGTCGGCCAGTCGGCCCCAGTCCGCGGCGAGGAGCACCGCGGCGATGATCGCGACGAAGACCAGGTACTGGATACCGAGGGACAGTCGTTCCCGCTGGCGGCGGCGCAGCTTCACGTTGGCTCGTTGCCTTCCCGGATTGTGCCGACGGGGCAGGGCACGCGGTCCGCGCGCCCTACCCCTTTGGAGCGTCGATCAGGCGTTCGGCCGCTTGCCGATCCACTTGGAGTAGATCGTGTCGTACGAGCCGTCCTGCTTGGCCTTGGCCAGCGTCTCGTTGATCTTCTTGAGCAGTTCCGGGTTCGCGTCCTTCTTCACCGAGAACCCGTACTGCTCGCCCGTGTCGAACTCGGCGGTCACCGCGAACCCACCCGGGTTCTTGCGCAGGTACTCGGTCCACACCGGCAGGTCGTTGACGGCGGCCTCGACCTGACCGTTCGCGACGGCCTGCTGCAGGGCGGCGAGATCCTCGAACTCGACGAGCTGCAGGCCCTTCTCCTTCTCGAACTTGCGGGCGTAGTCACGGCCGGTGGTGGCCGCCTGCACGCCGAGCTCCTTGCCCCGCAGGTCGTCGAGCGACTTGTACGGCTTCCCGGTCTTGACCAGCATCGCCTGCGTCGCGTCGAAGTACGGGTCGGAGAAGTTCATCACCTTCTGCCGCTCGGCGGTGATGGTCATGCCGGCGGCGGCCGCGTCGCACTTGCCGGTGTTCAGGTCCTGGCCGGACTTGATGCCCTCGAAGGGCGTGTCGATGATCGTCTGCTCGACGCCCAACTCCTTGGCCACGAGGTCCATCACGTCGACGTCGAACCCGGTGACCTTGCCGCTGGCGTCCTTGGACTGGAACGGCGGGTACGGCAGGTGGGTGCAGACGGTCAGCTTGCCGGCCTCGACCAGCTTGACCCCGCTGGCCTGGACCTCGCTGTCGTCCTTCTTGGCACACCCCGCGGTCACCGCCAGAGCGGCGATCGCCACGACGAGGCCGGCCTGACGGACTGCGCTACGGACCCTCACGAATGTGTCCCTCCGGTTCGGCTTCCCGTTGCGCCGGGCAGCCAGGTTGGTACGAAGACGGTGTGACAGGGGACGGTACCTGATTCGACGAACGGTAACTCAGGTCACGCGTTGTAGCCGCAGCGCTGCGGCGACCATCACAGGCCGTGAACGGGACAGTGGGCCCCGAAGGGGACGGCGAACGGGACCAGGCCCACCCGTGCGCCCTGGCGGGCCGCGCGTTCGCGCCGCCGATCCGCCGCGACGACCGGCATTTGAGTATCCGCACCACCCCGAAGGAGTAGGCCAGCGCCCCGAGCGCCGCTGCGCCGCCGCAGAAGCTGATAGACGATCAGTGGTACCGCCGTCACCGCAGGGCAGATCAACCCGGATGGGAGGGCAGGACCTGAGGATGGACACCTACCCCACGACACCTCAGATGGCCTTCGCGCAGTTCGTCCGCCAAGCCGTCGACGACGCCCGTGAGGAACACGGCTGGACCGTCGGCGACATCGCCCACCACACCGGGGTGAGCCGCTCGACGCTGTTCCGCTGGCTCGCCGGAGACTGGCAGCGCTACCCCGAGCTGGCGAAGGTGCGTAGCCTCTGCGCCACCCTCGACCTCTCCATCGCCGCCGCGATCCGGCCGCTCGCGATGCCGGACGCGGCCGAGACGCCCCGGGCGCTGGCGCAGGTCGAGACGGACATGGGCACCATCCGCCGACGTTTGCTGGACGACACCGTCTCGGCCGCGGACAAACGCCAGATCCGCGACCTGCTCCGCCGCCTCGCTGGCCGGGACCTTCCGGTCGAGGCGGCGTCGTCGACCGGCGCCGGGATCACCCGCCGGCCCCGTCGCGGGTGGGAACATCGCGCCGGTGAGCCGAGCGCGCGGACCCCCTAGGGCCCGCCGACGTCAGGTGGCCGCGCGTCCCTGCCGGCGAGAGCCGCCGTCCGGGCGACGGGACCCGATCCGGGGTGCCCGCACCACCGGCGAGCTGCCGACGCCGGGGCGATAGTCACGTGCCGCGGCGGCCACCATGTCGTCGGAGTCGTTCTCGAGCGCCTGCCGCACGTGCGACGGGATGAGCTCGGACGTGGCCATGGCCAGGCGTACCTGCACGGCACGGTCGTCGACCAGACCTGCCAGATCCGCCTCGCTCAGCTCCAAGGCGCGGACCAGGGCCGCCCGTACGTCCACCGCCGGGTCCCTGGCCAGGGCGCTGCGCTGCGCGGCGGTGGTCCGCGGGTTGCGGGCGAGCCCCTTGCGGACGCGGACGGTGCGGTCGGCCAACAGGGCGACGACGACCTCGGGGTCGTGGGTGTGGGTGGCGAGCCGCTCGCGTACCTCGGGTGAGGCGTCCTCGACCAGCTCGGCGGCGAGGTGGGGCTCCAACTCGCGGGTCTCGGCGAGCAGGCCCCGAAGCTCCTTGTCGGGCGCGGCGACCATCACCCGGCGGACCGACTCGTCGCAGGCCGGGTTGCTGGCGACGGCCCACCGGACCCACCGGTCGGCGTCCTTGACGAGACGCAGGAGGTTGCCGACCGACGTGGCGGGATTGCGTGCCACCGCCTCCCGGACCTGACGATCGTGGTCGCGGGTCAACGTCCGCAGAGCCTGCGCGGGCGCGTCCGGCCGCGCCGCGACCGCCTTGCGCACCGTGACCGATGCATCCGACGCCAGGTCGATGAGGGTCATCTGTGGTGTTGCGGGGTCCTGTGCGAGGGCGAGTCGAGCGTCCGCCCCGCCGTCGGTCGGACGGTCGGCCGTGGTTCCCGACCCGCTGTGCCGGTCGGCCCCGCCGACGTGCTGCTGCTTGCCCATGGGCGCAATCATGGCACGGGTCGACCGGGGCGCCGCGCGGCAAGCCTGGACGCCATCCCTGCTCCGGGGGCCGCCGACCTCAGTGCTGACGCGGGGCCACCAGCCCGGACTCGTACGCGACGACGACGAGCTGGGCGCGGTCGCGGGCGTGCAGCTTGGCCATGGCCCGGTTGATGTGGGTCTTGGCGGTCAGCGGGCTGATCACCATTCGTGCCGCGACCTCGTCGTTCGACAGACCCTGGGCGACCAGGACGACGGCCTCGCGTTCCCGGCTGGTCAGCTCCCGCAGCCCGGTCGGGACCCGCAGGTGCTGTGGTTCGGCGACGTACCGGTCGATGAGGCGGCGGGTGATCGACGGCGCGAGCAGCGCGTCCCCTCGGGCGGCGACGCGTACGGCGTGCAGGAAGTCCTCCGGCTCGATGTCCTTGACGAGGAAACCGGCGGCGCCGGCGCGCAGCGCGTGGAAGACGTGTTCGTCGAGTCCGTAGTTGGTCAGGATGACGACGTGCACGCCGGCCAGCGCCGGGTCCGCGGCGATCAGCCGGGTCGCCTCGATTCCGTCCAGCACCGGCATCTGGATGTCGATGAGCGCGATGTCGGGCAGGTGACGTCGGGCGAGGGCCAACCCCTGGAGACCGTCGGCCGCCTCGGCCACCACCTCGATGTCGTCCTCGATGTCCAGGAGCGCGCGGAAGCCGCTGCGCAGCAGCGCCTGGTCGTCGACCAGCAGGACGCGGATCACGCGGACGGCCCGACGGGAAGTTCGGCGCGGACGGTGAAGCCGCCCCCGTCGCGGGGCGCCGCGTGCAGGCGACCGCCCAGGGCGGTGACCCGTTCGCGCATCCCGAGCAGCCCGACGCCGGGCGCCGGGGCGGCGGCCGGCGTGGCGGCGCCGTCGTCGTCGACCCGGATCGCGAGGGCGTCCGGACGGTAGTCGACGTGGACCGACGCGGTGGCCGCGGCGGCGTGCCGTGCGACGTTGGTGAGGGACTCCTGGACGATGCGGTAGGCGGTCCGGTCCACGGCCACCGGCACGGCCTGTCGCGGCCCCCGCACCGTCAACGTCGCGTCCAGCCCGGCCAGCCGAGCCCGCTGCACCAGCTCCGGCAGGTGGTCGATGCCCCGCGGCGGGTTCCTGCTGTCGTCCCGCAGCGCCTCCAGGGTCGCGCGCAGCTCGCGGCTGGCCTCCCGGCCGGCCTCCCGGATCGCCAGCAACGCCTCCGGCACCGCCTCGCCACGCCGACGGGCCAGGTGGACGGCCACCTCCGCCTGCACCTTGATGATCGAGATCTGGTGGGTCAGCGAGTCGTGCAGCTCCCGCGCGATGTGCAGCCGCTCCTCGTCGGCCCGGCGTCGCGCGGTCTCCTCCCGGGTGCGCTCGGCCTCGTCGGCCCGCCGCTCGGCCTGCCGCAACGCCTCCCCCGCCGCGCCGGCGGCGATCAGCCACGCCACCTCCAGGGCGCCCCGGGCCCGCGCGAGCGCGTCGCCCAACGGCAGACCCTGCGGTGGGGCGAGCGCGGTGAGCGGCAACGCGACGAGCATCAGCACGGCGGCGACGACCGTGACGACGCGGTGGCCCGCCCGCACACCGGTGTACACCGCGAACAGGAAGGCGACCGCCGGCACGTCGAAACCGACCGCCTGGTAGCCCACCGCGCACAGCCCGGTGACGGCCAGGACGGTGACCGGAGCCCGGCGACGCGCCGCCAACGCCAGACCACCGGCGGCCAGCAGCGCATAGCCCAGCAGGTCGAGGTCCATCGTGGAAGGGCCCATGGACCGCCCGGCGACCAGCAGCACCACCGCCACGCCGACGGCGATGACCCAGTCCCGGACAACGGCACGCCCTGTGCTCATGCGCGCACCCTAGCCCGGGGCGCGCACCGGGCGACTCCTGCGCGCGAACGACCGTCGACTACCGCGTCCGTGGTAGTCGCGCGGCGGGTGCGTCGTACGCGGCAGCCGCCTGCGCCCGCCGCGGCAGGACGAAGAGCCTCCGGTTGCCGGACGACCGGCGGCCGGCGCGGCGACACGATCGAACGGCACACCACGATGTACGAGAAGGAGAAGCACATGTCGGTGTTCACCGCTGCCACGTCCGCCCTGCTGGAGGGGATCGCCGCGCCGGACCAGCCGTTGGCGGCCAGCGTCACCACCATGAGCACCGGTCGACTCGGGGCGAGCGTCGGCGGCCTGCTGGGCCTGGCGGGGGTGATCGTCGGCGCGCTGGCCCTGGCCCGCCCGACCAGTCGCGTCGGCACCGGCAGCGGGATGATCGGCGCGACCGTGGCCCTGGCGTCCGGGCTGCTCGCCGTGGGCCTCGGCGCGCTGGTGGTGGCGACTTCCGACAGCGGGATCGGGACCGGCAACGGTCGGGGCGGGGCGTACGTGGCCCTGGTGGTGGGGTCGGCCGCCCTGGGCCTCGGTGGTCTCGCGTTGCGGCGCGTACGCGGTTGAGGAACCGCCCGTCCTGCTCCGCGCGGGAGCAGGACGGGCGGGCCACTCGCCGTCAGGCGCCCCGCGCGCCCCTGCGGAAGCCCACGATCACGACCGCGCCCACCACCAGGTGCATCAGGACGAGGGCGACCCGGGTGCCGGCCGAGGCGTCGACCAGGGAGGCCGGCACGAGCGACAGCACGAGGACGACGAGAGCGATCCCCGTCCAGATCGTGATGGCGCTCGCCCGGAAGCGCTCGAGCACCGCGAGCAGGCCCCAGCCGAGCAGCGCCGCGATCGCGGAGTTCAGGACGACGGCGAGCACCGTGACGTCCCGCGGGCCGGCGCCCTGGTCGACGGTGAGCTGCGCGCCGGCGAGGGTCGCGATCGACCACACGGCCACGGCGGCGAGCACGGCGACCGCGACGGCGATGGCCCGGTCTCGCACGCGCGAGGCGCTGGCACCGGCACGGGGAACAGAGGCTTCCGCAGACATCAGGGGTGACTCCTCAGTGGAGGGGACGTGCTGTCGAGATCGAACCGTATCAGAAGGTTCCGTTCTTTACTATCTCGTTCTTAACTTGTTCGCGGGCGACGATGCTCCGCTACGAGATAGTTCGAATCACGAACCAGTTGCTAGGCTGCCGCCATGACCACCGGAACCTCCGGGCCCGATGCCGCGACACCAGACCTGATGTTCCTGATGTCCTGGGCCACCCACGCGCTGGCTCAGGAACACGCCGCCGCCCTCTCCGGCCTGAGCATCTCGACGCGTGCCTACTGCGTGCTCGATCGCGGTCTTACCGGCGAGTTCACCCAGAGCCAGCTCGGCGAGATGTGCGGCATCGACAAGACGACGATGGTCGTCACCCTCGACGAGCTGGAACGTGCCGGCCTGGTCGGGCGTCGCACCTCGACGACCGACCGACGCGCCCGCATCGTCACCGTCACGCCCGACGGCGAGCGGCTGGTCGCCGAGGCGCGGCAGATCGTCGCGGGACTACAGCACGACATCCTCGCCACGGTCCCGTCGCGCGACCGCGCGATCTTCCTGGACGTGCTCGGCCGGCTGGTGCAGGGCCGACTGTCGACATTCGTGCAGACCGACCGCCCCGCCCGCAGGCGATCCTCCCGGGCAGCCTGACCTCGAGCGGGGAGCATGCCCAGGTGAGTTCGGACCAGCTCCTCGTCACGCTCGACCGCGCCAGTGCGGTGCCGTTGCAGCAGCAACTCTGCGACCAGATCAGCTCATCCGTACGCGCCGGCCGGCTGCGCCCCGGCGACGCGGTGCCGCCCAGCCGCGAACTGGCACACCAGCTCGGGGTCTCCCGGACGGTGGTGACCCGCGCCTACGAGCTGCTGCGGGCCAACGGGGTGCTCACGTCGCGGCGTGGTTCCGGCACCCGGGTCAGCGCCGCCCCGGCCGACGCGCCACCGCGGGTCCCCCGCGCCGCCCGCGCGCACCTGCGACCCAAGCCCCCGCTGCCCACCGACGCCGGCAGTCCCCTCTGGAAGCCCTGGGAACCGGCGCCGATGCACCGGCCGGACGGCACGTACGACTTCCGGCACGGCACCCCGGCGCTGGCCAGCTTCCCGGTGACCCGGTGGCGGCAGTCGCTCGCCGACGCGGTCAGCCGGGCGGACGCGGTGGCGTTGGGCTACGGCCCGGCCGAGGGTTCCCCGTCGTTGCGTACCCAGATCACCGCGCTGCTGCGACGCAGCCGGGCGCTGGACGCCCGCCGCGAGGACACGGTCGTGACCAGCGGCGCGACCCAGGCCATGGACATCCTGGTCCGGCTGCTCGTCGGCGCGGACGACGTGGTGGTCATCGAGGATCCGAGCCACACCGTGCTGCGGCAGATCTTCGGCTACTCGCGGGCCGCCGTGGTGCCGGTCCCGGTCGACGAGGAGGGCCTGCGGGTCGACGAGATCGACTGCCGGGTCCGCGCGCACGGCCTCGACCCGGCCCGGGTACGCCTCGTCTACGTCACCCCGTCGCACCAGTTCCCGACCGGGTTCATCATGTCCGACCGGCGACGGCGGGCGTTGCTGCGCTGGGCCCGCGACCACGCGGCGACGGTGCTGGAAGACGACTACCACAACGAGTTCACCTTCGCCGAGGAGCGGCTCGCGTCGTTGGCCGCCGACCCGCAGGACGCGGACGTGGTCTACGTCGGCAGCTTCAGCAAGACCCTCTTCCCGTCGCTGCGCATCGGATACGCGGTGTTGCCGCCGCACCTCGTCCGGTCGTTCCTGGGCATCAAGTGGATCACCGACCGGCTGACCCCGACGGTGACCCAGGAGGCGTTGGCCGAGTTCATCTCCTCCGGCGCGTACGCCCGGCACATCGGCCGGATGGACCGCCTCTACCGCCAGCGTCGCGCCCGGCTGCTGGAAGCGCTGTACGAACACTTCGGCGCGGGAGTACGGATCTCCGGCACGGCGGCCGGGCTGCACGTGCTCGTGACCCTGGGCGGCGCGCACGACGTCGATGAGGCCGAGATCGTGCGCGCCGCCGCCGCCCGGGGCGTACGGGTCTATCCCGCCTCGGGCTACTTCGTCACCCGGCCGCCGACCGAGCCGACCTTCCTGATCGGGTACGCGGCGTTGCCCACCGCTCGGATCACCGAGGGAGTGGCGCTGCTGGCCGCCGCGGTGCGGGACGCGACGGCTCGGTGAAGCGGGGCCGGTGAAAGCGCGCGCTCTGGGCGTACGGGACGGTGCAGTCGAACACCGCCTTGGCCGTGCGCCCGTCGGCCGAGAGCGACGGCGAGTAGCCGGTGTGCTGGCTCGGGTCGAGCGGAAAGCCCTCCCGGTCGGGCAGCACGACCAGGTCCTGATCGGCCTGGAACCGGGTGACCATCGCCCACCACAGGTCCTGGTCGGACTCGATGTCCACGTCCTCGCCCACGCACAGCACCAGCTTGGCCATCCGGAACTGCTCCAGCACCGCCTCGGCGGCGGCGCGCACCGCGACGTCGTCCTGTGGCCCGCGCTTGACCGACCACTGGAGCACCACCATGAGCTGACCGCCACCGGCGGTGTGGCAGTGCGCCGCGAGCGCCGGTGTCCCCCGCCGCCGCAGCACGTCCAGCACGGCGGCCTCCATCCCGAAGCCGAGCAGGATCGACTGCTCGTGCCCGGGCCCGGAGACCGCCTGCAGGATCGGGCTCTCCCGAGCGGTGATCGCCGTGGCCCGGATCAGCGGCAGCGAGGGGTGCGCGCGACCCTGGTAGCCGAGGAACTCCGGCGTGGCCACCGTGCCGTGCGCGCTCTCCGGCGCGTGGTCGGCCAGCAGCTCACCCTCGATGACGTACTCGGCGTGGGCGATGAACTCGGCGTCCACCGTGGCGCAGGGCAGCAGCTCCACCGGCTGGCCGGCGAGCGCGCCGGCCACCGCCAGCTCATCGAGGTCGGGCGGGACCAGCGAGGTCGGGCAGCAGGAGGAGAGCAGCACCGCCGGACTGAGGCCGAGGTGGATCGCCACCGGCAGTGGGCGGCCCCGGCGCAGGGCGGCCTGGTACGCGAGTTCCAGGTCGCGCCCCGGCACCATCCAGATGGTCAGCGTGTCGGGCCCCTGCACGCACATGCGGTGCACGGACAGGTTGCGGACCCCGGTGTCCGGGTCGGTGGCGAGCACCGCGCCGAGGGTCAGGTAGGGCCCGGCGTCCTCGTCGGTGAGGACCGGCACCGGCAGCGCGGTCAGGTCCAACGGCAGCGACTCGCGCGGCCAGCGGGACGCGTCGGCGGCGAACTCCGCCGGGCGGGGGGCGGCCACCGCGTCGAGCAGCCGGTGCGGCAGCTCGGCGGGCGTGCAGCCGAGCAGGCCGGCGGCTCGTCGACGGGTGCCGTAGAGGCCCATCAGCACCGCCCGGGTGGGTCCGTCGTCGGGGCGTACCCGGTCGAAGAGGACGGCCGGGCCGGCGCCGGTGGGAGGGGCGGCGGGCGCGCCCGCCCACCGGGCGTAGTGGGCGGACACGCCGTAGCGGGCGGGCAGCTCGGTGGCGACCCGCACCAGCTCGCCGGGGAGCGGGTCGAGGCTGGCCAGGGCGTGCCGCAGGTCGACGGGCAGACGGTGGCTCATCTGGTGTCCGTCGCCGCGGCGGCGGCGCGGCGGGCCGCCAACATGTCGAGCTGCATCAGGGTCAGCTCCTCGATGAGGGCGCGGTACGTGCCGACGGCCACCTCGGGCGGCATGCCGTGCCCGACCGCCAGGGCGTGTACGCGGTCGAGGACCTGCCGCACCCGCTCGGGTGAGCGGACGGTCCCCTCGTCCGTCTTGTGCACGGTCAGCTCCCGCACCACCCGGGTGCGCTCGGCCAGCAGGGCGATGATCTGCCGGTCGAGCCCGTCGATGGCGACCCGAAGCTCGGCGATCCGGGCCGGCCCGTCGGCGTCGCCGGCCGGCGTCGACCCGGCCGGCGAGGCGACGCTCTGCTGGTCGCTCACGGCTGCGGAACCTCATCGACCACGAAGACGACGGTGGGCTGGGCGTCGCTGCCCTGCGACCGGTGCTCCTCGTCGTCGGGAATGACGAACCCCATGCCGGGGCGACACGGCACCGACCGGTCCCGGAAGTGGATGGTGAACTCGCCCTGGAGCACGTAGCCGGTGTGCCCGCGCAGGCACCAGTGGTGCTCGTCGAAGCCGGGTGGCAGCTCCAGCAGGCGCAGCCGCTGACCGCCCACGTACGTCATCTTGACCCGGCCCTCGGCGCCCGGCTTGTCCCACCTCTCCCACTCGGTGGCCGGGAAGTCGATGCCGACCGGAGTGGCGACCTGCTCAGTGGACATTCTCGATATCTCCTCTGCTCTGGACGGTTTCGGCGCGACGGGGCCGCGGGACGCGTTCGTTGCGGTCCCGGCGCGGCAGGACCGGGCCACCGTCGACCCGCTGGTGCCGCTTGAGCAGCTGCACCATGTCGAGCATCCGGTGCACCATCCGCTCGAGCGCGTCGACGCCTTCGGCGTCGGTCAGCCCGGGGCTGCCGGTGGTGTTGCGCAACAGGACGGGGAATCCGCTGCCCACCAGGATCATCCTGTTGAGCAGCAGGTTGTTGACGATCTGGTTGTGCACGGAGGAGTCGCTGTACCGACGTCCGGTGACGATGATGCCGCCGACCTTGTCGGCCAGCGGCCGGTTGAACCGCAGGTAGCCGACGCCCGCGCGCTCGATGAAGACCTGCATGAGGTGGGCGAGGCCGAAGCCGTGCACCGGGGCCGCGTAGATGAGTCCGTCGGCGGCGGCCATCTGCTCCACCAGGGCGGGGACGTCGTCGTCCAGCCGGCAGGGCAGCGTTCGGCTGTTGCAGTCGCCGCACGGGCTGCACGGCGAGATGCGGTGCTCGCGGAGCACGATCGTGCGCAGGGTCGCGCCGCGTTCGGCGATCAGCCGGCCCGCGTGCGCGATGGCGTGGTCGGTGTTGCCGCCGGCCCGTTCCGACCCGTTGATGGCGAGGATGGTGGCTGCTTCGCTGTGCATTGGCGCCCCCGGTGCTCGGCGCGGGGGCGGACGCCACGACGGCGTCCGCCCCCGCGAGGTCAGTCCGTCAGCTTTCCGGCGAAGTAGTCGATGTAGGCCTGCATGTCGAAGTGGCCGTGCCCCGATAGGGAGAAGACGATCGCCTGCGACTCGCCCGTCTCCCGGCAGCGCAGCGCCTCGTCCACCGCCACCCGGACGGCGTGGGTGGACTCCGGCGCCGGCACGATCCCCTCGCTGCGGGCGAAGAGCACGCCCGCCTCGAAGCAGGCGGTCTGCGGCACGGCACGCGCCTCGATGAGGTCGAGGTCCCGCAGCGCGCTGATGATCGGCGCCATGCCGTGGTAGCGCAGTCCACCGGCGTGGATGGCCGGTGGGCGGAACTCGTGGCCCAGGGTGTGCATCTTGGTCAGCGGGGTGAGGCCGGCGGTGTCCCCGAAGTCGTAGTCGTAGGTGCCCTGGGTCAGCGACGGGCAGGAGGAGGGCTCGACCGCGACGAACCGCACGGCCGGGCCGCCGCCCAGTTGGCGGCGCAGGAACGGCAGGGCCAGCCCGGCGAAGTTCGAGCCACCGCCGGCCGCGCCGATCACGACGTCCGGGTAGTCGTCGGCCAGGGCGAGTTGGAGTTGCGCCTCCTGGCCGATGATGGTCTGGTGCATCAACACGAGGTTGAGCACCGAGCCGAGGGCGTACTTGGCGGCGCCACCGCTGGCCATCGCCGCCTCAACCGCCTCGGAGATGGCCAGGCCGAGGCTGCCGGTGGAGTTCGGGTCGGCGGCGAGCGCGGCCCGGCCCGCCGCGGTACGGTCGCTCGGGCTCGCCGTCACCGACGCGCCGAACGTCTCCATCAGCCCCCGCCGGTACGGCTTCTGGTCGTAGCTGACCCGCACCATGAAGACCTCACAGTCGAGGCCGAAGTACGTGCAGGCCATCGAGAGCGAGCTGCCCCACTGGCCGGCGCCGGTCTCCGTGGTCAGCCGCCGCACGCCGTCGAGCTTGCTGTAGTACGCCTGCGGTACGGCGGTGTTCGGCTTGTGGCTGCCGGACGGGCTGACCCCCTCGTACTTGAAGTAGATCCGGGCCGGCGTGTCGAGGGCCTTTTCCAGACGGTGGGCGCGGACGAGCGGGCTGGGCCGCCACTGGCGGTAGATGTCCAGCACCGGCCCGGGGATGTCCACGTCCCGCTCGGTGCTGAACTCCTGCTCGATCATGCCGGTGGCGAAGAGTGGTTCGAGGTCCGCCGGGGTGAGAGGTTCCCGGGTGCCGGGGTGCAACATCGGGGGCAGCCCCTTGGGCAGGTCGGGAACCACGTTGTACCAGGTCGTCGGGATGTCGCTCTCGGGCAGCACGAACTTCGACGTCGTCATGGCGCCTTCCGATGAGGGGTGGGTGGGTGTCAGGGACTGGCGGTGGCCGGTTCGGCGGGCGCCGGCACGGGCCGGACGGCCGGTCGGATTCGCAGCGCCGCGAACGCGACCACACCGACCACCGGGGTCAGCAGGAGGATCAGGAGGACGGGCTGGTGCCCCTGGGTCTGCCAGACGAAGCCGAGACCCATCGGCACGACCAACCGGGCCGAGCTGAGCACGAAGGCGTTCAGGGCCATGAAGCTGCTGACCCGACGCTCCTGCACGTGGTCGGCGATGTAGGTGGGCACCACCACCGAGGCGATGATCTCCCCGAGGGTCCAGACCACCGTGGAGAGCAGCACGGCGGGCAGCGAGAAGGCGAACACCAGGACGGCCATGCCGGCCGACCAGAGCAGGCCGGCCACGATCAGCAGGACCCGGGTCGAGTACGCCTTGATCCGCTTCTCGATCAGCAGGCTGGCGCTGACCACGACGACGCTGTTGATGGTGTAGACCGCGCCGACCACCGCCACCGACGAGTGCAGCACGGTGGTGACCGCGAGGGGCAGCGTGTATTCCAGGCCGATCAGCGGCGCGACGTAACAGAAGGAGACCAGCACCAGCAGCGCCACGTCGACATCCCGGCGCAGCCCGGCCCAGCGGGTCGTGACGACCGGCGCGGTCGTCGGGGCACGGCGGGTGTCGGCGGGTACGAACAGCCAGATGGTGGCCGCCGCGAGCAGACCGAGCAGGATGTTCCCGGCGAACATCAGCTCGTACGACAGGGCCGCCGCGAACCCGCCGAGCAGCGGGCCGACCCCCATGCCGAGGTTGTTGGCGAGATAGCTGACGGTGTACGCGAAGGGCCGCTCGCCCGGCTCGGTCAGGTCGGCGATCAGCGTGTTGGCCGCCGGGGAGAACATGCCCATGCCGACCAGCGCGACGAAGAGCAGCACCGCGTACGTCCAGGTGGGACCATCTACCACGGCCAGGCCCAGGTAACCGGCCGCGTTGAGCACCAGGCTCGCCACCAGCGCGGCGCGGCGGCCGGCGCGGGCGCAGACCGGCCCGCTGAGCAGGCTGCCGGCGAGCAGACCGGTACTGCCCGCGGAGATCAGCACGCCCGCCTCGCCGGTGCTGAGCTGCCGGCTCTGCACCAGGTAGACCGCGAGCAGGGGAAAGACGAACATGCCGGCCCGGTTGATGAAGGACGCGTAGACCAGCATCCGCAGCGGGCGGGGCAGGGCCCGGAACCGGCTCAGCCACATGACGACTCCCCCACCGGTTCGGTGCGCACCTCGAAGGAGTCGCGGATGACCTTGAAGCGGGCGCGGAGGGCGTCGAAGTCCCGCCCCTCGCAGACGTACCAGCCGAGCACGTCGTTCGAGGCGGTCGGCGCGGCGAGCACGTCACCGACGCGCTTCCACACGTCCGCGTCGCGTACCGCGTCGAGCGCCCGCAACTGCGCCGCCGAGGTGATCGCGGTGATCCGCCCGTACCGGTCGGAGCACAGGTACTCGGTGCCGATCTCCGGCCCGAGCGTGGTCGTCGGCACGTGCTCCGGGTCCAGTTCGAGGCGGCACCACTCCCCGGCCAGGTTGATCCCCCGCCCGGCCTCGATGGCGGGGACGATCGAGCCGCCACCGGCCCGGGCCGCCGCCTCGCCGAAGATCACCTCGCCGTCGTCGCGGAGGAAGAACTCGACGTGCGCCACGCCGGTCCGCATCCCGAAGCCCCGCAGCACGGTGGCGCTGGCGGCCAGGATGCGCCGCTCGGCGTCGGTCAGGTCGTGTTTGCGGGAGACCGTGCCGCCGGGCTCGTCGCGGAACTCCAGGACGGAGTACGTGTAGCGGGAGAGCTGCTCGAAGACCACCTCGCCGTCGCGCAGCAGCGAGTCGACGTGGTATTCCGCACCCCGGACGTACTCCTCCACCCGGTAGTCGTGCCGGTCGTCGGCGATCAACGGCCACACCCGGGCCAGGTCCTCGACGGAGTCCACCCGGTGCGTGTCGCCGCAGGCCCAGCCGGCGTACGGCTTGACGACCACCGGCCAACCGACCTCGGCGGCGAACTCGGCGACCGCCCCGACCGTCTCGGGGCGGCAGGAGCGGGCCACCGGCACACCGAGCTCGGTGGCACGGCGGTGCATGACGTTCTTGTCGCGGAAGGTCAGCGCCCCCTCCGGGTCGAGCCCGTCGATGCCGTGGTCCCGTCGGCAGTGCGCGGCGGTCAGCACGTCGCCCTCGAAGAGCGGGAAGACGCGCCGCACCGGGTGCTCGGCGACGATCGTCGCGACGATCGAACGGACGGCCTCGCGGTCGTCGAGGTCGGCGTGGTAGCAGGGCAGACCGGCGGTGTCGGCGGACGGCTGACCGGTCGGCAGCAGCGCGACGGTCGCCACGCCCCGCTCGGCGGCGGCGGCGACCACGGCGCGGAACTGGGCGGCGTACCGCCCGGCCGCCGGGCGGTAGATCACCAGGATCGCGCCGTTCACGGACGGCTCCGACCGTTGCTGCCCGCCGGGCTCAGCGGTCCCGCGGTACCCAGGACGGCGCTCGTCGCGTCGCGGTCGAGCACCGCCTCCTGCCGTGGGCCGGCGGACATCCCGGCGAGGACGCCGCCGAGGCGGGCCAACGCGTCAACCACCTCCGCCCGTCCGCCGGGGTGGGCCGACTCGACGGTGAGCAGCAACGCGTGCGGGCCCAGGTCGGTGCGGACCAGGTGGCCCTGCCGCCAGTTCCAGCGCCGCGAGTGGGCCCGCCCGTCGGCGTCGGCGTAGACGACCTCACCCGGCTCGGGACGCTCGGGCGCGTCGGGAACGCCCAGCGGCAGGTACGTCTCGGTGCCGTCGGCCGGCCGCACCACGAGGTCGGTGAGGCCGTCGACCGCGCACGACGCCACCGGCAGCGCCGCGCCGAGCGAGACGGCGTTGCAGAGGTCGACCAGGGCGTTGATCCGGGGCAGCCGGTCGCCCTTGGCCACCCGGCGGGTGATCGATTCGGCGGCGCAGGGGAACCGGTTCGGGTTCACCCCCACCGCCCGGTACGCCTCGCGCCAGGCCGCGATGCCCGGCAGGTCGGCCACGGCGGCCTTGTCCAGGCCGGCGCCGTGCAGCGCGTCCTCCGCGGCGGTGAGCAACGCCGACACGGCGGGAGGCGCCGGTACGACCTCGACCAGCGCCACGGCGAGCACGCCGAGCACGTAGTCCGGCACCGCGGTCAGCACCCGGTCGTCGATGCGGACGGTGAGAGTGGCCGCACCGTCGCTGAGCTGGGTCATCGTGATCCTCGTGAGAGTCGGGTCCGATTGTCCGCCCGACCGTACGCAGCGGGACGACCACCGCTTGTGGCCAATCCGGGGTGATCCGGTGAGGCCAATCCGGGTGGCCGTTGCGCGGTCGTCGACGCCTGGCGCAGGAAGTTGTCGAACAGCCGCAGGCCGGCCTCGGTGAGCACGCTCTCCGGGTGGAACTGCACCCCCTGCACCGCGAGCGTGTGGTGTCGTACCCCCATCACGTAGCCGTCGTCGGACGACCGCGCGGTCACCCGCAGGGCCGGGGGCACCGGATCCGCGACGATCAACGAGTGGTAGCGGGTGACGGTCAGCGGCGCGGGCGTGCCCTCGAAGACGCCCTGGCCGTCGTGGGTGACCACGCTGGTCTTGCCGTGCATCAGGTGCCGGGCGACCGCGATCGTCCCGCCGTAGGCGAGGCCGATCGCCTGGTGGCCGAGGCAGACCCCGAGCAGCGGGACCCGACCGGCGAAGGCGTGCACCAGCTCCACGTGCCCGGACTCGGCGGGGTGGCCCGGCCCGGGGCCCAGCACTACCGCGTCGGGCCGCAGGGCCACGAGCTGGTCGTTGGTCGCCGCCCGGGAGCGGACCACCACGGTCTGTGCGCCGAGCGTCCGCAGGTACTGGTCGATGATGTGGGTGAAGCTGTCGTACGCGTCGACGAGCAGGACCTTCACGACAGCAGCTCCCTACCGGTCAGGGCCCAGTAGGTGGCGTTCATCTTGGCCAGCGTCTCGCGCCACTCGTCGCCCGGGGTGGAGTCGGCCACGACCCCGGCCGAGGCCTGGGTCCGGTAGTGCCGGCCGTCGTGCACGGCGGTCCGGATGCAGAGGGCGAGCACCGCGTAGCCACGGACGTCGACCAGCCCGACCGCGCCGGCGTAGACGCCCCGGGGCTCGTCCTCCAGACCGTCGATGATCTCCATGGCCCGCAGCTTCGGGGCGCCGGTCATGGTGCCGGCCGGGAAGGTCGCGCAGATCGCCGCCCACACGTCGGCGTCGTCGGCGAGCTGGCCCGAGACGGTCGAGACCAGGTGGTGCACGTACGCGAACGGCTCGACGTCGAACATGCTGTCGACGCTGAGCGTCCCCGGCACGCAGACCCGGCCGATGTCGTTGCGGCACAGGTCGACGAGCATGACGTGCTCGGCCCGTTCCTTCTCGCTCGTCGCCAGCTCGACCACCCGCCGTCGGTCGGCTTCGGGGTCGGCGGCGCGGCGGGCCGTTCCGGCGATCGGACGCATCGAGAGGCGGCCGTCCTCGATGCGCAGAAACAGCTCCGGGCTGGCCCCGATGACGGTCCGTCCGGCCCACGGGGTGAGGTACATGTACGGCGACGGGTTGCGGTGACGCAGTCGCCGGTAGACCTCTAACGGTGTCAGCGTCGTCTCCACGTCGATCCGGTGGCCGATCTGGATCTGGTAGCTGTCCCCGACCTCGATGTGCCGCAGGCACTGCTTCACCCGGGCGGCGAACGTCTCCTCGTCGACGGTGTCCCGGACCAGACGCGGTGGCGGGGCGGCCGGCACGTGCGGGTGCGGGGCGGTCGGTCGCACGGGCAGCTCGGGCAGACGGGCGGCGTCGTCCGGGGGCAGGTGCGGCCCGCTGGCGTCGAGCCGCCGGACCGTGCCGGCGCGTAGATCCCACCAGACGGTGTGCCGGAACAGCGCGAGCGTGCAGCGGGGAACGTCGTCGACCACCCGCTCGGTACCGAGTTCGTCCATGTCCCGCGCGGCCTCGTACGCCAGGGTGGTGAGGAATCCGAAGGCGAAGGTGTCGGTGGGGACGGTCGTGCGCACGGCGAACGCGCGCTGTGCCGCCCGGACGGCGGCCCACACCTCGGTCGGTCCGGCGACGGGCCAGACTCGCGCCGTGGTGGCCCGCCGGCCCGGTTCGCCCAGGACGGCGGTGAACACGGCGGCCAGGGCGTCACCCAGCGGACCGTCGGCGGCCAGCTCGAGGCGGTCGGCGATGAGTCGCACCTCGGCGAGGAGACCCCAACCGACGGCTGCGGCATATCGGTCCCGAACAGGACCGTCCAGGCTTTCGAACAGATACAGGTCGTCGTGGGAAAGACTGTCGGCGAGTGCCGTGTAGAGCGACAACGGATCGATCGACGGCAGTGTGACAGATGTCACTTCCACCGGAATTGAGTCCATAAATGCGGTACGTGTATCGGTCGACGAATGTGCTCGGATCGACCACGCGGCGGGTTCGGTTGACAATAGGGACACTTGCGGAACCCCCTCTGAACAGCCCGATTCCGCACCACCGTTGGCGCTGGTCCCGCCGACGACGCGGCAGGTCGGACCCTTCCCCCAGGCGAAAGGACTTCGCACGACCACCCCGGCGCCGGCGGCGGGGCGTCCACATTGGACACGCTCGGAACATACGCCCTGATTCGCCGGCCACCGGGCGGTTGTGCACCCGACCAACACTTTCCACAGGCACGGATCACGCTGTCCATACCACTTCGACGATCTCGGAGCGGACCACTTGTCCCTTAATCTAAGCCTGTCAATAGACGGGCAATCGCGTGGAACGCTGGCAGTGCAGCTCCGTAACGCATTCCGTACGCAGATCGAGGAGGGCGCGCTGCGCCCCGGCACCCGGGTGCCGTCGAGCCGGCAGCTCGCCGCCGACCTCGGCGTGTCCCGCAGTGTGGTCGTCGAGGCGTACGAACAACTCTGCGCCGAGGGGTACCTCGTCTCCCAGCACGGCTCGGGCACCTCGGTGGCGGCGGCGGCCCGCGCCGACGTCGCCTCGGCGCTCACCCCGGACGACCACCCGCCCGCCCCGGCGGTCTGCGACCTGCGCACCGGCAGCCCGCACGACTCGACGTTCCCCCGCCAGGACTGGATCCGGGCGGTCAGCGCGGTGGTCACCTCGGCCGGCCGTCGCGAGCTGGGCTACGCCCCGCCGTCCGGGCTGCCGGTCGTACGGCACACCCTCGCCGGCTACCTGGGCCGGGTGCGTGGGGTACGGACCCGGCCGGAGCGCCTCATGGTCACGTCCGGCTTCGCGCAGGGGCTCGCGCTGCTCTGCCGCGTGCTGCGCGACCGTGGCCACGACACGCTCGGGGTGGAGGATCCGGGGCACCCGGGCGAGTGGGAGTTCGTCGCCGAGGCCGGCCTGCGTCCGGTGGGCATCCCGGTGGACTCCGACGGCATCCGGGTGGACGCGCTGGACGCGAGCGGCGTCCGTGCCGTGCTGATCACCCCGGCCAGCCAGTTCCCGACCGGGGTCACGCTCACCGCACGACGCCGGGCACAGCTCGTGGCCTGGGCGAAGAAGGTCGACGGCTACGTCATCGAGGACGACTTCGACGCCGCCCTCGTCGCCCCGGCGCACCGGCTGCCGGCGGTGCAGAGCCTCGCGCCCGACCGGGTGGTCTACGCCGGCAGCGCCAGCAAGGTCCTCACGCCGGCGCTGCGCCTCGGCTGGCTGGCCATCCCCGCCGACCTGACCGCGGCGGTCGAGCGGATCCGGGCCAGCTGGGACATCGGCTGCTCCGGCCTGGAACAGCTCGCCTTCGCCCGGTTGATCGACACCGGCGCCTTCGACCGGCACCTGCGCCGACTCGGCGCGGACGTGCAGAAGCGCCGTCAGGCGGTCCGCGACTTCGTTGCCGGGCACCTGCCCGACGTCACCCTGCTCGGCGCGAACGGCGGACTCCAGGCGTACCTGCTGCTGCCGGCCAGGTACGCGGAGGAGGCCGTGGTCCACGCGGCCCGGCGTCGCTCGGTGCTGGTCCGCGGTGGCCGCTTCTACGCCCTACGGCCGGACGACCGCCCGCCGGCGCTGGTGCTCGGCTACGCCGGGGTACGCGGCCCGGAGTTGGGACGCGGCCTGACCGCTCTGGGCGCGGCGTACCGGGAGACGACCGGTCGCGGTTGATCAGTCGGCCGGTCCGGCCCGGTTCGGCTCGCGCACCATGAACACGTCGATCGGATCCTCGGTTTCGAGCGTGAATCCGTGCCGCTCGTACAGCCGCCGGGCCGCGCTGCCGCGCAGCACGTTCAACCGGACGCGGACGCCGTCGCGGTCGCACCGCTCGAGCAGCGAGCGCAGCACGGCGGCGCCGATGCCGACGCCCTGCGTGGGCGGCGTCAGGTAGAAGTGCTCCAGCCAATGGGCGTCCTCGCCCGGCCGCAGGGACACGCACCCGGCGAACGCGCCGTCTACCTCGATCAGCCAGGTGTGTGCCGGCGAGAACCCGTCCCGCAGTCGTTGCCGGACCCGCTGCGCGTCGTACCGCCCGAGCCGTTCCAGATCCGGCCGCAGCACCACGGACCGCAACTCGGCCACCGCCTCGACGTCCGCCGTCAGCGCCGGCCGCAGCGCCCAGTCCCGCACGACCGCAAGGCTACGCGGGCGCGTTCCGGCTCTCGCGTCGAGCCGTCGGCGTACGCGGTCAGGTGGCCCGGACCGCCTCGATGATCGTCTCGGCGATCTCGCTCGCGGCCTGCGGGGCCGCCGCCATCGCGTGCGAACCGCCCGCCACCTCGCGTTGGCCGCGCGGGGCGGCCCGCTCGGCCATGAACCGGTGTACGGCGACCGGGATGTTCTTGTCGGCGTCGCCGAACACGAACCAGCTCGGCAGGGACCGCCAGGCGGGTTCGCCGGTGAGCCCGTCGCCCAGGGCCTGCTCGGTGATGGGCCGCTGGGTGCGGGCCATCAGCGCGGCGAGGTCGTCCGACGCGTCGGCGCAGAACTGGGCGTGGTACGCGTCCTGGCCGATCGCCACCTCGTTGCCGCCGGTCGACACCGGGTACTGCACCAGCGTGTCGGCGAGCGTGCTGCCGGGGAACTTTCCCGACAGCGACAACGCCGACTCGCCGGTGTCCGGCGCGAACGCGTTGACGTACACGAGAGCCCGCACCGACGTGTCGCCCGCCGCGGCCTGCGTGATCACCATGCCGCCGTACGAGTGGCCGACGAGCACGACGGGCCCGCCGATCCCCCGTGCCACGTCCCGCACGTACGCGGCGTCGCCCGCGACGCTGCGCAGCGGGTTGGCGGCGGCCACGACGTTGTACGCGGCACCCAGCCGCTCGATCACGCCGTTCCAGCTGGCCGACTCGGCGAACGCGCCGTGCACCAGGACGACGGTGGGCTCCGCATCGGGCATGACAGGCGCTCCCTCGCTCGTGACACTGCTTGCCACCGGCCGTGCCGGTGCGCCTGAGTACCCGCCAGGCGATGGTGAAACCTCCGTTGCGACCGACCGCGTCACCCGCCGTCGCGGGTGGTGGTCGGTGCTGCGCGGTGGCCCGGGAACTACCGGAAGACCTTGACACTCGTCGATGTTAGCGCCAACACTGAGGCCGTTACCTGGGCGCAACAATCCCGTCACACGTTCCTGCACACGGGCGCTCGCGCCCTCGACGTGCCGCAGGTCGGCCGCCGAGGGCCGCGTCGACCAGCGCGGTACCCACAGCTCACGGAGGACAGATGCCGCTGCCACTCGACCGGAGGACCGCCGGTCCGGGCGTCCCCCGCCGCCGCTCGATGCTGGCCGCGCTGCTGGTGGTGCTCGCCGTGTCGGTCGGGCTGCCCGTGGCGGGGCCCGCGCAGGCCGCGCCCGCCGTGAACTACACCAACCCGCTGGTCAACCAGCGGGCCGACCCGCACATCTTCCGGCACACCGACGGCTACTACTACCTGACCGCGACCGTGCCGCAGTACGACCGGATCGTCCTGCGCCGCGCGACCACCCTGCAGGGTCTGGCGACGGCGGCGGAGACCACGATCTGGAGCCGGCACACCAGCGGAGAGATGGGCGCCCACATCTGGGCCCCGGAGATCCACTTCATCAACAACCGCTGGTACGTCTACTTCGCCGCCGGCCGGACCGACGACGTGTGGCGCATCCGGATGTACGTGCTGGAGACCGCCAACGCGAACCCGCTCACCGGAGGGTGGACCGAACGCGGCCGGATCACGACACCCTGGGACACCTTCAGCCTGGACGCCTCGACCTTCGTGGCCAACGGGGTGCGCTACCTGACCTGGGCGCAGCAGGAGCCGGGCATCTCCACCAACTCGAACGTCTACCTCGCCCGGATGGGCGCCAACCCGTGGCAGATCACGGGCACCGTGACCCGGCTCGTCGTACCGACGTACGCCTGGGAGACCCGCGGCTACCGGGTCGCCGAGGGACCGGCCGTGATCCAGCGCAACGGACGTCTCTTCCTGACCTACTCGGCCAGCGCCACCGACGCCAACTACTGCCTCGGGATGCTCAGCGCCTCGACCACCGCGAACCTGCTCGACGCGGCCGCCTGGAGCAAGAGCCCCAACCCGGTCTTCGCCACCAGCGCGGCCACCGGCCAGTACGGCCCCGGCCACAACTCGTTCACCGTCTCCGAGGACGGGCAGAGCGACATCCTGGTCTACCACGACCGGAACTACCGCGACATCAGCGGCGACCCCCTCAACGACCCGAACCGGCGGACCCGCCTGCAGAAGCTGTACTGGAACGCCGACGGCACCCCCAACTTCGGCATCCCCGTGCCCGACGGGGCCACCCCGGTCCGGCTGCGGTCGCACGACCTGACGACCAGCTACGTCCGGCACTACGACTACCGGGCACGGGTCGAGCCGAACGTGACCAACCTGGCCGACTCCCAGTTCCGCATCGTCAACGGCCTGGCCGGCGGCGGGAGCGTGTCGTTGGAGTCGACCAACTACCCGGGCTACTACCTGCGCCACTACGGATTCGCCCTGTCCATCGCAGCGAACGACGGGTCGTCGATCTTCGCCAGCGACGCGAGTTTCCAACGCCGGCCCGGCCTGGCCGACAGCGCCGGCATCTCCCTGGAGTCACAGAACTACCCGGGCCGCTTCGTGCGGCACCGCGACGGTCTGCTCTACCTGGAGGCGGTCGGTACGAGCGCCGAGCGAAGCTCCGCCACCTTCCACCTGGAATAGCCCCGGCGGGCGGGCCGCACCGCGCCCGCACGCGCCCTCGACACCGTCGGCCGGTCCGCGCGACCCGTCGACGCCGATTGGAGCACCCGATGAACCGGCGTCCCACCATCGCCATCCTGGCCGGGCTCTGCCTCGCGGTCAGCGCGGCACCCGTTCCCGCCGCCGCCCGAGGATCGGCGACCGCCCAGGCCGACGCGTACGTCAGGCTCGCCGGCCCGCCCGGCACGCCGCCCGGCGCCTGCCCGACGGGGGCCAGCTACGGCTCACCACTGCCGGCCAGTTCGGTGACGGCGCCGCGGATCCAGGGCGGGTTCTCGTTCCTCGAAGGGCCCGTCTGGGTCGCCGACGGCGGCTACCTGCTCTTCTCCGACATGGCCGCCGGCACCGGGCCGTACAACGTGCAGCCGTCCACGATCCGCAGGTTCACGCCGCCGTCGACGTTCGACACGTTCATCTCGAACGCCGGCAGCAACGGCATCGCGCTCAGCGCCGACGGCCAGCAGCTCGTGGCGGCCACCCACGACCAGCGCAACGTGTCCGCGTATCGGCTGAGTGACCGGGCCCGCAGCACCGTCGCGGCGAACTACCAGGGTCGGGCGTTCAACTCGCCCAACGACGTCGCGGTTCGCTCGGACGGCGTCACCTACTTCACCGACCCCAACTTCCAGCGCGGCAACCGCCCGGACCAGATGAACGGGCGTACCAGCGTCTTCCGCGTCGTCAACGGGCAGGTGTCGCTGGTGGACGACCAACTGCGTCAGCCCAACGGCATCTCGCTCTCACCGGACGGAAGCACGCTGTACGTGGGTGCCTACTCCGAGAACAAGATCTACAAGTACGCCGTCCAGCCCGATGGCAGCACCGGCGCGCGGAGCGTCTTCGTGAACTACATCGGCGGCCCGGACGGCGGCACGATCGACTGCGCCGGCAACGTGTACTGGACCTCCGGCGGGGACTCCCTCGTCCACGTCTACTCCCCCGCGGGCGTCCAGTTGGGCACGATCCGGCCCGGCTTCACCGGCACGACCAACGTCGCCTTCGGTGGCTCCGACCGGCAGACCCTGTTCATCACCTCGGGTCCACGGAACGACTCCGGCCTGTACAGCGTCCGGCTCAACGTTCCGGGCTACCCGTACTGACGAGAAGGACCGGCACGACCTGGGCGGGCCGTGGGAGGAATCCCCCGTTGTGCTCCTCGCGGAGCGGATTCCTCCCCGCTTCCCCCCAGGTTCGGCCCGGACGGCCCTGATCGGGCCCGTCGCGCAACAGGCGTTGAGCACAACGGGTTCACGCTCAACGGGTGTTGCTCCGAACAGGAGCGAGCTTACGCTCACGTTCCGTGTGCCTGTCAACGTCTGTTTCGCGGCGGGGCGCATCTGCGACACTGTCGTTCAGGTCGCCGGAGGGTGAAGAGCATGGTGGACGTTCGGCGCACGGAGCGGGAGTTGCCGCCCCTCGACACGTTGGCAGCACGGCTGGAGTATCTGTTCGACAAGATCCGTCCCACGCCTGACGAGCTCGGCGACTCCGACGAGCCCGGGCGCAGGTACACCAATCGGGAGATCGCTGACAAGATCAACGAAGCGGCGGCCGAGACGGGCGTGACGATCAGCGCCGCCTACATCGGCGAGCTGCGTCGTGGCGTGGCGAGCGATCCCCGTACCTCGCACGTACGCGCCCTGGCCGCCGCCTTCGGTGTCAACTCGGGCTACTTCGTGGACGACGCGGCGGCACGACGAATCCAGGACCAGATCACGTTGCTCAGCGAGCTGCGGCGGATGGACGTCAAGCGGGTGGCGCTGCGGCAGGTGCTCGCCGACAACGGCCTCTCCGCGACCGACACGCGGCTCGTCGAACAGATGGTGGCCCGGCTACGGGCCGTGGCAGAGGGCACCGGCACGACCGCGTCCGACGATCGCCGGTAGCGGGTGGCCGTGCAGATCCTGCGGTGGGAGCACACCGACGAGTGGGGGAACACCGACGTGAGGTTGCATCGCCTACGCCGACGCTGCGAACGCATCGTCGCCGAGCTGGAGATGCCGGACCCCTTCGACGTCCGGAGGCTGTGCGACGTCCTCGGTGAGCGGCGCGGCCGGCCCATTCACCTGGTACCGATCGCGCTGCCGGCACAGACGGTGTGCGGGATGTGCGTGCCGACGAACGACTTCGACGCGATCTTCTACGAGCAGGACACCTCGCCGCTGCACCAACTGCTGATCATCGGCCACGAGCTGGGTCACCTGCTCGCCGGGCACCAGGCGACCGAGGTGCTGGACGCGGACGCGTCCCGGCTGCTGCTGCCCGACCTCGACCCGCAACTCGTGCGGCGCAGTCTCGGCCGCAGCAACTACGCCGCGGCCGAGGAGCGCGAAGCCGAGATGATCGGCTCGCTGCTGCTGCGGCGGGTCCGCAGCGGGCGCGGTGACGCGGACGAGGCACCTGTCGACGGGCCGGACGCCGAGTTGTACGGCCGGCTGCGGCACTCCCTCGAACACCCCCACTGGTAGCGCGGGAATGGACACCGTCCTCTACACCGTGTGCGCGGCCTCCGGTTGGGTCGCGTTCGTGTACATGGTGCGGTTGCAGCGCCGGCATCCGAGCCGGGCCCGCCGCGCGATCTGCGCGGGCCTCGGTGCGTTCGCCGCCGGGATCACGGTCGCCATCCCGCCCGTCGCGAGCGCGATCGACGAGGTGTCGGGCCTGCCCAACCTCGCCAAGGTGATGGCGCACGCCGGCGCCCTGACCATCTCGGCCAACGCCGAGATCATGCTGCTGCACTTCGCGCTGCCCCCGGCGACGGCCGCCGTCCGGGCCCGCCGCTGGGTCTGGGTCACCGCGTGCGCGTTCCTCGTCATGTTCGGCCTGTTCGCCGTCACCCTCACCTACGACAAGCCGGTGCGCCTGACCGTCGAGTACGCGACCGACCCGGTCGTCACCGCCTACCTGCTGATCTTCCTGCTGCTCGGCTTCTTCGCCTACTGCTTCGACATCACCCGGCTGTGCTGGGGTTTCGCGAAGATCTGCGGACGCCCCTGGCTGCGCCGCGGCCTGCGCATCACGGCCGTGGGCGCCGCCGTCGCGCTGCTCTACAGCACCAACAAGATCGTCTACCTCGTCGCCTACTGGGCCGGCTACCGGCCGACCGGCGAGCGGCAGATCGCGGCGGTGCTGGTGACCATCGGCGCGTTGCTCATCACGATCGGCCTCACCATGCCGGCATGGGGACCCACCCTCAAGATCGGCCAACGGTGGGAGGACTTCCACTCCTACCGGCGACTCGAACCGCTCTGGCGGGACCTCGTCGCGGCCCTTCCCGAGCTGGAACTCGACCCCACCCTGCGCCGCCGGTTCGCGGCCCTGCGCGACACCGACTACGCGCTCACCCGTCGGGTCGCCGAGATCCGCGACGGCCGCCTGGCGCTGCGCCCGTACACCGAGGTGGGGGTGACGGCGCTGGCCGAGCGGTTCGCCGCCGGGGCCGGCCTCGGCGCCACCGAGCGGCAGGCGGCGATCGAGGCCGCGCACCTGGCCTGCGCGCTGCGGCGGCATCGGGCCGGGCTGGTGGCCGCTGCCCCGCAGCCCGCCGACGAGCTGCACCGCCCGGATGGTGGCTATGCCGGCGAGGTGGCGTGGCTGACGCTCGTCACCGACGCCTACGCCCGATCACCCGTGGTGGCCCGGACGCTCGCCGCGGCCGCCCCGCGACCGACGGCAGGAGACGCGCACTGATGAGGGGCCGGTACGACAACCTGGGGCGGATCCGCACGCTGGACCCGCAGCGCGACTACCTGGACATCTACCAGACGATGCTGCGCCACGAGTTCCCCTGGGACCTGAAGCTGGGCCTCAACCTGGCGTTCAACAGGTCCTTCTCGGTCCCGGCCATCGCCGCCGTGCACACCACCACCGGCGAGCTGACCGACCGCACCCAGAAGCGCATCGACGACACCGGCCTGCTGATGTACGAGATGGTCCTCAACGGCTTCGACCAGCCCCGGGGCCGTGACGCGCTGCGGCGGGTCAACCAGATCCATCGCCCGTACGACATCGGCAACGACGACTTCCGCTACGTCCTGGGCTGCCTCGTCGTGATTCCGATCCGGTGGCTGCGCGCCTACGGCTGGCGGCAGCCCTGCTGCCACGAGCGGCAGGCCACCTACCTGTTCTACCGGGAGCTCGGCCGGCGGATGGGCATCACCGACATCCCCGGGTCGTTCGAGGAGTTCGAGACCTGGTTCGACGCCCACGACGCCGCCCACCTGCTGCCCAACGAGGACGCGGCGGCCATCGAGCGGGCCACCCGCATGCTGATGCTCGCCCGCCTCCCCCGCCCGCTCGCGCCACTGGGGAACGCGCTGGTCAGCGCCATGTACGACGAACCGCTGCGGCGCGCGACACGGGTCGACACACCGCCGTGGCCGGTCCGGGTCGGCCTGCGCCTCGCGTTGCGGACGCGCGCGCGGTGGCAGCGGTGGTTCGGGGCGCCCCGGGCCACGCCGCTGTTCGCCGACGGCATCAGGGCTCGGACCTACCCCCAGGGGTACGAGATCAGCCACCTCGGCCCGCACTGATCGGCGGCTGGTTGGCGCCGGGGCCGCCAGGGTCGGGAACCGCTTGACGTGGCGGCCACCGTAACGGATGGTCAGATATCGGCAACCTTCTATGATTCGAGGAGGACCGATGAAGGCAATCGCCACCACCGCCGCAGCCCTGCTGCTCCTGGTCACGGGCGGCGCATCCGCCGCACGAGACGCATCCGACGCACCACCGGCACCCGCCGCGCCCTGCGCCGGGCAGGTGCACCCCAACCCGTCGTTCGAGCGCGGCGCCAACGGCTGGACGGCCGGCCCGCGCATGGTCGTGCTCGGCGACGAGACCCGGCCGGCACACACCGGTCGCGCGTACGCCACCTTCGCCGGCCTGGACGTGACGCGTAGCGACCTGCTGCGCACGACCGTCACCGTGCCGGCCAACTGCGACCTGACGGTCCGTTTCTGGGTCCGCACCATCACCACGGAAACCACCCGCGGTGACTACCTGAACGTCGGGCTGGCGGTCACCGGCATTCCGCCGAAGACGAGGTTCTCGCTGGCCTTCGACGGCGGGGCGCAGTGGCGGGAGTACGTCATGTCGAGCGGGACGGCGGCGGTCGAGCGCACCGCGACGGCGAGTTTCCTGAGCAGCGAGACGGCCGGCAACGGCGTCACGGCCTTCGACGTCGACGACGTGACGTTCACTCTGAGCTGACGACACCGGGCGGGCGGTCGACTCGACCGCCCGCCTCCGCGGCGCCCGCCCTCGCGCCGTCGTCGCGGCACGGTCGAGGCTTACCGTCACGCCTCGAAGTCGCGGCCGCCGGGCGTCTCCCGTCCGCCCGACCGGGTGGTCACCTGCGGCGCGGACCGCCGGCTGCCGAGTGCGTCGAGGACCGCGACCAGGGCCAGCACCCCGGCCACCGAACACAGGCCGACCATCGGCGGCCACCGGATCAACAGCGGCGTGCCCAGCAGCAGGATCACCAGTCCGATCAGCCGTGATCGGGAGACCCGGGCGAACACCTCGTACTCCAACCGCAACCGCGCGACGAGGAAGAGCGCCGGCCCGCCCACCACGAACAGCAGCCACATCGGCCGGGGCGCGCCGAACGGGTCGTCGATCACCAGTTCGTAGCTGACCGAGGTGAGGAGCACGCTGAGCACGATGAGCAGGTGCGTCCGCTCCGACGCCGTACCGAGGCGAGCGGGCTGGCCCGCCCCACCCAGCGCCTCGGTCAGCAGCAGCCCGGCGCGGTGGAAGTAGATCCGCCAGATCAGCGCGCTGGTGACGAACGCGACCGTGAAGGCGGCCGCTCGCCCCGCGGAGTAGTCCTGGCCGCTGAACACCACGCCGATCACCAGGATCGACTCGCCGAGCGCGATGAGGAACATCTGCTGGTAACGGTCGGCGAGATGCGTACCGGCGATCCGCCAGTGCGCCACCGCCGCGGAGCCCAGGCGCGGCAGCGGCCACCCCAGGAACCAGGCGAGGTAGTCGACGCCGACGGCGATGGCCCACAGCGGCAGGCGCAGTCGCTCCGGGCCGAGCGCGCCGACCAGCCAGATCGGCGCGCTCAACGCAGCCCACGCGGCGAGCCGGAACGCGACCAGCCGCCGCGGATGGCCCCGCAGGGCGGCCGCGATCACCAGCGGCCGGACCACCATCACCAGCAGGTACGCGACCGCGAACGGGAACGCCCGCTCCTCCATCGCCCGGGGCAGCGTGACCGCCATGACCAGGCCGGCGAACATGGTGCCGACCACGACGGCCTGGATGATCGCGATCTCCGGCTCGTAGCGGCTGGTGATCCAGGTGGTGTGCGACCAGACCAGCCAGAGCGCCAGGAACAGCAGCAGGGTACGACCGAGCCCGTTGACGAGCTCCCACCCCGCGTCGCCGTCCAGCTCGACGAAGCGCTGCGAGACCCGCGTGAGCGCCACCACGAAGGCGAGGTCGAAGAAGAGCTCCAGGAACGTGGCGCGGCCAGCGCTGTCCGGAGGACGCAGGAGGTCCGCACCCCGTTTCCCCGACATCGTCCCCCTCCGTCCGCCCTCGTCGCACCAACGAGCGGCCCGCCGAGAGGGATGTGCCGTCGGGGGTACGCGACAGGGTGGTTGACCGTCATTTCCGCGTAACTCGGCACATACCCCCTTAGGTTCGATGCGCAGGACGCGGCCGAACCGGGGAGAGACGTGGACAGCTATCCGGCGATCGAAGATCACGGACTCATTGGTGACCTGCAGACCGCCGCGCTGGTCACCTGCGACGGCACCGTCGACTGGTTCTGCGCGCCGCGCTTCGACTCGCCGAGCATCTTCGCCGCACTGCTCGACAAGGACAAGGGCGGCTACTTCCGGATCGCGCCGGACGACGTCCGGTACGTCACCAAGCAGCTCTACCTGCCCGGCACCCCCATCCTGATCACCCGCTTCATCAGCGCCGACGGGGTGGCCGAGGTGATGGACTTCATGCCGGTCACCGGCGAGCGGGTCACCGACGCGCACCGCCTGGTCCGGATCGTCACCATGGTCCGCGGCAGCATGCGCTTCCGGGTGGAGTGCCGGCCACGGTTCGACTACGCCCGCCAGGAGCACCAGATCGAGCGCCACCACAACGGCTACGTCTTTCGCAGCCGGTCGGCGACGCTGACGTTCAACCCGGTCGACCCGGTACGGCGGCTGATCTCCGAACACGGCGACGTCCACCTCGAGGGCGGCGACCTCGTCGCGTACGGCACCCTGAACGAGGGCGACACTGGCGGCGTGGTCCTGGAGACGGGCGGCACCGAACCACGGATCTTTCCGCCGGAGGAGATCCAGGGCATGTTCGAGTGGACCCGGGACTACTGGCGTCGCTGGCTGGAACGCTCCAGCTACACCGGCCGCTGGCGGGAGATGGTCGAGCGCTCCGCCATCACGCTGAAACTCATGACGTACGCGCCGACCGGCGCGATGATCGCCGCGCCCACCGCCGCGCTGCCCGAGCTGGTCGGCGGCAGCCGCAACTGGGACTACCGCTACACCTGGGTACGCGACACGTCGTTCTCGGTGCACGCGCTGCTCGGCCTCGGCTTCACCGAGGAGGTCAGCCGCTACATGGACTGGCTGGACGAGCGCATCCGCACGGCCAGCGAGCACCAGGACCCACTGAAGATCATGTACCGGGTGGACGGCTCCTCCGACCTGCACGAGGAGGTGCTCGACCACCTGGAGGGCTACCGCGGCTCCCGGCCGGTGCGCATCGGCAACGGCGCCGCCGACCAACTCCAGCTCGACATCCACGGCGAGGCGCTCTACGCCATGCACCTCGCCGACGAGCAGGGCATCCGCGTCTCACACCAGGTGTGGAAGAGCACCGTCCGGCTCGTCGACTGGCTCTGTCACAACTGGGACCAGCGCGACGCCGGCATCTGGGAGAGCCGGCACCACCCCCGTAACTACACGTTCGGGCGGGTGATGTCCTGGGTGGCGCTGGACCGGGCCATCCGCCTGGCCAACCGCACCGGCCGCCCCGGCGACCTGACCTGCTGGACCGAACAGCGCAACCGCATCTACAACCAGGTCATGGCCCGCGGGTACCACCCGGAACGCGGCAGTTTCGTGCAGGCGTACGACGAGAACGTGCTCGATGCCGCGCTGCTGGCCATGCCGGCGGTCGGGTTCGTCACGCCGAGCGACCCGCTGTGGCTGTCCACCCTGGACGCGATCGAACGCGAACTCGTCTCCGACAGCCTCGTCCACCGGTACGACCCGGTCCACTCCCCCGACGGACTGCCCGGCCACGAGGGCACCTTCAACATGTGCACCTTCTGGTACGTCGAGGCGCTGGCCCGGTCCGGCCGCCTCGACGACGCCCGACTCACGTTCGAGAAGATGTTCACCTTCAGCAACCACCTCGGCCTCTACGCCGAGGAGATCGCCGCGACCGGGGAGCAGATCGGCAACTACCCACAGGCCTTCAGCCACCTGTCGCTGATCAACACGGCGCTGACCCTCAACAGCCTGCTCGACGCCGAGGCCGACGCCCGTCGCCGCCGCTAGCGCCGCGTCACGGTGGTTGACCGGACGGGTGCTCAGGCGGTCTCCGCGGCGTCCGGCAGCCGGCTGGTCCGGCGGCTGGCCGAGATCGCGGTGGCCACCCGGACGAACGCGGCGACCGCGAGCGAGTGCGAGTTCTGCGACCACGCCACCGAGAAGGCGGCCTCCGGCGCGTCGTCGACGGGCCGCCAGGTGAGCTGCGGCCTGGCGTTGCGCTCGGCGAGCGAGACCGGGAGCAGGGCGAGCATCCGCCCGAGTTCGATCTGACGCAGCATCTGCACCATGTCCCCGAACGGTGGCGGTTGCTCGCCGCGTCGTACGTAGACGTGGGCGCCGGAAACAGTCCGTTGATGCCCGGTCTCGATGTCGGCCATCCGCAGCCGGGGCCGTCCGGCGAGCGGATGCCCGGCCGGTAGCGCCAGCACCTGCGGCTCACACAGCAGCGGCTCGACGTCCAGACCATCGGCATCGAACGGCTCGATGACGATCGCCACGTCGGCCTCGCCCGCACGCAGCAGGGCCGGCTGCTCGCGCCAGCCGGTGAACATGACCTCGATCGGCACGGCGGCGTGCTCCGCCTGGTACGCCGCGAGCACCTCCTCGAGCAGGCCGCCCTCGACGTCGGCCTTCACCGCGACCACCAGCTTGCCGCCGGGCACACCCGCGGCTCGCCGGGAGCGTCGGGTGGCGGCGTCGAGCGCGACGAGCGCTGCCCGCGCGTCGGCGAGAAGCACCGCGCCCACGTCGGTGAGCGCGACGCTTCGGGTGGTGCGGTCGAGCAGACGGACGCCGAGGTCCGCCTCGAGCCCGGAGATCGCGCGCGACAGGGCCGGCGCGGCGATGCCGAGCCGCTCGGCGGCCCGGCTGAAGTTGAGCTCCTCGGCGACGGCCACGAAGTAACGCAGCGGCCGGGACTCCACGGGATTCATACCCTGAGGATAATAATGCCGCCCGAACTGGTCCTTCTCGCCCGCGAGCACCCGCGCGACGATGGGAGCCATGATCGTCATCACGACTCCCACGGGCACGATCGGCGCCGCTGTCGCCGAGTCCCTGCGCGCCGCCGGCGCACCGCTGCGCCTGATCGCCCGCGACCCCTCCCGCCTGCCCGAGCCCCTTCGCGAGCACGCCGACGTGATCGTCGGCTCCCACGCCGACCCCGCCGTGCTCACGACCGCGCTGACCGACGCCACGGCGCTCTTCGTGCTCGTACCACCGAACTTCGGCGCCCCGGACGTCACCGAGCACTACCTCGGCTTCGCGCGCCCCATCGCGGAGGCGGTACGTGCGCACGCCGTACCCCGCGTCGTGGCCGTCTCCTCGCTCGGCCGCGGATTCGACGGCCCGGCCGGACTGCTCTCGGCGGCCTGGGCGATGGACGACACGCTGGAGTCCAGCGGCGCCGCCTACCGTTCGCTACAGGCGGCGTTCTTCATGGAGAACCTGCTGCACCAGGTCGACCTGATCAGCGGCCAGGGAATGTTCGTGCTCACCGCCGACCCCGACGCGCCGCTCGCGGCGGTAGCCACCGCCGACATCGCCCGCACGGCCACCGGCCTGCTCGCCGACACCACCTGGACGGGCCACCAGGACGTACCCGTGCGCGAACCCGTTGACCACACCCCGCGCGAGATGGCGCAGATCATCTCCGAGACCCTCGGCCGGCCGGTCACCTACCAGCAGGCCACCCTCGCCGACTATCGCGCCCGGTACGCGTCGTCCGGAGCGAGCCCGGCCGTCGTCGACGCCATGATCGAGATGGCCGAGGCGCAGACGGCGGGTGTCTACCCACCCGCCCGCGAGGAAGGCGTCGGCACGACGTTCCGCCACTGGTGCGAATCGGTGCTCGCCCCGGCCGTCGGCTGACCGGCACCGGCGGCCCGGTTCCCTTGCTCACGATGATTGATCGTTGGACGAGGGCTGGCGACCAAACTGCGGCAGATCCGGGTGGATACACTTTCGGGCGCTTCGAGACCGTGTCCGTTCGGAACTGGGGACGCGTCCTCCACGATCATGAAACGCGAGCGGAATGACCAGCAACGGGATCGTCCTGCTCTCGGGCCCTCCGTGCTCGGGCAAGACCACGGCCGGGGCGGTCCTGGCCGCCGGGCGGTCCTGGCCGGGTCGCGGTCGGATCCACCTGCAGGTCGACACCCTCTTCGACCTCCTGTTTCCGGGATCCGATCGAAATCGTGACGATCGCCTGCGCGCCTACGACGCCGCGCATCTCCTCGCCCGCATGTTCGTGGATCAGGGAGAGACGGTCGTCCTCGAGTGCACCTACGCTCGGCGTGACCAGCGTGCCAGTCTCCGCAAAGCGTTGGCCGGCTCCTCCGCATCGCTCTGGGTCGTCGAGTTCTTCGTGACGCCCGACGAGGCCGTGAGCCGATTCCGGGACCGTCATCAGGCCACGGATCTCGACGAAGCGCTCGTTCGCGAGCGGGCCGATGCGTTCCCGTACTTCGACGAGGCCCTCCGCCTGGAGTCATCCGCCGAGACCCCCGAGGAACACGCCCAGCGCATCATCACGTGGCTGCAACAGGGTCCTCGGCCGGTGGACCAGGAGGCGTGGACCCGGGCTGGAAGATCCTGGAACTGAGGCCGTACTTCCATCGGACCGGCACCGGTCCGGTCCGAGGTCTGCGTCCTGGGTCTGCTCGTCGGTCTGTTCGGCATCGCCCTGCTCGTGCTCGGAACGCAGGCCCACGACCTGTTCCCCGGCGGTCCCGCCCGGTGTGCGAGAGACGCCGGTGTCAACGAGGCCTGCGCGGCGTCCTTCCGCCGGCTCGACGAGGGGTACGGCTACGTCGAGAACCTCCTGGCGGCCTTCTACCTGGTCCCCGTCGTCATCGGCGCGTTCCTCGGCGCGCCGCTGCTCGCGCGTGAGCTGGAGGACGGCACCTGGCAGCTCGCCTGGACGCAGGCCGTGCCGCGGATGCGCTGGCTGGCGGCCAAACTCGTGGCGCTGGCCGGCGTCACCGTCACGCTCACCGGGATGTTCACGGCTGCTCACCTGGTTCCGTCAGCCGTTCGACGCGTGGGAAGGGCGGTTCCAGTACGACGCCTTCGACCTGGAAGGGCTTGTTCCGGTGGCGTACGCGCTGTTCGCGTTCGGCGTCGCCACCGCCGCCGGGGCGATCCTGCGCCGCAGCCTGCCCGCGTTCGGCGTCGCGCTCGGGGCGTTCCTCGCCGCCCGGATGACGGTGGCGCTGTTGGCCCGTCCCGCGTACGCCACCCCGCTCACCACCATGACGCCGGTCCCCGTCGGCGGTTCGAAGGCGGGGCAACGGGCCGCGCCCGGGTTCGCCGACTGGGTGGTCGAGCGCGGCTACGCGGACGCCACCGGGCGCAGGCTGAGCTCGACCGAGTACCACGAGCTGGAGGACGCCGCCAACCAGGCCGGCACCAACCTCAACCAGTTCCTGCACGCGCGGGGCATCCAGCAATTCGGGGTCTACCACCCGGCGGACCGGTTCTGGACGTTCCAGCTCATCGAGGCCGCGCTGTTCGTCGCGGTCGCGGGGGTCCTGATCGGTGTGGTGGTGTGGCGGGTACGGCGTCGCATGATCTAGTGCCTGACCCCTTCACCGGCGACCACCGGTCAGGGGTGCATGTCGGCGCCTTTCAACACCCTGTCCACCGCGTTGCGCGGACCGTAGACCGCCAGCCCGACGAGGTCGAGCTTCTCGGTGGGTACCGCCCGCACGGCGGACCGGTTGTCCCGGTCGTGGGCCGTGCCGAACAACTCGGCCGTGAACACCGACATGGGCAGGTCGCGGCTCAGGGCCCGCTGGTGCGCCAACCGCAACACATCCCGGTCGCCCTGAAAGACCAGGACGGGCTGGCGGAACATGGGCAGGTACTGCGCGCCGTCCGCGTCCTCGTACGGCTCGCCGATCACCTCGGGCACCACCGTGCCCACTCCACTGACCAGGAACGCCGTGATGTTCAGGCGCTGCCAGGGCAGCACGTCGTCGCGGAGTAGCACGGCAATCTTGGTGTCGAAGCGCACGGGCGCTGGTTCAGGCTGCATGGCTCGATCATGTGGCCTGGGCATCTCAGGGGTCTTGTACGAAGTTGACGTGACTCCTCGGCACGGGCAAGGACGGCACCTCCCGGCAGCTACGTCGACGCCGCGGCGAGCCCAGCCGTGCGAGCGAAGACCCCCGGGCTGACGCCGAGGATCCGCTTGAAGTGGCGGGCCAGATGCGGCTGATCGTAGAAGCCGCTGCTCGTGGCGACCCGGTCCAGGGGGTGCCCGTCCAGAATCAGGCGTCGCGCCTCGTCGACCCGCCGGGAGGTCAGGTAGCGGTGCGGCGACATGCCGAACTCGCGGCTGAACGCCCGAACCAGGTACGAGGGGTCGAAGTGCAGCAGCCGACCGGCCTCGTACAGGGAGACCCCGTCGGCAATGTGCTGCTCGATCAGGTCGCGAAGCAGGTAGGCCGCCGTGGGATCGGCGTCCGGCATGACGATCCGCTCCCCCAGGCGGGCGCGCACACTGTCGGTGAGCAGAGTCAGCAGCGTCTCGGCCCGCAATTCGTCCCCGGGTTGCAGAAGAGCGCCGTGCAATGCCGAGATGGCGTCGCGCAGCCAGGGATCGGGGAAGCTGGAGATGCCGACCGATCGACCGGCGAGGTCGGCCGACAGGTGGCTGCTCGCGTCAAGGTAGATCACCCGTTTCCGAAAACCCTCCGGACTGGCCGAGCGACCGTTGTGCGGAACGTGCGGAGGCAGGAGGGTTACCAGCTCACCGAAGGCGTAGCGCTCGTGCCGGTGCAGGTCGTAGCGCACCGCGCCCTCGTCGACGATGAGGAGCGTCCAGGTGTCGTGAGCGTGCATCGGATAGGCATGATCGGTGAAATGGGCGTGTAGCACCTCGGTGACGCCCGACAGTTTCGGCCGCCACGCCTGCACCTCCGTGGCGGGTTGCACGTCCGGTGACACGAGAGCATCCTTCCCGCCCCGGCCGGGAATCTCCACCTTGAACGTCTCATTCCGCCGGTACGGCGATCAGCTCTGTTGGTAGTTCACCGCGGCGAACCCACAGGGCTGGTGCAGGTGCAGGTAGTAGGCGCCCTCGCCGTACTCGTCCAGGTCCGCGCCGCCGACCAGGCCCAGGTAGTCCATCGGTTGACCGCACCCGGGGCAGTCCGCGTGCTCGGCGTCCTGGATCCAGTCGGGCCGCCCGCCCAGCGTCGAGCCGCCCTGGTCCCACGCGCTCGCCTGGTAGGGGGTCGACCTCGCCGGGCCCAGAACCGGCGCCAGCGCCGGCGGGTCCTCCGGTTGAGCATCACCGAGGTAGCTCGGGCGGGTGTTGCCGGTCCACCAGGTGCTGTCGCCGGCCGAGGTGACCTGGCTGTACAGGGTGGCGTAGCAGGCGCAGAACTGGCAGGTCTCGATCACCAGCCGGCCGGACCAGCCGGTGTGCGCCATCGCGTCCCGGACAGCGGGCTCCGCCGTGTCGAGGTCCGCGGCGATCCACCGTGGCGACGCACACCACGGGCAGGTGGGACCGTCCGCACGTCGCGGTGCGTCGCGCATGACCCACTGGTACGCGGTGGTCCCGCAGAGATCCCGGCGGCCGCCGTCCACGTCGACCGTCCAGCCGCCCTCGAGCGCGTAGCTCAGGACGCTGACGTGCAGCTCGTCCGCGCCGGCCGGCGGTCGCGTCGACCAGCGACGCATGGCGCTCTCGGCGAGCGGGTGCGCGGTGTGCGCGAGGATGACGAGCAGATGGTTGAGCCGGTCCGGCGTGCGCCCGCCGTCGATCCGCTCGATGATCCGGCGTACCACGTCGTCGTCCGCCGCCCGGTACACCCTCGCGGGCCACAGCACGTCGGCATCGAGCAGGGCGCCCAGGTACGGGGTCAGGCTCTGCGGGTCGGCGTCGGCGATCACGCACAGCTTCTCGATGGCGTCGTCGTCCTCGGCGGCAGCGCTCCTGATCAATTCTTCGATCACGAGGGCATGCTAGTCAGGGCGCGCCGGAGCGGGACGCGGCCCGGTGTTGATCGGATCATCCACACCTGTTGAACCTCACCCGCCGCCGACGCCTCGGTGGGAGTGCCGGATGAAGTCCAGGCCCATCCGCCCAGCCGTCGTTGCACGTCCGCCACGCCGGGCCGGCCCGCCGTTCGATCTCGGCGGGCCGGTACGGGGTGCGGCGTCAGGGTCCGAAGTTCTCGGGGCCGGCCGGTTCGACGGATGGGCGCTCCTTCGCGCGGTGTGCCCCGGGTTTGCAACCCGCGAAGGGACCCGAAGGGTTGCGGAGCGCGGTCATGGTGGGGCCGAGGTGGTCCCGGTGCCATTCGGAGGGGCCGGTGAGACTGGCCTTTGGGCCGGTCTTGTCCTGCCAGGCCAGCCACAGCCCGTGAAAGTAGGCGACGGCCTCGGTGTGCTCGTGCCAGCGCGGGCACCACGGCGCCCCGGATGTCACCTCCTCGCCGTACACCGGGATCAGGAGCTTCTCCACCCACAGCGACAGCCGTCGCATCTCTTCCAGGTAGGTTGGGCCGTTGAGGTAGAGAATGAAGAACGGCTCGCTCTTCTTCTCGGACGCAGGCGCTTCCCGCGGCGACTGTACGTCGGGAACGTCATCTCGGAGCGACTCGAACTGCCGAGTTTCGCCTGTCACGGATAGTCCTCACAATTCCTCTGCGACAACGCTGAGCGCGACCATCACGAGCCTTGGGCCGCGGCCTTCACCTTCTCCTTACCCTTGCGGCGGTGGAGGCCCGGGTTGTCTTCCCGCCCTCGATCCCGGCCCTCCGCGCTCTGCGACTCCAGGCCGGCGAAACCGTGATGCTGATTGACCCCCGTTTCCTTCTCCTGCTGCGCCCGCGCTCGCTTGTCGAACACGAGTGCCGCGAAGGCACCTCCGGCGGCGATACTGGCGGGAATAGCCGCCAATCGCATCTCGGCCCGATTGAACACGACCTGGTTCGAGTCCCCCGCACCTGGCTGGTAGGCGCGGTACATCTGAGCAGGGATGCCAGCGGTCGCCCCGTACGCGATGGCCTTCGAAAGGCCACTCAACGCCCTGTCCCAGTTTGGCTTCTGACCGTTCTGGTACTTCACGAATTCAGCTTTGGCGTTCCACAGCCCGTGCACCACATCCGGAGCGCTTGTCGCGGCAACAGCGGCGACAACGCCCGCAGGGGCGACCAATGCCCTCGCCAGAGCCTCCCCCGTTAATCCCACGGCGGCCCCGAGCAGGGCGGCCTGTTCCCAGGTCGCCCAATGCCTTCGGCCGGCCGCATCGATCCGCACCACACTTGATTGATCGTGACTGCGGCGGTCTGGGGTTTCCGAAATCTGATACTGATCGGAGGGAGCCAACCCTCTGATGCTCGCATCGGAGTCGGCGTTCTGCAGGGAAGGCTGATAAGACCCGGGCTGCGAAGCCATACCCACCCCCAGGCTCGACCCACCGTCCTGCAGGGAAGGCTGATAAGACCCGGGCTCCGGAGCGGGAACCACACCCACCTTGCCATCACCAGTCGACACGATACTGACCGGCCTTCCCTCGAGGGCGGCGATGAAGCCGGCTTCCAGCCCGCGGTACTCGCTGTGGTTCCGATCGAGATCCAGGCCCGACCGTTCAGCTACCGGCGAAGTTGGCGAGTTTCCCTCTCCCATGAGCCGGTAGTTGTAGTCGATATTCGGGTAGAAGTCATTTACCGTTCGCCCGTCCGTCTGCGAGAACAGCAACTGCTCCCGAGGGACGGGGTCGATCCGGTAGGGCGTGGGCGCGGCGGCGTACTGCGCGTAACCCTGGGAACCGCTGTCCACATACTGCGAACCGCTGTCCACATACTGCGTGTCAACGCTCAGTCGGTCGTACGAGACGACGTCACCCGACCGGTAGCCAGCCAGATTCGGGTCCGATCCAGCCCCCGGCGACTGAGCGTACTGGGCATAATTGTTCGACCCGGCGGCCGTCGGCGAGTTCCGGCCACTGTAAGCGTTGGCGTAGCTGCCGTCCTGGTTGTAGTAGTCCCACTCATTGTAAAGATCCGACATCTGTTCTTCCTCCTACCATCTGTGGAACCGGATACCCGCTCTACGCGGCACACCTGGCCGGGGTTCATGAGGATCTGGGGTTTTTCCGAGGATCGTCAGTCCGACGGCGCCGCGAATGAGCTGGGGAACTGCTTACGGGTGGCCCGCTCGGTGATCGCGGCCACCTCCTGCTTCGCGGCGGCGGAGATGCGGGCGGCGTCGGGCTCCTTGTACCAGGGGCGCAGCCGGATCACCGCCGGGCGGATGCCGGTGGCCAGCAGCAGCGCGGTCCCCTTCGGCAGGGCGCGGATCCTGTCCGGGGGCAGGATGTTCTCCTGCCGGAACGAGGTGGAGCGCGAGGAACCGTCGCGGCTGCGCGAGACACTGAGCGTGCTCACGTCGTGCTGGCCCACCAGCTTGGAGACCTTCTCCACGAAGTCGGCGTCGTCCAGGCCCGCACCGAGCAGCTTGATCGTGGCGGCGCCCCACAACGCGTCCATCCCCGCATCGCCCCAGACCCGCGACCCCTGCCGGTAGCTCTGCAGCAGCGTCACCACGTTGATCCCCCGCGAGCCGAGGTGCGAGTAGAGGTCGGGCAGGTCGGAGATCCGGCAGACGTTGGCCGCCTCGTCGAGCACCGCCGTCATCGGCGGGTCCAACCGCCCGCCCATCCGCTCCGCGGCGACCACGCCGGCCCGCAGCGTGGCGTCCGCGATGCCGGCGATCACCCCGGCCGCCGAGCCGCCGCCGTCCTTGGAGAGCAGGTAGAGCGTGTCCCGACCGAGTACGTGCAGGTCCGGCAGGAACTCCGGCAGATCCGGGTCGTATGACACCCAGGCGAGGATCTCCGGGTCGAGCAGGCAGGCCACGCACTGGCGCGCGGTCTCATAGATGCCGTCCCGGGTCTCCACCGCGCCGCGCACCGTTCCCTGCAACTGCTCGGCCATCGCGCCCATCCCGGCATCGCGGAGCAGGTCGATCGGCGTACGGTCGGCCGGGTCGGCGAGCCAGCCCAACAGGTCGGAGATGGTGGCCCCGCCCCGAGCCGCGGCGAGGAACAGCGCCGTCAGCGTGTTCTGCGCGGCCGCTATCCAGAAGTCCTTCTTGGTCGTGTCGTCGTTGACCGAGGCCACGAAGTGCCCGGCCAGCCGCCGCGCACCCTCGATCGTCACGCAGACGGCGAGCATGTCCCACCACATCTCGCGGGGTGTGTGCGCGATGCCCTGCGGGTCGAAGGTCCAGACCGTGCCGATCCGCTCCCGCTCGGCCCTGGTCACCGAGTACACGTCGGACTTGTTCGAGGTGAGCAGCACCGCGCCCCGGGCCCGGAGCACCCGGGGGATGGCGATTCCGGTCGACTTACCCGCGCGCGGCGCCATCAGGTCCAGTTCTACGTCCTCATAGGAGGAGCGCAGCTCCGGCCCGTTCGGCATCAGGTCGCCCAGGAGGTTGCCCCGCTCGTCCGGCGGCAGCTCCCGCATGCCCGCCAGCGAGGGCCGCAACTCGCGGGCGCGGGCCGCGATCCCCGCGGGGGCGAGCGACGCCAGCTCGTGCGTACCGGCCAGTCCCTTGCCACGGGCCCGCAGCTCCAGGACCTTGCGGACGCCCAGCGCGGCGGACAGGGCGAGCAGCACGAACGACACCACCATGCCGCTGTAGACGGCGAACGGTGAGACCCCCGGCCAGAGCACCTCGATCCGCCCGGAGACCAGCAGGACGTACGAGTCCAGCGTCACCGGTGGCGGGTGCCAACCGTGCAGGGTCACGACAGCGCCGAGGGTGCCGCCGAACCAGGCCACCAGGAAGATCCCCGCGTTGGCGAGCACCATCACGGTGAAGGCCCAGAAGAACAGGTCGGCGCCGTGCGGACGGCCACCGGGTGAGCGGCTCACGACGACCACCCCTCGGCGTCGGACACCAACTCGGGACGGATGGCCAGGTTGCCCAGTTCGGCCTCGGCCTCGAAGGCCACCATCCGGGCCGCCGCGCGCTCGGCGGCCTGCTCCTGCGCGTACCCGTTCTGCACCCAGCGCAGGTTCGTGTCGTGCAGCCGCCGCTCGGTCTCGGTGATCGTGACCCGGATCGGGATGCCCGGACGTCCACCGACCTTGATCAGAAAACGGCCGCGACCGGGGGGTTCCTCGTTCGAGCCGGTGCTCGCCCAGCCGGGCGGGGACGACCACGACGAGACCAGCTCGATCTCCCGCCGGGACATGCCCACCACCCGACCCAGCTCCTGCATCTCGGCCATCGGCAGGCCGGCGCAGGCGACGATCCCGGCCCGCTCCACGAAGCCGCGCGCCTTCGCCCGGTCCGCGTCGGTGCCCAGCGCCTCGGCGTCCTTGAGGGTATGGGTGATCTTCGCGTCGCCGAGGCCCAGCGAGCGGTTGAGCCGGGTCAGGGCATCGATCCGGTCGACGATCCCGGAGGCGGCCCGCAGCGGACGCCACAGCTCGTCGAGGATGGTGAAGAACCAGCGGCGCGGCGCCAACCCCGCGTCGGCCAGGGCGTGCGAGGCGGCCACCGTACCCAGGCCGTCGGACCAGGCCGCGAGCATCGCCGCCGCGGTGAGCTGGGTGTCCGCCTCACCGATCCGGGAGATGTCGATGCACACGGCCGGGGCGTCCGGGTCGATGCGGGTGGAGGTCTCCGAGCCGAAGGTGTCCCCCAGCGCCCCGTCGAGGATGCCCAGCAACGACCGGTGCAGCGGGTCCACCGCGTCCCGGTAGCGGGTGTCCTGCCCCCGATCGAGGGTCACCGCACGGACCCGGTCCGGCCCCTCGTCCAGCACCCGCAGCAGGTCGGGCAGGAGGGGTGCGCGGTTGCTCGGCGTACGGTCCCGCAGGTGACGCAGACAGGCAGAGAGCACTGCCTGCTCGTGGTCGTCCAGCGCCCGGCCCCGCACGATGGTCAGCAGCGCCGCCACCATGTTCAGCACCCGGCCGTGTGTCTCGGCGGCGAGCGCCTTGCCCGCCGGACCGCCGATCCGCTCGGCGGCGATGCCCATCGCCCCCGGGTCCAGCACGTTGATGCCGCCGACCCCGCGTCCGATCGGGATGACCTGGCCACCGAGCGCGCGGACCGTGTCCGCGTAGTCCGGCTTGAGGTCGCCGAGCACCAGCGGAACCACGCCGGTGGCGGCCAGCCCGACCGCCATCCGGTTGATCAGCGTGGACTTTCCCAAGCCCGGCATGCCGAGCATGAACAGCGAGGGGTTCGAGATATAGCGGGCCCGGGTGAACCAGGAGAGCGGATCGCCGCAGACCGTGGCGCCGGTGAAGAGGTGCTGTCCGATCGGTACGCCGGACATCGGCGCACCCGAGCCGGCGGAGAACGGCCACAGGCCGCACGCCTGCACGGTGGTCGCCCGCCACATCGTCGGCGAGTCGAGATAGCCGACCCGGCCTCCACCCCGGCCCGCCCAACCGCGCGTCGACTCCGGCACGGCCGGACGTTTCCTGGGCTTCTGATTCCGGGTCACCGGGGCGCCCTCGGCCAGGTCGCCGGTGACTCCGGTCAGAGCGGTCTGCCCACCCGAGTGGCCGGCCGGCCAGCCGGCGCCGAGGTCGACCGCACGCGTAACGGTCCCGGCAGGGCGCGCTCGGATGTCTGTCACATCGCCTCCTGAAGTTCGTGCGGCAGCAGGGTCTGTTCCCAGGGCAGGATCCCGACGGGGAGCGTGCAACTGAACGCGGCGGCCTGCATACGGTGGGCGGGGCGCATCGCGATCCGGCTGGAACCGGTCATGTTGCGGACCACCACCGCCGCGTCGTCGAGCTGGTCCGGGGTGTCGACGGTGATGGTGAGCATCAACGAGAACTCCACCAGCCCCGCCCCGGTCGCCTCCTCGGCGGCGGCCTGCTCGGCGGCGCGCACCTCGGCGCTGGCGCGGGCCTGCACCATGCCGCGCTTGGATGTCGCCATGAACTGCGCCGTACGTCGGTCCGACTCGACGATCCGGGCGGACGTCGCCGGATCGAGCGGTCGGTAGAGCAGGGCGACCCGCTTGCGGCGGGTTCCGTCGGAGGCGTCCAGCATCGTGCGCAGGACGCTGGCCCGCACCGTGCCCCGGGGCGCGAGCGTCAGCAGCCAGGTCCGGGAGACACCCGAGTCGTGGTGGTACGCGTCGACCGACTCCACCGCCGCGACCGGGCCCGCGTCCTCCCACTCCAGACCGGTGTGGCCGTGCTCGGCCCGTACGTTGAGCACCTCGGCGGCGCAGGCCGGGTCGTAGGCGACCCGGACCATCTCGGCGATCTGCTCGGCGCTCAACGGCTCGGCCACACCGCCGCCCGCGCTGATCAGCCCGGTCAGCAGACTCGGCACCCGGACGGCAAGGTCCGCGACCACGTCCTCGGGGTCGCGTCGTGGCCCACCCGACGCGCCGTAGGTGAGCGTGATGTAGGAGTTCATCTCGGACGAGGCTGACGGATAGTCGCCGACCACCTCCTCCATAACGGCCCGAGCGGCGGCCGGCGCGTCCGGGGCGAGGCGGGGCAGGATCTCGTTCGCCAGCCGGGTTCCCGGGTCCGGGGCGGTCTCGACGATGACCGAGGCGCCCCGCAGGGCCGGCTCGTGGGCGAGCCGGGCCAGCCATTCGCCCCAGAGCGCCACCCAGGTGTCGACCTGGTCCGGGTCGACCAGCGAGCCGCCGTCCGGCTCACACCGCAGCACGATCGTGTAGAGGTTGCGTCCCTTGTGGTGCAGCACTCCGAAGGCGCGGTCGTAGCCGTCGCGGCCCTCCAGCGCGCTCACCCGGGTGAGCAGGCCGGGCGGACGGAACCGACCACCGGGGCGCGCCGACAGCGGGCCCGAGACGTAGAGGTGCTCGCCCCGGGACTTGCGCTGTGACCAACCGATCCGCAGGGATATGAGCTGATACACATTGCGCCCGTCCTGGGTGCGGATCGCCAGGGGCGCCAGCAGGACGACGAAGGGGACGCCGACCACCATCGCCGCCCCGAGCGAAATCATCGACGCGAACAGCACCACGACCAGGCCGCCGAAGACGCCGACCGTACCGACCAGCCCGAGCGGGCCGAGTCCGGCCCGACGCGGTCGCCGCCAGTTGCCGTACGTTGGTTCGACCGCGGCTTCCACCGACATCACCGTGAATCCTTTCGTTCCGGTCTACCTGCCTTGATCAGCGGGGACGCCGCCCGGCGGTGGCCCTTGCGACGCTCGGGCGCCGTCACTGGTTGTGTCCGGCGTTGCCGTCGGCGCCGTCCACGGCGCCCGTCACGATGGCCCTGCCGTGCCGGCCGGCGCGGACCGCCGCGTCGGTGGCGGCCCCGGCGACGGTGCCCGCCGCCCGGACCGCGCTGGCCCCGCTGCTCCCGCTACTGCCCGAAGCGCCCTGGTTGCCCCGCTGGCCCTGGTTACCCCGCTGGCCCTGGTCGCCGTTGGACCCGGGGGCTCCACCGGCCCCCTGGCTACCGGAGGGGCCTCGTCCTCCGCCTCCACCCTGGGAGGATCCTGCCCCGCGCGCGCCGGACGGCCCGCTCTCGCCGCCGTAGGACATCGCGGAGCCGGCGACCTTCTTCGCTCCGGACGCGACTCCGCCCACGACGGACGAGGCGACGGCGCCGGACGGATCGCCGGTGCCGAGGGCCGCCGTGGCCGGCACAATGATCTTCAGTAGGGCGGGCATCGCGATCGCGGACAGCAGCAGCACGCCGACGCCCGCGATCCGCATATGGACGAGGCTGGTCCGATTGCCTTCGGCGATCATCGCGGAGCCGGAGAACATGATCAGACCGACGGCCGGCTTGTAGATGAGCCAGGCGATCAGCCAGCCGAGGTGTTTGCGCCACCACCCGGTGCCCCAGTTCGTCATGGAGGCGGCAGCCGCCATCGGCAGCGTGCCGAGCAGCATGGTCACCACGCCCAGGCGGATGTAGAGCATGAGAACGTGCACGATTGCCGAGAGGAGCAACAGGAAGGCGAGAAACAGCAGGAGAAAGGCCTCCATGGTGGTTCCCAGGCCGATACACGGGACACTCTTGACGAGGTTGAGCGCCGCGCTGGAATAGAGGTGGTCGGAGTAGTCGTCGGAGAGTTTCGCGGCATTGGCGGCGACGTACGTGCCGGCGCCCGCGACCAGGATGACCCGCAGGAAGCCCTGGATCGCGACCCGCCCGGCTTCACCACGCCGGTCGAGCGCCATCTTGGCCGCGGCGAAGAGCACCGATCCGATCGCCAGGTAGGTGACGACCCACTGGACCTGATCACTGATCTGCCCCGGGACGCCGGCGTTGTTCTCGCTGAAGCCGGGACCGAGGGTCGGCACCGACTCGCTCAGCTCGCCGAAGATCTTGATCGCGGCGGCCAGGATGATGTTCGCCACGATCCGCATCAGCGTCCCGATCGGGTCGCCGAGAAAGTCGAAGAAGCCCGTGCCGCCGCTGTCGAGCGCGTCTCCGGGAGCGCAGTCCATGTCGCCCAACCCTCACTTCGTCCACATGGTGAAACCGGCGTTCGCCAGGACCGTCTCCGACGGCGTGCGCACCTCGCCGACCCGGGATGGCTGGATCTTCCAGTCGCCGGCATCCCACCGCAGTTCGACGTCGGTCGAGACGTGTTGCCCAGCCGTGGTCTGGACGAGCAATCGCACCAGCGCGGCCTCCGGCGAATACGTCACGACGCGGTAGCCGACATAGCTGCCGTGCCCTCCGCCCGCGCCGGGCGTGGCGAAGCCGAGGCGTCCCGCCAGGACGTCGCGGCCAGTTCCCGCCATCACCTGGTGCTCCACGGTGGCCCGCCAACCCCGCTCGCCGAGTTGGGTCGGCACCACGTGCGCCGCCAACACCGCCCCCATCGGGGTGTGCGCGAAACACCGCAGAACCTGCCCGTCAACCTCTCTTGGGCCGTCGCTCGCGGAGGTCGGTATCCGTTTCCCGCTCTCCAGAACCTGCCAGGTCAGGTCCTCGGGGGGCAGGCTCGACGTCGGTGCCGCCGGTGTCCCGGAGCCGCACGGTGGCCTGGTCGTCTCGCCACCCGTGGCGAGCCCTACCGACTCCCCGTCCCGGCCCGTCAGGCCGATGGCCGCGGCGAGCAGGGCGGAACCCACGATGAACGCGGCCGACAGGATCCACCCCTGTTGCCGCCAGAACGGCGGATCCTCATCGGAGCGTCGTCTGCCGCTACCGAACATGATGCGTCTCTCCCGTGTCAGCCGGTCGACGTCAGAGGAAGAAGTCCGCGAGTGGACCAGCGGCGGAGACCAGGATGCAGCCGCCGAGCACCATGCCGAGCCGCGACATGTGCTCCGAGCTCTCGCCGCGCTTCATCGAGATGGCCATCATGACCCCGGTGATCAGCACCCCGGCGGTACCGGCGGCGGTACCGGCCCAGGCGATCAGACCGAGCAACTTGTCCACGAGATCCTTCAGTTGACCCGGCGCCCCGGGCTTGGGGTCGAAGACGCCCGCGACCGGCCTGGGGAGTTCCGGCACGCGGACGGAGATGGAGGCGGCGAGGACGTAGGGAAGGTCCATCAGGTTCATGGGGTGCGTCTCCTTGAGGCGTAGGCCACCGATGTGACCGCATAGGTGGGACTCAACTCGTATGAAAAGGTAGAAAACGGCTCAGAGTCCAAGGTCGCCGAACCAGGTCACCAGCGGCCCCGCGCTGGCCCCGAGCAGGCAGGCGAACATGACGATGGTGAAGCCGCGGAAGTGTTCGCTCTCCTCACCCGGGGTGCCTCGATTCAGCTGAAGCATCATCAGGATGCCGACGATCATCAGTCCCGCGACGCTGGTGGCCGTGACCGCCCAGGCGAGCAGGTTGAGCAGGGGCTCCAGCCCGCCGCTTCCCAGCGGGTCGTACTGGGGCAGCGGCGCGAGCGAGGGCATCGGTTCCCGCTGCGGCACCGGCATGCCCCGCGGTGCGACGTTCACCTGGATCACCCCTTGCGCCCGGGTAGCTCACGATCGGCACCGACGACACCGGCCAAGCCGAACAACTCTTTCGGCAGCTGTCTGGGTGGGATCCCCAGACGCCAGGCAGGCATCCACGGCACCCGGTGCACCGGGGCGATCGACCGCAGCACCCGGATCCGGCGCGCGAGCGGAAGGGGCAGCCGACCGGGCGCGTCCGCCACCAACACCAGACCGATCAGCCGCATGGCGGCCGGATGCCGGCCCTCGCGCAACGCGTTCAGCGCCCGTCCGGCGGCACCCATCCCCTCGGCGTTGGTCCGTGCCACCAGCATCACCTTCGCCGGCTCCCCGAGCGCGGCGTCCGGCCAGCGGCAGCCGAGGTCGATCCCGCCGAGCATCCGGGTGAGCGTGGTGGTCCCGGCGCCGCCGTGCGCCGCTATCCACCCGATCCCCTGCTCGGAAAGGGCCCACTGCGGGGTCACGACGTCGCCGTAGGCCCCCGCGTGACCGGCCGCTCCCAGCGGCACCCGCCGTGCCGCGTCGACCGCTGATGGAACGCCCATCCGAATCACCACCCTCTTCCTGTCCGCACCGCTCTCGACGTCCGATGCCATCGGTCCGGTTGGTATTCGGGCCGCCGCCGTTGAACCAGGCGCTGCTTGGTCCCGTTGGACCGGCGACCCCGGACCGGATGACGGACGCCTCTACGGCGGACCTCAGCCCCCGGTTCAAGGCGGGTTCGACATTTTTCGTGCACGACAACCCCGAGGGAGAGGGACATGAGCGGTTCGAGCGCGAAGGACGGTGGCTCGCAGAAGAGCACGGCCGTCCTGGTCGGCGCGGCGATCGCGACAGCCACGACCTGTCTGATGGGCGGCCCGGTCGTCGTTGTCGTCGTCGCCGGGGCGGTGCTCATCATCGGCGGGCTCGGCGTCCTGCTGTTCCCACTGATCGTGCTGATCATCCTGTTCACCGGCCCCGGCGGCAGCGACAGCGGCGACGCCTGGGACCGGGCCGACGAGTCGCTGGCCGCGTTCCAGGGCGACGGCAAGGGAACGCTGGACCGGACGCAGGTGCCGGTGTCCCTGGCCGACACGATCGAGGACGCGGGTGCCATCTGCACCTCGATCGGCCCGATCGTGATCGCGGCGCAGATCGAGGTCGAATCGCGCTGGGATGGCGCCAAGGTCGGCGCGGACGGTGAGGTGGGCATCTCCCAACTGCCACCCGCCGTCTTCACCCGGTACGGCAAGGACACCGACAAGAACGACAAGACGTCCGCCCTCGACCAGAAGGACTCGATCATGGCGCAGGGCCGGTACCTCTGCGCCCTGGCCGACGAGGCGCAGAGCCTCATCGACAGCAAGCAGGCGATCGGCAGCGCGCTCGACCTGGCCCTTGTCGCGTACGACCAGGGCATGGACGCCGTGCGGGAGGCAGGTGGGATCCCCGCGACGGCCCAGGCCCAGGGTTACCTGGCAAAGGTGCGGGCCCGTTTCGGCCAGTACCAGGGCCTCGGTGGCCCACCGCCGTCCTTCCCGTCCGCCAGCCCGACCTGAGTCACCACGCGATCCGGACGCGCGCTCACAGCCCCGCTGAAGTGGCCCGTCGTTGCTGGCGCGGCAGGTGTGCCGGGCTATTCGGCTCTGCCCGGCCGGAATCGTGGTCCGGTCCGCCGGCTCGATCGGCCCGCAACGACGGCATGGCCGCGATGTCGGCCAGCGGCGGGCCGGGCCGGGCGGATGGGATCGGGTACTCCCGACGTTCGATCCTGAGCTGCGGGAGGTGCCGGGACACGCCGTCGAGGTTCCCGCTCGACGAGAGTCGCCGTAGGACCGGGCTCTGGTCGAGCAGCTCACCGAGACGGTTGCTCGTACGCCGATAGAGATCGCTGCGGGGGTCGATGCTGCTCAGGTCCGGCAGATTCCGCAGATCGGTCGGGAGCCCGTCAGAGCGGTCCGATCTCGCGTCCAGTTCCTTCAGCCAACGCCTCACCTTCCGGGCGGTACGCACGAGAAGGTTGAGGAATTCGTCGTGCCATTGAACGTGCGCCGCCGACCCGACGGGCGGGGCTGTCGGCACTGTGGACGGAACGCCCGCCGCCACACCCTGCGCCGGGGTCTCCGATGGAAGGCGCCCCATGCGCTCCTTGACGATCCCGATCGCCTCAACCACGTCGTCGGACGGCGGCTGGCCAGCAGCCTCGCGCCTGGCCCAGAGCTTGTGCAGCTCATTGCCGAGGGTCACGAGCGCCAGAGCTTCCACCTCGACCTCGATCGGGTCGCGCGGCCGGTCATGGTGCTGACCGGCTCGCGAGCCACGCGGATCGGGTGCGTTTACCTCGGGCATGGCGGTACCTCCGGAGAGCTTCGGGTTCTGTTGTCCGGAGCTCTACGGCTCACCCCTGGCGCGGGTTCACCTCGTTCAGCGGGGAGAGCCGGCGCCGCGAGTGATCGGAGCGGTGACGACGCCGACGCCGTCGCTGGTCCCGACGGTGATGAACGCCAGCTCGTCGATCGGCAACGCGGTCTCGCCGGTCACCTTCTGCGGGCCGTTCGACGCCAACCAGTCCCGTACCGTGTGGGTGACCCCGTCGCGGGTCACCGCGTAGAGCCGATAGCGCAGGCCCGGTCGCAGGCCCGTGACGGTGATCCGGATCGTGGAGTGGTCGCTGTCGTCGGCGGTGACCAGGACGGAGAGGCTCGCGCCGTAGGCGGGCGCTTCACCCGAGGCGGTCAGCGTCGGCTCGGGGTCGCCCCGCCCGTTGACCACGACGACCCCACCGGCCAGGGCCAGGGCCAGAACCGCGGCGGCCGCACCGCCCCAGATCCGGATGCGACGACGACGTGCGCCGCCGCGATCGTTGGTCGGGCCGCGATCCGGGCGGGCACCCGCCGGCCGATCCCCGCCGGGCCGCGCGCCGGTGGGTCGAGCCGACCCGGCCGGGTCACCGCCCGATCGCGCGGCGGGGTTCGGCGGCGGGTCCGCCGCCACCGGCAGCTCCCAGTCGACGTCCGCCAGACCGGCCAGGCCGCTGGTCGAGGCCCCGACCTCAGTCGCCTCGTTCAGGCAGCGCCAACACCCAGCCAGATGCTCCTCGAACGCGACACGGTCGGCCTCGTCGAGGGCGCCGAGCAGGTAGAGCGCCAGCCTCGACTGCTCGTCGGTGGCATGCTCACCGCCTGGACCCATCCCGCTTCTCCTCAACGCGTCGACACCGCACCAGGTGGTGGCATCCCGGGACCGCTTGCGTGCTGGTCGACAGGCCAGGCTCGGAACGGCCGGGCCGGGATCACGACGACTCCGTCGAGCCGATCGCCGCGTGCAGCGCGCGAACCGCATAGTACGTCCGGGATTTTACCGTACCCTCGGGTATCCCGAGGCGCTCCGCCGCCTCGGCGATGGAAGCCCCCTTGTAGTACATCTCGATCAGCACCTGCCGATGCTCCGGACTGATCTGCTTCAGGGCCACCTGCACGGTGTGGTTGCTCACCACGCGATCCATCACGTCCTCGGCCGAGGAGACCCGGTTGAGGTCCGGCAGGTTGATCTCCTGCGGACGTGACTGCCGCGACCGGATCGCGTCGATGGCCACGTGCCGGGCGACCGTGTACAACCACGGGGCGATCCTCTGCGGGTCGGTGGCGAGCATGTCCAGGTTCCGCCAGGTACGCAGAAACGTCTCCTGCACCAGATCCTCGGCCAGTTCCCGCTGGCCGAGGACGAGCCGGGTGAGGAACCGCAACAGCGGGACCCGGTGCTCCTCGAAGATCTGCCGCATCAGGGCTTCGGCGGCGGAAGGGCCACTGGCGGCGGAGTCCCCAGCCCACGGACCGAGCGCTTCGTTGTGCACCGCCGACACAGACCGCCTCCCCTGACGCACGGGTAGGACCCGCACGACCACACCGGCGCCTCGCCCGCTTTCGACCGGACGCTCTCCGGGGAGGATAGCCGTACCCGCCAGTCGGCGTGTTTCGGCTACGAGACGATTGAGAGCGACCGGCCGCCGGTGGGGATCCACAGAGGATTGTCCGTGTCACCGTCCGAAGCGCAACCACCTGATGTTCAGGTACTCCTGGGGCTGCCCGCTGGCGAAGGTGAGGAACACGTCGTGCCGGCCGGTGACCGCCGCCATGTTCCCCGGGATGGTCAACCACCGCTGCCAACCACCGGTGCTGGCCACCGCGATGGTTCCGATCGGCGGACTCGTCTCGCTGTCCAGGCGTACCTGGATCAGCCCGGAGAGCCCCAGGTCGGCGCCAGAGGCGACCCGGACGACGAACTGCGTCATCGGCCGGTCGCCGAACTCGACCCCGTGGTAGGCGACCCAGTCACCGTTGGCGATGGAACAGAGGTTCTCGCCGCCCTCGCCGCAGGGCTCTCGGCGTACACCCTGCTCGCGGTCGAAACCGGACGCGGCGATCTCCTGATCGGCGACGCGGACCTGACCACCGGCGGTCCCGGCCGCGACGGCCACTCCCGCCGCGGCCGTCGGGGCCGGGGCCGGCACCGCTGCGGGCGGGGGCTGCGCGATCGGGTACGACGCCTCGCCGCCGGCGAACGGGGTGAGGGTGACGGTCACCTCCCGGGGCGTCGAATCCTGGATGTACGAGGCGTCCCCGACGATGTCGTCGTACGGGAAGCCGTACACCCGACCGTTCGCGGAGTGGTTGTGCAGGATCCGGGAGTAGTGGTTGGTCACCGAGTGCTGGTAGAAGGCCGCTCGGTCGTCGACGGGTTGGAACGGCCGGTCCAGCACCGACCGGTTGAACCCGGCGGCCAGCGCCGCGGCCACCTTTCCGCTCGCGTCATTGGGCCTGCTGAACGTGCCGTTGCACATGAGCACGTCCATCGTGGTCGGCCGGTCGAAGGCGCCGATCCCGCCGTCGAAGTGCATCCTCCCGTCGTCGCCCACCCGACCGGTGAAGGCGCCGAACTCGTTGGAGACACGCAGGTCGGTGCCACGGTACCGATCCCACACCTCGGCGATGTAGCCGTCGAAGTAGGTGGGCGAGAAGCGACCCGCGACGATGCCGTGACCCGGCGCGATGACGCGAAGCCCGTCTCCGATGATCAGCCGCTCATACCCGGGTTGCCGTGCCACCTCCGCGAAGATCGCGTCTCGGCCGCCGTCGGTGAGCTTCCCGGCGGTGTGTTCTCCCGCGCCGACCAGCCGCGTCGCGATCGGGATGCTGAACATGTCGACCATCGTGGTGTTGCAGTGCATGCCGTTCGGGTTGTAGGTGAACTCCCAGAAATCCCAGAGCACCCCGAAGTTCGGATCGCTCTCGACGGACCCCGCCGGCTCCTGCAACATCGGCCTTCCGCCGCCGTCGACCACCTTGAATCGCAGCCGCCCGTCGATCGAAAAGTAGATCCGTCCACCGTCGAGCATCGGCAGGACGAACGGAGTGGCGCCCTCCTCGGCGAGGGGGACGGCGATGTCCAGGAACCCGTCCGTGCCGTTGTCCGCGAACGAGGCGGGGGTGAACCTTCCCGGGCTCCTGACGTAGCCCATCTCCCTGGTGACGGGGTCGTACCCGGTGATGTACATGTGGATCGAGGAGTTCGCGTAGCGACCGGTACTGTTGACCACGGTCAGCGGCAGTCCACCTTCGGCCCTGGCTCGCGCCAGTAACGGTGTCGCCACCAGCGGCACACCCACCACCGCCGCACCGGCGACCCCCAGTCCGAGCATCTTTCGTCTGGTCAGCAACGGACACACCTCCATCGATCGGCATGCTGGACGGTGGGGCGCAGCGAGGCGCGAACCGTCGAAGACAGCCACGTCCACGGTCCCGACCCCCCTCCGGTTCAATCGCCGAGGAGACAAAATTTGATGGATTCGTGGTCGTGCGGTGAACATATGCGGCAGCTGATCCGTCACGACAGTGATGTCGCCCCGCCGAAAGGGATGGCCCCGTGACAACCGACCCCCGCACCATCCGGCCCTGGTTCGGCCGGACACCGCGCCGAATCGTGGCCGTCGCCGCAGCTGCCCTGGCCGTCGTCTGCGCGGCGATCGCCGCGATCGGCTGGGGCGTCGCCTCGGCCCGCGACCAGATGATCGGCGGACCGGTCTCCGATGAACAGGCCGCGGTCATCGTGGCCGCCGCCCGTTCCTGCCCGATGCTGAGCCCGGCCCGGCTCGCCGGCCAGCTCATGGCCGAGTCGAAACTGGCCTGGAGCGCGACGGAGACCGCCTCCGGAGGCACGGGCATCGCCGGACTCGACAACCAGGACTGGAAACTCTGGAAGCCGTGGCCGGACGCGGAACGCTCCGACGGGGCCGCGAACATCGTCGCACTGGCTCACCAGGTGTGCGACTACAGCGGCAAGCTGCGCCTCGCCAACGTCTCCGGTGACTCGTGGCGGCTGTCGGTCGCCGCCTTCCACAGCGGCCTGGAGTCGGTGACCACGGCCGGCGCGGTGCCGCCGGACGCGGTCGACTACGTCGACCAGGTCAGCGGCTACGCCGCGTACTACGGGAAGCGGACCCATCTCGGCGGGCCCGGTGGCGTCGCGCCGACCGGGCCGGAGGTGGACGCCAAGGGAGTCCCGAACGAGTACGTCGATCTGCTCCTGCGGGCCGGCTCGGTCTGCCCGGCCGTGACTCCCCCGGCGGTCGCGGCGCAGCTGATGGCGCTCTCCAGGTTCGACCCGAACCTGCTCGGGCCCGCCGGCCAGCGGGGAATCGCACAGTTCCTTCCCGAGGTGTGGCAGGCGTACGGGCCAAGCGACGCCTCCGCCTGGGAGCCCGCCGTCGCGATCCCGGCCGTCGGCACCGCCATGTGCGCGATGGCCGGCGAACTGTCCCCCCTTGAGGGCGACCCCTACCTGCTCGCGCTCGCCGCCTACCGCAGCGGCCCGACCGCGGTGCGGCAGAGCGGCGGCGTCCTCGACGGCGACACCAAGGCCTTCCTGAAGTCGGTCAAGTCACTCACCGACTTCTACGCGCTCGACGGGCGGCTGGTGGTCGGCGTCAAGCCGGCCCCGTCCACGCCCGCGCCACCGTCGGTGACCCCTGCCGCGCCGACGCCGGCCGGTCCGGGCACGCCGACCCCGACGGCCGGCGATCCGCCGGCCCCGCCGACGCCCTCCAAGCGGCCCGTCCGTCCCGTCGGCGCAAAGCAGCTCTACCACCCGATGAGCAAGCTCTGCGTCAGCACCGGCGGGACCGTCGGGGGGACCCGGCTGACCTTGAAGACGTGCGACAACGACGACCCGACCCAGTGGTGGGTGGTACTCGCCGACGGAACGTTCCGCGCCTCGGGCCTCTGCATGGACGTGCAGGAGGGCGCCAATAAGGACGGGGCGGCCGTCATGGCCGCCACCTGCAACGGAAGCCCCACCCAGGTGTGGCGGATGAACAGCAAGGGCGGCGTTCTCAACCTGCACATCCTCAAGGCGCTGGATGCGAACGTGAACGTGCCGAACAAGCCGCTGCTCGTCTGGACCTTCGTGGAGAACCGCGAGCAGCAGTGGGCCTGGCGCTGACGAACGGCCCGGGTACGCGGCTCGTCCGCGTACCCGGGCCGTGCCTGCTCCGCTATCCGATCGCGCGGCGCCGGAAGCGGATCGCGAAGACAAGACCGATCGCGGCGACCAGCCCGAGGCCGAGGAGGACGGCGAGCGCGGTCCCACCGCCGCCCCCCGCGTTCTGCTCGCCGGACACCTGCCGCTCCTCGTCGAGCTTCTTGGCCACGGAGGCAGCCGGATTGATCATTCCGGCGCCATATCGGGCGTCCCCGTTCTCCATCGCGTCGGCCGTACTCCGAATGCGTTCCTTCACCTGAACGGCAGTCAGGTCGGGGTAGGCCGCCCGGACGAGCGCCGCTTGACCGGCCACGAACGCCACCGCGAACCGGGTACCCGTGTTGCTCATCACCCCGGTGCCACTGATCCCGAGACTCGCCACCTCGACCCCCGGAGCGACGACCTCCACTGTCCCCTGCTGGTACTCCTCGGCGAGCTGCCCATCGGCGCCGACACCACCGGCCAGGAGCAGCGCACCGGTCGCGGACCGCTCAGAGCCCGATGGGGCGGTGACCGGTTTCGTCGGCGCCCCCGCCACCACGACCACGTCGTGGTTCAACGCCGTGGTGATGGACGCCGCCACCGTGGGGGCTCCGAGGTCGACGTCGGCGCCCAGCGCGACGACCGAGGCGCCGGCGCTGACCGCCACCTCGATGGCGTTCGAGGCGTCCATGGCCCGACTGCTCGCGGAGGGCCCCAGCATCCGGATGGGCAGGATCGTGGCGTCGGGCGCGATGCCGACGGGAGTCTTGTCGGCGCTGGTGGAAGCGCTCGCGGCGATGATGGACGCCATCGCGGTGCCGGTACCGAGGCAGTCGGTATCACCCCGGCCGTTCCCGGCGGTGACGTCCGCGCCGACGGCAACCCGACCATTGAGCTGCGGGAGCTTGCCGTCCACACCGGAGTCGACCACGGCAACCATGACACCGTTGCCCCGGCTCATATCCCAGGCGCCGTCGGCCGCCAGCCGCAGCTGGGCCCAGTTGGATCGGCTGCTCGACCCGGCGGTGGCGGTGCACCCGGAAGGCGCGCCGCTGCCGTTCGGTGGCCCGCTCGGCGAAGCGCCCGGGCCGGGTCCGGCCGAGGGCGACGTGGTGACCGGCGGCTTCGGGGCGGTCCGGGACGGCTTCGGGCCGGGCCGGGAGGGCTTCGGGCCGGGCGGGAGCTGGCCATACTGCACGCCCTCACCTGCTGCGTCCCACGGAAGCACCAGGCGCCAGCCGGGGTTGAGCTTGGCCGGATCGGTCAGCCCCGCGCCGTCGGCCTGGACACGCCCCGCGTTCAGGTTGTAGATCTCCGCCGACCGTTCGCCGCTACCGAGGAAGCGCACCGAGATCTCGGTCAGGTTCTCCGGCTGCCCCTGGTGCTCCGCCGCGACCACGTAGAACTTGACATATGCCTGCGGGTCCGGGGTGGGCGCCTGAGCCGCAGCCGCTCCCGCCGCCGCCACGAGCACGCAGCAGGCAGTCGCAACGACCGCCATCAGGCGTGCAAGGGTTGGACGCTTCGCTAGCACTGATGTCCTCCTTCAATCGCCGAGCCCGATCGCCTCGGCTGTCACCGTCTATTGCGGATCAGCGGCCGGTTGGTTCAAATCAATCTGAACCGAAGTTTCATCAACTTCGTGGTGTGGGCAGATCTGGTGTCGGCGGACCGAGGGTACCGAGAGCGCGGTGTGCGGTGGATCGCGGCTGGCCGCCCCGATCCCGGCGGGCACGAAGGCAGAGTGGATGGATGGTGGTGAGCGCATGAACCCGGTGACACCGACGATCGACGCGGGCATCGACGAGCTGCCGGCCACCCGACGGTTTGACCCGCGCAGACACCTGCGGATCGCCGGCCTGTTCGACCTCTGGCTGGAGCCGGGGCCCGAAGGCGGGCTGGTGGTGCCGACCGAGCCCAGCGTGCCGCTCAATGCGCGAGGCATCACCGACCTGGTCCGACGATCCGGTGAGGCCGCGCACGACGTCCGGATCCTGACCAGCGACGGCACCGGCAACAGGGACCTGTTCAGCGAGGTCGCCGGCCTGCTCGGACATGACGTGCTCGTGAGCCCCGACGGCGCCGACGTCCGACACCGGTACCGGCGCCAGGAGAACGCGGAGGGTGGCCCGCTGCACGCGGTACCGCTGGACCGGGTCACCCGCCGCAGCATGGACTGGGTCGTGATCCAACCGCCGGACCTCGCCACCCCGCTGCCCGGCTGGTTCGCAGTCGACCGGGGTGTGGTCCGTCCCCGTACCGGTCTGGTCGGCCTCCCGCTGCCGGCCGGACTCGCCCTCGCCACCCGGGCCGACTTCGTGACCCGTCGCGCCATCGCACACCAGCTCACTGCCACATCGGACGGACTGGTCACCGTCGCCGTCACGGCGCGGGCAGAGGGATTCCTCGTCGGGGATTACGGCGGGACCCAGACGGTGCACGGTGGTGAGCAACTCGCCGCCCTCCTCGGCGACCTTCCGCTGTACGGCAGTGACCTGCGGCTCTGGGTCACCTGGCCGTCAGATCCGCAGGAGCAGCGGGGCCTCGCCGAGCAGGCACGGGACCTCGCCGAGCAGACCGGCGCCACGGTCTGGACACCGGCGCCGGGCGGCAGCGCCGAGCTGGTCGACGGTGGCCGCGACCTCCGCGCGCTCGACCCCGCCGGAAACGCCGGTGAGTGGCACGCGTACCGGCCCGGATCCGCCGCCGGCCCGTTGGCACTGCGTGCGACGCCGGACGGTCTCCTCGTGCCGGCGCTGGCCCGCGTCCGCATCACGGTGTCCCCGCGGCTCGCGCTGCCCGCCTCCACGCCGGCGGATCAGCCGGTTTCGGCGCACGATCCGGTCACCGTACCGGCCACGGCCCTTGATCGCCCCGCCCTGATCACCGAGAGTCGTCGGGCCCCGGTGTACGGCCCCGCGTGGCTTCCACCCGGGCAGCAGGTCAACGCCGAAGAGTTCGAGGCGTTCGTCGTCTGCCCCGTGGACCCCGCCCGCGCGGTCGCCGAGGGCGTGCAGAGCGCCGAGCTCTTCCTGACCGCCCTCCTGGACCCGGGTGCCGTGCCGACCGACACCTACCTGCTGCGGGTACGCGTCGCGCCCGGAGGCGCGATCCCCATGACGACGCTCCGCTCGCACATACCCGCGCGTCTGCAGCATCTGCGCGGAGTCAACGACGCCTATCTGCTGCCGGCGGGACGGCTGGACCGGGTGTCCCCGCTCAGCGGATTCCGCACCTACCGGTTCGGCCGGCTCCTTCCAACGACCGACTGCGCAGACGGACCGCTGCGAATCCACTGCTCTTCCCGGTACCGGACGATCGCCGGCCTGCCCAACGATGTCCGCCGCTGGCCCGGTGTCGGCAGCCGGCGGGCGTACGCCCTCGTACCGGCGTCGGGCAACCGCCTGCCACGCGGCTGGCTGCGTCTGCACCGCAAGGCCCCGCCGGCCCGGCCGGGCCGGCTCCTGCTGGAGGTCCGGGTGCCCCGGGGCCGCACGATCGACGTCACGTCGACGGCCGAGATGCTCGCCCCGCTCACCCGGCTGCGGAGCCAGGCCGAGCGGCTCCGGGCCGCCGGGGTGGAGCTGATCGTGGGCAGCCGCTCGTACGAGCGTGTCCAGGTCCGCCGCGTGTACCGCGCAGAGGAGCACGCCTGGCGGCGCGTGCCGGGGACCGTGACCGGGCCGCTCCCGGCCGTACTCAGCCAGGTTCAGCCTCCGTCCCCCACCCGAACCGACCACCGGCCGCCGGGGATCGGACCGACCACGACCGGCACGTAGCGACCGCCTGTCGCTGCGGCGAGCCCGCGCATGTCGTCCGCCGCGCCTGCCGGCAGGCCAGCGACGAAGATCACGCACGGATCCGGCGGCCCCTCGCCCGGAGGTGGCGGTGACGGCAGGCCGGGCAGCGTCTCGTAGCCGTTCAGGTCCACCGCGCCGAGCGCTTCACCGACCACGGCGACCCGGACGCCCTCGGAGTGGAGTCGTCGGGCGAGTGCGGTGGCCAGCCGCTGGCAAACGTCGAGGGCCCCGACAACCGTGAGGACGTCGGGCACCTGGCCGAGATCGACGTGGAGCCGCCACGGGCCCTGCCTGCCCAGCACCAGCGGCACGGTTGCCGGGGGCGCCGGTTCCGTTTCGCCGAGCCAGGCGTAGGCGGGTGTCTCCCGACGCTTCGCTGCTCCGACCAGTCGGACGTGCACGGGACCTTCCTCGCTGAGCAGATCGGCCCGCAGATAGGGCACCTCGCCCGGGGCCAGAGCCGCCGGCCGCGACCCCACCGCCCGCGGCTCTGCCGGCAGCGGCTCTGCTCGTAGCGGCTCTGCTGGCAGCGGCTCTGCTCGTAGCGGCTCTGCTGCCCGCGACCCCGCTGCCCGCGGCTCTGCCGGCAGCGACTCTGCCGGCAGCGGCTCCAGTGCCTGCGGCTCTGACGGCAAGGCGGTTGGCGTCGGAGTACGTGGCGGCGGCACGGTTCGCGATGGCGGCAGGGGCCACGACGGGCTGGACGGCGGGGACGCACGAGGCGGCGCGGGCGTTTCCTGCGGTAGCAGGGCTGCGGCAGTCGCGCCGTCAACGGTGTCGGTAGCGACCTCGGCGGGGGCCGGGGTGTGGTGTCGCTCCGGCGGCCACGGGCCGGTGTCGTCGAGGGCAGCCGTGCGCAACCGGTACCCGCCCCGACGCAGCGTCAGCACGGCGAACATGGCGAGCACTATCGCGAGGATGCCGGCACCACCCCTGACCAGGAGGGGCGCGAACCGACCAGCGTCGGGGTTGCCGGAGGCCCGTGGGGCGGCGGCGCTCTCCGTCACCGCCGGGGCCGGCGTCGGGGACCGGGCGACGGCGCTGGACGCCGTAGAACTGGGTTTCACCGCAGTGGTGCTCGGCTTGGGCGCCGCAGCGCTCCCGCCGGGTGGCGAGGACTTCACCCCGATCGTCGGCAGCGCTCCACTGCGCACCCCGGATCCCCTGGCGTCGCGCGGCAGCACGAGAAGCCAGCCGGGTCGCAACTCGACGCCGTCGGTGAAGGTGCCGCCGTCGGGCTGCTTTCTGCCGATGTTGAGCTGCGTGATCTCCCGGAACCGGTTGCCGTTACCAAGGGTACGCAGGGCGATGTCGTACAGGTACTCCCGCTGGCCGTTCACCGGCGGTCCGACCACGTAGTACCTTCCTGTCTCGTCCGGTGCCGCAACCGCCGGTACCGTCGGCGCGGTCAGCACCAGACCGACCATCAGCAGCACCGTCGCCAGCGCTTTCCGCATCAACACCGCTGCCCTCCACGCCCTCGCATCATCGCCATCCTTCCGTCCCGGCCCCCTTCTACGCAGCGGCGTCCGGGAGGTTCAACCACCCAGCGGATTCGACCGGGCCGGTCCATCGTGGACGGAAGTAGGTGGTTCGAGCCCGACCTTGGTCGCCCGGGGGGATGAGCAGACACTGCGCGCCCGGAGTATCAAGCAGTGAGAAGCACAGATGGCGTTTCGCGAACGGTGATCACGGCCCGGTTGCGCGGGATCGCCGCCCCTGGCATCGCGACGCCGTCACCAGTCCTGCCCCGCCTCGATGGATATGTCGCCCGCGGACCGATATCCGTGGAAGCCACCGACTGCGGCGCCCAGCGTCAGACCGAAGAGCCCTCCGATCCACCCGTGCAGCCAGACGATCAACAGGACGATCGGGTAGGTCGGCAGCGCCATGAACACCAGCCACACCACTGGAACGATCATGAAAGCGCCGTTGCCCATTCCGCGGAACGCGAAGCCCAGGACCACAGACCCGATCTTCGTCTTGACCAGCAGTCCGACGATGGCGACGCTGACCGCCACGAGCACCCCCTGGACCAGAGCGTCCGTTGCGTTGGGAAAGCGCTCCAGTAGCCAACCGCCCACCGGGGCGACCAGGATCGCGGCCAGCGGCATGGCGACGATTGTCATGAGCACCGCCACCACCGCCGCGCCGGCGACAGACCAGGCGACGCGCGAGACAGCGACCCCCAGGCCACGTAGAACGCCCCGCTCGTGCTCGATCGCGACGACGACGGGCCCCAGTCCCAGAAAGTACGCGGCGAGCGTGACGCCGACCCAGCCGGCATAGCCCGCGCCGCTGCCGAACACCCAACCGGCCACGCCACCAACCATCGACCCGAGCACGGCGCCGACCATCTCCGTCAGGCCCCAATGACGGTTGATCATCGCTTTCGCTACTCGTCGCATCCGGGTCATCATGAATCCGGATGTCAACTGATACGAACCTGAGCGTTACCGTCCGCGACAACCGGGCCCGAGCCGTGGCACTTTGGTGTTCCGGAACAGTCCTCCCGGACGGCGGGCCGGGTGCCGCCCACCCCGGGCTCCCGGACCATCCATGCCCCGACAGATCCACGGCGTTCGCCGAAGGCCTGCACACTCGGCGTGCTGGACGGCCGGACACGTGCCAGCCTGACGAGGCAGCCGTAACGACGGTCCTGGCCCGCGACACCCGCTCTGCCACAGGCCAGGACCGCGCCCCTAGACGAGGTCGAAGGACTCCCACGGGCCGATCGCCGTGCGATTCGCGATCAGCGCCCCGGCGCCGGCGTCCTCCGCGCAGACGTACCTGCCGTTCGCGGCGCTGCGGAAACTGACGCTGCCGTCCGGGTTCGTCACCTTCGTGAACGTCTCCCAGCCGCCGATCGCGTCGCGGTCGGCCACCAACGCCGCCGCGCCGGCCTGCTCCGCGCAGACGTACCTGCCGGTCCTGCTGGATCGAAGGGCCACCAGTCCGCCACCGGCGTCGACGACGGTGAACGTCTCCGACGCCGAGGTCAGCGAGGCGACCAACGGCGAGCCCCCGACGAAGCGGCCGTTGGCCCGGGACCGGATGCCGACGGCGGCGGGCGCGGTCGGAGTGGAGCCGAGCACCGGTGCGGTCGGCCGGGTGGGGGTCAGCGCGATCGCGCCCTTGAGCATCCGACCACCGTCACCGCTGAGCCGCAGGTAGTAGTCCGCCGAGCACTTCGTGCCGTCCTCGTCCAACGGCAGGAACTTCGAGCCGACCGGGACGAACGCGGCGGTCTCGGCCGTCTTGGCGATCTGGTTGCCCTCGTTGTACTCGTCGAACATCGAGATGTAGATCGCCGGCGCGCCGGCCCTGATCACGTTGTAGAACTGCCGCCACATGAAGTCGCCGTGCGCACGCTGACGCTCCTGCAGGTCACCGGGGAGCACGCAGGGCTGGTAGTCGATGCCGTGCGCCACGCAGTCCTGCACGTCGGGCAGCGTGACGTTCGTGTAGAACCAGTCCGACCCGGCCACGTCGCCGATCCGGCCCACCATCCACGGCGAGATCATGTCGTACGCGTGGTAGACGTCGGAGAAGCCGGACCGCGAGTCGCCGTTGCTGTCGCCGCTGCGCCAGTGCGTCGGCGTACCACCCATGACGTACACGCCCTGCGCCTTGAACCAGTTGATGACGTCCAGGCAGACCGGGGCGCTCCACGGATGGTTGCTGTCGTTGAAGCCGAATCCCCAGATGCCGACGACGGGCTTGCCGTTCTGCCTGGCGTACGCCGGGGAGACCGTGTACGCCTTCATCTTGCTCGTCCAGTCGTCCTTGATCTGCTGCTGCATGTCCGTCCAGCCGCTGACGTCGTACATGATGTAGAACTTGCGGCCGAACTCCTCGGCCGCGTTGCGGACCTTGATCGTGACGGCGTCGCGGATCGGGCCCTCTCCGCCGACCGGGTTGAAGCGCTGCAGCGCGGCGGTGTCCAGCCCGTTCTCCCGCATCCAGCGGAAGTGGGTGTCCACGGTCTGCTGGTCGTAGGACGAGAACAGCGAGGCGGGCTGCCCGTTGCCCAGGTTCTGGTATCCGGTCTTGTACACCCGGTCGTAGTCGCGCACGTCCGGCCACGACTTGAGCGCCTCGTTGACGGGCGAGGGGGTCTTCTGCCAGTCCTGGCCGTAGTGCCACCAGCCCGACAGCGGGCTTCCGTCGCCGGCCCCGGTGAACCACCCCTGGTAGCCGACGGTGATCTTTCCGACCACGTCGCCGGGCGGGCTGACCGCGGCGGCGGCGGGACCGGCCGTCAGGGCGTCGAGCGAGACGCCGGCGACGGTGGCCGCGGTGCCGGCCATCGCGGAGCCGAGCAGGGTACGGCGGGACAGCCTCATGACAGTGGCCACTTTCCTCAGGGGACGTTTCGCCCGGATCGTGGAGCTGAGGGTGATCCGGACGAGATGAGGTTAGTGAGCCGGTTTGCCGAGCATCAAGCGGAGCGGAAGAACTTCAAAGAACCTTAAGAGTACGAGGATCGTCGACGGCCGGAGCCGGCGCTGGGCGGTCGTCACGGGGCATCGGCGGGTGCGACACCGAAGGTGATCCGGATCATCGCGTCAGCACCGAACTTGTCGTGCGCCACGAGCATCTCCGTATGTGGAGGGTCCCCGGGGCGATATGCCGGAAGGCTCGGCCGTACGTGCCGACTCCGGGCAGGTCGATCCGTCTCGACGATCGACCTGCCCGGAGTCGGCACAACCGGGAGATTCAGGCGTTGACCTGGGCCCGCTGGGCACGGTCGTAGAGCGGCTTGGTGATCGCCGAGGTGAACTGGGGGCCGATCAGATGGCGGGTGCATCCCTCGTCATCGAACTCGCACGCCTGGTGTGCGGCGTCGAAGTAGTCGGCCCAGGTGTTGACGCCCACGACGGCCCCCAGGCCGGACAGGGGATCGAATCTCGCCAGGCGAGGACCGCCACTGGAGCCGCCGCCCATCACGCAGGCAGCACCCCACTGGCCCTTCGGAGTGGGCCAGTCGGCGGTACCGGGATGCTCCCACGCCGGACCCGTGCAGTAGGCGAGCCGCCGACCGGTGTACTCCGCAAGACCCTTCCTGGCCGGGTCCGAGGCGGAGCGTGGGTAGCCGAACTGGTAAACGACCTGCCCGCCGGGCAGGTCGAAGCCGACGCTCTGCGCGACCCCGACCACGTCCTGCACGCGCCGGCCACGCTCGTCCTTGTTGAGGACCACGAAGGCCTGGTCGTACGAGTCGAATCTCGGGTCCTGGCCATCGTTCTGCGTCCAGGCTGAGTCGACGACCCCGACGCGCCCGACGAACCTGCCGTACGGTGCCCGGCCCTCCCGATAGCCGGGTACGAACATCACATGCGTCGCCCACTCGCCGTTCTCGCCGAGGAGGTCGGTGCTGTGGACGCAGTGCCCCGCCGTCACGACGGCGCTCCGGTTGGCGCTGTCGACAACGGTCGCCGTGCAACTGGAGTCTTCGCCCTGGCTGGTGAAGAAGAGCCGGCCCACCGTCGGCACCACGGCGTTGGACCGGGTCCAGGGAGCACCGTCCGGTCCACTCGTCGAAGGACTGCCCGACAGCGGCTCGTTCAGCGCCGCGAGCCGCTCCGACGTCCAGTAGTCGAGGACCGCCTGTCGCTCGGCGACGGTCATCGCCTGCTCGTGGGTCGCCACGCTCGTCGCCTTGGCAACCGTCGATGAGACAGGCGCGGCGGCGGCCGCGCTCGGTACGGAGATGGCGGTGCCGAGGACAAGCATGGCCGACGTGAGCATGATCGGGGCGCGTCGGCCCGCGCCCAGCCGGCGGCGTTCTGGTGTCGTCATGCGCGACAACCTACGGATCGAGTGTCAGGAACCCGTCAGGAAGCGTTGAGGATGTCCCTGCGATGAGATCCGGACGGCGCTCCTCACCTCGTCGAGGCGCGGGGTTCGGCTTGAGGGCCGAGTCTGGTGCGGATGGCGGCGGCGTCGGGGTGCTGGAGTTCGTCGAGGATGGCCAGGGCGTGTTGCCAGGCTTCGTGGGCGGCAGCGGTGTCGCCGATGGTGTGGTGGGTGTCGCCGAGGCGGGTGAGGGTCTGGGCCTCGTGGAGACGGTTGCCGAGGTCGTGGAACAGGGTGCGGGCGTTGTGGTAGCAGGTGATGGCCTCGGTGTGGTGCCCCAGTTGGTGGTGGGCGTGGCCGAGGGTGTCCCAGGTGTTGGCCTGTCCGGTCTGGTTGTCCAGCTTCTGGTTCAGGGTGAGGGCTTGGCGGGCGGCGGTGAGGGCCTGCTCATTCTCGCCGAGCAGGGTGTGGCACCAACCGATTCCGTTAAGTGCCCTGCCCTCTCCGACCAGGTCCCCGGCTGCCTGGAACAGGGCGAGGGCGAGGCTGGCGTGGTGGAGGGCTTGGCGGGCATCTCCCTGCCGATCCCACATCCGCCCCAGGCTGAGGTGGGTGTGCCCCTGCCCGGCACGGTCGCCGGTCTGGACGCCCATCTCGAGCGCGTGTCGTAGCTGGGAATGAGCGTCGTCGAAACGTCGCAGAGCGATATAGGTGTCGGCGAGCAGGCTGTGGGTGTTCAGCCGTGCGACCGGATCGCCGAGTCGGCGGGCGGCGGCGACCGCGGTGCGTCCGGCGGCAGCCAGGTCGTGCCAGTGGCCCCGGCGGAGGAGGAAGGTGCGCAGGGTCCACGTGAGTTGCCAGGCGTGGGCGTCGAAGCCGGTGGTCGCGGCGTGTTCGATGGCGGCGAGCAGCACCAGGCGTTCGACGCTGAACCAGTGCATCGCCTGCCGGTCGTCGGTGAGCAGATGCGGGGAGACCTGCGGATCCGCCGGGATGAGGTCGATCGGGTGCCGGGTCGAATACAGCAGCCGGTCACCGGCGTGCGCGGTATGCAGATAGTGGTCCAGGAGTCGGGCGGTGGCACTGCGGCGATGCTGGTCGGTGTCGAGGGTGTGGGTCTGTTCGGTGGCGTAGGCGCGTAGCAGGTCGTGGAAGGTGTATCGGCCGGGGGCGTGTTCGGTGAGCAGGCTCGCCCGGATCAGCTCGGCCAGCAGCCGGCGGGTCTGCGCGGTGGTGTGCCCGGCGAGGTTGGCCGCCGCGGTGGCGTCGGTGTCGGGGCCGGGGTGCAGGCCGAGCAGGCGGAAGAGTCGGGCGGCGTCCGGGGTGAGGGTGGCGTAGGACCAGGAGAACACCGCCCGGACCTGGTGGGTGGGGTCTCCGGTGTCGAGGGTGTCGAGGCGTTGTTCGGCGTCGCGTAGCTCGGCGGCCAACGCGGCGAGTGGGAAGCGGGTCTGTTGGGCGCGGGCCGCGGCGATCGCCAATGCCAGCGGTAGCCGGGCGCACGCGGTGATGATGTGGTCGGTGGCGGTCGGGTCGGCGTTGACCCGGTCGGCGCCGATGCGGCGGACGAGGATCTCACGGGCTTCGTCGTAGGTCAGCACATCGAGCATCAGCGGGTGTGCGCCATGGGCGGCGATCAGGCCGGTCAGCGGGTTACGGCTCGTCACGAGGGCCAGGCAACTGCCGGCGGCTGGCAGCAGCAGGCGGACCTGCTCGACGTCGCGGGCATTGTCGAGCACGATCAACAGGTTCTTGTCGGCGATCAGGCTGCGGTACAGCCCGGCCTGGGCGTCCAACCCCTGTGGGATGCGTTCGCCGGGCACGCCAAGGGCGTCGACGATCCCGCGGATCGCCTCGGCCGGGTCCATCACCTGCCCGCTCGGATCGAAGCCGCGCAGGTTGACGTAGAGCTGCCCGTCGGGGAAGCGATGCGCGACGGTATGCGCCCAGTGCACCGCGAGGGCGGTCTTCCCGACCCCGGCGGTGCCGGACACCGCGGCGATCACCACCGCGGACGGCTCTGCGCCCGCGCCCCTGCTCAGGCCGTCAGGGAGCGCGTTGGCGTGGTCCACGGGCACAGAGCCGGCGGGCGCAGCAGACGAGGGCACGGAGAGAAGCCTGTCCAACTGGTCGAGGTCGTGGCGGCGGCCGGCGAAGACGGTGACGTCGGCGGGTAGCTGCGCAGGCACGACCGCCCGCCCACCCCGGCCCTGACGAGCGGACGCCTCCTCCGGGTCCGCCTCATCGTCGTGCTCGGCATCGGCGCGCCGCACGACGACCGGCCGCTCCAGGCGCTGGTAGCGGGCGTGCCACCTGTCGAGATCGAACGACTCAGCGGGTACGTCGATCCGATGCACCTGAGCCTGGCGGGCACAGGCGCTCACGAACGCCTCGACAGTTGCCCACCGCGGGACACCCGGCCCATTCAACAGATTGCCGACCGTCGAGGTCCGCAACACCAGACCCGCCCGGTCTGCGTGAGCGACCAGCGCCCGGTACGTGGGCCGGCGGACCAGGAAGAACAGCTGTTGAAGATCTGCCCGGAACGCTTCGACCGGGCCACCGCCAACACCATCGTCGCTTGTCACGTCCTTCACAGGACCACAAGAACAACGTGTACCGAAACCACCCAACCATGATTCGTATGTCCGATTTCCAGCTCCGTCCAGTTTGCAACTCCATCCAGTCTGGACCGCACCGGACAACCCGGCCCTCACCATCGATTGCAGACCGGCCCTCCGGGTCGCGGTGTCGGACCCGGTCGGTGGCGAGCAGCGGTCCGACGGCGGGATCGGCGACACGGCCATCGCTCGTGCGGTAGGGCCGACGCTCGTGCGGTAGGGCCGGCGCCACGGATTCCGACGGACAAGAGAGGGGACGTCATGCGACGAATCAGTGTCGGCGTGGCGGGGACGGCGGTGATCCTGCTGTGTCTGGTCGCGGGGTGCGGTACCCAGCAGAAGCCAGCGGCCGCACCGCGTTCCCTGCCCGCCATACCGCCGCCCAGGCCGGGGACCGCACTGCCCCTGGACGAGTACCTGCCATCGCCCGACGAGCAGGCTCGGTCGGACCGCGCCCAAGCGGCGCTGGAGCGCACCTGTCTGATCCAGTTCGGGCTGCGTTGGGAAGGACCAGACGAGTCCGAGTTGGACTTCGGCCAACGGTCGATCGCGTCGGAGCGTGCCGCGCGGTTCGGGGTGGTCGACGAGGACCAGGCCGCGCAGCGCGGATACGAGGCGCCGCCCTGGAGCACCCACGACCCCGAGGTACGCGCGGCCCTGACCGAGCACCACCACGACACGCCAAGCGAGCTGAACGAGGTGCTCTACGGCCTCGCGTCCCAGTACGGCGGTAAGCGCGTCCCTACGGGCGGGTGCCGAGCCGAGGCGGCCGCCCGGCTGATGACGGGAGCGCCCAGGGCAGACCGGAACCTTCCGGTCCAGTTGGAGCAGCAAGCAGCGGCGGCGAGCACCCGGGATCCCCGGCTTGCTCCGGCCATAGCTGCCTGGGCGTCGTGTATGGAGCTCGCCGGCCACCGCTACGCCTCGCCCAGGACTGCCGCCAACGACCCCCGGTGGACAGGCACCGGCAACCCCACCGAGGCGGAGCGCGCCGTGGCGCTGGCAGACGTCCGATGCCAGAACAAGACCGGCTACCTGCCCACTCTCATCGACGTGACGGCTGAGCACCAGCGCGAGCTGATCAGCCGCCACGCCACCGAACTCGGCCGACTGAAGCACTCGGAGGACACCCGGGCACGGAACGTCGCCGAAGCGCTCTCCGCGGAACCGATGGACCCTTCACCAGGCGGAAGGCCAGCGGGATAGCTCCGCGTGAGAGCAACAGAACAAGACAGCACCATCCGCGAGGGAAGAGAGGACCTGACATGCGACGTATCCTCAAGGCCGGGCTTGGAGCCCTGGCCATCAGCGCAGTCTTCACGGGGCTGTGGGCCGCGCCGGCGAGCGCGCATCCGGTCAATCAGGGGAGCGACGAGGCGACGCACTCCTACGACGGAACCTTCTTGGAGTACTGCGACTACGAGTCCGACGGCCACTCGGTGTGGGTCAACTACTACACCGACGCGTCGACCAGCATGCGCTCGACGGAATCGGTCAATGGCTTCAACCAGTGCGGCCAGTACTACTTCGACAGCGTGCTGACGAACCTCAGGGTCGTCGAGGACAACCCCGCCAGCAGCACCAACTACTACGGCGCTTGGCACGGCTACCCGGTCGCGGGTAACTAGCCCCAACACGAGGACGATCACGGTGAGAACGGCGGGTGCCACGGGGCCCCGCCGTTCTCTCACGGTTCGGAGGCGGGCTGCGGCAGCGCCGCTGGCGAGCAAGAATGGCTGGACCCTGGCCGAAGCGCCGGCGACACCACCCCGGATCGGATGCAGCGGCTGCTCAACCGGTCCGCGTGGGAAATGGACGCGGTCCGCGATGACCTGTTCGTCTACGTGGCCGAGCACCTCGGCGACGACGACGGGGTGCTCATCGTCGACGAGACCGGCTTGCTGAAGAAGGGGATCAAGTCCGCCGGGTGCAGCGTCAGTACTCGGGCACGGCCGGGCGGGAACAGCTACGTGACGCGGTAGGCGGTGTAGCGGACCTGGTCGGCCTCGCGGATCGCCGATGCCACGAAGACGGACTGCTCCAGGACGGCCAGCGCGGGCACGGACGTCTCCAGTCGTACGCCCAGGCGGAAGTAGTACTCGGACACCTCGACGGCGTCGCCGCGCAGCAACGCCTCGAGGACCTCCGCGCGGCCGCTGCGGACGCCGAACGTCCGCAGGTAGACGTGACCGCCGTCGGCGGTACGCGCCGAGTAGCGCGTGTCGATCTCGATCGCGCCGTCGGGGCGAACGACCTGCCAGTCGGCGCCGCCGGGCAGGATGTCGGCCTCGAAGAGACCGGTGACCCGGCCGCCGACAACAGGCACCACGCGACGGTGACCGGCACGGGTCATCCCGTGGTCCTCCAGCGCGCCGAGGCGCACCTCCACCTCGAACGCGGACTCGAGCCCGGGAACCGGCGGGGCGGTCACGGGGTCCCGACCGGCGGATCGGCGCGTACTCATGGAGTGTCCTTGACGTGCGCGAGGGCGTCGCGGAGGCGTTCCAGCGCGGGCACCGCCGCGGCGAGGGCCGCGCGGTCCGCCGCCGGCAGGGTCGCCGCGGCGCGGGCGACCAGGTCTCCGCTCGCGAGGTCGAAGCGGTCGAACAGGTCGCGGGCCTTCGCGGTGGCGAGGACGTCGACGTGGCGGTGGTTGCCGGGACGGGGGCGACGCTCGACGAGACCGTTGCCCTCCATCGCGGTGAGCAGGTTGCTGACCGTGGATCGGCTCAGGCGCAGCCGCTCGGCCAGTTCACCGGGGCCGGCCACGGTGCCTCGGGGCAGGGCCCGCACGATCTCGATCTGCGCGTCCGGGATCTCCGGCAGGTGCTCGGCGGCCCGGGCTGCGGCCAGCAGCGTGCGGCGCAGCGGCGAGATCACCGACGCCAGTCGCGCCGCGTCCAGTTCGGTCGGCTCCGGGCCGGTCACGACAGGACGCCCGGGACGGCCGTCGGCGTCAGGGAGGCTCGTTCGTTGAGGTCGGCGGGGAGGAAACCGGCCGCCTTCTTGTAGCCGGTGGCGATGGCGGTGAGCTCCTCCGGCGGGATGACGTCGTGGATGTGCGTGAACCCGTCCGGCGCGCGCTCGTGGGCGAGCACCATCACCTGTTCCGGGCCCTGCCGCCGGTTGCTCAGCACCAGCGCGGTGGTCGCGGGCCGCCGGGCCGCCTCGTAGGCGTCGAGCGCCGCCCGGACCGTCGGCGCGGTGGCGAGGTGGAAGGCGAGGGTACGTGCGTCCAGGATCGCCTGCGACGCCCCGTTGGAACCGTTCGGATACATCGGGTGGGCCGCGTCGCCGAGCAGCGTGGTGTTGCCGTGGGTCCACGTGTCGATCGGATTGCGGTCCACCATGGGGTATTCGAGGATCTCGTCGGCGGCGGCCAGCAGTTCCGGCACGTTGAGCCACGCGAAACGCCAGTCCGCGAAGAGCGAGACGACCGGCGCGGGGTCGACCGTCCGGTTCCAGTCCGCGTTGGGCCCGGCGAAACCGGGCCCGCGCCGCTCGGCGACGACGTTGATAAGACCGGAGCCGATCGGGTACGCCACGAACTTCTGCTCCGCGTCCCCGGCCATGATCATGGTTCGCCCGTCCAGGAATCCGGGTGCCCGTGCCGTCCCCCGCCACAGGGTCAGCCCGTTCCACAGTGGCGCCCCCTCGCCGGGCCGATGGTGGCGGCGCAGCGCGGAGTGGATGCCGTCCGCTCCGACGATCAGGTCACCAGCGACGCCCACCTCCCCCGCCGCCGTCTCGAAGTGCGCGACGCCGTCGCGGACGCCGACGAGCCGGTGCCCGGTGCGCACCGCGTCGGCGCCCAGCCGTTCCCGTACCACGGCGAGCAGTTCCATCTGGAACCGGCCGCGGTGCACGGAAAGCTGCGGCCAGCGATATCCGGCGTCCAGTCCGCGTGGCTCGCTCCAGATCTGCTGACCGTAGCGGTTGTAGTAGGCAAGCGTGCCGGGTGCGGCGCCCAGCCTTTCCATGCGTTCCCCGAGACCCAATTCGGCCAGCTCGCGGACGGCGTGCGGGAGCAGATTGATTCCGACGCCGAGTGGGCGCAGCGCGGCGGCGCGCTCGTAGACGGTGATCTCACGGAAGCCGGCCCGGTGCAGGCTGAGCGCGGTGGCGAGGCCTCCGATGCCAGCTCCCACGATCACGATTGCCACGTCGTCGCCCTCTCCGCCCCACGCCACCAACCGCACAGTTTGGTGACAAAATCGTCGGCCGTCAAGACGTGTTCACATCGCCATCGGACCACTCGCACCGCTCTGCGATTCGGCCTTTAAGAATTCTTGACAATCAATCGCTGCTGCATGACGCTGATCGACGCGGTCGGATGCTTCCGGCACTCCGTCGACCCCACTTGTCAGGCTGCACAAGCGCTGCGCACGGAAGGGCCCGTCCATGAAGAAGGTCACCGCCCTCGCTGTTCTCGCCGGCGTCGTGATCGCCCTGACCGGCTGCACGGATTCCGATGCCACCGATCCGTCCCCCGGGGCGAGCGGCGACCTGCGGAAGGTCCGCGTGGCGGCGCTGCCGATCAGCGAGACCGCCGCGCTGTGGGGCGGCATCAAGGCGGGCATCTTCCGGGAGCAGGGCCTCGACGTGGAGGTGGTGCCGGCACAGGGCGGCGCCCAGGCCATCCCGGCCCTGATCAACGGCGACATCGACTTCGCCATCGGCCAGCCGTTCGGCCCGTTCCGCGCCGATCTGCAGAACCTCGGCGTGGTGATCATCGGGAACTACGCGTCGTCCTACGCCGACGGCGACGACATCAACGCCGTGGTGGCGTCCGCGAAGTCCGGTATCACCCGGCCGGCCCAGCTCGCCGGACGCAAGGTGTCGGTGAACAGCCTGGGCGCCGCCGGCGATGTCACGATCATGGCAGCGGTCGAGAAGGACGGCGGCGATCCCACCAAGGTCAAGTTCGTCGAGGTGGCTTTCCCGGACGCACCGGCCCAGCTCGCCGCCGGCACCATCGACGCCGCCTGGGTGACCGAACCGTTCATCACCCAGATGCGCAAGCGCGGTGACGTCCTCGTGGTCGCTCCGTACCAGGCCACCGTTCCCGGGCTCACCACCCTGACCACGATCACGTCGAACAAACTGAAGGACTCCGACGCCGAGCTGATCGCGGACTTCTCGGCGGCGATGAAAAAGACGCTCACCTGGGCCAAGGATCCGGCGAACGAGAAGGACCTCCGCCAGGCCATCAAGGACAACCTCGAACTGCCGGAGCCGGTGGCGGACTCGGTACGGCTCCCGGCATTCGGGTGGGAGCTCGACCGGGCCGGCCTGGAGCAGCTGGCGACGCTGGCCCAGAAGTACCGCGTCCTCGACCGGCGACCCGACTTCGACCGCCTCATTCAGCAGCAGTAGCCGACCGATGCGCAAGATCCTGCTGGGCGCCGTGGGTCTGCTGGGGTTCCTCGTCGTCTGGCAACTGATCCCGACACTGGGACTGGCCGACCCGCACGACCTGCCGTACGCGACGGACGTGTTCGGGTGGCTGTTCCAGGAGGTCCGAGACCTGGCGTTCTGGCGGCGGCTCCGGCTCACCATGACGTCCTGGGCAATCGGCCTGACGGTGGCGACGCTCGCCGCCGTCGCGCTGGGGACCGTGGTCGGGATGGTGCCGTTCCTGCGTCGCGCCACGCACACGACAGTCGAGTTCCTGCGGCCGGTGCCGTCGGTCGCGCTGATCCCCCTCGCCGTGCTGATGTTCGGCCTGCAGATGCGCGCCGCACTCGTCATCATCGTCTACGCGGCGTTCTGGCAGGTGTTCGTGCAGGTGATCTACGGCGTCGCCGACGTCGACACGGTCGCCCGGGACACCGCGCGGAGCTTCGGCCTCACCCGCTACGAGCGGCTGCGGTATCTCGTCCTTCCGACCGCTCTGCCGTACCTGATGACCGGCCTGCGCCTCGCCGCGACGGTCGCGCTCATCCTGGCCGTCACCGCGGAGATGGTGATCGGTAACCCCGGCCTCGGACGCATGATCGAGCTGTCGCGCTCCGCCGGGGACGCCGTCGGCCTCTACGGCCTCGTCGTGGTCACCGGGCTTCTCGGCGTGGTGGTGAACGTCGTGTTCCGCTTCGCCGAACGCCGCTCGTTGGCCTGGCACCAGTCGGTGCTCGCGGACGAGGCAACCCGATGACCGCCCTCGGGGCGGGCAGGGCCGCCCGGCGCGGCCTCGGCGTCCGGGTCGCCGAGGACGTCCTGTACGCGGTCGGGCTTCCCGTCCTGGCCGTGGGGCTCTGGGCCGTCTGGTCCACCCGGTCGGCCAACCGGTTCCTCGTCGGCCCCCGCCCGCTCCTCGACGCGTTCCGGCAGACCTGGATCGGCCCGGCGTTCGTCGACGACGTGCTGCCGAGCGTGTACCGGCTGCTGGCCGGCCTGCTCGCGTCGATCGTGCTCGGCGTCGCCGGGGGTGTCCTCATCGGCCGGTTCCGCCCGCTACGCGAGATCCTCGAACCGCTGCTGGAGTTCTTCCGCGCGATTCCGCCACCGGTGCTGATTCCGGTCGCGATGCTCCTGCTCGGCATCACCGACACCATGAAGGTCGTCGTCATCTCCTCCGGCGCGATCTGGCCGATCCTGCTGAACACGATCGAGGGCGTCCGGGCGACCGACAGCGTGCTGCTGGAGACCGCCGACTCGTACCGGATCTCCCGGTGGGAGCGGGTGTGGCTGCTGATCCTCCCGGCGGCGAGTCCGCGCATCATGACCGGCGTACGGCAGGCGCTCTCGGTGGCCCTGATCCTCATGGTCATCTCGGAGATGTTCGCGTCCTCGGCCGGCCTCGGCTACCGGATCGCCTACTTCCAGCGGAACTACCTCATCGCCGAGATGTGGAGCGGCATCCTCCTGCTCGGCCTCATCGGCGTCCTCCTCGCCGTGGCCTTCGGCGTCGTCGAACGCCGCGTCCTGCGCTGGTACCACGGAATGAGGGAGGTCACCCGTGCCTGACGCGAGTCCGCTGCTGCGGGTCGAGCACCTGCGCAAGGTCTACGCCTCCGGCCGGGGCGAGGTCGAGGCGATCGGGGATCTCAGTTTCACCATGATGCCCGGCGAACTGCTGTGCGTCGTCGGCCCGTCGGGCTGCGGAAAGACCACCCTCCTGAAATGCCTCGCCGGACTGCTCCGGCCCACCAGCGGCCTCGTCACGATGGAGGGATCTCCGGTGACGGGCCCGAGCCCGGCGATGGCAGTGGTGTTCCAGGAGTACGGCCGCAGCCTCTATCCCTGGCTCACGGTCCGGGGCAATGTGGAGCTTCCCCTTCGACACCAGAAGCTCTCCCGCGCCGAACGCGACCGGAGGGTCGCCGACGCCCTTGACGCGGTCGGACTGCCGCAGTCGGCACGCAGCCATCCGTGGCAGCTCTCCGGCGGGATGCAGCAACGGGTGGCCATCGCGCGCGCCATCGCGTACCGACCCGAAGTGCTGATCATGGACGAGCCGTTCGCGGCGGTGGACGCACAGACCCGCGCGGACCTGGAGGACCTCGTACGCGACCTGCACCTGAACCGCCGCATCTCCACTGTCTTCGTGACGCACGACATCGACGAGTCCGTGTATCTGGGCCAGCGCGTGCTCGTCCTGTCCCACTCGCCGACCCGGGTGCAGGAAGACCTCGTGATCGACCTCCCGCCAGAGCGCGATCAGCTCACCACCCGGGCGCTGCCCCGCTTCACCGAGCTGCGGACCCACGTCTACGCGCAGATCCAGCGGGCGAAGCGTGCGCCGGCCTCGGCACCGTGACGCGCCCCGCCGACCCCGGCAACGCCTATTCCCGCCGGCCGGCGACCGGGCCGCCCGGGCCAGTGCGGGTTTTGGCGCGGTACAGGCGGGCACCGGGCCGATCCCTCGCGATGGCCAGACTCCACGCCCAGATGCAGGAGCCATAGCCGACGACGATGAGGATGGCAGGCTCAGCTGGTGCACGAGCTGTTGGTCCTGACCACCGCGTCCGCCGCCGCGTTCATCCTGGCCGTGCTGTCCGCGGTGGCCGGTTTCGGCGGTGGGGTGCTGCTGTTACCGGTGTTCACCGCCCTGTTCGGGCTGCGCGTGGCCGTGCCGATGCTGACCCTCACCCAACTGTCCAGCAACGCCTCCCGGGTCTGGCTCAACCGCCACCACCTGCGCTGGCCCTTGATCGGCTGGTTCGCCGTCGGCACCGTCCCCTTGTCCATCGCCGGCGGGCTGCTGCTGGCCCACGCCCCCCTCGGCCCCCTCAAGCGCCTGCTCGGCGTGTTCCTCATCGGCGTGGTCATCTGGCGGGGCCTCACCCCACACCCCCGCAAACCCCGCGACCGGACATTCGCCGCCGTGGGCGCGGCCTCCGGCCTGGGATCCGCCCTCCTCGGCTCAGTCGGCCCGCTGACCGCCCCGTTCTTTCTCGCCTACGGCCTCACCCGCGCCACTTACATCGGCACCGAAGCCGCCAGCGCACTCACCATGCACCTCTCCAAAATCGCCGCCTATGGCGCCAGCGACCTGCTCACCCGCACCGTGCTGCTCTACGGTGCCGCCCTCATCCCCGCCACCCTCGCCGGCGCCTGGGTCGGCAAGAAGGTCGTCGGCCGCATCAGCGATCGGCTGTTCGTCCTATTGGTAGAAATCGGGCTACTCGCCGCCGGCGCACTGTTCCTCGCCGGCCTGTGACTCCCGGCCGGTGCAGCTGGTCCGGGTTGTGCCACCGTCGGGCAACCTGACCGTGGCCCAGCAGCAGGTGTGGCTCGGTCCCACCCTCGCCGGCACCCCGGTCACAATCTGGGTCGACACCGACCGGCTGCACGTCCTGACCGCCGACGGCGCCCGCATCAAGTCCAGCCCATCAAGGCTGTCCCAACGCGATCTCGCCCGGCTCCTGGCCGAGGGCGGTGCACCGGCCGGACCGCCTCCGTTGCCGCAGCCCGAACCACGGACCACCGCCGTCGAGGTCGACCGGATCGTCAACGCCTGCGGCGGCATCAGCATCGCCGGCCGGCAGATCAGCGTCGGCATGCCACTCGCCGGTCAACGGGTCCGGATCCGCCTCGACGGCATACTCCTGCACGTCATCGACGAGGCCGGGCAGCTGCGCCGCACCTTGCGCTGTCCACTACCGCCCACCGCGCTCGGCCGCATCCGCGACGCCCGCCCAGCGTCCGCAGTCCCGCCGCCAGCGGCCATCCCTGAGGTGGAACGGGTCGTGTCCAGCAACGGCAGCATCCAGGTCGCGGGGCAACGCATCTAGGTCGGCAAGGTCCACGCCCGCAAGTTGGTATCCGTCGCCCTCGACGGGCACACCATCACCGTCTACGACGCCAACACTCCGGTCGCGGCCGTCCCCCGCCGCAGCACCACCAACCTGAACCGCACCAAGGCGCACCACCACATCACCCGACTGGCTGAGACATGAGCCTGAGGTTAGGCGGAGAACCACCCCACGGCCGAGGCGCGGCGGTAATCCGGCCGGCTCGCCCACGCCTGGCTCCACGCTCGCTCCTGCGTCGAGTCGAGACGTCCGTGCCGGGCGGCGTCAGCGTTTTCGCCCAGCAAGCGGTGCAGCGCCGACGCCGCCTCGACGTCCATTGCGCTGATCTCGTGCAGGACATACCGCCGGGGACGACGGTCGAGTGGATAGACCCCCGCGAACCAGAACTCCCGCCCATCCCACCGGGCCAGCCCGTCGATCGCTCCGTCGTAGAAGTCGTCGCACCACAGAATCTCGACGCCGGACAGCTCGACCAAACCGGCCAACACCGACTCCTCGTGCATCAGTAGGTCTCCGTCAGGTTCCTCAGGCACACGCAAAACCTAGCCTTTCTGCCTCCCGGCGCTGACCAGCCTTACCGTCGACAGCAGGCACCAGACCTATTCGATCAAGGCCCTGCGTGAAGGGTCCTGCGACGCCGCTTCGTCAACCATCGTGGGAGACCAGGCAAAACGCAGCAGCGCGTCCTCCGTCGGCTGATGTGCGGCACGCGTCCGCCAGGTGATCTGCGGCATTCACTCTACTCAACGGGGTTTTGGCGATTTCTTAAACCAGAATGCAGCAGCCCGGCCGCAATCACCACAAAGGAAACGCCGGGGATTATAAAGATTGTTGCACCAACAGGCGTGCGATGAATTCTATCCAAGCCGAGCGTCAAGAATAGGATGCCTGGAGCGAGCGCGGACATGCCCGCAGCAAAGAAGACTCTAGGAACCTTCCTGGCAAAACCCGACGTCCGGGAAGCAAAGAACATTGCCACAAAGGACGTCGCCGTGAGCACCGCCGCGAGTATCGATGCCGATAGAGTTAGGGCGGCTGGCGTTCGGCGAAAGAGACCCACAGCCGCGCCAGCAAGGTAAATCGCAGGCGCTGCAATAATGCCGCCTAGGACATTGACCAAAACATCACGGCCGAACTTGGCAAGCTCTTTTCGGCGCTTGTTCGCTACGGTGCCAATCGAATCGTCATCCACGACGGCATCGTAGCCAAATCTTCTCGGCTGGATAGCCCGTGCCAACCCGTGCACGGGTGCTGGCGATGTGCATCCTCCGGCGATCGTCTGGCATGCCATCGACGTCCTGAGGCTGAGGGATGGTGAGGTGCGCTCGTTCAACGCAGGCAGAATGGCTTACGTGACGAACCCTGATCCAGACGCGGAGTGGTGGACGACGTCGGAGGTCGCTGAGTACCTCGGCGTCCAAGTCGGCACCGTGAGTTCCTACCGGAACCGCGCCAGATGCCGGAGCCTGACAAGACCCTCGGCCGGACCCATCTGTGGCGTCCGCGAACGATTACGTCCTGGCATGAGGGTCGGCCCCGGCTCGGAAGTCGCGCCGCTGACGTTGGCAGCGGGCAGCCCTGGACAGTCCCTTCACCGGCGAAGAGTGGCAGCTCCTCCTGAAGACGCACGCCCAGCGCTTCGAGGATCTACGAGCCTTCCTCCAAGACCATCACCCTTGGCAGAAACTCGTGATCGCGGCCGTGCCGATCGTGATGAGTTCGGACGAATATGCCGCTTGGGTCAGCCGGACCCTCCTGCTGGACGCTGGCGCCGTAGGGGCTACGCCCCGGCGCGCGCTCAAACACCTCTCGCACTCCTAGGGAGGATGCGTTTCAGTGCAGGCCTCTTGCGCTGTTTCCACTCGCGCGGTGCCGTGCGCCCGGGCACACCGAGCTCAGCCCGCACCGCGTCGTTGAAGATCACACTGGCCTTGCTCAAGGCATCGCTGTGAGCAGAAACGACCTCTCTCAAAAAAGCCAGCGCCTCTTCGGGTTCGTCCTCCAGTGATGCAACAAAGGCTTCGCGGTCCTCCGCGTCAAGTGACTCGACATGTGCACTAAACTCTTTGAGGACATCACCAAGACAACAAAATGCGGCCGCCCATGCGCCCACGGCGGCATCATGCACGAGCGTGGTCGAGATCAGCCTTGTCCTGTTGGTCATGTCATACATGGGCCTGCCATGCTCGAAACCTAGATCCACCTGTTTAGGCCCGTACTTCAGGAAGTCGGAAAGCTCATTCCGGAACGTCTCGAATGCGTCTGTGAACTCTAAGTAGAGCTTGAGGCGTTCGGCGTGCCAGCGATGCAGATCCTCGCGTTTCGCCTTCCACCGTTCGTTGGCCGTGACCACAACCTGGCCGACGAGGACACCGGCAAGAGCCATAGCACCGGATAACGCCGGCACCGCCCACCAAGACGACGTCATTAGCCCCAAACCCCGGCGGTTAAGTCCTGCAACACTGCTCCGACGGACCCCGATGTTGGCACACCGAGGCAAGTTCCGCCTGCTAGCCAGCCCGTCGGCCTTCGGCCGCACCTTGGTGGAGTGGGTGGGGCCTGCCCGGACGGACGGTGTCGGGATGGCGCCAACCATCCTGGAGTGCCTGAGGACCCCGCCGGAGGCTCGCCCTGGTCGTCGCCTTCAACATCGGAGCCCCGGATCTGCCACTCACCATGGCGGCCCGGGGCTTCTTCGTATGTCGCGTCGCCAGCGGGGCTGCAACCGTTCGGGGTGCGCCTCGTGCGATTGCGCTAAGAGGCGCGGGGTCCCCGATCGGCGACCGGTCGGTCGGCCCCTGGTCGGCGGCGCGGGCGGCCTGCGAAGCGGGCCGCCTTGATCACGACGGAGATCTACAGCCAGGTTTCGTCGGCGACAACCCGTGAAGCCCTGCGAGCCCACGGCACATCATCAATCGCTCCAGACGGAACTCGCGGCCAGCGCGGCCGGGTTGAGCGCGCACTATCCAGGGTAGGGCCAGCGGCGTTCAGGCAGCAGTTGCGTCGAACCGTCGGCCTCGATCACCCAGGTACGCGGCTCACACAGCGGGTCATCCAGACTGGCGATCTCTCGACCGGCTGGATCTCGGGCCACCAGCCGCATCGAACGCGCGCAACTGCTTCGCAGCGGAATCAATGCCGAGCTCGTGGCAGACACGCTATGGGTGATGGGGACGCCACCCGTCTCCTCAACCGTCAGCTTGCTCGCCAGATGGTTCTCCACTACGAACGTTTCCGCACTACTGTCGGTATCCATCATCGGAACGCCGAACTGTCGTACCCAGCCAACGGCACCGGCGCAAACCACCACCACGACGGTGATGAGCACGGCCAGAGCCCGCCACAAGCGACGTTGCCGGCCAGATTTCGGGGGCGTTGGTGGTGTTGTCATCGTCTCTCCCGCCGGGCGCCCGGAACGGTCGCCAGTTGCGATCCCTCCTCCGAGGGGGACCAGGTCAGCCTCGGCGACGCCCCAATGTCCCGGCCGTCGACGGCGAGTATCGCGGTGAACGGCGCACCCTGCGCTCTCCCGCCTGGCGCGCGGTCTGCCATTAAGTGTTGCGTTGAACGAGTTCCGGCACAGTACAGGTCGGGGTCCGGGTGCTCGGCGCCATCGTGCCCGGCGCCGGCCCGCTGCGTCTGCCCGCACCGCGCACCGCCGCGCTGCGGCTGGTCATGGCCGGCTGAGCGACCGCTCCCGCTCCGGTCAGCCAGCCCCGAAGCAGACGAACGCCGCCGCGGTGGCCCGGGCCGGACCGTCGCCCGCCGCACCGAACGCCCACTGCGCGTCGGCGAGGGCTCGCGCCGGGCCGGCACCCGCCCGCATCCGCGCGTGCAGGTCCAGCATCAGTGCCGTGGTGGGCTCGGCCGGCACGGGCAACACGGTCGCGATCAGGCACCGGGTGCCGAGCGCCAGGAGCACCGCGGTGAACCCCATGACCTCGTCGCCGGGGCGCAGCCCGGTCAGGCCGGAGTCACAGGCGGAGAGCACCACGCAGCCGGGCGGCCGGGCGACCGCCTCCCACTCGTAAGCGAACAGCGGCCCGTCGGCCAGTTCCAGGGTGGAGAACTGTGGGTTGTCCGCGCGGAACGTGCCGTGGGCGGCGATGTGCACCAGCCCCGCCCCGTCCAGCGCGGCGGTCAACGCCGCGGCGGTGGCGTCGGGCCCGGTGAGCCGCCGCGCCCCGGGCAGGACCTGGGCGAGCCGGCATACCTCGGTGTGCCCGGCCGGCAGGCGCGGGCCGGCGGCCAGGACCGGCGGCCCGGCCGGCAGCTCCCGCCGATCCGCCCCGAGCCAGGCGGTGGCCGAGGGGGCGACGGTCACCGGACGCCCCGCGCAGGTGGGCAGCGCCGACCAGGGCACCGCGTGCAGCGCCCCGACCGGGACGATCACCAGGGCCCGGTCGGCCAGCCACCGCCGCAGCGGGGCGAACAGCAGCCGGTCCAGGGCCGCCGCCGCGTCGCCGGCCCCCGCCCGCGCGGCGGCCGCGTCGCCGGTGGTGACCAGCCGGCGCAGGGCGAACCGGTGCCGGCGGGCCAGGTCCGCCGCGGCAGCGAGCGGGCCCAGGTCGTGCAGGCTGGCCCGGCCGTCGCGGACCAGCACCGCCCGGATCCGGTCGCCATGGGCCACCAGCTCGACCAGCACCCGGGAGCCGAGCCGCGCGGCCAGCGCGCCCACCCCGGGCGGGGCCAGCACGGGGCCCCCACCGGGCACCCGCCGGGCCAGGTCCCGGATGCGCTGCTCCAGCCGGGCCTGCCGGCCGCGCAGGGCGGTTGCCGGGCGACCGGCCAGCACCTCGTCTTCGAGCAGGCCGCTGACCAGTCGGAGCTCAGCGAGCGCCGCCACCAGGTCGGGGTCGGCCGGAGGCCAGGCCGGCCGGGCCCGCAGCGCATTGGCCCGCCACCGCTCCGCCCACGCCAGGACCCGCCCCGGCGCGCCCGCCCGGACCGCGATGTCGAGGCCCTCGGCCGCCAATTCCTGACCGTACGCTCCACTGTGGGCACGCAGCTCCGTGGCGCCGAGCGACATGCGGTGCCGGTCGAGCACGACCAGCCCGCGGCGCAGCGCCCGGGCGGCCCCGGGTTCGTCCCCGTCGAGCCGGCGCGACAGGGCCAGGGCGTACCAGCCCTGTGCTCGCCGGTCGGCGGTGCCGCGACGGCGGGCCCGGGCGGCCACCGCCAGCAGGTTCCGGGCCCGGCCTGGCCGTCCCAGCGCGGCGGCCACCAGGCCGGCCTCGATCCGGGTGGTCAGCGCCGGACCCGGCCACCCGGTGGCGTCGAGCTGATCGGCGGTACGCACCATGGCGGTGAACAGGGGTGCCGAGCGGGTGCCCCGGCGGTACTCGGCGCGCAGCTCGACGTGCCGGGCGAAGACGGCCCAGGTGCGCCGGCCCTGGCGACGGAACCGGGCCCGGGCCGCGGCGGCAGCCTCGGTCGCGGTATCCAGGTCCGCGGCGAGCAGCGCCGCGCGGGCCCGGGCCAGCAGCGCCTCGGCGAGGTCGGAGGCCATGCCCCGGCGCCGCAGTTCCCGGACGGCCGCCGTCGCGACCACCACCGCCTCGTCGACCAGCGGCACCGACAGCAGCAGCTCAACGCGGTCCAGCAGCAGCGCCGGCCGGGGTACGGCGAGCCGCCGGTACTCCTCGTCGACCGTGGCGAAGCAGCGCAGCGCGCCGGCGATGTCGCCGCGCTGGCCGGCCGCGATGCCGCAGTTCCAACGGGCGTCGGCCGCCGCGAGGTCCAGGCCCAGCCGTTGGAAGGCGGCTGCCGCGCGGGACAGGTCGTCGTCGGTGCCGCCGGCGGCGCCCCGGTGGGCGTTGAGCAGCCCCCGGTTGTTGCGCGCCCGCGCCTCCAGCAACAGATCACCCTCGCGCAGGGCGATGTCGACGGCCAGGCCGTAGTCGCGTACCGCCTCGTCGTAGCGACCTCGGTAGTGCAGCACTACGCCCCGCTGCATCCGGGCCCGCCCCGCGTCGGCACCGACGAGCTGCGGCAGCGCGGCGGTCACCGCGCGCAGCGCCGCAGCGGTGTGGCCGGCGTTGGCCAACACGTAGCCCAGGCTCATCCGGGCCAACGCCCGGTTCCGGGGCGTGCCGGCGGCCCGGACCGCGCGGCGCAGGTGGCGCAGGGCGCCGGACAGGTCGTTGAGCTCTCGCAGGGCCAGACCGACGGCCCGCTCAGCGGTGGAGCGCTCGTCGGCCCCGGCCGTGGGCGCGGCGGCCAGCACCCGCTGGGCGATCGCGATCGCCTCGCGCGGGTAGCGCTGGACGGCGTCAAGCGCCGCCTGAGCCGTGCCGGCACCGGAACCGGTGCTGTCGGGCATGCCCCACAGAGTCCCCGAACTGATGCCCAGCCGTCAATGTCTCTGCGGGCCTGTCGGGAATCTGCACCCACCATTAACGCCATTGACACGCACCTATGCTTTGGAAGAATCGACGACACCCGGGAAACGTGGCCACACCGGCCAGTGGCGGGCGCTTCTGCCGACCGCATGGAGGACCCGTGTCGCCTGACCATCCCGCCGCGCCGCGCCCGGCCGGCCAACTGTCCCGACGGCGACTGCTGGCCGCGTCCGCGCTGGCCGCCGCAGCGTCGTTCGCCGTCGGGTCCCGTGCGGCCCCGGCCCGCGCCGGCAGCGGGGACGACGACGCCTACCAGCGCGCCTTCGACGAGGCGCTGGCTGCCGACAAGAACGTCCGCCGGCACACCACACCGGGCCGGGAGTTCCTCTACCGGCCACGGCAGCTGCTCGCCGCCGACGCCGACGCCCAGCGGGTCACCGCCTGGCTGCGTGCCCGCGGACACGTGGTGGCCGTGGGCGACGGCTTCGCCGGGGTCACCCGGCTGCTCTTCGACCGGGAGACCGACGTTCCCGCGCTCGTGACCAAGCTGCGCGACCCCCAACAGTGGCCGGGGCGGCCGGTGCCGAATGTGCAGCCGCACCACGTGCTGCTGGGCTGCGGCAACATCATGGGCAACCCGGGCAGCCCGCCCACGACGGTCGCCGCGCTGCCGCCGCCGGACCCGGCCCGGCTGGGTGAGGGCGCCAGGGTGACCGTCGGGATCTGCGACACCGGCATTTGGCGGCAGGCCGGCGGCTACCACCCACAGTGGCTCGGCGGGGCGTACCTGCCGGAGGTCGACGACGAGGACCCGCTCTACGTGCACACCGACGTACTCGCCCCGCAGGGCGGGCACGGCACCTTCATCGCCGGCGTGGTTCGGCAGGCCGCGCCGGGAGTCCGGGTCGACCCGGAGCAGGCGTTGACCGCCACCGGCATTGGCGACGAGGCGTCGGTGGTGGCCGCGATGGCCCGGCTCGCGCCGGCGGTGTCCGTGGTCAACCTGTCGCTGGGCGGATTCACCCAGGACGACAGGCCGTCGCTGCCCCTGGCCAACGCCGTGGCCGCGCTACCCGCGACGAACGCCGTGGTCGCAGCGGCGGGCAACGCCGGCACCAGCCGGCCGATCTGGCCCGCCGCGCTGGGCCAGGTCGTTGCGGTGGCGGCGGTCAGCCAGGGCTCCGGTGGCGTGGTGCCGGCCACCTACAGCGGGTACGGGCCGTGGGTCGACGTCTGCGCGGTCGGCGAGCGCCACAGCACGTACGTCGAGGGGCAGATGCCGCTGCCGGGCCGCCCGACCCGGGTGTTCCATGGCTTCGCCACCTGGGCCGGTACCTCGTTCGCCACGGCGCACGTCTCCGGTCGGCTCGCCGCCCTGATGACCGCCGGCGGCCTGAGCGCCGACGCGGCCCGGCTGGCGCTGCTCGCGGCGCCGCGCTGGCACCCCGACTACGGCGTGCTCGTCGAATGAGCGACCGGGCCGCGAGCCGATCAGCAGCACCGTGCGGTGGCCCCGGCCGGTGCCGGGTGCAGCGTTGCCGCGGCGGGAACGAGCGGCCGCGAGCGACGGAGCAGTGCCGCACCAGCCGGCGGACGGCGTCGCCGTGACCGACCCGAGCGCAACCGACCTGGTGACCGCCGCGGCGGGCGGGGACGAGTCGGCGTGGGTGGAGCTGGTCCACCGGTACACCCCGCTCGTCTACTCGGTGATCCGGTCGTACGACCTGAGCCGCGCCGACGCCGCCGACGTCAACCAGACCGTCTGGCTGCGTCTCGTCGAGCAGCTGAGCCGGATACGCGACCCGCAGGCGCTCGCCTCCTGGCTGGCGACCACGGCCCGGCGCGAGTGCTACCGGATGTCCCGCCTCGGCCGTCGCACCCAGCTCTTCGACCCGTACGATGACGCGCTGGACGCGTACCATGGCTTCTCCCGCACGGCGGACGTGGCGGCCCCCGACGAGGAGCTGCTGCGCGCGGAGCGGCGGCAGGCACTGCGGGAGGGCTTCGCGCAGCTGCCACCGCGCTGCCAGAAGCTCCTGGCCCTGTTGACCGCCGACCCGCCGGCCAGCTACCGGGAGATCGCCGAACGGCTGAGCGTGCCGGTCGGCAGCATCGGGCCGACCCAGGCCAGATGCCTGCGTCGGCTACGGGACTGCCCGGCGCTCGCCCCGTTTCTCGGAACGGCCGCAACCCGGACGAACGGAGGTGAACGCGATGGAGCCGTTGCCGCCGGCCGATGACGCGGCCCTGACCGCCGAGCTGGGTGCGGCGCTGCGGGAGGTCGGGTCGGTCCCGGAGGAGTTCCTGACCGCCGCGCGGGCGGCGTTCGCCTGGCGAAACGTCGACGCGGAGGTGGCGCTCGCCGAGCTGACGTTCGACTCGGCGTGCGACGCGGCGCCCGCGCTGACCCGGTCGGCCGAGTCGACGCGGACGCTGTCGTTCCGCAGTGCGGTGGTGACGCTGGAGATCGAGGTGACCGACGCCGGCATCGTCGGTCAACTCGCCCCGCCCCGAGGGGGGCGGGTGTCCGCGCAGACCGCCTCGGGCACGTACGCGGAGGCACCGGTCGACGCGGTGGGCTTCTTCTCGCTGGGCGCTCCCCCGCCCGGCCCGGTCCGGCTGCGCGCCCACACCGACGGCTACTCGGTGGCCACCACCTGGGTTTCGCTGCGCTGACCCACCGTCCACCTGGGACGGCGGCGCGCACCCGGGACGCCCAGAGCGTCCTGGCGAGCGCGCGGCGACGGGGGTCGCGGGCTGCCCAGGCCCACGACCCCCGCTGGTGGCCGGGGCTACTGCTTCCCGACGCTCATCAGGTACTCCACACCACCGAGGTCGGTCCGCTCCGCACCGCTCGTGTCCGGACCGAACTGGGTCACATCGAGCGCGAACTCCTTGTCCGAGGCGACCGCGGCCGCGAAGGTGAGGGAGAACTCGACCCGCTCACCCGGTTCCAGCAGCAGGTTGCCGAGGCGGGCCTTCGCCGGTTCGACGACCTCCAGCTGGTTCCTGCCGACCTCGCGTATGCCGGTGCCGACCTTGCCGCCGGCCTGCCACCGCTCGAACAGGGTCGGCCCGAGGTCGACGACGACCCGGCCGCCCACGGCCTGAATCGGCTCCCCCGGCTGCGTGAAGACCAGGTCGTTCTTGGTCGCCACCCGGAGCGAGTTGCCGATGGCGAACGGCCGCACGACCGGCGTCCCGCCCGCGACGAGCCGCACCGAGTCGACGTTGCGCCAGGCGATGTTGTTGTTGTTGCGGGTGTTGGTGCTGATGTCCGGACCCTCGAAGGTCATCGGATCGGTGGACGACACCCACCTGGCCAGCAGGCAGAAGTGGCCCGGTCCGGGCACCCCGGTCCACGGGATCGTCACGGTCGTGGTGCCGGCGAAGACGGTCACGTTCATCGCGCCGATCTGGGTCCAGTGCGTCGGCCAGACGGCACCGCCACCCGGCGTCGTCCGGTAAATCCGCAGCACGCCGCTGCCGGTGCCGGAACCGTACGGGCCGGGGTTACGCAGCTTGATGAAGATGTAGTTGGTGACGCCGACGATCGGGTTCTGGCTGACGGCACACTCGACGGCGGTCGGGCAGACCTTGATGTCGGGGCTGGCCCACAGCGGGTTGAGCGAGTGGGGTTGGACGCCGACGTCGGCGGTGACGTCCCGGATGTAGACGTCGGTGCGGGCCGCCGCGGCCTTGTCCTGCCGCGCGTCGACCGGCGCGGCGGCGGCCGTGGTGACCGCCAGCAGCGCGGCCAGCGCCGTGCCGGTAAGCACGGCCAGCGCCGAGCGGCGGACGTATCTTCCTACGTTGCCCATGACAGGCTTCTCCCATCGTCGAGGGACCGCCGACCCGCGTTGTCTCCTACCGGGCCGACGCGATGACGTTGTTCAGGAGCGCGGCGCGGCGCGGTTGATACGCCCGGCGGGACCCGTCACCGTCAGATGGAGCGAGGAACGACCAATTAGACGAGTATCGATATTTTCCCCGGCCGGCCCGATGCTGTCGGAGGGTGTCGGTACGCTTCGCCGGCACGTCGATGTGGATCGCCTCGACCACAGTGGTGCCGATAGCGCACATCGGGTCGAGCACCAAGTCCGCTGGTTGCGTGTAGGCGGTGACGGCGTGCGCGGCGATCGCCGGGAGCATCCGCGCCGGGCGCCGCACGGACTCGCGGACGTACCGGCCGCGGCGCTGGACCGGGCCGGTGGACTGGGCGGTCGCCCACACCGACAGGCCTTGGGGGCCGGGAGCAGCCCGACGACGTCCGATCGTGGGGGCAGTCGTCGTGCTCTGCTCGTCGGGGTTGCCGACACTGTCTGCGCGGTGCTTAGCCACGGCGACCACCGCCCTCGCGCCCGCCCTGCTGGGCTTGGCTCAACACCATGGGCTGGTGCTGCGGCGTGTGCTCACTAAAGTGGTGTCGGCTCCGCGCCGCGCCGTGGTGCGCTGACACCCTCAACCGGTGTTTGTGAGACCCCCAGGCAACCAACACGGATCGGTGACTTGCTGTTTCAACTGCGCTGAGCTGTCGGATGGGTCCCACGGTGTCCATGCTCGTCCGTCGGCGTCTAACCCGATCGTCACCCGTTAGTCACTCACGCCTCGCGCCTGCGGCTCTGCTCCCTCACCTCTGCCGCGCAACTGAGCAACGACCTAGCCAGCGACTCGGCCCGGTCCGCCGACAACCACAGCGAGCCGTGCGGCACGTCGTCATCGGGACCGGCCAACCCTTCGGTCAGAGTCTCCGCTGGCACTTCGACGTCTAACCGAACGAAATGATGCCCCCTGCTGTAGTCGACGAAGGCATCCAGGTACCGGTCATCATCGAAGGTCACCGCCGCATGCTGCCACGACAGCGATCCCCACTTCACCTTCTACCGCTTCGTCCCGAAGGAACCATTAGCCGTTGGTGATCTGCGCCAACAGCAGACGGGAGCAGTCGAGCAGTACGTAGGAGTCCACAGACGTCCGTGCCTTGCTCGCGCTCGTCGTCACTCAGTTGGTCACCCAGGTACGACAAAGGGGCCGTCTCGATCTTCCGAGATGGCCCCTTACCTGCGTCGGGACGACCGGATTCGAACCGACGACCCCTTGACCCCCAGTTTACAACGATTCTGTCACGGGATGCCAGAACCGATTGATACATCCGCAGATACGAGCAAATGGGCATCCCTTTTTGACGCCCTCTGCCGCCTCATGCCGGCCGCTCCTCGGGTGCCAGTCCCGAGCCGTTACCGAGCTCGTTACGGCAACCGGTCAAGAACCCGCCCTGACATCGGGTCCAGGTAGCTCTGGTGCCCGCCCTTCATACCTGGCCCGCGCACGCGCCTCGTCAGCAGCCGATCGCTCGCCAGTTGCTCGAGCGCCGACAGGTGGGGATCTGTCTTCAGGCACCGTAGCTGGCGGGCACCGCTACACGGAGGTACCACAACCAGAAATCGCGACGAAGAGCAGAGTTACTGGGCGTCTCCCAGATGGCTCCGCCAGCTAAGGCGATGGAGGCGAAGTAGGAAGGTTCCCAATCCTCAGAGTCGACCTCCGCCTCATCGGCGCCTGCGGGCAGCACTAGCCCGCCCCATAGCACGTCCCGGTTGGTAGCCCAGCACGCCAAACCCGCGGCGACCGCAGGAAACGTCTCGGGACCGGTACGCATCCGATTGTCGAGGAACGTCGCAAGACGGTTGAGCTGGACCGAGTTGTAGACCAAGCCCAGTTGAGGCTGTTCGGGCGTGGCGCCTGGTGTGGGACCGCAAAAGGGAAGCGGTTCGACGAAGCGTTCCTGCCAGACTGGCCATGCCTTCACCGCACACGATGCTGATAGCCGCAGGTACGAACGCCAACTGCCGCCGCCCGTAACCTGCTCGAGCGCATGGTGCAGCTCCATCCGAAGCGGCCACTTCAGCTCACCCTCTGACGAAACACGGTCGATGTACCCGTCGGCTAGGCGGACAACGGTCTCTTCGGTCACTCCGCGACTACTCCTGTTCCCGAGTGCCGCTCGGGCGGAACACGGTTACAGCAGCCGGATCGGTGACCCACTGTGCGAAGATAAATACTGGTTATTGACGCTGTGGTCACCGAATCGTCCTCAGACGATCGACTCCCTATTCATATCCATCAGATCAGGATCACGCTGGAGCAATATCTGCTCAAACCGCTCCCATCCATGATCCGCAACGAATTGCGCTTCACCAGAAGTGACGGGGATTAGCCACACGATAGCAACCGCATCACCATTCTCAAGGATGACCGACTTAAAATCGGGGTCGTAGTAAACGGGCAGCGCCGCATAAAGCGAGGCGAAACCGGAATCACCGACGATGTCTTTGGGTAGTGGTATGACATTGCCTCGAAGGACCGCTTCACGGGCATCAAGGCACCTCGACACGACAAATTCCAACGCCCGAGGGAACATACTGTGTGTCACATCCGCAGGGCCATGCTCGGCGGCGATGAACTCCAGGAAGAGGTGCGCGTCGTGACCTGGACGGTGCAGCGGCACACGACTGAGCCCCACGGTGGCGTAGCCGGTGGTAGCCGCGAAGATGCCACCGGTAAGGTACGCCACGTTGACCGTTGGAAGTCCGTTGCGCGCAGTACCCTTCCAGCCACCGGTCAGCTGCCCCAGGCGGCGCTCGAGATGATCGATCAGTATAGGCACCTCGACACCCTACCCGTCCTGGCGGTTACCGGCACCTCGGTTACATGGAATGCATTCTATTCGCACATCTTTCTGATATTCATCTAAGAAATCCGCGCGACTCATGCTCTCTGGATATAGACGATTCGTATGTGCCGTGGGGTAGTGACCCATGTCGCCGGAGGGCTGGCCGGCCGCCGGATTACGGAAGACTTCGCCCGCGCAATTCGGACCCTGGCGTGGACAGATCACGCCGCCGCTGGGTCCCGGGGTACCGTTCGCCCAGGCGTCATTCGTCGTATCTGCCCGCCAACCGCCCCGGCTCGTCGTGTAACCGGGCGCGTTCGTACCGCGCACCATACCGTTGGCGTCCACCGCACCTGGGACGGGCGTATTGGGATTTGCCAGGAACCGCCCATCGGCCCCGATCGGTCGGCCGCCAGTGGCGCATTGACACGCCGCATTGTGGCCGTCTTCGCCTCCGCCGCAATTATGGACTAGTACCGGGTCGTCGCCGGCCATCACATAGTAGGTGTGGATGTCGGCGACGGTGAGGTCGCGCATCTCGGCGTCGCCGTCGAGGTTCTCAACCTCGACCACGGTCACCTGCACTCCAGGTCCCCCACCACCCATGCCAGCGCCGGTGCCGTCACCCTCCAGCCGCTTGTCGTCGTGCACGAGCAAGCGGTGGCCGACCTTCAGCTCAGCCGCGTCCACCCACTTGCGGTCGGTCGCGTCCCAGAACGGATGGTGTTGCGTGGTCTTCAGCACCGTCGACTTACCCGAGTTGGCATCACGCACTGTGACGTTGGTGAGGTCTCGGTCCTGGTTGACGTGCAGGGCGGTCACGCTCTTGGCCGCAGTCTTCTCAGCCTCGGGGTCGGTCGCCGCCACCTTGTCGCCCAGTGCAATGTCTTTGATCGCCTTGGTGCTGCCGTCGGCCATCAGAACGCGGGTGGCCGGATCGAAGCTGTGCCGCGGGGTGTTGCAACCCGAGACGCCCTGTCGTCCCTCGCCGCGCTGCGGCCGGCTCGGCGTCGCGCTTCTGCCACTCTTGCCGCCGAGCGCCCGACTGGCTCCACCACCAGCGAGCTTCGTCGCACCTCCGGTCAGCCTGCTCACGCCGGCCGATAGACCGCCGTCCAGGCCGCCCTCAATCATCGTGCTGGCTAGGTTGCCCAATGAGAACTTCTCGTCACCCCGAGCCACGTCGACCATGTATCCGGCACCAGCGGACATCGCTCCGGCGGCGGCGCCGGCCAGGATCAGGCACCCGACGCCGGTGGCGCAGAGAGCGCCCACTGCGACTGTCGCCGCGATACCCACGGCCACCGTCGCCGCGAACTTCCACGGATCCTTCTTGATCGCCTCCACTGTCGATTTGAGGTTAGTGACAGCGGATTTTGCCGCCTTCTTCGCAGTCTCTTTCACGCATTTCCTGACGCCGCCAGAGGCACACTTTTTGGCGTCGTGATACGCGTCCTTAACTTTTTGGATCTTTTTCTTCGCCCAACGGACCGTGGTGTCCTTGACGGCATGGGCGGCCTTCTTCAGGTTGTTCTTGACGTTGCGCGCTGTCTTCTTGACGTCCTGCCACGCCTTACCGGATCGGACGTAGTTGAACGCCTGGTAGGAGCTCTTTGCCAGGGTCGTCGTCGCCCGATAGGTGCTCTGGATCGCCGCCACAGGGTTGGTGACCACAGACACGGTGCTACGGAAGGCCGACTTGAGGCTCGAAAGGCCCCAGTGTCCAGTCGGGTCCGTCGTCGTCAACGGGTTCGCGTCGCCGTACTGGAAGCGGTTGGCGTTGACCGAGTCGGGCACCGGATTGTTGGACGCAGTGTCTCGGGTGTCGAACTGACCGGTATCCGGGTTGTACCAGCGGGCGAGCATGTTGACCCGCCCTGTCAGGTTGTCAGTCCACTCGGACTGGTAGCCCAAGCTGCCGACTAGACCGGACGAAGCGACGACGGTGCCAACGGGGTCATAGGTGGTCGACCCGGAAAGAGTGGTGCCGGTGGCGGTGAATTGGCCCACGACATCGTCATGCTGGTCTGTCCAGACGTACCGAGAACCCGTGCCGGTGCCGGTGCCGGCCGCGAGCAGCGAACCGTCAGGGCCACGGGTGTAGGTCGCCCCGCTGTCCTGGGCTAGATCATTGTCGAGACCTGTGTATCGAAATCCCGGTACGACGGCGCGACCAAGCCCGTCGTAGGAGTAGGTGCGGGTGCCTCCGGCCGACTGTTGGGAAACCACCTGGCCGAAGGCGTCGGTGGTGGTGGTGAACGCTCCTGCCGCTGAGCTGGTCTGGCGCAAGGTCCCGCGTGCGGTGTACGCGTACGAGATCCCACCGCTCTGCGTCGAGAGCTGGTTCCGCGCGTCGTAGGTGAAGATCTTCCCGCCGGCTTGGGTCCTGTTGCCTGCTCCATCGTATGTGTAGCCGATGGTGGTACTGCCGTTGTTCCATGTCGACAGCCGGTCGGCGAGGTCGTACGTATAGGTGTTGGCGCTGGACCCGGCGAAGCCGGTGGTGACCTTCGAGGTTTCGTTGTTGTTGTTGTCGTAGCCGTAGGTGATCGAGCCGAGGGTGGTGGTGCCGGCGGCGTTTTTCAGAGTGTCGGACTTGAGGCGGTGCATCGCGTCATATCCAAAGCTCCGCACGTTGCCGGAGTTGTAACTGATCGACGACATCTGCGACATGTTGTTGTAGCCGACCACGAGGTTGACGCCGGTGGCGGTGTTGGTCGCCGTCCGGAACCGGCCAGCGGTGTCGTAGGTGTAGCTGCTGCTCCCGGCGGCGTCGGTGCGCGAGGCCGTCTTTCCGTCCTTGTTGTAGGTGAACGAGGACGAGTCGCCGGGACCGGTGATGGACAACGGTAGGCCGCGGTCGTCGTACGAGACGTCTGCCGTGCCGGCCGGGACCGCGAATCCGGTGAGCCGGCCGGCGTCGTCGTAGTCGAAGGTCCGGTCGGCCGTGGTGGCCTCAGCACCAGTGCCGGACTGTCGGGTCAGTCGGCCAGCGTCGTCGTAGCTGTTGCTGGTTCTTACCCCGCCGGGAGCGATTTGGTCGACGACCCGAGCGGCCTTGTCATAGGTCGTGGTGAAGGTGCGGTCGGCCAGGTTTGGGTAGGCAGGGGTCGATGGTTCGATTCGCGATTCGGGCAGGCCCCAGGTGTTGTAGGTGGTCCAGAACTGGTTGCCCCGGCCGTCGGTAAAGCGAGTCTGGTTACCTGCGGCGTCGTATCCGAAGCTGGTCGTGATCGCGGTGGTGGCGGTGACCGGCTGGCTCTCGCTCGTCAGTCGGTTCATCGCGTCGTATTCGAAGGTGGTGGTGGTCGTGCGCCCGTCCGTCGACGACGTCAGGTTGCCGTTGTCGTCGTAACCCTTTGATCGGGTGACGAGTACGGTTCCTGCGGCATCCAGGTCCTGCTGCTGCCTGAGTCGGCCGAGGGGGTCGTAGCTGGCGGTCTGCGCGGTGCCATCCGGCATGGTGATCCTGGTGGCGCGGCCAAGTCCGTCATACTCGTACTTGGTCTGATTGTTCGCACCGTCGGTGGTGGTCAGTGGCGCGCCGGTGAAGTCGTAGGTGCTCGATGTCTTCACGCCTGCGGCGGTGGTCACCGACTGGGGCCACGGGCCCTGACCGAGCGCGCCGGTGCCGTAGTCATAGTTGGTGGTGTTGGTCTCGCCGGTCTGGCGGACCACCTGGCTCGTGGTGAGCGGGCGGTCCATCAGGTCGTACGTCGACGACTGCTTGGCACCGGTCGGGTCGATCGAGTCCAGAACGCGGCCGAGCTTGTCGTAGCTCGCTCGGGACACCTTGCCCCGCGGATCGGTGACTGCGACCCGATTGCCGAGGGCGTCGTATTCATAGCTCGTCGTCTTACCGTCGGCGTTGGTCACCGAGCGCACCCGATCGAGCTTGTCGTAGTTGGTGATCACCGAGGCCCCCACGATTGGCGTACCGCCGGGCGGTGTGTAGTCCGGTGCGATCACCTCGGTGGGCCGGCCGAGAGGGTCGACTCGGGTACGGGTGACATTCGAGAGTGGGTCCTGTGTCTCGACTATCTCGCCGAAGGTGTTGTAGCCGATACGGGAGACCGGGACGACGGTTACACCTGCCGTGCCGAACACCTCGGCAGTCACGGACGGCTCCACCGTCTTTACCAACTGGCCGGCCTCGTCGTACTCGTAGCTGGTGGTCTTGCCTTTGGGGTCGGTGGTGGCGGTCGTGTTGCCCAGCTTGTCGATCGTGTAGTTGGTCGTCAGGCCGGTGGTCGACGCGAGTGCCTCACCGGTGCGGCCGTTGCCTCCGGCGTAGAGCGTGTTGATCTCGGCGGCGGACAGGGCTCGTTGGTAAAGCTGCACGTTGTCGATGGAGCCGCTGTAGCTGGCGTAGGCACCCATGCCGAGGTAGCCGCCGCCGATGGTCGGCGACTGCGATGCGAACGGGGTCGGGTTGGTGGCCCCGGTACCGGCGACGTTGTTGACGTAGAGGCTGAGCGCCTTACTGGTGGCGTTGTAGACACCAACCAGATGAACCCAACTGTTTGCGACCAACGCGTTGCTGGAGGTGGCCGAGTAGATGGCCGACGGCGTGGCCGAGTCTGACGACGGCACGCGGAAGGCCCACTTGTTCAGGGTCTTGTTGTACTCAAGGTAGTACGCGGTCCCGTAGAAGCCGAGCTGAGTCAGCGCGGTCTGGTCCTTGAGGAAGTCCTTTGGCTTCACCCAGGCAGAGATCGAATACGATCTGGCAGTGTCGATGGCATGATCGCCGATTCGGAGACCTCGGCCACCACTGAACGTGGCGACGCCCCCGGACATGGTCACGTCGGCTCCGCCGGTCGCCTTGCTGGCCGATGCTGTCGAGTCGTAGGCGACGTTGTATCCGTCGCTGAAGCTGGTTTCGTCAAGCTTGAACCAGGCGTTAGGCGAGACTGAGGGGTCGGTGGCGATCCGTTCCGACTTCATTCGGCCGAGTGGATCGTAAGTACGGTTGGTCGTCTGCAGAACTGACGCGCCGCCGCGGTCGCTTGTTCGAGTGGCCAGCACATGGTCATCGGCGTCGAAGCTGAAGCTGGTGACACGTTCAGTGTTGTTGTAGACGTCCGCCGGCGCCGTCGCGCTGATCTGCACAACCCGGTTGGCAGGGTCGCGGGTGTATGAGGTGATGGTCGCGCCGTTGTTGGTCTCCTGGCTCTCCAATTCCCCGTCTGGCCGGTGGATGTTCTCCTCGAGCACGTACGTTCGGGTGCCGTCGGTGCGGGTGACCCGGCGCAGCGTGCCGTTGCCGTTGTAGGTGTAGTTCGTCGTGTAATTCATGGCGTCCGTGTCGGAGGCGAGATTGCCGTCCGGGAAGTACGCCTTGAAGCTGACCTGGGTGGTGGTGCCGTCGGCGCCGGTGATCGTGGTGGTGAGGTCGTTGCCCTCGCCGTCGAAGGTCTTCCGTACCGCGTGCAGCACGTCCCCGGAGGGGCAGGGATCGCCAGGTGATGGTGAACTGTCGCAGGTGACCTCGGCCGTGGTGTTGCCGTAGACGTCGTATTCGAGCAGGGTGACCACCCCCGCAGGATTGACCGTTTTGATCATCCTGCCGTGGTCGTCGTAGAAACTCTGGACCGCACGTTCCGCGTCGCCGCCGGTCAGGTCTTGCACCCGGCGTCCCGTGACGTTGCCGTCGGGGTCGTAGTCGGTCGACGTTCGGCCGGTGTGCACGGCACCGGTGACCTGGTTCAGCACGGGGGGCTCGGTCTGTTCGACGACCTGGCCCTCCGCGTCGTACCTCATGGAGGTGGTCAGGTCCCCCAGGGTCTCGGTCTTGACGGTCTTGGCGGTGATCCGACCCAGGCCGTCGTAAGCGAATTCGGTCACCAGTCCCGCTCCGTCAGTGATCCGTGCCAAATCACCCGCGGAGTTGTACTCGTTGGTCTGGGTGGCGCCGCCAGCGGACCTGGTCGTCACCGGCAGTCCGGGCGGCGTCGTTCCGCCTCCAACCGCTGCGGTGGTCGCGCTGGTGTAGGTGACGGTAGTGGTCTTGCCATCGGGAAAGCCCGCGACGGGCGGCGTCGTGGTGCTCGTTCGGTTGCCGGCGGTGTCGTATCCGAACCGGGTGAGGAACATCGGATCGGTCGGGCTGTACGAGTTGGCCGTGCGGTATTCAATCAGTTGATCGTTACGTGGATCCGGTGCAAGGTTAATGCTTGTCGCATCCGGATAGTAGTTGTAATAGGCCGATTTACATGTTGTCGACGTGAGGCACGCGCTCGTACGGACCGTGTTTCCCCGTACGTCGCGGCCGGTCTCGGTCTTGTTCCGCAGCGGATCGTAGGTCACGGAACCGAAGCCGCCGATGTCGTACCCGTAAGTGGTGGTGTTGCCCAATACGTCGGTGGACGCGATCAGCCGGTTACCGTTGACCAGGTCGAAGACCTGCGTAGAGGTCTTGCCCTTCGGGTCGGTGACCGTCGTCGTGGTAATCGAGGTCAGCGTCGACCCGGTGGTGCCGGAGCCAGGCTGTGTGGTGCTCTTCGACGCCTTCCAGTGCCGGTCGACCTCCGCGGCACTCAGCGGCGTTTTGTAGAAGGCCACCTCGGCGATGTTCCCGGTGAAGTAGGAGACATCCTGCGTGGATCCGGGCCAGCCCTTGGTGATGCCCGTACCGAGGTATGCGGCCACCCTGGCCAGGTCTTGAACAGTGCCGGCATGGCCTCCGACCATGTCTCCATCAAGGTAGAGCAACTGCTGGCTCGGAGTCTGGGTGACGGCGATGTGGTGCCACTTACCGTCATTGACCTTCGACGGGGACTGGACGACGGGTGATGACGGGGCCCAGAACTCGCCGCGCAGATAGCCGTCCCCACCGACATAGAGAGCTGGCGTCCAGGTGGTCGCCCCCGTCGTCGACGGCGGCAAGTCCATCTGGCCGTTGGTGTAGCCCAGCAGCACGCCGCTCTTGGCGCTGCCTGCCGGGGTCTTGAACCACATCTCGACCGACTTGGTGGCGTCGTACGGACCGCCGCCGAGGTCCGCCATGGTGTTCAGCTCGACATAAGCGTTGGTGCCGTTGAACACTGCCCCGTACGAATCGGCGAACGGGCTCGTCGTGTTGGGTTGGGTCGTGTTGAACGTGACGTTTCGATACCGCGCCTCGTCGAACTCGCCGCGCACCTCGTTCACCGGCTGGGTGGGTGCCTGAATGTCGGCAAGCCGGAAATAGTGCTCCGGTTGCGACCCGAGCACCGACGACACGTACACCAGGCTGGACCCACCGACGGTCGGTGTTCCGATCTTCCACGTTCCGCCGATTTCGTCGGTGACCTGCTTGACCCGGCCCGTCACCGCGTCGTACTCGACGACGGCCTGGACCCGACCACCGGGCGTCGTGATCCGCGTCAGCAAGGGGTCAGCCGCAACACCACTGCTGTGCAGGGAGGTCGCCGTGGGCGTTGTGATGGCCCGATTGTGGAAGACCACATCGGCGATCGACCCGTTGAAGAACGTGGCGGTGGCCGCGGTGTTCGGTTGCGCAGGCCAAGCGCCGCCGAGGAAGCCGGCACCCACATAGCCGTTCGTCATGCCAAGGTCAAGATTGATCGTGGCGGTCAGCGTGGCGACGCGGGCACCGTCGACGTAGAGGGCCTGGTTGCCGCCATTGCCGGCCAAGGCAACGTGGTGCCACTGACCGTCGACTACCGTGTTGGGCGAGGCCATGGTGTTCGCGGTGCTGCCCGTCCAGAACTGTCCGTGCAACTTACCGTCCGACCCCACGTAGAGAGTCGGGGTGTAGGTCTTGGTCGTCGTGGCACCCGCACTGACCGGGTCGACCTGATGGCTGAAAAGCACGCCGGTGGGGCTGCTCGTGCGGAACCACATGCTGATCGATTGGTACGACGCCTCGGTCACCAGCTTCGCCGGCAGTTTCACCGACGACGACGTGCCGTTGAAGCTTGCTGCCGTGGAGGTCGAACTAGCCACCGGGCCGGAACTCCCGAGGGTGACGTTGGCGTAGGTGGCGTTGTCCACGCCGTCGTTGCTCAGCACCGCGCTCTGTGCGACCGTCGCACCAGGGCTCTCGTTGAGCCGCCAGAACGAATACGGGTCGGTGTTGAGCACAGTGGTGGCGTGCTGCGGCGTCAGCGTGTACTGGTAGCTGGAACAGTTCGCGGCCCCAGAAGGCGGACAAACGTTCGTCAGCAGGTCGCCGTCGTAGTTGTAGGTCCACGTCACCGCGCTGGCCGCGTCGCCCTTGACGACCGGGTCCGTGGTAATTGCCGAGACGTGTGGATACGTCGAGTTCGGTGGACGCGACCACGATATGCGGAGTGCGCGACTTGAGGCCACGGATCGCACCTCGTCGACCAACCCAGCAGCGTCGTAGTGCACGGTCAGCGAACGGCCCGCAGCGTCGGTGATCCGGGTCAGGCCGTAGACTCCACCGGTCGCCGCCTGGGTGAACTCGTACGTAGTGGTGTCCTTGTCGGTCAATGTGTAACCGCCGGTGACCGCCTTGAAGACGGAGTATCGCCCCAAGGGCGGTGTCCAACTGCCGTCGGGGTTGCGACCGAACGAGATATCCTCACCGCTCGGGTAGCGCACCGCCACCGTTTGCAGGGCACCACTCGCGTCGGCCGACTCACGGGCCTGCATGTCGAGCAGCGACGACCAGCCTCGACCAAACGCCCCAAATACGCGGGTGTCGAGGCTGTTGTAGTCCCTCGTGATGCTGAGCGCCGGACCGACCGTCGTCACCTCCACATCCGTGTCGGAGGTGGTGTAATTACCCGTACTCGGCTCGTAACCCTTTCCGCCGTTCTGCGCCAGGTCGGAGGTCACCATCTGCTGTGGCACCTGGGTGGTGAACGCATACTTCACCGGGGCGACGGCCGAGGTGGACGAGTAGTCATTGACTTGCACCGCGTACTCGTAGGTCTTGCCCCAGACGAGGACGCCAGCAGGCACCTTCCAAACGCCGGCGGTCACCCAACCGGAGGTGCTGAGCTGCGCACCTGCCTCGTCATAGACGAAGTAGTTGTACCGCAAGCCCTTGTTGGGCCAGCTGTCCGGGTCGCTCCCGGCGGCGGCGAGCTCCGGGGTCAGCGTATTGACGGCGTAGTTGTTGGCCGGGTAGCGGACGTCGAGCTGTGGCGGGACATTGTCCGTGTAGGTGACGTCGAGGAAGGCATCACACTTGATCGAGCCGTAGGTCGCATGGGCACAGCGCATCGTTGAGTTATCGAGGCCGGCATCGACTGAGGTGAACCGCTTCCACGCCTTGACGTTGGTCTCGCTCTCGGCTTTCAGCGCGAGGCCGTAGTTGGCACCGCCGGTGACCCAGTTATTGACCTCCGACACGTTGAGCGTGACCGGCACCCAGATGCCTACGTTCCGGATTTTCGCCTGGTTACCACAGGCCGCAGTGCTGGTGGGTGATGCGTTACCGATGGAACTCGACAATGTCGGGAAATTCGTGGATCGAACGCCGGTTGAAGACCAGTCCGACTTGACGGCGAAGACGTCGAAACGGTGGACCTCGCAGCCGGTGTTGAGGCCCTGGTAGCTCATGAAGAGGTTGAGCTTGGCCGTGCTGATCTTCTTGCCCGCGTAGGCAGTGGAGAAGCTCGGGAACGGTAGCAGTCCCTGCGCCTTGGCCACACCGTTGTTGAATGTGCCGATCCCGATACTGTCCTCGGTCGACCGGTCAGACTCGGTGCTGCCAGATTGGACGTAGGTATCGCCTTGTGTGGTGGCGATGGTCGGGTCGAGCACAACCGGGAACGCCCGCTTCGGGTCATGTAGCCAGGCGCCGTCGACCGTCATCTTCAGCGCAGGGCCGTCAGCGGTGTCGACAAGGGAGTAGCGGATGTCGCGGGACATCGCACCGGCGCCAGAAGCGTCACCGGCGGCGTCCTCCATGAACGCTGCGGGCATCCGGGCGACCTCCTGACCCCCCGCCGCTCGGAACACCACCGACCCGTCGCCATCGACTGCGGCTGTAAGCCCGATCAGTGCGAGGGGATAGGTGTACTCCGTGGGAACGTCCGCTGAGTGGAAGACCAGACTTTCTTTGACCTCGCGTCCTGCGGTAGCAAGTCTCAGGTCGACGTTCGGGAAGACCTGGCGGTACGTCGCCAGTTCGCCGCTCACCTCGGGGAGGCCAATGTCTGCGCCCGCGATCCGGTAAGCAAGGCTTCGACCTGCGTCGAAGGTCATGCTGACCAATGGCGTCGTGCCTGTCGTGCGCGCTGCGGGATCACCGCCCGAGGCGTCGAACTCGATCTTCTGCCCGTTGGCCCGCGGCCGGAGCCGACCGTCGGCACCCCGCACCAGCTTGCCGTCGATTGGCTGCCACGACCCGTCCGCCGCCCGGAAGTTGACCGGCTGCTGGTAGACCCTCCGGGTGTACGAGCCGTCCGCGTTACGGAACATCTCGGTCTGCTCGGTGGCGCCTGCCGCTTGCCGCTTGCTGGTCTTGAGCTCGAATCCGCGCGACGGCTCGCCGGCTTTGCGCACCGTGCTTTCGGGCCGGTGGGGCTCAGAGCGCGCCAGCTCGCCCTTCGCCCGCACGGGCTTGCTGCGATCCTCGGTGAGCGGAGCCTCTGCATAGTGACTGCGCGGCGGGTTCTTTCCCACCTGCTGCTTCGGGGTGGGCGGATTGCTTGAAGCCCAGGACGGTCGGGCCTCCAGCAGTGACCAGAACCAACTGAGCGGGAAGCCAGAGCCCGCCACGATGGGCAGCGGCTCTCGTGGAGCACCAACACCGAGAACCAGGACGATCACCAGAACGGTTGCGACCCGTCGATACACAGGCCTCCGCGAGATACGGGCACGCCGCCGTGCCAACGCCCCGCGAACAGCATCATGCCGACCGCCCATGGCAGCCCTCCCCGTAGCTTGATCATGCAACGGGAAGCTTCCTGGACGTTCGCTGAGAAAACAATGGCCATCAGTGGCCTAGTTTTTACATGTTAGGTCGTAGCGGGCAAGGTGCGGACGGCCGCGGCAACACCATTGACGATCTCATCTGGAGAGCCGGCCTCCACTATGGTCACGCCCACGTTCGGCGCGCCATCCACGACCACATACCGAATAGCCGGAAAGCGGTCCTTACCGGCGATTAACGCATCCACCGGAGCAGCCCCGACCGCGATGACCATCTCGCACCCCTGAGCAGCCAACGTGTTGAAGTAGGCAGCCACATTGGACTCATCTTGGACGCCGTCCGCGGCTAGGTACTGCACCTGCACCAGCGACTCGACCGAAGCGCGTTGCATCCCAGTCCAGGCGGCTCTCGCGTCTCGGCTGGCCAGCCCCCTGTTGTCGGTCAGCAAGCAGGCGGTGACATCGCGGTATTGTCGCTCCCGAGGCGCAGTGGTCGGGTTGGGCCATACGATCCACGCCACCACGATCGCGACGGCCAGAGCGACGAGCCCGACCAACACCCATCGCCGCCGTAAATACCTGTACACCTGCCGACCTCCTCGCGACGGCGGTGGGTCCCCCGCACCGGCTGAGGATACGGGCGAGCAGAAGCCTCGTCGATCATGCCTTGATCGTGGAGCCATACCGTGCGCGCCTCCGTGATCCTGCGGGGAGGACAAGGGCCGTCCTGGACCAGCCCGGTAGTCGCGGAGCGCACTCGGATATCAAAGCGGGGCCGGCCGGCGTCCTCGTAGTCCAGCGTTCCGAGAAGCCACGCCTCGTCGGCGTCGTGCGGTGGAAGATCGGCTCGATCCGGCTCGGATCGTCGTGAGCTGGAGCCACCGACGATCCTCTGTACATCGGTGTCGCAGCATCGGAGGTAGCGACAGCTAGCAACATCTGCAGCACTTGACGCGCAATAAAGAGCAGACCTGCCGCTCCGTCCAGGACGCAGACGAAGCGGCAGGTCAGAGCGTTGTGCAACAGGCACGTCAACGGCAAACCATCCACGCCGTTACCGCCAACAAAGATCATCCGTTACCGGATGTTACCGCCGTTACCTGGGATGATCTTCATCTCCCCAGGTCAACCGGTCGGGACGGCCGGATTCGAACCGACGACCCCTTGACCCCCAGTCAAGTGCGCTACCAAGCTGCGCCACGTCCCGCCCCCGCAGAGTTCCCCCTGCGACAGCCGGTACAGCTTAGCGCAGCACTCCTGCCCCGTCCGCACAGGCCCCACCCGCGTTGTCGGAGCGGCGAACCACCCCACAACCCCTAGAGCGTCCTAGGAGGGTGGGCCAGACGGTGATCGTCTGGCCCACCCGACAGAACGCCAGGAATCAGCCGTGCGCCTTGCCCCGACCACCGGGGCCGAGCTTCTTGCGGGGGCGTACGGAGATCTCGATGGGGCTGCCCTCGTACCCGAACTCCTCGCGGAGCTTGCGCTCGACGAACCGCTGGTATCCGGCGTCGAGCGGGCCCGTGGTGAAGAGCACGAACCGCGGCGGCGCCACCCCGGCCTGCGTGGCGAACAGGATGCGGGGCGCCCGTCCACCGCGCACCGGGTGCGGGGTGGCCTGCACGAGCGCGGTGAGCCACTGGTTGAGGTGCGCGGTCGGTACGCGCAGTTCCCAGCTCGCCAGGGCCTTGTTGAGGGCCGGGGCCAGCTTGTCGACGGCGCGGCCGGTCATGGCCGACAGGTTCAGCCGGATCGCCCAGGGGATGCGGCGCAGCTCCCGGTCGATCTCCTTGTCCAGGTAGTACCGGCGGTCGGCGTCGACCAGGTCCCACTTGTTGAACGCGATGACCAGCGCTCGGCCGGCCTCGGTCACCATCGTGAGGATCCGCTGGTCCTGCTCGCTGATCGGCTCGCTGGCGTCCAGGAGCACGACGGCCACCTCGGCGGCCTCGATCGCGCCGGCGGTGCGCAGGCTGGCGTAGTACTCGGTGCCGCTGGCCTTGCCGACCCGCTTGCGCAGACCGGCGGTGTCCACGAGCTGCCAGGTCTGGCCGCCGATCTCGACCAGGCTGTCGACCGGGTCCACTGTGGTGCCGGCGACCGAGTCGACAACGGCCCGATCTTCGCCGGAGAACCGGTTGAGCAGACTGGACTTGCCCACGTTCGGCCGGCCGACCAGCGCCACCCGGCGCGGCCCGCGCGGCCGGTTCTCGACGATCGCGGGGGCTTCCGGCAGCGCGGCGAGGATGGCGTCCAGCAGGTCACCGGAGCCGCGCCCGTGCAGCGCGGACACCGGGAACGGCTCGCCGAGGCCGAGCGACCACAGCGACACGGCCTCCATCTCGATGGAGTTGTTGTCGGCCTTGTTGGCCACCAGGATGACCGGCTTGGCGCTGCGACGCAGCATCTTCACCGCGGCCTCGTCCACGTCGGTGGAGCCGACCATCGCGTCGACCACGAAGAGGACCACGTCGGCGGTGACCACCGCCGTCTCGGCCTGCGCGGCGATGGCCGCCGCGCGGTCCTTCGCGTCCGGCTCCCAACCGCCGGTGTCCACCACGGTGAACGACCGGCCGTTCCACTGCGCGTCGTACGGCACGCGGTCCCGGGTCACGCCGGGAATGTCCTCGACGACCGCCTGCCGGCGGCCGATGATCCGGTTGACGAGCGTCGACTTGCCCACGTTGGGACGGCCGACGACCGCGACCACCGGCTGCGGGCCGGTCGGCTCCTCGACGACGAGGTCCGGCTCGCGCAGCTCGACCCAGGAACCACCCTCGCTCATGCCACTCCCCGCTCGCTGAGCAGGTCACGCAGCCGGGCCACGACCTCGTCGATGCCCAGCTCGGTGGTGTCCAGCACGACGGCGTCCTCCGCCTGGGCCAACGGGTTGACCTTGCGGGTCGAGTCGAGTTTGTCGCGGCGGGCCAGGTCGGCGGCGGTGGCCGCCACGTCGGCGGCGTCCTCGGCGCTGCGCCGGGCCGCGCGGGCCGCCTCGGAGGCGGTCAGGAAGACCTTCAGGTCGGCGTCCGGCGCCACGACCGAACCGATGTCCCGGCCCTCGACCACCATTCGGCCCGCGTTGACGATCATCTCGCGCTGCCGGGCGACCAGCAGCTCACGGACGGCTGGCACGGCGGCGACGGCGGAGACCGCCTGAGTCACCTCGGGCCCGCGGATCTCCGCGTCCACGCTCACGCCGTCGACGGTCACGCCGTACCCCTGGGGGTCGGTGCCGATGCGCAGGTCGGCCTCGCCGGCGACCTTGGCCACCGACGCGGCGTCCGTGAGATCCACGCCGGAGCGCAGCACGGCCCACGTGATCGCCCGGTACATCGCCCCGGTGTCCAGGTAGCGCGCACCGATGCCGGCGGCGAGCCGCCGCGACACGGTGGACTTACCCGAACCGGACGGCCCGTCCACAGCGACCACACATCGCTCGGCCCGTACGTTTTCCTCCACCGTGTCCTCCTCAGCCCGTACCTCGCGGATCGCCCGGTGCTGGCGCCGCAAGCGGTTGTCCATCGTCATCCATCATGCCCGGGGCCCGTGGCGCACCCACGCGCGCCGCCGCCCGAGGCGACCCACGCCACCCTCCGGCGGCCGCTTCCCGGCCGCTGCGGAGCCTACCGGCAGCCGTACCCCGAAGCCCGGGGGTCAGTCACCCACCGCGCGGAACAGGGCGGCGACCTCCGCGTTGGTCAGGCGCCGCAGACGCCCGGTGCGCAGGTCGCCCAACCGGATCGGACCGATGGAGGTACGCACCAGACGGGTGACCGGGTGCCCGACCTCGTCCATCAACCGCCGGACGATGTGCTTGCGCCCTTCGTGCAGGCTCAGCTCCACCTGGGCGCTCTTGCCCAGGGTGCCCACCACCTTGAACGAGTCGACCTTCACCGGCCCGTCCTCCAGTTCGACGCCCGCGAGGAGCCGCTTGCTCAGGTTGCGCGGGATCGGCCCGACCACCTCGGCCAGGTAGGTCTTCAGCACCTCGTACGAGGGGTGCATGAGCTTGTGCGCGAGGTTGCCGTCGTTGGTGAGCAGCAGCAGGCCCTCGCTGTCCGCGTCGAGCCGCCCGACGTGGTAGACCCGCTGGTCCAACCGCCGGCCGATGAACTCGGCCAGTTCGGTGCGCCCCTTGTCGTCCGACATGGTGGTCACCACACCGCGCGGCTTGTTCATCGCCACGTAGACCAGGCGGACGTCGACCTGGAGGCGCTCGCCGTCCACGTGGATCACGGACGTGGCGGGGTCGACCTTGTCGCCGAGCTTGGCGACCCGCCCGTCCACGGTGACCCGGCGCCGGAAGATCAGGTCCTCGCAGGCACGGCGGGAACCCACGCCGGCGGCGGCGAGCACCTTCTGCAGGCGTTCCGCGCCCTCGTAGACGGGGGCGTCGGACTTCGGGGAACGGTTATCGGGTCGCATCGGCAAGCTCTTCTACGTCGTCGGGCAGGAAGGGTGCGAGAGGTGGCAATTCGTCGACGGTGTTCAGCCCGAGCTTCTCCAGGAACAGCGTGGTGGTCCGGTACAGGAACGCCCCGCTGTCCGATTCGGTGCCGCACTCCTCGACGAGGCCGCGAGTGACCAGCGTACGGATGACGCCGTCGCAGTTGACACCCCGGATGGCCGAGATCCGTGACCGGGTCACCGGCTGCTTGTACGCGACCACGGCCAGGGTCTCCAGAGCCGCCTGGGTCAGCCGCACGGACTGCCCGTCCAGGACGAACCGCTCGACGTACGTAGCGTATTCCGGCCGGGTGTACAACCGCCAACCGCCGGCGGCCCGGCGCAGCTCGAACCCGTTCCCGGCGGCCGTGTAGCCGGCCGCGATCTCGTCGAGCACCGGCCCGATCCGCTCGGCCGGCTGCTCCAGCACCTGGGCCAGAACCAGCTCGCTGACCGGTTCGTCCACCACCAGGAGGATCGCCTCCAACGCGCCGCGCAGCTCGGCGTCGGGCAGCTCGGGCGCGGGCTCCGGCACAACCGCCGGCCGCCGTCGCCCGACGGGCTCCCGCCGGGGTACGCCCCGAGTCGCGCCCGCCGCAGCGGGCTCCGCAGCCTCAGCGGGCGCGTCGGCCTCCGGCACGACCGGCTCGGCGGGCACGACCGGCTCAGCGGTCTCGACCGGCTCAGCCGTCTCGACCGGCTCGGTGGACTCGATTCGCTCAGCGGCCCCGACCGGCTCGGGGGGCATGAGCGGCTCGGCGGCCTCGACCGGCTCAGCGGCCCCGACCGGCTCGGGGGGCATGAGCGGCTCGGCGGCCTCGACCGGCTCGGCGACCACCACTGGCTCGTGGGGTGCGACCGGCTCGGCCGGTTCACCGACGGCTGCGTCGGTGGATTCAGCTTCGGCTTCGGCCTCGGCAGGTGCGGTGGGGGCCGGTGGGCGGGGGCGTTCCCACGGGGGAACCCAGGCGGCGGCCTGGTCGGCCAGGGAGTCCCGGCGCTCCTCGTCACTCATCCCGCGCACCCTCCGTCGCTTCCGTTTCGACCGGTCCGCCGGCCTCCTCCCCCGCCGCCACCGGCTCCGGGCCGGGAGGCGGGTCGGCGTCGGCGGGCGTGCCGGCGTACTCGTCGACGTGCAGTTCGGTCTCGCCGTCGGTGGGCCCGGTCCAGCGCACGGTCAGCTCCTCCAGGGCCTGCTCCTGCACGAAGGCCACCAGACCCTCCCGGTACAGCTCCAGCAGCGCCAGGAACCTCGCCACCACCTCCAGGGTGGCCTCGCAGTCGGCGCAGAGCAGCGAGAACGTCGCCGTGCCGGCCCGGCGCAGCCGGGCGGTGAGGATCGCCGCGTGTTCCCGCACACTGACCCGCACCATGTGCACGTGGGCGATGGACACCTCCGGCGTCACCTTCGGGGTCATCGCCTTCACGGCCAGTTTCAGCAGCCGCTGCGGGCCGATGCCGAGCACCAGGTCGGGCAGCGCCTCGGCGTAGCGGGGCTCCAGACTCACCGCCCGGGGATAGCGCCGGCCGCCGACCGCTTCCAGCTCGGCGATGTGTGCCGCCGCCTCCTTGTACGCCTTGTACTGCAGCAGCCGGGCGAAGAGCAGGTCCCGGGCCTCCAGCAGGGCGAGGTCCTCCTCGTCCTCGACGTCGGCGGCGGGCAGCAGCCGGGCGGCCTTCAGGTCGAGCAGGGTCGCGGCGATGAGCAGGAACTCGCTGGCCTCGTCCAGGTCCCAGTCGTCGCCCATGGCGCGGATGTAGGCGATGAACTCGTCGGTGACCGTGTGCAGGGCCACCTCGGTGACGTCGAGCTTGTGTTTGCCGATGAGTTGCAGCAGCAGGTCGAAGGGGCCGGTGAAGTTGGCCAGTCGCACCGTGAACCCGGCGGGCTGCGCACCGTCGACCACGGCCGGATCGGCGGTGTCGGGCGGGTGCAGGGGTGGCGCGGTCACCGCACGACCGTAGTCCACGAGACGGACACCGGGACTTCCGGCTACCGCTCCGACTGGGCGGCGATCACCTCGCGGGCCAGCTGACGGTAGTTACGCGCCCCGGAGGAGGCCGGGTCCATCGTCGTGATGGGGGCACCGGCCACGGTGGACTCCGGGAACTTCACCGTCTTGGTGATGACCGTCTGGTAGACCTTGTCGCCGAACGCCTCGACCACCCGCTGGAGCACCTGACGGCAGTGGGTGGTGCGGCTGTCGTACATGGTGGCGAGAATGCCTTCGAGCTCCAGGTCGAAGTTGAGCCGTTCGCGCACCTTGTCGATGGTGTCCAGCAGCAGGGCCACACCGCGCAGGCTGAAGAACTCGCACTCGAGCGGGATGAGCACGCCGTGCGCGACGGTCAGCGCGTTGATCGCCAGCAGGCCGAGGGACGGCTGGCAGTCGATCAGGATGTAGTCGTACTCCTTGCGGACCGAGCGCAGGACCCGGGCCAGGGCCATCTCGCGGGCGACCTCGTTGACGAGCTGGATCTCGGCGGCGGAGAGGTCGATGTTGGCCGGTAGCAGGTGCAGGCCCGCGACGTCGGTCTTGATGAGGACGTCCTCGGCGGTCACGTCGTCCTGCATGAGCAGGTTGTAGACGGACAGGTCGAGGTTGTGCGGGTTGACACCCAGGCCCACCGAGAGCGCGCCCTGCGGGTCGAAGTCAACGAGCAGCACCTTGCGGCCGTACTCCGCGAGGGCCGCGCCCAGGTTGATGGTGGTGGTCGTCTTGCCGACGCCACCCTTCTGGTTGGCCATCGCGATGATGCGCGCCGGACCGTGCCGATCAGTGGGCATCGGCTCGGGGATGGGCTTGCGCATCGTGTAGGCGGCCGGGTCGGCCGGACCCAGATCGTTGCCGAGCGCGGCCTGCTGCTCGCGGAGCTCCGACGTCCACGTCTCGGCACGGTCACCGTTGCCAGCCATGTGCTCGTTGCCCCCTCCCGACGACCCACCCGGCGTCGGAGCCGTCCGACGTCCTTCGCGGCGCCGCTGCGCACCCCGGTCGTGTCGCCCCAGGAGGTCCGCGCCGATGCCGACTGTACGCCACCGACCAGCAGGGCGTTCGGCACCGGCCCGGCGTGTCGGGACCGACCCCGACCGGGGCGTCAGTCGCGGGCGCGCGGGTGGGCGGTGGCGTACACCTCGCGCAGCCGTTCGACGGTGACGAGGGTGTAGACCTGGGTGGTGGTCACCGAGGCGTGACCGAGCAGTTCCTGGACGACCCGCACGTCGGCGCCACCGTCGAGCAGGTGGGTCGCGTACGAGTGGCGCAGCGTGTGCGGGGACACCGCCGACGGTCCCTCGACCGGCAGGCCGGCGCGGGCGGCGGCGTGCCGCAGGATCATCCAGGCGCCCTGGCGGGACAGCGCGCCGCCCCGGGCGTTGAGGAACACCGCCGGGGTGCCCCGGCCGGCGGCGGCCAGCGTCGGGCGGGCCCGGACCAGGTAGGCGCGGACCGCGTCGACGGCGTACCCGCCGATCGGGACGAGTCGCATCCGGCCGCCCTTGCCGCGCAGCAGCACGGCGCCCTCGTCGACGTCCAGGTCGTCGATCGCCGCGCCGACCGCCTCGGAGATCCGCGCGCCGGTGCCGTACAGGAACTCCAGCAGCGCCCGGTCGCGCAGCGCGAGCGACGCGCCGTCACCGGTCGCGGTGACCGGCCCGGTGGTCTCCAGCAGGCGGGAAACGTCGTCGACTCCCAGCGCGCGGGGCAGCCGGCGCGGCGGGGTGGGCGGGCGGACGTCGCGGCTCGGGTCGGCGCCGGCCAGCCCCTCCCGCACGGCGAACCGGTGCAGGCCACGAACCGCGCTGGCCGCGCGGGCGGCCGACGACACGGCCAGGGGCGGGTGGTCGTCGTCGCCCGCGCGTAGTCGGGCCAGGTGCGACTCGACGACGCCGGGGGCGACCGACGCGAGGTCGGCGACGCCGACCTCGGCCAGGGTCGTGAGATAACGGTCCAGATCCCGGCGGTACGAGGCGAGGGTGTTCGCGGACAGGCCGCGCTCGACGGTGAGGTGGTCGAGGTACCCGCGGACGGCACGGCGCAGGGCCGGCGCGGGTTCGACGCCCGCACCGGCCCGTTCGACAGTGGAGTCGGTCAGCCCAGCACCTCGGCCAGCGGGAGCACGGGCATGCCGTGCGCCTCGGCGACCGGGCCGTAGGTGACCTGGCCGTCGTGGGTGTTCAGGCCCAGCGCCAGCGCCGGGTCGGTGCGCAGGGCGTCGCGCCAGCCCTGGTTGGCCAGTTCGAGGGCGTACGGCAGGGTGACGTTGGTCAACGCGTAGGTGCTGGTGTTCGGCACCGCGCCGGGCATGTTCGCCACGCAGTAGAAGATCGACTCGTGCACCTTGTAGACCGGGTCGGCGTGCGTGGTGGGCCGCGAGTCCTCGAAGCAGCCACCCTGGTCGATGGCGATGTCGACGAGCACGCTGCCCGGCTTCATCCGGGAGACCAGCTCGTTGGAGATGAGCGTCGGGGCCTTCGCGCCGGGCACCAGCACCGCGCCGATGACCAGGTCGGCGTCGAGGACGGCCCGCTCGATCTCGTACGCGTTGGAGGCGACGGTCTGCAGGTGCCCCCGGTAGATGGCGTCGGCCTGGCGCAGGCGGGCCACGTTCTTGTCCAGCAGCAGCACCTCGGACTGCAGGCCCAGGGCGATGGCGGCGGCGTTCATGCCGGAGACGCCGGCGCCGATGACGACGGTCTTCGCCGCGTACACGCCGGAGACGCCGCCGGGCAGCACGCCCCGACCACCGCCGGTCCGCATCATGTAGAACGCGCCCACCTGCGGGGCGAGCCGGCCCGCCACCTCGGACATCGGCGCGAGCAGCGGCAGCGACTTGTCGGGCAGCTCGACGGTCTCGTACGCGATGCCGGTGACCTTCCGGTCGACCAGCGCGTCCGTGCACTCCTTCGAGGCGGCCAGGTGCAGGTAGGTGAAGAGGACCTGCCCCTCGCGCATCCGGTGGTACTCCTCGGCGATCGGCTCCTTGACCTTGAGCACCAGCTCTGCGGTGTCCCACACCTCGTCGGCGGTGGCCAGGATCTTCGCGCCGGCGGCGGCGAACTCCTCGTCGGTGATGCTGGAGCCGACGCCCGCGCCGGACTCGACGAAGACCTGGTGGCCGCTGCGGGTGAACTCGTTGACGCCCGCCGGCGTGATCGCCACGCGGTACTCGTGGTTCTTGACCTCGCGTGGGATTCCGACCTTCACGATGCAGACACCTCTCTTCGGGGCTGAGTTCCCCCGACCGCTCGGCGCCACGACGGCCCCATTGCCGCCACGGTCCACCGGTCCCGCCGGCGGCAGTCTAGGCGCGTCCGGCCCCGCGACGAGCCAGCACAGTGGCATCCGGTGCCCGGACGACCTGACGGAGTGTCAGGGCACGGACCGAGCCGGCGGTGGATGTCACCTCAGCCGTCAGGACAGTGTTCGCCCATTATCGTCCCATCTGCCGGGCGGCGGTACGGACAGCGGGCGAGTGGATCACTATTGTGTCCGCCCATGACCACTCCTGAATACCAGCCCGGGTACGCCCCGGGTTACTCCGACAAGAGCAAGGTCGTCGCGGGCATCCTCGGCATCCTGCTCGGCACCTTCGGTGCCGGTCGGTTCTACACCGGACACACCAAGATCGCCGTGCTCCAGCTCGTCGTGAGCCTGGTGACCTGTGGTGCCGGCGGCCTCTGGGGCCTCATCGACGGCATCCTGATCCTCGTCAACGGCGGCACGGACGCGCAGGGTCGCCCGCTGCGGGACTGACCTTCCGCTTGGACACCCAGAGGGGCCCCGCGGTTGACCGCGGGGCCCCTCTGGCGCGTACTCGATGATCGGCTGGACCGAACTGCGGCGCTCAGCGCGGCAGCGGCGCCTCCGCCCGGCGCAGCGCCGCGAAGCCGGTGTCCCGGCCACGCGCCGCCGCGAGCAGCCCGGCCACCGCGGACGCGTTGGTGATCTCGCCGGCCAGGACCATGCCGACCGCCTCGTCGAGGTCGACGCGGACGACCTGGAGGTCGGCCTCCTCGTCGTGGCGCTCGTGCCGCTCGTCGGCCGGCACGTCGGCGAGGTCCCGAGCCAGGAAGACCCGGACGATCTCGTTGGTGAACCCGGGCGAGCTGTGCAGGTCGACCAGCACGTCGATCCGCCCGGCGGTCAGGTCGGCCTCCTCGGCCAGCTCCCGCAGCGCGGCGGCCGGCAACTCCTCGCCGGAGACGTCCATCAGCCCGGCCGGCAGCTCCCAGAGGTGCCGGCCCACCGGGTGCCGATACTGGCGGATCAGCACCACCTGACCGGTGTCGTCCAGGGCCACCACGGCCACCGCCCCGACGTGCCGGACCAGGTCGCGCAGCGCGGTCCCGCCGCCGGGCATGGTCACCTCCTCGGTGACCACGTCGAAGATCCGCCCGCGGTACCGCTCCTCGCGGGAACGGACCTCGTAGCGATGCTCGCTCACGCCGACGCCTTCGTGGCGGCGCCGTTGCGGGCCGCCTTGCGGGCCGACGGGGCCTCCGCGGCGGGATCGAGGTCGACCGGCAACTGGTCGGCCTGCGAGTACGCCACCGCGGCCTTGACGAACGACGCGAACAGCGGGTGCGGACGGGTCGGGCGGCTCTTGAGCTCCGGGTGCGCCTGCGTGGCCACGAAGAACGGGTGCAGCTCGCGGTCCAGCTCGATGAACTCGACCAGCCGGCCGTCCGGCGAGGTGCCGGAGATGTGCAGGCCCGCCTTGGTCAACGCGTCCCGGTAGGCGTTGTTGACCTCGTAGCGGTGCCGGTGCCGCTCGCTGATGTCGGTGCTGCCGTACGCCTCGGCGACGATCGAGCCCTCGGTCAACGTCGCCGGGTACGCCCCGAGCCGCATGGTGCCGCCCAGGTCGCCCTTGCCGGCGACGATGTCCTCCTGGTCGGCCATGGTGGCGATGACCGGGTGCGCGGCCTGCTCGTCGAACTCCAACGAGTTGGCGCCGTCCAGGCCGGCCAGGTGCCGGGCCACGTCGATCGTCATGCACTGCAGTCCGAGGCAGAGGCCGAGCAGGGGGATGCCGTTCTCCCGCGCGTACCGGGCCGTACCGATCTTGCCCTCGATGCCCCGGACGCCGAACCCGCCCGGGATGAGGATGCCGTCCACGCCGGCCAGGGCCGCCGCCGCGCCGGCCGGGGTGACGCACTCGTCGCTGGGCACCCACTTGAGCTGCACCCGGGACCGGTTACCGAAACCGGCCGCCCGGATCGCCTCGCTCACCGACAGGTACGCGTCGGGCAGGTCCACGTACTTGCCGACCACCGCGACGGTCACCGTGTGCCGCGGGCGGTGCACCCGCTCCAGCAGGTCGTCCCAGCTCGCCCAGTCCACGTCCCGGAACGAGAGCCCGAGCCGGCGCACCACGTACGCGTCGAGCCCCTCGCGGTGCAGCACCTTCGGGATGTCGTAGATGCTCGGGGCGTCCGGGGCGGCGACGACCGCCTCGGCGTCGACGTCGCAGTAGAGCGACAGCTTCTCCTTGAGCTTCACCGGGATCTCCCGGTCGCAGCGCAGCACGATGGCGTCCGGCTGGATACCGATGTTCCGCAGCTGGGCCACGGAGTGCTGGGTCGGCTTGGTCTTCAGCTCGCCCGACGGCGCCAGGTACGGCACCAGCGAGACGTGCAGGTAGAAACAGTTGTCCCGGCCCAGGTCGTGGCGGACCTGACGGATCGCCTCCAGGAACGGCAGCGACTCGATGTCGCCCACCGTGCCACCGACCTCGGTGATGACCACGTCGGGCAGGACGCCGTCCTCGTCCGGGTCGGCCATCGCCAGGATCCGCGACTTGATCTCGTTGGTGATGTGCGGGATGACCTGGACGGTGTCGCCCAGGTACTCGCCGCGCCGCTCCTTGGCGATCACGTCGGAGTAGATCTGCCCGGTGGTGACGTTCGCCTTGCCGGACAGCGCCCGGTCGAGGAAACGCTCGTAGTGCCCGACGTCGAGGTCGGTCTCGGCGCCGTCCTCGGTGACGAAGACCTCGCCGTGCTGGAACGGGTTCATCGTCCCCGGGTCAACGTTCAGGTAGGGGTCGAGCTTCTGCATCACGACGCGGAGCCCGCGCGCGGTCAACAGGTTGCCGAGGCTGGAGGCGGTGAGGCCCTTACCCAGCGAGGAGGCGACGCCCCCGGTGACGAAAATGTGCCTGGTCGTCCGTGCTGATGGGGCCAAGGCCTGCTCCCGTGTCGTCTGTCGCGGTCATGCAGACCGCCGTGCTCGATCAGCAAAGTGATCACGCGATCCACGGGATTCCACGGTAACACCTTCACGACGGGTACTCGCAGGCCGCACCCCGGGTGGGACCGGAACGGGCCACCCGGGCGGCGTCCGGCGGTCAGGAGGTGGCAACCTCGCTCGATGGCGCTGGCGTGTCCGTCGGACGCCGCTGCGCCGGAGCGGTGGCCGCAGCGCCCGCCGTCGGACCGTCCGACCGGCCGGGGCCGTCGGCCGCCGGCGAGCCCAGGTCCGGCCCCAGGACGACGGTACGGGGTGGCGCGGCGGGCGAACCGCCGACCGGCCGGGGTGACCCGCTCCGAGCGGACCACCGCCGCCGGTCGGACCGTTCCCCCACCGGCTGGCCCGTCGCCCCCGGAACCCGGATCGTCGTCGGCATCGTTCTCCCGCTCGCGGCCCGTGGCGGGGCGGGTCCGGTCGGCGGCGTGCCCGAGGACCCGCAGCGACGCCAGCGCCGCCAGCGGCACCACCAGGGCGGCCGCCGCGCCGGCCACGTCCAGTGCGGCACCGTCGAGCACACCGCCCAGCACCGCCGCGACCGCCGTGCCGGCGAACGCCGCCCGCACCGCCGGGTAGATGCCGAACAGCCGCATCAGTCCACCCCACGGCTGCAGCAGGGCGAACCACACCAGCAGCCCGCCGGCGAGCGCCAGCACCGTCAACGGGCTGTTCACCAACGTCTCGAAGTTCGCCGTGCTGGATCGGTGCACGGTGAAACCGCCGGTGCCGTCGCCGACCGCGGACAGGAACCGGCCGAGGCTCCCCCGCTCGGCCGGCAGCCGGCGCAGGTCCACGACGGCGAAGCCGATACCGACCGCCAGGGCGGCCATGGTGGCCCACGCCAGTCGACTGATGGTCAGCCAGCCACCGGCGCTGATCGCCGCCGCCACGCTCAGGCCGGCGGTCAGCGCGATCGCGCCGACCGGGTCGGCGCCGAGGTAGGGGCTGCCGGCCACCACCACGGCGAGGCCACCCACGGCGACCATCACGGCGGGCCGCCAGCGCCGGTGCACCCGCTGGGCGAGCCACCCGCCGGTCACCAGCGCGCCGGCGAGGAACACCCCCAGCGCGACCGTGCTCAGCCCGGCGTACCGACCACCCTGCAACGCCGAGTAGCCGACCACGCCGTTGAGCTGGAGGCGGGCCCCGGTCAGCACGTCCACGCCGACGACCAGGGTCGTCAGGCCGGCCACCGCGCCGACCGGGCCGAGGGTCCTCGCGTACCCGGGGGCGAAGCGGACCGCGGCCGTGCCCCCCGCGACCAGCAGCGCGGTGACCCCGGCGAAGATCCACCCGGGGTGCCCGCCGCGCCACCAGGGGACGGCGTCGGCCAGCAACGCGGCCGGGACGGTCAACGCCGCCGCGACCAGCAGCAGCTCGACCACCGCCAGGACCCGGGCCGGGATCGGGGTCGGGCCGGTCGGGCCCGCGTGTGGCCGCGCGCGGCGCAGCAACGGCAGCACGGCCAGGGCCAGCAGCACCTGCGCCCCGGCGAGCAGGGCGAAGAACCCGCCGGAGACGGTCCGCTGGGCGGCCGCCTCCCGGTCGGCGTCCGCCGGGGCGTTGATCGCCTCCGTCAGGTCCGCCGGCCGACCACCGGTGCTGACCGCCGGCCGGCCGAGGAACAGCCGCTCCGGCATCGGCCGGCCCAGCGCGGCCAACGCCGTCGGCGCGAGGTCGACGAGCTGGAGGTAACCGTCACGGCCGGTGCTGGCCGAGGTCAGCCAGCCCCGCTCCCAACCCGGCCCGTCGGCGATCGCCACGTGCAGCCGCGACGGCCGCTCGGTGTCGGAGATGCCGGCGACCAGCACCAGCGACCGCGGCGGGCGGGCGGCCAGGACCCGGGCCAGTAGGGCGTCGGCGACCCGTGCCTCCTCGGCGCGCGCCGCCGGATCGCTCCCTCGATCGTGCCGAGGTCGACGATGCTCAGGACACACGAGCCGAGCAGCCGACGCGGGTCGGCCGGCAGCCCCGCGGCGTACCTGTCGACCCGGCCGAACGGCCGCGCGGCGGCCACGGCGGCGCCCGGCCCCACGGCGACCGAGCAGCGCACCGACTCCGACAGCGACCCGGGCATCGTGCCCCACGGCAGCCGCTGCTGGTTGTACTGGACCACGCTCTCCTGGTCGGGCAGGTTCGCGCCGATCCCGTCCGGCTGCTCCACGGCCACCGAGGCCGGCGGGCAGCCGCCGTCCGGGCGGGCGCCGTTCCAGCCGGCGAAACTGCCCGCGCCGAGCGTCAACCAGCCGTCCACCGGGCAGGTGGGCCGGTGCGCGGACCGCACCGACAGCGAGCCGATCGAACCTTCCTGGGCCATCCGCCACAGTGTCGGCGTGCGCTGCTGGTCGACGTCCTCCCAGCGCAGCCCCGAGACACCGGCGAGCACCACGAAGTCGGCGGTGCGCTGCGGCGTGCCCTGCGGCGGCCGGACGGCCAGCGCGGCGACGCCCAACGCCACCACGAGCACGGTCAACAGGGCCGGGGCCAGTCGACGCACCATCAGCGGTGTCCCGTCAGGGGCGCGTCGGAGCCGGGCGCCGCCGGGTGGGCGGCCAGTTCGGCGTAGACCGCCGCCAGCACGGCGACCGTGTCCGCCTCGGTGGGCCACGTCGCCGCCCGTTCGGCGCCGCGCCGACCCAGATCGGTCCGGGCCGTCGGGTCGTCCAGCAGCGCGCGCACCGCCGCGTCGACCGCGTCCACGTCGACCGAGGGGACCAGCGCGGCGGCGTCACCGACCAGCTCCGGCAGGCCGCCCACCGCCGTCGTCACCAACGGCACGCCGGCCCGCATCGCCTCCTGGGCGAACAACTGCCGCGCCTCCCAGTCGCTGGTGACCACCGCGAGGTCGGCGCCGGCGAGCAGGTCGGCCACATCGGTACGGTGCCCCAGCAGGGTCACCGGAGCGCGGGCCGCCGAGATCCGCGCGGCCAACGACAGGTACGCCGGGCCGCTTCCGGCGATCACCACGACCGGCGGTGGGGTACGCGTCCGCCAGCGGGCCGCCGCGTCGACCAGCACGTCGTAGCGCTTCTGCGGGTGCAGCCGCCCCACCGAGAGGATGAGCGGCTGCTCCGGTCCCACGCCGAACTCGGCGCGGACGGCGGCGCGACGCCGACGCGGCGCGGCCAGCGTCGGGGCGGCGACCGGGGCGAGCCGCGCGTCGGCGGCGCCCAGCGCGGTGGCCCGCCCGACCAGGTCGGACGACGCCCCCAGCGCCACCCGGGCCCCCGGGCGACCACCCGCTCGACGAGCCGGGACACCCCGCCGCGCAACCCGCCCGCGAGGACGGCGTTGTGCCAGGTCACCACGAGCGGGGCGGTCGGCCGGGCCAGTACGGCGACGAGACCGGCGCGCAGACCGTGCGCGTGCAGCACGTCGACCCGGGCCGTGGCGAGCACCCGCCGCAGGGCGAGCACCGCCCGCGCGTCGGCCGGGGTCGGGCTGGCCGGGATCTCCACCGGTTCGAAACGCGCGCCGACGCCGGTGAAGTCGAACTGCTCCTGCGTCGCCGCCGGCCCGCAGACCAGCACCGTCGCGCCGGACGCGACGAGCCCCCGTGCGACCGAACGGACGTGCTGGCCGACCCCACCGGTGCTGGACGCCAGCACCAGCGCCACGGTGCCCGACCAGCCGTTGGTCTCCGTCATGCCGGCCACCGCCGGTTGGTGTTGACAACGCTCACCGAACCGCCGTCTCCTTCCCGTCGCCCCGCTCCGGGGGCACCGCGCCCGGCGTGGGCGTGCCGGCCCGGCCCCGCTGGCCCCGCCGGAGGCGGCGAGCCACCCCGGTCAGTAGCGGCCGTACGTCCCGCCGGTCGACGAACCAGACCACGACGAGGAACACGACACCGACCAGAACCCCGGACAGCATGCCCTGACCGAGCGCCACGGCCGTCGTCGGGGTGCCGCCGTCCAGCCTGTCGAGCCAACGGCTCAGGCCCAGCCCGGCGAACGCGGCGAGGAGGCCGGCGAGGAGGCCGGCCGCCCCGGCGCGCGCCGCGCCGGCCAGCGCCGGTGTGCCGGCGGCCCGCGCCACCGCGACGACCAGCAGCGCGCCCAGCACGACCATGCCCACCGAGTTCGCGGACGTCACGGCGAGCACCCGGTCGGTCAACGGCAGGATCCGGCCGAGCGCCAGCACCGCGACCGGCACCACGAGGAAGCCGACGGCGGTCGCCACCGTCGCCGCCCGGGTCTGCCCCCGCGCGTAGAGCGCCCGGGTGAGGATCGCGAACAGGCCGTAGCCGACCAGGCCCGGGGCGTAACCGATGATCGCGGCGGCGGCGGTGGGCGCGGTGGACGCGGGGAAGAAGAAGTGCCCGATCGGCCCCGCGGTTCCGACCAGCGCGGCCGCGCCGAGGCAACTGAACAGCAGCACCCCGCGCACGGCCGGAGCGAGGGTCGCCCGGTAGGCGTCCTCGTCGCCGGCCGACCGGGCCGCCGCGAGGGTCGGGTAGGCCGCCACGGCCAGGGGCACCGCCAGCACCGCCCACGGCAGCAGGTAGACGGTCTGCGCCAGGTTGTAGACGCCGGGGTTGCTGCGCGCGCCCGCCGTCACCTGGTTCAGGCTGACGATCAGGGCGATCTGCTGCGTCGTGACGGTGACCGCGCCCGCCACCGCCAGCGCGCCGACCCGGGCCCGTGCGTCGGCGGGGAACCCGAACCCGGGCCGTACCCCCAGCCGCAACCGACGGATCGGGATGAGCAGCGACAGCGACAGCACCACCACGCCGAGGGTCGTGCCGGCGGAGAGCAGCACCTCGCCGCCGGGACTCACCCCGGCGACCGTGGCATAGCGGCCCTGGGTGGCCGTGAACCCCAGGTAGACCACGATCACGGTGAGGCTGGACAGCAGCGGGGCGAGCACCGGCCAGGCGAAGCGGCGGTGCGCCTGGAGCACCCCGGTGAGCACGATGCCGACCCCGTACAGCGGTAGCTGCGGCGCGAAGACCCGCAGCATCCGTACGCCGCTGTGCTGCTGGGCGTCGGTGAGGTGGTGCCCCAGCGACCCGACTACCGGGCCGGCGAACAGCGCCACGAGCAGCGCGAGCGGCACCAGCAGCGCCACCGTCCAGGTCAGCAGCGCGCCGGTGGTCCGGGCGACCGTCGTCCGGTCGCCGGCCCCGACGGCGCCGGCCAGCAGCGGTACGACGAGGCTCGCCAGTGCGCCACCGGCGACGATCTCGAAGATGAAGTTCGGCACCGCGTTGGCCACCACGTAGGTGCCGCCGAGGTCGGTGTTCCCGAGGCTCCAGGTGAACAGGGCGGTGCGGCCGAAGCCGGCGAGCCGGCTGAGCACGGTGAGCACGGCGATGAGCGCGGCTGCCCCGGCCAGCCGGCCGGCGCCGGCGAGGGGGGCCGGTCTGGTCACGTCAGTCGGTGCGCCGGCCCAGGGCGTCGAGCTCCCGCAGGCCCGGGGTCCGCTGGATCACCGCCGTGAAGCTGACCTTCTCGCTGGCGGCGGTGAGCCCGGCCAGCACGGCGAGCAGGCCGGCCCGACCGAGCGGACCGGTGCGGGCGGCGAGCGCCACACCGAGCAGCGCGCCGAGCGCGTTCGCGCCGCTGTCGCCGACCATGACGTTCTCGGACAGGTCGTCGCCGAGCAGTCCGGCGGCGGCGCCGGCCGCGCCGGCGGCGATCCCGCCGTGCGGGCCGCCGGTCAGCGGCGCGCCCAGCAGCAGCCCGGACTTGATGGCCCGGCCGGGTCGCAGGTCGAGCAGGTTGAGCAGGTTGGCGGTGCCGGCGATCACGCCAGCGCCGAGCAGCACGTCGACTCCCCGGCCGAACGCGCCGTGGCGCTGCCGGCGCGGGTGCGCGGCGACGCGGGGGTCGGCGGCGAGCAGTGCGGCGGCGCCCAGCCCGGCCGCCCCCACCCCGACCACCTTGACGAGCCCGGCGGTGACCCGCCCCGCACGCAACGCGGCGAGGTGCCCGGCGAAGCCCTTGGCCGCCTTCTGCTCCGGTCGTGCCCCGACCACGTCGTCGTAGAGCCCGACACCACCGGCGCCGAGGCCGGCGACCAGGGCGGCGCCACCGGAGGCGGCACTCGTCGCGCCGAACGCGCCCGCGGCGGTCGCGCCGGCCGCGAGCGCCGGACCGGCGGCGAGGGTCACCGTACGGCCGCGGAAGTTGGTGCGCTCCAGCGCCGGCCCCACCGGGGCGGTCCGCACCTCGCGCAGCGCGTACCGGGCGGCGGCCGCTCCGGCGGCGGCGACCAGCAGCCGTCCCAGCGTGCTCATGCCGGCACCTCGTCGATTACGGACACGGCGGTACGTCGTTCGCTCACTGGGGCAGTCTAGGCAGCAGGGACGCGGCGTTGTCGCCGACGCCGTACTGGCCGGCCTTCTTCTCGGTGAGCTGCTGTACCAGCGCCAGACTGGTGACCAGTTGCCCCTGGACGGTGTTGGCGTTGTCGACGGTCGAGATGGTCTGCGACAGCACCGGGTCGCCACGGACCACGGACACCACGTTGCCGCCGGCGGAGCCGTTGCCGCCCACCACGATCGCCCCGGTCCGGTCGAACTGCTCGGCGATCTTGACGACCGACTCGTCCCGCTTCTCGGAGTCCTTGTCGACATACGGCTGGCCGCTCACCACGACGACCGCCTCCGCCGGGCCGGTCACCTTGTTGTTGTCGGTGGTCAGGTAGCCGGCGTTGTTGTACGCGGCGAGCACCGCCCGCCGGTCGGCGTCGCTGACCGGCGCGGTGCCCTGGGCGCGGTCCAGCAGGACGCTGGCCAGCAGCGCGCTGGAGGTCTCCACGCCGTGCCCGTTGCCGGGCAGGCCGGTGGTCTGCGCGGTGGGCCGGGCGGCGGTGACGGCCAACTCCAGCAGGTTGGAGTTGTTGTCCGGGTTGATGAACTTGTCCTGCAGGTCGACCCGACCGGTGATGGTGGCGCCGGCCTGCTGCAGCTTCTTGAGCACACCCTCGGTGTGGTCACGCCCGTTCGGCAGGCTGAGCACCACCACCCGGCGTCCGGTGAGGGTGCCCGGCAGGACCACCTGGGACATCTCCTCGGCGAACTCCTCTTCCAGACCGAGCTGCTTCTCCATGTTGGCGACCTGCTGACGCCACTGCTGGTTGTCCTTGCGCAACCCGGTGACCTGCTGCTTGAGCGAGTCGGCGACCGGGCCGTTGAGGGCGGCGGTGCCGACCACCAGGCCGATCGCCAGAGCCAGGAAGACCGCGGTGAGGGACACCACGTGGTAGCGGAAGTTGATCACGCTTGCAGCCTCTTGATCGCTCGGGAACTAGAAGAGCCGGTACAGCTGGAACACGAAATTGTCCCACCACTCGGCGACCACACCCAGGTACGCCTTCCCGACGGTGGAGACCGCCACCGCGGAGGCCATCGCCGCGATCGCCGAGAGCACCAGCAGCAGCAACGACGAGCCGGAGATGCTCTGCCGGTAGAGCCGGCTCACACCCTTGGCGTCGACCAGCTTGCCGCCGACCTTCAGCCGGGTCAGGAACGTCGAGGCCATCCCGCCGCGCCCCTTGTCGAGGAACTCGACGAGGGTGGCGTGGGTGCCGACCGCGACCAGCAGGGAGGCGCCCTTCTCGTCGGCCAGCAGCATCGCCAGGTCCTCGCTGGTCGCCGCCGCCGGGAACGTGATGGCGGGGACGCCGAGCCCGTTGACCCGGGGCAGACCGGGCGCCCGACCGTCCGGGTAGGCGTGCACGATCACCTCGGCGCCGCAGCGCAGCACGTCGTCGGTGACCGAATCCATGTCCCCGATGATCATGTCAGGGGTGTACCCGGCCTCGACCAGCGCGTCCGCGCCGCCGTCCACGCCGATCAACACCGGCTTGAACTCCCGGATGTACGGGCGCAGCACGTCCAGGTCGGCCTTGTAGTCGTAGCCGCGCACCACGATCAGGCAGTGTCGGCCCTGGATCTGGGTCTGGATGTCCGGTACGCCCACGCCGTCGAGCAGCAGGTCGCGTTCCTGGCGCAGGTAGTCCATCGTGTTGGCGGCGAACGCCTCCAACTGCACCGACAGCCCCTCCCGGGCGTCGGACATCGCCTTGGCGACCGACTCGGCGTCCTGCAGGGTGCCGTGCGCCACCGGCTCCTCGCCCGCGAACACGGTGTTGCCCTCGACGCGTACCTGGTCACCCTCGCGGATGCGCTCGAAGACGCCCTCGCCGAGGTCGTCCAGCAGCGGGATCCCGGCGGCGATCAACACCTCCGGCCCGAGGTTGGGATAGCGGCCGGAGACCGACGGCTTGGCGTTGAGGACCGCGGCGACACCGACAGCGACCAACGAGTCGGCCGCCACCCGGTCCAGGTCGACGTGGTCGATGACCGCGATGTCACCGGGGCGAAGCCGGCCGACCAGGCGTTTCGTCCGGCGATCAAGGCGCGCGGTGCCGAGGACTCTGCCCGGTTCGGCATTCCGGTTCCGGCGCAACGTGGGTAGACGCATCGTGACCATCCTGGCATGTGAGGCAGGCTTTTCTGTCGCGACATGCCTGAGCAGGGCCGCCTACCCAGGGAAGCACACGCCGACGCGAGCCGGTGTGCTTGCGCCCACAATACGCGGCGTCACAACCGCCTTTCCTTCGCCGCGACGGCCAGAAGCTCCTCGGCGTGGGCGATACCCAGATCCGAATCGGGCAAACCGGCCAGCATGCGGGCCAGTTCCCGGGCGCGTTCGGTGTCCTCCACGACCCGTACACCGCTGGTCGTCACCGCGCCGCCGGTGTCCTTCGCGACCACGAGATGCCGGTCGGCGAACGCGGCCACCTGCGGCAGGTGTGTGACGACCAACACCTGGTGACTGCGGGCCAGCCGGGCCAGCCGCCGGCCGATCTCCACCGCGGCCTGACCGCCGACACCCGCGTCGACCTCGTCGAAGACGAGCGTGGGCGGCCCGCCGGAGCCGGCGAAGACCACCTCGATGGCGAGCATCACCCGGGACAGCTCACCGCCGGAGGCGCCGCGCTGCAACGGCAACGACGGCGCGCCCGGGTGGGCCAACAGCCGCAACTCCACCTCGTCGCCGCCGTCGGCCGCGACACCCACCTCGACGCCGTTGACCGTCAACGACGGCTCGGCCCGGCCCGCCGGTCGGGGCAGCACCGCCACCTCGATCCGCGCGTGCGGCATCGCCAGACCGGCCAACTCGACGGTGACCTGGTCGGCGAAGCGGACCGCCGCCTCCTGCCGGGACACCGACACCCGGGCAGCCAGGTCGGCCACCTCCGCGGCCAGCCGCTGCCCCTCCCGGTCCAGCTCGTCGAGCAGGTCGTCGGAGGTGTCCAGGTCGGACAGTCGGGTGCGGGCCCGCTCGGCCCACGCGACGACCCCGTCGACGTCGTCGGCGTACTTGCGGGTCAACGCGCGCAACGCGGCCCGCCGCTCGTAGACGTGCTGCAACCGGGCCGGGTCGGCATCCAGCGTCGCCAGGTACGCCGACAGCTCCGCCGACACGTCGGTGACCAGGGTGGCCGCCTCCTCCAGGCGGGCCGCCAGCTCGCCCAGCGCGGGATCGGTGCCGGCCTGCGCCTCCAGAGTGCGCCGGGCCGTGCCGAGCAGCGCCGCCGCGTCGGGCGTCTCGTCGGCCGCGTCCGCGCCGCCCGCCACGCACTGCTGGGCCAGCTGCGCGGCCGTCCGCAGACCCTCGGCGTGCTCCAGCCGCTGCGCCTCGGTCTTCAGCTCGTCGTCCTCGCCGGGCTGCGGGTCGACGCGGGTGATCTCGTCGAGGCCGAGCCGCAACAGGTCGGCCTCCTGGCTGCGCTCGCGGGCGTTGCGCCGCCGGTCGGCCAGGTCGTCGACGATCCGCCGCCAACCGGTGTACGCCTCGCGCAGCGCGTCGAGCAGCTTCTCGTGCGCCGGCCCGGCGAACCGGTCCAGCGCGGCCCGCTGCTCGGCCGGACGCAGCAGGCGCAGCTGGTCGGACTGACCGTGCACGGCCACCGCCTGCTCGCCGACCTCGCCGAGCATCGACACGGGCATGCTGCGGCCACCCAGGTGGGCCCGCGAGCGGCCCTCCACGGTCACCGTACGACTCAGCAGCAGCGAGCCGTCCTCGTCGGGCTCGCCACCGGCGTCGCCGATCCGGGCGTGCACCGTGTCGGCGACGCGACCGGTGAGGCGCAGCCGCCCCTCGACCACGGCCCGGCCCGGCTGGGCACGCACCCGCCCGGCGTCGGCCCGGCCGCCGAAGAGCAGGCCGAGGCCGGTGACCACCATCGTCTTGCCGGCACCGGTCTCGCCGGTGATGACGTTCATGCCGCCGGTCAACGGCAGTGTGGTGTCCTCGATGACGCCGAGTCCGGTGATGCGCAGCTCTTCCAGCACAGCACCCGACAGTAGACGCGTGGGCCGACAGTTGACCAGCCGACGGGCCCCACGACCGGGCCGCGCTGCGGCCGTGACCTCGCCGACGTACAGTCTTGCCCCGTGTTGGACGTGATCGGCCTGACCCCCGCCGAGGAGGAGCTGTACCGCTGCCTGCTCCAGCTCACCACGGCTCGCGTCGACGAGCTGGCCGGCCGGCTGGGACGGCCCCGGGCGCAGGTCGTCGAGCAGATCGAGGCGTTACGGGCCAAGGGTCTCGTGCAGCCCACCGAGAACGACCCGGACGGCCCGCTGCGCCCGACCGCGCCGGACGTCGCCCTCGGCGCCACGTTGCTGCGCCGCCAGGAGGACCTGGAGGCCGCCCGCCGCCGGGTCACCCAACTGGCCGAGGAGTACCGCGCCGGCCTGCGCCGCCATCACGTCGACCACCTGGTCGAGGTGATCCGTGGCGGACGGACGCTCCGCGACCGACTGCGTGACCTGCAGAACTCGGCCCGCGAGGAGGTGCTGTGGTTCTGCCGCGCCAACCCCCTCGCGATGGCCGGCCCGGAGAACGTCGAGGAGTTCGACGCCCTCGCCCGTGGGGTGAGCTACCGCGCCATCTACGAGCGGGACCTGCTGCTGGAACCGGGCGCGCTGGCCGACCTGGCCAAGGGGGTCGCCGCCGGTGAGCAGGCCCGGGTGCTGGACCGCCTGCCGGTCCGACTGGCCATCGTGGACGGGCGCACCGCCATCTGCCCGCTGGTGCCCGACCGGTACGGCGGCGAGCCGAGCGCCGCGGTGATCGGTCGCAGTCAACTGCTCGACGCGCTGCTCGCCCTCTTCGAGAGTCACTGGCGGGTCGCCACCCGGCTGCGGCTCGACGATCCGCTGTCCGGCGCGACGACCGAGCACCGCCGCGACACCGGCGACGACCGTCCGGCCGACGGCTACCGGCCCGACGCCGACGAGGCGCGACTGCTGTCGCTGTTCGTGGCCGGCGTACCGGACAAGTCCATCGCCTCCCAACTCGGGGTGAGTCGCCGGACGGTGCAGCGCCGCCTCGCCGACCTGATGGACGCCGCCGGTGTCGACACCCGTCCCGGGCTGGCGTTCCAGGTCGCCCGGCGCGGCTGGCTCTGACGACGCGGCCGGGCCCACCATCGACACGACGGTGGGCCCGGCCGGGTTCGGCGATCAGCGCAGCCCGTACGCCCGCAGCACCGTCTGGTCGACGGTGTTACCGGCCCGGTCGGCGGCGTGCACCCGCAGCGACACCGTTCCGCGTCCGGCCGGCACCGTCGCCGTGTAGCGGACACCCGACCCGTGGGTCGGTACGGACCGCCAGGTGACGCCCTCGTCGAAGGAGACCTGCACGGTCACACTGGCGCCCTTCGCGGCGGACACCCCGGCGGGCTGGCGCAGGCTCAGCCCCACCTGGTGCGGGCGGTTGCCGGGCACGGTGCCGGACAGGTCGGCCGGCACCCGGTAGTCCACCTGCAGCAGCGACAGCGGCGTCGCCGCCGCACCCGCCGGGCGGGCCGAGGTGAACTGCCACGCCGTGTCCGTCCGGGTGCCGTAACGCCACCCGTCCGAGGCCCGCCGCGTCGTCACGTCGAGGCGGTAACGGGCCGCCGCGGCCGTGGTCGGCACCGGCGTCCAGCCGTCGGACAGGTCGGCGATCTGCCGCCCGTCCCGGCTGAGGCGGGCCTCGACGCTGTCCGACTCCTCGCTGTTGCCCGCCACGCTGTAGTGCCCGTCGGCGTCGACGAACTCGGGCACCCGCACGTCGAGGACGTCGCCCTTGCGCGTCGGCACCGGCGCGCCGGTCGCCGGCACGGCCGGACGGACCACCGGAGCGTGCCAGGACTCGGTCTCGCGGTCGTCGGCGGCGTACCGCCGGGGCTCCTGGGTGAGCCCGCCGGTCAACTGCCCCCACTGCATGAACATCTGCTTGTGCAGCACCCGGTGCTGCCACCAGTTGTCGCCGGCGCTGACGAACTCCTGCCGGGTGGTCCCGTTGTGGACCAGGCGCTGGTCGTCGTTCCAGGCGTACTCCTGCCACGGACGCCAACCGAACCGCTCCTCGGTGGCCCAGCCCGCGCCGGTGTCGCCGTACCGCGCGGTCACCTCGGCGGTGTTTCCCGCGGTGACCGTGTGCACGATGCGCTCCGGCACCCGCCCCTTCGACACCTGCCACACGTCGTACAGGTAGGGGCTGTCCACGGTCAGCGTGAGGTCCAGCGTCGCGCGACCCCGACGCGCCGCCGCGATGAGTCGCTGCCCGTCGTCGTACGCCACGACCATCGCCGGGACACCGAGCCGCTCCCCCTCGGGACGCCAGACCGTCCACGCGCTCTGGTCCTCGGGGCGGACGATCAGGACCGCCGCCGCGCCGGCCGCCGCCGCCGCGGCCACCTGCTCCTCCTCGCTGCGGTTCTCATCGGTGGTGAGCAACGCCGCCGCGCCCCGCGCCCGGGTCAGCTCGGCGGGCGTGCCGGTGCCCGCCCAGACCAGCGGCAGCTTCCGTCGCCCGGTCGGCGCCGGGGACGAGCCCAGCAGGTTGATGTCCGACGGCGCGGACACACCGGTGACCGTGGCGTCCACCATGGGCGCGACGAGCTGCCAGCGGGAGGCGAACTCGAACTCACCCTGGCGTACCGGGCGGGTCGGCGTGACATTGACCTGCTGGACGGTGCTGTACGCCATAACGCCGTGGTCGATCTGCCGGCCGTTGCCCAACACCCGGTGCACGTAGAAGCTGAGGGTGGCCCGCTGCTCGCTGGGCTTCGGCGTCTCGACGCGTACCGGCGTACCCGTGCGGGCGTCGAGCACGACCGTCAGGTCCCGGTCGACGTTCAGCTCGGGTTCGATGGCCTGGGTCAACTGCTCGTCCAGGGGAACGCCGTGCTCCACCAGCGCGGTCAGCAGATAGCTGCCCTCCTCGACCCGCAGGGTGCCCTCGCCCGGCCACCAGCCCCAGTAGTCCGATTCGGGCTGCTCACCGAAGAGGGTCAGGGCGGGCGAGAGGGTCAGCTGACCCTGCCGGCCCAGCACCTTGATCGTGACGTCGTGCTGCGGTCCGCTGACGGTGAGGCCCACCGGCGTGCGCACGGCGACGCCGTCCGCGCCGGTCGCCACGAGAGCGCCCCCGTGCGGGCCCCGGGCCAGCTTCGCCGGGTCCGCCCGCAGCGGCACGGCCACGCTGCCGCCCGCCGGCACGGTCACCTCGCCCGCGCCGACGGCGACGCCGTCGGTCTCGGCCGCGCCGCTGTCCAGGTTGCGCAGCTCCAGGGCCAGGCGCAGGGTCCGCGCGACGGAGGTGCCATTGGTGTACGTCACACTGCGCTCGGCCACCGGTCCGCCGGTGGTGACCCGGCCGAAGTCGGCGGTGGCCGACGCGTACACCCGTTGGGTGAGCGCCCGCGCCACGTCGACCCGACCACCGCCCTGCTCGAAGACGGTCAGCTCCGGATTCGCCTTCGTGGTGCTGACCAGTGCGTCCTTGAGCGCGCCGGCCTTCCAGTCCGGGTGGTCCTGGGCGAGGATCGCCGCCGCGCCCGCCACGTGCGGGGTGGCCATGGACGTCCCGGACGCCGCCGTGTAGGCGTCGTCGACCGGCGTACCCATGGTGGTGCCGGCGGCCCGCGCGGCGACGATGCCCACGCCCGGCGCGGTGATCTCGGGCTTGATGCCGTTGTCGCCCACGCGCGGTCCCCGGCTGGAGAAGTCCGCCAGATTGTCGTCGCGGTCGACCGCGCCGACGGTGAGCGCCGCCGCGGCCGCGCCCGGCGCGTTGACGCTCCGCGCCTCGCCCGAGTTGCCGGCCGCGATCACGAACAGCGCGCCCGTCTCGGCGGTCAGGTCGTTCACCGCCTGGCTCATCGGGTCGGTGCCGTCGGTCGGACCGCCGCCGAGGCTCATGCTGACGACCTTCGCGCCGGAGTGGGCGGCCCACTCCATGCCGGCGATGATGGCCGAGTCGTAGCCGGCGCCGCCGTCGTCGAGCACCTTGCCGACCAGCAGCCGCGCGCCCGGGGCGACGCCCTTGCGCAGCCCCGCCGACGCCGCTCCGCTGCCCGCGATGGTGGCGGCGACGTGGGTGCCGTGGCCGTGGCCGTCACGGGCGCTGCCGCTGCCGGAGAAGTCCCGCTCCTCGGCGATCCGGCCGGCCAGGTCGGGGTGGGTGGCGTCGACACCGGTGTCGAGCACGGCCACCGTCACGCCGCTGCCGTCGCGGCCGGCCGCCCAGGCCGCCGGAGCGCCGATCTGCGGGACGCTGTGCTCCAACGTCGGGCGCACCCGACCGTCCAACCAGACGTGGGCGACGCCGCCGCCCAGCCGGGGCGCGGCGGTCGTGGTCCAGGTCGTCGGCGTGCCGGCGAGCGTGGTCCACAGGCCACCCAGGTCAGCCTTGTCGACCCGCAGCGCGGCCCCGTTGATGCTCGGCAGGGGCCGGGCGTCGGTGACGCCGCCGAGCGGCCGGACCCGGCCGGCGGACGGCTCCTGGTAGCGCACGATCAGCGGCAGCGCGCCCTGCGCGGCGTCGCCGTAGCCGTCGGCGGCCAACTCCTGCACGTCGAACAGGTTGGCGTCGAGGACACCGCTGGAGATGAAGGGAGCGACGTCGCTGGGCAGGACCCGCAGCCCGCCGTCGACCTCGAGGGTCTGGAAGATGATCCGCTCCCGCCCGGGTCCCGGGCGTACCGTGGCGGCGACCCGACCCGGCGCGGCCGGCGACAGTTCGACCTGGTCGCCGGTGATGAGGGTGATGCGGACGGGCGCGACGGCCGGGGCGGACGCGCCCAGGCTCGGGCCGGTGGGCCGGACGGGCGGCTCGGCGGAAGCCGGCGCGGCGAGGCCGACCACCAACGCGCCGACCGCGCCGGCGCTGAGCCAGCGGGGGGACCAGTGCATGCGATGCGCTCCTTCACTCCTTCGGGCCCGACATCCGTGGATGAGGACCGATGGGAGTCTGCGACGCAGCGCACAACCAGGTCACTAGCCTCTCGCCGCCGCAGCGGCGACATGTCGTCAGGTGGACAACCGCCGGACACCGACGGTGTGTGCCACCGTCACCGGCGGCTGCCCCGCCACCCGTGCACCGGCAGGCCGAACTTGGCGACCAGCCGGTCGGTGAACGGACGGGCACGCAGCCGCACGATGCGCACCGGCAGGGCTCCTCGACGCACCGTCACCCGGGCACCGGGCGGCAGGTCGTAGACCCGCCGGCCGTCGCAGGCGAGCACGGCGAGGGTCGTGAACGGGTCGACGGTGATGACGAACGTCGAGGTGGGGGCGGTGACCAGGGGCCGGCTGAACAACGCGTGCGCGCTGATCGGCACCAGCAGCAGGGCCTCCACCTCCGGCCAGACCACCGGACCGCCGCCGGAGAACGCGTACGCGGTGGAGCCGGTGGGGGTGGCGCAGACCACACCGTCGCAGCCGTAGCGGGACAACGGTCGGCCGTCCACGTCGACGAGGAGTTCGAGCATCTGCGCCCGTTCGCCCTTCTCGACGCTGATCTCGTTGAGCGCCCACGACTCGATGGTCGGGCCACCGTCGAACTCGGCCGTGACGTCGAGCGTGAGCCGCTCGTGCACGGTGTAGTTGCGCTCGACGACGTCCCGGACCGCGTGGTCCAGATCGTTGATCTCCGCCTCGGCGAGGAAGCCCACCTTGCCGAGGTTGATGCCGAGCAGTGGCGCCTTCGCCGGGCGGGCCAACTCCGCCGCGCGCAGGAAGGTGCCGTCCCCGCCCAGCGCGAAGACGATCTCGGCGCCCTCGGCGGCCTCCGGACCGGTGACCGGAACCGTTCCGGGCAGGTCGAGGTCCTCGGCCTCCTCGGCGACCACCCGCACCTCGAAGCCCGCGGCGATGAGGTCGGCGGCGACCGACCGGGCGTGCTCGGTGCTGCGCCGACGACCGGTGTGGGTCACCAGCAGCGCCGTGCGGCTCATCGGACCGGCCGCCCGTCCGCGACCGCACGGCCCGACAGCCATGCCCCGGCACGCCCACGTGCCGTCGTGTGCCGCTCGCTGTACGCCTTCACCCCGCGACCTCCTCCGCCGCCACGCCCGGCACGTCGCCGGCCGTCGTCGTGCCGTCCGGCCCGGCGTCCACCACGGCCCGTACCCGCTGCGGGTCGGCCGCCGGCGCGCCCCGGCGCAACCATACGAAGAACTCGACGTTGCCGCTGGGCCCCGGCAGCGGGCTGGCCGCCACGTCCGCCAGGCCGAGGCCGAGCTGGGCCGCCGCCGCGGCCACGTCGAGCACCGCCTCGGCGCGCAACGCCGGGTCGCGGACCACGCCACCGGCCCCGACCCGTTCCTTGCCCACCTCGAACTGCGGCTTCACCATCAGGGCCAGGTCGCCGTCGTCGCGGGTGCAGCCGGCCAACGCGGGCAGCACCAGCCGCAACGAGATGAACGACAGGTCGGCCACCGTCAGGTCGACCGGCCCACCGATCGCGTCGGCGACGAGGGTACGGACGTTTGTGCGTTCCAGCACCCGGACGCGCTCGTCGGTCCGCAGGGACCAGGCGAGCTGCCCGTAGCCGACGTCCACGGCCACCACCTCGGCGGCGTCGGCGCGCAGCAGCACGTCGGTGAAGCCCCCGGTCGAGGCACCCGCGTCCAGGCAGCGCCGTCCGGCGACGCGCAGCCCGCCGAACGCGGCCAACGCACCGGCGAGCTTGTGCCCGCCCCGGGAGACGTACTCCTCGGTCGGGTCCTCGCCGGTGACCAGCAGCGGGTCGGCGGGGTCGACCATCGCGGCGGCCTTGCGCGCGGTCACTCCGCGCAGGTGGACCCGGCCGGCCTCGACCAGCGCGGCGGCCTGCTCACGTGAGCGGGCCAGCCCGCGACGGACGAGTTCGGCGTCCAGCCGGTTGCGACGTGCCATGGGTGTTTCTCCGGTCTGTCGGGCGGAGTCGCCCTGGTCAGGTCTGATCGATCGTGGCGAGGGTCTCGCGTAGCGTCTCGTAGGCCGCCTCGTACTGGGCGATCTGGTCGGCCGGGGCGAGCGCCGCCGCGTTGTCCATGGCCCGCACGGCCGCCCCGACCGCCGGGTGGCTCGCGGCGTCGTCGGCACCGGTCGCCAGGTCGGGCGGCGGGCCGGGGCGGGCGCCGACTGGCGGACCCGGCCGGGCCGCGAACGGGCCGGCCGGCGGCGGGCCGGGCCGGAAGCCCCCGGGTGGGCCCGGACGAACGCCGTCGGTCACGACCCACCATCCGGGCGGCGCTTACGGACGGCCTTCTTCGCCGGCATGTCCGCCGGAGTCGGGGTGTCGTCCTGGTCGGCTGACTGATCGTCGCCGGTCCGGCTGATCGTCGCGGGAGGCTTGCGGGCAATGGCCTTCTTCGCGACGGCCTTCTTCGCGATCGCCTTCTTCGCGACGGGCGCGGCGGTCTGCTGGGCGACGGGCGCTCCGGCGGGGCCGTCCGACGGCACCAGGCCGTCGCCGGGCTGCGCCGCTCGGGTCGGATCGGGCTGCGACGTGGACTTCGGCGCGGGCTCGGCGGCGGACGGACCGCTGGCCGTCGTCGCCGCGGGGGACTCGGTGGCCCGCGCCTCGCGCAGTTGCCGCTCCAGATCCCGTACCCGTCGGGTCAGCTCGGCCACCTCGTCGGCCGTCGCCAGACCGACCGCGCCGAGGGCCCGGTCGACCTCGAAGCGGACCAGCTTGGTCAACGACTCCCGGTTGGCGGCGCTGGTGCTGACCAACTCCTCGCCGAGCGCCTGCAGCTGGGCGGCGGTCGCCCCGCCCGTGCCGACGACACGACGCACCGCGTCCTGCGCCTTCTTCCGGGGCGCCTCCGCCAGGCCCAGGGCCAGTTCGAGGTAGGCGCGCCACGCGTCCTGCATGCCTTGGTCCTTCCATCGGGCGGGGTCTGCAGGTGTCACGCTACCGGGCACCCCGGACTGTCCCGTGCGGTACGGTGCCGGGGACGGCGTGGCGATCGGCGAGGGGGACATGTGGCCAGCGTGGACGAGTGCCGGCAGGCGTTGCAGGAGCTGGCCGCCCGGCTGGATCGCAACGCCGAGACGGTCCGTGAGCGTATCGACCTGGAGCGCACTCTGGCCTGCCGCATCACCGACCTGGACACGGCCTTTCACGGGCGGATCAGCGGTGGCCGGCTCGTCGAGCTGGCCGACGGCGACGACCCGAAGGCCAAGATCGCGCTGAGCACGTCCAGCGACGACCTGCTCGCCCTCGTCCGGGGCGATCTGGACGTCACCAAGGCGGTCACCTCCCGCCGGGTGTCGATCAAGGCCAACCCGTTCGACCTGATGAAGCTGCGCAAGCTCCTCTAGAGGTTCGCGCTCCCCCGGCCCGGGGTGGCGGTGGCTGGCCTCAGCCGTCAGCGCCGTCAGCCGGTTCTACGCCGCACGGCCGCCTCACGCGGTGGTCGGCCTCACGCGTCGGTGGGCAGCCCGAAGCTCTTCAGGGCGGCAGCCGCGTCCGGGCCCGCCGGGCGGATCGCCGGCGTCGTCGGGGCCGCCCAGGCCGCCGCGCACAGGGCGGCCAGCGCGTCCAGCGCCCGGCCGTTACCCGCCAGCTCCAGCGTCCCGTCGCGGTCCGTGACGGACCAGCCGCCGGCGTCCGTCGGGCCCGGGACCCGCACCGCCGCCGCCGGGTCGAAGAGCCCCGCCAGGTCCCGCGCGACGTACGTGGGCCGCCGTCGTGGCTCGGCCGCGAGCAGCTCGGGTACGTCACTGACACCGGTGAGGACGAGCAGACTGTCCAGCCCCGCGCGACGGGCGCCCTCGATGTCGGTGTCCAGCCGGTCTCCGACGACAAGTGCCTTTCCGCCGTCGCCGCGCCGGGCGGCGGTGTCGAACAGGGCCGACTCCGGCTTACCGACCACCAGGTCCGGATCCCGCTCCAACGCGGTCCGCAGCACCGCGACCAGTGACCCGTTGCCCGGCAGCGGGCCTCGGGCGCTGGGCAGCGTACGGTCGGTGTTGGTGGCGACCCAGATCGCGCCGGCCCGGACCGCGAGCGACGCCTCGGCCAACTCGGCCCAGCCGACCTGCGGGCCGTAGCCCTGCACCACCGCGGCCGGCTTCTCGTCGGCGCGAGCGACCGGGGTCAGTCCGACCGCCCGTAGCTCGGCGCGCAGCGCCTCCGCGCCGACCACCAGCACCCGAGCGCCGGCCGGGAGCCGGTCGCGGAGCAGCTCGGCCGCCGCCGCCGCGGAGGTGAGGACCTCCTCCGGCCGCGCCGGCACGCCCATCCCGGTCAGCAGGTCGGCGACGTCGCTGGAGCGACGTGAGGCGTTGTTGGTGGCGTACGCCACCGCCCGCCCCTCGGCGTGAAGTTGGGCCACCGCCTCGACGGCGCCGGGAATCGGCCGGTCGATCAGGTAGATCACACCGTCCAGGTCGAAGACGACCAGGCTGTACCCGTCGATCAGCCGCTTCCCGGCGTCCGCGTTCACCGCTGCGTCGACTCCGGCTCGTCGCCCCGGATGGGGGCGGTCTCGTCGCCGCTCACGACCCGGCCACCGTCGTCGGCGGGCGTGGTCAGAGCCGGGGAGGCGTTGTCCTTCTCCGGAGCGAGCAGGTCGTCGTCACTGTCGACGTCCTCGTCGTCACCGTCGACGTCCTCGACATCCACCCGGTCGGCGTCCGTCGCCAAGCGACCGGTGACGCCGTCCTCCTCGTCGTCGTCGAAGTCCTCGTCCTCGAAGTCCTCGTCGTCGTCGGGGTCGTCCTCGTCGTCGTCACCTGCGGTCAGGTCCGTGTCCGGCTGAGCCGGTACGGCGCCCGGCGTGCCCGGTCCGGCGGCGATCTCCTCGGTCTCGTCCTCCTCGTCGCCCTCGATGACGACGCCGTCGAGTTCGAGCAGCCGCTCCGCGGCGTCGGTCTCGCCCTCGGTGTCCACGTCGGCGGCACGGGAGAACCACTCGCGAGCCTCCTCACGCCGGCCCACCGCGAGCAGCGCGTCGGCATACGCGTACCGCAGTCGCGCCGTCCACGGCGCTGCCGTCTCGCTGGTCAGGTCGGGCACCTGGAGCATGGCGACCGCGGCGTCCTTCTGGCCGAGATCACCCCGCGCCCCGGCGGCGACGATCAGCAGCTCGATCGCGACGGCCTGGTCCAGCTTCTCCTGGTCGGCGCCCCGGTACAGGTCGATCGCCCGCTCCGGCCGGCCGAGCGCGCGCTCGCAGTCGGCGAGCACGGCGAGGTGACTCTGCAAACCGGTCATCCGGTGGTACGTCCGCAGCTCGGCGATCGCGGTCTGCCACTCCCCCGCGTGGTACGCGGCCAAGCCGACCGCCTCGCGGACAGCGGAGATCCGCGACGCCAGCCGCCGGGCGGCCAGCGCGTGGGCCAACGCCTCGGCCGGGTCCTCGTCGATCAGCTGACCGGTGGCGACCAGGTGTCGGGCCACGGTCTCGGCGACCGGCTTGTTCAGCGAGAGCAGCTCGGCACGGACGTCCTTGTCGAGGTCGGTCGCGACGATGTCGTCCGGTAGGACCGGGGCCGCGCCGCGCCCACCCTCGGACGCCTCCGGGCCGGCCCCACGCTCGTCGCGGCGGTGGTCGTCCTCGCGACGCGGCCGGTCGTCGGCCCGGAAGCCGCCGTCACGGTCGCCACCGCGGTATCCACCCTCACGGGGAGCACCACCCTGCCGGCGGTCGCCACCTCGGAAACCGCCATCACGGTCGCCACCCCGGAAACCACCCTCGCGCGACGCGCCCGGACGCGAGGCGCCACGCTCACCGCCCCGGAAGCCACCGGAGTCACGGTCCCCGCCCCGGAAGCCACCCTCGCGGGGCGGACCGGAACGACCACGGTCACCGCCACCCTGGTAGCCGCCCTCACGACGGTCCCCACCACGGAAACCGCCCTCGCGGTCACCGCTGCGGAAGCCACCTTCGCGCGGCCCGCCGGAGCGCGTCGCGTCGCGGAAACCACCCTCACGGCGCTCTCCACCACGGAAGCCGCCCTCGCGGTCGCCACCCCGGAAGCCACCTTCACGGCGGTCGCCACCACGGGAACCACCGTCGCGGTCGCCGCCGCGGAAGCCACCCTCGCGGGGCGGACCGGAACGACCACGGTCACCGCCGCCCTGGTAGCCACCCTCACGACGGTCCCCACCACGGAAACCGCCCTCGCGGTCACCACCGCGGAAGCCGCCTTCACGGCGCTCTCCACCACGGAAGCCGCCGTCGCGGTCGCCGCCGCGGAAGCCACCCTCACGGGACGGACCGGAACGACCACGGTCACCGCCGCCCTGGTAGCCACCCTCGCGGTCGCCACCCCGGAAGCCACCTTCACGACGGTCGCCACCACGGAAGCCGCCGTCGCGGTCGCCGCCGCGGAAGCCACCCTCGCGGGGCGGACCGGAACGACCACGGTCACCGCCACCCTGGTAGCCGCCCTCACGACGGTCTCCACCACGGAAACCACCCTCGCGGCCGCCACCCTCGCGGCCGCCGCCCCGGAAGCCACCCTCACGGGGCGGACCGGAACGACCACGGTCACCGCCACCCTGGTAGCCACCTTCACGACGGTCCCCACCACGGAAACCACCGTCACGGTCACCGCCCCGGAAGCCACCCTCACGGGACGGACCGGAGCGACCACGGTCACCGCCACCCTGGTAGCCGCCCTCACGACGGTCGCCACCACGGAAACCACCCTCGCGGTCGCCGCCGCGGAAGCCACCTTCACGACGGTCACCGCCGCGGAAGCCACCCTCACGGGACGGACCGGAACGACCACGGTCACCGCCACCCTGGTAGCCGCCCTCACGACGGTCCCCACCACGGAAACCACCCTCGCGGCCGCCACCCTCGCGGTCACCACCGCGGAAGCCACCCTCACGGGACGGACCGGAACGACCACGGTCACCGCCGCCCTGGTAGCCACCCTCACGACGGTCGCCACCACGGAAACCACCCTCGCGGCCGCCACCCTCGCGGTCGCCGCCCCGGAAGCCACCCTCACGGGACGGACCGGAACGACCACGGTCACCGCCACCCTGGTAACCGCCCTCACGACGGTCCCCACCACGGAAACCACCCTCACGACGCTCGCCACTGCGGGCGCCGCCATCGCGGCCGCCGGTGTTGCCGCCACGGGCGCCGCCGGCGTTGTCACGGTCTCCCCGGTACGGGGGCCGGTCATCGCGGCGCGCTCCACGGTCGCGTCCACCGGGGCCGTCGGTGCGGTCCTCGTAACGACGGGGACGATCTCCGCCCTGCGGTCCTGAACTCACAGGTACATCCTTCCTGATTGCGCCACCAATGGCGCCACGCAGTCGAGGGCCGACCCTGATGGGGCGGCCCTCGACTGAAAGATTGTCCGGCGGTGTCCTACTCTCCCACACCCTCACGAGTGCAGTACCATCGGCGCTGGAGGGCTTAGCTTCCGGGTTCGGAATGTGACCGGGCGTTTCCCCTCCGCCATGACCGCCGTAACTCTATGAACATATCAACCATCACCAACACGGGTGGGTGTTTGTTCAGAGTTGCACAGTGGACGCGTAGCAGCTTAGTAGTCAAGTCCTCGGCCTATTAGTACCGGTCAACTGAACCCGTTACCGGGCTTACATTTCCGGCCTATCAACCCAGTCGTCTAGCTGGGGGCCTTACCCCACCAAAGGTGGGTGGGATACCTCATCTTGAAGCAGGCTTCCCGCTTAGATGCTTTCAGCGGTTATCCCTTCCGAACGTAGCTAACCAGCCGTGCCCTTGGCAGGACAACTGGCACACCAGAGGTTCGTCCGTCCCGGTCCTCTCGTACTAGGGACAGCCCTTCTCAAGTATCCTACGCGCACGGCGGATAGGGACCGAACTGTCTCACGACGTTCTAAACCCAGCTCGCGTACCGCTTTAATGGGCGAACAGCCCAACCCTTGGGACCTGCTACAGCCCCAGGATGCGACGAGCCGACATCGAGGTGCCAAACCATCCCGTCGATATGGACTCTTGGGGAAGATCAGCCTGTTATCCCCGGGGTACCTTTTATCCGTTGAGCGACACCGCTTCCACTCGCAAGTGCCGGATCACTAGTCCCGACTTTCGTCCCTGCTCGACCTGTCAGTCTCACAGTCAAGCTCCCTTGTGTACTTGCACTCAACACCTGATTGCCAACCAGGCTGAGGGAACCTTTGGGCGCCTCCGTTACCTTTTAGGAGGCAACCGCCCCAGTTAAACTACCCACCAGACACTGTCCCTGAACCGGATAACGGTCCGAAGTTAGATACCCAAATCAACCAGAGTGGTATTTCAAGATTGCCTCCACCCATACTGGCGTATGGACTTCACCGGCTCCCACCTATCCTACACAAGCTAACTCAAGTACCAATGTCAAGCTATAGTAAAGGTCCCGGGGTCTTTCCGTCCTGCCGCGCGTAACGAGCATCTTTACTCGTACTGCAATTTCGCCGGGCCTGTGGTTGAGACAGTGGGGAAGTCGTTACGCCATTCGTGCAGGTCGGAACTTACCCGACAAGGAATTTCGCTACCTTAGGATGGTTATAGTTACCACCGCCGTTTACTGGCGCTTAAGTTCTCCGCTTCGCCCCGAAGAGCTAACAGGTCCCCTTAACGTTCCAGCACCGGGCAGGCGTCAGTCCATATACATCGAATTACTTCTTCGCATGGACCTGTGTTTTTAGTAAACAGTCGCTTCCCCCTGCTCTCTGCGGCCATACAACGCTCCACCCGCGCGGGGCTTCACGTCTCCGGCCCCCCTTCTCCCTAAGTTACGGGGGCAATTTGCCGAGTTCCTTAACCACAGTTCGCCCGATCGCCTCGGTATTCTCTACCTGACCACCTGTGTCGGTTTGGGGTACGGGCCGCTAAGAACTCGCTAGAGGCTTTTCTCGGCAGCATAGGATCACTGACTTCACCTGAATCGGCTCGGCATCACGTCTCAGCCTTCATGCGTCGCGGATTTGCCTACGACACGGCCTACACGCTTACCCCGGCACAACCACCGGCCGGGCTCAGCTACCTTCCTGCGTCACCCCATCGCTTGACTACTACCCGCCAGGTTCCCACGCTCCCTCAGATCAGTCCGAAGACCTCACCAAGTTCGGGTGGTTAGCACAACGAGGTTCATCAGGGACGCTCTTTCGCGGGTACGGGAATATCAACCCGTTGTCCATCGACTACGCCTCTCGGCCTCGCCTTAGGTCCCGACTCACCCAGGGCGGATTAGCCTGGCCCTGGAACCCTTGGTCATCCGGCGGAAGGGTTTCTCACCCTTCTTTCGCTACTCATGCCTGCATTCTCACTCGTGCCGCGTCCACAACTGGGTCACCCCGCTGCTTCACTCGCGGCACGACGCTCCCCTACCCATCCACACACCTGCACAAGGAATCAAGTCCAAGCGAGGTTAAAATGTGAATGCCACAGCTTCGGCGGTGTGCTTGAGCCCCGCTACATTGTCGGCGCGGAACCACTTGACCAGTGAGCTATTACGCACTCTTTAAAGGGTGGCTGCTTCTAAGCCAACCTCCTGGTTGTCTATGCGACCCCACATCCTTTTCCACTTAGCACACGCTTAGGGGCCTTAGCTGGTGATCTGGGCTGTTTCCCTCTCGACTACGAAGCTTATCCCCCGCAGTCTCACTGCCGCGCTCTCACTTACCGGCATTCGGAGTTTGGCTGATTTCGGTAAGCTTGTGGGCCCCCTAGACCATCCAGTGCTCTACCTCCGGCAAGAAACACGCGACGCTGCACCTAAATGCATTTCGGGGAGAACCAGCTATCACGGAGTTTGATTGGCCTTTCACCCCTAACCACAGGTCATCCCCCAACTTTTCAACGTTGGTGGGTTCGGCCCTCCACGCGGTCTTACCCGCGCTTCAGCCTGCCCATGGCTAGATCACTCCGCTTCGGGTCTAGAGCATGCGACTAAAGCGCCCTATTCAGACTCGCTTTCGCTACGGCTCCCCCACACGGGTTAACCTCGCCACATGCCACTAACTCGCAGGCTCATTCTTCAAAAGGCACGCCGTCACCCCGCAAGGCTCCGACGGATTGTAGGCGAACGGTTTCAGGTACTATTTCACTCCCCTCCCGGGGTACTTTTCACCATTCCCTCACGGTACTC